>NZ_CP166775.1:0-4800000 GCF_059695575.1 Pseudomonas sp. LBUM1678
GTGTCAGTGGAACTTTGGCAGCAGTGCGTGGAGCTTTTGCGCGATGAGCTGCCTGCCCAACAATTCAACACTTGGATCCGTCCACTACAGGTCGAAGCCGAAGGCGACGAGTTGCGTGTTTACGCACCGAATCGTTTTGTTCTCGACTGGGTCAACGAAAAGTACCTGGGCCGCGTCCTTGAACTGCTGGATGAGCATGGCAATGGCATGGCGCCTGCGCTCTCCTTATTAATAGGCAGCAAACGCAGTTCGGTACCCCGTGCGGCACCGAATGCACCGTTGGCCGCCGCTGCTTCCCAGGCTCAGGCCGCTCAAGCACCTGTCAGCGCGCCAACACCTGCCGCCGCCCCGCAGACCAAGCGTGCAACGCAAAAGGTTGCCGAAGTCAGTGAAGAGCCGTCTCGCGACAGTTTCGACCCCATGGCCGGGGCCAGTTCTCAACAGGCACCGGTTCGCTCCGAGCAGCGCACGGTGCAGGTCGAAGGCGCGCTCAAACACACCAGTTACCTGAACCGTACCTTCACCTTCGAAAACTTCGTCGAGGGTAAGTCCAACCAACTGGCTCGCGCTGCGGCCTGGCAGGTAGCGGACAACCCGAAGCACGGTTACAACCCGCTCTTCCTTTATGGCGGCGTCGGCTTGGGTAAAACCCACTTGATGCACGCGGTGGGTAACCACCTATTAAAGAAGAACCCGAATGCAAAGGTCGTGTATCTGCATTCCGAGCGCTTCGTGGCCGATATGGTCAAGGCGCTTCAACTGAATGCAATCAACGAGTTCAAGCGCTTCTACCGTTCGGTGGATGCATTGCTGATCGATGACATTCAGTTCTTCGCGCGCAAAGAGCGTTCCCAGGAAGAGTTTTTCCACACCTTCAACGCCCTGCTTGAAGGTGGCCAGCAGGTCATTCTTACCAGTGACCGCTACCCGAAAGAAATTGAAGGCCTCGAAGAACGCCTCAAATCCCGCTTCGGCTGGGGCCTGACGGTTGCCGTCGAGCCGCCGGAGCTGGAAACCCGCGTAGCCATCTTGATGAAAAAGGCCGACCAGGCCAAAGTCGATCTGCCACACGATGCGGCGTTCTTTATTGCCCAGCGTATTCGCTCCAACGTCCGTGAGCTGGAAGGCGCGCTCAAACGCGTCATCGCCCACTCGCACTTCATGGGCCGCGACATCACCATCGAGTTGATTCGCGAATCCCTGAAAGACTTGTTGGCGCTGCAAGACAAACTGGTCTCTGTGGATAACATTCAGCGCACGGTCGCCGAGTACTACAAGATCAAGATCTCCGATCTGCTGTCCAAGCGTCGTTCACGCTCGGTCGCACGTCCGCGTCAGGTTGCAATGGCGTTGTCCAAAGAGTTGACTAACCACAGCCTGCCGGAAATCGGCGATGTGTTTGGCGGCCGTGACCACACTACCGTTTTGCACGCATGCCGCAAGATCAACGAACTTAAGGAATCCGACGCGGACATCCGCGAGGACTACAAGAACCTGCTGCGTACACTGACCACTTGATGAACACCAGCGCAGCTTATTAAGGCAAGGGACTAGACCATGCATTTCACCATTCAACGCGAAGCCCTGTTGAAACCCCTGCAACTGGTCGCAGGCGTCGTCGAGCGCCGACAGACCTTGCCGGTGCTCTCCAACGTGCTGCTGGTTGTCGAAGGCCAGGAGTTGTCGCTGACCGGTACCGACCTGGAAGTCGAGCTGGTCGGTCGTGTGCAACTTGAAGAGCCAGCGGATCCGGGTTCCATCACCGTGCCTGCGCGCAAGCTGATGGACATCTGCAAGAGCTTGCCGAACGATGCGCTGATCGACATCAAGGTCGACGAGCAGAAGCTTGTGGTGAAGGCCGGCCGCAGCCGCTTCACCCTGTCGACCCTGCCGGCCAACGATTTCCCGACAGTTGAAGAAGGCCCTGGCTCGCTGACTTGCAGCCTGGAGCAGAGCAAACTGCGTCGTCTTATTGAACGCACCAGCTTCGCCATGGCCCAGCAGGACGTGCGTTACTACCTCAACGGCATGTTGCTGGAAGTTTCCGAAGGCATCATCCGCGCTGTAGCCACCGACGGTCACCGTCTGGCCATGTGCTCGATGAAGGCCGACATCGGCCAGCCGGATCGCCACCAGGTCATCGTGCCGCGCAAGGGTATCCTTGAGCTCGCGCGTCTGCTGACCGAGCCGGACGGCATCGTCAGCATCGTGCTGGGTCAACACCACATCCGCGCCACTACCGGTGAGTTCACTTTTACTTCGAAGCTGGTCGACGGCAAATTCCCTGACTACGAGCGTGTTCTGCCAAAAGGTGGCGACAAGCTGGTACTCGGCGATCGTCAGGCCCTGCGTGAAGCGTTCAGCCGTACCGCGATTCTGTCCAACGAGAAATACCGCGGTATCCGTCTGCAATTGGCCAACGGTCAGTTGAAGATCCAGGCGAACAACCCGGAGCAGGAAGAAGCTGAAGAGGAAGTAGGCGTTGAGTACAACGGCGGCAATCTGGAAATCGGCTTCAACGTGAGCTATCTGCTCGACGTGCTGGGTGTGATGACCACCGAGCAGGTTCGCCTGATCCTGTCCGACTCCAACAGCAGCGCGCTGGTGCAAGAGTCCGACAACGACGACTCGGCCTACGTTGTTATGCCGATGCGTCTGTAATCATGCTCAGCAGAAGCTAGATGTCCTTAAGTCGCGTCTCGGTCACCGCGGTGCGCAATCTGCACCCGGTGACCTTCTCCCCCTCCCCCCGAATCAATATTCTTTACGGCGCCAACGGCAGCGGCAAAACCAGTGTTCTGGAAGCCATTCACCTGCTGGGGCTTGCCCGTTCGTTTCGTAGCAGCCGGCTGTTGCCCGTCATTCAGTACGAGCAACTGGCTTGCACGGTGTTTGGGCAGGTTGAATTGGCCGAAGGTGGCCACAGCGCTTTGGGGATATCTCGCGACCGGCAAGGTGAGTTCCAGATTCGCATCGACGGCCAGAACGCCCGCAGCGCCGCGCAACTGGCAGAGATTCTGCCGCTTCAGTTGATTAACCCGGACAGCTTCCGCTTGCTGGAAGGCGCGCCGAAAATTCGTCGGCAGTTTCTCGACTGGGGTGTGTTCCACGTGGAACCGCGATTCATGTCCACTTGGCAACGCTTGCAGAAGGCCCTGCGCCAGAGAAACTCTTGGCTGCGGCATGGTACACTTGACGCCGTTTCGCAAGCGGTTTGGGACAGGGAACTGTGCCAGTCCAGCGCTGAAATAGATGAATACCGCCGCGCTTACATCAAAGCCTTGAAACCAGTCTTTGAACAGACCTTGAGCGAACTGGTTGAGCTCGAGGGCTTAACGCTTAGCTATTACCGCGGTTGGGACAAGGACCGGGAGCTGAGTGCAGTGCTCGCCGGGTCCCTTCAGCGGGATCAGCAAATGGGTCATACCCAGGCCGGACCACAACGTGCTGATTTGCGTCTTAGATTGGGCGCACATAACGCCGCGGACATCTTGTCTCGTGGACAGCAAAAGTTGGTGGTCTGTGCATTGCGGATTGCCCAAGGGCACCTGGTGAGCCAGGCCCGACGCGGCCAGTGTATTTATCTGGTGGATGACCTGCCGTCCGAACTGGACGAGCACCACCGTCGCGCGCTTTGCCGCTTGCTGGAAGACTTACGCTGCCAGGTGTTCATCACCTGTGTAGATCACGAATTATTGAGGGAAAGCTGGCAGACGGAAACGCCAGTCGCCCTGTTCCACGTGGAACAGGGCCGTATCACCCAGACCCACGACCATCGGGAGTGAAGGCATTGAGCGAAGAAAATACGAATACCTACGACTCAACGAGCATTAAAGTGCTGAAAGGCCTGGATGCCGTACGCAAACGTCCCGGTATGTACATTGGTGACACCGACGATGGCAGCGGTCTGCACCACATGGTCTTCGAGGTAGTCGACAACTCCATCGATGAAGCGCTCGCTGGCCACTGCGACGACATCAGCATCATCATTCACCCGGATGAATCCATCACCGTTCGCGACAACGGTCGTGGCATCCCGGTCGACGTGCACAAAGAAGAAGGCGTTTCGGCAGCAGAGGTCATCATGACCGTGCTGCACGCCGGCGGTAAGTTCGACGACAACTCCTACAAAGTATCCGGCGGTCTGCACGGTGTAGGTGTATCGGTTGTTAACGCCCTGTCCGAAGAGCTGGTCCTGACCGTTCGCCGCAGTGGCAAGATCTGGGAACAGACTTACATTCACGGTGTTCCGAAAGAACCGATGAAAATCGTCGGCGAGAGCGAAACCACTGGTACCCAGATCCACTTCAAACCGTCTGACCTGACCTTCAAGAACATCCACTTCAGCTGGGACATCCTGGCCAAGCGGATTCGTGAACTGTCCTTCCTCAACTCCGGTGTCGGTATCGTCCTCAAGGATGAACGCAGCGGCAAGGAAGAGTTGTTCAAGTATGAAGGTGGCCTGCGTGCGTTCGTTGAGTACCTGAACACCAACAAGACTCCGGTCAACCAGGTGTTCCACTTCAACATCCAGCGCGAAGACGGCATCGGCGTGGAAATCGCCCTGCAGTGGAACGACAGCTTCAACGAGAACCTGTTGTGCTTCACCAACAACATTCCGCAGCGCGACGGCGGTACTCACTTGGTGGGTTTCCGTTCCGCACTGACGCGTAACCTCAACACCTACATCGAAGCAGAAGGTCTGGCGAAGAAGCATAAAGTCGCCACCACCGGTGACGATGCCCGTGAAGGCCTGACCGCGATCATTTCGGTAAAAGTGCCGGATCCAAAGTTCAGCTCCCAGACCAAAGACAAGCTGGTATCTTCCGAAGTGAAGACCGCGGTCGAGCAGGAAATGGGCAAGTACTTCTCCGACTTCCTGCTGGAAAACCCGAACGAAGCCAAACTGGTCGTCGGCAAGATGATCGACGCGGCACGCGCTCGTGAAGCGGCGCGTAAAGCCCGTGAGATGACCCGTCGCAAAGGCGCGCTGGATATCGCCGGCCTGCCGGGCAAACTGGCTGACTGCCAGGAAAAAGACCCTGCCCTGTCCGAACTCTACCTCGTGGAAGGTGACTCTGCTGGCGGCTCCGCCAAGCAGGGACGTAACCGCCGCACCCAGGCCATCCTGCCGCTCAAGGGCAAGATCCTGAACGTCGAGAAGGCGCGCTTCGACAAGATGATCTCTTCCCAGGAAGTGGGCACCTTGATCACCGCGCTGGGCTGCGGCATCGGCCGTGACGAATACAACATCGATAAGCTGCGGTATCACAACATCATCATCATGACCGATGCTGACGTCGACGGTTCGCACATCCGGACCCTGCTGCTGACCTTCTTCTTCCGTCAGTTGCCGGAGTTGATCGAGCGCGGCTACATCTACATCGCGCAACCGCCGCTGTACAAGGTCAAGAAAGGCAAGCAAGAGCAATACATCAAAGACGACGACGCCATGGAAGAGTACATGACGCAGTCGGCCCTGGAAGATGCGAGCCTGCACCTGAACGAAGAAGCCCCGGGTATCTCCGGAGAAGCGCTCGAGCGTCTGGTGAATGACTTCCGTCTGGTGATGAAGACCCTCAAGCGTCTGTCGCGCCTGTACCCACAGGAACTGACCGAGCACTTCATTTACCTGCCAGCCGTCAGCCTGGAGCAATTGTCCGATCACGCAGCGATGCAGGCCTGGATGGCCCAATACGAAGTTCGCCTGCGCACTGTCGAGAAGTCAGGTCTGGTTTACAAAGCCAGCCTGCGTGAAGACCGTGAACGTAACGTCTGGCTGCCAGAGGTCGAATTGATCTCCCACGGTCTGTCGAACTACGTCACCTTCAACCGCGACTTCTTCGGCAGCAACGATTACAAAACCGTTGTCTCCCTGGGCGCTCAACTGAGCACCTTGCTGGACGACGGCGCGTACATCCAGCGTGGCGAGCGCAAGAAGCCGGTGACCGAGTTCAAGGAAGCCCTTGAATGGCTCATGGCTGAAAGCACCAAGCGTCACACCATCCAGCGGTACAAAGGTCTGGGTGAAATGAACCCGGATCAGCTATGGGAAACCACCATGGACCCAAGCCAGCGCCGGATGCTCAAAGTGACCATCGAAGACGCCATTGGCGCAGACCAGATCTTCAACACCCTGATGGGTGATGCGGTCGAACCTCGCCGTGACTTCATCGAAAGCAACGCCCTGGCGGTTTCCAACCTGGACTTCTGATCCCGCGGACCTGCCAAACGAAAAAGGCCAACGCTCAGCGTTGGCCTTTTTTTATTGTCCGTGTATTAGCTCTGAAGCAGTTAACCCCTGCTGTTGTTCAACGCATGAAACACAGCAATCCCAGGCATAAAAAAACCGGCTATATCAGCCGGTTTTTTTGCGCCCGAAAAAAACTTATGCACCATTTCCCGAGTTTTATGAGTTTAAGAAATATGTATATAAATCATAAAGATAAAATCAAAAAACGTTAGTTTTCAGTAAAACGGTACACAGGTTATCCACAGAATCTCAGACAGCTATCTGATCACTGGCAGTCGGCGCTTGCGGAGCGGGTGGAATCGAGCCCATTTCCCGTTGCATCTGCTCGTTCCAACTCTGCACCCGGTCATTCAGTTCGGCAATGGCGCGCGGCCCGCTGCCCTCGGCGTACATAGGCTCTCCGATGATCACGGTGATGACGCCCTGCTTCTTCGCCCAACCTGATTTCGGCCAGAACTTGCCGGCATTGTGCGCAATCGGTAGCACTGGAAGTGCGGCGTTGACCGCCAACGCGGTGCCACCGCGTGAGAACTTGCCGATGGTGCCATAAGGAACGCGAGTCCCTTCAGGGAAGATCAGCACCCAGACGCCATCCTTCAGCAGTTCATGGCCCTTTTTCGCCACATGCTTGAGCGCGGCTTTCGGATTGTCGCGGTCGATGGCGATCGGTCGCAGCATGGCCATGGCCCAGCCGAAGAACGGCACAAACAGCAATGAGCGCTTGAGCACTTGGCTCAACGGCTCGAAGTAGGCGGAGAGGAAGAATGTCTCCCAAGTGCTCTGGTGGTTCGACTGGATCACGCAAGGCTGGTCAGGCACGTTCTCGGCGCCCTTCACTTCATAGCTGATGCCCAGGAACACTTTGCTCAGCCACAAGGCGCAGCGACACCAGTACACGTTGATGAAGCGATAGCGTGCCTTGAATGGCAAAAACGGCGCGATAAAAAAGCTCAGGCTGCACCAAAGCAAAGAGCTGGTGCCCAGCAACAGATAAAAGAGGAACGTTCTGATGGCCTGCAGTATCGACATGGTGACGTTTACCGTGCGGGCTCTGCCCGTCTATTTAAAGCGCACCCCCGATCAATCCTTGGCCAGGAATATCAGAAGCACTCTAATTGTGGATAAGTTCTGCGGCAATCGCCGCCAGATCGTCAAAAATCAAGGTGCCCACCGGTAGGGTCTTGCCCAAAGTCTTTTCGCCTTTCCCGGTCTTTACCAAAACTGGCTGAGAATCGACGGCTTTTGCGGCTTCCAGGTCACCAAGACTGTCGCCGATGAACCATAAACCAGTCAGCGACACGTCGTAATGCGCGGCGATGGTTTTCAACATCCCGGGTTTTGGCTTGCGGCAATCGCAGCCGTCGTCCGGCCCGTGCGGGCAGTAGACGATCAGCCCGACCTCGCCGCCCTGCTCCGCCACTAATGAGCGCAAGCGCTCGTGCATGGCGTCCAGGGTGGCGATGTCGTAATAGCCGCGAGCGATGCCCGACTGGTTGGTGGCGACCGCCACCGTCCAGCCGGACTTGCTCAACTGCGCGATGGCTTCGATCGAACCGGGGAGCGGAATCCACTCCTCCACCGACTTGATGTAAGCGTCGGAGTCGAAATTGATCACCCCGTCCCGATCGAGAATCAGCAGTTTCAACAGCAGCCCCTCAGCCCAGCATCGAAATGTCGGCGACGCCGAGGAACAGCCCACGCAGACGCGCCAGCAATGCATAACGGTTGGCGCGGACCTTGGCGTCTTCAGCGTTGACCATTACCGCTTCGAAGAACGCATCCACCGGCTCGCGCAAGGCAGCCAGACGTGCCAGGGATTCGCTGTACTGACGCGCAGCGGCCATCGGCTGTACAGCCTGGTCAGCCTGCTGGATCGCCGAGTACAGGGAGAACTCGTTGGCGTTGTCGAAGTACTTGGCTTCCACGACCGATGGAACAGAGCCTTCGACCTTGCTCAGCAAGTTCGAAACACGTTTGTTCACCGCGGCCAGGGCTGCGGCTTCCGGCAATTTGCGGAAGGCTTCCACCGCTTGTACGCGCTGGTCGAAGTCCAGGGCAGAACCTGGCTTCAGGGCACGGACCGACAAGTAAGTCCCGACATCCACGCCTTCGTCTTCGTAACGCGCACGCAGGCGGTCGAAGATGAATTCCAGCACCGAGTCATTCAGGCCAGCAGCTTTCACTTTGGCACCGAACGCATTCACGGCGAACGCCACGGCGTCGTTCAGGTCGAGGTCGAGCTTCTTGTCGATCAGGATGCGCAACACGCCGAGTGCAGCACGGCGCAAGGCATACGGGTCTTTGCTACCGGTAGGCAACATGCCGATGCCGAAAATGCCCACCAGCGTGTCGAGCTTGTCGGCGATCGCCACGGCCGCACCGGTCAGGGTGGTCGGCAGTTCAGCACCGGCACCGCGCGGCATGTACTGCTCGTTCAGCGCCAGTGCGACTTCTTCCGGCTCGCCGTCGTTGAGGGCGTAGTAGTAACCGGCGACGCCTTGCATCTCCGGGAACTCACCGACCATCTCGGTCGCCAGGTCGCATTTGGACAGCAGGCCGGCACGGGAAGCCCAGGCTGCGTTGCCGCCAATGCGTTGCGCAATGAACGCGGCGAGTTTGGAAACGCGCTCGGCCTTGTCGTAGACGCTGCCGAGTTTTTCCTGGAACACCACGTTCTGCAGGCGCAGGTTGAAGTCTTCGAGTTTCTGCTTCTTGTCTTGCTTGAAGAAGAACTCGGCGTCGGTCAGGCGTGGGCGAACCACTTTCTCGTTACCGGCGATGATTTGCTGCGGGTCTTTGCTTTCGATGTTGGCCACGGTAATGAAACGTGGCAGCAACTTGCCGTCGGCATCCAGCAGGCAGAAGTACTTCTGGTTGTCCTGCATGGTGGTGATCAGGGCTTCTTGCGGCACGTCGAGGAAACGTTCCTCGAACGAGCACACCAGCGGCACCGGCCATTCAACCAGCGCGGTCACTTCGTCGAGCAAGGCAGGAGGAACGATCGCAGTACCTTCCTGCATCGTCGCCAGCTCTTCAGTGCGCTTGCTGATCAGCTCGCGACGCTCGTTGGCGTCGGCCAGTACGTAGGCGGCACGCAGGTCGCTCAGGTAGTTGGCCGGCGAAGTGATGCGCACGCTTTCCGGATGATGGAAGCGGTGACCGCGGGAGTCACGGCCAGACTTTTGGGCGAGGATCGTGCAATCGATGACCTGGTCACCGAGCAGCATCACCAGCCACTGGGTCGGGCGAACGAATTCTTCCTTGCGAGCACCCCAGCGCATGCGCTTGGGGATTGGCAGGTCGTTCAGCGAATCTTCAACGATGGTCGGCAGCAGGCTCGCGGTCGGTTTGCCGGCGATGCTTTGGCTGTAGCGCAGTTTCGGACCGCTCTGATCGATTTCGCTCAGGTCGACGCCGCACTTCTTGGCGAAGCCCAGTGCCGCTTGAGTCGGGTTGCCTTCGGCATCGAACGCGGCCTGACGTGGCGGGCCGTCGAGGTTGATGCTGCGATCCGGCTGATGGGTAGCCAGCGAGGTGATCAGCACAGCCAGGCGACGTGGCGCGGCGTAGACGGTTTTGGTCTCGTAGTTCAGGCCAGCAGCTTGCAGGCCCTTGTCGATACCGGCCAGGAACGCGTCGGCCAGGGTGTTCAGGGCTTTGGGTGGCAGTTCTTCGGTGCCCAGTTCAACCAGAAAATCTTGAGCACTCATTGTGCAGCCTCCAGCTTGGCCAGTACTTCATCACGCAGGTCCGGGGTCGCCATCGGGAAGCCCAGCTTGGCGCGAGCCAGCAGGTAGGCTTGCGCAACGGAACGCGCCAGGGTGCGCACACGCAGGATGTATTGCTGACGCGCAGTCACCGAAATCGCCCGGCGTGCATCCAGCAGGTTGAAGGTATGGGAGGCCTTCAACACCATTTCGTAGCTCGGCAACGGCAGCGGCTGGTCAAGTTCGATCAGGCGCTTGGCTTCGCTTTCGTAGAAGTCGAACAGTTCGAACAGCTTCTCGACGTTGGCGTGTTCGAAGTTGTAGGTCGACTGCTCCACTTCGTTCTGGTGGAACACGTCGCCGTAGGTGACCTTGCCCATCGGGCCGTCAGCCCAGACAAGGTCGTAAACCGAGTCCACGCCTTGCAGGTACATGGCCAGACGCTCGAGACCGTAGGTGATCTCGCCGGTCACCGGGTAGCACTCGATGCCGCCCGCTTGCTGGAAGTAGGTGAACTGGGTCACTTCCATGCCGTTGAGCCAGACTTCCCAGCCCAGACCCCAGGCGCCCAGTGTTGGCGATTCCCAGTTGTCTTCGACGAAGCGAATGTCGTGGACCAACGGGTCCAGGCCGACGTGTTTGAGGGAGCCCAGGTACAGTTCCTGGAAGTTGTCCGGGTTCGGCTTCAGGACTACCTGGAACTGGTAGTAGTGCTGCAGACGGTTCGGGTTTTCGCCGTAGCGGCCGTCAGTCGGGCGACGACTGGGCTGCACATAAGCGGCGTTCCAGGTTTCCGGGCCAATGGCGCGCAGGAATGTAGCGGTGTGGAAAGTGCCGGCGCCTACTTCCATATCGTAGGGCTGAAGTACCACACAACCTTGCTCGGCCCAGTATTGCTGGAGGGCGAGGATCAAGTCTTGGAAGGTACGCACGGCTGGCGTAGGCTGGCTCACGAAATTCACCTGTTTCTTGGGCTGCGATTTAAAGAGCGGGAGTATACCCGATTCGGTCCTGCGCACGCCCCCTGGAGCCTTATGCCACGCTGCTTTTGGTGTTCCGAAGATCCGCTGTACATGGCTTATCACGATCAGGAGTGGGGTACGCCGCTACGCGATGCGCAGGGATTGTTCGAGTTGCTTTTGCTCGAAGGGTTCCAGGCCGGCCTTTCCTGGATCACCGTGCTGCGTAAACGTGAGCGATATCGCGAGGTGTTGTTCGGTTTCGACGTACAACGGGTGGCGCAAATGAGCGACGCGGAAATCGATGAATTGATGCTCGATCCGGGCATCATTCGCAATCGCCTCAAACTCAATGCGGCCCGCCGCAACGCCCAGGCCTGGCTGGCGCTGGAGGACCCGGTAGCGTTTCTCTGGTCCTTCGTTGGCGGCACGCCTGTGATCAATCATTTCAAGGATCGCACCGAGGTGCCGGCGGTCACGCCGGTCGCGGTGGAGATGAGCAAAGGCCTGAAAAAGGCTGGCTTCACGTTCGTCGGTCCGACCATTTGCTACGCGCTGATGCAGGCCTCGGGCATGGTCATGGACCACACCCGGGATTGCGATCGCTACGCGACACTGGCGAACGGCGGTTAGAATAGCCGCCTCGCGCACAGCACAAGATCAGGAGTGACCTGTGGATAAGTTTAAAGGCGCCTTGCTGGTAGGCGCTCTGAGGCTGTTTGCCCTGCTCCCGTGGCGGGCAGTGCAGGCAGTAGGCTCGGCCATCGGCTGGGTGATGTGGAAAACCCCCAACCGTTCCCGCGATGTGGTGCGGATCAACTTGGCCAAGTGCTTCCCGGACATGGACCCGGCTGAACGCGAGCGTCTGGTCGGCCAGAGCCTGAGCGACATCGGCAAGTCCCTGACCGAAAGCGCCTGCGCCTGGATCTGGCCGGCCCAGCGCTCCATCGACCTGGTGCGTGAAGTCGAAGGTCTCGACGTATTAAAGGACGCCCTCGCCTCCGGCAAAGGTGTGGTCGGTATCACCAGCCACCTGGGCAACTGGGAGGTGTTGAACCACTTCTATTGCAACCAGTGCAAACCGATCATTTTCTATCGCCCGCCGAAGCTGAAGGCTGTGGATGATTTGCTGCGCAAACAGCGCGTGCAACTGGGCAACCGCGTGGCCGCTTCTACCAAGGAAGGCATCCTCAGCGTCATCAAGGAAGTGCGCAAAGGTGGTGCAGTGGGCATTCCCGCTGACCCGGAACCGTCCGAATCCGCCGGGATTTTCGTGCCGTTCTTCGCCACCCAGGCGCTGACCAGCAAGTTCGTACCGAACATGCTGGCCGGCGGCAAAGCCGTCGGCGTGTTTCTGCATGCGCTGCGGTTGCCGGACGGTTCGGGGTACAAAGTGATCCTCGAAGCCGCGCCAGAGGCCATGTACAGCACCGATACCGAAACGTCCTGCGCGGCCATGAGCCAGGTTGTCGAGCGTTATGTGCGGGCGTATCCGAGCCAGTACATGTGGAGCATGAAACGCTTCAAGAAGCGTCCACCGGGCGAAGAACGCTGGTATTGAGTTGATTGGCATGATCTGTGGATAACCCAAACCTGTAGGAGCGAAGTTATCCACAATTGTTCAAAAAGGGCGCAAAAGATGTCCGAACACCGCAAATCGTTTCGCATCAAGATCACTCACGAAAGCTTCGGCGAATGCCTCGGCCAGACCCGCAACCTCTCAACCACGGGTGTCTACGTCAAGCATCCGGGCTTGTCGTCGTTGCCTAAAGGCGCGGTGGTTTATGGACAGGTGCAGGACTTGCCCACAGGTGCGCCGCGAGTGCGCATGGAAGTGGTGCTGGTCGATGCCGATGGCATTGGCCTGCGCTACCTCTGATCAGTGCGCCTGACGCTCAAGCTTTTTCAAAAACACCGTCATCTCTTTCTCTGCCTGCTTGTCGCCATGGGCGCGGGCGGCTTCCAGGCCCTGTTCCCACGCCTGACGGGCAGCCGCAAAGTCTGCCAGCGCCAGATGGGCCTTGCCTAACAGCTTCCAGGCCGCCGAATACTTTGGATCGAATTCGACGCAGCGCTGGAAATGCTCGGCAGCTTTGGCGTTGTCCCCAAGGTCCAGATAGCCCTTGCCGAGGCCAAAGCGCAGCAGTGAGTTATCCACACCCTTGGCGAGCATTTTTTCCAGGGACTCGAGCATCGGGCAACACCTTTGTTTATGTGTGGAGTTCGGAATTGCCTTCGCGGGCAAGCCTCGCTCCTACAAGTAATATGGAAATCCCTGTAGGAGCGAGGCTTGCCCGCGAAGAGGCCAGTCCGGGCGCCCCAAATTACGGATCAGAAGAAGCTGAGACCCACATGGAACAACTTCTCCACATCCCGAATATGCTTTTTATCCACAAGGAACAGAATCACATGATCGCCCGCCGCGATCACCGTGTTGTCGTGAGCAATGATCACTTCCTCATCACGAATGATCGCGCCAATCGTCGTGCCCGGCGGCAAACCGATGTTCTCGATAGCCTTGCCAATCACCTTGCTCGACTTCTCATCGCCATGGGCAATTGCCTCGATGGCCTCCGCCGCGCCGCGCCGCAATGAGTGCACGCTGACGATATCGCCGCGTCGCACGTGGGCCAGCAGCGTGCCGATCGTCGCCAATTGCGGGCTGATGGCGATGTCGATATCGCCGCCCTGGATCAAATCAACGTAAGCCGGGTTGTTGATGATCGTCATCACCTTCTTCGCGCCTAGGCGCTTGGCCAGCAGCGAGGACATAATGTTGGCTTCGTCATCGTTGGTCAGGGCCAGGAAGATATCCGCGTCGGCAATGTTCTCTTCCATCAGCAAGTCGCGGTCGGAGGCACTGCCCTGCAACACCACGGTGCTGTCGAGGGTGTCCGAGAGATGACGGCAGCGGGCCGGGTTCATCTCGATGATCTTCACCTGGTAACGGCTTTCGATTGCTTCGGCCAGACGCTCTCCGATCTGCCCGCCACCGGCGATGACGATGCGCTTGTAGGTTTCATCCAGGCGGCGCATTTCGCTCATCACTGCGCGAATATTCGCCTTGGCAGCGATGAAGAATACTTCGTCATCGGCCTCGATCACCGTATCGCCCTGGGGCAGGATCGGCCGATCACGGCGGAAAATCGCGGCGACACGGGTTTCAACGTTGGGCATGTGTTCACGCAACTGGCGCAGTTGCTGGCCCACCAATGGCCCGCCGTAGTAAGCCTTCACTGCCACGAGTTGTGCTTTGCCTTCGGCGAAGTCGATCACCTGCAACGCGCCCGGATGCTGGATCAGGCGCTTGATGTAATTGGTCACCACTTGTTCCGGGCTGATCAGCACGTCCACCGGAATCGCTTCGTTATCGAACAGCTCGGAGCGCGTCAGGTACGCGGCTTCGCGAACCCGGGCGATCTTGGTCGGGGTATGGAACAGGGTGTGGGCAACCTGACAGGCCACCATGTTGGTTTCGTCGCTGTTGGTTACGGCTACCAGCATATCGGCATCGTCCGCGCCGGCCTGGCGCAGCACCGTCGGCAGTGAGCCACGGCCCTGCACGGTGCGGATATCCAGCCGATCACCGAGGTCGCGCAGGCGTTCGCTGTCGGTGTCGACCACAGTAATGTCGTTGGCCTCGCTGGCCAGATGTTCCGCCAGCGAACCGCCGACCTGCCCTGCGCCGAGGATGATGATTTTCATCCAGTCACTCCCTTAAAAACCATTAACCGCGCGCGGCGGCGATCTTGATCAGCTTGGCGTAGTAGAACCCGTCATGACCGCCTTCCTGGGCCAGCAACTGGCGACCGTGAGGTTGCTTGATACCGGCCGCCGTGGCGAGGTCCAGTTCACGAGCGCCCGGCGTGCGGGCGAGGAAGGCTTCAATGACTTCGGTGTTCTCGGTCGGCAGCGTGGAGCAGGTGGCGTAAAGCAGAATCCCGCCGACCTCCAGAGTTATCCACATGGCATCGAGCAATTCGCCCTGAAGCATCGCCAGTGCAGCGATGTCATCCGGTTGGCGAGTCAGCTTGATGTCCGGGTGACGTCGAATCACGCCAGTGGCCGAGCACGGCGCGTCGAGCAGGATGCGCTGAAACGGTTTGCCGTCCCACCAGGTGGCGGTATCGCGGCCGTCGGCGGCGATCAGGTCGGCGCTCAGGCCCAGGCGTGCGAGGTTCTCGCGCACACGCACCAGACGCTTGGCTTCCAGATCCACCGCCACGACGCCCGCCAGTTTTGGCTCGGCTTCGAGGATGTGGCAGGTCTTGCCACCCGGTGCGCAGCAGGCGTCGAGTACCCGTTGGCCCGGCGCCAGGTCGAGCAGGTCGGCGGCCAATTGCGCCGCTTCGTCCTGAACGCTGATCCAGCCTTCGGCGAAGCCCGGCAGGCCGCGCACGTCGGCCGGCGCTTCGAGGATGATGCCGTCCTGACTGTAAACGCACGGCGTGGCGGCGATGCCGGCCTCAGTCAGCAACCCGAGATAAGCATCGCGGGTGTGATGACGACGGTTGACTCGCAGAATCATCGGCGGGTGCGCGTTGTTCGCTGCGCAAATGGCTTCCCACTGCTCAGGCCAGAACGCCTTGAGGGATTTTTGCAGCCAGCGCGGATGCGCGGTGCGCACCACCGGGTCGTTTTCCAGCTCGGCCAGCAGCGCTTCGCTTTCACGCTGGGCGCGGCGCAGCACGGCGTTGAGCAAGGCCTTGGCCCAGGGTTTTTTCAGCTTGTCGGCGCAACCGACGGTTTCACCGATGGCGGCGTGGGCCGGGACGCGGGTGTAGAGCAGTTGGTAGAGACCGACCAGCAGCAGCGCCTCGACATCGGCGTCGGCTGCCTTGAACGGTTTCTGCAGCAATTTGGCCGCCAGCGCCGACAAACGCGGCTGCCAGCGCGCCGTGCCGAACGCCAGGTCCTGGGTGAAGCCGCGATCACGGTCTTCAACCTTGTCCATTTGTGTCGGCAGAGAACTGTTGAGTGAGGCTTTTCCGTTAAGAACAGCAGCGAGTGCCTTGGCGGCGGCCAGACGTGGATTCATTGAGCGTCCACCGCTTGACCGAGCACGGTGCCAACAGCGAATTTCTCACGACGGCTGTTGAACAGGTCGCTGAAGTTCAGCGCCTTGCCGCCGGGCAATTGCAGGCGAGTCAGGCACAGGGCCTGCTCACCGCAGGCGACGATCAATCCGTCCTTGCTGGCGCTGAGGATTTGCCCCGGTGCGCCCCGCCCTTCGGTGAGGCTCGCGGCCAGCACTTTCAGCGCTTCGCCGTTCAGCGTGCTGTGGGTGATCGGCCACGGGTTGAAGGCGCGAACCAGGCGTTCCAGCTCAATGGCCGGGCGGCTCCAATCGATGCGCGCTTCGTCTTTGTTCAATTTGTGAGCATACGTGGCGAGGCTGTCGTCCTGCACTTCGCCTTCCAGTGTTCCGGCGGCGAGGCCGGCAATCGCCTGAATCACGGCCGGTGGGCCCATTTCGGCTAGACGGTCGTGGAGGCTGCCGCCGGTGTCTTCAGCGGTGATCGGTGTGGTGACTTTCAGCAGCATCGGCCCGGTGTCGAGGCCCAGTTCCATGCGCATCACCGTCACGCCGCTTTCGCTGTCGCCCGCCTCGACTGCACGCTGGATCGGCGCCGCACCGCGCCAGCGTGGCAGCAACGAGGCGTGGCTGTTGATGCAACCCAGGCGCGGAATATCCAGCACCGCTTGCGGCAGGATCAGGCCGTAGGCGACCACCACCAGCAAATCCGGCTTGAGTGCGGCCAGTTCAGCCTGAGCGTCTTCGTTGCGCAGGGTTGGCGGCTGCAACACCGGGATGTTGTTTTCCAATGCGAGTTGCTTGACCGGGCTCGGCATCAGCTTTTGCCCACGGCCCGCCGGACGGTCCGGCTGGGTGTAAACCGCGACGATCTCGTAAGGGCTGTCGAGCAGGGCCTTGAGGTGTTCGGCGGCGAATTCCGGGGTGCCGGCAAAGACGATGCGCAGTGGCTCAGTCATGGGAGCAATCTCTGAAAAGAAAAAGGCTTGCCGCAGCAAGCCTTTGAAAGAAGGGCATCAAGCGTTCTGGCGATGGAGCTTTTCCAGTTTCTTCTTGATTCGGTCGCGTTTGAGGTTGGACAGGTAGTCGACGAACAATTTGCCGTTGAGGTGGTCGCATTCGTGCTGGATGCACACGGCGAGAAGGCCTTCGGCGATCAGTTCGTAGGGCTTGCCGTCGCGGTCCAGGGCCTTGACCTTGACCTTCTGCGGGCGATCGACGTTCTCGTAGAAGCCCGGCACCGAGAGGCAGCCTTCCTGGTATTGCTCCATCTCGTCGGTCAGCGGTTCGAACTCGGGGTTGATGAACACCCGTGGTTCGCTGCGGTCTTCGGAGAGGTCCATCACGACGATACGTTTATGCACGTTGACCTGGGTCGCGGCGAGGCCGATGCCTGGCGCTTCATACATTGTTTCAAACATGTCATCGACCAACTGACGCACTTCGTCGTCCACTACGGCCACAGGTTTGGCGATAGTGCGCAGGCGCGAGTCGGGGAATTCGAGGATGTCTAAAATGGCCATAAGCTTAATTGCTGCACGTGTGAGGTAAAGTCGGGTCGATGGCCTGGCAGGTCCGAAGATGCAGGCTACCGTTGTGAAGCGTAGCTCCCTTTTCTTTTCGGTAAAGAGTCGGGAGCGAGCCACGAGGGCTCTGGCGTTTCACGCGAACGCACATAATAAAGGGATTCACCGCATGAGGAAATCACTACTCGCCTTGCTCCTTCTGGCCTCGGCCGGTTTGGCGCACGGGCAAGTGCAACTCAAGGAAGGTTTTCCACAGCAATACACAGTGGTGGCGGGTGACACACTCTGGGACATTTCGGGAAAATTCCTCCGGGAGCCATGGAAGTGGCCAGAGCTGTGGCAGGCCAATCCACAGATCGAAAACCCCAATCTCATCTACCCCGGCGACTCGTTGTCGCTGGTCTACGTCAACGGCCAGCCGCGCCTGACCCTCAATCGCGGGGCTTCGCGAGGCACCATCAAGCTTTCGCCACGGGTGCGCAGCTCGCCGGTGGCCGATGCGATCCCGAGCATTCCGCTGCAATCGATCAATAGTTTCCTGCTGAGCAACCGCATCGTCGACAAGGTCGAGGACTTCGACAAGGCGCCCTACATCGTTGCCGGCGATGCCGAACGCGTGCTCAGCGGCACCGGTGACCGCATTTTCGCCCGCGGTCATTTCGACCCGAACCAACCGGTCTACGGCATCTTCCGCCAGGGCAAGGTCTACACCGATCCTGACAGTAAAGAGTTTTTGGGGATCAATGCCGATGACATTGGCGGTGGCGAGATTGTGGCCACCGAAGGCGACGTCGCCACGTTGGCGCTGCAACGCACGACTCAGGAGGTGCGTCTTGGCGACCGTTTGTTCAGCGGAGAAGAGCGATCCATCAACTCGACCTTCATGCCCAGCGCGCCAAAAAACCAGATCAATGGCTTGATCATCGATGTGCCGCGCGGCGTCACCCAGATCGGCGCGCTGGATGTCGTCACCCTGAACAAGGGGCAACGCGATGGCCTGGCTGATGGCAACGTGCTGGTGGTGATGAAAACCGGTGAAACCGTGCGTGACCGGATCACTGGCCAACCGCTGAAAATTCCCGATGAGCGTGCCGGTTTGCTGATGGTTTTCCGCACCTACGACAAGCTCAGTTACGGGTTGGTACTCCACGCTTCGCGCTCACTGGCCGTCATGGACAAGGTGCGAAATCCGTAAGCAGGCTCCACAAGTTACCAACAGAGTTATCCACAGCTTATTCCCGTTTGAACGGGGCTCATAACGATCAAGGATGATCCATGTCGCTGTCTGCCGTCACACCGGTTTCCCCTGCGGAACTGGAAGCTCGTCTACGTCTGCATCGGTTGCCGGAACTCGGCCCGGCGCGTTTCAAGAAATTGCTCGAAGCCTTCGGCTCGGCGTCAAAAGCCATCAGCGCGCCCGCCAGTGCCTGGCGTTCGCTGGGCTTGCCACTGGCGTGCGCCGAGGCTCGCCGCGCCAATGAAGTGCGTGATGGTGCGAGCCACGCATTGGCCTGGCTAGAGCGTCCGGGCCAGCACTTACTGATGTGGGACCAACCTGAGTACCCGGCATTGCTGGCGGAAATCAGTGATGCGCCGCCGCTGTTATTTGTGGCAGGCGATCCGGGTATCCTGGAAAAACCGCAATTGGCAATGGTCGGCAGTCGCCGCGCTTCGCGACCGGGAATGGACACCGCGGCGGCGTTTTCGCGCAGTTTGGCCAGCGGCGGATTCGTCATTACCAGCGGTCTGGCGCTGGGCATCGATGCCGCCGCGCATCAAGCCGCTCTGGACGTCGGCGGGCGAACGGTCGGGGTACTTGGCACGGGACTTGAAAAGTTTTATCCACAGCGCAATCGGCGGCTGGCCGATGCCATGATCGCGTCGGGCAGCGCGGTGCTTTCCGAGTTCCCGCTGGACGCCGGCCCCAGCGCCGGCAACTTCCCTCGGCGCAACCGCATCATCAGCGGTTTATCCCTCGGCGTGCTGGTGGTCGAGGCGAGTGTCGCCAGCGGCTCATTGATCACGGCGAGGCTGGCGGCGGAACAGGGGCGTGAGGTGTACGCGATTCCCGGGTCGATCCATCACCCTGGCGCCAAGGGGTGTCATCAATTGATCCGCGACGGCGCAATGCTGGTGGAAACCATCGAGCATATCCTCGAAGCCTTGCGCGGCTGGCAACGGTTGCCGTTATCCACAGACACGCTGCAAGCACCCACTCATCCACTGCTCCTGTTGCTTCACGCCGCGCCCCACACCAGTGAAGCGTTGTCGGTCAGCAGTGGCTGGGCCTTGTCCAAAGTCCTGGCAGCGCTGACGGAACTGGAAATGGATGGCCAGGCAGTGTGCGAAAGCGGACGCTGGTTTGCTCGGGTGAGCTAGGTTTTATAAGGAAGATCGGTAAACTGCGCAGAGCCTTATTCCGGAGAGTTTTTCATGGTCAACAATTGGCGTGTGCAACAAGCCGCACAAGCCGTTCGTTCAGGGGCGGTGATTGCCTATCCAACCGAAGCGGTCTGGGGCCTGGGTTGCGATCCGTGGGACGAAAGCGCGGTTTCTCGTCTGCTGATGATCAAGGGCCGGTCCATGGAAAAGGGCCTGATTCTGGTGGCCGACAATATTCGCCAGTTCGACTTCCTGTTCGAAGACTTTCCCGAACTGTGGATGGACCGCATGGCCAGCACTTGGCCGGGGCCAAATACCTGGCTGGTGCCGCATCAGAATTTGTTGCCCCTGTGGATTACCGGCATGCATGAAACGGTGGCGCTGCGCGTAAGCGACCACCCGCAGGTGCGGGATTTGTGTGCGATGGTGGGGCCGTTGGTGTCGACCTCGGCTAACCCTCAGGGCCGGCCGGCGGCGCGGACGCGGATACGCGTCGAGCAATATTTCCGTGGGCAGGTGGATTTTATCCTCGGCGGTAACTTGGGCGGGCGCAAGAATCCGAGCGTGATTCGCGATCTCGCGACCGGAAATGTCATTCGCCCGGATTAGGACCGAGGTGTGCCCATCGCGAGCAGGCTCGCTCCCACATTTGATCTTCAGTGAACACAGATTTTGTGATCGACACCGATCCACTGTGGGAGCGAGCCTGCTCGCGATGGCGTCCTTCAAGGCAACAAAACTGTCGAACCCGTCGTACGCCGCGCCGACAACTCGGTCTGCGCCTTCGCCGCTTCAGCCAATGGATACTTCTGGCTGATGTCCACCTTAAGCTTGCCGCTGATGATCATCTCAAACAGCTCATCCGCCATACGCTGCAGATTTTCCGCATTGTTTGCGTAAGTCGCGAGTGTTGGCCGGGTCACGTACAACGATCCCTTCGCCGACAAAATCCCCAGGTTCACCCCATCCACTGCCCCGGAAGCATTGCCGAAGCTCACCACCAGACCCCGTGGTGCTGCGCTGTCGAGCGACGTCAGCCAGGTGTCCTTGCCGACGCCGTCGTACACCACCGGGACTTTTTTGCCGTCGGTCAATTCCAGTACACGTTGTGCGACGTTTTCGTGGCTGTAGTCGATGGTCGCCCACGCGCCGTTGGCCTTGGCCAGTGCGGCTTTCTCCGGTGAACTGACCGTGCCGATCAGCTTCACACCCAAGGCCTTGGCCCATTGGCAGGCCAGGGACCCGACGCCACCGGCAGCGGCGTGGAACAGAATGGTTTCGCCACCCTTGAGTTCATAGGTCTGACGCAGCAGGTACTGCACTGTCAGGCCCTTGAGCATCACACCGGCGGCTTGTTCGAAGCTGATGGCGTCCGGCAGGTGCACCAGATTGGCCTCTGGCAAAACGTGAACGTCACTGTAGGCGCCCAACGGACCACTGCCGTAAGCCACGCGATCACCGACCTTGAAGCGGGTCACTTGGCTGCCCACCGCCTCGACCACGCCGGCACCTTCCGCCCCCACACCCGATGGCAGGGCAGGCGGCGGATAGAGACCGCTGCGGTAGTAGGTGTCGATGAAGTTGAGTCCGATGGCCTTGTTGGTCACTCGAACCTGCTGCGGGCCGGGCTCGGCGGGTTGATAGTCGACATACTCAAGCACTTCGGGGCCGCCATGGGCGCTGAACTGGATACGCTTTGCCATCAGAACTCTCCTTAGGTCATTTTGCGAAGCTCCCTATCGGACTCCTAAGCTTGATCTTCGTCAACTGCGGCGGTGCAAGGTGCAGTGTTATCCTACGCAGCAATTTGCCGCCGGCCGTCAAACGCCGCGCAGCTTTGCCCGATTCAAGGTGATGACATGACGACCCGCACCGAGGCCGTAAAAGCCTATCTGCTCGACCTGCAAGACCGCATTTGCGCTGCCCTGGAAGCTGAAGACGGTGGCACGCAATTCGTCGAAGATGCCTGGACCCGGCCTGCCGGCGGTGGCGGTCGCACGCGAGTGATCGAAAACGGCGCTGTGATCGAAAAGGGCGGCGTCAATTTTTCCCACGTGTTTGGCAGCGGCCTTCCACCGTCCGCCAGCGCTCACCGACCCGAATTGGCCGGCCGTGGCTTCGAAGCCCTGGGCGTGTCGCTGGTGATTCACCCGCACAACCCGCAGGTGCCGACTTCCCACGCCAATGTGCGCTTTTTCATCGCTGAAAAAGAAGGCGAAGAACCGGTCTGGTGGTTCGGCGGCGGTTTCGACCTGACGCCTTATTACGGCAATGAAGAAGACTGTGTGCACTGGCATCGCGTCGCCGAACAGGCCTGCGCGCCGTTCGGCCCGGACGTCTATCCGCGTTACAAGGCCTGGTGCGACAGCTACTTCCACATCAAGCATCGCCACGAACCGCGGGGCATCGGCGGTCTGTTTTTCGATGACTTGAACGAATGGGACTTCGACACCAGCTTCGCTTTCATGCGCGCCATCGGTGACGCCTACATCGAGGCGTACCTGCCAATCGTGCAGCGCCGCAAGAACGATGCGTTCACCGCCAAGCAGCGCGAATTCCAGGAATTCCGCCGTGGCCGCTACGTCGAGTTCAACCTGGTTTACGACCGCGGCACGTTGTTCGGTCTGCAATCGGGTGGGCGTACCGAGTCGATCCTCATGTCCCTGCCACCGCAAGTCCGCTGGGGCTACGACTGGAAGGCCGAGCCGGGCAGCGAAGAAGCCCGCTTGACCGAATACTTCCTGCAAGACCGCGATTGGTTGGCCAAGGCCTGAGAGGAATCCTGATGGATCGTTATGTCGTGTTCGGTAACCCGATTGGCCACAGTAAATCGCCGCTGATCCATCGCTTGTTCGCCGAGCAGACCGCTCAGCAACTGGACTACAGCACCTCGTTGGCGCCGCTTGACGACTTTTCTGACTTCGCCAAGGCGTTTTTCCTCGAAGGTCGCGGGGCGAATGTGACGGTGCCGTTCAAGGAAGAGGCCTATCGCCTGGCCGACAGTCTGACGGAGCGTGCGCAGCGCGCCGGCGCGGTCAATACCCTGAGCAAACTCGCCGATGGCAGTCTGCTTGGTGACAACACCGACGGCGCCGGGCTGGTGCGGGACCTGACGGTCAACGCCGGATTCAGCCTCAAGGGCAAACGCATCCTGCTGCTCGGTGCCGGCGGTGCGGTGCGGGGTGCGCTGGAACCGTTGCTGGCCGAGTTGCCGGAATCGGTGATCATCGCCAACCGTACGGTGGAGAAAGCCGAGTTGCTGGCGGAGTTGTTCGCGGACCTTGGGCCGGTGTCGGCCAGTAGTTTCGATTGGTTGAAGGAGTCGGTGGACCTGATCATCAACGCGACGTCGGCGAGTTTGTCAGGCGATGTACCGCCGATTGCCAGCAGCCTGATCGAGCCGGGCAAGACGGTGTGCTACGACATGATGTACGGCAAGGAGCCGACCTCGTTCTGCCGTTGGGCCAGTGAACACGGCGCGGCGGTGTCGATGGATGGCTTGGGAATGCTCGCTGAACAAGCGGCGGAAGCGTTCTTCCTGTGGCGCGGTGTGCGCCCGGACACGGCGCCGGTACTCGCCGAGTTACGTCGAGTATTGAAATAAAATTAAAAATCAAAGTATGGGGGTGAGTGCTTCGATAATACGTAACTTAAGTTCATCGCTATAATCTTCCTCATACATCAGAGATTCGAGGATGCCTCCCAAAAGCTCTTTTGAAATAACCCCTTCTGCGACCCACACTGCAATGTTTTCCATTCGATGGACGAAATGTTTTACGCAGTACCCGTAGCCGTTAACCTCTAAAAAATACGCACCTAGCGCAATGCTGCTTCGCTTGTTTCCATCGGTAAAGGCATGGCTCTTGTTTACTGCGAAGACTAGATGTAATAGCTTGTCTTCAAAACGAGGGTAGTAGTCATCATTCTGAATATGACTCAAAAGGCTATCTAAAAGCCCCAAGTCATTCTCCCCAGGACGACCTCCGGATTGTTCAATGATCCAGTCGTGGACATTTACAGCATGCTGCAAGTCGAAGTAAAGAAAGGGAACTGGCATCAGCGATCTTTCAAGCGTTTGAACACAGCAAGTGTGTTCGGGTCAGACAAGCGATTTTCTAGCGATTGGCTTGTTTCTCCAAGAAAGCGTTCAAAATCCGCCATAGGAACACATTGGATATAGGACTCCAGTTTCTGGTGTAAGGCGTCGCGAAAATGCAAATCCCTGCTTGCCATACGTGTTCTCGCAGCATCTAATACCGGTGCTAGGTAAGGGTTACTCTCGACTTCCACCAGCATAGAGTCTAACTCACTCGGGTGTAACTTTCGCTTCAAGCGATTCATCGTTTCTTTCATTTGCGTTGCTAAGCCATTTTCTATACTAGCAACGGCCTGTAAAACTTCGGCATACATTGTTTCGCGCGGATTATCTTTTTCTGCGAGATTAAGTATTCTTTTGTATTCTTTTGCTCTTTCTTTGAAAACTACCTGGTAAATACGGTCTGTGTAAATTCCGTATTTAATATTTCCCATTTCAATACAGTCGCGAAGTGCATCGGTGAAAACCTTGCGGTAACTGAATTCTTGATAAGCGGCAGGAAGATATGCTTCATCCCTCTGATTAATAAATAAGGTTTGACCTCCTGCTCGTTCTGCGAGGACATCGAGTACGATATCAAGCATTCGAGTCCGAATCGCTTGAGCTCGCTCGCTTTCCGTCAGCAACATCGCTAGGTTCAGAACGGCACGAAAGCCAAAGATTCCAAGGGAAGGAGCCTTGTTACCCTCACCAATGAGGGAGACATCGATCAATGCTTTGAACTGCTTTAGAAATTTTCCTTTTAGGACCATATAGCCATTATGGCGCAGCTCAACATCATGCGCTGCAAGGTACCGTTCCACAGTCGCATCACTGATATTAAAAAGGGCTACTACCTGCGCTTTGGTGAAAACAGTTTCTCCTTCGAATGTGGTTCCACCCAGTGCCAGGTGCTCCTCCGCTTTCACGATAGCATAACGATTGTTAAGAATATTCTGCCGATCTATAGCTGAGTTGGTCAGGTCTTTGCTCATTTTATTCGCGCGAAAATCAGTTCAGGAAAAAGCCGAAGATCGAGTGTTTTCACTCATAAGGCACGGCAGGGAATAGGCATGAGGATGCACTTGCCCCGTAAAGATAACAAGGAGATGCCACTCACCAGATCGCCTGGGTCGCCACTAATCACGGCGGGTTTATGGGCGTGGTATAAATCAATCCTCAAACCGGATCGGGCATTTCTCCGCGCCTTCAAGCTTGCGCAACTCCTCCACCACTTGCGGCCGCGCACGGCGCAAGGTCAGGCTGCGATCCTGCTTGAGCAACCGCCGCGCTTCCTGATGCAGCATTTCCACGCCGGAATAGTCGATAAAGTTGATCTGCTGCGCCTCGATTACCACCCGCGCGCCGTGCATCCGTTGCAGGCGCACTTGCAGGTAATGGCTGGCGCCGAAAAAGATCGAACCGCCGACCCGCAGAATGTCTTCATCGCCCTCGCGCCAATACTGCACGCGGGGTTGCGAAGTACGCTTGAGGTAGAAGAACAGCGAAGCCAAGACCCCGGCATAGATCGCGGTCTGCAACTCCAGCAATAGCGTGGCGACACAGGTCAGCGCCATGACCAGGAATTCGGCGCGGCTGACCCGTAACAGCGCGCGAATACCCCGATGGTCCACCAATCCCCAGGCGATCAACAGAATGCTGCCCGCCATGGCCGGGATCGGAATGTGCGCAATCAACTTCGCGCCGAAGACCGCAAACAACGCCACCCACACCGCCGAAAAGACGCCGGCCATCGGTGAACAGGCGCCCGCTTCGTAGCTCAGGCCCGAGCGGGTAAAAGAACCTGCTGACAGAGAGCCCGAAAAAAACGCCCCGACCATGTTCGATAAACCCTGGGCGCGGACTTCCTGATTGGCGTCGAGCAGTTGCTGAGAGCGAGTCGACAAGGAGCGGGCAATCGACAGACTCGTCACCAGTCCGAGCATCCCCACCGCCACGGCGCTGGGCAGCAGGCGCAGGATCAAATCCAGGTCCAGCGGCAGCGGACTGAAGGGCGGCAGCCGCCCGACAAACGCGCTGACCAACTTCACATGGCCGAACATCGAGGGCCAGAACCACACCAGCAGCCCGCTCAGCGCCAATGTGATCAAGAGGGTCGGCCAGCGTGGCAGCAGTAATTTCAGGATCACGCCCACCCCGACGGTGGAGAGCCCCAGTATCAGCGAAGGTTTATCCACAAAACCGAGGTGTTTGAACACCATCAAAAAGCTGTCCAGGGCGGTGGACTGATTGGGCAGGTCCAGCCCCAGCAGGTTCGGCAGTTGGCCGATGGCAATCACCACCGCGGCGCCGAGGGTGAAGCCCAGCACCACCGAGTGCGAAACGAAATTCACCAGAGCGCCAAAACGCAGCAAACCGAGCAGCCACTGGAAAATGCCGGCCAGGAGCGTCAGAAGCAGGATCAGGGTGACGTAGTCCTCTGATGCGGGAACGGCCAGAGGGCTGACACTGGCGTACAGGACGATGGATATCGCCGCTGTAGGACCGCAGATCAGATGCCACGACGAACCCCAGAGGCAAGCGATCAGCACCGGTATGATTGCGGCGTACAGGCCGTATTCCGGCGGGAGACCGGCGATCAGGGCGTAGGCAATGGATTGTGGCAGCGCAAGAATGGCGCCGCTGAGGCCAACGATCAGGTCACGACCGACGCTGGCACGGGTTTGCCGGGGCAACCAGGAAAGGAAGGGGAAGAGTGAATGGCGGCTGGGGAAGGCCATGGGTCCTCTCGGGTTGGGTTTTGCGCAAGGGTAGCAGGACAGACGACGATCCTTCCCCCTGTAGGAGCGAGGCTTGCCCGCGAAGAACGATAACGCGGTTTTTCTAAAGAATCGCGTTATCGTTCTTCGCGGGCAAGCCTCGCTCCTACAGGGTTGGTTAAAGTTTTGCTTTTACTGCCGACAACGCATCTTTCCCATCCACGGTCTTCACACCATCCAGCCATTTATCCAGCACGGCGGGATTCGCCTTGATCCACGCCTTTGCCGCATCAGCATTGCTGACTTTCTTGTTCACCACCTCGGCCATGATGCTGTTCTCCATCTCCTGGGTGAAACTCAGGTTGGTGAGCAGCTTGCCAACGTTCGGACAGGCCTGTGCATAACCTTTGCGGGTAAGTGTATAAACGCTGCCGGTGTCGCCGAAGTACTTCTCGCCGCCCTTCAGGTAATGCATTTTCAACTGCACGTTCATCGGGTGCGGCGTCCAGCCGAGGAAGGTCACGAACTTCTGTTTCTTCACCGCGCGGGACACTTCGGCCAGCATCGCCTGCTCGCTGGACTCCACCAGTTTCCACTGGCCCATGTCGAAGTCGTTCTTCTTGATGATCTCTTGCAGCGAGATGTTCGCCGGGGCGCCCGAGCCGATGCCGTAGATCTTCTTGTCGAACTTGTCGGCGTATTTGTTCAGGTCGGCAAAGTTATGCACACCCGCGTCCCACACATAATCCGGGACTGCCAGCGTGAATTCGGTGCCGTCGAGGTTCTTCGCCAGTTGAGTGACATCGCCCGTGGCGACGAACTTGTCGTAGAAGCCCTGCTGCGCCGGCATCCAGTTACCGAGGAACACGTCGACCTGGCCATCCTTCAACCCGCCAAAGGTGATCGGCACCGCGAGGGTGTCGACCTTGGCCTTGTAGCCCATGCCGTCCAGCAGAAACCCGGTAATGGCGTTGGTCGCGGCGATGTCGCTCCAGCCAGGGTCAGCCATTTTCACCGTGTCGCAGCTCTGATCGGCAAATGCCGATGCACTGCCCAGAGCCAGTAGCCCAACCGTCAGTACTGTGGATAACTTTTGCATGGACTTCCCCTTAACATTATTGGTTTTGGCAGGGTTGTGGATAACGTGCTTTGCGTTCCAGATCGTCGAGGTCGATGTGGTTGCGCATGTACTGCTGACTGGCGTCCACCAGCGGCTGGTGATCCCAGCTCTTTAGCTTGCCGATGGTCAGCGCATCGGCGACGAAACGCCGGCGCCGCTGACTGTCGAGCACCTGTTGGTGAATCGCCGGGATGTCCCATTTGGCCCGTGCTTCGGCCAGAAAATCTTCGAACAACGCGCGATGTTGCGGCGATTGACTGAGTTCTTCCTGTTCGCGCGGATCATTGTGTACATCGAAGAGTAGGCAAGGGTCGTCTTCGCTGTAGATGAATTTGTAAGCGCCGCGCCGGATCATCATCAAAGGACTGATGGTGCCTTCGGCCATGTATTCGCCGAAGACTTCGTCGTGACCGCCCTGCCCTTGCAGGTGCGAGACCAGCGAGCGGCCATCCAGCGGCA
This sequence comes from Pseudomonas sp. LBUM1678, assembly GCF_059695575.1. Taxonomy (NCBI): domain Bacteria; kingdom Pseudomonadati; phylum Pseudomonadota; class Gammaproteobacteria; order Pseudomonadales; family Pseudomonadaceae; genus Pseudomonas; species Pseudomonas sp. LBUM1678. The sequence goes on from NZ_CP166775.1 coordinate 28,237, forward strand.
AGCCTGGCTCCAGTGAACCGCCGGCCAGTTCCACGAAGGTGGGCAGCAGATCGGCGGTGGACACCGCAGCGCTGACTCGCCCAGCCCCGAATTGTCCGGGCGCACTGATCAACAGCGGTACGCGAGCGGCCATTTCAAACCAGTGCATTTTGTACCAGAGGCCGCGCTCGCCAAGCATGTCGCCGTGGTCGCCGGAGAAGACAATGATCGTGTCATCGATCAGCCCGGTTTCTTCGAGTGTTTTCAGGAGTTTGCCGACGTTGCTGTCGATATAGCTGCACGCACCGAAATACGCGCGGCGAGCGTCGCGAATCTTATCCACAGGCAGCGGCTTGTCCCACAGGTCGTACACCTTGAGCAAACGCTGGGAGTGCGGATCGAGTTCGGCTTGCGCCGGGGTTTCGGGCAAAGGGATGTCGGCGTCGTCGTACATGTCCCAAAAAGCCTTGGGAATCGTGTACGGATCGTGTGGGTGAGTCATCGACACGGTCAGGCAGAACGGCTGTTCGCCCTCCTCGCGGATGTGATCGAACAGGTATTGCTGGGCCTTGAACACCACCTCTTCATCGAAATCCAGCTGATTGGTGCGCACGCACGGCCCGGCTTGCAGCACCGATGACATGTTGTGGAACCAGGTTGGACGCACATCCGGCTCATCCCAGTTCACCGACCAGCCGTAATCGGCCGGGTAGATGTCGCTGGTCAGGCGTTCTTCATAGCCGTGGAGCTGATCCGGACCACAAAAATGCATCTTGCCCGACAACGCGGTGCGGTAGCCGAGTCGACGCAGGTAGTGGGCATAAGTCGGTACATCGGCGGGGAAATCGGCCGCGTTGTCGTAGGCGCCGATCTTGCTCGGCAACTGACCGCTGACCAGGGTGAAACGCGACGGCGCGCACAGTGGGCTGTTGCAATAAGCGGCGTCGAACACCACGCCTTCGGCGGCGAGGCGGCTGAGATTAGGCAGTTTGATGGGCGAAGGACCGTAGAACGGCAACATTGGCGCGGCCATCTGATCGGCCATGATGAAAAGAATATTCTTGCGCTTCATGTGATCGCGGCATTCCATAGTGAATATTTATGCGAGAGTGCTGCGATCGAGCATGGAGTCCATGCACTTTGTGGTAAAGCCCATGCACGGCAATGACTAGGATAAGCACAGCTTATGTATGACGCCCTTGGTGATTTGTCTCTGGACCTGCTCCGCGCCTTTGAAGCGGCGGCCCGTCAGCGCAGCTTTACCGCCGCTGCAGTCGAACTCGGCACCACGCAGCCGGCGATCAGTCAGCAGATAAAGCGTCTGGAAGAACAACTCGCCACGCGCCTGTTTGATCGCATCTATCGCGGCATTGAACTGACGGAAGCTGGAACCATACTTTTCGAGCAGGTTCAGCTCGGTTTGCAGAATATAGATGCAGGCTTGAGTGCAATCAGCGCACAGCATCAACATGAGGTCTTACAGGTCGCGACCGATTTTGCGTTCGCCGCGTATTGGTTGATGCCGCGTCTGCACCGGTTTCATGCTGCCAATCCTCAGGTGGATGTCAGCCTGGTCACCAGCGAGCGCAGCCACAACATGCTGCGCACGGATATCGATGTCGCGGTGTTGTTCGGCGAGGGGCGATTCAAACAGGGCGAAAGCCACTGGCTGTTCAGCGAAGAAGTGTTTCCGGTGTGCAGTCCGCAGTTATTGAAAGACCGTCCCCTGCCCTTGCCGGCCCAGTCATTGCTCGAGTTCCCGCTGCTGCACCTGCGCGGCGAAAACAGCAGTAACTGGTTCGACTGGAGCGGCGTATTTCGCGAGTTGGGGATTACGTCGGCGCCGGCCCCCGGGCAATTGCGCTTCGACAATTACACGTTGCTGATTCAAGCGGCGATCGGCGGCCAGGGCGTTGCGATCGGCTGGCGGCACCTTGTGGATAACTTGCTGGCGCAAGGATTGTTATGTCGGCCGATTGCCGACACGGTGATTTCCAGGCTCGGCTATTACGTGGTCGTGCCCCAGCGAAAACGGCGTGGGGCATTGATTCAACAGTTTGTGGATTGGTTGATGGCAGAACAGGCCAGCAGCGCTCAATCGCTCAAAGGCATGCCCCTGCCGTCTATCGCGGTGTAGCGTCGGTCGCAACAAAGTTCACGTGTTCGCGAACGTGAAGATTGCGCTGCAGCTCATCGGCAATCCCCACCGCCACGCGGTTCAACCGTTCAAGCGGTTCAGCGAGACCCGGCTCGAGGCTGCTGCTGATGTGGCTGAAATGTTCGATCGTCAGCCCCGGTACGCCACAAGGCGCATTCACCAGGGTCCAGTGCAAGGCACTGCTTTGCAGCGCATCAAGGATTTCCTCGGCAGCATGCCGCTGAAGGGGATTCAGCGCTTCGGCCTCGGTTTCGTCGAGTTCGGCGAAATCCCCCACCAGGAAAAGTCGGGCAATGCCCGCCGCCTGCATGCCCTCGATCAGGGCATCCACTGCCAACACCTGCTCGACCGGGCCTGGCACGATGGTTTTTTCCACGTACTCGCTGTTGAATGGCAATCCTGGTGCGTCCAGCAGGCAAATAACCGCCGAACTGCCGGCCACACTTTGCTTGACGCGTTCAGGCTCGAACAGATCGCCGGTCTTGGTGCGCAAACCCGGGCGCGGTGGGAGCGCCGTCAGAACATCCAGAATCGCGATCACTTCATGTTGGCGCCGCAGTATTTCAGCCATCAGCGCACTGCCCAAGCTACTCATGGCACCATAAAGCACCACCTTCACCACCGGGGTTTCGGCATTTTTCATGGCTGGGATTCCTCGTTCTATATGGCGTGTGACCTGTAGGAATCGGTGAGGGTTCGACTGGGTTTCAGAGGGTTTCAGATGCAAGAGATCAAGGGTTACCACGCCCATGTCTATTTCGACGCCAGCAGCATTGATCAGGCGCGAGCGCTGTGCGAGCAAGCGGCGCAATTGTTCCCGCTGAAAATGGGCCGCGTGCACGAACGCCCGGTGGGCCCGCACCCGGACTGGAGTTGCCAATTGGCGTTCGGGCCGGAGCTGATCGGTGACGTGCTGCCGTGGCTGGCGCTTAACCGCAAGGGCTTGGTGGTGTTCCTGCACCCGGACACCGGCGACGATTTGCTGGACCACACCGAGCACGCGATCTGGATGGGCGCGATCCGGCCGCTGGATCTGTCTATTTTTTGATCAGAGGTTTTCTTCGGCTTCACTGGGCAAGTGCTCGTCCAGATGCAGCCAGGGTAAACGGTTGTCGGTCCAGATATGCCGCTCGGCCGGGGCCTGCTCGGGGTGATCGAGGGTGGCGATGGTCACGTCGATGCTCTCGGGGCTGAGGTGCGTGGTCAGGGCCAGTTGCGCGCCACAGGTCGAGCAGAAATAGCGCACGCAGGTTGTCGAAGAGTCGTACTGCGCCGGTGTCCCTTTCAGCCATTTAAAGGCCGACGCGGGCACGGTTATCCAGGTCGTCACGATCCCGCCGCTGACTCGTCGGCAGATTGAGCAGTGGCAGTGGGCGATGTCATGCAACGGACCGCTGAATTGATAGCGCAGCTGTCCGCAGTGACAGCCGCCGGTGTGAATGTCGGTCATGACCTTTCCTCCTGATGCGTTTTTAGCGACGCCATCGCGAGCAGGCTCGCTCCTACATTGGTTTTGTGTACGACACAGATCCAGTGTGGGAGTGAGCCTGCTCGCGATGGCCTCAACTCGGTTTAACTCCCGGCCCCAGTCCGACGACCGGTCACACATCCGGTCAATGCTTTCACCAGCGAAAGCTGGCTGAAAGCTTCCCCGATTAGGATCGCCCCCACTGCCGGCAAAAGACCGGTCGGCCAATGCCAGTGTTTTATCGCTCGCACAGCCCAATTAACAACAACAATGGTGATTCTGATGTCCTCTGCTACCCGCCGCTTCGCTGCAACTCCGCCCGTACGCCTCGTGCTTCCCGTTCTGCGCTGAACCCACCCGGTTCGCCCATTCCCTAGCCGCGCTACGCCTGGAGTATTCCCATGCTGACTTTCCTTGGCTTCGCCATGGTCATCACGTTCATGTTCCTGATCATGACCAAGCGCCTGTCTGCGCTGATCGCCCTGATCATCATTCCAATCGTCTTTGCCCTGTTCGGTGGTTTTGCGCCGAAGATCGGCCCGATGATGCTCGAAGGCATCACCAAGCTGGCGCCGACGGGCGTGATGCTGATGTTCGCCATTCTGTATTTCGCCCTGATGATCGACTCCGGCCTGTTCGACCCGGCCGTGCGCAAGATCCTCAAACTGGTCAAGGGCGACCCGTTGAAAGTGTCGGTCGGCACCGCCGTCCTGGCGCTCGTCGTTTCCCTTGATGGTGACGGCGCGACCACTTATATGATCTGCGTGGCCGCCATGCTGCCGCTCTACAGCCGCATCGGCATGAGCCCGCGGATCATGGCCGGTCTGATCATCCTCGCCGGTGGCGTGATGAACATGACCCCGTGGGGCGGCCCGACTGCCCGTGCGGCCAGTGCACTGCACGTGGACCCGTCGGACATCTTCGTACCAATGATTCCAGCGATGGCGGCCGGTGTGGTGGCAATCCTCTTGATTGCTTACTTCTACGGCAAACGTGAACGTGCACGTCTGGGTGAATTGCACCTGGTGGGCGATGAAGTCGACCACAGTGAAATCAGCGTCTCGCAGTTCCCGGATGCCCGTCGTCCGAAACTGATCTGGTTCAACGGCGCCCTGACCCTGGGCCTGATGTGCACCCTGATTGCCGGTCTGTTGCCGCTGCCGGTGTTGTTCATGGTGGCGTTCAGTATTGCCATGATCGTCAACTATCCTTGCCTGCAACAGCAGAAGGATCGCGTCGCGGCTCACGCCGGCAGCGTGCTGGCGGTGGTCGGTTTGATCTTTGCCGCGGGCATCTTCACCGGTATCCTGACGGGCACCGGCATGGTCGATGCCATGTCGAAAAGCCTGCTGGCGGTGATCCCGGATTTCCTCGGCCCGTACCTGGCCGTGATTACCGCGCTGGTGAGCATGCCGTTTACGTTCTTCATGTCAAACGACGCATTTTATTACGGCGTGTTACCAGTACTTGCCGAAGCAGCCAGTCATTACGGTATAACCGCAGTTGAAATGGCACGTGCCTCGATCGTCGGTCAGCCCGTCCACTTGCTGAGCCCGCTGGTACCATCGACTTACTTGTTGGTGGCCCTGGCCGGTATCGATTTCGGTGACCATCAGCGCTTTACCCTGAAATGGGCAGTGCTGGTGTGCATGTGCATACTGGTTGCAGCATTGCTGATGGGGATCTTTCCGCTGTTCAGCACTCTATAAGCCCAAGACTCACCACAACGGGTCCAGGCTTCGCTGTTTGAAGCCCGGGCCTTTTGTGGTTTAACACTCGCTCAAAGGAATACACATGGAATGGCTGACCAACCCTGAAATCTGGGTTGCCTTCTTTACCCTGACCGCCCTGGAAATCGTCCTGGGTATCGATAACATCATCATGATTTCGATCCTGGTCAGCCGCATGCCCAAACACATGCAGCAACGCACCCGGATCTTCGGCCTGGCGCTGGCCATGGTCACGCGGATCCTGTTGTTGCTGTCGATCACCTGGGTCATGCGCCTCACCGCCGACCTGTTCGAAATGTTCGGCCAGGGTATTTCCGGGCGAGACCTGATCCTGTTCTTCGGTGGTCTGTTCCTGCTGTGGAAGAGCTCGCAAGAGATGTACCACGCGCTGGAAGGTGAAGACGAAACCCACGAGGAACCGACCGCCAAGGGTGGCAGCTTCCTGTACACCATCATCCAGATTGCGATTATCGACATCGTGTTCTCCCTGGATTCGGTGATCACCGCCGTGGGTATGGTTTCCCATGTGCCGGTCATGGTCGCAGCGATCATCGTCGCCGTACTGGTGATGATGCTGGCGGCTGGCACCATCAGCGAATTCATCGACAAGCACCCGTCGCTGAAAATGCTGGCGCTGTCGTTCCTGTTGCTGGTCGGTACCGTGTTGATTGCCGAGTCCTTCGAAGTGCATTTGCCAAAAGGCTACGTGTACTTCGCCATGGCGTTCTCGCTGGCGGTGGAAGCGATCAACATCAAGATGCGCACCGCGATTGCGAAAAAACGCAAACAGCAAGATCCGGTGAAACTGCGCAAGGACATTCCGGGGCAGTAAGTTCTTTTGACTAACAATAGTCGTGCATTCTTGTTGACTATCCGGCAGGGGTTACTTGCTACAACGAAAATCCAATGCCTCTAAGGCATTGGATTTTTTGCACTTGATGATTCAAATCCTTTTTGTGCCATAAAAAGGTTATTAAGAGTCATTGGGAATAATAAATCCAGCCTTAATGGCTTATGAGCTATATCGAATGTAAGTGATACGCATTCAAGTAAATAGTTATGATTGAGTCTTGCTTTTGAGGGATCGCCTGCTATATCTCAAATTGAACGGCAGTAGAGGAAATTGTATTTCAGGATGAACTCCGGGTTTGTTTGCATCCACGCAATTGGCCATTATGTATTTGCCTGCAGCACAGCGCGCTGATCCAATCAGGTGCGGCTCCTAGTAGTTAGCCTATCCCCGACTCTTCACCTGCTTATTTCTTTTCGGTTCTCCACCGTGGTTCCGGTATTGCGCTGTTGCGCCAGCCTGAATCTGCAAGCTCATCAGGAGAATGACGAATGTATCAGAAATCAATGCAGCACCCATTAAGTGCAGAAATAAAACCTATTGATGTCATGGTTTTCGAGTCAATGTGGGAGTTGTTCGTAAAAATAGGCATCTATTGGCGGAATATGGATGATCCTACTCCATTCAGATCTCAACTTTATAGTTTTATGGTCAATCGGATTAAGCTTAATCCTATTTATGATCAATACTATTCTTCGGCCCGTACAACAATTTTAGAGTTAAAGGAGGCGTTAGGAGAGGAACAAGCTTACGTTTTTTTGTTTACCGATAAAGACGCTAACCTACCCCCGCCTGAAACACTCATTGCTGTTGCACGGCAAAAAGTGGCAAACGAATTTATAGCTCTGCAGTTATCCCTGGGTGGGTTCAGGGTGTTTGGACCGCGTAACTACAACAGTTATATAGGCGGCGCCAATTTTACGGGTCGCCCAGTACCTTATCGGACATTTGAGGATTGGTTATGAAAGTGGAAACTTTGATCATTGGTTCTGGAGTGGCCGCTGCCGCATTAGCGCAACGCTTGCTTTCATACAATCCGGATGCGTCGATACTTATGTTGGAGGCGGGCACGACCGTCAAAATGAAAGACGCGGCGCTATGGCAGGATTACGTTGTATCGGGCAAACTTCCTTATACACGATATTATGATCTGCCTTATCCCGACCGTGAAAAAGAGGGAGAGAATACCAGTATCGGCAAGACGCCCATGCCATTGGATGGTGCGCGAATTTTTGCGTACGGTGGATCAACCATGCATTGGGGCGGATGGTCATTTCGGTTGAAACCGGAAGATTTCTTGTTGCATACCAACACCGGACACGCGATCGACTGGCCTTTTGGTTACCAGACACTGGAGCCTTATTACGGTCAGGCCGAACACTATATTGGCGTTTCCGGCGATTCGAGTGATTACACCGTACCTCGCAGTACGGGTTACCCGTTCAACGCTTTTCCCTACACCTATGAAGATAGACCAACTGCCATGGCCATGGAGTCTCTGGGTATATCCTATTCCCATGTGCCTATCGCTCGTCAGGGTATATCACCCACGCCTTCCAACCATGCTCCTTGTCAGACCACTGGAACCTGCAAATATTGCCCTTTTGGCGCCCGCTATTGCGCCAATAACTATTTGGATGAGTTGCAAGACTGGAAAAATCATCCAAATCTTGAGATTAGACTAAATAGTATTGTTCAGCAGATTATTGTGAAGTCCAGTCAAACGGTTGCTGGAGTCATTTACAAAGATAATAATAACACTGACGTCTTTGTGGAGGCTGATCGGATAATTGTGGCGGCGGGTACTATAGAGTCAGCCAAACTTCTTCAACGATCTATTTCTTCCTATTGGCCCACCGGACTGGGCAATCACTACGATTTGGTAGGTAGGAATATTGTTAATCATCCCTATTTTGTTTTTAATGCGGAGCTCAAGGGCAACCCTCGCAGGCTTCAGCCCGAGCTTAACTTTCCAACGTTATGTTCACGTCACTTCGATAGTCCAGAGGAGCAGCAGAAAGGAAAGTTTATCCTGATTAATCCTCCTGGCTCCCCATCAGTAAGTCTGCTGGATAAAATGCGAGCCGGAACGAGTCGTGAGGCCATCGACAGCTATGTGAGCGGCCCAACTCAAGTTCAAATCCACGGCATGCTGGAAGTTTTCAGCAATGAACGTAATCGTGTGGCCAACACCGAGAAACTCAATCGGCTAGGGATGCGTGAAACATTGATGGATTTTAGCCAGGCTGATGGTTTTGATGCGCGACTCGAGGAGATTAGGGGTTATGTGCTGCCCATTTTTCATGCAATGAACGCTGTTCCTCTCGGCAATCCTTCGGTGAGCTGGCGTGCAGATCATGCAACTTGCACCTTGCGTATGAGTAAGAATGAAACTCAAGGCGTAACCGATGAAAATTTGAGAGTTCATGGTACGGATAATCTTTTCATCTGCTCTAACGCTGTTTTTTCTTCTCTGGGCGCAATCAATCCAACGTTGACGCTTGCAGCTCTAGCTTTACGGCTAGGGGATCATTTGGGTCGTGGCAACCGTTTCAATGGAGGGACACGTCATGCGTTTGAATGAACAAAAACAGCAGGTACTTGTTTTGCTCCAAAAGGCAATGGAGTTGGAGTTATGCACAATTCCGCCTTACCTGACAGCCTTACTGAGTATCAGGAAAGAAAAAAATCGGGTGAGTTCCAACCTGATTCGCAGTGTGATGATGGAAGAAATGTTGCATATGGTGCTGGTTGGCAATGTTGTCTCCAGCTTGGATGGCACCATAAGTCTTGGACCGGACAATATTGCAAAATTTCCACTGCGCATGGAGTTTGAAGGTAAACCTTTTAAAGATCGTGCTTTCAGCATTGACCTCGCCCCCTTCTCGCCCGAGTCCATTCAGGTGTTTCTTCAAATCGAGATGCCCACCAGCCTCATACCCACTGACCTGCGGGCTCAGCCGGAAATAATCATACCGGACGTCACCATTGGTGCTTTTTACCAGAGCATTATTGCCATGCTCGAAGCGTTATGCGTGGACTTCCCAGAGTCAGAGGTTTTTTGTGGTCCGCCGAGCAAGCAAATCGATGAGCAATACTACTGGGGGGGAGGTGGTAAACCCATCCTTGTTACTAATTTGGCCTCTGCCAAGGAGGCATTGCAAATCATCATTGAGCAAGGGGAAGGCGCAGATCCAAGCGTGTTCGACAAAGGGGCGCACTACTTCGACCTACCTGATGAGGTTGCCCATTACTTTCGTTTCAATGAAATCGCAGAAGGTCGTCGTTACCGCCCAGGCGATCTTCCATCGCAACCGCCCACAGGTGAACCGTTCGAGGTGGATTACACGGCGGTTTTTCCCATTATCAGCAATCCCAGTCATATCGATTATGAGCCTGGGTCTCGGCTGTTCGAGCTGAATAGATCGTTCAACCGGCAATATTCATTAATGCTTGTGCAACTTGAGCAGGCATTTAATGGACATCCAGCTGTACTTTACGATGCCATCGTCAACGCAATGCACAATTTGACTCCTCTAGCGCGCGAAATGATGGAAACCCCTGTTAGTGCCGAACCAAATGCAAAACACGGCGCACCTAGCTTCGAATGGGTGAAGTTACCGTTCCCGTGAGCCACACCCGGCTGTAAAGCACGCCGCTTTGCGCCTAGGCGAGAAAGCGGCGTTTTTGTTTGAGTAACCCCCCGCCCACGCAGGTCCTTCTCATCTGCGCATCATGTTGTTTCATGACAGTTTTGTTTCAATCACTTCTTTAGCTATGCGATGCTGGCGCCCAGACCGTTAGCCAACTACAGCTTAAGTACAGAACGTAGAACGTCGCGCGGCACCGTCAATTTGCCCCTTTGGGGCGCTACCACCACAGGGGGCCTGCATGCTCACCCTGCTCAATTTGTTATCTGCCGTGGCCTTGTTGATCTGGGGCACGCACATCGTCCGAACCGGCATCCTGCGGGTCTACGGTTCCAATCTGCGCCATGTGATCGGCCAGAACATGTCCAAGCGCTGGCTGGCGTTCATTGCGGGGATCGTCGTCACCGCGATGGTCCAGAGCAGCAACGCCACCGCCATGCTTGTCACCTCTTTCGTCGGTCAGGGCCTGATGGCGCTGACTCCCGCTCTCGCGACCATGCTCGGCGCGGATGTCGGGACCGCGCTGATGGCGCGGGTGCTGACGCTCGATTTGTCGTGGCTGTCGCCGCTGCTGATCTTTCTCGGGGTGATTTTCTTCCTGTCCCGCAAGCAGACCCGACTGGGCCAGATGGGCCGCGTCAGCATCGGCCTCGGGCTGATCATTCTGGCGCTGCAACTGATCGTCGAGTCCGCCGCACCGATTACCCAGGCGCAGGGCGTGAAGGTGATTTTCGCCTCGCTGACCGGTGACATCCTGCTCGATGCCCTGGTGGGCGCGTTGTTCGCGATGATTTCCTACTCCAGCCTGGCCGCCGTCCTGCTGACCGCGACCCTGGCTGGCGCTGGCGTGATCAGTCTGCCGGTGGCCATCGGCCTGGTGATCGGTGCCAACATCGGCAGCGGCGTCCTCGCTTTCCTCAGCACCAGCATGCAAAACGCCGCCGGGCGCCAAGTGGCGCTTGGCAGCCTGCTGTACAAGCTGATCGGCCTGCTGCTGATCATTCCGGTGCTGGACCCGTTGGTGCACTGGATCGACAGCCTCGACTTCAGCCCTCAGGAAATGGTCATCGGCTTCCACCTGCTCTACAACACCGCACGCTGCCTGATCCTGTTGCCCAGCGTTGGCCCGATGGCCAGGCTCTGCGCGTGGCTGCTGCCGGAGCGGCCGGAGCTCAACGGCATGGCGAAGCCCCGACACCTTGACCTGACAGCGCTGGTCACCCCCAGCCTGGCACTGGCCAACGCCGTGCGAGAAACCCTGCGCATGGGCGACCTGATCGACAACATGCTCGAAGCGATGCTCGACGTGCTGCGCGGCAAACAATCCGCCATCACCCAGGAAATGCGCAAGCTGACCGATGATGTCGAAGCGCTTTACAGCGCCATCAAGCTCTACCTGGCGCAAATGCCCCGGGAAGACCTGAGCGATCAAGACAGTCGGCGCTGGGCGGAAATCATCGAGCTGGCGATCAACCTCAAGCTGGCGAGTGACCTGATCGAACGCATGCTGCGTAAGGTGCAGCAGCAGAAAACCTCGCAGCGCCGGTCTTTTTCCGAGGTGGGCCTGGAAGAATTGGCCGGGTTGCACAGCCAGTTGATCTCCAATCTGCGTCTCGGGTTGTCGGTATTCCTCAGTGCCGACAAGGAAAGTGCCCGCCAGTTACTGCGTGAGAAACGTCGCTTTCGCGCACAGGAACGCCGCCTGGCCCATGCTCATGTCAGTCGGCTGCAACGTAAGATTGTGCAGAGTATCGAGACCAGTTCACTGCACCTGGAGTTGATCGCCGACATGAAGCGCTTGAATTCGCTGTTCTGCAGCAGCGCTTATGTGGTGTTGGAAACGTCGGACACTGGTGCATTGGCGGTCGACGATATGGCTGACATCACGCATTCGCCTTGAACGTCTGGCGGTGGGGTCAGTCAGTTACATTGGTTCAGCCTTAAGACCGCTATCGCGAGCAGGCTCGCTCCCACATTGATTTTGTGAGCGCCGCAAATCACCTGTGGGAGCGAGCCTGCTCGCGATAGGGGCCTGAAGGACGACTCGGATCTCCGATTGGTTGCCTGGAAGCTTGCTATGCGTTGTCTGTTGTTCGCCTGTCTATTGCTTGGCTCATTCCCTTCGTTTGCCCTGGATCGCTTTCAGGTCGAGGGCTATACGCTGCCAAACGGCCTGCAATTGCTGCTCAAACCCGGCACCGAGCGTGGGCATGTGGCGATTCGTCTGGTGGTTGGCGTGGGGCTGGATGATTTCAGCTGTGCCGACAAGGAGCTGCCGCATCTGCTTGAGCACTTGCTGTTCAGCGGCATCGACGCCGCCGGCGAAGGTGGCCTTGAAGAACGGATGCAGGCCTTGGGTGGTGAGTGGAACGCATTCACCAGCAATGCGGACACCACGTTCGTCATCGAAGCCCCCGCGAAAAACCAGCGCAAGGTACTCGATCTGCTGCTGGCGCTGTTGACCCAGACCCGGATCGACGACAACGCCATTAACGCGGCCAAACAAGTGGTCGAGCGCGAAGACGGCGGTCATTACTCGCATTTGCAGCGCTGGCTGGACCGTCAGGACTTGGGCCACACGGCGAGCAATCAGCTGGCGGTGGAACTGGGTCTCAAATGCCTCGAACGGGCCGAGGTCGATCACCTGACCCGCGAGCAACTGGAGGCGGTGCGCAAAGCCTGGTACGCCCCCAACAACATGACGCTGATCGTGGTCGGCGAACTCGACAAGCTGTTGCCGGCGTATCTGGAACGGTCCTATGGCGCGCTTGAAGCGGTCGACCCGACCGATCATCAGCCTTTGCCGGAAATCCAGGCCAGCGCTGCTCACGAGCGAACGCTGAGCGACGGTTTCGTCGGCGGTGGTGCCAAGCTGCACTGGCTGGTGCCGGAACCGGTGCTGCAGGATCAGCACGACGAAACCTTCGACCTGCTCAAGGACTATCTGGACTGGGCGCTCTACCGCCAATTGCGCCTGTCCCACAGTTTGTCCTACGGCCCCTCGGCCGAGCGCGAGGTGTTTGGCGGGGTCGGCTTCATGAGCCTGAACGCGGACCTTGAACGCGACGACGTGCCTGAAGCCGAACAGGTACTGGAGGATTTGAAGGCCGGCTTGCTAAAGGATGGTCTCGACGCAGACACCTTCAACCGCCTCAGACAGGCCGCCATCGCCCGCCAGGCTTGGGCCGTGCAAGGCAACAGCGCGCTGGCCGATTACTACTGGAGCGCGCTTGGGGACTACCAGGACGGGCGCTTCGCCGACCCGGCCAGGGAGCTGCAAGGCGTGACGCTGACGGAAGCGAACAAGGCCATGCGTGAGTTGCTCGTGCAGCCGGGGTACCTGCGGATCGAGAAGCCGTTGATGAGTTATGACCAGTTGATGTGGGCGATGGCCGGGGTGTTTGGATTGATTGTCCTCGGGGTATTGGCTTGGCGCGTCCATCGCAAAAAATAACCGGTCCCTGTGACTGGTGCTTTTGTGGCGAGGGAGCTTGCTCCCGCTCGGCTGCGCAGCAGTCGTAAAACCGATATCCGAGATATGCCTGAAGATGCCCGGTGGCAGGTTTTGGGGGCGCTTCGCACCCCAGCGGGAGCAAGCTCCCTCGCCACAGAAGAGCGTGTTCAACCAAAGTGACCGGCACCCTCGCCACGCCCCCGCCCGGGCGGTACTCTGTCGAGGATTTTCCCCACGACTATTGTGAACCGCCGAATGCCTACTCTGACCCTGTACGTCCAGCGCATCCTGGAATTGATGAAGCGCTATCCTGGGGTCATTGCGCTTGGTGGTTTTATCTCTGGGGTCGGCAGCTTCATTCTGGTGGATCGTCAACAGGGCCTGGCGACCTGGATCACCATCATCATGGTGCTCAGCTGGATCTGGCTGATGCTGGAAAACAGCCTCACCAAGCTCTTCACCCGAATCTTCAAACGCGAAATTCCACAGCCCTTGCTGCGTTACGCCACGCAGATGATCCACCAGGAAAGCCTGTTTTTCGTCCTGCCGTTCTTTTTCATCACCACCACCTGGAACAGCGGCCAGTTATTTTTCACCGGGCTGCTGGGCATCGCCGCGCTGATTTCCATCATTGATCCGCTCTACTACAAATGGCTGGCGCCCCGGCGCTGGGCGTTCCTGGCGTTGCATACGCTGACCTTGTTCGCGGCGCTGTTGACCGCCCTGCCCGTCATCCTGCACCTGACCACCTCCCAGAGCTTCAAACTGGCGCTGGGCACGGCCGTCGTCCTGTCGTTCCCGAGCCTGGCGTCGATCTTCCCGATCCGCACGGTGCGCAACGCGCTGGCAATCCTGAGTATCACCGTCGGCATCGGCGGCGTGGGTTGGGTGCTGCGCTCGTGGGTGCCGCCGGCGACCCTGTGGATGACCGATGTGGCGATCAGCACCCAAATGCAGGACCGCACGCCCGGTGCCAGTCTCGAAGAAGTCAGCGCCGAGCAGATCCGTGGCGGCGGCTTGTACGCCTTCACCGCGATCAACGCCCCGCGCGGCCTGGGTGAGCGGATTTATCACGTCTGGCAGTTCAACGGCAAAGAGGTCGATCGCATCCCGCTGGACATTCACGGCGGACGCAAGGAAGGCTACCGCGCCTGGACCCACAAGCAGAACTTTCCGGGCAATCCTGCCGGTAAGTGGCAGGTTCGGGTGCTGACCGAAGACGGGCAACTGATCGGTGTGCTGCGCTTCAAGATCACAGACAGCACACCGATCAAAGAAAAGTAATCCGGTTCGTGCTATTACGTAGCTCTGCGCAAATAGCCGAACAAGCACGGAGCTTATGACCAGCAGCACAATCGCCGGCAATGCCCAGCTAGACGCCTCTCACTCACCCGCCCAACTGCGGGTCACGGGTGACTGGACGCTCGCCCATTACGCCGATCTCAAAGACCTGAGCGAAAAGCTCCGCGGCCAATACGACGACACTGCGCACATCGACCTCAATGGCCTCGGTGCGCTCGACACAGCCGGTGCGTCGTTGCTGGTTGAATTGCTCGGGTCCGAGCGTCTGGGTCGATCCGCCGAACATCCCGATTGCACACTGTCCTCTGCCGACCGCGCCCTGTTGCAGACGGTCTATTGCTCGCTCAGTGACTTCTGCGTGCCGATCAAGGAACCGGAAATCAGCGTCGGCATTCTACTGCTGACCCGCATTGGTCGCGCAGTCGACACCGTCTGGCAGGACACCCTGCAACTGCTGGGCTTTGTCGGCCTGATCCTCGAAACCATCGCTCGCGGGCTGTTTCGCCCCAAGCGCTGGCGCATCACGCCAATGGTTGCGCACATCGAACAGACCGGCCTCGACGCCGCGCCCATCGTTGCCCTGCTGACCTTTCTGGTCGGCGCCGTGGTGGCGTTTCTCGGGGCGACGGTGTTGGCGAGTTTCGGCGCGAGTATTTTCACCGTGGACCTGGTGGCGTTCTCCTTCCTGCGCGAATTCGGCGTGTTGCTGACCGCGATCCTGATGGCCGGGCGTACCGCCAGTGCGTTCACCGCGCAGATCGGCTCGATGAAGGCCAACGAAGAAATCGACGCCATCCGCACGCTCGGCCTCGACCCGATGGAGTTGCTGGTAGTGCCGCGGGTGTTGGCGTTGCTCGTGGCGCTGCCGATGCTGACCTTTCTGGCGATGCTCTCGGGGATTATTGGCGGTGGCGTGGTGTGCGCCGTGTCGCTGGATATTTCACCGGCGATGTTCCTGTCGCTGCTGCAAACCGATATCGGCGTTCAGCACTTTCTGGTGGGGATCGTCAAAGCGCCGATCTTCGCCTTCCTGATCGCTGCGATCGGTTGCCTTGAAGGCTTCAAGGTCAGTGGCAGCGCCGAATCCGTTGGAGCGCACACCACGTCGAGCGTGGTGCAGTCGATTTTCGTGGTGATCGTGCTCGACGCCATCGCCGCGCTGTTTTTCATGGAGATGGGCTGGTGAGTCGTCTACCCCGAGCGCCCTCCGAGGCGGTGATCGAAGTCCGTGGGCTGTGCAATCGCTTCGGCAGCCAGAGCGTGCATGAGAACCTCGACCTCGATTTGTACAAAGGCGAAATCCTTGCCGTGGTGGGCGGTTCCGGCAGCGGGAAATCGGTGTTGCTGCGCAGCATCGTCGGCTTGCGCCAGCCCAGCGAAGGGGTGGTGAAGGTCTTCGGCAAGAACCTGCCGACGCTGTCCGAACACGAGCGTTCGATGGTCGAACGGCGCTTCGGCGTGCTGTTCCAGAAAGGCGCCCTGTTCTCTTCGCTGACCGTGACCGAAAACGTCGCCCTGCCCCTGATCGAACACGCCGGCCTGAGCCGTGAAGACGCCGAGCACCTGGCGGCGGTGAAACTGGCGTTGGCCGGGTTGCCGCTGTCGGCGGCGGACAAATACCCGGCTTCGCTGTCCGGCGGCATGATCAAGCGCGCGGCGCTGGCCCGTGCCTTGGCGCTGGACCCGGACATCCTGTTTCTCGATGAACCCACCGCCGGCCTCGACCCGATTGGCGCCGCAGCGTTTGATCAGTTGATCCTGACACTTCGCGACGCCTTGGGCCTGAGTGTGTTCCTGGTGACCCACGACCTCGACACGCTCTACACCATCACCGACCGGGTGGCGGTGCTGGCGCAGAAGAAAGTGCTGGTGGCGGACGCCATCGACAAGGTCTCGGAAACCGACGATGCGTGGATTCACGAATACTTCCATGGCCCTCGCGGCCGCGCGGCGCTGACGGCCGCTCAACAGTTGAACGAGGTCTGACATGGAAACCCGAGCCCATCATGTATTGATCGGCCTGTTCACCGTGATTGTGGTGGCAGGCGCCCTGCTCTTCGGTCTGTGGCTGGCCAAGTCCAGCGTCGACACCGAGTTCAAGGATTACGAAGTCGTCTTCAACGAGGCCGTCAGCGGTTTGTCCAAGGGCAGCGCCGTGCAATACAGCGGGATCAAGGTCGGCGACGTGGTGACGTTGCGCCTGGACCCGAAAGACCCGCGCCGGGTGTTGGCGCGAATTCGCCTGGGCGGCGATACGCCGATCAAGGAAGACACCCGGGCCATATTGGCGCTGACCGGGATTACCGGCACCTCGATCATCCAGCTCAGCGGCGGTACCCCGCAAAGCCCGAACCTCAAGGGCAAGGACGGCCATCTGCCGGTGATTATCGCGTCGCCCTCGCCCATCGCCCGTTTGCTGAACGACAGCGGCGACTTGATGGCCGGTGTGAACACGCTGATGCATAACGCCAACCTGATGTTTTCCACGGAGAACGTCGAGCGCATCAGCAAGACGCTGGAACACTTGGAACAAACCACTGGCACCATCGCCGACCAGCGCGGCGATATTCGACAGGCGATGCAGCAACTGGCGTCGGTCGGCAAGCAGGCTGGCGCCATGCTGGAGCAGACGTCGGCGTTGATGCGTAACGCCAACGGTCTGCTCAACGATCAGGGCAAGCAGATGTTCGGCAGCGCCGAGCAGGCGATGAAATCGCTGGAACAAAGCAGCGCGACCATCAACACATTGCTCACGACCAACCAGGATTCTCTGAACAGCGGTATGCAGGGCCTCAATGGCCTCGCACCCGCGGTGCGTGAACTGCGCGACACCCTGACGTCGTTGCGGGCCATTTCCCAACGCCTGGAAGCCAACCCCAGCGGTTACTTGCTGGGCAATGACAAAAACAAGGAGTTCACGCCATGAAGCTTGCGACCCTCGCCCTCCTTGCCAGCTTCACCTTGGTCAGCGCTTGCTCGATCTTGCCCAAGTCCGAGCCATCGGATGTCTATCGCTTGCCGTCGGCCCAGAGCAGCGTATCGGCCAGTGCCGGCGCGCCGCAACGCTGGTCGTTGCGCCTGAACAAGCCTCAGGCCAGCGAAGCGTTGAACAGCCCGAAAATTGCCGTGATCCCCCAAGGTGATCTGATCAGCAGCTACACCGCCTCACGCTGGAGCGATCCGGCGCCGGTATTGCTGCGTAATCGATTGCTTGATGGTTTCCTGCGGGACGGTCGGGTGCCGTTGCTGAGCACGGATGACAGCAACTTCCAGGCAGACCTGGAATTGGGCGGAAGCCTGCAGGCGTTCCAGACTGAATACCAAGGCACCGCGGCGAGCGTGGTCGTGCGGCTGGATGCGTTACTGGTGCGCGGGTATGACCAGCGAATCCTCGCCAGCCGCCGCTTTGAAGTGCGTCAGCCATTGAGCGATGTGAAGGTCCCGGCGGTGGTGATCGGGTTTGGCCAGGCCAATGATAAGTTGACGGCGCAGGTGGTGAGTTGGGCGGTTGAGCAAGGGCAGAAAGTCGCCCCGCCGCCCAGGAACGCCGCGAATTCCTTGTAGCAGCTGGCGTAGCCTGCGTTCGGCTGCGAAGCAGTCGTCAAGTTATCCCGCATCTATCAGGTTGATCGCGGTGTCTGGTTTTGCGACTGCTTCGCAGCCGAACGCAGGCTGCGCCAGCTGCTACAGGGTTTTTGGTTAGCCGAAGAACCAGTAGCAAACCCCGATGGCGCCGAGGACACCGGCAAGCTCCGCCAGCAACGCACACCCCACCGCATGCCGCGCCCGTTGAATCCCCACTGCTCCGAAATACACCGCCAGCACATAGAACGTCGTTTCAGTACTGCCCTGAATCGTCGCCGCCACCAGCGCCGGGAAGCTGTCCACCCCGGAGGTCTTCATGGTTTCGATCAGCATTGCCCGCGCGGCGCTGCCGGAGAATGGTTTGACCATCGCTGTCGGCAAAGCATCGACGAAACGCGTGTCCCAACCGGCCCACTCCACCAGATGCCGAATTCCGTCCAGGCCAAAGTCCAACGCGCCGGACGCCCGCAGTACACCGACGGCACAGAGCATTGCCACCAGATACGGCAACAGGTTCTTGGCCACGTCGAAGCCTTCTTTCGCGCCTTCGACGAACGCTTCGTAGACCTTCACTTTGCGCAATGCGCCGATCACCAGAAACAGCATGATCAACCCGAACAGCGTCAGGTTGCCGAGGATCGATGACAGGCCGGCCAGAGCGGTCGCCGAGAGCGTCGCCAGCAGCGCCATGAAGCCCCCGAGGGCCAGGGCACCGGGAATCAGGTACGCGAGCACCACCGGGTCCCACAGCCGCAGACGTTGCATGAACGCCACCGACAGCAGGCCTACCAGCGTCGAGCAACTGGTGGCGAGCAGGATGGGCAGAAACACCAGCGTTGGATCAGGCGCACCTTGCTGGGCGCGGTACATGAAGATCGTCACCGGCAGCAGGGTCAGGGAGGACGCGTTGAGCACCAGGAACAGGATCTGCGCGTTGCTGGCGATGGTGGCGCTGGGGTTGAGTTCTTGCAGCGCCTTCATGGCTTTAAGGCCGATCGGCGTGGCGGCGTTGTCCAGGCCCAGGCCGTTGGCGGCGAAGTTAAGGGTGATCAGGCCGATGGCCGGGTGACCGGCCGGCACTTCCGGCATCAGGCGCAGGAACAAGGGGCCCAGCGCCCTGGCCAGCCATTCGACGATCCCGGCCTTCTCGGCGATTCGCAGAAAGCCCAGCCAGAGGGTCAGGGTGCCGAACAGCAGGACCATGACCTCGACCGATAACTTGGCCATGGCGAAAATGCTTTCCACCATCGCTGCGAAGATCCCGGCGTTGCCGCCGATCAGCCATTGCGCCAGCGCCGAAACGGCAGCCACGATGAAGAAGCCAAGCCACAGGCCATTGAGCATCAGTTAAATCCCCCGAAGAATGCCGCGAATGATAGCGGGGTAGCCAGAAACGACAAACCCCGGATTTCTCCGGGGTTTGTTTGTGTGGCTTGCTCGGGTCACTGTGGGAGCCAGCCTGCTGGCGATGAGGCCGGCACGTTCAACATCTCTGTTGTTTGATACACCGCTATCGCCAGCAGGCTGGCTCCCACATAAAAGCCAGACTCCACAGGGTTCAGCTATCAGTTGCTGGAGACTTCACCCGCCGGCAACTTTTCCTTGCTGCGCCAGTGCGGCAGCGAGTTCCAGTAGCGCTGGCCCTTGGCGTCGTCGTACATGCCTTCCCAACGGGAGATGACCAGTACGGCCAAGGCATTGCCGATCACGTTCAACGCGGTACGCGCCATGTCCATGATGCGGTCGACACCGGCGATGAACGCCAGGCCTTCCAGCGGAATACCTACGCTGCCCAAGGTTGCCAGGAGCACCACGAAGGACACGCCCGGTACGCCGGCGATGCCTTTGGAGGTCACCATCAGAGTCAGCACCAGCAGCAATTGCTGGCTGATCGACAAGTCGATGCCGTAGAGCTGGGCAATGAAGATCGCCGCGATGCTCTGGTACAGGGTCGAACCGTCGAGGTTGAACGAGTAACCGGTCGGCACCACAAAGCTGCAAATGGCTTTCGGCGCGCCGTAAGCTTCCATCTTCTCAATCACGCGCGGCAGCACGGTTTCGGAGCTGGCGGTGGAGTAAGCCAGTACCAGCTCATCCTTGAAGATGCGCATCAGCTTGATCACCGAGAAGCCGAACAGGCGAGCGATCAGGCCCAGTACCACAAAGGCGAAGAAGGCGATGGCGACGTAAACCAGGATCACCAGTTTGGCCAGCGGTACGAGGGACGCGAAACCGAAGTTGGCCACGGTCACCGCGATCAGTGCGAACACGCCGATCGGGGCGTAGTTCATGATCATGTGGGTGACTTTGAACATGCTCTCGGACACGCCCTGGAACATCTTCACCAGCGGCTCGCGCAGGTCCGATTGCAGGCTCGACAAGCCGAGACCGAACAACACGGAGAAGAAGATGATCGGCAGCATTTCGCCGCGGGCCATGGCCGCGAAGATGTTCGACGGGATCAGGTTGAGGATGGTTTCGATGAACGCGTGTTCATGCTGAACCTCGGCCGCCGTCGCCTGGTACTTGGAAATATCCACGGTACCCAGGGTGCTCATGTCGATGCCGGTGCCCGGATGGAACACGTTGGCCAGCACCAGACCGACCACAATGGCGATGGTGGTAACGATCTCGAAGTAAATGATGGTCTTGAGGCCGATACGCCCCAGTTTCTTCGCATCGCCTACGCCTGCAATGCCGACGATCAGCGAGGAGATGACGATCGGGATCACGATCATCTTGATCAGACGGATAAAGATATCGCCTGCCGGTTGCAGGACGTTGCTGATCCACCAGGCTTTTTCGGCACTGAAATGGTTGAGCAGCGCACCGATTGCTATCCCCAGAACCAGACCAATGAGGATCTGCCAGGCGAGGCTGAGCTTTGCCTTCTTCATATCTTTACCCTTACTTGCGTTTGACTCAGGCGAATGCAAGAACTGGAACGCTCGTGGCGAAAAAGTCTGTGCATCTGCCCCCGTATAAGGTGCCCCGGAGCGCTTTATTACGGCTCTCTGCAGGCGAAAAAAGGCGCAACTATTCCGATGCAAGGAAGCGACGTCTAATGCCGTAAACGCCTACCCTATGCCGAATCGGCATGAGCTTTTGCAATTGAAACTCGCGTCCCAACCGGTTCGAATACGACATTTCGGCAGGCATAAGTGCCGTGAACCGGCCATTTCAGAGGAGGCTGGTTGTTTTTTAAACAGTTGATTTCTTAGCAAAACTTGGGAAAAAGCCTACGTTTCGCAGCGAAAACTCTTATGCAGAAAGTCGGAGGTTTCTCGATATACGGTCGTGAAGAAACACCGCGAAACGGTTTTGCGGGGAATATGCAGCAGAGGGGAATGAGCGAAATGCTCTAGATCAACGTTTTGCACGTTGAAGCTCTTCGCAAGTCCGTCGAGCCACTCGGGGCTGGCGAACCTGCGTCGCAGCTTTATACCTGACCTGGCCCTTGCGCAGACACTCCATGTGCCCGTAGGTCACTCCGCCCCTGAAACAGGCAGAACGTCCCGACCCCTTGGTCATGCGCCTGCCTTCCTCGGGTGGCGCACTGGAAAGGAGCATGCTGCTCCTCTCATGTTACAAACTCAGTACCAGTTCGGATCTTTCTTGAGTTGTTCCATCAACAGGTCCTGCATGCCCTGGTCAGGTTTCCCGAGGAAGCGGTAGTCGGCATGTCGCGTTGGCGACTTGTCGGCCGGCAGTCCTGCAGGCACTTCGACCAGCATGGCGTAGGCGTCCTTTTTGTCGAAGCTGAAGGCCACGATCAAGCGCTTGTTCAGGCACGTCGGTTGCGTTTCGCAAAGCGGCCCGACCAGATACTTGTCGCCATCTTCTTCAACCGCATTCATTTGCTCGGCATCGCCAGACAGGTTCATCACCCATTCCGGCAGTCGTTCTTCCGTTTTAACGACCTCAGTCCAGGTTTCACGGTATTGCGGGTCCGAATTCAGCAATTCGCTGGCCCGCGTCTGGCCATCATTGGCCGCCATCGCCATGGCACTACCGCCCAGAAGCAGGGCGGCTGCCAAAGTTTTTAACAAAACGCTCATATTCAGCCTCGACCGCGACGGCCGAAGAAGAACGAAGCAATGAACATCACCAGGAACACGACAAAGAGAATCTTGGCGATACCCGTGGCGGTGCCCGCGATACCACCGAAGCCCAGTACGGCGGCGATGATGGCAATGATCAAGAATGTGATTGCCCAGCTCAACATGGTGATTCTCCTTACGCTTCTATATTAGAGATGTAGCTTGTGGTGCTTTTCCCGGCGCATCGAGCGCGCCAAGTTCGTTTGCTCAGAACACCCAGCGTTCCTGACGAGGCATCTCATCTGCAGGCTGAGCCTGGTCGACGTCCATCATTCGCATTGGGGCGAGGTCAGCCTGGTGGCTGCTGACGGCGCTGAAGTGGGTCTGGGTGGCACGTTGAATCGACACGTGCAGCGCCTCGGGTTGCTGGCTCTGTTCCCACAGAAGGAACTGCTGGCCGGCGATCAGCGTGATCAGCAGCGCCAGAATGCCAAACAGGCCTTGTTGGATATGCAAAGGCGAGATGCGCAATGGGGCGACACGTTGGCGATTCATGCTGAAACTCCTCCCACTCTGGTGGTGATCTGTTTGGTGGGCGTCGATTCAAAATGGCCCTGATTACCCAGACTATTGCAGCCTGCATGCCAGCTTTTTAATTGAAAAATACTGTTTTAAATCAACAGGTTAGTCTTAATGAGAAATTCAGGTTGGACGCATCCTGCACGATGGGTCGTATAGGGTCGTGCGTATTGCACGATCAATTCCCGGGAACTTTGAATATTTTTGAATTGCGAGGAGGGCGTAGATGTCAGAAAAGGACGTGGGAAGTCGCTGTAAAGCTATTCTTTTGGTAAAAAGCCAAAGAAATCAGCTCGTTAGCTAATGGGTGAGTAGACAGCTACCCTGCCATGGCTGGAAAGGATCAGAATCAACCATGCAACTTGCCCGATTTTTCCGGGACTAACCAAGATCATTCATTAGACTACTGACCAAGATCATTCATTAAAGGAGCGCAGGAACATGGAATCAGCCACCGAGCATCAAGGCCGCATTCTGCTGGTGGATGACGAATCCGCCATTCTGCGAACCTTCCGTTATTGCCTCGAAGACGAAGGCTATAGCGTGGCCACCGCGAACAGCGCGGCGCAGGCCGATGCTTTGCTGCAACGTCAGGTGTTCGATCTTTGCTTCCTGGATCTGCGCCTGGGTGAAGACAATGGCCTGGATGTTCTGGCCCAGATGCGCATTCAGGCGCCATGGATGCGGGTGGTGATCGTCACCGCTCACTCGGCGGTGGACACCGCCGTAGATGCGATCCAGGCCGGTGCCGCCGACTACCTCGTCAAACCTTGCAGTCCCGACCAACTGCGCCTGGCCACCGCCAAGCAGCTGGAAGTGCGGCAGCTCTCGGCCCGCCTGGAAGCGCTTGAAGGCGAAGTGCGTAAACCCAAGGACGGTCTGGATTCCCATAGCCCGGCCATGAAAGTGGTACTCGAAACCGCACGCCAGGTCGCCAGCACCGACGCCAACATTCTGATCCTTGGCGAGTCCGGCACCGGTAAAGGTGAACTGTCCCAAGCCATTCACGGCTGGAGCAAGCGCCAGAAGAAATCCTGCGTCACCATCAACTGCCCGTCGCTGACGGCGGAATTAATGGAAAGTGAGCTCTTCGGCCACAGCCGAGGCGCGTTCACCGGTGCCAGTGAAAGCACGTTGGGCCGGGTCAATCAGGCCGATGGCGGCACGTTGTTTCTCGACGAGATCGGCGATTTTCCCCTGACGTTGCAACCCAAGTTGCTGCGTTTCATCCAGGACAAGGAATACGAGCGGGTGGGGGATCCGGTGACCCGTCGCGCCGATGTGCGAATTCTCGCGGCGACCAACCTGAACCTCGAAGACATGGTGCGCGACGGTCGTTTCCGTGAAGACCTGCTCTATCGCCTGAACGTCATCACTTTGCACTTGCCGCCACTGCGCGAACGCCGAGAAGACATCCTGAACCTGGCCGACCGTTTCCTGGCTCGCTTCGTCAAGGAGTACGCGCGTCCGGCCCGTGGCTTCAGCGACGAAGCGCGCGAAGCGTTGCTGGGTTACCGCTGGCCAGGCAACATTCGCGAACTGCGGAACGTGGTGGAGCGGGCGAGCATTATCTGCCCTCAGGAACGGGTCGAGATCAGCCATTTGGGCATGGCCGAGACTCCGACCAACAACGCACCACGTATTGGCGCGGCGTTGAGCCTGGATGAGCTGGAAAAAGCTCACATCGGCGCCGTGCTCGCCACCGCAGATACGCTGGATCAGGCGGCCAAGACCCTCGGCATCGATGCCTCGACCCTGTACCGCAAACGCAAGCAGTACAACTTGTGAGCCTGCGATGAAACTGGCGATGAAGCTGCGTACTCGGCTGTTCCTGAGTATCTCGGCGCTGATCACCGTGGCACTGCTCGGGCTCTTGCTCGGGCTGGTCAGTGTGATGCAGATGGCCGGGACCCAGGAAGTGCTGGTTCGAAACAACTTCGTCACGCTGGACCTGGGGTTGAAATTGCGTCAGACCCTGGGCGATCAGCTCATGGTGATGATTGACGACAAGCCTGATCCCGCGGCATTCGAGGCTGCCAGGCAGCACTACCTCGAGTTGCTTGAAGAAGGCATCTCCCTTCAGAAATCCGGCAACGGCGGCTACGGTTTCATACAGGCCAAAGCTGACTACCTCGACTTTCTTCAGGTCTACGATCAGGCACAAGCGCCGACGCCGGCGTTGAGCGGCAATGAGGCGCTGACGGAAAAATTCAATATTGTGCGCAGCGGTCTGGTCACTGAACAAAAGCGCGCACTGGATAACATCAACAACACCGAGCGCCAGGCCCGGGAGCGCGCGTTGCTGATTGCCGGCCTGCTCGGGTTGGTGGGGTTGGCGGTGCTGATCATCGGTTTCGTGACCGCCCATGCGATCGCCCGGCGGTTTGGTGCTCCGATCGAAGCGTTGGTCCAGGCCGCCGACAACATCGGCCAGGGTAATTTCGAAGTGACCCTGCCGGTTTCCTCCGCCGAGGAAATGAACCAGCTGACCAAGCGCTTCGGCATCATGGCCGAGGCGTTGCGTGAGCACCAGGCCATGAACATCGACGAACTGCTTGCCGGTCAGCAACGTTTGCAGGCGGTACTCGACGGCATCGACGATGGATTATTGATGATCGACCGCGAAGGCCATTTAGAACACCTCAATCCAGTTGCGCAGCGCCAGTTGGGTTGGGACACCGATCGCCTCGGTGAAGGGCTGGGTACGGCGCTTGAACGTCCCGAACTCGATGAGCAGCTGCAACTGGTGTTACGCGGCGGGACGCTGGAGCGGGCGCCGGAAGACCTGAGTATTGAGGTCGATGGTGAGTCGAGGTTGCTGACGTACAGCCTGACCCCGGTCAGCCACACGCAGGGTCACATTCTCGGCGCAGTGATGGTGTTGCATGACGTCACCGAACAGCGTGCCTTCGAGCGGGTGCGCAGTGAGTTTGTCTTGCGCGCCTCCCATGAGCTGCGCACCCCGGTCACCGGGATGCACATGGCCTTCGGCCTGTTTCGCGAGCGGGCGAAATTTCCCGAGGATTCCCGCGAGGCCGACTTGCTGGACACTGTGAACGAAGAAATGCAGCGCTTGATGCAGCTGATCAACGACCTGCTGAATTTCTCGCGCTACCAGAACGGATTGCAGAAGCTCACGCTGGCGCCGTGTTCCATCGAAGATTTACTGGGGGAGGCTCAAGCACGTTTCGCCGGGACTGCGGCGCAGAAGGGCATTGAGCTGCTGGTGGAAGTGCAGGGGCCGTTACCCCGATTGCAGGCCGACCAGGCGCAATTGGACAGGGTGCTCGATAACCTGATCGATAACGCCTTGCGCCATACCGCCCCGGATGGACTGATACGTCTGCAGGCGCGACGCCATGGGGAGCGGGTGATTATCAGCGTGGAAGACAACGGTGAAGGCATTGCCTACGGTCAGCAGGGGCGGATCTTTGAACCCTTCGTTCAGGTCGGCCGCAAGAAGGGCGGTGCCGGGCTGGGTTTGGCGTTGTGCAAGGAAATCGTGCAGTTGCATGGCGGGCGGATGGGTGTTTATTCGCGGCCGGGGCAGGGTACGCAGTTCTACATGGCGCTGGCGGTTTAAACCTCAGCAGCCTCTTCAGGCTTCATCATCAATACGTCGATTGCTCATTCGGCGACCACGGGTAATCAGTTCGATGAACTGCACGGCGCTCAGCGCATGGGCGAACAGCCAGCCCTGACCGTACTTCACCCCTTCGCTGCTCAGAAACGCCGCTTGGGCTTCATGTTCGATGCCCTCGGCAATCACCCTGAGTTGCAGGGCCTGGGCCATGTGAATGATGTGCGGTGCCACGCCGCTGCTGGCGGCGTCATGGCCCAGGGCATCAATGAACGCCTTGTCGATTTTCAGGCAGTCCACCGGCAGGGTTTGCAGGTAGGCAAGGCTGCAATAGCCAGTGCCGAAATCATCGATCAGCACCTGATGTCCGACATCGCGCAAGGCTTGCAGGTTTTCCCTGGCCACCACCACATCGATCAAACCCCGCTCAGTCACCTCAAAGGCAATCTGCTGCGCCGCGACCCGGTGCAAGGTCAGCAGGCGTGCCATCACCTGGCCGATACGCGGCACCATGACGTCGCAAGCTGCAAGGTTGACGGAGATATACAACTGCGGATTGGCCCGTAGCAGTTGCCCGAGTTGTTCGAGAAGTCTCTGCAATACGAAGTCGGTCATCTGGCGGATCTGGCCCGTGTTCTCCGCCATCGGTATAAACAGGTCGGGGCTGGTCAGCGTGCCGTCCGGTCTTCGCCAGCGCAGCAAGGCTTCGGCCCCGACACAGTTGCGGCTGTCGAGATCGAAGATTGGCTGATACAGCACCTGTAATTCGCCTCGTCGAATAGCGCCGTTCAGTTCGGCGTCCAGTGACTGTCGCTGGCGCACCAGCAGAAACACCATGAAACCGACTAAAACACCCAGCGCCAGACTGGCCGGCAGCAGCCACCACCACACTCCCGGCACATGCATGCCAGTGCGCGGAGTGATCAGCACTAATTGGTATTCGGGATTGTTGGTGGGCATACGGTAAATCAAGCGGGTTTGTGTCACTTGCAGGGCATCGCGGTTTGTCAGGGGCAAGGACTCTTTGGGTGGCCAGGCCTGTGGGACACCCAACACAGGAATTGCGCGGGTGCCATGGTCGAGTACCACCAGCAGGCTGCTTCCCGGCGACAGATCGACCATGTCGGTCAAATGGCCGCGAGACGTTGCGACCCGGAAATTACCGCGACCCAGCATCAGCGCGGCACGGTTTTCATCGGGTTCGGTGGTGGTGTTCAGCCAGAAACTGTAGGTGGGGCCCTTGATGTCCGGGGTGCGAATCATCGACTGCCCTCCCTGGCGAGGGCGATTCGAGCAGATCCGCGACGCGTCCATGTAAGTGGCTTCGTAAACGAATCGGTAGTTGAAGCTGACCTGTTGCAAGGTCGCGATCATTTCGTCATCGCAGCCTCGCAGGGGCTGGGCTTCCAGATCGTCGAGGCTTTCGCGTAGCTGCCCGAACAGCTGTTCCAGCCGGGCGAGGAAGCGCTCGCCCTGAGCGTTCATTTCCTGGCTTTCCCTCTGCTCGACCTGATTCATCGCAACAAACAGACTGGCGGCCATCAATAGCGTTGCGCTCAAGGCAGCAGCCAGCATCGCCAAAAACCAGGGGCGATAGAACCAGCTACGAAACGTCTCTCGAGCTACAGTCATTATGGATATCCGAAGAATTACCAATGAGTTATAGCTGCTGATTGAGAAATAGCCCTTACCGTCGGGCGGGCGTCATTATTTTGTCTGATTCAAGACTTGCAGGAGCGCCGCAGTCTGAGCGTCCGGTGTGCCGTCGAATCGGGAGGGGCGAAAATGCATCTGGAAGGCCGACAGTACGTGACGCGTGGCCACATCAAGCTCGCCCGTTTGTGGCGTGGCGTACCCCAGGCGAGCCAGCTGTCCCTGATACCAACTGATGCTCGGCAGTTCTGTTGCAAACCGGGTTTGCTGACGGGCGACGGACTGCTCGTTTGGCCAGTTACCGATGCCTTCTGCAGCGAGGCGCTTCCAAGGGAACAGCGGACCGGGATCGAGCTTGCGCAGCGGCGCAATGTCGCTATGGCCGATGATGGAGTGAGGGTTGATGTTGTAACGCTTGCTGATGTCCTTGAGCAGGAAGATCAACGACTGAACCTGATCTTCACTGTAGGGGTACCAGAGGCGGCCGGTCGGCGTGTCTTTGAAGCCAGGATTGACGATTTCGATGCCGATGGAGCTGGAATTCAGCCACGTCCGGCCTTGCCATTCGCTTTCGCCAGCGTGCCAGGCCCGAAGATTTTCATCCATCAGCTTATAGATGGTGGCGCCTTTGTCGTCGCCGATCAGGTAATGACTGCTGACTTCGCCGTGGGTCAGCAATTGCAGCGAACGCTCGAGCGAAGCGGAGGTGTAATGCACCACCACGAACTGAATACGACTGTCGTGATTGGCTGAAGGGTGGCTGGTGTCGATCCGGGGGCCGCTGGCACAACCGGCCAACAGAAGCAGCGACACGATAAGGGCAAGACATTTCATGGCAAGAAGGCATACACGCAAGACAGTAATGCAACAGTGTAACGTACTGCCTTGCGCGCCGAGGGCAAAAGCGCTGTTTTAAACAAAATGGAACAATTGGCTCTCAGCCTGCCTCAACCCGATTGCGACCGGCATGTTTTGCGCGGTACAGCGCCTGATCGGCTCTTTTCAGCACCAGATCGCTATGTTCGCCGGCTTTAAATGCAGTCACACCCATGGAAATAGTGATGGTCACCCGCTCGCCCTTGAAGTGAAAAGGGCAGGCTTCGATCGATGCGCGCAAGGCTTCCAGCAGTTTAGCTCCGGCAGCCAGGGGCGTGGCGGGCATCAACAGGACGAATTCCTCACCGCCAAATCGCGCAATGAAATCCGTACCGCGCAGGCGTTTTCGCAGCACGCTGGCGATGATTTTCAGCACCTTGTCGCCTGCCAGGTGGCCGTAGTTATCGTTGATGCGCTTGAAATGGTCGAGATCGAGCATCGCCAGCAACAGGGTGTTGCCGTGTTGCTGCCATTGGCGGACTTCGTGCTCCAGCCTTTCAGTCCAGGCCGCTCGATTGGGCAGGCTGGTGAGTGGGTCGATCAGGGCTTTCTGGCGCTGTTCTTCAAGGTGTTCGCGGTAGCCCAGCGCTTCCTGCTCCATGTGCGCCACGCGTTCGGCCAGGCTTTGCAAGCGTGCTGCGACTTCCTGCTCACGTTCGTCACGCTGCTTCTGGTGTTGATCCATGGTGCCGAGCAGGCCTTCGAGATGGTTCTCCAGGACGTGCTTGAGGTCATCCAGGTTTGCCGCTTCCTGCATGCTGCTCTGCAGGCCATCGACTTGCTCGCGGATCTGCGTATCCATTTCGCGCGCAGCGGAGCGGTTATCGGCATGGCCGTCGCTGGCGGCCTGCAAGTTGCTCTGGAACGACTCGAGGCGTTCGTTGAGTTGCTGCAGGTAGGCTTCGAACTCGTGCTGGCCGCTGTCTGTGATTGCCAGCATCAAAGTCGCCAGATCGTCTAGGATCGGGATCAACTCATACCAGTTCAAGCCGTTTTGCAGGCGATCGCGCATTGCTTCGGCTTGCGGTCGATGGCGTTCCGGCAATGTCAGGTCGTCGAGCAGGCCCAGGAGAGTGTCTTCGATGTGCTTGGCAACCGAGCTGTAGGACGGCTCGGGCGAGTCGGGCAGGGCGTAGAGAATATCCTCTGGCTCGAGGTGCTCCGCATCAATGGTCGCTAATGCCGGGGTCAGTTCATCCGGGTTGATTGCCTCTTGCAACTGCTCGGCTGGCACGATGTCTGGAAGCGCTGGCTCTTGTGGTTGTTCAATGTTGGGCTGTACGTGTGGCTCTACAGTTTGCGCACAGGCGGTCTCTGGCTGAAGCACAGGCGGGACAAACGCCACCACTTGGGAAGTGGGTGGTGCGTGTGTCTCCAAGGGTTCAGGAATGGCAGCGGCGGGTTGGGCGTCGAGTACCGTTGGCGGTACGACTGGTGGCTGCTCCTCCGTGGATGCGAGATCGACCGCTTCATTCGGGGTTGCGGTCAGGGGCGCGGCAACGGGTTCGACGGTAGCCGTTTGCACCGCTGGAGCGGCGATTTGCGGCGCGGCTTCATCCGCTTCCCGATTGCCGAACAGTCGCTGCAGAAAACCGGGACGATCAGGTTCTGCCGGGGTGTCCAGTTGACGCAAGGCCTTTCCTTGCAGGCCACTCAGTTCGCTGAGTAGCAACGGAATCTCACGCGCCTGACTGACTCGGCCATCCAGTTGTTTGGCAAAGTTCTTGAGTGGTCGGCTGACTTCGCGAGGCAGCGGCAGTGTTTGCAACTGAGTCACCAGTGCAGTCAGTGCGGCACTGGTCTGATTGACCCGGGTTTCCCGGCGCTGTTCGGAATCGAGTACGGCTTTTTCCAGTCGCGGAAGCAGAGCGGCCAGGCCGGCGTCCATGTCATCGGTGCGCACGACTTCGCGCATTTCCTTCATGCACAGGTCAACGGCGCGATCGGTGCCTTCTGCGGCCAGCGTGCTGCGCACCAGCCCGCGACGCAGCAAGTCGAGCCGGGCATCCCATCGGCGTTCGAGCTTTTCCTGTTGTTCGATGCTTTTGAGGTATTTCTCTTTCCAACGCTGTGTTTCGTCGCTCATTCATGGGATCCGCGAAGGTGCAGGACTCAACGCGGGGAATGCATCGGCCGTGAGCGAACCCGGCAGACGAATCTCTACCGCGACGGGCAGGTGATCTGAAATCGGTTGTGCCAGCACCTCGACCTTTTCAAGGGTCAGGGTGGGGCTGAGCAGAATATGGTCCAGGCAACGCTGTGGGCGCCAGCTGGGGAAGGTCGCTTCCAGCTGCGGCGCGAGCAGGCCGAGGTCACGCAACGGGGAGTTTTGCAGCAAATCAGTGGCGTGGGTATTCATATCGCCCATCAGCACCTGGTGTTTGTAACCGCCGATCAACTCGCGGATATAAGCCAATTGCATGCTGCGGGCTCGAGCGCCCAGCGCCAGGTGCATCATCACCACCACCAGCGCCTCCGGACCCTCGCCGAAGCGCACCAGAATGGCCCCGCGACCCTTGGGCCCCGGCAGCGGATGATCTTCAATCGCCCACGGGCGCAGGCGGCTGAGCACGCCATTGCTGTGCTGGCCAAGGCGACCGAGGTTGCGATTGAGTTGTTGATACCAGTAGGGAAAGGCGCCGAGCTGCGCCAGGTGTTCAACCTGATTGACGTAGCCTGATCGCAAGCTGCCGCCATCGGCTTCCTGCAGGGCGACCAAGTCGAAGTCGCCTAGCAGATTGCCGATCTTTTGCAGGTTGTCGGCACGCCCGGTGTGCGGCAGCAGATGCTGCCAGCCTCGGGTCAGGTAGTGCCGATAGCGCTCGGTACTGATGCCGACCTGGATATTGAAACTGAGCAAACGCAGACGGCTGTCTGCGGGCAAGCCCGTCGATTCCAGATGATGCTCGTTGACCCGCGGATCATGCAGACCAACGACGCGTTCAGTACCCCAGCGGCGCATGGCAGTCGCCGCGCTTAGTTGGCGGCAGCCTTGTTAGCCGCTCGCTCTTTGTCGACCAGTTTGTCGGCCAGTTGCAGAGCCTGCTCGGCACCGCCGGCAGAGCCCACGTCAAAGCGGTACTTGCCGTTGACGATCATGGTTGGAACGCCGGAGATTTCATATTTCTTGGCAAGTTCGCGAGCCTTGGTGATCTGGCCCTTGATGGCGAAGGAGTCGAAGGTCGCCAGGAACTTGTCCTTGTCTACACCTTGAGTCGCGAGGAAGTCGGCCATTTCAGTCTTGTCGACCAGCTTCTTGTGTTGTTTCTGAATCGCTTCGAACACCGCAGCGTGGACCTTGTTCTCGACGCCCATCGCTTCAAGGGTCAGGAACATCTGGCCGTGTGCGTCCCATGGGCCGCCGAACATGGCAGGAATGCGTACGAAGTTCACGTCGGAAGGCAGTTTCTCAACCCAAGGATTGATCACTGGTTCAAAAGCGTAGCAATGCGGGCAGCCATACCAGAACAGCTCCACGACTTCGATCTTGCCAGGCACGGCGACCGGAACCGGGTTGCTCAGTTCGACATAAGGGGCGGCGGGTGCTTCGGCGGCTTGGGCATTCATGCCGAACAGGCTGGCAGCGACGAGTGCGGCGCTGATGATCAGATTACGCATGCTTTACTCCTGGACAATTTTGGTCGCCTCGCGCGACCTGTTTTCAGACAGGTCCTGGCGGGCTTGAGTTCTGTAGTGTAACGGCAGCGGCCACAAAAAAGGGCGGCCTGAGCCACCCTTTTTATACTTGCTGCGACGGATTAATAGAGCGTTAACGTTGCAGGAGATGTACGTCCCGCGTGACGCTCGATTTGCCGGTCTTAGTGCAGGCCCTGAATGTAGCTGGACACCGCGGCGATATCTTCGTCGCTCAGCTTTTTGGCAATGCTTTGCATCGGTTTGGTATCGCCATCGTTGGCGCGACCGCCTTCTTCTTTGCGGAAGTCGGTCAGTTGCTTGGCAACATACTGAGCATGCTGTCCGCCCAGGTGCGGGAAGCCGGCAGCCGCGTTGCCCTTGCCGTCCGGAGAGTGGCAGCCGGTGCAGGCTGGCAGGCCCTTGGCCAGGTCGCCGCCACGGAACAATGCTTCACCGCGAGACACGACTTTCGGGTCGGCGGCGCCAACGCTGCCTTTCTGGCTGGCGAAGTAGGCGGAGATATCGGCCAGGTCCTGATCGCTCAGGTTGGTCAGCAGGCCGGTCATTTCCAGAACGGTGCGCTTGCCGGACTTGATGTCGTGCAGCTGCTTGTTCAGATAACGCTCGCCCTGGCCTGCCAGTTTCGGAAAGTTAGGCGCCATGCTGTTGCCATCCGGGCCATGACAGGCGCCACATACTGCGGCTTTCGCCTGACCAGCAGTTGCATCACCTGCAGCATGGGCTATGCCGGAGATCCCCACGGTCAACAGCAGACTCACGATCAATTTGTTCATCAGCTAATCCAACTACGGCTAAGGGTTAAAGAGTTATGGACCGGGATCACTCGCTCATCCAGTGGATGATGGCTTGGTAATCCTCGGCACTGCAGTCCATGCACAAACCACGCGGCGGCATCGCCTTGAAACCCTGGGTCACGTGTTGCACCAGCGTCTCCATACCTTTCGCCAACCTCGGCGTCCAAGCTTCCTGATCGCCCTTTTTGGGCGCCATGGGTAGTTGGCCGGAATGACAGGCACCACAAACACGGTTGTACACAGCTTCCGGATCCTGTGTAGCCTGAGCGCTGTAAAGCGGCATCAAGACACCGGCAGCTAGCAGCCATTTCGTCATAAAACGACCTTTTCAGGGTTGAGAGCGTTCTGCGTTCTAATGCGCAATCAAGGTCAATCGCTCTCGTGAACTTCATCCTACGCTGGGACAAAGCGCACACAAAATCTGCGGCATTATATACTGGCGTCACTGAAACGGAAACGACACCGCTTGCCGCGTCCATTCCCGGCGCCGCCCACATCGGAAATCCCATGCAACTCAAGAACCCCATCCTCGGCCTGTGCCAACAGTCCACCTTCATGCTCAGCGCTGCCAAAGTCGACCAATGTCCCGACGACGAAGGCTTTGAAGTCGCCTTCGCCGGGCGTTCCAACGCCGGCAAGTCCAGTGCGCTGAACACTTTGACGCACGCCAGTCTGGCG
The DNA here is from genome assembly GCF_059695575.1 of Pseudomonas sp. LBUM1678. Classification (NCBI taxonomy): domain Bacteria; kingdom Pseudomonadati; phylum Pseudomonadota; class Gammaproteobacteria; order Pseudomonadales; family Pseudomonadaceae; genus Pseudomonas; species Pseudomonas sp. LBUM1678. The sequence continues at coordinate 62,270 of NZ_CP166775.1, forward strand.
CGGACCTCGAAAACTCCGGGTCGCACGCAGCTCTTGAACTTCTTCAAGCTAGACGATGATCGTCGTCTGGTCGACCTCCCGGGTTACGGTTACGCGAAAGTACCTATCCCGTTGAAGCTGCACTGGCAGCGTCACCTGGAAGCTTATCTGGGTGGTCGCGAGAGTTTGAAAGGTCTGATCCTGATGATGGACATCCGTCATCCAATGACCGACTTCGACCTGTTGATGCTCGATTGGGCCGTGGCCAGCGGCATGCCGATGCACATTTTGCTGACCAAAGCCGACAAGCTGACCTACGGCGCAGCGAAAAACGTCCTGCTCAAGGTCCAGACAGACATCCGCAAAGGGTGGGGCGATGCGATCAGTATCCAGCTGTTCTCGGCGCCAAAACGCATGGGCCTGGAAGACGCCTACACTGTACTGGCAGGCTGGATGGAACTGGCAGACAAAGGCTCCGAGATTGCCGAGCAATAAATCGCAGGCAAAAAAAACCCCGGACTTCTTATGGGGAGGGGGAAGTTCCGGGGTCCAAGTTCCGGACCGTTAGGGCGGGGTCCAGATATCTGCCAACACTTAACACAACATAGGAGCATCGAAGGGCTTCACCAGCCTTTCAGTAACTCTGAGTGGCGGTTCACGGGTTTAGTTCCTCATGGGTTCAAAATCCATTTGGAATAACCCCAAGCATATTTTGAAATAACAATCCTTCGACTTTCTGCCGCGGCGCTATGCCGCAGCAGAAAACGCCCCTTCAGACGGCTCAGTGAGCCTCATCCCAGTTATTGCCTACGCCGACCTCGACCAGAAGCGGCACATCCAGCTTCACGGCATCGCTCATGTGCGCGCGAATTTCATCGCGGACTTGATCGACCAGATCTTCACGCACCTCAAGCACCAATTCATCGTGCACTTGCAGGATGACCTTGGCATCGAGGCCCGAGGAAGTCAGCCAGTTATCCACAGCCACCATGGCTTTCTTGATGATGTCCGCCGCCGTGCCTTGCATCGGTGCGTTGATCGCCGTGCGTTCGGCACCTTTGCGCAGGGCCGGGTTTTTCGCATTGATTTCCGGCAGGTACAGGCGACGACCGAAGATCGTCTCGACAAAACCTTGCTCAGCCGCGTGGGCGCGGGTTCGTTCCATGTATTCCAGAACACCCGGGTAGCGGGCGAAATAACGGTCGATGTACGCCTGGGATTGCTTGCGATCAACGCCGATCTGCTTCGCCAGGCCAAACGCGCTCATGCCGTAGATCAAACCGAAGTTGATCGCCTTGGCGCTGCGACGCTGATCCGTGGTGACATCGTCCAGTTCCACGCCGAACACTTCGGCGGCGGTGGCCTTGTGCACGTCGAGGTCATTGCGGAACGCGTGCAGCAAACCTTCGTCCTTGGCCAGGTGCGCCATGATCCGCAGTTCGATTTGCGAATAGTCCGCCGCCAGCAGTTTGTAGCCTTTCGGCGCCACGAACGCCTGGCGAATCCGACGCCCTTCGGCGGTACGGATTGGAATGTTCTGCAGGTTCGGATCGATGGACGACAAGCGTCCGGTGGCAGCGACGGCTTGCTGATAGTTCGTATGGATGCGACCAGTACGCGTGTTGATCTGCTCGGGTAGACGGTCGGTGTAAGTGCTTTTGAGTTTGCTCAGCGAGCGGTACTGCATCAACACCTTGGGCAGTGGATAGTCCTGTTCCGCCAGTTCGGCCAACACCGCTTCGGCCGTCGAAGCCTGGCCTTTGGCGGTTTTGCTGAGTATCGGCAAACCGAGCTTTTCGTAGAGGATTACGCCCAATTGCTTAGGAGAGCCGAGGTTGAATTCCTCGCCCGCAATGGCAAACGCCTCACGCTCCAGGGCGACCAGTTTCTCGCCCAACTCCACGCTCTGGATGCCCAGCAAATTCGCGTCCACGAGCGCGCCCTGACGTTCGATACGGGCCAGTACTGGCATCAGGGGCATTTCAATGTCGCTGAGTACTTGAATCAAACTTGGCGTCGCCGCCAGTTTTTCCTGTAGTGCCAAATGCAGGCGGAAGGTGACATCGGCATCTTCCGCGGCATAGTCACCAGCCAGCTCCAGGGATATCTGGTCGAAGGTCAGCTGTTTGACGCCTTTGCCGGCAATCTCTTGAATGTCGGTTTTGCTTTCGCCCAGGTACTTCAGTGCCAAGCTGTCCATGTCGTGCCGGGTGGCGGTCGAGTCGAGCACGTAGGACTCAAGCATCGTGTCGTAGGCAATGCCCTGAACAGTGATCCCATGGTTCTGGTCGCCACCGATGGCGCAATTGGCAAGAATGTTGGTTTCAAACTTGGCGTTCTGGCCGATTTTTAGCTTTTTCGGATCTTCCAGTAACGGTTTTAATGCCAGCAGCACGGTATCGCGGTCGAGCTGTTCTGGCACGCCCATGTAGGAATGGGTCAGCGGAATGTAGGCCGCTTCGTTAGCTGCTACGGAAAACGACAGCCCCACCAGTTGCGCGTGCTGAGCGTCGGTGCCGTTGGTTTCCGTGACGAAGGCGATCAGAGGCGCCTTGTCGAGTTTGTCCAGCCAGGCTTCGAAGCGCTTAGCGTCAAGGATGGTTTCATACTTCGATTCGACAGCGCCCGGCTGCTCCTGAACGACCTCGACAATCTCCTGGCCGGAACGCTTGGCGTCGCGCTGGTTCTCTTCAAACCAGCTCTTGAATTCCAGCAGGGTGTAGAGCTCGGCGAGTTTGTCGTGATCCGGCTGGCCCATTTGCAGGTCGTCGAGGCCGATGTCCAGCGGTACGTCGATCTTGATGGTCGCCAGCTGATAGGAGAGGAACGCCATCTCCTTGTGCTCTTCGAGCTTGGCCGGCAGAGTCTTGGCGCCGCGAATTGGCAGGGTCGGGACGATGTCGAGCTGTGCGTACAGCTCGGTCAGGCCGCCGTTCACACCGACCAGCAGGCCGGAAGCAGTCTTCGGACCAATGCCCGGAACGCCCGGAATGTTGTCGGAAGAGTCGCCCATCAGTGCCAGGTAATCGATGATCTGCTTGGGAGCGACGCCGAATTTCTCCTTCACGCCCTCCACGTCCAGCGCGCTACCGGTCATGGTATTGACCAAGGTAATGTGGCCGTCGACCAGTTGCGCCATGTCCTTGTCGCCGGTGGAGATCACCACCGGGCGATCAGCCGCGGCGCTGCTACGGGCCAGAGTGCCGATCACGTCATCGGCCTCAACGCCTTCGACGCACAGCAGCGGGAAGCCCAGCGCGATCACGCTCTGGTGCAGGGGCTCGATCTGCACGCGCATGTCATCCGGCATGCTCGGGCGGTTGGCCTTGTATTCGGCGTACATGTCATCGCGAAACGTCCCACCCTTGGCGTCGAACACCACGGCGAACGGACTGCCCGGGTACTGCTTGCGCAGGCTCTTGAGCATGTTCAGCACGCCTTTGACCGCTCCGGTCGGCAGACCTTTGGAAGTGGTCAGCGGCGGCAGGGCGTGAAAGGCGCGGTACAGGTAAGAAGAACCGTCCACCAGGACGAGGGGGGCTTGGCTCATGAGCAGGATCAACCTTTTCGGCGGGTCCGGCGCTAGAATAGCGGGACCGTTGACGACAAAGGGACAAGGTTATCATGCGCACACTAAATCGCCTGTTGCTGGCTGGCTTGTTTGCAACCGTTCCCCTGGCTGTCATGGCGGCGGACGATGCGCCGACGCCGGAGCCGGAAGTCACGATCCGCACGGAAGGGGACAAGGTCATTCAGGAATACCGTCAAAACGGTTTCCTGTACGCGATCAAGGTCACGCCGAAGGGTGCACCGCCATATTTTCTGGTGCGTGCGGACGGTACCGATGCAAACTTCATCCGCTCGGATCAGCCGGATATGCTGATTCCGTCGTGGAAAATTTTTGAGTGGAAGTAGTTTCTTAATTTCAATCGGCGCTGGCTCAAGCAGCGGCGCCCGTACTGGCAGTTTAAACATGTCTGTGTTCACCCCGCTGGCTCGGCCCGAGCTGGAAACTTTTCTCGCCCCATACGGGCTCGGCCGCCTGCTTGATTTCCAGGGGATTGCCGCCGGTAGTGAAAACACCAATTTCTTCATTAGCCTGGAGCAGGGCGAGTTTGTCCTGACCCTGGTCGAGCGCGGTCCGGTTCAGGAGATGCCGTTCTTCATCGAACTGCTCGACGTGCTGCACGAGGCTGACCTGCCGGTGCCGTACGCGCTGCGCACCACCGATGGCGTTGCCTTGCGCGAACTGGCCGGCAAGCCTGCGCTGTTGCAACCACGTCTGGCCGGCAAGCACATCAAGGTCGCCAACGCGCAGCATTGCGCTCAAGTCGGCGAGTTGCTGGGCCATTTGCACCTGGCTACCCAGGCCAACATGATCAAGCGCAAAACCGATCGTGGCCTGGACTGGATGCTGGAGGAGGGCACGCAGTTGCTGTCCCACCTGAATGCCGAGCAAAGCGATCTGCTGCAACGGGCGCTGGACGAAATCACTCAGCAGAAGACGAAAATTCTGGCGCTGCCTCGAGCCAACATCCACGCCGACCTGTTCCGCGATAACGCGATGTTCGAAGGCACGCATCTGACCGGGCTGATCGACTTCTACAATGCCTGCTCGGGACCGATGCTCTACGACGTGGCGATTGCCTTGAATGACTGGTGTTCGGATGACGACGGGCTGATCGACGGGCCGCGAGCGCGAGCGCTGCTCGGGGCTTATGCGGCGTTGCGGCCGTTCACGGCAGCGGAAGCCGAGCTGTGGCCGACCATGCTGCGCGTGGCGTGTGTGCGGTTTTGGTTGTCACGGTTGATCGCCGCGGAGTCGTTCGCCGGGCAGGATGTGTTGATTCACGACCCGATGGAGTTCCAGCAGCGGTTGGCGCAGCGGCAAAAAGTGAACACGCCTTTGCCGTTTGCCCTTTAAAAGCATCGCGGGCAAGCCACGCTCCCACAGGGTTTGTGTCGTTCTCTAACATTGTGGACGATACAAATCCTGTAGGAGCGAGGCTTGCCCGCGAATGGGGCGCCGCAGATCCCGCAGTTACAACGACTCCAGGCACCCCGCCAGATCATTCCCCAACTTCTCCAGCACCTGCTCATACCCCTGAGCAGTCGCCGGCGTGTACCCGCCCAACGCATCCAGCTCCGCCAATTTTACCGGCAGGCCCGCCACCAGTGTTTCCGCCAGGCGCGGACGCAACGGCGGCTCACTGAACACACACGTCTTGCCGACTTCCTGCAAGCGCGTACGCATCGCCGCGACATGTTGCGCACCCGGCTGCACTTCGGCAGCGACGCTGAATACGCCGGTGTGCTTGAGGCCGTAGGCGTCTTCGAAGTAGTCGAAAGCCTCGTGGAACACAAAGTAAGGTTTGCCCGCGATCCCCGCCAGACGCGCCTTCAGTCGCAGGTCCAGCGCATCCAGACGCTCATCGAACGCCTTGAGGTTGCTCTGATAGCGCGCCGCATTGGCTGGATCAGCTGCACTCAGGTCAGACGCCATTTTGCTGGCGATTACGCGGGCGTTCACCGGCGATAACCACAAATGCGCGTCCAGGCTGCCCGGACGGTGATCGTGATCATGCTCGTCGGCTTCTTCCGCGTGGGAATGGCTGTCTTCGTCGAAATGGCGCAGTTTCAGCCCCGGCAAATCCTGGATCGCGACGCTCGGCAGCGTACGACCGTTCAGCACGCGAGGCAGGAAACCTTCCATGTCCGGCCCGATCCAGTAAACCAGATCCACCGATTGCACCTTCCGTACGTCGGAAGGGCGCAAGGCATAGTTATGCGGCGAAGCACCGGGCGGCAGCAGCACTTCCGGAATCGCCACGCCGTCCTGCACCGCAGCGGCAATCAGCTGTAGCGGCTTGATGCTGGTAAGCACTTTGACGTCGGCCAGGGCCGAACCCATCAACAGAAAACTTGCGACAAATGTGACAAAGATAGAAAAAAGTCGGGACACGATGACCACTCGAAGAGGCGAGAACGGGTAACATAATAACGTCTCTCACAAAACTCGTCGCCGCTCATGCCTAAAACACCGATTGCCAGCCGTCCCCACGATCACTCTCATTGCGTGCATAGCGCTCTGTCGGAGGCCGATGCCTTGTGCGCACGTCAAGGCCTGCGCCTGACCGCCTTGCGTCGGCGGGTGCTGGAACTGGTGTGGCAAAGCCACAAACCGCTGGGTGCCTACGACATCCTCGCGGTACTCAGCGAGCAGGACGGCCGTCGCGCCGCGCCGCCAACCGTGTACCGCGCACTGGATTTCCTGCTGGAAAACGGCCTCGTCCACCGCATCTCCTCGCTGAACGCCTTCATTGGCTGCAATTACCCTGAGCATGCCCACCAGGGCCAGTTCCTGATTTGCCGCGAATGCCACGCCGCCATCGAACTCGAACAGAAATCCATCAGCGACGCGATCATCAGCAGCGCTAAGGATGTCGGGTTTGTCGTCGAAGGCCAGACCGTTGAAGTCGTCGGTCTCTGCTCGGGTTGCCAGGGGGCTTGATGAGCAACGCGCTGATCCGCCTCGAGCAGGTTGCCGTCACCTTTGCCGGGCAAAACGTGCTGGACAACATCGAGCTGAGCGTCGAGCCGGGGCAGATCGTCACCCTGATCGGGCCGAATGGTGCGGGCAAAACGACGCTGGTGCGCGCCGTGCTCGGTCTGTTGAAACCGGACAGTGGCAGCGTCTGGCGCAAGCCGAAACTGCGGGTCGGTTACATGCCGCAAAAACTTCACGTCGATCCGACGTTGCCGCTGTCCGTGCTGCGCTTCTTGCGCCTGGTGCCGGGCGTTGACCGCGCTCGAGCCTTGGCGGCACTCAAGGAAGTCGGCGCCGAGCAGGTGATCGACAGCCCGGTGCAAAGTGTTTCCGGTGGCGAAATGCAGCGCGTGTTGCTGGCTCGGGCCTTGTTGCGTGAGCCGGAATTGCTGGTGCTCGACGAGCCGGTGCAAGGTGTCGACGTGGCCGGTCAGGCTGAGCTGTACAGCCTGATCACGCGCCTGCGCGACCGTCACGGCTGCGGCGTGTTGATGGTCTCCCACGATTTGCACCTGGTCATGAGTACCACCGACCAAGTGGTTTGCCTGAATCGTCATGTCTGCTGCTCCGGGCACCCGGAACAGGTCAGCGGCGATCCGGCGTTCGTCGAGCTGTTCGGAAAGAACGCACAAAGCCTGGCGATATATCACCACCACCACGACCACGCCCATGACCTGCATGGTTCGGTGGTCAGCGCGGCCACGACGGCCCAACCCCATGTCCATGGAGATAGCTGCAAGCATGGCTGATTTTCTGCTCTACGCCCTGCTTGCAGGTCTGGCTTTGGCGCTGGTCGCAGGACCGCTGGGTTCGTTTGTGGTCTGGCGGCGCATGGCCTATTTCGGCGACACCTTGTCCCACGCGGCCTTGCTCGGCGTGGCATTGGGCTTTCTGCTGGATGTCAGCCCGACCGTGGCCGTCACCGTCGGCTGCTTGCTGTTGGCGGTGCTGCTGGTGACGTTGCAACAGCGCCAGCCGCTGGCGTCCGACACGCTTTTGGGAATTCTCGCACCGAGTACGCTCTCTCTGGGCCTGGTCGTACTAAGCTTCATGCACGAAGTGCGGATCGACCTGATGGCTTATCTGTTCGGCGACTTGCTGGCGATCAGCCCGACCGATCTGGCCTGGATACTCGGCGGCAGCGCGGCCGTTCTAGCCTTGTTGGTGACATTGTGGCGGCCATTGCTGGCAATCACGGTGCACGAAGAATTGGCCAGGGTGGAAGGTTTGCCGGTGCCGGCACTGCGCCTGACCCTGATGTTGCTGATCGCTGTGGTGATCGCTGTGGCGATGAAAATCGTCGGTGTGTTGCTGATTACTTCGTTGTTGATCATCCCGGCAGCTGCGGCACAACGTCACGCCCGTTCGCCGGAGCAGATGGCACTGGGCGCGAGCCTGCTGGGCATGCTCGCGGTCTGTGGCGGGTTGGCGCTGTCATGGTTCAAGGACACACCGGCAGGCCCATCGATTGTTGTGACGGCCGCCGCACTGTTTCTGCTGAGTTTTGTCCTGCCCCGTCGAGGGGTGTAGACTTGCTCGTTTTTTGCGCAAATAGAGAGTCGCAGGAATGAAGCTGTTAGCCTCCCGTTATCTGCTCCTTGTCGCATTTTCGCTGCTACTGGGCGCTTGCCAAAGCACACCATCGGCCACCATTGAGGCGACCGATGCACGGGCCACGGCTATCGCGCAGCTGGAACAAAACCTGGCCAGCAGCGAGCTGGCCACCGCCGAAGCTCAACTGGCGACCTTGCAGGCCCAGTCGCCCGACGACCCGTCCCTTGTGCAATATCAGCGTCAATTGGCCGAAGCCTATCTGCGTCGTAGCCAGATCGTGCTGCAAAAAGGCGATGTGAATGCGGCCGCCACGGCGCTGGCGAGGGCTCGGGCGTTGATGCCGAAGGCTCCGGCGCTGACCGGTGGGGTTAACAACGCCATCGTCAATGCGCGCAAAGCCGAGTTGGACAGAGCGGAAGCGGCGCTGTTGGCTGCTGAGGCTAAACCGCAGGCGAAAGTGATTGATCCGACCGCCGAAAGCACTACGGTTGCGTTGAACCTCACCGATATGAAAAAACTTCGCCGTCAATTGGATGCAATCGCCGCTGATGTGGTGAATTATCAGTGCGACGTGAGTATTCAGGCGCCGCGCACCCAGGATTACCCTTGGTTGGCCACGTTGCTGACCAAACGGGTGAAGAAGCTGGATTCGGGGTTTGATTTGAACCTGGAAAAACAGATCCTGCGCAACATTCCAGCGCAGATGGTACTAAGTCCTCGCAAGCCCTAAAAGCTTCGCGGGCAAGCCTCGCTCCTACAAGGTCGCGTCGTTCATCACATTAGCGAACGACACAATCCTTGTAGGAGCGAGGCTTGCCCGCGAAGGCGTCATCCCTATCGATACAAATCCTTAAGCCGGAATCGCCTTGGCCTTCGGCTCACGATCCCAAACCCGATGCTGCCCGATCGCCGCAAAAAACGGTTTGATCAATTTGGCATCCGCCCCCACGATCAACCCCGCATCCACCTCAAGCTTCAATACATCCAGCAATTGCTTCGCTTCGCCATGCAGCGCAATCGCCTTCAAGTGCTTGTAAGCCTCCAGCAGGTAATGCAGCGCCACGCCATCGCCGCTCAACGCCTTGATCGACGCCGCGCCACCGGGCACGAACACCGCATCGAATGCCACCGAAGGCATCCCTTCCATCGACGCATCCACCGGTAGTGTCTTGCCATCGGCGGTCGTCACGGGGGCGGAGGTCGGGCCGAGCAACTTGGCGTGCGCCCCTTCGGCCATCAACGCCTTCTTCATCGCATCAATTGCAGCACCATCGACACCGTTGGCTGCAAGGATCGCCACTTTGCGGGTTTTGATATTTGCTGGCAGCAGGTTGGCCTGGCTCAAGGCGGGTGAGCGGTCCAGCGAAGTTTTACGCACTTCGACAGTGCCAGCCTTTGGCGCCGGCAAGCCGAGGTTCTGTGCCACGCGCTTGGCCAGTTCCAGGTCGATATTGGCCAGAATCTCATTCACCTGACGCGCACGGATGAACTCCCGCTCGACCTTGCCCAGCTCGAAGCTGTAGGCCGAGATGATGTGTTCCTGCTCGTGCTTGCTCATGCTGTGGAAAAACAGCCGCGCCTGGGAGAAATGGTCGCTGAAGGACTCGCTGCGCTGGCGAATCTTGTTGGCGTCGATGCGTTCCGGGTAGGTCTCGAATCCACCGTCCTGCGCGGCGGGCGGCGTTTCTTTTGGCCAACCGCCATCGATGGAGTTCGGCTCGTAGGACGCGCGGCCCTTGTCGATGGTGGTGCGATGCAGTGCATCCCGTTGGCCATTATGGAACGGTGCCACGGGACGGTTGATGGGGATTTCGTGAAAGTTCGGCCCACCAAGTCGGCTGATTTGCGTGTCGGTGTAGGAAAACAGTCGACCTTGCAGCAAAGGATCGTTGGAAAAGTCGATTCCCGGCACGATATGGCCTGGGCAGAACGCAACCTGCTCGGTTTCCGCAAAGAAGTTGTCGGGGTTGCGGTTGAGGGTCATTTTGCCCAACGGGGTGATTGGCACCAACTCTTCCGGGATCAGCTTGGTCGGGTCGAGGATATCGAAGTCGAATTTATGTTCGTTTTCTTCCTCGATGACCTGCACGCCCAGTTCCCATTCCGGGTAGTCGCCCATCTCGATCGACTCCCAGAGATCACGACGGTGATAGTCGGTGTCCTTGCCGGCGAGCTTCTGCGCTTCATCCCACACCAGCGAGCAAGTACCGGCGGTAGGGCGCCAGTGGAATTTGACGAAGCGTGATTTTCCTTCGGCATTGATCAACCGGAACGTATGCACGCCAAAGCCTTGCATGCTGCGCAGGCTTTTCGGGATCGCCCGGTCGGACATGGCCCAGATCACCATGTGCGCTGATTCCGGCACCAGGGAAACGAAGTCCCAGAACGTATCGTGGGCCGAGCCGCCGGTAGGAATCTCGTTATGCGGCTCGGGTTTCACCGCGTGCACGAAGTCGGGAAACTTGATCGCATCCTGGATGAAAAACACCGGCATGTTATTGCCCACCAGGTCGAAGTTGCCTTCGTCGGTGAAAAACTTCACGGCGAAACCTCGTACGTCCCGCACGGTATCGCCTGACCCGCGCGGGCCCTGCACCGTGGAGAAGCGCACGAACACTGGGGTTTTTTTGTTCGGATCCTGTAGGAATCCAGCCTTGGTCAGTACCGAATGGTTTTCATAGGCCTGGAAGAAGCCATGGGCGCCGGTGCCGCGGGCGTGAACGATGCGCTCCGGGATCCGCTCATGGTCAAAATGCGTGATTTTTTCACGCATGATGAAGTCTTCCAGCAATGAAGGTCCGCGGGCGCCGACCTTCAAAGTGTTCTGGTTGTCCGACACCTTCACGCCCTGATTGGTGCGCAGGGCTTGTTCGGTGGCGTCGGAGCGGAATTTTTCCAGGCTTTCCAGCTTGGTATTGGTATTGCCGCGGTCCAGGGTGTTGGTCCCGGCCAAGGCGCTTTTAGGTGCGGCAGGCTTCTTGGTACTCATCAGTCTTAAACTCCTCGTTGCGATCTCGTCCTAGCCGGACTTGTGAGCAATGTTCCAGGCACGGCACCTGGCGGTTCGAGTTGCTTAATTAGTGACTGGCGAGGAATTCAGCCGTTCCTTTTTTCTAACCTTTGATCGCGTTATTGCCAAATGGAAGGTTGAATGCGGAATAAATGCTAATAACCTCTATACGGACAGGCTAAAATGCGCGCCCGGCTAACCGCTGACCCTATTCCAACGCGCCCCACAAGGTTCGCTACGTGATCGAGTTTCAAAACGTCCACAAAACTTACCGCGTCGCCGGTAAGGACATCCCCGCCCTGCACCCGACCAGTCTGACGATTGAGAATGGTCAGGTCTTCGGCCTGATCGGTCATTCCGGTGCGGGAAAAAGTACCCTGCTGCGTCTGATCAATCGCCTCGAAGAGTCCAGTGGCGGCAAGATCTTCGTCGACGGCGAAGAAGTCACGGCGCTCGACGCCAACAGCCTGCGCCGCTTCCGCCAACAGGTCGGGATGATTTTCCAGCACTTCAATCTGCTGGCGTCCAAGACCGTGGCCGACAACGTCGCGCTGCCGCTGACCCTGGCCGGTGAGTTGTCGCGCAGCGAAATTGACCAGCGTGTCGCCGAGTTGCTAGCGCGGGTTGGTTTGTCCGACCATGCCAAGAAGTACCCGGCGCAGCTGTCCGGCGGCCAGAAGCAGCGTGTCGGCATTGCCCGCGCCCTGGCGACCAAGCCAAAAATCCTGCTGTGCGACGAAGCCACCAGTGCCCTGGACCCGCAGACCACTGCGTCGGTCCTGCAATTGCTGGCCGAGATCAACCGCGAGCTGAAACTGACCATCGTCCTGATCACCCACGAGATGGACGTGATCCGCCGGGTCTGCGACCAAGTGGCGGTCATGGACGCGGGTGTGATCGTCGAGCAAGGTTCGGTCGCCGAGGTGTTCCTGCATCCCAAGCACCCGACCACCAAACGTTTCGTGCAAGAAGACGAACAGATCGATGAAAGCGAACAGCGTGACGACTTCTCTCACGTGCCGGGCCGCATCGTGCGCCTGACCTTCCAGGGCGAAGCGACCTACGCGCCATTGCTGGGTACCGTCGCTCGGGAAACGGGTGTGGACTACAGCATCCTGGCCGGTCGTATTGACCGCATCAAAGACATCCCTTACGGGCAACTGACCCTGGCCGTCACCGGTGGCGACATGGAAGCGGCGTTCGCCCACTTCACCGCAGCTGATGTTCACATGGAGGTCCTGCGCTGATGGAAGTCCTGACAAGTTTCTTCGTCAACATCGACTGGTTCGAAATCTGGCTGGCGACCGGCGACACCCTGCTGATGCTCTTCGGTTCGTTGTTGTTCACCGTTTTGCTCGGCCTGCCGTTGGGCGTGCTGTTGTTCCTCTGCAGCCCGCGTCAGTTGCTGGAAGCCAAAGGCGTCTACGCGATGCTGTCGCTGATGGTGAACATCCTGCGTTCACTGCCGTTCATCATTCTGCTGATCGTGATGATCCCGTTCACCGTGTTGATCACCGGCACGTCTCTCGGGGTCGCCGGTGCGATTCCACCGCTGGTGATTGGCGCTACGCCATTCTTCGCGCGACTGGTGGAAACCGCCCTGCGTGAAGTGGATCGCGGCATCATCGAGGCGACCCAGGCCATGGGCGCCACGACACGGCAGATCATCACCAATGCCTTGCTGCCGGAAGCCCGTCCAGGCATCTTCGCGGCGATTACGGTGACAGCCATTACACTGGTGTCCTACACGGCAATGGCCGGTGTGGTCGGCGCGGGTGGTCTGGGCGACCTGGCGATCCGTTTCGGATACCAACGGTTCCAGCCTGATGTGATGGTCGTGACGGTGATGTTGCTGCTGGTGCTGGTCCAAATTCTGCAAACCGTCGGCGACAAGCTGGTCGTACACTTCTCACGTAAATAAGCTTTTGTCATTAAATGCATGAGCCGGCCATTCGCTGGCAGGCGCCGAACGGGCGCCCACATGGAGTTAGCTGAATGAAAAAACTACTCGTCGCGTTCGCAGCCGTTACAGCGTTTTCCGCTCACGCGGATACTCTGACCGTCGCAGCCACCCCGGTTCCGCACGCGGAAATCCTCGAATTCGTTAAACCGGCCCTGGCCAAAGAAGGCGTGGACCTGAAGGTCAAAGTCTTCACCGACTACATCCAGCCGAACGTGCAGGTTGCCGAGAAGCGTCTGGACGCCAACTTCTTCCAGCACCAGCCGTACCTGGATGAGTTCAACAAGGCCAAAGGCACCAATTTGGTCGCCGTTGTCGGCGTACACCTGGAACCGCTGGGCGCTTACTCCAGCAAGTACAAAGCACTGACCGAGTTGCCAGGCGGCGCCAACGTAGTCATCCCGAACGACGCCACTAACGGCGGCCGTGCGCTGTTGCTGCTGGCCAAGGCTGGTCTGATCAAGTTGAAGGATTCGAACAACATCCTCGCGACCGTGAAGGACATCACCGAAAACTCCAAGGACCTGAAATTCCGTGAACTGGAAGCCGCGACCATCCCGCGCGTGCTGACCCAGGTCGACCTGGCGCTGATCAACACCAACTACGCGCTGGAAGCCAAACTTGATCCGTCCAAGGATGCGCTGGTTATCGAAGGCAACGACTCGCCGTACGTGAACATCCTCGTTGCCCGCCCGGACGACAAGGACAGCGAAGACATGAAGAAACTGGTTGCTGCGCTGCACAGCCCGGAAGTGAAGGCCTTCATCCTCGAGAAGTACAAAGGCGCGGTATTGCCGGCGTTTTGATTTAACCCTTTAACAAAAATGGGGCGCATTGAATGCGCCCCATTTTTTATGCCTGAAACACCGTCCCTGTGGGAGCGAGCCTGCTCGCGATAGCGGTGTAAGCCTCGACACAAATGTTGAATGTACCGGCCCCATCGCGAGCAAGCCCGCTCCCACAGGTGTTTGCAGTGTCACTTGCGATTAAGCATCACCGGCAACTGCGCCACCAACTTTGCGTTGTTCAACGGCGCGCGAATGAATCCGCGCTGTGTCCCGTCCGGCCCGATGACCGCCAGGTTGCCGCTGTGATCAACCGTGTAATTCGGCTTGCTGGTGTCCGCCGGAATGAACGGAATGCTCACCGCGTTGGCCAGTTTCTGAATGTCTTCCACCGACGAAGCCGTCAGGCCTGTGAACTGCGGATCGAAGTAGCCCAGGTACTGCTTGAGCTGCTTGGGTGTGTCGCGGTTCGGGTCGACGCTGACCAGGATGATCTGCAACTTGGCCACAGCCTCCGGCGGCAGTTCGCTTTTGATCTGGCGCAGCTGGGCGAGGGTGGTCGGGCAAATGTCCGGGCAAAAGGTGTAGCCGAAGAACAGCAGCGACCACTTGTCTTTCAGCTCGTTGACCGCCACTGGTTTGCCGTCCTGATCGGTCATCGTCACGTTTGGCAGGTTGCGGCTTTGCGGCAGCAAAATGATCCCGGCGTCAATCAACGCTGTCGGATCTCCCTCGCCTTTGCCAGACAGCACTTTGTTGATGGTCAGGCCCAGAACCAGCGCGATCAGGGCGACGAGGATGAAGACGGTTTTCTGAGTTCGAGTCATAGGTTCAACAATAAGTAGTGGTCTACGAGCAGCGCGATAAACAGCAGGAACAAGTACCAGATAGAGTACTTGAAGGTGTTGATCGCCGCGTGCGGCCGAGTGCCACGGTACAGCACCACGGCCCATTGCAGAAACCTTGCGCCCAGTCCCAGGGCACAAATCAGGTAGAGCATGCCGCTCATGTGGATCACGTACGGCATCAGGCTGACCGCCAGCAGCGCGAAGGTATAAAGCAGGATGTGGACCTTGGTGTAGTGCTCGCCATGGGTCACCGGCAGCATCGGGATGTCGGCCTTGGCGTATTCCTCTTTGCGGTGAATGGCCAAGGCCCAGAAATGCGGCGGAGTCCAGGCGAAGATGATCAGCACCAGCAACAGCGGTTCGGCACTGACGTGGCCGGTGGCAGCGGTCCAGCCGAGCAGTGGCGGGGCAGCACCGGCCAGGCCACCGATGACGATGTTCTGCGGCGTCGCGCGTTTCAGGAAGCCGGTGTAGACCACCGCATAGCCGAGCAAGGACGCGAGGGTCAGCCAAGCCGTCAGCGCGTTGGTGAAGGCCAGCAGCACGGCTTGCCCAAGCACTGCCAAGACCAAGGCAAAAGTCAGCGCGGCGGCAGGTGACACTCGACCCTCTGCCAAGGGACGTTTGTGCGTGCGGGCCATGACGGCATCGATACGCCGGTCCACCACATGGTTGACCGCCGCTGCACCGCCGGCACACAACGCGATCCCCAGATTGCCGAACACCAGCACCGTCCACGGCACCCCGGCGCGGGTCGCGAGGAACATCCCGACCAGCGAGGTGATGAGCATCAGCACCACCACTTTCGGCTTGGTCAGCTCCAGGTAGTCACGCCAGATCGCCTGGCTGTGACGTTCGCGGATCAGAGTCGCCATGGCATCTCTCCTTTTATTGTTATGGGCCCGGCTGAGTGTTTGCGCGGGCTGAACCGCCAGCGCGCAGGGTGTTGCTGTTTGACCCGAACCAGGCTGGTCCGCGCGTGATAATTGACCAGTACCAACGTCAGCAACAGTGCCGCGCCCCCCGCGTTGTGCGCGACGGCGACGGGTAGCGGCAGGTGAAAGACAACGTTGCTGATGCCCAGCGTGATCTGTGCCGCGAGGGTGATCAGCACCAGCCCTGCCAGGCGAGTCATGCCGACCACTTTCAGTTGCCAGGTCAGACCCAGCAGCACCAGCGTCACCAACAACGCGCCGATGCGGTGAGTCACGTGAATGGCCGTGCGGGCATCGCTGTCCAGTTGCCCGCCGAGGTAATTGGGGCCGATGTGTTGGGTAAGGTGAAATCCGTTGGCGAAATCAGCTGGTGGCAGCCATTGCCCGTGGCAAGTCGGAAAGTCGATACAGGCCACCGCCGCGTAGTTGGAACTGACCCAGCCACCGAGGGCGATTTGCAGGATCACCAGCAACAACCCGGCGGTCGCCCAGTGCTGCAAACGCCGGGGCACGGTCAGCGCCGGCAACACGCCGGACAGGCGCAAGGTCAGCAAAAACAGCAGGCTCAAGGTCGCAAAACCGCCGAGCAAATGCCCGGTCACCACTTGCGGCCAGAGCTTGAGCGTCACCGTCCACATGCCGAACGCCGCTTGAGCAATCACCACTGCCAGGAGAAATAGCGGCAACCTCACTGGTTGCCCCGGATGACGACGATGCACCCAGGCGCGACCGGCCAGCACCGAAATCAACAACCCCAGCGTGCCGGCGAAATAGCGGTGGACCATCTCGTTCCAGCCTTTGTGGGCTTCGACGGGCGCATCGGGGAAATGCAATTCGGCATGGGCCAGCTGGGCTTCGCTTTTCGGCACGCTGATAAAGCCGTAGCAACCCGGCCAGTCCGGGCAACCGAGGCCGGCATGGGTCAGGCGGGTGTAGGCGCCGAGCAACACCACAATCAGTGCCAGCAAGGTGGCAAACAGCGCGAGGCGAAATCCAGGTTTGGCCATGACGATGCCCTTATCCGATGTTCGACAGTTTCAGCAGATGACGCAGGTCGTTGAGCAGGTCCTTACCCTTCACGTTCGGGTCGTAGCGCAGCACCAGATTGCCGTGTGGGTCGATGATCCACAGTTGCGGCGCTGTCTTGTCCCCCGATGTTTTGGTGAAGGTAGTCAGGTCCATGGGATAGCGCTGCAATTGCGGGTATTCGCGGGTCAGTTTGGCGCCGTAATCAGCCGTCAATGGTTGGGCTGCGGCCAAAGCGTGACTGGCGCGCCCGGCATCGCGGCCGAGGCCGATCTGGATCTGCCGCGCCAGATAAACCAGCTGCTGGCAGTCGACCGAGCACTCCTTGGGCGCCGTGACCAGCAATTGCCAACGCTCCTCCTGCGCCTGCACGCCAAGGTCGGCGCGGGTCTGGCCGTTGCCGATCAGTTCTCCGTGATAACTGCGGCCCTCCGGCACCCAGAACTGCAATTTGTACATGCCGGTGGCGAGGATCATCGGACCGATCACTCCAAGCACGATCAGCAATAACTGCAGACGGCCCTTGCGCCGACTCGCCGGCGTTTTCGCTTCAGACATGCTGGGTGGATTCATGGCCGCTCCCATGGTGTTTCTCCTTTGCGTTGTGCCAGCCGAGATAGAGATAAAGGCCGAACAGGGCGATCGACATCGCGAACCACTGCACGGCATAAGCGATGTGTTTTTCCGGCCCCATGGCCACTACTGGCCAATCGGCCTGGTAGGACGCGGGTCCGGTTTCTGCGCGTAATTCGTAGGCAAAACCGTCACGATCGAGCGCCGTCCAAAGCTTCGCCGCCTCGACCGCTGTCACCAGCTGCGGCCAGGTCGTGGTGCTGGGGTCGGCGTGCAATTGGAAGGTGGCGCCGGGGGAGACATAGACCCAGGCATCGAGACTCAGGGCCTGAGTCGGGGTAGTGAACTGCGGCGGGGTGCGCCGATCGGGCCACGGCAGCCAGCCGCGATTGACCAGCAGCCAGAGCCCGGTCGCCTGATCCTGAAACGGTTGCAGCAGCTCGACGCCGACCTTGCCGTCGCGCTGGCGGTTATCCAGCAGCAGGCTGTGTGCGGCATCGAACTGTCCGTGCAGTCGGACCCGGCGGAAGGCCGGATCCTCGTTGTGTAGCAGTTCGGTGCTGGCCATCGGCTCAGCCGCCCGGCGCTCGGTGTAGCTTTGCAGCAGCGCGCTTTTCTCCGCGCCCCGGCTCAGTTGCCAGAACCCCAATGACACCAGCATGGGCAGCAACAGTGCGACCACCAAGGTCGGCACGATGCCCGGCCGGAAGCGCTTCATGGCGTCGCCAGAAAGTCGCTGGTTGCGATAGCTATACTCAAGTGCATCGCCTTTCCCCCGGAGTCTCACCATGCTCAAAGCAGCCATCGTCCTGATGCTGATTGCCACGGTTGTCAGCCTGTTCAGCGGCCTGTTTTTTCTGGTCAAGGACGACAGCAGCTCGAACCGCCTCGTCATTGCCTTGAGTGTTCGTGTTGCGCTGGCCGCCATCACCGTCGGATTGATTGCCTGGGGTTTTTTCAGCGGCCAGTTGGTTTCTACTGCGCCTTGGTAAAACTCAGAGCACGTAGACGAAAACGAACAGCCCGATCCACACCACGTCCACGAAGTGCCAATACCAACTCGCCGCTTCAAACCCGAACTGGTGCTCGTTATCGAAGTGCCCGCGCAGGACCCGCATCAGCATCACAAACAGAATGATGGTGCCCATGGTCACGTGGGCGCCGTGGAACCCGGTGAGCATGAAGAATGTTGCGCCGTAGATGCCGGAACCCAGGGTCAGGCCCAGTTCCTGATAGGCGTGGATGTATTCTTCGGCCTGAAAACCGAGGAACGCACAGCCGAGCAATACTGTGATCGCCAGCCAGATTTTCAGTGCCCCGCGATGGCCCTTTTTCAAGGCGTGGTGGGCGATGGTCACGGTGACGCTGGAACTCACCAGCAACACGGTGTTGAGCAGCGGCAGGCCCCATGGACTGATGACGTCCTTGGGTGCCGGGAAGAGTTTCGGGTCCGGGTTGTTCAGCAGCGGCCAGACGAACTCGAAGTTCGGCCACAGCATGTGGGCGAGGCCTTTGGCGCCGTCACCGCCCAGCGATGGGCCAGTGATGTTGCGCACATAAAACAATGCGCCGAAGAAGGCGATGAAGAACATCACCTCCGAGAAGATGAACCAGCTCATGCCCCAGCGGAACGAGCGATCCATCTGCGCGCTGTACAACCCCTGACGACTTTCCTTGATCACCGTCCCGAACCAGCCGAACAGCATGTAGGCCAGCAGCAGGCCGCCGACGAAAAAGATCAGCGGGCCGTGGGATTCGGGGCGCGCAGCTTTCAGGTCGTTGAACCAGGTAGCCAGGCCGAACACGGTGACGAACATACCGACGGTGGCGATGATCGGCCATTTGCTCTGGGCCGGTACGTAATAGTGTTCATGAGTTGCCATTTATTGTTCTCCTTATCGGGCACGCTCAGCCGCCAGTGTTTACAGCCACCGGGGGATGTCGGGCGGTGATATCGAACAGCGTGTAGGACAGCGTCAGGTGCTTCACTTCCTTGGGCATGTCGCGGTCAACGATGAAACGTACCGGCATCTCGATCCGTTGACCGGGCTGCAGCACTTGCTGGGTAAAGCAGAAACATTCGGTCTTGTGGAAGTACGCCGCTGCATTGCTCGGCGCGATGCTCGGCACTGCCTGGGCGCTCATCGGGCGATCGGTCGGGTTGTGCGCGATGAAAATCATCTCGTTCACGGCTCCCGGGTTGGCCGTCAGTTCGTCACTCTTGGGATAGAAGTCCCAGGACATGTCGGCGGCATTGGTCGACAGAAACTGCACGCGCACCTGGCGCGAAGTGTCGACCGTTTGCTCGCCTTCGTACTGCCCGGATGTCTTGCCATTGATGCCGAACGCCTTGCACATCACGTCGTAGATCGGCACCAGGGCAAAGCCGAAGACAAACATCGCCACCACCACCAGCAGCAGGCGGGTGACCAGCTTCTTCATCGAAATCGAATCAGCCATGGTTTCCAACTCCTACGCCCACCCATGTAGGAGCCGGCTTGCTGGCGATCCAAACACCCCGGTGCATCAGGCGCACCGCGTTATCGTTCATCGCCAGCAAGCCGGCTCCTACAAGGGCGGTGTTCATTTCACTTCCGGCGGCGTGGTGAACGTGTGATACGGCGCCGGTGACGGGATGCTCCATTCCAGGCCTTCCGCTCCATCCCACGGTTTGGCCGGTGCTGGCGCGCCGCCGCGGATGGTCTTGATCACGATGAACAGAAAGAAGATCTGCGTGGCGCCGAACATGAACGCGCCGATCGACGACACCATGTTGAAGTCGGCGAATTGCAGGTTGTAGTCCGGAATCCGCCGCGGCATGCCTGCCAGCCCCACGAAGTGCATCGGGAAGAACGCCATGTTCATGCCGATGAACGAGAGCCAGAAGTGCAGCTTGCCGAGGGTTTCGTCGTACATGTGGCCGGTCCATTTCGGCAGCCAGTAGTAAGCCGAGGCGAAGATCCCGAAGATCGCGCCCGGCACCAGTACGTAGTGGAAGTGCGCGACCACGAAGTACGTGTCCTGGTACTGGAAGTCCGCCGGCGCGATGGCCAGCATCAACCCTGAGAACCCTCCGATCGAGAACAGGATCACGAACGCCACCGCGAACAGCATCGGGGTCTCGAAGGTCAGCGAGCCCTGCCACATGGTGCTGGCCCAGTTGAACACCTTCACGCCCGTCGGCACCGCGATCAGCAGCGTGGCGTACATGAAGAACAGCTCGCCCACCAGCGGGATGCCGACCACGAACATGTGGTGCGCCCAGACGATGAACGACAGGAACGCAATGCTCGCCGTCGCATAGACCATCGAGGTGTAGCCAAACAGCGGCTTGCGCGAAAAGGCCGGAATGATCGAGCTGACGGCACCGAAGGCCGGCAGGATCATGATGTACACCTCGGGGTGACCGAAGAACCAGAACACGTGCTGGAACAGCACCGGATCACCGCCACCGGCAGCACTGAAGAAACTGGTGCCGAAGTGGATGTCCATCAGCATCATCGTCACGCACCCGGCCAGCACCGGCATCACCGCGATCAGCAGGAATGCGGTGATCAGCCAGGTCCAGACGAACAGCGGCATTTTCATCAACGTCATGCCGGGGGCGCGCAGGTTGAGGATGGTCGCGATCACGTTGATCGCGCCCATGATCGAACTGATCCCCATCAAGTGGATGGCGAAGATGAAGAACGTCACGCTTTCCGGTGCGTAGGTCGTCGATAGCGGGGCGTAGAACGTCCAGCCGAAGTTCGGTCCGCCACCGGGGGTGAACAGGGTCGACACCAGCAGGATGAACGCCGCCGGTAATAGCCAGAAGCTGAAGTTGTTCATCCGTGGCAGGGCCATGTCCGGCGCGCCGATCATCAATGGGATCATCCAGTTGGCGAGGCCGACGAAGGCCGGCATCACCGCACCGAACACCATCACCAGACCGTGCATGGTGGTCATCTGGTTGAAGAATTCCGGCTGGACGATTTGCAGCCCCGGCTGGAACAGCTCGGCGCGAATCACCATCGCGAACGAGCCGCCCAGCAGGAACATGGAGAACGCAAACCACAGGTACAGCGTGCCGATGTCCTTGTGGTTGGTGGTCAGTACCCAGCGCATCAGGCCTTTGGCGGGACCGTGGGCGTGATCGGCATGACCATGGTCATCGATGACGGCGCTCATGGCGTGTCTCCTGCAAACAGATGGGCTGGGCAGGCCGGGGCGCGCTGCCCCGACCGGTTCCTTGGTTGCGCAATAGACCGGGTCATTTGCTTTCCGCCTGTTTCAGCTCCAGCACTTCTTTAGGAGTGACCATGTCGCCTTTGTTGTTGCCCCAGGCGTTACGTTCGTAGGTCACGACCGCCGCGATATCGACTTCCGAGAGCTGCTTGCCGAACGCCGCCATTGAGGTGCCTGGCTTGCCGTGGAAGACAATGTTCAAGTGATCCTTGATCGGTCCGGTGGCGATTTTCGAGCCTTTGAGCGCCGGGAACATCGGTGGCAGGCCCTGACCTTCGGCCTGGTGACAAGCGACGCAGGTGGTGTGATAGACCTTGTCGCCGCGCTCTTTAAGCTCGTCGAGGGTCCATTCCTTGCTGGTCAACTCTTTAAGCTGCAGGGCTTCGGCCTTGCGCTCGCCCAGCCATTTCTCGTAGTCGGCCTTTTCCTTGACCTCGACCACGATCGGCATGAAGCCATGGTCCTTGCCGCACAGTTCGGCGCACTGGCCACGGTAGATGCCGGGCTTGTCGACGCGGGTCCAGGCTTCGTTGACGAACCCCGGAATCGCATCGCGCTTGACCGCGAAGGCTGGCACCCACCAGGAGTGGATAACGTCGGCGGAAGTCACGAGGAAGCGCACCTTGGCGCCAATCGGCAGCACCAGAGGCTTGTCGACCTCGAGCAAGTAGTGCTCGCTCTTGGCTTCCTTGTTGTGGATCTGGTCGGCGGGGGTCGTCAGGTTGCTGAAGAACTCGACGTCCTGGCCCAGGTATTTGTAATGCCACTTCCACTGATAGCCGGTGACCTGGATATCGATATCCGGCTCACTGGCGTCATACATCTTGATCAGGGTTGCGGTCGCAGGAACCGCCATGGCCACCAGGATCAGGAAGGGCACGATGGTCCAGAGGATTTCAACGGTGGTGCTTTCATGAAATTTTGCGGCCACCTGCCCAGTGGAGCGGCGGTGGACCATCATCGACCAGAACATGGCGCCGAAGACGATGATGCCGATCACTACACAGATCCAGAAAATGGTCATGTGCAGGTCAAATACTGCGTGACTGATTTCAGTCGCTCCCGGCGCCATATTCACAGTCCAGGCGGCTTGCGCCTGGCTGAAAATCGACCACAACAGGAGGCCCATCCAGACGTGTGGATGTCGCATCATTGCGGGTTCCCCTTATCGTTCTTGTTATCCCGCCGGCTTTCACCTGCGGCAAGGGAGCGGCTTTTTCAGACTACGAACTTGAATCGCCGAGCCTTGCTGCGTGTGCAGTCGGGCGTCATCAGCTAACTCCATTCCCACCCGAGTATAGACAGCGACTGCTACCTCGCAACGTGATGGCGTAAATGATCTGAAACAGCTGGGACTTGCGTTCAAGGACACGAATGGAGAAGGATGCAGACGAGTGGTGGCAAATCGATATAACGGAGGCGTCTCAAGGATGAAACAATTATGACAAATGCGTCTTAGCATTTTTCATAAGCAAGCTAAGTTATGTCTTCCCTATTTCATTGCCTTTGTTTCCTGGAGTTTTCATGAACACCGCCGCATTGCGCGAGCAGATCCAAAAAGCCCAACAGCACGAGGCCGAGACCGGCCTGTTGACTCGTCAGCTTGAAAGCAAACTGCCTCATCTGCACCCATCGATCCAATTGCCGGAGGCGGATGCTAACGGCGTGCTGACGCGTTTTGTCGCCGCCTACATCGAAGAAGTTCCTGATCTGCTGGATGCAGCCAATGAAGTCGCCAGGGAAGCGGGTATCGAATCACAGATCAAACCGGTACTGAAAATTGCCGAACAGTACTTCCTCCAGCCGCCGACGATCATGGCGGGACACATCGGGCTGGACAGCCTGCTGGACGAAGCCTACCTGGCGCATCGGTTTGTCGAAGAGGTCAATGACCTGTACATCAAGCACTTTGGCCAGCCACTGATCCCATTGGACATGACTGTCGCCAACCTGATCGCTCACCAGCTCATTGGTGAGGCGTTCGCCAACCAACTGGATGAAGTGGTGCACCACGCGGTGGACAGCATGCTCGACGATGAAAGCTTTGCGCTGGAGTCGGTGGAAATATACCGTGAAAAGCTCAGCAGCCCGGACACCGGCGCCGCGTGGAAACGCTGGCCGTGCATGTCTCGCCGGTTAGGCGTGGGCCTGGAACTGGATCAGCCCGCCGCCTGATCTGTAATCCGACACAATCCCTGTGGGAGCGAGCTTGCTCGCGATTGCGGTTAATCATTCAACATTAATGTCGACTGACACTCCGCTATCGCGAGCAGGCTCGCTCCCACATTGTTTATGTTTTATGCCGTAGAACCTACTCCGGATGTGGTTCGTAAACGGCCTTCCAATCTGCGCTTCAACCCCCGCGCTTCAATCAACAGCTTCGACCCCTTGGCCGCATTGGCCCGGCCCCATTCCTCGAGCAATTCCAGGCACGAATGATCGATGTAGCTCAGGTTATTGAGCGGCACATGCACCGTCGCGCCTGCGGGAATGGTCCCCAACACCTGGGTCAACGCCGGCACTTTCAGAAAGGTCGCTGCACCCGTCAGTCGCAACTCCATCTCACCTTCCGCCGGGAGGTCGATCAGGCTGATTTTCAGCCGTGAAGCCTTCCAGGCCAGTTTGGCCAGGGTCAGCCCGAAGCCGATCAGCACGCCCGTCAGCAGGTCGGTGAAGATGATTGCCAGGGCAGTCGCCGCGTAAGTGAACATCGGCATCCGGCCATATCGACCCAGGCCGCGAAAGGCCTTGAGGTCGACCAGCTTGAAACCGGTGTACACCAGAACACCCGCCAGGCTCGCCACCGGAATGCTTTGCAGCACGCTGGACAGCAGCAACACGAAAGCCAGCAACCACAGACCGTGGAAGATCGCCGACATTCGCGTGGTGGCGCCGGCCTGGACGTTGGCGGAACTGCGCACGATCACACCGGTCATGGGCAGCGCGCCGAGCAGACCGCAGAGCATGTTGCCGACGCCCTGAGCTGATAATTCCCGATCAAAGTCGGAACGCTGGCCACTGTGCATGCGGTCCACTGCCGCTGCAGAGAGCAAGGTCTCGGCGCTGGCGATAAACGCCACGGCAAATGCCGCGATCAGCAAAGTCGGGTCGGCGAGATTGAGCAAGTCGGCAGGCTTCAGCCAGTCGATGGCCTCCGCCAGGTTAGCCGGGACTTCCACGCGTTTGACCTGCAAGGCAAGCATCAGGCTGGCGACCGTCGCCAGGCCTACGCCAAGCAGTGCGCCGGGAATGAACCGCAGGGAATGGGGACGGAATTTCTCCCACAGCCACATCACCGCAATCGTCGACAGCCCCAGCAAACCGGCTTGCCAGCCCAGGGAGGGCAAGGCCTGGATGACGGCCGCCGGGAAGGCTGCCAGGTTATCCAGCCCCGAGGGTTTGGGCACGGCGTCGAGCATCACATGCACTTGTGAGAGCACGATCAACACGCCAATCCCGGCGAGCATGCCGTACACCACCGCAGGCGCCGTGACCCGAAACCAGCAGCCCAGCTTCAAGCGCCCGGCCACCAGTTGCAGAAAACCCGCCAGCAGCAAGATTGGCCCGAGCATGGCAATGCCATGCTGGCGCACCAGTTCGAACACCAGGACCGCCAGACCCGCCGCCGGGCCACTGACTTGCAGCGGTGAGCCGGCAAGCCAGCCCACCACCAGGCCACCGATGATCCCGGTGATCAAACCCTTGGCCGGCGGCAGGCCCGAGGCAATGGCGATGCCCATGCACAAGGGCAGGGCGACCAGAAACACAACCACGGACGCCAGCAGCTCCCGTGGCAGAACAGCTTTAAGTTGAGCAGCACGCATGGTGACTCTCCCGAAGTTTTCTTCAGGCGTGGCAAAGCCAGGCTGCTTGTCAGCAGCCTCGGCTAAACCACACAGGAATTTTTAGAAGCGCGCTTTGGGCGTCGCCACCGGAATCGGATGGCTGCCATCGAGCGGCAGGAAACACCCTTTGTCGGCGTCGTAAGCTTTGATTTCGCTGGTTTCGATGCTGTAAACCCAACCATGGATAAACAGCTGACCGTTGGCCATGCGCGAGGCCACGGAGGGGTGCGTGCGCAAATGCTGCAGCTGGGCGATCACATTCTCTTCGGTGAGGACGTGCATGCTTTCGCTTTCGTCAGCGCAATGGCAGTTTTCCTGGACCATGGTTTTCGCCACTTCCGCATGGCGCAGCCAGGCTTTGACCGTGGGCATTTTTTCCAGGCTTTGCGGGTTGAGCACGGCGCGCATCGCGCCACAGTCGGAGTGCCCGCAAATGATGATGTGCTGTACGCCGAGGGCCAGGACCGCGTATTCGATGGCCGTGGAAACACCGCCGTTCATTTGCCCATAAGGCGGCACAACGTTGCCGACGTTGCGGGTCACGAACAGGTCGCCGGGGGCGCTTTGGGTGATCAGTTCAGGAACGATGCGCGAATCGGCGCAGGCGATGAACATCGCCCGGGGGCTCTGGGCCGTGGCGAGTTTTTTGAAGAGTTCTTCCTGCTGGGGAAAAACCTCGTGATGAAAATGCAAAAAGCCGTCAACGATATGCTTCAGCGCTGCATCAGCGGTTTCCGCCTCGGGTTGGGCTGAAGCCGACGCAGCCAACGGCTGTTTATCCTTGTCACTCATGATTCATCCTCTTTGGCGGAGTCAGGGAATTGTCCCGTTTTGTCCGGTGTGAAGCCAGTGGCTGTTTAAAAAACATCCAGGTCGAAAATCTCGACCCGTCAGTCACTCGATGAACAAGGTAGCGGTCGAAACTTAACTCAAACTGAATCAAGCGCTCTAGAACGTGTCTTCCAGGTCACAAAAAACGTGACCAGCGTAATGGCCAAGTGTTTTTCCCACTACTCAACCATAGGCCAATTGTCCTCAAATCAGTGACATCTGGCGACCCGGCGGACAGAAGGCATCGCAGTCCAGGTCGAATCCTTCCCGCCGATTGAGCCCACGGCGCCTGATGGTTTTGGCAAAACGTTGCGCCAACAGATCGGCAAACGGCCCTTCACCGCGCATCCGGGCGCCAAACCGGCTGTCGTAGAGCTCCCCGCCACGGCTCTGGCGGATCAGGCTCAACACATGAGCGGCACGCTGCGGATAGTGGGCGGCCAGCCATTCCTCGAACAGCGGCGCCACCTCCAGCGGCAGACGCAACATCATGTAGGCCGCACTCTGGGCACCGGCGGCATGCGCCTCGGCGAGCAGGCTTTCGAGTTCGCTGTCGTTGATCATCGGAATCATCGGCGAACACAGCACGCCCACGGGGATGCCGGCTTCGCGCATCACCCGGATGGCCCGCAGCCGGGCCTTGGGCGCAGCGGCACGCGGTTCGAGAATGCGTTTGAGTTCATCGTCGAGGGTGGTGAGGCTGATCATCACCGCCACCAGCCTCTGCTCGGCGAGTTCGGCCAGCAGGTCCAGATCCCGCAGAATCAGCGAGCCCTTGGTGATGATCGTGACCGGATGCCGATAACGCAGCAGCACTTCAAGGGTCTTGCGGGTGATTTTATGTTCGCGCTCGATCGGCTGATAGGGATCGGTGTTGGAACCCAGATTGATTGGCGCGCATTGATAGCCGCGTTTGGACAGTTGCTCTTCCAGCACATCGGCGGCGTTGGTCTTGGCGATCAGTTTGGTTTCGAAATCGAGCCCGGGTGACATGTCCCAATAGGCGTGGCTGGGTCGTGCATAGCAGTAGATGCAACCGTGCTCGCAGCCGCGGTAGGGATTGATCGAGCGATCAAAAGGCAAGTCCGGGGAATTGTTGCGGGTGATGATGGTTTTCGCCGTTTCGATGCGCACTTCCGTGCCCTGTGTGATCGGCGCTTCCTGATACCAGCCGTCATCCTCGGCCACTGAGCGATTCGGTGCGAAGCGGTTGTGCGGGTTGGTTGCGGTGCCGCGGCCGCGAGGGGGCAAGGGCGTGCTCATGGCTCAATACTCTTTGCTGTATGTGCATACAGTATTCGAGATCCGGCACGGCGACCAGTGCCGTTCGGCATCTGCATCTGCAGGGGTCGGGTTCACGATTCTTTGACGGCGGCCTCACAGGCCTTTGACCGCTGAAGGTTGAGTCTGGGGGCCTCTCCTCAACTTTCTGACGGTCACCCTTGAGCATGTCCCTATCGCGTCTTTTCCCCGTGATGTGTCTTTCGATCATCGCTTTGCTCAATCTGACCCTGGCCCACGCAGATGACACCGACCTGCCCCGCCCGGCGGAATGGGCCCAACCGGTCGAAGTGCAATACAACCTCTATCAAATGTCCCCGACGCTTTACCGCAGCGCCTTGCCTGACAGAGGTGCCGTGCCGTTATTGAAGAAACTCAACATCGCCACCGTGATCACCTTTCTGCCCGAGTCGGACTCAAGCTGGTTGTCCACGCCGGGCATTGCTCAGGTGCAACTGCCCTATCGCACCAATCACGTCGATGATGCGCAAGTCCTCAAAGCCCTTCGCGCCATCCAGACCGCCGAATCCAATGGCCCGGTGCTCATGCACTGCAAACACGGTTCGGACCGCACCGGCCTGATGGCGGCGATGTATCGGGTGGTGGTGCAAGGCTGGAGCAAGGAAGACGCCTTGAGCGAAATGACCCAGGGCGGCTTCGGTGACAGCATCCATTTCAAGGATGGCGTGCGTTACATGATGCAGGCCGATGCCGACAAGCTTCGAACCGCGCTAGCCAACGGTGATTGCAGCACCAGCCCGTTTGCGGCTTGCTCGATGAAGAGTTGGTTTAAATCTGCCCACGTCGAATAAGCATCGGCTCAACTGGCAGCGGTGGCTGGCGCAGACACGAAAAAATTGTCGGCGATCGGCTGTCCGAGGAATTCTTCCAGGGCGACCAGCAGCGAGCGCGAATCGCCCGGTGAAAAAAAGGCTTCGCGAAAGGCCCGGCCTGTCTGCGGGTTGAACACCCACTCCTGCTGAAACCGTTTGAACGCCTCGGTCGCCAGTACGCCCGACCATTTGTAGGCATAAACCGCCGCCGCATACCCGGTCACCATGTAATCGAAGCTATTGGCGAACCGACAGTAGGGCGGCAGTTCCAGGTGGGGAATCTCGCGTAGCACGTCGTCGAAGATTTGCTTCACGCTGCGGCCATCACCTTGGCTGCGATGCAATTCGAAGTCGAACAATGAGGTCATTAACAGCTCTGCGGTTTGCCGACTGGTCTGGGTGTGAATGGCTGTCAGCGCTGCGTCGACTCGTGCTTCGCTCAGGCGCTCGCCTGTCTGGTAATGAGCGGCCAGCCACAGCAGAAACTCCCCTGACAGGCACCAAAGCTCGAACAATTGCCCCGTGAACTCTGCGGTGTCGCGCCCCAGTTGGGTAATACCGGACAGGCGATGGTGAGGCGAGCGCGTCAGAACGTGCTGCAAGCAATGGCCGAACTCATGAAACAAAACGCGCAGGTCCTTGTGGGCGAGAAGGCATGGGTACTCGGCATTCCCGGGCGTGAAGTTGCCATGAAGCACAGCGATCGGCAGCGTCAATCGACCTTCGGCGTCCAGCCGCCGATTGCGTAGGGTGGCGGTCCAGGCAAAGTCAGGTGCTTCATCCCGATGAAAAGGGTCGAGGTAAATGTGCCCGACAACTTGGCCGTGCTCGCTGATCTCAAACAGGCGCACGCTGTCATGCCAGCGGCTGAATACCGTCTGCTCGACGATCCGGATGCCAAACATACGCTCGCTGAACAGGCAAAGGCGCAGCAATGTCCCGTCCAGCGGGAAGTACGTTCGCAGGTTTTTCAGCGCCCCGCCCAGACGTTGCTGGCGTAATTGTTCGGCGAGAAACTCGTGGTCCCAGGGGTGGACCTCAGTCATGCCGCGCTCAAGAGCAAACGCCTTGAGTTCCTGTGCATCCGTCTCGAAGCCTGGTGTTGCCTGCAGAATTTGCCGCCGCAGGAAACCGGTGACTTGCTCGGTGGATTCGGCCATTTCCGTTACGAGGCTGAGTTGCGCGAAGTTCTCGTACCCAAGCAACCTGGCTTTCTGGTGACGCAGCGACAACAGTGCTTCCAGCACTGGACCATTATCGAATTGCCCGGCGCGGGGCCCTTGATCGGAAGCCCGGGTGGAATAGGCGACAAAGTATTCTTCGCGCAAAGATTGGTCTTCGGTATACGCCATGACTCGAGTGTAGGTGTCCTGGTCCAGACGCATCAGCCAGCCTTCATGCCCCGCCTGTTGTGCGTTGAGCGCCAGACGCTCCAGGGTCGCCGCGGACAAACCGTTCAATTGCGTGACATCGTCGATGCGCTTGCTCCAGGCTGCGCTGGCCCGTTCCAGGTTGGTCAGGAACACGCTTCGCAGCACACCGATGTCGCGATTCAGCCGAGCCAGCGTCTGCTGTTGTTCGATAGGCAAGTCGATGCCGGACAAGCGAAACCTGCGCAGAATCTTGTTCAAGACTGCTTTGCGCGGTTCATAGTAATTTACTGCGGCCGGACTCTGCGCCAGCCGTTGATAAGTCCGGAACAGTGCCTGATTGCTCATCTTTTCGGACTTGTACTGCGCAATGGCCTCACTGCACTTGGCGCTCGCTGTGTCCCAGGTCTTGCCCTCATGTTTCACCGTTGAAAGGGTGTCGATGATGCCCACGGCCTCATCGAGGCGCGCATCGGTTTCATCAACGGCCAGCACCAGATCGTCCCAGTTCGGGATTGCGGACTGGCTCGCGATAATCCCGGCAATGGCCTGGCGATTGTCAGCAATGAGGGTGTCGATGGCGGGCACCAGATGTTCGGCACGGATGTCCGGCCAGGGCGGCAGGTCCCAGCGCTGTAAAAGCGGATTGGTATCAGGCATGGCGTCTTCCTTGAATAGGGCTGAAGGAATCAGCCTAAGGAGGAAGCGCAGGGGAAGGGTGGTAAATAGATACCACCTTCCACCCCGTCAAAGGGTGGAAGGTGGAGCTGACTCAATGTTGCTCGTCAGGCTTTTTTTTCAGCTTCGGGTTCGGGAAGAATTGCACGGCCTGAACCTTGGCGTCCGGTACTTTCAGCGCCGAAGTATTGACCCGCGTGCCCAATTCCTTGGGCACCGACAGACCTTGTTCATTGAGCGTGTCCGAATAACCGCAGGCCACGCATTCGCGATGCGGGACCTCGTCTTCGTTCCACATCATCAATTTGTCCGGCTCGCTGCATGCCGGACAGACCGCCCCGGCGATAAAGCGCTTTTTCGTGATCACAGGTCCCTCACTCATGCTGCCGCGCCCTCACTCAGGCCGCTATGGCGCAAGAGTGCGTCAATCGAGGGCGCACGGCCACGGAAGTCGACGAACAGCACCATCGGCTCCTGAGAACCGCCGCGCGCCAGGATCGCTTCGCGGAACGCACGACCTGTTTCGGCATTCAGTACGCCGTCTTCTTCGAACTTCGAGAAGGCATCAGCCGATAGCACTTCAGCCCACTTGTAGCTGTAGTAACCCGCCGCGTAACCGCCGGCGAAGATGTGGGCGAAACTGTTCGGAAAACGGTTGTAGGCCGGTGGGCGCATCACCGACACCTCGTCACGCACGCCTTCGAGCAGTTGCAGCACGCTGCGGCCGTCGCCGTGGGTGGCGTGCAGTTCGAAGTCGAACAGCGAGAACTCCAGCTGACGGACCATCATCAGGCCGGACTGGAAGTTCTTCGCCGCGAGCATTTTTTCCAGCAGGTCCTGAGGCAGCGGCTCGCCGGTTTCGTAGTGACCGGAGATCAGCGCCAGACCTTCCGGCTCCCAGCACCAGTTCTCCATGAACTGGCTTGGCAGCTCGACCGCATCCCAGGCCACGCCGTTGATGCCGGACACACCAGCGTGTTCAACGCGGGTCAGCAGGTGGTGCAGACCGTGACCGAATTCGTGGAACAGCGTGGTGACTTCATCGTGGGTCAGCAGGGCGGGTTTGCCGCTGTCGGCCGGGGTGAAGTTGCACACCAGATTGGCCACCGGGCTTTGCAGCACGCCGCTGATCGTGCGGCGACGGTCACGGGCGCCATCCATCCAGGCACCGCCACGCTTGTTGGCGCGCGCATAGAGATCGAAGAAGAAGCGGCCGACGTGTTGGCCGTTTTCCTTGATTTCGAACAGGCGAACGTCCGGGTGCCAGGCGTCGAAGCCTTTGAGTTCGGCAATCTCGATGCCGTACAGGCGCTGAACGATCGCGAACAGGCCGCCCAGCACTTTATCGATCGGGAAGTAAGCGCGCAGTGCTTCCTGGGCAACGCTGTAACGTTGTTCACGAAGTTTCTCGCCGTAGAAACCGCTGTCCCAGCTTTGCAGGTCCGGGCAGCCTTGTTCGGCGGCGTAGGCCTTCAGCTGTTCCAGGTCCTGAGCGGCGAACGGTTTGCTGCGTTTGGCCAGGTCGCGCAGGAAACTCAGTACCTGATCGCTGGATTCGGCCATTTTGGTGGCCAGGCTCAGTTCCGAGAAACTGGCGAAGCCCAACAGTTTTGCAAGCTCCTGACGCAGGTCGAGGATTTCTTCCATGACCGGGCCGTTATCGTTCTGACCGGCGTTCGGGCCTTGGTCCGACGCACGAGTGCAATAGGCGGCGTAGACTTCTTCGCGCAGGGCACGGTCCTGGGCGTAGGTCATCACCGCGTAATAGCTCGGGAATTCCAGGGTGATCAGGAAGCCGTCCAGGTCTTTGGCTTGGGCAGCCGCAGCCATTTGCGCCTTGGCCGAGTCGGTGAGGCCGGCGAGGGTGGCTTCGTCGGTCACGTGCTTGGTCCAGGCTTGCGTCGCGTCGAGCAGCTGGTTGGAGAAGCGGCTGCCCAGCTCCGACAATTTGCTTTGCACTTCGGCGTAACGCTTTTGCTCGGCTTCCGGCAGGTCGATACCCGACAGACGGAAGTCACGCAGCGCGTGTTCCAGGATAGTTTTCTGCGCCACGTCGAAACCGGCGGCTTCCGGGCTGTTGGCCAAGGCTTCGAAGGCTTCGAACAACTCACGGTTCTGGCCCAGCTCGGTGGAGTAGGCGCTCAAGGCCGGCAGGCAGGACTCGTAGGCTTCGCGCAATTCAGCGCTGTTGCACACAGCATTCAGGTGGCTGACCGGGCTCCAGGCCGCGCCCAGGCGATCGTTCAGTTCGTCCATCGCCAGCACCAGGCCGGCCCAGGTCGGTTGTTTGCCCTGAGTGTTGAGGATCTCGATAATGGCGGCACGGTTGTCAGCCAGGATCTGTTCAATGGCCGGTTGCACGTGTTCGGCACGGATCGCCGAGAACGGCGGCAGGTCGTAGGACTGCAAAAGAGGGTTGTTCACGCTCACGGTTGGCACCTTGGCTGGAAGAAACATGCGGCCATCTTAATTACAATCGACGCTCACCGCAGCTATCGGCAACAGAGAGAAACCCTATCGTGACCCTTCGCAAGTATCAAAACCACATGCCGCTGCTGGGCAAAGGCGCCTTTGTCGACGGCTCGGCGGTGGTGATCGGCGACGTCGAAATCGGCGAAGACAGCTCTGTATGGCCGCTGACGGTGATTCGTGGCGACATGCACCGTATCCGTATCGGCGCGCGCTCCAGTGTTCAGGATGGCTGCGTGCTGCACATCACCCACGCCGGGCCGTTCAATCCCGATGGTTTTCCCTGCTTGATCGGAGACGACGTGACCGTTGCCCATAAGGTCATGCTGCATGGCTGCAGCGTCGGCAATCGGGTTCTGATCGGCATGGGCAGCATCGTCATGGACGGTGCGGTGATCGAGGATGATGTGATCGTTGGCGCTGGCAGCCTGGTGCCGCCGGGTAAGCGTCTGGAAAGCGGCTTCCTTTATGTGGGTAGCCCGGTGAAACAAATCCGCCCGCTGACGGACAAGGAAAACGCCTTTTTCACCTACAGCGCGGCGAACTACGTGAAGCTCAAGAATTTGCATCTGGCTGAAGGCTACGACCAGCTCTGACCCTGCGCCCTTATTCAGGATTCAACATGCATTACCAAACCGTACTGTTCGACCTCGATGGCACCCTGACCGACCCGCGCGAGGGCATCACCCGTTCGATCCAGTTCGCCCTGAGCAAACTGGGCATTGATGAACCCGACCTGAGCAAGCTTGAACACTTCATCGGTCCGCCGTTGTTGCAAGCGTTCATGCAGTTCTACGACTTCGACGAGCCCAAGGCCTGGGAAGCGGTGAACTTCTACCGCGAACGCTTCAAGGTCACCGGCCTGTACGAGAACCGTGTGTTTGATGGCGTGACTCCGCTGCTGGAAACCCTCAGCGGGCAAGGGCGGCAGTTGTACATCGCAACCTCCAAGCCGTGGATTTTTGCCCGGGAAATCGCCCGGCACTTCGACTTCGCCAAGCACTTCAAAGTGATTTACGGCAGCGAACTGGACGGGACACGCACCAACAAGGTCGAGTTGATTGCCCACCTGATGGCCGAAGAAGGCCTGGACCCGGCCAACACCCTGATGATCGGCGATCGAAAGCATGACCTGATCGGCGCACGCAGCAACGGGCTGGATGCGGCGGCGGTGGGTTACGGTTTTGGCAGCCGGGAAGAATTGAGCGCAGAAGCGCCGGCCTATCACTTCGAAACGCTGGACGAGATGCATCAGGCGTTTTTGCAGCGTTAGTTGGATTGCTATTGCGAGCAGGCTCGCTCCCACATTGGATTGAGGTTGTGCCCGAGATTTGTGACCGACGCCGAAACCCTGTGGGAGCGAGCCTGCTCGCGATGGGGACCGCTCAGACATCGAAATTCTATGGTCCTGCCAATGCCTTCAGCGCCGCCTTGCGCTTCTCAACCGGCAACGCACCAAGCTGCTCGACTGCTGCATAAAACCTCACCCAATCCCCACCCACCTGCCTGTACAACGCCGCAAACGCCGGCACCCATTGGTCATACAAACCAAACGGCAACAACCGGGCATTGTTCATCGGTGCATTGATCCACGCGTCGTAGCGTTTGTCCCCGGCCCATTGGCTGTCGCGCAGTTGTCGATACTCATGGCGCAGTTGTTCGAACTCCGCCGCTTTGCGTTGGCGCATCTGGTCGGCGGGCAGCGGTAGGGCGTAGAGCTTTTCAAGCCGTGTGCGAGTGTCCAGAACCAACTGAATGAATTGGTCCCGCTGCTGCACCTGCGCGCCGTTGTCGGGTGCCAGACCGCGCGATGCGCGCCATTGCCGGGTGCCTTCCTGTTCGACGAAGGTGGCGAAAGACTCGTTGAACTCGGTGTCGTCCTTCACATAGAAGCGCTGGTGAGCGAGCTCGTGGAAGATCAGCGTTGCCAGCCGCTCGTCGCCCCAGCCCATCATTGAACTAATAATCGGATCGTTGAACCAGCCGAGCGTCGAATAGGCCTCGACGCCGCCAATCGATACGTCCATACCTTGCAAACGCTGCAAGGCAGCCTCGCCGCGGGCAGCGCTCTGGCTGTAGTAACCGCGATAGGCAACGCAACCGGCGATGGGGAAGCAATGGTTTTGCGGTGTCAGGGAAAATTCCGGCGTGGCAAAGACGTTCCAGACCACGAACGGCCGGCCAATGTCGGCGTATAGCCGGTAGCTCTGGTTATCCGGCAGATGCAGCTGTTGGCTGGCGAATGTCCGGGCCTTTTGCGACTGCGTCAGATGCGCACGCAGCATCGGATCGCGAGACGGATCGGCAAGCACCTCGGCCACCGGCTCCCTGGCCCGCAGCAATTGCAGCTGACCACTGGCCAATTGGCTGTAATAGCTGACGCCCGCGCAACCGCTGAGCAATAAAAGCAACACACTTGGAAACAAAACGCGCAAAACGCGATCAAGTAACCCAAGGCTTGGAAGCGGCCTGATCAAAATAAAATCATCCCTGGAAAGTCTGCCCGCAAGACTATCCCGCCTGACTGGAGCTCCGCCATGCGCAAGTTGATGCTAACGGGAGGCTTGTTGATGCTCACCGGCTGTGCTGGATTTGGATTACCTCACCAAGATCCGGCTCAAGCGTGGATCGACCTGGAATCAAAGCAAGAAGACACCGCGTTGCAAGCGTGGGAAGTCGATGACAAAACCTCCACCGACAAGCGCTATTTCGAGGTTCATCCGGGCAGTCATGAGCTGACGGTTCGTTACCAGTTTCCGGTCCAGCCCACCAACATCGGCCCCGACGCGCAACCGTTATGGCGTGACTGCCAGTTGAATGTGAAATTCAACGACTTCAACGCCGGTGAGCGGTATCAGCTGCAAGCGGGGAATATCGGCTTCCGGCCGTGGGCAAAGCTCTATGATCAGCAACGAAAAGTGATTGGCCAGGGCACACCGGCGGGCTGCCAACGCAGCTGATCAGCGCTATGCTGATGACCATCCTTTGGGACATTCATCATGCGCAGGTTGATGCTTTTGCTCGCTGCAAGTGTGGTTGCTGGCTGCCAGAGCCCGTTACCGGCGGTAAATCCGCAGATGGCCTGGATCGAGTTCTCGACGCCATTCCCCAACGATAAGTTGCTGATGGCGGAGCGGCTGGACAAGCAGCGCATGCGCGACGGGCGTTTTTTCCAGGTCACTCCCGGCAGCCATGAGCTGGTGGTCAGATTCGACTTTGAAGTGCCCGGTGGTGGGGGATTAGGTGCGATGAATGGTCCCACGGAACGGCTGTGCTACCTGACCATTCACTACGATCATTTCGAAGCCGGCCAGCGTTATGTCCTCGAAGGCCGTTCGATAGCGTTCACTCCCGGCGCCCGGCTGTACAACGCCAAGCGGGAGATCGTTGCCGAAGATCGAGAAGCCTATTGCCTGATGTGAGGCGAATCAGCGGTCGTTTTTCTGGTAGATGATTTTCCTGGTGCCGTTCTCGCAACTGCCGACGACCATGTTCTGATCGTGGACTTCGTCATTGGTGACGATTTCCAGGGTGTAGGACGAGACGTTATTGGCCTGGATCTTGGCCTCGATCTCGGCCTTGAGCTCTTCACAGGATTTCGGTGCCGCGAGGGCCGAAGTGGCCAGCGCGCAACAGATAATCGCCAAGGCAAAACGTTTCATGGTTGAAGCTCCATTGAGGCAGCGCGCAGGGTACTGCGTTTCGGCTGCTGTCATTTATTCGACCACAGTTTTGCGAAGCGAGTTCTGACATTGCTCACAAAGCTCATGTTTAGCCGATGGGAATGTGTCGCTTACAAGATCGCCTTCGCAAGCAAGCTCGCTCCCACATTTTGAAATGCATTCCAATGTGGGAGCTAGCTTGCTCGCGAAGGCGTCAGTACATTCAGCGCCTGATTATCAGCTGACCAACGTCGCATCCAGACTGATCTTCGCATTCAACACTTTGGACACCGGGCAGCCTTCTTTGGCCTTGTTGCTCAGTTCCTCGAACTGCGCCTGAGTCGCCCCGGGGATTTTCGCCTTGAGGATGAGCTTCACCGCCGTGATCGCAAAACCACCGTCGACCTGGTCCAGCGTGACTTCAGCGTTGGTATCGATGCTGTCAGCCTTGAGCCCGGCATCGCCCAGAATCATCGAAAACGCCATGGAGAAACAGCCCGCATGGGCCGCGCCGATCAGCTCTTCCGGATTGGTGCCTTTGCCGCCTTCGAAACGAGCCTTGAAGCCGTACGGTGCTTCTCTGAGCACACCGGTTTCAGTGGAGATCGAGCCGATACCGGTTTTCAGATCACCTTCCCAATGAGCCGATGCTTTCTTCGTAATAGCCATGTCTGCCTCCTCAAGATTCGGTGCGAAACGTCGCACCTTCGTGGTTTTCGGTTGCTAGGGTTCTGAGGATAGACGGCGGTGCAAAGTTCACCTGATCTCATTAGTCCTACCGTTTTCGTAGGATTTTTTGTCCTGGCTATTGAATCTCGGGTATATGCCCTCATTGCATGAAGCACGCTTATAGATTCGGCAGGTTTTCGTTCGCGAGAAAAACCTGCGCCCTCAATTGGAGAAGCAGGCTTATGAAACGACTGTCCGATATCAAGTTCTCGACCCTTGATCTGGTGCCCGTGCGAGAGAACGGCAGCGCGGCCCAGTCGCTGCGCAACTCCCTGGACCTGGCGCAGCACGTCGAAAAATTCGGCTATAACCGCTTCTGGGTCGCCGAACACCACAACATGGACGGCATCGCCAGTTCGGCCACCTCGGTACTGCTCGGCTACCTGGCCGGTGGCACTTCGACCATTCGTGTCGGGTCGGGTGGCGTGATGTTGCCCAACCACGCGCCGTTGGTGATCGCGGAGCAATTCGGCACCCTCGAAAGCCTGTATCCAGGGCGGATCGATCTGGGCCTGGGCCGCGCCCCCGGTTCCGATCAAATGACCGCCCGCGCCTTGCGCCGCGAACGTTCCGGCAGCGCCGACGAGTTTCCGGAAGATGTCGCCGAGCTGATGCGTTACCTCGGTCCGCGCACGCCGGACCAGCGGATCATCGCCATGCCGGGCACCGGCACCAATGTCCCTGTCTGGCTGCTGGGCTCCAGCCTGTTCAGTGCTCAACTGGCCGGCGAGCGCGGTTTGCCCTACGCCTTCGCTTCCCATTTCGCACCGCGCTTCATGCACGAGGCGATTCGCGTCTACCGCAATCACTTCAAGCCTTCAGCGGTGTTGGATAAACCGTATGTGATGCTCGGTGTGCCGCTGGTGGCTGCGGACACTGACGAACAGGCGGATTACCTGGCGACTTCGGTCTATCAGCGCATCCTGGCGTTGATGCGTGGCCAAAGCCTGGTGCAGCGTCCGCCCGTGAAAACCATGGATGGCCTGTGGCTACCTCATGAGAAAGAAGCCGTTGGCGATTTCCTCGGTCTTGCGATGGTCGGCAGTCCGCAGAAAATCCGCGCCAAACTGGAAGTGCTGATCGAGCAGACCCAGGCAGACGAGCTGATTTTCACCTGCGACTTGTACGAACATTCCGATCGCGTGCACTCCTATGAGTTGCTGGCGCAAATCATGAAGGGCTGAGGCTCGGACGACGCCCATAAAAAAGCCGACGCAGTGCGTCGGCTTTTTCATCTGTAAGGGAAATCAGTCTTTCTTGTAGACGATGACCTTGGTGCCCTTTTCACAGGTGCCAACGACTTTTCCGTCAGCCGCAGTGCCTTTATCGACAATTTCCAGTGAATAATTAGAAATGCCCTTGGCATCAAGTCTCGCTGCGATTTCTGCTTTCAGCTCTTCGCACGACTTGCCTTCAGCAAACGCTGTTCCGGCAAGGCTTAACAAACCTACCGCTAAAATAAAATGCTTCATCGGTCGCATTCCCT
This sequence comes from Pseudomonas sp. LBUM1678, assembly GCF_059695575.1. NCBI lineage: Bacteria > Pseudomonadati > Pseudomonadota > Gammaproteobacteria > Pseudomonadales > Pseudomonadaceae > Pseudomonas > Pseudomonas sp. LBUM1678. The sequence goes on from NZ_CP166775.1 coordinate 100,898, forward strand.
GGTCGGATCAAAGGGAGCATCCAGCCATCGGCTGGACGTACAAATGTGGGGCTTTGCCATTCCCTATGGCACTCGGCCAGCGCGCAAGTTCAGAACACTCGCTCAACTCAGCTGCTGGCAATCCGGAACCCGACTTTGAGCGTTACCTGAAAGTGCGCAGCCTTGCCATCCTTGATGTGTCCTCGGGTTTCGGTCACTTCAAACCATTCCAGATGCTTGATGCTTTTATTGGCTTCGGCCAGCGCGTTGTTGATTGCATCTTCAATGCTGGTAGGGGACGAGCCGACAAGCTCGACTTTCTTGTAGGTGTGGTGATCAGTCATGGCGTTCTCCTCAGGGTGTGAAATACAGCCTAGCAGTGATTTTTCGTATTACTTCTGTCGGCTCATGCGATGCAGAAGTTCAGATTTACTGCACTTTCTCGAACCCTTGAAGTCCCAACCAACACACGCTACTCATCACCAATGAAGGAGAGCCACCATGGCCAACACCTCTTTACGTAAAGCCTCATTGCAAAGCATGGAAGCCGAGATCGAGAGTCTGCTGAAATCTTTGGAAAACCTGAAAGACGACGCCTCGGACGAGTCGCGTAACACCCTGAAAGCGCTGAAAGGCAACGCCGAGAACGCGCTGAAGCATTCGCGCCATCTGCTCAGCGATGCGTATGAAGAAGTCAAAGTCAAAACCCGTGAAACCGGGATTGCCACTCGGGACTACGCCCAGGAACACCCTTGGACTACAGCGGGCGTCGCTGTGGGTGCGTTGGGTCTGCTCGCGGCGTACCTGCTGTTCAAGCGCGGCGACTAATCTGTCTGGCGCAGCTCAGCCTTGAGCCACTGCGCCAACTGCCGAGCGCGCCCGTCCGCGGCGCGCTTGGGTAGCCACAAAGCCAGTTGCGCCGGGGTTTCACTGAATCCCCAGGGCGCAACCAGGCGACCGGCCTTCAAGTCCTCGGCCACCAACGGTTCAGGTGCAATCGCCACTCCCAGGCCCGCCACTGCAGCCTCCAGCAAATAATACAAATGCTCGAAACCCTGACCGTACTTCAACGCCTTGGCGTCGAGGCCACTTTGCTGTGCCCAGCTCGGCCAGGCTTGTGGGCGCGAAGTGGTGTGCAGCAATGGCTCACTCAATAACGCTGTGGCTGGCGCGCCTTGCAGCCTTTCATAACCCGCGAAGCGTGGGCTCATCACCGGGCCGATTCGCTCGCTGGCCAACTCATAGACTTGCATGTCCGCCGGCCAGGGCGGCTCGGCAAACACCAGCAAGGCATCGAGCCCCGGCCGTCGCGGATCAAGATCGCCTTCCCCGGCCGACAGGTGCAGGCGCAGGTCCGGCAGATCCGCATTCAATCGTCCCAGACGTGGAATAAACCAGCGCGCCAGTAAACTTCCCGAGCAACCCAGTACGAACGGTGCGTCGGCGGTGCTTTGAGTCAGCTCCGCGCAAACCGTGCGCAGACGCTCAAAGGCTTCACCGCTGGCATCGCGCAATCGGATACCTGCATCTGTGAGTTTAAGGCCGCGTCCATCCTTGATGAACAGGCTCACGCCCAAGTGTTCTTCAAGCACCTTGAGTTGCCGGCTGACCGCGCCATGAGTGACGTGCAGCTGTTCGGCAGCCTGACTGACGCTGTTCAGCCGTGCCGTGGCTTCGAAGGCGCGAAGGGCGTTCAGCGGGGGAAGGTCGTGGCTCATGGGATCTGTGAGTTTTCCTAACAGGTTGTGGCGATCTTATCGGTTTTCAGGCTGGGGCGTCAGGGGTAGAGTGACCGTCATTGTCATCTCACGAATCTCACTGGAGCGACCCATGACCCAGACTAATCTGCGCAACGGCCCCGACGCCAACGGCCTGTTTGGCTCGTTCGGCGGCCGTTACGTCGCCGAAACCCTGATGCCGTTGGTCCTCGACTTGGCCCGTGAATACGAATTGGCTAAGGAAGACCCGGCGTTCAAAGAAGAATTGGCCTACTTCCAGCGCGACTACGTCGGACGTCCGAGCCCGCTGTATTTCGCTGAGCGTCTGACTGAATTCTGCGGTGGCGCAAAGATTTATCTGAAGCGCGAAGAGCTGAACCACACCGGCGCGCACAAGATCAACAACTGCATCGGCCAGATTCTGCTGGCGCGGCGCATGGGCAAGAAACGCATCATCGCCGAGACCGGCGCCGGCATGCACGGCGTGGCAACAGCTACCGTGGCAGCGCGTTTCGGCCTGGATTGCGTGATCTACATGGGCACCACGGACATCGAACGTCAGCAAGCCAACGTATTCCGCATGAAATTGCTGGGCGCCGAAGTGATCCCGGTTGTCGCCGGGACCGGCACCTTGAAAGACGCGATGAACGAAGCCCTGCGTGACTGGGTGACCAACGTCGACAGCACCTTTTACCTGATCGGCACTGTGGCCGGTCCGCACCCTTATCCAGCGATGGTTCGCGACTTCCAGGCCGTTATCGGCAAAGAAACCCGTACGCAACTGCAAGACCAGGAAGGTCGTCTGCCGGACAGCCTGGTGGCGTGCATCGGTGGCGGCTCCAACGCCATGGGCCTGTTTCACCCGTTCCTCGATGACAAAAGCGTCGAAATCATTGGTGTGGAAGCCGCCGGTTACGGCATCGAAACCGGCAAGCACGCCGCCAGCCTGAACGGTGGCGTTCCTGGTGTGCTGCACGGCAACCGTACCTTCCTGTTGCAGGACGACGATGGCCAGATCATCGACGCTCACTCGATTTCCGCCGGCCTCGACTATCCGGGCATCGGTCCGGAACACGCTTGGTTGCATGACATCGGTCGCGTTCAGTACACCTCGGTGACCGACGACGAAGCCCTCGATGCGTTCCACAAATGCTGCCGTCTGGAAGGGATTATTCCTGCATTGGAAAGCGCCCATGCGTTGGCCGAAGTGTTCAAGCGCGCACCGACCCTGCCGAAGGATCACCTGATGGTGGTCAACCTGTCCGGCCGTGGCGACAAAGATATGCAGACCGTGATGCACCATATGGAACAGTCCCAGCAGGAGAAACACTGATGAGCCGCCTGCAAACGCGTTTTGCCGAACTCAAGGAACAGAATCGCGCCGCCCTGGTAACCTTCGTCACCGCCGGTGACCCGAGCTATGACACTTCCCTGGCGATCCTCAAAGGCTTGCCCGGCGCAGGCGCCGATGTGATCGAGCTGGGCATGCCCTTCACCGATCCGATGGCGGACGGCCCGGCCATCCAGCTGGCCAACATCCGCGCCTTGGGCGCCAAGCAGAACCTGGCGAAAACCCTGCAAATGGTTCGCGAGTTCCGTGAAGGCAATACCGAGACGCCGCTGGTGCTAATGGGTTATTTCAACCCGATCCACATGTACGGCGTGCCGCGTTTCATTGCGGATGCCAAAGAGGCGGGTGTTGACGGTTTGATCGTGGTCGATCTGCCGCCGGAGCATAACGGGGAGCTGTGCGACCCGGCTCAGGCAGCGGGTCTGGACTTCATCCGCCTGACCACGCCGACGACTGATGATGTGCGTTTGCCGACGGTCTTGAACGGCAGCTCCGGTTTCGTCTACTACGTCTCTGTTGCCGGTGTGACCGGTGCGGGCGCGGCGACCCTGGAGCATGTTGAAGAGGCCGTTGCCCGCCTGCGTCGCCACACCGATCTGCCGATCAGCATCGGTTTCGGTATTCGTACACCGGAGCAAGCGGCGTCCATCGCCCGTCTGGCCGATGGTGTTGTGGTGGGTTCGGCGTTGATCGATCACATCGCCAATGCCTCCACGCCGGAACAGGCGGTTGATGGCGTGCTGAGTCTTTGCTCGGCGCTGGCTGAAGGTGTGCGTAAGGCCCGCGTCAGCTGAAGGTAAAGTTCCTGATACGGAGGAATTAGAGACTCGCGGCACAGACTAAACAGCAAGACCGAGGGTTTCAGGACTACGTTCTGAAGCCCTTTTTGCTGTATGTGCAGTGAGGAAGACTTGATGAAAATGCCGAAACGTCTGATTGCCAGCCTGGGCGTGCTGATGCTCAGTGCCACGCCGTTGCTGCACGCGAGCGCCGATCAGCGCGACGATCACGACCGCGGCGGCCCGCAGCAGGGCCATTACGATAACCACGGTGACAATCATGGCGATGACCACCGTGGCCCGCAGGACAATCGTCGCGGCGGTCCTCCGCCACGGGACTTCGGCCCGGTGCGCCAGACCATTCACGATAACCACGGCTATTTCGTACGCGGCGCACCGCCACCGCCCGGTATTCATCTGGTGCGTGGTCGTCCGTTGCCTCATGGCTATTACGGTGAGCGTCTGGATAATCGTGCTTTGGGACGGCTGCCGTATTACCCGGGCTACGAATGGCGCCGTGCGGGGGGCGACATTGTGCTGATCGCCGTGGGCACCGGGATCGTCTATGAAATTCTGGAAGGCGTGCTTTGATTTAACGTCCAGGCGAAAAAAGGCTTCGTGGATCTTCCACGAAGCCTTCTTGTTTATGGCAACTCCAATCCGCCCGCTGCTTTATGCAATTTGCGTAAATGTTCGCCAACCTGCTTCAGGTTGGCTTCATTGGCCGCCATCTCAGCCGCCCGGCTCGGTTCGAGCAGTGCCCTGACTTCCTTGTCCAGATCGCCGGTCAGCACTTGAAGCTGCTTCTGCCGCAGGTTGCTTTCCGATTCCAGGCGCTGCCATTCATTCGGTTGGGGCAATCCATATCCGCCGGTGCCGAGCAGCTCCGCCGGACGGCTGAGGAAGCCGCTATTGGCAAGGATCTGCTGCAGGGTCGCGTTCGCCTTGTCCATGCCGCCGTTCTTCAACTCCCGAGCGCCCAGATAACGCTGTTTCACTTCATCCTGGGCCAACACCAACTGTTGACGGAAGCTTGCCTGCTCCAGCAACAGCAATGCAGCACTGGTGCGCAAGTCAGCCTGCTCAAACCATTGCCGACGCTCTTCAGCTTTCAAGGCCAGCCAGTCTTCGACTTTCTCCTGCTTGATCGGCAAGTGCTTCTTCAACACTTCGAACATCGCTTGATAACGATCACGGAAGGAATCGAAGCGATAGCCCAGGCGCAGCGCTTCGCGGGGGTCATCCAGCACGCTGGTATTCGCCAGTCCGCGGCCCTTCATCACTTCCAGCAAACCATTGGGCATGATGCTGTCGAGCCCGACCAGTTTCGCGTTGTTGCTGCCGCTGCGCAGTAATTTCAGGCCTTCCACCGCGCAGTTGTTGGAGAGGAAATAATAATTGCCGTCGTAACTCCAATGCATCTCGGCGGCGTGTTCCACCACGTCTTCAATTTCGTTGCGCGACAGGTTCAGCGGTACCGAGGCCAGGCTGCGCAGCTCAGTCTTGGTGTATTCGTCGATCACCTGGGCCAACGGCAGTACAAACAGCCGCGACGGGTATTTACCCACCAATCCATCCCAGCTAGAGAGCTGTACGTCGCCGACGAAGGCCCGGTAGGACAAGACCAGATGCTGGTCGAGATCGAGGCGGCAGTCTGGCCCACGAGGGCGACCCGGCGCGCAGATCACCAGGCGCAACATACTGTGGCCCCAGCGGCTGACCCAGTTCTGGTTGGCTTCGGCCAGCAGATAGTCGACGGCGTACACCCGTTCCGGGTCGACCTGGCCCAGCGGTTGTTTGGCGAAGTCGTTGCCGGCATTGAGGAAGGCAAAGGACTTGCCGCAAGCGTCTTTGGCGGCGGGTGCCCAGTCGAAATGTTCTTTGTAGTAGCGATACAGCGCAGGACGACGGCAGGCATAGCTCGGGTCGAGGAGGAAATACTCCATGTTGACCGCGACGAACTCTTTGGGGCTGCTCGTTTCGTAGATGTCCGGGCTGCGGGCGATTTGCCGGTTGTGTTGCTCGCGCTCGCCGCGCCGACCGACGTATTGAGGCCAGCCGGCCAGGTCGAGCAGGCGAGGGTCATCGCTCAGGGTAAAGCGTCGATCGGACTGACCGCGGCATTGATCGGGAATGCCGACCAGGCCTGAGCTGTTGTTGCGCCGGGTGCAGCGCTGGATCAACGTGCGCTCCGCGTCTGGCCACAGGCGCGAACGGTCGTAAATGTGGGTGAGTTCATGCAACACCGTTGCGAGCATCTCGCGGCGGACGGTGCCATGGGGGCGATAGGTTTTCTTGGTGGCGGCGCTGCCGTCCGTGAGGCTGGCAAGCAGGTTGCGGTTCAGATCGAGTTCGGACACCAGCGATGCCTGGCCATAGGCATTGCTCGGCATGTCATCGGTCCAGCCGACATCAATACGCCGGTCCAGCCGCTCGATGAAGCGTGGCGGCAAGGCCTGCATGGCTTCATCGAGCAACGCCTGACTGGCTTGCTGTTGTTCGGGGCTCAGACCTTCGGTCTTGAGCCGTAATTGCAAGCCAGCCTGGGCCGTGTTGCAGAGCAGCAACATCAGCCCGGCCAGTAGCCAGGCGCTTGGCGACTTCACAGTGCGAGGATGGCTTCGGCGAGCACCTGATCACTGGCATCCCGGGCTTCCGGCACGCGAGTGCGCAACGTGTTGATGGCCGCTTCAAGGTGCGCGCCGCGTATGTCGCCGTCGCTGGCAACGAAACTGGCCGCATCGTCGTGGGCTTCACGGATGATCTTCGAATCGCGGATCGACGTGGTGGTATCGGAAGTAAAATCGAGTGTGCGCTGAGTGGCATTGATGATGATGTTACTGGTGGCGACCAGGGTGTGCGCCTGGGTCACATCGGCCAATAAAAGCAGGCCAAGGGCAACAGCAATCAGAGGGCTACGCATGGAACGACTCCGCAAGGACAAAGGATAACTATTGGACGAGAATTGCCTGCGCCAGTTCAAGGTCGCTTGCATGAAGTTTTGGCTGGGTCCGGCGCAGGTAAATCAGCGCGGATTCCAGCTGCGCTCCGCGTAGTTGGCCGTCACTGGCAATGAATGCCGCAGCGTCATCGTGTGCCGCGATCAGCAGCTTACGGTCGAAGGGGGCGGCGGTCACCATGCTGGTGGCGTAACCGGTGACCACAATGCCTTGTGTCGACAGGTTGAACGCGTCGTAGGCATAGGTCGAGCCCGACCAGCAGGCCGCGAGAAATACTGAAGTGAAAAACCGCTTTGAAAGAAAACCCATGAGACTCGATTGCTGAAAGCGAGTCCAAAGGCTAGCGCAATGCCCGGTTTAGAGCCAGCGCCGAAACATTGGGACACGACCGTCGTGTCCCATGTCAGAAGTGTCGCTTAGATCGTCAGGATGGCTTGTGCCAGCTGTGCATCGGTAGCGTTCAGCTGAGGAGCCTGATGGCGAATGTGGTCGAGTGCGCTTTCCAGTTTCACGCCACGAATGGCACCTTCGCTGGCGACGAAGCTGGCGGCATCGTCACGGGCTGCGCGCACAATCTTGTCATCGCGAAAGGAAGAAGTGACATCGGAAGTTGCATCGGAACTGGACTTCAACGCGCCGACAACGGCATCCGTGGTCACGATAAAGCTGGTCGCGTGGGAATTGGCAGCCACGGCAAGCAGGGCTGCAGCGCTGAGCAGACGAAGACGGGACATGGTGTAACTCCTTTGGAAAACCGATTGAGAGGTGATGAGGCAGCTGTTGAGTCAGACGCCTGTCGTACAGCGCTCGCCACGTTCTGGTTTGATATTAGGCCTGCTTTTATCGGTTCGAATAGTCCCTTCTGTTAAAGCAGGGTCCTAGCGCCAGAAAGGTTTATCCAATTCATTGAGCCGATCCGCGTGGCTGATGCCCAGGTCTGAGAGTTGCTGATCATTGAGTTGGCCCAGCAAACGCCGGGTTCGAGCTCTCTCAAGGTTATTGGCGAGCCCCCTTAGCAAACGTTTAAGTCTGAGGAATCGGGGCTTCGTTTGAGGAGCGGGAGCGGAAACATTCGGTAGGTTATTCATGGCGCAATCCTTTTGCCGGTGAGTCAGGACTTCCATGTTGAGCCCTTCACGTCTGGACCTACAGATACACAGTCATAAAATTGTACTGATGCAATTTGATAATTGTTAAAACTGTACCTGTTGAGAGCAATTCCTTTTGTACCGGCACTTACAAAGGCCGAAAACGACAAAGCCCGTCGTGGTTTCCCACGACGGGCTTTGTTTTTTCAATTTGGAGTGCTGGCGGTGGACCCGGTGGGTCAGAGCCAGCGACGCTAACTTAGCGCCAGAACGGCTTGCTCAGCTCTTCGTAGCGTTGTGCTTCGCTAATCCCGGCATCAGCCAGCAGACGCGAATCCAGGCGAGCCAATTGATGGCGGCTGGAGATGCGGCGCTGCCACAGCATCAGGTTGGCAATAACGCGAAGAGGCATGGAAGCCTGAGTTTTTGCAGCGGTATCTTCGAAGAACAGTTCGGAACTGAGTGTACGTTCCATGGTTGACATCCTTCCGCTTGTGGCGGGATTAGGTAGTGGTTTAACTGATGCCAATGATCCTCTCGTTTGGCTAGTCTCTCTAGATACAGTTCACCTGTATTGTGAGGGGCCAGTTAACTGTTAATAGGCGGTGTACTGGTCGAAATTGAGGCAACTGTACCTGTCCGCTCTAAACTGGTGCATTTTTGATGGTTTGGCTTGAATTGGTAGGCAAATACGGTAGGAAAAGACCAGTACAGCAGTACAGTTTTTTACAGAACGGAATATGGCAAGGAGCAACTGACGCAATTGTGTTTGCGTCAGCTGTTTTATCTCTGGATCAGACCATCAGCATTCGCCCGTTTTCTTCCAGGTTCATGTGCCAGCTCAGGGCGTCCCGCAGGATATGCGGGGTGTGCCCGCCCAAGGCGCAAGCTGCCGTGAAGTAGTCATCCAGCGCCTGGCGATAGTCCGGATGCACACAGTTATCGATGATCACCCGCGCTCGCTCACGTGGCGCCAGGCCCCGCAAGTCCGCCAGACCGATCTCCGTCACAAGGATGTCGACGTCATGCTCGGTATGGTCCACGTGGCTGACCATCGGCACCACGCTGGAAATCGCGCCACCCTTGGCGATCGATTTGGTGACGAAGATTGCCAGGTGCGCATTGCGCGCAAAGTCCCCCGAACCGCCGATGCCATTCATCATCCGCGTGCCGCAGACATGAGTTGAGTTGACGTTGCCGTACAGGTCGAATTCCAGCGCGGTGTTAATGCCAATGATGCCCAGCCGCCGGACCACCTCGGGGTGATTGGAAATTTCCTGCGGTCGCAGAACCAATTTGTCCTTATAGCGCTCCAGGTTGCCGAAAACATCGGCATTGCGCCGGCTCGACAGCGTAATCGAACTGCCTGAAGCAAAGCTCAGCTTACCGGCGTCGATCAGGTCAAAGGTCGAATCCTGAAGTACTTCGGAGTACATGGTCAGGTCTTCGAACGGCGAATCGATCAGGCCGCACATCACGGAGTTGGCGATGGTGCCGATACCGGCCTGCAACGGGCCGAGCTTGTTGGTCATGCGCCCTGCGGCCACCTCTTGCTTGAAGAAGTCGATCAGGTGATCGGCAATCGCCTGAGTGTCGACGTCCGGCGGCAGGACGGTGGAAGGCGAGTCAGACTGATTGGTGATCACGATCGCGACAATCTTTTCCGGCGGAATCGGGATGGCGGTGCTGCCAATGCGATCGTCGACCTTCACCAGAGGAATCGGCGTGCGGGTCGGGCGGTAAGTCGGGATATAGATGTCGTGCAAACCCTCGAGGTTCGGGTTGTGCGCCAGGTTGATCTCGACGATCACGTGTTTGGCGAAAATCGCAAAGCTGGCCGAGTTGCCGACTGAAGTGGTCGGCACGATATGGCCCTGTTCGGTGATCGCCACGGCTTCAATTACAGCGATGTCCGGCAGTTTGAGCTGCTGGTTGCGCAATTGCTCCACGGTTTCCGAGAGATGCTGGTCGATGAACATCACTTCGCCGGCGTTAATGGCCTTGCGCAGCGTGCTGTCGACTTGGAATGGCATGCGTCGTGACAGTACGCCGGCTTCGGTGAGCTGTTTATCGAGGTCGTTGCCCAGGCTGGCGCCGGTCATCAACGTGATTTTCAGCGGGGTGATTTTGGCGCGCTCGGCCAATGCATGGGGCACGGCTTTGGCTTCGCCAGCGCGAGTGAAGCCACTCATGCCGACGGTCATGCCGTCCTGAATCAGAGCGGCAGCGTCAGCGGCGCTCATCACCTTATCCAACAACGAAGGCAAGCGAATACGATCACGATACATGGATTGTTATCTCGGGCAACGAAAGCAAGGTGTGCAGTCTAGTGATTTGAAAAAAATCCGTCCCGCTACCATGGTCGAATGCAGACCCTTGATTTAGAGCCTTTGGTCGGGTTTCTGCAGGTAATAAAAAACCCCAGCCTACTAAAGGCTGAGGTTTTGGGTATTGCGTTGGAGCAGGTTTTACTCGATGGCTTTGACCATGTCTTCAATAACTTTCTTGGCGTCGCCGAAGACCATCATGGTTTTGTCCAGGTAGAACAGTTCGTTGTCCAGACCGGCATAGCCGCTGGCCATCGAGCGCTTGTTGACGATCACGGTCTTGGCTTTATAAGCCTCCAGGATCGGCATGCCGGCAATCGGCGATTTCGGATCGTTCTTCGCCGCCGGGTTGACCACGTCGTTGGCGCCGAGCACCAGCACCACGTCGGCCTGGCCGAACTCGGAGTTGATGTCATCCATCTCGAACACTTGTTCGTAAGGTACTTCGGCTTCGGCCAGCAGGACGTTCATGTGCCCTGGCATCCGGCCGGCGACCGGGTGGATCGCAAACTTCACGTTGACTCCCCGGTGAGTCAGCTTCTCCGCCAGCTCCATCAGTGAGTGTTGGGCGCGTGCCACTGCCAGGCCATAGCCCGGAACGATGATCACGGTGTCGGCGTTGGTCAGCAGGAAGGTCGCGTCGTCAGCCGAACCGGACTTCACCGGGCGTGCTTCTTTCGAACCCGCCGGGCCAGCAGCGTCCGGCGTGTTGCCGAAACCACCGAGCAGCACATTAAAGAAGGAGCGGTTCATCGCCTTGCACATGATGTACGAGAGGATCGCACCGCTTGAGCCCACCAGCGAACCGGCGATGATCAGCATCGAGTTGTTCAGCGAGAAGCCGATACCTGCCGCTGCCCAGCCGGAGTAGCTGTTGAGCATCGACACCACCACCGGCATGTCCGCGCCGCCGATCGGGATGATGATCAGCACACCCAGCACGAAGGCCAGAGCCAGCATCAGCGCGAAGGCACTGAGGTTGCCGGTGAGCATGAAGGTGATGCCCAGCGCCAGTGTTGCCAGGCCCAGCAACAGGTTCAGCTTGTGCTGGCCGCCGAACTGTACCGGTGCACCCTGGAACAGGCGGAACTTGTACTTGCCCGACAGCTTGCCGAACGCGATCACGGAACCAGAGAATGTAATTGCACCGATCGCCGCGCCGAGGAACAGCTCCAGACGGTTACCGGCAGGAATCGCATCACCCAGTTGTTTGACGATACCCAGCGATTGCGGCTCAACGACGGCCGCGATTGCGATGAACACTGCAGCCATACCGATCATGCTGTGCATGAAGGCGACCAGTTCCGGCATCTTGGTCATTTCAACGCGCTTGGCCATGATCGAACCGGCAGTGCCGCCAACCAGCAAGCCAACGATGACGTAGCCGATGCCGGCGGTAGCCAGCTCAGCGCCCAGCTTATAGATGAGGCCCACGGTGGTGAGGATCGCCAGCGCCATGCCGAGCATGCCGTACACGTTGCCGCGTCGGGAGGTTGTCGGGTGGGACAAGCCTTTGAGGGCCTGGATAAAGCAGATCGACGCGATCAAGTAGAGCGTCGTTACAAGATTCATGCTCATTACTTCGGCGCCTCTTCTTTTACGACTTTCGGGGCTTTTTTCTTGAACATCTCAAGCATCCTGCGGGTCACCAGGAAGCCACCAAACACGTTCACTGCCGCCAGAGCCACCGCCAGGGTGCCCATGGTCTTGCCCAGTGGCGTCACGGTCAACGCCGCGGCGAGCATGGCGCCGACGATGACGATTGCCGAGATCGCGTTGGTCACCGCCATCAGAGGCGTGTGCAGTGCAGGTGTAACGTTCCAGACCACGTGATAGCCGACATAAATCGCCAGCACGAAGATGATCAGGTTGTAGATACCGGGGGAGATAAGCTCTTCCATCGTCTGAATCCCTGCTTAGGCGTTTTTGCGGATGACTTGGCCGTCGCGGCACATGAGGCACGCGGCGACGATGTCGTCTTCGAGGTTGATCTCGAACTGGCCTTCTTTGTTGAAGACCAGCTTCAGGAAGTCCAGCAGGTTGCGTGCGTACAGGGCCGAAGCATCTGCCGCGACTGCGCCGGCCAGATTGGTCGGGCCGCAAATGGTCACGCCATTCTCGACCACGACCTGGTCGGCCACGGTGAGGGGGCAGTTACCGCCCTGGGCTGCCGCGAGGTCGATGACCACCGAGCCTGGTTTCATCTGCGCCACGGTTTCCGCGCTCAGTAGCGTTGGTGCCTTGCGACCCGGGATCAGTGCGGTGGTGATGACAATATCAGCCTGCTTGGCGCGTTCGTGCACGGCCAGGGCCTGACGTTGCATCCAGCTGGCGGGCATTGGCCGGGCATAGCCGCCGACACCGACAGCGCATTCGCGCTCTTCATCGGTTTCGTAGGGCACGTCGACGAACTTGGCGCCGAGGGATTCGATCTGCTCTTTAACCGCAGGACGCACGTCAGACGCTTCGATCACAGCACCCAGACGTTTCGCCGTGGCGATCGCCTGCAAACCCGCAACGCCGGCGCCCAGAATCAGCACGCGCGCCGCTTTCACGGTGCCCGCAGCCGTCATCAGCATTGGCATGAAGCGGGGGTAGTGGTGAGCGGCCAGCAACACGGCTTTATAGCCGGCGATGTTCGCTTGGGAGGACAGCACATCCAGGCTTTGAGCGCGGGAGGTGCGCGGCGCGGCCTCCAGTGCGAAAGCGGTAATGCCGCACTCAGCCAGCTTGGCAATGGTTTCATTGCTGAACGGGTTGAGCATACCGACCACGACCGTGCCACTTTTAATCAGCGTCAGCTCGCTGTCGCTGGGGGCAACCACCTTGAGAATCAGCTCGGCACCAAACGCATCGTTGGCGCTGCCAATCATTGCGCCTGCCGCTTCATAAGCACTGTCGACAACGCTGGCGTTACTGCCGGCGCCGCTTTGCACAGTGACTTTGTGACCCTGGCCGATCAGCTTTTTGATGGTTTCCGGGGTTGCAGCAACCCGGGTTTCACCCGTCTGGGTTTCGAGAGGAACACCAATGTGCACGTCAAATCTCCTGCGTGATCTTATTGAGTAAACCCAGGCACTTCGGATGGTGCGGCTGGGGCGGCCGATCAGCACGATCCCGCCAAATCTGGGCGGGGCGCGGCATTTTGCAGGCGAACTTTGTGCCCTTCAAGGGATTATGACGGGTGACGGAAAATTAACTACAAGTCACCCCGTGACCGAATGTCGCAACTAACCGGTTCAATCCCTTGTAGAACGTGACTTTTAAGGGTTTTTGGCAGGTTTTAAGAAATTACAAATTGTTACGGTGAATGGGGTGTCATATCTCCGAAATGAAGGCTCAAAGCCACGTATTCAGGCGCTTGTGGGACGTTTGTACTGCTTGTCGGTACAGTCTACGAATATGCGACAAATACGTATATCTGTAGGGCATTTATTTTACTGACTACGGGGTCAGCTAGCGGGTGTAAGCCTTTATCCTTCTAGGCTGTAGCTTTGTGCCTGGGTGACCAGCCAATCGCGGAATGCCCGTAACGACGCCGATTCGACCTTTCGCTCTGGAATCATCAGGTAATAGGCCTTGATGCTCGACAGGGCTTGGGCGTTGGCTATCACCAGGCGCTTCTCCGCCAGTTCGCGTTGAATCAGGAATGGCGGTATCAGCGCGATCCCCATGTCGTGCATCGCCGCTTGGGCAAGCATGGAGAATAGCTCGTAGCGCGGTCCTGTCATGTCTCGCGGCACATTGAGGTGCTGAGAGTTGAACCACTGGCGCCAGGCATAAGGGCGCGTGGTCTGTTGCAGCAGGGGCAGTTCGGCGATTTGATCGGGAGTCAGGCTGGTTTTTTTGCCCAGTAGCGTGGGGCTGCACACCGGCATCGGATTTTCGCCCATCAACCTGTGGGATTCAGTACCCGACCAATCCGCATCGCCGAAATAAATCGCGGCATCGAAGTCGGTGTCGGCGAACAGGAAGGGGCGTGTGCGGTTGGTGAGGTTGACCGTCACTTCCGGGTGTTTGTGCTGGAAGTCCTTGAGCCGTGGCAGCAGCCACTGAGTGCCGAAGGTCGGCACCACAGCCAGTTCGATCACGTTGGCGCCCTGTTGCCCCATCACTGACAAGGTGTCTCGTTCAACCGCGTCGAGTTGGGTGGCTACACGGCGGCTGTAGGAAAGTCCGGCTTCCGTCAGCTTCACTCCGCGCCGTGAGCGTCGGAACAGTTCGACGCTGAGGAACTCTTCCAGGCTGGCGATCTGTCGGCAAATGGCGCCTTGGGTGAGTGAAAGCTCCTGCGCCGCTTTGGTAAAGCTTTCGTGGCGCGCTGCCGCTTCAAAGCTGATCAGGGCGGTGGTACTAGGGATTTTCCGGCGCATGTACTTCAACCTCACTAATACATCGCATATAGGCTATCTGGCGACGTTACGGAGTGAGAAATTAGCACAACAGTATGCAAAATCCTCGTTTGCCGTAACGCCGAACCCGGCCTAGGATCAGTCCACGTTATTTGACCCGATTCGAGAGGACATACTCATGGGCGGTAAAGCTAGCTTCAACTGGATCGATCCCCTGCTGCTGGATCAACAGCTCACCGAAGAAGAACGCATGATCCGCGACACTGCCGAGCAATTCGCTCAGCAGAAGCTTGCACCGCGTGTTCTTGAAGCTTTCCGCCATGAAAAGACTGATCCGGCGATCTTCCGTGAGATGGGCGAAGTTGGCCTGTTGGGTGCGACCATTCCCGAGCAGTACGGTGGCAGCGGCCTGAACTACGTCAGCTACGGGCTGATCGCTCGTGAAGTCGAGCGCGTCGACTCCGGCTATCGCTCGATGATGAGTGTGCAGTCCTCCCTGGTCATGGTGCCGATCAACGAATTCGGCACTGAAGCCCAGAAGCAGAAGTACCTGCCGAAACTGGCCTCGGGCGAGTGGATTGGTTGCTTCGGTCTGACAGAGCCTAACCACGGTTCCGACCCGGGTGCGATGATTACTCGTGCACGCAAAGTCGAAGGCGGCTACAGCCTGACCGGCAGCAAGATGTGGATCACCAACAGCCCGATCGCCGATGTGTTCGTGGTTTGGGGTAAGGATGATGCGGGCGACATTCGTGGTTTCGTTCTGGAGAAAGGCTGGAAAGGCCTGAGCGCACCGGCGATCCACGGCAAGGTGGGTCTGCGCGCGTCGATCACCGGTGAGATCGTCATGGACAATGTGTTTGTCCCTGAAGAGAACATTTTCCCTGACGTCCGCGGTTTGAAAGGCCCTTTTACGTGCCTTAACTCCGCACGCTACGGCATTTCATGGGGCGCCCTGGGCGCTGCCGAGTTCTGCTGGCACACCGCTCGCCAGTACACCCTGGATCGTCAGCAGTTCGGTCGCCCATTGGCTGCCACCCAGCTGATCCAGAAGAAGTTGGCCGACATGCAGACCGAAATTACCCTCGCGCTGCAAGGCTGCCTGCGTCTGGGTCGTATGAAAGATGAAGGCACTGCGGCAGTCGAGATCACCTCGATGATGAAGCGTAACTCCTGCGGCAAGTCCCTGGACATCGCGCGCATGGCGCGTGACATGTTGGGCGGCAACGGCATTTCCGATGAGTTCGGTGTTGCTCGTCACCTGGTCAACCTGGAAGTGGTGAATACCTATGAAGGTACGCATGACGTCCACGCACTGATCCTCGGTCGCGCGCAGACCGGCATCCAGGCGTTCTATTAATAGGAGAACGTCCATGGGCGCGCTTTCGCATCTACGGGTACTGGATTTATCACGGGTGCTGGCCGGGCCTTGGGCCGGGCAGATCCTTGCGGACCTTGGCGCCGAAGTGATCAAGGTTGAGCGCCCGGGCAATGGCGACGATACGCGCGCCTGGGGGCCTCCCTTCCTGAAAGACGCCTATGGCGAGAATACCAGCGAGGCCGCCTATTACTTGTCGGCCAATCGCAACAAGCAATCGGTGACCATCGACTTCACGCGGCCGGAGGGGCAAAAGCTGGTGCGTGACCTGGCGGCCAAGTCGGACATCCTGATCGAGAATTTCAAGGTCGGTGGCCTGGCGGCTTATGGGCTGGACTATGAGTCGCTTAAGGTTATCAATCCGAATCTGATTTATTGCTCGATTACCGGGTTTGGCCAGACCGGGCCTTACGCCAAGCGTGCGGGTTATGACTTCATGATCCAGGGCTTGGGTGGCCTGATGAGCCTGACAGGTCGACCTGAAGGCGACGAGGGTGCAGGTCCGGTGAAAGTCGGTGTGGCGCTGACAGATATCCTTACCGGGCTCTATTCGACAGTGGCGATCCTTGCAGCGCTGGCTCATAGGGATCATGACGGTGGCGGTCAGCATATCGACATGGCGTTGCTGGATGTTCAAGTGGCTTGCCTGGCCAACCAGGCGATGAACTATCTGACTACGGGCAATGCGCCCAAGCGCCTGGGTAATGCTCATCCGAACATCGTGCCTTATCAGGATTTTCCTACGGCGGATGGCGACTTCATCCTCACCGTGGGTAACGACGGGCAATTCCGCAAGTTTGCGGAGGTGGCTGGGCAGCCTCAGTGGGCGGATGACCCGCGTTTCGCGACTAACAAGCTGCGGGTGGCGAATCGTGCGGTGTTGATTCCGCTGATCCGTCAGGCGACGGTCTTCAAGACCACGGCTGAATGGGTGCTGCAGCTGGAGCAGGCGGGCGTGCCGTGCGGACCTATCAATGACTTGGCCCAGATGTTTGCCGATCCTCAGGTCAAGGCGCGTGGGTTGGCGATCGAGCTGCCTCATGTGCTGGCAGGGATGGTGCCGCAGGTCGCGAGTCCTATTCGTCTGTCGGAGACGCCGGTGGAATATCGTAATGCGCCTCCGTTATTGGGCGAGCACACGCTGGAGGTTTTGCAGCGGGTGTTGGGTCTGGACGCCGATGCAGTCGCCGCTTTCAAAGTGGCTGGGGTGCTCTGACGACTTCTTCTATATAGAGGGAGTGGTTTTGCTCTCCTATATAGAAGGGAATCGGCCTGTTTTCCGGCTTTCTGCAAGTTATTGATAGAAAAGCTAAATTAGTTATTGACGGCAGATTCTGGAAGTCTATAATTCGCCCCACTTCCGGCGCAGTCGAAACGGAAAACTCCTTGGTAAACAAAGAGTTACGCAGTTTTCGACAGCGAGTTTGCTTCAGTTCATCGAAGCCCAGAAGGAGTTGATCAGGCAGGGTTGTTTGGCGTGATTGACGGTTCGATCTTCTCGGTCGAAAGCGGAGAAAAAGAGGTGTTGACAGCAGCGAGTAACGCTGTAGAATTCGCCTCCCGCTAACGAGAGATCGGAAGCGCAAGTGGTTGAAGTTGCAAAGGAAACTTTGAAAACTTCTGAAAATAACCGCTTGACAGCAACAGAGGCTGCTGTAGAATGCGCGCCTCGGTTGAGACGAAAGATCTTAACCAACCGCTCTTTAACAACTGAATCAAGCAATTCGTGTGGGTGCTTGTGGAGTCAGACTGATAGTCAACAAGATTATCAGCATCACAAGTTACTCCGCGAGAAATCAAAGATGTAACCAACGATTGCTGAGCCAAGTTTAGGGTTTCTTAAAAACCCAAAGATGTTTGAACTGAAGAGTTTGATCATGGCTCAGATTGAACGCTGGCGGCAGGCCTAACACATGCAAGTCGAGCGGCAGCACGGGTACTTGTACCTGGTGGCGAGCGGCGGACGGGTGAGTAATGCCTAGGAATCTGCCTGGTAGTGGGGGATAACGCTCGGAAACGGACGCTAATACCGCATACGTCCTACGGGAGAAAGCAGGGGACCTTCGGGCCTTGCGCTATCAGATGAGCCTAGGTCGGATTAGCTAGTTGGTGAGGTAATGGCTCACCAAGGCGACGATCCGTAACTGGTCTGAGAGGATGATCAGTCACACTGGAACTGAGACACGGTCCAGACTCCTACGGGAGGCAGCAGTGGGGAATATTGGACAATGGGCGAAAGCCTGATCCAGCCATGCCGCGTGTGTGAAGAAGGTCTTCGGATTGTAAAGCACTTTAAGTTGGGAGGAAGGGCATTAACCTAATACGTTAGTGTTTTGACGTTACCGACAGAATAAGCACCGGCTAACTCTGTGCCAGCAGCCGCGGTAATACAGAGGGTGCAAGCGTTAATCGGAATTACTGGGCGTAAAGCGCGCGTAGGTGGTTTGTTAAGTTGGATGTGAAATCCCCGGGCTCAACCTGGGAACTGCATTCAAAACTGACAAGCTAGAGTATGGTAGAGGGTGGTGGAATTTCCTGTGTAGCGGTGAAATGCGTAGATATAGGAAGGAACACCAGTGGCGAAGGCGACCACCTGGACTGATACTGACACTGAGGTGCGAAAGCGTGGGGAGCAAACAGGATTAGATACCCTGGTAGTCCACGCCGTAAACGATGTCAACTAGCCGTTGGGAGCCTTGAGCTCTTAGTGGCGCAGCTAACGCATTAAGTTGACCGCCTGGGGAGTACGGCCGCAAGGTTAAAACTCAAATGAATTGACGGGGGCCCGCACAAGCGGTGGAGCATGTGGTTTAATTCGAAGCAACGCGAAGAACCTTACCAGGCCTTGACATCCAATGAACTTTCCAGAGATGGATTGGTGCCTTCGGGAACATTGAGACAGGTGCTGCATGGCTGTCGTCAGCTCGTGTCGTGAGATGTTGGGTTAAGTCCCGTAACGAGCGCAACCCTTGTCCTTAGTTACCAGCACGTAATGGTGGGCACTCTAAGGAGACTGCCGGTGACAAACCGGAGGAAGGTGGGGATGACGTCAAGTCATCATGGCCCTTACGGCCTGGGCTACACACGTGCTACAATGGTCGGTACAGAGGGTTGCCAAGCCGCGAGGTGGAGCTAATCCCAGAAAACCGATCGTAGTCCGGATCGCAGTCTGCAACTCGACTGCGTGAAGTCGGAATCGCTAGTAATCGCGAATCAGAATGTCGCGGTGAATACGTTCCCGGGCCTTGTACACACCGCCCGTCACACCATGGGAGTGGGTTGCACCAGAAGTAGCTAGTCTAACCTTCGGGAGGACGGTTACCACGGTGTGATTCATGACTGGGGTGAAGTCGTAACAAGGTAGCCGTAGGGGAACCTGCGGCTGGATCACCTCCTTAATCGACGACATCAGCTGCTCCATAAGTTCCCACACGAATTGCTTGATTCATTGAAGAAGACGATAAGAAGCAGCCCTAAAAGGTTGTAGCTTAGTTGGTTAGAGCGCACCCCATGCTTTGTGGTAAAGAGCAGGGTGAGGTCGGCCTTTATAGCTCGAAATTGGGTCTGTAGCTCAGTTGGTTAGAGCGCACCCCTGATAAGGGTGAGGTCGGCAGTTCGAATCTGCCCAGACCCACCAATTTTGTGTGGGAACCTGTAGAAATACGGGGCCATAGCTCAGCTGGGAGAGCGCCTGCCTTGCACGCAGGAGGTCAACGGTTCGATCCCGTTTGGCTCCACCACTACTGCTTCTGTTTGTTGAAAGCTTAGAAATGAGCATTCCACCAAGACGGTGATGAATGTTGATTTCTAGTCTTTGATTAGATCGTTCTTTAAAAATTTGGGTATGTGATAGAAAGATAGACTGGACGTTACTTTCACTGGTAACGGATCAGGCTAAGGTAAAATTTGTGAGTTGCTCTTAATTGAGTATTATCGAATTTTCGGCGAATGTCGTCTTCACAGTATAACCAGATTGCTTGGGGTTATATGGTCAAGTGAAGAAGCGCATACGGTGGATGCCTTGGCAGTCAGAGGCGATGAAAGACGTGGTAGCCTGCGAAAAGCTTCGGGGAGTCGGCAAACAGACTTTGATCCGGAGATGTCTGAATGGGGGAACCCAGCCATCATAAGATGGTTATCTTAAGCTGAATACATAGGCTTAAGAGGCGAACCAGGGGAACTGAAACATCTAAGTACCCTGAGGAAAAGAAATCAACCGAGATTCCCTTAGTAGTGGCGAGCGAACGGGGACTAGCCCTTAAGTGGCTTTGAGATTAGCGGAACGCTCTGGAAAGTGCGGCCATAGTGGGTGATAGCCCTGTACGCGAAAATCTCTTAGTCATGAAATCGAGTAGGACGGAGCACGAGAAACTTTGTCTGAATATGGGGGGACCATCCTCCAAGGCTAAATACTACTGACTGACCGATAGTGAACTAGTACCGTGAGGGAAAGGCGAAAAGAACCCCGGAGAGGGGAGTGAAATAGATCCTGAAACCGTATGCGTACAAGCAGTGGGAGCCCACTTTGTTGGGTGACTGCGTACCTTTTGTATAATGGGTCAGCGACTTATTTTCAGTGGCGAGCTTAACCGAATAGGGGAGGCGTAGCGAAAGCGAGTCTTAATAGGGCGTCTAGTCGCTGGGAATAGACCCGAAACCGGGCGATCTATCCATGGGCAGGTTGAAGGTTGGGTAACACTAACTGGAGGACCGAACCGACTACCGTTGAAAAGTTAGCGGATGACCTGTGGATCGGAGTGAAAGGCTAATCAAGCTCGGAGATAGCTGGTTCTCCTCGAAAGCTATTTAGGTAGCGCCTCATGTATCACTGTAGGGGGTAGAGCACTGTTTCGGCTAGGGGGTCATCCCGACTTACCAAACCGATGCAAACTCCGAATACCTACAAGTGCCGAGCATGGGAGACACACGGCGGGTGCTAACGTCCGTCGTGAAAAGGGAAACAACCCAGACCGTCAGCTAAGGTCCCAAAGTTATGGTTAAGTGGGAAACGATGTGGGAAGGCTTAGACAGCTAGGAGGTTGGCTTAGAAGCAGCCACCCTTTAAAGAAAGCGTAATAGCTCACTAGTCGAGTCGGCCTGCGCGGAAGATGTAACGGGGCTCAAACCATACACCGAAGCTACGGGTATCACTTAGGTGATGCGGTAGAGGAGCGTTCTGTAAGCCTGTGAAGGTGAGTTGAGAAGCTTGCTGGAGGTATCAGAAGTGCGAATGCTGACATGAGTAACGACAATGGGTGTGAAAAACACCCACGCCGAAAGACCAAGGTTTCCTGCGCAACGTTAATCGACGCAGGGTTAGTCGGTCCCTAAGGCGAGGCTGAAAAGCGTAGTCGATGGAAAACAGGTTAATATTCCTGTACTTCTGGTTATTGCGATGGAGGGACGGAGAAGGCTAGGCCAGCTTGGCGTTGGTTGTCCAAGTTTAAGGTGGTAGGCTGGAATCTTAGGTAAATCCGGGATTCTAAGGCCGAGAGCTGATGACGAGTGTTCTTTTAGAACACGAAGTGGTTGATGCCATGCTTCCAAGAAAAGCTTCTAAGCTTCAGGTAACCAGGAACCGTACCCCAAACCGACACAGGTGGTTGGGTAGAGAATACCAAGGCGCTTGAGAGAACTCGGGTGAAGGAACTAGGCAAAATGGCACCGTAACTTCGGGAGAAGGTGCGCCGGTGAGGGTGAAGCATTTACTGCGTAAGCCCATGCCGGTCGAAGATACCAGGCCGCTGCGACTGTTTATTAAAAACACAGCACTCTGCAAACACGAAAGTGGACGTATAGGGTGTGACGCCTGCCCGGTGCCGGAAGGTTAATTGATGGGGTTAGCTAACGCGAAGCTCTTGATCGAAGCCCCGGTAAACGGCGGCCGTAACTATAACGGTCCTAAGGTAGCGAAATTCCTTGTCGGGTAAGTTCCGACCTGCACGAATGGCGTAACGATGGCGGCGCTGTCTCCACCCGAGACTCAGTGAAATTGAAATCGCTGTGAAGATGCAGTGTATCCGCGGCTAGACGGAAAGACCCCGTGAACCTTTACTATAGCTTTGCACTGGACTTTGAATTTGCTTGTGTAGGATAGGTGGGAGGCTTTGAAGCGTGGACGCCAGTTCGCGTGGAGCCAACCTTGAAATACCACCCTGGCAACTTTGAGGTTCTAACTCAGGTCCGTTATCCGGATCGAGGACAGTGTATGGTGGGTAGTTTGACTGGGGCGGTCTCCTCCTAAAGAGTAACGGAGGAGTACGAAGGTGCGCTCAGACCGGTCGGAAATCGGTCGTAGAGTATAAAGGCAAAAGCGCGCTTGACTGCGAGACAGACACGTCGAGCAGGTACGAAAGTAGGTCTTAGTGATCCGGTGGTTCTGTATGGAAGGGCCATCGCTCAACGGATAAAAGGTACTCCGGGGATAACAGGCTGATACCGCCCAAGAGTTCATATCGACGGCGGTGTTTGGCACCTCGATGTCGGCTCATCACATCCTGGGGCTGAAGCCGGTCCCAAGGGTATGGCTGTTCGCCATTTAAAGTGGTACGCGAGCTGGGTTTAGAACGTCGTGAGACAGTTCGGTCCCTATCTGCCGTGGACGTTTGAGATTTGAGAGGGGCTGCTCCTAGTACGAGAGGACCGGAGTGGACGAACCTCTGGTGTTCCGGTTGTCACGCCAGTGGCATTGCCGGGTAGCTATGTTCGGAATAGATAACCGCTGAAAGCATCTAAGCGGGAAACTAGCCTCAAGATGAGATCTCACTGGGACCTTGAGTCCCCTGAAGGGCCGTCGAAGACTACGACGTTGATAGGTTGGGTGTGTAAGCGCTGTGAGGCGTTGAGCTAACCAATACTAATTGCCCGTGAGGCTTGACCATATAACACCCAAGCAATTTGCTTGCTTCGAGCTGAAAAGCGAAAGAGCGCCAGATTGCGGTGTGTGAAGACGAAACGAACCGAAAGTTCGACTGTACTCACAAAAGCAGCACAAAACACCGAAAGCTGTCACATACCCATTCGCTGGAGCGTGAACCTGCAAAGGCCCACGACCTGGCTACCGAATTTCTTGACGACCATAGAGCATTGGAACCACCTGATCCCATCCCGAACTCAGCAGTGAAACGATGCATCGCCGATGGTAGTGTGGGGTTTCCCCATGTGAGAGTAGGTCATCGTCAAGATTAAATTCCGAAACCCCTATCGGCGTATGCAGGTAGGGGTTTTGTTTTAGTAGAAGTCACCAATTTTGCTGGCACGTTACTGCTGTAACGGGCTGGTTACAGAATTTCTTGACGACCATAGAGCATTGGAACCACCTGATCCCATCCCGAACTCAGCAGTGAAACGATGCATCGCCGATGGTAGTGTGGGGTTTCTCCATGTGAGAGTAGGTCATCGTCAAGATCGAATTCCAAAACCCCTGTCTGCTAACGCAGACAGGGGTTTTGTCTTTCTGGGAACCCTAAAAGCGTTACCCCAGACTGGCTCAAGGCGTCCAGGCTCAAACCACTGAGCGACAGCGCGGTAGTGAACAGCGCCGCGCGAACGGCGTGGCGCAAAATGCAGGTATCCGCAGTAAGACAAGGAGGTTTCTTACCGATGGCGCGCACAGTCATTGTAGGTTTCCGTAGGAAGTCGCTGGAGTCAGAGTTGAAGTGCTTACTGACTAAGCCGGTCTTGCACGGAAAACCCGCCAAAAATATTTCAGACGTGCCGCTCCAGCGTCACCCACCAGCGCGTGCGGTAGCGCAACTGCACGGGCAGGGTCTGCGGGAGGATGGCCAGCAATTTATCGGTGTTCTCCAGGCGGAAGACTCCGGACAGTCGCAAGTCGGCAATGTCCGCTGAGCACGTCAGATAACCGTGCCGGTAACGTGCGACTTCATTGAGAAAATCCCCGAGGCGCATGTTGCGAGTGACAATCAGGCCGTCGACCCACGCACCGGCATCCATATCCAGCGGCGGAGCCGGCTTCGCGTGGTTGTGATCGATCAAATAACTATGTCCGGCCTGCACCCGGATCGGCTCACCGTCGGCGGCCCGCGGCGAATGAATCGCGACCATGCCGCTGGTGACACTGAGCCGCGTGCAGTCATCGTCCTGACGCAGGATGAACCGCGCCCCCACACCTTCATACACGCCGTGACGACTCTGCACCCGCAACGGTCGATCAAATGAAGACGCTTCGTCGATCCCGCCGCAGGTCACGATGATTTCGCCGCGCGTCAGTTTGATCAGCCGTTGCTGCGCGGTGTAATCGAGATCCACCGCGCTGGCGGTGTTGAGCTCCAGACGGGTGCCGTCGGGCAATTGGAACCCTCGTCGCTCGCCCGTGATGGTGGCGAAGTCGGCGGTCCATTGTTGCCAACCCACCGCATCCTTGCCCAGCCATGCGGCAGAACCGATCAACAATGCGCCCGACAGCAACTTCAGAGCCTGTCGTCGTCCCAATCCCTGGGCACTGTTTTCCAGCGTATTGAACGCGACTTGAGCGCCGGGCACTGCGCGCAGATTGCTGCTCAATTCGGCTTGCAGGGACTGCACCCGCTGCCAGGCCAATTCGTGTTCCAAATGTTCAGCGCGCCAGACATCGCATTGCTGGCGCAACCTTGGATTGGCCGCGTTGTTACGCAGCCGCAGCAGCCAATTGATGGCCTGTTTGACCACCTGCTGATGAGGTTCACCGCGCCGGTGCAGTGACGAGTTATCCACAGACATCACGCTTCATACCGCAAGGCATAGCAGTGATACAGCGCATCAGCGACATAACGCTCGACCGAACGCAGGGACAAGCCCATTTGCTCGGCAATCTGCTTGTGGGTAAGTCCATCGCAAAGCGCCAGCAGAAATGCCTGACGCACTTTCGGCTTAAGTCCTTCA
Source organism: Pseudomonas sp. LBUM1678 (assembly GCF_059695575.1). Lineage (NCBI taxonomy): Bacteria > Pseudomonadati > Pseudomonadota > Gammaproteobacteria > Pseudomonadales > Pseudomonadaceae > Pseudomonas > Pseudomonas sp. LBUM1678. The sequence continues at coordinate 125,713 of NZ_CP166775.1, forward strand.
AGCATGCTGATGACTGTACTGCAAACTCAGGTGAGGACATGAACGCAATAGCCCGAACGTCACAAATGATAATTAGTCGCATTGTCATCAAGGGTTACGGAATTTGCAACTGCCGGTCGAACAACCATCATCACAAAAATGCTACTCAACCGCTCTAACACGCCGTTCGGCGGGAATGCCGGGCATTTCATACAAACCCCTAAGATTTATCCGACTTGTGCCGACAGACTGGTGAGACATGCGCGCACCAAAGTAGAGCGGACGAAAAATGCCGCCTGCGCTGTTACATGGAATGTTGCACCTGGAACGCATCCCCACTTTTTGCATAAGAAGTCCCATGAAATGAATCTCAAATTCAGCCATAAAATCCTTCTGGCCGCCTCTGGCGTCGTGGTGCTGGCTTTTGCGTTGTTCACTTTGTACAACGACTATCTGCAGCGAAACACCATCCGGCAAAACCTCGAATCCTCCGTCCAGCAAGCCGGCGATCTGACCGCCAGCAGCGTGCAGAACTGGATGAGCGGCCGTGTGCTGGTCCTGGAAAACCTCGCACAGAACGTCGCTCATCAAGGCGTAAACGCAGACCTGCCAGGCCTGGTTGATCAACCGGCCTTCACCTCGAACTTCCAGTTCACTTACGTTGGCCAGGCCAATGGCGTGTTCACGCAACGCCCCGACGCGAAGATGCCGGACGGTTACGATCCGCGTCAGCGTCCCTGGTACAAACAAGCCGTGGCCGCCGACAAGACCATGCTGACGCCGCCGTACATGGCAGCGGTCGGTGGCTTGGTGGTGACCATCGCGATGCCGGTGAAGAAGAACGGCGAATTGCTCGGCGTGGTCGGCGGTGACCTGAGCCTGGAAACCCTGGTGAAGATCATCAATTCGGTGGACTTCGGTGGCATCGGCCACGCGTTTCTGGTCAGCGCCGACGGTCAGGTGATCGTCAGCCCGGACAAAGACCAGGTGATGAAAAACCTGAAGGACATTTATCCAAACTCGGGCGTGCGCATCGAGAAGGGCAATCAGGACGTCACTCTGAACAAGCAGGACCGCATCCTCTCGTTCACCCCGGTGAGCGGTTTGCCGAATGCCGAGTGGTACATCGGTCTGTCGATCGACAAGGACAAGGCCTACGCGCCACTGAGCCACTTCCGTACCTCGGCGCTGATCGCAATGTTTATCGCCGTGAGCGTTATTGCAGTGCTGCTGAGCCTGCTGATCAATGTGCTGATGCGTCCGCTGACCACCATGGGCCGCGCGATGCAGGACATCGCCCAGGGCGAAGGTGACCTGACCCGTCGTCTGGCCGTGGAAAGCAAAGACGAGTTCGGTGAGTTGGGCGGTTCGTTCAACCAGTTCGTGGAGCGGATTCACGCGTCGATTTCCGAAGTGTCCTCGGCGACCCGTCAGGTTCACGATTTGTCGCAGCGTGTGATGGCATCGTCCAACGCCTCGATCGTCGGTTCCGACGAACAAAGCGCGCGCACCAACAGCGTTGCGGCGGCGATCAACCAACTGGGCGCCGCTACTCAGGAAATCGCCCGCAATGCCGCCGATGCTTCGCAGCACGCCAGCGGCGCGAGCGAGCAGGCGGACGACGGTCGTCAGGTGGTGGAGAAAACCATCCTGGCCATGACCGAGTTGTCGCAGAAAATCAGCTTGTCCTGCACCCAGATCGAAACCCTGAACGCCAGCACTGACAACATCGGGCACATTCTGGATGTGATCAAAGGCATCTCTCAGCAGACCAACTTGCTCGCGCTCAACGCCGCCATCGAAGCGGCGCGTGCCGGTGAAGCCGGCCGCGGTTTTGCGGTAGTGGCGGACGAAGTGCGCAACCTGGCGCATCGCACGCAGGAGTCGGCGGAAGAGATCCATAAGATGATCACCTCGCTGCAGATCGGTTCTCGCGAAGCAGTGACGACCATGAACGCCAGTCAGGTTTCCAGCGAAGAGACTGTCGAAGTGGCAAACCAGGCCGGCCTGCGGCTGGTCAGCGTGACCCAGCGTATCGGCGAAATCGACGGCATGAACCAGTCGGTGGCCGCAGCGACCGAAGAGCAGACCGCAGTGGTGGAAACCCTCAACGTTGATGTTAACCAGATCAACTTGCTGAACCAGCAGAGCGTGGCCAACCTCAATGAAACGTTGAAGGATTGCGATGCGTTGTCGTTGCAGGCGAACCGGTTGAAGCAGTTGGTGGACAGCTTCAAGATCTGATTCGGGTCAGACCGCGTTATCGTTCATCGCGAGCAGGCTCGCTCCCACATTTTGACCGCGTTCCATTTGAAGAAACGCGATCAACCTGTGGGAGCGAGCCTGCTCGCGATAGCGGTAGAAAAGCCACCGCTAAACCAAAGCCTTAAGCAAACAGCTTCAACACATTATTCATCGCATCATCCGCAAACCCCTGCACAAAATCCTTGAACCCCGGCAACGCCTCCTCACCCCCCTGCGCCGGTTCGGCAATGATGGTCCAGGTCGCCCGCGACTGGCCCGCGCCCAACGGTTGAACACTCATCGCCGCCCACAGATTGGCCACGCCCAGCGTGTTGTAAATCGTGGTCCATGTCATGTTCAACGCCTGGTCATCACGGGAGTTGAGTTGCTCGACCACCAGGTTGCCATCCTTGAAGAATTTCTTACGCAGCGACGACACGCCTTCGCCCGTCATCTCGATATGCGACAGCGCCGGAATGAATTGATCGAAGCCGGCAAAATTGCCGACCACCGCCCAGACCTTCGCAGCGTCAGCCGGCACCTCCACTGAAGACACCACGTGGCAGCCTTGAGGATTTTTGATCAGGGTATCGGGTTGCAGGGTTTTCATGGTTTTGCTCCGGTTGAGTGAATCAGATGAAATTGATTTCTTTGAGGTAGTCGCAACCGCGACGCAGCAGCGCCGGGGATTTTTCGGGGTAGTGCGCGCCCATCTGCCGCACGCCGGCCTGAGCGTTGGCGTGGCCGATCATCGAGATGTCGCCGATGTCTTCCTCGAAGCCGTTGAGGTAGAAACCGAGCACGCCAAACAGCGCGTTGTCGCTGTCGACCCGGCCCAGCTGCTGCTGCCAGTCGGCGACGCTGACCATGGAAAACTCCCGGCCAGCCTCGCGGAATGACGCGACGTAATCGTCCCAACTCAGGGGCTCGGGGTTGTGCAGGTTGAACACCGCTTTTTCAGGCGAATAACGGCTGGCGTGGAAGGCGATGAAGCGGGCGAGAAAATCCACCGGCATCAGGTCGAAATTCAGTGCGAACTCCGGCACCTGGCCGAGCTGAATCGAGCCCTTGAGCATCAGCATCAAGCGATTTTTATGTGGCTGACAGACGCCTGTCAGGCTGTTGAAACTGATGTTGCCGGGGCGATAAAGATTGACCCGCACCCCAAGCTCGCGCGCTCGCTCGAGGATCCGTTCGCCGACCCACTTGGACAGGTTGTAGCCGTTCTTGATGTAGATCGGCGGCGTCTGCGCGGCGGGCAACTCGAGCACCCTGCCATCGTCGGCAATCGTGCTGGATGCCGACAGCGTGGAGACGAAATTGAAGATCTTCTTACTGCGGCCCTCGCACAACCTGAGGCATTCGAAAATCGGCTCGACGTTGTCCCTCGCCAGTGACTCGTAGTCGAGCACGTGATTGACGTTGGCGGCGTTGTGCACCAGCGCTCCGAACTCTCGATCGAGTCGCTCGTAAACGTGGGCATCAAGTCCCAATGCCGGGCGCGTAATGTCTGCCGCGTAAACCTGTACCCGGCTCAGGTCCAGATGCTCCAGACGGTTTTCCCGCAAGGCGTGAGCGAAGCGCTCCGCCGCCGATTGCCCGCCGCCATCGCGCACCAGGCAGGCGACTTCAGTGACGCCCCACGCCAGCAACGCCTCGACGATGTGCACACCGACAAAACTGTTGGCGCCGGTGACGATCACCTTGTGCACATCGCCCATGCGGCTGATGGGCAGCGGCTGAATATCCAGCTCGCGGAAGGCATCCGCCAGCGCCTGCGCGCTCAGGACTTCCTCGGTGCCGGAGCCACGCACCAGCGTCGCCAACTTCGCAATGGTCGGCAATTCAATGAAGCGATTGATCGAGATGCTGCGGCCGAATTCCTCACGCAACCGCAGCAGCATCCGTGACAACAGAATCGAATGGCCGCCCAGATTGAAGAAACTTTCATCGGTCGAGATATCGCTGGCGGGCAGCTCCAGCAGCTCGGCCCAGATCTCCAGCAACAGCGCTTCATCGGCGCTGGCGGGCAAGCGCCGAGTCGTGTTTTCGGTCACATTCACTGGCATGGCCAGCAGGGCTTTGCGGTCGACCTTGCCGTTGCTGGCGAACGGCATGCTCGGCAGTTCGGTCCAGGCGCCGGGTTGCATGTAGTCCGGCAAAAACTGCATCGCATGAGCCTTCAAGGCTTCGCGAGCGACGCCCGGTTGTTCCTCCTGAGGTTGCGCGAGGAAGGCCAGAATCCGACGTTGACTGTCGATGACCACCGCCACCTGACGGTACAACTGACTGTCGCGCAGACAGCGTTCGATCTCTTCCGGCTCGACGCGAAAGCCGCGAATCTTCACCTGATTGTCCCGCCGCCCGCACAGCTCGATACCGTCACCGGTCCACTTCGCCATGTCGCCGGTCCGGTAGGCGCGCAGGCGCTGCCCATTCGGCAAGTTCAAGTCCAGATAACGCTCGGCGGTCTGCTGCGGGTTGTTCAGATAACCCAGGCACACCCCCGGCCCGACGATGTACAACTCACCGACGGTCTGCTCGGCCACCGGTTGAAACCCCTCGTCGAGAATCAGCACCTGACTGTTGGCAATCGGCACCCCGAGTGTGCGGTTGCTGTCGCCGGCGCGCAGCTGCCGCGCTGTGATCAGCACCGTGGCTTCGGTCGGGCCATAGAGGTTGTAGAGGTTGCCCTGGCGGGTGAGCTGCTCGATGACGTAGGGCTCGCAGACATCGCCGCCGGTCATCACATGATCCAGAACCTGCAGCTGATCCAGCGGCAGAATGCTCAACAGTGCCGGCGGTAAAAACGCGTGGCTGAGGCGTTGATGGCGGATCAGCTCGACCAGTTGCAAGGGATCGCGACGCTGGTCGTCGCTCGGCACGATCAGCTCGGCGCCCTGAAGCAGGGTCGGGAAAATATCGATCAGCGACGAGTCGAAACTCAACGACGAAAACTGCAAGGCCCGACTGTGTTCGGTCAACTGCACATAGTCGGCGTACCACGCGGTGAAGTGCGCAAGGTTGGCCTGGCTGAGCAACACGCCTTTGGGATGTCCGGTGGTGCCCGAGGTATAGAGCGCCATGCAGGGCGCATCGAGCTCGGGTCGCCGGCGCATCAAGGGTTGGCCGAGGTCGACGTCAGTGAAGTCGATGCGGCTGATGTCCAGCCCCGGTATTTCGTCGGCGAGGGGATGTTGGCCGTCATGCAGCAACAACACGGCTCCGGCATTCGAAAGGATGTACTGCTGACGTTGCAGCGGGTGGCTCGGCTCCAGCGGCAAATACACAGCGCCGCTGCCCAGAATCGCCAGAATCCCCGCATACAGCGCACTGCATTTCGGCAGGCAAATCCCGACCACCAACGGCCCTTGATGCTGAGCGAGCAATGACAGCAAGCGCTGCTGGATCGCGCGGCTGTGGGCGTGCAATTGCCGATAGCTGACCGAGTTACCGTCGATGTTAAGCGCAGGGCGTTCGGCGGACTGGATGAAGCGCTGTTCCAGACGCTCGATCATCGGGATCCGGGCGAGTTCTCGCAGCCACGGTTGAGCCGTGTTGTTGAGTTGATGGACGAACGCCAGGCATTCTAAAAACAGCAGATTTTCGACATGGTCAAAATGGGCTGTCGATGCCGGTTCGACTTGAAGAAAGTACTCGGCATCCCGGGAGAATCGGCTGACCAGCAGCGAGACATGGTCCACCAGTTCCGCCACCACTCGCAGGCGCAATGCCTGGCCGTTTCCAGGAGGTTCATCGGCAATCGGCATACGCGTGAACAGCTTTGATCCCTGCAAGCACAGCAGGTGCATCGACGGCAGCCCGGTTGCGCCAGGTGCGCCGACGCCCAGTTGCAGCGTCAGATGCGGCGCATCACCCGGGATTGAAAACGCCTGGCTGGCGTCATCAATCAGCAGATCGAACGGCGGCGCCTCCTCGAACGCTTCGAGCCGTACCAGCGAATGACCCTGTTGTTCAAGTTCCAGCGCCAGGTCGGTCAAGGCCTGGCTTTGCCCAATGAGCAGAATGTCGAGACGTCTCATGATGTTCTCCTCGTTAAACCAGGTAGTCGCAGAGAGCGTCTTGCACGCACGGCGAATCGAGCAGCGAACTGCTGCGAAAGAACCGCACGATGTTGGCGACCAGCGGGTGATGACGATTGATCGGGAAGGCCATCCCCGAGATTTCGTTCTTGAGTGCCTGGCGGGCCGCGTCGCTGATCTGCAAGGATTCGATCAAGCGAAAGTCGAAGGACTTCTGGATGTCGTTGGTCAGGTAATGGCCGATGAACACCGGCAGAATCTGCGCAATCTGCTGGCGGTCGTCTTCGCTCGCGGTGTGCCAGTAGATGCGCACCATCCGCGACCAGAACCCGGAGTGCCGGCCCTCGTCGAGCAAGTGGTCGGCCATCAGGCCCTTGATCGATTGCTTGACCGTGTCGTCCTTGGCGAACGCCGCCACATCGCCGGTCACGGTGTTCTCGGCGATGGCCACGCAGATCAGTTCCACGGCGCTGCGCAGGTGTTCCGGCGCAAGGGCCACGGCCGCCGGAATTGCCCGGCTCAGCTCGATTTCGTCCGGCAACTGGATCGGCGTGATGCCGGTCATGGCAACGGTCTGCTGCATGAAGTCCATGGCCACCAGCGCGTGGTAGTCCTCGTCCACCACCACGGTCATGGCGTCATAGCGACAGGCAAACGGGAACGCCACGGCGAAGCGATTCTTGGCGATGCTGCGGGCAGTCTTGTCGACGATCTCGGTTTCGAAAATCACCACGTCGTTGATGAATTTGTAGAGCGTCTGCACCAGCGCGAAGTCCCGTTGTTCCGGGCATTCACGCAGGAAGGTTTCACTCAGCACCAGCGGTTGGCGGCTCAACGGGTAGATCAGCTTGTCATCGTTCTCCAGCACCCGCCGGGGCCGCGTGCGGATGGTGGCGCGGTTCTCCCAGGCGTCGGCGAAGGATTGGTAGTCGGCGGCGTTCATGCGTTCACCTCTGCAACCGGTTCGCTCATGCTCAGGCGCAAGCCGTCCCACAGGGCAATACGGCTTTCCACAGCGGCAATGGCGCTGGCGTAGACGTCTGCTTCGCGTTGCGGATCGCCATTGACCAGGCGTGCCAGAAGTTTCTCCGCCGCCGGGCCGTGGTCCTCGGAGTCGACTTCGATGTGCCGCTCCAGGTAGTAGCGAAAGGTCGGCGCTTGCTCGATGCCGATGCCCCAGTCGTCGAGAATCCGCTGGAACATCTGCGGAATGACGCTCTCACGACCATGCAGAAACGCAGCGGCTACGCTGTGTCCCGGTGCATACAGCGCGGTGTGCAAGGTGTGTCGCACGAACTGCGCGGCCGCCGGATCGACGTCAACGCTTTGCAGTGCCACGTCGTAACTCACACCTTCTTGTTGCAATGCCACGAAGCGTTCAACGGCGACCGTGCTGGCACCGACTTCGCGCATCGCATCCAGGTACAACTCAAAATGACTGTAATGACCCTGGGCCGGACGATCATCGGACTCTTCACCCAGCACGATCTCGTTGATCAGGCGCGCGGCCTGCGGATCTCGCGGCGGCAGCCAGGGCAGTTGAACGCAGGTCAGTTCCTGTTGCAGGCGTTTGGTCAGCGACATGAAATCCCACACCGCAAAGACATGGGTTTCCATGAAACGTTGAAGTACCGACAGCGAATGTATTTCAGAGAAGATCGGGTGCGCACTAAGTTCTGCTTTCTTCTGGATGAGGCGGTCTTTATTCGTTTTCATGAGCGAGCCTATAAGTGATCTGAAATGCCGATAATGGTGTTGTGATCAATAAGTGACGGTCGTTTAACGTTTTTTATTGGCGAGCGGATGCCTCAATTAAATTGATGTCATCAAGTGCGATAAAGTCGTTTCGGTGCCGTGTTTATGGCGGCGGAGAAAAACTAATACATGAATAAAGTGCCGGGCAAGTTATTTTTATATTATTTGCAAGTTGTGTTTTCTCGCGCGCGACAAGTTCCGATAAAACTTTAAGTGTCAGTTTTATTTGGGCGTAGTTGCTCCTTTCGACGAAGTATCGTCAAAATTCAAATAAAGAGTGAATGCCTCACTCAAAGCAACTTTCAAAGTTGTTCCGTTGAATGCTTCAAGGGGGTGGAAGTTGGCTGGGATTGACGCCGGTGCTTCCTTTCCCGTGACAAGACTCCTTCCGTAGGTTCTTGGTGCGGGGACTGCGCCGCCAATGCGGTGCGTCACCCGTTCATTATTCGTAGGCAGGCCAAGAGTGAGCGTAAATCACGGTCGCCGCTATCACCCGGACGTCATCTTCGCTGACGTATTGATGGAACTGAGGGAGGTCGATCGATGGCAAGGCTTTGGGGAAGGGAAGAAGGTCGCAGAGTGACTTGGTGTGAGCAGAGGGGATGTGTAAGGAGATTATTCACGGCAAACGCGGGCGCGCAGTTCGAACTGCGCGCCTAGGCTTGGCGCAGGGGTTTTACCTCGAGGTTTTCCTATTCAGCGCTTCAGGGCTGTTGAGGTAGCGCGTAATCACCTCGACGCCGCGATTGAGGTGGTTTTCGAGCAGCTTCACCGAGCGCTCGATGTCGCGGTCTTCGACCGCCAGCAACAGCGCTCGGTGGTCTTCCTGGGATAACTTGCCCAGGCCCATGGCTTCCAGGTTGAAGCGCAGGAAGCGCTCTTCTTCGTTCAACCCTTCTTCGACCAGCCGCAACAGCCGGCCGTTAGGCGCCTTGCAATAAAGCGCCATGTGGAAGAGGCGATTGAGGCGGCCGATCTCGCTGTAATCGTGCTCCGTTTCCATGTCGTCGACATGCTTGGCTGCCCGTTCGAAGTCGTCCTTCTCCAACAAGGGAATCGACAGGCGCAGTGCCTCGGATTCCAGCAGGATTCGTAACGCATAGGTTTCGACGGCATCGCCTTGAACCAATGGTGCGACCACTGCCCCTTTGTGGGCGATAACGTTGAGCAGCGCCTGGGCTTCAAGCTGGCGCAAGGCCTCGCGCACCGGCATGCGGCTGACGCCAAACAGGTCGGCCAGATCTTGCTGGCGCAACGCGGTGCCGCAAGGAATGCGCCCGTCGAGAATGGCCGAACGCAGGGTTTCTTCGATCACCGAACGTGCCAGGTGAGCTGGAATCGGCCCGTTGACCTTGATACTGCTGAGGGGGTTGGGCTTTTGTGTCACTACTACGCACCCTGTTTGGCTGAAATATTTGGATCCAAATGGACACTAGTGACTGCCATGCAGCTTGTCAAACGGACAAAAGACCGCAGCCCGCGACTTTTCATGTCATTCACCATTCAAAGTCTAGTCCGTCGCCGGTGATTGCACCGTGCCATTGTCTTTTAACGGGCTAACCTGCACCATCAACCGAATTCCACCTGCCTGACCTGGATGCCTCGCATTGGCGGTACGTTTCGCGATCCCTCGGACTTTGCGCTGGCTGTGCTGCGCGTTGCTGCTGGCCGGCGTCATGCTGGGCGGGCTGCATGCCGATTGGGATTTTTCGCTGATCAGCCGCAAGGCGCAGGCTTTGTACGGGCCGTTGGGTGACGGGAAGCCGCGCATCGATGCCTGGCAGCAGTTGCTGGCCACGCAAAAACAGGTCAGCGAGCTGGAACAGCTCAATGTGGTCAACCAGTTTTTCAACAAACAGGTGCATTACGTTGAGGACATCGACCTGTGGCACGAGGTCGATTATTGGGAAACACCCATCGAAGCCCTGTGGAAGGGTGCCGGCGATTGCGAAGACTACGCGATCGCCAAGTACTTCAGCCTGCGCCATCTCGGCGTTTCCAGTGACAAGCTGCGCATCACTTACGTCAAGGCTCTGCGGCTGAACCGGGCGCACATGGTGCTGACGTACTACTCGAGCCCGGAAGCCATGCCGCTGGTACTCGACAGCCTGATCGATGCGATTAAACCAGCCAGCCAACGAACCGATCTGTTGCCGGTCTACTCTTTCAATGCCGAAGGGTTGTGGTTGCCGGGCGCCAAGGGCAACAAGAAGGTCGGTGATACCAAGCGCCTGTCTCGCTGGCAGGACGTGTTGAAGAAAATGCAGGCCGAAGGTTTCCCGGTCGAGACGACTAACTAGGAGCACGCGCTCAGATGTCTTTGTTCAAACAGCTGTTGATCGCTATCTGTCTGTTCCTGGTGGTCGCCTTCACCGGCAGCTTCATGGTCAGCCTGGAAAGCTCGCGCACCCAGTACGTCAATCAGTTGCGCTCCCACGCCCAGGACGCCGCGACGGCATTGGCGCTGTCCCTGACGCCGAACATCGACGACCCGGCGATGGTCGAGTTGCTGGTCAGTTCGATCTTCGACAGCGGCTATTACGCGAGCATCCGTGTGGTCGACCTCAAGACTGACCAGACCATCGTCGAGCGTAGCGGCATTCCAGCGGTGAACAACGTGCCGGACTGGTTCGTCAAAATGATTGGCCTGGAGCCGGCCGGCGGCGATGCGCTGGTCAGCCGTGGCTGGGAACAGGCTGCGCGGGTCGAGGTGGTCAGCCATCCGATGTTCGCGTTGGCCAAACTGTGGCAGAGCGCACTGGGCAGCCTCGGCTGGTTGCTGATCTGCGGTGCGGTGAGCGCGGTGTTGGGTGCGCTGTTGCTGCGTCGACAACTGAAACCGCTGGACTACATGGTCAAGCAATCCCACGCCATTGCTCGCCGCGAATTCCTCAGCCTGCCGGAGCTGCCACGCACGCCTGAATTGCGCCGTGTGGTGCAGGCCATGAATCAGATGGTCGAGAAGCTCAAGGCGCTGTTTCAGGAGCAGGCCGAGCGCAGTGAAAAACTGCGGGTCGAGTCCTATCAGGACAACCTGACGGGCCTGGCAAATCGTCGCTATTTCGAGATGCAATTGAACGCCCGGGTGAGCAATCCGGAGCAGGCGAGCTCTGGTTATCTGCTGTTGTTGCGGGTCAAGGACCTGGCCGGTTTGAACCAGCGACTGGGCGGTCAACGCACCGATCAATTGCTGCAAGCGGTGGGCGAGCAGCTGTCCCGCGAGTGCGCCAAATACCCGGAAACCCAGAACCTCGTCACGCGGATCCGTGGGGGTGAGTTCGCCGTGCTGGCGCCGGGGCTGGTGCGTGAAGAAGCGCTGCAACTGGCGCAGAACCTCGACAGTGCCTTGGCAAGCCTGCATGCGACCGGCGCCACTGACGTGGCTTCGGTGGCGTCGATCGGGCTGGCACCGTTTGTCCATGGCGACTCACCGCAAGCGGTGCTCGGGTTGGGCGATCAAGCATTGGCTCAGGCTGAAGGGCAGGGCGAACAGAGCTGGGCGTGCCTCGATCACAGCGCCTCGGCCAGCGTCGGAGATGACCATCACGCCTGGAACAACTTGCTGGATCAGGCGCTGAATCACCAGCGTTTCCAGTTGTATTTCCAACCGGTGGTTGCCAGCCAGGACACGCAACTGGTGCTGCATTACAAGGTGCTGTCGCGGTTGATCGACGACGAGGGCCAGACCATTCCCGCGGGACGCTTCCTGCCGTGGCTCGAGCGCTTTGGCTGGACCGCGCGCCTGGACCGGCTGATGTTGGAGCTGGTGCTTGAGCAGATGTCCGAGCATGAAGAGTCGCTGGCGCTGAACCTGTCTTCGGCGACGTTGGCCGATCCGCAGGCGCTGAATAAAGTCTTCGAGATTTTGCGTATTCATTCCGATCTCGGACCGCGGCTGACCTTGGAAATCGGCGAGGAGCAACTGCCCGAGCAAGCGATGCTGGAAGAACTGACGCGGCGCCTGCGTGAGCTTGGGTTCTCCTTGAGCCTGCAACGGTTTGGCGGGCGCTTCAGCATGATCGGCAACCTGGCTCGGCTAGGGTTGGCGTACCTGAAGATCGACGGCAGTTACATCCGGGCGATTGATCAGGAAAGCGACAAGCGCCTGTTTATCGAGGCGATTCAGCGGGCGGCACACAGCATTGACCTGCCGTTGATTGCTGAGCGGGTGGAAACCGAAGGGGAGTTGGTGGTGATTCGAGAGATGGGGTTGTATGGGGTTCAGGGACAGTTGTTTGGTGAACCGAAGCCTTGGCAGTGAGGCTTTATAGCTGAGTCGTCAATTAGTCCGCCTTCGCGGGCAAGCCTCGCTCCTACAGGTTAACGTGTGCCGCAATCGCGCGAACGCTTCGACCCTGTAGGAGCGAGGCTTGCCCGCGAAGGCGTCGGTACAGACAACAACAATGACGGGACCTTAGATCAACCCCGTCTCATCATCATCAATCAAATGACTCAACCCACCCAACGCCTCACGGGCCTGGGTCCGGTCCATCAGTTTGGCCTGTGCAGCGGCCGGCAGGTCGGTGACGCGGATCACGCCTTTGCTGGTCAGCACCTGAATCAAGTCGTCGAGTACCCGGATCATTTCCAGGTCGCTCTGCTTGAGCTGTTTGAGGCTGGTTTCCATCACTTCGTTGGCGTACCAGGCCTGAATCTCGTGATTATCAGCCGGCAGCGTTTCCGTGGCCTCGGCGTAGGCCGCGGCTTCCACGCGCACTAACTGACCTTGCGCATCGCGTTGCACGTAGAACATTGAGCATCCCTCAGAAATGAACCAGCGTCATGCTGTCAGCAGCATAGGCCAACTGGACGCGAGTATGCGGTGCGGCGACGAAATCGTCACCGGGGGATGGGCACAAACGTAACGGCCGCCCCATCAGGGCGGCCGTTTTTCGTTGGATCAGCTGTTGTTGTGATCGACTTTGATGGTCGGGTCACTGCCGGCAATCAACGTGTGGATGTTGGCGCTGGACCAGTTGTTGCCTTCCAGTTTGATCGTCACATCCGGCGTTGCGGCGGCCGCATCGCCCGAGTTGAACTTGCCGCCGGAACTGACTTGCAATGAGGACACGCCGTCCACAGTGCTGATCTTCAGGAAGTTGTCGATGGTGCTGCCGGTTTCGCCTTGCAGCAGATCGCGCAGGTCGATGCGGTCACCTTCGCTGGCCTTGAAGTCCTTGATCACGTCGCTGCCGGTGTCCCCAGCCTTCCAGACGAAGGTGTCGGCGCCCGAGCCGCCAATCAGGATGTCGTTGCCCTGACCGCCCATCAGCGAGTCGTTACCCGTGCCGCCGAGCAGGATGTCATTGCCCTTGCCGCCGTCGAGCAAGTCATTGCCCCCCGAGCCGAAGAGAATGTCATTGCCCGTACCGCCCAGCAGCGTGTCGTTGCCGTCATGGGCACCCGACACGTCGAATGCGCTGTAGTGCTCGGTGATGAACTGGTGCACGTTGCTGGTGGTGACTTTGCTGACGTCCACGCCGGTTTCTTTGGCGACGAACGCCTGCATCGCCTGATAGCCCTCGCCGGCGATGCCGTTGAAGCTCACCAGGTCGCCGAACAGGAGGTCGTTACCATTACCGCCGCTGACCGTGTCGGCACCCGGCATCGTCGCTTCGGTGTGACCGATGATCGAGTTGGCCAAGTCTTTCGGATCGATGTTGGTTTGCGGCGTCTTGTCCGAGTCGTAAGGCTTGAGGTCGCTGAGGGTCACGTCTTTGTTCAGGCCGATGGCTTCGACCGTCGACACCTTGCCCAGCAGCGCAAAGCTGTCGGTGGAGTTGTCGATGGCGCTGGAGCCGGTGCTGCTGCCGTTACCGTCGCGATAGGACAGCTCGTACGTGCCGTTGCCCTCGGCGCGAATGGTGCCCAGTTCGGAACTGCTCCAGTAACCGCCCCACGAGTTCTTGTACGTCTGCAGCGTGACGGTGCCGGAGTTATCGATGGTCAGGTAGTGAGTGCTGTCCAGGTAACCGGAGTAAGTCTGCCCCAACTTGTAATTGGTGGTGGTGATGACGTCATCGAGCTTCACATTGCCGAACAGGGTCGGGTTGGTCTGCTCACCGCTCTGGTAATAGGTCGGCTTGCCGTCGGTGATGAAGTACGTGAGGTTCTTCGCCCCGGTGTTCGCCATGGCGTCGGCACTCTGGAACCAGTTCGCCGTGGTTTTGAACACGTCCTCGTAGTTGGTGCCGCCGCCGGAAGCCATGGAGTCCAGCACGGCTTTGAGCAGGATCAGCGCATTCGGATCGTTCAGGTTCACCGAGACAGACTTGTTGACCTGGTTATCGAAGTCCGCGAGGAAGATGTTCACGGTGCCGGAGTTGCCACCCATGCTCTGCTTGAGCGTGTTGAACACCGCGGTCAGCGAGTCCTTGGCGGCGTTGATCGACGACGCACTCATGCTGCCCGAACTGTCGACCATGAACGCGATGTTGTAGTTGGTGCCTGGCACCACGGTCAGCCCGCCGATGTCGGCGACCATGATGTCGTTGCCGTCGGTGCCGGTGATGGTGTCATCGGCCGCCGTGGCGGTGACGGCGTTGTAAACCGCCGGGTAAACGGTGACCGGGATCGTCGCGGTGCTGACTGCCGAGCCACCGAGAACCTCGGTGGAGGTCGAGGTCACGGTCAGGTTGAACTGGCCGTTGTAGTACGGCGGCGGGGTCACGGTCAGGGAGCCGAGGTTCCAGCCGGTGACGTTGGCTTCGCCCGACGAAGTGCTGGCGGTGAAGGTGTGGCCGGCGCCATCGGTAAGCACCGAGCCCGCCGGGATGCCGCTGATTTTCACGACCAGGCTTTCAGAGCCGTCGGTGTCCGTGAGCGCAGTCTTGATCGCAGACAGGTGAACGCTGGTGCCTTCGGCCGCTTCGTTGAGCTTGTAGCCGTCGTAGTAGCCTTCGCCGTTGGTGCCGTGCAGATCGGAAACCGTCACACCGGAAGCGGCCAGGTCTGCAATGCCGGTGTATAACGGCACGCCGGCGCTGCTCAGGTCGACCGCTGCAGCGCCGTTGACCGACAGGTTGACGTCATAGCTGCCCGGGCCGCTCTGGTTGTGGTGGTAGATATCCAGGGTGTAGTAGCCGCTGGCGGTCGGGGTGAACGAACCGCTCAGACTACCGCCCGCGCCCCAGAGCGCGCTGGCCACGGTTTTGCCGCCGATGGTCACGAGCAGGCTGTCATCGCCGGTGCCGCTGAAGGTGTAAGTCTTGCCGGCTTCGAGGTAGATAAGGCCGGACGTTTTCGACGCGGTGCCAGCGGTCACGCTGCCGTCGGACTGCACGTTGGTCACGGTGGTGCTGCTGTTCGGTTTACCGGCGGCATCAATCACCGACTTCAGCGTGTTTGACGCCGCGCCGCTCCCGTCGGTGCCGAGGCCCGACAGGCCGGTCCAGACTTCCTTGATCAGCCCGGTGGATTTGACGCCGTTGTCCGCAACGCTCAGGGACGGCGCATCGGCAACCGGCGTGATGTCGATTTTGATCGTGCCGGTGTTGCCCAGCAGCGAACCGTCGGTTGGCTGGAATTTGATCTGTGCGTAGTCCGCCAGATTGTTGCCCACGCCGGTGCCGCCGTAGCCATTGGCGCCGGATTCGTTGGCATCCGGCAGGAAGCGCACTTTACCCGCGTCGATGTCAGCCTTGGACAGGGTCTGGTTGGTCGTTACGTCGGTCCAGGTCGAGCCGTTCAGGTACTGCAATTTACCTTCGCCGGGCAGGCCGGTGATTTTCACGCCGAGGCTGGCGGCAGGGCTGTCGACATCGCTGACGCCGAAGGTCGACCAGCCGAGGATCAGCGGGGTGTCCTCGGTGCCGGTGACGTTAACCGGCGCGGCGGTCGGTGCATCGTTCACCGCCACGACGTTGACGGTGGTGGTCGCGGTGTTGGAGTAGTTGCTGCCATCGGTCACCGTCACAGTGATGATCCGCGGCACGGTACTCGGGTCTTCGCTGCTGTTGGTGAAGCTGATGTTTTTGATCTGTTGCATGTAGTCGGCCAGCGTCGCGTTACCGGACAACGTCAGCGTGACGGTGCCGTCCTTGCTGTTGGCATTGATGCTGATGCCGTTGACGCTGTTGCCCAGGTTCAGCGCATCGCCCGGCTGACGGTTGGTCAACACGATGGTCGCGCCGGTCAGCATCGTGCTGTCCGGGTCGGTGATTTTCAGGTCGGTGTCGCCGATCGATACGCCCTGGCCCGTGGTGCCTTCGGTGAAGGTCACGTTGTAGTTGGCACCGGTGGCGCCGCTGGAGTTGTTGGCATCCAGGTCGAGCACGGGCGGTGCATCGTTGTCGACGATCGCGGTGCTGATGCTGCCGTTGGTCGCGCTGATCGCCAGGTTCTCGAAGTTGCCGCCGGTGGCCGAGTCGATCTTGACCACGAAGTTTTCGGTGCCTTCGGTGATCCTGTTGTCCAGTGTCGCGACGTTGAAGCTCGCCGTGCTGCCACCGGCCGGAATTTTCACGGTGTACACGCCGGTGAAGTCCGAACCGTCGGCGGCGGTGCCGCTGTAGGTGATCTTCAGGGTGACTTCGGTCTGCGCCGGGCTCGTCAGGCTGACGGTGTAACTGGCGGTCTGGCCTTCGGTCACCGAGGTGCTGCCGGTGATGCTGACTTCGGTCCTGTCGAGGGTGTCGGTGACGTTGGTGACGGCTGCCGCCGGGCTTTTGACCAGGTTCTCGAAATTGCCACCGGTGGCGTTGCTGATGGTCGCCTGGACCGTGCCCGCGTCTTTGTAAACGTCGTCTTTCGGCGCATCAAAGCTCACGGTGCCGGTGGTTTTGCCGGCGTCGATGGTGATCACGGCGCCGTTGCTCAGCGTCACGGTCACCGGTGTGCCGGCGGCGTTGGTCAGGGTGGCGGTGTAGATGATCTGGCCACCTTCAGCCACCGAGTTGCTCGCACTCAGCGACAGAGTGGTCGTGTCAGTGGTGTCGGTCACGGTGGTGCTGACCGGGGTTTTATCGGCCACCAGGTTTTCGTAGTTGCCGCCGCTGACGTTGGTGATCGAGTTGGTCAGTGGTGTATGACCGGTCAACGCATCGTTTGGCGCGAGAGTGGTCACGAAACCGGTGGTTTTACCGATGTCGATGGTGATCGTTTGGCCGTTGGCCAACGATACGGTCACTGACGAGCCGGTTACCGGCGCACCGACAGTGGCGGTGTAGGTGACGGTGCCGCCTTCAGCCGCAGTGCCGGTGGCGGTAAGTTTGACGGTCGAGGTGTCGATGGTGTCGGTGACGCTGGTCACCGCTGGAACCGTACTCGGCACCAGGTTTTCGAAGTTGCCCCCGGTCGCGGAGGAAATCGTGGTGCTGACCTTGCCGGCGTCGGTGTAGACGTCGTCTTTCGGCGCATCAACGGTCACGGTGCCGGAGGTTTTGCCGGCGTCGATGGTGATCACGGCGCCGTTGCTCAGCGTGACGGTCACGGGTGTGCCGGCCGCGGTGGTCAGGGTTGCGGTGTAAACGATCGAACCGCCTTCAGCCACCGAGTTGCTCGCACTCAGTGACAGAGTGGTCGTGTCGGTGGTGTCGGTGACGGTGGTGCTGACCGGGGTTTTGTCGGCAACCAGGTTTTCGTAGTTGCCACCGCTGACGTTGGTGATCGAGTTGGTCAGTGGTGTATGACCGGTCAACGCATCGTTTGGCGCGAGAGTGGTCACGAAACCGGTGGTTTTACCGATGTCGATGGTGATCGTTTGGCCGTTGGCCAACGATACGGTCACTGACGAGCCGGTTACCGGCGCACCGACAGTGGCGGTGTAGGTGACGGTGCCGCCTTCAGCCGCAGTGCCGGTGGCGGTAAGTTTGACGGTCGAGGTGTCGATGGTGTCGGTGACGCTGGTCACCGCTGGAACCGTACTCGGCACCAGGTTTTCGAAGTTGCCCCCGGTCGCGGAGGAAATCGTGGTGCTGACCTTGCCGGCGTCGGTGTAGACGTCGTCTTTCGGCGCATCAACGGTCACGGTGCCGGAGGTTTTGCCGGCGTCGATGGTGATCACGGCGCCGTTGCTCAGCGTGACGGTCACGGGTGTGCCGGCCGCGGTGGTCAGGGTTGCGGTGTAAACGATCGAACCGCCTTCAGCCACCGAGTTGCTCGCACTCAGTGACAGAGTGGTCGTGTCGGTGACGGTGGTGCTGACCGGGGTTTTGTCGGCAACCAGGTTTTCGTAGTTGCCACCGCTGACGTTGGTGATCGAGTTGGTCAGTGGTGTATGACCGGTCAAGGAATCGTTTGGCGCGAGGGTGGTCACGAAGCCGGTTGTTTTGCCGATATCGATGGTGATCGTTTGGCCGTTGGCCAACGACACGGTCACTGGCGAACCGGTTACCGGCGCACCGACAGTGGCGGTGTAGGTGACGGTGCCGCCTTCAGCCGCAGTGCCGGTAGCGGTGAGTTTGACGGTCGAAGTGTCGATGGTGTCGGTCACATCGGTAACCGCAGCCGCCGGGTCTTTGATCAGGTTTTCGAAGTTGCCGCCAGTCGCGTCCTTGATGGTCGCTTCGACTTTGCCAGCGTCTTTGTAGACGTCATCGGCAGGTGCCTTGACGGTGACGGAACCGCTGGTCGCGCCAGCAGCGATGGTGATCACTTCGCCGTTGCTCAGGGTGACGGTTACTGGCGTGCCGGCCGCATTGGTCAGGTTGGCGGTGTAGACGATGGAACCGCCTTCAGCCACCGAGTCAGTCGCACTCAGGCTAAGGGTCGTAGTGTCAGCCGTATCGGTAACCGAGGTATCCGCCGACTTGCCATCGACTTCCAGCTTCTCGTAATTGCCGCCCTTCGCATCGTCGATTTTGACGCTCAGGGAACCGCCGCCAGCCAAGGCATCATTCGGCGCAACGTAGTTCACGCTGGCGCTGCTCGAACCGACCGGAATGGAGATGCTCTGGCCATTCGAAAGGGTTACGACAACCGGCGAACCGGTGACCGGAGCGGTGACGGACGCGGTGTAAACCACGGTACCGCCTTCGGCGACAGTAGAAGTCGCGGTCAGGTTGACGGTCGAAGTGTCGACGGTGTCGGTTACATCGGTAACCGCAGCCGCCGGGTCTTTCACCAGGTTCTCGAAGTTGCCGCCAGTCGCGTCCTTGATGGTCGCTTCGACTTTGCCGGCGTCTTTGTAGACGTCATCGGCAGGTGCCTTGACGGTGACGGAGCCGCTGGTGGCGCCGGACGCGATGGTGATTACAGCGCCATTGCTTAGCGTCACGGTCACTGGCGTGCCGGCTGCGTTAGTCAGGGTTGCGGTGTAGACGATCGAACCACCTTCCGCGACCGAGTCGGTAGCGCTCAGGCTTAGGGTCGTGGTGTCAGCCGAATCGGTAACGGAGGTGTCCGCCGATTTGCCATCGACATCCAGCTTCTCGTAATTGCCACCCTTCGCATCATCAATCTTGACGCTCAGCGAACCACCGCCAGCGAGGGCATCATTCGGCGCAACGTAGTTTACGCTGGCGCTGCTCGAACCGACTGGAATGGTGATCGTCTGCCCATTGGACAGCGTCACAACAACCGGCGAACCGGTCACCGGAGCAGTGACGGACGCGGTGTAAACCACGGTGCCGCCTTCAGCCACGGTGGACGTGGCCGTCAGGCTGACCGTCGAAGTATCGACGGTGTCGGTCACATCAGTCACGGCCGCAGCCGGGTCTTTCACCAGGTTCTCGAAGTTGCCGCCAGTCGCGTCCTTAATGGTCGCTTCTACCTTACCGGCATCCTTGTAGACGTCATCGGCAGGTGCCTTGACGGTCACAGAACCGCTGGTGGCGCCGGCCGCGATGGTGATCACAGCACCGTTCGACAAGTTCACGGTGACCGGCGTGCCAGCCGCATTGGTCAGGTTGGCGGTGTAAACGATCGAACCGCCTTCAGCGACAGAATCGGTTGCTGTCAGGCTCAGAGTGGTGGTGTCAGCCGAATCGGTGACCGAGGTTTCAGCCGACTTGCCGTCGACGTCGAGCTTCTCGTAGTTACCACCCTTCGCATCATCAATCTTGACGCTCAGCGAACCACCGCCAGCGAGGGCATCATTCGGCGCAACGTAGTTTACGCTGGCGCTGCTCGAACCGACTGGAATGGTGATCGTCTGCCCATTGGACAGCGTCACAACAACCGGCGAACCGGTCACCGGAGCAGTGACGGACGCGGTGTAAACCACGGTGCCGCCTTCAGCCACGGTGGACGTGGCCGTCAGGCTGACCGTCGAAGTATCGACGGTGTCGGTCACATCAGTCACTGCCGCAGCCGGGTCTTTCACCAGGTTCTCGAAGTTGCCGCCAGTCGCGTCCTTAATGGTCGCTTCTACCTTACCGGCATCCTTGTAGACGTCATCGGCAGGTGCCTTGACGGTCACAGAACCGCTGGTAGCGCCAGCGGCGATGGTGATCACTGCGCCGTTGCTCAGGGTCAAGGTCACAGGCGTGCCCGCAGCGTTGGTCAGGTTCGCGGTATAGACGATGGAACCGCCTTCAGCGACCGAATCGGTTGCTGTCAGGCTAAGAGTGGTGGTGTCTGCGCTGTCGGTCACTTTGGTCACGACGGCCGAGCGGTCGGTGTCGAGTTTTTCGAAGTTGCCGCCTGCGCTGTCTGCGATCGCTGCTCTGACGGGCGAGGCGCCGGTGTAGACGTCATTCGGCACGGTGTACGGTGCCGAACCGCTGGACTCGCCGGCCTTGATGTTAATCACCAGGCCGTTGTTCAGGGTCACGGTCATGGCCGTGCCGGCCGGATGGCTCAGCGTAGCGGTGTAGGTGATCTGGCCACCTTCGCCGACGGCGCTCACATCGGCGCTGAGTTTCAGCGTGGTGGTGTCGATGGTGTCGTTGACGGTGGTGGTGTGCGTGGTCTTGCTGACGTCGAGTTTTTCGAAGTTGCCGCCGTCGGTGCTGGTGATGCCGACGGTGATCTTGCTGCCGTCCTTGTAGACGTCATCGGCTGGCGCCGGAATGGTGATGAAGCCCGACTTGTCGCCGGCCTTGATCACGACGTTCTCGCCGTTGCTCAGTTTGACCGTCATGTCAGTGCCGGCGGCATTGCTGAGGTTGACGGTGTAAGTGATGGTGCCGCCCTCGACCACATAGTCGCTGGCATTCATGGTCACTTTGGTGGTGTCCAGGGTGTCGCTGATGGCGGTCGAGGTCGGGGTCTTGTCGGCGACCAGATTCTCGTAGTTGCCGCCCGTGACTTCCTTGATGGCATTGGTCAGCGGTTCATGGCCGACCACTGCATCGTTCGGCGCTTTAACGGTGATCGAAGCATTGCTTTCACCGACCGCGATGGTGATTTTTTCACCATTGGCCAACGTGACGATCACGTCCTTGCCAGTGACCGGCGCGTTGACGGAAGCGGTGTACACCACGTTGCCGCCTTCGGCAGTGGCAGGTGTTGCCGTCAGACTGACCGTCGATGTATTGATCGTGTCAGTCACTTCAGTGATGGCTGCTGCCGGGCTAGTCACGAGGTTTTCGAAGTTGCCGCCGCTCGCGTCCTTGATGGTCGCTTCGACTTTGCCGGCGTCTTTGTAGACGTCATCGGCCGGTGCCTTGACGGTCACGGAGCCGACAGTCGCGCCGGCCGCGATGGTGATCACAGCACCGTTCGACAAGTTCACGGTGACCGGCGTGCCGGCTGCATTGGTGAGGTTCGCGGTGTAGACGATCGAACCGCCTTCAGCGACCGAATCGGTTGCTGTCAGGCTCAGAGTGGTGGTGTCTGCGGAATCGGAAATCGAGGTGTCGGCCGACTTGCCGTCGACGTCCAGCTTCTCGTAGTTGCCGCCCTTCGCTTCATCGATTTTCACGCTCAGCGAACCACCGCCCGCCAAGGCGTCGTTCGGCGCAGTGGAGTTCACGCTGGCACTGCTGGCGCCAACCGGAATGGTGATGGTCTGGCCGTTGGACAGGCTCACGACAACCGGCGAACCAGTGACCGGAGCGGTCACGGACGCGGTGTAAACCACGGTGCCGCCTTCAGCCACGGACGAAGTCGCGGTCAGGCTGACAGTAGAGGTATCTAGGGTGTCGGTAACGTCAGTCACTGCCGGGACAGTGCTGGGCACCAGGTTCTCAAAGTTGCCGCCAGTGGCGTCCTTGATAGTCGCTTCGACTTTGCCGGCGTCTTTGTAGACGTCATCGGCCGGTGCCTTGACCGTCACAGAGCCGACAGTCGCGCCAGCCGCGATGGTGATCACTGCGCCGTTCGACAGGTTCACGGTCACAGGCGTGCCGGCGGCGTTGGTCAGGGTTGCGGTGTAGACAATCGAACCGCCTTCAGCCACCGAATCCGAAGCGCTCAGGCTCAGGGTGGTGGTGTCTTTGACGTCGGTTACCGAAGTGACCGCCGGGGTTTGATTCGCCACCAGGTTTTCGTAGTTGCCGACCGTGGTGCCGTCGATTTTCACGCTCAGCGAACTGCCGCCGGCCAGGGCATCGTTCGGGGCAACGAAGTTCACGCTAGCCGAACTCGCGCCGACCGGGATGGTGATGAACTGGCCGTTGGACAACGCCACCACCACCGGCGAACCGGTCACTGGTGCATTGACCGACGCGGTGTAAACCACCGTGCCGCCTTCGACCGTGCTGGCGGTGGCAGTCAGGGAGACGGTGCTGTTGTTGATGGTGTCGATCACATCCGTGACCGCTGGCGTCTTGTCGGCTACCAGGTTTTCGAAGTTGCCGCCGGTCGTCTTGGTGATGCTGGCGTCGACTTTGCCGGCGTCTTTGTAGACGTCATCCTTTGGCGCGGCGAAGTTCACCGAGCCTGTGGTGGCGCCCTTGGCAATGTTGATCACTGCACCGTTGCTCAACGTCACGGTCATGGCAGTACCGGCGGCGTTGGTCAGGGTTGCGGTGTAGACGATCGAGCCGCCCTCGGCGACCGAACCGGTGGCGCTCAGGCTCAGGCCGGTGGTGTCGGCCGAATCGGTAACGGTGGTGACCGCCGGAGAATGGTCGGTGACGACTTTTTCGAAGTTGCCGCCGCTCTGGCTGGCGATCGTCGCCTGGACTTTGCCGCCGTCGATGTACGGCGTGTTGGCCGGTGCGGCGAAGTTGATCGAGCCGGTGGTGGCGCCGGCGGCGATGTTGATCACTGCGCCGTTGCTCAACTTCACGGTCATTGCCGTGTCCGTCGGGTTACTCAGGGTGGCGGTGTAGGTGATCCGGCCACCTTCGCTCACGGTATGGCTGGCCGACAGGGACAGGGACGTTGAGTCCACCGTGTCTTTGACGGTGGTGCTCACGGACGCGTTGCTGATGTCGAGTTTTTCGAAGTTGCCGCCGCTGGCGTCAGTCATCTTGACGGTGAGCTTGCCGGCATCCTTATAGACGTCGTCGCTTGGCGCCGCGATGGTGACCGAACCGCTGGTCTTGCCGGCCGCGATGGTGATGGTCTCGCCGTTGCTCAGCTTGACGGTCACCGGGGTTTGCGCGGCGTTGGTCAGGGTAGCGGTGTAGGTGATGTGCGAACCTTCGAGCACCGACTTGTCAGCGCTGAGGGTCAGCTGTGTGGTGTTAGTGGTGTCGGAGACGTTGGTCACGGCCGGATTCGGGCTGGTGACCAGGTTTTCAAAGTTGCCGCCGGCAGCGTCCTTGATGGTGACTTCCAGCTTGCCAGCGTCTTTGTAGACGTCGTCTTTCGGTGCGTCGACGGTCACGGTACCGGTGGTTTTTCCGGCCGCAATCGTGATGACGGCGCCGTTGCTCAGGGTCACAGTGACCGGAGAGCCGGCCGGATTGGTCAGGGTCGCGGTGTAAACGATCGAGCCACCCTCGTTGACGTTGCCAGTGGCGGTCAGCGACAGGGTGGTGGTGTCGACGGTGTCGGTCACGCTGGTGCTGACCGGGGTTTTATCGGCGACCAGGTTTTCGTAGTTGCCGCCGCTGACGTTGGTGATCGAATTGGTCACCGGCGCATGGCCGCTCTGCACATCGTTGGAGACCGCGGCGTTGACGGTGCCGCTGCTGGCGCCGACCGCGATGGTGATGGTCTGACCGTTGGCCAGCGTCACGATCACAGGCGAGCCGGTGACAGGTGCGCCGACCGAGGCGGTGTAAACCACGGTGCCGCCTTCCGCCACGGTGCTTGTGGCGGTCAGGGTGACGGTCGAGGTGTCGATGGTGTCGGTGACGCTGGTTACGGCGGCTGCCGGATCTTTGACCAGATTCTCGAAGTTGCCGCCCGTAGCGTCCTTGATGGTCGTTTCAACTTTGCCGGCATCTTTGTAGACGTCATCGGCTGGTGCCTTGACGGTGACGGAACCGACAGTTGCGCCAGCAGCGATGTTAATCACGGCGCCGTTGCTCAGGGTGACGATCACTGGTGTGCCGGCAGCATTAGTCAGCGTGGCGGTGTAAACAATCGAACCACCTTCAGCAACCGTATCGGTTGCGCTCAGGCTAAGAGTGGTGGTGTCCGCAGAATCAGTCACCGAGGTGTCAGCCGACTTACCATCGACGTCCAGCTTCTCGTAATTGCCGCCCTTGGCGTCGTCGATTTTGACGCTCAGGGAACGGCCGCCTGCCAAGGCATCGTTCGGTGCAACGAAGTTCACGCTGCCGGAACTCGAACCGACCGCAATGGTGATCGTTTGGCCGTTGGACAAGGTCACAACAACCGGCGAACCGGTCACAGGCGCGGTGACGGATGCGGTGTAAACCACGGTGCCGCCTTCAGCAACAGATGAAGTCGCAGTGAGGCTGACCGTCGAAGTTTCAACGGTGTCGGTCACGTCGGTCACGGCAGCTGCCGGGTCTTTGACCAGGTTCTCGAAGTTGCCGCCAGTCGCGTCCTTGATGGTTGCTTCGACTTTTCCGGCGTCTTTGTAGACGTCATCGGCAGGCGCCTTGACGGTCACGGAACCGCTGGTGGTGCCGGCGGCGATGGTGATCACTGCGCCATTGCTCAGGGTAACGGTCACTGGTGTACCGGCAGCGTTAGTCAGGTTCGCGGTGTAGATGATGGAACCGCCTTCAGCGACTGAATCGGTTGCTGTCAGGCTAAGAGTGGTGGTGTCCGCAGAATCAGTCACCGAGGTGTCAGCCGACTTACCATCGACGTCCAGCTTCTCGTAATTGCCGCCCTTGGCGTCGTCGATTTTGACGCTCAACGAAGCGCCGCCCGCCAAGGCGTCGTTCGGTGCAACGAAATTCACGCTAGCGCTGCTCGCGCCAACCGGGATGGTGATCGTCTGGCCGTTGGACAGCGTCACGACAACTGGCGAGCCAGTAACCGGAGCGGTGACGGACGCGGTGTAAACAACGGTGCCGCCTTCGGCCACGGAAGAAGTCGCGGTCAGGCTGACGGTCGAGGTATCGAGGGTATCGGTAATGTCGGTGACTGCCGGAACAGTGCTCGGCACCAGGTTCTCGAAGTTGCCGCCAGTGGCGTCCTTGATGGTCGCTTCGACCTTGCCGGCATCTTTATAAACGTCATCGGCCGGGGCCGGGACGCTCACGCTGCCAGTGGTGGCGCCGGCCGCGATGGTGATAACCGCGCCGTTCGAAAGGGTGACGGTGACAGGCGTGCCGGCCGGATTGGTCAGGGTCGCGGTGTACAGAATCTGACCGCCCTCGGCCACTTCGGTGGACGCCGACAGGCTCAGGCCGGTGTCGTCCCTAGAGTCGCTAATGGTGGTCAGCGCCGGCTCGGTGCTCGGGGTCAACTGCTCGAAATTGCCGCCGGTGGTCCCGGTGATGGTGGTGCTGACGGTGCTGCCGTTGTTGTAGACGTCATTCGCGGCGGTATCGACGGTCACGCTGCCGGTGGTCTTGCCCGCTTCGATGGTGATGACCGAGCCATTGCTCAAGGTCACGGTCATCGGCGTGCCGGCCGGGTTGGTCAGTGTTGCGGTGTAAGTGATCTGGCCGCCTTCGACGACGGTGCCGGTGGCGGTGAGGCTCAGGCCGGTGTTGTCGACAGAGTCGGCAATGGTGGTGAGGGCTGGCGTGGTGCTCGGCGTCAGCTGCTCGAAATTGCCGCCAGTGGTCCCGGTGATGGTGGTGCTGACGGTGCTGCCGTTGTTGTAGACGTCATTCGCGGCGGTATCGACGATTACGCTGCCGGTGGTCTTGCCCGCTTCGATGGTGATGACCGAGCCATTGCTCAAGGTCACGGTCATCGGCGTGCCGGCCGGGTTGGTCAGTGTCGCGGTGTAGGTGATCTGGCCGCCTTCGACGACGGTGCCGGTGGCGCTGAGGCTCAGGCCGGTGTTATCGACAGAGTCGGTAATGGTGGTGACCGCAGGCGTGGTGCTGGGCACCAGGTTCTCGAAGTTGCCGCCGGTGGCGCCAGTGATCGTGGTGCTGACGGTGCTGCCGTTCTGATAAACGTCATTGGTCGCGGTGTCGACGTTCACGGTGCCGGTGGTCTTGCCGGCTTCGATGGTGATGGTCGAGCCGTTGGACAGGGTGACAGTGACCGGGGTTTGAGCCGGGTTGGTCAGTGTTGCGGTGTAAGTGATCTGCCCGCCTTCGGTGACGTTGGCGCCAGCGGTCAAGGTGACCGTGGTGGTGTCGACGGTGTCGGTAACCTGGGTCACGGCCGGGGTCGTCGGCGGGGTAACGGTGATGCCGTTGCCGCCCGTGGTGCCGGTGACGCTCACGTTGATCTGGGTCGAGTCGTTATAAACAGTGTCGTTCGGCGCGAGCGGGACGTTGACGGTGCCGGTCAACTGGCCAGCCGGGATCACGATCACCGAGCCATTGGACAGCGTGATGGTCAGGTCGGTCAGCGGTGCCTGGGTCAGGGTCGCGGTGTAAACCAGTACGCCGCCCGCTTCGGTAATGGTCGGCGTAGCGCTCAGGCTCAGGGTCGAATCGCGTTGTACGTTGGCGCTGGTATCAGCCGTCTGGCCGCCAGTGGTGAGTTGTGCAGCCTGTGCCGCAGAGCTGAGGCCTGCGGTCGGGAAACCAATGGTCGGGTCGACCCGGCCAGCGGTTGCATCCAGCATCACGAAGCTGTGACCGCCACCTGCCGCGCCGCCCGAGCCCGCAGCTGTCGGGCCGGCTGCGGTGGCTTCGAGTTCAGTGGTCGGGTCGGCACCCGCAGCGATGGCTTGCTGCAGTTCTTCAACCGATGGCGCGGCTTGTGCAGTGGCTTCTGACAAGTCAGTGCTGGAGTCCGGATTGCTGGCGCTCCATTGAGTGTCGCGACCCAGGTCCAGGGTCCGGCCATCAGCCAGTTCGAGCGTAACGGCGCCCGCTGCGCCAGTGTCTACCTGATCGCCGACAAACAACCGGTCGCCTTCAACGAGTACGCGGCGAATGCCCTCTGGGGACACCGCGAAAACCTGACCGACAATGCTTTTGACGATGGCAACAACACTGCTCATTGAAGACTCTCCGGGTGTCACGTTCAGTTGACTTCCATGAACCTGATGGCGTGTTCGCCAAAATCAGTCTGGACGTACTTTCAAGATATAAAAGGCACAACTTTGACGCGGTTAGTCGTCAACAAATTGGCTATATTTTTTCGCTATAAACTATATGCCAAACTATTGACCTTAGTGTTGTCATCCTAAACACTCGCCCCCGTAATGTCACATTGATATTTAGGTAACAACCTGCCCCGTTGAGGGCGACTCCGCTACAAATTCAAACTTTCCGACACACGGTCATTCCGATGGTCATCATCCGATGCAGCGGCACGTTCTGCAGTGATTCAAGACAAGTAATTCCGGGAAATTCCAACCATGCGTTTGCAACTGTTCAAGGCTTTACCCTTCGCCCTTGCCGCCAGTTTTGTTCAGGCGCAGTCACTTCCCGAGGCCATGCAACAGGCGTTGGATGTCCATCCGGAAATCCAGGCAGGTGTTAATAGTCGATTGGCCGCGGATTATCAGTTAAAGGCAGCAAAAGGTGGATACCTTCCGCGGGTCGATCTGCTGGGCGGTTATGGTCGCGAAGGCACTGACAGCGTCACCACGCGTGCTGCCGGAAACGACAATCACTGGGAAACCCTGAACCGTAGCGAGTCAAGTTTGCGCCTGTCGCAAATGGTCTTTGACGGTTTTGCGACGTCCAGTGAAGTGGGGCGTCAACAAGCCACCGTTAATTCCCGTGCTTATTCCTTGCTGGGCACCTCCGAACGCACCGCGCTCACCGTGGCTCAGGTTTATCTGGATGTACTGACCCGCCGCGAATTCGTGCGCCTGGCCACAGACAACCTGAAAAGCCACGAACGGATTTTTGACCAGATCAAATTGCGCACCCAGCGCGGCGTCGGCAGCGGTGCCGACCTCGATCAGGCCGAAGCGCGTATGGCCCAGGCACGCAACAACCTGATCACCGAACAGACCAACCTGGCGGACGCCGAGACCAACTTCCTCAGCGCCGTGGGCCAGATGCCCGATCAACTGGAGCGTCCTGCGGATTTCCTCGCGCTGTTGCCGGCCAACTTGAATGAAGCCCGCGCGCAGATGCTGGAAAACAGCCCGATCTTGCGATCTGCCGAGTCCGACATCGCTGCGGCCGAGAAACAGTACGACGCTGCCAAATCGTCCTTCTACCCGCGCTTCGATGCCGAACTGGGTCGCTCCGCCGACAACGATCTCGACGGCCAAAACGGTCACAGCAACGAATGGCAGGCCATGTTGCGCATGCGCTTCAATCTGTATGCCGGTGGCAGCAACAAGGCTGATCTGGAATCCAAGTCCTACCTGTCCAACCAGGCGCTGGATATCCGCAACAACGCGCTGCGCGTATTGAACGAAGAGTTGGGCCTGGCCTGGAACGCGTTGAACAACGCCAACGCTCAAGTGCCGATCGCCCAGCAATATGTCGATCACAGCACCAGCGTGCGCACTGCGTACCAGAAGCAGTTCAGCCTGGGCGAGCGCACCTTGCTGGACCTGCTCGACAGTGAAAACGAACTGTTCACCGCTGCCCGTCGCTTGGCGGAGATCAAAAACATTCAGTTATTTACTCAGTACCGAATCAAGGCGACCATGGGCGAGTTGCTCAGGAGCCAGGGAGTGGTCGCACCGTTGGCATCCGTTGTGCAGAACGACGTGAAGCCCAGGGTCCAGCTACCCGGGATGAATTGAGTCTTCCCTTTTTTACTGTTAGCCAAGAGTGCCGAGCGTGGAATCAGAAGTCAGTCGAGTTCAACTCATTCATGATCCACGCGCGCTGCACGATGATCCGCTACTGGATGGTCTGCTAGCCCTTTGCACCCTGCATCAAAAGCCGGCCAGCGCCGCGATGTTGACCACCGGCCTGCCGTTGCCCAAGCAGCGCCTGAGCGTTGAACTGCTGCCTCGCGCTGCCGCTCGCGCCGGCCTGCAAGGGCGCGTGCTGGTGCGCAAGCTGGAGCAGATTCCGGCGATTGCGATGCCGGCGCTGTTGCTGCTCAAGGATGGTCGCAGTGCCGTCCTGCTCGGCTGGCACGGTGAAGACCAGGCCCGCCTGCTGATCAGCGAAAGCGACGGTGGCGAAAGCCTCGTCAGTCGCGAACTGCTGGACGACGACTACATCGGCAAAGTGTTCTTCGCTCAACCCCAGCACAAATTCGACGTCAATCACGGCACGCTGATCCCCCGCGCACGCTCGTGGTTTCGCGACACCCTCAAGCGTTCGCGCTGGCTGTACGCCGACGCCATCGCCGCCAGTTTCCTGATCAACATCATCGCCATGGCCGCGCCGCTGTTCGTGATGAACGTCTACGACCGCGTGGTGCCGAACCAGGCTGAATCGACGCTGTGGGTGCTGGCCATCGGCATCACCGGGGCGTATCTGTTCGACCTGATCCTCAAGAGCCTGCGCAGTTTGTGCCTGGACCTGGCCGGGAAGAAAACCGACCTGATCATCTCGGCGACGTTGTTCGAGCGCATCGTCGGTATGGCCATGAAGTACCGCCCGGCCCGGGTCGGCAGCTTCGCCCAGAACATCCATGAGTTTCAGAGCCTGCGAGACTTCCTCGCCTCGCTGACCCTGACCAGTCTGATCGATCTGCCGTTTACGCTGCTGATCTTCATGGTCATCGCCATTCTCGGCGGGCACCTGGTATGGATTCCGGTGCTGGCGTTCCCGATTGCCTTGCTGATCGGCTATGCGCTGCAGAAACCGCTGGTGGCGACCATGGAGCGAACCATGGCCCTCGGCGCCGAGCGCCAGTCGAGCCTGATCGAAACCCTCGCCGGCCTCGATGCGGTGAAGGTCAACAACGCTGAAAGCGAGCGCCAATATCAGTGGGAACAGACCATTGGCACCCTCAGCCGCCTCGAGCTGCGGGTGAAAATGCTCTCCGGATTGGCGATGAACATCACCTTGCTGATCCAGCAACTGGCCGGGGTGATCATGATCGTCTTCGGCGTGTACCAGATCATCGCCGGCAACCTGAGCATGGGCGGTCTGATTGCCTGCTACATGCTCAGCGGTCGCGCGCTCAGCCCGCTGGCTTCGTTGTCCGGCTTGTTGACCCGCTACCAGCAAGCGCGGGTGACCATGACCTCCGTCGATCAAATGATGGAGCTGCCGCAAGAGCGCAACTTCGAAGAGCGCCCGTTGAGCCGTAAGGTGCTGCAAGGCGCCATCGAATGCCGGCAGATGAACTTCACTTACCCGAACCAACAGAACGCGGCGCTGCACAACATCAACCTGAGCATCAAACCGGGCGAGAAGATCGGCATCATCGGTCGCAGTGGCTCAGGCAAAAGCTCCCTGGCCAAACTGCTGGTGGGTCTCTATCAACCGGACGATGGCGCCTTGCTGGTGGACGGCGTCGACATCCGTCAGATCGACGTCAGCGAATTGCGCCACAACATCGGCTACGTGGCGCAGGACATCCAGCTGCTGGCCGGCACCCTGCGCGACAACCTGGTCTCGGGTGCGCGCTATGTAGAGGATGAAATGGTGCTGCAAGCCGCCGAACTGGCCGGTGTGCACGAGTTCGCCCGTCTGCACCCCCAAGGCTATGAACTGCAAGTCGGTGAGCGCGGGCAGAACCTGTCCGGCGGTCAGCGCCAGAATGTGGCCCTGGCCCGTGCGTTGCTGCTCAACCCGCCGATCCTGCTGCTCGATGAACCGACCAGCGCAATGGACAACACCGGTGAAGAACGCCTCAAGCAACGCCTCGCCGCAGTGATCGAAAACAAGACCGTGGTGCTGGTGACGCACCGGGCATCGCTGTTGTCGCTGGTGGATCGCCTGATCGTCATCGACCGTGGACAAATTCTCGCCGATGGCCCGAAAGCCGCCGTGATGGAAGCGTTGAAAAAGGGGCAGATCAGTGTTGCTTAAGTCGGGTTTCAAGGATTCGATCCGCCGTTACTTCAAAGGCTCCGAGTCGCTGCATGGCCAGCCACTTCCCGAGGTCAATAAAGCCCTTATCGAAGACGCCCCGCGCGTGGTGCGGCTGACGATCTGGGCGATCATCGGCTTCTTCGTGTTCCTGATGCTCTGGGCCAATTACGCGGTGATCGACGAAGTCACCAAGGGCGACGGCAAGGCCATTCCGTCGTCAAAGATCCAGAAAATCCAGAACCTTGAGGGCGGTATCGTCTCCGAGCTGTACGTCACCGAAGGGCAGATTGTCGACGCCGGTGCGCCGCTGATTCGTCTGGACGACACACGCTTTGCCTCCAACGTTGGCGAGACCGAAGCCGATCGTCTGTCGATGCTGCTGCGCGTGGAGCGCTTGAGTGCCGAGGTCGATGACCGTCCGCTGAACTTCCCCGCCGATGTGCTGAAAGCTGTCCCCGGTCAGGCGGCCAGTGAAGAGTCGTTGTACATCAGCCGTCGTCAGCAACTGCACGATGAGATTGGTGGTTTGCAGGAGCAATTGATCCAGCGTCAGCAAGAGCTGCGCGAATTCACCTCCAAACAGTCGCAGTACCGTAATGGACTGTCGTTGCAGCGTCAGGAAATCAACATGTCCGAGCCGCTGGTGGCCCAGGGCGCGGTGTCGCCGGTCGAGGTGTTGCGGCTCAAGCGTGCCGAGGTCGAAACCCGTGGGCAACTGGACGCCACGACGCTGGCGATCCCTCGCGCTGAATCGGCGATCAAGGAAGTGCAGCGCAAGATCGACGAGACACGCGGCAAGTTCCGCAGCGAAGCCCTGACCCAACTCAACGAGGCGCGCACCGACCTGAACAAGGCCCAGGCCACCGGCAAAGCGCTGGAAGACCGGGTCAGCCGGACGCTGGTGACATCGCCGGTGCGCGGCATCGTCAACAAGCTGCTGGTGAATACCATTGGCGGCGTGATCCAGCCGGGCAGCGACCTGGTGGAAATTGTGCCGCTGGACGACACCTTGCTGGTGGAAGCGAAGATCCGCCCGCAAGACATCGCATTCCTGCACCCGGGCCAGGAAGCGACGGTGAAGTTCACGGCGTATGACTACACCATTTATGGTGGGCTGAAGGCCAGGCTTGAACAGATCGGTGCAGACACCATCACCGATGAAGACAAGAAGACCACGTATTACATCATCAAGCTGCGTACGGATCGCAGTCACCTGGGGACGGATGAAAAGCCGTTGCTGATCATTCCGGGGATGGTGGCTTCGGTGGATATCATTACTGGCAAGAAGACTGTTCTCAGTTATCTGCTCAAGCCGATTATCCGGGCTCGGGCCGAGGCTTTGCACGAGCGGTAGAAAACAAACCTGTGGCGAGGGAGCTTGCTCCCGCTGGGGCGCGAAGCGGCCCCCTCTTGATCCCAAAAAAAAGGACTGCTTCGCAGTCCAACGGGAGCAAGCTCCCTCGCCACAGGTGATTCATTGCCTGTTCTGCCATATCGTTATTCGCTAACGGTATTTAAAGTTCAATTCTTATACCTATAAAGTCACTCTCCTGCGTACCTGCCGACCAATCGGCGCGCCGCACGACACGAACCAACACGGGACCTCCGTGAGTTTCTTGATCGACGTGCGCGCCCTTGAGCGTGCCGTGCGTGGGAGTGATTTTTATGTCAGCCGTCTCTGCCTCACCCGCAATCGCGCCACAAACCTTCGACATTCGCCCGTTCAGCGGCGCTGTCGGTGCCGAAATCATCGGCCTGGACCTGTCCCGCCCGATCAATGATCAGGATTTCGCCCGTATCCACCGCGCGCATCTCGATCATCACGTCGTGGTGTTCCGCGACCAGCGCATTACCCCCGAGCAGCAAATCGCTTTCAGCCGTCGATTCGGCGTGTTGCAGATCCATGTGCTCAAGCAGTTCCTGCTGGCTGGCCACCCGGAAATCCTCATCGTTTCCAACATCATCGAAAACGGCCAATCCATCGGCCTCGGTGACGCCGGCAAGTTCTGGCACTCCGACCTTTCCTATAAAGAACTGCCGAGCCTGGGCTCGATGCTGCACGCCCAGGAACTGCCCTCCGAAGGTGGTGACACGTTGTTCGCCGACATGCACAAAGCCTGGGACAGCCTGCCGGAAGCGCTGCGCAAAGCCGTCGAAGGTCGCTCGGCCGCACACTCCTACACGGCGCGCTACAGCGAGACCAAATTTGAAGGCAACTGGCGCCCGACCCTGACGCCGGAGCAACTGGCTCAAGTGGCCGAAGTGGTTCACCCGATCGTGCGCACGCATCCGGAAAATGGTCGCAAGGCGTTGTTTGTCAGCGAAGGCTTCACTACCCGCATCGTTGGTTTGCCGGAAGACGAGAGCAAGCAACTGCTCGACGAGCTCTACGCCCACAGCGTGCTGCCGCAAAACATCTACCGCCATCAATGGCAGGCCCACGACCTGGTGTTCTGGGACAACCGCTCGCTGATCCACCTCGCCGCCGGATGCCCAAGCCATCTGCGCCGCAAGCTGTATCGCACCACCATCCAGGGCGACGCGCCTTTCTGATTTGTCGGAGAACTTCCATGTCCAAACGTCTTCCTTTCGCGCCGCTGGCCGCTGCCATCGGTTTGGGATTCAGCCTGATCGCCGGCAGTCTGGTGGCGCCGACCGTGGCCCACGCCGAAGGTGAAATCCGCATCGCCGAGCAGTTCGGCATCGTTTATCTATTGCTCAATGTGGTGCGCGATCAGAACCTGATCGAGAAGTACGGCAAACAGGAAGGCATCGACATCAAAGTCGACTGGACCCAATTGTCCGGTGGCGCGGCGGTCAACGATGCGCTGCTTTCAGGCTCGATTGATATTGCCGGTGCAGGCGTCGGTCCGCTGCTGACCATCTGGGACCGCACTCACGGCAAGCAAAACGTCAAAGCCGTCGCCTCCCTCGGCAACTTCCCGTACTACCTGGTGAGCAACAACCCCAAGGTCAAAACCATCGCCGACTTCTCCGAAAAGGACCGTATCGCGGTGCCGGCAGTCGGCGTTTCGGTGCAGTCGCGCTTCCTGCAATACGCAGCCGCCAAGCAATGGGGTGACAAGGACTTCAATCGACTCGACAAGTACACCATCGCGTTGCCGCACCCGGACGCCACCGCCGCGCTGATCGCGGGTGGCACCGAATTGACCGGGCATTTCTCCAACCCGCCGTTCCAGGACCAGGCGCTGGAAAACCCGAACGTGCACGTGGTGCTGAACACCTACGACCTGCTCGGCCCGAACTCGCCGACGGTGCTGTTCGCCACCGAGAAATTCCGCGACGAGAACCCGAAAACCTATAAAGCCTTCGTTGAAGCGCTGACCGAAGCCGCGCAGTTTGCCCAGAACGATAAAGGCGCTGCCGCCGACACTTACATCCGGGTCACCAAAGCGAAAATCGACCGTGCCGCGTTGCTGAAAATTATCGATAACCCGCAGTTCGAATTCAGCGTCACGCCGAAAAATACCTACCCATTGGCCGAATTCCTTTACCGCGTCGGCGCGATCAGAACCAAACCGGATTCGTGGAAGGACTACTTCTTCCAGGACGCCAAACCGTTGCAAGGGAGCTGATCGAGATGAACGCCCCTTTGCAAGGCCACACGGCCAGCAACCTGATCGCAGCAGCCCAGGCGCTGCTGTCCGTCGACCATGTCAGCCTCGAATACCGCACGCCGCAGCGCGTGGTTCGGGCGACGCATCAGGTCAGTTTCGAAATCGATCCGGCGGACCGCTTTGTGTTGCTGGGGCCGTCGGGTTGCGGTAAATCGACGCTGCTCAAAGCGGTCGCCGGATTCATTCAACCGTGCGAGGGCGAGATCCGGCTGCAAGGGCAAACCGTTCATGCGCCGGGGCCGGACCGGATTGTGGTGTTCCAGGAATTCGATCAGCTGCCGCCGTGGAAAACCGTGAAGCAGAACGTCATGTTTCCGCTTCTCGCCTCAAAAACCCTCAAGCGCAAAGAGGCCGAAGAACGTGCGCTGCACTATCTGGACAAGGTCGGACTGGCGGCGTTTGCCGATGCCTATCCGCACACTTTGTCCGGCGGCATGAAGGCGCGAGTGGCGATCGCACGGGCGTTGGCGATGCAGCCGAAAATCCTCCTGATGGACGAACCCTTCGCCGCCCTCGATGCGCTCACCCGCCGCAAGATGCAGGAAGAATTGCTGCTGCTCTGGGAAGAGGTGCGTTTCACGCTGCTGTTCGTCACTCACTCCATCGAAGAAGCGCTGGTGGTGGGCAATCGCATTCTGTTGCTGTCGCCGCATCCGGGTCGGGTGCGGGCCGAAGTCCACAGCCATCAATACGATTTGCACAGCCTCGGTGGCGTGGCATTTCAGGAATCAGCGCGACGGATTCATCGGTTGTTGTTCGATGAAGGTCAGTCGCCGGAAACCGAGCGTGAGCTGGATTTTTCCGACATTCGCATCGCTTATTGAGCCATTGAGAGGAGTGCCCGATGAGCCATTTATCATCTGCGCGTGAAGAATTCGAAACCGTTTTGCAGCCATTGACCAGCGTGCCGGTGGAGAGGGAATTACCGCTCGGTCAGCGCCTCTGGCAACAGGCCTGGCTGCGTAAAAGCCTGATCCTGATTCTGCTCGCAGTGCTGTGGGAGGTGGTTGCCCGCGTACAGAACAACGACCTGCTGCTGCCGAGTTTTCTGCAAACCGGCAGCGCGCTGTATGACGGTTTGCTCAGCGGCGAACTGCTGGGCAAAGTCTGGATTTCGCTGGTGGTGTTGCTCAAGGGTTACTTGATCGGCATCGTCCTGGCGTTTGCCCTGACGACCCTGGCGGTGTCGACGCAGTTCGGTCGTGATCTGCTGAGCACGTTGACCTCGATGTTCAATCCGCTGCCGGCGATTGCGCTGTTGCCGTTGGCGCTGCTGTGGTTTGGGCTGGGGCAGAACAGCCTGATTTTTGTGCTGGTGCATTCGGTGCTCTGGGCCTTGGCGCTGAATACCTATGCAGGGTTTCTCGGCGTCTCGGAAACCCTGCGCATGGCCGGGCGCAATTACGGCCTCAAGGGCATGCGTTTCGTGCTGTTCATCCTGATCCCGGCGGCGCTGCCGTCGATTCTTGCCGGGCTGAAAATCGGCTGGGCGTTTGCGTGGCGAACGCTGATCGCAGCGGAATTGGTGTTTGGCGCCACCAGCGGCAAGGGCGGGTTGGGCTGGTACATCTTTCAGAATCGTAATGAGCTGTACACCGACAAGGTGTTTGCCGGGTTGGCGGTGGTGATTTTGATTGGGTTGCTGGTGGAGAACCTGGTGTTTGACACGCTGGAGCGGGTTACGGTGAAGCGGTGGGGGATGCAACGGTAAGATTTGCGGTGTCTGGTCTGGCCCCTTCGCGAGCAAGCCCGCTCCCACATTGGATTTGTGTCGATCACAAAAACCAATGTGGGAGCGGGCTTGCTCGCGAAGGCGTCAGTGCAACCACCACCCAATTCAAGGATGTTTGCTAGCATTGCGTCTGAATCAACCCAGCCCAGACACGAGTGCTCAGCATGCAACTCCCGGACATGAACCTGTTAGTCGCTCTCGACGCCTTGCTCGACGAGGGCAGCGTGGTGGGCGCTGCGCGGCGGATGAACCTCAGTCCGGCGGCAATGAGCCGAACACTCACGCGTATCCGCGAGGCCATCGGCGACCCGATTCTGGTGCGCGCCGGTCGTGGTTTAGTCCCGACGCCCAAGGCGCTGGAGCTTCGCGAGCAAGTGCGCGATGTCGTGGAGCAGGCCGCGTTGCTGTTTCGCTCGGCCGATGCGGTGGAGTTGGGTTCGTTGCGCCGTCGGTTCAGCATCCGGGCCAATGACTTTTTTGTCGGCGTCTACGGCGGCAAGCTGTTTGACACCCTGGACCGCCAGGCGCCGCATTGTGAGTTGCGCTTCGTCCCCGAAGGCGACGGCGACGATGAAGCGCTGCGCGAAGGGCGGATCGACCTGAGCATCAGCAATACCCGGCCGCTGACCCCTGAAGTGAAGATTCAGAATCTGTTTTCCACGCATTTCGTTGGCCTGGTTCGCGAAGACCATCCGCTGTTCGACGAAGAGATTACCGCCGAGCGCTTCGCTGGTTTCTCCCATATCAGCATGTCCCGTCGCGGCATTGCTCGCGGCCCGATCGATGCCGCACTCAATGCACTTGGGCTGGAGCGGCGGGTGGCGGTGATTGCGCCGAGCTTCCACGCGGCGATGTTTGCACTGCCGGATTCCGACCTGATTTTGCCGGTGCCCAAGGAAGCGCTGTTGAGTGTGCGGCGCCTGGGTTTGAAGCTGCGCTCGTTTACCCTGCCGATTCCCCTGCCCACCCTGATGCTGACCCAAGCCTGGCACCCGCGTTTCGACAAGGACCCGGCACATCGCTGGCTGCGCGAGACGCTCAAGGCTTGCTGCGACGAGACGTGGCTGGCCGCGCAACCCTCTTGAAGTTCACCCCAATCCCTGTGGGAGTGAGCCTGCTCGCGATAGGGCTATCACATTCAACATAGATGTTGACTGATCCACCGCTATCGCGAGCAGGCTCGCTCCTACAGGGGGATTGAATTGCTGCATCGGGCGCACTTATAACCTGCCAATAAGTCAGTTTTCGTAAGGTCCCGCGCTTCTTAAAATGCTCCGGTATTCAACCCCCGGAGCTTGCAGTCAATGACTTCCCTCACGGTCGCGGCACCTCTCGCCGCGGCCAGTCCAGCCGCCGTTACGCCGCCCGTCTTCGGCCCGCGGATCATCATCGGTCTGGTAGGCGTGTTGCTGGCGGTGCTGGTGTCGGGCCTCAACGAGATGGTGACCAAAGTCGCCCTGGCCGACATTCGCGGCGCATTGGCCATCGGCTATGACGAAGGCACCTGGCTGGTCGCCAGCTACACGGCGACCTCGGTAGCGGCCATGGCCTTTGCGCCGTGGTGCTCGGTGACGTTCTCGCTGCGGCGCTTCACCCTCTGCGCCATCAGCGCCTTCACCCTGCTGGGCGTGTTGTGCCCGTTCGCCCCGAATTACGAAAGCCTGCTGCTTTTGCGTACCTTGCAAGGCCTGGCTGGGGGCGCACTTCCGCCGATGCTGATGACCGTCGCGCTGCGCTTTTTACCGGCCAACGTGAAACTTTACGGTCTGGCGGGCTATGCCCTGACGGCCACCTTCGGACCAGGGCTCGGCACCCCTCTGGCCGGTTTGTGGACCGAGTACGTCGGCTGGCAATGGACCTTCTGGCAAATCATCGCCCCGTGCCTGATTGCCATGGCGGCGGTGGCTTACGGCTTGCCGCAGGATCCGCTGCGTCTGGAGCGCTTCAAGCGATTCAACTGGCGCGGCTTGCTGCTAGGGTTTCCGGCGATTTGCATGCTGGTGATCGGCATTCTGCAAGGCAATCGGCTGGATTGGTTCGAGTCGAGCCTGATCTGCGGATTGCTCGGCGGCGGGCTGTTGATGCTGGTGCTTTTCCTGATCAACGAATGGTCGCAGCCGATCCCGTTTTTCAAGATGCAAATGCTCGGCATCCGCAATCTGGCGTTCGCCTTGCTGACGCTGGCCGGGGTGTTGGTGGTGTTGCTGGCGGTGATCATTATCCCCTCCAGCTACCTGGCGCAGGTCCAGGGATATCGCCCGGTTCAGACCGCGCCGATCATGTTGTTGGCGGCCCTGCCGCAGTTGATCGCGCTGCCGCTGGTGGCGGCGCTGTGCAACCTGCGTTGGGTCGATTGCCGATGGGTGCTGGGGCTCGGCCTGAGCATGTTGGCGCTGTCGTGTATCGGTGGTTCGCAGCTGACGTCGGTGTGGATTCGTGACGATTTCTACGCGCTGCAATGGCTGCAAATCTTCGGTCAGCCCATGGCGGTGCTGCCGCTGCTGATGCTCTCTACCGGCAGCATCACACCGATGGAAGGCCCGTACGCCTCGGCCTGGTTCAACACCGTGAAAGGCCTGTCAGCGGTGGTCGCCACCGGGGTGATCGAGGCGTTGACCACGGCAAGGCTGCATTTCCATTCGACCATGCTGGTGGACAACCTCGGCAACTCCCCTCTGGCAGACAGCGACAGCGCGGGCCTTGCCCATCGTCTGCATGAGCAGGCCGTGGTGCTGACCTCATCGGATCTTTATCTGTGCATGACCGGCGTTGCGCTGGCGCTGATCCTGCTGATTTTCTGGCTGCCGACGCGGATTTATCCACCGCGCGCACCGACATGAACGCTTCACTGAAACAGAAGGTTTTTATGACGACTCAAAAAAAGCAAAAAGTGGCTGTCGGCGTCGCCGCAGTGGTGGCGGTCGGCGTGCTGATTTATCTGCTGGCGCCAGGCCTTTTCGGCAAACGCACGCAGCAGAACACCAACGATGCCTTTGTCTCGGCGGACTTCACCTTGGTGGTGCCTCGCGTAGCCGGGTTCATCAAGGAAGTGCTGGTGGAAGACAACCAGCAGGTCAAGGCCGGGCAGTTGCTGGCGTTGATCGATGACCGCGATCTGCGTGCCGCCGCCCAGGCCGCCGACGCCGAGACGCTGGTGGCCAGGGCGCAACTGCAAAACGCTCGAGCGACCCTTGAGCGCCAGGCGTCGGTGATCGCCCAGGCCCAGGCCACGGTGGTGTCGGCCAAGGCTGAAATGGCCTTTGCCGAGCATGAGTTGAATCGCTACAACCACCTCGCCGGGGTCGGTGCCGGCACGGTGCAGAATGCTCAGCAGGCGCGCACGCGCATCGATCAGGCCGCCGCGCGGTTGGCCAACGTCACGGCGGTGCTGGCGGCGGAGCGCAAGCAGGTGGAGATCCTCACGGCTCAGCGCGATGCGGCTGACGGCGGATTGAAGCGGGCGCAAGCGGCGCTGGAAATGGCCAGCTACGAGCTGTCTTACACGCGCATCGTTGCCCCTCAGGACGGCATGGTGGGCGAGCGGGCGGTGCGGGTCGGTGCTTACGTGACACCGGGCAGCAAGATTCTGGCGGTGGTGCCGCTGGCGCAGGCTTACGTGGTCGCCAATTTCCAGGAAACCCAACTGACCGACGTGAAGCCGGGGCAGGACGTGCAAGTGCGTGTCGACAGCCTTGGTGGTGAAGTCTTGACGGGTCGCGTCGAGAGCATCGCGCCGGCCACCGGTGTCACCTTCGCTTCGATCAAGCCGGACAACGCCACTGGCAACTTCACCAAGGTGGTGCAGCGGATTCCGGTAAAGATTGTGCTGGAACCGGGTCAGGCATTGGCTGAGCGGTTGCGGGTGGGGATGTCGGTGGAGGCGAGGATTGATACTGCCGGTGGGGCCACGGCGTCTGAGGTGGTTCAGCGATGAAGAGCTTTGTTGACCGGACTGACGCCTTCGCGAGCAAGCCCGCTCCCACATTGAAACGCGGTCCCCTGCGGCGAGCCTGCTCGCGAAGAGGCCGGTGGCCTCAACTCACCTTGTGCGCCTTACTCGTCATGAGCCTTTCAGCCTGCACCGTCGGCCCGGACTTCCAGAAACCTCAACCACAACAAATCACCGAGTGGTCAAAACCGTCCAAAAGCGCCGCCAGTGAAGCAGTCCCCACCGACATGAACGAACGCTGGTGGGAAGTCTTCAACGACCCGAAACTCTCGGCCCTGACCCAGCGCGCCCTGACCGACAACCTCGACCTGAAACTCGCCAGCAGCCGCTTGCAGCAAAGTCGCGCCGCACGCCAGGTGATCACCGCCAACCGTTATCCAAACACCGCCGCCACCGGCAGTTACGGGCGCAAACGCAACAGCGGCGAAGGCCTGAACGATCCCTCGGGCAACAACGGCGACTCGGCGTTCAACCTCTGGGACGCAGGCTTTTCCGCGTCCTGGGAGCTGGATTTTTGGGGCCGTGTTCGCCGCGAAACCGAAGCCGCCGACGCGACCCTGGAAGTCGCGGAAAACGATCGCCGTGGTGTGTTGCTGTCGGTACTCGCCGAAACCGCTCAGGACTACATTCAACTGCGCGGCGTACAAAGCACTCGGGCTGTCACCGAACAAAACCTCGACGTCGCCCGGCACAGTCTGAAACTCTCGCAACTGCGTCTGGCCGACGGCGTCGCCACTGACCTGGACGTCGCCGAAGCGGCCGCCCAAGTCGCCGCCATCGAATCGCGCCTGCCCGCGTTGGAACAGCGTCAGTCGCAACTGATCAACGCCTTGAGCTTGCTGATGGGCGAACCGCCTCAAGCGCTGCACGCCGAGTTATCCACCGACGTGCCCGTACCGCAAACCCCACGTCAGGTTGCCATTGGCCTGCCGTCGCAACTGGCCGAACGCCGCCCGGATATCCGTCAGGCCGAAGCCCGCCTGCATGCCGCGACCGCGAGCATCGGCGTGGCCAAGGGTGACTTCTATCCGCGGATCACCCTGTCCGGCAACATCGGTTCGCAAGCCATGCAGCTCAGCGATTTCGGCTCTTGGGGCTCGCGCGCTTTCGGCATCGGCCCGCAATTCAGTCTGCCGCTGTTCGATGGCGGCCGCCTGCGCGGGGTCTTGAACTTGCGCGAGGCCCAGCAACAGGAAGCCGCCATCGCCTACCAACAAACCGTACTACGCGCATGGCATGAAATCGACGATCAACTGAGCGCCTACAATGCCAGCCAACTGCGCCGCGACAGCCTCGCCGAAGCCGTCCGCCAAAACCAGATCGCCCTGCGCACCGCGCAGCAGCAATATGTGGAAGGGGTGGTGGATTTCGTCAATGTCCTCACGGTGCAAGGCGCGTTGCTGGCGACTCAGGAACAGTTTGTGGAGAGCTCGACCGGGGTTTCGTTGGCGATGGTGGGTTTGTACAAGGCGTTGGGCGGGGGATGGGAGTCGGTGTATCCGCTGAGGCGTTGTTGCGTGAGCGGGTAGAGCGTTGGGCGCGGGTGCCTTGAAGGCGCTAGTTGCCAAGTCATGCATTGACAGTACTGACGCCATCGCGAGCAGGCTCACTCCCACAGTTGATCTTCAGGGAACACAAATTATG
The DNA here is from genome assembly GCF_059695575.1 of Pseudomonas sp. LBUM1678. Lineage (NCBI taxonomy): Bacteria > Pseudomonadati > Pseudomonadota > Gammaproteobacteria > Pseudomonadales > Pseudomonadaceae > Pseudomonas > Pseudomonas sp. LBUM1678. The sequence goes on from NZ_CP166775.1 coordinate 167,940, forward strand.
TGTAGGACTGAGATTCAATGTGGGAGTGAGCCTGCTCGCGATGGCGGCGGTCAAGTCACCACAGATCTACCCGGCTAAACCTTGGCCTGAGCCTGCTTCATCTCCCACAGTTGATCTTCAGTGAATACTAACTATGTGTACGACCGGGATCCCCTGTGGGAGTGAGCCTGCTCGCGATAGCGGCGGTCGATTCACCGAAAAACTATCCGGCTAAACCTTGGTTTGAGCCTTCGCCATTTGCAACGCCTCCCAATGATCCAGCGCCCGCTCTACGAGCAACTGCACGCCATCGGCCATGCGGCTGAGTGCCAGGGCTACCGAGCGCCGTGTCCCGTCCACGTCGTCCGCGAGATCGGCCGCAATGGCGCTGATGGACAGCAGGTCTTCGGAGGCGTTGGCCAACAGGGCTTCGGTGTCGATGTCGGGGGAGACCGAGAAAAGCGCGCCTTTGCGGCGCCTGGCTGGTTTTCCGTCAGCCGGGGGGAAGTAGTGGGCGAAGGCGCGGTCAGCGGCTTCTTTGAGTTTTTCGGCCTCGAGAGAATCTTCGGAATCGGCTCCAGAGTTCTCTGGAGGATTCGGAGTTACTTTGATCATATAAAACACCCTAAACAGTTAAGTTGGAGCCGTCACCGTTCGCTTGCACGCGAATGGGGTGGCGGCCGTGCGCAGGTGTGCAAGACCGGGACTGTTTAGGACACCCAGCAGATCCGAGGATCTCCTGCGCGCAGCCGCCATAAAGCAGTGAGCACTTAAATGCTCATTGAGAGATATGGCAATTGCGACCTAAACAGTTTCGTCGGACTTGCACGTCCGTGTCACCGTTTATTCAGTGACAAACCCAGACTAGACCTGGGTTCAGGCCGGAACAAGTTCACCAACACCACTACAACTTGAAGGAAATCTCCGACGGAGCTACCAGACGTTGGCGTCTGCGCAGAAGGTCAAGATTTGGAAGACAAATCCGCCATCCCCTTGAGCAACTCGATCGGCAACGGAAAGACAATAGTCGAGGTCTTGTCTCCGGCAATCGAACTCAACGTCTGCATGTACCTCAACTGCATCGCCCCTGGCTGACGCCCCAACATCTCGGCCGCTTGCATGAGTTTTTCCGAGGCCTGCAATTCACCTTCGGCGTGGATCACCTTGGCCCGGCGTTCCCGCTCGGCTTCTGCCTGTTTGGCGATGGCGCGGACCATCGATTCGTTGAGGTCCACGTGCTTGATCTCGACGTTCGCGACCTTGATGCCCCAGGCATCGGTCTGGGCGTCGAGCACTTGCTGGATGTCGATGTTCAGCCGTTCCCGTTCGGCCAGCAGTTCATCGAGTTCATGTTTACCGAGCACCGCCCGTAACGTGGTCTGAGCCAATTGGCTGGTGGCCATGAGAAAGTCTTCGACCTGGATGATGGCCTTCTGTGGATCGAGCACGCGGAAATACAGCACAGCATTGACCTTGACCGAGACGTTGTCGCGGGTGATCACATCTTGTGGCGGTACGTCGAGGACCACGGTCCGCAGGTCGACGCGGACCATTTGCTGGACCACCGGAATCAGCAGGATCAGGCCAGGGCCCTTGACCTGCCAGAAGCGCCCGAGCTGGAACACCACCCCGCGCTCGTATTCGCGCAGGATGCGGAAGGTCGATCCCGCCAGCGCGATCAGCAGTAACAGCAGCGCGGCAAAACCCAGTTGCAGGCCCATGTCTATTCTCCCTTCGACGCCGCATCAGCCGCGGCCACTTCCAGCAGTAATCCCTTGCGTGCCACCACCCGCACCCTCTGCCCGGGTTGCAGGGGCGTAGTGCTGAGGACTTGCCACTTTTCTCCTTGCAGGTGCACCCAGCCGTTATAGACATTGCCGGCCAGCGACAACACCGGGGCCACGCTGCCAACCAGTCCTGCGTCGCCACTGACGTTTTCGCGCGGTCGGGTTTTCAGGGCGTGGATCAGCAGGAAGATCAACAGCAGCGCACTGATCAGTCCGAGGCCGATCATCAACGGCACAGGCACCTCGGTGTTAGTCATGATCACCGCGCCGATCACGAACATCACAATGCCGCCCAGCCCGATCACACCGTAATTGGGCAGCGCCGCCTCGGCGATCAGAAAGGCGATGCCGAACGTGATCAGCCAGATCCCCATTGGGTTGGGGGCCAGCAGGACGACGGTGTCCGCCGCGAAGACCGATCCGCTCAAGGCCAACAGCAGCGCAATTGCCCAGCAACGAGTGTTCACGTGACCCTCCGGGAGAGTCATTGATGGTTCTTTATACAGTCTAGCTGAGCTGTGGGTTGTACGAATTTTGACCAGTTGTTGACCTTGGCCCGGTGGGCGGATTTCACTCCGGAACGCGCCAGCAGGCCTAGACTTTCAGTACGAAGAAAAGTGTTAACCATCGTCCGCCAAACAGTGTTTGCGGACACCGAGGTGCATCATGCGCATGGCAAAAACCCTTCAGAACAGCCTGGACAAGGCGCACTGCGAATATGACATCGTTTCCCACCCGCACTCGGCCAGCAGCCTTGAAACCGCGCGCCTGGCGGGCATTCCTGCCGAAAGGGTGGCCAAGTCAGTCATCCTCGACGACCAACACGGGCATTTCCTGATGGCTGTGCTGCCCGCCAGCCGCCATCTGGACCTGAGCAAAGTTCGCAGCAGTGGCGAATGGCAGATCTCCCGGGAAAGCAACCTGCCGCACCTGTTCGATGATTGCGAACGCGGCGCCGTGCCAGCCTTGGGCGAATCCTATGGGATCGAGGTCGTTATCGACCCGCTACTGACCCGGCAGAAAGATATCTACCTGGAAGCCGGCAACCACACCAATCTGCTGCACATGGAAATGCCGCAGTTCCTGAAAATGGTGCCGCATGCCGAGGTGCGAGAGTTGAGCCAGTGAGTTTTGCGCCGTCGGTGATACCGTCATCGCGAGCAGGCTCGCTCCCACAGTTGACCGCGTGTCCCTGTGGGAGCGAGCCTGCTCGCGATTGACTGCAAAGCAGTCACCCAATCATTTGCCACAAAAAAGGAGCCCACCATGGAATCCCCAACCCACAGCCTCCCTTCCCTGTTCAAACAACTCGGCCTGCCGGACGACGCCGAAAGCATCGACAAATTCATCGCCACCCATTCACCGCTCAAACCAGAATTGCATTTGGCCGATGCGTTTTTCTGGAGTGAGGGCCAAGCGCAGTTATTGCGGGAGGAGATTCTGGATGACGCGGATTGGGCGGAGGTGGTGGATCAACTGGATGTGCTGATGAGGAAGGGGCGGGGGGTGTAAAAATCTGAGCGCAAAACCTTGTCACAGCTTTTCTGAAATGTATTACCTGAGCTGAAGTAGCTTTCATGACGATGAGTCCAACCATGAGACCGAGTCATGCAACGTGTTTTGGCAGAAAGAGTCATCAGCATCTCTGAACTCGCGAAAAGCGCAGGAGCGATGGTCCGCGAGGCGCAAGATGGGCCTATTGCGGTACTGGAAAACAACAGGATCAAGGCCTATCTGGTTTCGGCAGAGCTTTATGAAACGATGCTGGGCCGTCTAGGTAATTTCAACCTGGGGTCCGGTTGAGTGTCGTAAAAAAGGTCCGTCCGGCTAAGAATTGTTTCAAAACTTGACCAACTTTCCCCTCCAATGCCATATTGATAGTTAGCAAACTAACAGTGTGTGTTTCCCCTCGTGTCAAAAAATCTCGACGCTCTCCAGATGAACATCAGCAGCTCCATGGTGGTGGCCGCGAGGCATTGGCGGAAGATCTGCCAGACCACGCTGGTCAACTATGGAATCTCTGAAGCCTGCGCCGTCCCATTGTTGATGATCGGGCGTCTGGGCGAGGGTGTGCGGCAGGTGACGGTGGCGCAGGCGGCGGGGATGGAGAGTCCGTCGCTGGTTCGTCTGCTCGATCAGCTGTGCCATGCCGGCTATGTTCGTCGCACCGAAGACGTCCATGACCGGCGCGCCAAATGCCTGAGCCTGACGGAAACCGGTCGGGAGTTGGTGCAGGCTGTCGAGATCGAGCTGGTGCGGTTGCGCCATGAAGTGCTCGAAGGGATCGACCGCAGTGATCTGGAAGCGACGTTGCGAGTGCTGAGAGCCTTTGAAGCGGCCAACGCGCCGTCGGTGGCCAACCCTTGAGCGGATTTTTTACCGGCGTTCCTCCGGCGCGGGACTGGTTTTACGGGGTGCGCACGTTTGCGGCGTCGATGATTGCGCTGTACATCGCCATGCTCATGCAAATGCCGCGTCCGTATTGGGCGATGGCTACCGTGTATATCGTTTCCAGCCCGTTTGTCGGCCCCACCAGTTCCAAGGCGTTGTACCGCGCGGTCGGCACTTTTCTCGGTGCGGCGGCAGCGGTTTTTTTCGTGCCGATGTTTGTCCAGAGCCCCTATGTGCTGGTGGTCGTAATCGCGCTGTGGACCGGGACGTTGCTATTCCTGTCCCTGCATCTGCGCACGGCCAACAGTTACGCGCTGATGCTCGCCGGTTACACGTTGCCGCTGATTGCCTTGCCGGTGGTCGATAACCCGCTGGCGGTGTGGGATGTCGCGGAAGCGCGAACCGAGGAAATCTTCCTCGGCATCGCCGTGGCGGCGGTGGTCGGTGCGATGTTCTGGCCACGGCGGCTGGCGCCGGTGTTCAACGATTCGGTGAATAAATGGTTCGCCGATGCCTCGACTTACAGCCTGCGTTTCCTCAGCCGCAACGTACAGCCGGACGAAGTCAGTGCCTTGCGCTCGGCGATGGTGGCGACCTTCAACAGCCTGGAGTTGATGATCGGTCAGTTGCCCCACGAGGGCGCGCGGCCGCAGACGGTGCGCAACACCAAGGAACTGCGCGGGCGGATGATTCACCTGCTGCCGGTGATCGACGCCCTCGACGACGCGCTCTACGCCCTTGAACGAAGAACCCCCGAGCTTGTGGATAAGTTCGCGCCGCTGCTGACCGCGACTGCCGAATGGCTGAATCACAAGGATGCCGACCTCGTTCGCTGGCAAGCACTGAAAGATCAACTTGAGGCCTTGCAACCGTCCGCCGAAGCGCTGGATGACCGCAAGCAGCTGCTGTTTTCCAACGCGTTGTATCGCCTCGGCGAGTGGATTGATGTGTGGCAAGACTGCCGCAGCCTGCAATACGCCATTCAGTGCGAAAGCCAGGACAGCTGGCGCGCGGTGTATCGGCATTGGCGTCTGGGTCGCCTCTCGCCGTTTCTCGACCGTGGGCTGATGCTCTATTCGGCGGCGTCCACGGTGACCGCGATCATTGTCGCCTCGGTGCTGTGGATTCTGCTCGGCTGGACCGACGGTGGCGCCGCCGTGATTCTGGCAGCGGTGGCGTGCAGCTTTTTTGCCTCGATGGACGACCCGGCGCCGCAGATTTTCCGGTTCTTTTTCTGGACCGCGATGTCGGTGCTGTTTGCCAGCCTTTATCTGTTTCTGGTCCTGCCCAACCTGCATGACTTCCCGATGCTGGTGCTGGCGTTTGCCGTACCGTTCATTTGCATCGGCACCCTGACGGTCAAGCCGCAGTTTTACCTGGGCATGCTGCTGACCCTGGTCAACACCTCGTCGTTCATCAGCATTCAAGGCGCTTACGACGCGGATTTCCTCAGCTTCGCCAACTCCAACCTGGCCGGCCCCGTCGGCTTGCTGTTCGCTTTTGTCTGGACCCTGATCGCCCGGCCGTTCGGTGCGGAACTGGCGGCCAAGCGCCTGACCCGTTTCAGCTGGCGCGACATTGTCAGCCTGACCGAGCCAGCCACGTTGGCCGAACACCGCCACCTCGGTGTGCAGATGCTCGACCGCCTGATGCAGCATTTGCCGCGGCTGGCCATGACCGGGCAAGACACCGGCATTGCACTGCGGGAAGTGCGCGTAGCGCTGAACTTGCTCGACCTGCTTGCCTACACGCCGCGAGTGCTCGGCGCACCGCAAGTACTGCTGCATCAAGTGGTGGCCGAAGTCGGCGAGTATTTCAAAGCGTGCCTCAAGGCCGGCGAGCGATTGCCGGCACCGAGCCCGCTGCTGATGACCCTCGACCGCACCCGCCGCGCCCTCAACATCGAGTGCGATGACGGCACGCGTCTGCACTTGTTGCATGCCTTGAGCGGTCTGCGTCTGTCGCTGCTGCCAGGGGTTGAATTCGTCGCCTCGGGCGGACTCGAAGAACCGCTTCCCCATGGCATCGATGGAGCGCCTTTATGATCGGTGATCTGGATATCAGCGGGGTGTTCCTGCCCACGCTGCTGGTGCTGATGGGCATTACGTACGTGCTGTTCCTGTTGGTGCACGGGTTGCTGACGCGCCTGCACTTTTACCGTCTGGTCTGGCACCGGGCATTGTTCAACGTGGCTCTCTACGCCTTGCTGCTCGGCGCCGTGGACTCACTCAGTCGATACCTGATGACATGAAAAAGCCTTTTTTGACCCTCGGTCGCGTGGTCCTGACCCTGCTGATCGTGACCTTCGCCGTCGTCGTGGTCTGGCGCATGGTGATGTATTACATGTTCGCGCCCTGGACCCGGGACGGGCACATCCGTGCCGACATCGTGCAGATCGCCCCGGACGTGTCCGGGCTGATCCAGCAAGTGGAAGTGCGTGACAACCAATTGGTGAAACGCGGCCAAGTGCTGTTCAGCATTGATCAGGACCGTTTCAAACTGGCCTTGCGTCAGGCCAAGGCAGCGGTCGCCGACCGTCAGGAAACCCTGGCCCAGGCGCAACGCGAAGCCAAGCGTAACCGTGGCCTCGGCAATCTGGTGCCGGGCGAGCAGCTGGAAGAAAGCCAGTCCCGCGTGGCTCGCGCCGAAGTGGCGCTGATGGAAGCTCAGGTGGCGGTGGACAGCGCCCAGCTCAACCTCAACCGCTCGACCATTCGCAGCCCGGTGGACGGTTACGTCAACGACCGTGCTCCGCGCGCGCAGGAATTCGTCACCGCCGGGCGCCCGGTGTTGTCGGTGGTGGACAGCAATTCGTTTCACATCGACGGTTATTTTGAAGAAACCAAACTCGACGGCATTCATGTCGGCCAGTCGGTGGACATCCGGGTGGTAGGCGACCGCGCGCGTTTGCGCGGCCGTGTGGAAAGCATCGTCGCCGGCATCGAAGACCGCGACCGTAGCAGCGGCAGCAACCTGCTGCCCAACGTCAATCCGGCATTCAGCTGGGTGCGGCTGGCCCAGCGGATCCCGGTGCGGATTGCCTTTGTTGACGTGCCGGCGGATTTCCGCATGATCGCCGGGCGCACCGCGACGGTGTCGATCATAGATGACCAACCGCAGGAGCCCGCGAAATGAGCAGGGCCTCGGGTTTGGCCGTCGCCGGATTAGGCTTTTTGCTGTCGGCCTGTCAGGTGGTCGGGCCGGATTATCACTTGCCGGACGAGGCCGCCATCCACCGCGAAGACTTGCAAGGCGATCTGGCGGCAAACGGCAAAAACGTCGTCTCGGCCCCGGTGCCCGCCGATTGGTGGCGCTTGTATCAGGACCCACGCCTGGATCAGCTGGTGCAGCAGGCCATGGCCACCAACACCGATTTGCGCGTGGCGGCAGCAAGTCTGGCCCGGGCCCGCGCTCAGGTCGACGAAGCGCAGGCGGCGGGGGGCTGGAGCGGCGGTGTGAAGATCGGCGCCCAGCGTTTGCAGGAGTCCGGCGAAGCGTTTTTGCTGGCGGATAAAGTGCCCGTAGCCAACGTCGGCGACATCGGCATTACCACTTCGTATCAGTTCGATTTGTTCGGCACCTTGCAGCGCGGCATCGAGGCGGCCAAGGCCAACGCCGACGCGACCCAAGCCGCCGCCGATACCGCACGCATCACTTTGGTAGCCGATGTCGTTCGGGCTTACACCCAAGTGTGCGCGGCCAATGAGGAGCGGGAAATTGCTCAGCATTCCCTCGACCTGCAAGCCCAAGGCACCACCCTGATCCAGCGTCTGCGCGACGCCGGGCGCGGCGATGAAACCCAGGTCACTCGCTCGCAAACCCAATTCAAATCCTTGCGCGCCGACATGCCGCGTTATGAAGCCGCGCGTCAGGCCGGGTTGTTCCGTTTGTCGATGCTGTTGGCCAAACCGGTCGAGCAGTTGCCGGCCGGCACCGCCACCTGCAACGAGCTGCCGAAAATCACTCAATTGTTGCCGGTCGGTGACGGCGCCACCTTGCTCAAGCGCCGCCCCGACGTGCGTCAGGCCGAGCGCCGACTGGCTGCCGCGACCGCCGGCATCGGCATCGCCACGGGCGAGTTGTACCCGGACATCAGCATCGGCGCGACCGTCGGTACCGTCGGCATCCTGGAAAACCTCGGCAAACCGGCGACCAATCGCTGGGGCTTTGGGCCGTTGCTGACCTGGACCGTACCGTCCAACGGCTCCCGGGCGCGAATCCGTGAGGCTGAAGCGACGACCCAAGGCACGCTGGCACATTTCGATGGCGTGGTGCTCAACGCCATCCGCGAAACCCAGACCAGCCTGGCGCAGTACTCCGCGCTGCTGCAACGCCGCGATGCGTTGGCCGATGCCGAACAATCGGCGCAACTGGCCGCAGACCAGACCCACCGCTTCTTCCAGGCCGGCCGCGCGTCGTTCCTGGCGGACCTGCAAGCCACCCGCACCTACACCGATGTACGCGCGCAACTGGCCGCCGCCAACACCCAAGTTGCCATGAGCCAGATCGATTTGTTCCTCGCGTTGGGCGGTGGTTGGGAAAGCGGACGAACGCAAGCGTCACAGCCCGGCAAACCCTGAGGCCGTTGCTATGCTTTGATTTGATGAAGTCGCGCGTCGATTTCATCGATCAAGGCTCGCGTTGGTCATGGGGATCTAATAATGAAAAACCCTTATGCTCCCGGCTTCTGGTGCGCTATCGCAGCATTGGTTCTGCTGTCGGCCACCTATTTCTACGGCATCATGCTGGCCCACCAGATCGACAAGGCGCTGGTGTTCCTCGACAGCGCCGCGGCGCTGATTGCCGTGATGGCAATCGTCGTGGTGGCCTGGGCTTCAGTCCAGGGCCAGCGCATCAAAAAAAGACAACTCGAACAAGGCAAGACCCTGGTGCTGATCTGGGACACCAAGGTGGCTTTGCGTCGGGTCGAAACGGTGTTTGACCGGTATTTCTGGGGCAGCTACTGGCAACCGGGGCGCACATTCCAGGAAGTCATGGGCGAACTCACCGGCACGCCGCTGGAAAAAAGCCTCGAGACCTTGAAGAAGCAATGTCTCGAGCTGGACAAGCAAGTCTGCGACGACGGCAGGCACTGGCTCAACAATGCCCGTGAACTCTCCGATGTTGCCACTGCGATGGCCCGTGAACGCTATCAGCTGGACTTCTGCGATCCGCGCGCGGAAGTGACGGGTGGGGCGGTGATTAATCGTGACTTTGAAGTGCTGGTGTATACGTGGACGGCGCGGCTCAAGAGCTTTGATCATCAGCTGGATGAGATGGAGGTCCAATACTCTTGAATTGATGTTGTCTGTACTGACGCCATCGCGAGCAGGCTCGCTCCCACAGGATTCGGCACAATCCCTGTGGGAGCGAGCCTGCTCGCGATGGCGATTTCATGCCCACCGAAACTATGGACCCTTGCACGCGGTCCATAGACACTCTTTAACCTTTAAACATTGGGCCGCCCGGTACGCCTGATGCTAATCTGCATCGCACTTTCAGCGCAGTCGCAACCGCAACCCGTCATGGGTTCAGGGAAGACGACCACATTTTCAACAACGGACATTGATCGGGTAATTCATGAATAAATCAGCAGGCGTGCTTCTTGGAATCGTCGTTGCCATCGGTGCAATCAGCGCCGGTGGTGCCTGGTACACCGGCACCAAAATCGAAGGCGTGCTGAACACCTCGATCGCCGACGCCAACAAAGAGCTGAAAGCCGCGCTGGTCGGTTCCAACGGCACAGCGACGCTGGAACTGGTGTCGCTGGAGCGTCACATTTTCAGCAGCACCGCGCACTACCGCCTCAAGGGCGAAGGTGAAATGTTTGGTGAAGCGCCGGTTGAGTTGCTGTTCGTCGACCACCTCGAACACGGGCCGCTGCCGTTCTCCCGTCTGGTGTCGCTGAAATGGCTGCCGGTCATGGCCACCAGTCACTACGAACTGGAAAGAACCCCAGCGACCGAAAAATGGTTCGCCGCTGCCAAGGACAAGTCGCCGCTCAAGGGCCTGGTCAATATCGGTTACGACGAATCCACCAACGGCACCCTTGAATTGCTGCCGCTGGACGTCGCGCTGGACGCCAAGTCCAACCTGAAATTTTCTGGTCTGAACCTCGATGTCGCGGCCAGCGCCCAGGCGCAGAAGGTCAAGGCCAACGGTTACATGGATACCCTGACGTTGACCACGGTGGCTGAAGACCAGACGCCGGTGAAGGTCGAGCTGAACGGCCTGACCATGGCCAGCAACCTGACCAAAAGCACCTACGGCTATTACATCGGCGACAACACCCTGGAGCTGACCGACAGCAAAACCACCTTCGGCGCCAAGCAGTCGGTCCTGGGCGTCAAGAAATTTGAAATGAAGAACCAGACCGAAGAATCGGGCACCAGCGCTTCGGGGCGTGCCGATTACAAGGTTGGCGAAGTGTCGTTGAATGGCAAGACTGTCGGCTCTGCGCAGATGGCCATGAGCCTGAAGAACCTCGACATGCCAGCAACCATGGCGTTGATGCAGATCTACCAGACCAAACTGCAGCCGTACGAAAAGGCTGCCGCTGAGGCCGCTGCCGCCGGTGAACCGGCCCCGGAACTGGTGTTGACCCCGGCCGAAGAGGCGCAGGTCAAAACCAATCTGGAAAAACTGCTCGCGGCTGGCCCGCAGGTGGCTTTGGAGAATCTGTCGTTCAAATCCACCAATGGTGAAAGCCGTGCCAACCTGGTGCTCGACTTGACTAAACCGCGGTCCATGGACCTGCCGCCAGACCAGTTGACCCAACAGCTGATCGCGCTGCTGGATTTCAATCTGCAAGTGTCCAAGCCAATGCTCGTTGACCTGCTTACCGTGCAATCGCAGATCGAAGGCCAGACCGACGCCAAGCTCATTGCCGATCAGGCAACGGCGACCGCGGACATGTTCAGCAGCATGGCCGTCGGTACGCAATTGGCCAAGCTGGAAGGCAACGACATCGTCACCAAATTGCACTACGCCAACAATCAGGTGGAATTCAATGGCCAGAAAATGACCGTTGAGCAATTTGTCGGGTTCGTGATGAGCAAGCTCGGCGGCGTTGCACCGATTCAGTAAAACCGCTCGCTTCAACGAAACGCCCGGCCTCTGCGACACGCAGACGCCGGGCGTTTTGCTGTCTGGCGTTTAAAACCTAATCAACGTCCCGAATCAGCCGCCACGCTTCATCCACCGGCAACGGCTGCTTCATCCGTTCAGCGAGCATCGCCATCGCCCGCTCTTTGTCGCAGGCAACAGCCGCCGCGACCACGCCGTTCCTGCTGAACAGGCCGATAAACGGAGGATGGTCAGGGTTGCCCTTGAACTCGACTTCGTCCCAGGTTTCGGCATGGCCGAGGTAGTCGTAGTTTTTACCGAAGTGCCAGGTCCAGAAATACGGTACGTCGAGGTAGTGTTCGTCGCCGCCCAGCATGTTCGCCGCGGCGATGCGTGCCTGTTGCTGGGCCAGGCGCCAGTGCTCGATCCGTTGCGGCTGGCCGTTAAGCGGGAAGGTCGCGATATCACCCGCCGCCCAGAGCCCTTCGGCCACGCGCATGCCGCCGTCTGCCTGCAGTGATCGATCTTTCTCTTTGGGCAATTCGGCAAACGGGTCCGTTGCCGGGCTGACACCGATGCCGACCAGCACCAGGTCCGCCGGCAAACGTTGACCGTTTTCCAGTTTCACCGCTTCGACCTTGTCCGTGCCTTCGATCTGCGCGGCTTCGCTGTCGGTATGGAACACCACGCCGTTGGCCTCGTGCAGGGCACGAATCGCCTTGCCGACCGCCTCGCCGAACTGCTTGGCGAACGGCACCGCGTGGCGGGCCAGAACGGTGACCTCCAGACCGTATTCGCGCAGGGCCGACGCGGACTCCAGGGCAATGAAGCTATCGCCGATGATCACCACCCGCTGGCCTGGTTTCGCAGCGTTCAGAATCCGCGTCGCCTGATCCTTGGAGCGCAACAGGAAGACTTGCGGCAAGTCGGCGCCGGGCAGCTCGAGGGGGTTGGGTGTGCCGCCGGTCGCGAGCAACGCCGCGTCATACGTCAGCGACTGACCGTCGGCCAGTCGCAGTGTTTTGTTGGCGGCATCCAGGCTCGCCACTTCACCGATTATTCGCTCGATCCGCTGCTCGCGGTAAAAGCTTTCGTCTCGTAGTGGCGGAATTTCTTCTGGCGGCATTTCCCCGGCAATCACGAATTTGCTCAGTACCGTCCGGTCGTAGCCGGCATCGGCTTCACGGTCGATCAACACGACGCGGCCGCCGAAGCCTTTCTCACGCAATGCCGCCGCACCTGCCGTGCCGGCGGCACCGGCACCGACGATCACAAACGTGCGCTCATCATCGGCCGGCGGGGTGTGGGGATCCGATAGCGGCTGATCGTCGACCCAGACCTCGTCATCGCGCATTTCCAGGGGGTAGCGCTTGAGGCTGTCCAGAGACGGCGGTTCACACAATCCACCATCTTCGATCCGATACGCGGCCTTGTGCCACGGGCAGATCAGGCGCCCGTGACACAGCGCACCCTCGGCCAGCGGCGCCCCGGCGTGGGGGCATTCGCCTTGATAGGCGCGCAATTGATCGCCGACCCGCAGCAAAACGATTTTGGTGTCCGCGATCCGTACTTCCAGGCCTCGGTTTTCGGGCACATCGGCGAAACGGGCGACGCGGTGCAGGGCCATGATCACTCTCCAGGCAGGCGATTCTCTTAAGAGTTTGGCGCTTGACCCGAGGTTCAGCCAATTCCCGCTGCCACCGCACGAACGGTACAGTTATAGTTCGCAAGCCGAAGAAGGCCCCATCCGCACAAGGTGCTCCGGAATGACCCGATTGACCTCTCTGAACCCTTGGCTGGCGGCCGTTGCAGTCGCCCTTTGCGTGCAATTTCCGGCGCAGGCCCAGGAGCGTTTCACCCTGAATATCCCGGGTGTCACGGATGACCGGCTGTTCACCTCGGCCGCCGCCAGCGATGCCCCGGGTTGCGGCGGGCACAACGCGTCACCGGCGCTGAACTGGAACGCCGGCCCGGCGGGCACCTTGAGCTATGCCATCGTCATGCACGATCCCGACGGCCAGAAAGGTCAGGGTGTCGATCACTGGGTGCATTACGGCATCAAAGCCTCGACGCACCAGATTGCGGCCGGTGTCGGCGCAAAATCCGCCCTTGAAGGCGTCGGCGGCACCAACAGCAAAGGCACCACCGGTTACGTCGGTCCTTGCCCGCCGGTTGGCGACAGTGCGCATCACTACATTATTCAGCTCTACGCGCTGGACCTCGCTCCGGACGCCTTGCACGCCGGCCTGACGCGCGCGCAGTTTCTAGAGAAAATCAAAGGCCATGTGCTGAAAAACAGCAGCGTGGTGCGGCGTTATCACCGCTGAAATTAATTTTCGGCCGGTTTAACCCGAACCTGAAGGGGGGCTCGTCTCAGAGGATGAATGGATCAATTTCCTCCTGAGGTCAGCCCCCATGTCCCTCCCTCTGCACTTCCTCCGCCCGGCCACCCAGGGTTTCGCCGTCGGGCTGCTGCTGGCCGTTGCCGGTTGCGGCGTTTCGTCCAAACCTGATTCCGCCGTGGTGTCGCCACCGGCTCAAGGTGCAATGCAGACTGAGGCGCTGGTGCGCAACGAGTCCGTTGCGGCGGATGCCTCGATGGCCAAACGCAGTGTGCGTCCGGCACCCATTGCAGGCTATGCGCCGATGCCGGCGGGCGAGGCATCCCCGCAGGGTTATCGGGATGAGCAGCGCGAGCAATATCAGGCACTGGCGGATAACCCGATTCACAGCGTGGCCGAGACACCGGTCTCAACCTTCAGCGCTGACGTCGATACCGGTGCTTACGCCAATGTCCGCCGCTTGCTGAATCATGGACACCTGCCGCCCGATGGCGCGGTGCGGCTGGAGGAAATGGTCAATTACTTTTCCTACGACTACGCATTGCCCACGGACGGTTCGCCCTTCGGCGTGACCACCGAGCTGGCACCGTCGCCGTGGAACCCGCATACCCGTTTGCTGCGCATCGGCATCAAGGCTTCGGACCGCGCGGTAGCGGAACTGGCCCCGGCCAACCTGGTGTTTCTGGTGGACGTGTCCGGCTCGATGGACCGTCGCGAAGGTCTGCCGCTGGTCAAAAGCACGCTGAAATTGCTGGTCGATCAACTGCGCGAGCAGGACCGGGTTTCGCTGGTGGTCTACGCCGGCGAATCGCGTGTGGTACTGGAGCCGACTTCCGGACGGGAAAAAGCGAAAATTCGCACAGCGATCGATCAATTGACCGCCGGTGGCTCGACAGCCGGTGCCTCGGGTATCGAACTGGCTTATCAGATGGCGCAGCAGGCCTTCATCGCCAAAGGCATCAACCGCATCCTGCTGGCCACTGACGGTGACTTCAACGTTGGCATCAGCGACTTCGACAGCCTCAAGCAAATGGCTGTGGATAAACGCAAGACCGGCGTTTCCCTGACCACGCTGGGTTTTGGTGTGGATAACTACAATGAACACCTGATGGAACAACTGGCCGACGCCGGCGATGGCAACTACGCCTACATCGACAATCTGCGCGAGGCGCGCAAGGTGCTGGTGGATCAGCTCGGTTCGACCCTCGCGGTGGTGGCGAAGAACGTGAAGCTGCAAGTGGAGTTCAACCCGGCGCAGGTCAGCGAATATCGGCTGCTGGGGTATGAGAATCGGGCGTTGAAGCGTGAAGATTTCAGCAACGACAAAGTCGATGCCGGTGAAATCGGTGCAGGACACACGGTGACAGCGTTGTATGAAATTGTGCCCAAGGGTGAGAAAGGCTGGCTGGAGCCGCTGCGGTATGGCAAGTCTGAGTCGGCTGCTTCTGGTACAACCGGGGAATTGGCGATGCTGCGTGTGCGTTATCAGTTGCCGGAAGGTGGGAACAGTCGCCTGATCGAGCGGCCGATCGCGGGTACTTCGGAAGGCATAGCCAGTGATGACCTGCGATTTGCGGCGGCCGTGGCAGCGTTTTCCCAGCAGCTCAAGGACGGGCGTTACACCGGTGATTTCAGCCTCAAGGACACCGAGGCATTGGCACGCGGTGCACGGGGTGACGACCGATTCGGTCTGCGGGCAGAGTTCGTGCAGTTAGTCGAGTTGGCGCAGAGCCTGCGGACCACCACCGCCTCCAACAGTGAGCCGCATAAAGGAGATTACAACTGACATGTCAGCGCCTGAACCGAGCGACGAATCGCTGCTGGCCCGGTATCGCGCAGGCGACGGGCCAGCGTTCGAGATTCTCTACGCCCGTCATCGCCAGGGCCTCTACCGGTTCCTCTTCGGTTTGAGCGGCAAGCCCGAACTGGCCGAAGAGGTTTACCAGGAAACCTGGCTAAGCCTGATCCGCAGCACCAGTCAGCCACAAGGCCGGGCGAATTTTCGTACATGGCTGTTTCAGATTGCCCGCAATCGATTGATCGACCACTGGCGCAAACATGGAATCCACAACCCTTTGCACGACAGCTATGACGAACAGACCCACGCCGTGATTGATGAGGCGACCGACCCGGAGCAACTGCTGAGCCTGAGCCGCGACAGCCAGCGCCTCGAAGCCGCCCTGCAAAACCTGCCCGCCGACCAGCGCGAAGTGTTCCTGCTGCGCGCCCACGGCGATCTCGACCTGCCGCAGATCGCCACCCTCACCGAAACACCCCTGGAAACCGTCAAGAGTCGCTTGCGCTACGCCCAGCAAAAACTGCGTCGGCTGCTGGCCGAGGAGGTACTGACATGACTGACGCCCGCAAAACACCGGAAGACGAAGTGGTGAAGCATTTTCGTGAACACGCGGCTGGCCAACCACCGGCCCATCTCGACGCGTACATTCTGGCCACCGCACACCGTGAAACGCCTGCGCCGAAACCGAACCTGTGGCAACGCTGGGTCCAGGCCTGCCAGAAACCCCGTTGGCAAGTCGCGTTCGCCAGCCTCGTTGGCGTCGCGCTGATGCTGGCGCTGGTGCAACGTACGCCTGAGCAAGTGCCAACCTACGATTCCACCCCGGCGCCCAAAACCTCGTCTTTTGCGGCCAAGAAAGAAGCCGCAGAAGCACCTGAATCAGTTGCCCGCTCAATGGCTGCCCCCGCCGGCGCGATGTCTGCGCCTGCGCCTGCGGCACCCATGGCCGAGTTGGCGGCACCCGCACAGAACGAATCGATCAGCGCTGACATGGCTGAAGAAGCGAAGGTCAGCAAACGCTTCGCGGCCCCACAGAAGTTCCTCGACGACCAATTACGGGAGGTAATCCGTTTGCAAAATGCCGGTCAAACTAAAGCGGCTGATGAGCTGATGGCGACATTGCACAAACGCTTTCCCAAGGAAAACCTCGCCGCCCGACTCAAAAATTTGCAGAAAAACTAAGAGGCAAAGCGCCCAGCGATTTGGCATCAATCCCCGAAAGCGCGCACTATCGGGCCATAGCCGATGCGTTGGAGGAAGCCGTGGCGAAAAAAATCGATCGCATCGCCCAAATGCTCAACTGCCCTGTGAAGGGCAAGGAATTGCGGCGAGCAGTGACGGAGAGTCGAAAGGAGTTTCTTCTGGCTAAGCAGGCAGAAGAGGCGCTGGAGGAGGACGTCCTTGATGAGGAAGAGGTTGAGGACGAAGAGGATGATGAGTACGACGAGTTTGATTGGACGACGGAGTGAAAAAACCGCTTAGGCGGTTTTTTTATCAGCAGTGCCAGTATTTCTGGACTCGATGACTTCCGATCACATTACTGATGGTTACATGAAGAGCCACACATTCAATGATGCAGTCGGAACCTATTCTCATGCGTAAGTAGCTACCCGTCTTTAGCGGTGTCAACGACGCGCTTATCGGGCCATCAAATTTACTGCCGCGTACTTCCATTTCACTAATGCCCGTGACCGAGACATCAAGCTCACAGTATGTGAATGCCGTGCTAGGTGGCCAATGGGAGGGGCGAAACATCAGACTGTTTAAATAGCCTTCGGCGCTTAACGTCAGATGTTCACCTAGTCGAACGGGTCCCTTGGTCTTAAGGTCGGAGGGAGTGATCGCAAGATTAAAAACATCTTTCCAGGCCTGAAAGTTGTCCACTCTGAACAGCCAATCCGAAGATCCAAGGTCACGCTCGGGTATTTCTCTGCAACTCTGCAGAGTTGGAAGACTGGAACGCTGCAGATCTTCATGCCAGACCTCTTTGGCGGTATCCCTGATGGCCTGAAATAAACCTCGAGGGTCGTCAATTTCTGGCCAGTCAGACGGCCACTCCCACGAGTAGAAATCATATTCATCTTCATCTTCTTCCCAGATGGAAGCGAAGTCGAAATTCGGATCGGCGAGTGCTTCCTCGAGCAAATCAAATTGAGCCTTGCGATGTCGAAAATTTTCGTCGGGATACGACTTCAGACAATACCTTCTGATAAACAGGTCACGATCCACTGGATTATTGGGGTCGTACTTACTCAGCTCCTCATTTATTGCCTCCGATCTACGACAAACATCGAAGCAGCCGATGAAGTAGGCGAGGTTAGGTTGGTAAGGTTGAAGGTGAAATCGATCAAGCAACATGCGGCATCCCGTCCAATTTAAGGCATGTATCAGAGCCTCAATTGGAGTGGGGTGGTAGGTCAAAAATGTATCGACATTTTTTCTGCTTGAAATAGCACCCACAAAAAAGCCCCAGACCCATCGGGTCTGAGGCTTTCTCGTTTCTACTATTATGGTGCACCAGGCGGGATTCGAACCCACGACCCCTGCCTTCGGAGGGCAGTACTCTATCCAGCTGAGCTACTGGTGCAAGCGGGCGCCATGATACTCATATGCACCGCGGGCGTCCATGCTGCTGAATCGACTGTGGTTTTCGCAACCGTAACAACCGTTTGCTACGTTGATCAGAAAAATTAGGCAAATGCGCCGTTTTCGTTCTTTTTTTCGAACAGAGTCTTGTCCTTTAGGCTCTTTGATCCTACGATCCGTTTGAGATTTCAAACGCTCTTGTCTGGGTGCTGAACCGCACGAGTTTCGAACAGTGCGCTATTTATGTGCTTCAGCCCGGTGAATGATTTCCCTGACGGCAGCCTACAAGGCGCCTTTCTACAATCATAATTCGCTCCGCGCTGGTCGCGGTGCTGTTAAGGAAAGCCGACATGCAGCTTAAAGACACCCAGTTGTTCCGCCAGCAAGCCTTCATCGATGGCGCTTGGGTTGATGCGGACAATGGTCTGACGATCAAGGTCAACAACCCGGCAACGGGCGAAATTCTGGGCACTGTGCCGAAAATGGGCGCTGCCGAAACCCGCCGTGCAATCGAAGCCGCTGACAAAGCGCTGCCGGCCTGGCGTGCACTGACCGCCAAGGACCGCGCGAACAAGCTGCGTCGCTGGTTCGAACTGATCATCGAAAACCAGGACGACCTCGCTCGCCTGATGACCCTGGAGCAGGGCAAGCCATTGGCCGAAGCCAAGGGCGAAATCGTTTACGCCGCTTCCTTTATCGAGTGGTTCGCCGAAGAAGCCAAGCGCATCTACGGTGACGTGATTCCGGGCCACCAGCCAGACAAGCGCCTGATCGTGATCAAGCAGCCAATCGGCGTGACCGCTGCCATCACCCCGTGGAACTTCCCGGCCGCGATGATCACCCGTAAGGCTGGTCCAGCACTGGCCGCCGGTTGCACCATGGTGCTCAAGCCTGCTTCGCAAACCCCATTTTCCGCATTCGCTTTGGCTGAACTGGCCCAGCGTGCCGGCATTCCTGCCGGTGTGTTCAGCGTTGTGACCGGCAGCGCCGGCGACATCGGCAGCGAGCTGACCAGCAACCCGATCGTACGTAAATTGTCCTTCACTGGCTCGACCGAAATCGGTCGCCAACTGATGGCTGAATGCGCCAAGGACATCAAGAAAGTGTCCCTGGAACTGGGTGGCAACGCGCCGTTCATCGTGTTCGACGACGCGGACCTGGATAAGGCCGTCGAAGGCGCGATCATTTCCAAGTACCGCAACAACGGCCAGACCTGTGTCTGCGCCAACCGTCTGTACATTCAGGATTCGGTCTACGACGCGTTCGCCGAGAAGCTGAAAGTGGCTGTGGCCAAACTCAAGATCGGCAACGGTCTGGAAGAAGGCACCACCACGGGTCCGCTGATCGACGAAAAAGCCGTGGCCAAGGTTCAAGAGCACATTGCTGACGCGATCAGCAAAGGCGCAACCGTTCTGGCGGGTGGCAAGGTCATGGAAGGTAACTTCTTTGAGCCGACCATCCTGACCAACGTGCCGAAGAACGCTGCCGTGGCCAAGGAAGAAACCTTCGGTCCATTGGCGCCGCTGTTCCGCTTCAAAGACGAAGCCGAAGTGATCGCGATGTCCAACGACACCGAGTTCGGTCTGGCTTCGTACTTTTATGCTCGCGACCTGGGCCGTGTGTTCCGTGTGGCGGAAGCCCTGGAATACGGCATGGTCGGCGTCAACACCGGGTTGATCTCCAACGAAGTCGCGCCGTTCGGCGGCATCAAGGCGTCGGGGCTGGGCCGTGAAGGCTCCAAGTACGGCATCGAAGATTACCTGGAAATCAAATACCTCTGCCTGGGCATCTAAGCTCGGCAGACGGGAATGCAATAAGCGGAAAGGGCACGAGAGCGCTGTCCCTTTCTGCGCTTCAAACGGAATTTTCTCTGTGGCCGGGAACGCTGTGGCAGTCGATCATCGCATGCTGCCGTAGTTGCCTCCCCGCCGCATTTTCCTTGAACCACGCCGCCCGATGAGCGGTGAATGAGGACTTTATGAGCAAGACTAACGCATCCCTGATGAAACGCCGCGAAGCCGCTGTACCACGCGGTGTTGGCCAGATTCACCCGATCTTCGCCGAGTCCGCGAAGAACGCCACCGTGACCGACGTTGAAGGTCGCGAGTTCATCGACTTCGCCGGCGGTATCGCCGTACTGAACACCGGTCACCTGCACCCGAAAATCATCGCCGCGGTGACCGAGCAGCTGAACAAGTTGACCCACACCTGCTTCCAGGTGCTGGCCTACGAACCGTACGTAGAGCTGTGCGAAAAAATCAACGCCAAGGTGCCAGGTGATTTCGCCAAGAAAACCCTGCTGGTGACCACCGGTTCCGAAGCCGTTGAAAACGCCGTGAAGATCGCCCGTGCCGCCACTGGCCGTGCCGGCGTGATCGCGTTCACCGGCGCTTACCACGGTCGCACCATGATGACCCTGGGCCTGACCGGTAAAGTCGTGCCTTACTCGGCCGGCATGGGCCTGATGCCAGGCGGCGTGTTCCGCGCGCTGTACCCGAACGAATTGCACGGTGTGAGCATCGACGACTCGATCGCCAGCATCGAACGCATCTTCAAGAACGACGCCGAGCCGCGTGACATTGCTGCCATCATCATCGAGCCGGTTCAGGGCGAAGGTGGTTTCTACGTCGCGCCTAAAGAATTCATGAAGCGCCTGCGTGCCCTGTGCGACCAGCACGGCATCCTGCTGATCGCTGACGAAGTGCAGACGGGCGCTGGCCGTACCGGCACCTTCTTCGCCATGGAACAGATGGGCGTTTCTGCCGACCTGACCACTTTCGCCAAATCCATCGCTGGCGGTTTCCCGTTGGCCGGTGTGTGCGGCAAAGCCGAATACATGGACGCCATTGCTCCAGGCGGCCTGGGCGGCACCTACGCCGGTAGCCCGATCGCTTGCGCCGCGGCTCTGGCCGTGATGGAAGTGTTCGAAGAAGAACACCTGCTGGACCGCTGCAAGGCTGTTGGCGAGCGTTTGGTCACTGGCCTGAAAGCCATCCAGGCCAAGTACCCGGTAATCGGCGAAGTCCGTGCCCTGGGCGCGATGATCGCGGTCGAGCTGTTCGTCGACGGCGACAGCCACAAGCCAAACGCTGCCGCTGTGGCATCGGTAGTGGCCAAGGCTCGCGACAAAGGTCTGATCCTGCTGTCTTGCGGCACTTACGGCAACGTTCTGCGCGTCCTGGTACCGCTGACTTCGCCGGACGAGCAACTGGACCAAGGTCTGGCAATCATCGAAGAGTGCTTCTCCGAGCTCTGATTGCCAAGTGTGACCTGATCGACAAAAAACCCGCTTCGGCGGGTTTTTTTTCGCCTCTTGAAACACATTGAGGGCATTTGATCTGTATCGAACCGCGAGCGTTGACTAAGGTTCAAGCATTGCGAGGGAGCGTGTTGCATGACTGCCGTAGATTTGCCCGCTGTACCGAGAGTCTTGATCGCCGAGGCCGATCCTTGGTCTCGGGACCTGCTCAAGCACGTGTTGTTGAGTGTGCGCTGCGATGCACGGCTGGATTTGTGTTCCGATGGCCAGCAAGCGCTGGAGTTGTTGGCGGAAAATCCGTACGACCTGGTGATCGTCGACTGGGAGCTGCCGGGCGTCGATGGCCTGAATGTTTTGCGCAACGTGCGTCAACGCAAGCGCAATCCGCCGCTGCCCTTCATTCTGATGAGCAGCCGCAACGACAGCGCCAGTGTGCGCGAAGCCTTGCCCCTGTCGCCCACGGCGTATCTGACCAAACCCCTGGACATGGAAGGCCTGACCCACCGCCTGCAAGAATTGCTGGTGAATGCCGGAGAGGAGGTTGCCTGCGAGGTGCCAACGCTGGCGCCCGGCATGACCTTGTCGGTGTACCTGGACCGTCGCCGTGAACAGGCGGAGGGTGCGCCGTTGATGACCGACGTGCAGGTGGCGATCAAGCGCAGCCTTAATCCCAATGGCCTTGATCTGACCCGGTTGGGAGACGAAATCCGCACCGATCCGCAGGTCACCGCTGTGCTGATCGCCGCTGCCAACAGCGCGGCTCATCACCTGGGTGACGCCGTACAAACCCTGTCCCAGGCGTTGCATCGCTTGGGCACCGGACAAAGCATGAACCTGATTCTGGGGCTGGCGCTCAAGCGCAGTGCCCGGCTCAGCGATCCGTACCTGGCGGACTACGCCGAGCGTTTCTGGGAGTTGTCGCTGCACACCGCCGAATACGCCCGCACCCTGGCGCGCTTGCTGGACCTGGATCAGGAGCGCTGTTATTGCGCGGGCATGCTGCATTGCCTCGGCGACCTCGCCCTGCTGAGGTGTTTGCAGGAATGGAAGCAGGCCGGTGGCGAGCTGGATGAATGGGAGGAGGTGGGAGAGGCTTTGGCCGACTTCGGGGCGGCCTACGGTTCGGCGCTGCGCGCTCGTTGGCGTCTGCCGCTGGAGTTGCGAGAGCTGATTGCAGCGGTCTACCAGCTCGGTGGCGGGGTTTACTCCCGCGAAGCGCTGGTGATGAACATTGCTGCACAACTGGCGCGCCTGACCGAGCATGAGGGCATTGAGGCATTGGCCAAGTGCCGGACTGCGCGGTTGCTCAAGATTGGCTTGCCGGAATTGATGCGGTTGCGCAAAAAGTAAACCTCACACGAAACCCTTGTGGGAGTGAGCCTGCTCACGATAGCGGTGTATCAGTCAACCTCTACGCTGGCTGACACGCCGCTATCGCGAGCAGGCTCACTCCCACAGGGTTTTGTGTTGAATATGAGGTTGCGGTTAGCCCGAGATAATGCGGTTTTTGCCCTGGCGCTTGGCTTCATACATCGCCGAATCTGCGCGGGCGAACACGCTGTCGAGGGTATCGTCCTCCGCGGTCAGGCTGGTCAAGCCCTGGCTGACGGTGATGCCGAACGTCTGGTCGTCATGGCTGAAGCTCAATTGCTGAATCTGCCGCTGCAGGCGCTCGGCGACTTGCATGGCCATGTCGGGTGCGCAGCCGGGGAACACCGCTGCGAATTCCTCGCCACCGATCCGACCGAAAAAATCCCCCCGGCGTAATGCGGCATGACCGCTCTCGGCGATTCGTTGCAGTACGTTGTCGCCGGCTTGATGGCCGTAGGTGTCGTTGACCACTTTGAAGTCATCGATGTCCAGCAACAGGAACGCCATCGGCGCGCCTTGCTTGCGCGCTTGCGCAAACTCGCGTTGGGCGCATTCGAAGAAGTGCCGGCGATTGCTGCTTTGCGTCAGCACGTCGGTGGTGGCCAGGCGCTGCAGCTCGGCCTCCATCCGTTTCTTTTCGGTGATGTCTTCGGCGATCCCGACGATGATCACCGGTTGGCCCGGCTCGGCCTGACGGTTGATGAAGCATTTGTCGCTGAGCCAGCGCACCTGGCCGTCGGCGGCGATGATGCGGTATTCACGGTCTTCGACGGCGCCTTTGACCAGGACTTCGGCCAGGCTGCGCTCGGCGTATTCCAGGTCGTCGGGGTAAATGCTGTCGCGCCATTCGTTGTAGTCGGACAGCAACAGGCCTGCGGAACGGCCAAAAATCCGTTCATAGGCCGGGCTGACGTATAGAACCTGACGGGTTTCCCAATTGAATGCCCAAAGCACCGCGTTGACGCTCACCAGCAGGGAGCTGAACAGCTGCTCGCGTTCGCTCAGGCGTGCCACTTCGCCCTGGGCATGCATGAGTGCCATCAGAGTTTGAGCGGCGTCCGGCCACTGAGGGAGGTTTGAGTCTTGTGGGGTTTTGGGGACCATCGGGACAAATCTCAAAGGGCGTGCGCCGCTTGAGTTTCGAAAGCGGCTACAGCAAAGCCCGCCGGGTGGCGAAGTGTCTTTGAGATAGGGGATTTGGAGATTGGTTCCCGGGCTTTGGGGCGCGGGAGCTGGCTCCCGCCGGGCGGTATAGGCGACGCGTTTTTTCAGTTAAAACGCGTCGTCAGATTTGCGGCGACTTCGTCGCCGAACGGGGTGATGCGGCATTCCGATAAATCCCCTCGCCACAGACAAGCCCCATTGCCACAGGTAAGCCGATCAGACAGCGGCAGGGCGCAGGGAGTAGGTTTTCAGTTGGTCGGCGAAGTCGCGCAGGGATTGAATCCCGCTGGCTTCTGCTTCGTGAACCCAATCCTTGATGGCCGCCAGCATGTCGTGACCATTTGAGCTTGTCTTGACCCATATCTGCTGCAAGGCCAGGCGTTTCTCGTAAATTACCTTCAGCGCCTGGCTGTGCTCGAGCATAGTCTGGATGCGAACGTGGTGTTTTTCGTCCAGCAAACTGGTTTCCCGGGAAAGCAGACGCTTGGCCCGGTGAAACTGGTGACGGACCGAATGATCGACCTTTTCCAGCTCTTGCTTGACCAGCGGCGCGATCACCAATTTGCGGTATTGGGCCATGATCTGAAAGCGGTTGTTGAGGATTGCCATGGCGGTGTCCATGTCCAGGCTGCCTTTGCCTTCGACGCGGTGGGCAATCGGCGCAACCCGCTGGACCTTGGCCAGACGGAAGAAGCTGAAGACCTGGATCCAGGCCCAGCCGAGGTCGAACTCCCACTTCTTGACCGACAATTTGGCCGAGTTCGGGTAAGTGTGATGGTTGTTGTGCAGCTCTTCACCGCCAATCAGGATGCCCCAAGGCACCAGATTGGTTGCCGCGTCGCGGCATTCGAAGTTGCGGTAACCGATGGCATGGCCCAGGCCATTGACCACGCCGGCGGCCCACACCGGGATCCACATCATCTGGATGGCCCAGATGGTGATGCCGATGGTGCCGAACAGCAGCAGGTCGATGACCGCCATGATCGCCACACCCAGCAGCGGGTAGCGGCTGTACAGGTTGCGTTCGATCCAGTCTTCGGGGCAGTTCTTGCCGTAGATGCGCAGGGTCTCCGGGTTTTCCGCTTCGGTGCGGTACAGCTCGGCACCTTTGCGCAGAACGGTGGACAGGCCCTTGATGACCGGGCTGTGCGGGTCATCGACGGTTTCGCATTTGGCGTGATGCTTGCGGTGGATAGCGGTCCACTCGCGGGTGTTCTGCGCCGTGGTCAGCCACAGCCAGAAGCGGAAGAAATGTTTCAGGCCAGCATTGAGCTCAAGCGAGCGATGGGCTGAATAACGATGCAGATAGACCGTGACGCCAATGATCGTCACGTGGGTCATCAGCAGGGTGACTGCCACCAGTGACCAGGGCGACAAGCCGAGAAAACCTTCGTACCACATAGGCTATAGGGCCCTCGATAAATAAAAAAATAGCCGTTGCATTATCACTAAGCCCACAGATAAAACCAGTCACCCTTTCAGATAAGAGTGGCGGGATGTTTCTTTACCCTATAATCCCAATCATTTTGTAGGGACATGGACGCTCGAATGTCTGCCACATATCGCGATGCATTGCGTGCAGCGCTGCTTTACCTGGTGCTTTCCGCGGTCTGGCTGCAGTTTAGCGGCTACTTATTGACCAGTTTCTTCGATGACTCTGCTGAGTTACTGCGATGGCAACTGATCAACGGTTACGTCTGGGTCGTGTTTAGTGCCGGGCTGATTTTCATTGCCCGAGCACGATTGCTCCGATGCCTGGGTGTCGGCGTCACGTTGCGTGAGCGTAATGACGACCGCGAGCGTTTGCGTCAGGCGGCTGCGGTATTCGATTGCACACGTGAAGGGGTGCTGGTCACCGATAGCAACGGGTTGATCGTCCACGTTAACCGCGCGTTCATGGAAATCACCGGGTACTCGCTTGAGGAAGTTCTGGGCCAGCGACCGAGCCTGTTCAAGTCGGGCCATCATCCAGCGGATTTTTACCAGGCGATGTTCGCGACACTCAACAGCATGGGCGAGTGGAGCGGGGAAATCTGGAACCGCCGCAAAAGCGGCGAGATCTATCCGCAATGGCAGACGATCCGCGTCATTCACGACGATCAGAGCCAACTCAGCCACTACGTCGCCGTGTTTTCCGATATCAGCGCGATCAAGAACTCCGAGCATGAACTCAAGCATCTGGCGCATCACGACCCGCTGACGGATTTGCCAAACCGGTTACTGTTCACCGACCGTACCGAGCAGGCACTGACGTCGGCACAACTCCACAAGCGTGGCTGTGCGTTGCTGATGGTCGACCTGGATCATTTCAAGATGATCAACGACAGCCTCGGACACACGGTCGGCGACCAACTGCTCAAGGCCGTGGCCGAGCGTTTGCAGGCCTTGCTTTGCCCGGAGCTCACGCTGGCGCGACTGGGGGGTGATGAGTTCGCGGTGCTCGCCGAAAGCTGTCCGCAGTTGATGCAGGCTGCGGCGCTGGCGCAGCGGATCATTGATGGTCTCAAAGAGCCGTTCCTGGTTGGCGGGCATCAGCTGTTCATCAATACCAGCATCGGTATCAGCTTGTTCCCCGGCGATGCTACAAGCGCCGAACAGCTATTGCGTAACGCTGACTCGGCGCTGTTCAAGGCCAAAAGCGCTGGTCGCGACGGCTACGCCCTTTATACCGAAGAGCTGACAGCCCATGCCCAGAATCGGGTCGAGACTGCCGTAGAGCTGCGCCGAGCGCTGGAACAGCAGGAGCTGCGCGTTTATTACCAGCCGGTTCATGACTTCAAGACCCGTCGCCTGGTTGGCGTCGAGGCGCTGGTGCGCTGGGAGCATCCGAAACGCGGGCTGGTGCCGCCGGCGGAATTCATCCCCATCGCAGAACGCACCGGGCTGATTGCAGAAATCGACACCTGGGTGATGCGCCAGGCATGTCAGCAAATGTGTTTGTGGCAGCAGGCGGGTGTGGCGTTGTCGTTTGTCGCGGTGAACGTCTCGTCTCGATTGTTCGCTCGCCGCGAGCTCTTTCAGCAAGTGGCGAAAGTGCTGCACGAAACCGGCCTGGATCCGGCGTATCTGGAGCTGGAAGTCACTGAAAGCGCGGTGATGGAAGACCCTGAAGTGGCGTTGGAGCAGATGCATCGCCTGCGTGAATTAGGTGTGCGGCTGGCCATCGATGATTTCGGTACAGGTTATTCGTCGCTGCTGCGACTCAAGCGTTTGCCGGTGCAGAAGCTCAAGATCGATCAGGGTTTTGTCGCAGGCTTGCCGTGGGACGAGGATGACGCCGCGATCGTGCGAGTGATTATCGCGCTGGCGCAAAGCATGGGGATGCAAGTGCATGCCGAAGGGATCGAGCAGGTCGAGCAGGCGCGTTTCCTGCTCGAACAGGACTGCGATCTGGGGCAGGGCTACTGGTTTGGGCGACCGGTCCCGGCCAAGCTGCTGGAGTGGGCGCACGTGCCACAAATCCGCTAAGCCAACCTTAGGTTTTTGTGGCGAGGGAGCTTGCTCCCGCTGGATTGCGCAGCAGTCCCAACAGCGAGTGCCTCGCCCTCCAACGGGAGCAAGCTCCCTCGCCACAGGGTTTTGAGCCCCTTTCAAAAACCTGAATCCGCCGCAAACCTATGTCCCGGCAGATAATTTAATTTGGTTATATAAACATTCTTAAATAGTCTTTTTAAGAATATCCCCGCGTCTCTACTATTGCTCTCACGCCGCAAGCAGTGCCGCCACTGCCAGGCAACCTCTCAGTTGAAGGAGCAGCACGATGAGCGCATCCCTACGTAGCGTTGACGGTCAAGACGAAGCCACCATCTTGCGTGAGATCCAGAGCGCATTGCGCGATCTGCGTTTTGGCGCTGTGGAAATCACCGTGCACAACGCCCAGGTGGTGCAGATCGAACGCAAAGAGAAATTCCGTTTGCAGAACCCGAGCAACAAACCGAGCTAAAAAACCGGCAACCCGATTCCAGCCCACCATAAAAAAAGCCAACACACCAAGAATTCCAGGAGCTTTCATCATGTCGTCGATTCGTCATTTCGCTTTGGCCGCCCTGGCCAGTGCCCTTTTTGTGGGTTCCGCGGTTGCCAAGGATTACGAGTTGCTCAACGTGTCGTATGACCCGACTCGCGAGCTGTACCAGGATTACAACGCCGAGTTCGTCAACTTCTGGAAGAAAGACCACGCTGGCGACAATGTGAAAATCCAGCAATCCCACGGTGGTTCAGGCAAGCAAGGCCGGGCCGTGATCGACGGTCTGCGGGCGGATGTGGTGACTCTGGCCCTGGCCGGTGACATCGACGAAATCGCCAAACTCGGCAAGACCCTGCCGGCCGACTGGCAGAAGCGTCTTCCGGAGGCGAGCACGCCTTACACCTCGACCATCGTGTTCCTGGTGCGCAAGGGCAACCCTAAAGGCATCAAGGACTGGGGCGATCTGGTCAAGAATGACGTGTCGGTGATCACTCCGAACCCGAAAACCTCCGGCGGTGCGCGCTGGAACTTTCTCGCGGCCTGGGCTTATGGCCTGAAAGCCAACGGCGGTGACGAAGCCAAGGCCAAGGAATACGTGCAGACCCTGTTCAAACACGTTCCGGTTCTGGACACCGGTGCTCGCGGCTCGACCATCACTTTCGTCAACAACGGTCAGGGCGACGTGTTGCTGGCCTGGGAAAACGAAGCGTTCCTGGCCCTGAAAGAAGACGGCGGCGCCGACAAGTTCGAAATCGTCGTGCCTTCGCTGTCGATCCTGGCTGAACCGCCGGTGGCTGTAGTCGACAAGAACGCCGAGAAAAAGGGCAACACCGAGATCGCAGAGGCGTACCTCAAGCACCTGTACAGCCCGGCCGGCCAGGAAATTGCGGCGAAAAACTTCTATCGTCCACGTGACAAGGATGTGGCCGCCAAGTACAGCAAGCAGTTCCCGACCTTGGACCTGGTGACCATCGACAAGGACTTCGGCGGCTGGAAAACCGCTCAGCCGAAATTCTTCAACGACGGCGGCGTGTTCGACCAGATCTACCAGGCGCAGTAGTTTTAAATAGCCATCAACGAGCCCCGGATTTACATTCGGGGCTTTGCGCGTTCCCAACCAAGGACTTTTATGTCGCGTCGTATCTCCCCCGTCATACCCGGCTTCGGGCTGACGCTGGGCTACACCTTGGTGTACCTCAGCCTGATTGTGCTTATTCCACTGGCGGCGATGTTCGTGCATGCCGCTCAACTCACCTGGGATCAGTTCTGGGCGATTATCTCGGCGCCACGGGTGCTGGCGGCGTTGAAGCTGAGCTTCGGCACCGCGCTCTATGCCGCGATCATCAACGGCATCATCGGCACGCTGCTGGCCTGGGTGCTGGTGCGCTATTCGTTCCCGGGTCGCAAGATCATCGACGCGATGATCGATTTGCCCTTCGCTTTGCCTACTGCCGTGGCCGGTATCGCGCTGACTGCGCTGTACGCGCCGAATGGTTGGGTGGGTCAGTTTGCTGCGGACCTGGGGTTCAAGATCGCGTATACCCCCCTCGGTATCACGCTTGCGCTGACTTTCGTAACGCTTCCATTCGTAGTACGTACGGTACAGCCAGTATTGGCCGACATCCCTCGTGAAGTCGAAGAAGCGGCGGCGTGCCTGGGTGCCAAACCCTTGCAGGTTTTCCGCCATATTCTGGTGCCCGCACTGCTGCCTGCGTGGTTGACCGGTTTCGCGTTGGCCTTTGCCCGTGGGGTCGGCGAGTACGGTTCGGTGATTTTCATCGCCGGCAACATGCCGATGAAAACAGAAATTCTGCCGCTGCTGATCATGGTCAAGCTTGACCAGTACGATTACACCGGCGCCACGTCCATTGGTGTACTGATGCTGGTGGTTTCCTTCGTCCTGTTGCTGCTGATCAACTTGCTGCAACGCCGTATCGAAACCCCATAAGGAGGCGCAGAAATGTCCCAATCATCTATTGCTGCTGCTTCCTCGAACGCTGCCCGCCGTGGCAGTGCCAATTCACGGCGGATCCTGATCGGTCTTGGCTGGTTGGTGTTTGCCCTTTTCCTGTTGCTGCCGCTAGTGATCGTGGTGTCCCAGGGTTTGAAGAATGGTCTGGGTTCGTTCTTCACCGCGATCCTTGAACCCGACGCGCTGTCGGCGCTGAAACTCACGGTCATCGCCGTGTTGATTTCGGTCCCGCTGAACCTCGTGTTCGGCGTCAGCGCGGCGTGGTGCGTGAGCAAGTACTCGTTCCGCGGTAAAAGCATTTTGGTGACTCTGATCGACCTGCCGTTCTCGGTCTCGCCGGTGATCGCCGGTCTGGTCTACGTGCTGATGTTCGGCGCGCAGGGCCTGTTCGGGCCGTGGCTGCAGGATCACGACATCCAGATCGTCTTCGCCTTGCCGGGCATCGTGCTGGCGACGATCTTCGTCACCGTGCCGTTCGTGGCGCGTGAGCTGATCCCGCTGATGCAGGAACAAGGCACCCAGGAAGAAGAGGCCGCGCGCTTGCTCGGGGCCAATGGCTGGCAGATGTTCTGGCACGTCACCGTTCCCAATATCAAATGGGGCCTGATCTACGGCGTGGTGTTGTGTACCGCGCGGGCGATGGGTGAATTCGGTGCGGTGTCGGTGGTTTCCGGGCACATTCGCGGGGTGACCAATACCCTGCCGCTGCACGTCGAGATCCTCTACAACGAATACAACCACGTGGCCGCGTTCGCGGTAGCGAGCCTGTTGCTGATCATGGCGCTCTTCATCCTGCTGCTTAAGCAGTGGAGCGAAAACCGTATTAACCGCCTGCGCACCAGCGCCGCGGAGGAATAATTCATGTCGATCGAAGTGCGTAACGTCAGCAAGAATTTCAATGCGTTCAAGGCGCTGGACAACATCAGCCTGGACATTCAAAGCGGCGAGCTCGTGGCGCTGCTCGGCCCGTCGGGTTGCGGTAAAACCACGCTGCTGCGGATCATCGCCGGCCTGGAAACCCCGGATAAGGGCAACATCGTGTTCCACGGTGAAGACGTTTCCGGCCATGACGTGCGTGATCGCAACGTCGGTTTCGTGTTCCAGCACTATGCATTGTTCCGCCACATGACCGTGTTCGACAACGTCGCGTTCGGCCTGCGCATGAAACCGAAAAACCAGCGCCCTAGCGAAAGCCAGATCGCGGTGAAGGTTCATGAACTGCTGAACATGGTGCAACTGGACTGGCTGTCTGATCGCTACCCGGAGCAACTTTCCGGTGGTCAGCGGCAGCGCATCGCGTTGGCCCGTGCCCTGGCGGTCGAGCCGAAAGTCCTGCTGCTCGACGAACCGTTCGGTGCACTCGACGCCAAGGTCCGCAAGGAACTGCGTCGCTGGTTGGCGCGGCTACACGAAGACATCAACCTGACCTCGGTATTCGTGACCCACGACCAGGAAGAGGCCATGGAAGTCGCCGACCGTATCGTGGTGATGAACAAAGGCGTGATCGAACAGATCGGCTCACCGGGCGATGTCTACGAAAACCCGGCCAGCGATTTCGTTTATCACTTCCTCGGTGATTCGAACCGTCTGCATTTGGGTGAAGACAATCACGTGCTGTTCCGCCCGCACGAAGTGTCGCTGTCGCGGCATGAGCTGGAGGATCACCACGCGGCCGAAGTGCGCGATATCCGTCCGTTGGGCGCGACGACTCGGGTGACGTTGAAGGTCGAAGGCCAGAGTGAGTTGATCGAAGCTGAAGTGGTGAAGGATCACGACAGCCTGATCGGCCTGGCGAAGGGCGAGACATTGTTCTTCAAACCAAAGGTCTGGCAGAAACTCGCCAACCTCTAAAGCAAAAGCATCGCGAGCAGGCTCGCTCCCACAGGGGTTCTATGTACGCCATAGATCCAGTGTGGGAGCGAGCCTGCTCGCGATGGCGTCCTATGCAGCAGCGCGCTTCGGATTGACCCGAACGCCCCCTACCCGCGCCTCAATCTGCTCTTTCAAATCCCGCCGCAACCCCAGCAAAAAAGCCAACTCAACCACCACAAACAACGGCCCGACAATCAACCCCGTCACATCATCGACAAACGCCGGTTTGCGCCCTTCGTAATGATGACCGACAAACTGAATCGCCCACCCCACCACAAACATCCCGATCCCGCTCGCCAGCCACACCAGCGTACTTTGCTGCGCGAGAACCTGACCCGCCCAAACACACAGCCCCAGCAACAAGGTCATCAACACCCCGAGCCGCACCTCCAGGCGCAGGTAAAACCACGCCGATGCCAGTGCGACCAGCACCGCCGGCGAAACCCAGCCTTCACCCCATTGCGGCCGCGACAGCAATACCTCCACCGCCACCACAATCAACGGAATCCCGATAAAGTGGCTGGCAATATTGCGCGGGTCACGGTGGTAAGCGGCGTATTGACTGAGATGGTCAACGAGGCTTTTCATTGTTATTCCTCCTGTAGGGTGGTTGATCATGCCTCGGGTTCACCTTTCGCTCTGTCAGGCAGGCGACAATCTCCAGGAGTTTTCATGGACATGCAGGTTTGGCGTGCGCGCCTGGAGTCGGGGCAGTGGTTCAGTCATTTGCCTGTTCCCTTACAGGATAGTCTGCTGGCTGCGGCCCGGGTGCGGCGGTTATCGACGGGGCAGCTGCTGTTTAAACGCGGTGATCCGCCGTGCGGGTTGTACGCGGTGCTCGAAGGCTCGGTGCGCATCGGCGCGGTCAGCGAGCAGGGCAAGGAAGCGTTGTTGAGCCTCGTGGAATCGCCCCACTGGTTCGGCGAAATCTGTCTGTTCGACGGCCAGCCACGCACCCACGATGCCTTTGGCGTGGGCCAGTGCACCCTGCTGCACATCCCGCAGGCTGCGCTGCTGGCGTTGCTCGATGAGCAACCGGTGTACTGGCGGCAACTCGCGCTGCTGATGAGCCACAAACTGCGCCTGACCTTCATCAGCCTCGAACAGCTGAGCCTGATGCCCGCCCCGGCACGCTTGGCTCATCGCTTGCTGATGATTGCCAAGGGTTACGGCGAATTCGATCCGCCGCGCCGGGTGCTGCAATTGCCCCAGGAACAACTGGCGTCGATGTTGTCGCTGTCGCGCCAGACCACCAACCAGATCCTCAAGGACTTGCAAGGGCAGGGGATTCTGAATTTGAAGTACGGCGAGATCGAGATTGTCGATGCCGAGCGGTTGCGGGCACTGGCGATTTTTTAAAACACAGCGTTATTGATGGGCTTTGTCCGCGAACGCGCCTAGCCTGTGACGACGACAATCGAGGTGTGCAATGCGTGTGCTGTTAGTAGAAGACGAACCGGAGATCGCCAAACGCCTGGCCAAAGGCCTGAACGAGGCGAGTTATACGGTCGACGTGGCGCTTAATGGAATGGACGGCCGGCGCTTTATCGAGTCCGGCAAATACGAAATGATCATCCTCGACGTGATGCTGCCGGGGCTCAACGGCTGGCAGTTGCAGCAACAGATCCGCAAGCTCGGCGACACGCCGGTGCTGTTCCTGACGACAAAAGATGGCATCGAAGATCGCCTGCGCGGGCTGGAGTTGCATGAGGATGATTACTTGCTCAAGCCTTTTGCCGTGAGTGAATTGGTGGCTCGGGTGCGCAAGTTGTTGCGGCGGGATCGTGGCCGGTAGTGGGTTCTGTGATGTCCGAACTATCGCTTTCGCGGGCAAGCCTCGCTCCTACAGGTCAGCGTAGTACTCACGATTGACGAATTTCCTGTAGGAGCGAGGCTTGCCCGCGAAGAGGCCAGACCAGGCAACACACCTCCCGGATCCTTTACCGCAACCCATCCCGAAACTGCCCCGGCGTCATCCCCGTCCAGCGTTTGAACGCGCGGCTGAAGCTGCTGGTATCGGCGAACCCCAGCAAATAACTGATCTCACTCAACGAGCATTGCGGATCACGCAGGTGCAGCAGCGCCAGGTTTTCGCGGCTTTCATTGAGCAGCGTGTCGAATCGACAGCCTTCGTCCGCCAGGTGCCGTTGCAGGCTGCGCAAACTCAGGTGCAGGGCCTTGGCGATGTGCTCGGCGCTGGGCTCGCCTTCGGGCAGTTGCTCTTCAATGGCATCGCGGACTTTGCGTTCCCAGGTTAGCGGTTTGAGTTGCGCCAGGGTGCGCTTGAGCACCGCTTCGTTGTGTTCGGCCAGTTCCGGGTTGGCGTCGTCCAGGTGACTGTCGAAGTCCACGAGCGCAAATTCCAGTCGGTCTTCGTCGGCGGCGAAATACACCGGCGAACGAAAGACCTTGTGCCATTGATGCGGGTCGGCAGGTTCGGGACGGCGCAGGTACACCGCCAGCGGTGCATAGTCGCGGCCCAGGCGATTGCGGCAGGTGCGCACGTAAATCGCGGCAAACGCGTCGATGGCCTCCAGCGCCGGTGCGGGGTTGCCTATGGGGATTTTCAGGCGAAAGCGGTAGCGATCCTCGGCGCGGGTCAGCTCCAGTTCCAGCGCATCGCTGACCACTTGGTGATAACGCACGATGCGTTCGAACACTTCGCGCAGACTTCCGCTGGCCACCAGCGCATAACCGAGTGCATGAAACGTAGTCGGGCTGACAAAACGCGACACCCGCAAGCCAATCGCCGGGTCGCCGCTGACCTGTACCGCGATTTCCCACAGGCGCGTGGTGCCCGACAACGGGTAACGGGCGTTCGGGTCGTCCATCAATTGCGGGTCGAGCCCCGCCTGTTGACACAGGGCGGTGCTGTCGAGGCCCAGCGCATCGAGTTGCTTGCGCAGGGCACGGGTCCAGCTGGCGAGGGAGGTCGGTTCAGTCATGCTGATTGGCGCTTCCGGTCAACAGGTTGGCGTTCACGGCTACCGCGTTGTGAGGGTTCACAAGGCAGGATGCGAACATCAATAACCAGAGGATGGAAGCATGGACGGTACTTCTGCAAGTCCCCAGCGACTGAATGCAGCTCAACGATCAGCGCATATTCGCGAAGTGGTGCTGGCCAGAGGCGTCGAACTGCGCAAACGCTACCCGATTCTCAACCATCAAGACGCGATGGGCGCGGGCATTCTGGCCTTCGCACTGGCTGGAATGATTGGTTCAGCGGCGCTCTACATGACCGGGCACATGGCCTGGTGGGTGTGCCTGCTGCTCAATGCGTTTTTCGCCTCGTTGACCCACGAGCTGGAACACGACCTGATTCATAGCATGTACTTTCGCAAGCAGCGCGTGCCGCACAATCTGATGATGGGCCTGGTGTGGCTGGCGCGGCCGAGCACGATCAATCCGTGGATTCGCCGGCATCTGCACCTCAACCACCACAAGGTGTCCGGTACGGAAGCCGACATGGAGGAACGCGCGATCACCAACGGCGAGCCTTGGGGTTTTGCGCGGCTGCTGATGGTCGGCGATAACGTGATGTCGGCGTTCATTCGCATGCTGCGAGCCAAGACCTGGACTCATAAGCTCAGCATCATCAAGCGCGCACTGAAAGTCTACGCGCCGCTGGCGCTGGTGCATTGGGGGGCGTGGTATATGTTCCTCGGTTTCCATGCGGCGAATGGTGTTGCCTATCTGCTGGGGGCACCGATCGAATGGTCGGCGACGACATTGGCGGTGATGCAGGTGATCGACATCGCGGCTGTGTTGATCATCGGCCCTAACGTGTTGCGCACGTTTTGCCTGCACTTTGTCAGCTCCAACATGCACTACTACGGTGACGTGGAGCCGGGGAATGTGATTCAGCAAACCCAGGTGCTGAACCCTTGGTGGATGTGGCCGATGCAGGCGTTCTGCTTCAACTTCGGCAGCAGCCACGGGATTCATCACTTTGTGGTGAAGGAGCCGTTTTACATCCGCCAGATGACCGTGCCGGTGGCGCATAAGGTGATGCGCGAGATGGGCGTGCGGTTCAATGATTTCGGGACGTTTGGGCGGGCGAACCGGTTTGTGCGTGGGGAAACAACAGAGGTGCAGGAGGTTCGTGCCGCTCAGGCTTGATCGATGCACTCGGAAACTCAAACGCCGGTCATCAATTTGACCCAAAGGGACGTTACGTTGTGAAGCAAGGAGTGATTGGCATATGCAATTTCGGCCTAATAAAGTAATTAAATATTCCTTTAATAGATAACCGTTTCAGCCAATCATCACATTCCAGCGAGGTTGATCAGCGCTAACAGATTTTGAGTTTCCGGGGCCGTCTCCTTGGCAGGGTGCGGTCCCTTTTTTTATGCCGGCAAAACACAAAACCCTGTAGGAGTGAGCCTGCTCGCGAAGCGGTCTTTCTGCCACCATCAATGTTGAATGTGAGGCCGCCTTCGCGAGCAGGCTCGCTCCTACAGGGAGTTGTTCGTATATTCGATATAGGTCTTAATAAATAGCTTCTTATTCCTTAACGAATATAACTCTCCTCCCTATACTCGATCGGGAACAGACACGCAGCAGGAGAGTTCCCCCATGCACAACGAATCAATTCGCTACCTGATTGTGCCGGGCTGGCAAGGATCGCCGGAAGATCATTGGCAAAGCCACTGGCAAAACAGTCTGCCGAATAGCGCGCGGGTGGAGCAGGCCGATTGGCTGACACCCCGTCGTGAAGATTGGGTGGCGGCGCTGGCCGAGGCGATTGCCGCCGACAGTACGCCGGTGATCTTGATTGCGCACAGTCTGGGTTGCATTACGGTCGCCCATTGGGCCGCCACTGCACCGCTGCAATTTTTGCGTCAGGTTCGCGGCGCCTTGCTGGTCGCACCGGCGGACGTCGAGCGCCCGGCCTGCTCGCCGGCGCTGCGTAACTTCGCACCGATCCCGAGCCATTTGTTGCCCTTCCCAAGTCAGGTGGTCAGCTCCGACAACGACAGCGCCGTGAGTGCGCCGCGAGCCCTTGAACTGGCCTGCAACTGGGGCGCCGAGGCGGGGATTCTGGCAGGTGCCGGGCACATCAACGTGAAGTCCGGGCACCAGCGCTGGGAGCAGGGTTTTGCCTATCTCTATCGCCTGCAAAACCGCATGGAACACCACGCC
Source organism: Pseudomonas sp. LBUM1678 (assembly GCF_059695575.1). Taxonomy (NCBI): domain Bacteria; kingdom Pseudomonadati; phylum Pseudomonadota; class Gammaproteobacteria; order Pseudomonadales; family Pseudomonadaceae; genus Pseudomonas; species Pseudomonas sp. LBUM1678. Next base: position 204,635 of record NZ_CP166775.1, read on the forward strand.
CTGCGACGTGCCTGAACCTTTTCTTTTTATATGATCGCCCCCGTCTCCCGGCGGTTTTGGGCGGGAGTCTGCCATGAGTTTTGAAGCCTTCGGTCAGCCACTGCTGACGTTCCCCGACGCAGAAAAAAGCCCCCTCAGCATTCGCGCCAAGGCGCTGGTGTTTGTCGATCCACGCTCCCGTCAATTGCGCCAGGAGCTGGAGCAACTGGCGCCACGCTCGATCTCGGTGCTGATCCGTGGTGAGACCGGCAGCGGCAAGGAATTGCTCGCGCGGCACATCCATCGCGCGAGTGATCGCGGCGGGTTGTTCGTTTCCGTCAATTGCGGCGCCATCAGCCCGACCTATGCCGACGCTGAATTGTTCGGTTATGCCGCGGGCAGTTACAGCGGTGCGGCCAGTAGCCGCGCTGGCTGGTTCGGCTCGGCCAACGGTGGAACACTCTATCTGGATGAGATCGGCGACTTGCCGCTGCCGATCCAGATCAAATTGCTCGCTGCCCTGGAAAATCACGAAGTCACCCGCGTTGGCGCGCCTCAGCCGAGCCCGGTGGATGTGCGCCTCGTCGCCGCCACCAGCATCGATCTGGCGCAAGCGGTGGCGGCTGGAAAATTCCATGAACGGCTTTATCACTACCTCAGCGAAGGCCAGCTCGAACTGCCCGCGTTGCGCGAGCGGGTCGGCGATATTCTGTCGCTGTCCGAATATTTCCTCGGCATCTACAGCCAGCGCCTCGACCTGCCGGTGCCGCTGATCAGCGAGGCTGCGCAGCTTGTGCTGGAGCGGCACAGTTGGCCGGGCAACACCCGGGAGCTGGAAAACGTCATTCACTTCGCGCTGCTGGTCAGCACCGGTGACGAGATATTGCCGGAGCATTTGAATCTGCCCGAGGCGCCGCCGTCGTTGGTGCAGATCGAACAGAAACTCAAGCAGATCATCGGAAGTGGCTCCGCCGCCGAGAAAGAAGCCTTGAAACGACTGCTCAAACAGACCGGGCTTCTGTAGGAGCGAAGCTTGCTCGCGAACCAGGCGACGCGGTGTGTCATGGATGACGCCTTCGCGAGCAAGCTTCGCTCCTACAGGTAAAGCACGCGGGCTAGAGCTGTATGAACAAAATGGAATATCAAAGTGAATAAAAGATATTGTTCGGGAATAAAAAATCCCGGTATTGTCCGCGTCACGCCAGCGATAGCACTTCACTGGCACTCGTACTAAACAAGCCGTCGTCGATGACGACCGTGATTTTCGATAAGGACACTGCATGAAAAAGGTTCTGTTGTTCACCGCACTGGCGGCTGCTCTGACTGCGGGCCTGGCCCAGGCTGGCGAGAAGCTGGTGGTTGCGGCGACCCCTGTTCCACACGCCGAGATTCTTGAACTGATCAAACCGACCCTCGCCAAAGAAGGCGTGGACCTGGAAATCAAAGTCTTCACCGACTACGTTCAGCCAAACGTACAGGTTGATCAGAAGCGTCTGGACGCCAACTACTTCCAGACCCTGCCGTACCTGAAAAGCTTCAACGAAGGCAAAGGCACTAACCTTGTGACCGTGATCGGCGTTCACGTCGAACCGTTCGGCGGCTACTCGAAGAAAGTCAAATCCCTGGCTGAGCTCAAAGACGGCGCGACCATTGCCATCCCTAACGAAGGCAGCAACAGCGGCCGTGCCCTGATCCTGCTGCAGAAGGCTGGCCTGATCGAGTTGAAAGACCCGAAAAACGCTCTGGCCACCCCGAAAGACATCGCCAAGAACCCGCACAACTTCAAGTTCAAGGAACTGGAATCGGCCATGCTGCCGCGTGTGCTGGACCAGGTCGACCTGGACATGATCAACACCAACTACGCGCTGGAAGCAGGTCTGAACCCGGCTAAAGACGCGCTGGTGATCGAAGGTGCAGATTCGCCTTACGTGAACTTCCTGGTGGCTCGTCCGGACAACAAGGACAGCGTTGCCATCCAGAAACTGGCCAAAGCCTTGACCAGCCCGGAAGTGAAAGCATTCATCGAGAAGAAGTACAGCGGCGCGGTACTGCCGGCGTTCTGATTCGCGAGGTAAACCCCTTCAAGGTTTCGAGCGCCGACGGCTGGTAAAGCGTCGGCGTTTTTTTGCGTTCGAGAAACCTGTGGCGAGGGAGCTTGCTCCCGCTGGGTTGCGAAGCGACCCTAAAAACCTGCACAGACATTTCTTCAGGCTCACCGCTATTACTGATTTTGCGACTGCTGCGCAGCCGAGCGGGAGCAAGCTCCCTCGCCACAGGTGATCTGCTCGCCTCACGAGCGTTAGGCCACCCTGGCCTTCAGCGCCCGGCGCAACGCCACCAACAATTTCACGATTTCCTGCGGATCCAGCCGCTGTGGCACTTTCACGTCAGCCATTTTTCTCTTCCTTGTGAGGGTTCGGCCAGGAGTCTGACCAAAAGCTGTGCGTCCTTGGAGGGCCTTTTTGAAAAAAAGATCCCTCCTACAGCTGCAAGGAAAATAGTCGTCTTCCTGCGCCCCGGCAAATCCGCCGGATAGTTTTTTGCGTGATATCAATATGCTTTAACGGTATTTAAATTCTTGTTTTTATACCTTTAAAGTCGGTGCCTGCCGGGCGGTTATCCACTGCCCATGGACTGCACCACCGTCGCTTACCCCCGCGACGTCCAGGATGGTCAATGAACTTCGATTACGCTTTCATCCTCAGCACCCTGCCGGCGTTTCTCAAAGCCGTGGGCGTGACGCTGCAGGTCGGCTTTATCGCCATCGGCACATCGCTGCTGGTGGCCCTGAACAACGCAACGATTCTGGTGTTTCGCACGCCCTACCTGCAGCGGCTGGTCGGCCTCTATGTCGAGTTGGCGCGCAACACGCCGCTGCTTATCCAGCTGTTCTTCGTGTACTTCGCCTTGCCGGCACTGGGCATCAAGGTCTCGGGGTTTGCCGCGGCGATTATCACCATGACCTTTCTCGGCGGCGCTTACCTGACCGAAGTGCTGCGCGCCGGCGTCGATGCCGTGCCCCAGGCACAACTCGAGTCCGGCCGCTCCATCGGCTTGTCCCACGGGCAATTGCTGCGCTACGTGATCCTGCCGCAAGCCGGGATTCTCAGCCTGCCGTCGCTGTTCGCCAATTTCATCTTCCTGCTCAAGGAGACCACCGTGGTCTCGGCGGTGGCAGTGCCGGAGATTCTCTACACCACCAAAAGCTACATCGCGCTGTACTACAAAACCTACGAAATGCTCGCCGTGCTGACGCTGATTTGCGTGCTGTTGTTCTTGCCGCTGTCGCTGCTGCTCAGCCGTCTGGAAAGGAGGCTCCAGCATGGCCAGTTCGGGTCTTGAATTGCTCTGGGTGTCCTTGCCGCAACTGGGCAAGGGCGCGGCGCAAACCCTGTCGATTTCCTTCTTGAGCATCGCCATCAGCACCGTTGGCGGCGTGCTCTACGGCGTATTGCGCACGCTGAACGTCAAATGGCTGAACGCGATCCTACGGATCTACCTGGAATTGTTCCGGGCGATCCCGGTGCTGGTGTGGCTGTACCTGCTGTTTTTTGGCCTGCCGATTTTTTTCGGTTTGAGCATTCCGAGCTTCTGGTGCACGGTGCTGGTGCTGTCGCTGTGGGGCGCCAGCGAAGTCGGCGAAGTGGTGCGTGGCGCCTTGCATTCGTTGCCCCGCGGGCAGCGTGAAGCGGGGTTGTCGATTGGCTTGAACGGCGCGCAACTCTACGGTTACGTGCTGCTGCCCCAGGCGCTGAAACGCATGACGCCGCCGACCATCAACGTCTACACGCGCATCATCAAGACCAGCTCCCTCGCGGTGCTGATCGGCGTGGTGGACGTGATCAAGGTCGGCCAGCAAATCATCGAGCGCACCTACGAATCCGTGCTGATCTACGGCGCGCTGTTCCTGTTTTTCTTTTTCATCTGCTACCCGCTGTCAGCCGCCTCGCGCGTGCTGGAGCGGCGCTGGACGCAAGCATGAACGCATTGATCGAGTTCAAGGGTTTCAACAAGTTTTTCGGCGAGCAGCAAGTGCTGGACGGTATCGACTTGCACGTGAAATCAGGCGAAGTGATCGTCATCCTCGGCCCGAGCGGCTGTGGCAAGAGCACCTTGCTGCGCTGCCTCAACGGCCTGGAAGTCGCTCACAGCGGCAGTTTGAAATTCAACGACCGCGAGTTGCTGGACAAGGGCACCGACTGGCGCGAAGTGCGGCAGCAGATCGGTATGGTGTTCCAGAGTTATCACCTGTTCCCGCACATGAGCGTGCTCGACAACCTGCTGCTAGGACCGGTCAAAGTGCAGAAACGCGACCGCCGCGAATCTCGCGATCAGGCCGAAGCCTTGTTGGCGCGCGTGGGCTTGCTGGACAAGCGCGACGCCTTCCCGCGTCAGCTCTCCGGTGGCCAGCAGCAACGCATCGCCATCGTCCGTTCGCTGTGCATGAACCCCAAAGTCATGCTCTTCGACGAAGTCACCGCCGCCCTCGACCCGGAAATGGTCAAGGAAGTACTGGAAGTCATTCAGGGCCTGGCCCGCGAGGGCATGACCCTGCTGATCGTCACCCACGAAATGGCTTTTGCCCGTGCCGTGGCGGACCGAATTGTGTTCATGGATGCCGGGCGAATCCTCGAACAAAACCCACCCGAGATTTTCTTTACGAACCCGCAAACCGCACGAGCGCAGCAGTTCCTGGAGAAGTTCTCCTACGTCGCCGCTTTACCCAAAACGACTCAAACAAAGGAACTGGAACCGCTATGAAAACTGCCAAGACTTCACTGCTGCTACTCCCGCTGCTCGGCCTCGCGTTGCTGGCCGGTTGCAACAAAACCGAAGAACCCGCCAAGCCTGCGGCCACCGCCAGCTACTTGGAAAAAATCAAGGCACGGGACAAGCTGATCGTCGGCGTCTTCACCGACAAACCGCCGTTTGGTTTCGTCAATGAGGCCGGACGCTATGTGGGTTTCGATACCGACATCGGCCGTCAATTCGCAAAGGACCTGTTGGGCGACGAGAACAAAGTCGAGTTCGTCGCGGTGGAACCTGCCAGCCGGATTCCGTTTCTGCAAAGTGACAAGGTCGATCTGATCCTGGCCAACATGACCGTGACCCCGGAGCGCAAGGAAGCGGTGGAATTCACCAACCCGAACCTCAAGGTCGCGGTGCAGGCGCTGGTTCCGCAAGCCAGCAGGGTGAAAAACCTCGATGACCTGGCGACTCGCACCACCATCGTGACCACAGGCACCACGGCCGATATCTGGCTGACCAAGAATCACCCGGACTGGAAACTGCTGAAGTTCGAGAAAAACTCCGAGTCGCTGCAAGCGCTGGCCAATGGGCGTGGCGATGCTTATGCACAGGACAATCTGGTGTTGTTCAGCTGGGCCAAACAGAACCCTGGCTACCGAGTGCTGACCCAGACGTTGGGCGCAGAAGCACCGATTGCGCCGGCGGTGAAGAAGGGCAATATCGAACTGCGTGATTGGGTGAATGCCGAGTTGGCGAAGCTGGGTGAGGAGAAGTACTTGCTGAAGCTTTACGACCAATATGTGCGTAAAGAGCTGAGCGATGACACCAAGCCAGAGAGCGTGATTGTCGAGGGTGGGAAGTGGCAGGGGTGATTCTTCAACCTTTGCGGTGATTTTTCGGCCGCCATCGCGAGCAGGCTCGCTCCCACATTTGACCGAGTTGCTCCGGCGGACGCGGTCTAAATGTGGGAGTGAGCCTGCTCGCGATAGCGGTGGTTCAGGCGCCAATCAATCCGGCCAATACCACGCCGGCTCATCCAGCAACCGCTGCCCCACAATCCCGGTCTGGCCGAGGTTCTTTTCCAGCACAATGCAATTGCATTCCGGATCTTCCTGCAACGCCGAGATCAGCCGCCGCGCATGGGAAACCACCCACACCTGGCACTGCTCAGATGCCCGGATAATCAACCGCGCCAACGCCGGCAACAGGTCCGGGTGCAAACTGGTTTCCGGCTCGTTCAGCACCATCAGCGTCGGCGGCCGAGGCGTCAGCAGTGCCGCCACCAGCAGCAAATAACGCAACGTCCCGTCCGACAGTTCGGCGGCCGATAATGGCCGCAGCAGCCCTTCCTGGAAAAACTCAATCGCAAACCGCCCGCCCTGCAACGGCGCTATATTCAGTCGCGCACCGGGGAACGCGTCACTGATCGCCGACCGCAACGCCTCGGGGTCGCCGATTTCACGAATCGTCTGCAACGCGGCGGCGAGGTCGCGACCATCGTGATGCAAAACCGGCGTGCGGGTGCCGAGTTGCGGTTGGCGAACCGGTGCGTCGGCATCGCTGCGAAAGTGATCGTAGAAGCGCCAACGGCGGATGAACTCACGCAGTTGCATGACTTCCGGCGAGGTACGGAAGCTGCCAACCTGATCGAACAGGCTGTCGAAATTCGGCGTGTGCTGGGCCAGCACGTCCCAGTCGCGACCGGCCCGGGCGCGGATCATCGGGCCGTTACGTTCCACCATGAGACTGGCCGGGCGGTAAAACGGGCCATTCCAGATGCATTCCTTTTTGATTTCCGGGTCCAGGGAAAACGCGGACAGACTCGGCTCCGGCAAACCCAGCGAGATCGAATAACTGAAATCCTCACCGGCAAACCCCAGGCGCAGGCGTTTGGCGCCGTGGCGCACGGTCGCCTCGATCGGGACTTCACCATTGCGCATACGTCGGCTGATGTTTTCCGGCCCGGCCCAGAAGGTCGAATCCAGCCCACCCTCCCGGGCCAATGCATTGACCACACCGCCCTGAGCGGTTTCCGCCAGCAGCCGCAACGCACGGTAGAGGTTGGATTTGCCGCTGCCGTTGGGGCCGGTGATCAGGTTCAACCGGCCCAGCGGAATCACCAATTTATTGATCGAGCGGTAATTGGCCACCGCGAGGGTTTTGAGCATGGGAAGCTTCCTGCTGCAGAGGCCGCCAGTTTGCCTTATCGTCACAAACACTGTGGTCCCCTGTAGCAGCTGGCGAAGCCTGCGTTCGGCTGCGCAGCAGTCGTAAAATCAGCGCACGCGGTGTATCAGGCGGAATGTGCAAGCCGGATTGACGACTGCTGCGCAGCCGAACGCAGGCTTCGCCAGCTGCTACAGGGGGATGACGGTGTGATCGCTTTATTTGAAGCCGTCAGGTGCACCCGTGGAACCCTGTTCTAAGCTCACAGTCGTATCGCCATTGGCACGTCCGTACAACGCAAAGGAGTCTGCATGGCTGGTCCCGGATTGAAAATAGTGGTTGGCCTGAGCCTCCTCGCCCTGCTGACCGCGTGCGGCGATAAGAAACCGGTCGAGAAGGACCGCCCACGGGTCTTCGTCCAGGAGGTCAAACCCAAGGATTACGCCGCGTCGGTGACGCTCACCGGCGACGTTCAGGCCCGGGTCCAGACCGAATTGTCGTTCCGCGTGGGCGGCAAGATCATTCAGCGCATGGTCGATGTCGGTGACCGGGTGTCGGCCAAACAAGTGCTGGCCAAACTCGATCCCAAGGACTTGCAGACCAACGTCGACTCGGCCCAGGCCCAGGTCGTCGCCGAGCAGGCCCGGGTCAAACAGACCGCCGCCGCTTTCGTTCGTCAGCAAAAACTCTTGCCCAAGGGCTACACCAGCCAAAGCGAATACGATTCCGCCCAAGCCGCGTTGCGCAGCAGTCAGAGTGCGTTGACCGCTGCCCAGGCGCAATTCGCCAACGCTCGCGAACAACTCAGCTACACCGCGCTGATTGCCGATGCGCCGGGCGTGATTACGGCGCGTCAGGCCGAGGTCGGCCAAGTGGTGCAGGCGACGGTGCCGATATTCAGCCTGGCGCGCGATGGTGAGCGCGACGCGGTGTTCAACGTTTACGAATCGCTGCTGGCCGAGGCGCCGGAGGATAAAACCATCGTGGTCAGCCTGCTCGACAACCCGGCGATCAAAACCACCGGCACCGTTCGGGAAATCACCCCGGCGGTGTCCGCGCAGACCGGCACCGTGCAAGTCAAAGTCACCCTCGACGGACTGCCCGAAGGCATGCAATTGGGCTCGGTGGTGAGCGCCACGGCGAAGACGCCGGGCAAGTCCGCCGTGGAATTGCCGTGGTCGGCGCTGACCAAAAACCTCAGCGATCCGGCGGTATGGCTGGTGGACGGTGAGGGCAAGGCACAACTGCACACCATCACGGTCGGTCGCTACCTGACCGGCAAAGTGATCATCAGCGCCGGTTTGCAGGGTGGCGAAAAAGTCGTCATCGCGGGTGGTCAGTTACTGCACCCCGGCGTGAAAGTCGAAATCGCCGAAAACACCTACAAGGATTTAGCAGTGGAAACCCAGCCATGAAGCGTCTGTTACTGGTGTGCACCGCGGTGATGCTGACGGCCTGCTCGAAAAAAGAACCACCACCGGAGCCGGTACGCCCGGTGCTATCGGTCAAGGTCCAGGCTTTGGATGAGGAAAATCTCGGCCGCTTCGCCGGCAGCATCCAGGCCCGCTATGAAAGCAATACCGGGTTCCGTGTGCCGGGACGTATCGCCAGCCGTAACGTCGATGTCGGTGCCGAAGTTGAAAAGGGCGCGTTACTCGCCACGCTCGACCCCACCGATCAGCAAAACCAGTTGCGTTCCGCCCAGGGCAATCTGGCCAGCGTCCAGGCGCAACTCATCAACGCCCAGGCCAACGCCCGGCGCCAAAAGGAATTGTTCGATCGTGGCGTCGGCGCCCAGGCGCAACTCGATATCGCACAGACAGACCTCAAAACCACCCAGGCCTCCCTCGATCAAGCGCAGGCGGCGGTCGATCAGGCCAAGGACCAGCTCAACTACGTCGAACTGCGCTCCGATCACAAAGCCGTGGTCACCGCGTGGAATGCCGAAGCCGGGCAAGTCGTCACCGCCGGCCAGCAAGTGGTGACCCTGGCGCAGCCGGACATCAAGGAAGCCGTGATCGACCTGCCGGACACCTTGGTCGACCAACTGCCGACCGACGTCGTGTTTCAAGTCGCGGCCCAACTGGACCCGAGCATCACCACCACCGCCATCGTTCGTGAAATCGAGCCCCAGGCCCAAAGTGCGACCCGTACCCGCCGGGCTCGCCTGACCCTGACAGACACACCAACAGGTTTTCGCCTGGGCACCGCGATCAGCGTGACCCTCAGCTCCGCGATCAAACCGCGCATTGAATTGCCCTTGAGCGCGCTTCAGGAAGTCGATGGCAAAACCCGCATCTGGGTCATCGATACGCAGGCCCAGACCGTCGCCCCACGAGACGTCAGCCTGGTCAGCCGCACAGACTCAACGATGATCCTGGCCAGTGGCGTGAAGTCCGGTGAGCGGGTGGTCAGCGCCGGTGTGAACAGCCTGAAACCCGGGCAAAAAGTGAAAATCGACGAGGACGGCCCACAATGAAAGGGAGTTTCAACTTATCCGAATGGGCCCTCAAGCATCAGTCGTTTGTCTGGTATTTGATGTTCGTCGCGCTGCTGATGGGCGTGTTCTCGTACATGAACCTGGGCCGCGAGGAAGACCCGTCGTTCACCATCAAAACCATGGTCATTCAGACCCGCTGGCCGGGTGCGACCCAGGAAGAAACCCTCAAGCAGGTCACGGACCGCATCGAGAAAAAGCTCGAAGAACTTGATTCGCTCGACTACGTGAAAAGCTATACGCGGCCCGGCGAATCGACGGTGTTCGTTAACCTGCGCGACACCACCAGCGCCAAGGACATTCCGGAAATCTGGTACCAGGTGCGCAAGAAGATCAACGACATTCGCGGCGACTTCCCTCAAGGCTTGCAGGGGCCGGGGTTCAACGATGAATTCGGAGATGTGTTCGGCTCGGTCTACGCCTTTACCGCCGACGGCTTGTCGATGCGCCAGTTGCGCGATTACGTGGAACAGGTCCGCGCCGAAATTCGGGAAGTGCCGGGGCTGGGCAAGGTCGAGATGGTCGGTGAGCAGGACGAAGTCCTCTACCTGAATTTCTCCACCCGGAAACTGGCGGCGCTGGGCATCGATCAGCGCCAGGTTGTGCAGAGCCTGCAAACCCAGAACTCAGTGACCCCGGCCGGTGTGATCGAGGCAGGTCCCGAGCGCATTTCGGTGCGCACCTCGGGGCAGTTCGCTTCCGAGAAAGACCTGGCCAACGTCAACCTGCGGCTCAATGATCGCTTCTACCGCTTGGCCGACATCGCCGAGATCAGCCGTGGCTACGTTGACCCGGCGACCCCGGAATTCCGTTTCAACGGCCGCACGGGCATCGGCCTCGCCATCGCCATGAAGAAGGGCGGCAACATTCAGGAGTTCGGCAAGGCGTTGCACCAGCGCATGACCGACCTGACCGCCGACTTGCCAGTGGGCGTCGGTGTACACACGGTTTCCGATCAGGCCGAAGTGGTGGAAAAAGCCGTTGGCGGCTTCACCAGTGCCTTGTTCGAAGCGGTGGTGATCGTGCTGATCGTCAGCTTCGTCAGCCTCGGTGTGCGCGCCGGGCTGGTGGTGGCGTGCTCGATCCCGCTGGTGCTGGCGATGGTTTTCATTTTCATGGAATACAGCGGCATCACCATGCAGCGGATTTCCCTTGGCGCGCTGATCATCGCCCTCGGCCTGCTGGTGGACGACGCAATGATCACCGTCGAGATGATGGTCACGCGCCTGGAAATGGGCGAGACCAAAGAGCAGGCGGCGACGTTTGCCTACACCTCCACGGCGTTCCCGATGCTCACCGGTACGTTGGTGACGGTGGCCGGGTTCGTGCCCATCGGCTTGAACGCCAGCTCGGCGGGCGAGTACACCTTCACCCTGTTTGCGGTGATCGCCGTGGCCATGTTGGTGTCGTGGATTGTTGCGGTGTTGTTCGCCCCGGTGATCGGCGTGCACATCCTCAGCGCCAACGTGAAGCCTCATTCCGCCGAGCCGGGTCGTATCGGCCGTGCGTTCAATTACGGCATGCTCTGGGCGATGCGCAACCGCTGGTGGGCCATCGGCATCACGATTGCGTTGTTCGTCGCGTCGGTGTTTTCCATGCAGTTCGTGCAGAACCAGTTCTTCCCGTCCTCGGACCGCCCGGAAATCCTCGTCGACCTGAATCTGCCGCAAAACGCCTCCATAGCCGAAACCCGAAAGGCTGTGGACAAGCTCGAAGCGACCCTCAAGGACGACCCGGACATTGTGCGCTGGAGCACATACATCGGCGAGGGTGCGATCCGTTTCTACCTGCCTCTCGACCAGCAATTGCAAAACCCGTACTACGCGCAATTGGTGATCGTCAGTAAAGGCCTGGAGTCGCGTAACGCCCTCAGTCAGCGCTTGCGCGAACGGCTGCGCAAAGATTTTGTCGGCATCGGCAGTTACGTCCAGGCGCTGGAAATGGGCCCGCCGGTCGGTCGCCCGATTCAGTACCGGGTCAGCGGCAAGGACATCGATCAGGTGCGCAAGCACGCGATTGCCCTGGCCACCGAGCTGGACAAGAACTCGCACATCGGCGAGATCATTTACGACTGGAACGAACCGGGCAAAGTCCTGCGCATCGACATCGCTCAGGACAAGGCGCGGCAACTGGGGCTGTCGTCGGAAGACGTGGCCAACCTGATGAACAGCATCGTGGTCGGTTCGCCGGTCACTCAGGTCGATGACGATATCTACCTGATCAACGTCGTGGGCCGCGCGGTGGACGCGGAACGCGGCACGCCGGAAACCCTGCAAAATTTGCAGATCGTCACGCCAAGCGGCACCTCGATTCCGCTGCTGGCCTTCGCCACGGTGCGCTATGAACTGGAGCAACCGCTGGTTTGGCGCCGCGACCGTAAACCGACGATCACCATCAAGGCGGCGGTGCGTGATGAGATTCAGCCGACTGATCTGGTGAAACAGCTCAAACCCGACATCGATAAATTCGCCGCCAGTTTGCCGGTGGGTTACTCGGTCGCCACGGGCGGTACGGTGGAGGAAAGCGGCAAGGCCCAGGGGCCGATTGCCAAAGTGGTGCCGTTGATGCTGTTCCTCATGGCGACCTTCCTCATGATCCAGCTGCACAGCGTGCAGAAGCTGTTCCTGGTGGCCAGCGTCGCGCCGCTCGGCTTGATTGGCGTGGTGCTGGCGCTGATCCCGACGGGCACGCCGATGGGCTTTGTGGCGATCCTGGGGATTCTGGCGCTGATCGGCATCATCATCCGCAACTCGGTGATTCTGGTGACCCAGATCGATGCCTTGGAGAAAGAGGGCGTTTCACCTTGGGATGCCGTGGCGCAGGCCACGGAGCATCGGCGCCGGCCCATTCTGCTGACCGCAGCGGCGGCCAGCCTGGGGATGATCCCGATTGCCCGGGAAGTGTTCTGGGGGCCGATGGCGTACGCCATGATTGGCGGGATCATTATTGCGACGTTGCTGACGCTGCTGTTTTTGCCGGCGCTTTACGTCGCCTGGTACAAAATCCGCGAGCCGAAGAAAGGTGATCGGCTTGAGACCCACCCCTCACCCTAACCCTCTCCCCAGGGGGTAGAGGGGACTGACCGAGGTGTTCCTGAGAAATTTTGCGACCGGGGAAATAGAGTTGAACTCAGGTTTTGAAAAGCTTGAAGATCTGCTCCCTTCCCCCTCGCCCCTTTGGGGCGGTCCGACGTTTCGGGAGGGTTGGGGTGAGGGGTGGATCTCATTGACACACCCCCACAATCACGCCCGACGCCAAACACTCGCCAACCAAGGCTGCTGCTCCCGCGGCAGCCCCGCCGGCCGGTAGTAATGCTCCAGCTCCACAAACCCCGCCTCCGTCAGCAATTGCTGCCACGCCGCAAGATCGTGATACGCCCCATACCGCGGCCCATTCCACCCCTCCTGATTCTCCCCGCGCGGATTGGAACTGAACAACACACCACCCGGCTTCAACGCCCCGTGCAATTCTTTCAACACCCGAGGCAATTCCTGGCGCGGGATATGAAACAGCACCGCGTTGGCAAAAATCCCGTCAAAGCGTTCACTCGGCAGATCCAGCTTCAGAAAGTCCTGCTGCCACACCTCACAACCACTGTCCTCACGCGCCATCTGCGCAAACTTCTCTGACCCATCGAGCCCGACAGCCGTGTGGCCCATGCGCGTGAACGTCTGCAAATCACGGCCCGGCCCACAGCCGAAATCGAGAATGTCGAACGGCGCCTCGCCCTGGATATGCCGCAGCAGGGCGTCGATGTTCTGGCTGACATCATGATCGCGAGTGCCCTCGCGGAAACCTTCGGCCACCGAGTTGTAATGGCCCAGGGTGGTGGAGGTGATCTGCTTGAGGTCGTCGGGGGTTTGTTTCATGGTCGGCTGCGCAGGCAATTGGGGTTTGCCGAATATACGCCATGAGCCTAGAGGTTGGGGGCCAACATGGATGGCGGCTGCACACAGGTTAGTAGGCCGGTCAATAGGAGAAACCGGTGCACCCGAGAGTGCCCTGTGTACAGCCACCAAAACTTTAACTCTGCTTCATGCCCAGGCAGTCAATGGAACGATCAACCATGGCTTTGGCAATCTCCAGCAAATGCCAGACAGAAAACACCATGGCTCTGTCCGCCCCTTTCAGGTGATCGCCGCATTGATACGCCGTGACCGAAGCGCAACGCAGCAGGTCTGCGACATAGAGTTGGGTGTCTTCAAAGCTCACGTCTTCACTGACGTTGTAGAACCGCAGTTCATCGGGTGCCGAAGGCTGTTCTCCGGTGAGGTAGAAATCGATCGCACGATAAAGAGCGGAACGGTCTCTTGGCGGGTCGCCGGCAGGCTTGCCTTCGGTGGGCGTTTCGGGAGGTGGATCGGGGACAGATCTTTTCATTGGTAAAACTCCTAGAGCTAATTGGAGCCAACCGATATCGCGACTAAACGAACAGGGGTGGCGGCTGCACGCAGGTTAGTCGACCGGCCTCCAGGCAATACCGGCGCACCCGAGGGTGCCCTACGCACAGCCACCATAAATTTCAGGCAATGAAAACACCTGGAATGAGGTGGCGCTATGCGCCTAGAAAGATCCGGGCGACTAAACCCGATCACTGATGAGTAGTGACGGACCGAGACTAGCCACCGGAATGGGCAGGCGCAAGCGAGCGGAATGATCTAGGAAATGTCCTGCAAATGAAAGGGATCAGGCCTGTAGGCACACTGATTTTCCTGTGGGAAATGTTCCCCTTTAGCGAGGGGGATTGTCCTGCTGCCAGTCAGTTAAGCCGCGCTGCAATTTTGTAGCAGCTGGCGAAGCCTGCGTTCGGTTCGGGCCGCGTTCGGACGAAGCAGTCGTAAATCCTGCCTGCACGGTCTTCCTGAAACACCGCGGACTCTGATTTCACGACTGCTTCGTCCGAACGCGGCCCGAACCGAACGCAGGCTTCGCCAGCTGCTACAAGGTGTGCGTCGCGGCTGCCATCTCGGTTAGCGCTTGTTGAGCCCGCGAGCCAACCGATCCCCGCCAAGTTGAATAATTGCCACCAACACCACCAGCAACACAATCACCGTCAACATGATCTGGCTATCAAAACGCTGATACCCGTACCGATACGCAATGTCCCCCAACCCGCCCGCGCCAATCGCGCCGGCCATGGCCGATGAGTTGATCATGGTCACCAGCGTAATCGTGAAACCACCGACAATCCCCGGCAGCGCCTCAGGCAATAGCACGTGCCAGACGATGTGCCAGCGCCGGCAACCCATCGCTTGCGCCGCTTCGATCAACCCATGATCCACCTCGCGCAAGCTGACTTCGGCAATGCGCGCAAAGAACGGCGTGGCCGCAATCGTCAGCGGCACCACGGCGGCCCAGACACCGTAAGTGGTGCCGACGATCAACCGGGTAAACGGAATCAGCGCCACCATCAGAATCAAGAACGGAATCGAGCGGAACAGGTTCACGAAAGCGCCCAATGCGCGGTTCAGCGCCGGTGCTTGGTAGATGCCGCCCTTGGCGCTGGTGACCAGAATCACCGCCAACGGAATACCCGCCAGCAGCGCAATCAACGACGACACGCCGACCATCAAGAACGTGTCGATGAAGCCTTGCAGCAAGCGATCAAACCACATAACCCAGCACCTCCGACTGTTGCGCCCAGTGGCCGGCGCGCTGACGCAATTCTTCAGCGCCGAGAGACGAGCCGGTTACCGCCAGCAGCAATTGCCCCAGCGCGTGGCCCTGAATCCGTTCCACGCCACCTTGCAGCAAGCGCACGCGGCCACCGAGGGCACTGAACAGCGCCGCCAGATCCGGTTCGTCCGTGGCGCTGCCGGTGAATTGCAGACGCAGCACCACCGCGGCATCCGAGGACTGTGGTTGCGGGCGCAAGCGGCTTTGCAGTTCTTCCGGCAGAGCGTGTTGCAGCGGCGCGAGCAAGGTCTTGCTGACCTCATGCTGCGGGTTGCCGAACACCTCCCACACCGGCCCTTGCTCGACAATCTGTCCGTGTTCCAGCACCACGACCCGATCACAGATATCGCGGATCACCGCCATCTCGTGGGTGATCAGCACAATGGTTAAACCCAGGCGCTGATTGATCTCGCGCAGCAGGCCGAGAATCGATTGCGTGGTTTCCGGGTCCAGCGCCGAAGTGGCTTCGTCGCACAGCAGAATTTCCGGGTCGTGCACTAGGGCGCGGGCGATGCCGACGCGTTGTTTCTGCCCGCCGGACAGCTGCGCCGGATAGGCCTTGTGCTTGCCTTGCAGGCCCACCAGGTCCAGCAGTTCGCGGACTTTCTGTTCGCGTTTTTCCTTGGGCACACCGGCGACTTTCAGCGGCAACTCGACGTTCTGCCAAACCGTCTTGGCCGACATCAGGTTGAAGTGCTGGAAGATCATGCCGATCCGTCGGCGCAGCGCGACCAGGCGGTCTTCATCGAACTCGCCGATGTCCACTTGATCGATCAGCACCCGGCCGGTGCTCGGTTGCTCCAGGCGGTTGATGGTGCGGATCAGCGACGACTTGCCGGCGCCGCTGCGACCGATGATGCCGAACACCTCACCGCGCTGGATCGCCAGGTCGATGCCGTGCAGCGCCGCCACCGGACCTTGTTGGCCGGTGTAAGTTTTGCCCAGGCCAATGAAGCGCACGTGAGCACGGTTAAGAGCTGGATGCAGTTCAGTGTGTATCGCGTTGTGGGGCTCTGGAACTTCCAGTCGCAGTTGGGTGGCGGCCGTCATCCTCAGCTTTCCCAGCCAGCTTGATAGAGCTTGCCGTGGGCCTTATCCAGGGCGGCACGAACGGCCGGCGAGTGCTGATAGATATCGACGAATTTGATCAGGCGCGGGTCGGTTTTGCTTTTCGGCTGGATCACGAACTGGATCACGTATTCCTTGTGATCGAGGCCGTCGAACAGCAGGGCGGAACCGGCATCGAAGGTCTTCGACAGACGAATGTAGGCGGGGTAGCCCTGGACCAGATCGGCGTCGTCATAGGCGCGCACCAGTTGCACGGCTTCCACCTGGAGGATTTTGATTTTCTTCGGGTTGGCGATGATGTCTTCTTCGGTGGCCTTGTAGCCGACACCCGGTTTGAGGGTGATCAGCCCGGCCTTGGCCAGCAGTTGCAGGCCACGACCGCTGTTGATCGGGTCGTTGGCAATCGCGACGCTGGCGCCTTGCGGCAACTCGTCGAAGCTTTTGTATTTCTTCGAGTAGAGGCCGACGTTGTTGATGATCCCCGGCGCGAACGGCACAAGGTCAAAACCGGCGGCGGCTTTGGCATTTTCCAGGAACGGGACGTGCTGGAAGTAGTTCACATCAATGTCGCCGGCCGCGAGGCTGACGTTGGGGGCGATCCAGTCGCTGAACTCCACCAGGTCGACTTGCAGGCCTTGTTTTTTCGCTTCCTCGACGGCGGCTTCCAGCGGGATCGCGAAGGCGGCGGTGGTGCCGACTTTCAACGGCGCGTCGGCGGCGAAAGTGATGGAACTGAAGAGGCCGAGGGCCAGGGCCAGTGCTTTGACTGGGTGGGAGAGGTGGGTCTTTTTCATGGTGGGTTTTCCAGTCAGTGCATAAATTTGGGGTGTTTGGGCGGGCCTCTTCGCGGGCAAGCCTCGCTCCTACAGGTTCAGCGTCGTACCGGACATTTGCGAACGACCAATACCTGTAGGAGCGAGGCTTGCCCGCGAAGCTTTTAGCGGCGAAACGCGGAGCCTGTGTGTTGCTCAGGCAAATGCGCTTCACCGTGGAACAGCTTTTCCCGCAGGCTGCCGTGGTCATAAGCCGTCTTGTACGACCCACGCCGCTGCAACTCCGGGATCACCAGCTCAATGAAATCCACATAGCTTTCCGGCGTGACAATCCGTGTCAGGTTGAAGCCATCCAGCCCGGTTTCGGCGATCCACGATTCGAGTTCGTCCGCCACTTGTTCAGGTGAACCCACCACCGTGATGTAGCGGCCGCCGAGCGCGTGCTGCTCGAGTAATTTGCGTCGGGTCCAGTCGTTGTTTTGCAGGTTTTTGGTTGCCGACTGGATCGCGTTGCTTTTCACGTACTGGATCGGTTCGTCGATCTCGTATTCGGAGAAATCGATCCCGGTCGACGCCGAAAAATGAGCCACGCCTGCTTCAGCGCTGGCGTAACTGAGGTATTCGGCATGCTTGGCCCAGGCCAGCTCTTCAGTGGCGCCGACAATCACGTTCAAGCCCATGAACACCTTGATGTCCTCGGGATTACGCCCGGCTTCGACAGCGCTGGCGCGAACCTTGTCCACCTGAACCTTGGTCGACGGTTTGTTCTGCCCGCTGATGAATACGCATTCGGCATGACGCCCGGCGAACAGCAAACCGCGATCCGAACTGCCGGCCTGGAACAGCACCGGCGTGCGCTGCGGCGACGGCTCGCAGAGGTGATAACCCTCGACCTGATAGAACTCGCCTTTGTGCTCGACCTTGTGCACTTTCTCTGGCTGGGCGTAGATCCGTTGCTGCGGATCGTTGAGCACCGCGCCGTTTTCCCAGCTGCCTTCCCAGAGTTTGTAGAGCACTTCGAGGTATTCATCGGCCTGGTCGTAGCGCCGGTCGTGTTCGACCTGTTCACTCAGGCCCATGGCTTTGGCGGCGCTGTCGAGGTAGCCGGTGACGATGTTCCAGCCGACCCGGCCGCGGCTCAGGTGATCAAGCGTGGACATGCGGCGGGCGAACAGATACGGCGGCTCGTACGTCAGGTTGGCGGTGAGGCCGAAACCGAGGTTTTTCGTCACCGCCGCCATGGCCGAAACCAGCAACAGCGGGTCGTTGACCGGCAGCTGGATCGACTCTTTCAGCGGTACGTCGACGGAGTTTTGGTAAACGTCATAAACCCCGACGATGTCAGCGATGAACAGACCATCGAACAATCCGCGCTCCAGCAACTGCGCCAGTTCGGTCCAGTATTCGATGGTTTTGTATTGGGTGGAGTTGTCCCGTGGATGCGTCCACAGGCCATGGTTGATGTGCCCGATGCAGTTCATGTTGAACGCGTTGAGCAGGATCTTCTTTTTGGCCTCGGCCATCAGATGGTCCCTCGCAACGGAGGGTTTTCATCGTTGAGGTAGTAATTGCCGACGGCGTGATACTTCCAGCGTACCGGGTCATGCAGCGTATGCACCCGAGCGTTGCGCCAGTGGCGATCGAGGCCATGTTCGATCAGCGTCGCCTGGCTGCCGGCCAGTTCAAACAGCGTGCTGCCGGCGGCGAGGGAAATTTCGGTGCTGATGGCGCGGGCTTCGGCGACGGCAATCGAGGCGGCGGCGACAGTCTCGGCATTGGTATTGGCCTGGGCCTTATCGAGGAATTCGCCGGAGCGTTCCAGCAAGGCTTCGGCAGCGTGCAGGCGAATGCTCAGGTGGCCGAAACTCTTGATGGTCAGCGGGTCGTCAGTGGCTTTGTCATGGGTGGCGTCGATCCATGGCCGGGTTTTGGTGCGCACGAAATGCAACGCGTCTTCATAAGCGGCGCGGGCGATGCCGGTGTCGATGGCGGCGTGAAGAATCTGCGCCAACGGGCCGACAGTGGTCGGGCGCTCGAAGGCACTTTGAAACGGGATGATGTCTTCGGCGGCGACGTAGACGTCTTCGAACACCACCGAACCGCTGCCAGTGGTGCGCTGGCCGAAACCGCTCCAGTCATCGATGACCGTCAGGCCTTTGCTGTTGTGAGGGACGAACGCCAGTTGCTGCACGCCGTTTTCATCCACGACCGAGGTCGGAATGCGTTGCGCATAGATCGCGCCGGTCGCGTAGAACTTGCGACCGTTGATGCGATAGCCGTTGCGCTCTCCATGCAAATCAGGGGTCAGGCTGGTGACGCGGTCGTGGGCGGTTTTGGTGCCCAGTTCCGCCAAGGCATTGCCGAAGCGTTGGCCGCCGAGCACTTCGGTGTACAGGCGTTTTTTCTGCTCTTCGCTGCCGTTCACGCGCAGCACTTCGAGGGCATAGAAATGGTTCTGCGGGATCTGTCCAAGCGAGCCGTCAGCCTGGGCAATCAAGGCGATCACCTTGGCCAGGGTGACGTTGGAAACGCCAGCGCCGCCGTACTCTTTGGGCACGCTGATGCCCCAAAGACCCGAGCGGGAAAACACTTCCAGCTCCGGGTGCGGCAAGCGGCGTTCGCGGTCGCGCAGGGCGCTGTCGCGTTTGAAATCTTCGGCCAGATCGGTGGCGACGATCAGGGCTTGCTCATCGCTGGTTATGACCGCGACGTGGTGAGAAAGAGTCATGTGTTTCTCCAGAGATCTGGTCGTTAAATCCAGGAGTGGCGAGCGGGCAAAGCGCCGTTCAAGTGATAGGTTCCGACGGCGTGGTATTTCCAGCGCACCGGATCGTGCAGGGTGTGCACGCGGGCGTTGCGCCAATGGCGGTCGAGGTTGAATTCGGCGAGGGTCGCGCGGCTGCCGGCCAGTTCGAAGAGCTTTTCGCTGGCGAGCAGCGAAATTTCGGTGGTCAGCACTTTGGCTTCCGCCACGGCAATTGAGGCGCGCGCGGCGGACTCGGCCGTGAGTGGCGCGGCGTTGACCTGGTCGAGCACTTGCCCGGCCTTGCGCAGCAGCGCCTCGGCAGCGTGCAGTTCGATTTTCAACTTGCCGATGTCGGCAATGACGTAGAGGTCATCGCTGGCCCGTTCGACCTTGGCGTCGATCCACGGCCGGGCGCGGGTTTTCACGAACTCGATGGCGTCATCGATGGCGCCGCGAGCGATGCCGGCGTCGATGGCCGCTTGAATCAGTTGCGACACGGCGCCCTGGATGTTCGGGCTGTCGTTGATCTTCCAGTTGTCCACCACCAGCTCGGCGTCGACTCGCACGTTGTTGAGCAAAATGGTGCCGCTGGCGGTGGTGCGCTGACCGAAGCCCGACCAGTCATCAACGATGCGCAGGCCCGGTGTGCCCCGGCGGACGAAGGCCAGTACTTGCTTGCCATCGTCGTTCAGCGCCTTGACCGCCACCCAATGGGCGAACAGTGCCCCGGTGGAGTAAAACTTCTGCCCGCTGATGACAAAGCCGTCACCGTCAGCGGTGATTCGTGCCTTGAGTTCAAGGGTGTTTTTGGTGCCGCGTTCCGGCCCGGCATTGCCGATCCGCCAACCTTCGAGCACGCTTTTGAACAGCTGTTTTTTCTGCGATTCCGTGGCACTGCCGAGCACCAGATTGAGGATGCCGAACTGGTTCTGCGGGATCTGTCCCAGTGCCGGGTCCGCCGCGGAAATGATCGCGAAGACCTCGGCCAGGGTGACGAACGAAACCTGCGGGCCACCGTACTCGCGCGGGATGGCAATGCTGCCTAATCCGCTGCGGGTGAACAGTTCGATTTCCGACCACGGCAACTTGCGCTGCCGGTCACGTTTGGCTGCTTGCAGGCGGGCAACTTGCGCCAGCTCATGGGCGGCCTTGATGGCTTGTGCGTCGTTGCGCAAGACCTGCGCGGGCAACAACAACGGGGCGATGTCCAGATCACTCTGAACGATTGCATCTGCCAGACTGGACATCAGTGCCGCTCCTTGGCTGCACGCAATGCCCTGGCGATCTGCACTGGGGTGATTGTGTTCCGGACCATACCTACCTCACATCTCATGGAGTCGCCGCGATGGATGCGGCGAACGAAAATCAAGAATGTCCGGTGGTCCGGTGCATATACCCTAAGCGTGTATAAAAAATTAATAAACTAACTTTTAGGAATATACATAGAAGGCCGTCTGTTCGTATGGCAACACTTGTTTACGCCGCAACACTTGCTCTTGTAGCCGCTGGCGAAGCCCTGTGGGAGTGAGCCTGCTCGCGATAGCGTCGCTTCAGCCGACTCCATTGTTGGCTGATGTTCAGCTATCGCGAGCAGGCTCACTCCCACAGGGACGGCGGTGTTTTCACTTCTTGCGCGGTTCGGCGGCCATGAGCAGCTCCTTCGGCCGAACCTTCAGGTACGGATTGTTGCAACCGATCTTCAGCCTGCGCGGCGGTGCCCAGCCGGAGTTGTTGCCCACTCGATCGAGGATGCAGTAAGTCACTTCCAGCCGTAGGTCTTCGCCGGCCTCGAGAATGATCGCCGGCGGCACCCAGACCTGAATCGGCTGGCCCACCTCGCCAGCCTTGAGCGGCGGCAGGTCCATGCGCACATCACCCCAGCGCAGGGTGATTTCATCGTCGACGGCCATGTTCTGGTAAGGCTCGATGGTCAACGGCACGCCCCGCTTGATCTGGTTCGGATTGACCCCCTGACGGCGAATGGTTTCGGGGATGCCCACCGGTGCCAGGTGCTCGTTTTCGTGACCGCACAACGTGAGCGGCTGGCCGCCCGGGCAATCGAGCTTGATCTGTACCCGGGTGGCGAGGGACAGCGCCGGCCCTTGCCCGACCTGCATGACGCGGTAGTGGATGCAGGAGGCGCCATTGACGATGAAGCTTTGCGGCACACGCAGGCTGACGACTTCGCCGACATCATCGGCCGTGAGCACGCGCGAGGCGACGTAGCAGTTGTCCCAGAACAGTTCGATGAGGTCGCCTTCGTCCATGCCGGGGTAGGGCGCCACGTCGATCAGCAGATGGGCCGCCGACGTGACATTGATGCCGGTCTTGTGAGATTGCGCCAGGGTAGGGGCCGCAAGTCCGGATTTATTCGAGGTGCTTGTCATGGGTTTCTCCTTGAAGCCTTGCAGCGAAGTCCGTTTCTGAAAGATCAAAAGGCGTGAATTACCGAGCAACAAAGTTGATCACTATTTGCAAGTTTAAATAATGACTTGGAACGATGGCTGACGCCTGCTGGCGACTAGATAAGAGTGCGCTTGAATAGGTGTCAATAGAACTGGCTAGTTATGTAGTGTATTCAGTGTTATTCAGAAAAATCCTACGCTTTGAAGTTAATAAACCACAACGCTCTGTCGAATTTGGCCGCGTATTTATCGATTTTCATGGGTGGGTGGCGGCGACCGTGTGCTCGGTGAGGGCGGTGGATTTGGTAAATTTTAAGCGAGGTAAATCTGTTGCAGGACATATATATGTACCGCACGCGGCGGTAGAAAATAATCCATTGTTCGAATAAGCGAGGAGAGAGTATTGGGAGGTTTTTGTAGCGGGGATAGTTGCCACTTCCATCCATGGAAGTTAACAAGTAATGAAGCGATATTAGTGGTTGGCGTTATTCAGGAACTTGCTAAGGAACTGTTTCGTGCGCTCTTCTTTCGGGTTGGCAAACAGCGCCTTGGCTTCGCCTTGCTCGACGATCACACCTTTGTCGAAAAACACCACACGGTTGGCCACGTCCCGGGCAAAGCCCATTTCGTGGGTGACGATGACCATGGTGCGCTTCTCTTCAGCCAGGCTGCGGATGGTCGCCAGCACTTCACCCACCAGCTCCGGATCGAGCGCCGAAGTGGGCTCATCGAACAGGATCACTTCCGGTTCCATCGCCAGCGCACGGGCAATCGCCACACGCTGTTGCTGACCACCGGAAAGGCGTCGCGGGTAAGCGTCTTCCTTGCCCGCCAGGCCAACCCTGGCCAAGAGCTTTTTCCCCAGGGCCACGGCGTCGGCGTGCGGGATCTTCTTCACGATGATCGGGCCTTCGATGACGTTTTCCAGGGCAGTGCGATGGGGGAACAGGTTGAAGCTCTGGAACACGAAGCCGACGTGCTGGCGCAAGCGCCGCACCAGGCTCTGCTGCTGGTTCAACGGGCGGCTGCCATCGATCTCGATGTCACCGACCTTGATCCGGCCGCTGGTGGGTTCTTCCAGAAAATTCAGGCACCGCAGGAAGGTGGTTTTACCCGAACCGCTAGGCCCGATGATCGCCACCACCTCGCCTTCCTTCACTTCCAGATCGATGCCGTTGAGCACGACTTGACCCTTGAACTGCTTTGTCAGTTTTTCCACGACAATCATTGGGTCAGGACTCCTGATCGTGCCGATTGACCCGCTCTTCCAACTTGTTCTGCAGGTGCGAGAGCACCGTGGCCAGAATCCAGTAGATCAGCGCGGCGGCAAGGTACATGGTGAACACTTCGAAGGTGCGTGCTGTGATCAGCTGCGCCTGGCGGAACAGCTCCGGCACCTGGATGGTGGCGGCCAGCGCGGTGTCCTTGACCAGCGAAATGAAGCTGTTGCCCAGCGGCGGCAATGCGGTGCGCATCGCTTGCGGGATGATGGCCCGGCGCAGGGTCTGCGCACGGGTCATGCCAATGCTGGCGGCAGCTTCCCACTGACCGCGCTCGATGGAGCTGATCGCGGAACGCAGGATTTCACAGGCGTAAGCGGCCATGTTCAGCGAGAAGCCGATCAGGGCCGCCGGCAGCGGATCGAGTTCCATGCCCAATTGCGGCAAGCCGTAATAGATCACGAACAGTTGCACCAGCAACGGCGTGCCGCGAAAGAACGACACGTAGATGCGGGCGATCCAGCTCACCAGTTTGAAGCGCGACAGGCGCATCAGTGCCAGGCCGAAGCCCAGCATGAGGCCGAAGAACATCCCGCCCAGGCTCAAGATGACCGTGTAGTAGGCCCCCTTGAGCAGGAAGGGCAGGGAGTCCAGTGCGAGTTGGAAAGCTTCTTCCATTATTGAGTGACGTCAGCGCTGAAGTATTTTTCCGAAAGCTTTTTCAGCGTACCGTCGGCACGCAGCTTGTCGATGGCTTTGTTCACCGCAGCCAGCAACTCAGGCTCGCCTTTGCGCAGGGCAATACCGGCTTCCTGACGGGAGAACGCTTCGCCGGCGGCGGTAGTGTCCTTGGCCTTTTTAGCGTATTCGAGCGCGGCGAGGCGATC
Source organism: Pseudomonas sp. LBUM1678 (assembly GCF_059695575.1). Classification (NCBI taxonomy): domain Bacteria; kingdom Pseudomonadati; phylum Pseudomonadota; class Gammaproteobacteria; order Pseudomonadales; family Pseudomonadaceae; genus Pseudomonas; species Pseudomonas sp. LBUM1678. Next base: position 228,801 of record NZ_CP166775.1, read on the forward strand.
GATCAGAATGGCGTCGATGCGGCCGACACGCAGATCCTGGAACTTGGTCGGATCATCGTCATAGGTCTTGATAATGGCTTTAGGCTGATTGTCCTTGAGCCACTGCTCGTAGTTGGTGCCCAGGCCTACACCGACTTTTTTGCCGGCCAGATCGGCGGCAGACTTGATGTTCAGCTCCGCAGCCTTCTTGGTCAGCACCAGCGCCTGAATCCCGGAAACGGTGTACGGCTCGGAGAAGTCATACTTCTTCTTGCGCTCTTCGGAGATGGTCACCTGGTTGATCACCGCGTCCAGACGTTTGGATTCCAGCGCCGCGAGGATGCCGTCCCATTTGGTCGGTTGCAGTTTGACCTTCACGCCCAGCTCTTTGGCCAGGGCTTCGGAGAACTCGACTTCGAAACCGGCCAGTTTGCCGTCGGCGTCGACGAAGCTGAAGGGTGGGTAAGTGCCTTCCAGACCGACGTTGATCACGCCTGCGTCCTTGATTTTTTGCAGCTGCTCACCGGCAACCGCTTGCCCCAGCAGACCGGCGCTCAGCGCCAGGCCCAGCGAACCGACCAGCAGATTTCGACGTAGTGCGGAAAAATTCATGACAAGCCCCTGTGTTTTCTTATGAAGACGCTTTTAGGAATGTTGGCAAAATCGGGATTTGGACGACTGCAATATCCTGCCCTAAAGCAGCGTATGCGTCTCGCTGCAAATTCGCCTGCGGCGTGACTATATGATGGCGCTTTTAGATAGGAAAATACTAAATATTGTTTTTGTTATTCTTTAATTGAATATGAGATTCACGCGATCCCCTGTGGCGAGGGAGCTTGCTCCCGCTCGGCTGCGCAGCAGTCGTAAATCCAATTACCGCGATTCAAGTGAAACACCGCGTCGCAGGTTTTGGGGTGCTGCGCACCCCAGCGGGAGCAAGCTCCCTCGCCACAGGAATACTTCAGCTGGTCAGCGAGTCTTTGTAGGCAAACAACGCCGGCGCCCCACCGGTATGCAGGAAGATGATCGGGCCGTCGTTGAAGCGCTGACGGCCGATGCCGTCGAGCAACCCGGCCATGGCCTTGCCGGTGTACACCGGATCCAGCAACAAACCTTCCTGACCCGCCAGCAGCTTCACCGCCGAGAGTGTCCCGGCATTCGGCTCGCCATAGCGTGGACCGAAATATTCGTCCCACAGTTCGATCTTGAAAGTTGCCGGCAGTTTCACGCCCAGCAACTCGGCAGTGCGCTCGGCCAGGCCCTGGACTTTCGGCCGCTGATCTTCCTCGCTGCGGGAAACCGTGACGCCAATCACTGGCAAATCCGGCAGTACTTCACTCAATGCCAGTGCCAAACCACTGTGGGTACCGGCGCTGCCCGAGGCCAGAACCACGGCGGCAAACTCCAGACCGGTGTCCTTGATCTGTTCGGCCAGTTCCAGCCCGGCGCGCACATAACCCAAGGCGCCTAGCGCATTGGAGCCACCAATCGGCACCAGGTATGGTTTCTTGCCGTTGTTGCGTAGACGATCGGCCAGGGCTTGCAGTTGCTCGTCGGCGTTGTCGAGGTTTTCCACCAGCTCGACCTTGGCATCGAACAGGTCGAGCAACAGCCGATTGCCGTTGCCGAGATAGTTGGAGTCGTCGGTGCCCAGCGGGTTTTCCAGCAACGCTATACAACCCAGGCCAAGTTTGGCGGCAATGGCCGCGGTCTGACGCACGTGGTTGGACTGAAGCGCGCCAGCGGTGATCAATGTGTCGGCGCCCTGGGCCAAGGCATCGGCGGCCAAGTATTCGAGTTTGCGCAGCTTGTTGCCGCCCATGGCCAGCGGTGTCAGATCATCGCGTTTGACGTACACATCGCGGCCGAGCCAGGTCGACAGACGTTCGAGTTTTTCAAGCGAGGTAGGGTGGCCGAGGAGTTCGAGGCGGTTAAAGCGGGCAAGCTGTTGTTTGATCATGGGTCCGTACTGGCCAAGGGAGATGTCAGGACTATAGGCACGCCTATATGCGTGGGCAACCGGCAATCGCTTATATCCGAAAGTGCAGAACACAGCACAATTGGTTCTTAATTCGGCTTCCAGACCTTGCCGTAAAGTAATCGCCGTCAGCGCGGCCAGGCAGTCCGGCCGCCCGTGAGGAGTTTTTACCGTGAGCGAGCGTTCCAGCCATTGGCAATTGCAAACCATCGTCAGCCAACTGCGTACAGCGCGCGACCAGTGGCGCGCACAAAACGGCCGCGCCAGCGGCGAGCAGGGCGGTCGCGAGTTGCCTTCCCGGGCAGCCATGGCGGAGATTCTTGAAGCGTTGTGCGGTGCCCTGTTCCCGATGCGTCTGGGGCCGGTGGATTTGCGTGAGGAGAGTGAAGACTTCTACGTCGGCCACACGCTGGACGTCGCGTTGAATGCGTTGCTGGCGCAGGCGCGACTCGAACTGCGTTACGCCGCTCGCCACAGCGCCGAGGCCGACACCGAAGTCGAGGCCAAGACCATTGCGATCATTCAGGACTTTGCCCTCGCATTGCCGGGGCTGCGCAGCTTGCTGGACACCGATGTACTGGCGGCCTATCACGGCGACCCGGCGGCTCGCAGCGTCGATGAAGTATTGCTCTGCTATCCGGGCATTCTGGCGGTGATTCACCATCGCCTGGCGCACCATTTGTACCGCGCGGGGCTGCCGCTGCTGGCACGGATCAGCGCGGAAATCGCCCACTCGGCCACCGGTATCGACATTCATCCAGGGGCGCAGATCGGTCGCAGCTTCTTCATCGATCACGGGACGGGTGTGGTCATCGGCGAGACGGCGATCATTGGTGAGCGTGTGCGGATTTATCAGGCCGTGACGCTGGGCGCCAAGCGCTTCCCGTCGGATGAGGACGGGCAGTTGCAGAAGGGCCATCCACGGCATCCGATTGTCGAGGATGATGTGGTGATTTATGCCGGGGCGACGATTTTGGGGCGGATTACTATCGGCAAGGGCTCGACCATTGGCGGCAACGTCTGGCTGACTCGCAGCGTGCCGGCCGGGTGCAACCTGACACAGGCGAATTTGCAGCATGATGATGGGACGCAGAAATAAGGCCTGGAATCTTTAGTGGCCTTGCTGACGCCATCGCGGGCAAGCCACGCTCCCACAGGTATTGTGTCGAACGACAATTTTGTGAACGACACAAAACCTGTGGGAGCGAGCTTGCTCGCGATTGGTTTCAAGCCGAACCCAAATACTGGCATCCAGCTAATTTCCCTCTGAACGAATCCTCCAAATCCCCCGTCATACCCATCCTTGAGCTAGCGTAAAGGCACAAGATTTTGTGGCGAGGGAGCTTGCTCCCGCTCGGGTGCGAAGCAGCCGTACCTTTGCAAAAAACCGGGTGCCGCTGCGCGGCACAACGGGAGCAAGCTCCCTCGCCACAGAGTACCGCCGAGCTCTGCGATTAGTCCTTAGCACCCTATTCATGTTTAACTTGAACGCTCATTCAAGTTAAACCGCCGGTTTGCTGCCCGTTCACAACAGGAGGCTTGCCTTGCCGAGTCCGTCACTGATTGCCCAGTTTCACCCCTTCGAGGTGCACCGTTCATGAGTGCATCGTCCCTCCCTCCGAGCGGCCAGGTCCGCATGAATCCGCCGGTGTTTTACTTCGCGGCGACCTTCATTCTGCTGTTTGGCATCGTCGTCATCGCCATGCCTGAACAGGCCGGCGCCTGGCTGCTGGAAGCGCAAAACTGGGCGGCCAATACGGTCGGCTGGTATTACATGCTCGCGATGACGCTGTATCTGGTCTTCGTGGTGGTCACCGCCTTGTCCGGCTACGGCAAGATCAAGCTCGGTGCCGACCACGACGAGCCCGAATTCAGTTACCTGTCCTGGGCCGGCATGCTGTTCGCCGCCGGGATCAGCATCACGCTGTTCTTCTTTTGTGTGTCCGAACCGCTGACCCATTTGGCGCAACCGCCGCAAGGCGAGGCCGGCACGGCGGATGCGGCGCGTCAGGCGATGCAGATTCTGTTTCTGCACTGGGGCCTGCACGGTTGGGGCGTGTTCGCTTTCGTCGGCATGGCCCTGGCCTATTTCGCCTACCGCCACAACCTGCCGCTGGCCCTGCGTTCGGCGCTCTATCCGCTGATCGGCAAGCGCATCAACGGCCCGATTGGTTATGCAGTGGACGGCTTTGGCATCATCGCCACCGTGTTCGGCCTCGGCGCCGACATGGGCTTCGGGGTGTTGCACCTCAACTCGGGTCTGGACTACCTGTTCGGCATCGCTCACACCCAGTGGATTCAGGTCGGGCTGATCACGCTGATGATGGGCGCGGCGATCATCGTTGCGGTGTCCGGCGTCGACAAAGGCGTGCGCGTGATGTCCGACATCAACATGCTGTTGGCCTGTGCACTGCTGTTGTTTGTGTTGTTTGCCGGGCCCACGCAGCACCTGCTCAACACCTTGATCCAGAACATTGGTGACTACCTCGGCGCGTTGCCGATGAAAAGTTTCGACCTGTACGCCTACGACAAACCCAGTGACTGGCTGGGTGGCTGGACCGTGTTCTATTGGGCCTGGTGGATTGCATGGTCGCCGTTCGTGGGCCTGTTCATCGCGCGGATTTCCCGTGGCCGGACCATCCGTGAATTCGTCTTCGGCGTGCTGCTGATTCCGCTCGGTTTCACCCTGGCGTGGATGTCGATCTTCGGCAACAGCGCCATCGACCAAGTGCTCAACCACGGCATGACCGCGCTCGGTATGTCGGCCATCGACAACCCGTCGATGACCCTCTACCTGCTGCTGGAAACCTACCCGTGGAGCAAAACCGTGATCGCGGTGACGGTGTTCATCAGCTTCGTGTTCTTCGTTACCTCGGCCGACTCCGGCACTGTGGTGCTGTCGACGCTGTCCGCCAAGGGCGGTAATCCCGATGAAGACGGGCCGAAATGGCTGCGGGTATTCTGGGGCGCGATGACCGCGCTGGTGACCAGTGCGCTGCTGTTCTCCGGCAGTATTGATGCGCTGAAGTCAGCGGTGGTGCTGACCTCGTTGCCGTTCTCGCTGATCTTGCTGCTGATGATGTGGGGGCTGCACAAGGCGTTCTATCTGGAGTCGCAGAAGCAGATCGCGCAGCTGCATTCCCTGGCACCGGTGTCCGGTTCGCGGCGTGGTGGCTGGCGTCAACGACTGACTCAGGCCGTGCATTTCCCGTCTCGCGATGAGGTTTACCGCTTCCTCGATACCACGGTGCGCCCGGCGATTGAGGAGGTCTCGGCGGTGTTCGTCGAGAAGGGTTTGAACGTGGTCACTCAACCGGATCCGGCCAACGACAACGTCAGCCTGGAAATCGGTCACGGCGAAGAGCATCCGTTCATCTATCAGGTGCAAATGCGTGGCTACTTCACACCATCGTTTGCCCGTGGCGGCATGGGTTCCAAGGAACTCAACAACCGTCGTTATTACCGGGCCGAAGTGCATTTGAGCGAGGGCAGTCAGGACTACGATCTGGTGGGTTACACCAAGGAGCAGATCATCAACGACATCCTTGATCAGTACGAACGGCATTTGCAGTTCTTGCATCTGGTGCGTTGATCACCGGGGCGGTGCCGCTCACGTTTCGGTGCTCAGCACCATGAACAGCACCAGCGCCGCCACCGGTACACCGAACACGGCGCTGCCGACAGCCAATTCCGTGCTCAACGGCTGGCCGGCATTGACCATGCCGACCGCGCCGTTGATCAACGTCAGCGCCAGCCACAGCACCACAAAGCTGTAGGCCAGGGTCTGGCGGCTGAAGCCGATTTTCTCGCCGATGAACAGCATCAGCGCCAGCAGGATCAGGCCGAAGGTGATGATGATCGTGGTGTGCATGATGCGTGTCCTCCCTTCAGATGTGTGTCGCCCTCAAGACCGCCTTCGCGGGCAAGCCTCGCTCCTACAGGTCATGCACCATTTCAAATTGGCGCACGACCTGTAGGAGCGAGGCTTGCCCGCGAAGGCGTCTGGCCTGCCTGCAAACCAGCTTAAACCAATCCACCATTGACCCGCAGAATCTGTCCGTTAACCCAAGCCGAATCCGGCCCAACCAGAAACGACACCACACGGGCAATATCCTCCGGCTGACCCAGACGCTCCAGCGGAGGCATCTTGGCGAAGCTCTGGATCTGCTCTTCGCTCTTGCCGTGCAAAAACAACTCGGTCGCCACCGGCCCCGGCGCCACTGCGTTGACGGTAATGTTGCGCCCGCGCATTTCCTTGGCGAACACCTGAGTCAGTGACTCCACCGCCGCCTTGCTGGCGATGTACACCGCGTAACCCGGCAGGTTGAGGCCGACGGTGCTGCTGGAGAAATTGACGATCCGCCCGCCGCTGTTCAAACGCGTCGCCGCTTCACGCAAGGTGTTGAAGGTGCCGCGCGCATGGATGTTGAAGGTCTGGTCGAACAGCTCATCCGTGTGTTGCGCCAGCGGCATCACTTTGAGAGTGCCGGCGTTGTTGATCAGCACATCGACTTTGCCCAGTTGCGTTTCGGTCTCGTCGAACATCCGGCGCACGTCGTCGGCATTGGCCACGTCGGCCTTGATCGCTATGGCTTGATGGCCCGCCTGGCGCAATTCAACAACGAGCTTCGAGGCTTCGGTGGCGCTGCTGGCGTAGTTGATGGCGACGGCGAAACCTTCGCTGGCCAGTTGTCTGGCGATCACCGCGCCGATGCCACGGGAGGCGCCGGTCACGATGGCAACTTTTGAAGTTTGAGTGGTCATGGCGGTGATTCCTTTGAAGGTGTTTGCTTGAGGTGAAGCCAGATTCACATGTTTACTCAGGCCGATAAATGCACGAAAGTTGCCTTGACTGTTCAATAATCGCCAACAATCGAGATTCAGGAGCAACGTCGTGGATCAAGTCAAAGCGATGAAGGTGTTCGTGCGGATCTACGAGCGCAGCAGCTTCACACTTGCCGCCGAGGACCTGAACCTGCCGCGAGCGACGTTGACCCATACCCTTAATCAATTCGAAGCATGGCTCGGTACGCGTTTGCTCGAACGCAGCACGCGCAAGGTACGCCCGACCCTGGATGGCGAGGCGTACTACCTGCGTTGTGTGCAGTTACTGGCGGAACTGGAAGAAGCCGAACTGGCATTCCGCGGCTGCGCACCCAAAGGCCGGCTGCGCGTCGACCTGCACGGCACCCTGGCCAGGCATTTTGTGATCCCGGCATTGCCGCAGTTCATGGCGCGTTACCCGGACATCGAACTGTCCATCAGCGAGGCGGACCGTTTTGTCGATTTGATCGCCGAAGGCGTCGACTGCGTGCTGCGCGCCGGCACGTTGAGTGATTCGGCGCTGATTGGAAAACGCATCGCCAACCTGCGCCAGATCACCTGCGCCAGCCCCGCGTACCTGCGCAAATACGGCGAACCGAAAAGCCTTGATGACCTGCAACACCACCGGGCGGTGAACTACGTCTCGCGCACCACCGCCAAGTTATTCCCCTTCGAATTCATGGTCGATGGCCAGCTCAAAGAAGTCGCTATCGACGGCGCTGTTTCAGTGTTCGGTGCGGAAATTTACGCGGCGTCGGCGATTGCCGGGCTCGGCCTGATCCAGTGTCCGCATTACCGAATGGAAACGCAGATTGCCCAAGGCCTGATACAGGAAGTCCTGATCGACACTCCACCCCCCCCAATGCCGGTTTCGGTGCTGTATCCCCACAACCGACACATGTCGCCACGGGTTCGGGTGTTTGTGGATTGGTTGGGGGAGGTGTTTTCGGATGCACGGTAGCCGCTGGTCCGGGAGCAAAATCCGGTTGCGCCAGAACCGCCAATATTTATCAGAGTGTGTATGGTGTGTATAAAAAAGACGTTCGTCGCGTAATGTTCGCAGCAGAAGCTGCCCACAAGGACGAAGGTGATGCGAAGTCGAGAAATGATCAGGATGATCGAGGAGGATGGTTGGTATCTGGTAGCCGTGAGAGTTGGCCACTACCAGTACAAGCATCCGTGCAAGCCTGGAAGGGTGACGATAAAACACCCTGACTCGGATCTTCCAAAAGGCACGATCAACAGCATATTGAAACAGGCGGGTCTGAAATGAGGCCTGGGATCGAAAACGAGAGCCTCGAAGGCCACATCACAGGAAGGACTTACCGAAATGAAATTCCCGGTCGTTCTGCACAAGGATGCCGACTCAGAATACGGAGTAATTATCCCGGACGTGCCGGGTTGCTTCTCCGCAGGCGCTACTGTGGCTCAGGCATTTGAAAACGTGAAAGAAGCATTGTCATTGCACTACGAAGGCCTGGTTGCAGATGGCGATCCGCTTCCGCCAATACGCGAGATCGATGCTCATATTGATAACCCTGATTACGCGGGTGGTGTGTGGGGTGTGGTCGAGTTCGATATCACACCGTACTTTGGCAAGTCAGTGCGTTTCAATGCGACATTGCCGGAGCAGTTGCTTGAACGTATCGACCAAACGGTCAGGCGGGATCAGCGGTACAGCTCAAGGTCTGGCTTTTTGGCGGCTGCAGCGCTACGTGAGTTGTCGGCTTAAACGTTGAAGGATTAAAAATCTGTGAAACGTTTCAGCATTTTCTCGAGTCCGAGGTTTATCGGCGTTTGTCTGGGCGTATGCTGGGCAACTTGCGAAGCAGTCGATACCAACTTCAAGACAGACAAGAGAGGATTCGATGACTTACACCGCTGCCGAAAACCGCTATGACTCTATCCCTTATCGCCGCGTGGGCCGCAGCGGTCTGGTGCTGCCGGCACTGTCCCTTGGCCTGTGGCACAACTTCGGCGACAGCACGCCGATCGACACTCAGCGTTCATTGCTGCGTACCGCATTTGATCTGGGCATCAACCACTTCGACTTGGCCAACAACTACGGCCCGCCGTACGGTAGCGCCGAGATCAACTTCGGTCGTTTGCTGCGTGAAGATTTCAAGCAGTACCGCGACGAGTTGATCATCTCGAGCAAGGCCGGTTGGGACATGTGGCCCGGGCCTTACGGTCAGGGCGGCGGCTCGCGCAAATACGTGCTGGCCAGCCTTGACCAGAGCCTGCAGCGTTTGGGCCTGGACTACGTGGACATCTTTTATTCCCATCGCTTCGACCCGGACACACCGCTGGAAGAAACTGCCAGCGCGCTCGCCACCGCCGTGCAACAGGGTAAGGCGCTGTACATCGGTATCTCGTCGTACTCCGGGGTGAAAACCCGTGAGATGGCGGCGCTGTTGAAAGAGTGGAAAGTGCCGTTGCTGATTCACCAGCCGGCATACAACCTGCTCAATCGTTGGGTTGAAAAGGATCTGTTGGATGTCACCGACGAACTTGGCACCGGCGTGATTGCTTTCACGCCGCTTGCGCAGGGTTTGTTGACTGACAAATACCTCAATGGCATTCCGAAAGATGCGCGGGTCAATCGCCCGGGCGGTGGTTCGTTGCAGGAATCGCATCTGTCCGAAGCCAACATTGCCCATGTGCGTGGGCTCAACGAAATCGCCAAGCGTCGCGGTCAGAGCCTGGCGCAACTGGCGTTGGCGTGGACGCTGCGCGATCCGCGCGTGACCTCGGCGTTGATCGGTGCGAGCCGGCCGGAGCAGATTATCGAGAACGTCGGTGCGTTGAAGAATTTGAGCTTTAGCGCTGAGGAGCTGGCGGAGATTGACCGGTTTGCCCAGGAAGGCGGGATCAATCTTTGGGAGAAGCCTTCGACGGCTGAATAAAACTGTTCGAAGGCCAAAGTAAAATCGCAGATAAGCTCCCCCTTCACAGATGGGGTAGCTTGTCTGTGATTGTGTTTAAGAGGCGCGAGAGGTAGCTATTTTTTATTTGGAAAACCGAGTATTTCTGCGGTTTCGCTGAAAAATGTATCTCTTGCAGATCTCTTTCTGAGTTGCATGTCAATCACTTGTGACTGGTCTGGGAGATTGAAGTATCCCTTATCCAAGCTACAAAGGTTTTCAAGGATTGGCAGTGGTAGCCCAAGTAGCTGTCTGACCTGGGATCGGGAAAGGACCTTATTCTCGACAAGCATTTTCACGCCACGCGCGATTAACTGAGGCCTTTCAAAGTCAAAATCGCCGTCCATGGGCTCGCCCTTGACCCAGCCTCTTGCTGACCTGGCTTTCCACAGTCTTGTCGTCGTGGTGTCGTTGATGATTTCAAGATCTAGACATCGACGAACCATCGCTGCGACAGAGATCTTCCAGCGCGGTTTAAGTGCCAACAACGTATCCAAAGTAGGCCAACGAATCTCCCTTAAAAAACTTTCCGCTGGCATCAGAAAGGCGCTAGCAAACCGGTGAGCCTGCGATTCAAGCAGCGTGTAATTTGATTCGTATTGCTCTTTGGATATATGCCGGTGGAGAACTATATGCCCCAGTTCATGGGCAGCATCGAATCGATTTCGTATGCCGTTAGCCTTGTCTGCGACAAGGAGTACATAAGGACGCTGGTCCAACTCATACCAATTTGATACGCCATCCATTTTCAGGTGACCTAACGTGGTTCGAGCGCACACGATTCCAGCGTTCTCCAGCACTTGAACGACATTGGGTATGGGGGCAATTCCTAGGCCCCATGCTTGACGGCATTCAGTGGCCATCCGCTCGATTTCCTGGTCAGAAATCAGTTGGCAATTATTTTCCATCAAGTGAGGAACGTTAACTGTGACAAATTCAAGGCTTTCCTGAAGCTTGTAGGAAATGTCTTGAAGCCACTCCAAGCGGACTTCCGCTATATCTCTTGCGCTGGTGGTGGTGCTCACCTGAGAACGAAAGAAAAATGGCGTGGTTTCACTTGTTACGATTTGTTCCTCTAGCAGCCAGTTTTCACTTACGCCAAAAACCTCGCATAACCGTTGGAAAGCATCGGCTTCAGGTACCTGAAGCCCGTTCTCCCATTTAGAGATGTTTCCCGAGGCACGCCCCACCATTTCGGCCAAAGCTGTTTGGGTGATACCAAACGTGAGCCGTAACTGCTTGAGGCGCTCAGACTGAAAGCCCGCGACTCCAGTTCTCATGGTTCACCTCTTGGAATATTGCTCTTCATCAGTGTTGTCTTCGATTTCTTCAGCGCGGCGCATCTTATCTCGCAATTTCACCAATTCAATCGGTTTCTGATCAACAGCTTCATTATCAGAGTAGCTCTGAAGAAGGTCTTCAAACGTGCAATTCATATGGAAGCCTTTGCCGTTGAAATAAGGCACGGCCATCATGATCGCCCGCGGCTCTGACTGATCCTCTGAGCCCGATGGGGGTGCATTGACAACGACAAGCGCATGAATCAATTGTTCGGTGACTGTCTGCGTCAAACCATCAATCCAGTCCAACTGTGTGGATGCTAAAGATTCGTTCAGCGTTTTCAGTTCGCTTCGGTGTTTTGCCGTGCGAATTTCTTTTTGCCAGGGTAGGACAACAGATGTGATACGCAAATTTCCCAGCTCCAATAGGACGTAATTGTGTCCTTTGGGGTCGGTTGTTTTGATGATTGGATTCCAGCGTTTCATTCCCGCTAATGCGTCTTGAACAAGCGAATGTCGTAAATGACCCCGCAGATCTGCTGGAGGGGTATGAATCAGGAGCTCTTCTGTTTCCTTCAGTGCTTTTTGAAATGTTTGAGGAATAAGAATGCCAAGTTCGTCAAAAAAATCTCTATCGACTTGCGCGCGAATGAAGCCTTGGATTTCTTCCTTTGTGATCATGCCTGCCACCACTCACTATTCGGTAAGCGGATTTTTACTTCATTTTTATTCGTTATGGAAGGGTTGCCTGTTTTTTTATACAGCTATGCAGACAAGTGGTAGCGTCAGTTTCGATTGTTTCTTCCAAGCTCGGCGTCACCGAAAAAAACGGCACATCCCCCAACACCGTCGCCCGCTGCATCACCCGCCGCGCCGGCCGGTAATCATCCACGGCGTAATGCTGTGTCACGCGGTTATCCCAGAACGCCACATCGTCTTTCTGCCAACGCCAGCGAATGGTGAATTCCGGCCGTGTCGCATGGGCAAACAAAAACTTTAGAATCGCTTCACTCTCGGTTTCCGACAGTTCATTGATCTTCGACGTGAAGCCCTCGTTGACGAATAACGACCGGCGCCCGCTCACCGGGTGTGTGCGAATCACCGGGTGCGACAACGGTGGATTCTTGCGGCGCGCTTCTTCCCACTGGGCCAGGGCCTCAGGCGTGTTGCCATAACGCTCCAGCGGAAACGAACGGGTGAAGTCGTGAGTCGCCGCCAGTCCTTCGAGCAAGCTTTTCATCGGCGCGGACAGCGCTTCGTACGCCGCAATGCCGCTGGCCCACAACGTGTCGCCGCCAAATTCCGGTAGCAGCTTGGCGCTCAGCACCGCGCCCATGGCCGGGGTCGGCAGGAAGGTCACGTCGGTGTGCCAGATCGCGTTGTCGCGCACATCGGTGACAGCGGTGTCGAGGATCAGCACTTCCGGTTGTTCCGGCACATTCGGGTAGATCGGATGGATGTGCAGATCGCCGAAATTTGCGGCGAAGCGTGCCTGCTGCTGCGGCGTGATCGGCTGGTCGCGGAAGAACAACACTTGATGCTTGAGCAACGCTTGTTCGATGGCGTCGCGCTGTTCCAGGTTCAGCGGCTGGCTGACGTCGATGCCGCTGATTTGCGCGCCGAGGGCGGAGCTGAGGGGGACGAGTGTCAGGTTGCTCATGGTCTTTCTCTTCAATCCGGGGTGCCGAGTTTTTTTGTGGGAGCGAGCTTGCTCGCGATGGCGGACTGTCACGTGACACAGATGTTGAATGTGCAACCGTCATCGCGAGCAAGCTCGCTCCCACATGGGCAGTGTTAGTGAGCCTGGCCGTGCCACGGCACCAGTTTGCGTTGAAGCGCGCGCAGGCCCATTTCCATGGCGAAGGCGATCAGTGCAATCACCAGAATCCCCAGCACCACCACATCGGTGACCAGGAACTGCGCGGCCGACTGCACCATAAAACCCAAACCGCTGGTGGCGGCGATCAATTCGGCGGCGACCAGCGTCGACCAACCCACGCCCAGACCGATGCGCACGCCGGTCAAAATATCCGGCAAGGCGCTCGGCAGAATCACATGGCGAATCAACTGCGCCCGGGTCGCGCCGAGCGACTGGGCGGCACGCAACTTGGCCGGGTCAACCGTGCGCACGCCGGTCGCGGTGGCGATGGCGATCGGGGCAAAGATCGCGAGATAGATCAGCAAGACTTTCGACAACTCACCGATGCCGCACCAGATCACTATCAGCGGCAGATACGCCAGCGGTGGAATCGGGCGGTAGAACTCGATCAGCGGATCGAGAATGCCGCGCGCGATGCGGTTGTGGCCGATGGCGATGCCGACGGGCACGGCGGTCAGCACCGCGAAACCGAGGCCCAGGCCGATCCGGCTGAGGCTGGCGCCCAAGTGCTGCCACAACGTTGAATCCATGTAGCCGGTGGTCACCAGCAGCCAACCCTTTTGCAGCACGGCAGACGGTGGCGGCAGGAACAGCGGCTCGATCATTCCAGTGGCGGTGACGGCCCACCAAATGAACACCAGCGCGAGCAGCGTCAGCACGCTGATCCACCGAGTGCTCAAACTGCGACGGACCGGAATGACCGTCGAACCTGGTTTCACCGCAACGGCGGGAATTTGATAGCTGCTCATGCGCGCTCCTGCCGCTGTGCGGTACTGCGTTGGGAGAACACTTTGGCGAGCACGTGTTCGCGGGTTTCGATGAAGCGCGGGTCGGATTTGATCGAGCGTGCCGACTCACCGGCCGCGTAACGCTGACCGAAATCCAGGCTCAGGCGCTCGACGATTTGCCCTGGGTTCGGCGCCAGCAGGATCAAATCCGTGGCGAGAAACACCGCTTCTTCGATGTCGTGGGTAATCAGAAATACGGGCTTGGCGGTGCGCTGCCAGACTTGCAGCAGCAGCTCCTGCATTTGTTCGCGTGTGAAGGCGTCGAGGGCGCCGAAGGGTTCGTCCATCAGCAGAACACGAGGGTCGGCGGCGAGGGCCCGGGCCAGCCCGACACGCTGTTTCTGGCCGCCCGAGAGCTGCCAGATTCGGCGGTTTTCAAAACCTGAAAGGTCCACCAGCGCGAGCATTTCCCGGGCACGGCTTTCGCGCTTGTCCCGGGACACACCGGCCAGTTCCAGACCGAAACCGACGTTGGCCAACACGTCCTGCCAAGGCAGCAAGGCGTCGTCCTGGAACACCACGCCGCGTTCGGCGCTTGGGCCTTTGACCGGCACGCCGTCCAGGGTGATGCGCCCGGCGCTGGGTTCGACGAAACCGGCAATCAGGTTCAACAGCGAAGTCTTGCCACTGCCGGACGGGCCGAGGGCCACCAGCAGCTGCTGGGGCCCCAAGCTCAGGGAAATATCCGCCAGTACCGGTTCCGGGCTACCGGGGTACTGTGCGCTGATGCGCTCCAGCTGTAGCAAAGCCATCGCGGTTAACTCCCGATCAGTGGGTGATGAACTTGGCGCTGACGTACGGCGCGTAGTCCGGCAGCACAGCCTCGACCTTGCCTTGTTCCTTGAGGAACACAGCGGTGTCGGTAATCGCCTTGGTGGTCGGCGCACCGAGGGTGATCACCTGATCAGCCGCCAGCGGGAAGACGTTGCCTTGCAGCAGCAACGGAATGTCGCTGGCCTTGGCGCCGGAGAGTTTCACCAGCTTGTCGACGTTGGATTGATTGGCGAGCCAGGCTTTCGGGTCTTTGCGGTAATCGGCGTAGGCATCCAGGGTCACTTTGGCGAACGCGGTGACGATTTCCGGGTGCTTCTCGGCGAAGTCTTTACGCACGATCCAGGCATCGAAGGTCGGCGCACCGAACTTGGCCAGTTCGCCGGAGGTGATCAGCACTTTGCCGTTTTCCTTGGCGACACCGAGGGCTGGGTCCCACACGTAAGTGGCATCGATGTCACCGCGTTTCCACGCAGCGATGATGGCTGGCGGCGCGAGGTTGAGGACGGTGACTTTTGACGGATCGATGTTCCAGTGTTTCAGCGCGGCCAGCAGGCTGTAGTGGCCGGTGGAAACGAACGGCACAGCGATTTTCTTGCCGATCAGGTCCTGCGGGGTCTTGATCCCGGAACCGTCGCGGGCGACCAGGGCTTCGGCGGCGCCAATCTGCGTGGCAATGAGGAAGGTTTCGACCGGGACCTTGCGGGTGATGGCTGCTGTCAGTGGGCTGGAACCGAGGTAGCCGATCTGCACGTCGCCGGAAGCGATGGCGGCGATGATGTCGGCGCCATTGTCGAATTTGCGCCAGTCGATCTTGGCGTTGGTGGCTTTTTCGTAAGCGCCGTCGGCCTGGGCGACTTTCGCCGGGTCAACGGTGGTCTGGTAGGCGACGGTCACGTCAGCCGCCTGGGCCAGGAAACTCGCCGCAGCCAGAGACGCGGCCGCCAGGAGGCGAAGGGGAAAAGTCAGTTTCATTGAGAAGCTCCTTGTCAGGCGACCGAGAGTCGGCGTGAAAGGAGACTAAATGATCTAAGAATCCGAAAATAAATAACTTTTTCGAATGAGCTTATGAGCGGAAAATTCTAAGGAATGGGTGAGAGGGTAGTGGAGATTTGGCGATTGTGTGCCGTCAGGTGGATCGACCCCTCACCCCAGCCCTCTCCCCACGGGGGAGAGGGGGAAAGGGGGCCGATCTTCATGCTTTTCAGACCCTGAGTTCGACTCGGGCTTTCAGGTCGATGTATGACGTGAGACGCCTCGGTCAGTCCCCTCTACCCCTGGGAGAGGGTTAGGGTTAGGGTGAGGGGTGGACTTGAAATCAGTTGCTGATCGCCAGAATGCTCGCCTGATACGACCCGACAAACACATCGAAATCGCCGACTTCGTTCTGTTCCAGCTCCACTTGCTCAGCCAGCGAGGAGCGCGCGCGTGCTTCAAACTTCGCCTGGTCTTCGCCGTTCAACGGTTCGCTGCGGAAAAACTCCGCATGCGCCTGGCTCTGACGCAGGGAGAACTGGGCAAAGCTCTCCTTGTGCTCGGCCATCGCCGCCAGCACCTGGGCCGATGGCGTCAGGGACGGGTCCTTGACCTTGGCCAGCTGCGAATCCAGTGCCTTGCTGTGGGCATCGCCGCCGTGGCTTTGATCAAGCAGCGCCGCGAGCGGAGCTATTTTTTCCAGCAATTCGGCGGCCCATTCCTTCAGGTCGACCGGTTGACCGTCGCGTTGCAATTGCAGGCCCGGACGACGACCTTCCTTGACCACGCTGAGGAAGTTCGAGGTCGCATTGCTGCACGAGGTATTGGTCAGCAGCGGGCTGTCGTTCAGCGCGCAATACAGCAGGAACGCGTCGAGGAAGCGCGACTCCGGCAGGTCGATGCCCATCGGCAGGAACGGGTTGATGTCGAGGCAGCGCACTTCGACGTACTGAATGCCGCGAGCCACCAGCGCCTGGATCGGCCGTTCGCCGGTGTAGGTCACGCGTTTCGGGCGGATGTTGGAGTAGTACTCGTTTTCGATCTGCAGGATGTTGGTGTTGAGCTGAACCCACTCACCGTCCTGATGCGTGCCGATTTCGACGTACGGCGCATACGGCGTGGCGACCGCTTTGCGCAGGCTGTCGGTGTAGCTCGCCAAGTCGTTGTAGCACGGGGTCAGACCGGCCTGGGCGTTGCTCTGGTAACCCAAGTCGCTCATGCGCAGGCTGGTGGCGTACGGCAGGTACAAGGTGTCCGGGTCCAGTTGTTCCAACTGGTGCGAACGACCGCGCAGGAAACCGGCGTCCAGGGCCGGGGAGGCACCGAACAGGTACATCAGCAGCCAGCTGTAGCGACGGAAGTTGCGGATCAGCGCGATGTAGGCCGACGACTGATAGTCGCGGTCGGTGCCGACAAAGCCTTCAGCCTCTTTAAGTAGCGGCCAGAGCTTTTCCGGCAGGGAAAAGTTGTAGTGAATCCCGGCGATGCACTGCATGGTCTTGCCGTAACGCAGGGCCAGGCCCTTGCGATAGACGTACTTGAGCTGGCCGATGTTGGACGTGCCGTAATAGGCAATCGGGATGTCTTCCTCGGCCGGCAACGGGCACGGCATCGATGGACTCCACAGAAACTCGTTGCCGAGCTTGCTGTAGGCAAAACGGTGAATCTTGTCCAGGCTCGCCAGCGTATCGGCCGGGTCTGGCAGGGCCGGGGTAATGAATTCCAGCAACGACTCGGAATAGTCGGTGGTGATTTGTTCATTGGTCAGCGCGGAACCCAATTCTTCCGGGTGCGGCGTTTGCGCCAGGCGACCTTCGCTGGTCACGCGCAGGCATTCACGTTCGATGCCGTGAAGGCACTGTTCGAGCAGAGAGAGGTTAGCGCGCTCGCCGAGCAGAGCCAGGCGGCGGTTGAGAAGTTCGCTCAAGTTGGATTCCTTCACGCGTCAGTCGCCCCAATATGGGGGTGGGCAAGACGGTCTACAAGGGTGAAGTTAAAACTGGCGTTTTCGCCTGGTTTTTGAGCCGCGTAGGGCTTATGCCGGTCAGTCAAGAACTGCACAATCCCTGTGGGAGCGAGCCTGCTCGCGATGGCGGTGTGTCAGACGACGAATATGTTGACTGACACTCCCTCATCGCGAGCAGGCTCGCTCCCACAGGTTGCTATGCGCTGAAATTAACTCAAATCGATGACATCTAGCTACAGGACAGCGAACGTGCCTTGTGCTTTTGCGACCAGTTTGTCGCCTTGCATCACGTCTGCTTCGACCACCAGCGTGCGGCGGCCCGGGTGAATGACCCGTGCCGTGCACATCACTTCACCGTCAGAAACGGCGCGAATGTAGTTGATCTTGCATTCGATGGTCGCGCTCTGCTGGTCAAAGCCGTGGGTGCTGGAGCAGGCCAGCCCCATGGCAATGTCCACCAGACTGAATAAAGCCCCGCCGTGCAGCTTGCCGCCGCGATTGCGCAGTTCTGGCTCAAGCGCCAGGGCGACTTGCGCCACCCCGGTTTCCAGGCTGTGCAAGCGACACCCCAGCAGCTTGAAAAACGCGCTTTCGGTCAGCCCGGCGGGAATCTCCATCAGCGTTTCTTCAACTGCTTAGCGTTGGCGAACAGCGAAGCCATGGCGTTGTTGGTCGGGGCCGCTGCCGTGGTTTCCTTGCGCGGTGCGGTGTTCTGGGACTGGCGCGGAGCCGAACCCGGACGTGCACCACGAGCCCCGTCGATTTTCTCGCCCGGGGTGTCGCTCATGCGCATCGACAAGCCCACGCGTTTGCGCGGAATGTCGACTTCCATGACCTTCACTTTCACCACGTCACCGGCCTTCACCGCTTCGCGCGGATCCTTGATGAACTTCTCCGAAAGCGCGGAGATGTGCACCAAACCGTCCTGATGCACGCCGATATCAACAAACGCGCCGAAGTTGGTCACGTTGGTGACGACGCCTTCGAGGATCATCCCCAGTTGCAGGTCCTTGAGCTCTTCGACGCCTTCCTGGAACTCGGCGGTCTTGAACTCCGGACGCGGGTCGCGGCCCGGTTTTTCCAGTTCTTGCAGGATGTCGGTGACCGTTGGCAGACCGAACGTTTCGTCGGTGTACTTCTTCGGATCAAGGCGCTTGAGGAAGCTCGCGTCGCCAATCAACGAGCGAATGTCGCGGTCGGTTTCAGCGGCAATGCGCTGCACCAGCGGATAGGCTTCCGGGTGAACCGCCGACGAATCCAGCGGGTTGTCGCCGTTCATGACGCGCAGGAAACCAGCGGCCTGTTCGAAGGTTTTTTCGCCCAGACGAGCGACTTTCTTCAACGCTGCACGAGTCTTGAATGCGCCGTGCTCGTCGCGGTGGCTGACGATGTTCTGCGCCAGGGTCGCATTGAGGCCGGAGATGCGGGCCAGCAGCGCCACGGAAGCGGTGTTGACGTCGACGCCCACGGCGTTCACGCAGTCTTCGACCACGGCGTCCAGGCCGCGCGCCAGTTTCAGCTGCGACACGTCGTGCTGGTACTGACCGACACCGATGGATTTCGGATCGATCTTCACCAGTTCGGCCAATGGATCCTGCAGGCGCCGGGCAATCGACACCGCGCCACGGATCGACACGTCGAGGTCCGGGAATTCCTTGGAAGCCAGTTCCGACGCCGAGTAAACCGATGCGCCGGCCTCGGAGACCATGACCTTGGTCATCTTCATCGCCGGGTATTTTTTGATCAGCTCAGCGGCGAGCTTATCGGTTTCACGGCTGGCGGTGCCGTTGCCGATGGCGATCAGGTCAACCGAGTGCTTGGCGCACAGGGCGGCAAGAATCGCGATCGTTTGATCCCACTTGTTGTGCGGCACGTGCGGGTAAACCGTGGCGTGATCCAGCAGCTTGCCGGTGGAATCGACCACGGCGACCTTGCAGCCGGTGCGCAGGCCCGGGTCGAGACCCAAGGTGGCGCGCGGGCCGGCCGGGGCCGACAAGAGCAAGTCGTGCAGGTTATGGGCGAACACGTTGATCGCTTCGGTTTCCGCGCCGTCGCGCAGCTCGCCCAGCAGGTCGGTTTCGAGGTGGGTGTAGAGCTTGACCTTCCAGGTCCAGCGCACCACTTCGCCCAGCCATTTGTCGGCGGCGCGGTTCTGGTTCTGGATACCGAATTGCTGGCCGATCATGCCTTCGCACGGGTGCATGGTGCCCGGCAGCTCGTCGCCGACTTTCAGCGCGGAACTCAGAATGCCTTCGTTGCGGCCACGGAAAATCGCCAGTGCGCGGTGCGACGGCATGCTTTTCAGCGGTTCGTCGTGTTCGAAATAATCGCGGAACTTGGCGCCTTCCTCTTCCTTGCCGGCGATGACGCGGGCACTGAGGGTCGCTTCCTGCTTGAGGTAGCTGCGCAGTTTGTCCAGCAAACCGGCGTCTTCGGCGAAGCGTTCCATCAGGATGTATTTGGCGCCTTCGAGGGCGGCCTTCACATCGGCCACGCCTTTTTCGGCGTCGACGAAGCGTGCGGCTTCAGCGTCCGGCGTCAGGCTCGGGTCATTGAACAGGCCGTCCGCCAGTTCGCCGAGGCCGGCTTCCAGGGCAATCTGGCCCTTGGTGCGGCGCTTCTGCTTGTACGGCAGGTACAAGTCTTCGAGGCGGGTCTTGGTGTCGGCGAGTTTGATGTCGCGTTCGAGTTGCGGGGTCAGCTTGCCTTGTTCTTCAATACTGGCAAGGATGCTGATACGCCGTTCGTCGAGTTCTCGCAGGTAGCGCAGACGTTCTTCCAGATGACGCAACTGGATGTCATCGAGGCTGCCGGTCACTTCTTTCCGGTAGCGGGCGATGAAGGGAACGGTAGAGCCTTCATCGAGTAGCGCGACGGCCGCTTCGACCTGTTGTGGGCGTACACCGAGTTCCTCGGCGATGCGGCTGTTGATGCTGTCCATAAAACCACCTGACAAATTGTGAAAGCAGGCTCGCAGCCGCAGAGATAAAGGCTCGGCGAGTCTGGTTGAGCGGCCTGGCGTGCGCCGCTACCTGGATCAACAGGTATCCCGTTGACCCGTGAAATCGAACAATGACTGCCGGCACCATGAAAATAAAAAGCGGCCACCTGCAGCATGATCAGACGTTGCCTGACACAAAAGGCCGCGCATTATAACCAGCGTTCTATCATTCAGGGGCATCGCAGGCGGTAGCGCGAAGGCCGGATTTCTGGCGGTGAAGGAAAAATCTGCTAACAATGCACACGGTGCGTATAACGGCAGCTACGCCATAATGCGCGCCGAGATCAAAGGAGCATCTAATGAGCAGCACTGCAAACAATGCTGAAGGCGAAAAAATTCTTATTGTTGACGACGATCCAGGGCTGAGCAGCCTGCTGGAGCGTTTCTTCGTCAGCAAGGGCTACCGTGCCCGCGCCGTACCGAACACCGAACAAATGGATCGCCTGCTGGCGCGTGAAGTGTTCAACCTGGTCGTTCTCGACCTGATGCTGCCCGGCGAAGACGGTCTGACCGCCTGCCGCCGCCTGCGCACGGCGAACAATCAGATCCCGATCATCATGCTGACCGCCAAGGGCGATGAGCTGAGCCGCATCAAGGGCCTGGAACTGGGCGCCGACGATTACCTGGCCAAACCGTTCAACCCGGACGAGCTGATGGCCCGTGTCAAAGCGGTCCTGCGCCGTCAGTCGACGCCTGTGCCGGGAGCACCGGGCAGCGAAGACGAAAGCGTGACCTTCGGTGACTACGAGCTGTCCCTGGCCACCCGCGAACTCAAGCGCGGCGACGAAGTGCACATGCTCACCACCGGTGAATTCGCGGTGCTCAAGGCCTTGGTCATGAACGCGCGTCAGCCACTGACTCGCGACAAACTGATGAACCTGGCCCGTGGCCGCGAATGGGATGCCCTGGAGCGTTCCATCGACGTGCAGATCTCCCGTCTGCGCCGGATGATCGAACCTGATCCATCCAAACCGCGTTACATCCAGACGGTCTGGGGCGTGGGTTACGTGTTCGTTCCGGATGGCGCCGCCTCCAAGTGATCGGCGATTTGTAGGAGCGGGTCTTGCGGACGATTGTCCGCAGACTCGCGATCCGCAATATGCGAGCATCGCTCGCTCCTGCAAGTGTGTAGCGGTTATCCATGAAAACCCCCGTTTGGTTCCCCCAGAGTTTCTTCTCCCGCACCCTGTGGCTGGTGCTGATCGTCGTCCTGTTCTCCAAGGCGCTGACCCTGGTTTATCTGTTGATGAACGAAGACGTGCTGGTGGATCGCCAATACAGCCACGGCGTCGCCCTGACGCTGCGCGCCTATTGGGCTGCCGATGAAAAAAACCGAGAGAAAATCGCTGATGCCGCCACCCTGATCCGGGTCGTGGGCGCAGGTGTGCCGGAAGGCGAACAACACTGGCCCTACAGCGAGATCTATCAGCGGCAGATGCAGGCCGAACTGGGTGCGGACACCGAAGTGCGATTACGCATGCACTCGCCGCCGGCCCTGTGGGTTCGGGCACCTAGCCTGGGCGATGGCTGGCTGAAAGTGCCGCTTTATCCGCATCCGTTGCGCGGCCAGAAAATCTGGAACGTGCTCGGCTGGTTCCTCGCTATCGGTTTGCTGTCCACCGCCTCGGCGTGGATCTTCGTCAGCCAGCTCAATCAACCGCTGAAACGTCTGGTGTATGCCGCAAGGCAACTTGGCCAGGGTCGCAGCGTGCGCCTGCCGATCAGCGACACCCCGAGCGAGATGACCGAGGTGTACCGCGCCTTCAATCAGATGGCTGAAGACGTTGAGCAGGCCGGTCGCGAGCGCGAGCTGATGCTGGCCGGGGTATCACACGACCTGCGCACGCCTTTGACCCGTTTGCGGTTGTCCCTGGAGTTGATGGGCGACCACAACGACCTCACCGACGCGATGGTGCGCGACATCGAAGACATGGACGCAATCCTCGACCAGTTCCTGGCGTTTATTCGCGATGGTCGTGACGAGTCCGTCGAGGAAGTGGACCTGAGCGATCTGGTTCGTGAAGTCGCTGCGCCGTACAACCAGAACGAAGAAAAAGTGCGGCTGCGCCTGGAACCGATCCAGCCGTTTCCCCTGCGTCGGGTATCGATGAAGCGGTTGCTGAATAATTTGATCGGCAATGCTTTGCATCACGCTGGCAGCGGGGTTGAGGTGGCGGCTTATGTGTCTGGCGATACCAGCGCGCCGTATGTGGTGCTGAGCGTCATGGACCGTGGGGCGGGGATTGATCCTTCCGAATTGGAAGCGATCTTTAACCCATTCACTCGGGGTGATCGTGCCCGGGGCGGGAAGGGGACAGGGTTGGGCTTGGCGATCGTGAAGCGGATTGCTTCGATGCATGGGGGAAATGTTGAGCTGCGTAACCGTTCTGGTGGCGGGCTGGAAGCGCGGGTGCGGTTGCCGCTTGGGTTGATGCTGCCGCGAGACGCTGTCTAACAAATCCAGCGCGGTCACTGTGGCGAGGGAGCTTGCTCCCGCTGGAGGCCGAAGGACTCCCAATGCCGACAACCGAGTTTTTCCAGATAGAACTCGGTTGCCTGGTTTTGCGGCTGCTGCGCAGCCGAGCGGGAGCAAGCTCCCTCGCCACAGGGGAACGGACTAAGCGTTAACCTTTGCCTTTGGTCCGGGTCATATTCGGCCCACCATTCTTCTCAAGATGCTCAATGATAATCCCCGCCACGTTCTTCCCGGTGGTGGTCTCAATCCCTTCCAGTCCCGGCGACGAGTTCACTTCCATCACCAGCGGCCCGTGATTGGAACGCAGGATATCCACACCCGCCACCGCCAGACCCATGACCTTCGCCGCGCGCAACGCGGTCATGCGTTCTTCCGGGGTGATCTTGATCAGGCTGGCGCTGCCACCCCGATGCAGGTTGGAGCGGAACTCCCCAGGCTTGGCCTGGCGCTTCATCGCCGCGATCACCTTGTCACCGACCACGAAGCAGCGAATGTCCGCGCCACCGGCTTCCTTGATGTATTCCTGAACCATGATGTTCTGCTTCAGGCCCATGAAGGCTTCAATCACTGACTCTGCCGCCGTCGCCGTTTCACACAGCACCACACCGATGCCTTGCGTACCTTCCAGCACCTTGATCACCAGCGGTGCGCCGTTGACCATGTCGATCAGGTCGGGAATGTCATCCGGGGAGTGCGCAAACCCGGTCACCGGCAGGCCGATCCCCCGGCGCGAGAGCAATTGCAGCGACCGCAACTTGTCCCGCGAACGGGCGATGGCCACCGATTCATTGAGCGGGAAAACCCCCATCATTTCGAACTGGCGCAACACCGCGCAGCCATAAAACGTCACAGAGGCGCCGATCCGCGGGATCACCGCGTCGAAACCCTCCAGCGGCTTGCCGCGGTAGTGGATCTGCGGCTTGTGGCTGGCAATGTTCATATAGGCGCGCAGGGTGTCGATCACCACCATTTCATGGCCACGCTCGGTACCGGCTTCGACCAGACGACGAGTGGAATACAGACGCGGGTTCCGCGACAGCACAGCGATCTTCATGCAACACCTGTGGAGGAGGTAGATACCGGGAACACCGGCTTGTCTTGTACGTACTTGATGCCCGGATTGACCACCAGTTGGCCGTCGATCAGGGCTTTGGAACCGAGTAGCAGGCGATAACGCATGGACTTGCGGCAGGCGAGGGTGAATTCGACCCGCCATACCCGATCACCCAGGGCCAGTGTGGTGCTGACCACGTAGCGCATCTGCGCGTGACCGTTGGAGCTTTTAATGGTTTTGCGCGTCACCAGTGGCGCCTCGCAGCGTCGATGACGCAACTGCACCACCGTGCCCAGGTGCGCGGTGAAGCGTACCCAGCTTTCACCGTCGCGCTCGAACGGCTCGATGTCGGTGGCATGCAGGCTTGAGGTACTGGCACCGGTATCGATTTTTGCGCGCAGGCCCGCGACCCCCAGATCCGGGAGCGCCACCCACTCGCGCAGACCGATAACGGTCAAATGGTCAAATGTCTTCAATAGGAAAAAACCGGCGATTAACGCGTCCAGGCCTCAGGCGTTACCTGGGCCAACGCTTTGAATGCAGGCTTGGCGAACCAGTAACCCTGCATCAGAAATATTCCACAGTCCGCCAGGAAATCCCGTTCTCCGGCGCTTTCGATGCCTTCGGCGATGACTGTAACGTTCAACTCCGCACAGATTGTGACAATCCCTCGAACGATAGCCTGACGAACACGATCGCGGTCGACATCGCGGATCAGTGCCATGTCGAGTTTGATCAGGTCCGGTTGGAAATCAGCCAGCAGATTGAGCCCCGAGTAGCCCGCGCCGAAATCGTCGATGGCGGTCTTGAAGCCGAATTCGCGGTATTCACGCAGAATATTAGTCAAATGGCGATAGTTATCTACGTGCTGGCTTTCCAGGGTTTCGAAAATCAGACGGTTGATGGGGAAGTTGTGTTTTGTCGCGGCCTCCAGGGTGCTGCGAATGCACAGCTCCGGGCGGTACACGGCGTTGGGCATGAAGTTGATCGACAAGTGTGTCTGCATGTTTAGATTGGCCGCCCCTTCAATGGCGCGGGTCCGGCAGAGCTGGTCGAAACGGTAGCGATTCTCCTCGGTAACCTGGTCGAGCACCGACAGTGCGCCTTCCCCGGCAACGCCGCGTACCAAGGCTTCATGAGCAAAAATCGACTGATCGCGCAGATCGACGATCGGTTGGTAGGCAAAAGAAAAATCGAAGCCCAGCGGCTCGCTTTGCTGACAGCCCTGGCAACCGCCCTGCGGCGAGGTCAATGAAGACGGAAATATAGTCACTCGATCACTCCATGCCGGTGAGCCGGCCAAGATCACAGTCTATCGGGAGGGCCGAGTTCTTGCGCCCGACAGAAACGGTAGTACAGTTCCGACTACTGGCCGAAAGAGGAATTCATATGGCACAAAAACAGGAAGAGGACGACAAGGTCCGTCTCGATAAGTGGTTGTGGGCTGCGCGTTTTTATAAAACACGCGCCTTGGCCAAGGCGGCGATTGAAAGTGGCAAGGTGCATTGCCGGGGTGAGCGCTGCAAACCGGGCAAGGAGCCGAGGGTCGGTGACGAGTTTCAGATTCGTACAGGGTTCGAGGAACGCACGGTGGTGGTTCAGGCGTTATCGATTGTGCGCCGTGGTGCGCCAGAGGCTCAGGCCTTGTATGCAGAAACGGATGCCAGCGTCGCCAAGCGCGAAGCGGCCGCGGCCATGCGCAAGGCCGGCGCGTTGGGCGTGAGTACCGATGGCAAGCCGAGCAAGAAACAGCGGCGGGATTTGTTCAAGTTTCGTGGGAGCAGTAACGACGAGTGATGCTGTTGCTTCTGTGGCGTCTGGGCCGACGCTTTCGCGGGCAAGCCACGCTCCCACAGGTATTGCGCAGTCCTTTGTGGGAGTGAGCCTGCTCGCGATCGAGTGCGCAGCACTCGCCGGCAGCAACCCGGAATCAGCCGCTACGCACCACACTCATCCGCGAAACTCCCCACTTCGAACGGGCGCAGACTTGCAATCGCCCAGATGCGTAGCCATATCGGGTAACTGCCCAGCGGCGCATTCAGCAGTTGAAATAACCACTCGTCGAAAATCAAACACAGCATCTGACCCGTAGGCCATAACCAGAAGGCCAGCAGCGTCAGAGGCACAAAATTGCACAAAGCCAACCGGCGCAGGTCCACCTTGCTTGGAACAAACCCGGATTGTTCATAAAATGCCTCCCATGGCTGAACATCGCGCACCCAGTGGGGTGCTGCAAAGGCGCAATTTTCACGTTTTGTAACCATTTGTCATTACTTCAGAACCCAGACCTATGACCGATCTACCGGATACCGACTACACCCAACGCTTCATCTTCGATGACAGCGACACCCGCGGCGAGCTGGTTTCGTTGGAACGGAGTTACGCCGAAGTCCTCGCCAAACACCCGTATCCGGAGCCGGTCGCGCAACTGCTCGGCGAGCTGATGGCGGCCGCATCGTTGCTGGTCGGCACCTTGAAGTTCGATGGCTTGCTGATTCTTCAGGCCCGATCCGACGGCCCGATTCCACTGCTGATGATCGAGTGTTCCAGCGAGCGCGAGATCCGTGGCCTGGCCCGTTATGAAGCCGACCGTATCGCCCCCGACGCGACCCTCGCCGACCTGATGCCCAACGGCGTGCTGGCGTTGACCATCGACCCGATACAAGGCCAGCGTTACCAGGGCATTGTTGATCTGGATGGCGAAACCCTGTCGGAGTGCTTCACTAATTACTTCGTCATGTCGCAACAGGTTGGCACTCGTTTCTGGCTGTACGCCGATGGCCGTCGCGCCCGTGGCTTGTTGCTGCAGCAACTGCCTGCCGATCGTTTGAAGGACGAAGAAGAACGCGCCGCCAGCTGGCAGCACATCACCGCGCTGGGCGGTACGCTGACCGCCGACGAATTGCTGAGCCTGGACAACGAAACCGTGCTCCATCGCCTCTACCACGAAGAGCAGGTGCGTCTGTTCGACGTGCAGAAACTGCGTTTCCGTTGCAGTTGCTCGCGAGAACGTTCAGGCAATGCTCTGGTCAGTTTGGGTATGGAAGACGCGCAAGCGCTGGTCATCGAGCACGGCGGCAACATCGAGATCGATTGCCAATTCTGCAACCAGCGCTACCTGTTTGATGCCGCCGATATCAGCCAGTTGTTCGCTGGAGCGGGTGTCGATACGCCGTCAGATACCCGTCACTAAAACGGTTCAGCGCAGGTAAATTCACTGCTCCGCGCCGGAATAACGCCGTTCTGACGGGAGGGCCCTACTATTTTTGGGCTTTTCTGGCATAATCCGGCCCACTTTTTTCGCGGTAGTAGTGTACGAATTTCTACTACAAAACGTTTGGAGCACTCGGCCACTGGCCGACGGGGAACCTCATGACGCAAGCCAATAACGCCGTGTACACCGATCTGAGTGTTGATGATCTGGTCAAAGAAGCCCTGAATCGCGGTGAAGGCGAGCTTGCCGACACTGGCGCGCTGGTTGTTCGCACCGGTCACCGTACCGGCCGCTCGCCAGTCGATCGTTTCATCGTTGAAGAGCCGTCCACTCAGGCCGCCATTGCCTGGGGCCCGATCAACCGCAAGTTCCCGGCCGACAAGTTCGATGCCCTGTGGGACCGCGTCGAGGCCTTCAACAACGCGCAAGAGCATTTCGTTTCCCACGTTCATGTAGGTGCGTCTGCCGATCACTACCTGGCCGTGAAAATGACCACGCAGACTGCCTGGCAGAACCTGTTCGGTCGTTGCCTGTTCATCAACCCGGCCCAGTACAACCCGGCTGGCCGTGATGAGTGGCAGGTGCTCAACGTCGCCAATTTCGAATGCGTTCCAGAGCGTGACGGCACCAACTCCGATGGTTGCGTGATCCTCAACTTCGCACAGAAAAAAGTGCTGATCGCCGGCATGCGCTACGCCGGTGAAATGAAAAAAGCCATGTTCTCGGTGCAGAACTTCCTGCTGCCGGCCGCCGACGTGCTGCCAATGCACTGCGCTGCCAACATCGGTGAAGCGGGCGACGTGACCCTGTTCTTCGGTCTGTCCGGCACCGGTAAAACCACCCTGTCCGCCGACGAAAGCCGTTACCTGATCGGTGACGACGAGCACGGCTGGGGCGAAGGCGTTGTCTTCAACATCGAAGGCGGCTGCTACGCCAAGTGCATCGACTTGTCCGAGAAGAACGAGCCGGTTATCTGGAAAGCCATCAAGCACGGCGCAGTCCTGGAAAACGTCGTTATCGATGACGCCAAGCACGCCGACTACGCCGATGTCAGCCTGACCCAGAACAGCCGCGCCGCCTACCCGCTGGAGCACGTTGCCAAGCGCTCCGAGAAAAACCTCGGTGGCGAGCCAAACGCTGTGATCTTCCTGACCTGCGACCTGACCGGCGTCCTGCCGCCAGTGTCGATCCTCAGCGAAGAACAAGCGGCCTACCACTTCCTGTCCGGCTACACCGCTCTGGTGGGCTCGACTGAAATGGGTTCTGGCAGCGGCATCAAGTCGACCTTCTCCACCTGCTTCGGCGCACCGTTCTTCCCGCGTCCGGCCGGCGAATACGCAGAACTGCTGATCAAGCGCATCCGCGGTTTCGGCTCCAAGGTTTACCTGGTCAACACTGGCTGGACCGGCGGTGGCTACGGCGTTGGCAAACGCTTCAACATCCCGACCACTCGTGGCGTGATTGCAGCGATCCAGAGCGGCGCGTTGATCGGTGCTGAAACCGAACACCTCGACACCATCAACCTGGACGTGCCGTTGACAGTGCCGGGCGTTGAGACTGGCCTGTTGAACCCGCGTAACACCTGGGCTGACAAGGCTGCTTATGATGAAGCGGCCAAGGCATTGGCCGGGTTGTTTGTTGAGAACTTCAAGAAGTTTGAAGTGAGCGACGCGATCAAGGCTGCTGGGCCTAAGCTGTAAGGCTTGGATTTAGCGAATTAAAAAGCCGCCCTTTGAGGGCGGCTTTTTTGTGGGCGTCAGTTTCAGGTTTTCAGATGCAGGACTAACGCCCCTGTCAGAACCAAAACAACACCCAGCACCTGCACCTTCGCCAGTCGCTCCTTGAAAAACACGTAACCCAAAATCGCCGCAATGCCGCCGGACAGTGTGCTGATCACCGTCACCACGGAAACCGATCCCGCCACCGCGCCCCAGGCAAATGAAGAGAACCCACCGAGGTTCATCAGGCTGGCGCCCGTTAACGTCATGCAGTTTTTCAACGGCGGAATTTTCAAGCCATCCTTGATCTTCAACACCATGACAACCAGCACGATCAGCCCAACCAGATAGGCCAGCCAAAGCATCGTCACCGGACCCAGTACCGGAAGAACGAAGCGGCCTTGCAGCCAGAAACTGGTGCCATAAAAAACAGCCGCCAGCAGAGCATAGGCAATCGAACTGCTGGCCTGAGTGGTGTGTGGAAGTTTCGGGTCAGAGTGGATGCTGGAAAGGACGACCCCGATCACGCACAGCGCGATGCACAGCAGTTGAATCAGGCTGATCTGTTCTCCGCCCGCCCAGGACAGCAACGTGGTGACCACGCCATAGGACGTCACCAACGGCGCGACGATAGAGGCCTTGCCGAGAGCGAACGCCTTGGACAAGGCAAGGGCTCCGGACACGGTCAACACAGCGGCGACCATGCCGATCAACCAGACATCGAGCGATGCCGACATCGATTTAAGAATGAAGGCAGGAAAAGCGATCAGCAACAGACTCATGATGCTGAAGCCCAGCGCCTGACCGAAGTACACCGCGCGTTTAACGCCGACCGCGCGGGCGTTCAAACCCACCAGAAAATCCGTGCCGCCCCAAAGCAAGGCGGCGAGCAAACCCATCAATACGTCCACGCTATGTCCTTATAGGTGTGTTTGGGGAGCGCATCGTAACCTTTGGGTTGGAAGTGGCGATAGCGGGTGAAATCGAGGGGAGCGGTTTCTCAGTATTAAAGTCTTGCACGCGCCCCAATCTACATGCCTCGTTATGTGTTGGATTCAGGCTTCTTTTTTTCCGTAAATAAAGCGGAGAAAGCGTGGGTATTCAGTGGGAAGTCGTCCGGGTCAAACCCGCTGTAATCTGACCCACGAATAACACTACCTGTCTGAGAGACGAATGGTTTGCTTACCTTGGCGGTAGTGGTGCTTTGTTCGAGCCTGTTTTTTTTGATCTTTGGACTTGGGGCTCGACTTAACTGAGCGTCCTGTAATCGACGTCCCATCTCATCGGATTCGCCAACCTTGTTCAAGTCTTGCTCCAGACTCAATACCTGCATCACTGACAGATACGCACCCATTGTCACTCCAGCAGCACCCGACTCCAGTGAGCGTAAAGTCATGACAGACATACCCGCTCGCTCTGCCACCATTTTGGCGGTCAGCCTTCGACGTAAACGAGCCAGTTTCAGGCGGTCGCCGAGATCGGCAAGCAGTCGTTTAGTCCGTGGTAGAAGTGGCGCTGTTTTTCTAGCCATACAGCTAATATTCCTTCACTTCTGAGGTGATAGCGCCAGAATAATTGCAGTTATGGGCCTTTTCAGTCGCCGCTTCTGCTGTTTTTACTTTCCATTTCCTGTGTATCCCAGCGCTGCGTCTTGACCGCTTGATAAAGCATGCCGATAGTCAGTGGGACTTTGTCGCCGCGACCCTTTGCCCTTCGCTTGAGGTGCACATCAAACCCTTCCGGCTGAAAGTAGCGATAGGCGTCGTAGTTTACGAGGTCGATCCCGAACTGTTCTTCCAGCAATTCCATCAAATGCCGTGCATCAGCGCCGTTGCAGCCCAGGTCGAAGTTGATCGACGTATTGAGGCTGATGGTTTTGCGTTCGGGCAGGCCGAGTTCTTCGTGCAGCAACTGCATGAGCAGGTGCATGGTGTGATCGTCGGGGAAGTTGGGGGCGAGGTTCATGGCGGGTATATCCGATATGTTTATGACGGAGGCCCTAATGGTTGAGAATGTTCAATAGTGCGGCGACGAATTGTCCAACGGATCACCAATGCAACGCTCGAAGATAGCTTCTAAACCACGGTAGTCGCACATGACTGCATCAATATTTGCGGGTATCCAAGCGGCATCTTTGATAAGCCACCAATCGACGGCAAATCCTGCGTTGATGATGATTTGTTCAAACAGAATGCGTTGAGTTCGACCGTTTCCTTCACGGAAAGGGTGGATAACATTTAGGTCACCGTACGCTTCAGCAATCTTGATGATTAACTCAGCTTTACTGGTGCCTGTGAACCAAGCAGCGTGTTCCATGACACGGAAGATTTTTTCGGCTTCTGGGATGATTCGTTCTGCCGTACAAAAAAGCGTATCGCCTTTCTGAATGTTCACTGTTCTCAGCAGTCCAGCCCATTCATAGACATCACAAAAAAGGGTCTTATGAATATGCTGTAGAAGGCTGAAGTCGTATGGAGGGGGGAGGAGACGAAAATTGCTGACGGCGATTTCTGAAAGTTCTCGCTCAGCTTTTTGTAGGAGCTCTTCATCCTGGATATTGAGCAGGTTACGCAATATCCCGCTATCGGGATAACAATAGGGGTCTTGGCCGACCCCGTATTTATCTACCATTAACGTGGATTCTGACGATATTTGCTAAGAACCGATTCCCGTGAGGGTAGCGGTTTTTCAGCATCGGCACGCGTGGTATCAAAGCCTTCAAGGCGTAGGCTCGCCAAGTAGTTTGACCGGCGGACTTTGTCGTAATAATCCTGTTTTTGCTGAAACGTCAGTTCGCTCATGACATCTGCCTCTCGGTGCAATGCTCAAGTGTAGCTCAAACGACTTGGCAAATAGGTCGGTATTTTTGATGTTGGGATCAGGCGGTGCGTCCATCACTGGCAAGCCCGAGCCCATGGAGTCGTGGCTTGCCAGTTAGTACTCAGCGGCGTCAGGCAGGTGCTTTCCAGTCCATCATGCGTTGTTGGGCGACTTGGAGCAGGTCGCAGCCGTCTTGGGCTAAGAGGAAGAGCGCGTGGGTGATATGGGGGATGTCTTCGACGTCGCCATGTTTGAAGCAAACGCAGTGCAGGGTTTTGAGGAGGTCACTGGAGGCTCGGATGCGCTGGAGGGCGGCTTCGAGAATGTCTTGAGGGTTCGCCTCTGTGTCGATGATCAGGGGCGGGGAATCGGTGAGGTTGGTTTGTAGTGGACGGTAGCGTTCGTTGAGCTCATTAAATGCGTTCATTGTGCAAACTCTCAAATGAATCAAAAAAGGTGTCGCCACCATCGTGACCAAGCGATGGGAGGCGGACTGTGTTCGGGTTGGTCAACCGGTGAGAGAGCACACATTTGCCGGCACGCCCGAAGACGTCCCAAACACAGCCACCATAAAATATGCAGACACTTGAGGTGTCGGCAGCATACAACGGAAGCGTATCTGTGCTCCATTCGGGTGACCAAGCCCGAGTCGCTGATTTGGCAGCGACATTCACGACTATAGATACGAGCCACCAGGCAGCGATAGGCGACAAAGAGTCCCCGCTTGTAGGATCGGGCCGAACCTCGGATAGGCCCTTTCTATAGGATTATTCCGCGACGTATTTTCTCGTGTTTTTCCGCCATCAGCTTCCTTGCGTCCTCATCGGAAATGCTCGGCCGTGGATCATCAATGCTGGCCTGAACCAGCCTGATGAACCACGCCTCGTAGGCAGCCTTGTCGATGGGAGCATCACAGCATTCAGGTAATGCTTTTTCCTTCATCGGTTTCACCTCTGATTGTTTACAGTTGAACTGCCGACCCCCGCACCCATCACTCAACCAATGTGCTTATACGCAGCAACATCCAGCAGGCTAGTGCTCAACCCGGTCGCGGGCGCGTAGATCGTGCCTTTCACCGCCGAGAAGTTGACCCCTTTGCTGCCCAGCGAAACGTAACGTTCGCCTTGATCCAGTTCGGTGAAATAGGTGTAGGAGTGTTTGTGCATCAGTTTGTACTTCGCTTCGTCGCGGGCCATGGCGTTGCTGAGGTTTTCCAGGTCGGCTTGGGTCAGGTTCAACGGTTTGTTCAGCTGCACGCCCCAACGCTTGAGGCAGACTTCGGCGAGGTGGCGGACGATCCGGCCTGGCTCGGCCAGGGCTTTCGGGCCGTTGGTGCCAGTAGGGGACGCGTTGCCAGCCAGGGTGGCGTGGCGGCCGGCCATGGGGTAGATGTGGGTTTTGGTGCCAGTGGCGGTTTGCGGGATGACGCAGCTGAAACCTTTCGAGCGTTCGTCCCGGGCATAGAAACCTACATACTCTTTGACGTTGGCCCCGAGTTTGACTTTGTCATCCTGAAAGTTACCGGTGCCCGGTACCGGATCAAGGGCAAAGATATTCACCGGAATGTTTTTAAGTGCAGTGTCCTTGAGCATGGCGTTGGCCAGCATGTGGCAACTGACGCCGCCGCGGCTCCAACCCACCAGATTGACTTGGGTGGGAATAACGCCGTCTTTGCGGAACGTCTTGATAATTTGCTCCTGTAATTTTTGTTGTGTCACGCTGCGATCGCCATAGTTGTATTTGCGCCAGAACCACGAGCCTTCAACTTTCACATCTTCGATTGGAATGCCGGCAGCTTTCAGACGGTTGTATTCCGCTTCGGTCAGTTGCTCACGCTGCCAGTCGCATTTGCCTTTGATGATGTTGATCGCGTGTTGAACGTTCTCCGCCCAGCCTTTGCCGAACAGTGAGCCACTGAGGCCGTAGTCCTTGGACTTGGTAAAGAGGTCGTCGGCTTGCAGGTTACCGCTGCCGGGACCGTCGACCACGATCCATTCGGCGAACTCGCGGCCGGTATGGTGAGAGGCAAGCGTGGAGACCAGTTCACCGTCCCAAAAGTTTTCATGAGTGTCGTCGAACTTGGTCGAACCGGTGCCGCAAAAGAAAATAGTTAATGTAGTCATTTGTAGTGCTCTAGTGTGATTTAAGAGCTTGCAGACTAGTGTGTGTTGTTTGGATGTTGAAGGGGTTAGTTGTTTCTATATTTGTGATTTTAATATTATATGCGTTGCCTTGCAACTTCGAGAAGTTCGCAACCATCCTGCGTTAACAAATAAAGTGCAGTCACTATATGGGGGATATCTTTCACATCAGCCTGTTTGAAGCACAGGCAATAAAGTGTTTCGAGCAGGTCGCTGGCGGCGCGCAAGCGTTGGTGAGCGGCGTCGAGGACGGCGCCAGTGCTGGCGGCGGTGTCGATGACCAACACGGGCGTTTCGCTGTAGCTGGTTTTGAGCGGGCGATAGCGGTCTTGCATGAGGTCCGTCCTGTTTTCAGCGGCGGCGCAAACTATAGAGGCGTACTTCCCGGCGTCGCAATACAGCGCAAATGGACAGGGTTTGTAGGGGATTTACCTGCGTTGTGGCCTTTTGCCTACGCGTACCCCGAGGCTTTTTTCAGCAATACCCCTAGAAGTCGAATTTCCTACGTGTTTGTCAGGCGCAGCGCATCAATCCTCTGTATGGTGCGCGCCAGAATCTGTAGGACGTTTCGAAAACGTCTGTCCAACGCTTAAAGGGAATTAAGTATGCAATGGCTACGTATGGCCTCGATTTTGTTGCTGTGGGCGGGTGTTTGCCGTTTGACGGGCGCGGCTGACGCGAGCAACCCGATGATCCACGCCAATGTGGATCGCACCGGTTGGCCGGAGGCCCTGACCAGCCAGGCGAACGTGGACACCGCGTCCCGCGCCGAGGTGTTGATGTTCGGCAAGGCATTGCTGGCCAGCGAAATGCTTGACGAACAAGGTCTGAAACAGCGACTGGGCGTGCAGGATGTGAAGCTCAAGTCGGTCAGGCAAGTGCGTGACGGTCTGTGGGATCGGTTGTTGGCCACCTACCGCAGCGCCAGTCAGAACTGCGACGGCGAACCCTTCTGCCCCCGCGTGCGAAGTGTCGCTGATTTGCGTCAGTTGGCGGCCGCGTTCACAGGTGAAATCAGCCCGGCTCATGCGGTTTGGGCGAGCAAGAGCCGGGTGTTTCAGGAGCAGATCTTGAACGAACAACTGCGGGTGGCGGTGATGGTGCCGTAGCCACTTATGGCGTAGTCGTCAGGATGTTCGCCAGGCTTGTTGGGCTGCGCATTCCAAGGTGTCGCACGTAGCGAGCAAGGGTGGTTCTTCGGGAATCCTGTCGCACCCGTTCAGCAGCATGGATGACAGGATCAGGGCGATCGCGAAAAACGATTTTTGAGGCATGGTCGTTCCTTGTTCAAATGCCGCGCTCATCAGGCGTCCTGCCGTGATGTGAAGTGCGCGGACGGTGGTTGTGCGAGAAGACCTTAACGTCAGATCCAGGGGCTGCGCGAGGAACAAAGTGTTTCGTTTGTTTCATCCTGTGGCAAAGGACCCTGGAGCGAGGCTGTATCATCCCGTATCGTTTTGGTCCCCGACCTTTTCTCGACTCGCTGCGTTTGCCGGCTAGGCTTTGGGCTTCGCAGCGGTCAACGGAGTGACAGCTTATGCACAACACCCTGGAACAGGTTTTCGGTTATCCACAGTTTCGGCCCGGCCAGGAGGCGGCGGTCAGCGCGGTGTTGGCCGGGCGCTCGGCGGCGGCGATTTTCCCCACAGGCTCAGGCAAGTCCCTTTGCTATCAGTTACCGGCCCTATTGCTGCCGCACCTGACGCTGGTGGTCTCGCCGCTGCTGGCGTTGATGCAGGATCAGTTGGCGTTCCTGCAACGGCATGGCATTGCGGCGGGCAGTATCGATTCGGCCCAGAGTCGTGATGACGCAAGCGATGTGATGGCGCGGGCCAAGTCCGGCGAGCTGAAGATTTTGATGATCTCTGTAGAGCGCCTGAAGAACGAGCGATTCCGCAATTTCTTGCAGCAGGTGCCGATCTCTCTGTTGGTGGTGGACGAGGCGCACTGCATCTCGGAGTGGGGCCACAACTTCCGCCCCGACTACCTCAAGCTTCCCGACTATCAGCGCCAGTTCAACATTCCGCAGGCGCTGCTGCTGACGGCCACCGCGACGCCCAAGGTGATCGCGGACATGGAGGCCAAATTCGCCATCGCCCCGGAAGACGTAGTGACCACAGGTTTCTACAGGCCGAACCTGAATCTGCTAGTCGAGCCGGTACGCGGTCAGGACAAGCGCCGACGTTTGGTCGAATGGATGAGCGAACGCCCCGGCCAACCGAGCATCGTTTACGTCACGTTGCAGAAAACCGCCGAGCACATCGCCGAACACTTGGGCCGCAATGGCATTCAGGCTGAGGCCTATCACGCCGGTTTACCCCACGAACAGCGCGAAGCCATTCAAAAGCGTTTCATGGGCGGCCAGTCCAATTGCATTGTCGCGACCATCGCCTTCGGCATGGGCATCGATAAAAGCGACATCCGCAACGTCGTGCATTTCGACCTGCCCAAATCCATCGAGAACTACAGCCAGGAAATCGGCCGCGCCGGGCGTGACGGGCAGCCGTCCGACTGCCTGGTGCTGGCCAACCGCGACAGCCTTAACGTGCTGGAAAACTTCGTCTACGGCGATACGCCGGAGCTGGAGGGCATTCGCTGTGTGCTCGATGAGATGCAAGCTGCTGCGCCGGAGGGGCAGTGGGAGTTTCTGTTGGGGCCTTTGGCGGACCAGAGCAACATTCGCCAATTGCCGCTCAAGACCTTGCTGGTGCAACTCGAACTGCGTGGTCTGATCGCCCCGCGTTACGCTTATTACGCCGAATACCGCTTCAAGTATTTGCAAGAACCGGAAGCCCTGCTGGCCCGCTTCGAGGGCGAGCGCAAAGACTTTGTCGCGGCAATCATCCAGACCTCCAACCGTGCGCGGACCTGGGCCACGGTGAATTTCGACGCGCTGTATGAGCAGCATCAAGCTGAGCGCAACCGGGTGGTCAAGGCGCTGGATTATTTCCAGGAAAAAGGCTGGGTCGAGCTGGAAAGCAAGCAGATGACTGAGGTTTACAGCTTGCTGCAAACGAATGTCGACAGTCAGGCACTGAGTACAGAACTGCACGCTTATTTCACTCAGCATGAACGCACCGAGATCGCCCGGATTCACGCGATGCTGGATCTGTTTGCCACCGATCATTGTCTGGGTTATCGCCTGGCCGAGTACTTCGGCGACGAAAATGCGCCGCGTCAGTGCGGGCATTGTTCGGTGTGTCATGGGCACGTGGCGCGGTTGCCAACGCCGCCGGAATTACCGGCGCTTGTGGATAAAAACTTCGAAGCGCTGTGTGGTGATTTTATCCACAGGCATGAACAGCACACCGGCAATGTCCCGTCGGCTGAGCGAGTGACCCGGTTTCTGTGCGGGATCAGCGTGCCGCTGTTTACCAAGCTAAAGGCGCGTTCGATTCCGGGGTTTGCTGCGCTGGAAAATTATCCGTACGCCGACGTGCGGGAATGGGCTGAAGCGCATCTGCCCAGTTGAATCGTCGCACCGCCGCTCACACAGGGATCTTTGGTGTATTCGCGGGTAGATCCATCCGCTGAATGTCCCTCATCACAGGAATAAATTTCAAAAATGCCCGGCGGCTGACTATGGTGAGGGCTGTCTTTGGATCGCCAACAAGAGAACAACCATGAGCCAGACACTGTTCAACATTCAGCGCGCCGCTGTCATCGGCGCGGGCACCATGGGCCGTGGCATTGTCATGTGCCTGGCCAATGCCGGCGTTCCGGTGCAG
This sequence comes from Pseudomonas sp. LBUM1678, assembly GCF_059695575.1. Lineage (NCBI taxonomy): Bacteria > Pseudomonadati > Pseudomonadota > Gammaproteobacteria > Pseudomonadales > Pseudomonadaceae > Pseudomonas > Pseudomonas sp. LBUM1678. Next base: position 266,317 of record NZ_CP166775.1, read on the forward strand.
TGGGTCGATAACAATCCGCAGATGCTGGAACAGGCGCTGGCCACCGTGGCAGACACCTACGCGCACAATGTGCGACAGGGCCGGATCGATCAGGTCGAGGCGGACGCGCGCATCGCACGGGTCACGGCGGCGGCTGATTATGCGGCGATCCGCGATGTTGATCTGGTGATCGAAGCGGTTTACGAAAACCTGGAGCTCAAGCAAAAGATCTTCCGTGAACTGGACGGCCTGCTCAAACCCGAAGCCATTCTGGCCAGCAACACTTCAGCGCTGGATATCGACGCCATCGCTGCGGCGACTCGCCGTCCGGCCCAGGTCCTGGGCCTGCACTTCTTCAGTCCGGCCCACATCATGAAGTTGCTGGAAATCGTCCGCGGTGCACAGACATCCCCGGCGGTGCTCGATGCGGCGCTGGAGTTGGGCCAGCGCATGGGCAAGGTCAGCGTGGTGGCGGGTAACTGCAATGGTTTCATCGGCAACCGCATGCTCAATACCTACGTACTCGAAGCGCGCAAGATGCTGCTCGAGGGGGCTTATCCCTATCAAGTGGATGCGGCGCTGCAAGGATTCGGTTTTGCCATGGGGCCGTTTCGCATGTACGACGTGGTTGGTGTCGACCTGGGTTGGCGGGCTCGGGAGCTGTCGGGTATTGGGCAAGATGTGCCAGAGGTTCAAGTGGATAACCGTCTCTGCGAATTGGGGCGTTTTGGTCAGAAGAGTGGCAACGGCTATTACCACTACGAACCGGGCAGTCGGCAGGCTGAGCACGATCCGGAAGTCGATGCGCTAGTGCTGCAGGTCAGCGAAGGGCTTGGGTTTCAGCGCCGCGAGATAAGCCCTGAGGAGATTCTCGAGCGCTGTCTGCTGGCACTGGTCAATGAAGGGGCGAAGATCCTTCAGGAAGGTATCGCCGGGTCGGCACATGACATCGATCTGGTGTACCTCAACGGTTATGGTTTCCCAGCGGACAAGGGCGGGCCGATGGCGTGGGCGGATCAGCAAGGGCTGGCGGATATTCATCAGCGTTTGATGGCGCTGGAAACCCGCCAGGGTGATCACTGGAAGCCGGCGCGGTTGATTGGTGAGTTGGAGGCGGCGGGTAAGGGCTTTTCTGACAGGTGATTGATGCAGCGCTTTTGAAGGCCTTTTCGCGAGCAAGCCCGCTCCCACAAGGATCTAGGTCGCGCACGCACTCTGTGTCTATAGCGAATGACCTGTGGGAGCGGGCTTGTTCGCGAAGAACGATAACGCGGTATTCGCCTTAGACTGGCAATCCAACTCCAGGAATCGACACGATGTCCAACCCGATGCCCCAACGCACCGACTACCCCCACTTCCAGCCCATCACCACCCGCTGGCACGACAACGACGCCTACGGTCACGTCAACAATGTCACCTACTACAGCTTTTTCGACACAGCGGTGAACACCTACCTGATCGAAGTCGGTGGCCTGGATATCCATGACGGCGAGGTGGTGGGTTTTGTGGTGAGCTCGTCTTGCGATTACTTTGCCTCCATCGCCTTTCCCGACCGGATCGAGATCGGTCTGCGGGTGGGCAAGTTGGGCAACAGCTCGGTGCAATACGAGCTGGCGGTGTTCAAGGCCGGGGAGGATGAAGCCTGCGCGGCGGGGCGCTTCGTGCATGTGTTTGTGGATAGGGCGTCGAATCAGCCGGTGGCGATTCCTGCCGGGTTGCGCGGTGCATTGGAGCGGTTGGTGGTTTGACGGACAAAAAAAATCGCAGCTTTTGGGCTGCGATTTTTTATCTAGCTGTCAGCAATGCCCGTTCAGGCCTCAATGATGACGATTGTGCTTGTGATGTTTGCGATGACCATAGGCATGACCACGGCCAGGGTGGCCGTCGCGGTAGTAGCGACGATCATCACGGCCGCCGCGATAGGAGCGACGATCATCGTCCTCGTCGCTCTTGTTGCCCATGTAGTTACCCAGCGCGCCACCAGCGCCGCCGCCTGCTGCGGAGCCGATCAGGCTGCCGGTGGTGCCGCCCATGCTGCGGCCGACCACGTTACCGCCTGCTGCGCCCAACGCACCGCCAATGGCGGCTTCGCCACGGCTGCGTTTGTCTGCGCCGACTGCGCTACCACCCGCGCCGCCCAGGGCCGCGCCAATGGTGGAGCCTGTGTTGCCGCCTAACGATTGACCGACGACTGAGCCAAGAACCCCGCCCAATGCGCCGCCCACACCTGCTTCGGTGGTGCCTCCGGCAGAAGCGAAGCCACTGACCAGGCCAAGGGACAACAAGAGAATCGAGGAGAACTTCATAGAGGAACCTCAAGGGGATGACGGCGCGATCCTGAGGCTGTGTCATGGTCGTGACAATCGAAATCCGACGAGTAACACGACTTGAGCACATTTCTATAAGTTGCTGTTTTTTGGGCGGAACTTAAGTGTTTTTCGCCGGTCTTTAGCTACTTCGGACAGGCCGTTTTTGTGAAAAAACGGCCTTTTTTGTGGGCGATGGGAAAGTTACTTGTCCGGAAGATGCGTTGAATGGTCTACCGTCATCGCGAGCAGGCTCGCTCCCACACTTGATCTGCGTCGAACACAAATCCACTGTGGGAGCGAGCTTGCTCCGGGCGGCGTTCCGACGATGGCGTCAGTCAAGGCGACGCATTAAGCCGACTTGGCCAAAATCAACCCAGTCTCACTCGCCATTTCCAACCGGATCGCCACAAACTTCGACGTCGGCGTATGGCTGCCATCCCCGGTGCTTTCCAGCGGCACCAGCGGATTCACTTCCGGGTAATACGCTGCAGCCTGCCCCGCAGGAATATCAAACGCCAGCAACGTGAAACCCTTCACTCGACGCTCACGCCCATCATCCCAGATCGTAACGATGTCAGCCTTTTGCCCAGGCTTGAAGCCCAGGCGAATGATGTCGGCTTCATTGACGAACAACACATCCCGCTGACCTTTCACGCCACGATAACGGTCATCAAGCCCATAAATCGTGGTGTTGTACTGATCGTGAGAACGCATCGACTGCATGATCAGATCCGGCAACACGCCCGTGGCGCGGGTGCGTTCGTGTACCAGGTCTTTTGGCAGCACGTTCGGCCGGAAATTGGCGCGCCCCGATGGGGTGTTCCACTTGCGCGCACCGGCGCTGTTGCCGAGGTAGAAACCGCCCGGGTGCTTGACCCTCTCATTGAAGTCGCGGAAGCCCGGAATGGTGTCGGCAATCAGGTCGCGGATACGGCTGTAATCGGCCACCAGCCAGTTCCAGTCCACCGGTTTACTGCCCAGGGTGGCGGCGGCGATGCCGGCGATGATCGACGGCTCGGAGCGCATCTGGTTCGACAGTGCCTGCAACTGGCCGTTGGAGGCGTGGACCATGCTGAACGAGTCTTCGACGGTCACCGCTTGCGGGCCTTCGGTCTGGATGTCGATGTCGGTTCGGCCCAGGCACGGCAAGATCAGCGCGGCTTTACCGTGGGCCAAATGGCTGCGGTTGAGCTTGGTGCTGATCTGCACGGTCAGGTCGCAATTGCTCAGGGCCTGGAAGGTGCGGGTGCTGTCCGGGGTCGCTTGGGCGAAGTTGCCGCCCAGGCCGATGAACACTCTCGCGCGGCCGTCGGCCATGGCGTGGATCGCCTCGACTACGTTGTGACCGTTTTCACGCGGCACCTTGAACTGGAAGCGTCGCTCCAGGGAATCGAGGAACGCCACCGGCGGACGTTCGTTGATGCCCATCGTGCGGTCGCCCTGCACGTTACTGTGGCCGCGCACCGGGCACAGACCGGCGCCCGGCCGGCCGATGTTGCCGCGCAGCAGCATCAGATTGGCGATTTCCTGGATGGTCGCTACCGAGTGGCGATGCTGGGTGATGCCCATGGCCCAGCACATGATCACGTTCTTGCCTTTGGCGTACATGAGCGCCGCTTGCTCGATTTCCACCAGGGTCAGGCCGGACTGCTCGACGATCTGCGCCCACGGCGTGTCGTCGATGGCGCCCAGGTATTCCAGCACGTTGGCGCTGTGTTCATTGAGGAAGTCGTGATCGAACACCGAAGGCTGACCAGTCTGCTGCGCTTCGCGCTCCCAATGCAGCAGGAATTTCGCCATGCCGCGCAGCACCGCCATGTCGCCGCCCAGCGCTGGTCGGAAATACGCCGTGTTGGTCGGCTTGTCGCCGTTGGTGAGCATTTCGATCGGGTGCTGCGGGTGCTGGAAGCGTTCCAGGCCGCGCTCTTTGAGCGGGTTGACGCACACCACTTGGGCGCCGCGTTTCACCGCTTCGCGCAGCGGTTCGAGCATCCGTGGATGGTTGGTGCCCGGGTTCTGTCCCCAGACAAAAATCGCATCGGCGTGTTCGAAATCATCGAAAGTTACGGTGCCTTTGCCGACGCCGACACTTTGCGCCAGCGCCACGCCGCTGGCCTCGTGGCACATGTTAGAGCAGTCAGGGAAATTGTTGGTGCCGTAGGCGCGCACGAACAGCTGATACAAGTACGCCGCTTCGTTGCTGGCGCGGCCCGAGGTATAGAACTCGGCTTGATTGGGGCTCGACAGCCCTTGCAAGTGTTTACCGATCAGCGCGAACGCCGCTTCCCAGCTGATCGGCTTGTAGCGATCGGTTTCGGCGTCGTAGCTCATCGGCTCGGTCAGACGGCCCTGATACTCGAGCCAATAGTCGCTCTGCTCCAGCAATGAGCTGACGCTGTGCTTGGCGAAGAATGCGCCGTCGACACGCCGCTTGGTCGCTTCCCAGTTCACCGCTTTGGCGCCGTTCTCGCAGAACGCCACCATGCCGGCTTCGTTGGAATCGCCCCAGGCGCAACCGGGGCAGTCGAAGCCGCCGTTCTTGTTGGTTTTGAGCATCATGCGCAGGTTTTTCAGCGCGTTGTCACTGGTCAACCAGGCCCGGGCAACGCTGGCCAGTGCGCCCCAACCACCGGCCGGGCCTTTGTAGGGCTTGTAGCGGGGGACGGGTTTCTGGTCGGCTTGACGATGTTGACTCACGCTTGATTCTCCAATGCCGGGCTGTAGACCCGCGGCGCATTCTTCTGGGGCAGATGGATTAGGTTAAGGTTATGGCGACGGGCCCATTGCACGGCAAGGCCCGTGGGCGACGACAGGCTGACGAGGGTCTGGATGCCTGCGCGCAACACTTTCTGGATCAATTCAAGGCTGCAACGGCTGGTGACAATCGCCAGGCCGCCTTCAGTAGAGATGTTCTGGCGAATCAACCCGCCAATCAGTTTATCGAGGGCGTTGTGCCGGCCGATGTCTTCGCGGCCCAGCAGCAATTCGCCCTGACCGTTCATGAACACCGCCGCATGCACCGCACCGGAGTGCTGACCGAGTGGCTGGAATGCACCGATGCGCTGACGCAAACCATCGAGCCACTCGGCGGGAGGCAAGGGTGCGCCGGCCAACACCTTGAGGTCTGGCAATGCCTGTTCAACGGCCTCCACGCCACAGAGCCCGCAACCGCTGGTGCCGGCCATTTGTCGACGCTGCTGCTTGAGGTTCCAGAACGCGCGGTTGCCGATGGTTACTTGCGCGTATTGCGCCGAGCCAGAGCCGCTGAGTTGCAGGTCATAGATGTCGGAGGCGTCTTCGATGATGCCGCTGCCGAGGCTGAACCCGACAATAAAGTCTTCCAGGTCCGTCGGCGTTACCAGCATCACAGCCTGACTGATGCCGTTATAAGCAATCGCCAACGCGACTTCCTCGGCGAGCGCGGTGCTGGCCGATTCGGTGTATTGAAGGTCGCTGTAACTGTACGTCTGGCTGGCGGCGGGCGCGGACGTTTCAGTGGCTGGCGCCGCGCAAACAGGGCGCTTGGTGTTCATGAGGCATCACCGACGGTTTAGTCAGCTTTAAGCCTATGCGCGTCAAGTTGTCACGTCTAATCGCTATTACTGATCCGCTGATAGATGGCGTCGATCAAGAGGCCGTCGGCGATTGTTGATAAATCGAAAAACAGGCTTCTGCCAATGCTGATCTCGGGGCACTGCGGCGCATGATCAGCCCCAGCCGGGCAAGGGTCTTGGCGTTTTCAATGGGTTGCAGACGCAAGTGATCGGTCAGGTTTTCCAGGCCTCCCTCTAAAGGCATTACGGCGCAGCAGAGACCGCCGTGAACCGCTTGTAACAATTGGTGGACGGCATCGGTTTGCAGAAGCGGTTGTGGTGTCAGGCCACGGCTGTGGAAGTTATGGTCAATGGACTGGCGAAAATGCATGCCGCTGGTGAGCATGCCCAGCGGCAGTTCGATCAGCGACTCCCAGCTCAGTGGCGCCTCGCCGAACGTAAAAAAGCGCTGATCGTAGAGCAGGCCCATGCGGGTTTCGCTGAAGGCCAGGGAATCGAAACGTTCGCTGTCCAGACGCTCAAGGTACGACACGCCGAGGTCCAGGCGATTGTTCGCCAGTTGTTCGAGGATTTGTTCGGAACTCAGGGCCGAGAGTTCAAAGCGCAGATTCGGGTGCTCGGCATGCAGGCGTTGCATCAGAGGCAGCGGGTCGAAACTCGACAGTGGCACTACGCCCAGCCTGAGTGTCCCGACCAGATTGCCGCGGCAGGCAGCGGCCTCGGCCTGCAAGCCGTCGTAAGCCGCCAGCACCGTACGCGCCCACGCCAACACGCGCTCGCCCGGCGCGGTGAACCCTTCGAAGCGCTGGCCGCGATTGACCAGCGGCAGGTCGAGCTCTTCTTCGAGGCTGCGCAGGCGCATGGACAGGGTTGGCTGGGTGATGTGACAGCGCGCCGCGGCCTGGCCGAAGTGCCGGGTTTCGTCGAGGGCGATGAGGAATTTCAGCTGCTTGATGTCCATCTTCGCTCCAGGGCGCGGTGAGGGAGGGGATTCTAGCGCTTGGGCCGGATCAACGTCATTGGTCGGGTTGGAACCGGGGGTTGCAAGCTTGGTCTAGGCTTTTGCGTCTGGAACCTAAAACCCAAGGAGAGCAAACGATGAGCCTTTTCAGTTTTCTAAAAGAAGCCGGTGAAAAAATTCTCGATGCGCTGACGCCGGACAAGGCCGAAGCCAACAGCGAGGCGCTGACCAAGCACGTAAAGGACGCCCTGACGGGGATCGACACTTCCAAGATCCAGGTAAAGGTCGAGGGTGAAAAAATCATTGCCACGGGCGAAGCCGCCAGTCAGGAAGAGAAGGAAAAAATCCTTCTTGCTCTGGGTAACGTGGCCGGTATCAGCGGTGTTGATGATCAGATCACGGTGACCGGGCCGGTGGCCACACCCGCGAAGTTTGTCACGGTTGAGAAGGGTGACACGCTGAGTGCCATTTCCAAGCGTGTGTATGGCGATCCGAACAAGTATCAGAAAATCTTCGAAGCCAACAAACCGATGCTCAAGGATCCGAACAAGATCTATCCGGGACAGTCGTTGCGGATTCCTGAGTAATCCTCAAGACCGTGTGATGGCCTTCGCGGGCAAGCCTCGCTCCTACAGGTTTTGGTGTACGCGATATTCGCGCACGACACGGACCTGTAGGAGCGTGGCTTGCCCGCGAAGCAGGCGATAAGGTCTAAAGCCCGGCAATCAACTCCCGATAATCCCCCACCGCCGCAAACTCCGCCGTGTCCTTCGGCCCTTTGCGACTGTCCGGCTCGCTCACCGCCAACAGATGCGCCACGCCAAAACTGCGCGCACTGCGCAGGATCGGCAACGTATCGTCGATAAACAGACTGCGTGCGGGATCAAAACCTATATCGGCCTGCAACGCCTCCCAGAACTGCGGATTTTCCTTGGGAAAGCCGTAGTCATGCGAGCTGATCAACCGCTCGAAGTAAGGCGCCAGTTCAATCCTTTCCAGTTTCAATGACAGCGAATCACGGTGCGCATTGGTGATCATCACCACACGCTTGCCCGCCTGCTTGATCGCCGCCAGAAACGTGTCCGCATCCGGGCGCAGGGCGATCAGGTGTGCAGTTTCCAGTTTCAGCTCACGCACCGGCAGCTTCAGCTCGGCGCTCCAGAAATCCAGGCAATACCACTGCAACTGACCGGCGTTGCGTTCGAACAGCGGCTGCAACTCCATTTCGGCCATGGCCCGGCTTACCCCGTGTAACTCGGCGTAACGCTGAGGCAGGTGCTCCATCCAGAAATGGTTGTCGTAGTGCAGGTCCAGCAGCGTGCCGTCCATATCCAGCAGAACGGTGTCGATGTCGCGCCAGGGCAGCAGGGACATAAAAAACTTCTCCAGCGGTAATAAAGATATCCGAGGTCAACAATCAGGATAGGCCGGGTATAGTAACGCGTTCACGCCAAGGAGCTTTTCATGCGCCAGAAACCCACCGTACTCGCCCGCGAGATTGTCGCCACCAGCCGTTTATTCTGCGTTGAGGAGCTGAAGCTGCGCTTTTCCAATGGCGTGGAGCGCACCTACGAGCGTTTGGTCGGCAAAGGCGCGGGGTATGGCGCGGTGATGATCGTGGCGATGCTCGATGCGGATCACGCCGTGCTGGTCGAAGAGTATTGCGGCGGCACCGATGCCTATGAGCTTTCGTTACCCAAGGGCTTGATCGAGCCGGGCGAAGACGTGCTGGCGGCGGCCGAGCGCGAGCTCAAGGAAGAGGCCGGGTATGGCGCGCGGCAGTTGGAGCATCTGACCGAGTTGTCGTTGTCGCCCGGTTACATGAGCCAGAAGATCCAGGTGGTGTTGGCCACCGATCTGTACGAAGAAAGCCTGGAAGGCGACGAGCCCGAGCCGATGGGCGTGGACAAGATCAACCTGCGCGAATTGTCGGCCCTGGCGCAAAACCCGCGATTCACTGAGGGCCGTGCCTTGGCGGCGCTGTACCTGGCCCGTGATCTGCTGACTCAGCGTGGGGTATTTCTGCCATGAATTTCCCGCATCCGTTGATGGCGCCGGTGATTGAACTGGCGTTGAAGGCTGGCGAAGCGATCCTGCCGTTCTGGCGCACGGGCGTGGCGGTTACTGCGAAGTCTGATGATTCCCCGGTCACGGCGGCGGACCTCGCAGCCCACCATCTGATTCTGGACGGGCTGACGGCGCTGGACCCGAGCATTCCGGTGCTGTCTGAAGAAGACGCCAACATTCCCTTGAGCGTGCGTGCCGGCTGGCAGCGCTGGTGGCTGGTCGATCCGTTGGACGGGACCAAGGAGTTCATTTCCGGCAGCGAAGAGTTCACCGTCAACATTGCGCTGATCGAGCAAGGCCGGGTGGTGTTTGGCGTGGTGTCGATGCCGACCAACGGGCGGTTTTATGTCGGTGGTGCCGGTCTGGGCGCGTGGCGGGGTGATAAAGGTGCCGAGGCGTTGCCGATTCAGGTTCGCAATGTCCCGGCTCCGGGCGAATTTACCGTCGTCGCCAGCCGTCGGCATTCAAGCCCCGAGCAGGAGCGTTTGCTGGCCGGATTGAGCGCCAGTCTGGGTGAGCTGCAACTGGCGAATATCGGCAGTTCATTGAAATTTTGCCTGTTGGCAGAGGGCGCGGCGGATTGCTATCCGCGCCTGGCGCCGACTTCTCAGTGGGACACAGCGGCAGCCCAGGGTGTTCTGGAAGGGGCGGGTGGTGAGGTGCTGGATTTGAGCGGGAAGCCGTTTTGTTATCCGGCGCGGGAATCGTTGCTGAATGAATTTTTTTTGGCGTTGCCGGCGAAGGCTGCTTGGCGCGAAAAACTGCTGGAGCTGGCCCGGGAGTAATGGTCGAAAAATCGCAGCCTCGTTTCACTCGACAGCTGCTACAGAGAAGCGCGCCCTGTAGCAGCTGTCGAGTGAAACGAGGCTGCGTTCTTTTGATTTACCGGTGGAGGACGTACTGCCCGGTAAACCTTACCGCATCGTTATCGCTATCGGCATTGACGATCCGCGAATGCAGCGACAACCGCGCCCGCCCGTACCGCTGATACGTCGCCAGAAATTTCTTCCACACCACCGCACTCGGTGCCTGACAAATCGCAATCGCGTCCATGGTCACCGGCAGCGGATAAGTGATGTGCCCTTCATGAATGACGATGTGCCCGCCTTCAACCCCTTCTTCACGCAAGCGCAAATGCAGCCAGCCCCAACCGGCCAGCACCGCGCCGCAATACAGACTGCCGCCGAACATGGTGCTTTTGTGATTGACGTTGGCTTCCAGCGGCAAGTGCAGGCGCAGTTGCTGGTCGTGCCAGTCGAGTACTTTGAGCCCCATGTCCCGCGTCAGCGGAATATCGTGATGGAGGACTGATTCCAGATGACGACGGTCGCGGCTCATTCACGGGTCCCTTGTTTGAAGATGATGACTGGACGGTAGCTCAATCGAGTTCGTCGGTGTGGCTGCTGGCGCCACCGTCGGCGAAGTTGAGGCCGTGTTTTCGCAGTTTGTCATGCAAGGTCTTGCGCGGAATGCCGAGGGCTTCGGCGAGGCTGCGCACGGAGCTGTGAGGCCGCGTCAGTTCGGCGGCAATCAACGATTTCTCGAAGTTTTCCACTTGTTCGCTCAAGCCGCCGCTGAACACGTCGACCGTCATGCCGGCAGGGCCCTCCGGCGTGTTGTTATCCAACGCCAGCTCCAGGCCCAGGGCAAAGCGTTCGGCAGCGTTTTGCAGTTCCCGCACGTTGCCCGGCCAGGTGTGGCGCAGCAGCAGGGCGCGTTGCCCCGGTTGCAGTTCATGGGGCGGCAAACCGTGGCGGGCGCTGGCTTCGTCGGCGAAATGCTGGAACAGCATCAGCGCATCTTCGCCGCGCTCGCGCAGCGGCGGAATGCGCAGCGGCGCGACGTTCAAGCGGTAATACAAGTCGGCACGGAAGCGCCCTTGATCGGCGGATTGGCGCAGGTCTTCCTTGGTCGCGGCGATGATGCGGATGTCCAACGGGATCAGCTGATTGCCACCCAACCGCTCGACCACACGCTCCTGCAGCAAGCGCAGCAATTTCACCTGTACATCCAGGCTCATGCTTTCGATTTCATCGAGGAACAACGTGCCGCCGTTGGCGAATTCGAACTTGCCGATGCGGCGTTTTTGCGCACCCGTGAATGCGCCCGGCTCGTGACCGAACAGCTCGCTTTCCACCACCGATTCGGCCAGTGCCCCGGCGTTGATCGCCACGAACGGGCCATTACGGCGGCTCGACAAATCATGCAGCGCCCGGGCCACGACTTCTTTGCCGGCACCGGTTTCGCCGAGGATCAGCACGTCGGCCTTGGTCGCCGCCAGTGCGCCAATTTGCTCGCGCAAGCGCAGCATCGACGCCGATTGCCCGACCAGTCGGGTGCTCAGTTCATTGCGATCGCTCAGGGCCAGACGCAGGCTGCGGTTGTCCAGCACCAAGCGGCGCAAGTCCAAGGCGCGGCGTACGCTGTCGAGCAGCGCGTCGCTGGCGAAGGGTTTTTCCAGAAAGTCATAAGCCCCGGCGCGCATGGCCTGGACGGCCAGCGGCACATCGCCGTGGCCGGTGATCAGCAGCACCGGCAGCTCCGGGTCCTGGGCATGCAGTTCGGTGAGCAGTTCGAGGCCGTCCATGCCCGGCATGCGAATGTCGCTGACCACCACGCCTGGCCAGTCGCGCTCCAGTTGTCCGGCCAGGCCCTTGGCTTCGGCCAGTGGCAGGATTTTCAGGCCAGCCAGGTCCAGCGTCTGGCTCAAGGCCTGACGCAGATGGGGATCGTCGTCGATCAGCACGACCTGGACGCGGTTATCGATGGTCATGCACTTCGGTCCTCGGACGGTTGCAGGCTCACACCCGGTGCGCCGGGGCGCAGCTTCAGGGTAATCAGGGCGCCACCTTCCTTGTGGTTGGCGAACGACAGTTCACCGCCGAAGGCGCGCATCAGGGTTTCGCAAATAGCCAGCCCCAGGCCAAGTCCCTGGGTGCGGGTCTTGGTGGTGTAGAAGGGCTCGCTGGCGCGACCAAGGGCTTCCATGCAAAAGCCGGGGCCGTTGTCGCGAATGTACAGAGTGACGCCGTCCGCGGTGGATTGGGCACTCAACCAGAGTTTACGCGGCGGGCCTTTTTCGGTCAGCGCGTCGAGGGCGTTGGCCAACAAGTTGCCGAGCACCTGGCGCAGACGGGTTTCCCCAGCCTCGACCCACAACGTGGCCGCCGGCAAATCGCGGATCAGTTCGACCTCCATGCTGCGCCGACGCTTGGCGAGTAACGCCAGCGCGTCATCCAGCGCCGGTTGCAGGGCGACGCTTTCCGGCGCATGGCGATCGCGCCGGGCGAAGGCACGCAAGTGGGCGATGATCGACGCCATGCGCCCGGTCAGTTCGCTGATCAGCTTGAGGTTGCCGCGGGCGTCGTCGGTGCGCTGATGATCGAGCAGCACTTCGGCGTTTTCCGCGTAGCTGCGAATGGCCGCGAGCGGTTGATTCAATTCGTGGCTGATGCTCGCGGACATCGTCCCCAGTGCCGACAATTTGCCAGCCTGCACCAGATCGTCCTGGGCGCGCACCAGTTCCTGCTGGGCGTGTTCGCGCTCCAGCACTTCCTGTTTCAGTCGACGGTTGAGGCCTTCGAGGTCGCTGGTCCGCTCGGCGACCCGGCCTTCCAGTTCGCGGCGGGCCTTGGCTTCGAAGGCGATGCGTTCGAGGTAATGGCGGCGGCGCTGCATCATCAGGCCGAGCAGCAACATCAACACCAGCAACGTCGCGCCGCCGATGGCGACGACGGTGCGCACCGGTCGGTCGATCAGGGTGCGTGGGGCGAGAATGCTGACGTTCCAGCCGGTTTCGGCGATCTGCTGGGTTTGGGTCAGCCAGGCGTTGGGATTGAGCTCCAACGGCTTTGGATCGCGGGTCGGGTACGGTTGGATCGCGGTAATCGCTGTGCTTTCAGCTTCGCTCAAGGGCCGGGTCGAACGGAACCGCCACTCAGGGCGCGACGTGAGGATGACCACGCCGTTATGGTCGGTCAGCAGCAGTTGTTCCGGGGTTTTGCCCCACAGGCTTTCGGTGTGGTCGAGGTCGACCTTGACCACCAGCACGCCGATGATTTTCTCGCCGGTGCGCACGGCGGCGGCGAAGAAGTAGCCGCGTTTGGCCGAGGTCGTCCCCAAGCCGAAAAAGCGCCCGAGCCGTCCGGCCATGGCTTCGCTGAAATACGGTCGGAAGGAAAAATTGCGGCCGACAAAACTGTCGTGTTTGTCCCAGTTCGACGCCGCCAGGGTCTTGCCCGTGGTGTCCATCAGGTACATGACTTCGGCACCGGTCTGGGCGCTGATGTTTTTCAGCAGGCGATTGGCATTGCCCTGGGTGACGCTGTCGTCCGGCGCCCCGAGCGCTGCGCGCAGGGCCGGAAGATCGCCGAGGATCTGTGGCAATACTTCATAACGGTGCAGCGTGCCCAGCAGGTTGGCGACGTAAAGGTCGAGGGTCTGACGGTTTTGGCCGGCCAGTTCGCTGCGGTAATAACGCTCGGCCAGATGCTCCAGCGGCCACAGCAACGGCGCCAGGCACAGCGCAAGCAGTGCGAGGCTGCGCCAGCGGGGTCTGCGGGGGAGAGTCGGAGTCATGAGCATCGGGCGCCTGTGGGTACAGGCGCATTATGCCTAGGCTTGCTCGGCAAGACACTCGCGCAGCGCGGTTTGCCAGTCAGGCTGACTGACGCTCCATTCGCGTTGCAGGCGACTGCAATCCAGACGCGAGTTCAGTGGCCGGGCGGCCGGTGTCGGATAGTCGCTGGAGGGGATCGGCAGCAGGTTTGCGCAAGGCTTGCCCTGTTCCCGCAGCGCTTCGCCAATGGCATGGGCGAAACCGAACCAGGAGGTTTCACCTTGGGCGGTCAGGTGATAAGTACCCCACGCACCAGCCTGTCCCGCTTGCCAGCGTTCGATCAGTGCCAGGGTGCTGCTGGCGATCGTACCGGCCCAGGTCGGCGCGCCGATCTGGTCAGCAACAATGCGCATCTCTGGTTTTTCTTGCAGCAGGCGCTGCATGGTCAGCAGGAAATTACGGCCGTGGGTCGAGTAGACCCAACTGGTGCGCAGGATCAGGTGCTGGCCTTGTACCTCAGTGATCGCTTGCTCGCCGGCCAGTTTGCTCTTGCCATAAACACCGAGCGGGTTGGGCGCATCGGCTTCGTTGTACGGCTCAGTCTTGCTGCCGTCGAACACGTAATCGGTGGAGTAGTGAATCAGCGGGATGCCCAGCGCCAGCGCTTCTTCGGCCAGAATGCCAGGGCCGGTCGCATTGATGGCAAACGCCAGTTCCGGCTCGCTTTCAGCTTGATCGACCGCGGTGTGAGCCGCCGCGTTGATGATCAGGTCCGGGCGAACGCGTTGCACCTGCTGGCGAATCTGTTGTGGTTGAGCCAGATCGAGTTGATCGCGCCCCAATACCACCAACTCGCCAACAGCAGCCAAGCGAAGCTGTAGTTCACGCGAAACCTGACCGTGCTGACCGCTGATAAGAATTCTCATGGAAACAGGTCAGCCTCTTTCAGGCTTTTGCCGTTCTGATCCTTGGCCGACAGCTTGGGCGCTTCATCCAGTTGCCAGTCGATAGCGAGGGTCAGATCGTCCCAGCGAATGCAACGCTCGGCGGACGGCGTGTAATAGTCAGTGGTCTTGTAGAGAAACTCGGCAAAATCGCTGAGCACCACGAACCCATGGGCAAACCCTTCCGGCACCCAGAGTTGGCGGCAGTTTTCTGCGGACAGTCGCACCGCTTCCCACTGACCGAAATGCGGCGAGCTGCGACGGATGTCCACCGCGACGTCGAGCACCTCACCGGCGGTTACCCGCACCAGTTTCCCCTGTGTATTTTCCAGCTGATAGTGCAGGCCGCGCAGCACGCCTTTCTGTGAACGGGAATGGTTGTCCTGAACGAATTGCGTGTTCAGGCCTGTCGCTTCTGCAAACGCCTTGGCATTGAAACTTTCATAGAAAAAGCCGCGCTCGTCACCGAACACCTTGGGTTCGATGATCAGTACTCCGGGCAGAGTGGTTTCAATCACATTCATTGTTCTTCCCCGGCCAGCATGAACAGATACTGACCATAACCGGTCTTGCCGAAATAGCTGGCGCGCTCCAGCAACAGCTCGCGGCTGATCCAGCCATTTTCGTAGGCGATTTCTTCAAGGCAAGCGACTTTCAGGCCTTGGCGGTGTTCGATGGTCTGCACGTATTGCGAGGCTTCAAGCAAGCTGTCGTGGGTGCCGGTGTCGAGCCAGGCAAAACCGCGCCCGAACCGTTCGACCTGCAGATTGCCGCGTTGCAGGTAAGCGTTATTGACGTCGGTGATCTCCAGCTCGCCGCGCGGTGAGAGCTTCACGGCTTTGGCGATGTCGATCACATCGTTGTCGTAGAAATACAGGCCGGTCACGGCATAGCTGGATTTCGGCTTTTTCGGCTTCTCTTCGATCGACAGGGCGCGGCCTTCGCTGTCGAAATCAATCACGCCAAAGCGCTCCGGATCCTTGACCCAATAGCCGAACACGGTGGCACCGGAGGGGCGTTTTGCGGCGTTCTTCAATTGGTCGCCAAAGTGCTGACCATGGAAAATGTTGTCACCCAGGATCAGGCACACCGGGTCATCGCCAATAAACTCTTCACCGATCAAAAAGGCTTGGGCCAAACCATCCGGCGACGGCTGCTCGGCGTAGCTGAAATTGACCCCGAACTGACTGCCGTCACCCAGCAGGTTGCGGTACTGCGGCAAATCCTGTGGCGTGGAAATCAGCAAGATGTCTTTGATGCCGGCCAGCATCAGGACCGAGATCGGGTAGTAGATCATCGGTTTGTCGTATACAGGCAGCAGCTGTTTGGAGACGCCGAGGGTGATCGGGTGCAGGCGCGTGCCGGAGCCACCGGCCAAAACGATACCTTTCATCATGCGAGCAGCTCCTTGGTATTGATGGCGCCCAGGCGTTCGCCCTGATAGCTGCCGTCCTGAACGCGGCGGCACCACTCAAGGTTATCCAGATACCACTGAACGGTTTTGCGCAGGCCGGTTTCGAAAGTTTCTTCAGGCACCCAGCCCAGTTCGCGCTCGATCTTGCTGGCGTCGATCGCGTAACGCAGGTCGTGGCCCGGACGGTCCTGGACGAAGGTAATGAGGTCGGCGAATTGCGCCACGCCTTCAGGCTTGTTCGGCGCCAGTTCTTCGAGCAGCGCGCAGATGCCCCGCACCACGTCGATGTTCTTTTGCTCGTTGTGACCGCCAATGTTGTAGGTCTCGCCGACCACACCTTCGGTGACCACTTTGAGCAGCGCCCGGGCGTGATCTTCGACAAACAGCCAGTCGCGTACTTGCAGGCCGTTTCCGTAAACCGGCAGCGGCTTGCCGGCCAAGGCGTTGAGGATCACCAGCGGGATCAGTTTTTCGGGGAAGTGGAACGGCCCGTAGTTGTTCGAGCAATTGGTCAGCAATACCGGCAGGCCGTAGGTGCGCTGCCATGCGCGGACCAAATGGTCGGACGCCGCTTTGCTCGCGGAATACGGCGAGCTCGGCGCGTAGGGCGTGGTTTCGGTAAACAGATCATCGACGCCGTGCAGGTCGCCGTAGACCTCGTCGGTGGAGATGTGATGGAAGCGGAAGGCGCTTTTTTCCGACTCGGCCAGCGTCTGCCAGTAAGCGCGAGTCGCCTCCAGAAGACTGTAGGTACCGACGATATTGGTCTGGATGAAATCCGACGGACCGTCAATGGAACGGTCGACATGGGATTCCGCCGCCAGGTGCATGATCGCGTGAGGCTGGAAACGTGCCAGTACTGCGCTTACGGCTGCCTGATCGACGATGTCGGTTTGGACGAACTCGTAGCGGGTGTCGGTGGCAATGCTGGTCAGCGACTCGAGATTGCCGGCGTAGGTCAGTTTGTCCAGGTTGAGCACTTCATGCTCAGTATGCCGAATCAGGTGGCGAATCAGGGCAGAGCCAATGAAACCGGCACCGCCGGTGATGAGAATACGCATGTTGGCCAGCCTTTTTCTGTAAGACGATAAAGCGAATGTGCATAGCTTGTCGGCAGGAGCAGGGTGGTGCAAGAGGGTTGTTGGTCGTATTTGGCTTTTGCGGCGCCGACGGGGGGTTGATTATCGACCGATGCAGTGGCGATATAAGCGCCTAATAAAATTTCAGGGGTTGTTGTATGCCGCTCGCCACGTTGATTCACCGCGCCAGTTTGCCCAGCCCGCAAGTGTCTGCGGAGCAAGCGCTAGAGCTGCTGGAGGGGCATTACGGGTTCAGTGGAACGTTGCACGCCCTGGGCAGCCAGCAGGATCTCAACTTTCGGGTCGACAGCGATCAGGGGCGTTTCGTCCTGAAAATCTGCCGGGGCGACTATTCGGCGCTGGAGCTGCAAGCCCAGCATGCCGGGCTCAAGCAATTGGGTGAACATTCCGGCGTTCATGTGCCGCGAGTGATCCCTGCAAAAAACGGCGCTGATCTGCTCACGCTGGAAGTCGGTGGTCAGGCCGTACACATGCGCCTGCTCGATTACATCGAAGGCCAGTCGCTGACCCACCTCGATCACCTGCCCGGTTCGGTGGTGGCCGGTTTCGGTCGGCTCTGCGGCGAAATGGACCGGGCGCTGGCCGCCTTCGAGCATCCGGGCCTTGAGCGCACGCTGCAGTGGGACGCCCGCCACGCCAACGCGCTGATCGGCCATTTGTTGCCAGTGATCAAGGACGACGCGCAGCGCCGGTTGATCGCCGAGGCGGCCGAACGGGCCGAGCGTCATTTGCAGCCGCTGGTGGCCAAGCTGCCGGTGCAGGCGATTCACATGGACATCACCGACGACAACGTGGTCTGGCAGCGCGACTCGCAGCGCGAGTGGCAGTTGCAGGGCGTGATCGATTTCGGCGACTTGATCCGCACCTGGCGCATTACCGATCTGTCGGTTACCTGCGCGGCGTTGCTGCATCACGCCGATGGCGATCCTTTTTATATCTTGCCGGCGGTCCGGGCTTATCACGCGGTCAATCCGCTCACTCATGAAGAGCTGCTGGCGCTCTGGCCGCTGATCGTCGCGCGAGCGGCGGTGCTGGTGCTCAGTGGCGAACAGCAGGTCAGCATTGATCCGGGCAATGAGTACAGCCGCGACAACCTGACCCATGAGTGGGAGATCTTCCGCGTTGCCACGTCGGTGCCGCTGGAATTGATGGAAGCGGCGATTCTGACGTCCGTCGGCCAGACACTGCCAGGCATCGGCAGCGAAGGTTTCGCGCCGTTGCTGCCGAGCCTGGTGGGACGTGAATTTGCCTTGATCGATCTGGGCGTGCTGAGCCCGCATTTCGAAGCGGGTAACTGGGAGCAAGAGGGGATTGATCAGCGCCTGCTGACTGAAGCAGCGGCGGCTCACGGTCTGGCGGCCAGTCGATATGGTCAATATCGTTTGTCCCGCACCCAACCGGACAGCGCCACCGAGCCCGACACGTGCCCCTTGCACGTGGAGCTGCGGGTGCCAAACGGCACGGCGGTCGAATCGCCGTTTGCCGGCGTGGTTCATCAGCCGGCGGCGGGTGTGCTGCAACTGGACGGTCCGCAACTGAGCGTGCGGTTGTGGGGCGTGACGCCGTCGCTGCATACCGGTGCGGCGCTGGTCAAAGGTCAGGTGCTGGGTGTGGTCAGTGGGCCGTTGATTGTGCAGTTGTGCCGAGGCGCTACGTTCAATGCACCGTTGTTTTGCACGCCGTCTCGCGCTGCAGCCTGGCAAGCGTTGTGCCCGTCACCGGCGGCATTGCTGGGGCTAGCCTGCGATGCGGAAGCAGAGCTCGATTCGCAGACATTGCTGGCGCGTCGCGACGCCAGTTTCGCGCGCACCCAGAAGCACTATTACGTCGACCCGCCACGCATCGAACGCGGCTGGCGCAATCACCTGATCGACATGCAGGGCCGCTCCTACCTCGACATGCTCAACAACGTCGCAGTGCTTGGCCACGGTCATCCGCGCATGGCGGCGGTGGCCCGTCGTCAGTGGTCGTTGCTCAACACCAATTCACGCTTCAACTACGCGGCGGTGGCTGAGTTTTCCGAGCGCTTGCTGAAGTTGTCGCCGGAAGGCATGGACCGGGTGTTTCTGGTCAACAGCGGCAGCGAGGCCAACGACTTGGCGATCCGTTTGGCGTGGGCCTACAGCGGCGGTCGCGACATGCTAAGCGTACTTGAGGGCTATCACGGCTGGACGGTGGGTGCGGACGCGGTGTCGACCTCGATTGCCGATAACCCGAAAGCCTTGAGCAGTCGTCCCGATTGGGTGCACCCGGTGACCGCGCCGAATATCTATCGCGGTGAATTCCGTGGCCTCGACAGCGCGCCGGACTACGTGCGCAGCGTGGAACACAACCTGGCGAAAATCGCCGGGCAGAAACGCCAGTTGGCCGGGTTCATCTGCGAACCGGTGTACGGCAATGCCGGCGGGATCTCGTTGCCACCGGGTTATCTGAAACAGGTCTATGCGCTGGTTCGAGCGCAGGGCGGCGTGTGTATCGCCGACGAAGTGCAGGTCGGTTACGGGCGCATGGGCCATTTCTTCTGGGGCTTCGAAGAGCAAGGCGTGGTGCCGGACATCATCACCATGGCCAAGGGCATGGGCAACGGCCAGCCGTTGGGCGCGGTGATCACTCGCCGGGAAATCGCCGAGGCACTGGAGGCCGAGGGCTATTTCTTCTCGTCGGCGGGTGGCAGCCCGGTCAGTTGCCAGATCGGCATGGCGGTGCTGGATGTGATGGAAGAAGAAAAACTCTGGGAAAACGCTCAGGTCGTGGGTGGGTATTTCAAGGAGCGGCTTGAAGCGCTGATCGATATTCATCCGCTGGTGGGCGCGGTGCATGGTTCCGGGTTCTATCTGGGGGTCGAGCTGGTCCGCAATCGCGACACTCTGGAACCGGCGACTGAAGAAACTGCGGTGCTGTGTGATCGGTTGCGGGAGCTGGGGATTTTCATGCAGCCGACGGGGGATTATTTGAACGTGCTGAAGATCAAACCGCCGATGGTCACCTCGCGCCGGAGCGTGGATTTCTTTGTGGACATGCTCTCGAAAGTGCTCGCGGAAGGCCTGTAAACACCTATTCCTGTGGGAGCGAGCCTGCTCGCGATAGCGGTGATCAGTCTATTCACATGTTGAATGTTCAACCGCTATCGCGAGCAGGCTCGCTCTCACAGGGGTAATATGTTAGTTCGATTGTTATCGGGTTTAATTACGTAAAATTAGACGGATGGAAGATTGATTGCTTTTAAAGCCGATATTTATCGGCTATAAAGTCGTCACTGCCAACGTTAAGCACTTGCCCGGAGATGATTCATGAGCCGTATCGTTACCGTCGCCGCCACCCAGATGGCCTGTTCCTGGGACCTTGAAGCCAATATCGAGACCGCTGAAAGGCTGGTCCGTGAGGCCGCGGCCAAAGGCGCGCAGATCATCCTGATCCAGGAACTGTTCGAGGCGCCGTACTTCTGCCAGAAGCCGAACGCGGATTACCTGCAACTGGCCACGACGGTCGAAGACAACGTCGCCATCAAGCACTTCCAGAAAGTCGCCAGGGAACTGCAAGTGGTGCTGCCGATCAGCTTCTATGAGCTGGCCGGCCGCGCGCGTTTCAACAGCATCGCGATCATCGATGCCGACGGCAGCAACCTCGGGATTTATCGTAAAAGCCACATCCCGGACGGCCCTGGCTACCACGAAAAGTACTATTTCAACCCGGGCGACACCGGCTTCAAAGTCTGGAACACCCGTTACGCAAAAATTGGCGTGGGCATCTGCTGGGATCAGTGGTTTCCAGAGTGCGCGCGCAGCATGGCGTTGATGGGTGCAGAAATTCTGTTCTACCCGACGGCCATCGGCAGCGAGCCGCACGACAAAACCATTTCCTCCCGTGACCATTGGCAACGCGTGCAACAAGGCCATGCCGGGGCCAACCTGATGCCGCTGGTCGCCAGCAACCGCATCGGCAACGAAGAACAGGACGGCTACGACATCACGTTCTACGGTTCGTCGTTCATTGCCAACCAGTTCGGCGAGAAGGTTCAGGAGCTCGACAAGACCGAAGAAGGCGTGCTGGTTCAGAGCTTCGACCTCGATGAACTGGAGCACATTCGCAGTGCGTGGGGTTCGTTCCGCGATCGTCGCCCGAACCTATACAATGCGATCAAAACCCTCGACGGTTCCCTGGAGTCCTGATCGCATGACCACTTTAAACAGCACCCCGCGCGCCGACGGCTTCTACATGCCCGCCGAGTGGGCGCCACAGACCCAAACCTGGATGATCTGGCCGGAGCGCCCGGACAACTGGCGCCTGGGCGGCAAACCCGCGCAAGCCGCGCACGTGGCCGTGGCAAAAGCCATCGCCCGTTTCGAACCGGTGACCGTGGCGGTCTCCGCCGGCCAATACGAAAACGCCCGCGCCCGTCTCGACGTACCGAATATTCGTGTGGTCGAGATGTCCAGCGATGACGCCTGGGTTCGCGACACGGGTCCGACGTTCGTCATCAATAACAGTGGCGAAGTCCGTGGTGTGAACTGGGACTTCAATTCGTGGGGCGGTTTCGACGGTGGTCTGTATTCGCCGTGGAATCGCGATTCGCAGGTGGGCGGCAAGATCCTCGAGATCGAGCGCAGCCAGCGTTACCGCACCGAGGGTTTCGTGCTCGAAGGCGGTTCGATCCACGTCGATGGCGAAGGCACGCTGATCACCACCGAAGAATGCTTGCTCAACCGCAATCGCAACCCACACATGAACCGTGGGGAAATCGAAGCGGTACTCAGCGCCAACCTGGCGGTGGATAAAATCATCTGGCTGCCGGACGGTTTGTTCAACGACGAAACCGACGGCCATGTGGATAACTTCTGCTGCTACGTGCGTCCGGGTGAAGTATTGCTGGCCTGGACCGATGATCCACAGGACCCGAACTACCCGCGCTGCCAGGCGGCAATGAAAGTGCTGGAAAGCAGCACCGATGCCAAGGGTCGCCCATTCACGGTGCACAAGATGCCGATCCCGGGGCCGTTGTATGCGACCGAGGAAGAGTGCGCTGGTGTGGACCCGGTGGATGGGACTCAGGAGCGTAATCCGACCGTTCGTCTGGCGGGTTCCTACGTGAACTTCCTGATCGTCAATGGCGGCATTATCGCGCCAAGTTTCGACGACCCGCTGGACGGTCCGGCGAAAGAAATTTTGCAGGGCCTGTTCCCGCAGCACGAAGTGGTGATGGTGCCAGGCCGCGAACTGTTACTGGGAGGCGGTAACATCCACTGCCTTACCCAACAGCAACCGGCACCGCACAACGATTGAGTGAGGTTGTAACAGCCTGAACCGGTTGAAAAACCACTGAGGCTCAAGTTTATCCCCGCTGTTCATCAAGAAGCCCGCAGCCCCAAAGGACTGCGGGCTTCTTTGTATCCGCTTGTCGACAGTTCAGAAACGTTGGCACAGCTCTTGTATCTCTCCAGGTGTAAATCAGGGAGGGGGAGAACTGCGATGTTCTGTCATAAACCTTGGATAAGTTAGCCGCTCACGAACCAGGAGAGAGCGCTGAAATGAACGCCGAATTGAACGTAGTGAGCGAGCGGGCGTTGCATCCCCTGGCAGTAAACAGCGAATCGCTCCAGGTCCTGGCGCACTGGTTGAAGTCCAATGGAACGCGTCAGATCAGAGAACCTGATCCGCGCCGGATGATGATCGAGCGTTACCCCGCTGGTTTGTTCAGCGAGGCGGAACTGGAAGCGTTGTGGGATGTGATGGAAGGATAAGAAGAAAAAACAAAGGATTGATAAAAGCGCTGCCGGGATGGCGGCGCTTTTTTATGGGTGGTGGTTTTATGAACAACACAATCACTGTGGGAGTGAGCCTGCTCGCGATAGCGGCTGGACAGTCAACATCGATGTTGATTGATCCACCGCTATCGCGAGCAGGCTCGCTCCCACAGGGGATTGGTGTCGATCACGCCGGTTTTGGCGCGTTTAGAAGCTGTAAGTGCCGGTCACGACCAGGCTACGCGGTTCGCCAGGTTGAATCTGCGCGGCGCTGGTAGCCGACGAGTAATAGGTCTTGTCGCTGATGTTGTTCAGCGCCGCGCGCAAGTCCCAATCTTTCTGCCGGAACCCGGCCAGTGCATCCCAACGGCCATAACCCGGCAGCACGACGGTGTTGAGGTTATCGGCATAACGCTGGCCCACCAGGGTCAACCCGGTTTCCGCATACCAGCCCATTTCCGGTTTCCAGGTCAGGAACAGGCTGCCGTTGTGCTTGGCCACGTTGCTGATGCGTTTGCCTTCAAAACCGTTGTTGTCCTTCTCGACCGTCGCGTCCTGCACGCCCACGCCACCGCGCACATACCAGTTGCCGGCGATTCTGCCGGTGCCGGTCAGCTCGATCCCGCGGGAACGTTGCAGGCCCGAGAGCAACGTGATGGTCGGGTTGAGCGGATCGCTGGTGCGGCGGTTGTAGAGTTCCAGTTCGTAGATCGCCAGCGTGGTGCTCAGGCGGTCGTCGAGCCAGTCGCTCTTCACCCCGATTTCCTTCTGCTTGGTCAGCTCCGGGCTCAAATCGTTGCTGTTACCGGCAACGCCTGGGGTGATGCCGATCAAACCGCCGCCCACCGGCGAAAACGTCTTGGTCCAGGACGCATAGAAGGAATGATTCTGCAGCGGCGTCCAGACCAGGCCTACACGCGGGCTGGTGCTGTGACTGTCACGGTCTTCGGAAATGTTGCGCAGCTTGTTGGTCGATTCGATGTCGAAGGTGTCGTAGCGCAAACCGGCCAGCAGTTGCCATTGATCGTTCAGGCGCAATTGATCCTGCACGTACACCGCACGGCTTTCGACTTCGGTGTGGTTGTCGCTGGACACCTGCATGCGCCCGGTATGGCGCAGATCGCGATTCGGGTTGTACAGGTCCAGCGCCGGCACCGGTGAGCTGCCCCGCCCGGAAGTGGCCGCGGTGTACAAGGTCGGATCGCGGCGCTGGCTGCCAGTCTCGATGCCGGTCAGCAGGCGATGCTCCAGGCCGAAGGTGTTGAAAACACCCTCCAGTTCGACGTTGTTATAGACGTTGCGCGTGGTCAGATCCTGCTGCCAGTGCTGGCGCGTGACCTTGTTGGTGGCCGGGGTGTAACCGGTCAGGTACGTGTTGTCGAAATCGCTGTCGAGCTTGAACACGCCCAGCGTGTGGCGCAGTTGCCAGTTGTCGCTGATTTCATAGCTGAGTTTGGAGCGTAGGGATTGCGACTTGTCGTCGATGAAATCGTGCTCGCTGCCGTAGGTCGTATCGCGTCCCACGTCTGCCGGGCGTCCGTTGACACCGGGGATACCGCGATCCGGCGTACGGTTGTAGCGGCTGTATTCGTACTGCACCAGCCAGTTCAGGTCCGGCGTCAGTTGCCAGCTCATCGACGGTGCGAACAGCTGGCGATTGCCGCTGACGCCATCGCGGAAGCTGTTCTGATCCATGTTGCCCATGTTCAGGCGCAGGCTGATGTTCTCGGACGGATCGGTGCTGAGGTCGGCATAAAGGCTGCGCAAATCATCGCTGCCGCCTTGGGCTTCGATGGTCGAACGACGGCCGAACTCGGGCAGTTTGCTGACCCGGTTGACGATCCCGCCCTGGCTGCCACGGCCGTATAGAACGGCCGCCGGACCTTTTAGGACTTCGATGCGCTCGATGTTGTGCAAGTCGCGGACGTATTGGCTGTCGTCACGAATACCATCCAGGTAGAAGTCGTTGCTGGCGTCGAAACCGCGAATGCGCAAGCTGTCGAAACGAGTGTCGGCGCCGCTGCTGACGTTGGGGATGCCGCTTAACGCCGTGCCCAGGTCATTGGTGCCGTAATCCGAGACATTCGAGGTTTTAATCGAGTCGATGGCTTGGGGCACATAGCGTACCGGTGTCGCGGTGCGGGTTGCGGTGCTGGTTTCCTTCACTCGCGGGTCGTCGGCTTCGGCTTCGGCACTGATCGAGGTTTCGGGTAAAACGGTGGTCGCGGCGCAGGTGAAACCAGCAGAAAGGAAAGCAGAAAGCCCAAGGGTGACGGGCGTAAGGCGCAAGGGGGCAGGCATCTGAAGCGCATCCGAAAGGGTGGAGGAATTCGAGGGCGCGAATGGTAATGCTTGTTATTTACTTCCGTTAACTATTCTTGTAAAGCTACGACGCTCGATTGTTTCCAGTTGTGTCGAAATTGCTACAGAGGTTATTCGACCGATTCTTGAAACAGACTGAAAGTCATTCCAGCGTTTTTCCGAAACGGTCTGAGGATTAGTCTGCTGGCATTGAATTTTCCTGATTAGTTGCCGGAGTTTCCTATGATCCTTCACTACATTTACGACCCTCTGTGCGGCTGGTGCTACGGCGCCAAACCGCTGGTACAAGCCGCCCAAGGCGTGCTGCCGGTGATCGCCCACGGTGGCGGGATGATGAGCGGCGCCAGCCGCCAAACCGTTTCCCCACAACTGCGTAACTACGTGATGCCCCACGACCGACGCATCGCCGAGTACACCGGCCAGCCATTCGGCGACGCGTATTTCGAAGGTTTGCTGCGCGATGAGACGGCTTTGTTCGATTCCACGCCGCCAATTGCGGCAGTGATGGCAGCGGAACAGCTTGCGGGCCGCGGACTTGAGTTGCTGGGGCAGTTGCAGACGGCTCATTACGTGGAAGGTCGGCGCATCGCCGACGAAGCGGTTTTGCTGGAGCTTGCCAACGACATCGGCCTCGACACTCAAGCCTTCCGGCTGGCATTCAAAGCAGTGGAAACCGATCGCCATGTCAGGGCGAGCCGCGCACTCTTGGCCAAGGTCGGCGGCCAGGGTTTTCCGACTTTCATCCTTGAACAGGATGGTCAATTTACCTTGGTCGATATCGGACCCTGGCTCGGCAAGCCGCAAGCGTTCGCGCAATGGTTAAGCCAATCGACTCCTGCACAAGCGATGTCAACACCCGTGCAATCCTGTGGCATCGACGGCTGCGCCCCTTGAATTCATCCGGAGTCACCATGGACAACCTGAGCCTGATCAAAAGCACTTACGAAGGCGCCAACTCCCAGGAAAATGCACACAACACCGCTGCGGCCCTGGCCGAGGATGCCCGCTGGACCGAATCCGCAGGTTTCCCCTACGCCGGCACCTACGTCGGTTTCGATGCCATTGTGGAGAACGTGTTCAAGCGTCTGGCCACCGAATGGGACGATTTTCAGTTGAAGATCGAGGACTACGTCGCACAGGGCGACAAGGTGTTTGCCTACGGCAATTACAGCGGAATCTACAAGGCCACTGGCCTGCCGATGAATGCTCGCGTGGCGCATTTGTGGACCCTGGCCGATGGCAAGGTCACCCACTTCGAACAATTCGTCGACAGCCATACGGTGCAACTGGCGATCACTGGCAAGTAATCGCTTAGACGATTTTCAGCTTTTCATAGACGATTCATGAAATTGACACGCCGTTGAGGGCGCGGCTAGCATTCGCCCAACGCCTGTGGCTAACCGCCATGACTCAATAAAATAATAAAAAGGCCCGCCACGATTTTCTCGTGGGCGGGCCTTTTTGTTTTGGGGTGAAAAAAGAGTGCGATAGCGCCATTTCAGCCGTTCGACACAGCGCGTACCAACCGGTAATAAGGAAAAGAACAACATGTTGAATAAGCGAATCAGCCTGATCGCTCTGGGGATGTTGAGCGCTACACAGGCCATGGCTGACGACCAGGCCGAATCCAAGGGATTTGTTGAAGACAGCAGCCTCAAAGTGCTACTGCGCAACGCCTACATGAATCGTGATTACAAAGACGGTAACCCGGACAAAGCCGAATGGGGCCAAGCGGCCATCGGTACGTTTTCGTCCGGCTTCACCCAAGGCACCGTCGGTGTCGGTGTGGATGCTTTCGGTCTGTACGCATTGCGTCTGGATGGCGGCAAGGGTCGCACCGGCGCACAAGGCATCGACTTCTTTAAAAAGGGTGACAGCGGCAACGCGGCTGACGACCTGTCCAAGGGCGGCGCAGCGGTCAAATTCCGTCTCTCCAGCACCACGCTGACCTACGGCGACCAGATGCCGGCCCTGCCGGTCCTGAGCTACGACAACGTACGCCTGCTGCCAGAAAGCTACACCGGCACCATGATCACCTCCAAGGAGATCAAAGGCCTGGAACTGAACGCCGGTCGCTTCACCGCCGAGTCGCGCAAAAGCGCTGAAGGCCGTGACAGTGGTGGCCTGAAGTCGATCAACGTGTTGGGCGGTAGCTACCAGTTCACCGACCAATTCAAGGCTGCCCTCTACGCATCCGACGTCGAAGACGTGCTGAAGAAGCAATACGTGAACGCCAACTACGTGTTCCCGATCGACAAGGATCAGTCCCTGACCCTGGACTTCAACGGCTACCGCACCAAGCTGGATGATTCCTACGTCCGCGAAAACGGTCTCACCGGCGACGACAACAAGATCTGGAGCCTGGCAGCGACCTTCGCCACCGGCCCGCACTCGTTCACCCTCGCTCACCAGCGCAGCACCGGCGACAGCAATCTGGGCTACGCCTATGGCGGCTACCAGAAGGGTCAAGGTCGCGTCGGCGACGGCGGCAATACCATCTACCTGTCGAACTCCTACTGGTCCGACTTCAACGCCGAAGACGAGCGCAGCTGGCAGTTGGGCTACGGACTGGACTTCAGCACCTTCGGTATTCCGGGGCTGAGCTACAACTTCGCCTACGTGCGCGGTGACAACATCACCACGTCCACCAGCGAAGGCGGCACCGAGCGCGAAATCTTCAACCAGTTCAAGTACGTCGTGCAAAGCGGCCCGGCCAAAGACCTGAGCGTGAAACTGCGCAGCTCGATCCTGCGCGTCTCGCAGAAATCCAGCGAGTACAACGTCAGCGGCAACGAAGTGCGTGTGTTCGTGGATTACCCGATCAACATCTTCTGATGATCGACTGAGTGTCCAACACTCGATAAAAAACCCCGAATGGTTCGGGGTTTTTTTTCGCGTGAGAACCATAGGAAAAACGCATAAAACGGCCATTTTCGATCGTGAAAAGTCGATTTAAAGCAACGTCATGCTCCGTTTCAAGCAGCGCTTGATATGCCTCAAATTCTTTCTCATGGACGTAAATCCTGCGCTCTCTAGATTAGGCTGCTAAATGTACGGAGATTTTTGAAAATGATCGTTTTGAACAAAGAAGTGGGCGAGTTTCTACGGCGTGACAAATATGCCAACGTCCAGGGTGCTGACTTCAATCTCTTCGGTCATTTCAACGATTTCGTCAGATTGACCAGAAGTTGGGAAAACATGGAGCCGGACAGTTACTACGGTCAGGCCGAAGCGGGCATGCGCTACCGTCGCTACAGCGATTTCGAGTACAACCCCGTCACCCGCGATCTTAAGCAGCTGGAACACCGCGCTTATGTTCAGTCCAAGGCGAACAACAGCTACGTGGGCGGAATGGTTCGGCACTTCCAGGATTTCTCTGATGAAGTCATCAATTCGCCGGTAATGCGCAGCCTCATCGACACCGACTTCGAAGTGTATAAAAACGTGCTACCGCAGGAGTTGCACGACGAAATCTGGCAATGTCAGATTCATCAGATCCGCATCGAGATCAAGCCCGGCAAACAACTGGAAATCACCCCGGAAGGTATTCACTGCGACGGTTATCCGTTCAGTGGCGTGCACTTCTGGGGCCGCAATAACGTTGAAGGGGCGGAGAGCCGTTTGTACGAAGCTCAAAATCAAGAGCAAGTGGCATCGACGACCTACGAGGAAATCCTCGACACCACCTACTTTCTTGATCGCGACATGCGTCACTACGTGACACCGGCACGCAATACCCATTCTCACGCCATGGCGTACCGGCAGATTCTGGCGATCTCTTTCTCGCGGCCCGGGACCGCTTTCGACATTGTTCGCTGAACAGTACAACTCCGTGACCAGCCTCGCCGAGTGCCCTGCACCGGTGATGCTGCGGCGCACCACGGCAAAGGATGCACAGCGCCTGGAACGCTTCTTTCGGCAGTTCGAAGAAGTATCTTTCTGTGAATGGCAGGACGCCAAATGCCTGCGCAGTGTGCTGGTGCAGAAGACCACTACTGCGTTTATCGCACTGGATGCCAGCGGCGAAATCGTTGGCGCGGTGTTGGGCGGAATGCTCGGCAGTCGCGGCACGATCAACCACCTCGCAGTGAGCCCGGAGTACCGCAGCCAGGGAGTCGGTCAACGTCTGGTTGAAGCGGCGTCCTCAGACATGAAACGCGTGGGCGTGCTGCGGATGTTCCTGTTTGTCGACGATGCTAACCTTGCCGGCCAACGCTTTTGGAGTGCCCAGGGTTTTTGCGAACCGCGCGGCGAAAGAACATTTGAGAGGGACCTATGAATGAGACGTCCAGCAGCCAGCCGCTGATGGTCGAGCCGCACGCGTCGCGCACTTTCGCCGAAGCCAGCCCGGTGGTTGCGGGTTACTTCACGGTGTCGTTTGTGTTCGGTTTGATGGCGGTGAATGCCGGGTTGCCCGTGTGGCTGCCGGTCGCCATGTGCCTGTTCGTATATGCCGGCGCTTCACAGTTTGCCGCCCTGGCGCTGATTTCCAGCGGCGCGTCGCTCACCACCATCATCCTCACCACGTTTCTGATCAATGCGCGGCACATGCTGATGTCGGTCTACATGGCCAAAGCGTTGCAGGCGATGGGTCTCAGTCGGTTTGAGCGTTGGTGTTACGCGGGCGGGTTGACCGATGAGTCGTTCGCCTTTCACAGCGTCAAACTGGGCAAGGGCTCGCCCGTCAACGTGCGTTACCTGATCGGTTTCAATCTGTATTGCCACACCTCGTGGGTACTCGGTGGTTTGCTGGGGGCGATTTGCGCGCAGTACGCGGCGCACTTGATCCAGTATCAGCTCGACTACGCGCTGACCGCGATGATGCTCTATGTGCTGGTGTCGCTGTGCAACACACGTAACAAGCTCATCGCCGCACTGGCCGCCGTCGCCTGTATGGGCGCGCTGAGCCTGGTCGGCAGCTCGCCCTTCAACGTATTTATCGCCACATTCGTGGGCTGCGGGGTGGGCGTATGCCTGACCAAACGTTCCTGATTCTGGTCGTCGTACTGATGATGGCCGTGACCTTCCTGCCGCGCGCGTTGCCGCTGCAAGTGAACACCGACCATTGGCCGCCCTTCGTCGCCCGGGCTCTGGAATACCTGCCGGTGGCGATCGTCGCTGCAATCAGCCTCACGCCGTTGTTGATCAAGGATCAGCACGTGCAGCTCGATCGCCCGGAATTTTATGCCGCGATTCCGACGTTGTTATGTGCGTATTTCAGCAAAAACCTCTTTCTCTCCGTTGCGGTGGGAACGGCTGCGTACATTGCGCTCGGCTCGTTCATGTAGCGGGAGGTCGACCACATCGTGCAAGGCCTGACCCGACAACTCCGGATTATTGATCGCCAGCCGCACTTCGAGGGCATCTTCGAAGCCGGGGAAAATGGTCAGTCCGTTACGCTGGGCGGCATCCCGCGAGACCATGCCGAGGCCGTCCATTTGCGTGATCAACGACAACGTCAGGGTTTCGCTGCACGAATACACCATCCGCTTGCCCGACTCGTAATTGCCAAGACCGGCATCGAGAAAGCGCAGGAAGCTGTGGGAATACGGACAATCGTCCGCCGGACGCACCTGAAACTTGTTGCCGAGCAACACCAGCGGATCATGTTCCTGGCCGCAATGCGCACCGACCACCTGCACCTGGACATCGGGCAGGATGATGCTGGGCAACCCCGGCTTCTGCGGGCCGATGAGCACCGCCAGGTCGAAGTCTTCATTCTTCAGCTTGCTGAGGTTTTCCATCGACTCGGCGTAGCTGAATTCCAGCTGATAGTCGGGAAACACCTCAATCAGGCGTCCGATCATTCGCCGATTGAAGTCAGCCGACAGAGTGGTGTTCAGCGCCACCTTGAGCGTGCGCTGCCCAGGCACCTTCAGCGCGGCCACCTTTTCTTCCAGTTGCCGCGTGGCGACCAACACCTTGTCCATGTAAGGCGTGAGTTCCGTGCCTTGCGGGGTCAGGGTCAACCCCTTGTTGGAGCGACGAAACAACCGAAAACCGAACTGCTCTTCGACCTTGTTCAACTGAGCGGCCAACGCCTGCACGGTTAAACAGGAATGCTCTGCCGCTGCCGACAAAGAGCCGGTCTGCACAATGCGCATCAGGTTGCGTAGGGTTCTGCTATCCATTGGGTAATGCCCTCTAAAGTGGGCTGGCTATTGTTGAGTACCTGGCCGCCGGTTGGGCGATACGTGCTGGCTATAATCCTGCACATGAACACGCTTGTCCCGAGTTTAGTAGCGAAATGATGCTGCGTCCGATGGCTGGAGGCTTACATAGAGTCGAGGTTTTTGGGGAGGGGTGGGTGATTAGGGTCAAAAAAATGCTCGGACCGGGAGGTTTGGGCATTTTTTTTTGTTGAAACTCACTGCGTTGTGGGGTTTTTTCCTGCGAAAGAAGCACGAGAATTTTGCCAGCAGTTCGACTCGATTGAGGACATGCAGAGGTGAAAGCGAAACGGGAGGCAAAGCCCTGACTGGTTCGGGGCTTTTTTTCGCCAATAAAAAAGCAGCCTGAGAGACTAATGCCAGCCAATTAAGCCGTAACGCGATGGGTAGCAGCTGGCGCAGCCTGCGTCCGGCTGCGCAGCAGTCGTAAAATCAGACAATGGGTGTTTCAGGAAGACCGCAAATTCAGGTTTTACGACTGCTGCGCAGCCGGACGCAGGCTTCGCCAGCTGCTACAAAAATTGCATTGCGGCGGAAATTGCTTTCAATGGGCGTTGTGCCAGCGAGGGCATGTCATTCCGAGGTTTTTTTCCTTCACAAATGATCAAAACGATCATTTGAATGATTGGTTTGCGCAATTATGGACGATCACCTAAGATCATTTTGACTGGTTCAATCATAAAGTGATCGATCCAGTCAGTTTTTCGAGGTGATAAACGTCTTACCAAACAATTATAAAAGGAGACCCTCGTGGCCCAAATTCCTATCAAGCGCACCATTGAACGCATCCCTGGCGGCATGATGATTGTCCCGCTGCTGATCGGTTCGTTGGTGGCTACATTCCTTCCCGACACACCAAAGTTTTTCGGCTCCTTCACCAATGCGCTGTTCACTGGGGCGTTACCCATCCTCGCGGTGTTCTACGTTTGCATGGGCGCGAGCATCAATATCAAGGCCACGCCGTACTTGCTGAAGAAGGGCGGCACGCTGCTCATCACGAAAGTCGGCATCGCTGTGCTCATCGGCATTGTGCTCGGGCATTTCCTGGGCGAGCAGCCGATTTCGTCTGGGCTCTTTGCCGGTATATCGACGCTTGCAGTGGTCGCCGCGATGAACGACACCAATGGCGGCTTGTACATGGCGCTGATGGGGCAATACGGTCGCTCCGAAGACGTCGGCGCCTACTCGGTTATGTCGCTGGAGTCCGGTCCTTTCCTGACAATGGTCACCCTGGGTATCGCCGGCCTGTCGGCGTTCCCTTGGCCGACCCTGGTGGGTAGCATCCTGCCACTGGCCCTCGGCATGCTGTTGGGCAATCTCGACCGTGACATGCGCGACTTTCTGGCCAAGGCTGTTCCGGTGATGATCCCGTTCTTCGCCCTGGCACTCGGCGCCAGCCTGGACTTGCATAACGTCTGGCAAGCCGGTTTGCTGGGTCTTGGTATGGGCGTTGCGGTGGTCGTGCTGACCGGCATTCCGCTGTTCTTCGCCGATCGTTTGACGGGTGGCACAGGCGTCGCCGGTGTCGCTGCCGCCACCACCGCCGGGAATGCCGCCGCAGTCCCTGCGCTGATCGCAGCAGCCAACCCGGTGTACGCCGAAGCGGCCAAGAGCGCGACCATTCTGGTGGCTGCCTGCGTCGTGGTCACTGCGATCCTCGCGCCGCTGCTCACCGCCGCCGTCGCCAAACGCGTGCAGCAGCGCAACCCGGTCGTCATACCCGAGCCGGGGATCGAACCTCAAAAGCAGGAGGCGTTGCGATGAGGATTCTGATCATCGCAGACGATCTGTCGGGCGCGGCGGATTGCGCCATCGGCTTTGCGAGCGCGGGGATGCAAACGGTCGTCACGCTCGACCCCTTGAATGACAAGGCCGACGCTCAGGTGATCGCCGCCGATACCGACACTCGGCGTCTCTCCCCGGCGCGGGCCGCTGAGCGCACCGTCGCTGCGTTCAAGGCACTGCATCAACCCGGGCAGCGGCTGTACAAGAAAATCGATTCGACGCTGCGCGGCAACTGGGCGGCCGAAGTCGCCGCCCTGCAACCGTTGGCCGGCCTGGCCATCGTCGCCCCGGCGTTTCCCGCCACCGGGCGTACGCTGCGCGGCGGTCGGGTGTTCGTGAACGGCCAGCCGCTGGAAACCACCGATACCTGGAAACTGGAAAACGCCGACCGTCCGGCCGATGTCGAGGCGATGCTCGTTGCCGCCGGCCTGAGCACCGCGAAGCTGGACCTCGATACCTTGCGCGGCAACGAAAAAGCGCTCAAGCGGCACATTGCTGAAATTGCCGGCAATGGCACGCAGGCATTGATCGTCGATGCGCAAACCGAAGACGACCTGCTGACCCTCGCTCGCCTGACCGCGTCGATGGAGCAGCCGTTGTTCTGGATCGGTTCGGGCGGCTTGGCGCGGGAAATCGCCAGTCTTCCTACCAGCCTTTCTGATAGCTCCGAAGTCCGTTTCACGGCCATCGAACCCGATGCCGTCGAAAAAAGTCAGGCGCCGATTCTGATACTCGTCGGCAGCCTCTCCGGCGTCTGCGAGCGACAGTGCGCTTTGCTTAAGGAGCGCGGCGGCGTCAGCGAATTGGTCGTCCCGCCCGAGGTCCTTCGCCAGGGCACAACCCATGGCGATTGGTCGCTCTGGCAATCGCGCATCGGCGAGCAACTCGACGGCTGGAGCGACCTACTGCTGCGCATCGGTCGCGATGAAGCGTTCGATCCCCAAGAGGGCGCACAGCTTTCGACCATGCTGGCCGTGCTGGTTGAACCACACTTCGCCAAGGTTGGCGGCCTGATCGCCACGGGTGGCGAGACGGCGCGGGCCATCTTGACCACCGTCGGCATCGACAGCCTGCAACTGCTGACCGAAATCGAAGCCGGCGTCGCCTTCGCCCGACCAACCGTTTCCCGGCAGGGCCACCGCCCCGGCATCGTTACCAAAGCCGGCGCGTTCGGCACCGACAACGCCTTGTATGCGGCATGGCAACACCTGAGCGACAGCGCCGATCGCTCCCCGCCCCAACGCACACGAATCCAAGGACTCGAATGAACACTATGAGCAACTACCTCCCCATCATCGGCATCACCATGGGCGACGCCACGGGTGTCGGCCCGGAAATCATCGTCAAGAGCCTGACTCACGACATCGTCTACCAACAATGTCGGCCCCTGGTGATCGGCGATGCCCGCCGCCTCGAACAGGCCAACGTCATCGTCGGCGGCAGCGCCAAAGTACGTCGCATCGAGGACGCCTCCCAGGCCTTGTACGAGGCCGGCACCATTGACTGCATCGACCTCGACCTGATCCCCGACGACCTGCCGTTCGGCGAACTGTCGCCGATCGCCGGTGACGCTGCTTACCAATACATCGCCCGCGCGGTGCAACTCGCCGAGGCCAAACAGATCGATGCGATTTGCACCGCGCCGCTGAACAAGGAAGCGCTGCACGCCGGCGGCCACAAGTACCCCGGCCACACCGAAATGCTCGCGCACCTGACCAACGTTGATGAAGTCTCGATGATGCTGGTCGCGCCGCAACTGCGGGTGATTCACGTCACGACCCACATCGGCATCATCGACGCGATCCGCAAGATCGAGCCGGGCCTGGTCCAGCGCACCATCGAACGCGGCAATGACACGTTGATCAAGGCCGGCATCGCCAAGCCACGAATCGGCGTGTGCGGGATCAATCCCCACGCCGGTGAAAACGGCTTGTTCGGCTATGGCGAAGAAGAAGAAAAAATCATCCCAGCGGTGAAGCTGCTGCAGGAACGCGGCCTCGACGTCACCGGCCCGCTGCCCGCCGACACGCTGTTCTTCCGCGCCGGACGCGGCGACTTTGATCTCGTGGTGGCGATGTATCACGACCAAGGCCACGGCCCGGTCAAAGTGCTGGGACTTGAAGCGGGCGTAAACGTGACCGTCGGCCTCGACGTGATCCGTACCTCGGTCGACCACGGCACCGCTTTCGACATCGCCGGCAAGGGCATCGCCGATGAACGCAGCCTGCTCGAAGCGCTGCGCCAGGGCGCTGAGCTTGCCACACGACGGGGATGAGCCGCGCGGGCGCTGTCGTGTAAGATCGACCACCGTCCACACAACGAGACCCGCCATGAAAGCCTCCGACCGCCACCGCGCCATCATCGATCTCGTACGCATTGGCGATGCCAACGTCGAGCAATTGAGCGCGGCGCTCGGGGTCTCGGAAGCGACGGTGCGACGCGACCTGACCATGCTCGCCAAACAGCGGCACCTGGTGCGGACCTATGGCGGCGCCACTTCGGTTGTCGGCGTTCACGAGCCGGAAGCCTCGCTTGAAGAGCGCAAGACGTCGC
Organism: Pseudomonas sp. LBUM1678; assembly: GCF_059695575.1. Classification (NCBI taxonomy): domain Bacteria; kingdom Pseudomonadati; phylum Pseudomonadota; class Gammaproteobacteria; order Pseudomonadales; family Pseudomonadaceae; genus Pseudomonas; species Pseudomonas sp. LBUM1678. The sequence goes on from NZ_CP166775.1 coordinate 301,774, forward strand.
AGTGGGAGCAAAAAGACGCCATCGCCCAGGCTGCGGCGGCCCACGTTCAGGACGGCGATACCGTGTTGCTTGATGGCGGCACCACCTGTGCCGCGCTGGCCCATCATTTGTGTTCGCGACAAGACGTACATGTGGTGACCAACAACCTGCTCGCCGTGATGACCCTGGCCAATGCGCCGGGTGTTCGGTTGACGTTGATCGGTGGCGATCTGCGCGGTTCGAGCATGAGCACGTTGGGGCCGTTGGCGGAGTTGACGTTGAGTCGGTTGAGTGTCGACAAGGCCTTTCTGGGTGCGGATGGCGTGGTCGCGGAGTTTGGTTTGTGTGAGGCGAGTGCGCAGCAGGCGTATTTGAAGGAATGCATCATTAAGCGGGCTGCGCAGATTGTTGTGCTTGCCGACACCGACAAGCTGGGGCGCGCCCGGCAACAGCACTGGACGCCGATTGAGCGGGAGTGGCGGTTGATTACCGGGGCCACTGCGGATGAGGCGGCACTTGCGCCGTTTTATGCGCTTAAGCAGATCACGGTGGAAACTGTGGACGTCGCTTGATTGCTCACCTCTGTAGCGAGCGAGCTTGCTTGCGTTGGGCTGCGTAGCGGCCCCCAAAATCTGATAAACAACGCCGTTAGTTTGCACTCATACAGTAGCAATCGCCCTCGCGACAAGACTCATGTCGCGAAAATCCAATTTCGGCCAACATGTCGTCCGCGGCGACATGTTCCAAAGACGTGTCGCAAAAAGTGGAAAATTGCGACACGTAACAAAGCGGACTACATCAGAAGTAGCTAAGTCCTACCGCAAAGTCCCACAGCATCTAGCGGTCGCGAGCATGTGAAATAACGATCTGAGGCGTGGCCCCGACATCGTTGGACGGCAATGTAAAAGTAGTGCGAAAGCCGAGTTTATCCAGCATGTCCATCATTGCATCGATCGTAAATTTCTCGATCTTGCCAGTGGTGAGCTCTGAAACGCGTGATTGGGTCACGTTCAACCTGACTGCGGCTTCACTCTGTTTGAGACCCTGAGTTTTGATGCAGTCCGTGATGAATATCGATAACTCCATCTTCAGCGCGATTTTGCTGGCGACTTCTTTTTCGTGCGTGACATTGGAATGGGCTGTCGAAGAATTGAACTGCCATGTACGTCTCCCGTCCTTTGAGTTATCTAAAATTTTCGATAAGCGCAGGCTAGCTGATTGATCCTTTCGGAAGCAAACGTGCTGCGTCTGCGCGACGGAACTCATTACACCAAGTAACTAATGATGTTCCCGCCCCCACCTTTATCCCCTCCAACTAACTCCATACATTGAGCTCCAACGCCGACCCATTCATTCCGAAGGGAAGGTCACTGGAGAGTCCTCATGCCTTTCGTAAGCGTACGCATCACCCGCGATGGCGTTACCTCTGAGCAGAAAGCTCAGGTGATCGCCGAAATCACTGAAACCCTGGAACGCGTCCTGAAGAAGGATCCGCACCTGACCCACATCGTGATCGAAGAAGTCGACACCGATAACTGGGGTTACGCCGGCATCACCACCACCCAGTACCGAAAGCAGCTGGCTGAGGCGGAGGGTCAGTCATGACCGCGACCGTCTCCATCGATTTCATCTCCGACGTGGTGTGCCCGTGGTGTGCATTGGGTGCGACGGCGCTGGAGCAGGCGATTGAGAACGTGGCCGGTGAAGTGTCGGTGGAGCTGACCTACAAGCCCTTCGAGCTGAACCCGGACATGCCGGCAGTCGGCGAAAAAGCGGTCGAGCATTTGATGCGCAAATATGGAAGGACTGCCGAAGACGTCGCCGCCGGCAAAGCGATGCAGATCGAGCGCGGCGCGGCCATCGGTTTCAAGTTCGATTTGGAGAAGCGCACTCACTTCTACAACACGTTTGATGCGCATCGGCTGTTGTTGTGGGCGTTGCAGGAAGGGCGGCAGGTCGCACTGAAGAAAATCCTGCTTCGCGCCTATTTCGCCGACGGCCAGAACCCGAGTAATCGCGAGACGCTGGTTCGTCTGGCGGCTGAAGCGGGACTGGATGCGGCGGCTGCTCAAGAGGTGTTGGCGTCCGGAGCGTTCGCCAAAGAAGTGCGAGAGCTTGAAGCGTTTTACCGCCAGCACGGTATCAACTCGGTTCCGGCCATGGTGCTGAACGGTCGCCACCTGGTGTCCGGTTCGCAGTCGGTCGAGTACTACGAACAGATGTTGAGACAAATGGCCAACGCCCCCGCCGAAGCCTGATTACTTACTTTTCAAACCATCATTTATTAGTAGAGGTTCATCATGAGCAATTCGAAAAAAGTCATCGTAATTACCGGCGCATCCCAAGGCCTCGGCGCAGGCATGGTTAAAGCCTTCCGCGAACTGGATTACAAAGTTGTCGCCACTTCGCGTTCGATCAAACCGTCCACCGACCCGGACATCCTCACCGTGGCAGGTGACATCGGCGACCCGGCGGTCGCCCAGCAAGTGATCCGTGAAGCCATCGCACGTTTCGGCCGCATCGATACCCTGGTCAACAACGCCGGGATCTTCGTGGCCAAGCCGTTCACCGCTTACACCCCTGAAGATTACGCCGCGGTACTGTCGGTGAACCTGAACGGCTTCTTCTACATCACCCAACTCGCGATCACCGAGATGGAGAAACAAGGCAAAGGCCACGTCGTCAACATCACCACCAGCCTGGTGGACCACGCGATTGATGGTGTGCCGTCGGTGCTGGCTTCGCTGACAAAAGGTGGTTTGAACGCGGCAACCAAGTCCCTGGCGATTGAGTACGCCAAGCGCGGGATTCGAGTGAACGCGGTTTCCCCGGGCATCATCAAGACGCCGATGCATGGTGAGGAAACTCATGAGGCGCTGGGGAATCTGCATCCGGTTGGGCATATGGGTGAGATCAGTGACATTGCGCAGGCTGTTGTTTATCTGGATAGCGCGAACTTTGTTACCGGCGAAATCCTGCACGTCGATGGTGGCCAGAGCGCCGGTCACTAAGACCGCTTGTCCAAACCGCAGAAACAACAAAGCCCTCGTATTTTTACGAGGGCTTTGTTTTGGAGTCGAAAATAAATCTGAGAATCATCTGGCCGGCCTCCCCACCTCACGGAGGTGGCGAGTGATCCCATCCGCTACAGACAGGAAAGCTCCACATCTTCTTCGTCGGGGACTTCGTCCGTAACAATCACTCGTGCGTGCGCGCTGTGCTCGTCCTCCATACGCAACCCGAAGTAGCGGTTATCGTTGGCGTCCCAAAATGCCTCTATCTGCGCCATGAGTGCATGTTCAAGCAGCACCTCGGCGCTGTGCTCCAAGATGATCGAGTAACGTCGTTCGGTGTTCATTACAAAGAGGCTCGCAACGGCGGAGAGAAATGGCAGGTTGTGCATAAGCACTGATGCCATTATGCCGCCTCACTGATTTTCGGCCTTAACCGCTCATCGTTTTGGTGAGGTATGTAGATGTGCGGTACCAGAATTGGATGCATCGATTCAGCACGCAAGTGTCTTGGAAAAACAGCCTTTGTCTTGGTCAGTAGAGCGTCGTTGGGTTTGACGGCCTCATCGCGAGCAGGCTCGCTCCCACAGGTTCCACTATGTGGACGAAAAGTGGACGTTCCAGAAACAACAAAGCCCCTGCATCTCTGCAGGGGCTTTGTTTTGTATGGTGCCGGCACCAGGAGTCGAACCCGGGACCTACTGATTACAAGTCAGTTGCTCTACCAACTGAGCTATACCGGCGTGTTAGGGCGACGATTATAGCGATTGGGATGGTTCTGTAAACCCCTGAATTCAGACTATTTTTACTCAGCCTTCAAGTCAGGCTCGAAGCAGGGTTTTCTTGAATTTCTGAAGAGCTTTCCAGGTGCGGCTGTTTTGCATCGCGCGCAGCTGCGCTTCGGCCTGTTCGGCGCGTTGCAGGGCGGCGGCGAGCTGGTGTTCGGCGTCGCTGACGGGGTGGCTGAAGTTGTGGCCTTTGCAGAACTGAAACTCGTCCAGGTTGCAGGGCGGGATGTCGAAGGCGGGTTTGAGATTCAGGTGTTCGTTGGCGAGGTAGTAGGTGTTGATGCCGTCGAACAGGATGGAGTGGTAGCCGGCGTCGGTGACCAGGGTTTCCCAGGCCTGGTCGCGGTTCCATGGGGTTTCGATGAGGATGACCCACGGCCGCCATTGGGTGAAGTCCATGGCGCGCAGGACGGTTTCTTCGTGGCCTTCGACGTCGATTTTCAGAAAGTGAATTTCGCGACCCTGGGCGTGTTCTTCGCAGATGGAGGTCAGGGTACGGGATTTGACGGTTTGGCTGCGCACGTCCATGCCGGCGTCTTTGTGCATTTGCGCCATGGCCGGGTCGAGGGTGGAGAGACCGGTGCCGGCGATGCCATAGAGGGTCAGGTCGTCGGCGCTTTCGCCGGCCACGCATTGCAGGTTGGTGCCTTTGAGGCGTTCCTGGCACAGGGCGTCGTAATAATTGGGCATCGGTTCGACGTTGATGCCGGTCCGGCCACGGTCATAGAGGCTTTAGTCACGGAGTCGTGGGTAGGAATGGTTGGCGCCGACGTCGATGTAGAAGCCGTTTTCAACTGTTTTGAGGGCGCGCCACAGGCGTATGTCTTCAAAATTCTGTGCGTAAGAAATGAACGTCACTGTGGCTTCCTGTCTGTCAGAGATTTCTTGTTCGTGGGCGCACTTTGGCGCTCTTGTCTGCCTGTATAACCAGGGTGGCCGTGACGTGCAATTGTCCGCCGAGTGCGACCGGGTTTCGGCGGTTATGTCCTTTTGGCCGGATGCTTATGCACAACGGGCGTACTCAGAAGTGGCGCTCATGTCTTTTTTGCGGACTCGTTCTCATTTGTGCGCAAATGCCTGTTTTTCTCGGTTTTTTATCATGTGTACGAAAATTGAACAGTCGCGTTTCACCCCTGAAACAGCTGCTTATATTGGATCCATGATAATTTCATCAACAGAGTTATCCACAGGCACTGGCTTTTTATGGACGTTCCGCCAAGAGCAGCAAATTGCGCGGCGTGAGCGGGCTTCCGCAGAAGGTGCCGAGGCGAACGGTGTAACCCTGATCGGCGAGGAAAAGTGCCCGATCGAGTACCAGCCAAAGCTCCAGCGGGCGTCGGAAAAGGCCGCGCAGCAGCTCCAGATTGCGCACTTCGGCGAGTCGCTGCCAGCCAGCGGCCTCGAGTGCGGGCCAATCTTGCGCGCCGATTGTGGATAACTCTTTCAGTGCGGCCAAATGATGGCAGTAGTCGGCGAAGGATTTTTCCAGCCAGGCACTCGGCAGGGAAGGGGTTGGCAGGTAGTCATCAACGCCGCGCAGTTGTCGTTGCAGCAGGTCGAAACCCAAGCGCCGGGCCATCGAGGTGTCTCGCTGACGTCGGACGCGAGCACCGGCGGTGACAGTTTCGCTCATCGGCAACGAGAGATCGTCGAGGGACAGTTGTAGGCCGGATCGCATACCGACCGAGGAAAGTGGCTGATACGCAGGGAGAAGGGTCCGGTTATAGCAGCACGGTGCAATGGCCAGTTGTTTACAGCCTGCCGCACTGGCGAGCTGCATCAACCGCACATGCAGATCACCGCAGGCGTGCAGTGCTACTGGCGTGTGGTCAGCAGTCAATAACGTAGCAGCGCTCGAGGCGAGCACATCCTGCTCGACATGCAACGCGTGCATTTGATGACGCTGGCTGAGTGCCTGGCCGCTGGAAACCAGCGCCGGGTCGTATTCCAGGCACGTCAGTTGTTGTCCGTGGTGTAGCAAACCCCGACCCAAGTGGCCCTTGCCCGAACACCAATCCAGCCAATGCCTGGGAGGCGAGGCAAACGCCAAGCGACTGGCGAACGCTTCAATCTGCTGCCACTTGCGCCCCGGCACGTCGACGTTCAATCGATGCCCGGCCGCTTCCAGCGAATGTGCAGGCAACTCGCCCACCGAACTCAACTCAAGGGACAGCGCCGCCAATGAAGCAAACGGCTCCGGCGCGTCCAGCAAACCCGGTTGGTTATGACTGCTTTCCGCCTCCTCAAGCGAACGCCCGCGTAGCCATAATGCCAATTCCGGGTAGGACGCTTCCCAAGGAAGCTGCAGATGGGTAAACGGACGAGGTTTCCATAACGCCTGATGCTCAGTCACAAAAGCATCCAGCGCCGTGAAACGGGCGAGCAAGGCGTCGCCCGTCAACACGAAGGAATCAACGCCCTTGGCAGGCATCGACGCGCAACCAGCGCTCCAGAAGCTTGAAGCCGCGAACCAGCACGTAAGCCATCAGCAGGTAGAACATGCCCGCGGCGAAGAAGATCTCCACCGGCAAGTAGGTCCGGGCAATGATGGTGCGGGCCATGCCGGTCAGTTCCAGCAGGGTCACGGTGCTGGCCAGTGCGCTGGCCTTGAGCATCAGGATCACTTCGTTGCTGTACGCCGGCAGGCCGATACGCGCAGCACGAGGCAGGATGATGTAGAACAGCGCTTTGGGTTTGGACATGCCCAACGCGCGCGCCGCCTCGATCTCGCCCGGTGGAATCGCCTGAATCGCGCCGCGCAGGATCTCGGCGATGTAGGCCGCCGTGTGCAGGGTCATGGTTGCCGTGGCGCACCAGAACGGATCGCGCAAGTACGGCCACATCGAGCTGTTACGGATCGCGTCGAACTGCGCCAAACCGTAATAGACCAGGAACAGCTGAACCAGCAACGGCGTGCCACGGAAAAAGAAGATGTAACCGTAGGGGAATGCCCGCACGTACCAGAGGCGCGACGAGCGAGCGATGCCCAGTGGAATCGCCAGCAGCAAACCCGCGATCACGGCGATGGCCACCAGTTCCAGGGTCAGTGTTGCGCCCTGAGCCAGTTTCGGCAGCCACTTGATGATGACTTCCCAGTTCATTGCGTGCTCCTCGCGAAGCCGCGAGCGGCGCGTTTTTCCATAAAGTACATGCCGGTCATGGCGAGAATCGTCAGGCCCAGGTACATGAACGCGGCCACCATATAGAAGGTGAACGGCTGTTTGGACACGGTCACGCCGATCTGTGCGTGACGCATGATTTCTTCCAGGCCGATGACCGACACCAGCGCGGTGTCCTTCATCAGGATCATGAACAGGTTGCCCAGGCCGGGCAGGGCGATGCGCCACATCTGCGGCATGATCAACCGGGTGAAGATGCGAAACTTCGACAGGCCCAAAGCCACGCCGGCTTCACGGTGACCTTTGGGAATCGCCAGAATCGCACCACGAAACACTTCCGTGGCGTAGGCGCCGAAGCACAGCCCCAGCGCGATCACGCCTGCGGCGAAGGCATTCAGTTCTAGGTCGGGATTGCCGAAGAACTCGCCCAGGGCACGCATCAGGTTGACCGTGCCGAAGTAGATCAACAGCACCCAGAGCAATTCCGGGATGCCGCGAACCAGCGTCGAATAAGTGCCGCCAAGCCATTGCAACGGCTTGTACGGGGAAGTCTTGGCCAAGGCGCCGAGCAGACCGAGCACCAGCCCCAGGCACAAGGCCGAGAGTGCCAGTTTCACAGTCATCAGCGCGCCAGCGGCGAGCGCCGGGCCGAATCCGTAGAGATCGATAGTCATGGATTTCTTTTCATTTTGCAGCAGGCAATGCCAGGGATTGGCGCCGTTAGAGAACGGCGCCAATCAGGCAAGTCAGAATCAATAGATGCTGAACGGGAAGTACTTGTCGTTGATCTTCTTGTAAGTGCCGTCCTCGACGATTTCTTTCAAGGCAAGGTTCAGCTTCGCGCGCAGGGTGTCGCCTTTACGTACAGCGATACCGATCTTGTCGCTTTCTTCCACCGGGTCGCCCTTGAATTCATACGAACGACCGGCGTCGCTTTTCAGCCACTCGTAGTTGACGTACTTGTCCGCCAGGATGCCGTCCAGACGACCGGAGGTCAGGTCCAGATAAGCGTTTTCCTGGGTGTCGTAGAGTTTGAGTTCAACGCCTTCCATGTTGTCTTCCATCCAGGTGCCGGCGAGGGTCGCACGTTGTGCGCCGATCACTTTGCCTTGCAGGGAAGCCTTGTCGGTTTTGAAGTCGACGTCTTTCTTGGCGATGAATTGCAGTTTGTTGGAGTAGTACGGGTCGGTGAAGTCCACCGCTTGCTTGCGCTCGTCGGTGATCGACATCGAGGAGATCAGGAAGTCGAACTTCTTGGCGTTCAGGGCCGGAATGATGCCGTCCCAGTCGGATGTGACCACGGTGCAGTCGACTTTCATCTTGGCGCACAGGGCGTCGCCGATTTCCTTGTCGAAGCCGACGACATTGCCACTGGCATCTTTGTTGTTGAACGGCGGGTAGGCCGCTTCGATGCCCATCTTCAGGGTTTCGGCCATGGCACTGGCGCTGAAGGCCAATGTGACGGCGGCTGCCAGGAAGACCTTTTTGTAGTTCTGCATGCGGGTAGCTCCGTTAGCGGTTGCTGGACATGAATTGTTTGCAGCGCGCCGAAAGCGGGTTGTCGAACACCTGCTGTGGCGATCCTTGCTCTTCTACCAGGCCCTGGTGGAGGAACACCACTTCGCTGGACACCTGACGGGCAAAACCCATTTCATGGGTGACCAGCAGCATGGTGCGGCCTTCTTCGGCCAGTGCGCGGATGACATTAAGTACTTCCTGGACCATTTCCGGGTCAAGGGCGGAGGTGGGTTCGTCGAACAGAATCACCTTGGGCTGCATCGCCAATGTACGGGCGATGGCTGCGCGTTGTTGCTGGCCGCCGGACAGTTGCGCCGGATAGGCGTGGCGTTTGTCAGCGATGCCGACCTTGGCCAGCAAGGCTTCGGCGACTTCGATGGCTTCGGCTTTGCTTTGACCCAGCACCCGGCGCGGGGCCTCGATGATGTTGTCGAGCACGCTCATGTGCGGCCAGAGATTAAAGTTTTGAAACACAAAACCAATCTCGCTGCGCAGGCGGTTGATCTGCTTGCCGTCGGCAGCGACCAGTTCGCCGTTCTTGGCGGCTTTGAGTTTGAGTTCTTCGCCGGCCACCAGGATCTGGCCCTGGTGCGGGTTTTCCAGCAGGTTGATGCAGCGAAGGAACGTGGACTTGCCGGAACCGGAAGAACCCAGGATCGAGATCACGTCGCCGTCGCGGGCGGTCAGCGAGATGCCTTTAAGCACCTCAAGCTGTCCGTAGCGTTTGTGCAAGTTGCGGATTTCAAGCGCGGGCGTGGCCTCAGCCATGTGCGTTCCTCATAGTGTTTCGCTCCTGCTGTTGGTTGGCCTTCCTGGCGAGGCGGCCAAGCTAGCATAGCGTTCGAATGGCAGCCAACAGCGCTACGGGCGGTAAACGGGTGGCATGTGGCAGGTTGTCGCATCGGTACAGCAGACTGTCGCGCTGCTATCAACCGAACAGCCGTTTGAACCAGCTGCCCCGCGGGTGTCGCGTAAAAAAGGGCGCGATGTTGCCAGCTTTGACGGGGTGTTGGAAGCGCTAACCGGCCAAACGTTCCTGATCTGCACTTTTATTGTGCATCGGCTCATTTATGGGTGTGTTTCCGGTGCGCTTTTTCGTTCCTCAAGTGGGTCGCAGGGTAACGCTCTGGCGAATTGCCATTAATCTCAATGACTTGCGATGACTGTCCGGTCACGCCACAGGCCCCGTGCCTGAGGAGTTTGAAACATTTTGGCGCAATTATTGCGTGCAGAATCCGGAACGCCCTGTTGGTTTTTTTTTACGAGAAGGAACGCCAGACGGGATGGATGCAAATCGCTTTCCCTTACAAAGGTAGTTTCAATGAGCAGTACCCCAAGCTCCAATGGCCTCGAACAGGGGCTCAAACCGCGTCATGTGACCATGTTGTCGATCGCCGGGGTTATCGGCGCCGGTCTGTTCGTCGGCTCCGGCCACGCCATCGCCGCCGCAGGCCCGGCTGTTCTGTTGGCTTACGCCGCGGCCGGTGCTCTGGTGGTGCTGGTCATGCGCATGCTTGGCGAGATGGCCGTCGCGTCGCCAGACACAGGCTCCTTCTCGACGTACGCCGATCGCGCGATCGGTCACTGGGCCGGTTTCACCATCGGCTGGTTGTACTGGTGGTTCTGGGTATTGGTAATCCCGCTGGAGGCCAACGCCGCCGCGACCATCCTGCACGCCTGGTTTCCCAACGTGGCCATCTGGGCTTTCACCCTGGTCATCACTTTGCTGCTGACAGTGACCAACCTGTTCAGCGTGAAGAACTACGGTGAGTTCGAGTTCTGGTTCGCCCTGGTCAAAGTCATCGCGATCATTGGTTTCATCGGCCTTGGCATCATGGCGATCTTCGGCTTCCTGCCGAACAGTCAGGTCAGCGGCGTGTCGCATCTGTTCGACACCCAGGGCTTCCTGCCAAACGGCATGGGCGCGGTACTGGGCGCCATTTTGACTACCATGTTTTCCTTCATGGGCACCGAGATCGTGACCATCGCGGCCGCCGAATCGAAGAACCCTGGCCAGCAAATTTCCAAGGCCACCAACTCGGTGATCTGGCGGATTGGCTTGTTCTACCTCGTGTCGATCTTCATCGTTGTCGCCCTGGTGCCATGGAATGACCCGGTTCTGGCCGCTGTCGGCTCCTACCAGACCGTGCTTGAGCGCATGGGCATCCCGAATGCCAAGCTGATCGTCGACATCGTGGTGTTGGTTGCTGTGACCAGCTGCCTGAACTCGGCGCTGTATACCGCATCGCGCATGATGTTCTCCCTGGGCAAACGCGGTGATGCACCGGCCGTTTCCCAGCGCACCAACAAAAGCGGCACGCCGTACTGGGCCGTCATGTTGTCCACCGGCGCGGCATTCCTCGCAGTGTTCGCCAACTACGTGGCCCCGGCTGCGGTATTCGAATTCCTGCTGGCCAGCTCCGGCGCCATCGCGCTCCTGGTGTACCTGGTGATCGCGATTTCGCAACTGCGTATGCGCAAACAGCGTATGGCACGCGGTGAAAAAATTGCCTTCAGCATGTGGCTCTTCCCGGGCCTGACCTACGCGGTGATCATCTTCATTGTCGCGGCACTGACCATCATGCTGTTCCAGGATGCCCATCGCGTGGAAATCCTCGCGACCGGTCTGCTGAGCTTGTTGGTCGTCGCTGCGGGCTTGTTTGTGGCGCGCCGTCGTCGCAACGAGAAGTTGATTGCAGCGGTGGCGCGCTGAGTGTTTTGACTCAAGCCAAACGCTGCTGAAACACAGAAACGACCGCTATCAGAAATGATCGCGGTCGTTTTTGCTTTCATTCAGACGAGTGATCGAGCGTCTCTATCTGATAGACACGATGATGGCGAGATAGTAGCCTTCTCGTCGAATGTGTATCTCGCTGTTGCGGGATGCGATGGAGTTTCAGGACACGGATTGTTCGACGCCCCCAGCCTTCCTGGCTAAAGCCCCCCGACCCTTTCTTGCCTGTTCCCTCATCTGACGTCAGTCACGGATGCGTTTGCGTGTGCTTGCCGTTTAAAAGAGCTGCATGGAGATAGCCCGGCCATTCAGCCAACCCATTGGGGCATCAAGGAGACAGGCATGGCGTTTACATCGGTTGTGTTCAAAAACCCTAACACCGGTGCCATGAAAGAAGCGCCAATCGGCTTCTCGTGGACCGTGTTTTTCTTTGGCTTTTTCCCAGCCTTGTTCCGTGGCGATTTCAAGTGGGCTGCGATCATGTTCGTCGTGGCCTGCTTCACGTTCAGCCTGAGCAACCTGGTATTCATGTTCATCTACAACAAGCTGTACGTGCAGGACCTGATCGCTGCGGGTTACAAGGCTCAATCCATCGCCAAAGGCGATCTGAGCTATGCCAGCGCCAAGATCGGTATTGATATTCCGCGTCTGGAAGCTGTTGCTGCCTGATTGTTGTTTTTCAGGCTTGCAAAAAACGGCCGCTGTCAGTGATGACAAGCGGCCGTTTTTGCTTTCAAGGGCAAGTGTTTATTCGCTCTTTTCTTCCTGCGCATCCAACGACTGACGATAGCTGTCCAGCGCATCGCCAAAATCAGTGATGAACTGCGGGTCGGTCAGCCAGGCCTGTGCGGCATCGCGGTCCATGCCGTCGGCCCACATGCGGTAGTCGATCAGCATGTCGGCGGCCAGGTGGGTGGCGGCCATGGCTTCGTTGTCGGCGTTTTCCATGTCCAGCAGTTCTGGATGGTCGCTGATGATCCCGGCGAGGTCCGACAGCAGGGCCAGCAGCATGTCGTTGCGGCTGATGGCTTCGGCGTCGCGCATTTTGCTGAACATCGCCAGGGTGTATTCCGGGATCGGCTCGCCGATTTCACCCAGGTCATCGTCCAGCGCAGCGGGTTTTCGGCCGTGGATGTTGATTTGCTTGGCTTTGATCTTGGCGCGTTTGGCGCGTTTTTGCTGCTTGTTCAGGGATGCCATTAAATTCAGTTCGCTTTCTGTTGAGTTTGAGCCGCAATGACGTCGGACGCCGCTACGTAGTCAGCCTGGAAGGCTGGTGATTCGATCCATGCCAGGGCGCCGGCTTCATCGACTTCGGTGGACCATTGGCGATATTCGATCAGCGCCGCGAGGATGAAATCCATCGCGCCTTCTTCGCCTTCCTGCTCGTACACCAGTTCCAGCAGCGGGTCTTCGAGGAAGGCCACGCACATCGCTTGCTGGCTGGTTTTTTCGGCGTCGATCATTTTCTTGAACAGTTCGGTCAAGTCCACCGATTCGAAGTCGATGCGATCGTCGTTCGGGTCCAACTCGACCGGCGCTGCGGCCCGCTGGGTGCGGTTCTGCTTGGCCTGGCTTTGGCGCGGGTGGCGCGTTTGTTCTGCTTGTTGGCGGATGCCATGGGTGTCGTTCCGTAATTCGATGAGAGGGGCGGGTCGATCAGTTGCGTGGCACTCGCCGCCCGGGTGTATCGGGGGCCAGTTCGCCGGTCTGCAACCAGGACAATGCAATGGGCCATAGTGTGGCTTGGTATGCGCTGCGAAAAAAGGCGAAATGTCCGACTTCTTCTTCGCCGATGTCTTCGGGGGCGATTCGCAGATGGGTGTTTGCGCTGCCAGTAAAGTAGCCGAGCAGGCGTTCAATGGCCGCAATCGTACCGTAAGGATCGTCACTGATGCTGATGGCCAACGTTTTTGCGCTGACGGATGCAAAGGGAAGCTGGCCGGTGTTTGCGTGCATGACGCGACCGCTGGGCCGCGTTTCGTAGCGCGCAGTGGGCGTGCTCCAGTCGCGAACCACGCCGGCGGGCGTGTCCTCCAGCCAACCGAGGCGTTTGCCCGGAAAGTAGCCGCACAGTAGGGTCATCAATGGCATCACCACATGCCACTTGCCGAACATCCGCCAGCGATGGGCGGGCGCATAGTCGCGCCAGTAAGCGAATTGCGCGCCGACCGTCACCAAGTGCCGAATCAAATGCCCGGACGCTCCAAGGCCCGCTGCACAGCCTCCAAAGCTGTGGCCGACAACGTCGATGGGTTGGCCGGGGAATTCGCGCTGTGCGCGCTTGAGCATCGCCTCGAAGTCCAGCGCGCCCCAATCGGACCATGACGCCTCTAACCCTTTCATCGACGGTGGCCGCGACTCGCCGATGCCGCGGTAGTCATAGGTGATGACATCGAAATCGTTGGCGAACAGGTAGTCGGCGAAGCGCGAATAGTGCCGGCAACGAACCGAGGTGGCGGCGTTGATGATGACGACCGGGCGCGCACTGTCCTGAGAGGCGTGCCGCCAAGTGAAGCCGCCGAGGATGAAGCCGTCTGCGGCGGGCTCCTTGAACGGTTCGCCAGCAATGTCGGTGCCCAGCGACAATTCGATTTGGGTCGGTGCCAGTGAAGGCATGTCCTGCAAATTCATCGGCTTTGGACCTTTGCGGGTAGTTGCCAACGATAGTCCTCGCACCGCTTGTGAACAATGCGCGCGTCGTTTTTACAACGTCCGATTGTGCTGTCGTTCCTCAAGCACAGCGCGTTCCCGATCCAGCTCCGCACGAAGTTCCTCTTCGCTCGGCAATACCAGCTTGTACTTACTGGCGAACAGTTGCTCGTTGCCCTCCAGCACTGAATAGCGCACCACCGATTCATCTTTCTGCGCGCAGAGAATGATGCCGACGGTGGGGCCGTCCTCCGCTTTGCGTTTGAGGTCGTCGTACATCCGCACGTACATGTCCATCTGGCCGACATCCTGGTGGGTCAGTTCGCCGCGCTTTAGATCGAAGATAACGAAGCATTTGAGCAGGTAGTTGTAGAACACCAGGTCGATGTAGAAGTCTTTGCTGTCGGTGCTGATGCGTTGTTGGCGGGCGATGAAGGCAAAGCCTTTGCCCAGTTCAAGCAGGAAGGCTTGAAGCTGCTGGATCAGTGCTTGTTCGAGATCGGTTTCCTGGGTCAGGCCCGCGTCGGGCAGGCCCAGAAACTCCAGCATCACCGGATCCCTGATGAAGTCCCGAGGGTGCGCGTTCATTTTCTGGATGTTGGTTGCGGCTTCCTGTTTGACGGCGGGGCGGTCGCGGCTGGCTAACAAGCGTTCGTAGTACAGGGTGTTGATCTGGCGTTCCAGTGCTCGGCTTGACCAGTTCTGGATAGCTGATTCATTCATATACCAATGGCGAGCGTGGTCGTTATCGACTCGCAGCAATCGGCGATAGTGGGTCCAGCTCAATTCGGAACGCACTGCGTCCCAAATTGAAAAGGTCTGATAAAAATCCCGCATATATCGCAGGTTGCGTTCATCAAAACCTTTTCCAAACTGGTTAGTGAGAACTTTGGCGAGTGTCGGCAACAAGCGCTTGCCGTAGGCCGCCCGCCGGGCTCCCTCCTGCTCAAACTCGACAATATGCCTTCCAATCTGCCAGCAGGTTTGCACCTGAACGGTATCGACTGCTCGCAGCACCTTGTGGCGTGCTTGACGTATCAATTCCCCAAGGTTGCCCACTAGGGAGGCGAGTTGTGGGTCTTGAGTGTTTTCGGTTTTGACGATGCTCATGAGTCTTCCGCAGCTGGAGGAACAGGCGAAAGAGGATGGCAAGAGAGGGCAGGGTGGCGATGCAGGGCGCGGCTGGGAAAACCGCAGGAAATGCCGGATTCGTTTTGCAGGATCGTGCCAACGGCGGCCAGGACTTGATGAATACAAGGCGTAGTCCATTTCGCAGTGGGCTCAAGGTCGAATCAATCTAAAACTTGGCCATCCTCCGGGAAATCAAAAGTGAAGGACCAGGAGGGCACTGTGGAGCCCAGGAGTCGCCATCATGAAGTACGTCCATTCACTCATGTTGCCCATCGTCGCCGTCGGCGTATTGATGTTTCCAGCCACGTCGTGGGCCGCCAACCTTGAGCCCATAGACAGCTCAGGCGTGCAGGTCCAGAGACAAGAGCAAAACGGCATCGCCTATGTGTCGGGCGGTATTGGCGAGGATGAGTCGAAGGCCATCCAGCAAGCCACGGGATACAACCTGCACATGACCTTCTCGGTCGGACCGGAGAATAAATACGTTCCCGACGTGGACGTCGTCATTCAGAAAGCGACGGGGCAAACCGTGCTGACGCTGAGTCAGGCGGGCCCGCTGGTTTACGTGCAGTTGCCGCCCGGCAAGTACACCGTCGTCGCGACCCGCAATGGTGAGGCGCGACAGGACGCAGCGGATGTGGGAAGCGACACCGCACGCAATCTGGTCTTTCACTGGAACGGTGACGAATAGTCGTCCCATCAAATCCCAGGCATAAAAAAACCCTGAATCTTGCGATTCAGGGTTTTCGGTATTTGGTGCCCAGAGACGGAATCGAACCGCCGACACGGGGATTTTCAATCCCCTGCTCTACCGACTGAGCTATCTGGGCAACGGGGCGCATTAAACGGGTTTTTCAGGGGGTCGTCAAGCAAGTTTTCAAAAAATATTTAATTATTACCGTCGCTTACGATCAGACCCCCGAGAAAGCAGGATTATTCAGCTGGCGGAACGTAGCCGTCAGCCTTGGCGTATTCCTCGCCGGAAAAGAACTTGTCCATCTCGCCCTGAAGGTATTTGCGGTCTTCGGCATTCATCATGTTGAGGCGTTTTTCGTTGATCAGCAGGGTCTGGTGTTTCTGCCAGTCGGCCCAGGCCTTGGCCGAGACGTGGTCAAAAATGTCCTGACCTTTGGCGCCCGGGAATGGGGCTTTCTCCAGAGCGGGCAATTCTTCTTTGTACTTGCGGCACATGATGGTGCGGGTCATGACAACTCTCCTGCGTTCAATACGGCGGCCGCGCGTTCGAGCAAGGTTTTGACCGGGGCGGCAAGGCCCAGGCGCGGCGGGGTGGCGAGGTTATACCAGAGCCAGTCGGCCTCGGCCACGTGATGGCCGGCCTCCTGGACCTGAACCAGCCAGGGTTCGATGGACAACTGAAAGTGGCTGAAGGTGTGCACCAGGCTCGGCAGCGCTTGTTGGCTGCCCAGTTCCAGCGAATGCTGCGTGGCCAAGTGTTGCAGGTCGTCGAGGTCGTCGAGTTCCGGCAGGCTCCAAAGGCCGCCCCACAAGCCTGTTGAAGGCCGGCGGTAAAGCAGAATCGCGCCTTCGCCGTTGGCGAGCATCGGCATCAACGTGCGCTTCTGTGGCACGGCTTTGCGCGGCTTGGGGATCGGGTAGCGGCTTTCCAGGCCGAGCATGTGGGCTTCGCAGCCCTTTTCCAGCGGGCACAGCAGGCAACTCGGTTTGCTGCGGGTGCAAAGCGTGGCGCCCAGATCCATCATCGCCTGGGTGTAGGCGTTGACCCGATCATGCGGCGTGAAGCGCTCAGCGTTCGCCCACAGCTGTTTGGCGACTTTAGGCTCCCCCGGATAACCCTCCTGCGCGGTAAAGCGCGCCAGGACCCGTTTGACGTTGCCATCGAGGATCGGCGCCCGCAGGCCCATGCTCAGGCTGGCGATGGCGCCGGCCGTGGACAGGCCGATGCCCGGCAACTCGACAAGCTTTTCGACATCCCGGGGAAACTCGCCGCCGTACTCGGCCACGACAATCTTCGCGGTCTTCTGCAAATTGCGCGCGCGGGTGTAATAACCGAGGCCGGTCCACAGGTGCAGCACTTCGTCTTCCGGCGCAGCAGCCAGGGCTTCGACCGTCGGCAGCGAGGCCATGAAACGGTCGAAATAATTCAGCACGGTGCTGACCTGGGTTTGCTGCAACATGATTTCCGAGACCCACACCCGATACGGTGTGATGCCTTGTTGCCAAGGCAAGTCGTGGCGGCCGTGGCGGTCGTACCAGTCCAGCACCGCCGATGAAAACTGCTCGGCTCTCATCGCTTGAACAGCCCCTTCAGCGCGTTTTTCAGTTCAGGGCTGACTTTGTCGCCAAGCTTCTCGTCGATTTTCTCGCTGATCTGTTCGCCCGCCAGCTTGCTCGCGACCTGGCCCATGCGTTCGTTATCGAGGCGGCAAGCCTTGGCGCCAAGTTCCAGCGGACCACGGCAGCGCAGCGGCCACTCGATGCCGACGAATTTCTCGCCGACCTGGCAGGCAGGGTCCGGCATGTCGCTCTTGTCGCCTTCGACGATCACACCCACGCGGTAATCCATGCCCAGCACTCGCAGGTCGACGTCGCCGTCACCCTTCACGGTCATGCCCGGGATACGCACTTTCAGGTCCGGGTTGCTGGCCACGCCGTTGCGGAAGGTCAGGTTGCCGTTGAGCTCCTGGAACGGTGTGTCCTTGCCCCGTGGTTCGCCGCTGAGGGTTTTGCGGTTAAGGGTGGCGATGCCTTTGCACAGTTGTTGCTCAAGGTTGGCATTGAGCAGCACGCCGTTGTTGATGACGAAACTGGCGTTGCCATTGAGCGTGTCGATCAGTGCTTGCTGGCTATTGCCGCTGCCGGTCAACGCACTGTTGAGCGTCACCAGACCTTTGACCGGTGGATTCTTCCCTTGGCTTTCGAGGATTTTTTCCACCGGCACTTTGGTGATGCGCGTCTGCATGTTCAGTGCCGGTACTTCCTGGCGTACGTCCAGGGTGCCCTTGGCTTCGAAGTTGCCTTCGTACAGGTCGCCACGCAGGTTCTCCAGGGTCAGCAGGCCGCCCTGGCCGGTGGCCTTGAGTGCGGCGTTCTGGATCGGCAGTTTGTCGAGGGTCAGCAGGCCGAAGGTCAGGTCGGCGTCCACGTCGAGTTTGCTCAGGCGTTCTACCGGCAACAGGCGTTCAGTACTCCACGCGGTTTTGGTCGGTGCGGCGGGCAACGGTGTGCTGCCGGCGCCTGCCATGGCATCGGCTTCGGTGCTGGCGACTTCGGCCTGACGCACTTGCGTCGCGCTATTGGCTTCGGCGGATTTTGGTGGCAGGTAACGGTCGACGTTGAAGGTGTCAGCCTTGAGGGTTGCGCGCAGCGATTGCTTGGCGAAGTCCTCGACGGCGATACGGCCACTGAAGCTGCTTTCATCGACTTTCAAGTTGATGTTGTCGAACGATACGCTGGTCGGCGTGCCGGCCACCCGGCTGACCAGCTCGACTTTGCTCAGGCTGCCTTCCGCCATGGCCGGGAGTTTCTGGCCGATGCTGTCGACGAATTTCGCCAGGTCAAACAGGGCGATCGAAATGCCGCCGCTGATTTGCGGCGTCTTGTCGAGGTCGTTGACCTTCAGTTCGCCCAATGCACGCAATTGGTTGGCGGAGATCTTGATGCCGGTCCATTCGGCGACGTTCGCGGCTTTATCCAGCAGCAACTGGCCCTGGGCGGCGAAGGTCATGGTCTTGCCTTGCAGCGGATCGCCGGCGACTTCGCCGGAGAGTTTCATGTCTTCGAATTTGTAGCGCTGCAGTGCGCGTTCAAAACGCAGCTCGCCATTCAGCTCCGTGCGCACTCGCAGGACCGGCTGGTTGGTGCCGAGGAACGCCGTGAGTTTGACCGGGATGTTGGTCGAGTCGTGAACCGGGCCGGTACTCAGCTGGATGCTTTCGGCGCTGAACTGCTTGCCGGTCTTCTCGTCGCTGTATTCAACGCGAGCGTTGTTGACGGTCAGGCTGTCGATGTCCAGGCGAATCGGCTGGGCCGGTTTTTCCACCTGAACGGTGGTTTCTGGTGCCGGTGCAGGTTCGCCAGGAGTGGCCGGGGTGGCTGACGCCGGGACTTTGCCGATGTCTTCCCAGTTGCCGTGGCCGTCCTTGTCGCGGTTCAGGCGCAGGTTCAAGCCTTCGACACGCACGTCACTCATCTGCACTTCGCGGCGCAGCAGCGGCAGCACGCGCACTGACAGGCCAAGCATCTGCAAGTCGGCGAACGGCTCGGTGGGCTTGGCCAGGGTCGCGACACTGGCATCGTGCAATTCCAGGCCCAACCACGGGAACAGGCTCCAGCCGATATCGCCATTGAGCGTCAGCTCGATGTGGGCCTTGTCGCGGGCAATCTGGCGAATCTCGTTTTTATAGTCGTTGGGATCAAAGAGGTGGGTCAGGGCAAAGCCCAGCGCCACAATGATCAGCAACAGCCCGAGAAGCACCAGACCCAGGATTTTGCCGAACGCTTTCATGGGCGAGTCCTTGTAGTTAGTCGAATTCGAAATTTAGCCGGGGAGTATAGCGCTCCGAAGCGAATGACCGGCCAGCGATCACGTCGGCAGCACATCCAGCGGCACTTTCAGCTTGGCGGCCAGTGCCTGCGCTTCAAGATGCCCGGCAGGCGCGAGCAGGCGCAATGTCACGCCCGACTGCGACGCCATTTTCTGCGCTTCGTTCACCAGGCGCTCGGCAACGCCACGACGACGGGTAATTTTTCGTACGCATATTTGGGACAAGTGCCAAACATCAGGCTGGCGCTGCAAACGAGCGGCGCCAAGCAGTCGATCATTGAAGCGCCCGGCGATCAGCGAACCGTCGCCCAGGCAGCCTTCGATCAGCTGCACATCCCCGGAAAACGGGGCGAACAGCCAGTCCGGGGCGTCGCGGTAAATTTTCTGCAGGTCTTGCTGATCCTGGTAAGTGGCTTCTTGCAGCAGCTCGACGACGATCGGCATGGCGGCTCCTTCAGTGGTACGAGAACAGACGACTTGCATAAAGGTGATATCACTTTGGTTTTTCTGTCACGTACAGATGGTAACCTCTGCCAGTTCGTCCGTCCTTCTGCGGCGTGATGTCGCACTAAAATGGAGCTTCACCCTGAAAAAGACAGTCATGCGTGCGCATAAGGCTGGGGGCGAAGAGTGGCTGGCGAACCATACTAATAATTGGGGGATACACAATGACCACGAGCATCACGGCGGACGGCCTCAAAGCCGATCAGCCCGCGTTCCTGTCCAAGGAACGCATCATCGCCAAGCCCGGTTTCAACCGTTGGCTGGTACCACCGGCCGCCCTGGCCATCCACCTTTGCATCGGCATGGCCTACGGCTTTTCGGTGTTCTGGCTGCCGCTGTCCAAAGCCCTGGGCGTGACCAAGGCAGTGGCTTGCGCGCCGGACATGAGCTTCATCTCGCAGGTATTCTCTTCGCAATGTGACTGGCCGATCTCGATGCTCGGCTGGATCTACACCCTGTTCTTCATCTTCCTCGGCTGCTCGGCAGCGATCTGGGGTGGCTGGCTGGAACACGCCGGGCCGCGCAAGGCTGGCGTTGTATCGGCGCTGTGCTGGTGTGGTGGTCTGCTGATTTCAGCGCTGGGGGTCTATACCCACCAGATCTGGCTGATGTGGATCGGCTCCGGGGTCATTGGCGGTATCGGCCTGGGGTTGGGTTACATCTCGCCGGTGTCGACCTTGATCAAGTGGTTCCCGGACAAGCGCGGCATGGCAACCGGCATGGCGATCATGGGATTCGGTGGTGGCGCGATGGTGGGTGCTCCGCTGGCCGCAGCCCTGATGGGGCACTTTGCTTCGGCAGACAGCGTCGGCGTGTGGCAGAGCTTCCTGGTGATGGCCGCGATCTACTTCGTGTTCATGATCGGTGGCGCACTGTCCTACCGCGTGCCGCCAACCGGCTGGAAGCCTGAAGGCTGGACCGCTCCGGCGAAAAAAGCTGCGAACGCGATGATCACTCACCGTCACGTTCACGTGAATGTGGCGTGGAAAACCCCGCAGTTCCGTCTGGTGTGGCTGGTGCTGTGCCTGAACGTATCGGCCGGTATCGGCATCCTGGGTATGGCTTCGCCGCTGTTGCAGGAAGTGTTCGGCGGTAAATTGATCGGTGTTGACTTGCCATTCGGTCAGCTGGACGCCGGGCAACTGGCTTCGATCGCTGCGATCGCTGCCGGTTTCACCGGTTTGCTGAGCCTGTTCAACATCGGTGGTCGATTCTTCTGGGCTTCGTTCTCGGATTACCTGGGCCGTAAAAACACCTATTTCGTGTTCTTCGCCCTCGGTTTCGCACTGTACGCACTGATCCCGAACCTCGGCCACCTGGGCAACGTTGCGCTGTTTGTGGCGGCGTTCTGCATCATCCTGTCGATGTACGGCGGTGGTTTTGCGACCGTGCCGGCTTACCTGGCGGACCTGTTCGGTACGCAAATGGTCGGCGCGATCCACGGTCGTCTGCTGACGGCGTGGGCGGCGGCGGGCGTGTTGGGGCCGGTGTTGGTGAACTACCTGCGTGAATATCAGCTGAGCATCGGTGTTGAACGCGCCGCGGCTTACGACATCACCCTGTACATCCTTGCGGGCCTGCTGGTGCTGGGTTTCCTGTGCAACCTCATGGTTCGCCCGGTGGCCGACAAGTACTTCATGACCGACGCTGAACTGGCCGCCGAACAGGCGCTGGGCCACGACAAGGGGGCTGATGCCAGCACCGTGCTGGAGTGGAAAGCGGATGCCGGCACCAAGCCGTTGGCGATTGCTGCCTGGCTGGTGGTGGGTATTCCGTTGGCGTGGGGTGTTTGGGTGACGCTGCAGAAGACGGCAGTGTTGTTCCACTAACACCAATCCTTGTAGGAGCCGGCTTGCTGGCGATGAACGATCACGCGGTATGCCTGAAAAGCCGCGGTGTCTGGATCGCCAGCAAGCCGGCTCCTACAGAAAAAAAGCCGTGCATTCGCAATGAATGCCGGCTTGTACTGACATGTACATCCCCAACGCCACTGAATTCCCTCCGTCAGCGATATCACCTCCCGTGTTTCTGTTTCGCGCCCGCGCCCCTATAATGGCTGCCTTTTTCGCCCAATGATTTTGCGGAGCTGGTGATGGCCGAACGTAAGGCGTCAGTCGAGCGCGACACTCTGGAAACCCAGATCAAAGCCTCGATCAACCTGGATGGCACCGGAAAGGCCCGATTTGATATCGGTGTTCCTTTTCTTGAGCACATGCTGGACCAGATCGCCCGTCACGGGCTGATCGACCTGGATATTGTCAGCAAGGGCGACCTGCATATCGACGACCACCACACCGTGGAAGACGTCGGTATCACCCTGGGTCAGGCCTTCGCCAAAGCCATCGGCGACAAAAAAGGCATTCGTCGCTATGGCCACGCCTACGTGCCGCTCGATGAAGCGCTGTCGCGCGTGGTGATCGACTTCTCCGGCCGTCCTGGCCTGCAAATGCATGTTCCCTACACCCGCGCCACCGTCGGCGGTTTCGACGTTGACCTTTTCCAGGAATTCTTCCAGGGCTTCGTCAACCATGCGCTGGTCAGCCTGCACATCGACAACCTGCGTGGCACCAACACCCACCACCAGATCGAAACCGTGTTCAAGGCATTCGGCCGCGCGCTGCGCATGGCCGTAGAGCTCGATGACCGCATGGCCGGTCAGATGCCGTCGACCAAAGGCGTTCTGTAATGCAGACGGTCGCGGTTATCGATTACGGCATGGGCAACCTGCACTCGGTGGCCAAGGCCCTCGAGCACGTTGGTGCCGGCAAGGTCCTGATCACCAGCGATGCCGACGTGATTCGCGAAGCCGACCGGGTGGTTTTCCCCGGCGTCGGCGCGATTCGCGATTGCATGGCGGAGATCCGTCGCCTGGGCTTCGACTCGCTGGTGCGTGAAGTCAGCCAGGACCGTCCGTTCCTCGGTATCTGCGTCGGCATGCAAGCCTTGCTCGACAGCAGTGAAGAGAACGACGGCGTCGACTGCATCGGCCTGTTTCCAGGTGCGGTGAAGTTCTTCGGCAAAGACCTGCACGAAGACGGCGAACACCTGAAAGTCCCGCACATGGGCTGGAACGAAGTGAAGCAGACGGTGAGTCACCCGCTGTGGCACAACATTCCGGACCTGGCGCGTTTCTACTTCGTGCACAGCTACTACATCGCTGCCGGCAATGCGCGGCAGGTGGTGGGTGGCGGTCATTACGGTGTCGATTTCGCTGCAGCGCTGGCCGAAGGCTCGCGTTTCGCCGTGCAGTTCCACCCGGAAAAGAGCCATACCCATGGCCTGCAATTGCTGCAGAACTTCGCCGCGTGGGATGGTCGCTGGTAAATGGCGGTCAAGAAGAAGCCGCCGATCCTGACCCTCACTCCCGAACAGGAGAGCGAGGCCAATCACAAGATCAAACGCTTCATGGAGGATCGCTTCGAACTGGACCTGGGTTCGTTCGAGGCGGCTGAAATCCTTGAGCTGTTTACCCGTGAAATTGCTCCGCACTATTACAACAGGGCGATTTTCGATGTGCAGACGCACCTCAAAGAGAGGTTCGAAAGCATCGAAAGCGACCTGTGGGCGCTCGAGAAAAACTGATTTTCGAGCGAAGCTGAACAATCGAATTTGAAGGTTTGCCAGATGCTGATTATTCCCGCTATCGATCTTAAAGACGGTGCCTGTGTTCGTCTGCGCCAGGGCCGCATGGAAGATTCCACGGTGTTCTCCGATGACCCGGTGAGCATGGCTGCCAAGTGGGTGGAAGGCGGTTGCCGCCGTCTGCATCTGGTCGACCTGAACGGCGCCTTCGAAGGCCAGCCGGTCAACGGCGAAGTGGTCACCGCCATCGCCAAGCGCTACCCGAACTTGCCGATCCAGATCGGCGGCGGTATCCGTTCCCTGGAAACCATCGAACACTACGTGAAGGCGGGTGTGAGCTACGTGATCATCGGCACCAAAGCCGTGAAAGATCCGGCCTTCGTTGCTGAAGCCTGCCGCGCGTTCCCGGGCAAGGTGATTGTCGGTCTGGATGCCAAAGACGGTTTCGTCGCCACCGACGGCTGGGCTGAGATCAGCACCATTCAGGTGATCGACCTGGCCAAGCAGTTTGAAGCCGATGGCGTGTCCGCGATCGTTTATACCGACATCGCCAAAGACGGCATGATGCAGGGCTGCAACGTACCGTTCACCGCAGCGCTGGCCGCTGCAACGAAGATCCCGGTGATCGCCTCCGGTGGCATCCACAACCTCGGTGACATCAAGTCGCTGCTCGACGCCAAGGCGCCAGGCATCATCGGCGCGATCACCGGCCGGGCGATCTACGAAGGCACCCTCGACGTCGCTGAAGCGCAAGCTTTCTGCGATTCGTACAAAGGCTGAGGACTGACCATGGCGCTGGCCAAACGCATCATCCCTTGCCTGGACGTCGATAACGGCCGGGTCGTCAAAGGTGTGAAGTTCGAGAACATTCGCGATGCCGGCGACCCGGTGGAAATCGCCCGTCGCTACGACGAGCAAGGCGCCGACGAGATTACCTTTCTCGACATCACCGCCAGCGTCGACGGCCGCGACACCACGCTGCATACCGTCGAGCGCATGGCCAGCCAGGTGTTTATCCCGCTGACCGTGGGCGGCGGCGTGCGCACTGTGCAGGACATTCGCAACCTGCTGAATGCCGGCGCGGACAAGGTCTCGATCAACACCGCAGCGGTGTTCAATCCGGAGTTTGTCGGCGAAGCGGCTCAGCATTTCGGTTCGCAGTGCATCGTCGTTGCCATCGACGCCAAGAAAGTCTCCGGCCCGGGCGAAACCCCGCGCTGGGAAATCTTCACCCACGGCGGTCGCAAACCCACGGGTCTCGACGCCGTTGAGTGGGCGAAGAAAATGGAAGGCCTCGGCGCCGGTGAAATCCTGCTGACCAGCATGGACCAGGACGGCATGAAAAACGGCTTCGACCTGGGCGTCACACGCGCCATCAGCGATGCACTGGGGATCCCGGTGATTGCCTCCGGCGGCGTCGGCAACCTGCAGCATCTGGCCGACGGCATCATCGAAGGCCACGCCAGCGCGGTATTGGCGGCGAGTATTTTCCACTTCGGCGAATACACCGTGCAGGAAGCCAAGGCCTACATGGCGCATCGCGGGATCGTAATGCGCTAAACAAATCCATGCAGGCCAGTGGACAGCATGGCGGGCTCAAGGCACTCTTGGGCACGCCATGGATTTCGGTAGCCCGACATGATCAAACGCCTTCTTCTTGTCCTCGCCAGCGCTTCTCTGTTGCTCATCAATGGAGTACACGCTGAAGAAAGTCCCGATACCGACCTAGTGTTGCTGACGGAAAACTTCCCGCCATACAACATGGCGAAGAACGGCAAGAACTTCGCTCAGGACGAGAACATCAACGGCATCGCCGTGGACATCGTCCGCGAGATGTTCAAGCGTGCCGACGTCACCTACAGCCTGACGCTGCGCTTCCCTTGGGAGCGAATCTACAAACTCGCCCTCGAGAAACCCGGTTACGGCGTATTCGTGATGGCGCGATTGCCGGATCGCGAGAAGCTCTTCAAGTGGGTCGGCCCGATCGGCCCGGATGACTGGATCATGCTAGCCAAGGCGGACAGCAAGATCAGCATTGAGTCGCTGGAGCAGGCGCGCAAATACAAGATTGGTGCGTACAAGGGCGATGCGATTGCCGAGACGCTGGCCAAGCAGGGGTTGAAGCCGATTGTTGTGCTGCGCGATCAAGACAACGCGAAGAAGCTGGTCAGCGGTCAGATTGATTTGTGGGCCACGGGCGATCCGGCCGGTCGCTACCTGGCGCGGCAAGAGGGCGTTAACGGCCTCAAAACGGTATTGCGCTTCAACAGCGCCGAACTCTATCTGGCCTTGAACAAAGATGTACCGGATGAAGTGGTGGCCAAGCTCCAGGCCGCGCTGGATCAGCTGCGCAAGGAAGGCGTGGTGGATGACATCATGGCGCGGTATCTCTGATACCACTGCATTCAAATGTGGGAGTGAGCCTGCTCGCGATGAGGGTGTGTCAGTCGACATCAATGTTGCCTGGCATTCCGCCATCGCGAGCAAGCTCGCTCCCACAGTGGTTTTGTGTTGTTGCGGATTACCGGTACACGCCGTCCTTCCCGTGAGCAGCCGTCGCGCGATTGCTGCGCACGCTGATCATCTGTTTGATGTCGATCCACTCAATCCCCTGAGCCTTGAGCTTGGGCAGCTCCCGCTCCAGCACCGCCAACGTCTGCGGATACGGATGCCCGATCATCACCGCCGAGCCCTGCTTTCTCGCCAGACTGATCGCCGTCTGTAGCTGCGTGAAAATCGCTGCTTCGGTAGGCTCATCATCCAGAAACACATCCCGCGAAACGCTCGCCAACCCGATCTTCTGCGCCTCGGCCGCCGCAACCGTCTGCGCGCTGGTGCGGCTGTCGACGAAGAGCTTGTGCCGGCGCTGCAAGTCCGCCATCAGCCAGGTCATGGCCGGTCGCTGAGCCGTCATGCGGCTACCCATATGGTTGTTGATGCCAGCGGTATAGGGCACGACCTTGAACGCCGCGTTCAGGCGTTTCTCAAGTTCGTCGATGGGCAAGTCGGGATGCCAGGCGAACGGGCCGGTGGCCGGGTCCATGGGCATGTGCAGGATGACGATCTTGCCGGCGCGATGAGCCTCGCGGGCGAATTCGGTGGCGTGGGGCGTGTCGGGCATGATCGCTGCGGTCACCGGGCCGGGCAGGGCCAGCACGCGACGATCCCGAGGCAGGTTCTGCCCCAGGTCATCGATGATCAGAGTGATGTAGGCCTTTTGCGGCGCTGGTGTGGCGGGCGTTGCGTGGGCAACACCCGCCAGGCAGCACAGCAGACCGATCAAGAACCGCAGGCGCACCTCAGCGGCCGGAGGTGATGCTCAGCCCTTTAAGCAGGCTCAGCGCCTGGGCCAGTTGGTAATCGTCATCCTGTGGCATTGCCTTGGCTTTGCCGCTGGAAGTGGTCGGTTTGTCGGCGCCGCCGTTGCCATTGCCCAAGTGACCCTGCAGGTCGGCTTCCTTGAAGTACTCGCCGTCCTGCTCGTTGGTGATCTTGGCCTTGCGCACTTCGATGTCCGGGACGATGCCCTGGGCCTGGATCGAGCGACCGTTCGGCGTGTAGTACAGCGCCGTGGTGATCTTCAATGCACGTTCGTTGTTCAGCGGCAGCACGGTTTGTACCGAGCCTTTGCCGAAACTGGTGGTGCCCATGACCACTGCGCGTTTCTGATCCTGCAAGGCGCCGGCGACAATTTCCGAAGCCGAGGCGCTGCCGCCGTTGATCAGCGCAACCATCGGCACGGCTTCGCTTTCGTCTTTACCGGTGGCAGAGAAACGCAGCTCGGAGTTGGCGATGCGGCCCTTGGTGTAAACGATCAGGCCCTTGGTGATGAAGTGGTCGACCACTTCCACTGCCGATTGCAGCACGCCGCCCGGGTTGTTGCGCAGGTCGAGAATGATGCCGTTGAGCTTCTTGCCATTGTCCTTGCGCAGTTTGGCCAGGGCTTTGGAGACTTCTTCGCCGGTCTTGACCTGGAACTGGGTGATGCGGATGTAGCCGTAGCCCGACTCAAGCAACTGCGCCTTCACACTCTTCACTTGAATGATCGCGCGGGACAGGGTCACGTCGAACGGGGTGCCGCCGTCGCGCACCAGGGTCAGGGTGATTTTCTGGCCGATCTTGCCGCGCATCTTGTCCACGGCTTCGGTCATGCTCTGGCCGCGAGTCGGCTGGCCGTTGATCTTGACGATGAAATCGCCCGCCTGAATACCAGCCTTGGATGCCGGAGTGTCATCGATGGGCGAAACCACTTTGATGAAACCGTCTTCGGCGCCGACTTCGATGCCCAGGCCGCCGAATTCGCCGCTGGTGCTTTCCTGCAGCTCAGCGAAATCTTCCGGGCCCAGGTAGGCGGAGTGCGGATCGAGGTTGCTGAGCATGCCTTTGATGGCATTTTCCAGCAGGGTCTTGTCGTCCACCGGCTCGACATAGGCTGCCTTGATCCGATCCATGACCTCGGCAAAGGTGCGCAACTCTTCCAGAGGCAACGGCGCCTTGGTGGTCGCAGCAGTGCCCGCAGGCGCGACAGCCGGGGCCGGTTGAGCGGCGAACGCCAGAGGCGCGCCGATCACCAGGGCGATCGTCAGGGCCAGCGAGGTAAGGCGGGACAAATGCAGCATGTCGAACGAACTCCTAATGTAGGTGACTCAACGCCTATCCTTGCGCGCGGCACCATTGCGCCGGATCACTCGGGTGACCCTGCTGACGAATAGCGAAATACAGCGCTGGTGTGTCCTGCCCGCCACTGCTACCGACAGTGGAGATGGACTCACCGGCTTTTACCACGTCACCCGCAGACTTGAGCAGCGTCTGGTTGTGACCATAAAGACTCAAAAAACCGTTGCCGTGGTCGAGAATCACCAGCAGACCGGCGCCACGCAACCAGTCGGCGAACACCACGCGACCGCCATGCACGGCGTGCACCTGGCTGCCGGCGGAGGCGCTGATCATCACGCCGTCCCACTTGGTGCGGGTATCGTCGCCACGGGATTCACCGAAGCGCGCAAGCAGTCGACCATCGACTGGCCACGGAAGTTTGCCGCGAGTTGAAGCAAAAGCACCGCCGAAGGTTTCGCCTGAACTTGATACCAGTGCACCGGGTGACGATTTAACGGGTTTGCGTGGGGCATCAGTCGTGGCATCGGCCTGTTCCTGAGCCTCACGTAAACGCTTTTTTTCGGCTTCCTGCTGGGCGATGAGCGCTTTTTGTCGCGCCTCTTCAGCCTCTCGAGCCTGGCGGGCCAGGGTTTCTTCGATGGTTTTAAGGACTTTAGACAGGTCTGCCTGATCCTGCTCGCGGGCGGCCAGCTTCTGATCGCGGGCCTTCACGTCGTCGCTCAGCTTGGCCAGGACTTGCTGGCGCTCCTTGCGAACCTTGTCGAGTTCATCGCGCTGGCTGTCGAGGCTGCTCTTCTGCACCAGCAATTGCGCCTGCTGCAGGGCGATGTCTTTTTCGACATTCGCCAGTTGGCGCAGGGTTTCGTTGAAATTCTTCAGCTGCTCCAGGCGGGCCTGGCTCAGGTAGTCGTAATAGGTGAGGGTGCGGGCGAATTTTTCCGGGTTTTGCTGGTTCAGCAGGAGCTTCAAGTACTCCTGACGACCGTTCTGATAGGCCGCACGGGCCTGAATGGCGATCAGTCGTTGCTGTTCAGTGCGCGCGCTCTGGAGTTTTTTTTTCTCACCATCGAGTCGCTGCAGCTCGGATTCGCTTTTCTTCAGCTCTTTTTGCAGGGCATCGACCTGCTTCTCGAGCTTGCCCATCTCGGTCTCGGTGCCTTTGAGGTCTTTCTGCACACCGGATTTTTCTTCCTGCAGCTTGCCCAGCAGTTTTTTCAGCTCGGCAATGTCCTGACGCGTGGCGTCCAACTGTTGTTGAGTTTGCGCGCGCTCGTCAGCGAAGGCCGGTTGGAGCAGGCAAGTCAGAGCAAGGGCTATCAGGACGCGAAGCATAGAGGCGGGCGACACCAGGGAAAGGGACGGCCTAGTATGCCCGCCAAGCGCCGCAAAAAAAACGCCCAATTGGGGTTGTGTGATAACCGGAGCAGCGTTGCCTCTGAAAACACCCCAAAACCACTGTGGGAGCTAGCCTGCTAGCGAATGCGGAGTGTCAGGCAACATCGATGTTGGCTGACACTCCGCATTCGCTAGCAGGCTAGCTCCCACAGGGTTTGGTGGTGTTTGGAAGGTTGAGTTACACCAGAATCGAAGTGCCGGTCATTTCAGACGGTTTTTCCATCCCCAGCAACATCAGCATCGTCGGCGCCACATCCGCCAGCACGCCGCCATCCCGCACCTTCAGGTCACGCTTGCCGACATAGATGAACGGCACCGGCTCGGTGGTGTGAGCGGTATGAGCCTGGCCAGTGGACTCATCGGACATCTGCTCGACGTTACCGTGGTCGGCGGTGATCAGCGCTTCGCCACCCACCTTGTCCAGCGCATCGACGATACGGCCAACACACAGGTCTAGGCATTCAACGGCTTTCACCGCCGCATCAAACACGCCGCTGTGGCCGACCATGTCGCCGTTGGCGTAGTTGACCACGATCACGTCGTAACGCTGGTTTTCGATGGCGTCGACGATGCGGTCGGTGACTTCCGGGGCGCTCATCTCGGGCTGCAAGTCATAGGTGGCGACTTTCGGCGACGGGATGAGGATGCGCTCTTCGCCCGGGAACGGTTCTTCGCGACCACCGGAGAAGAAGAAGGTCACGTGGGCGTACTTCTCGGTTTCCGCGATACGCAGTTGGGTCTTGCCGTTTTTCGCCAGGTAATCGCCCAGCACGTTGTCCAGGCTGCCAGCGGCGAAGGCCGATGGCGCGGGAATGCTGGCGGCGTATTGGGTCAGCATGACGAAACCGGCCAGTTTCGGCTGGCGCGCACGTTCGAATTCCTTGAAACCATCTTCGACGAATACGCGGGTCAGTTCACGGGCGCGGTCGGCGCGGAAGTTCATGAAGACCACGGCGTCGCCGTCTTCGACTTTAACCGGCTCACCGATGGAGGTGGCTTTGACAAACTCGTCGCTCTCGCCACGCTCGTAAGCGGCTTGCAGGCCTTCCTGTGCGGTGGCGGCGTTGAATTCACCGTTGCCATCGACAATCAGGTTGTAAGCCTGGGACACACGGTCCCAACGGTTGTCGCGGTCCATGGCGAAGTAACGGCCAACGATACTGGCGATCCGGCCTTTGCCCAACGCCTGGAAGGTCGCGTCGAGCAGTTCGATGGACGACTGGGCGCTTTTCGGTGGCGTGTCGCGGCCATCAAGGAAGGCGTGCAGGTAGATTTTCTCGGCACCGCGCTTGAAGGCCAGTTCGGCCATGGCAATCAGGTGATCCTGGTGGCTGTGAACGCCGCCATCGGACAGCAGGCCCATGAAGTGCACGGCTTTGCCCGCAGCAACGGCTTTATCCACTGCGGCGCAGATGGTCGGGTTCTCGAAAAACTCGCCATCGCGGATCGATTTGGTTACGCGTGTGAAGTCTTGATACACCACGCGACCGGCGCCCAGGTTCATGTGGCCGACTTCGGAGTTGCCCATCTGGCCGTCCGGCAGGCCGACATCCATGCCGCTGCCCGAGATCAGGCCGTTCGGCACAGTGGCCCACAAGCGGTCCAGGACGGGCTTCTTCGCCGCAAACACGGCGTTGGATTCAGGGCTCTCACTGTGACCGAAGCCGTCGAGAATAATCAGGACCAAAGGTTTAGGCGTGGTAGTCATGGATTCCGCTCGTGGCTGAATGAAAAGAGGGGCAATGAAAAAGGGAGTGGCAGTTTAAAGCTAAGTTCCGACGGCGTCACCGCCGGACGGGGTTTGGCCCACCATAGTGGCTGTGTATACTGGCCGACATTTTAACGCCCTGGAACCTCCTTCGATGGTTGCTAACCTGATTCAATTCGCCACTAACCACTATCTGCTCGTCGGTATCTTCGTCGTACTGCTGGCGCTGCTGATCGCTTATCAGATGCAAGGCGGCGGCCGCAGCCTGAGCACCGGTGAACTGACCGGGCTGGTCAACAAGGATGCGGGCGTTGTGATCGACATCCGTCCGGTCAAGGATTTCGCCGCCGGTCACATTGTGGGCGCGTTGAATATTCCTCACGACAAACTGGCTGCTCGTGTCGCCGAACTGGAAAAGCACAAGGCCAAGACCATCATCCTGGTCGACGCCATGGGCCAGACCGCCGGCACCCATGCCCGCGAACTGATGAAATCCGGCTTCACCGCCGCCAAGCTGTCCGGCGGTATTTCCAGCTGGAAAGGCGACAACCTGCCGCTGGTGAAGTGATATGAGCAACGTCGTCGTCTATTCCAGCGATTACTGCGGTTATTGTTCCCGGGCCAAGCAACTGCTCGAGAACAAAGGCGTGGCCTTCGACGAGATCAAGGTCGATGGCAAGCCGCAGGTGCGGGCCGCCATGGCCCAGAAAGCCGGACGTACGTCCGTGCCGCAGATCTGGATCGGCGAGCGCCACATCGGTGGCTGTGATGATTTGTTTGCCCTTGAGCGCGCCGGCAAGCTCGACGCCATGCTCAAGGCCTGAACACCTTCCCTATAAGACCCCAAGATCAGAAAGGATCTGAGATGACTGACCAACAGAACACTGCAGCTAGCGAAGAAGACACCGCACCGCAATTCTCCTTGCAGCGCATCTACGTACGTGACTTGTCGTTCGAAGCCCCGAAAAGCCCGGCGATCTTCCGCCAGCAGTGGGAACCGAGCGTCGGTCTGGATCTGAACACCCGTCAAAAGGCTCTGGAAGGCGACTTCCATGAAGTCGTGCTGACCTTGTCCGTGACCGTGAAAAACGGCGACGAAGTGGCGTTCATCGCTGAAGTGCAACAGGCCGGGATCTTCCTGATCAAGAACCTGGACGACGCTTCGATGAGCCACACCCTGGGCGCGTTCTGCCCGAACATTCTGTTCCCGTACGCTCGCGAAACCCTGGACAGCCTGGTGACCCGCGGCTCGTTCCCGGCCCTGATGCTGGCTCCGGTGAACTTCGACGCGCTGTACGCACAAGAACTGCAACGCATGCAGGCGGCTGGCGAGACTCCGACCGTTCAATAAGCGGTCTCAAGCAGCAAAGCAATATCAATGTGGGAGCGAGCCTGCTCGCGATAGCGGTGTGTCAGTCGACATTAATGTTGTCTGACACACCGCTATCGCGAGCAGGCTCACTCCCACATTTGTTATGGGGTGTTACTTGAACCCGAGCTGGCGCCAGCCTTCGTAGACGGCGACCGCCACGGTGTTCGACAGGTTCAGGCTGCGGCAGCCTTCACGCATCGGCAAGCGCAGGCGTTGTTCGCCGGGCAGTGCATCGAGCACCTCGGCCGGCAAGCCACGGCTTTCCGGGCCGAACAGGAACGCGTCGCCTTCGGCAAAACTGGCATCGTGGAACGGTCGCGAGCCCTTGGTGGTAAAGGCGAACAGCCGTGGATGACCGAGGCTTTCCAGGCAACTGGCGAGGTCCGCGTGGCGTTGCAGGGTGGCATACTCGTGGTAGTCGAGGCCGGCCCGGCGCAGGCGCTTGTCGTCCATCTCGAAGCCCAGCGGTTCGATCAAATGCAGGTGGCAGCCACTGTTGGCGCACAGCCTGATAACGTTGCCGGTATTCGGCGGAATTTCTGGTTGGAAGAGGATGACGTGAAACATGCACGGCTCCGAAGGTAATGATGGCGGGCATTCTACGCCGCCCGTCGATCCACGTTCGAAACTATTACCGCGCGTAATGGGTTCGCTGGCAATTGTCGGACTGATGGTGGGCCTGATGATCGGTCGCCTGACCACGCCTGACCCCAGTGAATTGCAACAGGTCGAAGTGACGGACGATGGGCTGGTGGTGTGGTTCAACAACGAACCCAAGACCCATGGCGAGTTCGTCGACGGCAGCCTCGCGTTGCTGTTTGAGGCGCAAGGCAAGGCGCAGAAAGGCCAGCTCAAACTCAACGACAAGGTCGTGAACTGGCGGACGCGCTTGAGTGACGGAGGGTTGTTGCTGACGGTAGTGGCGGCCCGGCCACTGCAGGGCGAGTGGACCGGTAGCGAGGTTGATGACCGCTGGCGGCTGGAGATCCATCTCCGGGAGCAATAAAAGAGGGAATCCCCGGCCTGCCTGTACCAAGGTTCCCAAAACGGCAGGGCTCGCGCATCGCGTCGAGCCCGGTGTAAAGAAGGAACCCCTGACCTGCCTGTATCAAGGGCCCCAAAACTGGGGGGCTCGTCGCCTGTGCGGTGTGAGCCCGATGTAAAGAGGGGAATCCCCGGCCTGCCTGTACCAAGGTCCCCGAAACCGGATAGTGAACTGAATCACTGAATGGACTATTGCAGGGGGCGTGCCAGGTTTTAACAAGTTGAAACAGAAAGCTGCTTTGGAAAGCTGGAAGCCCCGGGATTCGGGGCTTTCGTGTTTTTTCGGTAGAGGTTCGAATGCGAAAAATGGCGGGCTTCGAGATCAGTGCTTGTGCGCGATTGCGGTTCACGGTGCATTCAGTCGGTGCACGGAACCCCGAAATGTAGGAGCGAGCCGGCTCGCGAAAGCGGTGGTTCAGCCAGCATCAATGTTGGATGTAATGGCCCCATCGCGAGCAGGCTCGCTCCCACAGGGTTCATTGGTGTTCACTCGATAGTGAAAACACTGAAAATCCACTGTGGGAGCGAGCTTGCTTGCGATTGGATCTAACGGTCAGCGAAGATCTGAAGGCTGCTTAGCCTTCTTCCCCTTCATCATCATCCCCACCATCAACCTTCATCCCCAATTCCTTGATCTTGCGCGTCAGGGTGTTACGCCCCCAGCCCAGCAAAACCGCAGCATCGCGACGACGCCCGGCGGTGTGTTTCAGGGCGGTCTCGATCATGATCCGCTCGAATGCCGGCACGGCGCTGTCGAGCAGGCTCGACTGACCGCGAGCCAATGCCTGATCAGCCCACTGACGCAGCGCTTGCTCCCAGTTGGTCACTGGCGCCGAATCCTGCGGCAGGCTCAGCAGCTCCGGCGGCAGGTCGCTGATGTGCACTTCGCGTCCCGAAGCCATCACCGTGATCCAGCGGCAGGTGTTCTCCAGCTGCCGCACGTTGCCGCCCCACGGCAGGTTCTTCAGGTATTCCTCGGTTTCGCTTTTCAGCAGCTTCGGTTCCACCGCCAGTTCTTGCGCGGCGCGGCTGAGGAAGTGCTTGGCCAGGGTCGGGATGTCTTCGCGACGGTCCGACAGCCGTGGAATGTGGATGCGGATCACGTTGAGGCGATGGAACAAGTCCTCACGGAATTTCCCGGCATGCACCAGGGTTTCCAGATTCTGGTGAGTCGCGGCGATGATGCGCACATCAACCTTCACCGGCGTATGACCGCCGACGCGGTAGAACTCGCCGTCGGCCAGTACGCGCAGCAAGCGGGTCTGAGTGTCCGCCGGCATGTCGCCGATTTCATCGAGGAACAGCGTGCCGCCGTCCGCCTGCTCAAAGCGCCCGCGACGCAGGTTGGCCGCGCCGGTGAATGCGCCTTTCTCATGGCCGAACAGTTCGGATTCCATCAGGTCTTTCGGAATCGCCGCCATGTTCAGAGCAATGAATGGCGACGCTGCCCGCGGACTGTGACGGTGCAGGGCGTGGGCCACCAGTTCTTTGCCGGTACCGGACTCGCCATTGATCAGCACGGTGATGTTGGAGTGGCTCAAGCGCCCGATGGCGCGAAACACTTCCTGCATCGCCGGCGCTTCGCCGATGATTTCCGGGGTGCGGGTCAAGGCGACCGGGACTTCCAGGCCTTGCTGCTCCTGAGCGTGCTGGTTGGCGCGCTTGACCAGCGATACGGCTTCGTCGACGTCGAACGGTTTTGGCAGGTACTCAAACGCGCCGCCCTGATAGGACGCGACAGCGCTGTCCAGATCGGAGTGCGCAGTCATGATGATCACTGGCAGCCGTGGGTGTTGCTCGCGAATCCGCGCCAGAAGGTCCAGACCGCTGGCACCCGGCATGCGGATGTCAGAGATGATCACGTCCGGCTGCTGGCGCGCCAGGCGGCTCATCACGCCATCGGCGCTGTCGAAGCTTTGCGTGGTCATGCCTTCCTGCTGCAAGGCTTTTTCCAGGACCCAACGGATAGAACGGTCGTCATCGACGATCCACACGGTTTCACTACGGCTCATGTCGATGTGGCTCCTTGTTCCAGTGGCAGAAAGATCGAGAAAGTGGTGTGGCCTGGGTGGCTGTCACATTCGATCAAGCCCTGGTGCTGGCTGATGATGTTCTGGGTAATGGCCAGGCCCAGCCCGGTACCGTCCGGGCGGCCGCTGACCATGGGAAAGAAGATGGTTTCTTGCAGGTCCGCGGGAATGCCGGGGCCGTTGTCGATGATTTCGATCTTGGTCACCAGGCGATGACGCACGTGACCGATGGTGAACTGGCGCATGGCACGGGTGCGCAGGCTGATACGGCCCAGACGCAGCTCGTTCTGGCTGCTGATGGCCTGCATCGCGTTGCGTACGATATTCAGCACCGCCTGAATCATTTGTTCGCGATCGATCAACACGTCGGGAATGCTTGGGTCGTAGTCGCGCACCAAAGTGATGCAGCCCTGGCTTTCGGCTTCCACCAGATGACAGACGCGTTCGAGCACTTCGTGAATATTGCACATGGCCAGTGACGGCAATTTGTTGGAGCCGAGCATGCGGTCCACGAGGTTTCGCAGGCGGTCGGCTTCTTCAATGATGACGTTGGTGTAATCGCGCAGGCTTTCTTCCGGCAGTTCGCGAGCGAGCAATTGCGCCGCGCCGCGAATTCCGCCCAATGGATTCTTGATCTCGTGAGCGAGGCCGCGCACCAGCATTTTGCTGGTTTCCTGCTTCGACAGTTGCGCTTCCTCCTTGGTGATCCGCAGCAAGCGGTCACGGGGGTGGACTTCGAGCAGTAGCATGGTGGCGCCGTTGGCCAGGATCGGTGTTACCGCGTAGTCGACGGTCAGCGTCTGGCCGGTGAGGGCGGTGAGCATCGCTTCGCGCTTGGTGAACGGGTGGGCCTGCTCAACCGCCTGGCGCAGGGAATTCAGCGCTTCGGTGGATTCGGTGAACAACTCGCTGATGAACTGCCCATGGCTGCGCTGACCGCTGATGGCCAGGAGCATCTCCGCCGCCGGGTTCATGTACTCGAGGCGCAGTTCGGCGTCGAGCAGAATGGTGGCGGTGGTCAGATTGTCGAGAAGCAGACGATGCAGTGCGTCACTGATGGTCATTAGGACCTCTTTTGGAGCAGGGCATGCGCGTGGATGACGCGCCGATACGAGGAAAATGCAAAAACCAAACCAAGGCTCCGAAAAGAAGCGTTTAAGGCCTGAAACGGGCGTTTGACGCTCGTTCGCGTGGCGTTCTGCCAGCTTTCGCGGGTACTTACGAACCAAAATGGGTTGAGATGTGGGAACGGTGCAGTCTATCGCACCAACATAGTGCGCAAACCTGAACGAGGTTAGAAGAAATGCAGGAACGGATTTTTTTCTTCGGGAGGTTTGTCTTTGAGCGGACATTCCGGCCGTTGACCGTAGTCGGTGAGGGTGCAGGGTTTGACCTTGCGCTTCTGTGCGAGGGATATGCGCAGCATCTGGAAGGGTTGATTCGCTGTGCGTTCGACGGTGCGGCCCTGTTCGTCGAGGATTTCCACGGACAGGTTGTGGCTGCCACGGTCGATGTTGCTCAGGGCAAATACCGGGCTGAGGCCCGGCTCGGCAGTGGGTTGGCCATCGAGCAGCAATCGGTAGCGATGGCCCTTTTGCAGGCCGGGTTCGTTGGTGACACTGACGATCAGCTCGCCGCCATTGCTACGGACCGTAGCGTCCGGTTCCGGGACCAGCACACGGAGCATGTCGTAGTGGAACAAGGGTTTGTCTTCGGTTTTTTGCGTAGCAATTACCGGCGCCGCCCCGGTCGGGTTGGCAGACATGCGATTGCTCGTCGCCAGCGGCACACGCTTGGCGTTGCCCGAGCCTGGCTTGTCGGTGTAGACCCGGTTGCCGTGAGCGTCGACGTAGGTGAAGACCTCGGCCGTCACCGGCAGCGCGATCAGGCAGGCGATCAGCAGCCACAACTTCATGGCTTATGCACCCGTTGCACGGTGAACGTCACCGTCGGGCTCTGCTGAACGAGGTTCTCGCCATTGATCACCTGCACCGCCAGGCTGTGTTCGCCACGGTCAATGTTCACCAGTTGCAGGATCGGCACGTTGCTCGACTGCCCGTAGGGCTGATCATCAAGCAACAACCTGAACAAGTGCGGCGCTTGAAGGCGCGGTTTGATCATGACGCTGACCGTGAATGTGCCGTTGTTGGCGCGCAGGGCTTCGTCGGTGGGCAGGCCGGTCAACTCCAGCATCTCGTAGGCGCTGCGGGGCTGTTCGTTGTTGGTGGCTTCGGCAGGCGGGGCAGGAGGGGGCTGGCGCTCAACGCTGTTAAGCGGTGGCAACTCGACCGGCTGAGCCTTGACGCCGTCGGGCGGTTGATTGCTGTAGGCGGTGTTACCGGAGGCGTCGGTGTACTTATAGATCTGCGCTGCGGCAGGCAGGGCGATCAGCAGCAACATCAAAAGAAAACCACGACCCATAAAATCGACCAGAAAACGAAAGCGTTGGGTTGCAGCATAGGTCAGGGGTGGCGGTTGTCCCAAGTTGTAAACATTTGGGCATGATTACTCCGGATTTCCCAAACGCCGCAAATTCCCCTGTAGGAGCCGGCTTGCTGGCGATGGCGTTCTCAAGGGCGCTATCGCCAGCAAGCCGGCTCCTACAGGGGAAATGTACACCAGCTGGATCGCGGGCATAAAAAAGACCTCCCGAAGGAGGCCTCTTTTTTGTCCCGCCGCTTGCGCAGGCGCTACCGGATCAGCAGCTGTAGTACAGCTCATATTCCAGTGGGTGTACGAAGGTGCGTACCTTGATTTCTTCTTCGCTTTTCAGAGCGATGTAAGCGTCGATGAAGTCATCGGAGAACACGCCGCCTTTGGTCAGGAACGCACGACCTTTGTCCAGCTCTTCCAGGGCTTCTTTCAGGCTGCCGCAAACTTGTGGGATCTCTTTCGCCTCTTCAGGCGGCAGGTCATACAGGTTTTTGTCAGCTGCGTCGCCAGGGTGGATCTTGTTCTGTATACCGTCCAGGCCAGCCATTACCAGGGCAGCGAAGGCCAGGTACGGGTTGGCTGCCGGATCCGGGAAGCGGGCTTCGATACGGCGAGCGCGAGGGCTGGACACGTAAGGAATACGGATCGAAGCGGAACGGTTGCGAGCCGAGTAGGCCAGCATTACCGGAGCTTCGAAACCTGGGACCAGACGCTTGTAGGAGTTGGTCGACGGGTTGGTGAAGCCGTTCAGTGCCTTGCCGTGCTTGATGATGCCGCCGATGAAGTACAGGGCGGTGTCGGACAGGCCGGCATAGCCTTCGCCAGCGAAGGTGTTCTTGCCATCTTTGGCGATGGACAAGTGAACGTGCATACCCGAACCGTTATCGCCGTACAGAGGCTTAGGCATGAAGGTAGCGGTGCGGCCGTAAGCGACAGCAACGTTGTGCACGCAGTACTTCAGGGTTTGAACTTCGTCAGCCTTGGCGACCAGGGTGTTGAACTTCACACCGATTTCGTTCTGGCCGGCAGTTGCCACTTCGTGGTGGTGAACTTCGATCACCAGACCCATTTCTTCCATGGCGTTGCACATGGAGGTACGGATTTCGTGGTCGTGGTCGAACGGTGGAACCGGGAAGTAACCGCCTTTGATACCTGGACGGTGGCCATGGTTGCCGCTTTCGATGTCCTGGTCGGACATCCAGGAACCCTGTTCGGAGAAGATTTTGAACATCGAACCGGAGATGTCGGACTTGAACTTCACTTGATCGAAGATGAAGAACTCAGGCTCCGGGCCAACGAATACGGTGTCGCCGATACCGGTCGACTTCAGGTATTCCTCGGCACGCTTGGCGATCGCACGTGGGTCGCGATCGTAGCCTTGCATGGTCGACGGCTCGATCACGTCGCAGACGATGATCAGCGTTGGGTCTTCGGTGAACGGGTCGAGAACGGCAGTGCTGTCGTCCGGCAGCAGGATCATGTCGGAGGCTTCGATGCCTTTCCAGCCAGCGATGGAGGAACCGTCGAACATTTTGCCTTCTTCGAAGAAAGCTTCATCCAGCGCGTCGCGAGCCGGCATGGTCACGTGGTGCTGAGTGCCTTTGGTGTCCGTGAAGCGCAGATCAATCCACTTGACGTCATGATCTTTGATGAGTTGAACCGACTTCGACATAGTGTCCTCCGGGTGGCTTCGGGCTTAGTAGTGGATGCCCTTAGAATGTGGGTGATGCCGGCGCGAATACTCTGCCAAGGCAACCTGCCTCACAAGGGAGCAAATTGCATGCCAGTGCCCCAGCATGGGTTTTTTGCCCCAATATCACGCTTATAAAGGCACGAAGCGTCAGCGAGCTGAAAATCTCGCCCTACAATGTAGCGTTAAAATCAATAAATGACCCGTTTTGGTGCGCGCAAAACCTTCTGCACATTAACTGGTTAAACCTTGAGCAATTTCCGCTATAATCCGCGCCCCCCTTTTTCGGCTGGCCCAGCGCGCGCTGTTTTCATGAAACTAATCGTAAAAGTCTTCCCCGAGATCACCATCAAGAGCCGCCCGGTACGGATGCGTTTCATCCGCCAGTTGGCCAAAAACATCCGTACCGTGCTCCGCGACCTGGACCCGGCTGTGGTGGTGAACGGTGTGTGGGACAATCTCGAGCTGGAAACACGCGTCAGCGAGCCCAAAGCCCTGAAGGAGATGACCGAGCGCCTGAGTTGCATGCCGGGCATCGCGCATTTCCTGCAAGTCGACGAATACCCGCTGGGCGACTTCGATGACATCGTCGCCAAGTGCAAGCAGCACTTCGGTGATGCGTTGGCCGGGAAGATCTTTTCGGTGCGCTGCAAGCGGGCCGGCAAGCATGAATTCAGTTCGATGGACGTCGAAAAATACGTCGGCAGCCAACTGCGTCGTCAGTGCGGCGCCGCCGGAATCTCGCTGAAAGAGCCGGAAATCGAAGTCCGCATCGAAATTCGCGACAAACGGTTGTTCGTGATCCATAACCAGCACAACAGCATCGGCGGATATCCGCTGGGTGCCCTGGAACAGACGCTTGTGCTGATGTCTGGCGGTTTCGATTCGACCGTTGCGTCTTATCAGATCATGCGCCGCGGCCTGATGAGCCATTTCTGCTTCTTCAATCTGGGCGGACGGGCCCATGAACTGGGCGTCATGGAAGTCGCGCACTTCATCTGGAAGAAGTACGGCAGCTCCCAACGCGTGTTATTTGTGAGCGTACCGTTCGAGGAAGTACTGGGAGAAATTCTCGGGAAAGTCGATAACAGTCATATGGGTGTAGTTTTGAAGCGTATGATGTTGCGCGCTGCTTCCCGTATTGCCGATCGGCTGGACATCGATGCGCTGGTTACCGGCGAGGCGATTTCCCAGGTGTCGAGCCAGACACTGCCGAACCTGTCCGTGATCGACTGCGTGACCGACAAGCTGGTCTTGCGTCCGCTGATCGCCAGTCACAAGCAGGACATCATCGACCTGGCCAACGAAATCGGTACTGCCGACTTCGCCAAGCACATGCCGGAATACTGCGGGGTCATCTCGGTGAACCCCAAGACTCACGCCAAGCGACCGCGCGTGGAGTACGAAGAACAACAGTTCGACATGGCAGTACTTGAGCGTGCGCTCGAGAACGCCAAGCTGGTGCCGATCGATCGCGTGATCGACGAATTGGGCCAGGATGTGCAGATTGAAGAAGTCAGCGAAGCGCTGGCCGGTCAGATCGTCATCGACATCCGTCATCCGGATGCCGCTGAAGACGACCCGCTGGACTTGGCTGGCATCGACATACAAACGATGCCGTTTTATGCATTGAACGCTCGTTTCAAGGAACTGGACCCTACTCGCCAGTACCTGCTGTATTGCGACAAAGGCGTGATGAGTCGCCTGCATGCCCACCATTTGCTCAGTGAGGGGCATGCCAATGTGCGCGTTTATCGACCGAGCTAAGAGCCCGGGGCTGTTTGCCTGTGGCCTGCGTCACCGGCCCCCCGACTCTGCCGTCAAGCTGTAACGGCAAGGCCTGACTCTACTGTTAATCGCTGCCACGACCTGTCAGCACACCGAATCCTCTGATCGAGATACACAAGTGATCGAAAATCTACGCAACATCGCCATCATTGCTCACGTTGACCATGGTAAGACCACCCTGGTAGACAAACTCTTGCGTCAATCCGGCACCCTGGAGCGCAACGAGCTCAACGACGAGCGCGTGATGGACTCCAACGACCAGGAGAAAGAGCGCGGTATTACCATTCTGGCGAAAAACACCGCCATCAACTGGAACGGCTTCCACATCAACATCGTGGACACCCCGGGCCACGCCGACTTCGGCGGCGAAGTTGAACGCGTAATGTCGATGGTTGACTCCGTTCTGCTGCTGGTTGACGCTCAAGACGGCCCTATGCCGCAAACCCGTTTCGTGACCAAGAAGGCTTTCGAAGCCGGCCTGCGTCCAATCGTGGTGATCAACAAGGTTGACCGTCCAGGCGCGCGTCCGGACTGGGTTCTGGACCAGATCTTCGACCTGTTCGA
Source organism: Pseudomonas sp. LBUM1678 (assembly GCF_059695575.1). Classification (NCBI taxonomy): domain Bacteria; kingdom Pseudomonadati; phylum Pseudomonadota; class Gammaproteobacteria; order Pseudomonadales; family Pseudomonadaceae; genus Pseudomonas; species Pseudomonas sp. LBUM1678. Next base: position 343,958 of record NZ_CP166775.1, read on the forward strand.
CAACCTCGGTGCTACCGAAGAACAGCTGGACTTCAAAGTCGTCTACGCCTCGGCCCTGAACGGCATTGCCGGTCTGGAACACACCGACATGGCTGAAGACATGACCCCGCTGTACCAGTCGATCGTCGACAACGTACCTGCGCCGAAAGTCGACCGTGAAGGTCCGTTCCAGATGCAAATCTCCGCTCTGGACTACAACAGCTTCCTGGGTGTTATCGGCGTTGGCCGTATCGCTCGTGGCCGCATCAAGCCGAACACTCCGGTTGTCGCTATCGACGCCGACGGCAAGAAGCGTACCGGTCGTATCCTGAAGCTGATGGGTCACCACGGTCTGCACCGTATCGACGTTGAAGAAGCAGCTGCCGGCGACATCGTCTGCATCAGCGGCTTCGACCAGCTGTTCATCTCCGACACTCTGTGCGACCCACTGAACGTCGAAGCGATGAAGCCGCTGACCGTTGACGAGCCAACCGTTTCCATGACCTTCCAGGTAAACGACTCGCCTTTCTGCGGTAAAGAAGGCAAGTTCGTGACGTCCCGTAACATCAAGGAACGTCTGGACAAAGAACTGCTCTACAACGTTGCCCTGCGCGTTGAAGAAGGCGACACCGCCGACAAGTTCAAAGTCTCCGGCCGTGGTGAGCTGCACCTCTCGGTACTGATCGAAACCATGCGTCGCGAAGGCTTCGAAATGGGTGTTGGTCGTCCGGAAGTGATCATCCGTATGGTTGACGGCGTGAAGCACGAACCGTACGAAAACGTGACCATCGACCTGCCGGAAGAATCGCAAGGTTCGATCATGGAACAGATCGGTATCCGTAAGGGCGACCTGACCAACATGGTTCCGGATGGCAAGGGCCGTGTGCGCCTTGAGTACAACATCCCGGCTCGTGGCTTGATCGGTTTCCGTAACGAGTTCCTGACCCTGACCTCCGGTGCAGGCATCCTGACCTCGATCTTCGACCGTTACGACGTGATGAAGTCCGGCGACATGTCCGGCCGTCAGAACGGCGTGCTGGTTTCGGTTGCTACCGGTAAGGCTCTGACTTACTCGCTGGAAACCCTGCAAGCTCGCGGCAAACTGTTCCTGGGTCACGGTGAAGACGTGTACGAAGGTCAAATCGTCGGCATCAACAGCCGCGACAACGACCTGGGCGTCAACCCAACCAAAGGCAAGAAGCTCGACAACATGCGTGCTTCGGGTAAAGACGAAACCATCGCTCTGGTTCCGCCTATCCGCTTCACCCTGGAGCAGGCTCTGGAATTCGTTCAAGAAGACGAATTGTGCGAAGTCACTCCTAAGTCCATCCGTCTTCGTAAGAAGATCTTGGGCGAAAGCGAGCGTACCCGCGCTGCCAAGAAAGCCGGTAACTGAGTCTCGACTTAGTTAGCCGCTAAAAAAACGCCCCCGACCGCAAGGTCGGGGGCGTTTTTGTTTGTCTGGGGTTTGTGCGTTGTTTGTGCTGGCCTCATCGCGAGCAGGCTCGCTCCCACAGTGAATTGTGGTGTGCACAAAATTTGTGTTCAGCGCCGAACCCTGTGGGAGCGAGCCTGCTCGCGATGGGGTCCGGTCAGGCAGCGAGATTCCGGATCAGAACTTCTCGAGGGTGCGGCGGCTTTCACTGGTCTCACGCGCCACTTCTTTAGGCTTGTAAGCGCAATACCCCGGCCGTGGCCCGATTTTCGGGTGATTGCGGCAGGTGTCCGGGCGCTTTTCATAAATAGTGCACAGACGGCTCTTACGATCCAGGTACAGGCAATCGTTGTTGCTCATGCGCTGGAGGGTGAAAATCTCGGTTTTCTGGCTGTAGCGCTCAACGATCCCTTCCTTCTGCAGGCGCTTGGCAATGTTTTTCGCCGGCTCGCCGCGCTCGAACTCGTCGACGATGCCGATACGGATCAGATCCTTGATCTTGACCTCGACCGGCAGGGTGCAGCAGCTGGATACACATGAGCCGCACATCGGCGCAGAATACTTGGCCCAGGTATCGAGGCGATCGATCTCTGCAGCAGCGATCAGGTTGGACTTCATCATCGGTTGTTACCAGCGTGTGCATCAGGGCGCGCGATCATACCGGGACTGGTGGATTTTTGAACAACCTTTCGCCAGATTTTTTCTCCGTCACCCAAATAACACCGTTAATCCGGCACGGCCCCTGCATTGATTCAGGTACACGACAATGTAATGCCGGCCTATCTCGCACTATCAGGAAAAACTGCCGAACCAGAGCCCCGACCGCCTGTCAGACCGTCTAGGCTCAGACAACTCAACGCTCGCTCGAGGTCCTATCGATGACTCAAGAACCACTTGTTCGCGAAGCAGAGGTGGCCGCATTTCGCGATGCCGTCTTGACCAAACTCACCTACGCGGTGGGCAAAGACCCGGATCACGCCTTCGACCATGACTGGTTCGAAGCCATCGCCCTGGCAGCGCGCGATCACATGGTCGAGCACTGGATGGATCACACCCGGCAGATTTACCGCAAAGGTCAGAAACGGGTTTATTACCTCTCCCTGGAATTTCTCATCGGCCGGCTGCTCTACGACAGCCTGAGCAACCTCGGCCTGCTCGACGTCGCCCGCGAAGCGCTGACTGAACTCGGCGTCGACCTGGAACGCATCCGCCTGCTGGAGCCCGACGCGGCCCTGGGCAACGGCGGCCTCGGTCGTCTGGCAGCGTGCTTCATGGAAAGCATGTCGACCCTCGGCATCGCTGGCCACGGCTACGGCATTCGTTATGAACACGGCTTGTTCCGTCAGGCCATCGTCGACGGCTGGCAGCAGGAGCAGACCGAACACTGGCTGGATTTCGGCAACCCGTGGGAATTTGAACGACCTGAAGTCGTTTACCCGATCGGCTTCGGTGGCAGTGTCGAAACCGTGACCGATGAAGCCGGCAAGTCCAAGCAAGTCTGGTCCCCGGCGGAAACCGTGCGGGCCATTGCTTACGACACGCCGGTGGTCGGCTGGCGCGGGGCGAGCGTCAATACGCTGCGCCTGTGGCGTGCCCGTGCCATGGAAGATTTGCACCTGGAACGCTTCAACGCCGGTGACCACTTGGGCGCTGTGGCCGAAGTCGCCCGGGCGGAAAGTATCTCCCGCGTCCTCTACCCGGCGGACAGCACCGAGGCCGGCCAGGAACTGCGCCTGCGCCAGGAATACTTCTTTGTTGCCGCGTCCTTGCAGGACCTGCTGCGCCGCCATCGCAACATGCACACCTCGGTCCTGACCCTGGGTGACCATGCGGCGATCCAGCTCAACGATACGCACCCTTCGATTGCCGTGGCCGAGCTGATGCGGCAATTGGTCGACGTCTACGACGTGGCGTGGGACGCCGCGTGGCAAGTCACGGTCGATACGCTCTCGTACACCAACCACACGCTGTTGCCCGAAGCGCTGGAAACCTGGCCGGTCGGATTGATGGAGCGGATGTTGCCGCGGCACATGCAGATCATTTACCTGATCAACGCTCAGCACATCGACTCGCTGCGCGCCAAAGGCATTCACGACTTCGACGTGTTGCGCGCGGTGTCGCTGATCGAAGAAGACAACGGCCGCCGTGTGCGCATGGGCAACCTCGCGTTCCTCGGTTCCCACAGCGTCAACGGCGTGTCCGGGCTGCACACGCAGCTGATGCGCAAAACCGTATTCTCCGAACTGCACAAGCTTTACCCGGAGCGGATCAACAACAAGACCAACGGCATCACCTTCCGCCGCTGGCTCTACCAGGCCAACCCTGAACTGACATCGATGATGGTCGATGCCCTCGGCCCGGATCTGTTGGACAACGCAGAAGAACGCCTGCTGGAACTGGAGCCCTTCGCCGAGAAAAGCGCTTTCCGCAAAGCCTTCGCCGAGCAGCGTCTGCACAGCAAAAAAGCCTTGGCCTACCTGATTCATGAACGACTGGGGATCGCGGTCAATCCCGCGGCGATGTTCGACGTGCAGGTCAAACGGATCCACGAATACAAACGCCAGTTGCTCAACCTGATGCACACCGTGGCGCTGTACCAGGCGATTCGTGCCGAGCCGGAAATCGATTGGGTGCCGCGGGTGAAGATCTTCGCCGGCAAGGCCGCAGCCAGTTATCACCAGGCCAAGTTGATCATCAAGTTGACCAACGACATCGCCCGGGTGGTGAACAACGACCCGACGGTGCGCGGTCTGCTCAAAGTGGTGTTCCTGCCCAACTACAACGTCAGCCTGGCGGAGAGCATCATTCCGGCGGCGGATTTGTCCGAGCAGATTTCCACCGCAGGCTTCGAGGCCTCGGGCACCAGCAACATGAAGTTCGGCCTCAACGGCGCGTTGACCATCGGCACCCTGGACGGTGCCAACGTCGAAATGTGTGAACGCATCGGTGTCGAGCACATGTTCATCTTCGGCCTCAGCGCTCAGCAGGTTGAAGCGCGCAAGCAGAACCATGAGTTCAACGCGACACCGGACATTGCCGCATCCCATCGGCTTAACGACGTGCTGCAAGCGATTCGCGGCGGGGTGTTCTCGCCGGATGATCCGTCCCGTTACGCAGGCTTGATCGACTCGCTGATCGACTACGACCGCTTTCTGGTCTGCGCCGATTTCGATTCCTACTGGGACGCGCAGATGCGCGTGGAAGCCCATTGGCACGATTCTCAAGCCTGGTGGCGCTCGGCGGTGTTGAGCACATCCCGGATGGGATGGTTCTCGTCCGACCGGACCATTCGCGAGTACGCCACGGATATTTGGAAGGCTTTGGAGTAATTTTTAGCAATAATTGCGAGCAAGGCCCGACGGTTGTTGGGCCTGATCGATATACTAAGCCCCAGTTTCAGTGAGTGCTGCACCAACGCTTTCGCGGGCAAGCCTCGCTCCTACAGAACTTATGCAAGTCGCAAAAGCGGCACATAACCTGTAGGAGCGAGGCTTGCCCGCGAAGGCGTCAGCGCAGACGCCACAAGGCAATGGGCCGCTTAGGGATATCGACCATGCAATGGATGTTCATGCTGATTGGGCTGGTGCTGGGCTTCATACTCGATGAGTCGTTCAGCGATGCGCTGTTGGGCGCGTTGCTCGGGCTGGGAATCGGCCAGGCCATTCGCCTCGGCCGTCTGGATTCAGAAGCGGTCGAGCAGCGTCATCTGCTGGAACAGGCGCAGATTGCGCTGAGTGGGGTGCAGCAACGCCTGGCATTGCTGGAGGCGTCTGGCGTCACAACGCCGCAAATCAGCGAACCGATTGCCAGCGAAACTGCCCCGTCTCCTGAATTCACCCTCGATGAAATTCCTGTCGAAGCCCCGGAGATGATCTGGGAGCTTCCACCCGAACTCGAACCGCTAAGCGCAACGGCAGCGCAAACCAGCCGTCCGCTGCCCGACGATGTCTGGAAACCCGAGCCGGTCGTCCGCGAACCGCAACAACCCGCGATCCCTCGCGGCCCGAATTTCATCGAGCGGGCCATCAGTGGTGCGCGCAACTGGCTGTTCGGTGGCAACACCGTGCTGCGGGTCGGCGTGGTGCTGTTGTTCCTCGGTCTGGCGTTCCTGCTGCGTTATGCCACCGAAGGCATGGTGGTGCCGATCGAACTGCGTTACGCCGGGGTTGCGGCGGCTGCGTTGGGCCTGCTCGGTCTGGGCTGGTGGCTCAGAACACGCAACAGCAATTACGCGCTGATGCTGCAAGGCACCGGGATTGCCGTGTTGTACCTGACGGTGTTTGCCGCGATGCGCTTGCATCCATTGCTCGATCCGTCAGCAGCGCTGGGCCTGCTGGTCGCGGTGACGGTGTTCTCGGCGATTCTCGCGATCACTCAGGATGCGTTGGGCCTGGCCGCTGCCGCTGCACTCGGCGGTTTCGCCGCGCCCATCCTGACCTCGACCGGCGCCGGCAACCACGTCGCGCTGTTCAGCTACTTCGCGTTGCTCAACGCCGGCATCCTCGCCATCGCCTGGTTCAAGGCCTGGCGACTGCTGAACCTGATCGGTTTCGTCGGCACCTTCGGCATCGGTTTCGCCTGGGGCCTGCGCTCCTACACGCCGGAATTGCTGTGGAGTACCGAGCCGTTCCTGATTCTGTTCTTCCTGATGTACCTGGCCATCGGCCTGCTGTTCGCCCGGCGCAAGCTGCTGGAGATGAGCGACGCACCCGAGGACGACAGCCGTGAGGCGCTGCTGCGCTGGTCGGCGCGCAAGGGTGATTACGTCGACGGCACGATGCTGTTCGGCCCGCCGCTGGTGGGCTTCGGATTGCAGTTCGCGCTGGTTCAGCATCTGGAGTTCGCCGCGGCGTTCAGTGCCTTGGCGTTGGGCATGATCTACATGGGACTCGCCCGGTTGCTGATGGGCGGCCGTGCATTGCTGCTCGCGGAAACCTGCCTGGCGCTGGGCGTGATCTTCGCCAGCCTCGCGATTCCGCTGGGGCTCGACGCTCGCTGGACGGCTGCCGCTTGGGCCGTCGAAGGCGCCGGCATCTTCTGGCTCGGCCTGCGTCAGCAACGACCGCTGGCTCGCGCGTTTGCCTTGCTGCTGCAACTGGGCTCGGCCCTGGCGTTTGTCAGCGAATTGCGGATCGGCGACGGCAGCTTGCTCGACGGCGCTCCACTGGGCGCATTGATGCTCGGCGCAGCGTTGTTGTTCAGCTTCTATCAATTGCGCAAAGCCTTGCCCGAACAAACATCGGAATGGGAACGCAAAGGGCTGCCGGTATTGGCTTGCCTCGGCCTGACCTTCCTCTATCTGCTGGCGCCGTTGTTCTTCCTGACCCACGGCACCGCGATCAGTTGGGCACTGGCGGGGTTGGCGACGTTGTTTGTCGGTTTGCGTCTGCAATCGCGCACGTTCCTGTTCACCGCGTTCGCTGTGCAATTGCTCGGCGGTGCGTTGTTCCTGCTGCGGTTGCAAAGCTCCGGCGGTGAATCGGCTGCCGTGTTCAGCGCTGGCTGGCGCGGTTTGCTCAGCGCGTCCCTGATCGGCCTGGCGTTGATCGCCGGCATGTTGCTCGCGGCTCGCGATGAGATGGTGCGCAACGACGTTCGAATGCTGCGCGGCTTGTCGGTGGTGTTGCTGGCCGGTCTGGTGCTGATCAATCTGGCGGTGCTGTTCGTGTTGCCATGGCAGACCGCGAGTGCGGTGTGGGCGGCCAGTGGCCTGTTCATCATTTGGCTCAGTCTGTACCTCAAGCAGCGCGTGAGTTTTGTCTTCGGCCTGCTGTTGCAGTTGATTGGCGGCGCGGCGTTCCTGTTCGCCGGTCCGGACCTGCTCGGGCCGCTGGCCAGCGAAGGTTTGAAACCTCTGGCCCACAGTGGCTTCTGGACACCGTTGGTGTTAGGCCTGGCCGCGATGGTCGGGGCGTGGCGCTTGCAGCTCGGCAACCATGCCTCGGCATTCGATGTGCTGAGCTTGCAGCGTTTGTCCGAAGTGTTGCTGGTGTGGGGCGCAGGTTGGTGGGCGCTGGCGTGGATCAGCGAAGTGCTGCGCTTTGCACCGCTGAATCTGCAAGCGACCTTGCTGCTGGCTGTTTCCTCCGTGAGCGTGGCGCTGTGGACGGTGTTGGCGCTGCGTTTGAAATGGTCGGCGCTGGGCTTGCTGTGCACCTTGCTGATTCCCGCTGCCGGTCTGGTACTGCTTGCTGCGTGGCACTCGCGTTATCACCCGGCGGCCAACTTCGGCTGGCTGGTGTGGGCGGCGGTTTTCGTTGTGCACTTCGTCTCCCTGCGACGCTTGGCGTCGATGTTGCCGGCGCGTGTCCTGAGCACTGCCCATGTGCTCGGCTGCTGGCTGTTGATCGGCGTGCTGGCGCTGGAGCTGCGTTACGGTTTGCTGCTGTTGTCCGAGCAGTACAACGCCTGGCGCTGGCTGGGTTGGGCAATCCTGCCGAGTGTTTATCTGGTGCTGATGGCGGCGCCGCGCAATTGGCCATGGCCAGTGGCGGCTTATCCCCGCGAATACCGCTTCTACGTGGCGGCTTCGTTGGCAGTGCTGATGCTCGGCTGGTTCTGGCTGGCGAACCTCGTCAGCGATGGCACGGCCGAACCTCTGCCGTATGTGCCGCTGATCAATCCGTTGGAGCTGGGCCTGCTGTTTGCGCTGTTCGGCGTTTACGTTTGGTCCCGCAGCGCCGTCACGCAACTGTCGATTCGCAAAGACTACGTGGATCACGCCACGCAACTGATCGCCGGCGTTTCGCTGTTCGCCTTCTTCACCGCGTTGGTGATGCGCACCGCGCACCATTGGGGCGGTGTGCCGTTCGAGCTGGATGCGTTGCTTGAGTCGATGCTGGTGCAGGCTGGCCTGTCCATCGTCTGGACGTTGATGGCGCTGAGTCTGATGATCGGCGGCCATCTGCGTCATCGCCGCGAAGTGTGGCTGATCGGCGCCGCGCTGATCGGCGTGGTGGTGGCCAAATTGTTCTTTGTCGAATTGAGTAACCGCGGCGGCCTTGCGCGGATCGTGTCGTTTATCGGCGTCGGCGTGTTGCTGCTGGTGGTGGGCTATTTCGCGCCGCTGCCGCCCAAGCGTGCCGAAGCTGCGCCGGATGTTGAAACGCCGGCCCCTGAAACCGAAGGAGTGTCGTCTTGAGTCAGAAGCTGAACCTGGGCTGGTTGGGCGCTGTTGCGCTGGGTGTGGCGCTGTCCGCCAGCGCTCAGGAAAAACCGGCGGATTTCGCCACGCAAGTGCCGTTGTCGCTGAGCGGCGAGGGACCTTGGTATCGCCTCGAATTGCCCCTGAGCGTGCAACTGAATGCGCGGCAAACGGATCTCAGTGATGTCCGGGTCTTCAACGCTGCCGGCGAGGCCCAGGCCTACGCGCTGGCTCGTGAAGCCGCGTCAACCCGGGAAAATCGCACGTTGACTGATGTGAAATGGTTCCCGCTGTACAGCTCGGCGGACGCCACGGAGCGCGCGCCGGGCATTCGCGTGCAATCCAGCGCGAACGGCGCGTTGGTCGAAGTGCAACCGTCCACTCAGTTGGAGGCGGGCGAAGAAGTGCTGCGAGGCTGGTTGCTCGACGCCAGCGGCATCAAGGCGCCGTTGCAGCAGCTGATCCTCGACTGGACCAGCGAGCGCGATGGTTTTCAGCGTTTCACCATCGAGGCCAGCGACGACTTGCAGCATTGGCAGTCGTGGGGCGAAGGCCAGGTGGCGCGGCTGACGTTTGCCGACGAGCGGGTCGAGCAGCACGAAGTTGGCTTGCCGGGGCAATCGGCGCGTTACCTGCGCTTGCTGTGGAATTCGCCGCAATCGGCGCCGGCGCTAACGTCTGCGCAGTTGCAAAGCGCAAGCACCCGCAGCCTGCCGCTGCCGTTGGTCTGGTCGCAACCGCTGGCCGGCAGTAGCGTGAAGGCGGGGGAGTACACGTGGCAGTTGCCGATGGGGCTGAATGTCGAGCGGGTTCAGGTTGAGCTGAGTCAGGCCAACAGCCTGGCGCCAGTGACGTTGTCCGGTCGTCGCGAAAGCAGTCTGCCATGGCAGCCGCTGACCAGCGGTTTGCTCTATCGCCTGACCCAGAGTGGCCAGGACGTGGTGCAAAACGAATTGCAGCTGTCGGGGCAGACCGTGCAGCAGTTGAAACTTGTCGTGGATGAGCGCGGCGGTGGGTTGGGCGCTGAAGCGCCGACGGTGAAGTTTGCGGTGCGCTCGACGCAATTGGTGTTCCTGGCGCGCGGGGCGGGGCCTTATACGCTGGCGCTGGGGAGTGCGACGGTGAAGGCGGCGAACCTGTCGTTGTCGACGCTGATTCCGGATTACAGCGCGGCGAAGTGGGCGGCGTTGGGCAAGGCTTCGGTGGAAGGTGCGGCGGTGGTGAGCAGCCCATCCGCGGGGACAGCGGCAGCGACGACGGACACGAACTGGAAGAAGTTCGGGTTGTGGGCTGTGTTGTTGCTGAGTGTGCTGTTTCTCGCAGCGATGGCCTTCAGTTTGCTGCGCAAGCCCCCGGTAAAACCTTGAAGGCGGGTGCTTCGCACCCGATCGCCAGCAGGCTGGCTCCCACAGTTAATCGCATTCCCCTGTGGGAGCCAGCCTGCTGGCGAATTCGGTTTATCGGTCGGTAAAAATGTCCGTTTCGAACTACGCTAAACCCGGCGCATGAACTCTATTGGGCGTATCACGTCTGATAGGAGGAAATGCGCCTCGACTCGCGTTAAACTGCGCGGGTTTTTAGCCCCCAATTCCACCGGAGCCTTCCATGTCCCGCGTTACCCTGAGTCGCTATTTGATTGAGCAGACCCGTAGCAACAACACCCCTGCCGATCTGCGTTTCCTGATCGAAGTGGTGGCGCGTGCTTGCAAGGAAATCAGCCACGCCGTGTCCAAAGGCGCCCTCGGTGGCGTTCTGGGCAGCATGGGCACTGAAAACGTCCAAGGCGAAGTGCAGAAGAAGCTCGACGTGATCTCCAACGAGATCCTGCTCGAAGCCAACGAATGGGGCGGTCACCTGGCCGGCATGGCGTCCGAAGAAATGGACAATGCCTACCAGATCCCGGGCAAATACCCGAAAGGCGCGTACCTGCTGGTATTCGACCCGCTGGACGGTTCGTCGAACATCGACATCAACGCACCCGTCGGCACGATCTTCTCGGTGCTGCGCTGCCCGAGCGAATACCTGAGCCAGAACGAAGCCTTGAACGAAAAGGCCTTCCTGCAGCCAGGCACTCAGCAGGTAGCCGCCGGTTATGCCATCTACGGCCCGCAGACCATGCTGGTGCTGACCCTGGGCGATGGCGTGAAAGGCTTTACCCTGGACCGTGAAATGGGCAGCTTCGTACTGACCCACGAAGACATCACGATCCCGGAAACCACTCAGGAATTCGCGATCAACGCATCCAACCAGCGTCACTGGGAAGCGCCGGTACAACGCTACGTCGGCGAATTGCTGGCGGGCGATGAAGGTCCGCTGAAAAAGAACTACAACATGCGTTGGGTCGCCGCGATGGTCGCGGACGTGCACCGCATCCTGACCCGTGGCGGTCTGTTCATGTACCCACGCGACAGCCGCGAGCCATCGAAGCCCGGCAAACTGCGCTTGATGTACGAAGCCAACCCGATGTCGTTCCTGGTTGAGCAGGCAGGCGGCGCGTCCACCGATGGTCACCAGCGCATCCTCGACATTCAGCCTGAAGGCCTGCACCAGCGCGTAGCGGTGTACCTCGGCTCGAAAGAAGAAGTCGCACGCGTCACGGCTTACCACAAGGAATAAACATGACCGAGCCTTGGCAGCCGTTGCTCGAATGGTGGTTCGGAACCCTCGAATCACCCAACGAGATAGCGGCTGACAAGGGCAAGTTATGGTTCGGCAAGCGCGACTGCCAGGACCTCGAAGCGCAAACGCGTTTCGGGGACTGGGTCGAGCAGGCACTGGCCGGCGGATTGACTGACTGGGCGCAACGCCCCGACGGTTGGCTGGCCCTGGTGCTGCTACTCGATCAACTCCCGCGAATGATCTATCGCGACACTCCAAAATCCTTTTCAGGCGATCTCAGGGCTCAGGCACTGGTAGGGCAAGGCATTGCTGCGGATTTCGATCGGCAGTTGCGGCCGATCCAGCGAGTGTTTATCTACCTGGTGTTTGAGCACTGCGAGAATCTGGCGGTGCAGAACGAGGCGATTTCGCGGTACATCGATCTGGTTGCGCAGCAGCCGGAGGCGGATCAGAAGCTGTTTATCGATTATCTGAACTATGCCGAGAAGCATCAGCGGGTGATCGCGCGGTTTGGGCGGTTTCCGCATCGCAATGCGGTGTTGGGGCGGGAGTCGACGGATGAGGAGCTGGCGTTTCTATCGGAGCCTGGTTCTCGCTTTTAGTTTTTAGCTGTAGCTGATGCCGCCATCGCCAGCAGGCTGGCTCCCACATTTGGTTCGTGTTGTTCACAAATCCCCTGTGGGAGCCAGCCTGCTGGCGATGGGGCCAGTGAAAGCAGCTTATATCCGGAAGCTGCCGACCAACTGCTTCAACCGCGCCGCTTGCTGTTCAAGATCCGCACACGCGCGCAACGTCGACTGCAAGTTCTCCACGCCTTCCTGGTTCAACGTGTTGATCTCGGTGATGTCGACGTTGATCGACTCCACCACAGCGGTCTGCTCTTCAGTCGCTGTCGCCACAGACTGGTTCATCCCGTCAATCTCACCAATGCGCTGGGTCACGCTGCCCAGGCGTTCGCCCGCCTGGTTGGCGATGCCGACGCTGCTTTCGCTCTGGCGCTGGCTGTCGGTCATGGTGCTCACCGCTTCACGGGCGCCAACTTGCAGCTCCTCGATCATCTTCTGCACTTGCTGCGCCGAATCCTGAGTGCGGTGGGCGAGGTTGCGCACCTCGTCCGCGACCACGGCAAAGCCACGTCCGGCTTCACCGGCACGCGCCGCTTCGATCGCCGCGTTCAATGCCAGCAAGTTGGTTTGCTGCGAGATGCTGGTGATCACTTCCAGAATCTGCCCGATGTTCACCGTGTTGCTGTTGAGCGTTTCGATGTTGCCGCACGAATCGCTGATCTTCGCCGAGAGCTGTTGCATCGCGGCGATAGTTTTATCCACCACTTGCTGACCGTCTTCGGCCAAGGCACGGGCGTCGCTCGAGTGTTGCGAGGCGAGGGCGGCGTTCTGGGCGATTTCCTGGGCGGCGGCGCCCAGTTGGTTGATCGCTGCAGCCACGCTGCTGGTGCGCGAGGCTTGCTGATCGGAGTTGAACATCGATGAGTTCGAGGCAGCCACCACACGCAGCGCCACTTCGTTGACCTGGCCGGTGGCCGAGGACACTTCGCGAATCGACGTGTGAATCCGCTCTACAAAACGGTTGAACGAGGTGCCCAGCGCACCGAATTCGTCCTGGCCGTGGATGGTCAGGCGTTTGGTCAGGTCACCTTCGCCTTCGGCGATGTCATGCATGGCGCGGCCCATGGTCAGCAGCGGCTGCATCAGGAAGCTGATCAGCATGCCCAGCAGCGCGATGATGATCACCACGGCGATGACCATGGCGATGATCGCCGAGGTGCGGAACTCGCTGAGCATCGCGAACGCGGTCTCCTGGTCCAGCACCAGCGCCACGTACCAGTCTGCCGACGGCACACCGTTGACGTGGGTAAAGGAGATGAACTGGGTCTTGCCATCGAGCTCGACTTCTTTCAGGCCCGGGCTGACTTTCGGCGCGCCGTTCGGGTAGGCCTCGGCGAGGCTCTTGAGCACAAGCTTGCTGTCCGGGTGGATCAGGATCTTGCCGTCGGCGCTGACGATGAACGCGTGACCGTGACCGCCGAAGTTGAGCGAGTTGATGATCGCACTGACGCTCGACAGGTCGATGTCCGCACCGGCGACGCCGATCATCTGGTTCTGATGCTGCACGGGCGTGGCCACGGTGATCACCAGTTTGCCGGATGAAGCGGCGATGTACGGTTCGGTGACGATGGTCTGTCGCGCGCTGTTGGCTGCCTTGTACCAGCCACGGGCGCGGGGATCGTAGTCCGCCGCACGGTTGCCGGCCGGGATCGAGAACATCACGCCGTCAGTGCCACCGAAGTAGCTCAACTGGAAGTTGCCGGTGTACGCCGGCAAGTCGATGGCGCGCTTGAGGTTGGCGGGTGCACTGCCGTCCACGGCGATTTGCTGGGAAAGCGATTGCAGCAACTGCATGCGGCTTTCCAGCCAGGTCTGGATGTTGCTGGTGGTCAGGCTGCCGAGTTCCTGCATCGAAGATTCGGTACTGCTGCGCAAGGTCTGGCGCTGGCGGTAGTCGTTGAACAGGATAAAGCAGGCGAACGCAACGGCGACCACGAGGGCGGCTGCCAGCAGGATCTTGTGGCTGAATTTCATGTTTCTGGTCATTAAATGCACTACCGCGGAGGGTCTGGTCAGCGAGGGGCGTCAATTTGCCACAGTCGAGGGCTTTGCGCTGCCTCTATGTCGACTGAGCGGCGGCAAAGATTAGGCGGCTTTTGCGAAAACCGACCAAACGCTCAACAGCAAACGAAAGTTCCTGATATTTCACGAAAAACAGACGAGCGGCCCCACAAATAGCCGGCAAGCCAGGGAACCAGGCAGGGGTTTTCTCTTCTAAGCTTCAGCTTGGCAGCCATGCCATTCCCCTTCGCCCCAGGAGCTACACCATGTCGCTGCGATCTATCGCCTTGCTCTCGTTCTGCGTGTTGTTGGCCGCATGCGGCAAGGTCAATCAGGAAAACTACTCGAAGCTGTCGTCAGGCATGCCCAAGGCCGAGGTAGAAACCTTGCTGGGCAAACCCACCGACTGCTCGGGCGCGCTCGGCATGTCCAGTTGTACCTGGGGTGACAAGAACAGCTTTATCAGCGTGCAGTACGCCGGTGACAAAGTACTGATGTTTTCCGGCCAAGGCCTGAAGTAATCCGGGGCTACTCGCCCACGGGAGAAAAACAATGAAGCGGTTATTGATACTCCTTTTTGCCAGCCTGGTATTGGCTGGCTGCGCCACTTCTGGCGAAGATCCGTTGGCACCGAAAACAGTCAACAGCGTCAACCTCAAGAAATACCAGGGCACCTGGTACGAGTTGGCCCGTCTGCCGATGTATTTCCAGCGCAACTGCGCGCAATCCGAAGCCCATTACACGCTCAAGCCTGACGGCAACGTGTTGGTGCTGAACCGCTGCCTGACGGCGGATTGGCAATGGGAAGAAGCCAAGGGCACGGCTTATCCGCAAGTGCCGGGCAAGACCGACAAGTTGTGGGTCGAGTTCGATACCTGGTTCTCGCGATTGCTGCCGGGTGTGGCGAAGGGGGAATACTGGGTGCTGTACGTCAGCGACGACTACAAGACCGCCATCGTGGGTGACCCGAGCCGCAAGTATCTGTGGCTGCTATCACGGACTCCGTCGGTTAACGGTGTAGTGCGTGAAGAACTGCTGAGCAAGGCGCGTCAACAAGGCTACGACACCACGCGGCTAATCTGGCGTGCGTCGGATACGCAGATGGCCAAGACCTCTAACTAGCAGTCACCGAAGATTAAAACTGTGGGAGCGAGCCTGCTCGCGATAGCGGACTGTCAGTCAACATCCTTGTTGAAGCTGATGACCCTATCGCTAGCAGGCTAGCTCCCACATTTATTTTGTGTCAGCCGAGGAGATCGCGCAGGACTTGGGTGAACGCCCGATTGCTCTCTTCTTCATCCGCATGCCGCCCATCCCGCACAACCCACTGGCCATTGACCAGCACATCCCGCACCTGACGATCGCCACCGGCAAACAACCAGCGATTGAGAATCCCGTCACCACTGGCCGTGGCCAGGTACGGATCGTTGCCGTCCAGCACCAGCCAGTCCGCACGTTTGCCAACTTCCAATGCACCGATCGGCTGACCCAGCGCCTGAGCGCCGCCATCCAGCGCAGCGTCGTACAGTGTGCGGCCGACCATCGGCTGATCCGCGCCATACAAGCGATTACGCCGCTGATCGCGCAGGCGCTGGCCGTATTCCAGCCAGCGCAATTCTTCCACCACGCTCAATGACACATGGCTGTCGGACCCGATACCCATGCGTCCGCCCTGCGCGAGGAAATCCACCGCCGGGAAAATCCCGTCGCCGAGATTCGCTTCGGTGGTCAGGCACAGGCCGGCGATGGCGCGACTCTTGGCCATCAGCGTGACTTCTTCCGGGTTGGCGTGGGTCGCATGGACCAGGCACCAGCGCTGGTCGACCTCGGTGTTTTCGTACAGCCATTGCAGCGGACGACGGCCGCTCCAGCTAAGGCAGTCATCGACTTCCTTCTGCTGTTCGGCGATATGAATGTGCACTGGGCACTGTTTGTCGCTGGCCGCCAGCACTTCGCTGATTTGCTGCGGTGTTACCGCGCGCAACGAGTGGAAGCAAAGGCCCAGCGACTGCGCCGGTTGCTGCGCCAGGATCGGCTGCAAACGCGACTGAAGCTTGAGGTAGTTTTCGGTGCTGTTGATGAAGCGGCGCTGACCCTCGTTCGGGGTCTGGCCGCCGAAACCGGAATGGCTGTACAGCACCGGCAACAGGGTCAGGCCGATACCGGCAGAGCTGGCAGCCTGGCTGATACGCAGCGCCAATTCGGCGGGATCTGCATACGGTTGGCCGTTGGTGTCATGGTGCACGTAATGGAATTCCGCAACCGAGGTGTAACCGGCCTTGAGCATTTCGATGTACAGCTGACGGGCGATCACGCCGAGTTGATCCGGGCTGATTTTTCCGACGAGGCGATACATCAGATCGCGCCAGGTCCAGAAACTGTCGTTCGGATTGCCCGCCACTTCCGCCAGCCCGGCCATGGCCCGCTGGAAGGCGTGGGAGTGCAGATTTGGCATGCCCGGCAGCAGCGGACCGCTCAGCCGTTCGGCGTCATCTGCGTGGGAATCGGCCTGGATATGGGTCAGCACGCCGTCGGCGCTGACCTCAAGACGTACATTGTTGGCCCATCCACTAGGCAGCAGCGCGCGTTCGGCAAAGAAGGCGGACATGGTTCAGCACCCCATCGTGTGTTATTTGTATATACATATACAGACGTTTGCCTGCTCGGTAAACTCCGGCAAGCTAGCAACCTCTACCAAATGAACAAGGATTAACCGTGCCGACTCCGCCTGCAGTCTCTCCGTTGGCCGCACACATGGGCGACAGTCCGGCGCCCTTGTACGCCCGCGTCAAACAGATGATCACCCAGCAAATCGACAGTGGAAACTGGCCGCCGCACTACCGCGTTCCGTCGGAAAGCGAGCTGGTGAGCCAACTGGGTTTCAGCCGCATGACCATCAACCGCGCGCTGCGCGAGATGACCGCCGACGGTCTGCTGGTGCGCATGCAGGGCGTCGGCACGTTCGTCGCCGAACCTAAAAGCCAGTCCGCATTGTTTGAAGTGCACAACATCGCCGACGAAATCGCCTCCCGTGGTCATCGCCATACCTGCAAGGTGATTACCCTTGAGGAAGAGGCCGCCGGTTCCGAGCGCGCGTTGGCGCTGGACATGCGTGAAGGGCAGAAAGTGTTCCACTCGTTGATCGTGCATTTTGAAAACGATATCCCGGTGCAGATCGAGGACCGTTTCGTCAACGCGCTGGTGGCCCCGGACTACCTCAAGCAGGATTTCACCCTGCAAACGCCTTACGCCTACCTGAATCAGGTCGCGCCGCTGACTGAGGGCGAGCACGTGGTCGAGGCGATTCTGGCCGAGGCCTCCGAGTGCAAATTGCTGCAGATTGAAAAGGGCGAGCCGTGCCTGCTGATTCGCCGCCGCACCTGGTCTGGCCGCCAGCCGGTGACCGCTGCCCGCTTGATCCACCCTGGTTCCCGTCATCGTCTGGAAGGTCGGTTCCATAAATGAATGAAGTGAAAGTTTTACGCGCAAAAGATTACCCGCGCATGCCTTGGAAAAACGGCGGCGGCAGCACTGAAGAAATCACCCGTGATGCGGGTACTGGCCTTGATGGTTTCGGCTGGCGCCTGTCGATTGCCGATATTGGTGAGTCGGGCGGCTTTTCAATGTTCGCCGGTTACGAGCGCGTGATCACCGTGCTGCAGGGCGACGGCATGACCTTGCGCGTCGATGGCCAGGACACACATCCGTTGTTACCGCTGGAACCGTTTGCCTTCAGTGGCGAGAGCCAGGTGACTTGCACCTTGCTCGGCGGGCCGATCCGCGATTTCAACCTGATCTATGCGCCGAAACGTTACGACGCGCGATTGCAGTGGCTGGATGGCGAGCAACGGTTTTTCAGCTCGGCCGGAACTGTGCTGGTGTTCAGTGTCACTGAATCGCTGGAAGTGAAGGTCGGTAACAGTGCCCAGCAATTGGGTCGGCATGATTGCCTGCAACTCGTCGGTAACACCGGCCTGCTGGAAGTCTCCGTGGGCGGCCAATGCTGCGTGATTGAACTGACAGCACGCGGTTAATTGTGGCGAGGGAGCTTGCTCCCGCTCGGCTGCGCAGCAGTCGTCAATCCTGAATTCCGATTCCATCTGAAACTCCACATGCTCCCGGTTTTGGGTCTGCTTCGCAGCCCAGCGGGAGCAAGCTCCCTCGCCACAAAAGCAGTCTTCATCCCGTTTCCCATTGCGCACCAACTTGTTACCGAACGCCCCAGCGTGGCGCTAAACCACGCTCAAGTAACAGCGCTCACTCCCCTCGCAAAATCCCGCCGAAAAATTTCATCTCTGCCGGAACCCTTGATCCAGGCGCTTTCCAGCCCTTTCAAAACTTTTCTTGAACACCCCTCCAACAAGTTGGCCGCTTGATTGCATATGCTTGTATGTACAAGTAAAGACGTATGCGTATGAGTCGATCGAGACTCCTCGCAACGTCCACTGATTCGCTTGTGTCGCTTTGACGCGCACAGGCTGGCTTACCCACCGCCAGGGTTGGTTTGGATTGATCGCTGAGGAGTCTTTTTCGTGACTGACAATACCCAGAAAACCACTAAGTATCGTGACGTTGAAATCCGCGCTGCCCGCGGTAACAAACTGACCGCCAAAAGCTGGCTGACCGAAGCGCCGCTGCGCATGCTGATGAACAACCTCGACCCGGAAGTCGCCGAGAACCCTAAAGAACTGGTGGTTTACGGTGGTATCGGTCGTGCGGCGCGTAACTGGGAATGCTACGACAAGATCGTCGAAAGCCTGACCAACCTGAACGACGACGAGACCCTGCTGGTGCAATCCGGCAAGCCGGTCGGCGTTTTCAAGACCCACACCAATGCACCGCGCGTACTGATCGCCAACTCCAACCTGGTGCCACACTGGGCGAGCTGGGAACACTTCAACGAACTCGACGCCAAAGGCCTGGCCATGTACGGCCAGATGACCGCCGGCAGCTGGATCTACATCGGCAGCCAGGGCATCGTCCAGGGCACCTACGAAACCTTCGTCGAAGCCGGTCGCCAGCACTATAACGATGACCTGAAAGGTCGTTGGGTCCTGACCGCAGGTCTCGGCGGTATGGGTGGCGCTCAGCCCCTGGCCGCGACCCTGGCCGGCGCCTGCTCGCTGAACATCGAATGCCAGCAGGTCAGTATCGATTTCCGCCTGAACAGCCGCTATGTCGATGAGCAAGCCACCGACCTCGACGACGCGCTGGCCCGTATCGCCAAATACACCAAGGAAGGCAAGGCGATTTCCATCGCACTGCTCGGCAACGCGGCGGAAATCTTGCCGGAATTGGTCAAGCGCGGCGTGCGCCCGGACATGGTCACCGACCAGACCAGCGCCCACGACCCGCTCAACGGTTACCTGCCAGCCGGCTGGACCTGGGACGAATACCGCGCTCGCGCCAAGACCGAGCCTGCTGCCGTGGTGAAAGCCGCCAAGCAATCGATGGCCGTGCACGTTAAAGCGATGCTCGAATTCCAGAAAATGGGCATTCCAACCTTCGACTACGGCAACAACATCCGTCAGATGGCGCAGGAAGAAGGCGTGGAAAACGCATTCGACTTCCCAGGCTTCGTACCGGCTTACATCCGTCCGCTGTTCTGCCGCGGCATCGGCCCGTTCCGCTGGGCTGCTTTGTCGGGTAACGCCGAAGACATCTACAAAACCGACGCCAAGGTCAAAGAGCTGATCCCGGACGACGCGCACCTGCACAACTGGCTGGACATGGCGCGCGAGCGCATCAGCTTCCAGGGTCTGCCGGCACGTATCTGCTGGGTTGGCCTGGGCCTGCGCGCCAAACTCGGCCTGGCGTTCAACGAAATGGTGCGTAGTGGTGAATTGTCCGCGCCAATCGTGATTGGTCGCGACCACCTGGACTCCGGTTCGGTAGCCAGCCCGAACCGCGAAACCGAATCGATGCAGGACGGTTCCGACGCCGTGTCCGACTGGCCACTGCTCAACGCTTTGCTCAACACCGCGAGCGGCGCGACCTGGGTTTCCCTGCACCACGGCGGCGGCGTCGGCATGGGCTTCTCCCAGCATTCGGGCATGGTAATTGTCTGCGACGGTACTGACGAAGCGGCCGAGCGTATCGCTCGCGTGCTGCACAACGACCCGGCCACCGGTGTCATGCGTCACGCCGATGCGGGTTACCAGATCGCGATCGACTGCGCCAAGGAGCAGGGTTTGAACCTGCCGATGATTACCGGCAAGTAATGCTTGCCTCTGTAGGAGCGAGCCTGCTCGCGATAGCGATATATCAGCCAGCGAAATTGTTGAATTTGCCGGCCTCATCGCGAGCAGGCTCACTCCTACAGGGATTGCGTAAACCCTAAATAACAATCCACAGAGGTTGAATCATGGCTGTTAACAACGATCGTGCAGGCAGCAAACCGTTGATCGAGACACGCTCGATCGACTACATCCCGGAAGCGGAAAGACACGGTCGTCTGTTTAGCCAGTTCACCCTGTGGATGGGTGCCAACCTGCAAATCACCGCGATTGTCACCGGGGCCCTGGCCGTGGTGCTGGGCGGTGATGTGTTCTGGTCGTTGATCGGTCTGTTGATCGGTCAATTGCTCGGCGGCGGCGTCATGGCGTTGCATGCCGCGCAAGGGCCCAAGCTTGGCCTGCCGCAGATGATCTCCAGCCGGGTGCAGTTCGGGGTTTATGGCGCGGCCATCCCGATCGTGCTGGTGTGTCTGATGTACCTCGGTTTCACCGCCACCGGTACGGTGCTTTCCGGTCAGGCGCTGGGCCAGTTGTTTGGTGTCAGCGACAGCGTCGGCATTCTGATTTTCGCCAGTGTCATCGTACTGGTCACCGTGCTCGGTTATCGGGTGATCCATTGGATTGGCCGTGTTGCCAGTGTCATTGGTGTGATCGCCTTCGTTTATCTGTTTAGCCGTCTGATGAGCCAGACTGACGTTGGCGCACTGCTGCAAATCCGCCACTTCAGCTGGAGCAGCTTCCTGCTGGCGGTGTCGCTCGCGGCCTCCTGGCAGATCGCTTTCGGCCCGTACGTGGCTGACTATTCACGCTACCTGCCGAGCAAGACTTCATCGGTGAAAACCTTTTTCGCCGCGGGTGCGGGTTCGGTGATTGGCGCACAGGTGGCGATGATCCTCGGCGTGTTTGCCGCCGCTTCGGCCAACGGGCAATTCGCTGGCCATGAAGTGGCCTACATTGTTGGTCTGGGCGGGACCGGTGCCACCGCTGCGCTGCTGTACTTCAGCATCGCATTCGGCAAGGTCACCATCTCCACGCTGAACTCCTACGGCAGCTTCATGTGCATTGCGACCATCATCAGCGGTTTCCGTGGTGACCTGAAAGTAACGCGCTTGCAACGTCTGATGTTCGTGCTGGTCATCGTTGGTGCGGCGACCCTGATGGCGTTGCTCGGCCAGCACTCGTTCCTCGGTGCGTTCAAGTCCTTCATCCTGTTCCTGCTGGCGTTCTTTACGCCATGGAGCGCGATCAACCTGGTGGACTACTACTGCATCACCCGCGAGCGCTATGACGTGCCGGCGCTGGCCGATCCGAACGGTCGCTACGGCCGTTGGAACGTCCTCGGCATCAGCGTCTATGTGTTCGGTGTGCTGGTGCAGCTGCCGTTCATCTCCTCCAAGTTCTATACCGGTCCGCTGGTGGCCGCTCTGGGTGACGTGGATATTTCCTGGATCATCGGTCTGGTGCTGCCCGCAGCCCTGTATTACCTGTGTGCGAAACGATGGCACGGTTCGGTACCCGATCACCTGATTCTGCCGGTCGAGCAGGACAACGTTGCAACACCTAATAAAACAAGCGGGGCTGGTCGCGCTGCGGCGCAGGCCTGATTGGACGTGGACAGGGCTGGATGCCTCTTGACTGCCGTAAGCCAATTCATGATTAGGAGCGTCACTACAATGAAATCGAACAAGACCCTGCTGACCACATTGCTTTCCATGGGCCTGCTCGCCAGTGCCGGCGCCACTCAGGCTGCTGGTTGGTGCGAGTCGGGCAAACCGGTGAAATTCGCCGGCCTGAACTGGGAAAGCGCCATGCTGCTGACCGACGTAATGCAAATCGTGTTGGAGAAGGGCTACGACTGCAAGACGGACAGCTTGCCAGGCAACTCCATCACCATGGAAAACGCCCTGAGCAGCAACGACATTCAAGTGTTCGCCGAAGAATGGGTCGGCCGTAGCGAGGTTTGGAACAAGGCCGAGAAGGCCGGCAAAGTCGTCGGTGTCGGCGCTCCGGTGGTGGGTGCGATCGAAGGCTGGTACGTGCCGCGTTACGTGATCGAAGGCGACGCCAAGCGCAAGCTGGAACCCAAGGCGCCGGACCTGAAAAACATCGCCGACCTGGCCAAATACGCCACCGTGTTCAAGGATCAGGAAGAGCCTGCCAAGGGCCGTTTCTACAACTGCCCGGCCGGCTGGACCTGTGAGCTGGACAACAGCGAAATGCTGAAAAGCTACGGCCTGGAAAGCACCTACACCAACTTCCGCCCAGGCACCGGCCCGGCGCTGGATGCCGCGGTACTGTCTAGCTACAAGCGTGGCGAGCCGATCCTGTTCTACTACTGGTCGCCAACCCCGCTGATGGGCCAGGTTGACCTGGTCAAACTTGAAGAAAAACCAGGCGTGGACAAGCGCGTAACCATCAAGGTCGGCCTGTCCAAGACCTTCCACGAGCAAGCCCCGGAACTAGTGGCGGTGCTGGAAAAGGTCAACCTGCCGATCGACCTGCTCAACCAGAACCTCGGGCGCATGGCCAAAGAGCGGATCGAGTCGCCAAAACTGGCCAAGATCTTCTTGAAGGAACATCCTGAAGTCTGGCACGCGTGGGTGAGCGAAGACGCAGCCAAGAAAATCGACGCGGCCTTGTAGGTTGAGCCTCTCCGACTGCTGGTAACGGCAGTCGGACGCTGAATCGCAACCCCTTGATTGAGAGTCTCTTATGTTTCCCGAAAGCTTTACCTTTTCCATCGCCGACTGGGTCAACGGTTGGGTCGATTCGCTGGTCACCAACTACGGCGACGTGTTCCGCAGCATCTCCGACACCCTGCTGTGGGCCATCGTCAATCTTGAAGGGCTGCTGCGCGCGGCGCCCTGGTGGCTGATGCTGGCCATCGTGGCGGGCGTTGCCTGGCACGCGACCCGCAAAGTCGTGACCACCGCCGTGATCGTCGGTTTGTTGTTCCTGGTGGGCGCGGTCGGTCTCTGGGACAAGCTGATGCAGACCCTGGCGCTGATGATGGTCGCGACGGTCATTTCGGTGCTGATCGGCATCCCGCTGGGCATTCTCTCTGCACGCAGCAATCGCCTGCGTTCGGTGCTGATGCCGCTGCTGGACATCATGCAGACCATGCCGAGTTTCGTGTACCTGATCCCGGTGCTGATGCTGTTTGGCCTGGGCAAGGTGCCGGCGATTTTCGCCACCGTCATCTACGCTGCGCCGCCGCTGATTCGCCTGACTGATCTGGGTATTCGCCAGGTCGACGGTGAGGTGATGGAAGCGATCAACGCCTTCGGTGCCAACCGTTGGCAGCAACTGTTTGGCGTGCAACTGCCGCTGGCCCTGCCGAGCATCATGGCCGGGATCAACCAGACCACCATGATGGCCCTGTCGATGGTGGTAATTGCCTCGATGATCGGTGCCCGTGGCCTGGGTGAAGATGTGTTGGTGGGGATTCAGACCCTCAACGTCGGACGTGGCCTTGAAGCCGGCCTGGCGATCGTGATTCTGGCAGTGGTCATCGACCGCATTACTCAGGCGTATGGTCGGCCACGGCATGAGGTGAGCAAATGAACAACGAAGCCATCAGCAAAATCGAAGTCAAAAACGTCTTCAAGATTTTCGGCAACCGTTCCAAGGAAGCGCTGGGCATGATTGGCCAGGGCAAAACCAAGGATCAGGTGCTGGCCGAGACCGGTTGCGTGGTCGGCGTGAACGACTTGTCCCTGAGCATCGGCACCGGTGAGATCTTCGTGATCATGGGCCTGTCGGGCTCGGGCAAATCCACATTGGTGCGCCACTTCAATCGCCTGATCGACCCGACCAGCGGCGCGATCCTGGTGGACGGCGTGGACATCCTGCAATACGACATGGAAGCCCTGCGCGAATTTCGCCGGCACAAGATCAGCATGGTGTTCCAGAGCTTCGGCCTGCTGCCGCACAAGACCGTGGTGGATAACGTTGCCTACGGCCTGAAAGTGCGTGGCGAGACCAAGCAAATGTGTTCCGAGCGCGCGCTGCACTGGATCAACACCGTGGGCCTGAAGGGCTACGAAAACAAATACCCGCATCAGCTTTCGGGCGGCATGCGTCAGCGTGTGGGCCTGGCCCGTGCGTTGGCGGCGGACACCGACATCATCCTGATGGACGAAGCCTTCAGTGCCCTCGACCCGCTGATCCGCGCCGAGATGCAGGACCAGTTGCTGGAACTGCAAAAGACCCTGCACAAGACCATCGTATTCATCACCCACGACCTTGATGAGGCGGTGCGGATTGGTAACCGCATTGCGATTCTCAAGGACGGGCGCCTGATTCAGGTCGGCACGCCGAGAGAGATCCTGCATTCGCCGGCGGATGAGTATGTCGACCGGTTCGTACAGCGCCGGGCTGCGGTGGTTTAAGACTGACCGCTTTTGTGGCGAGGGAGCTTGCTCCCGTTGGGTTGCGAAGCAGCCCCAAAAATCGGCGACCGCTGCGCGGTCGAACGGGAGCAAGCTCCCTCGCCACAGGTGTCATACGTCCATGAATTTTGTATGAGGCTCCAGATGTCCCAGGCTGAAAAAATCGTTATCGCCGACGCCCCGTTGCGTTGGCAGGATGTGGTCGCCGTAGCCCGGCATGACGCGCAGCTTGAGCTGTCTGCCCAAGCCTGGGCGCGGATCGAGAATGCCCAGGCCATCGTCCAGCGCATCGTCGCCAGTGGCGAGCGCGCCTATGGCGTCAACACCGGTCTGGGCGCGTTGTGCAACGTCTCGCTTAAGGACGAACAACTCAGCCAACTGTCGCGCAACACCTTGCTCAGCCATGCCTGTGGCGTTGGCGCTCCATTGGCTGACGAGCAGACTCGCGCGATCATGTGTGCGGCGATCCGCAATTACAGCCACGGCAAATCCGGCATTCATCGTCGAGTGGTCGAAGCGCTGCTGGCGCTGCTCAATCGCGGCATTACCCCGCAAGTGCCTTCCCAGGGTTCGGTCGGGTACCTGACCCACATGGCGCACATCGGCATCGCGCTGCTGGGCGTCGGCAATGTGAGCTATCGCGGGCAGATCGTGTCCGCGCAGCAAGCCTTGGCCGAAGAAGGTCTGCAACCGGTCCAGCTTGGCGCCAAAGATGGTTTGTGCCTGGTCAATGGCACGCCGTGCATGACCGGCCTCAGCTGCCTGGCGATTGCCGATGCCACGCGTCTGGTGCAATGGGCCGACGTGATCGGTGCAATGAGTTTCGAAGCCCAGCGCGGCCAGATTGCGGCGTTCGATGCCGAGATCATCGCGCTCAAGCCGCATCCGGGCATGCAGCAGGTCGGCATCAACCTGCGGGCGCTGCTGGATGGCAGTGAAGTGATTGCCGCAAGCTTTGGCATCCGCACGCAGGATGCGCTGAGCATCCGTTCGATCCCGCAGGTCCACGGCGCCGCTCGCGATCAGCTTGAGCACGCAAGAACGCAGATCGAAACCGAACTCAACTCGGTCACCGATAACCCGATGCTGCTGGGCACGCCGGATAATTTCCGCATCATGTCCCAGGCCAACCCGCACGGCCAGTCAGTGGCCTTGGCGGCAGATATGCTGGCCATCGCCATGGCCGAAATCGGCTCCATCGCCGAGCGTCGTCTGGACCGCTTGATCAACCCGCACGTCAGCGGTTTGCCGGCCTTTTTGGTGGCCAACCCGGGAGTGAATTCCGGGATGATGATCGTCCAGTACGTCGCCGCTTCGCTGTGCGCAGAAAATCGCCAGTTGGCGCAACCGGCGGTACTCGACAATTACGTCACCTCGGGCTTGCAGGAAGACCACTTGAGCATGGGCACCAACGCGGCGTTGAAGCTGCACCGCGCCCTGGAAAACTGCACGCAGATTCTTGCTATCGAATATTTGCTGGCAGCTCAGGCATTTGAATTTTTGAAAGAGCAACGTTTTGGCGCAGGCACAGATGCCGCGTGGCGTCTGCTGCGCGAACGCGTCCCGGCTTACGACCAGGACCGCTGGCTGGCGCCGGACATTGCCGCCGCTGCCAGCGTGTTGAAAGACCCGATTTTGCTGCACAACGCTTTACCGAACCTGAACTGATTTCTACAAAAAAACCAGCGTGCCAAGGCGCGGCTCCCCATAAGGCGAGACGCGACGGACAACGGACATCTCCGGAGCGTCTGGTTAGTACTCTTCTTTATAAAAGAAGACAAACTCACAAAAGGAGAACAAAAGTGACTGCGCTAAATCTTATTCCCGGCCAACTGAGCCTTGCCCAACTGCGTGATATCTATCAGCAGCCGGTCAAAATCACCCTCGACAACAGCGCCTCGGCCCAGATCGAAGCCAGCGTTGCCTGCGTGGAACAAATCCTCGCCGAGAACCGCACCGCCTACGGCATCAACACCGGTTTCGGCCTGCTGGCCTCGACCCGCATCGCCAGCGAAGACCTGGAAAACCTGCAGCGCTCGCTGGTGTTGTCCCACGCCGCCGGTGTCGGCGAGCCGATCAGCGACGCGTTGGTGCGGTTGGTCATGGTGCTCAAGGTCAACAGCCTGAGCCGTGGTTTCTCCGGCATTCGCCGCGTAGTGATCGACGCGTTGATCGCACTGATCAACGCCGAGGTTTACCCGCACATCCCATTGAAAGGGTCGGTCGGTGCTTCCGGCGATTTGGCGCCTTTGGCCCATATGTCGCTGGTGTTGCTGGGCGAAGGCAAAGCTCGCTACAAAGGCGAGTGGATGGAGGCGACCGAAGCGCTGAAAATCGCCGGTCTGACCCCGCTGACCCTGGCGGCGAAAGAAGGGCTGGCGCTGCTTAACGGCACTCAGGTGTCGACTGCTTATGCGCTGCGTGGCCTGTTCGAAGGCGAAGATTTGTTCGCCGGAGCCGTGGCGATTGGTGCCCTGACGGTCGAAGCGGTGCTGGGCTCGCGCTCGCCGTTCGATGCGCGCATCCACGCCGCCCGTGGCCAAAAAGGCCAGATCGACGCCGCTGCCGCTTACCGCGATCTGCTGGGTGAGCGCAGTGAAGTGTCCGACTCGCACCAGAACTGCGAAAAGGTCCAGGACCCGTACTCCCTGCGCTGCCAACCACAAGTCATGGGCGCCTGCCTGACCCAGTTCCGTCAAGCCGCCGAAGTGCTGGCCGTCGAAGCCAACGCGGTTTCCGACAACCCGCTGGTATTCGCTGCCGAAGGCGACGTGATCTCCGGCGGTAACTTCCACGCCGAACCGGTGGCCATGGCCGCTGACAACATGGCGCTGGCCATCGCTGAAATCGGTTCCCTGAGCGAGCGCCGTATCTCGCTGATGATGGACAAGCACATGTCGCAACTGCCGCCGTTCCTGGTGGCCAATGGCGGCGTGAACTCCGGTTTCATGATCGCCCAGGTGACCGCCGCGGCACTGGCCAGCGAGAACAAGGCGTTGTCCCATCCGCATTCGGTGGACAGCCTGCCGACGTCGGCGAACCAGGAAGACCACGTGTCCATGGCGCCGGCTGCCGGCAAGCGCTTGTGGGAAATGGCCGACAACACGCGCGGCGTTCTGGCGGTGGAATGGTTGGCGGCCGTTCAGGGGCTGGATTTGCGTGAAGGTCTGAAGACCTCGGCGAAGCTGGAAAAGGCTCGCGGGATTTTGCGTAATGAAGTGCCGTTTTATGAGAAGGACCGCTTCTTTGCGCCGGACATCAATGCGGCGACCGAGCTGTTGGCGACGCGTTGCCTGAATGAGCTGGTTTCGGCCAAGCTTTTGCCGAGCCTGTGATGTACTCATCGCCAGCAGGCTGGCTCCCACAGTTGTATTGCGCATCCCTGCTGGCGATTCGATTTTGAATAATGTGGAGACTAAGGGATGAAAACTCTCTGGCAACACTGCCACGTCGCAACCATGGCGCAAGGCGTCTACTCGATCATCGAGGATGCGGCCATCGTGACGTCCGGTGCGCACATTGAGTGGGTCGGCCCGCGCAGTGAACTGCCGGCGGGCGAGTACCCTGCCGTCAACGACTTGAAAGGGGCCTGGGTCACCCCGGGCCTGATCGACTGCCACACCCATACGGTGTTCGGCGGTAACCGCAGCGGTGAATTCGAACAGCGCCTGCAAGGTGTCAGCTACGCGGAAATCGCGGCGGCCGGCGGCGGCATTGCCAGCACCGTTCGCGCCACCCGCGCAGCGACCGAAGACGCGCTGTTCGCCAGCGCCGCCAAACGTCTGAAGAGCCTGATCCGCGACGGCGTGACCACGGTCGAAATGAAGTCCGGCTACGGCCTGGACCTGGCCAGTGAACGCAAAATCCTTCGCGTGATCCGTCGCCTCGGCGCCGAACTCCCGGTCAGCGTGCGCAGCACCTGCCTGGCCGCTCACGCGTTGCCACCGGAATACGCGGATCGCGCCGATGACTACATCGATCACATCTGCGCTGAAATGCTCCCGGCCCTGGCCGCCGAAGGGCTGGTGGATGCAGTGGACGCGTTCTGCGAATACCTGGCGTTTTCGCCGGCACAGGTCGAGCGCGTATTTGTCACCGCGAAAGAACTGGGTCTGCCGGTGAAGCTGCACGCCGAGCAATTGTCATCGTTGCACGGTTCGAGTCTGGCGGCGCGCTACCACGCACTGTCGGCCGATCACCTGGAATTCATGACCGAAGACGACGCCATCGCCATGGCCAAGTCCGGCACCGTCGCCGTGTTACTGCCCGGTGCTTTCTACTTCCTGCGTGAAACCCAGTTGCCGCCGATGGATGCCCTGCGCAAACACGGTGTGAAAATCGCCATCGCCAGCGATCTCAACCCCGGCACGTCGCCAGGGCTGTCGTTACGCTTGATGCTGAACATGGCCTGCACCTGTTTCCGCATGACGCCGGAAGAAGCCCTGGCCGGCGCAACCATTCATGCCGCCACCGCGCTGGGTATGGCCGACACGCATGGTTCGCTGGAAGCCGGCAAGGTCGCGGACTTCGTTGCCTGGCAAATCGATCGTCCCGCCGACCTGTCGTACTGGCTGGGCGGTGACCTGGAAAAACGCGTCGTGCGTCACGGCGTCGAAACGAGCGTTTAGGAGAGCAGTTGTGGATAAGGTTCTGAACTTCAAACAAGGCCGCGTGCCGCTGCTGATCAGCATGCCCCACGCGGGTCTGCGCCTGACCCCTGCGGTCGAAGCCGGGTTGATCCCCGATGCACGCAGCCTGCCGGACACGGACTGGCACATCCCCACGCTTTATGAATTCGCCGCCGAACTGGGCGCCAGTACGCTGGCTGCCGAATATTCGCGATTTGTCATCGACCTGAACCGCCCGTCTGACGACAAGCCTTTGTATGTCGGCGCGACCACCGGTCTGTATCCGGCGACGCTGTTCGA
Organism: Pseudomonas sp. LBUM1678; assembly: GCF_059695575.1. Taxonomy (NCBI): domain Bacteria; kingdom Pseudomonadati; phylum Pseudomonadota; class Gammaproteobacteria; order Pseudomonadales; family Pseudomonadaceae; genus Pseudomonas; species Pseudomonas sp. LBUM1678. The sequence continues at coordinate 373,317 of NZ_CP166775.1, forward strand.
CGGCATCCCCTTGTTTCGCGAAGGGATGGAACCGTCGGCGGCGGAACGGGCAACCTATCTGGAGCAGGTGTGGACGCCGTATCACACCACGTTGCAGAACGAGCTGGCGCGCCTCAAAGCCGAGTTCGGCTACGCGCTGCTGTTCGATGCGCATTCGATCCGTTCGATCATCCCGCACTTGTTTGACGGCAAACTGCCGGACTTCAACCTCGGCACCTTCAACGGCGCCAGTTGCGATCCACAATTGGCCACTGAGCTGGAAGCAATCTGCGCGCGTCACGGCGATTACAGCCATGTGCTGAACGGACGCTTCAAGGGCGGCCACATCACCCGGCATTACGGCAACCCGGCGGAAAACATCCACGCGGTGCAGCTGGAGCTGGGGCAGTGCACGTACATGGAAGAATTCGAGCCATTCCGCTATCGCCCGGACCTGGCCGAGCCGACGCAAGTGGTGCTCAAGGAATTGCTGCAAGGCCTGCTGGCCTGGGGCCAAAAGCACTACAACGCATAACCCCTGTGCGGATCGTTCCCACGCTCCGCGTGGGAACGCCTCAAGGGACGCTCCGCGTCCAGTGACGCGGAGCGTCACGGGCTGCATTCCCACGCAGAGCGTGGGAACGATCATAGCTCTTCGATTCTGTCGCCACTGTGCAAATCTCGGTCGCTACAGTTCGCTTTTACCCTCTCGACGCTGCGTAATGTTCTGCGCACGGTGCACAAAGACACCGAGCCCATAACAATCAACTGCCGCACGAGAACGCCCTCTATGACAAGCACCAAAGGTTTGTTCACCCGCTGTCTCTCAATCCTCTGCGGCACCGCTCTTCTGAGCACCAGCGTCCTGGCCAGTGACGACGCCTCCTGCAAGGCCGTGCGCATGGGCGTGGTCAACTGGACCGACGTGATCGCCACCAGCGGCATGGCTGACGTATTGCTCAACGGCCTCGGCTACGAAAGCAAGCAAACCAGCGCCGTGCAGCAAATCATCTTTGCCGGCATCCGCGACAAACGCCTCGATATCTTCCTCGGTTACTGGAAACCGGCGATGGACAAAAACATCGCGCCGTTTGTGGCCGCCAACCAAGTGAAGGTCATGGAGAAACCGAGCCTGGCCGACGCTCAGGCAACCCTCGCGGTACCGGATTATGTCGCCGAAGCGGGCCTGAAAACCTTCGCCGACATCGCTAAATTCAAGGACAAGCTCGGTGGCAAGATCTACGGCATCGAACCGGGCAGCGGTGCCAACACCACCATCAAAACCATGATCGAGACCAATCACTTTGGCCTGAAGGACTTCAAACTGATCGAGTCCGGTGAGGCCGGCATGCTCGCCGCCGTTCAGCGGGCGGTGAATCGCAAGGAGTTCGTGGTGTTCGTCGGCTGGACCCCGCACCCGATGAACATCAACATGAAGATCGCCTACCTGACCGGCAGCGAAGACGTTTATGGCCCGAACGAAGGCGCGGCGACCGTCTCGACCGTGACATCCCCCGACTACGCCGAACGTTGCCCGAACGTGAATCGCCTGCTGGAAAACCTGACCTTCACCGCCGCCCAGGAAAGCCAGTTGATGGTGCCGATCATGGAGCGCAAGACGCCTCAGGACGTTGCCAGGCAATGGCTGCGTGATCATCCGGAGGATCTTCAGCGTTGGCTGGCGGGTGTCACCAGTTTTGATGGCAAGGATGGCGTCGCCACCGTACAAGCCAGCCTGAGAAACTGATCACAAGTCCCTTGGCATGCGCGATTTCTGTGGCGAGGGAGCTTGCTCCCGCTCGGCGGCGAAGCCGTCGTAAATCCCTCTGGCAGGGTGTACCTGGCACTACTCGGGTGAACGGTTTGTGGGGCTGCTTCGCAGCCCAGCGGGAGCAAGCTCCCTCGCCACAGAACTGAGTTCCAATTCCAAACTGCTGAACTGACTGGCACCAGACTCATGGCCCCTTACCCGATTTCTGAACAGATGACGGCATTCGTCGAGAAAACCGTCAGTTTCAACAGCACCGACAGCAGCCTCAACGGTTTGCGTCAGGCCTATAGTGAGATGTGCCGGGCGTTCACCCCGCCACGTCCCGCCGGGCTTTACGTGGTCGATTTCGAGTTGGCCGGCGTGCCGGTGCGCTCCTATCAACCGCCGGCTACACCACCGAGTGACGGTGCCCCGTGCATCGTGTACCTGCATGGCGGCGGTTGGGTGGTGGGGGGGCTGGATTCCCACGACTTCATCTGCGCCGAACTGGCGTCGACACTTGGCGTGCTGGTGATCGCTGTCGATTACCGATTGGCGCCGGAACATCCGTTTCCGGCGGCGTTCGATGACTGCCTGCGCGTCTGGCGCGCGCTGCGAACCGGGCCATTCAAGCTCGATCCCGAGCGTACGCTGGTGGCGGGGGACAGCGCCGGTGGCAATCTCGCGGCCGCGCTTTGTCTGGCGCTGCGGGATTCGGGCGAGCCGTTGCCGGCTGCGCAGGTCCTGATCTATCCGGGGTTGGGCGGTCATCATCAGCTGCCGTCGCGCAGCGAATGTATCGACGCGCCGTTGCTCGCCAGCAGCGACGTCGATTGTTATCACGCCCTGTACTTGCGCGGCACCCGACAGCCGGGCGCCTATGCCATGCCGTTGCTCGCCGGACACTTCGGTGGACTGCCGCCGGCATTGATCGCCGTGGCGCAATTTGACCCGCTGCGCGATGACGGTGTGCTCTACGCCGAGCAGTTGCAGGCCGCTGGGGTGCCCGCCGCTCTTTATTACGGGGAAGGGCTGGTTCACGGTTGTTTGCGGGGGCGGGGCCAGGTCGCCGAGGTCGACTTGCTCTATGAAACGCTGCTCGGGTTTTTGGCTGACAAAACATGACGCTGCAAGGGGCATGCTCATTGGCGTAATTCGGGTTTATGATGCCGGACGGCAGAATAATAGAAGTCCCCCCAGGGATGACCTCGACCCCTTACGGAGCGCGCAATGCAGACTTTGTACCCGCAGATCAAACCTCACGCCCGGCACGATCTGGCCGTCGATGAAACTCACACGCTGTATGTCGACGAAAGCGGTTCACCGGAAGGTTTGCCGGTGGTGTTCATCCACGGTGGCCCCGGCGCCGGATGTGATGCCCAGAGTCGGCGGTACTTCGATCCGAACCTGTACCGCATCGTGACGTTCGACCAGCGTGGTTGCGGTCGCTCCACGCCCCATGCCAGCCTCGAAAACAACACTACCTGGGATCTGGTCGCCGACCTTGAGCGGATTCGCAAACACCTGGGCATCGAAAAATGGGTGCTGTTTGGCGGTTCCTGGGGTTCGACCCTGGCGCTGGCCTACGCGCAAACCCATCCGGAACGCGTACACGGTCTGATTCTGCGCGGGATTTTTCTCTGCCGCCCGCAGGAAATCGAGTGGTTCTACCAGTGTGGTGCCAGCCGTCTGTTCCCCGATTACTGGCAGGACTACGTCGCGCCGATTCCACTGGACGAACGCGACGACCTGCTCAGCGCTTTCCACAAGCGCCTGACCGGCAACGATCAGATCGCCCAGATGCACGCGGCCAAAGCGTGGTCTACCTGGGAAGGCCGGACCGCGACCTTGCGCCCGAACCCGCTGGTGGTCGATCGCTTCTCCGAACCCCAACGTGCGTTGTCCATCGCGCGCATCGAATGTCATTACTTCACCAACAATGCGTTCCTTGAACCGAACCAGCTGATTCGCGACATGGGCAAGATCGCCCATTTGCCAGGCGTGATCGTCCACGGTCGTTATGACGTGATCTGCCCACTGGACAACGCTTGGGAACTGCATCAAGCCTGGCCGAACAGCGAACTCCAGGTGATCCGCGACGCTGGCCACGCCGCGTCCGAGCCGGGTATTACCGATGCGCTGGTACGGGCCGCCAGTCAAATGGCTCGCCGCTTGCTCGACCTGCCGCCAGAAGAAGCATGAAGGGCCTGCTGCAACGCGTGCGTGGCGCGCGAGTCGAGGTAGCGGGAGAGGTGGTGGGTGCGGTGGATCAGGGTTTGCTGGTGCTGGTGGCGGTCGAACCGGAGGATACTCGTGCCAGCGCCGACAAACTTCTGCATAAACTGCTTAACTATCGAGTATTCAGTGACGCCGAGGGCAAGATGAATCTGTCTTTGGCGGATGTGGACGGTGGGTTGCTGCTGGTCTCGCAGTTCACCCTGGCCGCTGACACCAAGAGCGGGTTGCGCCCGAGTTTCTCGACCGCTGCCCCTCCGGGCTTGGGCGAGGAGCTATTCGACTATCTATTAAGCAAAGCGAAACAGGTGCATGGCACTGTGGCATCAGGTAGATTCGGCGCGGATATGCAGGTGCACCTGGTCAACGATGGCCCGGTCACCTTCCTGTTACAGACTTGAAAGCACTTGAAACATGTTTTTCAGGGCTTTTCGACTGAAAACAGGGGTTTTTCGCGATAAATACTTTGTTACCCCTGATGCGTTGTAACGCGGCCTACTAGATAATCGCGCGCTACGGGAATCAGCGTTCGTTGGTCCAATTTTGACTTAGGTAGAGACTTGTCCGGGACCTGTTGGGGAATCATTTAGCCCCATAGGAGTCGGAACAATGCTCGCCAACCTGGCATATAGATAGCTGGCCGTTGGTTTTTTGATCTGTTTTCGGCGAGGGTTGCTCGTGATTGTTAGTCCCTGTAATGCACCAAAATTGACTGCCAAACGGTTCCGAAGCGCTCTGGTAGCGGGCTCAGCACTGCTCTGCCTGCTCAGCGCCGGCCAGCTTTGGGCATTCAATCTGGATGATGTATCGGCCAAGGCAAAAGAGATGGCCGGTCAAAAATACGAAGCCCCGCGCAGTAACCTGCCGAACGAATTCCGCGAAATGAAATTCGCGGACTATCAAAAAATTCGTTTCCGCACTGAAAAAGCCGAATGGGCGGATCAGAAAACCCCGTTCAAGCTGTCCTTCTATCACCAGGGCATGCACTTCGATACGCCGGTAAAAATCAACGAAATCACGGCGAACACCGTCGAAGAGATCAAATACGACCCAAGTCGTTTCGATTTCGGCGATGTTCAGTTCGATCCTAAGGCCACCGAACAACTGGGTTATGCCGGTTTCCGTGTGCTTTACCCGATCAACAAGGCCGACAAGCAAGACGAAATCATGACCATGCTGGGCGCGAGCTACTTCCGCGTGGTCGGCAAGGGTCACACTTATGGCTTGTCCGCTCGCGGCATGGCCATTGATACCGCATTGCCGTCCGGCGAAGAATTCCCGCGTTTCACCGAATTCTGGATTCAACAGCCAAAACCGGGTGACAAGCACCTGGTGATCTTCGCGCTGCTGGATTCGCCACGCGCCACCGGTGCTTATCGTCTGACCCTGCGTCCGGGCAGCGACACCGTCGTCGACGTCAAGGCCCGCATGTTCCTGCGTGACAAGGTCACCAAGCTTGGCGTTGCGCCGCTGACCAGCATGTTCCTGTTCGGCGCCAACCAGCCGTCGAAAGTGCTGAACTACCGTCGTGAACTGCACGATTCCAGCGGTCTGTCGATCCATGCCGGCAACGGCGAGTGGATCTGGCGCCCACTGAATAATCCAAAACACCTGGCCGTGAGCAACTTCTCGATCGAGAACCCGCGTGGTTTCGGCTTGCTGCAACGTGGCCGCGACTTCAGCCACTACGAAGACCTCGACGACCGCTACGACAAGCGCCCAAGTGCCTGGATCGAGCCAAAAGGCGATTGGGGTAAGGGCTCCGTCGATCTGGTCGAGATTCCGACTGCCGACGAAACCAACGACAATATCGTTGCTTTCTGGAGCCCGGAAAAACTGCCTGAGCCTGGCCAGCCGCTGGACGTCGCTTATCGCATGCACTGGACCATCGACGAAGCCGCTCTTCACGCACCGGACAGCGCCTGGGTCCAACAGACCCTGCGCTCCACGGGTGACGTGAAACAGTCCAACCTGATCCGTCAGCCGGATGGCAGCGTTGCCTATCTGGTGGACTTCGAAGGTCCGTCCCTGGCAGCACTGCCGGAAACCGCGGACGTTCGCAGCCAGGTCAGCGTTGGCGACAATGCCGAGCTGGTCGAGAACAGCGTGCGTTACAACCCTGAAACCAAGGGCTGGCGCCTGACCCTGCGGATGAAAATCAAGGATCCGGGCAAGCCTACCGAGATGCGTGCGGCACTGGTTCAGAGCATCGTGCCTGCCGATCTCGCGAAGTCTTCGGTTCCAGCGTCCAATTCTTCTGTTGCCAAGGCTGACAAGGTGGCTGCCAAGCAAGCGGAAAAAGCGGACAAGGAAGCGAAAGCGGCCGAGGCCAAGCAGGCTGACGCCAAGCCTGTTGCCGATACCAAGGACAAGGACAACAAAGACGCCAAGCAGCCTGTTGCTGCGGACGCGGCCCCAGCCACACCGGAATCGTCCTCGACTGAAGAAGTCCTGACCGAGACCTGGAGCTACCAGTTGCCTGCCGATGAGTAATTCTCAAGTAATGCCAGAGACTCTTGCCGAGTATCTGGCGCATCTACCGATGACCGACGAGCAGCGCGCGGAACTCGCGGGCTGCCAGTCCTTCAGCGAGTTGCACCAGCGTCTGTCGTCTTCGACGTTTGACGCACCGGCCGAGGCTGCGCAAGCCTCGGTGGGCCGTCGCTTGACCCTGAACACCGCTGAAGAGCTGGAAGAAGCGGAAATGCTGGTGCTCGACGCCAGTGGTCGGGTTTGCCTCAAGGCTACCCCGCCGATCCGTCGGACCAAAGTCGTGCCGGAGCCATGGCGCACCAACATTCTGGTGCGTGGCTGGCGTCGTCTGACCGGTCGCACCAATCCACCGGCCCCGCCGAAGGACGAGAACGTGCTGCCGGCGGCTCGCTGGCGCACCGTCGGTTCGATCCGGCGTTACATTCTGCTGGTCCTGATGCTCGGTCAGACCATCGTCGCCGGCTGGTACATGAAAGGCATCATGCCTTACCAGGGCTGGTCGTTCGTCGACCTGAACGAAGTCTTGCACCAACCGATCCTGCAAACCGTCACGCAAGTGCTGCCGTATGCGCTGCAAACCAGCATCCTGATTCTGTTCGGGATTCTGTTCTGTTGGGTCTCGGCCGGTTTCTGGACGGCGCTGATGGGCTTCCTCGAGTTGCTCACTGGCCACGACAAATACCGCATCTCCGGCAAAAGTGCCGGCAACGAGCCGATCGCCAAGGACGCTCGCACCGCACTGGTGATGCCGATTTGCAACGAAGACGTGCCGCGCGTGTTTGCCGGTTTGCGGGCGACTTTCGAGTCGGTTGCGGCCACGGGCGACCTGGATCGCTTCGACTTCTTTGTCCTCAGCGACAGTAACGACGCGGACATCTGCGTTGCCGAGCAGCAAGCCTGGCTGGACGTTTGCCGCGAAGCCAAGGGCTTCGGCAAGATCTTCTATCGTCGCCGTCGCCGCCGCGTCAAACGCAAAAGCGGCAACCTCGACGACTTCTGCCGTCGCTGGGGCGGTGACTACAAGTACATGGTCGTTCTCGACGCGGACTCCGTGATGAGTGGCGACTGCCTGACCAGTCTGGTGCGCTTGATGGAAGCCACGCCGGACGCCGGGATTATCCAGACGGCGCCGCGTGCGTCGGGCATGGACACGCTGTATGCGCGCATGCAGCAGTTCGCGACCCGTGTGTACGGCCCGCTGTTCACCGCCGGCCTGCACTTCTGGCAGTTGGGCGAATCCCACTACTGGGGTCACAACGCAATCATCCGCATGAAGCCGTTCATCGAGCACTGCGCCCTGGCGCCGTTGCCGGGTAAAGGTGCTTTTGCCGGTGCGATTCTGTCCCACGACTTCGTCGAAGCAGCGCTGATGCGCCGTGCCGGCTGGGGCGTGTGGATTGCCTACGACTTGCCGGGCAGCTATGAAGAACTGCCGCCGAACCTGCTGGATGAACTCAAGCGTGACCGTCGCTGGTGCCACGGCAACCTGATGAACTTCCGCCTGTTCCTGGTCAAAGGCATGCACCCGGTTCACCGTGCGGTATTCCTGACCGGCGTGATGTCCTATCTGTCTGCGCCTTTGTGGTTCTTCTTCCTCGTGCTGTCGACGGCGCTGCTAGCGGTCAACACCTTGATGGAGCCGCAGTATTTCCTTGAGCCGCGTCAGCTCTATCCGTTGTGGCCGCAATGGCACCCGGACAAGGCGATTGCGCTGTTCTCGACGACGATCGTGCTGCTGTTCCTGCCGAAGCTGTTAAGCATCATCCTGATCTGGGCCAAGGGCGCGAAAGAGTTCGGCGGCAAGTTCAAGGTGACCCTGTCGATGCTGCTGGAGATGCTGTTCTCCATGCTGCTGGCGCCGGTGCGGATGATTTTCCACACCCGTTTCGTACTCGCCGCGTTCCTCGGCTGGGCCGCGACCTGGAACTCGCCGCAACGTGACGACGATTCCACGCCATGGAGCGAAGCGGTCAAGCGCCACGGTCCGCAAACCTTGCTGGGCTTCTTCTGGGCGCTGCTGGTGATCTGGCTGAACCCGAGCTTCCTGTGGTGGCTGGTGCCGATCGTCGGTTCGTTGATGCTGTCGATTCCGGTGTCGGTGATTTCCAGCCGTGTCGGCCTGGGCCTCAAGTCCCGTGACGAAAGCCTGTTCCTGATCCCTGAGGAATACAATCCGCCGCAGGCGTTACTGGCAACCGACCAGTACACCCACGAAAACCGTTGGCATGCGCTGAACGACGGCTTCATCCGCGCAGTGGTCGATCCCCAGCAGAACGCTTTGGCGTGCTCGCTGGCGACTTCGCGTCACGGTGTGGCCGAGCCGATCGAATGGTTGCGGATCGAGCGGGTGCGTCACGCATTGAAAGTCGGGCCTGAAGGCCTGAACAACAACGAGCGTGTGCAACTGCTGAGCGACCCGGTGGCATTGGCTCGCTTGCATGAGCAGATCTGGAATGAAAGCCACCCCGAGTGGCTGCAGGCATGGCGTAAATCGGTGAAGGCCGATCCCCATGCGCCGTTGCTGCCGCTCAAACCGCTGAGTGCGCAGCCTCAGTTGGCATAACAAAAAACCCCGCGAAAGCGGGGTTTTTTTTGTGCTGATGATCATTCCCACGCTCCGCGTGGGAATGCAGCCCGGGACGCTCCTCGTCCCAAGAGCGGACGCAGAGCGTCCATTGAGGCATTCCCGCGCAGGAGCGTGGGAACGATCAAAAAGTGCTGGGCGTGATGAAAACCCTGGCCGTGGAAGGCATGACGCATGGTCTGCGTCACCCACGAAATGGGCTTTGCATGGGAAGTGGCGGATCAGTGCTGTTCTTCGATCACGGCAAATTGCTGGAGATGCCTCGCCGTCCGAGTTCTTTGATGCGCCGAAGGATCCGCGGGCTCAGGCGTTTTTGCGTCAGGTCCTCAACAGTAGCGCCTTGGGGGCCGCTAATCGCTAGCAGGCTAGCTCCCACAGTGGATTTGTGGTGTTCACACCAAACCCTGTGGGAGCCAGCCTGCTGGCGATGGCATCAACTCGGTTCCAAGCGGACCGAGGCATTCGCATCACCTCAAACCTTGAACCTGCCAACCAGCATCTGCAGATGCGTCCCCAACCGCGCCAGCTCAACGCTGGAGGCCGCGGTCTCTTCGCTGGCTGCCGAGGTCTGCTCAGACACGTCGCGCACGTTCAGCACGCTACGGTTGATCTCCTCGGCCACCGCGGTTTGCTGCTCGGCAGCGGCGGCAATCTGCTGGTTCATCGACTGAATCGCCGACACGGTGCGGGTGATGCTTTCCAGCGAGCTGCCGGCGCGGCGGGTCAGTTCGACGCTGCTGTCGGTCAGGCTGCGGCTGTTGTCCATGATGGTTGCCACTTGCTGGGTGCCGGTTTGCAGGCCGACGATCAGCTCTTCGATTTCCTCGGTGGACTTCTGGGTGCGCTGGGCCAGGCTGCGGACTTCGTCGGCGACCACCGCAAAACCGCGTCCGGCCTCACCGGCACGGGCGGCTTCAATCGCAGCGTTGAGCGCCAGCAGGTTGGTTTGCTGTGCCACGGATTTGATCACGTCGAGCACACTGCCGATCTTGTCGCTCTCGCGTTTGAGATCGCCCATGGCTGCGGTGGAATTGCCGACTTCGAGGGCCAGGCGCTCGATCTGGGCGATGGCTTCACCGACCACTTTGTCGCCTTCGCGGGCCTGTTGATCGGCGGCGACGGCGGCTTCAGAGGCTTCTTCGGCGTTACGCGCGACTTCCTGCACGGTGGCGGTCATTTCGTTCATCGCGGTGGCCACTTGGTCGGTCTCGATCTTCTGGCTGTTGACCCCGGCGCTGGTCTGCTCGGTGACGGCCGACAACTCTTCGGCGGCGCTGGCAATTTGCGTGACGCCGTCGCTGATGCCGCCGATCAGTTCGCGCAGGCCCACGGTCATGTTCTGCATGGAGCGCTGGAGCTGGCCCAATTCGTCGCGACGCTCGGAAACAAGGTTTTGCGTCAGGTCGCCAGCCGCCACGCGCTCGGCGACTTTTAGGGTCTGGTTCAACGGAATCACGATCTGGCGAGTGATCGCCCATGCCGCCAGCAAGCCAAACGCCAAGGCCAGAACAGTGGCCATCAGCAGCAGGTTCTTGGCGTGCGCAGCGTCGGTGTCCCGGACGATGGTTTGTGAAACGGTGAGTTTTTTGCTGACGTCGAGCAGGATCTGGCCTTGCTCGGCCATGCGCTTGAGGGCGGCGGCGCTGGCAACCTGCGAATCGCGGTACTGGCTGACGGCGGCGCGGTAGGCTTTGAGCGAATCGGTGGCCTGTTGCAGGTTGGCGATGTGCTGCTCCGGCAGTTTGGACGGCAGGCCTTCGAGGTTCTTCAGTGCGTTGTCGATGGCGTCCAGCGCAGGTTGCTCGGCCTCGGACTTACCGCTGTAGGTGTAGCCGCGAACCTGGAAGCGTGCCTGCTGAATCAGCTTGCTCAGGTCGATCACACTGTTGAAGTCGGCGACGCTGTCGCCTTGCAGCATGGATTTTTCGACTTCAGCGACGCGGGCCACCGCGTTGTCGGCGGTAGCACCCAGTTTGCTGCGGGCGTCTTCGCGATTGGCGCCGGCCTGGGTCATCGCGATGAAGGCTTGTTTGTATTGGCTGACGGCGGCGAGTTGCTGGTCGATCATCGCCACGTCAGACGGCTGTTCGATCAATTTACGGGCGGTTTGCAGACCGGCGTCGAGTTGGCTCAGCAGGTCGTTGACCGCGGCCGGGCCTTGTTCGCCCCGGCGTATTTCGTAGTCCTGACGGGCCAGGCGCAGGTCTTTGGTCAGGTCGTTGAGGCTGGCGATGAACCCGAGCTTGTCGCCACGGCTCATCACGCCTGTCAGGCCGGTCCAGCCTGTAAAGGTGATCAGCAAGGTTAGAAGCAGCACCAGACCGAAGCCGATCCCCAGTTTGCGATTGACGCTTACATTTCCCAGATTCTCGGCTAGCCAACGGTACATGCTGCTACTCCCTCGGACCACTAGTTGGTTTTATGGGAACTGTATCGGCAGGCGGGCGGGAATCTGTAGGCGCAACGCGATGTTCAGGTGTGTGAATACCTGTGGCGAGGGAGCTTGCTCCCGCTCGGCTGCGGAGCAGTCGTAAACCGATGGATACGGTCTGGCTGGATAAAAAGCAGTGGCCGCTGCGCGCCCAAGCGGGAGCAAGCTCCCTCGCCACAGTGGACCGTGATTGACCTTAGAAAAGTCGGGCGAGCAGCGCGGTGACGGCGGTTTCGACGCGCAGGATGCGCTCGCCAAGTTGTACCGGTTGCAGGCCGGACTTCGCTAACAGGTCGATTTCGTAAGGAATCCAGCCCCCTTCGGGGCCGATGGCCAGGGTCACCGCTTCATTCAGGCCTCGGGGGCAGGGCGGGTAGTTGCCGGGGTGGCCGACCAGGCCGAGGGTGCCTTCGGAAATGGCCGGCAGACGATCTTCGACGAACGGCTTGAAGCGTTTCTCGATGACGATTTCCGGCAGTACGCTGTCCCGGGCCTGTTCCAGGCCAAGGATCAGTTGCTCGCGAATCGCCTCTGGTTCCAGAAACGGGGTTTGCCAGAAGCTCTTCTCGACGCGATAGCTGTTCACCAGAATGATTCGTGGCACACCCATGGCCGCCACGGTCTGAAACACCCTGCGCAGCATTTTCGGCCGTGGCAGAGCCAATACAAGCGTCAGTGGCAGCTTGGCCGGTGGCGGCTGGTCGAGGGTGACGCGCAGTTCGGCTTCATCGGCGTCCAGACGCAGCACTTCGGCCGAGCCCATCAGCCCGCCGATACGCCCGACGCGCATGCTGTCACCCACCTCGCAACGATGAACTTCCTGCATGTGCGTCAACCGGCGATCACGCAGGATCACCCGGTCGGCCGCAATGAAGTCGGCCTCGATGAGGAGCAGCAGGTTCACGGCTGGGTCGCTGGCGGTTGGTCGTTGTGATCGTCAGCTGGCTGGTCGTCCGGGTGTTCGCCGCGCTTGCTGATCAGTCCGCCGAACAGGATGCCGATTTCAAACAGCAACCACATCGGTACGGCCAACAGCGTCTGCGAGAAAATGTCCGGCGGCGTCAGGATCATGCCGACCACGAAGCAGCCGATGATCACGTACGGGCGGATTTTTCTCAGGTATTTGACGTCGACCACGCCGATCCACACCAGCAGCACCACGGCCACCGGGATCTCGAACGCCACGCCGAACGCGAAGAACAGCGTCATGACGAAGTCGAGGTAGCTGCTGATGTCGGTCATCATTTCCACACCGGCCGGGGTGGCGGCGGCGAAGAATTTGAAGATCAGCGGGAACACCAGGTAATAGGCGAACGCCATGCCGGCGTAGAACAGCATGATGCTCGATACCAGCAACGGCACGGCGACGCGCTTCTCATGCTTGTACAGGCCCGGCGCGATGAAGCCCCAGATCTGATGCAGGATCACCGGGATCGCCAGGAACAACGAGACCATCATGGTCAGCTTCAGCGGCGTCAGGAACGGCGACGAAACGTCGGTAGCAATCATCGTCGCGCCCACTGGCAGGTACTGGCGCAGCGGCGTCGAAACGAAGGTGTAGATCTGCTGGGTGAAGGCGAACAACCCGGCGAAGATGATGAAGATCGCCGCTACGCAACGCAGCAAGCGGGTACGCAACTCGGTGAGGTGCGAAACCAGCGGCATGTGCTGGTCGTTTTCAGGAAGATCGCTCATGGGGCTCGCGGCGGCAGTGTTGGGTCATGAGGGGCCAGCGCAACAGGCGCAGCCGCAGGCGTCGTGGCAGGTGCAACCGGTGGCGTTGCAGCAACGGGCGCAGGCTCCGTGGCCGCTACAACAGGTGCAGGCACGGCGGCGGGAGCATGAATCGTCTGCTCCGCCACCGGTTCAACCGGCTGAACCGGTGTGGCCTCCTGTTGGGTCGGCGTGAAGATCTTCCGCGCCTCCTGTTCCAGTGACAGGATGTGCTCGTTGTGCAGTTGCCGACGAATCTCGTCGGCACCGATTTCACGTTCAACTTCCTGTTTGATCGCGTTGAAGCTGCGCTTCAGACGACCGACCCACAGGCCGGCGGTGCGCGCAGCACCCGGCAGACGCTCGGGACCCAGCACCAGCAGGGCGACGAGGCCGACGAGCAGCAATTCAGAGAAGCTGATACCAAACATTAGTCAGTGCTCACACGTCTTTGCGGATCGGCTCTTCGACTTTTTGCGCCTGCACGTCGATGGTGTGCGGCTGGTTCACGGACTGGGTGGTCTGTGGCTGAACCGGTGGCACCGGTTGTGCCGGCGTAACAGTCGGATCGGCCGGTTTTTCGTCGTCGTTCATGGCTTTCTTGAAACCCTTGATCGACTCGCCCACGTCAGTGCCGAGGTTTTTCAGTTTCTTGGTGCCGAACACCAGAACGACAACAACCAGGATGACGATCCAGTGTTTCCAGTCAAAAATGCCCATGTTGCTGCTCCTCTCTAATAGTTGTTCAGGCGGACGGGCGCGAGGCTTTCTCGGCGTGTCCGGACAGACCGAAACGACGGTCCAGTTCATCGAGTACAGCCTGTGGATGCTGCCCCAGTTGGGCGAGCATGACCATGCTGTGGAACCACAAATCGGCGGTCTCGTAGATCACATCGCTGCAGTCACCGCTGATGGCGGCGTCCTTGGCGGCAATGATGGTTTCGACCGACTCTTCGCCGACTTTTTCCAGAATCTTGTTCAAGCCCTTGTGGTACAGGCTGGCGACATACGAGCTGTCGGCGGCGGCGCCTTTGCGCTCTTCCAGCACCTCGGCCAGACGGGTCAGAGTGTCACTCATGGGTGTGTCCTGCGGAATAGATAGCGTGCGGGTCTTTCAGAACCGGATCGACGGTTTTCCAGTCGCCGTTCTCGAAGACGCGGTAGAAGCAGCTCTGGCGACCGGTATGGCAGGCGATGTCGCCGATCTGCTCGACCATCAGGATGATCACGTCGGCGTCACAGTCCAGGCGCATCTCATGCAACGTTTGCACGTGGCCGGACTCTTCGCCCTTGCGCCACAGCTTGCCACGGGAACGTGACCAGTAAATGGCACGGTTCTCGGCAGCGCTCAGTTCCAGCGCTTCGCGGTTCATCCAGGCCATCATCAGGACGCGCCCGGTCTTGTGATCCTGGGCAATCGCCGGCACCAGGCCGTCTGCGTCCCACTTGATCTCGTCCAGCCAGTTTTTCATCTTCGACTCCGACAGCGGGTTCCACACTTCATGAGCAGAACCCAAGCGTTCAAACAGTGTGCCAGCGTGCGGGGGCTCTGGCTATCGGCGAACGACCAGATACAAACCGACGGCCACCATGATGCCGGCCGGCCAGTGACCCAGTTCGTTCAACGGCCCACCGGCAGCGAGTATCGTGCCACCGGCCAGGTGCGCACAGCCGAGCAGTCGCAGGAACCAGTCATCCTTGCGTTTGTGCCACGGCGGTGGCGGATCGTTGGCGTGGGGCTGGGACATGCGTTCGAGCAGGTCGCGGGCCATGTTGGCCAGGTGCGGCAGTTGTTCGAACTGGCTCTGCACGTTGCCGATCAAGGCTTTGGGGCTGACGCGCTCGCGCATCCAGCGTTCGAGGAACGGCTGCGCGGTGTTCCACAAATCGAGGTCCGGGTACAACTGGCGGCCCAGGCCTTCGATGTTCAGCAAGGTTTTTTGCAGCAGCACGAGCTGCGGCTGTACTTCCATGTTGAAGCGTCGAGCGGTCTGGAACAGGCGCATCAGCACCTGCCCGAATGAAATATCTTTTAACGGTTTTTCGAAGATCGGCTCGCACACGGTGCGGATCGCCGCTTCGAATTCGTTGAGTTTGGTTTCCGCCGGTACCCAGCCCGAATCGATGTGCAGCTGCGCGACGCGCCGGTAATCACGCTTGAAGAACGCGAACAGGTTGCGCGCCAGGTAATCCTGATCTTCCGGGGTCAGGCTGCCGACGATGCCGCAGTCGATCGCAATGTATTGCGGGCTCCATGGGTTCACGGTGCTGACGAAGATGTTGCCGGGGTGCATGTCGGCGTGGAAGAAACTGTCGCGGAACACCTGGGTGAAGAAGATTTCCACCCCGCGTTCGGCGAGCATTTTCATGTCGGTGCGCTGGTCGGCCAGGGTCGCGAGGTCGGTGACCTGAATCCCGTAGATACGCTCCATCACCAGCACTTTCGGCCGGCACCAGTCCCAATAGACTTGCGGCACGTACAGAAGCGGCGAGCCGTCAAAGTTGCGCTTCAACTGACTCGCGTTGGCCGCTTCGCGCAGCAGGTCGAGTTCGTCGTAGATGGTTTTTTCGTAGTCCAGGACCACGTCCACCGGGTGCAGCAGACGTGCGTCGGCCGAGAGCTTTTCGGCTGCGCGGGCAAGAATGAACAACCACGCCAGGTCCTGGGCGATGATCGGTTTCAGACCCGGGCGGATCACCTTGACCACCACTTCTTCGCCGGTTTTCAGCTGCGCGGCATGCACCTGCGCCACCGAGGCCGAGGCCAGCGGTTCCACATCGAAACGGCTGAACACTTCACTGATCTTTTTGCCGAGTTGCTCTTCGATCAGATTGACCGACACCTGCGAATCGAACGGCGGCACGCGGTCCTGCAGCTTCATCAACTCGTCGGCGATGTCTTCGGGCAACAGGTCGCGGCGAGTGGACAGGATCTGCCCGAACTTGATGAAAATCGGTCCAAGGTCTTGTAGCGCCAGGCGCAATCGTGCTCCACGGCTCAGGTCCAGCGTCTTGCGCGGAAACCAGCGCCACGGCAAGGCGTAGCGTAGCGCCAGGAGGAACCAGGGCAGTGGCAGGGCGAACAGCAGGTCATCGAGGCGGTAGCGAATCACAACGCGCTGGATGCGCAACAAACGGCGGACGGCAAGCAGCTTCATGCGTTATCGCTTGGGTCGAGGGATCGGGAAAGGCGCTCGAAACGCGCCT
Organism: Pseudomonas sp. LBUM1678; assembly: GCF_059695575.1. Taxonomy (NCBI): domain Bacteria; kingdom Pseudomonadati; phylum Pseudomonadota; class Gammaproteobacteria; order Pseudomonadales; family Pseudomonadaceae; genus Pseudomonas; species Pseudomonas sp. LBUM1678. The sequence goes on from NZ_CP166775.1 coordinate 389,709, forward strand.
CGAGACGTTCCAGATCGAGCTTGATCTGGTCCAGTTCACTGAAACGGGCTTCGGCTTCGCGCTGACCGACGAGGGTGCGCGATTCTTCGGCCAGGTATTCGCCAAGATTCTGATTCAGGCTGGCGAACCCTTGCTGATACCAGCGCGCGCGACTGCGCAGGTGACCGCCGACCAGTTGCGTGGCCACCGGACCCAGCCAGCGCGAGAGTTCGTACTCCCAGTCCAGCTCAAGGTCCTGAAGGATCGCCGCCAGTTCCAGCAGCACGCCGCTGTCGCCGTCGAGTTCGACTTCAGGTCCATGCAGGACTGAGGCCTTGTCCTTGCTCATTGTCAGTTTCAGCAGGCTGGAGGCCGGTGCGCGCAAGGTGCAATCGGCGCCGGTTTCCCAGTGGGAAGCCAGCATCAAGCCTTCGTCGCTGGGCAGGATGAACACTTGCAACGACGGGCTGCGGCAGTCGACGGCAATCACTTTGCCGCTCAAATGCGCCAGCCGCGGCAACGCCGTGCTGTCGAGGCGCAGCACCCGGTTCAGACCGAGTTCAACGCTGGCGAGCAGGCCGGCCAGCAACATCAGGGTTTGATGCCGCGGTGCAGGGCGACGATGCCTGCGGTCATGTTGTGGTAGGTCACGCGGTCGAAACCGGCCTCGACCATCATCGACTTCAGGGTTTCCTGATTCGGGTGCATGCGGATCGATTCGGCCAGGTAGCGATAGCTTTCCGAGTCGTTGGTGATCAGCTTGCCCATCAACGGCATGAAGGCGAACGAGTAGGCGTCGTAGGCTTTGGACATCAGCGCATTGGTCGGCTTGGAGAATTCCAGCACCAGCAAACGGCCGCCCGGCTTGAGTACACGCAGCATCGAACGCAGGGCGTCTTCTTTATGCGTCACGTTGCGCAGGCCAAAGGCGATGGTCACGCAGTCGAAATGGTTGTCCGGGAACGGCAGCTTTTCAGCGTCGGCCTGAACGAACTCGACGTTGCCGGCCACACCCAGATCCAACAGGCGGTCGCGACCGACCTTGAGCATGGATTCGTTGATGTCGGCCAACACCACCTGGCCGGTCGGGCCGACGAGGTGCGAGAATTTCTTGGTCAGGTCGCCTGTGCCGCCGGCGATGTCCAGCACGCGGTTACCGGTGCGAACACCCGACAGTTCGATCGCAAAACGCTTCCACAGACGGTGCATGCCGCCCGACAGGAGGTCGTTCATCAAGTCGTACTTGGCGGCTACCGAGTGGAAAACCTCAGCGACTTTTTCCGCTTTCTGGCTTTCCGGAACGTTTTTGAAGCCGAAGTGAGTGGTGGGTTCGGCATCGCTGCCTTTGCGCTGATCAGTCATATCGCTGTCACCAAAAGAGAATGCGGGACATTCTAATCCCGGTGGCCTGCTTTGTCTTGGCAAGGCTGAAGGTAAGATGTAGAACCGCCGGGACGTTTTGCCGCAGCAGCGGTCAAGATGCTTCAGGAAAGTATTCATAAAGCAGGAGTCATTCGATGGCCCGTATTAGTGTTGAGCGTGCCCACGGCCTGGGCAAGGAAGCGGCCCGCGAGAAGGCCGACAAGTTGGCGCAGAAACTGTCTGATCAATATGGCCTGGAGCCGCAGTGGTCCGGCGACACCCTGAACCTCAAACGCTCAGGCGTTAAAGGCGCAGTGCATGTGAGCGAGGATTCGATCAAGGTTGATGTCGAACTGGGCCTGATGATGTCGGCCATGAGCGGCATGATCAAAGCGGAAATCGAAAAGGCCCTCGATAAAGCGCTGGTCTGATTTTCGAGTCGAACTACATCCCCTGTGGGAGCCAGCCTGCTGGCGATGGCGGTGCATCAGTCAACATTGATGTTGATGGATAAATCGCTATCGCCAGCAGGCTGGCTCCCACATTTGTTTGTGGTGTGCCCGAAGTTTTATGTCAGTTGTTAGGGTGCCGTTTCTAATTTTTCTCCCTACTTTGTGCCTGAGCCCGACACTTTCGCGGGCAGTTCCTCAAACCTTCTGCGCGTGAGGTGCACCATGGCCAAAGTTATTTTGAAGAAAAAAATCGACGCATCGACCACTGCTCTGGGCGACGTCAAATCCTATGCCCGCAAGATCTGGCTGGCAGGCCTGGGGGCCTACACCAAGGTCGGCCAAGAGGGCAGCGAGTACTTTCAAGAGTTGATCAAGGCTGGTCAAACTGTTGAAACCAAAGGCAAAAAAGTAGTTGCCGAGAAACTTGAAGCGGCTAACTCAGAGATCGACGAAGCCAAGAGTGAAGTGAGCACTTTCAAAGCCAAGGTCGAAGTTCAACTCGACAAGGTCGAGAAGGCTTTTGACTCGCGTGTCGCAAGTGCCTTGAATCGTATCGGCATTCCGTCTAAACATGACGTTGAGACACTCTCTGCTAAGCTCGATGAGCTGACGGCATTGCTCGAACGCGTCGCGCGTAAATCTTAAGGAGAACGGGATGGCTGGTAAAAAGAACACCGAAAAAGAAGGCAGCTCGTGGATCGGGAAAGTCGAAGACTACTCCCGCAAAATCTGGCTGGCTGGTTTAGGCGTGTACTCGAAGATCGACACTGACGGCAGCAAGCTCTTCGATACATTGGTTAAAGACGGCGAGAAAGCCGAGAAGCTCACCAAGAACGCTGTCGGCAAAAAAGTCGATGACGTCAAGGATTCCGCTTCGTCGGCCAAGTCGCGCATCAGCGGCGTGAAAGATCGTGCGCTGGGCAAGTGGGATGAGCTGGAAGGGGCTTTCGACAAGCGTCTGAACAGCGCCATTTCGCGCCTGGGTGTACCGAGCCGCAATGAAGTGAAAGCGCTGCACAGCAAGGTCGATACCCTGACCAAGCAAATCGAAAGACTCACCGGTGCCAAGGTGGCGCCTGTTGCGGCGAAAACCGCAGCGGCCAAACCTGCGGCAGCTAAACCAGCAACCAAAAGCGCAGCCAAGCCACTGGCCAAGGCTGCCGCTAAACCGGTCGCTAAAGCCGCGTCGAAAGTCGCGTCCGCAGCCAAGTCAGCTACTAAAACTGCCGCCGCTAAACCTGCAGCAGCCAAGGCAGCGGTCAAATCGGTCGCTGCCAAAGCCGCAGCCAAACCAGCTGCCAAAACTGCAGCGGCAAAACCCGCAGCCAAGCCAGCGGCAAAACCTGCCGCAGCGAAGAAGCCAGCAGTGAAAAAACCGGCCGCTCCTAAAGCTGCCGCACCAAAACCAGCAGTGGCTGCCGCCAAACCGGCAACCTCGTCGACTCCGGTCAGCACATCCAACTCTGCTACCGCGCCGACTCCTGCTGTAACCCCGACTGCCGCGCCAGCTCCATCGACGCCAACCAGTCAGTCCTGATTTTCGGGGCTCAAGAAAACGCCCGGCCTGCAAAGGTCGGGCGTTTTTGTTTGTGCACGGTTCTGCACACACTGCGGCCCCCTGTGGGAGCTAGCCTGCTAGCGATAGCGATTTATCCGTCGACATTGTTGTTGACTGATGAACCGCTATCGCTAGCAGGCTAGCTCCCACAGGGGCGGCGGTGTTCAGGGGTTACTCGTGTTCTTCCAGGTATTGGAGGGCCAGTTGCTCCGTCGCCACCTTGATCGGCGGCAGCAAATGCGGCGCCACCAGCATCATGATCTGATACACCACCAACCTGACTTCACCCTCGCGATCGAGAATCCGCTGATAGTCCAGTGAGAACAGCAGCGTCATGGTGATCTGCTCCACCAACTGCCCCAGCGCTTGCGTATCGCTGACCAACTGCCCCTGAGCCTTCAAGCGCGCCAGCAATGAAGCCAGCGTGCGCTTCAGCGCATTGAGCAGGTTGCGGATCCCCTTGGCCAGTTTCGGCAAGCGTCCCGCCAGGTTCGACAGGTCCTGAAACAGAAACCGGTAATGGGCCAGCCGTTCGACGATCAGGTGCAGGAACAGCCAGTAATCCTCCGGTGCCAATTCCACATCAGCCGGAGGATCAAGCAGTGGCGCAAGCTCGGCCTGGAAACGCTCGAACAATCCGAGAATCAACGGTTCCTTGCCGTGGAAGTGGTAGTAGAGGTTGCCTGGGCTGATGCCCATTTCGTTGGCAACTTCCATGGTCGAAACGTTCGGTTCACCCTTCTGATTGAACAATTGCAGGGCACATTCGAGGATCCGGTCGCGGGTTTTCATCCAGTCTTCTTAATGGTCGAGTCATGCCACGGCAGACGTGTGCCGTGGTTCGTTGTCAGTCAGCGCACACGTACGTAAGTGCCGGGTGCCGCCTCCAGCGGTGGATAGTTCTGGTTGCCGAGGGTCATGTGGGTTTCTTTTTGCGCGCCCGAGCGTTCCTGAATCCAGCCCAGCCACTGCGTCCACCAGCTACCGTCGACTTGCTTGGCGTCGTAATACCAGGCCCGTGGGTCGCTGCTCAGTTTCGCGCCCTCGACGAAGTTGGCTTTCGGGTTCGATGGCGGGTTGAGGATGCTCTGCACATGACCGCTATTGGACAGCACGAAGCGGCGCTCGCCACCCAGCAGCAGCGTCGAGCGATACACCGCATCCCACGGCGTGATGTGGTCGTTCATGCCGGCCACACTGAAGCTGTCGACGGTGACTTTCTGCAAGTCGATCGGTGTGCCGCACACTTCCAGACCGCCCGAATGACCCAGCGGGTTGTGCTTGAAGAAGTCCAGCAGGTCGCCATGCAAGGCCGCCGGCAGGCGCGTGTTGTCGTTGTTCCAGTAGAGGATGTCGAACGCTGGCGGCTCCTTGCCCAGCAGGTAATTGTTGACGAAATAGCTCCAGATCAAGTCGTTGGGGCGCATCCAGGCGAACACCTTGGCCATGTCGCGGCCGTCCAGCACACCTTTCTGATAGGAGCGGCGCTTGGCCGCTTCCAGGGTCTGTTCGTCGGCGAAAAGCGTGGCCGGGCTGTCCATCTGACTGTCGAGCAAGCTCACCAGATACGTCGCGCTGGACACCCGACGCAGTTGCCGCTTGGCCTGCAAGTGGCCTTGCAGCGCGGCGATGGTCAGCCCGCCGGCGCAAGCGCCCATCAGGTTGACTTCGCGAGCACCGGTGATCGACCGGCAGACGTTCATCGCTTCTTCCACCGCTTCGACATAGGTCGACAGACCCCATTCACGATGACGCACATCCGGATTGCGCCAGCTGATCATGAACGTCTGCAGGCCGTTTTTCAGGGCGAACTGGACGAAGCTGTTGTGCGGGCTCAGGTCGAAAATGTAGTACTTGTTGATCTGTGGCGGCACCACCAGCAGCGGTTTGGAATACTGCTTTTCGCTCATCGGCTTGTACTGGATCAGCTCCAGCAGCTCATTGCGAAACACCACGGAACCGGTGGTGGTGGCGACCGTTTTGCCGACCTCGAAAGAGTGCTTGGTGACTTGCCGTGGCAGGCCGTCGTTGTGCAGGAAGTCGTCGAACAGGTGGCTGATGCCGCGCACCAGGCTGTTGCCGCCGGAGTTGAAGATCTCCTTGATCGCCAACGGATTGAGCAGGGTGTTGGACGGCGCCACGGCGTCATTGAGCAAGGCGAACGCGAAGTGGGCGCGAGCGCGATCGTCCGGGTTCATGTTGCTCTCGTCGATCCAGCTTTTGACCTGCTTCTGCCAGCTCAGGTAGGCCTGCAAGCTGCGGCGATAAAACGGGTTGAGACTCCACGCCGGGTCGGCAAAGCGATTGTCCTGCGGGTTGGTCGGGTGCAGGGTTTCACCCAGCAGCACGCGGCCCAGTTGGCCGCCCAGTTTCAAGGCATGTCGGGCGCTGTGCACCGGGTTGCGCAGGCCATGGGCGGCAACGCTGCGCAAGGTCGACAGCAGATCCCGGCCGCGCAGGCCGGTGATCGCACTTTGTGCGTTGATGAACGCGGCGGGAGTGGGCAAAAAGTCCCTCGGTGGTTTGTCGCGCATGTGTCAACACTCCTTCGTCATTCAGGCCAAATACAAACACATCGAACCAGAACACCATAGACGCTGTTACGGGTTGTTGCGCGGTACGGCGTCCTGCCGACCGACAATGGGCCGGTTAACCGCCCAATGGCGTCGGATGCGGATGCATCACGGCGCGCTGACGTTCCTCCTCGAGGAATTTCATGATGATCGGTGCCACGGCTTCGGCGCGGGTAATCAGGAACAGATGCCCGTCATCGATGATGTGTAACTGAGCATTGGGGATTCGCCAGGCCAGCAGGCGCATGTTGATCAGCGGGATCAGTGGATCGTCGTCGCCCGCCAGCACCAGAGTCGGCTGATGGATCTTGTGCAGCCAGTGAATGCTGGTCCAGCCAAGCCCGGCGAACAGCTGCCAGTAGTAACCGAGCTTGCCCGCAGAACGCACTTTCGCTGCGTGGCTAGCGGCGAGCGTAGGATCGCGACGGAACGAACCGCCATAGATCATCGGCGCAATGCGGATCACGTGAGACGGCTGGATGTAGCGCCGAGGGCTGGCCATCATCCAAAGCACTTTCGGTTTGCCCGGCACCATCACCGCACCGGCCGCCGTGGCCGCCAGCACGAGTTTCTTGCAGCGCTCGGGGTAGTCGTACGCGAACTGTTGGGCGAGGGCACCACCCCAGGAAACGCCGATGACGTTGACCTGTCCGTAGTCGAGGTAGTCGAGCATCCGTGCCGTGAGTTTCGCCAGCCCCGGAAAACGGTAGGGCCGGTTGGGCGTCGACGAACCGCCGACACCGGGTACGTCGAAAGCGATGACTTCCAGGTCCGGGTCCAGCGCCGCGACAAACGGAAACACCAGCTCCAGGTTGGCGCCGATGCCGTTGAAAATCAGCAAGGGCGTCAAGTGAGGCTTGCCGGGGCGTACCGCCGTGCGGAGGGTCTGGCCATCCAGGTCGACAGTACGGAATATGAACGGTTGCGGCATGCATCAGGCCCTGTGGGTGAATTATCCCGGTTCCTTGTAGGAGCGAAGCTTGCTCGCGAAGGCGTCAAGTCAGTCAACTTCCATGTTGAATGAATGACCGCTTTCGCGAGCAAGCTTCGTCCTACAGAGGGCGCGGGGTGTGTCGGTTACCGCTCGTGTACGTAAGTGCCTGGCGCCGACTCGCCTGCCGGGTAAGCCTTGTTGCCCAGGCTCGCCGGGGATTTCTTCAGCTTGCCCGAACGCTCGGCCTGCCAGGCCTGCCAGTGCAGCCACCAGGAGTCAGTGTGCTTGGTGGAATTCTCCTGCCATTCTTCGGCTTTGACCGGCATCTCCGTGCTGGTCATGTAGCGCGATTTCGGGTTGCCCGGCGGGTTCAGAATGCTCTGGATATGCCCGCTGCTGGACAGCACGAATTCAACCTTGCCGCCGAACAACTGCGCCGACTTGTAGCAGGACTTCCACGGGGTGATGTGGTCGTTGGTGCCGGCCAGGGAAAAGATGTCGGCCGTGACTTGCTTCAGATCGATCGGCGTACCGCACACTTCCAGTGCATCGGGACGAATCAGTGGGTTGCTTTTGAACATTTCGATCAGGTCGCCGTGGAACGCGGCGGGTAACCGGGTGGTGTCGTTGTTCCAGAACAGAATGTCGAACACCGGCGGCTCGTTGCCCAGCAGGTAGTTGTTGACCCAGTAGTTCCAGATCAAATCGTTGGGGCGCATCCAGGCGAAGACCTTCGCCATGTCGCGGCCTTCCAGCACGCCGGCCTGATAGGAATGACGCTTGGCGGCTTCGAGGGTCTGTTCGTCAACGAACAGGGCCACGTCGCTGTCCAGGGTGGTGTCCAGCACGCTGACCAGCAATGTGAGGGCGTTGACCTTCTTCTCGCCGATCGCGGCGTAGTGGCCCAGCAGCGCGGTGCAGGTGATACCCCCGGAGCAGGCACCGAGCATGTTCACGTCTTTGCTGCCGGTGATCGCGGTGACCACGTCGACCGCTTCCTTGAGTGCCTCGATGTAGGTCGACAGACCCCACTCGCGCTGCTCCTTGGTCGGGTTGCGCCAGCTGACGATGAACGTCTGCACGTTGTTGCGCAGGCAGAAACGCGCCAGGCTCTTGTCCGGGCTCAGGTCGAATACATAGAACTTGTTGATCTGCGGCGGCACCACCAGCAGCGGGCGCTCGTGCACCTGCTCGGTGATCGGGCGGTACTGGATCAGTTCCAGCACGTCGTTGCGGAACACCACCGCGCCTTCGGTCACGCCCAGGCTCTTGCCGACTTCGAACGCACCCATGTTGACCTGGCTCGGCATACCGCCGTTGTGCACCAGATCCTTGGCCAGATGCGAGAGGCCGTCGAGCAGGCTTTTACCACCTGTTTCGAAGAAGCGTTTGACCGCTGCAGGGTTGGCCGCACTGTTGGTCGGCGCCATGGCTTCGGTCATGAGGTTGATCACGAAATGCCCGCGTGCCACATCCTTGGGCCCGAGGTTGCTGTCGTCGATCCAGTCGTGGAGTTCCTTGCGCCACGCCAGGTAAGTTTGCAGATAACGTTTGTAGAGCGGGTTCTGGCTCCAGGCCGGATCGTGGAAGCGACGGTCATCGCTGGTCGGTTGCAGCTCGGATTTGCCGAACAGCACGTTCTTGAGTTCAAGGCCGAAATGAGCGACATGCCTTGCGCTATGAACCGGTTGCCGGATGGCCTGCCTGAGCACCATTCGAGCAGAAGCCAGTAGATCCTTTCCACGCAGCCCAACGACAGGATTCAGCCCCAAAGTATTTTCCGAGGCCTGATATTTCAAGTCATCGTTATTCTTGTTACTCATCTACGACGCTCCATTGTCCTGAGACGAGTACCAGGGTCCAGCTGTGTAGGTACACAGCCAATGCCAGGTACTTCTGCTCGGGTGACCGTTAATTCTGCATCACTGCTTTTTACCGCAGAGAGCACTGCAGGGAACTTGCCAGTTCCATTGGTTACCCGAGTTTAATTTTTTTCGCAAGCGGGCCAATCATTGACCCAGGAGCGGAGCATTCAAACAGATGGAATTAGAAAATGCCCTCTAAAGAGCAAGAGGCCTGACCTAGAGCATCAGCTTGACGATGGATTCATTCGGATCGCGGGTTTTGCCGGCGGCTTTCAGTTCGGCAAGATAATCGTTCCAAAGGTCGTCCTGACGCACGCCCAACTGGTACAGATATTCCCAGGTGAACAGGCCGCTGTCGTGGCCGTCGTCGAAGGTCAATTTCAGTGCGTACTGACCGGCCGGTTCTACCTTGGTCAGGCCTACGCCGATCTTGCCAAATTGCAGGATAGGTTTGCCGTGGCCCTGGACCTCGGCGGAAGGAGAGTGCACGCGAAGGAACTCGGCGGGCAGATGATGTTCCTCGCCAGACGCGTATTTCAGCGACAGGGTTTTCGAGGCTTTGTGCAGTTTGATGTCGGTGGGGAGTTGGGTCGTCATGGGGCCGGTCGTCCGTCTTAATGGAGGCCCTGTGTTGGCGGGTGATCCTGTGGCGAGGGAGCTTGCTCCCGCTCGACTGCGCAGCAGTCGTAAATCCGGCGAATGGGGTCTTCCTGATTAACCGCATTCACCGATTTTGGGGTCGCTTCGCGACCCAGCGGGAGCAAGCTCCCTCGCCACAGAAGCCCGCTCACACAGAATGTGACCTACAGGATATAACGGGACAGGTCTTCGTTCTGCGCCAATTCACCGAGGTGGCTGTTGACGTACTCGGCGTCGATCAGGATCACCTTGTCGTCATGGGCGCTGGCCAGGTCGCCAGCGCTGAACGACACTTCTTCGAGCAGACGCTCGAGCAAGGTGTGCAGGCGACGGGCACCGATGTTCTCGGTCTTCTCGTTGACCTGCCAGGCAATCTCGGCGATGCGCTTGATGCCGTCCGGCTGGAACTCGATGACCAGGCCTTCGGTTTTCAGCAGGGCGCAATACTGCTCGGTGAGCGACGCGTGCGGCTCGCTGAGGATGCGCTCGAAGTCTTCCGGCGTCAGCGCCTTCAGCTCAACACGAATCGGCAGACGACCTTGCAGCTCCGGCACCAGGTCGCTCGGCTTGCTCAAGTGGAACGCACCGGAGGCGATGAACAGGATGTGGTCGGTCTTGACCATGCCCAGCTTGGTGTTGACGGTGCAGCCTTCGATCAGTGGCAGCAAGTCACGCTGCACGCCTTCACGGGACACATCGACGCCGCCGGAATTGCCGCGCTTGGCGACCTTGTCGATTTCATCGATGAACACGATGCCGTGCTGTTCGACCGCTTCCAGCGCCTTGGCCTTCAACTCTTCATCGTTGACCAGGCGGCTGGCTTCTTCGTCACGCACCAGTTTCAGCGCTTCCTTGACCTTGATCTTGCGGTTTTTCTTTTTGCCCTTGCCCATGTTGGCAAACAGGCTCTGCAACTGGTTGGTCATTTCTTCCATGCCCGGTGGCGCGGAGATATCGACGCCGGCCATTTCGGCGACTTCGATTTCGATCTCCTTGTCATCCAGCTGACCTTCACGCAGGCGCTTGCGGAACAGCTGGCGGGTGTTGGAGTCGGCCGACGGGGCGTCGTCATTGTTGAAGCCCATGCGTGCCGGTGGCAGCAGGGCGTCGAGGATGCGCTCTTCAGCGGCGTCTTCGGCGCGGTGGCGAACCTTGGTCATTTCCTGTTCGCGCAGCAACTTGATCGCTGCGTCAGCCAGGTCACGAATGATCGATTCAACGTCGCGACCGACGTAGCCGACTTCGGTGAATTTGGTCGCTTCGACTTTGATGAACGGCGCGTTGGCAAGCTTGGCCAAGCGACGGGCGATCTCGGTTTTACCGACACCGGTCGGGCCGATCATCAGGATGTTCTTGGGCGTTACTTCAACGCGCAGCTCTTCGGGCAGCTGCATCCGGCGCCAGCGGTTACGCAGCGCGATGGCGACGGCGCGCTTGGCATCGTCCTGGCCGATGATATGGCGATTGAGTTCGTGGACGATTTCACGGGGAGTCATGGACATAGTAATTGGCGGTCCTCAAGCAAAAGTGAGCCGTGGCGCAAGGCCGAAACAGGCTTACTCGGCGAGGTCCTGCTCCTCAATGGTGAAGGTGTGGTTGGTGAATACGCAGATGTCGCCGGCGATACCGAGCGCGGTTTCGACGATTTCGCGAGCCGACAGATCGGTTTTCTTCAGCAGCGCGCTGGCGGCGGCCTGGGCGTAACCGCCACCGGAACCCATGGCGATCAAGCCTTCTTCGGGTTCGACCACGTCGCCGTTGCCGGTGATGATCAGGGAGGCGTCTTTGTTGGCGACCGCGAGCATGGCTTCGAGGCGGCTGAGGGAGCGGTCAGTGCGCCATTCTTTGGCGAGTTCGACCGCAGCGCGAACCAGGTGGCCCTGATGTTTCTCAAGCTGGCCTTCGAAACGCTCGAAGAGGGTGAAGGCGTCAGCGGTGGCCCCGGCAAAACCGGCGATCACCTGACCGTGGTACAGGCGACGAACTTTCTTCGCGTTGCCTTTCATCACGGTATTGCCAAGAGAAACCTGGCCGTCGCCGCCCATGACGACTTTGCCGTGGCGGCGAACTGAAACGATGGTGGTCAAGGGAGAGTCTCCACGCAGCGGGGCGAAAATGCCTTATGCCAACTCATATGGGGGTGGTGATGGGTTTTTCAACTGCGGGGCGGGATAGGGGACGAGCGGTGTCTGGCAGGGAAGGGTGTGTTGTTTGTTCTGGCGCCTTCGCGGGCAAGCCTCGCTCCTACAGGTAATGCACCGTTCACACGTACGGCGAACGGTGCATTTTACGGCGTTCACAATATCGTGAACGGTGCATTCCCTGTAGGAGCGAGGCTTGCCCGCGAAGAACGATAACGCGGTGCCGCTGAGGAAATCAGCGGTTCTGGCGTTGTTGTAACAACAGGTTGCTGAAACCGGCGCCGGCCAGTTGTTTCTGCGCCGTGGTCAGCTGTTCGCGGTTGCTGAACGGTCCGACCAATACCCGAAACCAGGTCTCGTCCTTCACGGTACCGGATTCAACCGCCACTGCCTGCCCCAGCAAAATGATCTGCGCCCGAACCTTGTCCGCGTCAGCCTCTTTGCGGAACGAACCGGCCTGGAGGAAGAACTTGGTCACCGGTGCGGCTTTGGACACTGGTGGCGCAGGTGGCGGAGTGATTCCGGCCAGTGCGGCCTGAGCGCGCGCGGTGTCGATCTTCGCCGCTTGCTCCGGTGTGACCGGCGTGGTCGGAACCGCCGGCACTTGTGGCGTCGGCAGAGTTTTCTCCGGCACGGCATCCGGCGGCACGATGACTTCCGATTCCGGCAGCAAGGTATAGAAGTCGTACTTCGGCTTCACCGGTTGCGTCGGGCTCGGCGGGGTCTTGTTGGCCTCGGCGATTTTGGTGGCTTTCTGCTGTTCGATCTTCTCGCGCTTGACGCTCTCGCTGCCCTTGCCCGGTTCCAGTTTCATCAGGAACACAATGAACGCGCCGACCGTCAGGCCGATCGCCATCCACAGCCAGCCCGGGATCGGTTGCTTTGCAGGAGCTTGGTAACGGCTGGCGCCACGCTTGGGTGCAGGTTTTTTCTTGGCAGCCAACTTACATACGCTCCAGAGTTTCCAGACCCAAGAGTTCCAGGCCTTGCTTGAGAGTGCGGCCGGTCAGCGCGGCGAGGCGCAGACGGCTCTGCATTTGCGCCGGGGTGTCGGCGCTGAGGATCGGGCAATTCTCATAGAAACTGGAGAACAGGCCGGCGACATCGTACAGGTAGGTGCACAGGATGTGCGGCGTGCCTTTGTCGGAAACGTTGTTCAACACTTCGCCGAACTGCGCGAGCTTGGCTGCCAGCTCGTGTTCGTGGGCGGCTTCGAGAACGATCTGGCCTTCGACTTCGCTGAAATCCTTGCCAAGTTTGCGGAACACACCGGCCACGCGGGTGTAGGCGTACAGCAGGTACGGCGCGGTGTTGCCTTCGAAGTTCAGCATCTGGTCGAAGTTGAAGCTGTAGTCGCTGGTGCGGTGCTTGGACAGGTCGGCGTATTTCACCGCGCCAATGCCCACGACTCTGGCGATGTTGCGCAATTCGTCTTCGGCCAACTCCGGGTTCTTGTCCTTCACCAGGGTGTAGGCGCGCTCCTGGGCTTCGGTCAGCAGGTCGATCAGCTTCACGGTGCCGCCATCACGGGTCTTGAACGGACGGCCATCGGCGCCGTTCATGGTGCCGAAGCCCATGTGTTCCATTTCCATCGGGTGCGTCACGAAGCCGGCCTTGCGGGCGACCGCGAACACTTGCTGGAAGTGCAATGCCTGACGCTGGTCGACGAAGTACAGCGCGCGGTCAGCCTTGAGCTTGCCGCTGCGATAACGCACGGCCGCCAGGTCGGTGGTGGCGTAGAGGTAGCCGCCATCGGCCTTGACGATGATCACCGGCAGCGGGTCGCCGTCGGCATTCTTGAATTCGTCGAGGAACACGCACTGCGCGCCATTACTCTCGACCAGCATGCCCGCAGCCTTGAGGTCGTTGACCACGTTGATCAGGTCGTCGTTATAGGCGCTTTCGCCCATCACGTCGGCCATGGTCAGTTTGACGTTCAGCAGCTCGTAGATTTTCTGGCAGTGCGACAGGGAGATGTCTTTGAACTTGGTCCACAGCGCCAGGCAGTCCGGGTCGCCGGCTTGCAGCTTGACCACCAGGCCACGGGCGCGATCGGCGAACTCTTCGGATTCGTCGAAGCGTTGCTTGGCGGCGCGGTAGAAGTTTTCCAGGTCCGACAGTTCGTCGCTGGTGATCGGGTTTTCCTGCAGGTACGCCATCAGCATGCCGAACTGGGTGCCCCAGTCGCCGACGTGGTTCTGACGGACGACGTCGTCGCCGAGGAACTCCAGAACGCGCGCCACGCCGTCGCCGATGATGGTCGAACGCAAGTGGCCGACGTGCATCTCTTTGGCCAGGTTCGGGGCCGACAGGTCGACGACGGTGCGTTGTACCGGGCCGGCCTTGCGCACGCCGATGTGCTCATCGGCCAGGGCGGCGTCCAGGCGAGTGGCCAGGGCATCGGTGTTCTGGAAAAAGTTCAGGAAGCCCGGGCCGGCGATTTCGGTCTTGGTGACGTTTTCATCAGCCGGCAGCGCGGCGATGATTTTTTCCGCCAGATCACGCGGCTTCATGCCCGCCGGTTTGGCCAGCATCATGGCGATGTTGCTGGCGAAGTCGCCGTTCTTCTTGTCACGGGAGTTTTCCACCTGGATCGCCGGCGACAGGCCTTCAGGCAACACACCTTCGTTGACGAGTTGGGTGATGGCTTGTTGGATCAGCTGGCGAATGGTGTCTTTCATGGTGTTCTCTTTCGACCGCAAGCGCGGCGGCGCCTGGATGCGCTAGTGGAAAAACTGGGCATTATCCGTTGCCCAGACGTGCTTGCCAACTATAGAGGGCAGGTTATGGATATGTGGTGACAAATAGTCAGCCTTCGCGGGCAAACCCGCTCCCACAGGGTTAGCGGTACACACAGATCCAATGTGGGAGCGAGCCTGCTCGCGATGGCGATCTACCAATCAATACAAATCCACGGGATCGACATCGAGAGACCAACGCACCGCCCGCCCACTCGGCATCTGCTCCAGCATCAGCAACCAACTGCTCAACAGCCGGTGAAGCGGTGCCCGGGCCGTGGCCTGCAACAACAACTGCGCACGATAGCGTCCTGCGCGACGTTCCATCGGCGCCGGTACCGGGCCGAGCAGCTCAATCCCGGTCAGATTCTGCTCAGCCAACAAACGCTCGGCCTCGCTGCACGCCTCATCGAGAAAACCTTCGGCCTGCCCCGGTTTGTGCGCTTCGGCCCGCAGCAACGCCAAATGCGCAAACGGCGGCAATCCCGCAGAGCGACGCTCACTCAAAGCCTGTTCAGCAAAGGCGAAATAGCCTTGTTCGGTCAATTGCACCAGCAGCGGATGATCGGCCAGGTGCGTCTGGATAATCACCTTGCCCGGCTCTTCGGCTCGCCCGGCACGGCCTGCAACCTGAACGATCAGCTGCGCCATGCGCTCGCTGGCGCGGAAGTCGCCGGAGAACAGCCCGCCATCGGCATCGAGGATCGACACCAGGGTTACCCGTGGAAAGTGGTGCCCTTTGGCAAGCATTTGCGTGCCGACCAGTATGCACGGCTGGCCTTTCTGGATGGTGGCGAACAGTTGATTCATCGCGTCTTTGCGCGACGTGCTGTCGCGGTCGACCCGCAGCACCGGGACGTCCGGAAATAGAATCGCCAAGCGTTCTTCCGCACGCTCAGTGCCGGCACCCACCGGGCGCAAATCGACCTTACCGCATTTCGGGCAGTGCCGAGGTACGCGCTCGACGTAGCCGCAATGGTGGCAGCGCAGTTCACCGGAGCGCTGGTGCACGGTCATTCGCGCATCGCAGCGCTGACACTCGGACATCCAGCCGCAATCGTGGCAAAGCAGCGTCGGCGCAAAACCGCGACGATTGAGAAAAACCAGCACTTGCTGGCCAGCCGCCAGGGTCTGGCCGATTGCTTGCTGCATTGGCCCGGAAATACCGCTGTCCAGCGGACGGCTTTTTACGTCCAGGCGCAGGAATCGCGGTTGCTTGGCGCCACCAGCACGCTCGTTTAGTCGTAGTAGACCGTACCGACCGGTGTAGGCGTTGTGCAGGCTTTCCAGCGAAGGCGTGGCGGAGCCGAGGACAATCGGGATGTTTTCCTGCCGCGCGCGCACCAACGCCAGATCGCGGGCGTGATAGCGCAAGCCTTCCTGCTGTTTATAGGAGCCGTCGTGCTCTTCGTCGATGATGATCAGGCCGGGATTTTTCATCGGCGTGAACAGCGCCGAGCGGGTGCCGATAATGATGTCGGCGTCACCGTCCCGGGCGGCGAGCCAGGCTTCGAGGCGCTCGCGATCATTGACCGCAGAGTGAATCAGGGCGATGCGCGCATTAAAACGCTGCTCGAAGCGCGCCAGGGTCTGCGGGCCGAGGTTGATCTCCGGGATCAACACCAACGCTTGCTTGCCGGCCTCGAGGGTTTCGCGAATCAGCTGCAAATAGACTTCGGTCTTGCCGCTGCCGGTGACGCCGGCCAGCAGGAACGCGTGATAACTGTCGAACCCGGCGCGTATCGCTTCATACGCGGCGCGCTGCTCAGGGTTGAGCGGCAGCTCCGGTTGCGCCAGCCAGTGTTCGTGGCGGGCACCGGGGGCGTGCTTGCGGATTTCCACCTGCACCAGATCCTTGGCCAGCAATAAATCGAGGCTGTCCTTGCTCAGCATCAGTTTGCTCAATAACTGATGGGCGACGCCGTGAGGGTGCTGGGCCAATGTCGCCAGGGCTTCGCGCTGGCGTGGCGCACGGGCGATGCGCGGATCATCAAGGCTGGCGCCGGGTGCGGCGGACCAGAAGCGTTCCTGGCGCGCCTCGGCCAGTTCGCCTTGGCGCAACAACACTGGCAGCGCCCAACTCAAGGTGTCGCCGAGGCTGTGCTGGTAATACTGCGAGGTCCACAGGCACAACTTGAACAGCGCTGGTGGCAACGGCGGCGTGGCGTCGAGCAGGGCCAGGGCCGGTTTGAGCTTTTCTACTGGCACTTCGCTGGTGTCGGTGACCTCCACCAGAATCCCGATCATCTCCCGGCGGCCGAACGGCACCCGCAGGCGCATGCCCGGTTGCAACTGGGCGCGCAGAACGCCGGCCGGGGCGCGGTAATCGAACAGGCGGCGCAGCGGCGAAGGCAGGGCGAGGCGCAAAATGGCGTCGGGCACGCGGGGGATTCTCTTTGGGCGGGCGATAAATGAAGCGCGGGCGCAATCCCTGTGGGACGGCGCTTTGGACCGGGAGCCTAGCAGACGGTCGGTAGAAGCGACAGCTTGCGCGATTGTCAATGTCTGATAGAATCCGCGGCCTAATTACGTGCGGTATTCAACAATAGTGTTGGGTGGCGGCACGCAGCCCGAGGAAGACACCATGAAAGCTGAAATCCATCCAGATTATCCAGTCATTGCTGTTACTTGCAGCTGTGGCAACAAGTTCGAAACTCGTTCGACCTTCGGCAAAGCTCTGCCGATCGACGTTTGCAACGAGTGCCACCCGTTCTACACCGGTAAGCAGAAGACTCTGGACACTGGCGGCCGCGTTCAGCGCTTCGCAGACCGTTTCGGTGCTTTCGGCAAGAAACCTGCTGCAGCAGAGTAAGGTTCGAAGGCCTGATGGGCTTTACCTTGCTAATGAAAAAGGCGTCCCTCGCGGGCGCCTTTTTTATGTCTGCGTTTTGGTTGTCCGGCGCCCAGGCCTTCTGCCCGGTGCCGAGCGGCCTGACGCCCGTCGCAGTACAACGTGTGGTGGATGGCGACACTTTGCGCCTCAGCGATGGCCGCAGCGTGCGCATGATCGGCTTGAACACGCCTGAGCTGGGCAAACAGGGCCGTTCCGACGAGCCGTTTGCTGTCATCGCGCGCAAACGCCTGGAAGCGCTGGTGGACGCCAGCAACGGACGCGTGAGTTTGCTGCCGGGTAAGGAGAGCAAGGACCATTACGGTCGCACGCTGGCCCATGTCTACGGTGCGGATGGCGCCAACTTCGAAGCGCAGATGCTCGCCGAGGGCCTCGGTTTTCAAGTGGCGGTCGCGCCGAATGTCGAATTGGTCGGCTGCCAGCAAGCTGCCGAACGCAGTGCCCGCCAGGCCGGTCTTGGTCTGTGGCGGCAATCACCTGTACTGAAAGCGGAGCAGATCAACGCCTCCGGTTTCGCTGTGCTCAGTGGTCGTGTGAGCAAGGTTCAGCGCAATCGCGGCGGGGTTTGGATTGAGTTGCAGGACTCGGTTGTATTGCGTGTTGCACCCAATTTGCTCGGGCAATTCGATGTGGCATCGCTTGAGCGACTGAAGGGCAAGCAGATTGAGGCGCGTGGCTGGGTGGTGGATCGATCGCGCCGCGGTGGTTTGCAACCCGGGCAGGCGCGCTGGCTTCTGCCGTTGACCGATCCGGCGATGCTGCAAGTGGTACGTTGAGAAAAATTGTAGACATTTTTTCTTTTGATTGTGAACAGTCCATCCCTTGTGTTCCGGGGCTCTTGGCCCAAAGTCGTAAGGCAGGGCGCTTGACAGGGGTGACTGGTCAGTCTTGTGGGGACTTTGCGACACGCGTATCCTCGGCGGTCCGTCTGTCCAACAGTAAAAGCGGAATGCCCACATGTCTGATTTGAAAACTGCCGCTCTCGAATATCACGCCCATCCTCGTCCAGGGAAGCTGAGTGTCGAGCTCACCAAGGCCACCGCTACCGCCCGCGATCTGTCGCTGGCCTACAGCCCCGGCGTAGCCGAACCAGTACGCGAAATCGCCCGCGATCCTGAACTGGCCTACAAATACACCGGCAAAGGCAACCTGGTTGCAGTCATTTCCGATGGCACCGCGATTCTTGGCCTGGGTAACCTTGGCCCACTGGCTTCCAAGCCTGTCATGGAAGGGAAAGGCGTGCTGTTCAAGCGCTTTGCCGGCATCGACGTTTTCGATATCGAAGTCGACTCCGAAAGCCCGCAAGCCTTCATCGACACCGTCAAGCGTATCTCCATCACCTTCGGTGGCATCAACCTGGAAGACATCAAGGCACCTGAGTGCTTTGAGATCGAGCGCGCTCTGATCGAGCAGTGCGACATTCCAGTGTTCCACGATGACCAGCACGGCACCGCGATCGTTACCGCGGCCGGCATGATCAATGCCCTGGAAATCGCTGGCAAAACCCTGGCTGACGCCAAGATCGTCTGCCTGGGCGCCGGTGCGGCCGCCATCTCCTGCATGAAATTGCTGGTGAGCATGGGCGCCAACATCGAAAACATCTTCATGGTTGACCGTACCGGCGTGATCCACTCCGGCCGTGACGACCTGAACCAGTACAAGGCTGTCTTCGCTCACGCGACCGACAAGCGCACCCTGGCTGACGCCCTGACCGGTGCAGACGTGTTCGTTGGCCTGTCCGGCCCGAACCTGTTGAGCGCTGAAGGCCTCAAATCCATGGCGGCCAACCCGATCGTGTTCGCGTGCTCGAACCCTGATCCGGAAATCTCTCCGGAACTGGCTCACGCCACCCGTGACGACGTGATCATGGCGACCGGCCGTTCGGACTACCCGAACCAGGTCAACAACGTACTGGGCTTCCCGTTCATCTTCCGCGGTGCCCTGGACGTTCGCGCCAAGCGCATCAACGAAGAAATGAAGGTAGCAGCGGCCAACGCCCTGCGTGAACTGGCCAAACTGCCCGTTCCTCAGGAAGTGTGTGACGCCTACGGTGGCATCAAGCTGGAATTCGGTCGTGAGTACATCATTCCCAAGCCGATGGATGCCCGCCTGATCACCCTGATCTCCGATGCCGTGGCCAAGGCTGCCATCGAAACCGGCGTAGCGACCCTGCCGTATCCGAAGAACTACCCGCTGAAAAGCGTGGATGACGTGTTCAACGGCTAAGTCGTTGTAGCGCTTCAACCGAAAGCCCTGGCTCTTGTGAGTCGGGGCTTTTTTCTGCCTGTGGTTTTTGTGGTGTCTGTGAGGGCCTCTTCGCGGGCAAGCCTCGCTCCTACGAGGGGCGGGTTGTCCGCAAACGCTGGGAACGATTCATATCCGTAGGAGCGAGGCTTGCCCGCGAAGAGGCCGGGGCAGTCAACGCAAAATGTGAGGCAATAAAAAGCCCTGCACTTCTCTCGAAGGCGGGGCTTTTGCGTTGCTTCAGGCGATCAGAAAAGATCGATCGGCGCCCCTTCATCCGCTGGCAGCGGGCTACCCGGCGCATTGCCGTTACCCAGCTCATTCACCGATGGTGGCGTGTCCTCGGCCTTGAACAGCTCGAAGTACGCGCCTGGCGTGCCCGGGCTGGCCGCACGACCGCTGACCGGGTCGACCCGCAGGCTGAGGAGGCCTTCCGGTTCTGCCTGGGTGTGAGGCGGCTTGTCTTTAAGGGCGGCAGCCATGTAATTCATCCAGATCGGCAGCGCGACAGTGCCGCCGAACTCGCGTTTGCCCAGGCTTTCCGGCTGATCGAACCCGGTCCAGACGGTGGTCACGTAATCGGCGTTGTAGCCGGAGAACCAGGCGTCCTTGGATTCGTTGGTGGTACCGGTCTTGCCCGCAATGTCGCTGCGACCCAAGGCCAGTGCGCGGCGGCCGGTACCGAGTTTGATCACGTCCTCGAGCATGCTGTTGAGGATGAAGGTGGTGCGACCGTCGACAATGCGTTCGGCCACGGCTGGCGTTTGCGGCGCAGTGCCGGGTGCGGCCGGAGCCTCGCCCGGGGTCGCATTGACCGTGAACGCCTGGGCGTCGGTCGGTGCGGCGATGCCATTGGTCGCAACGTCGCCCTGAGGAACGCTCGGCGGGTTGGCGACAAACAGCGTGTCGCCATTACGGCTTTCGATCTTGTCGATGATATACGGGCTGATTTTGTAGCCACCGTTGGCGAAGGTGCTCCAGCCAGTGGCGATTTCCATTGGCGTCAGGGTCGCGGTGCCCAAGGCCAGGGACAAGTTGCGCGGCAGGTCCTGCTTGTTGAAGCCGAACTTGCTGATGTAATCGATGGTGCGATCGACGCCCAGCGCCTGCACCAGTCGGATCGATACCAGGTTGCGCGATTTGTACAACCCTTCACGCAGGCGGATCGGGCCGAGGAAGGTGTTGGTGTCGTTCTTCGGACGCCAGACCTTGTCCAAGTATTCATCGACGAACACGATTGGAGCATCGTTCACCAGGCTGGCGGCGGTGTAGCCATTATCCAGCGCGGCGCTGTAAACGAAGGGCTTGAAACTCGAACCCGGCTGACGCTTGGCCTGCATGGCGCGGTTGTAGTTGCTCTGCTCGAAGGCAAAACCACCGACCAGCGAGCGAATGGCGCCGTTCTGCGGATCAAGGGACACCAGCGCGCCTTGCGCTTGCGGGATCTGGCTGAATTTCAGTGAGTTGTCCGGTTGGCGCTGCACGCGAATCAGGTCACCAACCTGGGCCACGTCCGCCGGCTGCTTCGGATTGGCGCCCATGCTGTTCGTGTTCAGGAATGGACGTGCCCATTTCATGCTGTCCCAAGCGACGTGTTCCTCACCGGTGCGGGTGATCACTTGCAGACCGTTCTTGTCGACCTGAGTGACGATGGCCGGCTCAAGTCCGCTAATGGTCCGCTGTTTGGTCAGCTCGGTGGCCCAGGCCTCGCGAGTCTTGCCCGGCAGGCGCGACTCGGGACCGCGATAGCCGTGACGCTGGTCGTAAGTCATCAAGCCTTCGTGGACCGCGGTGTTGGCCATTTCCTGCAAATTGCTCGGCACCGTGGTGGTCACGCGGAAACCTTCGGTGTACGCATCGCTGCCATAACGGCCGACCATTTCGGCACGGGCCATTTCAGCGATGTACGGCGCGTTCACTTCTGGCGTCGGCACGTGGTAGCTGGCGTTGAGTGGCTCGTTGATCGCGGTGGTGTAGTCGGCTTCGGTGATCTTGCCGAGCTTGTACATGCGCCCGAGGATCCAGTCGCGACGTTCCTTGCTGCGGGCCGGGTTGGCCAGCGGGTTAAAGCGCGAAGGGGCTTTTGGCAGGCCGGCGATCATCGCCATCTGCGCCAGGCTGACGTCACGAATCGATTTGCCGTAGTAAACCTGCGCGGCGGCTTCGATGCCGTAGGCGCGGTTACCCAGATAGATCTTGTTGACGTACAGCTCGAGGATCTCGTCCTTGGTCAGCTGCCGCTCGATCTGCAGGGCCAGGAGGATTTCGGTGGTTTTGCGCGAGAAACTGCGTTCGCTGGTCAGAAAGAAGTTCTTCGCCACCTGCATGGTGATCGTGCTGCCGCCGGACTGGATGTGTCCGCTTTTGATCAGCTGAGTCGCAGCACGCATCAGGCTGCTGGGATCGACGCCGTAGTGATTGGCAAAATTGTCGTCTTCAGCACTTAGTAACGCATTGATGAAATTGGGGGGAATGTCGGCGAAACGGATCGGCGTGCGGCGCATTTCGCCAAATTCTGCGATCAACTTGTTGTCGCTGCTGTACACCCGCAATGGAATCTGCAACTGGATGCTTCTCAGAGCCTCCACGGATGGCAATCCCGGACTAAGGTAAAGAAACGCGCCGCTCAGACCAAGGAGCAGTCCGCAGAAAACGGCGACGATGGACCAACCGAAAAATTTCAGCAGACGAATCAAGGCTTTGGGATATCCAGGGCAAAGAATGAATTAGGCAACAGGGTTCAGATAAACAGGGAACGACCCGCGCTTGCAGTAAAAACCGGAAAAAAACGCTGGGCATTATAAGCATTTTTACGTCGAGAGCGTCATTTGCGCTGCTGTCAAGACGGGTGGTTTGAACGCAACGGGTATTACAGAGTCCGTAAGACACGGATAGTCATAGGGAATTGGTAGTGCTAGGACTCTTCAATAAAAAAGCCAACACGCTTCTGGGGATCGACATCAGCTCCACGTCGGTGAAGCTGCTTGAGCTCAGTCGCCAGGGCGACCGCTATCGGGTCGAAGCCTATGCGGTCGAGCCTTTGCCCGCCAACGCGGTGGTCGAGAAAAACATCGCCGAACTCGAAGGCGTGGGCCAGGCACTCTCTCGCGTGCTGCTCAAGGCCAAAACCAGCCTCAGGAATGTCGCCGTGGCCGTCGCCGGTTCGGCAGTCATTACCAAAACCATCGAGATGGACGCCGGTCTTTCCGACGACGAGATGGAAAACCAGCTGAAGATCGAGGCCGATCAGTACATCCCCTACCCATTGGATGAAGTCGCCATCGACTTCGAAGTTCAGGGCGCGTCGGCGCGTAACCCCGAGCGGGTCAATGTGCTGCTGGCAGCCTGTCGCAAGGAAAACGTCGAGGTGCGTGAAGCCGCCCTTGCGCTGGCCGGCCTGACGGCGCGAGTAGTGGACGTCGAGGCTTATGCGCTGGAGCGCTCGTTCAGCTTGCTGGCGGCTCAGCTGGCGGTCTCGCAGGAAGGGCTGACCGTGGCGGTGGTCGACATCGGCGCGACCATGACCACCCTGAGCGTGTTGTACAACGGGCGGATCATCTACACCCGCGAACAATTGTTCGGCGGTCGTCAGCTGACGGAGGAAATCCAGCGTCGTTATGGCCTGACCATCGAGCAGGCAGGGTTGGCGAAGAAGCAGGGCGGGTTGCCGGATGACTACGTCAGCGAAGTCTTGCAGCCTTTTCGCGATGCTCTGGTGCAGCAGGTTTCCCGGTCGTTGCAGTTCTTCTTTGCTTCCGGTCAGTACAACGCGGTCGATCACATCCTGCTGGCGGGCGGTACCGCTTCAGTCCCGGGGCTTGATCGCCTGATCGAACAGCGGCTGGGCACGCCGACCCAGGTGGCCAACCCGTTCTCCGACATGGCATTGAGCAGCAAGGTCAACGCCGGGGCCCTGGCAAGCGATGCGCCAGCACTGATGATCGCCTGCGGGCTCGCCCTCAGGAGTTTCGACTGATGGCGCGGATCAATCTTTTACCTTGGCGCGAAGAGCTGCGTGAAGAGCGTCGCAAACGTTTTTTGCTGGCGCTGGCCGGCGTGTTGATGTGTTCGGTGGGCGCGATTTTCATCGCGGACCAGGTCATCAGCAGTGCAATAGACCGGCAAGTGGCCCGTAACGATTACATCGGCAAACAGATTGCCGTGGTCGACGAGCGCATCAAGCAGATCAGCGACCTGAAGGCCCGTCGCCAGCAGCTCGTCGAGCGCATGCGCATCATCCAGGACCTGCAAGGTAACCGTCCGATCAGCGGGCGTATTTTCGACCAGTTGGCGCGCACCTTGCCAGACGGGGTGTATTTCACCGAAGTGAAAATGGCCGGCAAAACCCTGTCCATTACCGGCGCGGCGGAATCGAACAATCGTGTTTCGGACTTGATGCGCAATCTGGACGCGTCCGACTGGTTCGATGCGCCGAGCCTCACGGAAGTCAAAGCCACCACCGCCGGGCAGCTGGATCAGGCCAACGTCTTCCAGTTGACCGTCCGTCAGACTCAGCCCGCCGTTGTGGAGGCTGGCAAATGAGCCCCTCCGAATGGTTTGAAGGCCTGCGCAAGATCGACATCAACGATCTGGACACCAACAACATGGGTTCCTGGCCGCCGGCGATCAAGGCCCTGGCGGGTGGCTTGCTCATGGTTCTGGTGTTGGCCCTGGGGTACACCTTTTACATCAGCGATCAGGAAGATCACCTCACACTCAAGCGTGAAGAGGAGTCGACCCTCAAGGAGCAATTCGCGACCAAAGCTCGCATGGCGGCAAACCTGGAGCTGTACACCCAGCAGATGAAAGAGATGGAGAACTCTTTCGGTGTGCTGCTGCGGCAATTGCCCAGCGACACCGAAGTGCCCGGGCTGCTGGAAGACATCACCCGTACCGGCCTCGGTAGCGGGCTGGAGTTTGAAGAGATCAAGTTGCTCCCGGAGGTTTCCCAACAGTTCTACATTGAACTGCCGATCCAGATCACCGTTACCGGCGCCTATCACGACCTGGCGACGTTCGTCAGTGGCGTGGCCGGGTTGCCGCGGATCGTTACGCTGCATGATTTCGACCTTGCGCCGGCTGACCCGGAGGGCGGTCCGAAACTGCGCATGAGCATCCTTGCCAAGACCTACCGCTACAACGACAAGGGGTTGCAGAAATGACCCCGATTCGTTGCTTATTGATGGTTTTGTTGCTCGCCGGTCTGGCCGGTTGCGGCAGCGACAATGACGTCGGCGACCTCGACGCCTACATGAACGAAGTGCGCCTGCGGCCGCCGGGCAAGATTGAACCAACGCCGACATTCCGGTCTTACCCAACATTCACCTACAACGCTGCCAACCTGCGCAGCCCGTTTTCCCGGCAGGTCAGGGTCGACCTGGCGGGTCAGCAGCGCGGCTCGCGCAACGTCAAACCCGACCCCAGCCGGGCCAAGCAATACCTCGAAGGTTTCAACATCGAGCAGTTTGAAATGGTCGGCACAATCTCCAATGCGACCGGCTCCTTTGCACTGTTGCGCGGAGCAGGCGGAGTGCATCGGCTGAAAGTCGGCGATTACCTGGGGCGTAACGATGGGCGGATCGTCGCCATCAACGGCTCGCAAGTCGATGTGGTCGAAATCGTTCCCGATGGCGAAGGTGCCTGGCTGGAACGGCCACGGACCATCCCTTTGAAAGAGCACTCATAGTGGAACTCGAATAATGAACAGGATTTTCTCAACCCTCGGTATCTCGCTATGGATAGCGTTGCTGTCGCCGATGGTACAAGCGGCCAACCTCAATGCGCTGGATGTCGCCGCGCTGCCGGGTGATCGTGTCGAGTTGAAGTTATCTTTCGATGGCCCGCCACCACAGCCCCACGGTTACACGACCGAGTCGCCTGCACGAATTGCGCTGGATCTGCCAGGCGTCGTCACTAAGCTGGCGAGCAAGAGTCGTGACCTGGGAGGCGGCAATGCCCGCAGCGCGACGGTTGTGGAAGCCAAGGACCGTACGCGGTTGATCATCAATCTGACGCAGCTGACCCCGTACAGCGCACGAGTCGAAGGCAACAAACTGATCGTAGTGGTCGGGGAGGGTGCCAATAACAAGGCATCCCGGCCGCCCGCCAGTGCACCTCGCACTGCGACTGCAACGCCCGCCCCGGCGAAAGCCTATGCCCCTGTGGGCAAGGCCATCCGAGGTGTGGATTTCCAGCGCGGTACGCAGGGTGAAGGCAATGTGGTGATTGATCTGTCGGATCCGTCCATCGCCCCGGACATTCAGGAGCGCGACGGAAAGATCATCCTCGGTTTTGCCAAAACCCAATTGCCAGAGCCGTTGCGCGTACGTCTGGACGTCAAGGATTTCGCCACCCCGGTGCAGTTCGTCAACGCCAGCGCCACGGGCGACCGGGCCACGATCAGCATCGAGCCCAGCGGCGCCTTCGATTATTCGACCTACCAGACCGACAACAAACTGACTGTCAGCATCCGGCCAATGACTGTCGACGACCTGCAAAAGCGTAATGCCGAACGTTTTGCCTATACTGGTGAAAAGCTCTCGCTGAATTTCCAGGACATCGATGTGCGCTCGGTGCTGCAACTGATCGCCGATTTTACCAACCTCAATCTGGTGGCCAGCGACACGGTGCAGGGCGGTATCACTCTGCGTCTGCAGAACGTGCCGTGGGACCAGGCGCTGGACCTGGTGCTGAAAACCAAAGGCCTGGACAAGCGCAAGATCGGTAATGTCCTGCTGGTGGCGCCGGCCGATGAAATCGCCGCGCGAGAGCGTCAGGAACTGGAATCGCAGAAGCAGATCTCCGACCTCGCGCCCCTGCGTCGAGAGCTGCTGCAAGTCAATTACGCCAAGGCTGCCGACATCGCCAAGCTGTTCACGTCGGTGACCAGTGCCGAATCGAAAATCGACGAACGGGGTTCGATCACGGTTGATGAACGGACCAACAACATCATTGCCTACCAGACCCAGGACCGACTCGACGAACTACGTCGCATCGTTGCGCAGCTGGATATCCCGGTGCGTCAGGTGATGATCGAGGCGCGAATCGTCGAAGCCAACGTCGACTACGACAAAAGCCTCGGCGTGCGCTGGGGGGGCTCGGTGCAGAACAAGGGCAACTGGAACACATCCGGCGTCAGTAATGGTTCGTCGACCACCATTGGTACCCCGGGCAGCACCAGCACCAACTCGCCGTTTGTCGACCTGGGCGCTGCGGGCAATACCTCCGGAATCGGCATCGCCTTCATCACCGATAACGTGCTGCTGGACCTGGAGCTGACCGCGATGGAGAAGACTGGTAACGGCGAAATCGTCTCTCAACCCAAGGTGGTCACGTCCGACAAGGAAACCGCGAAAATCCTCAAGGGCACCGAGATTCCCTATCAGGAAGCCAGCTCCAGCGGTGCCACTTCGGTGTCGTTCAAGGAGGCGTCGCTGTCCCTTGAGGTCACGCCGCAGATCACCCCGGACAACCGGATCATCATGGAGGTCAAGGTCACCAAGGACGAACCGGACTACCTGAACAAGGTCCAGGATGTACCGCCGATCAAGAAAAACGAGGTCAATGCCAAGGTTTTGGTCAATGATGGCGAGACCATCGTGATTGGCGGGGTTTTCTCAAATACTCAGAGCAAGGTTGTAGATAAGGTGCCATTTCTCGGTGATGTGCCGTATCTTGGCCGCCTTTTCCGGCGTGACGTGGTTTCGGAGAAAAAATCCGAGCTGCTGGTATTTCTCACTCCGCGTATCATGAATAACCAGGCGATTGCTGTGAGTCATTGATTCTGTGCGAAATTTGATTCTTGTTGGACCGATGGGGGCTGGAAAAAGCACCATCGGCCGGTTGCTGGCCAAAGAGCTGCGCCTGCCGTTCAAAGATTCCGATAAGGAAATTGAATTGCGCACGGGCGCCAATATCCCGTGGATTTTCGATAAAGAAGGCGAACCGGGCTTTCGTGACCGCGAGCAGGCGATGATTGCCGAGCTGTGCGGCTGCGACGGCGTGGTGCTGGCGACCGGTGGCGGCGCGGTGATGCGCGAAGCCAATCGTCGGGCGTTGCACGCTGGCGGTCGGGTGGTCTATCTGCATGCCTCTGTCGAGCAGCAGGTCGGCCGCACGTCCCGCGATCGAAATCGCCCATTGTTGCGCACCGCCGATCCGGCGAAGACCCTGCGGGATCTGCTGGCGATCCGCGATCCGCTGTATCGGGAAATCGCCGACCTGGTGATTGAAACCGATGAGCGGCCGCCGCGAATGGTGGTGCTCGATATTCTCGAACGCTTGCAGCAGCTACCTCCCCGTTAAAGCGAGGCGCGAAATGCGCTATCCTCGGCGTCCTGTCACGACCGCTCAAGGTTGTGGCGGATGGCTACCGAACGGCGTCACACCAGCAGACGCCGTGGACATTCGTTAACTCAAGGCAGGACGCCTGATTCCATCTTCACTGTGGGGACACATGCAGACACTCAAGGTCGATCTAGGCGAGCGCAGCTACCCGATTCACATTGGCGAAGGTTTGTTGGATCAGCCTGAGCTGCTGGCCCCGCATATTCGCGGGCGGCAAGTAGCGATCATCTCCAACGAGACCGTCGCGCCGCTCTATCTCGAACGTCTGACCCGCAGCCTAGCGCAGTTCTCGGTGATTTCCGTGGTGCTGCCCGACGGCGAAGCTTTCAAGACCTGGGAAACCCTGCAACTGATTTTCGACGGTTTGCTGACTGCTCGCCACGACCGTCGCACCACGGTGATCGCCCTCGGCGGCGGTGTGATTGGTGACATGGCCGGTTTTGCGGCGGCCTGCTATCAGCGCGGTGTCGATTTCATTCAGGTTCCGACCACGCTGCTGTCGCAAGTCGACTCCTCGGTGGGCGGCAAGACCGGGATCAATCACCCGCTGGGCAAGAACATGGTCGGTGCTTTCTATCAGCCGAATGTGGTGCTGATCGATACCGCGACCCTCAATACCCTGCCGGCCCGCGAGCTCTCTGCGGGGCTGGCGGAAGTCATCAAGTACGGGCTGATCTGCGACGAGCCGTTCCTGACCTGGCTCGAAGAAAACGTTGATCGCTTGCGCGCTCTGGACCAGGTCGCCCTGACCTACGCCATCGAACGTTCCTGCGCGGCCAAGGCCGAGGTAGTCGGTGCCGACGAGAAGGAGACCGGTGTTCGGGCCACGTTGAACCTGGGGCACACCTTCGGACACGCTATCGAAACCCATATGGGCTATGGTGTCTGGCTTCATGGCGAAGCCGTCGCTGCTGGCACCGTAATGGCGTTGGAAATGTCTGCGCGACTGGGCTGGATCAGCGAACAGGAGCGCGATCGCGGCATTCGTCTGTTTCAGCGTGCCGGCCTGCCGGTCATCCCGCCTGAAGAGATGACTGAAGCCGATTTTCTCGAACACATGGCAATTGACAAGAAAGTGATCGACGGTCGTTTACGCCTGGTGCTGCTGCGCCACATGGGCGAAGCGGTGGTGACCGACGATTATCCGAAAGAAGTTTTACAGGCCACGCTGGGAGCGGATTACCGCGCCCTGGCTCAGCTTAAAGGTTAATAAGATCCCGATGACTAGTTTGCATGCCGACGAGGCTTTCCTCGGCCATTACCAGTTGAGTCATGACCCTTTTGCTCCACGGGTGCCTGGCTTCAAATTCTTCCCGGCCCAGCGCAAACCGGTGCTGGGGCAACTGCATCACCTGGCACGCTACAGCCAGTTGCTGCTGGTGGTCACCGGCCCGCAAGGCAGTGGCAAGACCCTGTTGCGCCAGGCCCTGGTGGCCAGTACGAACAAGCAGTCGGTGCAGAGCGTGGTGGTTTCCGCCCGTGGCGCTGGCGATGCTGCCGGCGTGCTGCGTCAGGTGGCTCAGGCATTGAACGTCGCCCAGGCAGAGGTCAATGCGATTCTGTCGCAGGTCGTGCAACTGGCGCTGACCGGGCAGGAAGTCTATTTGCTGGTGGATGACGCCGAGCAACTCGACGAATCCGCGCTGGAGGCCTTGCTGGCCCTGGCTGCCGGTGCACCGGAAGGTCGTCCGCATGTGTTCCTGTTCGGTGAGTCCTCGCTGATTGCGCAACTGGACGCGCTGAGCCTCGAGGAAGAGCGTTTCCACGTCATCGAGTTGCAGCCTTACACCGAGGAAGAAACTCGCGAATACCTGGACCAGCGTCTCGAAGGCGCCGGCCGGGGTATCGAACTTTTCACCGCAGATCAGATCTCTGATATTCACGAAAGCTCCGACGGCTGGCCTGGCACCATCAACCAGGTTGCCCGCGATGCGATGATCGAAGCCATGATTGCCAGCCGCTCTGCGGTTAAGCGTCCAAGTATGGGGTTCAACATGCCGAAGAAACACGTATTGGCGATTTCCGCCGTCGTCGTGGTCGCGGTAGCCGCCGCCTGGTTGATGCCGGGTCGCAGCAAAGCACCGACCACCGGCGCGCCTGCCAACGAACAGGCGCAACTGCCGCTCGGCCAAGGCACGCCACAACCTAGCAGTGGCGGTGCTCCTGCCGTCGAATTCGCCGGTAATTCGCAACCGATGCCATTGCCGCTGGTCGGCAACTCGCAACCGGTCATGCGCGGTCCTCTGGCCGAAGCGGCCGGTGGCATCACCGAAGGCGACGACGGTGTGCCGGTCGAGGGCTCCAGCGCTACACCGCCAACCGTGACCACCACCGCGCCGCCTGCGGGCATCCAGCCTGGCCCTGCGCCGACGCCTGCCGCCAAACCGGTGCCCGCACCGACTCAGGTCGCCACAGCCAAGCCAGTCCCGACTGCGCCAGCCGTGAAGCCGGCCCCGGCCCCAGCGCCAGCCAAGCCTGCCGTCGTGGCCACCGCCAAGCCTGCCGAAAAACCAGCCACTGCCGCTGTTGCGAAAGGCGCCGGTGGTGCCTGGTACGCCGGGCAACCGACGAGCAACTACGTGGTGCAGATCCTCGGCACCAGCTCCGAAGCGAGTGCGCAAACCTTCGTCAAAGAGCAGGGCGGCGAGTACCGTTATTTCAAGAAAGTCCTCAACGGCAAGCCGCTTTACGTCATCACTTACGGTAACTTCGCCAACCGTGATGCAGCCCTTACCGCCATCAAGGCCTTGCCAGCGAAGGTTCAGGCTGGTAAACCTTGGCCTCGCACTGTCGCCAGCGTCCAACAGGAACTGGCAACAACTCGCTGAAGATTCGGCGGCCTTACCCAGGCCGCCTCTCCAAGCACCTCAAAATTTCTGCAAGCGCATGCCGCCTCTCCAGGCCGCGTGCCTTGTGGTGTCTGCGTCACAGTAGTCTTTGAGTCGTTGCGGTCAAAATTAAAAAAGTTTTGACTAGCACAGCAGATCGCTTTAAACCTTTCACAAATGCGACATAGATTTGCGACAGTTCGTCGTCAAATTTGTGAGCCTCTGTGTCGCTGTGTACAATGACCACCCTTTTGCCCCCGCTAAGCCGGCGTACGTTCGGCGCGGATCGCAAGTGGTTGAATTGAAAAGAAATTTGCCTCGGAAAGAGGCAGCCTGGTGAGAAAGTGTCTATGAAAGCAGGTCTGTACCAACCAGATGAATTCAAGGATAACTGCGGTTTCGGCCTGATAGCCCATATGCAGGGCGAGCCCAGTCATACCCTTTTGCAAACGGCCATCGAGGCCCTGACCTGCATGACCCACCGCGGTGGGATCAACGCCGACGGCAAGACCGGTGACGGTTGCGGTCTGCTGATTCAAAAGCCGGATGTGTTCCTGCGAGCGATCGCCCAGGAAACCTTTGGCGTCGAACTGCCCAAGCAATATGCCGTGGGCATGGTCTTCTTCAACCAGGACCCGGTCAAAGCCGAAGCCGCTCGCGAGAACATGAACCGCGAGATCCTGGCGGCCGGCCTGCAACTCGTCGGCTGGCGCAAAGTGCCGATCGACACCAGCGTCCTCGGCCGCCTGGCCCTGGAGCGCCTGCCGCAGATCGAACAGGTGTACATCGGCGGTGAAGGCCTGAGCGATCAGGACATGGCGATCAAGCTGTTCACCTCTCGTCGTCGCTCGTCCGTGGCCAACGCCGCCGACACCGATCACTACATCTGCAGCTTTTCGCACAAGACCATTATTTATAAAGGCCTGATGATGCCGGCGGATCTGTCCGCCTTCTATCCAGACCTCAGCGACCAGCGCCTGCAAACTTCGATTTGCGTGTTCCACCAGCGCTTCTCCACCAACACCCTGCCGAAATGGCCGCTGGCTCAGCCGTTCCGCTTCCTCGCCCACAACGGCGAAATCAACACCATCACCGGTAACCGTAACTGGGCCGTGGCCCGTCGTACCAAGTTCACCAACGATCTGATGGATCTGGAAGAGCTCGGCCCGTTGGTCAACCGCGTCGGTTCCGACTCCTCCAGCATGGACAACATGCTTGAGCTGATGGTCACCGGTGGCATCGACCTGTTCCGTGGCGTGCGGATGATTATTCCGCCTGCGTGGCAGAACGTCGAAACCATGGACCCGGATCTGCGTGCGTTCTACGAATACAACTCGATGCACATGGAACCGTGGGACGGCCCGGCCGGCGTGGTAATGACCGACGGTCGTTACGCGGTGTGCCTGCTCGACCGTAACGGCCTGCGTCCTGCGCGTTGGGTCACGACCAAGAACGGTTTCATCACCCTGGCCTCGGAAATCGGTGTCTGGAACTACCAGCCTGAAGACGTGATCGCCAAGGGCCGGGTTGGCCCGGGTCAGATCTTTGCCGTGGACACCGAAACCGGTCAGATCCTCGACACCGACGCCATCGACAACCGCTTGAAGTCGCGTCATCCGTACAAGCAATGGCTGCGCAAGAATGCCCTGCGCATCCAGGCGACCATGGAAGACAACGACCACGGTTCGGCTTTCTACGACGTCGACCAGCTGAAGCAGTACATGAAGATGTACCAGGTCACATTCGAAGAACGTGACCAAGTGCTGCGTCCGCTCGGCGAACAAGGCTACGAAGCCGTCGGCTCGATGGGCGACGATACGCCGATGGCCGTGCTGTCCCAGCGCGTGCGCACGCCGTACGACTATTTCCGCCAGCAGTTCGCGCAGGTCACTAACCCGCCGATCGACCCGCTGCGTGAAGCCATCGTCATGTCGCTGGAGATCTGCCTCGGTGCCGAGCGCAACATCTTCCAGGAGTCGCCGGAACACGCCTCACGCGTGATCCTCAGCTCGCCGGTCATTTCCCCGGCCAAGTGGCGCTCGCTGATGAACCTCAATCGCCCGGGCTTCGAGCGCGCGATCATCGACCTCAACTACGACGAAAGCGTCGGCCTCGAAGCGGCCATCCGCAACGTTGCCGATCAGGCTGAAGAAGCCGTGCGCTCCGGTCGCACCCAGGTTGTGCTGAGTGACCGTCACATTGCCCCGGGCAAGTTGCCGATCCACGCTTCGCTCGCGACCGGCGCTGTGCACCATCGCCTGACCGAGAAAGGCCTGCGTTGCGACTCCAACATCCTCGTGGAAACCGCCACCGCTCGCGACCCGCATCACTTTGCGGTGCTGATCGGTTTCGGCGCCTCGGCGGTCTATCCGTTCCTGGCCTACGAAGTGTTGGGCGACCTGATCCGTACCGGTGAAGTGCTGGGCGACCTCTATGAGGTGTTCAAGAACTACCGCAAAGGCATCACCAAGGGCCTGCTGAAGATCCTGTCGAAGATGGGCATCTCGACCATCACCTCGTACCGCGGTGCGCAGCTGTTCGAAGCCATCGGCCTGTCCGAAGAAGTTTGCGAGCTGAGCTTCCGTGGCGTGCCGAGCCGCATCAAGGGTGCGCGTTTCGTCGACATCGAAGCCGAGCAGAAAGCCCTGGCCGCAGAAGCCTGGAGTCCGCGCAAGCCGATCCAGCAGGGCGGTCTGCTGAAGTTCGTCCACGGTGGCGAATATCACGCGTACAACCCGGATGTGGTCAACACCCTGCAAGCCGCTGTGCAGCAGGGCGACTACAGTAAGTTCAAGGAATACACGGCCCTGGTCGACAACCGTCCGGTGTCGATGATCCGCGATTTGTTCAAGGTCAAGACCCTGGACACGCCGCTGGACATGAGCGAGATCGAACCGCTGGAATCGGTGCTCAAGCGCTTTGACTCCGCCGGCATCTCCCTCGGCGCCCTGTCGCCGGAAGCTCACGAAGCCCTGGCCGAAGCCATGAACCGCCTCGGTGCGCGTTCCAACTCCGGCGAAGGCGGCGAAGACCCGGCGCGTTACGGCACCATCAAGAGCTCGAAAATCAAGCAAGTCGCCACCGGTCGTTTCGGTGTCACCCCGGAATACCTGGTCAACGCTGAAGTGCTGCAGATCAAGGTCGCCCAGGGCGCCAAGCCCGGCGAAGGTGGTCAGCTGCCAGGTGGCAAGGTCAACGGTCTGATCGCCAAGCTGCGTTACGCAGTGCCGGGCGTGACCCTGATTTCGCCACCGCCGCACCACGACATCTACTCGATCGAAGACTTGTCGCAGCTGATTTTCGACCTGAAACAAGTCAACCCGAAGGCGCTGGTCTCGGTGAAGCTGGTAGCAGAAGCAGGCGTCGGCACCATCGCCGCCGGCGTGGCCAAGGCCTACGCGGACTTGATCACCATCTCCGGCTACGACGGCGGTACCGGTGCATCGCCGCTGACCTCGATCAAATACGCGGGCGCTCCGTGGGAACTCGGCCTGGCCGAAACCCACCAGACCCTGCGCGGCAACGACCTGCGCGGCAAAGTCCGGGTGCAGACCGACGGCGGCCTGAAAACCGGCCTCGACGTGATCAAGGCAGCGATCCTCGGCGCTGAAAGCTTCGGCTTCGGCACCGCGCCAATGATCGCCCTGGGTTGCAAATACCTGCGCATCTGCCACCTGAACAACTGCGCCACCGGCGTCGCGACTCAGAACGAGAAGCTTCGCAAGGATCACTACATCGGGACCGTCGACATGGTGGTGAATTTCTTCACCTACGTCGCCGAAGAAACCCGTGAGTGGCTGGCCAAGCTCGGCGTGCGCTCCCTCGAAGAGCTGATCGGTCGTACCGATCTGCTGGACATCCTCGAAGGCCAGACCGCCAAGCAGAATCACCTGGACCTGACCCCGTTGCTCGGCAGCGATCACATCCCGGCAGACAAGCCTCAGTTCTGCCAGGTTGAGCGCAACCCGCCGTTCGACAAAGGCCTGCTGGCCGAGAAAATGGTCGACATGGCCACCTCGGCCATCAACGACATGAGCGGCGCCGATTTCGCCCTGGACATCTGCAACTGCGACCGTTCGATCGGCGCGCGGATCTCCGGTGAAATCGCTCGCAAGCACGGCAACCAAGGCATGGCGAATGCGCCGATCACCTTCCGCTTCAAAGGGACGGCCGGTCAGAGCTTCGGCGTGTGGAACGCCGGCGGCCTGAACATGTACCTGGAAGGCGACGCCAACGACTACGTCGGCAAAGGCATGACCGGCGGCAAGCTGGTCATCGTTCCGCCGAAGGGCAGCGTCTACAAGACTCAGGACAGTG
Source organism: Pseudomonas sp. LBUM1678 (assembly GCF_059695575.1). Taxonomy (NCBI): domain Bacteria; kingdom Pseudomonadati; phylum Pseudomonadota; class Gammaproteobacteria; order Pseudomonadales; family Pseudomonadaceae; genus Pseudomonas; species Pseudomonas sp. LBUM1678. The sequence goes on from NZ_CP166775.1 coordinate 424,536, forward strand.
CCATCATCGGTAACACCTGCCTGTATGGCGCCACGGGCGGCAAGCTGTTCGCTGCCGGTACCGCGGGCGAGCGTTTCGCGGTGCGTAACTCCGGTGCTCACACCGTGGTGGAAGGCACTGGCGATCACTGCTGCGAGTACATGACCGGTGGTTTCGTCTGCGTGTTGGGCAAGACCGGTTACAACTTCGGCTCAGGCATGACCGGCGGTTTCGCCTACGTGCTCGACCAGGACAACAGCTTCGTTGACCGGGTCAACCACGAACTGGTGGAAATCCAGCGGATCAGCGGTGAGGCGATGGAAGCCTATCGCAGCCACCTGCAACGCGTGCTGAACGAATACGTCGAGGAAACCGACAGCGAGTGGGGCCGTAACCTCGCTGAAAACCTCGACGACTATCTGCGTCGTTTCTGGCTGGTCAAGCCCAAGGCTGCCAACCTGAAATCGTTGCTTTCCAGCACCCGTGCCAACCCGCAGTGATATGCGCCAGAAGAGTTTGATGAGGTTTTAACAATGGCTGAACGTCTGAATAACGACTTCCAGTTCATCGACGTCGGGCGCAAAGATCCGAAGAAGAAACTGTTGCGTCAACGCAAGAAAGAGTTCGTGGAGATCTACGAACCCTTCAAACCCCAGCATTCGGCCGATCAGGCCCACCGCTGCCTGGGTTGCGGTAACCCGTATTGCGAATGGAAGTGCCCGGTGCACAACTTCATTCCGAACTGGCTGAAGCTGGTGGCCGAGGGCAACATCCTCCAGGCCGCCGAGCTGTCGCACCAGACCAACACCCTGCCGGAAGTGTGCGGCCGGGTGTGCCCGCAGGATCGTCTGTGCGAGGGTGCCTGCACCCTTAACGACGGCTTCGGTGCGGTGACCATTGGTTCGGTCGAGAAGTACATCACCGACACCGCGTTCGCCATGGGCTGGCGCCCGGACATGTCCAAGGTCATACCGACTGGCAAGCGTGTCGCGATCATCGGCGCAGGCCCGGCTGGCCTCGGTTGTGCCGATGTATTGGTGCGCGGCGGCGTGACCCCGGTGGTGTTCGACAAGAACCCGGAAATCGGTGGTCTGCTGACCTTCGGCATCCCCGAGTTCAAGCTGGAAAAGACCGTGCTGAGCAATCGTCGCGAAGTCTTCACCGGCATGGGCATCGAGTTCCGCCTGAACACCGAAGTGGGCAAGGACGTGACCGTCGAGCAACTGCTCGAAGAATACGATGCCGTGTTCATGGGCATGGGCACCTACACCTACATGAAGGGCGGCTTTGCCGGTGAGGACCTGCCGGGCGTGCATGACGCGCTGGACTTCCTGATCGCCAACGTCAACCGCAACCTGGGCTTTGAAAAGTCGCCGGAAGATTTCGTCGACATGAAAGGCAAGAAGGTTGTGGTACTGGGCGGCGGCGACACGGCGATGGACTGCAACCGTACGTCGATCCGCCAGGGCGCCAAGTCGGTGACCTGCGCCTATCGTCGTGACGAAGCGAACATGCCGGGCTCGCGCAAAGAGGTGAAGAACGCCAAGGAAGAAGGCGTGAAGTTCCTCTACAACCGCCAGCCGATCGCCATTGTCGGTGAAGACAAGGTCGAAGGCGTGAAGGTGGTCGAGACCCGTCTCGGCGAACCGGACGCCCGTGGCCGTCGCAGCCCAGAGCCGATCCCGGGCTCCGAAGAGATCATCCCGGCCGACGCCGTGGTCATCGCGTTCGGTTTCCGTCCGAGCCCGGCGTCGTGGTTCGAACAGCACAGCATCCAGACCGACAGCCAGGGCCGCGTTGTGGCCCCGGAGCAAGGTCAGTACAAGCACCAGACCAGCAACCCGAAAATCTTCGCCGGTGGCGATATGGTTCGCGGTTCTGACCTGGTGGTGACGGCGATCTTCGAAGGCCGAAATGCGGCTGAAGGGATCCTGGATTACCTGGGCGTCTAAACCCGGTTTGAAGTTGCACCGCAATACCTGTGGGAGCTGGCCTGCCAGCGATAGCATCACCTCGGTCTGCCTGACAAACCGAGGTGATGCTATCGCCGGCAGGCCAGCTCCCACAGTGTTGTGTGGTGCTGCAAAGTCTGCATTTCATTGCGACAAATTGACCCGATAGACAAAAGGTGCGGCGCTTGCCGTGCCTTTTGCGCCCGGCTCTGAGAAAATGCCCGCACTTTTTTTCCGGATGCCGACATGACTGCCCTGAAGAACGACCGTTTCCTTCGCGCCCTGCTCAAGCAACCCGTAGACGTCACGCCGGTATGGATGATGCGTCAGGCCGGTCGCTACCTGCCTGAATATCGCGCCAGCCGTGCCAAGGCCGGCGACTTCATGAGCCTGTGCATGAACCCGGAGTTCGCTTGCGAAGTCACGATGCAGCCGCTCGACCGCTATCCACAACTGGACGCGGCGATACTGTTCTCCGACATCCTCACCATCCCCGATGCCATGGGCCAAGGCCTGTACTTCGAAACCGGTGAAGGTCCGCGCTTCAAGAAAGTCGTCAGCACGATGGCCGACATCGAAGCCCTGCCGATTCCCGATCCGCAGAAAGACCTCGGCTACGTCATGGATGCGGTCAGCACCATCCGCCGCGAACTGAACGGTCGCGTTCCGCTGATCGGCTTCTCCGGCAGTCCGTGGACCCTGGCCACCTACATGGTCGAAGGCGGCTCGTCGAAAGACTTCCGCAAGACCAAGGCCATGCTCTACGACAACCCGCAAGCCATGCACCTGCTGCTCGACAAGCTCGCGCAGTCGGTCACCAGCTACCTCAACGGCCAGATCATGGCCGGTGCGCAAGCGGTGCAGATCTTCGACACCTGGGGCGGCAACCTCTCGGCGGCGGCGTACCAGGAATTCTCCCTGGCCTACATGCGCAAAATCGTCAGCGGCCTGATCCGCGAGCACGAAGGCCGCAAAGTGCCGGTCATCCTGTTCACCAAAAATGGCGGCCTGTGGCTGGAAAGCATCGCCGACGCTGGCGCTGATGCCCTTGGCCTGGACTGGACTTGCGACATTGGCGAAGCCCGCCAGCGCGTCGGCAACAAAGTCGCCCTGCAAGGCAACATGGACCCGACCGTTCTCTACGCGAAACCAGAAGCCATTCGCACCGAAGTCGGCCGGATCCTCGCCAGTTACGGCAAGGGCAGCGGCCACGTGTTCAACCTCGGCCATGGCATCACGCCTGAAGTCGACCCGGAACACGCGGGTGCGTTCATGCGCGCCGTGCATGAACTGTCGGCGCAGTATCACGAGTGATCGTCGCCCAATAAAAAACGCCCGGCTTTTGCCGGGTGTTTTTGTTTGAGATACCAGATCGTACGCGGTCAGTGTGGGAGTGAGCCTGCTCGCGATGAGGCCATAACATTCAACATCAATGTTGCCTGTTACGCCGCCATCGCGAGCAGGCTCGCTCCCACAGGGATTGGTGTCAGGCTTTGACGCCACCTAACGGCGGCAACTTCGCCAGCTTCAACGCCACCAGCAGCGCAATCACCAGCAACGCGCCAATGAACAATCCGATCCCGTTCCACCCGCCCAAGTGCCAGAACACCCCGCCCGCCGTCCCCGCAATACTCGACCCTGCGTAATAGCTGAACAGGTACAGCGACGACGCCTGCCCCTTGGCCTTGATCGCCCGACGCCCAATCCAGCTGCTGGCCACCGAGTGCGCGCCAAAGAAGCCGAAGGTGAAGATCAGCATGCCGATAATCACCACCGGCAGCGGCGTGAACATGGTCAGGGCAAGGCCGGCGAGCATCAGCACAATCGTCGCCCAAAGCACTTTGCGCCGGCCCAGTTGATCGGCCAAAGAGCCGATTTTTGCCGAGCTGTAGATGCCCGACAAGTACACCACCGACAGCAGCCCGACGAAGACCTGGTCCATGTGGTACGGCTCGGCCAGCAAGCGATAGCCGATGTAGTTGAACAGCGTGACGAACGCGCCCATCAGCACAAAGGCTTCGAGGAACAGCAGCGGCAGACCGGCGTCGCGAAAGTGCATGGTGAAGCCGTCGAGCAGGCTGCGCGGGTGCAGCGAGCGAGCGCGGAAGTTGCGTGATTCGGGGAGGATTTTCCAGAACACCGTCGCGGCGATCAGCGCCAGCCCGCCAATCACCAGCATCGCGGTGTGCCAGCTGACGAAGTCGATCAACACACCAGTGATCAAGCGGCCGCTCATCCCGCCAATCGCGTTGCCACCGATGTACAACCCCATTGCCAGACCGATGTGCTGCGGGTGGATTTCTTCGCTCAGGTACGTCATGGCGACCGCCGCCAGGCCGCTCAACGACAACCCGATCAATGCACGCATCACCAGCACGCCCTGCCAGCTCGGCATCATCGCGCTGGCCATGGTGCACAGCGCGGCGGCGAACAGCGCCGCGACCATCACCGGTTTGCGCCCGACACGGTCGGAGATCGGACCGGTGATCAGCAGGCCGATGGCGAGCATCCCGGTGGCCACCGACAGGATCAGGCTGCTCTGCGCCGCGTTGATCGAGTACTCGTGAGACAGCAGCGGCATCATCGGCTGCACGCAGTAGAGCAGGGCGAAGGTCGCGAAGCCGCCGGAGAACAGCGCCAGCACCGTGCGCATGAACATCGGTGTGCCTTTCTCGATATAGATCTCTTTCAATTCGGCGACAACATCCACCGCAGCGGGCGGAACTTCATGGGCAAGGGGGGCGACAGCAGTTTTCACTTCGAACCTCGGAGGGCGCAGCCGGTCAGGCAATGAAAAAAGCATATAGCTGCCTAATGATTCAATCCAATATATTGTTCGACCTGTTTGATAGGTTTTACGACCTAATGGAGTTTTCATGGAATTGCGTCACTTGCGCTACTTCATCGCCGTCGCCGAAGAACTGCACTTCGGCCGCGCTGCCCAAGTGCTGGGCATCTCGCAACCGCCACTGAGCCAGCAGATTCAGGCGCTGGAGCAAGAGGTTGGCGCGCGGCTGTTCGAGCGCACCAATCGTCGGGTCGAGCTTAGCGAAGCCGGTCGGCTGTTTCTGGAAGAGGCGCGACTGGTGCTGGCGCAGGTCGACAAAGCGGCGGATGTGGCTCGGCGTGCGCAACTGGGTGAGCTGGGCGAGCTGAAAATCGGCTTCACTTCATCGGCACCTTTCAACTCAACCATTCCCCAGGCGATTTTTTCGTTCCGCCAGCGCTTCCCCGCGGTGCATTTGAATCTGCGGGAAATGAGCAGCACACAAGTGGCCGATGCGCTGGTCGATGAGTCGATCGAAGTCGGCATCATGCGACCACTCGGGTTGCCGGATTCCCTCAGCGTCGTGGAATTGATGCGTGAGCCGCTGGTGGCGGTGCTCAGCTCCAAACATCCGCTGGTCAACGGCAGTGAAGAAGGGTTGTTCCTGTCGGCATTGGCCCTCGAACCGTTCGTATTTTTCCCACGCAGTTATGGCAGTGGTTTGTACGCACAGTTGCTCAGCCTGGCCCGGGATGCCGGCTTCAGCCCGCACTTCGCGCAAGAGGCTGGCGAAGCGATGACGATTATCGGGTTAGTGGCGGCGGGGTTGGGCGTGTCGGTGCTGCCGGCGTCCTATCAGCGGATGCGCATTGACGGCGTGGTGTACCGGCCGCTGCTCGATCCGGAGGCGGTGTCGGCGGTGTGGCTGGTGCAGCGCAAGGACCAGAAATCGCCGATGGCCAAGGCGTTTGTGGAGTTGTTGACGAGAAAGGTTGATCGGGCTTGAGTGCAGGGACACTTAAAGTAACGGATCCGGTTTAGTGATTTCCTCGGATGTTGAGCAAAATCGATTTCTTTCGATGAGTGCCATGGATGCCACTTCTATATCAACCGAGGGAAGGCAGCGTGCTGATTTGTGATTTCAGGGGGTTTGAAGTTCCCGAGATGATCAAAGTCAGGCCTGTTGTCGTGATACGCAAACACAAAACCAACAGCTTACTCGTGACAGTTGTGCCTCTGAGCACCACTGCTCCGGATCGTGTACTTGACCATCATCTGGAGCTTCAAAGTCATCTCCAGGGTGCCAGTCCAGTCTGCTGGGCGAAATGCGATATGGTTGCGACAGTAAGTCTCTCCAGACTGGACCGAATCAAAAGTCGAGACCGTCAGGGGAAGCGTGTTTATGTTATTTCACAACTTGAAACAGATGAGTTTTACGCAATAAAAGTGGCGGTGCGCAATGCTCTTGGCTTGTGATGGCATTGGAAGTGGCGCAGTCAGGCGAATGGCCAGTGGTTGCCCCTGTTTCGGTTTCACGCAATACTCCTCCCGTTCCCGAAAGGGGCTTGTGAGACTCTGAGGATCCTGGGCAACCAGCCATCGCAGAGCCAGACAGGTACAGGGCGATGACAAGCCGACCTGTTTGTGAAGGGGCGCCGAAAGGCGCCCTTTGTCGTTTCTAGTGTTACTGAACCTTCACCAAATCCCCTTTCAACGCAACACCCGCCATGATCGCCCCCGCGTGGCATTCATAGTTCTTGGCGTCTTTACGCTCATTGCTCTTGTAGAAGCTGACAATGTTGGTCACCGCATTAGCCCCGGTGCTCTTGGCCGCCTGGAACAAGCTGATGATTGCCGATTGCGCGACCCATTCGCAGGCCACTTCGTCAGACTTGTTGAAGGCGTTGGTTTTCTTGTTGGTCACGGAACCGGCGCTGATGACGGTGACGTTGCCGGCCGGGGTGTTGCCGGCCAGGTAGAACTTCACGCTGCCATCGATTTTTCCGGTGCGGGTGGCTTCGGCGACGGCTTTGTCGAAGGGCAGGTACACCGGCGTGTCACGGGCCTGGCTGACGGCCGGGAGGGCGCAGATCAGCAGGGTGGCGGCGGCAGCGAGTTTCTTGAAGTGCATGGAGGTCTCCTTGACCCGGATTAATTTGGTTACGACCAGCGACGGAAAATCAACGAGGTGTTGACGCCACCAAAGGCGAAATTGTTGTTCATCACGTACTCATTACTCATCTGGCGGAACTCGCCGCGCAGGTAGTCGAGCTTGCCGCAATGCGGATCGACCTCGTCGAGGTTGAACGTGTGCACGTACGAATCGCGGTTCATCATTTCGATGCTGAACCAGGACTCCAGCGCACCGCAGGCGCCCAGGGTGTGACCGAGGAAGCTCTTCTGCGAACTGATCGGCATGTGCTCGCCGAACAACGCGCTGGTGGCCAGTGTTTCGGCAATGTCGCCCTGTTCTGTAGCCGTGCCGTGACCGTTTACGTAGCCGATATCTGACGGTTGTAGCCCGGCGTCTTCCAGCGCCAGTTCCATGGCCCGGCGCATGGTGACCTGCTCTGGGCGGGTGGTGTGCTGGCCGTCGGCGTTGCTGCCGAAACCGACGAGTTCGGCATGAATGTGCGCGCCGCGTGCCAACGCATGTTCGAGCTCTTCGAGCACCAGCATGCCGCCGCCTTCACCGATCACCAGGCCATCGCGGTCTTTGTCGTAAGGGCGCGGGCTGGTTTGCGGGGCATCGTTTTTCAGACTGGTGGCGTAGAGCGCGTCGAAGACCATGGCTTCGGTCGGGCAGAGTTCTTCGGCGCCACCGGCAAGCATCAGCGGCAGGCGGCCGAACTTGATGGATTCGTAGGCGTAGCCGATGCCCTGGCTGCCGCTGGTGCAGGCGCTGGACGTCGGGATCAGTCGACCGGTGAGGCCGAAGAAGATGCTGATGTTCGCTGCGGTGGTGTGCGGCATCATCCGCACGTAAGAGTTGGCGTTCAGGCCCTCGGCCACCGAGTTGAGCAGCATGTTGCCGAACGCCTTGATCTCGTCGGTGCTGCCGGTGGACGAGCCGCAGGCGACGCCCATGCGCCCGTCCTTGATCGACGGGTCACCCAACAGTCCGGCGTCGGCCAGCGCCTGTTCTGACGCGCCGACGGCCAAGCGCGAAACCCGGCCCATGCTGCGCAGTTGCTTGCGGGTCCAGTGGCTCGGGACCTTGAAGTCGTCGATGGGCCCGGCCAGGCGCGTGTTGAGTTCGGTGAACCGATCCCACTCGTCCATCCGGCGAATGCCGCTGCGGTTGGCCGCGAAGTGGCCGGCGATGGTGGCCCAGTCGCTGCCCAGTGAAGTGATGCCGGCCATGCCGGTGACGACGACGCGCTTCATCAGCACAGGCCTCCGTTGACGGCCAGAACCTGCCGGGTGATGTACGACGCTTCCGCCGACATCAGGAAATTCACCGCGCTGGCGACCTCTTCCGGGGTGCCCATGCGCTGTGCGGGAATCATTTTCATCAGTTCTTCCACCGGCACGTTTTCGTCGAGCATGGCTGTGTCGATCAGGCCGGGTGCGACACAGTTGACGGTGATTTTGCGCTTGCCCAGTTCGATCGCCAGCGCTTTCGCCGCGCCGATCAAACCAGCCTTGGAGGCGCTGTAGTTGACTTGGCCACGATTGCCGATCAACCCGGAGACCGAGGTGATGCAAACGATTCGTCCGGCAGCACGACGCCGGATCATCGGCATCATCACGGGGTGCAGCACGTTGTAGAAACCGTCGAGGTTGGTACGCATCACCACATCCCAATCATCCTCGCTCAGCGCCGGAAAAGCACCGTCGCGCGTCAGGCCGGCGTTCAGCACCACGCCGTAATAGGCGCCGTGAGCTTCCACGTCGGCTTCGAGGATGGCTTTGCAGCTGGCGCGGTCGGAGACGTCGAATTGCAAAATTCGAGCGTTGCGTCCCAGCGCCTGGATTTCGCCTTGAACAGTGATGGCGTCGGCCAGACCGCTGCGGCAATGCAAGACGATGTCATGCCCGGCCTGGGCCAGACGCAATGCGATGGCGCGGCCGATGCCACGGCTGGAACCGGTGACCAGTACGGACTCAGTCATCACTGGGCTCCTTGGGATTCATGAAGGTATTGAGCGGCCTGAGGCGGGCGGAACACGTTCAGGCGGGCGGTGGCGTGAATGCCGGGCGCGTTGATGTGGCATTCGAACACGCCCATGCCGTTGTCGTCTTCCAGCGAGCGCAGCCCGTGGATGGTCAGCTCGGTGCCCGCGGGGAAGTGCTCCACGTTGCATTCGAATTTGCGGGTGCCGAGCAGAAACCCCAGCGCCACCGCATCACCGCGCTGGCGCGCATGGCAACCGGCGTAGGCGGCGACACTCTGGGCCATCAGTTCGATGCCGACCCACGCCGGCAGGCTGCCGTCGGGACGGTTGAACAGGCCACCGGGCTTGACGGTGAGGCGGGTGTGAATCTGCTCGTCATCGAACGCCAGGATCTGATCGATGAGGATCATGTCGCCAGCGTGCGGCAGCAGTTCGGCGAGCGGCCAGTCAATCATGGGGCGTCTCCGATAATCAGGCTGACGTTGTTGCCACCGAAGGCAAAGGAATTGCTCATCAGATAGCGAGGTGCAATGGACGTCAGGCGATCGGCCGGGGTCACCCATTGCAAGGCCGGCAAGTCGGGGTCGGGCTGACCGTCCCAGACGTGGGGCGGCAGGGCATGCTCGTGGTTGCCTGTGCTCAGGCTCAACCAGCAGAACGCTGCTTCCAGGGCGCCGGCCGCGCCGAGCGTATGTCCGGTCATCGGTTTGGTCGAAGAGCAGGGCACGCTGTGCGGGAACAGGGCCGAGACCGCCAGGCTTTCCATTGCGTCGTTGTGTTGGGTGGCGGTGCCGTGCAGGTTCAGGTAGCCGATTTGTCCGGGCTGCAAATGCGCGCGGTTGAGGGCTTTGGTCATCGCTTGCAGGGCACCTCGGCCGGTCGGCTCCGGCGCCGAGATATGGTGCGCATCGGAACTGGCGCCGCTGCCGAGCAGGGCAATCGGTTGGCTGTCGCCGGCCTTTTTGCTCATCAGAAACAGCACGGCGGCTTCGCCGATATTGATGCCGTTGCGGTTGGCTGAAAACGGATTGCAACGCTGCTCGGACACCGCTTCCAGCGCCGAAAAGCCGTTGAGGGTCAGCTTGCACAAACTGTCGACGCCGCCGCACAAGACCGCGTCGCAGAGCCCCAGATCCAGCAGGCGTTGGGCACTCATCAGCGCCCGGGCGCTGGAGGTGCAAGCGGTCGAGATTACATACGCCGGGCCGCTCAATTGCAGCCAGTCGGCGAGGAAGTTGGCCGGCGCGCCGAGCTCTTGCTGCTGATAGTCGTAGTCGGCGGGGAATTCATGTTCACGGATGTAATGGGCCAGGCCACGGCTGGCCTCATCGATGCCGGATGTGCTGGTACCCAGAATCACACCGATTCGATCACGGCCGTAAGTCTGGATCGCTTGATCAATCTCGTCGCGAATTTGCAGCGCGGCTTCCAGCAGCAATTGGTTGTTGCGGCTGCTTTGCGCTGCCAGTTGTGCCGGGATCGGCGCCAGTTCGCCACGCACCGCCGCCACCGGCAACGACCGCTCCAGCACCCAGCCGGACTCGCTGCGCATGCCGGAGCAATCGCCGGCAAACAGGTTGCGCGCGACTTCCTGTTTGTCGCGACCCAGGGCACAGATCACCCCGAGGGCATTCAGGTAAGCGGTCATGGCGTTTCACCGCTCAGAGGCGTGACCAGGTACTTCGGACCTTTAGGCAGGTTCAACTCAAATCTCAGAGGTTGCAAGTAATGTACGTCCCAGCGAGCGGGCAGGGAACGTTGCGATCCATGTTGCCAGGCGTCGGGGTAGCTGCCCTGCAATTCGCTTTGCGGGGTCAGCGCGAACAGTAATGCGGCGAACAATTCCCGGGCTTCCGGATTCGGCGGCAACAGGCCGTCGGCTTGCCACTGGCCATCGATCAGTTTCTGGCGTGCCTGCGGAATGCCCAGCAAGTCCATCATCGACCAGCGAATGCCAGGGCCTTCACGCGCAATCACCAGCACCCAGTCCTGACGCTGATCAGCCAGTAAGCGCTGAAGGTGCAATTGCTGCGGCAACGGCAGGTTTTCGGTTTGCCCAGGCAGCGGCGCCTGGCTGGCGCAAGCGCTCAGCAGCAAGAGGCAACCCAGAAGCAGGGAACGGATCATGTGACATCTCTTGCGCAGAGTTCCGACAACACACGCAGCCGACGCTTGGGTTCGCTGACGAACGGATTGCGCTCGTCCCAGGCGTAACCGGCGAGGATTGCACTGATCATACGGCGGATATCCGCTGAGCTGCCCGGATGGTAGATCACATCCTGGAAGGTCCCGGCGTACCAGCCTTCGACGTAGCAGCGGAACGTGTCGACGCCGCGCTTGAGCGGGGCGGCGAACTCGGTCTGCCAGTCGACGCTTTCACCTTGCAGTTGCCGGTGCAAAACGCTGGCGGCCATGCTGGCCGAGCGCATGGCGATGGTCACGCCGGAGGAGAACACCGGGTCGAGGAATTCTGCGGCGTTGCCGAGCAGCGCAAAGCCCGGGCCGTGCAAGGTTTTGACGTTGGCCGAGTAGCCGCCGATGGTCCGCGCCGGCGTGTCCCACACGGCATTTTTCAGGACGCCGGCCAGGCTTGGAGTTTCAGCGATGAAGCCGCGCAGGCACTCGTCCAGATTCTCCATACGGCCTTCAAAATGTTCGGCGGCCGCGACCACGCCCACCGAGCACCGGCCGTTGCTGAACGGGATGGTCCAGAACCAGATGTCGCGATGGGTCGGATGGGTGGTGATGAGGATTTTTTCTCGCTCGAAGGTCGGGCTGTCGATATGGTCTTCGATGTGGGTGAACACGGCCTGGCGCACCGGGAAGTTCGACGGCGCCTCAAGGTCCAGCAAGCGTGGCAGCACGCGACCGTAGCCGCTGGCATCGAGCACGAAATCGGCTTCGACGCGGTACTGGCTACCGTCTTCGCGCAGCACATCGAGCTGTGGTTTTACCAGGTTGAAATCGGCGTTGACGATGGCTTCGCCATAGCGAACTTCCACGCCTTGCAGCGCAGCCTGATCGGCCAGCAGTTTGTCGAAATCGGCGCGCTGGACCTGGAAAGTGGTCGGCTTGCCGTTGCTGAACGTGTCGCCGAAATCAAAGGCGCTGTAGTGCTCGCCCCAGGCGAACGCGGCGCCGTTTTTCAACTGGAACCCGGCGGCGTTCACGGCTTCGAGCATGCCGGCCTCTTCGACGAAATCCAGGCAGTGCGACAACAGGCTTTCACCGATGGAAAACCTTGGGAAGTGCTGGCGCTCGATCATCAGCACGTCGTGCCCTTTGCGCTTGAGCAGCGCGGCGGCAATGGCACCCGAAGGACCCGCGCCGATGACAACAACCTGGCGACGTTCCATTTCAACTGTTGGCACGGGGGCTCCTTGCCGGGGCGGCGATATTCAAAGGGGATTGGTGCATGCCGGCGAGTGCCGGCAGCAGTGTAGCGATCAGGCCCATCACCATCAGCGCAAAGTACAGCGCCGGGCTGATGAGTTGTTGTTGCAGCAGCAGGTTGAGAAAGATGATCTCACTCAAACCGCGAATATTCAGCAGCAGGCTTTCGCGCCAGCGACTGGCGCCTTCAAACGACGCGCCCGCCCAGCCGAGGCCGAGCCAGTTGCCCAGCAGTTTGCTGGCAATCGGCAACAGCAGCAGCGCCGCCAATTGCACCCAACCGAGACTGGCCATCGCAGCGTGGACATTGATCTGCACGATGCCGAAGGTGAGGATCAGCGGAATGGCGATCCATGTCTGTAAGCGGCTCATCCAGATCGCCGGTAACGGCAACACCAGTGGCACTTTCAGCGCGGCCATGCACAGCAGATATCCGATGCCGAAAATCAGTGCGTTGAGCTTGAAGTGTTCGGCGACCACCAGCAGCGCGAAGAAGCAGCCGGTGTGCAGCAACGGTTGCCGCAACCCGAGCAGGCGCAGGAGCAGAGGCAGGCAGGCGCCAGCCAGCGGCAGCAGCAGACTGCTCACGTGCAGGCTGCCTTGAGCGAAGCCGAACAGCGTCCAGCACGTCAGGTCGATGAGAATTGCGGTTTGCACCAGGCGCCGGGTTGCGTCGGGTGGGTAGTTGATGTGTCGCAGGTACAAAAACAACACCGGAATGGCGGTGATGGCGAACACCAGGCCGACCGCCAGCGAACTGATCCACGGTTGCGGCGGCAACAGCCAGACCGACGTGACGAGCCCGCAGGCGAACGGAATACAGAAACTCGGCAGGGCGATTTTCAGGCTCTGGCGATCCAGCCGCAGGTCGATCACATCGCTGAGGATGTTTCCCAGCAACAAGGCAAAACCGAGGCTGTAGAGGTTTTTCAGCCACACCGGCGAAATCAGTTCGGCACCACTGAGTTGCCAGCCCGGCTCGATCCAGAAGTACATCAGCAACGGCAGGCCGAAGGTCGCCAGCAGCAACTGGCTAACAATCGGGATCAGCCCAAAGTGCCTGCCCACACGGGTGGCCACGGCGAACATCGCCAGGGCCATCAGCCAAAACAAGGCGATCATCATGCTGCCCGCTCCGCGACGGTGGCGGCATGCACTTGGCGTCCGGCCCACGGCGCAAGGATGAAGCTGAAGGCCAGGCCCAGGCTCACCGACAGACCGAAGTTGCTCACCGCCGGCGTGCTGGACACCGCCAGCAAACCGAATGACAGCCATGTGGTCACTGCGGCCAGCAAGGTGCCCAGCAGGCTCACGGCGCCGCCGCCGACCTGTTCGCGCATGAGGATCGCGTAATCGACGCTGATCGCCGTCACCAGCAACAGGCCGAACAGGCTGAACAGGGTCAGCGGTTGGCCCATCCAGCCAAGGCTGGCGAGGCTGCACAGGGCGGCGAGCAAGGGCAGCGAAACAATGCGCAGCGCACCACCGAAGCCAAAGGGCAGGATCAGCACCAGCACGATCAACACGCAGGAGGCGAGTTTAAGCTCCGCCGCGCTGATCTGAGTCGCCGCGAAAACGCTGTTCAATTCACCGAGGCGGTCGACCAGTTCGACGCCCGGCAAGTCCAGCGCCTGAACCTGCAACAGCGCAGGATCGTTCAGACCTTGCAGGCTGACCATTGCCGCTACGCCGTCATCGGTCGGTCCCAGCCACAGAGTGCGATAAGGTTCCGCCAGCGGACCGACCAGCGATGCGTCGATGTCTTCGACGGGCAGCGCCTGCAACGTTGCAAGCTCGGACTGCAGTGCTTCTGCCGGTACACCGAGGTCGAGCAAGGGCTGCCAGAACTGCGGCAACTTGCTCAATGCGTCGCGCACTTTGCGCTGATCGCTCGGTTGGCTGACCAGTTGATTCAGCGACAGGTAACCCTGGAGTTTTTCCAGGTTGACCAACTGATCCAGCCGCTCGCTCAGCGCGGTCTGGCGCTCGAGCAGTTCCTGCTGATTGGCCGCGCGCACCAGGAAGAACTGGCTGGTCGGCTGATAGCCGGTGATGCGCGCAATGGTCCGGGCTTCGTCGGTCAATTGCTGGGGGGCGCCGATCCACTGACGGATATCGTTTTTGCTCTCGAGCTGCAGCAAGCCGCCGACACAGAAAGCAATCAGCAGCGCCAGCAACACCGGCGTACTCACGTGTTTGAGCAGCGCTTCACGCAGGTTAAGCAAGCACTCGCAGACACGCAGCGGCCAGCGCGCCGGTCGCAGGTTCACGCCCTTGAGCAGCGCAGGTAGCAAGCACACCGCAGACAGGTAGGCGCCGAGCAGGCCGGCGGCGGAGAACACGGCAATCTGGGTCAGGGCCGGGAACGGCGTCCAGGCCAGGGCCAGGTAGCCGATGCAACTGGTGATCAGGCTCAGCGTAAGGCCCGGTAGGGTCAGGCGTAACGCCGGCCAACTGTTCCAGGGTTTCAGGCTCCAGCTTTTCGACAGGTAATGCAGCGGGTAATCCACGGCAACGCCGATCAGGCTCGAACCGAGCACCAACGTCATCACATGCATGTGACCGAACAGCGCCACGCACGCCACCGCACCAAACAGCATGCCCACCAGCACTGGAACGAAAGCCAGCAAGACACGCCAGCGCCGGAAGGCCAGCAACAGCAGCAACAGAATGCCCACAGTGGCGCCGCCACCGACCCATGTCATCTCGCGGGTGGCCTGTCGCTGACCATTGGCCGCATAGAGCAAACCGCTGGCGGCGAGCAGTTGCACGTCGGCCTGAGCCGCTTCTTCGCGGCTGTGTTCGAGCAGGTCAGCCACTTGCAGCGGCAGGCTCATGTCGAAGGCGTTGCCCGTGGTTTTTGCCCGCAGCAACACCCAACTCTTGCCGTCGGCATCGGCGACCAGCGCACCGCTGCCGATGTCCAGTTGCACGGCGCCGTGTTGCGGCTGGCTGTTCTGGATACGTCCGGTCAGGCCCAGCCAGTCATCCTGGCTCGGCACCAGACTGAAACCGGTGAAAGGGTCGAACAGCGCTTGCACGCGCTGCTGGATAAAGGCGTCGGGGTGCTCGATCAGTTGCTGCCGGTCCAGCGCCGAGAGCATTGCCAGTCGGCCTTGCAGCAGTTGCGTGCGCAGCGCGGGCAAGTCGGCTTGCAGGTTCCACTGAACCTTCTCGAACAAACCGCTGGCCTGCCACTGCTCGCCCAGTTTCTGCGCCATGGCGATGGCCTGCGGGCGATCCTTATGGCCAACCAGCACCAGCATTTCGCGGTTCAGCGGTTCTTGCATGCGTTGTTCGGCGCGCAGTTCCAGCGCGTCCGGCGCCGTGCCCGGCACCAGTTCCATCAGGTTGGCCGACAGCGGTGCACCGTCGCGCCATTGCCAACCGGCGAGCGCGAGCACCGCCAGCAGCAGGATCAGAAACAGCCACGGAAGCCTGCGTTCACTCGGCAAAGTCATGTTGCTCCGCGTCGCTCAACGGTTGGGTGCTGGTGCTGTCCTGCATGCGCAAAAGGGTGCTGTCGCCCTGGGTTTCCAGCAGTTCGATGCTGTGCACCAATTCGCTGCCGGTGATGTTGATCTGGTTGAACACTTGCTTGAGCAGCATCGAGCGTGGGGTCAGTGTCAGTTTCCAGTTTTGCGCGTCGCCGCTCAGAGCAAGCTCGAAGTCCCGTTGCAACCCGCTGCTGTCACCTTGCAGCACGGCGAGGAACAAACGGTTTTGCTCGGCACCGGCGCTCTTGCTCGGGAGCATTTGCCAGCCATGGGCGTCACGTCGGGCAATGCCTTTGGCGCTGATGCGGTAATCCTGTTGCAGCGGGGTTTTCAACAACCACAGCAAACCGTGGTTTTTAGCGAGGACGAACGTGCCCTTGCTGGTCAGCGGCTTGGGCAATGCGCGCAGGTGTTTTTCCTGGATGAACTTGCCGTGGATCACATCGGGTTTGGCCAGTTGATCGCTCAACTGCTGCAAATCGAACGCCTGCGCCAACGAAGAAAAACCCAGCGCCACCACGAACAGGTAGCAGCTGCCGAGCCCGCGAGGCTGCGTTCGGCGGCGAAGCCGTCGTAAAACCTGTGCTTGCGGTGCATCAGGAGAAACGCTGGGCGATTGCTGCGCCCGAGCGCGGACCGATCGACGCAGGCTTCGCCAGCTGCTACAGAGGGCTTTAAGCAAGTTCATGCCAGCATCCTTTCAACGGCATCGGTGAAGATCTTCGGTGAGGCCAACTGCATTTCGCGGCTGGCCATGTCGACGGCGACCTGTACGGAGCTGGCGCGGGTCAAGCGCTCACCGGTTTGCAGATCGCTGATCAGGTAATTGATCTTCAGACGGTTCTCCCACTCCACCAGATTGGCGCGCACATTCAGCTTCTGACCGAACACCGCGCCGTGCACATAACGCAATTGCAGGTCGATCACCGGCCATGCGTAACCCGACTCGACCATCGCCGTGTAGTTGTGGCCGATCTTGTCCAGCAGCGCACAACGGGCGACTTCCAGGTATTTGACGTAATGGCCGTGCCAAACCACGTTCATGGTGTCGACGTCAAAGAACGGCACGAGGATTTCCGTATCGGTGTGAAGCACTCCCTTGCTACGCATGCAGCCTCCAGTGTTGCTCGGCGATACGCTTGAGGCACAGGCGCAATTCGCCTTCCAGTGCACGGTCTTCGATGACCGGCGGGAAGTCCTTGGCCAACGCTTCGTGCATGGCCGCCAACGCTGGCGGTAGTGGACGCGCGTCCTCAGCCTTGCTGCGCAGCCATACGCCTTGGTTGGCGGCGAGCAGGGTGGCGGCGGCGACTTGTTCAGTCAGCTCCAGCACGCGGATTGCATCGCGGGCGGCGATGGTGCCCATGCTCACCTTGTCCTGGTTGTGGCATTCGGTGGAGCGCGAGAAGACGCTGGCCGGCATGGTGTTTTTCAGCGCTTCGGCGGTCCAGGCGCTGGTGCCGATCTGCACAGCCTTGAAGCCGTGATTGAGCATCGCGCGGTCGGCCGTGGCGCCGGACAAATTGCTCGGCAAGCCATGGTTGTAACGCTCGTCCACCAGCAGCGCGAGTTGGCGATCCAGCAGATCGGCCACGTTGGCTACCAGGTTTTTCAGGCTGTCCATGGCGAATGCAATATGACCGCCGTAGAAGTGCCCGCCGTGCAGCACGCGTTCGGCTTCGGCATCGATGATCGGGTTGTCGTTGGCGCTGTTGAGCTCGATTTCGATGAACGAGCGCAGCCAGTTCAGGCTGTCGGCCAAGACGCCGAGGACATGCGGCGCGCAACGCAGCGAGTAACGGTCTTGCAGGCGATGCAGCGGAGCGGTCGGCGCGTCGATCGCCAGATCTTTGCGCAACCACGCGGCGACTTGCATCTGCCCCGGATGCGGTTTGGCGGCAAACAGGCGCTCGTCGAAGTGCTCGGGATTGCCCTGCAGAGCGACCACGTTCAGCGCAGTGATGCGGGTGGCCAGTTGCAGCAGGTAATCGGCGCGGGTGTAGGCCAGGCAGGCAAGGCCGGTCATCACGGCGGTGCCGTTCATCAACGCCAGCGCTTCTTTCGGGCGCAGCACCAGCGGTGTCCAGCCGAGCTCGCGATGGACATCGGCTGCTAGCCGGCGCTCACCCCGGAACATCACTTCGCGCTCGCCGGACAAGGTCGCGGCGACGTAGGACAGTGGCGTCAGATCACCGCTGGCGCCCACTGAACCTTCCTCCGGAATCAGCGGCAGGATGTCGTGTTCGAGAAACGCTTGAAGGCGCTCCAGCAGTTCCACGCGCACCCCGGACACGCCGT
Organism: Pseudomonas sp. LBUM1678; assembly: GCF_059695575.1. NCBI lineage: Bacteria > Pseudomonadati > Pseudomonadota > Gammaproteobacteria > Pseudomonadales > Pseudomonadaceae > Pseudomonas > Pseudomonas sp. LBUM1678. The sequence continues at coordinate 442,540 of NZ_CP166775.1, forward strand.
GGCACAGCGACTGCAACCGCGCGGCCAGCACCGCGCGAGTGGCTTGGGCGTCGAGCAGTTTGCCCAGGCCGCAGCCGTGGAAGGTGTACAGATGACGGGGCAACGCCTCGACGTGATGCAGCGGCACCGCGACCACGCAGGAGTCGCCGTAACCGGTGGTCACGCCATAGATCACGCCTTCCTTGTCCAGCAGGGAATCGAGGAATCGCGCGCCCTTGGCGATGCGCTCACGGTACGCAGGGTCGCTTTGCAACTGCGTCGGCACCTGACGGTTGGCCGCGGCCAGCACGTCTTCGATGCGCAAAGGGAGTTCGCCGAAGGTTACCGGCTCAAGCGTTGGCGTCGTCATCGGTCTTCCAGAAAGGGTAAAAGTTGAACCATTGTTGGGGCGCTTCGAGGCAATAGTGACCCAGGCGTTCGGCGTAGCGCGAAGCCCACTGATGAATGACCTGTTCGCGGTCGCTGCGTTTCCACGCCACGGCTTCGGTAAACGGTTCGAGGGTCACTCGATATTGGCCTGTCGGTTTCTTCAGGCACATCAGCAGATGGATCGGGCATTTCAGCAGGCCGGCGAGCAACCACGGCCCTTGAGGAAACGCGGCCTGATGACCGAGGAAGTCCACGGTCACGCTGCGCCCGCCATGCAGGGGGACGCGGTCGCCGGCAATCGCCAGCCACTCGCCGCGCTCCAGGCGTTCATGCAGTTGCAGCATGATCACAGGGTCCAGCTCACTGACCTGAATCAGCCGCAGATTGGTTGCACCGGCTTCACCCAGCAAGCGGTTGAATTGCTCGGCGTGCTTGGTGTGCACCAGCACGTTCATGGTGACTTTCTCACCGATTTCCGCCAGTGCGCGACAGACTTCGAGATTGCCCAAATGCGCGCCTACCAGCATCTGCCCGCGCGTGCCGCGCAGCTGAGTGCGCAGCAGCGCCGGGTCGACGATTTCGATGTGGTCGATGCTCAGCTTGCCGTTCCACACGTCGAGTTTGTCGAGCATCGAATCGGCGAAGGCCATGAACTGGCCGAACACTCGCCAGTGGGTCGGACGCAATTCAGGCCGGGCACTCCAGTCCGCGAGGCGCTGCTGGTATTGCCAGGCGCTGCGGCGGGCGCTGCGACCGAACAGGAAAAAGTACAGGACGATGCCGTACAGCACCGGACTCAGCAGCCGCCGGCCCAGCACTTTGGCGCCGAAGGCGGTGAGCTTCATCAGCCAGAAACTGCCGCGCTCCTGACGGTCGGCCCAGTGTTCTTTATCCACGTTGCTGCTCATGCTCGCCACCGCCGCCAGAGGATCACCGGCGCCCGCAGCAACATGCCGAAGAACAGCCGGGTGTGCATGCTCGAAATCAGCACATTGTCGTGGAACATACGGAAATGCGAGACACCGTCCAGCGGGTAATGGACCTTGGTCGGCAGCCACTGCATCGGCAGATTGCGCCAGGCCAGCCGCACGAGGATGTCCGAGTCGAAATCCATGCGCTTGCCGATCTTCGCCGAGTCGATCAGCGCCAGGGTCGGTGGCAATGGGTAAACGCGGAAACCGCACATGGAATCGCGGATCTGCAATGAAAGCGTGTTGATCCACACCATGACGTGCGTCAGGTAGCGGGCGTACAAACGGCCTTTCGGCACACTGGCGTCGTATTGCGGATAGCCGCAGATCACCGCGTCGGGATGAGCGCGTGATTGTTCGATGAACGTCGCGACATCTTGCAGGTCGTGTTGGCCATCGGCGTCCACCTGCAAGGCGTGGCTGAAGCCCAGGCGCGAGGCTTCACGCAACCCGGTCATGATCGCACCGCCCTTGCCTTGATTGGTGGCGAGGCGGATCAGGTTGACCATCTCACGCCGGGCCAGTTGGTCGAGTACTCTGGCGCAGGGTTGATCGCTGGCATCGTCCACCAGAATGCACGGCAGGCCACTGGCGATCAGCGCGTCGACCACCGTGGTAACCGCGGTTTCGTGGTTGTAGACCGGGATGATTGCGCAGGGGTTATGCATACCGGTCACACCTCGCCGTTGTAGCAGCTGGCGAAGCCTGCGTTCGGCCGCGAAGCGGTCGTAAACCGGTATTTGCGATCTGTCAGAAGAATGGTGGTGGATGCCATGCGAGCGCTTCGCACTCGGACGCAGCCTTCGGCAGCTGCTACAGGGGAACTCAAATTATTCACAGGCCGCCTCCAGCAAAATCCGCCCACTGGAGCAGGTCGCGGTTTCATTGCGATAGGCGAAATACAATTTGCTGCGTTCCTGGTCGAAGCGCAGGTGCAGCTGGACTTCATCACCCGGACGCACCAGTTGCTGAAATTTCAGCACTTCCATGCCGGCGAATCTGGCCGGCAGGTCCATCAATTGCTGGCCGAGGCTCAACGCCCAATCCACCTGTACCACACCGGGTAGAACTGGCGTTTGGGGGAAGTGCCCGCTGAAGTAGGCCAGGTCCGGCGGCACTGCCAGTTGCAAGCTCCACTCACCCTCAACTTCGACCTGCTCCAACACTTCCGGCGCCTTGGGGCGAGGGGCCAGCAGCAAGGCTTCGACGTCGGCCTGAGGCAGTTTGCCTTGTGTGTTCAAGGGCAACTGCCGCAGCAATCGCCAGCGCCGTGGCAGGGCCAGGGCTTCGCAATGCTGGCTCAAGTGCTGACGCAGTTCCTGCGTGAGGGTGCGTCGGCCCTGATTGCGCAAGGCATGCAGGCCTGCGTCCGTCAGCACCAGCAGGGCGCCCAGCGAGGCGCGGTTTTCCTGGACCACTCCGAGGCGTGCTTCTGCGACCCAGTCATGGTCCATCAGCGCCTTTTCCAGCATCGGCAGCGAGATACGTTTTTCTTCCAGTTTGACGATCCGGTCCAGCCGTCCGAGCAGCTCGAATCGACCGTCGGCAGCGATTCTGGCGGCATCAGCGGTGTGTTCGATGTGGCCGGCCGGCAAGTAAGGAGAGGCGATCAGCAGCGCGCCATCGCGGTCCTGACTCAGCTCGACGCCAGCGAACGGCTGCCAGAGATCGTGACCCTGACGCCAGGCGATGCCGCCGGTTTCCGAGCTGCCGAGGATTTCCGTCGGCCATTGCTGCAGGCGCTCGTGAAGGCTTTGTGCGGCCTCGGCCGGTAACGCGCCACCGGAGGAAAATACTCGGCGAACCGCACTCAAGGCTGGCCAGTCGAGATTGTCGCCCATGCGCTTGAGCAGCGCCGGGCTGGCAACCCAGGCAAACACCGGGTGTTCGCGGCTGGCGCGCTGCAAGTCTTCCGGGAAAGCCAGTTGCTTTCGTACGAACGGGCGCCCGGCGCACAGCGGCCACAGCACCCGAAACAGCAAACCGTAGATGTGCTGGGTGGCGACGCTGCCGATGATGCACGCCTGGCCCAGATCGGCACCCCAGAGCTGCTCCAGCGCCTGGACTTCATTGGCCATCTGACGCAGGGTTTTGTCGATGCGCTTGGGTTCGCCGCTGGAACCGGATGTACACAGGCTCAGATGACAGGCGTCCTGGTCCAGTGTCACAGGCGACATTGGCGGATGCTGATAATCGATGAGGTGCGCGTCATCGGCCAGATCGGTCAGCCACAGATCGACTTCGCTCGACCAGCGTTGGCGAGTCTGCGGTTGCAGGTCGGCAGGCAGCAGCACGCTGACCCCGGCACGCCAGGCGCCGAGCAGTGCAATCGCCAGGTCAGCGGCGTCTTCAAGGTGCACGGCAATGCGCTGCACGCCCTGGGATTGCAGGCCGGCCGCGAGGCTCAACGCCTGTTCGCACAGGTGTGCGTGATTCAATGCGGGTTCGGCCGTTACGGCACGTTCCGGCTGAGCCTTGAGCAACAGCTGCTCAAGTTTTATCCAATTCATGGGTGGCCTCGTACCCGTTGTCGTATAAGCCATTCAATGGCAAACAGCAGGCCCATCAATCCATAGGAAATCAGGCCGGTGTACAACATCCACCAACTCAGCGGCGCCCAAAGAGTCAGGGCGGCGGCGAGCAAACCGTTACAGAGGAAAAACACACACCAGACGATCGTCACCTGGCGGGTATAAACAATCGCCTTGGCCGGCAAATGCGGTTCACGCAGGCGCGCCAGGCGTTCAACCATCGGCGGCCCGATTTTCAGGCTCAGGCCAAACAGCCCGAGCATGAACGCGCTGATCAGCACCGGATACCAACGCAGCAGCAGCGGGCTGTCGAACAGTGCCAGCAACAGGCAGAAGCCAATCGCGGTGAGCGCCATCCACTGGTTGCCGGGGCGACGCGCACCGAGCAGCGCCCGCGCCAGCCACAGGCTGCCCAGCAGCAGACCGAACTGCCACGGAGCAAAGTGTTCCATGCCGAAATACACCGCAAAGGGGTACAACAGGCCCGCCAGCAGCAGGCCAAGGCCGATCAGTCGACTCATGCGGCCGGTTGAACCAGACGGTAGACCGCCTCGACCACGTCGCTGACGGTGCGCACCGATTTGAATTCTTCGGCGGCGATTTTCTTGCCGGTCTGACGCTTGATGTGGTCGATCAGGTCGACGGCGTCGATGCTGTCGATTTCCAGATCCTGATACAGATTGGAGTCGAGGCTCACGCGCTCAGGGTCCAGCTCGAAGAGTTCGACCAAGGCATCGCGCAGGGTGTTGAAAATGTCGTCACGAGTTTGCATGGTCCGGTCTCAAGCTGCCTGTTTTGCGGTGACGAACGCCGCAAGGCTCGCCACGTTGTTGAAGTGATTACGGGTGTCCTTGGCGTCGGCGTCGATTTTGATGCCGTACTTTTTCTGGATTGCGAGGCCGAGTTCCAGGGCGTCTACCGAGTCCAGGCCCAGGCCTTCGCCGAACAGCGTCTGGTCGTCGCCGATGTCTTGTGCGCTGATGTCTTCGAGGCCGAGGGATTCGATGATCAGTTCTTTGATTTCACGGTACAGATCGCTCATCTTCGGCGAGCTCCTTAATAAAGTAAGAGTGCAAATAATCGTTGAGCTTGCGCGAAGCCTGAGGCGCAGGACCACACGCGGCAAAGGCTTGTGGGTCTATATCGGCCCCGACGCGAAAACTGAAGTGCACGCGACGTTTCGGGATGCGATACCAGGGTTCGGCCTTGGTCAATGTGGTCGGGCTGACCTTGATGATCACCGGGGTCAGGATTTTCGCACCGCGCAGGGCGATTGCCGCGCCGCCCCGATGAAAGGCCGGCGGTTCGCCTGGCTGGGTGCGGGTGCCTTCGGGAAAGATGATCAGGGTCTGGCCGCTTTTCAGTGCGTCAGCCGCAGCGTCGAGCATGTCCATGCTGCCGTCGTTGCTGATGTATTCGGTGCGGCGCAGCGGACCACGGGTAAAGGGGTTCTCCCACAGGCTGTTTTTGACCACACAGTTGGCGTGACGCACCAGACCGATCAGGAACACCACGTCGATGAGCGACGGGTGATTGGCCATGATCATCTGGCCCGGGCGACCGAGCTTTTCCGCGCCCTGGATGTCGTAGGTCAGTACACCGGTACGGGCCATGAACCGGACAAAAAACCAAAAACAGCGACTGACGGTTTGCCGTGCCCGTAACCGATGAGTCTGTGCATCGCCGGGCAGGCAGCTCAGCAACGGGAAAACTACCAGCCGCAGGCACAGCCCGCCCAACCCGAACAGGGTGAAGCTTGCGGCGGTCGCCAGCAGACGCCAGTAATAGGCGTCGCGGTTTTTTTCGGTTACAGGTTGCGTTGCCAGGTCCATACACGATTTTTCCAGGCATGTTGGCAGGTAGTCTGCTGGCCAAGCAGGGTACGCAAGAGATTCAGGGCATGGGGCCAGTGGGCGTTGGACAACGCATCTGAAGTGCTGTTCAGGGACAGCTGCCAGTCGGTACCCGGTGTCAGCAACAGACCAACGGCATAGGGGAACGGCACGTCGTCGATCCAGGCTGAATAGGCTTCGGGCGGTTGTTCTTCGGTGACGATCAGCAGAACGGCAGGCGCGCCTTCGGCAAGCAGCGCCGCGGCCTCTAGCATGCCGTGTTCAAGGCCGTCACCGGCGGCGGCAAGGGCAGTCATCTCGCTGGTTTCACCGCGCATGATCGACCACAGGCCAATCACTGCGTTGTGCACCGACAAGCTGAATTGAGTCGGCGACAACGGTTGCTCTGCTGCCAGATCGCTCAGGATTTCGAACGTGCGGGGTGTTTCGCCATGCCGGGAAATAAAGACCAACGGTAGGTCCCGGCGACCATCGGCCAAGGGCCAGCCCACGCTGAACGCCATCCGCGCCAGACGGCTGAGCCGCCGGCGCTGCATGGCCGGCAGAAAAGACACGTCGGGGGCGGCATCGCTGCTCTGGGGCACGACCGGTTGTCGGCTCCAGGCCTGCCAATCGTCCACGCTTTCGAGCCCAGGGGCCCATGCGCGCCATTGGGCGATGTTGAAGTTGATCAAAGGCATTCATCCCGCCCCTGCGGGCTTCCTTACGCGGCGAGTCGCAGAAAAACGCGACGCCTTGCGTGGCGCTTGGCGCCGAGTGGCGCGCATTATCCCGTTGCGGCGGGCGTGTAGCAAATGATGGTTACATTTTGCTCAATGAAATGTACTGGTTGGTCCGCGGAAAGCTGTCGTTTGGCCATTATCCCCGGTCGTGGTGAGTACGTCTGTCGGCTCTGTCCGTGATCAATGGCAGGTTTTGCGGTTTTTTACTGAGAGATTGCCGCTGACTGTGTAGTCCCCATGCCGACGAGGTAGCTAAGCAGCGCCATGGACTACTACACTCGGTCATTCTTTGATACACGGAGGTTTTTCACATGCGGCGCGTGGTGTTCAATCAGAAAGGTGGCGTGGGCAAATCCAGCATTGCCTGCAATCTGGCGGCGGTCAGCGCCAGCGAGGGTTATCGCACCCTGTTGGTGGATCTCGATGCCCAGGCCAACTCCACTCAGTACCTGACGGGCCTCACCGGGGATGACATCCCGATGGGCATCGCCGACTTCTTCAAGCAAACCCTGTCCTCTGGACCGTTCTCGAAGAAAAACCAGGTCGATATCTACGAAACGCCGTTCGAAAACCTCCACGTCATTACCGCCACCGCCGAGTTGGCCGACTTGCAGCCCAAGCTTGAGGCCAAACACAAGATCAACAAGCTGCGCAAACTGCTTGAGGAGCTGGGGGAAGATTACGACCGCATCTACCTTGATACCCCGCCAGCGCTGAACTTCTACGCGGTATCGGCATTGATAGCCGCGGACCGGGTGCTGATCCCCTTCGACTGCGACAGCTTCTCGCGCCAGGCGCTGTACGGCCTGCTGGCGGAAATCGAAGAATTGAAGGACGACCACAACGAAGGCCTGGAGGTCGAAGGCATCGTGGTCAATCAGTTCCAGGCCCGTGCCAGCCTGCCGCAACAAATTCTCGACGAGTTGATCGCCGAAGGTTTGCCAGTGTTGCCGGTGTACCTGACCAGCTCGGTGCGCATGCGCGAATCCCACCAGGCCAATACGCCGCTGATCCACCTCGATCCACGGCACAAGCTGACGCAGCAATTCGTCGAGCTGCATAACCTGCTCGAAAACGCCTGAGTCCCGTCAATGACACCGATTCATTGTGGGAGCGAGCCTGCTCGCGATAGCGCCGTATCAGTCGATGTAAACGTTGACTGATACACCGCTATCGCGAGCAGGCTCACTCCCACATTAAATCGTGGTGGTTTTAGATCCCCTGGCTACGCAACCAGCTCATCAACTGCGGTAACGGAAACGCCCCGCTCTGACGCGCCACTTCCCGGCCGTTCTTGAACAGAATCAAACTTGGAATCGAGCGAATCCCCAGCTGCGCCGACAATTGCTGATTTGCCTCACTGTCCAGTTTCGCCATCCGACATTTACCCGCCAATTGCCCCGCCGCCTGCTCGAACACCGGCGCAAACGACTTGCACGGCCCGCACCACTCCGCCCACACATCCACCAATAGCGGCAAATCACCCTTGATCTGGCTGGCGTAATCGCCTTGCTTCAATTCGAACGGTTTGTTCAGCAACACCTCAGCCTTGCAGCGGCCGCACTTTGGGTGGTCGTTGAGGCGTTCGGCGGGGATGCGGTTGAGGCCGTTGCAGTGGGGGCAGGGGATGAGGAGTGGGTCTGTCATGAGGGTGGTCCTGGTAAGAAGCCGATCACTCCTATGTGGAGACGTTTGCTCATATTTTCAATCATGCAGCGTCTGGCGGTGAAACTAGGCTAAGAGAAGCATCCGACTGAGACCGTTGGTCTGTTTAGGGGTATCGCAACTTGCGATAAAAAATCCCTGTGATTAACTCACTCATAGCAAAATGCGATAAGGATATTGCATGCGAGTGTTTTCCGAAAAACGAATATGGGACGCCAAGGAAATGTGGCCGCAGGCGGCCAGTGCACTGGACCAGTGGTATCGAATGGTAAAGCGTGTCAAACCAAGTGATTTTGCGGCAATGAAATCTTCATTTCCCGCAACCGACAAGGTCGGTGAGTTTCACGTTTTCGATATTGGCGGTAACAAATTACGGCTGATCGCCTATGTTCGATATCAGCATCAAAAAATCTACATCAAGCATGTGCTGGATCACCGCGAATATGACCGCGGTAAATGGAAGGAGGGAAGAACATGAGTGTTCTGATCAAAAACGCGGCCGAACACTGGGAGTTCGTATCGCCATTGCTACGCAAACCCAAAAACGAAGACGACTATGACACGCTGGTGCAGGCACTCGACGAGTTACTCGAAATGACCGGAGTTGACGAGTCGCATCCTCTGATGAGTCTGGTGGACATCATCGGTGACTGGATTGAGGAATGGGATCACAAGCATCACCCAATGCCCGAAGCCACAGGTGCCGAAGTGCTTGGTTACATGATGCGTGAACATGGATTGACTCAAAGCGAGCTGCCTGGTGTCGGCCCACAGTCGGTCATTTCCGAGATCCTGAGCGGAAAGCGCCAGCTCAACCTGCGGCAGATCCGCTGGTTGGCCGAGCGGTTCAATGTGCCGGTAGACGTCTTTATCTGACCAGCCTCACGACGAACAACTGATCTCCAAATGCTTCCCCCACTCCGGCGGCCGCTCGGCGTAGCTCTCCATCCCCGGTTGCTCGTCGAATGGATTGCTCAGCACCGCATGCAGTCGCCGAACCTCTGAGTAGTCACCACTTTCCGCCGCATCGATGGCTTTCTGTGCCAGGTAATTGCGCAGGATGTACAGCGGATTGACCCCGTGCATCCGCTTGCGCCGCTGTTCCTGATCAACCTCGCCTTCACGGGCAACCCGGGCGACGTACAGCTCGGCCCAGGCATCGAAGCCCTTGATGTCGACGAAGTCATCACGCAAACGGGCGACGGCCAGTTCTGGGGATTCATCCCCCAGGCGGCGGAAGAACAACGTGTAATCGACGCCGCTGTTCTGCATCAGTTGCAGCAGGTGCTCCAGCAGTTTCTGGTCATCGTCTTCGGCCGTGGTGAACCCGAGGCGGCGGCGCATCAGGTCCAGGTAGTGGGCCTGATACAGCGGCAAGTAAAGGCCGAGGGTTTCGCGCAAGGCTTCGACGCTGATAAACGGCGTCAGTGCCTGGGCGAGGGCGCTGAGGTTCCATTGGCCGATCGGCACCTGGTTGCTGAAAGAGTAGCGACCCTGGTCATCGGAGTGATTGCAGATGAAGTGCGCGTCGAAGTCGTCGAGGAAGGCGAACGGACCGAAGTCGAAAGTGATGCCGAGGATCGACATGTTGTCCGTGTTCATCACGCCGTGGCAGAAACCGTACGCCTGCCATTTAGCAATCAGCTCGGCATTGCGTTCGACGATTTCGCGGAACATCGCCAGATACGGTTCCGGTTGTTCCAGGCATTCCGGGAAATGCATGGCCAGCACGTGCTCGCCGAGTTCTTTCTGCTTCTCGGGGCGTTTGGTGTAGTAGAAATATTCGAAATGCCCGAATCGCACATGACTCGGTGCCATGCGCAGAACCATGGCCGCGCGTTCCTGTTTCTCGCGCCACACCGGGGTGTCGGAGCCGATCACGCACAGGGCGCGGGTGGTCGGGATGTTCAGGGCATTCAGCGCTTCGGAGGCGAGAAACTCGCGGATCGACGAACGCAGTACCGCGCGTCCATCGCCCATGCGCGAAAAAGGTGTCTGGCCGGCGCCTTTGAGGTGCAGGTCCCAATGTTCGCCGGCCTCGTTGTAGACCTCGCCCAGCAACAAGCCGCGACCATCGCCCAGCTGTGGGTTGTAGGAACCGAACTGATGCCCTGAATAAACCATCGCCCGAGGCACTGCGTCGGCCCAGAGTTTGTGGCCGCTGAACAGCTCGGCGAACTCCGGGGTGTGCGCCACGGCCGGGTCGAGGTCGAGCAGCGCCATGGCGGCAGGGCTGGCCACCACCAGACGCGGGTTGTCGATGGGCTCGGGCAGCACATGGGCGGAGAACGTGTCGCCCAAGCGGGCGAAGCGATTATCGAAGGTCAGTTCGTCGAGGGCTTTCAACGGCCATCTCCAGCAGAATGTCCGAGCATTCTGCTAGGGATAGGGCGGTTAGTCGAGCTTGGCGGGCGGCGGCTGAAGGGGCGACTTGCCATCCAGCAGCGGCACGATGGTTTTGGCCTCCGGCTCGATCGGCACCATTTTGTATTCCTGGCCGTGAAGGTTCTTGAGGTAAACCTCCATCTGCCGGAACGAGATGTTGATGTGCTGCTTCTTGAACTCGCGGTTGATGAAGCGGTTGACCTCGTCGAGGACCGGGTTGCGGTCACCGAGGTCGCGCACGTGCATGCGCAACTCGTGGTCGAGGGTGCTTTCGCCAAAGTTCAGGAAGTACACGTGGGGTTCCGGGTCTTTCAGGACGCGCGGGTTATCGCGTGCGGCTTTGAGCAGCAGCTCTTTCACCAGGTCCAGGTCCGAACCGTAATCGACGCCGAGCTTGAGGGTCACCCGGGTGATGGTGTCGGTCAGGGACCAGTTGATCAGTTGCCCGGTGATGAACGTCTTGTTCGGGACAATGATGTCCTTGCGATCGAAGTCGGTGATGGTCGTGGCGCGGATGCGGATCTTGCTGACCGTGCCCGACAGGTTGCCGATGGTGATCGTGTCGCCGATCCGAACCGGACGCTCGAACAGAATCATGATGCCGGAGATGAAGTTCGCGAAAATCTCCTGCATCCCGAAACCGAGACCGACCGACAGCGCCGCCACCAGCCATTGCAACTTGTCCCAGCTCACGCCGAGGGTCGACAGGGTCGAGACGAAGCCGACGCCGGCAATCACATAGGACAGCAAAGTGGTCGTAGCATAGGCGCTGCCCTGAGCCAGGTTGAGCTTGGACAGCACCAACACTTCCAGCAGGCCGGGCAAGTTACGCGCCAGCGCAAAGGTAATGCCAATGATGATCAGCGCGCCCAGCATGTCGCCGATGCTGATTGGCACCATGCTCATGTTGGCGCCGGTGCCGCTGGTGTATTCGTAAAGGGTGATGTTGTCGAGGTATGAGAATACCGAGATCAAATCGGACCAGACCCAGTACAGCGCCGCGATGAAACCGCCAAGCAGCGCCAGACGGATCAGGCGCAGGGACTGTTCGTTGACCTTCTCGATGTCCAGCGTTGGCTCTTCGATCACCGCTTCGCCGTCGCCAGCCTCTTTCGCAGCCTGGCGCTTGGCCAGGGCGCGCTGGTAGGCCAGGCGTCGTGCTGCAACGCTGAGACCGCGAACGAAAGTGGCTTCGATCACCAGCCAGAACATCAGGAGGTAAAGGGTGTTGATCAACCGGTCACTGAGCTTCAGCGCGGTGTAGTAGTAGCCGAAACACACGGCGACGAACAGCGCGACAGGCAGGACGGTGAACATCACCCCGACCGCTTTGCGAAACAGCGAAGCGTTCTGGTGTGTCGGGCTCGCAACCAGCAGGCGGCTGAGCAGCCAGGCCATCAAGGCGTAGCAGATCAGCACCACTGGCATGCCGAGCACGTCATCGGCCAGCGTCGCTGGTTGCAGCTCGGCCACCGCCACCACGGCGACCAATGCCATCACCACCAGTCCTAGGCGGCGGACCCAGCCCTGAAGGAATTCGACCTGGGGTTTTTCCCAACGGAAATGCAGTTCAGCCACGCCGCCCGGTGCGAGGGTTCGGTAGGCGGTGTAGAACACCAACCAGGCCTGGGCCATTTGCAGCAGCGCCGCGCCCATGTTGGCGTTCTGCCCGCGGGCGTCGATCTGCAACGCCAGGCCGCACAAGGCCAGGCCCAGCGAAACCGGCATCGCCAGCAAAATATTGATCAGGATGGCCTGCGGCGTATGCAGCTGGCTGTCGCGTTTAAAGTGGCCGATGTCCTGGTGAACTTTGCTCAATCGGGCATACAGGCTTTTACGCCGCCACAGCAGGGCGCCGATCAACAACGCCAACGGCAGGAACAGCAGCGGCCGCTGGGTCAGGCCATCACTCAGTTCGCTCAGGCTGGAAGCCCACGGCAGCGTAGTGACCTGCCGTTCCAGGCGTTCCGGTACCGCGCGCATCCACTCCAGGTCCAGCGGCTTGTTGCTGGGAATCCAGAACATCTGCTCGTCGAGGGTCGCTCGCAGGCTTTGCGCGGTGCTGAGCAATTGTTTCTGATTGAGTTGCAAGGTGATGGATTCGTTGAGGACCGCGCTCAGTTCGCGGTTCAGTCGCTCCAGCAGGTCCGCGCGGGTAGTGGCCAGTTCCAGCAGACTTTTTCGCAGCTGCGGGGTGACTTGCTCCGGCGGTTGGGTGGACAGCAGGTTGTCAACATAGGTCGCGGGGTTGCTGAGCAATTCCCGTTGCTGGCTCACTTCAAACTGGTACAGGCGAATGTCGGCGATCTGGTCGGCCAGGTCGCGGTCGAGCTTGAGACGCGGCAGGGCCTGTTTCTGTTTATAGAGAATCTTGGAGAGCAGCAGGCTGCCCTTGAGCACGTTGATTTGTTCATCCAGCGCCGAATCGCTTTGGGTCACGTTGTCCAGCTGCTGTTTGGTCTGCAGGTTTTGCTGGGTGACTTCGTTGAGGCGGTCAGTGCTTTTGAGCAGGTAGTCCGAGAGCTTCAGGTTGGCCGCGCTTTCGGTGGCCAGCAGCGTGCTGCCGCCGGACTTCTGCGCTTCGATGGACTGCTGCGTCACCGTCTCCTGGGACTGGGCCAGGCGCTTCTGGTTGATCAGGGTTTGCAGCTCCTGGATTTCCTGATCCAGACGATCGGATTTTTCCGATAGCAAGTCATGCTGGCTGTTACCCAGGTCCTGCAACTGGTTGTTGCCGGCCAGTTCCTGGCGACGCAGTGGAATCAGCGCATTGAGTGCCGCGAGCTCGGCATTCAGCAGGTCACGCTGTTCACCGCTCAGGGTCTTGCCGGCGTCCTTGCCAGCCTTGAGGATGTTGTTGATCTGTTGAATGCGTGTCTGGCTGGCGGAAATTTCGGCCTGTGCGCGCTCGGGGCGGGTCTGGGCGGTAATCACCAGACTGTTGGCGTCGGCCAGCGCCTTCTGCAGGTCGCTCTGCTGGGTCGAGCGCTCGGTGAGCATTTGCTCAAGCTGCTGGATCGACTGGTTAGCGTAGCGTTGCGGCACCGGCGGCATACGGGTGGCTTTGAGCTTGGTCAGCTCACGCTGGTTTTCGATGTTCTGCTTGGGTGCGGTGGCCAACTGCTGCTTGAGTGCGACCAGCTTTTGTTCGTAATCACGCTGGTTGCCGAGCTGGGTCAGCGTGCTTTGCAGGACGGATTGCAGGGCCTTCTGATCCGCTTCCGGCAGTTTGCGCTCGGCAATCTTGTCCAGATTAGCCTGCACGGCTTCGCTGGTCGGCGGTTCGGCCGCTTGCAACGTACCGACAGAAAGACTCAAGCCCAACAGGGCCATGATGAAAAAAGTGCGCAGGGTTGACATAGAGACCGATCGAAAACGAGACGAAGTGTGGAGTTTAGAGGAAGAGTCCGGGACCCGGGCGACTTCCTTCGGGGAATCTGACGCCCACTTTGCCGATCTTGTTCCCCTCCATGACCGCGACGGTCCAGATGGTGTTGTTCCACTCCACCTGGTCGCCGACTACTGGAGCACCGCCGACTTTGTGTGCAATGAAATGGCCCAGGGACATGTCCGGATCGATGCCTTCGACCTTCAACCCGTACAGCGCCGCAACCGCAGCCAGCTGGGCGTCTCCTTCGAGAACGAAGTCGCCGAAGAAGCGCAAATCGAGGCCGCGTTGCGGTGCCTGACTGAAGAGTTTTCCGAGGGCTGGAAGGTTGTGTTCGTGGCCGATAACACACAGCAAATCATCGACTTCGAGCACCGTACTACCCGACGGATGGAGCAGTTGCTGGCCACGAAACAGTGCGGCGATACGCGTACCTTCGGGCATTTTCAGCTCACGAAGGGGTGAACCGATGCACCATTTTTCGGCGCCGAGGCGATAAACGAACAGCTCCCACTCGCTGGTGACATGCACCTCCAGCGCCGCGCGAGAGATCGGCGCCGGCTCTGGCGGAACGGTGACTTTCAAAAGCTTCGCCACCCACGGCAGGCTCGTGCCCTGCACCAGCAACGACACCAGCACGATAAAGAAGGCGAGGTTGAAGTAGAGCTGGGCATTCGGCAGGCCGGCCATCAGCGGGAACACCGCCAGAATGATCGGGACCGCGCCGCGTAATCCGACCCAGGAGATAAACGCCTTTTCTCGGCCATGGAACGCTTTGAACGGCAGCAGACCGACCAGTACCGACAGCGGCCGTGCAAACAGAATCATCCACAGCGCCAGGCCGAGAGCGGGCAGGGCGATAGGCAACAGGTCATGCGGCGTCACCAGCAGCCCCAGCACCAGGAACATGCCGATCTGCGCCAGCCAGGCCATGCCGTCGAGCATGTGCAAAATGCCGTGGCGGCTGCGCACCGGACGATTGCCGATCACCAGGCCGCAGAGGTAGACCGCCAGGAAACCGCTGCCATGCAAGGCGTTGGTCAGGGCGAAGACCGCCAGGCCGCCGGCAATCACCAGAATCGGGTAGAGACCGTTGGCCAGGTTGATGCGATTGACCAATTGCAGCATGACCCAGCCACCGCCGAGGCCGATGACGGCACCGATGCCGAACTCACGCACGAAGTGCGCAAGCAGGCTCCAGTGCAGGCCGGTCTGGCCGCTGGCGAGCATGTCGATCAGGGTCACGGTGAGAAACACCGCCATCGGGTCGTTGCTGCCGGATTCGATTTCGAGGCTGGCGGTGACCCGTTCGTTCAGGCCTTTACCGCCCAGCAGCGAGAACACCGCAGCGGCGTCGGTCGAGCCGACGATGGCGCCGATCAGCAGTCCCTGAATCAGGTTCAGGTTGAATAGCCACGCGGCTGCCATGCCGGTCAGCCCGGTAGTGATCAACACCCCGACCGTCGCGAGCGACAGCGCCGGCCATAACGCCACGCGGAAGCTGGAAACCCGGGTGCGCAACCCGCCGTCGAGCAGGATGACTGCCAGCGCGAGGTTGCCGACCAGATAAGCTGTTGGGTAGTTATCGAAAATAATGCCGGCGCCATCGACGCCGGCCGACATGCCCACCGCCAGGATGATCACCAGAATCGGAATGCCGAGGCGCGAGGAAAGTGAGCTCACCAGAATGCTCGCACCTACCAGCAACGCGCCGATCAAGAACAGGCTGTTGATGGTCGTCGCATTCAAAGGCAATACTCCAGAAAGCTGAAAGGCGGGCACAAACTGACCATGCAGTCTGCGTGCCAGCGATTCTAACCTGTTGAAATGTGATGCTGTCAAAAAGGTTTTGACGGTGTGGTGTTCAGGTTTTTTGTTCGGCTTGCGACCGGCCCCTCACCCTAACCCTCTCCCCAGAGGGGCGAGGGGACTGACCGAGGTGTTTGTTCTAAATACTGCGACCTGAGCTATCGAGCCGAACTCAGGTTCTGAACAGCATGAAGATCGGCTCCCTTTCCCCCTCTCCCCCTTGGGGAGAGGGCTGGGGTGAGGGGTGGCTCTTGTGGCGGGCACATATCCAGATCAGAGGCTAAACCGCCCAACCATGTTGTTCAGGTCCAGCGCCAATCGCGACAATTCATTACTCGCCGCACTCGTCTGATTCGCCCCGGTCGCCGATTGCACCGACAAATCACGAATGTTCACCAGATTGCGATCCACTTCACGGGCGACCTGCGCCTGTTCTTCCGCCGCGCTGGCGATCACCAGGTTGCGCTCGTTGATCTCGACAATGGCGCTGTTGATGGTGTCCAGCGAAAGACCTGCGCCACGCGCGATGTTCAAGGTCGATTCGGCGCGTTCGGTGCTGTTGCGCATCGAATCCACCGCGTGTTCGGTACCGCTCTGGATACTGCCGATCATGCGTTCGATTTCGCTGGTCGACTGCTGAGTGCGATGCGCCAGTGCACGCACCTCATCCGCCACCACCGCGAAACCACGCCCGGCTTCACCGGCTCGCGCAGCTTCGATTGCTGCGTTCAATGCCAGCAGGTTGGTCTGGTCAGCCAGGCCGCGAATCACGTCCAGCACCTTGCCGATGTCACGGGATTCATTGGCCAGATCACCAATCAAAGTCGCGGTGCTCTGCACATCGGCGCTCATGCGTTCGATGGCGCTGACGGTTTCCTGCACCAGGTCACGACCGTCACCGGCCGACGTGGTGGCGTTCTTCGAGGCTTCGGAAGTGCTCACGGCGTTGCGTGCGACTTCTTCCACAGCGCTGGTCATTTCATTGACCGCAGTGGCGGCCTGTTCGATTTCGTTGTTCTGCTGGGTCAGGCCACGGGCGCTTTCGTCGGTGACACTGTTCAACTCTTCAGCAGCGGACGCCAGTTGCGTGGCCGAACCGGAAATTCGTTGCAGGGTGTCGCGCAACTTGTCCTGCATCTTCGACATGGCCAGCAGCAAGCGGCCGGCTTCGTCTTCGCCATCAACCGTGATCGGGCGAGTCAGGTTGCCCTCGGCGATTTCTTCGGCAGCGGTCAGGGCATTGGCGATCGGCTTGGTGATGCTGTTGGTCAGCAGCCAGGCGAACAGCACGGTCAGGCCGGAGGCGATCACCAGCAGGGTGACGACCAGGTTGAATGCCGAGGAGTACTGATCAGTTGCCTGCTGATTAAGGTCGACTGCTTGTTGGTTGTTGATCAGCATCAGGCGGTTGAGCACGGCGTTGACGGCTTCAGAGTTGGTCAACAGATCGCTGTTGAGCAAGGTGCGCAGTTCTTCCACCTGGTTGTTGCGCGACAGACTCTTCATCCGGTCTTCAAGCTGATGATACTGGCCAAGCAACTGCACGTACTGGTCGTAAGCCGCACGCTCGTCAGGGCTGCTGATGAATTTTTCATACTCAGTCTGAGCGGCACGGATTTGCTGATTGCGCTGGTCGAACAGTTCGATGGTTTTTTGCTGCACGTCGGGTTCGCGGTTGGTCAACAGGCGATAGGAAAGGACCCGAAGGCGCAGCGTCAGCTGGGTGAACTCATCCAGCGCCTTGATGCTCGGCACGCTGCTCTCGACGATGTTCTCACCGGCACCGCGGATCTTGCTCATCTGGTTCAGGGCAAACACCCCCAAAACCAGCATCAAGCCGCCAATCAGGGCGAAACCGAGGAACGCCCGCGGTGCGATATTCATATTACGAAGGGACATGCTGTTTACCAAAGTGAGCGCACCCGTGCGGCGCTGAAGCTGACGTATGAGTGACTTATCGGTCATGCGACTAAAGTCTTGAGTGCGTGTGCGTTTTTGTCGCAGACCAGCCCCGGCGACGAAGTGAAGGAACCAGATTTGCCAATCGCAGTCTTTAAAGCTCACGAGGAAGGTCGCCCGCCAGGAAAATCAAGGCCTTGCGCCTGAATAACCCTGGCATCCGTGGTGACTTTTCTTTATCGTACGCGCCCCTTGAAAATGCTTGGAAAATCAAAATGTTGGAAGCATCCCTTAGCCAATTGGAACAGCTGGTCAACGACCTGGTGCAACAGAACCAGACGCTGCTTGGCACCAACCAAACCTTGAGTGCAGAACTGGCCCAGGCCAAGGATGAAAACGAAAGCCTGCAACTGAGCCTGATGGAACAGGAAGAGAAACAAGGCGCCACCGCGGCTCGCATACAGGCCCTGGTTGAGCGCGTCAGCGCCGGCCCGGTCAGCGCATGAATCACGGCGCCGCAGGGGTAAAAGTCGTCTCGATCCTGGGGGAGGACTATTCGATCAAGGCGCCGGCCGGGGAAGAGCAAACCCTGCTGGACGCCGCAATGATGTTGAAAGCTGCCTTGGCCGACACCAAGAGGAAGTACCCGACGCTGATCGGTGACCGCTTGCTGGTGCTGGCCGCGATGAATCTGTGTTCCCAGCAGATCGAAATGCAAAAGCAGCACCAGCAGGAACTCGACCGTTACCAAGAGCAAGTCAGCGCCACGGTTGAAGTGATCTCCAAGACGATCAATCAGGCCTGATCGGATTTGCGCACAACCAAAGAATAGATTGTCGGTTTAGTTGTATACAATCGGCACGGCTGTTGCAGTGTTTCAGCCTCTTATTCTTTGGGGGTGCTCCATGCAGTTCTGGCGACGCAGTATTCAATGGCAGTTGATCCTCAGTATGGGCACCGCCCTGCTGGTCAGCATCCTGATCGTGGTTGGCATTTATACCCTCGTGGTCAACCGTCTCGCCCAGAGCTATCTGGTC
This sequence comes from Pseudomonas sp. LBUM1678, assembly GCF_059695575.1. NCBI lineage: Bacteria > Pseudomonadati > Pseudomonadota > Gammaproteobacteria > Pseudomonadales > Pseudomonadaceae > Pseudomonas > Pseudomonas sp. LBUM1678. The sequence continues at coordinate 461,169 of NZ_CP166775.1, forward strand.
GAACAGGCACTGCCGTCGAGCATCGAAGCGATGCGCAACGACATCGAACGAATCCTCGTCCAACCCCTCACCGCCGCCAAGGACATCGCCAGCAACAGCATGGTGCGCGACTGGTTGGCCGGGGGTGAAAACAGTGCCCAGACCCCTGCGTTTGTGCAGTATCTGGAAGGCATCCGCGCCGAACACAAAGCCTTCACCGCGCTGATCGTCGGCACGGTTTCAAACCACTATTTCACTGAAAAAGGCCTGGACCGGACCCTCAGCCGCTCCAATCCCAAAGACGCCTGGTTCTACGCCTTCCTCGACAGCAACCAGCCCCGCACCCTCAATATCGACAATGACACCGCGACCGGAGAATTGGCGCTGTTCATCGACCTCAAGGTCGAGCAGGCCGGTAAAGTCGTGGGCGTTGCAGGGCTGGGGTTGAGCATGAAAGAGCTGTCGGAGCTGATCCACAACTTCAACTTCGGTGAGCGCGGCAAGGTCTATCTCGTGCGTTCCGACGGTTTGATCCAGGTTCACCCCGAGGCGCAATTCAGCGGCAAGCGCACATTGGCCGAGCAAATCGGAGCCCCGGCGGCGCAAGCTGTGATGGGTCAGCTCTCTATTTCCAAAGCGTCCGCCACCAACAGTGGTTTTACCCGCGACGGCGAAGATTTTCTGGCATTGAGCCTGCCATTGCGGGACCTGGGCTGGACCCTGGTGGCCGAAGTGCCACAGTCGCAGATCTACGCCGAAGCTCGTCGCGCCATGTGGATGAGCAGCGCAATTGGTCTGGCAGTGGCGCTGGTGTGTCTGTTGCTGGTGGTATTGCTGGCCCGTGGGTTGGTGCGGCCGATCCGTCAGGTAACAGCTGCGCTGGTAGCCATCGGTAGCGGTGGGGGAGATTTGACCCACCGGTTAGATTCCAGCCGCGCCGATGAACTCGGTGACTTGGCGCGCGGCTTCAATCGATTCCTCGACAGTCAGCGCGAAATGATCGGCGAAGTGCTGACCACCAGCGAGCGTCTGCGCACCGCCGTCGGCCAAGTGGCGCGCGTGGTAGATAACACTGCCGAACGTTCTGGTCGTCAGCAGGAAATGACCGACATGGTTGCCACTGCTGTCCACGAGATGGGTCTGACGGTGCAGGAAATCGCCCAGAACGCGGGTAACGCCGCCGTCGCTTCGCAGAATGCTCGCGATGAAGCCATGCAGGCGCGGGAGGTTGTGGACGGGTCGATCCGGCATATAGAAAGCATGTCCGATGAAATCGGTATCGCGGCGGGTGCCGTTGGCGAACTGGCCAATCAGGTTGCGTCGATCGATCAGGTGCTGGCGGTGATTCGCGGGATCTCCGAGCAGACCAATTTACTGGCACTTAACGCCGCCATCGAAGCCGCCCGCGCCGGGGACATGGGCCGTGGGTTTGCGGTGGTGGCGGATGAAGTGCGGACGTTGGCGCGGCGGACTCAAGCGTCCACCGACGAGATTCAGCAGATGATCGGCAGCCTCAAGCAGGGCGCGGAGAATGCGGTTTCATCCATGCATTCCGGGCAGGCGGCGACGGGCACGGGTGTCGAATCGAGCCAGCGCACGGGAGCGTCATTGACGGCAATTACCGGGCAGGTCGAGCGCATCAGCGACATGAATCATCAAGTGGCGACGGCCACGGAAGAGCAGTCGGCGGTGACGGAAGAGATCAATCGCAATGTGCAGGGGATTTCTGATTTGGCTCGGGCGACGGCCGGGGAGGTCAGGGCTTGCCGTGAGGATTGCCAGACGTTGCAGCGGCTGGCGGATGATTTGGCGCGGCAGATGGGTGGGTTTCGGTTGAAGTGAGGTTTTGTGGTGTGTCAGTTAGGGCTGCCCCTCACCCTAACCTTCTCCCCAAGGGGTAGAGGGGACTGACCGAGTTGTTCTTCGAATTACATCGACCTGAAAAACCGAGTCGAGCTCAGGTTCTGAAAACTATGCAGATCGGCCCCCTTTCCCCCTCTCCCCACTGGGGAGAGGGTTGGGGTGAGGGGTGGATTTGATGCCTGGTGAAAAACTTCGCCTCACCCTCCATTATCAAAACCACTCATCCTGCATTCCCAGACACACATCATCCCGAGCCTCAAGAATCGCCAGCTCATGGTGACAACCCGGCACTTCCCACGTCAGGAAATACCGTGCCGCCTGCAGCTTGCCCTTATAGAAGCTCACATCCGCCACATTCCCATCGGCCAACCCTTCCTCAGCGCGAATCGCCTGTTCCAGCCAGCGCCAGCCAATCACCGTGTGCCCGAACACCTTCAGGTACAACGCCGAGTTCGCCAGACTGCTGTTGACCTTGCCTTGGCCCAGATCCGTGAGCAAACCGATGGTCACCGTTTGCAGGCGCGCGACCAGTTTCTCCAGCGGTTCACGCAACGCGGTCAACGACTCATACGCCTGCGCCCGTTCGGCGGTGTTGGCAATCAAGCGGATCAATTGCTTGAGCCCCGCGCCACCGTTCTGCGCCAGTTTGCGCCCCAGCAAGTCCAGCGACTGAATGCCGTGGGTGCCTTCGTGGATCGGGTTCAAACGGTTGTCGCGGTAATACTGCTCCACCGGGTACTCGCGGGTATAACCGTGGCCACCGAGAATCTGGATCGCCAGTTCGTTGGCCTTCAGGCAGAACTCCGATGGCCAGGACTTGACGATGGGTGTCAATAAATCCAACAGCTCATGCGCTTGTTTGCGCTCGGATTCAGTCTCCAGCGTCGTGGTGTCATCGAACAGTCGTGCTGCGTACAACCCAAGGTCGAACGAGCCTTCGACATAGGCTTTCTGCGTCAGCAGCATGCGTTTAACGTCAGCGTGCTGAATGATCGCCACCGGCGCGGTGTTCGGGTCTTTGCTATCCGGAACACGACCCTGCGGACGTTCGCGGGCGTACTCCAGGGAATACAGGTAACCGGCGTAGCCGAGCATCACCGCGCCCATGCCGACACCGATACGCGCCTCGTTCATCATCTGGAACATGTAGCTCAAACCGTGGTGCGGCTTGCCCACCAGGTAGCCTACGCACTCGCCGTTATCGCCGAAGTTCAGCGCGGTGGACGTGGTGCCGCGCCAGCCCATCTTGTGGAACAGGCCCGCCAGCAAGACATCGTTGCGCTTGCCGAGGCTGCCGTCATCGTTGACCAGGAACTTGGGCACGATAAACAACGAAATGCCTTTCACCCCGGCCGGTGCATCCGGCAACTTGGCCAGCACCATGTGCACGATGTTTTCCGACAGCGGGTGATCGCCGCCGGAGATGAAAATCTTGTTGCCCTTGAGTCGATAAGTGCCGTCAGACGCAGGTTCGGCGCGTGTACGAATATCCGACAGCGACGAACCGGCGTGGGGTTCAGTCAGCGCCATGGTGCCGAAGAAGCGACCATCGATCATCGGTTGCAGGAAGCGCTGCTTCTGCTCTTCAGTGCCGAAGCTTTCGATCAGGTTTGCAGCGCCCATGGTCAGGAACGGATACGAGGTGGACGCGGCATTGGCCGACTGGAAGTGCGCGAAGCAGGCCTGGGACAACAGCGTAGGAAGTTGCATGCCGCCCGCATCGAAACTGCGCGCCGCGTTGAGGAAGCCGGCTTCGAGGAAGGCATCCACCGCCGGTTTCACTTCCGGAATCAGAATCGCCTGACCGTCTTCATAGCGCGGCTCGTTCTCGTCGCCCTTGCGGTTGTGCGGGGCGAAGAACTTCTCGGCGATGCTACGGGCAGTGCCGATGGCGGCATCGAAGGTTTCGCGGTTGTGCTCGGCGAAACGCTCACGCTGGGTCAGGCCTTCGGCATCGAGGACTTCGTACAGCTCGAAAGCCAGATTGCGGGAACTGAGCAACGTCTCGGACATGGCGGCCTACCTTTTTTTGGAATGGACCGAGTCTAGGCGTGGGAATAAAGGCTGAACAGGATGATTGATGAGCGTGATGGTGGAGCCGCGCAACGACTTAGCAGACGCCACAAAACAACTGTGGGAGCGAGCCTGCTCGCGATAGCGATGTGTCATCCAATACATGTGTCGGATGACTCACCGCTATCGCGAGCAGGCTCGCTCCCACAGGGGATATTGCTGACCGGGCGTCCGTTGCGGATGCCCGGTCTTATTGCGTTTAGCCGATGGTCATCAAGCTGGCGTTACCACCCGCCGCCGCGGTGTTAACACTCAACGCCCGCTCGATCACCAGACGCTCCAGCGCAATGCTGGTTTCGCCCTGGGACAACCCATGAACCCCAACAATCGCCCCGGCACGCTTGGCCACTTGCTGGCACACCGCACGCAGCTGATCGGAATGGCCATGATGCAGAACCGCATCAAACACCACTTCGTCCTTGTTCCAGTCGGCAACCAGTTTGATCTTCGCCTGAATGTCCTTCGGCAGACGTGCAAACAGTGCCTTGGTCAATTCAGCTTCCGGCCATACCGCCGAGCCGCCGACGGCCAACACCGCCGCCAGTTGAGTCAGCAGATCGCCTTCGACTTCCGCCAGGCACAGCACGTGTTCACGCGGCAGGATGGCGTAGCTGTTGCGCTCGCCGGTCGGGCCCGCCAGAACACGGGTAATGCCGCTTTGCGATTGCGCTGCGAACTGCACACACAGGGTGCTCAGGTCGGCAAAATTGTTGCTGTCGGCCCAGGCTTTCAGGGCGGTCAGCGGTTTGCTCATGGCATCACGCAGACGAACGTCCGGTGCAACGATGGCGTCACCGCGAGCGAAGGATTGTTCGATAGCACCGGTAGGACGTGTCGACAGCAGGCGGTACAGGTACAGCGGGCCACCGGCTTTCGGGCCAGTACCCGACAGGCCTTCACCGCCGAACGGCTGCACGCCAACCACGGCACCCACGATGTTGCGGTTCACGTAGACGTTACCGGCGTTGACGTTGTCGATCACCTTGGCGATGGTCTCGTCGATCCGGGTGTGCACACCCAGCGTCAGGCCGTAGCCGGAAGCGTTGATCTGACCGATCAGTTGATCGATGTCTTTGCGCTTGTAGCGAACCACGTGCAGCACCGGACCGAAGATCTCCCGTTGCAGTTCGTCGAAGCTTTCCAGTTCGATCAGGGTCGGCATCACGAAGGTGCCGCGTTTGACTTCTTCGCTGTTGGCGATGGCCACCTGGTACACGTTGCGACCTTTGTCGCGCATCGCCTGGATGTGCTTCTCGATGCCGGCCTTGGCTTCGGCGTCGATCACCGGGCCGATGTCCACAGACAGGCGCTCAGGGTTGCCGAGACGGCATTCAGCCATGGCGCCCTTGAGCATTTCGATGACACGGTCAGCGGAATCTTCCTGCAAGCACAGGACGCGCAGTGCCGAGCAACGTTGACCGGCGCTGTCGAAGGCCGACGACACCACGTCGATCACAACTTGTTCGGTCAGGGCCGAGGAGTCGACGATCATCGCGTTCTGGCCACCGGTTTCGGCGATCAGCGGAATCGGGCGGCCCTGTGCATCCAGGCGACCAGCGACGTTGCGTTGCAGCAAACGCGCAACTTCGGTCGAACCGGTGAACATCACACCTTTGACCCGGTCATCACCGACCAGACGAGCGCCAACGGTTTCGCCACGGCCCGGCAGCAGTTGCAGCACGCCTTCCGGGATCCCGGCTTCGATCATCAAACGCACGGCTTGAGCCGCCACCAGCGGAGTTTGTTCCGCAGGCTTGGCCAGTACCGGGTTACCGGCAGCCAATGCTGCAGCAACCTGGCCGCTGAAGATTGCCAGCGGGAAGTTCCACGGGCTGATGCACACCACCGGACCCAGCGGGCGGTGGGCGTCGTTGGTGAAATCGTTGCGTGCCTGCACTGCGTAATAACGCAGGAAGTCCACGGCTTCACGCACTTCGGCGATGGCGTTGGCGAAGGTCTTGCCGGCTTCACGGGCCAGCAGGCCCATCAGCGGCTGGATCTCGCCTTCCATCAAATCGGCGGCACGTTCCAGAATCGCGGCGCGTTCGGCGGGCGGGGTAGCCTGCCAGATCGGCGCAGCGTTCAGGGCGCACTGGATCGCGTTGTCGACGTCTTCGACGGTCGCTTCCTGTACATGGCCAACCACGTCACGCAGATCGGACGGGTTCAGAACCGGCGCAGGGGTTTCTGTGCTGGACGCGCAACCGAGCATCGGCGCAGCTTTCCAGTGGTTGTGGGCAGTGGCCAGCAGGGCGCAGGACAGCGAAGCCAGACGATGTTCGTTGGCCATGTCGATGCCGCTGGAGTTGGCGCGCTCGGCACCATAAAGATCACGCGGCAGCGGGATACGCGGGTGCGGCAGGCCGAAGCCGCCTTCCAGCGTCGCCATCTGCTCGATGCTGGCCACTGGATCGGCCACCAGCTCCTGGATCGAAATGGATTGGTCGGCGATACGGTTGACGAACGAGGTGTTCGCGCCGTTTTCCAGCAGACGACGCACCAGGTACGCCAGCAGTGTTTCGTGAGTGCCGACCGGTGCGTACACGCGGCACGGACGGTTCAGCTTGCCTTCGGAAACTTTGCCTACAACCTGTTCGTACAGCGGTTCACCCATGCCGTGCAGGCACTGGAACTCGTACTGACCGGGGTAATAGTTCTGACCGGCGATGTGGTACATGGCCGACAGGGTGTGGGCGTTGTGGGTGGCGAACTGCGGATAGATGACTTCCGGCACCGACAGCAGTTTTCTAGCACACGCGATGTAGGAAACGTCGGTGTACACCTTGCGGGTGTAGACCGGATAGCCTTCCAGGCCTTCGACCTGGGCGCGCTTGATTTCGCTGTCCCAGTACGCACCTTTTACCAGGCGGATCATCAGGCGATGACGGCTGCGACGAGCCAGGTCGATCACGTAGTCGATCACGTATGGGCAACGCTTTTGGTATGCCTGGATCACGAAGCCGATGCCGTTCCAGCCGGTCAGTTGCGGCTCGAAGCACAGGCGCTCCAGCAGATCCAGCGACAGCTCGAGGCGGTCGGCTTCTTCGGCGTCGATGTTCAGGCCGATATCGTATTGCTTGGCCAGCAAGGTCAGCGACAACAGACGCGGGTACAGCTCATCCATCACACGCTCGTACTGCGCGCGGCTGTAACGCGGGTGCAGTGCCGAGAGTTTGATGGAAATGCCCGGGCCTTCATAAATCCCACGACCGTGGGACGCTTTGCCGATCGAGTGAATGGCTTGTTCGTACGAGGCCAGGTATTTCTGGGCGTCGTGCTCGGTGAGTGCAGCTTCACCCAGCATGTCGTAGGAGTAGCGGAAGCCCTTGGCTTCGAACTTGCTGGCGTTGGCCAGGGCTTCGGCGATGGTTTCGCCGGTCACGAACTGCTCGCCCATCAGGCGCATGGCCATGTCGACGCCCTTGCGGATCATCGGCTCGCCGCTCTTGCCGATGATGCGGCTCAGGGAGGACGTCAGGCCCGCTTCATTATGGGTGGCGACCAGTTTGCCGGTCAGCAACAAGCCCCAGGTCGCGGCGTTGACGAACAGCGACGGGCTGTTGCCCAGATGCGGGTGCCAGTTGCCGGTGCTGATCTTGTCGCGAATCAGCGCGTCACGGGTGCCTTTGTCCGGGATTCGCAGCAGCGCTTCGGCGAGGCACATCAGCGCTACACCTTCCTGGGACGACAGGGAAAATTCCTGCAACAGGCCCTGAACAATTCCGGCACGGCCGCCGGCGCTCTTCTGATTGCGCAGCTTCTCGGCAATCGAGGAGGCGAGCTTGTTGGTGGCTTCGGCCATCGCAGCAGGCAGACGCGCCTGTTCGATCAGCATTGGCACAACTTCAGGCTCAGGGCGACGGTAAGCGGCGGTGATCGAGGCGCGCAGTACCGATTGCGGCAGGATGCTTTCGGCGAATTCGAGGAAGCACTGGTGGGCGTGATCCAAAGGCGCGTCGACGATGTCGTCGGAATCCTTGGTCAAACCGCTCAGCTCGGTCAGGGTTGCACCACCCTCGAGTTTTTCCAGGTAATTGAAAATTGCCTGCTTGATCAGCCAGTGCGGCGTGCGATCAATCGAGGTCGCAGCGGCCTTGAGGCGTTCGCGGGTCGGGTCGTCAAGTTTGACCCCAAGGGTGGTGGTAGCCATATTTTTATCCTCATGTTTGCCACGACCGCGTGGCATCAGCTGGCCGCAAGATTAGCTGGGCAACCTTTGAGGTGCAACCGGGTGCAACCCTTTTTTTGTCGGAATATTAAGCAGCTCGTCAGGAAATAAATTCCGGTACGAACGTACCGCTCCTGCTTGGTGCTTTTAATTCTAGAAAACCGCATGGACTGTCCTAAAAGGGAGCAAAAACAGGGCTTTTTCAGGTAAATCCGACTAGGTGCAACTTATTCTCAAAAAATGGGTTGCACCTTATTTGCTTTGTTGAATAGCATTCGCGGCCAAGGTGCAACCGGTCATAAAAGACAGGTGTGCCGGCTGATGGCTTTCCTGGGGAAACATCAGTCATAAATGCGCGGGACCTGAAATCGTCTGTCAAACGTCGTCGTTTGCGCGCGGTTCACCAGCCGCCGCTACATAAAAACAAAGCCAGGGCGTAACTTAATGAGCGTAAGCAATCCAACACTGATCACGTTCGTGATCTACATCGCAGCAATGGTGCTGATCGGCTTCATGGCCTATCGCTCCACCAACAACCTTTCTGACTACATTCTGGGCGGCCGTAGCCTGGGCAGCGTCGTGACTGCATTGTCCGCCGGCGCCTCCGACATGAGCGGCTGGTTGTTGATGGGCCTGCCGGGCGCTATTTACATGTCCGGTCTCTCCGAAAGCTGGATCGCCATCGGCTTGATCATCGGTGCTTACCTGAACTGGCTGTTCGTCGCCGGCCGTCTGCGCGTGCAGACCGAGCACAACGGCGATGCACTGACCCTGCCGGATTACTTCTCCAGCCGTTTCGAAGACAAAAGCGGCCTGCTGCGGATCATCTCTGCCGTCGTGATCCTGGTGTTCTTCACCATCTACTGCGCATCCGGCATCGTGGCCGGCGCCCGTCTGTTCGAAAGCACCTTCGGCATGTCCTACGAGACAGCGCTGTGGGCCGGTGCTGCGGCGACGATTGCCTACACCTTCGTCGGCGGTTTCCTGGCAGTGAGCTGGACTGACACCGTACAAGCCACGCTGATGATCTTCGCCCTGTTGCTGACGCCGATCATCGTGCTGCTGGCGACCGGCGGTGTTGATACCACGTTCCTGGCCATCGAAGCGCAAGATCCAAGCAACTTCGACATGCTGAAAAACACCACCTTCATTGGCGTGATTTCGCTGATGGGCTGGGGCCTGGGCTACTTCGGCCAGCCGCACATCCTCGCGCGTTTCATGGCGGCGGATTCGGTCAAGTCGATCGCTAAAGCACGTCGCATCTCCATGGCCTGGATGATCCTGTGCCTGGGCGGCACCGTCGCTGTAGGTTTCTTCGGTATCGCTTACTTCTCGGCGCATCCTGAACTGGCTGCACCAGTGACCGAAAACCACGAGCGCGTGTTCATCGAACTGGCGAAAATCCTGTTCAACCCATGGATTGCCGGTGTCCTGCTGTCGGCCATTCTGGCTGCCGTAATGAGCACCCTGAGCTGCCAGTTGCTGGTGTGCTCGAGCGCCCTGACCGAAGACTTCTACAAAACCTTCCTGCGTAAATCCGCTTCCCAGGTTGAACTGGTCTGGGTCGGTCGTGCCATGGTGCTGCTGGTTGCCCTGATCGCCATCGCGATGGCCGCTAACCCGGAAAACCGTGTACTGGGTCTGGTCAGCTACGCCTGGGCCGGTTTCGGTGCTGCCTTCGGTCCGGTTGTCCTGATCTCCGTGATCTGGAAAGACATGACCCGCAACGGCGCACTGGCCGGCATCCTGGTCGGCGCGATCACCGTGATCGTGTGGAAACACTTCGAACTGCTGGGCCTGTACGAAATCATCCCTGGTTTCATCTTCGCCAGCCTGGCGATCTACATCGTCAGCAAACTGGGCGCGCCGACTGCCGGCATGCTGCAGCGCTTCGCCGCTGCCGAGGCTGATTTCCGCCTGAACAAGTGATGGGGATGAGCTGATGCTCTGACCTTTTGCCGAACATGAAAACGGCCCGCTTCCTTTTGGAGGCGGGCCGTTTTTTTGTCTTCCGATTGTGAAGGACGTGGCGCAGATCCCCTGTGGGAGCGAGCCTGCTCCGGGCGGCGTTCCGACGATAGCGTCGAGTCAGTCGATATCAATGTTGAATGAACAACCGCAATCGCGAGCAGGCTCGCTCCCACAGTGTTTGGTAGTGGTCTTGAGGGAAATGTCTGTAGCCAAACGCACCTATTTTTGAAGGATAAATCTCTAAAAAAGTAGGGCAAATCTGATTTTCCTGTCCCTCCCTCAACACCCCTTGTCGCTCATGCAGAATCGCCCGCCTTCATTCTGCAGAGACACATCGGATGTTCGCTCCTGCCAATCAACCGCGTTTCACGTTGACGATCGACGGCGTCCAGAATGAGCTCAAAGTGCTTGAGTTCACGGGCACGGAAGCCATCAGCCAACCCTACCGCTTTGACCTGGAACTGGTCAGCGACCGGCCGGACATCGAGCTCGAAAGCCTGCTGCATCGTCAGGCCTTTCTGAGTTTCGATGCACAAGGTTGCGGCATACACGGTCAGATCTTTCGCGTCGGTCAAAGCGACTCCGGGAAACGTCTGACGGGATACCAAATCAGTCTCATACCGCGGCTGGCCTACCTCGGTCAGCGCATCAATCAGCGGATCTTCCAGCACAAAAGCGTGCCGGCGATCATCGCGCAGGTCCTCAAGGACCATGGCATCCAGCGCGATGCGTTCGAATTTCAACTCGGCAGCGACTACGCGCCTCGCGAGTACTGCGTGCAGTACGCCGAAAGCGACCTCGCGTTTATCCAGCGGCTGTGTGCCGAGATCGGCATTCATTACCACTTCCAGCACAGTCCCGACGGGCATCTGCTGGTGTTCGGCGACGATCAAACGGTGTTCCCGCGTCTGCCCGAGCCGACGCTGTACCTGCCAGGCAGCGGCATGGCGGCGGATGCGCCGGCCATCAAGCGATTCAACGTACGACTTGAGACCCGCACCACGGCGGTTACCCGTCGCGATTACGACTTTCAGAAGCCGCGCCTGCAACTTGAAAACCGTGTCGACAGCGAACAGCGCCCGGTGCTGGAGGACTACCACTTTCCCGGCCAATTCACTGATCGCGAATACGGCAAACAACTGACGCAAAGAGCGCTGGAGCGCCACAACACGGACTTTCGTCAGGCCGAAGGTCGCGGCGACGATTCTGCGTTGGTCAGCGGACATTTCCTGCACCTTGCCGAGCATCCGCGTCAGACGTGGAACGACCTGTGGCTGATCACCGCAATCGAACACCGTGGCCGACAGCCGCAAGTGCTGGAAGAGTCGGCCACCAGCGACGACCCGGATGACTTCCAGGGCTACCGCAATACCTTTCTGGCGACGCCGTGGGACGTTTCGTTTCGTCCACCGCTGGGGCCGGAAAAGCCACGCATGCTCGGTTACCAACCTGCCGTGGTCACCGGCCCGTCTGACAGCGAAATCCATTGCGACGAACATGGCCGGGTCAAAGTCCAGCTCGCCTGGGACCGCGACGGTCAGCTCAACGAACATTCCAGTTGCTGGTTGCGAGTCGCCACGGGCTGGGCCCACGACCATTACGGCAGCGTGCTGATCCCCCGAGTCGGCATGGAAGTGCTGGTGGGTTTCATCGACGCCGATGCCGACAAGCCGCTGGTGATGGGGTGCCTGCCCAACGCCGCAACACCGGTGCCGCTGGATCTGCCCGCCGACAAGACCCGCAGTATTTTCCGCAGCCAAAGCAGTCCCGGAGGTGGCGGTTACAACGAGTTGCGCATCGAGGATCGCAAAGGGGCCGAGGAGATCTACCTGCGCGCCCAGCGAAACTGGACACAGCACGTGTTGAACGATCAACAGGTGCAGGTCGATAACCAGCGCAGCATCGTCGTCACGGGAACAGCTCGCCATGAGCTGAAGGCTGACGAACAGCGCATCACCCACGGCCAGCGTCAGACCGAAGTGAAGCTCGACGATCACCTGCTGGTGGTCGGCGATCGACACATCCGCGTGACCAGTCAGGCGCTTAACGCCAGTCAGCAATTCCACGTCAGCGCCGGTCAGCAAGTGGTGATCGACGGCGGCGCCAGCGCGACGATTCAGGCGGGCGGACAGTGGATCAACATTGGCCCGGGCGGGATTTTCAGCAGTGTGCCTATTCAGGTTGGGGGCGCGCTGATGCCGGCGATGGCTGCCGCGCCCGTGTCGCCGAATGCGCCGTTGAAACTCGCCGCCGCCCCGGCCGCCCTGCTGAGCGCTGCACAGATCATGAGCCTGCAAAGCGATGCGCCGTTCTGCGAAGAATGCGAGCGTTGTAAGGACGGTGTCTGTGCAGCCTGATCGCTTGTCCCCCCACGCCTGGCTGGAACGCCAACCGCTCAAACCGTCCGAGCAGTTATTTGCGATTTTCGGCAGCGCGAGTGCTGCGCAGCCGCTGAACGCCTGGCAGCAAACGACCACGGCACAAGCGCCGAGCCCGATCTGGGCCGACACCCCGTATGCCGAGTGGGAACCGGTGATGCCCTATGTCGGAATCGTCGCCGTTGGCAATGGGTTTCTCGAATGGGCCGCCACGACCGAGTCTTGTGACTGGGGTTGGCTGGCGGTTTCTTCTGCCTCTCAAGAGGTGCTGGTCGAGCATCTGCGCAGCCTCACACAAGTTCTGTTGCCCAACGGTAATGCGGTGTTTTTCCGCTTCTGGGATGGGCGTTATCTGTTGCCGATTCTTCAATCTGCCGACGTTAACGCCACGCAGTTAATGCCGGTGATTGACCGCTGTTTGATCAATGGGCAGCCGCTCGATATCGGCGGCAGTGCATTGAAAACTTCCCAGGTTTTTCCGTGGTGGGAAGTTTCTGAAACGCTGCTCGAAGACCTCGCCGCCGAGTCCGCGACAACCCGCATCAACAACTTGGTGAAGTGGTTAAGCGAGGACCGTCCTGATCTTTTTGAGGCGTTTTCTGAGCCCGTTTTGCGGCACAAAGTCGCGATCTTTCTGCAGACGCCCGACCTGCCTCAAGCACCGAAACAAGCCTTGGTGGATTATCTGATGGCGGAGCTGAACTGATGGATCAGATTGTGCGTATCGAGCAGGAGCTCGACGGTTTTAAAGACACGTTGGTTTTGTATCGCGAGCAGCTTGGCGAATTCTTGAGCCGGAATGCGGACAGGGTTAGCCGGGTTGCGGACATGCCGTCGCTGATGGACATGGAGCGGAAGATCAAACTGGGGAATACCAGTAAGTCCGTAAGCAAAAGTGATGATGATTTTTTCTCCAGTGTTGCGCAGTGCCCGGAAAGCGGGATTCTGGAGATCGAGAGCAAGTTTGAATCGGTTTACGACATTCCGCTGGGGAACATTTCAGTCGATGTGATTGCCATGGATGGTGGTGAGAGCAAACCGGTCACGCTCGATGAACAGGGCAGAGGAAAATTTACAGGCACGGCCGGCAAGTTCTATCGCGTCCATGTCCAGAGTGAAGTGACCCCGGCACAAATAAAGGATCTCTTTTCCTCTTACGATGGCCTGACCTCGGAACTGGAAGGTTGGCTGCGCAAGGAGTGGGAAGGGTTCAAGCCGCAGTGGTCGCAGTCGGCTTTTGCAGCCGCGGGTAACGGAATGCTCGCTGGAAGTTGGGCCGCGATTGTTGGTGTGTGGGACAGCATCAGCCTGCTCTCGGACATTTTCCAGGATCCCCGAAAGTTCGTTGACCGCCTGGGTAGCGGTGCCGCCCAACTGGCCGAACTGGCGGAGAAATTCCCGGCAACGATGGAAAAGGTCCAACTGCTGGTCAGCGATGAAGCGGCCCTCTGTCTGTTGTTGCGCACGGCCAGCCTCTGGTTGGAGATGCTGCCTCCCAGCGAAATCACCGGAAAAACGGCCGAAGCGGTTTCAACCGTGGTGGTGCAACTGCTCATCGATATTCTGATCGGAGTAGTTCTGACTTTTGCGGGTGCAGGCGCAGGCATTGCCTATTTGGGTATGCGCCTTGCCAACTACGGCGCCCGGATCGCCGACGCTGTTGTGGGTTTCGTCAAAGCGATCTTCAACATCATCAACAGCTTCATTACTTATGTTGATCGCTACAAAAAAGTGGCCGCGCGCGGTGTGGCGGCAGGCCTGAAACAAGGTCGCATGCAACTGCGCTGGGATGCCAAGCGCAACACCACGCTTAAGCAAAACGAACACCACGACAACGTCCCGGATCAAGCGAAAAACCCCAACGGCGACAGCGCCGATTCCGTCGATAAAACCGCCACCAACAAATGCCCGGTCTCGATGGTCACCGGTGAAGAACTGCTGACCCTCACCGACGGTTCGCTGGACGGCATTCTGCCGTTCGACTTCACCCGGCTCTACCGCACCAGCGCCGCTGAGATCGACTGCGGCCTCGGTTTCGGCTGGAGCCATTCGTTATCCCATCGGCTGGAAATCGACGGCGACACCGTCATCTGGATCGACCACGAAAACCGTCGCACCACGTTCCCGCTGCCGAGCAGCGCACGCCCGGCAATTCACAACAGCCTCTCGCGCGCCGCGATTTACCTCGGCAATGAACCCGAAGAACTGATCCTCGCCGTCGCCGGCGACGAGGCACGTTTCTACCATTTTCATAATGGTTTTCTGACAACCATTAGCGACGCTTACGACAACCGGCTGCGCATCACCCGCGACCGCCAGGACCGCATCCAGCGACTCGACAACGGTGCCGGCCGCGCCTTGTTGCTGCGTTATGAACGCAGCCATCTGGTCGCCGTCGACTATCAGGTTTTTGTCCCCGCCCAGACCCTCGAAGAAGCCTGGCAGACCGAGCAAACACTGGTCTGTTACCGCTACGACGAACGCGCCCGACTCATCGAAGCCACCAACGCCATCGGCGAAAGCGAGCGCTACGACTACGACGATCAGCACGTCATCCTCCAGCGGCAACTGGCCGGTGGGGCGAGTTTCTTCTGGGAGTGGGAAAGGTCCGGCAAGGCTGCCCGATGCATCCGCCACTGGGCGTCGTTTTCACAAATGGATGCGCGTTATCTCTGGGATGACGAGGGCAGCGTCACCGTCCACAACATCGACGGCAGCGAAGAGGTTTACGTCCACGACGAGCAGGCGCGGCTGGTGCGCAAGGTCGAGCTGGGCGGCGGCGAACACCTCAAGGCCTATGACGACCAGGGTCGTTTGATTGCCGAGCAAGACCCGCTCGGCGCCGTCACCGAATACCGCTACGACGAAGTCGGACGACTGGTGGCGCTGATTCCCCCCCAAGACGAACCAACGTCCTACGAGTACCGCAACGGTTTCCTGTACGCGCGCTATCGCGGCAAAGCCGTCTGGAAGTATCAGCGCAATGCCCAGGGCGACATCACCGAAGCGACCGACCCCGACGGCCACGTCACCCACTATCACTACGACGAAAAAGGTCAGCTGCTGTCGATCCGCTACCCGGACACCAGTCGGCATGTCTTCGTCTGGAATGGCTTGGGGCAACTGGTCGAAGAGACGCTGCCGGACGGCGGTCAGCGGCGGTTTTCCTACGATGCGCTGGGGCGGCAGATTACCCGGCAGGATGAACACGGTGCGGTCACCAAGTCCCAATGGGATGCCGTCGGCCGACTGATCCAGACGACACTGCCTACCGGTGCTGTCCGTGCTTTCAGCTACAACGCCTACGGAAAAATCACCGCCGAACGCGATGAACTGGGCCGCGTTACGCGCTACGAATACGTCGACGATCTGCACCTGGTCAGCCGCCGCCTCAATGCCGATGGCACCCAGCTCAAGTATCGCTACGACAACGCGCAGCTGTTGCTCACGGAAATCGAAAACGAATC
Source organism: Pseudomonas sp. LBUM1678 (assembly GCF_059695575.1). Classification (NCBI taxonomy): domain Bacteria; kingdom Pseudomonadati; phylum Pseudomonadota; class Gammaproteobacteria; order Pseudomonadales; family Pseudomonadaceae; genus Pseudomonas; species Pseudomonas sp. LBUM1678. The sequence continues at coordinate 477,068 of NZ_CP166775.1, forward strand.
TGGCGAAAAATATCGCCTGGACTACACGCCCGGCGGATTGATCCGACAGGAAACCGGCTTCGACGGCCAACGCACGGCGTACGCCTACGACCTCAACGGCCACCTGCTGGAGAAAACCGAGTTCGGCGACGATGGTTCGCAACTCGTCACCGCTTATGAACGAGACTCGGCAGGGCGGTTGCTGGTCAAAACGCTGCCCGACGGCATCAAGGTCGAATACCGCTACGACAGCCTCGGCCGACTGATCGGCGTCGACGACGGCCACGACCATCCGCTGGAATTCGAATACGACCATCAGGACCGGCTGATCACCGAGCATCAAGGTTGGGGCACGTTGCGGTATGGCTATGACGCCTGCGGCCAGCTCAACCGCCTGCGCCTGCCGGACGGCAGCAAACTCGATTACCACCACGCCAAGGGCGGCGCGCTGACCGCCATCGACCTCCACGGCGCGCGGCTCACCACTCACCAGTTTGCCTTCGGTCGCGAACAACAACGCCAGCAAGGCCAGCTCACCAGCCACTACCACTACGACGAACAGGGCCGGCTGCAAGCCCACGCGATCAACCAGCAAACCCGACCGCTGTACATGCGCCATTACGGCTACGCGGTCAACGGCAACCTCGCGACCATCGCCGACAGCCGCCACGGCCAACGCAGCTATTACTACGACCCGCTCAACCGCCTGACCCGGGTGCGCCACACCCGCGACGACCCACCGGAAACCTTCGCCCACGACCCGGCCGGCAACCTGCTGATGCAGGATCGGCCCGGTTTGGCGACCGTTAAAGGCAATCGCCTGCTGATGCAAGGTGACCGGCATTACGACTACGACGCCTTCGGCAATCTAATCCGCGAACGCCGCGGCACCGCGCAAAAACTCGTCACCGAATACCGCTACGACTGCCAACACCGATTGGTCGGCGTCACGATGCCAAACGGACGTTGCTCAAGTTATCGCTACGACGCCTTCGGCCGCCGCATCGCCAAAACCGTCGACGGCAAAACCACCGAGTTCTTCTGGCAAGGCGACAACCTCATCGCCGAAAGCAGCCGCGAGCACTACCGCAGCTACGTCTACGAACCCGGCAGCTTCCGACCACTGGCCATGCTCGACGGCAAAGGCCCGCGCAAGGCCTGCCCGTTCTACTACCAACTCGACCACCTCGGCACGCCGCAGGAACTGACCGATTTTGGCGGCGAGATCGTGTGGTCGGCGAAGTACAACGCCTACGGCAAAGTCACGCACCAGACGTTCGGCGGGGGCGAGCAACTTGAGCAACCGCTGCGGTTTCAGGGGCAGTACTTTGATGCGGAGAGCGGTCTGCACTACAACCGGCATCGGTACTATGATCCGGAGGTTGGACGGTATCTGACACCGGACCCGGTGAAGTTGGCGGGTGGGCTGAATCAGTACCAGTACACGCCGAATCCGACGGGGTGGGTTGATCCGTTGGGGTTGAGCGGGAATTGTCCGCAGTCGGGTAAGGCTGGGTGTGAGGCGCCGGATGTTACGACTGGGGTTAAGGTTGATGAAGGTGAGCGGAAGGTTCCTAAACCAAAAACACGCCCTCAAAATTTTGCTGATGAAGAAAAGCTGATTAGGCACTATAAAAAGCACGGCGCAGAATTTAAGGCTATGAGCAAAGAAGAGTATTTACTGATAACCCGCGATGTTGTGAATCATGGCACGCGTGTGGAGTACGAATACAAAAATGAAATTCGCACGGGTTATTTGCAGTTGATAGGCAATAATCGGAAAGGTGAAGCAAAGTTCGCTTTTGTAGGCACAAATGATAAGCAGGAAATTACGACGTTGCACACGAAAAGCGGAAAAGAATTCTGGAAAACTATAAATGGTAATGCACGCGATAAATTAGTGAGGCCAGCGAATGACTAATAGATATGAAGTAGTAGTGCTGGCAGTAGATCCGGTGGACGAGGACGAAGTCTTGTTGCTCGTTAAAGGTTTGGAAATTAAATGCTTCGCAAGCTACTGCCCATCAAAAATTGAAGTGGGAGAAACCTATGACGTTGAGTTCGATTTGGTGCTTCCCGACAACGATGTTATTGCTGCGGCAGAGGGGCCCGTCACTACACTGATACAAATGAAAGATGCCGGATTTTCATGCGCGCTTTATGGGTATTTGGATGGGGGAGTGTTTCGATCTTTTGTTGATTTTTCGGATCAGGATATTCACTATGACTATCCTCATCTGAACGGGCGATTTGTAAAAATTCAGGTAGATCGAATAGACGTGTCTTTCTGACAGAGGTTGCGCAACTTGCGGGCAAAATAAATCTGCCCGCTTTCTCTATTTTTGCTTTTATGTATTTTATTGTGTTTCGTTATAGTCGGTTTTTGAAAAATGACGTTATTAATACCTAAAAAATTGATTTCTATACTGCGAGCTACGTGTAAGAGTTTGGCGAAGAGTGCGGGTTCTGCTGTTCAGCAGCAAACCACTAGCTGCGAACTTCATGGTGAAAGAAAGAGGTGGAGAGCCGTTCCAAGCTCTAAGTTTATAAGCTATACAGCGCAGCTGAATGCTTATAATGAAGCGATGACAAGGGAGGCTAGAAAAATGTCTCGTTTTACTGGGGAGGATAGTAAAGGAAATTTGTTAGTAGGTATGGAGGCTGAAAATGTAGGTCAGGGATATGAGCCTAATCCTTTAGATCCAGCAAATCCGCGTTTTATTCCTCAGATGAATGCCTTTGAGATGAAATTCGACTTTGAGACACTGCAGCCTATAGCGCTTTACCCGATAGAGAAAATCTAATGTTGATGCATCCGTATCTGAATGTTCCATATAACCCAAGCCTTGGGCACTTTCTCGGTGGGTTCGATATATATGATCGCGAGGAGAGTCTTGGGGTTGAGTTGTTGGCGTTCGACCCTGACTGTCCTTCAGATAGAGAATTTTTAATATCTCGGTTTATTGTCAAGCGCTTCGAAGCTTTGAGTTATCGGCACAAGTTTGTTTTGTTCTTTGTGTTGGGAGAGGCTCTTGATGGTGACTCGAGTGTTTTTGCTGAAATTTTGGAACATGATCCGATGTCTCATTCGTTACTACCTCTTGGGTGGAATGAAATGAAAAATCCTAGAGCGTTTTTTGAAGATGTGTACCTCAAGTTATCCGAGGCGTGGGTTGATGATCTGTATAAAGCGAGTCAGGAGGATTTTTCAACTTGGTGAGGGTTAGTACTTAACCTAGGGATCAGGGTGTGCAGAATAATGAGCACTAGATTTCCCGCGTTATTCCAATTCCTTGCGGGCTACTTCCATGAAGATTGGCATTGTGATCACGAGCTTGAGAATGATGTCGTTCGATCATTCGTTGCTGAATCATCGTTAAAAACGATTTCTCAGGTAAAGGACGAGTTACAGGTCGTTTTGCGCACTGTCCAGAGTGAAGAAGAACTACAAGCATTCTTGTTTGAAGAAATAGGATGTTCCTACTATTACCCCTATGCATGGACGTCAGGGCGAGTTTGGTTGGAACATATTTTCGGGATGCTTTAGCTTGCAAGTTATTAAAGATTCTCCATACATCGATGCGGGTGCGTGACGAAATTTCTGGACAAGCTCGTCGGAATTTTCCTTCACGTCGCGGCGGTTTCCATGAACTGGTTTGAAATGAATTCCATCGATAGTCTTTGGTTGTCACTGAAATTTCAGTGGCGGGGTGTAGGAACCCTTCAAGACCGATGGGATGCTCTTAGCGTCAATGCTTGGTTTGCGGCCGTTAACAGGCGTCCGTAAGATCATTTGCGGCGGCTATGCGCGGGCACGCTTCGGCGTGGTCGAGTTTTCCCAAAGGTCTCGATATTCCTACCTCGCGTATAGCTGCCACCCTAGCCTGTAGGAAGGCTGATGGCAGCTCCTATTCTTCTTTGGGAGCTTCAAATGAAAAATCTTCACCCCGATCCACCCTACGAAAAACCAGTCCCCCATCCCGATAACCGCTTCATGGCCCTCACCAGCAACTGCAACGACATGCCCACGCTGTTCGTCGATACCCACGCGCCGCTCGATGTTTTATATGACGCTGCCAGCTATCGAATTCGCGCCGTCACGCAGGTGCTTGAGAACCTGTCGATGCGCGGTTCGGTCGAGTGTGAGTCGTTCATCCTGAGTGATTTCGCTTTGCTCTGCGCCATTCCATTGCGCGATGGCTGTGATGTGCTGGACGTGATTGGGCGGCGGTTGCAGGCTCGGCCCTAGCATCTGAATAAGAATGATCCTTCCTGTTTGATTGTAGGAAGGATCGTCCTTACTCATTTTGATGATCTACTTTGGCAGGTATTGATCCTGAGACTGAATGAATGTGTCGAATTCCCTGGAGTTGTAAACCTCAAGGCAACCATAAAAGACCATTTTTTTATCAGAATGCTTGCTGACGGATGAGGTCTTTGCATAGGCATTACGCATGTACTTCTCGGTTTCTGCGTAAGGGTCGTGTGTGACCTCGAGGGTGTCCTCGTTTTGAATGATCAGATGCTGACCTTTGCCCATCGACGAGTAGGCGCCAATCGCAAGTCTAATGTCCGATTTGATGTCTGACTCGTCCTTGAATTGGCTGGAAATACAGTTGGCCAATCCATAATCTTTAAGCGTTTCTCGCGCCTTATCGATATTGATTTCAGCAGATATGGTTTGCCCTGCAACGAGCAGCAGTGCCAGCACAATTAGCCGCGAGTGTGTCATCCCTTCAACTCCCAAAAGTTTATTTTTTCCAGCTTTACCCTTGGATTGTCATAGGTATGGCTGTCTTGCCTGTGGTAGTCACTGTCATCACCGGTCGCGCTCCCGTTCCAAAGGGTTGCGTGGCCTGACGCGTCGCTCCATCCGGTGATTTCCATAACAATGACGCCTTTTTTTCCATTTATAAAATCTGAATTGGTTTGCGTCAGCGTATGGTCGGGCTCGCCCCAGTTGTGTCTAAGAAAGGCGAGAAAATCGACCACCTTCATAATGTAAGGCAGCTGGTCCGCTCCACTCAGTCGATAGATGGGCTGGTTTTGTATGATCGTGCCTTTGGGGATTTTGTAGCCGCCGTAATTAAACGCTCTGCTTATCCTCAATGCGCAGGCATTCGCATAAGCATCAGGCTTCTCCGCTCTTGCCGCTTCGACTCCGCCTCCGACAAGTCCGTAAACCTCGACTGAGCCCTTATGACCTACTTCTGCATATGCGTTCCATAGAGTGCTGAAGCGAGGCCTTTTAACCGAGATGCTGGAAGACACTCCGCCAGCATTGATGACAACTTGAGCCATTATGCTTCCCCTTCCATGTCAATGATTTCGCTTCCAAATGCGTTTGGAATGATGGCTACGCCTTTGGCCCCAACTATCCCTGTCAATACTTTCTCGGTGTGTCCGCTAATGTTGACGGTGACCGTATCGCCGGGCAAATAACCCGAGGTTTTCACATGAATATTCAAGTCGGTGTAAAACCGGGAAACTGACTCAACAGGAACCTGCTCATCGCCATAGGACATGGAAATATCGGTGATGGACTTGGGACGATTCAGCAGGGCAGTGGTGCCTGAAAAATCTGCTTTGTTGTGTTCTGCTCCGCCATATACAGATGACTGAGCGGACATCACCTTGTTGGATTGTGGAGGGCAGCCGCAGGCAACGTAGTCACCTTCCAGGGCAACCAATCCGGCCGGCAACGTAATGGTTCTGGGACCGACCGCGACGATGGGGCCTTTTCCTTTGCTGCAGGCTGGGCAACTTGCCAAGTGTCCAATGGATGAGGTGCTTACAGCGTAATCGATGTTAATACCGACATTCCCTTCCAGTACGGTGCCGCCGGTTGAGGTAGGCGCACCGATACCAATCATTTTCCGTCCCATGTAAATCTCCATTTTACGGGCGTCAGGTCGGTCCGATCTTCGCACTCATGTGTAAGCTTCACGATGGTAGGTCTTTGGCAAAGTGTGACCTGATGTTGCTCGCCAAATGAGCAAGATCAAAAAATCGCAGACTTCGGTGGCTCCGGCGCGGGGGAGTGATTGCGATTGCTAGACCGAACGCCCGCTCAGCCGCGAACCCCTGACGTTCGCCTCGGTACAAGGTAAACTTCCCGGCCTTCGCAGGAGCAATCATGAATTATCGTCACGCCTTCCATGCCGGCAATCACGCCGATGTGTTCAAACACCTGACTTTGACCCGCCTCATCGCCCTGATGTCGCGCAAGGAGCAGCCGTTTGCCTATCTCGACACTCACGCTGGCATTGGTCTGTATGACTTGCAGGGCGACCAGGCGAGCCGTACCGGTGAGTACCTGGAAGGTATTGCGCGGTTGTGGGATCAGCCGGATTTGCCGGCGCTGACCGCCGATTACATGAAGGTGCTGCACGACATGAACCCGGATGGCCAGTTGCGTTATTACCCGGGTTCGCCTGAGCTGGCGCGGCGTCTGACGCGGCCGCAGGATCGGGTGATGCTTAACGAGAAGCACCCGGAGGACGGCGTGCTGCTCAAGGACAACATGGCCGGTGATCGCCGGGTGAAGGTTCACTTGGGCGAAGGCTGGCATGTGCCGCGGGCGATGTTGCCGGTGCAGGAGAAGCGGGCGGTGATGTTGATTGATCCGCCGTTTGAGCAGCTGGATGAGATGCAGCGGTGTGCGGCGTCGCTGAAAGAGGCGATTGGCCGGATGCGCCAAACCGTGGCAGCGATCTGGTACCCGGTGAAGGACCAGCGCATGTTGCGTCGTTTTTATCAGGATTTGGCTGGTAGTGGCGCGCCGAAGTTGTTGCGGGTGGAGTTGCTGGTGCATCCGCTGGACACGCCGAACAGTTTGAATGGGTCCGGGTTGGCGATTGCGAATCCGCCGTGGGGGCTGGAAGAGGAATTGCGTGAGTTGCTGCCGTGGTTGTCCAAGAAGCTTGGGCAGACCCAGGGTGGGTGGCAGATGGATTGGTTGATTGCTGAGTAAGCCAAGAAATTGTGGCGAGGGAGCTTGCTCCCGCTGGGGCGCGGAGCGGCCCTAAAGTCGGTATCGGTGTTCTTTCAGTAAGAACCCGCCTACCGATTTACGACTGCTTCGCAGCCGAGCGGGAGCAAGCTCCCTCGCCACAGGTTTGCGCTAGATCAGATCGGGCAGGTAACGCCCGTACCGCCAATCCCGCAATACCCTTCAGGGTTCTTGGCCAGGTACTGCTGGTGATACGCCTCGGCGAAGTAGACCGTCGGCGCTTCGTCGATTTCAGTGGTGATTTCGCCTTTCCCGGCCTTGGTCAACTCGGCCTGGAACACGTCCTTGCTGTGCCTGGCGGCGTCCAGTTGAGTCGGGTTGGTCGCATAGATCACCGAGCGATACTGCGTGCCGATGTCGTTGCCCTGGCGCATGCCTTGGGTCGGGTTGTGCAATTCCCAGAACATTTTCAGCAGCTCTTCGTAGCTGACTTTTGCCGGCTCGTAGACCACCAGCACCACTTCGCTGTGGCCGGTCAGGCCCGAGCAGACTTCTTCATACGTCGGGTTCGGCGTGAAACCACCCGCATAACCCACCGCCGTGCTGACCACACCTTCACGTTGCCAGAACTTGCGTTCCGCGCCCCAGAAGCAGCCCAGGCCGAAGATCGCGAAATCCACGTCCATCGCAAACGGGCCCAGCAGCGGGGCGTCGTGGACGAAGTGTTTTTCCGGCACGGTCATGGGGGATTCGCGGCCAGGCAGAGCTTGTTCTTTGGTAGGGAGCACGTTTTTGTTCACCAGGATTTCCGAGCGCAAGACCATCATCAGTCCCCTCAGTCAGGTTGAATGTAAATTGTCAGACACGCAGTTTGCCCAATGCCGGCCGGTTACGCACTACCCGTTTGCCTCTGTGGGAGTGAGCTTGCTTGCGATGGCGGCGTGTCAGTCCGCATCCACGCCACTGATCCAACGCTATCGCGAGCAGGCTCGCTCCCACAGGGATTGGGGGTGTTTCACAGGGGATTTGCGGTGTGCTCAGACGAGCGGGCCGCGGGGGTAGCGCTTGAGCTTTTCGATCAGCTCGGCGCCCGGGATCGGTCGGTCGAACAGGTAGCCCTGGCCGACGTCGCAGCGGTGGCGCCGCAGGAAGGCCAGTTGCTCAGCCGTCTCGATGCCTTCAGCCACAACCTTGAGTTTCAGGTTGTGGGCCATGGCGATCACCGCGGAGGTGATTTCCATGTCGTCCTGGTTGTCCGGGATTTCGTGGATGAAGCTTCGATCGATCTTGATGATGTCGATCGGGAATTTTTTCAGGTAACTGAGCGATGAGTAACCGGTGCCAAAGTCATCCATGGCCAGGGTCAGGCCCAGGCGCTTGAGCTGATCGAGCTGCAAGTGGGTGTCCTCGGTGGCTTCCAGCAGCAGGCCTTCGGTCAGCTCAAGCTCCAGCAGGTTCGCCGGCAGCGCTTCTTCCTTGAGGATGTTGGCGATGGACGCCACCAGGTCCGGATCGGAGAACTGCTTGGGCGACAAGTTGATCGCCACTTGAAGATTGCCCAGGCCAGCGGCGGTCAGGTCTTTGCTCATGCGGCAGGCCTGGCGGGCGATCCATTTGCCGATCGGGATGATCAGGCCGGTTTCTTCGGCGACGCTGATGAACTGGTCCGGGCGGATCATGCCTTTTTCCGGATGGTTCCAGCGCAGCAGCGCTTCCATGCCCAGCAGGCGTCCGCTGCGCAGACACAGTTTGGGCTGATAGAACACGTCCAGCTCGTTCTGGGTCAGGGCGCGGCGCAGGTTGTTCTCGACGAACAGTTTGTAGCTGGCCTCGGCGTTCAGCGCTTCGGTGAACACCTGGACCTGGTGTTTGCCGTTGGCCTTGGCCTTGTGCAGCGCCAGGCCGGCGTTGCGCATCAGGGTCTGTGGATCGCGGCCGTGCAGCGGCGCGCAGGCCAGGCCCACGGAGCCGGTGACACTGATCAGCTGGTTGTCGACGAACATCGGCTTGTCGAGGGTCGCCAGTAACTGGTTGGCGACTTGCTGGCCCATCGCGAGGCCGGTGTTGTCCAGCAGTACGGCGAATTCGTTACTGGCAAACCGCGCCAGGCTGCCGCTCGGGCTCAAGCTATTACGCAGACGGCGGGCCAGGCTGATCAGCAGTTTGTCGCCGGTCTGGTGACCGAGGCTGTCGTTGATGCGCTTGAAGTTGTCGATGTCCACCAGCAACAGGCTGATCGGCGTGTCGCTGTCTCGGGCGAAGCGTTCGTCGAGGTTGCGGATGAACGCCGGGCGGTTGCCGAGGTTGGTCAGGTTGTCGGTGTAAGCCAGGCGCTCGATGCGCTGCTGGGCGAGTTTGGTCTGGGTGATGTCTTCGTAGATGCCGATGTAATGCGTCAGCTCACGGTTGTCGCCATAGACCTTGGAAATCGACAACTGGCCCCAGTAGGGTTCGAGGTTTTTACGGCGGCTCTTGAACTCGCCCTGCCAGCTGTTGCTCTTGGCCAGCGCCGAGGGCGCGTCGAACAGCAGCTCGCTGAGGTTTTCCAGTGCCGGCAGTTCCGACAGCCGCTGGCCGTGGACTTCTTCGGTGCTGTACTGGGTGATCGCCGTGAAGCTCGGGTTGACGTATTCCACCACGCCATCGCAATTAACCAGCAAAAAGGCGTTGGCGCTTTGCTCGACTGCACGCTGGAACAAGTGCAAGGCACTGGTGGCGGTGCGGCGGTTGTGGTTGTTGATGACTTGGGCGAACTGGTCGGCCAACTCGCCGGCGAAAGCGATTTCGTCCGACTGCCAGGCGCGGGTTGCGCCGGTCTGTTCCAGGCAGAGAACGCCGACCACCTGGCCGTCGATGCGGATACTGGCGTCGAGCATCGCGTTCACATCGCGCGGGCGCAGGCTCTCGGCCATTTCCCGGGTGCGCGGGTCGCGCATCGCGTTGTGGGCGTCGATGGCGCGGCTGCTGTGCAAGGCGTCGAGGTAATCCGGAAAGCCGCTGACGTCGATCGGATCCGGCAGTAGGTATTCCCCGGAGGCGCGGTGATAGGCCGAAATCGGCACCAGCATCGAATTTTCGAGGTTCCACAGGCTGGCGCAGTCGATTTCGTAGATATCGCAGGCGCTGCGGGTGATCAGTTCGGCGGCTTCTTGCAGGGAATTGTTGGTGCTGTAGCGCTGGCGGGTCAGCAGCAGGATCAAGTCTTGCTGCGCGCGGACCCGGTCCAGATGCTGCAGCTGTTCCAGCTGGGCGCGCTGATTGAGTTCCAGGGCAATTTGCAGGCGCGAGTTCTGGGTTTCCAGGTCCAGCGACGGCAGCAGCGGTTCACCCTCGAACAAACCGTCCACGACCATCAGGTAGCCGCGCAGCAGGTGTCGATTGTGTTGGCGGTAGGCTTCGCCCAATTCGAGCAGGCTCAGAGAGCCTTTGGCGGTGTGCAGGTTGTAGCGGATCAGGTAATGCGGGCCGTCGCTGAGTTGTTGCTGAATCGCGTCGTGCAGTTGATAGCGCGCTTCGGGCTCCATCAGGCTGGCGTAAGGCGAGTCGACCAGGGCGCAGAGCTCCACGGCCGGCAGACCGAACTGTCGTTCGCAATTGGGATCGAGAAACAGGAGTGCCCAGCTAGCTTCATTCAGCCGTTCGAAACGCAGCATGCCGAGCCGCGAGGGCACAGGCAATTGCGTCACTACCTCGGCCACCATACGGCTGGCGGCATCAGGTTGGCTTTTCATTGAGGGAAACTCGCTTCGAATGTGCTGATCGCGCCGGGCTCTCGCCCTCTTTACTGTTGCCTGCGGCAAGGTTGCATCATTGCGACACTGACTGACAAGAGACATGAAGGCCAAGTGCTATAAGAATATGTCGGCAGGAGCGAAGATTTCTCCAGCAAGGGCCGAAAACTAATGCATTTGGCCTTCATTGCCTTAGCGCAACGGGATGTTGATCGATTGCAGGCGCTCGCCGTTCCGGTCGTGGTAATTGACCTGAATCTGCTCCCGATCGACCACCAGATGGGCAAAGTTGTCTTCGCTGACCACCTTGCTGGTCAATTCATGCCGGTAATCTCCCGCTGCGGTTCGCGCCAGTGCCTGATCGAGAATGAAGGTGGAAGCGGAGGCGTACGGCAGCAGTTTGCTGTTGCACAGGGGTGACGACACGATGGTGTGGACTTCGAGATCCGGATCCTCGCTGTGGGTCAGGCGACTGGTCAGGGAGCCGTGGACATCGCCGGAAATGAAGATGACGTTCTTGATGCGATGCGTACGAATCGTCTCCAGCAGCCGTAGGCGTTGTTCCGGGAAGGCTTTCCAGGCGTCATCCCCGTTGAGTTTGCGGTCGGGGTAGAACATGACGCTGGTGACCACGAACTTGATCCGGGCCGGACTGTGGATCAGCCATTTACACAACGCCTGTTCCTGCTCATGGTCGAGGATGCGTCGATCATCGGCCGACAAACTGCGCCGGGTTCGGCTGTCGGTGACAAACCATTCAATATCGCCTTCGGCGAACTGATACCAATACTGTTCCAGTTTTCGGCTTACTTGACCATTGGCCAATAAATCATGCGCCGGGCTGTGGCTGGCCTGGTATATCTCATAGGCTGCCATGGCGTTTTTATATAAATAAGCATCGGCCTTGCTCTCATTGGCGGGCCAGTTGTCTTCTATTTCATGATCGTCGAGGATCATGTAAGTGGGCACGTTTGACATTAACCTGGTGATATTCGGTTGGGAAAAAGCCGCGCGGTACTTGCTGAGTATTTCCTTGTATTCCCGGTCAGGCGCAATGACGTTCAGGTCATCTACGTAGATTTGATCGCCGGTCATCAACATTGCGCTGATGCGCGGTTCGGCCTGCTGCGCAAGTTCGGTAATCGAGGCAAAAATCCGGTCGCCCGCCTGTGGTGCGATGGCCAAACCTGCAGTAAGGCGCAGGTAGCGGCATGAGCCGACGACGTACGCCCGCGGTGTGCTGGCTTTGCTGGACTGGGTGCGAAAGCGATAAATCTCCCGTGGCCATTGCAGCGGCAGTTCCTGGACGGTCTCCACGGTATGCACCGGGCTCATGGGGCTGAACCATCCGGCCTGGTATTCGTACTCGGTATCGGTGGCGAGGTCGTTGAGCGCAATCACATCGGCCATGTCGCGCAAGAGGGACAGCTTGGCAAATACGCCTTGGGACCAACGCTCTTCTCCATAACGCCGATAACGAATACCGGCAAACACCAATGAGTTGTCTTGAAGTTCGCCGCGCAGAAAAATACGCACGTGGTTAGTTGTGGTGTGGCCAATAATAGGGCCGACAGTCGGTTTGAACATGTTCGAATCCATTCGAAATAACGCTAACTAAGCAAAAGAGGTTCGCAGTCTTCATAAGAAAATTCTGTCGAACTAAGCCTAGTTATTGAGCGGCAAAAAATATCGAGCGGAAGTGGACTTGAGTTGTGGGCGAAGTAAGCCACGGCTGTAGGAAGAAACTTTATTGAAGGCAAAAAAAAGCCCCGCCAAATTGGCGGGGTTGAGGTACGAGCGTGGCGCTCGGAAAACGTGGAACGCGACAGGCCCTCCGGTGAAGGAGGGCCGGCCGGGGTTACAGCAAGATGGTGCGGATGTCTGCCAGCAGGTCGCTCAGACGCTTGGTGAAGCGTGCAGCAGCGGCGCCGTTGATCACACGGTGATCGTAGGACAGCGACAGTGGCAGCATCAGTTTCGGCTGGAAGGCTTTGCCGTCCCAGACTGGCTGGATGGTTGCCTTGGAAACACCAAGGATCGCCACTTCCGGCGCGTTGACGATCGGCGTGAAGCCGGTGCCGCCAATGTGGCCGAGGCTGGAAATGGTGAAGCAGGCGCCCTGCATGTCGTCAGCGGTGAGCTTCTTGTCGCGGGCTTTGGCGGCCAGTACGGCGGCTTCGGCTGCCAGTTGCAACAGGCTCTTCTGGTCGACGTTCTTGATGACCGGTACGAGCAGGCCTTCAGGGGTGTCGACCGCGAAGCCGATGTTCACGTACTTCTTGCGGATGATCGCCTTGCCGCTTGGTGCCAGCGAACTGTTGAAGTCCGGCAGTTCCTTGAGCAGGTGCGCGCACGACTTGAGCAGCAGCGGCAGGATGGTCAGCTTGACGCCGGCCTTCTCTGCAACGGCTTTCTGAGCGATACGGAACGCTTCCAGGTCGGTGATATCAGCCGAATCGAACTGAGTCACGTGCGGAATGTTCAGCCAGCTGCGGTGCAGGCTCGACGCGCCGATTTGCATCAGGCGGGTCATCGGCACTTCTTCGGTTTCACCGAAGCGGCTGAAGTCCACGACCGGAATCGGCGGGATGCCCGCGCCGCCGGTTGCGCCACCAGCGGCCGGTGCTTCCTTGGCCTTCTGCATCATGGCTTTGACGTAAACCTGCACGTCTTCTTTCAGCACACGACCGTGCGGGCCGCTTGCGCCGACCGCGCTCAGCTCGACGCCGAATTCACGAGCCAGTTGGCGGACAGCCGGGCCAGCGTGAACCTTGGCGCCCGGCTTGGCCGGTGCAGCCGCCGGTGCGGCAGGCGCAGCGGCAGCTGGAGCGGTTTCAGCCTTGGCGGCCGCTGGAGCAGCAGCAGGAGCGGCGGCCGGAGCCGGTGCCGCAGCAGGCGCAGCGCCTTTGACTTTCAGTTTCAGGATCAGGTCGCCAGTACCGACTTCGTCGTCCAGCTTGACGGAAACGCTTTCCACCACGCCAGCGGCAGGCGATGGAATTTCCATGCTTGCCTTGTCGGATTCCAGGGTGATCAGCGACTGGTCAGCGGTGACAGTGTCGCCAGCCTTGACCAGCACTTCGATGATCTTGGCCTTGCCCGACGAACCGATGTCCGGGACATGAATGTCCTGAACGCTGTCGGCAACCGGTGCAGCAGGTGCCGCAGCGGCTGGCGCAGGAGCAGCGGCAGCAGGCGCAGCGGCCTGGGCTGGTGCGGCAGCAGCAGGGGCCGCAGCACCCGCCACTTTCAGGACCAGAATCACGTCGCCGGTGCCGACTTCGTCGTTGAGCTTGACGCTGATGCTTTCGACCACGCCAGCGGCGGGCGAAGGGATTTCCATGCTGGCCTTGTCGGATTCCAGGGTGATCAGCGACTGATCAGCCTCGACGGTGTCGCCGACCTTGACCTGGATCTCGATGATCTGGGCCTTGCCCGCCGAACCGATGTCCGGCACGTTCACTTGCTGGGAGCTGGCAGCAGCAGGCGCGGCAGCTGGCGCTGGAGCGGCAGCGGCAGGAGCAGCAGCCGGTTTGGCTTCAGCTTTTGCAGCCGGCGCAGCGGCAGCCGCAGGGGCCGCAGCAGCGGCACCTTCGACTTCCAGTTCCAGCAGTTCATCGCCTTCTTTCAGGCGATCGCCCAGCTTCACTTTCAGACTCTTGATGATGCCGGCCTTCGGCGCCGGCACTTCCATGCTCGCCTTGTCCGATTCAAGCGTCAGGATGCTCTGGTCGGCTTCGATACGGTCGCCGACCTTCACAAACAGTTCAATTACTTCACCTTCACCGCTGCCGATGTCAGGTACGCGAATGAGTTCGCTCACAGAGTGTCTCCTCAGCAGTCCAGTGGGTTGCGTTTTTCCGGGTTGATCCCGAACTTGGCGATGGCTTCAGACACCACCTTAGGTTCGATATCACCACGGTCAGCCAGTGCTTCCAGGGCTGCCAACACCACGAATTGACGATCGACTTCGAAGAAGTGACGCAGCTTCTTGCGGCTGTCACTGCGGCCGAAACCGTCGGTGCCCAGGACTTTGAATTCCTTGGACGGGACCCACTGACGAATTTGCTCAGCGAACAGCTTCATGTAGTCGGTGGAGGCGATGACCGGACCTTTACGGCCGTTCAGGCACTCTTCGACATAGCTCAGTTTAGGCTTCTGGCCCGGGTGCAGACGGTTGGTGCGCTCGACGGCCAGGCCATCGCGACGCAGTTCGTTGAAGCTGGTAACGCTCCAGACGTCGGCGGCAACGTTGAACTCTTCACGCAGGATCTTCGCCGCTTCGCGGACTTCACGCAGGATGGTGCCGGAGCCCATCAGCTGAACGTGGTGCGCCGCTTCGCGGGTGTCTTCTTCGAGCAGGTACATGCCCTTGATGATGCCTTCCTCGACACCGGCCGGCATGGCTGGCTGCTGGTAGGACTCGTTCATCACGGTGATGTAGTAGAAAACGTCCTGCTGCTCTTCGGTCATCTTCTTCATGCCGTCCTGAATGATCACCGCCAGCTCGTAGCCGTAGGTTGGATCAAAGGTGCGGCAGTTCGGGATGGTGCCAGCCAGGATGTGGCTGTGACCGTCTTCGTGTTGCAGGCCTTCGCCGTTCAGCGTGGTCCGGCCGGCGGTGCCGCCGATCAGGAAGCCACGGGTGCGGCTGTCGCCAGCGGCCCAGGCCAGGTCGCCGATACGCTGGAAGCCGAACATCGAGTAGAAGATGTAGAACGGCAGCATTGGCTGGTTGTGGCTGGAGTACGAAGTACCGGCAGCGATGAAGGAGCTCATGGCGCCCGCTTCGTTGATGCCTTCTTCGAGGATCTGGCCCTTCTTGTCTTCCTTGTAGAACATCACCTGGTCTTTATCGACTGGCTCGTAGAGCTGGCCGACGGACGAGTAGATGCCCAACTGACGGAACATGCCTTCCATACCGAAGGTACGGGCTTCGTCCGGGATGATCGGGACGATGCGCGAGCCGATTTCCTTGTCCTTGACCAGCTGCGCGAGGATCCGCACGAAGGCCATGGTGGTGGAGATTTCACGGTCGCCCGAGCCGTCCAGGATCGCCTTGAGGGTATCCAGTGGCGGGGTCGGAATGTCGAAGCTTTTGGCACGACGTTGCGGCACAAAACCGCCCAGTGCAGTGCGACGCTCGCTCAGATAACGGGCTTCGGCGCTGCCTTCTTCGGGTTTGAAGAACGGCAGGTTTTCCAGCTCGGAGTCTTTAACCGGAATGTCGAAACGATCGCGGAACAGCTTCAGGCTTTCAACATCAACCTTCTTGGTGTTGTGCGCGGTGTTCTTCGCTTCGCCGGCACCGGTGCCATAACCCTTGATGGTCTTGGCGAGGATGACGGTCGGTTGTTCTTTGTGGTTGACCGCTTCGTGGTACGCCGCGTAGACCTTGTACGGGTCGTGGCCGCCACGGTTGAGTTTCCAGATCTCGTCGTCGGACAGATCAGCAACCATCGCCTTGAGTTCTGGCGTGTTGAAGAAGTGTTCACGCACGAACGCGCCGTCTTTGGCTTTGTAGTTCTGGTACTCGCCGTCGATGACTTCGTCCATGCGACGTTGCAGGATACCGTCGACGTCTTTGGCCAGCAGTGGGTCCCAGAAACGGCCCCAGATGACTTTGGTCACGTTCCACTGAGCACCGCGGAACACGCCTTCGAGTTCCTGGATGATCTTGCCGTTGCCGCGAACCGGGCCGTCGAGGCGCTGCAGGTTGCAGTTGATGACGAAGATCAGGTTGTCGAGCTTCTCGCGGCCAGCCAGCGAGATCGCGCCCAGGGATTCCGGCTCGTCGCACTCGCCGTCGCCCAGGAAGCACCAGACTTTCTGCTTGCCTTCAGGGATGAAACCACGGGCTTCCAGGTACTTCATGAAGCGTGCCTGGTAGATCGCCTGGATCGGGCCCAGACCCATGGATACGGTCGGGAACTGCCAGAAATCAGGCATCAGCCAAGGGTGCGGATAGGACGACAAGCCCTGGCCGTCTACTTCCTGGCGGAAGTTGTTCATCTGGTCTTCGGTGATGCGGCCTTCCATGAACGCACGGGCGTAAACGCCTGGCGAGGTGTGACCCTGGAAGTAGATCAGGTCGCCGCCGTGTTCGTCGGTCGGGGCCTGGAAGAAATAGTTGAAGCCGATGTCATACAGGGTTGCGCTGGAGGCGAAGCTGGAGATGTGACCGCCCAGGTCCGAATCTTTCAGGTTCGTACGCATCACCATGGCCATCGCGTTCCAGCGTACCAACGAGCGAATGCGGCGTTCCATGAACAGGTCGCCAGGCATGCGTGCTTCGTGGGTAACGGGAATGGTGTTGCGGTATGGCGTGGTGATGGCGTAAGGCAACTGCGAACCGCTGCGGGTTGCGAGTTCGCCCATACGGGTCATCAGATAATGAGCGCGGTCTTCGCCTTCTTTGTCGAGAACCGATTCCAGGGCGTCCAGCCATTCCTGGGTTTCGACGGGATCGAGGTCTTGCATGGCTTGCTCCAGGGCGGAAAGGCTTCCAGAATCGGTTGCCTGAGTTTGCGACTGGCCTTGTGGGCAGACGATATAAATTCTTGGATTGCCGAGAGGTTGTTCCGGCGGCGTGTAGTTTTACTACAAATCATCGGGCATTTCAGCCTTTCGAATGTATATACGAGTAGTAAAACTACAGATGAGCGGCTTGTGGCCTCCGGCTGCGTTGTGAGAATAATCGTTAAGGTTGGTCTTTTGCCAACCGAAAAAGGTGAAAGCTTGATGCTGTCTGCCAAAAAGAAAGATATTTCAGCTATTTCTAACCTTTGTTCGACAGTCGATCACGTAGTGCGATTTGAAAATTCACTACATGCAGCCCTCTACACGCCGATCAAGGATAGACCATGAGCCTTCCTCCGCTTGCCGAACTGCCCGGCATTCTCCTGCCGTTTGTCACCCGCGCCGAGCAGTCGTTCCGCACCGCCGTTGGCGAGTTGGAAGGCGACCATGGCCTGTCTGCCTGGACGCCGGAACGCTGGGCGCAATTCGCTCGCGTCACCGCCGCCAGCGACTTCGTGACTGAACAAAGTGTGCGTGACCCGTTGATGTTGCTGGCACTGGTGCAGTCCGGCGAACTGGATCGCAGTTTCGCCCCCGGGGAGTTGTGCGGGCAGATCGCGGCGGCAGTGAATGCGGCGGAAACCGAAGACGAACTCGGTCGTGTCCTGCGCCGTCAGCGCACCCGCCAGCAAGTGCGAATCATCTGGCGCGACCTGACTCGTCAGGCTGATCTGATCCAGACCTGTCGCGACCTCTCGGACATGGCCGATGCGAGCATCGATCAGGCCTATCAGTGGTTATACGCGCGGCATTGCCAGCAGTTCGGCGTGCCGACCGGCCGGCGCAGCGGCGAGCCGCAGCAGATGGTCATTCTCGGCATGGGCAAGCTCGGCGCGGTGGAGTTGAATCTGTCGTCGGACATCGACCTGATCTTCGCCTACCCCGAAGGCGGCGAAACCGTCGGCGTGAAGCGCTCGCTGGATAACCAGGAATTCTTCATTCGACTCGGCCAGCGCCTGATCAAGGCGCTGGACCCGATGACCGTCGACGGTTTTGTGTTCCGCGTCGACATGCGCCTGCGGCCTTACGGCTCGGCCGGTGCCCTGGTGCTGAGCTTCAACGCGCTGGAGCAGTATTACCAGGACCAGGGTCGCGACTGGGAGCGCTACGCGATGATCAAGTCGCGGGTGGTGGCCGGCGATCAAGTGGCCGGCGCGCAACTGCAAGAAATGCTGCGCCCGTTCGTTTACCGGCGTTACCTCGACTTCTCGGCGATCGAAGCGCTGCGCACCATGAAGCAGCTGATCCAGCAGGAAGTGCGGCGCAAGGGCATGGCCGACAACATCAAGCTCGGATCGGGCGGCATCCGCGAAGTGGAATTTATCGCCCAGGCGTTTCAGCTGATCCACGGTGGTCGCGACCTGAGCCTGCAGCAACGTCCTCTATTAAAAGTACTGAGCACCCTGGAAGGTCAGGGTTACTTGCCGCCGGCGGTGATCAGCGAACTGCGCGAAGGCTACGAATTCCTGCGTTACACCGAACACGCGATCCAGGCGATTGCCGACCGCCAGACCCAGATGCTGCCGGACGGCGCGCAGGATCAGGCGCGCATTGCCTTTATGTTGGGCTTCGCTGACTGGGAGGCTTTCCATGAACAGCTGATGTACTGGCGTGGTCGCGTAGCCTGGCATTTCGGTCAGGTGATCGCCGATCCCGATGAAGAGGAAGGTGCTGAAAGCGAAGTGGTGGTCGGCGGTGAATGGCTGCCGCTGTGGGAAGAGGCCCAGGATGAAGAGGCTGCTTGCCGCCAGTTGGAAGAGGGCGGTTTTGCCGATGCCACCAAGGCCTTGAAGGCATTGGCCGGTTTGCGCAGCAGCCCGCAACTGCGCGCGATGCAACGCTTGGGGCGCGAACGCCTCGATGCGTTTATTCCGCGATTGCTGGCACAGGCTGTCGAGCACGCCAATCCGGATCTGGTGCTGGAGCGCGTGCTGCCACTGGTTGAAGCAGTGGCCCGTCGCTCCGCGTATCTGGTGTTGCTGACCGAGAACCCCGGCGCGCTGCGACGGTTGCTGACCTTGTGCGCCGCGAGCCCGTGGATTGCTGAGCAAATCACCCGCTTCCCGCTGCTGCTCGACGAATTGCTCAACGAAGGCCGGTTGTTCAAGCCGCCCCTGGCGCCGGAACTGGCCGCCGAATTGCGCGAGCGTCTGACACGGATTCCCGAAGACGACCTCGAGCAGCAAATGGAAGCCCTGCGCCATTTCAAACTGGCGCACCGCTTGCGGGTCGCCGCTTCGGAAATCGCCGGCAGCCTGCCGTTGATGAAGGTCAGCGATTACCTGACCTGGCTCGCTGAAGCGATCCTCGCGCAAGTGCTGGCGCTGGCCTGGCGCCAGACCGTGGCCAAATACGGCACGCCACTGCGCACCGACGGCACCTTGTGCGATCCGGGCTTCATCATTGTCGGTTATGGGAAAGTCGGCGGGCTGGAACTGGGGCATGGTTCAGACCTGGATCTGGTGTTCATTCACGATGGCGACCCGCAGGCGGAAACCGACGGGCCGAAACCTATCGACGGCGCGCAATTTTTCACCCGATTAGGGCAGCGAATCATTCATTTGATTACGACCCAGACCAACTCCGGTCAGCTGTATGAAGTCGATATGCGCCTGCGACCGTCCGGTGCCTCGGGGTTGCTGGTGAGTTCGGTGGGTGCATTTGCCCGTTATCAGGAAAACGAAGCCTGGACCTGGGAGCACCAGGCGCTGGTGCGCGCGCGGGTGCTGGTCGGCAGTCAGGATGTCGGCCAGGCCTTTGAGAAGGTTCGCGCAGCGATATTGGGCAAGTCGCGCGACCTGGCGACCTTGCGCCAGGAGGTGAGCGAGATGCGCGCCAAGATGCGCGATAACCTCGGCAGCAAGAGCACCGCAGCCGGCACCGCGGCAAACGCCTTCGAGGCCACGGCGCTGTTCGATCTCAAGCAGGACGCCGGAGGTATCGTCGATATTGAATTTATGGTGCAATACGCGGCCCTGGCGTGGTCCGAAACACACCCGCCATTGCTGCGCTGGACGGACAACATCCGCATTCTGGAAGAGCTGGAACACGAAGGGCTGATGCCCGCCGAAGATGCCAGTTTGCTGCGAGAGGCCTATAAAGCCTACCGCTCCGCCGCGCACCGGCAGGCCTTGCAGAAGGACGCCGGGGTGATACCGGGCGACCAGTTCGCGGACGAACGGCGGCAGGTATTGCGGATCTGGCGTGAACTGGGGCTAAGCTGAAGCTGACTTGGGACGTGGCGGGCTTTTGTGGCGAGGGAGCTTGCTCCCGTTGGAGTGCGAAGCGCTCCCAAATCAAATTGTGCGGTCTGTCAGATGAGAATGCAGTAGCAGGTTTTGGGTCTGCTTCGCAGCCCGGCGGGAGCAAGCTCCCTCGCCACAGAGTTTTATGCTGACTGATATTGATGTGTATGAAATTGATCCGATGAGCCCCAACCGGCTCGTCCAAATGACCTGACAGCCAAGGCTGCGGGTGCTGGATTCTCGAGGCGGGGAGGCGTATGCCTCCCCGGTTCGTTTTTGGAAACCACATGAAAATTCTGATCGTTGGGCCCAGCTGGGTCGGTGACATGGTGATGGCGCAGACACTTTTTCAGTGTCTCAAGCAACGCCACCCGCAATGCGAAATCGACGTCCTGGCCCCCGAGTGGAGCCGGCCGATCCTGGAGCGCATGCCCGAAGTCCGTCAGGCCTTGAGCTTTCCGCTCGGCCACGGCGCCTTGGAGCTGGCGACGCGCCGGCGCATCGGCAAATCCCTGGCCGGCCAGTACGACCAGGCGATCCTGCTGCCAAATTCCTTGAAGTCGGCGCTCGTGCCGTTCTTCGCCGGCATTCCGAAACGCACCGGCTGGCGTGGCGAGTTTCGCTACGGCCTGCTCAATGACGTGCGCACCCTCGATAAAGAACGTTATCCGCTGATGATCGAGCGCTTCATGGCGCTGGCTTATGAGCGCGATGCCGAACTGCCGACACCGTATCCACGGCCGAGCCTGCAGATCGACCCGGTCACCCGCGAGGCGGCGCTGGCCAAGTTTGGCCTGGCCCTCGACCGCCCGGTGTTGGTCCTGTGCCCCGGTGCCGAGTTCGGCGAATCCAAGCGCTGGCCATCCGAGCACTACGCCAAGGTCGCCGAAGCGAAGATCCGCGAAGGCTGGCAAGTCTGGTTGTTCGGTTCGAAAAACGATCACGCGGTCGGCGAAGACATCCGCGCGCGGCTGATACCCGGCCTGCGTGAAGAGTCGGTCAACCTCAGCGGCGGTACCTCCCTGGCCGAAGCCATCGACCTGATGTCCTGCGCCGATTCGGTGGTGTCCAACGACTCCGGCCTGATGCACGTCGCCGCGGCGCTGAACCGCCCGTTGGTGGCGGTTTACGGCTCGACCTCGCCGGGCTTCACGCCACCCTTGGCCGAGCACGTCGAGATCGTGCGCCTGGGCCTCGAATGCAGCCCGTGCTTCGATCGCACCTGCCGCTTCGGTCATTACAACTGCCTGCGCCAGCTCATGCCGCAAGCGGTGAACGAAGCCTTGCAGCGGTTGCAGGGCACTGTGGTCGAGGTCAAATAGTTTGCGCGTTCTGTTGATCAAGACTTCTTCGCTGGGCGACGTGATTCACGCATTGCCAGCGTTGACCGACGCGGCGCGGGCGATTCCCGGCATCACGTTCGACTGGGTGGTGGAAGAAGGCTTCGCCGAAATCCCGACCTGGCACCCGGCCGTGGGCAAGGTGATTCCGGTGGCGATCCGTCGCTGGCGCAAGAACCTCTGGCAGACCATCAAAAGTGGCGAGTGGAAGCGTTTCAAGCAAAGCGTTCGCGCCACTCAATACGATCTGGTGATCGACGCCCAGGGCCTGCTGAAAAGCGCCTGGTTGACGCGCTATGTCAAAGCGCCGGTCGCTGGACTCGACAAGGACTCGGCGCGTGAGCCAATCGCCTCGCGCTTTTATTCCCGTCGTCTGGCGGTGGGCCGTGGGCAGCACGCAGTAGAGCGGGTCCGCCAATTGTTCGCCCTGGCGTTGGGCTACGACTTGCCCAAAGGTCTGGGCGATTACGGCCTGAACGTCGAACGCCTGGTGGAACTGCCGCGCAAGAACCCGTACGTGCTGTTCCTGCACGGCACCACGTGGGACACCAAACACTGGCCGGAAGCCTATTGGCGCGAACTGGCCGAGCGCGTTGGGTATCTCGGCGTCGCCGTGAAGTTGCCGTGGGGCAATCCAGTTGAAAAAGCCCGGGCCGAGCGCATTGCTGCCGGGTTCAGGCATGTCGAAGTGCTGCCCAAACTGAACCTGGCCGGTGTCGGCAAGGTGCTGGCCGGCGCTCAAGCCTGCGTGGCAGTGGACACCGGTCTCGGTCATCTGGCCGCCGCGCTCGATGTGCCGACGCTGTCGCTGTTCGGCCCGACTAACCCGGGCCTGACCGGCGCCTACGGCAAGGCGCAGATTCACATCGCCAGCGACTTTCCTTGCGCGCCGTGCCTGCAAAAGAAATGCACCTATCAACCGACGGCCCAAGATGCCCGTCAGTTCGACCTGAAACGCGAGTGGCCCCTGTGCTTCACGCGTCTGAATCCCGAGCGTGTCGCGACCCGACTGAGCACGTTGTTACTGGCTGAGGAGCTGCGCTGATGCAATTGGCATTCGTCTTGTACAAGTACTTTCCGTTCGGGGGCTTGCAGCGCGACTTCATGCGCATCGCCCTGGAATGTCAGCAGCGCGGCCATCAGATTCGCGTCTACACGCTGATTTGGGAAGGCGATGTCCCGCCGGGTTTCGAAGTGCTGGTGGCGCCGGTCAAGGCGTTCTTCAATCATCGGCGCAACGAGAAGCTCAGCGAATGGATGGAAGCGGATCTGGCCAAGCGTCCCGTGGACCGTCTGATCGGCTTCAACAAGATGCCGGGCCTGGACGTTTACTACGCCGCCGACGGCTGCTTCGAAGACAAGGCGCAGAACCTGCGTAACTCGCTGTACCGTCGCTGGGGCCGCTACCGGCACTTTGCCGAGTACGAGCGCGCAGTGTTCGCCAAGGACGCCAAGACCGAAGTGCTGATGATTTCCGAGGTCCAGCAGCCGCTGTTCATCAAGCATTACGACACGCCGCTGGAACGCTTCCATTTGCTGCCGCCGGGCATCTCCCAGGACCGTCGCGCGCCGGCCAATGCCGCCGAAATTCGTGCCGATTTCCGTCGTGAATTCAACCTCAAGGATGATGAACTACTGCTGGTGCAGATCGGCTCCGGGTTCAAGACCAAGGGCGTGGATCGCAGCCTCAAGGCGCTGGCCGCGTTGCCCGCTGATCTGAAGAAACGCACCCGGCTGTTTGTAATTGGCCAGGATGACCCCAAATTGTTCCAGATGCAGAGCGCCACCTTGGGGCTCGGCGACAACGTGACGTTTCTCAAGGGGCGCAGCGATATCCCGCGTTTCCTGCTGGGTGCCGACCTGTTGATCCATCCGGCGTATAACGAAAACACCGGGACCGTGCTGCTCGAAGCATTGGTCGCCGGGTTGCCGGTATTGGTGAGCGCGGTCTGTGGTTACGCTCATTACATTGCCGAGGCCGACGCTGGCCTGGTGTTGGACGAACCGTTCGATCAGGCACAACTGACTCAGTACCTGACCGGCATGTTGAACGACGCTCAGGCACGGGCGGCCTGGAGCCGCAACGGTCTGGCCTTCGCTGAGACGGCCGACCTCTACAGCATGCCGCAGCACGCGGCCGATGTGATTCTGGCGGAGCACGCTTAATGAAGTTGATGCTGGCTGAACCGTTCAAGAGCCTTTGGGCCGGGCGCGATGCGTTCACCGAAGTCGAAGGCTTGCAGGGCGAGGTTTACCGTGAACTGGAAGCGCGCCGCACCTTACGCACTGAAGTGAACGGCAATGGTTTTTTCGTGAAGATCCACCGTGGCGTCGGCTGGGGCGAGATCTTCAAGAACTTGCTGACGGCCAAGCTGCCGGTACTCGGCGCGGGTCAGGAGTGGAAGGCCATTCAACGCCTGAAAGAAGTCGGCGTGCCGACCATGACGGCAGTGGCTTACGGCGAAAAGGGCAGCAACCCGGCGGATCAGCATTCGTTTATTGTCACTGAAGAGCTGGCGCCCACCGTCAGCCTAGAAGACTTCAGCATCGACTGGATCAAGAACCCGCCCGAGCCCAAACTCAAGCGGGCGCTGATCGCCGAAGTCGCACGCATGACCGGCATGATGCACCGCGCCGGGGTCAACCATCGCGACTGCTACATCTGCCACTTCCTGCTGCACACCGACAAACCGGTGACGGCTGATGACTTCAAGCTCTCGGTAATCGACCTGCACCGCGCCCAGACCCGTCCGGCGATCACTCAGCGCTGGCGCAACAAGGATCTGGCGGCGCTGTACTTTTCGGCCCTGGACATCGGCCTGACCAAGCGCGACAAACTGCGATTCCTGAAGGGCTACTTCCAGCAGCCGCTGCGTCAGATTCTGGGTGAGGAGGCCGGATTGCTCGCCTGGCTCGAAGGCAAGGCCAACAAACTCTACGACCGTAAACAGCGATACGGGGATGCGCTCTGATGCCGGGTTGGAAACTGGAACCTGCTTATAGCGATCTGGCGGAAGATTTTGGCAGCCTGGAAGCGGTGTTCGCGCTTCAGGGCGAACGCCTGACCCGCGACCCGTTGTCCGAGGTCATCCGCGTCAATCGCAACGGCGTCAATTATTACGTCAAGCGCTACAGCGGCGCCGGCAAAGGCCTGCGTCGTTATCTGGGCAAGCCCCGGGTCAAGGCCGAATGGCAGAACCTCAAGCGCTTCGCCAAGTGGGGCATTCCCACCGCTGAAGTGGTTGCCTGGGGTCTGGAACGGCGCGGCGCGGCGTATGCCCGTGGCGCGATGATCACCCGCGAACTGCCGAACACAGAAGACTTGTCGGCCCTCGCGGACCGGCACGATCCCAAGTTGGCGGACCGTGCCTGGGTCGATACCGTCAGTCGTCAGTTGGCCGGTTACACCCGGACCATGCACGACAACCGATTCACCCATAACGATTTGAAGTGGCGCAACCTGCTGATCGACGATGAGGCCAAGCTGTTCCTGATCGATTGCCCCAACGGCGATTTCTGGCGCGGTTTCTGGCTCAAGTACCGGATCACCAAGGACCTGGCCTGCCTCGACAAGGTGGCCAAATACCACCTGTCGGCGACCCAGCGCCTGCGCTTTTACCTGCAATACCGCCAGCGTGACCGGTTGAATGCCGACGACAAAAAACGCATCCGACACGTAGTGAGATTTTTCGAGGGGCGCGAATGACTGATTTTCTGGCCGCTGAAGACCGTGCGCTGCTTGAGCGTCATGGCCTCGGCACGTTCGACGCACTCTGGGCCAAGCAGCTCGACGCGGTGGATGAACCCAACACCGTCGGTGGCGGCTGGAGCAGCGTGTTTCGGCTGGATCTGGAAGGTCATGGCTACTACCTCAAGCGCCAGTGCAACTACCTGACGCGCACTTTCCATGCGCCGTTTGGCGAACCAAGTTTTGCCCGCGAATTTCGCAACATCAGTCGTTATCAGAAGCTGGGCATTCCTGCATTGCAGGCGGCGTTTTTCGGTGAGCGCAAGGTCGCCGGCGAAGTGCGGGCGGTTCTGCTGACTCGCGCGCTGGACGGTTGGAATGACCTGGATTCGCTGTTGCAGCGCTGGTCGGACCTGAGCGAGGCGCAGCACTCGGCCATTATGAAAGCCTGTGGCGAACTGGCGCGACGCCTGCACGGCGTGCGTCAGGTCCACGGTTGTTTCTACCCCAAACACATTTTTCTGCAGGCCACGGGCGATGGTTATCAGGCGCAGTTGATCGACCTGGAAAAGACCCGGCCGTTGCTGTTCGGTCAGCGTGACCGGGTCAAGGACCTGGAACCGTTGCTGCGCCGCGCGCCGGAGTGGACTGAAGCGCAGTTGCGCGAGTTGCTGGCGGTTTATGTGGATCAGCCGCGGGACAGTTCGCTGGTGGACAGTTGGGTTTCGCGCCTGACCGAACGGCGCAGTCACAAGGAGACGCGCTGATGCGGTTGTCCGAACTGAAAGACGCCGGCCGCAGCCCGAGCCTGCCGATGAGCATTTCGCTGGCCGATGCTGCAGGTCCCGCCGAGTTGCAGCTGCTGAGCCTGCTGCGAGTCTTGCCGGGGCAGCGTTACGTGGGGGCCGGCGTGTGGCGCGGCCGGCCGGTGCTGGCCAAGTTGTTGGTCGGCAGCAAAGCGGCGCGGCATTTCCAGCGTGAACTGGACGGCGTGCGTTTGCTCGCCGATCAAGGGCTGACCACGCCGCAGCTGCTGGTGGACGGCTTGAAAGAGGGCGAAGGCGGCTGGTTGCTGTTCGATTTCCTCGAGGGCGCCGAAAGCCTGGGGGATACCTGGAAGCAGGTCGAACACCTGCCGGTGCTGGCGGATATGCAAGGGGCCGTGCTGGCCGAGGCGCTGGGCGCTATTGGCCAAATGCATCGCAAGGGGCTTTGGCAGGAAGACTTGCATCTGGACAACCTCTTGCGTCAGCGGGGTCGGTTGTATCTCATCGATGGCGGCGGCGTCTGCGCTGAAACGCCGGGCCAGCCGCTGTCACGGCAGAAGGTCCTGGAAAACCTCGGCGTATTTTTTGCCCAGTTGCCCAAGTCGCTGGAACCGTTCACTGAAGAATTGCTGGTGTATTACCTGTTGAGCAACGGCGAACACGCGTTGCCGATGGAAGCGTTGCAGAAACAGATCGACAAGGTTCGCGGCTGGCGCTTGAAGGGCTACCTGATCAAGGTCGGGCGCGAATGCACGCTTTTCAGCGTCCAGCGCGGGGCTTTTGGTTTGCGTGCGATTCGACGCGAAGAAGAAGCGGCAATGCTGCCGGTGCTGGAGCAGGCCGATGCGTTGCTCGACCAGGGTCATCTCTATAAGACCGGCGGTGCGGCGAGCGTAGGAAAAGTCGAGGTTGATGGTCGGACGCTGGTGATCAAGCGCTACAACATCAAAGGCTTTGCACACTGGCTCAAACGCTTCTGGCGCCCGAGCCGTGCCTGGCACTCGTGGCGCGAAGGCAATCGCCTCGCCTTCCTCGGCATCGCCACGCCCAAACCGTTGGCGTTGCTGGAGAAGCGTTTTCTCTGGCTGCGCAGTCGGGCGTATCTGGTGACCGAGTATCTGCCGGGGCCGGACATCATCGAGCGCTTTGCGCCTTACGTTGAACGTGGTGATGCGCCCGAGGCTGAGTTGGTGGCGCTGGATCATTTGTTCGCCGAGCTGATTCGCGAGCGGATCAGTCATGGGGATTTCAAAGGCCACAACCTGTTCTGGCAGCAGGATCGCTGGGCGCTGATCGATCTGGATTCGATGTGTCAGCATGGCTCGACGAGCAGCTTTGCCCCGGCGTATGCGCGGGACCGGGCGCGGTTCATGCGTAACTGGCCTGAGAGCAGCGCGCTTTATCAGGTCATTGACCAGCGTCTGCCCAAAGACATCTCTGGCGCTGCCTGAATCCAATCGTCGGAACGCCGCCCGGAGCCGGCTCGCTCCCACATTGATCTACTGTGCGGCGCAGATCCCGTGTGGGAGCCAGCCTGCTGGCGATGTGGCCAGTCCTACTCATGGAGATCTAGAGGACAAGTTCTTGTGAACAGTCCTACATGATCCACAGACCCCATGAACTGTGCCCTGAATAGCCACGATGCTAATTTGCCTGACGTTCACGGAGGGCAAATCTTGACCATAAAAACGGCTGTTGCGATCGGTACTTTCTCACTGGTTTTATCGGGCTGCGGCACCGCACTGACGGTGCTGCAAGATGACGAAGACGCCGCTCGCGGCCTGCGCAAGCAAAAAACCTACTGCCAGACCATTCCGCGCATTTACAGCGGCCTGGCCTACGACTTCTGCATCTTGAACGCCCCGCCTGATCCCACCGGCTTCCTCGTCCCCTTCGTATTACTGGACCTGACCCTGTCGGGGGTCATGGACACCGTTTCCTTGCCCTACACGATTTACCTCCAGGCCACCGACGGCAATCTCGGTATTTACTGGCGGGCAGGCCGTGGGTAACGCTTTCGTATTCCAGCGTGTCAGTGCTGCACCAAACGCACCTGGCTCAAAAAATAAGGAAGACTTGCTCAGTGTCGACCCCGACTTTGCCCTCACAACAGTTTTTTCTTTTTGAAAACGAAAGCGAATTCGAAGCAAATGTTGAGGCGAAGAAGCTCTTACCTCCGTCCGGGAGGTATAGCGATTTCATAATTTATGTGGATGAAAGCGGTGATCATGGGATGCAAACATTAGATCCAAACTATCCAATGTTTGTGCTCGCATTTTGTGTATTTCATAAAAGGCATTATTGCGAGAAGGTTATCCCTGCCATTCAGAAGTTTAAGTTCAATCATATGGGGCACGACCTGGTCGGTCTGCATGAGTTGGAAATCCGGAAAGAAAAGGGAGCTTTCTCTAGCCTGTTCACATCCAGGCATCACAAACATGCCTTTCTGGAAGAGTTGACGGCCATCATTAACGCAAGCAATTTCGTGCTAATCAGTTGCGTTATCGACAAAGCTGCTCTTCGCGAAAAACAAGGTCCGATTCACAATCCTTATCACGTCGCCCTCGGCTTCTGCCTGGAAACGCTTTATGAGTTTCTACAGGAAAAGAATCAGCAGAGTGCGTTGACTCATGTGATTTTCGAGCGTCGCGGAAAAAGGGAGGATAACGAGCTTGAACTGGAATTTCGTCGGATGTGTGATGGCGCGAACCGGCTGAGCATTCAGTTGCCGTTCGACATCGTCTTTGCAACCAAGCAAGTGAATTCCACGGGGTTACAGCTAGCGGATCTTGTTGCAAGACCCATTGGTATGAGCGTTTTACGGTCAGGGCAAGAAAATCGTGCCTTTGACGTGCTCAAGCGTAAGTTCTACTGCAGTGGTGGTCGCGAAAATGTGGGGGAGGGTTTCGAAAACTGGGGTTTGAAAATTTTCCCTCTTTCAGAAAGCGAAAAGCCCCGATGAAACTCACCGAGGCTAGAACGCCGACCGGGATCCCCCAGTCCATTTGCGCAGGAGTTTATGTCGGGGTCCTTCATCTGTCAACGCGCCAGCTTGCCACTTCCCGCTAGAGGCTTGCCGCCGCTTTTAAGCTATAATCCCGCCCTTTAGCTGTCTCTCGCCCCTTGCGAGGGGCACATTAATTTCTGAGGCGCTTGTCGCCTGCATGCAGACTAAAGAGGCTAGACCCCTGTGGCATTGACGATTCTTGGCCTGTCCGGCGCCCTTAGCCATGATCCTTCCGCAGCCTTGTACATCGACGGCAAGCTGGTCGCGGCGGCTGAAGAAGAGCGCTTTGTGCGCGATAAACATGCAAAGAACCGCATGCCTTACGAATCGGCGAAGTTCTGCCTCGAGCAGGCGGGCATCAAGCCATCCGACGTTGACGTGGTCGCGATCCCATTCGCCCCGATCAGCCTGTTCGGCAAGGCTCGGTGGCAGTACGCCAAGCGTTACTGGTACGCGCCGGACCGCGCCCTCGACGCGATCCTGATGGGCAACCGTCGCTACAAGCGCTATCGCAACAAGATCGTCTGGTGCCTCGAGCAACTGGGCTTCGATCCGAAAAAAATCAAGATCGAACCAGTCGAGCATCACCTGGCCCACGCCTCCAGTGCTTACCACTGCTCCGGTTTCAAAGAGAAAACCGCGATCCTCGGGATCGACGGCAAGGGTGAGTACGCCACGACCTTCTTCGGTTACGGCGAAAACGGCAAGATCCACAAGATCAAGGAATTCTTCGATCCTGACTCCCTCGGCGGCCTCTACGGCGCAATCACCGAGTTCCTCGGTTTCGATATGCTCGACGGTGAGTTCAAGGTCATGGGCATGGCGCCGTACGGCGATGCCAGCAAATACGATTTCTCGCGCCTGGCCTCGTTCGAAAACGGCGAGTTGGTGATCAACACCGACTACGCCAACGTCATCGGCCTGCGTCGTTATAAAGAGAAGGGCAAAGGTTACTACTTCTCGCCGAAGCTGATCGAGTGGCTGGGTCCCAAGCGCGAAGGTGATATCGCCGACGAGCCGTACATCCACTACGCCGCGAGCATTCAAGCACTGTTCGAAAAGATCGCGCTGCAGATGATCGACTTCTACCTGGGCGACGTGCTCAAGGAAACCGGCAAACTGGCCTACGCTGGCGGCTGTGCGTTGAACGTCAAGCTCAACCAGAAAATCATCGCTCGCGATGACGTCAAGGAACTGTTCGTCCAGCCTGCGTCCGGCGATGCCGGTACGGCGGTCGGAGCAGCTGCTTACGTGTCCCACGCCCGTGGCGTGCCGGTCGAGAAGATGGAACACGTCTACCTCGGCCCGTCGTACAGCAACGAAGACGTCGTCGCTGCGTGCGCCCGTCACCCGAGCAAGCCGGTATGGCGCAAGCTCGAAAACATGCCGGAAAACATCGCCAAAATCATGGTCGATGGCAACCCGGTGGCCTGGTTCCAAGGGCGTATGGAGTTCGGTCCGCGTGCCTTGGGCGGTCGTTCGATCATCGGTTGCCCAAGCGCTGTCGGCGTGGCTGACCGCATCAACCACCAGATCAAGTTCCGCGAGCGCTGGAGGCCTTTCTGCCCGTCGATGCTCGACACCGTGGCCCCGCAGATGATCAAGATCGATCACCCGGCGCCGTTCATGACTTTCACCTTCGAAGTGGCGGAAGAGTGGAAGACCCGTGTGCCGGAAGTCGTCCACGAAGACGGCACCTCCCGGGCCCAGGTGCTCAAGCGCGAATACAACCCGCGCTACTACGACATGATGAAGGCGCTGGAAGTGCTGACCGGCAACGGCGTGTCGCTGAACACCTCGCTCAACCGTCGTGGCGAGCCGATGATCTGCTCGCCGACCGACGCGCTGAACATGTTCTTCGGTTCCGATCTACAGTATCTGATCATGGAAGACATCCTGGTGGTCAAAGAGGGCGCCAACGCTTATGACACGCTCGGCTGAACGCCATGTGTTGCAGTTCTGCCACGGCTATGACGGGCCGTTCCTGGACTGCGCGCGGCAGTACGCCAGCCTGTTTGCGGGGACTGGCTATCGCGTGACCACGGTCTTTTTGACCGGGGCCGCCGATAGCGAAGTGGCCGCGAACTGCGCTTCCGATGAAGTGCTGTTCATGGAGTACAGCTCCAAGGCCATTCGTGGCCTGAAGCTGGGCGCCATCGGCGATCTGCGCAAGATCGCCGCCTCGCGAAACTTCAGTTTCTGCATTGCTCACCGTTTCAAGCCGATCTACATCGCCTTGCTCGGCACCTCGCTGCCGGTGATCGGCGTGCATCACGCATTTGGCGATTACAAACGCGGCACCCGCAAACTGTTCGCCCATATTTTCCGCAAGCGCCTGAGCCTGCTCGGAGTCTCCGATGCGGTGCGTGACGACATGCGCCGTTGCCTGCCGAAATGGCCGGCCGGGCGGATTCAGACGCTTTATAACCGTGTCGATGTGCCGGCGTTGCAGACCAGCCAGGTGTCGGTGCGCGAAGCCCGGGAAACCCTCGGTCTGTCGGCGGATGCCTGGATTGTCGGCAACGTCGGGCGGCTGCATCCAGACAAAGACCAGACCACGCTGCTGCACGGTTTTGCCGAGGCATTGCCGGGCTTGCCGGCCAACAGCCAACTGGTGATCCTCGGCAGCGGTCGACTGGAACAGGACCTCAAGGCCCTGGCCCGGGAACTGGGTATCGGTGATCGAGTGCTGTTTCTCGGTCAAGTGCCGGATGCCCGTCGCTACTTCCGTGCATTCGATGTGTTTGCCCTGAGTTCTGATCACGAACCCTTCGGCATGGTGCTGCTCGAAGCCATGGCGGCCGGTGTACCGTTGCTCGCCACCGCGTGCGGTGGGGCGAAGGAAGTCGTCGAAGGCGTGGGCATTCTGTTTCCGCTGGGCGATGCCGAACACTTGGCCCAAGGGCTGCAACATCTGGCTGCGATGGACGACCAGCAGCGTCACCAGTGCGCCGAGATGATGCTCGACCGCCTGCGTGAGCGTTTCTCCGACCGCGCGGTACGCGATGCTTTCTGGCATTTGCCACACGTTACAGAACTGGCACCGAGGGGCTGATGCTCAACCGATTTCAAGGCTGGCGCGAACGGGGCTGGGCGGTGGTCGACGCCTCGACTTATGCACAGGCCTGGCAACGTTTTGGCGGCAGCGTCGCGACACATCCTTTGGTCGTTGAACGTCTTGCGCAGTTGGCCGGGATCCCGGTGCGTTATCTGGCCTGGGAGCAAAACGGTGAAGTGAAAGCCGCTATCCCGACCTGGGGGCGCGACCTGGCGCTGTCCAAAGACGTGCTCAAGCGCCGCGGTAAGAAGGGCTTGTTCGACCTCGGCAATGCCGAGTTGATCCTGCCGGCCGCCGCTGATGCGCAAGCACCGCTGCGCCATCGCGGACGTTATTTGTCGGCGCTCAGCGAAGGTCGTTTTACCGACATCAAGTTGCAGACTGAACAACTGGCCATGGCCCGCACGCCCGAAGAGTTGTCGAAGAAGTTTCGCTACAACCAGCGCCGTGAATTGCGTCTGCTGGAAGAGGCGGGCGGGGTGGTGCGGCCGGTCGCCGATTTTTCCAGCGCTGAGCTGGCAGCAATCTATTGCGATCTGTTCCAGCGTCGCTGGGGCTTCCCGGCCACCGGAGCCGAGCGCATGGCTGAGGTGATCGAACTGCTGCGCGACTTGCTGATCGGCTCGGTGATTTTCCTCAACGATGCACCGATTGCGATTCAACTGGTGTACCGCGTCGAGGCGCCGGAGTGGATCAGCGTCGAGTACATCAACGGCGGCGTCGATCCTGAAACGCGCGAGTTCAGCCCCGGTAGCGTGCTGAGTTTCCTGAACACCCAAAGTGCCTGGGAACACGCTCGCGCCCTGGATAAACCCTTGCGGTTTTCCTTCGGCCGCGCCGATAGAGAATACAAGGATCGCTGGTGCAATCCCGTGCCGGTCTTCACCGTGTGAGTGAACCCATGAGCCGCAAACAGCAACTGCTCAAGCGCCATCGGCGCAACAAACGGATCGGCCTGTTGATCGCGCTGGTGCTGTTGATTGCCATCGGCGTGCTGGTGGCTTGGTGGTTGCCGCTGGTGCTCGCGGTGCTGGGCTGGATTGCCCACGAGGCTTGGTTCGCCGACCATTTGTTCTATTCACCGAAAGACGATTACCAATACAGTTTTCCGCCGTACACGCAAAAGCCCAAGGTTCACCTGGACGGGGAGCGTTTACGGCTGGACGAGGGTGTCATGCTGGTCGACGACGCCACGCTGGTATTGGCGCTGCGGATAAAAAGCACGTGGCTGGGACGCTTTATCGATCCGGTGGTCGAGTTGGCAGGTGGCGAGAATCCCGACCGACAAACGTTCGAGCGTGGCGTAAACGGCCTGCGTTATCTGAACCTCAGTGGTCAGTCGCAAGTGCTGTCGCGGGGTGAGTTACGGCTGCGCGGGCGTTTCTGCCGGCTGCTCGGCGAGCCCGTACTGTGGGCGTTCGAACAACCGGATTATCGGCGCCAGCGAGTGATGGTGATCGCGCCCCACGCTGACGACGCCGAACTGGCCGCCTATGGCTTGTACAGCCAGGCTGACGAAGCCTGGATAGTCACCCTGACTGCCGGCGAAATCGAAGCCGAACATTATCAGCAGATCGGCCTGAACAAGGTCGAGGCCGCCCGACTCAAGGGCCGCTTGCGCGCCTGGGACAGCATCGCTGTGCCGCGTTGGGCGGGTGTGCCTGAAGCGCATTGCGTGCAGTTGGGTTATTTTTGCCTGCAACTGGCGG
The DNA here is from genome assembly GCF_059695575.1 of Pseudomonas sp. LBUM1678. NCBI lineage: Bacteria > Pseudomonadati > Pseudomonadota > Gammaproteobacteria > Pseudomonadales > Pseudomonadaceae > Pseudomonas > Pseudomonas sp. LBUM1678. The sequence goes on from NZ_CP166775.1 coordinate 511,123, forward strand.
CGATGCAGGCCGCGCCGTCCAAGCCGATGGGCTCGCGTGAAGCCGAGTTGAGTGACACCCGCGTCTATCGCCAGTTGAATCCCTTTACCTTGCCGGGCGACATCGACGGCGCGCCGACCTGGAACAACCTGCTGGCCGATGTGCGTGAGCTATTGTTGCGCGCGCGCCCTGAAGTGATCGTGCTGCCACACCCGACGCTCGATCCGCATCCCGATCATCTTTGCGCCCAGCAAGCGGTCCTCGAAGCCTTGAAAGGCCTTGAATGGCAGCCCACCACTTTGCTCGGATACGCCAATCATCTGCACGATAACGACCGCTGGCCGATGGGCGATGCGGGACATGGTATCGCGTTGCCGCCGGCCTTCGATCCGGCAACGCCGATGCAGCCTTGCTGTCTGCCACTGCCGCTGGACCTTCAGCGTGATAAAGCCATGGCGCTGGGCATGATGCATGACCTGCAACCGCCCATGCCGTTCAAGCGACGTTTGCGTCGGTTGATACAGCGTCTGTTGGCCGGAAGAGTGCCGCCCTTTTATGGTGAGAACGAATTTTTTCGCAAAGCGGTCAGGCGTCATGAATTGTTATGGCTTTTGAAGCATGCTGAAACATCTCAACAGCAGAAATGAAGCACTTCGCGGCCTAGCATGGCCGCGTCTTAAACAACTGCAGTGATTCTTCTGTGATCAACCCACGCCCGCGCATTGTTTTTCTGATCCCGTATTTCGGCCAATGGCCGTTCTGGATGCCGTTTTTTCTGGAGAGTTGTCGTCGCAATGCCGATATCGATTGGTTGCTGTTCAGCGACTGCGGCACGCCCGACAATCTGCCACCCAACGTCACTGTCGAGTGCATGACGTTCAGTGACTACTGCGGGATAGTGTCTCAGCGGCTGGATATCGACTTTGCGCCGGATGCGGCTTACAAGCTCTGCGACATCAAGCCGGCGCTGGGGCATATTCATGCCGACCGCCTGCAAGGCTATGATTTCTGGGGGTTCGGCGATATTGATCTGGTGTATGGTGACCTGCGAAGTTACTTCACCCCTGATCGGCTGGCCGGTTATGACCTGTTCTCGACTCACGAGCGGCGGGTAGCAGGGCATCTTTGCCTGATGCGCAACAACGCCCGCAAGCGTGAATTGTTCATGCAGATGAAGGACTGGCGAAAGCGCTTTACGGATCAGGCGCACCACGCGCTGGACGAGGGCGCATTCAGTCGGATCTTCCTCTGGCGCAAGAATTTCCCCGAGCCTTTGTTCACCTTGGTGGGCAAGCTCAATCCGTGGCGTCGTCGCAGTGAATTCACCGAGGCGTTCAGCACGCCGGGTGGCTGCATCAAGTGGCACGACGGCACGGATGATTTTCCGCATCAATGGTATTGGCGCAATGGCTGTTTGAGTAATGATCGCGATGGCGATCGCCGGTTTCCGTATTTCCACTTCGTTTGCTGGAAACGCAACGAGTGGTCACGGTTGCCTCCACCCGATCCAGCCGAGGTCAGGCGTATTGCCGCCGAACCGGCCTGGGTCATCGATGCGACAGGTTTTCACCGAGGAGAGTTATGAGTCAACGGTCAAAGGTTCTGCAGTTGCAGCCTGACTACAACGTCAAAGCCCATGATTTTGCCGACCTCGCGGAGCAGATCGTCAAGGCGCTGCCGAGTGATCGCTATGAGGTCACTGCGGCATTCCTGCGTGGCAAGCCTGGGCCAGGCGAGGCTGTGAGCCGGGCCGACCGTTCGGTGTATTTCGAGTTTTCCGACAAGTCCCTCAAGGGCATGCGCCTGCGCGCGATGTGGCAGCTGTACAAGTTCTGCCGCGCGGAAAAGTTCGACGTGGTGATTTGTAACCGCTTCAAACCGGTGAACATGATGCTGACGCTCAACCGCTGGTTGAAGGTTCCGCTGTGCATCGGCATTTCCCACGGTTTTGGCGAGTACGACCGGTTTTACCGGCGTCGCCAGACCCAGCGCCTGATCGATCGTCACTGGCGCTTCGTCGGTGTGTCGCCTGCGGTCAAGCAGTACCTGCTGGACTGTGATTGCGGTTTTACCGACCAGAATACTTACGCCATTACCAACGCAATCGACATCAAGCAGGCCGAGGGATTGCAGCACAGCCGCGAGCGTGCCCGCGAATTGTTGGGCATCGATCCGTCGGTGCGCTTGATCGGTGCGCTGGGCCGCCTGGTGCCGGTCAAGGGCCACACTTATCTGTTGCAGGCGTTTGCCGCCCTCAAGGACAAGTACCCGAACACCCAGTTGGCGATCATTGGTGCCGGTCGCGAAGAGTCGCGCCTGAAAGCCGAAATCGAAAGCCTGGGTCTGAGCGGTCGTGCGCACCTGCTGGGCTTCAAGGAAATCGCCTTGCAGTACATTCGCGCGTTCGACGTCTGGACCATGCCGTCCCTGGCTGAGGGCCTGGGTCTGGCGCTGCTCGAAGGTATGAGCGGGCATCTGCCGGTGATCGCCTCCAACGTGCCGGCCATGCTGCCGCTGATTGAAGGCGCGGGTGGGCTGGCGATAACACCCAAGGACGTGCCGAGCCTGGTTGCGGCGCTGGATAACTATCTCGGGCTGTCGGATGACGAGCTCAAGGCCAAGGGCGAACAGTCCTACCGATATCTCCAGCAAGAACATGACATCGAGGTGTTCCGCCAGGAGTACCTGAACTTGATCGAATCCGGCCTGGATCAGGCCCGCAAGGAACAACCATGAGCGACGCGCAACCCCTCGTAACCGTCATCATCGCGTCGTATAACCACGCTCGCTACATCGAGGAAAGCATTCTCAGCGTCCTCAACCAGACCTATAAGAACATCGAGCTCCTGGTGGTCGACGACGGCTCCAAGGATGACAGCGTCGAGCGGATCAAGGTCTTGCAGGCGCAGCACGGTTTCGATTTTCGGGTTCAGCAGAATCAGGGGCTGACCAACACGCTCAATGGTGCTATCGCGCGCTCCAGCGGTAGCCTGATCGTGCCGTTCGGTTCCGATGACATCATGCTGCCGGAGCGTATCGCGACGCAGGTTGCCTACATGGACGGCAAGCCCGAGGTCGGTATCTGCGCCGGCAACATCGAGCTGATCGATGCCGACGGCAATCTGTACCCAGAGAAACGTCAGCGCCGAGATGTGCCGTTCCGTCGTCTTGATTTCGATGACATGTTTCTGGAACGCAAACCTTATCCCCCCGCGCCAACCCTGATGATTCGCCGGGAAGCGCTGGACAAGGTGGGGGGGTTCGATCCGAACATTCGACTGGAAGACTTGCTGATCGAGCTGAAGGTGACCCGTGCCGGTTACTTTATCGATGGCTTGAATGTGCTGATGGCGCGCTATCGCAAGCACGCCACCAACTCCTACAAGAACCACCGCTTTATGATCGACAACATCCTGCGCTCGTACGCGTTGTTCAGCGATCATCCGCTGTACGACGAGGTGCGTTACAAATTCCTCAGTTCGATGTTCCTCAAGACCGCCAACCGAGATCGCAAGCTGGCCCGCGAACTGCTGGCGCAGATCCCGTTCAAGGCCTGGAACAAGAAGACCTGGCGTGGTCTGGGGCGACTGTACTTCTCACCGCTGGAAAAAGACTAAGGCCTAACGCGATCGGTGTAGCAGCTGACGCAGGCTGCGCCAGTTGCTACATAGGGCGTTATCAGCTTCAGCTCAGCGAGCAATCTTCTCCGTCAGGCCCTTGTCGGCCTTTTTGCCCTGGCGCAGCCACTGCAAGACTTTGTGGCCGGCCGCCATGCCTGGCTTCTCGATGTACAAGAACGTCAAGCTGCTGAAGACGATCAGCAGGCAACTGCACACCGCCAGCAGCGACAGATAGGTCCAGGTGTCACGAGCGTCCAGGTGCAGCACCAGCGGCAGGCGTTGCACCATCACCCAAAGCACGAAGCCGTGCAGCAAATAGGTGCTGTAGCTGATTTCTCCGAGCCAGCGGATGCTGCGCGGCTTGAGAGCGCCGAACAGGGTGTTTCCTGAGGCCACGATCACAAAAAACAAGGAAAGCAGCAGCAGCGGCAGCAGGTTGAATGCGCGGTTGAATGCCGTAAAGGCAACCGCCAGCGCCAGCAACGCGATAATCCCCGCCAGTCGCGTCTGTCCCCAGGCCACCAAGTGCGGTCGGCGTATCCAGTACGCCGCACCAATGCCGCCCAGGAAACTCGCCAGAAAGTGCTTCTTCAGTGAGTGCTCCCAACCGACCAACTGGTACAGAGCGTAAATGCCGATCAGGCACAGCACTACTTGCAGCCAGCTGCCACGATAAATGAAGACCATGCCGGCCAATGGCAATGCCAGGTAGAAAAACACCTCGTAGCCCAGAGTCCAGGTGACGTTGGAGATCAGCATGCCGGTCTGGTGGTACTGGTTGACGTCCGGTCTATCGAAGGTCAGCCATGCCAGAATCTGCCCAGCCAGTCGGATGCCGGGCTCCTTGAGTTCCCAGTCCTGCAGATAGAACACCGTGACAAATACAGTCAACATCAGCGGCAAGTACAACGGGTAGAGGCGAAACACCCGAGAGACTGCGAAGGCCAGCCAGTCGTGTTGACGTCCCTGTGTGAGCAACCGGTTCCAGAACAGAAAACCGGTGATCATGAAAAACAGCGCGACGCTGCCTTGGCCAAGCTGTGAATAGAAGTTGCTCGGCGGAAATTCGATAACGCCGGTACGCAGGAAGATCCAGGTAATGATCGAATGGTGCACGAACACACCGAATGCCAGATAGCCGCGTAGCCCATCAATGCTGGCATAGCGGCTTTCGCCGGAATGTTCCAGGTGGCGGGCGATTTTCGGAACGGCGCGCAACAACAGGGCGGCGGTCACGATGGCCAGCAGATAGGCTGCCAGCGCAATAAGTGGGTTGGTTTCAGTCATCAATGAGCCCGGGCCGGGGAACTTCCGGCCAGCACTTGCCTGTGCAGATTATCGACAGCAGCTTTCGACGCTGTGGTGGCGTATCCCTGGAGCAGTGCCTCGAAGTGATCTTCGAACAGCCAGCGCCGATCTACCGTGTAGCGCTGCATATGGCGCAGATTACGCTGACGCAGGGACAGGCTCAGCGAAGACGGATAGATGCGCATGTCAGCCACATCGATCAGGCCGAACTCGCCATCTTCCAGCACCAGCACATTGCCCAGATGCAGCGAGCGGAAATAGACGCCTTGCTCATGCAGTTGCGCCATGAACTTGCCGAACCGTTCCACCAGTGCTTGACGCACTGCCGGAGCCGTAATGCCTTGCAGCACCTGGCGCAAGGTGTTGCCCGGCAGTGGCGAGTAGTGCACGGCGCTGCTGCCATCGTCGAGCCGGTACAGGTTCAGTATTTGCGGGGTGGGAATCCCCACGTTGCGCAATTGCTCGCTGTTGACGGCAAAGCGTTCGGAATAGGGGTTGAAACTGCCCGAGGTGTACCAGCGACGGCGGCGAAACAATTTGAGAAAGCTGCCATCGACCAGACGCAGGACTTTCGGCCCCAGGCCATCTTCTTCAATAATTTGCGCGTCGGTGATCAACTGCTGTTGAGCGGTCGGCGCCAGCGTCTTCACAGGTATCGCCAGCAGGCGTCTGGCGCGCTGATTGATGCTCAGCGCCGCGATCAGCGCCAACGGAATCCACAGCAGGAACCAGTGCTCCTTGGGTCGTGAAATAATGCCGCCACCTTCGGTCAGGCCCGCGCCGATACCGAATATCAACCACGTCGAGGCAATGACGAACAACGGTTGCAGGCGATTGCGCCAGCTGATGAGCAAGCCCCAGGCCTGAAAGAACAACCACGGGAGAAGGCCGAGAATGCCGACGTAATAGAGCACGCCCAAGGCAAAGCTATGGGGTTCCTGAAAGTTCGTACCAACGCCGGGGTCGATGGCCAGATCAGCGTTATAGCCATGACCGATCCACGGGTGGTCAGCAATTTTTTTCAGGGCCAACTGCCAGATTTCAAGGCGATAGGAGTCGCCGCGTTCGATGATCATCTGCGAGAACACCATGGTCACCGTTGCCCCGCTGACGAGCAGCGCACCGAGCAAGACCATAGACCTGCGACCCCAGCAAATGAAGCTCAGCCACAGAGCAGCCAGGGTCAGTGCAACCAGTGGGGTTCTGGACCCCGTTGCAATCACCGCGGCGAACATGATGGCCATCGCCGGGATGCTCAGCCAGAGCACCTTCTGGCGCTTGCAGGTCATGCTCAGGCTCAGCCAGTACGCGCAAAAAAAACCGAATATATGGGAGCTGAGCAAAGGATTGTCGAACGCGCCGCCACCGATCAGGCGCATCCCAGGCTCGTAGACTTGAGCAAATCTGAACAAGTAGTAGGCCGTACCGATCAGGCCCACCATCGCGGCGGTAAACAACAAGGGCTGGAGGATTTCGCTGCGATAACGCACAAGCAAGTAGCAGCCACCAAACAACAGCAGGGTATGCAGCGGTGCCTTGAGCTGTGCGGCAATGCTTTCGCTGCCGGGACCCCAGATCAGACTCATCATGGCCCAGGCCGCGAACAGCAGCACTGCGGCAAAGATCGGTTCACGCAGCAACTCTTTGAGTTCACGAGGCCGCAGGCAAATGGCAATGAACGACGGAATGCTGAACAGTCCATAAAAAAGCTTGTGATGCAAACTTCGGCCCGGCAGAAAAAACAGCGCGCAAAGGAGCAGGAAATAGCCGACTGGAAGAATCCAGAGGCAGATAAAATCGAAGACTCGATTGGACACGCTATTGAAACCGCTGAGTTGCATACTGAGAGATTCAATCCTGAAGTTGATCGGCCATTTCGGGGTGATGGCTATTTGATGCTGAATTTGATGCCTAACAATAACAGCCTTTATGCGATTGCCAGAACCCTGAGGAAGCTGTGCTAAAGTCGGCGTCCTTTTTATCGATATTCGCGTGATATGACCGACTCCAGTCTCTCCGCAAGCCCTTCGAGCTTGAAAATCTACTTCCGCCTGCTCGGCTATGTCCGGCCGTACATCAGTCTGTTTCTGATCAGCATCGTCGGTTTCCTGATTTTCGCTTCGACGCAGCCAATGCTCGGCTACATCCTCAAGTACTTCGTAGACGGCTTGTCCAACCCGGAGGCGGTGCTGTTTCCAACCGTGCCTTACCTGCGCGACCTGCAACTGCTGCAGGCGGTGCCGTTGCTGATCATCCTGATCGCCGCATGGCAGGGGCTGGGATCTTATCTGGGCAACTACTTTCTGGCCAAGGTTTCCCTCGGGCTGGTCCATGACTTGCGTGTGCAGTTGTTTAATAACCTGCTGGTTTTGCCCAATCGGTATTTCGACAAGCATAACTCGGGTCATCTGATTTCGCGTATCACCTTCAACGTGACGATGGTCACGGGGGCGGCCACGGATGCGATCAAGGTCGTAATCCGTGAAGGCATGACGGTGATCTTCCTGTTCGCCTCGCTGCTGTTCATGAACTGGAAGCTGACCCTGGTCATGGTCGCGATCCTGCCGCTGATTGCGGTAATGGTCAGTACCGCGAGCAAGAAATTCCGCAAGCAGAGCAAGAAGATTCAGGCCGCCATGGGCGACGTGACTCACGTGTCCTCGGAAACGATCCAGGGCTATCGCGTGGTGCGCAGCTTCGGCGGCGAAATCTACGAGCAGAAACGATTCCTGGCGGCCAGCCAAGGCAATACCGACAAGCAACTGCGCATGACCCGTACCGGCGCCATCTACACGCCGTTGCTGCAACTGGTGATCTACAGCGCCATGGCGGTGCTGATGTTCCTGGTGCTGTACCTGCGCGGCGATGCGTCCGCCGGTGACATGGTCGCGTATATCACCCTGGCCGGCCTGCTGCCCAAGCCGATCCGCCAATTGTCCGAAGTCAGCTCGACCATCCAGAAAGGCGTGGCCGGTGCCGAGAGCATCTTCGAGCAACTGGATGTCGCGCCTGAAATCGATACCGGCACCGTCGAGCGTGACGCCGTCAGCGGTCGTCTGGACGTGCGCCACCTGAGCTTCACCTACCCCGATACCGATCGCCAGGTACTGGATGACATCAGTTTCTCGGTCGAGCCGGGGCAAATGGTCGCGCTGGTCGGGCGTTCGGGCAGCGGCAAGTCGACGCTGGCCAACCTGATTCCACGCTTCTATCACCACGACAAGGGCGAGATCCTGATCGATGGCGTTGAAGTGGAACAGTACAAACTGCTGAACCTGCGCAAGCACATCGCCCAGGTGACCCAGCACGTGACCCTGTTCAGCGACACCGTGGCCAACAACATTGCTTATGGCGATCTGGCCGGCGCGCCCCGTGAAGACATCGAAAAAGCGGCGAGAGACGCCTATGCGATGGACTTCATCGCGCAGTTGCCCGAAGGCCTGGACACCCAGGTCGGCGAGAACGGCGTGTTGCTGTCTGGCGGTCAGCGCCAGCGCCTGGCGATTGCCCGTGCGCTATTGAAGAACGCTCCGTTGCTGATTCTCGACGAAGCCACTTCGGCCCTCGATACCGAGTCCGAGCGGCATATTCAGGCGGCACTGGACCAGGTCATGAAAGGCCGGACCACCCTGGTGATCGCTCACCGGTTGTCGACCATCGAGAAGGCGGATCTGATTCTGGTCATGGATCAGGGCCGGATCGTCGAGCGCGGCACCCACGCCGAACTCCTGGCGCACAACGGTTACTACTCCCGACTGAACGCCATGGGCCTTGACGCCCCGGCGGAAGACATTGCCTGACCCTTGTTCACCGGGCGTGCAATGCGCCCGGTGATTTGTATCCAGACCTTTACCTTTCTTGACCAAACCTGAATAAAACTCCGCACCGCGCTTGTTAAGGTTCCTGAACGAACTTTGACTTCAATCGAGAGGGTCATCCCTTTCGCGCGGGTGCTGCCATGTTGCAACGTTATCTCTGGAAACTCCTGCCCAAACCGCAACGGGCCTTCCTGTTGGGGCGCCTGTCGGTGGTAGACCGCCAGGTGGTGAACAAGTCGATGTCGGCCAACCTGCGTTTTCCCCAGGCGTTCGAGCAGCATTCCTGTCTGTTCATCCACGTCCCCAAGTGCGCCGGGAGCAGCGTATGTGCGGCGATGTTCGATCACTGGAGCCCGGGACACTTGCCGTTGTACTGGTACGAGCAGCAGTTTCCCGAGCAGTTTGTCGCCAGTTTCAAATTCGCGTTCGTTCGCGATCCTTTGGAAAGGGCCTACTCGGCCTACGCGTTTTTGCGGGGCAACGCGTTGGGTCGGCGCGATCACGCGGCGCAGAAACTGGTCAGCCACTACCGTGACTTCGACGACTTTGTCGGTCGCTGGCTGCACCCGGAAACGATCCACCGGCAATTGCATTTCGCCGCGCAAACGGATTTTCTCACCGACTCCCTGGGGCGCCTGGCCCTGGATTTCATGGGTTACCACGAGCACCTGGAGCGGGACTTCCAGCTCATCTGCGAGCAGTTGGGTTACTCGGCGCTGCTGCCACACGTCAACAGCTCCCGGCAGCGGCTGCCGGTGCTGGCCCGCGACTTCTGCTCGGTGCGTACCCGTCGGCTGGTGCGACGGGTATATCAGCGTGATTACGAGATGCTCGGTTATGAATGAGGCGCTGTCGATGCCGGTTTGTGCGATCAGACCCTACAATTTGTCGCTGTCGAGTGAGGCCCGGGCCTCGATCAAATCCCAGCGACCGCGTTGCCTCTGGCTGACGGGGTTTTCGGGGGCGGGCAAGTCGACGCTGGCCAATGCCCTTGAACTGCTGCTCAATCAGCGCGGATTGCACACCTTTCTTCTTGATGGCGACAACCTGCGCGATGGGTTGTGCCGTGATCTGGGGATGGGCGCGCAGTGCCGCCGGGAAAACATCCGGCGCATGGCCGAGGTGGCGCGGCTGATGGTCGACGCTGGTCTGATTGTGATCGTTGCGGCGATCTCGCCATTTCGCGTCGAGCGTGAAACGGCGCGTCGGTTGTTCGCCGAAGGCGATTTCATTGAGGTGCATGTGAGTACGTCGTTCGCGGTGTGCGCGCAACGCGACCCAAAGGGTTTGTATCGGGCGGCACGGGAAGGGCGCATCAAGGACTTCACGGGCATCGACAGCCCTTACGAGGCGCCGCTGTCTGCGGAGTGCGAGATCGACACCGAGGAATCGGACCTGGCGGACGCTTGCCATCGACTATCGGCATTTCTGATCAATAAATGAACAGTTTTCCCCGTCAGATCATCCTGTTGCAGCCGTCGCGCAAGCCAGCGCCAACCCTGTGGTAATATCGCGCCCCTGTTCATTTTGTATGTGGGTTGCTCCATGAAGTTGTCCATGCCGCGATTCGATCAAGCCCCTGTCTTGGTGGTCGGCGATGTCATGCTCGACCGTTACTGGCATGGTGGTACCTCACGGATTTCCCCTGAGGCGCCGGTACCGGTAGTCAAGGTCGAGCAAATCGAGGACCGCCCGGGCGGTGCCGCCAACGTTGCGTTGAACATTGCCGCCCTTGGCGCACCGGCCTCGCTGGTCGGCGTGACCGGCGATGACGAAGCGGCCGACAGCCTGGCCAATAGCCTCAAGGGTGCTGGCGTGCGCGCGCTGTTCCAGCGCATTGCGCACCAACCAACCATCGTCAAGCTGCGGGTCATGAGCCGTCACCAGCAACTGCTGCGTATCGACTTCGAAGAGCCCTTCGCCACCGACGCCCTGGCGCTTGGCGAGCAAGTCAACGAGCTGCTCGAAGGCATCAAGGTGCTCGTGCTGTCCGACTACGGCAAAGGCGCACTGAAAAACCATCAGGTGCTGATCCAGGCCGCCCGTGCCCGTGGCATTCCGGTGCTGGCCGATCCCAAGGGCAAGGATTTTTCGATCTACCGTGGTGCGAGCCTGATCACGCCGAACCTCAGCGAATTCGAAACCATCGTCGGCGGTTGCGCCGATGAGCACGAGCTGGTGAGCAAGGGCGCGCAGTTGATGCACGACCTGGACCTCGGCGCGCTGCTGGTGACCCGTGGCGAACACGGCATGACCTTGCTGCGCCCGGATCACCCGGCGCTGCACTTGCCGGCCCGTGCGCGTGAAGTGTTCGACGTGACTGGTGCCGGTGACACGGTGATCTCCACGCTGGCGGCCGCAATTGCCGCGGGCGAAGAACTGCCACACGCGGTGGCCCTGGCCAACCTGGCGGCGGGCATCGTGGTCGGCAAACTCGGTACGGCGGCGATCAGCGCGCCGGAACTGCGTCGCGCCATCCAGCGTGAGGAAGGTTCCGAGCGCGGTGTGCTGGGCCTTGAGCAGTTATTGCTGGCGGTGGACGATGCGCGTGCGCATAAAGAGAAGATCGTTTTCACCAACGGCTGCTTCGACATCCTGCATGCCGGCCACGTGACCTACCTCGAGCAGGCTCGTGCCCAAGGTGATCGTCTGATCGTTGCGGTCAACGACGATGCCTCGGTCAGCCGCCTGAAAGGGCCGGGTCGGCCGATCAACAGCGTCGACCGTCGCATGGCTGTCTTGGCCGGTCTGGGCGCAGTGGATTGGGTCATCAGCTTCCCTGAAGGCACCCCGGAAAACCTGCTGCGCGAGGTCAAGCCGGATGTGTTGGTCAAGGGCGGGGATTACGGGATCGACCAGGTGGTCGGCGCGGACATCGTGACTGCTTACGGCGGGACCGTGAAAGTGCTGGGGCTGGTGGCAAACAGCTCGACTACCGCAATAGTCGAGAAGATCCGCAAGTCCGAGTGATGCCATAAAAGATCGCAACCTCGTTTCACTCGACAGCTCCTACAGGGAATCGAATTTCAATGTAGGAGCTGTCGAGTGAAACGAGGCTGCGATCTTTTGATCTTTGCTTTTAAGAGCTGACTTTCTTGCGCGGCACGATTTTCTTCAGCAATTGCTTCGCCTTCCCACGCAACCGCGCCAAACCTGAATCCTTACCCGGCGGGCTCAACCCCTGCTGTCGCACCCAATCCTTCCAGCGAATCCGCTCATCCTTCACCAGCCAACCTTCCTGCTGGGCAAAACTTTCTGCCAGGTACAACCCGCGCGTACTCGCCGGGTACAGCTGATCCTTTTTCAAGGTATACAGCTCGGCCATCGGCTGGCCGTCCTGCAGCGGCATCAAATACAAATCGGGGCGCTTGCGATCGAGCCGGGCCACCAGCTGATCACCTTCCAGTCGTTCGTCGACATGAAACAAACTCAGGGATTTGGCTTCCTTGGGCACGTCCAGGCGCAAGTCATAGATCAGTTGCAGCGACGCGGTCGGCAAATGCACGTAAGCCCACGGACGTTCGATCAACTGCATTTTGGCGCAACGCACCGGCCGCGCCGAGCCGGACAACGGTGTCAGGCGAAAGGGCAAAGCCTCGCGATAATGCAGCGCGGAGGAATAGGGCGCCGGCAGCCAGGTGTCATTGAAGCGACCACCGAGCCAGCCTTCCGGGGTTTCCAGCAGGCACTCTTCGGCAATCTCCTGGATCGCCGTGTGCAGCGGCAGGTTCAGCTCATGGGCCGGCACGTAGCCGGAGATCAACTTGAGTACCACATCGCCACGGTCTTGCCGGCGCTGACGCACCAATACCCAGTAATCGCGATTCTGCCAATGCAGGGTCAGGCGCACCGAGACCCCAAGATTGGCCAGTTCCAGAGCGAACCGCTCGGTGTCAGGCACCGTCACCGGACGGCGACGTTGCAGGGTCTGGGAGAAATTGAGCGGCATCCCGACGCTCTGATAGCTCAAGCCTTCGGGAGTCGCTTCGACGTATAACGGCAGGGTCTTGAAGTTGCTCGGGTTCTTTCTTATGAGCGTACGCGGCATGTCGGCTCCTGCTTAAGGCCGCGTGGGCGGCATCAGTTTCTACGTAGGACCTGGGCAACGGTCGCGACGTTGTGGGCGAGGTGCAGCGGATTGATGGTCCCGACAATAGCACTGGCAACACCCGGGTGCTCAAACAACAACTCAAAGCTGGCGCGCACCGGGTCCACGCCCGGACTCAGGCAGACGTGACCGCTGGCGAGGGCTTTTTTGACCAGAATGGCTTTACCGTGAGCAGCAGCATAGTCAATGACTGGCTTCTCGCTCTGTTCGTTCAGATTGTAGGTGACCATGGCGCAATCACCCTGTTCCAGAGCCTTCAAACCACCTTCGACGGTTTTGCCGGAAAAACCGAAGCCGCGAATCTTGCCTTCGGCCTTGAGCGCAGCGAGGGTCGCGTAGACTTCGCTGTCATTGAGGATTGCCAGGTCGTTGCCGTCGGAGTGCACCAGCACCAGGTCGATAAAATCCGTATCCAGGCGTTGCAGGCTGCGCTCCACTGACAGTCGTGTATGAGCGGCGCTGAAATCGTGGCTCGACTGGCCGTCGGCAAACTCTTCGCCGACCTTGCTGACGATCACCCACTCCTGACGCTGACCCCGCAGCAACGGCCCGAGGCGTTCTTCGCTGCGGCCATAGGCCGGGGCGGTGTCGATCAGGTTGATGCCCATGTTGCGCGCGAGGTTGAGCAACATGCGCGCTTCGTCATCGCCGGGAATCTGGAAACCGTTGGGGTATTTCACGCCTTGATCGCGGCCAAGCTTGACCGTGCCCAGGCCCAGCGGTGAAACCAGCAGGCCGGTGCTGCCCAAGGGGCGATGCAGATCGTGCAGGGTCGGTTGGCTCACGGCAGCAGTTGCTCCCAGGCTGGAATGCAAATCGGTGGTTTTGGCAGGTCGGGCAGCGGCGCCGGATGGCTTGGCTGAATGCCGTCGCGCTGCAAAGACGTCATGACCCGATCGGCGAAGTCCGGTGCCAGCGCCAGTTTGGTTGGCCAGCCGACCAGCAGTCGGCCTTCTTCGGCAAGGAACGCATTGTCAGGGCGGGTCAGTCCCGATTGCAGCGGTTCGGCGCGATCCACGCGCAAGGTGGCCCATTGCGCGGTGCTCAGGTCGATCCATGGCAGCAACTGCCCAAGCTCTTTCTGCGCGGTGGCGATTTGCTCGGCAGGTTCGCGGGCAACCCCTTCGGCTTCGGCGATGTCGCCGCCCATGTACCAGACCCATTGGCCATCGGCGGCCGGATGGGTGGTCACGGTGATGCGCGGCTTGGTGCCACCGCCGAGGCAGTGGGCGTACAGCGGTTTGAGGCTTGGGCCTTTGGCAATGATCATGTGCAACGGTCGGCGCTGCATGGCGGGCTGGCTCAGCCCCAGTGCTTCGAGCAGCGACGCGGTGCCGGCACCGGCGCTGAGCACGATGCGCTGGGCGCGGATCTCGCGCTCGTCGACTTTCAGGCCCACCAGCACGCCGCCTTCCAGCAATGGTTCGATCTTCTGGCCGGCGAGCAGGCCATCACCGGCCAGATCGGCCAGGCGCTGAATCAGGCTCGGCACGTCGATCACCAGTTCCGCCAATCGGTAAACCTTGCCCTTGAAGCGCTTGTCTTGCAGGGCCGGCGGCAGTTGGTCGCCCTTGACCTGATCGACACGGCCGCGCACCGCTTTGCTGGCGAAGAAACTGGTGAGGTTGCCGGCGAGGGTGCCGGGGGACCAAAGGTAATGGGCTTCGGACAGGAGGCGCACGCCGGACAAATCAAGCTCACCGTCGCCGGCCAAGGCTTCACGCCAGCGGCGCGGCATGTCGGCGATGGCTTCCGAGGCCCCGGTCAGGGCGCCGTGCAGCGCGTACTTGGCGCCGCCGTGGATGATGCCCTGGGATTTCACACTCTGCCCGCCGCCGAGGCTGGCGCTTTCCACCAGCACGGTCGAAAAACCCTGGCGGCGCAGGCGCGCATTCAGCCAGAGGCCGGCGACACCAGCGCCGACAATCAGAACGTCGGTGGAAATAACGGATGGCATGCAGCGACCTCAGTGTTCAAGACGAGGGCGCAGTATACAGACTCATAGATTGGAGGTTTTATTGCCTCTCAACAGAGGCTATACGCAGGACCCGTGGCGAGGGAGCTTGCTCCCGTTGGGTCGCGAAGCGGCCCCAAAATCTAAAGATGCGGTTATTCCGATAAACCGCATCAGGCTATTTACGACTGCTTCGCAGTCGAGCGGGAGCAAGCTCCCTCGCCACAGGGGATTGGGGGTGTCAGTCAGTGCCCCGCGGTTTTGGAGAAGAGCTGGATGACGACGACGCCCAGCACAATCAAAGCCATCCCCAACATCGCCGGCACATCCAGTTTCTGCCCATAGATAAACAGCGCCGCGACGCTGACCATCACGATCCCCATGCCGGCCCACACCGCATAAGCCACACCCACCGGAACGCTGCGCACCACCAGGGTCAGCATCCAGAAGGCAATGCCGTAACCCACAATCACCAGAATCAGCGGCAGCGGGGTGCTGAAGCCTTTGACGGCTTTCATCGAAACGGTCGCGATCACTTCGGCGCAGATGGCAATGGCCAGGTAGTAGTAAGCGGTCATAGGTGCATCCTCGTGTGAAGTGTTGCTGTCTGAGTTCGGCATTTTAGAGATTCGCCAGATGCGGTAAAGTCATTACCTATCTGTTCTGAAGATGGGTTGGCCAACATGCAATGGAATCTGGAGCAACTGCGCTTGTTTGTCAGCGTAGCGGAGCAGCGTTCGTTTTCCGCCGTGGCGCGGGGTCAGCGCAAGGCGCAGTCGGCGGTCAGCAGTTCGATTGCGCTGCTGGAAGAAGACCTTGGCGTCAGCCTGTTCGATCGCAGCAGCGGTCGTCAGCCGAAGCTCACCGAGGCCGGCAATGCCTTGCTGGAAGAGGCGCGGGAAGTCTTGCGTCAGTGCGAACGCCTGAACGGTCGGGCACTGGCGATGATGCGTGGCCAGGAGGCGCGTTTGCGCGTGGCTCAGGATGAGGCGATGCCCTATCAGCCGATCATCGAAAGCTTTGCAGCCCTGGCCGAAAAATTTCCCAGCGTTGAAGTGCAGCTGACCAGCGCTGCCCAAGGAGATGTGGCGCGCAAACTGGTGGAGCGTCGGGCCGATCTGGGGCTGCTGTTTTATCACGACCAGATACCCGAAGCGCTGGAGCGTCGGGTGCTGGGTAGCGTCGAAATGGTCACCGTGTGCGGCGTCGGTCATCCGCTGGCGAAACAGGCACAGGTTGATTGTCGGGAACTGGCGCAGCATCGTCAGTTGCTGATGTCGACCCAGTCCAGCGTCTACCCCGGCAGCGAGCCGGCCAGCCCGCAGGTCTGGCGTGCCGACAGTTTCTACGTGATGGCTGAATGGCTGGTGCGCGGCCTCGGCTGGGCCTGGCTGCCGCGACACGTGGTGCAATACCCGGCGTATCAGGATCTGATGGTCGAACTGGACAGCGAATGGACCCCGCCGGCGCTGGTCGTCGAACTGGTCTGGCGTCGCGACGAGCCCCTCGGCCCGGCGGCTCGCTGGCTGGCTGAACGTTTTGCCGTGCACTTGCAGGCGATCGGCGAAAAAACCGATAAACTCCGCCGCCATGAATAGAACTCTCTACACCGCGCTGTTTTACCTGGGGCTGCCATTGGTAGCGATTCGACTGTGGCTGCGTTCGCGCAAGGCGCCAGCGTATGCCAAGCGCATTGGAGAACGTTTTTCCTTTGGCTTGCCGGTGATGAAATCGGGCGGCATTTGGGTACACGCGGTATCCGTGGGTGAAAGCATTGCCGCGGCGCCAATGATTCGCGCCTTGCTGCAACGTTATCCACAGCTGCCGATTACCGTGACCTGCATGACCCCGACCGGTTCGGAACGCATCCACGCATTGTTTGCCAACGAGCCGCGCATCCAGCACTGCTATTTGCCTTACGACTTGCCGTGCGCTGCGGCGAGATTCCTTGATCGGGTCCAGCCGAAACTGGCGGTGATCATGGAGACCGAACTCTGGCCCAACCACATCCATCAATGCGCCAAGCGCGGGATTCCGGTGGCGTTGGCCAATGCGCGATTGTCCGAGCGTTCGGCCAAGGGTTATGGCCGCTTCAGAAAACTCACCCAGCCGATGCTCGCCGAGATGAGCCTGTTCGCGGTGCAGACCGAAGCCGAGGCTCAGCGCTTCCGTGACTTGGGTGCGCGTGCGGACACCGTCGAAGTGACCGGCTCAATCAAGTTTGATCTGACGATTGATCCGCAACTGCTGCTGCGTGCCACCGAATTGCGCGCGCAATGGCAGGCGCAGGAACGTCCGGTGTGGATAGCCGCCAGTACCCACGAAGGTGAAGACGAAGTGGTGCTGGCGGCCCATCGTCAGTTGCTCGCCAATCATCCCGATGCCTTGCTGATTCTGGTGCCGCGGCATCCGGAGCGTTTCAACTCGGTGTTCGAGTTGTGCCAGCAGCAGGGGTTCACCACGGTGCGTCGTTCTTCCGGCGAGCCAGTCACGACGGATACCTCGGTGTTGCTGGGCGACACCATGGGTGAGTTGCTGTTTCTCTACGCCCTGGCAGACAGCGCGTTTGTCGGCGGCAGCCTGGTGCCGAACGGCGGGCATAACCTGCTTGAACCGGCGGCGCTGGCCAAACCGGTGCTGAGCGGGCCGCACCTGTTTAACTTCCTCGAAATCGCCGCGCAATTGCGCAGCGCTGGTGCGTTGCAGGAAGTAGAAGATGCCGAGGGCCTGGCGCTGGCGATACAGCGACTGTTCGAATTGCCGCGCGATGCGCAACGAATGGCGGAAGCGGGATTGAAAGTGATGCGCACCAATCAGGGCGCGTTGCAGCGGCTGCTGGATGGGTTGGGGCGGTTGATTAACTGACTTGACACCTGTGGCGAGGGAGCTTGCTCCCGCTCGGCTGCGAAGCAGTCGTGAAACCTGCAATTGCGACGTGACTGGCAGAATGCCGGGGCTGCTTCGCAGCCCAGCGGGAGCAAGCTCCCTCGCCACAGGTTTACCTTTTACTGGGGAGGATTCGCCTTCAACTGCGCCGCCGCAGCCTTGGCCAGATCCGGCGGCAGGAAGTCCTTGTCCGGGTTGTAGTCGGCCTTGAGATAGCGCGCCAGGTCCTGCAAGTCCCCCGGGTTCAACGTGCCGGCGGCCTGCTTCAAGCGCAGGTTGTCGAGGATGTAGTCGTAGCGCGTGTTGTTGTAGTCGCGCACCGAGGTGTACAGCTGACGCTGCGCATCCAGCACGTCGACGATATTGCGCGTCCCCACCTGATAACCGATTTCGGTCGCTTCCACCGCGCTCTGGTTGGAGATGATCGACTGCTTGCGCGCCTGTACCTGCTCGACGTCGGTGTTCACCGCGCGGTGCAGGTTGCGCGTGCTCTCGACGATTTGCCGGCGCAGGGATTCACGTTGCTGCTCGGACTGGTCCAGTTGTGCATACGATTGGCGCACCTGGGAGTTGATCAGGCCGCCACTGTAGATCGGGATGTTCAGTTGCAGCCCAACCGACGTCTGCTCGACGTTGCCTTTGTACGGTTGGCCGAAAGCGTTCGGGTTGCTGAACCCCAGCGCATCGTTGTCACCTTTCTCATACTTCGCCACGGCATCGATGGTCGGCGCATGGCCGGCCTTGCGTTGCTTGAGGGTTTCTTCGGCGGCGCTGACGGCGTAGTTGCTGGCCAGCAGATTGAGGTTCTGTCTGGCGGCCGTATCGACCCAGGCCTTGGCGTCGTTCGGTGCGGGCGGCAGGATCGGCAAGGTATGGGAAATGCCCCAGATCGAATTGTACTGACGGTTGGTCAGGGTGATCAGGGCTTCGAACGCATCATCCACCTGGCGCTGCGCGACGATGCGATTGGCACGTGCGGTGTCGTAACTGGCTTGCGACTGCAGCACGTCGGTCTTGTCCGAAAGGCCGACGTCAAAGCGTTCGTTGGACTGATCGAGCTGGCGTTTGAACGCGGCTTCCTCAGCCTTGGTCGAGGCCAGATTGTCCTGGGTACGCAAGACGTTGAAGTAGCTGTCGGCCGTTTGCAGGATCAGGTTTTGCTCGGTCGCCGAGAGTTGCAGCGCGGCCTGCTCGTTGACGTCTTTGGCGGCCTGGAACTGGAACCAGCGATCGGCGCGGAACAAGGGTTGAGCCAACGTCGCTTGATACGAGTGAGCGTTACGGTTGGCGGTGGCCGATGGCTGATCGATTGCAGTGCGCACGTTGGCCAGTTCAGCGCCGCCCGAAAGATTGGGCAACAGCCCGGCGCGAGCCTGAGGTACCACCTCTTTCTGGGCACCATATTGAGCGCGGGCGGCAGCCAGGTCGGCGTTGTTGTCCACCGCTTCCTGGTAGACGCTGACCAGATCGGTTTTGGTCGATAAGGGCGCTTCTGCTGCCCATGCCA
This sequence comes from Pseudomonas sp. LBUM1678, assembly GCF_059695575.1. Taxonomy (NCBI): domain Bacteria; kingdom Pseudomonadati; phylum Pseudomonadota; class Gammaproteobacteria; order Pseudomonadales; family Pseudomonadaceae; genus Pseudomonas; species Pseudomonas sp. LBUM1678. The sequence goes on from NZ_CP166775.1 coordinate 530,303, forward strand.
TTCCATTGGACGCACAAGACACGGCAAGGGCCAGTGAGAGTTTGCGCAGCATGTGGCCATCCCTAAAAATTACGCTGATAATTTGAGCGCCAAGGCTACGGCGCGGCCCATACAGCGTCAAGGCGCAGCATGGCTCGGCGAGTGTAGTTGCGCCTGCGTGCGGCAACAATCCTGTAATTGCGCCATTCATCATGGTGTTTACCGCGGTGTTGGCGTTCTTTGCCAGTTGTGTCTAGACTGGCCGGGTTCTTGTCGGGGTGCCTTGCTATGAGGCTGAGATCGAATAATTTCGGATCCCGTTGAACCTGATCAGGTTAGCGCCTGCGTAGGGAACAAGATTTCTCGTCACCCGGCGAGTCCTCTTGTGCTTCGTCCGGGATGTTGTTCGACAATCGAACACCCCTCGAGCACTGAGCACAGCACCAACGGCTTCGTTACGGCTGATTGGTCGCGTCCATTCGTTACAGGTTCGCTCCGACAAAATTCCACTGCCTGGATGCTGTCTGGAGAGCCCGTGATGACGATAAAACTAAAAAACACTACGAACCTGAGTGACTCGGCCCAAGTCGATCAACAATCGGTTCAACCGTTTACCCGCTCGCAAAAAATCTATGTTCAGGGCTCCCGTCCGGACATCCTCGTGCCGATGCGCGAAATCAGCCTCGACGTAACCCCGACCGACTTCGGCGGCGAGATCAACGCGCCTGTCGTTGTGTACGACACCTCGGGCCCGTACACCGACCCCAACGTCATCATCGACGTGCGCAAAGGCCTGGCCGATGTGCGTTCGCCATGGATCGAATCCCGTGGCGACACCGAACGCCTGCCCGGCCTGAGCTCGAACTTCGGCCAGGAACGCCTCGCCGACGCCGAACTCACCAAGCTGCGTTTCGCCCATGTGAATAACCCGCGCCGCGCCAAGGCCGGGGCCAACGTCAGCCAGATGCACTACGCCCGCAAAGGCATCATTACCGCCGAGATGGAATACGTCGCCATCCGCGAAAACATGAAGCTCGAAGTGGCCCGCGCCGCCGGGCTGCTGGACCAGCAACACGCCGGTCACAGCTTCGGCGCCAGCGTGCCGAAAATCATCACTCCCGAATTCGTCCGTGACGAGATCGCCCGCGGTCGCGCAATCATTCCGGCGAACATCAACCACACCGAACTGGAACCGATGATCATCGGCCGTAACTTCCTGGTGAAGATCAACGGCAACATCGGCAACAGCGCACTGGGTTCGTCCATCGAAGAAGAAGTGGCGAAACTGACCTGGGGCATTCGCTGGGGTTCGGACACGGTCATGGACTTGTCCACCGGTAAGCACATTCACGAAACCCGCGAGTGGATCATCCGTAACTCGCCGGTGCCGATTGGTACGGTGCCGATCTACCAGGCCCTGGAGAAAGTCGGTGGCGCTGCCGAAGACCTGACCTGGGAGCTGTTCCGCGACACGCTGATCGAACAGGCCGAGCAGGGCGTCGACTACTTCACGATCCACGCCGGCGTATTGCTGCGCTACGTGCCGCTGACCGCCAAGCGCGTGACCGGCATCGTCTCCCGTGGCGGTTCGATCATGGCCAAGTGGTGCCTGGCGCATCACAAAGAGAACTTCCTCTACACCCATTTCGAAGACATCTGCGAAATCATGAAGGCCTACGACGTCAGCTTCTCGCTGGGCGATGGCCTGCGTCCGGGCTCGATTGCCGACGCCAACGACGCCGCACAATTCGGTGAGCTGGAAACCCTCGGCGAACTGACCAAAATCGCCTGGAAGCACGACGTGCAATGCATGATCGAAGGCCCTGGCCACGTGCCGATGCAGTTGATCAAAGAGAACATGGACAAGCAGCTGGAATGCTGCGACGAGGCGCCGTTCTACACCCTCGGCCCGCTGACCACGGACATCGCGCCGGGTTACGACCACATCACCTCCGGTATCGGTGCGGCGATGATCGGCTGGTTCGGTTGCGCCATGCTTTGCTACGTGACGCCGAAGGAGCACTTGGGCCTGCCGAACAAGGATGACGTGAAGACCGGGATCATCACCTACAAGATCGCCGCACACGCTGCCGATCTGGCCAAGGGGCATCCGGGTGCGCAGATTCGCGACAATGCCTTGAGCAAGGCGCGTTTTGAATTCCGTTGGGAAGACCAGTTCAACCTGGGCCTTGATCCGGACACCGCGCGTTCGTATCACGATGAAACCCTGCCGAAGGATTCGGCCAAGGTCGCGCACTTCTGCTCCATGTGCGGGCCAAAATTCTGCTCGATGAAAATCACCCAGGAAGTCCGCGAATACGCGGCCAACCAGCGGATCGAAACCGTCGACGCCGAAGTCGCCCAGGGATTGGCGGAACAGGCCGAGCGGTTCAAGCAGGAAGGCAGTCAGCTGTACAAGAAGGTTTGATCTGACCTGAAAGGGTGGGGCCTGCACAGGCCCCATCGCCAGCAGGCTGGCTCCCACATTGGATCTGTGGCGTTCACATGTCCCCTGTGGGAGCCAGCCTGCTGGCGATAGCGATCTACACAACAACAAATGTCCCTCTGAGATAACACCCTTGAGCATTCAACCCAGCACTTACTCCCCTGACATCGCGGTGCCAATCGACAAGCGTGTCTTCGGCGGTCGCGATCTGTTTTCCCTGTGGTTCTCACTCGGCATCGGCCTGATGGTGCTGCAGACCGGCGCACTGCTCGCGCCAGGCCTGGGCTTGTCCGGCTCGCTGCTGGCAATTTTCCTCGGCACGCTGGTCGGCGTTCTGCTGCTGGCCGCCGTCGGCGTGATCGGCAGTGACACGGGCCTGTCGTCGATGGCCGCGCTCAAACTCAGCCTCGGCAAACGCGGCGCGAGCCTGCCGGCCGTGCTGAACTTGCTGCAACTGATTGGCTGGGGTTCGTTCGAAATCATCGTCATGCGCGACGCGGCCAGCCTGCTCGGCGCCCGTGCGTTCAGCGAAGGCAGTCTGCTGTCGAACCCGCTGCTCTGGACCTTGTTCTTCGGTGGCTTGGCGACTTTGCTGGCGGTCAGCGGTCCGTTGACCTTCGTGCGGCAGATCCTGCGCAAATGGGGCATCTGGCTGCTGCTGGCCGCATGCATCTGGCTGACCTGGAACCTGTTCGCCAAAGCCGATCTGCCTGCATTGTGGGCGCAGGCCGGTGACGGCTCCATGCCGTTTGCCGTGGGCTTCGACATTGCCATCGCCATGCCGCTGTCGTGGCTGCCGCTGATTGCCGACTACTCACGCTTCGGCAAGCGTGCGAAAAACGTGTTCGGCGGCACGGCGATTGGTTTCTTTATCGGTAACTTCTGGCTGATGAGCCTTGGCGTGGCGTACACCCTGGCGTTTGCGCCGAGCGGTGAAGTGAATGCCTTGCTGTTGGCATTGGCGGGTGCCGGTCTGGGGATTCCGCTGTTGCTGATTCTGTTGGACGAGTCGGAAAACGCCTTCGCCGACATTCACTCGGCGGCGGTTTCCAGCGGGATTCTGTTGCGCCTGAAAGTCGAGCACCTGGCGCTGGCCATCGGCGTGGTCTGCACGCTGATCGCGTGCCTGGCGCCGTTGGCCCAGTATCAAAATTTTCTGCTGTTGATCGGCTCGGTGTTTGCGCCGCTGTTCGGCGTGGTGCTGGTGGATCACTTCATCCTGCGCAAACGCAGGAGCCAAGTGGCGTCAGCCGCGTTGCGCTGGCCGGCGTTGCTCGCCTGGTTGGGCGGGGTGAGCACTTATCACTTGCTGGCGAATCTGTATCCAGACATCGGCGCAACCCTGCCGTCGTTGATTCTGGCAGGGCTGCTTCAGCTGGTGCTGGGCCGGGCCTTCAGTTACGGCCGGGAAACAGCTCGGGCTTGAGAATGCCGTTCAGGCGTGGGTAAGGGATCTTCAGTTCGACATGGCCCAGCGCGTAAGGCGCGATGGTGCTGGTTTCGTACTTGAGGATCACCCCGCCGTAGGTCAGCGCCACGTTCTGGGTTTTCTGGAATTGCCACTGCTTCACGAACTCCGGTTCCTGATCGAGCTTGGTGCTGATCAGCCAGCTGTTGTGCGCCACTTGCGCGGCTTTCCAGAATGCCTCTTCCTGCCCCGGTACCAACATGTCGGACAAGGTCAGCACTTTATGCTGCTGGCGCGAATAGTTGATGAAACTGCGACCCGGCGTGCCATGCGCGCCGCCGGTGTCCAGGTAGCTGGAAAATTCGACGATCACCAAGCCGTCATGCTGCTCGCGTACTTTGGCTTGCAGGTAGCTGCTGTTGCGCGGGCCGGCGGTGCGCAAAAACTCATCGCGATAGGCCGCCAGCGTCGGTGCCGCAGGGGCATCAGGCGAGGTGCGGGTCATTTGCAGCAGGCGTTTTTCGATAATGCCGTCCAGCTGAGGCTCGTCCGGGAAGCGTAGCGTATCGATGTTCACCAGCGGGCATTCAGGTGTCGTGCAACCCGGTTTCAATGTTTCGGAGGCGTCGCGGGTGGTTTCCAGCGGCGCCCGGTAGTTGGGTTGGAACAAACTCTGGCAGGCGCCCAGGGTCAGGGCGATTGCGGCCACGGAGGCGATTTTAAAAAGTGACATGGGTGTCCTTCATAAAACTGGGAAAGGCAAAAAGTTATCCGCTTCGACTCTCAACAAAGCAGTCAGTTCGCCACTAAGCTAATTAGAGTTGGTTTCGCCCTCACCGTCTATCCCGCTGACGGGAAAGGGGCTGCATCAAACGGCGCGAGCGCGTTAGGATGGCGCGAAGTCGAGGTTGTACGTAACAAAAAGGAGCCTCGTAACGGATTTGCAGTAAAGAGGATAGTCATGACTGATTTTGCCAACGCCATTCCGACCGCCGTTGATATCGTTCGGCGCGAAAAGTGCTACGAGGGCTTCTACAAGCTCGATCGTGTGCACTTGCGCCACGAGTTGTTTGCCGGTGGCATGAGTCGCGAGATCAATCGTGAAGTGTTTGTTCGCCACGATGCGGTGTGCGTGCTGCCGTACGATCCGCAGCGCGATGAAGTGGTGCTGATCGAGCAGTTTCGCGTCGGCGCCATGGGCAAGACCGACAACCCGTGGCTGATAGAGTTGGTCGCCGGTCTGATCGACAAGGATGAAGTACCGGAAGAAGTTGCTCACCGCGAAGCGCAGGAGGAAGCTGGGCTTGTGTTCGGGGCGCTCTGGCCGATGACCAAATACTTTCCATCGCCGGGCGGCAGCAACGAATTTGTACATTTGTACCTGGGGCGTTGCGATAGCACCGGAGTCGGCGGCCTGCATGGGCTGGAGGAAGAAGCAGAAGATATCCGCGTCACGGTCTGGGCGTTCGAAGATGCCCTGCAGGCCGTACGCGACGGACGAATTGCCAACGCGGCCAGCATCATTGCCTTGCAATGGTTAGCTTTGAACCGCGCTGAAGTGAGGGGGCTATGGTCGTAAACAAGTTGCGCGATCGCTATCGGGTGGACCTCGTCGGGCTGCAAGCCGCTTGCGAGGCCAACTACGCGCGCCTGATGCGACTGCTGCCGGACATGCGCAACGAACCGGAGGCCCGGCGCATTGCCGTGACCCACGGTGACCAGATGCTCGGCGTGCTGGCCCTCGAGGTGCTGCAGGTCTGTCCGTACACCACGACCCTGCAAGTGCGCCAGGAACACAGCCTGCCGTGGCTGCCGGTGCCGCAACTGGAAGTGCAGGTCTATCACGATGCGTGCATGGCCGAAGTGGTCAGCGCCGAACATGCACGACGCTTTCGCGGCGTCTATCCTTACCCGAATGCCTCAATGCATCAGCCGGACGAAAAGGCCCAGTTGAATATGTTCCTGGGTGAGTGGCTGAGCCATTGTCTGGCGTGTGGGCATGAGTACGCCGTTGTGCGCTGAGTGTGAACTGCGTCAGGTTCACAGGTTTCCCCTTTTGATCGTCCCCCAGCATAATTGCGGCACTCATCCAATCCCGTGATTCAGCCTGGGAGAACGCCTTGCCGAGCGTATCCACATTGACCACCGCCGATTCGGCGTTGCTGGTGCAACTGTCCGACAGTCATCTGTTTGCCGAAGCGGACGGGACGTTGCTGGGCATGAATACCCGGGACAGCCTGCAGAAGGTCATTGAGCTGGTGCGCCTTCAGCAGCCGCAGATTGATCTGATTGTTGCCAGCGGTGATTTGTCTCAGGACGGGACGCTGGAGTCTTATCAGCAGTTTCGCGACCTGACCCGGCAGCTCGATGCGCCGGCGCGCTGGATTCCTGGCAATCATGATGAACCGCGAATCATGGCCGAGGCGGCTGTGCATAGCGCGTTGCTGGAGCCGGTGGTGGATGTCGGTAACTGGCGGGTCACTTTGCTGGATTCGGCGGTGCCGGGGTCGGTGCCGGGGTATTTGCAGGATGAGCAGTTGCAGTTGTTGGCTCGTTCGCTGAGTGAGGCGCCTGAGCGGCATCATTTGGTGTGTTTTCACCATCATCCGGTGTCGATTGGTTGTGCGTGGATGGAGCCGATCGGGTTGCGTAATCCTGAGGCGTTGTTTGCGGTGCTGGATCGCTTTGCGCAGGTGCGTGCGGTGTTGTGGGGGCATGTGCATCAGGAGGTTGATTGGGATCGCAATGGTGTGCGGTTGATTGCTTCGCCTTCGACTTGCATTCAGTTTGAGCCGGGGAGTGATGATTTCAAGGTTGGGGAGCAGGCGCCGGGGTATCGGTGGTTGCGGTTGTTGCCGGATGGGCAGATTGAAACTGGCGTTGAGCGGGTTGCCGGGTTTGATTTCCAGGTTGATTACGGGTCCAACGGTTACTGACGGTTGTGAACTTGGCGGCCTGTGGGCCGACCATGTTGTGGTTGATCGGGTACATATCCATTCCTGCGGTAACGGCCACTTAGGGTTTCGCCCTTACGGCGACTCACTTTTTTTACAAGCGCCTAAAAAAAGTAAGCAAAAAAAACGCTCGCCCCAAGCGTCCAGCCCCTCGCTAAGGCTCGGCGTTCCTTCGCTCCGGTATCCATCCGGGGACACTGCCCTCCGGTTGGCTTCGCTGCACCTACATGCAGCGTGTTCGACTGCGTCGAACGGCGCTACGCGCCACTCCCCGGATGAACACCTCCACTCAGCCTCCCGAAGGGGCGGGCAGATCAAAATCAAAAGCAGGCGAGCTAACGCTCGGCCTATTGAGTGGTGAAAAGCATGTACGCCGGGCCCTTGTAGGAGCGAGGCTTGCCCGCGAAGGCGGCCTGACAGCCGACCAAGATCTTGCGGATGTACAAAATTCCACTGTGAGAGCTGGCCTGCCAGCGATGGCGGCCTGACAGCCGACCAATATCTTGCTGATGTACAAAATCCCGTGGGAGCTGGCTTGCCTGCGATGGCGGCCTGACAGCCGACCAATATCTTGCGGATGTACAAAATCCCTGTGGGAGCTGGCTTGCCTGCGAAGGCGGCCTGACAGCCGACCAATATCTTACGGATGTACAAAATTCCCCTGTGGGAGTTGGCTTGCCTGCGAAGGCGGCCTGACAGCCGACCAATATCTTGCTGATGTACAAAATTCCCCTGTGGGAGCTGGCCTGCCAGCGATGGCGGCCTGACAGCCGACCAATATCTTACGGATGTACAAAATTCCCCTGTGGGAGCTGGCCTGCCAGCGATGGCGGCCTGACAGCCGACCAATATCTTGCGGATGTACAAAATTCCCCTGTGGGAGCTGGCCTGCCAGCGAAGGCGGCCTGACAGCCGACCAATATCTTGCTGATGTACAAAATTCCCCTGTGGGAGCTGGCCTGCCAGCGAAGGCGGCCTGACAGCCGACCAATATCTTGCTGATGTACAAAATTCCACTGTGAGAGCTGGCCTGCCAGCGATGGCGGCCTGACAGCCGACCAATATCTTGCGGATGTACAAAATTCCCCTGTAGGAGCGAGGCTTGCCCGCGAAGGCGGCCTCACCGGCGACGCTGTTTAATGGTCAGCAAAAATTTCAGAACCTTCCCACGAAGTTTTCAGGTTGCCCGTCAGACGCGGCTTCTCTAGCCTTTTGCCTGTCGCTGACACATTCAGCGATCGGGCTTCGCGGCCCGTTTTCTCAGGCATAATCGCCCCCGCCTAACGACAGCGCTTTCGGCTGTCTGTCGTTTCGTGTCATGGCGGCTGTGCGCGGGATACCTTCGGGTATGCCGAGTTGCCAGAGGATCGGTCCGCGAACCTGCGTACAGCTGCCACCCAAATTGCTTCGCGGTAATTTGTAAGTGGCTCCACTCTTCCTCTGGAGTACTACCATGTTCAAACCAACCCCCAATCCCCCCGCCCGCAAACCCAGCACGATGTTCATGATCGTCCCCGAAATGGACACGGAAAGCCTTTTAGCCCATTCCTGTGAATCCCTGGCGTCGGCGAGTGTCATGGCCAGTGATTTTGCCGCGCGCCTGCATGGGCCGGACCGGCATACGGCGATGGCGATTCAACAGATAGTCATGCTGGCCGAACTGGCGGTGAATCGGGCGCTGGATAATGTCGATCCAGCATAAATTTTCCAGATAAACCGCGTTATCGTTCATCGCGAGCAAGCTCCCACATTGGGCCGCGTCCGTCTGGACAACTCGGTCACCTGTGGGAGCGAGCCTGCTCGCGATGGCGTCCGTTTGGGCAACCTGATTCCTGCCTATATCCCCGATTCCCCCGACTCCCTGTAAACTCCGCCTTCTTTACCCGACGCACAGGGAGTTCAAATGTCCGGTTCGATCCTTTATATCCACGGTTTCAACAGCGCACCTTCATCGAAAAAGGCCACGCAGCTGGTGCACGTGATGGAACGGCTGGGTTTGAGCGATCAATTGCGCGTTCCGGCCCTGCATCACCATCCGCGCGAAGCCATCGGTCAGCTGGAGCAGGCGATTGAAGAGCTGGGGCGGCCACTGCTGGTCGGCAGCTCACTCGGCGGCTACTATGCGACTCACCTGGCGGAGCGCCATGGCCTCAAGGCCCTGTTGATCAACCCTGCCGTCAGTCCGCACCGGATGTTCGACGGGTTCCTGGGGACGCAGAAAAACCTGTATACCGATGAGGCCTGGGAATTGACCCACGACCACGTGACGGCCTTGGCCGAGCTGGAAGTGCCGGCGCCCCGGGATCCGCAGCGGTTTCAGGTGTGGTTGCAGACCGGCGACGAAACGCTGGACTATCGCCTCGCCCAGCAGTATTACCGCGCCTGTGCCTTGCGCATCCAGGCCGGCGGCGACCATAGTTTCCAGGGTTTTGCCGCGCAACTTCCGGCAATGCTGAGTTTTGCCGGTATCGGCGCAGATTTGTATCAGGCGATCGATTTCACAGCACTGTGATCTGTCGCCTCTTTTTCACAGAACACTCTTTTTCACAGAACACTTTTTACAGGCGGACGACGAGACCCCATGGCCACTCCCAGCGCTAGCTCTTATAACGCAGACGCCATCGAAGTCCTCTCGGGCCTCGACCCGGTGCGCAAACGCCCCGGCATGTACACCGACACCAGTCGGCCGAACCACCTCGCCCAGGAAGTCATCGACAACAGCGTCGACGAAGCCTTGGCCGGGCACGCGACGTCGGTGCAGGTCATCCTGCACGCCGACCACTCCCTGGAAGTCAGCGATGACGGCCGTGGCATGCCAGTCGACATTCATCCGGAAGAGGGTGTGTCGGGCGTCGAGCTGATCCTCACCAAGCTTCATGCTGGTGGCAAGTTTTCCAACAAGAACTACCAGTTCTCCGGCGGTCTGCACGGGGTGGGTATTTCGGTGGTCAACGCCTTGTCGACCGAAGTCCGGGTGCGCGTGAAGCGTGACGGCAACGAATACCAGATGACCTTCGCCGACGGTTACAAGAAAACCGATCTGGAAGTAATCGGCACCGTCGGCAAGCGCAACACCGGCACCAGCGTGTTCTTCGCGCCGGACCCGAAGTATTTCGATTCGCCGAAATTCTCCATCAGCCGCCTTAAACACGTGCTCAAGGCCAAGGCTGTTCTGTGTCCGGGACTGCTGGTCAGTTTTGAAGACAAGGCCACCGGCGAAAAAGTCGAATGGCATTACGAAGACGGCCTGCGCTCCTACCTGGTCGACGCGGTCAACGGCTTCGAGCGTCTGCCGGACGAGCCGTTCTGCGGCAGCCTGGCCGGTAACAAGGAAGCGGTCGATTGGGCGCTGCTGTGGTTGCCGGAAGGTGGCGACAGCGTGCAGGAAAGCTACGTCAACCTGATCCCTACGGCGCAGGGCGGTACGCACGTCAACGGTCTGCGTCAGGGCTTGCTCGATGCGATGCGCGAGTTCTGCGAATTCCGCAGCCTGCTGCCGCGCGGTGTGAAGCTGGCGCCGGAAGACGTCTGGGAGCGCATCGCTTTCGTGCTGTCGATGAAGATGCAGGAGCCGCAATTTTCCGGCCAGACCAAAGAACGCCTGTCGTCCCGTGAAGCGGCGGCTTTCGTTTCCGGTGTGGTCAAAGATGCGTTCAGCCTGTGGCTCAACGCCCACCCGGAAACCGGCATGCTGTTGGCGGAACTGGCGATCAACAACGCCGGCCGTCGTCTAAAGGCCAGCAAGAAGGTCGAGCGCAAGCGCATCACGGCGGGTCCGGCACTGCCGGGCAAGCTTGCAGACTGTGCCGGGCAGGACCCGATGCGTTCCGAGCTGTTCCTGGTGGAAGGTGATTCCGCCGGCGGTTCGGCCAAACAAGCGCGGGACAAAGAATTCCAGGCGATCCTGCCATTGCGCGGCAAGATTCTGAACACTTGGGAAGTCGATGGCGGCGAAGTGCTGGCCAGTCAGGAAGTGCACAACATCGCCGTGGCCATCGGTGTCGATCCGGGTTCGGCGGACATCGCCCAGCTGCGCTACGGCAAGATCTGCATCCTCGCCGACGCCGACTCCGACGGTCTGCACATCGCCACCTTGCTCTGCGCCTTGTTCGTCCAGCATTTCCGTCCGTTGGTGGATGCCGGTCACGTCTACGTTGCGATGCCACCGCTGTACCGCATCGACCTGGGTAAAGAGATTTACTACGCCCTCGATGACGCCGAGCGCGATGGCATTCTCGATCGTCTGGTGGCCGAGAAGAAACGCGGCAAGCCGCAGGTCACCCGATTCAAGGGCCTGGGTGAAATGAACCCGCCGCAGCTGCGCGAAACCACCATGGACCCGAACACTCGGCGTCTGGTGCAGCTGACGCTGGAAGATTACGACGCAACCGCAGAAATGATGGACATGTTGCTGGCGAAGAAACGCGCCGGCGATCGCAAGTCCTGGCTGGAATCCAAAGGCAACCTCGCCGAGGTTCTTGGCTGATGCGGGTTGGCTTTGCCCTGGCATTTGCGTTACTTCTGACTTCCGTTTCGGCGTTTGCCGAACCGGCACCGGAGTTGCGCCTGTTGTCCGAGCATCCCGTCGACGGCATGCGCGGCGGTAACCTGTCGGGGTTGGCCCAGTGTGGCAAGGACCTGTGGACGATCTCCGATCGCGACGATGATCAGATCTACCGGCTTGATACCCGGGACACGGTCTGGCAGGCCGAAACCGTGGGCATCGGCGTACCTCCGGTGCCGGACAGCGGTTTGCCCTGGGGATTGCGTTCGCGGGCCTGGGTCGCATCGTTTGTACGGGGCGGGGACCTGGATTTTGAAGGCATCACGTGCGACAGCGCCGGTAATCGCTACATCGTCAGCGAGTCCCATGCTGCGGTCCTGCAAGTGCCGCCCGTAGGGCCTTCGTCCTGGCTGAAGATCTCGCCGATGCTGGTCCGCGAAGCGCGGGCCAGCGGCATGCTGTTGCAATTCAATGCGCTGTTCGAGGGGCTGGCGATCAACCCGGCGGGCGATCAATTGTGGCTCGCCGCCGAGCGTCAAAGCCGTGGCTTGCTGCTGATCAAGCGCAAACAGACGGTGTGGGATTGCGACGGTGGCTGCGTGTTGCTGAGCGAAGCGGGGAAAGACATGCAGCCGGCACAGTTTCCACGGGCCAAAGCCGTGACTCGGGACTTTGCCGACCTGTCGCTGTTCAACGGCAAGCTGTTTACGCTTGAACGCAACGCTTACCAGATCTGCCGCCGTGACCCGGTGACGGCCAAGGTCGAGCGCTGCTGGTCGTTTGCCGATGGAGCCTTGCAGGAACACCGACGCTATCAAAATCCGTTTGGTCTGACCGAAGCATTGATTGTCGACGCCGAGGGTGCCTGGGTCGGCACCGACAACAATAACGATGCCCGCGCCGATGGCGAGGTTCGCCCGGTTGTCTGGCGCTTCGCTGCGCCTGAAGGTGGTTGGAGTGCCAAGCCGTGAGCCAGCAGACGCCGGGGAAACGCGCCGGCCGGGTGTTCATGGTGCTGGCCTGGTGCGCGGCGCTGTTTCTGGCGACACGGTTTTTCGGTCAATGGGAAGATCGGCAGCAAAATCCCAATGTGGTCGTCAGCTCTGAACAGAGCGAAGGTTTTATTGAAGTGAAACTGGCCAGCAACACCCAGGGCCACTTCGTCGCCAGTGGCCAGATCAACGGCCAGCCGGTTGATTTCATGCTGGATACCGGGGCGACCGATGTGGCGATTCCGGCGGAAATGGCAGAACGGTTGAAACTGGAAAAAGGCTTCGGGGTGACCCTGAGCACGGCCAATGGTCGCACCGAGGGTTATCGAACCCGCGTCGACCGGCTGCAACTGGGCGACATTGTGCTGCGTGATGTGCGCGCCATCGTCGTGCCAGGCCTGGATGGCACGCAAGTGCTGCTCGGTATGAGCGCGCTGAACAAACTTGAATTTACCCAGCGCGGTGGCACCATGCTGCTGCGCCAGACAACGAACCGATGAGGCCCGCATGAGCGACTCCCTTGATCTCAGCCTGGACGGTGTAGAACGCCGGTCACTGGCTGACTTCACCGAAAATGCCTACCTCAACTACTCCATGTACGTGATCATGGACCGTGCCTTGCCGCATATCGGCGACGGCCTGAAACCGGTACAGCGGCGCATCATCTATGCGATGAGCGAGTTGGGGCTGGACGCCGATTCCAAGCACAAGAAGTCGGCGCGTACCGTCGGTGACGTGCTCGGTAAGTTCCACCCGCACGGCGACTCGGCCTGCTACGAAGCCATGGTCCTGATGGCCCAGCCGTTCAGTTACCGCTACACGCTTGTCGACGGCCAGGGTAACTGGGGTGCGCCGGATGATCCCAAGTCCTTCGCCGCCATGCGTTATACCGAAGCGCGGCTGTCGCGTTATTCCGAAGTGCTGCTCAGCGAGCTGGGCCAGGGCACCGCGGACTGGGGCCCGAACTTCGACGGCACCCTCGACGAGCCGCTGGTGTTGCCTGCACGTTTGCCGAACATCCTGCTCAACGGCACCACCGGCATCGCCGTGGGCATGGCCACCGACGTACCGCCGCACAACCTGCGTGAAGTCGCGACGGCGTGCGTGCGTTTGCTCGATGAGCCCAAAGCCACGGTCGAACAGCTCTGTGAGCACATCCAAGGCCCGGATTACCCGACCGAAGCGGAAATCATCACCCCCCGCGCCGATCTGCTGAAAATGTACGAAACCGGCAAAGGCTCGGTGCGTATGCGCGCCGTGTACCACATCGAAGACGGCGACATCATCGTCACCGCGCTGCCGCATCAGGTCTCTGGTGCCAAGGTGCTGGAACAGATCGCTGCGATGATGCAGGCCAAACCGTCAAAGGCCCCGCAGATCGCTGACCTGCGCGACGAATCCGACCATGAAAACCCATGCCGGATCGTGATCATTCCGGGCGCGCGGAAAAACTTTGACCACGACGCGCTGATGCAACACCTGTTTGCCAGCACCGAGCTGGAGTCGAGCTACCGGGTCAACATCAACATCATCGGTCTGGACGGCAAGCCGCAGCTGAAAAACCTGCGTGCGCTGCTGGTGGAATGGCTGGAGTTCCGCGTCAACACTGTGCGGCGTCGTCTGCAATTCCGCCTCGATAAGGTTGAGCGTCGTCTGCACCTGTTGGACGGTTTGCTGATTGCCTACCTCAACCTGGATGAAGTGATTCACATCATCCGTACTGAGGAACACCCGAAAGCCGCTCTGATCGCGCGCTTTGCCCTGAGCGAAATCCAGGCCGACTACATTCTCGACACCCGTTTGCGTCAGTTGGCGCGACTGGAAGAAATGAAGCTGCGCGCCGAGCAGGATGAACTGCTCAAGGAACAGGCCAAGCTGCAAGCCCTGCTGGGCAGCGAAGCCAAGCTGAAAAAACTGGTGCGTACCGAGCTGATCAAGGACGCCGAAACCTACGGCGACGACCGTCGCTCGCCAATCGTCGAGCGCACTGAAGCCAAGGCCCTGACCGAGCACGATCTGCTGCCGAACGAGAAAGTGACCGTCGTGCTGTCGGAAAAAGGCTGGGTTCGTTCTGCCAAGGGGCATGAGATCGACGCCACCGGGCTTTCCTACAAGGCCGGGGATGGTTTCAAGGCCTTGGCGCCGGGTCGTTCAAACCAGTTTGCGGTGTTCATCGACTCCACCGGTCGCAGCTATTCGGTGCCTTCGCACACGCTGCCATCGGCCCGAGGCCAGGGCGAACCGCTGACCGGCCGTCTGACGCCGCCGCCAGGGGCGACCTTCGAATGCGTGCTGATGCCGGAAGACGATTCGCTGTACGTGATCGCCTCCGACGCCGGCTACGGCTTCGTGGTCAAGGGTGAAGACCTGCAAGCCAAGAACAAGGCCGGCAAGGCGTTGTTGAGCTTGCCGAACAACTCGAAGGTCATTCTTCCGCGCCCGGTGACGGACCGCGAGAACAATTGGTTGGCCTCGGTGACCACCGAAGGTCGCCTGCTGATCTTCAAGATCAGCGATCTGCCACAATTAGGTAAGGGCAAAGGCAACAAGATCATCGGGATTAACGGTGAGCGTGTGGCCAGCCGCGAAGAATATGTCACAGACATCGCCGTACTGCCGGATGGCGCCACGCTGGTGCTGCAGGCCGGAAAACGTACGTTGTCGCTGAAAGCGGACGACCTCGAACACTACAAAGGTGAGCGTGGGCGTCGTGGTAACAAACTGCCACGTGGCTTCCAGCGGGTCGATGCGCTGCTCGTCGAAAACCTCAATTAAGCGTCCTAGAGCGCTCGATCTACGATTTAACGCGTAGATCGACGCATTGGCGCTGGAGTCGGAACGCATATTCACGGATGATATGGCCTTTCAAGCGCCGGCGTGGCCGAGCGTTCTTCATATTTATTGAGTATTTTCACTGTGGCTAGCCTTGTGGCAACCACCTGGATGGGACGATGACTGCTCTGCGCCTTCCTTTTATTTTGATGCTCGCCGGCGTTCTTGGCCTGGCGGGTTGCAGCGTTCACCAACCGGTGTCGCTGTACCAGCTGGACAGCGGAAGTCCGGCTGAGCCTGCGCAAAGCGCGGGCATGGCGGTTTTGCTGGGCCCGGTAACAGTTGCGGATTACCTGCAACGCGAAACGTTGTTGCAGCGACAGCCCGATGGCAGTTTGCAGGCATCGCTTGACGGTCGTTGGGCGGGTAGCTTGTCTTCCGACATCGATCAGCTATTGCTGCGTCAGGTAGCGGGTCATCTGGACAGCCAGCGCGTTGTGCTGGCGCCTGCAACCGCCGGCTTCACGCCGGATGTTCAGGTACTGATGACGATTACTCGCCTGGACTCGGGCGAATCGCAGCCAGCGATCCTGGATGCGCAATGGCGTCTGATCGACCGTCGTGGCCAGGTTCGCGATAACCGCATCATTCACCTGCAGGAACAGCACGCTGGCGGTACGGCGGCTCAGGTCCA
This sequence comes from Pseudomonas sp. LBUM1678, assembly GCF_059695575.1. Classification (NCBI taxonomy): domain Bacteria; kingdom Pseudomonadati; phylum Pseudomonadota; class Gammaproteobacteria; order Pseudomonadales; family Pseudomonadaceae; genus Pseudomonas; species Pseudomonas sp. LBUM1678. Next base: position 546,052 of record NZ_CP166775.1, read on the forward strand.
GGCACAGGGTGTGTTGCTGCAGCGTCTGGCCGAGCAGTTGTCGGTAGCGCTCAAGCCACTGGCTAACCAGCCACCGATTGCCGAAGCGCCAAAAAAACCGGCTGCCAAGCCAGTGGCTCCGGCGGCGGAACAGGAAAAGCAGCCGAAGATTCCGATGGCTTCACCGATTCGCACCGATATGGAAGTGTTCAGGTTCTAAGCCTGGATTGATTCAACACAAAGCCCGCAGAGATGCGGGCTTTGTTGTTTCTGCTGGGTGGAATCTCATTGCCTGTCCCGGCCCCATCGCCAGCAGACTGGCTCCCACAGGGGCCATGTGTATGCCAAAGATCCAATGTGGGAGCCAGCCTGCTGGCGATGGGGCCAGAACAGGCAACAAAAAACCCGCAGACGATCACGCGTGTGCGGGCTTCTTTGTAACGGGGCTATTTACGCCCGACGCTCATGCATCCGCGCCAGTTGCCGCTCAAGCATCGACGGATAAGGCTCCATCAACCGCTCCACACAACAAGCACCCTCAGGGCTGGCAATCGGGCGGATCCGCGCACGCTGGCGGATCAGCGCGTCGTCACTGATCTTACGCTCCACCAGCAGCAGATTGCGGCTGTGTTGCGACAAGGCCAGGGCATCCTGAGCGGCTTCGGTCAGCAGCAGGTCGATCTGGCTCAGACCGAACAACTCGTCACCCAGTGTCAGGCCCAGCTGCAATTGCAGGGTGATGCCGCTGTCCGCGACTTCGATCTGCAACTGATGGCCCAGCGCTCGCAACAGCTCACCGCAGCAGATCGCGTTGGTCAGGTAGTCGTCGCCGCTGTCTTCGGTGTGGAACACCATCAGCGTGCTGCCATCGTTCAGGCTATGCAGCTCACCCTCATAGAGTGACGCAGCCTGGTCGAGGCAATCGCGATAGCGTTTGAGCAATTCTTCCAGGCGTGTACGAGGCAGACGGCGCAGTTGATCTTGAGCACCCAGTTGCACGGCCAGGACGGCGCTGTGCTGTGGCACGTTAGAGACCACCGGTTTTGCTACCGGCTTAGGCGCAGCGTCGGCCGATTCATCACGCAAATCGGCAAATGCATCGTCATCATCGTCATCTTCAACGGTGCTGACACTGCGCCGTGGCGCAGGCTTGAGGCCGGCGACAGGCTTGGTTTCATCGAAACTCGGATCACGCAGGTTGCGCACTTCGAAGGTCGGCTCGTTATCGTCGGCGTCTTCGTATTCGCTTTCGTCGTATTCCGGCTCAGGCACGGGTTCCGGTTCGGCCGGCTCCGGCGCGAAATTGGCGTGCAGCTGACGGGCCAGGTCGCCGATCTCGTCCTGACGCTCGGTGGCCGGGGTGTATTCGTCGATATTGCGCAGCCACACGCGCAGTTGCAGCAACGGCGTGGAGATGTGCCGACCCAGGCGCAGGCTCAAGGCCAAGGACAGGGCCAGCAGAATCGCACTCAAAATGCCCATGCTTTGCAGGCTGATGGTCATCGGCTGCTGGAACTGATCCATGTCCAGGCTGATGCGCAGTTGCCCGGCGGTCACGTCCTGGAACGTGATTTTGCTCTGGTACATGCCCTCGGCTTCGCCCAGCAAGCTGTGCTTGGGACGTTGACCGGCTTCGGCGAGGATGCGGTTATCCACGCTGTAGATGGCGGCGTGGGCCACCAACTTGTTTTTGGTCAGGTTGTTGAGCAGCACGTTGAGGCTGAGGATGTCGTTGGACACCAACAGCTCCGTGGCGGAGGTGGCGGTCTGCGTGGTCAGGCTTTCGCCCAGCGCATCCGCCTGCTCGTGCATGGCCTGCTTGAACTGCAAACCCATCACACAGGCATAGATCACCAGGGCCAGAGCGACCAGGATCACGTTATGGCTGGCAATGCGCAATGCAATCGGTACACGGCGGTGGCGCAGTGCACGGAAGATCAGCAGAAAGAAGTTATCGGTTTTTACTGGCGTGGGCCGGTTCACTTGAGCTCGGCTCTTTTGTCCGTGAAGTTGACGCGCAGTATAGCGACAGGCCCTAGACCGGCAAAGCGCTCACGGTGCCCGATGGTCACTGAAAGTGGGTAGAATGCGGTTTTTTTCCACTTGCGGGGGTGCGCCTTGCGCGAAATCGTCCTGATAAACATCACGGGAGTCGACCGTCCGGGTCTGACTGCGGCCATTACCGGCGTTCTGGCCCAGGGTGGTGTGAACATTCTCGACATTGGTCAGGCGGTGATCCACGACACCTTGTCGTTCGGCATCCTGGTTGAAATTCCTGACACCGAGCAAGGCAAGTCGGTGCTCAAGGACATCCTGTTTACGGCTTACAAGCTCGATCAGCAGGTGCGTTTCACGCCGGTGTCCGAAGAGGATTACCAGCAGTGGGTCGGCAACCAGGGCAAAAAACGCCACATCGTGACGCTATTGACCCGCAAAGTGACCGCCGGGCAATTGCAGGCCGTGAGCTCCATCACCGCCAAATATGGCTTGAACATCGATCACATTGATCGCTTGTCCGGGCGTATGCCGCTGGACACCCCGGCCGACCAGGGCAAAGGCTGCATCGAGTTTTCCGTCCGTGGCGAAGCGGCTGACCCGCAGGCGCTGCGGGCCGAATTTCTCAGCGTCGCCCAGGAATTGAACGTCGACATCGCCTTCCAGGAAGATTCGCTGTTCCGTCGTAACCGCCGCCTGGCGGTGTTCGACATGGACTCGACGCTGATCGAGGCCGAAGTGATCGACGAACTGGCCAAGGCGGCGGGCGTGGGTGACCAGGTGTCGGAAATCACCGAGCGAGCGATGGCGGGTGAACTGGATTTTCGCGCGAGCTTCAAGGAACGCCTGGCCTTGCTCAAGGGGCTGGACGTCAGTGTGCTGGACTCGATCGGTGCGTCATTGCGTCTGACCGAAGGTGCAGAAACCCTGTTCGCCGAACTCAAGCGTCTGGGCTACAAGACGGCGATTCTGTCGGGCGGCTTCACCTACTTCGCCAAGCAACTGCAGGCCAAGTTGGGCATCGACTACGTGTTTGCCAACGAACTGGAAGTGGTCGACGGCAAGGTCACCGGCGTGGCGGTCGAGCCGATTGTCGATGCGCAGCGCAAGGCAGATCTTCTGAAGGAGCTGGCGCACAAGGAAGGTTTGCGTCTTGAGCAGACCATTGCCGTCGGCGACGGTGCCAACGATTTGCCGATGCTGGCGATTGCCGGTCTGGGCGTGGCGTTCCGGGCCAAACCGCTGGTGAAGCAGTCGGCGAAGCAGGCGATCTCCACCCTTGGGCTGGATGGCGTGCTGTATCTGCTGGGCTTTAGGGATCGTGACGGGCAGCTCTGAAGTCTGGCTGGGCCCCTGTGGCGAGGGGGTTTACCCCCGTTGGGCTGCGAAGCGGACCCCTGCGTCCTCTCAGGCGAACCGAGTTATCTGGATTTACGACTGCTGCGCAGCCGAACGGGGGTGAACCCCCTCGCCACAGGGATCTGCTTCTTCCTCAAAGCGACTTCCACAACGAATCAAAATCCTCTTCAGCGCCGCTCCCCGCGGCGTTGTCGTTTCTGCTCGCTTCCAGCGAGCGGTAAGCAAACTGATTAAAGCTGTTGGTGCTCGCCACCCGCCGATCCAGTCCGGCCCGGCGCTCCTGGCCGTTGGTGTTGATCAGCACTTTGCTGCCTTCCTGAAAGGGCAGGCGCGGGGCGAGCAACGTAGCGGGCAGGTCGATGGCGCTGATTTCCGGCAGCAACAGGCCACGCAAATACTGACTGTGGTCGTCCCGCGTTCGCACCAGTTGCAGCCCGCAAGGCTCGGCGTAAGGCGCGACCTGCTCAATCCCCATCTGCGTACCACCGCCACGCACCTGACGAATCCAGCGCACCACCGCAATACTCCAGCCCTGATTGGCAGAGTCCTGGATGCCGACCATCTCGCCAGCCTGCAACTCGGCGGGTACCGCGTTGGGCCACGCCAGGCAATAACCGCCGGGACTGTGATTGATGACCGGCAAAGCGTACGTCGGAAAATGCCGATTGCTATCGGCCGCCTCGTGGCCGTCGTCGTTCTGAAGGTGCGGGTATTCAATTTCTTCGTAAGGCAGCAAGGCATCGGCCGTGGCGTGGGGAGCGGCGTCGAACGCCTGGCCCCATTGGTCGCTCTCCCGGCCTGCCGGGGACGTTGCCGAAAACTGCGCAAGCCGGGTGCCGGGGTTTTTCAGAATATCGCTGAACGAACGTTGCCCGCCCAGGTAGAAGTGCAACGCGCTCATGCCCACGCACAGGGTCAAACTGCCTTGGCCAACGGTGCGTTGAAAACTGCGCTCGGCCGCCTGGCCCCATGCGGCGTGCAGGTGTTGCAGCGTATCCAGGCTGAGCCCGGTCGGTACGGGCAGCGGCGGTGTGCCGATAGTGCCTTGCAAATGCGCTTCGATGGCGGCGACCAGTGGCTGCGGATCAATCCCCAGCAAGCTGTCCTGCTGCTCGGCCCTGAACTTTGAGCGATAGCGCGGCCCGGTGTCGAGGTCCGGCGCGATGGCAAACAGTCCGTCAGCGGGTTGGCCAGGTTGCAACTTGATCCATTGGCTCCAGGGCTCCAGCACCTCGGCGAGCCGGGCGATCTGGTTCTGGCGCAGTTGATTGCAGCGGGAGGCGCCCAGCAGCAGGGCCGTCACGTACGTCTGTTCGATGCTCAGGGTTTTCGTCTGGCTGGCCAGTTCATCGCGCAGGCTCAGATGCTGGAGTTTGTGCGCGCAGGCGATCCGATACAGCTGATGCAGCTCCAGCCACAGGCCTTCCGGTACCGGACAATACAGCTGAGTAGAGCGAATCAGTGGCCCGTTCAGGCAATGCATCGCCCGCTGCAGCGCTTGGGTCAGCAGAGAGGCTCGATCCTTGCTGAAGCGAGGGGTGATGCGCACGACGATCTGTTTGTAGCCAATCGCCAAGTGACTTTGCAGGGCCTGGCAAAGGTTGGCGATCTTGCGCGAACGTTCGTCGAGCACAATGGCTTGATGCAGGAAATGCCGCTCCAGGTGTTTGCAGACGTAATACACCTCGGGGCGCAACAGTTCGAGCAGTTGCAGGCGATTGTCGCTGGGGGTGAGCAGTTGGTTGAGTTCGCTCAAGCCTTGATAGAGCAGGCGGGCGGTTTCGCCGATGTTGGCTTTGGGCAGGTTGGCGATCCAGCGCTTGAGGTCGCGCGGCGTCGGTTCACAGAAGGACAGGCGCAACTGCGTCGGGATCGGTGCACGTAGCAGCAGGTGGGGACTGGTCTCATTCATGCCGTGGAAAACTCCAACCGGGAAATGGGCAGTGAATGACCTGACTGTAGCACCTACGGATGTCTACCGTTTGTCTGTCAACTGAGTGCCGTTCGGGTGTACTACTAATCTGACACACGTGCGACTGGATACGCACAGTCGTACGGCCTGCTACCTACGCAGGGCAGGTCTCTTGTAACTTCAAGGAGATGAGGTTCATGTCTAAATACGTAGTGGCAAATCAATGGGGCGGTAGTTCGGCACCCTGGCATCCGGGCGGAGACTGGGTGTTAGGCGCGCGGGACAACCAGAACGTGGTCGCGATCGAGATCAAATCGGGCGATGGCGGGAAGAGCTTCACCGGCACCATGACTTACGCCGGTGAAGGTCCCATTGGCTTCAAGGCTCAACGCACGGGCCAGAACCAGTACAACGTGGAAAATCAGTGGGGCGGCAACGACGCTCCATGGCATCCGGGTGGCAAGTGGGTCATCGGCGGCCGTGATAATCAGAACGTTGTGGCGTTGAGCGTCACCTCCAATGACGGAGGGAAAAACCTCAGTGGCACCAATACCTACGCCAACGAAGGGCCGATCGGCTTTCGTGGACAGATAGAGTAACGGCGCTACCGAAATGTCCGCCCCTTCGAAGACGTTCGACGGGGCGGATTAGCCAGATCAGGCGATTGGCAGGCCCATGCCCTGGCCCATCTGTACCGGCGAACCGGCCGCCAATTTTTCAGCCCATTTCACTTGATCCGGCCCGAACAGCACGACTGCGGTTGAACCCAGCTTGAAGCGACCCAGCTCCGCACCTTTTTCCAGATGGATCGGCGCGCGGGCGGCTTCGTCGTAACGGAAGGTTTTCAGCTCGCGTTTCGGCGGCGTCACCAACCCGGCCCACACGGTTTCAATCGAGGCCACGATCATCGCGCCCACCAGCACCACGGCCATCGGCCCGCGCTCGGTGTCGAAAATGCACGCCACGCGCTCGTTGCGGGCAAACAGTTCAGGCACGTTTTCGGCGGTGGTCTGGTTGACCGAGAAAATCCGGCCCGGGATGTAGACCATCTCGCGCAGGGTGCCGGCCAGTGGCATGTGCACGCGGTGGTAGTCTTTCGGCGACAGGTAAATCGTCGCGAAATCACCACCCATGAACGGCGCAGCATTCGCGGCATCACCGCCCAGCAATTCCAGCACGCTGAAGCTGTGACCCTTGGCCTGGAACACGCGGCCGTGTTCGATCGGGCCGAGTTGGCTGACCGCGCCGTCGGCCGGGCTGAGAATCGCGCCGGGGGTTTCATCGAGCGGGCGAGCGCCGTCTTTCAGTGCGCGAGTGAAGAACGCGTTGAAATGCTCGTAAGCGGTCAGGTCTTCGACCAGGGCCTGGGACATGTCCACCTGATAACGCTTGGCGAACCAGGCGGTAAAGGCGTTCTTGAACCAGCGCACGCGGCATTCGGCAATGCAGCCGGCCAGTCGCGAGAGCAAGTGGTGAGGCAGCAGGTATTGGCTGAGGATAAACAAACGCTTATTCATTAACTGTCCTTAAAACCTTAAATCTCTACGGGCGTATCGGGATGGTTGCCCCATTCGCCCCAGGAGCCGGCGTAGCCTTTGACCCGCGGATAACCGAGGGATTTGGCCACCAGATAAGTGAAGCCAGAGCGATGGTGAGTCTGGCAGTGAGTGATGATTTCTTTGTCTTTGGTGATGCCGAGTTGTTCCAGGATCTGCGGCATGTCCGTGCGGATGCGCAGGTTGCGGGCCTGATCCATGCCGGCCGTCCATTCGAAATTCACCGCGCCGGGAATGTGCCCGGCCTTGGCTGCCAGGACTTTCTCGCCGGAGTACTCCAGCGGGCCGCGCGCATCCCAGACCGCCAGGTCGGCGGCGCCGAGACGGCTTTGCAGGTATTCGCGGGTGGCGGTCGGTTCGTCGTGCAGGGTCAACGCAACCGGGCGGCCAACGTGGGCCGGGATCTGGATCGACATGGGCATGCCTTCTGCCAGCCACGCCGTCAGGCCACCGTCTATATAGTGGTAATTGCGGTGGCCGATGACATCGAGCAGCCAGATAAAGCGCCCGGCCCACCCGCCGCCTTCGTCGTCATACACCACGTAGACCGCATCGGGGTTATGTCCAAGCTCACCGAACAACGCTTCGAGTGCCGCTTGCGGCGGCATCAGCCCCGGCGCTGGCGACTGACCGAGTTGCGTACGTTTGGGGTCGACAAAGCGCGCACCGGGAATATGCCCTTCGGCATAGCGGGCGCTGCTGGTCAGGTCCACCAGAATCAGTTCGCGGGACTCGAGGCGAGGGAGCAAGTCGCTCGGCTCGATGACCAGCGCCAAGCCAGAGAAGTCAGACATGTGAGGTCTCCAGAGCACAAAGGGGAGGATTGTAGCGCAGCGTCATTGGCTGCGCTGGCTAAAGCTATGGAGTGCCTTTTCAATGCACTGCGCGGTTTTGCCGAAAGCTTGCACGGTGATTTCCGAAAACGGCCCGCCGCCCTGATCCGCAACAACGACCATGATCACCCGACCATTATTGACCAGTGAACGCAGCAGCAAGTGTTCGCCGCGAAACTGCGCGCGCAGACTGGCCGGCAGCAGGGCCGAGAACTGGGCGTTGTTGGCCGGGGTCAATCGCACCTGGGCCTGTTGCGAGAGCAGGCGTTGCAGCACGGTGCTCTGACTGACGGCCAGGTTCAGCCCCGTCGCGTCCTTCGACAGCCCGGCGGTTTGATGCGCACGCAAATTGGCGTGGGTGCGGTCGGCCATCAAAATCATCACCCGACGCATGCCGCACGCGACCAGCGCGTCCCGTGCAGACGTGGTCAAGTGCATTGCATTGGTGAAGCGGCTCGGTTCGACCAGCAGTTCGGCGCATTGCTTGCGCCACGCCGTCAGGTCTTCGGTGGTCGGCGCCGGTGCCGGTAGCAAACCGGCGTGAATACGGTTAATGCCCGATGGCCAGATCAGCGCAACGGCGGGGTGCCAGATGTCCGGCATGGCGTGCTGGTGCGCGCTGTTGACGGCCTGTTGATGCAATTGCTGCTGCACTTCGCTCATCGGCATTTGCAGGTAAAGGCTGGTCAGGTATTGCCAGCGTTCGCTGTGCGGACTGTCCCAGGCCTGTTGCGCCGACAGTGCCAGGCCATTGGCCAACAGCACGGTATTGGCCGGCTGATTGAGCCAGCGACGCAGTGTTGGATCGTCATCGAGACGGTTTTGCTGGCGCAAAGGGTGCTCGCTGTCGCGGGCAATGCGCAGGACTTTGACCAGTTCTCGCTGCTCGTTGAGCAGCAGCCGATAACCTTGCTGCACCCAGATCGGCAGACGCCAGATATCCACCAGGGCCTGACAGATGTCCAGCAAGCGAACGCCGAACAATTGCTTTTCGACGTTGCGTGCTGACTCGCCTTTATGAATCACCCGCAGTTCCCACTCTTCGAGCAACTGCGGATGAGTCAACGCCATCGGCCACAGCGGCGAGAGAAACAGCAGGCTGCCCCAGTGGATGTCCTGCCAGAGCCGCGCCAGGCGTCCGGCGAAAAAGCCGTTGGCCTGTTGGGTCGCATGCTGGCTGATCAATTGCAGCTGACGCAACGCCACGGGTATCTGTGATTGGGGTTCGGCTGGCAACCGGGCGAGCAATTCTTCAGTGCGTTTCAAGCCGAGGCGATTGATCGCCACCTCAAGGTTTTCAGCAGGCTCGGTCATGCTGCCGTGGGTGTGGCGATTGGCTTCGCGAATCACGCTCAAGGCCAGGGCCGGGCTGTCTTGCAACAGTTCGGCGATGTCGCGCAATGAACTGCGGTTATCGGCGAGGGCCTTGCAGACACGGTCGTGACTGTCTTGCGGGACCGGCAGGCGCACACCATCGAGAAGCTTGACCCAGCCTTCAAGGGTGTTCGGTTTTGGGGTTGGGAGGTTCGTTTCGTTAGCCATGGTTGGACGTGATCATCGTCTGCATTACCTATGCCCACAGAGGGCTAAATTAGCTTTTCGTTTGAACTGGCTATAGTCTGGCGCAGTTTTGCCGATAAGTAGAAGAAGAGATTTTTTAACTTCCGAATATGACCTTGAACCCGACTCAGTAAGTGCTCTCCTACCTATGGCTAAATTAATCGGCATCATCGTCGTATTCGCGAGCGTGCTCGGCGGATACGTGCTCTCCCACGGCAAGATTGCCGCCCTGATCCAGCCTTTCGAGGTGATGATTATCGGGGGTGCGGCCCTCGGTGCATTCCTGCAGGCCAACCCTGGTCATATGTTCAAACACGTTCTCAAGAAATCCTTGGGAATGTTCAGCTCGCGTTTCAACCACACGTTCTATCTGGAAGTGCTGGGGCTGATTTACGAGATCCTCAACAAGAGCCGCCGCGAAGGCATGATGGCGATCGAAGGCGACATCGAAGATGCTGCCGCCAGCCCGATTTTCGCCAAGTACCCGGCCGTTCTGAAAGATGACCGCATGACGGCGTACATCTGCGATTACCTGCGCATCATGTCCTCCGGCAACATGGCTCCCCATGAGCTTGAAGGCCTGTTCGACATGGAGCTGACCAGCCTCAAGGAAGACCTGGATCATCCGTCCCACGCCGTGAACGGCATCGCCGACGCCATGCCCGGCTTCGGTATCGTCGCGGCCGTGTTGGGTATCGTGGTGACCATGGCTTCTTTGGGTGAAAGCGATCAGAAAATGATCGGCGTACACGTCGGTGCGGCACTCGTGGGTACCTTCTTCGGTATTCTCGCCGCCTACGGTTTCTTTGGCCCGCTGGCCCATGCCCTGGCCCACGAAGCCAAGGAAGAACTGAACGTCTACGAAGCCATCAAGGCCTCGCTGGTTGCTTCGGCTTCCGGTATGCCGCCATCGCTGGCGGTGGAATTCGGCCGCAAGGTTCTGTACCCGGCGCACCGTCCTAGCTTCGCTGAGCTGGAACAAGCGGTTCGCGGTCGCTAAGTCATGGAAAATAACCAGCCGATAATCATCAAACGCGTAAAAAAATACGCGGGCGGGCATCACGGGGGCTCCTGGAAAATCGCCTTCGCTGACTTCGCGACGGCGATGATGGCGTTCTTCCTGGTGCTGTGGCTGCTGTCCACGGCAACGCCGGAACAGAAGATTGCCATCGCCGGTTACTTCAAGGACCCGGTCGGTTTTTCCGAAAGCGGCACGCCGTACATCATCGATTTGGGCGGTTCGCCGACCCTGGCGCCGGAGAACACCCTCAACCCCGAGGTGAAGTCTCAGCCGCAACCCGACCGAGTCACCGTCGACACCGACCAGGTCGAAGGCATGGCCGAGCAGGTCGAGAAAGAACGCCTGGAACTGTTGCTGCAAGAGTTGCAGAACAAGGTCGATGAAAATCCGCAGCTGCAAAAATTCAAGGACCAGATCCTGTTCGAGATCACTCAGGACGGCTTGCGTATCCAGATCATGGACGCGGAAAACCGGCCGATGTTCGACTCAGGCTCAGCGCGTCTGAAACCGTATTTCGAAGACATCCTGCTGGCCATGGCCGACACCATCAAAGCGGTGCCGAACAAGATCAGCATCAGCGGCCACACCGATGCCAAGCCGTACTCGGGCACCGGTGATTTCGGCAACTGGGAACTCTCGGCCAACCGTGCCAACGCCGCTCGCCGTGCGCTGGTCGCCGGCAGCTATCCGGATCAGCAAGTGGCGCGGGTGGTCGGTTATGCCTCGTCGGCGCTGTTCGATCGCGATAACCCGTTCAACCCGGTCAACCGCCGGATCGACATCGTGGTGCTGACCAAGAAAGCCCAGCGCGCCATCGAAGGTTCGCAAGGTGCTGAACCGGCTCCTGCACCTGCGCCAACGCAAGGGCAGGGTGGCCCGGGCGAAGTGCCGGCCACGCCAGTCGATCCGAACGCATTGCCGGCGGATAAACAACCGCTGCCAGCCCATGAGCTACGCGAGCGACTGAATATCTTCGAAGACCCGGCACCGAAACCGGCGGAACCGCCGAAGCAGTGACCCACAAAAAAGCCGCGAGATGATCGCGGCTTTTTTGTGCCTGTCAGAAGCCGCGACGGATGCGGTTTTTGAGCTGGTCGTGAAATAGGTCGGCGTCGCTCTTGTAGGTGCCGCCAACGGATTCGCTGAAGGACTCCATTCCTATTGAGCGTTTGGACATGGACTCTTTGCGGTAGGCATCGATGAAAAAGCTGAGGTCGACATCGTTGCTCAGTTTCGGCCATTTATCGAGGTACAGCGGCAGCGCGCTGGCCCCGATCTTGTAGGAGCAGATCCGTCGATCACTGATGGTCGCTTCACCGATTTCGAACGGCACCCACCAGGACATGGCCGTCTCTTGTGAGACCACTGCCAGCAAGTGCGTGCATTCGGTAATGTTGCGGGTGATGACCGTCGTAATGTCGTCGGTTTGCTGGGATTCGGTGTCCAGCACATCGAGATAGGTTTTGATGTTTGCCTGTTTCAGGCGTGCATTGATGACCATTGCCTGCGCGCGGTCGGTGTGGCGGTAGCTGATAAACACTGGCATCAGAAATGTCCCTTGATCGCGAGTTCGCGGTAATAGGCGCCGAGGGCGGTGAGGCGGCAACCGGTGGAGTTCAGGGCGGCGTAATACATGTGCTCGGCGTCTACCGGTTCGATCAGGCTGTGTCGGTTGCACTTTTGCAGTTGGGCGAAAACTTCGCCGTGGTCCGGGTCGAACGATGTTTCGGTCGGTTCGTAGCTGGGGTCGAGCGCAAACACCGATTCTGCTTCGGCGAACCATTCGGGGAGCTTGCGCAGTATTTCCTTGGGGATCAGTGGCGAGACCTCACGCAATGAAATGAACTGCGACACATTGGTCTTGAAAACCGGCCGCTGTTCCCAGGCATCGAGCGCGTTGTCGACGAAGGAATAAAGGCTGCCGGGGGTGATTTTCCCCAGAATATTGGCGGCTCCACCGTGCAATGCCTGCAGCAACAAACCGGTGAAGATGCCGTGACCTGAACCTTCCATTGCCGGTTGTTCTTTTTTACAGGCCGTGAGAATGGTCATGCCCTCGCCGATCACGCTGCTTTCGCTACGCAAGGCCCGCATTTCCCCGAGAGCGCCGCCCTGACAGCAATCGAGAATGATGACTTTGTTTTTGATCTTCGTCGCTTTGGTGGCCCAGTTAAGAATGTCACTGAGCCGGATCCCGTCCTTGGCCGACTTGTAGTCCTGGGGCAGCAGCATGCCTTCATCGGTATCGGTGTCGAAATTACCGTGGCCGGCGAAATACAACAGAGCCACATCACAGTCCCCGGAAAACAAATCCTGGATGTGGCCTTCGAGTACCTCGCGGCCCAGATAACCCTCGGCTGAGGTCAGCACGATATTCTTGAAGTTCGGGTCCCCGTCGGCGTCGGTTTTCAGCACCGAGGCCATGGCCATCGCGTCGTTGTTGCAGCCACTCAATTGGGAAACATGGCTGTAGTTGTTGATCCCGATGAACAATCCCTTGCGCATGGCTCACCCCGCCGCGTGAGTGCGAATGGCACTGATGATGCTGTTGGTGTTCCAGGCGCATTCGGCATGTGCCGCCTGGCGTACTACGGCAGAAATCCGCTCCGCCCCAAAGGGCTTGATCGCGATGATCACCTTGCCCATGCGCCGGGCGATCTCGATTTCCTTGTTGATCCACTTGCTGTACGTGGAATACATCCCCGCCATGATCAGCACCGCCGAGCAAGGCCTGATCTTTGTTCTCGATGGCTTCTTCCAGTTGTTTATCGGTCTGCGCGCCGATGATCGGGTTGTCCGTTGGCACCGAAAAATTTTTGAATGTGAAGCCGGGTTTGGCGTTGAGCAGCCGCACGAGGTTGTCGTGGGCGTGGGGATAACTCCACGAGTGGCTGATGAACAAATGATAGGTTTGCATGGATATCCCTCGGTATCGCCGGAGTGCGAAGAGGGCTTGAATGTATGCACTTGGATGGCTGCAACAAGGGCTACACGGTTAAAGAGACGGGTCCTTCAAACAGGCGCGCAAATGCCCTACAGAGCAATCTGACGTTTAATCGGCGGGGGATTTGCAAGGAGCAACTGACAACCAGCCGCCCCGTCTGCATCGGAGCGGCTGGTGTGTCTGTTTAGTAGCTGGTTTCGGGCAGGCTGGCGATGATCGAGCGGTAGCTGTTCATCCGTTGCTGCTGCACGCGACCCTCTTCCAGGGCCTTGAGCAGGGCGCAACCCGGCTCGCGGTCATGCTTGCAGTCGCGGAAACGGCAGGTGCCGATCAGGTCGTTGAACTCGATGAAGCCGGCTTCGACGTCGGCGCGGCTGACGTGGCCCAGGCCGAATTCGCGGATGCCCGGGGAGTCGATCAACTCACCGCCACCGGGGAAGTGGAACAGCCGCGCGGTGGTCGTGGTGTGGGTGCCCTGGCCGGACAGCTCGGACAATGGACCGACCCGCGCTTCGACTTCCGGCAGCAGGCTGTTGACCAGCGAGGACTTGCCGACGCCGGACTGGCCGACGAAGACGCTGATGCGTCCGTCGAGCTGCTTCTGCAGTTGCTCCATGCCGTTGCCGTGGTGCGCCGAGACTTCCAGCACCGGGTAACCCAGCGTGCGGTAAACCGCCAGCAAGGCATTCAGCGCGGGGGCGTTCTGCTCGTCGATCAGGTCGAATTTGTTCAGCAGCAGCAGCGGCCGGATGCCGGCGTGCTCGGCAGCAACCAGATAACGGTCGATCAGGTTCGCGTGAGGTTCAGGCAGCGGGGCGAAAACGATGACGATCATGTCGACGTTGGCGGCTACAGGTTTGAGCTGGCCACGGCTGTCCGGACGGCAGAGTTCGGTCTTACGCGGCAGTTGCGCCACGATCACACCGATGCCCTGGTTGCCGGCACGCCAGACCACCTGATCACCGGTCACCAGCGCAGGCAGGTTGGCGCGCAAGTGACAACGGAACACTTCGCCGGCCAGTTCGCCCTCAAGGGCCTCGACTTCGACCTGCACACCGAAGTGCGCGATCACCAGGCCCGTCTGTTCCGGACCCAGGTCGCCGCCCTCAAGTGCCTCGACAGCCGAGGACTCGCGTTTGGCGGCGCGGGCAGCGCGCTCGCCCTGAATTTTTTCGATGCGCCAGTTTTGACGACGATTGAGTTGGCGTTTGGCCATGGGTGTTCCGTATCAAGAATGCAGCGATTAGGTAAAACGGCCGCGAGTTTAGCACGCCCGGGCGCCGCCCTAGGCTAAACTGCGCAGCATTGCCTAGGAGCCGACACATGCAAAACCCACAGAATCTGATCTGGATCGACCTGGAAATGACCGGTCTGAACCCTGATACCGACGTCATCATCGAGATGGCCACCATCGTCACCGACAGTGACCTGAACACCTTGGCCGAAGGGCCAGTGATCGCTATCCATCACAGCGACGAGATCCTCGCCGGCATGGACGAGTGGAACACCCGTCAACACGGAGGCTCGGGCCTGACCCAGCGGGTGCGCGACAGCCGCATCAGCATGGCCGAAGCCGAAGCCGAAACCATCGCCTTCCTGGAACAATGGGTGCCGAAGGGCAAGTCGCCGATCTGTGGCAACAGCATCTGCCAGGACCGTCGCTTCCTTTATACCCACATGAAATCCCTCGAAAGCTTCTTCCACTACCGCAACCTCGATGTGTCGACCCTTAAAGAGTTGGCCGCACGTTGGGCGCCGGACGTGCGCGACAGCTTCAAGAAGGGCAGCACTCACTTGGCCCTGGACGACATCCGCGAATCCATCGCCGAGCTGCAGCACTACCGCAAGCATTTCATCAAGTTCTGATTTGGCACCGAGAGGGCTTTTGTGGCGAGGGAGCTTGCTCCCGCTCGGCTGCGCAGCAGTCGTAAGTCAGCAGGCACGGTTTATCTGAAGGAATGCGTTGTCAGGAAATAGGGGCTGCTGCGCAGCCCAGCGGGAGCAAGCTCCCTCGCCACAGGTATTCGGTGTCTGTTCTGGCCCTCTTTTGGTGCCGCACCGAAATGGCTAGACTGCGCGCCTTTCTGCAAGGACCGCCACCATGTTGCTGATGCTTTACCTGATCGCCATCACCGCCGAAGCCATGACCGGTGCCCTGTCCGCCGGCCGTCGCGGGATGGACTGGTTTGGCGTGGTGCTGATCGCGTGCATCACGGCGCTCGGCGGCGGTTCGGTGCGTGATGTGCTGCTCGGTCACTATCCGCTGACCTGGGTCAAACACCCGGAATACCTGGTGCTGACCTCGATCGCGGCGATGTTCACTGTCTTCGCTGCACGCTGGATGCGCCACCTGCGCTCGCTGTTTCTGGTGCTCGACGCCGTGGGGCTGGTGGCATTCACCCTGATCGGCTGCATGACTGCCCTGGAAATGGGCCACGGCATGCTGGTGGCGTCGGTCAGCGGCGTGATCACCGGGGTTTTCGGCGGCATCCTGCGCGACATCTTCTGCAACGACATCCCGCTGATCTTCCGCCGCGAACTCTACGCCAGCGTCTCGTTCGCCGCGGCATGGTGCTACATGCTTTGCATCTACCTGCAGTTACCCGGCGAGCAGGCGATTCTGATCACCCTGTTTGGCGGTTTCCTGCTGCGGTTGCTCGCGATTCGTTTCCACTGGGAAATGCCGAAGTTCGTCTATAACGACGAAGCCTGATTTCAGCGGTATGCATGGTCTGATAAATGTGTGCTTCGAAATATCCTGCCGAGGAAGTCGCCTAGGTTGCTCAGTGAAAATTGGGTAAAAAGTTCATAAATGGGGTGGTTGGCTATTGAATTACCCTGTTTATGGTTGGGTTACCCTATTTGGCAGGTAAAACATCTATGCGGTCACTTAGTCCTGAGTTTCTCTTAACACTTCGCTACAACGGATTGCAGGTCGCGACGTTGCGGGCTCTCGGTGAGTATCGTGGCAAGCAACAATTGTTCGTTTCCCAGTCCCCAGAAATTCTCCAGGACCTGAAGCAGCTTGCAGTCATCGAGTCCACAGAGTCATCGAACCGATTGGAGGGGGTGGTTGTTTCGCCAAGTCGGTTGAAGTCGTTGATTATCAAAAATGCCGACCCGAAAAGTCGCTCCGAGCAAGAAGTTGCGGGGTACCGCGATGCGCTTTCTCTTATCCATGAAGCGGCAGAGGGGATGCCATTCTCCGAGGGCGTCATTCGGCAGTTGCACGGCATGCTTTATCGCTATTTACCGCAGGATGGCGGGGAGTGGAAAGCAACGAACAATGACATCATTGAGCGCCATCCGGACGGCAGTTCACGTATCCGCTTTCAACCGGTCGCTGCACATCTAACACCCATTGCAATGGTCGATATGGTCATGCAATACCGCAGAGCACTGGATCAGAATCTGGCAGACCCGCTGGTATTGGTCCCGCTGAGTATTCTCGACTTTCTCTGCGTACACCCTTTCTCAGAGGGCAACGGGCGCTTAGCTCGACTGCTTACCTTGTTGTTGCTTTACCAGTTTGATTATCGCGTAGGCCGTTTTATCAGCCTTGAGCGGATCTTCGAGGACTCAAAGGAAAGCTACTACGTAACGCTTGAGGTTAGCTCTCAAGGTTGGCATGAAGGCAGGCACGATGTTCAACCATGGCTCAACTATTTCTGGGGCGCGCTTCTTCGCGCTTACAAGGAGTTTGAGGAGCGTGTTGGTAAGATCGATAAGCGCCATGGAGGCAAAAGCGATCGAGTTCGAGTTGAAGCGTTGAAGCGTTGAAGCGCACCCTGCCGTTTTCGATTACTGAGCTTGAAGAGGCTTGCCCTGGCGTGAGTCGTGACACCGTGCGTATGGTTTTGCGTTCATTGAAAGCTGAAGGACTAATTGAGTCGACTGGGAAGGGGCGCAGTGCCAAGTGGATAAACTTGAATCGCTAAGGGCGAGTTCCATGGTTGCCAGCGCGCTGCTCATGTTGCTTCAACGCCCACTCCACATGCTCACGCACCAGCTCTGACGGATACTCCCGTCGCGCCTTCAACGCTTCCAGCACCGGAATGCTAGATGGTGCGTTCCCCAACCCTACCGCGAGGTTTCGCAACCAGCGCTCGTAACCTGCCCGACGTAGCGGTGAACCTTCAGTGCTGCTGAGGAACTTGTCCTCATCCCACATAAACAGTTCGGCCAGTTCGGCATTGTCCAGATTGTGCCGTGGCTTGAAGTCGCTTTCGCCGGACGGGCGGGCGAAGCGGTTCCACGGGCAGACGATCTGGCAGTCGTCGCAACCGAATACTCGATTGCCGATCAGTGGTCGCAAATCTTCGGGGATCGCGCTTTTCAGTTCGATGGTCAGGTAGGAAATGCAGCGCCGGGCGTCCAGCACATACGGGCCGACGAAGGCGTTGGTCGGGCAAATGTCCAGGCACGCGGTGCAGCGTCCGCAATGTTCGGTGCTGTGAGGTGGGTCTACCGGCAGCGGCAAATCAACAAAGAGCTCGCTGAGGAAGAAGTAACTGCCGGCCTTGCGATTCAACACCAGGGTGTTTTTGCCGATCCAGCCCAGGCCCGCCTTTTCTGCAATGGCTTTTTCCAGCACCGGTGCGCTGTCGACGAAGGCGCGGTAGCCGAACGGCCCGATGACTGCCTGGATTTTTTCTGCCAGGTGTTGCACACGTTTACGGATCAATTTGTGGTAATCGCGGCCCAAGGCATAACGCGATACGTAGGCTTTTTCCGGTTGGGCCAGCAACTGCGCCATTTGGGTATCGCCGGGCAGGTAGTCCATGCGCAGTGAAACTACGCGCAAGGTGCCGGGGACGAGTTCTTCCGGGTGTGAGCGTTTGCTGCCGTGGGCGCCCATGTATTCCATTTCGCCGTGGTAGCCGGCCGCCAGCCAGCGCTCCAGGTGTTGCTCATGCTCAGCCAGGTCCAGACCGCTGATGCCGACTTGCTGAAAGCCCAGCTCGCGACCCCATTCCTTGATGGATTGGGCGAGGGCGGGCAGGTCTGTGGTAATAGCGGGCATGAGGCGAGAGAAACCGGAGCTGAGGTGCGTATAATTCTGCCAGACATCGGAGCCCGAAGACGCATGCCGCACACTAAAGATGATTTACCCGACGCGCTGTACAGCGCCGCGCACGTGCGAGCCCTCGATGCGAACCTGATCGCGGCCGGCACGCCGGGCTTCGAATTGATGCAGCGCGCAGCGCGGGCGACCTGGCGTGCGCTGGTCCGTCAGTGGCCGTCGGCGAATGAATTGAGCGTGGTGGCCGGTCACGGCAATAACGCGGGCGACGGTTATCTGGTGGCGGTGCTGGCCCGGCGTGCCGGTTGGCATGTGCGGGTGCTGGCGGCTGGTGATCCTCAGTGTTTGCAGGGGGATGCGGCACTTGCCCATGCCGAGGCGGTGTCCGAAGGCGTCGCGGTTCAAACCTTCACGATGCAGTCAGAGTTGCGCGGTATCGTGCTGGACGCCGTGCTCGGCACCGGTTTGACGGGCGAGGTACGAGAGCCCTACGCCAGCGTGATCGCCGCGATCAATGCCAGCGGCCTGCCGGTGGCGGCGGTGGATATCCCTTCGGGCTTGTGTGCCGATACGGGGCGCTTGCTCGGCACGGCTGTTCGCGCTGATCTGACAGTGACTTTCATAGGCTTGAAGTTGGGTTTGTTCACGGGCGACGCTGCGGATGTGGTCGGCGAGCTGGTGTTCAACGATCTGCAAGCCTGCGCCGAGTCGTTTAACGGTGTCACCGTTGATGCGCGTCGCCTTACGCCCGGCAACTTGCCGCGGCTGGCGGGCCGCGCGCCAACTGCCCATAAAGGCAAATTCGGCCATGTATTACTGATTGGCGGTGATCGGGGTTTTGGTGGCGCCATTCTGCTGAGCGCACAAAGTGCCCTGCGCAGTGGTGCGGGCATGGTGTCCGTAGCCACGCGCAGTGAACATGTGCCGGCGGCGTTGGCGAGAATCCCTGAAGCGATGGTGTTGGGGGCTTCGTCGGCCAATCAACTGATGGAACTGCTTCAAAAGGTTTCCGTGCTGGTGGTCGGCCCGGGCCTGGGTCAGGCTTCCTGGGGCCGCAGTCTATTGTCGGCGGCAGCCAACGCGCCGTTGCCACAAGTGTGGGACGCCGATGCGCTGAATTTGCTGGCTTCAAGGCACGTGAGCTTGCCCAAGGACTGCGTGATCACGCCGCACCCGGGTGAAGCTGCGCGGTTGTTGGGGATAAGCACCGCCGAGGTTCAGGCTGATCGCCCGGCCGCCGCTCACGCACTGAGCAAAAAATATACAGCTATTGTGATTCTCAAGGGCGCCGGCAGTCTCATCGCCAGCCCCGATGGGCGCCTGTCGTTGTGTCATCAGGGCCATCCGGCCATGGCCACCGCCGGTTTGGGTGATGTGTTGGCCGGTCTGGTCGGCGCGGTGCTGGCCCAGGGCATGGACGCGTTCGACGCGGCCTGCCTGGCGGTCTGGCTGCACGCCAATGCCGGCGCGCAAGAAGGTAAATCGGGCCGTGGGCTGGCGGCCAGTGATCTGATCCCAGCCATTCGTCAGTTGTTGGAGGAGCAAGCACCGTGTCTGAAGTAACCCTGTACCTGGCCGATGAAGAGGCGATGACCGAATTTGGCGCACGTATCGCACAAACCACCCAAGGGCACGGTCTGATTTTTCTTGAAGGTGATCTGGGGGCGGGTAAAACCACGCTGTCGCGGGGCATCATCCGTGGCCTGGGGCATGTCGGGGCAGTCAAGAGCCCGACGTTTACCTTGGTCGAGCCCTATGAGATCGGCGACATTCGGGCCTTCCATTTCGACCTGTATCGACTGGTCGATCCGGAGGAGCTGGAGTACCTCGGCATCCGTGACTACTTCGAAGACGACGCGTTGTGCCTGATCGAATGGCCCCGGAAGGGTGCAGGCTTTTTGCCAAAGCCCGACCTGACCATTACCATTACCCCGCAAGACAGCGGGCGTTCGCTGAAAATTTTGTCCCAAGGCTCGCGCGGCGAGTCCTGGTGTGCCGCTTTGGCATTGGAAACCAATTAAATGATGGGGTCAGGTATGCGCTTTCGCGCGATGGTAGCTGCCGTAGGGATGTTGTTTTTGGCGGTGACCGTCGACGCTGTGGCCGAGACTAAGGTCAACAGCGTTCGCCTGTGGCGGGCGCCGGACAACACACGGCTGGTGTTCGACTTGTCCGGGCCGGTGCAACACAGCGTGTTCACCCTGACCGCACCGGATCGGCTGGTGATCGACATCAATGGCGCCACCCTTGGTGCGCCGTTGAACGTCAACAGCGCCAATAGCCCGATCACTGCCATGCGCTCGGCTCAACGCACGCCGACCGATCTGCGGGTGGTCATCGACCTGAAAAAAGCCGTCACGCCAAAAAGTTTTACCCTGGCGCCAAATGCCCAGTACGGCAATCGCCTGGTGGTCGATTTGTTCGATAACGCCGCCGATGCCGCGCCCATACCGGTGACGACCAATGTCGCGACGGTGGCTCCGGTGCCGGTCACTCCTGTGGAACCCGCGGTGAAACTGCCGCCTGCGCCTGCCGGCAAGCGCGACATCATCGTGGTGATCGACGCCGGTCACGGCGGCGAAGACCCGGGTGCCTCGGGCTCTCGTGGTCAGCGTGAAAAAGACGTGGTGCTGGCCATCGCCCGCGAATTGCAACGCCAGGTCAACGGCATGAAAGGCTTCCGCGCCGAACTGACCCGTACCGGCGACTACTTCATTCCGTTGCGCGGCCGTACCGAAATCGCCCGCAAAAAAGGCGCCGACTTGTTCGTCTCGATCCACGCCGATGCTGCGCCTTCGGCTGCTGCGTTCGGTGCGTCGGTGTTCGCCCTGTCTGATCGCGGCGCCACCTCGGAGACGGCCCGTTGGCTGGCCGACAGCGAAAACCGTTCCGACTTGATCGGCGGTGCCGGCAACGTCAGCCTCGACGACAAGGACCGCATGCTCGCGGGCGTACTTCTCGATTTGTCGATGACCGCCTCCCTGACGTCCAGCCTGAACGTTGGCCAAAAAGTCTTGAGCAACATCGGGCGCGTCACGCCCCTGCACAAGCAGCGGGTGGAGCAGGCCGGGTTCATGGTGCTGAAGTCGCCGGACATCCCATCGATCCTGGTGGAAACCGGGTTCATCTCCAACGCCAACGAAGCGTCCAAGCTGGCTGCAGCGAACCACCAGCAGGCGCTGGCGCGTTCGATCAGCAGCGGCGTGCGCCAGTTCTTCCAGCAGAACCCGCCGCCAGGCACCTACATCGCCTGGCTGCGTGATTCCGGCAAAATCGCCCAGGGCCCACGCGACCACCGGGTGAATCCGGGCGAGACGCTGGCGATGATTGCCGTGCGTTATCAAGTGTCTCCGGCCACCTTGCGCAGTGCCAATAATTTGCAAAGCGACGAGCTGAAAATCGGTCAGACCCTGACCATTCCCGGCACTGAACTGGCATCCAAAGAATGAACCAAGTGCTGACCCATACGGCTCGCATCGAGCTGCTCAGCCCGCGACTGGCGAACCAGATTGCCGCCGGTGAGGTGGTTGAACGCCCGGCCTCGGTGATCAAGGAGTTGTTGGAAAACAGCCTCGACTCCGGCGCCAGGCGCATCGATGTCGATGTGGAACAGGGCGGCGTCAAGCTGCTGCGGGTGCGCGACGACGGCAGCGGCATTTCCGCCGATGACCTGCCGCTGGCCCTGGCGCGACACGCCACCAGCAAGATCCGCAACCTCGAAGACCTCGAACAGGTCATGAGCCTCGGATTTCGCGGTGAAGCCCTCGCTTCGATCAGTTCCGTGGCGCGCTTGACCCTGACCTCCCGCACCAAGGAGGCCGATCAGGCCTGGCAGGTTGAGACCGAAGGTCGGGACATGGCGCCTCGCGTTCAACCCGCGGCCCATCCGGTGGGCACCTCGGTGGAAGTGCGCGACCTGTTCTTTAACACCCCGGCGCGGCGTAAATTCCTCAAGACCGAAAAAACCGAATTCGATCACCTGCAAGAAGTGATCAAGCGTCTGGCGTTGGCACGTTTCGACGTGGCGTTCCATTTGCGTCACAACGGCAAAACCATCCTCAGCCTGCACGAAGCCCATGACGACGCGGCGCGCGCGCGGCGAGTGGCGGCCATCTGCGGCTCGGGTTTCCTCGAGCAGGCGATGCCGATCGAAATCGAGCGCAATGGCTTGCATTTGTGGGGCTGGGTCGGCTTGCCGACGTTCAACCGTAGCCAGGCGGACTTGCAGTATTTCTTTGTGAACGGCCGTGCCGTGCGCGACAAACTGGTGGCCCACGCGGTGCGCCAGGCGTATCGCGACGTGCTGTTCAACGGTCGGCACCCGACGTTCGTGCTGTTTTTCGAGGTCGATCCGGCCGGTGTCGACGTCAACGTGCACCCGACCAAGCACGAAGTGCGCTTCCGTGACGGGCGCATGGTTCACGATTTCCTCTACGGCACCTTGCACCGCGCCTTGGGCGATGTGCGTCCGGATGATCATCTGGCGGCGCCGGTGGCGACGGCGATTGTTCGCCCGTCCGGTATCGATGCCGGCGAGTTCGGCCCACAGGGCGAAATGCGCCTGGCGGCCAATGCGTTGCTGGAGCAGCCGCAGGCACAACCGTCATTCAATACCGCGGCAGGCTCGGGCGCTGGCGCCGGTTATCAGTATCAGTACACGCCGCGACCTCAGTCCGGCGTGCCGGCGGCTGAGGCTCAGGCTGCGTACAAGGAGTTTTTTGCGCCGCTGCCAGAAGCTAACGCGGCTGCACTTCCGGCCGGGCAGGACGATATCCCACCGCTGGGGTACGCCTTGGCGCAACTCAAAGGCATCTACATTCTCTCGGAAAACGCCCAGGGCCTGGTGCTGGTCGACATGCATGCCGCCCACGAGCGGATCATGTATGAACGCTTGAAAATCGCCATGGCCAGCGAAGGCCTGAGTGGCCAGCCGCTGTTGGTTCCGGAATCGTTGGCGGTGAGCGAGCGCGAAGGCGATTGCGCCGAAGAGAACGTCGCATGGTTCCAGCGCCTGGGCTTTGAATTGCAGCGTCTCGGTCCGGAAACGCTGGCCATTCGGCAGATTCCGGCCTTGCTCAAGCAAGCCGAAGCCAATCGATTGGTGAGTGATGTGCTGGCCGATCTGATGGAATACGGCACCAGCGACCGCATCCAGGCGCACCTGAACGAACTTCTTGGCACCATGGCCTGCCACGGCGCGATTCGGGCGAATCGGCGTCTGGCGCTGCCGGAAATGAACGGTCTGCTGCGGGACATGGAAAACACCGAGCGCAGCGGTCAATGCAACCATGGCCGACCGACCTGGACCCAGCTGGGCCTGGACGATCTGGACAAACTGTTCTTGCGCGGTCGTTGATGAGCCAGCTCCCTCCTGCGATTTTCCTGATGGGCCCGACCGCAGCGGGCAAGACCGACCTGGCCATCGAGCTGACCAAGGTCCTGCCTTGCGAGCTGATCAGCGTCGATTCGGCGCTGGTCTATCGCGGCATGGACATCGGCACCGCCAAACCCTCGAAAGAGATTCTGGCCGAATTTCCGCACCGCTTGATCGATATTCTCGACCCGGCCGAGAGCTATTCGGCCGCCGATTTCCGTCGCGATGCACTTGAGGCGATGGCCGAGATCACTTCGCGAGGCAAAATTCCACTGCTTGTAGGCGGCACGATGCTCTACTACAAGGCTTTGGTCGAAGGGCTGGCAGAAATGCCGGCGGCGGATCCCGAGGTTCGCGCGCAGATCGAAGAAGAGGCTGCACGCCTTGGCTGGCAAGCCTTGCACGAACAGTTGGCGGTCATCGATCCGGTTTCTGCGGCGCGAATTCATCCGAACGATCCGCAGCGACTCAGTCGAGCGCTGGAAGTTTATCGCGTCAGCGGTCAGAGCATGACCGAGCTGCGACTGAGACAAAGTGCGCAAAGTACTGAAGCAGCCGCTTCGGGACTGCAACAATTGCCCTATACTGTCGCGAACTTGGCCATTGCTCCGGCAAATCGCCAGGTACTGCACGAGCGAATTAAACAAAGATTCACAGTTATGTTGGAACAGGGATTCATTGACGAGGTCGTAGCCCTGCGTAAGCGAAGTGACCTGCATTCAGGGTTGCCGTCTATACGTGCGGTAGGCTACCGACAAGTCTGGGACTACCTGGATGGCAAGCTGACGCAAGCCGAGATGCAGGAGCGTGGAATCATTGCCACGCGCCAATTGGCAAAGCGTCAGTTCACCTGGCTGCGCAGTTGGGCTGATTTACACTGGCTGGACAGCCTGGATTGCGACAATCTGCCGCGCGCCTTGAAATACCTGGGGACCATCTCCATATTGAGCTGAGTCCTTGCAATTGCCGTCTATCCTTGGGGGTGTGACGGCCACAAGCCATCTGTTTACCTATTTTTTATATTGAATCCTTAAAGGAGTGCGGCACATGTCAAAAGGGCATTCGCTACAAGACCCTTACTTGAATACTTTACGTAAAGAGAAAGTTGGGGTGTCCATCTACCTGGTCAACGGGATCAAACTGCAAGGCACGATCGAGTCTTTCGACCAGTTCGTTATCCTGCTGAAGAACACCGTCAGCCAGATGGTTTACAAACACGCTATCTCTACAGTGGTGCCGGTTCGTCCAATTCGTCTGCCTAGCGCAACCGAATCCGAAGCAGGTGACGCTGAGCCAGGTAACGCCTGATAGGAGTCTCCTTTGTTCTTTGAGCGCCACGGTGGTGGTGAGCGAGTGATCCTCGTTCACTTGGATGGACAGGACCCTGAGGCGCGCGAAGATCCGCAGGAGTTTCAGGAGTTGGCTAATTCGGCCGGCGCCGAGACCGTTGCGTTTTTTAACGTGCCGCGTCATCGGCCAACCGCCAAATTCCTGATTGGCAGCGGCAAGGTCGAGGAGCTACGCGACCTGGTCCATGCCGAAGAGGCCGATCTGGTGATCTTCAATCACATCCTTACGCCAAGTCAGGAACGTAACCTCGAACGTGTTTTCGAGTGTCGCGTGATCGACCGCACCGGTCTGATTCTCGATATTTTCGCCCAACGTGCCCGTACCCATGAAGGCAAGCTCCAGGTAGAACTGGCCCAGCTTGACCACATGAGCACCCGGCTGGTTCGTGGCTGGACTCACCTTGAACGTCAAGGTGGCGGTATCGGCATGCGTGGCCCGGGTGAAACCCAACTGGAAACCGACCGCCGTTTGCTGCGGGTTCGCCTGCGACAGATCAAGGGCCGGCTGGAAAAAGTGCGCAGTCAGCGCGAACAGTCCCGACGCGGCCGCTCGCGTGCTGACATTCCTACCGTGTCACTGGTGGGGTATACCAACGCCGGTAAATCCACGCTCTTCAATAACGTGACGAAATCCGACGTGTACGCGGCTGACCAGTTGTTTGCCACGCTGGACCCGACCTTGCGCCGTCTGGAACTGGACGACCTGGGGCCGATTGTCCTGGCTGACACCGTGGGTTTCATCCGCCACTTGCCCCACAAACTGGTTGAGGCATTTCGGTCTACCCTCGAAGAGTCGAGCAATTCCGACCTGCTGTTGCACGTGATTGATGCGGCCGAACCGGATCGCATGTTGCAGATCGAGCAAGTGATGGTGGTGCTGGGCGAGATCGGTGCCCAGGACTTGCCGATCCTCGAGGTCTATAACAAACTCGATTTGCTTGAAGGCGTTGAGCCACAAATCCAGCGCGACGAAAACGGCAAGCCCCAACGGGTCTGGTTGTCGGCGCGTGATGGCAGTGGACTGGAATTGCTTGAGCAAGCCATTGCCGAGTTGCTGGGCGGTGATTTGTTTATCGGTACCTTGCGCTTGCCTCAGCGTTTTGCGCGACTGCGTGCACAGTTTTTCGAACTGGGCGCGGTACAGAAAGAAGAACACGACGAAGAAGGCACCTGCCTGCTGGCCGTTCGTTTGCCACGGATCGAGTTGAATCGACTCGTGAGCCGCGAAGGATTGCAGCCGATGGATTTCATCGAGCAACACACTTTGCAATAAAAGCCTGAGAAAGCGGTTGTGCCGTGGTGACAGGCATTCTGTAGCATTGGTCGGCGCGCCGTGGGTGCGTCTTTGCTTTATCAGATGGAGAGCGCTATGGCTTGGAATGAGCCGGGTGGCAACTCGAATAATCAGGATCCTTGGGGTGGCAAGCGCCGCAATAACGGCGACCGCAAGGGACCACCGGATCTCGACGAGGCCTTCCGAAAGCTGCAGGAAAGCCTGAACGGGTTGTTCGGTGGTGGTAAAAAACGTGGTGATGACGGCGGTGGTTCGGGCAAGAGTGGCGGCTTCGGCGGCCTGCTCGGCATCGGCCTGGTCGTGCTGGCGGCTGTGTGGCTGTACAGCGCGGTCTACGTAGTCGACGAGCAGGAGCAAGCCGTGGTGCTGCGCTTCGGCAAGTACTACGAAACCGTCGGCCCGGGCCTGAACATCTATTTCCCGCCGATCGATCGCAAGTACCTGGAAAACGTCACGCGTGAGCGTGCCTATACCAAGCAGGGTCAAATGCTCACTGAAGACGAGAACATCGTCGAAGTGCCGCTGACCGTGCAGTACAAGATCAGCAACCTGCAGGACTTCGTCCTGAGCGTCGATCAGCCGGAAATCAGCCTGCAGCACGCGACCGAAAGTGCCTTGCGCCATGTGGTGGGTTCCACCGCGATGGACCAGGTGCTGACCGAAGGTCGTGAGTTGATGGCCAGCGAAATCAAGGAGCGTCTGCAACGCTTCATGGATACCTATCGCACCGGTATCACCGTCACACAGGTCAACGTACAGAGCGCAGCGGCACCGCGTGAAGTGCAGGAAGCCTTCGATGACGTGATCCGCGCCCGTGAAGACGAGCAGCGTTCGCGCAACCAGGCTGAAACCTACGCCAACGGCGTCGTGCCGGAAGCCCGTGGTCAGGCCCAGCGCATCATCGAAGATGCCAACGGTTACCGCGACGAAACCGTCTCGCGCGCCAAGGGTGAGGCCGATCGCTTCACCAAACTGGTGAGCGAGTACCGCAAGGCACCTGAAGTGACCCGTGAGCGTCTGTACCTGGACACCATGCAGGAAGTCTTCAGCAATACCAGCAAGGTTCTCGTGACCGGTAACAAGAATGGCCAGAGCAATCTGCTCTACTTGCCGCTGGACAAAATGGTCGAAAGTGGTCGCAACACCAGCGCTCCGGTGACCGGTGCGGCAGCCAGCAGCAATGAAGCGAATGCGCGTGCGGCAGCCGATCTGCAGCAACAGCAAGCTCGTACCAGGGAGAGTCGCTGATGAGCAATAAATCGCTGATCGCCCTAATTGTCGTCGTCGTCGTGGCCATCGCTGCCTGGAACTGCTTCTACATCGTGGCTCAGACCGAGCGCGCGGTGCTGCTGCAGTTCGGTCGAGTGGTCCAGACTGATGTTCAGCCGGGCCTGCATGTGAAAGTGCCTTACGTTAACCAGGTGCGCAAATTCGACGCACGCCTGATGACGCTGGATGCACCGACACAACGCTTCCTGACGCTGGAAAAGAAAGCCGTCATGGTCGATGCCTACGCCAAGTGGCGCGTGAAGGACGCTGAGCGTTACTACACCGCGACCTCCGGCCTCAAGCAGATTGCCGACGAGCGTCTTTCCCGTCGTCTGGAGTCGGGCCTGCGTGACCAGTTCGGTAAGCGCACGCTGCACGAAGTGGTGTCCGGTGAGCGCGATGCGCTGATGACCGATATCACGGCTTCGCTGAACAAGATGGCGGAAAAAGAGCTGGGCATCGAAGTGGTTGATGTTCGGGTCAAGGCCATCGATCTGCCGAAAGAAGTGAACCGCAGTGTGTTCGAGCGTATGAGCTCCGAGCGTGAGCGTGAAGCTCGCGAGCACCGCGCCAAGGGTAACGAGCTGGCAGAAGGCATACGTGCCGACGCCGATCGTCAACGCCGCGTGCTGCTGGCTGAAGCCTATCGTGAATCCGAAGAGGTTCGCGGTGACGGTGACGCCCAGGCTGCTGCGATCTACTCCAAGGCCTACGGCCAGGACCAGGAGTTCTACGGTTTCTACCGTAGCCTGCGTGCCTACCGTGAAAGCTTCGCGAACAAATCCGACGTCATGGTCCTGGACCCAAGCAGCGACTTCTTCCGTTACCTGGAAAAAGCCAAGCCTTGATACGACGTTGACCTGAATCATCCCCCGCCTGGCGGCTAAAGCCTCGGGCGGGGTGATCCTTTGGGAAAACGTGTGTATGATGCGGCAGCCGGGAAATTCCCGGCTTTTTTGCGTCTGCACGTTTGATTGCGGTTTTTTAGGCAGACGCCTGAGTTGAATGGCTCAAAGGTTTTTCGAGGAAAGTGGTTGGCGAAGCCGGTTTCAGGCTTTTCGCCACGTTGTTTATGCGCGTGGTTTGCACATGAGCCGATCATTTTCTGCTTCACTCAAGGCTTGCCCAACGGCTGGCCGCCCGGATCATAGGGGAATGGCGTAATGGCAACGGTAGACCGCTGGCTGCTGCCAGATGGCATCGAAGAAGTACTGCCACCAGAGGCGGCGCGCATTGAAGTCGCGCGCCGTCAGGTGTTGGATCTGTTCCAGAGCTGGGGTTACGAGTTTGTCGTGACTCCCCATATCGAGTACCTCGAATCCCTGCTGACCGGCGCGGGCTCGGACCTCGATCTGCGTACCTTCAAGGTCATCGACCCGCAATCGGGCCGGCAGATGGGCTTTCGTGCCGACATCACGCCGCAAGTGGCGCGCATCGATGCGCACACCTTGCGTCGCGAAGGCCCGAGCCGTCTGTGCTATGCCGGCAGCGTGCTGCATGCCCAGCCACGTGCCTTGTCGTCCTCGCGCAGCCCGATCCAGCTGGGTGCCGAGTTGTACGGCGATGCCAGCCCGAGCAGCGACGTGGAAGTCATCAGCCTGATGCTGGCCATGCTGCAACTGGCCGATGTGCCGGATGTGCACATGGACCTCGGTCATGTCGGCATCTACCGCGGCCTTGCCCGTGCGGCCGGTTTGTCCGGTGAAGTTGAACAGCAGTTGTTCGATGCGTTGCAACGCAAGGCGATCGACGAGGTCATTACCTTGACCGAAGGTTTGCCTGCCGATCTGTCGGGCATGCTGCGAGCGTTGGTCGATTTGTGTGGCGGTCGCGAAGTATTGAGCGCTGCCCGCGAGCGTCTGGCGCGAGCACCGGCGCCTGTTCTGGCAGCGCTGGACGATCTGCTGGCGATTGCCGAGCGTCTGTCCACGCGTTTTCCGGAATTGCCGCTTTACTTCGATCTGGGCGAGTTGCGCGGCTACCACTACCACACCGGTGTAGTGTTCGCAGTGTTTGTACCGGGCGTGGGCCAGTCAATTGCTCAGGGCGGTCGATATGACGACATCGGCGCCGACTTCGGTCGCGCGCGTCCGGCAACCGGCTTCTCTACCGATTTGAAAACCCTGGTGACCCTGGGGCGTGCTGAGATCGAGCTACCGTCTGGCGGTATCTGGATGCCTGACAGTACGGATGCGGCACTCTGGCAGCAGGTTTGCCAGTTGCGCAGTGAGGGTCAGCGTGTCGTTCAGGCGTTGCCTGGACAACCTTTGGCCGCCGCCCGTGAAGCGGACTGCGACCGGCAATTGATTCAGCAGAACGGGCTTTGGCAAGTATCGCCACTGGCTTCTTGAGTTTTCCCGCCGGCCGCGGCCGGCACCAAGTTTGCGCGAATGAGGACAAGTGTTATGGGTAAGAATGTCGTAGTCCTGGGCACCCAATGGGGTGATGAGGGCAAAGGCAAGATCGTTGATCTGCTGACCGAACATGCTGCCGCCGTAGTGCGCTACCAGGGCGGCCACAACGCTGGTCACACCTTGGTGATCGATGGCGAAAAAACCGTCTTGCACCTGATCCCGTCGGGCGTGCTGCGCGAAGGCGTGCAGTGCCTGATCGGCAACGGCGTGGTGGTTGCACCCGACGCTCTGCTGCGGGAAATCATCAAGCTGGAAGAGAAAGGCGTACCGGTGCGTGAGCGCCTGCGTATCAGCCCGTCCTGCCCGCTGATCCTGTCCTACCACGTAGCGCTGGACCAGGCCCGTGAAAAGGCCCGTGGCGAGCTGAAGATCGGTACCACCGGTCGCGGCATCGGCCCGGCTTACGAAGACAAGGTTGCACGTCGCGGTCTGCGCATCGGTGACCTGTTCCACCGTGAGCGTTTCGCCGCCAAGCTGGGCGAGTTGCTGGATTACCACAACTTCGTCCTGGTCAATTACTACAAAGAGCCGGCGATCGACTTCCAGAAAACTCTGGATGAGTGCATGGAATACGCCGAGCTGCTGAAGCCGATGATGCTCGACGTCACCGCCGAGCTGCACGAGCTGCGCCGCGCTGGCAAAGACATCATGTTCGAAGGCGCCCAGGGCTCCTTGCTGGACATCGACCACGGCACCTACCCGTACGTCACCAGCTCCAACACCACCGCGGGCGGCATTGCCACCGGTTCGGGTTTTGGCCCGATGTACCTGGATTACATCCTCGGCATCACCAAGGCTTACACCACTCGCGTCGGTTCGGGTCCGTTCCCGACTGAGCTGTTCGACGACGTTGGCGCCTTCCTGGCCAAGCGTGGCCACGAGTTCGGTGCTACCACCGGCCGTGCCCGTCGTTGCGGCTGGTTCGATGCCGTCATCCTGCGTCGCGCTATCGACGTCAACAGCATCTCGGGCCTGTGCCTGACCAAGCTGGACGTGCTGGACGGTCTGGAAACCATCAACATCTGTGTTGGCTACAAGAACCAGGATGGTGCAGTGATCGACGCACCGACTGACGCCGACAGCTACATCGGCCTGGAGCCGGTGTACGAAGAGATGCCAGGCTGGACCGAGTCCACCGTCGGCGCCAAGACGCTGGAAGAGCTGCCGCAAGCTGCTCGCAACTACATCAAGCGTGTTGAAGAGTTGGTCGGTGCGCCGATTGACATTATTTCGACGGGCCCGGACCGCAACGAAACCATCGTTTTGCGTCACCCGTTCGCTTAATAAGTCGTTGATGTAGAAAGCAAAGGGTCCTTAATTGGACCCTTTGTCGTTTATGCCTGCCGGACGGCATGACCTTTGCTGTGATGTTGAATAAAAGCATCGCTTCCAGCGCGCCATCAATTTAATGGCGCCAAAGCAGAGGGATTCCAAGTGTCGGCCGTTCTCTCATTGTTACAAAGCCGTTTGTTGCGGCCTGTGTTCGTTACCCTTGGTATCGCCCTTTTGGTGCAGGTGCTGGTGGCTGTCGCCCTGACTCGGAGCACGGTGACTGCGCTTGAAGCCGATCTCGGTGTGCGCCTGGGTGCCGACAGTCAAAAACTGTCTGCTGAACTTGAGCAGGCGGGGCGTGAAGTCACGTCGAGCCTGGACAATCTCTCCACCAGCACCCGTCAGCGACTCACCGCCGGCCTGTCTACGCGATTGAAAGACGAGCAGGTGCAACTGCGTGCAACGTTGGAGAAGGATCTGAAAGATTCGGCCAACGACATGGCGCAGCTGCTGGCCTCCGTTGCTCCTCGCGCCATGTGGGACAGCGACGTTCCAACCCTGTCCGAATTTGCCCGCCGGGCCCAGCGCAATCCCAACGTGTTGTTCGTGGTGTATGACGACGCGACGGGTCAGCACCTGACGCGCTACCTCAACCGCGAAAACCCGATCAACAAGGCGTTGCTGGAGAAAGGTCAGGGTGAGCGTGCGCTGGACAAAGTGCTGGATGCGGCGAAGAACGATCCGTCGGTCTATTACCTCGAAGCCTCGATCAACCCCAATGGCGTGGAAATCGGCAAGGTCTTGATGGGCGTCTCCACTGCTTCGGTGGAAACCGATCTGGCAGCCCTGGATAAGCGTTTTGCGGCGCTGATCGCCAGTGGTGATCAGCTGGTCGGCGACAGCCTCAAAGGCGCAGCGGCAGACAGTGCCACGGCGATGCGTGCACGTCTGACGTC
The DNA here is from genome assembly GCF_059695575.1 of Pseudomonas sp. LBUM1678. Taxonomy (NCBI): domain Bacteria; kingdom Pseudomonadati; phylum Pseudomonadota; class Gammaproteobacteria; order Pseudomonadales; family Pseudomonadaceae; genus Pseudomonas; species Pseudomonas sp. LBUM1678. Next base: position 578,162 of record NZ_CP166775.1, read on the forward strand.
CGCGCAGGCCACGGCGTCGGAAATGAAAGCCAACACCACCAGCACCGTTCAGGAAGCGGCGGCGACGTTGCGCTGGCGCATCGGGATGTTCCTGGCGCTGGTCGGTTGCGGTGTGCTGTTGTTGCTCGCTGTTGTGCTAGGCCGTCGAGTGGTCAATCGCTTGAAAATGCTCATCGCCGCGATGGATGACCTGGCGGCTGGCGAGGGTGATCTGACCAAGCGTGTGCAAATCAACAGCAAAGACGAAATCGGCGACATGGCCGCGGCGGTCAACCGCTTTGTGGATAAGTTGCAGCCAATCGTGCGCGAAGCGGGTGATGTGGCTCAGCGCACCGGCGTGGAAATCGGCGCAATGACCCTGCGCAATGCTGGAGCCGATAGAGCGGCGGGCATGCAGCGTGATGAAGTGGCCGAGAGCTTGCGCGCGTTGTCGCAGATGGCCGATGAAGCGCAGTCAGAAAGCCACGCCATGCAGGCAGCGTTGCAGCAGGTGGTGGACATTCGTTCGGCGACCGATGAAAACACCCGGACCTCGGCCAAAGTCGGCAGCCTGATCGAGGCGTTGGCCGGGCAGGTCGATACCGGGTCGAAAGTCATCGAGCGGCTGGCGCAGCAGAGTGAGCAGATTGAAGTGGTGCTGACGGTGATTCACGGGATCGCCGAACAAACCAACCTGCTGGCACTCAACGCCGCGATTGAAGCGGCGCGTGCCGGCGAGACCGGTCGCGGCTTTGCGGTGGTGGCGGACGAAGTGCGGGCGCTGGCAAGCAAGACCCAGAGCTCCACCGGCGATATTCAGGCGCACATCGTGGCCTTGCAGCAAGGTGCGCGTGAGGCGGTGGCGGCGATTGGCCAGGCCGGGCGTCAGGCCAATGAAGGCTTGCTGGTGTTGCGTGATAGCGCAAGGTTGCAGCAATCGGTGCAGGCGTCGGTCGAGCAGGTGCATGCGGCGATTGGTCTGGCGACGCAGGCGGCGGCCCATCAGGCGCAAGGCGCGCAAGCGGTGCGGGGTCGGGTTGAGACCATTCATGCGCAAGCTGAGAAAGCGGCTCAGGCGGTGGTGGAAACCACGGCCAGTGGCAAGGTGCTGGATGGGTTGGCGGCGCAGTTGAAGGCGAGCCTGGGGCAGTTCAGGGCTTAGATCTGTATTGACTGGTCTGGCGCCTTCGCGGGCAAGTCGGATCGCCGCACCGCTCGCTCCTACAGGGGAACGCGATCCCTGGTAGGAGCGAGGCTTGCCCGCGAAGCTTTTCAGCGGCTCAAATACATCCGTGTTGTTAACAGGTAAACCGGCAACCCCGACACCAAAATCAATAACGCCGCATAAGGCGCCGCCGCCGCAAACTCCACATTCGCGGTATGCGCCCAAACCTCAGTCGCCAGTGTGTTGAGCCCGGTCGGACTCAGCAGCAGCGTCGCCGTCAGTTCCTTCATCGCATCCAGAAACACCAGCGCGAACGCCGCACCCAGCGCCGGGAAGATGATCGGCAGCGTCACCCGACAAAACGCGCTGAAAGACGACGCTCCCAGCGTGCGTGCTGCCTCTTCCAGTTGCGGCGCGGCCTTGTTCAGCGCCGTGCGAATCGGCGCCTGAGCCAGTGGCAAAAACAGCAGCGCATAAGCGATCAGCAGCAACGCCGAAGTCTGGTACAGCGCCGGCACGTAGTGCAGGGCGAAATACACCAGCGTCAGCGCAATCACCAAGCCTGGCAGTGCATGCAGCAGATACGGCAAGCGCTCGGCCCAGATCGCCAGTCGGCCCTTATGACGCACCACCAACAATCCCACCGGCACCGCCAGCACCAGGCACAGCGCTGCGCCGCCCAGCGACAGCGCCAGGGAGGACAACAGCGCCTCGCTGATCGCCGCCACCGGGAATGCCGCCGACGAACCTACCGCCAGCCAGTACGCGAGCATCCCCAGCGGAATACCGCTGCCGATGATCGCCAGTGTCAGGCAGTAAACCTGTGCGGCGACCGTCCACGGTCCCAATCGAACCTGTTCCGCACGTCGCGCAGCGCCCTGGCCGGTGCGCACGTGCCGACCTTTGCCGCGTACGCGCAGCTCAAGCCACAACAGCACCAGGCACAGCGCCAGAAGCACCGCCGACAGCATCGCCGCGTTGGCGTTGCTGAATTCGAGTTCGAATTGCTGATAGATCGCGGTGGTGAACGTTTGCAGGCCAATGATAGACAGGGCGCCGAATTCCACCAGCATGTGCAGCGCGATCAGCAGCGAGCCGGCCAGCAATGACGGCCAGAGCAGCGGCAGGGTGATTCTGAAAAACACGCCCAAGCGATTCTGCCCCAGGGTCCGTGCGGACTCCTCAAGAGAAGGATCGAGATTGCGCAGGGTCGCCGCGACTGGCAGAAATATCAGCGGGTACTTCGACAGGGTCATCACCAGGATCGCCCCGCCCAAACCTTCGAAATGCGCGCTCAGGGACACCCAGGTGAAACTGCTGACGAACGCCGGCACAGCGAACGGCAAGCACAGGATCACGCCCCACAACCGCCGTCCCGGCAGATTGCTGCGTTCCAGCAACCAGGCTAGGGACAAGCCGATCACGCCGCAAGCGACTGTCACGCCGACCATCAGCGCCAGCGTATTGCGCAGCAGCCCGAACACATAAGGCCGCCACAGCAAGTGCAGCGCCTCGGCCCAGCCGGCTTGCCAGGTCTTGAGCCCAACATACGCCAGCGGCAAAAGACTGAGTACAACCAACAGCAAAACCGGTAGCAGCAGCCAGATCGACGGCCGCTTGCATCGTGGCACGTAACCCGAGGCGGGGGCGGATAACGATGCGCTCATCAGTTCAAGCCAACGTCACGTTCCAGGTCAAGGGCTTCTTCGGCGTTGCCGAGGTCGGCCGGGGTCACTTTCGGTGCCTCGAGTTCGCTGAATGGCTTGAGGCCGCGATCGGATTCCATGCCTTTGTGCAGCGGGTATTCGGCGGTGGTCTGGGTGATCACGCGCTGACCTTCTTCGCTGGCCATGTAGGCGAGGAACTGCTGCGCTTCTTTTGGATGTTTGCTGGATTTCAGCACGGCGGCGCTGGAAACGGTGATCAGCCCGCCGACGTCGCCGCCGGTGAAGTAATGCAGTTTCGAATCGAGCTGGCCTTTTTCGCGCTGCAAGGCGAACCAGTAGTAATTGTTGACCAGCACGGTGGCGACTTCGCCGTTTTCCACGGCCTTGAGTGCAACCATGTTGTTGCTGTAAGTCTTGCCGAACGCGCGCAGGCCGGTCAGCCATTCTTCGGCCGCGTCCATGCCGTGCACTTTGATGATTGCCACGGCCTGTTCCTGGAACGCGCCGCTGGTAGGCACGAAGCCGACCTTGCCTTGCCATTTCGGATCGGAGAATTCCATGACCGACTTGGGCAGGTCTTTTTCATCGATCAGTTTCGGGTTGAACGCGACGACGCGGACTCGAGCGGTGATGCCGATCCAGGTGCCATTGCCGGCAACGTAGTCTTTTGGCAAAACGGCGAGGGTGGCGGCATCGGTCTGGGCCAGCAGGCCTTGTTCGCCGAGTTTGTTCAGCGGTGGCGACTCTTCGGTGTAGATCACATCGGCAGGGGAGCGATCGCCTTCTTCGACGATCTGGCTGGCGAGCTGGTTGCTGCTGCCTTTGCGGACGTTGACGTGAATGCCGGTCTTGGTTTCGAAGGCTTTGGCGATGGCGTCGCCGACTTCCTTGTGTTGGCCGTTGTAGAGGGTCAGGGAAACTGGGTCAGCAGCCTGGGTGAGGGGGGTGGCGAGTGCCAGGCCGAGCAGGGTGAAGGTCAGGCCGCGGCGCAGGGTATTTCTGAACATCATTCGCAGGGTTCCTCACTGTCGCATTGCAAAAACTTGAAACAATGATAAACGATATTGTTTCTCATGTGCGCCTTGCGGGGCTGGGAAGTGTCTGCTAGAGCGGCTGGCGCAGGCACTTGTAGCAGCTGGCGAAGCCTGCGTTCGGCTGCGAAGCAGTCGTGAAATCAATCGATGCGGTGTATCAGAAAGACCCTGCGCTCAGATTTTACGACTGCTGCGCAGCCGAACGCAGGCTTCGCCAGCTGCTACAAATCGCGTGATTCAGATGTAGGGAGATTGGTTTTTCAAACGCCAGAAACGCAAAAACCCGCTTTCGCGGGTTTCTGTGAAATCCAAGATCTTGACCTTGAATTTGAATTGGTGCCCAGAAGAAGACTCGAACTTCCACGACCTTGCGGTCACCAGCACCTGAAGCTGGCGTGTCTACCAATTTCACCATCTGGGCATAATCTTCAGCGTTGCCGCTGTTGATGTGGCGCACTATACGGAGAGCGTTTTAATCTGTAAACCCCTGATTTAGATTTAATAAATCAGATGTTTAGAATGCAAAAAACCCGCTTTCGCGGGTTTTTGTGTGAGCCTTGAAATTGATCTAATCTCAAGCTCTAAATTGGTGCCCAGAAGAAGACTCGAACTTCCACGACCTTGCGGTCACCAGCACCTGAAGCTGGCGTGTCTACCAATTTCACCATCTGGGCAGTATCGGCAACGCTAGTGCGTCGTCGATGGCGCGCACTATACGGAGCGTCTTTTTAACTGTAAACCCCTGGCATCAAAAAAACCTGGAAAATTTTACCAGCGGCATTTAAATCAGCTTTGCGCTGTCGATATAAGGCTTTAGATGGGCTGTCACAGTCTGAAATTTCCCGTTTCATTACGCCTATGCCAAACTAACCCGCATATAGACAAGGTGAAAACTCTCTAATGGCCGATTGGCAGTCCCTCGATCCCGAGGCCGCTCGTGAAGCGGAAAAATATGATAACCCTATTCCTAGCCGCGAACTGATCCTTCAGCATCTTGCTGATCGGGGTTCGCCTGCTAACCGCGAGCAGCTGGTCGAAGAGTTTGGTCTGACCACAGAAGACCAGATCGAAGCCCTGCGTCGCCGCCTGCGCGCCATGGAGCGCGATGCTCAGCTTATCTATACCCGTCGCGGCACGTATGCGCCGGTGGACAAGCTCGACCTGATCCTCGGCCGCATCAGCGGTCACCGTGACGGCTTCGGCTTCCTGGTCCCGGATGACGGCAGCGACGACCTGTTCATGAGCCCGGCGCAAATGCGTCTGGTGTTCGATGGCGACCGTGCCCTTGCGCGTGTTTCCGGCCTCGACCGTCGCGGTCGCCGCGAAGGCATGATCGTCGAAGTGGTCTCCCGTGCCCACGAGACCATCGTCGGACGCTACTTCGAAGAAGGCGGTATCGGCTTCGTCGTTGCCGACAATCCGAAGATCCAGCAGGAAGTGCTGGTCACCCCGGGTCGCAACGCCAATGCCAAGGTCGGTCAGTTCGTCGAAGTGAAGATCACTCACTGGCCGACGCCACGCTTCCAGCCGCAAGGCGACGTGGTCGAAGTCGTGGGCAACTACATGGCGCCGGGCATGGAAATCGATGTCGCCCTCCGCGCGTACGATATCCCGCACGTCTGGCCTGAAGCGGTCTTGAAAGAAGCCGCCAAGCTCAAGCCTGAAGTCGAAGAGAAAGACAAAGAGAAGCGCATCGACCTGCGTCACCTGCCGTTCGTGACCATCGACGGTGAAGACGCGCGCGACTTCGATGACGCCGTTTACTGCGAAGCCAAGCCGGGCAAGTTGCGCCTGTTCTCCGGTGGCTGGAAGTTGTACGTGGCGATCGCCGACGTCTCCAGCTACGTGAAAATCGGTTCGGCCCTGGATAACGAATCCCAGGTTCGCGGCAACTCGGTGTACTTCCCCGAGCGCGTAGTGCCGATGCTGCCGGAGCAGTTGTCCAACGGACTGTGCTCGCTGAACCCGCACGTCGATCGCCTGGCCATGGTCTGCGAGATGACTATCTCGAAAACCGGCGAGATGACTGATTACTGCTTCTACGAAGCAGTGATTCATTCCCATGCGCGCCTGACCTACAACAAGGTCAGCTCGATGCTGGAGACGCCGAAACTCACCGAGGCGCGTCAGCTTCGCGGCGAGTACAACGATGTTCTGCCGCACCTGAAGCAGCTTTACGCACTGTACAAAGTGCTGCTCGGCGCTCGTCACGTGCGTGGCGCGATCGATTTCGAAACGCAGGAAACCCGGATCATCTTCGGCACCGAGCGCAAGATTGCCGAAATCCGTCCGACCGTTCGCAACGATGCGCACAAGCTGATCGAAGAATGCATGCTGGCGGCCAACGTGGCCACCGCTGAATTCCTCAAGAAGCACGAAATCCCTGCGCTGTATCGCGTTCACAACGGCCCGCCACCGGAGCGTCTGGAAAAACTGCGCGCCTTCCTCGGCGAGCTCGGCCTGTCCCTGCACAAAGGCAAGGACGGCCCGTCGCCGAAGGATTACCAGGCATTGCTGGCCAGCATCAAGGACCGTCCGGATTTCCATCTGATCCAGACCGTCATGCTGCGCTCGTTGAGCCAGGCGGTGTACAGCGCCGATAATCAGGGCCACTTCGGCCTGAATTACGAAGCCTATACCCACTTCACCTCGCCGATCCGCCGCTACCCGGACTTGCTCACGCACCGGGCGATCCGCAGCGTCATCCATTCCAAGCAGGACACGCCGCACGTTCGCCGTGCCGGCGCGATGACCATTCCCAAAGCGCGCATCTACCCGTACGACGAAGCGGCGCTGGAACAGCTCGGCGAGCAATGCTCGATGAGCGAGCGCCGTGCCGACGAAGCGACCCGCGACGTGGTGAACTGGCTCAAGTGCGAGTTCATGAAAGATCGCGTGGGCGAATCGTTCCCGGGTGTGATCACCGCCGTGACCGGTTTCGGCCTGTTCGTCGAGCTGACCGACATCTACGTCGAAGGCCTGGTGCACGTCACCGCGCTGCCGGGCGATTACTACCACTTCGACCCTGTGCACCACCGCCTCGCCGGTGAGCGTACCGGTCGCAGCTTCCGCCTTGGCGACACCGTTGAAGTGCGTGTGATGCGCGTTGACCTCGACGAACGCAAGATCGACTTCGAGATGGCGGAAAAAACCATCAGCGCACCGATCGGTCGCAAAAAGCGCGGGACTGAAAAGGCTGAACCAGCTTCCAAGGCTGCTGCGAAAACCGCGGCAGAGCCGGCTCCGGCGAAAACCGGTCGTCGTCCTGCCAAGGAAAAGGCTGTCGAAGCCTATCGCCCAAGCGATGCCGCGGCGAAAAACGCCGAACTGCGTAAAAGCCGTGAATTGAAACAGGCGTTGCTGTCTGAAGCGAAAAGCGGCGGTAAAGCGGCGTCTGGGGGAAAGACCGGGCGGTCGGCGCCTGACAAGGCCCCCGGCAGCAAGCCAGGCAAACACCGTAAAGGCCCGCCGAAAGCGGGTTCGGCTCCAGCCAAAAGCGGCGGGGCACGTAAACCTAAGGCCAAGTCATGAGTCAGTTGGAAAAGATCTACGGCGTGCACGCGGTAGAAGCGTTGCTGCGCCACCACCCGAAACGCGTCAAGCAGATCTGGCTGGCTGAAGGCCGCAGTGAGCCGCGTGTACAAGCGCTGATCGCGCTGGCGAATGAAAATCGCGTGCCCGTCGGCAACGCCGAGCGTCGTGAACTCGATGCCTGGGTGGATGGTGTGCACCAAGGCGTGGTCGCGGACGTGAGTCCGAGCCAGGTCTGGGGCGAGGCGATGCTCGACGAGTTGCTGGATCGCTCCGAAGGTGCACCGTTGTTGCTGGTGCTCGACGGCGTGACCGATCCGCACAACCTCGGCGCTTGCCTGCGTTCGGCCGATGCGGCCGGTGCGCTGGCGGTGATCGTGCCGAAGGACAAGTCAGCCACCCTGACCCCGACGGTACGAAAAGTCGCTTGTGGCGCGGCGGAAGTGATTCCGTTGGTCGCCGTGACCAACCTGGCGCGCACCCTGGAAAAACTCAAGCAGCGCGGCTTGTGGGTCGTCGGTACGGCGGGCGAGGCTGAGCAGAGTCTGTATCAGCAAGACATGACCGGCCCGACCATCCTGATCATGGGCGCCGAAGGCAGCGGCATGCGCCGTCTGACTCGCGACCTGTGCGATTACTTGGTGCACTTGCCGATGACCGGCAGCGTCAGCAGCCTCAACGTCTCGGTGGCGACTGGCGTTTGCCTGTTCGAGGCCCAGCGCCAGCGCAGCGTAAAAGCCGCCGGAACCGCCAAGAAGTCTTAAGCCGCATGCGATCCAAATGTGGGAGCGGGCTTGCTCGCGAAGAGGGAGTGTCAGTCGACATCAATGTTGACTGATGTACCGCATTCGCGAGCAAGCCCGCTCCCACATTGGTTATGTACCAATGCAAAGATTGGTGGTGTGAACGAACTGTTCAAATAATCACCAATTGCCTTGCACCTCTCCTGTCCCTTCTCTACAATTGCGCCCCTTGCTGTGACGGCAGGCACGCATGTGTCTATCGCAAGCAAGTCCATAAGTGTCATTCACTCCTTGTCTGACCGCTTTTTAGCGGCAGGCTACAACCCGTAAGGAGCATTCATGCGTCATTACGAAATCATCTTTTTGGTCCACCCGGATCAAAGCGAGCAAGTCGGCGGCATGGTTGAGCGTTACACCAAGCTGATCGAAGAAGACGGCGGCAAAATCCACCGTCTGGAAGATTGGGGCCGTCGTCAACTGGCCTACGCAATCAACAATGTTCACAAGGCTCACTACGTGATGCTGAACGTTGAGTGCACTGGCAAGGCCCTGGCCGAGCTGGAAGACAACTTCCGCTACAACGATGCAGTGATCCGTAACCTGGTCATCCGTCGCGAAGAAGCCGTTACTGGCCAATCCGAGATGCTCAAGGCTGAAGAAAACCGCAGTGAGCGCCGTGAGCGTCGCGACCGTCCTGAGCACGAAGGCGCTGAAAGCGCTGATAGTGATGACAGCGACAACAGCGATAACGCTGACGAGTAATCCACGGACCTTTTAAGGAGCCTATCAAATGGCACGTTTCTTCCGTCGTCGTAAATTCTGCCGCTTCACCGCTGAAGACGTGAAAGAGATCGATTACAAAGATCTCAACACTCTGAAAGCCTACGTATCCGAGACCGGCAAAATCGTTCCAAGCCGCATCACCGGTACCAAAGCTCGTTATCAGCGTCAGCTGGCCACCGCTATCAAGCGCGCCCGCTTCCTGGCCCTGCTGGCCTACACCGACAGCCACGGCCGCTGAGACCGGGCAGTCGACACGTAGCAAAGGATTGAATGCATGCGTGCCATAGCTGAGTTCATCATGCGCGGCCGTATGCAGGCCACTCTCGTAGTGGCTGGATGCGCGGCATTGCCGTTGTTGTATTGGTTGGGTGCTGCCGCTGGATGCTTCGTGCTCCTGCGGCGCGGATTGAAGGACGCCTTTGGCGTCCTTGCTTTGGGACTGTTACCGGCCTTGGCCTGGTGGCTTTATTCCGATGACCCACGCGCACTTCTGGTGCTGTTGGGGTCTTGGAGCCTTGCGTTGGTTTTGCGCGCAAGCGAGTCCTGGAACCGCGTGCTGCTGGTCAGCATAGCGATGGGAGTGGTGTTTGCAGTGGTGCTGGGGACAGTTTTTGCTCCCCAAATCGAGATGCTGGCGCAGGCTTTGATAAAAGTCATGCCGTCGCTCCTCGGTGATGTCTACCAGAAGTTGTCGGTAGACGAGCAAGCGCATTTTGCGTCCCTGATTGCACCGGTCCTGACCGGCCTGATTGCGGCCTTGTTGCAAATCGTCAGTGTGCTGAGCCTGATTGTCGGGCGCTACTGGCAGGCGTTGTTGTACAACCCGGGTGGTTTTGGTCGCGAGTTTCGCGCCATCCGATTCCCGCTCTTACCAGCGATGTTGCTGCTGGCGTTCATGCTTCTGGGACCGAACATCGGTCCTCAGATGGCCATGTTGACGCCGTTGTGCAGCGTACCGCTGGTGTTCGCCGGGCTGGCCCTGATTCACGGGCTGGTGGCGCAAAAGCGACTGGCCAGGTTCTGGCTGGTGGGGTTGTACGTCACGCTGTTGCTGTTCATGCAGCTGATCTATCCGTTGCTGGTGGTCTTGGCCATCGTCGACAGCCTGATTGATTTTCGCGGTCGTTCGGCGCCGAAAGACGCCGATAGCGCGAACGGTGAAGGTTAAAAGTTAAGAGGATTTTCACATGCAACTGATCCTTCTGGAAAAAGTCACCAACCTGGGCAACCTGGGTGACAAAGTAAACGTCAAGGCTGGTTACGGTCGTAACTACCTGCTGCCTTACGGCAAAGCTACCGCTGCGACCGCTGCCAACCTGGCCGCGTTCGAAGAGCGTCGCGCTGAGCTGGAAAAAGCCGCAGCAGACCGTAAAACTTCGGCTGAAAGCCGTGCCGCCCAACTGGCTGAGCTGGAAGTGACTATCACTGCCACCGCTGGTGACGAAGGCAAGCTGTTCGGTTCGATCGGTACTCACGATATCGCTGATGCACTCACCGCCTCTGGCGTTGAAGTTGCAAAAAGCGAAGTTCGTCTGCCGAACGGCACCATCCGTAACGTAGGTGAATTCGACGTAGCCGTGCACCTGCACGCCGAAGTTGAAGCCACCGTACGCGTTGTCGTGGTAGCAGCTTAAGCAGCACTGTCGGTTGGCACCCTTGGGTGCTTGCCGGTAACATCGGGCACGATCCTGTTTACAGGTCGTGCCCTTTGTCTTTCTGATCCCCCCTAATTCCAAGTGGCCATGAACGATATCTCCGCTCCCGAGCAATACGATCTGCAAACCGCTGCCCTGAAGGTGCCGCCGCATTCCATCGAGGCCGAACAGGCCGTGCTCGGTGGTTTGATGCTGGACAATAACGCCTGGGAACGCGTGCTGGATCAAGTGTCGGACGGCGATTTCTATCGACATGACCACCGCTTGATCTTCCGCGCGATCGCCAAGCTCGCCGATCTGAACTCCCCCATCGATGTCGTGACCCTTGCCGAGCAATTGGACAAGGAAGGTCAGACGTCGCAAGTCGGCGGCCTCGGTTACCTGGGTGAGTTGGCAAAAAACACGCCGTCCGTCGCCAACATCAAGGCATATGCGCAGATCGTCCGCGCTCGGGCGACGTTGCGTCAGTTGATCGGCATCGCCACCGAGATTGCCGACAGCGCTTTCAACCCGGAAGGCCGCACGGCTGAAGAGATCCTCGATGAAGCCGAACGGCAGATCTTCCAGATCGCCGAGGCCCGGCCAAAAACCGGCGGCCCGGTGAGCGTGAATGACCTGCTGACCAAGGCTATCGATCGCATCGACACCTTGTTCAACACCGACAACGCCATCACTGGCCTGTCGACTGGTTACACCGACCTCGACGGGATGACCAGCGGCCTGCAACCGTCCGACCTGATCATCGTCGCCGGCCGTCCATCCATGGGTAAAACCACCTTTGCGATGAACCTGGTGGAAAACGCCGTGTTGCGCAGTGACAAGTGCGTACTGGTTTACTCGCTGGAGATGCCAGGCGAATCGCTGATCATGCGTATGCTGTCGTCCCTCGGTCGTATCGACCAGACCAAGGTCCGCGCCGGTCGCCTGGAAGACGACGATTGGCCGCGCCTGACCTCGGCGGTCAACCTGCTCAACGATCGCAAGCTGTTCATCGACGATACGGCGGGCATCAGCCCTTCGGAAATGCGCGCGCGGACCCGGCGTTTAGTACGTGAGCACGGCGATGTCGGCCTGATCATGATCGACTACTTGCAGTTGATGCAGATCCCGGGTTCGGGCGGCGACAACCGGACCAACGAGATTTCCGAGATCTCCCGTTCCTTGAAAGCCCTGGCCAAGGAATTCAACTGCCCGGTGGTGGCGTTGTCTCAGCTCAACCGCTCCCTGGAGCAGCGACCGAACAAACGCCCGATCAACTCCGACCTCCGGGAGTCCGGAGCGATCGAGCAGGATGCCGACGTGATCATGTTCGTGTACCGGGACGAGGTGTACCACCCGGAAACCGAGCACAAAGGCATCGCCGAAATCATCATCGGCAAGCAGCGGAACGGCCCGATCGGTACGTCGCGACTGGCGTTCATCGGCAAGTACACTCGCTTCGAAAACCTCGCGCCGGGCAGCTACAACTTCGACGACGAGTAATCCTGCCGGATCCTGTTGCGAGGAAGCTTTTGTGGCGAGGGAGCTTGCTCCCGCTCGGCTGCGAAGCAGTCGTAAAGTCAGAGAATTCGTTCTGCCCGATGAAATTCGGTCACAGGTTTTGGGGCCGCTTCGCAGCCCAGCGGGAGCAAGCTCCCTCGCCACAGAAGGCTATGCTGCCTTCAGGCCTTCAAACAAACGTCTGCGCGATTTCCGACCATAGCCGTCGGAATTGGTTATTTTTTGTGCTATATTCCGCGCCCGCGATTTTTCATCTCAACACCGGTCATCGTCATGCAAACAGCCAAGCCGTTATTTGACTATCCCAAGTACTGGGCCGAATGTTTCGGTCCCGCGCCATTCCTGCCGATGAGCAGGGAGGAGATGGATCAGCTTGGCTGGGATTCCTGCGACATCATCATCGTCACCGGTGATGCGTACGTCGATCACCCGTCTTTCGGTATGGCAATCATCGGCCGGCTGCTGGAGTCGCAAGGCTTTCGCGTCGGGATCATTGCCCAGCCAAACTGGCAGTCCAAAGACGATTTCATGAAGCTCGGCGAGCCGAACCTGTTTTTCGGCGTCGCGGCCGGCAACATGGATTCGATGATCAACCGCTACACCGCCGACAAGAAAATTCGTTCCGACGACGCCTACACCCCCGGCGGCATGGCGGGCAAACGTCCGGACCGCGCGAGCCTGGTTTACAGCCAGCGCTGCAAGGAAGCCTACAAGGACGTGCCGATCGTGCTCGGTGGCATCGAAGCTTCCCTGCGCCGCATAGCCCACTACGATTACTGGCAGGACCGGGTGCGCAACTCGATCCTGATCGATGCCTGTGCCGACATCCTGCTCTACGGCAACGCCGAGCGTGCGATCGTCGAAGTTGCCCAGCGCCTGTCCTACGGTCACAAGATCGAAGACATCACCGATGTGCGCGGCACGGCGTTTATCCGTCGCGATACGCCGAAAGACTGGTACGAAGTCGATTCCACGCGTATCGACCGTCCGGGCAAGGTCGACAAGATCATCAACCCGTACGTGAACACCCAGGACACTGCGGCTTGCACCATCGAGCAGGAAAAGGGTGCGACTTTTTCAAGTGCAGAGGATCCGAGCGAAGCGAAGGTCGTGCAGATTCTGGCCAGCCCGAAAATGACCCGCGACAAGACCGTGATTCGTCTGCCGTCGGTTGAAAAGGTCCGCGGCGACGCGGTGCTTTATGCCCACGCCAACCGCGTGCTCCACCTGGAAACCAACCCGGGCAACGCCCGTGCGCTGGTGCAGAAGCACGGCGAAGTCGACGTCTGGTTCAACCCACCGCCGATTCCGATGACCACCGAAGAAATGGACTACGTGTTCGGCATGCCTTACGCACGAGTCCCGCACCCGGCGTACGGCAAGGAAAAAATCCCGGCCTACGACATGATCCGCTTCTCGGTGAACATCATGCGGGGCTGCTTCGGCGGCTGCACATTCTGCTCGATCACAGAGCATGAAGGCCGGATCATCCAGAACCGTTCCGAAGAGTCGATCATTCGCGAAATCGAAGAGATCCGCGACAAGGTGCCAGGCTTCACCGGCGTCATTTCCGACCTCGGCGGCCCGACCGCGAACATGTACCGCATTGCCTGCAAGACCCCGGAAATCGAATCCGCGTGCCGCAAGCCGTCGTGCGTGTTCCCCGGCATCTGCCCGAATCTGAACACCGATCACTCGTCGCTGATCCAGCTGTATCGCAGCGCCCGTGCGTTGCCGGGTGTGAAAAAGATCCTGATCGCGTCCGGCCTGCGTTACGACCTCGCGGTCGAGTCGCCGGAATACGTCAAGGAACTGGTGACGCACCACGTCGGTGGTTACCTGAAGATCGCCCCGGAACACACCGAGGAAGGTCCGCTCAACCAGATGATGAAACCGGGCATCGGCAGCTATGACAAGTTCAAGCGCATGTTCGAGAAGTACACCAAGGAAGCCGGGAAAGAGCAGTACCTGATTCCGTACTTCATCGCCGCCCACCCGGGCACCACCGACGAAGACATGATGAACCTGGCCCTTTGGCTCAAGGGCAATGGTTTCCGTGCCGATCAGGTGCAGGCGTTCTACCCGTCGCCGATGGCCACGGCCACCGCGATGTACCACTCGGGCAAGAACCCGCTGCGTAAGGTCACTTACAAGAGCGACGGCGTGACCATCGTCAAGAGCGAAGAGCAACGTCGTCTGCACAAGGCGTTCTTGCGTTATCACGACCCGAAAGGTTGGCCGATGCTGCGTGAAGCGCTGACCCGAATGGGCCGCGCCGACCTGATCGGGCCGGGCAAGAACCAATTGATCCCGCTGCATCAGCCGGCGACCGACAGCTACCAGAGCGCCCGTCGCAAGAACTCGACACCCGCCGGCAGCCATAAAGTGGCAGGGGAAAAGACCACCAAGATCCTGACTCAGCACACTGGCTTGCCACCGCGCGCCAGCGATGGCGGCAATCCGTGGGACAAGCGTGAACAGGCCAAGGCGGCGGCATTCGCGCGCAACCAGCAGGCGGCCAAGGAGCGCAAGGATGCGGCCAAAGGTAAAGGGCCGAAGCCTGCGCGCAAGCCGGTTGTGCCGCGCTAAGCACTGAGTGCTGTTAACAGAACGCCAACCTTCGGGTTGGCGTTTTGCGTTGTGGATGTCGGGAAATGATCGTTCCCTCGCGGGAGTGGAACGAGAAGCTGTGTTGGGGCATCTGGCCTCTTCGCGGGCAAGCCTCGCTCCTACATGTCATGTGTCGCTCGCGGAATTGTGATTCGACACAAAACCTGTAGGAGCGAGGCTTGCCCGCGAAGAGGCCGGTACAGCCGCAGCAAATTCTGGCTGACAGGCCCCGATCGCAACATTTCCGTGCAACTCCTCCCAACCAATTTCCCGCATCGCCCGATTTTGGTGCTGTACTGCCTCAAGCAACCGAAGAAAGCGCCAGCGCTGCTGGATGGCATAAGTCTTGCGCGCTTTCCAATACGCTTAAGGCTCGCAGGAGGCACGCCGTGTCGATTCATGTCGCATTGCACCACGTCACGCATTACCGCTACGACCGCGCCGTCGAACTCGGTCCGCAGATCGTTCGCCTGCGCCCGGCCGCCCACAGTCGCACGCGGATTCTGTCCTATGCGCTGAAAGTTTCCCCCGAGCAGCATTTCATCAACTGGCAGCAGGACCCCCAGGGCAACTACCTGGCGCGGTTGGTGTTTCCGGAGAAAACCGATGAACTGCGGATCGAGGTCGATTTGCTGGCGGAGATGGCGGTCTTCAATCCGTTCGACTTTTTCCTTGAGCCCTACGCGGAAAAGATCCCTTTCACTTACGCCGCGGACGAGCGCAAAGAACTGGCGCCGTACCTGGAAACCTTGCCCCTGACGCCGACGTTCAAGGCCTATCTGGACGGCATCGACCGCACGCCGCTGCCGAGCGTGGATTTTCTGGTGGCGCTCAATCAGCGCCTGAGCGAAGACATCGGCTACCTGATCCGCATGGAGCCGGGGGTGCAAACGCCCGAGCACACCCTTGAACAGGCTTCCGGTTCCTGCCGCGACTCGGCGTGGTTGCTGGTGCAATTGCTGCGCAACCTCGGGCTGGCGGCGCGTTTCGTCTCCGGCTACCTGATTCAACTTACCGCCGACGTCAAAAGCCTCGACGGCCCTTCGGGCACCGAAGTCGACTTCACCGACCTGCACGCCTGGTGCGAGGTCTACTTGCCCGGTGCCGGCTGGATCGGCCTGGACGCGACCTCGGGGCTGTTTGCCGGTGAAGGACACATTCCGTTGGCGTGCAGTCCCGATCCGGGCTCTGCGGCACCGATCAGTGGCTTGGTGGAACCGTGCGAGTGCGAATTCACCCACGAAATGTCCGTGGAGCGGATTTGGGAAGCGCCGCGGGTCACCAAGCCCTACACCGAAGACCAGTGGCTGGCGATCCAGGCGCTGGGCCGGCAGATCGATGCCGACTTGCTGGAAGGCGACGTGCGCCTGACCATGGGCGGCGAGCCGACCTTCGTTTCCATCGATGACCCGGACGGCGCCGAGTGGAACACCGCCGCGCTCGGGCCGGACAAGCGTCGGCTATCCGCAGAGCTGTTCCAGCGCATGCGCAAACACTACGCGCCCAAGGGCCTGGTGCATTTCGGTCAGGGCAAGTGGTACCCCGGCGAGCAACTGCCACGCTGGTCGCTCAATTGTTACTGGCGCCGCGATGGCGTGCCGATCTGGCACAACAGCGCGCTGATCGCCGATGAGCAAGAAGACTACGGCGCCGACGGTGAGCTGGCCGGGCGTTTTCTGTCGAGTGTCGCCGAACGCCTGAAAATTCCGACGCGCTTTGTTTTTCCGGCCTACGAAGACAATTTCTATTACCTCTGGCGCGAAGGGACTTTGCCGCAGAACGTCAGCGCCGAAGATTCACGTCTCGAAGAACCGTTGGAGCGGGCGCGTCTGCGTAAAGTCTTCAGTCAGGGGCTGGACAAGGTGATCGGCCAGGTCCTGCCGCTGGCGCGCACCGCCAAGGGCGATCAATGGCAAAGCGGTCGCTGGTATCTGCGTGACGACCATTGTCGACTGGTGCCGGGGGATTCGCCGCTGGGTTATCGCTTGCCGCTGGGGTCGCAGCCCTGGGTGAAAGCAGCCGAGTATCCGTTTATCTACCCGAACGACCCCAACCAGGAATTTCCCGCGCTTCCCGACACTCAGCAGTTGAACAGTCCGGGCGCACCCGCCGAAGCGATTGAGCGGGATCTGGAGGTCGATGAATCCGCCGATTGGCTGACCCGCACTGCGTTCTGCGCCGAGGCTCGGGAAGGCCGGTTGTACCTGTTCATGCCGCCGCTGGAACGGGTCGAGGATTATCTGGAGCTGGTCACGGCGATCGAGGCCACGGCTCAGGAACTGCATTGCCCGGTGTTGCTGGAAGGCTACGAGCCGCCGAGCGATCCGCGCCTGAGCAACTTCCGCATCACCCCCGATCCGGGCGTGATCGAGGTCAACGTGCAGCCGTCCGCCACGTGGGATGAGCTGGTCGAGCGCACCGAGTTTCTCTACGAAGAAGCACGCCAGACCCGACTGACCACCGAGAAATTCATGATCGACGGCCGGCACACCGGCACGGGCGGCGGTAACCATTTCGTACTGGGTGGCGCGACGCCGGCTGACTCACCGTTTCTGCGCCGTCCCGATCTGCTGCGCAGCCTGATCAGTTATTGGCATAACCACCCGTCCTTGTCCTACTTGTTTTCCGGACTGTTCATCGGCCCGACGTCCCAGGCGCCGCGTGTCGATGAAGCGCGCAACGATGCGTTGTACGAACTGGAAATCGCCTTCTCCCAAATGCCAGAGCCGGGCGAGGAGTGCGCGCCATGGCTGGTCGACCGGTTGCTGCGCAACTTGCTGATCGACGTGACCGGCAACACGCACCGCGCCGAGTTCTGCATCGACAAACTTTATTCGCCCGATGGCGCGACGGGGCGTCTTGGATTGCTCGAATTGCGCGCCTTTGAAATGCCGCCGCATGCGCGCATGAGTCTGGCGCAGCAGTTGTTGCTGCGGGCGCTGGTGGCGCGGTTCTGGCGCGAGCCATATGCGCCGCCGAAACTGGCGCGCTGGGGCACAGAGCTGCATGACCGATTCCTGTTGCCACACTTTATCGAACAGGACTTCGCGGATGTGATTGTCGATCTCAATGCCGCCGGCTACCCCGTGCGGGCGGAGTGGTTTGCTGCGCACCTGGAATTCCGTTTTCCCAAGGTCGGCGATTACGCCGTCAGCGGCATCGAGCTCGAAGTGCGCCAGGCGCTGGAGCCTTGGCATGTGCTGGGTGAGGAGGGCGCGGTCGGCGGCACGGTGCGCTACGTGGATTCGTCTCTGGAGCGCTTGCAAGTGAAACTCAACGGCCTGACGCCGCAGCGTTATTTGCTGACGTGCAACGGCGTTCCAGTGCCCTTGCAGCCGACCGGACGGGTCGGCGAGTTCGTCGCTGGCGTGCGCTTCCGTGCCTGGCAACCGGCCAACTGCCTGCAACCGACCATCCCGGTCCACGCACCGTTGGTGTTCGACCTGCTCGACACCTGGATGCAGCGCTCGCTGGGTGGCTGTCAGTACCACGTCGCCCATCCGGGCGGGCGCAACTACGACAGTTTGCCGGTGAATGCCAATGAAGCCGAGAGCCGGCGGATGGCGCGTTTCTTCCGCATCGGACACAGCCCGGGGAAACTTCCTGTACCGATTCTGCAAATTAACGACGAGCTGCCGATGACACTCGATTTACGACGTTTCTAAACCGTACGCGACGCTCGGATGTTTCGTATATCCGAGCGTCATGAGCCTGCGATAGTCTGACCGTTCTTTGCTGTCTGCCGAGCTTTCCATGCCTGACCTGCTTGACCGCTACCCGCTGACGGCGGGCACTTATCACGAACTGCTCGACGACAGCGGCGCCGTGCGCCCGCACTGGCGCCGGTTGTTCGACCAATTGCAACGCAGCACGCCAGCGCAATTGGTGCAGCGTCAGGCACTGTTGACCCGGCAGATCCAGGAAAACGGCGTGACCTACAACGTCTACGCCGACCCCAAGGGGGCCGACCGGCCGTGGGAACTCGACCTGCTGCCGCATGTGATTGCTGCGGATGAGTGGCAGCAGTTATCGGCCGGGATCGCCCAGCGGGCTCGGCTGTTGAACGCCGTATTGGCTGACCTCTACGGCCCGCAGCGCTTGATTGCCGAAGGGTTGCTGCCGGCGGAACTGGTGTTCGGTCACAACAATTTTCTCTGGCCCTGTCAGGGCATTACGCCGCCGGACGGGGCGTTTCTGCATTTGTATGCCGTCGATCTGGCGCGTACGCCGGATGGCCGCTGGTGGGTGACGGCGGACCGGACTCAAGCGCCATCCGGTGCCGGATATGCGCTGGAAAACCGCACCATTGTGTCCCGGGCTTTTCCCGAGTTGTACCGCGACCTGAAGGTGCAGCACCTGGCCGGGTTCTTCCGCACGCTTCAGGAAACCCTCGCCCGTCAGGCGCCAAGCGATGATGACGTGCCGCTGATCGTGCTGCTGACGCCGGGGCGTTTCAACGAGAGCTATTTCGAACATCTTTATCTGGCGCGCCAGCTCGGTTATCCGCTGGTGGAAGGCGGCGACCTCACGGTGCGTGATGCCACGGTGTACCTGAAAACCCTCAGTGGCCTGCGTCGGGTTCACGCGATCATGCGACGGCTCGACGACGACTTCTGCGATCCGTTGGAACTGCGTACCGATTCCGCCCTCGGCGTGCCGGGCTTGCTCGAAGCCGTGCGGCAGGGGCGGGTGTTGGTGGCCAACGCCCTCGGCAGTGGCGTGCTGGAGTCGCCGGGGTTGCTGGGCTTTCTGCCGAAGATCAATCAATTCCTGTTCGGCGAAGAACTGATCCTTCCCTCCATCGCGACGTGGTGGTGCGGCGAAGCGCCGGTGCTGGCCCAAGCGTTAGAGAAACTGCCCGAGTTGCTGATCAAACCCGCCTTCCCGTCGCAAAGCTTCGCCCCCGTGTTTGGCCGCGATCTGAGTGAAAAACAGCGCCAGGCCTTGGCCGAGCGCATGCAGGCACGCCCTTATGCCTATGTCGCGCAAGAATTGGCGCAATTGTCCCAAGCACCGATCTGGCAGGCCGAGGATGGTCAGCTGCAACCGCGCGCCATCGGAATGCGTGTGTATGCGGTGGCCAGTCGCGACGGTTATCGGGTATTGCCCGGCGGTTTGACCCGGGTTGCCGCCGAGGCGGATGCCGAAGTGGTGTCGATGCAGCGCGGCGGTGCAAGCAAAGACACCTGGGTGCTGGGGGATCGTCCACCCAGCGGCGAGCAATGGAAAACCCAGCGCACGATTGGTGTGCATGACCTTGTTCGACGAGATCCGTACCTGCCATCGCGGGTGGTCGAGAACCTGTTCTGGTTTGGCCGCTATTGCGAGCGTTGTGATGACAGCGCGCGACTGCTGCGGATCATGCTGGCGCGCTACGTCGATGGCGATGATCCGCAGGCCCTGGAAGCGGCGGTCGATCTCGGCGAGCGCCTGAATCTGTTGCCAGACGAAGGCGAGTTGCCCGAGCGACTGTTGGCCGCGCTACTCGGCGATGATTGGCCCTTCAGCCTGCGCTCCAACCTGCAGCGCTTGCAGTGGGCGGCCTCGCAAGTGCGCGGCAAGCTCTCGCGGGAAAACTGGCAGGCGCTGGTGGAGTTGCAGCGCGAAGCCATGGAACTGGAAACCGAAGAACCGGATTTCGGCGAGTTGCTGGATTTCCTCAACCGATTGGTGATGTCCCTGGCGGCGCTGTCCGGTTTTGCCCTGGACGACATGACCCGGGATGAAGGCTGGCGTTTCCTGATGATTGGCCGGCGGATCGAGCGCCTGCAATTTCTCAGTGCCAGCCTGGCGGCGTTTCTGCGCGGTGCCGGTGCTTTCGATCAGGCCGGGCTGGAATGGCTGCTGGAACTGGGCAACAGCAGCATTACTTACCGCTCGCGGTACCTGGCGGTGGCGCAGTTGATTCCGGTGCTCGATCTTTTGCTGCTCGACGAGCAAAACCCTCACGCGGTGCTGTTCCAGTTGAAACTGGTGACCCGCACACTGAAACGCTTAAACGATGATTTTGGTGCGCCTCGCGAAGCGGGTCTGCCGCAATTGGTGGAGCGCTTGGCGCGTTTCGATCTGGGCTGCCTGGAGAATTCGCTGTTCGGCGAAGCCAGCGTCCGCGCCGCCATCAACGGTCTGGCCGATTTGCTCCAAGAGATCGCCGATGCCAGCGGACAAGTGTCGGATCGCCTGGCCTTGCGCCATTTCGCCCATGTCGATGATGTCAGCCAGCGCACGGTGTCCGTCTGATGAGCGCCCATTACCAGATTCTCCACGACACCCATTATCACTACGACAGCCCGGTGTCCCTGGCCCAGCAACTCGCGCACCTGTGGCCACGGGCCTGTGCCTGGCAGCGTTGCACCGAGCAACACTTGCAGATCAGTCCCGACCCGACCTCGCGCCGGGATGAACTTGATGTGTTTGGCAATCCGCTCACTCGTTTGGCGTTTGAGCGGCCGCACGATGAATTGCTGGTCAATGCTCGGCTCACTGTCGAGGTGCTGGCCCGGCCAGCGCTGGATTTCAATCAATCCCCTGCGTGGGAAGAAACCCGCAATGCGCTGACCTACAACAGTCAGCCGCTTTCCCCTGAGTTGCTGGAAGCGTGCCGTTACCGGTTCGAATCGCCCTACGTGCATTTGAAACGCAATTTTGTCGAATTCTCGGAAAGCTGTTTTCCATCGGGGCGGCCGTTGTTGCTGGGCGTCCAGGCATTGATGGAGAAGATTTTCAGTGAATTCACCTTCGACGCCGAAGCGACCCAAGTGGCGACGCCGCTGGTGGAGGTACTGGAACGTCGACGCGGGGTTTGTCAGGACTTTGCTCACCTGATGCTCGCTTGCGTGCGCTCCCGTGGACTGGCGGCGCGTTACATCAGTGGCTACCTGCTGACCCAGCCGCCGCCCGGCCAGCCGCGATTGATCGGCGCCGATGCGTCCCATGCCTGGGTTTCAGTGTTTTGCCCGGTACTGGGCTGGGTCGATTTCGATCCGACCAACAATGTGCAGCCGGCGCTGGAACACATCACCTTGGCCTGGGGCCGGGATTTCTCCGATGTTTCGCCGTTGCGTGGGGTGATTCTGGGAGGCGGTAACCACGACCCCGAAGTCCGCGTCACCGTGATGCCACTGGACTGACAAATATCCCCTCGCCACAAAGCTCGCTCCCTCAGGGGAATGTGCATAAATTCGGGATGGATTTTTCAGAGGGGACTGTGAGGGTCAGCAACGTCGCTGCTGACCCTGGACACAGATCCGGTGGGCCTGATCAGATCATCGGGCCCTGAGGGTCTCAGGCGTCGGGCGCCTGATCTTTCGGTGCTTCAGTTTCGTCTGTAGCCACTTCGCCTTCGGCATCCGGGTTCAGTGCTGCTGCTTCTTCTTCAGCTGTAGCTTTCTTGCGCTGAAGCTTTTCCTCTTTCTTCTGCTCCTTGGCCAAGTCTCTCTGACGTTTGGCGAAGGAATAATTAGGTTTAGCCATGGGCGATCCTCTGGGGTCGAAGGTGAGGTTGAGCGGCGCATATTCTGCCCTGTATCGGTGCCGAGCCGTTAGCTGGGTTTTTGCTCTGTCCACTTTGGCACCACTGTCGGCTGCCAAGCGTCCAGGGCATCGAGCAGGGTTTGCGGCGATTCGCTCACTTGCAGCATGTCACGGTGCGCTTCGC
This sequence comes from Pseudomonas sp. LBUM1678, assembly GCF_059695575.1. NCBI lineage: Bacteria > Pseudomonadati > Pseudomonadota > Gammaproteobacteria > Pseudomonadales > Pseudomonadaceae > Pseudomonas > Pseudomonas sp. LBUM1678. The sequence continues at coordinate 600,486 of NZ_CP166775.1, forward strand.
GAACGAAGCCTTCGCCGACGATATGATCAAGAAAACCGGTCAATTTGCTGTAGAAACCGTTCACTTCCAGCAGACCGAGCGGTTTGCCGTGGTAGCCGAGCTGGCCCCAGGTCCAGACTTCGAACAGTTCTTCCAGAGTGCCCAGGCCGCCGGGCAGCGCGATGAATGCGTCGCTGAGCTCGGCCATCCGCGCCTTGCGCGCATGCATGCCGTCGACCACTTCCAGGCGAGTCAGGCCGCTGTGGCCGATTTCCTTGTCTTTGAGGCTTTGCGGGATGATCCCGATTACTTCACCGCCGGCCGCCAGTGCCGCATCGGCGACGATGCCCATCAGCCCGACGGCGCCGCCGCCATAAACCAGGGTCAGCTTGCGCTCGGCCAGTGCTCGCCCCAGGGCGACAGCCGCTTCACGATAAGCCGGGTTGGTGCCGGTGCTGGCACCGCAAAATACACAAACGGACGCTAAAGACATGCCTTACTCCATGGTCAGGATGGCCACAGAGTAAAGGCAGGCGCGCGGCGCTCCAAGGTCTAAACTTCGCGTTCAGGTGTTTCGTATGTACCGCTGGCGCCGCAGGCATAAGCAGCGAGCAAACTGCGTAACAGGCTGTTAAAGGACATGACAGGCGCTCCAGATGAGGGATGACGCCCTGATGATAGGGCCGGGCCAGACGTCTGGCTGGTAGATTGTTTCGATAGGTGTCATAGCCCGAAAGTTGTATACAATTTTTGATTCAGGTCATAGGAACTTGCGAAGTTTTCAGGCAGTCTTCTGTCCATTCGCACTTTTGTTAACCCTGCCTTGGAGATTCACCATGTTTGCCAAACTTGTTGCGGTATCCCTGCTGACACTGGCCAGCAGCCAACTGATGGCTGCCGAATGCAAGGTCACTGTCGACTCCACCGATCAGATGTCCTTCAACACCAAGGCCATCGAAATCGACAAAAGCTGCAAGACGTTCACCGTTGAACTGACCCACTCCGGCAGCTTGCCGAAAAACGTCATGGGCCATAACTGGGTGCTGAGCAAAGAAGCTGACATGCAGCCGATCGCCACCGCTGGCCTGGCCGCTGGCATCGATAAGAGCTACCTGCCGGAAGGTGATGCTCGCGTCATCGCCCACACCAAAATCATTGGTGCCAAGGAAACCGACTCGGTGACCTTCGACGTGTCGAAGCTCGATGCCAACGAGAAGTACGGCTTCTTCTGCTCATTCCCGGGCCATATCTCGATGATGAAAGGTACGGTTACGCTGAAGTAATCGATTCGAGCACATAAAAAAAGCGTCCCGATCGGGACGCTTTTTTTATGCCTGACGAAAGACCGCGTCATCGTTCATCGCGAGCAGGCTCGCTCCCACAGGTACAGCGTGGTCCTTGTGGGAGCGAGCCTGCTCGCGATGGCGTCAGTACAGACACCAGCAATTTCAAGGCGCGAACGGCATCACACGCTTGTGATGAGTCTTTTTATACGTATCACAAATAATCTTGAACGCCTCCTCCCGCACCGGCTTGCCGTGCAGGAACGCGTCGATCTCGGCGTAGGTCACGCCGTGGGACGCTTCGTCCGGTTTGCCCGGCGACAGGTCTTCAAGGTCGGCCGTGGGGATTTTTTCGACCAGCGATTCCGGTGCGCCGAAACTGCGGGCGATATCCCGAACCTGGTTCTTTACCAGACCGCTCAACGGGGCCAGGTCGCAGGCGCCATCGCCGAACTTGGTGAAGAAGCCCATCACCGCTTCTGCCGCATGGTCGGTACCGATCACCAGGCCCTGTGCCGCGCCGGCGATGGTGTACTGGGCCACCATGCGCATCCGTGCCTTGGTGTTGCCGAGCACGAAATCCACAGAGACCGCGTGCTTGCCTTCGAAGGCCGCCACTTCATTGGCCAGGGATTTCACTGCCGGGCCGATGTTCACGGTATGACGTTCGTCCGGGGCGATGAAATCCACCGAGGCCTGGGCGTCGTGTTCATCGAACTGGGTTTCGTACGGCAGGCGCACGGCGATGAACTTGTAGCTTTTGTCGCTGGTTTGCTCGCGCAGTTCACGCATGGCGCGCTGGGCCAGCAGGCCGGCGGTCAGGGAATCGACGCCGCCGCTGATGCCGAGCACCAGGGTCTTGAGCCCGGAATTGACCAGGCAGTCCTGAATGAAGCTGACCCGTCGGGCGACTTCGGCCTCAAGGGCGGCATGGTCGGCGAACGGCGGTTGAACGTTGAGCTGCTCAGCAATCTCACGCTGTACGGCTTGCATGAATTCACTCCTTGCTAGTGGTGCCAGATGTGCTGGAAAGGGCGGCAGGTACTTTGAAAACGTGTCGCAAATAGGCGACGAAATTCGGGTCTTTGCAGTGAGTCTTGCCAGGCTCATCGGAAATCTTTGCCACGGGCTGACCGTTGCAGGCCGCCATTTTAAGCACGATGCTCATCGGTTCGACACCCGGAATATCGCACGTCAGGTTAGTCCCGATCCCGAAACTGACATTGATCCGACCGCGCAATGCCCGGAATATTTCCAGGGACTTGGGCAGTGTCAGGCTGTCAGAGAACACCAGCGTCTTGCTCATCGGGTCGATGCCGAGTTTGTGGTAGTGAGCAATGGCCTTTTCCGCCCAAATCACCGGGTCGCCGGAATCGTGGCGCAAACCGTCAAAAAGCTTGGCGAAATACAGGTCGAAATCGTTGAGGAAGGCGTCGGTGGTGATGCAGTCGGTGAGGGCGATCCCCAGCAGGCCGCGGTACTCGCGGACCCAGCAATCGAGGGCGGCAATCTGGCTGTCGATCATCCGTGGACCGAGTTGCTGGTGAGCCATGATCCATTCGTGGGCCATGGTACCCAAGGGTTTCATGTCCAGCTCTCGTGACAGGTGCACGTTGCTGGTGCCGACGAAACGCCCGGGGAAATCATGCTTGAGCACGTTCACCACTTCTTCCTGCACACGGTACGAGAAGCGACGGCGTGTGCCGAAATCGGCTACCTGCAATTCGGACAATTCGTCTGCACTGGCGTTGGCGGTGAGCCAGTCGAATTTGCGGTAGAGCTGCTCGCGGGCTTGTTCCAGCACGATTTCGCGGTAGCGATAGCGGTTGCGCACTTCGCTGACGATGGACAGCAGCGGCACTTCAAACAGGATCACATGCAGCCACGGCCCACGCAGACGGATGAACAGTTCACCGTTTTCAATGCCGGTGTGGACGTAGCGCAGGTTGAAGCGGAACAGCCCGAGAAAACGCAGGAAGTCCGGCTTCATGAAGCTGATGCGTTCCATGAAGCTCAACTGGTCGGCGCTCAGGCTCAACTCGGCCAAACGCTCGATCTGGAAGCGGATCTCCGCCAGGTACGGGCGCAAATCCTCACTGTTACGGCAACGAAACTCCCATTCGACGTCCACGTTCGGGTAGTTGTGCAGCACTGCCTGCATCATCGTCAGTTTGTAGAAGTCGGTGTCGAGCAGGTTCTGCACGATGCGATCGCCAAACACGCTCTCGCTCATAACGGGGGGTCTCCAGGCTGGCCGCGGCCCGTGGCAGCGACGTTGCAGCTGTTTCAATGAATGGGGCTAGTGGCGCATATCAATGGCAGTTATTGCCAGTGATTTTTTAGACAGTGCATATCCTTGTGGCGAGGGAGCTTGCTCCCGCTGGGTGCGAAGCGCCCCAATACAGGACTGCTGCGCAGCCCAACGGGAGCAAGCTCCCTCGCCACAAGGATTAGCCGGGGCTTCAAATCTACGGTGCATCCGGGCTATCAATCTGCTCCAGCATCCACTTCACAAAATCCCGCACTTTCGGCACTTCCGCCGAATGCTCCGGATACGCCAGGTAATAGGCATCGGTGCTGGGCATCGCGTGCTGCCAGGGTATGACCAGTTTGCCATCGGCCAATTCCTCTTCCACCAGAAAGCGCGGCAACAATGCCACGCCGCAGCCGACTTGGGCGGCGCGGATGCACATGTAAAAGGTTTCGAAGCGCGGGCCGTGGTAGCTGTGTTCGGTGTGGTAGCCCTGACTGTCGAACCAGTCGTGCCAAGCCTGGGGGCGCGAGGCGTTTTGCAGCAGGACGAGGTCGGTGAGTTGCGTAGGATCGGTGAACGGCGTGTCCGGCAGGCTGCCGGGGGCGCAAACCGGCACCAGTTCTTCGCCAAACAGCTTCAGGCATTCGGTGCCGGGTCGCGAGCCTTGGCCGAAATAGAACGCCAGGTCGCTGCGACCTTGCAGCAAGTCATCGGCTTCCTGCTCGCTGCACAGGTCCAGATGGATCGAGGGATGGCGCAGGCGCCAACCTTTCAAGCGTGGCACCAGCCAGCGCGCGCCGAAGGTCGGAGGCGTTGAAACTCGCAAGACTTCGGTCTCGCCGCCGTAAGAACGCAGGTAATGGGTCGACATCTCGACCTGCGTGAGGATTTTTCGTACCTCCACCAGGTACAAATCACCGGCCGGGGTCATTTGCAGGCGTCGGCGCACCCGGCGAAACAGCAGGTGCTGCAGCAACTCTTCAAGTTGCGCGACCTGTTTGCTGACGGCGCTCTGGGTCAGGTTCAGCTCTTCGGCGGCCCGGGTGAAGCTCAAATGCCGGGTGACGGCCTCGAAACACTGCAGTGCAGTGATCGACGGCAAGTAGCGTTTATTCAGCATGGACGGTCCTTTTTTCTTGTTTCTTTACTGCCAGCAATTCAAAGCATGAATAAACGGAATGATATCTCTCTTAAAGGTCGTTTGTTGGGTAACCTCCGGGGAGCTAAAACTACAGGTCTGATCAGTCGTGAATGTCCGGCTGCACGTTTTCTGTTTTTTGCTTGAGGAGTGACCCATGGTTGCCGCATTGCTTGATCGTCTTGGTGTGAACCCGGCCCTGTACCAGAACGGCAAAGTGCCGGTGCATTCGCCGATCGATGGCAGCCAGATTGCCGCCGTGAACTGGGAAGGTGCCGCTGAAGTCGAGCAGCACATCAGTCGTGCAGATCATGCGTTCGAATTGTGGCGCAAGGTCCCGGCACCGCGCCGTGGCGAACTGGTGCGTCAACTGGGCGACATCCTGCGCGAATACAAGGCCGACCTCGGCGAGCTGGTGTCCTGGGAAGCGGGCAAGATCACTCAGGAAGGCCTGGGTGAAGTTCAGGAAATGATCGACATCTGCGACTTCGCCGTCGGCCTGTCCCGTCAGTTGTACGGTTTGACCATCGCTTCCGAGCGTCCTGGCCACCACATGCGCGAAACCTGGCACCCGCTGGGCGTCGTCGGTGTGATCAGTGCGTTCAACTTCCCGGTTGCGGTCTGGGCCTGGAACACTGCGCTGGCGCTGGTTTGCGGCAACCCGGTGATCTGGAAACCGTCCGAGAAAACCCCGCTGACCGCACTGGCCTGCCAGGCGCTGTTCGACCGCGTACTGAAGAACTTCAGCGATGCACCTCCACACCTGAGCCAGGTGATCATTGGCGGCCGCGATGCCGGCGAAGCCCTGGTCGATGACCCGCGTGTCGCGCTGATCAGCGCCACCGGCAGCACTCGCATGGGCCGTGAAGTGGCGCCGAAAATCGCCGCACGCTTCGCCCGCAGCATTCTGGAACTGGGCGGCAACAACGCCATGATCCTCGGCCCAAGCGCCGACCTGGACATGGCTGTTCGCGCCATCCTGTTCAGCGCCGTCGGCACCGCCGGCCAACGTTGCACCACCCTGCGTCGTCTGATTGCCCATGAGTCGGTGAAGGAAGAAATCGTCACCCGCCTCAAGGCTGCCTACTCCAAGGTCCGCATCGGCAATCCGCTCGAGGGCAACCTGATTGGGCCGCTGATCGACAAGCACAGCTTCGAAAACATGCAGGACGCGCTGGAGCAAGCCTTGAGCGAAGGCGGCCGGGTGTTCGGCGGCAAACGCCAGCTGGAAGACAAATTCCCGAATGCTTACTACGTTTCGCCGGCCATCGTTGAAATGCCGGAGCAGAGCGATGTGGTCTGCAACGAAACCTTCGCGCCGATTCTCTACGTGGTCGGTTACAAGGACTTCGACGAAGCCCTGCGCTTGAACAACTCGGTGCCACAAGGTCTGTCCTCGTGCATCTTCACCACCGACGTGCGTGAAGCCGAGCAGTTCATGTCGGCGGTGGGCAGCGACTGCGGCATCGCCAACGTCAACATCGGCCCGAGCGGCGCGGAAATTGGTGGCGCGTTTGGGGGTGAGAAAGAAACGGGCGGTGGTCGTGAATCGGGCTCCGATGCATGGCGCGGCTACATGCGCCGTCAGACCAACACCGTGAACTATTCGCTGGAGTTGCCGTTGGCTCAGGGCATTACGTTCGACTGACGGGCCCCTTCGCGGGCAAGCCTCGCTCCTACAGGATTGTGTGTGCCACGGTTTTTTGACACGGCACTAAACCTGTAGGAGCGAGGCTTGCCCGCGAAGCTCTTGCTTTGTTGTTTGTTAGGTTTCTGTTGGAGTCTGGCAATGCCGTTACGCGAAGAGTGTCTGTGGGAAAAACTGACGCCGCAAAGGCCTGACAACGCGGCGCTCAAGGGCGAAGTGACGGTCGACGTTTGCGTCATCGGTGCCGGTTTCACCGGTCTGTCGGCGGCGGTGCATCTGCTGGAAAAAGGTAAAACGGTCTGCGTGCTGGAAGCCCATCGCGCCGGTCATGGCGGTTCGGGGCGCAACGTCGGGCTGGTCAATGCCGGGATGTGGATTCCACCGGACGAGATCGAAGCCGGGTTCGGCGAAGCGGTCGGCAGTCAGCTCAATCGCATGCTGGGCGCGGCACCGTCCCTGGTGTTCAGCCTTGTGGACAAGTACAACATCGATTGCCAGTTACGCCGCGAAGGCACGCTGCACATGGCGCACAACGCCCGTGGCGAAGCCGATCTGCGCAGTCGTGAAGAACAATGGAAGCGTCGCGGCGCGCCGGTCGAGTTGCTGACCGGACAAGCCTGCGAGCAAGCGACGGGCACCAAAAAAATCGCTGCCGCGTTGCTCGACAAGCGTGCTGGCACGATCAACCCGATGGCTTACACCACGGGGCTGGCCAAAGCGGCCATCAGCCTCGGCGGTCAGCTGTTCGATCATTCTCCGGTCACCCGACTCGAACGTCAGGGCCAACGCTGGTCGGTGCAAACCGCTCAGGGTTCGGTGCTCGCCGAGCAAGTGGTGATTGCCTCCAACGCTTACACCGAAGGCGACTGGACCGAGCTGCGGCGCAATTTCTTCCCCGGTTATTACTATCAGGTGGCTTCGGTCCCACTGACTGAAGATGCCGCACAGCAAATCCTGCCCGGCGGCCAGGGTTCCTGGGACACTCGCCAGGTACTCAGCAGTATTCGTCGCGATAAGGACGGTCGTCTGTTACTTGGCAGTCTCGGCAATGGCAATCAGAAACCGGCCTGGTTTCTAAAGGCTTGGGCGGATCGGGTTCAGCAGCACTATTTCCCCTACCTCCAACCCGTGGAATGGGAATGCACCTGGACCGGTTGCATTGCGTTTACCCCCGACCACTTGATGCGTTTGTTCGAGCCGGCGCCCGGTTTAGTGGCAGTCACCGGTTATAACGGCCGGGGCGTGACGACGGGGACGGTGGTTGGCAAAGCCTTCGCCGATTATCTGTGTAACGGAAATCCTCAGGCGCTGCCGATTCCCTTCGCCCCCATGCAGCCACTGGCAGGGGTGGGTTTGCGCAGTTGTCTGTACGAGGCCGGGTTCTCGCTGTATCACGCAGGCCAGTGCTTGCGGATCGTTATTTGATTGTTGAAATTTGTTGCTGGAAGCGGCGCTTTTCGGCGCAGCGACTAGCCTGTAAAAGGTGCGGGTTGTAGCAGTACCGCACCAGCAGTGTGCACTTCGGTGACGCACGTTGTTACAGGCTGGTTGCACGTCGTTTGGCGCCGCGGTTGCAATGATGGCGCGTGCGGGTTGCGCCTTTAAAAATAAATGGTTTCACCTTCCGCGGTTTAGACGGTTGCACGCCCAATGAAAATGGGATCGAAACAGTCGAAATAACAATAAAGCAGCGACTTTTCTCAGAATAAAAAACCGATGGCACGGCACTTGCTCTGAGCATTCAGAGAAGTCGAAGTGCCAACTAAAAAAAACCTTGGAGCACCACCTCATGTCCCAGACGTTTTACAAGAAAGGCTTTCTGGCCCTCGCAGTGGCAACTGCGTTGGGTGTTTCTGCGTTTGCACAGGCTGATGTGAAAATCGGTGTGGCGGGTCCGATGACAGGTGCCAACGCGGCATTTGGCGAGCAGTACATGAAGGGTGCACAGGCTGCAGCCGACGCGGTCAACGCGGCGGGCGGCGTCAACGGGGAAAAAATCGTACTGGTGAAGGGCGATGACGCCTGCGAACCGAAACAGGCTGTGACGGTCGCCAAGGACCTGACCAACCAGAAAGTCGCCGGCGTGGTCGGTCACTTCTGCTCCTCGTCGACCATCCCGGCCTCCGAGATCTACGACGAAGCGGGCATCATTGCAATCACCCCTGGTTCCACCAACCCGGCGGTTACCGAACGCGGCCTGAGTGCCATGTTCCGTATGTGCGGGCGTGACGATCAGCAAGGCATCGTGGCCGGCGACTACATCGTCGACGTGCTCAAGGGCAAAAAAGTTGTCGTCCTGCACGACAAGGACACCTACGGTCAGGGCCTGGCGGATGCAACCAAGGCCCAGCTGGAAAAACGCGGCGTGAAGCCGGTGCTGTATGAAGGCCTGACCCGTGGTGAAAAAGACTTCAGCACCATCGTCACCAAAATCCGCGGCGCTGGCGCCGACGTCGTCTACTTCGGTGGTCTGCACCCGGAAGCCGGTCCTCTGGTTCGTCAACTGCGTGAGCAAGGTCTCAAAGACGTCAAGTTCATGTCCGATGACGGCATCGTGACCGACGAACTGGTGACCACCGCTGGCGGCCCGCAATTCGTAGACGGCGTGCTGATGACCTTCGGCGCCGACCCACGCCTGCTGCCAGACAGCAAAACCGTGGTAGACGCGTTCCGCAAGGCCGGTACCGAGCCTGAGGGCTACACCCTGTACGCCTACGCTTCGGTTCAGACCCTGGCCGCAGCCTTCAACGGCGCCAAGTCCAACAGTGGCGAGAAAGCCGCCGAGTGGCTGAAGAAAAATCCGGTAAAAACCGTGATGGGCGAGAAGACCTGGGATGCCAAGGGCGACCTGAAAGTCTCCGACTACGTGGTTTACCAGTGGGACAAGGACGGCAAATACCACCAGCTGGAAAAACAGAAGTGATATGAACGTGTGAACGGCCTGTGGCGAGGGAGCTTGCTCCCGTTGGACTGCGTAGCAGTCCTGTTTTTGGGGACGCTTCGCGGCCCAGCGGGAGCAAGCTCCCTCGCCACAAAGATTGCGTTCACCGTTAGTTAGCTGACTGGTATCCGCCAGAAGGCCCGTCTGTCTTTTCTCGTAGAGCTGCACACAACCGAGTTGCGCCGGCGGCTGAACCCCGGTCCGTCGCACCCGGCTTCTGTGCAGTCTCTCAAATGCGTGAGATTGCGTTATGGATGGTATTTTCCTGCAGCAACTGGTCAACGGCCTGACCCTCGGGTCGGTCTATGGCCTGATCGCCATCGGCTACACAATGGTCTATGGCATCATCGGCATGATCAACTTCGCCCACGGCGAGGTTTACATGATTTCCGCTTACCTCGCGGCAATCAGTCTGGCTCTGCTGGCATACTTCGGTATTGAATCCTTCCCGCTACTGATGCTCGGCACCTTGATCTTCACCATCGTGGTCACGGCGGTGTATGGCTGGGTCATTGAGCGCGTCGCCTATAAACCCCTGCGAAACTCCACCCGACTGGCACCGCTGATCAGCGCCATCGGGATTTCGCTGATCCTGCAAAACTATGCCCAGATCGCCCAAGGCGCCAAGCAACAAGGCGTTCCGACCTTGCTGACAGGCGCCTGGCGCGTCGAAATCGGCACCGGCTTCGTGCAGTTGACCTACACCAAGGTGTTTATCCTGATTGCCGCCTTCGCCGGCATGGCTCTGCTGACCTACATCATCAAGTACACCAAGCTCGGCCGCATGTGCCGCGCCACCCAGCAAGACCGCAAGATGGCCTCGATCCTGGGGATCAACACCGACCGCGTGATTTCCTACGTGTTCATCATCGGTGCAGCGATGGCGGCCCTGGCCGGCGTGCTGATCACCATGAACTACGGCACGTTCGACTTCTATGCCGGCTTCATCATCGGTATCAAGGCGTTCACCGCCGCGGTGCTCGGCGGTATTGGCTCGCTGCCAGGCGCGATGCTCGGCGGGATCATTCTCGGGATCTCCGAGTCGCTGTTCTCAGGTTTGGTCAACTCGGACTACAAAGACGTTTTCAGCTTCTCGCTGCTCGTTCTCGTTCTGGTCTTTCGGCCCCAAGGCCTGCTCGGCCGTCCTCTTGTGTCGAAGGTGTAAGCGATGTCTTCAACCACTAAAAAAACCATTGATCTCAAAAGAAGCCTGGTTGACGCGATTCTTGCCGGCCTTGTCGCCCTGATTGTGTTCGGCCCGATTGTCGGCGTGGTCCTCGACGGCTACGGCTTCAATCTGGAAACGACCCGGGTGGCATGGATTGTCGCCATCGTCATGGCTGGCCGGTTTGCTCTGAGCCTGTTCCTGCAAACCCCCAAGGGCCTGAAAATTCTTGAAGGCTTTGAAAGCACCGGCTCCGGGGTTCATGTACTGCCACCTGATTACAAATCCCGGTTGCGCTGGATCATCCCGCTGGTGATCGTCGTTGCCGTGGTGTTCCCGTTTTTCTCCAACTCCTACCTGCTGGGCGTGGTTATCCTCGGGCTGATCTACGTATTGCTGGGCCTGGGCCTGAACATCGTGGTTGGTCTGGCCGGCCTGCTCGACCTGGGTTATGTGGCGTTCTACGCCATCGGTGCCTACGGCCTGGCACTGGGTTATCAATACCTGGGGCTGGGTTTCTGGACGGTGCTGCCGCTGGCGGCGATCACCGCGGGCCTTGCCGGTTGCATCCTCGGGTTCCCGGTTTTGCGTCTGCACGGTGACTACCTGGCGATCGTGACCCTGGGTTTCGGCGAAATCATTCGCTTGGTTCTTAACAACTGGCTGTCCCTGACCGGCGGTCCGAATGGCATGGCGGCTCCGTTGCCGACCTTCTTCGGACTTGAATTCGGCAAGCGCGCAAAGGAGGGGGGGGTCCCGTTCCATGAGTTCTTCGGCATCGCCTATAACCCGGACGTGAAGTATTACTTCATCTACGCGGTATTGTTCCTGGTAGTGCTGGCCGTGCTGTACATCAAGCATCGTCTGGTCAAGATGCCGGTCGGCCGCGCCTGGGAAGCCTTGCGTGAAGACGAAATCGCTTGCCGCTCCATGGGCCTGAACCACGTACTGGTCAAGCTCTCGGCGTTCACCATCGGTGCATCGACTGCCGGCCTGGCCGGTGTGTTCTTCGCCACCTATCAAGGCTTCGTCAACCCGACCTCCTTCACATTCTTCGAATCGGCACTGATCCTCGCCATCGTGGTACTTGGCGGCATGGGCTCGACCATCGGCGTGGTGATTGCAGCGTTCGTGCTGACCGTGGCCCCGGAACTGCTGCGTGGCTTCGCGGAATACCGTGTGCTGCTGTTCGGCATCCTGATGGTGTTGATGATGATCTGGCGACCGCGCGGCCTGATTCGGATCAGCCGTACCGGTGTGACCCCGCGTAAAGGAGTAGCGCCATGAGCGAAGTCGTACTCTCGGTCGAGAAGCTGATGATGCACTTCGGCGGCATCAAGGCGTTGAGCGATGTCAGCCTCAAGGTGCATCGCAACTCGATCTTCGCCCTGATCGGCCCCAACGGCGCCGGCAAGACCACCGTGTTCAACTGCCTGACCGGTTTCTACAAGGCCTCCGGCGGCAAGATCGAACTCAATACCCGCGGCGAGCGTACCGATGTCATCCAGCTGCTGGGTGAATCGTTCAAAGCCACGGATTTCGTTTCGCCGAAAAGCTTCATCACCCGGCTCCGCTACAAGATGTTCGGCGGCACCCACCTGGTGAACCGTGCCGGGCTGGCGCGGACATTCCAGAACATTCGCCTGTTCAAGGAAATGTCGGTGCTGGAAAACCTGCTGGTGGCCCAGCACATGTGGGTCAACCGCAGCATGTTGGCCGGCATCCTCAACACCAAGGGCTACCGCAAGGCCGAAAGCGATGCGCTGGACCATGCCTTCTACTGGCTTGAAGTCGTGGACCTGGTGGACTGCGCCAACCGTCTGGCCGGTGAACTGTCCTACGGCCAACAGCGCCGTCTGGAAATCGCCCGGGCGATGTGCACCCGGCCACAGATCATCTGCCTCGACGAACCGGCTGCCGGCCTCAACCCTCAGGAAACCGAAGCGCTGAGCGCGATGATCCGTCTGCTGCGCGACGAGCACGATCTGACCGTGGTGCTGATCGAACACGACATGGGCATGGTAATGAGCATTTCCGACCACATCGTGGTGCTGGACCACGGCATCGTTATCGCCGAGGGCGGACCTGATGCGATTCGCAACGACCCGAAAGTGATTGCGGCCTACCTGGGCGCTGATGAAGAGGAAGTGGTGCTATGAGCCAACCCATCCTCGAACTCAAGGATCTGGATGTGTTTTACGGGCCGATCCAGGCCCTGAAAAAAGTCTCGCTGCATATTAATGAAGGTGAAACCGTCAGCCTGATCGGTTCCAACGGCGCCGGTAAATCGACCCTGTTGATGTCGATCTTCGGCCAGCCGCGAGCGGCGGACGGGCAGATCATCTATCAGGGCGTGGACATCACCCACAAGTCGTCGCACTACATTGCGTCCAACGGCATTGCTCAATCGCCTGAAGGCCGGCGCGTTTTCCCCGACATGACCGTCGAGGAAAACCTGCTGATGGGCACCATCCCTATCGGTGACAAGTACGCCAAGGAAGACATGCAGCGCATGTTCGAGCTGTTTCCGCGGCTCGAAGAACGGCGTACCCAGCGGGCCATGACCATGTCCGGGGGCGAACAGCAAATGCTCGCCATCGCCCGTGCGCTGATGAGTCGGCCCAAGCTGTTGTTGCTCGATGAACCAAGCCTGGGGCTGGCACCGATCGTGGTGAAACAGATTTTCGCGACCCTGCGGGAGCTGGCGAGTACCGGCATGACCATCTTCCTGGTCGAGCAGAACGCCAACCACGCCCTCAAGTTGTCAGACCGGGCGTACGTGATGGTCAACGGTGAGATTCGCCTTACCGGCACCGGCAAGGAGCTGCTGGTCAACGAGGAGGTGCGTAACGCTTATCTCGGCGGGCACTGATACGTCGCCGAAATATCCACAGCCCCGACGAGCAATCGCCGGGGCTTTTTTACACCTCCAATACACCCCATTCCCCCTGTAGGAGTGAGCCTGCTCGCGATAGCTGAGTGTCAGACGACAAGCTTTTTACTAATCTACCGCTATCGCGAGCAGGCTCACTCCCACAGGGGCCGCATATGCTTTTTTGAAATTGTGGAAAACAATATTCACAAGCTCTTGAAGCGCGACATAAAGCCGCTGCAAATAGTTGTTTTGTCACGCTTTTGACTTGTCCCCGTTTGCTGTGGAGCTGGCTGTGAATAACGTGGGAGTAGCTGTCTGCGAGCCTTTGAATCCGTGGCTTGCAGCGATGTGGTTGTTTTTTGATCAGGCGTTTTTGCTGGACCCGGAACCGGCTTTGTCAACCTTTTTGTTGGCGACCAAACTGACTCGAAATGTGAAGGGCGAGCCTGTGGATAAGTCTGTGGTTAAACTCTGGAAAGACTCGGCTGAGGGCCGTAGTTACTGGCTTGGCGCCATCGTCGGTTTGATCATCCCATCGTGCAAAATGCCTTGAGCTACACAGCTGACACCCGAGGGTCAAGCAAAAAACTTTGTAATCTCCCCGCAAAGCCTTGTGGATAGCGGCTTCCAGCTTTTCCACTTGCCCCCGGAAACTGTGGACCGGCCTGTGGATAAGGTGCGCGTACATGCCTGCAAGCCACGGCGACTATGGCGTTGGCGAGGTTGATCGTTTTTCGTACAGTTTTTACGACGGTTGCCGCTGTGAGCAAGGCCGGGCATGCTGCCTGTTGATTTTCTATTCCAATGGCTGTCGATCAGCCGAAGCAAGGAGAACACGATGTCCAACACCCTGTTTATTACCGGAGCGACCTCCGGTTTTGGTGAAGCCTGTGCCCGTCGTTTTGCCGATGCCGGTTGGAAACTGGTGCTGACAGGCCGTCGTGAAGAACGCCTCAACGCCCTGTGCGCCGAGTTGTCGAAGCAGACCGAGGTCCATGGCCTGGTGCTCGACGTGCGTGATCGCAAGGCCATGGAGGAGGCGATCGCCAACTTGCCGCCGTCCTTTGCCAAGCTGCGCGGGCTGATCAACAACGCCGGCCTGGCACTGGGTGCTGACCCGGCACCGAAGTGCGATCTCGATGATTGGGACACCATGGTCGACACCAACATCAAAGGCCTGATGTACGCCACTCGCCTGCTGTTGCCACGCCTGATCGCCCATGGTCGCGGTGCCGGTATCGTCAACCTCGGCTCCGTCGCCGGCAACTATCCGTACCCGGGCAGCCATGTCTATGGTGGGACCAAGGCATTCGTTGGGCAGTTCTCGCTGAACCTGCGCTGCGACCTGCAAGGCACTGGTGTGCGCGTCAGCAATATTGAGCCGGGCCTGTGCGAGAGTGAGTTCTCGCTGGTGCGTTTTGCGGGTGATCAGGAGCGTTACAACGCGACCTACGCTGGCGCCGAGCCGATCCAGCCGCAGGACATCGCCGAGACTATTTTCTGGGTACTCAATGCGCCGGCGCACATCAACATCAACAGCCTGGAGCTGATGCCGGTGAGCCAGACGTGGGCCGGGTTTGCGATTGAGCGTAATAACAAAGCTTAAGACCGCGTAACGGCCAATCGCGAGCAGGCTCGCTCCCACAGTAGATTTCCTTTGGCCACATTATTTGTGAACAGCAGAGATCAAATGTAGGAGCGAGCCTGCTCGCGAAGGCGTTCGATCAGTCAGCGAAGATAATCGACCAACCCGCTGTAGCAAGTCGCCAAGTGATAAGGCGTCGTCGATGGCATGTCCTTGCGGCTGACTTCGCCCTGCTCATCGCGGCATTCATACCATCCGTCCACATGCAGAAAGCGTTGCTGCAACGCCTGCAATTGGTGTTGTACCAAGGCTTCGCTGTCCGGGCGCAACGTCAGGGCGCGCAGGTATTCAGCCTGGGCCCAGATGCGTTGGGTGGCATCCTTGGGGTGGCCGTCCAGATCGAGCGACGCCCGCACTGCAGCGGTTTGCGGATCGACGCCCAGTTGCTCGGTGAACGCAAATGCACGCTCAAGCGAAGCATGCAGTTTTGAACCGCGCAGTAACGGCGAAGACTCCAGCAGGAAATACCACTCAAACTGATGCCCCGGTTCAAACCAGTTATCCACAGCACCCAGCGGTTTCTCCATCAACACGCTGTGTTGCGGGTCGATAAAACGCTTCTGCATGGCTGTACATAACTCGACCAGCGCGCGCTGCACGGCGATGTCTTCGCGCACCGACAGGGTCGCGAGGAAGGCTTCCGCCAGGTGCATCAGGGGATTTTGCAGAGGGCCGGAGTTGAGCGAGGACCAGTCACGGTCGAGGCAGGCTTCATACAGGCCGTCGCCTGTGGCGAAGCGTCGCGCCAGCACTTCCAGCGTGGCGTTGAGCACCGATTCCACCAGCGGTTCGCGAACCTTGTCCCAGTAATGGGCGCATGCGAACAGGATGAAGGCATGGGTGTAGAGGTCTTTGCGCTGATCCAGCGGCGCACCTTGCGGGTCGATGCTGTAGAACCAGCCGCCGTGTTCGGCGTCGTGGAAATGCTGTTGCAAGGAACGGAACAGCGCCGCGGCGCGATCCTCCGCAGCCGGCACCTGGCCAATCAGGCTGGAAAACAGATACAGCTGCCGCGCGCAAGCCATCGCCCTGTATCGCTGGGGCGGCAGCGGCTGATGCCCGGCGTCCAGCGCTTCATAAGGCAACGCCATGTCGGCATTCCAGCCGGGGCCTTGCCAGAGCGGCACGATCACGTCCTGGAAATGCTGTTGCACCGATGCGAACAGAGCGGTCAATTCAGGCTGGGAGGCGGAGCGGGAAACAGGCGGCATTGGCTGGCGTCGTCACGGCAGGGTTGATTGCGCGACATGTTAGCAGGCCTGAGAGATGCGGTGTCTGTCAGGCCGCCTTCGCGGGCAAGCCCGCTCCCACAGGAGTACGCATTCCAATGTGGGAGCGAGCCTGCTCGCGATGGGGTCATCACAGGCAATAAAAGATCAACCTGCGAGCAACCACACACCAGTCGCCGCCGAAGCCGCCCCAGCCAATCGAACCAACGGCGCCGCTGCTTGCGGCAACACGCGCACCACGCCATACCCCGCTGCATGCAACGCCGCCGTCGCCGCCACAAACCCCGCCGCATAAGCCCAAGGGCTCGACATGTCTGGCAACTCCAGCCCATGCGCCACACCATGAAACAGCGCAAACAAGGCAGTCGCCCCCACCGCCACGCTCAACGGCGGACGAACTGCCAACGCAACCGCCAGACCCAGCGCCAGCACCGATGCCGCAATCCCGCTTTCCAGCGCCGGCAGATTCAGTCCTTCAAAACCCAGCAGCCCGCCAACCAGCATGGTGCCAACAAATGTGCACGGCAGCGCCCAGCGCGCGGCGCCTTTCTGCTGCGCTGCCCACAGACCGACCGCAACCATCGCCAGCAAGTGATCGAGGCCGCCAATCGGGTGGCTGATGCCGGCGACCCAACCGTTGTCGCCATGGCCCGGGTGGGCGAAGGCGATGGCCGGCGTCAGCAGCAGGGCGATGGCGCCCAGAATGCGTTTAAGTGTCATGGATAAGCTTCCTTGTTGATAAGTCGTGATCAGGCTGCGGTCAGCAAGCCCTGGCGTTCGATGAAGGCGATGATCTCTTCCAGGCCCAAACCGGTTTTCTGGTTGCTGAAGACAAACGGCTTGCCGTTGCGCATGCGTTTGGTGTCGCTGTCCATCATCTCCAGCGAAGCACCCACCAGCGGCGCGAGGTCGACCTTGTTGATCACCAGCAGGTCGGATTTGCAGATCCCCGGCCCGCCCTTGCGCGGTAGTTTGTCGCCGGCCGAAACGTCGATCACGTAAATGGTCAGGTCGGACAGTTCCGGGCTGAAAGTCGCTGAGAGGTTATCGCCGCCGGACTCCACCAGAATCAGATCCAGGCCCGGAAAGCGGCGGTTCAGTTGATCCACGGCTTCGAGGTTGATCGAGGCGTCTTCGCGGATTGCCGTGTGCGGGCAGCCGCCGGTTTCCACGCCGATGATGCGCTCAGGCGCCAGGGCTTCGTTGCGCACCAGGAAATCGGCGTCTTCGCGGGTGTAGATGTCGTTGGTGACGACGGCCAGGTTGTAGCGGTCGCGCAGGGCCAAGCAAAGCGCCAGCGTCAGGGCGGTTTTGCCGGAGCCGACCGGGCCGCCAATGCCGACGCGCAGGGGTTGTGTGTTCATGTGATTCTCCAGATTTAAAGGCCCTAGGAACGGAACAGACGGCTGTACTGGCGTTCATGGGCCATGCATGCCAGGGACAGGCCGAACGCGGCGCTGCCATAGTGTTCGGGGTTGATTCGGGTGGCGTTCTGCTGGGCTTGTTGCAGTAACGGCAGCAGTTCGCTGGTCAGGCGTTGTGCTGCTTGCTGGCCGAGCGGCAAGGTTTTCATCAGCACCGCCAGTTGATTTTCCAGCCAGCTCCAGAGCCACGCCGCCAGCGCATCTTGCGGGCTGATCGTCCAGGCGCGAGCGGCCAGCGCCCAGCCGAGGGCCAGGTGCGGTTCGGGGCGCTGTTCGAGAAAGGCGCGGGCCGGCGCATCGAGCTCCGGCAAACCATTGAGCAGTTGCTGCAACGAATAGCCCATCTGCCGGCTCTCCTGATGCAGCTCGCGGGTTTCCCGGCTGGCGCGGTGTTCTTCGCAGCGTTGCAGCAACTCTGCCCAGTTTTCTTCGGCGGCGGCCACGCAATGGGCGAGCAGCAGCGGCGCTTCGAAACGCGCGAGGTTCAGCAGCAGTTGATCGCTGATCCAGCGTCGCGCGCTGTCTGCATCCTTCACCCGGCCGTTATCCACGGCCATTTCCAGGCCTTGCGAATAGCTGTAGCCGCCAATCGGCAGTTGTGGGCTGGCCAGGCGCAGCAGCGCCCAGGCCGGGTTCATAAACGGACGCCGAACTGGTGCAGTTTCGGCGGGTAGTTGAAGTCCTCGTCGCCGTGGCGCGAATGGTGATGGCCGCCGCCATAGGCGCCGTGTTCCGGCTGGAACGAGGCTTCAATGTTTTCAACACGGGCATCCAGCTGTTCGAGCATGGCCTTGAGCACGTAATCGTCGAGCAGGCGCAGCCAGCCATCACCGACTTGCAGGGCGACGTGGCGGTTGCCCAGGTGATACGCGGCGCGAGTCAATTCGAATGCGTTAGCGCATGTGACGTGCAGCAGCTGTTCGGGGCGGGCGCAGACACGGACGATGCGCCCGTCCTCGGCTTGCAGGCATTCGCCGTCATGCAGTGGCGGCTGGCCGCGCTCCAAAAACAACCCGACGTCCTCACCTTCGGCACTGAAACAGCGCAGACGGCTTTTGCTCCGGGCTTCGAAGGTCAGGTGCAACTCGGCGGCCCAGACGGGTTGAGGGTCGATTCTGCGATGAATCACCAGCATCGGGAGGCTTCCAGCAATGAACAATGCTCAGGCTAGAGCAAGGTGCTTGCCAATCGGGCGATACGTAGGAAATACCTGTCGGAGCGTAGTGGGTGTTTCAGGGTGTTGCAGAATTTTGAACTGGAATGGTGCGAGGGTTGTTTGGTGGCACCAATTTGATGCCTTGAGTACATTTTGTGGGAGTGAGCCTGCTCGCGATGAGGGAGTGTCATCCCAAACATTTGTTTTCTGACACTCCCTCATCGCGAGCAGGCTCGCTCCTACAGGGGTTATTCGGTGCTTCCGAGGCCTTGCCAGTGCTTGAGGCCGATGAAGATGAAGCGCAGCTGCTGAGTGATTTTTGCCTGGGGCGTCAGGTGCTCGGGCAGGGCCTCGGCCGGCGGATCGATGATGTCCGGCAAGGTTGCGAACACGCTTTTGACGATCAGATCAGCCATCACGCTCAAACCGGCGATATCCAGATGCTGCAGTTTCGGCATCAAGGACAGGTCAGCTGCCAGGTCCGAGCTGATGTCTTCACGCAGGCGGCCAATGGCCTGACGCACCGGTAGCGATCCGCCGTACTGTTCACGGGCGAGAAACAGGAACTGCGAGCGATTGGCCGAGACCACGTCGAGAAAGATCCGTACCGACGCGTCGATGATGCCGCCCATGACGAACTCGTTATGACGCACCAGGCGAATGGTTTCGCGAAAGGTCTGGCCGACTTCGCTGACCAGCACCAGGCCCAGTTCATCCATATCGGCGAAATGCCGGTAGAAACCGGTGGGCACGATCCCGGCGGTTTTCGCGACTTCGCGCAGGCTCAGGCTGCCGAATCCTCGACCACATTCCATCAGGTGACGGGCAGCGTCCATCAGGGCGTTGCGGGTTTGTTGTTTCTGTTCGGCGCGGGGCAGCATCGCAAGGGTGTTTTTCTGGACAGGGACAGCGGCGCACTCTAGCAAATCGGCTTCGCTGGCGTCGAACGACTATCGGGGGATCAAGCGGGGAAATGCAGCTTCAAAACGGTCAAACCCTATAAAGTCAAAAGCCCAATCCGGGGATTGGGCTTTTTTTCAGGGCCGCCATGGGCTCAGCTCACAGTGCTGTTGCGTTCGATTACACGGTCACCACCACCTTCAGCAAGGGTTTGACCTTGTGGAGTACGGTCGGAACCGTCAGCAGCCAGGGTTTGACCTTGTGGGGTGCGGTCGGAACCATCAGCAGCCAGGGTTTGGCCTTGTGGAGTGCGATCGGAACCGTCAGCAGCCAGGGTTTGACCTTGTGGGGTGCGATCGGAACCGTCGGCAGCCAGGGTTTGACCTTGTGGAGTGCGGTCGGAACCATCAGCGGCGAGGGTTTGGCCTTGTGGGGTACGGTCCGAGCCATCCTGGGTGATCAAGCCTTTTTCTTTCAGGCGATCATTACCACCTTCGGCAAGGGTCTGGCCTTGTGGAGTGCGGTCGGAACCATCGGCAGCGACGGTTTGGCTGAACACCGAGTGGCTGTCTTTGACTTGCGGAGTGGCCTGGTCAGCGGCGGGCAGAGCAAAAGCGGTGCTGGCCAGCATTGAGAGGGTAAGGCTAAGCAGTAATTGGCGTTTCATGATGGTTGCTCCTTGGGAGGGCGATAAAGTGGGTACGAGGGCAATGCTACTCTCGATAAGTCGATATAAAAGTTCATAAACGCAATGGTAATAATCAACGGAATTGATTGTTCTGCCAAAGCGCTCTAGAACGGGCGTTTCCGGCGAAGGTTTTTGCCCTGGAGTGGGTATTTTCGACCCGCTCGTGCCGCACAAAAGTGCGGGGCGGTAACACCGGATTCGGGGGCAGTCTGTCCCCGGCCGATTATTTGAGGATTAATCAGCGTTTCGGTTAAACCTGCGAGCCGTTTTTCAGTCGTAGATTTCATGGCAGGCTTGTTCTGGCCTAACGTTTCACACGTGCGTCGCAGTCAGGGCGCTCAGTCGTATCAGGAGCCCTGTGCAATGACGCGCACTCGTAAAATTGTTACCTGGACCTTCGCCAGCCTGATTGTCTTGCTGGCGGTACTGGTTCTGATCATCGTGTTCTTCGATTGGAACCGGATCAAACTGCCCCTTAACGCCAAAGTCTCTGAAGAGCTGCATCGTCCGTTTGCCATCAATGGCAACCTCGCGGTGGTCTGGCAGCGTGAGCCCGAAGAGGGCGGTTGGCGAGCCTGGGTACCGTGGCCGCACGTGGTGGCTGAAGACTTGAGCCTGGGTAACCCGGACTGGTCGAAGAAGCCGCAGATGGTCACCCTCAAACGCGTCGAGCTGCGCATTTCTCCCCTGGCGCTGCTGGCGCAACGGGTGGTCATTCCGCGCATTGACCTGACTGAGCCCAATGCTGACCTGCAGCGTCTGGCCGATGGCCGCGCCAACTGGACGTTCAAATTCGACCCCAAAGATCCGAACGCCGAGCCTTCGAGCTGGGTGGTGGACATCGGTGCCATCGGCTTCGACAAGGGCCATGTCACCCTCGACGACCAAAACCTCAAGACTCAGCTCGATGTGCTGATCGATCCGCTGGGCAAACCGATTCCGTTCAGCGATATCGTCGGCGACAAAGCCGCGAAAACCGCGCAGGAGAAAGGCGCAGCGCCGCAGGATTACGCGTTCGCGTTGAAGGTCAAAGGCCAGTACCACAATCAGAAACTCGCGGGCGAAGGCAAGATCGGCGGGTTGCTGGCGTTGCAGGATGCGGCCAGGCCGTTCCCGCTTCAGGCGCAAGTGAAAATCGCCGACACCAGCGTCGAGCTGGCCGGCACACTGACCGATCCGCTGAACCTCGGCGCCCTGGACTTGCGCTTGAAACTGGCCGGCACCAGCCTGGGCAATCTCTATCCGCTTACCGGTGTGACGCTGCCGGATACACCGCCGTACGCGACCGACGGGCATTTGATCGCCAAGCTGCATGAGCCAGGCGGCGCGGTGTTCCGCTATGAAGAGTTCAACGGCAAGATCGGCGAGAGCGACATTCACGGTAGCCTGGCCTACGTCGCCAGCCAGCCGCGGCCGAAACTCAGTGGGTCGCTGGTTTCCAATCAACTGCTGTTCGCCGACCTGGCCCCGCTGATCGGCGCCGATTCCAATGCCAAGCAAAAGGCCCGGGGTGGCGAAAGCAAGCAGCCGACGGACAAGGTGTTGCCGGTCGAGGAGTTCAAGACCGAGCGCTGGCGCGATATGGACGCCGACGTCGAATTCACCGGCAAGCGCATCGTCCACAGCGAAAAACTGCCGTTCAAGGATCTCTACACGCATCTGGTGCTGACCGATGGTGTCCTCAGTCTCGAGCCCCTGCGTTTCGGCGTGGCGGGCGGCAACCTGGATGCACAGATTCGCCTCAATGGCCGGACCGAACCGTTGGAAGGCCGGGCCAAACTCACCGCGCGCAAGTTCAAGCTCAAGCAGCTGTTCCCGACCTTTGAACCGATGAAAACCAGCTTCGGCGAGCTCAATGGCGATGCCGACATCACCGGCCGCGGCAACTCGGTGGCCAAGCTGCTGGGCAGCGCCGATGGCAATCTGAAAATGCTGATCAATGACGGTGCCATCAGCCGTGAGTTGATGGAGCTGGCCGGGCTCAACGTCGGCAACTACGTGGTGGGCAAGATCTTTGGTGATAAGGAAGTGAAGATCAATTGTGCAGCGGCCGACTTCGACATCAAGACCGGTTTGGCCACCACTCGATTGTTTGTGTTCGATACCGAGAACGCGATCATCTATATCGATGGCACCGCGAACATGGCGACGGAGCAACTGGACCTGACGATTAACCCGGAGTCCAAAGGCTGGCGATTGATTTCGTTGCGATCGCCGCTGTATGTGCGGGGCAAGTTCATCAAGCCGGATGCGGGTGTGAAGGCTGTGCCGCTGATTTTGCGGGGCGCGGGGATGGTTGCGTTGGGTCTGATTGCGGCGCCGGCGGCGGGGTTGCTGGCGTTGGTGGCACCGAGCGGGGGTGAGCCAAATCAGTGCGCGCCGTTGCTGGAGCAGATGAAGGCGGGCAAGGCGCCGGTGACCGTCAAGCCCACCAAGTAAATCTGCGGCGTCCGTCAGGACGCCTTCGCGGGCAAGCCCGCTCCCACATTGTTTCTGTGAATACAGGTCCATTGTAGGAGCGAGCCTGCTCGCGATAGCAATCTGACAGGCGCTACAAATCTTTCAGAATGTCAGCCATATCATCCGCATGCTCTTCTTCCTGAGCCAGGATGTCTTCGAAGATGCGCCGGGTCGTCGGGTCTTTTTCGCCAATGTACTGAATGATCTCGCGGTAGCTGTCGATTGCGATCCGCTCGGCGACCAGGTCTTCATAGACCATCTCTTTAAGTGAATTACCCGCCACATATTGCGCGTGGGAGTTTTTCGACAGCAGGTCAGGGTTGAACTCCGGTTCTCCGCCGAGTTGCACGATACGTTCGGCCAGACGGTCGGCGTGCTCGGCTTCTTGTTTCGCGTGTTCGAGAAATTCATCGGCCGCGACGTTGGCTTTCAAGCCGCTGGCCATGAAGTAGTGGCGCTTGTAGCGCAATACGCAGACCAGTTCGGTGGCCAGCGATTCGTTGAGCAGGCGCAACACTTCATCAATGTCAGCGCTGTAGCTTTCGGTCACCGCACCGTTCTCGACGTTCTTGCGGGCACGTTCGCGAAGGGTGGTTACATCAGACAAATGCATGTCACTCATCTCGTTCTCCTGGAGGCTAATCCGGTTTGCGTCACCTTCTAGAGAAGTGATCGCTGCGTAAGGTGTGAGTGACGGGCACGGCGAAAAGTTTTATGTAATTGGGCATTTGCCGATCAGGGTTGAAGCAATCACGCCAAGGCGTGTCCAGACAGCAATGCCTCCTCGCGCAACCACGCAAAGAACGCCCGAACCGGCGGATGTCGTTCGCGCCCAGGCACGCAAAGCGCGCTGTAGCCGGCGCCATCCACCTGGATCTCGCCGCGATAAGCCACCAGCAAACCGCTGGCCACGCTTTCCGACACCAGAATGTTGCTCGCCAGTACCAGGCCTTGCCCGGCGATCGCCGCTTGCAGGGCGTAATGCTCTTCGTCGTACTCACGGACCGCCGGTTCTCCCGTCAGCCAGGCCTCGCCGGACTGCGCGCACCAGGCCGCCCAGCCGTGGGCGTACAGTTTGGAGTTATGCCAGCGCACGCTGATCAGCGTGGGCGCCCGATCAGCCGCCAGGGCCACTTGCTCGGGCGAGCCATAGACACCGAACGATTCGTCGAACAGGCATAGGCCATAAAGGTTCGGGTAGTCACCAAGGCTGTAGCGCACCACCAGATCGACGCTGGCGTCCTGATGCAAATCGATGACCTCGCAATGGGTATCCAGGCGCAGGCTGATGTTCGGATGACGGGCGTAGAACCGACCCAATCGTGGCACCAGCCACAGCGCGGCGAAGGCTGCCGTGGTGGAAATCGTCAGGCTCGCGCCGCTGCGTTGCGGGCGCAGGGTGTCGACGCTTTGCGCCACTTCCAGCAACGCGCCATGCAGGCTGCGGAACAGCCGTTCGCCGCAGTCGGTCAGGCGAACTTGCCGTGGCAGCCGCTCGAACAGCGGCACACCGAGCCAACTCTCCAGCGAACGAATCTGATGGGACACCGCCGTTGGCGTCACCGAGAGTTCTTCGGCGGCAGCCTTGAAACTGAGCAGGCGTGAGGCAGATTCAAAGGCGCGCAGGGCGGTCAGCGGCAGCGAGGCAAACATTCAAACACTCCATGGATGAAATGGATTCATCCGGACTGATTTCTACTCAGTTGAATAAGGGCGGCTGCGCGCTACAAGCTGCAAGCCACAAGCAGTTTTAGTTTAGCCCTCAAGGAGATTCAGATGAGTAAGATTCTTGCAGTCCACGCCAGCCCGCGCGGCGAACGTTCTCATTCCCGGCGTTTAGCCGAAGTGTTTCTGTCGGCCTTGCAGGCGCGACATCCCGAGTCTCACCTGACTCGCCGGGAAGTCGGTCGGGCCTTGATACCGCCGGTCAACGAGGCCTTTGTGGCCGCGGCGTTTTACCCCGAGCCCAACGCACGACCGCTGACGATGCAGGCCGATCTGGCATTCAGCGATGAACTGGTCGGCGAGTTGCTGGGCCACGATCTGCTGGTGATTTCCACGCCGATGCACAACTTCAGCGTGCCCAGCGGCCTCAAGGCCTGGATCGATCAGATTGTGCGGCTCGGGCTGACGTTCAATCACACGCTGGACAATGGCGTGGCCCAGTACGAGCCGTTGGTGCGAGGTAAAAAAGCCCTGATCGTCACCAGTCGCGGCGGCTTCGGGTTCGGGCCGGGCGGTGAACTGGAGGCGATGAACCATGCCGATCCGTTGCTGCGCACCGCGCTGGGATTCATCGGCATCACCGACATCACCGTGGTGGCCGCTGAAGGCGAAGAGTCCGCCGCGCGCACTTTCGAGATTTCGGCGGCTGAGGCCGAGCAGCGTTTGCTGACCCTGGCCAGGGAGTTTTAGGTGGCCTGGTGGTTTCTGCTGATCGCCGCCGGGTTCGAAGTCACCTTCGCCATGGGCATGAAGTACGCCGAAGGCTTCACCCGGCTTTGGCCATCGCTGATCACGGTCGTGGCTGCCGTCGGGGGGATTTACTTCCTGACCCTGGCCATGCGCGAGTTGCCGGTGAGCATCGCCTACCCGATCTGGACCGCCATCGGTTCACTGGGCACGGTGTTTCTCGGCTTTGCGTTGCTGGGCGAAAGCCTGACGGCGATCAAGCTGGTGTCGGTCGGGCTGATCGTGGCGGGCGTGGTGGGGCTGAAGTAGGGCGGATGTCATAGACTGGTCGTCGAGTTGTCATCTTGGGTGACGATGCTTGGCTGATGTCTTGCATCGCGCCTTGCTTCATCTCACCGATCACAAGGATGTTCGCCCATGTCGCAAGGTTCCGCTACGCGTTACCCGTTGGTGCTGGTCCCGGGAATGCTCGGGTTTATCCGTCTGGTGTTGTATCCGTACTGGTACGGGATCATTTCAGCGTTGCGCCGGGGCGGGGCGACGGTGTTTGCGGTGCAGGTCTCGCCGCTCCATTCCAGTGAGGTGCGCGGTGAGCAGCTGCTGGCGCGGATCGAAGAGATCCTGCGGGAAACCGGGGCCGAGAAGGTCAACCTGATCGGCCACAGCCAGGGTTCGCTCACGGCCCGTTACGCGGCGGCCAAACGCCCGGATCGCGTGGCTTCTGTCACTTCTGTCGCGGGGCCCAATCATGGCTCGGAACTGGCGGATTATCTGGAAAAACATTATCCGGCCGACAGCGCAAAGGGCCGGCTGCTGGCGTTTTTACTGCGGGTGATCGGCGGGTTGATGAGCCTGCTGGAAACCGGCTATCGCGGGCCGAAATTCCCTGTGGATATCCATGCTTCCCATGAGTCCCTGACGACTGCCGGGGTGGCGCTGTTCAATCAGCGTTATCCACAGGGCCTGCCTGAAACCTGGGGCGGTCACGGGCCGGAAGAGGTCAACGGCGTGCGCTATTACTCCTGGTCCGGGACGTTGCAGCCGGGCAAGACGGATCGCGGGGGCAACCTGTTCGACGGGACGAATCGCAGTTGCCGGTTGTTTGCCAGAACCTTCGTGCGCGAAACGGGGCATTGCGACGGGATGGTCGGGCGTTACAGCTCGCACCTTGGGACGGTGATTGGCGATGAGTATCCGATGGATCACTTCGACATCGTCAATCAGTCGCTGGGGCTGGTGGGGAAAGGGGCTGATCCGGTGCGGTTGTTTGTCGAGCATGCGGCGCGGTTGAAAGCGGCTGGCGTTTAGCCGTCCTGTGGCGAGGGGGCTTGCCCCCGTTGGGCTGCGAAGCGGCCCCCTGCAACTCTTCAGACTTACTGAGTTGGCTGGTTTTACGACTGCTGCGCAGCCGAACGGGGGCAAGCCCCCTCGCCACAGAGGTTTACGCCCTGCCGAGCACCGTGGTCCAACGCTCCGAAATCACCACCCCACCCAACGTCAACACCCCACCCACCAAGTGGTACATAGCCAGTTGTTCATGCAGCACCGCCGCCGCAATCAGCGCCGTAATCAACGGCAGCAAATTGAAAAACAGCGTGGTCCGGCTCGGCCCCAGGCGAATCACGGCCTGCATCCACGCCAACGGCGCAAGCATTGAAGCCAACAGGCAGGCATAAAGCACCAGCGGAATATTCTGCAAGGTCGGGCCAACCTTTGGTGAAGCGACAAACAATGGAAACAGCACCACCACCGCCACCAGCACCTGCAAATACAACAACACCAGCGGTGGCAGACGCAGCTGCCATTTCTTCAACAGGGTGCTGTAAATCGCATAGGCCAGCGTGGCAATCAGCATCATCGCGTCACCCAGGTTCACGCCATGCTCCAGCAGCGCCCCCAGGCTGCCGGACGACACCACCACCAGAACCCCGGCAAACGACAGCACCGCGCCCGCCAACGCGCCCGCCGTCAAACGCTGGCCAAGGCTGACAATTGCCATGGCCAGCGACATCAATGGCATCAGCGACAAAATGATCCCCATGTTGGTGGCCGTCGTCAGCGTTGCGGCGAAGTACGCCAAGCTTTGATAGACCGCCATGCCGAGCACGCCAAGGATGAAAATCTTGCCCAGGTTCGGGCGAATCAGCGGCCATTGAGCGATCACCGGTTTGAGCATGAAGGGCGTGAACAGAATTCCGGCCAGCAGCCAGCGGTAGAAACCAATCTCGGCGGGAAAGATCGCCCCGGCTGACATCTTGGTGATCACGGTGTTGCCGGCCCAAATGAAAATGGCCAGCAGGGGATAAGCGTATTGCATCAGAAAAAACCAGAAGCATAAGTGAGGGGCAATTATCCGCCTGTCTGGATGCAAGCCTATACTTCGATCCAGACAACCTGCCCCTGATGACGGACAGCATGACCAGTAAACACATTGCCCTGCTCGACTTCCCGGAACTGCCGTCCCCGGTGTACTTCCGTTATGCCGACTTCGATACCCACGAATACGCTTCGACCCATCGTCACCCGTGGGGCACTCTCGAGTATTCGGCCAACGGTGTGTTGCACATGGAAATCGGTAGCCGCCGCTTCATGTCGCCGCCGCAGTACGCCGTGTGGGTGCCGCCCGAGACCGAGCACAGTTTCTACAGCAATCAACCGATCAACTATCGCGCGGTCTGCCTGGCGCCGACGTTGTGCCACGCGCTGCCACAGCAAGCCTGCACGCTGGCGATCAGCGACATTCTCAAGGCGATCCTCAAGGACTTCGCCGCTCGCGACGTGAAGATTCCCGAACAGGACGCCGACAAACGTCTGGCGCAGGTGCTGGTCGACCAACTGCAACAGGCGCCGGTGCACGAATGTTATCTGCCGTACGCCAGCAGTCCCGGTCTTCTGGCGATCCTCCAGGCATTGAACGCCGACCCGGGTAATCACCAGCCACTGGCGCATTGGTCGGCGCAGGTGCATGTCAGTGAGCGGACCCTGGCCAGGCAGTTCGTCCGCGAGTTAGGCATGAGTTTCGGTGAGTGGCGCCAGCGACTGCGCTTCCTTGCCGCAATCGAGGCGCTGGAAAGTCCGCGCAGCGTGCAGGCCATCGCTTTCGATCTGGGTTACAGCAGCGGTTCGGCATTTATCGCCATGTTTGCGCGTCAGGCCGGGTGCACGCCGGAGCATTATCGACGTAACAGCGTGTATTGATCCCTTCCGAGAACTTTCTTACGCATTAGTTCGAACTTTGCTTCTGGTAAATAGGCTGTTGATGAAGGATTCTGTGAATTAAATATAAATATGCACAAGTTGTTCGGAATTCATTAATTGATATACAAGAGGCGGCAGGATTTTTATTCTTCTGCAAGTTATTATTGTGGGTAAGTAATATGTTTGCGTGTTTGAACTTATTCACAATCGGCAGCGACGCCACAGTCAATTACAAGGATGAAGATTCATGGCAGCCAGACGGCCTCCCAGAGGCAATACCAGCCCCGACACTCACAGACCTGTCTCGACAGGGGGTGGAGAGACACCGCGCCCTGACACCTCGCGGACCGATGCCCCACGGGTCGATACTCCGCGAGTCGATGTCGACCCGGTGACGGGAGCAGGCCGGCTTGATTTGTCCGGGACGAGCAGAATCCCCGAGAGCATCGATACGCCCGCAGCCGGCACGTCGTCGATAGCAGCCAGCGATAGGGTTTCCAGTTCCAGCTCTAGCTCCACTTCCAACTCCACTTCCGCAATCGCATCGGCGCAGCATCCGCTGACAGCCTATCGGGTTCCTGCGACGGGCAAATTGACAGAAGCCAACGCCGACGGCTTGCGAACATTCCGAAACCGTCTGTATGCCGAGGTTGCAGACGTTGGCATCGTACAAGTTGGCAAAGACCCTGAAACCGGGCTGTACCGCGCCAAGCTGCCTAATGAACTGACCGCTACTGGCCCCGTACTCATACGCGATCCGGTCGGCAAGCTGTGGCGCCTGCAGACTGAGCCCGAGCGCGTGACCGACCCTCGATATGCTTACCAGCGGGTGATCGAAGGCGAGCGGCCGTATGCATGGGATGAGCAGACCCTGATCAACCGTCTCGGTTCGCAGGCTCAAGGTCTGGAAGAGGCCGGCGCCGATATACTTGCAGTGAGTCGCGCCGATATAAATGCAGTCCGACGCATGTACGCCAACCATGAGCGCATCATCCCCTTGCTTCAGGACACGGTGGCCCGGTTCAGGATTGATCGCGAGATGGGTCGCTTCATCGACAACCTGCGCAGCGATCGTGCGCAAGATTATTTGCAGGCCGATTTGTTATTTCAGTTCGAACTGCTCAATGTAATTTGGCCAGACAAGGCGATGTCATTGCTGGATGCCAATGGCAAGGTGCTGAGCACAATTGAACGTGAAGGCTCATCACCGGTGCCCATACCACGCGATCAATTGCTCGACGGCGACCTGCTCAAAACCGTGCTGTCGCATCTGGATGAGGCTGAAACAAAATCCCTGCTGAACGTTGCGTCCGATGAACCGCCGGCCACGCTTGAAGCGAATGCCAGGCACCTTAGGCGCGAACTTGCACAGCTGGCTGACCCGTATAAAACCTACCTGTTTGATCAACGTTATCGCGATGTCGATAAGGCCACGACTACCGAAGCGCTATTCGTTCAGGAGCAGTTGAAGTTGCCGGGAGTTGTGGCGCGAGAGCTGGTAGACATCGCCACGCCGGCAGAGTTGGACAAAATCAGGCGTGGGATTCTCCCCGAAAGACTTCAAACCCTGGGTCACTGGGCGCTTCAGGACATCCTTGTCAGCCGCGCGTACGAAGGTTTTTATCTGGATTCGGTCAATTCGCCTGATAACTTCACGCTGACTCTATATACGTCGGGAGCTTTGGGGCTCTGGGGGGAAGACATTCGCATCGAAATTCGTCAGGACAGTTTCGATGGCGAACTGTTGGGCGCATTCGGTCAAAGTAACGTGACGACTCACCTGACTTTCGTAGAGGACGGATACGGGACTTACCGGGCTCACGATGTCGAAGGCAATGCCCTGTATCCCGCTACAGATTTCTACAATTCGATCCTTGAAACGTTTTTGGTCGATAAGCGCGAGTCACTAAAAATCAGTGATGTAAAAAGTTTGTAAACCTGTTTGCGCAGGAATGCGTTGATGCCGTACCGCTTACTGGAACTCCTGCCCAATCTCCCGCAACCGTATCGGTCCACGTTCGACCCGGACTTCATGCGGCTTCGCGCAGGGCCGCCAAGTTCTATTGGGGAAGTGGCACAGTTGCAGTTCATAGCGGGTAAATATAAAGAGCTGATTGATCTTTCGTTTCATGAATCGACTCCGATGATTGAAAGATACAACTTCTTGCGCGGTTTGAAGTTGTTGCACGAGCGATTTTCTGATGAATGCGTTTTATCGATGCATTACGCAGTGATCAAAGCTAACGGTGAGGGGAATAATCAGCCAGTCCTCGACAGCATTGAAGTATTACCCGAATTGCAGTCACTCATACGGCCTGAGCAGTTCGACGCCTTGACCGGGCGTCTGTTTACCGAAGAGGGCCTGGTGCCGCTCACGGAGTCGGAACGAAATCTGGGCATGTATGCGCGGAATCTGGAACAGACCGGGCGCGCCAATGAATACCAGGCGCTGATACGTTCAGTCCGGGAGAACGGTGTAACGTCGAATCCGAAGCTGAGGGATTTAAGTGAATATAGAGAGTTGCTGTTCGAAGACGTAGCCACGTCCGGGGAGCCGATTCAGGTGTCGGCTCAAATCATGGCCAACTTGAAAATGGCACAGGAAGCGATCTATCGAGCCAAGGAGCTCTTGCCGTTGTCGAGTAATCAGTTGGCGAGCATGTGGGAGAAAGGCGGTTCGGCAATCGCGGGTATTAAACACCTCAGGGGAATGGACCTTGGGGCGGAGAGCGTGTTCACCTCGGACCTGACAATCGCGCAAGCGTCAGAAAAGGCCATCGCAATCAAGGGCGGCAATTGCTCGGAGAACTCCAAAGTCACGTTTTCGATCCTCGCCAGCCAACCCCGGACGTCCGCTATTCACATCGTCAAAGTCTCCGGGTTTGACCATCAGTATGTGGTGATTGGTGATGATTTGAGCAATCTCAATGGATTGGTCGTCGCTGACTCCTGGCCGGAATTTCCCGCCGCGCACCTGGCCAGCAAAGGGACATTCGAGTTTGTAACGACGCCCTTGGAGACACTGCCCGCAGGGCCGGCCGTGGGCGAATACAGGTTTATCAATGACACGCCACCAGGCCCGGCGACATTGCCCGCGGTTTCTGAGGCAAACACGTATCGACAGATAAAAATGAACAAGCTGTATCTGAAGACGGCGCGGACATACGTCCAATGGACGTCATTGGATAAGCTTGGCCAGACCTATGCTGTCGAGGGAGGCACACCAGTTTCCTTCGAGCGGATGCCTGCGTTGGTCATTGAAAACCGGATTAATGCATACACACGATACCGGGAGGCATTCAAGGATCTTCTGGGCGAGGACACAGATACCGATTGAAGACCCTCTGATGCGTCGTGGATGAAGGTGTAACAGGGGTTGTCTACACTCCAGATTGAGGCCGCACCCCTTGGTGCGGCAACAAGGAGAAACTCCATGAAGATATTGCGTGTCCCTTTGTTGATGATCGGTTTGCTGCTTTGCGCCCAAGGCTTCGCTGCCACCGAGCAACAGAACAAGATGACTACCTGCAACGCTGACGCCACCGCGAAAAGCCTCAAGGGCGATGAGCGCAAAGCCTTCATGAGCACCTGCCTCAAAGCGGCGCCGGCCGCCAATGACGCGAAAGCCCTGACCCCTCAGCAAGAGAAGATGAAAACCTGCAACGCCACCGCGGCTACCCAGGCTTTGAAAGGCGATGCGCGTAAAGCCTTCATGAGTGATTGCCTGAAGAAAAAATAGATAACTTAGTCATAGGGGGCGGCAGATTGTGGCGGCTGTGAGGGCCCCTTCGCGAGCAAGCCCGCTCCCACATAAGTCCTGCGAACACAGATCCATTGTGGGAGCGGGCTTGCTCGCGAAGAGGCCGGCATGGACGCTGCAAAAAATCGCCAATGCCCCACTAAGGTCGACCTACACAATCCCTAGTGCTGGCCTCCGAACGCTGGCAGACTGCCAATCCTTTTACGTCGTTCGTTTTGAGGCTGTATGCCCACGTTTTCTCAACGCCAAGTTCTGCTGCTGATCAGTTGGGTCATCATTTTTGGTGGTTTGCTGCTGGTGATCCCGCTGCGACTGCTGCCCAGCCTCCTGGCCGGTTTGCTGGTGTTCGAACTGGTCAACATGCTCACCCCGCAATTGCAGCGGCTGATCGAAGGTCGGCGTGCGCGTTGGCTGGCGGTGGCGTTGTTGGGGACTTTGGTGGTCAGTGTGTTGACGCTGATCTTTGCCGGCGCCATTAGCTTTTTGCTGCACGAAGCGGAGAACCCCGGGGCATCTCTCGACAAATTCATGGTTGTCGTCGACCGTGCGCGCGGGCAACTGCCGCCGTTCATCGACGCCTATCTGCCCGCCAGTGCCGCCGAATTCCGCGTGGCGATTGGCGAGTGGATGAGCAAACACCTGAGCGACTTGCAACTGGTGGGCAAGGACGCGGCGCACATGTTTGTGACGCTGCTGATCGGCATGGTGCTGGGGGCGATCATTGCCTTGCAGCGCGTGCCGGACTTGACCAAGCGCAAGCCATTGGCCGCCGCGCTGTTCGACCGCTTGCACCTGCTGGTCCAGGCGTTTCGCAACATCGTGTTCGCCCAGATCAAGATTTCCCTGCTCAACACCTTCTTCACCGGGATTTTCCTGGCGGTGGTCCTGCCGATGTTCGGCATCAAGCTGCCGCTGACCAAAACCCTGATCGTGCTGACGTTCCTGCTAGGGCTGCTGCCGGTGATCGGCAACCTGATATCGAACACCCTGATCACCATCGTCGGCCTGTCGCTGTCGATCTGGGTGGCCGTGGCGGCGCTGGGTTACCTGATTGTTATCCACAAGCTCGAATACTTCCTCAACGCGCGCATTGTCGGCGGGCAGATCAGCGCCAAGTCGTGGGAGTTGCTGCTGGCAATGCTGGTGTTCGAGGCCGCGTTCGGCCTGCCGGGGGTTGTGGCGGGGCCGATTTATTACGCGTATCTGAAGAGTGAGTTGAAGCAGGTGGGGATGGTTTAACCACCACCCGATCGTTCCCACGCTCTGCGTGGGAATGCCGCCATGGACGCTCTGCGTCCGCTGTTGAGGCTGTGACGCCGAGCGTCACGGGATGCATTCCCACGCAGAGCGTGGGAACGATCACTGCGGGATCAATCCATCGTGCCGTAACGCTTCATCGCCTCAATCGCCAGCCCGCTGCCGATGCTGCCAAAGATGTTCCCTTCCACATGCCGCGCATTCGGCAACATCGCCGACACGCTGTTACGCAGCGCCGGAATCCCGCTCGAACCGCCGGTGAAGAACACCGTGTCGACCTGATCGACACGCACGTTGGCGTCGTTCAGCAATTGCGTGACGCTGTTGCGTACGCGCTCCAGCAGGTTGTCGATGGCCGATTCGAACAGTGCCCGGCTCAACTCCACGCTCAAACCCGGCTCGATGCGGTCCAGCGGCACGTGGCGGCTGTCGGCGTGGGTCAGCTGGATCTTGGTTTCTTCCACTTCCATGGCCAGCCAGTGGCCGGCGCGCTGGTCGATCAGCTTGAACAGACGATCGATGCCGCCGGTGTCTTCGATGTCGTAACGCATGCTGCCCAGCGCCAGAGTCGACTTCTGCGAGTACACCGAGTTGATGGTGTGCCAGGTCGCCAGGTTCATGTGGTGGCTGGTCGGCATGTAGGCGCCGCTCTTCATGCGGCTGCCGTAGCCGAACAGCGGCATCAGGCCTTGCAGGCTCAGCTGCTTGTCGAAATCGGTCCCGCCGATGTGCACGCCGCCGGTGGCGAGGATGTCATCGTGACGGTTGTCGTGGGTGCGACGCTCGGGGGACAGGCGCACCAGCGAGAAGTCGGACGTACCACCGCCGATGTCGACGATCAGCACCAGCTCTTCCTTTTCGATGGTCGACTCATAGTCGAATGCCGCTGCAATCGGTTCGTACTGGAACGAAACGTCCTTGAAGCCGATGGCGCGCGCGACGTCCACCAGGGTGTTTTCGGCTTCCTGGTCGGCCAGTTCATCGTCGTCGACGAAGAACACCGGGCGGCCCAGCACCACTTCATCGAACTCCCGACCGGCGGCGGTTTCGGCGCGCTTCTTCAGTTGACCGATAAACAGACCGAGCAGGTCCTTGAACGGCATCGCCGTGCCGAGGACGCTGGTGTCGTGCTTGATCAGCTTGGAGCCCAGCAGGCTCTTGAGCGAGCGCATCAACCGGCCTTCATAGCCTTCCAGGTACTCGTGCAGCGCCAGCCGGCCGTACACCGGGCGGCGTTCTTCCATATTGAAGAAGACCACCGAGGGCAGGGTGATCTTGTCGTCCTCCAGCGCGATCAGCGTTTCCATGCCGGGGCGCAGCCAGCCGACGGTGGAGTTGGACGTGCCGAAGTCGATACCACAGGCACGGGCTGGAGATGCGTTTTTCATGTCTTTCGAGTTCCGGTTAAAAAACGGCCGCGCAGTGTATGCCAGTGCGGCGAATATTCGAAGGCCGACTATCCGCTAAATCTCAGCTATTAGCGCCTTGAAAGACTATCCTTTGCCCCAAACTTGTCTGCATTGGGCCTGGCAGCCACAGGACGGTCGCAAGAACCGCCCGCCGCTGCCGATAAACTTCTGATGCGCTGCCCGGTCAACAACTTGAGATCGGTCAACCCGACGTCTGCCAATGAGCGCAGACTGCCGGTGGCGGCGCGATATCGATAACGGATGGTGATTCCCTCGATGGACTTCAAAGACTATTACAAGATTCTCGGTGTGGAGCCGACGGCTGACGACAAGGCGATCAAGGCCGCCTATCGCAAACTGGCGCGCAAATACCACCCGGACGTCAGCAAGGAAAAGGACGCCGAGTCCAAGTTCAAGGACGCCTCGGAAGCCTACGAGGCGCTGAAAAGTGCCGACAAACGCGCCGAATACGACGACTTGCGCAAATACGGCCAGCATGGCCAGCCGTTCCAGGGGCCGCCGGGTTGGCAGGGTCGTGGCGGCGGTGGTTTCGGTGGTGGTCAGGACTCGGGCGATTTTTCGGACTTCTTCAGTTCGATCTTCGGCAACCGTGGTCCGGGTTTTGGTGGTGGACAGTCAGGCCGCAGCGCCGGGCGTCGAGGGCAAGACGTGGAAATGGAACTTGGGATTTTTCTGGAAGAAACCCTCTCGAACGAGTCGAAGAAGGTCACTTTCCAGGTGCCGCAGTACAACGCTGCCGGCCAGCATGTCAGCAACACCAGTAAAAGCCTGAACGTGAAGATCCCGGCCGGCGTGGCCGACGGCGAGCGCATCCGCCTCAAGGGTCAGGGTGCGCCGGGCACCGGTGGTGGCGCCAATGGCGACCTGTTCCTGATCATTCGCTTCGCGCCGCACCCCAAATTCGATGTCGAAGGCGAGAACCTGATCATCACCTTGCCGCTGGCTCCCTGGGAATTGGCGCTGGGCACCGAAGTGGCAGTGCCTACACTGACAGGCAAGATTAACCTCAAGGTGCCGGCCGGCAGTCAGAATGGCCAGCGCATGCGCGCCAAGGGCCACGGTCTGCTGAACAAGGCGGGCGAACGCGGCTTCCTGTTCGTGCAATTGAAGGCAGTCATGCCCAAGACGTCGAGCGATGAGGTCAAGGCCCTGTGGCAGGAACTGGCAAAAAAAGCCGCTTTCGACCCGAGAGAAAATTTCTGATCCAAGAGACGGAGTAGCCCCTCATGAGCGCCCCCCTGATCGTTCAACTGGACATGGCAGAATTCTGTGAGGCGACCGACCTGTCGGACGTCTACGTGATCGAAATCGTCGAGCACGGCATCCTCGAACCTCAGGGCACGCAGCCCAAGGATTGGCGTTTCAACGATTATGAATTGGCCCTGGCCAAGCGTGCCGCCAAGCTGCGGCGCGACCTGGAACTGGAGTGGGAAGGCGTCGCCCTGGCGCTGGACCTGCTTGAAGAGGTCCAGCAGCTGCGGGCCGAGAATCGCATGCTCAAGCAGCGGTTGGGGCGGTTGGTGGTCGAGTAGGTGTTCTGATGGTTTTGTGTCGCTTGACATGGCCCCTTCGCGAGCAAGCCCGCTCCCACATTCGTCCGTATTCCTTCTGGAGGAACCCGATCCAATGTGGGAGTGAGCCGGCTCCGGGCGGCGTTCCGACGATGAACGATGACTCGGTCTTACGCCTTCATGCCTTTCTCGGCAACACCACAGTAAACAGCGTGCCATCCGTCTCGCTGGAGCTGACCTCAATCGTCCCGCCGTGCGCGTCGACCACTTCCTTGACGATAAACAACCCCAGGCCAAGGCTGGTGGAAGGCTGGCCGAGTTCTTCGTCGGCGCTGCGCACCAGCGGATCGAAAATCGTGCCGATCGCGTCCTCGGAAATTGGCACGCCGTAGTTATGCACCGTGAGGCGAACCGTGTCTGGCTCGCCTGTCAGGGTCACTGTTACGTCACGTTTGTTCAAACCATGCTGCAACGCGTTGCCGATCAGATTCTGCAGCAGTTGGCCAACCCGCCCGGCGTCCCAGGCACCTCGGGTGTCTCCCACTACGTCGACCGTCGGATTGCACTCCGGATTACCGGCGCAGGCTTCGGCAATCGCCGCATGGACGGAATCGGCCAGGTCCATGGGTGCCGGTTCGATCGGCAGGCTTTTACCCAGTCGACTGCGCACCAGCTCCAGCAAATCGCTGACCATCACCGCCATGTGCCGCGCGCCATGCTTGATATTGATCGCGCAGGCCAGTGCATCGCCTTCAAGCGTTACTTTGCGCATCAGCAATTCGGTGGACATGCTCACCGCTTGCAAAGGTGCCCGCAGGTCATGCCCGAGGATCGCCAGAAAGATATCCCGCGAACGATTGACCTGTTCGGCGTAAGCGGCGGTGGATTCGGCGAGTGCTTGGTCAATGGCTTCGTTGAAACGGATCATGTCCTGGAAATAGGCCAGGTCCGGCGACTCCAGGCTGGCGACCCACAAACGGATGACGCACGCCCGCAGATGACGGAACTCCGACGTCATCTGCACCAGATCAAACCCCACGGTATGCCGCAGTTCGCCATGGCTGGCGGCAGCCTCATCCAGGCTCGGGGTTTTTTCCGGGCCCTCACCCTTGGCCTTGGCCATCTGCTCACTGGAGGTTTGCGCCGAGGTCATGTCGCGTGCCGCGGCCAACAAAATGGCCTTGGCGTGATCGCGCAAGGCGACCCTGTCCATGTGCTCGGCCGCCGGCGTGATGGTGCTGGCGAACTGCTCCCATTCATCGACGATACGGTCCACGTGTTGCCTGATGAATTCGGGTAGGCGCATGGCCGGAGTCCTGAGGGGAAGTCTGGCGCATCTTAGCCTCTTTGTTACTGGCTAAAAACTACCATTACGCGGGAGGCTCTTTTCGGCGGCGTTCGGGTGGTAATTACTTGTTTTTTGCATTCTGAAATCCGATGCGATTGTGATGTATTACTGATTTCTGGGCTGTTTTTTGCGCTTTTGTTTTTGTCGCCAATCAATAGTCTGGGCGTTCCTTTCATCGCATAAGGATTTGCGAAATGAGCGAACTTTCGGGCACTCCGTTGTTGCAGATAACGACCGGGTACGCAGGAGAAGAGGGAGAAACCGATGTCTATCGTGATTATCTTCTGAGCAAACTGCCCTCGCCGATCAAAGATGCACCCGCCTCACGCCTTGTTTCACTTGCCCATTCGAAACCGGAATTTCCTGAATGGTATTTGAATGCAAGGGCCATTGATCGCCAGTACCTCAAGGAGTTGATCGACGAACATTGGCGCCTCCAGGGTCCATTGGAGGATACGCTGAAGAACGTGCAGCAGGACATTCATGCCTTTGCCAGACCCCTGCTGGTTCAGGCATTAAAAGAACAATTGAATCTGGAACTGGACGTCAATGCGACGCTGATTCGACTGTACATCCCTGCCAAACTGGCTATCGGCATCGATACCAATGCCAGTCGGCTCAGACAATCCTCATTGCTGGAAGCGGCGTTGCACAATTTCGAGGCGCCCGAAACGCAGGAGGGCGCATTTCGCGATGGATCGGGCATCTTCATCAGGGACGACGAAAACGAACTTCAGCGGCAGGCGCTGACGGTCGAACGATTTGCTGCCCTGTGTCGGTCGCTCGATATCGGTGCGCAATATCAGCAGCACATCAAGGCATTGCTGGCACCCGAAGAGGTCGCGGCCAAAGCGACAGTTGTGCGGCAATCCACGGCCAGTGAAAAAGCCGCTTTCAACGAATCGGCGCTGATCGCGTATCTGAAAAAAGACATCACGTCCTATGGCTACGGGAAACTTCGGCAGATTCGGGACAACGAACCAGGCATTCTGATGGGGCGTCGTCCCTTGCAATGCCATCGGCTTTCGCTCATGGGCTTCAGGTTGTCCGGGATTGTGTTGTTCAGTGCGGTGGCGGACCCGTCAACAATCAAACGAACTTACGACGCGCTGATTCCGCAGCATCAACGAACGATGCTGGAATGGTCGCGCCGTCTGACATTGCTCCCGGGACAGGAGTTTGAACAGTTCAAGTTGCTCGAGGCGTTTTTCGCCAATGGCCCCAGTGGTCTCGTCGACGCCATGTTGCAAAGGGATGATGTTTATCAACAAAGTCGTCTCGACGGGACGTTGATTGCGTATGTCCCTGATGATCCCGACCACCCCTTCAAAGAATACGAATCCTTCACTGACTTCATGAAGGAACTGACGAGCCAGCTGCGCTCGCCGAGCTATCAACAGTTTTTCAGCCGTTTCGTGGCGCAAAAAGACAAAGGCAAATTTTTTGCCCGGGTTCGCGAGCGGCTCTCGACCTTCACCTGGAAACAGCGCGAGTCGCTGG
The DNA here is from genome assembly GCF_059695575.1 of Pseudomonas sp. LBUM1678. Classification (NCBI taxonomy): domain Bacteria; kingdom Pseudomonadati; phylum Pseudomonadota; class Gammaproteobacteria; order Pseudomonadales; family Pseudomonadaceae; genus Pseudomonas; species Pseudomonas sp. LBUM1678. Next base: position 639,687 of record NZ_CP166775.1, read on the forward strand.
ACATGGGGCCATGGTGGCGGGAAACAGCCGTTGAAAATGCCAACGCGGAGCCCGTCACCGATATCATTCCTGGCGATCTCTGGCCGCAAATGGCTCTGTGGCGAAGGGAGAAGGCGATTGCAGATGCGCGGCAGATCGCCGTGCCGACCGGGGATGAAGACGCCACCACGCGCTGGAATCGCCTGAGCAGTTACCTGAACATCGGCTGGAACGTGTTCAATTTTGGCGCCATGTTGGTTCCCTATCTGGGCGAAGCGATGCTGGCGGTCATGGTCGGGCAGATGCTCTTCGAAACCATGGAAGGCCTCGAAGACTGGAGCAAGGGCGACAAGGAAGAAGCGGCGGCCCATCTCACCGGTGTCATGATCAATTTTGCGCAGCTGGCCATTATGGCCGCCGGGCATGTCTTGCCCGCCCGTGCGGCTGCGCCTGTCAAACCATCGGCTTTTATCGATCAGTTGCAAAAGGTTGAGTCGACTGATGGCAAGACGCGCCTCTGGAACCCGGACCTTGCGCCTTACGCCCATGACATGGCGTTGCCCACAGAGGCGAAGCCAAACGAGCGGGGGCTGTACCGGCACGGCGAAAAAGACATCCTCACGCATGAAAACCAACACTTCGAAGTGATAAACGATCCACGCACCGGCCAGCCACGCTTGCGTCATCCGGATCGGCCACAGGCTTATCAACCGAAACTGGAGCACAACGGTGGCGGCGCGTGGAAGACAGAACTCGACCGCCCGCTCGAATGGGACAACACCACGCTTATGCGGCGCATGGGGTCGTCGGTCGAGGTTTTCACGGATGACACGCTGGAGCAGATTCGTCTCGTCAGTGGAGTAGCGGAAGACGATTTGCGCAGGTTGCATGTCGTCAACGATGCGCCGCCAGCGTTGCTGACCGACACCATCGAACGGTTCAAGACCTGGGCTGATGTGCAAAAGCTGCCCGGGCAGATAAGGCTCAATGAGGTTCCGGAAGTCTTCATCGAACAGGTGCCCCGGTTGCTGGTTGAACTGCCGAGATGGCCTGAGCTCAAAAGCATCGAGCTTATTGACGGTGCCGGGCAGGGTGGGCGCTCCATAAGGTTTGGCAACGTCGATGCACTGCCGGCCAACACCCTGAAGATAAGCCGTGCCGAGGTCCGCGCAGGGAAACTGCCGGAGCTTGCCGTGAAGTTTGTAAACGAGCCCGACATCCACGCGATGCTCGGGCGAGGCATTTCCACTGACGAGCAAATCCGAATCGATGCCTTGAAAAACCAGCTTGCCGAACGAGCCGGTAATCGGCGCGGGCCTCTGTTTGACGCGCTGAATCGTCGTTTGCAACAGACCAGTAACCCGCAAGTGCGGGTGCTCCAGGACGCCTTCAGCGAACTCCCCACTGCGGTAGCGCGGGAGTTGCTGGCAGACATCGAACCGCAAGACCTGCTCAACATTACCGGACCGTCGCGCATCCCCTTGCAACTCAGAGAACGTGTGAGAGCCACCTTGCAGGCGATACGAACCGCGCGCGCCTATGAAGGGCTCTTCCTCGATATGGCGTACGGAGCGGACACCGAGCGGCTGGCACTGCGCTCGTTGCAAGCACTGCCCAACTGGCCCGAAAACGTTCGGATCGAAATCCGTGAATCTACATTCGACGGTCCGTTGCGCGAAAGCGTCGGTCCGGCAGATGCCACTTACCGCAGAATCCTGGTCAGTGAGGACGGTCAGTACCAAACCCGCGATACCGAGGATCTTCACTTGCACGGGGCCGATGATCTTTACGCTTCGGTGTTGCATGCCCTGCCTGATGCCGAACGAAACGCATTGGGGTATCACATCAATCAAGGCACGACCCTCAAACACGCCATCCAGAAAGCGCCGTTACCACGGGACACGTTCAGTGCCCTTCTTGCGGATAACCCTGTGCGCAAACCGAGGTTCGATCCCGTCACCATGCGCCTGAGGGGCGGCATGCGCGGGGTTGCTCAGGGGGTACGTCAGGTCACCGGGCCAATAACGCCGCAAGAGCGGGTCCGAGTCGTTCGCCCCGGGTGGACGGAGGCCGAAGCCCAGGCTTACCTGCAAGAGGGCGGCAGTGAAGTCAGTCTGGAGCAGAGGGCGAGCGCACTCGAAGCCGAGTTCAATCGGCTCAACGACAACTTTCAACGCTGGCTGAAATCTCCGACCGAAGCGTACGGCTTCATGCCTGCCGGCATCGCCGAATGGCAATCCAGAAACGCGATCTACAAGGCTGTCAGGGAATGCTGGCAGCAAATCGGGTTGCGCGACGTGGATTCATTGGGCGAACTGCGCGGCGCAGTGCTCGACCTGGAAAACATGCCGTTGGGGCGTCATCTGGGAACCATGCCCGCGCTGGAAGGCAATTTCGATCACGTCACACGCCTCAATCTGACCCTGACCGAATTGACCGACGCGCATGCTTCCTTCCTCGACCATTTCCCCCAGTTGCGTTCGCTCAACATCAACGGCAATGCGCTCACCGGGCTGCCTCGTGCCATCGGCCGCATGCGCGCGCTGACAGAACTCAACTTGCGAGGAAACCGGATCGTCCTGGACGCGCAAGGCGTCGCCGACCTGCGCAACCTGACACGGCTTGAGGTCCTGGACCTGCTCGGCAATCCGTTGGGACGAGTCCCGGATATTGGCAGCATGAGACGGCTGCATACGCTGATCCTGGCTGACACCGGCATTCATCTCTGGCCTGAGGGGTTGTTCGCACAACCCCGGTTCCGGCATTTTTTCCTCGATATGCAGGGTAACGAAATCACCCAGATTCCGACGGTGCCTCATGGTTCCGTCCAGGCGGAACTGCTGGCGCGCACGGTGTTGAACCGGGAGCCGCCGTGGTTGGCGGAGGCCAATCTGCAAACGCTCAGGGACTACATCGAGTCCGTCGGCATGGACCCTGATCGACCCTATCCGCCGCGTGGCGTGCGCGACAGTCTTGATTGGGAGTCTGGCATGACACGGCCGGAATGGGTGGCGAAACAAGAGGTCTGGAACAGCGTCGAGGATGAGCACGGATCAGTCGGTTTTTTCAACGAGATTCGCAAACTCACCGAATCGGGGCATTTCAAGAGCGACCCTGGGTTTCGGGTCGATATGACCGCCAAGGTCTGGCGCATGCTCGAGGCGATGTCGAAAAATACCGAGCTTCGGCAAAAACTCTTCACCCTGACCACCGTGCCCACGGCGTGCGTTGATGCCGGCGCGCAGCTGTTCAATGCCATGGGGCTGGAGGTGCTGATTCATGAGGCCTATGAACTGGCCAACCCCTCGCTGGTAGAGGGGGAGCTGGTGTCACTGGCGCGGGGCAAGTCACGACTGGATGAACTGAGCAGGATTGCCCGCAAAACGATCTCCGAGCGCGAGGCGACGGGCGAGGAGTTCAGGCGCGTGAATGCCACGGACGAGGTGACAGGCACGATTGATGAAGTTGAAGTTCACCTGGCATTCATGACGGATCTTGCCGACAGACTGGACCTGCCATGGCAGTCTCGAAACATGCAGTTCAGAAAGATTGCGGGCGTAACGCCAGAGATGATCGAGTCTGCGTACCTACGCGTGTTGGACCTTGAAGAGGGCGAACTGCTCAGCGATCTGCTCGTCGAGCAACCGTTCTGGACAGCCTATGTCGAGGGTTCCAACCGAACTGCCTTCAAAGGCTTCAGACGCCGGATCGATGCCACGACAGAGTTCTACATGGCGTTGGACAGGCGCGCGACCGACACGACGCTTTCGCTTGAGCAAAAGGCTCGAGTGAAGGAAGAGCTCAGGGTGCTCGGCGCTGAACTGAACAAACCGGAAAGCGACTTTGCGCCGGGACGCGTCATGACCGATACGGAATACGCCGCTGAGCTGGAGGTGATCGATGAAGACAAGAAGGCGTTGCTCAAGACCCTCACACAGCAGGCGATCGATCGGGCAAAACTGCAAAAGGTAGAAATCCCATTTACCGTGCAGCCGGATAGCTGATTGCTGTTGGTTTTCGCACGGGCCTGGCATGCCAGGTCCGTGCGATTTCGATTCGATTGGTCAGGCCAGTCGAGCGGTCAAAACAGGAAATATCGCTGGGCCATCGGCAGCACATCCGCTGGCTCACACCACAGCAAAACGCCGTCTGCCTTGACCTGATAAGTCTGCGGATCGACATCGATAGTCGGAAGATAGTCGTTGTGGATCAAGTCGGTTTTCTGCACGTCGCGGCAACCTTTGACCACGGCGATTTTCTTCTTCAAACCCAAGGCTTCGGGCAACCCGGCCTCCTGCGCCGCCTGGCTGATGAAGGTCAGGCTGGTGGCGTGCAACGAGCCGCCGTAGCTGGCAAACATCGGGCGGTAATGCACCGGTTGCGGTGTCGGAATTGACGCATTGGCATCGCCCATCAGGCTGGCCGCGATGGCGCCGCCCTTGAGGATCAAGGTCGGTTTGACGCCAAAAAACGCCGGACGCCAGAGCACCAGATCTGCCCATTTTCCCACTTCGACCGAGCCCACTTCATGGCTGATGCCATGGGTGATCGCCGGGTTGATCGTGTACTTGGCGATGTAGCGTTTGGCGCGGAAGTTGTCATTGCCCTCGCCATCACCGGGCAGCGCGCCGCGCTGCTTTTTCATCTTGTCGGCGGTCTGCCAGGTGCGCGTGATCACCTCGCCGACGCGGCCCATGGCCTGGCTGTCGGAACTGATCATCGAGAACGCGCCGAGGTCGTGCAGGATGTCTTCGGCGGCGATGGTTTCGCGGCGGATGCGGCTTTCGGCGAAGGCCACGTCCTCGGCAATGCTCGGGTCCAGGTGATGGCAGACCATCAGCATGTCGAGGTGTTCGTCGATGGTGTTGCGGGTGAACGGCCGGGTCGGATTGGTCGAGCTCGGCAGCACGTTGGCAAAACCGCAGGCCTTGATAATGTCCGGGGCGTGGCCGCCACCCGCACCTTCGGTGTGATAGGTGTGGATGGTGCGACCCTTGAAGGCGGCGAGGGTGGTTTCGACGAAGCCCGACTCGTTGAGGGTGTCGGTGTGGATGGCGACTTGCACGTCGTATTGGTCGGCGACGTTCAGGCAGTTGTCGATACTCGCCGGTGTGGTGCCCCAGTCTTCGTGCAGCTTGAGGCCGATGGCGCCGGCCTTGACCTGTTCGATCAACGGCTCCGGCAGGCTGGCGTTGCCTTTGCCGGTCAAGCCGATGTTCATCGGGAACGCGTCGGCAGCCTGGAGCATGCGCGCCAAGTGCCACGGCCCGGAGGTGCAGGTGGTGGCGTTGGTGCCGGTGGCCGGACCGGTGCCGCCACCGATCATGGTGGTGACGCCGCTCATCAGCGCTTCTTCGATCTGCTGCGGGCAAATGAAATGGATGTGCGTGTCGATGCCGCCGGCGGTGAGAATCATGCCTTCACCGGCGATGACTTCGGTGCTGGCGCCGACCGCGATGGTCACGTTTGGCTGGACGTCCGGGTTGCCGGCCTTGCCGATGCCGGCGATGCGCCCGTCCTTGAGGCCGACGTCGGCTTTGACGATGCCCCAATGGTCGATGATCAGCGCGTTGGTGATCAGGGTATCGACAACCTCTGCGGCCAGGAGTTGGCTCTGGCCCTGGCCGTCGCGGATGACTTTGCCGCCGCCGAATTTCACTTCTTCCCCGTAGGTGGTGAAGTCTTTTTCCACTTCGATCCACAGCTCGGTATCGGCCAGACGGACCTTGTCACCGACGGTGGGGCCGAACATGTCGGCGTAGGCTTGTCTGGAAATCTTCATGTGCACGCCTTGAAAGTAAGTTGCGGCAATCCGCGGTCCATTGTGGCGAGGGAGCTTGCTCCCGCTCGAGTGCGAAGCGCTCGCAATACAGGTGGCGCTATTTAGCTGAATAGCCATGGCGGTAGGGTTTTACGACTGCTGCGCAGCCGAGCGGGAGCAAGCTCCCTCGCCACAGGGGCCGATCAGTCGAGGTCACCCATGATCCTGCCGGCAAACCCGAACACCCGGCGATGCCCGGCCAGGTCGACCAACTCAACTTCGCGGCTCTGCCCTGGTTCGAAGCGCACGGCAGTGCCCGCGGGGATGTTCAGGCGCATGCCACGACTGGCCGCGCGGTCGAAGGTCAGGGCGTCGTTGGTTTCGAAGAAGTGGTAATGGGAGCCGACCTGGATCGGCCGGTCGCCGCTGTTGGCCACTTTCAGGCTGACAGTGCGGCGGCCCACATTGAGTTCGATGTCACCGGGCTGGATCTGGTATTCACCGGGAATCATCAATGGGCCCCCTGGAGAATCTTGTAGTAAAGGGCGGTCGGTTTGTACTGGCCGCTCGGGTCGCAGGCGTAGTCAGGGATCTCACCTGATTTGGTGTAACCCAGGGCCTTGTAGAAATCTTCAGCGGGGGAGCCGGCTTCGGTGTCGAGGTAGAGCATGCCGCGCTTGTGCTGGAGCGCGGCCTGTTCCAGCGCGCTCATCAACTGTTGGCCCAGACCCCGACGGCGCGCATGTTCGCGCACCAGCAACTTCTGCACTTCGGCACGGTTCAGGCCATTGGCCTTCTGGCACAGGGTCAGCTGCACGCTGGCCTGCACTTGCTCGTCCTTGACCACCACCCACAGCAGCACGTTGCCCTTGTTCAGGTTGTCCTGAACGTCATCGAAATGGGCGCGGGCCGCAGCGGCGTCCAGATTGGCCATGAACCCGACACTGGCGCCATAGCCGACGGCGTCGAGCAGCAGGTCAATCAAACCCTGGCGATAGTGCGCAAAGCTTTCAACATTGACGCGGCGCAGTTGGGCAGCGTTCATCGGCAATTACTCCTTGTTGGCGGGCGGCGGCTCCGCGCCAGGATTGAGGGTCAGTTGCATGAAGGTCAGGTCCAGCCAGCGGCCGAATTTGGTGCCCACTTGCGGCATCTCACCGGTGATCACGAAACCGGCCCGTTGATGCAAACGAATGGAAGCAGCGTTGCCGCTTTCGATGGCCGCGACCATGACATGTTTGTCACAGCCTTTGGCGCGCTCGATCAGCGCCGTCATCAATTGCGGGCCGAGACCGTTGCCACGCTGGTCGCTGCGCACGTAGACCGAATGCTCAACGGTGTGACGGAAACCGTCGAACGGCCGCCAGTCGCCAAATGAAGCGTAGCCCAGCACGCTGTTATCACCGTCGACAATCACCAGGATCGGATAACCCTGGGCTTGCCGGGCGCTGAACCAGGCCTGACGGTTTCCGAGGTCCACGGCCTGTTCGTTCCAGATCGCCGTGGTGTTGAGCACGGCGTCGTTGTAGATGTCGCGGATCGCCGGCAGGTCGGCGTGCAGCGCATCGCGGATTTGATAGCTCATGGCGCGTCCTCAGGCGATGGGTTGGTGAACGGTGACCAGTTTGGTGCCGTCGGGAAAGGTCGCTTCAACCTGGATCTCCGGGATCATTTCCGGGATGCCTTCCATCACTTGTTCGCGGCTGAGCAGGGTGGTGCCGTAGTGCATCAGGTCGGCCACGGTCTGGCCGTCACGCGCGCCTTCGAGCAGCGCTGCGGAGATGTAAGCCATGGCTTCCGGGTAATTGAGTTTCACGCCGCGCGCCAAACGCCGCTCGGCCACGAGGCCAGCGGTGAAGATCAGCAGCTTGTCTTTTTCGCGTGGGGTCAGGTCCATCGTTTGGAATCCATCTGGGCAGATAAAAGGTATTCGGATCTGTAAACACGTAACCTGTAGGAGCCGGCTTGCTGGCGATAGCGACGGCACATTCAACAAATCAGGCGCCTGATAAATCGCCATCGCCAGCAAGCCGGCTCCTACAGGGGGATCGTATTTCAGGTGCTCCATATTCTGGGTGGCAAGGCTTCCCGGCCGAGCAATGCAGGCCTGAGCAAACGCCACAAATCAATCAACCAGCCCCGCGCCAACAGCGCTTCACTGGCCAGGCACCGGGCAACCAGAAGCCCCGGCAATTGCGTCAGATCCCCGCGCACGTCATTGGGCAGCGAGCGACAGGTTTCCAGCAGCTCGCTATCAATCTCCCCCGTCACCAGCAACGTTGCAAACACCGGTTGCCCATCCAGGCCAATCGGCGAATCGAGCAGGCCATCATCCCCGACAATGCGCTGGCGTTCGTGCCAGAGCAACCGGCCGTCACGGCGGATATCCAGTTGCGCCTGAAAATGACCGAGGTCGAAGCGCTCGCCACTGGCCGGCCGGCCCAGTGCCACAATGTCCCAGTAAAACAACCGGGCGTCGCCCTCCAGATCAATGGAGGTGCTGAGTTCGGCCTGAGCGTTGCTGAAGATAATCGTCTCTTGCGGCAGCCATTCCAGTGTCGCACCGGGTGCCACTTTCAATGCCAGACGCTGATAGGCGGGCCCCGCCGCGCGATACCACTTGGCAGCACCCGGGCTGGTGATTTGCGCCCAGGCCTGGCGGCCGACGCTGGCGCTGATATCCAGCCGATCACCGCCAGCAATGCCGCCCGGTGGGTGGACAATGATGTGTTGGCACACCTCGGGCCCTTCGGCATACAGGTGCTTCTGCACCCGCAGCGGGCCTTTGTGCCGGCGCTGGACCGGGCGCGTGCTGTCGCCGAAACGGGCGTAAGCCAGTTCCAGCTCGGCGTGCCAACTCGGGGTAAACAGGGCAGTGGGGAGAGGTAAATTCATATTTTCTAATTATCGTCAGGACGCTTCAGATTAGATCGTAACCAGACCACGTACACCCTCGGCTTCCATGTTTTCGCCGCGACCTTGCTGCACGATCTCGCCCCGGGACATCACCAGGTACTGATCGGCCAGTTCGGCGGCGAAGTCGTAGAACTGCTCCACCAACAGAATCGCCATGTCTCCGCGGGCCGCGAGTTTTTTGATCACTACGCCGATCTCCTTGATCACCGACGGCTGGATGCCTTCGGTGGGTTCATCGAGAATCAACAACCGTGGACGGCTGGCCAGTGCGCGACCGATCGCCAATTGTTGCTGTTGGCCGCCGGACAAGTCACCACCGCGTCGTTGCTTCATTTGCAGCAGCACCGGGAACAGCTCGTAGATGAACGCCGGGACTTCCTTGGCTTCAGAGCCAGGAAATCGCGACAGGCCCATCAGCAGGTTTTCTTCCACGGTCAACCGGCCGAAAATCTCGCGTCCCTGAGGCACATAAGCGATCCCGGCATGCACCCGCTGGTGCGGCTTGAACGTGGTGATCGGCTTGCCTTCCCAGTTCACCGCGCCTTCCTTGGCCGGCAGCAAACCCATCAGGCATTTGAGCAAGGTGGTTTTGCCCACGCCGTTGCGCCCCAGCAGGCACGTGACTTCGCCGACCTTCACGTCAAACGTCAGGCCCCGCAGGATATGGCTACCGCCGTAGTACTGGTGCAGCTTGTCGACTTGCAGCATGTCCAGATTCCTTAATTTCAAACAGAACCCCTGTGGGAGCTGGCCTGCCAGCGATGGGGGCGGCACATTCAGCATTGATGTTGCCTGACCCACTGCTATCGCTGGCAGGCCAGCTCCCACAGTGTCCGTGTTGGCAGGTTCAGCGACCGAGGTAGACCTCGATCACCCGCTCGTTTTCCTGCACCTGTTCCAGCGACCCTTCGGCCAGCACGCTGCCCTGGTGCAACACGGTGACGTGGTCGGCGATGGAGCCGACGAAGCCCATGTCGTGTTCCACCACCATCAGCGAATGCTTGCCGGCCAGGCTTTTGAACAGTTCGGCGGTGAACTCGGTTTCGGCGTCGGTCATGCCCGCCACCGGCTCGTCGAGCAGCAGCAGTTGCGGGTCTTGCATGAGCAGCATGCCGATTTCCAGAAACTGCTTCTGACCGTGGGACAACAACCCCGCGGGGCGATTGACCGAGGCCGTCAGGCGAATGGTGTCCAGCACCTCGCTGATGCGGTCTTTCTGTTCGCCACTGAGGCGAGCCCGCAGGCTGGCCCACACTGACTTGTCGGTTTTCTGCGCCAACTCCAGGTTCTCGAACACGCTCAAGGCTTCGAACACCGTCGGCTTCTGGAACTTGCGACCGATGCCGGCCTGGGCAATCTGCACTTCGCTCATCGACGTCAGGTCCAGGGTTTCACCGAACCAGGCTTTGCCGTGACTGGGGCGAGTCTTGCCGGTGATCACGTCCATCAGCGTGGTCTTGCCGGCGCCGTTGGGGCCGATGATGCAGCGCAGTTCGCCGACGCCGATGTAAAGGTTCAGATCGTTGAGCGCCTTGAAGCCATCGAAGCTGACGCTGATGTCTTCCAGGGTCAGGATCGTGCCGTGGCGAGTGTCCAGGCCGGGGCCGACACGTTGCCCGAGGCCGATGGCGTCGCGGCTGCTGCCGGCGTCGCGGTTGGGTTCCAGAGGCGGAAAAAACGCCGGTTCGAGCATGAATTCAGCCGTCGCAGTGACTCTCATGATTCACCTCTCTTTTTCAGCAGACCGATCACGCCTTTGGGTAAATACAAGGTCACGACAATGAACAGCGCACCGAGGAAGAACAGCCAGTATTCGGGAAACGCTACGGTGAACCAGCTCTTCATCCCGTTGACCACGCCGGCGCCGAGCAGCGGACCGATCAGCGTGCCGCGTCCACCGAGGGCCACCCAAACGGCAGCTTCAATGGAGTTGGTCGGCGACATTTCACTCGGGTTGATGATCCCGACCTGCGGCACGTACAACGCACCGGCCAGACCACACAGCACCGCGCTCAACACCCAGACAAACAGCTTGAAACCCCGCGGGTCGTAGCCGCAGAACATCAGGCGGTTTTCCGCATCCCTTAGCGCCGTCAGCACCCGGCCAAACTTGCTTTGCGCCAGCCGCCAACCGATAAACAGGCTCGCCACCAGCAACACCACCGTGGCGAAAAACAGCACCGCGCGAGTACCCGGTTCAGTTATGCCAAACCCGAGAATGGTGCGGAAGTTGGTGAAGCCGTTGTTACCGCCAAACCCGGTTTCGTTACGGAAGAACAGCAGCATTCCGGCGAAGGTCAGGGCCTGGGTCATGATCGAAAAATACACACCCTTGATCCGCGAGCGGAAGGCGAAGAACCCGAACACCAGCGCCAGCAAACCCGGCGCCAACACCACCAGGCACATCGACCACAGAAAGCTGCTGGTACCGGTCCAGTACCACGGCAATTCGGTCCACGACAGAAAGGTCATGAATGCCGGCAAGCCATCGCCCGACGCCTGGCGCATCAGGTACATGCCCATCGCATAACCGCCGAGGGCAAAGAACAGGCCGTGACCGAGAGACAGCAGGCCGGCGTAACCCCAGACCAGATCGAGGGCCAGGGCGACGATGGCGTAGCACAGAATCTTGCCCACCAACGTAAGCGTGTAGGCCGAGACGTGAAACGCGCTGTCTGGCGACAACAGCGAGAGCAGCGGCAACGCCAGCAACAGAACGAGGACCACCGCACCGACGGCGATCGTGACTTTGGGGCCGGCCTTTTGGCTGGCCGTGAGCATCAGAGGCTGGTTCATCAGTCGATCATCCGTCCTTTCAGTGCGAAGAGGCCTTGCGGACGCTTCTGGATGAACAGAATGATCAGCGCGAGGATCAGGATCTTGCCGAGTACGGCGCCGATCTGCGGTTCGAGAATTTTGTTGGCGATGCCCAGGCCGAACGCGGCCAGGACGCTACCGGCCAACTGACCGACACCACCGAGCACCACCACCAGGAACGAGTCGATGATGTAGCTCTGGCCGAGGTCGGGGCCGACGTTGCCGATCTGGCTGAGCGCCACGCCGCCGAGGCCGGCAATGCCGGAGCCGAGGCCGAAGGCGAGCATGTCGACCCGCCCGGTCGGCACGCCGCAGCAGGCGGCCATGTTGCGGTTTTGGGTGACGGCGCGAACGTTCAAACCGAGGCGTGTCTTGTTCAGCAGCAACCAGGTCAGCACCACCACAAACAGCGCGAAAGCGATGATCACGATGCGGTTGTACGGCAGCACGAGGTTGGGCAGCACTTGAATCCCGCCCGAGAGCCACGCCGGGTTGGCCACTTCAACGTTCTGCGCACCGAACACCAATCGGACAAGCTGAATCAGCATGAGGCTGATGCCCCAGGTCGCCAGCAGGGTTTCCAGCGGGCGGCCGTAGAGGTGACGAATCACCGTGCGTTCCAGCGCCATGCCGATCGCGGCAGTGACGAAAAACGCCACCGGCAATGCGATCAGCGGGTAGAACTCGATGGCTTGCGGGGCGTAGCGCTGGAACATCAGCTGCACCACGTAGGTCGAGTACGCGCCGAGCATCAGCATCTCGCCGTGGGCCATGTTGATTACGCCGAGCAGGCCGAAGGTGATCGCCAGGCCCAATGCTGCGAGCAGCAAAATCGAACCCAGCGACATGCCGCTGAAGGCCTGGCCGAGGATCTCGCCGATCAGCAGTTTGCGTTTGACTTGCGCCAGGCTGGTTTCGGCGGCGGTGCGCACGTTGGCGTCGGCTTCGACCCCCGGTTCCAGCAGGCTTTCGAGGCGGGTGCGCGCCAGTGGATCGCCGGTTTCGCCAAGCAGACGCACCGCCGCGAGGCGCACGGCAGGGTCGGTGTCGACCAGTTGCAGGTTGGCCAGGGCCAGGCTCAATGCGGCATGGACGCTTTCATCTTTTTCGCCGGCCAGTTGCCGATCCAGGTATTTCAACTGCGCGGGTTTGGCGCTTTTCTGCAATTGCTGCGCGGCGGCCAGACGGATTTTGGCGTCGGCGGCGAGCAATTGGTGGCTGGCCACCGCGGTGTCGATCAGACCCCGCAGGCGGTTATTCAGGCGCAGGGTTTTCGGTTGGCCGTCGACGGTCAACTCGCCTTGTTGCAGGGCGTTGATCAATTCGACACGGGCCGGGTCGGGCTGCGCGGCCCAGGATTCGAGAAGTTTGGCTTGCTGCACGGGGTTGGCGGCGACGAAGTCTTCGGCATCGCCCGCATGGGTGGCCATCGGCAGTAGCAGCGCGAGGGCGAGGATGACGCGGTAAAGGGCGGTGGGCATAAGTGGTGTTCCTGTTAAATCGACCCCTCACCCCAGCCCTCTCCCCAATGGGGAGAGGGGGAAAGGGGGCCGATCTTCATGCTTTTAAAATCCTGAGTTCGACTTGAGATTGCAGGTCGCAGTATTTCGACCAGACAACTCGGTCAGTCCCCTCGCCCCTCTGGGGCGGTCCGACGTCTCGGGAGGGTTAGGGTGAGGGGTGGATCTCAGACCCACCCCAAACTCCAGATCCGACTCAGTTGCTCTTCACCGCATAATCCGGCCGCTTGTCGTTACCCGAAATAAACGGGCTCCACGGCTGGGCACGGATCGGCCCTTCGGTCTGCCACACGACGTTGAACTGACCATCGGCCTGGATCTCGCCGATCATCACGGGCTTGTGCAAGTGGTGGTTGGTCTTGTCCATGGTCAGCGTGTAACCCGACGGCGCGGCAAAGGTCTGGCCGGCGAGGGCTTCGCGGACTTTGTCGACGTCGGTGGACTTGGCTTTTTCAGCCGCTTGCGCCCACATGTGGATGCCCACGTACGTGGCTTCCATCGGGTCGTTGGTCACCGCTTTGTCGGCGCCCGGCAGGTTGTGTTTCTTGGCGTAGGCTTTCCAGTCGGCAACGAACTTCTTGTTCGCCGGGTTCTCGACCGACTCGAAGTAGTTCCATGCCGCGAGGTTGCCCACCAGCGGTTTGGTGTCGATGCCGCGCAGTTCTTCTTCGCCGACCGAGAACGCCACGACCGGAACGTCGGTGGCTTTCAAGCCCTGGTTGGCCAGCTCTTTATAGAACGGCACGTTGGAGTCGCCGTTGACGGTGGAGATGACCGCGGTCTTGCCGCCGGCCGAGAATTTCTTGATGTTGGCCACGATGGTCTGGTAATCGCTGTGGCCGAACGGGGTGTAGACCTCTTCGATGTCCTTGTCCGCCACGCCTTTGGAATGCAGGAACGAGCGCAGAATCTTGTTGGTAGTGCGCGGGTACACGTAGTCGGTGCCCAGCAGGAAGTAGCGCTTGGCGCTGCCGCCTTCTTCGCTCATCAGGTATTCCACCGCCGGGATGGCCTGCTGGTTCGGCGCCGCGCCGGTGTAGAACACGTTCGGCGACATCTCTTCGCCTTCGTATTGCACCGGGTAGAACAGCAAGCCATTGAGTTCTTCGAACACCGGCAACACCGATTTACGCGACACCGACGTCCAGCAACCGAACACCACGGCGACCTTGTCCTGAGTCAGCAATTGACGACCCTTTTCCGCGAACAGCGGCCAGTTCGATGCGGGGTCGACCACCACCGGTTCCAGCATCTTGCCGTTCACGCCGCCCTTGGCGTTGATCTCGTCGATGGTCATCAACGCCATGTCTTTGAGCGAGGTTTCGGAGATCGCCATGGTGCCGGACAACGAATGCAGAATACCGACCTTGATGGTCTCGGCGGCCTGGACGGTCCAGGTCATGCCCATCGCGGCAATGCTTGCCGTGAGTGTGAAAGCCTTGATCAAGCTGCGACGCTTCATTGTGCGATCTCCATGAACGTTAATAATTTTTCTGGGTTGGCAGAGCGGACGACTGAAAGGTCTTTAGCAAGGGCTGTGCCTGATCGGCACAGGCAGGGAAACAGCGTGATAGAGCCCTCGGCGATTCTGGCGACGCACCAGACTGGGGCTTGATCAAGGCGAGGGTGCATCGTCGTGCGCGGCATTGGTGCCAGCTGCGCCAAAAGCAGAAAACCTGGTGGCGATAAATATGTACCACCTGCGGCGCTCCGGGATCTCGATCATCGTTGGCTTCTCAATCGAGTGAGCAGCGCATGAACGGCACTTCTACCAGCACACCTTCAACACCCCGACGCACGGCAGTATTTCCGGCCTTGGGACCGGCGTTCATCAGTGCGGATGACGCGGCCTATTGGGTTCACCGGCAGATCGGCGCGCGCCGTGACCGGTACTACGGCGGTGTAATCGTGCAACGGGCCGACGGTAAATTTCAGCCCACGCTACCTTTGGCAGGCATGAAAGGGCGTTTCGATTTTGGCACCCTGCTGTCTACCGACAAGCCCGGGGAGCTTTTCGTCCCCATCGGCTACAGCGGCGCGGCGTATTACCTTTCTCATTCGGCCAGGCACGCCGATGTCCTGCGTTTTCATCCAGACTGGACGGCCGAGCAGATCAAGCTAAGCCTCGGCTTTTTTTCGACAGACCATATCCTGCAGCACATGCAGGACCCGGGTGCCTATGGCCAGCGTCACTATCTGTCGGGGCCGGATGGTTCACTGATCAAGTACGAGTCCACCCAGCCGGCAGAAGAGAAAAAACTCTTTGAGCAGGCCTTCAAGGCTTTCGGGCCGTTCTCAGACGTTGAACACCTGATTCAAAAAGTGGCCCATACCGGCACGCTGAGCGTACTGGTGGCCAATGAACAGTGGGGCGGCGTACGAGGAAACGTGTCGGCGAGCTGGACGCTGGGTACCGCTGCGGTGCGAAGTCTGACGCCGGTACAGCCGTTTTTTTGTGGTGTGTTCGATCAAGTGGACAAGGCCATCGAAGCGGCCGCTGCGACGGTGTCCCCGTCCCCCGGCAGCGTTCATCTGGGGTTTGTCGTGACCTCTGCCGGCAGCTCGGAGTGCATGGCGACCTATCCGGTCCTCTCCAGTCAGCCGGCAGCCGAACTGGTCAAAACCTTTCCGTTGAAAGCCGATCGCAAGCTGGAGCCCCTGCTCGATTTTGACCTGAACGGCGTTTATTTCATGCCGCACAGCGATGGGGCGCAGAGTGCCATTGAGCCCTGGCTGTATGAGCGGTTTTTTTCACCGGACGAGTTGGCCGCAGGCATCGGGTTTTCGCTAGGGGATGTTCACCGGCAGGAGTACCCGGATTATCTGACGGTATACGCCCGGACCCGCGACGGTGCGGTGTTGCAGTACCGCCCCTCGGGGCACCTGCATGAAGTCCCGTTGGAGAACAGCGCGGATTTCAATATTCGATTGAAGGCGGGCACGCTCAAGCCTGCGGACTACGTCAGGCAGGCGGCAGCAGGCGGCGAGCTGACGGTGCTGAAGGACAGTGCACTGTGGGATGTTATCGGGAACGTTGGCACCGACTGGCAACCCTATGCCGGGTCTAGGCGCTTGAGCCCCGCCTTCCTCATGGCAGACGATGCCGCTCGTTTTGCCCATGAATACATCGGCAGCCGGAGGGAGCAAGGCTTTGCCGGAATGATTCTGCAAGATCAACACAAACGGTTCGTCGCCACGGTACCGGTGTTTGCCGCAACACCACGGTTTGCACTGGACAGGCTCTGTCCCCTCGACGCCACTGGCGCACCGATTGTGCTGGCCGAGGGACATACGTTTCATGGGATGTACGCCTCGCGCTGGCAAGCCGATTCCAGGGCCATCGCACGTACTGACGTGCAAGAGCAACTGACGGCCACGCAAATGTTCACCACCGAAGACATTCGCTCGGTGTTTGACAAGAGTGCGCAGGTTGTCGATTTTTACCTGTCCGGCTCGGCCGACTGCCTGTTGGTTTACAGCCCCGATGTCTCGAAAGTGGAGGCTCGCAACAAACTGCAAGGGCGGGTTGCGGTGCTCGCTGATGGCAAAACGCAGATAGATCAGGAGCTGGCGGCCGGCACACTTGAGCCCGGCGCAGCGGTAGACGAACTGGCCAATACGGGCAGATTGCGCGTGGTGGTCGGCAACGACGTGTGGGGCCCGAGAGGGACGGTGCTGGGTGATGAGTCAAACAATCAGGCAACCCGCAAAGGCGTTTCCGCTCCGGTGCTCGGGGCGATTTTTGCCAGCACCGAAGACGCGGTGCTGAATGCTCGTCATCGAGCCAGGCTCGACTATCGTGCGGCTGCGGCGGGTTGGGGATTTATCCTCAAGCACAAGGAACGCGAGGAGTATGTGGCGACCGAAACTGTTCCTGTCAGGCGCCTGGGTGCACTGAACCAGGCGAGCGACTTTGGCGCTCCCGTGTTGATCGACGAGTTTCGCACCCTCGCGCTTTATTACTCGGCAAGCTGGCTGCCTAAGGGTTTATCGACAGCGGACGCCTGGTTTGCCCGGCATTTCGCGTCCATCAGCGATCTGGCTACAGCGATCTACGACGACAACAAAACTCAACGCCTTACGCATTTTCAGGACCTGAGCATTTTTATCGCGACACTGGATGGGGCGTTGTTGCGGTACCAGTACTCGGCCACCTCAACGCAATTCGACGATGAGGGTATGCAGCAACTGACGTCGGCGTTGGCTAAGGACACGCCACCCTATGCCAACGTCATTCAATTGATCGCCAAGGCCGGAGAACTGAAGGTACTGCGTAACAGTGAGCTGTGGGACGAGGCGGGCATTGTCGGCCCTGACTGGAAGCCTTTCGTGCAGCTCCAGCGGCGAGCCCTCAGCCCGGTTTTTCTGTCGCAGGACGATGCCGCGCGCTATGCGCTGGCGCAGTTGGGCTCGCGGCGCGAGCGGATCTACGGTGGCCTGGTGCTGCGACGGGTCGATGGTTTGTTTGTCGCGACGTTGCCGGTGGCCGTCGAGATCGAGAATTTCCCTGCCGGTTGGATTCGTCTGGATGAATTGACTGAACAGGGTTTGTTTCTGACCGGAAGCACGGTCGTCGCCCGCTACCATTCCCGCGTCCAGGTCGAGCCGATTTTCGCGCTTTCGTACCGCGAGCGGGACGTGTACCTCAACATGTTCTCCACCGATTTTCTTGCGGACATCCTGACCGGTTCCGGACTTTCCCCATCGCTGTCGCCCGGCAAGGAGTATCTGCTGGGGCTGGACGGCAGCCTGATCAGCTACACCCTCAGTGCAAGCGCTAGCGAAAAGCAACTCGCCCGGGCATTGGCGCCACCCAGCTCATTGCAGCGCCGGCATACCCCGATAGAACTGCACATGCGCAACGGCACGCGTACCCCGACTGAGTACGTCAATCAGGTGGCAAGCGCCGGCCGGTTGCAAGTGATTCAGGGAAGTCGACTGTGGGGTGAGGCCCGGCGGTTGTCAGACTGGAGTGCGTATCCCGGCGTTATCTCATTGGACGTGCATCGATTTGCCATTGCCGATCCGGCGCTCAGCCCGGTCTTCACGCAGATGGACGATGCGATACGGTATGTCCATCGCACGGTGGGCGCGCGTGCCAGCCTGAAGTTCGGTTTTGTGCTCAAGTCGCTGAAAGGCGAACGGTACGTCACGACGCTCCCGATCGACGGGCGACAAGGGCATCTCACGATCGAGCGGGTGTTTCCCGAAGCGTTACTGCCGTTGGGGTATCGAGTCGAGGGCATCTATTTGTGTCCGTCGACCCGTCCAGGCCTCTTACCCCATGACGTGACGCACAGCTTCATCTCGCCTCGGGATCTGTCTTACGGGCTGGACGCTGTCGGTGTGCGCACGGCTGAAAAATCAACGTTCCTCAACGTCTACATTTCCTGCGCCGATGGCGCCTTGTTGCGCTATGCCCCCAAGACCAAGGCACCTGAATGGACCTTGTTTCATGCCACGGTGGCCTACGAGAAAATTGTGCAATCAGGGTACGAATCGCTGATCGACTATCTGCGCAAAGTGATCGCTAACGGTGAGTTGCAGGTCGTGGTGCGCAGCGCTTTCTGGTCGCCGTTCAGGGTTGACGCCCGGGGTGTGAAAAGCGGCATCGGGCTGATCAGGTGGGCGCGGGATAACCGCTTTGCTTTCGGGCCTGTATTCGCGCATGCCGATGACGCCGCTCGCTCGGCCCAAAGAAAGATCGGCGAGTACGTCGGCCAGCAGTATTTGGGGGGCGTGCTGCTCCACCAGGCGTCTTCTTCGTTCGTCGCCGTCGAGCCGCTTGAAGACGGCATCGACAGTGGCGCTGCCAGCGCGCTGTTTTACTCGGGGCCGGGCGGGCCCATTGCATCGGGCACCTTGCCAGGGGCGCAGCCCTTGCCAATGCCGGTTTTTCCCCGGGACTACAAATGGGTGGCTGTTCATCAGTTCTACAAACGCTTCAATCTGTTCGTGAAGGACCCCAGCGAGTCTGATCGATTGCTGCTGGATAACCTGGCCCTGGCGGACCTGTGGTTCAGCAGGGACGTGGTGAAAAAGAGCGGGGTCTCCGGTGGCTGTTACTACTTCACCGGTCGTGGGGGGGCGCTGTTCAAATTTACCCCCAGCTTCTCGGCGCAGGAAACCGCATTTTTCAATGAGGAGGCAAAGGACGGGGTCGCTGCATACCTCGCCCGACTCGCCAGCGTCGGCCGGCTTGAAGTAGTGGACGTCGATGGTTACTGGCTCCGTCGCGGACGTCTGAGTTCGACCTGGATGCCGGCTGTAAAACCAGACGTGAAGCCAGACGTGAAGCCGGACCGATATGAACTGTAGAGCGCGGCTTTCCGTGAACTGAGTGCCGGATGAGCCGTGCCCCCCCAGGTGGGCATGGCTCAGCGGCGTTGCATGAGGCCGATGAAAAACAACCGGCCAATCCCGCCGTGGTCACGCGAACGCGATCCGTCAGGGAAGAGGAATAACTATGTACCGCCATGGGCGTAGTTCACAGTGCAACAGTGGGGCTCAATGAAGACTCAATGGAGTACCCCCTCATGGATGAGCGACCACAACAGTCCGACTCGACAAGCGTTGTATCAACACTCAGTGTGTTGGGCCGGACCTTTCTTTCGGCGGACGACGCTGCCTGTTATGCCCACGAACGGGTAGGGCGGCGCCGTAATCGCGGCTACTACGGCTATATCCTTCAGCGAAATGATCAACGGTACGTGATTACTGAACCCGCTGAACAACCGGCCAGTTCGAGCACGCATCACCAGCTTGTCCCCGACAATCATGTCTTGCACAGTCGGTTTTATTCTCACCCGGCGCTTTCGACACTCGACGCACACGAAATAGCGGATCTGGAATGGTCCGTCGACGATGCGGCGACGAGCCTGCTGATGTTCAGTGTCAAGGAACTGCGCAATATCCTGATAACTACGTTATCGGTTTATCTGTCGGGCGCCGAAGACAGTTTGATCAGTTTCACTCCGGATGACTCGCGCTCGCAGGCACTGCTCAAACAGTTGGGAACCACCCAATCGCCCGGCAAACTTGCCCTCGACCTGGAAAAGGGAGTGGTCAAACCGGAACAACTTGTGACAGAGGCGGCGGCCGCCGGCGATTTGCGGGTCATTATCAGCAACGGGCGCTGGCGACCTCGGGGGAAAGTCACAGAGCCTCTCGTTCCCGGGCCTTGGGCGCGGAGCGTCCCGGACAGGGTGCCGATGGGTGCGGTTTTCCAGTCTGCCGATGAAGCGGCTCTGGATCGTCATTCGCGGAACTCCGCACAGCGTGATGAAGGGCAGACCTGGTACGGGTTCATTCTCAAGCACAAGGACAAAGATGAATATGTCGCGGGCGAACTGGTTCCCGTCAGTTTTCCTAGAGACAAGCTTTTCCTGGAGCGCAGTTTGTTCCGCCGTTCCCCAAAATCCGGAGAATATGTCTATCCCGAATCATTCACCCTTCACTCCTATTTCTACTCGCGCCAGTGGGTCAAGCATGAGCGGGATGCCCCCCGACGCTGGTTGGCCGAGCATTTCATTGTTCCGAAAGATTTGTGGGTCGCTGTCTACAACGCAAAAAAACGCCCTGTCTTCGGGGAAAGAGTTCCGGCTTTACTCTACGTGTCGACGCCGGACGGCGCGCTGCTGAAGTATGTGCCCCGCCCGGACACCCCGCTGTTCGACAACGATGTCCCGAACATGGGCCTGGAGGCCATTCAAAACAATCTGGCCAAGGGCGTGTCGAACGCAACCGATTTTGTCGCGACGGTCGCCCGCAACGATGCATTGCAGGTGTTGCGCACCAGTGTGTGCTGGGACAGGAAAGGGCCAGTCGGCCCTCACTGGGCGCCGTACCAGAACCTGCAGCGCCGTCCGCTCGGCCCGGTGTTCCTGACGGCTGATGACGCCGCCGTGCATGCGCGTTCGCAGGTGCCCGCCGGCACGCCAAGAGCATTCGGTGGTCTGATTCTACTGCGCTCTGATGGAAGGTATGTGGCCACTGATCCTGTCGACATTCTCCAGGAAGATTTTGATACCCAGTGGATCTTTGCGGAGGCTGCGGTCGAGCGGGGCCTGTTTCCGCCAGACTGCACGGTCGTTGCGCGTTATCGTTCACGGGTGCTGCGCGCGTTACCTGTGCTCTTGTCCGACGTCGACAAAGAGCTCTATCGCAACATGCTCTCTGTCGATTCCGTTTACACCGCTTTCATGAGTAGAACCCAGGCGCTCGATGAATACCTGTTTGCACCCGACGGAGCGATCATCCGTTACCGGATCGGCACTTGGGAGCGCATCCGCGCGGATCTGGGCATTGCGATCAGCCTGTCGGGTAAACCGGCTCGTGATCTGGATGCCACCTGGATCAAGGAACAGATCCATGCCGGTGCTTTGACGCCGACCGCGTGGGTTAAAAAGCTGGTCAGTTCCGGGTATCTGAAGGTGGTTGCAGTAAGCCGTCTCTGGGGGGCGCCTCGTGACGTCACGGAGTTTGAACCGTATCAGGCAATAGCCCATACGACAGGTTACCCAAGGGCTTTGGTGGAACCGGCTTATAGCGCGGTCTGCATTCAGGAGCAGGATGCCGCACGTCTGGCACATGAACAGGCAGGCAGTCGCTCACTCCTTGGCTTTGGATTTATCCTGCGCAACGCTCGCGACGGTTCATACATCGCAACGCTGCCCGTGAGTGTGCGCAACTCGCGGTTAGCGTATGACCGTGTCTTCCCCGGTGTATTGCCTTATCGCTACGTGGACAGTGGGCTCATCATGTGTGCAGCCGCTACGCCGCTGGGGCTGTCGGACGATGACTATCGGCACTTCTTTTCACCCATGGATGTGAGCCTGGCGCGTGACAGCGTCCGTACGTCCAACGGGTACAGGCCGATTTATTTTTCCTGTGGCGACGGCGCATTGCTACGGCTTGAACTCGCCCCCTTCGATCCGGTTGTGTCTCAGGATAGATTTGGCCAGGTCCAAGTCAGGGACAATCCGTTTGCGACAACGGCGCAGGCTCAACGTGATCAGGACGCTATCAACCGTGGCTCATTCACGATGACCGATTACGTTCGGCGTATGGCGGCGGCGGGGAAACTGGAGGTGCTGTTGACCAGCGCTTACTGGTCCCGGCCGGGGGAGGTGGGTCAGGACTGGATTGCCGGTATGCCGTCTGTGTCCGTCGAAGCCAGGTGGGCAAGCAAGGCCAGGCTGCCGTTTGGACCGATGTTTCATCATCCGGACGATGCCGCTCGTTATGCTCAGCTTCGAGCGGCACGGTTCAATCGAGGAATGGCGTGTACAGGCGCAATCCTGACTAAACCCGGTACCTATTCATACGTTGGCATGCAACCCCTCGCAGGCACGCGTGATCCCGATGCAGCCATCGGGCTGATCTTCCGCACGGCGAGCGACGTTTCAGCTTCACCCGGCACCCGATTGCCACGCTTGCCTGACGGTTACACATGGATGGCTAGTCATCAGATTGCTCAATCAGATGACGCGCGATCGGGATCAAATGTCGACGCTGCGTATTTCGCCTCTCCCGACTCGATTCATTCGCACACCCAGGTCGTGAAAAACAAAGGTTTTGGTCTTACGGCGTTCTACTATTCGTCACGCGACGGTGCATTGTTGAAATACGTACCGACCTATTCGATCGCGGAGCAAGCACTGCTTAAAGTCAAGCTGGTGCAACCCCCCAGTGATCAATGGACCACTGTGTTGTCGTTCGATGCTTTCATTTCCAGGCTGGCTAACAACAGCCATTTGGAAGTGTTGAAGGCCGGCGGTTATTGGCGCCTGGCCGGGCGGATGGGCACCGACTGGAAAAACGTACGCCAACAGTTTCCCGACGTATCCGTCCAGCTTCCCCGGGATGAGTTGTAACCGTGTCAGGAGCCTGATCCAGTAGGACCCGGTCAACGCTTGCGCATAAGGCCGATGAAAAACAACCCGCCAATCGCCGCCGTGGCCACGCCAATGGGCAAGTCCTCGGGGGCGATCAGGGTGCGTGCGGCAACATCGACCCACACCAGAAATACACTGCCCGACAGCACACACACCGGCAACAAACGCCGGTGTTCGGCGCCGACCAATCGACGGGCAATGTGCGGCACCATCAGCCCGACAAACCCGATGGAGCCACTGATCGACACCAGCACTCCCGTCATTAACGACGCAATCAAAAACACCCGCAGCCGCACGGTACGAGCATTCAAGCCGAGGGTCACGGCGGTCTGTTCACCAGCCATCAGCGCGTTCAACGGGCGGGCCATGCCCAGCAGCAAAACCAAACCCAGCAACACACTGGCGGCCGGCACCGCAAGCAACTCCCAACGCGCCAACCCGAGACCGCCGAGCATCCAGAACATCACCGCAGAACTCGCCCGGTGATCGCCGAGGAACAGCAGCAAATTGGCAATCGCCATCATCACGAACGACACCGCCACGCCGCACAACAACAGCCGATCACTGTCCAGGCGACCGTTACGATTGGCGATCATCAGCACGATCAACATGCTCAGCAGCGCGCCGATAAACGCTGCGATCGGCAAGGTCAGCAGCCCGACGATTTCACCGACATGCAGCACCACGATCACCGCGCCAAGGGTCGCGCCAGACGTGACCCCGAGCAGATGCGGGTCGGCCAACGGATTGCGCGTCACCGCTTGCAACACTGCGCCGATCAACGCCAGGCCAGCACCCACCAACGCACCGAGCAGCATGCGCGGCACACGGATCAACCACACGATGTGTTCCTGCCCGGCGGTCCAGTCCGGAACGCCGATACCCAAAATCTTGTGCAGCAAGATCCGCCACACAACGTCCACGGGAACCCGCGCCGGACCGAAGCCCAGCGACACCACGCACGACACCAGCAACAGCGCGCCGAGCGTCACCAGCAGCAAGGCATAGCGACGATCGATCATTCGCCGTGGAAACCTTTGGCCAGGGTATCAACCGCCAACACGTTGTCGATGCCCGGCGTGGCCTGCACGTATGGAATCACGATGAAGCGCTGGTTCTTGATCGCGTCCACCGATTGCAGCGCCTTGTTACTGAGCAGAAATTGCTCCTTCTGCTCGGCGGTGACTTCGCCGTAATCGACGATCACGATCACCTGCGGATTGCGCTCGACCACGTTTTCCCAGTTGACCCGAGTCCAACTGGCCTCGACGTCGTCCAGGATGTTGCGCCCGCCCGCTGCATCGATCAGCGCCTGTGGCATGCCGAGTCGACCGGAGGTCATGGCGCGGTCTTCGCCGCTGTCGTAGAGGAACACCCGCGGCTTATCGGCGGGCAAATCCTTGCGCACTTCGGCGACTTGCGCCTGCATGTCGGCGATCAGGGCATTGGCGCGATCCTGCACGTCGAAGATTTTGCCGAGGTTGCGCAGGTCGTTGTAGGTGTCTTCCAGGCTGGCCGGTGGGCGCTTCATGACGAAGGCGCAGGACTCGGTCAGCTCGTAGACATTGATACCCAATGGCTGGAGCGTTTGCGGCGTGAGGTCACCGCCCACGCGCATGCCGTAATCCCAACCGGCGAAGAAGAAATCGACATTGGCGTTGAGCAGGGTTTCCACCGACGGGTATTTGGCTGCCAGCTCTGGCAAACCGTCGAGGATGGTCTGCATCTCGGGCGTGACCGACTTCCATCCCGTGACGCCGCTGTACCCGGCCATGCTCGGCTTGAGGCCGAGGGCGAGCATCATCTGGGTCATGTTGATGTCGTGGCTGACCGCGTGTTTCGGCGCTTGCCTGAACGTCACTTCGCGGTTGCAGCTCTGGATCGTCAACGGGTATTTCGTGGCTTCGGCCAACGCTTGGGCACTGCCCAGCAACAGGGTGACGCAAAGCAGGGAACGCAAAGTCATGGTTGGGTTATCCAGGTGATTCGTGGGTAGCCGTGCAAGGGGTGTTCATCGATCAACGCTTCCACGCCAAATACTTCGCGCAGCAGCGGGGTGGTCAGGACCTCTTTCGGTGTGCCGCTGGTGACGATGCGACCGTGATTGATCACGTACAAACGATCGCAGAAAGCGGCGGCCAGATTGAGGTCGTGGATGCTGGCCAGGGTGCCGGTATTCAGGCGTTTGACCAGTTGCAGCAGTTCGAGCTGATAGCGCGGGTCGAGGTGGTTGGTCGGCTCATCGAGAATCAGCAATTGCGGTTGCTGGGCCAGGGCGCGGGCGAGAATCACGCGTTGTTTTTCTCCGCCAGAGAGGGTGGCGAAGGCGTGGTCTTCGAAGCCTTTGAGGCCGACGGATTCGAGGGCCTGAGTCGCGAGATTCCGGTCTTCGAGGGTGTGGCCGTCGAACAGGCCTTTGTGCGGTGTGCGGCCCATGGCGACCACCTCGTCGACGGTCAGGCCGAAAGCGTCGGGGAATTCCTGCAACACCACGGCAATGCGTCGGGCGCACCAGCGCGAGGATTGCTTCCAGACGTTGTGGTGGTCGAGCCGGACCTCGCCGCTCTCCGGCTTACTGAAGCGATAAGCGCAACGCAGCAGGCTGGTCTTGCCGCTGCCGTTGGGGCCGATCAACCCGACGAACTCACCGCCGGCCACGTGCAGAGAGGCATCACGCAGCTGGAACTGGTGATGGCAATGGCCGTGGCCCAGGGGCGTCCAGGCGAGGTTTGTGAGGTTCAGCGAGGTCATGCGTTAACTCTGAAATTTTCGGTGCGGCTGATGGCCCTATCGCGGGCAAGCCCGCTCCCACAGGGATCGCGCAAATCCCGTGGGAGCGAGCCTGCTCGCGATGGGGCCTTTGAATCAGAAGGGTGTTTTGTGGTTATACCGTAACACTAAATTTGACCGGGAGATAAGCGCGGAAAGTCTACAGATCCCTCTAAACCGCGCATCTCGCCTGTTTCATGATGAAGGTGAGGCCGATTCAGTTTGGCGTGTAAACCGCGAAAACAGCACGCGATCCAGCACCCACACCACCACCAACGAAGCACCCACCAACGGAAACGCCACGGCCAGGGCGAACATGATCACCATCGCGGTTTTCCATTTCGGCAGGTCGTGGCGCAGCGGCGGAACGCCGAACTTGCCTTGCGGACGACGCTTCCACCAGATCACCACA
Source organism: Pseudomonas sp. LBUM1678 (assembly GCF_059695575.1). NCBI lineage: Bacteria > Pseudomonadati > Pseudomonadota > Gammaproteobacteria > Pseudomonadales > Pseudomonadaceae > Pseudomonas > Pseudomonas sp. LBUM1678. The sequence goes on from NZ_CP166775.1 coordinate 665,757, forward strand.
CCGCTGACCGCGCTGAGCAAAATCATCAGGCAGATCAGCAACACGATGATCTGGTTGAACACGCCGAACATCTTGCCTTCGTGCAACATCACGCCGATTTCCGTGGCGCGGGCGACAGTGCCGTATTGCTCGTAGCGCACGTCGGCGAGGACATCACCGGTGTACTGATCGACATGCAGCGTGGCGTCGTTGCGCGGGTCGTCGGCAAACACGGCGATGGTGAACACGCCCGTTGCAGTGGTTGGGAAGGTGATGCTGTAACCCGGCTCGACCTTGCGTTGCACGGCGATGTTCTGCACGTCTTGCAGGCTGATGGTCGGCGCGGCAGGGCCGGCTTGTGCGCCGTCGTGGGCCATGTGTTCGGCGTGGTCGCCAGACATCGGCATCGGCGTGTTTTCCATGGCCCAGGGCACGGTCTGGCGCGTGGCGGTATTCAGGCTTCGGGCCTCGACGTCGGACTTGGGCACGTTGTCCCACATCGCGGCCGGAAACACGTTCCACACTTGCGCGTATTTCTGGCCCCAGAACCCGGTCCAGGTCATGCCGCTGAGCAGCATCACCAGCAGCAGCGATGCACCCCAGAAACCGGTGACGGCATGCAAATCGCGCCACAGCACGCGACCGCGGCTGGTCAGGCGCGGCCACAAAATACCCGCGGCCTGGCCACGCGGCCACCACAGGAATACGCCGGAAACCACCAGCACCACGCCCCAGCCGGCAGCCAGTTCGACCAATCGATCACCGACGGTGCCGATCATCAATTCACCGTGAATCGCTCGGGCCACCGCTTGCAGATTTTTCTTGGCGTCTTGCTCGCCGAGGATGTCGCCCTGGTAGGGATCGATAAATACGTTGAGCTCGGTGCCACCATTGATCACCACAAACTGAGCGCTGCGCTCGGCGTTGACCGGTGGCAGGTACTGTTTGATCGTGGCTTGTGGATACGCCTGTTTCACCCGCTTGAGCAGGTCGTCGGCCGGGACGCTGTGATGCCCGGCCGGGACGTTCATCAGGCTGCCGTACATCAACGGATCGAGTTGCGGCTTGAATAGGTAAATGACACCGGTCAGTGCCAGCATCACCATGAATGGCGCGACGAACAGACCGGCATAGAAATGCCAGCGCCAGGCCAGGTTGTAGAAATTCACTTTGGGCTGTTTCATCACGTGTGCTCCGCTTTGGCATGGATCTTTTAGTTGTTTGTTTTGCGGTTGCTGCGCAACCGATCGCGATCAGGCTCGCTCCCACAGGTTTAAAACGGTCCATGTGGGAGCGAGCCTGCTCGCGATGCTCTTAGAAACTCATATCCACCTTGGTCCAGAGCGTTCGCCCCGGTTCTTTAATGGCCTGCGGGTCATTGGCCGGGTAGCCAAAACCGGCGTTGCCGGCCAGGTTCAAATGCTCGGCGTACGCTTTGCCGAACAGGTTGTCGACGCCACTGCTGACCTTCCAGTTTTTGTTGATGCGGTAGGCACCATTAAGCGAGAACACGCCAAAACCCGAGGTCTTGTCGAAGTCCTTGCCGACGACGTTGCCCTTGTTCCGGTCGATGCGGTTCTGCGCCGCGACCACGCGCCACAAGGCCCCGGCGCTCCAGTTGTCTTCGCTGTAGGTCAGGCCGAAACGCGCGTCCAGCGGCGGCATTTGCGGCAATGCGTTGCCGTCGCTGGTGTTCTTGCCCCAGGCGTAGGCCAGGGTCGCGTCGGTTTTCCAGTTGGAGGTCAGTTGGTAGGCCGCGCCGAGTTCGCCGCCCATGATTCGCGCGTCGATGTTTTGAGCCTGGGAGGTGGTGCCCATCATGGTCGGGGTGTAGTTGAACAGGATGTAATCGCGCACTTGCCCGACGTAACCCGAAGCCCAGGCTTCGAGGTCTTCGGTCTTGTATTGCAGGCCGAAATCGAGCTGGGTGGTTTTTTCCGGCTTGATCGAATCGAAGGCATTCACCGATCCGGCGGGGCCGGACTTGGGTGAAAACAGTTCCCAGTAATCCGGAAAACGCTGGGTGTGACCGAGGCCGGCATACAACGTGGTCGGGCTGTCGGCCAGGTCATGCTCGTAGCGGACGAAGCCGCTCGGCAAGGTGTCGGCGCGGGTGTCGTCGGCGGTCGGGTTGGGGCGGGTCATCATCCCGGAACCGGTGGTCTGCCGATAATCCTTGGCCGAGGCACGGTCCAGGCGCGCGCCGGTAATCAGCCGGTCACGGTCGGCGGCGTACCAGGTCAGTTCGCTGAACACACCGTAGTTATGGAAGTCGGCATCCTTGGTATACGGCAGGTCCTTGTAGGTATCGATGCCCATGCTGCCGCGTTGGCGATGCTCGTTGGTCTGCGCGTCGACGCCGCTGATCAGCTGCACATCGGCCCAGCGCCAGGTGGCCTTGATTCGCGCGCCGAGGGTGCGGCGGTCGACGTTGGAGGCCATCGGGCCGGCCATCATCCCGGTGCCCGACGGCGTGCGCAGGGTGTAGTTGTCCATCACGTGGTCGGCGTAGTTGTAGTAGATCTGCCCTTCGACCTTGTCCAGCACGTCGCCGATGCTGGACTTCTCGAAGCGCAGGCCCAGGCTTTCACGCTTGAACTGCGAGCCGTCCATGCCGCGCCCGGCGTAACGCGCTTCGCCATCGCCCTTGCCGGCGGTCAGTTCCAGCAGGGTGTCGGCGTCCGGCGTCCAGCCGAGCGCCACGTCGCCGTTCCATTTGTCGTAGCGCGACGGCACGGTGTCGTTGTTGCCGTCCTTGTAGTCATCGGCGTGCGCGGTGTTGCCGATCACGCGCACGTAACCCAGCGGCCCGCCGGCAGCGGCGTCTACCACTTTGTCAAAACGGCCGTTGGAGCCGGCCAATACGCTGGCGTTCACGCGCGTACCCAGTTCGCCGAAGCTTTCCGGTTCACGGTCGAAGAGGATGGTGCCCGCCGATGCGCCCGGTCCCCACAGCACGGTTTGCGGGCCTTTGATGACGGTGAGTTTGTCGTAGGTTTCCGGCGAGATGTAGGAAGTGGGCGCGTCCATACGGCCGGGGCAGGCGCCGAGCAATTGGCCGCCGTTGGTGAGGATGTTCAGCCGCGAACCGAACATGCCGCGAAGCACCGGATCACCGTTGGTACCGCCGTTGCGTACCAGGGCGAAGCCGGGGATGGTTTTCAGGTAATCGCCGCCGTCACTGGCCGGAACCGGTTGGCGCGGGTCCTTGGGATTGGTGACGATGGTCAGTGGCGAACTCGGCGCGATGGCGGTGATCACCGTCGGGCTCAGCTCTTCACTGTGGCCCGCGTGTTCGTTGGCCAGCACCGAGGGTGTCAGCAATGCGCCGCAAAGGACGGCGGTGGCGTGCCTGAAACGAATACTCGATTCGTTCGGGGCAAAAGAAGCTTGGGCAGGGCTCAAGCGTGTGTCAGCAGCAAACCTGGACATGACAATTTCCATCGAACAGTCGTAAACGACACGGCGGACAACCGGAGCAATCCCTGAGGGCGCGAGCTGTTGTGGCGAGCGAGCTTGCTCGCGCTGGGCTGCGTAGCGGCCCCTTTTATGAGTGCTGCGCACTCAAGCGGGAGCAAGCTCCCTCGCCACACTGGCTCACTGCCCCAGGTTGCTTAGGTTGTTTTCAAAACCGTGTGAAATCGGAGGTGCGTGTTTACGCGACGATGGGTGGTGCGCGGGTTCTGGCGCCGGGGAAAAAGGTTTGACGGGCGTGGCCCAGGCGCGGGGAGGGTGTGGTGAAGGTGGTGGCTGTTGGCGTATTAAACGCGGCGAAGGTCTGGCCGCCGGTCAGCGCCGGGCAATTGAACAACAGGCTGCAATAGCCGCATTTTTCCCAGAGCGCGTGGTGCGAGGCTTTGGGCGGGCAGTGCTCGGCGGCGGGTTGCGCGCCGTGGTCGTCGTGCTCCATGGCCGACATGTCCATCGACATGCTCATCGACATCGACGAGGCGCGTTGATCCATCGGCATCGACTGAGAAATCAGCGGGCCGATAAAGATCATCAGCATGGCGAACAGGCTGATCCAGCCGCCGCGCGTCAGGCTCGACGACTGACGACGGTGTGCGGATGACCTGGCGCTAAGCGGGCGCATGGCGTGTTCGGCTCAGTCGATTACTGGGCGTGGGCGTGCATCTGCGAGTCTTCCGGCGGCTTCTTCTGCACTGAGACTTCGACCGTCACGTCACCGGCCTTTTCGAAGTGCATGGTCAGCGGGAAGCGCTTGCCGTCGCTCAGCAGGTTGCGGTCTTTCAACTCCAGCAGCATTACGTGATAGGCCATCGGCGCAAACGTGACATTGCCACCGGCAGGAACATCGACGCTCGGCACTTGCTGCATTTTCATCAGATCGTCTTTCATGACGTGCTCATGCAATTGCGCAATACCTGCAATCGGCGAGTCGACGCTGAGCAGGCGGTCAGCGGTTTTGCCTGGGTTCTGAATGACAAAATAGGCCGCTACGGTTGGTGCGTTGGGCGGCAACTCCTGCGACCACGGGTGAGCGATCTCCAGTTCGCCCACCTTGTATTCATGGGCATTGGCAAAGCAGGCAGGCAGCAGCAACGCAGCCAGAACGATGAGTTTGTTCAACATGGCGGTTCTCCAGAGCGATTCAAGACGCAGGTCAATTGCGAGAAGGAATCACACCAGAGGGGAAGCGCGGGGGTTGAGGTTCGGCCATTGCTGGCGTGGGGTAGGTGTTTCGAGAGAGGTCGCAGGCACGCTTCGGTTGGCGTCGAATCGGGCGAAATACAGCTGCGGCACATGCCCGGGCAACGCTACCAAAGGTGCGGAACCGGAGCAGCACCAGCAATGCTGCATGTTGGAATGATCGTCACTTTGCGGCGCTTTCTGCTCCAGCGAGGCCAGGGAAATTGCCACCATCTTCGTGCCGCTGGACGTACAGAAGCTGCCCCACAACAATTGCTCGGCGGGTGTTTTCGCCGACTGTGCCATGGCTCCGGTCATCGGCATGGCGAGCATGTTGAACAGCACTGCGAAGCAGGCGATCCAGGCAATTGCGAGCCTTTGTCGGGACATGGGACAAAATCCGTTGGGTGGGCGATCAGGCGCGGCTATTTAGCCTGATCAGGGCCGATAAGTAAAAAAGCGGCGTGCGGTGTGGTGTCGCAGCGCTTGAGTTAACAGAAGCAACAGGCTGTGAGCCATTTCCGTTTCGCCATTATGAAAGAGTGTAGCGACTTCGATTCGGATTGCCTGAGCAAAATGTGGGTCACTTTGAATTCGTGCACGGATGGTGTGTTTGACGTCCTTGAACGCTAAACGGATGAAACGTCCGTCTCCCGAATCCTCCTCTTCACTAGCCTTGAGGTAGTTCCACATATCGGCAGGTGTATGGAGAAACTCCGCAATATCGAAACGAGAGAATTTTTCAGTCATTCGTCTTCCGAGCGCTACATTGAAGGTGCTCGGAAATATAGGGGTGGGGTTACGACCCGACTAGTCAGCCAAATTGGATGATGCTGTGTGTGCGGTCCGATAGAGATGTAGGGCGTTGCGCACTGTAGCAGCTGGCGAAGCCTGCGTTCGGCTGCGCAGCAGTCGTAAATCCTGACACCACGGTTTACCTGCAGAATCGCGGTGCAAGATTTTACGACTGCTGCGCAGCCGAACGCAGGCTTCGCCAGCTGCTACAGGTTATGTGGCGATTTCTGCTATCAGGGCTTTCAGTACCTCACCCACCGACCCAAACTCCCGATCCACTCCCGGCAACACCGGCCGCTGCAACACAATCACCGGCACCCCACGCTCTCGTGCCACTTCCAGCTTCGGTTCGGTCGCCGTGCTGCCACTGTTCTTGCTGATCAACACATCAATCTGTCGACGCTCAAACAGCTCACGTTCATCCTCGATCAAAAACGGCCCGCGTGCGCCGATCACTTCGCAGCGTTCGTTGCCGGGGTAAACGTCCAGTGCGCGCAAGGTCCAGAATTGCTCCGGCGGAATTTCGTGCAAGTGCTGCAGCGGTTCGCGGCCGAGGGTGAACAGCGGGCGGCGGAAGGGTTTCAGGGCTTCGATCAGTTCGCCCCAATCGCTGACTTCACGCCAGTCATCACCCGGCTGCGGTTGCCATGCCGGACGGCGCAGGGCCCAGCAGGGAATGCCGGTCAGATACGCGGCGATGGCGGCGTTCTGGCTGATTTGTGCGGCGTAAGGGTGGGTCGCGTCCAGCAGCAGGTCGATGCCTTCATCGCGAATGAACTGCGCCAGGCCTTCGGCGCCGCCGTATCCGCCGACGCGCACCTGGCAGGTCAGATCCGTCGGCACTCGGCCGACACCGGCCAGGCTGTAAAGATGTTCTGGCCCCAGCGTGCGGGCGATGGCCAAGGCTTCGGTCACGCCGCCCAGCAGCAAAATGCGCTTCATTGAAAAGCTCCTGCATGGCCGACAATCCCGCCTTGGCGATCGATGGCAAACACTTCAACCTGAACCTGTGCCGGCACCACGCTGCGGGCGAAGTCCAATGCGTGCTGACACACCGCATCACCAAGGGCGATGCCCGCCGCGCTGGCCATCGCCAAGGCTTGCTGGCTGGTATTGGCCTCGCGAATGCCTTGCTGCAACGCCTCATCGGCGCCAATCGCAGCGGCCCATTCGGCCAGTTGCGGCAGGTCGATGCTGGAATGTCGACTGTGCAAATCCATGTGCCCGGCGGCCAGTTTGCTGATCTTGCCGAAGCCGCCGCACAGACTGAGCTTATCCACGGGCACTTTGCGCAAGTGCTTGAGAACAGCGCCGACGAAGTCGCCCATTTCGATCAAGGCGATTTCCGGCAGGTCGTAGACGCGGCGCATGGTGTCTTCGCTGGCGTTGCCGGTACACGCGGCGATGTGCAGGTAACCGTTGGTTTTGGCGACATCGATACCCTGGTGGATCGAGGCGATGTAGGCCGCGCAGGAAAACGGCCGGACGATGCCGCTGGTGCCGAGGATCGACAGCCCGCCAAGAATGCCCAGGCGCGGGTTCATGGTTTTCAGCGCCAGTGCTTCGCCGTCCTCGATGTTGACCGTGACCTCAAAGCCGCCGCTGTAGCCGAGTTCTTCGGCCAACAGCGTCAGGTGTTCGGTGATCATTTTGCGCGGCACCGGGTTGATCGCCGGTTCGCCGACACCCAATACCAGCCCTGGCCGGGTGACCGTGCCGACACCGCGACCGGCACTGAAACGGATACCCGGCTCGTGGCTCAGTCGCACTTGGGAATACAGCAACGCGCCATGGGTCACGTCCGGGTCATCCCCGGCATCCTTGATCGTCCCGGCTTCGGCGCCGTCGTCGATCAATCGGCAGAACTCCAGGCGCATTTGCACCTGCTTGCCCTTGGGCAGAACAATTTCCACGGCGTCTGCGCTCATCCCGCTCAACAACAAACGGGCCGCCGCGAGGCTGGTCGCGGTGGCACAACTGCCGGTGGTGAGGCCGCTGCGCAGCGGTGCGGGTTGTTCGGCGGTTTCGTCACGCATCGAGAGGTTTCGTCACGTCCAGCAAGGTAATCGGCAGTGCCTGACGCCAGGTGTCGAACTCCCCCAGCGGCTGGGCCTGGGCGACGTGAATGCGGGTCAGCTCACCACCGTGACGTTCGCGCCAGGCCATCAGGGTCACTTCGCTTTGCAGGGTGACGGCGTTGGCGATCAGTCGACCACCGGGTTTGAGCTGCGCCCAGCAGGTGTCGAGCACCCCCTCCCGGGTGACCCCGCCGCCAATAAAAATCGCATCCGGGCGTTCAAGCCCGGCCAAGGCCTGCGGCGCACTGCCGCGAATCAGCTGTAAACCGGGCACGCCTAGGGCGTCACGGTTATGTTCGATCAGCTGTTGTCGACCTTCATCGGCTTCGATCGCCAGCGCGCGGCAACCGGGGTGAGTGCGCATCCATTCGATGCCGATCGAGCCGCTGCCGGCACCGACGTCCCACAGCAGTTCGCCGGGGACCGGAGCGAGGCGCGCAAGGGTGATCGCACGGACGTCGCGTTTGGTCAGCTGACCGTCGTGCTTGAAGGCCGAATCCGGCAGACCGGCCAGTCGGGAGAGGCGCGGCGTGTTCGGCTCGGCGATGCACTCGATGGCGATCAGGTTCAGATCGGCGACCGATGGAGCGTTCCAGTCATTGGCCACACCATCGATGCGTCGTTCGGCTGCACCGCCTACATGCTCCAGCACGCTGAGACGACTCGGACCGAAACCGCGCTCACGCAGCAGTGCCGCAATGCCGGCGGGGCTTTGGCCATCGTTGCTCAGCACCAGTAAACGCACGCCGCTGAACAACTGCGCGTTCAGTGCGGCGATCGGCCGGGCAACCACCGAAAGCGTCACCACCTCCTGCAACGGCCAACCCATGCGCGCCGCAGCGAGCGAGCAAGAAGAGGGCGCGGGCAGGATCAGCATTTCATCGTTGGGCACTTGCCGGGCAAGGCTGGCACCGACGCCAAAGAACATCGGATCACCGCTGGCCAGCACGCAGACCGGTTCGCCACGCAGCGCGAGCAGAGGGGCGAGGGAAAATGGACTGGGCCACAACTGCCGCTCGCCACGGATGCAGGCCGGCAGCAAATCCAGTTGTCGCTGACCGCCAACGATCCGCGAAGCACGCAACAGGGCGTGCCGGGCGTTTTTGCCCAGGCCCTTGAAGCCGTCTTCGCCGATTCCCACTACTGTCAGCCAGGGTGACATCTGTAGCCCTCAAATAGTCTTCAAACGAGTTGTTCCGACGGGCAGGCTTTTCATGCCGTCGAACAAAGCAGGCATAATACCGCGCCTTCGCCCGTGAAGCGTCTTTCCCCCATTGCCGGTCGCCCCCTTGAACGAACGCCCGATGTCTTCAGCCTTACGCCCCTCGGCCTGCCCGGGGTTGCTGCGTATTGTCCAGGCGCTGGATGGCGGCATCTGCCGGATCAAGTTGACTGGCGGTTCAATCAGTGCGGCCCAGGCCGAAGCGGTGGCCGATGCCGCCGAGCGTTTCGCTGGCGGGGTGATCGAGGCAACCAACCGCGCCAACCTGCAAATTCGCGGGATCGGCAGTGAACACGGCGCCTTGATCGACAGCCTGATGGCGGCCGGGCTCGGTCCGACCAGCGCGGCGGGCGACGATGTGCGCAATCTGATGCTCAGTCCTGGCGCTGGCATTGATCAGCAGATGCTGATCAATACGCGCCCACTGGCCGAACAGATCCTCTCCACGCTGCAAAGCGACGAACGCTTCCACGACCTCAGCGCCAAGTTCGCCGTGCAACTGGATGGCGGTGAAAGTCTGGCAATGCTCGAACACCCTCATGACCTTTGGTTGTCCGCAGCTGAACGAGACGGTGAGCGGGTGTTTGCATTTGGTCTGGCAGGTTGCCTCGTCGACCTGCCCGTCGGTGCGGTGTTGCTGGAGCAGGGCCACGCATTGGTGGTCGCGGTGTTGGAGTTGTTCCTGGAACTGGCGCGCCCCGAGCAGACCCGCCTGCGGCATCTGCTCGCCGAGTGTTCGCTCGACACGTTTCTCGCGCGCCTCGCCGAACGTGTGCCGTTGATGTCCATCAAGGCTTGGCAGCGCGAGGCAAATCCAGGTGCCCTGCACATCGGCCCCCATCCACAGCGTGACGCCGGGCGTGTGTACATCGGCGCAGTGCCGCCGCTGGGCCGCCTGAATCCGGCGATGCTCAGGGGCGCCGCACAACTGGCCCGCGAACAGGGCGACGGCACGTTGCGTTTCACGCCTTGGCAAAGTCTGTTATTGCCCGGCGTCCTTGGTGATGACGCGCCTCAAGTTATCCACAGCCTCGAACACTTCGGTCTGCGTTGCTCGGCCGACGATGCCCTGGCGCATCTCATCGCCTGCACCGGCTCGACCGGTTGCGGCAAAGGACTGGCCGACACCAAGGGCGATGCCCGACAACTGGCGGCGCTGCTGCAACGCCACGGCCAGACGCTGAACGTGCACCTGTCCGGCTGCCAGCGTTCCTGCGCGGCCGCGCACATCGCACCGGTCACTTTGCTGGCGGTTTCTCCCGGTCACTACGACCTCTATTTTCGCGATGCCGCGCAGCCGGGTTTCGGCGCGCTGCACGCACGCAATCTTACTATTGAAGCGGTCGCAGCCTTGCTCGACGCCCGCTCACGGAGCCCCTTAGATGCTTGATTACATCCGCGACGGTCAGGAGATCTATCGCAACTCCTTCGCGATCATTCGTGCCGAGGCCAACCTCGAGCGAATCCCGGCCGATCTGGAAAAACTCGCGGTGCGGGTGATCCACGCCTGCGGCATGGTCGATGCCATCGACGGGCTGCAATTTTCCGCAGGTGCGGGCAAGGCCGGGCGTGAGGCGCTGGCCGCTGGCGCGCCGATTCTGTGCGATGCGCGGATGGTCAGCGAAGGCGTGACCCGCACGCGGTTGCCGGCCAACAACCAGGTGATCTGCACCCTGCGCGATGAAAGCGTTCCGGAGCTGGCCCGTGAGTTGGGCAACACCCGTTCCGCCGCCGCGCTGGAACTGTGGCGCCCGCATCTGGAAGGCAGCGTGGTGGTGATCGGCAACGCGCCGACCGCTTTGTTCTATCTGTTGGAAATGCTCGATGCCGGCGCACCGAAACCGGCGCTGATCCTTGGCTTCCCGGTGGGCTTCGTCGGCGCCGCGGAATCCAAGGCAGCGCTGGCGGCAGACAGTCGCGGCGTGCCGTTTGTCATCATGCAAGGCCGGCTGGGCGGTAGCGCCATGGCCGCCGCCGCCATCAACGCCCTCGCCACGGAGATCGAATGATGCAGTCACCTGGACGTTTGATCGGCCTGGGCGTCGGCCCCGGTGATCCGGAACTGATTACCGTCAAAGCCCTGCGCTTACTGCGCGAATCGCCGGTGGTGGCGTACTTCGTCGCCAAGGGCAAAAAAGGCAACGCCTTCGGCATCATCGAAGCGCATTTGCAGGACGCACAGACGCTGCTGCCGCTGGTGTATCCGGTGACCACTGAAGCGCTGCCGGCACCGCTGTCGTACGAGCAAGTAATCAGCGATTTCTACGATGCAGCGGGCGAAGAACTCGCCGCGCATCTGGACGCCGGTCGTGACGTGGCGGTGATCTGCGAAGGTGATCCGTTCTTCTACGGCTCCTACATGTACTTGCACGATCGTCTGGCTGAGCGCTATGAAGCCGAAGTTGTGCCGGGTGTCTGCTCGATGCTCGGCGGTGCTTCTGTATTGGGCGCGCCGCTGGTGTATCGCAATCAGAGTTTGTCGGTCCTGTCGGGTGTATTGCCCGCGGACGATCTCAAGCGTCGTCTGGCCGATGCCGATGCCGCCGTGATCATGAAGCTGGGGCGTAACTTCCCCAAGGTCCGTCAGGTACTCGAAGAACTCGGTCTGGCAGAGCGTGCGCTGTACGTCGAGCGCGCGACCATGGCCAATCAGAAAATCGTTGCGCTGGATCAGGTCGAGCCGATGTCCTCGCCGTACTTCTCGTTGATCATCGTGCCCGGCGAACGGTGGCAAGGCTGATGGCCCGTCCAGTTCCGGCGATTGTCATTCTTGGCAATGGCAGCCTCGCCACTGCACGCAAGATTCAACAGGTCTACCCCGGCGCGTTGATCCACGGCCTGGGCGAGCGGGTTGAAGGCGCGGACCGTGTCTATCACGAGTTCGGCGCGACCTTGCGCGAGTTCTATCAGCAAGACACGCCGATCATTGCCTTGTGCGCGGCGGGCATCGTGATCCGCACGCTGGCGCCGTTGCTGCTGGAGAAGGGCGCCGAGCCACCGGTGCTGGCTGTGGCCGAAGACGGCAGCGCCGTGGTGCCGCTGCTCGGCGGCCTCGGTGGCGTAAACGTCATGGCGCGGGAGATTGCTGCCGGCCTCGAGGTCACTGCGGCGATCACCACCAGCGGTGAATTGCGCTTCGGCACCTGCCTGCTCAATCCACCCAGCGGTTATGCCCTCGGCGATCTGGAACTGGGCAAGCGCTTCGTCTCGGATTTGCTCGCCGGGCAAAGCGTGCGCATCGAAGGCGCCGCGCCGTGGCTGGCGCAAGCGCAGCTGCCGGAAGACCCGCAGGCACAGTTGTCGATCCATGTCGGCAGTGCCGAGCGCACGCCGACGGCCAATGAATTGTTGATCTACCCGCGCAGCGTACTGGTGGCGGTGAACGCCGATGTGGCGGATTTGCCGCATGCGATTCGCGCGGCGTTGCATCAGGCGAACATCGCGGTGCAGTCGCTGGCGTGTCTGCTTGCCAGCGATCTGGACATGGTCAACCCTGCGTTGCGTGAAGTAGCGCTTGAACTGGGCGTGCCGCTGCGGTTTGCCTCGGTCAGCGGCGGCGTCAGCGAGCTGGTTCGCCACACCGTGCCGAACGCTACCGTTGTGTCGGCGGATACCGGTATCGCCATCGCAGTGGCCAGTCAGCCACTGAAGCTTGCACAGATCGGTCGTGCGCGCGGTCGTTTGGCTGTGATCGGCCTGGGCCCTGGCGCCGCCGAACTGATGGTGCCGGCAGTGAAGGCCGAACTGGCGCGGGCCAATGACGTGCTGGGTTATGAAACCTACGTGCGCATGGCCGGGCCATTTCGCGAGGATCAAGTGCTGCATTGCACCGACAATCGCGAGGAAATGCAGCGCGCTCGCCACGCCTTTGAACTGGCGGCTCAAGGGCGATCGGTGGTGGTGGTTTCGTCGGGGGATCCGGGCGTATTCGCCATGGCGGCGGCGGTGCTCGAAGCGTTACACGAGTCGAGCGAGCCGAGCTGGCACAGCGTTGATCTGGAGATTCTTCCGGGCATTTCTGCGTCCCTGGCAACGGCGGCTCAGGCCGGCGCGCCACTGGGCCATGACTTCTGCGTGATGTCGCTGTCGGACAACCTCAAGCCTTGGGCAATTATTGAGAAGCGGCTGGACCTGGCGTCTCAGGCCGACCTGGCGTTGGCGTTCTACAACCCGATCTCGCGTTCGCGCCCTTGGCAGTTGGGCCGCGCACTGGAGATTGTCGCGCAGCACCGCACCGCTGAAACGCCGGTCGTGTTGGGACGCGATATTGGTCGTCCTGGCCAGACGTTACGCGTCACCACACTCGGTGAACTGACCCCCGATCAGGTCGACATGCGCACCATGGTGTTGATCGGCTCTTCCACCACCTGCGTGTTCCCGCGTGCCGAGGGTGGCAAGTGGGTGTATACGCCTCGTTGGTACGGCGACAAGCCAACTTCGTAAATGTCGGCGGCCTCGTCCTGAGGCCGCTTTTATAACTGTCTGTCGTGAATGAACAGGAAGTCTTTGCGGCAGACGGTTCGATGCCTTGATGTAAGTTGATGTTTGCTTTGGCGTAAAGAGAACTGCCGTATTCGTTGGTGGTTGTCTTTTCGTTTGTTTTTTATTTGTGATTTTTGATGGGTTTAAAGTTTCTGGATGTTCGTTTGGTCATCAATTGTTTGTTTTCTTCTTTGAGGCTGGAAGTTTGTTCGGTTAGTGTTTTTTGAGAAGGCTACCTTGATGGGTGGCCCGCTTTTATTTTTACAGGGAAGTAATCTTTATGGGTGAGCAAGCTGTTCGTCGTGTAAACGGCTATGTCGATTTTATTGATCTATTTAAATTGTCCGATCTTGAACAGGCGTTACAGGAACATCAAGGGACAGATGAATACGACGCGGTATTTCGATATTACTTCGCTTGTATCGCCATGCTCGATTTTCCGAGGATGCTCGCACCGCTGGGTTTGCTCCGCGAGGCGCTCGGGTCTTTCGTCGAGCCCAAGCGCCGGCGACGACGTGCAGCCGGAGTGGACCCGCAAACTGCGCCGCAGGGCGCTGCCGCTCCGGGGCTGACTGAAATCCGCGACAGGGTCGAAGGCTTTCAGGCGCGCCTGTCCGACAGCGTTGAACAGCTGAGTGCCGCGGCCACGGAAGTGCCGAAAAATCTGCACTTCGTCTGGCTTGGAGGTGGCCTCGGAACAATCCAGCGCGACTATATCGATGTCTGGAGCAAGGTGTTGGCCGGGCAGGGATATGCCGTGAAGCTCTGGTACGACAGCGATGCGTTACTGGCCTATGAAACCAACCGGATCGTTGTCGAGGCCACGAAGGCCGATGCGATGGTTAATGGCGGACATAGCACAGAATCGGATATTGATCTTAGTGATAAATATGAAGAGCGGGCCATTGTTCTCAAACAACAAATGTTCGCCCATATCAACAAAGCAGTAGAGCGCGGTATTAGCGCGGATGAAGCGCGAATTGATTTGCTGGTTCGTGGGTATGGCCAGAATGAAACAACGTTGAAAGCCTTGCGGGACAAGAATGTCCAGAGTATTTCCGCCATGGGTGAGGAGGGTGTGGAACTTCGTGATATTGCAGCAAATGTTACACCGCTTCACTTGCAGGCCATTTACCAACGGGAAATCAGTCTGCGAGGCAACTTTGCCGCGGCCTCCGATGTAGTACGCATCGAGGCTTTGATGGCGGAAGGCGGAATGTATGCTGATGTCGATAATCTGCCTCCTCTTGTAGAGAGGCTGGGCGATGTGGACATCAGTGATTTGAGCGATGATGTACGCCTGCCTGTATTGCAGTTGTTGCTGGATCAAAATCCGCAATGGATGCCTGGTCGCGTAGCATCAAGAAGTAAATACAAAAGTTACTTCGAGCGCATTCCTGAAGAACATCGCCCGGCGCTGGAACGTTTCGCTAAAAGTAGCCCGCCATTGACCAGTGTTTTTCACGCGCCCCAAGAACGTCTCGTTCGTCCGAACGGGCTGCGAGCGGTTGCCGAAGGGGGGAGCCTGAGTAATGCGTTTCTCATGGCTCATCCCGGATCGGCGATGTTGAGCGCCGTGATCGATCGCTTCAAACTCAATTATGAGATCGTGGATACCACGGCCCGCTTGGCCATGGAGCAACAGGTCGCCGCTGTCGATGCTGAGGCGATGAGCCGTATTGCGCAGGACGTCGTCGAAACACAGTTCGGCCGTTTGGAAGCGCTGCCAACGGATGTAGAGCTCGCGCTTTATTTTCTGGTCAAGGCTGCAGCGAGTTACTACAGCGATGGTATTCGCCCCCAAAGCGAAGTGACCATCTATTTGACTGGGCCCGCTGCGATGCGCGATGCGCTCGCCGATTACGCGAAAATGCACTTCACCCCTCGCGCCGCGGGCGTCTGGCGCAAGGATGTGGCGATTGACCCCTCCGCAACAGTGAACCGACATACCGAGGAGGAGTTGGACCATTCCTGGAAAGAAAACGAAAGCGACACCGTCGCCTGGCTAAAGAACGAAAAGCAACGTTGGGAAACCGGGCAATTCAAGGCGCGTTACGTGGGAAAAGTGGATCAGTTGCTAAAGAGCCAGACGATCCATTTCGACCATGGCTGGCCCGTCATTGAAGGTCGACATGTGTTGTCGACCGAATTGCTGCAATCGCTGGCGCAACACCTGGGTGAACCCTTCTGGCGAGCGATGAGTCAACGGACCACCGGTGAGGTGACTTTCGACAAGACATTGCAGCTGAGTTTTGACGAGCGTCAATCCATCATCGCGCAGGAGATCGCGCTACCGCCGTCATTGGTGGGTGAGCCGGCAGCCGGGGATTTACCTCTGGATGAATTGCTTCACCGAATTGGTCGTGGCACGTTGCAAGTTGAGCAGTTTAATCCACGGCAGCGGCTGTTGATCGGCTCGTTGCTGGGCGCGCGGGCCATGGATCAAGGGCACTTTAATCAGGTCAGCGCGCGGCTGGAAAACCTTGCCAACAACGTGTCTGAACTGGGGGTATCACACCGTTACGGGGCCATTGAGCGAGAGTTGTTCAAAGAAAATCACCCCGCGTTTGTTGATGGTCTGGCCAGTGCCTCAACACCCTCCGTCGCGTTGTCCGAGACAAGCATCGAGTTGAAGAAGCTGGCGCTGGAGCAGTCACTGACCTTGCTGCAATGGGGGCGCCAGGTCGCCCGGATTCAGCAGGTGGCCAAACTCGAATTCCGTGACCGCATCAGCGAGCGCATGACCGATGTGCTGGAAAGCTTCGATCAAGGCACCTTCAAGCTGGTGCCTCAGGACTTGTTGCTTCATGGCGCCGGTGACCGGATCGCCGGGCGTTGCTACCCGTTGGCATTGGCCATGGCGGCTGCGATCAGCAAGGGGAGCGAAGCGGGCAACCTCCTTCGTGAGCGGTTTTACCTGGCGGTCATTGAACCGGGTACCAGCGATTCGACTGCATTCGTGAGCATTCTCGAAGAGCTTCGCGATGTCGACGTTCATGACCTGGGGGGGGCGGTGGAGCGCTCCGATCTGGCACAGGTGATTGCAACGCTTGAAGAGAAAACCGGCAGCAGCACGTTGATGCTCAACTCGGATAACCATTCGATGCTGGTGGCCAAAAGTGTCGTTGGCGAGAGCAGTACCTATCATTTCTACGATCCGAATTTTGGTGTTTTCGAGTTCGATACTGCAAAGGCGTTCAGCGCAGCGCTGACTCATTTTTTTGTTGGACAAGAGATGGCCAGGCCTTACGCCGCTTATGGCGAGCCCGCTCGTCCGGCCTTTGATCTGATTGAGCTCGACGCGGGTCGACTCAATGAAAAGGTACTGTCGTCGGGCGTGCGGGTGTCCAGTCTTTCCGATTCGGGCAGCCTGCCAGAACAAGCGCCGCGGGTCAGACAGCGACTGGCCAGCGCGCGCGGACAGTCGCTGGTCAATAACGGTGTCCTGGGCAGTTCGTTACTGGAACTGGGCGCCCACTGGTGGGGCAGGCAGATCGCGCAAGCGACTCGGCAGTTGCAGGAGCAACACGGGCTGGCGTCGGGCACCGTTGCGTTGTTCGAGACCCTGGAGATAACCCCGGCAGGTGAGTACAAAATCAGTCTGGTCGATACCGATCCAGCTCACACCATTGTGCGCGTCACCACCGATGATCCGCGATTCCTGAGGATCAAGAACTACCTCTCGCAAACCTTCCATACGTTGGCAGCGCAACCCCATGAAGCGGCCAGCTTGTCTGACCCGACGGACGCCGGCAGTGTCCATACGCTCAATGCCGGTTTCACCGTGCAAGCCTTGATGAACGCACTGCGTCATCACGAAGGCGCGGACAGCGGTGGTGACAAGGCACTGACCACTGCCATTCGCTTGCATGCCTACGTCAACTACGCCCAATTGGTCCACGGCAACGTGGTGGATGTGATTGGCGTTGTGGCACTGGTGCGCCAGGCGCTGGACGATGAAAAACTGATCGCCCGCACCAGTGCGCCGTTGGTGCAAAAGGCCTTGGGTCATGTGGCCAATGAAGGCGTCGGTACGGTACTGGGGATGGTGAATGTCGGGTTTGATATTTACCAGTTGAGCCATGCCACCAATGACATTGAAAAGGCGCAGTTCGGGACGCAGTTGGCGTTCGACTCCGCGAGCGCCGTGTTGGGCGCAGCCGGGCTGGGTGCGGCATTGGCGGGCGCGGGTACCGTGGCGGCGGTGCTGGGCGGTGCCGGGGTGATTCTGGGCGGGTTGGCGGTGGGCGTCGCTGCGCTGGCCGAAGGGTTTGCCACCATTGCCGAGGAAGCCAAAGAAGTCGCCCGGTTTTTTGAGGGGCTGGAAAAGGCTTATCTACAGGGCGGCTATCATCTGGACAAGGCCTCGAATGCCTGGATTGCACATCCCTTGCTGGTATGCGCCGAGCTTGATTTGCGCGCATCGGTGGTCCGTTTTGACAGCCCGAAACTGTTCCCGCTTCGCGACCATTTCGGGGTCCCGGATTTCGATGTGGATTACGACCGCGCCACCGATATCCGCGTAGGCCTGGGGTTGCCCGACTCGGCGTCTTTTTCGCCGCAGCCCGGGCAGACGATCGTATTGCCCGCCACCCCAAAAACCTGGTACGGCTATGAGTACAAGTTGCTGCCGTTTGTCTCGTTTCGTCATGCCGGCGGCTTTGATACGGCACGTCGCCTGGAGAAAAAGAACGAACAGGGGCAATGGCAGTTTCTGTTTTCGTTCTACTCGTTTCCCGGCGAGTACGTGGTCAACCGGCTGAACCCTGTCTACAAAGCAACGGTGTTCAACGTTCGTCTCGACAACGTTGAGCGCTCGCTGGTGGTGCCTGCTCTGCCGAAAGCGTGGCACGGCCTGGTTACCTACCGGATCGAAGGTGCCGGTGCCCAATGCTCCGTGCTGCTCAATCCCGGGGTGGACCTTGAGCTCGACGCGCCCGGCCATACGGCCATGCGCTGGGTGCTGCAGGTTCCGTGGCTGGCCGAGGCAGACATCCGGATAGCCGCTGGTGGTCGCCTCATTTCGAATACGTTGGGTGTGACGTTCACAGGCGGCGGTGTTCACGATGTGTTGCTCAAGCTTGCGGGTAACACAATCATGCGCGTTGATCTTGTTGCCCTGACGTTGGAGGTGGTCGAAGAGGAGGCCGATCCGGCGCTCGGCGAGGAAGCGTTGCTGGATCACTTCAAGTCACTGGCTCGTGCACATCGACTGGCCATGCCTTACACCGCCGTTCACAACTTTGTGGTGCCGTTTGAAAAACCGGACGAGCCGAGGACGGTGGTCGCCTATTACGACTCGGCTCAGGATCGTTTTCTGTATATCCGCGATCCGAATGTCTTGTTGGCCGATGAGGTGGTGTTGGGAGCGGTGGTCGAAGGCTCGGCCTATTTCTATCACCCCGAGAGTTTCGATGTCTGGCAGGTCGACGCGACCACCGGCACGCTGGTCCGACGCTATCGTTTGCTGGTCAGCGAGGGCTTGACCATTACCCGCTGTGAGGCTGTGGCCAACGGCGGCATTCAGGTCGTGCAGCAGTCCACGCCAAAGGATGGCCCGCACGATGAGCTGACTTTTATGATCCATGAAGGGGCCGTGTTGCTTGGCTCAATCAACCGCGGTCACGATCCGGCATTGCA
Source organism: Pseudomonas sp. LBUM1678 (assembly GCF_059695575.1). NCBI lineage: Bacteria > Pseudomonadati > Pseudomonadota > Gammaproteobacteria > Pseudomonadales > Pseudomonadaceae > Pseudomonas > Pseudomonas sp. LBUM1678. Next base: position 684,603 of record NZ_CP166775.1, read on the forward strand.
GGCCGTTTTACAGGGCGACACGCTCACGGACTGGAAGCAGGTACTGGGCGACTATGTGTTGCCGGCAGAGTCCATCGATACCGTGAATTGGCGCCCCGGTGCGCTGGTTTCGATTTGTTGGCAGTTCGAAGACACGTCTCGTGATCTGGTCTGGGTCCGCGATGTTGACGGGTTGATCATCCGTGCGGCTGCCCGACGTCACCATGCGAGGGGATGGGAAGATTCGATCAAGGCTTTGAATACCCTTTTGCTTGTCGCTCCCGCCGGTGCCGAGGGAGAGGTATTCGTCACTTACGACAAGCCTGTTGGAAGCCTCATGCGACAGCAGCGATCGATGGTGGAGGGACGCGAGCAATGGTCGTCCAGGCAAATTGCCCCTCCCGGGTTGAAAAATGTTGTTGCTGTTGAGCAGGGTCATCTCGCCCTGACCGACTCGGGCCTGTTCTTCAATATGACGCCGGACGGGTATCTGCGTTTGGGCGGTTTGACCGAAACCTGGTTCAAGGATCGAACCCAGTGGTGGGCCGCATTGCCAGCCGTGTCGACGCAGTATCCGGTGTCGAGTTTCGCCCTCCTGGGGTTGACCAACTTTGCGGGGGACGCCGGTTTGTGCGCCTGGTACCTGGAGGATCGGCTGTTGCTCGCGGATCTCGGCCATGGCAAAGAAGTGCGGTTGCTGAGTATCGCTCCAGACAGTCAAGCCGCCTGGTTGTTCGATCTCTCAACGGGCAGGATTTTCCGCCAGCGCTTTATCGATTCGGAACTCTTGAACGCTGCATTCGGCCAAGGAACCAGGCTTTTGCAAGCTGAGGCATTACCCGCCCCGATGCAGGAGTGGGCACCCTGGATCTTTACCGACGTGAAGGTGGAGGGTGCTGGCTTGAGGGCCACGACGCTCGATGGCCTGGAGGTGGATTTACAACACAACGAACCGGTACGGATTACGGGTGTGGACAGCCGCTGGGTCATGGCATTGGAAGGGCCATTGAGTGAGGGGCTGGCGGCACTGGCCAACGAATATCGATGCGCCGATTTCCTGTCGGTCAAAAACCCCGATGACCTTCAATGGTATGTGGTCCGGACCGGACGATTGATCCGGATTCCGAAAGCCGCCATTACTGCGCAATACACGCTGGTGGGCACCCGGGATCAAACCAATGTGATGCTGCACGAAAGCGGGGATGGGCTGTTGCACACCTATCCGCAGAGAAGCTCGGTAGGGCCGCTCGACTATGTGCAGCGAAACGCCGAAGTGCTGGTGGTCGAGGGGGCGAAGACGGTCACTGACCTTCTGCCGTTGATTGCCGATGATGTCAGCATCCTGGTGCTCAAAATGGGGCAGGGGGCAACGACTGGCCGGCTGACCCGGGCGGCCTGGTTGAAACTTGAATCGGTGATCGTCGATTGTCGTTATCCGCTTGAGCGTCCACCCTTGATTCCGGGGAAACTGATTCTGGATGCTTCGATCATGGATCAGTTATGGGTCAGCCTGGTCGATGAACACTTGGTGATGAACGGTCAGGATAGCGGGCATAGCCTGATTTTTCGTGGCGTTTACTCAACAGATGTCGCGTTGCGGGGTGATGTGTTTCTTTCGCTCAATGGCTATCGATCACGTGCGGTTTCGGAAATAGTGACCGAGTTGCTGAAGCAAAAGGGCGTTTCCGGCAGCGCAACGTTGGCGCAGCTGATGTCGAATTATCAGCTCGACGTGATCGCAGAACCGGCTGTTTAGGCCCTGCGTCCGCTGGCTTATCAGGGCACCAGATAACCTTTCACGCCCGTGAAGATAATCTGTGCCGCCAGCGCGCACACGAACAGTCCCATCAACCGGCTGACAATCTGCAAGCCCTGGTCACCAAGAATCCGCTCGATACGGTTGGACAGGTAAAGCACCACGCCGACCGTAAAACTGGCCAGGGCAATACTGAGAATGGCCGTGAGTTTGTCGTCCCAATGCGGCTGGCTCACGCCCATGACCAGCAGGGCACCAATGGTGCCGGGGCCGACCGTCAATGGAATGGTCAGCGGGACGATGGTCACGTCCTGCTGCACGTTGTCAGTCTGCACCGCCGACTTGCCCTGGGCCATGCCCAGCGCCGAGATAAACAGCACGCTGCCGGCACCGATGCGGAACGCGTCCACGGTGATGCCGAAGACACTGAAAATTACCCGCCCGAACAGATACAGCAAGACGCTGGAGACCAGTGTGGCGGTTGCCACTTTCCAGGCCAGTCGCCGTTGTTCCTTGCGTGAATAACCGCGGGTCAGGCTGATGAAGCAGGACAACACGAAGAACGGGCTGTAGAGCACCAGCATCTTCAGGTAAACGCTGAATAGCACGTGGAGCATGGTTTTGGCTCGCATCCAGAGAAGGGTAAGTCGGAGTCTATCAGTCGGCCAATTGTCTGTGGGTGTCGAGTTTGAAAGATCTGAAAGTTATTTTTTACTGTATAGGTTATTGGGCTGAATTTAATTAGTTAGTTGTGGGTTGTTGGTTCTGTGGATGATGTTACAAGTTTTGGTTTGTCAGGATTAGTTTGTTTGTTTATTGTTTCTTTCAGCAAGTTCATGAGGAGCTTGCGGTAATGTCGAAAAGGAAGAAGTTATGAATAATTTGTCTGGTGAAGGTCATATTGCTGCCTGTTTGAAAAGTCTTCAGGCTTATGATTTGGGCGAGCAACTGTTTATTAGGCCTCGCGGTTTGTTTGCGTTGGGTGATGAAGTTGAAGTGCCGTCGAAAGCATCGGTCGTAGGCGAAGGCCTTATTAGTTTCAGCGGTAACCTCACCGGTATTAACCGCAGTGACGCACAGAATGCTTATCAGTATGCGACGCTTGTGGCAAACAAACAGTTTCCACTGGAACACCAAGGCAAGGAGTGGTACGCGCAGTTCCGTAAAGTCATGGGTGAGATTGGTTGGGCGGAGACTAGCAAGTACTTCAACAATCTGGACGTGTCGGGAACCAGTGTACGCATGGACAAGTTGGTACTGGAGATCCTTGCTTCGGTAGTCACAGGCCTTGCCGTACCGGGCCCGGCTGCTGCTCTGATGCTGAAAACCGCGGGGGATGCGATTTCCGCCTTGCAAAAACGCGATACCGCATTGACGCTGTATGAGAGCAACTTGCTGAAACATGGTGTGGGTGGCATATCGGCCGGCTCGTGTGTCGATGTTAACGGTACTACTGTTTTTGCCATTGGTGCCGTACGTTTTCTACGCGAGAACTCATCGCATAAAGTGTTATTCGTCGATGTGGATGTTCGTAACGTAAATCTGTATCGCGGTGAGTCAGTTTTCGAAAAGAATGATCTGCAGGCTGCGGCTACTCGTGAGCTGATTGCATCGAAACTTGTGAAGTACTCGACTGATAAACTCGACTACGATATTTGATAGATGCCTGGAAGGGCGGTCGAAACAACGACCGCTCTTCTCTGTGTGGGGGGTATTTGAATGAGATGTGATTATTCAGTGTTGATTGTCGGGGCTGCGGTTTTGATAGTCCCCGAATCAAAGGATCTGACCACTTATGATGATGTGGTCAATACGGTGTTGTATGCACAGTTGGCAGCCAATAAAAAAACACAACTAGAGCCAGGTGTGAGTTGGTATGACACCTACATGAAAGTTTTGGATGGTATCTGGAGGTGGCCCGTTAAAGCGCGCGAAGACTTGAATCTGCCTCCAGAGAGTGTTGAGTCGGCGGTTCAGTGGGCGGCCGCAGCGATGTCCAAAGTGGGGGCAGATGAAGGGCATGTGACTACCGATGTGTTGTCACGAATTGTCAACGAATCGGACATCAACCCGGCAACCAACTTGTTGCGCAGCCATATGCAAAAAGTGTCTGAAGAGCAGTCCGCCGAGGTGCCGGCACCTGCGATGGATGTTCGTTTGCTGGTGATCGTGGCGTCAGCACCGACTTCGTTCAGCAGTGTATGTATCGAGCTCAAAACCCATCAATTGCTGAGTTCCAACCCTTTGGCGCACCTCTATTCTGGCGAAGATGTACAAGGCCTCATTAGCCGCCGTTACGTCCGGGCGAGGCTGTCGGAAGCGATATATGCACCTGTACGAGATCAAATTGCTCTGAAGGTCAAAGACCGCATCGAGACCAATGTTGCAAGGTTGACCTTGCACGGCGATATCTGCAGCACCACGCAGCCAGAGGAGGTTCGGTCATGACGGATCTGATTGCACCACCGGCAGCGGTGGTGGGTGGCAGTATCGTGTCGTTCGCCAGCGGACTGCCTGCGTCTCACCGCGAAGACGTCTACATGAGCACGGCTTTTGCGCAAAGAGCCACACGCGATGCAATGATTGATGGATTATCGGGCGACTGGTTCGACTACTACTGCAACCAACTCCGATTTCTGGGATGGGATGTGCCCACACCTCAAACGTTTTCACCCGCGCCTGTCGCGCCGATGGGCAGCAAGGCGATACAACGTATCCGGGAATCCATCGGTGATAGATTCTCAATACCCATCAGCCGCGCCCTGACAGCGTTGGAGCGCGATTCTCTGGCGCTCGAAATGTTTGAGTCCATAACCCTGAAGGGAGATATCGCCTACTTTCAGATGATTCCTTGCGTGATGAACGGCGCGCATAAGGTGGATATGGCCGTCTATCACCGCGAGTTTTCGATAGTGCGAGATATCTCTCGGTTTATGTTCAGCAAAAATGATTCGCTTGAGCAAAAAAGCACCGAACAGATAACCACGATCACCTTCAACACGCTTCATTACGGCACGTTCCGGGAGAAGGTGAAGAAATCTGTGGTGTCCCAGTCCCTGAAATATTTGAGCGCTCTGGACATCTGACCGAGCGTCAGCCCGAGGGCTCTCAGATGGTCGACACTGTGCGGTTCTGCTGATCCCGCTGCGCAACCCAATGCTCGATCAGGTCGCGCAACTGCGACAGTTCGACCGGTTTGGCCATGTGCCCGTCCATGCCGGCCTGGCGTGCACGCTCTTTATGCTCGGCCAGGATGTGTGCGGTCAACGCCACTACTGGCGTGCGAATCCGCTGGTTGCCGACTTCCCAGGCACGTAGCTGCTGGGTGGCAGAGAAACCATCGAGAATCGGCATTTCACAGTCCATCAGGACCAGGTCATAACGCTGGGCTTTCATTGCCTGCAAGGCTTCTTCGCCATTGCTGGCGGTGTCCGGTTGCAGGTTGAGCTTGCCGAGCATGCCGCGAATCACCTTGGTCGAGATGTTGTTGTCTTCGGCCACCAGGATACGGAAATCACTCGGGACCTTGACCGGCAACGTCGGGCCGGTGGGCAGATGCTGTGAGACGGCGCCTTTGTTGCGCTGGTTCAGTTCGTCCGCCAGGGTGGTCTTGAGGGTGTAGCCGGCCACCGGTTTGGCGAGAATGCGTTTGATCCCCGAGTTGCGCGCGATGATCTTGCTCGGCGCGTTGCTGATACCGGTGAGCATGATCAGCAGAATGTCGTGGTTCAGGCTTGGGTCTTCCTTGATCTTGGCCGCCAGTTGCATGCCGGTCATGCCGGGCATGTTCTGGTCCAGCAGGACCACGTCGAAATAATCGCGCAGGTGAGCCTTGGTGCGCAGCAGCGCCAGCGCCTCTTTACCGGATGGCACGGCGCTGACGTTCAGGCCCCAGGCGCTGCATTGCTGCACCAGCACTTTGCGGCAGGTGTCGTTATCGTCCACCACCAGTACGCGCGCACCTTGCAGTGGCCCATCGAGGTCGGAGGTCGGGTGCTCGAGACGATCAGGGTCCAGCGGCAAGGTCAGCCACAAGGTGCTGCCCTGGTTGGCGCCGCTCTTGATACCGAACTCCCCTTGCATCAAGCGGATCAGCTGACGGGCAATCACCAACCCCAGATTGCCGCCCAGGCTGGTCGCGGAGAGGAAGTGTTTGCTGTGCAGTTCAGCGTGCATCAGTGCATCGCGCTCTTCGGCCTCCATCGGCACACCGCTGTCCTGTACGGCGATGCGCAGGCGCGGTTTGGCGCTGCGTTCGTCGAGGGCGACGACGATCAGGATCTCGCCCTCGTCGGTTTTCTTCAGGGCGTTTTCCAGCAGGCTCAGCAAAGTCTGGCGCAGACGTGTCGGGTCACCGCTGATCACGCGCGGCACTTGCGGCTGGATGAAACTGATCAGTTCGACGTTCTGCTGTTCGGCCTTGGCGCGGAAGATGCTCAGGCAGTCTTCGATCAAAGCGTTGAGATCGAATTGCACGTCGTCCAGTTCGATCTGCCCGGACTCGAGCTTGGAGATGTCGAGAATCTCGTTGATCAGGGTCAGCAGTTCGTTGCCGGCGCTGTGGATGGTCTGCACATAGTCACGCTGCTTGACCGACAACGGCGTACCCAACAGCAGTTCGGTCATGCCCAGCACGCCGTTCATCGGGGTACGGATTTCGTGGCTGATCTTGGCCAGGAACTCGGCCTTGGCGTTGATCTCGGCGTTGCTGGCCGCCAGGTCGCGGCTGACGCTGAAACGATCTTCAGTGATGCTGCGCTGACGTTCGCCCAGCGCAATGCTCATCAACAGGCCGCTGATGCAGACGAACGCAAGCAGCGTCATGATCAAGCCTTGAGGCGCGACCAGGGTCAGCCCCAACAGAGCCGGCAACATGATCAGCGTACCAATGTTGAACACCACCATCGCCGCCACGAACAGACGCGCCGGGCGATAACCCTTTTGCCAGTGATAGGCACCGACGAACAACATGCTCAGGCCCGCCAGGGCGACCAGGGCGTAGGTAATGATGTTCAGCGGCAGCGTGTTGACGAACAACAGCAGCAAGCCGCAGACCACGATGAACAGAATGTCTCCCAGCAACAGCTTGTTCAGCGGGTGCGACCCGAGCGGTGCGAAGAAGCGATAGGCGAACATCAGGCCGCAGGGCGCCGTCAGCAACAAGGCGAGATAAGCGCCGGGCGTCTGCACCGCGTGCCAGTTGGGTAGCCATGGCCCTGCCAGATTCAGCAACAGCAACAGGCTGAGCATCAACAAGGCTTCGCATCCGGCCAGCCAGACGCTGCTGCGCGAGCGGGTATAGGCATAGCGGACGAGGTTGTGCAGGATCAGCATGCCGATGCAACCGAACAGCAGGCCGTAAATCAGCATCTGGTTCTGATTGGCGGCAGTCATGACGGCCGATTGCAGGGTGATGTACGGCCGCAACTGGTGTTCGGACACCAGTCGCAGGTAGACGTCGAGGGGTTTGTCGCTTTGCGGCAGCGGCAACATGAAATCGCTGCTGGGCAGGGGACGGTCAGTCTGGGGCTGGCCGGTGCCGGTGTTCAATTGATCGATCAGCGTGTCGCCGTCGAGCACATACAGATGAAGGTGCGACAGGTCGGGGGCGAACACACGCAGCAATTGTTCGTGCTTGCCGGGCGCGAGCCTGAAACGCAGCCACAACGCGCCCTGGGGCTCGGCCGCGGTGAGGCGGTCGAGTTCGATGGGGCTGAATTGATTGGTGTAGCGAGCGGAACGGATGTCGCTCAGCTGCAGGTCGCCCTGTTCGTCAAGCAATACCGCCCAGCCACTGCCTTGCGCGGCCTGGGCCGGGAGCATGCAGAGCAAGGTCAGCAACGTGACGGTTAAACCTATGGCAATCCTGAGCCAGCGCACGGCGAAATCCCTTCGTAGGTTGATGCCAGATTATAACTATGCGCGGCGCCGGAACAGTCCGGCAAGGGCCTGAAGCCCAAGCCCTGCCGAACGGATCGCTTATTCCTGATTTTCGCCACGCTCGCGGGCAATGGCACGGTAGCCAATGTCCTTGCGATAGAAACAGCCTTCCCAGTCAATCTTTGCCGTCAGTTTGTAAGCCTGCTGCTGGGCAGCATCAACGCTGGCGCCCATGGCGGTTGCGCAAAGCACCCGACCACCGGCCGTCACCACTTGACCGTCCTTGAGTGCAGTGCCGGCGTGGAAGACTTTACCTTCCAGTGCGGCGGCTGCATCCAGACCGTTGATGGCAACACCTTTAGCGTAGTCGCCAGGATAGCCGCCCGCAGCCAGCACGATACCGACGCTCGGACGTGGATCCCATTGTGCTTCGACCTTGTCCAGAGCTTGCGCCAGGGCCGCTTCGACCAACAACACCAGGCTCGACTGCAAGCGCAGCATCACCGGTTGGGTCTCAGGATCACCGAAACGGCAGTTGAACTCGATAACTTTTGGGTTACCAGCCTTGTCGATCATCAGGCCTGCATACAGGAAACCGGTGTAGACGTTGCCTTCATCGGCCATGCCACGCACGGTCGGCCAGATCACCAGGTCCATGACCCGCTGATGGACGTTGGCGGTGACCACCGGGGCAGGGGAGTAAGCGCCCATGCCGCCGGTGTTCGGACCGGTGTCGCCGTCGCCGACGCGTTTGTGGTCCTGGCTGGTGGCCATCGGCAGCACGTTTTTGCCGTCAACCATGACGATGAAGCTGGCTTCTTCGCCGTCCAGGAATTCTTCGATCACGACACGGGAACCGGCGTCGCCGAACGCATTGCCCGCGAGCATGTCGCGCACCGCGTCTTCGGCTTCGGTCAGGGTCATGGCAACGATCACGCCTTTACCGGCGGCCAGGCCATCGGCCTTGATCACGATCGGCGCGCCTTTTTCACGCAGATAAGCCAGCGCCGGCTCGATCTCGGTGAAGTTCTGGTAATCCGCCGTCGGGATCTTGTGGCGCGCCAGGAAATCCTTGGTGAAGGCTTTCGAACCTTCCAGCTGGGCAGCGCCGGCCGTCGGACCGAAGCAATCCAGGCCACGGGAGCGGAACAGATCGACGACGCCAGCGACCAGCGGCACTTCCGGACCAACGATGGTCAGGGAAACGTTCTTCTCGGCAAAATCTGCCAGCTGCTCAAGGGCCAGTACGTCGATAGCGACGTTCTCGCACTTGGCTTCAATGGCGGTGCCGGCGTTGCCCGGGGCAACAAACACTTTCTGCACGCGCGGATCCTGAGCCACTTTCCAGGCCAGTGCGTGTTCACGGCCACCGCTGCCAATGATCAAAACATTCATTTCAAAAACCTCGGATGACGCTAATTCTGTGGGCAGCGCTGAAGCTGCTTTTCTGTGGGAGCTGGCCTGCCGGCGATGCAGGCGACTCGGTTCATCAGTTAGACCGAGGAGATGCTATCGCTGGCAGGCCAGCTCCCACATTTGGATCGAGTTGAATCAATGACGGAAGTGGCGCATGCCGGTGAAGACCATGGCGATGCCAGCCTCGTCTGCGGCTGCAATCACTTCGTTGTCACGCATCGAGCCACCCGGCTGGATCACCGCCGTGATGCCGACCTTGGCCGCATTATCCAGACCGTCGCGGAACGGGAAGAATGCATCGGAAGCCATGACCGACCCCGCCACCTGCAAACCGGCATGCTCAGCCTTGATCGCAGCGATGCGAGCAGAGTTCACGCGGCTCATCTGGCCAGCGCCGACGCCGATGGTCTGACGGTTCTTGGCGTAGACAATGGCGTTGGATTTAACGTACTTGGCGACTTTCCAGGCGAAGATCAGGTCGTTGATTTCCTGTTCGGTCGGCGCACGCTTGGTCACGACTTTCAGGTCTTCACTGCCGATCATGCCGACGTCGCGGCTCTGAACCAGCAAACCGCCGTTGACACGTTTGTAGTCCCAGGCAGCGGCGCGATCAGCCGACCACTCGCCGCAGGCCAGCAGGCGCACGTTGGCTTTTGCCGCCACGATGGCGCGGGCTTCTTCGCTGACGCTTGGTGCGATGATCACTTCGACGAACTGACGCTCGACGATCGCCTTGGCGGTTTCAGCATCCAGTTCGCGGTTGAACGCGATGATGCCGCCGAACGCCGACTCGGTGTCGGTGGCGTAAGCCAGTTCGTACGCCTGACGGATACCGCCTTCGGCGTCCGGGCTGACGGCAACGCCGCACGGGTTGGCGTGCTTGACGATCACACAGGCCGGTTTGACGAAGCTCTTCACGCATTCCAGCGCGGCGTCGGTGTCGGCCACGTTGTTGTACGACAGCTCTTTGCCTTGCAGTTGGGTCGCGGTGGCGATGCCGACTTCGGCAGGCTTGGCTTCCACGTAGAACGCCGCGCTCTGGTGCGGGTTCTCGCCGTAGCGCATTTCCTGAGCCTTGACGAACTGGCTGTTGAAGGTACGCGGGAATTCGCTGCGACCTTCGGTGCTGAGGGTGTCAGCGGCCTGGTTCACGGTGCCCATGTAGTTGGCGATCATGCCGTCATAGGCCGCAGTGTGTTCGAAGGCCTTGAGCATCAGGTCGAAACGCTGAGCGTAGGTGAGGCCGCCGGCCTTGAGGCCTTCGAGGACGCTGGCGTAGTCGCTGGCGTTCACCACGATGGCCACGTCTTTATGGTTTTTTGCTGCCGAACGGACCATGGTCGGGCCGCCGATGTCGATGTTTTCGATGGCGGTCGGCAGGTCGCAGCCTGGCTTGTTGATGGTGGCTTCGAACGGGTACAGGTTGACCGCGACCAGGTCGATCGGCTTGATGCCGTGCTCGTTCATGATGGCGTCATCGATACCGCGACGACCGAGGATCCCGCCGTGGATTTTCGGGTGCAGGGTTTTCACCCGACCGTCCATCATCTCTGCGAAACCGGTGTAATCCGCGACTTCCACTGCGGCAACACCGTTGTCGCGCAGCAGCTTGAACGTTCCGCCGGTGGAGAGGATCTCGACGCCCAGGGCTTCAAGCTCCTTGGCGAATTCGAGGATCCCGGTCTTGTCGGAAACGCTGATCAAGGCGCGGCGGATCGGCAGGCGGGTAGTCTGGTCGGTCATTTCAATTTCCATCAAAAGCAAAGGAGTCAGCAAAAAAGGCGACCGGTTTTACGCGGGCGCCTTTCTGGTTTGATTGAATGCTTACAGCAAATCGTACTGCTTGAGTTTCTTGCGCAGCGTGCCTCGGTTCAGCCCGAGCAGCTCGCTGGCCTTGGTCTGGTTGCCCTTGACGTAGTTCATCACGCACTCGAGCAGGGGCGCCTCGACTTCGGAGAGCACCAGGTTGTACACATCCGTGACGGCAGCGCCTTCAAGGTGGGCGAAATAATTGTGCAGCGCCTTCTCGACACTCCCGCGAAGGGTCTGACCTTCTTCGCTCGGCGTATTGAGGTGCTGTTTCAAATTCACATTGTCGCTCACGGGTGCTGTTCCACTCACTAAAGTCTCGGTCATCATCGTCATGCGGCCACCCCTTCTCCGTCCCCTGTCAGGCTCTTATAACGTTCGGCGAAGAAGCCCTGAACGTTGGCGCATTGTGCTTCCGTATCTTCCAAACGATTGAAGTGGGCGCGAAACTCCCTGGCGCCCGGCAAGGTTGCGAGATACCAGCCCACATGCTTTCGAGCGATACGGACGCCCATGACGTCTCCATAGAAGACGTGCAGCGCAGCCAGATGCTCTAGCAGAATGCGTTCCACCTCGGTCAGTTCCAGCGCCGGGAGTTTTTCGCCGGTACGCAGGAAATGATCGATCTCGCGAAAAATCCATGGCCGCCCCTGGGCAGCCCGGCCTATCAACAGACCATCGGCACCGGTCGCGTCGAGCACGTACCGGGCCTTCTCGGGTGAATCGATATCGCCATTGGCGAAGACCGGCATCGACACCGCCTGCTTGATCGCCGCGATGGTGTCGTACTCGGCCTCACCGGTGTACAGGTCGGCACGGGTGCGGCCATGCACCGCCAACGCCGTAATGCCTGCCTGCTCGGCGATTTTCGCCACCGTCAGGCCGTTCTTGTTGTCCCGGTCCCAGCCGGTACGGATCTTCAAGGTGACCGGCACATCAACCGCAGCCACCACGGCTTGCAGGATCTCGGTCACCAATGCTTCATCCTTCAACAGGGCGGAACCGGCGGCCTTGTTGCAGACCTTCTTCGCCGGACAGCCCATGTTGATGTCAATAATCTGTGCGCCCATTTCGACGTTGGCCCGGGCCGCATCCGCCAGCATCTGTGCATCTCCCCCGGCGATCTGGACCGAGCGTGGCTCGGGATCACCTTCGTGGATCATGCGCATCCGCGATTTGCGGGTGTTCCACAAACTCATGTCGCTGGTGACCATTTCCGAGACTACAAGCCCTGCGCCCAGTCGCTTGCACAGCTGACGAAAGGGCTGGTCGGTGACGCCCGCCATGGGGGCGAGAATCAAGCCGTTGTGCAATGTATATGGACCGATGCGTACCGCCGACATAGGACTTCCCTGTTGTGGGGCCGGATCATGAGAGTTCGAAAAAGGGTTGGCATGATACCCGCTCTCGATGACTGGATAAAGGCTGAATTGAACAAAATCTGAACAGTAATTCTGTTATCGCCAGCGGTTTGGTATGAGCGGTCGAAGTCAGAAATATGCCGTCAAAGCCGTAACACTGAAGCGTTTCACTCGGGCGAATGGAAGCTCAGGCTGTAATTCACCGCTTTGGAGCCTGGATCGAGGATATCCAGTGCGATGTGGATCGGCGTTTGTGGCGGCATCTCCGCCATGCCCTCGAGGTCGCCGTTGAGGTACTCGCCGGGTTTGAAGCGACGGCTGGCGATCAGGTGGCCGTTAAGATCGGCGAAGCGCAGTTCCAGCAGCGGGAAGGGCTGGGAGAAGGGCGCACGGTTGTAGATGATCGCATCGACCACCAGCGCTCCGTTGAACTCCGGGTGGCTGCGGACCACCAGGTTGCTGCTTTTGATCTTCGCGATGTCTACTTTCGAAGGCACCGAGCAGCCGAGTTGCGGGCACAGCTGCTGGAACCATGGACGGTACTGGTCCTGACGCGCGAGTTCGTCGAAGTGGTAAGCGATGTATTGGCCGCCGAGAGCGGCAGCACCGAGCAGCACCAGCAGTAGCCAAAAAAGCCGTCGGCCCCAAGGGGAGCGACGTTTTTGCCAATCCAGTTGCAGCGGGTCGTCGGACAGGTCCTGCAAGGCGTCGGCACGTTCGGTCGACTCACTGCGTACGTGTCGCTTGCGCAGGGGGGCAATCGGGGGCAGGTCGTCATCAGGTGCATCAGGTGCATCGGTTGCCGACAGGCGATCATGGCGCAGGGGCATGTCGAGCGGATCATTCAGGCGCAGTTGCGGCGCCTGGGGCTCGTCGTCCAGATCAACCGGTTCCAGCGAGAACGAAGGTTCAGTGCGCGAGTGCTTGCCCGGGTCTGGCTGCGTTTCCCGTTGGTCGGCTTCGACCGCCTGGGCGCGATCAGCCGCCGATTCGCTGAAGAGGCTGTCGGACCAGGGTTCATCATCGTGCTCGACAGAGTCGCGGCGAGCACTGATGCCGTTTTCGCGATGCTGGCCGAATTCCGTGGTCGGCTGGATTTCCCGCTGTTCGAGCCGGGCGAGTTCTTCGTCCAGGTCCAGGCTGTCCAGATCCATTTCCGTGGCGGACCACTGCTTCTGGCTGATGGCGCGCTGTGCCGGCGGTTCGACGATGGCCGGAGCGACCGGTGTGTCCGCTTCCTTGCCTGCCCGCTGCTCAAGCAACTGCTTGGCGGCGTTGAACACCTGCAAGCACGAGCCGCAACGAACCACTCCGCGGGCCACGCTCAATTGAGCATGGCTGACGCGGAAGCTGGTTTGGCAATGCGGGCACTGAGTGACGAAGCTGTCGGTCATGCGGCGATCCGGTTTATGCAGGCGCTCATTCTAGCGCCGACGGCCAGTGATGCGCACCCAGCCATCGCGATTGGCGATCGGGTCCAGATCGAAGTCCTGGGCGTAGGCTTTGGCGACTTCTTCACCTTGCTCGGCGAGGATGCCCGACAACGCCAGACGACCACCGGATTTGACTAGGCTGGACAATTGCGGCGCCAGGGAAACCAGCGGGCCGGCAAGAATGTTGGCCACCAGCACATCGGCCTGAACCTGTGGCAGATCTTCCGGCAGGTACAGCGGGAAGAGTGCTTCGGCAATGTTGTTGCGCCCGGCGTTGTCGCGGGACGCTTCCAGTGCTTGCACGTCGATGTCGGTGCCGACCGCTTCCTTGGCGCCCAGCAGCAGGGCGGCAATCGCCAGGATCCCCGAGCCGCAACCGAAATCGAGGACGTTGCAGTCTTTGAGATCCTGACCGTCGAGCCATTCCAGGCACAGCGCGGTGGTCGGGTGGGTGCCGGTGCCGAACGCCAGGCCCGGGTCCAGCAGAATGTTCACGGCGTCGGGTTCAGGGGCCGCGTGCCAGCTCGGCACGATCCATAGGCGCTGACCGAAGCGCATTGGCTGGAAATCGTCCATCCAGCTGCGTTCCCAGTCCTGGTCTTCGATCACTTCGCTGTGATGCTCGGGCAGCGGGCTGCCGGTCAGCAACTCGAGATGGGCCAGCACGCTGGCGGCTTCGGTGCCACCTTCGAACAGGGCCAGCAGGTGCGTGTGCGACCATAGCGGCGTGGTGTTGAGTTCTGGCTCGAAGATCGGCTGGTCTTCGGCGTCCATGAAGGTCACCGACACGGCGCCCACTTCAAGGAAAGCGTCTTCGTAGGTTTCGGCTTGTTCTGGGCTGATGGCGAGACGGACTTGCAGCCAAGGCATGGCGGGCACCTTTGAAAAATATTGATTGCAGCCTAGCGGGCTGCGAGAAGCGCGCAAGTTTACGCGAGCGCGAGACAGAAGACGACCGGGTAGACGGGGTCCGGAAGTGAACAAATCATCTGTGGCGAGGGAGCTTGCTCCCGCTGGAGCGCGAAGCGGTCCCAAACGGCCGAGCCGGGTCTGATGCAATTATGTTGAATGGTTTTGCGGTTGCTGCGCAACCGAGCGGGAGCAAGCTCCCTCGCCACAATGGTTCGGTGTTCAGCAATCTCCAGAAACAACAAAGCCGCCCGAAGGCGGCTTTGTTGATCCGGCTAAAGCTTAGTGCTTGTCGCCAGCCAGCTTGTGTTCCAGGTAGTGGATGTTGATTCCACCTTTGCAGAAGCCTTCATCGCGGACCAGGTCTCGGTGCAGCGGGATGTTGGTCTTGATCCCGTCTACAACGATTTCGTCCAGCGCATTACGCATGCGCGTCATGGCTTCATCACGGGTTGCGCCGTAGGTGATCAGCTTGCCGATCAACGAGTCGTAGTTCGGCGGAACGGCATAGCCACTGTACAGGTGCGAATCGACGCGAACGCCGTTGCCGCCTGGAGCGTGGAAATGCTTGACCGTGCCTGGACTTGGCATGAAGGTTTTCGGGTCTTCGGCGTTGATTCGGCATTCCAGTGCATGACCGCGGATAACCACGTCTTCCTGGGTGTACGACAACTTGTTGCCAGCGGCGATGCTGAGCATCTCCTTGACGATGTCGATGCCGGTGACCATTTCCGAAACCGGGTGCTCAACCTGAACGCGGGTGTTCATTTCGATGAAATAGAACGCGCCGTTCTCGTACAGGAACTCGAAAGTACCCGCGCCACGGTAGTTGATGTCGATGCAGGCCTTGACGCAGCGTGCGAGGACTTCAGCGCGAGCCTTCTCGTCGATGCCCGGTGCCGGCGCTTCTTCGAGAACCTTCTGGTGACGACGTTGCAGCGAGCAATCGCGGTCGCCCAGATGGATGGCGTGGCCCTGGCCATCGGAAAGCACCTGAACTTCCACGTGACGTGGGTTGGTCAGGAATTTTTCCAGATAGACCATCGGGTTGCCGAACGCTGCGCCGGCTTCGGTGCGGGTCAGTTTTGCGAAGGAGATCAGGTCTTCTTCTTTATGCACGACGCGCATGCCGCGACCACCACCGCCGCCAGCGGCTTTGATGATCACCGGGTAACCGACTTCGCGACCGATGCGCAGAGCGGTTTCTTCGTCTTCAGGCAGTGGACCGTCGGAGCCCGGAACGGTTGGAACGCCTGCAGCGATCATGGCGTGCTTGGCCGAAACCTTGTCGCCCATCAGGCGAATGGTGTCGGCTTTCGGGCCAATGAACGCGAAGCCGGAGTTCTCGACCTGTTCAGCGAAATCAGCGTTTTCCGCAAGGAAACCGTAGCCCGGGTGAATGGCGGTAGCGCCGGTCACTTCGGCTGCCGCGATGATTGCCGGGATATGCAGGTAAGACTTTGCAGCCGAGGCCGGACCGATGCAGACGGATTCGTCTGCCAGGCCCAGGTGCATCAGCTCTTTGTCAGCCGTGGAGTACACGGCGACGGTCTTGATGCCCATCTCTTTGCAGGCGCGCAGGATTCGCAGGGCGATCTCACCGCGGTTGGCGATCAGAACTTTTTCCAACTTCGCAGTCATCAAAGTCTCTCCGCGGTTCAAACGATGGTGAACAGCGGTTGGTCGTACTCAACCGGCTGGCCGTCTTCGACGAGGATGGATTCGATCACACCGCTGGTTTCAGCTTCGATGTGGTTCATCATCTTCATGGCTTCGACGATGCACAGAGTGTCGCCTTTCTTCACGGTCTGGCCGACTTCAACGAAGGACGGCGAGCTTGGCGAAGATTTGCGATAGAAGGTGCCGACCATCGGCGAACGGGCAACGGTGCCGTTCAGCACTGGCGCGGCCGGAGCCGCAGGCGCTGCAGCGGCAACGGGAGCGGCAGCAACAGGTGCCGGTGCCGGAGCGTGCATTGGAGCAGGCGCGTAGTACTGCTGAGCCGGCGTCTTGCTATGACGGCTGATGCGTACGGACTCTTCGCCTTCCTTGATCTCGAGCTCGTCGATGCCGGACTCTTCCAGCAGTTCGATCAGTTTCTTAACTTTACGGATATCCATGAATCATCAACTCCCAAGGGTCGGTCAGGGGCGTATAGCTTGTTGTTCAAGCTGCTCTAGTGCAGCCTCCAGGGCCAGTCGATAACCGCTGGCGCCAAGGCCGCAGATCACTCCCACCGCTACGTCGGAGAAGTAAGAGTGATGGCGGAAAGGTTCGCGTTTGTGCACGTTAGACAAATGCACTTCGATGAATGGGATGCTCACCGCCAGCAGCGCGTCACGTAATGCGACACTTGTGTGCGTAAAAGCTGCTGGGTTGATCAGAATGAAGTCCACACCTTCGCCGCGAGCGGCGTGGATGCGGTCAATCAATTCGTACTCGGCGTTGCTCTGCAGGTGCAGCAAATGGTGGCCGGCTTCACGGGCACGGCGTTCCAGGTCCTGGTTGATCTGCGCCAGTGTCGTAGCGCCATAGGTGCCCGGTTCGCGGGTGCCGAGCAAGTTCAGGTTGGGGCCGTGCAGAACCAATAGCGTCGCCATCTGCTGTTCCTTGTTATCTGTGTGCAGTTGTCAGAACCCGGCGACTATGCCGCAAAGCCTTTGTGACTGTCCAGTTCTATGCAATAGCCAGCACGATGGCCGATGTTTGCGCGAAATATGTGACCGGGTGATTAAATCCGGTCATTTGCTTTCGCAACACGTTCGGCGAAGTCTTTCGCATTGATCTCGCCGATCACTCGCACATCGCCGCGTTCGACACCGTCCTTGCCGAAAAACATCAGGGCCGGAGGGCCAAACAGTTTGTAGCGATCGAGCAGTGCGCGCTGCTCGGCATTGCTGGCGGTGATGTCGAAGCGCACGAGGCGATAGCCTTTCAAACGTTCGATGACCGTGGCGTCGTTGAGCACTTCGCGTTCGATGACTTTGCAACTGATGCACCAGTCGGCGTACCAGTCGAGCAGCAGCGGGGTGCCGGCGGATCTGGCTTCGGCGAGGACCCGGTCCAGGTCGGCCGGGGTGCTGATGGTTTGCCAGGCGCTGGTGTTTTGCGGTCGTTCATTGCCGGCAATAAT
Source organism: Pseudomonas sp. LBUM1678 (assembly GCF_059695575.1). Lineage (NCBI taxonomy): Bacteria > Pseudomonadati > Pseudomonadota > Gammaproteobacteria > Pseudomonadales > Pseudomonadaceae > Pseudomonas > Pseudomonas sp. LBUM1678. The sequence continues at coordinate 702,279 of NZ_CP166775.1, forward strand.
GCGCGGCTGGCCAATCGGGTTGAGCGGGTCGGTCTGACCGCTGAACGCCCCGAACCAACAGGCCAGTGCGTAAAACAGCAGGAACATCCCGAGCAGCTGGCTGAGGCGTTTTCGAGGAGGTTTGTAGACGAATTCCAGCGCGCCCATGAACAAACCGACGCCACCGGCCAGCAAACCGATCAGCAGCAAGGTGATCTGGCCCGGCAATACGCGACTGACCAACCCGATCGCCAATCCTAGCAACAACACGCCAATCGCATTTTTCACATAGACCAGCCACGGCCCGCTTTTCGGCAGCCAAGCCGCGCCACCGGTGGCCACGAGCAACAACGGTGCGCCCATGCCGAGGCCAAGCATGAACAGTTTCAATCCACCCCCCAGCGCATCGCCGCTGGCGCTGATGTAAAGCAGCGCACCGGCCAGCGGTGCCGAAACGCAGGGCGACACCAGCAGGCTGGAGACCACGCCCAGCACCGCGGCGCCCCAGAGCGAACCGCCTTCAGTGCGACCGGCGATCCGGTCCAGGCGACTGCTGATGGCCTGTGGCAACTTGAGTTCGAACACGCCGAACATCGCGAGGGCAAATACCGCAAAAAACATCGCGAAGGGCACCAGCACCCACGCCGATTGCAGACGCGCCTGAAGGTTGAGCTGAGCGCCGAACATTCCCATCAACGCCCCCAGCAGGGCGAAGCAGGCGGCCATTGGCAGGACGTAAGCGAGCGACAAGTTAAAGCCGCGCAACCCGCCGACCTGACCGCGCAAGACCACGCCGGAGAGGATCGGCAGCATCGGCAGGACACAGGGGGTGAAGGTCAAACCCAGACCTGCGAGAAAGAACAAGGCGAGTTCGCGCCAGCTCCAGCGCTGTGCCGTGACGGGCGTCGGTGCGCCAATGCCATCAATGTTCAGGCGTTCGGTTTCAGGCGGATAACACAGGCCTTTGTCGGCGCAGCCCTGATAGGTCACGGCCAGCGTGAAAGCGCGCGGATCGGTGCGCGGCACTTCGACGTCGAGAATGCCGTGATAGACCTCGACGTCGCCAAAGTACTCATCGTGCTTCTGTTCGCCCTTGGGCAATTGCGCCGCGCCAAGGCCAACCTCGGCTGGATCGGCGCGAAACTGAAAGCGATGACGATAGAGGTAGTAACCCTCTGTCGCGACAAAACGCAGTTTGATTGATTGCGGCGTGCTGTCTACCAGGCTCAGCTGAAACGCCTCGCGCACCGGCAGGAAGTCGGCGCTGTTGTTGATCGAGCCCAGGGTGGAACTGGGCCGACTCTCCAGCAACCCGGCGGCGGAGGCCGGCAGGGCGAGCACTAAAAGCAGCAGGCAGAGCAAACGGCGCATGACAATCTCGCGTATCGGAATTGGGGGCATGATAGCGGACGTCGGGCGGGCGTGCAGGGCGGGGCGTTTGATGGTGATTGTTCTGACGCCATCGCGAGCAGGCTCGCTCCCACAATGGAATGCAGATCCCCTGTGGGAGCGAGCCTGCTCGCGATGGCAATCTATCAGACGCGAAAAGCCTGAACGGCTGTATGCAGTCGGCCACCCAGCACCAACAAGTTCTCCCCTTGCACACGTCCTTCACCGATGCGCAGCAAGTTATCCCCACCCAATTGGTGAATCCGCTCGCTGTGATCGCGGATCTCACTGACAGCACCACTCTGCTGCGCAGTGACGTCGGCAATGCGCACGGCAGTGTCAGAAATGGTCTGGATCGCCCCGACGATTTTATCCAGTGCACCATCGGCCGCCTGCGCCTGATTGGCCGTGGCTTCGGCGTGTTCGACCTGGGCGCGCATGCCTTCGACCGATTGCCGCGCGGCGGTTTGCAGGCCGGCGATCAAGGTCTGGATTTCTGCCGTGGCCCCGGCCGTGCGTTGCGCCAGTGAGCGAACCTCTTCCGCCACCACCGCAAACCCGCGCCCCATCTCCCCGGCGCGGGCGGCTTCGATGGCGGCGTTCAGGGCCAGCAGGTTGGTCTGGTCGGCAATCGAGCGGATCACCGTCAGCACGCCACCGATGGTCGCCGACTCTTCAGCCAGGTGCTCGATCATCTGCGCATTGCCTTGCACTTCACCCACCAGCGCGTGCAGGCCGGTGAGGCTCAGGCCGATGACTTTCTGACCATGCTCAACTGCCAGTCCGGCATGGCGACTGGCGTCGGCAGCCTGGCTGGCATCGCCGGCGACTTGTTGAATCGTTGCTTCCAGTTCGCCGAGAGAATCACGAATCAGCGCGGTGTCGCCGGCCTGGTGTTCGGCGCCGCTGTGCAAGTCGTTGCTCAACTCGGCCAGGGTGCGGCTGCTGCCGGCGACCTGCTCGGCATTGAGGCGAATGGTCCCCACCAGGTCCACCAGGTACGCACGCATGCGATTGAGCGACGCTTCAATGTCGTGCAGTTCGCGATTGGTTTTGCCTAATTGAATGTCCTGGCTGAAGTCGCCTTCGGCCCAGGTCGAAAGGGCGGGGGCGAGGTTGGTCAGCGTCCGGGCCAGTTTCCGTTGCAAGGTGTCGATCAACAAGGCGATCAGCAGAATCAGGCCGATCATCACGCCTTGCATCAAGCGCACTTCGCCCTGGATCTGCCCGTGCTGGGCACGAACCACCGGCTCCAATGCGGCGATGGCTTGCTGCACGTCGGCGATTTTCAGGTGCGTCGCCGTGCTGAGGTCGGTGCGCTTCTGGATCTGGTCGCGAGTCCGCGCCAGTTCGGCGGGGTAACGTGTCAGAAGGCTGTTGAGCTCCCGTTTGAGGCCGACGCCAGCATCTTCGGCGACAGCTTTTTCGGTGTTCTCCAGCCCCATCATCGCGGCGAAATCATCCGTGCCGGATTCGCTGCTGGCCGCCACGCCGAGCAGCGGCAAGGCGCCGATCAGCTCCGACTGCGCGCGGATGCTGGCGACTTCGCGCTCGACGTCGGCGGCCAGTTCACTGCGACCGCTGCTGACCAGTTTGTCCCGGGCCAGCGACAGTTTGCCCAGGTGCTGGGACGCGGCGAGCAAGGGCGCGAGGTATGCCGCGTTGCCGCTGGCGTATTGGCTGAGTTGGTCGAGACTGGCGCCCAGTTCGCGTTCGGCTTGCAGCAACAGCGCCTGAGGATCACCAGCGAGTTTGCCGGCGGCCAGCAGGTCGGTTTTGCTGAATTCATTCAGGCTCGACAGGCTCGGACGCAACGTGTCGGCCAAGGCCGGCGGCAGTTCACCGAGTTCCTTTTGCAGGCTGTCGATGGACTGGCTGGCGCTGCTCAGGCGCAGGGCATCGCCGCTGGCGAGGTAGTCCTCGACGTTGCGCGCCACTTCATTCTGAAATTGCTGGGACAGCCCCAGGTAACGCTCCATCAGCAGATAAGGGCGTTCGAGGGCTTTTTGCGACCACCAGAGCGTCGCGCCAAGGGCCACGCACACGGCGACTAAAAGGAGGGTATTGAGATTGGTCAGCAGCTTCAGGCGCATCGCGGGTCTACCAACGGCAGAATGGTAAGCGCCTGAAGTTATTGCGTTTCTGTTACAGGGTTATGACCGAATGGGTCCATTCCGATGAAAAAGTGGCACTTTGCTTTGACGTTCGCGCAGCCTGCACGCGGTTACGTCCGCCGTCCTTGGCGCGATACAGCGCTTCGTCTGCCTGGCTGGCCATCATCAGGCTGTCCGAGTGTTCGCACAGCTCAACCACCCCGGCGCTGAACGTGCACCACAAATCCTGAGGCTGGGCCGGGTAGTGGATTTCGGCAAATCGCTGACGGATTTCATCGAGCACTTTGTGGGCTGCTTCGAGATCGGTGTCCGGCATGACGATGGCGAATTCTTCACCGCCATAGCGGCCGATGAAATCGGTCTTGCGTAACCGCTGCTTGAGGAACAGCGCCAGGCTCTTGATGACCCGGTCACCCATGGGGTGCCCGTGGCTGTCGTTGACCCGTTTGAAGTGGTCGATGTCGAGCATTGCAAAACTCAACGGCTTGTTCTCGCGGCGGGCGCGGAAGCTACAGTCTTCGAGCAATTGCAGAATGTGGGTGTGGTTGTACAGACCGGTCAGGCTGTCGCGGACCATCCGTGCCTTCAGATTGCGCGCCCGTGCCGCGCGGTTGCGCACGGTGGTGATCAGGTGCCGCGGCTTGATCGGCTTGGTCAGGAAGTCGTCGCCGCCTTCGCTCATGGCGTCGAGTTGCTTGTCCAGATCGTCTTCGGCCGACAGGTAAATGATCGGCACGCTGACGTAACGGTCATTGTGACGGATCACCTTGGCCAGTTCCGTGCCGGTGCAGGTCGGCATGTACATGTCGAGGATGATCAGGTCCGGCTGAAAGTCCGCCAGTTCGGCCATGGCCTGAATCGGGTCGATCAAGGTGCGCGTGACGATTCCGGCGCTGTTAAGCAGACGCTCGGTGTGCAAGGCCTGGGCGCGGGAGTCGTCGATGATCAGCACTTTATAAGGTTCGTACTGGGCGACACAGGTCAGGACTTCGATCTTCTCCAGCAGGCTCGAGGCTTCGAGGGTGCCGGTGAGGAATTCCTGGCCACCGGCACGCACGGCGGCGAGGCGGGTCGGGGTGTCGGTCTCGAGCAAGCTGAAGAACAGCAGCGGTAAAGGCTCGTCCAGTCCGACCTGGGCCTCGGCGGCCAGTTTCAGGCCGATGCCGGGGCCGCTGAAGTCCACGTCCATGACGATCGCCGCGGGCAGGCGCTCGACCATCGAGGAGCGAAACGCAGCAACGCTGTCCAGGGATTGGGCGCTGAGCCCGAAAAATTCCAGCTGCTTGGCCAGGCGCTCGGCGCGGTCGTGATCTTGCAGCATCACGTAGATCGGCTTGCGCAGCGGTGGCAGAAAGGTTTGTTCGAGTTGATCGCCGTGGCGCAGGCCGGTTCGCGACAGGCGCTGCATCAAGCGATTGAGGTCGGTGATCAGTCCGCTGCTCAGGCGTCCGCGATTGGCGTCGACAGCCTCCAGCGACTGGCCGATGTGACGCGCCAGTTGAGTGTGTTCCGGTTGTTCGAAACGCTCGGCAAAGCGCAGCAGGCGCAGGTTGGCCTCGCTCAGCTCCGACAAATCGGTAGTGGACCACTCGCTGCGTTGCAGGCGCTGCCATATCTCAAGAATCTGACGTGCCTGATGAATTACCCGCTGGGCAAAGTGGTGCTTGAGGCGCTCACGGCTGGGGTCTTCTGGCTCGGTCATATCCTGACTACTAGTTAGGGTGCATGCTGAGATCGACTGGTGGCTCTATGCTAGCACCTCTTTTCAATCCCATGAGTGTCGTGTGTCAATAATCTGCAAAGCGGCAACATTCAGTTTCTGACTGGCTGGTCGCTTAGGCTCGCCGCTGTGCGTAATACTTGTAGCAGCTGGCGCAGCCTGCGTTCGGCTGCGAAGCAGTCGTAAAACCTGAACGCGAGGTCTTTCTGAAACACCGCATCGTACGAATTCACGACTGCTTCGCAGCCGAACGCAGGCTACGCCAGCTGCTACAAAGGTGTGTGCTTCATTTATAGTGGGGCCTCGACCCGATTAATGCGCGGCAAACGAGGCACGATGGCGTAGGGTTGTGGTCGAACCGATGAACTCAAGTGATTGAAAGGATATCGCCATGCTGGACTGGAAGAATCGCGCGGGCAGCGCGCCTGAACGTGCCGCTGAACCGAAATCGGCCACCCGCAGTTACGTTGGCGGCCTGTTGTTCAGCCGGGCGCTGGCCACGCTGATTGGCCTTTACCTGCTGGTGGCGATTGGGCTGGGGTGGTATTGGAGCCAGGAGCCTGCGCTGTTCCCGGTTCAACAAAATGCTCAAGCGGCTGCCGAAAAAGAAGGCAAGCAGATGGTTGTCGGGTACACCACGGTCGAAACCCTCAAGACCGTCGCCGGTACTTTGCTGAGCAAGCCAGGTGGCTATATTTCCAACGACCGTTTCCCGCCGGGCTTGTGGATGGACAACACGCCGAGCTGGGAATATGGCGTGCTGGTTCAGGTCCGCGACCTGAGTCGTGCCATGCGTAAAGACTTTGCTCGCTCCCAGTCGCAGTCCACCGAAGACGCTGACCTGGCCAAGGCCGAGCCGCGTTTCAACTTCGACAACAAGAGCTGGGTACTGCCGTCCAGTGAGTCCGAATACCAGGAAGGCATCAATTCCCTGAGCCGTTATCAGGCACGTCTGTCCGATCCAAGCCAGAAAAGCGCGCTGTTCTATGCCCGCGCCGACAACCTGAACAACTGGCTGGGCGATGTCGGCACCCGTTTGGGTTCGCTGTCACAACGCCTGTCGGCCAGCGTCGGCCGGGTCAAGCTCAACACCGCGCTGAAAACCGAAGTCCTGGCCCCAGGCCAAGTGCCACAGGTCGATGAAGAAATCGTCGAAACCCCGTGGATGCAGATCGACAACGTGTTCTACGAAGCCCGTGGCCAAGCCTGGGCCTTGTCCCATCTGCTGCGCGCCATCGAAGTCGACTTCGCCGATGTGCTGGCCAAGAAGAACGCCACGGTCAGCGTGCGTCAGATCATTCGCGAGCTGGAAGCGTCGCAAGAGCCGGTCTGGAGCCCGATGATCCTCAACGGCAGCGGCTTCGGTGTGCTGGCCAACCACTCGCTGGTCATGGCCAACTACATCTCCCGGGCCAACGCCGCAGTGATCGATCTGCGTCAATTGCTCAATCAAGGCTGAGTCATGGTCGATACCGCCAAGGAGGCTGCCCATCGCGCGGCCTCGGATGCCGAACAGATCGCCTGGGTCGACGAGCAGGACAACCTGCTCGGCGCCCTGGTCCGCTCCGACCTGCGCGAGCGCGGGCTGATCGGGCGTGGCACCTACATCATGCTGTTCAATTCTTCCGGTGAACTGTGCGTTCACCGTCGAACCCTGAGCAAAGCCATTTACCCCGGTTACTGGGACGTGGCGGCGGGCGGCATGGTGCTCGCCACCGAGACATACGCCGAATCGGCGGCACGTGAACTGGAAGAAGAACTGGGTGTGAGCGGCGTGGAATTGACCGCCCATGATCACTTCTTCTTCGAGGACACCGGCAATCGCCTCTGGTGTTCGGCGTTTTCGGCGGTGTGGGACGGTCCGTTGATCCTGCAGCCGGAAGAGGTGCTGGAAGCGCGCTTTATCCCCATCGATCAGGTCCTCCTGGAAATTCAGCAAAAGCCTTATTGCCCGGACTCTTTGGCCGCGTTGAAGCGCTATCTGCGCGCCCGTGGCGAGGACGTCGCAAAAGAGCTATAAATTGGCGCCGATTGGCTCTTAGCAAGTCGGCTTTTTGCCGTTACACTGCGCGACCTTTTCAAGCTGAACCGGCATTGCTTTCTGTAGGAGCGAAGCTTGCTCGCGATGGACGTTAACGATAACGCGTGCATCCAGATTTTACGCATCGTCCTTGCGTTCTTCGCGAGCAAGCTTCGCTCCTACAGGGTTGTACCGTTTCAGTAGCGCTGCCCCTGCCTGAGTGGGGCTTCGCGGTCGATGGCAGCTTCCCAAGTTGCCGCGACCAGTCTTTGTCCTCCCAAGAGGATTGCCGGTGGCCAAAAAAGCCGCATCCTTCGCCGCCCTTGGTGGCCTGGTATTTTCCACCGACGCAGGTCGTCATTGCCCCGATTGCAGTAAACCGGTGGACGCCTGCATCTGCAAACAGACCATTATCCCGGCCGGCGACGGCATCGCTCGCGTGCGTCGCGAAAGCAAGGGCCGCGGCGGCAAGACGGTGACCACCATCACCGGCGTACCGTTGGCAGAAGAAGCGCTCAAGGACTTGGCCACCACGTTGAAGAAACGGTGCGGGACCGGTGGAGCGTTGAAGGACGGAATCATCGAAATCCAGGGCGATCATGTCGAGCTACTCTTGGCTGAATTGATCAAGCTGGGTTTCAAAGCGAAGAAATCCGGCGGCTAGCAGCCTCTGTGAAAACCACCCTCGGCTTGATCCAGTCCCGATTCAACTCTGGCCTGGCGTCGTCTACATGGTTTTCACAGAGCCTGTTCTGACCGGTTTCTAAACTCAGCGCTGAATGTGAGGTCTATGGCCCTTGCATGCAGGCTAATCGTCATTTTCATTCTTTAGACTGCGCCGGCCTGAACCCAGGCGACGCTCTATGACTTCTTTATAGGGGACTTCAATGTCCGTACGACGCACACGCAAAGACGATGGCAGCCAATGGACAGTTGCGGACAGCCGCAGTGTTTACGGGATTCGCCATTGGGGGGCCGGGTACTTCGCGATCAATGACGCCGGTCGCGTCGAAGTTCGTCCGAACGGTCCGGCCAGTTCGCCTATCGACCTCTTCGAGCAAGTCGACCAGCTGCGCAAAAGCGGCCTGTCCTTGCCGTTGCTGGTGCGTTTCCCGGACATTCTGCAAGACCGCGTGCGTCAGCTGACCGGTGCGTTCGACGCCAACATCGAGCGCCTGGAATACCAGAGCAAGTACACCGCGCTGTACCCGATCAAGGTGAACCAGCAAGAAGCGGTGATCGAAAACATCATCGCCACCCAGGACGTTTCCATCGGCCTGGAAGCCGGCTCCAAGCCTGAGCTGCTGGCCGTGTTGGCCTTGGCGCCGAAGGGCGGCACCATCGTGTGCAACGGTTACAAGGATCGCGAGTTCATCCGTCTGGCGCTGATGGGTCAGAAACTCGGCCACAACGTGTTCATCGTGATCGAGAAAGAATCCGAAGTCGCCCTGGTGATCGAAGAAGCGGCCTCGCTGAAGGTGAAGCCTCAAGTCGGCCTGCGTGTGCGTCTGTCGTCCCTGGCCTCGAGCAAGTGGGCGGACACCGGTGGCGAGAAATCCAAGTTCGGTCTGTCGGCGGCGCAGCTGCTGTCGGTGGTCGAGCGTTTCCGCGCGGCCGGCCTGGATCAGGGCATTCGCCTGCTGCACTTCCACATGGGCTCGCAGATCGCCAACCTGGCGGACTACCAGCACGGTTTCAAGGAAGCGATTCGTTACTACGGCGAACTGCGCAACCTCGGCTTGCCGGTTGACCACATCGACGTCGGTGGCGGTCTGGGTGTCGACTACGACGGTACGCACTCACGCAACGCCAGTTCGATCAACTACGACATGGACGATTACGCCGGTGTCGTGGTCGGGATGCTCAAGGAGTTCTGCGACGCGCAGAACCTGCCGCACCCGAACATCTTCTCCGAAAGCGGCCGCTCGCTGACCGCTCACCACGCCATGCTGGTGGTGCAGGTGACCGACGTCGAGAAGCACAACGACGACGTGCCGCAGATCGAGAACAAGGAAGAACTGCCGGAAACCGTGCAGTGGCTGGTTGACCTTTTGGGCCCGACCGACATCGAGATGGTCACCGAAACCTACTGGCGCGCGACGCACTACATGAGCGACGTGGCCACCCAGTATGCCGATGGCAAGATGACCCTGGCTGAAAAAGCCCTGGCCGAGCAATGCTACTTTGCCGTGTGCCGTCGCTTGCACAACTCGTTGAAGGCCCGTCAGCGTTCGCACCGTCAGGTGCTCGACGAACTCAACGACAAGCTCGCCGACAAGTACATCTGCAACTTCTCGGTATTCCAGAGCCTGCCGGATACCTGGGCCATCGGTCAGGTGCTGCCGATCTTGCCGCTGCACCGCCTCGACGAAGAGCCGCTGCGTCGCGCCGTGCTGCAGGATCTGACCTGCGACTCCGACGGCAAGATCAAGCAATACGTCGACGAGCAGAGCATCGAAACCAGCCTGCCGGTACACGGTCTGAACGAGGGTGAAGACTACCTGCTGGGGATCTTCCTGGTCGGTGCCTATCAGGAAATCCTCGGCGACATGCACAACCTGTTCGGTGACACCGATTCGGTGAACATCTACCAGAACGCCGACGGCAGCGTGTACCACGCGGGTATCGAAACCCACGACACCATCGAAGACATGTTGCGTTACGTGCACTTGTCGCCGGAAGAGCTGATGACCCATTACCGCGACAAGTGCGCGAGTGCCCGCATCACGGCCGCCGAGCGCACCCAGTTCCTCGATGCTCTGCGCCTGGGCCTGACCCGTTCGTCTTACCTGTCTTCTTGAGGTAAGGCGCCGCTCTCATCAGGTTGTCAGAAAATGTTCCGCACGCTGCGGAAATTTCAGATGACCTGGTGAGACACTTCCCTGATTTAAAGCGAAATGACTCACATCCCCGGCTATCCAAGCGATGTGGTCCTCTTTTCGCGTAGGTCATTTCCTAAGTTGTACTTCGGCACTCTACTCGGCCAACTCTCTCAGAGAGAATCCCCGGCCGCCCCTCCTGTAGAGAATCGCCGATGTTCGATCCAGTCAACGAGCCGTCATTTCGTCTGGATGTAGAGGGTCTGCCCGACCCCGTTGAGGTCTTGGCCTTTACCGGCAGTGAAGCGATCAGCGAACCCTTCGTGTTCGATGTGGATCTGCTGATCGATGACCCGACATTGGACCTGGCAAGCCTGCTGTACCGTCCGGCCTTTTTGCATCTCGGGCCGCCGGGGACCGGTTTTCACGGACAGTTGCATGAGCTCGTCCAGGCTGGCCATGGCGCTGCCCCGAGGCTTTGCCGTGTGCGTCTGAGGCCGAAGCTGGCCTGCCTGGCCCAGCGTTTCAGCCAGCGCATTTTCAGCAACCGTTCCGTACCCGAGATCCTCGCCCAGGTGCTCAAGGAGCATGGCATTGCCGGCAAGGATCGGCGCTTTGACTTGAGTGGCGATTACCCGCCGCGTGATTTCTGCACGCAATACCGGGAATCGGATCTGCAGTTTCTCCAGCGTTTGTGTGCTCAGGAACGGCTTCACTACCACTTCGAGCATCGCCGGCGCGGGCACTGTCTGGTTTTTGGTGATGGGCAGGAACAATTTCAGCAGGGAGCCGAGATGGTCTTTGAGCCCGACACCGAACAGCCCGGCGTGCAGCAGTTCAAGGTTCAAGGCAATACGCAGGCTGGCGAAGGTCAGACGAACCTGATGACGCTGCGCAGCGGCCAACGCGTTTTGCTATCAGGCCATCCGTGCGCCGACTGGAATCGTCTCTGGCTGCTGATCCATGTCGAGCATCAGGGTGGGCAGACGCCGGGGTTTGCTTATGGCAACCAGATCCGCGCTGTTGCCGGGGCGTTACCTTTCGCGGCGCCTCATTCAGTCATGAGCCCCCGGATGCACAGCTTGCAGCGGGCCTGGGTGGTTGATGTCGATGAGGTGCAACCCGATTCATCCAGACCCGTTGCCGTGCAATTTGACTGGGTCTATCAGGGCGAAGGCGCTGCGCCCAGCCACTGCTGGCTGCCGTTGGCACCGGAACTGGACGGCGCGCACGTCATGCCGTTGAGTGAAGGTGCGCAGGTCCTGGTGAGCTTTATCGAAGGTGACCCGGATCAACCCTTAATCACCGGATTCCTTCCCGGCCCACCCTTCACCCAAGCGTCAGGCTTGCCCGAGCTCCCCTCCGTCGCGTCGGCAGATGAAAACGGGGCGGTCGGCGGATTGTTGCGTTTGTTGCAATCCAGCGAACCGATTGTGCTGCTGTGTCTGTTACCCGGCGGGGGCAGTTTCAGCCATTGTGCGCAAGCCTTCTGCACCTGCCGGGCAGCGACGCAGCTTGGCCAGAGCGGTGCGGCATGATCGTCGCCCAGGCGCCCGACTCCATCGCACAATGGCTGTTACTCGACGTACCGGGGGAGCCCCGGGCCGGTGCGGTGCTGCGCCAGCAGTTTGCGCAGGTCCGACGGTTCCGGCTGTTCGATGGCACCGAATTGCAGCCGTTACGCGAGCACGGGCCGCTGTTGGTCGACCTCAAGGGCTGTCCGGCGCTGGGTGAGTTGTGCCTGCGTGAACCGCACGTCTGGAGTGGATTGTTGCTGGTCAGTGAGGCTTCATCGGCGCAGTTGCTCGAGCATTTGCGCCGCATGCTCACGGTCACCTTTGGCCTGCATCACCGCGCGTTGCTGAGTTACTACAACCCCCACACCGCCAGTTACTTTTTCGATGCCTGCGATGCGCTGGAACTGAGTCGCTGGCTGGGGCCGATCAGTCAATTGCGCTGGTTCGGTGGAACCTGGGCCGACCGCGCAATCGGCAGTCAGGGCTGGCAGCAGTTGTTCAATCCGGGGCTTGCCGTCAGCCCGTTGGCCATCGAAGAAAATCTGACGCCTCGTCAGCGGGACACCTTGCAAACCTGCCTGCTTGAGCAACACGTCTGGCATTGGAGCCAGTCCACCGGGAGCGATTACCACCGCCTTTGGGCCTACGTGCAGGAAGGGCTGGCACTGGGTTTCAGTGAACGCGCGGTGCTCGATGGCTGGTTATGGCTGCGCTTGCAGTACCCTGGCGCTACGCCCGTGCAGCCATTGCCGGGCGCTACCCAACAGGAACGTCTCGATAGCCTGCGCAACTTGTGGCAGAACGATCAACCCTGAACACACGGCTCGATATTGATGGCGGCGCCTATCCGGTGCATGCCGACTCAATCAACCCGGCCTGTGAACCAGCCGTCGTTCTTGCGCAGAATCCAGGCGAACCCGCCGAGGGTCAGGCTGCGTAGCGCCATGAACAACAGGAACGTTATCCACAGTCCATGGTTGCCCAAGCCTTGCAGTGCCCAGGCGAACGGCAGCAGCACAATGACCGTCAGCAGCATGCCGTTGCGCATTTCCCGGGCCCGCGTGGCGCCAATGAACAGCCCGTCGAGCAGGTAACTCCAGACGGCAATCAACGGTAGCACTGCGAGGTAGGGCAGGTAGATAAACGCGGTGTCGCGCACGCTCTGGATGTCGGTCTGCATCTCGATGAACAGGTGCCCGGCGAAGGCGAACAGCACGGCAAAGCCCAGACTCGCCAGCAACGACCAGCCGCAGGCAACCACCAATGAGCGACGCAGCGCCTCTCGATCGCGCGCGCCGATGGCATGCCCGCACAGGGCTTCCACGGCATGGGCCAGACCATCCAGCGCGTGGGCGGTCAGCAGCAAGCCATTGAGCAGCAAGGCGTTGGCGGCGACAGTGGCATCACCGAGCCGCGCGCCCTGCACAGTAATCAGGAAAAACACCGATTGCAGCGCCAGGCTGCGGATAAAAATGTCGCGGTTGACGGCCAGCAGTGGCCGCCAGCTTTGCCACAATGCCAATGCGGCCCAGGCGATGTGGCCGGGATAGGTGCGCAGGGCTTTGCGAGTCATCAGTAGACCGATTACTGCGCCGGTCCATTCGGCAATCACCGACGCCCTGGCCGAGCCGACCACGCCCCAGTCCAGTCCGAGCACGAACCACAGGTTCAGCGCGATGTTCACCAGGTTGGTGCTCAGCAGAATCGCCAGCGGTGCCCGGGCGTTCTGGGTGCCAAGGAACCAGCCCACCAGCGCATAACTGGCCAGTGCAGCGGGTAGACCGAATAGCCGAGTGTGAAAAAACTCACGAGTGAGTTGGTCGAGCTCGGCCGAGGGTTGCATGAAGTGCATCGCGACGCCGCTCAACGGGACGCCCAATGCGCCCAGGACAATGGCCAGCCCCATCGCCAGCAACAAGCCCTGCAACAAAATCTGCCGCAACGCCGCGCCATCCCCACGGCCGGCCGCCTGGGCAGCGAAACCGGTCGTGCCCATGCGCAGAAAGCCCATGCCCCAGGCCAGAAAGGTATACAGGCTGGCCCCGACCGCGACGGCGCCCAACTGATGGGCGTGGGGCAGGTGGCCGATGACGGTGCTGTCGACCAGCGCCACCAGCGGAACGGAAATGTTCGAAAGAATCATCGGCGCGGCAAGCGCCCAGACCCGACGATGGGTAGGGCGGTCGCGCCAGTCGGCAATCAGGTTGGACATGCAGGCTCCTTGGGGAGCGCGCATTGTAACGACACATTTGAAATCTATAGCGATCCAATGTGGGAGCGACGGTGCGGCGATCCGACCTGCTCGCGATGAGGCCGGCACATTCAATATCTATGTTGACTGTCACGACGTCATCGCGAGCAGGTCGGATCGCCGCACCGTCGCTCCCACAGGCGGATTGGTGGTGTCAGTGGATAATCCAACTCAGCAACCACAGCCCCAACACCAACCAGATAATCCCCATGATGATCGACGCATTCATGAACGCCCGGATCGCCGACCACAACAGCATCAACCCCAGAATCAGCGCAATGATGCTGATGATCGAAGTGTCCATGCCCAGAGCACGGGACAAGCCTTCGACAAAATTGCTGCCGGCATGGCTCAACAGGTTGAACAAGCCGCTGAGGCCATCAACGATAAACCGGATGACCGAACCGAGTGCCTGGCCGAGCCATTCGAAAAAACTTTCTACCTGCATGTCGTAAACGTCCTGATGTAAGTGGTGGCGTGCTTGCCGGACTTGAGCCTTGGGCCATGGATCACGGTGCCGAGTTCCCTGTTGCCAGGATCGTTTGAGTATGGCGCAAGAACCTTGTAGCAGCTGGCGCAGCCTGCGTTCGGCTGCGAAGCAGTCGTAGAACACCACAACTCGGTGTATCAGGCGAATCTCGCACACAGAATTGACGACTGCTGCGCAGCCGGACGCAGGCTGCGCCAGCTGCTACATAGACCTTGCCTTGATTGAGGATCCCCCCGAAGCTATACGCCTTCAGGAGAGCCCGATGAACCTTGTTGAACTGACCGAACGCCTGCACGCCATCCGTGACCGCAATGACTGGCGGCAATTTCACAGCCCGAAAAACCTGGCCATGGCCGCGAGCGTGGAAATGTCCGAGCTGGTGGAGATCTTCCAGTGGCTGACTGAAGACCAGTCGCGCCAGTTACCGGCGGACAAGCTTGCCCACGCCGGGCAGGAAATCGGCGACATCGTGCTCTATCTATTGCTGCTGTGCGGCGAGTTGGGGTTGGACATGAATGAAGTGGTGCGCAGCAAACTCGCGGACAGCGAAAAGAGGTTCAGCTGATGAGCGATCGTCATTTTGATCAACTGGCGACCCGGTTTGCCGAAAAAATCTACGGCGGTGCCAAAGGCGCGATCCGTCTGGCGGTACTTCAAGCCGACCTGGCCGAAACCCTGCCGGACCGGCCGTTGCGCGTGCTGGATATCGGCGCGGGGCTGGGCCACATGTCGTTGTGGCTGGCCCAGCGCGGTCATGACGTCACGCTGGCCGAACCCGCCGAACCGATGCTCGAAGGCGCCCGCCAGCGCTTCGCCGATGCCGGGCAGACCGCCACGTTCATTCAGGCGCCGTGGCAGGAATTGCTCGGTCAGCTCACTGAACCTTACGACCTAGTGCTGTGCCACGCCGTACTTGAATGGCTGGCCGAACCCCACGCGATCCTGCCGGTGCTGCATCAGTTGACCAAGCAGGACGGGTGGTTGTCACTGGCCTTCTACAACCGCGATGCGCTGATTTATCGCAACTTGCTCAAAGGCCATTTCCGCAAGATGCGCAAGAACGACATGGCCGGCGAGAAGCAGAGCCTGACCCCGCAGCAGCCCCTTGATCCGCGTGAACTGGCGGCGCAACTTGAGGGCTTGTGGCAGGTCGAAACCCAGAGTGGGGTGCGGGTTTTTCACGACTACATGCCGGTGGAATTCCAGGCCCGCGCCGAACTCGTGGACTTGCTCGAAATGGAGCTGGCCCACCGCCGTCACCCAAGCTTCGCCGGGCTTGGGCGCTATTTGCACTGGATCTGTCGGCCGGTCTGATCGGAGCGCGAAATGAAAAGTCGTTCAGGGTTACTGGTGATCTGTCTCGGGTTGGCGGCCTGCCAGGGCAGCAACCCTTATGTGGCGACATCCAATCCCTTGCCGCCCGCACCGCCTCAGGCGGCCAACACCTTCGACCGCAGCGCTTACCCGGCAGCGCCGCGTGACTATGGGCGTTACCGCAGTTGGGCCTGGCTCAACGGGCAACTGCCACCGGGCAGCGCCTGGGCGGACTCGGCCCAGGTCGCCGAAGCGGTGAGCAACGCCCTCGACCAGCGCGGGTTGCGTCCGTTACACGATAACGCCCGACCGGCCGACCTGTTTGTCAGCGCCAATCTGCATCTGGAAACCCGTTTGCGCCAGGTCCGGGACGATTACGGTTATTACGGCGGTGGTTATGGCGGCTACAACCGCTACGGCAATGGTTATGGCATGTACAACACGGTGCCGATCGTGCGCACGTATCAGGAACAGGTCGTGGTGGTGCGGGTCGAATTGTTCGACGCTCAAAGTGGTCAACCGGTGTGGAGTGCCAGCGCCGAAACCGGTAATCGGGGCAGCCAGAGTGAGCGTGCCGATGCGATACGGGAGGCTGTAGAAAAGGCCATGTCGGCGTATCCTCCCAGTTAGCTTCTCTAGTTGAGAAGCATTCCACAGGTTCATGTCTTCAACCGGAGAACCATCATGATCCGCCGTTTCGCATTACTGGTTGTGGCCGC
Organism: Pseudomonas sp. LBUM1678; assembly: GCF_059695575.1. Lineage (NCBI taxonomy): Bacteria > Pseudomonadati > Pseudomonadota > Gammaproteobacteria > Pseudomonadales > Pseudomonadaceae > Pseudomonas > Pseudomonas sp. LBUM1678. The sequence goes on from NZ_CP166775.1 coordinate 718,611, forward strand.
GTTGCTCAGTGCCTGCGCCGCCAACCGGGTCAATAATGACTTCGATGCCAGCCGCGACTTCGCCGCCTATCGCAGCTGGACCTGGAAAGAACCCGCCCTGCAATATCGCCCCGATGATCCACGGATCAAGAGCGACCTGACCGAACAGCGCATCCGCCAATCGGTGGCCGATCAACTCGATCAGCGAGGCCTGCGTCCGGCCGCAGCCGGCAGCAAAGGTGAATTGAACGTTCAGACCTACCTGATCGTCGAAGAGCGCCAGCAACAGGTGACCACCAACTATGGCGGCGGTTGGGGTAACCCCTGGAACGGCTACTGGGGCGGGCCGATGTACAACGAAACCCGCAACGTGACCTATAAGGTGGCGACCATCCAGATCGACCTGCTCGATGGCAAGGACGGCAAACTGGTGTGGCGTGGCAGCGATGAGCAAATGCTCAGCCGTACAACCAATCCGTCGGATCGCAGCACGGCGATACGTGAAACTGTGGGGCGAATCCTCGCCAACTATCCACCGCACTAACCACCAAACCCTCAAACACCACAAACCCTCTGTGGGAGCGAGCCTGCTCGCGATGACGGTCGTGCAGTCGATGCAGATGTCGCCTGATACACCGCCATCGCGAGCAGGCTCACTCCCACATTCGTTCTCTGGCGATCACCTGTTTTGTGTCCGCAAGATATCTATTTGTGGGAGCGAGCCTGCTCGCGATGGCGATCTTACAGACACCCGTAATCAATCAGGCTACCGGCCGCCAATGCCCCATCATGTGCTCCAGATCCCCCGCGCCCACCAGCTGAAAATCCCCACTGGACCCTGCCGCGCTGGCCAGCAACGTCACCTCACTCGGCAACCGCACCGGTTTCCTGAACTGCACCGCGATCTCGACATTCGCCGTGGGCAGATGCTCACTCAACGCCGCCAGTGTCCGAGCCTTGTTCCACAGCCCATGGGCAATGGCTGTCGGGAACCCGAACAATTTGGCGCTGACGGCACTCAGGTGAATCGGGTTGTAGTCCCCGGACACCTTGGCGTATTGCCGGCCAATGTCCGCTGGCGCATTCCAGCGCGCCACTTCCAGCATCTCCAGGGTGGAGGCCAGGACTTCCTCGACAGGTTCGCCTTCCAGCTTGACCCCGCGACATAGCATCTGGCTTTCAGCCTCCCACAGCGGCCCCAACTGATCGTCGAGCGACGTCACCAGATCGAACGTCGCCCCCTTGGCATGCGGTTGCAGGTTCTGCACCTGCACACTGACCCGCACGCGATTCACTCCGCCCATGGGGCGCAAGACGCGAATGCGATTGCTCAGGTGAATCAGCCCGAGCAGCGGGAACGGAAAGTCCTTGGCCGTGAGCAATTGCATCTGCAAGGCAAACGCCAGGATGTGTGGATAGGTCGGCGGCAGCAATCCGTTGTCGGCAAAACCGCAAACTTTGCGATACGCCGCCAGGCGTTTCGGATCGACCTCGACCCCGCAGCGCAAACCCGTATCGGGCAACGTGGTGCCGGTGATTTTGCGTCGCGTTGCCGCCTGCACGTACAGACCCGTCAGGCTCGGTTCGCGGTTGAGTGTGTGCCAATCGGTGATCATCTTTACGCCCCCAAGACACTTTGTCCGCAGACTCGCAACGCTTGCCCGGTGAATGCGCCGGTCCCCGGTTGAGCGAGCCACGCGACCGCTTCGGCGACGTCTTGTGGCAGGCCGCCCTGGCCCAATGAACTCATGCGTCGCCCGGCCTCGCGGATGCCGAATGGCAGGTGCGCGGTCATCTGGGTTTCGATGAACCCCGGCGCCACCGCGTTAATGCTGATGCCGCGCTGATCCAGCAGCGGCGCCCAGGCCTGAGCCAGACCGATCAGCCCGGCCTTGCTCGCCGCGTAATTGGTCTGCCCGCGATTGCCGGCGATGCCGCTGATGGACGCCAGCAGAATTACACGACCGTTGTCATGCAGGGCTCCGCTGTCGAGCAGTGCCTTGGTCAGCACTTGCGGCGCGTTCAGGTTAACCGCGAGCACCGCGTCCCAGAATTCCGGGGTCATGTTGGCCAGGGTTTTATCCCGCGTGATGCCGGCGTTGTGGACCACGATGTCGACGCCGTCGGGCAGCAGTTCGATCAACTGCGCAGCGGCGTCTTCGGCGCAAATGTCCAGGGTGATGCTGCGCCCGCCGAGGCGTGCAGCGAGTGCATCAAGATCGGTTTTCGCTGGCGGCACGTCGAGCAGAATCACTTCGGCGCCGTCACGGGCCAGGGTTTCGGCAATGGAAGCGCCAATGCCGCGTGCCGCGCCCGTGACCAGCGCCTTGCGCCCGGCCAGTGGGCGAGTCCAGTCCGACACCTGCGTAGCGCAGGCCTTCAAGCGGACGACCTGCCCGGACACAAACGCGCTTTTAGGCGAGAGGAAAAACCGCAGCGGCCCTTCGAGTTGATCCTCGGCGCCTTCACCGACATAGATCAGCTGCAGGGTGCCGCCGCTGCGCAGTTCCTTGGCCAGCGAACGGCTGAAACCTTCCATCGCACGCTGAGCGCTGGCGGCGAACGGGTCGCTCAATGTCTCTGGCGCACGCCCCAGAATCACCAGGTGCGCGCTGTAATCGAGGTTTTTCATCAGCGGCTGGAAGAACTCGCGCAGCTGTTTGAGCTGGTCGGTCTGCACCAGGTCGCTGGCGTCGAACACCACAGCTTTGAGCTTGGGGCCGTGGCCGGGAATCCACGCGGTGGCCAGGGACGGCTCGGCGCCGTAGCTGTAGATTGCGTCGGTCAGGCGATTGGCGAAAGCACTGACTTTCTCCGCCAACGGGCCGCCGCCAATCAACAGCGCCCCTTCGACAGGCCGTAGACGGCCTGCTTGCCAACGCTGCAGGCGCACCGGAGACGGCAGTCCCAGGGCCCCGACCAGACGATGGCCGATGGACGAATTGGCGAAGTCGATATAACGGTCAGACATGGAACGCACTCCGGCAGCTGGGGTTCAAAGTGTGGACCACGAATGGCAATCAGTCGTTCGATCCACGAGATTAGGCCTACGCTTGAACTCAGCAGATTAGTTGAACCTGGGTTCAGCAGGACTTTCAGGCAGATGCAGATCCCTGTGGGAGTGAGCCTGCTCGCGATAGCGGAGTGACAGCCAAATTGATGTGACTGACACTCCGCTATCGCGAGCAGGCTCGCTCCCACAGGGGGACGGTTTAACTTTCAGAAAATTGATCAGGAGTTTTTCATGACTCAGCTGCGCCGCGTCGCGATTATTGGCGGTAACCGTATTCCCTTCGCCCGCTCCAACGGGCCGTACGCCACCGCCAGTAACCAGGCGATGCTCACCGCAGCGCTCGAAGGCTTGATCGAACGCTACAACCTCCACGGCCTGCGCATCGGCGAAGTGGTCGCGGGGGCGGTCCTCAAGCTGTCCCGAGACATGAACCTGACGCGCGAGTGTGTACTCGGTTCACGGTTGTCCCCTTATACGCCGGCGTATGACATCCAACAGGCTTGCGGCACGGGTCTTGAAGCGGCGTTGCTGGTCGCCAACAAGATTGCCCTGGGACAGATCGATTGCGGCATTGCCGGTGGCGTCGATACCACCTCGGATGCGCCGATCAGCGTCAGTGAAGGTTTGCGCAGAGTGCTGCTGCAAGCCAATCGCGCCAAGACCACCGGCGACAAACTGAAAACGTTTCTGCAACTGCGTCCCCGGGACTTGATCCCGGAGTTCCCGCGTAACGGCGAACCGCGCACAGGGTTGTCCATGGGGCAGCATTGCGAATTGATGGCCCAGACCTGGAACATCTCCCGCGAAGATCAGGATCAACTGGCGCTGGAGAGTCATCAAAAACTCGCGGCCTCGTACACCGAAGGCTGGCACAACGATCTGATGACGCCGTTTCTCGGCCTGACCCGCGACAACAACCTGCGCCCTGACCTGACCCCGGAAAAACTTGCCTCGCTGAAACCGGCTTTCGAGAAAAGCGCCAAGGGCACGATGACGGCCGGCAACTCCACGCCGCTCACCGATGGCGCGTCGCTGGTGCTGCTGGGCAGTGAGGAATGGGCGAAGGAACGTGGCTTGCCGATCCTTGCGTATTTGCGTGACGGTGAGGCCGCCGCAGTGGATTTCGTCAACGGTGCCGAAGGGCTGTTGATGGCACCGGTTTACGCCGTGCCGCGTCTATTGGCGCGTAATGGGCTGACGCTGCAGGACTTCGACTATTACGAAATCCACGAAGCCTTCGCTGCGCAGGTGCTCTGCACGTTGAAGGCCTGGGAGGATCCGGAGTATTGCAAAACCCGCCTCGGCCTCGACGCTCCGCTAGGCTCCATCGACCGCAGCCGCCTCAACGTCAAAGGCAGTTCACTGGCGGCCGGGCATCCGTTTGCCGCGACCGGCGGGCGCATCGTTGCCAACCTGGCGAAGCTGCTCGACGCGGCGGGCAAGGGCCGAGGCCTGATCTCGATTTGCGCCGCCGGTGGTCAGGGCGTGACGGCGATTATCGAGCGCTGATCAGTTCGGCGTTCTGCTGCGCGATACGCTCGCGGTTGCGGTTGGCGTAATTCTCGGCCATCACCGAACAGACGATCAGCTGCAACGGGTGATAAATCATGATCGGCAGCAGAATCAAGCCGAGGCCCGGGTTGGCGCCGAAGATCAACGCGGCCATCGGCGCACCTGCCGCGAGGGATTTTTTACTGGCGCAGAACACCGCCGCGATCTCATCGGCCGGGCTGAATTTCAAGGCGCGGGCGGTGCGGGTGGTCATCCACAGGATGATCGCCAGCAGGATCGCACTGCCGATCAATGCCGTGAGAATCACGCTGTTGCCCTGTTGTTGCCACATCCCCGAGACCATCGAGTTGCAGAACGCCGAGTACACAAGCAACAGGATCACCAGCTTGTCGACGATGTTGGTGTAACGCTTGTGGCGGGCAAAGAATTTGCCGAGCAGCGGCCGCAACAGTTGGCCGAGTACCAGCGGCAGCAGCAACATGGCGCAGAGGTCGAGCAGGGTCGAGCCCAGATCGATGCCGCCGGCACCGCTGCCGAGCACCAGACTCACCAACAATGGCGTCAGAAAAATCCCCAACACGCTGGACAGGCTCGCGTTGAGAATCGCTGCCGGCACGTTGCCGCCGGCACTGCCGGTCAGGGCCACGGAAGAAGAAATGGTCGACGGCAGGGCGCAGAGGTAGAAGAAACCGAGCATCAGCAGCGACGGAATGTGCGAACCCAACAGCCTGTCGCTCAGCCACCAGATCAGCGGGAACACCGCGAAGGTGAAGCCCTGAACCATCACATGCAGTTTCCAGTTTTTCAGGCCATGGCTGACTTGTTCGCTGGACAGGTTGACCCCGTGCAGGAAAAACACCAGGAACACGCCGATGTTGATCACGTACTCGGCATGCATCCCGCCGCCCGTGGCGCCGAAGACCGGGAAGAAATACGACAGCAGCGTGGCGATCAGCATGCCGCACAAGAACCAGTCGGTGACCACACGTTTGAGGTGTTTGAAAGCATGCATAACAGGCACCGAATACATTTGTAAGAATTGATGACTTAGCCTAACGTCGGCCCTATCTGCCGTCTTGCGACATAAGGCCAATCAATGCCGACTAACGGACAACTTTCCCTCGAACGAACGATTCCGACGCTGAAGGCGTTGCCGCGTCCGCTGTTCGCGCGGGCGGAAAGTTTGAATGCCGGGTCGTGGACGCCGCCTCATCGCCACGATTGGGTGCAGTTTTCCTACGCCATCAGCGGCGTTCTCGGTGTGCACACGGCGGAGGGCAGCTTCTTTGCGCCGCCGCAGTGGGGGATCTGGATTCCGGCGGATCTTGAGCACCAGGTGGTGACCTCAATGCGCGCCGAGATGCGCAGCCTCTATGTGCGCCGTGAGGATTGTGAATGGGCGGACGGGCGTTGCCGGGTGCTGGAAGTCACGCCGCTGGCCCGAGAGCTGATCAAGAGTTTTTGCTTGCTGCCGGTGGAATATCCACAGGGCGACAGCCAGGAAGCGCGGTTGGTGAATGTGCTGCTGGATCAGCTGGCGAATCTGCCGGAGGTTGGGTTTTCCCTGCCGTTGCCGCGGCATGAGCGGTTGCTCGGGTTGTGCAATGAGCTGATTGAAAGCCCGGAGCACAATGTGACGTTGCAGGAATGGGCGCAGCGCTTGGGAACGTCGGAGAAGACGCTGATGCGCTTGTTTCAGCGCGAAACCGGGTTGAGTTTTCGAGGCTGGCGGCAGCGGATGCGGTTGCTGTCGTCGTTGAGTTTGCTGGAGGAGGGCGACAGCGTGACCAATGCAGCGCTGTCTTGCGGGTATGACTCGACGTCGGCGTTTATTGCGGCGTTCAAGGGGTTATTCGGGTTTACCCCTGGAGAGTTGTTTCGGCAGTGACGGCCTCATCGCGAGCAGGCTCACTCCCACAGGGAATCGATGTCGAACACAAATATTGTGCTCACTGAAATTCGATGTGGGAGTGAGCCTGCTCGCGATTGGCCGCGTAGCGGCCCCCGGGATTCTGGATCAGGTTCTGAACCGGCGAACCAACCCGTCCAGCTCATTCGACAACCCGGCCAGGCTCTGGGAATCCAGTCGCGCCGAGTTCGCCAGTTCTGCCACCAACTGCGCATCGCCATGGATCTGGCTGATGTGCCGATTGATGTCTTCAGCCACCTGATGCTGTTCTTCCGCCGCCGTGGCGATCTGCGTGTTCATGTCGCGGATCACGTCCACCGATTCACGAATCAGCCCGAAACTGCTGCGCGCTTCGCCGATGCGGGTCACCGATTGTTGCGACACTTCCAGGCTCGCATGCATCTGCTGGGTCACTTGGCTGGTGCGCTTGGCCAGGTTGCCCAGCAAACCATCGATTTCCGCCGTGGAATCTGCGGTGCGTTTGGCCAGCGCCCGGACTTCATCTGCCACCACCGCAAAACCACGACCTTGCTCACCAGCACGCGCCGCTTCAATGGCGGCGTTCAGGGCCAGCAGGTTGGTCTGCTCGGCAATCGAGCGAATGGTCCCCAGGATCGACTGAATGTCGTTGCTGTCGCGTTCAAGCTGTTGCATCGACTGCGCCGACTGTTCGATTTCCTGGCTCAAGCGATCAACGCTGGTCACTGCCGCATCAATCTGTTGCTGACCTTGACGCGCCTGACGCTGCCCACTGTCAGCGGATTCCGCCGCTTGACTGCAAGAGCGCGCGACTTCGTTGGCGGTGGCGACCATTTCGTGGAACGCCGTGGACACCATGTCGACCGCCTCACGCTGGCGCCCGGCGGCTTCAGCCATGTCGCTGGAGACCTGGGTCGAGCTCTTGGAGGTGGCGAGAATCTTGGTCGCGGCGCCGCCGATGCTTTGGATCAGGTTGCGAATCGCCGTCAGGAACTGGTTGAACCAGCTCGCCAACTGCGCAGTTTCGTCGCTGCCACGGATTTCCAGGTTCTTGGTCAGGTCGCCTTCACCTTGGGCGATGCCTTCCAGGCCGCTGGCCACGCTGCGGATCGGCCGCACGATGACACTGGCGAAACTGGCACCGAGAATGGCGAAGACCACCGCCAGTACAGCGGCGATGATTGCGATCAGCCAGGTCAGTTGGGTCGCCGAGCTCATCACATCGTTTTGCTTGATCAGGCCGATAAAGGTCCAGCCCAGTTGCTCCGACGGCCAGACGTTGGCCATGTAGCGTTCGCCGTTCAACTCGACTTCCACCAGGCCTTTGCCGGCCTTGGCCAGTTGTGCGTAACCCTCGCCCAGGCTGCTCAATGCCTTGAAGTTGTGTTCCGGTTGCTTCGGGTCGACCAGCACGGTGCCGGTGTTTTCCAGCAACATCAGGTAGCCAGTTTCACCGAGCTTGATCTGTTTGACGATTTCGGTGAGCTGCTTGAGCGTCACGTCGATACTGACCACGCCGCCATTGGTGCCCAATTTGTTATCGATGGTGCGCACGGTGCTGACGTAGGTCGCGTCATCCTGGGCCCAGTAATAGGCCTCGGTGCGAAACGGTTTGCCCGGTTTGGCCTGGGCCGCCTTGTACCAGGGGCGCTGGCGCGGGTCGTAATTGGTCAGCTTGGCATCGTCCGGCCAGGACACATAACCGCCGGCCGCGGTGCCGAGGATGGCATAGGCGTAGGACGGATGGCTGTTGCCCAGGTCCTGCAGGAGGCTGAAGACCTTTTTGTCCATCTCACCCTGGGGAATGCTCTCGGCGTTGGCGCTCATGTAGGTCTTGAGGCTGTCGTCGGAGTCTTTGATCAGGGGTTGTTTGGCCAGGTAATCGACGTTCTGGCTGATGCCGTCGAAAAACAGTTGCATGGCGTTGCTGACCTGACGAATTTCACGACCACTGCCGTCGACGAAATTCTCCTTGGCGTCACTGCGCAAGTTCAGCACGACGAGGGTGGCGACCAGCACCACGGGCAAGCAGGCGATGATTGCAAACGCCCAGGTCAACTTCTGTTTGATGTTCATCCGCGCTCCAGATTGTTCTTGTAGGCCCACGCAGTGCAGATGACTCGCGGAGTATTGGCAGCCGAAAACGGTGTTGATCCACTCGGTTCCTTGAGTGCGCCATCGTTATTGTTGTCGGAACGATTGTCGGACAAATCACTCTGTCACTGATGACTTCGGCTGAATGAAGGGGAAATTGAGGCCTGTTGAGAAAAATCCTACGAAGGGTTTGAATTCAGGTGTCAGCTTCTGTCGCAAATGCCCTTACACCCCTTCGTCACCAAGTGGCGCAGGCTCAGCTATGATCTCGGGCGGCCGATGACGGCCGGCGGTGATTGAGCGATTATTCCGGCACATTGTGTGCTTCACGACGTTCATAGGTCGGCAACCCCTCCCCCGAATGAACGGATTGCCGTATAACGAATGACTTTCGCGTGTTTGGTAATAAAGGACCCACAATAAAAGCTGATGAAGACTCCAAAACGCATTGAACCCCTGATCGAGGACGGTCTGGTCGACGAGGTGCTGCGCCCACTCATGAGTGGTAAAGAAGCAGCTGTTTATGTGGTGCGCTGCGGCAACGAGTTACGTTGCGCGAAGGTCTACAAGGAGGCGAATAAACGCAGTTTCCGTCAGGCGGCCGAGTATCAGGAAGGCCGCAAGGTGCGCAACAGCCGTCAGGCTCGAGCGATGGCCAAAGGCTCGAAATTCGGCAAGAAAGAAACCGAAGACGCCTGGCAGAACGCCGAAGTGGCGGCTTTGTTTCGCCTGGCCGGTGCTGGCGTTCGGGTTCCAAAGCCGTACGACTTCCTTGAAGGCGTGCTGCTGATGGAGCTGGTGGCCGATGAGTACGGTGATGCCGCGCCGCGTCTGAACGACGTGGTGCTGGAGCCGGATCAGGCGCGCGAATATCACGCGTTCCTGATTTCGCAGATCGTGCTGATGCTGTGTACCGGTCTGGTGCACGGTGACCTGTCCGAGTTCAACGTGCTGTTGACCCCGACCGGCCCGGTGATCATCGACTTGCCGCAAGCGGTCGACGCGGCGGGCAACAACCACGCGTTCAGCATGCTGGAACGGGACGTCGGCAACATGGCGTCCTACTTTGGCCGGTTTGCGCCAGAGTTGAAAAAGACCCGGTTCGCCAAGGAAATGTGGGCGTTGTACGAAGCCGGCACCTTGCACCCGGCCAGCATCTTGACCGGCGAGTTCGACGAACCGGAAGAGTTGGCTGACGTGGGCGGAATCATGCGCGAGATCGAGGCGGCACGCCTGGATGAAGAGCGCAAACAAGCGGTGCGCGCGGCAGATGACGCGCCACCGGGCAAAACCGAAGAACCGCCTCCACCGTGGATGCAGTGATCGGTTAACGAAAAACCCGGCTTCGGCCGGGTTTTTTGTAAATGCTGATCTCCAGACACTGAAGATCTAAATGTGGGAGCGGCGGTGTAACTGGATTTTTTGTTCCCTGTTGCTCCCCACACTCAAGGACTGAATGTGAACACCTCCACCCGCAACGCCCAGTTGATCATCGCCGCCCGTCTGGTCTCGGACTTCGGTGCCTTTCTCAACATGGTCGCCCTGGCCACTTACGTTTACCTGCTCAGCAACAGCGCCATGAGCGTTGGAATCTTCCTCGCCAGCCGCGTGGGCGGTGGGGTTTTCGCCAGCCTGATCGGCACTTCGTTCTATCGCCGCTGGGCCGGACGCATGCCGCTGATTGCTTTTGATCTGCTGCGCGCCGGTTTGCTGGGCCTGCTGCTGGTGCTGCCGGTCGCCCAGCAAGCACTGCTTTTACCCTTGATCGCGTTCGGTCTGGGGTTTGGCAATTCGATGTTCGCCATCGGCCTCAACAGCCAGTTACCGCACCTGATTGAAGGCGAGCACCTGCTCAAGACCAACGCCTGGATCACTTCGGCATCGTCCGCTGCCATGGTCGGCGGAAGCCTGGTGGCGGGTCTTTTAGTGGCGGCGTTTGGCTTTGAAACCGTGTTTGCGTTGAACGTGGTCACTTATCTACTGGCCGCGTTGTTTATCCTGCCGTTGCGGTTTTTCAGACCGGAGCCCAGTACTGAGCCAATCCAGACGCGTGGTGAGTGGCATGCCTTGCGCCAAGGCCTGCGCAGTACACCCGTGGTGGCCGCGATGCTCGCCGTCACCATGGCCGACACCCTGGGCAGCGCCGCGCACAACGTTGGCTTCCCGATCATTTCCAGACTGCTGACTCCCGAGTCGGCCAGCACCACGCTCGGCCTGATGCTAGCGGTCTGGGCCTGCGGAAAACTGATCGGTGCGCGCATCGCCAGTCGCCTGAAAGGGTCAGACAATGCACACCTGGAACGGCGATTTTTCTTCGGGGTGTTGCTGATGTCCTTCGGCTTCATCCTGATGTTCCAGCAGCAGACTCTCTACGGTTTGCTGCTGTTCTCGTTACCGGCGGGATTGGGCGATGGGTTCTCCGAGGTCGGCTTGATGTCGCGCCTTCAACGTGAGCCGGACAGCCTGCGCCTGCCAATCTTCAGCTTGTTGACGCTGCTGCAAATGACCGGCTTCGGCGTCGGCATGTTGATCGCCGCGCCGTTCTATTCGTGGTGGACGCCGGGGGCCGTGGTGCTGCTGTTCCACGGCATTCCCCTCACCACGTTGCTGGTGGTGAAGGTACTCGCGATCAGGGGCGAACGGGTTGCGCGCAGCAGCCCGACTCCAGGTTCTTGAGGATCGGGCAGTCGGGGCGATGGTCGCCCTGACAATGCTCGACCAGGTCCTGCAGGGTATCGCGCAACTGACCGAGTTCGCGGATCTTCTGGTTCAGTTCGTCGATGTGCTGGCGGGCCAGGGCTTTGACGTCGGCACTGGCCCGCTGGCGGTCCTGCCAGAGGGTCAACAGTTTGCCGACCTCTTCGAGTGAAAACCCCAGGTCCCGGGAGCGTTTGATGAACGCCAGCGTGTGCAGGTCGTCGTCGCCATAAATGCGGTAACCGCTGTCGGTGCGATGGGCGGCCTTGAGCAAGCCGATGGACTCGTAATAACGAATCATCTTCGCGCTCAGGCCGCTTTGGCGGGCTGCTTGGCCGATGTTCATCGGTTGTCCTCCAGATCCTTGGGTTTCCAGGTTTTCAACAGTAGCGCATTGCTCACCACGCTGACGCTCGACAACGCCATCGCCGCGCCAGCCAGCACCGGGTTGAGGAAGCCGAACGCGGCCAGCGGAATGCCGATCAAGTTATAGACGAACGCCCAGAACAGGTTTTGCCGAATCTTTGCGTAGGTCTTGCGGCTGATCTCCAGCGCGGCGGGCACCAACCGTGGGTCGCCGCGCATCAGGGTGATCCCGGCCGCGTGCATGGCCACGTCGGTGCCACCGCCCATGGCGATGCCGATGTCGGCCGCCGCCAGGGCCGGGGCGTCGTTGATGCCGTCACCGACCATCGCCACCACGCCGGTTTTCTTCAGTTCGGCGACGGTGGCGGCTTTGTCTGCCGGCAATACTTCAGCGTGGACATCGGTAATGCCTAGGGCTTGCGCAACCACTTTGGCACTGCCGCGGTTGTCGCCGGTCAGCAGGTGGCTGCTGATATTCCGTGCGCTGAGCTGTTGCACCGCGTGCAGCGCGCCGGGTTTGAGCGTATCGCCGAACGCGAACAGGCCCAGCACGTTTGGCTTGGGGCTTTGTTCGATCAGCCAGGAGAGGGTGCGGCCTTCGGTTTCCCACGCGGTTGCGGAGTCAGCCAATGGGGCTGCGCTCAAACCGCTGTCTTCCAGCAGCCTGCGATTACCCAACGCCAAACGACGACCATCGAGCGTGCCGGCGATGCCACGACCGGTCAGCGATTGACTGCCGCTGACATCGGCCACGGTCAAACCGCGTTCAGCGCAAGCGTCCAGAACGGCCTTGGCCAGCGGATGTTCGCTACCGCGTTGCAGAGCACCGGCCATTTGCAGCAGGGCGGCTTCGTCACCGTTAATAGCACTCAGATGAGCGATGCGTGGCGCACCTGAAGTCAGCGTGCCGGTTTTGTCGAACACCACGGCGCTAACTTCGTGCGCACGCTCCAGTGCTTCGGCGTCCTTGATCAAAATTCCGTAGCGCGCGGCGACGCCGGTGCCGGCCATGATCGCGGTCGGCGTGGCCAGGCCCAATGCGCAAGGGCAAGCGATGACCAATACCGCGACGGCGTTGATCAACGCGGTTTCCATCGGCGCGCCGTACAACCACCAGCCGATCAAAGTCGCCAACGCGATCAACAGAACGGTCGGCACAAACACCTGACTGACTTTATCCACCAACTTCTGGATTGGTGCCTTGGCGGCCTGGGCGTCTTCGACCAGACGGATGATCCGCGCCAGCACGGTTTCTGCGCCTAGGGCCTGGGTGCGAACCAGCAATCGGCCTTCGCCATTGATCGCGCCGCCAGTGACTTTGTCGCCGGGTTGTTTGGGCACCGGCAGGCTTTCGCCGCTGATCAGCGCTTCGTCGGCGTGGCTCTGGCCTTCGACCACTTCACCGTCTACCGGGAAGCGTTCGCCGGGTTTGACCATGACCAGGTCATTGAGGCGCAAGGCGCTGATGGCGACGTCCTGCTCGCGGCCGTCAATGACCTGAATCGCGCGCTCCGGGCGTAACGCTTCGAGCGCACGGATGGCGCTGGCGGTCTGGCGTTTGGCGCGGCTTTCCAGGTATTTGCCCAGCAACACCAAGGCAATCACCACCGCCGAGGCTTCGAAATACAAGTGCGGCATGCGCCCGGCCGCGGTGGCCCATTCATAAAGGCTCAAGCCATAGCCGGCGCTGGTGCCCAGGGCGACCAGCAAATCCATGTTGCCGGCCCCAGCGCGCACGGCTTTCCAGGCGGCCACATAAAAACGTGCGCCGAAAATGAACTGTACCGGCGTGGCCAGCGCGAATTGCACCCAGGCCGGGAGCATCCAGTGCACGCCAAACGGTTGCAGCAGCATCGGCAACACCAGCGGCAAGGCGAGGGCGATCGCCATGATCAACGCCCAACGCTCACGGTGCAGGCGCTGTTGTTGCTGGTCGGTTTGCGGGTGTTCGACTTCCCAGACGCTGGCGCTGTAACCGGCCTTGGTCACAGCGGCGATCAAGGCTTGCGGATCGATTTGTCCGAGCAGTTCCAGGTGCGCCCGTTCGTTGGCGAGGTTGACGCTGGCGCTTTTTACCCCAGGCACCTTGGCCAGCGCCCGTTCGACGCGGCCGACGCAGGATGCGCAAGTCATGCCGTCGATGCTCAGTTCCAGGCTTTGCTGCGGCACGCTGTAACCGGCCTGCTGCACCGCGTCCATCAAGGCCGGCAGGCTGTCGCTGGGCGCCTGGACCCTGGCCTGCTCGGTGGCGAGGTTGACGCTGACGGCAGAGGCGCCGATGACTTTGCTCAAGGCACGCTCGACACGCCCGGCGCAACTGGCGCAGGTCATGCCGGTAATCGGCAGATCGAAAGTGGTGGATTCGGACATCGGTCGCGCTCCCTGTAGAAGATGCCTACAGGATCAACCTTGCCATGCTGGCAAGGTCAAGCACCATTATTTATGCCACCGCGTAAAACTGTGGGAGTGAGCCTGCTCGCGATAGCGGTGTGTCAGTCGACATCAACACAACTGATACACCGCCATCGCGAGCAGGCTCGCTCCCACATTAGATCTGGATCAGTATCCGAGGGCAGTGGGCTTGAGGTACATCCCTTCCTGCGTCATCGCAATCCGGAATTTCAACACATCCCCGGCCTTGAGCGTGATGTTCTGCGAGCCCGGTGCGAGCATGCCCGGGTTGCAACCCGGTGCCTGGCCCGGCAACAGTTTGAGGCGCAGGGACACATTGCCCGGCGGCAGGTTGAACGAGGTGCTTTGCTCCTGGAACAGCCGCGCCGACAGTTGATCCTGGATGTACACGCCGATCTCGCAGGAGGTGGCGACTTCGAGGCGCTCGCGGGAAATGATCAGTACGCCATAGTCCTCCCCGGCGGCTTGAACCGAAGGTGTCGCGGCAAATAGGCTGAGGAAGCCAAACAGGCTGAGAGCTGACCAGCGCATGGCTGAATCTCCTGAAGTCGAGTCATTAATGCTCGCAGCTTGGCCGAGCGCGACGCCGATTGCCAGCCCGGCAGATTTCTGCAGAACTTGACCTTGCCATGGTGGCAAGCTCGAGACTGCCTGCAACCCTCATAAAAGGAGCCACACCATGCAAGTGTTCAACGTTCAAGGCATGTCCTGCGGTCACTGCGTCAAAGCCATTACCCAGGCGCTGCAAGCCAAGGATCCTGCGGCCAGCGTGCGGGTCGATCTGGCGGCAAAGGAAGTCGGCGTTGAAAGCGCGCTGACGGTCGATCAGGTGATTGCTGCGATTACCGAAGAAGGTTACGACGCAAAACTCGCTTAAGCCCAAGCACGATCCCCTGTAGGAGTGAGCCCGCTCGCGATAGCGGTGTGTCATTCAGCGTTGATGTTGACTGACACTCCGCTATCGTCGGAACGCCGCCCGGAGCAAGCTCGCTCCCACATTGGTTTTGCATTCACCCAGTGGTATTTAATAGTTAGCGAGCTATCGGAATGTTCAAGGCGTCGATGCGCGGCTAGACTGTCGGGCTGCCGACTTACGCCCAACTGGATGCCTGATGAACTTCCGTACCATTTTGATTCTTGGCGCCCTGAGCGCTTTCGGCCCGCTGGCGATCGATTTCTACCTGCCGGCGTTCCCGGCGATGGCACTCGCGTTCGGCACGGATGAGAAACACGTTCAGCTGACACTGGCCGCGTATTTCCTGGGCCTGTCCCTCGGTCAACTGGCGTACGGCCCGGTAGCGGATCGCTTCGGGCGACGGATTCCATTGCTGACGGGCGTCGGTCTGTTCACCGCCGCCTCCCTGGCCTGCGCGTTTGCGCCGAATCTGGAATGGCTGATCGGTGCGCGGTTCATTCAGGCCCTCGGTGGTTGCGCGGGGATGGTGATCGCCCGTGCGGTGGTCAGTGACAAATGCGATGCGGTGGGTTCGGCGAAAGTCTTTTCGCAGCTGATGCTGGTGATGGGCCTGGCGCCGATCCTCGCGCCCATGCTCGGTGGACTGCTGGTCAACACCACGGGCTGGCAGTCAATCTTCCTGGTGCTGACCGGTTTCAGTGCGCTGGCGGGGTTGGCCGTGGCGATCGGGTTGCCGGAAAGTCTGCCGGCTCATGTGCCGCGACAACCGTTGTCGGGGGCGTTGCGTCAGTACGGTCGGCTGTTGGCGGATCCGGTCTACCTCGGCCACGCCTTGACCGGCGGTATCGCCATTGCCGGGATGTTTGCCTACATCGCCGGTTCACCGTTCGTCTTCATCAAACTCTACGGCGTACCGGCCGAGCATTTCGGCTGGCTGTTCGGGACCAACGCGGCGGGATTCATTCTGGTGGCGCAGGTCAACGCGCGATTGCTGGCCAAGCGTGGCCCGGCATTCCTGCTGGTGCGCACCGTATGGATCTACGTGGGGGCCGGCCTGACGCTGCTCGCCGTCAGTGCGATGCACACCGAACAGTTATGGCCGTTGCTGATTCCACTGTTTATCTGCATCGCCAGCCTCGGTTGCATCCTCCCCAACGCCTCGGCCTGCGCCATGAACGGGCAGGGCGCGCGCGCCGGCAGTGCGTCGGCGATGCTTGGTTGCCTGCAATTCAGCGTCGCCGCCGGAGCGGCAGCGTTGGTCGGTGTTTTACACGATGGCAGCGCCGTGCCGATGGCCATGGTCATCAGCCTGTGCGGGATTCTGGTGGTGAGCGCGGCGATGCTCACCCGGCGTTTGCAAAATGCCCGGGCATTGGTGCAAGCCCAGGTCTGAGGACGGACTCAGCCAGCGGCGCGCTGCTGGCGGTCGGGAAATTGATGGGGCGCGAACAATCGCGCTTCAAGGGTTCTAGTGAAGGCGAGTGCTTCAGCTTCGCTGCGGAACGTTACCGCGTGTTGGTCCAGACGGACCTGCCACTGGGATTTAGCCACTTCTTTTATCAGGATCTTCATTGCTGAACTCTCCTCTCTTAAAAGATGTTACGTAAAAGAATGCATCGCAGAGGTTTCGATTGTAGACCCGAATACGATCGCAATTGTGACAACGCTCAACTCTCGGACTGACGGTGTCGTCCAGATGGACGACACCTGTTTCATTTTGTTTCAGAACCCTTCGAGCACGATCTTGCCCTTGGACTTGCCACTTTCCAGTAGCTCATGGGCGCGCCGCAGGTTCGCCGCGTTAATAATCCCGAAGTGCTCGCCGACCGTTGTCTTCAGCGTACCGGCGTCGATCAGCCCGGCCACGCGGTTGAGCAGTTTGTGCTGCTCGATCATGTCCGCCGTTTCGAACAGCGAGCGGGTGTACATGAATTCCCAGTGCAGCGACAGGCTCTTGCGCTTGAGCTTGGTCACGTCCAGCGCTTTCGGATCATCGATCAGTGCCAGTTTGCCTTGCGGCGCTAACGCCTCGACCAGTTGATCCAGGTGATGATCGGTCTGGGTCAGGCTGGCGACGTGGGTCACATGGTCCACGCCTGCACGCTTGAGCTCTTCATTCAGCGGCTGGCTGTGATCAATCACCAGATCGGCGCCCAACTCGCGCACCCAGCTCTGGGTTTGCGGGCGAGAAGCGGTGCCGATGACGTTCAGCCCGGTGAGCTGGCTGGCCAGTTGCGTGAGGATCGACCCCACACCGCCAGCCGCGCCGACGATCAGCAGGCTCTGGCCTTCATCGGCTTTACCTTCGCGCACTTGCAGGCGCTCGAAAAGCAATTCCCAAGCCGTGATGGCGGTCAGCGGCAGCGCGGCGGCTTCGGCGAAACCGAGGGTCTTCGGCATATGGCCGACGATGCGTTCGTCCACCACGTGCAATTCGCTATTGCCCCCGGCTCGGGCGATGGAGCCCGCGTAAAACACTTTGTCGCCCGCCTTGAACAGCGTGACTTCACTGCCGACAGCCTTGACCACACCGGCCACGTCCCAACCCAGCACTTTCGCTGCGCCGCCCTCAGGCTGGACGTTCTGGCGGACCTTGGTGTCGACCGGGTTCACCGAGATGGCTTTGACTTCCACCAACAGATCCCGCGGACCGGCGACCGGTTCTGGCAGTTCGATGTCTTGCAGGGACTTGGCGTCGCTGATCGGCAAAGAGGCGTAGTAGGCGATGGCTTTCATGTAAGGCTCCTGAACGGTAATAAAGGAAGGGATCAAGCGACGGTGCGCAGGCGCTTGAGTTCGAAGTGCTCAAGAAAGTCGCCGGCCTTGGCCCGAAAGTTCTGGACATGGGCGCTGGCGTCATGGGCTTGCAGAGCCTCGTCGCTGCTCCAGTGTTCAATCATGTAGAAAGCCAGGGGATTGGCCAGGTCCTGATGCAGGTCGTATTGACCGCAACCGGCCTCGGCCCGGGTCGGTTCCACCAGTGCACGCAGGTGCTGTTCGAGGGCGTCTTGCTGGCCGGCTTTGGCAATCAGGGTGGCAATGGCGGTAAAAGGCTGGGACATGGTCGACTCCGGAAACGGGATGATTTCGATGGGATGGATGATTGGCTATTTCTCTGCAAGATAAAACCCGCTAAAAGAGCAGTCTCTTTCAATATTTTTTTGATAATCGGGGCTGAAATGCTGCGTTTCGATGACTTGCAGTTGTTCGTCCGGGCAGCGGACCTGGGGAGTCTGTCGGCGGCGGCGCGGGTGATGGACATGTCGGCGGCGGTGGCCAGTGCGGCGCTGAAGCGCATTGAACAGCAACTCGGCGCGCGTTTGCTGGCGCGTTCCACCCGCAGTTTGCGTCTGACCGCCGAAGGTGAGGGCTTTCTGGAATATGCCCGGGCCGCCTTAAGCAACCTCGATGAAGGTCGTCGCTTGCTGGCCAGCGGTCAGGACCAGGTCAGCGGGATTTTGCAGTTGTCGGCACCGTCGGACTTTGGCCGCAACCTGTTGCTGCCATGGCTCGACGAATTCCAGCGTGAGCATCCCAAACTGACCGTGCGCCTGTTGCTGGGCGATCGCATCGCCGACCTGTTCCGCCAACCGGTGGACATTGCCCTGCGTTACGGCGAGCCAGAAGACTCAAGCCTGGTGGCTCTGCCCATCGCTGCGCAAAACCGCCGTGTGCTCTGCGCGGCACCGAGTTATCTGGCCAGGCATGGCGAGCCGCGGCATCTGGAGCAACTGGCGCAGCACAATTGTTTATTGTTCATGCTCGGTAGCCGGGTCCATGATCACTGGAGCTTCCACGACGGCAAGCGCGAAGTCGGCCTGACCGTCAGCGGCGATCGTTTCAGTGACGATGCCGATGTCGTGCGGCTGTGGGCAGTGGCGGGGGCGGGGATTGCTTATAAGTCCTGGCTCGATGTCGCCGCCGATGTGCTCGCCGGCCGATTGAAAGTGCTGATGCCGGAGTTGCTCTGCGAGCGCGCACCGCTGAATCTGCTGTGCGCCCATCGCGCACAATTGAGTAAGCCGGTGAACCTTTTGCGGGAAATGCTTGCCAGCCGATGCGCTCATTTAGGCAGCCAATTTCCGACGATATCGGGCATCGATCATTAGTCGCAGGCAAATAGCGAAATTTCTGTCAGGAACTATCACCACCCACGCTTTCCCAAGGGCAGGAACCGGCGGTTAACCCGCTTATACTAGCGCCCGCCTCATGTACGCACCGTCGATCTCGCGATGGCGAGTCCGCGTTCCAGTCGGCACGGCCCCTCGGCCAGGCACCAGAGCTTCGTGATACCTGCGAGGCAATGGCACAGGTGAGTGAGGGACTTTGCCCGGCTTATGGCGGTTTCCGCGTCTTGGCCGACGACACATTACTGGTCAAGATGTCTCTGAGCAGCAGACGAAACGATTCAACAGGGAGTGAATACATGGAACATGCACCTTGCATCAGCCAGATCGCCACGTTGCTGGCTGACCCCAAGCGCAGCGCAATGATGTGGGCCTTGATGGACGGCTCGGCGCGTCAGACCGAAGAGCTGGCGCTATTGGCCGGCCTGTCACCGTCTTCGGCCAGTGCACACCTGGGGCGTTTGTCCGCCGGAGGTCTGTTGAAAGTCGAAATCCGTGGGCGCAAACGCTTTTTCCGCCTGGCCGCGCCTGAAGTCGGTGCGGCAATCGAAGCGTTGGCCAGCGCGACGCTGGCCAGTACCCCGCAGCCAGTCCCGGACGTTTTCAAACGTCCCAGCCCCATTGCCAAACCGCAGGCGGCGCCTTCGTCGTTGTTGCGGGCCCGACTGTGCGATGACCACCTGGGAGGCACTCTGGCCGCCGACCTTTACCAGCGGCTGCTGGATGCGGGCTGGATCGAGCAGTTCGAACAGCGCGTCATGATCACCCACAAGGGGTCCACGCAACTGGCCTCGCGCGGGGTGTTCATCCAGGCCTTGGCCCATCGCAACAGCAGAGTGGCCTGCGCGTGTCCCGACTGGAGCGAAAGACGCCCGCACATGGGCGGTTCGCTGGGTGCTGCGTTGTTGCAGCTGTTCATGCAGTCCGGCTGGTTGAGCCTGCCCAACGATTCACGAGCTTTGCAGATCACGGCCGCGGGGCAACGGGAAATCCATCGTTTCGCCAAGGAAACCGAGCTGGAAATGGCGCTTTAGAGCCGTTTGATCGACTAAGCCGGTAGCCGCTGAACACAGAACCTGTGGGAGCGAGCCTGCTCGCGATGGCGATGTGTCAGTTAATATCTAAGTCAACTGACAGACTGCAATCGCGAGCAGGCTCGCTCCCACACGGTTATTTGGTGACCTTCAAGGTTTCACCAACCGCGCATCCAGGCTGTTCTGCGCCAGTCGCTTGGCCTGATCCTGGGTCATGCCCAGATCGGTGTACAGCGCATGGAAGTTCTCGGTCACATACCCGCCGAAGTACGCCGGGTCATCCGAGTTCACGGTCACTTTCACGCCACGCTCGAGCATGTCGAGGATGTTGTGCTGGGACATGTGGTCGAACACGCAGAGCTTGGTGTTGGACAACGGGCACACGGTCAGCGGAATCTGCTCGTCGATGATCCGCTGCATCAAGCGCTCGTCTTCGATGGCGCGCACGCCATGGTCGATGCGCTGGATTTTCAGCAGGTCGAGGGCTTCCCAGATGTACTCGGGCGGGCCTTCTTCACCGGCGTGGGCGACGGTCAGGAAACCTTCGTGACGGGCACGATCGAACACGCGCTGGAATTTGCTCGGCGGGTGGCCCATTTCCGAACTGTCCAGGCCGACAGCCACAAACGCCTCGCGAAACGGCAGTGCCTGGTCGAGGGTTTTCTGGGCTTCTTCTTCGCTCAAGTGACGCAGGAAGCTCAGGATCAAACCGCTGGTGATGCCCAGTTGCTGCTCGCCATCCTTGAGCGCCGCCGCGATGCCGTTGAGCACCACTTCGAACGGCACGCCACGGTCGGTGTGGGTCTGCGGGTCGAAGAACGGTTCGGTGTGAATCACGTTTTGCGCCTTGCAACGCAACAGGTAGGCCCAGGTCAGGTCGTAGAAATCCTGCGAGGTGCGCAACACGTCGGCGCCCTGGTAGTACAGATCGAGGAATTCTTGCAGGTTGTTGAAGGCGTACGCCTTGCGCAGGGTTTCGACATCGCTCCACGGCAGGGCGATCTTGTTGCGTTCGGCCAAGGCGAACAGCAACTCAGGCTCCAGCGAACCCTCGAGGTGCAAGTGCAGTTCTGCCTTGGGCAGGGCGTTCAGCCAGTCGTACATAGTCTTTTCTCATCAGGTGCAGATGGCGAGCATTCTACAGATGCCCGTAGAAACAATTAGCAAAACCTGACCAGCCGGTTCATCACACCGCTGGCTGTTCCCGTCGATAGGCGTAGGTCTCGGCGAAGCGCGAGAGCAGAAATTCGGCGCAGGTGGTGGCCGGGTACTTCGCCGGGTGCGATTCGTCCTGGCAACCGGGCAGGCATTCAATGCGCGTGTCGGGGTGGGGTTCGGCGAAGAACGGCATCGAGTAACGATCGACGCCCAGCGGGCTGATCACCCGGTGCGGCGTCGACACGTAACGGTCGTTGCTCCAGCGCGCCATCATGTCGCCGAGGTTGACCACGAAGGTGCCTTCGATTGGTGGCGCGTCGATCCACTCGCCTTTGACGTTGCGCACTTGCAGGCCACCGGCGGCGTCCTGATACAACAGAGTAATGCAGCCGTAATCGGTGTGGGCGCCGGCGCCTTGCTGATCGATGGAACTGGCGGTGTGACGGGGCGGGTAGTGAATCATCCGCAGGACGCTGACCGGCTCATGGAAGCGCGTGTCGAAGAAATCGCGCTCAATGTTCAACGCCATCGTCATGGCACGCAGCAGAGTTTGGGCGAGCGCTTGCATGTCGACGTAGTGTTGCTCCATCAGCGCTTCCCATCCCGGGATTGATGGATGGCGGTTGGGGCCGCGCAACGGTTTTTCCGCCAACACGTGCGGATGATCGGCCGGCAGGTGCAGGCCCATGTCGAAGGTTTCTTTCAGGTCGCTGGGCTTGCTCGGGTCGAGTTGTTCGGTGGCGATGGCGCCGTAGCCTCGATGGTGTCGCGTTTGGGTGATGTCGATCTTGAGCTTTTCGGCGGCGGGCAGGGCGAAGAAGCGTTGGGCATGGTCGAGCACGGCGTTGATGCGTTGCGCGGAAATCGGGTGGCCCGTGATGTAGAAGAAACCCCATTCGCGGCAGGCAAGGTCGATCTCGGCAGCGACGGCTGTCCACGCATTTTGGTCATCGCTGTAGAGGGGGGCGATGTCGATGATCGGGAGTTGGTTCATGCTGCTGTCCTGAAAGTGCCACTGGCTAAGGAACAGTGGAGATCCATTGTGGGAGCGAGCCTGCTCGCGATTGCAGTCTCTCAGTTGATTAAGATATTGACTGACACACCGACATCGCGAGCAGGCTCGCTCCCACAGGTACTGTGTTTCAAATGAAGAAGATTACTTGGGGATGTCGGCCTTCATGCCCTCAACGTAGTAGTTCATCGACGCCAGTTCCGCATTGCTGGCCGTCGCGCCCGCCGCAATTTTCTCGGTGCCGGCCTGATCCTTGATCGGTCCGGTGAACGGGTGGAAGGCGCCGCTCTTGATGTCGGCAATGATCTGCTCGGCTTCGGTTTTCACCGCCGCAGGCACCAGGTCACTGATCGGCAGTTCAACCGTGCCTTCCTTCAACCCGCCCCAGTAGTCCTGCGATTTCCACGTGTGGTCGAGCACGCTTTGGGTCGCCTGAATGTAATGCGGGCCCCAGTCGTTGACGATCGAAGTCAGCACCGCTTTCGGCCCGAAGTGCGCCATGTCCGAAGCGTAGCCGACGGCGTATACGCCGCGACGTTCGGCGGCCTGAATGGGCGCCGGGCTGTCGGTGTGCTGGAACACCACGTCCACGCCTTGGTCGATTAGCGCGTTGGCGGCGTCGGCTTCCTTGCCCGGATCGAACCAGGAGTTGACCCACACCACCTTGATCTCGGTGCCGGGGTTGTACTTGTTCAGGGCCAGTTGGATGGCGTTGATGTCGCGGATCACTTCCGGGATCGGGAAGGACGCGACGTAACCGATCTTTTTAGTCTTGGTCATCTTCGCCGCGAGGAAACCGCCGACGTAGCGCCCTTCATAGGTGCGCGCCAGGTAAGTGCCGAGGTTCTTGTCCTGCTTGTAGCCGGTGGCGTGTTCGAAGGTCACCTTGGGAAATTGCTTGGCGACTTTCAGGGTCGGGTTCATATAGCCGAAAGACGTGGTGAAGATCAGGTCGTAGTTGTCCTTGGCCATGTTGCGAATCACCCGCTCGGCATCCGCACCTTCGGCGACGTTCTCCACGTAATTGGTGGTGATCTGATTGCCGAATTTCTCGGCCAGCGCCTTGCGCCCCTGTTCATGCTGATACGTCCAGCCGTGGTCACCAATCGGACCGATATAGACGAAGCCGACTTTCAGCGGGTCGGCGGCACTGACGGTCAGGCTCGCGCTCAGACCGATGGCCGCGGCAACGGCGCAAAGCAGCTTCTTCAACGGACGTTTGTGCATGAATTCGAACTCCATGTTGTTGTGAGGTTGGCAGGGGCAATGCAAATTGCTGACCAACAGGACAACAAACGAGTCGAAACCGTGTCGAGGCCATCGCGAGCAGGCTCGCTCCTACAGGAGACCGCATTCCAATGTGGGAGTGAGCCTGCTCGCGATGAGGCCGGTTAGGCCGATAAAAGTGCACGTCCCGAACCTGCCGCCACCCACTGGTGCGCTAAGGTGTAACGAAACGTTAGCGCCGCCCCGCAGTCAGTAGCTCATCACTCTGTTTGCTCCACTCGGCAAAAAAAGGCCCGCAATGCTCACACTCCTCAAGCAAGAAAAGTTTCTGCTGCTGGCCCTGATTGCCGCATTCATTGCCTACCCGCTGGAACACTGGATGCTGCACAGCGGCCAACCCGTTGCGCTGACCGCCGGCCTGGTGCTGATCGCGTTCATCGTCGTCGCCTCCATGCGCGTCGCCCATCACGCCGAACTGCTCGCTGAAAAAGTTGGCGACCCTTACGGCACGATGATCCTGACCCTGGCCGCGGTGCTGGTGGAAGTGGTGATCCTGGCGATCATGATGAGCAACGAAGCATCACCCACGTTGGTGCGCGATACGATTTATTCGGCGGTGATGCTCGACATCAACGGCATCCTCGGCCTGGCCGCGTTGATGGGCGGGATCAAGCATGGCGAACAGTCCTATAACGACGACTCGGCCCGCAGTTACAGCGTGATGATCCTCACCGCCATGGGTGTGTCCATGGTGGTGCCGGAGTTCATCCCCGAGGCCAACTGGAAGATGTATTCGGCGTTCACGATTGGCGCGATGGTCGTGCTCTACGCCCTGTTCCTGCGTATGCAGGTCGGGCCGCACAGTTATTTCTTCAGTTACAGCTACCCGGAAAAACGCCGCAGGAAAGTTCCGGAGGAGGAGTCTGAACCGGTCAATCTGGCCTTGAGTATCGGCACGCTGGTGTTCGGTGTGGTGGTCATTGGCGCGTTGGCCGAAGTGATGTCCAAGACCCTCGACCTGGGTCTGGAAGGCACGGGCGCACCGCCGGTGATTACGGCGATTCTGGTGGCGGCCATTTCTGCCGCGCCGGAGATTCTGACCGCGTTGCGCGCGGCCTTGGCCAATCGCATGCAGTCGGTAGTCAACATCGCCATGGGCGCGTCACTGTCGACGGTGATCCTGACGGTTCCGGTGATGGAAGCGATGGCGCTCTACACCGGCCAGCCGTTCCAGATGGCGATGACCCCGGTGCAAACGGTGATGATCTTCCTCACCCTGATCGTCAGCGCGATCAACCTCAATGATGGCGAAACCAATGCCATCGAAGGCATGACGCATTTCGTGTTGTTTGCGACGTTCATCATGTTGTCGTTGTTGGGCCTCTAAAAGCTTCGCGGGCAAGCCTCGCTCCTACAGGGAAATGCGCATCCCTGTAGGAGCGAGGCTTGCCCGCGAAGGCGTCCTGTCAGGTGCCGGCAATCAATTGCCGGGCCGCCTGGCTGTGATCGGCGATCAAACCTTTGAGATCCAGCCCTTCAACCTGCCCGTCAATCACTCGCCACTTGCCGCCAATCATCACCCGATCCGCTCGATCCGCGCCGCACAGCAACAGCGCCGACACCGGATCATGGCTACCGGAGAAACGCAGCTCATCCAGCTTGAACAGTGCCAGATCCGCCTGCTTGCCCACCGCCAGTTCACCGATGTCGGTACGGCCCAGCAAACTCGCCGAACCTTTGGTCGCCCACCCCAGAACCAGTTCCGGCGTGATCTTTTCCGCGCCATAACGCAGCCGCTGAATGTACAGCGCCTGACGGGTTTCGAGCATCATGTTCGACGCATCGTTGGACGCCGATCCATCCACGCCCAGACCCAGCAACGCACCAGCAGCGGTCAGGTCCAGGGTTGGGCAAATGCCGGAGGCCAGACGCATGTTCGAACTCGGGCAATGGCAAATCCCGGTGCCAGCAGCGCCGAGGCGGGCGATTTCATCCGGATTGAAGTGGATGCCGTGGGCCAGCCAGGTCCGCGGGCCCAGCCAGCCGACGCTGTCCAGATAGTCCACGGTGCGCAAGCCGAAGCGGTGCAGGCAGAAGTCTTCTTCGTCGAGGGTTTCGGCCAGGTGCGTGTGCAGGCGCACGTCGAGTTTGTTCGCCAGCTCGGCGCTGGCAGACATGATTTCCGGGGTCACCGAAAAGGGCGAACACGGCGCCAGAGCGATCTGGATTTGCGCACCATCACCGCGCTCGTGGTATTCGGCGATCAAACGCTGACTGTCGTCGAGGATCACTTCGCCTTCCTGGACGGTCTGCTGCGGTGGCAGGCCGCCGTCCTTTTCGCCAAGGCTCATGGAGCCGCGCGTCAGCATGGCGCGCATGCCCAGTTCGCGGACGCTCTCGACTTGCACGTCGATCGCATTTTCCAGGCCTTCAGGAAACAGATAATGGTGATCGGCGGCGGTGGTGCAGCCGGACAGCAGCAATTCGGCCAGCGCAACTTTGGTGGCGAGGGCGAGTTTTTCAGGGGTGAGGCGGGCCCAGACCGGGTAGAGGGTTTTCAGCCAGGGGAACAACGGCTGATTGACCACCGGCGCCCAGGCGCGGGTCAAGGTTTGATAGAAGTGGTGATGGGTGTTGATCAATCCCGGCAGGATGACATGCTCGCGGGCATCGAAGACGTGTCCACAGGGCGCGGACGGTTGCTGGCCAGCGGCGAGCACTTCGACGATCACACCGTCTTGCACAACCAGACCACTACGGGCGTCGAGGCCATTGGCAGTAAAGATGGCGAGGGGATTTTTTAACCAGGTACGGGTCGCAGGCATGTTGGCCGGCTCCTCTGAAAGTGGGGTTCAGGTTAGCCAGCTCAGTGATTACCCTGTCTGCTGATCCAGGGTCGCCGCAAGGGCGAGGTGCGGAGTTTCAAACAAAACCGCCTGGCCGGCAAGCCCGGCCCGACAGAACAACCCAAATCCCTGTGTGGAATGATTCCTTGTGGGAGCGAGCCTGCTCCGGGCGGCGTTCCGACGATGATGGAGTGTCAGTCGACATCAGTGGTATCTGACACTCCGCTATCGTCGGAACGCCGCCCGGAGCAGGCTCGCTCCCACAGGGACGGTGGTGAATTACCAGGGAATGGTTTCGCCTCTGTAATTCACAAAATGATGCCCGCCCTTGCCGACATAAGCATTCACCTGATCAACCAACCCACGCGTACTGGTTTCCACATCGATATCAGCGCCTTCACCGCCCATGTCGGTCTTCACCCAACCTGGATGCAACGACAGCACAGTCAGTTTCTGCTCGCCCAATTGCGTCACAAAGCTGTTGGTCATCGAGTTCAGCGCAGCCTTGCTCGCCTTGTACAGCGCCAACTCCGGCGCGTCCGGCATGGTCACGCTACCCAGTACCGAACTCATGAACGCCAGCACGCCGGTATCCGGGCGAATCTGCCCGGCAAAACGTTGTGCCAGGTTGATCGGCGCCACGGCGTTGGTGAAAAACAATTGGCCGACCTCGGCCAGCGTCGCGCCGCCCGGCGTCTGCACCTCCGGCCCCTTGACCCCGGCATTGACGAACAGCAAATCAAACATTTCACCCTTGAGCTGTTGGCTCAGGGCGATGACGGCCTGCTGATCGTCCATGTCGAGTTTTTCGATCCGCACCTTGCCCAACGCTTGCAGCGCCTCGGCGTTTTGCGGATTGCGCGCGGTGGCGGTGACTTGCCAGCCGTCGGCCAGCAGGGTTTTCACCAGACCGAGGCCCAGGCCACGGGAGGCACCGATGATGAGTGCGGTTTTTGCCTTGGACATGAGTGGCTTCCTTGATAAATGAGGATCATGGACTCAGTGGACAGCGTTGCCCGAGCCGTTGTTGCAACTCGTGGCGCAATGCTCCGAGTTCGTCCATACGGGTTTCAATCAGCTTAAGCTTGTCTTGCAGCAATTGCGTGACGGCGCTGTCAGGATCTGGCGATTGCCAGATTGTGGCGACGCTGTTGCCGATCTCGCCCAGCGTAAAGCCCAACCGCTGAGCCGTCTTGATGTACAGCACCAGTTGCACCATGTCGGGCGGATAGTCGCGATAGCCGTTGGCACTGCGTTGCGCGGCGATCAGCCCGCGCTGCTCGTAGAAGCGCAGGGTGTCGCGGCTGACGGCGCTGGCCTGGGCTAATTCACCGATGCGCATCATGACGTCTCGAGAGGGGCTTGACCCTGGAGCATACTCCAGGCTTTAGCCTTGTTGCTCCCTGAATTTATGGAGCAAGGCCGATGTGGACTTCAACGCAATATCGCCGGTTGGTGCGGGGCAGCGCCTGGTATGACTTGATCGTGACGGCGGCGTTTATCACGCCGTGGAGTTTTGCCGCGTTGCATGGGGTGCTGTTGAGTGTGAGTCAGGCTTTCAATCTGCCTGGAGAGCTACCGGCGTTTGAGCCGATGCACATGCTGATGGTGAATCTGTTGGGTTCGATTGTGTGTGTCTGGGCGGTGCTGCGGATTCGTGATCCACAGCAGATTTATGGCCGCTATGACGCCGTTGGCAGATTTCTGTTCTCCACTTGGCAGCTGTATGCCTTGCTCCAGGGTGCCAGTTCACTGCTGGTGATTTTCCTGGTCTTTGAATTGGCGTGGGGCGTGGTTCAGGTGTTGCCGGTCAGGCAGTCATCGCGAGCAGGCTCGCTCCCACAGGGGAACGCGGTCTAATGTGGGACCG
Organism: Pseudomonas sp. LBUM1678; assembly: GCF_059695575.1. Lineage (NCBI taxonomy): Bacteria > Pseudomonadati > Pseudomonadota > Gammaproteobacteria > Pseudomonadales > Pseudomonadaceae > Pseudomonas > Pseudomonas sp. LBUM1678. Next base: position 746,762 of record NZ_CP166775.1, read on the forward strand.
AGCCTGCTCGGGATGAGTCCGGTGCAGGCAACCACTAATGCCCAGCCCGCCACGGCTGCCCCAACGACACCGGCGCATACAACCGCGTACGCACCGCATCTCGCGACAACAGAACCAACACCACAATCGTCGCGACGTACGGCAGCATCGCCAGCAGACTCGACGGTATCGCCAGCCCCAACCCCTGCGCCACCAGGTGCAGGATGCTGGCGAGCCCGAACAGGTACGCGCCCAGCAGTAATCGCCACACGCGCCAACTGGCAAACACCACCAGGGCCAAGGCAATCCAGCCACGCCCGGCGCTCATGTTTTCCGCCCACATCGGCGTGTAGGCCAGGGACAAATAAGCCCCGGCCAACCCCGCCATTGCGCCCCCGAACAGCACCGCCAGCGCGCGCACGCCCAACACCGGCAAGCCCATGGCGCTGGCCGCATCCGGGCTTTCCCCGACGGCCTGAATGATCAGCCCGACACGACTCTTCAGGATCACCCACGCCACCAGCGCGAACAGTGCGAACGACAGATACACCAGCAGATCCTGCGCAAACAGCATCCGCCCGATCAGCGGAATCTCACTCAACCAGGGAATAGCCACCGGCTCAAAACCCGCCAGCGGTTTACCGACCCACGCCGCGCCTACGAAGGTCGACAGACCCACGCCAAAAATCGTCAGCGCCAACCCGGTGGCCACCTGATTGGCGTTGAACACCAGCGCCACCAGCGCAAACAGAGACGACAACAGCATCCCGGCAAGCATCGCCAGCAACACGCCGAGCCACAGGTTGCCGCTGTTCAGCGCGACGATAAAGCCGATCACCGCGCCAAACAGCATCATGCCTTCCTGGCCCAGATTCAGCACGCCGCTTTTCTCGCAGATCAATTCGCCCAGCGCTACCAACAGCAACGGCGTGCCGCAACGGACCATGGCGTAGAAAATATTGCTCAGCAGATCGATATCCATCACAGCGCTCCTGCGTGTACAGCGGTGGCTTGTTCGCGGCGAGTCCAGCGCAGGTTCAAACGCGGCCGGTAGAGAATCAGCACGTCACTGGCCAACAGGAAAAACAGCATCATTCCCTGGAACAATTGGGTGATCGCTTGGGGCAGATTCATGCTCATCTGCGCGCTCTCGCCGCCGATGTACAGCAACGCCATCAGCAAGCTGGAAAACAGAATGCCGATGGGGTTGAGTCGCCCGAGAAACGCTACGGTGATCGCGGCATAGCCATACCCCGGCGAGACTTGCGGCACCAGTTGGCCGATCGGCCCGGTGACTTCACAAACCCCGGCCAGCCCCGCCAATCCGCCGCTGATCAACAGCGCCAGCCAGATCAGCCGCTTCTCGCGAAACCCGACGAAACCCGCCGCACGCTTGTCCAGCCCAAGCACTTTGATCTGGAAACCGACAAAGCTTTTCTGCAATAAAACCCAGACCGCCACCAACGCGAGCAGGGCGAAATACACCCCGGCGTGAACCCGGCCGTCCTCCATCAACAGCGGCAAGCGGCTGGCATCGCCGAACATCGCCGACTCCGGAAAGTTGAACCCGGCCGGGTCCTTCAGCGGCCCATGCACGCAAAACAGCAGCAGGTTCAGCGCGATGTAATTGAGCATGATGCTGGTGAGGATTTCGTTGGCATTGAAACGCGTGCGCAACCACGCCGTCAGCCCGGCCCACGCGGCACCGGCCAGGGTGCCGACGAGCAGGATCAGCACCAGCGCCCAGCGACTTTGCATATCGATGATATTCACCGCCAGTGCACTGCTGGCCAGGGCGCCGAGCAGCAATTGGCCTTCGGCGCCGATGTTCCAGATCCGCGCCTGATACGCCACGGCCAGGCCCAGCGCGCAAAGCAGAATCGGCAAGGCTTTGACCAGCAGTTCGGAGACACCATATAAGTCGCTGACCGGCGCGATCAGCAGGGTGTGCAGCGTAAGCAGCGGATCATGGCCCAGCGCAATAAATAGCAGCGAGCCGCAGCCCAATGTCAGGACGGCGGCCAGCAACGGGGAGCACCACAGCATCAGGCGCGATTGCTGGCCACGGGGTTCGAGAGAAAGCAGCATGGAAAACTCCGTTAAACCGTTGCGGATGCAAGTGATTGAGGGGCGTCGAATTGGCCAGCCATCCAGCCGCCGACATCGATCAGGCGCGTGTCGACCGTGGCCCTGAGTGGCGACAGACGTCCGCTGCACAAGGCGCCGAGGCGGTCGCTGATCTGGAACAATTCATCGAGGTCTTCGCTGATCACCAGGATCGCCGCGCCGGCATCGCGCAAGGCAATCAATGCACGGTGAATGGTGGCGGCGGCGCCGACGTCCACGCCCCAGGTCGGGTGCGCGGCCACCAGCAATTTCGGTTGCTGAAGGATCTCGCGGCCGAGGATGAATTTCTGCAAATTACCGCCGGACAAACTACGGGCCCGCGCCTGGGTATCGGGCGTCTTCACACCAAAGCGGTGGATGATGTCTTGCGCCAACGCCTCGACCTTGGCGCGCTGGATCAGCCCGTTGCTGACCAGCCCTTGTTGAAACGCTGTGAGCAGGGCATTGTCGGCGAGGCTCAATTCGGGCACCGCACCGTGGCCCAGACGCTCGGCAGGAACGAACGCGAGGCCGAGTTTGCGTCGTGCATCGGGGCGCAAATCGGCGACCGGTTGCCCGCCGAAACGAATCGTCGCGTTATCGTTTCGGCTCAGCCGTTCTTCGCCGCTTAGCAGGGCCAGCAACTCATCCTGACCGTTGCCTGCTACGCCGGCGATACCGACGATTTCGCCGCTGCGCACTTCTAGGACAATGTCCGTCAGGGAGCAGCCGAACGGGTCGGGGTTGTGCCACGACAAGCCGTTCACGTTCAAAAATGCATCGCCGCCAATCACCTTCGGATAATCAGTAATCAGTTCAGCCGCCTCACCCACCATCAGCTTTGCCAATTGCTGATCAGAACACTCGGCCGGCACGCAATGCCCGGCCACTCGACCGCCGCGCAGCACCGTGGCGCTGTGGCACAACGCACGCACTTCACCGAGTTTGTGGCTGATAAACAGAATGCTGCAGCCCTCGGCCGCGAGTCGGCGCAGGGTGATGAAGAGGTCGTCGGCCTCCTGCGGTGTGAGCACCGAGGTCGGCTCATCGAGAATCAACAGGCGAATGTCCTGCATCAGGCAGCGAATGATTTCCACCCGTTGCCGCTCTCCGATCGATAGGCTGTGGACAAGTCGCTCCGGTTCCAGCGCCATGCCGTAGCGTCGGGAGACTTCACGAATCTTTGGCTCAAGCTGTTTCGGCGTGCCGGCCGCCGCACCCATCGCCAGGGCAATGTTCTGCGCCACGCTGAGGGTTTCGAACAGCGAGAAATGCTGGAACACCATGCCGATCCCCAATCCGCGAGCCTGTGCCGGATTGCGCATGTTTACGCGCTGGCCTTGCCAGATCATTTCGCCAGAGTCGGCGTGGGTGACGCCGTAGATGATTTTCATCAACGTACTTTTGCCCGCGCCGTTTTCGCCGAGCAGGGCGTGGATTTCACCGGGAGCAATGTTCAGGTCGATGGCGTCGTTGGCCAGGCAACCGGGGTAACGTTTGCTGATTCTGCGCAATTGCAGGCGGGGCGTTTGATCGGGGATCACCACGGGGTTGGGCATGACTGGCTCGGGTCGACAGGAGATATGCCTGTGGATAAAGCAATTTCCTGGCCATTGAGTCAGGAAAACAGAAAATCCTTGGTGGCAAAGGCATTGAGGACTGGGCCTCGCCATTTTTCGAATCCCGATCAGGCACCACTTGGGGGCAAAGTCTTTGATCAGGCTCTGATTTTGCTCGCTGGCAGTTGGTCAAAAAACGAGCAACACGCGGCGACCTATGCCGGGTATAGGGCTGCGCCAGCCATGAACGGGTTATCCACAGGTTGTTCCACAGTATTTGTGCGCAAGCCGAAAGCACGGGCATAAGCACTGTGCGGCTATCTTCTAAAGGTGATAACCGATGCTAACTGTTTGTTTTTTAGTGGAATTAGTCATTGGTGTGGGAAATTGGACGAAAAATGAGCAAAGCCCGCAAAGCCGCATGACAGAAGGGTTACAGCAGGATATGCGCAGGTTATCCACAGCCGGGTGCACAGCAGATGTGGGCAAGTAAACAGGGTCGACGAAAGGGCCGTGAGCGGTGTTGGTGCGATCAGTGCTGCAACACAATGCGCCCGCGACTCAAGTCTGCGAGCTGCGTTTGCAAGGCAGTGATCTGCTCCTTGCCGATCGCCAATTGCAACTCCACGCCATTGGCGGTGAAGGTTTCTTCCACCACCAGACCGCCCGACTCCGCGACGCGCAGTTTCACCAGCGCCAATTCACCAAATGCACAGGCACAACTCACCGACACCCGGCTGATCAGTTCAACTTTGGCCGCGCCTTGCAGGCATTTATTCGCGCCGCCGCCGTAGGCCCGGGCTAGACCGCCGGTGCCCAGTTGAATGCCGCCGTACCAACGAATCACCAGCACCGCGACCTGATCGCAATCCTGCGCATCGATGGCCGCCAGGATCGGGCGCCCAGCGGTGCCGCCGGGTTCGCCGTCGTCGTTGCTGCGGTATTGGTCGCCGAGCTTCCACGCCCAGCAGTTGTGCGAGGCGTTCAAGTCGCTGTGCTGATCGATGAACACCTGGGCTTCAGCGGGGCTGGAGATTGGCGCGGCGAAGGTGATGAAACGGCTTTTGCGAATCTCTTCGCGGTACTCGCAAAAACCGCTGAGGGTAAAAGGCATAAGTGTATTAGATAGCTGGCGTGAGGCCGCAGCCCTTGAGGATGATGCGGATCAGGTTATTGCCGGCGTCTTCCATGTCTTGCTTTGTCAGCTTGGTGCGGCCGCTGACACGGCAGATCTGTGTGGCGAAGTCGGCGTAATGCTGGGTGCTGCCCCACAACAGGAAGATCAGGTTCACCGGATCGACCGGGTCCATCTTGCCGGCATCGATCCACGCCTGGAACACCGCCGCCCGACCCTGGAACCAGGCGCGGTAGTCCTGGTCGAAATACTCGGTCAGGCATTCGCCGCCACTGATCACTTCCATGGCGAAGATCCGCGAGGCTTGCGGCTGGCGACGGGAGAATTCCATTTTGGCGCGGATATAACGCGTCAGCGCTTCTGCCGGATCATCCTCGGCGGTCAGCGTGTTGAAGGTGCTGTCCCATAATTCGATGATGTTGCTCAGCACCGCCACGTACAAACCGAGTTTGTTGGTGAAGTAGTAATGCAGGTTCGCCTTGGGCAACCCGGCATTCAGGGCAATGGTGTTCATGCTGGTGCCTTTGAATCCGTGACGGGCGAACTCGTCTTCGGCGGCTTTGATGATGGTCTCTTCGTTCTTCTGACGAATGCGGCTGGCAGGTTTGCCGCCGTGAGCGGGGACTTCAAAGGTCATAGGCACTTCCGAACAGGATGGGTGGGTGCAACCAAATGCGTTGATAGCGCACCCACAGGTTCCAGACAAGTCCCGACGCGATAAAACCTGAATACCACAATCCCCTGTGGGATCGCCGCACCGCCGCTCCCACATTTTCTCAGCGTGTCGCGGCCAGGCTTTCCAGAAAACTTTCCAGCACCAAATGCGGGCGGCGACCCTTGCGCGTGACCGATGCGAGGCTCAGGTCATAAAAGCGGGCATTGGGTTTAAGCGCGCGCAATCGACCTTGCTGCACCCAGAGGCTGGCGTAGTGGTCCGGCAGGTAGCCGATGTAGCGCCCGGTGAGGATCAAGAACGCCATGCCTTCGCGGTCCGAGGCACTGGCGGTGCAATTGAGCACCTGGTAGTGCGCCTGGATTTCTGCCGGCAAACGGAAGGTCGGCGCAATGGCGTCCTGACTGTTGAGGCGCTCGTCGTCCAGTTGTTTGTCGTCGACATAAAACAAGGGGTGGCCGACTGCGCAATACAGCAGCGAACGTTCGCTGTAGAGCGGCTGATATTCCAGTCCCGACAGTGCGCTGGCCTGCGGTACCACGCCGACATGCAAGCGACCGTCGAGCACGCCTTGTTCGACTTCGTTGGGCGCGATCATGCGGATCTGAATCTGCACGTCCGGTCCGCGTTCCTTCAGTTGCGCGAGGGCATGGGTGATGCGCATGTGGGGCAGGGTGACGAGGTTGTCGGTCAGGCCGATGGTCAATTCACCGCGCAGATGCTGGTGCAGACCGTTGACCTCGGTGCGGAAACTTTCCAGCGCACTTAATAGTTGCAACGCTGATTGGTAAACCTCGCGACCTTCTTCGGTCAGGGAAAACCCGGCGCGACCGCGTTGGCATAACCGCAGGCCAAGGCGCTGTTCCAGATCGCTCATTTGCTGGCTGATGGCCGAGCGACCGATTCCCAGTACCGATTCCGCCGCGGAGAAGCCGCCGCATTCCACCACGCTGCGGAAAATCCGCAGCAGGCGGATATCAAAGTCGCTGACTTGCGCGAGTGGATCGGGGCGGCGGCTGCTCATAGTTTAGTGTGGGCCTGACTGAACGTTAGAAAAGTTGGATTTCACCGACTTTATCCCCGTGGCAATTTAGCTGCAAGAACGCTTTTGATCTCTATGCCGCTTATTGCTCTGCGAGGTTTTGCCCATGAACTTGCCCGAAAACGCCCCGACTTCCCTGGCCAGCCAGCTCAAGCTCGATGCTCACTGGATGCCCTACACCGCTAACCGCAATTTCCAGCGCGATCCGCGACTGATCGTTGCCGCGGAAGGAAGCTGGCTGACGGACGACAAGGGTCGCAAGGTCTACGATTCGCTGTCGGGTTTGTGGACCTGTGGCGCGGGGCACACTCGCAAGGAAATCCAGGAAGCCGTCGCCAAGCAGTTGGGCACCCTCGATTACTCGCCGGGCTTCCAGTACGGTCATCCGCTGTCGTTTCAACTGGCCGAGAAAATCACTGACCTGACCCCTGGCAATCTGAACCACGTGTTCTTCACCGACTCGGGCTCCGAATGCGCTGACACCGCAGTGAAGATGGTCCGTGCTTACTGGCGCCTGAAAGGCCAGGCCACCAAGACCAAAATGATCGGCCGTGCCCGTGGCTACCACGGTGTAAACATCGCCGGCACCAGCCTTGGCGGTGTGAACGGCAACCGTAAAATGTTTGGTCAGGCGATGATGGACGTCGATCACCTGCCGCACACGTTGCTGGCGAGCAATGCCTACTCACGTGGTATGCCGACAGAAGGCGGAATCGCGCTGGCCGATGAACTGCTCAAGCTGATCGAGCTGCATGATGCTTCGAACATTGCCGCCGTTTTCGTCGAGCCAATGGCCGGTTCCGCTGGCGTGCTGGTTCCGCCGCAGGGCTACCTGAAGCGTCTGCGCGAGATTTGTGATCAGCACAACATCTTGCTGGTGTTCGACGAAGTGATCACTGGTTTCGGCCGCACTGGTTCGATGTTCGGCGCCGACAGCTTCGGCGTGACCCCGGACCTGATGTGCATTGCCAAGCAAGTTACCAACGGCGCGATCCCGATGGGCGGGGTGATTGCCAGCTCCGAGATCTACCAGACCTTCATGAACCAGGCGACGCCTGAGTACGCGGTGGAATTCCCGCACGGTTACACCTACTCCGCACACCCTGTTGCTTGCGCGGCTGGCCTGGCCGCACTCGATCTGCTGCAAAAGGAAAACCTGGTGCAAAGCGTGGCCGAAGTCGCACCGCATTTCGAAAATGCGCTGCACGGCCTGAAGGGCTCGAAAAACATTATCGACATTCGTAACTACGGCCTGGCCGGCGCTATCCAGATCGCACCACGTGACGGCGATGCCATCGTGCGTCCGTTCGAAGCGGGCATGGCGCTGTGGAAAGCCGGGTTCTACGTGCGCTTTGGCGGCGACACCCTGCAGTTCGGCCCAACCTTCAACAGCAAGCCGCAAGACCTTGATCGTCTGTTCGACGCGGTCGGCGAAGTGTTGAACAAAATCGACTGATATTCCCTTCTATTCTCTCTATATAAAGACGGACGCCCTTTGAAGGGCGCCTGTGGACAACTTTTCAGGAGCCCCGCATGAGCCTTATCCCGCATTTGATCAATGGCGAACTGGTGACCGAAGACGGTCGCACGGCTGACGTGTTCAACCCGTCCACCGGCCAGGCTATCCACAAGTTGCCGTTGGCCAGCCGCGAAACCATTCAGAAAGCCATCGACTCGGCCAAAGCTGCGTTCCCGGCTTGGCGTAACACGCCGCCGGCCAAACGTGCGCAGGTGATGTTCCGCTTCAAGCAATTGCTGGAGCAGAACGAAGCGCGTATCGCGCAGTTGATCAGTGAAGAACATGGCAAGACCCTGGAAGATGCTGCCGGTGAACTGAAACGCGGCATCGAGAACGTTGAGTTCGCGTGTGCAGCTCCCGAAATCCTCAAGGGCGAGTACAGCCGTAACGTCGGCCCGAACATTGATGCCTGGTCGGACTTCCAGCCGCTGGGTGTCGTTGCCGGTATCACGCCGTTCAACTTCCCGGCGATGGTGCCGCTGTGGATGTATCCACTGGCGATCGTCTGCGGCAACTGCTTCATCCTTAAACCATCGGAGCGTGATCCGAGCTCGACCTTGTTGATCGCTCAGCTGTTGATCGAAGCAGGTCTGCCTAAAGGCGTGCTGAGTGTGGTGCACGGCGACAAGGCTGCGGTGGATGCGCTGATCGAAGCGCCAGAAGTCAAAGCGCTGAGCTTTGTCGGTTCGACGCCGATTGCCGAATACATCTATGCCGAAGGCACCAAGCGCGGCAAGCGCGTTCAGGCACTTGGCGGTGCGAAGAACCATGCGGTGCTGATGCCGGATGCGGATCTGGATAACGCGGTCAGCGCACTGATGGGCGCGGCGTACGGTTCTTGCGGTGAGCGTTGCATGGCGATCTCGGTGGCCGTGTGTGTAGGCGACCAGGTGGCGGATGCATTGGTGGCCAAGTTGGTACCGCAAATCAAGGCGCTGAAAATCGGTGCCGGGACGACCTGCGGCCTGGACATGGGGCCACTGGTTTCCGGTCAGGCTCGCGACAAAGTCAGTGGCTATATAGAAGACGGCGTTTCTTCGGGTGCCTCCTTGGTTGTGGATGGTCGTGGTCTGAGCGTTGCCGGTCATGAGGAAGGCTTCTTCCTGGGTGGCTGCCTGTTCGATAACGTCACGCCAGAGATGCGCATCTATAAAGAAGAGATCTTTGGGCCGGTGCTGTGTGTCGTTCGCGTCAACAGCCTGGAAGAGGCGATGCAGCTGATCAACGAACACGAGTATGGCAACGGCACCTGCATCTTCACCCGTGATGGGGAAGCGGCGCGGTTGTTCTGTGACGAGATCGAAGTCGGTATGGTCGGCGTCAACGTGCCGTTGCCGGTGCCAGTGGCTTATCACAGCTTCGGAGGCTGGAAGCGTTCGCTCTTCGGCGATCTGCATGCGTATGGCCCGGATGGCGTGCGTTTCTACACCCGTCGCAAAGCCATTACTCAGCGCTGGCCGCAGCGTGCTAGCCATGAAGCATCGCAATTCGCGTTCCCTAGCTTGTAAGTAGAAGGGAGAAGGCCGAGCCCCTTGGGGCTCGGCCTTCATGTTTTCGGGCTTTTTTGACCTATATGACAGAAATGTGAAAATAGGTATTGACGGCAGATTCTGGAAGTCTATAATTCGCCCCACTTCCGGCGCAGTCGAAACGGAAAACTCCTTGGAAAACAAAGAGTTACGCGGTTTTCGACAGCGAGTTGCTTCAGGTCATCGAAGCCCAGAGGGAGTTGATCAGGCAGGTTGTTTGGCGTGATTGACGGTTCGATCTTCTCGGTCGAAAGCGGAGAAAAAGAGGTGTTGACAGCAGCGAGTAACGCTGTAGAATTCGCCTCCCGCTAACGAGAGATCGGAAGCGCAAGTGGTTGAAGTTGCAAAGGAAACTTTGAAAACTTCTGAAAATAACCGCTTGACAGCAACAGAGGCTGCTGTAGAATGCGCGCCTCGGTTGAGACGAAAGATCTTAACCAACCGCTCTTTAACAACTGAATCAAGCAATTCGTGTGGGTGCTTGTGGAGTCAGACTGATAGTCAACAAGATTATCAGCATCACAAGTTACTCCGCGAGAAATCAAAGATGTAACCAACGATTGCTGAGCCAAGTTTAGGGTTTCTTAAAAACCCAAAGATGTTTGAACTGAAGAGTTTGATCATGGCTCAGATTGAACGCTGGCGGCAGGCCTAACACATGCAAGTCGAGCGGCAGCACGGGTACTTGTACCTGGTGGCGAGCGGCGGACGGGTGAGTAATGCCTAGGAATCTGCCTGGTAGTGGGGGATAACGCTCGGAAACGGACGCTAATACCGCATACGTCCTACGGGAGAAAGCAGGGGACCTTCGGGCCTTGCGCTATCAGATGAGCCTAGGTCGGATTAGCTAGTTGGTGAGGTAATGGCTCACCAAGGCGACGATCCGTAACTGGTCTGAGAGGATGATCAGTCACACTGGAACTGAGACACGGTCCAGACTCCTACGGGAGGCAGCAGTGGGGAATATTGGACAATGGGCGAAAGCCTGATCCAGCCATGCCGCGTGTGTGAAGAAGGTCTTCGGATTGTAAAGCACTTTAAGTTGGGAGGAAGGGCATTAACCTAATACGTTAGTGTTTTGACGTTACCGACAGAATAAGCACCGGCTAACTCTGTGCCAGCAGCCGCGGTAATACAGAGGGTGCAAGCGTTAATCGGAATTACTGGGCGTAAAGCGCGCGTAGGTGGTTTGTTAAGTTGGATGTGAAATCCCCGGGCTCAACCTGGGAACTGCATTCAAAACTGACAAGCTAGAGTATGGTAGAGGGTGGTGGAATTTCCTGTGTAGCGGTGAAATGCGTAGATATAGGAAGGAACACCAGTGGCGAAGGCGACCACCTGGACTGATACTGACACTGAGGTGCGAAAGCGTGGGGAGCAAACAGGATTAGATACCCTGGTAGTCCACGCCGTAAACGATGTCAACTAGCCGTTGGGAGCCTTGAGCTCTTAGTGGCGCAGCTAACGCATTAAGTTGACCGCCTGGGGAGTACGGCCGCAAGGTTAAAACTCAAATGAATTGACGGGGGCCCGCACAAGCGGTGGAGCATGTGGTTTAATTCGAAGCAACGCGAAGAACCTTACCAGGCCTTGACATCCAATGAACTTTCCAGAGATGGATTGGTGCCTTCGGGAACATTGAGACAGGTGCTGCATGGCTGTCGTCAGCTCGTGTCGTGAGATGTTGGGTTAAGTCCCGTAACGAGCGCAACCCTTGTCCTTAGTTACCAGCACGTAATGGTGGGCACTCTAAGGAGACTGCCGGTGACAAACCGGAGGAAGGTGGGGATGACGTCAAGTCATCATGGCCCTTACGGCCTGGGCTACACACGTGCTACAATGGTCGGTACAGAGGGTTGCCAAGCCGCGAGGTGGAGCTAATCCCAGAAAACCGATCGTAGTCCGGATCGCAGTCTGCAACTCGACTGCGTGAAGTCGGAATCGCTAGTAATCGCGAATCAGAATGTCGCGGTGAATACGTTCCCGGGCCTTGTACACACCGCCCGTCACACCATGGGAGTGGGTTGCACCAGAAGTAGCTAGTCTAACCTTCGGGAGGACGGTTACCACGGTGTGATTCATGACTGGGGTGAAGTCGTAACAAGGTAGCCGTAGGGGAACCTGCGGCTGGATCACCTCCTTAATCGACGACATCAGCTGCTCCATAAGTTCCCACACGAATTGCTTGATTCATTGAAGAAGACGATAAGAAGCAGCCCGAAATTGGGTCTGTAGCTCAGTTGGTTAGAGCGCACCCCTGATAAGGGTGAGGTCGGCAGTTCGAATCTGCCCAGACCCACCAATTTTGTGTGGGAACCTGTAGAAATACGGGGCCATAGCTCAGCTGGGAGAGCGCCTGCCTTGCACGCAGGAGGTCAACGGTTCGATCCCGTTTGGCTCCACCACTACTGCTTCTGTTTGTTGAAAGCTTAGAAATGAGCATTCCACCAAGACGGTGATGAATGTTGATTTCTAGTCTTTGATTAGATCGTTCTTTAAAAATTTGGGTATGTGATAGAAAGATAGACTGAGCGTTACTTTCACTGGTAACGGATCAGGCTAAGGTAAAATTTGTGAGTTGCTCTTAATTGAGTATTATCGAATTTTCGGCGAATGTCGTCTTCACAGTATAACCAGATTGCTTGGGGTTATATGGTCAAGTGAAGAAGCGCATACGGTGGATGCCTTGGCAGTCAGAGGCGATGAAAGACGTGGTAGCCTGCGAAAAGCTTCGGGGAGTCGGCAAACAGACTTTGATCCGGAGATGTCTGAATGGGGGAACCCAGCCATCATAAGATGGTTATCTTAAGCTGAATACATAGGCTTAAGAGGCGAACCAGGGGAACTGAAACATCTAAGTACCCTGAGGAAAAGAAATCAACCGAGATTCCCTTAGTAGTGGCGAGCGAACGGGGACTAGCCCTTAAGTGGCTTTGAGATTAGCGGAACGCTCTGGAAAGTGCGGCCATAGTGGGTGATAGCCCTGTACGCGAAAATCTCTTAGTCATGAAATCGAGTAGGACGGAGCACGAGAAACTTTGTCTGAATATGGGGGGACCATCCTCCAAGGCTAAATACTACTGACTGACCGATAGTGAACTAGTACCGTGAGGGAAAGGCGAAAAGAACCCCGGAGAGGGGAGTGAAATAGATCCTGAAACCGTATGCGTACAAGCAGTGGGAGCCCACTTTGTTGGGTGACTGCGTACCTTTTGTATAATGGGTCAGCGACTTATTTTCAGTGGCGAGCTTAACCGAATAGGGGAGGCGTAGCGAAAGCGAGTCTTAATAGGGCGTCTAGTCGCTGGGAATAGACCCGAAACCGGGCGATCTATCCATGGGCAGGTTGAAGGTTGGGTAACACTAACTGGAGGACCGAACCGACTACCGTTGAAAAGTTAGCGGATGACCTGTGGATCGGAGTGAAAGGCTAATCAAGCTCGGAGATAGCTGGTTCTCCTCGAAAGCTATTTAGGTAGCGCCTCATGTATCACTGTAGGGGGTAGAGCACTGTTTCGGCTAGGGGGTCATCCCGACTTACCAAACCGATGCAAACTCCGAATACCTACAAGTGCCGAGCATGGGAGACACACGGCGGGTGCTAACGTCCGTCGTGAAAAGGGAAACAACCCAGACCGTCAGCTAAGGTCCCAAAGTTATGGTTAAGTGGGAAACGATGTGGGAAGGCTTAGACAGCTAGGAGGTTGGCTTAGAAGCAGCCACCCTTTAAAGAAAGCGTAATAGCTCACTAGTCGAGTCGGCCTGCGCGGAAGATGTAACGGGGCTCAAACCATACACCGAAGCTACGGGTATCACTTAGGTGATGCGGTAGAGGAGCGTTCTGTAAGCCTGTGAAGGTGAGTTGAGAAGCTTGCTGGAGGTATCAGAAGTGCGAATGCTGACATGAGTAACGACAATGGGTGTGAAAAACACCCACGCCGAAAGACCAAGGTTTCCTGCGCAACGTTAATCGACGCAGGGTTAGTCGGTCCCTAAGGCGAGGCTGAAAAGCGTAGTCGATGGAAAACAGGTTAATATTCCTGTACTTCTGGTTATTGCGATGGAGGGACGGAGAAGGCTAGGCCAGCTTGGCGTTGGTTGTCCAAGTTTAAGGTGGTAGGCTGGAATCTTAGGTAAATCCGGGATTCTAAGGCCGAGAGCTGATGACGAGTGTTCTTTTAGAACACGAAGTGGTTGATGCCATGCTTCCAAGAAAAGCTTCTAAGCTTCAGGTAACCAGGAACCGTACCCCAAACCGACACAGGTGGTTGGGTAGAGAATACCAAGGCGCTTGAGAGAACTCGGGTGAAGGAACTAGGCAAAATGGCACCGTAACTTCGGGAGAAGGTGCGCCGGTGAGGGTGAAGCATTTACTGCGTAAGCCCATGCCGGTCGAAGATACCAGGCCGCTGCGACTGTTTATTAAAAACACAGCACTCTGCAAACACGAAAGTGGACGTATAGGGTGTGACGCCTGCCCGGTGCCGGAAGGTTAATTGATGGGGTTAGCTAACGCGAAGCTCTTGATCGAAGCCCCGGTAAACGGCGGCCGTAACTATAACGGTCCTAAGGTAGCGAAATTCCTTGTCGGGTAAGTTCCGACCTGCACGAATGGCGTAACGATGGCGGCGCTGTCTCCACCCGAGACTCAGTGAAATTGAAATCGCTGTGAAGATGCAGTGTATCCGCGGCTAGACGGAAAGACCCCGTGAACCTTTACTATAGCTTTGCACTGGACTTTGAATTTGCTTGTGTAGGATAGGTGGGAGGCTTTGAAGCGTGGACGCCAGTTCGCGTGGAGCCAACCTTGAAATACCACCCTGGCAACTTTGAGGTTCTAACTCAGGTCCGTTATCCGGATCGAGGACAGTGTATGGTGGGTAGTTTGACTGGGGCGGTCTCCTCCTAAAGAGTAACGGAGGAGTACGAAGGTGCGCTCAGACCGGTCGGAAATCGGTCGTAGAGTATAAAGGCAAAAGCGCGCTTGACTGCGAGACAGACACGTCGAGCAGGTACGAAAGTAGGTCTTAGTGATCCGGTGGTTCTGTATGGAAGGGCCATCGCTCAACGGATAAAAGGTACTCCGGGGATAACAGGCTGATACCGCCCAAGAGTTCATATCGACGGCGGTGTTTGGCACCTCGATGTCGGCTCATCACATCCTGGGGCTGAAGCCGGTCCCAAGGGTATGGCTGTTCGCCATTTAAAGTGGTACGCGAGCTGGGTTTAGAACGTCGTGAGACAGTTCGGTCCCTATCTGCCGTGGACGTTTGAGATTTGAGAGGGGCTGCTCCTAGTACGAGAGGACCGGAGTGGACGAACCTCTGGTGTTCCGGTTGTCACGCCAGTGGCATTGCCGGGTAGCTATGTTCGGAATAGATAACCGCTGAAAGCATCTAAGCGGGAAACTAGCCTCAAGATGAGATCTCACTGGGACCTTGAGTCCCCTGAAGGGCCGTCGAAGACTACGACGTTGATAGGTTGGGTGTGTAAGCGCTGTGAGGCGTTGAGCTAACCAATACTAATTGCCCGTGAGGCTTGACCATATAACACCCAAGCAATTTGCTTGCTTCGAGCTGAAAAGCGAAAGAGCGCCAGATTGCGGTGTGTGAAGACGAAACGAACCGAAAGTTCGACTGTACTCACAAAAGCAGCACAAAACACCAAAAGCTGTCACATACCCATTCGCTGGAGCGTGAACCTGCAAAGGCCCACGACCTGGCTACCGAATTTCTTGACGACCATAGAGCATTGGAACCACCTGATCCCATCCCGAACTCAGCAGTGAAACGATGCATCGCCGATGGTAGTGTGGGGTTTCCCCATGTGAGAGTAGGTCATCGTCAAGATTAAATTCCGAAACCCCAATTGCGAAAGCAGTTGGGGTTTTGTTTTGTCCGCAGGAAAGTTCGTACAGCAACATCGGACGGCTCCCGGCTGTCACAGTCTCCCGACAATGCTAAGGTTCGGCCCTAGCTTTTGTAATTTCCCAAGGAAGCCTTTATGCCGGACGCGACGTCCCTCAGTGCTGGTTTTATGGTGGTTCATGGTAATCGCCTGGACGAGTTGCGCAGCCTGGTGGTCAGCTGGATGCG
The DNA here is from genome assembly GCF_059695575.1 of Pseudomonas sp. LBUM1678. Taxonomy (NCBI): domain Bacteria; kingdom Pseudomonadati; phylum Pseudomonadota; class Gammaproteobacteria; order Pseudomonadales; family Pseudomonadaceae; genus Pseudomonas; species Pseudomonas sp. LBUM1678. Next base: position 762,399 of record NZ_CP166775.1, read on the forward strand.
GCGCTACCCGCTGGCTCCCTTGGAAAATGAAATTGCCCTGGTACAGAGTAACGGCATCGCCCAGTGGTTGAAGCTGGCTCTGGCCGAAGATCCGGAAGACGACGACATGGGTGGCTGCGGAATTGCGGCAGCGATCGACGTTCAACTCCCGGGCAGCTTCATGTGGCAGCTCTATCGGATGGTTCTGGGGCGTGATGAAATTCCGGTCAAATCCCTGCTCGACAAGGCCCCTCTGACCTGGCGCCTGATGCGTCTGCTTCCGCAGCTGATCAATCAACCGCATTTCGAACCGCTGCAACGCTTCCTTACCAACGACACTGATCTACGCAAGCGCTATCAGTTGTCTGAGCGGCTGGCGGATCTGTTCGACCAATACCAGGTATACCGGGCCGACTGGCTCGAAGACTGGGCGGAGGGTCGTCATCAATTGCGAAACGGCAGAGGTGAGTCCAAACCCCTGACCTCGGCCAACTGCTGGCAGGCAGAATTGTGGCGTGCTCTGTTGCTGGATGTGGGTGAGCAAGGCATGGCGCAAAGTCGCGCCGGTGTTCATCAACGGTTCATCGAACGTATCAACAGCCTCGACGTGGCACCCAGTGGATTACCTTCTCGTGTGATCGTTTTCGGGATTTCCTCTCTCCCGGCACAAGCTCTGGAAGCACTTGCCGGACTGGCCCGATTCAGTCAGGTTCTGCTTTGCGTACATAATCCATGTCGTCACCATTGGGCAGACATCGTCGCCGATAAAGATCTGTTACGGCATCAATACAAGCGTCAGGCTCGCAAGACCGGCATGCCAGTTGTGCTCGACCCACAAACCCTTCACCAACACGCTCACCCGTTATTGGCGGCATGGGGCAAGCAGGGGCGAGACTACATCAATCTGCTTGACAGCTATGACGATCCCAACAGCTACCGTTCTGCATTTAGGGATGGGCGCATCGACTTGTTCAGCGATAGCCAGCCACAGAACATGCTCAACCAGCTGCAGGACGATATCCTTGAACTGCGTCCCCTGAACGAAACTCGCGAGCTCTGGCCGGTTATCGATCTCAATCAGGACGAATCGATTCGTTTCCACATCGCCCATAGCGCCCAGCGCGAAGTGGAGATCCTTCACGATCAGTTACTCGCACGCTTCAGTGCTGATCCAGACTTGAAGCCACGCGACGTGATCGTGATGGTTCCGGACATCGACAGCTACGCACCGCATATCCGTGCAGTATTCGGTCAACTTGATCGCTTCGATCCGCGCTTCATTCCCTTCACGCTTGCGGACCAAGGCCAACGCGGTCGTGACCCGCTGCTGATTGCTGTCGAACATCTACTCAAGCTGCCTGACAGCCGTTTCCCCGTCAGTGAGATCCTCGATCTGCTGGACGTCCCTGCACTGCGCGCGCGCTTCGGTGTCGAGGAGCGTGACCTGCCAACCCTGCACCGCTGGATCGAAGGCGCTGGTATTCGCTGGGGAATGAATGCCGAGCAGCGTGCGGGTTTGGGCCTGCCTGAAGAGCTGGAGCAAAACAGTTGGCGTTTCGGCCTGCGCCGGATGCTGCTCGGTTATGCCGTTGGCAGCGCTACTGCTTGCGAAGGCATCGAGCCTTACGACGAGATCGGCGGTCTGGATGCAGCGCTCATCGGTCCTTTGGTCGCACTGCTGGATGCGTTGGAAATTGCCCACCAGGAACTGACTCAACCTGCTGCGCCCAAGCAATGGGGCATCCGGTTGCAAGCGTTGGTGCAGCTGTTCTTCCAGGCCAGTAATGAGCATGACGACTACTTGCTGGCCCAACTCGAAGAGCTGCGGGAAACCTGGCTCGAGACCTGCGAGTCAGTGGGCTTGTTTGATGAGCTGCCGTTGACCGTGGTCCGAGAAGCCTGGCTGGCAGGTCTCGACCAGGGCCGCCTGTCCCAGCGCTTTCTGGCTGGAGCGGTTAACTTTTGCACCTTGATGCCGATGCGAGCGATTCCGTTCAAACTGGTCTGCCTGCTCGGGATGAACGACGGAGATTACCCGCGAGCGCAACCGCCGCTGGATTTCGATCTCATGGGCAGCGACTACCGCCCGGGTGATCGTTCCCGGCGCGAGGATGACCGCTATCTCTTGCTAGAAGCCCTGTTGTCGGCACGTGACCAACTCTATATCAGTTGGGTCGGCCGCAGCATTCGGGACAATAGTGAGCGCCCGGCTTCGGTACTGATTGGCCAACTCCGCGATCACCTCGCAGGCGGCTGGCGATTACAGGCCGACAGTAAAAAGCTGCTTGAGGCCATGACTCAGGAACACCCGCTGCAACCCTTCAGCGCCCGTTATTTTCATGAAGGTGACGCCCTGTTCAGCTTCGCAAGTGAGTGGCAGGTGCTTCATCAAGACAGTGAACAGTCGGCTGATATCCAGGCCCTTGATGCCTACGTTCAAGAAGAGCCGCTGAGCCTCGGTCAATTGCAGGATTTCCTGCGCAATCCCGTGCGACATTTTTTCAGTCAGCGGCTCAAGGTGTTCTTCGAAGCGGCTGAAGCTCCCTTGGCAGATGAAGAACCCTTCGTACTCGATGCGCTCCAGCGCTATAGCCTCAGTGACAGTTTGCTCGAAGCGGCGCTCGGTCAACTGGATCACGTCGACGACGCGCTTGAGGCCCAGGCCAAACGCCTGCAAAACAGTGGGCTCTTGCCCATGGCCGGGTTCGGCGAATGTCTGCAGCGAGAGCTGATCGAGCCATTGCCGGATCTGTTGCAGCGTTACCAACAACTCTTGGCGTTGTGGCCGACACCGCTCACCAGCGCGTTGCCAGTCAACCTGGAGCTGGAAGGTCTGCGCCTGGAAGGCTGGCTCAGTGGCCTGCATCAACGTGCGGACGGCGGCTTGCTGTCGGTCACCACTATTCCCAACAGCATCGGTTCGATCAAGACCCGCAAGTGGCATCGTCTGACGCGCCCCTGGGTCAATCACTTGGTCGCTTGCGCCAGCGGCATGCCGATGACCACCGCGTTAGTGGCCAGTGACGACAGTCTGCTGCTGACCCCTCTGGAGGAGGGCGCTGCACGTCACGCCCTGAGTAACCTGTTGCAAGCATGGCAAACGGGCATGCGCCAACCCCTTCCGATTGCTGTGAAAACCGCCTTCGCGTGGCTCTCTCAAACTGACCCGGCCAAAGCCGACGCCGCTGCTCGCAAAGCCTATGAAGGCGACGGTCAAACCACCGACGGCGAACGCCGCGAAAGCCCGGCACTCGCCCGGCAGTTCGCCGACTACTACGCTTTGATCGCCGACGAGACTTTCCCCGATTGGTGCACCGCTTTGTACAAACCGATGCTTGAGGCCCCTTGGCGTTCATTGACCAGCGAGGAGGCGCGCTCATGACCACGAAGACACCGCTGGCCCTGGCATTCCCCCTGAGCGGCAGCCAACTGATCGAAGCCAGCGCCGGTACTGGTAAGACCTTTACCATTTCCGCGCTGTACCTGCGCCTGGTCCTCGGACACGGCGGCGAATCGGGTGGATTCGGGCGTGAACTGTTGCCGCCGCAAATCCTCGTCGTAACCTTCACTGATGCCGCGACCAAAGAGCTGCGCGAACGTATTCGCACCCGTCTTGCCGAAGCAGCGCGATACTTTCGTGATGAGACCACGGCGCCCGATAGCCTCATCGCAGAACTGCGTGATCAATACCTCCCCGAACAAAGGTCAGGCTGTGCAAACCGTCTGGACATTGCCGCGCAGTGGATGGATGAAGCCGCCGTCTCGACCATCCACAGTTGGTGCCAGCGCATGTTGCGCGAGCACGCGTTCGACAGTGGCAGTCTGTTTACCCAGACCCTGGAAACCGATCACAGCGATTTGCTGGGCGAAGTCCTGCGCGATTACTGGCGGCTGTTCTGCTACCCGATGCAAGGTGATGCGCTGAGCTGGGTGCGGGGTAATTGGGGTGGGCCGGCGGCGTTATTGCCGCGGGTACGCAGTTTGTTCGCCAGCGAGCGTGACAGCGTTGAAGGTAAAGAGCCTGCTGAGCTGATCACCGAGTGCTTGCAGGAACGACGAATAGCCTTGCTTGAACTCAAGATGCCTTGGCGCCAATGGGCGGATGAGCTGCTTGCCATCTGTCATCAAGGTGTTGCGAGCAAAAGCGTCGACGGTCGAAAAATGCAGGCCCGTTATTTCGAACCCTGGTTCGAAAAACTGAAAGCCTGGGCTGAAGATGAGTCCCTCGAGCAACTGGATATTGGCACGGGCTTCACTCGCCTGACGCCTGACGGTATGGCCGAAGCCTGGAAAGGCGCAGCCCCCAGTCATCCTGGGCTGGACGCCATGCCCGGTCTCAAGGCCAGTCTCGACTCATTGCCGACCCCCGACGCTGCCGTTCTGCAACATGCCGCGCAGTGGGTCGGGGCACGGTTCGAGGAAGAAAAACGTCGCCGTGCGGAGATGGGCTTTGATGACATGCTGCTGCGCCTTGATGCGGCGTTGCAATCCGATGGTGGTGAACGCCTGGCGACCCTGATTCGCGAACAGTTTCCGGTGGCGCTGATCGATGAGTTCCAGGACACCGATCCGGTCCAGTACCGGATTTTTGAAAGCATCTATCGCATTGAGGACAACAATCCCGAATGCGGGCTGTTTCTGATTGGCGACCCCAAGCAAGCGATCTACGCGTTCCGCGGCGCCGACATCTATACCTACTTGCGCGCCCGTCAGGCCACCACCGGCCGTCTGCATACCCTGGGTACGAATTTCCGTTCCAGCCATGGCATGGTCAGTGCGGTGAACCATGTGTTCGAGCGCGCCGAGTCTCGTGAGCTGGGACGGGGAGCGTTCCTGTTTCGTGAAAGGAACGGCGACAACCCGGTGCCGTTTCTGCCCGTCGAATCTCAAGGGCGCAAAGAAGTTCTGCACATCGACGGCCAGCTCGTGCCGGCTCTGAACATCTGGCACCTGTCTGCCGATCAGCCACTGTCCGGCGCTGAGTACCGACAAAAACTCGCCGCCGCGTGCGCCAGTGAAATCACCGAATTACTCAATGGTGGCCAACAAGGTCGGGCAGGTTTCACAGAGAAGGACAAGGACTTCAGGGGCCTGCTGCCAGCGGACATCGCGATCCTGGTTCGCGACGGCAAAGAGGCCCAGGCCGTACGCGGCGAACTGTCCGCACGCGGTGTGCGCAGCGTTTATCTGTCTGACAAGGATTCGGTATTCGCCGCTCAAGAAGCCCATGACCTGCTGACCTGGCTAAAAGCCTGCGCCGAGCCGGATGTCGAGCGGCCGCTGCGAGCCGCGCTGGCCTGCATCACGCTGAACCTGTCCCTGGCGGAACTGGAGCGGCTGAATCAGGACGAACTGGCTTGGGAGGCGCGGGTCATGCAGTTCCGCGGTTATCGCGAGCTGTGGCGCAAGCAGGGCGTGCTGCCAATGCTGCGGCGCTTGCTGCATGACTTCCAGTTACCTCGATCACTGATCGCGCGCAGCGACGGCGAACGTGTTCTGACCAACCTGCTGCACCTGTCCGAACTGCTGCAACAGGCCGCTGCCGAGCTCGATGGCGAGCAAGCGCTGATTCGTCATTTGTCCGAGCATCTGGCGTTGTCCGGTCAGGCCGGCGAAGAGCAGATCCTGCGTCTGGAAAGCGACGAGCAACTGGTCAAGGTCGTGACCATTCACAAGTCCAAGGGGCTTGAGTATCCCTTGGTGTTTCTGCCGTTCATCTGCTCGGCAAAACCCGTGGATGGCAGCCGTTTACCGCTGCATTACCACGATGCAAACGGCAAGGCGCAGGTGACCTTGAAGCCGACTGCCGAGTTGATCGCACAGGCCGATGATGAGCGTCTGGCCGAGGATCTGCGTTTGCTTTATGTCGCCCTGACACGGGCGCAACATGCCAGTTGGATCGGGGTGACCGATCTCAAGCGCGGCAATAACAACAGCTCGGTGCTGCATCTCTCTGCGTTGGGTTACTTGCTGGGCGGCGGTGCCCCGCTGGCCGAATCCGCAGGTTTGAAACGCTGGCTCGAAGACCTCCAGCAGGACTGCCCGGCACTTCTGTATGGTGATATGCCACAAGCAACGGCCGAGCATTACCATCCCCCTCGCAACGACGCGAGGTTGCTTGCGCCGCTGATACCCAAGCGCAAGGCCAGCGAAAACTGGTGGATCGCCTCGTACAGTGCCTTGCGCATCGGCGACAGTCTGAGCGTGGGCAGTGACGAAGCCCCGGAGAACCCGCAAGCGCAAAAGCTCTTTGATGACGAACGTCTCGATCCAGAGGCTCCACGAGAGGTGGCCGCTGGTGGCGCTGATATCCATCGATTCCCCCGCGGCCCGAACCCCGGCACCTTTCTCCATGGTTTGCTGGAATGGGCCGGTGATGAAGGTTTTTCTGCTGCTCCGCAGGTCGTCGAAGACGCCATTGCCCGTCGCTGCAATCGCCGTGGCTGGGAAGGCTGGATCACCACGCTGAGCGATTGGCTGCAACACTTGCTCAGGTCTTCGTTGCACCTCGGCGGGGGGCAGGCTCCGGTCGTGTTCGAGCAGCTCACCCAATATCGCGTCGAGATGGAATTCTGGTTCGCCAGTCATAAAGTCGATGTGCTCAAGCTTGATGAACTGGTGCGTAAACATACCCACAACGGCGTTGCCCGAGTGGCCGCTGAACCGGTATTGCTCAATGGCATGTTCAAGGGCTTCATCGACCTGACGTTCGAGCACGATGGCAAATATTACGTCGCCGACTACAAATCCAACTGGCTGGGGCCCGATGACGCGGCTTACACCGAACAAGCCATGGAACAGTCGATTCTCGACAATCGTTACGACCTGCAATACGTGCTGTACCTGTTGGCCCTGCATCGTCAACTCAAGGCGCGGCTTGCCGACTACGATTACGACCGGCATGTCGGTGGCGCGCTGTACCTGTTCTTGCGCGGTACGCGGGCATCCACCCAAGGCGTGTATTTCGCCCGTCCACCCAGAGAGCTGATCGAGCGTCTGGATCGACTCTTCCAGGGTAAGCCAGAACCCAAGGCCGAACCCGCCTGGGAACAGGGAGTACTGCTATGAGTCGCACCTTCGCTGATTTGCTGCCCACGCCATTGGCAGCCGAAAGCCTGGCAGATCTGGCACCCCTGAGTCGCGCCGATGACTTGTTGCTGTTGCTGACGCGCTGGGTGGAGCGCGGCTGGCTGCGAGCACTGGACAAGGCCTTCGTTGCCTTCCTCCACGAACTGGCCCCCGACGACGATCCGTTGGTGTTGCTCGCCGCCGCATTGACCAGCCACCAACTGGGTCACGGCCATGTCTGCCTGGATCTGTTCGAGACGCTCAAAGAGCCGGATTTCGCCCTGTCGCTGCCACCGGAAGGCGATCTGCAAAGTGGTGCGATGTTGTTGCCGTCGCAATTGCTTGAAGCGCTGGACGGCGCCCATTGGTGCAAGGTCCTGGCGTCCAGTCGTCTGGTGGCGCTGGCCGTCGATGGTCGTGAGGCTGCGCAATCCCGACCCTTGGTTTTATCGGGCAAGCGCCTGTACCTGCGCCGCTACTGGGTTTACGAACGACGCATCGACAATGCCCTGCGCCTGCGCTTGGCTGAACATGAAACAACACCGAATGATTTACTCCAACGCCTGACAGGCTTGTTCGGTCCGGCCAAACCCGGCGATGTGATCGACTGGCAGAAACTCGCTTGTGCCCTGGCTACCCGAAGTGCGTTCAGTATCGTCACCGGCGGCCCGGGGACCGGCAAAACCACCACGGTCGTGCGGTTGCTGGCATTGCTCCAGGCGCCTGCGGTGGAGGCTGGGAAACCACTGCGCATCCGCCTTGCCGCACCTACCGGCAAAGCGGCGGCACGGCTGACAGAGTCCATCAGCCAGCAAGTCCGGACGCTGGAAGTCGATGAAAACGTAAGAGGCAAGATCCCGTCTGATGTCACTACCGTGCACCGGTTGCTTGGCAGTCGGCCCGGCACCCGGCACTTCCGTCACCATGCCGGTAATCGCTTGCCACTGGATGTACTGGTGATAGACGAAGCCTCGATGATCGACCTGGAAATGATGGCCAACTTGCTTGACGCAATGCCGGCCCACGCCCGGCTGGTGTTGCTCGGTGACAAGGACCAGTTGGCCTCGGTGGAGGCCGGTGCCGTGCTGGGTGATTTGTGCCGCGACGCCGAGGCCGGTTGGTACAGTCCGCAGACTCGCCAGTGGCTGGAGACGGTCAGTGGTGAAAGCCTGGAGGCCAGCGGTTTGCAGGAAGACGTTAACGGAACTCACCCCTTGGCCCAGCAAGTGGTGATGCTTCGTCACTCACGCCGGTTCGGTGAGGGCAGCGGCATTGGCCAGTTGGCCCGATGGGTCAACCAGCAACAACCGGAGGAAGCCCGCAAGTTGCTGGCGGCTCGAAGTCACGACGACATATTTTCCTTGCCTCTAAAGGGTGAGCAAGACCGGGCGCTGGAACGCTTGCTGCTCGAAGGCCATGGCGAAGGACCGCAAGGTTATCGCCACTACTTGAACCTTCTTCGCAGCCAACGGCCACCGCTCGACAGTCTGCTCGATGATCAACGCTGGACCGATTGGGCGCGTCAGGTGTTGCAAGCCTTCGACGCCTTCCAGTTGTTATGCGCCGTGCGCAAAGGGCCGTGGGGGGTGGAGGGATTGAATCAACGTGTGACCGCCGCGTTGCTCAAGGCTCGACTGATAGACAGTGACCAGCAGTGGTATGAAGGTCGACCCGTATTGATGACGCGTAATGATTATGGTTTGGGGTTGATGAACGGTGACATCGGTATTGCCCTCAAACTGCCGGAACGTGAAGGGCCCGCGGCAGGCAAGCACGTGCTGCGTGTCGCGTTCCCGCGCAATGATGGCCAGGGTGGCGTGCGATTCGTCCTACCGAGTCGACTCAACGATGTCGAAACGGTTTACGCCATGACCGTCCACAAGTCCCAGGGCTCGGAGTTTGCCCATACGGCATTGATTCTGCCGGATGCCCTGAACCCTGTGCTCACCAAGGAATTGATCTACACCGGGATCACCCGGGCCAAGAACTGGTTCACCCTGATCGAACCTCGTGCCGGGGTGTTTGAGGAGGCTGTGCGGCGCAAGGTCAAGCGCTTGAGCGGGTTGATGCTGGATTTGGAAGATGGGAACGATTCGAGCCATTAAAAGGGTGACACTGGACGACGGAAACTGTCCGAAGTGCCGTAGTGCGCAGCCTCGCTGGGGCTTAAACGCTATGTTATCGTTGCGGCATCATTTCGTAACATCGAAGAGAATCCCTGCATGAAGGTGGCTGTCTGGACGACAGGGCGTGTCGTTGGCCGCAAGCAAGTGCTGCTCGCGGGGTTTCTCTGCTTGCTGACCGGTGCTGTGTTCGCTCAATCGCAAACCCCGGTGAGCATGGCCGACCAACGAGCCAAATCGGTCACTCAGGTCGTCCTGGGGATTCTCAGTTACGCACGCTGGCCTGTTGAGCCTGCGCAACTGCGCCTGTGTGTGGTCGGCCCTACCGAATACACCGACGACCTGGTCAAGGGCACGACCCAGGCCACCGGTCGCCCCGTCACCGTGCGACGGCTGTTGGCCGACAACCCGTCAATTGTCAGTGAATGCGATGCGGTGTACATCGGCACATTGACCGGCGACGAGCGCAGCCAGCTTTTCGCTTCGCTGACAGGGCGTCCGGTCCTGAGCATCAGCGAAAGCGATAATCAATGCACCGTCGGCAGCCTGTTTTGCCTCAGGGTCACTGATGATCAGGTGTCTTTTGAGGTCAACCTCGACTCCGTCGCCCGCAGCGGTGTGCGCATTCACCCCAGCGTGTTGCAACTGTCCCGTCGCAAGTCGGCGGCGCCATGAGTCTATTCAAACCGGGTAGTCGCCCAACCTTGCGCTCGGTCATCGGCCGCGGCCACTTGATCGTCGCCCTGGTAGGCGTGGCCATGGCCAGCATCTCACTGACACTGCTGGGCGTGTTGGCGTTGCGGGTGTATGCCGACCACAACCTGCACCTGATCGCGCGTTCGATCAATTACACGGTGGAAGCCGCGGTGGTGTTCAACGACAAAGCCGCGGCCACTGAGGCCCTGGCTTTGATCGCCTCCACCGAAGAAGTCGCCGACGCCCAGGTGCTGGACCAAAAAGGCACGTTGCTCGCGCGTTGGCAGCGACCGGAGACGGGGCTGTTCTCCGATCTTGAAATGCAGATTGCCAAGGCCTTCCTCGAAAAGCCCATCAGTATGCCGATCGTCCATCAAGGGCGGGAAATCGGCAGCATCCAGCTCTCCGGTCACGGTGGCAGCTTGATGCGCTTTCTGCTCAGTGGCCTGATGGGCATTATTCTGTGCACGGCCATCAGCGCCTGGGTCGCACTCTATCTGGCGCGCCGACAACTTCGCGGGATCACGGGGCCTCTGCGCAGTCTGGCCGCCGTAGCCCACGCCGCTCGCAGCGATCGAGCATTCGACCGGCGTGTGCCGCCCGCCGACATTGCAGAACTCGATAATTTTGGCAACGACTTCAATGCCTTGCTCGATGAACTCGAGTCCTGGCAAACCCACCTGCAAAGCGAAAACGAAACCCTGGCGCACCAGGCCAGCCACGACAGCCTCACCGGGTTGCCGAACAGGGCGTTTTTCGAAGGCCGTCTGATTCGTGCGCTGCGCAATGCTCACAAGCTCAATGAGCGCGTGGCCGTGCTGTTTCTCGACAGCGACCGGTTCAAGGAAATCAATGACAGCTACGGTCATGCCGCCGGCGACGCCGTGCTGGTCGCAGTGGCCAGCAGGGTTAGGGCGCAGTTGCGCGAAGAGGATCTGGTGGCCCGTCTGGGCGGCGATGAATTTGCGGTGCTGCTGACGCCACTGCACAAAACCGAGGACGCCGAGCGGATTGCTGACAAGATTCTCGCCAGCATGGAACTGCCGATCCCGTTGCCGGGTAATGCCCAGGTCTCAACTTCACTCAGTATCGGCATTGCCGTGTACCCGGATCATGGCGCCACACCGGGCGCGTTGCTCAATGCCGCCGACGCAGCCATGTATCAAGCCAAACGCCTTTCCCGAGGTGCACAGCACACGTCCGGGTCGGAGCACCCGGTCGCCCACGTTAAAGTCAGGAGCTAATTGTTGTGTTCTCAATCACCCCGCGTTCCCTGCGATTTTTCTCGATCACCTTGTTCATGGCCGTGCTGGCATTGACCGGGTGCCAGACCGCACCGCAAAAGGGCCTGACCCCGGCGCAAATCGCTGTATTGAAACAGCAAGGTTTTGAGCTGACCGATGAGGGCTGGGCGTTTGGTTTATCCGGCAAAGTGCTGTTTGGCAGTGACGACGACAGCCTGAACACCGCCAGTACCGAGATCGTCCAAAAGATCGGCAAGGCATTGCTCGGTGTAGGCATCGAGCGAGTGCGGGTCGACGGTCACACCGATGCCTCGGGTAAAGAGTCTTACAACGAACAACTCTCCCTGCGTCGCGCGAAAAGCGTCGGCAACGTCCTGACCACGGTCGGCATGAAAGAAGAAAACATCCAGCTGCGCGGTCTCGGCAGCAGTCAGCCGGTGACATCGAACACCACGGCGGCGGGCCGCACCGAGAACCGCCGGGTATCGGTCGTGGTGAGCGCCGACTAATCGGCGAACAGCATCTCCCGACTTTCACCCATCAACAGACCCTGATTCTGCTCAGTGACGGCGCGGATGTAATCCCACAACAGGGTGATCCGCTTGAGCTTCCGCAGGTCCTCCCGGCAGTACATCCAGAATTGCCGGGTGATGTTGATTTCTTCCGGCGACACCGGCAGCAAGCGCGGGTCCTGAGCCGCCAGGAAGCACGGCAGAATCGCCAGCGACCGTCCTTGCTGCGCCGCCACGAATTGCGCGATCACACTGGTGCTGCGCAAGTTGGCGCTGGCGCCGGGCAGCACGTTCGCCAGGTACAACAGCTCAGAGCTGAACGCCAGATCGTCTACATAACTGATGAATGAATGCTTGCCCAAGTCTGCCGGGCGGCGGATCGGTGGGTGCTTGTCCAGATAGTCCTGAGTCGCGTAGAGCTGCAGTTTGTAGTCGCAGAGTTTGCAGCAGACGTACGGGCCATGCTCCGGGCGCTCCAGGGCGATGACGATGTCCGCTTCGCGCTTGGACAGGCTGATGAAGTGCGGCAGCGGCAGGATGTCCACCGAGATCGCCGGGTAGGCGTCGACGAAATGGCTCAGCTGCGGGGTGATGAAAAAGCTGCCGAAGCCTTCGGTGCAACCCATGCGCACATGTCCGGACAGCGCCACGCCAGAACCTGAAACCTGTTCGCAGGCCATGTGCAGCGTGCTTTCAATCGATTCGGCATAACCCAGCAAACGCTGGCCTTCGGCGGTCAGGACAAAACCGCTGGTCCGGGATTTCTCGAACAGCAAAGTCCCCAGCGCCGCTTCCAGCGAGCTGATGCGCCGCGACACGGTGGTGTAATCCACCGCCAGGCGCTTGGCCGCAGTGCTGGCCTTGCGGGTGCGGGCGACTTCGAGGAAAAACTTGAGGTCATCCCAGTTCAACGAACCTAAGGACGTGATGTTTTTTTGCATGATGGACCGGCTTTTATGTGCGTACTTATTAGAAGTTTGCACATCTATACTCCAAAAACAGTCCGACAACCAATTCGCGACACACGCCTCATATCAAGGCGACTTATCCGCCTTGGCTCCCTGCATAACAACAAGTCCAGGAGACCAGCATGAACGCATCGCTCACGCCCAACGAAACCACTGTCCAGAACGTCAAGCTGTTGATCGACGGCGAGTGGGTCGAGTCCCAGACCACCGAGTGGCACGACATCGTCAACCCGGCGACCCAGCAAGTGCTGGCCAAGGTTCCGTTCGCCACCGCGCAGGAAGTGGACGCCGCGATCAGCGCCGCCCATCGCGCCTTCCAGACCTGGAAGCTGACGCCAATCGGCGCGAGGATGCGCATCATGCTCAAGCTCCAGGCGTTGATTCGCGAACACTCCAAACGCATCGCCGTGGTACTCAGCAACGAACAAGGCAAAACCATCGCCGATGCTGAAGGCGACATCTTCCGCGGCCTGGAAGTGGTCGAACACGCCTGCTCCATCGGCAGCCTGCAAATGGGCGAGTTTGCCGAGAACGTCGCAGGCGGCGTCGATACTTACACCCTGCGTCAGCCAATCGGTGTCTGTGCCGGCATCACCCCGTTCAACTTCCCGGCGATGATTCCGCTGTGGATGTTCCCGATGGCCATTGCCTGCGGCAACACCTTCGTGCTCAAGCCGTCCGAACAGGACCCGATGTCGACCATGCTCCTGGTGGAACTTGCGATCGAGGCCGGCGTTCCGGCGGGCGTACTCAACGTGGTTCATGGCGGTAAGGACGTGGTGGACGCGCTCTGCACCCACAAAGACATCAAGGCTGTGTCCTTCGTTGGTTCGACTGCGGTCGGCACTCACGTCTACGACCTGGCCGGTAAACACGGCAAACGCGTGCAATCGATGATGGGCGCGAAGAACCACGCTGTGGTGCTGCCGGATGCCAATCGCGTACAAGCGCTCAATGCGCTGGTCGGTGCCGGTTTCGGTGCCGCTGGGCAACGCTGCATGGCCACGTCCGTGGTTGTGCTGGTGGGCGCGGCCAAACAATGGCTGCCAGACCTGAAAGCGCTGGCGCAGAAACTCAAAGTGAACGCCGGCAGCGAGCCGGGCACTGATGTGGGGCCGGTGATTTCCAAACGCGCCAAGGCACGGATTCTCGATCTGATCGAAAGCGGCATCAAGGAAGGCGCCAAGCTTGAGCTGGATGGTCGCGACGTGACCGTTCCCGGCTTCGAGAAGGGCAACTTTGTCGGCCCGACCCTGTTCTCCGGCGTGACGCCCGAAATGCAAATCTATACCCAGGAAATCTTCGGCCCGGTGCTGGTCGTGCTGGAAGTCGATACCCTCGACGAGGCCATCGCACTGGTCAACGCCAACCCGTTCGGCAACGGCACGGGCCTGTTCACCCAAAGTGGTGCGGCGGCACGCAAGTTCCAGACGGAAATCGACGTTGGCCAGGTCGGCATCAACATTCCAATTCCGGTGCCGGTCCCGTTCTTCAGCTTCACCGGTTCGCGCGGCTCCAAACTCGGCGATCTCGGTCCGTATGGCAAGCAAGTGGTGCAGTTCTACACTCAGACCAAGACGGTCACCAGTCGCTGGTTCGATGACGACAGCGTCAACGACGGTGTGAACACCACCATCAACTTGCGTTAAGGAGCCAGGCATGAAAATCGCTTTTATCGGTCTCGGCAACATGGGCGCGCCGATGGCGCGCAACCTGATCAAGGCCGGCCACGCGCTGAGCCTGGTCGACTTGAACAAAACCGTTTTGGCCGAACTGGAGCAACTGGGCGGCAGCATCAGCGCTTCGGCCCGTGAAGCGGCACAAGGTGCAGAACTGGTGATCACCATGCTGCCCGCCGCGGTGCATGTGCGCAGCGTCTGGCTGGGTGAAGATGGCGTGCTCGCCGGTATCGGCAAAGGCGTGCCGGCCGTGGATTGCAGCACCATCGATCCGCAGACGGCGCGAGATGTGGCTGCGGCCGCTGCGAAGCAAGGCGTGGCCATGGCCGATGCACCGGTTTCTGGCGGTACTGGCGGTGCGACGGCCGGGACGCTGACCTTCATGGTCGGCGCCACCCCTGAACTGTTCGCCACCCTGCAACCGGTGCTGGCGCAGATGGGTCGCAACATTGTCCATTGCGGCGAAGTCGGCACAGGACAAATCGCCAAGATCTGCAACAACTTGCTGCTGGCGATTTCCATGGTCGGCGTCAGCGAAGCCATGGCACTGGGCGATGCGCTCGGCATCGACACCACCGTGCTGGCCGGGATCATCAACAGTTCCACCGGACGTTGCTGGAGTTCGGAGATGTACAACCCATGGCCGGGCATCGTCGAAGCGGCGCCGGCCTCACGCGGTTATACCGGCGGTTTCGGTGCCGAACTGATGCTCAAGGATCTGGGGTTGGCCACTGAGGCGGCACGTCAGGCGCACCAACCGGTGGTGCTCGGCGCGGTGGCCCAGCAGTTGTATCAGGCGATGAGCCAGCGTGGAGAGGGTGGTAAAGACTTCTCGGCGATCATTAACAGCTATCGCAAACCGCAATAGACATTGGTTGTGGAGCGGGCTTTTGTGGCGAGGGAGCTTGCTCCCGCTGGTTCGCGAAGCGGACCCAAACCCGGCGAGTGCGGTGTTACAGGTTAAACGCGGTTGCTGATTTTGCGGCTGCTTCGCAGCCGAGCGGGAGCAAGCTCCCTCGCCACAGGTTCTGTGTTGCTCTGAAAAGTATTTTTGACCGGGAGATCACGTCGGGTGATCTCCCGGTTTTTTGCATCAGGCAAACACGAAATACTTGCGCACGGTTTCAACCACTTCCCACGTGCCTTTCATCCCCGGCTCAATCACGAAAATATCCCCTGCCCGCAAATGGATTGGCTCTTTGCCTTCCGGGGTGATGATGCAGTACCCCTCGCGGAAATCGCAGTATTCCCACTTCACGTATTCCACATACCACTTGCCCGGCGTGCAGATCCAGGTGCCCATGATCTTGCTGCCGTCTTCGCTGGTGTAGGCGTTGAGGTTGACGGTGTGCGGGTCGCCTTCGAGTTTCTCCCATTTGCAGGCATCGAGTACCGGCAGCGGGTGGGTGTCGCGAAGAACGGTAATAGGTGCGGTCATGTGGACTCCGGGCAGTGGGCTCAAGAACTGAAGTCGCACCCTATAGCGCCCCGCACTCGGTCAGTTGTCTGTGCTCGACACTCAGTTACCCAGAAGCGCTGTGCCGGTCTGCCCGGATCGGCTCGCAAACGTTAAGGCGTATTATTTAACGGCTGCGCTGATATAGAACAATGGTTATGAAGTTATAACTATTTACTTGTCCGGTTTCTATTAATTGTACGTCTGTGCTGTCAGCCAGAAGTTAATACTTTCGGGCCCCTCTCTGTTAAGCCAGCGATACAGTGCGTGCCCCCACCATACACAGCCTTTGTTAAGTAAATAAGTCGCCTGGCGCTAGGCTTCGCACCAATCGAGTGCGGTGCGCAAGCCCATTTGGACGCCCGTCTCAAGTTGTTAAAAAACTTTAAAGAGTTCGTTGACTCTCCCCTTAAGGGCAGAGTTTAGATTTCCGCCGCGTGAGAAGTTGCTGTGGGAATAGTTACTTCTCACATACGAAATTCATGAAGCAATCACGATATAGGGAGATAGAGATGAACAATCCATTGGAGTTGGAAAACGTCATTGCCAGCACCCGCGAGATCCTCGCGCAACTGTTGGTGATGAGCGCCGATGATATCGATGAGAACAGCAGTATCGTCGAGGACCTCAGCGCCGATTCGCTGGACATCGTCGACTTGAGCTTTCAACTCGGTCGTCAGTACGGCTGCACCTTGCCCAAAACCAGCGTGCTGGATCACGCCGTTGCGGTCTGTGGCGACGCCAGCGAGTTTCTGGCCAACGGTCGCATTACCGAGAACGGCAAGGCCTTGCTCGAACAGAGCCTGAGCGCCTACTCCCCGGGTCAACTCAACGCCGGTATGCAGCCAGCTCAGGTATTTGCCGCCACCACCGTACGCAACTGGGCGCAACAGTGCCGCAACCTCTTCAATTATCTGCCGCAAAGCTGCCCCGATTGCGGCGCTCATCAAGCCGTACTGAACGAACGTCAACAAGTGGTCTGCGGCGCTTGCAGTGCACGGCTGGTGCCGGCTGACGGCGACGAGGTTTCACGCCGCCTGGTGGAGCAATTTGTGGCCACTCACGCCCAAGAGACGGTGTAGGAGTTCTCATGCGGACACGAGAAGTCTATGTGACCGGATTCGGTCTGGTGGCGCCCATGGCGCTGGACGCCGCCACGTTGTTCGAGCGGATCTGCCAGAAGCAGTCCTGTGTTCGCGAACATCCACGGTTCAAGGCGCTGGGGTTCAACAACAGCGCTGCCGGGTTTATCGACGACGGCCAGTGGCAGCAGATTGCCGCCGGTTTCGGCGGCAATGCCGCGCTGCACCCGCGGCAAAGCGTACTGGCCGAATTTGTCGCACGACAAGCCTTGCAGCATGCCGGCCTGACCCCGTTAGCCTTTGCTCACAGCCGCAGCGGATTGTTCCTGGGGGCCAACAAGTACTGCGCGGACAGTCACGATCTGCATCGGGCCAGTCGCTGCATGGATGAGGCCGGGCGTGTCGATCTGGATCAACTGCTGGAAAACCCGGCGCCATCGAGCGCGGTCTTCGGGCGCCGGGTCGATCAGCAGACCCTGCACCTGGCCGAGATGCTCGGTATCCGCGATCACATTTCGACTCATTCTGATGCCTGCGCCGCCGGCACCATGGCGATCGGCAGCGCCTACCGCGCGATCGAGCGCGGCGAAATCGACCTGGCCATTTGCGGCGCCGTCGAACTGATGGCCAACGAGTTGCCGTATTACATGTTCAACAGCCTCGGCGCGTTGTGCCAGGCCGACCTGCCGGCCAGCGAGCAGAGTCGACCGTTCATGCCGGACCGCTGCGGCTTCGTGATCAGCGAGGGCGCGGCCATGGTCATTCTCGAATCCGCCGAGCATGCCCAACGTCGCAAAGCCACGCCGTTGGGACGAGTGCTGGGTTACGCGAATGTGTGCGAGGCACAGAAAATGACCTCCAGCAGCCGGGATGGCAGCAAATACGAGGAATGCATGGAAGCTGCAATCGAAGACGCCGGGCTACTCAGCAGCGCCGTGCAACACGTCAACACCCACGGCACGTCCACCCAGGCTAACGACAGCTGCGAGGCGTTGGCTTTGCAACGGGTGTTCGGCGAGTGCCAGGAACACGTGACGTTCACCGCCAACAAATCGGCCATCGGTCATTCCCTGGCGGGCAGCGGCGCGATTGAAACGGTGCTGTCGCTGATCAGCCTGCGGGACGGCGTGCTGTTGCCAACCTTGAACTACGATCACGACCGCGCCGAATACCCCTCGCTGAAATTTCTCAGCGAGCCGATGCGCCAGTCGATCAACGTGGTGATGTCCAACTCGTTCGGTTTCGGCGGCGTCAACAGCTCGCTGGTTCTGGGGAGGGCATGACATGAGCATTGCCGTTTACATCCATTCGGCGGCCGTATTGAACGCTGCCGGCAGCGAATGTGCCGACCTGCTCGGAATGCCGCCCTCGCCGCAACCGCTGGCATTCGACGCGACGCGACAGGCTTATCCACTGCCAGCACCGCGCCTGGCCAACGATCTGTTCGACCGCAAGATCCAGCGCAGCGTCGAACCACAAGGCTTGCGTCTGTTGCATTGCGTGGCGCGACTGGCCCCCGCGCTGGCGGCCCTGCAACTGCCGCCGGCACGGATTGCCCTGACGGCGGCCATTCCTGAAGTCGACGCGCCAAGTCCTTGCTGGGACGCGGTGCAAGCGATCGGCGAGCAACCGCAAAAGCCTCTGGCGCAACTGTTGGCCAATACACCGCCGCTGCATGCCCTGACGCTGCTCAACAGCAGCGTGATGGCCTACGTGGCCGAAGCGTTGCAATGCCACGGGCCAATGGGCGGATTCTGTTCCCAGGACAACGCCGGGCTCGATGCCCTGATCGAAGCCTGCCAGCAGATTGTCGAGCAACGCGCCGACGCGGCGCTGGTGGTCAGCAGCAGTCCGAACCTGACGCCGGCCCTGTACCTGCGTGAACCCCATCAGGCAGGCGAGGGGATTTATGGCGAGGGTGCCGCCGCGCTGTTGCTCGGCTTGGCACCATTGCCCAACACCTCGCACGCCTTGCGCATCGCCGGGTTCGCCCGGGGTTACAGCGCTGATCCGCAACGTGGCGCAGCGGTTGCCCGGCGGGTCATCGACCAGGCGTTGAGCCTGGAAAAACTGTGCCTCGGTGACGTCGAGCAGATCGTCGCCAATCCGGAGGATGCGCAATTGATGACCCTGTTCGCTGAACACCCAAGGGACGTTCGCAGCGCCCGGGCCATGACCGGCGATCTTGGCGCCAGCGCCTTGCTGACCGAGATCGCGCTGGCCTTGCACCACACCCAAAACGCTTCGGCGACACCGGGCTACACGCTGTTTGTCAGCCATAGCCGCGCCGGACATTGGGGCGCCTTGCTGCTGGCCAGTGAAACCATGGAGAAGCACACATGAGTGCGACACGGATTGTGATCACCGGCATGGGCGCCGTTACCGGGTTCGGTTTCGAATGGCAGACCCTTTGGGAAAAAATGCTCGGTGCCGAACATTGTGTACGTCCATGGCAGCCCGACGGGGTGGAGGATGGCATGTTCCCGGTGCGCTACGCCGCGGCCGTGGATATGAACCTGTTGCCCGAGGCCTTGAAGGGCCATCCGGCCTGGACCGTTGACCTGGAAAAACGCAGCCGCTTTGGCTGGGTGGCCGCCACCCAAGCGGTGAAAGACAGCGGACTTGCGCCTGAGCAGCTACGTGAAGCCGCCGTGCTCTGCGCCTCGGGCGCGCCCCAACACATGCTGGCCGACATGCTGTTGACCCAGGCCCCGGATGACCAAGCCCCGGGCTGGCAACACCTGATGCCCCGTGCCGGACAGGTCAATGCCGAGGGCTCGCTGCGCCAGAGCAATGATCGACTGGCGCGGGTGATTGCCGACGGACTGGGCTGTGAAGGGCCAGTGATCAATATCAGCAGCGCGTGCGCCGGAGCCTCACAGGCCATCGGCAATGCCTTCCAGATGATTCGTCGCGGTGAAGTGAACGTGGCGATTGCCGGTGGCGCCGATTCGGTGCTGAACCTCGACACCATGGCCGCGCTGTACCTGCTCGGCGCGGCCTCGAGCGAACAGCGCTGGGGTGTCGATCTGTGCCGGCCGTTCGACCGTGATCGCAGTGGCCTGATTGCCGGCGAGGGCGGTGGTTTCGTGGTGCTGGAAAGCCTTGAACACGCGCTGGCGCGAGGGGCGACACCCTATGCCGAAGTGCTCGGCTTTGGCAGCAGCCTGGACGCCTACAAAGTCACCGCCCCGCAACCCGAAGGCCGGGGTGCGGCGCTGGCGATGCAAGCCGCGCTGGACGACGCCGGCCTGCGTGCGCAACAGATCGATCTGATCAACGCCCACGGCACTTCGACGCCGCTCAATGACGTCGCCGAAACCCTGGCGATCAAAAGTGTGTTCGCCGAGCACAAGCATTACCGATCCCTGGCTGTCAGTGCCAACAAATCGCAGTTCGGGCATTTGATTGCCGCCGCCGGCGCCCCCGAATGCATGGTCACTGCACTGGCGTGCCTGAACGATCTGGTCACGCCGACCGTGAACCTGCATGACGTCGATGAGCAGTGCGACCTGGACTATTGCGCCGGGCAAGCGGTCAGCCGCCGGGTGGATTTTGCCTTGAGCAACTCCTTCGGTTTTGGCGGGCTCAACACCTCGCTGGCCATTGGCAAATATCGGGAGCACTCACAATGACTGGCGCAACCTTGCGTGTTGCGATCGCTGGCAGCGGTTGCGTATTACCCAGCGGCTGGGGCGTGCAGCGCTTCTGGTCAGCGGCCAGTGAAGCCCGCAGCGGCATCGCTTTGCTGCAGTCGAAACTGTTCCACAGTGAGCGCGTGACGGCCTTCGGGCATGTCAGTGATGAAGACCATCAAACCAGTCGCCAGGACGTGGCCCAGAACCTCCAGCGCTACTGCCCGCCGGCCGTGATCTGGGGTGTCAGCGCGGTGCGCCAGGCCCTGGCCGAAGCCGGGCTTGAACCGGGTAACGACGGGCTGCGCTACGGCCTCTATTGCTGCCAGGGCGGTTATACCCATCCGTCGTTGGCGGCCTATGGCGAGTTGCTCCACGAGTGTCGCGATGGGTCCGGCGCCGACATGCGGCGCCTCGCTCAACGAGTGTTGCAGGAGCGCGCGCTCGACCCGTTCCTGGTGCTCAAAAGTCTGAGCAACGGCTTGCTCGGGATTGTCAGCCTGGCGCTGAAACTGGAGTGTGAATGCAACGCTTACATGCAAGGCGTGGCCGGCAATCTGGCGGCATTGCGCGAGGCGTGCGCGGCGTTGCAAAGCGGTCGCATCGATGCGGCGATTGTGGTCGGCGCCGGCAGTGAACTCGATCCGTTAGCACTGGCCGCACTGGCCGAGGCTGGCGTGATCAGCACCGACGGCTCTCAAACCTTGCGTGCATTCGATCGCCAAGGCACGGGCGGGATTGCCGGCGAAGGGGCGGCGGCGTTGATTTTGCGCCGGGCCGACGATCTACCAAGCGGGCCGCAGACCTGCCTGGCTGGACTCTCCGCCCATCCGCGCCTGGGATCGTTGAACCTGCCAGACAAGCAGGTCGATCTGCTGGTCAGCAGCGCCAGCGGCGATCCGCACAAGGACGCCGACCTGGCCCGCACGCTGGCCCGTGCCGGTGCCACCCACATCACCAGTGGCGTACCGGTGACCGGCATTCTCAGCGGCGCGCCGAGCCTGGTCGACCTGATCCTGGCCCGCAACGCACTGCATGCCCAGTGCGTGCCACCGATCATCGGACTGCAGCAGTCGGTGGATCCGTACCTGTCGTTTGTGGGCGGCAAGGGACGGGACGCGGTGCTGCATGACTGCCTCATCATCAACCGCGACGACAACGGTTTCAGCGCTTGTTACCAACTCGATTATCAAGCGGCCGGCCAGCCGTTTTGAACGCAATGAATCGCTTCTATTTTTCTGATCAAGGGATATGACTGTCATGGATTACCGCGATTACGTACGACCGAAATTCGTTGAACTGATGCAGGCCCTGGGCTTGGAGTGCCAGTTCCACCGGGCGCTGGGCAGCAAGCTGTTTTACCGCGACAAACAGGGCGCCGAGGTCACCGTCACCGACTTTCTCGGCGGTTACGGCGCTGCGTTATATGGCCACAATGACCCGCAGTTCGTCGATCAACTCTGCGGCCTGTTGCGCGCCGATGTGCCGTTCAATGCGCAGATGTCCGTGCGTGGCGCGGCCGGTCTGCTGGGGCGCGAACTCAGCGAGGCGTTCAACCGTGAGCTGAACAACAGCGAGCGTTACATTTCGACCTTCTCCAACAGTGGCGCCGAGTCGGTGGAAATCGCCGTCAAACACGCCGAATACCGCCGCCAGAAAACCTTGCAGAAGCAGTTCGACGAACGGGATTTCGCCCTGGCCAATTTGACCGCCAGCGACAAGGCCTACGTTGAACTGGACGTCGACGACCTCGACCTGCCCGCCGGGTTGCTGCCGGACAATCTGTCTTGCGTGACCGTTCGCCAGGTGGTGGAAGCGGTGCGTCAACACAACCTTGCGCAGTTGCATGTCGAGCCGGTATTCGTCGCCCTGCGCGGCAGCTTCCACGGCAAGTTGGTGAACACCGTCCAGCTGACTTACGGTAAACAGTACCGCCAGCCGTTTGCCCGATTTGGTCTCAATGTCGAGTTCATTGACCCGCAACAGCCTCAGCAACTCCAGGATTTGCCGGCCCGTCACATACGGCATTGGCTGAGCCTGGAGTGGAGCGGCGAAACCTTGCAGGTGCGTCGTGAAGCGTTCAGTGCGATCACTGCGGTGCTGATGGAGCCGATCCAGGGCGAGGGCGGCATCAACGAGTTCGCCAGCGAGTTCTACCTGGGCCTGCGTCGCCTGTGCAACGAGCAGCAATGCCCGCTGATCATCGACGAAGTGCAATCGGGTTTCGGTCGCACCGGCACTTTGCTCGGCGCCAGCCATTTCAACTTGCAGGGCGATTACTACTGCCTGTCCAAAGCACTGGGTGGTGGCCTGATGAAAATTGCCGCGACGGTCATCCGCGCCAGCCACTACGAAACAGATTTCAGCTACATCCACAGCTCGACCTTCGCCGAAGACGATGCCTCGTGCCATATCGCCCTGTCGGCGTTGCGCCGCTTGTTCGAGAACGACAGCGCGATGCTCAAGGACGTGAACAGGAAAGGCGAGTACCTCAAATCCTCGTTGCTCGAACTCAAAGCGGCGTACCCGGACGTGATCGCCGATGTGCGCGGTCGCGGGTTGTTGCTGGGGTTCGAACTGCACGACCTGACCGGCACCAGTTCTCTGGTCCAGGCGTCGGCACAGTACAACGATGCGCTGGGTTACATCATCGCCGGCTACCTGCTGCAATTCGAATCGCTGCGGGTCGCGCCGTCGGGCAGCAACGCCAACGTGATTCGCCTGGAGCCGCCGGCGTGCATCACCTTCGAGGAAATCGACGGCTTGATCGGCTCGTTGCAAAAGGTCTGCGACATGCTGCGTCGCCGCGATGCCTTCCCGCTGGCGGCCGGGGTGTGCGCCGACAGCATCCGCGAAGTTCCGGCACGCGAGGTGAGTTTCAAGGAGCCAGAAAATCTCCCAAAGCCTGATGAGAGCGTTCGCGTGGTGGCGCGCGTGGCGTTCATCAATCACCTGATCGATTCGGATATGCTCAGTGATGTCGACCCGTCACTGTCCACCCTCAGCGCCGAACAGAAACGCGAGTTCATCAAGCGCATGGCTCCGGAGCGGCGTGCCGCGCCGATCGGCCCGGTGCTGATTCGCTCGAAACTCGGCACCGCCGTGGAGTTCACCCTGTATCCGTTGTGCATGGATTCCGATGCCATGGCCGCGTACATCGCCAGTGGTGACCTGGACACCATCCGTGACGAAGTCGGCAATCGCATCCGTGATGCCCGTGCCGATGGCTACAGCGTGGCCGGCCTGGGCATGTACACCTCGATCGTCACCAACAACTGCCAGGCGCTGAAGATCCCCGACATGGCACTGACCTCGGGCAACGCGCTGACCATCGGCATGGGCCTGGAAGCGATCGAGCAGGGCTGTAAGCAGCAAGGCCTGGAACTGAGCCAGCAGACGGCAGCTGTGGTCGGCGCGGCCGGCAACATTGCTTCGACTTACGCCTCGTTGCTGTCCACCAGTGTCGAACACCTGATTCTTATCGGTAGCGGCCGCGACGGCTCCCTGCGGCGTCTGGAGAAGACCGCCCAGCTGATTTACGCCGAGGCCGCCCGTGCGATTCTCAAGGGTGTCGCCGAGCACGATCGCCTCGCCAGCCGCTTGCAGAAACTCGACGGCATCGACGCGTTGTTGCAGGCCCACGGTGCCGGTGCCGATCTCGGTCAGCGGGTGCAGCGTCTGGTCGAAGAGCACCTGGGTGCGAATGCGTTCATCACCGTCAGCAATGACCTTGATGTGTTGAAACAGGCGCGCATCGTGCTCTGTGCGGCGAACGCCCCTCAACCGTTTCTCGGTGCCGGACACTTCGCCGAAAACAGCGTGATCTGCGATATCGCGGTGCCGCTGAACGTCGATCAGGACCTCTCCAGCCAACGGCCCGACGTGCTGTACATGCACGGCGGGATTGTCCAGACCCCGTTGGGCGATGGCCTGATCCGCAACGTGCGCGCCTACCTCAAGGAAGGTCAGCTGTATGCCTGCATGGCGGAGTCGGTGTTGATGGGCTTGTCCGGGATGAAACAGCACTACTCCTACGGCGATATCAGCCGCGAGCAGGTGCAGCAGATTCGTGCCCTGGCTGCGACCCATGGTTTCAGCCTCGCGCAGTTCAAGACTGACAACTCACTCTAAGGAACGGTCATGCCGAATAAAGTAGCAGTGGTGACCGGTGGCAGTCGTGGCATCGGCCGGGCGATCGTCCTCGCCCTGGCTGGCGCGGGCTATCAGATTGCGTTCAGTTATGTGCGCGACGAAGTGGCCGCTATGTCGTTGCGTGATGAGGTGCAGGCGCAGGGTCTCGAGTGCCTGGCGCTGCAATGCGATGTCAGCAGCGGCGACAGCATCAAGGGCTTTTTCGAGCGAGTCGACCAGCATTTCCAGCGCGTCGATCTGTTGGTCAACAACGCCGGCATCACCCGTGACGGGTTGCTGGCGACGATGCCGAGCCGCGACATCATCGAGGTGATCCAGACCAACCTGATCGGCACCTTGCTCTGCTGTCAGCAAGTGGTGCCGTCCATGATGCGCCAGCGCAGCGGGTGCATCGTCAACATCAGTTCGGTGGCCGCGCAGAAACCCGGCAAGGGTCAAAGCAACTATGCCGCGGCCAAGGGCGGCGTCGAAGCGCTGACCCGTGCCCTGGCGGTGGAGTTGGCGCCGCGCAACATTCGGGTGAATGCGGTGGCCCCGGGCATCGTTAACACGGAAATGAGCACAGCGTTGATCGGCACTCAGGAACAGGAAATCCAGGCGCGGTTGCTGATCAAGCGTTACGCCGAACCCCATGAAATCGCCGAGGCGGTGCTGTACATCGCCGATCGTGGTTTGTACCTGACGGGTGAGGTCCTGCCGGTCAACGGCGGGTTGAAAATGCCATGAGCCGGACCATTCTGATTACCGGTGCCGCCAAGGGCATAGGCCGGGCGGTGGCAGAGAATTTTGCCGCCGATGCTGATCACCGCTTGATCCTGCTGGACCTGGATTTGCCGGAACTGCAACGCTGGGTTGACGAGCAACACGGGCAGATCAAGGCCCGGGTCGAAACCCATGCGGCCAACATTGCCGACCTGCCGAGCATGGAAGCATTCTTCAAAATGCTGTCCAAACAAGTGGATTACGTCGATGTGCTGGTCAACAGCGCCGGCATCTGCAACGAGAACGAACCGGAAGATCTGCACAACTGGCACAAGGTGATTTCGGTCAACCTCAACGGTACGTTCTACGTCACCTCGTTGTGCCTGCCGTTGATGCCGGATCGCGGGCGGATCATCAACATGTCGTCGATCCTCGGCCGTGCCGGCAAGGTTCGCAACACCGCGTACTGCGCTTCCAAACACGGCATCGTCGGTATGACCAAAGCCTTGGCGATGGACCTGGCACCACGGCTGATCACGGTGAATGCGATTCTCCCCGCGTGGATCGATACGCCCATGCTGCAAGGTGAACTGGCAGCGCAAGCGGCCATTGCCGGGCTGACCCAGGAACAGATCCTGCGCAACGCCAAGAAGAAACTGCCGATGCGGCGCTTCATTCAAAGTGAAGAAGTCGCGGCGATGGTGCGTTACTTGGCCAGCCCCGAAGCGGGCGGGGTCACCGCCCAGAGCCTGGTGATCGACGGCGGTGTCGGGTTGGGAATGTAACCATGGCGGGATTACACATTAACCGCGCCGCGTGGGCGGTATTGGCCTGCATGGTCGCGCCACCGGCGTTGGCTGAATTGACGGTCGACGACCTCAAGCCGGATTACGCCGACGCCGAGGTCGGCGTGGCCACCGCGTTGCGCTTGCACGGTGACGACCGGGTCACCCAGAAGGCCATGTATTTCAAGGCCAACCTGGAAGACAACTGGGACGGTGGCTACTACAAGGCCAAGGGCCGGGTGCGTTACGACGCCCGCTACGACGGCAACAATCCATACAGTGAACGGGCGCGGGACAAATACCGCTTTGACGCCGACTGGCGGCATTTGTACTGGGGCCAATCGGTGGGCGACGGCGAGGTGACCATCGGCTGGCAGCAAGTGGTCTGGGGCCGTGCCGATGAGTTGCGGGTGCTCGATCAGGTCAACCCGGTGGACTATCGCGATGGCCTGACTCCGCTGCTGGAAGACAGCCGGATCGCGGTGCCCATGGTGCGGTTTGCGCAACCGGTGGGCGAGTGGGAACTGGAGGCACTGTGGGTCACCGACTTTGTGAAAAACCAGCCGCCGGTGGCGGGCAGCGAGTTCGACGCGCCGCTGTTTGCCGCGCCGGATCCGCAGTATTTCCTGCTGGATTCCAAGCCCGGCTACGACGGTGACAAGGGCTTTTCGTATGGCTTGAGCGCCAACGGCCGGATCGGTTCGGTGGACACCAGTTTCGTCGCATTGAACGCCCGTCAACAGGACCCGGTGTACGCCGTCGAAGGCCTGGCCGATGACGGCCGCACGCGACTGGAGCGCCAGTTTCCCCGTTACACCATGGGCGGCGCGGGGCTGGCGATCGACGCCGGTCACAGCATCGTGGTGCGCAGCGAAATTGCCTGGTTCGACAACTGGCGGGTGACCAATCCGACCCGTGCCTACGGCGCTGACAGCACCTCGATGGTCAAGTCGTTACTGGGCGTCGATTACTTGCTACGCGACTGGCTGATTTCCGTGCAGTGGCAGCAACAGCAATTGCTCGACTGGCAGGACGGCATGCTGCAAGACAAGCGCGAGCACCTGTTCACCCTGTCGGCCGAAGGCACTCATTGGCAGGACCGACTCAAGAGCCGGCTGGTGGTCGCCGCCTCGCCACCGTTTCAGGACGATGCGCTGTTGCAAGGCATCTTCACCTACAAACCGGTGGACTGGATCAAGCTCGGGCTGGAAGTGGATGTGTTCTTCGGCAAGCCCGACAAACCCTTCGGCGAGTACGACAACCGCGATCAAGTGCGGCTGTCCGCCGGTTACCTGTTTTAACCCCATGACGCCTGCGTGCCCCTGGCGCATTGGCTCGACCGTACTTATCTGACGAAAAGGGAAGTTCCCATGTTGCCGCTATTCAAAACTTTGACCGCTGCCGCGCTGATCCTGAGCGGCGCTTGCGCCACCGCCGCCGACGGCAAGAATGCCGACGAAATCATCCGCCAGGTGCGAGATCGAAACGACGGCAAAAGCTTCATGTCCCAAGTGTCGTTGATCCTCCACGACAAGAAGGGTAATACCCGGGTTCGCGAGTTCACCTACCTGCAAAAGGATTACCCGGACAGCGACAAATTCAGCATGTATTTCTCCGCCCCCACCGACGTGCGCGACGTGGCCTTTCATATCGAAAACCCCCACGAAACCCTGGGCCTGGAAGACAGCCAGTGGATGTACTTGCCGGTCAGCCGCCAGACGCGCCGGATCTCCACCACCGACAAGCGCGGTTCGTTCATGGGCAGCGAGTACTCCTACGCCGACCTGGACAAGATCCGGGTCAAGGATTACTCCCAGACGCTGGTCGGCGAAGAGCAGGTCAAGGGCCGCGACTGCTACGTGATCGAGCGTGAACCGGCGTCGCCCGAGGTGCTGGCCAAGACCGGCTACAACAAACTGAAAGTGTGGATCGACAAGCAGAATTTCCTGGTCATGCGCCAGGACTTCTTCGACGTCAAAGGCGTGCTGGTCAAGCAGATGCGCACGCAGAAAGTCGAAACCATCGACTCGATCGACAGCGTCGTGCTGAGCGAAACCGAACACTTCATCGACGGCACGCGTTCAGAAATGCGCTTCAACCACCTGCAATACAACGTGCAACTGGAAGACCGTTTGTTCACCCAGACCGCCATCAAGCGCGGGCTGAAAACCGGCGACGTGCCGGACTTTGCCGTGTCTGCCCGCTAAGCGCCGACCCTGACGACCCTGGAACGCATGATCATGGAAAGATACCTGAACTTCGTCGAGCGCTATGCGCGGGCGATCGTTTTCCTGCTGGTGGCGGTCACGGCGTATTTCACTTATACGCTGGGCTCGCTGATCTCCGACACCAACCCTTATCTGCTCAAGGAAAGCCATCCGGCGCGCAAAACCATCATCGATCTGCAAAGCGAGTTCACCGGTACGTTTGACTCGGTGATGGTGGCCATCAACAACCCGCAGACGGTGTTCAACAAGCCGACCCTCAACGCACTGTTTTCGATGTCGCAATCGGTGCGCAAAATGATCCTGGCCAACGACGCCGACAAGGAGCAGTTGGCGCAAATCGTCGCCAGGTATCCGGACGACAGTCGTGCGCAGTTGTTGGCGCGGGACATACTGGAGAACGGTTTTTCCCAGAATGACTACGCCCAGGCCAAGGCTCTGCGTGATTACGCCCAGAGCCAGAACTGGGATGCCCATGATCAGCTGTTCCTTAGCTTTCTCGCCGAGCGGATTAACCCGATTCGCGAAATGGCTTCCATGGGTGATCTGGAAAACATCGTGCTGACCCACGATGGCGAGTTGCTGATCCACAAGACCCTCAACGCCTACGACATGGACCCGGCGTTGGTCGAGTCGCAGATCATGGGCAACGAGCTGATGGTCGACGGTGTGGTCTCCAAGGACAAGAAAGTCGCGATGCTGGTGGCCGAACTGGGCACCAAGCAAGACGATGCCCAGGCGCAACTGCGCGCCTATCAGATTGTGCGTGGCATCGTCGCGGACTATCAGGCGGCGCACCCCGAGTTCAAGGACGAGATTTTCATTGCCGGCATGCCGATCTTCATCGCGGCCCAGCAAGAGATCATTGACCATGACCTGGCGGTGCTGTTTCCGATTGTCTTTTTGCTGATCACCCTGCTGTTGATTTTCTTCTTCCGCAAACCGCTGGGCGTGCTGTTGCCGCTGTTCAACATTCTGTTCTGTACCATCTGGACGCTCGGCCTGATGGCCCTGTTGCGAGTGCCCTTCGACTTGCTGACCAGCGTACTTCCAGTGTTTCTGTTCACCATTTGCTGCTCGGATGCGATCCATGTGATGGCCGAGTATTACGAGCAGAAAAACGCCGGTAAAAGTAACCGCGAAGCCAATCGCGAGACGCAACGGTTGATGGTGGTGCCGGTGGTGTTGACGACGGTGACCACCATCGCCACCTTCATGATTTCCACCACCAATAACATTGTCAGCATCCGCAATTTCGGCGTGTTCATGTCCATCGGCTTGACGGCGGCGCTGATCATTTCACTGTTGCTGATTCCCGCCTGGATCTCGATCTGGGGCAAGGATCAAACCCCGAAAACCCTGGCCGCGGTACACAAGGAGTCGATCATCTCGCGCTATCTGGTGGCGTTTTGTGCGCGACTGATTCAGTGGCGCAAACCGATCTTGATAGTGACCCTGCCGTTGCTGGCCCTGATGACGGTGTTCACCTTCCGTGTCGATATCGAAGACTCGGGCATTGCCTACTTCAAGCCCGAGAGTCATATCCGCGTTTCGGACCAGTTCATCAACAACGCCAGGGTCGCGGGCACGGCACCGGGCTGGATCGCCATCGACAGCAAAGAGCCGCGCGGCGTGCTGACCACCGAAGTGGTGCAGTTCATCGACAAGCTCGACCACTTCATCAAGCAGCAGCCGCATGTCAGTTACGGCTACTCCCTGGCCACTTACGTCAAGCGCATGAACCTGGTGCTCAACGACATGAACCCCGACTTCTTGCGCGTGCCCCAGGCACTGGAACAGGTGACGTCGGTCAATGACGAGGGACAGGTCGAGCGGTTCGAGGTGCCGGGCAATTCGCTGATCGAGCAACACGTGATGCTGTTCGAGAACGGCGGTGGTTCGGACCTCAATAACGTACTCAACGCCGACTATTCCAAGGCGCTGACGCTGTACACCATGACGTCGTCGGTGGCCAGCGATTACCAGGGCATGCTGGATCGGCTCGATGCCTGGTTGCTGGTGAACAAACCGGCCAACCTCGAAGTGACGCACGCCGGCACGCCGTTGATCTGGACCGGCGTATTGCAGGAAATCACCCAGGGTCAGGTCCTGAGTTTCTCCCTGGCGTTGGTGGTGGTCACGCTGATGATGATGTATTGGCTCAAGTCGGTACGGTTGGGCGTTCTCGGCATGCTTACCCTATTGACCACCTCGGTAACGGTCTATGGCTTCATGTTCCTGTTCGGCATCGAGCTGAACATCGGTACGACGCTGGTGACGTTCCTGGTGGTCGGCGTGGTCGATTACGCGGTGCACCTGCTGTCACGGATCAAATTGCTGGTGCAGCAAGGGATTCATATCGATGCAGCCATTTTGCAGGCGATGCACAGCGTCGGCCGTTCGACCGTGGTCAACGTGGTGATTTTCTCCGTGGGCTTCATGGCGCTGCTGTTTTCCGACTTCAAGCCGATTGTCGATCTGGGCGCACTCGTTGCGATGGCACTGTTTTCCAGCGGTGTCATGACCATTCTGCTGGTGACGCTAGTGTCGCCGTGGTTCTTCGCGGCGATTGTTCCGGTCGCGCCGGTGCCTGGGCAAGATCGAGCAGTGGGGAAGCCCGCCTTGAGCTGACCTGATGACCGGCAACGCAGGTGCGCAAGTGACCTGCGAGCCGGGTCATCCAGCGCAGCAGCGTATTCAGTTCAGTGTATTGCCCGGGTTTTTTTCGCCATAGCGGGCGATACGCTCGAACTGACATTCCTCTCTGGCATCGTTGAGGTTGTTTTCGAACGCTTCGAGGCCGTCGTGCAATTGCTCAAGAGCGCCGATCTGGGAGACCAGCTCGGCCTTTTTTTCGGCGATCGCTTTTTGCGCCATGTCCCACGGGAATTCATCACCGTGGTAGTTGTTCAACATCACCTGCAGCTCTTTGAGCTTGAAACCCAGTTGCTGGGCGCACTTGATGAACGTCAACACCTCGACACTCTGCTGGCTGTAGATGCGGTATTTGCCTTCACGCTTGGGCTCGGGCAACAGGCCGATTTCTTCGTAATGGCGAATGCTTTTGACTGTGGTGCCCGACAGCTGGGCGGCTTTGCCGATATACATAAAGATCCGTCTCGATGATCAAACAGGGCGTAGCGCGACCAGGCCTCATGCCTGATCGGAGGGAATAATATAGTGAATAACATTCAAAGGTTGCAGCTGCGTGTAAATGACGCGCACAAGCGACGAACGACCGCTTGAAGGGGACGTGGGGAGGCTGACGACGTCGAGCGCGCCGTCAGCAAACAACGAGCGGGACGTCAGCTGCCGGCGGTGACCCGGGCCTGTTCCAGCCAGGCGTCGCGCTGAGTCGACTTGGAGCCCAGGATCGGCCCGAAAGTCAGGGTCTTCAACGGCTTGATGCCGCAGAACTCCAGGGTCGTCTTGCGCATCTGGTGCAGGCCGGGCATGCGATAGACCCATTTGTAATACCAGGGCGGCGTGTCCATGGTCACCAGCAAATGCGCAGTCCGGCCCTTGAGCAGTTTGTCGGGGAAGGCCTTGCCTTCACGGTATTTGAAGGCAAAACCGGGCAGGAAAATGCGGTCGAGAAAGCCCTTCATCAACGCCGGTATCCCACCCCACCAGATCGGATAAACGAATGTCAGGTGTTCGGCCCAGGTGATATCGGCCTGGGCTTTCAGCAGGTCCGGCTCCAGCGGCTGAATAGTGTTATAGCCGTCGTGCAAGACCGGATCAAAGTCCAGCGCATCCAGACGCAGTAGCCGCACCTCGTGACCAGCATCCTTGGCGGCCTGGACGTAACTTTCGCTCAGCGCGCCGCAGAAGCTGTCGGTGGAGGGGTGACCCAGAATCACGAGCATTCGTTTGCTCATCGCGTGTACTCCTGAAATGAAGCTCGCAGCATAGAGTCTGCCCCTAACGGTAGAGTCAAGGCGTTCTCGGCGTCAGCGCCTCCAGCAAGGCCCGGGCGTAACCGGGCAGGCTGTCGAAGTCGCGGGCACAGATTTTCAGGGTGCGGTTGGCCCAGTCTTCGGGAAGAGCGCGGGTCGTGACCCCTTGGGCTTGTGGCCAGCGCTCGATGGCCATCCGCGGCACAATGGCCAGCCCTGCACCGCGCGCGACCATCCGAATGACCCCGTCGAAGCCGTCAGCGCGAATACGGATAGGCATGCGCTGGCCAATGTGCAAGGCCTGTTCTTCCAGGTGGATCGCCAATGCACTGCTGGCGCCCAGCGCCACATAGTCATGGCTCAAGGTGTCGGCGAAGGTCAGTGACGGCTGTTCGGCCAGTGGATGGTCGGAAGGCAGGATCAACAGCAGCGGGTCATCGCGAAACGGCCGGGTCTGCAAATCATCGGTGTCCACCGCGTCGGACACGATCCCGAGGTCTGCCGCGCCGTGGCGCAACGCATGGGTTATGCGGGCGCTGGGCAACTCTTGAAGGTCGATGTCGAGGTTCGGATGTTCGCGCAGAAAGTCAGCGAGCAACTCCGGCAGGTATTCGGTGATCGCGGTGGTGTTGCACAACAACCGGACCTGACCTTTGACGCCCTTGGCGTATTCGGCCAGGTCCTGTTGCATGCGTTCGGCTTGTTGCAGCAGGGCCCGGGCGTGTTTTGCCAACGCTTTACCTGCGGGGGTCGGGGTGACACCGCGACGACCACGGTCCAGAAATTCAATGCCGAGCGAAGATTCCATGGCGCGGATGCGTGCGCTCGCCGCTGCCAGGGATAAATGGCTGCGGACGGCACCGGCGGTGATGTTGCCGGTGTCGAGGATGTTCAGGTAGAGGCGCAGGTCGGTCAGGTCGAAGTGCATTGTTTCTGCCTCTGGATGTTTGTTGTCTGGGCGGGCGCCTTCGCGGGCAAGCCTCGCTCCTACAGTTGACCGCGTCGTCCGAACTGACTCGGCCTACTGTAGGAGCGAGGCTTGCCCGCGAAGGCGTCGGTTGCATCAATACATTCTTCAGCCTCTGCCAAATCAAGAGGCAACCTCAGTATATGGCAGATTTTCAACCGGCCAATCCAGGCTCACGATAGCCCCATGAATACTCTCGCCGCGTTCTATCAAAACCTCGGTCTGGCCCTTTCCTTGCTGGTCATCGCCACTTTTTTACTGGCCGGCATGATCAAAGGCGTCATCGGCCTCGGCTTACCCACCATCGCCATGGGCCTGCTCGGTCTGGCTATGGCACCCTCGCAGGCTGCGGCGCTGTTGATCATTCCGGCAACCCTCACCAATGTCTGGCAACTGGCATTCGGTGGGCATTTGCTCGGCTTGATCAAACGGTTGTGGCCAATGCTCCTGGCGATCTTCATCGGCACCGGGGCGGGCACGGTGTGGATCGGCATGGCCGGAGGTCACTGGGTGGTGCGGGCGTTGGGAGGGGCGCTGTTGCTCTATGCGCTGAGCGGTTTATTCCTGCCGACCTTGCGCGTCGAGGGAAGAACCGAACGCTGGCTCGGTTCGCTGTGCGGAGTGCTGACAGGCGTTATCACATCAGCCACCGGCGTCTTCGTGATTCCGGCGGTGCCGTACCTGCAAGCATTGGGCTTGAGCAAAGATGAACTGGTGCAGGCGCTCGGCCTGTCGTTCACCGTCTCGACCCTCGCCCTGGCCGCCGGCCTGTTATGGCGCGGCGCCCTCGGCGGTGGCGAGTTAGGTGCGTCGTTACTGGCGTTGATCCCGGCAGTGCTTGGCATGTTGCTTGGCCAATGGTTGCGTCAGCGGATCAGCGCCGTGCTGTTCAAGCGCGTGTTCTTCATCGGCCTCGGCGTGCTCGGCAGCCACCTGCTGATCAGCGGGTAGCGGAAGACGGGCTAAGCATCTTGACGGCGCGAATGTCGAAATCCCGCTCCAGGTACTCCATGCGCACCTCACGGAATTGCTGCATGTGCGGCAGGTTCGAGTGCACGTCGAGGTGGGCCTGGGACTGCCAGATCTCGTAAAAGATAAACAGGGTCGGGTCCTGTTTGTCGCGCAGCATGTGGTACTCGATGCAGCCGGGCTCGGCCCGACTCGCCTCTACATGGCCGCTGAAAAACGCTTCGAAGGCGTCGGATTTTTCCGGGCGGGTCTTGGCGTGCAGGATGAAGCCTTGCATTTCACTCATCAGAAATCTCCTCAAGTCAGAGTCGGCGCAAGTTTATGGCAACAATCGCCGGTCGATTCGTGCGTATTGGTCAAATGAATTTTGCGAATTCAACGCTTTTTCCGCGCGAGGCAGGTCGTTACTCTGCCGCCATCGAATTTCCAACCTTCCGAGACTGCTCATGAAAAAAGTCCTGTTGCTCAATGGCGGCAAAAAGTTCGCCCACTCTGATGGCCGCTACAACACCACCCTGCATGAAGCCGCGCTGAGCGTGCTGGATCGTGGTGGTGTCGACGTGAAAGCCACTTTTATCGACGAGGGGTACGACGTTGCCGAAGAAGTTGCCAAGTTCCTCTGGGCCGATGTGATCATTTATCAGATGCCTGGCTGGTGGATGGGCGCGCCGTGGACCGTGAAAAAGTACATCGACGAAGTCTTCACCGAAGGCCACGGAAGCCTCTACGCCAGCGACGGCCGCACCCGTTCCGACGCCTCGCAAAAGTACGGCAGCGGTGGATTGGTGCACGGCAAGCAATACATGTTGTCGTTGACCTGGAACGCACCGCAGCAAGCCTTTGACGACCCGACCGATTTCTTCGAAGGCAAGGGCGTGGACGCGGTGTACTTCCCGTTTCACAAGGCCAACGAGTTCCTCGGCATGACCGGTTTGCCGACCTTCCTGGCGGTCGATGTGATGAAACGTCCGGATATCGAGGGTGATGTGGCGCGTTATGAGCAGCATTTGACTGAGGTGTTTGGCCTCAAGGCTTAAGGCTCGGCTACTATCGATGTCTTGAGCGGACGCTGATTTGTGGCGAGGGAGCTTGCTCCCGCTGGTGCGCGAAGCGGACCCCAACCAATGAACGCGGTGGTTCAGTTAGACCATGGCGCCTGATTTCACGACGGCTTCGCCGCCGAGCGGGAGCAAGCTCCCTCGCCACATGGATTTCCTCTGTACATTAGAGCTGCGCAGAATTATCGATAAGGGACACACGTGAAAGCCAGATCCGATGAGTTGCAGATTTTCGTCTGCGTGATTGAGTGTGGGTCGATCTCCGCTGCCGCCGAACAGGTCGGGCAGACGCCTTCGGCGGTCAGCCGCACGCTGTCGCGGCTGGAGGCCAAACTCGATACCACGCTGATCAACCGCACCACGCGGCGCATGGACTTGACGGAGGAAGGCAAGTATTTCTTTGAACACGCCAAGCTGATTCTCGATCAGATGGACGAACTCGAAGAACGCCTGACCTCACGCCAGCAAACCCCGTCCGGGCGTTTGCGGATCAACGCCGCGTCGCCGTTCATGCTGCACGCCATCGTGCCCTACATCGACGAGTTCCGCTGCCTCTACCCGGACATCCAGCTCGAACTCAACAGCAACGACCTGATCATCGACTTGCTCGAACAAAGCACCGACATCGCCATCCGCATCGGCACACTGGCCGACTCGACGTTGCATGCGCGCTCGCTGGGTTGCAGCCCGCTGCACATCGTCGCCAGCCCGGCGTACCTTGAGCAACACGGCACGCCGAAGGCGGTTGCGGACCTGACCGGGCATGCGTTGCTGGGTTTTACCCAGAACGAAGGCCTCAACCAGTGGCCGCTGCGGTATGTGCACGGTGATCGTTGGCCGATTCAGGCTTCGATCAGTGCCTCTAGCGGCGAGACGATCCGGCATTTGGCGCTGGAAGGCCAGGGCATTGCCTGCCTGTCGCACTTCATGACGATCGACGACATTCGCGCCGGGCGATTGCAGGTGCTGCTGGCGGATTTCAACAGCGGCTATCGCCAGCCGATCAACGCGGTGTATTACCGCAACTCGCAACTT
This sequence comes from Pseudomonas sp. LBUM1678, assembly GCF_059695575.1. Lineage (NCBI taxonomy): Bacteria > Pseudomonadati > Pseudomonadota > Gammaproteobacteria > Pseudomonadales > Pseudomonadaceae > Pseudomonas > Pseudomonas sp. LBUM1678. The sequence goes on from NZ_CP166775.1 coordinate 798,633, forward strand.
GCCCTGCGTATCCAGTGCTTCCTGGACTTCATCCAAGGCAAATTGGCGGCTTATGCCAATGCGGACTTCAAAGGCTGATTCGTGAGTCCTGCGCAAGAGTGATTTGGGTCAGCGGGTCTGTTTCGCCACGGGACGGTCCTCGATACTCAATGCATCACTTATTCACGCAGGGAGTTTCTCCATGAACGTATTCGTTACCGGCGCCGCTGGATTCATCGGCGGCTCCATCGCCACCGGTCTCGTCCGGGCGGGCCACAAGGTCACCGGCCTGGTTCGCAACGCCGAACAAGCCACTGAACTGAGCGCACTGGGCATCACCCCGGTGATCGGCACTCTTGACGACAGCGCACTATTGACCGAACAAGCCCGCGCAGCCGATGCCGTGATCAACGCCGCCAGCAGCGACCATCGCGGCGCGGTGGAAGCCTTGCTCAATGCCTTGCGCGGCTCCCACAAAGTGTTCCTGCACACCAGCGGTTCGAGCATCGTCGGCGATGCGTCGGGCGGCAAATCCAGCGACGTCATCTATTTCGAAGACAACCTGCCGGAGCCGACGGTGGACAAGGCTGCCCGCGTGGCCGTCGACAACCTGATCCTCGCGGCGGCGAAAGACGGCGTGAACTCGGGCGTCATCTGCAACACCCTGATTTACGGCCACAGCCTGGGTGTCAATCGCGACAGCGTGCAGCTGCCGCGTTTGCTGAAACAGGCGCGTAAAAGCGGCGTGGTTCGGCATGTCGGCACGGGGCAGAACATCTGGTCCAACGTACACATCGAAGACGTGGTTTCCCTCTATTTGTTGGCGCTGAGCAAAAACGTACCGGGCACGTTCTACTTCGTCGAAAGCGGTGAAGCGTCGTTCATCGACATGACCACTGCCATGGCTGAAGCCCTGAAACTCGGCAAGGCGCAGGACTGGCCGTTGAAAGAGGCCGAAGCCGAATGGGGTTATGAAATGGCCAACTATGGTCTGGGCTCCAACAGCCGGGTTCGCGGCAAGCATGCGCGTGAGTTGTTGGGCTGGGTGCCGAAGCGGACGTCGGTGGTTGAATGGATTCGGGACGAGATGGTTTGAGTTCGCTCTAGACCGCGTCGCTGCAATCGCGAGCAGGCTCGCTCCCACATTTGATCTTCATAGGACACAGATTTTGTGTGCAACGGAGATCTACTGTGGGAGCGAGCCTGCTCGCGATTGCGTTTTCAGCAAACCAACAACTGGCCGGGTCGCCCCCTATTCCGTAACATCCGCTCCCTCCTTCTCTGTTGTGTCCGATCCTCCATGAAACCAAAACGTCTGCGCGCCGATGTCCTGGCCGGACTCACCACCTCTTTCGCCCTGCTACCCGAATGCATTGCCTTCGCGCTGGTGGCTCACCTCAATCCGCTGATGGGGCTTTACGGTGCTTTCATCATTTGCACCCTGACCGCGCTGTTCGGCGGGCGACCGGGGATGGTGTCGGGTGCGGCCGGTTCGATGGCGGTGGTGATCGTCGCGTTGGTAGTGCAGCACGGCGTGCAGTATCTGCTCGCGACAGTGTTGCTCGGGGGCCTGATCATGCTGGCGTTCGGGTTGCTGAGGCTGGGCAAACTGGTGCGGATGGTGCCGCATCCGGTGATGCTCGGCTTCGTCAACGGCCTGGCGATCATCATTGCGCTGGCGCAACTCGAGCACTTTAAAAGCGGTGACGACTGGCTCAGCGGCATGCCGTTGTACATGATGACCGGGTTGGTGGTGCTGACGATGGCGATCGTTTACCTGCTGCCGCGCCTGACGCGTGCCGTGCCGCCGGCGCTGGTGGCGATCCTGAGTGTCGGGCTGGCGGTTTACCTGCTCGGCCTGCCGACGCGCACCTTGGGCGATATGGCGCACATCGCCGGCGGCTTGCCGACGTTTGCGCTGCCAGAGATTCCGTGGAGCCTGGACACCCTGCGCATCATCGCGCCTTACGCGATATTGATGGCGCTGGTCGGCCTGCTGGAAACCTTGCTGACCCTGAACCTCACCGACGAGATCACCGAGAGCCGTGGCTTCCCGGATCGCGAGTGCGTGGCGTTGGGTGCGGCCAACATGGTCTCGGGTGTGTTTGGTGGCATGGGTGGCTGCGCGATGATCGGCCAGACCGTTATCAACCTCAGTTCCGGTGGTCGTGGACGGTTGTCCGGTGTGGTGGCCGGGGTGCTGATTCTGCTGTTCATTCTGTTTCTGTCGCCGCTGATCGAGCGCATTCCGTTGGCCGCACTGGTCGGCGTGATGTTTGTGGTGTCGCAACAGACGTTCGCCTGGGCTTCGTTGCGGGTGGTGAACAAGGTGCCGCTGAACGATGTCTTGGTGATTGTCGCGGTCACGGTCATCACCGTGTTCACCGATCTGGCCACTGCCGTGCTGTGCGGGATCATCATTGCCGCGCTCAACTTTGCCTGGCAGCAGGCCCGCGAGCTGTATGCCGATGCTCATGTCGAGGCTGACGGCAGCAAGCTCTATCACCTTCACGGCACGCTGTTCTTTGCCTCGACCACGCCGTTTCTCAATCAGTTCGATCCTGCCAACGATCCGCCTGTCGTGACCATCGACTGCCGCCACCTGAGCTTTGTCGACTATTCGGCCATCGCCGCGCTCAAGACGCTGCGTGAGCGCTACGCCAAGGCCGGCAAGCATCTGCGCGTCCTGCACTTGTCCGAGCGCTGCAAGAAGTTGCTCAAACGCGCTCGCGTCAGTCATGACTGAGAGTGCTAGCCGATCGTTCCCATGCTCCGCGTGGGAATGCCTCACCGGACGCTCTGCGTCCGCGTCTGGGACGCAGAGCGTCCCCGGCTGCATTCCCACGCAGAGCATGGGAACGATCAGCATGAGGATGATGTAAATACGCCTGCCTGATTTTCATATCCACCGACCTCGCATACCTCTGTGCGACATCCCTTACCTCTGCACGAAAATAACTTTCACCTCGTTTGAAAATCACGCTTCGAAATGATTTAAGAGTTTCACAAAACTTTCGACGTGACCCTTTCGAGGAGTACCGCATGACCCTGTCCTTCGGCTATTGGCTGCTGGTGTATGCCGCCATCGCCATCATTGCCCTGATCGTTCTGATCGCCCGCTACCGACTCAATCCCTTCATTGTGATCACCTTGGTGTCCATCGGCCTCGCGCTGCTGGCGGGCATGCCGCCGTCCGGCGTAGTCGGCGCGTACGAGGCCGGGGTCGGCAAGACGCTGGGGCACATCGCGCTGGTCGTGGCGCTGGGCACGATGCTCGGCAAGATGATGGCCGAGTCCGGCGGCGCCGAGCAGGTGGCGCGGACCTTGATCGACCGGTTCGGCGAGAAGAACGCGCACTGGGCGATGGTCTGCATCGCCTTCCTGGTTGGGTTGCCGCTGTTCTTCGAGGTCGGTTTTGTGTTGCTGGTACCGATCGCCTTTACTGTGGCGCGGCGTGTCGGCGTGTCGATCCTGATGGTTGGCTTGCCGATGGTCGCCGGTCTGTCGGTGGTGCATGCGCTGGTGCCACCGCACCCGGCGGCGATGCTGGCGGTGCAGGTGTATCAGGCGTCGGTGGGGCAGACCTTGCTTTACGCGATTCTGATCGGCATTCCGACCGCGATCATTGCTGGTCCGCTGTACGCCAAGTTCATCGTGCCGCGCATTCAACTGCCGGCGGAAAACCCGCTGGAACGGCAGTTCCTCGACCGCGAACCGCGGGACAGCCTGCCGGGTTTCGGCATCACCATGGCGACCATTTTGCTGCCGGTGGTGCTGATGCTGATCGGCGGCTGGGCCAACCTGATCTCCACGCCGGGCAGCGGTTTTAACCAGTTCCTGTTGTTCATCGGCAACTCGGTGATTGCCTTGCTTTTGGCGACGCTGCTGAGTTTCTGGACCCTCGGCATCGCCCAAGGCTTCAACCGCGAATCGATCCTCAAGTTCACCAATGAATGCCTGGCACCGACCGCCAGCATCACCTTGCTGGTCGGCGCCGGCGGTGGTTTGAACCGGATTCTGGTGGACGCCGGGGTGACCAACCAGATCGTCAGCCTGGCCGACGAATTTCACCTGTCGCCGTTGATCATGGGTTGGCTGTTTGCCGCGTTGATGCGCATCGCCACCGGTTCTGCCACCGTGGCAATGACCACCGCCTCGGGCATTGTGGCGCCGGTGGCCATCGGTCTGGGTTATCCGCATCCGGAGTTGCTGGTGCTGGCGACCGGTGCCGGGTCGGTTATCTTTTCCCACGTCAACGACGGCGGCTTCTGGTTGATCAAGGAATACTTCAACATGACCGTCGCCCAGACCTTCAAGACCTGGACCGTGCTCGAGACCATTATTTCGGTGGTCGCTTTCGCGCTGACCGTCGGTCTTTCCTACCTGATTTAACCGGAGCCGCCTGCCATGGACATCCTCTATCAGATCCGCGCCCGACAGGATTCCTTCAGTGCCGGGGAAAGACGCATCGCGCGGCTGATGCTCGACGACGTCGGCTTTGCCTCCGCCGCCAGCCTCGATGAGCTGGCGCAGCGAGCGGAAGTCAGCACTGCCACGCTGTCGCGGTTTGCCCGCACGGTGGGCTGTCGCGACCTGCGCGATCTGCGCCTGCAACTGGCCCAGGCCAGCGGTGTCGGCAGCCGTTTTCTCGACCCGGCGGGCACGCCGGATCAGTCGGCGTTTTACGGGCAGATCGTCGGTGATATCGAGTCGACCTTGCGCCAGCACTTGTCGGCGTTCGACGAGTCGCGTTTCGCCGATGCGGTGAAACTGCTGGGCAAGGCGCGGATGATTCATGCGTTCGGAATGGGCGGTTGCTCGACCTTGTGCAGCGACGAACTGCAAGTGCGGCTGGTGCGATTCGGCTACCCGGTTGCGGCATGCCACGACCCGGTGATGATGCGCGTCACTGCCGCCAGCCTCGATGCCGAACGCGCCGTGATTGCCTGCTCGCTGACCGGCATCACCCCGGAACTCATCGAAGCCGTCGAACTGGCCCGCAACTACGGCGCACGGATTATCGCCATCACCCGCGCCGATTCGCCGCTGGCGCAATTGGCGGATGTGCTGCTGCCGCTGCAAGGCGTCGAGACCTCGTTCATCTACAAACCCACGGCGGCGCGCTACGGCATGCTGCTGGCCATCGACGTACTTGCCACCGAGCTGGCGCTGGCCAATCCTGAAGACAATCAAGAACGTCTGCGGCGGATCAAACTCGCCCTCGACGATTACCGCGGCGGCGACGATCACTTGCCGCTGGGAGACTGACATGATGTACGACACGCTGATTCGCAACGCCTTGGTCATCGATGGCAGCAACAGCCCGGGTTATCCCGCCGATGTGGGGATTCTGAAGGGCCGTATCGAGCGCATCGGCGACTTGCACGATGCCACCGCCAACGAACAAATCGACGCCGCCGGCCGCGTACTTGCACCTGGTTTTATCGATGTGCACACCCACGACGACACGGTGGTGATTCGTCAGCCGCAGATGCTGCCCAAGCTCAGCCAGGGCGTGACCACGGTGATTGTCGGCAACTGCGGAATCAGCGCGTCACCGGTGAGTCTGCGTGGCGATCCGCCGGACCCGATGAACCTGCTCGGCACCTCGGCGGCTTTTGTTTACCCGACATTCAGTGATTACCGCGCAGCGGTCGAAGCGGCGAACACCACGCTGAATGTCGCCGCACTGGTGGGCCATACCGCCTTGCGCAGCAACCACCTCGACGACCTGTTTCGCACCGCAACGGCGGATGAAATCCGCGCGATGCGCGAGCAACTGCGCGAAAGTCTCGAGGCCGGCGCCTTGGGCTTATCCACCGGTCTGGCCTACGCCAGTGCGTTTTCGGCGACCACCGATGAAGTGATGCAACTGACTGAAGAACTGACGGCATTCGGCGCGGTGTACACCACCCATTTGCGCAGCGAATTCGAACCAGTGCTGGCGGCCATGGACGAGGCCTTCCAGATCGGCCGACATGCGAAATCCCCGGTGATCATTTCCCACCTCAAATGCGCGGGGGCCGGCAACTGGGGGCGTAGTCCGCAACTGCTGGCCTCGCTTGAGGAGGCTGCGAAAACTCATCCGGTGGGCTGCGATTGTTATCCCTACGCGGCGAGTTCTTCGACCCTGGACCTCAAGCAAGTCACCGACGCCCATCGCATCACCATCACCTGGTCAACGCCGCACCCGGAGCTGGGCGGTCGCGACCTGATGGACATCGCCGCCGAATGGAACGTGCCCCTGCTCGACGCTGCCCGCCGACTGCAACCGGCGGGCGCGGTGTACTACGGAATGGACGAGTCCGATGTAAGAAGAATCCTCGCCCATCCGTTGTCGATGGTCGGGTCTGACGGCTTGCCGGAAGACCCGTTTCCGCATCCGCGCTTGTGGGGCGCCTTCCCACGGGTGCTTGGGCATTTCAGTCGCGACGTCGGGCTGTTTCCGCTGCACACCGCGGTACACAAAATGACTGGGCTGTCGGCGGCGCGCTTTGGCTTGAAGCAACGGGGTGAAATCCGTGAAGGACATTGGGCAGACCTGGTGTTGTTCGATCCGTTGACCATTCGTGACGTAGCAGATTTTCGTGACCCGCAACGGGCGGCGGAGGGGATTGAGGGCGTGTGGGTCAACGGGGTATTGAGTTACAGCGAAGGCCAGGCGAACGGCAAACGGGAAGGACGGTTTCTGGCGCGGGAAGGGGATTTGCGTGACGGGTTTCAATGAGGCGGGTGCAATGATGGCGTTGTGAGATTAAAGAATCTCACCGCCAAGCCGAAGTGCTGACATTCAAAGGATTTGGCGTCAGCCGCCGAGGGGATTCATGCAACGCATTACTTTACTGGCCGCGATCACGCTGTTGGCCGGATGTGTCAGCCCTCAGGCACGGCAGGCAGCGCAAGCCGAAAAAACTTATGGCGGGTTGCTTTCCCGTCCCATCGCCGTTGACTCAGTCATGCGCGAAGGCGACGTCCTGACTTTTCAGCTCAGCAAGTTCGGTGCGGCGCAGAAAGGCGCCGGACTGGCCGCTCAACTGGAAGCGTCCTGCACAGCGCCGCAAGCCAGCCTGCTCTACCTGACGGGTGACGGACGCCTGTATACAGGAGCCAACAATCAGCAGTACACCGCGGGCCAGCCGATTCCGGCGACCATCTACCCAGTGTTGAAAAACAATCCGGACTTCATCAAGGCCTGCGCAAATACACCGAAATCGGACTGGCGCCTCGTTAACGGCAGTGGCGACCAGCAGTGGGTGTTGCTGGATCGTAACAGCCTCAAGGCTGACGGGGCCGAGATCCGCTTCTGGGCGGCTTACGATAGCCCTGTCGTCGGCCTTGGTGAGCGTTACAACGCGCCCTCTGCGCAAAAACGTGAACGCTACGCCGTCGATTGCGCCCAGCAAAGTTATCGTCGGGTAGCCGTGTACGACGTGAATGCCAGCAACACCGTGACCGATGGGCAGGATAATTTCCCGCTCGCGCCACAAGCCATTTCCGGCAGCAACGAGAACCATCAGCGGTTATTCGGGTTGGTCTGCGGGAGGCCCGAAGCGGTGTCGCAATTGCCGGTATTTATCCCGCGTGCGAAAAAAACCTCACCCGTGTCACTGCCTCCGTTGTCTGACGCGGTCGCGTCCGCGATTCAGGCCTTGAACCTGCCGTCACCGATCAAGACACTGAGCTACCTGGAAGTGGTCGGAACTCACACCTATAAGGGAAAGAGCAGTGAGCTGCGTCAGGAGTATTTCATCGATGTCGACAAGGCTTCTCAGCAATTGAGCGAGCGTTCTGTGGGGAAGGGGTTCGAGCAAAATCAAATCAGTTTCAGGGGATTGTTTTCCCTGACGGAGCAAATGCGCTTCACCGTTCTGACGGACACTTCCGTCAGAGACATCAGCAGCACCACCAGCCTGATTTTTCATGGCGACTGGCGACAGATGCCGATCAACAGCCAGGTGGGTTTCAGCACCAAGTACCGCAACGTCAACTCGATCCTCGGTGAAACTAACCGGTACGAATCCTCCATGGACTGCACAGTTGCCCGTGACTTACCGGCCAGCGAGCTTAATGCAAGCCTGAGCGGCAGCGCCAAAGAGCTCAAATGCCAATTGCAGGCGGCCCAGTACAATCGCCTGAACACCTATTATTATTTGCAGGACTACGGCTACTTCTTCTACGCCCGTACCGACAAAAATGCGGAGTCCTATCAAGACGCAAGCATCAAGACTGCACATTGATGGCTACTCTGTTCTTGAATCAATGCCCGCCGCGTACGGGCCTTACCTACTTGGCGAGAGCGACCCTATGAGCTTCGGCAAAACCACCCCGATCCTGCGGATTTTCGACGAGACCAAGGCATTGGAGTTCTACGTCGACTTCCTGGGGTTCACGGTCGACTGGCAACACCGTTTCGAAGCGAATTTCCCGCTGTACCTGCAAGTCTCCCGTGGCGAATGCGTACTGCACCTGTCCGAGCACCATGGCGACAGCACGCCGGGTTCGGCGTTGCGGATCGAGACCGACGAACTTGAGGCATTTCAGCAGCAACTGCTGGCGAAGGAATATCCGTTTTCCCACCCACAGATCCAGGCCATGCCCTGGGGAAGCCAGGACATGACCATCAGTGATCCGTTCGGCAACCGGTTGGTGTTTACCAACGCGATCTGCATGTAAGCAACGCCGGTTTACGGATTGGCGACGCGCTGATAATGGGTTCTGGATGAGCGCATCGATTGCATATGCGCGGCGTAGTCAATGGGCTCCAGTCGGCCGGTTGGGATGTTGATGTCCCTCGGGATCAAGGCGTTGCAGTTCATGCAGGTGGGGAAATCGGTTGCTTGCCGGGAATCGGAAAATCCCTTGAGTCGTTGAGTCATCACAAAGATGTTTTCAAGCGGGACGCTTGCACCCAATGGGCTATGGAGCAATGCGTTCCTGCTCCGCACTTCTGCATGACGTCCGGGGGTGCCGGATTGAATGGGGAATAAATGTCCGGAGTGACCTGAATGGTCGCGGATGTCCCTGGCCAGCGCCGGGTGGAGTGTTACGTCCTTCTGATTGGCGTAATCGCGTTCAACTTGAGCCATGTAGGTTTCTGGGTGGGTAACTTCAAAGACCCCCAGGTCCGCCGGCCCGCTTGTTGAGGGGAACGGATTGCGAAAGAGGGCGACCCCGGGATAGGGCCTGTCCCCCAGCTGTTCAGGGAAGTTGAAATGCTCCCAGGACGAAAAGCCTCCGTCTGCCGTCGTGACCGCTGCGTGTGCGGTGTACTCATTCAGTTTCTTTTTCGAATAGGCCTTGAACGCTGGAGAGGTGGCTTCGACCCCGGCGATTTCCTTGGGTGTCAGAGGATACGTCCGATTGGGATATTGAGATTTCAGCGCGGCGAGTTTCCCGTCCTTTGCTTCTGTAAATCGCCTTGGAGCGTCAGTCATCGAAACGGTTTTTTCTGAAAACCGGTCGTAGTAGTCGAGCACGATGGGAGCGTTGACCAGATCATCGCGCACCAGCCCCTGCGAATCGGCAAATCGCACCGGGTTATTCCCCACCATGCAATACAGGTTCAACCCGTCAGCCGTGCCCGCCGGGTCCGGACTGATCCATCGTTGCAACCATGGCGCGTAATACCGCTGGCCGTAGTAATACAGCCCGCTGGCATCACGCTCCTTGCCCGAGTAACGGACGGTTCGGTATTTCGCTTCCAGCACGTTACGAGCGGCTCTCCACGCCGTGCCGCCAAAGGGGTAGTAACCTTCCTCGCTGATCAGGTTGCCGTCGCCATCCAGCTCCAAGGTGTTGGACCCCAAGTGATCGTCGAAGCTGAAACGCATCGCGTCATTGCTGATGCCTGAAGGTGTTCCCAGGCTCCAGTGCAGGCACCGTACGTTGCAGTTTCCTGCCTGAACAATGATGACCTCGAGTTTTTCCGTCGTGCTTTCCCGGATTTCCAGACTGGACAAATAGACGACGTCGCGGACGTGAATGACGGCATGAGCCTTTTGGGTTTGCCGTTTGCGAACGCGCTGGCCGCTGCCGTCGTAGAGGTAACTTTCCGTATCTGCCTCCTGCTCTGCGCGGTCCACCAGCGTTACGCTTTGCAATTGGTTACGCGCGTTCCACAGCAGCGGTTGGCCGGTTTGCAGGGCTTGCAGATTGCCGTTGTCATCGAAGCCGGTTGCAAAGTCGGGTAACGGGTCACCGGTTTTCCATGACAGCCCACGATTGCTGGTAGGGGCAATGCTCATCTCGCGGGTGTAATTATTTCCTTCGCGCTGATGCTGCAGTTTGGTCAGGTTGGCGCGTTCATCGTAGGTGTAAGCCTGAGTGAAATTGAGCAGTCGGCTGCGATCTGCCGGGCTGGATAGCCAGGCAGGAAGCGCCGCGGGGATGCTGGCTGCCTGCTCTTCCCGGCCCGTCGCCTTGATCAGCTGATACAGGCTGTCGTAGGCGTAGGTGCTGCGCGGCGTTACGCGTTGATTGGCGTTGTGCTGCTCGGGTTTGCTGTGGTCTTCGACACTCAACACGTTGCCAACCGCGTCGTAGGCGTAATGCAGTTCCTGAAGAACATCGGTGTTTGCACGCGAAATGTTCCGCTGGATCATGCGGCCGTTTTCAGGTGCATACATCGCCTTGCTGGTGATCTTGCCTCCCAGCACCTGGGATTCAATCTGACCCTGCGCGTTATAGCGGACTTGATCGAGAACCAGCCTCTGTTCAGGCGTGCCACTGAGTTGCAGGGTGACTTTCTCCAGCTGACCGGCGACATCGAACCAGAAACGTTGCGTATGTCCTTTGGCGTCTATTTGCTCGAGGATTTCGCTGGTCGGAGCGTAGCGCCAAGTGGTGGTATGGCCGGCACCGTTTTCGAGCAAACCCTTGCGTTCGTCGAGATCTTCCGGCCAGTGGGCGGCGTGCTGATCTTTCAGCAGGTGGCGCGTTTGGCTGAGCAGTTTTCCAGTCAGGTCATAACCGGAAGAAAGCACGCTGCCTGCCGGATCGTCGTGGCGAATCAACCGTCCACATCGGTTGGTTTTCGCTTCATCGGTTGAGTTGGCTGCGTAGGTGAAGCGCTCGATGACTTGGCGGGTGTGCTGCGCGGATTTTTCGTGGATCGCCAGTGGGCGTAGCTGGTTGTCATAGTCGGTTTGCCAATGGCTACCGCGCGAGTCCCACGTGTCCAACGCTTGGCCGGCTTCTCCACAAAGCGTCAGACGCCAGCCGGCATCGATGCTGTCGATCAGCAGTGTGGCCCCTGACAGGCTGCTGACTTGCCTTGAGTCTGCGGTGGTCAAGCCAACCGGGGCTGCGGGCGAGAAGTGTTCAATGATCTGTCCGCTGATGTCATGCCGGTAACGTGTGACACGGGCTTCTGGTGTCTTGATCGATTCATTGCACAAGTAACGGACTTCGCGCAGCGCAAGACCACGTCCGTCGATGACGTTCAGGGTCGGGGTGTGGCGATGAACATTGACGCTCATTGCCCACCTCCTTGAGGCGGCAGCTCGGGCTGGGTGTCGTTCTCGTCTTCCGTGATGGAATACCAGGGATGCCAGGTGTGACGACGTTCGTCACCCTTGGCATTGATGACGCGGATGAGCCGTCCCATGGGGTCATGGAAATACTGATCGCAAAGGCCTGATTTGCGCAGGGACTCATCGTTGATGTAGCGGTGCCGGTCACTGAAGTACGGCCGCCAGGTACGAGCCACCAGGCCCTTGTTGTCGTATTCAACGCACTCGCTGACACGCCAGCGAACGCTTACTTCGTGTTCTTGTGGTTTGTCGTTTTTCCACTTCAATGTGCCGTCTTCGTTGACCGCTAACGCTGTTCCTTGCCCCGCTTTGTGTTTGCTTTGCAACGAGCGGCCAAAGCCATCCCGACACTCGACTCCGATGCGAATTTTTTTGCTTTCGGAATCGTTGAGGTATCGATCCGCCTGCAAGGTGGCGCAGTGGACCGGTTCGCGCTGCACGCTGTCGATCTTTGTCTGGAGTGCTTGTTCGTAAGGGGTTTTATCGATGCCGCTGCGGGCCAGACGCGCATGGGCGCTGGCGCGGATGTACCCCCCGGGCAGCAGATCGCCCATGGCAATGGCCTCTTTGCTCCAAGCCTGTTCCTCCTGTGTTGTGAGCGCGATACGTCCCATCCAGCTGAACGCGTCGTAGAAGTAAGCGCTGGCGATTTGCTGTAATGCCTGCTGCGGGTTTTCGATAGCGAGGTCAGGCCGGCCGTGATAGCGACGGGTATAGGTCGAGAGTGGCGAGAATCCGATATTGCCATCGTCACTGCTTTTGTAATGGCTGATGGCGTGAACCTGGCCGAATGCATCGTACGACGCTTCCTGAACGACGTTATTGGCGTCGGTGACCCGAGTGGGTTGGAGGAGTCTGTAGTCAATATCGGAGGCTGTGGTCATGCAGTTATCCGGCAACTTGATGCCAGTGGTCAGGCAGCAATAAGGATCATGGGTAAAGGTGGCTGGACCCTGTTGCGAGCTCTGTTTGAAACTCAGCGGTTTGAAGAAACCATCCAGTTTCCTGTACGTGACGAAGTGGCGTTGAATCGACCACAGATTGTCCTGCTTATCCCACTGAGCGTCGTCCGGTAAGGCGATGGGCAATTTTTTGTAGCCTGCGAGTTCCAGGCGGCGGGTCAAATCAAAGGACGGAGCCTGCGACTTGAGCACGTCGTAAGTCTTCAACGCCAACTCATTGAGTTCGGCTGTTTCCGTGTGATCGACCAACGCTTCGACACTGGCCTGCCCATCCGCAAAGGGACCACTGGCATCGGGTTTTCTGTAACGCTGCAAAGACAGACCGGTCATGACCTGTCGGGCTCTCCATGCAGCCGAGGCGCTCAGGATCAGCAACGCCTCATGGTTGATGCCGGAAGGCGCCAGGCCTTCGGCCAGCGGTGCTTTTGGCAGTTTCAGAGCATTTGTACGTTGCAGATAAGGCAGGCCAAGCCGCCTGTTCTGCGTTGTGTTTATGTGAATGAATTGGGCTTTATGTTCGGTCACGTAAAAGAACTGCTGTGCTTCGTCATGGGCGTCGGCCCACCATTTTTTTTTCCAGGGATCGGTGAAAGGGCTGGCATCGACCGCTGTGATGCGCCGGGCGTAGTTGATCTCCAGATGGTGAGTCAGGTAGCCGTAGGCGTCCCAGCGCAAATTGATTGTGTGAGTACAGCGCGGATCTTGCGGGAAGCGCTCGTATTGATAGTGAATCGACTCCGCCAGCACCGGGTGCAGGATCGAATAAGGGCTGTGCCTGCCCATGCCCTTGCGCTCGTTGACCTTATAGCGATGTTGTTGCACCGAATACGGGAGCTTTGACTGGTCGCCCTGTTCCGGGCCGTAAACCTCTACCCGCAAGACACGTCCGTTCAGCGCCCGGGCGATTTCACGCTGGCGGGCTTTGGACCGGGTGTTGGCCGGAACATGCCGGTCGCTGCGCGGCGTCCAGCTTTCACCCAGGTTCTGGAGGGTTTGTTTAAGAAGCACGGCTTTTTCATCGCTGTAATCTCGATCATGGATGATCAGATCAACTTCATTGCCGACGTGGAACCAGGTTTTGGTTAGTGTCGGAACTGTGTGCAGATTGCTCGCTTCATCGCCACCCATGTCGGTTTGCATAAGCAGGCCGAAACCCCGGAATTCGCGTTCGGTACCGTCGTAGAAGCCGCGTCGATACTCGAAATTCTGGGTCAGACGATTGCCGGTAATTTCGTCGAATCGAGCCTGCTGTTTGACCAGAAACAGCGGGAACGGCAAGCGTGAAATCGCCGTTTTTTTGTTTTTGATGACCTGTTTTTTTTCGTCCAGCCACTCTTGTGCCGAACTGCGGTAATCGATGCTGCCGGCGGCACCCATGTTGTTGTTGGTCGATTGCAGCAAATAGGGTTTGGTGCTGACGAAATCGCATCGCCAATGCCGTGTTGTTGCCCCCGGTACGCTAAACACCAGGCTGGAGCAGCCGAGTCCTTGCAGGTCGGTGGCGCTGACCTGGCAGAACCGGTCATAGCGAAGACCCAGTGGCCATGGCACGTCGGTCGCCGGGCTCAGGCCATTGCCGCACAGGTTCATGAAAACCCGCGCGCAGTGGGGTTCCAGATAAATAAGGTCTGCGCTTCCGGAGCCGTCGAGGTCGGCCAGCAACAGACGCGAAGCATCGAACTCTCCCAATGAAAGATTCGGCGTGGCGATCACCCGGCCTTTGCCGAAGCGTCCGCGACCGAGGTTCGGCCAACATTTCACTTCGTTGCGGCGGATACGCACCAGATGCTGTTGTCCGCTGCCCAGAAGGTCGCTGAAGGCCACCAGTTCGCTGGATGAGTTGCCGGGCAGCGGCAGATCATCCTCATCAGCCCCGCGATCGACTTCGGTTGCGCCGGCGAAGCCCGCGCCTTTGTGGTTGGCATACAGGCGAACACTGCGCGGGCCAAGCATCACCAGATCGTTGAGCCCGGCGCCCATCAGGTTGGCCAGTTGCCCTTGAGGGTGGAAGAACTCTGTCGGAACGGCGTCCAGCGCGGTGAAGTTTGACCAGGTGCCATTGGGTTTCAGCGTGAAGAAACCACTGAGCCCCGGTTGCGCCACGATCCAGTCCGGGCGTCCGCTTGCATTAAGGTTGCCGAGAAACTGTCGGGTGGGTTTGCGGCTGTCGGTTAAGGGCAGATGTGGCAGATCGCTCAACGCTTTATAGGTGACATGATCCCCTCCCAGGTCATCGCGCACCGGTTGGCTGTAGCGCCAGCTTTTGTCGGTGCGGTGCAGCACCCCGGGCAGTCCTTCCCCCAGTAGATCGACGAATTGAAAGCGCTGTTGATGATTGAGCCCGGACAGCGCCTCGAACGGTTTGAAGCGCTGAACCTCAGGTTCCAGCGTGAAGTCGGTGTAGGTGAATTCCAGAGGAGGATAGAGTTCATCGGTGCTTTCGCTGTAAGCCTGGTCCAGCGCTGCGCTCAGGCAGCTATAGGAATGGGGGCTGGTCTGATACTGGATCACGTTGCGGCGAACCAGCACCGGCTCGGGCCCCATCGATGTTGCATCGGGGAAGTAATGAAACATCAGAATCTGCTGGCATAAGCGCTGGGTTCTCAGCTCGAACCCATAGGAAAAATCCGAAAAGGGATCGCTCCGTAGTGGCGATGTTTTTGTTGTCCGATACGCGGGTTTTTCATCCAGTGCGGTGCTGCGCTCACCGTAGTCGAAGCACATTTCGAAGTGCCAACGTATGTCCTTGAACCCTCCGTCTTTGCATAAGTACAGCTGAGAATCTGCTGCGAAATTGCCATAGCGTACCCGCCCAAGGTATCGCTGGGCTCGGGTGTCGGCAGGGCCCTGCGTCGAGGTCGAATCCGCGTTGTACTCATACACAATATGCTCGCCATGTGGATTCATGCTCTCTTCAAGCAACCACTCGCCCACGTGCGAGGGTGCATCGGGATCGGCGCGGCGTGCCGATGGCGTTTTTCCAAACAGATGCTGGGTGCCGTCGGCGTTGTGTATCAGCCAGAAGCCCGGTTCGTCTGTCGCGCTGGACCAATGCTCGATCAGATTGAAGGTGGTTTCGATGCGCGGTCGATAGTGCACGACCGTGTGTTCCATCTGCCGAGTGCCGTCACTGCAACGCTTTTTGCTGGATTCGATCACGCCGGAGGTCCGGTTCCGCTCAGGCATCAAGACCTCGCCGTCGGGGCCGATGAACAAATCATCGCGGGTGTAGGCCGGAACGCCGGCGTGGGTGCGTCGTGTGACGGTCGGCAGAGACAGTGTCCAACCGAGGCCGAACACCCCGTTGCCCTGAGCACTGCTGTAGCGCAAGGCAAGGGCCGGGGCGTATCCGCGACCGGGTGAAATGGGCAGCGGAATCTCGCAGGAGGCGTTCCCGCTTGAGCCGATTGCACCGAGGCCGTTACCGATGCTGTGAATCGCCCCCCCGCCCTTGGGCAAGGCAGGAGGGGTGACAGGGAGGGCGGCGTGTTCGCTCATTGCGCACCTCCATTTGCCCTGGCCGTGTACTGCACGTGCACGATGATGTCGGTCAGGGATTCGAGCATGCTTTTCTGAGCCGCATGATTGGGAAATGACAACTGCCATTTCGATACCGCTCCGGTGTATTCGAAGGGCAGGTAGCGCTCATCCTGAAAGCTCAGCGTGAACAGACCGCTGTCGTCGATGCCTGTCGACAGGGCAATTTGCTGGTTGGCGCGCAGACTTTTCATGACGGTCTTGTCGGCGCCGGGCATGACTACTTCGCTGTCGGTCTGGGTCAGCGTGGCACGGATATCTTCATAAGGGCCGAGGACCGCGGGCAGGGAAATACTGATGCTCTTGATCCGGCGCAGGCAATGCCCCGGGTAGTCGTGATCAAACAGGGCCTGCGGCAATTCAAACTCGCATGAACCCGTATCCAGCAGGATGGCTTTCATTCCTTTGATGAGCGTGTTGTCTGCTGCGAGCGTACCGTTCCAGGGTTTGTTGATCGACGACGTGATGTTTTCCTTCAAGTGGAGGTTGTTTAACGACACGGTCTTGCGAATTTCAAGCTCACGTTCGTTACCCAGCAGCCAGGCATTTTTCATCTTCATCAGCGCCAGCTTCATACGTTCGCCAGGGCCGAGCCCACGGTAGGTGCTGTTCCAGGTCTGGTTCTGGAAGAACGGTTGAGTGGTGCTGTCGGCCGTCTCGTAACGCCAGCTCCGTTCGGTGAACTGGCACAGGGAGAACGTCGAGTCGTACACCTGGTAGTAGAAGCTGGAGAGTTGGTGGGTGAACCATTGATAAAGCTGTGAGTTGGTGAAGCGCTGGCTAAGAAAGTCGTAGGAGGTCCGAGCTTGAGCCAGCGACGTTTGAGTCTGTTGCAGAAGCAGCCGCGAAGCAGTCTCTCGTTCAATTTCCACCGCAAGCTGCGCATCGATCTGGGCGATTTCGAGCTTTGCCTGGTCGCGGGCGAGGGTCCAATCCTGATGCCGGCGTCGATACTGCGCGGCACGTTCCAGGGCTTCGCCCGCGCCATAGGCTGCGGTTGCTACTCCTTGTTGCATGGCCATCATGGCAAGCGCGCCGCCCTCAAGGCGAGCCCCGCCGTCCGCCAGGCCAAAAATGTTGGGGACCACTTTCAGGCCCTGACCGCCGGCATGCGCCGCATGGGCGCCGGCTTCAGCGATACGCCCCTCCAGATGGAACGCTGCAGCCGTCACTTCTTCCAGATTGACGACCTCGTTGACCAGCTGACTGTAGTAATCACGGCGGCTTTCGACGATGGCTTTACTGGCCAGTAACGCTTCCCGGGTTTTCTGATCGATCTTCAGGGCCTGGGTCTGCAGGTCGACCGCCATGGTGGCGATATCCCAGAGGTGCTGTTGCTGAAGTTCCTGATAGCTGGCCTGCTCGCTACGCTCGATGAACGACATCAGCGTTTCGCCGAACTGGATCACCGTGTCTACCGCACTCATGGCATGGGCAAGCAGGGCACTGAAACGGTAAGGCGGAATCTCGGTGCCCAGACGTTGGGCCAGGCCGGGCTCTGCAGCGCGAGAAGGATTGGCGCCGAGTCGTTTGTTTGAAGCGGCTGGAACCGCGAAGAGCGCGAGCCTCAGGGGGCGGCCCACAATGTCGAGGTTATGTCGCAGGTTGTGTAGGCGGCTTTCGAGCTTTTCCCAGCGTGGCAGCAACACGGGGTTGAAGGGCAAGCGCGAATGCGGCGCGTCAATCGCATGGGCAGAATGTGAGTGGACGTACGGACGGACACACACTTGAGGGACCTGCTCTGAAGCGGTAGTTGTCGTGAGGTGCTTGCCTTGTTCTCCCAAGGTTTTTTCAAAGTCACGCAGTTTTTTGTTGGGCTCCTCGCTGAACGCTTTCAATGTGATTTTTGACCATAGATCGGTTTGCCTGATATCCGGTCGCGGGCCCAACAGATCCTGCGCGCGCAAGTACCAGAGTTTCGCCTCGGTCAGACTGTCGGGAGACAACTGCCGGTAAGCGGTGTCGCCGCGATTGAGCAGAATATCGAGGTAGAGCATGTACAGGGCTTTGCGAAAGTGCACGGGATGACTCAGTGCAATCTGGTGCGGATCCTGTGGTCCCTGGAGTGCATAGCTGGGTTGGCCGGGCTTGGGCGTGCCGGTGATCAGAGGCACCGCGTTCCAGTAGTCAGGGTTACTGCCACTGACTGCTTTTCGGGCGGGATTGAACAGGTACTGAATCCAGTGTTCGGCTTCGCCGTATTGGCGCTCCTGGTTAAAGCGGTGTGCCACCAGCCAGGGCAGGTAGAGAAACAACTCGACGAAGTAGCGACCATAGGCGCCGTAGAAGTCCAGTTGCTCGGGCGGTTTGGAGTTTTCGAAGGGCGGCTCTTGCAAGTGCTGAGAGGACCAGCTCAGCAACATGTCCATGCTGGTTTCTGCGCGCTCGATCAGGTGCCGGGCGAAGGTGATGTTCATTCGGATGGGTTGGCGAGGCGGGGCTTTCGGAGTCTCACTGTTCTTTATTTCGGACGTTGAGAAGTCGATGAATTCTGTTGTACCTAATACGTTGTCCAGACGTGATTCGATACTGGGAGCTTGCGACAAGGTTGACGAGTGACTGCACTGGAGCATTCTCGGGTTGGAGGGTGGCCACTTCTCGATCAGCTCAATGAGTGTTTTGTCTTTATCTTTATCGAGTGTTTTGAGGTGAGCGGTCGACTGGATAACGGCGTCTTTGTCGATGACGATAGACAGGCAGAAGTCGAGATAGATACCAAACTCTTCTCGACCCAATTTATTGACATACAAGGCGATGAACAGTGATGAGGACGCGGAATGACAGGCGGCAATGGTTCTCGTGTTTACCTTCAATTCCGCCAGGTTCATGCCTTCAATCGATTCGGCCGACCAGTAATGTTGAATGCATGTCTGCGGCGTACTCCAGCTCCCGTCATATTTCTTGAAGCACAGGTTCAGACGAAACAAGGGAAAGGTTTTGTTCTTATTGTCTTCTTTGCTCGCTTGATCCTGAAAAACGCAATCCGCCCAGATGACATACAAACGATTGTTGAACATGACCGGACGGATGGTGTGTTCAATGGTGCTGTCGGAAACCGGCAAATTGATGCGGTGCCAGTCGGACCATGCTTGCGGTTCCGGGGCATCATATTTGGCAGTCCGGGAGCCGGCCACGAAGGGGCGACACGCCATGTCCAGCGAGCGCCAGTACCACGTATTGGCAGCACGGGATTTGGCAATGAAGTAATAGGTACTGTTGGCGAAATCGCTGTCGTCGATGTAACCGTTGACGATTTGCAGGTTGGCCACTTCTTCCAGTCTGGTCAGATAGGCCAGCACCGCTGTTTGCACGGACTCGGCTGTGAGTTGGTTACGGTTGAGGTCGTTTTCCAGTTGCTCGAAGCTTGCGGTGCGGGTCTTGCGCAGTGTCGGATCAAGGTAAGCCGCCGGGAAATAGTACAGGCGCTGATTGGTGGCCCAGTCCTGATAGTGATGCATGACGGTGCGCCAGGTGTCGACCTGATCAGTTGGAATCTGCGCGGTGTGATACCCCGGTTCCATGTTGGCCAGAATGCTGATGATGTACTGCTGAAGACTGGCAATTGCGCAGGCTACCGGGCTGGTCGGCACATCCTGGCTGACCAGCACATCAAGCAGCCAATAGTGGTAGAGGTCATCGGCCGTCTTGAGGTGCTCTGCGATCTTCAAGGCTTGCAGCGTCTTGTCTTGCGCAACAATCGCAGACAGATAGAGACCGAGCTGCGCATCACGCAGGCTTTCGTTCAGTTGTTTTTCAATAGCAACAGACATGTTCACTCCTTGAGCATGTATGGGAATTAGTGACTGGCCGCCATGATGGCTTCACCGACCGTTTTCCATTGGGCAGTCGAACTGCTCTCGTTGAGAGCAGCAGCACCGAGTAACGCACTCGTGCCCAGCCCGGTGGCTTTACAGGCGCTGTGACAACGCATGACCCAATCGATGTCCCTTATGGTTTGGGCCCTGCGGAACTGCAACTGCGAGGTAAGCACGGTGACTTCTGCCGCTGTCCAGTTCAGGAGTTGGGCCAGACGCTCGTTGACAGCGCTTGTCTCGCCACCATTGAAATCGGCGAACTCCAGGTAGCTCAGCAGGTTTTCTTCCGGCTGCTGATAAGTGCTCATGAAGCGGTTGAAGCGATCGAACAGGTACAAGGTTTTGAACGAGAGCCTCAGTTGTCCATCCGGCGTGTCCAGCCAGCGGGCAGTGCTCAGAAGTGCGCGCAGGGCCTTGTTGCTCAACTGCAACCGGACAGCGGCCTCGGTGTGGCGCAAAAGCGGATGCAAGGTACGCGCGAGCTCATGTGAGTCTTTAGACACAAGGGCCGCGGTGAGAATCTGATGGACTGAAGTGCTCGCCCATATCACGACGTCTTTTGCACAGTTCATGGGCAGCAAGAATGTTTCCTGCAAAAACGCTTCGATCAGATGCTGCTGACGATCATGGGCCAGCAAGAGAAAATTCTTGAGCTTCTGCTTGCTCTCGTCTTTGAGCTTGCGGTTTTTTCCGTGATCGTCGTCCAGTTTGATGGAGTCGTCATCGACGAGTCTGTTCAATGCGGCGGTCAACGTCTGTGGTACATCGTGTTTGATCGTGGGGGCGAAGTTTTTTACCAGCCCTTTGTCATCTAACAGGGTATTCGCCAGCATCGCCCTCCAATCAACTTTCCCCGGCAATGCCAGCGCCGCCCACTCTTGTGCGGTGACCACACTCGCGTGGGTGTCGGCGATGAATTTAGTGAGGTACTGCTGCAAATTCCCCAACGGATAATCGGCACTGGTTTGCAATTCAAGAACACGTTGCAGCATGGGGATGTCGTAGGCGGACTCTTTGATCCAGCGGGTTACCCAGTCCAATTGCATCAGGACATCGAGGAGGTCGAATGCAAAAACGCCCTGGGGGGCTTCATGACTCAAAAGCATCTCAGTTATCTGGCCAGTCAAGGTGCCAATCGAGGTTAATCCCCCTCCCTGATAAATGGATTGCAGTATCAGGCGCGGATTTTTCCGGTGGGTCAATTCATCGAAACCAGCGCCACTCCATTTGATGTTCTGGCCCTCCAGCGAAGTGATACCTGTCGAACCAGTGGTTGGAGTCTGCTTGATGTAGATCGACGGCTCATCCATCTCACCTGATTCTTTGGTAAAGCTCAGGTCAAGCCTTTTGTCTGTTGTGTTGTTTGCGAACCATGACGTGTTGGTCCGCAGGCTTGACCCCGCAAGGAGGGTGGCGCTGCCCGGACCGTGCTGTTCCGGAAGCAGGAGATGTGCGATCAGCTCGAAAAACTGCGTTCCATTTTGGCCCCTTATTCTGAGTGTCCGCATGCCGTCGTTGCCCGTTGCCAGGCACCTGGAAATGTTTTCCCCTCCCAGCAAATTGGCCAGCGTCGAACTGTCGCTGATCGAGAGACCGAACATCCGCGCGATGCGCGCCTGGCGATAAATGGACGACAGCGTGGGCAAATCACACTTGAGCGAACCCAGGTGTTTTTGCGTATTTCTGACGACCTGCAATAGCGAGTCCTCTGTCAGAGGCAAGCCAAGGCTGATGCTCAGGTGCTGGAGGATGGTGTGAGAGGCAGGGTCCGAATTATCCGCCCGAAAGACACGGCCATCGAGCTTCAGCGGTGTGTCAAATACCCGGGCCTGATTGAACACCTTATCGAACAGCGTGATGTTATCGCCGGTCGCGCAGGGTGATACCTGGTGCAGCAGCGCGCCGAACTCTTCAGCGTTGATTGAGTACTTGCGATTCAGGTAACGATAAACACCGAGGGCGCGGATGGCATGGCAGTCGAGCTGCATCTGGGCATTACGTGGCCGCTTCAATTCAAATGCGCTGCACAGCAGACTGTCCAGCTCTGTGAAAGGAATGTCGAGCCAACGCTGGAGGCGAATCATTCGATGCAGGCGTTCGAGTTGGTCCTCGGTCGCATTTGCGATTTCCGCCGGGCTTTTCTCTCTGTCCAGCGACATGCTTTTTTCAGGGGTTGCGAGAGGGCCGTTTACGTACCGGGCGCCGTAGGGCTGGGTGTAAGGTGCCGACAATAAGTAATGCGCAGAAGTGTTGGGCGCGTGTTTGCCTTGCGCCAGCAATGCCTCCAGTTGCTCGGCTTTGAGTTCGGTTCGCTCAAGGAAGAGCTGTACTGTTTTCAGGTCTGAGGTTGATGCCGTGCCGTAGATCTTTTTCCAGTAGTGGTCTTTTTGCCTGCTCTGTTCTTCGGCGGGGAGTCTGGCGAGTGTCGCGTCCGACAGGAGCCTTTCAGCCCATGGAAGTTCAGTCAGCAGCGTCTGTTGCTGCGGGCCCAGCCCGGACATCAGCCTCTGAGCATGAGCGGAGGAGGCGTTCTGCACCGTACCGAAACGAGAACTGTAGTTTTGCGTGACAGGCAGGTATTCGCTGACGAGGTAATTCAGTTCCCCGAGCGTTGGTTTGTCCGCGCTCAGACCCAGCAGGCACTGATGATGGAAAAACTCGTACGGAAGGGCAAAGGGGTAATACCGTTGCGCCAAAACGTCATAGGTCGATTTGCTTCTGTCGTCGGTGGTCTTCAGCGCGTCCTGAATATTCTGGCCCAGGATCGCATTGACGATCCCGAGCATCGGTTGCGCGGTGAAGGTGCTTTGCTGATCAATCGACAGATCAGCAAGATCCGGACGACGTTTTGCCAGCGTGATCCGGTTGGCTTTTTCTCCCTCTGTTGACGAGGTGCTGGATTCCAGTTGCAGGGCAAACCGGTACAGCGCTCTGAGGTAGGCGACCGGTGAATCGATGGCGGCGATCGAGTCGTTCTTGCACGCGTCGTCCCAGTTCTCTTTGAACAGATGGGTGTAGGTGGGGCCCTGTTTCTCGACAGCGCGAATGCCCAGCGGATGCCAGTGTTGCTGTGCCGTTCCGTCCGATGTCCGCTGCTCCCGGTAAAGGTGGCTGATCTGGGCGGCATAACATCTGGCGTCTTTGTAGAGTGTCCCGGTGTCGATGCTTTCGGCGTGTGCCTTGAGCTTATCGTCGTTATTGATCGCGGTCGCTAAACGGTCCTTGAACTCGGCTTCGGTCATCCCGGTGATGTCGAGCACGGAAGTGATGTTCAGCTTTTCTTTGAAGAGTTTTTCAAATGAGCTCGATTCGCCCTCGGGAGCGAAGGCCCCGATCAATGTATCGATTAAGGAATGGCTGTTCTCGGTGGTGGGATTGTTTTCCGAGGGGGGGGTGTCCATGGCGACGAGCCTCAAGTCAGTGGAGACATCGACATTACGGAGTGGCGTGCGGTGGCGCTGTCAGCGCTTTCGTTCGACGAGGACCGGAAGTTTCGCCACTTGGTAGGGGACTGGGGGCGGCACGTATGTAGGACTACGTCGTGGGACAGACAAGACAGGACCGTGATCCGTTATTTCGAAGTCGCCTTGGTTGTATACCGAGGCGATGAAGAGGACCGTTTGGCATCTGCATAACGTTTAGAGTCATTGAGTGTGTTAGCCTCAATCAATGATTTCAATGATTTCAATGATTTCATTGATTGCAGAGGGCGACATGGCCAGCATTACGATTAGAAACCTGGACGATCAGGTAAAGGAACAACTGCGGATCGCTGCCGCTCACAACGGGCACTCTATGGAGGAAGAGGCACGCCTGATTCTAGGTAGAGCCTTGGTCACGGTTAATCGCGCTGGAGGGCTTGGTAGTCGAATCCGCAATAGATTCAGCGCCAGCGGCGGAGTTGAGCTCGCTCTTCCTCCACGTGACGAGAAAGCGACCGCGGTGGATTTCTCCGAATGATAGTGCTCGATACCAACGTTCTTTCGGAATTCATGCGCGTCGAGCCCGAATTGCAGGTCCTGGCATGGGTCGATGCGCAACCGGCAATGGACCTGGCGATCAGCGCTATCACCGTGGCAGAAATACTCCATGGGATTGCCCGGCTTCCGTTTGGCAAACGTAAGCAAAAGCTTGAAGCACATGCGATGGCGATGTTTGAAGAGGACTTTGCTGGGCGGATTTTGCCTTTTGATGCCCATGCTGCCGTTGAATACGCGACGCTTGTCGCTGCCGGTGAAGCAGAGGGTAGAACGGCGTCGATGGCGGATGCGCAAATTGCGGCCATTTGTCGAAGTCATGGCGCCCCGATTGCCACCCGTAATGTTCGGGACTTCGCGTTTCCCGGAGTTGTGGTGATCAATCCTTGGGAAGCCTGATGCAGTTGGTGAGCGCATGTTGATCATTCCCACGCGGGAACGTGGGAATGATCCGTGATCAGACGGGATTAAACCCTGAAGTGACTCACCATCTGCTGCAACTGCCCCCCCAACCGCGCCAGCTCGACACTGGACGCAGCGGTTTCATCACTGGCGGCGGCGGTCTGTTCTGATACGTCGCGCACGTTGATGATGCTGCGGCTGATCTCTTCGGCCACGGCGCTTTGTTGCTCGGCAGCGGCAGCGATCTGCTGGTTCATCGACTGGATGTTGGACACCGTGCGGGTGATATTTTCCAGCGACACGCCAGCCTTGCGGGTCAGGGCGACGCTGCTGTCAGTCAGGGCGCGGCTGTTGTTCATCACAATCGACACTTGTTGAGTGCCATTCTGCAGACCGGCCACCAGGCCTTCGATTTCTTCGGTGGATTTCTGAGTGCGCTGGGCCAGGCCGCGGACTTCATCGGCGACCACCGCAAAACCACGACCGGCTTCACCGGCACGCGCGGCTTCAATCGCAGCGTTGAGGGCCAGCAAGTTGGTCTGTTCTGCGACGGCTTTGATCACGTCCATGACGCTGCCGATCTTGTCGCTTTCCTGTTGCAGCACACTCATGGCTTCGGTGGAGCGCGCCACTTCGCTGGCCAGACGTTCGATCTGGGCGATGGCTTCGTTGACCACTTTATCGCCTTCGCGCGCTTCGCCGTCTGCGGCGGCTGCAGCCTGTGAGGCTTCTTCAGCGTTGCGCGCGACTTCCTGCACGGTGGCAGTCATCTCGTGCATGGCGGTGGCCACTTGATCGGTCTCGATCTTCTGGCTGTTGACGCCGGCGCTGGTTTGCTCGGTGACGGCGGACAATTCTTCAGCGGCGCTGGCGATCTGAGTGACGCCGTCGCGGATGCCGCTGATCAAGTCACGCAGGGTCACGCCCATGCGCGCGATGCCTTGCTGCAATACGCCGAGTTCGTCGCGGCGCGTCACTTTGACGTCCTGGGACAGGTCGCCGCTGGCGATGCGTTCGACCACGGCCAGGGTGTCGCGCAACGGGCCGGTGATCTGACGGGTGATGATCACGGCAGCAATGATGCCCACCAACAACGCCAGCAACGTGCTGATCAGCTGCAGCGTGCGCGCCTGGGCGCTTTCGACGTCACGACGATCGAGCTGGATCTGATACAGCTGATCGCTCAGGGTCACGATGGCAGCGCCCTGGTCGGTCATTTCCTTGCGGGCCTGCACGGCATCGGTGTTGGCCGCTTTATAGGCGAGCAACGCACTGCGGTAGTTACCGAGCGCGGTTTCCAGCTGACGCAGGGCGTCTTGCTGGGTGTCAGCAAACTGCGCGTTGAGCGGTTTCATGCTGGCAATCGCCGAATCCAGTTGGACGACGGCTTTTTGCTCGGTCTCGGCATTGGTGGTGGCGGTGTAGCCGCGCACTTCGTAGCGGGCCAGGATGAACGCTTCCTTGGCGGCGGTGACGGCCTGGAACTGTTCGAAACGTTGATCGCTCAGGGGCATTTGTTGCACGCGGGTGCTGATGGCGTCGATCAGCGTGCTGGCCGTTTCGGCATTGGCGGTCATGACATCACGGGCGCCATTACCCGTGCGGTAAGCGCTGCGCATTTTGTTCAGCGACGTCTTGTAGGCGTCGATGTAGGTGCCTTGCTCTTTGAGCAGCTTGAGGTTTTCCGGGCTCTTGAACTTCGACAACAGCGATTGTTGCTGGGCGGAAAAGGCGTCAAGGGTGGTCTGTACGTTCTGAGCGGCGGTTTCATCGCCGTTGGTCAGCATGTATTGCAGGCGAACCACACGAAGCTTGGTCAAGCCGGAGTTGAGCTGGGTGATGTCGCTCATCCAGTTACTGCGGTCAATCAACCCGCCCAGGCTCGTCCAGCCGGTCAGGGCCAGTACGCAGGTGAGTGCCAGGACCAGGCCGAACCCTAGGCCCAGTTTCATGTTCACGCTGATGTTGCCGAACCAGCTATTCATCAAATTCCTCCAGGAACGTTGCGCTTTCGATCGTCGGTTGGCTGGAAGATTGTTGTTTTTAAGTGCCAGCAAGGGTGTGTAGCAGGTCTGTATCGGCAGCAATCGCGAGAGCTGAAAGGTTTTTGCCGGACAGATCTGTAACAAGGTTTTTGTCGGAGGCTTAAGCTTTTTTTCACATGGGTTTCACTGGCTGCCGACGCGCGCCTCTCTACCCTCGTGGCATCGAATGACAAAGATGCATGCGGGTGAGGCCGTTTGACGTGGAATTGAGACTGAATCTGTTCGGGATAAAACGCTCGATCAATCTGAGCGTTTTGGCTCGTTATCGAACTACCGCGGTGGTGCTGGCCTCGGCGCTGCTGGTCATTCCATTGATCGTATGGCTGTTGCAGCCGGCCGCAGTGCCGGACTTGGCGCATGGCAATGTGGCGGGCGCACGAGCATTGGCCAAGGGTTGGGCCAAGGGTGATGTGATCGTGCTGGTACGCCATGTCGAACGCTGTGATCACTCGAAAGCCGCGTGCCTGAGCGGCAACGATGGCATAACCGACCGTTCGCGCAGCGTCGCGGTGAGTGTCGGCGCACGGTTCGAACAATTGGGGCTGGAAAAGGCCGATATCTACAACAGCCCCATGATTCGTACGTCACAGACGGCCAGCTACATGTTCAACAAGGTCGGTGTGGGCGAGGACTGGCTGATCAGCTGCAGGGGCACGATGTTGCGTGATGCCCTGGCGCACAAAGTGGCGGGTCGCAATCTGATTCTGGTGACCCATAGCGAATGCATGGCGCAACTCGAAAAAGACCTCAACTTGTCGACCTCCACGCTCGGTTACGGCGCTTCATTGTTTATCTCTGCCAAAGCCGCTAAAGCACCGCGCATGCTGGGCTTCATCGAAGCCTCCGACTGGCGCTCGGTGACCTCCGAATGAATATTCCTTCTGGATCAGGACACACCATGCTGACATCTTCCCGCAATCGGTTTTACTGGGTGAATTTCGGTATCCCGCTGTTCTGCGCGGCCGTGGTTTTCCTGATGTTCGACATGACCAAAATCGACATCGCCTTCAGTAATCTTCTGTTTGATCCCGTCACCCAGACGTTTCCGCTCGACAAGGTTCACTTCTTCGAGAAGCTGACTCACAAGTGGGCGCGCATCATTCCGAACTGGACCGCCGAGATTGCCTTGATCGGCGCGATGCTGTCGTTTGCCTGGCCGCTGACCAACACGCAAAAGCATCCTCGTCTTGGCAGCTTTCTGGAACGCAGCAAAGCAGCGCTCGTGCTCCGGTTTGCCTGTGAACATCGTCGGGATTTTCTGTTTGTGGTCTTTGCGTTTGCCATTTGCACCGGCGTGATCCATTTCCTCAAGGCGCACACCAGCGTGTATTGCCCGATTGAAACGACCCTCTACGGTGGAAAAATGGCCCATGTGGAGTGGTACAACAACTTCCAGCTGTTCAAGGAGGCCGGTGATGGCCGTTGCTGGCCGGGCGGCCATGCTTCCGGTGGCTTCACCATGCTCGCGCTGTACTTCGTGGCTCGCCGATACCGCTGGCGTTATTCCAAAGCGCTGATGTATGGCGCGTTGCTGCTCGGTTTCGTCTACGGCACGACGCGGGTTCTGCAAGGCTGGCACTACATGTCCCACACCTTCTGGGCCGGGATCTTCGTGTGGCTGGCGTGTTTGCTGACGGCGTTGGCGTTTTACGGGCGAGCGCGGCTGGAGAGGCCGGTTCTGCAAAAGTCTGAATTGCCGACGGCTGAGCCGCTTACTGGTTTACAAAGTAGTAAGCCTGACGCCCCACCTTCATGGTCTTGAGCACTTTCAACGGCGCGGCCGGTTCGGTTTCACCGGACATGACCGCCACGTTGGAGGGCGAGGCCGCCAGAAATTCATGCAGTTGCGCCTCGGTGTCCAGGCCCTTGAGCACTCGCTGGGTGTAGAACACGCTGGCGCCGCCCACCCGTTCGTTGGCCTGGAACAGGGCGACGTGTTGCCCGTTGGCCTGCATCGTCTGAATCTGCGCGGTCAACGGCAGGAACGACAGTTTGCGATCAGCATGGGGCAATGCCCATTGTGCGGCGACCAGGTAGCTGCCGATCACCATCGCGATCAAGCCAATCGCCACGCCGCGTCGATGCCGTGCGATGCGCCCCAACAGATTCGACGCCCCTTCGCGTACCCTCAGCCGCTCGTACAGGACACTCGCATATTCCGCGGCAATCACCGCCGCCGCTGGCGTCATCGACATGAGATACACGGTGCGCTTGCTCGACGCCAACGTCAGCATGACAAACTGCGCCACGATCCACAGCGTGAAAAACAGCAAGTAACGATTGGCCATCAGGCTTTTTCGGAAGTGCCACAACCCCAGGTACACCAGAATATTCCACGGCAGAAACGCTTGGGGCAGCTTGGCCAGGTAGTAGTAGAACGGTTCGTAATGCCCGGCCTCGACGAAGGAACCGCTGAAGCGCCCGACGCTGTTGGTCAGCAGCACTTCCCCCACGGCCTGCGCGCCACCGCGCTGATACAACACGGCGAGCCAGATCATCAGCGGGATCAATCCCGCAAGCGTCAGTAAACCGGGGCGCAGCCAGTCCGAGAGTTTCAGGCGCTTGTCCATCAAGGTCTCGGCCAGCAAATAGGCGAAAATCACCACGCCCGGCATCGCCAGGCCCAATACGCCTTTGCTCAATGTGGCGATGGCGATTCCCGAGGCAAACAGCAACGCGTTGCCGAGCGTCGACTGTCGCTGTCCCTGAAAGAACGCCAGCAGCGCCATGCTCACGCCGAGGGCGAGCAACGCGTCTTCACCGACGCCGCGCACGTTGCTCCAGTAACTGGCCATGGTCGCGAGCAGGATGCCCGCCGTCCAGGCGATCGCCTTGGGCCTGCCGAACCGGCGCAGCATCGCGTACAACAGCATCACGCTGGACAAACCGGCGAACGCCGAGGCCAGTCGCACCGCCCACGGCGTGCCGCCGAATGCACGGATGGCGCTGGCATCCAGCCACAAGCTCAAGGGCGGTTTTTCCAGAAACGGTTCGCCGAACAAACGTGGCGTCACCCAGTCGTTATCCAGGTGCATTTGCATGGCGATCCCGGCAACCCGGGCCTCCGTGGAACCTTGCAGTTGATGATTGCCCAAGGCAAAGAAAAACAGCACAGCGGCAAGCAGGAACAGTGAAGTGGCGGGACGCGACATAGACTTCTGGCTACCGAGGAGGTGGACCGGGAAGCCCGAGCATACGGGGCGAATGCTTAACGAATTGTGAACAGCCTGCGGGTATTACGAGAGACGTCTGGACCAGCGTTGTTCCGGGGATTCAAAGCGATCATTGATCAAAGCCGTCAACACATGATCCTGCCAGCGCCCGGCGATACTCAGGTAGGCCTTGGCGTAGCCCTCACGTTCAAATCCCAGACGCTCCAGCAGCCGCGCACTGCGTTCATTGCCGGGGATGTAATTGGCCATGATCCGGTGCAGTTTCTGCTCATCGAACATGTAGCCGATGGCCGCTTCCAGTGCTTCCTGCATCAAGCCCAGGCCCTGATGGGATTCGTCGATGTGGTAACCGAGATAGCACGCCTGAAACGCCCCGCGAGTGATGCCGCTGAAGTTGCACGCGCCGATCATCTGGCCGTTGTCCGGGGCCAACAGCGCGAAATGCACCGCCAGGCCCGCTTGGAAAGCACTGGCTTGCACTTCAAGGCGCGGGCGGATGTTTTCAGGGCTGTGATAATCGGTAGGGCGAATCGGCGACCAACGGGCGAGATGCCTTTGGTTACGCCGGTAGAAGTCGCTTTCCAGTGCCGCCTGTTCAGGGTCGAGCACTGCCAGCGTCAAGCGTTTACAGGGCAGGGACAACAGCGGCATGGGCGCTCCGGTTCGTGGGGATCGTCGCGCAAGCATTACGTGGCCAACGGAAAAACTCAAACCGCCAGCGGCAATGTCACGATAAAGGTGCTGCCTTTGCCGTCGCCGTCGCTCCTGCCGATCACCGTGCCGCCATGGGCTTCCACCAATTCGCGAACCACCGTCAGGCCAATGCCAAGGCCTGCACCGTTAAAGCCGACGGCGTGAACGTCTTGCACAAACGGCTCGAAGATAAATGGCAGGGCTTGAGCGGAAATACCGATGCCGTCATCGCAAACGCTCATCTCCAGCACGTTGTTCCTGGCCGTGACCGACAGCGTGACATGGCCCTGCGCGGGGGTGTACTTGGCCGCATTGCCCAGCAGGTTGCCGAGAATCTGCGTGAGCCGCACCGGGTCGCCGTTCACCGACAGCGCGCACGTGGGCAGGTCGGCGGTGAAGTGCAGGTGCCGGGTGTTCATCACCGGGCTGCACACATCGATGGCCTCGTGGATGATCTGCACCATGTCGACGATCCGGCAATCGAGGCGCAGCTTGCCGGTGCTGGCGCGGGACACGTCGAGCAAGTCATCCACCAGCCGCGTCATGTGTTGCACCTGGCTCTCGATCAACGCCTGCATGCGCGGCAGCTCTTCGCTGGGCACTCGCACCAGTCGGCCGGCGATCATGCTGATGGGCGTCAGTGGGTTGCGCAGTTCATGGGCGACCAGCGTGAGGAGGTTGCGTTGCTGCGCCAGCATATGTTCTGCCGAGGCTTGCAGGTTTTGCGCGCTGAGGGCCGCGATCACCAATTGCGCGTTGGCCTCGCGCATTTCCAGAAACAGCCGCTGCTCTTCTTGCGAGCGCTGGGGTTTTTCTGCATCCGATTGCGCGAGCAGAATGGCCAGCACCAATTGCTGATTGGCTTCGACCCGTTGTTCGATTTGCTGGGCGTCCACCAGCCGGTTGTTGGTATCGCTCAATTCTTTTTTCAGCGCCGCCAGCACCGCGCGGGCTTCGACGGTTTTCTGGCCGATCAGGAACAACTCGCGAGCGGCCGAGGCCATCGTTTGCGCGTTCGTGCCATTGGCCTCAGTCATAGTCCCTGTTTACCCCTCGTCCGTGGTGATCTGCCGGGTTGGCCGGCCCCCCAGTAACCCTTCCTGATCCGGTAACATTTCGCCGATCTGCAAGCCGTTATTGTCGATGCGATACAGGCGCAATTCGTCGGAATGGGCGCTGGCCCGAACCTTGACCACCGCCATGATGCGCAACAAGCGGCTCTGCACTTCAATATAGCGCTGTACGATGATTGCGTCGGTGAGAAACGCCGTGCCGTAAGGGCTGAAACGCAGGTCGGTGTAGCGGTCTTCCAGTTCTGAGGTCAGCAATACACTGACACCGATGCTGGTCAGTGCCGTGACCATGCGCGACAGCGATTCACGAAAGTCTTCGCGGAAGGTCGGTGCCAGCGCCAGTTCGAAACCCGACAACGAATCGATCACCACACGGGTGGCTTTCAGTCGGCTGATCTCGCTGAGCAGTAAGTGCACGATTTCGTCGATGGACAGGTCCGGCGCACGGCTGTCGACCAGGCCGACTTGTCCGCTCTCAATCAGTCCCGCGAGGGTGGTGTTCTGGGTGTGATTAGGCCGCTGTTCAAACACCGCGATCACGCCGGTTTCGCCATTGCGCGCGCCTTCGGCCAGGAAGGTTGACGCCAGAATGCTTTTGCCCGAGCCCGACGGCCCGGCCACCAACAGGGAATAACCTCGAGGCAAGCCGCCGCCGAGCATATCATCGAGCTGCGGCACGCCCATTTTCAGGCGTTTACTCGGGAATTCCAGCGGTGCTTCAACCGGCTTGGCGGAGGCCGGTGCGAAGACCTTGATCCCCGACGTCGCAATACGGAAGGTATGCAGCCCCGGCAGCGTTGGCTGGCCGCGCATCTTCATGATTTCCATCTTGCGCACCATGGAGTTGCGCTGAACGCTCTGGCGCAGCCAGATCAGGCCATCGGCCACGGTGAAAATCGGGTTGGTGTCGGTTTCGGTGAAATATTCGCCAATCAGGAAGGTCGTCGCCTGCCAGGTGGTCATCAACATGCCCAATTGCTGAACGAACTGCGGCAGGTTGTTGTTGGGGTTGTCCTGAGTCTGGCTGGCCAGCACCACGGAGCGGAACGAATCGACAAACACCAGCCCAGGTGAGTGAGCCTCCACCTCGCTGACGATGCGCCGCAGCACCTCGTCCAGATTCCCCGCCAGGGTGTCGTCGGCCAGGTTGATGTAGCGAATCGAATGGTTGATCGCTTCGCTGTCGAAAAAATCGAATTGCTGCTGATAGCGCAGCATCTTCAGCGGCGGCTCTCCCAGCACGGTAAAAAACAGCGCCGGGCGTTCAGGTGTCGCCAGGGCGAACATCATCTGATGCGCGAGGGTGGTCTTGCCACATCCAGGCGGGCCGGCGATCAGGTTGAACGAAAACTCCGGTAATCCCCCGCCCAGCACCTCGTCCAGTCCCGGCACGCCGGTGGCCAGGCGGTTGATAGTCACTTTGGTGCTCATGGCGAATTTTCCTGCGAAGGGGTGTCGCTCAAAGAAGGTTCCCACATGCCACGAAGCAAGCGTTCGGTAAGCGAGGGCCCGATGAGCGTGGTCAGCAGCTCGTAAAAGGTAGTCAGCAACACTTCACCAAAAAACAGCGCATCGGTGTCGTTTTGCTCAACGATTACGGACTTGAGGGCAGTCAGGTCCATGCCGGGCGGCACTTTGTCATAGATGCCGGCTAAACGCGGATGAGTAGATGCGCACAGGTGGAGGCTGCGGCGATAAAGCGCGACAACTCCCTGCGGGCCGATGATGGGCGTGAGGGCTACATCCATATCCTGCAAGGTTGAAATGATCGCCTGGGCGATCCTTGCGATGTCAGCATTGGGGCCAACACGGTGCGCCAGAGAAGCTACGATCTGGCGGCTCTCTTCGCTTAGCGTGGACATGGCTAACTGATATCTGATGGACAGACATCCATGCTACACCCAATGAAGCGGCCGGGTGTGATTTGCATCAGGGCGCGGGGTTTTGGATGGCAACCTGCCGCTAATCAATCAAAAGGCAAAAAAAAGCCCGCGGGAGGGCGGGCAAACCGTAGTTTCTTGAATGAGCGAGCGCACTTTAACGGTTGGAGAGGGGCGGTGGGGTGAAGAAAAATTTATGTGGAGGGATTTCCCCGAGTTAGCGCTTACGGCAAATGATCTGCCGCAAAGTCCGCCTCCGAGCGTGCCCGCAACCGTCCCTCGTGGCAGGCCTGCTGGAAGCGTTCGAAGTCGCGTTCATTCTGTGCAGCATAGCTATTGGCATACTTGAACAGCGCGTCGGCCAGCGCATCACTCTTGCCGATGTAGCCGCTGATCTGCGCGGCCTGCCCGGACGATTTGGCATGTGCGCGGGCGAGGGCGCGACCACAGACGCGTCCATACGCCACGAAGGTGTCCGCATCGAAGGTCTCGAGTTCGGCCGAGATTTTCATATCGCGCAACTGCCGCACATAGAAGTGTCGACCGCTGGGGCCGGTGGTCCAACCGAGAAACAGGTCACTGGCCGCCTGCATCAACCGTTGACCATCGACCACCCGCTGGCCGTTGTGCCGCTCTTTTGATTTTGTCTTCACGTAATTGGCCAGCACTGAACGGCGTGCTTCCTTGAACTGCAGAAACAGTGGGAATTCCTGATCGTCAGTCAGCAGAGCCACCAGGCACCGAGTACCGACGCTGCCCACACCTACGACTTTGAACGCCATGTCCTGGATATGAAAACGTGAAAACAACGCTTGTCGGTCAGCTTGCAGCGTGCCTGGATACTTGCGCATGAAGGCGTCGTAGATCGGCCGCCAATCCGAGAGGCGCAGCCAGTCATCGTCGGCATCCAGCAGCGTGGTGTTTTTGTGCAGATGGAAAATTTCCGGCAGGTCATCACGAATGATCAGACGGCCATGGGCGTCACGCTCGCTGATTTTCGGCAGCAGTTCGGCGTGGGAGCGGCCCTCGGCTTTTTCGATGGCGTGTTCGATATGCTCGAGCGTTTTTTTGTTCGCCTGCTTGCGCAGGTCGTCGTAACGGATGGACTCGTACCAGGTTTCCAGAGCGCTTTGTTCGGCGCACTCCAGCATGGTTTCCCGGTAGGCACCGACCGCTTCGCGACAGACCGTTTCTTCGACTGTTTCGCTATGACGCAAGTCGCGGGCGGCCACCACGATACTCGTCACCAGCCGTTTAACGTCCCACTCCCAAGGGCCGGGATGGACCTCGTCGAAGTCGTGGACGCCGAACAACAGATTGCGTTCGGGCGTGGCGAAACCGCCGAAGTTCATCAGGTGGCAATCGCCGCAGATGGGCGATGTCAGCCCCATGGTTGGCGTAGCGGCGAGGTCGTGAGCCTGCAACAGCGCATTGCCGCGGTAGAAGGTGAAGGGGGAATCGAGCATCCGACCGTAGCGTAATTCGACCAGGGATTTGATGCGGTCTCTACTCGACGCTTTGATCAGCGGGAGCGGGTCGCGGGTTGTTTTCCCCGTTGAGGCTTGAGCATTGCGGGGGCAGTTCTTGCGAGCATCCTTGCCTTGCTTCAAACGGTCTTTGAGGATGGTCATGGGAGCTCTTTGAGTGGGTGTTTTGGGGCGTATGCGGTTTTAGTGTAGAAGGCCTTCGCGGGTTCACCCGAAGTTTGGGCTGCGGCTGATCTATCCTTCAGGAACCTGTTCGATGTCCGGGTCCGGAAACAAGGAGGCCTGTGCTCTCACTGCTGATTTCGCTGCTGCTGGCCTTCCTTATCGGTTGGGTATCCCAGCGCATGGGCATGTGCCTGGTCAATGCCACCGGGTTGTTGCTCAGGCGCCGACCGACGCTGTTTGTGTCGCTCATCTCCTGCGGCCTGTTCGGCCTGTTACTGGCACCGTTTTACAGGCTGTTTGGCGTCAGTCAGCCGTTGTTCATTCCTGAAGTCGGCTACGTGTCGCTGGTCGGTGGCGGGTTGCTGTTCGGCATCGCCTCGGTGCTCAACGACGGGTGCAGCGTCGGTACCCTCACCAAACTCGCCAGCGGCAACCTCAGCAAAGCCTTCACGATTTTTGGCTGGGTGCTGGGGATCGTCCTCTGGTATCACCTGAACATGCTGACCGAACAAAAATCCCTGCAAATGCCGACGATCTCCGGCCACCAATACTGGCTGACCATCGGCATCGTGCTGATGGCATTACTCTTCCTGATCCGTGTTCACGGCGACAAACACCTGGTGCTGTCCAGCATGCTCCTGGGCGCCTTGACCAGCGCCCTCTACACCTTCGAACCGCTGTGGACCCCGAGCGTGTTCTTTTACAACCTCTCGCAAATGTTCTGGGCCTCGGGCGACAACTCACTGACCAGCCAGCGCGTGGCGGTGTTCGTCATGCTGTTGGTGGGGATGCTCAGTTACACGCTGCATCGACGGACTTTCAGCTATCAGCGGTTTGAATGGAGGGCAGCGGTGAAGCATTTACTGGCGGGGGTGATGATGGGGATTGGTGCATCAATGATGCTGGGTGGAAATGATTCGCAGATTTTGCTGGTGTTTCCGACGATGACTTGGGTGGGCGCGCTGCCATTGGGGGCGATTGTAGTGGGGATATTGATGGGGATTGGGGTGAGGCGGGCGAGGGGGCATCCGTGAAATCGGAATTTGAGTTGGCTGTAATGTTGCGTATTCATCACATTTGGCTATCAATGTTGCGGTAACTGCACATGGATTACGTTCTGCTGATTTCCTGAGCCATTTGGATAATAGGTGAGTGGGTTACGGGAAAAAACAATAATGGCTTTTTCAATGACTCAACAGTAAGTTACATAAAGTGAAACCTTCTGTAGAGTCATGGAAATGCATCCACACTCAAAATCCACCCAGCCAATGGGGCGGCTTCTCCAAAAACTGACCCGTTTGGCCAGCGAAGAGCGCTACCTGTTCGCTCCCGACGATCTCAGATCGTTGGTGCCAGATATTTCCGACGGTGCCTACAAAACCTTATTGAGTCGCGCAGCCTCGGATGGTCATCTGACGCGAGTGTGTAGAGGGCTTTACCTGTTTGAAGCGGCCAAACCGTCCAGCGGATTGGTGCTGTTTCATGCCGCTGCCAGGCTACGTGCCAGGGAGTTCAACTACATCAGCCTTGAAACGGCATTGAGCGATAGCGGCGTCATCTCTCAGATCCCCATCAACTGGATCACGCTGATGTCTTCCGGTCGAAGCAGCACCATTTCATGCGGACGCTGGGGCACCATCGAATTCGTGCACACCCGCCAGAAACCTCAGGACCTGGTTGGCCAGGTCCACTATGACTTACGTTGCCGCCTATGGCGGGCAACACCGCAACAAGCGTTGCGGGACATGAAGGCCGCGAAACGAAACATGGATTTGATCGATTGGAGCGTCGCCAATGAGTTTGTTTGATGAACTGGTAGATGAGGCACTTAAAAACAAACAGGATCTGGCGCCATTGCGCGTCGTGGTGGAAAAGGAATTGCTGCACCACGACATCATGCTCGCACTGAGTTCTGCCGGCATGCTCGCCAAACTCACCTTCATCGGTGGAACCTGCTTGCGTGCCTGCTACGGCTCAAACCGCTTGAGCGAGGATCTGGATTTCACTGGTGGCGCTGACTTCAATCGGGAGAGTCTGACTGAGCTTGCTCACGTTCTTGTCTCAACGCTGAAAACCAAATATGGCCTTGAAGTTGAAGTCGGTGAGCCTGTTCGTGAGGAGGGAAATGTCGATACCTGGAAGCTGAAGGTTCAGACCCGACCCGGGCGCAAAGGCCTTCCTGCGCAACGCATCAACATCGATGTGTGTTCCATCCCGAGTTATCAGCCACACCCCATGTTGCTGCTCAATCCATATGGCGTCGACATGGGCACGAGTGGCCTGATTTTGCAGGCAGAAACACGCGAAGAAATCTATGCCGACAAAATTGTGGCTTTCGCTCTGCGTCCTGACCGAATCAAGAACCGGGATCTCTGGGACATGGTCTGGCTGCGTCAGCAAGGTGTAACGCCGCAGCTGGATTTGATTGGGAAGAAACTGAGCGATCATCACTGCGAACAGGATGAGTTCTTGAAACTGTTCAAGGAGCGTTCAGAACTGCTCGATGCTGATCCGAAAGTGGTGCTCGAGTTTCGCAAGGAGATGGGGCGGTTCCTGCCAGGAGAGTTGGTCGCGCAAACCGTTAATGAACCGGCGTTCTGGACGTTTTTGGTTGGGCATATACGTGAGTTGTATGTGACGACGGAGAAAGCATTGACCGGAGCTGAGAGCGTTCCGGGTTTTGGTTTCAAGATGTAAAGTCCAGCAGTCATAAAAAATGGGCGATCTCAGTGAGGTCACCCATTTTTTTTCTATGCCGAAACCTGCGCCTGCAATCGTCGGCCGACGACATCCATCAAATCGCAGCCATCGCGCAGTGATGTCACCAACACTCGCGCCAATTCACTATGAACACCCTCGTTCACAGCAAAGCTTTCCAGCAATTGAGTCGCGGTGCGAATGCGGTAAGCCGCGGTTTCATGCAGTACGTCTAGCGGTGCTTCAGTGTCGATCAGCAGCGACGCGATGGTGCAGTCGATGCCGGTAACAGGCATGTATCGATCCATGACAAAACCTCCATTCGATAAAAGAGCGCGACCACTCAGTGGTGGCTGGCGGGCGGAACTTCGGACACGCCATCGGGCGGATCGAGATTGTCCAGCGCTCGGTTTACCAACAGTTCGCCCAGCACCGCCAGCTGCTGAATCGCCAATGCCACGTTGCGGCGCGAGCCTTCGAGATCGCAGGCGAGGTCGGTGGTCATGACGTTGAGTGAAGCGAGGGATTCACAGGCGTGAGCGAGCAGGGTTGGCGTGTCGACGTCGGGGAGGATGGTGAAGACGTGGCTGATGGGGTCGGAGTGGTTTGGGTTGCGGAGGCGGGCGCTGATGATGCGTTCGGTTGTTTTGGCGAGATCCGATAAATCAGGAGACTCTGTTGCCAAGTCTGGCGGATTTGGGCTGTGTTTTTTCATGGTGCATCTCCGGTTTGTAAAGGAGCTGCCATGCCCCTGCTGTCAAACAGGGAAGGGTGGCAGCCATACGCGGGTTGACAGACCGGCAAACCAGAAACCGGTGCATCCGAAGATGCCCCACGCACAGCCGCCATGAAAAAACTGCACACGCGCAAGGATGCCGTTTTATCAGGAAGAGTGAAAGTTTCTGGTTGTCAGCCTGTCAAAGCCGATCGCTGATTTGCAGCGACACCTGAAGGCTATCGTCGATGAACAGCGCCTGCCAGTTCATGAAAGGAGATACGAGTTGCGGGAAATTTCCTAGGACGGGGACTACGTCTCTCCCAGAAAATCATTGATAAGGTTTTACTAAGAGCAACGCTGTGAAAATCGATAACTCAGAACCGAACTACGATCACGGAGACGTAATTCCTACGCGATCTGGCGGTTGACGGTGAGGAAAGGGACGAGTCAAAGTTTGCCCATCAGCTCAGTACAGCGTGCAGTCAATTGTTAGCTCTGCCCTGCGGTACTGAGTTTTTTTCTTTTTACGGGACGCTGAGGTCCGCAACGGTAAGCAAGGAGAATAGCTGTGAAAAATGACGACCAGCTTTCTTTTCCTTTTGAGACTCGTGATGAGCTCAATTCTGGTCGCGGTGACTTAAAACATGCAATCCATGTCGCTGCTGCTTTTGACGCTAGCCTGTCTGCAACCTCAGGTAAAATACTTGCCTTTCCGCAGAGTAATCGGCCACCGCAAGGTGGGCATGCTGTTAGTGATCAAGCTTTGATTGAGAGGATTTTGAGTCGAGCTCGATTTTTTAGCTAATGGAGGCCGCAATCTCTCGGAAAACTCCCCCTCCACCACTGAGCTAATGGGACGTTTGCCCACAACGACGTTCCTCAATACTCCGCAACCCCATCCCCCCGCAAAACCCACCCAGCCTCCCCAGCCACCAACCGATACCGAAACTCTCGCATCTTCCCCGTCCGTCCCGCCCCATCATCCGCACTCTCATAAACCGGAAACCGCCGCACCAACGAACCCTCCACCACCGCAAACTCATCCTCGCCCTGATAACCCTCCGCCACTTTCGCATTATCACTAACAACCGGAAGGTAAATCTCGCTCAGGGATTTCTTGCGATTGGCTGCATAAGCAACCAACTCCCCGGGCAACCCGCGCCCAGGCGACCTGGCGAAAACGTAAATCTCCGGCGAACCGTCCTGATCAAGGTCCGCGACTTCCGCCCGGACGATGTTGCCGGTCAGCGACCGAGTGACCTCTGCGTTATCGATCTCCAGCCCTTGAGGCGAGATGCGCACTGCTGGGTTCCCGTCGACCCATTCCCCCGTCACATGAAAACGAATGCCCTGCAATTCAAGCGTCTGGTCAAACGGCTGGGTGCTGTCAGAGGTATCAGAGGGGCTGAGGTTCAACGAAAGGTTGTAGTTCGCCACCTCGTTGCGCCGTGCGGCGTTGCGCATGAGGTACACCTGAACCGTGTATTCGCCGTCGGTGGGCAACGGGCCCATGAAATGGTTGCCCATGATCGAGCCATTAAACAGCGCGTAGTCCGCGCCTTTGGCGGTGATGTTGAAGTAGGCAGACGTGTTGGAGGGCTTGAGATCGACGGTCAGTATCTGGCCTGCCTTTGCACTCACACGGTATTGCGCGGTGAGTCGGCCCTGGATGGACTGTTTGATCACGACGGCATCAGTGCCCTTGTCGAATGGGACTTGCTCTTCACGGGGCGCGACTTCAGTCGCGGGGTGTGCAGGCTGGGAAACCATGGCCGCGAGGGCG
Source organism: Pseudomonas sp. LBUM1678 (assembly GCF_059695575.1). NCBI lineage: Bacteria > Pseudomonadati > Pseudomonadota > Gammaproteobacteria > Pseudomonadales > Pseudomonadaceae > Pseudomonas > Pseudomonas sp. LBUM1678. Next base: position 838,550 of record NZ_CP166775.1, read on the forward strand.
GCGGTGATCCAGATGTTCATATCTATCTTCCTTAGCACAGCGCTCCCGGTTGATTACAGCTCATCCGGTCTCTTCGTGTGTTTGAAATTTTGCTCCCAAAGTCTCACCCCCAACGCCCCCATCCGAGTGCTTGGTAAAGATGCGATCCGCCTCGATCAGGCTGCATCGTCCGGCGCAGGGTTCCATCAAAGCTGTTTCTAAAAAAGGGTTCTGGATTCGTCATGACGTACAACAATGACAACGCTGTGCTGGTTGCCGATGATTTACCGAATGCCGCGATGAGCCATCGCGGAGGGGGAAAAGCAGGGGTGAACGTCGATAATAAGGGGGGCTTGAGACATGGCGAAAGTTCCGGTCTAGACGTAGTTTGACGGCCTGAAATGGCAATTGCATGACAGCCTGTAGCTAATAAATGTCGTCAAATAAGTGGCGTTTTTCGGGGTAAAATACCGCTCGGCGATAAGTTAGACAAAGTATTGACAGTGGCCATTTGATCTCCCATTATCGGCCGCGTTTTGGTGGCCTTGCGCCATAAAATCGGCGGACTTCAACCACTCGTATCCGCTCTACTGTTCAGGGAGAGATTTCATGTTTGTTGAGCGAGTATTGGTGACTGGCGGTGCAGGTTTCATCGGGTCGCACCTTGTAGAAGCTTTGCTGGGTAAAGGCTACAAAGTCCGCGTGCTGGATAATTTGTCGACCGGCAAAGTCAGCAATCTGCCGATGGATAATGCCAACCTGAGCCTGGTCATCGGCGATGTCGCCGACGGCGCCGTGGTGGCACAGGCCATGCGCGAGTGCGGTGCTGTCGTTCACCTGGCCGCGGTGGCCTCGGTGCAAGCGTCGGTGGATGATCCGGTCAGCACCCACCAAAGCAACTTCGTCGGCACACTCAATGTGTGCGAAAGCATGGTGAAGGCCGGGATCAAGCGCGTGGTATTCGCTTCCAGCGCGGCCATCTACGGCAACAACGGTGAAGGCACGGCGATTCACGAAGACACACCAAAATCCCCGCTCACGCCGTATGCCAGCGACAAACTGGCGAGTGAGCAATACCTGGATTTCTATCGCCGCGAACATGGCCTGGAACCGATGATCTTTCGGTTCTTCAACATCTTCGGCCCACGCCAGGATCCTTCATCGCCGTACTCCGGCGTGATCAGCATCTTTACCAAGCTGGCCATGGCGGAGCAGTCGGTGGCGATTTTCGGCGACGGTTCGCAGACCCGCGACTTCGTCTATGTCCAGGACCTGGTGAGCATCCTCGTTCAGTCCCTGGAAGTCAGCGAACCGAGCCCCGGCGCGGTGAACGTTGGCCTGAGTCGTTCCACCAGCCTTAACGACCTGATCACTGAATTGGGCACCGTCACCGGCAGCCCGCTGAAGGTGATTCATCACGCGCCACGTCAGGGCGACATTCGCCATTCGCGCGCCAATAACAGACGCCTGCTCGAGCGTTTCACGCTCCCGGAACCGACCGCCATCGGCCAAGGCCTGGCGCAGCTTATCCGCAGCCTCTAACCCGGCCGGTTCTACTGTCCGACGTCCAAGCAGTATCGGTTCAGTCAATTCAAGAGTGAGTTATGGAAATCGTTTTTCGCAGGACGCGTGTCCGCGCGGCCGCTAAACGGCTGCTCGCCGCTTTAGCGTTGTTCGTGAGCGGGCCCGCCGTTCAGGCCGCAGCATTGCCGCAACCCGCCAGCGTGGTTTTCTGGTACGCCGATCAACCGCCCATTTCCGAGTTGGCTCAGTTCGACTGGTCTGTGGTCGAGCCTGGGCACATGACCGTGGGCGACGTCAAAACCCTGCGCAAATTGGGCAGCCAGCCGTTCGCCTATCTGTCGGTGGGCGAGTTCCATGGTGGCAAGGCCGAACTCGACAAGGCATCCCTCACGGGGGCGGTCAGCCCGGTGCGCAATGGCGCGTGGGACAGTCAGGTCATGGACCTCGCAGCGCCCGCCTGGCGTGAACATTTGTTCGGCCGAGCCAAGGCGTTGCAGGCCGAAGGCTACGCCGGTTTGTTTCTCGACACCCTCGACAGCTTCCAGTTGCTGCCAGAGTCGTCGCGAGAAACACAGCGTGTGGCCCTCGCCGGTTTCCTGCGGGAATTACACCAGCGCCAGCCGAACCTGAAGCTGTTTTTCAACCGTGGCTTCGAAGTGTTGCCCGACCTCGATGGCGTGGCCGCCGCCGTGGCGATCGAATCCATTCACGCCGGCTGGGACGCTTCCGCCAAGCGCTATCGCCCAGTGCCTGAAGCCGACCGCGAATGGCTGGAAACCCAGATCCAACCGTTGCGCGCCAAAGGCATTCCGCTGGTAGCCATCGACTACCTGCCACCGGAGCGTCGCGACGAGGCGCGCAAACTGGCCAAACGTCTGCGCGATGAGGGCTTCATTCCCTACATCGGTACGCCTGAACTGGACTCGATGGGCATCAGCAGCATCGAAATCCAGCCGCGCCGAATCGCGCTGCTTTACGATCCGCGCGAAGGTGACCTGGTGCGCAACGCCGGGCACACCTTGCTCGGCGGTTTGCTCGAATACCTCGGCTATCGGGTGGATTACCTGCCCGTTGACAGCACCTTGCCGGAACACCGATTCAGCGGTTTGTACGCCGGGATCATTACCTGGATGACCAGTGGCCCACCGCAGGATGCATCGGCTTTCAATAGCTGGATCGGCAAGCGTCTGGACGAACACGTCCCGGTGGTGTTCTTTTCCGGCTTGCCGATTCAAGACCCGCTGTTGCTCAAGCGACTGGGCCTGAATCGCTCGGCGCCGATCGGCACTCAAGCGTTGACCATCAGCTATCAAGACAAGGCACTGATCGGCGCCTTCGAAGCCCCGGTGCAGCCCCGATCCCGTGACCTGACCGCGATTTCCCTGCTGCCCAAAGGTCCGAAAGCCGCGTTGCTGCTGACCACTGCGGACGGCCAGACATTCGCCCCGGTGGCGACGGCCGAGTGGGGCGGTGTAGCCCTTGCGCCTTACGTTCTCGAAACGAACAACGAACGCAGCCGCTGGATTCTCGATCCCTTCGCCTTCCTCCAGGCCAGCCTGCGCCTGCCGGTGCAGCCGCGTCCGGACACCACCACCGAAAACGGCCGCCGCATCGCCACCGTGCACATCGACGGAGATGGTTTTCCGTCGCGCGCCGAAGTGCGCGGCACGCCGTATGCCGGCAAGCAGGTGCTCGATGATTTCATTCGGCCCAACCCGTTTCTGACCTCGGTGTCGATCGTCGAAGGCGAGATTTCACCGCGCGGCATGTTCCCGTTTCTGGCGCGCGAACTGGAGCCCATCGCCCGCGAGTTGTTTGCCAACCCGAAAGTCGAAGTCGCCAGCCACACCTTCAGCCATCCGTTTTTCATGCAGCCGGAAGTGGCGCAGAAACGTGAGAATTTCAACCCGGAATACGGCTTGAAAATGGCCATCCCGGGCTACGACAAAATTGATTTTCGCCGTGAGATTTTTGGCTCGCGCGACTACATCAACCAGCAGCTCACTACCCCGGAAAAACCGGTGAAGTTGATCTTCTGGCCGGGCGATGCCTTGCCCTCGGCCGCCACGCTGAAGCTGGCCTACGACGCGGGTCTGAAAAACGTCAACGGCGCCGAGACCATGCTGACCAAGGCCAACCCGTCGCTGACCGGCCTCAACCCGTTACTGCGCCCCACCGAAGGCGGCTTGCAGTACTACGCGCCGATCATCAACGAGAACCTCTACACCAATCTGTGGAAGGGGCCGTATTACGGTTTCCGCGATGTGATCGACACCTTCGAACTCACCGACAGCCCACGGCGCCTGCGCGGTCTGCACCTGTATTACCACTTCTATTCGAGCACCAAGCAGGCCTCGATCAAGGCGATGAACGAGATCTACGGCTACATGAAGGACCAGCAACCGATGTCGCTGTGGATGAGCGATTACCTCGATCGCGTGCACGGTTTGTATCAGGCCAGTCTGGCGCGCACCGCCGAGGGCGACTGGCAGGTTCGCGGTATGGACGCGCTGCGCACCCTTCGACTCGACCCGCAAATGGGCTGGCCGGATCTGCTGCGTTCGCAAGGCGTCGCCGGTGTTCGCGACTTGCCACAAGGCCGTTATGTGGCGTTGAGCGGCGACAAGGCGTTGCTGGTGTTGCGTTCCGACCGGGATCAACGGCCGGCGCTGGAGGAGGCCAATCTGCCGCTGGTGGACTGGAAATATGTGGACGAAAAGCACGTGAGCTTTTCGTTTGCCGGGCAGGTCGACCTGACCTTCTCCGTACGCTCGGCGAGCAGCTGCCGGGTGGAAGTGGATGGGCAACAATTCGCAGGCAAGGCATCCGCCGGCCTGTGGACTTTTCAATTACCAATGAAGCAGGTGAGTCATGGTCAGCTCTACTGCATCTAACGCCTCAGCAACTAAAAGCAGCCGCCTGCTCAATCCCTGGGCATTGGCGGTGGTGGCCGTGGCCGTGGGCGGCCTGCTGTGGGTGACGTTCCAGCGCGAAGAAGTGTTCCAGCCCGATGGCCGCGAGCCGGATGCGGTGTCAGCCAACTACGCCGAATTGCTGCTGGCGGCGCACCCGGATGACGATCACCTGCGCTTGCAACTGGTCGATCTGTTGATCCGTCTCGGCGACTACCCGAAGGCGCGCCAGCACCTTGAGAACTGGCCGAAACCGGTCGTCGAGTTGCAGGCGTATTACCGCTTGGAACTGGATGCGCTGGAAGCGGCGAAGGCCGATGATCCGGTCGCGCAGAAAGCCTTGATCGAACGCCTGCAAAGCTTTGATCACCGCATGCTGCCGCTGCCGCAATTGCAGAACCTTGCCAAGTTAGCATTGACGTTACAGGCGCCGGCCTTCGCTGCCAGCGTCTACGAAGAAATCGCCGACCGTGATCCGGCTCAGCGCATTGCTGCGCTCAAGTCCGCCGCGCAGTGGTACCTGGCGGGTGAGCAGCCTGGCCGCGCCGCTGACATTTATCTGCTGCTCAAACAAGACAGCCAACAAGCCTCCGAGCGTCGTGAATACGCGCAACTGGCGTTCAACAGTCTGCTGGCCGCCGGTCGCGGTGAACAGGCCGCGCGTGTGCTGGCCGATGAACTGGATCAGCTAAAGGATCCGCAAACTGATTCGTCGTGGCTGGAACAGGGCGTTGACGTTGCCGTCGGCAGCAAGCGCTTTGATCTGGCCCAGCGCTTTCTGGATCAGTGGCGCGTGTTGCAGCCTGACAATCCGCAAATCCTGCGCAAGGAATTCAGCATGCGCCTGGCCCTCGGCGACCTGGCCGGTGCGTGGGACAGTGGTCAGCAGCTCGTGGCTGAACACCCGGATGACCTGGCGTTGCTCGAGCAGATGGGGCATCTGGGTGAATGGCGTGGCGACAGTCAGGCCGCCCTCGGCTATTGGATTCGTCTGCTGAAACTGCACGAAGATCCGCAAACCCGTGAACACGCCTGGCGTCTGGCGAGTCAGCAGTACGACTTTGACCGGTCGATTCCCCTGCTCGCCGAGATCATGGAGCAGCGTGCGCTGACTGACGTCGAGCTCGATGCGTTGATCTACGGTCACGAATCCCGCGGCACGCCGACCCAAGCCGAAACCTGGTTGCACGCCTACTTGCGCAAGTACCCGGCGCATCGCCTGGCCTGGACGCGCCTGCTGCAAAACCTCGAAAACACTGGGCAGTTCGCGCAGAAAACCGAGGTCTACAAGCGTTACTCAAAACGTTTCGCACTGACCACGACCGAGCGCATCGACTGGGCCAATACCGACCTGAAGCTGTTTGATAATCAGGCGGCGTGGGACGTGTTGCAGGTTGATAACCGCAAGATCACCGATGAGGGTTACTGGCGCCTGCGTGCTGCCTTGGCGTGGGATCTGGAACTCGACGACGAATTGCAGGTTTCCCTGGAGCGACTCCTCGCGCTCAAGGGTTCGCTCAACAATGGCGACGAGAGTCAGCTGATCACGATGTATCGCAGCAGCGATCCGAAGCGCGCATTGACCATGATGGTCGGCAGCTGGAAACGCACCCGTGATCCGCAGCGTCTGGTTGAATCCTTGCAGCAAGCCCAGGAATTGCAGGACTGGCCGCAAGTGGTCGCACTGCTCAAAGACGCCGAGCAATACCCGGACGCCAACGAGCAAGCCCAAGTGCTGGCGATACGCGGTGCCTTGGCGGTGCAGCAGGGCAATATCGACGAAGCGCAGCGCTTGTACCTCTTGGGCTTGTCGCGTTTCCCGGATGACAACCTGTTCCGCGAGCGCTTGATGTGGCTGTACGTCGATCAAGGCAACACCGCCGCGCTCAAGCCTTTGCTGACCGAGTGGAAACCCCAGGCGCGGCAGGACCGAATCCTCTGGCTGCCGTTCGCCAGCGCCAGTCAGATGCTCGGTCGCGATGCCGAAGCGTTGGCCTGGTACCGCATGTATCTCAAGACCAGCCCACAGGATTGGCTGGTGCGCGCGGCCTACGCCGATGCCCTCGAAAGCGCCGGTTATCAGGACGCGGCGCAACGCTTGCGCTTGAAGCTGCTGCGCAGCCCCGAAGGCGAGAACATTCAGCCATCGTCCCAGCGTTATGCGATCTGGTTGCGCTTGATGGCCAGCAGTTATTCGCCGGCCAAGGCCCAGCAGGAAGTGGCGAAGTGGAAGGACGGCTCGCCGGCAATGCTGCAATTGTGGTTCGAACGGTTGCTGGCGCGTCTCGACGCAACGAACCAGGAATCGCAGAAAGACCAATGGCTTGATTGGGCGCGGAGCCAGGGATTGAAGGTCCAGCGTTACGAAGACATTCAGCAAGCCTTGCTCAGCCGTAACAAGGCGCAAGTCGAAACGCTGTTGGCCAGTAGCGACCTGAACCCGGCGCAACGCGCTCAGGCCCTGAGTCGTCTCGGCCGGTTCGACGAAGCCCTCGACCTCAGCCAATCGGCACTGGGTGACGATCAGCCGGCCGCCGTGCGCGAACAACTGCGCCGTCAGGCGGTGGAGCTCCAGGAACTGACGCCTCAGGGCGCGCAGCTGTCCTGGCATCAGCAGGATTTCGGTGGCCTGGAATTCAACGCCCCGCGTCTGCAAATCGCGCACAACCTTGGTGCTCAGTGGTACGCCAATCTTGAGCTGGAAAACGGCACTTACAACAGCGATCAACTGATCGAATCGCGCATGGGTGATGAGCGCAACGCCGCGCTGACCCTGCAACGTTCGGTGGAGGACGGCGGCTACAAATTGTTCGCCGACACCAGTCAGCGCGATGACGATGACCGCACCGGCCTGGGCGTGTCCCGGACCTGGCAGTTGAGCGCCAGTGACCAGATCGAGACCGGTCTGGACTGGCACCGCAAAAGCGAAGACAGCGGCCTGATGCGCGCTTTCGGCCAGCACGACAGCGTGTGGGTCGGCGGTCGTCACGGGCTCTCGGCGCGGGATCAGATCAGCTGGGAAGTCGCACAGAAATCGTTCTCCACCCGAGCGGGCGATTCCCTGGGCAACGGCCAGGCGCTGAAGATGGAATACAACCACACGCTGGAATTCGCCGGGCCGAACTGGACCGTGCGCAGCGGTGTCGATTATCAGCACAACAACGTCAAGGACCGCACCCTGGACTACCTGTCCAGCGCCAACGGCGGCCCGGTGAAAAGCGTTGATGACTCGGACGATCCCGCAATCGTGACGGCCGACGATCTGCTGCAAAGCCGTTATGGCCAACTGTATGTCGGCAGCTCTTGGCGCCGAGGTTTGCCGGGCGCGCTGGTGCGCACTCGCCCGCAATACACCTGGCTGGTGGACGTGACGGCGGGCTGGCAATGGCTGGATCAAACCTTCAACTACGGCATCAACACCGGGATCGGCGTCGAAGTGCTGGGCGGTGACGAATTGGCCCTCACCGTCGGCTACCAATCCGCGCCACAAGGCGGGGACGGTCAGGCGGGCGGAACACTGGGTGTGAGCTACGGCGTGCGATTCGGACGCTGATCATGAAATGTTTACAGGAGAAAAACTGATGCAAGCAATTCGTAATCTGAGCCTGGCTCTGGCAGTCCTGTTCGTCGCCGGTTGCGCCAGCTTCACTGGCGACACCAGCCCGAACCTTCCGCGTAACGCGAAGTGGGGCACCGTGCCGATGATCAACTATTCGCAAACCCCACAGGCCGGTGAACGCGCCGAGCAGATCCTGCTCAGCGTACTCAGCAGCCATGGTCTGCAACCACGGGTTTACCCGGTCAGCACTCAGGGCGAACAAGCGCTGATGGACGACAACGAACGCTTGGCCGGCGCGCTCGATTGGGCACGGGATCAGAAGCTTGATTACGTGGTCGCCGGCAGCGTTGAAGAGTGGCAGTACAAGAACGGTCTGGACGGCGAGCCGGCGGTGGGCATCAGCCTGCGCGTGCTTGAAGCCAGCAGCGGTCGTGTGCTCTGGAGCAAAAGCGGCGCGCGCGCGGGCTGGTCCCGTGAAAGCCTCGCCGGCACCGCGCAAACGGTGCTCGACAAACTTGTTGGCGCCCTTCGGTTCGAGTGAATGCAATGAATTCTCCTCACATGGATTACAGCCTCGCGCCGCGTGCCAGCGGTCCGGTGTCTTGGCTGGAAACGCTGTTGGTCACCGGCGCGGCCATTGGCCTGGGCTTGTGGCTGACCCCGCAAGACCCGTTGCAAATGCACGCCGGTTTTCCCTGGCCGGTGCTGGCGCCGTTGCTGCTGGGTGTGCGTTATGGTTTTGTGCGTGGCCTGCTCAGCGCCAGCCTGTTGGTGGCGGCACTGTTTGCGCTGCGCTATATCGGGCATGAAGCCTACGCCCAGCTCGATCCGTCCTTCATCGTCGGCGTGCTGGTCAGCGGCATGCTGGTGGGCGAGGTTCGCGATCTGTGGGAGCGGCGCTTGCAGCGTCTGCAGATGGCGAACGATTACCGCCAGTATCGACTCGACGAATTCACCCGCGCGCACCAGATTTTGCGGGTCTCCCACGACCTGCTGGAGCAGCGCGTGGCGGGCAGCGATCAGAGCTTGCGCAGTTCGTTGCTGGGCTTGCGCGAAAAACTGCGGGTGATGCCGGACGAAGGCGATGCACTGGCCGCGCTGGCCGATCCGATCGTGACCATGCTTGGACAGTACGGCACGTTGCGCGTGGCCGGGTTGTATCGCGTCGATGAGCGCGAAGAGAACGTGTTGCCCGAAGCCCTGGCGACCATCGGCGTCATGGGGCCTTTGGGTACCGAAGACGGTCTGGTCAAGCTGTGCCTGGAGCGCGGCGAACTGGTCAGCGTGCGTCAGGAATTGATTGATGCCGGCAGCTCGGCGCAGTTCTCGTCGTTGCAGGCCTGCATTCCGCTGATCGATGCCGAGGGGCGTTTGCTGGCGATTCTGGCGGTGCGGCAGATGCCGTTCTTCGCTTTCCAGGATCGCACGCTGAGCCTGTTGTCGTTGCTCGCCGGGCACATCGCCGACCTGCTGCGCCGCGATCCGCAAGTGCTGCAATTGGCCGATGCCGATGCGCAGCAGTTCACGCTGCAACTCAAGCGTTCGCTGGTGGACGTCGAGCAACACAAACTGGCCGCCGGCCTTTTCGCCTTCGAAATCACCCGTCCCAACGATGAGCTGTCGCGACTGTTCGAACGCAGCCAGCGTGGCCTCGATCTGCAATTGCCGCTGCGTAACAACCGCGATCATCAATTGTTGCTGGTGCTGTTGCCGTTGACCAGTCCGCAAGGCACCGAAGGTTATCTGGCGCGGATGAACCTGATGCTGCACGAACACTTTGGCATTGAAAGCAGCCTCGACAGCCTCGGCGTGCGCGTGTTGCCGTTCAACCTGGAGCCTGGCTGTGAACGCAACGGGCTGCGTAATTTCCTGTTCAACGAGTGTGGCCTGAATGATCAGCAAGTGGCTGTTTAGCGGAGCCTTGTTGTTAGAGGCGGGCAGTTGGGCCAGTTTGTGGCTCGCGGCGCCCGAGTTACAACAATTGCTGGTGTTCATCCTCAGCCATGGCCTGGCATGCGTGATGTTGTGCGCGGCCGTGTGGCTGTTGCTGCCGGCGCGCTACCGTTCGCCGCTGCCGTGGAGCCCGCTGTTTATCTTCAGCCTGGCGTTCTTCGTGCCGGTGCTCGGTGCGGTCGGCGTGGTGGCGGCGATCTTCCCGGCGCTGTACCTGCCGCGCAAACGCGACAAGCAAGCGTGGCAAGCGGTGGGCATCCCGAAACTGCCGTTTCGGGCGCAGTTGCAACTGCATTCGCCGATCTTCGCCGATGGCGGTTTGCAGGATGTGTTGCGTCATGCGCCGGACCCGGATCAGCGTCTGGCCGCCCTGTTGGCCACGCGGCGCATGCCTGGTAAAGAAGCAGTGCCGATCCTCAAACTGGCCCTCGGTGACCCGAGTGACGATGTGCGCCTGCTGGCGTATTCGATGCTCGACAAGCAGGAAAGCGACATCAACCTACACATCCAGATCGCGCTCGGCGAACTGGTCGACGCCAATGCCAAAGCGGCGGGTGCGCTGCACGGCAGGCTGGCGCGCTGGTATTGGGAGCTGGCGTATCTGGGCCTGGCGCAAGGCAGCGTGCTCGACCACGTGCTTAATCAAGCCAGCGAACATGCCGAGCTTGGTCTGGCCGCGGGCGAGGGCGGTGAGCTGGTGCTGCTGGCCGGGCGCATCGCGCTGGAGCGTGGTGACGTCGAGCGTGCCGAGGTGCTGCTCAGTCAGGCTCAGGAAAACGGCATGGGCGCGGCACAAGTGCTGCCGTTTCGTGCCGAGCTGGCGTTCGAGGCCGGTCGGTACCACGAAATTCCCGCACTGCTCGCACGCCTTCCCGAGGAAACCCGTCAGCGGCCGCCGTTCGCCGCATTGGTCAGGAGCTGGACATGAGTCACAAGGAACAGGCACCGGTTGCCGACATCTGTCTGCTGCTCGAAGGCACCTGGCCTTACGTGCGCGGCGGCGTTTCCAGCTGGATTCACCAGATGATCCTCGGCCTGCCGGAACTGACTTTTTCGGTGATGTTCATCGGCGGCCAGCGTCACGCCTATCCGGCCCGGCGCTACGAAGTGCCGGCGAACGTGCTGCACATCGAAGAAGTATTCCTCGAGGATGCGACCCATCCGGCCGACAAGCTGCTGGTGCCCCGCGAGGCCGACGAACAGCAGCTGCAAGATTTGTATCGCTTCCTGCATCACCCGGATGCGCCGGATCCGGCGCTGGGCGAACGCTTGCTCGACTGCATCGCCCAAGGCCGCATGACCCTCGACGATGTGCTGCGCAGCCGCGCCAGTTGGGAGTCATTGAGCGAAGGCTATCGTCAGCATTGCGCCGACCCGTCCTTCGTCAATTATTTCTGGACCCTGCGCGCGATGCAGTCACCGTTGCTGATGCTCGCCGAAGCCGCACAACGCATGCCGAAAGCGCGGGTGCTGCATTCGATTTCCACCGGGTATGCGGGCTTCCTCGGCTGCATCCTCAAGCAACGCTGGAACTGCACTTACCTGCTCAGTGAGCACGGGATCTACACCAAGGAACGCAAGATCGACCTGGCCCAGGCCAGCTGGATCGCCGAGAGCTCCGGCCAGGCGCTGAACCGCAGCCTCGATGCCGGCTCGGGTTATATCCGCACGTTGTGGGTACGTTTCTTCGAGCGCATCGGCCAACTGACTTACAACAGCGCCGACAACATCATCGCGCTCTACGACGGCAACCGTCAGCGGCAGATCAAGGACGGCGCCCTCGCGGCTCGCACCCAAGTCATTCCCAACGGCATCGACCTGCCGGTGTGGACCGCGGCGCTGGAATCCCGCGCTCACGGCATTGCGCCCGTGGTCGGCTTGATCGGCCGTGTGGTGCCGATCAAGGACGTGAAAACATTTCTGCGGGCCATGCGCGGTGTGATCAGCGCCATGCCGCAAGCCGAAGGCTGGATCGTCGGCCCCGAAGAGGAAGACCCGGAATACGTCAGCGAATGCCGCAGCCTGATGGCCAGTCTGGGCCTGGAAGGCAAGGTGCATTTCCTCGGCTTCCAGCGCATTCAGGACATCCTGCCGAAACTCGGCCTGATGGTGCTGACCTCGATCAGTGAAGCGCAGCCGCTGGTGATCCTCGAAGCCTGGGCCGCCGGTACGCCGGTGGTCAGCAGCGACGTGGGTTCGTGTCGCGAGTTGATCGAAGGCGGCAGCGCCGAAGACCGTGACCTCGGGCACGCCGGCAAAGTGGTGGCGATTGCCGATCCACAAGCCACCTGCAACGCGATCCTTGAATTGTTGCGCAGCCCGCGACGCTGGCAGGCCGCCCAGGCCAGCGGCTTGTTGCGGGTCACCCGTTATTACACCGAAGCCTTGATGCTGCAGCGTTACCGCGACCTGTATCAAGCCGCCATGGAGAACAGCTAAATGGCCGGTATTGGCTTTGAACTGCGAAAAATCCTTTCGCGCGATTCCTACACGGCGACCTTGCACGCCTACGTCTACGCGGGGCTGATCAGTTCCGGGCCGTGGGTGTTGTCGATCATCAGCGTGATGCTGGTGGGCATCATCAGCATCGGCTTGTTGCTGCCGAACATGCTGGTCGGGCAGTTCCTGGTGACGGTGACGTACCTGATGGCCACCTCGTTGATCCTGACGGGCGGCTTGCAGTTGTTCTTCACCCGCTTCGTGTCCGACCGCTTGTTCGAGCACAAGTACGATCAGATCCTGCCCAACCTGTTGGGCGTGTTGTTGCTGGTCACCCTCGGCGCCGGGTTATTGGGGATCGTCGTGCTGGGCTTGTTGTTCGATGAGCCGCTGATTTACCGCGTACTGGTATTGGCGAACTTCGTGGTGTTGTGCAACTTGTGGCTGGTGATCATCTTCCTCTCGGGGATGAAGGCCTATAACCGCATTCTGCTGGTGATGCTGGTGGGTTACACGCTGATGGTCGCGAGTGCCTACGTGCTGAGCTTTTTGCAGATGCCGGGCTTGCTGCTGGCACTGTTGATCGGGCACAGCACGCTGCTGTTTCTATTCCTCTACGACATCCTGCGCGAGTACCGCGCCGAGAAACTGATCGCCTTCGATTTCCTCGACCGGCGCAACGTTTTCCTCAGCCTGCTGGCCACCGGTTTCTTCTACAACCTGGGCATCTGGATCGACAAGTTCCTGTTCTGGTTCAACCCCGGCACCTCCAACGAAATCGTCGGCCCGCTGCGCGCCTCGATCCTTTACGACTTGCCGATCTTCCTCGCCTACCTGGCGATCATCCCCGGCATGGCGGTGTTTCTGGTGCGCATCGAGACCGACTTTGCCGAGTGGTACGACCGCCTGTTCCGGGCGATCCGCGAAGGCGAAACCCTGCAACACATCGGGCAACTGAAAACCGAAATGACCTTGTCGATCCGCCAGGGTTTGCTGGAAATCTGCAAGGTACAGGGGCTGACGGCGGTGCTGTTGTTCCTGTTCGCACCGCGCCTGCTGGAATGGCTGGGCATCTCCAGCTATTACCTGCCGCTGTTCTACATCGACCTGATCGGTGTGAGCATTCAGGTGGTGTTCATGGCGTTGCTCAACGTGTTCTTCTACCTCGACAAGCGCACGGTGGTGCTGGAGCTTTGCGTGCTGTTTGCGGTGTTGAACGCCACGCTGACGCTGTTCAGCATGTACCTGGGGCCAAGCTTCTTCGGGTACGGGTTTACGCTGTCGCTGCTGATCTGTGTGTTGCTGGGTTTACACAGGCTTTCGACGGCGCTGGAAGATCTGGAGTACGACACGTTTATGTTGTCGCGCTGATCGTTGTTTCAGACCTGAAAAAAGGCACTGGCGGTTATCGCTCAGTGCCTTTTTTTCGTCCGACTGACGTCACTTGTCAGTCTGGGTTGCGCTGCTAGGCTTGAACTCCCGGCCCCATCATCTGTTGCTTCCCATCTGGAGTCACGATCATGAGCACTGCACTGGAAACCGTTCTATACACCGCAAAAACCCACACCGTCGGCGGCCGCACAGGCACTGGCAAATCCAGCGATGGGGAGCTCGATGTCAAATTCAGCTCGCCGGGCTCGGGTAAACCCGGCACCAATCCGGAGCAACTGTTTGCACTGGGTTATTCCGCCTGTTTCATCGGCGCGATACAGGTGGTGGCGGGCAAGATGAAAATCAAACTGCCGGAAGATACGTCGGTGGATGCCGAGGTGGATCTGGGCAAGGTCGGTGGCGGGGACTTTCAGCTGGCGGTCAGGTTGAACGTCAACATTCCCGGGCTGGAGGAGGGTGTGAAGCGGGAACTGGCGGAGGCTGCGCATCAGATCTGCCCGTATTCGCGGATGACGCGCGGGCATGTGTCGGTGGAGTTGAAAGTGCTTTAACTCTCAACCATACACCTGACTGCTTTTGTAGGAGTGAGCCTGCTCGCGATAGCGATTGTTCATTCAACATGGATGTCGACTGACACTCCGTCATCGCGAGCAGGCTCACTCCTACAATGAATCAACTGCGTGGCGCAGATTTCGGCACTTCAACGTTATCCAACATCCGATTCACCGCCAGTTCCGCCAGCATTACCACCTGCTGAATGGCCATCGCTCTATGTCGATGTGGGCCTTCCAGATACCCGGCAAAATCACTCGCCATCACACTGGCCTGGGCCAGGGATTCACAGGTATGGGCCAACAGGTCTTCGTCCTTCAAATCCGGCGCAACGAAAAACATCGTACTCGGCTTGCGGGCCACGGGTGATTTCAGGGCGGAGGGGTTGAGGTAGTGATCGAGCGCGCGGTCAGCGGCTTCGTTGAGTTTTTTTGAATCGATGGATTCGTAGGGGGAAACGTCGTCCGGGGCGGGCGGGTTTGGTGTTTCTTTGATCATGGTAAAAGCTCCTAAATAATTGGAGCTGCCACTTTCATTTCCAGGCGAGTGGGTGGCAGCTGTGCGAGGGCTGGAAACCGAGGTAGGAGCTAACCCTTGGCAGACCCGAAGGTCTCCCGCACACAGCCGCCATAACATTGAACTGCAGGCCGAAAAAACGCCGCAGTATGTCATGTGGACTACTGATTAGCTCTATTCCCTCGGGTTTCCAGGCCCGGTCGCTGATGTGCAGCGACCGACAAAGACTATCCACTCACCTTCCTACCCGACAACCGCCGTGACCTGTCGGAAACCTCCCCGAAAATCACAGCGTCTGTAGGATCACGGCGAGACTTGTTGTTTAAGAAAACGCCTTCAATCCAGGCGGTTTCCTACAAGGCCAGAATCTAGTTCGAAGACCCAACCCCAAACTTCAACCCACCCCAATTCCAGTCCTTAGACTGCTTCGTATAGCACCAGCCTGATTCTTGGGTTCGGCATCACAGGCAATCCGCCCATTCTTGTTGGTGTCAGTGGTTCGGTCGTTGTAGTGCGCACAACCGGACGTCAGGGAAAGGGTCAACGCGGCAGTCAGTACTTTGAATTTCATGGCTGCTTCCTCGCGGGTAGATCGCCAGAATAGGCCTGGTCGTGTTTAACCAGCCCCCAGATGCAACAAAACCCGCACTTGGCGGGTTTTGTTTTGCTTCGTATTTGGTGGGGCGGGGTCGTTTGAGCCCTACGAAATGTGCCAGTTTTTACTGGCTTGTATTCGGATAGAGCTTGTGGGGATGCAGGGGGCATCGCGCTGCTTCCTTTGGGGTTCTTTGAAAGGCTCAATCGTTAGTCATCGTGGCGAACGATTGTGGGCACGACCTGGTGATTCTCTAGCACGGCATATTTACCTTGCTTCGTAACAAGAGAAATGGGCTGTGAGGATTCGCCCCCATCAATGGAAATGCGAACCTCCAGACTCTGATCCTCGAAAGAACGAAGCTCTTGTATCAACTGTGCGACGGTTTTGCCGCGACCGATCCATTCTGGAGTCATACGAATTCCAACTGGAAATATGCGTTTGTAGGAATCTTAAAGGCTCTGTTTTGCAAACTCACGGAACCGATCGAATAGACGGAATCCGACGTAGTCGGAGCGGTACTTGTATTGGCCCCGGTAGTAGCGATCCCAATAACTGATCATGCGATCTTGTGTCATTTGAAAGTATCTGGGGTTGGCCCGAATGAAGGTGCCGTACAGCTCGGAATCCAGCGCGGGCAGGTGGGTCTCACAGGTCTTAAGGATCTCGATTACATACTCGCCAGTAAGCTGAATCACAAACGGGACAATCCACGGCTCTGGCACTGAGAGTATGCGTTCCAGTTGACGCTGGCGGGTATGGCCGTCGTGATGCCTTGTAAGAAGACACGAGTACATGATGCTCTGAAGTCCAGTTAAGCGCTCAAAGGCCAGCTCGTCTCCTTCGTGATGGATCCGGTAGGGAACGACCAAATCATCTTCACCTACTCTGACCTCAATGCCCCGATGGGTTGCTAGGCTGGTATTGCCCAAGACCTGATAGAGACCCTCAGCCCTGAATCTTAGGACGGACGGGAAGGCGGTAGTGATTGAGCCTTCCGGAAACGGAGGATTTGATGTGGGACAAGACGGCATATTCAAGGCTCGGCTGTTGGAGGGATCTACAGCAGGAGTTCAGCGATATAAGTACGTTTGTGATGAGCCTGTGGAGTCTCGGAGCAGGTTATGGTCAGTCGATTTTTCGTAGCAGGACTGGCCTCTTCGCGGGCAAGCCTCGCTCCCACAGGTTTTGCGCTGTCCGTGAGGTGTGAATGGCGTTAATAATTTCGCAGGGTCATGCGCGCACCACAAATCCCCAACCCCCAGATGCAACAAAACCCGCACTTGGCGGGTTTTGTCATGCTTCGTATTTGGTGGAGCCGGGGGGATTTGAACCCCCGTCCGCCAGTACTCCGCTGTCGGTACTACATGCGTAGCCGTTTCTATTAAGTTAACCCTCAGCGACCCGAAGGGCAGGGTGCTTTGGGCGAGTTGTGTAAGTTTTAGCCGCTTCGTCCACAACGTACTGCACGGCGATTCTGTTCTATATGACAATCACTTTGGGTTTACAGACATCCCCTGGTGATTGCTGGACCCGAAGGTACCAGAAGCTCAGGATCTAAAGCTGCTTACGCAGCGAGAGAGAATTCCTGGCCGTAGGTTTCGTCATTGGCAACTATAAGTAGTTGCAACAGTGGATTTACGAGTTCTGTTACCAACTCGGCATGCACCTAAAGTTTCGCGACCGGCGTCGAATCCTAAACGGCCCCGTGCCTGTTGCTCTGTGAATCATGGTGAGCAGCAAGCCTGTGCAGTGTACGCCAACACGCGGGAGAAGGCCAACCCGAAGGTTGGCCGCCAGAAATTATGGGGTGGGTTGGTTGCGCTGTTGGTCAGCGAGTGACATTGCCTGGGTGGCCTCGGTGACGCATTTTTTGTCGTCCCCGGAGGCTTTGGAAGCTTCGGCGCTGGACATCAGTCTTTTGATCTCCATTGTGGCGTTGCCGGAGGACGCCGGCAGTGAGCTCACTTTGTTTTTGAGTTCCTGCAGCTTGCTCGTACAAAGGTCGTTGTCCGCCGCAAATACGGGAGAGGCCAACATTGCAGCAGAGATGAACAGACCAGCGAGTGCGGTACGTTTCATGGGTATCTCCTTGAACTGATGGTCTCGGTGCTGCCGTATGGGTGGGCGGCTCGGCCGAGGTCGGAAAGCAAGCCACAATTGATGGGGCGTACTTAAAGGACTGCGGCATTGCGCAGGAATTCGGTTTTTGCAAATAGGGCTATGAAAAAGCTGCTTGATAGAAGCAATGGCAGTAAAAAGAGGCTGAAATTGCGGAGCGACGAAAATCGTGTAGGAGCGAGCGGTGCCGAGATCCGACTTGCCCGCGAAGAGTGCACCGCGGTTTCTCAGGTATTACGCGTTAGCGTTCTTCGCGGGCAAGCCTCGCTCCTACAGGTTCTGCGGCGTTGCGACTTCCGCGGATTTGGGCAGGGTGTCGCATTTTCTATAGCGACGTGGGCGGGTCATGCATTACCAAACCCCAGGTGCAACAAAACCCGCACTTGGCGGGTTTAGGTTTCTGTGAATCCTGATGAGCAACAAGCCTGCGCGGTGTACGCCAACAAGGCCCAGAAGGCCAACCCGAAGGTTGGCCTTTGCGGGGACTATTGTTTGCCACCGTCACTTAACTTCTGAAGTTCCTGCATGGTCTGGTTAGTCTCAGCGATGCAATCTTCAGTCCCTTTCTTGGTGCCCAATGCGTGATCGGCTTTGGCTTTCTTGACGGAGGCCGCCACCTGCTCAGTCATCTCCGGAGGAATCTGTGCCTTGGCATTTTCGATGGTTTGCAGGTTGGTCGCACAGAGATCTTTTTCGGCGGCAAACGAGGTGGACGCCATCAGCGAAGCAGTAACGAACAGACCTAACAGTACAGAACGTTTCATGTGTATCTCCTTGAACTGAGGGGCCCGGCACCGCTGGCCGTCAGGACGGGCTGCCGAGTTTGGGTAAAGCCCGGTAATGTCCGGGCTTAATCTGTGGACTACGGCAGCGCATCAGGGTTCTATTTTTCTTGCATGACCCTCGCCCGCGTTACCCGATCCACCAAATAGACCAGTCCGTGGTAATCAATTCCGCCGTGTTGCGTCAGGCCAATCTCACAGGTGCGACTGGTCGAAATCCCTTCGCAGCACTGCTGCACCGCATCCTTGAGCGTGCGTAACGAATGTGCGTTCAGTTCCGGCGTGGTGAAGCCCTTGTCACCGGCAAATCCGCAGCAGTGAATGCCCTCCGGAATGACCACGTTGTTGCTGCATTTGCGCGCCAGATCGATCAGCGCCTGGCTCTCGCCAAGGTGTTGGGTGCTGCAGGTGACATGCACTGCGATCGGCGCTTCCTGCGGTGTGAAATCGAGACGATCCATCAAATGCGTACGGATGAATCGCACCGGGTCGTACAGGTCCAGTCGAACTTCGCCCAAATCCTGAACCAGCCGCAGAGTGCACGGACTGGTGTCGCAATAGATCGGATCGAGCCCGCCGCGACTGGCGTGCAGCAATGCGCCGATCAGCTCCTGGCGTTTGTGTTCGGCCTGTTCGGAGTAA
The DNA here is from genome assembly GCF_059695575.1 of Pseudomonas sp. LBUM1678. Taxonomy (NCBI): domain Bacteria; kingdom Pseudomonadati; phylum Pseudomonadota; class Gammaproteobacteria; order Pseudomonadales; family Pseudomonadaceae; genus Pseudomonas; species Pseudomonas sp. LBUM1678. Next base: position 857,516 of record NZ_CP166775.1, read on the forward strand.
CCCTTGGAAGCAAACGGCTGACCACAGCAGAGGCTGTCCTGGTTGTCCGGAAAGACTACCTGGTAACCGGCTTTTTCCAGTAGCCCACGGGTTTTGTCGTACAGAGACATCTGCTCTTTATCACCCGCCGCCGGGCCCATGACCCGCGAAACGCACGCCGCGAGATAGACCACGCGAGGGCGCTCATCCGATACGACCGGGCTGAAGCGAATGGCTTTTTCCGGCTGCGGCATGGCGTTGGTCCATTGCGGGACCTGGCCTTTGGACAACTTGGTAAGCGTCGCCGACAGCTTCGCCAGACGCGGTGCGCCCAGCAGCATCCGCGCGCCGTTGGCCACATGCAGGGTGAAGCGCGCGCCTTGCAATGCAGTGGCGAAATTTCCTTCAAGCCAGTTGGCGGTTTTCGTGTGCGTCGCCTTGCGACCGCGAAGCTTTTTCACCAGCTCGCCGGTATTGATGCCTACAGGGCAACGCTGCGCGCACAACCCTGTAGCGGCGCAGGTGTCGATGCCCTGGTATTCGTAGGCGGCTTCAAGTTCCGATGTGTCGACGCCTGCGCGTTTCTTCGCCTGGATATCCCGCCAGATCACGATGCGCTGGCGCGGGCTCAGGGTCAGGCCTTTCGACGGACATACCGGTTCGCAGAAACCGCACTCGATGCACTTATCCACAATCTCGTCGGCGGCCGGCAGCGGTTTCAGGTGCTTGAGGTGGATCTGCGGATCTTCGCTGAGCACCACGTCCGGGTTGAGAATGCCATTGGGATCGAGCAGCCGTTTAAGCTGCCACATCAGCTGATAGGCATCGCTGCCCCATTCCAGCTCCACGAAAGGCGCCATGTTGCGGCCGGTGCCGTGTTCCGCCTTCAGCGAACCGCCGAATTCCACCGCCACCAGCTGCGCCACGTCGTCCATGAACGCTTGGTAGCGTGCGACTTCTTCCGGGTTGTTGAAGCCTTGGGTGAAGACGAAGTGCAGATTGCCTTCCAGCGCGTGTCCGAAAAGGATCGCTTCGTCGTAGTGATGTTTGTCGAACAGCTCGATCAGCCGGTTCACACCGATGGCCAGTTGCTCCACTGGGAAGGTCACGTCTTCGATGATCACCGTGGTGCCGGTTTTGCGCACCGCGCCGACGGCGGGGAAGGTGTCCTTGCGGATCGCCCAGAGCCGAGCGTTTTCCACCGGGTCTTCGGTGAAGTCGACTTGTTTTTCCACGGGGAACGATGTCAACGACGCCATGATGTGCGCCAGTTGCTCCTGTAGCAAAGTGGACGATGCGGCGCGGGATTCAATCAGCAGCGCGCAGGCATTGTTCGACAGCTGTTGTACGAAAGCCGGCATGCCGGGTTTGTCCTGCACCGAACGCAGGCTGCGACGGTCCAGGAGTTCCACGGCCGACACCGGTTGGCTTTTCAGCACGGTGACCGCGTTGCAGCAGGTTTCCACATCCGGGAACACGATCAGCGCCGAGGCTTTGTTCGGGTGGTCGATCACCGTGTCGTAGGTCACCGCGCTGATGAAGCCGAGTGTGCCTTCGGAACCCACCAGCAAATGGCTCAAGATATCCACAGGCTCGTCGAAATCCACCAGCGCATTGAGCGACAGGCCGGTGGTATTTTTCAGACGGTATTTGTGGCGGATTCTTGCAGCCAGTTCGGCATTGGCGCGGGTCTCGCGGCCCAATGTCGCCAGACGCTCAAGCAATGAAGCATGAGTCTGGCGAAATGCCGCAACGCTCGCCGCGTCTTCAGTATCGAGACGGCTGCCGTCGGCCAGCACCAGACGTATTCCGGCCAGCGTGTGGTAGGTGTTCTGCGCCGTGCCGCAGCACATGCCACTGGCGTTGTTGGCGACGATGCCGCCGATTTTGCAGGCGTTGATCGAGGCCGGGTCCGGGCCGATCTTGCGCCCGAACGGCGCCAGCCAGGCGTTGGCCTGCGCGCCGATCACGCCCGGTTGCAGGCGGATTTGTGTGCCTTGGCCGCGGATCTCGCGACCGTTCCAGTTATCCCCAAGCACGATCAGCACCGAATCGCTGATGGCTTGGCCAGACAGGCTGGTGCCGGCAGCGCGAAAGGTCACCGGGACTTGATCCCGTTGCGCCAGTTTGAGCAGCGCGACCACTTCATCCTCAGACTCGACACGGATCACCAGTTTCGGAATCAGCCGATAGAAACTGGCGTCGGTGCCGAAGGCCAATGTCGACAGCGGGTCGTCGAAACGTCGCTCTTGGGGAATCAGTTGCTGCGCATCTCGCAGGAAAGCCGCCGGTAGACTCATTGGTCCTCCAGAATCAAAACCACCAGGTCTTTCGGACCGTGCGCGCCATAGGCCAGGACTTGCTCGATGTCAGCGGTTTTCGACGGGCCCGAGACCAGCAAAGCGTTGGTCGGCATGCCCTGGGCCCATTCGAATTCCTGCTGTACCTGATAGAAGTTGTCGCGGATTTCACTGGCCTTGAGCAGGGCGAAATGCACCGGCGGCACCAGGCTCATCAGGCGCGGTTCTTCCCGCGTCGGCCAGAGAATCAGGCTCCCCGTGGCAGCGATTGCCCCGAGGGTGGTGGTCAGGCTGGCCGGGGTGTCGTTGAACAGCTCGGCTTTCCATTCTTCAACCGGGCGGTCGTAGGACTTGAGTGTCGGCAGATCAGGATTATTCGTCCAGTGCTGCGAGACGCGTTGCCCGTGAGGCGTAGTCGGCGCGATCAACAGGCTGGGCAACTGACGATCCCGCAACAACTGAGCTAGCAATGAAGGCCAACCCTCGCCGGACGTCAGATGAATTTCGGTGTGCACCGCTTCCATCAGTTTGCGCAGTTGCGGGATGCGTTGCTCGGCGGTGTAGGTGTAAGGCGCTGTCACCAGTTCAACGTCGAATTCGTCGGACACGGGCGTGGTGCCGGTCAGACTTTTCCGTAACTTGGCAAGGATGTTTTGCTTGGCGCTCATCAACGATCTCCCTGTTTGGCCAGATGCTCGCGGGCCATGTCATGCAGTGAGCGGGAAGCGGGTTTCGGTGCGCTATGGTTTTGCGTCCACGGGCCTACATTACTCGGTGCCAGGGCGCGCAGCCGTGTGGCGAAAAAGCCGAACATACGATAGAGCGTCGGCGAACTGTTGAGCCTAGCCCAGGCGTTCCAGATAAAACGTTCTTTACGCGAGTATTTGCTGCCCTGGCCGCGCATGACTTGATGCGGGCTGTCCGGGGCTTTGACGTTCTCTTCCCGCAGGCGACGCAGCAGTGCCGGGATAGGAATTTTTACCGGGCAGACTTCACCGCAAGCGCCACACAATGACGACGCACTCGGATGGTCCGGGACGTTTGCCAGGCTGACCATGTGCGGGGTGATGATTTTTCCGATAGGCCCAGGGTAAACCTCCCCATAGGCGTGGCCGCCGATTCGGGTGTAGACCGGGCAATGATTCATACAGGCGCCGCAGCGAATGCAGTTCAGGGTCTGGCGCAATTCGCTGTCGGCGAAGGCCTGGCTGCGACCGTTGTCTAGCAGGACCAAGTGCACTTCTTGCGGGCCGTCGAGTTCGTGTTCCTTGCGCGGGCCGGAGATCATGTTGACGTAGGTGGTGATCGGCTGACCAAGGGCCGAACGCGTCAGCAACGATAAGAGCGGCACCACGTCGCGCAGGTTTTCCACGACTTTTTCGATACCGGTGACGGCAATGTGTACCGGCGGCACCGTGGTGGTCATGCGCCCGTTGCCTTCGTTTTCCACCAGCAGCAGGGTGCCGGTTTCGGCCACGGCGAAGTTGACGCCGGAGACGCCGATGTCCGCTTCGAAGAATTTCTGTCGCAAGACTTTGCGACCGATCTGAATGAGTTGGTCAACGTCCTTGGTGTACTCCACGCCAAGTTTGTCGTGGAACAAGGACGCGACCTGACCGGCATTCTTGTGGATCGCCGGCATAATAATGTGTGAAGGCTTCTCGTGGTCGAGCTGGACGATGTACTCGCCCATGTCCGATTCCAGACATTCAATGCCCTGTTCAGCGAGGAAGTGATTCATCTCCATCTCTTCGCTGACCATCGATTTGCCCTTGATCACTTGCCGCCCCTCGTGAGCGCGGATGATCGAGAGGACGATGCCATTGGCCTCGTCCACCGTTTCCGCCCAGTGCACTGTCACACCGTTGCGGGTCAGGTTCTGTTCAAGCTGCTCGAGCAGGTCGGGCAACTTGGATAACGCACGGGCGCGGACTGCATTGCCCAGCACTCGCAAATGTTCTCTTTCATGGGCATCGCTGAAGGACGCTGCCCGTTTTGTCATCAGAGAATCCATCGCAGTGCGAAAGTTGTTTCGCAGCTGCTTGTCACCCAATGCCTTGTGAGCCCGGGTGCGAAAGTCTTCTTCCACGGCAACCGTGGGAATAATCGCGGAAGCGTTCATAGAACACCTCCGGTTCGCTGCCAAAGGAAACTGGCCAAGTGTTGGCCACGTAGAGCTTCCTTCTGTTTCTCCAGCGAGCCGTTGATGTTCATCAGGCAACCGCAATCGGCACTCAGTACCTGGTGCGCGCCGGATTCCTTCAACGACCGGGTTTTGTCAGCCACCATCGCGCCGGAAATGTCTGGCATACGGACGCTGAAAGTCCCACCGAAGCCACAGCATTCACTTTCGTGGCTGTGGTCGACTCGTTCCACGTTGCTCAGTTGCGACAACAACTCGCGACCGTGCAGGTGGGTGTTCATCTCACGGCGCGCTGAACACGAGGTGTGCAGCGCCACTTTTACAGGCGCGCCGCTGTCCTTGAGTTGCACCTTGCAGACAAACAGCAGGAATTCGGCCAGTTCATAAGTCCGGGCGGCCAGCGCCTGAACCTGTTTCAGCGTGTGCGGCTCGTCCTTGAACAAGTCGGCATAGTGCTCGCGCAACATCCCGGCACAAGAACCTGATGGCACCACCACCGGATAATCCCCGGCGAACAACGCCAGTTGCGAGCGCGCCACGGTCCTTGCCTGTTCGGTGTAACCCGAGGTGTAGGCCGGTTGTCCGCAGCAGCTTTGCCCTTGCGGGTACTCGACACGAATGCCTTCGCGCTCCAGCAAGTGGATCGCGTCCATCCCGGCTTCGGGGTAGAACAAATCCACCACGCAGGTCCCGAACAGGTAAACCCGTGACGGTTTCTCGCTGGGGTATTGCCGAGGCTCGGGCAGTGGCGGGGCGACACGGGTCGCGTTCGGCACGGCGTTGTAAAAAAGCTCGCTCATCAGGCGTGTCTCTCGGCCGGTTACCCGCCCGCTGAGGCTGCTGAATATAGAGAGGGAAGCTTTCAGCAGCCTTACAGACCGGGTAGTGAATAGCTGACGCCGGAATCGTGGACCGGCGTCGGTTTTTGCGTTTTAGCGTGTAGGACTTAGTGCACCAGCATGCCGGTGAGCCAATAGGCCTGGATGTAGGTAATCAGGCCGACGATCGTTGCGAAGAACAGGCTGTGCTTGAGGGTGAAGCGGAACAGATCCGATTCCTTGCCCACCAGACCGGTCGCGGCGCAGGCCACGGCGATCGATTGTGGCGAGATCATCTTGCCGGTCACGCCGCCGCTGGTGTTTGCCGCCACCAGCAACACATCGCTCACGCCGATCTGGTGCGCGGTGGTCGCTTGCAACGAACTGAACAACGCGTTGGACGACGTATCGGAGCCGGTCAGGAACACGCCCAGCCAGCCGAGGAATGGCGAGAAGAACGGGAATGCCGCACCGGTGCCTGCCAATACCAGCGCCATGGTCGAAGACATACCCGAGTAGTTGGTGACGAAAGCGAATGCCAAGACCATGCCGATGGACAGAATCGGCCAACGCAGCTCGTAGAAGGTCTCTTTCAAAGTGGTCAGACCAGTTTTGAAGTTGATTTTCAGCACCAGCATCGAGATCAGCGCGGAGAAGAAAATCGCCGTGCCGGTCGCGGAAATCGGGTCGAGCTTGAACACCGCCGGGATGGCGGTCGGCGCGGTCACGATCGGTGCGACCTTGATCACCATTTGATCCAGGTGCGGGATTGCAAAGTTGAACACCCAGCTGTACATCGAACCGCCGGCGGCGAACATGGCCTTGAACGGTTTCAGGGTCCAGATAGTGACCAGCACGGTGAGGATCAGGAACGGCGACCAGGCTTTGACGATTTCGAACAGGCTGTAAGGTGAGGCCACGCTGGTGCGCGGCTGGCCGAAACCACCGGCGCTGGCGGACACCACGGACGCAGAGACGGCGCCGGCGATGTGTTGGCCGGCGGCGCGTTTCGGCTGCCAGACCTTCAGGAACAGCGTCAGGGAGATCAGGCTGGCCAGGGCCGAGGTGATGTCCGGCAACTCTGGGCCGATGAAGTTCGACGTGAAGTATTGGGTGATGGCAAAGCTCAAACCGGCCACCAACGCAGCAGGCCAGGTCTCCCGAACGCCGCGCAGGCCGTCCATCATGAACACCAGCCAGAACGGCACGAACAGCGACAGCAGCGGCAGTTGGCGACCGGTCATGGCGCCGATCTTGAACGCGTCGATGCCGGTCACTTGCCCGGCTACGATGATCGGAATGCCCAAGGCACCGAAGGCTACTGGCGCGGTGTTGGCGATCAAACACAGGCCAGCGGCGTACAGCGGGTTGAAGCCCAGTCCTACCAGCAACGCGGCGGTAATCGCTACCGGCGCGCCGAAGCCGGCGGCACCTTCCAGGAATGCACCGAAGCAGAAACCGATCAACAGAACCTGCAAACGCTGGTCGTCGGTGATCGACAACACCGAGCTGCGGATCACCTCGAACTGACCACTCTTGACCGTCAGTTTGTAGAGGAATACGGCCGCGACGATGATCCACGCAATCGGCCACAGCCCGTAGGCGAAGCCATAGCCTGCCGCGGCGAAGGCCATATCGACCGGCATCTGAAAGGCAAAGATTGCCACGGCAATCGACAGCGCAAGCGTGATGCTGCCGGCCACATGGCCCTTGAGGCGGAACACCGCCAACGCCAGGAAGAAAAACACGATGGGGATAACGGCCGCGAGCGCGGAGACGCCGAGGCTGCCGAGCGGGGTATAGAGCTGTTGCCAGGTTTGCATATGGGGTGGCCCCTAATTGTTGTTGGTCAGGCACTGGTCAGCGTTCTTGGATAATTGGTAATACCAATTTACAATCGCTGTTGGCTAGGGTAAAAGCGTTGTAGGCGATGTGTCAATTTGTCGCCCTAAAACTTTTGTCGAATAAGCGCTGTGGCGCGTGCTTGATCCGCTTTAACAAATGCCGTCTGGTAGGTGCTGGCACAGCGCCGATAGGCCAGAATAGAGAGCCCGGCGAGCCGTCGGGACCGTGGAGAATTGAGTTATGGGGTTTGATCAGATTCGTCAGCGCCGTTTGTCTGACGATATTGTCGAGCAGCTCGAGGGCATGATCCTCGAAGGCACGTTGAAGTCTGGCGAGCGCTTGCCGGCCGAACGCGCGTTGGCCGAGCAGTTCGGCGTGTCACGCCCTTCGTTGCGCGAGGCAATCCAGAAACTGGCCGCCAAGGGCTTGCTGGTCAGTCGCCAGGGGGGCGGCAATTATGTGGTGGAATCGCTGGGATCGACTTTCAGCGATCCGCTGTTGCATCTGCTGGAAAGTAACCCCGAAGCCCAGCGCGATCTGCTGGAATTTCGCCATACGCTGGAAGCGTCCTGTGCCTATTACGCGGCACTGCGCGCCACGGATGTCGATCGCGAGCGTCTGACGGCAGCCTTCAATGAGTTACAGGACTGCTATACGCGTCATGACGAAGTGAGCCGGGCGGAAGAGGGCGCGGCGGACGCGAAATTTCATTTGGCGATTGCTGAAGCCAGTCATAACGCCGTGCTGCTGCACACCATTCGTGGGCTGTTCGATCTGCTCAAGCGTAACGTGGTGACCAACATTGGCGGCATGTACAAACAGCGCACGGAAACCCGCGACATGCTGATCACGCAGCACCGGGAGTTGTACATGGCGATTATCGAGGGAAGGGCCGAGCAGGCGCGGGAAGTCTCCAGTCGACACATCTTGTATGTTCAGGAAGTGCTGGAAGAGGTGCGTCAGGAAGTACAGCGCATGGCCCGGGCGGAGCGGCGCAAGGGGATGTAGTCAGGTGACTGATGACCTGTGGCGAGGGAGCTTGCTCCCGCTGGGGCGCGCAGCGGCCCTCGCTTTTCGCCGCCGTCATGACGACTGCTGCGCAGCCGAACGGGAGCAAGCTCCCTCGCCACAGTGATCGCGATCAGGCAAAGAATTATTCTTCCTTGCCCTTATTGCGCACCGCACGCTGCAACTCGCGACCGGCATCGCGCTCGCGCTCGGTATCACGCTTGTCGTATTCCTTCTTGCCCTTGCCCAGCGCGATCTCGCACTTGACCATGTGCTTGCTCCAGTACCAGGACAGGCACACGCAGGCGTAACCTTTTTGCTGCACGGCGGCGGCGAGTTTTTCCAGCTCGCGGCGGTTGAGCAGCAATTTACGGGTGCGGGTCGGATCGGCGATGACGTGGGTGCTGGCGGTCATCAGCGGCGTGATGTGGCTGCCGAGCAGCCAGGCTTCGCCATCCTTGAGCAGCACGTAACTGTCAACCAGTTGCAGCTTGCTTGCCCGCAGACTTTTTACTTCCCAGCCGGCCAGGACCAGACCAGCCTCGAACCGATGTTCGATGAAGTAATCGTGTCGCGCCTTTTTATTTTGCGCGATGGTCCCTGTAGGGTGTTTCTTCTGTTTAGCCATAGGGGCGGCATTATAGGGAGTTGCACGCGAGTCGGCTACGGTATCGCTACGTGCTTGAGCAGGTTGATTGAATCCCGGACAATGCGCCCTCTTTTTTGAACGCTTGGGCGTGATAACGATGTCGACAGACAAGGTTTCTGTCCACGGCAGTTGGGCTAGCCGCTGGGTCTTCATACTCGCCGCGACCGGTTCGGCCGTGGGCCTGGGTAGTATCTGGAAATTCCCGTACATGGTCGGCGTATACGGCGGCGGCGCCTTCGTGCTGATGTTCCTGGCCTGTATCGCGCTGATCGGTGTGCCGGTCATGCTGGCCGAAACCCTGATCGGCCGCCGCGCGCGGCAGAGCCCGGCCAACGCATTGAAGGTGCTGGCGGTGGAGGCGGGGCATTCGGGCAAGTGGTCCTGGGGCGCATTCGCCGGGATGATCACGGCATTGCTGATCCTGTCTTTCTATAGTGTGGTCGGCGGCTGGTCGCTGGATTACATCATCGACATGGGCCGTGGCGACTTCCAGGGTGCAACGCCTGATCAGGTTGGCGCGTATTTTGGCAACGTGATCGCCGATCCGTGGCGCCTGACACTTTGGCACACGATATTCATGCTGCTGTCTGCCGTCGTCATCGCCAAAGGCGTGGTTGCCGGGCTTGAACGCAGCCTGCGGATCATGATGCCGCTTCTTTTTGTGATGATCCTGGTGCTGCTGGGCTACAGCATGACCACCGGACATTTCATGGAGGGCGTGCATTTCATGTTCGACTTCCACCCGGAAAAAGTCCTCGACGGCTTGTTGCCTGCCATGGGTCACGCCTTTTTCTCCCTGAGTGTGGGCGTTGGGTCGATCATGATTTACGGCGCTTACATGCCCAAACATTCGTCGATCTCCGGCACCGTGGTCGGCGTGGCGCTGCTCGACACATTCGTTTCGCTGGTGGCTGGTCTGGCATTGTTTCCGATCGTTTTCGCTGCCGGCCTGAACCCGAGCGAAGGCCCGGGCCTGATGTTCGTCAGCCTGCCATTTGCCTTCGGCAACGTAGCGTTCGGCCAGTTGATGGGCGTAGTGTTCTTCGTACTGGTCGCGGTGGCTGCCTGGAGTTCGGCGATTTCCCTGCTTGAGCCGATGGTGGCTTACCTGGTTGAGCGCACGAAAGTCAGCCGCGCCTGGGTGACTTTCTGGCTGGCATTTATCTGCTGGTTTGTCGGTCTGGGCACGGTGTTTTCCTTCAATATCTGGAAGGAAGCCAAATTTTTCGTGAACGAAGGCGGGCTGTTCCATCTCTATCAATGGGGTGCGGCCGGTGGCCTGGACTTCTTTGGTGTGATCGATTTCTTCACTTCGCGGATCATGTTGCCACTCGGTGGTTTGTGTTTCGTGGTGTTTGCGGGCTGGGTGATGGGGCGTGAAGCGGTACGCGACGAGTTGTCGATCCGCAACCCCGCGTGGTTCGCCCTGTCCTTGTTTTTGATGCGCTATGTGGCGCCCATCGGCATTCTCGTAGTGTTTGCCGCACAGCTGTGGAAGTGACGCTGACATGACGACACACATTCAACGTTCGGCTCTGCTGCCGTACCCGGCGCAAGCGCTTTATGACTTGGTCAACGACGTGGCGCGTTACCCGGAATTCCTGCCGTGGTGTTCGACCGCCGAAGTGCTGGAAAGCACACCCGAGCACATGCGCGCGAGCGTAGGCGTGGCCAAAGGCGGTCTCAGCCAGCATTTCGTAACGCGTAACACGCTGGTGCCCGGGCAATTGATCGAGATGAACCTTGAAGAGGGGCCATTCAATCAGTTGCATGGCGTCTGGACGTTCAAGTCGCTGGGAGAAAAGGCCTGCAAGATCAGTCTTGACCTGTCGTTCGATTATGCCGGGCCGATTGTCCGCGCGACCTTGGGGCCGTTGTTCAATCAGGCCGCGAATACCCTGGTGGACGCCTTTTGCCAGCGCGCCAAACAAATGCATGGTTGAGTCGATGATTGACGTCGAGGTGGTCTACGCCGCCGTTGATCGTCAGGTGCTTCTCTCGGTGACGGTACCAGCAGGAACGACCGTGCGGGCAGCTTTGCTGAAGTCGGGCGTTGGCGAGGCCTTTGCGGAGCTGGATCTGGCCGATTGCCCGGTGGGGATTTTCGGTAAAGCGATCGCTGATGCGGGCAATCGTCCTGTTCAGGCGGGTGATCGCATCGAGATATACCGGCCATTGCTGGCGGATCCGAAAGAAGTTCGTCGGCTGCGCGCCGCCAAGGCTGCCGAGGCTAAAGCCCGGAATCAGTGAGCCGTCCAAACGCCAGGCAATAAAAAACCCGGACATGCCGGGTTTTTTATTGCGTCGCAAATTATTGCGGCGAGGTGTCCAGCGGTTCTGGCGTCGGGACCGGAACGGTTTCTACACCGTCTACGTCCTTCTGGATCTGGTCCAGCAACGAACCTGGCTTGACCGGTTTTTCCGGTTTCGGCTTCTCGGCGTTTTCGGCTGGCGCGGTCACGTTAGTGCCACTTTCCTTACCGAGAATGGCTTCGTCGCGGCTCACGCCTGGCATGAAATCACCAGAGAGGCTGACAAGCTGGTCATTTGGGTTGAAGATAACGCTAATGCGTTCCTGTTGGCGTTCACCGCCACCCGGTTGCAGGCTGTACAGATAATCCCAGCGATCGGCATGGAACGTGTCGGTCAGCAGGGGGTTGCCCATGATAAACCGTACTTGCTTACGGGTCATTCCCGGGCGTAACTGGTTTATCATGTCCTGCGTGACGACATTGCCCTGCTGGATGTCGATTTTGTAAACCCCGGGGAATGAACAACCGGCGAGTGCGAGCAGTCCCACAAAGGTGAAACTGGTTAGCAAGAGCTTGGTGTTTTGCATCGGTGGGCGACTTCCACTATCTTGGCTGGGACAACGTAAACGCCGATCATACCCGCATTAAGAGAAGCTGCGAAGCAGCATCGCGAGAAAGCTGACCATGGTTGAAAATAGCGAACTACGCAAAGCCGGTCTCAAAGTGACCCTGCCACGGGTCAAAATTCTGCAAATGCTCGATTCCGCCGAGCAACGCCACATGAGTGCCGAGGATGTTTACAAGGCACTGATGGAGGCTGGTGAGGACGTCGGTCTGGCCACGGTTTACCGTGTACTGACTCAGTTCGAGGCAGCTGGCCTTGTTGTGCGGCACAACTTCGACGGAGGCCATGCGGTCTTCGAGCTGGATGACGGCAAGCATCACGACCACATGGTCAACGTCGAAACCAGCGAAGTGATCGAATTCTTCGACGAAGAAATCGAGCGCCTGCAGAAAGCCATCGTCGACAAGTACGGCTTCGAGATGGTGGATCACAATCTGGTGCTGTACGTACGCAAGAAAAAGTAAGCATGTCGCGCGAATTTCACATTCGCGAAACGAGCGAAGGCGACCCCAGGGTCGCCTTCGTGCTTTCTGCCGTTCTTAAATTTTGGCGGTGACGACCATTTTTTTCGCGTGAGCCAGGGATTCCTTGGTCAGGTCAATGCCGCCAAGCATCCGCGCCACTTCTTCGATGCGATCATTCTTGCTCAGCTTGGAAACAGCGGTGTGAGTCGCCTCTTCGCCGCGCACCTTGTGCACAAATAGATGTTGATGACCCTGCGCAGCCACTTGCGGCAAGTGAGTCACCGTCAGAACCTGGCCACGTTCCCCGAGTCGACGTAATAACTGGCCCACGATCTCGGCAGTCGGGCCGCCGATACCCACGTCCACTTCATCGAATACCAGCGTCGGTACGCGCGAGGTCTGCGCGGTGATCACCTGAATAGCCAGGCTGATCCGTGACAGCTCGCCACCCGAGGCCACTTTGGCCAAGGCTTTTAATGGTTGCCCAGGGTTGGCGCTTACGAGCAGTTCGACCTGCTCAAGCCCATTGGGCAGCAGCTCATCACTGCTGTTAGGGCGTAATTCAATGGTGAAGCGCCCGCCGGGCATGCCCAGTCGCTGAATTTCCTGCTCTACGGCACTGGCCAGGCTGTTCGATGCCTGATGACGCAAATCGCTCAGTTCGCGAGCCTTCTCCTGATAATGACGGGCATAAGACGCCAGCTCATCGCTCAGTCGCTCGATGGACTCGTCGTTGGCGTTCAGGGTCTCGATTTCATCCAGTAGGCGTTGCTGCATCTCTGCAACCTCGGTCGGCTGAATGCGGTGCTTGCGCGCCATGGTGTAGATCGCATCCAGGCGCTCTTCCAGATACTGAAGGCGCGCCGGATCGGCGTCGAAGTTATCGAGGAAGCGGTTCAGTTCGCCCACAGCCTCTTCAACCTGTATCTGGGCACTGGTCAGCAGGCTGCTGGCTTCACCCAGTGCGCCGATCGAGTTATTGACGCTCGAAAGACGGTTAAGGCTGGCGGTGAGAGCGTTCAGGACATTCCCGGAATCACTTTCGCTGCATTGCTCGACCACTTGCCGGCAGATGCCCAGCAGGGTTTCGGCGTTGGTGAGGTTCTTGTGTTCCTGCTCCAGCTGCTCCAACTCGTTTTCCCCGAGGCCGAGATTTTCCAGCTCTTCGAGTTGATAGCTGAGCAACTGATGCCGAGCGCGTTGTTCGTCGCCGGAGTTGGAGAGGCGCTCCAGCTCCTGGCGAGTCTGGCGCCAGCGTTGGGCGGCCAGTTGTACCTGCCGGGCAAGGTCGGTGGCGCCGGCGTATTCATCGAGCAGGCGGCGGTGAGTGTCGGTCTTCAGCAGGGATTGGTGTTCGTGCTGGCTGTGGATATCGATCAGCAGTTCGCCGAGGGCTTTGAGATCGCCGAGCGGGCAGGGCGTACCGTTTATATAGCCGCGCGAGCGTCCTTCTGCGGTGATGACCCGGCGCAGGATGCACGGGCCATCGCTCTCCAGGTCGCGCTCTGCCAGCCAGGTGCTGGCTTCCGGGATGTCGACCAGGTCGAAGGTTGCCAGGATATCGGCCTTGTCGGCGCCGGGGCGAACCACGCCGCTGTCGGCGCGATCGCCCAGGGTCAGGCCGAGGGCGTCGAGCATGATCGACTTGCCGGCGCCGGTTTCCCCGGTTATCACGCTCATCCCGCGATCGAGCTCGAGATCGAGATGTTCAACGATGGCGTAGTTATGTACGGACAGGTGCACCAGCATAAAGGCCGCTCCCAGGCTTTAGGTCTGGTTATTTATACAGTGTTTTATTTGCGGCTGACAATGCCCTTGCTTAGCTCGATTTACTCGGTCTGACGAAATGCTTAGTCCGTGGAGTCATCGCAATGCAGCGTTTTTTGTAGGGTTAATCGCAACCCACCCCTTGAAGCTGATTTTTGCGGCCCCATATACCGGGACAGAAGCGCGAGTTGAGCTCGCGGACGTTATTGAAAGGAGAATTCTATGGCTGACGAACAGACAGTGGATACGCAAAATCTAGACGCCGATCAGGCTGCCCAGGATTCGGGTAATGAACTGGCGGCGCGTGTACAAGTGCTCGAAGAGCAATTGGCTGGCGCTCATGATCAGGCTTTGCGTGTAGCGGCTGATCTGCAGAACGTCCGCCGTCGCGCCGAGCAGGATGTGGAAAAAGCTCACAAATTCGCCCTGGAAAAATTTGCTGGCGATTTGTTGCCGATCATCGACAGCCTGGAGCGTGGTCTGGAGTTATCCAACCCGGATGACGAAAGCATCCGCCCAATGCGCGAAGGCATCGAGCTGACCCTGAAAATGTTCCAGGACACCCTGAAGCGTTATCAGCTGGAAGCAATCGATCCGCATGGCGAACCGTTCAACGCTGTTCTTCATCAGGCGATGGCCATGCAGGAAAGCGCCGACGTTGAGCCGAACAGCGTGCTCAAGGTGTTCCAGAAGGGCTACCAGCTCAACGGTCGCCTGCTGCGCCCGGCCATGGTCGTGGTCAGCAAGGCCCCGGCGCCAGTTTCGCCTTCTATTGACGAGCAGGCTTGAAATTGGCCGCAAGGCCCCCATTTATAAGTCAAGCGTTTAAGTGCTACCGCAGTTAGCCACCACTGCTGCGGCAACCAAATCCAAAGTTTCGGGAGAGTGAACATGGGCAAAATTATCGGTATCGACCTGGGGACTACCAACTCCTGCGTCTCCGTCATGGAAAACGGCAAAGCCAAAGTTATTGAAAACGCTGAAGGCGCGCGGACCACGCCGTCGATCATCGCTTACGCCAACGATGGCGAAATCCTGGTTGGCCAATCGGCCAAGCGTCAGGCTGTGACCAATCCGCATAACACCCTGTACGCGGTGAAGCGTCTGATCGGTCGTAAGTTCGACGAAGAAGTCGTACAGAAAGACATCAAGATGGTGCCTTACAAAATCGCCAAGGCTGACAACGGCGATGCGTGGGTAGAAGTGAACGGCCAGAAAATGTCGCCGCCACAGATCTCGGCTGAAATTCTGAAGAAAATGAAGAAGACCGCCGAAGACTACCTCGGCGAGCCAGTGACTGAAGCGGTGATCACCGTTCCGGCCTACTTCAACGACAGTCAGCGTCAAGCCACCAAAGACGCCGGCCGTATCGCGGGTCTGGACGTAAAACGCATCATCAACGAACCAACCGCAGCCGCGCTGGCTTACGGTATGGACAAGGCGAAGGGCGATCACACCGTGATCGTTTACGACTTGGGCGGCGGTACTTTCGACGTCTCCGTAATCGAAATCGCTGAAGTCGATGGCGAGCACCAGTTCGAAGTGTTGGCCACCAACGGTGACACGTTCCTGGGCGGTGAAGACTTTGACATTCGTCTGATCGACTACCTCGTCGACGAATTCAAGAAAGAAAGCGGCATGAACCTCAAGGGTGACCCGCTGGCCATGCAGCGCCTGAAAGAAGCCGCTGAAAAAGCCAAGATCGAACTGTCCTCGAGCATGTCGACCGACGTTAACCTGCCGTACATCACTGCAGACGCCACCGGTCCCAAGCACTTGAACGTGAAAATCTCCCGCGCCAAGCTTGAAGCGCTGGTAGAAGACCTGGTTCAACGCACCATCGAACCTTGCCGCATCGCTCTGAAAGACTCCGGCATCGACGTTGGCGCCATCAACGACGTGATCCTGGTCGGCGGTCAGACCCGTATGCCACTGGTTCAGAAGCTGGTGACCGAGTTCTTCGGTAAAGAAGCCCGTAAAGACGTGAACCCGGACGAAGCCGTTGCCATGGGTGCTGCTATTCAGGGCGCCGTATTGGCCGGTGACGTGAAAGACGTTCTGCTGCTCGACGTCAGCCCGCTGACCCTGGGTATCGAAACCATGGGTGGCGTGATGACCGCGCTGATCGAGAAAAACACCACGATTCCTACCAAGAAATCGCAAGTGTTCTCGACTGCCGACGACAACCAGGGCGCCGTGACCATTCACGTGCTGCAAGGCGAGCGTAAGCAAGCCGCTCAGAACAAGTCCCTGGGCAAGTTCGACCTGGCCGAGATTCCACCAGCACCACGTGGCGTGCCACAAATTGAAGTGACCTTCGACATCGACGCCAACGGCATCCTGCACGTCGGCGCCAAAGACAAGGCCACCGGCAAGACTCAGTCGATCGTGATCAAGGCCAACTCCGGTCTGTCCGAGGAAGAGATTCAGCAGATGATTCGCGATGCTGAAGCCAACGCCGAGGAAGATAGCAAGTTCGCAGAGCTGGCAGCGGCCCGTAACCAGGGTGATGCACTGGTTCACTCGACGCGCAAAATGGTCGCTGATGCTGGCGATAAAGTGACTGCTGAAGAGAAGACTGCAATCGAAGCCGCTGTTGTTGCCCTGGAAGCCGCTGTCAAAGGCGACGACAAGGCTGCAATCGAAGCCAAGGTTGAAGAGCTGTCGAAAGTCTCCGCTCCAGTGGCGCAGAAGATGTACGCCGAACAGGCTCAGCCTGCTGAAGGCGCGGCACCGCAGGACGACAAGGCTGAAAAGGCTGATGACGTTGTCGATGCCGAGTTCGAAGAAGTCAAAGACCACAAGTAAGTTGTTGGTCGCCCGGTTGACTGCCTTCAGGCGGTGACTGGTAGGATGTCGCCGCGCGGGAGCTTGCTCCCGCGTTGGCGTGTCTGGAGTTAGCGAATTTTTACAGCATGCGACAAGGCGGGCTGTGTGGCTGTTTTGTTAAATCAAGTTCGGATGCCTGAAGTCCATAGCCAAGGCGCTGCGACGCGTCATAGCTCGCTATGGCAAGGAGCAGCAACGCAGGATATGGGCTTCGGGCGCCGAAATTGATTAACAAACCAGCCATACAGGTCGCTCCAGGGTGCTGATGGTATGGCCGGGAATGCTCCTGCTTTTCGAGCCGAAAGTACCGAATGAATCAAAGACCAGGATCGTTGAATTGACGTGAGTTGGGTCCGGGCCTGTATTGGGGCTCAACGAGTTTGGCGAGGCTCAGGAGAGGTTTGCCGAACGTCCTTAAGAGTGCAAAGACTTATGGCAAAGCGTGACTATTACGAAGTATTGGGTGTTGAGCGTGGCTCAAGCGAAGCAGACCTGAAAAAGGCCTACCGTCGCCTGGCGATGAAGCACCACCCGGACCGTAATCCCGATGACAAAGCGTCGGAAGAGATGTTCAAGGAGGCCAACGAGGCCTACGAAGTGCTGTCCGATTCCAGCAAGCGCGCGGCGTACGACCAGTACGGTCATGCCGGTGTCGACCCGAGCATGGGCGGCGGCGGTGCCGGTTTTGGCGGTCAGAACTTCTCCGACATCTTTGGTGATGTTTTCAGTGACTTCTTCGGTGGCGGTCGCGGCGGTTCCCGTGGCGGCGCTCAGCGCGGCAGCGACTTGCGTTACACCCTTGAGCTGAACCTGGAAGAAGCGGTGCGCGGCACGACCGTGAATATCCGCGTTCCGACACTGGTCAACTGCAAGCCGTGCGACGGCTCGGGTGCCAAGAAAGGCTCCTCGCCGGTGACCTGCCCTACATGTGGCGGTATTGGCCAGGTGCGCATGCAGCAGGGCTTCTTCTCTGTTCAGCAGACCTGCCCGCGCTGCCATGGCCAGGGCAAGATCATTTCCGACCCGTGCAACTCCTGCAACGGCGAAGGCCGTGTCGAAGAGTACAAAACCCTCTCGGTGAAAGTGCCGGCCGGTGTTGATACCGGTGATCGCATTCGTCTGTCTGGCGAGGGCGAGGCGGGTGCGCAGGGTGGTCCGACGGGCGACCTGTACGTGGTAATCAATGTGCGCGAGCACGCAATCTTCCAGCGTGACGGCAAGCATTTGTTCTGCGAAGTGCCAATCAGCTTTGTTGATGCGGCGCTGGGCGGCGAGCTGGAGATTCCGACCCTTGATGGTCGAGTCAAACTGAAAATCCCTGAGGGGACTCAGACCGGCAAGCAGTTCCGTGTTCGCGGCAAAGGCGTTGCGCCCGTGCGTGGCGGTGGTGCTGGTGATTTGATGTGCCGTGTGGCGGTCGAAACCCCGGTCAACCTGGGTCGTCGTCAGCGCGAATTGCTGGAGGAGTTCCGCAGTTCCCTGGCGGACGACAACAGCCATTCGCCGAAAACCACCGGTTGGTTCGAAGGCGTGAAGCGCTTCTTCGGCGATTTGTAAGGAGACAGGCATGCGACGTATTGCAGTGATGGGCGCCGCCGGGCGCATGGGTAAAACCCTGATCGAAGCCGTGCAGCAGCAGCCGGGCGCGGGTCTGACGGCTGCCATTGATCGTCCGGACAGCTCGCTGGTCGGTGCGGATGCTGGTGAGTTGGCTGCGCTGGGTCGTATCGGTGTGCCGCTGTCGGGTGATCTGGATCGCGTGGTTGACGAGTTCGACGTGCTGATCGACTTCACGCACCCGACGGTGACCCTGAAAAACCTCGCGTTCTGCCGCAAGCATCACAAGGCGATGATTATCGGCACCACCGGTTTCAGTGTTGAAGAGAAGCAGTTGCTGGCGGAAGCGGGCAAGGACATTCCGATTGTCTTTGCGGCTAATTTCAGTGTCGGCGTCAACCTGTGCCTGAAGCTGCTCGACACCGCTGCTCGCGTGTTGGGTGATGATGTCGATATCGAAATCACTGAAGCCCACCATCGGCATAAAGTCGATGCGCCGTCGGGTACTGCCGTGCGCATGGGTGAAGTAATTGCCGATGCGCTGGGGCGTGATCTGAAGAAAGTGGCGGTGTACGGTCGTGAAGGCCAAACCGGCGCTCGCGCTCGGGAAACAATCGGCTTCGCCACTGTGCGTGCCGGTGACATCGTGGGTGATCACACCGTGCTGTTCGCCGCCGATGGTGAGCGTGTCGAGATCACACACAAAGCGTCCAGTCGCATGACCTTTGCCAAGGGCGCAGTGCGTGCCGCTTTGTGGCTGGACGGTCGCGAGCCTGGTCTTTACGACATGCAAGACGTGCTCGACCTGCGTTAAGACGTGCCCGAAATCGGGTTCAAACCCAGCGTTTGAGCCCGGTTTTACTCCGCCAAGCGACGTCCTGTCGCATTCTCCGGCCTTTAAGGCTCATTGGCGGTAGACCAAAAATGCCTTTTTCTGTAAGCTACAGCTTTAGTGTGTTCACTAAAAGCGCGCAGAATAATTCAGTGAATGAGCGGGGTGACGTGTCCATACGTCACTCCGCTTTTTTACACCTGCGATCGCCCTTTCAGGCTTTATTTACGGGAGGTCTTCTTGACTAAGCCAGCCATACTCGCCCTTGCTGATGGCAGCATTTTTCGCGGCGAAGCAATTGGAGCCGACGGTCAAACCGTTGGTGAGGTGGTGTTCAATACCGCCATGACCGGCTATCAGGAAATCCTTACCGATCCTTCCTACGCCCAACAGATCGTTACCCTGACTTACCCGCACATCGGCAACACCGGCACCACGCCGGAAGACGCCGAGTCTGACCGCGTATGGTCCGCTGGCCTGGTCATCCGTGACCTGCCACTGGTTGCGAGCAACTGGCGTAACACGATGTCCCTGTCCGACTACCTGAAAGCCAACAACGTTGTGGCAATCGCCGGTATCGACACTCGCCGCCTGACGCGCATCCTGCGTGAGAAAGGCGCGCAGAACGGCTGCATCATGGCCGGTGACAATATTTCCGAAGAAGCCGCCATCGCTGCTGCCCAGGGTTTCCCTGGCCTCAAAGGCATGGACCTGGCAAAAGTCGTCAGCACCAAAGAGAAGTACGAGTGGCGCTCGACTGTCTGGGACCTGAAAACCGACAGCCACGCGACCATCGAAGCCTCCGAACTGCCGTACCACGTAGTTGCCTACGACTACGGCGTCAAGCTGAACATCCTGCGCATGCTGGTCGAGCGCGGTTGCCGCGTGACTGTGGTGCCAGCTCAAACGCCAGCCGCTGACGTTCTGGCGATGAAGCCGGACGGTGTGTTCCTGTCCAACGGCCCTGGTGACCCGGAGCCTTGCGACTACGCGATCCAGGCGATCAAAGACGTGTTGGAAACCGAGATTCCGGTATTCGGTATCTGCCTCGGTCACCAGCTGCTGGCCCTGGCCTCCGGCGCCAAGACCCTGAAAATGGGTCACGGCCACCACGGTGCCAACCACCCGGTCCAGGATCTGGACACCGGCGTTGTGATGATCACCAGCCAGAACCACGGTTTTGCGGTAGACGATGCGACCTTGCCAGCCAACGTTCGCGCGATCCACAAATCGCTGTTCGACGGCACCCTGCAAGGCATCGAGCGTACCGACAAGAGCGCCTTCAGCTTCCAGGGTCACCCTGAAGCCAGCCCTGGCCCGAACGACGTAGCGCCATTGTTCGATCGCTTCATCAACGAAATGGCCAAGCGACGCTAATCGCTCGCCTTGATGTTGCAAAGCTTGAGGGGCGGTCCCGAAAACCGGCGGCCCCCCTCAAGGCTTCAAAGATTGAACGAGACGGCTTGCCGACTGACCTGCGGATTTGAGTGACAAACCCATGCCAAAACGTACAGACATTAAAAGCATCCTGATTCTTGGCGCTGGCCCGATCGTGATCGGCCAGGCCTGCGAATTCGACTACTCCGGCGCCCAGGCCTGCAAAGCCCTGCGCGAGGAGGGTTACCGCGTCATCCTGGTGAACTCCAACCCAGCGACCATCATGACCGACCCGGACATGGCCGACGCCACCTACATCGAGCCGATCAAGTGGCAGACCGTTGCCAAGATCATCGAGAAAGAGCGTCCGGACGCGCTGCTGCCGACCATGGGCGGCCAGACCGCTCTGAACTGCGCCCTGGACCTGGAGCGCGAAGGCGTTCTGGAGAAGTTCGGCGTAGAGATGATCGGCGCCAACGCTGACACCATCGATAAGGCAGAAGACCGTTCGCGCTTCGACAAGGCAATGAAGTCCATCGGTCTGGACTGCCCGCGTTCGGGTATCGCCCACAGCATGGAAGAGGCCAACGTGGTCCTCGAGAAGCTTGGCTTCCCGTGCATCATCCGTCCGTCCTTCACCATGGGCGGCACCGGTGGCGGTATCGCATACAACCGTGAAGAGTTCGAAGAAATCTGCGCTCGCGGCCTCGACCTGTCGCCGACCAAAGAACTGCTGATCGATGAATCCCTGATCGGCTGGAAAGAATATGAGATGGAGGTTGTCCGCGATAAGAAGGACAACTGCATCATCGTCTGCTCCATCGAAAACTTTGACCCGATGGGCGTGCACACCGGTGACTCGATCACCGTTGCTCCGGCACAAACCCTGACGGACAAGGAATACCAGATCATGCGTAACGCCTCGTTGGCGGTACTGCGTGAGATCGGCGTGGAAACCGGTGGCTCCAACGTTCAGTTTGGCATCTGCCCGGACACTGGCCGTATGGTCGTGATCGAGATGAACCCACGTGTGTCCCGCTCTTCGGCACTGGCCTCGAAAGCCACTGGTTTCCCGATTGCGCGTATCGCTGCCAAGCTGGCGATCGGCTACACCCTGGACGAACTGCAGAACGAAATCACCGGCGGCGCTACTCCAGCATCCTTCGAGCCGTCGATCGACTACGTTGTCACCAAGTTGCCACGCTTCGCTTTCGAGAAATTTCCGAAAGCCGACGCACGCCTGACCACTCAGATGAAGTCGGTCGGTGAAGTCATGGCCATCGGCCGGACCTTCCAGGAGTCCTTGCAGAAAGCCCTTCGCGGTCTGGAAGTAGGCGTTTGCGGTCTGGACGAGAAGCTCGACCTGAGCAACCCGGAAAGCATGAGCGTGCTCAAGCGCGAACTGACCGTGCCGGGCGCCGAGCGTATCTGGTACGTGGCTGACGCTTTCCGTGCCGGCCTGTCGGTCGAAGACATCTTCGGCATGAACATGATCGACCCGTGGTTCCTGGTGCAGATCGAAGATCTGATCAAGGAAGAAGAGAAGGTCAAGACCCTGGGTCTGGCCAGTATCGACCGCGACTTGATGTTCAAGCTCAAGCGCAAAGGCTTCTCCGACATGCGTCTGGCCAAGCTGCTGGGCGTGACCGAGAAAAGCTTGCGTCGCCACCGTCACAAGCTCGAGGTTTACCCGGTCTACAAGCGTGTTGACACCTGCGCGGCCGAGTTCGCCACCGACACCGCCTACATGTACTCAACTTACGAGGAAGAGTGCGAAGCCGCCCCGTCGGGCCGCGACAAGATCATGATCCTCGGCGGCGGTCCTAACCGTATTGGCCAAGGCATCGAGTTCGACTACTGCTGCGTACACGCGGCATTGGCGCTGCGCGAAGACGGTTACGAGACCATCATGGTCAACTGCAACCCGGAAACCGTATCCACCGACTACGACACCTCTGATCGTCTGTACTTCGAGCCAGTGACCCTGGAGGACGTGCTGGAAATCTGCCGGGTCGAGAAGCCTAAAGGCGTGATCGTCCAGTACGGCGGCCAGACTCCGCTGAAACTGGCGCGTGCCCTGGAAGAAGCCGGCGTGCCGATCATCGGCACCAGCCCTGACGCCATCGACCGTGCCGAAGACCGTGAGCGCTTCCAGCAAATGGTTGAGCGCCTGAACCTGCGTCAGCCGCCAAACGCCACGGTGCGCAGCGAAGACGAAGCGATTCGTGCTGCCAGCAAGATCGGTTACCCGCTGGTGGTGCGTCCGTCCTACGTGTTGGGCGGCCGGGCGATGGAAATCGTCTACGAAGAAGAAGAACTCAAGCGCTACCTGCGTGACGCGGTGAAAGTGTCCAACGACAGCCCGGTGCTGCTCGACCACTTCCTCAACTGCGCCATCGAAATGGACGTGGATGCGGTCTGCGACGGCACCGACGTGGTGATCGGCGCGATCATGCAGCACATCGAGCAGGCTGGCGTTCACTCCGGTGACTCCGCGTGCTCCCTGCCGCCATACTCGCTGCCGGCCCACATCCAGGACGAGATGCGCGAACAGGTCAAGAAAATGGCCCTGGAACTGGGCGTTGTCGGCCTGATGAACGTTCAGTTGGCGCTGCAAGGCGAAGACATCTACGTCATCGAAGTCAACCCGCGCGCTTCCCGTACCGTACCGTTCGTGTCCAAGTGCATCGGTGTTTCCCTGGCAATGATCGCGGCTCGCGTCATGGCGGGTAAAACCCTGAAAGAAATCGGCTTCACCAAAGAAATCATTCCGAACTTCTACAGCGTGAAAGAGGCGGTGTTCCCATTCGCCAAGTTCCCTGGCGTGGACCCGATCCTGGGCCCTGAGATGAAGTCCACCGGTGAAGTGATGGGCGTGGGCGACACCTTCGGCGAAGCATTCGCCAAGGCCCAGATGGGTGCCAGCGAAGTGCTGCCAACTGGCGGCACCGCGTTCATCAGCGTGCGTGACGACGACAAACCACTGGTTGCAGGCGTGGCCCGTGATCTGATCAACTTGGGTTTCGAAGTGGTCGCCACTGCCGGTACTGCCAAGCTGATCGAAGCCGCAGGCCTGAAAGTGCGTCGTGTGAACAAGGTGACCGAGGGTCGTCCGCACGTGGTCGACATGATCAAGAATGACGAAGTCACCCTGATCATCAACACCACCGAAGGTCGTCAGTCGATCGCTGACTCGTACTCCATTCGTCGTAATGCCTTGCAGCACAAGATCTACTGCACCACCACCATTGCTGCTGGCGAAGCCATCTGCGAAGCGCTGAAGTTCGGTCCCGAGAAGACCGTGCGCCGCTTGCAGGATCTACACGCAGGATTGAAGGCATGATCAAGTACCCAATGACCGTCCAGGGCGCGAAAGCCCTGGAAGAAGAACACGCTCACCTGACCAAGGTCGTCCGTCCGAAGCTCAGCCAGGACATCGGGACGGCCCGCGAGTTGGGTGACTTGAAGGAAAACGCCGAATACCACGCTGCCCGCGAGCAGCAGGGGATGGTCGAGGCGCGGATTCGTGACATCGAAGGCCGGATTCAGAATCAGGTCATCATCGACGTCACGTCCATTCCTCATACCGGCAAAGTGATTTTCGGCACCACCGTTGAAATCGCCAACGTCGAGACTGATGAAAGCGTCACTTACCACATCGTGGGTGAGGATGAGGCTGACTTCAAACTCGGCAAGATTTCGGTCGGTTCACCACTGGCCCGCGCCTTGATTGCCAAGGAAGAGGGAGACGTGGTTGCTGTGAAAACGCCGAGTGGCGTTATCGAGTACGAGATTGTCGAAGTCCGCCACATCTGAAAGAAGGCGCCCGCTCCGTGCGGGCGCCATGCTTTGGCAGCTGACCCAGATGTTATGGGTTGGCGGTCTGTGGCTGTTACACATCGGTCTGCTGCCGGTGCTGGGCCAGATAGGTCTGGCGCCGCTGCTGATCGACGAAATTGCAGGCATGATGAATGCGCTGATGGTGGGTTTCGCCACAGCGTGTTTGATTTTCCAGGCTTTGGTGCTGATTCGGGCCGAGGGCCTTGCCAGTCTATGGCGCGATATTCGTGGGCAACTGCTGCTGATGGCGCTGTATGCGTGTGCGATGTTTTTCGCGGTGCGCGTCGGTTGGCCGGATGCAGTGCGCTGGCAGGTGTTCAGCTATCTAGTTCTGGGCTTTTCCGGGCTGGTGCTGGTGTTGCAGCCGGTGCCGGGATGGAGTGGCAGGGTGCGCGAAGCACACCCTTGACCCTTGCCATCACTTGAAGCGATGGACGTTCGACAGCTGCTTGTTGACGCTGAAGTTCTTGCGGTAAATCAGTGCCATCTTGCCGATGACCTGAACCAGGTCCGCTTTACCGACCTTGCACAGTTCTGCAATGGACGCCAGGCGCGATTCGCGATCGAGGATGTTGAGCTTGATTTTGATCAGCTCGTGATCCGCCAAAGCGCGTTCAAGTTCGGCTAACACACCTTCAGTCAAACCGTTGTCAGCCACGATCAAAACCGGTTTCAGATGGTGGCCAATGGATTTGTACTGTTTCTTCTGCTCTTGAGTGAGCGGCATAATCTGACCCCTGCGTCTGATCTTGTAAAAAGCGGCGGCCAGTTTACCCGAGCGAGTCCGGGACCGCCCAGTTAATCACGACCCGTTTTATTTTCGAGGTGGCCCGTGGCCCGTTCCAAGACAAGCCTTAAATGGCTGCAAAGACATGTCAATGATCCCTATGTGAAGCAGGCGCAGAAGGATGGTTACCGCTCGCGTGCGAGTTACAAGCTTCTGGAGGTCCAGGAGAAATACAAGCTGATCCGTCCGGGTATGAGCGTTGTCGACCTGGGTGCGGCGCCCGGCGGCTGGTCGCAGGTCACTAGTCGGCTGATCGGTGGTCAGGGGCGTCTGATTGCCTCGGATATCCTGGAAATGGACAGCATTCCGGACGTGACCTTCATCCAGGGTGACTTCACCCAGGACGAAGTGCTCGCTCAGATCCTTGAAGCCGTGGGTAATTCGCAGGTGGACCTTGTGATTTCCGATATGGCCCCCAATATGAGTGGTACGCCTGAGGTGGATATGCCCAAAGCCATGTTTCTATGTGAGCTGGCTCTTGATCTGGCGGCTCGGATACTCAAGCCGGGTGGTAATTTCGTGATCAAGGTGTTTCAGGGCGAAGGGTTTGATGCTTACGTGAAGGACGCTCGTCAGAAATTCGACAAGGTCCAGATGATCAAGCCGGACTCTTCACGTGGCAGTTCCCGCGAGCAATACATGCTGGCTTGGGGCTACCGGGGCCGTAGTGAGTAAATCGAGGTATTTTTGCGGGTCGATAGGTTTTTCGTATTTCGCCCCGTGAGCATTAGCGAATATTGTGTAGAAAGTGTTTCACAAAGGGTTACAGACGGCGCCTGCCAGAGTCGTAGGTAATGTAGTAAGTTAGGCCGGTGAATATCATGCGAAGCGCGCGCCATTAGCGGAGCTTGCTTCAGAGGGTAGTTAATTGAACGATATGGCAAAGAATCTGATCCTGTGGTTGATCATCGCGGCTGTCCTGGTGACAGTGATGAACAACTTCTCCAGCCCTAACGAGCCGCAGACCCTCAACTATTCCGACTTCATCCAGCAGGTCAAGGATGGCAAGGTTGAGCGCGTAGCAGTTGACGGCTATGTGATCACCGGCAAACGCAACGATGGCGACAGCTTCAAGACCATTCGTCCTGCAATCCAGGATAACGGTTTGATCGGCGACCTCGTGGATAACCACGTTGTAGTCGAAGGCAAGCAGCCTGAGCAGCAAAGCATCTGGACTCAACTCCTGGTTGCAAGCTTCCCGATCCTGGTGATCATCGCCGTGTTCATGTTTTTCATGCGGCAGATGCAGGGCGGTGCTGGTGGGAAGGGCGGGCCGATGAGCTTCGGCAAGAGCAAGGCACGCCTGCTCTCCGAAGATCAGGTGAAAACCACCTTGGGTGACGTTGCTGGTTGCGACGAAGCCAAGGAAGAGGTCGGTGAGCTGGTCGAGTTTCTGCGTGATCCGGGCAAGTTCCAGCGCCTAGGCGGCCGCATCCCACGCGGCGTGCTGATGGTAGGTCCTCCGGGTACCGGTAAAACCTTGCTTGCCAAGGCGATTGCCGGCGAAGCCAAAGTGCCGTTCTTCACCATTTCCGGTTCCGATTTCGTCGAGATGTTCGTCGGTGTCGGTGCCAGCCGTGTTCGCGACATGTTCGAGCAGGCCAAGAAACACGCGCCATGCATCATCTTCATCGATGAAATCGACGCCGTCGGTCGCCACCGTGGCGCTGGCATGGGTGGCGGTCACGACGAACGCGAGCAGACGCTCAACCAGTTGCTGGTTGAGATGGACGGCTTTGAAATGAATGACGGCATCATCGTCATCGCTGCAACCAACCGTCCAGACGTACTGGACCCTGCGTTGCTGCGTCCGGGCCGTTTCGACCGTCAGGTCGTGGTCGGGCTGCCGGATATTCGTGGTCGTGAACAGATTCTCAAGGTTCACATGCGCAAAGTGCCAATGGGTGACGACGTCGCTCCGGCCGTGATCGCACGTGGTACCCCTGGTTTCTCCGGTGCCGATTTGGCTAACCTGGTGAACGAGGCTTCGTTGTTCGCTGCCCGTACCGGCAAGCGCATCGTCGAAATGAAAGAATTCGAGCTGGCCAAAGACAAGATCATGATGGGCGCCGAGCGCAAATCCATGGTCATGTCCGAGAAAGAGAAGCAGAACACCGCTTATCACGAAGCAGGTCACGCTATCGTCGGTCGTGTCGTGCCAGAGCATGATCCGGTCTACAAGGTTTCGATCATCCCGCGCGGTCGTGCGCTGGGCGTGACCATGTTCCTGCCGGAAGAAGATCGCTACAGCCTGTCCAAGCGCGCACTGATCAGCCAGATCTGCTCGCTGTACGGTGGCCGTATCGCTGAAGAAATGACCCTGGGCTTCGACGGTGTTACCACTGGCGCCTCCAACGACATCATGCGTGCCAGCCAGATTGCGCGGAACATGGTGACCAAGTGGGGCTTGTCGGAAAAACTCGGTCCACTGATGTATGCCGAAGACGAGGGCGAAGTGTTCCTCGGTCGCGGCGGCGGTGGTCAGGGTGCAAGCTTCTCTGGTGAGACGGCCAAGCTGATCGATTCCGAGGTGCGCAGCATCATTGACCAGTGCTACGGCACGGCCAAGCAAATCCTCACGGATAACCGCGACAAGCTCGATGCCATGGCCGATGCCTTGATGAAGTACGAGACGATCGATGCCGATCAGATCGATGACATCATGGCTGGTCGTACGCCTCGCGAACCACGCGACTGGTCGAGTGGCGGTAGCGGTACTTCCGGGACACCTCCGGTGGTGCAGGACGAGCGTCCGGAAACACCGATTGGCGGTCCGGCTGCTGACGTATAAGGCTTGAAATGACTTCTGTTCAGTCCTCGACCCGGTTGCCTTGCGGCAACCGGGTTCTTGATTTGGCCCAGACGCATGTCATGGGCATTCTCAATGTCACTCCCGATTCCTTTTCTGACGGCGGCCGATACAGCCAGCTCGATGCGGCCCTGCGCCACGCCGAGTCGATGGTTGCGGCGGGCGCCACGCTGATCGATGTCGGCGGCGAATCGACGCGGCCCGGTGCAAGGGCGGTTTCGCCGCTTGAAGAGCTGGAGCGTGTGGCGCCTATCGTTGAGCGAATCCATCGCGAACTGGATGTGATCATTTCGGTCGATACCTCCACTCCTGCGGTCATGCGCGAAACCGCACGGCTGGGAGCGGGTTTGATCAATGATGTGCGTTCGCTACGTCGAGACGGCGCCCTGGATGCGGCAGCTGCCACCGGATTGCCAGTGTGTCTGATGCATATGCTCGGAGAGCCGGGCGACATGCAGGACAATCCGCACTATCAAGACGTGACCAAGGAGGTCGGCGAGTTTCTTGCCGAGCGCATGGCCCAATGTGCGTTGGTGGGAATACCGGCTGAGCGGATTATTCTTGATCCGGGCTTTGGATTCGCGAAAACCTTGCAGCACAATCTAAGCTTGTTCAAACATATGGAAGAGCTGCATGCCTTGGGGCGACCCCTGTTGGTCGGGGTTTCGCGAAAGAGCATGATTGGCCAGGCCTTGAATCGCCCGGTTGGAGAACGCCTGTTTGGCGGTCTGGCGCTTGCGGCGCTGGCTTCGACCAAGGGTGCGCGTATATTGCGCGTCCATGATGTAGCTGAAACAGTGGACGTAGTGCGGATGATCGCCGCAGTGGAATCAGCCGAATAAGAATGATGGAGCACTTATGAGCAAAAAATATTTTGGCACCGACGGTATTCGTGGTCGGGTCGGCGAATACCCGATTACTCCTGATTTCATGCTAAAGCTTGGCTGGGCTGCAGGCATGGCGTTCCGCAAAATGGGCGCCTGCAAGGTGCTGGTTGGCAAAGACACCCGGATCTCCGGTTATATGTTCGAGTCCGCGCTCGAGGCCGGGCTGACGTCGGCAGGTGCTGACGTGATGCTGTTGGGCCCGATGCCGACTCCGGCGATCGCTTACCTGACGCGTACCTTTCATGCTGAAGCCGGTATCGTGATCAGTGCCTCGCACAATCCTCACGACGACAACGGCATCAAGTTCTTCTCCGGAAAGGGCACCAAGCTACCGGATGAAGTCGAGCTGATGATCGAAGAGTTGCTCGACACGCCGATGACCGTGGTTGAGTCGAGCAAGATCGGTAAAGTGTCGCGAATCAACGACGCCTCTGGCCGCTATATCGAATTCTGCAAGAGCAGCGTGCCGACCGGTACCAGCTTCGCGGGCCTGAAAATCGTGATCGACTGCGCTCACGGCGCGACCTACAAGGTTGCGCCCAGCGTGTTCCGTGAACTGGGTGCCGAAGTCGTTGTGCTTTCCGCTCAACCTAACGGCTTGAACATCAATGACAATTGCGGTTCGACCCATATGGGTCAATTGCAGGCTGCCGTATTGGCCGAGCATGCCGATCTGGGTATTGCCTTTGACGGTGACGGTGATCGCGTCTTGATGGTCGACCACACGGGCGCCATTGTTGATGGTGATGAACTGCTGTACATCATCGCCCGCGACCTGCACGAGCGCGACAAGCTGCAAGGTGGCGTGGTCGGCACATTGATGAGTAACCTTGGGCTGGAATTGGCCCTGGCGGATTTGTCGATTCCTTTTGTGCGTGCCAACGTTGGCGACCGCTATGTGATCGCCGACTTGCTGGAGCGCAACTGGCTGGTAGGCGGTGAAAACTCGGGTCATATCGTCTGCTTCAATCACACCACCACAGGTGATGCGATCATCGCTGCATTGCAGGTGCTGATGGCGCTGAAAACTCGCTCGGAAGGTCTGGCTCAGGCCCGTCAGGCGTTGCGCAAGTGCCCTCAGGTGCTGATCAATGTCCGGTTCGGCGGCGGGGCGAGTCCGCTCGATCATCCGTCGGTCAAGGAAGCCAGTGCCCGTGTCACCGAGGCTATGGCTGGTCGTGGGCGCGTACTGTTGCGCAAGTCCGGGACGGAGCCGCTGGTGCGGGTCATGGTCGAAGGCGAGGACGAAACACAGGTTCGTGGTTACGCCGAAGAGCTGGCAAAACTGGTTAGTGAAGTTTCTGCCTGAATTCGGCTTGCCAGCCATGATTGTGTTGGGTAACATCTGCGCCCACTTTGACCGACGAGGTACAGCATGCGTCGCCCTATGGTAGCTGGTAACTGGAAGATGCACGGTACCCGCGCCAGCGTCGCTGAGCTGATCAATGGCCTTCGTCATCTGGCCTTGCCGAGCGGTGTTGATGTAGCGGTATTCCCGCCTTGCTTGCATATCAATCAAGTGATTGATGGTTTGAAAGGTCAGTCGATTTTGGTCGGCGCGCAGAACTCTGCGGTGGAATCCATGCAAGGTGCACTGACCGGTGAAATCGCGCCGAGTCAATTGGTGGATGCAGGGTGTTCCCTGGTACTTGTCGGGCACTCCGAGCGCCGCCAGATTATGGGCGAGCAGGACGGTATGCTGATTCGCAAGTTCGCAGCGGCACAGGCATGTGGCTTGATTCCGGTGTTGTGCATAGGGGAAACCCTTGAGCAGCGCGAAGCCGGTAAAACTCTTGAGGTTGTCGGGCGTCAGCTAGGCAGTATCATAGAGGAGCTGGGTGTCGGTGCATTTGCAAATGCAGTAATTGCTTACGAGCCGGTCTGGGCCATTGGCACCGGGCTGACTGCTTCGCCGCAACAGGCGCAGGATGTGCACGCAGCCATTCGCGCGCAGTTGGCGGCAGAGAATTCTGAGGTCGCACAAGGTGTGCGGCTTCTATACGGCGGCAGCGTGAAGGCGGCCAATGCGGTCGAACTGTTCGGCATGCCGGATATCGATGGGGGGCTCATTGGTGGAGCCTCCCTGAATGCAGATGAGTTCGGTGCGATCTGTCGCGCCGCGGGAAACTGAAAAAATGCTGGAAACAGTCGTAGTCGTTTTTCATCTGCTGGGTGCATTGGGCGTAGTTGCTCTGGTATTGCTGCAGCAGGGTAAAGGTGCGGATGCTGGCGCGTCTTTCGGAGCAGGTGCTTCAAATACTGTGTTCGGAAGCCAAGGTTCCTCTACCTTTCTTAGTAAGTTTACTGCTATACTTGCCGCCGGTTTCTTCATAACCAGCTTAGGGTTAGGTTACTTTGCTAAAGAGAGAGCTCAACAGCTGACTCAAGTAGGTTTACCAAATCCGGCAGTGTTGGAAGTTCCAAAGCAACAACCGGCTTCTGATGATGTACCGGTGCTTCAAGAGCAAAAGTCGGCTACTCCAGCGACTGACGTGCCTCCAGCTCAAGAGCAAAAGTAAGAAGGGTTTCAAACGTAGTATTGCCGAGGTGGTGGAATTGGTAGACACGCAACCTTGAGGTGGTTGTGCCCATAGGGTGTAGGGGTTCGAGTCCCCTTCTCGGTACCAATTATCAGGAGAGCCCGCTGTTGCGGGCTTTCTTGTAGGTGGAAGGTTACATTGACCCTGTTAGGGATCGGTCGTATACTTCCGCCCCAGCTTTGTCGCGGGGTGGAGCAGTCTGGTAGCTCGTCGGGCTCATAACCCGAAGGTCGTCGGTTCAAATCCGGCCCCCGCAACCAGTTTAAGGAGCCCCTTTTAAGGGGCTTTTTGTTAGCTGGACACTTTCTACGCCGCTGTTCGACGGCGTTTCAAGGATGGGCGTTTCGCCCATTTTTTTATTTTGCATAGCATGCACATACATGCACGAGGGGGTTCAGGTGTCGAGCAAGCTAGAAGAGTTGCAGGCCTTGTTGGCCCCGGTGGTCGTGGCCCTGGGCTATGAATGCTGGGGTATTGAGTTTTCGGCTCAAGGTCGCCACTCAATGTTGCGCGTTTATATTGATAAAGAGGGCGGTGTGCTGGTGGACGATTGTGCCATCGTCAGCCGTCAGATCAGCGGTGTCCTGGATGTTGAAGATCCAATCGCCGTTGAATACACCCTTGAAGTTTCCTCGCCTGGCATGGAACGCCCACTGTTCACTATTGAGCAGTTTGCAAAATTTGCCGGTGAACAAGTGAAGATCAAGCTGCGCTCGCCTTTTGAAGGACGACGCAACTTTCAGGGCCTTCTGCGCGGTGTAGAAGAGCAGGACGTCGTGGTGCAGGTAGAAGACCATGAGTTCCTGTTGCCGATCGATATGATCGACAAGGCCAACATTATTCCCAGTTTTGACTGAGACGCGGATCCCGCGGATCCAATGGCTTGCGAAAGGCGAGGCGTACGATGAGCAAAGAAGTACTGCTGGTTGTTGAGTCGGTATCCAATGAAAAGGGCGTACCGGCAAACGTAATTTTTGAAGCGCTGGAGCTGGCTCTGGCCACTGCTACCAAAAAGCGTTTCGAGGACGAAGTCGATCTGCGTGTGGAAATCAATCGCCACACCGGTGCTTACGAGACATTCCGTCGCTGGACGGTCGTCGAAGAAGCAGACCTGGATGATCCGGCCATCGAAACCTGGCCGAGCAAGGTTGCCGAAACGCACCCTGGCGCCCAGGTCGGTGATGTAGTCGAAGAAAAAATTGAATCCATCGAGTTCGGCCGCATCGCTGCACAGACTGCCAAGCAAGTCATCGTGCAGAAAGTTCGCGAAGCCGAGCGCGCTCAAGTCGTTGACGCCTATCGCGAGCGCCTGGGGGAAATCATCTCCGGCACCGTGAAGAAAGTGACCCGCGACAACGTGATCGTCGACCTCGGCAACAACGCTGAAGCGTTGCTGGCTCGTGAAGACATCATCTCCCGCGAAACCTTCCGGGTTGGCGTGCGCCTGCGTGCGTTGCTCAAGGAAATCCGCACCGAGAACCGCGGCCCGCAGCTGATTCTGTCGCGTACCGCGCCGGAAATGCTGATCGAGTTGTTCCGCATCGAAGTGCCGGAAATCGCTGAAGGCCTGATCGAAGTAATGGCTGCGTCCCGTGACCCGGGTTCGCGCGCCAAGATCGCGGTCCGCTCGAAAGACAAACGCATCGACCCGCAAGGCGCTTGCATCGGTATGCGCGGTTCGCGCGTCCAGGCAGTGTCGGGTGAGTTGGGCGGTGAGCGTGTGGATATCGTCCTGTGGGACGACAACCCGGCTCAGTTCGTAATCAACGCCATGTCCCCGGCTGAGGTTGCGGCAATTATCGTTGACGAAGATGCCCATGCAATGGACATCGCCGTTGGCGCAGACAATCTGGCTCAGGCCATCGGTCGTGGTGGTCAGAACGTGCGTCTGGCTAGCCAATTGACTGGCTGGACCCTGAACGTGATGACCGAATCGGACATCCAGGCTAAGCAGCAAGCAGAAACCGGCGACATCCTGCGCAACTTCATCGACGAGCTGGAAGTCGACGAAGACCTGGCACAGGTGCTGGTAGATGAAGGCTTCACCAGCCTGGAAGAGATTGCCTACGTACCGGTGGAGGAAATGCTCAACATCGATGGCTTTGACGAAGAAACCGTCAACGAGCTTCGCGCTCGTGCCAAGGATCGTTTGTTGACCAAAGCCATCGCTACTGAGGAAAAGCTGGCAGACGCCCATCCGGCCGAAGACCTGCTCTCGCTTGAGGGTATGGACAAGGATTTGGCGATGGAACTGGCGGTGCGCGGCGTAATTACCCGCGAAGACCTGGCCGAGCAGTCTATTGACGATCTGCTCGACATCGACGGCATTGACGATGATCGTGCCGGCAAGTTGATCATGGCCGCCCGAGCCCATTGGTTCGAGTAATTAGGCGCGGCCTGAGGAGAGAAGTGCATGACGCAAGTCACGGTGAAACAACTGGCCGATGAGGTCAAAACACCGGTGGAGCGCCTGTTGCAGCAGATGCGTGAGGCAGGTCTGCCGCACACCGCCGCCGATGAAGGTGTGAGCGATAGTGAGAAGCAGTCTTTGCTGACTCACTTGAAGAGCAGCCACAAGGCGAAAGTGGAAGAACCGCGCAAGATTACATTGCAGCGCAAAACCACCAGCACCCTGCGTGTTGCTGGCAGCAAAAGCATTAGCGTTGAAGTACGCAAGAAGAAAGTCTTCGTACAGCGCAGCCCGGAAGAAATCGAAGCCGAGCGCAAACGCGAACTGGATGAACGTCGCGCAGTAGACAATGCTGCACGTCAGAAGGCTGAAGAAGAAGCCAAGCGTCGCGCCGAAGAAGAAGCGCGTCGCCAGCCTGCTGCTGCGCAAACCGCTACTAACGACGCCGTTGCAGCGCCTGCTGCAGTTGCCGAACCAGTACGCGAAAGCGCGCCGGTTGTAGCCGCTGCTCCAGCACCGTCTGCTGACGTTCGCAACAAGCAGAACGAACAGCGCCGACCGGATAAACCACGTGCCGACGATAACAATCGTCGCAGCGGTGGTGGCGACGGCGAGCGTAAAAACGCTCCGCATCGTGCCTCGGTCAAAGAGAAAGCGCCTGCTCCACGCGTTGCCCCACGTACTACCGACGAAGAAAGCGATAGCTTCCGTCGTGGTGGTCGCGGCAAGGCCAAGCTGAAAAAACGCAACGCCCACGGTTTCCAGAGCCCAACCGGCCCTGTCGTGCGTGATGTGCAGATCGGCGAGACCATCACTGTCGGCGATCTCGCCCAGCAGATGTCGGTCAAGGCAGCTGAAATCATCAAGTTCATGTTCAAACTGGGTACCCCAGCGACCATCAACCAGGTACTGGATCAGGAAACTGCCCAACTGGTTGCTGAAGAGCTGGGCCACAAAGTGACCCTGGTTAGCGACACTGCCCTGGAAGATTCCCTGGCCGAGTCCCTGAAGTTTGAAGGTGAGTCGTTCTCCCGTGCACCGGTTGTGACCGTAATGGGCCACGTTGACCACGGTAAGACCTCGCTGCTCGACTACATCCGTCGTGCCAAGGTAGCTGCTGGCGAAGCCGGCGGTATCACCCAGCACATCGGCGCGTACCACGTTGAAACTGACCGCGGCATGGTCACTTTCCTCGATACCCCGGGTCACGCTGCGTTTACCGCAATGCGTGCCCGTGGTGCCAAGGCGACTGACATCGTGATCCTGGTCGTTGCAGCGGACGACGGCGTGATGCCGCAGACCATTGAAGCTGTCCAGCACGCCAAGGCTGCCGGTGTTCCACTGGTCGTTGCTGTGAACAAAATCGACAAGCCGGGCGCCGATCTCGATCGCATCCGTAGCGAACTGTCGGTTCACGGCGTGACCTCGGAAGAGTGGGGCGGCGACACCCCGTTCGTATCGGTTTCGGCGAAAGTCGGTACCGGCGTGGACGAGTTGCTCGAAGCTGTTCTGCTGCAAGCCGAAGTTCTGGAGCTGAAAGCAACTCCGTCGGCTCCAGGCCGTGGTGTTGTAGTTGAATCGCGTCTCGACAAAGGTCGTGGCCCGGTTGCAACCGTTCTGGTTCAAGACGGTACCTTGCGCCAAGGCGACATGGTGCTGGTCGGTTCGAACTATGGCCGTGTACGTGCCATGCTCGACGAGAACGGCAAGCCAATCAAGGAAGCCGGTCCATCCATCCCTGTCGAAATTCTCGGCCTGGACGGTACCCCGGACGCTGGCGACGAGATGAGCGTGCTGTCCGACGAGAAGAAAGCCCGTGAAGTGGCTCTGTTCCGTCAAGGCAAGTTCCGCGAAGTCAAACTGGCTCGCGCTCACGCTGGCAAGCTGGAAAACATCTTCGAAAACATGGGCCAGGCAGAGAAGAAGACGCTCAACATCGTCCTCAAATCTGACGTCCGTGGTTCGCTGGAAGCGTTGAACGGTGCCTTGAACGGCCTGGGTAACGACGAAGTGCAAGTGCGTGTTGTTGGTGGCGGCGTGGGTGGTATCACCGAGTCCGACGCTAACCTGGCACTGGCCTCCAACGCTGTACTGTTCGGCTTCAACGTGCGTGCCGATGCTGGCGCTCGCAAGATCGTCGAGCAGGAAGGTCTGGATATGCGTTACTACAACGTGATCTACGACATCATCGAAGACGTCAAGAAAGCCCTCACCGGTATGCTGGGCAGCGATGTTCGCGAGAACATCCTGGGTACCGCTGAAGTGCGTGACGTGTTCCGTTCGCCGAAGTTTGGCGCGATCGCCGGTTGCATGGTTATCGAAGGTGTTGTTCACCGTAACCGTCCAATCCGTGTACTGCGTGAAGACATCGTTATCTTCGAAGGCGAGCTGGAATCCCTGCGCCGCTTCAAGGATGACGCTTCCGAAGTACGTGCCGGCATGGAATGCGGTATCGGCGTGAAGAGCTACAACGACGTCAAAGTCGGTGACAAGATCGAAGTCTTCGAGAAGGTTCAGGTTGCTCGCAGCCTCTAACTCGCGCACTTCAAGGGCCACGCCAAGCCGCCGCATGCAGATGCGCGGCACCGCGTCAGGACTCTAAACGCAACGCCCGGTCTGGCTTTTGTCAGGCCGGGCGTTTGCCGCTTTCAGACCCCTCGGGTTTCACCGTGGGGCAGTAACAGGTAACAAGACATGGCAAAAGAATACAGCCGTACCCAACGTATCGGCGATCAGATGCAGCGTGAGCTGGCACAGCTGATCCGTCGTGAAGTCAAAGATCCGCGCGTCGGCCTGGTCACCATTACCGCTGTTGAAGTCAGCCGTGACGTCGGTCACGCCAAGATCTTCATCACCGTGATGGGCCAGGACAACGCCGAAGACATCGCACAAAGCATCAAGGTGCTCAACTCCGCCGCCGGTTTCCTGCGTATGCAGTTGGCTCGCGAGATGAAGTTGCGCAGCGTTCCTCAGCTGCACTTCCACTACGACGAAAGCGTCGTGCGTGGCGCGCACCTGTCGGCCCTGATCGAGCGTGCGGTGGCTGAAGACAATCAGCACCCGGTAGCGGCTGAACCCGAAGACGCCAAGGAGTAATCGGTGGCTCAGGTCAAACGTATCCGTCGTAACGTCAGCGGTATCATTCTGCTCGACAAGCCGTTGGGGTTTACCTCCAATGCCGCGTTGCAGAAGGTTCGCTGGTTGCTGAACGCCGAGAAGGCCGGTCATACCGGCAGTCTCGATCCGCTGGCCACCGGCGTGTTGCCGTTGTGCTTCGGTGAGGCCACCAAGTTCTCCCAGTACCTGCTTGATTCCGACAAGGCTTATGAAACCCTGGCGCAACTGGGCAAGACCACCACCACGGCCGATGCCGAAGGTGAAGTTTTGCAGGAGCGTCCGGTGACCGTTGGTCGCGCCGATGTCGAAGCTGTATTGCCGGGTTTTCGTGGGCAAATCAGTCAGATACCGCCGATGTACTCGGCGCTCAAGCGTGATGGCCAACCGCTGTACAAGCTGGCCCGTGCAGGCGAAGTAGTGGAGCGCGAACCGCGTTCTGTTACTATTGCGCGCTTGGAATTGCTCGCCTTTGAGGGTGATACTGCGCGGCTTGCGGTGGATTGCAGCAAAGGCACCTATATTCGCACCCTGGTGGAGGATATCGGTGAGCAACTCGGTTGTGGCGCTTACGTGGCTGAATTGCGACGTACCCAGGCCGGGCCTTTCACGCTGGCGCAGACGGTCACGCTTGAAGAGTTGGAAGCGGTACATGCCGAAGGCGGCAACGAAGCGGTCGACCGCTTCCTGATGCCATCGGACAGCGGCCTGCTGGATTGGCCACTGTTGCAGTTCTCGGAGCACAGCTCGTTCTACTGGCTTAACGGCCAACCGGTACGAGCCCCGGATGCACCGAAGTTCGGCATGGTACGGGTACAGGATCACAACGGTCGCTTCATCGGTATCGGTGAAGTGAGCGAAGACGGGCGCATCGCGCCGCGTCGACTGATTCGGTCAGAATGACCGGAACCGGTCTGCGTAACAGCAGGCTGGCGAGGGTGGCTGTTAACAGGCACGGTCACTACTCATTTATAGATACAGGGATTTGTCCCTGGCCTGTTGAAGCTGTTTCTCTGAAACAGTTTCCTGATAAAAGGATTGCCTCATGGCTCTCGACGTTCAAGAAAAAGCTCAAATCGTAGCTGACTACCAGCAAGCTGTTGGTGACACTGGTTCGCCAGAAGTGCAAGTTGCACTGCTGACCCACAACATCAACAAGCTGCAAGGTCACTTCAAGGCCAACGGTAAAGATCACCACTCCCGTCGTGGTCTGATCCGCATGGTAAACCAGCGCCGTAAGCTGCTGGATTACCTGAAAGGCAAGGATCTGGGCCGTTACCAGGCTCTGATCGGTCGCCTGGGTCTGCGTCGCTAATAAGCGATTGCGCTAGAGGTTGGTTGTTTGCCGTGTGTCAGTGGGATTCCGCAGGCACATGGCAGGCTCCCAGCCTCAAGTTTTATCTGGATAGTCGTTTTACCCTGGACAGGCGTTGGGCCGATTCCCGACATTGCCCAAGAATTTCGCAAGAAGACAAGTTCCCCAAGAGCCACAAAAGAAGGTAGGACACCGTGAACCCGGTAATCAAAAAATTCCAGTTCGGTCACTCGACCGTTACCCTCGAGACTGGCCGTATCGCCCGTCAGGCCTCCGGCGCAGTATTGGTCACCGTTGACGACGACGTCAGCGTATTGGTGACCGTAGTCGGTGCCAAGCAAGCCGATCCAGGCAAGGGCTTCTTCCCTCTGTCCGTTCACTACCAGGAAAAAACTTACGCTGCCGGTAAGATCCCTGGCGGTTTCTTCAAGCGCGAAGGCCGTCCTTCCGAGAAAGAAACCCTGACTTCCCGACTGATCGACCGTCCGATCCGTCCGCTGTTCCCGGAAGGTTTCATGAACGAAGTGCAGGTTGTCTGCACCGTCGTTTCCACCAGCAAGAAGACCGATCCGGACATCGCTGCGATGATCGGTACCTCGGCTGCACTGGCAATCTCCGGCATTCCTTTTGATGGCCCGATCGGCGCTGCCCGCGTTGCTTTCCACGAAAGCACCGGCTACCTGCTGAACCCGACTTACGAACAACAGAAAGCTTCGAGCCTGGACATGGTCGTTGCCGGTACTTCGGAAGCCGTTCTGATGGTTGAATCGGAAGCCAAAGAGCTGACCGAAGACCAGATGCTGGGCGCGGTACTGTTTGCTCACGACGAGTTCCAGGTTGTGATCAACGCTGTCAAAGAACTGGCTGCCGAAGCTGCCAAGCCGACGTGGACCTGGGCTCCACAGCCTGAAGCCACTGCTCTGCTGGGCGCTATCCGTGCCGAGTTCGGCGATGCGATCTCCCAGGCTTACACCATCACCATCAAGGCCGACCGTTACGCTCGTCTGGGCGAACTGAAAGACCAGGTGGTTGCCAAGCTGTCCGGTGAAGAAGGCCAGCCTTCCTCCAGTGAAGTCAAAGCTGCTTTCGGCGAAATCGAATACCGCACCGTTCGCGAAAACATCGTAAACGGCAAGCCGCGTATCGACGGCCGCGACACCAAGACCGTACGTCCTTTGAACATCGAAGTCGGTGTTCTGCCAAAGACCCACGGTTCGGCGTTGTTCACCCGTGGCGAAACCCAGGCTCTGGTCGTTGCAACACTGGGCACCGCCCGTGATGCACAACTGCTGGACACCCTGGAAGGCGAGAAAAAAGACCCGTTCATGCTGCACTACAACTTCCCTCCGTTCTCGGTGGGCGAGTGTGGTCGCATGGGTGGTGCTGGTCGTCGCGAAATCGGTCACGGCCGTCTGGCCCGTCGTTCGATTGCAGCCATGCTGCCTGCCGCTGACGTGTTCCCGTACACCATCCGTGTTGTATCGGAAATCACTGAGTCCAACGGTTCGAGCTCCATGGCTTCGGTCTGCGGCGCTTCCCTGGCATTGATGGACGCCGGCGTTCCGATGAAAGCACCGGTTGCCGGTATCGCCATGGGTCTGGTTAAAGAAGGCGAGAAATTCGCCATCCTGACCGACATCCTGGGCGACGAAGATCACCTCGGCGACATGGACTTCAAAGTAGCCGGTACCGCCAAAGGTGTGACCGCGCTGCAGATGGACATCAAGATCAAAGGCATCACCGAAGAAATCATGGAAATCGCCCTGGGCCAAGCCCTGGAAGCGCGCCAGAACATCCTCGGTCAGATGAACCAGATCATTGCTCAGTCCCGTACCGAGCTGTCGGAAAACGCTCCGACCATGATCGCGATGAAAATCGACACCGACAAAATCCGTGATGTTATCGGTAAAGGCGGCGCGACCATCCGTGCGATCTGTGAAGAGACCAAGGCTTCGATCGACATCGAAGACGACGGTTCGATCAAGATCTTCGGCGAAACCAAGGAAGCGGCTGAAGCAGCACGTCAGCGCGTTCTGGGCATCACCGCAGAAGCTGAAATCGGCAAGATCTACGTCGGTAAGGTTGAGCGCATCGTCGACTTCGGCGCATTCGTCAACATCCTGCCTGGCAAGGACGGTCTGGTTCACATCTCCATGCTGAGCGATGCTCGCGTAGAGAAAGTGACCGACATCCTGAAAGAAGGTCAGGAAGTGGAAGTACTGGTACTGGACGTGGACAACCGCGGCCGTATCAAGCTGTCCATCAAAGACGTAGCAGCGGCCAAGGCTTCGGGCGTTTAATTACCCCTCGCCTGACCGTTTCAACGTTATAAAAAATGCCCCGCAGTGAAAGCTGCGGGGCATTTTTTTGTCTGCAATAAACCGAGACGGACTTGCGGTTGCGACTCGCGAAAGCTGTGCTAGGTTTAGCTCACCGCCCGTGTAGCTCAGTTGGTAGAGCAGCGCACTCGTAACGCGAAGGTCGCAGGTTCGACTCCTGTCTCGGGCACCATTCCCCTGTTATTTCACCTTTCTGCTCAAATCTTCCACAGTGCGTTTGAGCTGATCGAGTTGATTGTCCTGATCGCTGACTTCCCGCTTAAGGCTGGACAGGTCGCTGGAGCTTGAGCTGGAACTCGATCCGGCGCTGCGCTTCAGGTCTTCCACCT
The DNA here is from genome assembly GCF_059695575.1 of Pseudomonas sp. LBUM1678. Lineage (NCBI taxonomy): Bacteria > Pseudomonadati > Pseudomonadota > Gammaproteobacteria > Pseudomonadales > Pseudomonadaceae > Pseudomonas > Pseudomonas sp. LBUM1678. The sequence continues at coordinate 898,331 of NZ_CP166775.1, forward strand.
GGCTGGCAAGCCGTTTCAGGTCGCTTTCCTGTTCGTTGACAGTGCGCTTGAGGTCACTCACTTCGCTCGAGCTGGGGCTTGAACCGGAGTTCGAGCCGCTGCTGCGTTTCAGATCATCCATCTGACTGGCGAGCTTTTTAAGTCCGTTTTCCTGTTCGCTGACTGTGCGCTTTAGGTCGCTGACTTCACTGGAACTGGAACTGGAGCTGGAGTTCGAGGTGCTATTGCGTTTGAGTTCGTCCACGGCCTTGGCGAGGTTTACCAAGCCGGTGTTCTGATCACTGACCGTACGTTTGAGGTCGTTGACTTCGCTGGCGCTGGAGCTGGAACTCGAGCCGCTGTTGCGTTTGAGTTCGTCCATGGCCTTGGCGAGGTTTTTCAGCGCCGTTTCCTGGTCACTGACGGTGCGCTTTAGTTTGTCCACTTCGCCGGCATTCGAGCTTGAACTGGAACCCGTGTCCTTTTTGAACTCTTCGATGAGCCGCGCCTGTGCACTGACGGTTTTCTTCAGCTCTTCCAGATCTGCCGAATCGGTTTTAACAATTCTTTGTAATTTTTCCACGTCCTCGATACTGATATTGGATTTGACCATCACGTAGGTGCCGTAATAGTTGTGGAAAACGAGGAATTTATCGGAAGAGTTTGCGCTGTCGGATTTGTACTCCAGACCCGCTTGAGCCGAATCGGGCAATGCCAGGGTGCCGAGAAGAAGGGCGACCATGCCAGTTGCAGACAGGATGGACGAAAGCTTTGAAAAATTGCGCATCACCGGGTTCCTTGTGAAGTGCCTAGATGGCACATCGCTATGACTTTACCTTTTGAACGTTGTTCCTGCGTAGCAAAGGAAAATTTGCAGAAAGGCCGATCAACGGTTTTTTTGTAGATTTGATGTAAAAGTCCATATAAATCGTCGACCAAACGTCCTATATTCGAACGTTGCACACGTACCACTTTGCAGTTTTCAGATGATCCCCGAATGGTTCTGAAGGCCAGACAAACCGGGCTTCAAACGGTTTTTTGCGTCAGAGAGATCCTTGATGATCCAGATCCATCTTCCATTCCCCCGATCAGCGAGAACGACATGACCGTTAAAGAATTGACTCAAGAAGCCAGACACGAAGAAGCGCTGAAAAAGTACTTGCTGGATACGCCCCAGCTAGCCGAAGAGATCAAGGACTTGCCAGCCGACGATCAGAAAGACCAGATCCAGTGGGCGTTCGAGGATGAGGCGGAATCCCAGGGCTTGCAGCCTTGGGAGCTGACGCTCAAGTACACCTCGACTCCGGAGGAGTTCGAGGCAGCGCGCCTGGTGCTGCACAAGGAGGCGGCCGAGGTATTGGGTGTCGAGTGGGAAGAGTACTGCGAGATGAACAATCTGGTGGTCTGACAAAAACGCCAGCCTCAATGGGGCTGGCGTTTTTTCATTCTCAGAGACTTAAACGCATCGACAGATCGACAGCCTTCACATCCTTGGTCATCGCACCGATCGAAATGTAATCCACCCCGGTTTCGGCAATCGGCAGCAACGTGCTTTCGTTGATACCGCCGCTGGCCTCCAGTTTTGCCTTGCCTGCGTTCAAGCGCACGGCTTCACGCATGTCATCCAGGCTCAGCTCATCGAGCATGATGATGTCTGCACCCGCCGCCAGGGCTTCCTTGAGCTCATCCAGGCTTTCCACTTCAATCTCGACCGGCTTGCCCGGGGCGATCTTGTGCGCAGCGTTAATGGCTTCAGGAATGCCCCCGCAGGCGGCGATGTGGTTTTCCTTGATCAGGAAGGCGTCGTACAGGCCGATACGGTGGTTGTGGCAACCGCCGCAGGTTACGGCGTACTTCTGCGCCAGCCGCAGCCCCGGCAGGGTTTTACGGGTGTCGAGCAACTTCACCTGCGTCTCGGCGACAAAATCTGCCAGGTATTGCGCGCGCGTGGCCACGCCCGAGAGCAATTGCAGGAAGTTCAGCGCAGAGCGTTCGCCAGTCAGCAGCGAACGTGCCGGGCCTTCAAGGTGGAACAGCGCCTGATTGGGTTTTACCCGTTCGCCGTCGCACACCTGCCAGTGCACCGCGACCCGTGGATCGAGCTGTCGGAAAACCGCATCGACCCACGCGGTGCCGGCAATGACCGCAGCGTCGCGGGTGATGATGGTGGCTTTGGCCAGGCGTTCGGTCGGGATCAACTGCGCGGTGATGTCGCCGCTGCCGATGTCTTCGAGCAACGCACGGCGCACGTTGGCTTCGATTTCGGCGGTCAAATCGGCGAGACGTAGATTCGGCATAACGGGCTCCACAAACAAAGTGGCCCGATTATAGGGCCATGGCGCGAGGCAACCCAAGGCATCAGAGGCGTTCCCGTCGCATGCAAACCTGCATTTGGTCGATTCCCTTGAATCATTGGCACTAAGTCAGCGTCTTCCCTACGCGTCTATTTCACTGCGAAGCACAGAGTCTGCTGGCACACGGGGGCTCTTTTGCAAGATAATCCGCCTTGCTTTTGACGTCATGGGTTTGACGTGTTTTGGGTTCACGATTGTTCGCTGAATCACCGTTTCAGGAGGCTTGGATGCACAACGACGGGAATGTAGTGCCTTTGCACAAGGCAGCTACGGATCAGGCGATTCAATCGCCGCTCGCCCGCCTGCCTGTGATTCTGCTTCAGGTTCGCGACAAGGCCACTCAACAGCTCAGGCATGGCTTGCAGGAGCTGTTTGATAACGCCGACGACACGCTGTTCGAAATGGCCGATCGGGCCCGCAACGACGTCGAGCAGAACCGATTCTTCGAAGCTATGCGCGACTTGCGGCTCAAGCGAAAAAGCATCGAGCGCGGATTTCTCGAACAGTTCTTTGAAGCGTTCGTCAGCCTCTCGCAACACAACAGCACCCAAGTGGCCTTACCTCAGGCATTGGCGTTCGATACCGGTGCAGTGCCCAATGACGACCTGGAGCGCCGCGTCGCGGTGGAGGCCATGGTCAGCAAAGTGCTGAACCGCGACGGTTTCGCCCTTGACCAACTGACGGCTCGACTCAGCGCTCTGCTGGGCAAGGCGCTGGACAATCAGCACAACCCGTTGGGGCCGGAGAGGCTCTGTGAGTATTTCTTGCAGGCCTGGCGCAACCTGGGGGTGGAGATCAAGGTCAAGCTGATCATTCTCAAGCTGTTCGACCGCTACGTGCTCAGCAGCGCTGATCACCTGTACGCCGAAGCCAATCAACTGCTCATCGCTACCGGTGTGTTGCCGAACCTCAAGCCCGCGCCCGCGCGACGAGTCACCGATCAGGCGGCCGCCAGTGCCCATGCCGAACCTGTCGAGGCCGGCATCCACACGCCGATCGACGACGGTGTGCAGGAAGTCTTCGCCGCGTTGCAGGAGCTGCTGTTGCACGTGCGCGGCAGTGTCGCGCCCACCCTCGAAGCCAGTGCCCAGACCCAGCCCATTTCCACCCGCGACCTGTTGCGCCTGCTCTCGCACTTGCAGCAATACGTACCGGCGCTTGCAACACAGGACGACTTCGATCTGCGTAACCAGCTCGAACAACTGCTGACCCGGGTCAGCGTCAAAAGTGGCAAGTCGCGCGTGGTCGGCGTAGCGGACGAAGACGTGATCAACCTGATCGCGATGCTCTTCGAATGCATCCTTGATGACCGCAACTTGCCGGACTCCCTCAAGGCGTTGATTGGTCGTTTGCAGATCCCGATGCTCAAAGTGGCGGTGCTCGACAAGAGCTTCTTCAGCCGCGCCAGCCACCCGGCCCGGCGTCTGCTCAACGAAATCGCCGCTGCCGCCATGGGCTGGGGCGAGTGCGATGACCACGAGCGTGACAGTCTGTACCTGCGGATAGAGCAAGTGGTGCAGGGCCTGTTGAATGACTTTGTAGACGATCCGGTGATCTTTTCCGAGTTGCTCGCGGATTTTCTTGCCTTCACCAGTGACGAGCGCCGTCGCAGTGAACTGCTTGAGCAGCGCACCCGTGACGCCGAAGAAGGCCGCGCCAGGACCGAACTGGCTCGCCAGCGTGTCGGGCAGGCGCTGAATCATGCGTTGTTGGGCAAAATGCTGCCGCAAGGTGTGGTGGTCTTCGTCCAGGAGGCCTGGAGCAAAGTGCTGTTGTTGACTTGCCTCAAACACGGTGATGCATCGGCGGAATGGCATGCCGATGTGCAGACCATGGAGCAATTGATCTGGAGCGTGCAGCGCCATGACGAGCCCGAGGCTGGCCTGCGTCTGTTGGCGCTGGTGCCGGGGTTGCTGAAGTCCTTGCGCGACGGCCTGAGCAGCTCGGCCTTCGATCCGTTCGCCACCAGTGAGTTTTTCAGTGAGTTGGAAACCTTGCACGTGCAACTGTTCGAGCGCCCGGGCCAGGCGGTTGAACAGCCCGTCGAGCCACAGGTGATGGTCGAAGTGCTGGAGGAAATCGTGCTGCGAAGCGCCGACGAAGGCCCCGCCGATGCGGTGTCAGTACGGTTGCCGGCGGACGATGCCGGTTTGCTTCAAGTCGATCAACTGCGCCCCGGCAGCTGGGTCGAGTTCCAGGAGGACGAAGAAAACACCCTGCGTTGCAAGCTGGCAGCGATCATCGAAGCGACCGGGAAATACATCTTCGTCGACCGCACCGGAATGAAAGTGCTGGAGCGCAGCCGCACCGGCCTGGCCCTGGAATTTCGCCGTGGTGCGGTGCGGGCGCTGGACGACACCTTGCTGTTCGACCGGGCCCTGGAGTCGGTGCTGGGCAATCTGCGGCGTCTCAATCGCGGCAAGTGATCGCGCCCCGAGGGTCTATCGCGGCATACTGGGCGCCAACACAGTCGTCGTTGAAGGAACCTGTATGCAGTTGGACCCCGCGAGCGGTTGGTGCCAGGGCGTGCGTGTATGCCCCTCGCCCAACTTCAATGCGCGCCCCTCGGGCGAAATTTCCCTGCTGGTGATCCACAACATCAGCCTGCCGCCAGCGCAGTTCGCCACCGGCAAGGTGCAGGAATTTTTCCAGAATCGTCTGGATGTCACGGAGCATCCCTACTTTGCAGGGATTGCTGACCTGCGGGTGTCTGCGCACTTTCTGATTGAGCGTGACGGAAGCGTCACTCAGTTTGTCTCTTGTCTTGAGCGCGCCTGGCACGCCGGTGTCTCGAGTTTCGAGGGACGTGAAACCTGTAACGATTTTTCCGTGGGCATCGAACTCGAAGGCACGGATGATCTGCCGTTCGAGGACGCCCAGTATCAAGCGTTGACGACGCTGACCCGACAGTTGCAAAGCAGGTTTACGGCGATCACCCCGCAGCGCATCTGTGGGCATAGCGACATCGCACCGGGGCGCAAGACGGATCCCGGACCCGCGTTCGACTGGGCACGCTATCGCGCCGCCCTGGCAAAAGCCGCTCTGGAACAAGAGGAACAACAATGAGTTTTCTGGTGTTGCTGTTGGCTGTCTGGATCGAGAAATTCTCGGCCCTTCGCCATCGGGTCCAACGTGATGGCGGTTGGGTACGTGAACTGAACAAGCTTGAAGTCAGCCCGCGTCTGATCAATCGGCCATGGCTGATATTGGTGTTGCTCGTGTTGTTGCCGGTAGCGCTGCTGGGTTTGTTGTTGGTGGTGCTTGAACCGGTGGCCTACGGGTTGCTGGCGTTGCCGGTGCATCTCCTTGTGGTGATTTACAGTCTGGGGCGCGGCGATTTGTTGGCCGGCCTCGGGCCGTTTCGCGATGCCTGGCGCCGGGAGGACCTGCAAGCGGCTGCCCATGTGGCGAAGCGCGACCTGGATATATGCGCCGATAACGGCGAGCAACTGCTTGAGCGGGTCGAAGGCCATTTGCTGTGGGAGGCTTACCAGAGCTTTTTCGCGGTGATTTTCTGGTACTTCGTGTTGGGGCCAGTCGCAGCACTGAGCTACCGACTGCTGGCGTTGGCCGAAGAGCACGGGCAGAACCCGGCCGTGGTCGAACGCGCTGCACAGTTGCGTCACGCGTTTGATTGGGTGCCGGTGCGTCTGTTGGCGGCCAGTTTTGCGCTGGTCGGAAACTTTGTGGCAGTCAGCCGGGTGATGTTGCATGAACTGCTGAACTGGAACATCAGCGCCGCCCAGCTGATCGAGAAGGTCGGGCTGGTGGCCGGTGAAATTCCTGCGCCGGTCGTCGGGCCGGACGGCATCAACAGCCTGGACCGGATCTGGGAATTGCTGCTGCGTGCAGCGGTGCTCTGGTATGCAGGTTTTGCGCTGTGGACGGTCCTCCCCTGATACGCCGATCCCTTGTAGCAGCTGGCGCAGCCTGCGTCCGGCTGCGCAGCAGTCGTAAACCCTGCTGACGCGATCAACCTGAAAAACCGCAGCGCCTGAATTCACGACTGCTGCGCAGCCGGACGCAGGCTGCGCCAGCTGCTACAGGTCCGCGCTTCCCGCTGTTAACCTTAAGTTACAAAACCCCCTGCCGATTTAAGCTATACAGAGACAGCGCTAAATAGTGGCTATCTGCCGTCGACCCGCGCCTGCCAATAAAAATAAGAATCAAAAGGGAGACCTCCAGTGAAGAGCTTGCTCTATCCCGCCGTCGCGCTAATGAATCGCCTGAGCTTCGGCATGAAGTTCAGCCTGATCAGCGTGCTGTTCCTCGTGCCGATGCTGGTGACTAACTTCTATCTCGTGCGCGACTCCTATCGCGAATTCCAGGGCACACAAGTCGAACTGCAAAGCCTCGACCTGTTAGGCAGCAGCCTGACCCTGCGGCGTGATCTGGAAACCCTGAACAATCTGGTGCAGATCAACGTTACCCTCGGCCAGTCCGGCAAGGCCGGCAATGTCGAGACGAAGATCAGCGCCCTGGAGCAAAGTGTTCTGGCCCGCCTGCAAGGGCTGAAGGCGATGACCACTGACCCGGAGCAGATCACGGTTTTCGACGGCAAACGCGATGAAATGATCGCCGGCTTCAAGGCCCAGAAAGCGGAAAACTCCCTGCAAAGTAAAAGTGCGCTGATTGGCAAATTGCTCGGCAATGCACAGATTTTCAGCCAGATCATCGCCACTCAGGCCGGCCTGAGTCGTGACAGTCAAAGCGACATGCGTCAGCTGAGCGAACTCATTACCAACGTCACTCCGCCTGTGACCCAGATTCTGGGTGACGGCCGGGCGATGGGTTCCTATTCGCTGGGGCAGGGCTTTCTCAATTCGGCGTCGAGCACCCGATTCGATGAGCTGCTGGCGCAGATCGAAAAGCTCCAGGGTGAATACGGTCTTAAGCTGAATGACGCATTGGGCTCCAGCAAGGCTGCGCGTGAAACCCTGGCGGCCCAGGCCGAAAGCAGCAAAGCCTCCCTGAAAAAGGCCAGTGAACTGTTCGAAGAACAGGTGGTGATGGCCGACACCCTCGATGCGCCATGGCAGGCCTTTTACGATCAGGTCACCGGCCTGATGGACCAGACCTACCAACTCAACGAAGCCACCCTGACATTCCTTGGCACCCAGTTGCAGCAGCGGCTGGAGCAGAACCGCACCCACATGGTCTTGCAGGCCGTGGCGCTGTCGGTGGTGTTTGTGTTGATTTTCTACCTCTACGGCGGCTTCTACGCCTCGACCCGCACCACCCTCAAGCGACTGGGCGCGACGCTGGACAAAGTCGCGGCGGGTGACATGACGGTGACCTTCCGCGCCGAAAGCCGCGATGAGTTGGGCGAGTTGGGCGAGGTGTTCAATGGCACCGTGAAGAAAATCCATGACCTGATCGAACGCGTAGGCCAGACCGTCAACGAGGTCGAGCGCCAGGCCGGGCAGGTCGAGAGTGTTTCTGCCCAAAGCAACCAGGCGGTGGCGGGGCAGCGCTCGCAAATCGAGCAGGTCGCCACGGCCATGAACCAGATGTCGGCCACCTCACTTGAGGTGGCGCGCAGTGCCGCGGCGGCGGTCAGCAGCGCTCACAGCGTCAACGACGAGACCATCAGCGGCCGCGGCCTGGTGGCGTCCCAGCAGGGCAGCATCGCGCAACTGGCCAGTGAGATCGATCAGTCGGTACGGGTGATCAATCAATTGGCCAGCGACAGCCAATCCATCAGCCGCGTGCTGGAAGTGATCAAAAGCATCGCTGAGCAGACCAACCTTCTGGCGCTCAACGCCGCGATCGAAGCCGCTCGGGCCGGTGAGCAGGGGCGTGGTTTTGCGGTGGTGGCCGATGAGGTCCGGACCCTGGCCAAGCGCACCCAGCAATCGACCGAAGAAATCGAGCAGATGATTACCAAGCTCCAGACGGGTGTCGGCGCGGCGGTGAAAGCCATGGGCGTCAGTCATCAGGTGGCCGACGGCACCGTCGGGCAGTCGGAAAAGGTCCAGCAGGCGCTGGAAAACATCCTCGGCGCCGTCGGCATGATCGTCGACCAGAACCAACAGATTGCCGCGGCGGTGGAGCAGCAGACCGCGGTGGCCCACGACATCGACCAGAACATCGTCGAGATCAACCGCGCAGGCGAACGCACCGCCGAAGGTGCGCACCAGACCGAAGACGCCAGTCGCGCATTGTCCGCCCAGGTGGTGGAGCTCAAACAACTGATCAGCGCGTTCCGGGTCTGACGGCACGCGGGAATCAAATGTGGGAGCGAGACCGGCTTGCCGGCGATAGCGGTCTGTCAGTCGATATCAACGTTGACTGACAGGCCGCTATCGCGAGCAGGCTCGCTCCCACAGGGGATTGTGCAGGGCTGATTTACCAGTTGAACAACTCACAGGCATTGGCCGTGCTGGCCGCGGCCAATTGTTCGGGGCTGATCGCCATGATCCCGGCCAGCGCCGAGCAGATCGCCGGCAGGTGCGCGGGGCTGTTGCGTTGACCGGGAAACATGACGGGCGCCATGTCCGGCGAGTCGGTTTCCAGCACCACTGACTCAAGGGGCAGCTCGGCGAGAACGCGGTGCATGCGCAATGCCTGCGGCCAGGTGGCGGCACCGCCCAGGCCCAGTTTGAAGCCGAGCTTGATGTACTCGCGAGCCTCTTCCTTGCTGCCGGCGAAGGCATGAATGATTCCCGCGCGTTTCAGTCGGAAACGTTTGAGCGTGGCAATCACCGCCGCATGGCTGCGCCGCACATGAATCAGCGCCGGAAGATTGAAGTCCACTGCCAGTTGCAGCTGCGCGTCGAATAGCGCCTGCTGGCGTTCACGGTCGAGGGTTTCGATGAAGTAATCCAGTCCGATCTCGCCCACTGCACACAATTGCCGATGGCCCGCCAGGCGGGTCAGCCAATCTCCGAGTTCGGGTAAGTCTTCAGGGCGATGTTGATCCAGATAAACGGGGTGCAACCCGAACGCCGCATGCAGATCGGGATCGCTTTGCACCAGATCCCAAACCCGCTGCCAATTCCCCTGATAAACCCCCAGCACCACCATCCGCCGCACCCCAAGGGCGCGGCTCTCGGCGAGCAGCGCCGCGAGGTCCTCGTCGAAGTCCGGAAAATCCAGATGAGTGTGGCTGTCGATCAGCTCCACGGTTCAGTCCTGGCGAATACGCTGCTTGAAGGTCCGCGCGATGGCCTGCACGCCGGGTTGGTAATCGGACTGCTCGATGGCGGCCAGGGCCAGTGCCAGCGCCTTGTCGGCAATCAACTGATGCTGCTGGGCCATGGCGTTGACCGGCAGCGGCAGGAAATCCAGCAACTGCGTGTCGCCGAAGGTGCCGAGTCGCAGCGGGCGGGGTTTCAGCGGGTAGTCGTGCAAGGCATCAAACACGCCTTGAAGCAGCACGTAGGACGTGGTCACCAGCGCATCCGGCAAATGCCCCAGACGCTGAAGCAGTTCTTCCATCAACTGCTTGCCGCACTCACGGCTGAACGACTCAGCGTGCTCGATCAGCACTTCGCCTTTGAACCCGGTCAGGGCTTCCTTGAACCCGGCAGCACGTTCCTGGCTGATGCTCAGTTCGGGACGGGCACCGATCAGGGCGATTTGCTTGGGCAGCGGATCGAGCAGGCTGCGGGTCAGTTGCAGGCTGGCCTCGCGATCATCGCTGATCACCGAACAGAAATGCTCAGGTTCCATCACCCGGTCGATGGCGATGATCGGCATGCCCTTGGCTTGCAACTGACGGTAGCTGTCGTCACCCGCCGGCAGGCAACTGGCGACGATCAGCGCATCGCAGCGCCGGGCGCGGAACAGTTGCAGCAATTGCCGCTCGCTGTCCGGCGCATCGTCGGAGCTGGCGATCAGCAATTGATAGCCGCGAGCCCGGGCGCCTTGTTCGAGCAGTTTGGCAATTCGTGCGTAACTGGGGTTTTCCAGGTCCGGCAGAATGAAGCCCAAGGTGCGCGTGTGCCGACTGCGCAGCCCGGCGGCCTGGGGATTGGGAGTGAAGCCATGTTGTTCGACGACCGCACGAACGCGCTCGACGGTGGCACTGCTGATACGTTGCTGTTCGGCCTTGCCATTAATGACATAACTGGCGGTGGTAACGGACACACCGGCCAATTGTGCAATATCACTGAGTTTCAACGCGGGCTTTCCTTGTTTTACGGCCGACATTTTCGCCAATCCTACCCGATTCCGGTAGACGACCATTGTCGCAACGCTTCCGACAAGTTGGACTTCAAGGATGGGACATAATCGAGTAACGTGCCAATCATTCTAGATTAAACGATTCAGCAAGCGTATTTTCTAAGTTATAAGTGCATTTGGCCGGTTCTGCCGCGAAACCGCCAAAAGTGAAGACTAAGCGCCTAAGCTGGAATCATTCAAAACAATACCTGGCGCCAACAGACGCCAAAAAGGAGAAAGCATGCTCGAGCTCACCATAGAGCAGATATCCATGGGCCAGTCGGCTGTGGATAAGTCCGAAGCGTTGCAACTGCTGGCCCGGCATCTGGTCACCGATGGCCTGGTGGCCGAGGGTTACCTTGCCGGCTTGCAGGCGCGCGAAGCCCAGGGCTCGACCTTTCTCGGTCAAGGTATTGCCATCCCCCACGGTACCCCGGAAACCCGCGACCAGGTGTTTTCCACCGGCGTGCGACTGATGCAGTTCCCCGAGGGTGTGGACTGGGGCGACGGTCAGATCGTCTACCTGGCGATCGGCATCGCCGCCAAATCCGATGAGCACTTGCGACTGCTGCAACTGCTGACCCGCGCGCTCGGTGAAACCGACCTGGGCCAGGCCTTGCGTCGCGCCAGTTCCGCCGAAGCCTTGTTGAAACTGCTGCAAGGCGCACCGCAGGAACTGGCGCTGGATGCTCAGATGATCGGCCTCGGCGTTTCCGCCGATGACTTCGAAGAATTGGTGTGGCGCGGTGCGCGTTTGCTGCGCCAGGCGGACTGCGTGAGCAACGGTTTCTCCGCCGTCCTGCAGCAAGTCGAAGCGCTGCCGCTGGGCGATGGCCTGTGGTGGTTGCACAGCGAACAAACGGTCAAGCGTCCGGGTCTGGCCTTCGTCACACCGGACAAACCCATGCGCTACCTCGGTCAGCCCCTCAGTGGCCTGTTCTGCCTGGCCAGTCTCGGCGAGGCGCATCAGGCCTTGCTTGAACGCCTTTGTGCGTTGCTGATTGAAGGCCGTGGCCACGAATTAGGCCGCGCCACCAGCAGCCGTAAAGTCCTCGAAGTGCTGGGCGGTGAACTGCCGGCGGACTGGCCGAGCGCGCGCATTGCCTTGGCCAACGCCCACGGTTTGCATGCCCGTCCGGCGAAGATCCTCGCGCAACTGGCAAAAAGTTTTGAAGGCGAAATCCGCGTGCGCATCGTCGATGGCCAGGACAGCGCCGTTTCGGTGAAAAGCTTGAGCAAACTGCTCAGCCTCGGCGCCCGTCGCGGTCAGGTGCTGGAATTCGTCGCCGAACCGAGCATCGCCGCTGATGCGTTGCCAGCCTTGCTCGCCGCCATCGAAGAAGGTCTGGGCGAAGAAGTCGAGCCGTTGCCCGCCGTGAGCCAGCAGCGCGAAGTGTTTGCCGATGTGGCCGAAGTGCTCTTGGCGCCAGCGTCCGGCAGTCTGGTCCAGGCAATTGCCGCCGCACCGGGCATCGCCATCGGCCCGGCGCACATTCAAGTGCTGCAAACCATCGACTACCCGTTGCGAGGTGAGTCTGCCGCGATCGAGCGCGAGCGTCTCAAACAAGCGCTGGAGCACGTGCGTGGCGACATCGAAGGCCTGATCGAGCGCAGCACGTCCAAGGCCATTCGCGAGATTTTCATCACCCACCAGGAAATGCTCGACGACCCGGAATTGACCGATGAAGTTGACACCCGCCTCAAGCAAGGCGAAAGCGCCGAAGCGGCGTGGATGGCGGTGATCGAAGCGGCGGCCAAGCAACAGGAATCACTGCAGGACGCGTTGCTCGCCGAACGGGCTGCCGACTTGCGCGACATCGGCCGTCGGGTGCTGGCGCAACTCAGTGGCGTCGAAACCCCGAATGAGCCCGATCAGCCGTACATTCTGGTGATGGACGAAGTCGGCCCCTCCGACGTCGCCCGTCTCGATCCGACCCGCGTCGCCGGTATTCTCACGGCCCGTGGCGGCGCGACCGCTCACAGCGCAATTGTCGCCCGGGCGCTTGGCATTCCAGCCTTGGTCGGCGCCGGTGCAGCGGTGTTGCTGCTGGCACCGGGCACGCCGTTGCTGATCGACGGCCAGCGCGGTCGCCTGCACGTGGACGCCGACGCGGCGACCCTGCAGCGCGCCACCGAAGAGCGCGACACCCGCGAGCAACGCCTCAAAGCGGCCGCCGAACAACGCCATCAACCGGCACAGACCACTGACGGTCACGCGGTCGAAGTGTTCGCCAACATCGGCGAAAGCGCGGGCGTGACCAGCGCGGTGGAGCAGGGCGCTGAAGGTATTGGTCTGCTGCGCACCGAACTGATTTTCATGGCCCATTCCCAGGCGCCGGACGAGGCGACCCAGGAAGTCGAATACCGTCGTGTACTCGATGGCCTGGCCGGTCGTCCCTTGGTGGTTCGCACCCTCGACGTCGGCGGCGACAAACCGTTGCCGTACTGGCCGATTGCGAAAGAAGAAAACCCGTTCCTCGGTGTGCGCGGCATTCGCCTGACCTTGCAACGTCCGCAGATCATGGAAGCGCAATTGCGCGCCTTGCTGCGTGCTGCCGACAACCGCCCGCTGCGGATCATGTTCCCCATGGTCGGCAGCGTTGATGAGTGGCGCCAGGCGCGGGACATGACCGAACGCCTGCGTCTGGAAATCCCGGTCGCCGACCTGCAACTGGGGATCATGATCGAGGTGCCATCGGCGGCGCTGCTTGCTCCGGTGCTGGCCAAGGAAGTCGACTTCTTCAGCGTCGGCACCAATGACCTGACCCAATACACCCTGGCCATCGACCGGGGTCATCCAACCTTGTCGGCCCAGGCTGATGGCTTGCACCCGGCGGTGCTGCAACTGATCGACATCACCGTGCGCGCGGCTCATGCCAACGGCAAGTGGGTCGGCGTGTGCGGCGAGCTGGCGGCCGATCCGCTGGCGGTGCCGGTGCTGGTCGGCCTCGGCGTGGACGAGTTGAGCGTGTCGGGCCGCAGCATTGCCGAGGTCAAGGCGCGCATCCGCGAACTCAGCCTCAGTCAAACCAAAATTCTCGCCCAGCAGGCCCTGGCCGTGGGCAGCGCCAATGAAGTGCGCGCATTAGTGGAGGGCCTGTAATGGCCAAGATCCTGACCCTGACGCTCAACCCGGCGCTGGACCTGACGGTGCAGCTGCCGCGCCTTGAGCCCGGCCAAGTCAATCGCAGCGACGAGATGCACACCCACGCCGCCGGTAAAGGCGTGAACGTGGCGCAGGTGCTGGCCGACCTCGGGCATCAGCTGACGGTCAGCGGTTTCCTCGGTGAGGACAACCTTCAAGCGTTCGAAACCCTGTTCGCCAAACGCGGTTTTGTCGATGCGTTCATTCGGGTGCCCGGTGAGACGCGCAGCAACATCAAACTGGCGGAAAACGATGGGCGCATCACCGATATCAACGGTCCGGGACCGATGGTCAATGAGGCGGCACAGCAAGCGTTGCTTGATCGACTCGATCAGATCGCGCCCGGTCATGACGCTGTCGTCGTCGCCGGCAGCCTGCCTCAAGGGATCAGTCCTCAGTGGTTGCAGGCGTTGATTGAGCGTTTGAAAAACCTGGGTCTGAACGTCGCCCTCGACAGCAGCGGCGAAGCGTTGCGCGCGGCACTCAAGGCCGGCCCGTGGCTGATCAAACCGAACACCGAAGAACTGGCCGACGCGCTCGGCTGCGAAGTGATCTCGGTGGCGGCGCAAGCCGAAGCAGCGAGCCGTTTGCACACTCAAGGCATCGAGCATGTGGTGATCTCCCACGGTGCCGAAGGCGTGAACTGGTTCAGTGTCGGCTCTGCGATGCACGCCACGCCGCCCAAGGTCAGCGTCGTCAGCACGGTGGGCGCGGGCGATTCGTTGCTGGCCGGCATGCTCCACGGTTTGCTCAGCGCCGACACGCCTGAACAGACCCTGCGCACCGCCACGGCGATTGCCGCGATGGCGGTCACGCAGATCGGTTTCGGTATTGGCGATGTCGCGCAGTTGGCGCGGCTCGAACAGGGTGTGCGCGTGCGCCCCCTGACAGAACAATAAGAGGGTTTGTCATGAAGTTAGCCATTGTTACGGCCTGCCCGAACGGCATGGTCACCAGTGTGCTGTGCGCCCGCTTGCTTGATGCAGCGGCCCAGCGTCAGGGCTGGAGCACCAGCGTCGAAGTGGTGGATGCCGCGCATCCGGAACGTCAGCTGTCGGCAGCCACGATTGAATCCGCAGAGTGGGTGTTGCTGGTCACCAGTACGCCGGTGGATATGTCGCGGTTTATTGGCAAACGCGTGTTCCAGAGTACGCCGGCCCAGGCGTTGCAGGATGTTGAAGCGGTGCTGCGCCGAGGCGCTGAAGAAGCTCAGGTGTATGTCGCGCCTGAAGTCGTCGCGCAACCTGTTGCCACCGTTCAAAACGCGCCACGTCTGGTGGCGATCACGGCGTGCCCGACCGGTGTCGCTCACACGTTCATGGCCGCCGAAGCCTTGCAGCAAGCGGCCAAGCGTCTGGGCTACGACCTGCAAGTGGAAACCCAGGGCTCGGTCGGCGCGCGCAATCCACTCAGCGCCGCCGCGATTGCCGATGCCGATGTGGTGCTGCTGGCTTGCGATATCGAAGTCGCCACCGAGCGTTTCGCCGGCAAGAAAATCTACCGTTGCGGCACTGGTATCGCGTTGAAACAAGCCGAAGCAACGCTGAACAAAGCGCTGGCCGAAGGCAATCAGGAAACCGCTGCGACGGGTGCCAAAGGCCCGGCCAAGCAAGAGAAGACGGGTGTCTATAAACACCTGTTGACGGGCGTGTCGTTCATGCTGCCGATGGTAGTGGCGGGTGGTCTGATGATCGCCTTGTCCTTTGCATTCGGTATCAACGCATTCAAAGAGCCTGGGACGCTGCCGGCTGCGCTCAAGCAGATCGGAGATGCGGCCTTCACATTGATGGTGCCGTTGCTGGCCGGATACATTGCTTATTCAATTGCGGATCGACCGGGCATTGCTCCCGGGATGATTGGTGGGCTGCTCGCCAGCCTGTTAGGAGCGGGCTTCATCGGCGGCATCATCGCTGGTTTTCTCGCGGGTTACAGTGCGGCCGTGATCGGTCGACAACTGCGTCTTCCACAAACGTTTGACGCTCTGAAACCGATCCTGATCATCCCGCTGCTGGCCAGTCTGTTTGTTGGCTTGATCATGATTTATGTGGTGGGGCAGCCGGTAGCGGGATTGCTCAGTAGCATGACCAGATTTCTGGAAACCATGGGCACTGCCAATGCGATTCTGCTGGGCGTGGTACTCGGCGCCATGATGTGCGTCGATCTTGGCGGACCGATCAACAAGGCTGCTTATGCGTTTTCTGTCGGGTTGATGACGTCGGCGAATGCCAGTTATGGGCCTATTGCGGCAGTCATGGCTGCCGGCATGGTGCCACCGATTGGTTTGGGTATCGCCACGTTCATTGCTCGCCGCAAGTTCGCGCAGACCGAGCGTGAGGCGGGTAAAGCAGCCTTGGTGCTGGGTATGTGCTTCATCTCTGAAGGGGCCATTCCGTTTGCCGCCAAAGATCCGTTGCGGGTGATTCCAGCGAGTATCGCCGGAGGTGCACTGGCTGGCGCGTTGTCGATGTACTTCAGCTGCAAGCTGATGTCGCCGCACGGTGGATTGTTCGTGTTGGCGATCCCGAATGCGATCAATCATGCGCTGTTGTATCTGTTGGCGATTGTGGCCGGGAGCCTGCTAACGGCGGTGGCGTATGCGTTGCTCAAGCGGCCGGAAGTTGTAGAGATGGCGCTAGAACCCGCCAAGGCCTGACACACCACAAAACCTGTGGGAGTGAGCCTGCTCGCGATGACGGTGTGTCAGTCAACAATGATGTTGTCTGACACACCGTCATCGCGAGCAGGCTCGCTCCTACAGGGGATCAGTGTGTTGGCAGATTTTTGTGTCACACCGGTTTCATGCGCACGTGCTTTAGTTTCCCCTTTTCAGGGAGAACACCATGAGCGAATTCGACCTCGGCCGTCGCCGTGTCATGCAAGCCGTCGGCGCCGGGCTGTTGCTTCCGGGCCTGGCACCGGCCGTCATCGCCTCGGTCAAGGATCGTCCGCTACTCACCGACGGTGTGCAGTCCGGCGATCTGCAGGGCGACCGGGCGATGATCTGGAGCCGCAGCGACCGGCCGGCGCGGATGGTGGTGGAGTGGGACACCCGCAGCCTGTTCGGCAACCCTCGTCGATTCGTCTCGCCATTGGCCGATGCGCGCACCGACTTCACCGCACGGGTCGAACTCACGGGCCTGCCCGGCGATCAGGCGATTTTCTATCGCGTGTATTTCGAAGACGCCCAGAGCGGTGTCGCCAGCGAACCCTGGTTCGGCCATTTGCGCAGCGTGCCGCAAACCCGGCGCGACATTCGCTTCGTCTGGAGCGGCGACACCGTCGGCCAGGGCTTCGGCATCAACCCGGACATCGGCGGCATGCGCATCTACGAAGCCATGCGTTTGCGCCTGCCCGACTTCTTTATCCACAGCGGCGACACCATCTACGCCGACGGCCCGGTGCCGGCGCAACTGACCACCGAAAGCGGCCGTGTGTGGCGAAATATCACCAGCGAAGCCAAGAGCAAAGTCGCCGAGACCCTCGACGACTACCGAGGCAATTACCGCTACAACTTGATGGACGAAAACGTCCGCCGCTTCAACGCTGAAGTCCCGCAGATCTGGCAGTGGGACGACCATGAAGTGGTGAATAACTGGTCGCCGGGCAAGCAGTTGGATGAGCGCTACAAGAGCAAAGATATCCACAGCCTGGTAGGCCGTGCCCGGCAGGCGTGGCTCGAATATGCGCCCATGCGTTTGCAGAGCGCCGATGGTGGAGGGCGGATTTATCGCAAGCTCGGTTATGGGCCGATGCTGGATGTGTTCGTGCTGGACATGCGCAGCTATCGCGACGCCAATGACGACAACCTCGGCGCCGCCAAACCCTTTCTCGGTCGTGAGCAACTGGACTGGCTCAAGGCTTCGTTGAAAGCCTCCAGTGCGCAATGGAAAGTCATCGCCGCTGACATGCCGATCGGCCTTGGCGTCCCCGACGGTGAAGTCAGCCCGGGTGTGGCGCGCTGGGAAGCGGTGGCCAACGGTGATCCCGGTCCAGCCCAGGGACGTGAACTGGAAATCGCTGAGTTGTTGGGCTTTCTACGTGCCCAACAGGTGCGCAATTTTGTATTCCTGACGGCGGACGTGCATTACTGCGCAGCCCATCATTACAACCCGGAACGTGCGGCGTTTCAGGATTTCGAACCGTTCTGGGAGTTTGTGGCGGGGCCGTTGAATGCGGGGAGCTACGGGCCTAATCCGCTGGATAAGACCTTCGGGCCCGAGGTGATTTTCGAGAAAGCCCCACCGGCGCAGAACACCTCGCCGTTTGCCGGGTTTCAGTTCTTTGGCGAGGTGAATATTGATGGGCAGACGGGGGAGATGAGCGTGGTGTTGCGGGATCTGGATGGGGTGGCGGTGTTTGAGCAGAAGCTGCAGCCTGTCTGATAGATCCATCCCACCCCAGCCCTCTCCCCACGGGGGAGAGGGGGAAAGGGGGCCGACCTCTATTGGATTCGAAACCTGAGTTCGACTCTATTTTTCAGGTCGCAGAATTTCTAAAGAAACTCACGGTCAGTCCCCTCGCCCTCTGGGAGAGGGTTAGGGTGAGGGCTGCGATTCGCAGCAAACCTCAGGATTTGCTCTAACACATCACTCATCCGCTCAATTACCTCCAGATTATTGAATCGCACAACTTCAATACCTAGTGCCTGAAGGTAAAGCGTTCGTCTCCGATCATGGATTTTTCCCGCCGTCTCATAATGCTGACCACCATCCAGCTCGACGGCCAACTTAAGCTCAATGCAATAAAAATCCAAGACATAAGGCGGACATGGAAACTGCCGTCGAAACTTCAGATTGGCGATTTGCCGGGATCGGAGTTTTTGCCAGAGCAGGAGCTCGCAGTCGGTCTGGTTGGCGCGCAGGTGACGGGCGAATTGGCGTAGGTGGGGGGAGGTGCGGGTGGGCATGCTTCACGTCCGTGTGAAGGGGGATGAAGGTTTTACTTTAGCCGGAGTTTTGTACTTCGGTTATAGAACCACCCCTCACCCCAGCCCTCTCCCCACGGGGGAGAGGGGGAAAGGGAGCAGATTTGCGTTGGATTCAAAACCTGAGGTCGACTCGATTTTTCAGGTCGGTGTAACTCTAGAACACCTCGGCCAGTCCCCTCGCCCCTTAGTAAAGAGGGGAAAGAGAGCCGATTTGCGTTGGATTCAAACCTGAGTTCGACTCGATATTTCAGGTCGATGTAACTCTAAGAACACCTTGGTCCAGTCCCCTCGCCCCTTGGGGCGGTCCGACGTTTCGGGAGGGTTAGGGTGAGGGGGCTTTTAGTAGACATCCCGTCGGTAGCGGCCCTGCTCGATCAGGCGGTCAACTTCTTCAATCCCGAGCACTTCGTTGAGCACGTGATCCACACCGGAAGCCATTCCCTGCAAGCTGCCGCAGATGTAAATCACGGCACCGTCGGCCAACCATTGCTTCAGTAGATCGGCGGACTCTCGCAGTCGATCCTGCACGTAGATCTTCTCGGCCTGATCCCGCGAGAACGCCAGGTCCAGTCGCTCCAGATCGCCTGAAATCAACCATTCCTCAAGCTCATCGCGGCACAGGTAGTCGTGTTCCCGATTACGCTCGCCGAACAGCAGCCAATGCCGTTGCTGCCCATCGGCAATGCGCGCCTTGAGCAAACTGCGCAGCCCGGCCAGCCCGGTGCCGTTGCCCAGCAGGATCATCGGTACCGGCTCGGTCGGCAGGTGGAAACCGCTGTTACGGCGGACCCGCAGGCTGACAGTGCCACCCACCGGCGCATGTTCGGTCAGCCAGCCGGAGCCGATGCCCAGGCTGCCGTCGGCATGCATTTCCTGACGCACGATCAGCTCCAGCATGCCGTCGGCGGCGATCGAGGCGATGGAGTATTCGCGCAAGGCCAAGGGCACCAAGGCGTCTACCAGCGCTTGCGCGTGCAGGCCGACCAGGTGAGTTCTGTTCTCGGGCAGTTGTCGACTGGCGAGGGCTTGCTCCAACGCTTGCGACAGGCCATCGAAGGTCACCATGGCCCGGCCTTCAATACCCAGGCCGTCAAGGAAATGCTCGATCGCCCACGGGCAATTGCGTGGCAGGACTTCCACCAGATCCCCCGCCAGCCAGCTGCTGGTCGTCGGAGCGGAGAGGCCCAGCAAGTACACCGGCGAGCCGGCGCTATCGGGGTTCATCAACTCGCGGCGGGACAGGGTCCAGTTGTCGTAGCTTGGCGCTTGCCAGGTGTCGACCGGCGCTTGCCCGGTCAGCAGGCCGAGTTGCTGCTGCCAGTGACGCAAGGCGTAAGGGTCGCCGCTGTCGACTTCCACCGGCGCGAACAAGGTCTTGCCGCCATGCTCGCCCAGCCAGGTGTGCAAGCGTCGGGCGAAACCGCAGAAGTGTTGATACTGACGATCACCGAGACCCAGTACCGCGTAGTTCAGGCTCTCCAGGCTCGGCGCCTGGCCCAGCACTTTGCGCTCGAAACCACGGGCGCTGTCCGGCGCTTCGCCATCGCCGAAGGTGCTGACCACGAACAGCGCGTTGCTGGATTCACGCAAATCCTGTTCGCTGACATTCGCCAGCGGCTGAACCTTTACCGGCAGGCCGGCAGCCTGCAATTGCCCGGCGGTCTGCCACGCCAGTTGTTCGGCAAACCCGCTTTGACTGGCGAAACCGATCAACCAGGCGGGTGTATTGCTGCCTGTCTGCGCGAAGTCTTTGCGAGCATCCTTGATCTGCTTTTTCTTGCGGCGACGATCCAGATACAACAACCAGCCGGTGACGAAGAACAGCGGCATGGTCAGCGCGGTTATGGTCAGGATGATCCGCCCGACAATGCCGAAGTAACTGCCCACGTGCAGCGCGTAGATGCTGGTCAGCAGTTGCGCCTTGAGGCTCTTGTCGCTGTAACGGTCATGCCGTTTGACGAGGCCGGTGGCCGGATCGAGGGTGATCTGGTTCAGCGCTCGGTCATGGGGCGAGGTGTTCAACAGGTAGAAAACCGTAGCGGGTTGCCCGGCCACTGGCGGCATGCGGATGTTGTAGGCACTGAGTGCCGGACCTGCGGCGCTATAAATGCTGCTCCACATGACGGCGTAGTCGGCGGTAGGCGCCGGGCCGCTCGGTGCAGGACCACGACCACCCCGAACGCGCTCATTTTGCGGTGAGTCGGAAAGCAGTTGGGTCAGGCCCTTGTTGTACCACTCATAGGACCAGGACAACCCGGTCAGCGCTGACAGGAGGTAAAACACCAGGCACCAGGTGCCGGCCACGGAGTGCAGGTCCCAGTTGAAGCTGCGGCCCTTTTTCTTCCAGTCGAGGGTCAGCCAGGCACGCCAGTTTTTCCATTGGCGCGGCCAGCGCAGGTACAGACCGGACAGGCAGAAAAACACCAGGATCAGCGTGCACGCGCCGGTGATTTGTCGACCGATGTCACCCATGGCGAGGAAGCGGTGCAGCTGCAGCATCAGGCCGAAGAAATCCTGGCCGGTGACCTCACCCATGAACTCGGCGGTGTACGGATCGAAGTAGCGCATCTCGCCACGGCGTTCGCCCGGTGGCGGCGTGAAGCTCACCCGCGCGGCGTTGCCACTGTCGGTGTCGACCCAGAGCATCGCGACTTTTTTGCCGGAGGCGCCCTCGATTTTTTCCACCAGTTCGGCGGGAGGCAGGACGCCGGCAACCTGCTTCTCGACTTGCAGCACGGAAGGATTGAGCACGCTGAGGATTTCATCCTCAAACGATACCATCGCCCCGGTGATGCCCATCAGGGCCAGGACCAGCCCGGCACTGATGCCGAAAAACCAGTGCAACTGGAACAGGGTTTTCTTCAACACGTCGCTCGCCTTGTTCGTTCGAAATAATTATCACGGCGCGCATTATGCCGTGGGTTGCTGAGAAACATTCTTTTTTACGCACAAAAGCCCCGTTCATGTGGATGAACGGGGCCTGGCCTTATTGCCGACCACTCCGTGTGGGAGCGAGCCTGCTCGCGATAGCGGTGGGTCAGCCAACATAAATGTTGAATGAAGCGCCGTCATCGCGAGCAGGCTCGCTCCTACAGAGGAGTGCCGTGAGGCTGGCAATCAGAAGTGGAAGTTGGTGCTCAGTAATGCCGTACGGCCCGCCGCCTGGTTGGCGAAGTGGGTCGAGAAGGCTTTGTCGTAGTAGGTTTCGTCGGTCAGGTTCTGCACGTTCAGTTGCAGGTCGACGTTTTTGCTCAGCTTGTAGGCGGCCATTGCGTCGTAACGAACGTAGGAATCAACCATGGTGGTGTTGGCCACGCTACCGAATACGTCGTCGACATAGAACGCGCCGCCACCGATGGTCAGCCTCGGCGTGACCTGGTAGGTCGTCCACAGGCTGGCGCTGTTTTTCGGGGTGTTAGGCAATTCGTTGCCGTTGTTGGCTTTGTTGGCCGGCAGATCACCCCCATCGACTTGCTCGCTGTCCATGTAGGCGTAACCGGCGAAGACCTGCCATTTTTCGGTGATCTTGCCGGTGGCCGACAGTTCGATACCTTGAACGCGGGTTTTGCCGGCGTTTTCATAGGACGTGGTGTCGACTTGAACGCGGGCGTTTTCTTTCTCGGTGCGGAAGATATCGGCGGTCAGCGACAGGCGATCGTTCAGCAAATCCCACTTGGTGCCGATTTCGTAGTTCTTGGTGGTTTCCGGCTCCATGTCGCTGCTCAGCAGGTTGCCGTTGCGATCCGGAGTGCCGCCCAACGGGTTGCCTTCCTGGCCTTCGCCCAGGGTGTTGCCCGGAGGCGTGGCGGAGGTGGCGTAGGACGCGTAAATGCTGCCGTTTTCAGCCGGCTTGTAAACAACGCCGAATTGGCCGGTCACGAACTCGCTGACGTCATCGCCCTTGGACGTGGTCACGCTGGAGGCGTTGTAGGTTTTGTACTTGGTGTCGAAATGGTCGTAACGCAGGCCCATGTTCACCAGCCATTGTTCGGACAATTCCAGGGTGTCGAACACATACAGCGCGTAGGTGTCGGACTGGGTATCGGTGCCAGCGTAGTTGCGCGAGATCGCACCGTTCCATGGATCGTTCGGGTTCGGGTTCGACAGCGAGGTGCAGTTGTAGCCGCTTGGCGCGCCGATGATTGTTGGGCGGCAGTTGGTCGTCACAGCAGCTGTCGCCGGCGTGGTATCGGTGTTGACGTTGTACGAGGATTTTTCGCTTTCCTCGTGGCTCAACTCGATACCGGTGGAGAAGCTGTTCTTGAACCCAGCGATGTAGACGTCGCCAAACAGATCGGTTTGGTTGGTGGTGGTCTCAGTGTTGCTGACACGGGTATTGGCTCGACGCCAGACGCTGCCGTTATTGACGTTGCCCTTGCTGTCGTCCGGCTGGGTCAGGATGTAATCCTGCATGCTGTTGCCGTGGCGCAAGGTGTTTTTGACGGTCAGCGCATCGGTCAGGTCGTGCTCGATGGCGAAGGTCGCGGTGTCGGTGCGGCCCTTGCGGAAATCACGGCCCAGGCCATAGAAGTTGCTGTCATCGCCACCGGCGTAAGGCTTGTCCGGGTTGGACTTGTTGCGGTCGGCGGTGAGGCCCGACGCTGGAACGGTGTACGGAATGCCCGAGTCCGGGGTGTCGTTACTTTCCAGATGGTAGTAATCGAGGTTGACCCGGGTGTCGGTGCCCAGGCCGAACGCCAGCGAGGGTGCGATGCCCCAGCGGTCGTAGTCGACGCTGTCTCGGCCAGCAACGTTGCTTTCGTGGCTCATCAGGTTCAGTCGGCCAGCGGCGGTATCGGTGAACTGATAGTTGCCATCCAGGGTGTAACGCTGGGTCTGGTCCGAACCCCAGGTAAAACCACCGTCAAACGAGTCGCCCAAGTGGGCCTTTTTGCTCACCAGGTTAATGCTGCCGCCCGCGGCGCCACGGCCGCCAATGGCCGAGTTCGGACCTTTGCTGACTTCAATCGACTCGACGGCGAAGATCTCGCGGCTCTGCGAACCCGTGTCGCGCACGCCGTCCAGATAGGTGTCGCCCTGAGCGTCGAAACCACGAATGAACGGACGATCGCCTTGTGGGTTGCCACCTTCACCGGCACCAAAGGTGATGCCCGGAACGGTGCGTAGCGCGTCCTGCATATTGAGGGCGCCGGTATCCTTGAGAACCTGTTGCGGGATAACGGTGATCGAACGCGGTGTGTCCACCAGCGGTGCGGTGTACTTGGGCGAGGAGGCTTTTTCGACGTTGTAGGAAGTCGCATCCTGGGCTTCGCCAGTGATCGCGGTAGCCCCCAGCGAAATCGCATTGCCCGGCGCTTTTTCGTCGGCCTTTTCAGCCGCGAAAACCATGTGGCCGGCGGAGCTGGCAGTGAGCGCCACGCCAATTGCAGACGCGAGCAAACGCGGTGAACTGACTGGTAATTGTAATTGTTGGCGTGACATGTGAATTCCCCTCCCCAAGGATTTGAGGTCGCGGAATATAGGGTAGACGCGTATTTGTATCAATTGCGAAACGTTACTATTCGCGAAGAATTTACATTCTTTACAATTTAGCCTTACGGTTTTTGATGATTCGTTCGTCGTGGGGGTTTTACACAGTCAATAAGAATCAATACCATTGCGCCTCTTTACCCTCAGGTGCCATTCCATGCTGCTGCACATTCCCGGCGTGTTCGCGAAAGAAGAAGTGCAGCGCATCCGCGAGGCTCTGGAGCAAGCGGATTGGGCTGACGGAAAAATCACCGCCGGATACCAGTCAGCCAAAGCCAAGCACAACCTGCAGCTGCCTGAAGGCCACCCGCTGGCCAAGGAAGTGGGCGCGGCGATGCTTGAGCGGCTGTGGAAAAATCCGCTATTCATGTCCGCGGCGTTACCGCACAAAGTTTTCCCTCCGTTGCTGAACTGTTACACGGCCGGTGGAAGTTTCGACTTCCACATCGACAACGCCGTGCGTCAGCCCAAGGGCGGTATCGATCGGGTACGCACCGACCTGTCGGCGACGCTGTTTTTCAGCGAACCGGACGACTACGACGGCGGCGAACTGGAAATCCAGGACACCTTCGGCACCCAGCGTGTGAAGTTGCCGGCCGGGGACATGGTTCTGTACCCCGGCACCAGCCTGCACAAGGTCAACGCCGTCACCCGCGGCACCCGCTATGCCTCGTTCTTCTGGACCCAAAGTCTGGTGCGTGAGGACAGTCAGCGCGCGTTGCTGTTCGAGATGGATGGGGCGATCCAGCAACTGACTCAGGACATGCCCGATCACCCGTCATTGATCCGCCTTACCGGCACCTACCACAACTTGTTGCGCCGCTGGGTCGAGGTATGAGTTATCAATTGCGCCGTGAGGAAGCCCTCGACGGTGATTCGCTCAAGGCCATGCTGGAGGAAAGCCCCGCTCGTGCGGCGCAGGCGATTCTGATCGCAGCCCGCGAAGGCTTACTCGACGCTCAAGCCTTGCTTGGGCAGATTCTGCTGGACGGGCAGGGCATCGCACAGGATCAACCGCTGGCGCTGCGCTGGTTCGCGATTGCGGCTCAGGGCGGGCATTTGATGGCGCGCAACATGCTCGGTCGTTGTCATGAACATGGCTGGGGTTGCAGCGCCGATGCATCGATTGCCGCGGGGCATTATCGAATGGCGGCAGACGCGGGGCTGGATTGGGCGATGTACAACTACGCCAACTTGCTGGCGACCGGGCGTGGAGTGATTGAGGATCAAGCGCGGGCGCTGAATCTCTATCGCCGCGCAGCAGAACTGGGCCATGCGAAGTCGATGAACCTGTTCGGTCGATATCTGGAAGAGGGACAGGTTTGTCCGGCTGACCCGAAAGCTGCGCGTGACTGGTATCGACACTCGGCGCTCGGTGGGGATTTTCGCGGGCAGTTCAGTTATGCGGCTGTGTTGGCGGATGAGGGAAATGTCGACGAAGCGGTGGTCTGGCTGCGCAAGGCTCTCGACGGCGGGAATCTGAATTTCTTGCGGGTGGCGAGCAAAGCACTGGTGAGTGCAACCGATCCGCAAATTCGCGCCATGGCAGCTGAATATCACCAGAAGACTCTTCAGATTAACGAGGAATGAGGCCAACACTGTTCTTGTGGCGAGGGAGCTTGCTCCCGTCAGACTGCGTAGCAGTCTTTTTTTTGGGGCCGCTTCGCGATCCAACGGGAGCAAGCTCCCTCGCCACAGGATATGCATTGCAAAGGCTATCTCGTCGCTGAAATCGCAGACACAAAAAAGCCCATGACACGTCATGGGCTTTTTCATTTTTACGAGTAGCGCTTACACGTAAAACGATTTCAGCGGCGGAAAGCCATTGAATTCAACCGCGCTGTAACTGGTGGTGTAAGCACCGGTCGACAACCAGTACAGACGATCACCAATGGCCAGGTTCAACGGCAAACCGTACTTGTAGTTTTCGTACATGATGTCGGCGCTGTCGCACGTCGGACCGGCGATGACCACTTCTTCCATCTCGCCTTTCTTCTCGGTCCAGATCGGGAACTTGATGGCTTCGTCCATGGTTTCGATCAGGCCGGAAAACTTGCCCACATCCGTGTACACCCAGCGCTCGACGGCGGTGCGGGATTTACGCGCCACCAGCACCACTTCGCTGACCAGGATGCCGGCGTTGGCGATCAACGAACGGCCAGGTTCCAGGATGATTTCCGGCAGTTCGTCACCGAAGTCTTCCTTGAGGAAACGGATGATTTCTTCAGCGTAGGTTTCGAGGCTGTTGGTGCGGGTGATGTAGTTGGCCGGGAAGCCGCCGCCCATGTTGATCAGCTTGAGGTGAATGCCGTCTTCTTCTTTCAAACGCTCGAAGATCACTTTGACCTTGGCGATTGCCGCGTCCCAGACGCTGATGTCGCGCTGTTGCGAGCCGACGTGGAACGAGATGCCGTAAGGCACCAGGCCCAGGTCACGGGCGAGGATCAGCAGGTCCATGGCCATGTCGGTCTGGCAGCCGAATTTGCGCGACAAAGGCCAGTCAGCGGTGGTCGAGCCTTCGGTGAGGATGCGCACGTAGACTTTCGAACCCGGTGCAGCCTTGGCGATGTTGCGCAGGTCGGCTTCGGAGTCGGTGGAGAACAGACGCACGCCCTTCTCGTAGAAGTAGCGGATGTCCTTGGATTTCTTGATGGTGTTGCCGTAGCTGATACGGTCGGCGCTGACGCCGCGGTCCATGACTTTGTCGAGCTCGTAGATCGAGGCGATGTCGAAGCTCGAGCCTTTCTCTTTGAGCAGGTCAATGATTTCCACGGCCGGGTTGGCCTTGACCGCGTAGTAGACCTTGGCGAATTCGAAACCGGCGCGCAGGTCGTCATAGGCCTGGCTGATCATCGCGGTGTCGATCACCACGAACGGGGTTTCTTGCGTGTCGGCGAAGGCTTTCAGTCTCTGAAAGGTTTCGCGCGCGTAATAGTCTTCGACGTTGATCGACATGCTGGAATCTCCTACTGGCAAACTAGATTAATCAATGGGCGCAAATGAACGTCCTCCGTATCCCCACTTTGGTTCGCCTACTTCCCAAGGCATGTCGCCGAAAGCAAAAAGGCCACGGGAGGCGGTGCTTCCCTTGGCCTTGCTGTCTCGTCGTCAGTACTTGAGCCGGATGGATCGTTTCCAGCATGGACGTTCGGCGCGAACTTTAGGGCGTGAGGGGCTTGAGATCAACAAAAAATGTCGCGTTTTTGCACGCTTCCGTCGTGCGGTCCTGGACAGTTACTGATGTAACCGACCTGCATGACAGTGTGATGTTCCCCTTGCAGGGCGATTTGGGGTGTGTCAGGCGGGAGTTGTGTTGCCTCAATCGCTAGCAGGCTAGCTCCCACAAGGGAATTGTGCTGATGCATACATCGCATGTACACAACAGGTCCCAATGTGGGAGCGAGCCTGCTCGCGATGGCGCCAGATCAGGCGACAGCAGTCTCGGCTGGCGAAACGATGCTGGTCTTGCCCCCACGGGACTTACCGGAGCTCAAATACTCGGCAATCGATTCCTGAGTCACTTCCCCAAGGAACACCCGCTCGGCATCCATCACCGGCAGCCACGAGCGGTTGAATTCGTACATCCGCGACAACAGGATGCGCAAATGCTCGTCAAACGCCGCCGTGGCGTTGAATTCACGCAGGTATTGCGCGCACGTACCGGTCTGACGGTGCAGGTCGCGACGTCGTACATAACCCAGCGCCTTGTTCTCACCGTCAGTGACGACGACATAGCGACGGTCCAGTTCGTCCATCAACTCCAAGGCTTCAGCCACCGGGGTTTCCGGGCTCACCGACGGCGCGTTGTCCGCTGCGTCTTCGGCTTTCACCAACAACAGACGCTTGAGCGTACTGTCCTGGCCAACGAAGTTGCTGACAAAATCATCCGCCGGATGCGCCAGTAGCGTGTCCGGGTGATCGATCTGCAGCAGCTTGCCGGCGCGGAAGATCGCGATCTTGTCGCCCAGCTTGATGGCTTCGTCGATGTCGTGGCTGACCATGATGACGGTCTTGTTCAGCGCGCGCTGCATCTCGAAGAACTCGTTCTGGATCATCTCGCGGTTGATCGGGTCGACCGCGCCGAACGGTTCATCCATCAACAACAGCGGCGCATCCGCCGCCAACGCACGAATCACGCCGATCCGCTGCTGCTGACCCCCAGACAATTCACGGGGGTAGCGATTCAAGTACTGCTTGGGCTCAAGCTTGATCATGCTCATCAACTCGCGGGCGCGGTCGTGGCATTTCTGTTTGTCCCAGCCCAGCAGGCGCGGAACGATGGTGATGTTTTCCTCGATGGTCATGTTCGGGAACAGACCGATCTGCTGGATCACATAACCGATGTTGCGACGCAGGGTCACGGCGTCGAGGTCGGTGGTGTCCTCGCCGTTGATCAGGATCTTGCCCGAGGTTGGCTTGATCAAACGGTTGATCATCTTCAGCGTGGTGCTTTTGCCGCAGCCCGATGGCCCGAGGAACACACAGATCTCGCCTTCATTGACGGTCAGGCTTACCGAGTCCACGGCTTTCACATCTTTGCCGTTGCTTTGGAAGGTCTTGCTGAGGTTTTGAAGTTCGATCATTTCAGGAGTCCTTTTGGAGTCAGCGTGCGTTGCAGCCATTGCAGAAGCAGGTCAGCGAAGATGGCCAGGAGACTGACCAGCACGGCGCCGACGATCAGCATCGACATGTCGCTGCGGCTGATTGAAGCGAGAATAAGTACACCCAGGCCACCGGCGCCGATGGTCGCGGCGATGGTCATGACACCGATGTTCATGACCACGGCGGTGCGCACGCCGGCGAGGATCACCGGCACTGCGATCGGCAGTTCGACCATGCGCAGGCGCTGGCCGAAGGTCATGCCGATGCCTCGGGCGGCTTCACGAATGCCCGGTTCGACGCCGGTCAGGGCCAGGTAGGTGTTCCGCATGATCGGCAGCAGCGAGTACAGAAATACCGCCGTGATCGCCGGCATCGGGCCCAGACCCTGGCCGAACTTGGAGTAGAACGGCAACAGCAGGCCGAACAGCGCAATCGACGGCACGGTCAGCAGCACCGTTGCGCTGGCCTGCAAGGGACCTGCGAGCGTCGGGAAGCGAGTCATCAGTACGCCCAGCGGCACGCCAACGAGGATCGCCAAGGTCACGGCAATTCCGACCAGGGTGATGTGCTGCCAGGTCAGGTGCAGCACCAGTGGCCAGTCGAGATGGGAAAAGGCGTTCAGAAATTCCATGTCTTTTCCTCCTTAATTCAATGGGTGCTGGCGCAGAAAGTCTGCGGCAACGGATGAAGGGCTTTCGTGATCGACATCGACCCGCGCGTTGAGCTGGCGCATGGTGGCGTCGTCGAACAGTTCGGCCAGCGGCTTTATTTCTTCCGCCAGTTTTGGATGGGCGTCGAGGTAGTCCTGACGCACCACCGGCGCGGCGGTGTAGTCCGGGAAGTAGTGCTTGTCGTCTTCCAGCAGTTTGAGCTTGAAGGCGTTCAATCGACCGTCGGTGGTGTAGACCAGGCCGGCAAACACCTGGCCATTACGCAGGGCGGTGTAGACCAAGCCAGCATCCATCTGCCGGATGTTTTTGCGGGTCAGGTTCATGCCGTAGAGGTCGACCATGCCGTCCAGACCGTCGGAACGGTTGGCGAACTCGGTGTCCAGCGCGACGAGATGATTGGTCTTCGCCTCAGCCTGCATCACCGTGTTCAGCTCGCTGATGGTGTTGATCTGCGGGAAAGCCTTTGCCGTTTTTTCCGGCAAGGCCAGGGCGTAGGTGTTGCTGAACTTCGACGGAGTCAGCCAGATCAGGCCTTTTTTCGCATCGAGTTCTTTCACCTTGGCGTAGGACTGAGCGCTGTCGAGTTTTTCGGTGACATGGTTGTAAGCCACCAGCGACACGCCGGTGTATTCCCACATCAAGTCCAGTTGGCCACTTTCGTGGGCGCTACGGGCGAGGTTGCTGCCCAGACCGCCAGTCACCTGGGTGTCGTACCCCTTGGTGCGCAGGTACTGGGAGGTGATTTCCGCGAGCAGGGTTTGTTCGGTGAACACCCGGGCGCCGATGCGGATCACCGGTTTTTCAGCGGCTTGGGCAAATCCTGCGAACAGCAGAACGCAGCCCAGTAACAAGGTCATTCTTTTCATAAGTATTCCTTTGCCGAGGCTTAAGACGGGCGCAGGCCGCGTTCGAGCCAGAGGCGGCTGGCGAGTGTCACCAGACCGTCGAGCAGCAAGGCCAGCAGGGCGGTGCAGGCCGCGCCGAGCAGCAGTTGCGGCTGATTGTTCAGGGCGATGCCCGGGAAAATCAGGCTGCCGAGACTGTTCGCGCCGATGAGGAACGCCAGCGGTGCGGTCCCGACGTTGATCGCCAGGGCCACACGCACGCCACCGATGATGATTGGCACGGCGTTCGGCAGTTCGACCCGCCACAGCACTTGAGTCGGCGTCATGCCAATGCCGACGGCCGCTTCCTTGAGCGAACCCTGGACGTTTTTCAGGCCTTCATAGGTGTTGCGCACGATCGGCAACAGCGAGGCGAGGAACAGGGCGAAGATCGCGGGGCCGCTGCCGATGCCGAGGATCCCCAGGGCGATGGCCAGTACGGCAAGAGGCGGCACGGTGTTGCCGATGTTGAAGATCTGCATGAAGCGTTCAGCGCGGCCAACCATGGTCGGGCGGCTGAGGAAGATGCCGGCGGGGATGCCCACAACGAGGGCGGCCAGCATGGAGACAAGGACGAGAATCAGATGAGCTTGCAGGTAAAACAACAAATCGTCGCGGTAATGTTCGATCGTGTTGATGCCAATCCAGTGGACCAGCAGGGCCAGGAGAGCGACGACAACCGCACCTCCTATCAGCCCCTTGCCATAGCGAATAGCCACAGGCGGACTCCTTTTTTCTTTGTCGGCGAACGCAGTCCCGTGTGGCATGCCATTCCTGGCTGCCGGGAAATCAACGATCGCGAGAAGCAGCTCTTCATGCTGATGCAACCGCATGAGATCGAGCCATAAGCGCAGCCTCGTCAGGCTAACTTGCAGGTTTTTCAAACCCTGCTACGAGAGCTGTAACAGGGGAGTGGACGCCTCCACCTTTTAAAAGGTTCCATATTTAGCAGCATTTAGCTACCACGCATCTCGTTTACCTCCCGTAGCAGCTGTCGAGCTTGCGAGGCTGCGTTCGGCGGCGCAGCCGTCGCAGAGTTCACTCACGCGGTCTGCCGGATACACCGCATCGTCAGGTTTTACGACGGCTGCGCCCTCGAACGCAGCCTCGCAGGCTCGGCAGCTGCTACACGGGCGAACGGTGGTCTGGAGGACACGTTTTAAGCTATACTCGCCGCCCTTTTTTGAATCACCTGCCAGGCGATTTCCCATGACCAAACAGGCCGCCGAAGTCGCGAAACGCCGCACTTTCGCCATTATTTCCCACCCCGATGCCGGTAAAACCACCATCACCGAGAAGCTCTTGCTGATGGGCAAGGCGATTGCGATTGCTGGCACGGTGAAATCCCGTAAATCCGACCGCCATGCCACGTCCGACTGGATGGAAATGGAAAAACAACGGGGTATTTCCATTACCACGTCGGTCATGCAGTTCCCGTATCGCGATCACATGATCAACCTGCTCGACACCCCGGGCCACGAAGACTTCTCCGAAGATACCTACCGCACCCTGACGGCGGTGGACTCGGCCTTGATGGTCCTCGACGGCGGTAAGGGTGTAGAGCCACGGACCATCGCGTTGATGGACGTCTGCCGTCTGCGTGACACGCCGATCGTCAGCTTCATCAACAAACTCGACCGTGACATCCGCGACCCGATCGAACTGCTCGACGAAATCGAGGCGGTCCTGAAGATCAAGGCAGCGCCGATCACCTGGCCGATCGGCTGCTACCGCGATTTCAAAGGCGTTTATCACCTCGCCGACGACTACATCATCGTGTACACCGCGGGCCACGGCCACGAGCGCACCGATATCAAAATCATCGAGAAGCTCGATTCCGATGAAGCCCGCGCACACTTGGGCGACGAGTACGATCGCTTCGTCGATCAGCTGGAACTGGTGCAGGGCGCCTGTCACGAATTCAATCAACAGGAATTCCTCGACGGCCAACTGACCCCGGTGTTCTTCGGTACTGCCCTGGGCAACTTCGGTGTCGATCACGTGCTCGACGCCGTGGTCAACTGGGCGCCGAAACCGCTGGCCCGTGTCGCCAACGAGCGCACCGTGGAACCGGTTGAAGAGAAATTCGCCGGCTTCGTGTTCAAGATCCAGGCGAACATGGACCCGAAACACCGCGACCGTATCGCCTTCATGCGTATCTGCTCCGGCAAATACGAAAAAGGCATGAAGATGCGCCACGTGCGCACCGGCAAAGACGTGCGGATCGGCGATGCGCTGACCTTCTTCTCCTCCGAGCGTGAGCAACTGGAAGAAGCGTTTGCCGGCGACATCATCGGCCTGCACAACCACGGCACCATCCAGATCGGCGACACCTTCACCGAAGGCGAAGTCCTGGGCTTCACCGGTATCCCGCACTTCGCCCCGGAACTGTTCCGCCGCGTGCGCCTGCGTGACCCGCTGAAATCCAAGCAACTGCGTCAAGGCTTGCAGCAATTGGCGGAAGAGGGCGCGACCCAGGTGTTCTTCCCCGAGCGCAGCAACGACATCATCCTCGGCGCCGTCGGTGTGCTGCAGTTCGATGTGGTCGCCAGCCGCTTGAAAGAGGAATACAAGGTTGAGTGCTCTTACGAGCCGATCACCGTTTATTCCGCGCGCTGGATCGATTGCGACGACAAGAAGAAGCTTGAGGAATTCTCCAACAAGGCTGTGGAAAACCTTGCAGTCGACGGCGGTGGTCACCTGACCTACCTGGCCCCGACGCGAGTTAACCTGGCGTTGATGGAAGAGCGCTGGCCGGACGTGAAATTCCGTGCGACGCGTGAGCATCACTAAGCGCTGAGTGGCTATACCGAAAAACCCCGTTGCGAAAGCCTCGGGGTTTTTTATTGCCTGAAGCCTGATCGTTCCCACGCTTCTGTAGGTTATTTCCCTTGGCCGGGTAGCTCGACTCTGTTTATTCGTCATTGGTGGTTTTACTCGAGACAACCCAGTCGTAGCCATCTACTGTTCGAAAGGCAATTCCCAAATAGCTGCCTTTTAAGGATCAATGGAATGTCGAGTCGGCTGACTCACCTGCTGCGGCTGGACGGCTATTTCTGCACCATGGCCTGGGTGCTGGCGGCGCTGCTTTTCATCAATCGCTTGAGCAGCATGGTCAAGCTGTTCATGGCGCTGTATCTGCGTCAGGAACTGGGGCTGGCCATTGAAACCGTCGGCTGGCTGCTGTCCGCTTATGGCGCCGGGCTGCTGATCGGCTCGATGCTGGGCGGATGGCTGAGCGATCGTGTGCCCACGGCGCGGCTGACCGCTGCGTTGTTTTTTGCCTCGGTGTGGACGCTGGTCTTGCTCGGGCTGACCACGCAGGTGCCGCTGCTGGCAGGTCTGCTTTTGCTCAGCGGGACACTCGACGGGGCGATTCGTACGCTGCATCAGCGGCTGATCATGGAGTACTGCGAGGTGGCGCAGCGCCCTCGCGCGCAGGCCTTGAGCCGTGTCGCCAGAAATCTCGGGATGGCTGCCGCCGGCTTGGCGGGCGGGGTGCTGGCGCAGACCGATTTTCGCTGGGTATTTTTTGTCAGCGCGGCCATGACGCTGCTGGCATTGCTCTGGTTTGTCCGCACGACATGGCACCGACCGGTGCTGATGCCTGACGAAACGCGCGATGCCGGCACAGGCACAGGCGTCCCTTATCGAGATCGACCGTTTCTCTGGTTGCTGGCAGCGGTGATCCTGCTCGGCATGGCGTTCGATTCGATTTACAGCATGCTCGGCAATTACCTGCGGGATTATTACCGGTTGAGCACAGAAGCCATCGGCTGGCAGTTCGGGCTCAATGCGATGCTGATTGTGGTATTGCAAATACCGCTGTCGCACTGGGGCGAACGCTGGGGCGCGCGCCGGCAACTGGTGGCAGGGTGTGTGTTGCTGGCGGTCGGGCTCGGCATGTTGCCGCTCGGTACCGGGTTGTTTTACGCCTGTCTGTCGACGGTGGTCTGGACGCTGGGGGAAGCCCTGTTCATGCCGCCGCTGAATGTACTCGTCATGCAGCATGCGCAAGCCGGAAAAAGCGGCCAGTACTTCGGCCTGTTCTTCATGTGCTGGAGTGCGAGCGCGCTGCTTTCACCGATACTTGGCGGTCAGCTCTATGGCCATTTCGGTGGGCATATAGTCTGGATCGTCAGCGCCGCGCTGGCCTTGTTGTCCACTCCGCTGATTTATCAGGCCACTCGTTTGGCCGCCTCGAAAGGGCTTGATCCACAAAAGCGGCGCGTCACTTCGCTTAGCTGATTCGGTTATGGGGGTTATCAGAAACCAATCTGGCCGCTGACGGCATTTCCGCCCATTCGATAGCGTCCTATCTGGAGAACCCGGCTGAGCGCTACTAGATTTCACACAGCGCCAGTCAGGCACGTGTGTTTCACGCAAAAGGATGGAATCGACCATGAACAGATTTCTACGTGTTTTATTGCTGTTGAAGGTGGTGGTGATGTTGTCACTCGGCAGTTCGGCGGTGTGGGCTGAATGTGAGGATCACGATACTCAGGCGTCGAGCGCAACGGTGGTGCAGGGTGATTTGATGCTTGCCAAGTCCGAGTCAGAGCCGGGTGATCAGGGGCAGGGTGGCAGTGCGGACGATGACGACTCGACTACTGACGATCCCGATGCCGATACCGATGAAAATGAAGGGGCTTAGGTAGCAGGCAAAAGAAAACCCCTTATCCCCCGACTGATACGCAGCCGGGGCAGAAGGGGTTATTGAACAGATCGCAAATCCCTGTGGGAGCGAGCCGGCTCGCTCCCACAGTTTGTTACGCCGCGCCGTCGAGGAATTGCTCGGCGTAGTGGCAAGCCACCTGGCGGCTGTCGAGCAGGCGCAGGGCCGGCTCTTCGGTGCTGCAGCGTTCGGTGGCGTACGGGCAGCGCTTGTGGAAAGCGCAGCCCGACGGCGGGTTCAACGGGTTTGGCAACTCGCCGACGATCTTGATCTTCGGCTTGTTCGGATCCGGGTGAATGGTCGGGGTGGCCGACAGCAACGCCTGGGTGTACGGGTGCAGAGGACGCTCGTAGATGTCGTTCTTCGGGCCCATCTCCACCGGGCGGCCGAGGTACATCACCATCACGTCATCGGCAACGTGTTGCACCACCGCCAGGTTGTGGGAGATGAACACGTAGGCGGTGTTGAACTCTTGCTGCAGATCCATGAACAGGTTCAGCACCTGCGCCTGAATCGACACGTCCAGCGCCGAGGTCGGTTCGTCCGCCACCAGCACTTTCGGTTGCAGCATCATCGCGCGGGCCAGAGCGATCCGCTGGCGCTGACCGCCGGAGAACATGTGCGGATAACGCTGGTAGTGCTCAGGACGCAAACCCACCTGCTTCATCATCGCCTGGACTTTCTCGCGACGTTCCGAGGCGCTCAGATTGGTGTTGATCAGCAATGGCTCGGCCAGTTGATCACCGACTTTCTGCCGTGGGTTCAACGACGCGTACGGGCTCTGGAACACCATCTGCACGTCTTTGCGCAGCTGCTTGCGTTGGGCCTTGTCAGCACCGGTGACTTCCTGCCCGGCGATTTTCAACGAGCCGGAGGACGGCTCTTCGATCAGCGTCAGGGCACGGGCCAGGGTGGATTTGCCGCAGCCCGATTCGCCTACAACGGCGAGGGTCTTGCCGGCTTGCAGTTCGAACGACACACCGTTCAGGGCGCGCACGGTCGCATGGCCCTTGAACAGGCCACGGGACACTTCGTAGTGGCGGGTCAGGTCGCGGGCGGTAAGTACGACGGCCATTACGCCACCTCCTGATTCAGCGGGTAGAAGCAGCGGGCGAGGCTGTTGCTTTTCGGGTCGAGGGTCGGGCGCTGCGCGCGGCAGCTGTCTTGCACATAAGGGCAGCGTGGCGACAGCAGGCAACCCTGCGGACGATCATAGCGACCGGGAACGATGCCCGGCAGCGTGGCCAGGCGCGTGGCACCCAGGCTGTGTTCCGGAATTGCCTTGAGCAGTGCTTCGCTGTACGGGTGCGCCGGGATGTCGAACAGTTGTGGCACCTGACCGACTTCCACCGCTTGACCTGCGTACATCACGCACACGCGCTGGGCAGTTTCGGCCACGACCGCGAGGTCGTGAGTGATCAGCACCAGGCCCATGTTCTGCTCTTTTTGCAACGCCAGCAGCAGGTCCATGATCTGCGCCTGAATCGTTACGTCCAGTGCGGTGGTCGGTTCGTCGGCGATCAGCAGTTTCGGCTCGCCGGCAATCGCCATGGCGATCGCAACACGCTGGCTCATGCCGCCGGAGAGTTGATGCGGGTAAGCGTCCATACGGCTGGCGGCACCCGGGATTTCAACTTTTTCCAGCAGTTCGATGGCGCGCTTGCGGGCTTGCTTGCTGGACATTTTCAGGTGCAGGCGCAGCACTTCTTCGATCTGGAAACCGACGGTGTAGCTCGGGTTCAGCGCGGTCATCGGGTCCTGGAAGACCATGGCCAGGTCTTTGCCGACAATTTGTCGGCGCTGACGGTTGCTGAGCTTGAGCATGTTCTTGCCATCGAAATTCAGCGCGTCAGCAGTGACGATCCCCGGATGCTCGATCAGACCCATCAGCGCCATCATGGTCACGGACTTGCCGGAACCCGACTCGCCAACGATGGCCAGGACTTCGCCCTTGTCCACGGAAATGTCGAGACCGTCGACCACCGGAACGGCGTTTTTGTCGCCGAAGCGAACGTTGAGATTCTTGATTTCTAACAGTGACATTTGAATCTCCTCAGGCGGCGTTCTTGAGTTTCGGGTCCAGCGCATCGCGCAGACCGTCGCCCATCAAGTTGATTGCCAGCACGCTGAGCAAAATGGTCAAACCAGGCAGACTGACGACCCACCAGGCGCGTTCGATGTAGTCGCGAGCCGAAGCCAGCATGGTGCCCCACTCAGGGGTCGGCGGTTGTACGCCAAGGCCGAGGAAGCCCAGTGCCGCGGCATCGAGAATCGCCGAGGAGAAGCTCAAGGTGGCCTGAACGATCAGCGGCGCCATGCAGTTGGGCAGCACGGTGACGAACATCAGGCGTGGCAGATTGGCACCGGCCAGACGCGCGGCGGTCACATAGTCGCGGTTCAATTCGCCCATCACCGCGGCGCGGGTCAGACGAACATAGGACGGCAACGAAACCACGGCGATGGCAATAATGGTGTTGATCAGGCCAGGGCCGAGGATGGCGACAATCGCCACAGCCAGCAGCAGGGACGGCAGGGCCAGCATGATGTCCATCAGACGCATGATGGTAGGGCCGAGCAGTTTCGGGAAGAACCCGGCGAACAGACCCAGAAGGATCCCCGGAATCAGCGACATCACCACCGACGACAAGCCGATCAGCAGCGACAGGCGCGAACCGTTGATCAGCCGCGACAGCAGGTCGCGACCCAGTTCGTCGGTGCCGAGCAGGAACTGGATCTGCCCGCCTTCCAGCCAGGATGGCGGGGTCAGCAGGAAGTCACGGTATTGCTCGCTCGGGTCATGCGGCGCGACCCACGGGGCGAAGATTGCGCAGAAAATCACCAGCAGCATGAACATCAGGCCGGCAACGGCGCCTTTGTTCTTGGAAAATGCTTGCCAGAATTCTTTGTACGGAGACGGGTACAGCAGGCTTTGATCGACTGTTACCGCTTGATTTTGAGTTGAAGCTGGAGTGGTCATGGTCATGATCTCAGCGCTGGTGACGGATGCGTGGGTTGGCGAAACCGTAGAGGATGTCCACCACGAAGTTCACCAGAATCACCAGGCAGGCGATTAACAGGATGCCGTTCTGCACCACGGGATAGTCCCGTGCGCCAATGGCTTCGATCAGCCATTTGCCGATGCCGGGCCACGAGAAGATGGTTTCGGTCAGAACCGCACCCGCCAGCAATGTGCCGACTTGCAGGCCGACCACGGTCAGTACCGGGATCAGCGCGTTGCGCAGGCCGTGCACGAACACCACGCGCGACGGCGACAGGCCTTTGGCGCGGGCGGTACGGATGTAGTCTTCACGCAGCACTTCGAGCATCGAAGAGCGGGTCATCCGCGCGATAACGGCCAGCGGGATGGTGCCGAGCACGATGGCGGGAAGGATCAAGTGATGCAGGGCATCGAAGAACGCACCGACATCATCGGCCAGCAGCGTGTCGATCAGCATGAAGCCGGTCCGCGGCTCGATGTCGTAGAGCAGGTCGATTCGCCCGGACACCGGAGTCCAGCCCAAGGACACCGAGAAGAACATGATCAGGATCAGGCCCCACCAGAAGATCGGCATCGAGTATCCCGCCAGGGAGATGCCCATCACCCCATGGTCGAACAGGGATCCTCGCTTGAGTGCCGCAATCACCCCGGCCAGAAGGCCCAGGATGCCGGCGAACAACAGCGCGGCCATGGACAGTTCCAGGGTCGCGGGGAATAGAGAGCTGAACTCGCTCCAGACGCTTTCACGGGTACGCAGGGATTCGCCAAGGTCGCCGTGGGCCAACTTGCCGATGTAGTCCAGGTATTGGGCATACAGCGGTTTGTTCAGGCCAAGGCGTTCCATTGCCTGAGCGTGCATTTCGGGGTCGACCCGACGTTCGCCCATCATCACTTCCACGGGGTCGCCAGGAATCATGCGAATCAACGCGAAAGTCAGCAAGGTGATGCCGAAGAACGTGGGGATCAATAACCCCAATCGGCGGGCAATAAAACTAAACATCTTGTGGTGTACCTCATCAGCCGGTTAGGCGTGCCTGGTGTCCCTGGAGTCAGGGACACCGGGAGTTTTCTTATCTACTTCACCTGGGTGGTGGCGAAGTTATTAGTGGTGAGAGGGCTAATGTGATAACCCTCTACGTTGTTGCGCATTGCGGTAAACATACGGGTGTGCGCCATGTTGATCCATGGCTGGTCCTGATTGAAAACCTCCTGTGCTTGCTCGTAGAGCGCTGCACGTTCCGCCGGGTTCACTTTAGCCCGTGCCTGGTCAATCAGCGTCTGGAATTTCTCGTTGCACCAGCGCGCGTAGTTTTCGCCGTTCTTGGCTGCTTCGCAACTCAGATTAGGCGTCAGGAAGTTATCCGGGTCGCCGTTATCGCCCGCCCATCCGGCGGAGACCATGTCGTGTTCGCCGTTTTTGGCGCGTTTGAGCATTTCGCCCCATTCCATGACGCGAATGTCGACAGTGATCCCGACTTTGGCCAGGTCAGCCTGCATCATCTGCGCACCGAGCATCGGGTTCGGGTTGGTCGGACCGCCGCCGTTACGGGTGAACAGCGTGAAAACAGTGCCCTCCGGTACGCCCGCTTCCTTGAGCAGGGCGCGAGCCTTGTCCAGATCACGTGGCGGGTTCTTCAGGTCGTGGTTGTAGCCCAGCAGGGTGTCCGGGAACGGATTGACCGCGACCGTTGCGTTGCCTTTGCCAAACAGCGCGTTTACGTACGCAGCCTTGTCGAACGCGATGTCGATGGCCTTACGCACGCGCACATCGCTCATGTATTTGTGCGAGGTATTCATCGCGATGTAGGAAACAGTCATCGCGTTCATCTCATCAACCTTCAGGTTGGCGTCTTTCTTGATGCTCGGGATGTCATCCGGCTTCGGATACAGCGCGATCTGGCACTCGTTGGCCTTGAGCTTTTGCAGGCGCACGTTGTTGTCGGTGGCGATGGCCAGGATCAGTGCATCAGCCGGCGGCTTGCCACGGAAGTACTCCGGGTTGGCCTTGAAACGAACCTGAGCGTCCTTGGCGTAACGCTGGAAAATGAACGGGCCGGTGCCGACCGGTTTGTTGTTCAGGTCGCCGGCCTTATTGGCCTTGAGCAACTGGTCGGCATATTCGGCGGAATAGATCGAGGAGAAGGCCATGGCGACGTCTGCCAGGAACGGCGCTTCGCGACGGGTCAGGGTGAATTTGACGGTGTTGTCGTCAACTTTCTCGACGCTTTTCAGCAGTTCCTTGAAGCCCATGCTTTCAAAGTAAGGGAAGCCCACGCTCGACAGTTTGTGCCATGGGTGGTTCGGGTCCAGCTGACGCTGGAAGCTCCAGACCACGTCGTCGGCGTTCATGTCGCGGGTCGGCTTGAAGTATTCGGTGGTGTGAAACTTGACGCCTTTGCGCAGGTGGAACGTGTAAGTCAGACCGTCCTCGCTGATGTCCCAGGAGTCGGCCAGTGCCGGAATCACTTCAGTGGTGCCGGGCTTGAAGTCCGCCAGACGATTGAAGATGGTTTCGGCCACCGCATCGGCTGTGACTGCAGTCGTGTACTGGACCATATCGAAGCCTTCCGGACTGGCTTCGGTGCAGACCACCAAGGGTTTGGCCGAGACGCCAACAGCGACACTCAGCAACGCGGCTGCAATGGCCGCACGTAGGGGAAGCATTTTCATCAAGAACCCTCTGCAATCGGTTAAAGGACAAAAGCCGAACGGCCGATTCATCACTGAATCAGCCGTTCGGCAGGTGCATTACAAAATGTTGAACGGGATGGTGGTCACGAGACGGAACTCGTTGAGGCTGCCATCCGCCTGGTTTTCGCTGGCACGGTGAGCGGTGTAGGTTGCGCGAACAGTGGTGGCCTTGAGCGGGCCGCTCTGCACGGCGTACGAAGTACCAATGCCGTATTCGTAATGGTGTTCGCCGTCCATCGACTGCACGCCGTCGTAACCGCCGCCGGCATAGTGAGTACCGTCGATGCCCCAGCCGCGAGCCTGGTAGATGTTGAACTTCAGGCCTGGAACGCCGTATTCAGCCATGTTCAGGCCGTAGGCGATCTGGAAGGATTTCTCGTTCGGGCCGTTGAAGTCCGACAGCAGGGAGTTGGCCAGGTAGATGCCGTTGGTTTCGTGCAGGTAGTCGAAGTACTCGTTACCGTTCACTTCCTGGTACGAGAAGGTCAGGCTGTGGGCCTGGTGAGTCAGGCCCAAGGACAGGGAGTAAGTGTCGTTGTCGATTTCGCCCAGCAGTTTTTTGCCTTCGTCGACGGTTTTGTAGTAGTTCAGGCCGGTGGTCAGGCTCAGGATCGAGCTGTCGCCCAACACATGGCTGGCGCCGAAGTAGTACTGGTTCCACAGATCTTCAGCCTGGGTGCCCCACAGGCTGGTGGTCAGGCTGGCAAACGGCTGGTAGGTGATACCGGCGGTGTTGACGTGATCGGCTTCGGCAGTGCCATCGCCGTATTCGGAACGGAACTTGCGCTGGCTCTGTTCGGTACGCGGCGAGTTACGGTCGAAGGTGCCGAGGTCGAAGGACAGGTTTTCCAGCTCTTCGCTGTGCAGGGTCACACCTTCAAAGCTCGAAGGCAGTGGACGGTTACCGATGACATCCACTTGCGGGCTGCTGAAGTTCTGGCGACCGGCCGTCAGTGTGGTGTTGGAGAAGCGTGCCTTGACGTTGGCCAGGCCCAGTTTGCTCCACTGATCAACAGCGTCACCGCCATTTTCAGTCAAAGTACGGTTGTTGCCACGGCCGCCCCGACCTGGCTCAGGAGCACCACCGTTACCGGACGCGAGGTCTTTGCGATCACGGTCCAGAGCAATGGCGTTATAGGCCGCGATTTCGGTGCTGAAACCTACAGTACCCTCGGTGAAGCCCGAGTTGTACTTGATGATCGTGCCTTGCACCCAGTTGATACGACGGTCAGTCGTGCGAGTCTCACCATTTTTACGATAGTTGAGCGTCGCGCCCCGCTTGAACGACTCGTTCGCATACCAGTTACGCGTGGAACCGGTGATCGAT
Source organism: Pseudomonas sp. LBUM1678 (assembly GCF_059695575.1). NCBI lineage: Bacteria > Pseudomonadati > Pseudomonadota > Gammaproteobacteria > Pseudomonadales > Pseudomonadaceae > Pseudomonas > Pseudomonas sp. LBUM1678. Next base: position 940,240 of record NZ_CP166775.1, read on the forward strand.
TGACCTTCAACAAAGCCGGTGGCTTCGCTTTGGGCGCTTTTCTCTTTCACGGTAACCGGGGTGAATGCCTGGCTTTGGGTTTCTGCGTAAGCCGTGGCGGTTACGCTGCTGATGGCCAGGGCCAATAACGCGGTGCTGCTCAGTTTCATGGGTGAAGCTCCTTACTTTCTTTTTTTTTAATGCCAGTCTTTTTTGGTGATCCGGCTATTTGGTTTAGAACTCGTACAAGGCTTCGCAAACGTTTGCTGTAGGCCGAATGGGCGAATTACGGCAATACGCTTGCGTGAGGGCGCAAGCGCCCCCAGCGTTTCTGGCTAATCGGTTATTGGTCGATACTGACACCCGAGAACACGTTGCGACCGAATGGACTCACCTTGAATCCTTCGATTTTGGCGCTCAACGGCTGGTTAACCGTCGAATGGGCGATAGGCGTGATCGGCACTTGTTGTTTGAGGTAGTGCTGCGCCTGTTTGTAGAGCACGGTGCGCTGGTCGCGGTCGGTGACGACCTTGGCCTGCTTGATGAACTTGTCGTAAGCCGGGTCGCACCACATGGAATAGTTGTTGCCGCCAATGGCATCGCAGCTGTAAAGCGTGCCGAGCCAGTTGTCCGGGTCCCCATTGTCACCGGTCCAGCCGATCAGGCTGACGTCGTGCTCGCCATTCTTGGTGCGTTTGATGTACTCGCCCCATTCGTAGCTGACGATCTTCACTTTGAGACCGATTTTTGCCCAGTCAGCCTGGAGCATTTCGGCCATCAACTTGGCGTTCGGGTTGTAAGGGCGTTGCACGGGCATCGCCCACAAGGTGATTTCGGTGCCTTCTTTCACGCCGGCAGCCTTGAGCAATTCCCTGGCTTTTTCCGGGTTGTAGACCGTGTCCTTGATGGTGTCGTCGTAGGACCACTGGGTCGGCGGCATGGCGTTGACGGCCAGTTGGCCGGCGCCCTGGTAGACGGCGTTGAGAATGCCTTGCTTGTTCACCGCCATGTCCAGCGCTTGACGCACTTCGAGCTGGTCGAACGGTTTGTGCCGGACGTTGTAGGCAATGTAGCCGAGGTTGAAGCCGGGTTTCTCGATGAGCTTGAGTGCCGGGTCGTTCTTCAGCGCTGGTACGTCGGCGGGGCGCGGGCTCAGGGTAATCTGGCACTCATTGGCCTTGAGCTTCTGTACGCGCACCGAAGCGTCGGTGTTGATCGAGAAGATCAGGTTGTCGAGCTTGACCCGGCTCGGGTCCCAGTACTGCTTGTTGCCGGTGTAGCGGATGTTGGAATCTTTCTGGTAGCTCTTGAACGCGAACGGGCCAGTGCCGATCGGCTTCTGGTTGATGTCGCTCGGCTTGCCCTCGGCCAGCAGTTTGTCGGCGTATTCGGCGGACAGAATGGCGGCGAAGCTCATGGCGATGTTCTGGATGAACGCGGCGTCGACGCTGTTGAGCGTCATGACCACGGTCAGCGGCCCGGTCTTCTCGACCTTGGCGATGTTCTTGTTCAGGCTCATCCCGTTGAAATACGGGAACTCGGTCGGATAAGCCTTACGGAAAGGTTGCTGCGGATCGAGCATGCGATTGAACGTGAACAGCACGTCATCGGCGTTGAAATCGCGGGTCGGTGTGAAGTACTTGGTTGTGTGAAACTTCACCCCTTCGCGCAGGTGAAAGGTGTACTTGAGGCCGTCCTCGGAAATATCCCAGCTCGTTGCCAGGCCCGGTACGACGTTGGTGGCGCCTTTTTCAAACTCTGCCAATCGGTTGTACAACGGCTCGGCGGCATCGTTGTCGGTCGATGTCGTGTATTGCGCAGTATCGAAGCCAGCCGGGCTGCCTTCGGAGCAGAACACCAGGCTGTTATTGGCGGCCTGGCTCATGGAAGTGGCGGCCAGCAGGCCGGTGCCCAGCAATGCGGATAAAACCAAGGTATGGCGCATGACGCTCCCTTTTCTCGTTCGCTAAGTGTTTTCAATGAGCCGCTGTCCCGTCCGGGGACGTGGAGGCATCACTGAGTTCAAACCATTGCATGCAGCAAAACCGAGAACCCACGCATACACTGGTCAGATCCCGACGGTATGAGCCGTGGGTCTGGCAGTAAATGCGTAGAGTCCGAAAGACTTGTGGGAAAAGGCAACGCATCCGACACCACGGCGGTCATCCGCGACGGAATTGGATGTAGGCGGTTTCCTACTTTCTCGGCAGATAAAGCAACGGCGACGTTAAAAACGTCGCCGTTGCAAAACCTTATTTGCTGACGCTGACGCCGTAGAAGGAGTTCAAGCCAAACGGGCTGATCTTGAAGTCTTCAACGTTGTTGCGCATGGGTTGGAACACCGTCGAGTGAGCGATAGGTGTCATTGGAACTGCGTCTTTGAGGACGTGTTGCGCCTGTTGGTACAGTTCGGTGCGCTTGCCCTGATCGGTCGTGCGCTTGGCTTCTTTGACGAGACCGTCGAACTTCTTGTCGCACCACTTGGAGAAGTTGTTGCCGCTCAGCGAGTCGCAGCCGAACAGTACGTTGAGCCAGTTGTCCGGATCACCATTGTCACCGCTCCAGCCAATGATCATGGCCTGGTTCTCACCGCCCTTGGAGCGCTTGATGTACTCGCCCCATTCGTAGCTGGTGATCTTGACGTTCAGGCCGATCTTCTTCCAGTCGGACTGCAGCATCTCAGCCATCAGTTTGGCGTTCGGGTTGTACGGGCGCTGTACCGGCATTGCCCACAGAACGATCTCGGTACCTTCCTTGACGCCAGCTTCCTTGAGCAGCTCCTTGGCTTTCTCAGGGTTGTACGGCGCATCCTTGATCGTGGTGTCGTAAGACCACTGGGTTGGTGGCATGGCGTTGACGGCCAGTTGGCCAGCGCCCTGATACACCGATTTGATGATCTCTGGCTTGTTGACTGCCATGTCCATCGCTTGACGGACTTTAAGGTTAGCCAGCGGGTTCGGCTCGTTGCTGCCCTTGACCTTGTCCATCACGTTATAAGCGATGTAACCCAGGTTGAAACCGGCCTGATCAGGCATCTTCAGGGTTTTGTCGGCCTTGAGCGCTGCCAGGTCGGCCGGGCGCGGGAACAGAGTGACTTGGCACTCGTTCTTCTTCAGCTTCTGGATACGCACGGACGGGTCGGTGGTGATGGCGAAGATCAGGTTATCGATCTTGACGTCTTCAGGCTTCCAGTAGTCCTTGTTCCCGGTGTAGCGGATGTTGGAGTCTTTCTGGTAGCTCTTGAACACGAACGGGCCAGTGCCGATCGGCTTTTGGTTGATGTCGGCGGCTTTGCCTTCTTTCAGCAGCTGGGCGGCGTACTCGGCGGACTGGACCGACGCGAAGCTCATGGCCATGTTCTGGATGAACGCGGCATCAACTTCCTTAAGGGTGAACTTGACGGTGTGGTCGTCGACTTTATCGATCTTGGTGATGTTGGTGTCCATCGCCATGTCGGTGAAGTACGGGAATTCGGTTGGGTACGCCTTACGGAACGGATCATCCTTGTTAATCATGCGATTAAAGGTGAACAGCACGTCGTCGGCGTTGAACTCACGAGTCGGCTTGAAGTACGGGGTGGTGTGGAACTTGACGCCTTCACGCAGGTGAAAGGTATAAGTCAGGCCATCGTCGGAGATGTCCCATTTGGTCGCCAGACCAGGAATCACAGCGGTGCCGCCGCGCTCGAACTGGGTCAGGCGGTTGAACATGGTTTCTGCAGAGGCGTCGAAGTCGGTTCCGGTGGTGTACTGACCAGGATCAAAACCGGCCGGGCTCCCTTCGGAGCAGAACACCAGGTTAGTCGCCGCTTGGGCGAAAGGTGCGGAGGCTAACAAGCCTGCGCCGACTAAAAACGGAATGACCGCGTGTTTAAGCATGTTGGCCTCATGATTTGTTGTCATTTTTGGAATTAGAGGACGACCTCGTGAGCCGTGCCTGCGGATACTTATGCAGGGGCCATACCCAATGCAAGATCTTGAACGACCATAGGCGTTAAACGGTGGCACGAACGTACCTTAATGTCGCATATGTATAAATTCATGCGCATTTGACCGTTTGCGCAGGGTTTTTTCGGTGCAACCGGCGCACCGCTGCGGGGCAATCGGCGCGACTTTCGCACCCGGTTGGAGCGCGGTGTTACTTATTTATACCCATCATTGAGGCGTGCGGATGGGGAGGGCGGGCGTGAATGAGATTGAGTTCCAGTTTGGTGGGTAGGTGGTTGTTGTTTAAAGGGTTGTTGTGTCTGTAGGGGCAGATTGTTTCGTTACTGTTTGGCAGTGGACATCTGTGGGGGGGCTTTTGGATTTTGGGATTTGCTGGGGGTTGCGGTGGCGTGTTGGTAGTACCAGGGGTGCAACCCTCTGCTCCTTGCGGTAGCGCTTTTGGTTTTTCCAGATGTTGAACGTCTGATCAATGAATATTTTCTGACGTATGTACAGTGGTCAAATGTTGGGCGCGAGACTGGAAGTCGATCATTTACTTTCAGGTATACCCAGTCCAATTGTGGGAGTGAGCCTGCTCGCGATGGCGGCCTGATAGCCGACCATGTTCTTTCAGGTGTACATATCCATTCCTGCGGTAACGGCCACTTATGGTTTCGCTCTTACAGCGACTCCCTTTGGCAAACGCCCCAAAGGAAGCAAAGGTCTTCGCCCCAGCGTCCGGCCCCTCGCCTAGGCTCGGTGTACCTTCGCTACGGCATTCATCTGGGGGCATCGCCTCCGGTCGGCTTCGCTTCGACCTCCTCTCGATGTGTGCGGCTTCGCCGCACGGCGCTTCGCGCCTACCCCCCAGATGAACGCCTCCACTCAGCCTCCCGACGGGGCGGGCAAATCAAAATCAAAAGCCAGATCAAGAGCTGCAGGCGAGCTAACGCTCGGCCTATTGAGTGGTGAGAAGCGGAAGCGTACACCGATCCATTGTGGGAGTGAGCCTGCTCGCGATGGCGGCCTGATAGCCGACAAAACTCTTTCTGCTGCCCCCGATTGATCGTTCCCTTGCTCCGCGAGGGAATGCCGCCCGGGACGCTCCGCGTTCCATTTTTGTGTTGAAACATGTGTAAAAAACACGGCGCTTTCCCACGCGTTTTTCAGGTTGCCGGGTAGGAAGCCGTCCTTCTAACCTTTGGCCGTCGCTGCAATTTCAGCGACCGGGCGTGGAAACCTGGATCTCTTAGTAGCCGCATAGTTGGACCATCGTATTCGTTGCCGACGTCTTCTTTCGTCTGCAAACTGCGTCATGGCGGCTGTGCGTGGGCAGACTTCGGTCTGGCCGGGTCCTACTAACCGGTATTTCCACCCTGCGTGCAGCCGCCACCCATTTGTCGTGTGGAAACGACAATGGATGGCTCCCATTTTTAAGTAGGAGTTTTCCATGGATAAGTTAATCCCCGATCCGCCCGTCAACACCACCACTCCCAATCCAGAAGCCACCGAAGCCGAAGCGCTCCTCAGGGACCGCGAAGCCATAAAACGCGCCCTCGATTACTACCTCGATCCACCCGACCAATACGCCCCCAAACCCCGTCGTCCCAGCACCATGTTCATGATCGCCCCGGACATGGATAGCGAAAGTCTCCTGGCACAAGCTTGCGAGTCGTTGGCTTCCGCGAGTGTCATGGCCAGTGATTTCGCCGCTAACCTGATCGGTCCGCAGCGCAATACGGTGTTGGCGATTCAGCAGATCATCATGCTGGCGGAGTTGGCGGTGAATCGGGCGTTGGATAACGTCGATCCGGCATAGACCGCGTCATCGTTCATCGCGAGCAGGCTCGCTCCCACATGTGATCTGTGTCGTACACAAAATCCATGTACATGCTCATTCCCTGTGGGAGCGAGCCTGATCGCGATGACGGTAAATCAATCACCACAAGATCATCAGGCAAACCCACCCCGGCTTCCGGCGGGCAATAAAAAACGGCGACCACTTCAGTGATCGCCGTTTCTGTGTACGTGTTATCGAATCAAGGCATCAGCACTTCAATCGCGCCGTCCGCCGTCATGCTGACCTGGCTGGTACCTGCCTCAACCTCAGGCGTCACCGGCGCACCGTCCATGCCGGCGGCTTTCATCATCATCGGCCCGCGCATGAACGGTTGTGGATAACCGTTGCTGTTCAGGTTCAGGTTAACGATTTTGTAGCCCTTGCCACCCAACGCGTCGGTCGCCAGTTGCGCGCGGGCCTTGAAGGCGGTCACGGCTTCTTTAAGCAACGTATCTTCGCTGGCCTTGCGGGTTGGTGTGGCGATGGCGAAGTCCATGCCGCCCATTTTCAGGTCGGTCAGCAGTTCACCGGTCAGTTTTGACAGCGCGGCAAAGTCGGAGCTTTCCAGGCGCAGTTCGGCGCGTTCACGCCAGCCGGTGATTTTCTGGCCCTTGGTGTCGTAGATCGGGTAGCTGTTGCGGCTGCCCTGGCGCAGGGTGATTTCCTTGACCTGCTTGGCCTGGGCCAGTGCTTTGTTCATGGTGGTGCTGACGTCGGCGGCGAGTTTGGCCGGGTCGGTGTTTTGTTCTTCGGTGTAGAGGGTCACGATCATCAGGTCGCGAGCCACTTCCTGGCTGACTTCGGCGCGCAGGGAGATCTGGTTGTAATGAAGCTCGTCGGCGGCCAGGGCCGGGAGGCTGGCGACGGTGCCAACGCTAAGGGCAAGAAGGGCGGCGCTGCGGCGGAAACTGTGCATGAAAACTCCTTGGGCGGTGCGCAGGGGTTAAGGTCCGAGCCTGCGTGAAACCATCAGACTCTAGCTTTAATGATCCGGTTCGCACAGTTACAACTTCTATACAGATCGACGCGACCCTGTAGCAGCTGCCGAAGGCTGCGTTCGAGCGCGAAGCGGTCGCCATTGGGCTGACGCGTTTTACCTGAAGGAATGAGGTCTCAGGTTTTACGAGCGCTTCGCACTCGGACGCAGCCTTCGGCAGCTGCTACCAGAGCTTTGTGTGGGCTGAAGGCCTGTGGCTGTTTGCCGCACTTTTGCCTGCCAGCCCCCGTGCTTGGTTATACTCCGTGCGATCCGCCTGGAGCGCTCATCAGGAGAGCTCATGCTCGCCCCCGTTCAAATCACTTCCGCCACTCGCCAGAACCTCTGGCGGCTCACGTTCATCCGCACCTTGGTGCTCGCCGCTCAGGCCGGTTCCGTGGGGCTGGCCTACTGGTTCGATCTGCTGCCGTTGCCGTGGGTGCAACTGGCAATGACCCTGGGTTGTTCGACGCTGCTGTGCGCGTTCACGGCGGTTCGCCTGCGCACCTCGTGGCCGGTAACCGAGCTGGAATATGCCCTGCAACTGGCTTGCGATCTGTTTATCCACAGTGCCTTGCTGTATTTCTCCGGCGGCTCGACCAACCCGTTTGTCTCGTATTACCTGGTGCCGCTGACCATCGCCGCCGTGACGTTGCCGTGGCGCTATTCGGTGATTCTGTCCGGTATTGCGCTGGCGCTGTATACGTTGTTGCTGGCGCAGTTCTATCCGCTGGAAACCTTCCCCATCGCCCGGGAAAACCTGCAGATCTACGGCATGTGGCTGAGTTTTGCCCTCGCCGCAGCCGTCATCACGTTCTTCGCCGCGCGCATGGCCGAAGAGCTGCGCCGTCAGGAAGAATTGCGCGCCATCCGCCGTGAAGAAGGCCTGCGCGACCAGCAATTGCTGGCTGTGGCGACCCAGGCGGCGGGCGCGGCCCATGAGCTGGGTACGCCGTTGGCGACCATGAGCGTGCTGCTCAAGGAAATGCGCCAGGACCATCACGACCCGCTGTTGCAGGACGATTTGAGCGTGCTGCAGGACCAGGTCAAACTCTGCAAAGAGACCTTGCAGCAACTGGTGCGCGCCGCCGAGGCCAATCGCCGTTTGGCCGTGGAGATGCAGGACGTCACCGACTGGCTCGACGAAGCGCTGAACCGCTGGCACTTGATGCGCCCGGAAGCCAGTTACCGCTTCCAGCGCCTGGGCCAGGGCACCGTGCCGCGCATGGCGCCGCCGCCAGACCTGACGCAAGCGCTGCTGAATTTGCTGAACAACGCCGCCGATGCATGCCCCGAAGGGTTGCAGGTGACGCTGGACTGGAATGCCGAGGACTTGACCATCAGCATTCGCGACCACGGCGCTGGTGTGCCGCTTGCTATTGCCGAGCAGATCGGCAAACCGTTTTTTACCACCAAGGGCAAAGGTTTCGGCCTGGGCCTGTTTTTGAGCAAGGCCAGCGTGACACGCGCCGGCGGCTCAGTGAAACTCTACAGTCATGAGGAAGGCGGCACGCTCACCGAGCTGCGCCTGCCCCGTGTCGCCCGAGGAGACGAACATGAGTGACGAGATCCAAGTTGAAGGCGAAGAGCTGCCGCATTTGCTGCTGGTAGACGACGATGCAACCTTTACCCGCGTGATGGCCCGCGCCATGGCCCGTCGTGGTTTTCGCGTCAGTACCGCCGGTTCCGCCGAAGAAGGTCTGGTCATCGCCCAGGCCGACATCCCGGATTACGCCGCTCTGGACCTGAAAATGGACGGCGACTCGGGCCTGGTGCTGCTGCCCAAACTGTTGGAACTCGACCCGGAAATGCGCGTGGTGATCCTCACCGGTTATTCGAGCATTGCCACCGCCGTCGAGGCGATCAAGCGCGGCGCCTGCAATTACCTGTGCAAACCGGCGGACGCCGACGACGTACTGGCCGCGCTGCTCTCCGAGCACGCCGACCTCGACACCCTGGTGCCGGAAAACCCGATGTCGGTCGACCGGCTGCAGTGGGAACACATCCAGCGCGTGCTCACCGAGCACGAAGGCAACATCTCCGCCACTGCCCGCGCCCTGGGCATGCACCGCCGCACCCTGCAGCGCAAACTGCAGAAGCGCCCGGTTCGTCGCTGAACGGTTGCTGAACGATTATCGCCAGCCCTCGCGATAACCCGAACCGATCATCTATGATCGGTTCGTGTGTGTTCTTTTCTTTATCGAGCCTTATCCATGAATCAGAACGCTGAGTATTCCGCGGTCAACGATGCTGTGCGCGGGCAGTTTTTTCGAAAAGTCTGGGCGATGATCACGCCTTACTGGCGCAGTGAAGAGAAGGTCAAGGCCTGGACGCTGCTGATTGCGGTGATTGTGTTGTCCCTGATCAGCGTAGGGATCTCGGTGTGGTTCAACACTTGGTACAAGGATTTTTACAATGCGCTGCAGCGAAAGGACGAAGCGGCGTTCTGGCGGCTGATTCTGTATTTCTGTGGGATTGCGGCGGTGGCGATTGTCGGTGCCGTGTACCGGCTCTATCTGACCCAGATGCTGACCATTCGCTGGCGTGCCTGGCTCACGGAAAAGCATTTCGCCCGCTGGCTCGGCAACAAGAATTACTACCAGCTGGAGCAGGGCGGTTACACCGATAACCCGGACCAGCGGATTTCCGAAGACCTCAATAATTTCACCTCCAATACCCTGGAGTTGGGCATCGGTTTGCTTCGCAATATTGTCAGCCTGGTGTCGTTCTCGATCATCCTGTGGGGCGTGTCGGGCAGTATCGAAGTGTTTGGTTTTACCATTCCCGGCTATATGTTCTGGTGTGTGCTGGTGTATGCCGTGATCGGCAGCTGGCTGACGCATTTGATCGGTCGTCGCTTGATCGGCCTGAACAACCAGCAACAACGCTTCGAAGCCGATCTACGCTTCTCGATGGTGCGGATTCGCGAGAATGCCGAGAGCATTGCGCTGTACAACGGCGAGCCCAATGAAAACCGTCGCTTGAGCAACCGCTTCGGGATGGTCTGGCACAACTTCTGGGACATCATGAAGGTGTCCAAGCGTCTGACGTTCTTTACCGCAGGTTACCAACAGGCCGCCATCATCTTTCCGTTCATCGTCGCTTCGCCGCGTTACTTGTCCGGCAAGATCGAACTCGGCGAGCTGATGCAAATCAGTTCGGCGTTCGGCAATGTGCAGGAGAGTTTCAGCTGGTTTATCAGTGCCTACCAGAACCTCGCGTCGTGGCGTGCCACCTGTGATCGTCTGCTGAGTTTCCGTCAGGCCATGACCGACAATGAAGAGCGCGAACCCGCGATCGACGTGCAGAATTCAGGCTCGGCGTTGAAAGTGCATAACCTGGGCCTCGACCTCGCCGATGATCGTCACCTGCTGACCAACGCCGACATGACCGTGGAGGAGGGCGAGCGCGTGATGATCAGCGGCCGTTCCGGCAGTGGCAAGTCCACGTTGTTTCGGGCGATGGGGCATCTGTGGCCGGCGGGTCACGGCAGCATTCGTCTGCCGACGGCGCGCTACCTGTTCCTGCCGCAAAAACCGTATCTGCCGATTGGTACGCTGCGCGAGGCGTTGAGTTATCCACAGGCCGGCGAGACCTATCCGCACGAGCGTTATGTGCATGTGCTGGAGACTTGCCGCTTGCCGCACCTCGTTGGGCGTCTGGACGAAGCCAATCACTGGCAGCGCATGTTGTCGCCGGGTGAACAGCAACGCCTGGCCTTCGCCCGTGCGCTGCTCTATGCACCGCAGTGGTTGTATATGGATGAAGCGACGTCGGCGATGGACGAAGAGGATGAAGCGTCGCTGTACCAGGCGTTGATCGATGAGATTCCAGGGCTGAGCATTGTCAGCGTCGGGCATCGCAGCAGCTTGAAGCGTTTCCACCCACGGCATGTGCGCATCGAAAATGGCCATTTAGTGGACCAAACCGTGACAGCCTGAACACCTCCGAACCTGTAGGAGCGAGGCTTGCCCGCGAAGGCCGTTACTCGGTTCCACATGAGAACCGTGTCATCGTTCTTCGCGGGCAAGCCTCGCTCCTACAGGGGCGGGGTGATCGTACAACCGCGTTGAGCTATGATGCGGTTTCAGCCGCAATTTTCGAGACAGACGTTCACCATGGAAAATCCGATCGACGCACCACGCCTCCCTCGCAAGCGCCGCAGCCTCGCACAGGAATTGGTGACGGTGCTGTCCGAGCAGATCCGCGACGGCCACCTCAAGCGCGGCGACAAATTGCCCACCGAGTCGGCGATCATGGATGCCCATGGCGTCAGCCGCACCGTGGTGCGCGAAGCGATTTCCCGTTTGCAGGCGGCTGGCCAGGTGGAAACCCGCCACGGCATCGGCACCTTCGTGCTCGACACCCCGAGCCCGAGCGGATTCCGTATCGACCCTGCGACCGTGGTCACCCTGCGGGATGTACTGGCGATTCTGGAGTTACGCATCAGCCTCGAAGTGGAATCCGCCGGCCTCGCCGCACAACGCCGCAGCGCCGAGCAGCTGGCCTTGATGCGCGCCGCGCTGGACGCGCTGAATGAAAGTGTCTCTCACGCCAGCGATGCCGTAGCGTCGGACTTCCAGTTCCACCTGCAAATCGCCCTGTCGACCGGCAACCGCTACTTCACCGACATCATGACCCACCTGGGCACCAGCATCATTCCGCGTACCCGCCTCAACTCTGCGCGCTTGGCCCATGACGACCAGCAGCACTACATGAGTCGCCTGAGCCGTGAACACGAAGAGATTTACGACGCGATCGCGCGCCAGGATTCGGACGCAGCGCGGGCGGCGATGCGGTTGCATTTGACCAATAGCCGCGAGCGGCTGCGCCATGCGCATGAAGAGGCCGAGGCGCAGCGGGGTTAGGTTTCCAGGCTGGAGGATGGTTGCCTGACAGATAGCCATCGCTAGCAGGCTAGCTCCCACAGTGGATCTCAAGTGAACCCACTATGGGTGTTCACCCTCGATTAAATGTGGGAGCTAGCCTGCTAGCGATTGGGCCGGCAGCTTTAATACTTAATTGTCAGCCTGAGCGCAGAATCGAACGATCCACCCGCACAGCCAATTCAGCCACCCCGGGCTTGACATCAAACGTCACATCCCCACGCTCATCCACCATCGCCCGCCCAATCACCACCCCCTTGGACAACAACTCCATCGGCGCGCCCTCCAGCGATTGTCCCGAAGCCAATTCCAGTTTCAATTTGATAGTCATCATCGATCTCCTTATCAGGCCACGTTGCCAGTGGGTTGGTAGTCCTTGAGCAGCAAGTAAGTGCTCCAGCCCCACCAGTCGTCGACGGTGGCGGTGTCGTTCAGGTTGTTGACGTCCTTGCGCCGCAGCACCTTGCTGCCTTCAACGCGGAACAGCGGTGAAAAGTTGTTCGCCAGATTCAGCACGGCTTGCAGATCCGGGTTTTTTTTCAAGGCGCCGAAGTTACCGGGCGCCGGGGCGGTGCCGCTGAGATACGCCGCAAACACTTCGTCAGCCGACACCTGAACCGCCTGATTCACCTGGACGCGATTGGCGCTGTCGATGGCATCGAAGTAGCGTTTGTCGCCATACGCCCGCCATTGATCGCCGTTACCGTTGCGCACATTGAGGCCAAACTTGCTGTCTTCATCGTGCATGAAGCGGGTAATCAGCGAGCCCAGATCACTTGGCGTCACCACCGCAGCCAGCTGTTTACGCGGCACGCGCAAGTGGCCGGCAGAAAACAGGTCGGTCAGGTAATGATCGGCAAACGCGTTCATCGCGTAGGCCAGTTCCAGCTGTTTTTCATCGCCGCTGCTGCGAGCCTTTACCGCTTGTTGCAGCGCCGCGGCATGCCCGGCGATATACGCCAGAAGCGCCCACTCGGCGAAGTGATCGGCATTGTTGGCGGCCAGTTTCAGATAGCGTCCCAATGGAAACAGCGCCGAGACAAAACTGCCGCCGCCAGTGATTCTGTTCCACTCTTCGGACAACGTATCTCCGAGGGCGTCATAAGCCTCATGAGGCTGTTTACCGTCCTTGATCGCCTGTTTAACGGCGGCGATTTCCTTCTGCATGACGCCGAGGATCAGCTTCGCTTCGGCGTTGGATGCAGGCAATACCGCCAGCGAGTTGAAGGCATTGATAAACCGCTGGATGCGATCGGCGGCGTTAGCGCCTTCGCTGACCGGCTGATCGGGAATGCCATAAAAATCGCCGCCCAGGGCGACGATCTGACCGTAAGTAAGCGCCAGCCCATTCGGCAGATGCAGCTCAACCTGCGAGGCCGGGACAGCGGGGGCGTCCTTGATGAAACGCAGGAGGGTGCTGTCGCCAATGGCGGTGTGCTCGCCGCCTTCGAACCTCAGCTGCGGCTTGCCTTTCAAGGTTTTGCCGGGCGTAGCTTTGATTGTCTGAGGTGCGTCGTTATGTTCGCTGAGGTGCAGCATCAGCGAACTGTTTGCAGTGACGACGATTCCGTCTTCGGTAAAAAGATCATCCAGATTCGCAATGATCCGTTCGGGGTTTTCCTGCGATTGAGTGTGTAGACCTGACATTTCTAGCTCCTTGATATGTCGTCGGTATGATTCAAGATAACTGTATGTATATACAGTTAATCTGATCCTAGCCGAGAAATTTCCTACGTCAAGAAAATCCCTTTCCGACACAAATTCCGTGCACAGCGATGAAATGCAGTTGACGGTTATTATTTAAGTTGTACGATGACCTACAACTCGGCCGCAGGCTGAAAGCTTTTCTCACACAAACGTCGCTACCCAGGGTGTTCGAATAATGAATCCACAAGAACTGAAGTCCATCCTCTCTTCCGGCTTGCTGTCTTTCCCGGTCACCGATTTCAATGCTCAGGGCGACTTCCATCGCGCGGGCTACATCAAGCGTCTCGAATGGCTGGCCCCATACGGCGCCACGGCGTTGTTCGCCGCGGGCGGCACCGGTGAGTTCTTCTCTCTGGCGGCCAGCGAATATTCGGAAATCATCAAGACGGCCGTCGATACCTGCGAAACCAGCGTGCCGATTCTGGCCGGCGTGGGCGGTTCGACTCGCCAAGCCATCGAATATGCACAGGAAGCCGAGCGTCTGGGCGCCAAAGGCCTGTTGCTGCTGCCGCACTACCTGACCGAAGCCAGCCAGGACGGCGTTGCCGCCCACGTTGAAGCCGTGTGCAAATCGGTGAAAATCGGCGTGGTGGTTTACAACCGTAACGTCTGCCGCCTGACCGCGCCGTTGCTGGAACGCCTGGCCGAGCGCTGCCCGAACCTGATCGGCTACAAGGATGGCCTGGGCGATATCGAGTTGATGGTGTCGATCCGTCGCCGCCTCGGTGATCGCTTCAGCTACCTGGGCGGTTTGCCGACCGCCGAAGTTTACGCCGCTGCGTATAAGGCCCTGGGCGTGCCGGTTTACTCCTCGGCGGTGTTCAACTTCATCCCGAAAACCGCGATGGATTTCTACCACGCTATCGCCCGGGAAGATCACGCCACCGTCGGCAAGATCATCGACGACTTCTTCCTGCCGTACCTGGACATCCGTAACCGCAAAGCCGGTTACGCGGTGAGCATCGTCAAGGCCGGGGCAAAAATTGCCGGCTATGACGCAGGTCCTGTGCGTGCACCGCTGACCGATCTGCTGCCAGAAGAGTACGAAGCTCTGGCCGCGCTGATCGACAAGCAGGGCGCGCAGTAAAAAACGATTAAACAAGGCCGCTGAGCAATCAGCGGCCTTTTGCGTGAGGAGATCTTCTAGTGGCAGATACAAAGCGTTTTGATAACTACATCAACGGCGAATGGGTAGCGGGCAGTGATTACTGCGCCAACATCAACCCTTCCGAACTGACCGACACCATCGGCGATTACGCCAAGGCTGATCTGGCCCAGGTCCACGCCGCCATCGACGCCGCTCGTGCCGCGTTCCCGGCCTGGTCCACTTCGGGCATTCAGGCTCGCCACGATTCGCTGGATAAAGTCGGTACCGAAATCCTCGCCCGTCGCGAAGAACTCGGCACCTTGCTCGCTCGGGAAGAGGGCAAGACCCTGCCCGAAGCCATCGGCGAAGTGACCCGCGCCGGTAACATCTTCAAGTTCTTCGCCGGTGAATGCCTGCGTCTGTCCGGCGATTACCTGCCGTCGGTGCGCCCGGGTGTGAACGTCGAAGTCACTCGCGAAGCGCTGGGCGTGGTCGGTCTGATCACGCCGTGGAACTTCCCGATCGCGATCCCTTCGTGGAAAATCGCCCCGGCCCTGGCCTACGGCAACTGCGTCGTGCTGAAACCGGCCGATCTGGTGCCAGGTTGCGCCTGGGCGCTGGCCGAAATCATCTCTCGTGCAGGCTTCCCGGCCGGCGTATTCAACCTGGTGATGGGCAGCGGTCGTGTGGTTGGCGATGCGCTGGTGCAGAGCCCGAAAGTCGACGGCATCAGCTTCACCGGTTCCGTCGGTGTCGGTCGTCAGATCGCGGTCAGCTGCGTCTCGCGCCAGGCCAAGGTTCAGCTGGAAATGGGTGGCAAGAACCCGCAGATCATTCTCGACGACGCCGACCTGAAACAAGCGGTCGAGCTGTCGGTACAGAGCGCGTTCTATTCCACCGGTCAGCGTTGCACGGCGTCGAGCCGCTTCATCGTCACCGCCGGGATTCACGACAAGTTCGTCGAAGCCATGGCCGAGCGCATGAAGTCGATCAAGGTCGGCCACGCGTTGAAAGCCGGCACCGACATCGGTCCGGTGGTCTCGCAAGCCCAGCTTGAACAGGACCTGAAGTACATCGACATCGGCCAGTCCGAAGGTGCACGTCTGGTCAGCGGTGGCGGCCTGGTGACCTGCGATACCGAAGGCTACTACCTCGCGCCAACCCTGTTTGCCGACAGCGAAGCCGCAATGCGCATCAGCCGTGAAGAGATTTTCGGCCCGGTGGCCAACATCGTTCGCGTTGCCGATTACGACGCTGCGCTGGCCATGGCCAACGACACCGAATTCGGTCTGTCGGCGGGCATTGCCACCACGTCGCTGAAGTACGCCAACCACTTCAAGCGCCACTCCCAGGCCGGGATGGTGATGGTCAACCTGCCGACGGCGGGCGTGGATTACCACGTTCCATTCGGTGGGCGTAAAGGTTCATCCTATGGATCACGTGAGCAAGGTCGCTATGCGCAAGAGTTCTACACCGTGGTGAAAACCAGCTACATCGGTTCCTGATACACCGCAATACTTGTGGGAGCTGGCCTGCCAGCGATGGCATCACCGCGGTGCGACTGACATACCGAGGTGCCCGCATCGCTGGCAGGCCAGCTCCCACAAAAACAACACCGTTATTACCCGCATAAAAATAATCAGTGGGAGTACATCTACATGCAATTGACCCAGAAGCCGACTCACGTCCGCTATTTGATCCTGCTCATGCTGTTTCTGGTGACCACGATCAACTACGCCGACCGGGCTACCATCGCAATCGCCGGCTCCAGCCTGCAAAAAGACCTCGGCATCGACGCGGTCACCCTCGGCTACATCTTCTCTGCATTCGGTTGGGCCTACGTGGCCGGGCAAATTCCCGGTGGCTGGCTGCTGGACCGTTTTGGCTCGAAAAAAATCTACGCACTTAGCATCTTCACCTGGTCGCTGTTCACCGTGCTGCAGGGTTATGTCGGTGAGTTCGGCATGTCCACAGCGGTGGTTGCGCTGTTCATGCTGCGCTTCCTGGTGGGCCTGGCCGAAGCGCCATCCTTCCCTGGCAACGCACGCATTGTCGCGGCCTGGTTCCCGACCGCTGAACGCGGCACGGCCTCGGCGATTTTCAACTCGGCGCAATACTTCGCCACCGTGTTGTTCGCGCCGCTGATGGGCTGGATCGTTTACAGCTTCGGCTGGCAGCACGTGTTCATCGTCATGGGCGTGATCGGCATTGTCTTCTCGGGTATCTGGCTGAAAGTGATCTACAGCCCGCGCCAACACCCGATGATCAACGACGCCGAGTTCAAGCACATCGCCGACAACGGCGGCATGGTCGACATGGATCAGGACAAAGGCAAAGGCACCAAGGCTGACGGTCCGAAGTGGGACTACATCCGCCAGTTGCTGACCAACCGCATGATGCTCGGCGTGTACCTGGGCCAGTACTGCATCAACGGCATCACCTACTTCTTCCTCACCTGGTTCCCGGTGTACCTGGTGCAGGAGCGCGGCATGACCATCCTCAAGGCTGGTTTCATTGCCTCGCTGCCGGCGATCTGCGGGTTTATCGGTGGTGTGCTTGGCGGAGTGATTTCCGATTACCTGCTGCGCAAAGGACACTCGCTGACCTTCGCCCGCAAGGCGCCGATCATCGCCGGTTTGCTGGTTTCCAGCAGCATCGTGGCTTGCAACTATGTGGACGTTGAATGGATGGTCGTCGGCTTCATGGCCCTGGCCTTCTTCGGCAAAGGCGTGGGTGCGTTGGGTTGGGCCGTGGTGTCCGACACCTCGCCAAAACAGATCGCCGGTCTCAGCGGTGGCTTGTTCAATACCTTCGGCAACATCGCTTCGATCACCACCCCGATCGTCATCGGCTACATCATCAGCTCCACCGGCTCGTTCAAATGGGCGCTGGTGTTTGTCGGTTGCAACGCACTGGTCGCAGTGTTCAGCTACCTGGTGATCGTCGGTCCGATCAAGCGTGTTGTGCTCAAAGAGCCGCCAGTCAGCGGTCCTGAAACCAACAACAAATTGTCTCAAGCGCATTCCTGAGGAGCGGCGTCATGCAGTTGATTGAACATTCCGACTCGCCGCGCTACATCCGCCTGCACGAACGCGACAACGTCGTCATCGTGGTCAATGACCAGGGCGTTCCGGCCGGCACCGAGTTTCCCGATGGCCTGGTGACGGTGGACTTCGTGCCGCAGAGCCATAAAGTCACCCTGGAAGACATTCCCGAGGGCGGCCAGGTGATTCGTTACGGCCAGACCATTGGCTACGCGTTGCAGCCGATTCCGCGCGGCAGCTGGGTCAAGGAAGATCAACTGCGCATGCCCACCGCGCCACCGCTGGACAGCCTGCCGCTGTCCACCGAAGTGCCGGCAGCGCAGGCACCGCTGGAAGGCTATACGTTCGAGGGTTATCGCAACGCCGACGGCACCGTCGGCACGCGCAACATTCTCGGGATCACCACGACCGTTCAGTGTGTGACCGGTGTGCTGGACCATGCGGTCAAGCGCATCAAGGACGAGTTGCTGCCGCGCTATCCGAACGTTGATGACGTGGTGGCGCTGACCCACAGTTACGGCTGTGGCGTGGCGATTACTGCGACTGATGCGTACATCCCGATCCGTACCGTGCGTAACCTGGCGCGCAACCCGAACCTGGGTGGCGAAGCCTTGGTCATCAGCCTGGGCTGCGAAAAATTGCAGGCCGGGCAGGTGATGCACGAGGGCGACAGTTCGGTGGATTTGAGCGATCCGTGGTTGTACCGCTTGCAGGATTCCAGTCACGGTTTCACCGAGATGATCGAGCAGATCATGGCGCTGGCCGAGACCCGTTTGAAGAAGCTCGATCTGCGTCGCCGGGAAACCGTGCCGGCGTCCGAATTGATCCTCGGTATGCAGTGCGGTGGTAGCGATGCGTTTTCCGGCATCACCGCCAACCCGGCGCTGGGTTATGCCTCGGACCTGTTATTGCGGGCGGGCGCGACGGTGATGTTTTCTGAAGTCACCGAAGTGCGCGACGCGATTTACCTGCTGACTTCCCGTGCGGAGACTGAGGAAGTTGCTCAGGAACTGGTGCGGGAAATGGACTGGTACGACCGTTACCTGGCCAAGGGCGAAGCGGACCGCAGTGCCAACACTACGCCGGGGAACAAGAAGGGCGGGTTGTCGAACATTGTCGAGAAGTCTCTGGGCTCAATCGTCAAATCCGGCAGCAGCGCGATCAACGGCGTGCTTGGCCCTGGCGAGCGCTTCAAGCGCAAAGGGCTGATTTTCTGCGCGACCCCGGCCAGTGATTTCGTCTGCGGGACGTTACAGTTGGCGGCGGGGATGAACCTGCATGTATTCACCACCGGGCGTGGCACGCCGTATGGTTTGGCGATGGCGCCGGTGGTAAAAGTGTCGACCCGGACCGAACTGGCGCAGCGCTGGCCGGACCTGATCGACATCGATGCCGGGCGGATTGCGACCGGGCGGGCTTCGATCGAAGATCTTGGGTGGGAGTTGTTTCACTACTACCTGGATGTGGCCAGCGGGAAGAAGCAGACCTGGGCGGAGCAGCATAAGCTGCATAACGACATCACTCTGTTCAATCCGGCGCCGATCACTTAAGACCGCGTTATCGTTCTTCGCGGGCAAGCCTCGCTCCTACAGGTCTGTGCCGCGCACGGTAAATGTGTACGACACGGACCTGTAGGAGCGAGGCTTGCCCGCGAAAGCGGTCTACCAGACGCCGGTGTCTCCAGTGGCTTATCATTAGCCCCCTAACGACGCTCACCCAAGGTTCCCCCCGGCATGCTGGCTATCTTCCTCGAAACCCTGAACATCACCGCGCCGGTGTTTGCCATGCTGTTTCTGGGAGTGGTGCTCAAGCGCATCGACTGGATCAACGACAACTTCATCCACACCGCGTCGGCCCTGGTGTTCAACGTCACCATGCCGGCGTTGCTGTTTCTGGGCATCCTGCATGCCGACCTGCACGCCGCGCTGCAACCGGCGCTGTTGATCTATTTCTCGCTCGCCACACTGGTGTGTTTCGCCATCGCCTGGGGCTGGGCGATCTGGAAGTGCCCGCGTGAAGACCGGGGGATTTACACCCAAGGTGCGTTTCGCGGCAACAACGGTGTGATCGGCCTCGCACTGGCGGCGAGCATGTACGGCGACTACGGGATTTCCCTCGGGGCGATTCTCGCGGCGCTGGTGATCCTGTTTTACAACACGCTCTCGACCATCGTGCTGGCGGTGTACAGCCCGGTAATCAAGTCCGATCCGTGGAGCATCTGCAAAAGCGTGATGGTCAACCCGCTGATCATCAGTGTGTTTGCGGCGGCGCCGTTTGCCTATTTCAAGATCAGCCTGCCGGGCTGGCTGGAGACCTCCGGTCAGTACCTGGCGCAAACCACGTTGCCATTGGCGCTGATTTGCATCGGCGGCACGTTGTCGCTGGCGGCGATGCGAAAAAGCGGCTCGATGGCGCTGAGCTCAAGCCTGGTGAAGATGATCGGTTTGCCGGTGCTGGCGACGCTGGGGGCGTGGCTTTGGGGTTTTCGCGGGGCGGAATTGGGAATTCTGTTTCTGTACTTCGGTAGCCCGACCGCGGCAGCCAGTTTTGTCATGGCCCGGCAGGCTGATGGCAATCACGAGCTGGCGGCGGCGATCATTGTGATCACCACGTTGATGGCGGCGGTCACCACGAATATCGGGATCTTTTTGTTGCAGTGGGGTGGGTGGATTTAGCTTCCGGATTTGTGGCGTTTTGTCGGGCCTCTTCGCGAGCAAGCCCGCTCCCACATTTGACCGTGTCCGACATGAGAATGCGGTCAAAATGTGGGAGCGGGCTTGCTCGCGAAGACGGCCGAACAGTCACCAAAAATGCCGGCTAATTACTCAGGCTTCTGGTAGGTATCAATCACTTCCTGCGCCGCGCGAAACGCATCGATAGCCGCTGGCACACCGGCATACACCGCGCAATGCAGCAACGCCTCACGAATCTCTTCCACGGTGCAGCCGTTGTTCAACGCACCGCGCACGTGACCTTTCAATTCCTGCGGGCACTTCAACGCAGTCAGGGCGGCGAGGGTGATCAGGCTGCGGGTTTTCAGCGGCAGACCTTCGCGGTTCCACACGCTGCCCCACGCGTGTTCATTGACGAAGTCCTGCAGCGGCTGGGTGAACTCGGTGGCATTGCCCAGTGCTCGGTCGACGAACGCATCGCCCATCACTTGGCGGCGGACTTCAACGCCAGGCTTCTTATTGTCGGTCATGGCATTTCTCTCTTGTGGTGTTGGCGACGCCAGGCGCGCAGTGATGTGAACAGCAGATAGGCCACCAGCGCCGGGAGGACGAAAAACAGCATCAGGTGTTCAAGCTTGCCGGCCAGTGGCATGCCGGTGGTAAACGACACCACGTGCAGACCGTAAGCCAGGTACAAACCCAGAAACAGCAGACCTTCGGCGCGGGTCACCCGGTAGCCGGTATAGAACAGCGGCAGACAGAGCACCGCGACACCGAGCATCACCGGCAAGTCGAAATCCAGGGCATTGGGCGAAACCGACAGCGGCGAGGGGGCGACGAGCGCAGTCAGGCCGAGCACGCCCAAAAGATTGAACAGGTTGCTGCCGATCACGTTGCCCACGGCAATGTCCCGTTGGCCGCGCAATGCGGCGATCAACGAGGTGGCCAGTTCCGGCAGGGATGTGCTGATGGCGACGATGGTCAGGCCGATGACCCGCTCCGACAGCCCCAGATCGGTTGCGACCGCCACGGCAGCGCCCAGCAACAAGTGGCCGGCGTAGACCAGCATCGCCAGTCCGGCGACGATCATCAGCACGCTGCTGAACCACGGTGCCCGGGGTGTTCCGTCATGGGAGGGTGGACGGGCCGAGTGCCGCGACTGGCGCAGCAGCAAGCCCAGATACAGCGCTAGGGCGGCCAGCAGAATCATGCCGTCCACGCGGTTCAGCTCTTCATTCCACGCCAGTAAAAACACCAGCAGGCTGGCGCCGATCATCAGCGGAATGTCCAGGCGCACCAGTTGCCGCGATACCCGCAGCGGAATGATCAGCGCCGAGAGCCCGAGGGTGACGAGGATGTTGAAGATGCTGCTGCCGATCACGCTGCCGACGGCAATGTCGGCGTTTTGCGCCAGGGTGGCTTGCAGGCTGACCGCCATTTGCGGTGCGCTGCTGCCCAGGGCGACGATGGTCAGGCCGATGATCAGCGGCCGCACCTGCAACCGCGCGGCGAGGCGCACGGCGCCACGGACCATCAGCTCGGCACCGGCGATCAGCAACAGCAGGCCGCCGAGCAACTCAATCACGCTGATCAGGGGTAAGTCGGCAAGTCCGAAAATGGTCGGGGCTCCGTCTGTTAATCGTCGATGGCTTGCACGCGAACGCGCGCGGTGCCGCTACGGAGCATACCCAGTTGTTCGGCGGCCTCGTGTGAAAGATCAATCAGGCGCCCACGGGTATGCGGCCCGCGGTCGTTGATACGGACCACGCAGGACTTGTCGTTATTCAGATTGGTGACCTTCACCCGCGTGCCGAACGGCAACTGGCGGTGGGCGGCGGTCAGGGAATTCTTGTTGAAACGCTCGCCACTGGCGGTGCGTTTACCTTGGTGTTTGGCGCCGTAATACGAAGCCATGCCGGTCTTGTCGTAGCCGTGTGGGTCAATGACATCGTTGCTGGCGCAACCGGCCAGCAGAGAGAGCAGGGCGCAGGCGCCAAGTAGACGCTTCATTCAGAGGTTTCCCAAAATAAATGTGGCGAGGGAGCTTGCTCCCGCTCGGCCGCGAAGCGGTCGCAAATCGGCTGATGCATTTTTACTGAAAGAATGCGGTTGCCAATTTGGGTCTGCTTCGCAGACCAGCGGGAGCAAGCTCCCTCGCCACAGAGGATGGAGCCAGTAGTGAGAGCTGGCTCCATTCCGGTCAGCCTTCGAGCTTGCTTTTCAGCAGTTCATTGACCTGTTGCGGGTTGGCCTTGCCTTTGGAGGCTTTCATGGCCTGGCCGACGAAGAAGCCGAACATCTTGCCGCGCTTGGCTTCGTCTGCCGCGCGGTATTGCTCGACCTGCTCGGCGTTGGCCGCCAGCATTTCGTCCAGCACCGCCGAGATGGCGCCGCTGTCGGTCACTTGCTTCAGGCCGCGCTTGTCGATGATCTCGTCCGCGCTGCCTTCGCCGTTGGCCATCGCTTCAAACACGACCTTGGCGATTTTGCCGGAGATGGTGTTGTCCTTGATGCGCAGCAGCATGCCGCCCAGTTGCTCGGCCGAGACCGGCGACTGGTCGATTTCCACGCCTTGCTTGTTCAGCAGGCTGCCCAGTTCAACCATGACCCAGTTGGCCGCCAGCTTGGCGTCGCCGCTGATGCTCACGACTTTCTCGAAGTAATCCGCTTGCTCGCGGCTGGTGGCCAGGACGCTGGCGTCATACACCGACAGACCGAATTGCGCCTGGAAGCGCTCGCGCTTCTGCGGTGGCAATTCCGGCAGGGTGGCGCGGACTTCGTCGAGGAACGAGTTCTCGATGACCACCGGCAGCAGGTCCGGATCGGGGAAGTAACGGTAGTCGTTGGCTTCCTCTTTGCTGCGCATCGGACGGGTTTCGTCCTTGTTCGGATCGTATAGACGGGTCTGCTGGATCACCTTGCCGCCGTCTTCGATCAGCTCGATCTGACGCTGCACTTCGCTGTTGATCGCCTTCTCGATGAAGCGGAACGAGTTGACGTTCTTGATCTCGCAGCGGGTGCCATATTCGACCTGGCCTTTCGGACGGATCGACACGTTGCAGTCGCAACGCAGCGAGCCTTCGGCCATGTTGCCGTCGCAGATGCCGAGGTAACGCACCAGCGCGTGGATGGTCTTGACGTAGGCCACGGCTTCCTTGGCACTGCGCATGTCCGGCTCGGAGACGATTTCCAGCAGCGGCGTGCCGGCACGGTTCAGGTCGATGCCGGTGGCACCGTTGAACTCTTCGTGCAGGCTTTTGCCGGCGTCTTCTTCCAGGTGCGCACGGGTGACGCCGACACGTTTGATCGTGCCGTCTTCCATGGCGATGTCCAGGTGGCCTTTGCCGACAATCGGCAATTCCATCTGGCTGATCTGGTAGCCCTTCGGCAGGTCCGGGTAGAAATAGTTTTTACGGGCGAACACGTTGTGCTGGCCGATTTCGGCATCGATGGCCAGGCCGAACATCACCGCCATGCGCACCGCTTCCTGGTTCAGCACCGGCAATACGCCGGGCATGCCGAGGTCAACCAGGCTGGCCTGGGTGTTCGGCTCGGAGCCGAAAGTGGTGGAGCTACCGGAAAAGATTTTCGACCGGGTGGTGAGCTGGGTATGAATCTCCAGCCCGATCACGACTTCCCATTGCATGTGTTTCTCCTCAGAAGCCGGTTGGGGTGCGGGTGTGCCAGTCAGTGTTCAACTGATACTGATGGGCAACGTTCAACAGGCGACCTTCCTGGAAATACGGGGCGAGCAGTTGCACGCCGACCGGCAGACCATCGACAAAACCGGCTGGCATGGACAAGCCTGGCAGGCCCGCGAGGTTGGCGGTGATGGTGTAGACGTCTTCCAGGTACGCAGCGACCGGGTCGCTGTTCTTGGCGCCGAGCTTCCAGGCCGGGTTCGGCGTGGTTGGGCCGAGGATGATGTCGACCTCGTTAAAGGCTGCCATGAAGTCGTTCTTGATCAAGCGACGGATCTTCTGCGCCTTCAGGTAGTAGGCGTCGTAGTAACCGGCCGACAGCGCGTACGCACCGACCATGATCCGGCGCTGCACTTCCGGGCCGAAACCTTCGCCACGGGAACGCTTGTACAGGTCGATCAGGTTGACCGGGTTTTCGCAGCGGTGGCCGAAACGCACGCCGTCGAAACGCGACAGGTTGGAAGAGGCTTCTGCCGGGGCGATCACGTAGTACGCCGGGATCGCGTGCTGCATGTTCGGCAGGCTGATTTCCTTGATCACGGCGCCGAGCTTTTCCAGCTCCTTGACGCTGTTGTGGATCAGCTCGGCGATGCGTGGGTCGAGACCGGCGCTGAAGTACTCCTTCGGCACGCCGATGCGCAGGCCTTGCAGCGAACCGTTGAGGCTGGCGCTGTAATCAGGCACGGGCTCGTCGATGCTGGTGGAGTCTTGCGGGTCGAAACCGGCCATGCCTTGCAGCAGGATCGCGCAGTCTTCGGCGGTGCGCGCCAGAGGGCCGCCCTGATCGAGGCTGGACGCGTAAGCGATCATGCCCCAGCGCGAAACACGACCGTACGTCGGTTTCAGGCCGGTGAGGTTGGTCAGTGCGGCGGGCTGGCGGATCGAGCCTCCCGTGTCGGTGCCAGTGGCTGCCGGCAGCAGGCGCGCGGCAACCGCAGCCGCGGAACCGCCGGACGAACCGCCGGGAACGTGTTCCAGGTTCCACGGGTTTTTCACCGGGCCGTAGTAGCTCGACTCGTTGGCCGAACCCATGGCGAATTCGTCCATGTTGGTCTTGCCCAGGGTCACTGCGCCGGCAGCGGCCAGCTTGGCAACGACGGTGGCGTCGTACGGTGCTTTAAAGTTGTCGAGCATCTTCGAGCCGCAGCTGGTGCGGATGCCTTGGGTGCAGAACAGGTCTTTGTGGGCGATCGGCGCGCCGAGCAGGGCGCCGCTCTCACCGTTGGCCCGGCGTGCGTCAGCGGCTTTCGCCTGCTGGAGCGCCAGGTCTTCGGTGAGGCTGATGAAGCTGTTGAGCTGAGGATCGAGCTGGGCGATACGCGCCAGCAGGGTCTTGGTCAGCTCTTCGGAGGAAAACTTTTTATCGGCGAGTCCGCGGGCGATCTCGGCCAGAGTCAATTGATGCATTGCAGGCTCTTTCCCTTTAGTCGATGACTTTCGGAACCAGGTACAGGCCGTTTTCGACCGCTGGTGCGATGGACTGATAAGCCTCGCGATGATTGGTCTCGGTCACGACGTCTG
Source organism: Pseudomonas sp. LBUM1678 (assembly GCF_059695575.1). Taxonomy (NCBI): domain Bacteria; kingdom Pseudomonadati; phylum Pseudomonadota; class Gammaproteobacteria; order Pseudomonadales; family Pseudomonadaceae; genus Pseudomonas; species Pseudomonas sp. LBUM1678. The sequence continues at coordinate 965,579 of NZ_CP166775.1, forward strand.
CACGCAGGCGCTGGCTGGCTTCCAGTGGGTGGGCGAGCGGCTCGATACCGTCGGTATTGACCGCCTGCATTTCGTCGACCAGTCCCAGAATGCTGTTCAGGGCCGAAGTGATGTGTGGAAGATCGGCATCATTGAGGCCCAGACAGGCCAGATGAGCGATTTTTTCCACGTCGGAGCGTTGAAGCGTCATGGGATTCTCCAGTGGAAGGAATTCAGAACGGATGCTGTCCGTGTGTTAGATTGTCGGAACACTACCGCATTTCTACGGTCATAAGGCCGCGATTGTGGGGGTTGGTGCACAGAAAAGCGGCCAATTTAACATATTGGCGCCTTGCCCAAAATCCCTGTCGTTGTTAGAGTTTGCCGCACTTTTTTACCCACGCGTTGCCTAGGGTCCCTTTCCCATGTTCAAGAAACTGCGTGGCATGTTTTCCAGCGATCTTTCCATTGACCTGGGCACTGCCAACACCCTTATTTACGTGCGCGAGCGCGGAATCGTCCTGAATGAGCCATCGGTTGTGGCTATTCGGACACACGGTAACCAGAAAAGTGTCGTTGCCGTCGGCACCGAGGCCAAGCGCATGCTCGGCCGTACACCGGGCAACATCGCGGCCATTCGTCCGATGAAGGACGGCGTCATTGCCGACTTCAGCGTCTGCGAAAAGATGCTGCAATACTTTATCAACAAGGTTCACGAAAACAGCTTCCTGCAGCCAAGCCCGCGGGTGCTGATCTGCGTTCCGTGCAAATCCACCCAGGTTGAGCGTCGTGCCATCCGTGAATCGGCCCTTGGTGCCGGTGCTCGCGAAGTGTTCCTGATCGAAGAGCCAATGGCTGCTGCGATCGGTGCCGGTCTGCCGGTTGAAGAAGCGCGCGGTTCGATGGTTGTCGATATCGGTGGTGGTACCACTGAAATCGCGCTGATCTCCCTGAACGGTGTGGTTTACGCCGAATCCGTACGGGTTGGCGGCGACCGCTTCGACGAAGCGATCATCACCTACGTGCGTCGCAACTACGGCAGCCTGATCGGTGAATCCACCGCCGAGCGCATCAAGCAGGAAATCGGTACGGCTTACCCGGGCGGCGAAGTTCGTGAAGTCGACGTTCGTGGCCGTAACCTGGCCGAAGGCGTTCCACGTGCCTTCACCCTGAACTCCAATGAAGTGCTGGAAGCTCTGCAAGAGTCCCTGGCCACCATCGTTCAGGCCGTGAAAAGTGCGCTGGAGCAATCGCCTCCGGAGCTGGCTTCCGATATCGCCGAGCGTGGCCTGGTGCTGACCGGTGGTGGCGCGTTGCTGCGTGACCTCGACAAGTTGCTGGCCCAGGAAACAGGTCTGCCGGTGATCGTTGCCGAAGACCCGCTGACCTGCGTTGCTCGCGGCGGTGGCCGTGCATTGGAAATGATGGATAAACACACCATGGACCTGCTTTCCAGCGAGTGATCTCGCCGGTTGCATCTATGCTGTTGAGCGCGCAGGCGGCACTTTGCAGTGCTGCCTGTTGGCGTTTATCTTCTGTCAGTCTGCATCCAGGCCGGTCTGCCGTATGAATAAAGAAAACAATTGCCTGGGAGGAGCGGCTTATTAAACCGCTTTTCACCAAAGGGCCTTCACTGGGCGTGCGCTTGTTGGTGCTGGTCGTGCTATCGGTCGCGCTGATGGTGGTCGATGCCCGCTTCACACTGCTCAAGCCAGTGCGTAGCCAGATGTCGCTGGTGCTGATGCAGTCTTACTGGATCACCGACCTGCCGCAGCGGCTATGGCAGGGTGTGGCCAGCCAATTCGGCAGCCGTACCGAGCTGGTCGCCGAAAACGAAAAACTCAAGACCGAAAACCTGCTGTTGCAGGGCCGCATGCAAAAGCTTGCCGCCCTCACCGAGCAGAACGTTCGGCTGCGCGAGTTGCTCAATTCCTCTGCGCTGGTCAATGAGAAGGTCGAAGTGGCCGAGTTGATCGGCATGGACCCCAACCCGTTCACCCATCGCATCATCATCAATAAAGGTGAGCGCGACGGTGTGGTCCTCGGCCAGCCGGTGCTCGATGCCCGCGGCCTGATGGGCCAGGTGGTCGAGTTGATGCCTTACACCTCCCGCGTGTTGCTGCTGACCGACACCACCCACAGCATTCCGGTGCAGGTGAACCGCAACGGTCTGCGGGCGATTGCCAGCGGCACTGGCAACCCGGAACGCCTGGAACTTCGTCACGTTGCCGACACGGCAGATATCAAGGAAGGCGATCTGCTGGTCAGTTCCGGCCTTGGTCAGCGGTTCCCGGCCGGTTACCCGGTGGCGACAGTCAAAGAAGTGATTCACGATTCCGGTCAGCCGTTTGCCATCGTGCGTGCTGTGCCGACCGCCGCGTTGAACCGCAGCCGTTACCTGCTGCTGGTGTTCACCGACGGCCGCACCGCTGAAGAGCGCGCCAACGACGCTGCCCAGGCGCAAGAAGCGCTGGACCAGCACGGGGGTGGGCCGATCATCCCGGCGACCGTGCCAAAACCTGTGCCTGCCACCGTAATGGTTCCCGCCGCAGCCGCTGCAGCCGCTGCAGCCGCTGCACCCGCTGCAACTCCGGCGGCACCGGCACCGGCGGCAACCCCGGCGACCCCGGTAAAACCTGCGCATCCCGCCGCCGCCAAGCCGCCGGCATCGCAACCTGCCGCAGCCAAACCGCCAGCCGCTCAAACGGCTGCGGTGAAGCCTGCCGCCAAACCGCCTGTCTCCGCGCCGGCTTCCACTGGGGGACGAGAATAATGGTCGGTGCTACCGCATCCCGAAATGACTGGATGATCTGGCTGACGTTTGCCATTGGCCTGCTGCTCAGCGTTTCGCCGCTGCCGCAATTCATGGAAATCCTCCGTCCGCTCTGGCTGGCCTTGCTGCTGGCTTTCTGGGCGTTGTACTTGCCGCAGAAAGTCGGCATGGTCACCGCATGGTGCCTGGGCCTGGCCGAAGACGTGCTCTACGGCACGTTGCTGGGTCAGAACGCGTTGATCCTGTGCCTGATCACCTTTCTGGTGCTGTCGCTGCAACAGCGCCTGCGCATGTTCCCGATGTGGCAACAGAGCCTGGTGATCCTGGTGATCTTCGGCCTCGCTCAGCTTGTTCAACTATGGCTGAGCGCCCTGACCGGCAACCGTCAGCCGACCCTGGCATTGGTGCTGCCGGCTTTGGTCAGCGCATTGCTCTGGCCGTGGATCAGCTACGGTTTGCGCGGGTTGCGTCGACGCTACAAAATCAATTAATTCGGTCAGGCATTGGCCCGCACCGGTGCCCTGCCTCGCAAATACGTTCCTTTTTGGCGAGTGGCTGTTGTTGCCAGACAAGGCGCCGCGACAAGTCATAGCTCGCTATGGCGAGGAGCGGCAACGCAGTATGGCAACAACAGACGCCGCCCAAAAGGAACAGTATTTGTGGGGCAGGGCACTAAACAGGGAGATGTCTTGATGAAGCTGTTGTATCTCGCCTCAGGCTCGCCGCGTCGGCGTGAACTGCTCACGCAGATCGGCGTGCCATTCTCCGCCATCAGCGCGGACATCGATGAAACCCCTTTAAAAGATGAATCCCCATCGGCCTATGTCGAGCGCCTGGCGCGCGGCAAAGCCGAGGCCGGGCGCCGGGTGGTCGTGTCCGACGCTGATTTTTGCGTGCTGGGCGCCGACACTGCTGTGGTACTCAACGGGAAAATTCTCGGCAAACCGGTGGACGAAGCTGACGCGTGCGCCATGCTTATGATGTTGGCGGGGCACGAGCATGAGGTGCTGACCGCCATTGCAGTGCTTGACGGCGAGCGTTCTGAGTCCCGGGTGGTGCGCAGTCTGGTGCGCTTTCGCAACATCGCTCGCGATGAAGCGGCGGCTTACTGGGCCAGTGGCGAACCGCGGGACAAGGCGGGTGGCTATGGCATTCAAGGATTGGGCGCGGTGTTTGTCGCCGGGCTCAATGGCAGCTACTCGGCGGTGGTCGGACTGCCGCTGTGCGAAACCGCTGAGCTGCTCGGCCATTTCGGCATACCCTGTTGGCAAACCCTTAACGCGCGCTGAGCGTCGTACTGACAAGATGCGGCCATTATCGTGAACATGCCTGAACGAGACCCTGCCATGAGTGAAGAGATCCTGATCAACATCACGCCGATGGAATCGCGCGTGGCGGTGGTCGAAAACGGTGTCCTGCAAGAGGTCCACGTCGAGCGCACGCAAAAACGCGGGATCGTCGGCAACATCTATAAAGGCAAGGTCGTGCGGGTATTGCCGGGCATGCAGGCGGCCTTCGTCGATATCGGTCTGGACCGCGCCGCGTTCATTCATGCCTCGGAAATTTCCCTGCGTGAAGGCCCTACGGTGGAGAGCATCAGTGCGCTGGTTCACGAAGGTCAGAGCCTGGTGGTCCAGGTCACCAAGGACCCGATCGGCTCCAAAGGCGCACGCCTGACCACTCAGTTGTCGATTCCTTCGCGCTATCTGGTGTACATGCCGCGTACGGCCCACGTCGGCATTTCGCTGAAGATTGAAGACGAAGCCGAGCGCGATCGACTCAAGCAAGTGGTCACCGATTGCGTGGCCAAAGAAGGCATCAAAGAGGCGGGCGGTTTCATTCTGCGTACCGCCGCCGAAGGGGCCGGTGCCGATGAAATCCTCATGGACATCCGCTACCTGCGCCGTCTCTGGGATCAGATCAACGAACAGATCAAAACCATCGGTGCACCGAGCGTCATCTACGAAGACCTCGGCCTGGCCCTGCGCACCTTGCGCGACCTGGTGAGCCCGAAGATCGAGAAGATCCGCATCGACTCCCGGGAAACCTTCCAGAAAACCACGCAGTTCGTCGCCGAACTGATGCCGGAAATCGCCGATCGTCTTGAGCATTACCCGGGTGAGCGGCCGATTTTCGACTTGTACGGCGTCGAAGACGAAATCCAGAAAGCTCTCGAGCGCAAAGTCCCGCTCAAGTCCGGCGGTTATCTGGTGGTCGATCCGGCAGAAGCCATGAGCACCATCGACGTCAACACCGGGGCGTTCGTCGGCCATCGCAACCTCGAAGAAACCATCTTCAAGACCAACCTCGAAGCCGCGACCGCCATCGCCCGACAGCTGCGCCTGCGCAATCTGGGCGGGATCATCATCATCGACTTCATCGACATGGAAGACGAAGAGCACCAGCGCCAGGTCCTGCGCACGCTGGAGAAACAACTGGAGCGCGACCACGCCAAGACCAACATCATCGGCATCACCGAGCTGGGCCTGGTGCAGATGACGCGCAAGCGCACCCGCGAAAGCCTTGAACAAGTGCTGTGCGAACCGTGCAGCAGCTGTCAGGGTCGCGGCAAGCTGAAGACGCCGGAAACGGTCTGCTACGAAATTTTCCGCGAAATCCTCCGCGAGGCGCGCGCCTATCAAGCGGAAGGCTATCGTGTATTGGCGAACCAGAAAGTCGTCGACCGTTTGCTTGATGAAGAGTCGGGAAATGTCGCCGAGCTGGAAGGATTTATCGGACGCACCATTCGGTTCCAGGTGGAAACCATGTATTCCCAGGAACAATACGACGTGGTGCTGCTCTGAATCGCTGTGTTTCAACCCTACTAGAACGGCTGGCCTCAGCTTTTTGCAGTATTTTTGCCATGGGAGCCAACTGACATGGAACGTCTGACACGCATTTTGGCCGCACTGACCCGCTGGGGTCTTGGCCTGTGCGCGTTGGTCTTGGTGTTGATGGCGTTGTACGTCAGCCTCGGCCGGGAGCTGACGCCTCTGGTAGCCGAATACCGTGCCGACGTCGAAACCAAAGCCAGCGCCGCCTTGGGCATGCCGCTGCAGATCGGCAAGCTGGAAGGTAACTGGAGCGGTTTCGCGCCGATTTTGCTGGCGCACGATGTGACGGTAGGCGAGGGTGCCAACGCCCTGCACCTGGATCAGGTGCGAGCGGTGCCGGACCTTTGGGAAAGCCTGCTGGCTCGCGATGTTCGCATCGCCCACCTGGAACTCAACGGCCTGAAGATCAGCCTCAAGGAAGGCGCGGACGGTCATTGGGCGCTGGAAGGGTTGCCGGTGCAACAGGACCAGCCTCTTGATCCGGAGCAGTTGCTCAATCGCATGCAAATGGTCCAGCAGCTGTCGGTGATCGACAGCCAGGTGACCTTGCAGCCATTGGAGCACCCACCGCTGACCTTGACCTACGTTGGCCTGAATCTGAAAACCGGCGTCTCCCGTCAGCGCCTCGATGCCCGTTTGACCCTGCCCGACGGCCAGCCAGTAGCCATGAGTGTGCGTACGCGAATTCGCGCCAGCCAGTGGAAGGACGGTGAGGCCGAGGCCTACCTGAGCCTGCCGCAAAGCGACTGGTCGAAATGGCTGCCCGAGCGCGTGACCCGGCAGTGGAATTTCTCCGAGCTCAAGGCCGGCGGCGAGCTCTGGGTGAACTGGGGCAAGGGCGCGCTGCAAAGCGGCGCGATTCGCTTGAACGCACCGCAACTCAAGGGTGCCTACGCCGATCGCAAGCCGATCCAGATCAACAATCTGGCGCTCAACGGCTATTTCCAGCGCAGCTCCGAAGGCATGCTGGTGACCCTGGATTCCCTCGCCATGAACTTCGGCGAGACCCGCTGGGAATCGCACCTGCAACTTCGACAGACTGCCGCCACCGACAAGTCTGAAGAACTCTGGCACTTGCAGGCCGACCGCCTCGACCTCACCCCTCTCACTCCGTTGATAAACGCCTTGGGGCCGCTGCCCGAAGGTGTCGCCACGGCGGTCGAGCGACTCAAGGTGACCGGTGGGCTGCGCAACGTGCTGATCGATCTGCGGCCCAATGCCACTGACGACAGCAAGTTCAGCTTTGCCGCCAACCTCGATCAGGTCGGCTTCGACGCCTATCACGGCGCGCCGGCGGCGCGAAATGTCAGCGGCAGCATCAGCGGTGACCTCGGCCAGGGTGAACTGCGGATGGACAGCAAGGACTTTGTCCTGCACCTGGACCCGATTTTCGCCAAGCCATGGCAATACATTCAGGCCAACGCACGGCTGACCTGGAAACTCGACAAAGAAAGCTTCACCCTGATCGCGCCGTACCTGAAGGTGCTGGGCGAAGAGGGCAAGATTGCCGGTGACTTCTTGATCCGCCTGCATTTCGACCACACCCAGGAAGACTACATGGACCTGCGGGTCGGCCTGGTGGACGGCGACGGTCGCTACACCGCCAAGTACCTGCCGACCATGCTTAGCCCGGCGCTGGACGAATGGCTGCGCACGGCGATTCTCAAAGGCGCGGTGGACGAAGGCTTCTTCCAGTATCAGGGCTCGCTGAACCACGGTGCCGCCGATACTGCCCGCAGCATCAGCCTGTTCTTCAAGGTGCACGATGCCGAGCTGGCCTTCCAGCCGGGTTGGCCACATGTCAGCAAAGTCACCGGCGATGTGTTTGTTGAAGACAGCGGCGTGCGGGTCCTGGCCAGCAAGGGCCAGTTGCTCGACACTCAGGTTCGCGACATTTACGTCAACATTCCCCACGCGCCGGAAGGGCAAAGCGTTCACCTGTTCCTCGACGGTGGGTTCTCCGGCGGGTTGGGTGATGGCCTGAAGATTCTTCAGGAAGCGCCGATCGGCACCGCTGAAACCTTTGCCGGATGGGAAGGCGAGGGCGATCTGCAAGGCAAGCTGAAGCTGGATATTTCGCTGGTCAAAGGCGAGCAGCCGAAAATTCTCGTCGACTTCAAGACCGCCAAGGCGCGTTTGAAGCTGGCCGAGCCATCGTTGGAGCTGACGCAACTCAAGGGCGATTTCCGCTTCGACAGCACCAAGGGATTGAGCGGACAGAACATCACCGCGCGCGCCTTCGACAAACCGGTCACCGCGCAGATTTTTGCCGACGGCAGTGCGGGTAATCTCAAGACCCGCGTCACTGCATCCGGTCAGGTCGAGGTCAAGAAACTCACGGATTGGTTGAGCGTCACCCAGCCTTTGCCCGTGTCCGGCGTGATCCCCTATCAGCTGCAACTGAGCCTTGATGGCCCCGACAGCCAGCTGATGGTCAATTCCAGTCTCAAAGGCGTGGCGATCGATTTGCCGGCGCCGTTCGGCATGGCCGCCGATGCCGGCCGCGACACCACGTTCCGCATGACCCTGCAAGGGCCGGAACGGCGCTATTGGGTCAAGTATGGTGAGCTGGCAGACTTCACGTTTGCGGCGCCGCCCGGCAATTTTGCCGACGGTCGTGGCGAGTTGTTCCTGGGTGGCGGCAATGCCGTGTTGCCCGGCGCCAAAGGTCTGCGAGTGCGTGGCGTGCTGTCGGAACTGGACGTCGGCCCGTGGAAAGATCTGGCGGACAAGTACGCTGGTCAGGATCCGGGCGGCAGTGCCAAGCAGTTGCTCAGCAGTGCGGACTTCAAGGTTGGCAAACTCAGCGGTATCGGCACGACGCTCGATCAGGCTTCGGTACAGTTGAATCGCAAAGCCGCGGCGTGGGCCTTGCAACTCGACAGTCAGCAGGTCAAGGGCAGCGCGAGCATCCCCGATGCGAAAGGTGCGCCGATTGCGATCAATCTGCAAACAGTGCGGTTGCCGGCGCCAGATCCTACGGTCCTGGCCGACGAGAACTCGCCGGATCCGCTGGCCTCGGTGGACCCAACCAAGATCCCGGCGCTGGATATCACCATCAATCAGCTGTTCCAGGGGCAGGACCTTGTAGGTGCCTGGTATCTGAAAGTCCGTCCGACCGCCAAGGGTATTGCGCTCAATACGCTGGACCTGGGCCTCAAGGGGATTCTGTTGCAGGGCACTGGCGGCTGGGAAGGCATGCCAGGTAGCTCCAGCAGTTGGTTCAAGGGACGGATCAGCGGCAAGAATCTCGCTGATGTTCTGAAGGGCTGGGGATTTGCGCCGAGCGTCACCAGTGAAGAGTTTCATATGGATGTCGACGGTCGCTGGCCTGGCTCACCGGCCTGGCTGGCCACCAAACGTTTCTCCGGCACCCTCGATGCTTCGCTGAATAAAGGCCAGTTCGTGGAAGTCGAGGGCAGCGCCCAGGCACTGCGGGTATTCGGCCTGCTCAACTTCAATTCCATCGGTCGCCGTCTGCGCCTGGACTTCTCCGACCTGTTCGGCAAAGGCTTGAGTTATGACCGGGTCAAGGGTCTGCTGGCCGCGACCAACGGGGTTTATGTGACGGAGGAGCCGATCCTGCTGACCGGCCCGTCGAGCAACATTGAACTGAACGGTACCCTGAACCTGGTGGCCGATCAGGTTGACGCGAAACTGCTGGTGACGTTGCCGGTAACCAACAACCTGCCGATTGCGGCGTTGATTGTCGGCGCACCGGCCATCGGCGGCGCGCTGTTCCTGATCGACAAGCTGATCGGCGACCGCGTGGCACGTTTCGCCAGCGTCAAATACACGGTCAAAGGCCCGTGGAAAGAGCCGAAAATCACCTTCGACAAGCCTTTTTGACCACGCCGATGGAGTAGCATGGCCGTAAGCAGGTCCCTTGTAGCAGCTGGCGAAGCCTGCGTCCGGCTGCGAAGCAGTCGTAAAATCAGTCAGCGCGGTCGGTCAGACAAACCGTGCAATCGGGATTTACGACTGCTGCGCAGCCGGACGCAGCCTTCGGCAGCTGCTACACGGTCGGTGTAGACATCTGAAGTAAGGAGGGGCCATGACTTTTGCGGTGATTCAAATGGTCAGCCAGAGCGATGTGCTGGCCAACCTGACCCAGGCCCGGCGTCTGCTCGAAGAGGCGGCGGCCGGTGGCGCGCAGCTTGCTGTGCTGCCGGAAAACTTCGCCGCGATGGGCCGTCGTGACATTGCCGACATCGGCCGCGCCGAGGCGTTGGGTGAAGGTCCGATCCTGCCGTGGTTGAAACAGGCCGCCCGCGACCTCAAGTTATGGATAGTGGCCGGCACGTTGCCGTTACCACCGGTGGACCATCCGACGTCCAAAGCGCATGCCTGCTCGTTGCTGGTCAATGATCAGGGCGAAACGGTGGCGCGCTACGACAAGTTGCACCTGTTCGACGTGGACGTGGCGGACAATCGCGGGCGTTATCGCGAGTCCGATGACTATGCTTATGGCAGTGGGGTCGTGGTGGCGGACACGCCCGTTGGTCGAGTCGGCCTGACGGTGTGTTACGACCTGCGTTTCCCGGAGTTGTATAGCGAACTGCGTGCTGCGGGCGCGCAATTGATTACCGCGCCGTCGGCGTTTACTGCGGTGACCGGCGCGGCGCATTGGGATGTGCTGATTCGCGCACGGGCCATCGAGACCCAGTGTTATGTGCTTGCGGCCGCCCAGGGTGGGACGCACCCAGGGCCTCGGGAAACCTGGGGGCATGCCGCGATCGTCGACCCTTGGGGTCGGGTGCTGGCACAACAGGATCAAGGCGAGGCCGTGCTGCTGGCCGAACGCGATAGCAGCGAACAGGCGTCAATCAGGGCGCGGATGCCGGTGTCCAGTCACCGGCGCTTTTTCTCGCAGGGCGCACAGCGACCTGCCCGGAACGACGAATTTAAGGCGTAAACATATGAGCGAGTTGTTGTCCTCCGTCAGTGAACACCTCCTGGCGCCCGGTGGCGTAACGATCGAGAGCCTGCAAGGCGTGCTCGGCGATCTGGCCGGCCCGGGCATCGATGCCGCGGATCTGTATTTCCAGGGGCAGATTTCCGAGTCCTGGGCGCTGGAAGACGGAATCGTCAAGGAAGGCAGCTTCAACCTCGACCAAGGTGTGGGCGTGCGTGCGCAATCGGGTGAAAAAACCGGTTTCGCCTACAGCAACGCCATTACTCTCGAGGCCCTCGGCGCAGCGGCTCGCGCGGCGCGTTCGATCTCCCGCGCCGGGCAGAACGGCACGGTGCAGGCCTTCACCACTGCGGATGTCGCCCAGTTGTACGGGCCGGACAACCCGTTGGAAGTGATGAGCCGCGCGGAAAAAGTCGAACTGCTCAAGCGTATCGACGTCGCAACTCGCGCCCTCGACCCACGTATCCAGCAAGTGACCGTGAGCATGGCCGGGGTCTGGGAACGCATTCTTGTTGCTTCGACCGACGGCAGCCTGGCCGCCGATGTACGGCCGCTGGTGCGCTTCAACGTCAGCGTGATCGTTGAACAAAACGGTCGCCGCGAGCGCGGTGGTCATGGCGGTGGCGGTCGTACCGATTACCGTTTCTTCCTCGCCGAAGACCGCGCCATGAGCTACGCCCGTGAAGCGCTGCGTCAGGCGCTGGTGAATCTGGAAGCCATTCCTGCGCCGGCCGGTACGTTGCCGGTGGTGCTCGGTTCAGGCTGGTCCGGCGTGCTGCTGCACGAAGCGGTCGGCCATGGTCTAGAAGGCGACTTCAACCGCAAGGGCAGCTCCGCTTACAGCGGGCGTATGGGCGAGATGGTTGCGTCCAAGCTGTGCACCATCGTCGATGACGGCACGCTGGCCGGTCGTCGCGGTTCCCTGAGCGTCGACGACGAAGGCACCCCGACTGAGTGCACCACGTTGATCGAAAACGGCGTACTCAAGGGTTACATGCAGGACAAGCTCAATGCGCGCCTGATGGGCGTGGCCCGCACCGGCAACGGTCGTCGCGAATCCTACGCGCACCTGCCGATGCCGCGGATGACCAATACCTACATGCTGGCGGGCGAAAGCGACCCGGCGGAAATCATCGCCTCGGTGAAGCGCGGCATCTACTGCGCCAACCTCGGTGGCGGGCAGGTGGACATCACCAGCGGCAAATTCGTGTTCTCCACCAGCGAGGCCTACCTGATCGAAGACGGCAAAATCACCGCCCCGGTCAAAGGCGCGACGTTGATCGGCAACGGCCCGGAAGCCATGAGCAAGGTGTCGATGGTCGGTAACGATCTGGCGCTGGACAGCGGAGTAGGGACGTGTGGCAAGGATGGGCAGTCGGTGCCGGTGGGTGTCGGCCAGCCAACGCTGAAAATTGATGCGATCACTGTGGGTGGCACAGGATCGTAAAAGGATGGAGCTTCGGGTGAACCGCGTGGCGACTCACCCGATTCGGGACTTAACGCAGACCGCGTTGAGTCTCGTCCAGCTCACGGATGTACTTGAAGATTTTACGGCTCGATGCCGGTGGCTTGTTGGTCGCCAGTTCGTGCTGGGCCTGACGGATCAGGGAGCGCAACTGCTGACGATCAGCCTCCGGGTAGTCGAGCACGAACTTCTCCAGGACCGCATCGTCGCCCGCGATCAAGCGGTCGCGCCAGCGTTCCAGGCCATGGAAACGTTCGTTGTACTGCCGGGTGGAGGCATCGAGTTGATCGAGCAATGTCAGAATGGCGTCAGTGTCCTGATCGCGCATCAGTTTGCCGATGAACATAAGGTGCCGTTTACGCGCGATATTCGCGGTGTGCTTGGGCGCATCGGCCAGTGCCCGGCGCATAGCGTCGGTCAACGGCAGTTTTGCCAGCAAGTCAGGCTTGAGCGTTGTAAGGCGCTCGCCGAGGTCAACCAGAGCATGAAGCTCGCGTTTAACCTGGGATTTGCTTTTTTCTCCCGTATCGAGGGAGTCGTCGTAAGAATCAACCATGGTGGCCGTCCGCAAAGAAACGCCGCCATGATAACCAGTCGGGGGCCGCTTGTCCGGCCCGGTCGCTCGAAGGCCCCAGCCGAAAGCAGAATTTGAGTGGAGAACAGCATGAGTGCAGTTGAAAGCGTCGGCCCACAAGCGTTGCCGGCACTGCAAGAACAAGTCGAGCAGATCATCGCTGAAGCCAAGCGTCAGGGTGCCAGTGCCTGTGAAGTGGCCGTGTCCCTGGAGCAGGGCCTGTCCACCTCGGTGCGCCAGCGTGAAGTCGAAACCGTCGAATTCAACCGCGACCAGGGCTTTGGCATCACGTTGTATGTCGGTCAGCGCAAAGGCTCGGCCAGCACCTCGGCCAGTGGTCCTGAGGCGATCCGTGAAACCGTCGCTGCTGCGTTGGCCATCGCCAAGCACACCTCCGAAGACGAAGCTTCAGGCCTGGCAGATGCCGCGCTGATGGCCAGGGACCTGCAGGATTTCGACCTGTTCCATGAATGGGACATTACCCCGGAGCAAGCCATCGAGCAGGCTCTGACCTGCGAAGCCGCGGCATTTGCTGCCGACAGCCGGATCAAGAACGCTGACGGCACTACCCTCAGCACCCATCAAGGCTGCCGTGTTTACGGCAACAGCCACGGCTTTATCGGCGGCTATGCGTCGACTCGTCACAGCTTGAGCTGCGTGATGATCGCCGAAGCTGATGGCCAAATGCAGCGCGATTACTGGTACGACGTGAACCGTCAGGGCAACTTGCTGGCCGACCCGGTGAGCATCGGCCAGCGTGCCGCGCAACGGGCCGCGAGCCGACTGGGCGCACGTCCGGTGCCGACCTGCGAAGTGCCGGTGCTGTTCTCCGCAGAGCTGGCCGGTGGCTTGTTCGGCAGTTTCCTCTCAGCGATTTCCGGCGGCAGCCTGTATCGCAAATCGTCGTTCCTTGAAGGCACGCTGGGTCAGAAACTGTTCCCGGAATGGCTGACCATCGATGAGCGTCCGCACTTGATGCGCGCCATGGGCAGTTCGGCGTTCGACGGCGATGGCCTGGCGACTTACGCCAAACCGTTCGTCGAAAAAGGCGAGTTGGTGTCCTACATCCTCGGCACCTATTCCGGTCGCAAACTGGGCATGCCGAGCACCGCCAACGCGGGTGGCGTGCATAACCTGTTCGTCACTCATGGTGATGAAGATCAGGCCGCCTTGCTGCGCCGCATGGGGCGCGGCTTGCTGGTTACCGAACTGATGGGGCAGGGCCTGAACATGGTCACCGGCGATTACTCCCGTGGCGCGGCGGGTTACTGGGTCGAGAACGGCGAAATCCAGTTCGCGGTGCAGGAAGTGACCATCGCCGGCAACATGCGCGACATGTTCAAGCAGATCGTCGCGGTGGGTAATGATCTGGAACTGCGCAGCAACATTCGCACCGGTTCGGTGTTGATCGAGCGGATGACAGTCGCGGGCAGCTAACCCTTACCGCTACACAAAAAGGCGCGCCACCCATTGGGTAGCGCGCCTTTTTTATGCGCCATACATCGACCCCCTGTGGGAGCGAGCCTGCTCGCGATAGCGGAGTGTCAGACGACACAGATGTTGAATATTCGGCCGCCTTCGCGAGCAGGCTCGCTCCCACAATGTATTAGGTGTGTGCTCTCGCGGGGTTGTTTTGGTTCTCATTATCATCTAATAATAAATCTCATTACCGAATGAGCCCGGATCATGAGTTCTGCCTTGCACGAGATGCCTTACCTCGAAAGCTGGCGCTGGATGAGTCGCCAGATCCGTTGCGCAATGGACCCCGACGAACCGCGCCTGATCGAACATTACCTGGCTGAAGGCCGGTATCTGGCGTGCTGCACAGCCACCTCAGCCTGGACCATCGCCGAAACATCTTTCCGTTTGCTGCTCGACACCGCCGCCGATGTCGCGCTGCCCTGGCATTGGCGGACCTACTGTCTGGACCAGGCCTGGCGCCCGCTGCGCGATCTGGAGCGCCTCTCTCTGTGCAAATGCCGCCTCAAGCGCTGGCAAAGCTACACCTGGCAACTGGCGATCTGCGAGTTGCAGCCCTCGATTCCTCTCATAGAACTGGTGCAAGGATCATCTGATGAACAAGACTCGTATTGAACGCGACAGCATGGGCGAGCTTCAAGTCCCGGTCGATGCGCTCTATGGCGCGCAGACCCAGCGCGCAGTGGATAATTTCCCGATCAGCGGCAAGCCGATGCCCGTGCAGTTCATCCGATCGCTGATTCTGGCCAAAGCCGCCGCTGCCCGTGCCAACGTCGAACTCAAGCAAATCAGTGAATCCCAGGGCAAAGCCATCGTCGATGCGGCACTGGGTCTGCTTCAGGGCGACTTCATGCAGCATTTTCCGGTGGACATCTTCCAGACCGGTTCCGGCACCAGTTCCAACATGAACGCCAACGAAGTGATCGCCACCCTGGCCAGCCGTCTGCTCGGCGAGCCGGTGAACCCGAACGATCATGTGAATTGTGGCCAAAGCAGCAACGACATCATCCCGACCACTATCCATGTCAGCGCTGCACTGGCGTTGCATGAGCAACTGCTGCCGGCGCTGGTGCGCCTGGTGCAGGTGATCGAGCGCAAGGCTGAAGAGGTTCATCACCACGTCAAAACCGGTCGCACTCACCTGATGGACGCCATGCCCGTGCGGATGAGTCAGGTGCTCAATGGTTGGGGGCAACAGCTCAAGGCCAACATCGGCCATTTGCAGGACTTGCTGCCGAGCCTGCAATCCCTGGCTCAGGGTGGCACGGCGGTGGGCACCGGGATCAATGCGCATCCACAATTCGCTGCGCGTTTCAGTCAGCAGCTGAGCGAGCTGACCCACGTTCAATTCATACCGGGCAAGGATCTGTTTGCGCTGATCGGCTCCCAGGACACCGCGGTGGCGGTCTCCGGGCAGCTCAAAGCGACTGCGGTTTCGTTGATGAAAATCGCCAACGATCTGCGCTGGATGAACTCCGGCCCGTTGGCCGGCCTCGGCGAAATCGAACTCGAAGCCTTGCAACCGGGTTCTTCGATCATGCCCGGCAAGGTCAACCCGGTGATCCCGGAAGCCACCGCCATGGTCGCCGCACAAGTGATCGGCAATGACACGGTCATTACCATCGCCGGTCAGTCGGGCAATTTCGAATTGAACGTGATGCTGCCGATCATCGCCCAGAACCTGCTTAGCAGCATCGAATTGCTGGCCAACTCCAGTCATCTGTTGGGTGAAAAGGCCATCGCCAGCTTTAAGGTCAATGAGGCGCGGATTAAAGAGGCGCTGTCGCGCAATCCGATTCTGGTGACCGCACTCAACCCGATCATTGGTTACCAAAAAGCCGCTGAAATCGCCAAGAAGGCCTATCAGCAGGGCAGACCGGTGATTGATGTCGCCCTGGAACACACGGACCTGACGCGCAGCCAACTGGAAGAATTACTCAACCCAGAGAAGCTCACCGCAGGCGGCGTGTAATCACCGCTACCGCTTTGGAGGCTCACCATGGAGCACTGGAAACGCACGATCGAAAGGGCTAATCGCCATTTCATGCTGGGGGAACTCGTCGATGCCCGCGAGGCTTACTTGCAGGCCCTGGCCCTGGCCCAAGTGTTGTTCGAGCGCTGGTCGGATGCCGACGAAGCGGTGGCGGCCTGCGTGATTTCCCACCACAACCTGGCAGACCTGCATTTGCGTCTTAACCAGCCGGAGGAGAGCGCCGAGTATTTGTGCGCGATCCATCAGCGGTTGTTGCAGACCATGCAGGACCCGCGCCTGGCCCCGGCCCTGCGCGAAGCCGCGTTGCGTCAAAGCAGCAAAACCTATGTCGAGCTGCTGAATTTCATCGGCGAGCATGGTGAATACCCGCGCACACACCGTTTGCTGCACACCGATACCGCATCACCTGCGCCTCTACATCATGGAGTCCATTGAAATGGCTTTTACCTTGCCTGCCTTGCCTTACGCTTACGATGCCCTGGAACCGCATATCGATGCGCAGACCATGGAGATCCACTACACCAAGCACCACCAGACCTACATCAATAACCTGAACGCCGCGGTCGAAGGCACCGAGTTTGCCGAGTGGTCGGTGGAAAAACTGGTCGCCAGCGTCCAGCAACTGCCGGAGAAACTCCGCGCGGCGGTGATCAATCAGGGCGGTGGCCACGCCAACCATTCGCTGTTCTGGGAAGTGATGGCGCCTCATGGCGGTGGTAAACCGGAAGGTGCGCTGGCCACGGCGATTGATGAGCAACTGGGTGGTCTGGACAGTTTCAAGGAAACCTTCACCAAAGCTGCACTGACCCGTTTTGGCAGTGGCTGGGCCTGGCTGAGTGTCACGCCGCAAAAGACCCTGATCGTGGAAAGTAGCGGTAACCAGGACAGCCCGTTGATGAATGGCAACACGCCAATCCTCGGCCTGGATGTCTGGGAGCACGCCTACTACCTGCAATACCAGAACCGCCGTCCGGAATACATCAACGCGTTCTACAACGTCATCAATTGGCCCGAAGTCGCTGCGCGTTATCAGGCTGCGCTGGTTTAAGTCCTCTATAAAAACAATCCAAGGCAGACTATGGGCACTGAAACACTGGCGATCGGAAGCGGACGAATGTTTCGTTATGCGTTGGGATCGCTGTTGCTGCTGGCAGGCATGACGTTGTTGGTCGCCCATGGCCTGGCATGGCTGGACCTCGAACCCAAACTGCTGCGCGCGCTGCAGGGCGGGGCGATTTGTGCCTTGGGCACCGCGTTGGGCGCAGTGCCGGTGCTGGTGATTCGGCGGATGCCGCAGGCGGTCAGCGATACGCTGCTCGGTTTCGGTGCCGGGGTGATGCTCGCGGCGACGGCGTTTTCGCTGATCGTTCCGGGCGTCTCCGCCGCTGAAAGCCTGGGGCTGACACCTTGGGCGGCCAGCGGCCTGATCAGCTTCGGCATCGCGCTCGGCGCGTTCGGGCTGTTTCTGGTGGATCGAAAGGTGTCTGGCGCTTCGCCGGAAATGCTCGTCGGAACGCTGGAGCGGCCGGTCATCCCGCCACGGATCTGGTTGTTTGTGTTTGCCATCATTGCCCACAACATTCCTGAAGGCATGGCCGTCGGTGTCTCGGCCGGTGGTGGAATGCCGGATGCTGACAGCCTGGCCATGGGCATCGCGTTGCAGGATGTGCCGGAAGGTCTGGTGATCGCGCTGGTGCTTGCAGGGGCGGGGATGTCGCGGGTCAGGGCGTTCCTGATCGGTGCTGCATCAGGTCTGGTCGAGCCGGTCTTCGCCCTGTTGTGCGCCTGGCTGGTGAGCCTGGCCGAATTGCTGTTGCCGTTGGGGTTGGCACTCGCGGCGGGGGCGATGCTGCTGGTGGTCACCCATGAAATCATCCCCGAGTCGCGGCGCAATGGTCACGACAAGCTGGCGAGTCTTGGGTTGTTGATCGGGTTTTGTTTGATGATGGTGATGGATACGGCGTTGGCCTGAACGGCATCGATGTCTTTGTGGCGAGGGGGCTTGCCCCCCGGCTGGGTCGCGAAGCGGCCCTGGGGTTTAACGAACGTACGGCGCTGGAGAGTCGTTCTGGATGTTTTACGACTGCTGCGCAGCCGGACGGGGGCAAGCCCCCTCGCCACAAAAGCACCCTAAACCGCGGGGTTACTCGCCTTCGTCGAAGTAGTTGTTGATCAACGCCACGAGTGCATCCATCGCTTCCTGCTCTTGCTCGCCTTCCGTGCTCAGATGAATTTTGGTGCCCTTGCCGGCAGCGAGCATCATCATCGCCATGATGCTTTTGCCATCCACCGTGGACTCCGGCGTGCGTCCTACTCTGATCGTGCAATCCTTGAACTGACCGGCAACACCGACGAATTTTGCCGAAGCGCGGGCATGCAGGCCCAGCTTGTTGATGATTTCGATTTCCAGAGCAGGCATCGCGATGTGAATCCTTTAGCTGAGGTCGCGGTGGCGAACCTGGACGTTCTTCAGGGATTGTTGCAGGACCTGGCCCAGACGTTCGGTCAGGTAGACGGAGCGGTGATGCCCGCCGGTGCAGCCAATGGCAATGGTGACATAAGCGCGGTTGCTGGCGGCAAAGCGCGGCAACCACTTGAGCAGGTACGTGGAAATGTCCTGGAACATCTCTTCGACATCCGGTTGCGCCGCCAGGTACTCGGCCACCGGTTGATCGAGCCCGGACTGGGCGCGCAATTCCGGCTTCCAGTAAGGGTTAGGCAGGCAACGCACGTCGAACACCAGGTCCGCATCCACCGGCATGCCACGCTTGAACCCGAAAGACTCCACCAGGAACGCAGTGCCAGGCTCGGGCTGATTGAGCAAGCGTAGCTTGATGGTATCGCGCAGCTGATACAGGTTCAGGTTGGTGGTGTTGACTTTGAGGTCGGCCAGGTCGGCGATCGGGCCCAGCAACTGGGTCTCGTCTTGAATCGCCTCGGCCAGCGAGCGATTGGCGTTACTCAGAGGGTGGCGACGACGGGTTTCCGAAAAGCGTTTAAGCAACGTTTCTTCGTCGGCGTCCAGGTACAACACATCACACTTGATATGCCGACTGCGGACTTCTTCCAGCAGTTCCGGAAACCGCGACAGGTGACTTGGCAGGTTGCGCGCATCGATGGATACGGCAACCAGCGGTTGTGCCAGCTCGGTATGAATCAGCGCGCGCTCGGCAAGTTCCGGCAGCAATCCGGCGGGCAGGTTGTCGATGCAGTAGTAGCCGTTGTCCTCGAGAACATCGAGTGCGGTACTTTTACCTGAGCCGGAACGGCCGCTGACAATGATCAAACGCATGATTAGTGACCGTTTTGCTCGTCCAGGACAACCTGATACAAGGCTTCATTGCTCGGGGCGCTGCGCAGTTTTTCGCGCACCTCCTTGCGATCGAGCATGCTGGCGATCTGGCGCAGTAGCTCCAGGTGCGCATCGGTGGCGGCTTGCGGGACCAGCAGAACGAACAACAGGTCAACCGGGGCGCCGTCGATGGCGTCGAAATCGATGGGTGCATCGAGGTGCATCAAGGCACTGATGGGTGAGGTGCAACCCTTGAGGCGACAGTGGGGGATGGCGATGCCGTTGCCAAAACCGGTAGAGCCGAGTTTTTCGCGGGCGACCAGGCTCTCGAAAACATCCTGCATGGCCAGATCCGGCACTTCGCGATGGATTAGGTTGGCAATTTGCTCAAGGGCTTTCTTTTTGCTGCCGCCCGGCACGTTCACGAGGGAACGGCCGGGGGTCAGGATACTTTCAAGTCGGATCATGGGTTGGGAGTGTTAACGACCGGTCGCGCCCTGGAGGAGGCTCTGGGTCTTTTCCTTATGCTTTTTGAGTTGTTTATCGAGCTTGTCGGTCAATGCGTCGATCGCCGCGTACATATCGGTATGCTCCGCGTTTGCGACCACTTCATTGCCGGGAATATGCAGCGTGGCTTCGATTTTCTGCTTGAGCTTTTCGACCGTCATCGTGACCTGCACGTTGGTGATCTTGTCGAAATGCCTCTCTAATCGTTCGAGTTTTTCGCCGATGTAGGTGCGAAGAGGTTCGGTCACTTCCAGTTGGTGTCCACTGATGTTGACTTGCATACAGCTTCTCCTTCGTTGCCAGTGCATAAAGCGGCAGGCAGAAATGCCTGCCACTGGAACGCTGTGGCGTGGCTCTACATCAACCGCTTGCGTTCGCTCGAAGGCGCGATCCCGAGGGATTCGCGGTACTTGGCGACGGTGCGGCGAGCCACCTGAATGCCTTGTGCCTCCAGTAAACCAGCGATCTTGCTGTCACTCAACGGCTTTTTCTGATTTTCCGCAGCAACCAGTTTTTTGATGATCGCGCGGATCGCTGTGGACGAGCATTCACCGCCTTCGGAGGTGCTGACGTGGCTGGAGAAAAAGTATTTCAGTTCATATATGCCCCGAGGGGTATGCATGAATTTCTGCGTGGTCACCCGTGAAATCGTCGACTCATGCATCCCCACTGCTTCGGCGATGTCATGCAGCACCAGCGGTTTCATCGCTTCGTCGCCGTA
Organism: Pseudomonas sp. LBUM1678; assembly: GCF_059695575.1. Lineage (NCBI taxonomy): Bacteria > Pseudomonadati > Pseudomonadota > Gammaproteobacteria > Pseudomonadales > Pseudomonadaceae > Pseudomonas > Pseudomonas sp. LBUM1678. The sequence goes on from NZ_CP166775.1 coordinate 986,111, forward strand.
CTCCAGGAAGCCGCGCTGATGCTCGACAATCTGGGTGGCCACTTTCATCAGGGTTTCGTTGCGGCTTTGCAGGCTCTTGATGAACCAGCGAGCCTCTTGCAACTGATTGCGCATGAACGTGTTGTCGGCGCTGGTGTCGGCGCGGCGCACAAAGCCGGCGTACTGGGCGTTGACCCGCAGCCGTGGCACCGATTCCTGGTTCAGCTCGACCAGCCAGCGCTCGTTGTCCTTGCGCACGATCACGTCAGGAACAACGTACTCGGCTTCACTGGACTCGATCTGCGAACCCGGACGAGGGTTGAGGCTCTGCACCAGCTCGATCACCTGGCGCAGTTCATCTTCCTTGAGCTTCATGCGGCGCATTAGCTGACTGTAGTCGCGGCTGCCTAGCAGGTCGATGTAATCAGCGACCAGACGCTTGGCTTCGGCCAGCCAAGGTGTCTTGGCGGGCAGTTGGCGCAGTTGCAGCAGCAGGCATTCGCCCAGGTTGCGGGCGCCAATGCCGGCAGGTTCGAATTGCTGGATGCGGTGCAGGACGGCTTCGATCTCGTCCAGCTCGATGTCCAGTTCCGGATCGAAGGCCTCGAGAATTTCTTCGAGGGTTTCGTCCAGGTAGCCCTGATTGTTGATGCAATCGATCAGGGTCACGGCGATCAGTCGATCGGTGTCGGACATCGGTGCCAGGTTCAGTTGCCACAGCAAATGGCTTTGCAGGCTTTCGCCGGCCGATGTGCGGGTGGTGAAGTCCCACTCGTCGTCATCGTTGCTCGGCAGGCTGCTGGCGCTGGTCTGGTAGACGTCTTCCCACGCGGTATCGACAGGCAGTTCGTTGGGAATGCGCTCGTTCCAGTCACCTTCCTCGAGGTTGTCCACCGTCGGGGCGGTTTCCTGGTAGGAGGGTTCCGAAACATCGGCGTTGGGGAGCTGTTCGGCTTTGTCGGCCAAGGGGTCGGCGTTATCGAAGTCGTCGCCTTCTTCCTGGCGTTCGAGCATCGGATTGGACTCCAGGGCCTCCTGGATTTCCTGTTGCAGGTCCAGGGTCGACAATTGGAGCAGGCGGATGGCCTGTTGCAGCTGCGGTGTCATCGTCAGCTGCTGGCCCATTCTCAAGACTAGCGATGGTTTCATGGCAGGGGCTTAACACCTTATTCGCCGGCGCACATGCGCCATCCACTACAGGGCGCCGGAGCGCCAAACATAAGCAAATTATATGCCCGAAACTGCAGCGTTTGCCTAGAGCGCCGTAACAATAAAAAAGTATTGATTTTTTATCGAGACAAGCACCCGGACAATCAGCCAGACACCTTAGTGCTTACAGGCGGAACTCGTGGCCCAGATACACTTCCTTGACCAGTTCGTTGGCCAGGATGGTGGCGGAGTCACCTTCGGCGATCAGCTGGCCATCGTTGACGATGTAGGCGGTTTCGCAGATGTCCAGGGTTTCACGGACGTTGTGGTCAGTGATCAGCACGCCAATGCCTTTGGCCTTGAGGTGGTAAATGATCTGTTTGATGTCGCCCACCGAAATCGGGTCCACGCCGGCGAAAGGTTCGTCGAGCAGGATGAATTTCGGGTTGGTGGCCAGTGCCCGTGCAATTTCTACGCGGCGGCGCTCACCGCCGGACAGGCTCATGCCGAGGTTGTCGCGGATGTGGCTGATGTGGAATTCCTGCAGCAGGCTTTCCAGCTCCTTGCGACGATCGGCCTTGTCGAGTTCCTTGCGGGTCTCGAGGATGGCCATGATGTTGTCCGCCACCGACAGTTTACGGAAGATCGACGCTTCTTGCGGAAGATAGCCGATACCGGCCTTTGCACGACCGTGCATCGGCTGGTGGCTGACGTCCAGGTCGTCGATCAATACGCGACCCTGATCGGCCTGCACCAGGCCAACGATCATGTAGAAGCAGGTGGTCTTGCCGGCGCCGTTAGGACCCAGCAGGCCGACGATCTGACCGCTGTCGATGGACAGGCTGACGTCACGCACGACCTGGCGGCTCTTATAGCTCTTGGCCAGATGCTGAGCTTTCAGAGTTGCCATTACGGGGCCTTTTGCTCTTCGGTTTTCTTTTTCGGCTGGATCACCATGTCGATCCGCGGACGCGACTCGGTGACCTTGCTGCCCGTAGCGCGACCGGCGCTGGCGAGCTTTTTGTTGGTGTCATAGACGATTTTCTCGCCCTGGGTCACGTTGCCGTCCTTGTCGATGACTTTAGCTCGGTCGATCAGCACGACGCGGTCTTGCGAGGCGTGGTACTGGATAGTGACGCCATAGCCTTGAACAGGCTTTGTATCGCCTGCCGTTTGCAGCTGCTCGAAGTAGGCGAGGTTGCCCACCGAAGTCACCACGTCGATATCGCCAGCGGGGGTGCGGGTCATGGTCACAGTATTGCCGGTGACCTTCATCGAGCCCTGAGTAATGATCACGTCACCTTTATAGGTGGCAATGCCGTTCTTGTCGTCCAGTTGGGCATCGTCCGCCTGGATGCGGATAGGCTGCTGTTGATCGTCCGGCAGAGCCCAGGCGCTCACGCTTCCCAGTGCTGCGCCCAGACTGAGCAAAATAGGGAGAGTTTTAACGAGCCTCATACTGTCCTCTTACGTTCGATAGCAGGTGTATCCTGCTTTCTTTCAAGTACGCTTTCATTCCGTTGCCTGTCGATACACCGCCAGCGCCGTCGATTCTAACGGGTTGATCGGTCTGCGCATATTGCTGCTGCGGGAACACTGTCATTCGGGTGGTGGTAATCAGGGTTTTGCGGTTTTTCTCGTCAAAACGCGTGATGCGTACCGAGTCGATCAGTTCGACCTGAGTGCCGTCCGGGTTGACTTCGCCGTGCTCACTCTGGACGTGCCACGGGAACTCGGTGCCGCGAAACATGTTCAGGTCAGGGTTGGTCAGCAGCGTCACCTCGCTCACTTTCAGGTGTTCGACCTTGTCGGACGTCATTTCGTACTGCAATTTGCCGTCCGGCAGGTACTGCACGCTGTGGGCGTTGAGGGCGTAATAGTCGATTGCGCTTTCATCGACCTTGACCACCGGTTTGTCGAGGAAGCGTTCCGGGCTGATGTTCCAGTAGCCGACCGCGGCGAACAACGCCGCGATGCAACCGAACACCAGGATGTTTCGAATCTTTTTGCTCAGCATAATGGGCTCACAGGTACGCGGCGTTGGCCGCATCGAGGCGGCCCTGGGCGCGCAGGATCAATTCACAGAATTCGCGAGCGGCACCCTCGCCACCACGGGCGTGGGTGATGCCATGGGCGTGTTCACGCACGAAACTGGCGGCGTTTGCTACAGCCATGCCCAGGCCAACGCGGCGAATCACCGGCAGGTCCGGCAAGTCGTCACCCAGGTAGGCGACCTGCTCATAGCTTAGTTTGAGTTGGGCCAGAAGTTCGTCGAGCACCACCAGTTTGTCTTCGCGCCCCTGATAAACGTGAGGAATGCCGAGATTCTTCGCTCGACGTTCGACCACCGGGGTCTTGCGGCCGCTGATGATAGCTGTCTGCACGCCGGCTGCCATCAACATCTTGATGCCTTGGCCATCGAGGGTGCTGAACGTCTTGAACTCGCTGCCGTCTTCGAGGAAGTACAGGCGCCCGTCGGTCAGCACTCCATCGACGTCGAACACGGCGAGTTTGATCTGTTTGCCGCGTTGCAGCAGGTCCGTGCTCATTACATTACTCCCGCACGCAGCAAGTCGTGCATGTTCAAGGCGCCGACCGGGCGGTCTTCGCTGTCGACCACGACCAGTGCGTTGATCTTGTGGTCTTCCATGATTTTCAGGGCTTCGGCGGCGAGCATCTCGGCGCGAGCGGTTTTGCCGTGCGCGGTCATGACCTGATCGATGGTGGCGCTGTGGATGTCGATGCTGCGGTCCAGTGTGCGACGCAAATCACCGTCGGTGAAGATTCCGGCCAGTTTGCCGTCGGCTTCCAGGATCACGGTCATGCCCAGGCCCTTACGGGTCATTTCCATCAGCGCGTCCTTGAGCAGCGTGCCGCGCTGGACCTGCGGCAGCTCTTGACCGGCGTGCATGACGTTTTCAACTTTCAGGAGCAGGCGCCGGCCCAGCGCGCCGCCCGGATGGGAAAAGGCGAAATCTTCGGCGGTAAAGCCGCGGGCTTCCAGCAGAGCAACGGCCAGGGCATCGCCCATGACCAGTGCGGCGGTGGTCGACGAGGTCGGTGCCAGGTTCAGCGGGCAGGCTTCGTGCTCGACGTGAACGTTGAGGTTGACCTCGGCGGCCTTGGCCAGCGCCGAGTCCGGATTGCCGGTTACGCTGATCAATTTGATGCCCAGACGCTTGATCAGGGGCAGCAGGGTGACGATTTCATTGGTGGAGCCGGAATTCGACAGGGCCAGGATGATGTCGTCACGAGTGATCATGCCCATGTCGCCGTGACTGGCTTCGGCCGGATGCACGAAAAACGCCGTGGTGCCGGTGCTGGCCAGGGTGGCGGCGATTTTGTTGCCGATGTGCCCCGATTTGCCCATGCCGACCACGACCACGCGGCCTTTGCTGTCCAGAATCATCTCGCAAGCGCGTACGAAATCTGCGTCGATATGGGGCAGCAAGCCTTGTACGGCTTCCAGTTCGAGGCGGATGGTGCGTTGCGCAGATTGAATCAGGTCGCTGGATTGGCTCATGTCAGAAATCGTATAGCCTGATGAAAAGGCGGCGATTATAGCGGTAATGATCAAAACCCTCACGCAAGTTCGTCATGCTTTGTCATTCCCTGTTACCGAATCCCCTCTAAACGAAGCTTTTTGCCTGTCATGTTGCTGAACATGGGCCGGCTTGGGCCTTGGGCGCTTGGCCTTTGCAGTGATATAGTTCGCCGCCAGTTCGGCCTGCCCGGGGAGGTATGTGCTTTCGTCAGGAAGCCAGGCGTCCGAGTGTGAGGCTGCATCGCAAGGAGTTTAGATGAGTGCCGATAACGCCTACGCGGTCGAGCTGAAGGGACTGTCCTTCAAGCGCGGTGCGCGCAGCATTTTCAATAACGTCGATATCCGTATCCCGCGCGGCAAGGTCACCGGCATCATGGGGCCTTCCGGGTGTGGCAAGACCACGCTGTTGCGGTTGATGGGCGCACAGTTGCGGCCTACCAAGGGCGAGGTCTGGGTCAATGGCCAGAACCTGCCAAAGCTGTCGCGCAGTGATCTGTTCGATGCGCGCAAGCACATGGGCGTGCTGTTCCAGAGCGGCGCGCTGTTTACCGACCTCGATGTGTTCGAGAACGTTGCCTTTCCGCTGCGCGTTCATACCGAGCTGCCGGAAGAAATGATCCGTGACATCGTCCTGCTCAAATTGCAGGCCGTGGGGTTGCGTGGCGCCATCGACCTGATGCCCGACGAGCTGTCCGGTGGCATGAAGCGTCGTGTCGCGCTGGCGCGGGCGATTGCCCTCGATCCGCAGATCCTCATGTATGACGAGCCCTTTGTCGGCCAGGACCCTATCGCCATGGGCGTGTTGGTGCGCCTGATCCGCTTGCTCAACGATGCGCTGGGCATCACCAGTATCGTGGTCTCCCACGATCTGGCCGAGACCGCCAGCATTGCTGATTACATTTATGTGGTGGGCGATGGGCAAGTATTGGGGCAGGGCACTCCCGAGGAGCTGATGAACTCGCAGGAGCCGCGTATTCGTCAATTCATGACCGGCGATCCCGACGGTCCGGTCGCATACCACTTTCCAGCGACGGATTACCGCGCAGATCTTCTGGGGAAGCGTTGATGCGCAAGATTTCACTATTGGAACGCGTGCGTCGTTTCGGCCATGCCGGCATCGATGTGCTGGCGGTGTTCGGGCGCTCGGCGATTTTCCTGTTTCACGCCTTACTGGGCCGCGGTGGTATCGGCGGTGGTTTTGGCCTGCTGATCAAGCAACTGCACTCGGTGGGCGTGATGTCCCTGGTGATCATTGTGGTCTCCGGGGTGTTCATCGGCATGGTGCTGGCGCTGCAAGGCTTCAACATTCTGTCCAGCTACGGTTCGGAGCAGGCAGTCGGGCAGATGGTTGCATTGACGCTGTTGCGTGAACTCGGCCCCGTGGTCACGGCATTGCTGTTCGCCGGGCGCGCAGGTTCGGCGTTGACCGCCGAAATCGGCAACATGAAGTCCACCGAACAGTTGTCCAGCCTGGAAATGATTGGCGTCGACCCGCTCAAGTACATCATTGCCCCGCGCCTGTGGGCCGGCTTCATTTCCCTGCCGGTGCTGGCGATGATTTTCAGCGTGGTGGGCATCTGGGGCGGTTCGTGGGTAGCAGTCGACTGGCTGGGTGTCTATGAAGGTTCCTACTGGTCCAACATGCAGAACAGCGTGACGTTCACTGACGATGTGCTCAACGGCATCATCAAAAGCATCGTCTTCGCGTTCGTCGTGACCTGGATCGCCGTATTCCAAGGCTATGACTGCGAGCCCACTTCCGAGGGGATCAGTCGTGCCACTACCAAGACCGTGGTGTATGCCTCTTTGGCTGTACTCGGCCTGGACTTTATTTTGACCGCCTTGATGTTTGGAGATTTCTGATGCAAAACCGCACCCTGGAAATCGGTGTCGGCCTTTTCTTGCTGGCTGGCATCCTGGCTTTGCTGTTGCTAGCGTTGCGGGTCAGTGGCCTGTCCCCGAGCGCCACCACCGATACTTATAAACTTTATGCGTATTTCGACAATATCGCCGGTTTGACGGTCAGAGCTAAAGTGACCATGGCCGGTGTGACCATCGGCAAGGTCACGGCGATCGATCTGGACCGCGACAGTTTCACCGGTCGAGTGACGATGCAGCTGGAAAAGCGCGTAGATAACCTGCCGACCGACTCCACTGCATCTATCCTGACTGCTGGCCTGTTGGGCGAGAAGTACATCGGTATCAGCGTGGGCGGCGAAGAAGGCTTGCTCAAGGATGGTGGAACCATTCACGACACCCAGTCGTCGCTGGTGCTCGAGGACCTGATCGGTAAATTTCTGCTCAATACCGTTAGCAAAGACGCCAAATGAGGAGCTTTTGAATGATCTCTACCTTGCGACGTGGCCTGTTGGTATTACTCGCGGCCCTGCCGCTGATGGCTAACGCCGTGGCAGCGCCCTCAGCGCACGAAATCGTGCAGGACACCACCACTCGTTTGCTGGCCGACCTGTCGGCCAACAAAGAGAAATACAAGCAGGACCCGCAAGACTTTTACACGGCGCTGAACACCATCGTCGGGCCGGTCGTGGATGCCGAGGGCATTTCCAAAAGCATCATGACGGTCAAGTACTCACGCAAAGCCACGCCTGCGCAGATGAAAACCTTTGAAGAAAACTTCAAAAGGGGTCTGTTCCAGTTCTACGGCAACGCCTTGCTCGAGTACAACAATCAGGGCATCACCGTCGATCCTGCCAAGGATGAGTCGGGAGACCGTACCAGCGTTGCCATGACGGTCAAAGGCACCAACGGCTCGATCTATCCGGTGTCGTACACACTCGAGAAGATCAACGGCGAGTGGAAACTGCGTAACGTGATCATCAACGGTATCAACATCGGCAAGCTGTTCCGCGATCAGTTCGCTGATGCGATGCAGCGCAATGGCAATGACCTGGACAAGACCATCAACGGTTGGGCCGGGGAAGTCGCCAAGGCCAAGGAAAAAACGGCAGACGCCACCGAGAAGTCAGCCCAATGAGTGTGTCGGCCATTCGCATGAGCGAAACCGGCGAGCTGCGACTCAGTGGCATGCTGGATTACCGCACCGGTCCCGGCTTGCGCAAGCAGGGGCAGGCGTTGATCAAGTCCAGTCAGGCTGCCGAGGTGGTGGTCGATTGTTCGGCGGTGTTGAAGTCCAGCAGCGTAGGCTTGTCCCTGCTGCTGTGCTTCATGCGTGATGCACAGGCGGCCGGCAAGGCGCTGACCATCCGCGGGATGCCAGAAGACATGCGCGAAATCGCTCAGGTCAGCGAATTGACCGAGCTGTTGGCGCACCCCTAACCGCATCTATAAAGAAGCCCCCCGTCAGAGTCCTGCTTCGCGGGGTTCGCAGGCGCGGGGCTTTTTTGTATGATGTCCGACCCGCGCGCACAGGGCGCCGATTGAGGTTGAGCATGCAGGCCGTAGAAGTGAAGAGCTTCCTTGAAGGAAAGCTGCCCGGAACGTTGGTAGAAGTTGAGGGCGAAGGCTGCAATTTCCAGCTGAACGTGATTAGCGATGAACTGGCGGCGTTGAGCCCGGTGAAGCGTCAGCAGCAGATCTATGCCCATTTGAACCCATGGATCACCGATGGCAGCATCCATGCGGTTACTATGAAATTTTTCAGCAGCGCGGCCTGGGCCGAGCGCACCTGAGCCCAAGGGCGTCGAGATTCTTATGGATAAATTGATTATTACTGGCGGCGTTCGTCTTGATGGCGAAATCCGTATCTCCGGGGCAAAGAACTCTGCCCTGCCGATCCTGGCTGCAACCCTGCTGTGCGATGGCCCGGTAACTGTTGCCAACCTGCCGCACCTGCATGACATCACCACCATGATCGAGCTGTTCGGTCGCATGGGCATCGAGCCGGTGATCGACGAGAAGCTCAGCGTCGAAATCGACCCGCGCACCATCAAGACCCTGATCGCACCGTACGAACTGGTGAAAACCATGCGTGCGTCGATCCTGGTGCTGGGCCCGATGGTTGCCCGTTTCGGTGAAGCCGAAGTCGCCCTGCCTGGCGGTTGCGCCATCGGCTCGCGTCCGGTTGACCTGCACATCCGTGGTCTCGAAGCCATGGGCGCGGTTATCGACGTCGAAGGCGGCTACATCAAGGCCAAGGCGCCAGAAGGCGGCTTGCGCGGTGCGCACTTCTTCTTCGACACCGTCAGCGTAACCGGTACCGAAAACATCATGATGGCCGCCGCTCTGGCCAAGGGCCGCAGCGTTCTGGCCAACGCCGCGCGCGAGCCTGAAGTCGTCGACCTGGCGAACTTCCTGATCGCCATGGGTGCCAAGATCACTGGCGCCGGCACCGACACCATCACCATCGATGGCGTCGAGCGTCTGCACCCGACCACTTACAAAGTGATGCCGGACCGTATCGAAACCGGGACTTACCTGGTCGCCGCTGCCGTGACCGGCGGTCGTGTGAAGGTCAAGGACACCGATCCGACGATCCTCGAAGCCGTTCTGGAAAAGCTGCGTGAGTCGGGTGCTGAAATCACCTGCGGCGAAGACTGGATCGAGCTGAACATGCACGGCAAGCGGCCGAAAGCCGTCAACGTGCGGACCGCTCCGTACCCGGCGTTCCCGACCGACATGCAAGCGCAGTTCATCTCCCTCAACGCCATTGCCGAAGGCACGGGCGCAGTGATCGAGACGATCTTCGAAAACCGCTTCATGCACGTTTACGAACTGCACCGCATGGGCGCCCACATTCAGGTCGAGGGCAATACCGCCATCGTCACCGGCATCGAGAAACTCAAGGGCGCGCCAGTCATGGCCACCGACCTGCGTGCCTCGGCCAGTCTGGTGATCTCGGCGCTGATCGCTGAAGGTGACACCCTGATCGACCGCATCTACCACATCGACCGTGGTTACGAGTGCATCGAAGAGAAACTGCAGATGCTCGGCGCCAAGATCCGCCGCGTACCGGGCTAGTTTCTGCTGCATGGGCACAGGGACGTGCCCGTTGGTTTCGTTTCAAGTCGAGGGTGTCTTTTCATTATTGAGAACGCCCTCGAAGTGTGTCCGGCGCCGTTTGCGACCGGGCATCAGTAGCCTGATAAGGACTGACGTTTCCCATGTTGACCATCGCACTGTCCAAGGGCCGCATCCTTGACGACACCCTGCCGCTTCTGGCTGAAGCGGGCATCGTGCCGACCGAGAATCCGGACAAGAGCCGCAAGCTGATCATCCCCACGACTCAGGCCGATGTGCGTCTGCTGATCGTGCGCGCCACCGATGTGCCGACCTACGTCGAGCATGGTGCCGCGGACCTGGGCGTCGCCGGTAAAGATGTGCTGATGGAATATGGCGGCCAGGGTCTGTACGAGCCTCTGGACCTGCGAATTGCCCTCTGCAAGCTGATGACCGCCGGCCGTGTCGGCGACGTCGAGCCCAAGGGCCGCCTGCGCGTGGCGACCAAGTTCGTCAACGTTGCCAAGCGTTACTACGCCGAGCAGGGCCGTCAGGTTGACATCATCAAGCTCTACGGCTCGATGGAACTGGCGCCGCTGATCGGGCTGGCGGACAAGATCATCGACGTGGTCGACACCGGCAACACCTTGCGTGCCAATGGCCTGGAACCCCAGGAATTCATTGCCGACATCAGCTCCCGTCTGATCGTCAACAAAGCTTCAATGAAAATGCAGCACGCCCGTATCCAGGCGTTGATCGACACCCTGCGCAAGGCAGTGGAGTCTCGACACCGCGGCTGATTCACCTGCGCGACCTTGAGTCGCGCCGTCTATCCGCCTCATAGCCAGAATTCTCAGGTGCCCAAGCGGATCGAATGTTAGCTTCGGGCGCCTGAGTTTTTTGCCAATCCTATGAGGCTCTCGCTATGACCGCACCGACTGCAATTCGCCGACTCAACGCGGCTGACCCGGATTTCGCGCATCATCTGGATCATCTGTTGAGCTGGGAAAGTGTGTCTGACGACTCGGTCAATCAGCGAGTGCTGGACATCATCAAAGCCGTGCGTGAGCGTGGCGATGCGGCGCTGGTGGACTTCACCCGGCAGTTCGACGGCCTGGACGTTGCGTCCATGGCGGATCTGATCCTGCCGCGCGAACGCCTGGAACTGGCCCTGACCCGGATCACGGTGCCTCAGCGCGAAGCGCTGGAAAAAGCCGCGACCCGAGTCCGCAGCTACCACGAAAAACAGAAGCAGGATTCCTGGAGCTACACCGAAGCCGACGGCACGGTGCTGGGCCAAAAGGTCACGCCGCTGGATCGCGCAGGCCTGTACGTCCCGGGCGGCAAGGCGTCGTACCCATCTTCGGTGCTGATGAACGCGATTCCGGCCAAGGTCGCCGGTGTGACCGAAGTGGTCATGGTGGTGCCGACCCCGCGCGGTGAAATCAATGAGCTGGTGCTGGCCGCGGCCTGCATCGCCGGTGTCGACCGCGTCTTCACCATTGGCGGCGCGCAAGCGGTTGCCGCGTTGGCTTACGGCACCGAAAGCGTGCCGAAGGTCGACAAGGTAGTCGGTCCGGGCAACATCTATGTCGCCACTGCCAAGCGCCACGTGTTCGGCCAGGTCGGCATCGACATGATCGCGGGCCCGTCCGAGATCCTCGTGGTGTGCGACGGCCACACCGATCCGGACTGGATCGCCATGGACCTGTTCTCCCAGGCCGAGCACGACGAAGACGCCCAGGCGATTCTGGTCAGCCCGGACGCCGAGTTCCTCGACAAGGTCGCCGCCAGCATCGCCAAATTGCTGCCAACCATGGAGCGGGCCGAGATCATCGAAACTTCGATCAATGGCCGTGGCGCGCTGATCAAGGTCCGTGACATGGAGCAAGCCATCGAAGTGGCCAACCGCATTGCGCCGGAGCACCTGGAGTTGTCGGTCGCCGATCCGCAAGCCTGGTTGCCGCTGATCCGTCACGCGGGCGCAATCTTCATGGGTCGCCACACCTCCGAAGCCTTGGGCGATTACTGCGCAGGGCCTAACCACGTATTGCCGACCTCCGGCACCGCGCGGTTCTCTTCGCCGCTAGGTGTTTACGACTTTCAGAAACGCTCGTCGATCATCTTCTGCTCCGAGCAGGGTGCGTCCGAACTGGGCAAGACCGCTTCCGTGCTGGCCCGTGGCGAGTCGTTGACCGCCCACGCGCGTAGTGCCGAATACCGCATCGTTGATGAAGATTTTCCACAAGGGCAGGGGAACTGAGCATGAGTAAATTCTGGAGCCCGTTCGTCAAGGATCTGGTGCCTTACGTGCCGGGCGAGCAACCGAAACTGGCGAAACTGGTGAAGCTCAACACCAACGAAAACCCCTACGGCCCATCGCCAAAAGCCTTGGCGGCGATGCAGACCGAACTCAACGACAATCTGCGCCTGTATCCGGACCCGAACAGCGATCTGCTGAAAAACGCTGTGGCTACTTATTACGGCGTGCAGGCCAATCAGGTGTTCCTCGGTAACGGCTCAGACGAAGTCCTGGCGCACATCTTCCACGGCTTGCTGCAACACGACAAAGCGGTACTGTTTCCGGACATCAGCTACAGCTTCTATCCGGTCTACTGCGGGTTGTATGGCATCAAGTTCGACGCGGTGCCGCTGGACGAGCAGTTCCAGATCAACCCGGCGGACTACGCCAAGCCGAACGGCGGGATCATTTTCCCGAACCCGAACGCGCCGACCGGTTGCCTGCTGGCACTGGACGCGGTCGAGCAGATCCTCAAGGCCAGCCCGGATTCGGTCGTGGTAGTGGATGAGGCTTACATCGACTTCGGCGGCGAGACGGCGATCAGCCTGGTGGACCGTTATCCAAACCTGCTGGTGACCCAGACCCTGTCCAAGTCCCGTTCACTGGCCGGCCTGCGAGTGGGTCTGGCGGTGGGGCATCCGGACCTGATCGAGGCGCTGGAGCGGATCAAGAACAGCTTCAACTCCTATCCGCTGGATCGCCTGGCGAATGTCGGGGCTGCGGCGGCATTCGAGGATCGCGAGTACTTCGACAAAACCTGCCGGTTGGTCATCGAGCATCGTGAATGGGTGGTTGCGCAACTGGAAGGCAAGGGTTTTGAAGTGCTGCCGTCGGCGGCGAACTTCATTTTCGCGCGGCATCCGAAGCACGATGCGGCGGGATTGGCTGCGAAGCTGCGTGAGCAAGGCGTGATCGTTCGGCACTTCAAGCAGGAGCGGATTGCGCAGTTCCTGCGGATATCGATTGGTACGCCTGAGCAGAATCAGGCGCTGATCGATGGCCTCGGCGACCTCTAAGCCATCCCCCGGCCCTGTGGGAGCGAGCCTGCTCGCGATGAGGTCATAACATTCAGCATTGATGTTGAATGCAAAACCGCTATCGCGAGCAGGCTCGCTCCCACAGGGGGGGTGTCTTACTCGTGATGCGGTTCGCCCAAAAACGTCAACGAACTGAACAGCCCGCGCGTGGCCACATCCGGATTGTCCTTCAGCACAATCTCCATCTGCGCCGAAATCACATTCAACCCCTCATTGCGCACCACCACTTGCGCGCGGCCGTCCTTATCCGTCTCGGTGCTCAACGTGTTCGGTGCGCTGCGATAGTCACCAATCAACTTCACCCCCGCCACCGGTTTCCCATCCAGTAACACCCGCACGGGCAGCAACTTGCCCGGCCCGACCGTCAGCGGATCAACCTCTGGCAGAATCAGCAATTTCATCTGATCAAGCTTCGGCAACTTCGCCCCCGGCTGATAAATCGCCAGGCTGTATTTGAAGGTCTGCGTTGACTCGATGGCCCCCGGCACTTTGCTGCGTCCTTCGTTGATCCATTTTTTATCCGCTGTCTGCGACCACATGCCGTTGTCCAGCGCCACCGCCATCACGGCGGGCGGCTTCAGCGGTTGCAAACGTGCGTGATGGGCCAGGCGCTGCACGGTCACCGGGATCATTTTGCCGCTGAGGTCATACGCCCAGGCGCCGCTGATTTTCTGCGCCTTGAAGGCGTTGTCTTCGGCACCGTGGCCGTAAATCACTTCAATGTTGCCGCGACGTTGTTCGGTCCAGAGGCCATGGGCCGAGACCTGGCCGGTAAACAACAGGCCGAGCAGGCTGAGCAGTGCGGGTTTGAGGTGTTGCATGGGAACTTCCTTTTACAGATTGAGTGTGAGGCTGACGGTGAAATTGCGCGGCTCGCCGGGGTTGACCCAGTAATTGCTGTATGAGCGCTCGTAGTATTTCTCGTCGAATAGGTTGTTCAGGTTCAGGCCGACGGTGACGTTTTCACTGGCCTTGTAATGCGCCAGCACGTCGACGGTGTGGTAGGCCGGCAACTCGAAATCGCTGCCGGATTCGCCCGAGCGATCGCCGACGTAAGTGAACGCCGCGCCGACGTCGGAACCGCGCAGATGGCCATTCTGAAATTCATAAACGCCCAGCAGACTGCCGCTGCGTTTGGCGACGCCCAAGATGCGACTGCCTGTGGGAATCACCTTGTCGCCCTCGGTGACCTCGGCATCGATATAGGCGAAGGCACCGATCACCCGTACGGCGTCGGTCACTTGCCCGGTGACTTGCAGGTCGAAACCCTGGCTGCGGGCCTTGCCCATGGCGCGGCTGGTGTCCGTGCCCGGGTCGAGTGCGAGCACGTTTTCCTTTTCGATATGAAAGGCGGCGAGGGTGGTACTCAAGCGGTCGTCGAGCAGCTCGCTCTTGATCCCCACTTCGTATCCGACGCCTTCTTCCGGGTTGAAGGATTTGCCGCGAGCATCCAGGCCATTGTTCGGTTTGAACGAGGTGGAGGCGTTGGCGAACAGCCCGACTTCGGGTGTGAGCTGATAGAGCAGGCCCGCCCGTTGGGTCAGCGCGTCGTGGCTCTGGCGGCTGGTAGCGCCGCGGCTGTGATCGTCGATGCGTTGCTCAAAGTGTTCAAAACGTGCACCGAGCATGCCGCGCAGTTTGTCGGTGAAGACGATCTGATCCTGCAGGTTCAACGCCTGGCTTTCGACGTGTTCAAAAAGGTCAGTGCCGGAGCGCGCGCCATTGGGTTTCGGTTGACCGTAGACTGGCTGATAAATATCGATGGCGTAGGGGCCGCCGGCGATGGTCGTGACCCGTTCGTTTTTGCGGAAGTTTTCGTACTCGGTGCCAATCAGCAGTTCGTGCTGCCAACTGCCGAGATCGAACAGACCGCGCAATTCGAGCTGGGTGATGCTGTCGTGCCAATTTGTATCGCGCTCGCGGTAGCGTCGGTTGAGGGTGTGGCCGTCGGCGTTCAGCGGGCGATTTTCGGAAGCGTAACCCCAGAGTTTGCCTTCCTTGTAATGGCTGGCCAGTCGCAGTTTCCAGCTGTCATTGAGATGGTGTTCGAGCGCGGCTTGCAGCAGGTTGTTGTGGTTGTCGATGTTGCCGTCATTGGGTTCGCCGAGGAAGGTTGATCGCGACACGCCGCTCCACGTGTTGTTCGGCGCGACGATGCCGCGATCGAACGTGGAGCTGTGACGGACGAATTCGCTCTCCACCAACAGGCTGGTGTCCGGGTCCAGTTGCCAACTGAAGGAGGGCGCGACGAACACTCGCTGGCTGTTTACGTGATCGCGAAAGCTGTGGTTGTCCTCGACGGCCAGGTTGATTCGAGACAGCACCTTGGCGTCGTCATCCAGTGGCGTGTTGACGTCCAGCGCGGTGCGATAACGGTCCCAACTGCCGGCGCTGGTTTGCAGGGTGGTGAAGGCTTCGGGCTGGGGTTTCTTGGTGACGATATTGACCGTGCCGCCCGGATCACCGCGTCCATAGAGACTGGCGGCAGGGCCTTTGAGCACTTCGATGCGCTCGATGTTGGCCACTTCCGGCGTACTCGGGTATCCACGGTTGGCGCTGAAGCCATCCTTGTAGAACTCCGACGTGGTGAAGCCGCGCACGCTGTATTCGTAAAGCGTCAGGCCGCCGAAGTTGTTCTGCTTCGAGACGCCACCGGCAAAATCCAGGGCCCGCTCGACGCTGGTGCTGCCCAGGTCGTTGAGCACGCTGACAGGAATGACGCTAATGGATTGCGGGATATCGCGAATGGCGGTGTCGGTTTTGGTCGCGCTCGAAGAACGCGTGGCGCGGTAACCCTTGACCGGGCCGGTAGGCGATTCGTAGTCGGAGGTGACGCTGATCGCATCCAGTTCGAGGGTGGCCGACTCTTCCGCGAAGACCGGATCCCCCAGCAGGCCAAGGGCAAGACTTGCCACGGAGGCCATTGTTCGAGACGACATGTTATGTTGTTCCAATATAGATATTGAAACAATATAACATGCCTATTGAGAATGTCTTCTATTAGCCCGAGAGCCTCGGGCCAGCGTCAGTCTTCTTCTTTCTCTTTAACCGGCGCCGGTGGCGGACGCAGGCCGATTTCAGCGGTGAGCTTCAGTTCTTTGCCGTTGCGCATCACCTGAATCGTGACCTTGTCGGTCGGTTTGATCCGCGCGACCTGGTTCATCGAACGACGACCATCGCCGGCCGGTTCGCCGTCGATGCTGAGAATCACGTCACCCAGTTGCAGGCCGGCCTTCTGCGCCGGACCGTCACGGAAAATCCCCGCGACCACAATGCCCGGGCGCCCCGACAGACCAAACGATTCCGCCAGTTCCTGGGTCAACGGCTGCACTTCAATACCCAGCCAACCGCGAATCACCTGGCCGTGTTCGATGATCGACTTCATCACTTCCATGGCCAGTTTGACCGGGATCGCAAAACCGATGCCTTGCGAGCCGCCGGATTTGGAGAAGATCGCCGTGTTGATGCCGGTCAGGTTGCCGTTGGCATCCACCAGTGCGCCGCCGGAGTTGCCGGGGTTGATCGCGGCGTCGGTCTGGATGAAGTCTTCGTAGTTGTTCAGGCCCAACTGGTTACGCCCGGTGGCGCTGATGATGCCCATGGTCACGGTCTGGCCGACGCCGAACGGGTTGCCGATGGCCAGGGCGACGTCACCGATGCGGATGTTGTCGGAGCGGCCGACGGTGATCGACGGCAGGTTTTTCAGATCGATCTTCAGGACCGCGAGGTCGGTTTCCGGGTCGCTGCCGATCACCCGGGCCAGGGTTTCACGGCCATCCTTGAGCGCGACCACAATCTGGTCGGCGCCGCTGGTGACGTGGTTGTTGGTCAGCAAATAGCCTTCCGGGCTCATGATCACGCCGGAACCTAGGCTCGACTCCATACGCTTTTGCTTGGGCGAGTTGTCGCCAAAGAAGCGGCGGAACTGCGGGTCTTCGAACAGCGGATGGTTCGGTTTGTTGATGACTTTGGTGGTGTACAAGTTCACCACCGACGGCGCGGCCGTGGTCACTGCGTCGGCATAGGACACCGGACCTTGTTGCGCGGTGGTGCTTTGCGGCGCTTGCTGCAGGTTGACGTCGAGACTCGGTAGCCCGACCCACTCCGGAAAACGCTGGATGATCAGTAAAGCGATAAGCACGCCGGCCAACAGCGGCCAGCCGGAAAAACGCAGCGCCTTGAGCATTAAGCACGTCCTGAAAGGTTGCAGGCGGTATGAGACCGCCCATAATGTCGCGCATTATACGAGGCGCAGCTCGCCTCTGAACGGGATATTTAGGAGTCTTTTATGGCCGTCGCCCTGAGCACACTGGTCGAAGAAGCCGACCGCTACCTTAACAGTGCCAAGATTGCCGATTACTGCCCCAACGGCTTGCAGGTCGAAGGCCGGCCGCAGGTGATGCGCATCGTCAGTGGCGTCACCGCCAGCCAGGCATTGCTGGACGCCGCCGTCGAAGCCCAGGCCGATCTGGTGCTGGTGCATCATGGCTATTTCTGGAAGGGCGAGAACCCGTGCATCACCGGCATGAAGCAGCGTCGGCTGAAAACCCTGCTCAAGCACGACATCAGTCTGCTGTCCTATCACTTGCCGCTGGATCTGCATCCGGACGTCGGCAACAACGTGCAGTTGGCGCGTCAGCTCGATATCACGGTTGAAGGCCCGCTGGATCCGGACAACCTCAAGGTTGTCGGCCTGGTCGGCTCGTTGAGCGAACCGATGACGCCCCGTGATTTCGCCCGTCGTGTGCAGGAAGTCATGGGCCGCGAGCCGCTGCTGATTGAAGGCAGCGAGATGATTCGCCGCGTTGGCTGGTGCACCGGTGGCGGCCAGGGTTACATCGACCAGGCGGTGCTGGCCGGTGTCGATCTGTACCTCAGCGGCGAGGCCTCCGAGCAGACCTTCCACAGCGCTCGGGAAAACGACATCAGCTTCATCGCCGCCGGCCACCACGCCACCGAGCGTTACGGTGTGCAGGCATTGGGTGATTACCTGGCCCGCCGGTTTGCCCTCGAGCACATCTTCATCGATTGCCCGAATCCGATCTGAAATCACCGCAAATCCACTGTGGGAGTGAGCCTGCTCGCGATGGCTGCGGCACATCCAACACTCATGTGTCTGACACACCGCTATCGCGAGCAGGCTCACTCCCACAGGACCGCGTACACCCGAACAGGCAGGTATATTCTTATACCCTTTCGATCTAGTCGGCGCCCTGATTAGAAGAGGTCGCTGTGCTAGGATTCCTCGCTCGAACACGGCCCGCTGGCCGTCCATAAGATCGTTTTCGTGAGTAGCCATGGTCGACAAACTGACGCATCTGAAACAGCTGGAGGCCGAAAGCATCCACATCATCCGCGAGGTCGCCGCCGAGTTCGATAACCCGGTGATGCTGTACTCCGTCGGTAAAGACTCCGCCGTGATGCTGCACCTTGCGCGCAAGGCATTCTTCCCCGGCAAACTGCCGTTCCCGGTGATGCACGTCGACACCCGGTGGAAGTTCAAGGAAATGTACGCGTTCCGCGACCGCATGGTCGAAGAGCTCGGCCTGGACCTGATCGTGCACGTGAACCCCGATGGCGTCGCGCAGGGCATCAACCCGCTGACCCACGGCAGTGCCAAGCACACCGACATCATGAAAACCGAAGGCTTGAAACAGGCCCTCGACAAATACGGTTTCGACGCCGCTTTCGGTGGCGCTCGCCGCGACGAAGAGAAATCCCGTGCCAAAGAGCGCGTGTATTCCTTCCGCGACACCAAGCACCGCTGGGACCCGAAAAACCAGCGTCCAGAGCTGTGGAACGTCTACAACGGCAACGTCAACAAGGGCGAATCCATTCGTGTGTTCCCATTGTCGAACTGGACCGAACTGGACATCTGGCAGTACATCTACCTCGAAGGCATCCCGATCGTGCCGCTGTATTTCGCCGCCGAGCGCGACGTCATCGAGATGAATGGCACCTGGATCATGATCGACGACGAACGCCTGCTCAATCACCTGAGCGATGAAGACAAGGCGCGCATCGTCAAGAAGAAGGTCCGCTTCCGTACGCTCGGCGACTACCCGCTGACCGGTGCGGTCGAGTCCGAGGCCACCAGCCTGACCGACATCATTCAGGAAATGCTCCTGACGCGAACTTCCGAACGCCAGGGCCGGGTCATCGACCACGATGGCGCAGGCTCGATGGAAGAAAAGAAACGTCAGGGTTATTTCTAAGGGGTTGTCATGTCGCACGCATCTGATTTGATCAGCGAGGACATCCTCGCCTACCTGGGCCAGCACGAACGCAAGGAAATGCTGCGCTTTCTGACCTGTGGCAACGTCGACGACGGCAAGAGCACCCTGATCGGGCGCCTGCTGCACGACTCCAAGATGATCTACGAAGATCACCTGGAAGCCATTACCCGCGACTCGAAAAAAGTCGGCACCACCGGCGAAGACATCGACCTGGCTTTGCTGGTCGACGGCCTGCAGGCCGAGCGTGAACAAGGCATCACCATCGATGTCGCGTACCGCTATTTCTCTACTGCCAAACGCAAATTCATCATCGCCGACACCCCTGGCCATGAGCAGTACACCCGCAACATGGCCACCGGTGCGTCCACCTGTGACCTGGCGATCATCCTGGTCGACGCCCGCTACGGCGTGCAGACCCAGACCCGTCGCCACAGCTTCATTGCCTCGTTGCTGGGCATCAAGCACATCGTTGTCGCCATCAACAAGATGGACCTCAACGGCTTCGACGAAACCGTCTTCGAGTCGATCAAGGCCGATTACCTGAAGTTCGCCGAAGGCATCGCCTTCAAGCCGACCACCATGGCCTTCGTGCCGATGTCGGCGCTGAAGGGCGACAACGTGGTGAACAAGTCCGAGCGCTCGCCGTGGTACACCGGCCAGTCGCTGATGGAAATCCTCGAGACCGTCGAGATCGCCAACGACCGCAACTACACCGACCTGCGTTTCCCGGTGCAGTACGTCAACCGTCCGAACCTGAACTTCCGTGGTTTCGCCGGCACCCTGGCCAGCGGCGTCGTGCACAAGGGCGATGAAGTCGTTGTGTTGCCGTCGGGCAAGAGCAGCCGTGTGAAATCCATCGTCACCTTCGAAGGTGAGCTGGAGCACGCCGGTCCAGGTCAAGCAGTGACGCTGACCATGGAAGACGAGATCGACATCTCTCGCGGCGACTTGCTGGTGCACGCCGACAACCTGCCGCAAGTGACTGACGCCTTCGACGCCATGCTGGTGTGGATGGCCGAAGAGCCGATGCTGCCGGGCAAGAAATACGATATCAAACGCGCCACGAGTTACGTGCCGGGTTCGATCACCAGCATCGTCAACCGCGTTGACGTGAACACCCTGGAAGAAGGTCCTGCCAGCGCGTTGCAGCTGAACGAGATCGGTCGGGTCAAGGTCAGCCTCGACGCCGCGATCGCGCTGGACGGTTACGCCAGTAACCGCACCACCGGTTCGTTCATCGTCATCGATCGTTTGACCAACGGCACCGTTGCCGCCGGCATGATCATCGCTCAGCCGTTGGCGCATGGCAGCAGCACGCACCACGGCAAACTCGCGCACGTTGCCACCGAAGAACGCGCTCAGCGTTTCGGCCAGCAGCCGGCCACCGTGTTGTTCAGCGGCTTGTCGGGCGCGGGCAAAAGCACCCTGGCCTATGCGGTTGAACGCAAGCTGTTCGACATGGGCCGTGCGGTGTTTGTACTCGATGGCCAGAACCTGCGTCACGACCTGAATAAAGGTCTGCCACAGGATCGCGCCGGGCGTACCGAGAACTGGCGTCGTGCGGCGCACGTTGCGCGTCAGTTCAACGAAGCCGGTCTGGTAACCCTGGCGGCGTTTGTTGCGCCGAGTGCTGAAGGGCGTGAGCAGGCCAGGGAACTGATCGGCAAGGAGCGTCTGCTGACGGTCTACGTCCAGGCCTCGCCGACGGTCTGTGCCGAGCGTGATCCACAAGGCCTGTACGCGGCGGCCGGGGATAACATCCCGGGCGACTCCTTCCCGTACGACGTGCCGCTGGACGCCGACCTCGTGGTCGACACCCAGTCGCTGTCGCTGGAAGAAAGCGTCAAGCAAGTGCTGGATCTGCTGCGTACGCGTGGCGCGATCTAAGCGATAGCCGCTCCAATAAAAAACCCGCCGATGAGTGATCATCGGCGGGTTTTTTTTGTGGATCAACTCGGTCAACTGTGGGAGCTAGCCTGCTAGCGATTGCGGTGGTTCAGGCAATAAATCTGCTGAATGTGAACCCGCTATCGCCAGCAGGCTGGCTCCCACAGTAGGTCAGTGTTTATCGGGGTATTCCCGATGCATCTGCGCAAGCAACGCATCCTTGTCTTCCCACAGCTGATTGATCCAGCCCTGAAACTGCAATCGATACTCCCCGTCCTGGTCGTAGTTCTTGCCAATAAACTGCGGCGGAATCTTCAGTTCCTGAAAATGCACCACCACGTCCGCAACGTTCCCGCACAGCAGATCCCAATACCCAGGACGCCCGGCCGGGTAGTGAATGGTCACGTTCACAATGGACTCAAGCTGCTCACCCATCGCATCCAGCACAAACGCAATGCCGCCGGCCTTGGGCTTGAGCAGGTACTTGAACGGTGATTTCTGCTGCGCATGCTTGCCTTCAGTGAAGCGCGTGCCTTCGACAAAATTGAAAATCCCCACCGAGTTATTGCGGAACTTGTCGCACGTCTTGCGGGTGGTTTCCAGGTCCTTGCCTTTCTTCTCGGGGTGCTTTTCCAGGTAGGCCTTGGAGTAGCGCTTCATGAACGGAAAGCCGAGCGCCCACCAGGCCAGGCCAATCACCGGCACCCAGATCAGTTCCTGTTTGAGGAAGAACTTCAGCGGCTGGATGCGTCGGTTGAGCACGTACTGCAACACCATGATGTCGACCCAGCTCTGGTGGTTGCTGGTGATCAGGTACGAGTGTTGATAATCCAGCCCTTGCAAGCCGCTGAGGTGCCAGCGGGTGCGGCAGACCAGGTTCATCCAGGCCTTGTTGTTGCTGATCCAGGCTTCATGGGTATGGCTCATCAACCAAAGCGTGAAACGCTGGGCGAGGGCGAAGGGCAACACTTTGAAAATCGCCACGCAGAACAGGAACGAGCACAGCAGAATGGTATTCAGCGCCAATAGCAGCGAGGCGATTACGCCGCGCACGGGTGCAGGTAGAAAAGCCAGCATTTAAAGATCCATAGGTCGGTTGGCAGCTTGAATCGCGGTCAATGCGATGGTGTAAACGATGTCATCGACTTGCGCGCCGCGCGGCAGGTCGTTCACCGGTTTGCGCAGGCCTTGCAACATCGGCCCGAGGCTGACGCAATCGGCACTGCGCTGCACGGCTTTGTGGGTGGTGTTGCCGGTGTTCAGGTCGGGGAACACGAACACCGTGGCACGACCGGCGACCAGGCTGTTCGGTGCCAGTTGCCTGGCCACGGTTTCGTTGGCGGCGGCATCGTACTGCAACGGGCCGTCGATCAGCAGCGAGTTCTGTTGTTCGTGGGCGAGCAACGTGGCTTCACGAACCTTCTCGACTTCTTCGCCGCTGGCCGATTCTCCGCTGGAGTAACTGATCATCGCCACGCGCGGGATGATGCCAAACGCGGCAGCCGAGTCAGCGCTTTGCAGGGCGATCTCGGCCAGTTCGCTGGCGCTCGGGTGCGGGTTCATCACGCAGTCGCCGTAGACCAGCACTTCTTCCGGAAACAGCATGAAAAACACCGACGACACCAGCGTGCAGCCCGGTGCGGTTTTAATCAGCTGCAAGGCCGGGCGGATGGTGTTGGCGGTGGAGTGGATGACCCCGGACACGAGGCCGTCGACCTCATCCAGCGCCAGCATCATGGTGCCGATCACCACGGTGTCTTCCAGTTGCTGCTCGGCCATCGGTGCGTTGAGGCTTTTGCTTTTACGCAGCGCAACCATCGGTTCGACGTAGCGCTCGCGAATCAGGTCCGGATCGAGAATCTCCAGCCCCGGCGGCAACTCGATACCTTGCGCGCGGGCCACGGCTTCGACGTCTTCCGGTTTCGCCAGCAACACGCAACGGGCGATGCCGCGCGCCTGACAGATCGCTGCCGCTTGCACGGTCAGCGGCTCGCTGCCTTCGGGCAGAACGATGCGCTTGTTGGCGGCCTGGGCGCGCTGGATCAATTGATAGCGGAACACCGCTGGCGACAGGCGCATCTCACGCGGGGTGCCGCAGCGCTGGTGCAGCCAGTCGGCATCCAGATGACTGGCGACGAAGTCGGTGATGATCTCCGCACGCTCGCGGTCATCGATCGGGATTTCCTTGTTCAAGCCGTTCAGCTGGTTGGCGGTGTCGTAGGAACCGGTGCTCACCGACAACACCGGCAGGCCCGCCTGCAACGCGCCACGGCACAGGTCCATGATGCGCGGGTCGGGCAAGGTGTCGCTGGTCAGCAACAGGCCGGCCAGCGGCACGCCGTTCATGGCAGCGAGGCTGACGGCGAGGATGATGTCGTCACGATCGCCGGGTGTCACCACCAGCACGCCGGGCTTGAGCAGCTCCACGGTGTTGCGCATGGTGCGGGCGCAGATGATGATTTTGGTCATGCGCCGGGTTTCGTAATCGCCGGCATTGAGGATTTGCGCGCCCATCAGATCAGCGACGTCGCGGGTGCGCGGTGCGTTCAATTCAGGCTGGAACGGGATGCAGCCGAGCAAGCGGAAATCACCGCTGCGCAGCAACGGCGAGTGCTCTTTCAGGCGTGAGGCGAAGGCTTCCATGCTTTCTTCGGTCTTGACCTTGTTGAGGATCACGCCGAGGACTTTTGGGTCTTTCGGGCCGCCAAACAATTGCGCCTGTAATTCCACCCGGCCCGACAGTTCGGTCAGCACTTCGTTTTCCGGCGCCGAGACCAGGATCACTTCGGCATCGAGGCTCTTGGCCAGATGCAGATTGACCCGGGCGGCGTAACTGGCGCTGCGGGTCGGGACCATGCCTTCGACAATCAGCACGTCCTTGCCGACGGCGGCTTGCTGATAAAGGGTGATGATTTCTTCGAGCAGCTCATCCAGCTGACCATCGCCGAGCATGCGCTCGACGTGCGCCAGGCCCAGTGGCTGAGGCGGTTTCAAGCCGTGAGTGCGCGCCACCAGTTCCGTGGAGCGTTCCGGGCCTGTATCACCCGGATGCGGCTGGGCTATCGGCTTGAAGAAGCCGACTTTGAGGCCGGCTCGCTCAAGGGTGCGCACCAGCCCGAGGCTGATGGAGGTCAGACCCACACCAAAATCGGTGGGCGCGATAAAAAAAGTTTGCATGCGGATTCTCTAAGGGAGCATGGCAATGGTGAAGACCTATGACTGGCCGTCTACCGAAATTCAGTCGCCAAGGTTATCGCTAACCGAGCCTTGTGCGCACCAACCGCAATCAAAGGGCTGGCCTATTTTTTCAATACGTTGCGCAGGGTCCAGGACCCAGGCGCGCGATTGCCACGGTGGCTGGTGACGCAGGTGCTGGGTGTGGCCGCAGGAAAGCTCGGCCACCCAATGCCCGTCCTCATCCTGATGGAAACCGGTGACCGTCGAGCCTTTCGTCGCGATCCGTCTGTCCGGGTTGTGTTCGCTTTCAGACGATTGCTTCGCTAAACTTGGCCTTTCTTCATTCTTATGCAAAAGGTCTCGCCCCATGCTGATCGCCGCCAATAAGGCTGTCTCCATCGACTATACCCTGACCAACGACGCTGGTGAGGTCATCGACAGTTCCGCCGGCGGCGCGCCGCTGGTCTACCTGCAAGGCGCAGGTAACATCATCCCGGGTCTGGAAAAGGCACTGGAAGGCAAAACCGTCGGCGACGAGCTGACCGTAGCCGTTGAACCTGAAGATGCTTACGGCGAATACGCTGCCGAACTGGTCAGCACCCTGAGCCGCAGCATGTTCGAAGGCGTCGACGAACTGGAAGTGGGCATGCAGTTCCACGCTTCCGCACCGGACGGCCAGATGCAGATCGTCACCATCCGCGATCTGGACGGCGACGATGTCACCGTCGACGGCAACCACCCGTTGGCCGGTCAGCGCCTGAATTTCCAGGTCAAGATCATCGACATCCGTGACGCCAGCCAGGAAGAAGTCGCTCATGGTCACGTCCATGGCGAAGGTGGCCATCACCACTGATTTTCTGCGCTAAGCTCAGAGAACTGGAGAGGCGCCCGCGGGGCGCCTTTTTAGTCCGCGGCTGTCCCTGGCGACATCGCCAAGTGGCTGTTTCGAGTAGAACACGGGAATCTGGAGTTCGTCATGAGTGCTTTTCACGACCTTAAATTGACAGCCCTGGATGGTCAGGAGCTACCGCTGGCACCCCTCAAGGGGCACGTCGTGCTTGTGGTCAACGTCGCCTCCAAATGTGGCTTGACCCCACAGTACGCGGCGCTGGAAAACCTCTACCAGCAATACAAGGAAAAAGGCTTCAGCGTGCTGGGCTTGCCGTGCAACCAGTTTGCCGGGCAGGAACCGGGCACCGAGCAAGAGATCCAGGATTTCTGCAGCCTGAACTATGGCGTGACCTTTCCGTTGTCCA
The DNA here is from genome assembly GCF_059695575.1 of Pseudomonas sp. LBUM1678. NCBI lineage: Bacteria > Pseudomonadati > Pseudomonadota > Gammaproteobacteria > Pseudomonadales > Pseudomonadaceae > Pseudomonas > Pseudomonas sp. LBUM1678. The sequence goes on from NZ_CP166775.1 coordinate 1,011,595, forward strand.
GCAAGCTGGAAGTCAACGGTCACGATCGTCATCAGCTGTACCGTCTGCTGGCGGGCGAGGGCGCGGAGTTTCCGGGGGACATTACCTGGAATTTCGAGAAATTCCTGCTGGGCAAAGACGGGCGTGTGCTGGCGCGGTTTTCGCCGCGTACGGCGCCGGATGATCCGACGGTCATCCATGCAATTGAAAAAGCGTTGAGCTGAACCCCAAAAAATCGCAGCCACCGAGCTGCGATTTTTTATGCTTGCCTTTTGACCCTTAATCACCCAGATCAATAGTGCTGTGCATCGTCTTCGACTGCGCATATTATCGCCGTCATAAAATTTGTGTCCCGTCGATATCGTTTTCGTGGAGCGTCCCATGCCAGTCAAAGCCCTGTTCAAACCGTTCCACCTCGGCACCCTCGAACTGCCGACACGCGTCGTCATGGCGCCGATGACCCGCTCGTTTTCGCCGGGTGGCGTTCCGAATTCCAAAGTGATCGAGTACTACCGTCGCCGTGCCGCTGCGGGCGTCGGCCTGATCATCACCGAAGGCACCACCGTCGGGCACAAGGCCTCCAATGGCTACCCGAACGTGCCGCATTTCTACGGTGATGCAGCGCTGGCTGGCTGGAAGAAAGTGGTCGACGCGGTCCACGCCGAGGGCGGCAAGATCGTCCCTCAGCTGTGGCATGTGGGCAGCGTGCGCCGCATCGGCACCGAGCCGGATGCCAGCGTGCCGGGTTACGGTCCGTCGGAGAAACTGAAGGATGGTCAGGTCGTGGTTCACGGCATGACTAAACAAGACATCCAGGACGTCATCGCCGCATTCGCGCAAGCCGCCAAAGATGCCCAAAGCATCGGCATGGACGGCGTGGAAATCCACGGTGCCCACGGCTATCTCGTGGACCAGTTTTTCTGGGAAGGTAGCAACCAGCGCACCGACGAGTACGGTGGCGACCTGGCCAAACGTTCGCGTTTCGCCATCGAGTTGATTCAGGCCGTGCGTGCAGCGGTCGGCGAGGGCTTCCCGATCATCTTCCGTTTCTCGCAGTGGAAGCAGCAGGATTACACCGCGCGCCTGGTACAAACCCCCGAGGCGCTGGGTGAATTCCTCAAGCCGCTGTCCGACGCAGGCGTGGACATTTTCCACTGTTCGACGCGGCGTTTCTGGGAGCCGGAGTTCGACGGCTCTGAGCTCAACCTGGCCGGATGGGCCCGCAAGCTCACTGGCAAGCCGACCATCACTGTGGGCAGCGTTGGCCTGGACGGCGAGTTCCTGCAGTTCATGGTCAACACCGACAAGATCGCACAGCCGGCCAGTCTGGAAAAACTGCTGGAGCGGTTGAACAACGATGAGTTTGATCTGGTGGCGGTAGGGCGTGCGCTGCTGGTCGATCCGGACTGGGCGCAGAAAGTGCGCGATGGTCGTGAGGAAGACATCCTTCCGTTCAGCCGAGAGGCGTTGATGACCTTGGTTTAAGCGGCGACTGGCAAGGCCTCATCGCCAAGCAGGCTGGCTCCCACAGGGGTTCTGCGGTGTACACGGAACCTGTGGGAGCCAGCCTGCTGGCGATGACTGACTTAATGTCACCTTAGGCTCGGGGCAAGGTTGGTGCATTCGGCACCACCTGCTCCCCCACACAAGCCCCCCGCAACTGCCCCTCAAACTGCTCGATAATCGCCGCCCAGCCCTGCCGACTCGCATGCTGGCGCGCATTGAGCCGCACGCAGCGCAAGGTTTCGCGTTCTTCCAGCAACCACGTCGCAGCATCACAGAACGCCTCTTCATCCCCCGGCATCGCCAACACGCCGTTGTAGCCATGGCGAATGTGCTGAGCCGCTGCTGCCTGATCGTACGCCACCACGCCCAAACCAGAAGCCAAAGCCTCAAGCACGACGTTGCCAAACGTTTCGGTCAAGCTCGGAAACAGAAACACATCCGCCGACGCATAGTGGCTGGCCAAAACCTCGCCGCGTTGTGAGCCACAGAAAATCGCTTCGGGAAGTGCCTGCTCCAAGGCGCCTCGCTGCGGACCGTCGCCGACCACAATCAGCTTCAAGTTGCGCTGGGGATAAGTGGTTTTCAGCGCGTCGAAGCAACGCTTGAGCAAGCCAAGGTTTTTCTCCTGCGCCAGACGTCCTACATGGATGACCGCGATGTCCTTCTCGCCCAAGCCCCACTGTTCGCGTAGGGATTGCAGGCGTTTGACCGGATGAAACAATTGGCTGTCGACCCCTCGGGACAACAGCGCCAGACGTTCGAAATGACGCCGCTCCAGTTCCAGTCGCTGGCTGATGCTGGGCACCAGCGTCAACGTAGAGCGATTGTGAAACCAGCGCAGGTAATGAGTCAGCAAGCGCGACAGCAATCCGAGCCCGTACTGACTGGAATACTGTTGGAAATTAGTGTGGAAGCCGCTGACCACCGAAATCCCCAAACGCCGCGCCGCGCGTAATGCCGACAACCCCAGCGGGCCTTCCGTGGCGATGTAGAGCACATCCGGGCGATTGCGCTTCCAGCGCCGCAGCAGCTTGTGCATCGACGACTGACCCCATTGCAAACCGGGATACCCCGGCAGCGGCCAACCACGACACAGCAACAACTCATCGTTGCTGCCCAACTGCTGATCGCAGCCCTGACGTGGCCGCACGAGTTCGACCTGATGCCCGCGCGCGCGCAAACCATCGCACAAGCGGCCGAGGGTATTGGCCACGCCGTTGATTTCGGGAGGGAAGGTTTCGGTGATCAGGGTGATATGCAGAGCTGTCGTCATGACCACAGTGTCGGCTGAGGCTATGTCGTCATTGTGACGGCGGGATGATGGATTTGTGACGCTGACTTTGGCTCGATGGGCTCAACTTTCTGGCCGGCAGGTCGTTAGCCTTGGCTGTACACATTAATCAGGGAGGCCACCGTGTCCGAAAATATTTATGCCCCGCCGTTGGCACAATTGGAGCTTGTCGCTGAGCAGCCTTACGCGTTTTATGTCGTATCGCCACGAAAACTCATGACGTTGGCCACGCTTACCTTTGGCCTGTATTTCTACTACTGGTCGTACAAAAACTGGAGTCTGTACAAACAAGCCACACAGGCTGATATCTGGCCGTGGGCACGCGGCTTGTTGTGCATTTTTTTCATTCACCAGTTGTACCGCCGAGCTAACGAAAAAATCCTTGGCAGCGGTCGTACTTTTAACTGGGACTTCGAGCAGTGGGCGACCGTCTTCGTCGTACTGACGGTCGGTGCCAACCTGCTCGATGCGGTGGCAAGGCGTGTCGAAGGCTTTGCATTTTTGGGCGGTTGGCTGCTGTTGATGATCCCGCTGAGGGCCTTTGTGGTGTGCAAAAGCCAACCGATGATCAACTTCGCGGCCAATGATCCAGAGGGGCTGAGCAATTCACGCTTCACCGCTTTGAACTTCTTGCTCATGGTTCCGGGGGTGGTGCTTTGGGCGATGACACTTTTCGGCATGTGGATTATTTACCGTTAAGGTCACCGCAGCGGTGGAGGACGCCTTTCAGCGCTTCTCCAACGCGAAGGCCTCGGCCCCACGCTCACGCACCCAGAACAACGTCGCCCCGGCTACGGCGGCTGGCATCATCAGAATGTTGACCACCGGAATCAGCAGCACCAGGTAAACGATCCCGCCGAAACTCATGCTCTGCCAGCGCTTCTCGCGCAGCCAGGCGAGCATTTCGTTCCAGCCGAGTTTGTGGTTGTCCGCCGGGTAGTCGATGTACTGGATTGCCATCATCCACACGCCGAACAGCAGCCACAGCGGCGCAGCAATGATGTTCACCACGGGGATGAACGAGAGAATGAACAACCCGATCGCCCGCGGCAGGAAGTAGCCGAGCTTGCGCATTTCCCGAGACAAGGTGCGGGGGATCATGGCGATCAGCTCGCCCCAGCTGAACGCCGGGAAGTCATCGGTGCCGCGCACAACCACTTCGACCTTCTCCGCCAGGAAGCCGTTGAACGGCGCGGCGATGACGTTGGCGAGCATGGTGAAGGTGAAAAACACCATGAGCACCACCAGCACGACAAAGATCGGCCAGAGGACGTAACTGAGAAAACTCAGCCAGTCGGGCAGCGATGGCATCAGCGTATCGACCCACAGGCTGAATTGATGGCTGGCCAGGTAGATCAATCCGACGAACAGCACGAGGTTGATCACCAAGGGCAACAACACGAACAAACGCAGGCTGGGGCTCAAGACCAGCTTGAGGCCTTCGCGCAGGTATTGCGGGCCGGACAGAACGGGGGCGGGCATAACGTGCTCCGAGCAGAGGGAAAACGCGCCGACCTTACCGGCTTTGCCTGACAGGCGAAAGCGCGGTCGAAGCATCGACATCAACTGTAACAAAGGCGTCTCTATATTCAGCGTGACGGGATAGAGACCACCTATGAGCTGGATTGTTAAACCGTATTTCCTTAATCTTCGCCCCCTCGATACGCTGCACCCAATCTTTTTACAGGACTGTCGAGTTCAAGCCTTCCCCAAGTGCTTTCAACGGTCCTTTTTTATTCCCGCCGGCAACCCGGCGTTCCGCGCCAGGTGTTCCGGGCCGGTCAACAGGAGCAGGTCATGTCTGAAGTCCGTCATTCGCGAGTGATTATTCTCGGTTCCGGCCCTGCCGGTTACAGCGCCGCGGTCTATGCCGCCCGTGCCAACCTCAAGCCGCTGCTGATCACCGGCATGCAGGCCGGTGGTCAACTGACCACCACAACCGAAGTCGACAACTGGCCGGGCGACGTCCACGGCCTGACCGGCCCGGCGCTGATGGAACGCATGAAAGAGCACGCCGAGCGCTTTGAAACCGAGATCGTTTTCGATCACATCAATGCCGTGGACTTCGCTGCCAAGCCGTACACCCTGATCGGCGACAGCGCGACTTACACCTGCGACGCCCTGATCATCGCCACCGGCGCCAGCGCGCGTTACCTCGGTCTGCCTTCGGAAGAAGCGTTCATGGGCAAAGGCGTTTCGGCCTGCGCAACCTGCGACGGTTTCTTCTATCGCAACAAGCCAGTGGCCGTGGTGGGTGGCGGCAACACCGCTGTCGAAGAAGCCCTGTACCTGGCCAACATCGCCAGCACTGTGACCCTTATCCACCGTCGCGAAACCTTCCGCGCCGAGAAGATCCTGATCGACAAGCTGAATGCCCGGGTTGCCGAAGGCAAGATCATCCTGAAGCTGAACTCGAACCTGGACGAAGTCCTGGGTGACAAGATGGGCGTGACCGGTGCCCGCCTGAAGAACAACGACGGCAGTTTCGACGAGCTGACAGTCGACGGCGTGTTCGTCGCCATCGGCCACACTCCGAACACGTCGTTATTCGAAGGCCAGCTGACATTGAAAGACGGCTACCTGGTTGTGCAGGGCGGCCGTGACGGCAACGCAACGGCCACCAGCGTTGAAGGCATCTTTGCGGCCGGTGACGTGGCTGACCACGTTTACCGTCAGGCCATCACCTCGGCCGGCGCCGGTTGCATGGCGGCACTGGATGCCGAGCGTTACCTCGACGACCTGCAGAACGCCAAATTCTGAAATCGTTGAAATGAAAAAACCGGCTTCGGCCGGTTTTTTTGTGCCCACAGAAAGTGCGGTCAACACAAACCCTTGTGGGAGCTAGCCTGCTAGCGATGGTGTGTCAGTCACATCGATGTAGCTGACACACCATCGCTAGCAGGCTAGCTCCCACAGGGACTGCAGGGACTTTATATTCAGATCAGTTTCTTCAGGCACGCCTCAAGAATGTCCAGGCCTTCCTCCAACACGGCAGACTCGGTGGTCAACGGTGCCAGCAGCCGAATGATGTGGCGCGATTTGCCGCTGGGCATCAGCAACAAGCCCGCGTCTCGCGCCAGGCTCAGCAGCTGCGTCAACTGTGCGGATGCCGGCGAGCCGTCGTCGTTGATCAGTTCGATACCGCGCATCGCACCGACGCCGGTCAAGCGGCCCAGGTACGGCGACAGTTTGCTGTCGCGCCAGGATTTGTAGCGGCTGACAATCGCTTCTTCCTGTTGCGCGCCCCAGGCTTGCAGGTTCGCGTCAGTCATTTCGTCCAGGGTCGCCAACGCGGCGGCGCAGGCGATGGGGTTACCCGAGTAAGTGCCACCCAGCCCACCCTTGGGCAACGTGTCGAGCAACGACTTGCGCCCGACCACCGCGCCCAGCGGCACGCCACCGGCAATGCTTTTGCCCAGCAGGATCAGGTCCGGTTCAATGCCCAGCCGCGAAAACGCAAAACGCTGGCCGGTGCGACCGAAGCCGGACTGGATTTCATCGGCAATCAACAGAATGTTTTTTTCATCACAGAACCGTCGCAGCGCTTGAGCGAACTCCACGTCCATCGCCAGGAATCCCGCTTCGCCTTGCACCGGTTCGACGATAAAGCAGGCCACATCTTCAACGTCGATCTCGACACTGAACAGACGATCCATGGTCTTCAAGGCTTCGGCGCAAGTCACGCCGTTGTCCTTGCTCGGGTACGGCAAATGAAACACCGGCCCCGGCAGCACGCCGACTTTCTGTTTGTAAGGCGCGACTTTGCCATTGAGGTTGAGTGTGGCCAAAGTACGGCCGTGGAACGCGCCGTCGAAAGCGATGACCGCGGTGCGACCGGTGGCGCCACGCACGATCTTCAGGGCGTTTTCCGCTGCTTCCGCGCCGCTGTTGGTGAGCATGCCGCTGACCGGGTAGTCCACCGGCATGAAGGCGGTCAGACGATCCATCAGTTCGAGGTAGGGCACATGTGGGGCGGCGTTGAACGCGTAGTGAGTCAGACGGGTGGCTTGTTCGCGAATGGCTTCGACGATCTGCGGATGGCAATGGCCGAGGTTCAGCACGCCGATGCCGCCGACAAAGTCGATATAGCGTTTGCCAGCGGTGTCCCAGACCTCGGCATTTTTGCCATGGCTGAGTGTGACGGGGTGCACGATGTTGATCGACCGGCTGATGGATTCGCTGCTCATGGATGACCGACTCTGAAGAAGGGATGCTTCTTTTTATCTAAGCCGTGAGCGGTGGTTTCGGGCAAACGAAATAAAGTGGCCGGGTCAATCTTAAAAGTCGGGATGTGCAGTGGAAGATCAAAATATCGCAGCCTCGTTTCACTCGACAGCTCCTACAGGGAAAATACGGTCTCTGTAGGCGCTGTCGAGTGAAACGAGGAGGCGATCTCTTGATTTTGATCAGCGGCGAGTCAGTGGCTGTTGGGTGAATTTCACACCTGCCAGACCCTGTGCAATCAGCGCACGAATATTGCCGTGGTCACTGCCTCCAGGCGTGGCCACCACCGAGCGGTAATGCTCACCAAAGGCCAACAACGCTTCTTCATCGCTCAGTCCTTCCAGCAGCGCCAGACCCAGGGTCTTGCACGAACCTTCGTTCTGCCCGGCGGCGTTTTCCACGCCACCGTTGTTGAATGCCTGGGGCTGGTAATCGTAACCCGCAGCGATGAACGCCAGGGTGTCGGCGAAAACGTGTTCGCCGCTCTTGAGGCTGGTGCGCAGGGTGTTCAAATCACTCATTGGGTTTTCCTTTGGCAAACGCCGCTTGTTGTTCGGCGCTGGCTTCTTGCTGGTATTGGGCTTTCCACTCGGCGTACGGCATGCCGTAAACCACTTCGCGGGCGTCATCGAGGCTGACTTCGATCTGGCGTTCGTCGGCGGCGGCCTTGTACCACTTGGACAGGCAGTTGCGGCAGAAACCGGAGAGATTCATCAGGTCGATATTCTGCACATCCTTTCGGCTGTCCAGGTGGGCGACCAGCCGGCGAAAGGCGGCGGCTTCAAGTTCCAGGCGTTGTTGATCGTTCATGGCGGGCTCTGTGCAATCCAATCGTGGCGCGGATGATAAAAGTCTGACGGACAATGCGCCAGACGCGGTCAGCGGCTCGCGGCCAGGGTAATCGACACCGACTCGGCGAATCGCAGAGCGTGCGGCTTGTCGACTTCAACCTCGGCATACAGCACCGATGCGTTGGCCATGACCAGATCGAGGATTTCCTGGGTCAGGCGTTCGAGCAGGGCGAAACGATTGCCCTCCACGTGGGCGATGATCGACTTGGTGATGGTCCGGTAATTCAGCGCGTGATCGATGTCGTTGTCACGCACCGCTTCCTGAGCGGCATACAGGATGGTCAGGTTGATCAGCACATCCTGCTTGTTGAGGATTTCATCCTCGTTGATCCCGATGAAGGTCCGCAGGCACAGGTCCTTGACCCGGATGCGTGCCATTCCTGGTTGAAGTTGTGGCATTGCTACTTGCTCCGTCCAATCAATTGCAGGAACTCCTGACGGGTGTTGCTCGACTCGCGGAAGGCGCCGAGCATCACAGAGGTGTTCATGGTCGAATTCTGTTTCTCTACGCCGCGCATCATCATGCACATGTGCCTGGCTTCGATGACCACCGCGACACCGGCCGCGTCGGTCACTTGTTGTACCGCCTCGGCGATTTGCCGGGTGAGGTTTTCCTGGATCTGCAGGCGGCGGGCGAACATGTCCACCAGCCGCGCGATTTTCGACAGGCCCAGCACCTTGCCCGTCGGAATATAAGCCACATGGGCCTTGCCGATGAAGGGCAGCAAGTGATGTTCGCACAACGAATACAACTCGATGTCGGCGACGATGATCATCTCGTCGGTGTCAGACGCAAACAGTGCGCCGTTGACGATCTCTTCGACACTCTGCTCGTAACCATGGCAGAGGTACTGCATGGCCTTGGCCGCGCGAACCGGGGTGTCTTGCAGTCCTTCGCGGTCGGGGTTTTCACCGAGGCCGATGAGGATTTCGCGATAGCTCTGGGACAGGGAATTCTGGGGCAGGGATAACGTCATGGAATATCCTCGCGGGGGCCGCTTATTTGATGTGCCGTCCGCCGTTGACGGTCAGGGTCGTGCCGGTGACATAAGGGTTGTCGAGCAAATAACGCAGGCTCTGGTAGATCACTTCGCTGCCGGGTTCGATGCCCAGCGCGGATTTGGCCAGGGCCTTGGCGCGGTACGCGGCGTCGTCGTCGGGATTGAACATTAGCAGGGCTGGCGCGATACCGTTCACCTTGATTGTCGGCGCGTATTTCGCGGCGAAGGACAGGGTGAGGCTGTCGAGCCCGGCTTTGCTGGCGCAGTAACCGATATGTTTGCTGCTGCCCCTGCGGGTCACGTCATCGCTGATGTGGACGATGTCGGCGGGGCTTGAGCGTTCGAGCAAATCGGCACAGTGCAGATTGATCAGGTAGGGGGCCAGCATGTGCACGCTGAACATGCGGGTGAAAGCCTCGGCGTCGGTGTCGGGTGTTTCGGCCAGCCATTCAGACGCGTTATGGACAATGGCGCGCAGGCTGTCGGTGTGGGTTTTCAGTTCGGTGATGAACGCGACGATTCCCGCTTCAGTGGAGAAGTCCGCAAACACCGCGGTGGCACCTAGGTCGCGCAATGTCTGTACGCCGGGGCGTTCGCTGCGGTAGCTGAAGATCACCGGATGGCCGTCTTCGAGCAAGCGCTGCGCACAGTGCAGGCCGACACGCTGGCCGGCACCGGTGATGAGGATCGGAGCTGCGGAAGAGGTCATGAAAGGCTCGCGTCGCGGTAAGAGCAAAACTATACCAGCGCTGAGCCGTGAGGTGGCTGTTGTAGGAGCGAGGCTTGCCCGCGAAGAACGATAACTCGATCTGTCTGTTGAACCGAGTTGTCTTCTTCGCGGGCAAGCCTCGCTCCTACAAGGATCAGTGATTTTGGGGGGCGGGCTCGGCGGGCAACGGACGTGCTGGTGTGCTGTTCAGCCAATCGGCCAGCAGGCGGGTCGACAGTGGAATAAAGAAGTAGACCATCAGCGGCGTCAGGCACAGGGTGCTGATGAGTACGCGAGGCAGCAGGCTCATTTCGCCGAGCAACGGCCCCAATACAAAGTTGAACAGCAAGGAAACCGGAAAGAACGCCAGCCAGATCGCCACGGCCTGTTTCCAGCGTGGTGGACGCTGGCCGACAGCGCCGAACCAGCCTTCGATCCCGCTGACGCGATGTTCCGTCTTATGCGCAAACAGATCGCTGCCGCGCGCCAGCCAAGCGGTACGCGAAGCGGAATGCTCCCAGGCGTGCATGGTTTGCTCATCGGCAAAGCGGAAAATAATCTGGAATTCATTATCTGCGGGCGGCGGAGCGAGCACGCCTGAACCGAGATAACCGGGAAAATCGGTGGCCAGTTGTTCGCCTTCGCGCAACCAGGCCATCAGGTCCTGATAACGCCCATCGGCAACGCGGCGCGAGACCATCAGCGTGACGGGTGAGGTAGACATTATGTATCTCCATATGACAAACGCGTCACTCCGGGTAGGAGATTCGCCAGGTGCAGCGCCGGGTGATGGCTGCCCCTTGAGACAAGCAAGGATTATTCCTGATTCTGATAATTACACCAGCGGCATCCGTCGCTTATCAATGTATTGAACAGTGATAGGGCAGGAGCGTTAGAATGGGATCTAATTTTGCACATGGATGTCGACCGCCTCATGCCTTTCCTGACTGAAAGTGCCCCTGCCTCACGGACGGATCCTTCCATTGCGCAAGAAGATCTGTTCCCTATTCGTGAGGTTGCCCGCCTGACGGGTATTAACCCCGTCACATTGCGGGCGTGGGAACGGCGGTATGGCCTGATCCAGCCCACACGCACCGAAAGCGGGCATCGGCTGTACTCGATGGCCGATATCGAAAAGGTTCGCAGCATTCGCGGCTGGATCGACCGCGGCGTCGCGGTCAGCAAGGTCGGCAAGATACTGGCCAAGATCGAACCGCTCAAAGCCTTGGCGAAGATCATTCCCGACGAACTCGTTCAGGCCGACTACGCCCAGTGGCAGCAGCAGGTTCAGGTGGCGGTGACGGCGTTTGACGAGGTGCAGCTGGAGCAGGTCTACGGACAGATTTTTTCCAGCTACCCCCTGACAGTGGTGTTCCAGGACATCCTGTTGCCGATCTGGAAGCTGATGCTGCAGCGCCACGATGCGTTTGGTCAGACCAGCGAATGGCTTTTTCTGGATGGCTTTCTGAGGTCTCGCGTATTGCAACGCATGCTGCTGGTGCGGGTCATGCAACCGCGACGTGTGATTGTCTGTGCCTTGGCCGATCAGGCGCATGAACTCGAAGTGTTGGTCACGGCGCTGTACCTGAGCAGTGTCGATTCGGCGATTCAGTTGCTGGCTATCGGTCAGCCATTCGACGAGCTGACCCTGATTTGCGAGCGGATCAAGCCCAGTGCACTGGTGCTGGTGTCCAATCACGCACCAGCCGTTGAGTTGCCTCGACGTTTGAATCGCCTGGCCCTGAGCCTGGATTGTCAGTTGTTGCTGGCCGGTGATGCGTCGGACCTGGCACAGGACAGCCTGGCCGGAACGTCGATCGGCTGTCTGGGAAATGAGGGAATGGTGATGCGTCAGCGTCTGAAACAGTTCCTGGCTGGAAACCTGGATACCTGACTCAGATGTGCAGTGCGGGATGTGTCAGACGATGCTGCTGAAGGATGAACTGGCGCAGACGCTCGGTCTCGTCCTTGTCGGTCTGGCTCAATTCGTAGGCATAAAAACCGTTCTCGGTTTCACGCTCAAAAGTGCCGCGCAGCGCAATCCGCTCATAGCCTGACGGACTGAACCACAAAGCAAAGTGCTTGGGTGGTTTGGTCTTGTTGCGAACTTCCAGCAAAACGCCTTTGAACGATATTTCGTGCACCCACATCGTGCCGGGTTGGCCTTTGGCATTTTCCAGCGCCACCGGCTCTTCAAGCGTCAGGCGCCATGGCCGTATCATCGGCCCGTCTTCATAAATACTCGGCACGCCCAGGCGCAAATGCAGCGCATGAAATTCGTCTTCCACCAGGTGCAGCGGAAAGGTCATTTGCTGATTTTCGAAGTTGGCCTGGATGGTGACTTGCTCATGTGCCGCCAGGCGCGTAAGCAAATCACGGATTTGCGACCCACCGTTGACGAGCAGACTCGACGTCGCATCCCGCACATTGAGTTGCGGGTTGTGTTGCATGGTCTGGATAAAATCCAGCTCATCCTGTGTCAGGAGTGCGTCGCGTTGCATGGCTAACTCGAAAGAAAAAGTTACAAAGTCATCGGTGATTGTAGTTAATGACAATTAATTCGCTGTTTTGTTTTCGCCGTTCGTCGCTTTCAACGCAGCAAGCTCGGCTTGCGTCTCAGCCAATTGCGCTTCCAATTGCGCAACGCGCTGCTGCGCCTTGACCTGGACCGTAACGTCCTTCTGCACGCCAACAAAATAGGTTTGTCCGTCAGCCGGGTTTTTCACTGTAGAAAGGGACAGCTCATTCCAGAACGGCGTGCCGTCCTTGCGGTAATTCCGCAGGATTTCCCGGCAGGAGCCGCCACTGTCCAACGACTTGCGAATCGCAGTGAGGGCCTCTTGATCGCGGTCACCGGACTGCAGGAAACGGCAATCCTGATAGAGGATTTCTTCGCTGGTGTAACCCGTCAGACGCTCGAACGCTGGATTTACGTAAATCAGGATGTTATCCAGCTCGCCCTCCTTCTCAGCAATCACGATGCCGTCGTTGGAAGCGTTTATTACCATTTGCAGCAGTTGAGCGTTGATCATCGGAGAATCCTTTCCGAGTGGGTTGAGGCAGCATTCTAAAAGATCAAATAAGGCTGTGCTGTTAATATCTCAGTCTTTTTCTCAGCTTCAGGATCAGTTTGATGAAAGTCGCCATCATTTCCGGCTCGGTGTACGGCACGGCTGAAGAAGTTGCCCGTCACGCCGCGACGATTTTAAACACCGCAGGTTTCGAAACCTGGCACAACCCGCGGGCAACGCTTGCCGATGTCCAGGCCTTCGGCCCGGAAGCGTTTTTGGCGGTGACTTCGACCACCGGCATGGGTGAGTTGCCGGATAACCTGCAACCGTTGTATTCGACGATTCGCGATCAGTTGCCCGCCGAATGGCGTGGTTTGCCGGGTGCCGTGATCGGCCTCGGCGATGCAAGTTACGGCGATACGTACTGCGGTGGCGGTGAGCAGATGCGTGAATTGTTCGGCGAACTGGGCCTGCGCGAAGTGCTGCCGATGCTGCGCCTGGACGCCAGCGAAAGTGTGACCCCGGAAACCGACGCCGAGCCTTGGCTGGCCGAGTTGATTACCGCGCTGCGGGGCTGACCGGCCGCTCGCGCAGCAGTGCGAGCCAGGCTTGTGCGGCTTTCGACAAGTACGCGCCCTGACGCCAGATAAAGGCGATGTCCCAGCGCAAATAGCTCGGGGCATTCAAGGTCAGGCGCACCACCCCTGGCCGCACCAGCCCGCGCGCCACCAGGCTGGGCAACAGCACCACGCCTTGGCCGGCGGCCACCAGTGCCGCAAGAAAATCCGCCTGGCCACTGCGCCCACCTTCCTTGGGCGTAAATCCCAGCTGATGGCAGGCTTGCAGCAAACGGTCATTGAGCACGAAGCTGCGCTGATACAGCAGAAAAGGTGTATCGGCCAATTCTTCCAATCCAATCACCGTTTTGGTCGCCAGCGGATGATCGGCCGGCAGCAGCGCGTCCAGCGGCTCATCGCAGAACGGCTGAAAGGCGAACTGCGGATCCTTCGGCAACAGACTGCCACCCAGTTCGAGCTCGCCGCTCAATACCGCCTGCTCAATGTTCAGGCTTCCGCCCTCGAGTAACTGAATGCTGATATTCGGGTAGCGCCGCCGGTACTCGGCAAACAACCCGGCGAACAGCGCGTCACTGCCCAGCAGTGGCAGGCCCAGGCGCAATTCCCCACGAGCCAGTTGGCTCAGATCGTCCAGCTCGCTGAGCAGTTCGTTGCGCAACCGCAGCATGCCTTCGGCCCGTTGCAGCACCACACTGCCGGCGGCAGTCAGGCGAATTTGCGAACCCAGGCGCTCGAGCAGCGGTGTGCCCAGGCTCTGTTCCAGCTGAGCGACTTGCTTGCTGACCGCTGATTGGCTGATGTGCAGGGTCTTGGCGGCTTGAGTGAAACCCCCTTGGTGCATCACTTCGACGAAGCTGCGTAGCTGCTTGAATTCCATGCGCTTGATTCCAATTTGGAATAGCCCTGAGTCTAACAATTCGTTTCGGGGATAGCAGCCCGCTCCGTAAAATGAGCGCCTGTGAGGACCGAAATCATGAATACACCAACCTTCAAACGTCTGGCCCGATTAACCGCTGAACTGGCCGTACTGCTCGGCATCTATCTGCTCGGCTGTGAGATCGCCGCATGGTTTGCCTGGCCGATTCCGGGTGGTGTCATCGGTATGGCGTTGCTGCTGCTGGCGTTCGCCGTTGGCTGGATCAAACCGGCGGCGTTGCAAATGGGGGCAGGCTTATTGATGGCCGAGATGCTGCTGTTTTTTATTCCGGCGCTGATGAGCTTGCTCGATTACGGCAGCCTGATGCGCGACGACGGCTGGCGGATTCTGCTGGTGATTGGCGTCAGTACGCTGATGGTGATGCTGGTCACCGCGTTTACCGTGGAACTGGTGGTGCGGTTGAGGAAGTCCCATGAGGCTTGAGCTGATGCCGATGTTCTGGCTGGCCTTCACGTTGTCGGCCTATTTGTTCAGTCGATGGGTTTACGGGCGAACGGGGCGGTATCTGCTGTCGCCGCTGATTCTGGTTCCGGCCCTGCTGCTGGCCCTCGCTGTGCCGCTGCACACCGCGTATGCGGAGTATTCGAGCAACACCCATTGGCTGATGTTGGTGCTGGGGCCGGTGACCGTCGCGTTCGCCGTGCCGATCTGGCAACAGCGGCAGATAATAATGCAGCATTGGTCGGCGTTGCTGCTCGGAATGCTGGCGGGCAGTGCGGCGTCCATCGGCACCTCGTTCGGTCTGGCCAAGGCGCTGGCGCTGGACAGTTCGGTGACGATGTCGTTGGTGCCCCGTTCCATCACCACGCCCTTTGCCATGCCACTCGCTCACGACCTCGGCGGTGTTCCGGAATTGACGGCGGTGTTCGTGATGTTTACCGGGGTGTTCGGGGCGATGCTCGGCGGCATTCTGCTGAAGTGGCTACCGTTGCGCAGTGCCCTTGCACGCGGCGCGTTATTTGGCGTTGGCGCGCACGGTGCCGGCGTCAGTCGGGCCCATGAGGTGGGCGGTGAAGAAGGCTCGGTCGCGGGGCTGGTCATGGTTCTGACGGGGCTTTTGAACCTGTTTGCCGCCCCGTTATTGGCGGCGGTCCTTTGACATGGATCCAGGCTTTCTTCTGAACTGACTCGTTAGGCCATCAAGCTGGCTGCGAATGCAACTACACGAAATCCGTGGGCTGACTAGACTGCTGTAACGACAGTAAAACAATAAGAACAGGAGGTCCTTGCCGTGAAAGTTGCTCCCGTCCAATCTCCCCACAGTGTCAAAGACCAGGTCAGTGCCGCCGAGTGGCAGACCCGCGTCGACCTGGCTGCCTGTTACCGTCTGGTCGCCTCGCATGGTTGGGACGATCTGATCTTTACGCACATCTCGGCCAAGGTGCCGGGCACAGAAGATTTTTTGATCAACCCGTTCGGGTTGATGTTTCACGAGATCACCGCGTCGAGCCTGGTCAAGGTCGATCAGGCCGGCAACAAACTGATGGACAGCCCTTACGAGATCAACCCGGCGGGTTACACCATCCACAGCGCCGTGCATGAAGTGCGTCACGACGTGGTCTGCGTGCTGCACACCCACACCGCTGCGGGTGTGGCGGTGTCGGCGCAAAAACAGGGCATTCTGCCAATCAGTCAGCAGTCATTGTTTGTGCTGTCCAGCCTGGCTTACCACGCCTACGAAGGCGTTGCGTTGAACCATGAAGAGAAGGCGCGCCTGCAAGCCGACCTCGGTGAAAACAATTTCCTGATGCTGCACAACCACGGCTTGCTGACCTGTGGCAGCACTATCGCTGACACATTCCTGATGATGTTTACCTTCCAGCGCGCCTGCGATATCCAGGTGCTGGCACAGAATGGTGGAGCCGAGCTGATTGCCATCGAGCCGCAGATTCTGGCGGGCGCCAAAGCCATGATCGCCGGTGTGACCAAAAGTGCTCAAGGGATGGGGGGTGCGTTAGCCTGGCCGGCGTTACTGCGCAAACTCGATCAACAAGACCCGGGTTATAAACTCTAATGGCACTCGCCGAGATCCCCCTGTGCGTCTGGCGCAAACGGGGCCAGACGTTCGTATTCCGAGGCCAGAACATTCGCTACTGGACGGCGGGGCAGGGTGAGCCGCTCCTGCTCATCCATGGCTTCCCGACCGCCAGTTGGGATTGGCATTACCTGTGGCAACCGCTGGCGCAGCGATATCGGGTGATTGCCTGCGACATGCTCGGCTTCGGCGACTCAGCCAAACCGGTCAACCATGAATACAGCTTGTTGGAGCAGGCCGATCTGCAACAGGCCTTGCTCGCGCACCTGAACGTCGAGCAGCCGGTGCATGTGCTGGCCCACGATTATGGCGACAGCGTGGCTCAGGAACTGTTGGCCCGGCATTACGAAACCCGCATTGATATCGCCAGTTGTGTGTTCCTCAATGGCGGTCTGTTTCCTGAAACCCACCGCCCGGTATTGATGCAAAAACTGCTGCTCAGCCCCTTGGGCTGGATGATTGGGCGAGCCTTTACCCGCGACAGACTGGTGAAAAGTTTCCGGCAGATCTTCGGTCCGCAGACGCGACCCAGCGAAAGCGAGATGGATGATTTCTGGGGACTGATCGACAGCAATCACGGCCCGCGGATCATGCACAAACTCATCGCCTACATCCCTGAACGGCGTGTCCAGCGCGAGCGTTGGGTCAGTGCCATGCAGCGCGGCGAAGTGCCGCTGCGAGTCATCGACGGCGAGGTCGATCCGATTTCCGGCGCTCACATGGTCAAGCGCTATCGGGAGCTGGTCCCCGACCCGGACACGGTCCTGCTGCCTGATATTGGCCATTACCCACAGACCGAAGCGCCGGCGCAGGTGCTCAAGCATTACCTGGAGTTTCGGGATCGGCTGGTTTCACCACCACGCAGGGTGGCGTGTTCCTGACTATCCCCCAGCCTTATCGGGCACCATTCAGCTCTACCCGTGTTTATTGTGACCAGCAGCCTGGTGCCTGACACTCGGACTTATTGTCCCTGGTCTGCTGGAGTTCCCTATGAATGAGTCTGTGCGCTTCGAAGATAAAGTAGTGATCGTCACGGGTGCAGGCGGCGGCCTGGGCCGGGCTCACGCACTGCTGTTCGCAAAGCAGGGCGCCAAAGTGCTGGTCAATGATCTCGGCGGCTCGGCTCAGGGGGAAGGCGCGAACGCGTCGGCAGCAGACCGCGTAGTGGCGGAAATCCGTGAGGCGGGCGGCATCGCCGAAGCCAACCACGACTCCGTCACCGACGGCGACAAAATCGTCCAGCACGCCCTCGACGCGTTCGGTCGCATCGACGTGGTGGTCAACAACGCCGGGATCCTGCGCGACAAGACCTTCCACAAAATGGACGACGCCGATTGGGACCTGGTTTACCGCGTCCACGTCGAAGGCGCCTACAAAGTCACCCGCGCCGCCTGGCCGCACATGCGCGAGCAAAACTATGGCCGCGTGATCTTCACCGCCTCGACCTCAGGCATCTACGGCAACTTCGGCCAGTCCAACTATGGCATGGCCAAACTCGGCCTCTACGGCCTGACCCGCACACTCGCCATCGAAGGCCGCAAGAACAACATCCTGGTCAACGCCATCGCGCCAACCGGCGGCACTCGCATGACCGAAGGCCTGATCCCGCCGCAAGTGTTCGAGCAACTCAAGCCCGAGCTGGTGAGCCCGTTGGTGGTGTACCTGGCCAGTCAGAATTGCCAGGAGACTTCCGGGTTGTTTGAAGTCGGTGGCGGCTGGATGGGCAAGGTACGTTGGGAACGCAGCCTCGGCGCCGGGTTTGATCCGCGGGTGGGTTTCTCCCCGGAAGACGTGGCGGCGCAGTGGGAGCAGATTTGTGATTTCGAAGGGGCGGCGCATCCGAAGGACAATATTGAGGCGTTGAAGGAAATGATGGGGAATTTGCAGAAATATTCGTTGTGACCCTGATGCCTTCCGCAAGGTTTGTCTGAGCCCTGCCATTCCCCCGATTGTTCCCCTCGCCACAAAACCATCGCTCATAAAAAAGGCCGCTGCAAACGCAGCGGCCAAAGTAAGACGTTGGATCAAGGAGCTACAAATCAACGTCAGTGAACTCGGGGCGATCAATCGATAACACGTCGATTCATCTGGATTCTGTCGCCAGTGGCGCGGGCTCATCACACACCATCGCTTCGTGCTTCCAGGCTGTGCACCGTGAAAGCCCGGCAAGAATAAGGCCTTGAGCCCGAAGGAAAAATACCGATTCGCGACATGCTCTGTTGCAGCATGAGTAACAGTGCGCCTCGCCACTCCCCTGTAGCAGCTGTCGAGCAGCGCGAGGCTGCGTTCGGCTGCGAAGCAGTCGCAAAACCCGCATGCACAAATCTCCTGATTCACCGCGTTGGTTGATTAGACGACTGCTTCGCAGCCGAACGCAGCCTCGCGCTGCTCGGCAGCTGCTACAGGGGCGGTGTCATCCGCCCGCCATGCGTTCTGCTGATAACCCCCCATCCAGCCCATCCATACCCGGCGCAAACCCTCGCCTCATCAGGCCATTCATCCTTTAGAGGTACACCACGAATACCTCCTTGGTGCGCTTATCGCTCCCTCCATGCGGCAGTAGGGTGGGGCCTTCTGTCACTCACCGGGGAAGACGCATGACAAAAACAACAATGCGCGCCATCTTCACGCCGCAAGCGCTGGCCGCTGCGGTTGCCTTGGGCTGCTGTGCCCAGGCGCAAGCGGTTGCATTCAACATCGGCGAAATCGAGGGGACGTTCGACTCCTCGCTGTCCGTCGGCGCGAGTTGGGGCATGCGCGATGCCGATAGATCGTTGGTGGGCACCGTCAACGGCGGGACCGGTCAATCTTCGACCGGTGATGACGGTCGGCTGAATTTCAAGAAAGGCGAAACCTTCTCCAAAATCTTCAAGGGCCTGCACGACCTCGAATTGAAATACGGCGACACCGGGGTGTTCGTCCGTGGCAAGTATTGGTACGACTTCGAGCTGAAGGACGAAGACCGCGAGTTCAAGCCGATCAGCGACAGTGGCCGCAAGGAAGGCGCGAAGTCCTCCGGTGCGCAGATTCTCGATGCCTTCGTCTATCACAATTATTCCATCGCCGATTTGCCAGGCACCGTGCGCGCTGGCAAGCAGGTGGTCAGTTGGGGTGAAAGTACTTTCATCGGCAACTCGATCAACAGCATCAACCCGATCGACGTCTCGGCGTTCCGTCGCCCAGGCGCCGAGATCAAGGAAGGCCTTATTCCGGTGAACATGTTGTTCGCCTCCCAGGGCCTGACCGATCAGCTCTCGGTGGAAGGGTTCTATCAACTGGAGTGGGACCAGACTGTCGTCGACAACTGCGGCACCTTCTTCGGCAACGACGTGGTGGCGGATGGTTGCAACAACAACTACACCGTCGGCAGCCCCGCGATTGCCCCGTTGGCGCCTTTAGCGTCAGCCTTCGGTCAACCGATCCAGGTGACTCGCGAGGGCGTGGTCGTTCCCCGTGGTGGCGACCGCGATGCGCGGGATTCGGGGCAGTGGGGCACGGCATTGCGCTGGCTCGGTGACGACACCGAGTACGGCCTGTATTTCATGAATTACCACAGCCGCACACCGACGGTCGGCACCACCACCGCCGGCCTGTCGACGCTGGCCAGCCTCCCCGGAATGGTGAGTGTGGCCAACCGTCTGGCACCGGGCAGCGGAGCAGGCCTGGCCCAAAGCGTGATGCTTGGTCGCGGTCAGTATTACCTCGAATACCCGGAAGACATTCGTCTCTACGGCGCGAGTTTCTCCACCACTCTGCCGACCGGCACCGCGTGGAGCGGCGAGATCAGTTATCGGCCGAATGCTCCGGTACAAGTCAGCACCAATGACCTGACCCTGGCATTGGTCAACCCGATTGCCGGCGGCGCCGCATCGCCGATCGCCACCACCCCAGGCGCCGACAACAAAGGCTACCGCCGCAAGGAAATCACGCAGATCCAGAGCACCCTCACGCAGTTCTTCGATCAGGTGTGGGGCGCCCAGCGCTTGACCCTGGTCGGCGAAGCGGCGGTGGTTCACGTCGGTGGTCTGGAGTCGCGCAACAACCTGCGTTACGGCCGCGACTCGGTCTACGGCCAGTACGGTTTCGGCGGCGATACCGAAGGTTTCGTCACCTCGACCTCCTGGGGCTACCGCGCCCGGGCGATCCTCGATTACGCCAACGTGATCGGCGGGATCAACCTCAAGCCCAACCTGTCCTGGTCCCATGACGTCGCTGGCTACGGCCCCAACGGGCTGTTCAACGAAGGCGCCAAGGCGGTCAGCGTCGGCGTCGATGCCGACTACCGCAACACCTATACCGCGAGCCTCAGTTACACCGATTTCTTCGGCGGTGACTACAACACCCTGGAAGACCGCGACTTCCTGGCACTGAGCTTCGGCGTGAACTTCTGATCTGGCTGAGAAGGATGAATTTGATGCGCAAGATGATTCTGCAATGCGGCGCCCTGGCCCTGAGCCTGCTGGCGGCCAACGTGATGGCGGCGGTGTCGCCGGACGAGGCCAACAAACTCGGGACCACCCTCACGCCGCTCGGGGCCGAGAAGGCCGGTAATGCCGACGGCTCGATCCCGGCGTGGACCGGTGGCATTCCGAAAAACGCTGGCTCGGTGGACAGCAAAGGCTTCCTGGCTGACCCGTTCGCCAGCGAAAAACCACTGTTCGTGATCACCCCCGCGAACGTCGACAAGTACAAGGACAAGCTCTCGGAAGGCCAGGTGGCGATGTTCAAGCGCTACCCGGAAACCTACAAGATCCCGGTCTACCCGACCCACCGCACCGTCGCCGTGCCGCCGGAAATCTACGAGTCGGCCAAGCGCAGCGCGCTGAACGTGAACAGCATCAACGAGGGTAACGGCCTGGCCAACTTCACCGGCAACCGCTACTACGCGTTCCCGATTCCGAAGACGGGCGTGGAAGTGTTGTGGAACCACATCACCCGTTATCACGGCGGCAACCTGCGCCGTATCATCACCCAGGTGACGCCGCAGACCAACGGCAGTTACACGCCGATCCGCTTCGAGGAAGAGATCGCCGTTCCGCAATTGATGAAGGACCTGGACCCGGAAAAAGCCGCCAACGTGCTGACCTTTTTTAAACAGTCGGTAACGGCCCCGGCGCGTCTGGCGGGTAACGTGTTGCTGGTGCATGAAACCCTCGACCAGGTGAAAGAACCGCGCCTGGCGTGGATCTACAACGCCGGCCAACGCCGTGTGCGTCGCGCACCACAAGTGGCCTACGACGGGCCGGGTACTGCCGCTGACGGTCTGCGCACTTCCGATAACTTCGACATGTTCTCCGGTGCGCCGGATCGCTACGACTGGAAACTGGTCGGCAAGAAGGAAATGTACATCCCCTACAACAGCTACAAACTCGACTCGCCGAGCCTCAAGTACGACGACATCGTCAAGGCCGGCCACATCAACCAGGACCTGACCCGTTATGAACTGCACCGCGTCTGGGAAGTGATCGGCACGGTCAAACCGAGCGAGCGGCACATCTACGCCAAACGCCACATGTACATCGACGAAGACAGCTGGCAAGTGGCACTGGTGGACCACTACGACGGTCGCGGTCAACTGTGGCGAGTGGCCGAGGGTCACGCTCAGTACTACTACGATCACCAGGCCCAGGCGTACACACTGGAAGCGCTCTACGACATCATTGCCGGTCGATACATTGCGCTGGGGATGAAGAACGAAGAGAAGCACAGCTTTGAATTCGGCTTCGAAGCCAAGGCTGCGGACTACACGCCATCGGCGTTGCGTGCCGAGGGTGTGCGGTAAGGGAGTGGATACATTCGCAGTGCAGAAGGCGACCGGTTGGTCGCCTTTTTTATGGCTGCCAATCAGCGTCCTGAATACTTCTCAACAAGCGGGTTGGAGAGGGCTAGGGTTGCCGGACAATTATAAATAGGCACGCCGCAATGACCGCCATGACCCCGTGTCTTGACCGTTCTGGATTCCTGCCCCGTCTGTCCTCTCATCACCTGTCGCGTGATCGCTTGACCGAGCCTTTGCTGGCGTCCACATCACGGGTGAAATTACTCTGCGCACCGGCTGGCAGCGGCAAGACCGCGCTGCTCGCCGACTGCCTGTTGCAGGCGCCGCCGCACTGCCGGGTGTGCTGGTTGCCGTTGTCTGGCGTGGTGATGAGTGCGACGGATTTTCGTCAGCGTGTGGCAGAAGCGCTGGGGTTGGCCTCGTCAGAAGAGTCGGCAATGCTCGGCGCGCTGGCTCGATTGCAGGCGCCGACCTGGCTGTTTCTCGATGATTACTGCCGCGTTCCAAACCCGGAACTCGACCAACTGCTCGATCGCATGTTGGCCGTCAGCAGTCCGATGCTGACCTGGTGGCTGGGTGCCCGCCGTCGCCCGCAATGCAATTGGCCACGGTTGCTGCTCGATGACGAATTGTACGAAGGCGAGCGCGCCACGCTGGCCTTCAATCAAACTGAAATCGCCTCGCTATTGCATCACCTGACACCGGCCGACGCCGGAACCGCCGCCAGCAAAATCATCCAGCGCAGTGGCGGCTGGTGCGCCGGTGTACGCGTTGCGCTGCTGCAAAAATGCGACTGGTCGCGCAACGACCCACATCACAGCCGACCGGACACCTTGCTCGATTACCTTGAGCACGAACTGTTCACCAGCCTGACCCCGGAGTTGACGGAAGTCTGGCGGGTGCTCGCGCATTTGCCGCGCTTCAATGCTCGGCTTTGCGATCACCTGTTTGGCGCGGGGGAGGGCGCGCAATGTCTGAAGACGTTGCAGGACCTGGGGTGCTTTATCGAGCCCTGGCACGATTCGGCCGACTGGCTGCAGATATTCCCTCCGCTCACGCAATTGATGCGCGATGAGCAATGGCCGGCCGGACGTTCCTGGCATCGCCGCGCCTGCCAGTGGTTTGCCGCCGAACTGGACTGGAAAGCGGCTTTCGAACAAGCCTTGCTCGCTGAAGAATTCGAGGTCGCGGTCAGCCTGTTGCAGCATTTCAGTTTCGAACATTTGTTCGAGGAGCAGACGGTCGTGCTGTTGTTGCGGTTGTACGAGCAACAAGGCGAAGCGCTGATGTTCGGTTCGCCACAACTGGTCGGGTTGATCACGGCGGCGTCGTTGTTTGCCGGGCGATTCGAGCAAGCTGGCGATTGCATCGAACAACTGGCGCGATTCACCCCGCAGCCATCGGCGATTCTGCAGCGGCAACTGATTGCACGGTGGCAGGCTCAGCAGGGTTGGCTGTTACATCTTCAAGGGCGGATGGACGGATCGCGCGCGCATTTTCTCGAAGCGCTGAATGACCTCGGCCCGGAGTTCTGGACCGTGCGCGTGATGTGTTTGTCGGGGTTGACGCAGCAGGCATTGCTGCGGGGCGAACTGGATGTCGCTCAGGCGATGAACCGTGATGCTTTGTGCCTGGCGCGTGCGCAAGGTTCGCTGGTCTTCGAGGGGTTGCTGGAGCTTGATCATGCACAATTGCTGGAGCAGCGGGGGGCTCCCCAACGTGCCGAACACTTGCTCGCGAACATCCATGAGTTGCTGAGTCAGCCAGTCGAGCGACCTGTGCCGTTGCTGGGGCGAATCGCGCTGCGGCGCGGCCGGCTTGCATTGTGCCAAGGACACGATGAGCGCGCCGAGGCGTTCTTTCGGACCGGCCTGGAACAGTGCCTGCGCAGCCACGACAAACGTGTGCTTTATGGCTTTCTCGGTCTGGCGCAATTGGCGGCCAACCAGTGCGACTATGCCCAGGCATTCGTCTTGCTGCGCGACGCAGAGAGACTGATGCAACAACGGCAGATTCCGGACACGGTTTACCGCGGTGTCCTGCTGCAAGTCAGTAGCCATTTCTGGTTGCAGCAAAATCGTCCACAGCTGGCTCATGAAGCGTTGACGCGCGTATTACGCCATTACCGAGGGCCACGCGCACGACAAGCACCCCCCGCGACGCTGGAACTTATTCCACGTATCGAATACTTGCTGGCCATCGCCGATACCCAGCTTGAACCGACCAACGCCCCCCTGGCCCAACTTCAACATCGTCTGGATGTGGCGCAGCAGCAAGGCATGGTTAGCCTGGAAGCCGAACTGCATCTGGTGCTCGCTCAAGTCGAATGGTTAAGAGGCAATGTCACTCAATCTCAAGAGATTTTACAAAAAGGGTTATCCCTGATTGAGCGCTGTAATTTGCAGCAGTCACTGCGAGAGTTAAGTCTGCGCCAACCTGATCTGCTTTCATCCTGCGCGTTGAGGAAAACAGAGTTAACCGCCGACAGTCTACTAAGCCGCCGAGAGTTGGAAGTGTTGACGTTAATTGCCCAGGGTAATTCGAATCAGCAAATTGCCGAGCAACTTTATATTTCAGTACATACCGTAAAAACACATGCGCGAAGGATTCATGGAAAGCTGGGGGTTGAACGGCGAACGCAAGCAGTTGCGAAGGCCAGGTTTTTGAAGTTATGGTGATTCACATGAGTTGAAATAAACCACTTGTTCGCTTGGAGAAAGTTAATCGATAGAGTTGGCGGCGTTGTTGGGGCGACAGGAGTTGCTTCAAGTCTTAACTCTATAAAGGATCCGTGAAGATGGGCAAGGTATACACAAGTTTGATGATTGATTCGATGGGCCAGAAAACCAGTGGTGCCAGTGAACTGGACAGAGCCGCCTTGGCAGGCGAGCGTTTGGTTGATGTGTTGAAAAACATTCCTTCGTTCAAAACAATGGTGCGCGAGCGATTGATTGAAAAAGTTCGTGCTTATAATCCAGCGGTAGAGATAGACAAGATTTTCATCAATCGAGGCAGCTATGCAGAGGACCTCGGAAGCCGACCGATTGGGTCGCTGTTGGCAGTGTTTTTTGAATGTATGAATAGCGGCATTTTCCCTAACTATGTTATTGGTGATGATGGTGTTTTTAATCGCCCCGATACCAATGCCAAGGAATTCAGTGTCGCGGGCCTGGATATCGCGAAAATTGAAAAAATTCTGGATCAGTCTCTAAAGTCTCTGCATACGGAACATCAGGCGGCCATAAAACACTATTGGGCGGCGCCTGCAACGGGCAAGCCAGGCAGTACTCACAAAGATGTGTTGCAACATTCTCTGGCTCGAACGTTGTTGGCGGAACTGTCTTTGAGTGTTATTGGCGGCAAAATAGACGAGCATCAAGGACGCCGCGTCGCTGATCTTGTGATGTCGGATGCCGGGAAATCCATATACAAGATAATTAGCAATGATGAAAACGTAGATCTTCGTCTGACGGCAAGTTTCGTAGTGCATACCAGCGGGTTCTCACCCAGTGAACTACCGCTTAATGGTGATGCGTATGGTTATGTGGTATACACACCGGATTATGGCTTTGAATATTTAGACACGAGCAATGAGTTGCACGCGGTGCTTTGCTCGCGATTGTCTGTTCCTGGCGGTGATATCAAATATATTAATCTGGAAGGAAGTGTATTTGAGTATTTTGCCAGTGTTCGGTTGAAATGCCAGAAAGCTGAATTTACGAAGTTGTTCGGCAGGCAAGAGGTCGACGGTCAACTCCGGGTCGCTGCACTGGAATCTGTCCAGTCTCTGGCTGCGATTAAAAATGATTGGCTGGCGCAGTTTGAATCGCTGCGAGGGGCGATAAAACGCACTGAATGGCCGGCATGGTTAACGTCTGCAACCAAGGTAATACAGCAACGTTATGAAGAGCTTGAATATTCACAGATCAAATATCAGCAAGAGTTGAAGGCTGCATTCAACAAATTTTTTTCGCTTAAGGAATATGCACGCCGGCGAGTTTCGCAGTGGAGCCAGAGTGCACTGGGTATCCAATGTGATTCGGATACCGTGCAGGTACATAGCCGATATGAAATCAAGGTCGAAGGCAAAACGATCATTCAGGAGGACAGCCGAACACTTACGGAGTTTGTGACGTTTGGTCTGCACGACGTTGGCCAGCGAGTTTCGATACGTCTGGACGGGACAGAGTCCCTGGCCGGCCTGACCGCTGCCAGACTGGAAAGCTGGCTGCAGACCGTCGACGTGCGGGTGGACTTCGTTGAGATGCAATCATCCGTGCCACCTATGGAGTATTTCGATGCCCTGCGCAATCAGCAGCGAAGCAAGCTGGAATATGAGCTGTATGTTGCGCGCTATTCGGGAAAATTCAATGACGCCGATGTGAATCTGGTCAATCGTGGAATGCTGGGAGACGCGGCAGTTTCCGTAAACGGTATTAATGTCGCAGGGGCAACTTATCCGCTACAAGACGTACTGGTTTTTCAAGGCCCGCAATCCACCTATGGAACGCAGCAAGTGTTCTTGAGGAATCCCGAAGGACAGTACCAATTTTTACGGTTTAATAATTTCAACGATTTTGCAGCTCACCTTAAGCGCTGGATGAGTGAAGATCCCGCTTATGCCAACTCGCTTGTCAATCCCAATGACCAGGTCCGGGTAAGTGAGGTCATGCGCGAATTGCAACATCTTCTGGAGCGAATCCCGGTTAACCTTGCACCTCTCAGAAGTACTTCGCAAACGGCGCTGGATGGTTTTGCGCTGATGACTTATCGGTGGACGCTTGCAGAAGTCAATCGCTTGGCTCCTCTAAATTACCGGCGTGCACAGCGCTTGTTGCGCCAGCAGCATGCCCGACTCAGCACCGAACTCAAGGCCCTGTATACATTAGAGGCTCGTGACCTCGGATTTCCTTCTTTTGAAGCATTCTCGCGCGAACTGATCAAAGACAGAGTTGAAGAGGTACTTCGCTCCCAGGGAAGTTATGTCTCTGTCGACCCGGATCTTATCCATGTACAGATTAGCAGCGACGAACAAATGTCTTTGACAAGCCTGATCATCGAGGGGCGTAGTTTCGAGGCTAATCGCAGTCCTCAGCCGCTTCCGGGATCGTATCCGAAGTTTTATGTAATTGCAGGACACCCGACTATCGATAAACTTGATATTCGCCATATTTCCGGGTGGTCCAAAACCTTGCGCTCGGGTGACAAATATATCGAGTTGCTAAAGTCTGATTACTTAACGTTTAGTCTTCCATCCGGAAAAATCAGGCGCGAGGTTAATTTCAAGCGTGTACTCGCTGAGATGCATCGGGATGTACTAACACAATATTTTGAAGGCGGATTGAGTCTCGACCAATTCACGGGTTTGACCAGCCTGGTCACCAGCCTTAAAGTGCCTGCATCACAACCCCATTCGGATCCTGTTGTCGACAGTGAAAGTATCTATAAATTTCGTCTGAAAACAACACGGGACGTTGAAGGTGTCTATATATTCAGGGCGCGTGTCGGGAGTCGTCTTGATGATTTCCTGTACACACCCAATGCGCCAGATGGTGTGGCATTCCGTCCGGCGAGCAGTTTTGTCGGTTCCATTCGTGTCCGTCAAGGATCGTTAAGGGATTACTATATCAATCGGGTCAAGATACTCGATCAGAAGATCGTAAATGACTATTTTGATGAACTACAGGCTACTGTCGGTACGGTAAAATCGCCAGGACCCATGGTCAATATGAGGGTCAGAAACTTACGCACGTCTTACGAAGTCAAAATCAAACGGGTTATTGACGACATTGATGCGCGAACAACTAGCCTCAATGAAATTATTGCGGGTCTGATTTACGACAATGTCTTATTGGCTGCAACCATTATAAGTCTGGTGGTCCCTCCAGTCGGTTTGGTGGTCACCGCCGTCGAAGTGAGTAAAAGCTTCTACGACGGTGTAAAAGCTCAATATTATGGGGATTACGACGCGTCGTTTACCCACTTCAAGGACGCGCTCGTTGGTCTTGTGACACTGGGCAAGGGAACCTTGGGCGGCGATAAAGTAACTAAGGTGCAGAAAGGTTTGATTCACCTGATGGGCGAAGCAAAGTCTGTGGTGAGCCTGGTCGCCAAGGCGACGGGGCAAACACTGGGGCATGAGCGCCTGCAGGAAATTATCCAGCAAGTACTTGATGAAGAAGATGCCAATAGGAGCAAAACCACCCTGGTTTGATTCCAGGTGGGTGAATGACCGCCTGATAATGAGTAGTGTCAGGCGGGTCGGAAGGGTTCATACCCCATCCGCCAACTCACGGCCCGCGTCGCCGCTAGCAATCGCTGCGCCGCCGGGCCGTTTTCGTCGGCGTGAAAGAGTGAGGTCGGGCCAACGATGGTCAAGACCGCCGCGACATTCCCCACGGCGTTGAATACCGGTGCCGACAAGGCGTCTACCCCAGGCATCAACAACCCATGGACATGATGCAGGCCGCGTTCGCGGATCTGTTCGCACAAGGCCATATAGGTTTGATCGTCCGCCAAGACGTGGTCGGCAGCGTTTTGCAGTTCCTGATCGCGCAAGTCCACGGTTTCCCGCTTCGGTAGAAATGCGCCAAACACCAGGCCAGTGGATGAGCTGAGCAACGGCAACACCGAGCCCAACTGCGTCACCACCGTCACCGCGCGCACGGCCGGTTCGATATGCACCACGGTCGCACCCTGATTGCCCCACACCGCCAGAAAGCAGGTTTCGTTCAGTTCATCGCGCAACTCGGCCAAGGGCAGGGCGGCGACTTTCAGCACGTCCATACTGTTGAGTGCGGCAAGGCCGACGCGCAAGGCTTCACGGCCCAGGCCATAGTGATTGGTGGCCGTGTTCTGCTCGGCAAACCCACTGGCGATCAGCGCCTGCAAATACCGATGAACCTTGCTTGCCGGCATCTGCACGTGTTCCGCCAGGCGTGACAACGAGGTCGAGGGCGACAACTCCGCCAGTGCCTTGAGGATGTCAGTACCGACCTCGGCCGAGCGGACTTTCTGTTTGTCGTTGTTGCGCGGCGTTTCCATGAAGGCGGTCTGATCCCGGGACGAATGGGCGTCTTTATAGCTTGACGGTCAATACCAATCAAATTACGTTATGCGTAATCGAATTACGACAAAAATAACCCGGGCATGCCGAGAACTCTGCAGCAGAGCGACAGGCCATTGCCTACTCCCTGTTCAGGAGGCTCCATGAACCTCGATTCAACGGCGCCAGCGCTGGCTTATCAATCAGGCTTCGGCAACGAATTCAGCAGCGAAGCGTTGCCTGGCGCACTGCCCGTCGGCCAGAACTCCCCGCAAAAAGCCCCTTACGGCCTCTACACCGAACTGTTCTCCGGCACCGCGTTCACCATGGCCCGCAGCGAAGCGCGGCGCACCTGGATGTACCGGATTCAGCCGTCGGCCAATCACCCGGCGTTCGTCAAACTGGATCGGCAACTGGCCGGTGGCCCTTTGGGTGAAGTGACCCCCAATCGCCTGCGCTGGAACCCGCTGGACATCCCGACCGAGCCGACCGATTTCATCGATGGGCTAGTGAGCATGGCCGCCAATTCGGGCGCGGACAAACCGGCCGGGATCAGCATTTACAGCTACCGCGCCAACCGCTCCATGGAGCGCGTGTTCTTCAATGCCGACGGTGAAATGTTGCTGGTACCCGAGCAGGGTCGCCTGCGCATCGCCACCGAATTGGGCGTGCTGGAACTGGAGCCGCTGGAAATCGCCGTGCTGCCGCGCGGTCTGAAATTTCGCGTCGAATTGCTCGACCCGCAAGCTCGCGGCTACATCGCCGAAAACCATGGCGCGCCACTGCGCCTGCCAGACCTGGGGCCGATCGGCAGCAACGGTCTGGCCAATGCCCGGGATTTCCTGACGCCCGTCGCGCATTACGAACACCTCAAGCAACCGACCACCCTGGTGCAGAAATTCCTCGGCCAGTTGTGGGGCTGCGAGCTCGATCATTCGCCGCTGAACGTCGTCGCCTGGCACGGTAATAACGTGCCGTACAAATATGACCTGCGCCGTTTCAACACCATCGGCACGGTCAGTTTCGACCACCCGGATCCGTCGATTTTCACCGTTCTGACGTCGCCGACCAGCGTCCACGGCCTGGCCAATCTGGACTTCGTGATCTTCCCGCCGCGCTGGATGGTGGCCGAGAAAACTTTCCGTCCGCCGTGGTTCCACCGCAATCTGATGAACGAATTCATGGGCCTGATCAAGGGCGAGTACGACGCCAAGGCCGAAGGCTTCGTGCCCGGCGGTGCGTCCTTGCACAGCTGCATGAGCGCCCACGGCCCGGACGGCGAAACCTGCACCAAGGCGATCAACGCCGAGCTGGCACCGGCGAAAATCGACAACACCATGGCGTTCATGTTCGAGACCAGCCAGGTGTTGCGCCCGAGCCGTTTCGCCCTGGATTGCCCGCAACTGCAAAACAATTACGATGCCTGCTGGGCCACGCTGCCCGCCACTTTCGACCCGACCCGGAGATAACCCATGACTCAGACTTCCATCACTCGCAGCTGGGTTTCTTCCGCCAACGGCCATGCTGATTTCCCGCTGCAAAACCTGCCGCTGGGTGTGTTCAGCGTGAACGGCTCGGCACCGCGCAGCGGTGTGGCCATCGGCGAACACATTTTTGATCTGGAAGCCGCACTGGACGCAGGCCTGTTCGAAGGCGTCGCAAAAACTGCAGTAGAAGCCACCCGTGGCGGCCAGCTCAATGCGTTCTTCGAGCTGGGTCGCGAGGCTCGCGTTGCCTTGCGTGAACGTCTGCTGGAACTGTTCGCTGAAGGCAGCACCCTGCACGGCAAGATCGAAGCCCAAGGCGCAAAACTGCTGCCACTGGCGGCGAATTGCGCGATGCACCTGCCAGCGAAAATCAACGATTACACCGACTTCTACGTCGGCATCGAACACGCGCAGAACGTCGGCAAACTGTTCCGCCCGGATAACCCATTGCTGCCGAACTACAAGTACGTACCGATCGGCTACCACGGCCGCGCCTCGACCATTCGCCCGTCCGGCACCGACGTTCGCCGTCCGAAAGGCCAGACCTTGCCGGCCGGCCAGACCGAGCCGACGTTTGGCCCGTGCGCACGTCTGGATTACGAACTGGAGCTGGGCATCTGGATCGGTCAGGGCAACGACATGGGCGACTCGATCGCCATTGGCGATGCTGCCGATCACATTGCCGGTTTCTGCCTGCTCAACGACTGGTCGGCGCGCGACATCCAGGCCTGGGAATACCAGCCGCTGGGGCCGTTCCTGTCGAAGAGCTTTATCACCAGCATCTCGCCGTGGGTCGTGACGGCCGAGGCGCTTGAGCCGTTCCGTCGTGCTCAGCCGGCGCGCCCGGAAGGCGACCCGCAGCCGCTGCCGTACCTGTCCGACAAGCGTGATCAAGCCGCAGGCGCATTCGACATCGAGCTGGAAGTGCTGCTGCTCACAGAAGGCCTGCGCGAGCAAAAACTGCCGGCCCATCGCCTGACACTCAGCAACACCAAACACATGTACTGGACCGTGGCACAAATGGTCGCGCACCACAGTGTCAACGGTTGCCAATTGCAGGCCGGTGACCTGTTCGGTTCGGGCACCTTGTCGGGGCCGGAAAACGGTCAGTTCGGCAGCTTGCTGGAAATCACCGAGGGCGGGAAAAAGCCGATCGAACTGGCGTCGGGCGAGATGCGCAAATTCCTTGAAGACGGCGACGAAATCATCCTGCGCGCCCGTTGCAGCCGCGACGGTTTTGCCTCCATCGGGTTCGGCGAATGCCGTGGCAAAGTGATCGCAGCACGCTAAGAGGATCGAGTCATGGAGCTCTATACCTACTACCGTTCGACGTCTTCTTACCGGGTGCGCATCGCGTTGGCACTGAAGGGCCTGGATTACCAGGCACTGCCGGTCAACCTGATCGCGCCGCAAGGTGGCGAGCACCGGCAAACGCCGTACCTGGCCATCAACCCGCAAGGCCGGGTGCCGGCCTTGCGCACCGATGAAAGCGAGCTGTTGATTCAGTCACCGGCCATCATCGAGTACCTGGAGGAACGTTATCCACAGGTGCCGCTGCTGTCCAAAGACCTGGCCGCGCGCGCTCACGAGCGTGGTGTTGCGGCAGTGATTGGCTGCGACGTGCATCCGCTGCACAACGTCAGCGTGCTCAACAAGCTGCGGCAACTGGGCCACGATGAACCGCAGGTGGTGGAGTGGATCGGCCACTGGATCAGCCAGGGGTTGGCGACGGTTGAGCAGTTGATCGGGGAGGAGGGGTATTGCTTTGGGGCGCAGCCGGGTCTGGCGGACGTCTATCTGATACCTCAATTGTACGCAGCCGAGCGGTTCAACATTTCGCTTGAAGCGTATCCACGGATTCGTCGAGTGGCGGCACTGGCGGCGCAGCATCCCGCTTTCATCAAGGCTCACCCGGCTAACCAGCCCGATACCCCCTGAAGCCTCACGCCGGCCCAATGTGGGAGCGAGCCTGCTCGCGATGAACGATAACGCGGTTTACCTGATAAACCGCGTCGTCTGAATCGCGAGCAGGCTCACTCCCACAAGGGATCAATGGACGATCGAGTTGGGTGGTAGATGCCCCAAGCGTTCAGTCAGGCGAATCCGCTGGATCGGGTCGTCGCTGAGCAGCAGCGCATGCTCCAGGTCGAAGCGTTCGGCGTTCGGGCAGTCCAGCCGTTGATAGAGGCTGGCCCGGGCCAGGTAATCGGAGGCGTTGGCGTTGCCCAGTTCCAGCACGCGCTCGGCGTCGATCAGGGCGCCGATGTAGTCATCGTGGGAAAGGTATAACTGACGCAGGTTGCGTGACAGACGTTGCAGCATCTGCGCCGGCTCGGCGGTCAGCAAATGCTCGGCGTTGAGTTTCATGTTCGGGCCGTACTGGCGTTGCAGCAATTCACGGCAATCGTTGGGGTACAAGCGGCGCCCGCCGCACGGGTCCAGCAGATGATCGGCCCCCGGCACCCGCAGCAGGAAGTGCCCGGGGAAATTGACCCCGACCATAGGGATCTCCAGGCGTTTGGCCAATTCCAGCGCAATCAGCCCCAGGGACAGCGGCTGACCGCGCCTGAGCTCCAGCACCTTATTGAGCAGTGCCACTTGCGGGCGCAGCGGCGTGAAGTCGTCCTGGGCGAACCCCAGGTCATTCATCCGCCGCAACAGCGGCTGGGCCAATTCGCTCACCGGCAACATCGGTAAGCCATAACTGACCCGCTGTTGCAGGTCTCGGAAGTCTGCCAGGACTTTTTCGGGATCCACCTCTTTGTCGTGCTCGGCCGCCATCCACAGCGCTGCCTCGAACAGCGCGGGCGGTGATCGTTGCAGGCAATCAAAAAAATGTTGGCGCGGGGTCATCAAAATCTCCGGGCAATGCCTCGTTTTAGCCCCGTCGCCGGCATTCGTCCAGTGCTGCACACATGCGGTATCAGGTTATGTCCGAAAGCCTGCATTGCGGCGCTGCTTATTCCGGTGCGCTTCTGCAAATTTTGGGCGCAAGCCTATACTGGCGACTACAAGAAGTGATTCGGGAGCCCGACGATGTTCGCTCTCATGCAAAGCACTCGCCTTGAATCGCTGCATCTGAGCGTCGATCCGGTCACCGGGTTGAAGGCGGTCATTGCCATCCATAACAGCCGTCTGGGGCCTGCCCTGGGGGGATGTCGTTACCTTGCCTATCCCAGCGACGAGTCTGCGGTCGAGGATGCCATTCGCCTGGCTCAGGGCATGAGTTACAAGGCGGCGCTGGCTGGCCTGGCCCAGGGCGGCGGGGTGGCGGTGATTGTTCGACCGGTGCATGTGGAAAACCGCGCCGCGTTGTTCGAAGCCTTCGGACGCTGCATCAATCAGCTCGACGGGCGCTACATCACCGCGATCGACAGCGGCACTTCGGTGGCGGACATGGATTGCATCGCCCAACAGACCCAACACGTCACCAGCACCACTTCAGCGGGCGACCCGGCACCTCACGCAGCGATGGGCGTGTTCACCGGCATTCGTGCCACCGCCATGGCTCGTCTGGGTAGCGATAACCTCGAAGGCCTGCGAGTGGCCATTCAGGGGCTGGGCAACGTCGGCTATGCCTTGGCCGAACAACTGCACGCCGCTGGCGCCGAACTGTTGGTCAGCGACATCGATCACGGCAAGGTGCAATTGGCGATGGAGCAACTGGGCGCTCACCCGATTGCCAACGACGCGCTGCTCAGTACGCCGTGCGACATTCTCGCGCCCTGCGGCCTGGGCGGTGTGCTCAACAGCCACAGCGTGACGCAACTGCGCTGCTCGGCGGTGGCCGGTTCTGCAAACAATCAGCTGACTCACCTGGAAGTCGCGGATCAACTGGAGCGGCGCGGGATCTTGTATGCGCCGGATTACGTGATCAATTCCGGCGGGCTGATCTACGTTTCGCTCAAACACCGTGGCGAAGAGCTCACGACAATCACCGCACACCTGTCGAAAATCGCCTCGCGGCTGACCGAAGTCTTCGCCCATGCCCAGGCCGAAAAACGGTCCCCGGCACGGGTAGCGGACGAGTTGGCGGAGAAAGTGCTGTACCGCTGAGCCATACCTTTACTCCAGACATGAAAAAGGCCCTGAGCCATTCGACTCAGGGCCTATTCAATTTGGGCGTCGTTTACTTCGGTGTCTTGGCAGCTTTGGCTGGCTTGGTCGGCTCAGCGGCTTCAGCCACTTCTACCGGTTCAGCCTTTTCAACCACTTCTGCCGGCGCATTCAGCAGTTCGGACAAAGCATCCGGCTGGCTCTTGAATGCCTTGGCAAATACATCGCGGTTCTTCGCCATGTAGATCCCGGCTTCTTCCACTTGCTGTTCGGTCAGGGACGGAACGGCTTTTTGCAACACTTCAGCCAGCAATTCAGCCAGTTCGAGCATTTTGTCATGACGGTCAGCTTCGGCTTTATCCATGAACAAGCGCTCCAGATCTCGGCTGCTGCGGTATACCACTTCGACGGCCATTCACCACCTCACATGCCTTCACGATAGTTGTCTGTTTCGACCACTGTATTTATATACAGCGAAAAGGATAAGCGAATCCCTGCGCTTTGGGTAGTGGCTTTTTAATGTAGACCGAAATCAGGGTTTGTCAGGTGGACCGAGGTGCTCCAATCGCGAGCAAGCCCACTCCCACAGGTTTGGAGGTGGCCGGGGTGGGTGCGACCAAACGCCACGGAGCGCGTTTTAGAGCACCTCGCCATCATATGGCAGGCGCCTCTGGCCTTTTTTCTGCATGCAGAACAACCGTCACGTCAAACCCGCATCATCCGCTCGAACCGAGCTAAGGAAGAATCATCGTGAAAATCAACTGGGCCGAGAACCTGCGGCAGAACGTGCATCAATTGGCCGAGTCCCTGGGCAACCTGTTCGTCGAGACCTTCCATTACCTGGCGCTTTTCGCCATCGGTGCAGTGACCGCCTGGGCGGCGGTGATGGAATTTCTGGGGATGATCGAAGAAGGGGACATCAAGATCGATGACATCTTGCTGCTGTTCATCTACCTGGAACTGGGGGCGATGGTCGGGATTTACTTCAAGACCAACCACATGCCGGTGCGCTTTCTGATCTACGTGGCGATCACGGCGCTGACGCGGCTGCTGATTTCCAACGTCTCGCACCACAATCCGCCGGACCTTGGCATCATCTACCTGTGCGGCGGGATTCTGCTGCTGGCGTTTGCGATTCTGGTGGTGCGTTACGCTTCGTCGCAATTTCCTTCGGTAAAGATCGAGAACCCGCAACGCAAGATCGGTGCGGGTTCCGGTGAACATCCAGAAGTGGAGAAGGGCGAGATTTAAAGCCCGATGGTTGGGCGGGGCTTGGCTTTGACTTGGGGCGGCGGCGGGTTGCGATTGTCGCCATCGGTCATGGCTTCGAGGATCGTCATGGCGCTGTGGCCCTGTTCGATGGCGATGCCGAACTGAATGCTTTGCACCAGGCGTTTGAGGCGCTTGGGGTCATTGCGTTGTTCGGCGCTGATCATCCGCTTGGCAACCACATGGCCGCTGTTGGAGAGGGTCAGCATGATGCTGCCGTCCAGACCCTGAATGCTCAGGTTGATCTGATAGTCCGCTGCAAAGGCATCGGTAATGAGCTGAAATGGGTTGTCCATGGTGCGTCACCGCCTGATTGAACGTGCAGTTGTTGACCGGCCATGATCGGGTTGGTTCGCACTACCAGACCATCGGCAGGCCGCTCGCTGAGGTTTTCAAAAGTCCTTTTGCCTCGCCGGTGATGTAGCAAGGGACGTGCCGGAAAAATTGTCGAACAATGATCGTGGCAAAAAAGAGGCGGGCCCTGTGGCCCGTCTTCTTTTTGCCTGCCCGTTTCAGGGCATGAACGAGTAAATGATCGCTGACAGTGCAATCAAACCGATCAGCACCACGAACACGTTCGACGCCTGGCCGGAGTACTGGCGCAAGGCCGGCACGCGGCGGATGGCGTACATCGGCATCAGGAACAACAGGCACGCAATGACCGGCCCGCCGAGGGTTTCGATCATGCCGAGGATGCTCGGGTTGAAGGTCGCCACGGCCCAGCAGCTGAGGATCATGAACAGCGCGGTGAGGCGGTTCAGCCAGCTCGCGGACATCACTCGGCCACGGCCCCGCAGGCTTTTCACGATCAGGCCCTGAAAGCCTTCGCTGGCGCCGATGTAATGGCCGAGGAAGGATTTAGTGATCGCCACCAGCGCAATCAGCGGCGCGGCATACGCGATGACCGGGGTCTGGAAGTGGTTGGCCAGGTACGACAGGATCGAGATGTTCTGTGCCTTCGCCGCCGCCAGATCGGCCGGGGACAGCGCCAGCACGCAGCTGAAGCAGAAGAACATCACCGTCACCACCATCATGGCGTGGGCGATGGCGAGAATGCCGCTGCTCTTGCGCTCGGCGTGCTCGCCGTAGCGCTGTTTCTGGTCAACGGCGAAGGCAGAAATGATCGGAGAATGGTTGAACGAGAACACCATGACCGGGATTGCCAGCCACAAGGTCTTGAAGAACAGCGGCATCGGCATGCCTTCGCTGGCGGTGGCGAAGAACGCACCGTTCCAGTTTGGGATCAGGCTGAAACCGAGCAGCAGCAACGCCGCGACGAATGGGTAAACCAGCACGCTCATGCATTTGACGATGACGCCCTGGCCACACCGCACGATCGCCATCAAGCCGAGGATCAACACCAACGACAGAATCGCTCGCGGTGGCGGGGCGATGTGCAATTGATGCTCCATGAAGCTGCTTAAGGTGTTGGTCAGCGCCACGCTGTACACCAGCAGAATCGGGAAGATCGCGAAGAAGTAAAGCAGCGTGATCAGCTTGCCAGCGCCAACGCCGAAGTGTTCTTCCACCACTTCGGTGATGTCTCCGGAGCGACCTGACAGCACGAAACGGGTCAGGCCTCGGTGAGCAAAGTAGGTCATCGGAAACGCCAGCACCGCCAGGATCAGCAGCGGCCAGAAGCCGCCCACACCGGCGTTGATCGGAAGGAACAGCGTGCCGGCGCCAATCGCCGTGCCGTAGAGGCCGAGCATCCAGGTGGTGTCGTGTTTGCTCCAGCCCTTGGTGGCTATGGCTGTGTCGCGTGTGAGTTCTACAGCAGGATTATCGGCAGCAGGTGTAGGTACATCGGTCATCGTTTGGCCTCGTTATTGTTCTTGCTCGGGCTCACGGTTACGGGCGGTCAGGGAATGCTCCTCAGCACTCCACCCAGCTCACTGCCAGGCCGCCCCGTGAAGTCTCTTTGTATTTGTCGTGCATGTCGGCGCCGGTATCGCGCATGGTGCGGATCACCCGGTCCAGGGAAATGAAGTGTTTGCCGTCACCGCGCAGGGCCATTTGCGTGGCGTTGATCGCCTTCACGGCAGCAATCGCATTGCGTTCGATGCACGGCACCTGCACCAGGCCGCCGACCGGGTCGCAGGTCAGGCCGAGGTTGTGTTCCAGGCCGATTTCGGCGGCATTTTCCAGTTGCTCGGGTGTGGCGCCGAGTACGTCCGCCAGACCGGCAGCAGCCATGGCGCAGGCAGAGCCGACTTCACCTTGGCAGCCGACTTCGGCACCGGAGATAGACGCGTTTTTCTTGCAGAGAATTCCTACGGCCGCCGCGCCCAAAAAGAACGCGACAACGTCATCGTCCGACGCGTCCGGGTTGAATTTCATGTAGTAGTGCAGCACTGCCGGAATGATCCCAGCCGCACCGTTCGTCGGCGCCGTCACCATGCGTCCGCCCGCTGCGTTTTCTTCGTTCACGGCGAGAGCAAACAGGTTGACCCACTCCATGGCCGACAAGGTGGAAGTGATGACATTCGGCTTGCCGATTTCCAACAGACTGCGGTGCAATTTCGCTGCGCGACGGGGAACATTCAGACCGCCCGGCAGGATGCCTTCGTGACGCATGCCTTGCTCGACGCACTCGCGCATCACCGACCAAATGTGCAGCAGACCCTGACGGATCTCGGCTTCGCTGCGCCAGGCCAATTCGTTGGCCATCATCAACTCGGAAACGCGCAGACCGTGTTGGTTGCAGAGTTTGAGCAATTCGGCGGCACTGGAAAAATCGTACGGCAACACCACGTCGCTGGTCGGCGCGATGCCGGACTCGGCTTCCGCCGCTTCGATGATGAAGCCGCCGCCAATTGAGTAGTACGTTTGCTCCGACAGTTCACCGGTTTCGCCGAAGGCTGTCAGGGACATGGCATTGGGATGGTAAGGAAGGCTTTCGTCGAGCAGCAGGAGATCCCGTTGCCAGTTAAAGGCAATAGTCTTTTGGCCGGCCAGAGACAGTTCGCCGGATTCGCGCAGGGTGTGGATGCGGCTGTCGATGGTGGTCGGATCGATGCTGTCCGGCCATTCGCCCATCAGGCCCATGACGCAGGCACGATCGGTGGCGTGGCCGACGCCGGTGGCCGAGAGGGAACCGTAAAGGCGGATTTCGACCCGACGGACGGCGTCGAGCAAATCCTGGTCAATCAGTGCCTGGGCAAAGGTCGCCGCGGCGCGCATCGGGCCGACGGTGTGGGAACTGGACGGACCGATGCCGACTTTGAAGAGATCGAAAACACTGATAGCCATGCTAAAGCCTATACAAGCAATGGAAGAGAAATCGCTGCCATTTTTGTAGGACAAGCGCAATGTCGGCGATACTGCCTACCTCGGTCCTTCGTGACCAACGAAACTTCCTAAGAAAGCCTTTAGCAGGACTAAACAATGAGTCGCCAATTGCACGCCCAGACATACGTTTGGCTGCACGTGTTTTCCTGTGCCGCGCGGCACTTGTCGTTCACCCGTTGCGCTGAAGAGCTGCACATCACGCCGGGTGCAGTCAGTCAGCAAATTCGCCAACTGGAAGAGCGATTGGGCTTTCGCTTGTTTCACCGCCGTGCTCGCGGTGTGGAATTGAGCGCCGAGGGCCAGCGACTGGCCATTACGGTCAACGAGGCTTACGGCAGCATCGATGCGGAATTGCGACGACTGGATGCGGGAATGATCAGCGGGATTCTGCGTGTGCGTTCAATTCCATCGTTCCTGAGCAAATGGCTGACCCCGCGCCTGCCGCGATTGCAGCAGCGCTTTCCGGACATTCAATTGCGCCTGGTGGCCGAGGACAGCAGCGTGCCGCTGCACGAGGGTGACTTCGACCTGGCGATCGACCTGAATGACGGCAGTTATCCCGGGTTGTTATCCACAACCCTGCTCGACGAGCAGATCTTCCCGGTCTGCGCCCCCAGCCTGCTGCGCGGGCGACCACCGCTGCACGGTCCGGCGGGCCTGATTCACTTTCCGCTGCTGCACGACATCACCGCCTGGCGCGGCAGTTACGAGTACGCGGAATGGGAGTTCTACCTCAATGCCATTGGCTTCGAGGGCGCGGACGTGCGGCGCGGGCATACCTTCAATCGCAATCACCTGACCATCGAAGCGGCGATTGCCGGCATGGGTGTAGCGATTGCGCGGCGAACGTTGCTCAACGATGAGCTGGAGCGGGGGACGCTAATTGTGCCGTTTGGTTTGGCGGTGCCCAATCACAAGCGTTACGTGCTGCTCTATGCGCCTGGCGCGCTGAGTCATCCGGGCGTCCGTGCGGTGCATGATTGGCTGG
The DNA here is from genome assembly GCF_059695575.1 of Pseudomonas sp. LBUM1678. Classification (NCBI taxonomy): domain Bacteria; kingdom Pseudomonadati; phylum Pseudomonadota; class Gammaproteobacteria; order Pseudomonadales; family Pseudomonadaceae; genus Pseudomonas; species Pseudomonas sp. LBUM1678. The sequence goes on from NZ_CP166775.1 coordinate 1,051,632, forward strand.
TAGAGGAGGCGGGGATTTTCCGGACTCTGCACCCACTGGCGGAGCGGCAGATGTGAGTAATTGTGACGAATAAGCGAGTCGACCCAACTCCCGACCTTAACAGCGCTTTTGGCCGTTGTCCGACTTTTTTTGCGAATCCATATTTATCTTTTTTTAGGGGTTGAAATGTTCTGCGCGCAGACCGATTGTGTAAGTAAGAGGCCACGGTGATGACGCCCAAGGGCCAGCCGATGCGCCTCTCGCAAGCTAGCTGAAATAAGGGATGAACTATGCAAATCCAAGTCAACAGCGATAACCATATTCAAAGCAGCATCCGACTGGAGGAGTGGGTACGTACTACCATTGAGAGCACGCTTGAACGTTATGAAGAGGACCTGACACGCGTCGAGGTTCATCTGCGGGACGAGAACGGCGACAAGCCAGGTCCCCATGACATGCGCTGCCAGCTGGAAGCGCGGCCAAAAGGCCACCAACCGATTTCTGTCACTCATAAAGCCGCTAGCCTGGAACTGGCGATCGACGGTGCGGCCGAAAAACTTGAACACGCGCTTGAGCATCTGTTCGGCAAACTGCGGGGCAAACCACGTGCCGCTGTGGTGCCGTTCGAACGAGTCGCTGCCGATGCGCTGCTGGAAGACGAGTTTCTCGAGAACGAACAGGCTGCACAAAACGGCTGAAGCCTGATTTAATTTTTACCTTCCCACTGAAAACGGGCCTGCTGATGCAGGCCCGTTCTCGTTTGCGGTGTTCACCGATTCCGCTGGCTCCATGATTACCTGTGGCGAGGGAGCTTGCTCCCGTTCGGCTGCGAAGCAGTCGCAGACCGGCTAACACGGTTTACCTGATACAACCCGGTTGCAGGTTTTGGGACTGCTTCGCAGTCCAGCGGGAGCAAGCTCCCTCGCCACAGGCCTATGACAATCTCAAGTAATGTCGACAGTAATCAAAACGCCACCGACGTCTGCACATAAACCGTCCGCGGTTCCCCCACGTACTTGCCCTTGTTGTTGTCATCAAACGACCGGGTGAAGTACTGGTGATTGAAGATGTTTTTCACCCCCACCGCCACATTCAAATCCGACAATTTCGGCCCGAAGTCATACGCCGCGCGGCTGCTGAACAACATGTACCCAGGAATCTTGCCCGTGCTGCCATCAGCGCTTTCGGCCGAGGTATTGGCGTTGTCGGCAAACTGGTCGCTCTGGTAGTTGCTGTCCAGGTTCAGCTTCCAGGCGCCTTCGGTGTAGCCCACCCCGATCGTGCCTTTGTGTTTCGAGGAGAACGGCACACGATTGCCCTTGTTCGGTCCGTCTTCGCGGATGGTCGCGTCTACATAGGCGTAAGTGGCGTAGACATCAAAACCGGCCAGCGACGGGCTCAAATCATCCAGCGAATAATTGATGCTGCTTTCAATGCCTTGATGACGCGTCTCGCCCCGGGCGATCACCGAATCGTTGGTCTGATTGCTTTCGTACTGGTTGTCGAAGTTGATCAGGAACGCGCCGATTTCCGCTCTCAGCGCACCGTTGTCGTAACGGGTGCCCAACTCCCAGGTCCGCGCCTTCTCCGGTTTGACTTCGCCGCTGGTCACCCGGTTTGGCATCTGGCTGTACTGCACGCTGCCGAACGAGCCTTCGGTGTTGGCGTAGAGATTCCAGGTGTCCGTCACGTGATAGAGCACGTTCAACGCCGGCAGCGCGGTGTTGTAGTCGCCCTTGTACTTCACGTTGGTCAGGTTGTTGGTCTGCTGCGAATCGATCATCTCGTAGCGAATGCCTGGGGTGATCGTCCACTTGCCGATGTCGATCCGGTCGTCGACGAAGAACGCATTCGCCTCGGTGCCGCCACGGGTGTCGCGGTCATTGCGGCTGTTGGTGGTCGGGAAGGTATTGTTGGCGATCGGTTCGCGGTAGCGCAGTTCGTGGCCGGCTTCATTGATGTAGCGATAACCTACGCCGACTTCATGGCTGGTCGGGCCGAGGTCAAAGCCTTGGGCGAAACGGGTTTCCAGACCGCGTACCCAATACTCGCGCGGCGACAGCGACAGGAACGTGCCCTGATCCAGATAACCGCTGCGCAGGGTTTTGGTGAAGAAGGTGTTGGCGGTGAATTCCCGGCGATCTTCCTGATAGCGATAGCCGACATTGAACATCGTCCGGCGGCCCCAGAACTGATCTTTCGGGCGGGTCGACTGGTACGGGTCGGCGTCGTAATCGGCGACGTTCAGGCCGCCGGGCATGTCGGCCTTGCCTTCGTAATACTGAGCCATCGCGTTGAAGCTGTTGGCGTGATCGAGCTGATACTTGCCCTTGAGAATCAGGTCGTCGATTTCGGTGTCGCTGTGTTCACGCCAGTCGCCGCCGCGGGTGCCGGAGTACAACAGCGCACCGCCCAAGCCGTTGTCGGCGGTGCCGCCGGCCAGCAAGTTGCCGGTGGTTTTGAAACCGTCGTGGCTGGAGGACGGGCTGGTTTCGGTCTGGAAACCGCCTTTCACCGTTGGTTCATCGGGGATCGCACGGGTCACGAAGTTGACCACGCCGCCGACGTTCTGCGGGCCGTAACGCACCGCGCCGCCGCCGCGCACCACGTCCACCGCATCCATGTTGCCGATGCTCACCGGAGCGAACGATAACTGCGGCTGGCCATAGGGGGCGAAGGGCACCGGGATGCCGTCCATCAATACAGTCGAGCGCGATGCCAGGCGCGGGTTGAGACCGCGAATGCCGAAGTTCAGCGCCATGTCATGGCTGCCGGTGCCGTTGTTGTCCGGTGCGTTCACGCCGGGGATACGGTTGAGCACGTCCTTGGCCTGGGTCGCGCCCTGGCGTTCGAACTCTTCGCGACGGATCACATCACGTGCGCCGGGATGCTCGAAGACGTTGATTTGCGCCGCATCGCCAAGCCAGTCGCCGACCACTTTCGAGGTTTCCAGCTCCAGCGCGGTATCGCCCGCCGGTTGCAGGCTGAAGGCATTGTCGCCCTCGGCGCGAGCTTGCAGGCCGGTGCCTTCGAGCAAAGCGTTCAAGCCCTGGGATGGGGTGTAGTTGCCTTCCAGGCCACGACTTTGCACACCGCTGGTGATTTGCGAACCAAAGGTAATCAGCACGCCGGCTTCACGGCCGAACTGATTGAGGGCGTTTTCCAGCGAGGACGGGGCGATGTGGTACGGCTTGGCATCGGCGGCAAGTGCGAGCGGCAGCACGCCGAAGCTCAGGCTGGCACCCAGCAAGAGTTGGCGCAGGGTGCGGGCCAGCGGAGTGAGGCGGGTGGGGTGCATGGACGACGATCCTGAGAAGGTGGAATCAAGGGGGCTTTCCTTCTCTGTCACGCCAGATCTGAAAAACGGCTCACGCTGGATGAAAACTTTTTTGCTGGGCTGACACTGGCTGGCTTTTGTGGCGAGGGAGCTTGCTCCCGTTCGGCTGCGCAGCAGTCGTAAATTTGGGGCCGCTTCGCAGCCCAGCGGGAGCAAGCTCCCTCGCCACAGGTATTGTGTCGCGCTCCAGAATTACACCTTCGCTTCGACCGTCACCCAATACCGCGTAAAGCGCCTGACCTTCACCGGCAAACTGATTTCCAGCAGATCAAGAATCCGCTCGCTGTCGTCCAGCGGATACGTCCCGGAGATCAACAAATCCGCCACCTTCGCATCGCAATTAAGCTGCCCGCGACGATACCGGCCAAGCTCGTCGAGAAAATCCCCGAGGCGCATGTGCGCGGCCACCAGCATGCCGTCGGCCCAAGCGCCGCTGTTGGCGTCCAGCGGCAGCGGTTTGCCCACGCCTCGCGGGCCGAAACCCAGTTGCCGGGCGGCTGGCAAAACCAGCGGTGTGCCACCGTCCGGGGTCACCTCGACGCTGCCCTCGAACACCGCCACCTGCGTGCGATCAGCGAACTGCCGGACGTTGAATCGCCCGCCTTGTGTCGTCAAAACACCCTGCGCGGTCTGCACCTGAAACGCCTGGGTGGCGGTCAGCAGCAGTTCGCCCTCCAGCAAACGGATCAGCCGTTGCTGACCGTCCACGCGCACGTCCGCCGAACTCGCGGTGTTGAGCTGCAACTGATTGCCTGCGCCAAGCGCAACCTTGCGCCGCTGACCGATGGGGCTGCGGTAATCGGCGAGCAACGGCGGCAGCACGTTGTGTTCGCGCATGCCCCAGGTGACCGCAGAACCGGCGCCTAGAATCAGCAGCAGTTTCAGAGCCTGACGTCGGCCGCCGGACTTCGGCGCATTGAGCGCCGCGTGGGCCAGCGGTGAAGACAAACTGCGAAGTCGCTGATTGACCCGCTGGATATGTTCCCACGCCCGTTGATGCTCGCTGTGCGCATCGTGCCATTGCTGCCAGGCCTGTTGATGGCGCGGGTTCAGCGGGCCTTGCTGCATTTCCATCAGCCAGTGCACCGCCTGCTCGGCGACCTGGGAAGAAAAGTCGGGAGCGCCATTCATAGTGCGAAGTAGCAGCGCATGGCGGCTTTACTCAAATGGCGTTTGACCGTGGCGATGGAAATCCCCAGTTCGGCGGCGATCTGTGGATAAGTCAGGCCATCGACCTGCGCCAGCAGAAAGGCGCGTTTGACCAGGCGCGGCAAACCATCCAGCAACTGGTCCAGCTCCATCAGGGTTTGCAGAATGATTGCCCGCTCTTCCTCGGACGGCGCGTACACCTCAGGCAGTTGCGCCAGTGCTTCGGCGTAGGCGCGTTCCAGATCCTGACGACGGTAATGGTTGAACAGCACGCGTTTGGCGATCGTCGTCAGGAACGCTCGTGGCTCGATAATCTGCGGAGTTTCCCGCGCAGTGAGTACGCGAATGAACGTGTCCTGGGCCAGGTCTGCCGCGTTGTCCGGGCAGCCAAGCCTGCGCCGCAACCAGCCGGTGAGCCAGTTGTGGTGGGCGTGATAGAGGACTTCGACGGGATTGGCGGGCTGCAACAGGACCACTCCGACACAAACGGATACGTTAGAGAACAAGAATTGTTCGCATTGTAGAGGTGTGGAATGGCCCCTGCAATCGGATCTGTTTTGCGTATGAGAATATTTATCATTAATATTGCGCGCTTGCTGGCCCCGTGACCTTCACGCGGCCTCACCCGGTTTCAAGGTCGAAACATGAAAGGCAAAATCAGCACGCTCCCTGTTTCTTATCGACTGGCCGTCACTTCTCGCGTGCTGGCCGCGGTGTTGGGCGGCTATATCGTCGCGGCGCTGGCCAGTGTCAGCCTGAGCTTATGGCTGCCGATGGCCCGGGCCGAAGCGGTGGTGACCGGGATGATGACTTCGTTTCTGGTCTATCTGGTCGCGGTGCTCTGGTGTTTTGCCAGTCGCAGTGCGTGGCAGGCCTGGTTCGGTTTGATCGTGTCGGGCCTGGTGCTGGCGGCGGTGTCAGGGCTGGCGTATTGGATGGGCCACGTATGAAAGAGGGTTTTCGTCAGGCGATGGCCTGGTTGCACACCTGGGCCGGGTTGACCTTCGGCTGGTTGCTGTTCGCGATTTTCCTGACCGGCACGCTCGCCTATTTCAAGGACGAGATCAGTCACTGGATGCAGCCTGAAATCCCGGCGCGTTCGGTGACCTCCGAAGCCAGTTTGACGCTGGCGCAAAACTACCTTCAGCATCACGCAGCGGGTGCCTCGCGCTGGCTGATCGATTTGCCAAGTGCCCGAGAACCGGGCCTGTCAGTGCGCTGGCAACAGTCGCCGGCAAAACCCGGCGAGCGCGGGCAATTCACCGAAAAACTCCTCGACGCGCAAACCGGCAGCGAAGTGCAGGGCCGTGAATCCAGGGGCGGCGACTTCTTTTATCGCTTCCACTTCCAGCTGCAAATGCCCTATCCGTGGGGCCGCTGGTTGTCGACCATTGCGGCCATGGTGATGTTCATCGGCCTGATCACCGGGATCATCACCCACAAGAAAATCTTCAAGGACTTCTTCACCTTCCGCCCCCGCAAAGGCCAGCGTTCCTGGCTGGACGGGCACAACGCGGTGGGCGTTCTGGTGTTGCCGTTTCACCTGATGATCACTTACAGCAGCCTGGTGATTTTCATGGCGATGGTGATGCCGGCGAGCATCCTGGCCTCGTACGAAGGCGATGCCCGTACGTTTTACGCGGAGGTGTTCCCGGCCTCCAGCACACCTGAACTCGCCGGCAAACCGGCTGATCTGGCGCCGATGGCGCCGCTGTTGGAGCGGGCGCGCGCGCAGTGGTCGGGCGGTCGGGCAGAACGTTTGTCGGTGAACAATCCGGGAGATGCCAATGCCTCGATTGTCGTCTCAAGGGACGACGCCGACCGAGTGATCTATGACGCCAGCAGCGCGGTGACCTTCAACGGCGTGACCGGCCAACAACTCAGCGCCACGCCGCAGCAACCGGTGCCAATGGCCATCGCCGGCAGTTTCTATGGCTTGCACATGGGCCATTTCGCGAGCCCCGTGCTGCGCTGGCTGTACTTCATTTGCGGTCTGGCGAGCACGGCGATGATTGGCACCGGGCTGGTGATCTGGCTCGGCAAGCGGCAGCTCAAACATGCGAATAGCGCGGTGATGCCCTTCGAGCTGCGGCTGGTGGAAGTGCTGAACATTGCCAGCATGTCCGGGCTGGTGGTCGCGGTCGCGGCGTTCTTCTGGGCCAATCGGTTGCTGCCGGTCGAGATGGCGACAAGAGCGGATTGGGAAGTAAACAGCTTCTTCATCGTTTGGGGCGTGAGCGTGATTCATGCGGTGGTGCGCCGTGGCCGCGCGGCGTGGGTCGAGCAGTTGGCGCTGGCCGCAGTGCTGTTCTGCGGTGTGCCGCTGCTCAATGTTTTGACCACGCCCTACCACTTGGGTGTGACGCTGGCTCAAGGCGACTGGACGCTCGCCGGGTTCGATTTGACGTGCCTGGGCAGTGGCCTGTTCCTGGCCTGGGCTGCGTGGAAAATGCAGCGCTCCGGGCAGGCGGTTCGCGTTGTTAAAGAACGTGCCCGACCGATCACGCTTGAGCAGAAGGTGAACTGAATGTTGCTGACCTTGCTGCTGTGTTATGGCGGTTTCACCGCGCTGTGTTTATCGATGGATCGGCATCATGCCGAATTGCTGGGGCGCAAGACTTCAGCCCGGCGACGCAAAGCGTTCAAGCTGAGCGGCTGGTTGCTGCTGACGGTTTCCTTATGGGCGGCGGTGTCGCAAACCGGTTGGGGCTTGGGATTGGTGGAGTGGTTCGCGGTATTGATGCTCAGCGTTTTGCTGCTGGTGCTGTTGATGCCGTATCGCCCGCGTCTGGCTCTGGCGTTGGCCGGGCTGAGCGTGCTCGCGAGCCCCGTCGTCGTGTTTGCGCAGTGATGATCACCAATCCACCTGAATCACACGACGAAGAACATCGCGGCGCCCGTGCGCATTTCCTCGAGGTGTTCCTGTCCCAGCGTTCGCAGATGGAAGCGCTGGTGAGCCGGCGTGTCGGCTGCCGAGCGACCGCCGCCGATCTGGTGCAGGACTTGTTTCTGCGTTTCTGGCGGCGGCCACTGGTGCAAGTCGAAGAACTCAGTACTTACCTGCTACGTTGCGCGGGCAACATCGCCATCGACCATTTGCGCAGCGAAGGCACGCGGGTGCGGGTCAACGAAGGCTGGATACCGGATCAACCGGACAGCCAGGGCAGCGAGCCACAAGCCGCGCTGGAGGCGGGCAACGACCTGCGTCACGTCGAAGCGGCGTTGCGCGCGTTGCCGGAACGCACCCGGCAAATCTTTCTGCTCAACCGCATCCACGGGCGCAAGTACGCCGAGATCGCCAAGGCCATGGGCCTGTCCCAAAGCGCTGTGGAAAAACATATGATGCGCGCCCTCGATGCCTGCAAGGCCAGCCTGCGGGAACCGCCAACGCGCACGCCAGGGAAAGCACCGTGAATAAACTCGACCGCGTCACCCCGACGCCCGCTCAGGAGCAGGCCGCGCTCGCCTGGCTGAGCCTGTTGCACGACCAGCCCAGCAGCGGCGATCAACTCACATTCAGCCGCTGGCTGCAGGCCGATCCTGCCCACGCCGAGGCTTACGCCCAGGCGCAAGTGCTGTGGGAATTGAGCGAAGTGCCGGCGCGAACCCTGGCCGATGAAGAGGCGTTTGCCTTGCAGGGTTACCTTAATGCCATGAACCAATCTCGCCGCACCAGCGTGCAGCGCTGGTCTGGTGCGCTGGCCATGGCCGCGTGTCTGGTGCTGATGATCGGCCTCGGCGCGGGTTGGCAGCCGATGCGCTGGATCGATGACCTGGGGGCGGACTACGTGTCTGCACCAGGGGAAATTCGCACCATTACGTTGGCCGATCAGTCACACGTCACGCTGGATGCCGACAGCGCCATCGCCGTGGATTTCAGTCGCGGTGAACGCCACGTTCAGCTACGTCGCGGTGCCGGATTTTTCAGCGTGACCCACACAGGCGATCCGTTTGTGGTCGACGCTGAAAAGGGCCAGGCGCGGGTGTTGGGCACGCAGTTTGAAGTGCGTCTGCAACCCCATGGCGCGCAAGTTACGGTGCTGTCCGGGCGGGTCGGCGTGACCGCGGACAAGCACGGCGAGCAACAGATTCTGATCGCCGGCCAGCAAGTGGCGTATGGGGAAGGTTCGGCGCAACAGCTGCGTGCGGTCGACAGCGAAGCGCAGCTGGCGTGGCGTCAGGGGTGGCTCAATTACTACAAGGCCACGCTGGCTGAGGTGGTGCAGGACTTGGGGCGGTATTACCCGGGGCGGATTGTGCTGCTCAACAATGAATTGGCGACGCGGCGAGTGAGTGGCAGTTTTCCGAGCAAGGACCCAGAGGCGGTGTTGGGTTCGTTGCAGGGTGTTTTGGGGTTTGAGCAGACCAGCGTTTTGGGGCATCTGATTATTTTGCGGTGAGGCAACTGGCCCCATCGCGAGCAGGCTCGCTCCCACAGGGATAGGTGTTGATCACACAAATGTGGTTCAACTCTGATCCCCTGTGGGAGTGAGCCTGCTCGCGATGAGGCCAGATCGAACACCACCGACTTCAGAATAAAAATATTTTCAAAATTATGGTGAGGTAAACCCAACCCCCATCCGTGTAGTGACTGAAACTGCGAGTCATTCGCATCCCGTAGGTTCTACACAGGTCATTGAGCAATGAAGTCCAGGGCAAAATCGGGTTCGGTCAAACAGTGGTTAAGTGTTTCTGCACTGAGCATGTCGGCGTTGGCCTTGCTGCCATCGAGCGTCGCATCGGCCGCTGAGGCGGCCAATAAGCAGGCGCTTACGCAGTTCAGTTTCGCCATCGCTGCCAAACCGCTGCCCCTGGCCTTGAGCGACTTCAGCCGGGTCACCGGCATCAGCGTGGTCTACACCGACGAAGCGCCGTACGGTCTCACCGCCCCCGGGGTCAATGGCCAGTTGAGCGCCGAGCAGGCCCTGCAGCGTTTGCTCGGCGGTTCGGGTTTCACCTTCCGCCGCAGCGACGCTCACACCTTGGTGCTTGAACCGCTGCCCACCGCCGGCACGTTGAATTTGGGCACGACCACCATCAACTCGGTGGCCGATCAATCCATGAGCTATCAGCCGCCGCCCACCAGTTCGGTGATGCGCTCGTCGGCCTTGCTCCAGGAAATCCCGCAGACCGTCAACGTCATCCCGGCCCAGGTCATTCGCGATCAGGCACCGCGCAACCTGGATGACGCGCTGGCCAACGTCAGCGGCATCACTCAGGGCAACACCTTGGCGAGCACCCAGGATTCGGTGATGACCCGCGGTTTCGGCGACAACCGCAACGGCTCGATCATGCGCGACGGCATGCCGATCGTGCAGGGCCGAGGCATGAATGCGACCGTGGACCGGGTCGAAGTGCTCAAGGGCCCAGCCTCGCTGCTGTACGGCATCCAGGACCCGGGCGGCGTGGTCAACATGGTCAGCAAGAAGCCCGAGCTTGAGCAATACAACGCCCTGACGCTGCGCGGTTCGACCTACGGCGACGGCAAAAACGGCAGCGGCGGCGGCCTCGACAGCACCGGCGCCCTCGGTGATTCGGGTTTCGCTTACCGCATGGTGCTGGACCACGAAGACGAAGATTACTGGCGCAACTTCGGCACTCACCGCGAGACGCTGGTGGCACCGTCGCTGGCCTGGTTCGGCGAGAGCACCAAGCTATTGTTCTCCTATGAACACCGCGAATTCCTGACCCCGTTCGACCGCGGCACGGTCATCGACCCGCGCACCAACCACCCGTTGGACATCTCTCGCAATGAACGTCTGGACGAGCCGTTCAACAACATGGAAGGCCGCTCGGACCTCTACCACTTCGAGGCCGATCACGAGCTCAACGACAACTGGAACGCCCACTTCGGCTACAGCTGGAACCGCGAAACCTACGACGCCAGCCAGGTGCGCGTCACCGCCATCGACACCCGACGGGGCACGCTGACCCGCAGCATGGACGGCACTCAGAACGCCATCAGCACCGACCGATTCACCACCGCCAGCCTCGAAGGCAATGTCAACCTGCTGGGCCTGCAACATGACCTGGTGTTCGGCGTCGATGACGAATACCGCAAGATCTACCGCGAAGACCTGATCCGCCAGAGAAGCCTGAGCACCTTCAGCTACGTCAACCCGGTCTATGGCCGCGAAGTCGCCGGCACCACGGTCAGCCCGGCGGACAGCGCGCAGACCGATGAGCTGCGCAGCGATTCGATCTTCCTGCAGGACTCGATCCACCTCACCGATCAATGGATTTTCGTCGCGGGTGCACGCTTCCAGGAATACGACCAGTACGCCGGCAAAGGCGTGCCGTTCCAGGCCAACACCGACAGCAACGGCCAGAAGTGGGTGCCACGTGCCGGTCTTGTGTATCGCTTCACCGATGAACTGTCGTTCTACGGCAGCTACACCGAATCGTTCAAACCCAACTCGACCATCGCACCATTGAGTGGCAGCAGCACCGTGCTCGACGGCAGTGTGGCGCCGGAAGAAGCCAAGTCCTGGGAACTCGGCGCCAAGCTCGATATGCCGGGTCGCGTGACCGGTAACGTCGCGCTGTTCGACATCAAGAAACGCAACGTGCTGGTGGCCAATTCCGAAGGCCCGGTGACGATTTACAGCGCCGCCGGCGAAGTGCGCTCCCGTGGTCTGGAAGTGGATTTGTCCGGGCAGCTCAGCGACCGCTGGAGCATGATCGGCAGCTATGCGTACACCGACGCCGAAGTCACCGAAGACCCGGACTACAAGGGCAAAAAACTGCAAAACGTGGCGAAGAACAGTGGCTCGCTGTCGGCGGTCTACGACTTCGGCACCATTGTGGGCGGCGATCAATTGCGCGTCGGCGCGGGTGCGCGTTATGTCGGCGAGCGGGCGGGTAACGCCGTGAACGATTTCGACCTGCCGAGCTACACCGTGGCCGATGCCTTCGCCACCTACGACACCAAGGTTGAAGGGCAGAAGGTCAAGTTTCAGCTCAACGTGAAGAACCTGTTTGATCGCACCTACTACACCTCGGCGGCGAGCCGGTTCTTTGTGTCGATGGGGGATTCGCGGCAGATTTCGTTGTCGAGTACGTTGGAGTTCTAACGGAAAACCGCGTCATCGTTCTTCGCGGGCAAGCCTCGCTCCTACAGGTTTAACGTTGTCCTTGTAGGAGCGAGGCTTGCCCGCGAAGACGGCATGACAGACGCTGCAAATCTCGGGATTAACGCAAAAACGCCTGACGATATTCGCCAGGCGTCCCGCCCAAAACCTGCCGAAACCGATTGGTGAAATGACTCGCACTGGCAAACCCGCACGCCAATGCAATCTCTCCCAACGGCTGCGACGTCGAACGCAACAACTCCCGTGCCCGACTCAACCTTCGAGCCAGCACATACTGATGCGGCGGCAAGCCAAAGCTTTCACGAAACATCCGCGCAAAGTGATACTCCGACAGCGCACACAACGCCGCCAATTGCCCAAGGCTGATGGCCTCGGCCAATTGATTGTCGATGACCTCCACTAACTGCCGCCGCTGATGCGCCGCCAGTCCACCCTTGAGCCGCAAGCCCTCACGCATCCCGACCTGGCCGAGCAACACGTGGCTGAGCATTTCATGGGCCAGGCTGCTGGTGAGCACGCGTTCGCCGGGTTCGTCCCAGTTGAGCGTGAGCATCTGCCGAAAGCGCCGGGCTTGTGCCGGATCGTCAAGGAAGGTGGCTTCGCGCAATTGCAGTTCGCGAGGTTCGCGGTCCAGCAGCGTGACGCAGCCGAGGGCGAATTGTTCGGGGCTGAAATAGAGGTGGGCCAGGCGAATGTCGCCGTTGATTACCCAGCCCGATTGATGCTCGGCCGGCAGGATGCACAGCTTGTCCGGACCGCCCTTGGTGCCGGGCTGGTCGCGACGGAAGGTGCCGGTGCCGCCGGCGATGTAGCACGACAGCGTGTGATGGCTCGGCGCCTCGTAGTCCTGGGCATCGTGATGGTTGCTCCACAAGGCTGCAGCCATGCCGTCACCGAGCTCGGCGCTGTGCTCAAGTCGAGCATTGGGCGAGCGGTTGAGTGCTTGAAAGACTTGCAGTGTTTCCAGTGCGGGCATGATCGCTTCTCTCCAACGCCTTGCATCCTACTCCGTAGACCTTGCGCTGCCAGCCTCTGCCACGACAAAAGCGCAAGTTTATGCAAGTGTGCCCACACTTGGCGCAGCACACTGGATCCCTAATCAGGCAATGCACTGTGGCGAGGGAGCTTGCTCCCGCTTGAGTGCGCAGCACTCACAAAACTGGGGAAATTTTCCAGGATTTGGGGCCGCTACGCAGCCCAGCGCGAGCAAGCTCGCTCGCCACAAAGTGAACTGCATTGCCCATCCTGGAGCTGTCGCCATGAACCTTTCGTTGTACTTGCTGACCGTGCTGATCTGGGGCACCACCTGGATTGCCTTGAAATGGCAGCTGGGCGTGGTGGCCATTCCCGTGTCGATCGTCTATCGCTTTGGCCTGGCTGCGCTGGTGCTGTTCGTCCTGCTGCTGCTCAGTCGACGCTTACAAGTGATGAACCGTCGCGGGCACCTGATCTGCCTGGCACAGGGCTTGTGCCTATTCTGCGTCAACTTCATGTGTTTCCTGACCGCCAGTCAGTGGATTCCCAGCGGCCTGGTCGCCGTGGTGTTTTCCACCGCCACCCTGTGGAACGCGCTCAATGCACGGGTGTTCTTCGGCCAGAAAATCGCCCGCAACGTATTGATGGGCGGTGCGTTGGGCTTGTCCGGGCTTGGCCTTTTATTCTGGCCGGAACTGGCCGGCCACACGGCCAGCCCGGAAACCTTGCTCGGGTTGGGCCTGGCGCTGCTCGGGACCCTGTGTTTCTCGGCCGGCAACATGCTCTCGAGCCTGCAACAGAAGGCCGGTTTGAAGCCGCTGACCACCAACGCCTGGGGCATGGCGTATGGCGCCGCGATGTTGTCGGTGTGGTGCCTGGTTAAAGGCATCCCGTTCGACATGGAATGGAACACGCGTTACATCGGCTCGCTGCTGTACCTGGTCATTCCGGGCTCGGTCATCGGCTTCACCGCTTACTTGACGCTGGTCGGGCGGATGGGCCCGGAGCGTGCGGCTTATTGCACCGTGCTGTTCCCGGTCGTGGCACTGAATGTCTCGGCATTTGCCGAAGGCTATCAATGGACCGCGCCGGCATTGGTGGGGTTGGTATTGGTGATGCTGGGTAACGTGCTGGTGTTTCGCAAACCCAAGGCGTCGATGGCGCAAGGCAATAGCAAGCTTGCTTGAAAAACTTGTGCCCGAGCGCGCTTAGCGCTCGGTCCTGAGTGCGACGAATATCATCAGCGGAAGTATGAAATCGACAATATGCCGGGCCCAGTCCTTGGCGTTCCATACTTGCGATTCATCCATGTTGAACCACTCGACGCCGATCACTTGCAGGCAGACGTAATAGACAAAGATAGCGATCAGCAATCCGATGATTGAAAACTTTTTGGCCTCATGGAACATTTCGGCAGGCGCGTTTATGGTTCGGTAAAGGTGATAGGCACCTACCAGGCAAAAGGCCGTGTAGATAACCTCCAGGGTGATAATGAACCAGTAGATCCGGTGGTGGAGCATGGGCGATGTGATTGCCCGGTAGTTCAAGTTGATGTTTTCCCGGGTGGTGTCCATGCTCAGGATATGACCGACGTATTCATAGTTTGATGAGTAGTCGGTAAAGTTGCTGTACATCACCAGTAGTCCAAAAAAGCTTATATAAGCCATCAGTGAGAACTTGCTATATCTGATGATTTTGTCGGTAGTAAGGCTGTTCAATGTGAGTGTGCTCCATCACAGTTTTCCGTAGGGTCGGATAAGGAGTGTGGAGTGTATAGCGCTTAATTGATTTTAGTGTGTTGACTGAATTGCAAGTTGTGTAAAAAAGCGGGCAGATACTTTAAAAGTGTCTGCCCGTTTTAGTTAGCCTTTCCAGACATGCGGGTTGACCAGATCTTGCGGTCGCTCGCCCAGCAGTGCGCTGCGCAAGTTTGCCAGCGCGCGGTTGGCCATGGCCTCGCGGGTTTCATGGGTGGCGGAGCCGATGTGCGGCAATGTCACCGCGTTTTTCAATTGGAACAACGGCGACTCGGCCAGCGGTTCTTTCTCGTAGACGTCCAGGCCTGCGCCACGAATGCGGTTGTTTTGCAGCGCTTCGATCAGCGCAGGCTCATCGACCACCGGACCGCGGGCGATGTTGACCAGGATGGCACCTGGCTTCATCAGTGCCAGTTCGCGGTGGCTGATCAGGTGTCTGGTTTTCTCGCTGAGCGGCACGACGAGGCAGACGAAATCGGCTTCGGCCAGCAGTTCGTCGAGGCTGCGGAACTGCGCGCCGAGTTCTTGCTCCAGCCCGGTCTTGCGGCTGTTGCCGCTGTAGAGGATCGGCATGTTGAAGCCCAGCCGTCCGCGACGGGCAATAGCCGCGCCGATGTTGCCCATGCCGACGATGCCCAGGGTTTTGCCGTGCACGTCACAGCCAAACAACGGTGCGCCGACGGTGGCTTGCCATTGGCCGGCCTTGGTCCAGGCATCGAGTTCGGCGACGCGGCGGGCGCTGCTCATGAGCAGGGCGAAGGCCAGGTCGGCGGTGCTTTCGGTGAGGACATCCGGCGTGTTGGTCAGCATGATCCCGCGTTCGTTGAAGTAGGCGACGTCGTAGTTGTCGTAGCCGACGGAGACGCTGGAGACCACTTCGAGTCTGGCGGCGTTTTCGAGTTGCGCGCGGCCGAGTTTGCGACCGACACCGATCAGGCCGTGGGCGTGGGGCAGGGCTTCGTTGAACTGGGCGTTGATGTCGCCGTTTTTCGGGTTGGGGACGATGACGTCGAAGTCTTGCTGGAGGCGCTCGACCATTTCCGGGGTGACGCGGCTGAAGGCGAGGACGGTCTTTTTCATGGGAGGAGGGCTCGTCGGGGCTTGGAGAATGCCAAGCACGCTAACATTCTTCCCCGCTGTTGTGCGAGTCCGCGGATTGCCCGGGAGTTTCTGTGGGAGCTGGCCTGACAGCGATGGCGGCCCGATAGCCGACCATGTTCTTTCAGGCGTACATATCCATTCCTGCGGTAACGGCGGCTGGCGGTTTCGCCCTTACGGCGACTCACTTTTTTTACAAGCGCCTAAAAAAAGTAAGCAAAAAAACGCTCGCCCCAAGCGTCCGGCCCCTCGCTAAGGCTCGGCGTTCCTTCGCTCCGGTATTCATCCGGGGACACTGCCCTCCGGTTGGCTTCGCTGCACCTACATGCAGCGTGTTCGACTGCGTCGAACGGCGCTACGCGCCACTCCCCGGATGAACACCTCCACTCAGCCTCCCGAAGGGGCGGGTGGATCAAGTTCAAAAGCTGCAGGCGAGCTAACGCTCGGCCTATTGAGTGGTGAGAAGCGGAAGGCGTACGCCGTCCCATTGTGGGAGCGAGCCTGCTCGCGATGGCGGGGTGTCAGACGACATTAATGTTGAATGACACACCGCCTTCGCGGGCAAGCCTCGCTCCTACAAGTAATCAGCTGTGCGGCTAAGATTTTGGTACAGCGACGTTATCCAGCATCCGGTTTGCTGCCAGTTCAGCCAGCATGACGATCTGTTGAATCGCCATCGCCTTGTGCCGATGCGGGCCTTCCAGATAGTCCGCGAAATCACTCGCCATCACGCTGGCCTGGGCCAATGACTCGCAGGTGTGGGCCAACAGGTCTTCGTCTTTGATATCCGGTGCGATCAAAAACATCGTGCTGGGTTTGCGGGTGGCAGGGGATTTGAGGGCGGCGGGGTTTAGGTAGTGATCCAACGCGCGTTCGGCGGCGTCGTTGAGTTTTTTGGAATCGAGGGATTCGTAGGGGGAAACGTCGTCGGTTTCCGGAGGGTTCGGTGTTTCTTTGATCATGCGGAGTTACTCATTGGCAGATGAAGTGGAACTGCCATCTTTCGTTTTCCAGACGAAAGGGTGGCAGCCATGCGCGGACTGGAAAAACCGGTACACCCACCAAAAACCGGTAGACCCGAAGGTCTCCCGCGCACAGCCGCCATTACAAGGATTTGCGTGCAGAAAAAAGCGCCGCAGTATGCCATGGGGTGTGGTAAGTGTTCGCCAGGTTTTCCAGACCTGATCGCTGATTTTGCAGCGACCCACAAAGCCTACCCATTTCCCGTCCCACCCAACAACCGACAGAACCTGTCGGAAACATTCCCAAAAATCACTTCGTCTGTAGGACCAGCGGGGGCAGGGATTTTTAATGAATAACGACTTTCGACGATTTGTCCGGTATGCCGTCCTCAACGTTTATTTTCCTATGTTCCAGGCCTTGGGTATCCTTTATTAGGCCGACTACCTGGCGTCGTTCCTGAGTGGGGTTTTCTTCAAATGTGAAGTTGAACGAGGCATCGAGTGTACCCTTGTCGAAATCAAAGTTTATTTCTATATGTCCTGCATCAACTATTGAGGTGTGAGGTCGAAACGCATCTCCATTATTCCAAACCTCTCCGAAGCTGGGAGGGGCTAGTGGCCCATTCTTGTAGAACTCATGCCTTTTGTTTTCAATGTTTGTAGGGAACTCGAAGTTGATTTGGTTCCATTTGGTTTTGGTTTCATCCAGATAATGCTTCGCTCTTAGGAATACGACTTCTCCGAGGGTAACGAAGGTGGTTACTTCTCCCTCGAAACGCCCAAATTTTTGAATGTCAGCCGATACCGTACCAGATACCGCTTTAGTTTTTTTTACTGATCCATTGAAGTCGGTAGTCATTTCGTTTTCCTTTCGTAGGGGATAACTAAAACTGCACCACCAAGCCTCCATGAAGGAAGGGCGCGCGTCTACTGTCAGAAATAACAGGTAGAGCGCTGCATTCATTTGTTTGCGAAATTAAGTATGGAGGTTGGCGTTCCTTTGCCAAATGAAGGAATGCCGCGTCAATTAGCCACCCGAACCCCACCCAGACTCCCACTCAATTCATACGCCACCAGTTCCGCCTGATGCGCCGCCAATATTTCCGGCAACGACCCGCGCAAGTACTCGACCCACGTCTTGATCTTCGCGTCCAGATACTGCCGCGAAGGATAAATCGCATACAGGTTCAGTTCCTGCGAGCGGTAGTTCGGCATCACCCGCACCAGCGTGCCGTTGCGCAGGCCTTCGATCGCGGCATACACCGGCAACACGCCGACGCCCATGCCGCTGATAATCGCTGTCTTCATCGCATCAGCCGAGTTCACCAGGAACGGCGAACTGTTGATGGTGACCATTTCCTGGCCTTCCGGGCCATCGAAGGTCCATTTCTCCAGCGGGATCACCGGGCTCACCAGGCGCAGGCATGCGTGGTTGAGCAAGTCGCTGGGTTTGTGTGCGCAGCCGTTGGCTTTCACATAGGCCGGCGAGGCGCAGACGATGCTGTAGGTGATGCCCAAACGCTGAGAGACGAAACCCGAGTCCGGCAGTTCGCTGGCGAGCACGATGGACACGTCGTAGCCCTCGTCGAGCAGGTCCGGCACGCGGTTGGCCATGGTCAGGTCGAAGGTCACGTCAGGGTGGGTTTTGCGATAGCGGGCGATGGCGTCGATCACGAAGTGCTGACCGATGCCGGTCATGGTGTGCACTTTGAGCTGCCCGGCCGGGCGCGCGTGGGCGTCGCTGGCCTCGGCTTCGGCTTCTTCGACGTAGGCCAGGATCTGCTCGCAGCGCAACAGATAGCGCTTGCCGGCTTCGGTCAGAGCGATGCGACGGGTGGTGCGGTTGAGCAGGCGGGTTTGCAGGTGGGCTTCCAGGTTGGAGACCGCGCGCGAGACATTGGCCGTGGTGGTGTCCAGTTGCACGGCGGCGGCGGTGAAGCTGCCGGCCTCGGCCACGTAACTGAAGGCGCGCATGTTTTGCAAAGTGTCCATGGGGTGCTCTCGGGTGCGATGGCAAATTGTGACACAAGGTTTCAGAGTCTGAGACCCCGACCAAGGGATTATCGCGTTAACGGTAACAAAGATTCACAGGATTCCCAGCTTATCGCCCATCAGACCCACCCCTAGAATTGCGCCCACTGTAGGAGCCGGCTTGCTGGCGATGGCATCACCACGGTCTGTCAGATAGATCGCGGCGATACCATCGCCAGCAAGCCGGCTCCTACAACCTCCTCTCTTTCAGGAAATCGCAGCAGTGCCGCGTCGCATCAGCAGAGCGCTTCAGACGCTCAGTGTTTTGGCCTTATCCCTCGCAATCAGCGGCTGTATCGGAACCGGTGGAATTGCCCCGCAGGGCAAGGCGCTGGAGGCGAATTCACTGGCCACCGACGAAGCCATTCAGAGCGCCGCGCAGGACGCTCACTGGCCCACCGCCAAATGGTGGCTGGCCTATGGCGACCCGCAGCTGAACCGTTGGATCGACCTCGCCGTGCAAGGCAGCCCGACCATGGCCATGGCCGCCGCACGGGTGCGACAGGCCAAGTCCATGGCCGGCATCGCCGAGTCTGCTGAGTCGTTGCAGATCAATGGCGAATCTACCCTCAAGCGCCACAACTGGCCCACTGATCAGTTCTACGGGCCGGGCGAGCTGGCCAACACCACGACCTGGGACAACAACGCCGCGCTGGGTTTCAGCTACGCCCTCGACCTCTGGGGACGCGAAAGCAACGCCACCGAGCGCGCCGTGGACATGGCACACATGAGCACCGCCGAAGCGCGTCTGGCCCAGCTCGAATTGCAGAACAACATCGTGCGCGCCTACATCGAACTGTCGTTGCATTACGCGCAGCGGGACATCGTCGCCGCGACCCTGAAACAACAGCAGCAAATTCTCGATTTGGCGCAAAAACGTTTGTACGGCGGTATCGGCACCCATTTCGAAGTCAGCCAGGCGGAAACGCCGCTGCCGGAAACCCATCGCCAGATCGACGCGCTGGACGAAGAAATCGCCCTGAGTCGCAACCAACTGGCAGCCCTCGCGGGCAAAGGCCCAGGCGATGGCACGCAGTTGCAGCGACCTACGCTGTCGTTGGCCGCACCACTGAAACTGCCGTCGTCACTGCCCGCGCAATTGCTCGGCCAACGCCCGGACGTGGTCGCCAGCCGCTGGCAAGTCGCGGCCCAGGCACGGGGCATCGATGTTGCCCACGCCGGTTTCTACCCCAACGTCGATCTGGTCGGCAGCCTCGGCTACATGGCCACCGGCGGCGGGGCGCTGGAGTTTTTGACCGGCAAGAAACTCAACTACAGCGTCGGCCCGGCGATCTCGTTGCCGATATTCGACGGCGGCCGCTTGCGTTCGGAGCTGGGCGAAGCCTCGGCCGGGTATGACATCGCCGTGGCCAGGTACAACCAGACGCTGGTCAACGCGCTGAAGAACATCTCCGACCAGTTGATCCGCCGCGAGTCCATGGACAAGCAGCAAACCTTCGCCGCCGAGTCCGTGGCCACCGCGCAGAAAACCTACGACATCGCGATGATCGCCTACCAGCGCGGGCTCACCGACTACCTCAATGTGCTCAACGCCCAGACCTTGTTGTTCAAACAGCAGCAGGTTCAGCAGCAAGTTCAGGCGGCGCGGCTAAGTGCTCATGCTGAATTGGTGACGGCGCTGGGTGGCGGGCTCGGTGCAGGTAATGATGTGCCGAAGGACAGCCAGACCCAGGTACCGAAAACCCCGATGCTTCTCAAGTGAACACAAACCCTGTGGGAGCCAGCCTGCTGGCGATTGCGGTGTGTCAGGTGACATCAGCATTGACTGACACACCGCAATCGCCAGCAGGCTGGCTCCCACAGGTTCCGAACCGTGTCTGAATTTCAATGAACAGGATTCCATGACTCCCTCGCCCGCACCGCTGCGCTGGCTTTATTCCCTCGAATGGCGCCGGGGTTTTTTCGACTGGGCACGCAGCGACGGCGTGACCTGGGTCTACATTTTCAAAGTGCTGTTCGCCGCGTTCCTGACGCTGTGGCTGGCGATGCGTCTGGAGTTGCCGCAACCGCGCACGGCGATGATCACCGTGTTTATCGTCATGCAGCCGCAAAGCGGTCAGGTGTTCGCCAAGAGTTTTTATCGCTTTCTGGGCACCTTGGCCGGGTCGGCGGTGATGGTTGTGTTGATTGCCTTGTTCGCCCAGAACACCGAACTGTTCCTCGGCTCGATGGCGATTTGGGTCGGCATCTGTTCGGCCGGCGCCGCGCGGTATCGCAACTTTCGCGCTTACGGTTTTGTGCTCGCCGGGTACACCGCCGCGATGGTAGGTTTGCCCGCATTGGCGCACCCGGACGGCGCGTTCATGGCGGCGGTCTGGCGGGTGCTGGAAATCTCCTTGGGGATTCTCTGCGCCACCGTGGTCAGCGCCGCGATCCTGCCGCAAACCGCCAGCGCGGCGATGCGCAACGCCTTGTATCAGCGCTTCGGTGTGTTCGCCTTGTTCGTTACCGATGGCCTGCGCGGTCGCAGCAAACGGGAGGCTTTCGAGGCCAGTAACGTGCGCTTTATCGCCGAGGCTGTCGGGCTGGAAGGGCTGCGCAGCGTCACCGTGTTCGAAGACCCGCACATGCGTCGGCGCAACGGTCGGCTCAGTCGTTTGAACAGCGAATTCATGGGCATCACCACGCGGTTCAACGCCTTGCACCAATTGCTCGAACGCTTGCACAGCAGCGGCACCGATCACGTGGTGGCGGCGATCAAACCGGGCCTTGAGGACCTGGCGGAATTGCTCGACGGCTTCAGCGGTCGCTCCTTGACCAGCCCCGACGCCGCACGCCTGACCAGCGCATTGGCGACTTACAAGGAGAACCTGCCGGCGCGGGTTCGCAGCCTGCGGGCGACCTTTCAGGAGAGCGATCCGAGCGACGCCGAGCAGCTCGATTTCCACACCGCGTACGAACTGCTCTATCGCTTCGTCGACGAGCTGCACAGTTATGCACAGACCCACGCCTCGCTCGCCGATCACAGCCACGCACGGGAGCAATGGGACGAGCCGTTCACCCCGCAAACCAATTGGATGGCCTCGGCGGCGTCGGGGATTCGTGCAGCGTTCATTCTGGCGATGCTGGGCAGTTATTGGGTGGCCACTGCATGGCCGAGCGGGGCAACGATGACCCTGATCGCCGCTGCCACCGTCGGCCTTTCCGCCGCGACACCCAACCCGAAACGCATGGCGTTCCAGATGGCGTGCGGGACTTTCCTCGGGGCATTGATCGGCTTCGTCGAGATGTTTTTCATCTTCCCGCGGATCGACGGTTTTCCTTTGCTGTGCATGATGCTCGCACCGGTGATCGTGCTCGGCTCGTTCCTCACTTCGCGGCCGCAATACGCCGGTGTCGGCCTCGGTTTGCTGATCTTCTTCAGCACCGGTTCGGTGCCGGACAACCTCACCGTCTACAACCCTTACGCGTTCATCAACGACTACATCGCCATGGTGCTCGGCATGCTGGTGTGCGCGGCGGCCGGGGCGATCATTCTGCCGCCGAACAGCCGCTGGTTATGGCGCCGGCTCGAGCAGGATTTGCGCGGGCAAGTGGTGTACGCGATCAGCGGCAAACTCAAGGGCCTGGCTTCGAGTTTCGAAAGCCGCACCCGGGATTTGCTGCATCAGGCCTATGGTCTTGCGGCGGGCCAGCCGCAGGTGCAACGGGACTTGCTGCGCTGGATGTTCGTGGTGCTGGAGGTCGGCCACGCGATCATCGAGTTGCGCAAGGAACAGGCGATTCTGCCGGTGCATCCGGCCTACGCCGAATCCCAGCCGTGGCGCCAGGCGATCCGCGTGATGGGCCGCTCGCTGGTGCGGCTGTTTCTGCAACCAAGCCAGAGCAATCTGGAGCGCGGATTGATCGCGGTCGACCATGCCATCAGTCGCGTGCAAGCCACCGACGAACCGTTCGCGCCGCACTTCGATACCTCGGCGTTGCGTCGGGTGAAGAGTTATTTGCACTTCATCCGCACCTCGTTGCTCGACCCGCAATCACCGCTCGCTACGTACGCCGGCACCCAGCCCCAAGGACTTGAACATGCCTCGTGAAATCGCCTTCCACGGCGTATACATGCCGACCATGACGCTGATGTTTTTCATCGCCGCGGCACTGGCCTGGGCGCTGGACCGGTTGCTGTCCGGGTTCGATCTGTACCGTTTTTTCTGGCACCCGGCGCTGCTGCGCCTGAGTCTGTTTACCTGTCTGTTCGGCGCCCTGGCGCTGACTGTCTACCGTTGAGACGCTCCTCATGAAAAAGCTTTTCAGCCTGCTCGCCACTCTGCTGGTGCTGGCCCTCGCGATAGGGATCGGCCGCACCCTGTGGGTGCATTACATGGACACGCCGTGGACCCGTGACGGCCGGGTGCGCGCCGACATCATTAACGTCGCCGCCGACGTCACCGGGGAAGTGGTGGAGGTGCCGGTGCGCGACAATCAGCTGGTGAAGAAGGGCGATCTGCTGATGCGCATCGACCCCGAGCATTACCGCATCGCGGTCAAACAGGCGCAGTCGCTGGTGGCCTCGCGCAAGTCGACGTGGGAAATGCGCAAGGTCAACGCCCATCGTCGTGCCGACATGGATGCGTTGGTGATCTCCAAAGAAAACCGCGACGACGCCAGCAACATCGCCGACTCGGCCCTGGCCGATTACCAGCATGCCCAAGCACAACTGGAAGCGGCTGAACTGAACCTCAAACGCACCGAAGTCCGCGCAGCGGTGGACGGTTACGTCACCAACCTTAACGTGCATCGCGGCGACTACGCGCGCATAGGCGAAGCGAAAATGGCCGTGGTCGATATGAACTCGTTCTGGGTGTATGGCTTCTTCGAGGAAACCAAACTGCCGCACGTGCGGGTGGGCGACAAGGCCGACATGCAGTTGATGAGCGGCGAAGTGCTGAAGGGGCATGTGGAGAGTATTTCTCGCGGCATCTACGACCGGGATAACCCGGAAAGTCGCGAGCTGATTGCGGACGTGAACCCGACGTTCAACTGGGTGCGCCTGGCACAGCGAGTGCCGGTGCGGATACACATTGATGAAGTGCCGGAGGGGGTGCTGTTGGCGGCGGGGATTACGTGTACCGTCGTTGTTAAATCAGCGGCTGACGAGTAACCCTGTGGCGAGGGAGCTTGCTCCCGCTGGACTGCGGAGCAGTCCCATTCGAGGGCCGCGTCGCTGCCCAGCGGGAGCAAGCTCCCTCACCACAAAAGACAACCCTGTCAGCCTTTGCAAAACGTCTCATGCAAATGCCGCCAAATCACCTTGCCACCGGCCTGTTTCTCAAACACCACCGTCGACCGGCGATCCGAGTGCAGCCCCGTCGCATCAGTCTGCTGCTCGCGATAACTCACCACCGCGCCACCGTCGTACAGCGCGACACCGCGCAACTCGCTGAGCTCAATTCTGAACCCGAGCTTCTTCCCGCCTGCCAGCAAAAACAACTCGCTCAATGCGTCGAAATCCAGCACCCGGCCTAGCGGTGAGACCATGGAAAACTGCGGCGAAAAACGCGTCAGCAAGTGTTCAAGCGCGGATTCGTCCTGGTCTTCGGCCAGCCATTGTTCGATGGCGACGTGGGCCTGGATCACTTCGTCAAAGTATTCGGTGTAGTCGGTCATGTTTGATTCCTGAAAATCTGTGGAGTCTGTTCCGGCGCCTTCGCGAGCAGGCTCGCTCCTACATTTGAAATGTATTTCCCTGTGGGAGCGAGCCTGCTCGCGATGAGGTCAACCCGGTCTCAGAGTTGCCCGCGCAAGCCGAACCGCTTCATCAACCCTGCCTCCAACAACCCTTTAGGCAGCAACCCCGCCAACAACGGCAACGCCCGGCTACCATTGCCCAGGCGAATCAGCCGCGGTGGTTTGCCCTGCTGCACAGCCTTGAGCAAACCAACCGCAAACTCCTTGGCCGGCGTCGGTTTGTCCTGAGAGGCCTTGGCCCGCGCACGAATGCCTTCACGCAGCGGAAACCATGGCGATTGCTCGGTGATCAACTGCTCCGCCTCATGACCGGCATTCTTGGCGAAGCTGGATTCGATCGCACCCGGCTGCACCTCCATCACGCGGACACCAAACGGTGCCAACTCCATGCGCAATGCGTCGCTCAACGCATGCACCGCCGCTTTCGAAGCGCAATACGCGCCGGCAAACGGAGTGACCAACACCCCGGAAACGCTGCCGATGTTCACCACGATCCCTTTGGCGCGGCGCAGCACCGGGAACAGCGCGCGGGTCACACCGACAATCGCAAACACATTGGTTTCGAACTGGCGCTGCATCGCTGGCACGCCGCCGTCCAGCAACGGCCCCATCGCGCCATAACCGGCGTTGTTGATCAGCACATCAAGGCCGCCATGTTGCTGGTTGATGCGCTCGCTCAGCTGTTCGAGTGCCGCGCCGTCGTTGACGTCCAATTGCACAGCGGTGAAACCGGCGGCGGCCAGAACCGCCACATCTTCAGCCTTGCGGGCGCTGGCCCATACTTCGTATCCGGCACCTTTGAACACATCGGCGAGGGCGCGGCCAATGCCGCTGGAGCAACCGGTAATTAACGCAACGGGCATGGCGCGGTCCTTGTGCAAAAAAAAATAGGGGATCAGTCGGAGAAACTACCCTGCAAACGCTCGGCGCGAAACTCCAGGGTTTGCGGGCGATAGCCAGGACGCAGCGGTGGCAGGGGCAAGCAGTCTTCCCAATTGGCGCCGGCCTGCAGTTCGCCGGGGCCGCGATAGCGCGGGGCGGCGTATTGATTGTCGGCCAGATTGACCGTATCGCCTGGCGCATACGCGGCGACGCGCCAGCGCAACTCGGTCAGCGGCACGTCATTGCCATTGTTCATGGTCAGCTGCAACGGGCGGTCCGCCGGACAGTGTTCCGGCGCGTAGGTGATGCGCAACTCCAGGCGCGCCAGTTGCTTGACCTCGCGGTTGTCCATCCAGATCACCCATGTGGCCACCAGACCCAGACCAATGGCGGCCGCCACAGAGACGGGCAACGCCTTGGCCGGGTAGCGCAGCAATAAAATCAGCCAGGTGATGACCAGCAGGACGCCGATGAACATGTTTGAACGCTCCTTGAACTCATGACCACCATCCTACCGAACGGCTGCGCGAATGGACATTCACGGATCATCCGCGATCACCGTTGGTCGGCACTGTAATTTCTGACAGTAGCCAGCCCCGGTCACGAGGAGTTAGATATCCGCAGGCAAACAGGGACGAACCGGCATGCAGGCCTCGACGTTGGGAATGCACTACAAAACCCCCGGATTGTCCGTCTTCGATCCGCGGGGGCTGCCGATCCGTTCGGTGGATTATTGGCGCGAGGTCGAAGGCGCCGCGACTCAGGCGCGCATCAATCGTACCCTCCACGATGCCGCGGGATTCGCGGTCAAACAGTGGGATCCACGGCTTTGGGGGCTACAGCAACAAGATCCGCTGACGCCCGCCAATCTCGTGACCGTGCATTCGCTGTCCGGTCATCCCGTTTGCACGGTCAGCGTCGATGCCGGCTCACAGATCAGTCTGTTCGGCTTGGCCAATCAAGTGCTGCAAGGCTGGGACAGTCGCGGTACACGCCGCGAGATTCACTACGACGACTTGCTTCGCACCGTGGCGGTGTTTGAGCATGTCGCCACGCAGCCCCCCCAATGTGCCGAACGTATGGAATATGGAGGTGCCGATCCGGTTAACCGCGATCGTAACCAATGCGGGCAGTTGATTCGCCAGGATGGCCGCGGCGGGACCGTACTGTTTGATGCGTTTGCGATCACTGGCCAATGCATCAGGCACGTACAGCACTTCACTCGCCAAGCCGTTGCAGCGGATTGGCCGGAGCCGATAGCCGATCGACAAGAACTGCTGGAGCCAGGTGAGGGAGCCCGCACCACATGGCGTTACGGGCCGTTGGGTGATGTGCTGGAAACGGTCGATGCCAGGCAGAACTGCCAGGCCTTTGCCTTTGCCCTTGATGGCCGGCTGCGCCAGAGTGCCTTGAAGCTGGCCGGCAAAATTACTTGGCAAAGGCTGGTCAGCGGGATCGAATACAACGCCGACGGACAGATCCTGCGAGAAGTGGCGGGTAATGGCGTACGAACAACGCTCACGTATTGTCCCGAGGATGGTCGCCTGATGGAGCGACGGGCATACGGTGAAGGCGTCGGGCTGCTACAACACCTGTTCTACCTCTACGACCTAATGGGCAATGTGCTGAGTATCGAAGACAAGGCACTGCCAGTGCGTTACTTCAACAACCAGCGTATTGATCCCGTCAGTCGCTTTATCTACGACAGTCTTTATCAATTGCTCCAGGCGTTTGGCTGGGAGGCGGGCGGTCCCAACCAGGGACCGGATTCAGTCGGTCGCAATGATCCGGCGGCGGTCAGCAATTACCATCAGACCTTCCGCTATGATGTAAGCGGCAACCTGCTGAAGCTGACGCATGTCGGCGCACAAAATCCGGGCCGTGAACTGACCGCCGCGCGTTACAGCAACCGCTGCCTGCCCTGGCGTAACGGTGTGCCACCGACCGAAGAGGAAATCGCCGCCGCGTTTGATGCCAAGGGCAATTTGCTGGAGCTGGATCAGGGACGGTTTCTGACATGGAATCTGCGTAACGAACTGCAATCGGTCAGCCCGGTAGAGCGCGATTCCGGACGCAATGACTTTGAACTCTATCTCTATGATGGCGCTGGCCAGCGGGTGCGCAAAATTCGCTCGTTGCAGACCAATGCCCGAACCGTGACGGCTGAAGTGCGTTACTTGCACGGGCTGGAACTTCGTACCGACAACGGCACCGGGGAGGTGCTGCAGGTCATCACCGCGCAGGCCGGCCTCAATACCGTGCGGGTGTTGCATTGGGAAAGCGCCCCGCCGTCCGGCGTCAACGATCAGTACCGCTACACCCTGGTCGATCACCTGAAATCCTGCACCGTGGAACTGGCTGACGATGCGCAAATCATCAGCCAGGAAGTCTTTTACTCCTATGGCGAAACCGCGTGGTACGCCGGCCCGGATGTGATCGCCATCGACTATAAAACCATTCGTTATTCGGGCAAGGAGCGGGATGCGACAGGGCTTTATTACTATGGATTGCGCTACTACGTACCGTGGTTGTGCCGTTGGCTCAATCCTGACCCCAAAGGTTTCATTGATGGGCCTAATCTTTATCAGATGGTGGGAAATTCTCCCATGACTTACGTCGATAGCGACGGTGGTGAATTGACCGAAGCTTCGCAGCTGAACGACAGCCTGGACAAGCAAAGTTCCTTGTTGAAATCCGTGGGAGGTGGCGCTGCTGACTTCAAGAATTCGCTACTCAATCATGTCTATGCGCAGCATCGTTTCAAAGCGTTGGGCAGGCGTGTCGTGACCCAGCTTGCCAGCAGTGCTGTCAGTTCGGTGGGTACGGCGGCGGGGGCTGCGGCGGGCGGTGCCATTGGTGGGCTGGCAGGTCCTGTGACCGGAGGGTTGGGAAGCAAAGCGGGGGCGGCAGTCGGGGCTAAAGCG
The DNA here is from genome assembly GCF_059695575.1 of Pseudomonas sp. LBUM1678. Taxonomy (NCBI): domain Bacteria; kingdom Pseudomonadati; phylum Pseudomonadota; class Gammaproteobacteria; order Pseudomonadales; family Pseudomonadaceae; genus Pseudomonas; species Pseudomonas sp. LBUM1678. The sequence goes on from NZ_CP166775.1 coordinate 1,079,523, forward strand.
GCAAGTGCGCTGATTTCCAGGGTGGTGGATACGTATCAACTGGATCGCCCGATCAGCTTCAAGGGTAACGAAATGAACCCTAAGTCATTCATCGAGGGCGTTGAGCCCAAAAATAAAACCAACCTGAAGACAATAAAATTCGAGCTGTCGGCAATTGACCCCCGGACCCCTGAAGGGCGAGCAAAACTGGGGAAAAAGGTCACCGCCGCCGTTGTCGACAAGGTCGCCAGTAAGCTGGGATCAGAAGCACCGGGCCTGATCAAGACAGGACTCGAGTTTTACCAGGCGTCACAGGGGTTGAATGCCGCATCGCTCAGCGAGGTTTATGACGATACGCCGGTGGTGATCGATATGCTGGAATTCCGGATGCAGGCAATCAAGACAGAGTTCGCCGGCTCCGGCAGTTCAGACCCGAAAGCCTTCGAAGATATTGCCGAGCTCTCCGTGCAAACGGGGGAAGTGGTTCAGCAGTTGAACAGAAATCAGGACTTGATCGGACTTGTCGCGCCCAAACCTTACGCAGGCAGACGGCAGTCACTCAATGGACGGTCAAAGTCAGCTGCGGTTCGGCAGCTGTCACACGGCTGACACCCAAAAAAGCCCCCGCCCAACCCGCTGCGGATAGGGAACGCAGCGAACTGGACGGGGGCTTCTGGTTTTACTTAACGCTTACTGCGCGATGGTTTTCACCGACACGCCGCGTTCGATCGGGGTGGAGCGACCGTAGATATCTTCAAACCGCTCGATATCGTCTTCGCCCAGGTAGCTGCCCGATTGCACTTCGATGATCTCGAGTGGAATCTTGCCCGGGTTGCGCAGACGGTGGACCGAAGCGATCGGGATGTAGGTCGACTGGTTTTCGCAGAGCAGGAACACGTTGTCGTCGCAGGTCACTTCGGCGGTGCCGCTGACCACGATCCAGTGTTCGGCGCGGTGGTGGTGCATTTGCAGCGACAGGCACGCGCCCGGTTTGACCGAGATGTGCTTGACCTGGAAGCGGCCGCCCATGTCCACCGAGTCGTAGGAGCCCCACGGACGATAGACTTCGCAGTGGTTCTGGGTTTCGGTGCGGCCCTGTTCGTTGAGGGTGTTGACCATTTGTTTCACGCCCTGGACCGAGTCCTTGTGCGCGATCATCATGGCGTCCTTGGTTTCGACGACCACGATGTTTTCCAGGCCGATCACCGACACCAGTTTGCCGTTGCCGTGGATCATGCAGTTTTTGCTGTCCTGAATGACCACGTCGCCTTTGGTGACGTTACCGTTGACGTCTTTTTCATTCACTTCCCACAGCGACGCCCAGCAACCGACATCGCTCCAGCCGGCGGTCAGCGGTACGACGCAGGCGCGCTGGGTTTTTTCCATCACGGAGTAGTCGATGGAATTGTCCGGGCAGCAGGCGAAGGTGGCTTCGTCGATGGTGATGGTGTCAGCATCCTGTTTGCTGCGCTCAAGGGTCAGCAGGCAGGTGTCGTAGATGTCCGGATCGTGTTTTTTCAGCTCTTCCAGGAAGCGGCTGGCGCGGAACAGGAACATGCCGCTGTTCCAGAAATAACCGCCGGACTGGACGAATTCGGTAGCGCGTTTGACGTCCGGTTTTTCGACGAAGTGCGAGACACGGCTGACGCCTTCAGGCAGCAGCGAGTCATTGGTGGACTTGATGTAGCCGTAACCGGTTTCCGGTTTGGTGGCCGGTACGCCGAACAGCACCATTTCGCCGTTTTCGGCAGCGACGGTGGCCAGGGCCAAGGCGCGTTGCAGGGCTTTCTGGTCTTCCAGTACGTGGTCGGCCGGCAGCACCAGCATTAACTCGTCACGACCTTCATTAACCAGCATCATCGCAGTCAGGGCCACGGCCGGCGCAGTGTTGCGGCCGAACGGTTCCATCAGGATGCGCTGGGTTTCCAGTTTACGGTTGGCCAACTGCTCGTTGACGATGAAGCGGTGGTCTTTGTTGCAGACCACGATCGGGGTGTCCATGCCTTCAAACACCAGGCGTTCCAGGGTTTGCTGGAACAGCGTGTGTTCGCCGGTCAGGGCGAGGAACTGTTTAGGGAACTGCTTACGGGAAAGCGGCCAAAGACGTGAGCCGCTACCACCTGACAAGATCACCGGAATCATGTTGTTACTCCTTGAAAATCGTATGGGTCAGAGCTACTGCGTTCTGTCGTTTCACTCTTGTTCTTATTCCGTAGCCAGGCCGTTTCACCGATCTCTGTAGCAGCTGCCGAGCCTGCGAGGCTGCGTTCGAGCGCGGAGCGGTCGCAATTCTGGCAACTCGGTCTCTCTGAAAGACCGAATTTTCCGGTTTTACGACTGCTGCGCAGCCGGACGCAGGCTTCGCCGGCTGCTACAGGGGGATCACCGTCCTGACGAATTTGTTAGCGCGTCGAAACCGGGCGTTTTACCCAGACTGGCGACAGGCTGCTGCCTTTACCGGTGACGTACAGCACGGCGGCTTCACCGCGTTCCAGGGCAACCGGCTTCACGTCGCCGACTTTGGTGGCGCCTTCATACAGGGCCAGGCTGACTTTGACCGGGTTGATTTCACGCTCGCCACGGCCCTTGGCCGCCACGGATGGAACCACTTCGGTCTTGCCGTCAGCGGTTTTCAGGGTCAGGGCCTTGTCGCTGAGGTTCTGTACGCGAATCAGGGATTTCTGCTTGTTCTTGAATGGCGGCTCTTCGATCAGTTGCGGCGCGCCGCTGGCGTTGTTGACCAGGGTGTAATAGTGGTCGCCGGCCAGTTTCACCGGCAGGGTCTGGCTGCCGACCTTGGCGCTGTAGTCGCCGCCCGGCATGAAGCTGAAGTCAGTGCTGGACAGCGGCGCGACTTCGGCCAGGTTGGTGCTGCCGACGGTGGCGCTGACTTCAGCGTTACCGGCGTTGTAGACACGTACGAAGCTCGAACCTTTTGGTGCAGTCGGGCCATAGAGTGCGGCGTCGCCAGCGAAGGCGGACATCGACAACACGCTCATGCCAGCGACGAGTGCGAAGGTCTTGGCGAGACGGCGAGGAGTAGTAGTGAAAGTCATGGTAGTACCTCTCTCTTTCAGTTTTGCGCCCGGTCGGGCGTCTCGGATTTAGTGTTTGCGGCTACGTTTTGTTGGCGAGCACCAGCTTCTTTGAGCTCTGCGACCCACTGCGGGTCGGCGTCGCCGATTTCGTTGTTCACAGGCAGATAACGTTCAGGAAACTCCCAGATCAGCACCTGTGGCGGGCTGTTCTTGAAAGCATCACTTTTCAGGTAGCTGAGCATCGGCAGAATCGGGCCGTGGCCGTCTTCGGCGTAATTGACCACGTCGCTGTTCAGCGCTTGTTTCAGCGCACCGACGAAGTTCCAGTTAGGGTTGGCGCTGTAGCTGGTGCCGATCAGGGCCACCGGCACTTCAGTGTTGGCGAACAGCGCGTCGTCACCGGCAGGCTGGTCTTGTGCGACCACGGTGTTGCGCTTTTGCAGCGGTTCAGTCTTCGGCATCAGGTTTTCGAACAGCGGGTCCAGCGGCAGGAACAACCGCAGGTCGCCCTTGTGCGTGACTTTCTCCGCAGGTTCGGTGACGAAGCGTTGCGGCTCGCCACTGAGCGGGGTTTTCTCGGCAATGGTCTTGGCCAGGGTCTCGGCGGCGATTTGCGCGCCTTCCGGGGTCCAGTGGGTGTCGGTGCGCAAGAACACTTGCTGACCGTCGAGCTTGGCTCTCAGCATCGGGCCGAACAGGTCGGGCGCGATGATCTTGTTGGCCGCCACACGAGCGTGGAAGTCTTCATAGAGGTTGGCGTGAATGCTCGAAGGCTTCACTTGGCCCAGGTGTTCCGGGTACAGGCGAGTCTTGGCCGGCACGATCGCCATCACCAGTTTCACGCCCTTGGCTTTCAATTCCTGACGCACGCCTTCTACGAGCGCGTAGTTGCCTTGCAGGTTCAACTCTTCGTTGACGATCGGGTTGAATTCTTCATCGCTGTACAACCATTGATCGCGACCGAGCACCACGCCCGGACGACCTTCGTTGAACAGTTTGAAATCCAGCGCGGCCCAAAGGTTGGTGCCCAGGCGCTTGATCGGGAACTCTTCGTCGTAATGCGTTTCCACGGCTTTGGCCCAGCGGCCGTTGAGCACCGTTGCATCGGCGTTGGTGCTGAAGCCGAAGAAGCTGCGCGTAGACCACAGGCCCAGGACCAGTAAGGTCACCATGAACAGGGCGATGTAGAAGATACGTAATGAGCGGGTCATGGTCAGATCCCTCAGAACTGGAAGTAAAGGAACGGCGAGAAGCTTTGCGCCGAGAGTTTGAAAATCGAGGCGATGAACAGCACCAGTACCAGCGTGCGCATCACGTAACGGGACCAGTCCGCAGTCCAGTAGGCCGGTTGCACGGTGGCTTCAACGCCGACGGTGTAGCCAGGCTCGTGGATGCTGGCCGGGTTGTCGCCCGGTACGGCTTTGATCATTCCAGGTGTGGCAGCGGCAGGGCCGTCGGCCTCGACGTTGACCGCAGGCTTGGTCTTCTCGGGCGGCAGGTTGCTGTAGAAATCGCGGATGCCGAAGAACGCCAGGGTCATGTAAGCCACCACCAGGGTTGCCACTTGCAGGCCGGTCAGGCTGGCCGCGTTGAGTTCTGACAGCGACCATTCGCCGAAGCTGAACATCGCACCGTACATACGACCGGCGACGTGCAGGTTTTCCGAGCGGAAGATCACCCAGCCCATGACCACGAGCAGGAAGGTCAGTGCCCAGCGGATCGGGTTGATGCTGCGTGGCGAGGTGTTCAGGCCCAGGGCCTTTTCGATCGCCAGCCACATGCCGTGCCAGGCGCCCCAGATGACGTACGTGATGTTCGCGCCGTGCCACAGACCACCGAGCAACATGGTCAGGAACAGGTTGCGATAGGTCATCAACGTGCCTTTGCGGTTACCGCCCAGCGTGATGTACAGATAGTCACGCAACCAGGTCGACAGACTGATGTGCCAGCGACGCCAGAACTCGGTGATCGACTGGCTGATGTATGGCTGCTTGAAGTTTTCCATGAAGCGGAAACCCATCATCAAGCCCAGGCCGATGGCCATGTCGCTGTAGCCGGAGAAGTCGAAGTACAACTGCGCGGTGTAGGCGAGGGCGCCGAGCCAGGCATCGCCCGTGGTCGGGTTCTGCAAGGCGAAGCAGTGGTCGGCCACCACCGCGAGGGTGTCGGCGATGAAGACCTTTTTGATGAAGCCCTGCATGAACCGCGTGGCACCTTCGGAGAACTTGTCGAGGGTGTGGGTGCGGTTGTTGAACTGGTCGGCGAGGTCGCGAAAACGCAGCACCGGGCCGGCGATCAAGTGCGGAAAGATCGCCACGAACGCAGCAAAGTCGATCAGGTTGCGGGTCGCCGGCGTATCACCCCGGTAGACGTCGATGATGTAGCTGATGGACTCGAAGATGTAGAACGAGATCCCGATCGGCAACAGCACGTGGGTCAGGATGAACGGCGACAGACCGACCGAAGTCATCATCGCGTTGATGCTGTCGACGCCGAAGTTGGCGTACTTGAAGTAGCCGAGGATGCACAGGTCGACGCCCACGCCCAGGAGCAACCAGCGCTGTGCCGGTTTGGTCCGAACGCCTGCGGCACCGACTTTGAGGCCGATCCAGTAGTTCCACAGCGTGACGGCTGCGAACAGCGCAAGGAAGTCCACACGCCACCAGGCATAGAACACGTAGCTGGCGAGCAGCAGCAGCAGGTTGCGATAGCGTATTCCGCTTAAGTAATACATGCCGAGAAAGATCGGCAAGAACAAAAACAGGAACACGTTGGATGAAAATACCATCCCGGTCTCTCCATGTTTAACCAACAGTCAAGGGCCAACGGCCCCCCCAAACCCCCCACCGAAAACCGGGGGGTACATGATCGTTCCCACGCTCTGCGTGGGAATGCCTCACTGGACGCTCTGCGTCCGCTTCGGCATGTGACGCGGAGCGTCACGGGCTGCATTCCCACGCAGAGCGTGGGAACGATCACCGATGACTCAACTGCCTTTTTTGCCTTTTTCACTCGCCGGGTCGTAGACCTTGGTCAGGTCACCCCCGAGGCGGAAAGTCTTGAACGGCTGCATCTCGTGTTTTTTCTCGAGCACATCCGGCGAGCAGGTGTAGAGCGTGCAGAACGGTTCCAGCCAGGCAAATTTCGAGTCGACCTTGAGGTCGGTCATGTCCTGTTCCTTGCCGTTCTTTTTCTCGAATTCTTCCGGGTCTTCGACACCCGCAAGTACTCGATCACCCAGGCGTTTCAACGCGCCATTGTTTTCCTGACGCAGATCCACACCGTTGACCAAGGCAAAACTGGCGATCATCGACAGCGGCGGCAGGGCATAGTTGTGATAGGCGAGGGCGCGTTGCTCGCGCTTCAGCTCGTTTGGCAGGAAGCCCTCGGCGTCAATCTGATTGGCGCCGACTTTGTATTCCTTCACCGCCCAGTCGAACAGGTCGCGACGGTTGGTGGCGATGGACGTTGCCATCACCGACCAGGCGGACCAGTACGAGTGGTTGTTGGTTTTTTCCAGCGGCAGGTTGTCCCAATCGCTGACCACCTGATCCGCCATTTTGCTGAACCAGGCTTCAATCAACTGCGACTCTTGCTGATGGTTTGCCAACGGGTGCGAGTCGGAGAACTTCAGGCGAATGTACGAAGACGCCATGCTGCCCAACGCCCATTTGCGCATGGACTTGCCGGTGTGGTTGAAGTCCTTGGACATCAACGCATCAGCCTTGGCCCACGCGGTCAGCCAGTTCAGGGTGCATTCCAGTTGTTCCGGACGTCCGTCACGCATGTACTGCATCACACGCTTGCTGGTGCCGCGCTCAATCTTGGTGATGTCGGCGGTGGTGTCGCGGAAGGCTTTTTCCGAGGCTTCGTTCAGGGTCGAACGAGCCTTGTCGGAACCTTCGTACTTGCTGCGAAATTGCAGCGAGCCGGTGTATGGCGTCGGCATCGCATCACAGCCTTCGCTCTTGTCGCCGGTTTTGACTTTTTCAATCGGCGCGAAGTAACCCTGTGGCGGGCGCAGTGGCGCGGCGGCCTGGGTGGCGCCGGCGAACATGGCCAGCGTCAGCAGGGAGGGTGCGAGTAACTTTTTCAAAGTTCGGGTTTGCATATGAACCTCATTGCCCGGCCTGGGCGGTACGCTGCCCGGCGCCTGGGAATACGTTGCGTTTGCAGATTTTCGCTTCGACTTTCTGTGGCGTGGCACCTGCTTCAGGGCCCTGGATTTCGACGGCCAGCAGATTCTGCGAGGCCCAGTCTTCGTCCGTACGCAACTCAAAGGCAAAGCGCCCGTCGGTGTCGGAAGTTTCCGGTTTTTCGATTTTGATGTCCTCGTGGCGACCGTTCATGTACCAGAGGGTGGCTTGCAGGACTTTCACCGACGCATCGGCGAACTGGATGTCGACCTGGTGACTGCCGTTTTGCAGGTTCAGGTTCTTGCTGTTGACCATTAATTCGTTCTTGCCCGGTTTCAACGTGGTGCTGCCGGTCATCTGTGCATCCTTTCCTTCGCAACCGTTGTCCAGCAGCGCCATCATCTGGCGGTAGATGGTTTCCTGGTCGAGGCGATAGAGCGGCGAGAATTCCCAGATCAGAATCTTCGGCGGCTTGGTCTGGAACTCTTCGCTGCCCAGGTACTGCAGCATCGAACCTTCCAGGCCACCGCCGGGGAACGCCACGTTGAGGATGTCGGCGCCGATGGCCTCTTCGAGGAAACCGGCGAAGTTGTAGTTCTTGCCACTGTGGCTGGTGCCAACCAGGGTGATCTCTGGATTGCCGGAGTCACTGAACAGGTCGCCGTCGGCGGCTTCGCCCTTGGGCTCGGTGGTGAACTGATCCATGTACTGGATCGCGTAGCTGGTGCCACAGAGTTGACCGGCCATGTTGTGTAATGTTCCGGTCTTGCCCATGCGACCCGACTTATGGCTCTCGAATTCGCGCTTCGGAATGTCCGCGAACTCAGGCAATTGCTTGATTTTCTCGCCGACGATTTTCGCTGTGCGCTGGGCGCCGTACGGCGTCCAGTGTTGGTCACCGCGAAAGTAGAAGTCGTGCGCCGGCAGGGTGTCGGGCAGCGATTCGTTGGTCAGCGGCGACAGGTCCGGAACCACGTAGCCCATGGCGGCGAAACGGCCGAGCATGGTCTTGTAGTTCTTCAGCGCCTTGTCGAAATCGAACTTGGCTTTGTCTTCCGGATTCAGCTTGTTGCGGTTCACCAGACCACGGGTTGGCTGGTAAACGACGACCAGTTCTATGCCTTTGCTCTTGAACGCATCGTGCAGCTCTTTCATGCGCTTGTAGCCGGCGGGCGTGGTGTCGAATTCGGTGCGCAAGTCTTCTTGCGTACGGAACAGCCAGTCGCCCTGAGCCTGCACCAGCGTGGTGAAGTTCTGCTGGTAACGCGTGGTGTAGTTCTTCGCGTCGTGGGCTTCGGGGCACAGGTTGCAGCACGGTTCGGCGCTGAAGCTAGGGGCTTTGACTTCATCGGCACGGACGCCGGCGCTGGCCGCGAGAATGCCGGCGGTCAGGGCCGACAGGCTGAGTAATTTGATCAAGTGTGGGTGCATAAAATTATCCTCAGTCCTGCATTTCGGTCTGGCGTTCGACAGGGTCGATCAGCACGGCTTTCTGCTGGCGCACCAGCAGGTCGAGAATTTCATCCTGGCGCTCGCCAAGAATCCCGTTGAAGCTGATGCCGCTGGATTTGGTCGGGGCGAGCATGGACACGCGATACAGCTCGACGCTCAGCGGCGAGTCGATGGACAGCGGTCCGCTGCCGTTGCCGGCCAGTTCGCCACCGACGATGATCAGCGATACTTGGGCATCGAACGGGTCGAGCTTGATGTCCCGGTCGGTGTCGCTCAGGTCCTTGATGTGGCCGTAGACGCCGGTCAGGCCGTTGGCCATGGCGAGGTTTTCGTAGAGGCGAATGTTCACGCTGTTACGAATACGGATGCCGTGGCGACGGTTGCTGATCACCTTGTTGGCCCACAGCAGGTTGTCGCCACTCTCGTAGAGGGTGATGCCGTCCGTGTGGTTCTTGTAGATCTCGTTGTAGGCGATCAGGTTGTTGACGCTGTTACGGTCGATCACCAGGCCCGACAACTTGTTGTCGTAGCTGCGGTTGTTGAAGATGAAGCTGTCGTTGACCTCACGGGAAATGATGATCCCGTGCTTCTTCTTGGTCCCGAAAACGGTGTTGTCCGCGATGATCAGACCGTGGGAACGGTCATGCGGGTCAATGCCGTAGACGATGTTGTCTTTGTAGGTGTTGCCCTTGACCACGAAGTCGCGGGTTTCGTAGCAATAGAAGCCGTACCACATGTCCGAGAACTCGGAGCCGATGATCCAGCCAGTCGGTTCAGGACGCTTGAGCACCTTGGCCATGTTCGGCGTGTACTGGGAAATACTCACGCCGTAAGACTTACTGTTGGCGTAGCCAAAACTGGCCATCTTGCTGTTGGCGATGTAGGTCTGGGTGCCGCCCCAGGCCAGCAGGAACGGACGGAACTCCTTCGGGGACTTGAACGTCGCCGGACCGTTTTCCTTCTCGCGCCAGCCAGTGATCTTGGTATCGCGCACAAACAACTGACCGTCGTTGACCAGGAACGAACCGGCCTCTTGGGACAGGCGCAATTCCTGGGTCTGCTTGTCGATTTCGAGGATGCCGTTTTTGCCGACCACGATCGGCAACTTCGCCAGGAACACACCCGGCGAGGTTTCGCTGAAGTACTGCTTGGGCAGCTTCTTCGCCAGATCCTTGAGGTTCATGTAGCCGTCGTCGACGAAGATCGCCTGCGGGATGCCGTGCTGACGCACCACCCACTCGGCCATCTTGTTGTCGCCGCCGATGAAGTCCTTCAGCGCGTCTTCCTGCATCATCCGGCGCACGCTGATCTTGCCGGCCTTGGTACGCACGATTTTCGCGGCGATGGCTTCGGCGGTGTAGCCGGAGGTGTCCGGCAGTTTTGGCGCAGCCAGTTCCAGCGGCTCGGTCGGTGCGCTGCTGACGGTGTAGGTCTTGGCCTGTTGCAGACCCTTGGCAACGGTCGCCGGCTGCCCTTTCTGGACGGGCGCGGCCGGCTCCACCGTGGCGAAGGCCGCCGAGCTTGCCAGCAGCATCGCGCCGGCCAGCAAGGTCAACGAGCCTCTCTTCGGACTGTTCATGTCAGGAACTCCCTTCGCGGTTCGCATCAGAAGCGCCAGATCACGTCGATAAACGCGCGGTGCATGTACGAGTCGACGCCTTTGCCATACGCATCGCCCGGCTTGAATACACCGCCACGCAAACGCACGAGGGCCGAAGGCTCATCGATCGACTGACTCAGGGAGGCCGGTAACAGCCCTTGTTTGAAGTACTTGGTGACGACCACGTCCATTTCCTGGCCGAGGTCTTTGTTGCCATCCTCCAGCGGCAGGGAGGTGCTGGAGAGCACGGCGCCGGTCACGTCGTCGGTGTCGTTCTGCACGGCGTTGATGCCGTTGCTGCCGACCGGCTTGTTGCCGTCGACGCGCCAGAATTTGTGGTAGATCACGCTGGCGTCGTATTCGTCGTTAAGCATCCACGAACCGAACAACGTAGCGGTTTGCATGTTGTTCATTTCGCCGCGGAAGGCTTCACCGAAACGGTGAACGCGGGAGCGAGTACCGGTGTAGTTCGAGCGGTTGCTTTCCAGGCCGTTCTGTTCGTAATCGGCGCTGGCGCGGGCATAGGCTGCACCGACTTGCCATTGCGGATCGAGGCGCAGACGCACGCCCAGGTCAGTGGCCCAGCCATCGACGTTGCCGCTGGTCTTGGCTTGTGCGGGCGGAGTGCCGTCGGCGTTCAGCGGATTGACCGTGTCGCGGTCGCCGCTCAAGCCGGTGACGCTGCCCCAGTAATTGACGGTGTTGGTGTTGCGCCAGTTGTAGGCATCGCTGTCGGCGGTCAGGCCGATCCAGCTGATGTCGCCGTTCTCTTTCTTGTCCAGAGAATCGGCGGGAACACCAGGTTGCGGATAGTCGAGCTTGCCATCATCGTGGGTGTGATGACCGCGAATGCCGACCCAGTTGCCCGGCGTCCACTGATACGCCGCATCGGCGTAAGCGTGCAGGCGATCCTTGTCTTTTGGCGCCAGTTCGGTGAGGTCGGTGCGGTATTCGCTGAAGCGTTCGGCGACACCGGCGTTGGCGCGCAACAGGGTGGTGTCGAAGGTCCAGTTCAGGGCTTCGATGTTGGTGTCGCGCCATTGGCCGTCGTCGTTGCGCAGGCGTTGGCGACCGAGCTTGAGGATCTCGCCAGGGTACGGCGTCAAGCCGCTGTAGCCGACCCAGAACTCGCGCATCGCCAGGTAGTTTTTCTTGCTCTTGCGATCACCGTTGTCGGTGGCCTGGGTGCCGTCGCTGTCGGACTGCTGCAGCGTGTCGGTCTCGATGATGTCGGTAGACGTCACGGCCTGACCCATGGCGTAGCCGCTCCACGCGCCGCTCTCGCCGTAGATCCATGGACGCAGGTCGAGGCCGACGCCGTTGACGTCGCCGCCGCTTGCGGTACCCAGGTCGGTGTCGTCTTCGGACTGGGCGGTGACTTTGACGTCAAGGCCGTAGTTCTGGGTTTCTGTCAGGGCCGCCAGGGTCGGGCATGACCACAAGAGGGCGAATGACAGGCCGATACCGGCCTTCACGAATGGATTCAACTTCATAGGGATTCCTCGCCGTCTTCTTCTTGCAGGGCATGCAGTTCCAGCGTGTTCTGGCTCAAGGCACCACGAACGGCCTGTTCTTGTTTCAACAGGCGTTGGGCCTCTTTGATCTGGGCAGGCGGCAGTTGTGCTTCGAGTGTTTGCGCAAGCTCGGTGGCTTGCGGGGTGTTCTGCGCCTTGGCCAATTGGCTGAAGACGTAAGCGTTAAGCGGGTCGGGCTTGGTGCCCTTGCCTTGGGAAAACAGTTGGGCAATGGCGAAGTCGGCGCTGTTCTGGCCGTTGCGCGCAGCCTTGAGCAGGTGGTCCAGCGCTTTCTGCGAATAGACCTTGCCCAGGTAACCGCGACGGTAGATCTGGCCGAGGTAGTAATCGGCGGCCACTTCTCTGTCGACGGCTTTCTTGAAGTGTTCTTCGGCAGCTTTCGCGTCGGCGGGCACCATTTTGCCTTCGTAGTAAAGCTTGCCGAGCAACAGTTCGGCACGCGGCTGGTCGGCAGCGCGGCCGTTGTCCAGGTACTTCATCATCGTGTCGACGTCGCCCAGTTCCGGGAAGTCGTAGAGCAATTGCGCGAGGCTGACCCAGGAAGCGGGGTAGCCCGGAGCGATGCCTTCGAGCAGCGACTGTGCGGTTTTCTCGTCGGTCTTGCCCAGGCTTGCATCGCCCAATACGCGGGCAACGCTGTCCACGCGTTGAGCGGTGACTGTGCCGCGGGCATGAGCGGCTTGCATCTGCTTGATCAGCTCGGCCTGTTGCTCAGGCTTGGCCTGTTTCTGATAGACCGTGGCCAGTTCGACGTAGCAGATGTCGGTGGTGTTCAACGCGGCCTTGCAGATGGTTTCCACTTCGTCCAGGTGCTGGTCGTAAGTGCCTTGGGTGCGATAGAGCAGCACCTGGGCCAGGCCCGCTTCCGGTTTGCCTTCGGCGCGCCATTGGCTGATCTGCTGCTGGGCGTTGACGTTCGGGAAGCTGTGCGGGTATTGCAGATACAACATTGCCAGCGGGATCAGAGTGTTGCCTTCGCCAGCGGCCGAGGCTTTTTTCAACAGGCCTTCGGCTTCGTGCTGTTCGGCTTCGGTAGACCCCGGCTTGGCCACCAGCAGGCGACCCAGGCGAGCCTGGGCCCGCGGCGAAACGCTGGCCGCGGCGCGGTAAGTCGCCTCGGCCTGTTTGATTTGTGCCGGGTCACGGCTGTCGACCTGGATATCGGCCAGGCCAACCTGTGCTTCGCTGTAACCCAGGTCTGCCAGTTGCTGGTAATTCTGCGCCGCCAGCGCGGTGTCGCCGCGCTTGAGGGCTTCGTTGGCCAGACGCTGGTCGGGCAGGCCGGCGCAACCGGCGAGGCTCACGGCCAACGCCAAAGCACACACCGCACCCATGTGGGAGCCAGCCTGCTGGCGATTCAATCGACTCGGTACATAAGACAAACCGCGGCGATCCCATCGCGAGCAGGCTCGCTCCCACAGGGACTGCGGCGTATTCGAGATTTTTGAGATAGTCACGGGCATGTCCTCTGCTTAAAGACCGGAAGCCATGGCTTTGTCGATCAGCCAGTTCAGGTTCGGACCACGGGAGCTGTTCACTTCAACCGGGCGACCGGCGAACTTGCTGTCCAGCGGCTCGTCGGGCTGGATCAGCACGCGGATGTCGGAGGAAAGGTCGGCGCTTTTCAGGCTGGTGCTGCTGACGATTTTGCCGGTGCGGGTGGTGTCTTCGCCGGCGATCTGGAAGCTGACCGTGTTGCCTGGACGTACATCGGCGAACTGGCGATAGGTGAAGCGTGCTTCAACGTTGGCTTCGCTGTTGCGCGGCACCAGTTGGAAGATCACGTCGCCTTTGCTGGCGTACTGACCGTTGGCGACCATTTGCTGGGCCACGGTGCAATCGCACGGCGAAGTCAGGGTGCCGGTCATTTGCTTGCCGAACAGCTCTTCAACCTTGGCCGGTTGCAGTTGATTGTCGTCAAGATGACCCTTGAGCACATCGAGCATGCTGGTGCTGAACGTCGCGAGCGGAGCGCCTTTGGCGGCAACGCCGTCGGCCTTGATCAGGCTCTGCACGGTGCCGTCGCGCGGCATGGTGATGTTCATGCCCGGCACGCTGACAAGGCCAGCCTGGGCGTGGCTGACGAAGTACATGCCGTACACCGACTTGAAGATGAAACCGAACGCCGCCAGGCCGACGAGGAAAATCGCCAGGCTGAACGTCACGGCGCGCAGGCGACCGAACGCGGTCATGCCGTGGCCGCCGTCCTTCATCTTGCGCGCCTTGGTGAAGTTGTCGCGCTGCAGGGTTGCCAGCATTTCACCCATGCTGACGATGTCGCCGGCCAGGTGCGAGGTGATCAAGTGGCGCAGGGTCGAGATGTCTTGTGGTTCCAGGTTCTGGAACTGGCAACCGGCACGACCGGTCGGGCGGTCGAAGGAGCGCACTTGCAGCTCCACGTCCATGGCCAGGCCGAGGTTATCGATGACGAATTGCAGGCGAGCCTTGTACACGTCGCCGACTTTCAGTGGCAGCTGACCGGCGTTGAAGGCCAGACCGCCAGCGGAAAGGTCGATCACTCGAGCTTCCATCGGGGTCCGGTCGGGACCGAAGAAGCGCAACTTGGCCGGGATTTTCACTCGGGCGTGTTGGCGCTGGGCTTCTGACTCATGCACTACGTTGGCGTTGACGGCGGTATTCATAGGGGCGTTTTCCTGGTTAATTCAATAAGGGGGCGGTCAGACCATCATCAGCAGCACGGCAACAAAGATGCTGCCGGCGGAGAAGGTCATGGTCCGAGACGACCAGGTGTTGAACCAACGTTGAAAGCTGGCGAGGTCACGGGTCAGGGAAGTGGGCTGGCGAGTCCAGGACTGTTGGTCGAGGCGGAAGAACACGTAGATCTTCACCAGCGCGCCGACGATCTGGTTGTAATAGAGAATCGCCGGGTAAGCCGGGCCGATCCGGTGACCGGATAACGACAGCAGCACAGTCAGGATCAGGCGGGTAATGCCGATCCACAGCAGGTACACGAGGATGAACGCAGTGCCGTACTTGAAGCTGGCGATCAGCGCGACCGTCAAGCCCAGCAACGAGGTCCACATCGACACGCGCTGATCGAACAGCACCACCGAGGTGAACATACCGAGGCGTTTAACCCCAAGGCCCAGGGCGCGGGCGTTCTGGCGCAGGTTGTTGCCGTACCAGCGGAACATCAGTTTGCGACTGGCCTTGATGAAACTTTTTTCCGGCGGATGCTCCACGGTGTGGATCGCGGCGTCCGGCACGTAGAACGTGTCGTAGCCCAGGCGCATCAGGCTGAACCAGCTCGACTTGTCGTCACCGGTCAGGAACTTGAAGCGGCCCAGGCGCCAGTGTTGCAGCGAGTCGCTTTCCACGTCGGCGATGAAGTCCGGGTTTGTGACCACGGTGGCGCGGAATACCGACATCCGGCCGGTCATGGTCAGCACGCGCTTGGACAGGGCCATCGAGCACATGTTGATGTGGCGCTGGGCGAATCGCAGTTTGTGCCACTCGCTCATGATGTAGCCGCCGCGCACTTCGCAGAACTCGTTGGTGGTCAGGCCGCCGACATTGCCGAACAGCTGGAACCACGGCACGGTCTTGAGCACGGTGCCCTCGGCGAGCACGGTGTCGCCATCGATCACTGCAACCACTGCGCGGTCGTCCGGCAGGTGGCGGGAGATGGCGCGGAAACCGTAGGCCAGGCCATCACGCTTGCCGGTGCCGGGAATGCGCACGAAGTCGAGCTTGACCCGATCCGGCGGATTCATCCGGGACCAAAGACTTTTCACCAGCTTCTCATCGGACATTTCGACGATGGAGCACACCATGGTGGTCGGCAGGCCGCAGTCAATCGCTTCGCGGATCACCGAGGCATAAACCTGGGCGGTGGTCAGCGCGTCGATACGAAAACTGGTGACCATCAGAAACACATGGGACGGGTTTGCCGCATCACCCAGCTTGCGCACTTTGCGCCGCAGGTGCGGGTAGACCACGTACAGAAACAGCATGCCGCGCACAAAGTGCGTGGCGCCCATCGAGTAGCGCCAGATGCCGATGAAACCGATGAGGAAGATAAAATCCTTCGAATCGGAATCGAATGTGGACGCAGGCAACGCCATGGCGATGCCCATCAATAAACTTAGGTAAAACAGCCAACCGGCGGCCTGAAGTAGGCCGTGCTTTAGCCTGTGCATAATCTGCATCCGTCTCTATCTCGGGCGAGCCTGTGGGGTGGCCCGATGGGGTTAAGGCAGGCGAAAAAGCCGGGAGGGTTGCGGGCCTTGTGAGCGCCGCAATCCCTCCCGATACCGCTTGTTACCAGCAGATGCCTTCGGTGCGGCCGCTGACGCTGGTGGCTTTGGACATGAAGCCAACCAGGTCGACGACTTGCTTGCCGTGCGGAGCGTTCTGCGCCAGGGCGCGGAATTTCTCGTCACGGTTGCCGAGGATGATCACGTCGGAGTTGGCGATCACGTCGTCGAAGTCGGCGTTGAGCAAGGACGAGACGTGAGGGATCTTCGACTCGATGTAATCCTTGTTCGCGCCGTGGACACGGGCGTATTCGACATTGCTGTCGTAGATGCTCAGGTCGTAACCCTTGCCGATCAGCATTTCCGCCAGATCAACCAGCGGGCTTTCGCGCAGGTCATCGGTGCCGGACTTGAAGCTCAGGCCCAGCAGGGCGACTTTGCGTTTGTCGTGGCTGGAAACGATGTCGAATGCGTTCTGTACTTGCGACACGTTGCTGCGCATCAGCGAGTTCAGCAGCGGCGCTTCGACGTCCAGGGAACCGGCACGGAAGGTCAGGGCACGCACGTCTTTCGGCAGGCAAGAACCGCCGAACGCGAAGCCTGGGCGCATGTAGTACTGGGACAGGTTCAATGTCTTGTCCTGGCAGACCACTTCCATCACTTCGCGACCATCGACACCGACAGCCTTGGCGATGTTGCCGATCTCGTTGGCGAAGGTCACCTTGGTGGCGTGCCACACGTTGCAGGTGTACTTGATCATCTCGGCGACAGCGATGTCCTTGCGGATGATCGGTGCGTCGAGCTCTTCGTACAGCGCTTGCAGAACGTCGCCCGAAGCCTTGTCGAACTCGCCGATGACGGTCATTGGCGGCAGGTCGTAGTCGGCGATCGCGGTGCTTTCACGCAGGAACTCAGGGTTCACTGCAACGCCGAAATCAACGCCGGCTTTCTTGCCGGAGCAGTCTTCAAGAATCGGGATGACAACGTTTGCGACCGTGCCCGGCAAAACGGTGCTGCGAACCACGATGGTGTGGCGGGTGGTCTTGTCACGCAGGACAAAACCGATCTCGCGGCACACGGCTTCGATGTAGTTCAGTTCCAGGTCGCCGTTTTTCTTGCTCGGCGTACCGACGCAAATCATCGACAGGTCGGTGTCGCGAATAGCCTCGGCGAAGTCGGTCGTGCCGCGCAATTTGCCCGTCTCGATGCCCTTCTTCAGAAGTTCGCCCAGACCCGGTTCAACGATCGGCGATTTACCGGCGTTGATCATATCGATTTTGTCTTTGGCAACATCGACGCCAACGACGTCATGGCCCCGTGCAGACAGGCAACCGGCACATACTGCGCCGACGTAACCCAAACCAAATATGCTGATACGCATCGCAATTACCTCTGTGTTTTATCAAGCCATTACATGGCCGGAGTTAATGGTGTTCAGCGGTATAGTGCACTCGAAAGTGCGGCTTACAGGCGCCACAGTGCCGCGTGCAGGCATACAAAGTTCCGAGTGTCTAAATAAGTGAACTCAAAATGTGCGCAACTAGGCCTTATTATTTTGATATGCCCTGTTATGCAGCCGATCTTCTAATCAGAAGACATTCGTGCAATGGTCTTGCGCGCTCAATGCCAGGCAGAAGCCCGTAAATCAAGCGGTTGGGTGCTCAGATGAGCACGTTTATAGGGGCGCTGCCTTGGCCTTGAAGGGGATATTGATTAGCGTATCTCCTGTCCTTTATGTGTCGCCCAAATCAGAGGTCCAGTGCGCAGAAGTTTATGTGACAACTTCGCTACGTGACTCTCTTCTCTGCGTAAGTTATCTCGCACAAACGCTGGGAGAATCGTTACGGGTGTTATGAGCTACGCATTTGGACATAGTTCCGGTCCGCCCATCGCGAATTCTGAAATTTCTTGAAATATTGAGAAAGATGGCACTGCTCTCATATTGATAGCACTTGCCGTTTGGCCCTTTATATATAGGCCGATTATCGGGTTGGATAGTTTTGTGCCACTACCGATAAAAATTTTCAGTGCCACTACTGAAAAAAATCATCAAAGTCGAGTGAAACAATAGTTAGAAAATTGAGTGATGTATTTTTGGCGCCAATATGTAGGCAAGTAAGGCGGGGGATTGTTGGACGATCAGACGGCGGTGCACGACGTTTTTTTGCTGTCGTGCACCGTGCGGGTGCTTACTCTGGCGCGTGATCGCGCAGGAATACCAAATGGTCCGGTTTAGATTGCTCGGCGCTGTAGCGATAGCCTTGAACGTCAAATTTTTTGAGGTCTGCCGGGTCGTTGACGCGCTCTTCAATGACAAAACGGCTCATCATTCCGCGCGCTTTTTTGGCGTAGAAGCTGATGATCTTGTATTGGCCGTTCTTCAAGTCCTTGAAGTCGGTATTAATGATGCGCGCATTCAGGGCGCTGCGTTTGACCGCCGAGAAGTACTCGTTGGAGGCCAGGTTCAGCAGCACGTCGTCGCCCTGATCGGCCAGTGCTTCGTTCAGCCATTCGCTGATCCGCGTGCCCCAGAACGCATACAGATCCTTGCCGCGGGCATTCGCCAGTTTGGTGCCCATTTCCAGTCGATACGGTTGCATCAAATCCAGAGGTCGCAGCAAGCCGTACAGGCCTGAGAGCATGCGCAAGTGCTGTTGGGCGTAATCGAAATCGGCTTCGCTGAAGGTTTGTGCGTTCAGGCCGGTGTACACGTCGCCCTTGAAAGCGAGCAAAGCCTGTTTGGCGTTTTCTGGTGTGAACGCGGGCGTCCAGCTGCCGAAACGCGCGGCGTTGAGGCCGCCGATCTTGTCAGAGACGTGCATCAACTCGCTGATCTGCGCTGGCGTCAGGTCGCGCAGCTGCATGATCAGCTCCTGGGAATGGTCGAGGTATTGCGGCTGGGTGAAGCGCTGGGTCGTCGGCGGTGTTTCGTAGTCGAGGGTCTTGGCGGGGGAAATCACCATCAGCATGAAGTCGTCTCCTTTAATCGTGGGGGCGATTCTAGGGGGTTGGGACGGTTGACTCCAGCTATCAGCGTCATAGGTGATCGGTGGTGCTGCGCAAAAAACTGTGGGAGCGAGCTTGCTCGCGATGACGGCAGCTCACCCAACATCAATGTCGCCTGAGATACCGCTATCGCGAGCAAGCTCGCTCCCACAGGGGTTCAGTGTTGCTGCAGGAATGTGGGCCAGATCAGCTATAGTGCCGCGCGGGTTTTGTTATGGAGACATCCCATTGCGTATCGTTTTTCTTTTATCGGCCTGGCTCTTGAGCTTCGGTGCCATGGCGGCGCCGGGTGATGTGGCGACGCTTGATCGCAGCACCTGGCCGGAACAGCTCAGCAGCCCGACGCTGTTCGACGTCGCATCACGCGCCGAAATCCTCATGTTCGCCCGCGTGTTGCTGGCCAGCGAGTCGCTGGATGAGCCCGCCCTGGCGCAGCGCCTGGGTCTGCGGACCCTCAATCTGGAGTCCGTCAACAACCTGCGTCAGCGCCTGTGGCAGCGCCTGCTCGCCAACTACAACTTCGCCCAGCAGAGCTGTGATCAGGATGCTTCCTTTTGTTTCCTCGTCGAGGACATGGACACCCTGCGCCAGCAAGCGGCCAAGTTTCAGGTCAGCGACGACAGCTACTACATAAAGTGGTCGGAGCCGAGCCGGTTGTTCCACGCCCAGTATCTCGACGAGCAACTGCGCAAGGCTGCACTGTTTCCGCAGACCAGCAGCGAAGTCGATCGTTTTGGCGACTATGAGCGCAACGGCGACGAGATGCATGACCGGCTGTTTTTGCTGACCTTCGACAGCGCCGCCAATGTCACGCCGGACAACACCGGCTGGGTCGCGGAGTACCTGCGCAAGTCGAACATGAGCGGCACGTTCTTCGTGCTGGGCAAAGACACCCAGGCGCGTCTGGCCGAGCGATCGGTGGCCAGTCTGCAAGCGACGTATTCAGCGCAGTGCATCGGCGTGCAAGGCTGGGAATTTCGTTCTCACAGCCACTGGCAGGACTGGCAGGATTCGGTGCGCCGCAGCGTCGAGCTGGTCAAAAGCAAACTGCCGGAGAATTACGTGCCGCTGTTTCGCCCGCCCGATGGCCAGCGTCGCTCGGATGCCGAAGGCTTCTTCAAGGCTCAGGGTTTGCAGGTGGCCTTGTGGGACATCGATGCCCAGGACGGCGCCGGCAAGCTCAAGGGCAACCCCAGCGCCCAGCGCGTGTTGACGCTGATGCTGCTGTGGCGACACGGGGTGATTAACTTCAATGTGAAGCAGGATGCAGTGAAAACGGCGATGCCCTGGCTCATTACGCAAACGGCGCAAAGCGGGATCGGTTGGGAGGATTGTCAGGACGCGTTTCGCTGAAACCGTAAAAAGCCCGGAATCATTGAGGAGGAGGGCAAGTCGGGGTGATTTTCGTGAAGATTTCGATGCAGGCGGACTTCCGACTTTAACGGGGTGATGGCCATCCGCCTAGTGCTATTGGTCACTCTGAAAAATAAACTTCAAAAAAGCGTCAAAGTACTTTTTTCTGTCATGGGTTTTGGAGTATTACGAAGACAGACCGCCGAAACCTGCAACACAGGTGGCGTCTCCCAAGACCCAGTTTGTGTGAGCAGTTCACTTGAATCATCACAGGTGAATTCGGTAGTCACTTCGAGGCGCAGCACCGCCAAGGTATTGCGTCGAATGGCTCCCACAAAGGTGACCGAGTATGGATGATCACGGACGTAGTTCTTCCTCCAACCAGCCAATCCTTTATGTACTCGATACCAACGTATTGATTCACGATCCAAACGCCCTGCTTAACTTCGAAGAACACCACGTTGCCATCCCTATGACCGTGCTTGAGGAGCTGGACAAGCTCAAGAGCGGGCATCACAGCGTGGCTGCGGAATGCCGTCAGGCGATTCGCCTGATCGACAAGACGCTGGGCGATGCCAGCCCCGAAGACGTCGAGCTTGGCGTGCCGATCCAGCGTGGCAAAAGTGGGCCGAAGGGTTTGCTGTCAATTCTGATGAGCAAGCGTGCCGAGCCGAACATCATTCTTCCCGAACACCTGAACGACAACATCATCATCAACCAGTTGATTGACCTGCACGCGCGCGAGCCGAAACTGCCCGTGGTGCTGGTCACCAAAGACATCAACATGCGCCTCAAGGCCCGGGCGTGCGGGATCGCGGCCGAGGACTACAGCACCGACCAACTGGTTGACGACGTCTCGCTGCTGCCCAATGGTTATCACAACATGGACGGCTCCTTCTGGGATCGCGTGAAGAATGTCGAAACCCGTCAGGACCACGGCCGCACCTGGCATCAGGTGCAGCTGATCGACAACCTGCCGGCTGTGCATATCAATGAGTTCATCATCGATGAACAGGGTTTTGTCGGCTGGATCAAGGAGATCGAGGAAGACCGCCTGCTGATTCTCGACCTGCATCAGGAGCCCCTGTTGCACCAGGAAGCCTGGGGCCTGAAACCGCGTGACATCTATCAGAGCCTCGCGCTGTACGCCTTGCTCGATCCAGACATCCACCTGGTCAACCTGACCGGGGCCGCTGGCTCGGGTAAAACCATCCTGGCCCTGGCGGCGGCGATCGAGCAGACCATGGTCAGCAAGCGCTACCGCCGGATTATCGCGACGCGCAGCGTGCAGGGTCTGGACCAGGAAATCGGTTTCCTGCCCGGCACTGAAGCGGAAAAAATGGAGCCTTGGCTGGGGGCCATCACCGACAACCTCGAAGCCTTGCACATGGATGACGAAAACACCCATGGCAGCGTCGATTACATCCTCAGCAAAGTGCCGTTGCAGTTCAAATCCCTCAACTACATTCGAGGCCGCAGCTTCCAGCAGAGCCTGATTCTGATCGATGAATGCCAGAACCTGACACCGCACCAGATGAAAACCATCATCACCCGTGCTGGCGCCGGTTCCAAAGTGGTGTGCCTGGGCAACCTGGCGCAGATCGACACCCCTTATCTGTCCGCGACCAGTTCCGGGCTGACATACCTGACCGAGCGCTTCAAGGATTTCCCGAACGGTGTACACATCACCCTGCAAGGGGTGCCACGTTCGATTCTGGCCGAATACGCCGAATCGCATTTGTAACCGCGTCACCAGAACCGGGCGGCCCCAAAAGCCGCCCGGTTTTTTTATGCCCAATACAAAACCCTTGTAGGAGCGAGGCTTGCCCGCGAAGAGGGCGGCACAGCCAACATCAACATGCCTGACACACCGCCTTCGCGGGCAAGCCTCGCTCCTACAAGGACATTGCAATCAAACGTGCGGAAAATTGACCCGCAGGTTTACAATCGACGCTCCTGATCAGGAGTAACCCCGTGCTGACTCATCTCGATTCCCAAGGTCGCGCCAACATGGTCGACGTCACCGAAAAAGCCGTGACGTTCCGTGAAGCGACGGCCCAAGCGCTGGTGCGCATGCTGCCCGAAACCCTGCAGATGATCGTCAGCGGCGGTCACCCCAAGGGTGATGTGTTCGCCGTGGCGCGCATCGCCGGCATTCAGGCAGCGAAGAAAACCAGCGATCTGATTCCTCTGTGCCATCCGCTGATGCTCACCGGCGTTAAAGTCGAGCTCAGCGCCGAAGGCGATGACACCGTGCGCATCGTCGCGCGCTGCAAGTTGTCCGGGCAGACCGGCGTCGAGATGGAAGCTCTGACCGCTGCCAGCGTCGCTGCGCTGACCATCTACGACATGTGCAAGGCCGTGGACCGTGGCATGACCATCGAAAGCGTGCGCTTGCTGGAAAAACTCGGCGGCAAGAGCGGCCATTTCCAGGCAGATCAGCCATGAACGTCACCGTGAAGTTTTTTGCCCGTTACCGCGAAGCGCTCGGCGTGGATTCGGTAAAGGTTGAAGGCGATTTCGCCACGGTCGACGATGTGCGTGCGCTGCTGGCTCAGCGTGACGGTGCCGATGTGCTGAGCGAGCAGAACCTGATGTGCGCCCGCAACGAGGACCTCTGCCAGCTCGACGAGCCGGTGACTGAGGGTGATGAAGTGGCGTTCTTTCCAACCGTCACCGGGGGCTGATCATGGCGATTCGCGTGCAGTCCACGGCGTTCGATCCGGGCGCTGAAGTCAATGCCATGCACGCCGCCAATGTCGGCGTCGGCGCGGTGGTGAGTTTCGTCGGCTACGTGCGCGACTTTAATGACGGGCTCGATGTGGCCGGGATGTTTCTCGAGCACTATCCGGGCATGACCGAAAAAGCCCTCGGCAAAATCGCCCTTGAGGCCGAGCAGCGCTGGCCGCTGCTCAAGCTTGAAGTGCTGCACCGGATCGGCGCCCTGGAACCAGGCGAGCCGATCGTCTTCGTCGGCGCCGCCAGCGCCCACCGCCAGGCGGCGTTCGACGCCTGCGCCTTTGTGATGGACTACCTGAAAACCCGTGCGCCGTTCTGGAAGAAGGAAAACACCCGTGACGGATCGCGTTGGGTAGAAGGGCGTGACAGTGATCATGCAGCGGCGGATCGCTGGAAGCAGTAGATCTTCAGTGTTCTCAGGTACGCCATCGTCGGAACGCCGCCCGGAGCAGGCTCGCTCCCACAGGGGATCTTCGTCGTACACAACATTTGTGTTCCTGGAGATCAACTGTGGGAGCGAGCCTGCTCGCGATGGGGTCATCCGCTTCACCCAATAACTCCCTGACTCACCACCCGACCATCGGCCAGATTCAACTGTGTCCGCTCGATTGACGATCTATACATAAAAGTCCAGTATGGAATTATAAGTACAAAAAAGGCTTCTCCCGTTTCTGCTCTTCATCTGTCTTGCCAAACCAACAACAACCCGCGAGAGAACGAACATGAAGAAATTCCCCCTCATCACCGGTCTGGCGCTGAGCTTGTTGGCGTGCAGCACGCTGTTCGCCGCCGACAAGACCTTGCGCATCGGTATCGAAGCCGCTTACCCGCCCTTCGCGTCCAAGACCGACAAAGGCGAGATCGTCGGTTTCGACTATGACATCGGCAATGCCCTGTGCGCGCAGATGAAGGTCAAGTGTGTGTGGGTCGAAGGCGAGTTCGACGGTCTGATTCCTTCCCTGAAAGTGAAGAAAATCGACATGGCGCTGTCGTCCATGACCATTAACGAAGACCGCAAGAAGTCGGTCGACTTCTCCCACAAGTACTACTTCACTTCATCGCGTCTGGTGATGAAGGAAGGCGCGGCCATGGATGACCAGTACGCCAGCCTAAAGGGCAAGACTGTCGGTGTGCAGCGTGCAACCACCACTGACCGTTACGCCACCGAGGTTTTTGAACCGAAGGGCATCAACGTCAAGCGCTATGGCAACAATGAAGAAATCTACATGGACCTGGCAGCCGGTCGCCTCGATGCCATTTTTGCCGACACCATTCCGCTGAGTGACTTCCTGGCGATGCCGCGTGGCAAGGGCTATGCCTTTACCGGGCCGGAGCTCAAGGATCCGAAGTACGTGGGCGAGGGCGCCGGGATTGCGGTGCGCAAGGGCAACAGCGAGTTGGTCGCTGAGCTGAACACGGCCATCGACGGTATTCGTGCGAGTGGCGAGTATCAGAAGATTTCCGAGAAGTATTTCAAGTCGGACATCTACGGCGACTGATAAATCGCCTTCGCGGGCAAGTCGGATCGCCGCCCGCTCGCTCCTACAGAGAAACGCGTTCCCTGTAGGAGCGAGCGGGCGGCGATCCGACTTGCCCGCGAAGAGGCCCGTTCAGCCAGCGCACATCTCAGGGCTTAACCCTTCAATTCCTTCAAATGCTTGTAAACAGTCGCCCGCCCCATGTTCAGCACATTGGCCACATAGTTCGAAGCGCTTTTACCCTTGAAAGCCCCTTCGGCGTGGAGCGCCAGCACCAGTTCGCGTTTATGGTCGCGCGTCAGCAGGTTCAGGCTCAGCTGACGTTCGCGCAGCCAGGCGTGCAGAAAGGTATTGATCCGCTCTTGCCAGTCATCGCGAAACAGTGATTCCGGCTGCGGAATCAGCTTGCTTGGCGACAGGAACAGATCCAGCGCAGCCTTGGCATTTTCGAACAGCGAAATGTTCAGGTTGATGCACAGCACCGCCAGCGGATGGCCGTCGCTGTCGCGCAAGACACTGCTCAGGCTGCGAATCTTCTGGCCATCCCAATTGAGCTTTTCGTACGGCCCGATGTTCCGTTCGCTGACATCGTCGCTGAGCATATCCTCCAGCGCTGCGTCATCGCCTACTTCCCGCTTGGACAGATTGTTGGCGATGTAATCGATTTTTTGCGTGCGCAGGTCGTGCAGCACCACCTCGGCATGAGGGAAGAACAACGTAGCGATCGCATCGGCGATTGCCCGGTAGTTGTCCAGGGCCGGGTCTTTTTCAGGTGCGTTCATACAGTGGAGCTCCAGGCAGCGTCAGCGCCCTGCAAAAAGGGCGCTGGAAGTTTGCCGCAATCGTGTCGGCACGTCACCTGAGGATGACAATCAGCCCAGGCGAGCGGGGGAGAGCATCTCGGCGTCCAGGCCGAAACGGCTGAGCTGTTCGGGCAAGGTTTCACCGCGTACCAGCGCAGCGCCGGCCTGGCCCATGGCGGGTGATGTCTGGATGCCGTAACCGCCTTGTGCCGCGACCCAGAACAGCCCGGGCACGTGTTGATCGAAGCCGCAGATCAGATCGCCGTCAGCGACGAAGCTGCGCAGGCCGGCCCAAGTGCGGGTCGGACGGCGGATGGTCAGGGTGGTGGCTTCTTCGATCTGGTAGATGCCCATCGCAATGTCCAGCTCTTCTGGCTGCACGTCGTGGGGTTCGACCGGGTCGGCGTTGGCCGGTGAACCGAGGAACATCCCCGCGTCGGGCTTCATGTAGAAGGATTCGTCGAGGCTGACCAGCATCGGCCAATGGTGGATGTCCACGCCCTCGGGGCCGGCAAAAATGAACGCCGCACGACGCTTCGGTTGCAGGCCCAGCGGCTTGGCGCCGGCCAACTCGCCGATCTTGTCGGCCCAGGCACCTGCCGCGTTGATGATGGTCGGTGCGCTGAAGGTCTGACCGTTGGTTTGAACCTGCCACAGGCCTTCGGCAGTACGCGTCAGGCTCAACACTTCGCTGTCGGTATGGACTTCGCTTTTATTGCGACGGATTCCGCGCAGATAACCCTGGTGCAGGGCATCGGTATCGATGTCACTGGCGGTCGGGTCGTAGATCGCGCCGTGGACTTTTTCCCTACGCAGGATTGGCAGGCGCACGCAGGCTTCATCGGCACTGAGCAGTTGCATCTCCGACACCGTGGCCTTGGCGCTCAGGTATTGATTGTTCAGCTCGGCCGGGTCGCCGGTGAAGTCCACGGTCATCTCTCCGCGCGGAGTCAGCAGCGGGTGTTCGCAGAAACCGGTGGGCGGCGCGTCGAAGAAGTCGCGGCTGGCCTGGGTCAGCGCGCGAACCTGCGGTGTGCCATAGGCCGCGGTATACAGGGCGGCGGAGCGTCCGGTGGAGTGATAGGCCGGATGGGACTCGCGTTCGAGCACGATCACCCGGGCGTGTTGCGACAGCCAGAAACCGGTGGAAGCGCCGGCAATCCCGCCGCCGATGATGATGAAGTCTGCCTGGCTCATGAACGTCTCCTGTAGTGCGCAAATCGGGTGCTTTGGTAGGAGCGAGGCTTGCCCGCGAAAGGATCGCCGCGGTCGGTCAGATACACCGCATCATCGTTCTTCGCGGGCAAGCCTCGCTCCTACAAGGGTTCGGTGGTGTCAGGGTTTAAGGCGGTAGATGGCATTGGCCAGCGCGATGTCTTCCAGGCCCAGTCCGATGGAACGAAAGAACACGTGACGGTTGTAGTCAGGACGCTGCACCTTGCCGCTGAGCAGATCAGGCAGGTCGCCAACGATCGTGTTCTTGTCCCAACCATGTTGCTCACCGGCAATCAGCATTTCGCCCGCCGACCCCGGAGTGGTCTGACGATAGTCGCAGAACACTTGCATGTCATTGAGGCTCTGCGGCGGTACTTCATGGGCGCGCGGGGCGTTGGTGCTGATGGAGGTGATCAGCGCCGGTTTGCTCAAGCGTGATGGGTCGATCACCGGGCCTGCGGAGGAGGTGCAGAGCATGATCACGTCGGCGTCCTGAATCGCCGCTTCGCGACTGTCGGCGATGGTCAGGCGTGGATCGAGGCTTTTGAGCTGTGCCAGCGTTTCAGGATTTTTATCGCTCAGGCTCGGCGAATAGAGGCTGATGCTCTGCCAGTCGCGCAGATTCTTGACGTAATGCAGATGCGCCTGAGCCACCTTGCCGCTGCCGATAATCGCCAGGCGTTGCACCTTCAACGGGGCGAGGGCATCGACGGCGACGGCGGTGGTCGCGGCCGTGCGTGCGGTGGTCAGCTCGCCGGCATCGCAAAGCAGCAACGGTTGGCCGGTCTGCATCGACATCAACAACGTCCAGGCGGTCACCAACGGACCTTGCTCACGCACGATGTAAGGCGACGTCTTGACCCCGTAGACGCCATCTTCAGCCAGCACGCCCAGGTAGTTGATGAAATCGCCAGCGCCCTGAGGGAATTCCACCCACTGTTGCGCTGGTTGTACCGCTTGCCCGGTGGCCAGGTCGCGGAACAGCTTGCGCAGGATCTGCGGCACGTCGACCTGCGCCAGCAGTTCGCGGGCCTGGGATTGGGTGATCACGTAAGGCGTACTGGACATGGTCGGCTCCGGGCGCTGAAAGTAAACTAATTTGTCTATTATGGACTTTTAGTTGTCTCGAGCAATATCGGGGCGAAAAAAAAGCGCAGCCCGTTGCCGGCTGCGCCCTTTTCAGTAAGGCCCGAGTTACGGGCGCTTACGCTCAACTGCCCGCAGTAGATGCGTCGGCGGCGTTTCACAGCTGATTTTCCGACCCAGCAACGCCTCGATAGACGGTAGCTGGTAGGAGTCATCTTCACCGGCGAAGCTGATGGACACGCCATCTGCGCCCGCACGACCGGTACGACCGATGCGGTGCACGTAATCGTCCGGGACTTCCGGCAAGGTGAAGTTGATCACGTGGCTGATGCCGTCAATGTGGATGCCGCGACCGGCCACATCGGTGGCGACCAGCACGCGGATCTTGCCTTCGCGGAAACCTTCCAGGGTCTTGATGCGTTTGTGCTGCGGCACATCGCCGGACAGCTGCGCAGCGTTGACCCCGTCACGCACCAGACGTTCTTCGATGCGCCGCACTTCATCCTTGCGGTTGGCGAAGACCATCACCCGCTCCCAGCCGTTGTCGTTGACCAGGTTGTAGAGCAGTTTGTATTTGTCGGCACCGGCAACGGCGTAGATGTGTTGCTCGACGTTTTCGCTGGCCACGTTCTGCGACTCGATCTCGACGATCGACGGGTCGGTGGTCCATTGCTTGGCGAGGTTCATCACGTCTTCGGTGAAAGTCGCAGAGAACAGCAGCGTCTGACGTTCGTCCTTCGGCGGCGTCTGGCGAATGATCTGACGCACCTGTGGGATGAAGCCCATGTCGAGCATCCGGTCGGCTTCGTCCAGCACCATGACTTCGACCATGTCCAGATGCACGTCGCCGCGCTGGTTGAAGTCGAGCAGGCGGCCCGGGGTGGCCACGAGAATGTCGCAGTGACGGGCTTCGAGGTGCTTGAGCTGCTTGTCGAAGTCCATGCCACCGACAAACGTCATGACGTTGAGGCCGGTGTACTTGGTCAGGTCGGCGGCGTCCTTGGCGATCTGCACCACCAGTTCGCGGGTCGGCGCGATGATCAGTGCCCGCGGTTCACCCATGTAGCGTTCCTTGGGTGGCGGGGTTTCCAGCAGTTGCGTGATGATCGAAATCAGGAACGCGGCGGTTTTGCCGGTGCCGGTCTGGGCGCGACCGATGGCGTCTTTGCCCGCGAGGGTGAAGCCCAGCACTTGCGCCTGGATCGGCGTGCAATACGGGAAGCCCAGGTCCTGGATGGCGTGCATCAGTTCCGGAGCAAGTTTGAAATCGTGGAAACGGGTTTTGCCTTCTTGGGGGGCGACGGCGAAGTCTTCGAGTTTCCAGGGAATGACCGGCGCTTTCGGTTTCGGTTCGCGACGCGGCTTTGCAGGTTTCGGTGTTTCGCTGCGCGGTGTCTCGGCGGCGAAAGTCTCTACAGGTTGGGTGGCCGGTGTGGTCACAGGCTCGTGTTTCGGTGCCGCTACGGTTGCGGTCCGGCCAGGCTGATTACCGTCGGTGCGGTGGCTGGGGATGTGAGACGGAGCGCTGGAAACTGGCGCGAGCTGCTCAGTCTCGCTTTTACCGAACATTTTCTTGAGTGCTTTGAGCACGGTCATCTCATCGATTGGTTAAGGAATATACGCCGGCCAGTGTAATGCAAGAATCGGGCGCGGCGTAGTGGGATGGATCAATGGGTAGCTTTTAGCGTAAACGCTCAGCCAGCCAGACGCCGATGTCGCGAATTTCTTCGGGTAACACTTCGTGGCCCATTGGGTATTCCTGCCATGTCACGGTGACACCATGGTGCTTTAAATACTCGTAGGCGGACCGGCCCATGGCGTTTTGAACGACGTCATCGTACTGGCCGTGCAAAGACAACACGGGAATGCGCTGCTGGCTGGCGGAAAGCTCCAGTTCATCACTGAATGTCGGTGCATAAGTGGAGAGGGCAAGTACGCCACCCAACGGCCCCTGCCATTTCAGGAACGCGGTGTGCAACACGACGGCGCCACCCTGTGAAAAACCTGCCAGAAAAATCCGCGAGGCGTCTATTCCGCTGGCCTTCTGTTCTTCTATCAAATCAAAAACTCTTTGCGCCGACGCCTCCAGCTGCTCACGACTGATTGCGCGCGCGGGGCTCATGGCCAATATGTCGTACCAGCTCGGCATCTCGTATCCGCCGTTGATGGTGACGGCGCGGGTCGGTGCCTGGGGAAGAACGAAGCGGGTGGTCAGCAGGCTTTCCTGCAAGGCTTCGGCCACCGGCAGGAAGTCGTAGCGGTCAGCGCCCAGGCCGTGCAGCCATATAACGCAGGCGTCTGCGGGCTTGACGGGTTGAAGAATCAAGGGCTCGGTCATGGCTGCTCCAATTTTGTGCGTGCGCTCTCATTCAGTGCGAGAGGTGAGTGCGCGTCAGGTTGATCCGTTAAGAAGATGTCGCAAGGGTACAAGTTTTGCTATTGACCTGTCGCCGAACGGCTTTGGCGAGCGGTCTGGTACGGGCTTTGCTATGGGAAAGCCTGTACTGAAAATCCCACGCCTGGCGGTAACACTATCAGGCCATTGTAGTTGGTGGGATAGCAAGAATCCGGTGATGGATGTTCGCCAGCGGCCGCTACGGGCTTCGCGAACGTGAAAGGGCTACAGCCCGTTCGGCCGATTGGTGAGAAGTGAGTGGTCCATGATTTGGATTTTCTCCTACTAGACTCATAGCGCAGGTCCTACGTCGGTTGACCCCAAAAAAAGCCAACACGGGTCGACTACGCCTCATAAGGGTGCGACAGGACTCAAGCTCCGACACAACAAGAGCAAAACTGGAGGTTTGAATGAAGATGTTGAAATCCACCCTGGCCATCGTGACTGCAGCCGCAGTACTCGGTGTCAGCGGGTTCGCTCAGGCGGGTGCAACCCTGGATGCAGTGCAGAAGAAAGGTTTCGTACAGTGCGGCGTCAGCGATGGCCTGCCTGGTTTCTCGGTTCCGGATTCGACTGGCAAGATCGTTGGTATCGATGCTGACTACTGCCGCGCTGTTGCTGCTGCCGTATTCGGCGACGCGACCAAGGTCAAGTTCAGTCAGTTGAACGCCAAAGAGCGCTTTACCGCGCTGCAGTCTGGCGAAATTGACATTCTGTCGCGCAACACCACCATGACCAGCTCCCGCGATTCGGGTATGGGCCTGAAGTTTCCTGGCTTCATCACTTACTACGACGGCATCGGCTTCCTGGTAAACAACAAGCTGGGCGTTAAAAGTGCCAAAGAGCTGGACGGTGCAACCATCTGCATCCAGGCCGGTACCACCACCGAGCTGAACGTTTCCGACTACTTCCGCGGCAACAACCTGAAGTACACCCCGATCACCTTCGACACCTCCGACGAAAGCGCCAAGTCGCTGGAATCCGGTCGTTGCGACGTACTGACTTCCGACAAATCCCAGCTGTTCGCCCAGCGCAGCAAGCTGGCTTCGCCGAAGGACTACGTCGTTCTGCCGGAAACCATTTCCAAGGAGCCACTGGGCCCGGTCGTGCGTAACGGCGACGACGAGTGGCTGGCAATCGTTCGTTGGGTTGGCTACGCCATGCTCAACGCCGAAGAAGCAGGCGTCACTTCGAAAAACGTCGAAGCTGAAGCCAAGGGCACCAAGAACCCGGACGTCGCTCGTCTGCTGGGCACCGACGGTGAATACGGCAAAGACCTGAAAGTGAAGAAAGACTGGGTCGTGCAGATCGTCAAGCAGGTCGGCAACTACGGTGAAGTGTTCGAGAAAAACCTCGGCAAGGGCACTCCGCTGGAAATCGACCGCGGGCTGAACGCCTTGTGGAACGCTGGCGGCATTCAATACGCACCACCAGTGCGCTGATGGTTCTATCACCCGGTAGGCCAACTGCCGGGTGATGTTCTGTTCCATTACATCCGGGGCACTTCATGCAAAATTCAATCGGCGCACCAAAGCAGAGGCTCAGCCTCAGCGATCCCAAAGTGCGTGCGTG
Organism: Pseudomonas sp. LBUM1678; assembly: GCF_059695575.1. Lineage (NCBI taxonomy): Bacteria > Pseudomonadati > Pseudomonadota > Gammaproteobacteria > Pseudomonadales > Pseudomonadaceae > Pseudomonas > Pseudomonas sp. LBUM1678. The sequence continues at coordinate 1,111,127 of NZ_CP166775.1, forward strand.
GCTATTTCAGATCATCACCGTTGTGGCGGTGGTCGCGATGGGCTGGTACCTGTTCGACAATACGCAGACCAACCTTCAACACCGGGGCATTACCTCCGGTTTCAGCTTTCTGGAGCGCAGTGCCGGTTTCGGCATCGCCCAACACCTGATCGACTACACCGAATCGGACAGCTATGCCCGGGTGTTTGTCATCGGCCTGCTCAACACACTGCTGGTGACCTTCATCGGCGTGATCCTGGCGACGATCCTCGGGTTCATCGTCGGCGTTTCAAGACTGTCGAAGAACTGGATCATTGCCAAGGTGGCGACTGTTTATGTGGAAGTCTTCCGCAACATTCCGCCGCTGCTGCAAATCCTGTTCTGGTACTTCGCGGTATTCCTGACCATGCCGGGGCCGCGCAACAGTCATAACTTCGGCGATACCTTTTTCGTCAGCAGCCGCGGCCTGAACATGCCGGCCGCACTGATGGCTGATGGTTTCTGGGCGTTCGCGGTCAGCGTCGTCGTGGCCATTGTCGCCATCGTGCTGATGTGCCGCTGGGCCAATAAACGTTTCGAAGCGACCGGCGTGCCGTTCCGCAAGTTCTGGACCGGCCTGGCGATTATCGTGGTGATCCCGGCACTGTGCGCGTTGATCTTCGGTGCGCCTCTGCACTGGGAAATGCCCAAGCTGCAAGGCTTCAACTTCGTTGGTGGCTGGGTGCTGATCCCGGAACTGCTGGCGCTGACCCTGGCCCTGACCGTATACACCGCGGCGTTTATCGCCGAGATCGTGCGTTCGGGCATCAAGTCGGTCAGCCACGGCCAGACCGAAGCGGCGCACTCGTTGGGCCTGCGCAACGGTCCGACCCTGCGCAAGGTGATCATCCCGCAAGCCCTGCGCGTGATCATTCCACCGCTGACCAGCCAATACCTGAACCTGGCGAAGAACTCCTCGCTGGCGGCCGGTATCGGTTATCCGGAAATGGTGTCGTTGTTTGCCGGTACGGTGCTGAACCAGACCGGGCAGGCGATCGAGGTGATTGCCATCACCATGAGCGTGTACCTGGCGATCAGTATCAGCATTTCCCTGCTGATGAACTGGTACAACAAGCGCATTGCGCTGATCGAGCGGTAAGGAAAAGCGCATGAGTACTCATACTTTCAAACCCGACATGCCCCCACCGAGCAGCAGCATCGGTGTGATCGCATGGATGCGCGCGAACATGTTCTCCAGCTGGCTCAACACCCTGCTGACCCTGTTCGCGTTCTATCTGATTTACCTGGTGGTCCCGCCGATCCTGCAGTGGGCGATCCTGGACGCCAACTGGGTTGGCACCACCCGCGCCGACTGCACCAAGGAAGGCGCCTGCTGGGTGTTCATCCAGCAGCGCATCGGCCAGTTCATGTACGGCTACTACCCGCCGGAACTGCGCTGGCGTGTAGACCTGACCGTGTGGCTGGCGGTCATCGGTGTGGCACCGTTGTTCATCTCGCGCTTTCACCGTAAAGCGGTGTATGGCCTGAGCTTCCTGGTGCTGTACCCGATCATTGCCTGGTGCCTGTTGCATGGCGGCGTTTTCGGCCTGACCCAGGTGGCCACCAGCCAATGGGGCGGCCTGATGCTGACCCTGGTGATCGCGACTGTCGGCATTGCCGGCGCGTTGCCGCTGGGGATTGTCCTGGCCTTGGGCCGTCGTTCGAACATGCCGGCGATTCGCGTGGTCTGCGTGACCTTCATCGAATTCTGGCGCGGCGTACCGTTGATCACGGTGCTGTTCATGTCCTCGGTGATGCTGCCGTTGTTCCTGCCCGAAGGCATGAACTTCGACAAACTGCTGCGGGCGTTGATCGGCGTGATCCTGTTCCAGTCGGCCTACGTGGCCGAGGTGGTGCGTGGCGGTCTGCAAGCGATTCCCAAAGGTCAGTACGAAGCGGCTGCAGCGATGGGCCTCGGTTACTGGCGCAGCATGGGCCTGGTGATTCTGCCGCAAGCCCTGAAGATGGTAATCCCCGGCATCGTCAACACCTTCATTGCGCTGTTCAAGGACACGAGCCTGGTGATCATCATCGGCCTGTTCGACCTGCTCAACAGCGTCAAACAAGCTGCCGCCGACCCGAAATGGTTGGGCATGGCCACTGAAGGCTATGTGTTCGCGGCCCTGGTGTTCTGGATTTTCTGTTTTGGTATGTCGCGCTATTCCATGCATCTGGAACGCAAGCTCGACACTGGGCACAAGCGCTAAGTCGCTACCTAATTTGGGAAGTTCTGTAATGAGCGAAGCAATCAAAAAGACAGTGAGCCCCGAAGGCATTATTCAGATGCAGGGCGTGAACAAGTGGTACGGCCAGTTCCACGTGCTGAAAGACATCAACCTGAACGTCAAACAGGGCGAGCGAATCGTCCTCTGCGGCCCGTCGGGTTCCGGCAAGTCGACGACCATCCGTTGCCTCAACCGTCTGGAAGAACACCAGCAGGGCCGCATCGTGGTCGATGGCGTGGAGTTGACCAACGACCTCAAGCAGATCGAAACGGTCCGCCGTGAAGTCGGCATGGTGTTCCAGCACTTCAACCTGTTCCCGCACCTGACCATCTTGCAGAACTGCACGCTGGCGCCGATGTGGGTGCGCAAGATGCCCAAGCGCCAGGCCGAAGAAATCGCCATGCATTACCTCGAACGCGTGCGCATTCCGGAGCAGGCGCATAAATACCCGGGGCAACTGTCCGGCGGTCAGCAACAGCGTGTGGCGATTGCCCGTGCCTTGTGCATGAAACCGAAAATAATGCTGTTCGACGAACCGACGTCGGCACTCGATCCGGAAATGGTGAAAGAGGTACTCGACACCATGATCGGCCTGGCCGAAGACGGCATGACCATGCTCTGCGTAACCCATGAAATGGGCTTTGCCCGTACCGTGGCCAATCGCGTGATCTTCATGGACAAGGGTGAAATTGTCGAACAGGCTGCGCCGAACGACTTCTTCGATAATCCGCAGAATGAGCGGACGAAGCTGTTCCTGAGCCAGATTCTGCATTGATCCTGCACAGGCGTTGAAATAAGCCCGGACATGTTCCGGGTTTATTTTTGCCTGAAATTTAAACTTTCTGTGGCGAGGGAGCTTGCTCCCGTTGGGCTGCGCTGTGGCCCCAAGGCGTTGGCAGCGATTGACTATTTTGAGTGCTGCGCACTCAAGCGGGAGCAAGCTCCCTCGCCACAAATTCTGTGTTTGTCTCACCTTGGCGGTTGTTCTCCTTAAGGATGCTGACTAACATGTCAGAAAATTCATCCTATGATTGGATGAAAGGGCGAATCCTATGTCAGACATTTCTCCACTTGTTAAACGATCCTTGGTCGATCAGGCTCTGGATGAACTGCGCCAGCGCATTAATAACGGCGCATGGAAGGTCGGCCAGCGTTTACCCACCGAACCTGAGCTATCAGCGGAGTTGGGCATCAGCCGCAACACCGTGCGCGAAGCCATGCGCGTATTGGCGTTTTCCGGGCTGATCGAAATCCGTCAGGGCGACGGCAGTTACCTGCGGGCGGTGATCGATCCGCTGGACACCATGAAAGCCTTGTCGCGCTGCTCCCACGAGCAGGCTCGCGAGACCCGGCACATCCTTGAAGTCGAAGCCATCGGCCTCGCTGCCCTGCGCAGAACGGACGAAGACCTGGTGGCCTTGCGCGAAGCACTGGGCGTCAGCGGCAGTCATTACCACGGCGATCTCGACAGCTACATCGCCTGCGATCTGGTGTTCCACCGCCGTCTGGTGGACGCCGCGCACAACCCGACCCTTAGCGAGCTGTATCGCTATTTCTCCAGCATCGTCGGCGCGCATTTGCGCCAGACCCTGAACATCACCCCCCGACGCCAAGAGGTGTTCGACCTTCATATCGAACTGCTTGATGCCGTCGAGCAACGCGATCCGGAACGGGCCAAGGCCCTGTCGAGGCAGTTGATCAATGAACCTTGAAACCGAGAACTCCATGTCCAGCGACAACATCACTCAACCCAAGCGCACCGCAGAACTCGAAGAGCTGCTGATCGACGCCGAGGCCGATGACGAAGAGGTCCAGCAGCATCACCCGATCCTGCGGCGTCCGTGGCTGTTGCTGCTGGGTCTGATTCTGGTGGCGCTGAACTTGCGCCCGGCGCTGTCGAGCATGGCGCCGATGCTCAGCGAAGTCTCGAAGACCCTCGCCTTGTCGGCGGCCGAGGCCGGTTTGCTGACGACGTTGCCGGTACTCTGCCTCGGCTTGTTCGCTCCGCTGGCGCCCTTGCTGGCGCGACGTTTTGGCGCCGAGCGCGTGGTGTTGGGCATTCTGCTGATGCTGGCCGGCGGGATCATCTTGCGCAGTTCGTTCGGTGAGATCGGCCTGTTTGCCGGCAGTGTGCTGGCCGGCGCGAGCATCGGTGTGATCGGCGTTTTGTTGCCGGGCATCGTCAAGCGCGATTTCCCGAAACAGGCCGGGACCATGACGGGCGTCTACACCATGGCGCTATGCCTGGGCGCGGCGATGGCGGCGGGTGCCACGGTGCCGTTGAGCGAGCATTTCGACAAGAGCTGGGCCCTGGGCCTTGGTTTCTGGGTAGTGCCGGCGCTGGTCGCGGCGATTTTCTGGCTGCCGCAAGTCGGCCAGAAACACGGCGCACATAACGTTGCGTACAGGGTTCGCGGTCTGTTGCGTGATCCACTGGCCTGGCAAGTAACGTTGTACATGGGCCTGCAATCGTCGCTGGCGTACATCGTGTTTGGATGGTTGCCGTCGATCCTGATCGGTCGTGGGCTGACACCGACTCAGGCCGGTCTGGTGCTCTCGGGCTCGGTGATCGTCCAGTTGGCCAGTTCTCTGGCGGCGCCTTGGCTGGCGACTCGCGGCAAGGATCAGCGTCTGGCGATTGTGGTGGTCATGCTGCTGACCCTCGGCGGTCTGTTCGGCTGTCTCTATGCGCCGATCGAAGGCTTGTGGGGTTGGGCGATCCTGCTCGGCCTGGGGCAGGGCGGTACGTTTAGCCTTGCGCTGACCCTGATCGTGCTGCGCTCGCGCGATGCCCATGTTGCGGCCAACCTGTCGAGCATGGCCCAGGGCTTCGGTTATACCCTGGCGTCGATGGGGCCGTTCGCGGTCGGTATCGTCCATGACTGGACCGGCGGCTGGACGGCGCTGGGCTGGATCTTCGGCGTGATCGGCCTCGGCGCAATTGTTGCTGGCCTCGGCGCCGGGCGTTCGTTGTACGTTCAGGTCGTAAGCGAAAAAGTCTGAGTAAGACGGGTTGTGTTTTACAGGTAAATAATTTCGATCGTCCCCGCGCCATCAAGCTCGATGGCGCTGCTCAAATCCAGGCTGTTGGTGGGCGCGATGACAGCGTCGACGGTCACCGTGGTGCTGAGGTTCTGGATTAGCACGGGACCAGCATTGCTGCCGGCGCTGGCGGTAAAGCCCAGATAGCTCGATTTGGCGAGGGGGATCGGGTTGGTGCTGGCGCTGCTCCAGGCCACGCCGCCGGTGGTGGAGTCGGAGCGAAAAAGGCGGGCGAAGCTGTCGGCGCTGGCGTTGACCGGATCGATGTTGAGTGAATACAGGCCGATCCTGTTATTGCGATTGTCCGTACCCAGGCCGTAGTAGATCTCGTTGGTGGCCGTCGCCGTGCCATCGCGGTTGTCATGCATGATCAGGGCAAACGATGTGGGAGCGTCGCAGCCAACGCTTAACGTCAGAGACCTGGGTGGCAGGCGCGTGCTCTTGTCAGGGTTCAGGTCGTTTTTGGACAGCGTTCCGAAGTCAACCACGCCGCCGTTGGACAGCACCGGTTCGCAAGCTGCAGGCGCGAAGCGGGCGCGTAAGATAGCCTCCCTGGTACGCCCGGCAGCGACGGCGTCGAACACGCCGGAAGTTTCCCAGGTGACGGCATCACGCACCTGCATTCCTTCATCTTTAACCCAGGCCGTCAGCTCAAGGTGTGCCGAGAAATTCCGGCCGTGCATCGGCACGCCGGCCTGCACCGGAGTGACCCCGTAGCCTGGTCGCCAGATCATGTTCCTCGCCGATTCGGCAGCGGGCTTGCCGACACCGTCGACCAACCCCAGATCAACCGACTGACCATCGAGTACGGCGTCGCGGATGCGCAGTAGGTAGTTGCCTCGGTCGGCAAAGTGAAAGCGTGTGGCCGTCGCGGCCATGGCTCGGTAGAACAGGGTCATGTCCATGGGCTGTGCACAGTTCAGGCTCAGACTCAGCTGGCGCACTCCCAGGGTGCGCTCCGGTGCTGAATCCGGGCGAATCGCCCGGTTCATCAATCCGTAATCGAGTACAGCCTGGCTCAGGTTGAACTGGCAGTCGTCAGAGGACGCCCAGGCGGGCGAGGCAAATCCGTTCAGCAACAGAGCGGGGGTCAAGAGCCAATAGCGGGACAGTTTCATGAAGTTATTCTCAGAGCGCCTGGCACTTGGCGGGGGCGGTTTCGTAATACGCCAGGGTGTCGATGTCGGCCGGCAGTTCGAATCGGAGTTCGCAGCGATCCAGTCCTGGAGCGCTGATCCACAGTGCGCGTGACTGGAGAACGTTGGGCAGAAAAACCAGGCCACCGTCCTGCACCAGGGTGACAAACTCTCCGTCTTCGGTATTCACGGATGCACCGTACGGCAGGGGTAAGCCGTTGGCGCTGGTGACTTTGAGTAAGGCACGGCGGGTCATGGTGATGCTGAATTCGATAGTGTCGACGGCGCCACGCCCGGCAGAAATCACCGCCAGTCCGTTATGGATGTCGGCATTGCGCGGCAGGGTTTTGGTGTCGACTTCCACCGGGCTGCGGCCGTACGCCGCCACTTGCGGGACCACGGCCTGTCCTTGCCAGTCGGTCCAGACCGGACCGCTGGGTGTCGCCACTTTGATGGCGCCCATGTTGCCCACCGACAGCAGCGCGAACGTGTCGCTCACCGGATAAGGCGACAGCGTCACGCCATCGCCGTGCAGCACGGCGCCGCCCCGGGCGCTGGCCTGATAGCTGGAACGCTCGGCGTCGGCGCGGGTGTAATTCAGGTCCAGTTGGCTGTAGCGCGGTAACAGCGAGATGCCGGCAGTGGACTGCACCTGTTTGTCACGCGAGTCGTGCTCAATGCCGAGCCGGTAAGCCAGTTGATCGTTGATCTGCTCACTCAACCCCACACCGCTGCGGTATTCGCCAGAGGAGTTGCGTACCCAGGAGCGCGCCCGCCGATTCTCACCCAGTGGAATGCTGAGATTGAGGTAGACGCTGTCATCGCTGCGGTCCGTGCCGCTGACCTGCCATTCCGCCGTTAAAGAGACAGACACTCCCTTGATGCTGGTCCCCCATGAGGCAAGCGCGCGGCTGCTGCTTTGGCCGTTGAATGAACTGGACCGACTGAAACCGCTGCTGAAGGCGCCTAGCCAGGGATGGGACCACGACAGGGCGGCGCTTTGCTGGTCGCGGTAAGCGGAATCGTTGTCGCCGGATTCGTCGAACACTGTGTCTTCCAGTTCCCGGTAGCCAAGGGTCCGGTAAGAACCTCCTGCATTGAGCGCCCACTGCTCGCTCAAACGGTGCGATACGCTCAGGTCTGCCTGAAGACCCTGACTGGAATTTTCGCCACTGGCGGTGGCGCCTGTCAGGGTGGCCTGAACCTGTGTAACGGGCGTGGGCAACAGGCCCACACTGGCACCCACTGCGCGATAGTCGGTGGCGCCGGTCAGGCCAGTGCTGAGCAAGACTTGCGGGTGAAGTGCGCCACTCCAGCCACCACTGATCACCCAGGGATCGCCGCCCTGTGCATCGCTGTCACCGCGCACTTGGCCGGCCGCCAGCGAGTAACCGGGAGCCGGTAAGCCGATGCCGAGCATCGCGGCAGGGATGACAAAGCTGCGCTCGCTGCCGTCGGCTTCCCTGACGGTGACCTCGACATCGGAGCGGGTATTGAGGCGCCGCACATTGTTGAGCGCAAAGGGGCCGGCGGGCACTACGGTGGAATGGATCAGCAAACCGTTTTGGCGAACGTCGACCTGCGCCTGACTGTTGGCGATCCCTTCGATGACCGCGCTTTGCCCTTCGACCTGCAGCGCTTGCTCATTCAGCACTTGCACGCCTGTGATCTGCGCACCGGTGAGCACCGGGTTGTAGAGGTTGATCTGACCCGCCTGCAGCACCGCTTCCTGACTGGCGAAGGTGCGCTGGGCGTAGGCGGCAATGTGCGTGGTGCGGGAAACATCGTCCTGCCAGGTCTGCACCTGACGACTGCGCACGATCCAGTCACCGGCGTTGAAACCGAGTTCGGTGTTGGCCGAGGCGTAGCGGCTCGTACGCTCGCCGGAGCGGCTGTGCAAACCGTTGACGTCGTAATTGAGCAAACCGGCGATGCCACCGGTTTGATAGCCGGAATAATCCCGGGCAACGGGGCGTATCGCATCGGTGGGTACGATCAGCGACAGGGCAAGGCTCGCAGGATCCGGTTCGATGATTGTCTGCGGCGAGGTGTCGAGAAAATCGTGGCACTGACTGTCGTCCAGCATGCGGGTGGGCACGTTCAGGTTCGCGGCATCCAGCAGCACGCGATCGAAGCACAATGCACCTTCACGATTGAACGTGACGTCGACCCGACCATGACGCTGGCCGTTGACGGTGAGCGTGACCGGGTGCCTGCCAGCCGTGAACTGCGGTGCCTGCATCAGCAATGTCGCCAACCCCGGATCGATACCTCGCTGCACCAACGTGTCTTTGTCGAACGACGTCGGCAACGAAACCTCCCCATGGACGTCGGGCATCATCAGCGTGTTGCTCAGCAGCAGCGCCACTGTGGTTCGCCGCCACAACGGGTCAGGGCGAGCGGCGGCCCGAATAACGGGCACGGCTTCGCTGACACGGTCAATCGATACTGTGTTCATCAGGTTCACTTGGGTTGTTGCGGCGTCTCGTGGTTACAGGCACACCCGTGGCAACGGCGAATCGGCCGTCGCCCTGCAATATCGGCGCTCATTGTTCCTTCATGGCGCTGTCAGGTGGGTGTCAGGATTGAAGGGGCGCCTCGTAATGCGGCACCGCAAAGCCATAGACGGTCGCCGGTTGAAAGCGCACCTGAGTGGCAGCCCCTTCAGGCGCCTTGATGCTGATGTGCTCGTCGGGCAACACATAGGTTTTCGGCAACATCGCGCTGCTGCCGGAAGGCAACAATTGCACTTCCTGGCTGAGGCGAACCACGTAAGGCGTATCGTTGCGCACGGCCAGTTGACCGTCCTTCAATGACCATTGCAGGCCGGTCCACGGACTGCGATTGGGTGCCAGGCCTTTGGGGTGAAGGATCACCGGCAAGTTTTGGCGCACGGTCACGCCTACCCGTGCCTGTCCGATTTTCGTGGCAGGTTTGCCTTGGGGGATGCCTTCGAAAATCACCCGCTTCAAACGCTGAGTAACCAAGGGTTTTTCCGTTTGCAGAATGAACCGGACCAACTGGGTTTTACCCGCTTCGACGCGTGCCAGCGGAGGCGTCACGAACACCAGGGATTCGCTGTCCTCAGCGATGTTTTGGAGGGTGACATGCATTAATGCCAGGTTGGCATCGGTGTTGGTCACGGAAACGGACGCTTCACCATCGGCCTCGTTGACGATGACCACCGAAGTGTTCGGAACCATGCCGTCAGCCTGAGCCGGTGCGGCCAGCAAGAGGGCGAGTGTAACGATCCCGCCATGGAATAGAGGGCGGGCGACAGATGAAAACAACGTCATGACGTGTCTCGTTGAGTGTTCGAATAAAAAGGTGCCGGGAACACCGGCCTGTCAGTAATTCAGCTGCACGGTGAAGCTCCCGTCGATGGGGATTTCGTCGGTCAGCGTCAGGTCGTCCGCACGAACGATGGTGGTAAAGGCCGTGAGTCGGGCCTTCAGGTCTTTAATGGCGATCGGTGTGGTCAGGTCAGTCAATGCCGCGAACGACGTCAGGCCGGCATGTCCCAGGTAGGAAGAGACTCGCCAGTGGGTTCCGTCGTTACGGGACATGATGGTTTTCACTGGCGCGTTATCGGCCACCGCATCAAACAGCCCGAATGCAACACTGCCAAGATTCTGATCATCGTTAATGACGCCCAGTCCATGGTGGTTCGGGTGAATGGCTGAAGAACCGTCGCGATTGTCGATCGTCGTCAGGGTAAACAGCGTGGCGGCTTCGCAGTTCACATCCAGGTACAACGTGCCGTTTTGCAAGCTTGTGGGCTGGTCCGGATTCAGATCCTTCAACGTCACTTTGCCGTGGTTGACGATACCGTCGCCGGACAGGCTGGGTGTACAAGCGCTGGGGGTTATCAACCCGGTGACGCTCAATTCGGTGTTGCTGGCGGCAGAAACCGCGGGTGCGCAGGCGATCAACAAGGGAGGCCAAAATACAAGGGAGCATCTGTCCATGATCGTTTGTCCTTTGATTGAGCGGGCAACGCCGCATGCCTGACGTTGCCCGTTAAATGAAGTCGGGTTACAGGTACTCGATTTGCAGGGTCGCGGAACCGTCGAGCGTCACTTCGTCGGTCAGGGTCAGGTTGTTGGTGGGAGCAATCTGGGTGGCCAGTGCAATATCCACCGTAACGTTCTGAAGGAAATCGGGCGTCCAGTCACTGCCGATCCGGTTGCCAAAGCCGACCCAGTCCGTCGGTAAAATCGCTGTGTCGTCGTCAAGCCGATTCCAGGTGTCGCCCTTGTTTCTCGAGTACATCGCGTTCACCGGGACATCGCCGACCGGGTTGACGAAACTCAATTGGTAGGAGCCCAGTTTTTCATTCACGTTGATCAAACCCAGGCCGAAGGTCGAATTGCCCAGGCTTGCTGTGTCCTTGCGGTTATCGGAGGCGCTGATCGCAAACTGTGCTGATGCATCGCAGTTTATGGTGAGCTGGATGGATTGATCCTTGAGGCGGGTGTGAGTGGTTGGCTTCAGGTCCTTCGCCGAAATCTTCTTGTAATCAACGATGCCGCCATTGGCCAGAGTGGGGGTGCAGGCCACCGGTGTGATGGTGCCCGTCACGGTCAGGTCGGTAGTGGATGCCCCGAACGCCGACGACGCGCCGGTCAGTAACAAAGCAGCTGTCAGGAGGGATATGGATTTGTTCATGTGTCGGCTCTTCCTTGATGAAAGATTGTTGGGAGTTTGCCCTGTGCAGGCAGGGCGCAATCTATCGGTCGAGGTAGCCGGGCGGAATGCAACTAATACGAAAAAGCGTGGCCGGGTGTATGAAAGTTCATGGCGGGCTACAGATCTCATGTTCCGTTGTGTTGTCTGTAGTCTTTTGGTGTGAGCTGCGTAGCTTTAAAACGTAGGCCGGTTCCTTTTGTTTTATCAGAGAAAGGACAGGGTCCCGGATACGTTGGGGCAGGTGGTTATGCGGTCGGGATTTGGTCGTTGTGGTCGGAATAGGACGGCGTTATTTTTCGCGTATTCCAGTCACCAAACAGGATAAATCCGACAATGCGCGTAATTATTGCTGACGACCATCCCGTCGTCCGCATCGGGTTACGGATGCTCATCGATCTAAGTCGCACGTGTGTGGTCGTGGGTGAGGCCGATGGTCCGGACAGCCTGTTGAGCCTTCTCTCAACCACGCCTTGCGATCTGTTGATCACGGACTTCTCCATGCCGGGCAACCGACAAGCCGATGGACTGAAGATGCTGAGCACGGTTAGACGTCACTACGCTTCGACGCCGATTATTCTGGTCACGATGTTTGCCAACGTTGCGACGCTGAGAGTGGCATTCGCACAAGGCGTTATGGCCATCGTCGCCAAGGATGCCTCGGCGACGGAGCTGCCCCTGGCGATCAAGTCGGTGGGTGAAGGGCGGCGTTTCATCAGCGAGTCCTTGCGTACGGCGCTGGCTCAGGCAGACATCGCTGCTCAATCGCATTCCCCTTCGCTGTCGGCCAAAGAACATGAAGTGGTGAGAATGCTCGCCAGCGGCATGACCGTCAGTGAAATCGCCAGCTACTTCAAACGCAGCGTGTCGACGATCAGTAAACAGAAAAGCATGGCCATGCAGAGGCTGGGCATTTCCACGGATGTGGATCTCTTTGCTTACGCCCGTGATAGCGGCATGGTGCATTAGGTTTCGGCGCACCTCAGGGTATTCCCGCCACGAATGCCAATAGTGTTTCGTGCATTTGCAGACTATCGTGCAGGCAATCTTTCAACCGTTCGGAGCCTGTCCATGAGTGAAGCCAACCGCGCATTGATTACCCGGTTCTACCAAGCCTTTCAGCGGCTGGATGCCGAGGCCATGAGCGCCTGCTATACCGACGATGTGCTGTTCAGCGATCCGGCATTCGGCGAACTGCGCGGCCGCGATGCCGGCGACATGTGGCGCATGCTCACGACTCGGGCGAAGGATTTTTCCCTGACGTTCGACAATGTTCGAGCCGAGGAACGCACGGGGGGCGCGCATTGGGTCGCGACCTACCTGTTCAGCCAGACCGGCAACACGGTGGTCAACGATATTCAGGCACAGTTCCTCTTTCGTGACGGCAAAATTTGCGAACACCATGACAGCTTCGATATGTGGGCCTGGTCGCGGCAGGCGCTGGGTTTCAAGGGGCTTTTGCTGGGTTGGACGCCAGCGGTGAGAAATGCCGTTCGCGCTCAAGCGTTGAAGGGTCTGAAGGCATTCCAGGCCAGTCGCTGATAAGATCGCGGCTTGTTTCCTACAAGCCTTGATCGTTACGTGACTACCCTCAGCGAAATCCATGTCGACGCCGACACGCCGGTGGCCAAACCCTGGTTCGTCTACCTCGTTCGCGCGGCCAATGGTTCGCTGTACTGCGGGATCAGCGACGATCCCGTCCGCCGCTTCGCCACTCACCAGAGTGGCAAGGGCGCACGCTTCTTCCTCTCCAGTCCTGCTGTGGCATTGGTCTATACCGAGGTCTGCCGCGACAAAAGCGACGCACTGCGGCAAGAACGCTTGATCAAAAAACTCAAGAAAAGCGCCAAGGAATGTCTGGTCGCGAGCGCTGCTGCGGGCTTATCAACCTGACTGATAAGCTCCCATCAGGCAGAGCCGTAGGCTGCTTGTCGATTGCGCGCTAAGCTGCGGATTCATTATCCGTGCGGCGGAGCCGAGCATGTCTGAGTTGATTCTCCATCATTACCCGACGTCCCCTTTCGCTGAAAAGGCCCGCTTGCTGATGGGCTTCAAGGGGCTGTCCTGGCGCTCGGTGAAGATCGCGCCGATCATGCCAAAACCTGATCTGACCGCGCTGACCGGTGGCTACCGCAGGACGCCGGTGTTGCAGATGGGTGCTGACATTTATTGCGACACTTCGCTGATTGCCCGTCGTCTGGAGCAGGAAAAAGCCTTGCCGGCCTTCTTCCCGGAAGGTCAGGAAATGATCGCCGCGACGTTCGCTGCCTGGGCCGATTCGGTGGTTTTCCAGCATGCGGTCAGCCTAGTGTTTCAGCCGGAATCGATAGCGGTGCGTTTCGGCAATTTGCCGCCGGAAGCGATCAAGGCGTTTCTGGCGGATCGCGCCGGACTGTTCAGCGGTGGCAGCGCTACTAAGTTGTCCGCCGAGCAAGCCAGGCATCAATGGCCGACCCTCATGGCACGCCTGGAGCAGCAGCTTCAGCGTGAGCAGGGCGACTTCCTGTTTGGCGAGCCGTCGATTGCCGACTTTGCCCTGGCCCATCCGTTGTGGTTTCTCAAGGCCACGCCCGTGACTTCACCATTGGTGGATGCTTATCCGGCGGTGTCGGCGTGGTTTGGACGTGTGATGGGCTTCGGGCATGGCGCGTTCAGCGAGATGTCATCCGAGGAAGCGCTGGAGGTTGCGCGCAACGCCACACCGGCCGCATTGCCGAATGAGCAGTTCGATGAGCCGAATGGTTTTGAGGCGGGTCAGCAGGTACTGATCGCGGCGACCGATTACGGGGTTGACCCGGTGGCCGGGGAGTTGCTGTTTGCGGGCAGGGAAGAATTAATTCTGCGTCGAGAAGACGAGCGTGGCGGCGTGGTGCATGTGCACTTTCCGCGGTTTGGCTTCCGCATAGAGAAACATGGATAAACACACCTGTGGCGAGGGAGCTTGCTCCCGCTGGGCTGCGAAGCGGCCCCAAAAAAGGGACTGCTGCGCAGTCCAACGGGAGCAAGCTCCCTCGCCACAGGGATTGAGTAAGTCAGATGGGTTACTTCAGGGCTGCGAGGATCGCGTCGGGGTCGTAGCCACGAATCAACGTCCCGTTCACATCGATGATCGGAATCCCGCCGCCACCCAACGCCTCATAGGCCTTGCGCGCCTCGGCGTCTTTCTCGATATCGAATTCCTTGTAAGGAATGCCTTTCTGATCGAGAAAGCGCCGCGTCAGTTTGCAGTAGCCGCACCACTCGGTCGCGTAGAGCACGACGTTGGCTTTGGTCTGGGTCTGCTCGGACACGACCTGGCTCGGATTGAATACCCGCTCGATCTTGCCCCAGTTCTGGTAAACCACGACCACCAGCAGGATCAGCAGGCATTTTTTCAGCAGGCCGTTGAGCATCAGTTGCGTCGCTTGAGCTGATCGGTCAGCTGCGTGGGCAGGCCCTTGATAATCAGCGTGCCGGCTTCTTCGTCGTATTCGATCTTCGAGCCCAGCAAGTGCGCTTCGAAGCTGATGGACAATCCTTCGGCGCGGCCGGTGAAGCGACGGAACTGATTCAAGGTGCGTTTATCCGCCGGGATTTCCGGCGACAGGCCGTAATCCTTGTTGCGGATGTGATCGTAGAAGGCTTTCGGGCGTTCTTCATCGATCAGTTCCGAGAGCTCTTCCAGGCCCATCGGTTCGCCGAGCTTGGCCTGGCTGCTGGCGTAATCCACCAATGTTTTGGTTTTCTCGCGGGCGGACTCTTCCGGCAAATCTTCGCTTTCAACAAAATCACTGAAAGCCTTGAGCAGGGTGCGGGTTTCGCCCGGGCCGTCGACGCCCTCCTGGCAACCGATAAAGTCGCGGAAATACTCCGAAACTTTTTTCCCGTTCTTGCCCTTGATGAACGAAATGTACTGCTTGGACTGCTTGTTGTTCTGCCACTCGGAGACGTTGATCCGCGCCGCCAGGTGCAATTGGCCCAAATCCAGGTGCCGGGACGGGGTCACGTCCAGCTGATCGGTCACTGCAACGCCTTCACTGTGGTGCAGCAGCGCGATCGCCAGGTAATCGGTCATGCCCTGCTGGTAATGCGCGAACAGCACGTGGCCGCCCACAGAGAGGTTCGACTCTTCCATCAGTTTTTGCAGGTGTTCCACCGCGACCCGGCTGAACGCCGTGAAATCCTTGCCGCCCTCGAGGTATTCCTTCAGCCAGCCGCTGAACGGGTGCGCGCCCGACTCGGCATGGAAGAAACCCCAGGCCTTGCCTTGTTTGGCGTTGTAGCTCTCGTTGAGGTCGGCAAGCATGTTCTCGATGGCGCTCGACTCGGCCAGTTCCGAGTCGCGGGCGTGGAGAATTGCAGGTGTGCCGTCGGGTTTTTTGTCGATCAGGTGGACGATGCAATGACGGATCGGCATGGGCTTCTCGGCTGATTGAAGAGAGGAGGGCGTGCTCCCCCAAAAAAGTGCCAAGTGTACCGCAACCACTGGTTTTGGCGCGGCTCGAAGGGTAATTCGCAGTCGCCCGGCGGCCCTTATGCAGTTTTTTCCCGATTTAGAGCAATAAAGCTGACCAAATGGGTAGCTAGAGGCGGATATTTCCCCGTCTCTGTGCTAGTTTTGCCCCGTCTTACGCGAAGTCACTGCGTTAAGCGTGCATTCAGCATTTGTCAGGTCGAACCAAACCCTGATTTCGGTATCTATAACCCCGATCCCGTGGTTATTGGCCGAGGGTGCCAGATCCAGAAGATCGGGCTCGATGGCTGACACTGCACTCTGCAATCCATATGAATTTGATAGGGAAGGAACACTACATGGCTCTTACTAAAGACCAACTGATCGCCGACATCGCTGAAGCTATCGACGCGCCAAAAACCACCGCGCGTAACGCTCTGGACCAACTGGGCCAAATCGTTGCCGATCAGCTGGAAAACGGCGGCGAAATCACTCTGCCAGGTATCGGCAAACTGAAAGTGACCGAGCGTCCAGCCCGTACCGGCCGCAACCCTTCGACTGGCGCTGCCATCGAAATCGCTGCCAAGAAAGTTATCAAGCTGGTTGTGGCCAAAGGCCTGACCGACGCTGTTAACAAGTAAGACGCAGTAAAAAAAGCCGTGCTCCGGAGCAATCCGGGCACGGCTTTTTTGTGCCTGCGATTTACCCGCAAACACCCTATAACCAATGTGGGAGCGGGCTTGCTCGCGAACGCGGTGTGTCAGTCACCATTGAAGTTAACTGATACACCGCTTTCGCGAGCAAGCCCGCTCCCACATTTGATTTTCGCAGCTCAAGAATGTGCGGCTTGCCTGCCTTTACTCAGCTCTTGCGAGCCCAACGCTCGCGCCAGACCTGCTGCTCGCTCTTGGTCTGGAAGGTCCAGGCAACGAAGCGGCTTTGCTTCTGGCCCTGAGACATTTCCACCACCTGGCTTTCCAGTACACCAGCCTTTTTCAGCGCCGTCTGGATCGAAGGCAGGTTTGACGCCTTCGAAACCAGCGTGCTGAACCACAGCACTTTGTGCTGGAAATGCGCACTTTCGGCGATCAATTGCGTCACAAACCGTGCTTCGCCACCTTCGCACCACAGTTCGGCCGATTGACCGCCAAAGTTCAGCACTGGCAGCTTGCGTTTCGGGTCGGCGCGACCCAGGGCGCGCCATTTACGCTCGCTGCCCTTGGTCGCCTCATCCATCGAGGCATGGAACGGCGGGTTGCACATGGTCAGGTCGAAGCGTTCGCCGGGTTCAAGCAGGCCCAGCAGAATGTGCTTGGGATTGCTTTGCTGGCGCAACTGGATGGCCTTGTTCAGCCCGTTGGACTGCACGATGGCTTTGGCTGCGGCCACGGCTGTCGGGTCGATTTCCGAGCCGAGGAAGTGCCAGCGGTAGTCGCTGTAGCCGATCAACGGATAGACGCAGTTGGCGCCCATGCCGATATCGAGCACCTTGACCGGCGCGCCGCGCGGGATTTCACCGTCGTTGACGCTGGCCAGCAGGTCGGCCAGGAAGTGCACGTAGTCGGCACGCCCCGGCACCGGTGGGCAGAGGTAATCGGCCGGGATGTCCCAATGGGCGATGCCATAAAACGATTTGAGCAGCGCCCGGTTGAACACACGCACCGCATCGGGGCTCGCGAAGTCGATGCTTTCCTTGCCGTACGGGTTGATGATCACGAACTTCGCCAGTTCCGGCGTGGTTTTGATCAGCGCCGGGAAGTCGTAGCGACCCTGGTGGCGATTGCGCGGGTGCAGGCTGGCCTTTTCGCGGGGCTCAACGGCTTTGGCCGGGGTCGCGGTGTCAGGCTTCTTGCGCGCAGGTCTTGGTGTGCGTGGGGTGTTCATGGGCGATGTCGATTCGGGTATGGCTAAAAGTGGCGGGTATTGTCCCACAGTCGATGGTCCGGCGGGGATCCTGTAGGAGCGAGCGGTGCGGCGATCCGACTTGCCCGCGAAGGGCGCGACACGGTCAATCGGATTCACCGCGTTATCGTTCTTCGCGGGCAAGCCTCGCTCCTACAGAGGGCAAAAACGAGGCGGGCACAAAAAAGGGAGGCCGCTGGGCCTCCCTCTTTCATTGCGATTTGCCGTTACAGGCTGGCAATCCGCGCATGCTGCTCGGCCAACTTGCCCAAAGCCTGTTCAGCTTCAGCCAGTTTGGCGCGTTCCTTCTCGATGACTTCGGCCGGGGCCTTGTCGACGAAACCGGCGTTGGACAGCTTGCCACCCACGCGCTGAACTTCGCCCTGCAGACGCAGGATCTCCTTGTCCAGGCGCGCCAGTTCAGCGTCCTTGTCGATCAGACCAGCCATCGGCACCAGCACTTCCATCTCGCCGACCAGTGCGGTGGCGGACAGCGGTGCTTCTTCGCCGGCAGCCAGCACGGTGATCGATTCGAGGCGAGCCAGTTTCTTGAGCAGGGCTTCGTTCTCGGTGAGACGACGCTGATCTTCGGCGCTGACGTTTTTCAGGAACAGGTTCAGTGGCTTGCCCGGACCGATGTTCATCTCGCCACGGATGTTGCGCGTACCGAGCATCAGTTCCTTGAGCCATTCGATGTCGTTCTCGGCTGCCGGATCGATGCGCTCTTCATTGGCCACTGGCCAAGGCTGCAGCATGATCGTCTTGCCTTCGATACCGGCCAGCGGCGCGATGCGCTGCCAGATTTCTTCGGTGATGAACGGCATGAACGGGTGCGCCAGACGCAGGGCAACTTCCAGCACCCGAACCAGGGTGCGGCGGGTGCCACGTTGACGTTCGACCGGGGCGTTTTCGTCCCATAGCACAGGCTTGGAGAGTTCCAGGTACCAGTCGCAATACTGGTTCCAGATGAACTCGTACAAGGCTTGTGCGGCCAGGTCGAAACGGAATTGGTCAAGTTGACGAGTCACTTCGGCTTCGGTGCGTTGCAGCTGCGAGATGATCCAGCGATCCGCCAGTGACAGCTCGTAGGCTTCGCCGTTCTGGCCGCAGTCTTCGCCCTTGTCCAGAACATAACGCGCGGCGTTCCAGATCTTGTTGCAGAAGTTGCGATAGCCTTCGACGCGGCCCATGTCGAACTTGATGTCGCGACCGGTGGACGCCAGCGAGCAGAAGGTGAAGCGCAGGGCGTCGGTGCCGTAGCTGGCGATGCCTTCAGCGAACTCGTCGCGGGTCTGCTTCTCGATCTTTTTCGCCAGTTTCGGCTGCATCAGGCCGGAGGTGCGTTTCTGCACCAGCTCTTCGAGCTCGATACCGTCGATGATGTCCAGTGGGTCCAGGACGTTACCCTTGGACTTGGACATCTTCTGGCCCTGGCCATCACGTACAAGGCCGTGCACGTACACGGTCTTGAACGGGACCTGCGGCGTGCCGTCCTCGTTCTTCATCAGGTGCATGGTCATCATGATCATCCGGGCGACCCAGAAGAAAATGATGTCGAAGCCAGTCACCAGCACGTCGGTGGAGTGGAATTTCTTCAGGAACTCGGTCTGCTCAGGCCAGCCCAGAGTGGAGAAAGTCCACAGGCCCGAACTGAACCAGGTGTCGAGAACGTCGTTGTCCTGTTGCAGCGCAACGTCGGGGCCAAGGTTGTTCTTGGCACGCACTTCGGCTTCGTCGCGACCGACGTAGACTTTGCCCGACTCGTCGTACCAGGCCGGAATCCGGTGGCCCCACCACAGCTGACGGCTGATGCACCAATCCTGAATGTCGCGCATCCACGAAAAGTACATGTTTTCGTATTGCTTCGGCACGAACTGGATACGACCGTCTTCAACGGCAGCAATCGCAGGCTCGGCCAGCGGCTTGGTCGACACGTACCACTGGTCGGTCAGCCATGGCTCGATGATGGTGCCGGAACGGTCGCCTTTCGGCACTTTCAGTGCGTGATCATTGATGCTGACCAGCAGGCCGGCTGCATCGAACGCAGCGACGATCTGCTTGCGCGCTTCAAAACGGTCCAGACCGGCGTATTCGGCCGGGATCTTGCCGTCGATGCTTTCGTTCAGCGTGCCGTCGAGGTTGAACACCTGACAGGCCGGCAGTACGGCAGCGTTCTTGTCAAAGATGTTCAGCAGCGGCAGGTTGTGGCGCTTGCCGACTTCGTAGTCGTTGAAATCGTGGGCCGGGGTGATTTTTACGCAACCGGTGCCGAATTCAGGATCGCAGTAATCGTCGGCAATGATCGGGATGCGGCGGCCGACCAGCGGCAGCTCGACAAATTTGCCGATCAGGGCTTTGTAGCGTTCATCGTTCGGGTTCACAGCGACGGCGGCGTCGCCGAGCATGGTTTCCGGGCGAGTGGTCGCGACGATCAGGAAATCGTTACCTTCAGCGGTCTTGACGCCGTCGGCCAGTGGGTACTTCAGGTTCCACAGGAAACCTTTCTCGTCGTGGTTCTCCACTTCGAGGTCGGAAATCGCCGTGTGCAACTTGGTGTCCCAGTTGACCAGACGCTTGCCGCGATAGATCAGGCCGTCTTCGTGCAGGCGCACGAACGCTTCTTTAACGGCTTCCGAGAGGCCATCGTCCATGGTGAAGCGCTCGCGGCTCCAGTCGACGGACGAGCCGAGGCGGCGGATCTGACGGCTGATGTTGCCGCCGGACTGATCCTTCCACTCCCAGACTTTCTCGAGGAATTTTTCGCGGCCCAGGTCGTGGCGATTCTGGCCCTGGGCTTCGAGTTGGCGTTCCACCAGCATTTGCGTGGCGATACCGGCGTGGTCGGTACCCGGCTGCCACAGGGTGTTGCGACCCTGCATGCGGCGGAAACGGATCAGGGCGTCCATGATCGCGTTGTTGAAGCCGTGACCCATGTGCAAGCTGCCGGTGACGTTCGGCGGCGGGATCATGATGGTGTAGGACTCGCCCGCGCCTTGCGGGGCGAAGTAATTCTCAGACTCCCAGGTGTTGTACCAGGAAGTTTCAATGGCGTGCGGCTGGTAGGTCTTATCCATGCGCGGCGGGACCCTATTGGCATTAATTCAGGAAAAGCCGACGAGTATAGCGGGGCATGGGGCGGAGGGCGAGCAGGGGCGGACAGCGCGCAGGCCAAATGTGGAATGACCTGTGGCGAGGGAGCTTGCTCCCGCTGGGGCGCGAAGCGGTCCCGACATCAGCAAGTCAGGTGTGTCATGTACTCCGCGTGTTCAGGCTTTGCGGCTGCTTCGCAGCCGAGCGGGAGCAAGCTCCCTCGCCACAGAAGCCCTCTCGGATAGGGGTTATTCGTACTGGCTAAGCAACCGCTCCATCCGCGCATCCAGCCGGCGCTTGATCTCGGTTTCAATGTGCGGTGCAAAATCATCAATCACGTCTTGCATGATCAACATCGCCGCAGCGCGCAGTTCGCCGTCCAGGTGCAGCAGGGCGTCCGGACCTTTGCTGGTCGCGGGTGCCGGTTGCGCGGCAGGGGCGGGCGGGGTCGGTTCGACGGTCTGCGGCGCGCCGCTGACGGAATCGAACAACATGGGAATCTGTTCCTGGTCACCGTCATTGACCGTATCGGTCAGCAGCGGCGGTTGCAGGTTGTCATCGCCGAGCAGTTGGCGGATTGACTCGAGGTCATCCAGCAGGTGCGCGGACTTCTGTTGCGGTTTCGGAGTGTCCATCGGAATGCTCAGAGTCGCTGTAAACGGTGGTCTTGCAGAGGATAGCCCTGTTCGCGGTAGAAACGGAAACTCTCCCGCGCGGCCGCACGAATCGTCGGATCTTCCACCACCACTTCCGCCACCCGGGCGAACTTGTTGGCAAAGGCCGGGACTTTCAGGTCGAGATTGACCAGCAGATCCTGATGCGGACCGCAGTCATCACCCAGCCCCAGCACAATCAAACCCTCAGGTTCGCTTTCGGCAGGGCCGTGAGGCACGAAGCTTTCACCCTTGAAGGCCCACAGGCGTGCATCGAGATCCTCGCGTTGAGCGGCATCGCTGCAATGCAGGTAAATGCGGTGGCCCATGCGCCAGGCTTTTTCGGTGAGTTTGCAGGCGAAATCCAGCCGTGCCGACGGATCGGCGCTGGGCAGGATATAGAAGTCGACTTTGGTCATTGCGGTTCCTGAGCCACGGGCGGCGTCACCGGAAAGTGACGCCGCCCGAGGTCATCGGTTTCAGGCTTTGGCGCGGTCCAGCAGGTATTGGGTCAGCAACGGAACCGGACGGCCAGTGGCGCCCTTGTCCTTGCCGCCGCTGGTCCATGCGGTGCCGGCGATGTCCAGGTGCGCCCAGTTCAGGTTCTTGGTGAAGCGCGACAGGAAGCAGGCCGCGGTGATGGTGCCGGCTTTCGGGCCGCCGATGTTGGCGATGTCGGCGAACGGGCTGTCCAGCTGCTCTTGATACTCATCGAACAGCGGCAGTTGCCAGGCGCGGTCGTCGGCAGCCTTGCCGGCGCTCAGCAGTTGACCGATCAGCTCGTCGTTGTTGCCCAGCAAGCCGGAAGTGTGGGAACCCAGGGCAACGACGCAAGCGCCGGTCAGGGTCGCGATGTCGATCACGGCTTGCGGCTTGAAGCGCTCGGAGTAGGTCAGTGCATCGCACAGCACCAGACGGCCTTCGGCGTCGGTATTGAGGATTTCCACGGTCTGGCCGCTCATGGTGGTGACGATGTCGCCTGGGCGCGAAGCATTGCCGCTCGGCATGTTCTCGGCGCAGGCCAGGATGCACACCAGGTTGATCGGCAGTTTCAGCTCGAGTACGGCGCGCAGGGTGCCAAACACGCTGGCCGCGCCGCCCATGTCGTACTTCATTTCATCCATGCCGGCGCCCGGTTTCAGGCTGATGCCGCCGGTATCGAAGGTAATGCCTTTGCCGACCAGTGCGTACGGCTTCTCGGATTTCTTGCCGCCGTTGTATTGCATGACGATCAGGCGCGGTGGCTGGGCGCTGCCCTGGCCTACGGCGTAGAACGAGCCCATGCCCAGGTCCTTGATCTTCTTCTCATCGAGGACTTCGACTTTCAGGCTCTTGAATTCTTTACCCAGGTTCTTGGCTTGTTCGCCGAGGAATGTCGGGTGGCAGATGTTCGGCGGCAGGTTGCCCAGGTTGCGGGTGAACGCCATGCCGTTGGCAATCGCAGTGGCGTGGGCCACGGCACGCTCGACTTCGGCCTGTGCAGCCTTGATGGTCACCAGGGTGATTTTCTTCAGGGCGCGCGGTTCGGCTTTCTGGCTCTTGAACTGGTCGAAGGTGTATTCGCCGTCCACCAGGGTTTCGGCCAGCAGGCGGGTCTTGCCGTAGCTGTCGCGGCCTTTGACCACGATTTCGTCCAGTGCCAGCACGGCGTCGGTGCCGCCCAGGCCTTTAAGGGTGTTGAGGACACCAGCGATGATTTTACGGAACGGGCGGTCGCCCAGCTCTTCGTCCTTGCCCACGCCGACCAGCAGAACCCGTTCGGCCTTGAGGTTAGGCAGGCTGTGCAGCAACAGGCTCTGGCCGACTTTGCCGGCCAGGTCGCCGCGCTTGAGCACCGCGCTGATGGCGCCGCCACTGAGTTCGTCGAGTTGCTTGGCAGCGGCACCGAGCTTGCGGCCTTCGCCGACGGCGACCACCAGAGTGGCGGTCTTCAACGTTTCTGGGCTAACGCTTTTTACAACCAGTTCCATGTCCGGGTCCCTGAGTTAATGGTCAACGTGCGCGGGCAAAACGGCGGCGCACAGACGCTTGCTTATAAATAGAAAGACGCAGGTCACGGCCCGCGACAAAGGCCGCAGTTTGAACCTCGCTCACTGCGCCTGACAACCCTCGGTTGTACGATCTTCAACGCATTACCCGCCTG
Source organism: Pseudomonas sp. LBUM1678 (assembly GCF_059695575.1). Taxonomy (NCBI): domain Bacteria; kingdom Pseudomonadati; phylum Pseudomonadota; class Gammaproteobacteria; order Pseudomonadales; family Pseudomonadaceae; genus Pseudomonas; species Pseudomonas sp. LBUM1678. The sequence goes on from NZ_CP166775.1 coordinate 1,134,454, forward strand.
CTTGAGCATGCGCAGTGACAGGCGCACTCAATCACAGGATAATGCGCCAACTTTTTCGGCGGCTCTGCCTTGCGGGCTGTCTGATACGTTTGCTTGTTTGGCCGCCTTAGCCTGACAACCCTGGAGTGTCTGGTTTGATTGTCTTCCGTTATCTGTCCCGCGAAGTCCTGTTGACCTTGAGCGCCGTCAGCGCCGTGCTGCTGGTCATCATCATGAGCGGGCGCTTCATCAAATACCTCGCCCAGGCGGCCTCGGGCCTGCTGGATCCGGGCTCCCTGTTCCTGATCATGGGCTTTCGTCTGCCGGGCTTTCTGCAACTGATCCTGCCGCTGGGCCTGTTTCTCGGAATTCTGCTGGCCTACGGTCGCCTGTACCTCGAGAGCGAAATGACCGTGTTGTCGGCCACCGGCATGAGCCAGCAGCGTCTGCTTGCCATGACGCTGTTCCCGGCCACGCTGGTGGCGCTGGTCGTGGCGTGGTTGAGTCTGAGCCTGGCGCCACAAGGTGCCAATCAGTTCCAGCTGCTGCTGAACAAGCAGGATGCGCTGACCGAGTTCGATACCCTGGAGCCGGGTCGCTTCCAGGCTTTGCGCGACGGCACTCGGGTGACCTACACCGAACAACTGTCGGATGACCGCATCAATCTGGGCGGCGTGTTCATTTCGCAAAAAAACACCAACTCCGATCAGAAAGATCGCGGGATTTCCGTGCTGGTGGCCGAGAAGGGCCGTCAGGAAATCCGCCCTGACGGCAATCGCTATCTGATTCTCGACAACGGCTATCGCTACGACGGTAACCCGGGGCAGGCCGACTACCGGGCAATCAAATACGAGGAATACGGCGTATTGCTGCCCAAGCCGGACGTCAGCGACGAAGTCACCGACCGCGATGCAATGACCACCAGTTCCTTGATCGGCAGCGATGACCTTCGCTCGCGTACTGAGCTGCAATGGCGTCTGTCCCTGCCGTTGCTGGTGTTCATCGTGACCCTGATGGCGGTGCCGCTGTCGCGGGTCAATCCACGCCAGGGCCGTTTCCTCAAGCTGCTGCCGGCGATTCTTCTTTATATGGCTTACCTGAGCATCCTGATTGCCGCTCGCGGCGCCCTCGAAAAAGGCAAGATCCCGCCGGCGCTGGGGTTGTGGTGGGTGCACGCGATTTTCCTGGCCATTGGCCTGGGCTTGCTCTATTGGGAGCCGCTGCGCTTGAAGATGGCGAGTCGCCGCGCCGCACTGGAGGTGGCCCGTGGTTAAGCTGGATCGCTACATCGGTAGCAGCGTATTTGTAGCAATCCTGGCGGTACTGGGGATTATTCTTGGCCTGGCGACGCTGTTTGCCTTCATCGATGAGATGAGTGAGGTCAGCGATACCTACACCTTGATAGACGTTTTGAGCTACGTCTTGCTGACCGCGCCCCGTCGTTTGTACGACATGTTGCCAATGGCGGCGCTGATCGGTTGCCTGATCGGCCTGGGCAGCCTGGCCAGCCACAGCGAGCTGACCATCATGCGCGCCGCCGGTGTTTCGGTTGGCCGGATCGTCTGGGCGGTCATGAAACCCATGCTGGTGCTGATGGTGGTGGGTGTGCTGATCGGCGAATACGTCGCGCCGGCCACCGAAGTCACCGCTCAGGCCAACCGTTCCCTGGCTCAGGGTGGCGGCGATGCGCAGAGCGCCAAGCATGGTTTGTGGCACCGCCAGGGTGATGAGTTCATTCACGTCAACTCTGTGCAACCGAACGGTTTGCTGTACGGCGTGACCCGTTATCGTTTCGACAAAGAGCGTCATATGCTGTCGTCCAGCTTCGCCAAGCGGGCGAAGTTCGATCAGGATCACTGGCAGTTGAGCGACGTCACCACCACGGTATTCCATGAAAAGAGCACCGAAGTGGTCACCGCCGCCGACGAGCGTTGGGATGTGGCCTTGAGTCCGGAACTGCTGAGCACGGTGGTGATGTCGCCTGACACACTGTCGATCAGCGGCCTGTGGGGTTACATCCACTACCTGGCTGACCAAGGGCTGAGCAATGGCCGTTACTGGCTGGCGTTTTGGGTCAAGGTGTTGCAGCCGCTGGTGACCGCGGCGCTGGTATTGATGGCAATTTCCTTCATCTTTGGCCCGTTGCGCTCGGTGACCCTTGGTCAGCGGGTGTTCACTGGCGTGCTGGTCGGCTTCACCTTCCGCATCGTCCAGGATTTGCTGGGGCCTTCGAGCCTGGTATTCGGATTCTCGCCGCTGTTTGCGGTGCTGGTTCCGGCCGGAGTCTGTGCCCTGGCCGGTGTCTGGCTGTTGCGCCGAGCCGGTTGATCAGGGGGTTTTCCCGACCCCGCCGGTGATAAAAAACGCCCCTGTCGCAAGACCGGGGCGTTTTTGTAGGTGCCGTCTGACCTGCGAACGTGACGCTTGCGCCGTGGATCAGGTACAATTCCCGGCTATTTTTCGGCGGGCTATGCCTGCAGCCTTTTTGAGTGTTGATCCGTGAGTGATTTGAGTCATATCCGCAATTTCTCCATCATCGCCCACATTGACCATGGCAAGTCGACGCTGGCTGATCGCTTCATCCAGATGTGCGGCGGCCTTGCCGAGCGCGAAATGGAAGCCCAGGTGCTGGACTCCATGGACCTGGAACGTGAACGCGGGATCACCATCAAGGCCCACAGCGTCACCTTGTATTACACCGCCCGCGATGGCATCAAGTACCAGCTGAACTTCATTGACACCCCGGGCCACGTTGACTTCACCTACGAAGTCAGCCGGTCGCTGGCGGCCTGTGAAGGTGCGTTGCTGGTGGTCGATGCCGGTCAGGGCGTTGAAGCGCAGTCTGTTGCCAACTGCTACACGGCGATCGAACAGGGCCTGGAAGTCATGCCGGTCCTGAACAAGATCGATCTGCCGCAGGCCGATCCGGACCGCGTCAAAGAAGAAATCGAAAAAATCATCGGCATCGATGCCACCGATGCAGTCGAGTGCAGCGCCAAGACTGGCCTGGGCGTCGACGAAGTGCTCGAGCGCCTGGTCAAGACCATTCCTGCGCCAACCGGCAACTACGAAGATCCGCTGCAAGCGTTGATCATCGATTCCTGGTTCGACAACTACCTGGGCGTTGTTTCCCTGGTGCGCGTGCGCCACGGTCGCGTGAAGAAGGGCGACAAGATTCTGGTCAAGTCCACCGGCAAGATCCACCTGGTGGACAGCGTCGGTGTCTTCAACCCGAAACACACCGCGACCGTTGACCTGAAGGCCGGCGAAGTGGGCTTTATCATTGCCGGCATCAAGGACATTCACGGTGCACCGGTCGGTGACACCCTGACCTTGAGCTCCACGCCAGACGTTGACGTGCTGCCAGGCTTCAAGCGCATTCAGCCGCAGGTTTACGCCGGCCTGTTCCCGGTCAGCTCCGACGACTTCGAAGATTTCCGTGAAGCCCTGCAAAAGCTCACGCTCAACGACTCGTCCCTGCAATACACCCCGGAAAGCTCCGATGCCCTGGGCTTCGGCTTCCGTTGCGGGTTCCTCGGCATGCTGCACATGGAAATCATTCAGGAGCGCCTGGAGCGCGAGTACGACCTGGACCTGATCACCACGGCGCCGACGGTAATTTTCGAGCTGTTGCTGAAAACCGGTGAAACGATTTACGTCGACAACCCGTCGAAGCTTCCAGACCTGTCCTCGATCGAAGACATGCGCGAACCGATCGTGCGGGCCAACATTCTTGTGCCGCAAGAGCACCTGGGCAACGTCATTACCCTGTGCATCGAGAAGCGTGGCGTGCAGCACGACATGTTGTTCCTCGGTACGCAGGTCCAGGTGACCTACGATTTGCCGATGAACGAAGTGGTCCTCGACTTCTTTGATCGTCTGAAGTCCACCAGCCGCGGCTATGCTTCGCTGGATTACCATTTTGACCGTTATCAATCGGCTAATCTGGTGAAACTGGATGTGCTGATCAACGGTGACAAGGTCGATGCCCTGGCTTTGATCGTGCACAAGGATAACGCGCACTACAAAGGTCGTCAGTTGACCGAGAAGATGAAAGAACTGATTCCGCGCCAGATGTTCGACGTCGCGATCCAGGCCGCCATTGGCGGACAGATCATTGCGCGGACCTCCGTCAAGGCTCTCAGAAAGAACGTATTGGCCAAATGCTACGGCGGTGACGTTAGCCGTAAGCGCAAGCTGTTGGAAAAGCAGAAGGCCGGTAAAAAACGCATGAAGCAAGTCGGCAACGTGGAAATTCCACAAGAAGCCTTCCTTGCGGTGCTCAGGTTGGATAGTTAGGTCCTATGTCACTAAATTTCCCGCTGTTGCTGGTCATCGCCGTGTTCGTCTGCGGCCTGTTGGCGTTGCTCGATCTGTTGTTCCTGGCGCCTCGGCGCCGGGCTGCCATCAACTCCTATCAGGGGAGCGTCAGCCAGGCTGACATGGTGGTCGTCGAGAAACTGAACAAAGAGCCGCTGCTGGTCGAATACGGCAAGTCGTTCTTCCCGGTGTTGTTCATCGTGCTGGTGCTGCGTTCGTTCCTGGTGGAACCGTTCCAGATTCCTTCCGGCTCGATGAAACCGACCCTGGACGTCGGCGACTTCATTCTGGTGAGCAAGTTTTCTTACGGGATCCGCCTGCCGGTGGTCGACAAGAAAGTCATCGAAGTCGGTGATCCGCAGCGCGGCGATGTGATGGTGTTCCGCTACCCGAGCGATCCGAACGTCAACTACATCAAGCGTGTGGTAGGCCTGCCGGGTGACCAGATTCGTTACACCGCCGACAAGCGACTGTTCGTCAACGGCGAATCGATTGCCGAACAATTGGTCGGCTCCGAGCCGGGCACGTTGGGCAGTGCAGAGCTCTACAAGGAAAAACTCGGCGCGGCCGAGCACCTTATCCGCAAGGAAATGAGCCGCTATCGCGCATCGCCGGACCATACCTGGACAGTGCCTGCCGGGCACTACTTCATGATGGGCGACAACCGCGACAACTCCAACGACAGTCGCTACTGGGATGATCCGAGCATTCCCAAGGATCTGCTGGGCATGGTTCCCGACAAGAATATCGTCGGCAAGGCCTTCGCAGTCTGGATGAGCTGGCCGGAACCCAAACTCAGTCACCTGCCGAATTTCTCGCGGGTTGGCCTGATCAAGTAATCACACACGGCGCTGTTGAACACAGCGCCGAATGCATTTCTGGAGTCGACACAATCGGCACCGAAAGCATGAAGCCAATGATATTCAGGACGTTATTTTTGAACACAGCGTTAATTGTCCCAAGCCTGCGCCGCACCACGGCCATGGCGGTGGAATCCAGCCACGAACTCAGCGTGGGTAAACCGTGAGCGTCTCCTTAAGCCGTCTAGAGCGTCAGCTCGGCTACACCTTCAAGGATCAGGAACTGATGGTCCTGGCCCTGACTCACCGCAGTTTTGCCGGGCGCAACAACGAACGCCTGGAATTCCTCGGTGATGCCATCCTCAACTTCGTTGCTGGCGAGGCGCTGTTCGATCGCTTCCCGCTGGCGCGCGAAGGCCAGTTGTCGCGTTTGCGCGCACGCCTGGTGAAAGGTGAGACGCTGGCTGTACTGGCCCGCGGTTTCGATTTGGGCGAATACTTGCGCCTGGGCTCCGGTGAGTTGAAAAGCGGCGGCTTCCGTCGCGAGTCGATTCTGGCCGATGCCCTGGAAGCGCTGATCGGTGCGATCTACCTCGATGCCGGCATGGACATGGCGCGCGAGCGCGTGCTGGCCTGGCTGGCCGGTGAGTTCGAAGGCCTGACGCTGGTCGACACCAACAAAGATCCAAAAACCCGCCTGCAGGAATTCCTGCAATCGCGTGGTTGCGAGCTGCCGCGTTACGAAGTGGTGGATATCCAGGGTGAGCCGCATTGCCGGACGTTCTTCGTCGAATGTGAAATCACCTTACTGAATGAAAAAAGCCGAGGTCAGGGTGTGAGTCGTCGTATTGCCGAACAGGTAGCGGCCGCCGCAGCACTGATTGCCCTGGGTGTGGAGAATGGCAATGACTGATTCAACTGCAACTCGCTGTGGCTATGTTGCCATCGTCGGCCGTCCCAACGTGGGCAAGTCCACGCTGCTGAACCACATCCTGGGTCAGAAGCTGGCGATCACCTCGCGCAAGCCGCAAACCACCCGCCACAACATGCTGGGCATCAAGACCGAAGGCGCCGTGCAGGCGATCTACGTCGATACCCCGGGCATGCACAAGGGCGGCGAAAAGGCTCTGAACCGCTACATGAACAAGACTGCTTCGGCGGCGTTGAAAGACGTCGACGTGGTGATCTTCGTGGTTGACCGCACCAAGTGGACCGACGAAGACCAGATGGTCCTCGAGCGTGTGCAGTACGTGACCGGCCCGCTGATCGTGGCGCTGAACAAGACCGATCGCATCGAAGACAAAGCCGAACTGATGCCGCACCTGAGCTGGTTGCAGGAACAGCTGCCGAACGCGCAGATCATGCCGATCTCGGCCCAGCACGGGCACAACCTCGAAGCGCTGGAGCGTGTGATTGCCGGTTACCTGCCGGAAAACGATCACTTCTTCCCGGAAGACCAGATCACCGACCGCAGCAGCCGCTTCCTCGCCGCTGAACTGGTGCGCGAGAAAATCATGCGCCAGATGGGCGCCGAGCTGCCGTACCAGATCACCGTCGAAATCGAAGAGTTCAAGCAGCAGGGCAAAACCCTGCACATCCATGCCTTGATTCTCGTGGAGCGTGACGGGCAGAAGAAGATCATCATTGGCGACAAGGGCGAGCGGATCAAACGCATCGGCACCGAGGCGCGCAAGGATATGGAGCTGCTGTTTGACTCCAAGATCATGCTCAACCTCTGGGTCAAAGTGAAAGGCGGCTGGTCCGACGACGAACGCGCTCTGCGTTCGCTGGGATACGGCGACCTGTAAACCCGGTTCCATATACTCCAGAAATACCCTGTGGGAGTGAGCCTGCTCGCGATAGCGTTGTAACATTCAGCATTGATGCCGACTGTCACACCGCAATCGCGAGCAGGCTCACTCCCACGCTGGTTTTGGTTGTTCGTAGAATTGTGCTCGTTCATTGAGAACCTGACTTCCATGTCTCAAGCGCCCATCGGCCAACCCGCTTTCGTGCTTCACAGCCGCGCCTACCGCGAAAGCAGCGCGCTGGTGGACTTCCTCACGCCGCAAGGTCGGCTGCGGGCGGTATTGCGTAGCGCGCGGGGCAAGGCCGGGACATTGGCGCGGCCGTTCGTGCCGCTGGAAGTGGAGTTTCGGGGGCGTGGCGAGCTGAAGAATGTTGGGCGCATGGAAAGTGCGGGTACTTCTACATGGCTCGTCGGTGAGGCGCTGTTCAGCGGCCTCTACCTCAACGAACTGCTGATCCGCCTGTTGCCCGCCGAAGACCCGCACCCTGGTGTGTTCGATCACTACGCCGCGACGTTGCTCGCGCTGGCCGAAGGTCGTCCACTGGAGCCTTTATTGCGCTCTTTCGAATGGCGCCTGCTCGACGACCTCGGTTACGGCTTCGCCCTGACCACCGACATCCACGGTGAGTCCATCGCTCCGGACGGACTCTACCGCTTGCAAGTGGACGCCGGCCTGGAGCAGGTGTACTTGCTGCAACCCGGCCTGTTCAATGGCACTGAACTGCTGGCCATGGCCGACGCCGACTGGACCGCGCCAGGCGCGTTGTCCGCTGCCAAACGTTTGATGCGTCAGGCGCTGGCCGTTCATTTGGGCGGTCGTCCCCTCGTCAGCCGCGAACTGTTTCGCAAGCCGTAGTCTCCCCGTATGCTGTGCGCCGAATCTTTAAATTCAGGAGCGCTTCCGTGACCACCAGCAATCGCATTCTTCTTGGCGTGAACATCGACCACGTTGCCACCCTGCGTCAGGCCCGGGGCACTCGCTACCCGGATCCGGTCAAGGCTGCACTGGACGCGGAAGAGGCGGGCGCTGACGGCATCACAGTGCACCTGCGCGAAGACCGCCGACACATCCAGGAGCGCGACGTGCTGTTGCTCAAGGACGTGCTGCAAACCCGCATGAACTTCGAAATGGGCGTCACCGAAGAAATGATGCTGTTCGCCGAACGCATCCGCCCGGCGCACATTTGCCTGGTCCCGGAAACCCGTCAGGAACTGACCACCGAAGGTGGCCTGGATGTGGCAGGACAGGAAGCGCGGATCAAAGCGGCGGTGGATCGTCTGGCGAAGATCGGCTGCGAAGTGTCGCTGTTCATCGATGCGGACGAGCGGCAGATCGAAGCGTCCCGTCGCGTGGGTGCGCCGGCGATCGAACTGCACACCGGTCGTTATGCTGATGCCGAGACGCCGACTGAAGTGGCTGAAGAGCTCAAGCGCGTGGCGGATGGCGTCGCGTTTGGCCTGGCTCAGGGATTGATCGTCAATGCCGGTCACGGTCTGCATTATCACAACGTTGAAGCCGTGGCCGCGATCAAGGGCATCAACGAATTGAACATCGGCCATGCGCTGGTGGCGCATGCGTTGTTTGTGGGCTTCAAGTCGGCTGTTTCGGAAATGAAAGCGCTGATTCTGGCCGCCGCAAAAGCTTAAAGCCAAACACAGAACCAAAAATGTGGGAGCGAGCCTGCTCGCGATAGCGGTCTGACAGCCAACATCTTCGTTGAATGTTAAGACGCAATCGCGAGCAGGCTCGCTCCCACATTTGATTTCGGTTGCCCGGACTAAAGCTGCGGGGTTTCCTGATTCGGCTTGGTCTTGTCGACCCCCGGCACATGCAGGTTGCCTTCGGCCACTTGATTGCCTTCAAGCTGCGGCTGCGTGACCCACGTCAGGATGTCGTAGTAACGACGGATGTTCGCGACGAAATGCACCGGCTCGCCGCCCCGGGCGTAGCCGTAACGCGTCTTGCTGTACCACTTCTTCTCTGAAAGCCGCGGCAGGATCTTCTTCACGTCCAGCCACTTGTCCGGGTTCAGTCCTTCTTTCGCCGCCAGTTTGCGCGCGTCATCCAGGTGACCGCTGCCGACGTTGTAGGCCGCCAGTGCAAACCATGTGCGATCCGGCTCCTGGATCGATTCGTCCAGCTGATCCTTCATGTAGGCCAGGTATTTGGCGCCGCCCATGATGCTTTGCTTGGGGTCGAGCCGGTTGGACACGCCCATGGCCTGCGCCGTGTTTTGGGTCAGCATCATCAGGCCGCGCACGCCGGTCTTCGACGTGACGGCCGCTTGCCATAACGATTCCTGATAGCCGACCGCGGCCAGCAGGCGCCAATCGACTTTCTCTTTCTTGGCGTACGCCTTGAAGTGCTGTTCGTATTTGGGCAGCCGTTGCTGCAAGTGCTGGGCGAAGGTATAGGCGCCCACGTAGCCGAGAACATCGACGTGCCCGTAGTAACGGTCTTTCAGGCGTTGCAGGGTGCCGTTTTTCTTCACCTTGTCGAGGTAGGTATTGATCTCGTTGAGCAGGCTGTTGTCATCACCGGCGGCCACGGCCCAGCTCTGATCACTGGCGTCACCGAGGTCGAAGGCGACCCGCACGTTGGGGAAATAAACCTGGTTCATCGCCACTTCGTTGGAGTCGACCAGAGTCAGGTCGATCTGACCTTCATCGACCATGCGCAGCAGGTCGACGACTTCAACCGCGTCGGACTCTTCGTATTCAATGCCGGGATATTTCTTTTTCAGCTCCGCCAGTTGCCCGGCGTGGGTGCTGCCCTTGAGCACCATGATCTTCTTGCCGACCAGATCGCCCGCGTCGGTCGGCCGCGATTGGCCGTTGCGGTAGATGACCTGTGGGGTGACTTCCAGGTAGGAGTGGGAAAACCGCACCTGTTGCTTGCGTTGCTCGCTGCTGACCAGACCGGCAGCAGCCAGCACTGGGCCGTTAGGCTTGCCCACCTGACTGAACAGATCATCAAGGTTGTCGGCGGTCTCGATCTTGAGCTCCACCCCCAGATCGTCGGCAAAGCGTTTCACCAGCTCGTATTCGAAGCCGGTTTCACCGTTGCGATCCTGAAAGTAGGTGGCGGGGCTGTTCCGGGTAACCACCCGCAGCACACCATCCTCCTTTATGCGCTCAAGTGTGTTGGGTTTATCAACACAGCCACTGAGCATCAGGAAGAGTCCGGTTGCGATCAGCCATTTGGCGTACCGCGGACGCAAAGCCGTTGGGGAAAACATCTGCGCAGTATACGCAAAGGACCACGAGCGCCATATCTCGACAGCGAAGGGCTTGTCTGCTAGGGAGCAGAAAACCCGCTTGGAGCCCGCAGGAATGGGCCCGGACTGCATTTTGTGACAGAAAAAATAACCACCGCAGAACAGCGGTTTCAGGCCCGGATACCCGGCCCGACGTTCGGGTACAGCCATGCGTACCGTTTCGGGTGATGTCGCGGGCGGTTTAGGCTAGAATGCACGGCCTCAAAGCACACCCCTTCCCGAGGCTGTCCCGAAGATGTTGATCCTGCGCGGCGCTCCTGCCCTTTCTGCCTTTCGCCACAGCAAACTCCTTGAGCAACTGAGCCAGAAGGTCCCGGCTGTCAGCGGCTTGTATGCTGAATTCGCCCACTTCGCTGAAGTTACCGGCGTCCTGACCGGCGACGAACAGCAGGTGCTCGCGCGCCTTCTGAAGTACGGCCCAAGTGTTCCGGTACAAGAGCCGACCGGTCGTCTGTTCCTGGTGTTGCCACGTTTCGGCACCATCTCGCCGTGGTCCAGCAAAGCCAGCGACATCGCTCGCAACTGCGGCCTGAGCAAGATCCAGCGCCTGGAGCGCGGCATCGCGTTCTACGTGGCCGGCCAGTTCAGCGACGCCGACGCGCAGCTGATCTCCGATGCGCTGCACGACCGCATGACCCAGATCGTACTGGGCAACCTCGAACAAGCCGCCGGCCTGTTCAGCCACGCCGAGCCGAAACCGCTGACCGCGATCGACGTACTGGGTGGCGGCCGCGCCGCGCTGGAAAAAGCCAACACCGAGCTGGGCCTGGCCCTGGCCGAAGACGAGATCGACTACCTGGTCAACGCCTTCGTTGGTTTGAAGCGCAACCCACACGACATCGAACTGATGATGTTCGCCCAGGCGAACTCCGAGCACTGCCGTCACAAGATCTTCAACGCCAGTTGGGACATCGACGGTCAGAGCCAGGAAAAAAGCCTGTTCGGCATGATCAAGAACACCTACGTGATGCACAGCGAAGGCGTCCTGTCGGCTTACAAGGATAACGCTTCGGTGATCGTCGGTAACGTCGCCGGCCGTTTCTTCCCGGACCCTGAAACCCGCCAGTACGGCGCGGTGCAGGAACCGGTGCACATCCTGATGAAAGTCGAAACTCACAACCACCCGACCGCGATTGCCCCGTTCCCGGGCGCATCCACTGGTTCCGGAGGCGAGATTCGCGACGAAGGCGCTACCGGTCGTGGCGCCAAGCCAAAGGCTGGCCTGACCGGTTTCACCGTATCGAACTTGCAGATCCCGGGCTTCGAACAGCCGTGGGAAGTGCCGTACGGCAAGCCTGAGCGCATCGTCACCGCGCTGGACATCATGATCGAAGGCCCACTGGGTGGCGCCGCGTTCAACAACGAATTCGGTCGTCCGGCCCTGACCGGTTATTTCCGTACCTTCGAACAATCGATCACCACCCCGCGTGGCGACGAAGTTCGCGGTTACCACAAGCCGATCATGCTGGCCGGCGGCATGGGTAACATCCGTGCCGAACACGTACAGAAAGGCGAGATCACCGTTGGCTCCAAGCTGATCGTGCTCGGCGGCCCGGCGATGCTGATCGGCCTGGGCGGCGGCGCGGCTTCTTCCATGGCCACCGGCACCAGCTCGGCGGACCTGGACTTCGCTTCCGTACAACGCGAAAACCCTGAGATGGAACGTCGCTGCCAGGAAGTCATCGACCGTTGCTGGCAGCTGGGCGACAAAAACCCGATCAGCTTCATCCACGACGTCGGTGCGGGCGGTCTGTCCAACGCCTTCCCGGAACTGGTCAACGACGGCAACCGTGGTGGCCGCTTCGAACTGCGCAACATTCCAAACGACGAGCCGGGCATGGCCCCGCACGAAATCTGGAGTAACGAATCCCAGGAACGCTACGTTCTGGCGGTCGGTCCGGCCGACTTCGAGCGCTTCCAGGCGATCTGCGAGCGCGAGCGTTGCCCGTTTGCCGTCGTTGGCGAAGCCACTGCCGAGCCGCAACTGACCGTTACTGACAGCCACTTCGGCAACAGCCCGGTAGACATGCCACTCGAAGTGCTGCTGGGCAAAGCCCCGCGCATGCACCGTTCGGCCGTTCGCGAAAACGAACTGGGCGACGACTTCGATCCGTCGACCCTCGACATTGCAGACTGCGTCGAGCGCGTTCTGCATCACCCGGCCGTGGCGAGCAAAAGCTTCCTGATCACCATCGGCGACCGCACCATCACCGGCCTTGTTGCCCGTGATCAGATGGTCGGCCCGTGGCAGGTTCCGGTGGCCGACGTTGCCGTCACCGCCACCAGCTTCGACGTCTACACCGGTGAAGCCATGGCCATGGGCGAGCGTACTCCGCTGGCCCTGCTGGACGCTCCGGCGTCGGGCCGCATGGCAATTGGCGAAACCCTGACCAACATCGCCGCTTCGCGCATCAACAAGATCTCCGACATCAAACTGTCGGCGAACTGGATGTCCGCTGCCGGTCACCCGGGCGAAGACGCGCGTCTGTACGACACCGTGAAAGCGGTCGGCATGGAGCTGTGCCCTGAGCTGGGCATCACCATTCCGGTGGGCAAGGACTCCATGTCCATGGCCACGCGCTGGAACGACGAAGGCGTCGACAAGACCGTCACCTCGCCGATGTCCCTGATCGTGACCGGTTTCGCGCCAGTGGCTGACATCCGTCAGACCCTGACCCCGGAACTGCGCATGAACAAGGGCACCACCGACCTGATCCTGATCGATCTGGGCCGTGGCCAGAACCGCATGGGCGCCTCGATCCTGGCTCAGGTTCACGGCAAGCTCGGTTCGCAAGCACCGGACGTCGATGATGCCGAAGACCTGAAAGCCTTCTTCGCCGTGATCCAGGGCCTCAACGCCGACGGTCACCTGCTGGCGTACCACGACCGTTCCGACGGTGGTCTGCTGACCAGCGTGGTGGAGATGGCCTTCGCCGGTCACTGCGGTCTGAGCCTGAACCTCGACGGTCTGGCAGAAACCTCCGCCGACATCGCCGCGATCCTGTTCAACGAAGAACTCGGCGCTGTGATCCAGGTTCGCCAGGACGCCACGCCGGACATCCTCGCGCAGTTCAGCGCAGCCGGTCTGGGCGATTGCGTTTCGGTGATCGGTCAGCCGATGAACAACGGCCAGATCAACATCACCTTCAACGGCGACACCGTGTTCGAAGGCCAGCGTCGTCTGCTGCAACGCACCTGGGCTGAAACCAGCTACCAGATCCAGCGTCTGCGTGACAACGTTGAGTGCGCCGAGCAAGAGTTCGACGTGCTGCTGGAAGAAGACAACCCGGGCCTGAGCGTCAAGCTCAGCTTCGACGTCAACCAGGACATCGCCGCGCCTTACATCAAGAAAGGCATCCGCCCACAGGTTGCCGTGCTGCGTGAGCAGGGCGTCAACGGTCAGGTGGAAATGGCGGCCGCGTTCGACCGCGCCGGTTTCAACGCAATCGATGTGCACATGAGCGACATTCTGGCCGGCCGTGTCGACCTGAACGACTTCAAGGGCATGGTCGCTTGCGGCGGTTTCTCCTACGGCGACGTATTGGGTGCCGGCGAAGGCTGGGCCAAGTCCGCGCTGTTCAACAGCCGTGCTCGCGATGCATTCCAGGGCTTCTTCGAGCGTACCGACAGCTTCACCCTCGGCGTGTGCAACGGTTGCCAGATGATGTCCAACCTGCACGAGCTGATCCCGGGCAGTGAGTTCTGGCCGCACTTTGTGCGTAACCGTTCCGAGCAGTTCGAGGCGCGCGTGGCGATGGTCCAGGTCCAGGAGTCGAACTCGATCTTCCTGCAAGGCATGGCCGGTTCGCGCATGCCGATCGCGATCGCGCACGGTGAAGGTCATGCCGAGTTCGCCAGCGAAGAAGCGTTGCTGGAAGCCGATCTGTCGGGCTGCGTGGCGATGCGTTTCGTCGACAACCACGGCAAGGTCACCGAGAACTACCCGGCCAACCCGAACGGTTCGCCGCGCGGGATCACCGGTTTGACCAGCCGCGACGGTCGCGTAACGATCATGATGCCGCACCCGGAACGCGTGTTCCGCGCCGTGCAGAACTCGTGGCGTTCGGAAGACTGGAACGAAGACGCACCTTGGATGCGTATGTTCCGTAATGCTCGCGTCTGGGTGAACTAAGGGCTGTGTATAAGCTCGGCTTTTTTGTTCCGGCCAGCCATGTCGAGGTGGTCAAGAGCGCTGTGTTCGCTGCCGGTGGCGGACGGATCGGCGCTTATGATCACTGCGCGTGGCAGGTGTTGGGTCTGGGTCAGTTTCGGCCTTTGGATGGCAGTCAGCCGTTTATTGGCGAAGCGGGGCAGGTCGAGCAGGTTGAGGAATGGAAGGTTGAGCTGGTAGTGGCGGATGAGTTGATCGTGGCCGTGGTGGCCGCGCTGAAACTCAGCCATCCCTACGAGACGCCGGCTTATGAAGTGTGGCAGTTGGCGGATTTTTGATTCGTTGGCTGTGAAGACAAGAAACCCGCTGAATTGGCGTTCAGCGGGTTTTTTATTGGCCGCGATTTTATGGATGTACGTTGCTCAAAATTGTAGGAGCGAGCCTGCTCGCGATGGCGGCCTGACAGCCGACCAGTCTCTTGCAGGTGTACATATCCATTCCTGCGGTAACGGCGGCTGGCGGTTTCGCCCTTACGGCGACTCACTTTTTTTACAAGCGCCTAAACAAAGTAAGCAAAAAAACGCTCGCCCCAAGCGTCCGGCCCCTCGCTAATGCTCGGCGTACCTTCGCTCCGGTATTCATCCGGGGACACTGCCCTCCGGTTGGCTTCGCTGCACCTACATGCAGCGTGTTCGACTGCGTCGAACGGCGCTGCGCGCCACTCCCCGGATGAACACCTCCACTCAGCCTCCCGAAAGGGGCGGGTAGATCAAGATCAAAAGCTGCAGGCGAGCTAACGCTCGGCCTGTTGAGTGGTGAGGAGCGAAGCGTGTACGCCGATCCAATGTAGGAGCGAGCGGTGCGGCGATCCGACTTGCCCGCGAAGGTGGCCTGACAGCCGACCACTTTCTCGCAGGATGCACCGTTCAACTGTGGGAGCGAGCCTGCTCGCGATGGCGGACTGTCAGGCAGTCAAGATCTAAACCTTGGCACTCACCTCACTACGATTAACCAACGCCTCCAGCGCCCCACTCAAACTCGCGGCCTTGTCACCAATCAGCAAGTGCCAAACACCCCCTTCAAGCTGGCTGACCCCCTGGCAACCCAGCGCCTTCAAATCACCCTCCGACAACGCTTTGCCATCCACCAGTTGCAGTCGAATCCGGGTCATGGCCACGCAATCCATCTGCAATATATTGTCCCCGCCGCCCAAGGCCTTCAGCCATTGCTGTGCTTCTGAATTTGCCACAGCGGCAGGTTTCGGTGCATCAATAACAGCAGGAGGGGAGGAGACCAGCGCACGACCCAGCGCCGGCATCGCCAACCGGATCTCATCAGCAATGCTGTCCGCCATCGGCCCGACCACCACCTGCAAACTCCCACCCTTGCCCGGGCGCACAACCGCCATCGCGCCCAACGCTTTCAACTCTGCGTCGTTTGCCTTGTTGCGATCCACCATGTCCAGGCGCAACCGAGTGGTACAGGCCCCGACGGTGATCAAATTCTGTGCACCACCCAACGCCTTGATGTAAGCCCCGGCCCGCTCATTCTCGGCGACCACAACCTTGTCACCGGTCGGCACCTCTTCACGTCCCGGTGTCTTGAGGTTGAAGCGACGAATGCAGAAATCAAACACCAAGTAATAGATCACTGCGTACGCCAACCCCACCGGCACCACCAGCCAGCCGTTGGTGGACTCGCCCCAGCCGAGCACCATGTCGATGAAGCCGCCGGAGAAGGTGAACCCTAGGTGGATGTTCAGCGCATTGGTGATCGCCATCGACAGCCCCGTCAGCAGCGCATGGAGCAAAAACAGAAACGGCGCGAGGAACATGAACGCAAATTCGATGGGCTCGGTGACGCCGGTCAGGAATGAGGTCAGCGCCATGGACAGGAAGATCCCGCCCATGATTTTGCGTCGTTCCGGCAGGGCGTTGCGGTACATCGCCAGGCACGCGGCGGGCAGGCCGAAGATCATCACCGGGAACATGCCGGTCATGAACTGGCCGCCTTTCGGGTCTCCGGCGAAGTAGCGCGACAGGTCGCCGGTGACCATGGCGCCCGTGGTCGGGTCGGTGAAGTTGCCGAAGACGAACCACGCCATGTTGTTGAGGATGTGGTGCAAACCGGTGACGATCAGCAGGCGGTTGAACACGCCGAAGACGAAGGCGCCGATGCTGCCGCTCTCCATCATCAATGTGCCGAAGCCGTTGATGCCATGCTGGATCGGCGGCCAGATCAAACCGAAGATCACGCCCAGGCCGACGGCGGCGAATCCGGTGACGATCGGCACGAAGCGCCGCCCGCCGAAGAACGCCAGGTACTCCGGCAGCTTGATGTCCTTGAAACGGTTGTAAAGCGCGCCGGCCATCAGGCCGCTGACGATCCCGGCGAGCATGCCCATGTTAATGCTCGCATCGAGCACCTTGAGCGTGGAGATCATCACCAGGTAACCAATGACCCCGGCGAGGCCGGCGGTGCCGTTGTTGTCCTTGGCGAAACCGACCGCGATGCCGATGGCGAAGATCATTGCCAAGTTGGCGAAGATCACCTGGCCGGCGTCGTGGATGATCGCGATGTTCAGCAGATCGGTGTCGCCCAGACGCAGGAGCAGACCGGCAATCGGCAGGATCGCGATCGGCAGCATCAGCGCGCGACCGAGCCGTTGCAGGCCTTCGATAAAGTATTGGTACATGGCGTATCTCCCTGGATTCTTTTTGTTGTTCAGCTCAGAGGCCATTGCTGATGACAGGCGTGTCGCACCGCACTGGCGCTACTCAGCTTGAGCAGGTCGTGGCTGATGCGTCGGCATTCGGCAGCGTCGAGGTGGCGCACGCGATCTTTGATTTCACCGATTTGTACCGGGCTGACCGACAGCTCGCTGACACCCAGGCCGATCAGTACTGGCGTGGCCAGCGGGTCGGAGGCGAGGGCGCCGCAGACGCCAACCCAACGGTTATGCACTGCCGCACCGGCGCAGGTCTGAGCGATCAGCCGCAGCAGCGCCGGGTGCATCGCGTCGACTCGCGAGGCGAGGCCGGCGTGGTCGCGGTCCATGGCCAGGGTGTATTGCGACAAATCGTTGGTGCCGATGGACAGGAAGTTCGCATGTTCGGCCAGTTGCTCGGCCAGCAGCGCGGCGGCCGGGACTTCGATCATTACGCCCAGTTCGGGACGCTCACTTACACCGAGTTCAGTGCACAGCGCGTCGAGGCGTTGGCGGATGTGCAGCAACTCATCGACCTCGGTCACCATCGGCAACAGGATCCGGCAGCGCGAAAGCGGGCGGATATGGAGCAGCGCGCGCAGTTGCTGATCAAGCAGTTCCGGCCGCACCTGAGCCAGGCGAATGCCGCGCAAGCCGAGCACCGGATTGGCCTCGACCGGCAACGGCAGGTAATCGAGTTGTTTGTCGCCGCCGACGTCGATGGTACGGATGATCACCGACTTGTCGCCCATGGCGTCGAGCACGGTTTGATAGGCGAGACGCTGTTCCTGTTCGTCCGGCGCGGTGTTGCGGTCCACAAACAAAAACTCGGTGCGCAGCAGGCCGACGCCATCGGCGCCATTGGCCAGCGCGTCGGCCGCTTCTGTGCTGGAGGCGACATTGGCCGCGACTTCGATGTGCACACCATCGAGCGTCAGTGCCGGGGTGTGAGCCTGTGATTGTTGAAGTGCACGACGTTGCTGATGATCAAGTTGTGCCTGATGCACCTCGGCCAGGCGTTCGGCCGTCGGCGCCAGTTCGAGACGACCGCCGTCGGCATCCAGCACCACAGCCTGGCCTTGCGCCTGATCCAGAAGCGCCGAACCCAGTGCAACCAGGCACGGCAGACCTTTGCCGCGAGCCAGGATGGCGACATGGGAAGTTGCGCCGCCCTCGGCCATGCACAACCCGGCGACGCCTTGCTGGCTCAATTGCAGCAAGTCCGACGGCGTCAATTCATGGGCGGCAACGATGGCGCCAGCCGGCACATCGTAATGCCAGGCCTCACCGAGCAAGGCGCGCAACACCCGTTGTTTGAGGTCGCGCAGATCGTTGGCGCGTTCGGCCAGCAATGCGCTGCCGAGTTGCTGGAGGACGTCGCACTGCGCATCGATCGATTGGCTCCAGGCGTGCGTCGCGGCCATGCCTTGAACGATGGAGACGTTGGCCGCGTCCAGCAGCGCCGGGTCTTCGAGCAAGGCGAGGTGCGCGGTGAAGATCGCTTCTTCGTCAGTGTTCTTGTGTTTCCTGGCCTGGGCCAGGGTGTGGTCGATTTCGCTGCGCACGGCGGTCAACGCGGTCTCGAGGGCGTGCAATTGTTGCTCGGGATCGTGGCTGCCGGCATCCACCGGCAGGCTGATGGCGTTCAAGCGAAACAACGGCCCACCGACAATACCGGGAGCGGCGCAGACACCGTGCAGCACGCCCGCTTCGGCAGCCCGATTGCGTCGGGTAATCGGTGTTGGCGCGGCGGCGTGGCTGTCTTCGGCCAACGCTGTGGACAAGGCGATCAGCAATGCTTGCAGCGCCGCTTCGGCATCCGGGCCTTGGCAACTGACCTGAACCTCGTCCTGCTCGCCGACGGCCAGGCTCATCAGCCCGATCAAGCTGTCACAGGTCGCCGATTTGCCAGCGAAATGCAGCTGCGATTTGCTCTTGAACCCTTGCGCGGTCTGACGAATCAGCGCGGCCGGGCGAGCGTGCAGACCGCCACGATGGGCGATGCAAACGTGGCCGAAAAGTTCTTCGCCGCAAAGGTCCACGTCTGCCTGCGCGCCCGGCGCCAGCCGACGAATGATGTGCAGCAACGGATCGCCGACCTTCACCGATTTCAGCGTAATGGGCCGCGCCTGAAAGTCCTGGCTGTTGGTCAGGATCATCAGGCTGACCAGGCTTTTGCACTGCTGCGCGACCTTGTCCAGGTCGTAGCGCAACAGCGGCTGGCCGTTGCTGACCCGCGCGCCTTCCTTGACCAGCATCGAGAAGCCTTCGCCCTGCAACTCGACGGTGTCGAGGCCCAGGTGCAGCAGCAATTCGGCACCGTTATCGGCACGCAAGGTGACGGCGTGACCGCTGCGGGCGACGTGCACCACGACGCCGGCACACGGCGCGTGGAGAGTGTCGTTCAGTGGGTCGATCGCGATGCCGTCGCCCATGGCGCCGCTGGCGAACACCGGGTCCGGGACTTTGGCGAGCGTGAGCACCGGGCCGCTGAGCGGGGCGCTGAGGGTCAGCTCTTTATTGTTGTTATGCATGGCTCGGTCTCATCAGAAAATCGTTCGGGGCAGACTTAGTGCGTACGCGTCACTTTGCTCAAATGGCGCGGCTGGTCCGGGTCCATGCCACGGGCCACGGCTAAACCGGCGGCCATGACGTAGAAACTCTGGATCGCCAGAATCGGATCAAGGGCCGGGTGCTCGGCGCGGGTCAGGGTGAGATCGCGTTCGGCGATGTCATCCGGAGCCGCCAGCAGAACGCGAGCGCCACGCTGGCGCATGTCCGCGGCAAGGCTCAGCAATCCGGCCTGCTCGGCACCGCGTGGGGCGAAGATCAGCAGAGGATAATTTTCATCGATCAACGCCATCGGGCCGTGACGGACTTCGGCGCTGCTGAAGGCTTCGGCCTGAATCGCCGAGGTTTCCTTGAACTTGAGGGCCGCTTCCTGAGCGATGGCAAAACCGGCGCCACGACCGATCACCATCAAGCGCTGACAATCGCGCAGGGCGTCGATGGCCAGGCTCCAATCCTGCTGCGCCGCTTCGCGCAGACCTTCCGGGAGGGCGCTGCCGGCTTCCAGCAATTCCACGTCTTCTTTCCAGTGGGCGATCAGACGGGCGCTGGCGCTGAGGGTGGCGATAAAACTCTTGGTCGCCGCCACGCTGCTTTCAGTGCCGGCGCACAGCGGCAGGCTGAATTCGCACGCCGCTTCCAGTGGCGAACTTTCGGCGTTGACCATGGAAATGCTCAGGGCGCCGCGTTTACGCAACAGACGCAGGCTGTTCACCAGGTCCGGACTTTGCCCCGACTGCGAGAACGCAAACGCCACTTGGCCGCTGACCTTCAACGGCGCTTGCTGCATGGTCACCACCGACATTGGCAACGACGCCACCGGGATGCCCAGTTGCTGCATGGTGAGGTAGGCAAAATAACTGGCGGCATGGTCGGAACTGCCGCGAGCGACGGTCATTGCCACTTGCGGCGGCTGACGGCGCAGGCGCCCGGCGATCTCGATCATCTGCGGGTCGAGTTGCTGCAGTTGAGCTTGCACGGCTTCGAACGAGGACAGCGCCTCTTCAAGCATTTTTGAAGTCAATGTCTTCTCCTTCGACCATGACGGCGGTGAGTGTGAGTGAGCGATCCAGCCGCACGCAGTCGGCCCAGCTGCCGGGTTGCAGGCGGCCGCGTTCGGTGATGCCGAGGTAATCGGCGGGGAATTGCGAAAGACGTTGCGAAGCCTCGGCGATCGGCAAACCGATTTTCACCAGATTGCGCAGCGCCTGATCCATGGTCAGCGTGCTGCCGGCCAGAGTGCCGTCGGGCAAGCGCACGCCGCCCAGGCATTTGGTCACGGTGTGGCTGCCGAGCTTGTATTCGCCGTCGGGCATGCCGGCAGCAGCAGTGGAATCGGTGACGCAATACAGGCACGGGATCGCACGCAGGGCCACCCGCATGGCGCCGGGATGCACGTGCAGCAAGTCCGGAATCAGTTCAGCGTATTTGGCGTGGGCCAGCGCCGCGCCGACGATGCCCGGCTCGCGGTGATGCAGCGGGCTCATGGCGTTGTAGAGGTGAGTGAAACTGCTGGCGCCGGCCGCCAGCGCCGCGACGCCTTCCTCGTAACTGCCGAGGGTGTGGCCGATCTGCATGCGGATGCCGCGCGCACTGAGGGTGCGGATCAAGGCATCGTGGCCGGCGATTTCCGGGGCGATAGTGATCACGCGGATCGGGGCCAGCGCCAGGTATTCCTCGACTTCGGCCATCAACGCCGTGTGGGCAAAATTCGGCTGGGCGCCGAGTTTGCCGGGGTTGATGTACGGGCCTTCGAGGTGCACGCCGAGCACTCGGGCGCAGCCTTTTGGCCGCTGCTCGCAGAACTCGCCGACGGCCTTGAGCACGCTGGAAATCTCTGCCGGCGGCGCGGTCATGGTGGTCGCCAACAGCGACGTTGTGCCAAAACGCACATGGGTTTTGCTGATAGTTTCGAAGGCCGGTGCACCTTCCATGATGTCTTTGCCGCCGCCGCCGTGAACGTGCAGGTCGATAAAACCGGGCAGCAGGTAAGGCAAGTCGTTGTCGGCCGGATCGCAGGGCACGCCTTCGATGGACACGACCTTGCCGTGTTCGTGAATCAGCCGGCCGCGAACCCAGCCGTGGGCGGTGAGGATGTTGTCTTCGGACATGATCGGTTCTCGGTTTTAGCAGCGAAGCGCTTTATCTACGCAGCTCTGCGACAAAATCGTAATAGTCGTTGCGGCAGTAGGTGTCGGTGACTTCGATCGGTGTGTTGTCTTCCAGATAGCCGACACGGGTCATCAGCAGCATGGCGGTGCCGGGGGCGATGCCGACGAGGGCGGCGAATTCGTCCGAGGCGTTGATCGCCTGGATGTGCTGCAGCGCGCGGACGATCGGCTTGCCGAGGCCGTCGAGGTATTCGTAGAGGGAATCGCCCACCGCTTGCGGTTTGGGAATGATCGAGGCGGGCAGGGTACTCATCTCGATCGCCATCACCGTGTCGTCGGCTTTGCGCAGGCGCTTGAGTCGCGCGACCTTGTCGTTAGGCGAGAGGCCGAGGCGGATCAGTTCTTCGTGGGTCGGCGGGGTGATTTCACGTTCGAGCCATTGCGAGCCGGGGACGAAGCCCTTGAGGCGCAGCATTTCGCTGAAACCCGAGAGGCGCGACAGCGGTTGTTCCAGGCGCGGTGTGATGAACGTGCCCGAACCCTGGTTGCGGCGGATCAGGCCTTGCTCGAACAAGACTTCCAGCGCCTTGCGTGCCGTGACACGGGAGATGCCCAGCAGCTCGCTGAGGTTGCGCTCCGAGGGCATCGCCTGCTCGGCTTTCCACTGGCCGGCATGAATCGCCGTTTCCAGATTGCGCGCCAGTTGCAGGTACAACGGCGTGGGCTGGGTATCGTCAGGGCGTAGGGCCTGGAGGTCGTTCATGTAGGTTTGGTCCGATGCGGATGTAAGATTGTTGTCGCTCGGTGGTGGGCAAAAATTAATACCACTTGAATACCATGTCAATGCCAGTACTTTGCGCTTGGCGCGAGAAAGCCTGCTCTCGTGGGCGCAGTCAATAGGGTTTGGTTTCAAGTGGTATTAGAGGTGGGGATTTTGAGCGCATAGATCGCAGCCTGCGGCAACGCCTGTCGGGGGGATTGGTATCTTCCCGGTGGGCGGTGTCGCTCGCTGCGATCATCTGAATTTATTTTTCGAGGCGCGACCGAAGGTAGCGCTCGGAAGACGAAATCGGTGCTTTTGTGGCGAGGGAGCTTGCTCCCGTTGGGCTGCGAAGCAGGCCTGAAATCAGCGAATGTGGTGTGAGATCATTTTTTGGCGCCGCTTCGCGCCCCAGCGGGAGCAAGCTCCCTCGCCACAGATAACGGGGTTACGGGCGGATTTCGATCATCGTGCCATCCGGCACCAGGCCCCAAACCTCACGCATGTCCATGTTGCGCATGGCAATGCAGCCGTCGGTCCAGTCCAGGGTGTGGAACAGGTCTTCCGGGTTTTCTTCGGTGTCCGGTGTGCCGTGGATCATGATCATGCTGCCCGGCTCGACGCCTTCGCGCCGCGCGCGGGCAGAGTCGCTGATGTTCGGGTAGGAGATGTGCATCGACAGATTGAATTTATCGCTGACCTTGCGCCAGTCCAGCCAATAGAAACCTTCAGGCGTGCGCTTGTCGCCTTCCATCAGCTTCGGCCCCTTCGGCCGTTTGCCCAGGGAGATGCGATAGGTTTTGAGCGGCTTGCCGTCATTGATCAATTGCAATTGGTGGGCGGATTTGAGCACCAGAACTTTTTCGATGACTTTGCCGTCCAGGGTTTCCGCAACGGAAGCCTGTGACATAGCGACGAACGACAAGCAAAACACGGCAAGCAACCAGCGCATTGAAACGATATCCCTGAAAGGTGTCGCGACTATTTAGTTAGTTATAGGTGATTTTGGAGCCAGGAGCTTTATATGATGGCAGGCTGAGCAAGCGCCGGGATCGACTCGGACCGCACGGGGTAGACCTCGGTCCGCCGGTCAGCGAAGAAGCATTCTAAGGTACGGCCCACCGTGCGGAAAGCCAACTCGGACCACGGGATGTCGGCTTCGTCGAAAAGCTGCACTTCCAGGCTCTCCGGGCCGGCGGAAAAGTCCAGGTCCACCAGCTCTGCGCGAAAGAACACGTGCACCTGACTGATGTGTGGCACGTCGATCAACGTATAGATGCTCAGGTTGCGCACCCGCGCGCAGGCTTCTTCGGCGGTCTCGCGAATGGCCGCCTGCTCGATGGTTTCACCGTTTTCCATGAAACCGGCGGGCAAGGTCCAGTAACCGAGCCGAGGCTCGATGGCGCGTCGGCACAGCAACACTTTAGAGCCCCAGGTCGCCACGCAACCGGCGACGATATTGGGGTTCTGGTAGTGAATCGCCTGACAGCTGTCACAGAC
Source organism: Pseudomonas sp. LBUM1678 (assembly GCF_059695575.1). Taxonomy (NCBI): domain Bacteria; kingdom Pseudomonadati; phylum Pseudomonadota; class Gammaproteobacteria; order Pseudomonadales; family Pseudomonadaceae; genus Pseudomonas; species Pseudomonas sp. LBUM1678. The sequence continues at coordinate 1,158,398 of NZ_CP166775.1, forward strand.
AAAACGCAGGCGCGAATCGCCTTCGGGAATGCGCTGGGTGACCGGGTTGCCGCACTGACTGCAAAATTTCATGCTGGGGTTCCTGAATGCTGCGCCTATCTTGGCGTGCGACGGTGTCAGTCGGCAAGTTGTCGTTTAGCGACATGCAGTGGTTATGGGGTTGGGCGGCCGGTGTGATTGGTGCATGATGCGAGGTAGCGAATAAATCGAGAAGACTCATGCTGGACGAGCTACTTCACCGGGTAAGCAACCACACGCCGCGTACCCTGGAAACCGATCGACGTTTCCCCGAGGCCGCGGTACTGGTGCCCATCACCCGCAGTGACGAACCGGAACTGGTTCTGACCCTGCGCGCCAGTGGGCTCTCGACCCATGGAGGTGAAGTCGCCTTCCCCGGCGGACGGCGCGACCCCGAAGACCCTGACCTGATTTTCACCGCGCTGCGTGAGGCCGAAGAAGAAATCGGCTTGCCGCCTGGGCTGGTCGAAGTGATCGGCCCTCTGAGCCCGCTGATCTCCCTGCACGGCATCAAGGTCACGCCTTATGTCGGGGTGATTCCTGATTTCGTCGAGTACCTGGCCAACGATGCCGAGATCGCCGCGGTGTTCAGTGTGCCTCTGGAGTTTTTCCGCGAGGATCCTCGGGAACACACCCATCGCATCGATTACCAGGGGCGCAGTTGGTACGTGCCAAGTTATCGTTACGGCGAATACAAAATCTGGGGCCTGACAGCGATCATGATCGTCGAGTTGATCAACCTGCTCTATGACGCCGACATCAGCCTGCACCACCCACCCAAAAGCTTTATCAATATTTGAAGCCATCGTTCGTATGGCGTGAAACGCGGCTGCCTGAGCCTTGAGGACAATAAGAAGATGAAATATCGCCTGGGCGACGCCCGCGTCGAAACCCATCCGCAAAGCTGGGTCGCACCCAATGCCGTGCTGGTGGGCAAGGTCAAGCTGGAAGAGGGCGCCAACGTCTGGTTCAACGCCGTGTTGCGTGGCGACAACGAACTGATCCTGATCGGCAAGAACAGCAACGTCCAGGACGGCACGGTGATGCACACCGACATGGGCTACCCGCTGACCATCGGCACCGGCGTGACCATCGGCCACAACGCCATGCTTCATGGCTGCACCGTGGGCGATTACAGCCTGATCGGCATTAATGCCGTGATTCTCAACGGCGCGAAAATCGGCAAGAACTGCATCATCGGCGCCAATTCGCTGATCGGTGAGGGCAAGGAAATTCCCGACGGTTCGCTGGTCATGGGCTCGCCCGGTAAAGTGGTGCGCGAGCTGACTGAACAGCAAAAGAAAATGCTCGAAGCCAGCGCCGCCCACTATGTGCATAACTCCCAGCGTTACGCTCGCGATCTGGCCGAGCAGGAAGAATGAACGCTACCGAACGACCGGTTCTTTCGCCGTGCGTGAACATTTGTGCGCTGGACGAGGATGACGTTTGCACCGGGTGTCAGCGTACGGTGGAGGAGATTACTCGTTGGAGCCGGATGGACAACGAAGAGCGCCGCAAGGTGTTGGGGTTGTGTCATGAGCGGGCGAAGTCGAGTGGGTTGATCTGGATGCTGGGAAAAACCCCGGACCTGTAGCAGCTGGCGCAGCCTGCGTTCGGCTGCGCAGCAGTCGTAAAATCAGGCACCGCGGTTTTTCAGGTAAACCGTGAACTCAGGATTTACGACTGCTGCGCAGCCGAACGCAGCCTTCGGCAGCTGCTACAGGAATCGTGTTTCGATTTGGTGCTTGTGTATGGCTGAAGTAATCTACGCGCCAAATTGACAGGTATCCCGCCACCCCATGCTCTTCCTGATCGCCTACATCAGCAGCGTCGTACTGATCAACTACGCCTTTTCCACAGCCCCGCACCTGGACATCATCTGGTCTGCCTGGGGCGGGTTGGTTTTTGTCTTGCGCGACATGGTACAAACCCGCTTCGGCCACGGCGCCATCGCGGCGATGCTCGCAGCACTGGTCCTGTCGTATGTCACTTCCGATCCGTCCATCGCTTTGGCCAGCGCCACGGCCTTCGCCGTGTCGGAATGCATCGACTGGCTGGTGTTCAGCATCACCAAGCGCCCGTTGCACGATCGCCTGTGGATAAGTTCGGCCCTGAGTATTCCCCTCGATACCTTCATCTTCTTCGGCATGATCGACGCGTTCACCCCGGGCGTGATTCTCACTGCCATGGGCTCGAAGTTCGCCGGCGTGACGGTCGTGTGGCTGATCATGGCCTGGCGCTTGCGTAAACAGGCCGTCGCCAGCTGAAGCCAAACCCTTCGGTTCATGTAAAATGCCGCGCTTTCTCCCCATGGGAAGCGTGCCAGGCACCGCGACCCTCGATGATCCGCTTCTTGAGGACCTGAGATGACCCGTATCGGAACTCCATTGTCGCCAACCGCGACCCGCGTATTGCTGTGTGGCTGTGGCGAGTTGGGCAAGGAAGTGGTGATCGAGCTGCAACGCCTGGGCGTTGAAGTAATCGCCGTCGACCGTTACGCCAACGCGCCGGCCATGCAAGTCGCCCATCGCAGCCACGTGATCAACATGCTCGACGGCGCCGCCCTGCGTGCCGTGATCGAAGCCGAGAAGCCGCACTTCATCGTGCCGGAAATCGAAGCCATCGCCACCGCGACCCTGGTTGAACTGGAAGCCGAAGGCTTCACCGTGATCCCGACCGCGCGCGCCGCGCAGCTGACCATGAACCGCGAAGGCATTCGTCGCCTGGCCGCGGAAGAACTGGACCTGCCGACCTCGCCGTACCACTTCGCCGACACCTTCGAGGACTACAGCAAGGCCGTCCAGGACCTGGGTTTCCCGTGCGTGGTCAAGCCAGTGATGAGTTCGTCGGGCAAAGGCCAGAGCCTGCTGCGCAGCGCCGATGATGTGAAAACCGCGTGGGATTACGCGCAAGAAGGCGGCCGTGCCGGTAAGGGTCGCGTGATCGTCGAAGGTTTCATCGACTTCGACTACGAAATCACCCTGCTGACCGTGCGTCACGTGGGCGGCACGACCTTCTGCGCGCCAGTCGGTCACCGTCAGGAGAAGGGCGACTATCAGGAATCCTGGCAGCCACAAGCCATGAGCCCGATTGCCTTGGCTGAATCCGAGCGCGTTGCCAAAGCCGTCACCGAAGCCTTGGGCGGCCGTGGTCTGTTTGGTGTCGAGCTGTTCATCAAAGGTGATCAGGTGTGGTTCAGCGAAGTCTCGCCGCGCCCGCATGACACCGGCCTGGTGACCTTGATTTCCCAGGACCTGTCGCAGTTCGCGCTGCACGCACGGGCGATTCTGGGTCTGCCGATTCCGTTGATCCGTCAGTTCGGCCCATCGGCTTCGGCGGTGATTCTGGTGGAAGGGCAGTCGACCCAGACCGCTTTCGCCAATTTGGGTGCTGCGTTGAGCGAGCCGGATACGGCGTTGCGTCTGTTTGGCAAGCCTGAGGTCAATGGCCAGCGCCGGATGGGCGTGGCGTTGGCGCGGGATGAGTCGATTGAGGCGGCACGTGCCAAAGCGACTCGCGCTTCTCAGGCGGTCGTAGTCGAGCTGTAAACCGAGGCGCGGCAATCGCTAGCAGGCTAGCTCCCACAGGATTATGGGTTGGTCACAGATTTTGTGTACACCCAGTTTCCATGTGGGAGCCATCCTGCTGGCGATGCTTCTGATTCAGGCAACCCGATTCAGATCGTTATGCCGCGTCTCTTTCAGACACAGCACAGCAATCAAACTCAGCACCGCCGCCCCCGACACATACCCGCCGACATAACTCAAACCCCCCATCGCCACCAGTTTCTGCGCGAAGAACGGCGCCGCCGAGGCCCCGACGATTCCGCCCAGGTTGTAGGCTGCCGACGCGCCGGTATACCGCACATGCGTTGGAAACAGCTCTGGCAGCAGCGCGCCCATCGGCGCAAACGTCACGCCCATCAGAAACAGCTCGATACACAGGAACAGCGCCACGCCCCAGGTCGAGCCTTGGGTCAGCAGTGGTTCCATCAAGAATCCGGACAGAATCGCCAGCACGCCGCCGATGATCAGCACCGGTTTGCGCCCGTAACGGTCGCTGGCCCAGGCCGACAATGGTGTCGCCGCCGCCATGAACAGTACGGCGAAGCACAGCAGCCCGAGAAAGGTTTCGCGGCTGTAGCCGAGTGTCGACACGCCATAACTCAACGAAAATACAGTCGAGATGTAGAACAGTGCGTAGCACACCACCATCGACCCGGCCCCCAGCAGCATCGGCACCCAGTACTGACTGAACAGCTCGACCAGCGGGATTTTCACCCGTTCCTGACGGGCCATGGCGTTGGCAAATACCGGGGTTTCGTGGAGTTTGAGCCGCACATAGAGGCCTACCATCACCAGCGCGGCGCTGAGCAGGAACGGAATCCGCCAGCCCCACGAGCGGAATTGCTCGTCATTCAGGGTCATGGCCAGTGTCAGGAACAGGCCGTTGGCCGCCAGAAAGCCAATCGAAGGACCGAGCTGCGGGAACATGCCGAACCAGGCACGCTTGCCCTTGGGCGCATTTTCCGTCGCCAGCAGCGCCGCGCCACCCCATTCGCCGCCCAGGCCAAGGCCTTGGCCGAAACGCAGCACGCAAAGCAGGATTGGCGCCCAGGCCCCGATGCTGTCGTAACCCGGCAATACGCCGATCAGCGTGGTGCACACGCCCATCAATAGCAGCGAAGCGACCAGGGTCGATTTGCGCCCGATGCGGTCACCGAAGTGGCCAAACAGCGCCGATCCCAATGGTCTTGCGAGGAAGGCGATGCCGAAGGTGAGGAACGCCGACAGCATCTGGGCGGTGCCGGAGGTCTGCGGAAAGAACACCGGACCGATCACCAGCGCAGCGGCGGTGGCGTAGACGTAGAAGTCGTAAAACTCGATGGCCGTGCCGATAAAGCTTGCCGTGGCGACGCGGGTGGCGGAGTTCGTCGGTTGCGCAGGCGTGGTTTCGGTATAAGTCGTGCTGGTCGTCATGCGGTTATCCCTGACAGTCATGTGCCCCAGTGGAGCGAATTATTATGGTCGAACACCCAGGGATGTGGGAGTGAGGCGCGGCCGCTGTTCCAGGTAGGAACAGTCGTCGGTGTGGTGCGGATATTGCCGATGGTCTGGCCGGAACCTGCTGCGTGCGGGGTAAGCACGTGGTCTGGCGGGGCTTGGGTAAGCGAATTTGATTATAGGAAGGTGGCTAACGATCAAACAAGTGGCTTGGGTTGAGTGATGGCTTTTGTGGCGAGGGAGCTTGCTCCCGCTCGGTCGCGCAGCGGCCGCAAATGGCTGGAAGGGTACTGTCAGGATAATTGCAGCGTCTTTGGTTGGGTCTGCTTCGCAGTCCAGCGGGAGCAAGCTCCCTCGCCACAGGTTGGGTACCAGGGTTTAGATAGCGACTGGCGCCGAGCTGGTATGCCAGATCAGCACACGCGTGACGCGATTGTCTTCCGTCTCCAGAATCTCCAGCCGATAACGCCCGATCTTCAGGCACACCGCACTGTCCGGAATCGTCTCCAGCGCCTCGGTCACCAAGCCGTTAAGGGTTTTCGGGCCATCGCTGGGCAGGTGCCAGCCCAGGCTCTTGTTCAATTCGCGAATCGACGCCGCACCTTCGATCATCAGGCGCCCATCGGCCTGCGGATGGATGTGCGGATTGTCCAGGCTGTGCTGGCTTTCGAATTCGCCGACGATTTCTTCGAGAATGTCTTCCAGGGTCACGATGCCGAGTACTTCACCGTACTCATCGACCACCATGCCCAGGCGCCGCTGCTGTTTGTGGAAATTCAAGAGTTGCAGTTGCAGCGGGGTGCTTTCCGGCACGAAGTACGGTTCGTGACTGGCGGCCAGCAGTGCTTCCAGGGTCAGGCTCGCATCGGCCAGCAAGTGGCGGATCTGCCGGGTATTGAGCACCGCTTCGACCTGGTTGATGTCGCTGTGGAACACCGGCAGGCGCGTGCGCTTGTTGTTGCGCAGTTGCTCGATGATTTCTGCGAGGGAGTCGTCGAGGTTGATCCCGTCGACGTCACTGCGGGTCACCAGGATGTCGTTGACCGTGATGTTGTCCAGCGCGTGGATGCCCGACAGCGGGTGCGGGCGGCAGACGGCTTGATCGTAATCGTCCATCCGCTCGTTCAGGCTCTCGTCTTCGCTCTGTTGCACCACTTTGACTTTGCGGGCAAACGGTCGCATCAGCAGCTGAGTGAAGCCATTGAGCAGCCAGGCGGCCGGGTAAATGATCTTCAGGGGTGCGCCGAGCAATGTGTTGCCCAGGGCCAGGACGGCGTCGGGATAGCGCACGGCGAGGGTGCGCGGCAGGTAGTCGGCAAACACCAGAAGCGCGGTACCGGCGCCTGCACAGGCAATCCATGGACCGTTTTCTGCCCAGATGAAGATCGCCAGCAAGGTGCTGATGACCACGGCCAGTGCGCGGCACAAGGTATTGCAGAAGATCAGGCTGTTGAGCGGGAAGCTCAGCTTCGCGACCGGTTTATCGCTGGAGCGCGAGGCGGTTCGCTGGGCCAACAAGTACTGTTGCGCGGTTTCGATGGCGGTAAACAGCCCCGACCATAAAATCAGCAAGGCCAATACCGCGAGCATCGGCCCTATGGGCAAGTCGTCCATTAATGCCGCCCGTCAGATGTGCAGGATGTATTCACGGACCAGCTTACTGCCGAAGTACGCCAGCATCAGCAGGCAGAAACCGGCGAGGGTCCAGCGAATGGCCTTGTGTCCGCGCCAGCCGAGGCGGTTACGGCCCCAAAGCAGCACGCTGAAGACGATCCAGGCCAGGCAAGCCAGCAAGGTTTTGTGCACCAGGTGCTGGGCGAACAGGTTGTCGACGAACAGCCAGCCGGAAATCAGCGACAGCGACAACAGGCTCCAGCCGGCCCAGAGGAAGCCGAACAGCAGGCTTTCCATGGTTTGCAGCGGCGGGAAGTTCTTGATCAGCCCCGACGGGTGCTTGTGCTTGAGCTGATGATCCTGGACCAGCAGCAACAAGGCCTGAAACATTGCGATGGTGAACATGCCGTAAGCGAGGATCGACAGCAGGATGTGGGCGAGAATGCCCGGCTCTTCGTCGATGATCTGCACCGTGCCGGCGGGGGCAAACTGCGCAAGCAGCACCGTGGCGGCACCCAGCGGGAACAGCAATATAAGCAGGTTTTCCACCGGGATCCGCGAACAGGCCAGCAGGGTCAAGGCGATGACCGCCGCGGCAATCAGGCTGGCGGCACTGAAAAAGTCCAGGCCCAGGCCGATCGGTGTCAGCAGGTGGGTGAACAGGCTGGCGCTGTGAGCCAGCACGGCAAGCACGCCGAGCGTGACCAGCAGGCGTTTGTTCGCCTTGGCGCCGGTGGCCAGACGAGTGCCTTGATAGATTGTCGCAGCGGCATATAAGCAGGCGGCGGCGAGAGTAGTCAGCAAACTGGGTGACAAGGGGAGCATAAATCCTGTTAGGCAAGCCCGAAAGGCGCTGAGTTTGGCATAGAACCCCCGCAGCACGAAAGACCATGCAACCTGACGATGAGGTGTCCGCCAGACGCAGTCTTCGCTATAATCCGCGACCTGCCCACGCCGCAGGCTCGCCGAGCACATGTTTATTCCGGTCTGGGCCGCCATTATCCCGGTCTACACAGGGCCTGAAAGGATCGCGCAATGTTTGAAAACTTAACCGACCGTCTCTCGCAGACGCTGCGCCATGTCACCGGCAAGGCCAAGCTGACCGAGGACAACATCAAAGACACCCTGCGCGAAGTGCGCATGGCGTTGCTCGAAGCCGACGTCGCCTTGCCGGTGGTGAAGGACTTCGTCAATTCGGTCAAGGAACGCGCCGTTGGCACCGAGGTGTCGCGCAGCCTGACGCCGGGCCAGGCCTTCGTGAAGATCGTCCAGGCCGAGCTCGAAAGCCTGATGGGCGCCGCCAACGAAGACTTGAACCTGAGCGCCGTTCCACCGGCCGTGGTGTTGATGGCTGGTTTGCAGGGTGCGGGTAAAACCACCACCGCCGGCAAACTTGCGCGCTTCCTTAAAGAGCGCAAGAAGAAGTCGGTCATGGTCGTGTCAGCGGACGTTTACCGTCCAGCGGCGATCAAGCAGCTGGAAATGCTCGCCGGTGAAGTCGGCGTTACCTTCTTCCCGTCCGACCTGAGCCAGAAGCCGGTCGACATCGCGCAAGCGGCTATTAAAGAAGCCAAACTGAAATTCATCGACGTGGTCATCGTCGATACCGCCGGTCGTCTGCACATCGACGAAGAGATGATGGGCGAGATCAAGGCATTGCACGCCGCGATCAACCCGGTCGAAACCCTGTTCGTGGTCGACGCCATGACCGGCCAGGATGCCGCCAACACGGCCAAGGCCTTCGGCGACGCACTGCCGCTGACCGGCGTGATCCTGACCAAGGTCGACGGTGACGCCCGCGGCGGCGCCGCCCTGTCGGTGCGTGCCATCACCGGCAAGCCGATCAAGTTCATCGGTATGGGCGAGAAGAGTGAAGCGCTCGAGCCGTTCCACCCCGAGCGTATTGCTTCGCGCATCCTCGGCATGGGCGACGTGCTCAGCCTGATCGAACAGGCCGAAGCGACCCTCGACAAGGACAAAGCCGACAAGCTTGCTAAAAAGTTGAAGAAGGGCAAGGGCTTCGACCTCGAAGACTTCCGCGATCAGCTGCAACAGATGAAGAACATGGGCGGCCTCGGTGGCCTCATGGACAAACTGCCGAACATCGGCGGCGTGAACCTGGCGCAGATGGGCAATGCCCAGGGCGCGGCAGAGAAGCAATTCAAGCAGATGGAAGCCATCATCAATTCCATGACCCCGGCCGAGCGCCGCGACCCTGAGCTGATCAGCGGTTCGCGCAAACGCCGGATCGCCATGGGTTCCGGCACCCAGGTGCAGGACATCGGTCGCTTGATCAAGCAGCACAAGCAGATGCAGAAGATGATGAAGAAATTCTCCGCGAAAGGCGGAATGGCCAAAATGATGCGCGGCATGGGCGGTATGTTGCCCGGCGGCGGCATGCCCAAGATGTAAAGAATCCGCGCCGTCAGTCATGTCGGCGCAGACCCACAGCGATGTGGGATCAACAGCAAACCCGCACTTGGCGGGAGCTGACTGGCCGTTTTCAACGACGGCTCTATAGCAAATCTGGATGGCGTCCGATAGGCCGCCGGAAAAAGACATTTGCAAAAGTCCGGATATTCCTTAGAATATGCGGCCTTTCGGGCACCTATGCCCGCTGTGCCTTTAGATTTGCAGCACCGACTACAGGAACGATGTTCACATGCTAACAATCCGTCTTGCCCTTGGCGGCTCCAAAAAGCGCCCGTTTTACCACTTGACCGTAACCGACAGCCGCAACCCGCGCGACGGTTCGCACAAGGAACAGGTTGGTTTCTTCAACCCTGTTGCTCGTGGTCAAGAAGTCCGTCTGTCCGTGAACCAAGAGCGCGTAGCCTACTGGCTGAGCGTTGGTGCACAACCTTCTGAGCGTGTTGCTCAGTTGTTGAAGGATGCATCTAAGGCTGCGGCCTGAGCAATATGAACGCGACGCCAGCCATTGCTGATGATTTGATCGTTATCGGCAAGATTTATTCTGTTCATGGCGTTCGCGGCGAAGTGAAGGTTTATTCCTTTACTGATCCGACTGAAAACCTGTTGCAGTACAAAACCTGGACGCTCAAGCGCGAAGGTAATGTGAAACAGGTCGAGCTGGTCAGTGGACGCGGGAACGACAAGTTCCTGGTCGCAAAGCTCAAGGGTCTCGATGATCGCGAAGAAGCTCGTCTTCTTGCGGGTTATGAGATCTGCGTGCCGCGCAACCTGTTCCCTGAATTGACCGACGGCGAGTACTACTGGTACCAGCTGGAAGGTCTGAAGGTTATTGATCAACTCGGGCAATTGCTCGGGAAAATCGATCATCTTCTGGAAACCGGCGCCAATGATGTAATGGTGGTCAAGCCTTGCGCTGGCAGCCTGGATGATCGCGAACGCCTGTTGCCCTATACGGAGCAATGCGTGTTGGCCGTCGACCTTGCCGCAGGCGAGATGAAGGTGGAATGGGATGCGGACTTCTAAGCGTGGCTAGCTTGCGCGTAGAAGTGATCAGTTTGTTTCCCGAGATGTTCTCCGCCATCAGCGAGTACGGCATCACCAGTCGTGCGGTGAAACAGGGGCTGTTGCAGCTCACCTGTTGGAATCCGCGAGACTACACGACGGATCGACATCACACTGTGGATGATCGCCCATTTGGCGGTGGTCCGGGCATGGTGATGAAGATCAAGCCCCTGGAAGATGCGTTGGTTCAGGCCAAGGCAGCAGCCGGGGAGGCGGCGAAGGTGATTTACCTGTCCCCCCAAGGCCGTCAACTGACTCAGTCGGCGGTACGCGAGTTGGCGAATCTGGATGCATTGATCCTGATTGCCGGCCGCTATGAAGGCATTGACGAGCGTTTTATTGATGCTCATGTCGATGAAGAGTGGTCGATTGGCGACTATGTACTGTCTGGCGGCGAGCTGCCGGCGATGGTCCTGATCGATGCGGTTACACGACTGCTGCCTGGAGCTTTAGGGCATGCGGACTCCGCCGAGGAAGATTCCTTTACGGATGGTTTGCTGGATTGCCCGCACTACACCCGACCTGAGGTGTATGCGGATCAGCGTGTTCCCGACGTGTTGCTAAGTGGCAATCACGCGCATATCCGGCGTTGGCGTTTACAGCAGTCCCTTGGTAGGACCTTTGAACGACGCGCCGATCTTCTGGAAAGCCGCTCGCTTTCTGGAGAAGAGAAGAAGCTGCTCGAGGAATACATCCGCGAGCGGGACGATAGTTAACAACGTATCGATGGTAGATCCGACGATCTACCTTAGGAGCACAGCATGACTAACAAAATCATCCTTGCACTCGAAGCAGAGCAGATGACCAAAGAGATCCCTACCTTTGCCCCGGGCGACACCATTGTCGTTCAGGTGAAAGTGAAGGAAGGCGACCGTTCGCGTCTGCAAGCGTTCGAAGGTGTTGTTATCGCCAAGCGTAACCGCGGCGTAAACAGTGCTTTCACCGTTCGTAAAATCTCCAACGGTGTTGGCGTAGAGCGTACTTTCCAGACCTACAGCCCGCAAATCGACAGCATGGCCGTTAAACGTCGCGGTGACGTACGTAAAGCCAAGCTGTACTACCTGCGTGACCTGTCCGGTAAAGCAGCTCGCATCAAGGAAAAACTGGCTTAAGTCCAGCTTCCGATGCAGAAAAAAGCAGCCTACGGGCTGCTTTTTTGTTGCCTGCGATTTATCTTCCCTGACCGTACTGTCGGTCTTGCCTGAGTCTTTATGCCCGCCATCGATCATCCTTTGATAGACCAGTTTCTCGACGCGCTGTGGCTGGAGAAAGGTCTTTCCGATAACACCCGCGATGCCTATCGCAGTGACTTGGCCCTGTTCAACGGCTGGCTGCAGGAGAAGGGGCTCGAGTTGATCAACGCCGGCCGTGAATTGATCCTCGATCACCTGGCCTGGCGTCTGGAGCAAAACTACAAACCCCGCTCCACGGCTCGATTTCTCTCCGGTGTGCGTGGGTTTTATCGCTATCTGCTGCGGGAAAAGCTGATCGCCGTCGATCCGACGTTGCGTGTCGATATGCCCCAGCTGGGTAGGCCGTTGCCTAAATCTCTGTCGGAAGCAGACGTAGAAGCGCTGCTGAAGGCCCCGGACTTGAGCGAGGCTATCGGTCAGCGTGACCGCGCCATGCTCGAAGTGCTTTACGCGTGCGGCCTGCGGGTGACGGAGCTGATCAGCCTGACGCTGGAGCAGGTCAATCTGCGCCAGGGTGTGCTGCGGGTGATGGGCAAGGGCAGCAAGGAACGGCTGGTGCCGATGGGCGAGGAGGCGATTGTCTGGGTGGAGCGTTATATGCGTGATGGCCGCCAAGAGCTGCTCGGCGGGCGTCCCAGCGATGTCATGTTCCCCAGCCAGCGCGGCGAGCAGATGACCCGTCAGACCTTCTGGCACCGCATCAAGCACCAGGCCAAGGTTGCCGGGATCGGCAAGTCGCTGTCGCCGCACACCTTGCGCCATGCCTTCGCCACGCACTTGCTCAACCACGGCGCCGACTTGCGGGTGGTGCAAATGCTGCTCGGCCACAGCGACCTGTCGACCACCCAGATCTATACCCACGTCGCCCGCGCACGCTTGCAAGACCTGCACGCCAAACACCACCCGCGCGGATGAACACAGGATGTGTAGCAGCTGGCGAAGCCTGCGTTCGGCTGCGCAGCAGTCGTAAATCCGGAGTTCGCGTTTTAACTGAAACGCCGCAGCGCCTGATTTCACGACTGCTGCGCAGCCGAACGCAGGCTTCGCCAGCTGCTACAAGGGCCCGGTGTCATTTGATCGAGATGTCCTGCATCGGGCACATTCAGCCACAGGGGCCTTATGTGGTAGGCTTTGCCGGTTTGCACGATGGGCGGTTATGACCCGGTGTTTCGGCACGGGCGTTCTGATCGTCCCATTTGTCCGTCTTCAGGAGTTCTCATGCGTCTGACCCAGATTTTCGCCGCCGCAGCCATTGCGTTGGTCAGCACCTTTGCCGTCGCCGATGACGCGGCCGACAAAGCAATCCGTAAAAGCCTGGAAAACCTCCAGCTCGAAGTGCCGGTAGAAAGCATCTCCGCCAGCCCGCTGCCGGGCCTGTACGAAGTCAAACTGCAAGGCAGCCGCGTGCTCTACGCCAGCGCCGATGGCCAATACGTCGTCCAGGGCTACATGTTCCAGCTCAAGGACGGCAAACCGGTCAACCTGACCGAGAAGACCGAGCGCTTGGGCGTGTCCAAACTGGTCAACGCCATTCCCGTCGCGGAAACCGTGGTCTACCCGGCGATCGGCGAAACCAAATCGCACATCACCGTGTTTACCGACACCACCTGCCCGTACTGCCACAAACTGCACGCCGAAGTGCCTGAGCTGAACAAGCGCGGCATTGAAGTGCGCTACGTCGCATTCCCGCGCCAGGGCCTGGGCTCGCCGGGTGACGAACAGCTGCAAGCGGTCTGGTGCTCGAAAGACAAGAAAGCCGCCATGGACAAAATGGTCGACGGCAAGGAAATCAAGGCCGCCAAGTGCGATAACCCGGTTTCCAAGCAGTTCGCCCTGGGTCAGTCGATCGGCGTGAACGGCACACCGGCCATCGTTTTGGCGGACGGTCAGGTCATTCCGGGCTACCAGCCTGCGCCACAAGTCGCCAAACTGGCGCTGGGCGCGAAATAATTCGCATCGTCACGGCCAGCCTTTGACGATCATGGTCCGGCGGCAACATTTGCCGGGCCATTAATAGAGAGCCGCGAGCATGCGGCTGTTTTCACGGCCGGCCTTGAGTCGGCCGTTTTATGGGGAGTTCACAGTGAAACCGGTCAAAGTAGGCATCTGTGGGTTAGGGACCGTCGGTGGCGGTACCTTCAACGTACTTCAGCGCAACGCCGAGGAAATTGCTCGTCGTGCCGGGCGTGGAATCGAAGTGGCACAAATTGCCACGCGCACGCCAAAGCCTCAGTTCCAAACGACCGGTATTGCGATTACCAACGATGTCTTCGAAGTGGCCACGAACCCTGAGATCGACATCGTTATAGAGTTGGTGGGCGGCTACACCGTTGCCCGCGAGCTGGTACTCAAGGCCATCGAGAATGGCAAGCATGTGGTCACCGCGAACAAGGCACTGATCGCCGTTCACGGTAATGAAATTTTCGCCAAGGCCCGCGAGAAGGGCGTGATTGTGGCGTTCGAAGCGGCTGTGGCCGGTGGCATTCCGGTGATCAAGGCGATCCGTGAAGGCCTGTCCGCCAACCGCATCAACTGGGTTGCCGGGATCATCAACGGCACCGGCAACTTCATCCTCACCGAAATGCGTGAGAAGGGTCGCACCTTCGAAGACGTACTCGCCGAGGCGCAAGCCCTGGGTTACGCCGAAGCCGATCCGACCTTCGACGTTGAAGGCATCGACGCAGCCCACAAGCTGACGATCCTGGCTTCCATCGCCTTCGGCATCCCGCTGCAATTCGACAAGGCCTACACCGAAGGCATCACCAAGCTGACCACGGCTGACGTGAACTACGCCGAAGCGCTGGGCTACCGCATCAAGCACCTGGGCGTGGCGCGCAGCACCGCGGCCGGTATCGAACTGCGCGTGCACCCGACGCTGATCCCGGCCGATCGCCTGATCGCCAACGTCAACGGCGTGATGAACGCGGTGATGGTCAACGGTGACGCTGCCGGTTCGACCCTGTTCTACGGCGCGGGTGCCGGCATGGAGCCCACCGCTTCGTCGGTGATCGCCGACCTGGTGGACGTGGTTCGCGCCATGACTTCCGACCCGGAAAACCGTGTGCCGCACCTGGCCTTCCAGCCGGATTCGCTGTCGGCGCACCCGATCCTGCCGATCGAAGCCTGCGAAAGCGCCTACTACCTGCGTATTCAGGCGAAAGACCATCCGGGCGTACTGGCCCAGGTCGCGAGCATTCTGTCGGAGCGCGGCATCAACATCGAATCGATCATGCAGAAAGAAGTCGAAGAGCATGACGGTCTGGTGCCGATGATCCTGCTGACTCATCGCGTGCTGGAACAGCACATGAACGATGCGATCGCCGCTCTGGAAGCCCTGACAGGCGTGGTCGGTCCAGTCGTACGGATCCGCGTCGAGCACCTGAACTAAGCCGTTATCGTTCACCGGGCTCGCGTGCGGGCCCGGGTTTGCGAACACTGTCTATTGGAGCCAGTCATGCGTTATATCAGTACCCGCGGCCAGGCACCGGCCCTGAATTTCGAAGATGTCCTGCTGGCCGGTCTCGCCACCGACGGCGGTCTGTACGTCCCGGAAAACCTGCCACGTTTCACCCAGGAAGAAATCGCTTCCTGGGCCGGCCTGCCGTATCACGAGCTGGCTTTCCGAGTGATGCGCCCGTTTGTGACCGGCAGCATTCCCGATGCCGATTTCAAAAAGATTCTTGAAGAGACTTACGGCGTGTTTTCCCACAACGCCGTAGCACCTTTGCGTCAGCTGAACGGCAACGAATGGGTGCTGGAGCTGTTCCACGGGCCGACCCTGGCGTTCAAGGACTTCGCCCTGCAACTGCTCGGTCGCCTGCTCGACTACGTACTGGAAAAACGCGGTGAGCGCGTGGTGATTGTCGGCGCCACCTCCGGTGATACCGGTTCGGCCGCCATCGAAGGCTGCAAGCACTGCGAAAACGTAGACATCTTCATCCTGCACCCGCACAACCGCGTGTCCGAAGTGCAGCGTCGCCAGATGACCACCATTTTCGGCGAGAACATCCACAACATCGCTATCGAAGGCAACTTCGATGACTGCCAGGAAATGGTCAAGGCGAGCTTCGCCGACCAGAGCTTCCTCAAGGGCACGCGTCTGGTGGCGGTGAACTCGATCAACTGGGCGCGGATCATGGCCCAGATCGTCTACTACTTCCACGCAGCCCTGCAGTTGGGCGGCCCGGCGCGCTCAGTTTCGTTCTCGGTGCCGACCGGCAACTTCGGCGATATCTTCGCCGGTTACCTGGCACGCAACATGGGCCTGCCGATCAACCAGTTGATCGTCGCCACCAACCGCAACGACATCCTGCACCGCTTCATGAGCGGCAACCAGTACGTCAAGGAAACCCTGCACGCCACGTTGTCGCCGTCGATGGACATCATGGTGTCGTCGAACTTCGAACGCCTGCTGTTCGACCTGCACGGTCGCAACGGCGCAGCGATTGCCGGTTTGATGGACAGCTTCAAGCAGGGTGGCGGTTTCAGCGTCGAACAGGAACGCTGGACCGAAGCCCGCAAGTTGTTCGATTCCCTGGCCGTGGATGACGCGCAAACCTGCGAAACCATCGCCGACGTCTATGAGCAAACCGGTGAGCTGCTGGATCCGCACACCGCCATCGGTGTGAAGGCTGCGCGCGAATGCCGTCGTAGCCTGGATATTCCAATGGTAATTCTCGGCACGGCCCATCCGGTCAAATTCCCGGATGCAGTGGAGAAAGCCGGCGTAGGAAAAGCGCTCGAACTACCTGCACATCTTTCTGATTTGTTTGAGCGAGATGAGCGTTGCACCGTGTTGCCGAATGATTTGAAAGCCGTGCAGGCCTTTGTCAGTCAGCATGGCAACCGCGGCACGCCTCTGTAACCGGTAAAAGCTGTCACATTTTGAAGCCCGTCTCCTGACGGGCTTTCTCATTTCTGCATGCCACACTTGTCGCGTTTTCGCCCCAGGAAGGACGGGCGAGTTGATCGTGAAGGAAGTGGTAATGCTGTTTTTCAGAGGGTTAAAGCCAGCCGCGTGCTGGATGTTTTTGATCGCAGTCCTGGGCTTTGACCAAGGGGTGGCGGCAGCGCAATTGGCGACTCCTGAGTCCAGGGGATCGGGAGCCGGCGCAACTGTCGAGCTGGATGCTCAGGAATCGAGATGGATTGCCGAGCACCCGCAAGTCATCGTCGCGTCGGTGCAATACCCGCTTTATCTGTTCAAGGATGAGCACGGTCAATGGAGCGGTTTGAACAACGATCTGCTCAATCGCATCAGTGCCATGACGGGTTTGCAGTTTGTTCACGAAGAGTCATTTTCTACCGAGCAGCTGCTCGAGCGTCTGGAAAGTGGCGAGGCGGACATGAGCACCACCCTGGCAATGAATGACGAGCGCAAGGTGTTCCTGGATTTTAGTCATGCGTTCGGTGGAGCTGGGTGGGTGTTTGTCGGGCGGGCAGATGCACCTGTCGTGCACTCCCTGGAGCAGTTGGCGAAAAGAGTGCTGGTGTTGCCGGCCCGGCACGCACTCGAAGGCTCGATTCGCCGCGACTACCCGGCGATCGAGTTGCGCACGGTCAAGACGTACGCCGAAGCCCGGGCGCTGGTTGAAAGTGGTGAAGCCTTTGCCACCATCGAAAATGAAATCGGGGCGCAACTCTATCCGTTGGGGCAACTCAAGGTCGGGCATGCAGTGGAGGGCAGATGGGAGGCTGATCACCTCGCGGCACGCAAAGGTCAGTCGCCGTTGCTGAGCATTCTGAACAAGGCGCTTGAGGCTTTTTCTGCGGCTGAATTGCGTGCCATTCGCCTCAAATGGCTCAATGGGGTCGCACCCGTTCCACCTCCCTCTCCCTGGCGGCAGATGACTCACTGGGTTTGCTGGGGCATGTTTATCGTCAGCCTGTTCGGTCTGCTTTCCTTGCTCTGGAACCGCAGGCTCGCAGCGCTGATCAAGCAACGCATAGACGCTGAGAAAGGTCTGGGCGATCAGCTTGCGTTCCAGCAAGCGTTGATGGACGCCATGCCCGATCCGATGTTTGTTCGTGATCTGCAAGGGCGTTTGATCATGTGCAACAAGAGTTACGAGGACAGCCTCGGCACCCGATTTGATCAGGTTCAGGGCCGGCAGCTGATTGAACTCGATGTGTTGCCCAATGACACTGCAGCGCTGCTGCATGCCGAGTTCATGGCGCAGATGGAGACTCGAAAACCACGCTTCAGTGAACGCCAATTGATGTTCAACAACGGTGTCAGGGACATCTACCAGTGGACCGTGCCGTTCTACAGCGCCGACGGTCAATTGCGAGGGTTGCTGGGGGGATGGACCGATATCGGCCACCGGACCAGGCAAATGTGAACGGCTGTTTTTTCCCTGTCATCTTTGCCGTGCATGCTCTGTCGACCAGGGACGCCGACGCGTCTGCACCTGGAATCCAGAACTTTCTTCTCGGGCCGGTGGTCACTTACTGTGAACACGCCCCAGGCACTTTGTTTTCGGACTATTGAGTGGTGATCGAGATGGAAAGTATCAGTCTATTGCTCGGTGAGGCTCTGAGCCCGTATCAGGTCACGCTAACCCCGTCGGGCGCCCATGGCGAATGCCTGGTGACACTGAAGAATGCGACCGGCGCGATCGTGGTCGAACGGGCGTTCAATCAAGCCCAGTTAACCGATTACCGTCTGCTGACAGATGTCGTCGACGGCTTGCACCGCGACGTGCTGATTGCCGAAGGACGGCTGGAGCCCTGCGTCATCGCGGCTTTACGCCATGCTGCTCAGGACAAGATCCTGGCCAGCCGCAACTGAATTTTTTTTTGTGGGAACCTTCCTGCTCTCAGGTCAGTCTGAGCATGTAACAGCAGGATCAAGCATTGTGCTCCGGTGCTTGTAGCTTGCTGTTACTGGTCTTTATGTAGGCCACGTTTAACCCCGAGTCGTCTCCCCACTTCTCGGGGTTTCTTTTGCCTGCGATTTGTCATTGCCCGATTTGCTGCTCGAAAAAGGCTTTGGCTTCTTTCAGGTAGTCATTGCGTCTTTCCGGGTCCAGCCAGTCAGCGTACAGCTGATCCAATCGATCATGGGGCAGGGTGCGCAACAGCTGATTGATCTCGAGGATGGCTTGTCGGCCCTGGGGCGTGTTGGAGCAACCAATGTGCCCGGACAAGTATTTACCTGTGCCCTTGACCGGGAAAAACTCCAGCTGATCGTCGGCAATGTGCTCTCGATTGGCCTGATAGCGAATCTCCGGCCAATACCCCAAGACCATTTGCAAACGGCCCAAGCGCTGCATCTGCAACAGACTGGCAAGAGCATCGTTGCCGTAATGGGGAGTCAGCTCGTCCGGTGGTGCCAATTTCAGCAGCGCGTCGAGGACTTGGCCATAACTGCGCTCGGCGACGACACCGATTTTCTTTCCGCCACGGGCCAGCAGTGCCGCGAGGTCGACTTCACCGTCGATCAAAAAAGGATCCAGCACCGCGCGGTCTTCCCGGCGGACGACAAGTCCATTGCTCACCGCGCGGAAGGCCGGAATGGAGAACGCTATCCACTGCTCGCGCTCCTGGGTCCAGATCAGCGAGGGATCGCAGGTCAACGATTCTTCGTGGAGCATTTGCATGCCGCGGGCCCGGTTGACCCGCATCAGCGTGTGCTCGTACTGCGGCATGCCGGCAATCAACAACGGCAGGATCTGATCGACAATCCCCTGACCTTTTTTCGGACCTTCGAAAATCATCGTGGGCGGCAAGTCGCGGAGTAACCAGATCAGCGTCTCTTTAGGTTGTGCCACAACGGGTGTTGCCAGCCCGGCCAATAGCCCCAACACCGCCGCTGTACGCCAGCTGCGGGTGGTGTGGATGGCTGTTGAAAGGAGGCGATTCAGCTTAGATGGCCCCGTCTTCGCGCAGCTTGGCAATCTGTTGCTGGTCGTAACCAAGATCGTTGAGTACCTGCGCATTGTGTTCGCCCAACTGCGGCCCGACCCATTCGCAATCGCCGGGCGTCTCTGAGAGTTTCGGCACAATCCCCGGCATCTTGAAGTCTTTCCCGTCCGGCAGCTTGGCGTGCAAGAACATTTCCCGGGCCAGGTATTGCGGATCGTTGAACATGTCTTCGGCGCTGAAGATACGGCTGACGGGCACCTCGGCCTGAGTCAGCAGCGCCAGCACGGTGTCCAGCTGCTGCGAATTGACCCAGCGATCGATCACCCCGTAAATCTCGTCGCGGCGACTGTCGCGTCCATCATTGCTGGTCAGCACCGGGTCGTTGGCCAGGTCTTCGCGCCCGATGACCAGCATGAAACGTTTGAAGATCGCGTCGCCATTGGCGCCGATCTGCACATGCTTGCCGTCGGCACTGGTGTGGATCGAGGAGGGCGTGATGCCCGGCATGATGTTGCCGGTGCGCTCACGAATGAAGCCGAATACGTCGAACTCCGGCACCATGCTTTCCATCATGGCGAAGATCGCTTCATACAGCGCCACGTCCACCACCTGGCCCAGGCCGCCGTTGACCTCGCGATGACGCAACGCCATCAGCGCGCCAATCACACCCCACAGCGCGGCAATCGAGTCGCCGATGGAAATCCCGGTGCGCACTGGTGGCCGGTCTTCGAAACCGGTGATGTAGCGCAGGCCGCCCATGGATTCACCGACGGCACCAAAACCGGGCTGATCTTTCATCGGCCCGGTCTGGCCGAACCCTGACAGCCGCACCATCACCAGTTTCGGGTTGAGGGCGTGCAAGACTTCCCAGCCCAGGCCGAGCTTTTCCAACACGCCAGGGCGAAAGTTCTCGATCAGGATGTCCGCTTCGCTCAGCAGTTTTTTCAGAATCGCCAGGCCGTCCGGGTGTTTCAGGTTCAGGGTCAGGGACTTTTTGTTGCGGGCCTGCACGAACCACCACAGAGAGGTGCCTTCGTACAGTTTGCGCCATTTGCGCAGCGGGTCACCGCCGTCGGGGGACTCGATCTTGATCACTTCGGCGCCGAATTCACCGCAAATGCGCGAGGCAAACGGCCCGGCGATCAAGGTGCCCAATTCGATGACTTTCAGGCCTGAGAGCGGTTTGGCGGTGAACGGCATGCTGGATCCTGTAGGACAAAGGCTGAGCGGATATAGCCTTTTAACATAGCCGAATGTCAGACGACCAAGGTTGATCGCCTTCAATTCGTTGATTGCCTACTGCATCGGTTAGACTTGCCGCCTTTCCTCGTATCAAGAAGCCCGTTCATGGCCCAGCCGTCCACGACCTACAAGTTTGAACTGAACCTCACCGACCTCGACCGCAGCGTCTACGAGAGCGTGAAGCAGACCATCGCCCGTCACCCTTCGGAAACCGAAGAGCGCATGACCGTGCGGCTGCTGGCCTACGCCTTCTGGTACAACGAGCAGCTGTCGTTCGGACGCGGTCTGTCAGACGTGGATGAACCCGCCCTGTGGGAAAAGAGCCTGGACGACCGTGTCCTGCACTGGATCGAAGTCGGCCAGCCTGACGCTGATCGCCTGACCTGGTGCTCGCGCCGTACCGAGCGCACCAGCCTGCTGGCCTACGGCAGCCTGCGTGTCTGGGAAACCAAAGTGATCCCGGCGATCAAGAACCTGAAAAACGTGCACATCGCGGCCGTGCCTCAGGAAATCCTGGAAACCCTGGCCAAAGACATGCCGCGCGTTATCAAGTGGGACGTGATGATCAGTGAAGGGACGATTTTCGTCACCGACGACCGTGGTCAGCATGAAGTCCAGTTGCAGTGGCTGAGCGGCGAACGCGGCTGATTATTCGCCGCTTCATCCGGTTTTATCCTACGTATTCAAGAGAAGCACCTGTCACCCCATGCGCATCGAACCTCGCCTGTTGCCCGACACCCTGCCATTCCTCGGTGATCTGCCGCCGCTGCTGACGCGTCTTTACGCGGCGCGGGGCGTGCAATCGGAGGCGGAACTGGACAAGAGCCTGGCGCGGCTGATTCCGTTCCAGCAGCTCAAAGGCATCGATGCGGCGGTGGATTTGCTGGTAACCGCGCTCGAACAGCGCCAGCGGATTCTGATTGTCGGCGACTTCGACGCCGATGGCGCGACGGCCAGTACCGTGGGTGTGCTGGGGTTGCGGCTGCTGGGCGCGGCGCATGTCGATTACCTTGTGCCGAACCGATTCGAGTATGGCTATGGCCTGACCCCGGAAATCGTTGAGGTGGCGCTGACGCGCACGCCTCAGTTGCTGATCACCGTGGACAACGGCATCTCCAGTGTCGAAGGCGTGGCGGCGGCGAAAAAGGCAGGCCTGAACGTGCTGGTCACTGACCACCACTTGCCCGGCGACGAACTGCCGCTGGCCGATGCCATCGTCAATCCGAACCAGCCGGGTTGCGAATTTCCGAGCAAGGCACTGGCCGGTGTCGGGGTGATTTTTTACGTATTGATGGCCCTGCGCGCGCGTTTGCGCAGCCTTGGCTGGTACGCGAGCGCGCCGCAGCCGAACATCGGCGAGTTGCTGGACCTGGTGGCGCTGGGCAGCGTCGCCGACGTGGTGCCGCTGGATGCCAACAACCGGATTCTGGTGCATCAAGGCCTGGAGCGGATTCGTGCCGGGCGAGCCCGTCCGGGCATCAAGGCGATTCTCGAAGTGGCCAAGCGTGAACCGGCGCGCATCACCTCGACCGACCTGGGCTTCATTGTCGGCCCGCGCCTGAATGCGGCGGGGCGTCTGGATGACATGAGCCTGGGCATCGAATGCCTGATCACCGACGACGCGGGTCTGGCGCGGGAAATGGCCGTGCAGCTCGACGGCATGAACCAGGACCGCAAATCCATCGAGCAGGGCATGCAGCGTGAAGCGCTGGCTCAACTGAAGGATCTGCCCGTCGAGTCGATGCCGTTTGGCTTGTGCCTGTTTGATCCAGAGTGGCACCAGGGTGTCATCGGAATCCTCGCCTCGCGTATGAAAGAGCGTTATTTCCGTCCGACCATTGCCTTTGCCGATGCCGGCGATGGTTTGCTCAAGGGCTCGGGGCGTTCGGTTCAGGGCTTTCATATTCGCGATGCCTTGAGCGTGGTGGCCGCGCAGCATCCGAACCTCATCAGCAAGTACGGCGGCCACGCCATGGCGGCCGGTTTGACCTTGCCGGAAGCGAATTTTCCGTTGTTCGCCGAAGCCTTTGACGCTGAAGTGCGCAGGCAATTGCGCGAAGAAGACCTGACCGGCCGTCTGCTGTCGGACGGCACGCTGGCGGTCGAGGAATTCCACCTGGAACTCGCCCGCGCGCTGCGGCATGCCGGGCCTTGGGGGCAGCACTTCCCGGAGCCACTGTTCCATGGCGTGTTTCAGTTGGTTGAGCAGCGCGTGGTCGGCGAACGGCACCTCAAGGTTGTGCTGAAAAGCGAATGCGGCTCAGTGAAACTTGATGGCATCGCCTTCGGAATCGACCGCGACATCTGGCCGAACCCGACCATCAAATGGGTGGAACTGGCCTACAAACTCGACCTCAACGAGTTTCGCGGGAACGAGACGGTGCAGTTGATGATTGCCCATATCGAACCCAGATAGTGGCCCATTGCTTTTGTGGCGAGGGAGCTTGCTCCCGCTCGGCTGCGCAGCAGTCGTAAACCATTCGGTGCGGTGTGTCTTGCAAAATTCGATTGCAGGTTTTAGGGCTGCTGCGCAGCCCAGCGGGAGCAAGCTCCCTCGCCACAGGGTTCTGCGTTGACCTCTAATTCGATGTGTTTCATTTCTTGAACCCTCCCTCATCCCCCGATGTCGACTAGGCTCTAAGCACTGCTTGATTGGCCTTGTGACGTCTTGTCGAATTTTTTGCCCGCGGGGGCGGGTGCTGCGCCTTTTTTCCTGTCACTCGTCGACTTTTCAAACAGAACCCTGGAGCCTGCCCACTGATTCGAGAGGTGCCCCATGAGTCTGCTGCTTGAACCCTATACCCTTCGTCAATTGACCCTGCTCAACCGCATTGCCGTGTCACCGATGTGCCAGTACTCCAGCGTCGATGGGCTGGCCAATGACTGGCATCTGGTCCACCTCGGCAGCCGCGCCGTCGGCGGCGCCGGTCTGATTTTTACTGAAGCCACGGCCATCACGGCCGACGGGCGCATCACTGCCGAGGATCTCGGCTTGTGGAATGACGAACAGATAGAACCCCTGCAACGCATCACGCGCTTCATCGCCGCTCAGGGCGCCGTGGCCGGCATTCAACTGGCGCACGCCGGGCGCAAGGCCAGCACCCATCGGCCGTGGATCGGCAAGCATGGCAGCGTCAAACCCGAAGACGGGGGCTGGGTGCCGGTGGGGCCTTCGCCGATTGCTTTCGACCCGCAGCACACGCACCCCAAGCAGCTTGATGAAAGCGAGATCGCCGAGGTCATTCAGGCCTTTGTCGCCGCAGCCAAGCGGGCACTGACCGCCGGTTTCAAAGTGGTCGAAGTACACGCTGCTCACGGTTACCTGTTGCATCAGTTTCTTTCGCCCCTGAGCAATCAGCGACGCGATCAATATGGCGGTTCGTTCGAGAACCGGATCCGGCTGGTGCTGCAGGTTACCGAAGCGGTGCGTGCGGTTTGGCCTGAGGAGCTGCCGGTGTTTGTGCGAGTGTCGGCCACCGATTGGGTGGAAGACGGCTGGAACCCGGATGAAACGGTCGAGTTGGCACGACGCCTGAAGGATCTGGGCGTGGACCTGATTGACGTTTCGTCGGGTGGTACGGCGGCCAACGCTGAAATTCCTACAGGACCGGGTTATCAGACCCGCTTCGCCGAACGTGTGCGCAAAGAGTCAGGCATCGCCACCGGTACGGTAGGCATGATTACCGAGCCGGCCCAGGCCGAGCACATATTGCGCACCTGCCAGGCGGACATCATCTTCCTCGCGCGGGAGCTGTTGCGCGATCCGTATTGGCCGCTGCATGCGGATGATGATTTGGGTGGTCGCAAGGCGATCTGGCCGGCGCAGTATCAGCGGGCGACGCATCGCGATCAGCCGATTCATGAGTCGGATTTGCGCGACTGAATACGACTGTAAAACCAAAAAGCCCCGATCGAGTTGATCGGGGCTTTTGTGTTTCTGGGGCGGGATGTTTGTTGTCTGGGCTGGCCCCATC
The DNA here is from genome assembly GCF_059695575.1 of Pseudomonas sp. LBUM1678. Classification (NCBI taxonomy): domain Bacteria; kingdom Pseudomonadati; phylum Pseudomonadota; class Gammaproteobacteria; order Pseudomonadales; family Pseudomonadaceae; genus Pseudomonas; species Pseudomonas sp. LBUM1678. Next base: position 1,182,803 of record NZ_CP166775.1, read on the forward strand.
GCGAGCAGGCTCGCTTGTATGTTTAGACTTGAAGGGGTGGGCGGGACTAAAAGCTCGATTCCGACTCTAGCCAGTACGGACCGTGGGAGACTTCTCGTCCCGCCCTTTCTACCCAAAGCGCCGATAAGGAATTCATCGGTAAAACCGACGATAGAGGCAAGCCAGCGCAAGGGTAAACCCCGACAAGCACCTAAACCCTAGCTCCGAGGATTCGTCATGACAATCCTTACCTCGCCAACGGTAATCGGTATCGATGTGGCCAAGGCCGAAATCGTCGCTTACCGCGAAGACCTGAAAATCACTCAAGCCATCAACAACGATCGGGAAACTCTTGGCCGTTGGCTCAAAACGCTGCCTGCGCAAAGCTCAATTGCCCTGGAAGCTACCAGCATTTACCACTTAGACACGGTTGAGCTGGCCCACGAAATGGGGCATCGGGTTTACGTTGTGGATGCTTATCGGCTGAGCCACTACCGCGAAAGCATTGGCCAGCGGGCGAAAACCGACCCTTGTGATGCGCGTTTGCTGGCGCGTTACCTGACTAGCGAGCAGGAACGGCTGCGCATCTGGAGTCCACCTCCGCAGGCCTACAAAGTATTGAAAAGTCTGCTGCATAGACGCGCAGAACTCATCAACGTGCGTGTGGGGATCACGTTGAGCTGGTCGAGCGAACCGCTTCTGAAAGAGGAGTTGGCCCAGCAGTTGAAGTCCTTCAAACAAGCTGAGCAGGTCATTCAGAAGTTACTGCACAAAGTCAGCAAAGAAGCGGGGATCACCGAAAACATCAAGCGTTGCAAAGCCATTGAGGGGATTGGTGATCTTACTGCTATTGGCTTGGCGACCGCGTTCATGCGTGGCCAATTCGTCAGTGGCGATGCGTTCATTGCCTTTTTGGGGATGGACTTGAGAGCAAGAGATTCCGGGAAAAAGAACGGCCCACGTCACCTGAGCAAAAAAGGCGATACGGAGATACGGCGCCTGGCTCACAACGCGGCAATGGCGGCATGTCGGTCCCCCACTTGGAAACCGTACTATGAGTCCTACCTGGCCAGAGGCTTGGCAAAAACCCAAGCCCTGGTCATTCTCGCCCGCAAGCTGTGCCGGGTGGCATTCGCGCTCATGAAAAACCAGAGCGAATACCAGCCGAATTTGAGGCTGCAGGGTTCCCCTGCAACATAGAATCTCCCACATTGGATCTCCATGTGACACAGCTTCTGTGTCCGACGAAGATCCCCTGTGGGAGTGAGCCTGCTCGCGATGGGGCCGGCCCAGACAACCTCTTGCTATCAGGTGTACTTACGCTTATCCGGCGCCGGCGGGAAATACTGGTACAACCAGGTCTCACTCAACGTCCGGTCATTGGTGCGAATGAACAACCGCAGTTCAACCGGCGCCACGCTGTCGTTGGTCGGGTACCAGTCAAAGGTAATTCGATAACCCTTGATGTCATCCAGCACCAGCACATTGAAGTCCTTCACCTCACCGTTCGAACACGTGACCACCGGCTCGATCCCCGCGCCTTCCGGCAAACGGTCCAGACCGCCACCGGTGAAGTCCACGGCAAACCGCCGTGCCCAGACTTCCGGGTAATGCTCGCCCGGCGCCCAGCCTTCGATGAAGCCGCCCATGCCCGAACGGGTCGCGTTGACGCGCGCCAGCGGCGTGCCCACCGGTGGCAGGGCGCTCCAGTAGAGCTTGTAGCCGTAGTTCAGGGAATCACCGGCAGCGACCGGTTTTTTCGGGGTCCAGAACGCGACGATGTTGTCGAGGGTCTCGCCGGTCGTAGGAATTTCCAACAGATCGATAGAGCCTTCGCCCCACGCGGTAGTAGGTTCTACCCACAGGCTTGGACGCTTGCTGTACCAATCGACAGTGTCCTGATAATTGGCGAACTCGTGATCGGTCTGCACCAGGCCGAAACCTTTCGGGTCGGTGTCGGCAAAGGCGTTGAATTGCAGGGTCGCCGGGTTGTTCAGCGGCCGGCAGATCCACTCGCCGTTGCCGCGCCACATGGCCAGTCGGTCGGAGTCGTGGATTTGCGGGTGAATGGTGTCGCACATGCGGCGCTCGTGGGTGCCGCAGCTGAACATGCTGGTCATCGGTGCAATGCCCAATTGTTCGATGGCGGTGCGCGCATTGATGTGGGCGTCAACCTCCATCACCACGCGTTCGGCCTGGCAATCGATGTCAAAGCGGTACGCGCCAGTGGCGCTCGGGGAATCCAGCAGGGCGTAGACCACGAAGCGGGTGCTGTCCTTGGTCGGGGTCTCGAACCAGAACTTGGTGAAGTCCGGGAACTCCTCACGTTTCTTGGCGTAGGTATCGACCGCCAAGCCGCGGGCCGACAGACCGTATTGGCCGGTAGCGTCTACCGCACGGAAATAACTGGCGCCGAGGAAGGACAACACGTCGTGCCGGTCCAGTTCCGGTGCCTTGAACAGCTTGAATCCGGAAAACCCCAGGTCGCCGGTGAGCTGCTTGGTGTCGACCGTGGTTTTTTCGTAGTTGAACAGGGAAGGGCGGAAATGCACTTCACGTGCCTGACGCGTCTTGGGATCAACGCTGTACATGCGCACCGGCTGCTTGAAGCCCATGCCGACGTGGAAAAACTGCACGTCCAGCTGACCGTTCAGGTCCTTCCACAGCGAGTGGTTGCCGTCGTAGCGGATCGCGTTGAAATTCTGCGGCGTCATGGTCGCCAGCGTCGGCGGCAGCACCTGCTTGGTGTCCTGATAGCGATTGCCGGCGAGTTGCTTGGCCTGAATCTTCAGCGCCTCGAAATCGAACGCCTGGGCCTCGCCATCAGCGGCGCCGGTGCCCGCCCAGGCACGCGCGGCCAGCAGACCGGTGGCTGACAAGCCGGTGTAGGCAGCGATGGCCATGGACGCTTTGAGCAAATTCCTGCGATGCATAAGTACAACCTGTCGTTAACAATCCCGCGCCGTTCCTGGCACGTGCTGGATCAAAAATATCGGTTCGGACATGCCTTCGGCCAAACGCAACGGACTTTAAACAGATGCCAAATAGCTTAAACCGTTCGGTTGCAGAGAAAAAATGATTGGTAGCACTTTGATGATGCGGCAATGAAACAAGAAATGTCGGTTAAGTTTTCCGACAGCACTTTCTGATTTATAGGGCATTTCTGCTTTTTTTGACTAATTACTCTAAAAACCGCTTTTCAGCGCCGGGAATGTTCCTATTCTGTGTTCATGGCCGGTTTCTGCCCTTCAGGCCGGCGACTAATAAAAGGATAGGGCGATGCGGTTTTTGAAGTTTTCTCGGTCTTATAGAAGGACGTCGTCCATGACGAAAGTACAAGGCATCACCGAAATGTTAGGAATCTTTCCCTGCCTGGCGACCGGGCGGCGAAGGCATCGTCTCAATTCGGACGAAATGAAGTTGCTGGAGCGGTACCGCGAGTTGTCGGAAAGCGACCGGATTGCGATGCGGTATCTGGTGGATGCGATGCGGAGTGTTTCGCGGTTTTGACTGCGGATGGTTACCGTGAAAGCCATTTGGCTTTTACGGTGGCCAGACTGGTCAGTTTTCCTGCTTCGGCGTCGGTGATGCCTTCGTGGATTGCTTGGCGGCGAGCAGCGATGTTTTTCTGCACGATGGTCCGGTGCAAATATTTTTCTGCAAAGGAGCTATTACATGGAACCACTTCGAGGACGCTTTGGCTGGTGATTCGCGATCTGATCATGACTGCGGATTGCTCCTTCAGGAGGACCTTTGAAAAGGTGTACCCAAACCAGGGGGCGGACTACGACGTCCGCCCTTTTTCATTTATTCACCCTACTTTCAACTGCAAGTGCCGACGATCGCAAACGGTCGTTGTGCCTGCATCAGATCAGGCATGTCCCGCCACTTGATCCACGCCTGATTCTGCCAATGCAACAGCGGCACCGAGATGCCTGCCCACTGCAACGAACTCAGGCTTGGAATGTTATCCACAGACGTTTTCGATTCACGCAGCGTTGGGATGACTTCGTTGCTTAGCCACTGACGCAGGTTTCGGTTTTCCGGGATGAAATGGTGGACTAGCAATGCATACATTCCCGATTCGCTGACCATCAGCGATTCGACAGTTTTGCCGTCCTTCAGCAACCAGACGTATCGGCGTTGATCGGGATCGAGTTTCAGGGTGAGACGTTGGTCCAGCGGACGGCCCATCAAGCGACCGAGATCCTGGACGCAAAACCAGGCTTGGTTGTCCTGCATGAATGCATGAAGGAAGCGGTTGTGGCGGGTGAAGATGGAAGGGATGAAATGAGGATGGGTGTCAGATGGATTTAGCGTGTGCTTAAGCATTTTTTCGACTCCAAGTTGAAAAGGGAGCCGCCACTCGGAGGAGCGCGGTTGCGCCATATTGATTTTGTTCCGGCTTCGACACCGGCTCGCTGATTTGGCAGCGACCCGGTGAAGCCTATCGTCCAGGCACTCGCGGCGCCAAGTCTACTCTGGCGCCGCGTGTTGTAGGAATTGGTGCTTTTACCGGAAGGTTCGGTCTGTAGGAATTTCCTGTTTTTGCCTGAATTGCAGGCAAGTCGCATTACTGCCTTGATTTTTCCTATAGTTTTTCCGCTTTCAGGAACGAACTGCAGGTTTGCTACATGTCGATCGAATTTTCAGTTTCCAATTATCGCTCCTTCCGTGACAGGCAAACCCTTTCCATGGCAGCAACGCCGCGCCTGAGCAAAAAGCGCAACATCTTCAAGTCGCCGGTGAATGGAGAGAAGTTGCCGGATTTACTGAAGGTCGCTGCGATATACGGACCGAACGCGTCGGGTAAATCGTCGCTGATCCGGGCGATGGGAGTCATGGGAAGCTTGCTCGCTTCACCCCCTGCCTCAAATGAAGAGCCTCTGCCGGTTTCCCCGTTTCGTTTTGACCCGCAGCTTAACGACGAGCCAAGTTGTTTCGAATACAACTTTATTCAAGGCGAACTCCGCTATCGGTTTGTACTGCGCATGACGGCTCAGCGAATACTCGAGGAACACCTTGTTTCATACCCCAAGGGCAAGGAAACACTGCTGTATCAGCGGTGCTTGGGTGAGGAGGGTGAGCAGTACGTTTTTGGTTCAAGCCTCGAGGGGGGTAAAGAGGTTCACAATGCCTGGCGACGTTTGACCAGTCCGAAGATGTTGTTCATTGCGCAGGCCGTCGCGAATAGCAGCGAAGAGCTGACGCAATTGCGAGAACCATTTACCTGGTTTCAATCCGGCCTTCTCGTCATTGAGCAGAACAACATGATGGGGTTGTCGGCGGCATCCATCAGGTTTCTTCAGATGGCATCGGACTACACCAGCGACTTGAGAGACTTTCTAAAGGAGGTCGATGTTCCAGTCTCGGACATTCAACTCAATACTGACGCAGACTCTGCTCCAGCCAGTAAAAAACTCACGCTTAAAGAGTTCTTCGCCGCGGCGCGAAAAGACAAAGTGACCCTGACGCATACCAGTCATTTGGGGAAAGCGGAGTTTGATTTTTCTGAAGAGTCTGGCGGCACGAAGAACCTGATTGGATTCTGGTTGCCCTGGTTCATGATCAATCACACCGATGGGAGCGGGATACTGTCGGTCGATGAGTTGGACAGCAGCCTTCATCCGGCAATAGTCGCTGATCTGATTGCAAAACATTTGGACAGCGGGCAGAACACCCAGCTGATTTTTACAACTCATGACACCCATCTGATGAATACCCAGACGCTTCGGCGAGATCAAATCTGGATCACCGAGCGCGATGCCAATGGGGCAACCTGCCTTTTTTCCATCCACGATTTTGACGGGCGCGAGGGGGAAGACGTCGAAAAGCGTTACTTCGAAGGCCGTTACCGTGGTTTGCCACTGATCAGGGGGAGGTGACCATCGTGCGCACAACACGCTTGTTTGATCGAAAAAAATCACGGTTCAAACAGCAACCCAAGGTGCTGATCCTTTGTGAGGACAGTCAGTCAGGAAAGCGCTACCTGGAGGATGCGGCATTTCACTTTCGAGCCAATGCTCAGGTTGAAATTGCTCATTGCGGCGTGACTCATCCAAGCGGGATTGTCGAAAGAGCAATTGCACGGCAAAAAATCTTCGATAAGGTTTTTTGTGCCTTGGACCGCGACACTCATCTTTGCTTCGACCGTGCGGTCGACTTGGCGAAGCCGCATCCCAAGATAAAAGTGATAGCGTCTTTTCCCTGTTTCGAGTTTTGGTTGCTACTGCACTTCGGCTACAACAGAAAGCCATTCGCTGCAGTGGGTGGGAAATCCCCGGGCGAACTTGTGACTAAAAGTCTTAGGGGCCAGCCTCTGATGGAGGGTTATGAGAAGGGTAAAAATGTCAGTCATTTTGATCTGTTGAAGGGAGAGCCTTTCAATACTGCCAGGACACTCGCCCCTCGAATTCTTCTCGATGCTGTTAACAGCGGTGAGCGCAATCCCAGTACTGAAATCCATCTGCTGATGAATGAGTTCGAAACCCTTTCCAGGCCTCAATCGATCTAAAGTCGTAACAACTCGCCCCGGCACCGCAACCAGCACCGGGGCGAACTTATTTACCGACCAACCTTCCAGGCATCCCCCGCAGGCGCAGTCCCGTGGTCATATGGCTTGGCAATCCACATGTGCTTTTAATGCTTGAACATCACATGCCGAACGACGGTGTAGTCCTCCAGCCCGTACATGGACATGTCCTTCCCGTAACCGGACAGTTTCTGACCGCCATGGGGCATTTCGCTGACCAGCATGAAGTGCGTATTCACCCAGGTGCAGCCGTACTGCAAGCGTGCAGACAGGCGATGCGCGCGGCCGACGTCCGAGGTCCAGACCGACGACGCCAGGCCGTAGTTCGAGTCGTTGGCCCAGCCCAGCACCTGTGCTTCATCGATGAACTTGGTCACCGACACCACCGGGCCGAACACTTCGCGACGCACGATCTCGTCGTCCTGCTGAGCGTCCGCCAACACCGTCGGCTCGAAGAAGAAACCATTCCCCTCCACAGCCTTGCCGCCCGTGACCAAACGGATATGCGGTTGCGCCACGGCACGTTCGACAAACCCGGCCACGCGGTCACGGTGCTGCGCGGTGATCAAAGGCCCCAACTCGGTCGACGGATCATCCTGCATCCCGTACTTGATGCTGCTGACCGCTTCGCCGAGCTTCTCGACGAATTTGTCGTAGATGCCTTCCTGCGCATAGATGCGGCAAGCGGCGGTGCAATCCTGGCCGGCGTTATAGAAGCCGAAGGTGCGAATGCCTTCAACCGCAGCATCGATGTCGGCGTCGTCGAAGATGATCACCGGGGCCTTGCCACCCAGTTCCATGTGCATGCGTTTGACGCTGTCGGACGTGCTGGAAATGATGTTCGAACCGGTGGCGATCGAACCGGTCAGCGAGACCATGCGCACTTTCGGGTGGGTGACCAGTGGGCTGCCCACCGTAGGACCCCGACCGAACACCAGGTTGAGCACACCGGCCGGGAAGATTTCCGACGCCAGCTCAGCCAGACGCAGCGCGGTCAACGGGGTTTGTTCCGACGGCTTGAGCACCACGGTATTACCCGCGGCAAGGGCCGGGGCGATTTTCCAGGCGACCATCATCAGCGGGTAGTTCCACGGCGCGATGGAGGCGATCACCCCGACCGGGTCGCAGCGGATCATCGAGGTGTGGCCGGGCAAGTATTCGCCGCCCGCCGAACCGCTCATGCAACGGCTGGCGCCGGCGAAGAAACGGAACACGTCGGCAATCGCCGGGATCTCGTCGTTCAGCGCGGCGCTGTACGGTTTGCCGCAATTGTCCGATTCGAGTTTGGCCAACTCTTCGCCGTGTGCTTCGATGGTGTCGGCGAGTTTGAGCAGCAGTAATGAACGATCTTTTGGTGTGGTTTGCGACCAGCCTTCGAAGGCGCTGTCGGCGGCACGCACGGCGGCATCGACCTGGGCTTCGCTGGCTTCGTTTATCTCCACCAGTACACGACCGAGGGCCGGGTTGAATACGGGTTGGGCGGGGCCGTCGCCATCGATCAGTTGGCCGTTGATCAAGAGTTTGGTTTGCATTGTCTTGTCCTCATTGACGCTTTTATTGTTCTGGCGAAACCGGATCTAAATGTGGGAGTGAGCCTGCTCGCGATAGCGGTCTTACAGTCGACATCACTGTTGAATAACAGTCAGTCATCGCGAGCAGGCTCGCTCCCACAATGGATCCGGTTCCTCCAGTTATTCAGTTATTTCCCGCCACTGCCCGCCACGCTTTCACCGCCCCGGGTCAGGTAATAAGCGCCGAGAATCGGCAGCATGGTCACCATCATCACCAGCATCGCAACGACGTTGGTCACCGGTACGTCCCGTGGGCGGCTGAGCTGGTTGAGCAGCCACAGCGGCAGGGTGCGTTCATGGCCGGCGGTGAAGGTGGTGACGATGATTTCGTCGAACGACAGCGCAAAGGCGAGCATGCCGCCGGCCAGCAGCGCCGAGCCGAGGTTGGGCAGGACGATGTAGCGGAAGGTTTGCCAGCCATCGGCACCGAGGTCCATCGAGGCTTCGATCAAACTGTGTGAGGTACGGCGCAAACGGGCGATGACGTTGTTGTAGACGATCACCACACAGAAGGTCGCGTGGCCAACGATGATGGTGAACATCCCCGGCTCTATCCCCAATGTCTTGAACGTCGCCAGCAGCGCGATCCCGGTGATGATCCCGGGCAGCGCAATCGGCAGGATCAGCATCAGCGAGATGCCTTGCTTGCCGAAGAAGTCCCGCCGGTACAACGCGGCCGATGCGAGGGTGCCGAGGATCATCGCGATCAACGTTGCGATGGCGGCAATTTCAGCTGACAGCTTGATCGCTTCCAGCACGTCGGGCCGCGAAAACGCCACGCTGAACCACTTCAGGGTGAAGCCCTTGGGTGGAAAACTGAACGCCGCTTCTTCGGTGTTGAAGGCGTACAGAAAGATGATCAGGATCGGGAAGTGCAGAAACACCAACCCGCCCCAGGCTGCGATGCGCAAACCGATTGAGGCTTTCTCAGAGTGCATCGAAGGCCCCCAGTCGTTTGACGATAGTCAGGTAGATGGCAATCAACACAATCGGCACCAGGGTGAAGGCCGCCGCCATCGGCATGTTGCCGATCGCGCCTTGCTGGGCGTAGACCATGCTGCCGACGAAGTAGCCCGGCGGGCCCACCAGTTGCGGCACGATGAAGTCGCCCAGGGTCAGCGAAAAGGTGAAGATCGAACCGGCCGCAATGCCTGGAATCGACAGCGGCAGAGTCACCTGCATAAAGGTCTGGCGCGGCGTGGCACCAAGGTCGGCTGAAGCTTGCAGCAGAGACGGTGGCAGGCGTTCCAGTGAAGCCTGGATCGGCAGAATCATGAACGGCAGCCAGATGTAGACGAACACCAGGAAACGGCCCAGATGCGAGGTCGACAACGTGCTGCCGCCTACCCCCGGAATGCCCAGTACAAACTGCAAAACCGGCTCCAGTCCCAAGTGTTGAACGAACCACTGCGCCACGCCGCCCTTGGCCAGCAGCAAGGTCCAGGCGTAGGCCTTGACGATGTAACTGGCCCACATCGGCAGCATCACCGCGATGTAGAAAAACGCCTTGGTCTTGCCGGTGGTGTAACGCGCCATGTAGTAGGCAATCGGAAACGCGACGATGGCGCTGGCGATCGACACGGCAACGGCCATGCTCAGCGTGCGCAGGATGATGTCAAAGTTCGACGGCTGGAACAGCGCGGCAAAGTTCGCCAGGGTCAGGTCGGGGGTGACCGTCATGGTGAAGTCATCGAAGGTGTAGAAGCCTTGCCACAGCAGGACCAGCAGCGAACCGAGGTAAATCGCGCCGAACCACAGCAGCGGCGGCACCAGCAGCAGCGACAGGTAAAAATTCGGTCGGCGGTACAACAGGTTGGAAAACCTGCGCAGCGGCGAACTGCCGGCCGGGGTTTGAGGGATAGCCACGGTGGTCATCTCACACCCCGCCGACAACGGTGTCGTGCAGCGGGATCATCGCCTCGCGCGCCCAGCGTGCGCTGATGCGTTGCCCGGTCTGGTGCTGGGCGCTGACGTCCAGCCACTGCACATTGGCCTGGCTGATATTGAGGGTCTGGCCGTTTTCCAGTTTCAGTTCATAGCGCGTGGCGCTGCCCTGGTACTGAATGTCGTGGAGCAAGCCGCTGACTTCAATCTCGTGACTGGCCAGCGGGCCTTCGGCGAAACGCACGTGTTCCGGGCGAATCGAAAACGGCTGTGGATTACCGCTCAATTGCTTCGCCAGATCACCGCGAATCACGTTGGACGTGCCGACGAATTCCGCGACGAATGTGGTGGCCGGTTTCATATACAGGTTGCGCGGTGTGTCGACCTGCTCGATGCGACCCTTGTTGAAGACGGCCACGCGATCAGACATCGACAGCGCTTCAGTCTGGTCGTGGGTGACGAAGATGAAGGTGATGCCAAGCTGGCGTTGCAGCTTCTTCAACTCGCTCTGCATTTGTTCGCGCAGCTTCAAATCGAGTGCGCCCAACGGCTCATCGAGCAGCAGTACGCGAGGGCGATTGACCAGGGCGCGGGCCAGGGCCACACGCTGGCGCTGACCGCCGGAAAGTTGCACCGGCTTGCGCTCGCCGTAACCGCCGAGGGCGACCATATCGAGGGCTTCTTCAGCACGTTTCTGCCGTTCGGCTTTACCGACGCCTTTGACCTTCAAACCGTAGGCGACGTTGTCGCGGACGTTCATGTGCGGGAACAGCGCGTAATCCTGAAACACCGTGTTGACGTCACGCTCATACGGCGGCAGCCCGGCGGCTTCTTCGCCATGAATACGGATGGAGCCTGCGCTCGGTTGTTCAAAACCGGCGATCAGGCGCAAACACGTGGTTTTGCCCGAGCCGGAAGGGCCCAGCATGGAAAAGAACTCGCCGTCCTGGATATCGATGGAAACCCGGTCAACGGCCTTCACTTCGCCGAACTGACGGGAAACGTTGGTGAACTGGACTGCAAGCGTCATGGTGCGGAACTCCAGAAATCTGAATCTTTAAACGCATCGTCGGATCGCCGCCCGGAGCAAGCTCGCTCCCGCAGGGTTCGCGGCGATCTTGTGGAAGCGATCTGTAGCAGCTGCCGAGGTACGAGGCTGCGTTGCGTGTCCGCAGGACCGCCCTCGGGGGCCGCTGCGCAGCCCAACGCAGCCTCGTTCCTCGGCAGCTGCTACACAGGGGACTTAACGACCGCCCATAATCGCGATGTAATCCTGGGTCCAGCGGCTGTAAGGCACGAACTTGCCGCCTTCTGCCTGCGGGGTTTTCCAGAAGGCGATTTTCTCGAACTGGTCGAAGCCGTTGGTTTTGCAACCTTCGGCACCCAGCAATTCACTGCCGGTACAAGCCGCCGGCACCGCAGGCAACGAACCGAACCACGCCGCCACATCACCCTGGACTTTCGGTTGCAGCGACCAGTCCATCCACTTGTAAGCGCAGTTCGGGTGCTTGGCCTCGGTGTGCAGCATGGTGGTGTCGGCCCAACCGGTGGCGCCTTCTTTCGGGATGGTCGAGGCGATCGGCTGCTTCTCGTTCATCAGGCCGTTGACCTGATACGGCCAGGCGCTGGACGCGACCACGCCTTCATTTTTGAAGTCACTCATCTGCACCGTGGTGTCGTGCCAGTAGCGGTGAATCAATGGCTGCTGGGCGCGCAACAGATCGAGTACAGCCTTGTACTGAGCTTCGGTGAGTTGATACGGGTCCTTGATGCCCAGTTCCGGCTTGGTGGTTTTCAGGTACAGCGCCGCGTCGGCGATATAGATCGGGCCGTCATAGGCCTGCACGCGACCCTTGTTGGGCTTGCCGTCGGGCAGGTTCTGCGCATCGAACACCACGCCCCAACTGGTTGGCGCGGTTTTGAATACATTGGTGTTGTACATCAGCACGTTCGGGCCCCACTGGTACGGGGTGCCAAAGGTCTGCTTGTTGACCACGTACCACGGCGCATCTTTCAGGCGCGGGTCGAGGCTTTTCCAGTTCGAAATCAACGCAGTGTTGATCGGCTGTACACGCTTGCCGGCGATCAACCGCAACGAGGCATCGCCCGACGCCGTCACCAGGTCGTAACCGCCCTTGGCCATCAGGCTGACCATTTCATCGGAAGTCGCCGCGGTCTTCACATTGACCTTGCAGCCGGTTTCCTTCTCGAAACCGGTCACCCAGTCGTACGCCTTGTCGCTTTCGCCACGTTCGATGTAGCCGGGCCACGCCACGATATCCAGCTGACCTTCGCCGGCACCGACGGCTTTCAGCGGTTCGGCGGCCTGGAGGCTGGCGCTGGCCAATAGTGCCGTGGTGATTGCACTGAGCAGTGCGGTCTTGTGCACGAACATGGGAATTCCCTCTTCTTTAATTATGGTCGGGGCAGTTGTGAACGTGGTGAAGCATGCCGTTAGCGGCTTGTTATTAGCGTAGTCAGAGATGCTGGCCGTGGCGCGCCATGATGTGCCGCACCACGCTGTAGTCCTGAAGCGAATCGCTGGATAAGTCTTTGCCATAGCCCGAACGTTTCAGGCCGCCGTGGGGCATTTCGCTGACCAGCATGAAATGGCTGTTGATCCAGGTGCAGCCGTACTGCAACCGCGCCGCGACCTGCATGGCCTTGTCGAGGTTCTGGGTCCAGACCGACGAGGCGAGGCCGTATTCCGAGTCGTTGGCCCAGTCCACCGCTTGTTCGAGTTCATCGAAGCGGGTCACGGTGACCACCGGCCCGAACACTTCGCGCTGGACGATTTCATCGTTCTGTTTGCAACCGGCCAGCAGGGTTGGCTGGTAATAGAAGCCGGCGCCGGAATGCACCGCCGCGCCGGTCACTCGTTCGATGTGTGGCTGGCCGAGGGCGCGCTCGACGAAACTGGCCACGCGGTCGCGTTGGCGAGTACTGATCAGCGGGCCGATTTCGTTGTCGGCGTCGCGTTTGCCGGCAAAGCGCAGGCTGCTGACCGCCGCGCCGAGTTCAGCCACCAAGCGGTCGTGAATCCCGGCTTGCGCATAAATCCGGCAAGCCGCGGTGCAATCCTGGCCAGCGTTGTAATAACCGTAAGTGCGCACGCCTTCGACCACCGCCTGAATGTCCGCATCGTTGCAGACGATCACCGGCGCTTTGCCGCCTAGCTCAAGGTGCGTGCGTTTCAGGGTTTTTGCAGCGGCCTGGAGGATTTTTTGCCCGGTGACGATATCGCCGGTCAGCGACACCATGCGCACTTTGGGATGGCTGACCAAGTGGCTGCCGACACCTTCACCGCCGCCGCAGACAATGTTGATCACGCCGCGCGGCAGGATCTCGGCCAGCGCAGGCGCCAGGGCCAGGATCGACAGCGGCGTGTGTTCGGACGGTTTGAACACCAGCGTATTGCCGGCGGCGAGGGCCGGGGCGATTTTCCACGCGGCCATCATGATCGGGTAGTTCCACGGCGCAATCGACGCGACCACGCCAATCGGATCGCGACGGACCATGCTGGTATAGCCCGGCAGGTATTCGCCGCTGAGCTGGCCGGTCTGGCAGCGCACGGCACCGGCGAAGAAGCGGAACACATCAACCGTCGCGCTCAAGTCGTCCTGACGGGCCAGGTGCAGCGGCTTGCCGCAGTTCAGGGATTCGAGGCGGGCGAGGAGGTCGGCTTGTTTTTCGATGGCGTTGGCGATGTCCAGCAGCAGGTTCGAGCGTTGCTGCGGCGTGGTCCGCGACCAGCCGGCGAAGGCGCGGTGGGCGGCGAGGATGGCGGCTTCGACTTGCTCGGTGCTGGCTTCCGCGATGTGGGTCAGCACTTCCCCGGTGGCCGGGTTGAGGATCGGTTCGACAAAACCCTGGCCCGCGACCAATTCGCCATCGATCAACAACGCGGTGAACAACGGGGTCTGCGCGCCAGCCATTTTTCGGGTTCTCTTTTCTTGTGTGGCCATGGTGCTCCCGGTGACTGGGCCTGGCCGTCTTATAGATGTAGCAAGACTAGTGCGCAGGCCCGAGGTCGACAAATTCTAAATACTGAAGGTGGCGTTCGATTAAATAGATGGCTTGCGCCCGCCGTGGGGTTGCTCACGGGCTACGGTCAAAAACGGGTCCACCAACGCCGGGCGAGCGGTGCCACGGCGCCAGGCCAGGCCCACATCAAGGGTCTGGCTCAGGTCGGCAATCGGCCGAGCTTCGATGATGTCGCCCTCCAGAGACCAGGGGCGGTAAGTCATGTCCGGCTGGATCGATACGCCCAGTCCAGCCGCCACCAGGCTTCGAACGGCTTCCGTCGACGCAGTTTTGAGTGTGATGCGCGGTTGCAGGCCGGCCCCGCACCACATGCGGTGGGCGTTGCGGTCCATTTCATCGACGTTCAGCTGAATCAACGGCTCCCGGGCCACGTCGGCGAGGTTGATGCTGTCGTGTTCCAACAGCGGATGCTGGGCCGGCAGCCACAGCCGATGGGGCGAGTGAGTCAGCACTTCGGTCTGCAGGGCATGACGGTCTTCGAGGTTGGAAAGGATCAATACGCCGACGTCAATCTCGCCGCTGACCAGCAAATGCTCAATGTAAGGCCGCTCGTCCTCCATCACGCGGATTTCGACATTGGGGTAGGCGCGCTGGAAACGGGTGAGCAGATCCGCAAGGTAGTAACCGGCCACCAGACTGGTTACGCCAATGATCAACTGCCCGGCGACCTGATCGGTGCTCTGTTGCAGGCTGCGTTTGGCGTTGTCCACGGTGGCCAGAATCAGGTGCGCCTGACGCAGGAATTGATGGCCCTGGTGGGTCAGGCTCATGCCCTTGGCGTGTCGGTTGAACAGGCCGACACCAATCTCCTCCTCCAGTTGCTGGATCGCCAGGGTCAATGTCGATTGGGAAATGAACGCGGTTTGCGCGGCGGCGGAGATCGAGCCGGTCTCGGCTACGGCGATGAAGTGACGGATCTGACGCAAGGTCATCATGGGTATTACCCGGTGGGCGGTTTTTATAGATTCGCATGAGTGTATATCGCTTTAATCGATGGGCCGGTTTTTCCAGGCAACATCCAGAAGCACTCTCGTCCCCGGTCGCCGGGCACTTTCGTTCTAGGCTGGTGGCCCTAAGTGTCCGGTTAACCCCTTTCGTGGAGGCGGCAAAATGAATACGCGTGGATTGCTCGATCAACTACTCAAGTCCGGTCAGGACCTGATGCAGAACAAGGCCGGCGGCAATCAAAACAAGTCGTCCAGCGGTGGCCTGGGCGGATTGCTCGGCGGCAGCGGTGGTTCGGGCGGCCTCGGCGGGTTGCTCTCCGGCGCGGGCGGTGGCGCACTGGCGGCCGGCGCCATGGGTTTGTTGCTCGGCAGCAAAAAGGCCCGCAATGTCGGCGGCAAAGTCGCCATCTACGGCGGCCTCGCGGCGCTCGGCGTGATTGCCTACAAGGCTTATGGCAACTGGCAGGCCCAGCAGGGCACTGCGCCGAAGACTGAGCCGCAGACACTCGATCGTTTGCCACCTGCGCAAGTAGAACTGCACAGCCAGGCGATTCTCAAAGCGTTGGTCGCCGCGGCCAAAGCCGATGGCCACGTTGATGAGCGCGAGCGTGCATTGATCGAAGGTGAATTCACCAAACTCGACAACGATCAGGAATTGCAGCAGTGGCTGCATGCCGAACTCAGCAAGCCGCTCGACCCGACGGAAGTCGCCCGCGCGGCCAGCACGCCGGAAATGGCTGCCGAGATGTACATCGCCAGTGTGATGCTGGTGGATGAGGAGAGCTTCATGGAGAAGTCCTACCTGGATGAGCTGGCGCGCCAGTTGAAGCTTGAGCCGGGGTTGAAGGCGGAGTTGGAGAAGCAGGTGCGTCAGGCTGCCATGTAGGCCGATCCAGGCGCCTGGTTCATGTTGAAAATCAGATATCACCACTCATCGGAATTAGACGGCTACTGTCAGATCTGACAGTAGCCGGGGAGCTGGTTTCGGGTTCTCAATAGTCCTGTCAAACCCATTGGCAGGAGCCATTACCATGACCACAAACCCAGTCAACAGCACCTCGGCACTAACAAATAATAGATTCGATATTCCGGTCAGCGAGAGGCCAATCGGCATTGCTTGTAGTCGAGATGGAAAACTTGCCATTGTTACTCACGATGTTCCTGGTGGCACAGTCACGATAATAGAACTTGCGACATTGAAGGTCGTCAAGATTATAGAAGTTGGCGTGGCGGTGCGCGCCATTGCCGTGAGCCCAGATAACAAATATATTGTTGTGTGTTGGCAGAATGGCTCATTTATTATAAGTATCGACACTTTGGAAGTCGTATCTGCTATCGATGAAATTGGCTCCGACTTTTCAGTGGAGTTTAGTCTTGACGGGAAACGCCTCTATTTTTGTAAGCTGAGCGCGCCCCAGTTAGTGATTTTGGATTTTGAAACAAAGGAAGTGCTGCACTCGATATGGGATGCCAAATCACCACAAGCGATTGCGATCAGTCCCACCAAAACCAAAGCTTATTTTTCAAGTAACAATGGTGTGGTCAATGTGTTGGATACAACTACTGGGGAAGTAATCAATAGTATTGAAGTCGGAAAAAATCCATTAGACGTTGCCATAAACACCGATGGTAGTCTCCTCTGCACATGTAATTTTGAAGATAATACTATTTCATTTGTCGATCTGGAAAAGGAGCGAGTGGTTTCGACAACGCCTGTTGAGAGCTCACCTTGGGCTGTCGCGATAAGCCCTGATAATCGGTGCGCTTACGTTGTTTCTGGGGATTATGTCATCGTGCTCGATCTCAATACATTCAAAGAGGTTGGGCGTTTGCCTGTTGCACCGAGCCCTGTGGATATCGCAGCTGATCCCACCGGTGCTTTTTTGTGTACGGCAAATCTGGCTGCAAACTCCGTCTCGGTTTTCAGTCTCGGATCCGCTCTATCTGAGGAAACAGAAGATTTTGAGTCCGTAGAGCTGAAAAAAATTACAGAGATCGGTGAGGTGATATCGACCAGTATCTTTGATGTGAAGTTGATCGACAAAACCGATCCGATGCAATCGTTAGAGATCAGCGATATCGATGGGGATAGTGAGCAGATAAGAGGGCGGGTGTTATATAACTATGACGCTCTCACCGATTGTACGATGACTTATTCTCTGAAGTTGATTGAGGGTGTCGCAAGTTCAATAAGTTTTTGGGTGTGCGGCGGTAATAACACATCGCGGATCCCTTATTTGGATTTTTGGATTTCTGACGAGTACGGTAATGAACTCGATGCGAGGCATTTTGTTGGATTACCCTATGCTTTTCAAGAAATGAAGATCGTATCGGGCCCTCTCGAAGGTATCAGCGAGATAAAAATCAGGACGAATGGCCAATTTTACATTGATAACATTACGGTAAAACGTGATTAACGAGGAAACACATCCATTGTGGGGGGGCAGGTTTTAAAAGTGGACCTCCCCACATCACAAGCGCGGTCTATAAACCGCACCTTCGTTTTCGCGTGCAGGCTCGTTGCCACGGTTGACTGGCTTGTCGAAACAAACGCGGTCCAAGTGGGAGCGAGCCAGCTCGCGAAGGCGTCTTCAACCCCAACAAATCCTGTGGAACAATCCACCGTCCATTTTGTTTTTTGGCAGCTTTGGTGCAGCCGTTCTTTCTGGAATGGGTGGCGCACGCAATAGACCTCTCGGCCGACAAATAAGCCACAGAACGGGTTGTCGCCACATGCAACAGTGGCATGACACCCGTCTTATAAATGAAACACCCTCAGCTATACTCCGCAGCATTTGAACCGCCCCGAGGACTGACTGTGAAGAACTGGACGTTGCGCCAACGCATCTTGGCGAGCTTTGCGGTGATTATCGCCATCATGTTGCTGATGGTCGTCGTCTCGTATTCCCGGCTGCTGAAGATCGAAATCAGCGAAGCCAGCGTTCGTGAGGACGCGTTGCCCGGGGTCTATTACAGCTCGACGATTCGCGGTGCCTGGGTCGACAGTTTTCTCCATATTCAGGAAATGCTGGGCCTGAAGGAAGGGCAGGGCATCAGTGCCGAAGACGCCGCAGACTTCAAAAGCTACGAAGCGCGTGTGCAGGAAGCGATGAGTAACTATCGCGCCACCGTGACTACGGAGGAAGACAAGGTCGAATTCGCGACATTCGAAAAACTCCATGCGGAGTACGGCAAGCTCCTGGCCGCGGTGCTCGACTTGCACAAGCGCAATCAAGAGGCTGACGCCATCAAGTTGTTCAACGAACAACTGACTCCGGCCTGGACCGCAGGTCGAATGAAGCTCAATGACATCCTCCGCGAAAACAAAGCCGTGGCCGACCAGGACATCGCGAACATCGATGACGCCGTGGTCACCGCTAAAATCATCATGGGCATTTCCCTGCTGGTCGCGGTGTTGGCCGCCGGCATCTGCGGTTTGCTGTTGATGCGCGCAATCATGGCGCCGATGAACCGGATTGTGCAGATCCTCGAAATCATGCGCACCGGCGACCTCAGCGGCCGTTTGAACCTGGAGCGCAAAGACGAATTCAATGCGGTGGAAACCGGCTTCAACGACATGATGGCCGAGCTCACCTCGCTCGTGTCACAGGCCCAGCGCTCCTCCGTGCAGGTCACCACGTCAGTGACCGAGATCGCTGCCACCTCCAAGCAACAGCAAGCCACCGCCACCGAAACCGCCGCCACCACCACCGAAATCGGCGCGACGTCCCGTGAAATTGCGGCCACCTCCCGTGATCTGGTTCGCACCATGACTGAAGTTTCCACCGCCGCCGATCAGGCCTCGGTAGCGGCCGGTTCCGGGCAGCAAGGCCTGGCGCGGATGGAAGAGACCATGCACTCGGTGATGGGCGCGGCCGATCTGGTCAACGCCAAACTGGCGATCCTCAACGAGAAGGCCGGCAACATTAACCAGGTGGTCGTGACCATCGTCAAAGTCGCCGACCAGACCAATCTCTTGTCGTTGAACGCCGCCATCGAAGCCGAAAAGGCTGGTGAGTACGGTCGCGGGTTTGCCGTGGTCGCCACCGAAGTGCGGCGTCTGGCAGACCAGACCGCCGTGGCCACGTACGACATCGAGCAGATGGTGCGCGAGATCCAGTCGGCGGTGTCGGCCGGGGTGATGGGCATGGACAAATTTTCCGAAGAAGTGCGCCGCGGCATGTCCGAAGTGCAGCAGGTCGGCGAGCAACTGTCGCAGATCATCCACCAGGTTCAGGCGCTGGCGCCCCGGGTGTTGATGGTCAACGAAGGCATGCAGGCGCAGGCCACCGGCGCCGAACAGATCAACCACGCGCTGGTACAGTTGGGCGACGCCAGCAGCCAGACCGTCGAGTCCTTGCGCCAGGCCAGTTTCGCCATTGACGAGCTGAGCCAGGTGGCCGTAGGGCTGCGGGGCGGCGTCTCGCGATTCAAAGTCTGATGAGCGAACTTGTGGTCAAGCGTGGCGCGGTGATGCCGGCAAAACACGCGTTGTTTCTGCTGTTTCGCATCGGCAACGAGCGTTATGCCTTGCAGGCGCGCGAAGTGGCCGAAGTGCTGCCGCGCCTGCCGTTGAAGCCGATTGCCAAGGCCCCGGACTGGGTCGCCGGGGTGTTCGCTTATCGCGGTGCAGTGGTGCCGGTGATCGACCTCAGCGCGCTGACCTTTGGTCAACCGGCGCAAGCCCGCACCAGCACGCGGCTAGTACTTGTGCACTATTGGCCGGATGAGGAAACGACTGCAAAGTTGCTCGGGCTGATTCTGGAGCAAGCCACCGACACCTTGCGCTGCAACCCGGCGGACTTTAAACCCTATGGCCTGGACAATCGCCAGGCGCCATACCTGGGGCCGGTTCGTGAAGATGCCCAGGGTTTGCTGCAATGGGTTCGGGTGGCCGATCTGCTCGATGATCAGGTGCGCACGCTGCTGTTTCCTTCGTCACCGCTGGACCTGGCGTTGCTTGAGGAACGGTCATGAGCAGCGATCAGCGCTTTTTCGATTTCCTCAAGGAACGCATCGGCCTCGACGTGACGTCAGTGGGGCCGGCGATCATCGAGCGCGCGGTGCGCCAGCGCAGCACCGCTTCCAGAGCGCTGACGGCGGATGAGTATTGGCACACGCTGCAAGGTTCGCGGGACGAACAGCAGGCGTTGATCGAAGCGGTGATCGTTCCAGAGACCTGGTTTTTCCGCTACCCGGAATCTTTCGCGACGTTGGCGAAACTGGCCGCCAAACGCTTGGCCGAGATCAATAACCTGCGCGCGCTGCGGATTCTCAGCCTGCCCTGTTCCACTGGCGAGGAGCCGTACTCCATCGCCATGGCCTTGCTCGATGCCGGGCTCAAGCCGCATCAGTTCAAGGTTGAAGGCATGGACGTCAGCCCGCTGTCGGTGGAAAAAGCCAAACGTGCGTTGTATGGCAAGAATTCATTCCGTGGCCAGGACATCGAGTTTCGCGAGCGCCATTTCAGTGCCGAAGACGACGGCTACCGCCTCAACGAACGAGTGCTTGAACAGGTGCGTTTGCAGGTCGGCAACTTGCTGGATCCGGCGCTGCTGGCCAGCGAGTCGCCTTATGATTTTGTGTTCTGCCGCAACCTGCTGATCTATTTCGATCTGCTCACCCAGCAGCAAGTCTTTGAAGTGCTCAAACGCCTGACGCATGTCGACGGCGTGCTGTTTATCGGCCCGGCCGAAGGCAGTTTGCTCGGTCGTTTCGGCATGCGCTCGATTGGCATCCCGCAGTCTTTTGCGTTCAGCCGTCAAAGCGCGCCTGCACCCGAACCTCTGCCTGCCTTCGTACCGACACCCCTGCCGGTGCGCCAACCGGTGCGCAGCGTGACACCGCCGCCCGTGCGCAATCGTCCGTTCGCAACCATTCCGCCACCGACCGTCTCCCCAAAAGCCTCGGACGCTGCCACCTTGTTGGCGAACATCGCCGCGTTGGCCAACGAAGGCAAAAGCGCCGATGCCCGCGCTGCCTGCGAAAGTTATTTGCGCAGTCACGAACCGGTGGCCCAGGTGTTTTATTGGCTGGGGCTGCTCAGCGATGTCGCCGGCAGAGTTCTCGAAGCCCAGGGTTTTTATCGCAAGGCGTTGTACCTTGAACCGCAACACCCCGACGCGTTGATGCACCTGGCAGCCTTGCTGCAATCCCAGGGCGACACGGCGGGTGCCAAAAGATTGCAGGACCGCGCCGCCCGCAGCGAGCGTGCCGCCGACAGTGAGCGTAAACGATGAACGGCTCCGACACCTTGAGCGTCACCCATGAAGATGCCCAGGCCATCGACGACTGCTGGAACCGCATCGGTATCCACGGCGACAAATCCTGCCCGCTGCTGATCGAACACATTCATTGTCGCAACTGCGCGGTGTATTCCGCCGCGGCCACGCGCTTGCTCGACCGCTACGCCTTGCAACAGGACGATCGCGAGCAGGTCTCGGTGGCGGCCGAAATCGACGTGAAAACCCGCTCGCTGCTGATGTTTCGTCTGGGCGAAGAATGGCTGGGCCTGGCCACCCGCAGTCTGGTCGAAGTAGCGCCGCTGCAAGCGATTCACTCCTTGCCGCACCAGCGCTCCCGGGCCCTGCTCGGCGTGGCGAACGTGCGCGGTGCTTTGGTGGCGTGCCTGTCGCTGGTGGAACTGCTCGGTCTCGATGGCACCAGCAGCGTGGCGTCTGGTGCGCGAGTGATGCCGAGGATGCTGATCATTGCTGCGCACGGCGGGCCGGTGGTGGTGCCGGTGGACGAAGTGCACGGCATACATGCCATTGACGAGCGCATCCTCGATGCTGCGTCGCAGTCCGGCACCCAGGCCAGTGCCAAATACACCCGGGGCGTGTTGCAATTCAAAGGTCGCAGCCTGCGTTGGCTGGATGAAGAACAGCTGTTGTCCGCCGTGACCCGGAGCCTCACATGACCCCCGAGCAAATGCGCGACGCTTCGCTGCTGGAGCTGTTCAGCCTCGAAGCCGAAGCGCAGACCCAGGTGCTGAGCGCAGGCCTTCTGGCGCTTGAGCGCGATCCGACCCAGGCCGATCACCTTGAATCGTGCATGCGCGCGGCCCACTCGCTCAAAGGCGCGGCGCGGATTGTCGGGGTCGATGCCGGCGTGAGCGTCGCGCATGTGATGGAAGATTGCCTGGTCAGCGCGCAGGAAGGGCGCCTGTACCTGCGGCCCGAGCACATTGACGCCTTGCTGCAAGGCACCGATTTGCTGATGCGTATCGCGACGCCGAATAACAATCCCGGGGCGGCGGATATCGAGGCCTATGTGGCACTGATGGCGCGGTTGCTGGATCCGCTCGCGTTGGCCATGCCGATCAGCACGCCGATTGCGCCGTTCATCACCGAGTCCGTGCCCGAAGCGCTCGCACCAAAGGTCGAAGAGCTGATTCCGGTCGCCGAACCGCCACCCGCAGAGCCAGCGAAAAGGACCCGGCGCACCACCGATAATGGCGAACGCGTGCTGCGCGTCACGGCCGAACGCTTGAACAGCCTGCTCGATCTGTCGAGCAAATCCCTGGTGGAAACCCAGCGACTCAAGCCGCACCTGGCCACGATGCAGCGCCTCAAGCGTATGCAGAACAATGGCCTGCGGGCGCTGGAAAACCTCAACGTCCACCTCAAGGAACATGCCTTGAGCCTCGAAGCCCAGGAAGCCTTGGGCGATGCCCGGCGGCTGCTGGCCGAGTCCCAGCAATTGCTGGTGGAAAAAAACGCCGAACTGGATGAGTTTGCCTGGCAGGCCAGTCAACGGGCGCAGGTGTTGTACGACACCGCGCTGGCTTGTCGCATGCGGCCGTTTGCCGATGTGTTGGGCGGGCAAGTGCGCATGGTCCGCGACCTCGGTCGCAGCCTCGGTAAACAGGTGCGGCTGGAGATCGAGGGCGAGAAAACCCAGGTTGATCGCGACGTCCTGGAAAAGCTCGAAGCGCCGTTGACGCACTTGCTGCGCAACGCGGTGGATCACGGCATCGAGTCCCCCGAGCTACGCTTGCTGGCCGGCAAACCTGAAGAAGGCCTGATTCGTCTGCGCGCCTCCCATCAAGCGGGTCTGCTGGTGCTGGAGTTGAGCGATGACGGTCACGGCGTCGATCTGGAAAAAGTCCGCCGCAGCATCATCGCGCGGCAGTTATCCCCGGCTGAAACCGCTGCCCAGTTGAGCGAAGAAGAGCTGCTGACGTTCCTGTTCCTGCCGGGTTTCAGCCTGCGCGACAAAGTGACTGAAGTGTCCGGGCGCGGCGTCGGCCTCGATGCGGTTCAGCACATGGTCAGGCAGTTGCGCGGCGCGGTGGTGCTGGAGCAGACGGCGGGCGAGGGCAGCCGTTTTCACCTCGAAGTGCCGCTGACGCTGTCGGTGGTGCGCAGTCTGGTGGTGGAAGTCGGTGACGAGGCGTATGCGTTTCCGCTGGCGCATATCGAACGCATGTGCGATCTGGAGCCGGCGGACATCGTTCAGGTCGAAGGGCGTCAGCACTTCTGGCACGAAGGCCGGCATGTCGGGCTGGTCGCCGCCAGTCAGCTGTTGCAGCGCCCGGCGAGCGCGAGCAGCCAGCAAACCCTGAAAGTCGTGGTAATCCGCGAGCGCGAGGCAATTTACGGTGTCGCGGTCGAACGGTTTGTTGGCGAGCGGACGCTGGTGGTATTGCCGCTGGACGAACGTCTGGGCAAGGTGCAGGACATTTCCGCCGGGGCCTTGCTCGACGATGGGTCGGTGGTGCTGATCGTCGACGTCGAAGACATGCTGCGCTCGGTGGACAAGCTGCTCAACACCGGGCGTCTGGAGCGGATTGCCCGTCAGGGCAGCCAGGCCGTGGAGGCGGCTCGCAAACGGATTCTGGTGGTCGACGATTCGCTGACCGTTCGCGAGTTGCAGCGCAAGTTGCTGCTCAATCGTGGCTACGACGTGGCCGTGGCGGTCGACGGTATGGATGGCTGGAACGCCCTGCGCTCGGAGGATTTCGATCTGCTGATTACCGACATTGATATGCCGCGCATGGACGGCATCGAACTGGTGTCTTTGTTGCGCCAGGACAATCGCCTGCAATCGCTGCCGGTTATGGTGGTGTCCTATAAAGATCGCGAAGAAGACCGTCGTCGTGGACTGGACGCCGGAGCCGACTATTATCTAGCCAAAGCCAGTTTTCATGACGACGCCCTGCTTGATGCAGTGGTTGAGCTCATCGGAGGAGCGCGGGCATGAAAATAGCGATCGTCAACGACATGCCCATGGCAGTGGAGGCCCTGCGCCGCGCTCTGGCATTCGAACCGGCGCATGAAGTGGTTTGGGTCGCCGGTAATGGCGCCGACGCGGTGCAACGTTGTGCCGAAAATACCCCGGACCTGATCCTGATGGACCTGATCATGCCGGTGATGGACGGCGTGGAGGCAACCCGGCGGATCATGGCCGAGACACCGTGCGCCATTGTCATCGTCACGGTCGACCGGCAGCAGAACGTGCACCGGGTGTTCGAGGCCATGGGCCACGGCGCGCTGGACGTGGTCGACACCCCGGCCCTCGGTGCCGGCAATGCCCAAGAGGCGGCGGCGCCGTTGTTACGCAAGATCATGAACATTGGCTGGCTGATTGGTGACAAGGGCAATCGGGAGCGATCGGCTCCCAGCCCGCTGCGCAGTTCGGCCTCGCGCCAGCGTCTGATTGCGATCGGTTCGTCCGCGGGCGGGCCGGCGGCGCTGGAAGTCTTGCTCAAGGGCCTGCCACAGGATTTTTCGGCTGCCATCGTGCTGGTGCAGCATGTTGATCAGGTTTTCGCCGCCGGCATGGCCGAATGGCTCGGCAGCGCCAGCGGCCTGAGGGTGCGCCTGGCCCAGGAAGGCGAACCCCCGCAGGCGGGCACAGTGTTGCTGGCGGGCACCAACCACCATATTCGCTTGTTGAAAAACGGCACGCTGGCCTACACCGCCGAACCGGTCAACGAGATCTATCGGCCCTCGATCGATGTGTTTTTCGAGAGCGTGGCCAGTTACTGGAACGGCGATGCCGTGGGTGTTTTGCTCACTGGCATGGGGCGTGACGGCGCGCAGGGGCTTAAACTCATGCGCCAACAGGGCTACCTGACCATCGCTCAGGACCAACAAAGCAGTGCGGTTTACGGAATGCCGAAAGCGGCAGCGGCCATCGATGCCGCCGTGGAAGTTCGCCCACTGGACAAGATCGCGTCACGATTGCTGGAGATTTTCCCAAAATGAAGACTTTTCGCAGCAATCCTGGCCCAGGCAGTATTCAGGTGACCGCACATGACTGACTTACAACTCGACGACTTCAAGACCGACGAAAACGCCGCCATGGTGCTGTTGGTGGACGATCAAGCGATGATCGGCGAGGCGGTGCGCCGCGGGTTGTCGAACGAAGAGAATATCGACTTCCACTTCTGCGCCGACCCGCACCAGGCCATTGCGCAGGCGATTCGCATCAAGCCGACCGTGATCCTTCAGGATCTTGTGATGCCCGGCCTTGACGGCCTCAGCCTGGTGCGTGAATACCGAAACCATCCGGCGACCAAGAACATACCGATCATTGTCCTGTCGACCAAGGAAGACCCGCTGATCAAGAGCGCGGCGTTTGCGGCCGGGGCCAATGATTATCTGGTCAAACTGCCGGATAACATCGAACTGGTGGCGCGCATTCGCTATCACTCGCGCTCCTACATGACATTGTTGCAGCGCGATGCGGCCTACCGCGCGCTGCGGGTCAGCCAGCAGCAGTTGCTCGACACCAATCTTGTGCTGCAGCGGTTGATGAACTCTGACGGCCTGACCGGGCTGTCGAACCGCCGGCACTTCGACGAATACCTGGAGCTGGAATGGCGCCGTTCGCTGCGTGATCAGAGCCAATTGTCGCTGTTGATGATTGATGTCGACTACTTCAAGTCCTACAACGACAGCTTTGGCCACCTCGAAGGCGACGAAGCCCTGCGTAAAGTCGCCACCGCAATTCGCGACGCCAGTGCCCGACCGTCGGACCTGCCCGCCCGTTACGGCGGTGAAGAGTTTGTCCTGGTGCTGCCCAATACCACGCCGGGCGGCGCACGACTGGTGGCGGAAAAACTGCGCCTGACCGTGGAAGCGCTGAAGATTCCGCACATTTTCCCCCGCGAAGGCTCAAGCCTGACCATCAGCATCGGCCTGTCGACCATGATCCCGCAGCCGGGCAGTGATTGCCGGCAATTGATCTCGGCGGCGGACAAGGGGTTGTACCTGGCGAAGAACAATGGGCGTAATCAGGTGGGGATTGAGTAATTCGTTGCTGAAATACGATCCCATGTAGCAGCGGTCGAGCCCCGCGAGGCCGCGTCCGAGGACGAAGTCCTCGCCAGTGCTGTGTACGCGGTTTGTCTGAAAGACCATGTTGTATGGTTTACGACGGCTTCGTCCGAACGCGGCCCGCACCGAACGCGGCCTCGCGGGGCTCGACCGCTGCTACAGGTGTTCGCAAACCATTCGCCCCTAAAGCCGCCAGGCGGGCTGCCGTGACAGCTTGATTACGTTATACTCGCCGGCTTTCAAAAGTTCGCCAACGAGTGCTGCCCGCCATGGAAATCAACCCGATCCTTAACAGTATCAAGGACCTGTCCGAGCGCTCCGAAACTATTCGGGGGTATCTTTGACTACGATCAAAAGCATGAGCGTCTGACTGAAGTCAATCGCGAGCTTGAAGATCCGGCTGTCTGGAACAACCCGTCGTACGCTCAGGAACTGGGCCGCGAGCGGTCGCTGCTGGCGCAGATCGTCGAAACCCTCGACGAAATGCACTCCGGCCTGGCCGACGCCAAAGATTTGCTGCTGATGTCCGCCGAAGAAGAAGACCAGGCCGCCGTCGATGACGTCGCTGCCGAAGTCGAGCGCCTGCGCGAGTCGCTGGAAAAACTCGAATTCCGTCGCATGTTCAGCGGTGAGATGGACGCCAACAACGCCTACCTGGACATCCAGGCCGGCTCCGGCGGTACCGAGGCCCAGGACTGGGCCAACATCCTGCTGCGCATGTACCTGCGCTGGGCTGACAAACGCGGTTTCGACGCGACCATCATGGAACTGTCCGCTGGTGAAGTCGCCGGGATCAAGGGCGCCACGGTCCACATCAAGGGTGAATACGCCTTTGGCTGGCTGCGCACCGAGATCGGCGTGCACCGTCTGGTGCGCAAGAGCCCGTTCGACTCCGGCAACCGTCGTCACACCTCGTTCTCGGCCGTGTTTGTGTCGCCGGAAATCGATGACAACATCGAAATCGACATCAACCCGTCGGACCTGCGCATCGACACCTACCGCTCCTCCGGTGCCGGTGGTCAGCACGTAAACACCACCGACTCGGCCGTACGGATTACACACGTACCGACCAACACCGTGGTCAGCTGCCAGAACGAACGCTCCCAGCACGCCAACAAAGACACCGCGATGAAAATGTTGCGGGCGCGCTTGTACGAGCAGGAAGTGCAGAAACGCAACGCCGCCTCCCAGGCCCTGGAAGACACCAAGTCGGACATCGGCTGGGGTCACCAGATTCGCTCTTACGTGCTCGATGCGTCGCGAATCAAGGATTTGCGCACTAACATCGAACGCAGTGACTGCGACAAGGTACTCGACGGCGATATCGACGAATACCTGGTGGCGAGCCTGAAACAAGGGCTGTAAACCGCCAGTCAAGACCTTAAGTCCCCTGCCCTCGGTAGGGGCAACGAACCTGTGATGGAATTTTTAAAGACATGAGCGACCTACAACTCGACCCGCAAACCCTGCAACAGGAAGAAAACTCCCTGATCGCCCTGCGCAAGGAAAAGCTTGCTGCCGAGCGCGCCAAGGGCAATGCCTTCCCCAACGACTTCCGCCGCGATAACTACTGCGAAGACTTGCAGAAACAGTACGCGGACAAGACCAAGGAAGAGCTGGCAGAGGCTGCGATCCCGGTCAAGGTTGCCGGTCGCATCATGCTCAACCGTGGCTCGTTCATGGTGATCCAGGACATGACCGGGCGCATTCAGGTCTACGTCAACCGTAAGACCCTGTCCGAAGAAACCCTGGCCGCGGTGAAAACCTGGGACATGGGCGACATCATTGCAGCCGTTGGCACCCTGGCCCGTTCCGGCAAGGGCGACCTGTACGTTGAAATGACCGAAGTGCGCCTGCTGACCAAGTCGCTGCGCCCGCTGCCGGACAAGCACCACGGCCTGACCGACACCGAACAGCGCTATCGCCAGCGCTACGTTGACCTGATCGTCAACGAAGAAGTGCGCCAGACTTTCCGCGTGCGTTCGCAAGTGATTGCGCACATCCGCAGCTTCCTGATGAAGCGTGACTTCCTGGAAGTCGAAACGCCGATGCTGCAAACCATCCCGGGTGGTGCTGCGGCCAAGCCTTTCGAGACGCACCACAACGCGCTGGACATGGAAATGTTCCTGCGTATCGCGCCGGAGCTGTACCTCAAGCGCCTCGTTGTCGGCGGCTTCGAGAAAGTGTTCGAGATCAACCGTAACTTCCGTAACGAAGGCGTTTCGACCCGTCACAACCCTGAATTCACCATGTTGGAGTTCTACCAGGCGTACGCCGACTACGAAGACAACATGGACCTGACCGAAGAACTGTTCCGCGAACTGGCGCAGCTGGTTCTGGGCAGCACCGACGTGCCGTATGGCGACAAAGTGTTCCACTTCGGCGAACCGTTCGTGCGTCTGTCGGTGTTCGACTCGATCCTCAAGTACAACCCTGAGCTGACCGCTGATGACCTGACCGACATCGACAAGGCTCGCGCCATCGCCAAGAAGGCCGGCGCCAAGGTGCTGGGCTTCGAAGGTCTGGGCAAATTGCAGGTGATGATTTTCGAAGAACTGGTCGAGCACAAGCTGGAGCAGCCGCACTTCATCACCCAGTACCCGTTCGAAGTGTCGCCGCTGGCCCGTCGTAACGACGAGAACCCAAGCGTCACCGACCGTTTTGAATTGTTCATCGGTGGCCGCGAAATCGCCAACGCCTACTCCGAGTTGAACGACGCGGAAGACCAGGCCGAGCGTTTCATGGCGCAGGTGGCCGACAAGGACGCGGGCGACGACGAAGCCATGCACTACGACGCCGACTTCGTTCGCGCGCTGGAGTACGGCATGCCGCCAACGGCCGGTGAAGGGATCGGCATCGACCGTCTGGTGATGTTGTTGACCAACTCACCGTCGATCCGCGACGTGATCCTGTTCCCGCACATGCGGCCACAAGCGTAAGTGTTTCAATAAAAAAGCCGCCTATAACAGGCGGCTTTTTATTGCCTGTCTGGTACAAACGTATCAAATGGTTACTTTTGAAGTAAGAGAGGAATACCTGTCGTGAACCGTGCAATTGCTCAAGAAGGTGCAGCGGGCATCGCCACTGCGGTCGCTGAAAGCGTTCAGTACCAGGGCCGCAAGGCCAGCCGACAGGGCAGCGAGCAGCGTCGACAGGACATTCTCGATGCGGCGATGCGCATTGTCGTGCGCGATGGCGTGCGGGCCGTGCGTCACCGTGCGGTGGCGGCGGAGGCCGGCGTGCCGCTGTCGGCCACCACTTACTACTTCAAGGATATCGATGACTTGCTCACCGATACCTTCGCCCAATACGTGGAACGCAGCGCGGCTTTCATGGCCAAGTTGTGGGTGAACAATGAGGGCCTGCTGCGCGAGATGGTGGTCAGCGGTGACGGCAGCCCCGAGTCGCGTTCGCTACTGGCGGACGACATTGCGCGGTTGATGGCGGACTATGTGCACCGGCAACTGATCAACCGCCGCGAACACTTAATGGCCGAACAGGCATTCCGCCAGGAAGCGCTGCTGAACCCGCGCCTGGCGCTTTTGGTGCGCTCCCATCAGCAAATTCTGCTCCAGGGTACGTGCCAGCTTTTCCAGGTATTGGGTTCGCGCGAACCGCAACAGGATGCCAAGGTGTTGACGGCGATTATCGGACGGATGGAATATCAGGGCCTGCTCAACGACGCCGAGCCTGTCGCCGAAGCCGAAATGCTCGGTATCCTCAATCGCTACATGCACTTGGTATTGGCGTCGGTGTAACTCCTCGCTTGACCGCAACCCTGTAGGAGCGAGGCTTGCCCGCGAAGGCGGTTTAACATTCAACAGGTATGTTGACTGACACTACGCCTTCGCGGGCAAGCCTCGCTCCTACAGGGACGGTGAGCATTCGGGGACCTGTGTTCATAGGGAGTGTTGAATGAAAGCCTGGCGTGTCGTTGTGATCGCCTTGTCGTTCCTGCTGCTCAGTGGCTGTCTGGTGACCTTCAAGGACCCACTGCCCGCCAGCGACCCCGCGCCCAAAGGTCTGCTCGGCAAATGGACCAGCACCAATGCCTGGGGCGAGCCGATGAACCTGGAGCTGACGCGTCTTGGCGACAACCGCTATCAGGCGGTCAGCTACTTCAAGGCCAAACCCAAAGAGCGTGAAGCCTACCCCTTTACGGTGTCACGCCATGGCAGCCGCTGGTACCTGTCGGCGAAGGTCCCGGCGCAATTCGGCGGGCATTTCACCCTCTTCGGTTTTGAACTCAACGATAAGCACGAATTGGTGGTCTACAACCTCGACCTCGAGCAAATCAAACAGGCCATGGGCCAAGAAGCCCTCAGTGGCGAAGGCTTCCAGACCGACGATGGCGATGGCGTGTTGATCAGCAACAGCATGGACCAGGTTTTTGCTTACCTCGATGATCCGGCCAACTCCGATGTCTTCGTCGAGGCGGCGCGCTATCAGCGCCTGGCCAAAGCCAAAGCTGAAGTTAAATAAAGCCAGCACCTAACGGTTTTTCTACAGGAGTTTCGGGTGGACGATTACCAGCAGACGATACGCATTTTGTCCGATCGCATTGTGCTGGCACAGACGCCGATTCGCGTCCTCGATGCGGTCAAGTGGGACGACAGCATTCGCAAGAATTTCCTCAAGGCCAAGGGCAAGGAAATGCCGGCGGTGGACCGCGACTATTACCTCAATCGACCGCTGTCGTTTGATTCCAGCAAAGTGAAGCTGGAATTTCAGAACATCGAGCGTGATATCACCCGTCAGCTCGGCCAGTTCAACCCGGTCGGCCAGATCATGCGGCGCATGTGCAAGGAGTACCGGATGGTGGTGCGCATGCTCGAAGCGCGCGGCACCGAAGATTTCGGGCTGATTTCCCAGGAGTTGTACGGCGCCGCGTCCGACGCGTTCCACGCTGGTGACCCGACCCTGTCCGACCTCGGCCTGATGCTCTCCGATTACCTGAACAACATCGACGGCCGGGGCGACCTGAAGGACGAACCGAAAATCCTCACCGCCAAGGATGCCGTACATCTGCTGCAAACCCGGCTGAGCAAAGTGTTTGGCGAAGCCGAGGAAACCATTCGGGTGTTCGAGTCCGACGGCATCGTTGCCGATGCGGCGGCCGGCGCCGACTACATCAAGATTCGCACCGACGCGATGTTCAACGAACGTGACGTGCGCGCCCTGGAAGTCCATGAAGGGCTGGTGCACGTGGGCACCACGCTCAACGGGTTGAACCAGCCGATTTGCACCTTCCTGTCCAAAGGCCCGCCGTCGTCGACGGTGACCCAGGAAGGCCTGGCGATCCTGATGGAAATCATCACCTTCGCTTCCTACCCGAGCCGCCTGCGCAAACTGACCAACCGCACCCGGGCCATTCACATGGTGGAGGAGGGCGCGGACTTCCTGCAGATCTTCGAATTCTTCCGCGAGCAAGGTTTTGAAATGGCTGAAAGCTACGGCAACGCCAGTCGGGTTTTCCGTGGTTCGATACCGACCGGTCTGCCATTTACCAAAGACTTGTCCTACCTCAAGGGCTTTATCATGGTTTACAACTACATTCAGTTGGCCGTGCGTAAAGGCAAGCTTGAGCAGATCCCGCTACTGTTTTGCGGCAAGACCACGCTGGAAGACATGCGCACCTTGCGCCAGTTGGTGGATGAAGGGCTGGTGGTACCACCGAAGTATTTGCCGGATCAGTTCCGCGACTTGAACGCACTGTCGGCGTGGATGTGCTTCTCCAACTTCCTCAATCACCTGAGCCTGGACCGGATCGAAGCGGATTACTCCAACATCCTCTAATGATCACGAAATCCCCTGTGGGAGCGAGCCTGCTCGCGATAGCGGCTTATCATTCGACATTGATGTTGTCTGACACACCGCTATCGCGAGCAGGCTCGCTCCCACAGGGGGACGGTGTATACCTACCCATTTTCGCGAGGTTTCAACGGATGAGAATCCTCGGAATCATCTGCCTTCTTCTGACCCTGAGCGGTTGCAGCTCCCTGCTGTTTTACCCCGAACCCGGCCAGATATTCACCCCGGAAAAAGCCAAGCTCGAATACCGCGAAGTGACCCTGACCACCGCCGATGGCCTCAGGCTGAACGCGTGGTGGCTGCCGGCGAAAAAAGGCGTCGAGGTCAAAGGCACGGTGCTGCACCTGCACGGCAACGGCGGCAATCTGCCCATGCACCTGGGTGGCAGCTGGTGGTTGCCGGAGGAGGGCTATCAGGTCCTGCTGATCGACTATCGCGGATACGGTTTGTCCGAAGGTGAACCGAGTCTGCCGGCGATCTATCAGGACATCGACGCCGCCTTCAAGTGGCTCGATCAGGCCCCCGAGGTCAAAGGCAAACCGCTGATCCTGCTCGGCCAGAGCCTCGGTGGTTCGATGGCCGTGCATTACCTGGTCCAACATCCCGAGCGTCAGAAACAACTCAAGGCCTTCGTCCTCGACGGCGTGCCCGCCAGTTATCGCAGCATCGGCCGGTTCGCCCTGAGCAATTCCTGGCTGACCTGGGCGTTCCAGGTGCCATTGTCCTGGCTGGTGCCGGACGGCGACAGTGCGATCAATTCCATGGCGCAGCTCAATGGCGTGCCGAAACTGATCTTCCACAGCATCGACGATCCGATCGTGCCCCTTTCCAACGGCATCCGTCTGTATCAAGCTGCGCCGCCGCCGCGCGTGCTGCAATTGACCCGCGGTGGTCATGTGCAGACGTTCGCCGACCCGGTCTGGCGCAAAGTGATGCTGCGTTATCTAGACGACCCGCAGCATTTCAACGGCCTGCGCCGCCTGGGTGAAATCCCCAATTACCCGGCACCCCCGAATTCAGAAGATGAACCATCAGAGAGTCCGCAATGAGTGAAGAACGTAACGCCATCCCGCTGATCATCACCGGTATCTGCAGCATCCTCGGCACTGTTGGCGCCCTGTGGTACTACGGCTACCTGCACTTCGCCAAACCCGAAGATGCGCTGCTGCTCAGCGACTTCACCATGATCAAGACTGTGCCGGGCGAAGACTACAAAGTCTCCCTGGAACCCGCGGCGCAAGTGGCCCAGTGCATCGATGGCGTGCTGGTGATGTTCGACACCGAGCAAAAAGGCCTGACCGGCGTATTGGTCAACAACAAGAAAAAAGCCGTGCGTTGCATGGGGGAAGAAACCCCACAAAAACTCGAACAATAAGCAATTCCAGGGTGGGAGCGAGCCTGCTCGCGATGACGGTGTGTCAGACGACAGAAATGTTGAATGTTGGTCCGCAATCGCGAGCAGGCTCGCTCCCACAGGGCGTTGTGTGATCTGCAGACAAAAAAAGCCCCGCCTGATCGACTCAGGCGGGGCTTTTGTGTTTCAGCAGGCGAAGCTTAGTTCGAGCTGACGGCCGAACGCGGGATCACTGGCTGGTTGTCGTTGGAAATGGTCACTTCCACCCGACGGTTCATCGCACGACCCGAGGTGCTGGTGTTTTCCGCAACCGGGTATTCCTTGCCATAACCCTGCGCAACGACGCGCGCTGGATCAACGCCCATTTTTACCAGCGCCATGCGCACGGAGCCGGCACGGCGCTCGGACAGCGACTGGTTGTGGCTCGCAGTGCCGGTGCTGTCGGTGTAACCCTCGACGATCACTTTGCGATCAGGGTTTTCCGAGAGGAACTGCGCCAGTTTGTTGATGTTCACCAGACCGCTGGATTTGAGGTCAGCACGGTCGGTCGCGAACAGCACGTCACCGAAGGTCACCAGCGTACCGCGATCGGTCTGCTTGGCGTTGAGGCTGTCCTGCAACTGCTTTATCTGCTGATCGCGTGCATCGAGACGCGCCTGGGCACGTTGAGCCGAAGCGTTTTTCAGGTTGGCTTCAGCGGTGCGCAAGGCGATGGTCTGCTTCGCCACTTCAACACGCTGATTGGTCAGATAGGCCAGTTGGTCGACCTTGTTCTGGTCTTCCTTGTCCATGTACGCCTTGTCGGCCTTGTCCAGGTAATCGCTGGCGTCTTTGGTTTCCAGTGCCGCCACTTTGCTGGCTTGCGGGTTGGCTTGCAGGCCGCTGTAGTTGGTGCGGGCCTGTTCCAGGTTCGCGTTAGGCGGGGTGGAGCAGGCAGCCAGTGCAACGCTTGCGGCCAGGAGAGCGGGGATCATCAATTGTTTACGCATAATAATTCGTCCTTTCTATCGATAAGAGCTTCAAGTCTGAGGTCTGGATGCGCGCTTACTGCACGGTGCGCTGGCTTTCCTGACGCAGTTCCTGAACCCCTTTCTGGGAGTCCTTTACAGCCTGTTCGGCTTTCATCGCCTGAGCCTTGCGTTCAGCTACGCGAGCATCCCACTCAGCCTGTTCGGCCAACACTTTGGCCTCGGCATACTTTTTGTCATGCATGGCGATTTCGGCTTGTTTGAGCTTGTCCTGCGCGGACTTCATTTCCACGGCGGCGAACTCGGTGCCGCCGGCGCTGACGGCGCCATTCACAGCGGATTGGGTCACGGCGAATTGCTCGCTCGGCGGGTTGCCAGCGCAACCGGCCAGTACAAAGCTGCTGCCGATTGCCAGGGCAGCCAGTTTCAAACCGCGCAGGTGATTGAACGAGGTCTTGGCAGTGCTGATCTTCATGGTCTTCAACTCCATTGGTATAACTCCTGAAAAACTTAAAAATCCATGCTGGGCAAGGAGCCGTAACCGTCAATTTCCGGGGTGTTTTGAAACGGCCGTCCCAGGCGTGGTTAATGGCTGTGACCCGAGGCGTTTTTCAAAAGTTCAGAGAAGATGGCCTATAGCCCGAAAAAACTTTGACCGAACGGACAAGGCTCTAAATCGGGAACTTTGGCGATGTGCAGCGGTATGCCCGACCTTTTCAAGGCTTGGGACACGCAATTTTTGAAGGGGGTACGCAGGTCAATGTGGGAGCGACGGTGCGACGATTCGACCTGCTCGCGATTGCGGTTGAACATTCAACATTTCTGTTGGCTGACACACCGCTATCGCGAGCAGGCTCGCTCCCACAGGTATAGGGTTAAATCAATGTTTTTGCTTGTCGTTACCGGATGACAAATCGTGCAGATGACGACGGGACAACGCGAGAAAACGCGGGGTCGGGCCGACGTCTTCGTACAGCGGATCACCTTCTTCATCGGTGGCCACCACAGTCGATCCTTTCACGTAGGGAAAGCTCTTTTCGAGCTCTTCCAGCGCGGCGCCGATCAGCTCGCCAAGCAGCTCTTCGGGCTGGCGTTTGGGGTACATTTCGGTAATCGCCGCCAGCCGTGCGGCAGCTTCCATGTCCAGATGAATCCTGTACCCGGTATCGGTCAGGCGACCCTTGGCGTTTTCTTCCCAATGCAGGGCAAGCTCGCGGATTTTCATAAAAACCTCATTGCGCTCCTGCTCGTGGCAGGCGGTGTGAGTGTCCGCCAATGGTCGGCGGCAAGCCGTTGTACGGCTTACTCTTCAGACTAGCTCGAACCCACAAGGTTTAACGTCCCTTCGTCGTCTGCTTGTAAGAAGCGCTTTAGAGCGGCACTCTCTGCTATCAGAGCATGGCATTCCAAGACACCCGGATTTTCGCTGGAGAACTGCTGATGACCGATATTGATGCACGCTTGCGCGAGGACGTTCACCTGTTGGGTGAGCTGTTGGGCAACACCATTCGTGAACAATACGGGGATGGCTTTCTCGACAAGATCGAGCAGATCCGCAAGGGCGCCAAGGCCGACCGTCGCGGTTCGATGGACGCTGAACTGAGCGCCAGCCTCAACCAATTGAGCGAAGAAGAGTTGCTGCCGGTGGCGCGGGCGTTCAACCAGTTTCTCAACCTGGCCAATATCGCCGAGCAGTATCAGTTGATCCATCGCCGCGAAGAGTCGCAGCCGGCCCCGTTCGAAGCGCGGGTGCTGCCGGAACTGCTCGCGCGCCTGCGTGCCGAAGGCCATAGCGCCGAATCCCTCGCCCGGCAACTGGGGCGGCTGGAGATCGAACTGGTCCTCACCGCTCACCCGACCGAAGTGGCGCGCCGCACGCTGATCCAGAAGTACGACGCCATCGCCGCGCAACTGGCCGCCCAGGATCATCGCGACTTGACGACTGCCGAGCGCGAGCAGATCCAGGCGAAGTTGCAGCGCCTGATCGCCGAAGCCTGGCACACCGAAGAAATCCGCCGCACCCGTCCGACGCCGGTCGACGAAGCCAAATGGGGTTTCGCGGTGATCGAGCATTCGCTGTGGCAGGCGATCCCGAACTATATGCGCAAGGCCGATAAAGCCCTGCATGCCGCCACCGGCCTGCATTTGCCACTGGAAGGCGCGCCGATCCGCTTCGCCTCGTGGATGGGCGGCGACCGCGACGGCAACCCGAACGTGACGGCCGCCGTGACCCGCGAAGTCTTGCTGCTTGCGCGCTGGATGGCCGCTGATTTGTACGTGCGCGATGTCGATCACCTCGCCGCTGAACTGTCGATGCAGCAGGCCAGCGATGCGCTGAAAGCCAAGGCCGGGGACAGCGCCGAACCTTATCGCGCGGTGCTTAAACAGTTGCGTGAGCGTCTGCGGGCGACGCGTAACTGGGCTCACGCCTCATTGACGGCCA
The DNA here is from genome assembly GCF_059695575.1 of Pseudomonas sp. LBUM1678. NCBI lineage: Bacteria > Pseudomonadati > Pseudomonadota > Gammaproteobacteria > Pseudomonadales > Pseudomonadaceae > Pseudomonas > Pseudomonas sp. LBUM1678. The sequence continues at coordinate 1,219,621 of NZ_CP166775.1, forward strand.
CCACCACGGCAACCGCCGATGTACTGCACAACAACCGCGACCTGCTGGATCCGCTGGAGTTGTGTTACCAGTCTTTGCACGAGTGCGGCATGGGCGTGATCGCGGAGGGTCCGTTGCTTGATTGCTTGCGCCGCGCGGTGACCTTCGGGCTGTTCCTGGTCCGGCTCGATGTGCGTCAGGACTCGTCGCGGCATACCGCGGCGATGACTGAAATCACCGATTACCTCGGCCTCGGTCGCTACGAAGACTGGAGCGAAGAGGAGCGCATCGCCTTCCTGGTGCGTGAACAGAACAACCGTCGGCCGTTGCTGCCGGCGTATTTCAAACCGTCGGCCGACACCGCCGAGGTACTGGCGACGTGCCGGGAAATTGCAGCCGCCCCGGGGGCTTCGCTCGGCTCTTATGTGATCTCCATGGCCGGCGCCGCCTCCGACGTGCTCGCCGTGCAACTGTTGCTCAAAGAGTCCGGCGTGTTGCGGCCGATGCGCGTGGTGCCGCTGTTCGAAACCCTCGCCGACCTCGACAACGCAGGTCCAGTAATTGAAAAGCTGTTGCTGCTGCCGGGCTATCGCTCGCGCCTGCAAGGCCCGCAGGAAGTGATGATCGGCTATTCCGACTCGGCCAAGGATGCCGGCACCACCGCGGCGGCCTGGGCGCAATATCGGGCGCAGGAGCGCCTGGTCGATATCTGCCGCGAGCAGCAAGTGGAGCTGCTGTTGTTTCACGGTCGCGGTGGCACCGTAGGTCGCGGCGGCGGTCCGGCGCACGCGGCGATTTTGTCGCAGCCGCCCGGTTCTGTTGCGGGGCGTTTCCGTACCACCGAGCAGGGGGAAATGATTCGTTTCAAATTCGGCCTGCCGGACATCGCCGAGCAGAACCTCAATCTGTACCTGGCGGCTGTGCTGGAAGCGACCTTGCTGCCGCCGCCTCCACCGGAACCGGCATGGCGTCATCTGATGGACGAATTGGCCGCTGACGGGGTCAAGGCTTACCGCGCCGTGGTGCGGGAAAATCCACAGTTCGTCGAGTATTTCCGCCAGTCCACCCCGGAACAGGAACTGGGGCGTTTGCCGTTGGGCAGCCGTCCGGCCAAGCGCCGCGCTGGCGGGATCGAAAGCCTGCGCGCCATTCCATGGATCTTCGGCTGGACCCAGACCCGCTTGATGTTGCCGGCCTGGCTTGGCTGGGAAGCGGCGCTGAGCAAGGCGCTGGAACGTGGCGAAGGCGAGCTGCTGGGACAGATGCGCGAACAGTGGCCGTTCTTTCGCACACGCATCGATATGCTGGAAATGGTCTTGGCCAAAGCGGACGCTGACATCGCCCGATCCTACGATGAGCGTCTGGTCGAGCCGGATTTGCTCCCTTTGGGTGCGCATTTACGCGACCTATTGTCGCAGGCCTGCGCCGTGGTCCTTGGGCTGACTGGTCAGTCCCAGCTACTGGCACATAGCCCAGCCACCCTCGAATTCATCCGCTTGCGCAACACTTATCTCGACCCGCTTCATCTATTGCAGGCCGAACTGTTGGCCCGTTCGCGGCAACAGGAAGTGGCGCAGGGCAGCCCGGTAGAACAGGCGCTGCTGGTGTCTGTGGCGGGGATTGCTGCCGGTTTGCGAAATACCGGCTAAGGTTTTCGTCGTGGGGGAAGGCGCCCGGCGCGAGCATCGGGTGCCTGTGGGTGAGGGGCAGAAAAGGTCTGCCAGGCGACAGTTAATGATGGGGTTGCGACTTGGGGTACCCCATCGCAAGGTCACGCGAGGCGCGGGTTTCTCCGACTTTCGGCGGCTTGTGTGGTCCGGGCCTGCTGTGTATCTTGATCAGCCTTTGGCCGTTTGGGCGGTCACGACCCTGTTTTTGAGATTGGCCCCACGAGGCGAATCCGTTGTTATCTATATAAAAAATTGAGGAGCACATCGATGCGCGTCATTCTGCTGGGAGCTCCCGGGGCCGGTAAAGGTACTCAGGCTAAGTTCATCACCGAAAAGTTCGGCATCCCGCAAATCTCCACCGGCGACATGCTGCGTGCCGCGGTCAAGGCCGGCACCGAGCTGGGCCTGGTCGCCAAGAGCGTCATGGACAGCGGTGGCCTGGTTTCCGATGACCTGATCATCAATCTGGTCAAGGAACGCATCGGCCAGGCCGATTGCGCCAACGGTTTTCTGTTCGACGGTTTCCCGCGCACCATTCCCCAGGCTGAAGCCCTGGTGAAGGCCGGCGTTCAGCTGGACCACGTGTTGGAAATCGACGTTAAAGACGAAGACATCGTCCAGCGTATCGCTGGCCGTCGTGTTCACGAGGCCAGCGGCCGCGTGTACCACATCGTCTACAACCCGCCGAAAATTGCCGGTAAAGACGACATCACCGGTGAAGAGCTGGTACAGCGCAAAGATGACACCGAAGAAACCGTGCGTCATCGCCTGTCGGTCTACCACGCCCAGACCGAGCCTCTGGTGAAGTTTTACCAGGAGCTGTCCGTCGCTCAAGGCAAACCGAAGTACAGCCACGTCGAAGGCGTTGGCTCGGTTGAAGCGATCACCGGCAAGGTGCTTGAAGCGCTGAACTGAAAAGACTGAATCGCTTTATCGTCTACGGCCCGCTTGCGGGCCGTAGTTGTTTATACTGGCGCACTTTTTCTGACCTCTCTTACGGAAACATCGATGAGCACCTTGCTGGCCCTGGACACCGCGACTGAAGCTTGCTCCGTTGCCTTGCTGCATGACGGCAAAGTCACGAGTCATTACGAGGTGATCCCGCGCCTGCATGCGCAAAAGCTGTTGCCGATGATCCAGCAGTTGCTCGCCGATGCCGGGACCACCCTGCAAGCGGTCGATGCCATCGCCTTCGGCCGTGGGCCGGGCGCCTTCACCGGCGTGCGGATCGCCATCGGTGTGGTGCAAGGCCTGGCGTTTGCGCTGGATCGCCCGGTGTTGCCGGTCTCCAACCTGGCGGTGCTGGCGCAGCGGGCCTATCGCGAACACGGCGTCAGCCAGGTCGCGTCCGCCATCGATGCGCGGATGGATGAAGTGTATTGGGGCTGCTACCGCGAAACGGCGGGCGAGATGCGCCTGGTCGGTAACGAAGCGGTATTGCCGCCGGAAGTGGCCGCCTTGCCGGCCGATGCCAGTGGTGAATGGTTCGGCGCCGGCACGGGTTGGGGGTATGCCGAGCGCATCGCCGTCAATCTGAGCGGGCAGGACGCAGGCATGCTGCCCCACGCTGAAGACCTGCTGACCTTGGCGCGGTTTGCCTGGGAACGTGGCGAGGCGATTGTGGCGGATGAGGCTCAGCCGGTTTACCTGCGCGACAAAGTGGCGACACCCAAGGCTCGTTGATCCCACTTCTTTTGTGGCGAGGGAGCTTGCTCCCGTCCGGCTGCGAAGCAGTCGTAAAATCAGACTGCGCGGAGTACCTGTCTATAATTGGGGCTGCTTCGCAGCCCAGCGGGAGCAAGCTCCCTCGCCACAAAAAACTTTCCAGCTGCAGCCAATCGTCGATTTATCCCCTGGCTTTTAAACCTTTTCGTATTTCTGTGTTCTAGTTATCACTCGGCGGTTTGCGAAGTGGGTTATGTGCCACTAGACTGCCACTACTGATACCGGACATGTACTCCATGCGTATAGACGGCGTTTCCTCCCAGTCCTACCCCATCAAGCGCAAGCCCCGCAAAGGCCCTGTGGCGGATGACGACTACGTCGATATCGACGGCGAGCTGGAAATTCCGTCCGAAGAGCAAATGGCCGCCCGTGCCGCCAAGGCTTCCGCACAACACCTGAGCAATCTTCCGGCGCGTCAGCAAGACATGATCTACCACCGCGCCATGAAGAAAAGCGTAGCCATGGCACTCGCCAGCTACCTGAGTACCGCCGGTTTTGTCGATTGGGATACGGATGTGCTGGGCCTCGACCTGTACATCTGATGTTGCTGCCTTACTACCTCGGCTGCCCGTCCTGGAGTGAAAACGCCTGGCGAGATTATCTGTATCCGCCAGACGCCAAACCCGCCGAATTTCTGAATCTCTATTCCCAAGTATTCAACGCCGTAGAAGGCAACACGACCTTCTACGCGAGCCCGGCTGCCAGCACCGTGCAACGCTGGGCCGAGACCATGCCCGAACACTTTCGCTTCACCGCCAAGTTTCCCGGCGAGATCAGCCACGGCGGTGACCTGCGCGAACAACTGACCGCCGCCGACACCTTCCTGCAATTGCTCAGCCCGCTCGGTGAGCGGGTTTCACCCCTGTGGCTGCAATTGTCGAAAAGCTTCACCCCGCACCGATTGCCCGAACTGGCTGGCTTCATCGATGCGCTTGAACGACCGCTGGCCGTTGAAGTGCGGCATGACGAGTTCTTCGCCAAAGGGGATAGCGAGCGAATGCTCAATCGTCTGCTGCTGGATCGTGGCGTGGAACGTATCTGCCTCGATCCGCGAGCGCTGTTCAGTTGCACGTCGACCGATCCGTCGGTGCTCCACGCCCAATCGAAAAAGCCCAGGGTGCCGCCGCGTCCGGCAGCGTTTACCCAGTTTCCGCAGGTGCGTTTCATCGGCCACCCACAGCTTGAGGCGAATGATCCATTCCTCGAGCCGTGGGTCGAGAAAATTGCCGCGTGGATCGAAGAGGGGCGTACGCCCTATATCTTCCTGCACACCGCCGATAACCTGCTGGCCGCCAAACTGGCGCAACGTTTTCACGCAAAACTGATGCTGCGTTTGCCTGGCTTGCCGCCGTTGCCTGAGCTATACAGAGAGCCCGCCGCCGAGCAACTTGGCCTGCTCTGAGGCGGATTCGTTCCCCTTTTCAGGAGCCTGCCAATGGATGCGCAAACCCTTCGAGCCCAGGCGTTCAAAGCACTGCACGAACGCGAGGGCGCTTTTGTCATTCCCAATCCGTGGGACGCCGGCTCGGCGAAGATGCTCGCCAGCCTGGGTTTCGAGGCGCTGGCGACCACCAGTGCCGGTTACGCCTTTTCCAACGCCCGGCCCGATGGCGGGTTGACGCTGGACGATACGCTGGCGAACGTCAGGGCAATTGTCGCGGCAACCGACTTGCCGGTGGCGGTGGACCTGGAAAACGGTTTCGCGGACGACCCGGCCGAGTGCGCGCAAAGTATTTTGCAGGCCGCGGCGGCCGGTGCTGTCGGTGGTTCGATCGAAGATGCCACCGGTCGTGAAGACGCGCCGATCTACTGTTTCGAGCATGCCGTGGCGCGCATTGAAGCCGCCGTCGCAGCGGCTCGTAGCTTGCCTTTCCCGTTTATGCTGACCGCCCGTGCCGAGAATTTTCTGCACGGCAATCCTGACCTGGCCGATACCATCCGCCGTTTGCAGGCGTTCGCCGAGGCGGGCGCCGACGTCTTGTACGCGCCGGGTCTGCGCAGCGCTGAAGACGTGTTGGCGGTGGTCCGCGCCGTGGCACCCAAACCGGTCAACGTGTTGATGTCCGGTGGGCTCAAGTTAACGGTCGAGCAGTTGAGCGAGATGGGTGTCAAACGCATCAGTGTGGGTTCGGCGCTGGCGTTAGCGGCCTACGGCGAATTTTTCCGCGCGGCCGAAGAGATCAAGACGTCGGGCACATTCGGGTTCACGTCACGGTCCATGCCGTACGCCAAGGCCAATCAATTGTTCAAAGGCTGACGATGCGGTTTCGCTGGTGGCTGTTGCTGATGCTGTTGATCATCGGAGCGACGGGCGTGAGCGTCTGGCGTGGCTGGATCGCTCTGCCACCCCAGTGGAACCCATGGGCGCCGCTGGACGTGAAGGCCGAACCGAACTTTCTGACGCGCTACAAACTGATGCGCCTGCGCGATGATCCGCAATTGTGTGATCAGGCCTTGAGCAGCTCCGGATTACGCGTCACGCACCAAGCCGACAGCCCTGGCGCGACGTGTCCATTGATCAACACCTTGCGTGTGCAGGGCGGCGATGTCGCGCTGAGCAGCAGCTTTCTCGCCAGTTGTCGTCTGGCGGTTTCGTTTGCCCTGTTCGAACACCATGCCCTGCAACCCGCCGCGCAAGCGGTGTATGGACAACCCGTCAGCCGGGTCGATCATCTCGGCAGCTTTGCCTGCCGCAACGTCTATGGCCGCGAAAACGGCAGGCGAAGCCAGCATGCCAGCGCCGATGCGCTGGACATAGCCGGTTTCCGCCTGGCGGACGGTCGATCCATCAGCGTGCTCAAGGATTGGCCGAAGGATAATCAGGACGCACGGTTTCTGCGTCAGGTTCGCGATGGCGCCTGTGGCTTGTTCAGTGTGGTGTTGAGTCCGGACTACAACGCCGCCCATCGCAATCATTTTCATGTCGATGTCGGGCCGTGGTGGGTGTGTCGCTGACTGCCTGTTACTAAAGATCAGGCGGCGATGCGCAGGTTCTGCAGGACGATCGGGCGAGCCCAGCCGTTATCGAAATCGAGTTGTTTCTGTTGCTCCACCAGTTCTTCGGGGGAGAACGGCGGGAACGGTTTGTCCAGCAGGTCGAGTTCGAATTCGGCGATCGGCAAGTGCAGCGGACGCGGTTGTGGCGCCGGGCCGGCTTCGGGCACAGGCTGACCGGCGGTGAGCACGATCGGACGCACCCAGCCACTTTCGAAGTCTTGTTGTTTCTGTTGAGCGTCGATTTCTTCAGCCGGGAACGGCGGGAAAGGTTTGTCGGCCAGGTCCATTTCGAACTCGGCGATCGGCAGGAACAGCGGCTCGGGTGGCTTGACTTCGGTTTCTTTCACATCGCATTCGCGCTGGCTGACAATGTGCGCCAGCAGTTCGCTGCCGACGGTCGGCTCCACCGGGCTTTCGAGATCAACCGGTGGAAACGTGCCACACGCCGGCACCACATCGGTCGACTGTTCGGCCAGGGCCTGGGCAAAAAAATCCTGCCACAGGTGACTGACGCCGCTCAGTGCCTGTGAATTTCGCAGGCCATAATCGCCATGACGCGATAGGTAGCCTACGGATGTGGATTGAATGCCTGACATTTTTCTCGGTCGACGCTCAGCTCTGGCAAAATGCTCGTTAGTTCTGTTATCGGCCGTTTTTGCCGATCATTAATTTTTTGAGCGTGTTTTCCCATGATTGAGCAACCTGCGGCCTGCCGCATCCATGTCGAGGCCTCGGCCCCGGCATTTCAGCCACAAGCCGAGCAATGGGCCGAACGCCTGGGCTTGCCTTTGCACGTGGATGACGGCGAGTTTGCCTTGCAGGTGGGCGAACAGGGTTTGCAGTTGCAACAACTCGGGCCGGACGCACCGGGGCCGGTGCGGGTGGACTTCGTCGAAGGTGGCGCGGCGCATCGTCGGTTGTTCGGCGGTGGCACGGGGCAGATGATCGCCAAGGCGGTTGGCATCGCCCAAGGCGTGCGTCCGCGTGTGCTGGATGCCACGGCAGGGCTGGGCAAGGATGCGTTCGTGCTGGCGAGCCTGGGCTGCGAGATGAGCCTGATCGAGCGGCAGCCGCTGATTGGTGCGTTACTTGAGGATGGACTGGCCCGTGGTGCGGAAGATTTCGATGTCGCGCCGATTGTGGCGCGGATGAAGTTGCTCAAGGGCAATTCGATCGAGGTCATGCGCAACTGGGAAGGGGAGCCGCCGCAGGTGATCTACCTCGACCCGATGTTTCCCCATCGTGAGAAAACGGCGTTAGTGAAGAAGGAAATGCGCCTGTTCCGGCCGTTGGTCGGCGATGATCCGGACGCACCGGCACTGCTCGAAGCCGCGCTGGCACTGGCCAGCCATCGGGTGGTGGTCAAGCGACCGCGCAAGGCGCCGTGTATTGCGGGGCCGAAGCCCAGTCATGCGCTGGATGGGAAATCCAGTCGGTATGACATCTACCCGAAGAAGGCGCTCAAGCCTTGAGACCGTATCGCTCCCATTCGCGGGCAAGCCTCGCTCCTACGGGGCAGTGGAGATCCTGTAGGAGCGAGGCTTGCCCGCGAAGGCGCCCTACCAGACACCCAATATCTATCAGGCTCACTCAGGCCTGTAAGCCCGCATAAACAACCCCACCACTTCCCGCACATGCTCCTCGGCCGCATCGCCTGTCACCGGCTCACCACAGCCATACAGCAAGCGGAAATTCCCCGCGCCCTTGAGCAGGCAGAAAAAATGCTCGGCCGCATTGCGCGGTTTATCGATGCTCAACGCGCCGTTCTGATCAACCTTGGTCAGCAACCGCTCCATGCCATGCAGCATGCGCTGCGGCCCGGCTTCGAAGAAGATCAGTGAGAGTTTCGGGTCCTGGCTACCCAGGGCCATCATCAGCCGATGCAGGTTCACCGATTCATCGCTGTTAATCAGCTGATGAAAACCACGCGCGATGTTCAGCAGCACCGTCTCTACCGAAATGCCATCCGGCAACTCGAAAAACAGCGTGGGCAGCTGCTCTTCGCACTTGGCCATCACGGCGGCGGAGAATAGCGTCTCCTTGTCGTTGAAGTGGCTGTAGACGGTCAGCTTCGACACGCCGGCTTCAGCCGCCACGGCATCCATGCTGGTGCTGGCGTAACCATTACTCAGAAACAGAATTTTCGCCGCATCGAGGATGGCCTGGCGCTTGGCCAGATCCTTGGGACGGCCCGGACCGTTGGGTGCTGAAAGATTGTTCGACATTCTTCGCTTTTAATACTGGACTGGTGAGTTTGCTATTAATAACATACTCGCCAGTATAATTATTCCAAGCACCATTAGCGAAAGGTCCTTCACCATGTTCCGCTATGCCTTGCCCCTCGCGTTGCCAGTCAGTCTGGCGTTTTTATTGTCTGCGTGTGGCCACGAAGAGGCGCCTCAAGTCACTGTCCGCCCGGCCATGGTCGTGCAGCCAGAGCCGTCGGCGCAGGCAATGGAAAGCTATCCGGGTGAAGTGCGGGCTCGTTATGAGCCGGACCTGGCGTTTCGCATTGGCGGCAAGGTCAGCCGACGACTGGTTGAAGAAGGGCAGCGGGTCAAGGCCGATCAGCCTCTGGCCGAACTCGATCCTCAGGATGTACGCCTGCAACTGGAAGCCACCCGTGCCCAGGTGGCCGCCGCCGAGGCCAATCTGAGCCTGGTGCGCGCCGAGCGTGATCGCTACAAGACGCTGATGGACCGTCAGATGGTCAGCCGTTCGCAGTACGACAATTCCGAAAACCTTTACCGATCCGGTGAAGCACGCCTCAAGCAAATCAAAGCCGAATTTAACGTGTCGACCAATCAGGCCAGCTACGCGGTGCTGCGTGCGCCCCAGGATGGCGTGGTGGCTAAACGCGCAGTTGAAGTCGGGCAAGTGGTTGCCGCCGGGCAAACCGTGTTTACCCTCGCCACCGATGGCGAGCGCGAAGTGTTGATCAGCTTGCCGGAGCAAAACTTTGGCCGCTTCAAGGTCGGTCAGCCAGTGTCGGTGGAACTCTGGACCCAACCCGATCAGCGTTTCGCCGGGCGCATCCGTGAGCTGTCGCCCGCGGCCGATCCAAAGTCGCGCACCTTCGCCGCGCGGATTTCATTCACTGGCGGCAAGGTCCCGGCCGAACTCGGCCAGAGCGCCCGGGTATTCGTCCAGACCGCTGACGTGATACCGCTGTCTGTGCCGCTGTCGGCACTGACGGCGGAAAACGGCGCGACCTATGTCTGGGTCGTCAGTGCCAACAATACCTTGAAGAAAACCCCGGTCCGGGTCGGTGCCTTCGGCGAGAAAACCGTACCAGTGCTCGAAGGCCTGAATGCCAGCGACTGGGTGGTCGCCGCTGGTGTCCATGTTCTGCTTGAAGGGCAGCAAGTGCGCCCGGTGGATCGCTCCAACCGCGTGGTCAATCTGGCGGACAAGGAGTAATCCCCGATGGGTTTCAATCTTTCCGAATGGGCGCTGCGCAATCGCCAGATCGTACTGTTCCTGATGCTCTTGCTGGCCATCGTCGGCGCGCTTTCCTACACCAAGCTCGGCCAAAGCGAAGACCCGCCGTTCACCTTCAAGGCCATGGTGATCCGTACCAACTGGCCGGGCGCCACGGCGCAGGAGGTGTCGCGTCAGGTCACCGAGCGCATTGAAAAGAAACTGATGGAAACCGGCGAATACGAGCGCATCGTCTCGTTCTCGCGCCCCGGCGAATCCCAGGTGACCTTCATTGCTCGAGACTCGATGCATTCGGTGCAAATACCGGAGCTGTGGTATCAGGTCCGCAAAAAGGTCAGTGACATTCGGCACACCTTGCCGCCGGGTATTCAGGGGCCGTTTTTCAACGATGAATTCGGCACCACCTTCGGCAATATCTACGCGCTGACCGGCGACGGTTTTGACTACGCGGTGCTCAAGGATTACGCCGACCGCATCCAGATCCAGCTGCAACGGGTGAAGGATGTGGGTAAGGTCGATCTGCTCGGGTTGCAGGACGAGAAGATCTGGATCGAACTCTCCAACGTCAAACTCGCCACGCTTGGTTTGCCCCTGGCCGCCGTGCAGCAAGCGCTTGAAGAGCAGAACGCAGTGTCCACGGCCGGGTTCTTTGAAACCACCAGCGAGCGATTGCAGCTACGGGTTTCGGGGAATTTTCAGACAGTCGACGAGATCAAGAACTTCCCGATCCGCGTCGGTGATCGCACCTTCCGCATCTCCGATGTGGCGGACGTGCGTCGCGGCTTCAACGATCCACCGGCACCGCGTATGCGCTTCATGGCGGAAAGCGCCATCGGTCTGGCCGTGGCGATGAAGGATGGCGGCGACATTCTGGTGCTGGGCAAGGCGCTGGAAATCGAATTTGACCGCATCCAGAAAAACCTCCCGGCGGGCATGCAGCTGCGCAAGGTCTCCGATCAGCCTGCCGCGGTGAAAACCGGTGTCGGCGAGTTCGTTCAGGTGTTGGTGGAAGCCTTGGCGATTGTGTTGCTGGTGAGCTTTTTCTCACTCGGCGTGCGCACCGGCATGGTGGTGGCGCTGGCGATTCCGCTGGTGTTGGCGATGACTTTCGCCTGCATGTATTACCTCGGCATCGGCCTGCACAAGATTTCCCTCGGTGCGTTGGTGCTGGCATTAGGCTTGTTGGTGGACGACGCGATCATCGCCGTGGAAATGATGGCGATCAAAATGGAGCAAGGCTTCGACCGCATCAAGGCCGCCAGTTATGCCTGGACCAGCACCGCGTTCCCGATGCTCACCGGCACCCTGATTACCGCCGCCGGGTTCCTGCCGATTGCCACCGCGCAGTCGGGCACCGGCGAATACACACGCTCGATCTTCCAGGTGGTGACCATCGCGTTGCTGGCCTCGTGGATTGCGGCGGTGGTTTTCGTGCCGTATCTGGGGGAGAAACTCCTGCCGGACCTGGCGAAGATTCATGCTGCCAAACATGGCACGGGTCAGCCCGATCCTTACGGCACGCCGTTCTATCAGCGGGTCAGGCGCTTGGTTGAGTGGTGCGTGCGCTGGCGTAAAACCGTCATCGTGCTGACCGTGGTGTTGTTCATCGGCTCCATTGTGCTGTTTCGTTTTGTGCCGCAACAATTCTTCCCGGCCTCGGGGCGACTGGAGTTGATGGTTGATCTGAAACTCGCTGAAGGCGCGTCCCTGAGCAACACCGCCGATGAGGTCAAACGCCTTGAAGCGCTGCTGAAGGATCACGCCGGCATCGACAACTACGTGGCCTACGTCGGCACTGGATCGCCACGCTTCTACCTGCCGCTGGATCAGCAACTGCCGGCAGCAAGCTTCGCTCAGTTTGTCGTCATGGCCAAGACCATCGAGGAGCGTGAAACCCTGCGCACCTGGCTGATCGAAACCCTCAACGAACAATTCCCGGCCCTGCGTTCGCGGGTCACACGTCTTGAAAATGGTCCGCCGGTTGGCTATCCGGTGCAGTTCCGGGTGACCGGCGAGCACATCGAGGAAGTCCGCGCATTGGCCCGAAAAGTGGCGGCCAAGGTTCGCGAGAACCCGCATGTGGTGAACGTCCATCTGGACTGGGAAGAGCCGAGCAAAGTCGTGTACCTGAACGTTGATCAGGACCGCGCCCGGGCGCTGGGCGTGAGCACGGCGAACCTGTCGAAGTTTCTGCAAAGCTCCCTGACCGGTTCCAGCGTCAGCCAGTACCGCGAAGACAACGAGTTGATCGAGATCCTGCTGCGCGGCACCTTGCACGAGCGCACCGAACTGTCGTTGCTGCCAAGCCTGGCGGTGCCGACCGACAACGGTCGCAGCGTGGCGCTGTCGCAAGTCGCGACCCTGGAATATGGCTTCGAGGAGGGCATTATCTGGCACCGCAACCGCCTGCCGAACGTGACGATCCGCGCCGACATCTACGGCAAGGACCAACCGGCGACGCTGGTGCAGCAAATCATGCCGACCCTCGACCCGATCCGCGCCGAATTGCCCGATGGCTACTTGCTGGACGTCGGCGGCACGGTGGAAGACTCGGACCGAGGGCAAAACTCGGTGAAGGCCGGTGTGCCGCTGTTCATCGTGGTGGTGCTGACCTTGCTGATGCTGCAATTGCGCAGTTTCTCACGCACGGTAATGGTGTTCCTGACGGCGCCGCTGGGCTTGATTGGGGTGACGCTGTTCCTGATGGTGTTCCGCCAGCCGTTTGGTTTTGTCGCCATGCTCGGGACCATCGCGTTGTCCGGGATGATCATGCGTAACTCGGTAATTCTGGTGGACCAGATCGAGCAGGACATCGCCGCCGGGCTCAAGCCGTGGCAAGCGATTATCGAAGCCACGGTGCGGCGTTTCCGGCCGATCGTGTTGACTGCGCTCGCGGCGGTGCTGGCGATGATCCCGTTGTCACGCAGCGTGTTCTTCGGGCCAATGGCGGTGGCGATCATGGGCGGATTGATCGTGGCGACGGCATTGACGTTGCTGTTTTTGCCGGCGTTGTATGCGGCGTGGTTCAGGATCAAGAAAGAGTCGGTCTGACTTCCTACGTCAATCTCGGATTTCTCTGATATTGAGTCAGAGAGATCCGGATGCTGTACTCGAGGCTCAGTTTAATGAGCTTTTGAGACAGCAATCATGAAAAAACCACCCTTGTTCGAGGGGAGGTCCGACCCGGTGTTTGAGCTGTTGGCGCAGTCGCCCCACAAAGAGCGCCTTACGGATTATCTCGCCTTGCTAAAGCCTCTGGATGATCAGGGGCGTTACCTTCCATTCCACGAATTACGCTACCGCTGGGCGCCAGGAATGGACTCGAGTCTTTGCTGGGCGTTGGTGAAGAAAGCCCGGACCGCACAGTATTCAAGTCTCCTGCCATTGGGCGAGCCCGTTCAGTGGGGCAACTTCGTGCTGACCCCGTTGGCGCAAAAAGCAATTTCGGCGGTAGACCGGCAGGCCACGACAGCCGCGTTGGAATACATGACCAGCCGGATCGGTGAGCATGCGCATTTCAGCTATCTGCTCAACGACCTGATCGAAGACGAAGCCATCAGCAGCAGTCAGCTTGAAGGTGCGGCAACCACCACGCGAGTGGCCAAGGACATGCTCAAGCGCAAGCGTCTGCCGCGCACGCCGGATGAGCGAATGGTGGTGGGCAATTACAAGATGATGAATTTTGCCTGGGAACAGCGCTACGAACCTCTGAGCGTCCAACTGATAACGGCGATGCACCGCGTCGGTGTCGAGGGGATTGACGATGCTCAGTATTCGCCTGGGGAATTCAGGGCCAACGACGATGTGGTGGTGCAGGACGGGGAGGGGAACACCGTTCATACGCCGCCACCTGCCGTGGGTCTGGTTTCGCGATTGCGGACATTGTCGGAATGGATCAACCAGTCACACGACGATCCAGAGCGAGCGGACTATCTGCATCCGATGATTAAAGGCATCGCGCTGCATTTTGCGCTGGGCTATGAGCATCCTTTCCGTGACGGAAACGGGCGAGTCGCGCGGGCGCTGTTTTACTGGTTCATGTTCAAGAATGATTTCTCTGCGTTTCGCTATATAGCGATCAGCATTTTGCTGCGTAATGCGCCGGTGAAATATGGGCGATCCTATTTGAATACCGAGGCGGATGATCTGGACCTGACTTATTTCATCGACTTTCAGTGTTCAGTGATTCTGCGTGCTGTCAGTGGTTTTGCCGAGGCGTATCGGAAAAGTCTGGCGTATACGGAACGCTTTGATCGCTGGCTGACAGAATCCGGATTTTTCGATCAGCTGACCGAGAAGCAGCGCGCCGTTTACCAAGTGGCCAAGAGTGGGATGGCGAAAGAGTTCACGGCGGTCAATGTGAAAGAGAACCTGGACTGCTCATACAACACCGCGTCAGCCACGTTGAATGGGCTGGTGGAGTTGAATGTGTTTGAGAAGAGAAAGATGGGACGTGAATGGGTGTTCTTTCTGCGTGCAGCATCGACTGCTTGACCCATTGTGGGAGCTGGCTCACTCCCACAGTTGATCTTCTGCGACTACAGTATTTGCGTAGGACAGTGAACCATTGTGGGAGCGAGCCTGCTCGCGATGGCGTCCTGTCAGGCGATACATTATCCAACTGGACGACCGTTTTCGCGAGCAAGCCCGCTCCCACAGGATCGGTGTTAAGGCTTAGAGGGTACCGAAGACCTTCTTCGCCAAACTCGTCGCCGCCGCCGCAGGGTTCTGGCGGATGGTTTCTTCCTGTTTGCCGATCATTTCGAACAAACCGTTCAGAGCCTGCTCGGTGACGTAGCTTTCGATGTTGGCGTTCTTGGTATCCAGCACACCCAGGGTCGCTGCCTGGCCCGCGAACGTGTTGTATTGCTTGGCCAGGCCAACCTGGTCGGTGGCTTGCTTGACGATCGGCAGGAACTTGGCGCGAATCTGTTCGCGGCTGGTTTTGCTCAGGTACTGAGTGGCCGAGTCGTTACCGCCGCTGAGAATCCCTTTGGCGTCCTCGACGCTCATCTTCTTCACGGCGTCCACCAGGATTGGCTGGGCCTGGGTCACAGCGGTTTCAGCTGCTTTGTTCATGCTGGTTTCCAGCTGAGTGACCTGATCACCCATGCCGAACTGTTTCATTTTGCTGGCGACTTTGCCCAGTTTGCCTGGCAGTTCGATTTTCACGTCCGGGTTGTTGCTGAAGCCGCCCGGCGTGCCAAGTTGTTTGACGGCCAGTTGCGCGCCTTGGGTCAGGGCATCCTTGAGGCCGCCGGTAGCGTCTTTTTGTGACAGGTCACTGAGCGACAGCGCCAGCGCGCTGGCGGAGATCATCAAGCCTGCGCAGAGGCCGGCGAAGCGTAGGGTAGGGCGGAACATGGCAGCTTCCTTGTACGAAAGAGGAGTTTAGCGGACGGCGTCAACGCGGATTTTAAGTGGCTGCGGGTCGCGGCCATCAAGCTGTACGGCGTGGTGTTCGGTGGTGATGAACATCAGTTTGCCGTCGACTTCAATACGCGCGCTGACCGAATAACGATGGCCGGGTTTGACCTGGGCCGGATCGTAACTCAGATGAAACGGCAGCGGCACCTGGCCTTTGACCAGGCCTGTCTGTTCGTCGAGGACAACGGCGGGCGCGTCGGCAAGGGACACGTCCTGCAGGCTGACGCTCAAGGTGGCGTTCGGCGGCAGGGCGATGCGTTGCAGGTAGAAGACTTCACCATCGAGGCTGGTTTTTGCGGCAGGTTGCATGGTTTGGCAGGCACTGAGTAAAGCAGCCAGTCCCAGAAGCGAGCGTTTTTTCATGAATCGAATCCCTGTCATTGGCGCCCGAAGAAGACCGGCGCCAACGACAATTTAACGGATTTATTCAGCTGAAGGCTTAGAAGTTACCGTCCGGTTTTGTACGAACATTGCGGACAATTACGTCCTCAGGGCGCAGGTGATCGACACCCAACTGCACCGCGTGGTCTTTAGTGGTCGCGAAGATCACTTGTTCGGTGGTTTCGATCCGTGCACGGATTGCATAGCGGTGGTCAGGCAGGACATCGGTATTCTTGTACAGCAAGGTAAAGTCCAACCCTGTTGTTTCTGCGTGAGGGATGACTTGCTGGGCGAGCTCTTTGGCGGGGGCATCCGCTGAAGTGACATCCAGCAGGCTGACGTGAAGTGTCGAATTTGTGGGTAACTGAACTCTTAGTAGATAGTGCACGGTGCCGCTGATACTTTTTTCGTATTCGTTGCTCATTTTGATTTCCTTATCAAATGCATCGTCGTAAATCACGAGCCGTCAGCATATAGCCGAGCGCAACGAACGCTATGTAGGGCATTTCCTGACTTGCTGAGCGAATCGGCAGCAAGATAGATAACGAGCAACGAAGGGTAACTTGTCGAGCTTCTTTCAGGTCGTGATAAAGGGCTTCAATACAACGGATTCCGGATAGACCGCTATTGGATTCCGGTATTCGTTTTCGGTGGCGGTCAGGGTATAGCGTTTGCCGGGGACGACAGTGGCTGGGTCGTACTCCAGATAAAATGCCTCCGCCATTTTTTCGCTGATATGTATCTGAGTGACGCGTGCATGGGTGTCGTCGTGCTCGTGGGCGGCAACGGTGACGGCGTGTTCGGGTTCGACCGGTCGAGGCGCTTGCGCCTGGATAAAGAGGCGGCCGATCGGGCTCAGATGCAAGGTTTGTCGGTGCGGTGCACGGTGGACAATCACAAAGTAGTCCAGATCAATCAACAGCGGAACGCCGTTATGGGTCATGTTGATCGTCACAAGGTATTTGACGCTGACATCGGAATAGTTGTGCGCAAATGAAAAGTTCCAGCGCCGACTGCGTAGTATAGGTTCACGGGATTGCGCTACGATGACGGGAGGAGAAGTGTTGGCAGTTTGAACGTTTATACAGGTTTCGCCATCACTTGGAGGCAGAAAGTCTTCAGGCAAACTAAAAGTGAGGGTGATGTATTGGTTTGTGTCTTCCAATGGGTTCATTGCGATATCCGTATCTGGATTAAATGGGTCTCTATTAATCCATAACTGACCGATTATAAGAACATCCTTGTTCTTATAGTCATTGTCAGAAAGTTACGGGCGACTTCAACTAAGCCTGATCCGCCGCATCTTCACTGCGATGCAATGCCACCTGACGGATCGACAAACGGATCTCCGCCGGCAACACCCGTTTGGCCGCACCTTCCGCCAGTTCACCCAGCAGTTCGTGGTAACTCAGCTTGCCGGCCTCGTCGCGCTTGAGCACGTCGAGGTCCAGCAGGGTTTGAATGAAGTGCCGGAACAGGCTCTTGTCGAAAAACTCCGGGGCGTTCAGCCCGTGCAGGATCGACAGGCGCTGGGCCATGACGGTGCACAGGTCTTCCAGTTCTTCGGCGCTGATGCTGTTCTGGCCGCTGTTGAGCAGCAGGGATACGGTCATGTAGAAGCGTTGCAGGGTTTGGGCAATGCTCTTCGACAACAAGGTCAGCAATACGAAATGCCGCGAGCTTGGCGCCGGGCGCAAGTAGACGTCGTTCTCGAAACGCAACAACCCTTGCTCGACGAACGCTTCGAGCCATTGATCGATCACGCCATCCAGCTCGTCCAGCGTCCAGCGAATGAACAATTCCGATTGCAGGTACGGATACAGCGCGCGGGCGTAGCGCAGGATCTGTTCGCGGCTCATGCGCGAGGCACTCTGGAAGAAACTCGCGAGCAGCGCCGGCAGGGCGAAGATGTGCAGCACGTTGTTGCGGTAGTAGGTCATGAGGACGGCGTTCTGCTCGTCCAGATACAGAATCTTGCCCAGGGCGTCGCTCTGTTCGGACAGCAGGTCCATGTCCTTCACATGCTCGATCAGCGCCCGGCCATCACCTTCCGGCAGCGTGGTGTGCGGCGAGTACGGCACCTTGCGCAACAGCGCCAGATACAAATCAAGCACCCGCGCCATGGCGCGATCATCCAGCGCCAGGCGGCTGGTGGACAGCAATGCCAACGCCACCAGGTTGACCGGGTTGATCGCCGCCGCTTCGTTCAGGTGTTGTGCGACTTTCTCGCCAAGACGGTTGGTGGTTTCGTTGAGCCAGGCCGGTTTGAACTGCGGGCCGAGTTCCTGTTTACGCCAGTCAGGTTGTTCGCTGTCGAGGAATTCCGCGAGTTTGATCGGCTCACCGAAGTTCACCGCCACCTGGCCGAATCGCTGCTTGAGCGCGCCGATGACTTTGAAAATATCGAAGATCGATTCTTTCTTCTTGCTCGCGCCGCGCAGTTCGCCGAGGTAGGTCCGGCCTTCCAGTACACGCTCATAACCGATGTACACCGGGATGAACACGATGGGCATGCGCGACGAACGCAGGAAGCTACGCAGGGTAATCGCCAGCATCCCGGTTTTCGGTTGCAGCATGCGCCCGGTGCGCGAACGGCCGCCCTCGACGAAGTACTCGACCGGGAAACCTTTGGTGAACAGGGTGTGCAGGTATTCGTTGAACACCGAGGTGTACAGCGGGTTGCCCTTGAAGGTACGACGCATGAAGAACGCGCCGCCGCGACGTAGCAGGCCGCCAATGCCCGGCATGTTGAGGTTGATCCCGGCGGCAATGTGCGGCGGGGTCAAGCCGTTGCGAAACAGCAGATAGGACAGCAGCAGGTAGTCGATATGGCTGCGGTGGCACGGCACATAGATCACTTCGTAACCCGGGGCGACCTTCTGCACGCCTTCGATGTTGTTGACCTTGATGCCGTCGTAGATCTTGTTCCAGAACCAGCTCAGCACCACTTCCATAAAGCGGATCGCGGTGTAGGTGTAGTCCGAGGCGATCTCATTGCCGTAACGCAGGGCCTGGGCCTTGGCTTTCTCCGGGGAGATGTTTTCGCGCTCGGCTTCATCGAGGATCGCTTGCTTGACCAGCGGCTGATTGAGCAGGCCTTTGACCAGGTTGCGACGGTGGGAAATGTCCGGGCCGATCACTGCGGCCTTGAGGTTGCGGAAGTGCACGCGCAGGATCCGCTGGGCCATGCGCACGGTGCGCTCGTGGCCTTTGTTGTGGTCGATCAGCTCGCGCAAGTGAATCGGCGCCGAGAACTGCACGCGGGTCTTGCGTCCCAGCACGATGATGCTCAGCAATCGACGCAGACGCCCGGTCACGGCCCAGCTGTCGGCGAACAGCAATTTCCACGGGCTCGATTCGCTGTCGGGCGACTGGCCCCAGAACACGCTGACCGGAATGATCTGCGCGTCTTCGGCGGCGTTCTGGCTCAGGGCACTGACCAGACGGGTCAGGGTCGGCGGCGCACCGCGTTTGTCCTGACGGCCGAGCCAGTCGGGCTCCGGCGTCAGGTAGAAAAATGCGGCCGGTTCCACCAGGTTACCCACTGACACTGGCAGCACCGGACGGGGCAGGCCGGCCTTGCTGCATTCGGTGTCGACCACGGCAAGGTCGGTCAGCGAAGGGTTTTGCAGGACGTAGAACACCGGACGACTGCGGTCGAGGTTGAGGGTGAACGACGACTGGTTGATCGTCTCCGAGCGAACCCAGAGATAGAGCAGTCGGCGCAGGGTGCCAAACACAAGACGGCGGAACGGGGAACGGGTCATACGGCTTCTGCGTGAGTGAATAAAACCGAGCGTTTGCTCGGGCGGCCGATAGTGTGCCGTATTCACTGAAAATCGGCAAAAAAGCACACAAGTAAACTCCAGTTGAGAGTTCTAGCGCCTGACATATACTCGGCGTGCCCGCACTGGCCAGACAGTGGCACCTATCAGTGCAAGCAATGTTCCCGAGGCTTTCCTGCGAAAAGCCCGATCAATAATAAGAAAGGAGTATGAACAGATGGCAACGCGCGAAACCGGCAATGTGAAGTGGTTCAACGACGCCAAGGGTTATGGCTTTATTCAGCGTGACGACGGGGTGGACGTGTTCGTGCATTACCGCGCGATCCGCGGCGAGGGGCATCGCTCGCTGGCTGAAGGTCAACAGGTTGAATACGCCGTGGTGACGGGCGAGAAGGGGTTGCAGGCCGAAGACGTTGTAGGGTTGTAAACCCACTCCTGGTCTCACATATGACCTGTAGGAGCGAGGCTTGCCCGCGAAGGCGTCATTACTGGCGCTAAAAGCTTCGCGGGCAAGCCTCGCTCCTACGGGTTTGCGGTGTGAAGTGTTAAACCGTTTTCCAGGTGATCTCTTCTTCACCATCGGCGCTGATGCGCATCCAGCGATCCGCTGTTTCTTCGCCTTCTTCTTCAACCCAGGTGCCCGGTGCGCAACGCACCTCGACATTCAGCGCGGCAAAGGCTGCGCGGGCGCAGGCGATGTCGTCGTCCCACGGGGTCTGGTCGCTTTCCAGGTACAGGCTGTTCCATTTGCCCACGGCTTTCGGTAGCCAGGTCACGAGCACATTGCCGGCCTTACACTTGAAGGTCTGGCCCTTCTGAACCCAGTCGCTGCACGGGCCGATAGCGGCGCCGAGCCAGGCCGCGATGGCCTTGTAGTCGACGTCGGCGTCTTTCAGGTAAATCTCGATATCGGGTTGGCGCATGGATGTCCTCACTGCGTGTCTGAAAAATCCATTCGCGGATTTAGCCGGCCTCGAGCCGTTGCTCGAAATCAAAAATTATTGAAGTACGAAATAATCGTAGCGCATCGAAACGGTGACCTCTAACGGCTCGGTCTGCTCGATGACCGCCGTCCGGCGCTCAGCACTGGCGCGCCAGCCGTGAGGCGTCATGGCCAGCAGGTTGGCGCGATCCTGACCCTTTGAAAGCGTCAGTTTGAACTCCAGGGTTTCGCTGTGTTGCAGCGCCATGCCTTCCGGCACCAAAGCCAGGTGCTTGTCGTCGGTGTACTCACGGACTTCGTCGTACAGCCGCTCGCGCAATTCCATCAGATGGCCGCTGGTCGGCCCGACTTTCATCAAACCGCCGCCAGGGCTGAGCAGGCGCTTGGCCTCCTCCCAATCCAGCGGACTGAAGACGCTGGCGAGAAACTGGCAGCTACCCGAGGCCAACGGCACCCGCGCCATGCTGGCGATCAACCAGGTCAACTGCGGGTTGCGTTTGCAGGCGCGTTTGACCGCTTCCCGGGAGATGTCCAGCGCGTAACCGTCAGCATTCGGCAAGGCCTCGGCGATTTGCGCAGTGTAGTAACCCTCGCCACAACCGATGTCCAGCCAGCGCTGGGGCGCGGATTGCGCGGCCAGTTCAGCCAGGCGCTTGGCCACCGGCGCGTAATGGCCGGCGTTCAAGAAGTCGCGACGGGCTTCGACCATGGCGAGGTTATCCCCAGGGTCGCGACTGTTCTTGTGCTGCACCGGCAGCAGGTTCAGGTAACCCTGCCGCGCACGGTCGAAACGATGCCCGGCGGGGCAGGCCACGCCGTTGTCCACCGCGTTCAGCGGTTCGCTGCAGATCGGGCAAGCGAGCATCAGGCGAGCAACTTGATCAGGGTCTGGTAGTAGATTTCGGTCAGCACGTCGAGGTCGGCAGCGAGTACACGCTCGTTGACCTGATGGATCGTCGCGTTGACCGGGCCCAGTTCAACCACTTGCGTGCCCATGGTCGCGATAAAGCGCCCGTCGGAGGTCCCGCCACTGGTAGATGCCTTGGTTTCACGGCCGGTGATGTCTTTGATGCTCGACGCCACGGCATCCAGCAACGCACCCGGCTCGGTCAGGAACGGCAAACCGGACAGCGCCCAGTCGATGTGCCAGTCCAGGCCATGTTTGTCGAGGATGTCGGCGACGCGCTTTTGCAGGCCTTCGACGGTGGACTCGGTGGAGAAGCGGAAGTTGAACACCGCCACCAGGTCGCCCGGAATCACGTTGGTCGCGCCGGTGCCGGAATTGACGTTGGAAATCTGGAAACTGGTCGGCGGGAAGAAGTCGTTGCCGTGGTCCCAATGCTCGGCGGCCAGTTCGGCCAGGGCCGGGGCGGCGAGGTGGATCGGGTTCTTCGCCAGGTGCGGATACGCCACGTGACCCTGCACGCCGCGCACGGTCAGCTTGGCACCGAGGGAACCGCGACGGCCGTTCTTGACCACGTCACCCACCAGCGTGGTGCTCGACGGTTCACCAACGATGCACCAGTCCAGGCGCTCTTTGCGTGCGACGAGGCGTTCGATCACCGCCTTGGTACCGTGGTGTGCCGGGCCTTCTTCGTCGCTGGTGATCAGGAAAGCGACCTTGCCCTTGTGGTCTGGGTAGTCGGCGACAAAGCGCTCGGCGGCCACGGTCATGGAGGCGAGGCTGCCTTTCATGTCGGCCGCGCCACGACCGCAGAGCATGCCGTGTTCGTCGATCAGCGCGTTGAACGGGTCGATCTGCCAGGCGGACACCGGGCCGGTCGGCACCACGTCGGTGTGACCGGCGAAGCACAGCACCGGGCCGTCGTGTTTGCCGTGGGTCGCCCAGAAGTTATCCACATCTTCGATGCGCATCGGTTCCAGGGTGAAACCGGCATCGCCCAGGCGCTGCATCATCTGCTTCTGGCAATCGGCGTCGACCGGCGTCACGGACGGACGGCGGATCAGGTCGATGGCGAGTTGAAGGGTCGGCGAAAGGTCGGCGTGGGCCGTCATGGAAAACTCCGGAAAACTTGAATATGGGCGCGGACTAAATGTGGGAGCCAGCCTGCTGGCGATGGCGGTGTGGCAGTCAACATAAACGTTGATTGTTACATTGCCATCGCCAGCAGGCTGGCTCCCACAGGGATGGATATCACGCCAAGCCCTGCAAAATGGCGGTTATCTTAAAGCAAAACGGCGACCATTGGCCGCCGTTTAGTGCATCTGCGCAGATTTAGACTGCCGGTGCCGTTTCGGCCTCAGGTGCCGGTTTCGGCAGCGAAGACAGGAACGCCATGATCAGCGCCGCCAGGTACGGCAGCGACTGCACCAGCAACATGGTCACCCAGAAGCGCATGTCGTTGCTCGGCATGCCGTTCACCAGGTAAATCCCCAGCGCCGCGCCCCACAACAGCAGCATGATGAACACTTCTTCGCGCGCCTCCGAAATCGCCACCCAGAAGCCGTGGTTATCGGCGTTCTTGGGTGTGCGGAAAAACGGAATGCTGCTGGTGAAGAAGCCGTACAGCACTGCTTTGGCGATGGTGTGCGACAACGCCAGCCCGGCCAGTGCCGCGCAGAACGCATCTTTCAGGTTGACCCCCACCGCACGACGGTACAGGAAGATGATCTTGCCCACCTTGAACACGAACAGCGCCAATGGCGGGATCGCGAAAATCAGCAACGGCGGATCGACCCGCTGCGGCACGATGATCATCGCCGCCGACCACAACAACGCGCCCACGGTGAAGAAGATGTTCATGCCGTCCGCCACCCACGGCAACCAGCCCGCGAGGAAGTGGTAACGCTGGCCTCGGGTCAGCTCGGTGCCCTTGCCGCGCAGCAGGCTGGTGGTGTGACGCTTGATGATCTGAATCGCGCCATAGGCCCAGCGGAAACGCTGTTTCTTGAAGTCGATAAAGGTATCGGGCATCAGGCCTTTGCCGTAGCTGGTGTGGTAATACGCCGCCGACAGACCTTTTTCGAACACGCGCAGACCCAACTCGGCGTCTTCACAAATGCACCAGTCGGCCCAGCCCAATTCCTCGAGCACCGAACGCCGGGTCATGGTCATGGTGCCGTGCTGGATGATCGCGTCACGGTCGTTGCGGGTGACCATGCCGATGTGGAAGAAGCCTTTGTATTCCGCGTAGCAAAGCTTCTTGAAGGTGCTTTCGTTCTGATCGCGGTAATCCTGTGGCGACTGCACCACAGCGATTTTCGGGTCGGCGAAGTGCGGCACCATGTGCTTGAGCCAGTTCGGGTCGACGCAGTAGTCCGAATCGATCACCGCAATCACTTCGGCATCCTTGGCGGTGTGCGGAATCAGGTAATTCAGCGCGCCACCCTTGAAGCCGGCCAGCGGCGCGACGTGGAAGAACTTGAAGCGCGGGCCCAGCGTTTCGCAATAAGCCTGCACCGGTTCCCAGACCGCCGGGTCCTTGGTGTTGTTGTCGATGATCAGAACTTCGAAGTCCGGATAGTCGAGGTTGGCCAAGGCATTGAGGGTCTGTTTGACCATCTCCGGCGGCTCGTTGTAGCAAGGGACGTGAATCGAGACTTTTGGTCGGTAGTCCGAATCGCCCACCACCGGCAGGAATTCGCGCCGACGCTTGTGGGTCCAGACCGCTTCGGCCAGTTCATGGGCCTCGGTCAGCAGCACGATAAAGACCCCGAGTGCGCCAAGGGCGAGGAGGAAGCCCACCGTCAGGCTAAACCAGGTGCTGTATTGCAGGCTGTAGTCGTAACCGATCCATACCAGCACCGAACCGCAAAGGAACGCGATGAAGGTCAGAAAGGTACGGCCGCGTTGACGCAGGGCCGAGCCGTCGATCATCAGCAGGGTCAGGGACAGCAGCGCCAGGACCACCGAACCGACCGCCAGCACGCGCCATTGCGGGATCGCGACGACCGGGCCTTCGAAGTTGAATTTCTGCTGGCGCGCGGCGTTGAAAACGCCCCAGTAAGCGCCCACCGAACCTTCGTCACTGGCCTTCCACGGTTGGTCAAACGCTTCGATCACGAAGTAGTTGAAACCCTGGCGGTTGAGCTTGTTGACCAGCGTGCGCAGGTAAATCGCCTGATCCGCGGGCGATGCATCGGCGCCACCGCGCATGCGGCCATTGCTCGGCCAGCCGACTTCCGACAGCAACAGCGGCTTTTTCGGGAACATCTTTTTCAAGTCACGGGCACGGTCGAGTACG
Organism: Pseudomonas sp. LBUM1678; assembly: GCF_059695575.1. Classification (NCBI taxonomy): domain Bacteria; kingdom Pseudomonadati; phylum Pseudomonadota; class Gammaproteobacteria; order Pseudomonadales; family Pseudomonadaceae; genus Pseudomonas; species Pseudomonas sp. LBUM1678. The sequence continues at coordinate 1,244,174 of NZ_CP166775.1, forward strand.
AACTGCCCGGATTGCTCCATCGGCACATGTTCCCAGTACGGCAGGACGTGGGCGGCGATCAGGTCGACGTGCTTGGCCAGGCTCGGGTTTTCTTCCCAGACGTGCCATTGCTCGGACGTGGTTACCGGCACTTTCACCGCCGCGCGGACGCGATCCAGAATGATGCTGAGTTCTGCGGCGGTAATTTCCTTACGGAATATCGCCTCGTTGCCTACAACCACGCGAACCACACTGCGGGAGGTGTTGGCGAGTTCGATGGCGCGCAGGATTTCACGCTCGTTGCGCTCCTCGTCCGGGCTGATCCAGATACCGAGGGTGACCCGCAGACCGAATTCTTCCGCCAGTTTGGGAATGTCTCCCAGGGAACCGTCGACCGAGTAAGTACGGATGTTGTCCGTCAGCTTGCTCATGATCTCCAGGTCGCGACGCATTTCATCGTCGGTCGGGTACTGCTCTTTTTGTGGGTACTGACCCTGCTGGAACGGCGAGTACGAAAAGCCGGAGATCTGCTCAGGCCAGTTGGGAGCGGTTACCGGGCGATTGATCAGCGCCCAGAAGCCGGTAAACAAGGCTGCGATGGCGAGCACCACGACCAGGTTGAGTCCAAATTTACGCGATGACATAGTTATTTCTGGTTCCAAAGGCTGTGGAACGAAGGACCGGTCGGCGTGTGCCAAGGGGCGCGCATCCTACACCGGGCATTCCTTGAGCGTATAGCTGACAGGGAAATGCCCTACGTTTGGCAATCCCGTTTCGCATAAGTTCTTTCACTTGTCGCGGTAACTTAGATCTTGTTGCGGTACTAGCCCTATAATGCGCGCCGGTTTTTGGGGTAATGGTCATGAGTACAGAAGATCCGCGGTTTGCAGGCATCGCCCGTTTGTATGGCATCGACGGCCTGGAGCGCCTGCGCGCAGCCCATGTGGCCATTGTCGGCGTCGGTGGCGTCGGTTCCTGGGCGGCGGAAGCCATCGCCCGTTGTGGCGTGGGCGAGATTTCGCTGTTCGACCTCGATGACGTCTGCGTCAGCAATGCCAACCGTCAGTTGCACGCGTTGGACAGCACTGTCGGCAAACCCAAGGTCGAGGTGATGGCCGAGCGTTTACGCGGGATCAACCCGGACTGCACGGTGCACGCCGTGGCGGATTTCGTGACGCGCGAGACCATGGCCGAATACATCACGCCGAACATCGACTGCGTGATCGATTGCATCGACAGCGTGAATGCGAAGGCTGCGCTGATTGCCTGGTGCAAGCGCCGCAAGATCCAGATCATCACCACCGGCGGGGCGGGCGGGCAGATCGACCCGACGCTGATTCAAGTCTGCGATCTGAACCGGACCTTCAATGACCCGTTGGCGTCGAAAGTGCGCTCGACCCTGCGCCGCGATTACGGCTTCTCGCGCACCGTCACCCGTCATTACAGCGTGCCGTGCGTGTTTTCGACCGAACAACTGCGCTACCCGAAGCCGGATGGCAGCATTTGCTTGCAGAAGAGTTTTGTCGGCGATGGCGTGAAGCTCGACTGCGCCGGCGGGTTTGGCGCGGTGATGATGGTGACGGCGACGTTCGGCATGGTCGCGGCGACCAAGGCTGTGGATAAGATTGTGGCAGGGGTTAGGCGCCCGGCAGATCGGGTTAAACCGGCTTGATCTGAAAGGGTTTGGCAGAACCTGTAGGAGCGAGGCTTGCCCGCGAAAGCGGTGTGTCAGGTAAGACGCCTTCGCGGGCAAGCCTCCTCCTACAGAGGGCGGTTAGCCTGCCAACTCATTCATCCGCTGTAGCACGGCATTGAGGCCATTACTGCGCGAAGGCGACAACTGCCGACTCAGCCCCAGCTGATCGAACCACCCTGGCAAATCCACCTGCCGCAACTCATCTGCCGACAACCCGTTAACCCGCGCCAGCAGCAACGCCACCAACCCGCGAATCATCCGCGCATCGCTGCTGGCCGCAAACTGCCAGTGACCATCCTCCAGCGACCCCACCAACCACACCTGGCTTTCACAGCCATGCACGCGGTTGGCGTCTACTTTGTCCACGTCACTCAACGCAGGCAGGCGGTCGCCCCATTGCATCAACAAGCGCGCCCGCTGTTCCCAGCCAGCCGCATCCTCAAAGGTTTGCAGCGCCGTCACCGCATCGGCCGGTAAGCTCATCGTAACAACTCCAGCGCCTGATCCAGCGCTTCAAAGAACCGCTCCAGGTCTTCGGAATCGTTATACAGCGCCAACGACACCCGGATCGCCCCGGCCAGTTCGAAGCTCTTGAGCAATGGCATGGCGCAGTGATGTCCGGCGCGCACGGCGATGCCCTGTTCGGTCAGCAAATGCGCCAGATCAGAGTTATGCACACCCTCGACGACAAAGCTGGCCAGCGCCAGTTGCGGCTTGCCCAACAGTCGAATGCCATTGCGCGCTTCAAGACCCTTTAACAAATAGTCATGCAGCGCCGCTTCATGGGTAGACACGGCGTCCTGATCAAGCCCCGCGAGATAATCCAGCGTTGCCCCCAGACCGATCACACCGGCAATCGGCGGTGTGCCCGCTTCGAAACCCAGTGGCGCGGGGCGAAAGCGTGCGCTGTGGTAATCCGCATCCAGCACCATTTCACCGCCGAACTGCCAATGGCGCAGTTGCTTGAGCGCTTCATGGCGACCGAACAGCACGCCCAAACCGTCTGGGCCATAGAGCTTGTGGCTGGAGAACACATAAAAGTCGCAACCCAGCGCCTGCACGTCATGCCGACCATGCACCACGCCTTGCGCGCCATCGACCACGGTCAACGCGTCGTGCGCCTTGGCCATCGCCAGCAAGGCGGACAACGGCTGCCAGGCGCCGAGCACGTTCGACAGCTGACTGACCGCCAGCAGACGGGTGCGCGGACCGATCAGTTGAGCAGCGGCATCAAGGTCGATCAAACCGCCAGCGTCCAGCGGCAAGATCACCAGTTTCAAGTCGCGACGCAGGGCCAGTTGCTGCCACGGCAGCAGGTTGGCGTGATGCTCCAGGGCGCTGATGACAATCTCATCGCCCGGCGTGAATAAGTGCTCCAGGCCATACGCCAGGAGGTTCAGCGCGGAGGTCGCGCCATGGGTAAAGATGATCTGCCCGCAATCGCCAGCATTCAGCCATTGGGCGACTTTGCTGCGGCTGGCCTCGAACGCCTGGGTGGCATGGGCGCCGGGCAGGTGTTGCGCCCGATGCACGTTGGCCGCGCCATTGGCGTAGTAATGCGCCAGGGCATCCAGCAGGGCTTGAGGTTTTTGCGTGGTGGCGGCGTTGTCCAGATAGGTCTGGTCTTGCCGTTGCAAAGCGGCGATGGCCGGAAAGTCGGCGCGCCAGGGAGAGGGAATCATCATGCTATCGGGCCCTGGTCAACATGGGCGGGTGTACGCCTGACCTTGTGGGAGCGGGCTTGTGTGGCGAGGGAGCTTGCTCCCGCTGGGTCGCGAAGCGGCCCCAAAAGCTTTGCGACTGCTTCGCAGCCGAGCGGGAGCAAGCTCCCTCGCCACACAAGCCCGCTCCCACAGGTGTTTATGTGGCGCTTAGTTGTGAGCGTGCAGCGCTTCGTTCAGTTCGATCGCCGATTTGTGGGTTTTGCATTCCACGGCACCGGTTTCCGAATTACGACGGAACAGCAGATCAGGCTGACCGGCCAGTTCACGGGCCTTCACGACTTTAACCAGCTGATTTTTCTCGTCCAGCAGCGCCACTTTGGTACCCGCGGTCACGTACAGGCCCGACTCAACGGTGTTGCGGTCGCCCAACGGGATGCCGATACCGGCGTTCGCGCCGATCAGGCAGCCTTCGCCGACCTTGATCACGATGTTGCCGCCACCCGACAGGGTGCCCATGGTCGAGCAACCGCCGCCCAGGTCCGAACCCTTGCCGACGAAAACGCCAGCCGACACACGACCTTCGATCATGCCCGGGCCTTCGGTGCCGGCATTGAAGTTGACGAAACCTTCGTGCATGACGGTGGTGCCTTCGCCGACGTAAGCGCCCAGACGAATACGCGCCGCGTCAGCGATACGCACGCCGGCCGGAACTACGTAGTCGGTCATTTTAGGGAACTTGTCTACTGAGAACACTTCCAGCAGTTCGCCGCGCAGACGGGCTTCCAGTTGATGCTCGGCCAGTTCGGCTAGGTCGATGGCGCCCTGGCTGGTCCAGGCCACGTTCGGCAGCAACGGGAACACGCCAGCGAGGTTCAGGCCGTGCGGCTTGACCAGGCGATGGGACAGCAAATGCAGCTTGAGGTAAGCCTCAGGCGTGGAGGTCAGCTGAGCATCTTCGGCCAGAATGGTCGCGACCAGCGGCTTGTGGCTCTCGGCCAGACGGGTCAGCAAGGCAGCCTGTGCAGCGTCGACGCCTTTCAGCGCTTCAGCCAGTTGCGAGGCCTGTGCGGTGCTGAATGCGATGGCCTGATTGCCTTCGGTGTAGCCCAGAACCGGCGCGATGGCCGCGACCAGTTCGGCCGACGGGTTGAGCAGTGGCTGTGCGTAAAACACTTCCAGCCATGCGCCTTGACGGTTTTGAGTGCCGACACCAAAGGCCAGGCTGAACAGAGTAGTGGACATGTTGATACCTCTAACAAAATGGAACGGGCTGCCTTACTGGAGAGCTGCCGCGTAGATATCTGGCTTGAAGCCAATCAGGGTTCGGTCACCGAGATCAAGCACCGGGCGCTTGATCATCGAGGGTTGTGCGAGCATCAGTTCGATGGCTTTCGCTTGGTCGAGATCGGCTTTGCGTTCGTCGTCGAGCTTGCGAAAGGTCGTGCCTGCACGGTTCAACACCACTTGCCAGCCGTGCTCGTCGCACCATTGGGTCAGGTGTTTACGGTCGATTCCGGCCGTCTTGTAATCATGGAAGTCATAGCTGACAGCGTGTTCATCGAGCCAGGTGCGCGCCTTTTTCATGGTGTCGCAGGCTTTGATGCCGAAAAGGTGCAACGTTTTGCTTGAAACGGTCAAGGAATTGCCCCCTTTGCAGGTGCTGGAAATTAAAGGTGACGGATTATGCCATGACCGGACGGTTTCGCGTCGGCTGCGGTTGTCATGTCGTTCAGTCAAACGCAGAACCTGTGGGAGCAAGCTCGCTCCCACAATGATTGCAGTGTGTGTGGGTGATGCGACCTTGGTGCAACGGCCAGCCCGCATTCTAAGCGGCTAATATGGCATTTCAATGCTGTCGATTACCTGGGAGCCGCTGTTGATTGGCTGCAGCGGAATACGCTTGAAAGCGCTACGGACGTAGCGCTTGGCTTTTTAACAACCCGAGCCGTCGGCATCAGATCAGCGATGATGTTTTGCGCGAAGTATTGGGGGAATTTGGTTCAAGCGAAGCAGACTTCGGGCAAGTCAAATAACTCTCCTTTAATGGACGGTTATTCGTTCTCTGCCGGATACGGATAGGCCTTCGCCATGAAGGCTTTGTCTTTTTCACTGAGATCAAAGTTGAGAAATACCCGGAAGTCGCCTTCGGTCCACGATTGGCGGATTTCGTAGTGCATGATCGACTTTCGGTCGTACTCCGAATAAATGCTTGCGTCGGGGGCTGCGCGATCCAGGTACCATTGGTGCAGTCTTTTTCGCGTTACTTTGGCTTGGTAGTCGTCTTCTTCGGGGTTATCGGTTAATCGATGTTCTGCATAGATGGCTGACGTGTTCCAGGGGATGTTTGCTGTCGGGTTGGTCTGCTCATGTTCTGCCCCCAGCATATGGCCGAATTCATGCATTACATTGGCTGCAAAATAACGTGCGTGGGCGGGTGAATGCGGCCAGAGCCTCATTGTCGGCTCATCTGTAGATAACAGTGCGTCTGTGCCGACGTTAGACGAGAACGTTCCTTCCTCGCTAAGTATGCGAATGTCGCCTTCTTTACCTTCGACGAATTCGAACTTTAAATTGATATGCGGCAGCCATTTGTTGGCTGCAGAGATGGTCGCGGCTTTGAACTCCTGGGTGCCATTGAGAAAGGCAATGCGAATAGTGCGGCCGGGAGTCCAGAGTTTGGAAGGGTTTTTCTTGGCCCACATTATTCTGCTACTCCTGGGAAAACCTGAGTAGGGGTGTGCGTTCTGAATGCAAGGTTGCAGGGTGCCTCTAATTCTTCGGACACAGTGATAGAAAAAGTTACTGCGGAATACATGATTTAACTTCCTTGTTTATTAGTGAAGGAGCAGATTTTTCTGCGGAAGTAGAATCTAGTGTTGGTATTGGATTTGGTAAAGGGGAGAGCTTGCGGGATGTGTTACTTGGTGTTGTTAGAGTTGTCGGGTATTGCACTCGGCAAGCAATATGGCTTTATAAAACTTTGGTGTCTTATAATTGAGCAGGGTTGTTTGTATTGAAGTAGGGTACTGGTATTAAAAGTTGCCGTGCCAGATTGACTGGCACGGCTTCATGGATTACTGCTTGCGGGTAATAAACGCACGAATCCGCTTGGCCGCTTCAACACACTCAGCCAACGGCGCAACCAACGCCATACGCACACGACCTGCGCCCGGATTAAAACCGTCCACCTCACGGGACAAATAAGAACCGGGCACCACCGTCACGTGTTCTTCAACAAACAGATCGCGGCAGAACGCCTCGTCGTCGCCTTCAATATTTGGCCACAAATAGAACCCGCCATCCGGACGCTGCACGTCCATTACCGGGCCGAGGATTTCCAGCACTGCATCGTACTTCTCACGGTACAGCGCACGGTTGGCGCGTACGTGCACTTCGTCATTCCACGCGGCGACGCTGGCCAGTTGGGTCTGAACCGGCATCGCGCAGCCGTGGTACGTGCGATAGAGCAGGAAGCCTTTGAGAATGTCGGCGTCGCCGGCCACGAAACCCGAACGCAGGCCAGGCAAGTTGGAGCGCTTGGACAGGCTGTGGAATACCACGCAACGCTTGAAATCCTTGCGGCCCAGTTCGACGCAGGCGCTGAGCAGGCCAGCCGGCGGGGTGTGTTCGTCGAAATACAGTTCGCTGTAGCACTCGTCGGCGGCAATGACGAAATCGTATTCGTCGGCGAGGGCGATCAGTTTTTTCAGGGTATCGACCGGAATCAGCGCACCGGTCGGGTTACCGGGCGAGCACAGGAACAGGATCTGGCAGCGTTTCCAGATGTCCGGCGAAACTGCGTCGAAATCCGGGTTGAAGCCGTTTTCGTCCAGGCATGGCAGGTAGTGCGGCTTGGCTCCGGCGAGGAACGCCGCGCCCTCGTAGATCTGATAGAACGGGTTCGGGCTGACCACCAGTGCGTCTTCGCCACGGTTGACCACAGTCTGGGTGAAAGCAAACAGCGCTTCGCGGGTGCCGTTGACCGGCAGCACGTTGCGCGCCGGGTCGAGCCAGCCGGTCGGGACGCTGAAGCGGCGTTCGCACCACGCGCCGATGGCTTCGCGCAGGGCCGGAATGCCGAGGGTGGTCGGGTACACGGCCATCTGGTCCAGATTGCTTGCCAAGGCTTCGGCGACGAAGCTTGGCGAACGGTGCTTCGGCTCGCCGATGGACAAGGCGATGGCGCGCTTGTCCGGGTTTGGCGTGACGCTGCCGAGCAGGGCGCGGAGCTTCTCGAACGGGTAGGGCTGCAACTGGTTCAGAGCGTTGTTCATGGGGGCCTCTTTCAATGTGGGAGGGAGCCTGCTCCCACAGGGGAAAATTTGTTAACTCAGATACTGAGTCGGGACAATTTGATATCGGGTTCGTTACTGACGGTCAGCTGTTCAACGATCGCATCCTGCAAACGGGTGCACAGCAGCGGGTCGGACAGCGGTTGGTTGTGGGCGTCGGTGATAAAGAACACGTCTTCCACGCGTTCGCCGAGGGTCGCAATCTTGGCGTTCTGCAGCGACAGGTCGAACTCAAGGAAGATCGTGCCGATTCTCGCCAGCAGCCCGGGGCGATCCGGCGCGCTGAGTTCCAGCACCGTCACGGGTCGCTGAGCGTCGTTGTGGATCGTCACCTGTGGCGCAAATGCGAAATGTTTGAGCTGACGCGGCACGCGGCGCTGGATGATGGTCGGGTAGTCATCCGGGTTGTGCAGGGCTTCGGTCAGACCGTCGCGGATCTGTTTGACCCGTGCCGGGTTATCACCGATCGAGTCGCCGTCAGTGTCGAGCACGATGTAGGTGTCGAGGGTGAACTGGCTGCTGGAGGTGATGACCCGGGCGTCGTGAATGTTCAGGTTGAGCTGGTCCATCGCGGCCACGGTCACGGCGAAGAAGTCATGCTGGTCAGGTGCGTAGATGAAGATCTGCGTGCCGCCCTCGAACTCGCGCTGGGTGGTTTCCTTGATCAACACCAGCGGCCCGCCATCGGCCGGTTGCTGGAGGATCGCGTCACTGTGCCAGGCGACGTCGCCGGCGGTGTGACGCAGGAAATAGTCATCGCCCAATTGCGACCACAGCTGTTCTACGTCGTCCGGATCGGTACCGCCGCGCACCAGAATGTCCAGGGCTGCGCTCTGGGTCTGACGGATCTGCATTTCGCGGTCCACCGGGTTTTCCAGGCCGCGGCGCAAGGCACGCTTGGTCTCGGTGTACAACTGGCGCAAGAGGCTGGCTCGCCATGAATTCCAGAGAGTCGGGTTGGTGGCGTTGATGTCGGCAACGGTCAGCACATACAGATAATCGAGACGGGTTTCGTCGGCGACGGCTTGTGCGAAATCGTGGATCACCTGCGGGTCGGACAAGTCCTTGCGCTGGGCGGTGGTCGACATCACCAGGTGGTTCTGCACCAGCCAGACGATCAGGCGGCTGTCCCACACCGGGAGTTGGTGGCGCTGGCAAAAGGCTTCGGCATCCACCGCGCCGATTTCCGAGTGGTCGCCGTGCCGGCCCTTGCCGATGTCGTGGTACAGGCCGGCCAGGTAGATCAGCTCGGGTTTGGGCAGTTTGCCCATGAGCTTGCTGGCCAGCGGGAATTTTTCCGACACCTGGGTGTACTGCAACTTACGCAGGTGCTTGATCAGATTCAGGGTGTGAGCGTCGACCGTATAGATGTGAAACAGATCGTGCTGCATCTGCCCGACAATGAAGCCGAACTCCGGCAAGTAACGCCCGAGGATGCCGTAACGGTTCATCCGGCGCAGGTTGCGGTGGATACCGATCTTGCACTTGAACAGTTCGATGAACAGGCTGGTGTTGCGAATGTCATTGCGAAAATCGTCGTCGATCAGGTGACGGTGCTCACGCAACAGACGAATGGTATCGGCACGCACGCCTTTGATTTCCGGCTGCTGGGCCATCAGCACGAAGATTTCGAGCATGGCGAACGGCGTACGACGGAACACATTGTCGTTGCGCGCCTCGATGTAGCCGTCGTGCAGCTGGAATCGCGAATTGATCGGCTGCGGCGGCGCTTCGTCTTCCGGGGCGAGGATGACTTCCTCGAAGTGCTGGATGATCAGGTCGCTGAGCTGGGCAATGCTCATGACCACCCGGTAATACTGCTGCATGAAGTTTTCGATGGTGTGCTTGGCATCATCGCCTTCGAAACCCAGCAACCCGGCAATCGAGCGCTGGTGGTCGAACAGCAAGCGGTCTTCGGAGCGACCGGCGAGCATGTGCAGCGCATACCTGACCTTCCACAAAAACTCCTGGGACGAGGCCAGCAGGGCGTTTTCGCTTTCGACCAGGAAACCTTCGCCGGCCAGGGCCCGCAGGTTCAGCGTGCCGTATTCGCGGCGGGCCACCCACAGAATCGTCTGAATGTCCCGCAGGCCGCCGGGCGAGCCTTTGACGTTGGGTTCCAGGTTGTATTCGGTGTCGTTGTATTTGTGGTGGCGGGCCTTTTGTTCGGCGCGCTTGGCGAGGAAGAAGTCCTTGCTCGGCCACATGTGCGCGGTGCTGGTGACGTCGAGCATGCGCTGACGCAGGCGCTCGGGGCCGCAGATGGTGCGGCTTTCCATCAGATTGGTGACAACCGTCAGGTCGGCGCGGGCTTCAACGGCGCATTCGTCCACGGAGCGAACGCTCTGGCCGACTTCCAGGCCGATGTCCCACAACAGCGTCAGAAAACGCTCGATGGAATCACGGAAAACTTCGTGATCGGCGCTGTCCAGCAGGATCAGCAGGTCGATGTCGGAACAAGGGTGCAATTCGCCGCGACCGTAGCCGCCGACCGCGACCAGCGCAATGTCGGCGTCTTCGCTCCAGTTGAATTGCTCCCAGGCCTTCTGCAGGATGTTATCGACGAACCAGGCACGATCCTCGATCAACCGGCGAATGTCCCGGCCGCTGCGAAAGCGCCCGTCGAGCACCTCGCGGGCCTGGCGGATCGCCTTCTTGAAGGCCGCGATCGGGCTTGCCTTCAGGGCCAGTTCAGCCTGGAACTGGCCGCGGTCGAAGAGTTCGGGATCCACCTGCGGCATCGATTGGCTTTCCTATCTATCTATAAGGCTCTGGGTGCTGCCTGGGTTCGGATCAGGCCGATACGCGCGGGATGGTGTCATCGGCGCGCAAGGTAAAGATCTCGTAACCGGTCTCGGTCACCAACAGGGTGTGTTCCCACTGGGCCGACAGCTTGCGGTCCTTGGTGATCGCGGTCCAGCCGTCGCCCAATACCTTGGTGTCGGCCTTGCCCTGGTTGATCATCGGCTCGATGGTGAAGGTCATGCCCGCTTTCAGTTCCATGCCGGTGCCGGCGCGGCCGTAGTGCAGGATTTGCGGCTCTTCGTGGAACACCTTGCCGATGCCGTGACCGCAGAACTCGCGAACCACCGAGAAACCGTTCTTTTCAGCGTGTTTCTGGATGATTTCACCGATGTCGCCCAGGCGGCAGCCGGGTTTGACGATTTCGATGGCCTTGTACATGCATTCCTGGGTGATTTGCGACAGGCGCTCGGCCCAGACCGGCACGGAGCCGACGTGGAACATGCGGCTGGTGTCGCCGTGGAAACCGTCCTTGATGACGGTGACATCGATGTTCAGCGTGTCGCCATCCTTCAGCGGCTTCTCGTTCGGGATGCCATGGCAGACCACGTGGTTGATCGAGGTGCAGATCGACTTCGGGTAGCCTTTATAGTTGAGCGGGGCAGGGATGGCTTTCTGCTCGTTGACGATGTAGTCGTGGCAGATGCGGTCCAGTTCTTCGGTGGTGATGCCCGGCTTGACATGTTCGGCAATCATTTCCAGCACATCGGCGGCCAGTTTGCCGGCGACACGCATCTTGGCGATGTCCTCGGGGGTTTTGAGGGTGACGGTCATACGGGCTCTCTCTGCGCTCGATGGCGCTTGCTAAAACGAAATGGGCATTGCGCGATCGATCTTCGCGGCCCTGAAAAACGCGATTCTAACAGACGATCAGCGCAAATCTGAGCCTCTGTGCATCGCTTCTCTCTATAGATTGGCGCATTCTTGGGCGATTCCAAGGGCGCGGCTGAAGTCGTGCGTCAGGAATTGAGAATCCGGGTTCCGTTTTTTGCAGCCCTGTGATATAAAATGCGCCGCTTTCCGGGGATACCCCGAAAGGCTTAAATCCACACACGTGTCGACACGATGACCTGGGTGCCTTCAGCTGATGCTGCTGGTTGGTCATTGGGATACGTGGAGGCCAAACCCGACTTATTAAGGAACTATCATGTCCCAAGTCAACATGCGCGATATGCTGAAGGCCGGTGTGCACTTCGGTCACCAGACCCGTTACTGGAACCCGAAAATGGGTAAGTACATTTTCGGCGCGCGTAACAAGATCCACATTATCAACCTTGAAAAAACCCTGCCAATGTTCAACGAAGCTCTGACTTTCGTAGAGCGTCTGGCCCAGGGCAAAAACAAGATTCTGTTCGTCGGCACCAAGCGTTCCGCTGGCAAGATCGTTGCTGAAGAAGCAGCACGTTGCGGTTCGCCGTACGTCGATCACCGCTGGTTGGGCGGCATGCTGACCAACTTCAAAACCATCCGTGCTTCCATCAAGCGTCTGCGTGACCTTGAAGTGCAAGCCGAAGACGGTACTTTCGCCAAGCTGACCAAGAAAGAAGCGCTGATGCGCACTCGCGATCTTGAGAAGCTCGATCGTTCCCTGGGTGGTATCAAGGACATGGGCGGTCTGCCAGACGCTCTGTTCGTTATCGACGTTGATCACGAGCGCATCGCGATCACCGAAGCCAACAAGCTGGGCATCCCGGTTATCGGCGTAGTCGATACCAACAGCAGCCCGGAAGGCGTTGACTACATCATCCCAGGCAACGATGACGCAATCCGCGCTATCCAGTTGTACATGGGTTCGATGGCTGACGCTGTAATCCGTGGTCGCAACCACGTTGCCGGTGGCACCGAGCAGTTCGTTGAAGAAGCTCCGGTAGCTGCAGCTGAGTAATTGACGCCTTGGCGTTGACTCAGTAAGCAAAAAGGGGGCTTGGCCCCCTTTTTGCCACCTCGAAAACCGTTTGTGAGCGGCGCAGCTACAGGCTCTGTAACGTGCAGCTGCTAACAAGTGGGTTCGGGAAGAATTGATCGCCCGTTCGATCGGGTGGAATGGTTGAAAACCTATCCAAGAGGAATTTTGAAATGGCAGAGATTACTGCAGCGTTGGTCAAAGAACTGCGCGAGCGTACCGGCGAAGGCATGATGGACTGCAAAAAGGCCTTGACCAAGGCTGGCGGCGACATCGAAAAAGCCATTGATGACATGCGTGCTTCGGGCGCCATCAAGGCTGCCAAGAAAGCAGGCAACGTAGCTGCTGAAGGCGCTATCGCTCTGAAAGAAGACGGTAAAACTGCCGTTCTGCTTGAAGTGAACTCGCAGACCGACTTCCTGGCTCTGCAGGACGACTTCAAGGCATTTGTTGCTTCCAGCGTTGAAAAAGCATTCGCTGACAAGCTGACTGATGTTGCTCCGCTGATCGAAGCTCAAGAAGCAGCTCGCCTGGTTCTGGTCGGCAAGGTTGGCGAAAACGTCAACATCCGTCGCCTGGCTCGCGTTGAAGGTGATGTTGTTGGTGGTTACCTGCACGGTAACAAGATCGGTGTTGCGGTTGTTCTCAAGGGCGGCACTGTTGAGCTGGCCAAAGACATCGCCATGCACGTAGCAGCTACCAACCCTGAATTCCTGCTGCCATCGGAAGTTTCCGCTGAAGCGGTAGAGCGTGAGAAGGGCGTGTTCCTGACCCTCAACGCTGACAAGATCGCCGGCAAGCCGGAAAACATTGTTGAAAACATGGTCAAAGGCCGTATCAGCAAGTTCCTGGCTGAAGCGAGCCTGGTTGAGCAGGCGTTCGTCAAGAACCCTGAAATCAAGGTTGGCGAACTGGCCAAGAAAGCCGGTGCAGAAATCGTTTCTTTCACCTACTTCAAAGTAGGCGAAGGCATCGAGAAGCCGGTCGACAACTTCGCTGAAGAAGTTGCTGCCCAGCTGGCTGCCGCCAAGCAATAAGACGGTTTTTTAACTGTCGCCCTGAAGAGGCTGCCCGCTTACGCGCGCAGCCTCTTTTCAGATGGGGCACCAATTTTTTATTGGTTTCCCTTTGGAACTGGCTTACAAAGCCATGTTCCGATGGCGCTGAAGCAGCGCCAAGCTAGAGTGAACGCCAGCTGTAAACAGCTCGCAAAGAATTTTAAAATACGCCGCAGGAGAGATTCGCAATGGCTCAGCAGGGCAGTGGTTATCAGGCTCGCTATAAACGCATTCTACTCAAGCTTAGCGGCGAGGCCCTGATGGGCTCGGAAGAGTTCGGGATCGATCCGAAAGTTCTGGATCGCATGGCGCTTGAAGTCGGCCAACTGGTCGGCATCGGTGTTCAGGTTGGTCTGGTGATCGGCGGTGGCAACCTGTTCCGCGGTGCAGCGCTGAGCGCGGCCGGCATGGATCGGGTAACTGGCGACCACATGGGCATGCTGGCCACTGTGATGAACGCCCTGGCGATGCGCGATGCGCTGGAACGTGCCAATATCTCGGCCATCGTGATGTCGGCCATTTCCATGGTTGGCGTGACCGATCACTACGATCGCCGCAAAGCCATGCGCCACCTGAACGCCAAGGAAGTCGTGATCTTTGCGGCCGGTACCGGTAATCCGTTCTTCACCACGGATTCGGCAGCCTGCTTGCGAGCGATCGAAATCGACGCCGATGTCGTGCTCAAGGCGACCAAGGTCGATGGCGTCTACACCGCTGACCCATTCAAAGACCCGCATGCCGAGAAGTTCGATCATCTGACCTACGATGAAGTGCTGGATCGCAAGCTGGGCGTGATGGATCTGACGGCCATTTGCCTGTGCCGCGACCACAAGATGCCGTTGCGCGTCTTTAACATGAACAAGCCCGGCGCCCTGCTGAACATCGTACATGGCGGCGCTGAAGGGACCCTGATCGAGGAAGGCCAACAATGATCAATGAAATCAAGAAAGACGCTCAAGAGCGTATGAAAAAATCCGTGGAGTCGCTGACGCACAACTTCGGCCGTATTCGTACCGGCCAGGCGCACCCAAGCATTCTTGAAGGCGTGATGGTGCCGTATTACGGTTCCGATACTCCGATCAAGCAGGTAGCGAACATCACCGTCAAAGACGCCCGTACCCTGCAAGTCGTTGCCTTTGAGCGCAACATGCTGGGTGCCGTCGACAAAGCCATCGGTAGCGCGGGTCTGAACCTCAACCCGACCAACCTGGGTGAGTTGCTGCTGATCTCCATGCCGGCCCTGACCGAAGAAACCCGCAAGGGCTTCACCAAGCAGGCTCGCGATGTCGCTGAAGATGCCCGTGTTGCGGTGCGCAACATCCGTCGCGATGCCAACAGCTCGCTGAAGGATCTGGTCAAGGAAAAGGAAATCAGCGAAGACGAAGAGCGTCGTGCCACTGGCGAGATCGACGATTTGACCAAGAAGTACGTGGCTGAAATCGACGCAAATCTGGCGCAGAAAGAAAAAGACCTGATGGCCGTATAAGGGTCGCGTTTTCATGGAAAAGACTAAGCAGACTGCGCCGTCCGCGGTGCCGCGCCATGTCGCGATCATCATGGATGGTAATAATCGCTGGGCGAAAAAGCGCTTTATGCCGGGTGTCGCCGGGCATAAAGCGGGCGTGGATGCGGTTCGCGCAGTGATCGAGGTGTGCGCCGAGGCCGGCGTCGAGGTATTGACCCTGTTCGCCTTTTCCAGTGAGAACTGGCAGCGCCCGGCCGATGAAGTCAGTGCCTTGATGGATCTGTTCTTCAAGGCGTTGCGTCGCGAGGCCAAGCGCCTCAATGACAACAACATCAGTCTGCGCATCATCGGTGATCGTTCGCGCTTTCATCCCGAGCTTCAGGCAGCCATGCGTGAAGCCGAGGCGATGACCGCCGGTGCCAACCGCTTTGTCTTGCAGATCGCCGCGAACTATGGCGGCCAGTGGGATATCGCGCAAGCCGCGCAGCGCTTGGCGCGGGAGGTTCAGGCCGGGCATCTGCGTCCGGAGGACATCACGCCCGAGCTGTTGCAGACCTGTCTGGCCACCGGCGATCTGCCGTTGCCTGACTTGTGCATCCGCACCGGTGGCGAACACCGCATCAGCAACTTCCTGCTGTGGCAACTGGCTTATGCCGAGTTGTATTTCTCCGACCTGTTCTGGCCGGACTTCAAACACGACGCCATGCGTAACGCGCTGGCCGATTTCGCTTCTCGTCAGCGCCGCTTCGGTAAAACGAGCGAGCAGGTCGAGTCTGGAGCCCGGGTTTAATGCTTAAACAACGAATCATCACCGCGCTGATCCTGCTGCCGATCGCTTTGTGCGGGTTTTTCCTGCTCGAAGGCACAGGCTTTGCGCTGTTCATCGGGCTGGTCGTGACCCTTGGTGCGTGGGAGTGGGCTCGCCTGGCAGGCTTCACCGCCCAGCCAATTCGCGTTGCCTATGCGGTTGTGGTCGCATTGATGCTGTTTGTCATGCACATCCTGCCGGGGCTCGCGCCCTGGGTGTTGGGTGCTGCGGTGCTCTGGTGGGGCGTGGCGACGTATCTGGTGCTGACTTACCCGCGTTCCAGCGAATACTGGTCCAGCGCCGCCTGCAAGCTGGTGATCGGTTTGCTGATCCTGCTGCCGGCCTGGCAAGGTCTGGTCCAGATCAAGCAGGAACCCTTGGGTAACTGGCTGATCATGGCGGTGATGGTGCTGGTCTGGGGCGCCGATATCGGCGCGTACTTTTCGGGTCGGGCCTTTGGCAAGCGCAAGCTGGCGCCGCAGGTCAGCCCTGGCAAGAGTTGGGAAGGCGTGTATGGCGGCCTGGCGTTGAGCCTGGTAATCACTGTCATTGTCGGCCTGGTTCGCGACTGGACGGTTGCCGATCTCTTCAAAGGGTTGATCGGTGCGGCAATTATCGTGTTCATCTCGGTCGTGGGCGACCTAACCGAGAGCATGTTCAAACGTCAATCGGGCATCAAGGACAGCAGTAACCTGTTGCCGGGGCATGGCGGTGTGCTGGATCGCATCGACAGCCTGACGGCCGCGATCCCTGTCTTTGCCGTGCTGTTGTGGATGGCCGCACCGTGAGCCGCCCACAACAGATTACCGTTCTGGGGGCGACCGGTTCGATTGGTCTGAGCACCCTGGATGTGATCGCTCGCCATCCCGAGCGCTATCAGGTGTTCGCCTTGAGCGGTTTTACCCGCCTGAGTGAGCTACTGGCCTTGTGCGTGCGTCATGTGCCGCGGTTTGCCGTCGTGCCGGAAGCGGGCGCTGCCCGAACCTTGCAGGACGACTTGCGCGCCGCAGGCCTGTCGACCCGCGTGCTGGTGGGGGAGGAGGGCCTGTGTCAGGTGGCTTCCGATCCGGAGGTCGATGCGGTCATGGCGGCCATCGTTGGCGCGGCGGGCTTGCGTCCGACCCTGGCGGCGGTCGAGGCGGGCAAGAAGATCCTGCTGGCCAACAAAGAAGCGCTGGTCATGTCGGGTGCCTTGTTCATGCAGGCCGTGCGCAAAAGCGGCTCGGTGCTGCTGCCGATCGACAGTGAACACAACGCGATTTTTCAGTGCATGCCACAGGATTTCGCCCGTGGGCTTGGCGCGGTCGGCGTGCGTCGGATTCTGCTGACAGCCTCTGGTGGTCCGTTCCGACAGACGCCGATGGCTGAATTGGTGCATGTTTCCCCTGAGCAAGCGTGCGCGCATCCGAACTGGTCCATGGGTCGCAAGATTTCGGTCGATTCGGCCAGCATGATGAACAAAGGGCTTGAATTGATTGAAGCCTGCTGGCTGTTCGACGCCAAGCCGTCCCAGGTCGAAGTGGTGATTCACCCGCAGAGCGTGATTCATTCGCTGGTCGATTATATCGATGGCTCGGTGCTGGCGCAGTTAGGTAATCCGGACATGCGCACGCCGATCGCCAATGCCCTGGCCTGGCCGGAGCGTATCGATTCGGGTGTAGCGCCGCTGGATCTGTTTGCCATCGCGCGCCTGGACTTTCAGGCGCCCGATGAAGAGCGTTTCCCTTGCCTGCGCCTTGCGCGTCAGGCCGCCGAAGCGGGCAATAGCGCGCCGGCCATGCTCAATGCGGCGAATGAAGTGGCTGTCGCGGCGTTTCTCGACGGGCGGGTTCGCTACCCGGAAATCGCGAGTATCATCGAGGAAGTGTTAAATCTCGAACCTGTGGTTGTGGTGGATGATCTCGAGGCGGTGTTTACGGCCGACGCGAAAGCGCGAGTACTGGCCGAGCAATGGTTGAGTCGTCACGGGCGGTAAGTGCTGCAATACGTTGGCCCATGCAGCACTGGATAGGATTGCGGAGAAAGTAGATGAGCGCGCTCTATATGATTGTCGGCACCCTGGTTGCGTTGGGCGTGCTGGTCACCTTCCACGAATTCGGCCATTTCTGGGTCGCACGTCGCTGTGGGGTCAAAGTGCTGCGTTTCTCCGTGGGCTTCGGCATGCCGCTGCTGCGTTGGCACGACAAGAAAGGCACTGAGTTCGTGGTGGCGGCCATTCCGTTGGGCGGCTACGTGAAAATGCTCGACGAGCGCGAAGGCGAAGTGCCGGCCGATCAGGTCGATCAATCCTTCAATCGCAAATCTGTCCGTCAGCGTATTGCCATTGTGGCTGCGGGACCGATCGCCAACTTTCTATTGGCAATGGTGTTTTTCTGGGTGTTGGCGATGCTCGGCAGCGAGCAGGTGCGGCCGGTCATCGGTGCAGTCGAATCCGGAAGTATCGCCGCCAAGGCCGGTCTGGGTGCCGGTGAGGAAATCATTGCCATCGATGGCGAGCCGACTTCCGGCTGGGGCGCGGTGAATCTGCAACTGGTCCGTCGTCTTGGCGAGAGCGGTTCTCTTCAATTGTTGGTGCGTGAGCAGGGCTCTACGGCGGATTCGCCGCGCGAGCTGATGCTGGATAAATGGCTAAAGGGCGCAGACGAGCCGGATCCTATTCGTTCGTTGGGTATTCGCCCTTGGCGTCCGGCGTTGCCGCCGGTGTTGGCCGAGCTTGATCCGAAAGGGCCCGCACAGGCTGCAGGCCTGAAGACCGGCGATCGACTGTTGGCCCTCGATGGCAAGTCACTTGATGACTGGCAACAGGTGGTCGACACGGTGCGTATGCATCCGGATACCAAAATCATGCTGCGTGTTGAGCGTGATGGTGCTCAAATCGACGTCCCTGTGACCTTGGCCGCTCGCGGCGAGAGCAAGGCGCCTACCGGTTATATGGGCGCCGGGGTGAAAGCGGTCGATTGGCCGCCAGAGATGATTCGCGAAGTCAGTTACGGCCCGGTGGCCGCAATTGGCGAGGGTGCTCGACGCACCTGGACCATGAGCGTACTGACCCTCGATTCGCTCAAGAAAATGTTGTTCGGCGAGCTCTCGGTAAAAAACTTGAGTGGACCGATAACCATTGCTAAAGTGGCGGGCGCTTCTGCCCAGTCGGGTGTCGCTGATTTCCTGAATTTCCTTGCTTATCTGAGTATTAGCCTGGGGGTTCTGAATTTGCTGCCCATTCCTGTACTGGATGGGGGGCATTTGTTGTTTTATCTGATCGAGTGGGCGCGTGGTCGTCCCTTGTCAGATCGGGTGCAGGGTTGGGGGATACAGATCGGTATCAGTTTGGTGGTCGGGGTGATGTTGCTTGCTCTGGTCAATGATTTGGGCCGTCTGTAACACTTCGCTGAATTGCGAATCTGCCGCATTTTGCGGCAGTTTGTTTATTGCCAGTTGGAATAAGAAAGGACTTCATGAAACGTCTGCTGCTAACTGCGGTTCTCACCGTATTGATGATCGCCGAAGTTCACGCCGAGTCCTTCACTATCTCTGATATTCGCGTCAATGGCCTCCAGCGGGTCTCCGCGGGTAGCGTCTTTGGTGCTTTGCCGTTAAACGTCGGTGAACAGGCGGATGATCGTCGCCTGGTGGAATCCACTCGTGCGCTGTTCAAAACCGGGTTCTTTCAAGATATCCAGCTGGGCCGCGATGGCAACGTCCTGGTCATTACGGTAGTCGAGCGTCCGTCCGTCGCCAGTATCGAGATCGAAGGTAACAAGGCGATCTCTACTGAAGACCTGATGAAGGGCCTCAAACAATCCGGTCTGGCCGAAGGCGAAATCTTCCAGCGTGCCACCCTCGAAGGTGTCCGTAACGAACTGCAGCGCCAATACGTCGCTCAGGGTCGCTACTCGGCCACCGTCGACACCGAAGTGGTGCCGCAGCCGCGTAACCGGGTGGGCCTGAAGGTCAATATCAATGAAGGCACCGTTGCGGCTATCCAACACATCAACGTGGTGGGTAACACGGTCTTCCCTGAGGAAGACCTGATCGACCTGTTTGAATTGAAGACCACCAACTGGCTGTCGTTCTTCAAGAACGATGACAAGTACGCTCGTGAAAAACTCTCCGGTGACCTGGAGCGTCTGCGCTCCTACTACCTGGACCGTGGCTATATCAACATGGATATCGCTTCGACCCAGGTGTCCATTACCCCGGACAAGAAACACGTCTACATCACCGTCAACGTCAACGAAGGCGAGAAGTACACCGTTCGTGACGTCAAGCTGAGCGGCGACCTGAAAGTCCCTGAAGACCAGGTCAAGTCCCTGCTGCTGGTTCAGAAAGGCCAGGTGTTCTCGCGCAAACTGATGACCACTACTTCCGAGCTGATCACCCGTCGCCTGGGTAACGAGGGTTACACCTTCGCCAACGTCAACGGCGTGCCTCAGCCTCACGATGAAGACCATACGGTCGACATCACTTTCGCAGTCGATCCGGGCAAGCGTGCTTACGTCAACCGCATCAACTTCCGTGGCAACACCAAGTCCGAAGACGAAGTGCTGCGCCGTGAAATGCGTCAGATGGAAGGCGGCTGGGCTTCGACCTACCTGATCGACCAATCCAAGACCCGTCTTGAGCGTCTGGGCTTCTTCAAAGAAGTCAACGTCGAAACGCCTGCCGTACCGGGTGTAGACGACCAGGTTGACGTGAACTACAGCGTTGAAGAGCAGGCCTCCGGCTCGATCACCGCCAGCGTCGGTTTCGCTCAGAGCGCCGGTCTGATCCTCGGTGGTTCGATCACTCAGAACAACTTCCTAGGTACCGGTAACAAGGTCAGCGTCGGTTTGACCCGCAGTGAATACCAGAGCCGCTATAACTTCGGTTATGTCGACCCGTACTGGACTGCTGATGGTGTGAGCCTGGGTTACAACGCTTTCTATCGCACCACTGACTATGATGACCTCGATGTCGACGTAGCCAGCTATGCGGTAGACAGCCTGGGTGCTGGCGTTAACGTCGGTTACCCGATCAGCGAGACGTCGCGCCTGACCTTCGGTCTGAGCGTGCAACAGGACAAGATCAAGACCGGTCAGTACACCGTTGACGAGATTTTCGACTTCGTAAACAAGGAAGGCGACAACTACCTTAACTTCAAGGCGTCGGCCGGCTGGTCCGAGTCCACCCTGAACAAAGGCGTATTGGCGACCCGTGGACGTTCCCAGAGCCTGACCCTGGAAACCACCACGCCGGGCAGCGACCTGTCGTTCTTCAAAGTGGATTACCGTGGGCAGTTGTTCCAGCCATTGTCTGAAAACTACACCGTGCGTCTGCACACCGAGCTGGGCTATGGCGACGGTTACGGTTCGACCGACGGCTTGCCGTTCTATGAAAACTACTATGCTGGTGGTTTCAACTCGGTTCGTGGCTTCAAGGACAGCACCCTGGGTCCGCGCAGTACGCCTAGCCGTGGTACAAACCCGGGTACATTGGCCGATCCGGACCAGGATCCACTGCCGTTTGGTGGCAACGTCCTGATCCAGGGTGGTGCAGAGCTTCTGTTCCCTCTGCCGTTCGTCAAGGATCAACGCTCCCTGCGTACTTCGGTATTCTGGGATGTGGGTAACGTTTTTGACTCGCAGTGCAAAGACACCACCAACGCAAACGGTTCGGCGTCCAATACAAAGTGCAACGACATCAGCCTGAGCAACCTGGCCAGCTCCGTCGGTGTGGGCGTGACCTGGGTCACCGCACTGGGTCCTCTGAGCTTCGCGTTGGCAATGCCGATCAAGAAACCGGATGACGCTGAGACTCAAGTGTTCCAATTCTCTCTTGGCCAGACGTTCTAAGCGTCTGCCCCACAATAACGACAATGGATTTTGTAGGAGTACATCGTGCGTAAGTTGACTCAATTGGTTCTCCTGGCGACCGTACTGGTAGCAGGTCCGGCTTTTGCCGACATGAAAATCGCCGTTCTGAACTATCAGATGGCCCTGCTGGAATCCGACGCAGCCAAGAAATACGCCGTGGATGCCGAGAAGAAGTTCGGCCCGCAACTGTCCAAACTCAAGACCCTGGAAAGCAGCGCCAAAGGCATCCAGGACCGTCTGATGGCGGGTGGCGACAAGATGCAGCAAGGCGAGCGTGAACGTCTTGAACTCGAGTTCAAGCAAAAGGCTCGTGACTTCCAGTTCCAGTCCAAGGAACTGAACGAAGCCAAAGCCGTTGCCGACCGTGAAATGCTGAAGCAGCTCAAGCCGAAACTGGACAGCGCTGTGGAAGAAGTCATCAAGAAAGGTGCTTTTGACCTGGTCTTCGAGCGTGGTGCAGTGATTGATGTCAAACCTCAGTACGACATCACTCGCCAGGTTATCGAGCGCATGAATCAGCTGAAGTAATCCATGACAGCGACTATAAAGCTCGGCCAATTGGCCGAGTTCCTCGGCGCCACGCTACGTGGCGACCCGGAGAAAGAAATTACTGGGCTAGCCACTTTGCAAGAGGCTGGCCCAGCTCAGTTGAGCTTTCTCGCAAACCCCCAATACCGTAAATACCTGGTGGACTGCCGGGCCGCAGCGCTGTTGCTGAAGGCCGCTGACGCTGAAGGTTTTGCAGGTGATGCATTGGTGGTGCCTGATCCGTATCTGGCCTACGCACGTATTTCCCATCTGTTCGATCCCAAGCCCAAGGCGCCTGCCGGTATTCACCCGACAGCGGTAGTGGCCGCGGACGCAGTGGTTGATCCGGCGGCGAGCATCGGTGCCTTTGCGGTGATCGAAAGCGGCGCGCGTATTGCTGCAGGTGTGACCGTGGGTGCGCACTGTTTCATCGGTGCCCGTTGCGAAATCGGTGAGGGTGGCTGGCTGGCCCCGCGGGTCACGCTGTACCACGACGTGCGCATCGGCAAACGGGTCGTGATTCAGTCCGGTGCCGTGCTCGGTGGCGAAGGCTTCGGTTTTGCCAACGAGAAAGGTGTCTGGCAGAAAATCGCCCAGATCGGTGGGGTATTGGTCGGTGATGATGTGGAGATTGGCGTGAATACCGCTATCGACCGCGGCGCCCTGGCCGATACCGTACTCGGTAACGGTGTGAAGCTCGACAATCAGATTCAGATCGCCCACAACGTGCAGGTCGGTGATCACACCGCCATGGCGGCGTGCGTGGGGATCTCCGGCAGCACCAAAATCGGCAAGCATTGCATGCTCGCCGGTGGCGTAGGGCTGGTGGGGCATATCGAAATCTGCGACAACGTTTTCATCACCGGGATGACCATGGTGACCCACTCGATTACCGAAAAGGGTTCCTATTCTTCCGGTACGGCAATGCAACCAGCAGCCGAATGGCGCAAAAGCGCGGCTCGTATCCGTCAGCTCGATGACATCGCGCGACGTTTGCGACAGCTGGAAAAGCGTGTAGGGGACGTGACCCCTGACGGTAATGCTTCATCAGATGGCTGATACCATTTCCATATCAAGTGTGCACAGCCGCTAGACTGCCTCCTTGATTTGCTAGAGGGGTGCGCGTCAGTCGCGCGCTCCCAATCTTTACATAGGCTTCCCCCCGAAATGATGGACATCAACGAGATTCGCGAATACCTGCCTCACCGTTACCCGTTCCTGCTGGTGGACCGGGTCGTGGATCTGGATGTGGAAGGCAAGCGCATTCGCGCCTACAAGAATGTCAGCATCAACGAACCGTTCTTCAATGGTCACTTTCCTGCGCATCCAATCATGCCGGGCGTGTTGATCATCGAAGCGATGGCTCAGGCTGCCGGTATCCTTGGCTTCAAAATGCTCGACGTGAAGCCCGCCGACGGCACGCTTTACTACTTCGTCGGCTCCGACAAGCTGCGTTTTCGCCAGCCTGTCACTCCAGGCGATCAGTTGATCCTCGAAGCCCGCTTCATCAGCTGCAAACGCCAAATCTGGAAATTCGAGTGCCAGGCTTCGGTCGATGGCAAGCCAGTCTGCTCCGCTGAAATCATCTGCGCGGAACGCAAACTATGAGTTTGATTGACCCTCGCGCAATCATCGATCCGACGGCCGTTCTGGCCGAAGGTGTCGAGGTCGGCCCATGGTCGATCGTCGGCGCAGGTGTGGAAATCGGCGAGGGGACAGTGATCGGGCCGCATGTGATTCTCAAGGGCCCGACCCGAATCGGTAAGCATAACCGCATCTACCAGTTTTCTTCGGTAGGTGAGGACACGCCCGATCTGAAATACAAAGGCGAAGAAACCCGTCTGGTCATCGGTGACCACAACGTCATCCGTGAAGGCGTGACGATTCACCGCGGGACCGTTCAGGACCGTTCGGAAACGACCCTGGGTGATCACAACCTGATCATGGCCTATGCCCACATCGGCCACGACAGCGTGATCGGCAACCACTGCATCCTGGTCAACAACACAGCGTTGGCAGGTCATGTGCACGTCGAAGACT
This sequence comes from Pseudomonas sp. LBUM1678, assembly GCF_059695575.1. NCBI lineage: Bacteria > Pseudomonadati > Pseudomonadota > Gammaproteobacteria > Pseudomonadales > Pseudomonadaceae > Pseudomonas > Pseudomonas sp. LBUM1678. The sequence goes on from NZ_CP166775.1 coordinate 1,268,261, forward strand.
GGGCGATCCTGTCCGGTTTTACCCTGGTCCACCAGTATTGCCACATCGGCGCCCACAGCTTTTCCGGTATGGGTACCGCCATTGGCAAGGACGTTCCAGCGTACGTCACGGTGTTCGGCAACCCCGCCGAAGCGCGCAGCATGAACTTCGAAGGCATGCGCCGTCGTGGTTTCAGCGAAGACGCGATCCACGCCCTGCGTCGTGCCTACAAGGTGGTTTATCGCCAGGGGCTGACGGTTGAACAGGCCCTCGCCGAATTGGCCGAACCTTCGGACCAGTTCCCGGAAGTCGCGGTATTCCGTGATTCCATCCAGTCTTCGACCCGCGGCATCACACGTTAATCATGGCTAATCTGCGTATTGCGCTGGTGGCGGGTGAGGCTTCCGGTGACATTCTGGGCGCGGGTCTCATGCGCGCGCTGAAGGCCCAGCATCCGGCGGTCGAGTTCATCGGTGTCGGTGGCCCGCTGATGCAGGCCGAAGGCCTGACTTCGTATTTCCCGATGGAACGTCTTTCGGTCATGGGCCTGGTGGAAGTGCTGGGTCGATTGCGCGAGCTGATGGCGCGTCGTAAAAAGCTGATTGCCGACCTGATCGCCGAAAAGCCGGACGCGTTTATCGGCATCGATGCCCCGGACTTCAACCTCAACATCGAACTCAAGCTGCGTCAGGCCGGGATCAAGACCGTGCATTACGTTAGCCCGTCGGTGTGGGCGTGGCGGCAGAAGCGGGTGCTGAAGATTCGCGAAGGCTGCGACCTGATGCTGACGCTGTTCCCGTTCGAAGCGAAGTTTTATGAAGAGAAGGGCGTGCCGGTGCGGTTTGTCGGGCACACCCTGGCTGATGCGATACCCCTCGAAGCTGATCGTGCCGCCGCACGCGCCGAACTCGGTTTGCCTGGTGGACCCTTGGTCGCGCTGATGCCGGGCAGTCGCGGTGGCGAAGTCGGGCGTCTGGGTGCGTTGTTCCTCGATACCGCCGAGCGTTTGCGCGCCATGCGCCCAGGTGTGCGGTTCGTTATTCCGTGCGCCAGCCCTCAGCGCCGCGCGCAGCTTGAAGAGTTGCTCGCCGGTCGCGATCTGCCGCTGACCCTGCTCGACGGTAAATCCCATCTGGCGCTCGCAGCCTGCGACGCGGTGCTGATTGCCTCTGGAACGGCTACCCTTGAAGCGTTGTTGTACAAGCGGCCGATGGTCGTCGCTTATCGCCTGGCGCCGCTGACGTTCTGGATTCTCAAGCGCATGGTGAAAAGCCCCTACGTCTCGCTGCCGAACCTGTTGGCCCAGCGCCTGTTGGTGCCCGAGTTGCTGCAGGATGATGCGACGGTTGAAGCGCTGGCCCAGACGTTGTCGCCGCTGATCGAGGGTGGCGAAGAACAGACCCGTGGCTTCGATGAAATCCACCGTACCTTGCGTCTGGATGCCTCCAACCAGGCAGCGGACGCAGTATTGAACCTGATCGGCAAAACACAATGACAAAAGCACTACAGATGGGCCTCGATTTCACCTTGGTCGCCGAAGTCGAAGAATTGGTTGCCGGCGTTGACGAAGTCGGCCGTGGTCCGCTCTGCGGTGCGGTGGTGACGGCTGCAGTGATTCTCGATCCGAATCGGCCGATCCTTGGTCTCAACGATTCGAAGAAGCTCACCGAAGCCCGCCGTGAAAAGCTCTACGATGAAATCTGCGAAAAAGCCCTGAGCTGGTGCATCGCCCGGGCTGAAGTCGAAGAGATCGACGAGCTGAACATTCTGCATGCCACCATGCTGGCCATGCAGCGCGCGATCGAAGGGCTGCACATCCAGCCGAAATTGGCGATGATCGACGGCAACCGTTGCCCGAAACTGTCCATGCGCGCCGAAGCGGTGGTGCAGGGCGACGGCAAGGTGCCGGCCATCGCGGCGGCATCGATCCTGGCCAAGGTCAGCCGTGACCGTGAAATGGCTGCTTTCGAATTGATTTACCCGGGTTACGGCATCGGCGGCCACAAAGGCTACCCGACCCCCGTTCATCTGGAAGCCCTGGCACGCCTGGGCCCGACGCCGATTCACCGTCGCTCGTTCGCCCCGGTACGCCTGGCTTATGAGGCGCGGGAAAACCTGATCGAGAGTTAGTTGCAAGGCTGATGTTTTACTCAAGGCCCGGTACAATCCGGGCCTTGTTGTCTTCACGTTTCTAGTTTCTAGACAGGATCACTATGCCGGCTTCATTCGTTCATCTACGCCTGCACACTGAATATTCCCTGGTCGACGGTCTGGTGCGGATCAAACCGCTGGTCAAGACCCTGGTCGGCATGAACATGCCTGCCGTAGCGGTCACCGACCAGAACAACATGTGTTCCCTGGTCAAATTCTATAAAGCGGCCATGGGCGCAGGCATCAAGCCGATCTGCGGCGCCGACCTGTGGCTGTCGAACAAGGATCCGGACAACGCCTTGAGCCGGATCAGCCTGCTCGCGATGAACGCTGTCGGCTATCGCAACCTCACCGAGCTGATTTCCCGCGGCTTCATCGACGGCCAGCGCAATGGCTCGGTCATCATCGAGCGCGAGTGGGTGGCCGAAGCCAGCGAAGGCTTGATCATGCTGTCGGCGGCAAAAGAGGGCGAGATCGGCCTGGCCATGCTCAGCGGCAATCCGGCGGAAGCGGAAAACCTCGCGCGCGAATGGATGGCCGTGTTCCCGGATCGTTTCTATCTGGAGATCCAGCGCACCAGCCGCCCCAATGACGAAGAACAGCTGCACGGCGCCGTGGCCCTGGCCGAAAAAATCGGTGCGCCGCTGGTCGCCACCAACGACGTGCGTTTTATCAAGCAGGAAGACTTCGCCGCGCACGAAACCCGCGTCTGTATCGGTGAGGGCCGCGCCCTCGACGATCCGCGGCGTTCGAAGAATTACAGCGATCAGCAATACCTCAAAAGCGCCGAGGAAATGGCCGAGCTGTTCAGCGACATTCCCGAGGCGCTGGCCAACACCATCGAGATCGCCAAGCGCTGCAACATTGAAGTGAAACTGGGCACTCACTTCCTGCCCAACTTCCCGATCCCTGATGGCATGACCATTGACGAGTATTTCCGCAAGGTCTCGTTCGACGGTCTGGAAGATCGCCTCAGCGTGCTGCTGCCCAGGGACACCACCGAAGACTACGAAACCAAGCGTCAGGTCTATGTCGACCGGTTGAATTTCGAGCTGGATATCATCATCCAGATGGGGTTCCCGGGTTACTTCCTGATCGTTATGGACTTTATTCAGTGGGCCAAGAGCAACGGCGTACCGGTAGGTCCTGGCCGGGGGTCGGGTGCCGGGTCTCTGGTGGCCTATGTGCAGAAGATTACCGACCTCGATCCGCTGGAATATGACCTGCTGTTCGAACGTTTCCTTAACCCGGAACGGGTCTCCATGCCCGACTTCGACGTCGACTTCTGCATGGACGGTCGTGACCGCGTGATCGACTACGTGGCCGAGAAATACGGCCGCAACGCGGTGAGCCAGATCATCACCTTCGGTTCCATGGCCGCCAAGGCTGTGGTCCGTGACGTGGCGCGGGTGCAGGGCAAGTCCTACGGTCTGGCGGATCGTCTGTCGAAGATGATTCCGTTCGAAGTCGGCATGACCCTGGAAAAAGCCTACGAGCAGGAAGAGATCCTGCGCGACTTCATCAAGGTCGATGAAGAAGCCGCGGAAATCTGGGAAATGGCGCGCAAGCTGGAAGGCGTTGTGCGTAACGTCGGCAAGCACGCCGGTGGTGTGGTAATCGCCCCGACCAAGCTGACTGACTTCTCGCCGATTTATTGCGATGAGGCCGGTGATGGTCTGGTAACCCAGTTCGACAAAGACGACGTTGAAGCCGCCGGCCTGGTGAAGTTCGACTTCCTGGGTCTGCGGACCCTGACGGTCATCGACTGGGCGCTGAAAACCATCAACCGCGACCGCGCCAAGGTCGATGAGCCGCCGCTGGACATCGCGTTCATTCCGCTGGATGACAAGCCGACCTACCAGTTGCTGCAAAAAGCTGAAACCACCGCGGTGTTCCAGCTCGAGTCGCGCGGCATGAAGGAACTGATCAAAAAGCTCAAGCCCGACTGCCTGGAAGACTTGATCGCACTGGTGGCGCTGTTCCGTCCGGGGCCGTTGCAATCGGGCATGGTGGACGACTTCATCAACCGTAAGCACGGCCGCGCCGAACTGGCGTATCCGCACTCGGACTACCAGTACGAAGGCCTCAAGCCCGTATTGGCACCGACTTACGGCATCATCCTGTATCAGGAACAGGTGATGCAGATTGCCCAGGTCATGGCCGGTTACACCCTTGGCGGTGCGGACATGCTGCGTCGGGCGATGGGTAAGAAAAAGCCCGAAGAAATGGCCAAGCAGCGCGGCGGTTTCATTGAAGGTTGCAAGACCAACAATATCGAGGCCGACCTCGCCGGTAACATTTTCGACCTGGTAGAAAAATTCGCCGGTTACGGCTTCAACAAATCCCACTCCGCCGCTTACGGCCTGGTGTCGTACCAGACCGCGTGGCTGAAAACGCACTACCCGGCGCCGTTCATGGCCGCGGTGCTGTCGGCGGATATGCACAACACCGACAAGGTCGTGACCTTGATCGAAGAAATTCGCACCATGAAACTGCGTCTCGACGCGCCGGATGTGAATACTTCGGAGTTCAAGTTCACGGTGAATGACGAAGGCCGGATTATTTACGGCCTCGGCGCGATCAAGGGTGTGGGCGAGGGTCCGGTGGAAGCGATCACCGAGGCGCGCCAGGATGGTCCGTTCAAGGACTTGTTCGACTTCTGCGCCCGTGTCGACCTCAAACGAATCAACAAGCGCACCCTGGACGGTTTGATCCGCAGCGGCGCGCTGGATCGTCTGGGACCTTATTTCCATGACGAACCGAAAGCCTACCAAGCGAGCATCGACCAGAACCGCGCTGTATTGCTCAATGCGATGGAAGGGGCGATCAAGGCCGCCGAACAAACCGCCCGCACCCACGACAGTGGCCACGCCGACTTGTTTGGCGGGCTGTTCGTCGAGGCAGACGCCGACGTCTACGCCAATCACCGCAAGGCCAAAGAGCTGACCCTCAAGGAACGCCTGAAAGGGGAGAAAGACACCCTGGGCCTGTACCTGACCGGTCACCCGATTGACGAATACGAAGGCGAGATCCGCCGTTTTGCCCGTCAGCGCATCATCGACCTGAAGCCGGCTCGCGATACGCAGACCGTTGCGGGCATGATCATCGCCCTGCGGGTGATGAAGAACAAAAAGGGCGACAAGATGGGTTTCATCACCCTCGATGACCGCTCCGGACGGATCGAAGCTTCGCTGTTTGCCGAGGCGTTCCATTCGGCGCAATCGCTGTTGCAGACCGACGCGATGGTGGTGGTCGAAGGCGAAGTCAGCAACGACGACTTCTCCGGCGGCCTGCGGCTGCGGGTCAAGCGGGTGATGAGCATGGAAGATGCGCGCACCAACCTCGCCGAAAGCTTGCGCCTGAAGCTGCAGACCAAGGATTTGAAGGGCGATCAGCTACGCTGGCTGGGTGAGTTGTTCAAGCGTCACCGCGGCGCGTGCCCGATTACCATGGAGTACACGAGCCCCGATGCGAAGGCCTTGCTGCAGTTTGGCGAGACCTGGCGAATCGACCCGGCGGATGCGTTGATTCAAGCCTTGCGTGACCAGTTCGGGCGAGACAACGTCTTCCTCCAATACCGTTGACGGTCAGGTTCCGCCGAGGGCCCTGATCTCGACCTGAATTTTTAATCTCGACCTGAACGCGCCTGTCCCTTAAGGTAGGGCGCGAATAGACAACCGGCCGGCCCAAGCTCTCTTGGACGTCGACCCAAGACGGACGCCTATGAACCCGAATTTTCTAGATTTCGAACAGCCGATCGCCGACCTGCAAGCCAAGATCGAAGAGTTGCGCTTGGTCGGTAACGACAATTCGCTGAATATCGGCGATGAGATCTCCCGCCTGCAGGACAAAAGCAGCACGCTGACCGAAGACATCTTCGGCAAGCTGACCAGCTGGCAGATCGCACGTCTCGCGCGTCACCCGAAACGTCCGTATACCCTGGACTACATCGAACACATCTTTACCGAGTTCGACGAACTGCATGGCGACCGTCACTTCTCCGACGACGCTGCGATCGTTGGCGGCATTGCCCGTCTGGATGATCAGCCGGTGATGATCATCGGTCATCAGAAAGGCCGTGAAGTGCGCGAGAAAGTTCGCCGCAACTTCGGCATGCCGCGTCCGGAAGGCTACCGCAAGGCTTGCCGTCTGATGGAAATGGCCGAGCGTTTCAAAATGCCGATCCTGACCTTCATCGACACCCCGGGCGCCTACCCTGGCATCGACGCCGAAGAGCGCAACCAGAGCGAAGCGATTGCCTGGAACCTGCGCGTCATGGCTCGCCTGAAAACCCCAATCATCGCCACCGTGATCGGTGAGGGTGGTTCGGGTGGCGCTCTGGCGATCGGCGTTTGCGATCAGCTGAACATGCTGCAGTACTCGACCTACGCGGTGATCTCGCCGGAAGGTTGCGCATCGATTCTGTGGAAAACCGCCGAGAAAGCGCCGGATGCTGCTGAAGCGATGGGCATTACCGCCGAGCGCCTGAAAGGCCTGGGCATCGTCGACAAGGTGATTGGCGAGCCGTTGGGCGGCGCTCACCGCGATCCTGCGGCTGCGGCGGCATCGATCCGTGCCGAGCTGAGCTCGCAACTGGCGATGTTGAAGAAGTTCGATAACGAAGCGCTGCTGGCCCGTCGTTACGAGCGTCTGATGAGCTACGGTCTCTAAGCCGAACGCGCAATACCCATGTGGGAGCGAGCCTGCTCGCGATGAGGGTTTAACATTCAACGAATCAGTTGGCCGTTAAACCGCAATCGCGAGCAGGCTCGCTCCCACATTTGATTTGCGCAAAGGGATAGATATGGATCAGCCCTCAAATGATTTGCCTTCCCGGCTTCTGCTGAATCTAACCCCTTGGCGGACCGCCACAACCTGGTGCATCGCCTTCTCCGGCGGGCTCGACTCCACCGTCCTGCTGCACCTCCTCGCCCAACTCGCAAAAACCCAATCCCTGCCAACGCTCAGCGCCCTCCATATCCACCATGGCCTTCAGGCTGCAGCGGATGCGTGGCCGCAACATTGTCAGTCGGTCTGTGACGCGCTGGGTGTGCCACTACAGGTGGTTCACGTTGAGGTTCAGCCCGGCGCCAGTCTTGAGCGTGCGGCCCGGGATGCGCGCTATGGCGCGTTCATTGAAGCCACTCAAGTGAATGAACTGCTGCTGACCGCGCAGCACCGCGACGATCAGGCGGAAACCCTGTTGTTTCGGCTGTTGCGCGGGGCAGGGGTGAGGGGCTTGTCGGGCATGCCTCGCGAACGCGTCCTGGGTCGAGGGCATCTTCTGCGTCCGTTGCTCGATGTCACGCGCGCCGAGCTTGAGGCCTATGCGGCCGAGTATCAGTTGAGCTGGATCGAGGACCCTTCGAACCAGGACCGACAGTTCTCGCGCAATTACCTGCGGCATCAAGTGTTCCCGGTATTGACCGAGCGCTGGCCGCAAGCGACGGCGACCATCGCCCGCAGCGCCGCGCATCTGAGTGAAGCGCAGGGGTTGCTCGATGACCTGGCGCAAATCGATCTGGCCAGTGCCCGCACCGTCAGTGATTTTGATTGGCTGGGGTTGCCGTCCCTGGCGTTGGCGCCGCTGGCAAAACTCTCTGCCGCGCGACAACGCAACGCAATGAGTCACTGGCTCACAGCGCTGACGCAGCTGCCGGACAGTGACCATTGGTCGGGTTGGGACAATTTGCGCGATGCCACGGGCGATGCCCGTCCGGTCTGGCGATTGGCGGAGGGTGAATTGCATCGGGCGGGTGGGCGAATCTGGTGGCTGTCAGGCTGTTGGCTGCGTATCCCGCCATATGTCGGCGGCTGGGCTGATCCCTCGACAGCGCTGGCGTTACCGGAGAATGGCGTGCTCACCTGCACCGGCCAAATCCCCGCTGGCCCGCTGCATATCCGCTATCGTGAGGGAGGAGAGGTCATGAATCTGCCTGGTCGCGGTCACCGGGACCTCAAGCGTTTGCTCAACGAACGCGGCGTTCCGGGCTTCGTCCGTGGCAGATTGCCGCTGCTCTACCGGGACGCGCAATTGCTGGCGGTGGCCAACCTGCGGGGCCTTGATGGCAACGAGCAGGAAGGCTGGCATTTGCATTGGGACCCACTGGGCGAAGATCAAGGTTTGAGCTGAAAGGGGCTTTCCGGTAGACTACGCTCCCTTCTTGATACAACTTCTGTGGATTCGCCTGAATTGCAGGAGTTGCCGATTACCAAGCAGTCTTTGCTGGGCGATTCCAAAAAATGTGTAGCGAGCAACGTACCGGTGTTTCATTTTCCGGTCTGTCCCAACGCGGCGGTTTTTTTGAAAGGTGCACTGTGAATAATGCAGGTGATCGGGGGCTTCGGCCTTCCTTCGCTTTCCCCGGCGGCTCGGACCGCTTTAACGCAGACTTCTAGGGTTTTTCATGACGCGCTACATATTCGTCACGGGCGGTGTTGTTTCTTCATTGGGGAAAGGCATTGCCTCGGCTTCATTGGCGGCCATCCTGGAGGCGCGGGGACTTAAGGTCACCATGCTGAAGCTGGACCCGTACATCAACGTTGACCCGGGCACCATGAGCCCGTTCCAGCACGGTGAAGTGTTCGTCACCCACGACGGCGCCGAGACCGACCTGGACCTGGGCCACTACGAGCGGTTCATCCGCACGACCATGACCCAGAACAACAACTTCACCACCGGCCGTGTCTACGAACACGTCCTGCGCAAAGAGCGCCGTGGTGACTACCTGGGTGCAACCATCCAGGTGATCCCGCACATCACTGACGAAATCAAGCGCCGCATCATCAAGGGCGCCGGCGATGCCGACGTGGCCATGGTCGAGATCGGTGGCACCGTGGGTGACATCGAGTCGCAACCGTTCCTCGAAGCCATCCGTCAACTGCGTTTCGAAGTCGGTGCCAAGCGCGCGATGCTGATGCACCTGACGCTGGTGCCGTACATCGCCACTGCCGGCGAAACCAAAACCAAGCCGACTCAGCACTCGGTCAAGGAACTGCGTTCCATTGGCCTGCAGCCAGACGTGCTGGTGTGCCGTTCCGATCACCCGATCGACATCTCGTCGCGTCGCAAGATCGCGCAGTTCACCAACGTTGAAGAACGTGCGGTAATCGCGCTGGAAGACGCCGACACCATCTACAAGATCCCGGGCATCCTGCACTCCCAGGGCCTGGACGATTTCGTTGTCGAGCGTTTTGGCCTGCAATGCGGTAGCGCCGATCTGTCCGAGTGGGAAGCCGTGGTTGACGCCAAGCTGAACCCGGAACACGAAGTCACCATCGCGATGGTCGGCAAGTACATGGAACTGCTGGACGCCTACAAGTCGCTGATCGAAGCGATGAGTCACGCCGGCATCAGCAACCGCACCAAGGTCAACCTGCGCTACATCGATTCCGAAGACATCGAAAACCAGGGCACCGCGCTGCTGGAAGGTGTCGACGCGATCCTCGTACCGGGCGGCTTCGGTCTGCGTGGCGTTGAAGGCAAGATCACCGCCGTTCAATACGCTCGCGAAAACAAGGTTCCGTACCTCGGCATCTGCCTGGGCATGCAAGTGGCCGTGATCGAGTTCGCTCGTAACGTGCTGGGCTGGAAAGACGCCAACTCCACCGAGTTCGATCGTGCAAGCGGTCACCCGGTCGTGGGTCTGATCACCGAGTGGGAAGATGCCACCGGTGCCGTCGAAACCCGTACCGAAACGTCCGACCTGGGCGGCACCATGCGCCTCGGCGCTCAGGATTGCCTGCTTGAGCCGGGTTCCCTGGTCCACGATTGCTACGCCAAGGACGTGATCGTCGAGCGTCACCGTCATCGCTACGAAGTGAACAACAACCTGCTGCCGCAAATCATGGAAGCCGGCCTGAAAATCTCCGGTCGTTCCGGTGATGGCGCGCTGGTCGAAGTGGTTGAAGCCCCGGATCATCCATGGTTCGTCGCTTGCCAGTTCCACCCTGAGTTCACCTCGACACCTCGCGACGGTCACCCGTTGTTCAGCGGTTTCGTTAAAGCAGCTTTGGTTCAACACCAGAAGAAGGCGTAAATCCGATGGCGCAGAAGATCATCCGTGTAGGCGATATCGAGATTGCCAACGACAAGCCAATGGTGCTTTTCGGTGGCATGAACGTGCTGGAAAGCCGCGACATGGCGATGCAGGTCTGCGAAGAATACGTCAAGGTCACCGAGAAACTCGGTATCCCTTACGTCTTCAAAGCCAGCTTCGACAAGGCCAACCGTTCCTCCGTGACCTCGTACCGTGGCCCCGGCCTGGAAGAGGGCATGCGGATTTTCCAGGACATCAAGCAAGCCTTCGGCGTGCCGATCATCACCGACGTCCACGAACCTGATCAGGCCGCGGTCGTCGCTGAAGTCTGCGACATCATCCAGCTGCCGGCCTTCCTGTCGCGCCAGACCGACCTCGTGGTCGCGATGGCCAAGACCGGCGCGGTGATCAACATCAAGAAAGCCCAGTTCCTCGCCCCGCATGAGATGAAACACATCTTGAGCAAGTGCGTGGAAGCGGGTAACGATCAGTTGATCCTCTGCGAACGCGGTTCGAGCTTTGGCTACAACAACCTGGTCGTCGACATGCTCGGCTTCGGCATCATGAAGCAGTTCGAATACCCGGTATTCTTCGACGTGACCCACGCGCTGCAAATGCCCGGCGGTCGCTCCGATTCCGCCGGCGGTCGTCGCGCTCAGGTCACTGACCTGGCCAAGGCAGGCATGAGCCAGTCGCTGGCCGGTCTGTTCCTCGAAGCCCACCCGGACCCGGACAACGCCAAATGCGACGGCCCTTGCGCTTTGCGTCTGGACAAACTGGAGCCATTCCTGGCCCAGCTCAAAGCTCTGGACGAACTGGTGAAGAGTTTTCCGACGGTAGAAACCGCGTAACATCGGAATCCGGTTGTAGGAGCCGGCTTGCTGGCGATAGCGTCCGTATGGGCCCCATCGCCAGCAAGCCGGCTCCTACAGATGTGACCTACAAGTTATAAATCGAGCGGCACAAAGCGTTTTCGTCAACTTTGGAGTGTTTACAACAATGGCAAAAATCGTCGACATCAAAGGTCGTGAAGTTCTCGACTCCCGTGGCAATCCCACCGTGGAAGCGGACGTGCTTCTCGATAACGGCATCATCGGTAGCGCTTGCGCGCCGTCCGGTGCTTCCACTGGCTCGCGTGAAGCACTCGAGCTGCGTGATGGCGACAAGAGCCGTTACCTGGGCAAAGGCGTACTCAAAGCCGTCGCCAACATCAACGGTCCGATCCGCGACCTGTTGAAAGGTGCAGACCCAAGCGACCAGAAAGCGCTGGATCACGCGATGATCAAGCTCGACGGTACTGAAAACAAAGGCTCCCTGGGCGCCAACGCGATCCTCGCCGTTTCCCTGGCTGCGGCCAAGGCAGCAGCACAGGACCAGGACCTGCCGCTGTACGCTCACATCGCCAACCTGAACGGCACCCCGGGTGTTTACTCGATGCCGGTTCCGATGATGAACATCATCAACGGTGGCGAGCACGCCGATAACAACGTCGACATCCAGGAATTCATGGTTCAGCCGGTTGGCGCCAAGTCTTTCTCGGAAGGTCTGCGCATGGGCACCGAGATTTTCCATCACCTCAAAGCAGTTCTGAAGGCCCGTGGCCTGAGCACTGCTGTCGGTGACGAAGGTGGTTTCGCACCCAACCTGGCTTCCAACGAAGACGCTTTGAAAGTGATCTCCGAAGCCGTGGCCAACGCCGGTTACAAGCTGGGCACTGACGTGACCCTGGCACTGGACTGCGCGGCGAGCGAATTCTACGAAGACGGCAAATACAACCTGTCCGGCGAAGGCCAGGTGTTCACCGCTGAAGGTTTCGCTGACTACCTCAAAGGCCTGACCGAGCGTTACCCGATCATCTCCATCGAAGATGGCCTGGACGAGTCCGACTGGGCTGGCTGGAAAATCCTCACCGACAAGATCGGCGAGAAGACTCAGCTGGTAGGCGACGACCTGTTCGTGACCAACACCAAGATCCTGAAAGAAGGCATCGATAAAAAGATCGCCAACTCGATCCTGATCAAGTTCAACCAGATCGGCACCCTGACCGAAACCCTGGAAGCCATCCAGATGGCCAAGGCCGCTGGTTACACTGCCGTGATCTCGCACCGCTCCGGCGAAACCGAAGATTCGACCATTGCCGACCTGGCCGTGGGCACCGCGGCTGGCCAGATCAAGACCGGTTCCCTGTGCCGTTCCGATCGCGTTTCCAAGTACAACCAACTGCTGCGTATCGAAGAGCAGTTGAATGGCAAAGCCAAGTACAACGGTCGCAGCGAATTCCGCGGTTAATCGTTAACTGGTAAAAAAGACACCGGATTGTGTCGGAAAAATCGCTACAGCGACGTTTTTGCCACTAATCTGATGCCTTAAGAGCACAAGCCTGGGTCTTCCAGGCTTCGTGCTATCAGAAGCTTCATAGTTTGGCATGGCTGTCTTTTTCCACTGGATACCTGATATTCGATGCGCAGTCCCAATTGGTTGTTCCTCGTCTTGCTCTTGCTGCTGGCTGGCCTGCAATACCGCCTGTGGGTAGGTAATGGCAGTCTGGCGCAAGTGGCCGAGCTGACTCAGCAGATCGCGGATCAACACGCTGAGAACGAGGGTCTGCTCGAGCGCAATCGGGTGATGGACGCTGAAGTCAGTGAGTTGAAAAAAGGCATGGAGACCGTTGAAGAGCGGGCTCGCCATGAGTTGGGCATGGTCAAGGACGGTGAAACCCTTTACCAGTTGGCCCAATGATCCAGTCGTTACCGGCCTTCTGGGCCGTGATTCCTGCCGCGGGCGTCGGAGCCCGTATGGCCGCGGACCGTCCCAAGCAATACTTGCAACTGGGCGGGCGCACTATTCTCGAACACAGCCTTGGCTGTTTCCTTGATCATCCTGCCCTGAAGGGGTTGGTGGTCAGTCTTGCTGTTGATGATCCTTACTGGCCGAACCTGGCGTGTGCTGCTGATCCGCGTATTCAGCGGGTAGACGGTGGCGACGAGCGTTCCGGTTCGGTGCTCAATGCCTTGCTGCATTTGCATGCTCAGGGTGCTGACGATGAAGATTGGGTGCTGGTTCACGACGCCGCACGGCCGAATCTGAGTCGCGACGATCTGGACAAGTTGCTGACAGAGCTGGCTGACGATCCGGTGGGTGGACTGCTGGCAGTGCCGGCACGCGATACCCTGAAACGGGTCGACAAGCACGGTCGCGTGGTCGAGACCGTGGATCGTAGCGTGATCTGGCAGGCGTATACGCCGCAGATGTTTCGTCTTGGGGCGTTGCATCGGGCGTTGGCTGACAGTCTGGTGGCGGATGCGGTTGTCACTGATGAGGCTTCGGCCATGGAGTGGGCAGGTTTGGCGCCGCGGCTGATTGAAGGGCGGTCCGATAACCTCAAGGTCACTCGCCCTGAAGACCTGGAATGGCTGCGACAGCGTTGGGCTAATCGCCGCTGAAAGGTTCGTTTGCTTTTCTACCGCCATCGCGAGCAGGCTCACTCCCACACTTGTTAGCGTTGCCCACTTTTTTGGTGTTCGCCTAGATCCACTGTGGGAGCGAGCCTGCTCGCGATAGCGGCCGGTCAGGCAACTCATAACTAAGCCCGGTACTCCGGCCGTTCGGCCAAACCTTCCTTCAAATAATCCACCAACTTGCGCACCTTCGGCGACAGATGCCGTTGCTGTGGATAAAGCGCCCAAACCGCTGTGTTCGGCGGCTGATGCGATTCCAGCAGAGAAATCAATTCACCGCTTTTCAGGTACTCCAGCACGTAATAGTCCGGCAGCTGACACAAACCAACGCCCTGTAGCGCCGCGTCCAACACTGCTTGCCCACTGTTACAGCGCCAGTTTCCCTGTACCCGTTGCGAAAATTCCCGCCCGTTCTGTTCCAGTTGCCACATGTCCGAACTACCGATCAGGCAATTGTGGCGGCTGAGTTCCGACAAGCTGTGCGGGCGACCATACCGTTCCACGTAGGACGGTGATGCGCATAAATACATGCGTCGCGGTGCCAGGCGTGAGGCGACCAGTCGCGAATCCTGAAGGCGACCGAGACGGATCGCCAGGTCCAGCCCTTCGTGCACCAGATCGAGTGGGCGGTTGCTCAGTTCAATGTCGACGCGCAGTTGCGGATAGAGCCCCATGAAGCGAGTCACCAGCGGCACGATGAAACGTTCGCCATACGCCACGGCGCAGGTCATGCGCAGCATGCCTTTGGGCTCGCTGGTCAAATCGCCGACTGCGCGCAAGGCTTCTTCCCGACCGTCCTGCAAACGCTGGCAATGCTGCAAAAAGGTTTGCCCGGCTTCGGTCAGCGTGACCCGGCGGGTGCTGCGATAAAGCAGACGGGTCTGAAGACGCTCTTCGAGGCGTACGATTTGTCGACTGATGTGAGAGGAAGAAACCCCTAGGCGTTCCGCAGCCGCCGTGAATTGGCTGCACTCGGCCACAGCGACGAACTCGTCGATCCCTTCCCAGCGGTTTTCGGACATCAAGGATTATCCCTGTATGGCAATAATGTTTTGCTTTTGTCCGGATTATTCCTCGTAATGCGGTGTATTACACTCCCTGTCTCGTTTTTATTCACTGGAGAATCCACATGATCAAGTCGCGCGCTGCCGTTGCCTTCGAGGCCAAGAAACCCCTCGAGATCGTCGAAGTCGATGTCGCCATGCCCAAGGCCGGTGAAGTTCTGTTGCGTGTGGTTGCCTCCGGTGTCTGTCATACCGATGCCTACACCCTGTCGGGCGCTGACCCGGAAGGCATTTTTCCGTCGATCCTCGGTCACGAAGGTGGCGCAGTGGTTGAAGCGATCGGCGAGGGTGTGACCTCCGTCGCCGTCGGCGACCATGTGATCCCGCTCTACACCCCGGAATGCCGCCAGTGCAAATTCTGCCTGTCTGGCAAAACCAACCTGTGTCAGGCGATTCGCGCGACACAGGGCAAAGGCCTGATGCCGGATGGCACGTCGCGCTTTTCCTACAAGGGCCAGCCGATTTTCCACTACATGGGTACCTCGACTTTTTCCGAGTACACCGTGTTGCCGGAAATCTCGGTCGCCAAGATTGCGAAAGAAGCGCCATTGGAAAAAGTCTGCCTGCTGGGCTGCGGTGTCACCACCGGCATCGGCGCGGTACTCAATACTGCCAAGGTAAAACCGGGTGACACCGTGGCCATTTTTGGTCTGGGCGGCATCGGTCTGTCGGCCGTGATCGGCGCGGTCAAAGCCAAGGCAGCGCGGATCATTGCCATCGACATCAACCCGGGCAAGTTCGAGATCGCCAAACAGCTCGGTGCAACCGACTGCGTGAACCCGAAAGATTTCGACCGTCCGATCCAGGAAGTCATCGTCGACATGACCGATGGCGGCGTCGACTTTTCCTTCGAGTGCATCGGCAATGTCCAATTGATGCGCGCCGCACTTGAGTGCTGCCACAAGGGTTGGGGCGAGTCGGTGATCATCGGCGTGGCCGGTGCCGGCCAGGAAATCTCCACCCGTCCATTCCAGTTGGTGACCGGTCGCGTCTGGCGCGGTTCGGCATTCGGCGGCGTACGCGGCCGTACCGAGTTGCCAAGCTACGTCGAGATGGCCGAAACCGGTGAAATCCCGCTGGATACGTTCATCACCCACACCATGGGCCTGGAAGACATCAACAAGGCATTCGACCTGATGCACGAAGGCAAAAGCATCCGCAGCGTCATCCATTTCTGAGGTCGGTCATGAGCCTGGAAAATATCTCCTGCCAGAAAAGCTTCGGCGGCTGGCACAAACGCTACAAGCACCGCTCCGATGTGCTTGGCTGCGACATGGTTTTCGCTGTGTACCTGCCGCCGCAAGCGGAGCAGGGCGGCAAACTGCCGGTGCTGTATTGGTTGTCCGGCCTGACCTGTACCGACGAGAATTTCATGCACAAGGCCGGCGCGATGCGCATGGCCGCCGAGCTGGGGTTAATCATCGTGGCGCCGGA
This sequence comes from Pseudomonas sp. LBUM1678, assembly GCF_059695575.1. NCBI lineage: Bacteria > Pseudomonadati > Pseudomonadota > Gammaproteobacteria > Pseudomonadales > Pseudomonadaceae > Pseudomonas > Pseudomonas sp. LBUM1678. The sequence goes on from NZ_CP166775.1 coordinate 1,284,386, forward strand.
CACCAGCCCTCGCGGCCCAGATGTGCCGGGTGATCCGGATGGCGCCTGGGACTTCGGTCTCGGCGCCGGGTTTTATCTGAATGCCACGCAGGAACCGTGGTCGCGGCATTATCGGATGCATGACTATGTCGTGCAGGAATTGCCGTCATTGGTTGAAGCCCATTTCCCGGCATCGGACAAGCGTGGCATCAGCGGTCACTCCATGGGTGGCCACGGCGCGCTGGTCTGTGCCTTGCGCAATCCGGGGCGATATCAGTCGGTGTCGGCGTTCTCGCCGATCAACAATCCGATGGATTGCCCTTGGGGCCAGAAAGCCTTTTCCCGTTACCTGGGCGAAGACCGCTCGAAGTGGCGCGAATGGGATGCCTGCGCATTGATTGCCGAGGCTGACGAAAAGTTGCCGCTGCTGGTCGATCAAGGTGATCGCGATGATTTCCTTGCCACGCAGCTCAAGCCTGAAGCCTTGCAACAGGCCGCCAAACTGGCCGGTCATCCGCTGACGTTGCGCCTGCAGCCGGGCTACGACCACAGCTATTTCTTCATCGCCAGCTTCATTGACGACCACTTGCAGCATCACGCACGCGCCCTAGCCGTGTAATGCAGGTAGAATCACGCCCTGACAAAAATCGGGGCGTTTTTTTATGCGTATTGGCCACGGCTATGATGTGCACCGTTTCGCTGAAGGCGATTTCATTACTCTGGGCGGTGTGCGCATTGCACACGGCTTCGGGCTGCTCGCTCACTCCGACGGTGACGTCCTGCTGCACGCCTTGAGCGATGCCTTGCTCGGCGCCGCTGCGCTGGGTGATATCGGCAAGCACTTCCCGGATACCGACCCGACATTCAAGGGCGCCGACAGCCGAGTGCTGTTGCGTCACGTCGTCGCACTGATCCATGCCAAAGGCTGGAAAGTCGGCAACGTCGATAACACCATCGTCGCCCAGGCGCCGAAAATGGCCCCGCATATCGAATCGATGCGCGCGCTGATTGCCGCGGATCTTCAAGTTGAGTTGGATCAAGTGAACGTGAAAGCTACTACCACCGAAAAGCTCGGCTTTGTGGGTCGCGAAGAGGGCATTGCCGTGCATTCCGTTGCCTTGTTGCTGCGCGCATGAACGAAGCGCAATTGCTTGGCCCGCGGGCCTATGGTGAAACCCTCGGCACTGCGGTTCTAAAAGCCACGACAGAAGATTTTCAGGTCGATGAAGTGCTCGATATCCCCCTCAGTGGTGATGGCGAACACCTGTGGATCTGGGTGGAAAAACGCGGTCTGAATACCGAAGAAGCGGCACGGCGGATCGCCAAGGCGGCAGGTGTGCCATTGCGTACCGTCAGTTACGCGGGCCTCAAGGATCGCCAGGCGCTGACTCGCCAGTGGTTCAGCGTGCAACTGCCGGGCAAGGCTGATCCTGATTTGTCGGCGGCCGAAAACGACACGCTGAAAATCCTCAAGACCGGTCGGCACAAGCGCAAGCTGCAACGCGGTGCTCACTCGGCCAACGGTTTCACCTTGCGCCTGACGCAATTTGCTGGCGACACAGCAGCCATCGAAGCGCGGCTGCAACTGATCGCCAAGCAAGGTATTCCCAATTATTTCGGCGCCCAGCGTTTCGGCTTTGACGGTGGGAACGTGGTCGATGCTCGTGCCTGGGCCGCGCGCAAGGCATTGCCGGAGCAGCGCAATGTACGTTCGCGTCTGCTCTCTACTGCCCGCAGTTTTCTGTTCAACCAGGTGTTGGCCGCGCGTGTGGCTGACGGCACCTGGCAGCAAGCGCAGGTGGGCGACCTGCTGGCCTTCACCGACAGCCGCAGTTTTTTCCCGGCCGGTGTTGCCGACTGCAGCGACCCGCGCCTGGCGATTCTCGACCTGCACCCGACCGGTCCTCAGTGGGGCGAAGGTGACTCGCCGGCGACCGGCGCTGTCCATGTACTGGAGCAGGCAGTCGCCGCTCGCGAAGCAGATCTGCGCGATTGGTTGATTAACGCCGGAATGAGCCACGAACGTCGCATCCTGCGGCTGCCCATTGGTGGGTTGACGTGGCATTATCCCGAGCCTGACATTCTGCAACTGGAATTCGTCCTCCCGGCCGGATGCTTTGCCACCGTATTGGTGCGCGAGCTTGTCGATCTGGTGCCGGTGGGGCAGACGGACAGCCCATGCGTATTCTGATTTCTAACGACGATGGGGTAACCGCACCCGGTCTTGCCGCGCTTTATGCTGCGCTGGCGGATTACACCGAGTGCGTGGTTATCGCCCCGGACCAGGACAAAAGCGGCGCCAGCAGCTCGCTGACGCTCGACCGTCCGTTGCACCCGCAAACCCTGGCCAACGGCTTTATCAGCATGAACGGCACACCCACCGATTGCGTGCACCTGGGCCTTAACGGCTTGCTGGAACGCGAACCGGACATGGTGGTTTCCGGTATCAACCTGGGCGCCAACCTGGGGGACGACGTGTTGTATTCCGGCACCGTCGCTGCGGCCCTTGAGGGACGTTTCCTTGAGCGTCCTTCGTTCGCCTTTTCGTTGGCCTCGCGGCAAGTGGAGAACCTTCCCACGGCCGCTTACTTTGCGCGCAAACTGGTCGAGGCCCACGCTGACCTCGACTTGCCACCGCGCACGGTATTGAACGTGAACATTCCCAATTTGCCGCTGGATCACATTCGCGGAATTCAACTGACCCGCCTCGGGCACCGCGCACGTGCTGCGGCACCGATGAAGGCGGTCGACCCGCGCGGCAAATCCGGTTACTGGATCGCCGCCGCCGGGGATGCTGAAGATGGCGGCCCGGGCACCGATTTTCATGCGGTGATGCAGGGCTATGTGTCGATTACCCCGCTGCAACTGGATCGCACCTTCAATGATGCCTTCAGAAGTCTCGATGGCTGGTTGGAGGGGCTGCGCTAATGGCTCGTGAACAAGACGATATTCTGCGTCGCGGCATCGGCATGACTTCGCAGCGGACCCGCGAACGCCTCATTCAGCGTCTGTATGAGGAAGGGGTTTCCAACGCCAAGGTGCTGGAAGTCATCCGCCGCACACCGCGTCACCTGTTCGTCGACGAAGCGCTGGCTCATCGCGCCTACGAAGACACGGCGCTGCCGATCGGACACAACCAGACCATCTCCCAGCCTTATATGGTGGCGCGCATGAGCGAGCTGCTGCTGGAGGCCGGTCCGCTGGATAAGGTGATGGAAATTGGCACCGGTTCGGGCTATCAGACGGCGGTACTGTCGCAGCTGGTTGAACGGGTGTTCTCCGTGGAGCGCATCAAGGTTTTGCAGGACCGGGCCAAGGAACGCCTGGTGGAGCTGAACCTGCGCAACGTGGTGTTCCGCTGGGGCGATGGTTGGGAAGGGTGGCCGGCACTGGCGCCGTACAACGGCATTATCGTGACGGCGGTGGCCACCGATGTACCTCAGGCGCTGCTCGATCAACTGGCGCCAGGCGGGCGACTGGTGATCCCTGTCGGCTCCGGTGAGGTGCAGCAACTGATGCTGATCATCCGCGAAGAACAAGGCTTTTCACGTCGTGTTCTGGGGTCGGTGCGCTTCGTGCCACTGCTCAACGGGCCGCTCGCCTGAGCATTTATTCAGGCGCGCTGAATTCTCTTCGATTGCCCGGGTCTTACAGCGGCATCGATGGGTTAAACGGGATTCATCGGCGGGCAGCAAACGTGTGCGCGAAGCGATTTCGCTTCATTAAAGGTAAAGCCTGTCCGGCCCGTTATACTTGCGACATTTCGTGCCGAAACACGGCAATCCAAAATTTCAGCCACCACAAAGGGAGCGGCGGGTGAGTCTCACAGTCATTGCGCAGCGTATGGGTACAAAGAGCTTTCAGCGCCTGGTGACTGGCCTCGTTTTGAGCACCTTGCTGGTCGGTTGCTCCAGTTCCAAAACGAGTGACGTGCGTGTCGTCGACCGCAACAAGGGTGTCGCCCAGCGTCCGGCGGTGACCACGGGTCAGTACGTCGTTCGACCAAAAGATACGTTGTTCTCGATCGCTTTTCGCTACGGCTGGGACTACAAAGCCCTCGCCGCACGGAACAATATTCCTACGCCGTACACGATCCATCCGGGTCAGACAATTCGCTTCGATGGTCGCACCGGTTCAACCCCGGCGCCGATCGCCAGCGCTACCGATTCAACGCCTTCGTCGACGCTGAAAACCACGGTAATCCGGCGTCAGCCGAATGGCGCAACTACGAGCACAACGGTGGTTGCACCGTCCGTCGCCAACAAGCCGACCCCTGTTCCGATGCCGCCTGCCGGCCCGGCCCCGACCGGCTGGGGATGGCCATCTAATGGCATTCTGATTGGAAAGTTCTCCTCAAACGGTAGTTTGAATAAAGGAATTGATATCGCCGGGGATTTGGGACAGCCTGTTTTAGCTGCGTCTGATGGGACGGTGGTATACGCCGGGAGTGGCTTAAGGGGCTACGGCGAGTTAGTCATCATCAAACACAGCGACACCTACGTCAGTGCCTACGGACATAACCGCAGGCTGTTGGTTCGGGAGGGGCAGCAGGTCAAGGTCGGACAGACAATTGCCGAAATGGGGTCAACGGGTACAGACCGGGTGAAGCTGCATTTTGAGATTCGCCGACAAGGTAAACCTGTAGATCCGCTGCAGTTCCTGCCACGTCGTTGATTTGTTACCAGCCTGTTCCGTCACGTAGAGGGGACAGGCTCCAGCGTTGCCAAGGATAAAGGCGCCGCTTGAGCTTGGGGTCGAACTCACCAAAGGACTATAACAATGGCTCTCAGTAAAGAAGTGCCGGAGTTTGACATCGACGATGAGGTTCTCCTTATGGAGACCGGCATCGATACGGATTCGATGTCGAATGATGAAGGGGCTGCTCCACCTTCCGTTCGTGCCAAATCCAAACACTCCGCTTCGTTGAAGCAACACAAGTACATCGATTACACGCGGGCACTCGATGCCACGCAGCTGTACCTCAATGAAATCGGCTTTTCTCCATTGCTCTCCCCGGAAGAAGAAGTTCATTTTGCGCGTTTGTCGCAAAGTGGTGATCCGGCCGGGCGCAAGCGCATGATTGAAAGCAACCTGCGGCTGGTGGTGAAAATCGCCCGACGTTACGTCAATCGTGGGCTGTCGCTGCTGGACCTGATCGAAGAGGGCAACCTCGGACTGATCCGGGCGGTAGAGAAATTCGACCCTGAACGCGGCTTCCGCTTTTCGACCTACGCTACATGGTGGATTCGTCAGACCATCGAGCGCGCAATCATGAATCAGACCCGGACCATCCGGTTGCCGATCCATGTGGTCAAAGAGCTTAACGTGTACCTGCGGGCTGCACGGGAGCTGACTCAAAAACTCGATCACGAACCCTCGCCTGAAGAAATTGCCAACCTGCTGGAAAAACCAGTGGCGGAGGTCAAGCGCATGCTCGGCTTGAACGAGCGGGTTTCTTCGGTCGACGTCTCGCTGGGTCCGGATTCGGATAAAACCCTGCTGGACACCCTCACGGATGACCGCCCAACCGATCCATGTGAACTGTTGCAGGACGACGACCTGTCCCAGAGCATCGATCAATGGCTTTCGGAGCTGACCGACAAGCAACGCGAGGTGGTCGTACGCCGCTTCGGCTTGCGCGGCCACGAGAGCAGCACGCTTGAGGATGTGGGCCTGGAAATTGGCCTGACCCGGGAACGGGTCAGACAGATTCAGGTAGAAGGCCTGAAACGTCTTCGGGAGATTCTCGAGAAGAACGGCCTGTCGAGCGAGTCGCTGTTTCAGTAAGCGACACGCTTGAGTGGCATAAAAAATCCCCGACTGGTTCGGGGTTTTTTATGCCTGGGAGAAGGGGGGTATGCGACTCAGGTTTGTAGTCTTGCGCTGTAAGTCTTGGCTTACTCTTTCGTAAGTGTTCGTTATTTTTACAGTGTGGCAGTCATCCATCTTCTTGCATCCTCTAGGATATCTATTTGATTTATATGATTATTTTTATTTATTAAAAGCATGTGACAGAGGGTTTTCGCCATTTTGGCCGATTGCTCTTGGTGGGGAATTCTCTAGTATCTGAACTGTGTCGACGGACAGACACGCCCTTCAAGGATGAGGGGAATGGACATCGCAGGAAGCGATTCATCAGGACGATGAAAAGGAACACAGGGAATAGGGAAAAAATGTGGGCGGGTCAAACCGCCCCTTTTTTTGCCTGCAGAAAAGCAAAAAGGCCCGCAAGGGCCTTTTCGAGAACGCGGGGGTAATCAGCGTTCGAGGTCTTTGAGTTTGCTACCTACAGATTTGTTGATGACGCGATCAAACTCTTCAGCGTCCGGCATCGATTCTTTCTTCTCGGTGATGTTTGGCCAGATTTCGGCCAACTCAACGTTCAGCTGAATGAAGTTCTCCATGCCGGCAGGTACTTCATCTTCAGAGAAGATGGCCACGGCAGGGCATTCTGGTTCGCACAATGCGCAGTCGATGCACTCATCCGGGTGAATCACCAGGAAATTCGGGCCTTCGTAAAAGCAGTCCACCGGACAGACTTCTACGCAGTCGGTGTACTTGCACTTGATGCAGTTGTCGGTGACGACGAAGGTCATTTCTAATTTTCTCCTCAGGCGGCGGCAGCGGAGCCCCTTCACGTTGGGGTCGCCAGGTTCGGGAGCGATAGTCTGCAGGCCAGGCTATTAGCCTGCAGCATCCCAAACCGCGCGAGATTCTAACAGCTTGCAGGCAAGTGCGTTAGATCCGTGTCTTTAGTGTATAGAGCATTTCTAACGCGCGACGCGGTGTCATGTCGTCCAGATCAAGTTTGGCCAGTTCATCCAGCACCGGATGCGGCAGGCTGGCGAACATATCGCTCTGCTGCGGCGCGGCCGGTTTGCCTTTGCTTGGCTTCGGAACTTCATGCGGAAGAGCGGTGGCTTCCAGTCGACCCAAGTGCTCGCGAGCGCGCACGATCACTTCGCTCGGCACACCGGCCAGCTGCGCAACCGCCAGGCCGTAGCTCTGGCTCGCAGGCCCGGGCAGCACGTGGTGCAGGAACACGATGCGTTCGTTGTGCTCGGTGGCGTTGAGGTGAACGTTGGCCACCAGGGGCTGGGCTTCCGGCAACACGGTCAGCTCGAAGTAGTGGGTGGCGAACAGCGTGTAAGCCCGCAGATGTGCCAGGCGTTCGGCGGCGGCCCAGGCCAGGGACAGGCCGTCGAAGGTGCTGGTGCCGCGACCGACTTCGTCCATCAGCACCAGACTGCGTTCGGTGGCGTTGTGCAGAATGTTCGCGGTTTCGCTCATTTCGACCATGAAGGTCGAACGCCCGCCCGCCAGGTCATCGCTGGAACCGATCCGGGTGAAGATCCGGTCCACCAGCGACAATTCGCAACTGGCCGCCGGCACGAAACTGCCGATGTGCGCCAGCAGTACGATCAAAGCGGTCTGACGCATGTAGGTGGATTTACCGCCCATGTTCGGACCGGTGATCACCAGCATGCGCGTATTGTCGTCAAGGCTCAGGTCGTTGGCCACGAATGGCGTGGTCAGCACTTGCTCGACCACCGGGTGACGACCCTGGGTGATGCGCATGCACGGCTCGTCGACGAAACGCGGGCAGTTCAGGTCGAGGTTCAGTGCGCGCTCGGCGAGGTTGCTCAACACGTCCAGTTCGGCCAGTGCGGCGGCGGTGTCTTGCAGCGGCGGCAATTGGGCGATCAGGTCTTCGAGCAGCGCTTCGTAAAGCATCTTCTCGCGGGCCAGGGCACGGCTCTTGGCCGACAGCGCCTTGTCCTCGAACGCTTTCAGTTCCGGCGTGATGAAGCGCTCGGCACCTTTGAGCGTCTGGCGGCGGATGTAGTCGGCCGGCGCCGACTCGGCCTGCTTGCTCGGCAACTCGATGAAGTAGCCGTGAATACGGTTGTAACCGACCTTCAGGTGCGACAGACCGGTACGAGCCTTCTCGCGTGCTTCAAGATCGATCAGGAATTGCCCGGCGTTTTCGCTGAGCGATTGCAGATCATCGAGCTCGCTGTCGTAACCGGTCTTCAACACGCCGCCGTCACGGATCACCGCCGGCGGGTTGTCGATGATGGCTTTTTCCAGCAGGGCCGCGAGTTCCGGGTAAGTGCTGGTGGTCTTCGCCAGTTGAATGATGTGCGGCGCTTCCAGCTCGGTCATCGCCACTTGCAGCTCAGGCAGCGCACCGAGCGCATCGCGCAGGCGAGCCAGGTCACGAGGGCGGGCATTACGCAGGCCGATCCGCGCCAGGATCCGCTCGATGTCGCCGATTTCCTTGAGCTGCGGTTGCAGTTTTTCGAAACGGTAACCGTCGAGCAGGCAGGTAATCGAGGATTGGCGCGCCAGCAACACGGTGAGATCGCGCAGCGGACGGTTCAGCCAACGCGTCAGCAGACGGCTGCCCATGGCCGTCTGGCAGCGATCGACCACCGATTGCAGCGTGTTGTCGCGCCCGCCCGCCAGGTTAGTGTCCAGTTCCAGGTTGCGACGGCTCGCGCCGTCCAGCACCACGGTGTCGTCCAGACGTTCATGGCGCAGGCTGCGCAAGTGCGGCAGGGCGGTGCGCTGGGTTTCCTTGGCGTAGCTGAGCAGGCAACCGGCGGCGCCGATGGCCAGGGTCAGGTTTTCGCAGCCAAAACCCTTCAGGTCCTGGGTGGAAAATTGCTGGCAAAGACTTTTCAGCGCCGAGTCGCGCTCGAAATCCCACGGCGCACGGCGACGAACCCCACGACGTTTTTCAGCCGGCAAGTCCTTCGGCCAGTCATCCGGGATCATCAGCTCCACCGGATTGACCCGCTCCAGTTCCGCCAGCAGGTTTTCCCAGCCTTTGATTTCCAGCACGGTGAAATTGCCGCTGGTGATGTCCAGCACGGCGAGACCGAACAGACGCTCGTCACCCAGAACGGCAGCGATCAGGTTATCCCGACGCTCATCCAGCAGCGCTTCATCACTGACCGTACCCGGCGTGATGATCCGCACCACCTGACGATCCACCGGCCCTTTGCTGGTGGCCGGATCGCCGACCTGCTCACAAATCACCACCGACTCGCCGAGCTTGACCAGTTTCGCCAGGTAACCTTCGGCGGCGTGGTAAGGAATCCCGCACATCGGAATCGCCTGGCCGGCCGATTGCCCACGAGCGGTCAGGGTGATGTCCAGCAGCTTGGCGGCCTTCTTCGCGTCTTCGTAGAAGATCTCGTAGAAATCGCCCATGCGGTAGAACATCAGCTGGTCGGGGTGCTGGTTCTTCAGGCGCCAGTACTGTTGCATCATCGGCGTGTGGGAGGACAGATCGGAGAGTGCTTTATTCATCGGATATCAGGCAAATTCGTTGAAAGGTGTAGGGCAAAGGAGGGACATCGGCCCGGCTTTTCCGCGATGGGCGCAAGGTTAACATGAGCGGTCTGCCGGACGCAGGCATGAAAGCCCTGCTGCACCTTTCTGCTGTCTATGCACGATTTATGCAAAACAGCATTTGTCTTCCGAAAAAAGTTCAAGCACTATGCCCGTTATGCAAAAACGCAATGTTTCTACCGTCCTAAGAGCGCTGCTCGATCAGCACGGGATCTCCCCCACGGAGCTTCACCGTCGCACCGGCGTGCCTCAATCCACTCTCTCGCGGATCCTCAGCGGGAAGATCGTCGATCCTTCGGATAAACACATTTCGAAGATCGCCGAGTACTTCGCCGTGAGCACCGATCAGTTGCGGGGGCGCGCGGATGTCGCTGCCACCGCCAATACCGGGCGCGATGAATTGCATTCCGAACTCAAGGACATAAGTCTGTGGGACGACGATACGCCCGTCGATGACGACGAGGTGTCGGTCCCCTTTCTTCGCGAGGTTGAATTGGCCGCTGGATCAGGAAGATTCGTCATCGAAGAGAGCGAACGCTCTAGCCTGCGTTTCGGCAAGCGCAGTTTGCGCCACAACGGCGTGCAGTTCGACCAGGCCAAATGCGTGACGGTGCGCGGCAACAGCATGTTGCCGGTGCTGCGCGATGGCGCCACCGTTGGCGTGAATGCGGGTAAATGCGGGATTGGCGACATCATTGATGGCGACCTGTATGCCATCAACCACAACGGCCAGTTGCGAGTGAAACAGCTTTATCGCTTGCCCACCGGCATTCGCCTGCGCAGCTTCAATCGCGATGAACACCCGGACGAGGACTACACCTTCCAGGAAGTCCAGGAAGAGCAAATTGTCATCCTCGGTCACGTTTTCTGGTGGGGCATGTACGCCCGTTAACCTCCCCGCTGTCCGTGAAACCCGCCCGAGAGCGGGTTTTTTTTCGCCTGCCAAAAACCCTTAGCGCCTTTGTTTTCGGGACTCTAATGCGCCAGTGCATTTTATACGCATAAATAAATGCATTTATGCATTGACTGTATATGCATCCATGCATATTCTTTGTCTCAAGCCGCTCAACAAAGCAGCTCGAAACGAAGCTCTTTAGTTCCACCACAAAGGCAGCGATGAACCGGCCTCAACGGTTCAGAGGGTTGGCAACTGACCCGGGTGTGCAGCGTAAAGCACCAGAAGCAGTTATCCGGCGGGCAGGGACCGCGGTCGGAAAAACAATCTGAATGGATCCGTACCGCGCCAGTAGCGCCGAAAGATCAACGCGAAGGACCGCATTACTGAAAAGCCCGGAACGCTCCGGGCTTTTTGGAATGCCTACCTACGGTCAGGCAGATAAAAGCGTGCCGGATGCCGGCAATCAATAAGGATATGAACATGAAAAAGTACGCCCGCGTTGTCGATGGAAAAGTCGACAACCTCTACGAAACCGTCAACGCCATCACGGATGAGTTCCCCGCCGATCAACTCTGGGTGGATGTGACCGGCACCGTCACCAGTCAGGTCGACTACTCGTATAACGCAGTCAACACAGACGGTGTATGGACGTTCAACTCCGGTTTTCCTTGGCCGCAATCTGTGTTGGGTGAGCAGTTGCGCAACGAACGAACTCAGCGCCTCGACAAACTCACCGCCAGCGTCGCGTCTTCGACCTTGCAGTTCAAAGTCGATCTGGGTGTTGCCACGGATGCAGAGGAGGCTTACCTGCAGGCCTTCAAGGAATATTGCGTCGCTTTCAATCAGGTGAATAAACAAGCTGGTTTTCCGCTGACCATCGTTTGGCCGGTACAGCCTTAAGCAAGCTCTGCCATCGCCATACAACGAGGGACTGCCCGGCCAACGCTGGGCTTTTTGGAGTGCCTGCCTACCGTCAGAGTCCTCAAGAGACACCGTTTTTGAAACAACCACACTTCATTCATCAATCACCCCGGGAGGCGTGACATGACAAACGAGCAACAAGCGTTGCTGGACATGCCGATCTGGCTCGTCATCGTCCTCGCGCTGGTGGGTGGGGTGTCTGGCGAAATGTGGCGCGCTGACAAGGAGGGCGCTCGCGGCTGGTCATTACTGCGGCGCCTGGCGTTGCGATCCGGAGCCTGCATGGTCTGCGGGGTGTCGGCCATCATGCTGCTGTACGCCGCAGGTATGTCGATGTGGGCTGCGGGTGCGTTTGGCTGCCTGACGGCGATGGCCGGGGCGGACGTGGCCATCGGACTTTATGAGCGCTGGGCGGCCAAGCGAATCGGCGTTTGCGACGTGCCGCCGCGCGATTCTGGCTCTGATCGACAGTGACCAGGCCTCGTTGATCTTCGCATCGCTAAAAAGAAAAGGAGGCCATTAATGCCCGCCATCATCGAAAAGCCTTCGCAGCTGGTTTACGCCGTCACCGAGACGCTGCGCACTGCAATTGCAGGTTTGAAGGTATCAAGTCATCAAGCCTTCGACAGTACGGACGATTCCGCCTGGGTTCTGATTGCACTGGAACATGACGCATCCGGTGACCGTGGCAATGACGGACGCATCGCTCATGCAATGACGGTTTCGTTGCAGGTCGTATCGCCCGTTTCCGCTCTGGCCGCCTGCGATCTGGGTAGCCAGCTGAAAAACCTGATCACTGACAACCGCTGGAAACTGCCCGCCGATCAATGCGATCTGCCGGTGAGCATCGATGGCATTGCGTCCACGTTGATTAGCGACGCCCGGGAATACGACACCTGGACCGTTTCCTTCACCCAGACCTTATACCTCGGCCCATTGCTGTTGGACGACCCGTTGGGTACTCCGAAATTCGCCCGTACCTGGGAGGTGTCGAACATTGACGATCCGGACCAGTACCAGCCACTCGAGGAGTAATCCATGTTTGACGCACTGTTTAACCAGCAACTGGGCCCGATCATCGAGCGTCTGGCCGAAATGGAAACCGAGATTGAAGACCTGCATCGGCGCACCGACAGCCTCTGCCGCATCGGCGTGTGCGAGGAAGTCGATGCGGTCAGCAATACGTGCAGGGTCCGCCATGGTGAATTGCTGACGCCGGCCATCCGGTTTTTCAACCCGAGTGCCGGCGCACAAAGCGAATCGCGCATTCCCTCCGTCGGTGAACAGTGCGTGCTGTTGAACCATGGCGGCGGCGAAAGCGGCGGTCAGTCTGTCGCGTTGTTCGGCCTCAATGGTGGCCAGTTTCCGCCGGCCTCAACGATGGCTTCGCTGACGCGTCGCCGCTATCAGGACGGCACCGAAAGTGGCTACGACGACGCCAGTCATGCCTTGCGCTGGCAAAACGGCCCGGCAGCATTCATCGGCACTCGTGAATCGCTCGAGCTGAGCATCGGCCCGGCCCGGTTGGTCATGACGCCTGAGGCGATCCAACTGCAATTGGGCGCGACCGGCTTACTGCTTGATGCATCCGGTGTGCACCTGAGCGGCCCCCTGGTGGATCACCAGGGTCGAGTCATTAGCACTGCATAAGAGTTTTCCATGATCGGAATCGATAGAAACACCGGCGTAACGGTCGACGACTGGCTGCAGTTTGTACAGCGCGCAACCCGGGCACTGACCACCCCCCTGGGCACTCGACAGAAGCGTCCTTTGTACGGCTCCCTGATCCCGGACCTGCTGGGCCAGAACCTCGGCGACGACATGCTGATGCTTGCCCAGAGCCATGCGGCGCAGGCGTTTTACAACGAGCAGAACGGCATTGGCGATTTCCAGCCTCAGGTCATTGTTGCCAGCCGCCACGGGGCAGGACTGCTGTTGCGTTTTGCCGGCAGCTGGAAAAACCGTAATCAAACATTCGAGGTAGTGACATGAGTATGTTGATACCCGGCCAGAACCAGTTGGCCGAACCTTCGATCGTCACCGTCGAGGCGTTTGAGGATCTGCTCGCGGAGTTCAAGACGTTTGTCGTCGAGTACGTCGCAGCCCGCTCCCCCGAGCGTGCGGCAAAACTCAAAGTCAGCCTCGACAACGAAAGCGAGTTGCTGACCCTGGCCCTTGAAGCCTTTTGTGTGCGTCTGCAAATCCACGAACGCAAGTACAACGCGCGGATCAAGCAGATGCTCGCGTGGTGGGCGACGGGTAGCAATCTCGATGCGCGACTGGCGGACATGGGTCTTGAAAGACAATTGCTGGCCCCGGGCGATCTCGCGGCATTCCCGCCAGTGGCCCCGGTTTATGAAAGCGACGATGACGCCCGGTTGCGTTATTACCTGGCGCCCCATGCACCTGCGGCCGGGTCGCGCATGCAATACCGTCGTGAGGTGTTCACCCTCGGTGAGCGGCCCGCCGTAAAGGTGGAAACCGCCGCTGCGGGCGAGGTGACGGTCACCTACATGTTCGACCCGGATGGCTACGCGGCGCAGGTCAAGGATGGCAACGGACGCCGCACCGCTCCCGGTGAAGTGATGGTCACCGTACTTGCCCGGGAAGGTGATGGCGCGCCCTCCGAAGCACTGCTTGATGGCGTTCGCCAGCATTTCGCCCGGCCTGACGTGCGCCCCGAAACGGACCTTGTCACGGTGCAGGGGGCGCACATCAAGACCTACAAAATCCGTGTCGTGGCGAAGATCAACGCCGGGCCTGATTCGGGGCTGACCCAGATTGCTGCGCAACAGCAATTGCAGGCGTATGCCGATGCCTGTCATCGACTGGAAGGGCGGGTGGATCCGAGCTGGATCGACTACACGTTGCACAGTGCAGGCGCGGTTCAGTTGCAGATCCTCGAACCGCTGGCGCCGATTGTAACCACGGCTTTCCAGGCCCCGTATTGCACGGGTGTCGAGGTCGAGGTGGACACGTTATGAGTGACGACACGCCTCGTCCGAGCCTGTTGCCGGCCAACAGTTCGCCGCTGGAAAGGGCGCTTGATCTCGGTTTCGGCCTATTGCTTGAGCGCATTACACCGCCGTTTCCGGAGTTGATGAATCCGGCTGAAACACCGTTGGCGTTCCTGCCGTATCTCGGGGCGGATCGCGGGGTCAGCGAATGGAGCTCCGAAGCGCCCGAAGCTGAAAAGCGTTTAACGGTCGAGCTCGCCTGGCCCACCGCACGGCAGGCCGGTACTCGAAAGGCGCTGGAAAACGCCGCCAAAGGCTTGCAGTTGCAACCCGACGTGCGCGCCTGGTACGAGCAATCGCCGCCCGGCCAGCCCTATAGCTTTTCCGTCAGGGCCTTTACCGAAAAGCCTTACAGCGAAGAAATTGACGCCCGTCTTGATCGACGTCTTGCGGACGCTAAAAGCGAACGCGACACCTTGACGGTCTCCGTCGGCTTGAGCGCCTTCGGCAATCACGTCATCGGCGCGGCCACCGTGTGCGGCGAGCTGACTACGGTGTACCCGATTGTCATCGAGGGGCTCGAAGCCTCGGGCCTGGCCTTTATTGCCGCCGGGCTCTACACCGTCGAAACCTCCACTATTTATCCTCAGGGGTCCTAAATGGCCGACTATTACACCCTGCTTACCAATGCGGGGATTGCCTACGAAACTGCCTGCAAGGCGGCGGGCTTGCCGATCAAGTTGTCTCAGCTTTCCGTCGGTGACGGCGGTGGCGCCGTTTACAACCCGGCGGCAACCGACACCGCGCTCAAGCGCGAAGTCTGGCGCGGGCCGCTCAATGCACTGTTCCAGGATGAGAAAAATCCGAGCTGGTTGCTGGCTGAAGTGACCATCCCGCCGGATGTTGGCGGCTGGTATGTGCGTGAGGCGGGGATCTGGACCGATACCGGGATTCTGTACGCCATCGTGAAGTATCCGGAGTCGTTTAAACCGGTATTGGCGACGTCGGGGTCGGGTAAAGAGTTCTATATTCGCTCGATTTTCGAAACGAGCAACGACTCTCTAGTGACGCTGCTGATCGACGACACGGTGGTCAAGGCAACGCGCGCCTGGGTGATGGGTTACCTCGCGGACGAGTTGGCCAAGCTCGACGGCAAGCAATCGGTTCGCGTGGCCACCACGGAAAACATCGTGTTGAGTGGTGCGCAGCAGATCGACGGCGTCGCGGTGCTGTCTGGCCAACGTGTGCTGGTGGTGGCGCAAACGGCGGCGAAGGACAACGGCATTTATGTTGCAGCCAATGGCGCGTGGCTGCGGGCGACTGACGCCAACGCCAGCATCAAAGTGACGCCAAACCTGACTGTAATGGTCGAGGAGGGCGCGACGAACGGTGACTCTCTTTGGCACTTGGTCACGAACGGTCCGGTAACGTTGGGCACCACTGCGCTGAGCTTTGAAATGCTGGCGGGCAGAACGGGTGTCCAGGCTGGGACTTACAAGAGTCTGACGGTCGATAAATACGGTCGCGCCACGGCGGGTACAAATCCGGAAACGCTGGCTGGTTTCGGCATCAAGGATACTTACACGAAGCCTGAAATCGAGGCGATGATTGCGCAGGCTTCGGCGTTGCCGGTCGGGGCGATGGTCACCTTTCCAACGGAAAGCGTTCCGCCAGGTTTTCTCGAAGTCGATAACAGCCTGTTTAAAGACACTCTGTACCCTGATTTGGCGACCCATCTGAACCGCAAGTACAACTTGCCGGGTGATGCTGTGGGTTACACCCGTTTGCCTGAGTCGCGTGGCGAATTTGTGCGTGGCTGGGACCATGGTCGTGGTGTTGATCCGGGCCGGATGATCGGCAGTTGGCAGAAAGGCAGCATCGCAGCGATTGATACCAATATACCGGCCACCCAAACAATCGCCAGCAACCTCGCTGATCATGCTGCCTCGAGGGTAAAGGTTGGCTACGACAGTGGTGATACAGCGCTTTATTCGGGCGTGACGCTAATGGGGGTGAACCCTCAGTCGAACTTTGCGCTGCCCGGCGGTCCCGAGGTTACCTATGGCATCACGCGGCCAAACAACGTGGCGTTCATGTTGTGCATCAAAGCCTGGAACGCACCGATCAATCAGGGAAATATTGATGTTGCTGCATTGGCGGCTCTGGCCAGTCAAGCATCAGAGGCAAATCAGGGAACTGCTAAAGTAGCGACTCAAAGTGAGGTTGAGCTGGGAGGCGACGACTCGAAGTTCGTTACACCAAAAAAACTTCTGTTCGGCTATTCGTTCTCCGTAGCGACCACCGGGTTCATTCGATTGCCGAGATTTATTGGGGGATTCACTATCCAATGGGGAGTCTCCATCGTAAATGCTTCTGGTGACTGTTCTGTCACCTTGCCAACAACATACAACTCCAACCATTTCATGATTTTCGGTGTTTCGGGAATGAACACTCAGAAAGCGTACGCGTATAACGCACTTACGTTAAATGGCGCAGTGATTCCCTGCTACAACACAACTAATGGGGTTAAGTCCGGTGGCGGGTTTAATGTCCTATGGCTTTCAATAGGGAAATAACCGATGAGCATTTTTGTATCTCCCGCTACCGGCGGCTTTTATCATCAGCCAGGCAATACAGATATACCCACAGATGCCATTAGCGTCACGAAAGAAAAGTACGCCGAATTAGTAGTTGGCCTTTGCGCAGGTAAACAGCTCTCTTGGAATGATGAAGGAGCACCAACGCTTGCTGACCCTGCAACCACTGCCAAGAATTACCCGGTCGTTATTGCTAATGAGCGATTCGCCCACGAGGTCAGTGGCGTGACCGTCACCGGATTCGTAATTGAAACAACCCGCGACAGTCAGGCACTGATTGCCGGTACGGGTCTTTCCGCCTTGCTAGATCCTGACTATCGCTGCAACTTCAAAACAGTCAATGGTTTCGTCGAGATCGGCGCCGCGCAGATTCTCGTGATTGCCAAGGCTGTCAGGGCGCATGTCCAAGCTTGCTTCGACCGTGAACTGGCTTTGCTTCGTGCGCTCGAGGCGGGTCTCTACACGGATGCAATGCTCAATACGGGATGGCCGGATTCTTTGTCATCCACAACGGCTGCAACAGCCCAATAAACGCCCCGCACCGTCGGGGCGTTTTCTTATCCGCTAATCAACACCCAACAGCCCCTTCCTCAAACAAAGGGGCTTTTTCATATTTGGAGAAACCCAAATGGCAGAACGCCAAACCTACACCGTCCTCGTCCCGTTCCCCGTCGGGCGCGGTCACTGGTCCACCACCGGTCAAGAGCTGGACCTGCTCGATGTCGAGGCCAACGCACTGCTCAGCGCCGGTCGTCTGGAGCTGAAATCCACATCCACCAAGGCCGTGAAGGCCGCTGCCAAGAAGGCTGAATAACCATGGCTGAGGTTTTGAACTTCGAGCACAACGGCATCACCGTCAATGCCACCGAATCCCCCGAGGCCATGGGTGGCCTGGGTGACAATGTCATCGGACTGATCGGCACTGCGCCGAAAGCCGATCCTCTGATTCCGCGCAATTCTCCGTTTCGCATCAACAGCTTCACCACCCAGGCACTGCTCGATCCGACCGGCACCGAGTCGGGCACGTTGTTCCACGCGGTGTACCAGATCCTGAAAGTGGTGAAAGTGCCGGTCTACGTGGTCATCGTCGAAGAGGGCACGGCCCCGGCGGACACTGTGAATAACGTGATCGGCGGCATCGAGCCAGTGACCGGTCGCAAACTGGGCCTGGCCGCGTTGAGCGGCGTGTCCGAAGACCTGACCATCATCGGCGCACCAGGCTTCACCGGCACCAAAGCCGTGGCCAGCGAGTTCGCTTCCTTCGGCAAGCGCATCAAGGCGCGCGTGGTACTCGACGGCAAGGACGCCGCGGTGGCCGATCAAGTGACTTACAGCCAGGAACTGGGCGGTGCGGACCTCGGTTTTGACCGCTGCCTGCTGGTGCACAACATGCCGTCGGTGTACTCCAAGGCAGCGAAGAAAAACGTGTTCCTCTCGCCATCGAGCCTGGCCATCGCCGCCCTGGCCAAGGTCAAGCAGTGGGAGAGCCCGGGCAACCAGGTGACCTATGCCGAGGACGTGTCGCGGGTCGTGGAATACAACATCCTCGACAAATCCACTGAAGGCGATCTGCTCAATCGCTACGGCATCAGCTACTACGCCCGGACCATCCTCGGCGGTTTCTCGCTGCTGGGTAACCGCTCCATCACCGGCAAGTTCATCAGCTACGTCGGCCTCGAAGATGCGATCAGCCGCAAGCTGGTCAAGGCCGGCCAGAAAGCCATGGCGAAAAACCTGACCAAGTCGTTCATGGATCAGGAGGTCAAGCGCATCAACGACTGGCTGCAAACCCTGGTCGCCGACGAAACCATCCCGGGCGGTAGCGTGTATCTGCACCCGGAATTGAACAGCGTCGAGAAGTACAAAAACGGCACATGGTTCATCGTCATCGACTACGGCCGCTACGCGCCGAACGAACACATGGTTTATCAACTCAATGCCCGCGATGAAATCATCGAGCAGTTCCTGGAGGACGTTCTCTAATGTTTACCAACCGCGTAAGACAGGCCATCGCGGCCACCCTGCAAGGCCTGCCGTTGTCGGCGACGGTGGAAGAATTTACCCCGCCGAAGATCGAGTTCGAGATGGAAAACATGGTCGGCGGCCGCTTCATCGGCGAAGAAATGGCCAAAAGTGGCAAGGCGCTGACCTCCAAGCTGATCCTGCAAGGCGCCGGACCGGAGATCATGCTCGCCCTCGGCGTGAAGCTGGGCGACGATATTCTGCTGAACGTGCGTGAAGCCGGTCAGGATCAGGACGGTAACACCTGGTTCACCTACCACACCGTCGGCGGCAAGTTGAAATCCCTTGAGGAAGCCGTCCTCAAAATGAACGACAAACCCAAGACCACCCTCGAGCTGTCCTGCCGCACCTACAACCGTCTCGAAAACGGCATCCCCGTGATCGACATCGACGTGCGCACACAAAAGTTCGTGCTCAACGGCGTGGACATTCTCGGTGGCGCCCGTCGCGCTGTGCTGATCCCGTAACACCAGGACCAGCCATAGCGCACTACCTGTGGGAGCGAGCCTGCTCGCGATGAGGGCTTCACTTTCAACATCATTGTTGACTGCCCCGACGCTATCGCGAGCAGGCTCGCTCCCACAAGGATTGTGGCGAACAGTTCCCTGCGCAGCACCCTTTCATGAATCACCAAGGAATTTCTTACATGTCCTGGATGCCACCCAAACATGAACTGTTGTCACCGATTACCGGTGATGACGGATCAGGGATCGAACTGATCCAACTCAAGCCGCTGTATTACGCCGCACAGAAAGAAGCCCTGGCCCGCGCCGGCGATGACGAAGACGATCAGTTCTTCGAGCTGGCCAAATTGGCCACCGGCCTGTCGGTCAAGGAGCTCGACCAGCTCAAACGCCCGGACTACGTGAGCATCGCGCAGTACGTGCATGAGATGTCGACTCGTCCGGCGTCGTATTTTCTACAGCTGGACACCGAAGCTGACGCCGCATTGGACGATCCCGACCAAGTGCAACTGCTGCAGCCGCTCAACGCTGCGGGCCGAAGCCTGACCTCGCTCACTCTGGAGATGCCGGTACTGCGCGCCACCAAGGCGATGAAGAAACTGAAAACGCCCAAAGAGCGCGCCGAGTTCATCACCGCTCATTGCACCGACCTGATGATTCCCGATCTGGATCTGTTGACGGTGCCCGACTGGACACAGCTTCAGGTACGCATCGACGATTTTTTAAACAAACCGGCGGACTACTTTCGGAGCGCGACATCGAAGTAATCCTCGATGTCGTGCCGCTCATTTACTTGGTAAGTGAGGCGGAAATTCTGGAATGGGACGCCGGCAAGGCATTGCGCCGCTACGACATCGCGATCACTCGCCTTGGCGTGAAACAGGAGTAGAGCGGGATGGCGGACGATAGATATTCGCTCAAATACGCAGCCGTCGATAACGGTGGGTTGGCGTTCGGAAATACCGGCCTGACTACTGCAACCACAAGCGTTGTGTCAGCACCAGGTGCGGGCACGTCCGCCAGGGATCAAATGCCTGGCCTCGGTCTGGCGCTGGAAAACGTCGGGCTCAAGCTCAGCCTGCTGACCACGGCTATTGAATCGTTGACCTTGAAACTTTCGTCGCAACGTTTGTTACCGCAGGCAACGGGAGCCGGTCAAAAGTGTGAGTCGGCCTGCGAGCAGAAGAGTGCGGGCAAGTCGGGTAGCCTTATCGAACCGCCGGACCTGCTTAAACCCGCGATAGCGATGGATTCGGCCAGGGCCGATCTGAAGCAGGCAGGCCAATTTACTCCGCGCCAGAGCGAAGAGATGGCGCAGGAAACCCAGCGCATCGCCAGCGCTCCGCTGGTGGCGGCCGGAGGGACTAAAGCGGTTGATTTGGTGCGGATTGCAAGTCTGGCCGCCGAGGCAGGAATCGCGGGTGATCTGCCCAATGCTTCGGACCGACAGTTTGAGCTGCTGCGCTTCGCCAGTGATGCTGGCGTCGCTGCGTCCGCGTTCAAAATGCCGGGCATGAATGTGGCAGAGATGATGGTCGACTGGCGCACCTCCATGAAGCTCAACGGTGCTCAAGCCTTTGACCTGGCGGATGCAGTCAACCAGTTGGGCAAGATACCCCGTGGTGCGAAAGCAGCTGACATCGGCGCCGTTTTGCAGCGTGATGGTAGTGCTGCTACAGCAGCAGGCCTGGCACCCGCGCAAGCCGCCGCGTTAACGACGGCATTGTTGAACACCGGTACGCAAAAGGCTGATGCCGGCGTAGCGCTAAAAGACATCGCCACTGCCATGGGCAAGGGGGATCAGGCCTCCAAAACCGAGCAGGTGGCCTGGAAGCAGCTGGGGCTGGAGCCGAAAGCGGTGGCGAGCGGCTTGCGTGACAAGGACGCGGCACCTGGCACGGTGATGTCGGTGCTGGCGGCCTTGAACGCGCAACCTGCCGAGAAACGCTCCACGCTGGCCTCTACGCTATTTGGCAATAGCGATCAGGCGGCACTGCGCATGGCGCAAAACCTTGCCGAGGTGAATGCCGCCTTCTGGCAGGTGAAAGACAAAGCCCAGTACGCCACGTCGGAACTGGGTGACAAGGGGTCGGTAAGGCAAGACGCACTCGCGCTGTCGAAAACCCGGCAAGGCCAGTTGAACGTCTTGAGCGCACGCACTGATCATCTGTCGGTGGCCATGGGCGATGCGCTGGCACCTGCGACGGATAGCTCGATCCACTCGCTTGGTTTGCTGGTTGATAGCTTGAGTGAATTTGCTGAAACCTCGCCTAAAGCCACCGCTGCAATTGTGCTGGTTGCAGCAGCGATCAAACCGCTGGTGGGGGCGCTGTCCAAAGCCGTAATGGATGAGATGACCAGTCGGGCGGCCAAGCGAGTATTGGGCGGCGAGGCTCCCCGTCTCACCGGCAATTCTCTGAAAGGCACGAGTGCTTCATTGGGCGTATTCAAGCGTTTTTTACCTGGCGCATTTGCGTTAAAGGCCGCCCCCGATGTGATTGAAGGAACAATGAGTGGCGACCTCAAGATGGTCGGCACTGGCCTGGGAACCGCTGGTGGTGGCTGGGCGGGGGCCTCGGCAGGAGGTGCCATCGGCGCCGCTGAGGGTACCTTATTCGGTCCCCTTGGCACGGCCATT
This sequence comes from Pseudomonas sp. LBUM1678, assembly GCF_059695575.1. Lineage (NCBI taxonomy): Bacteria > Pseudomonadati > Pseudomonadota > Gammaproteobacteria > Pseudomonadales > Pseudomonadaceae > Pseudomonas > Pseudomonas sp. LBUM1678. Next base: position 1,306,222 of record NZ_CP166775.1, read on the forward strand.
GGCGGAGCGATAGGTGCGGTCGGCGGCGGATTGGCAGGGAGCTGGATTGGTGGGGAGTCGGGTAGCTGGCTGGGTGAAAAACTCGCTGCACCTGCCGACCAACTCGCCGCTCCGGATCAGGTCAGCAAAGACCTGACCAGCGCCCAGACGAGCAATCAGCAGAACTCGATGACGGCGAACATCTACATCAATGGCCAGGATCAGGCCAGCGCCAGTCAGTTGGCGAACCTGGTGGTGCAGCAGATTACCGGCCAATTCGCACTTATGACCCTGCCTAACTCACTCGCCATGCGAAGTGACGCGGCCCTGACCGACGGAGGTACCTGATGCGTCAGCAAATGGTGTTGGGCAATTTTATTTTCGGCCTGTCCAGAAACTTCGCTTACAGCAGCTTGGTGCGCGGTTCGGATGGTGGATGGAAAAGCATCGATATTCAGAACAGCAAACCCATCGCCAGTCAGACCGGCCAAGGCCTGCAAACGTTGAAGATATCGGGCAAATCGATGTACGCGACGGCGATGGACCGGCTTGACGAGTTGCGTGCATTGCAGGCGCTGCGCGTCCCGGTGCCGTTGGTTGACGGCATCAGCCGCAATTGGGGTCTATGGCAGATCATCACGGTGACGGAAACCCAAGGCAGCGTGATTGATGACGGCACTGCGATGGTGGTCGAGTGGACGATCGATTTATTGGAGTTTGCCAATGCGTAACGTTCGAAGTATTGCCGGAGATTCGGTGAATCTGCTGCTGTATCGGGCGCTTGAGCGTTGTGACGATGCAGCCGAGGAGGCGCTTTGGCGTCTCAATCCGGGGCTCGCCGAATATGCCCCGGTATTGCCGGCGGGTGTGCGGGTTCTCCTGCCTGAACTCGATGCAAAACCGATTGCACCCAAGCCGGCGTCGGCCTGGGATTAAGGAGGCAACATGTCACTTGGTTTCACACCCTCGGTGGAGATCTACGGCGCGAATGCTGCGCTGCTCAACGAGCGCCTGATTTCATGGCAGCACATCGATGCGGCGGGGATAGAGTCCGATCAACTGACGCTTGCAATTAACCTGGAAGGACTCGAAGGACTGCCGAGCCTGGGCGGAAAAATCGGCTTGCGAGTGGGCTATGTGGAGTCGGGTCTGGTTGATAAGGGTGAGTTCGTCGTCACACGGCGCACGCCGACGCTGTTTCCCCTGCGTATGACGCTGGTGGCCACGGCGGCACCGTTCAGTGCCGCGGATGAGACCGGCTTCAAGCAGCGCCGATCGGTCAGCCACGGTCCGACAACCGTGGGGACGCTGTTTCGCCAGTTGACGTCCAGGCATGGATTTTCACCGCGCGTGGCTCCTGATCTGGCGCAAATCAAGATTGAACATATCGACCAGTCCAACGAGACGGACATGGGTTTTCTGACCCGGCTTGCCTGCCTCCATGACGGTGTCGCCAAGCCGATCAACGATCTGTATGTGCTGGCACGACGTGGTCAGGCGAAGTCGCTGTCGGGCAACGTCATGCCGGACATAAAGCTCTCTGTGACGACCAACAATCGGCCGGGCGAACAGTCTTTTATTGCGGCAACACTCGAAGAAACCGCGCGAGCAAAATACCAGGGCTGCAAGACCAGTTGGTGGGATGCAGCGGCCGGTAAAGTGCGTGTCGAGGAAAGCGGCATCGCGCCGTTCAAGACCCTTCGTCAACGCTATCAAAGCGCAGGCGATGCCCGGGCCGCCGGTGAAGGCGAGGTGCGCCGGATGATGCGTGAAGCATTGAAGGTGAAGATCGACTGCCCCGGCAATCCAGGATTGTCCGCCGAAGGTCTGGTGCTGCTGGACAGTACGTGGCCCGATTTCATGCGCGGTCGTTGGTCAATCGACAAGGTAACGGCCAGCGGCAGTCGTCAGAACAGCTATCGCTGTTCGATCGAGGCGACCTGTCTGGATGCGCGGTCCTAAAGGATATGAACTGATTTCTACTGGTGGCGACCGAATGACTTCTCCATCCGGTCTATGGGTATAACCATGACTATTACGCAACAACTGCTGGAAACCATCATGCCCAACGCCCGCTCCCAAGCGGGCGTTTTCATTTCTGCTCTCAACACTGCCATGCTTCGTTTCAGCATCAACACCCCGAAACGCATCGCCGCGTTCCTCGCGCAAGTCGGTCATGAGTCAGGCCAGTTGCAGTACGTGCGTGAACTCGGCAGTGATCAGTATTTAAGCAAGTACGACACAGGCACGTTGGCCTCCCGTTTGGGTAATACTCCAGCGCTCGACGGCGACGGCCAAAAGTATCGCGGCCGCGGCCTGATCCAGATCACCGGTCACGACAATTACCGCCAATGCAGTCTCGGACTGTTCGGTGACGACCGCTTGTTGTTTCTGCCGGAGCTGCTGGAAAAACCCCAATGGGCCGCCGAATCAGCTGCCTGGTTCTGGCAGCAGAACGGCCTCAACGAACTGGCCGACCGCGATCAGTTCAACAGCATCACTCGCCGCATCAATGGCGGCCTGAACGGATTACAGGATCGCCTGCAACTCTGGGCGCGGGCGAGGGCGGTTTTATGCCAGCCTTCGGTCTGATGCCGTTTTCTTACCGGGCAATCGGCCTTTTTGTGTTTCTGGTGGTGTTGGCCGGCGGCTCGGCGGCGCTGGCCTGGCACGTTCAGGATTGGCGGTACGGCCGGCAACTCGCAGAACAGGTCAGGCTGCACGCCGAGGCACTGAATCAACTGACGCTGGCCGCCGCGACTCAGCAACAGGTCGAGCAGGACAAACGTCTGGCATTGGAGCAGCGTCTGTCGGCCAGTGAACTAACCCATTACCGAGCGCTAAGCGATGCCCAACGTGATCAAGGTCGCCTGCGCGATCGTCTTGCCACTGCTGATCTGCGCCTGTCAGTCCTCCTCGAAACCGGCGACATTGCCTCAGGCAACTCAGTGCCAGCCTCTGCCAGCACCGGCAGCCTGGATAATGGCGCCCCGCGAGCCCGACTTGACCCGGCGCATGCTCAACGAATTATCGCCATCACCGACGCCGGCGACAGCGGACTGATTGCTTTGCAGGCTTGTCAGGCGTACGTCAGAGCCGTCGCTCGCTAACATTTTGATCGACCCTGTGCCTTGCAAGCGCAATCTGCTCGTGTACGGTAGTGCTCATTCCGCTCGCTCAGGAGATGACCGTGAAAGAAATCACTCAACTGGCCGCTGAACTTGGCAGGCGCTTGCAGGTTCTGAATGCCCACGTCACCGCTGCCGAGTCGTGTACCGGCGGTGGGATCTCGGAGGCGATCACTCGCATTCCGGGGAGTTCGGCGTGGTTCGAGGCCGGTTATGTGACGTATTCCAATCGGCAGAAAACCGAGCAATTGAACGTTCCTCCCGAGTTGTTCCCTACGGTGGGCGCGGTCAGTCGCGAGGTGGTCGAGGCAATGGTCCGTGGCGCGCAGGAAAAAAGCCGGGCGCATTTTGCCGTGGCGGTCAGCGGTGTGGCCGGCCCGGATGGCGGTTCTCCGAACAAGCCGGTCGGCACGGTCTGGCTGGCCTGGGGCGTCGGTGAGCAGCTGTTCAGCGAGGTACAGCACTTCGCCGGTAACCGCGATGAGGTCCGCCGACAAACGGTTAAGGCCGCGCTAGAGGGGCTGCTGCGTCATGCCGCTGGAGAAATCTCAAATCAGGGGTAGGCGATCCTGAAACGCTGTGGAATAATACTGGCTACTTATACAGGTGTTGGCCGTCAGGCCTTATTGATTACGTGAGGACTTTAATGGACGACAACAAGAAGAAAGCCTTGGCTGCGGCCCTGGGTCAGATCGAACGTCAATTCGGCAAGGGTGCCGTAATGCGTATGGGCGATCAGGACCGTCAGGCGATCCCGGCTATCTCCACTGGCTCTCTGGGTCTGGACATCGCGCTCGGCATTGGCGGTCTGCCAAAAGGCCGTATCGTTGAAATCTACGGTCCTGAATCTTCCGGTAAAACCACGCTGACGCTGTCGGTGATCGCCCAGGCTCAAAAAGCCGGAGCGACCTGCGCATTCGTCGACGCCGAACACGCCCTCGACCCTGAATACGCCGGCAAACTGGGCGTCAACGTCGACGACCTGCTGGTTTCCCAGCCGGACACCGGCGAGCAAGCACTGGAAATCACCGACATGCTGGTGCGTTCCAACGCGGTTGACGTGATCATCGTCGACTCCGTGGCGGCCCTGGTTCCGAAGGCTGAAATCGAAGGCGAAATGGGCGACATGCACGTGGGCCTGCAGGCCCGTCTGATGTCCCAGGCGCTGCGTAAAATCACCGGTAACATCAAGAACGCCAACTGCCTGGTGATCTTCATCAACCAGATCCGCATGAAGATCGGCGTGATGTTCGGCAGCCCGGAAACCACCACCGGTGGTAACGCGCTGAAGTTCTACGCCTCGGTTCGTCTGGACATCCGTCGTACTGGCGCGGTGAAAGAAGGTGATGAAGTCGTCGGTAGCGAAACCCGCGTTAAAGTTGTGAAGAACAAGGTGGCTTCGCCGTTCCGTCAGGCCGAGTTCCAGATTCTTTACGGCAAGGGCATCTACCTCAACGGCGAGATGATCGACCTGGGCGTGCTGCACGGTTTCGTTGAGAAGTCCGGCGCGTGGTATGCCTATGAAGGCACCAAGATCGGTCAGGGCAAGGCTAACTCGGCCAAGTTCCTGGCAGACAATCCGGAAATCGCCGCCAAGCTCGAGAAGCAACTGCGTGACAAGTTGCTGACCCCTGCGCCGGACGTCAAAGCCTCGCCAGTCAAAGAGACGGCTGCTGACCTGGCAGACGCTGATATCTGATTGATCCGATGACCGCCGTACTCGATACACTCGTCGCGGTGCGGCGAACCGCCATGGACCTGCTCGCACGACGCGAGCACGGTCGAGTCGAGCTGACGCGTAAACTGCGTCAGCGCGGCGCTCTCCCTGAAATGATTGACACAGCACTCGACCGTTTGACGGAAGAGGGTCTGCTGTCCGAATCCCGTTACCTCGAAAGTTTCGTTTCCTACCGTGCTCGTTCCGGCTACGGCCCTTTGCGTATTCGCGAAGAATTGAGCCAGCGCGGCCTGCAACGTAATGACATCGAACTCGCCTTACGCGAGAGCGGTATCAACTGGCAGGAGCAACTGGAAGAGACCTGGCGACGCAAATTTGCCGGGCATCTGCCGATAGACGTCCGGGAACGCGCCAAGCAAGGGCGTTTCCTGAGTTATCGGGGATACTCCATGGAAATGATCGGCCGCTTGTTCAGCGGTAGGGGAATGGATGATTAATAAAAACGGCCCGCTATTTCGATAGCGGGCCGTTTTTTTTTGCCTCGATTTTGCCTCACGTCACCTTGGACGGCTCTCGCGTTCGCTGTTGCGCCGGGGGTTTGGAATGAGCCCAGTTTTCCGGCAGGTTGATGTAGTCCACCAGTTCCCGCAGGCGGCCATGATCCCTGGCGTTGAAGTTGAAGGCCAGTCGCGCCAGATGACTGAACTGCGCTTCATCGTGCTCCTCGCCGTTATAGGCATGCTGATGAAAGTGGTCGCTCAGGCACAGATCGGCGAACGCTTCCTGCATGTCCTCGAGCGCCTGGTCGCTGAGCTTGTGGTTCATGCGGATCACGAACTGATGCTTGAGCCAGCGACTGGAGTGAAAGTTGCCGTAGAACTGATTGATCTGCTCCACCGCTTCTTCGGCGCTGTAGACCAGGCTCACCAGCTTCATGTCGGTCGGCAGGATGTAGCGGTTTTCCTCCAGTTGATGGTGAATGAAGTCCAGCGCGCCTTGCCAGAACGTGCCACCCGGCGCGTCCAGCAGCACGACAGGCACCAGCGGGCTTTTGCCGGTCTGAATCAACGTCAGCACTTCGAGCGCTTCATCCAGGGTGCCGAAACCACCTGGACACAGGACCAGAGCGTCGGCTTCTTTGACGAAGAACAGCTTGCGAGTAAAGAAGAAGTGGAAGGGCAGCAGGTTGGCGGTGCCTTGAACGGTGGGGTTGGCATGTTGCTCGAAGGGCAGGGTGATATTGAACCCCAGACTGTGTTCCAGGCCGGCACCCTCATGGGCCGCCGCCATGATGCCGCCACCGGCACCGGTAATGACCATCAGGTCCGAGCGCGCCAGCGCGGCGCCGAGTTCCCGGGCCAGGCCATACAGCGGGTGTTCGATCGGTGTGCGCGCCGAGCCAAAAACGGTGACCTTGCGTCGCCCCCTGAACTGTTCGAGCGCGCGGAAAGCATGCTCCAGTTCGCGCAGGGCTTGAAGGGTGATCTTGGCATTCCAGCGGTTGTGATCTTCCTGGGCCATGCGCAGCACGGTCAGGATCATGTCGCGGTAAATCGGGATGTTGGGGCTGTTGGGTGAAACCAGGTTGAGTTGCTCTTCGACCTTGCTGATGAGGTCGTGGCCGCTTTCTTCGAAATGACGGCTCAGGAGGTCATTCGGTTGGTAAGGCATTCAACTTCTCCTTCTGCACAGAACCCTTGGCACCGACAAAACAGTCGTCAGCGCCGCGACACCTCATGTGTCGCTGTCTACCCAAGCCCATGCCTGGGCGCTCCACCCGACTCGGTTCGAGTCGTCCATACAGGCTCTGTTTTTCCCTTGGATGAAAGAAACATTCGCACAACAAGACACGCGACGGGCAGCCCCTTTCCTGCCCTGAAAAGTGATCGTGAACACTCTGAATCTAGACCCTTGCAGAGATTCTCGCTGACTTGATCATTGCGCCGCAAAGTCTTTCCTGGCAACCGCTTATTGACGATTTGCAAGGTGAATTCACCGTTCGTCTGAACGCAAGCCACGGGCCCAACGCTCTGATTTACTAAGTTACAGGCGTGACACGACAACTTTGCGTCAAAGGCAGGGCGCACGGTTCATGCGGTTTAAGGATTTTTCGCTCAAACAGGGCGAGGTGCAGGGAGGCTGTAAACGATGGCCAGAGTCATTCTGGAAATCGATACGCAACTGTATCGATTACTGAAGTCATCCGCCGAGACCCATCATTTGAGTCTTGAAGAAGAGTGTTGCCGGCGTTTGGAAGGCGCTGAGCGGCGTTCGCGTTATTTGCAGGCATTGGTAGCAGAACTGCGCGCCGAGGATGAACAGCGGCGCGCCAATTCCCGATGATTACTTCTTCTTGGCCGGAGCCGCTTTTGGGCAATCCGATTCCTGATAGCTGGCGGAACCGACTGAGCGGTTGGTCTTCACTTCAGTGAAGTCGTAACGCATGACCGCGCCCTTGGCCATCAGCTTGCGGAACGATGGGTTGTTGCATACAGAGGCGCCCAGCTGGAAATACACGGCTTTTGGGTCAGCACGCATCTTGTTGGCGTGGCTGCTTTGTACGCTCAGATGATTGATCAGCGTGTTGCCTTCGACGGTGTAGCCCTGATCAAGAATGTCTTCGTTGATCGCCCGTGGAGTGCCAGCACTGCTTTGAGCGGCGACGTTTCGCAGCTCTCTGTTGAGATTCTGCTCACTCAAGGATGCAGCCTGAGCGCTGAAAGACGACGCCAGCAAAATGGCAGCGGTGGGAACGATAAGGCGCAGCATGAAACTCTCCTGGTTCAGTGACTGGTGGTTCGACCCGTCACATGACTGTGCGTTCAGTGGCGGCGAATTATAGGGGACGAGGCCTGGACGGTACAGGCTTGCGCCGGCTGCTCTGATAAACTGCCGCGTCTTTGTGCCCTGTCGAGTGTTCTTCGTGTCGATTTTCTTTCCCCTCCGGTGCTGCCTGCGATGAGCCCTGTAACCCCACCCTTTGCTGCAAACGCCGTCGCCCGCTTGCGCGACGAGCGAGAGGAGGAGGGCATCAAGCCGATTCAGGCCCGTGGCTGGAGGGCTCCGCGTTGCCGTGCCTGCCGCGTGATCGAGAGTCACTGCCTGTGCGCCTGGCGCCCGCAGGTCGAGGCCCGCTCTGGCGTGTGTCTGATCATGACCAATAAAGAGGTGTTCAAACCGAGCAACACCGGTTGGTTGATCGCCGACGTGGTGCGTGACAACCATGCCTTTATCTGGTCACGCACCGAAACGGATCCGCAGTTGCTGGCGCTGCTGGCCGACCCGCAGTGGCAACCGTATCTGGTCTTTCCGGGTGAATACGTCGAGCCTGAGCGCGTGACGAACACCGTCGAAGCCGATAGCACCAAGCGGCCATTGTTCATTCTGCTCGACGCAACCTGGACCGAAGCCCGGAAGATCTTCCGCAAGAGCCCGTATTTTGATCGCCTGCCGATCCTGAGCCTGCTGCCCGAGAAACTGTCGCGGTACCGGTTGCGTCGGTCGACCCGCAGCGAGCATTTGTGCACCGCCGAAGTGGCGGCTTTATGTCTGGATCTTGCGGGTGATACCGAGGCGGCATCGGCACTGGACGCTTATTTCGATGTGTTCAGCCAGCATTACCTGGATGCGAAACACCAGTTGGACATGAACGTTGCAACGCCAGCCCACACCGAGCTGATGCCTTTCGTGCAGAGCACGGCTCCGGTCATCTGCTGATTGTCGCCCATACTGCAAAGAACTGTACCGGCCATGCACCTTGACCACCCCGGTTTCGCTGGGCATGCTTGGCGCCGATTGGGGCGCGGCCAAAGTTTGATACGCCGTATTCTTTACGTGATAGCCACGTGATTGGCGTTGAACGTGCCCTGTTGGTGCAGCTCCGTGGCTGTGCCTTGAGTTGTTAGAAAAACAGGATCATTAGAAAAATGGCCACATACGAAATCCTGATCGCCGATGACCACCCTCTTTTTCGTAGCGCCCTGCATCAAGCGTTGACCCTGGGCCTGGGTCCGGATGTCCGTCTGGTGGAAGTGGCAAGCATTGCCGAGCTGGAAACCCGACTGGACGAAAAATCTGATTGGGATCTGGTGCTGCTGGACCTCAACATGCCGGGAGCCTACGGTTTTTCCGGGCTGGTGCTGCTCCGCGGTCAGTACCCGCAGATTCCGGTGGTCATGGTGTCGGCCCAGGAAGAGGCTTCGATCATGGTGAAATCCCGTGAATTCGGTGCCAGCGGCTTCATCCCCAAGTCCAGTGACCTGAGCGTCATCCAGAAAGCCGTCCGTGCGGTGCTTGATGGTGATGTGTTCTGGCCGCCCCAGGCGTTCGAAGCCGTGAGCGTTTCCGCTGAAGCCAAAGCCGCCAGTGAAGGCCTTGCCAGCCTGACGCCGCAGCAGTTCCGGGTGCTGACCATGGTCTGTGAGGGATTGCTGAACAAGCAGATCGCGTACGAGTTGAGCGTTTCCGAAGCGACCATCAAGGCGCATGTCACGGCTATATTTCGTAAGCTGAATGTGCGCACTCGCACCCAGGCTGCGTTGCTCTTGCAACAACTTGAGTCAATTTCTAGCCACTAAGAGTTGCCTGTTCACGCTTTTTTGACTTTGGTTGATCTAGCTTTCCCACTCCTTTTTGGTCAGTTGCCTACTCTATGTCTCCATTCAAAGGCCAAACCGGCCTCAAACGCATCCTTAACGCTTCCGGCTATTCGCTGGACGGCCTGCGCGCAGCTTTCACCGGCGAAGCGGCTTTTCGGCAACTGGTGTTGCTCAACGTCATCCTGATCCCGCTGTCGTTCTTTCTGAACGTCAGCCGCGTCGAGCAGGCATTGCTGATCGCGGTCTGCCTGTTGGCGTTGATCGTCGAATTGCTGAATTCGGCAGTGGAAGCGGCCATCGACCGCATCTCTCTTGAATTGCACCCGTTGTCCAAGAACGCCAAAGACATGGGCAGCGCCGCTCAGTTCGTGGCGTTGAGCATGATCGCGCTGGTGTGGGCAGTGATTCTGCTTTAAGCGATGGTGGGCAGCACGATCTCGTCGCTGCGCTGAACCCCGGCGGTGAAGGCGCGGCACAGGTCGAGGAATTCGCGCATCGCCGACGTCTGATATTTCTGTTTGTGCCAGATGAAATAGAACTGCCGCGCCAGGTCCAGATCCGGTGTCTCCACCGGCACCAGGCTGCCGCGGCGGAACGCATCGCGCAGCGCCAGGCGCGAAATGCAGCCAATCCCCAGGCCTGATTCCACCGCGCGCTTGATCGCTTCGGTGTGCTCCAGTTCCAGACGGATATTCAGCGCGCTGCGATGGTGACGCATGGCCTGGTCAAAGGTCAGTCGCGTACCGGAACCTTGTTCCCGCAGAATCCAGGCCTCGTGGGTCAGTTCTTCCATGGTCGCGCTGCCACGCTTGGCCAGCGGATGCTGCGGTGCGCAGAACACCACCAGCTCATCCTCGACCCAGCTCTGCACTTCGATGTCCGGATGGCTGCAGTCGCCTTCGATCAGACCCAGATCAATTTCATAGTGCGCGACTTGCTGCACGATGTTGGCAGTGTTCTGCACGTGCAGCTTCACCTGGCTTTCCGGATGGCGCTGCATGAAGCTGCCGATCAGCAAGGTGGCCAGGTAATTGCCGATGGTCAGGGTCGCACCGACCGCCAGAGAGCCGAAACCGGACTTGCCGTTGAGCAAGTCTTCGATTTCCTTGGCCTGGTCGAGCAGGGCCACCGCTTGCGGCAATAGCTGTTTGCCAAGCGCGTTGAGGCTCAGCCGTTTGCCGGCGCGGTCGAACAGCTGACAGCTGGACTGACGCTCTAGCTCGGTGATCGAGGTGCTCGCCGCCGATTGCGAAAGGTTGAGCAGACCCGCAGCACGGGATACGCTTTCCTGCTGGGCGACGGCGACGAATACTTGAAGTTGACGGAGAGTAAATCGCATATCTATATAACCGATAACCCTTATCTTAATAATCCATTTAACAGATATTGTCGCTGCCATTAGAATGCGATGCAATTGCGCACATCAGCGTCGCAGGCAAAATCTCCAGGAGTCCCACGTACATGAGCAACATGAACCACGAGCGTGTCCTCAGTGTTCATCACTGGAACGACACTCTGTTCAGCTTCAAGTGCACCCGCGACCCGGGCCTGCGCTTCGAGAACGGTCAGTTCGTGATGATCGGCCTGCAACAGCCCAACGGCCGGCCGCTCATGCGCGCTTACTCGATTGCCAGTCCGAACTGGGAAGAGCATCTCGAGTTCTTCAGCATCAAGGTGCCTGATGGCCCGCTGACTTCCCAGCTGCAGCATCTGAAGGAAGGCGACGAAATCATCATCAGCAAAAAGCCTACCGGCACCCTGGTGCTGGATGACTTGAAGCCTGGCAAGCATTTATACCTGCTCAGCACCGGTACCGGCCTGGCGCCGTTCATGAGCGTCATCCAGGACCCGGAAACCTACGAGCGTTTCGAAAAAGTGATCCTGTGCCACGGCGTACGTTACGTCAACGAAGTCGCTTACCGCGAGTTCATCACCGAGCACCTGCCGCAGAACGAGTTCTTCGGCGAGGCGCTGCGTGACAAATTGATCTACTACCCGACCGTGACCCGCGAGCCGTTCGAGAACGAAGGTCGCCTGACCGACCTGATGCGTAGCGGCAAACTGTTCAGCGACATCGGTCTGCCACCGATCAACCCGCAGGATGACCGCGCCATGTTGTGCGGCAGCCCGAGCATGCTCGACGAGACCAGCGAAGTGTTGAACAGCTTCGGCCTGAAAGTTTCGCCGCGGATGCGCGAGCCGGGTGACTACCTGATCGAGCGTGCGTTCGTCGAGAAGTAAGCACAACGCCTGAAGGCTTTGCTTTCCCTGTGGGAGCGAGCCTGCTCGCGATAGCGGTCTATCAGTCAGCGTAACGGTCGACTGACACACCGCTATCGCGAGCAGGCTCGCTCCCACAGTGGTTTCTCCCACAGTGGTTTCTGGGGTTCAAGCTTTTGCCGGAATGACTTCCAGAACGCGGATTACGCCCGCCTCGGGGTAATGCCAGCGCACATCCAGGTCCCAGAACTGCGCACCATATTCCCGCTCAGGTGTAGGAGTCTGGTACGCCGGGCGTGGATCTTGCGCCAGGCATTGCTCGATCAGCTCGACCAAAGGCTCGCCAAGGCGCTGAGCATGGCCATGAGCCTGTTGCAGCGCTGAATCCGTCCACTGCACGGGAATCAGCAGCGGCGCGGCGCTGGCGATGCTATTGGAGGCCGTGTCGATGATGTCCGCGTAAGGCACGTAGGGTTTGATGTCGAGAATCGGCGTGCCGTCGAGCAGGTCGATTCCTGAAATCCACAACCGATTAGCCTCGACCTTGTCCAGCTTCACCACCGATTGGCCGATGCCATTGGGCCGATGCGTCGCGCGGGTGGCGAACACCCCCATGGATTTGTTGCCGCCCAGGCGCGGAGGGCGGACCTTCAGGCGTGGTTTTTCTTCCAGTGCCTGATGAAACAGGAACAGCAGCCAGACGTGGCTCACCTGTTCCAGCCCTTGCACTGCATCGCCCTGATCGAACGGCGCCACCAGTTCCAGCACGCCACGCGCGGCCGGGGCCAGTTGCGGCTGGCGCGGGATGGCGAACTTCTCCTTGAAGCAGGAGCGTACGAAGCCGATGGGGGAAACGGTGTAGGTCATGGTTTGGGGTCGGGGCGGGAGTTTGGTCGGGCATGATAACCCGGGCCGCCCCAGAATCGGTGGTGCCTGTCAGTCCGTCATCGCGAGCAGGCTCACTCCCACACTTGAACCTCTGTGGTCGCAGAATGTGTAGTCACGCAGGTCCCCTGTGGGAGTGAGCCTGCTCGCGATGGCCGCACCGCCGATCTAGAGACTAAACCCACCATCCAACGGAATAATATTCCCGGTCATATAAGCCCCGGCCGTACTCGCCAGACTGATCGCCAACGCCGCCATCTCTTCCTCGCGCCCCCAGCGTTTCATCGGAATCAACGCCGTATCTTCGGCCAGCGCCTGCTCATCATTACCAATGTGCTGGGTCATCTTGCTAGGGAACCGTCCCGGCGCAATCACGTTGACATTGATGTGCTGGCTCACCAGCTCCCGCGCGAGAATCCGCGACAGTTGATGCAGGGCGGCCTTGCTCGGCCCGTAGGCATACGCCTGTTCGCCAAAGGAAGAAATCCCCGCCACCGAACCGATGTTGATGATCCGCGCCGGATTGGCTTCTGAGCCGGCCTTGCGCAGCAGTGGCAAAAACTGCTGGATGCAGTTGAACACCGAGGTCACGTTGAGCTGCATGACCTTCTCCCAGCCCTTGACCGGGTAGCTTTCCAGCGGAGCGCCCCACGTGGTGCCGGCGTTGTTCACCAGAATGTCCAGTTGAGGAATCTGTTCGCCCAGCCACGTAGCCAGTTGCAACACGCCTTCTTCATTGGCCAGGTTGGCCGCCACACCGTGGCAAGTCCCGAAGGTGCTCAGTTCATCAGCCGTTTGCTGACAGGCTTCGGCATCCCGCGCGCAGACGTACACGGTGGCGCCGGCCTCGACATAAGCCTTGGCGATCATTTTGCCGATACCACGGGTGCCGCCGGTCACCAGAGCGGTGCGGCCTTGCAGGGAAAAGTACGGGTGCATGGCGAGTCCTGAGAGCTGAGGGTCAATACACCCTAGTCGTCAGCCGCCAGAAGCGGAGCCACTATTTTTGCGAGGAATGAACATCTATACAGAATGGCCTGCGACCGCTCTTGTAGGAGCCGGCTTGCTGGCGATGGCGTTCTCAAGATCGCCTTCGCCAGCAAGCCGGCTCCTACAGGGCGCGTGGCGGGCTTACTGCGGACGAACGCGCAGGGTCAGGCCTTTGAGGAAGTTGCGCAGCAGCTGGTCGCCGCACGGGCGATAGTTGGTGTGGCCGAACTTGCGGAACAGCGCGCTCAGCTCAGGCTTGGACACCGGGAACTCGGACGCCTTGAGGATCGCGTGCATGTCGTCTTCCTTCAGTTCGAAGGCCACACGCAGTTTTTTCAGGATGATGTTGTTGGTCACCGGCACTTCGATCGGCTGCGGCGGACGGCTTTCGTCCTTGCCGCGCTTGAAGGTCACTAGGCCGTCGAGGAAATGCGCCATGACTTCGTCCGGGCAGCGTACGAAACCTTCCTCGTCTTCCTCTTTTTTGTCGAGGTACGTCACCAGGTCTTCCAGGGTCACGTCCATGCCGCCGAGCTTGATGATCTCGATGACTTTCTTGTCGCTGATGTCGAGCATGTAGCGCACGCTGCGCAGTACGTCGTTATGAATCATGGTGTGCAATCCTGATATTCAGCAGTGGGCGCCGCATAAACAGCGGCGCCGAAATGTGTGGCGGCATGAAAAGTCTTAGAACTTCTCTTTGCCGGACAGGTAGCGCCATTGCCCCAACGGCACTTTGCCGATGGACACGCCGCCGATGCGGATGCGGCGGATGGCGACGACCTTCAGGCCGACGGCCTGGCAAAACAGGGCGATCACGCCCGGTTGCGGGTTCTTCATCGCAAAACGCAGGCGGTTCTCGTTCTGCCAGCTGGCCTTGACCGGCGGCAATTCCTTACCTTTGTACGTCAGGCCGTGGTTCAGGCGGTTGAGGCCGTGAGCCACCATGTCGCCTTCGACTTCGACGACATACTCTTGCTCGATCTTGGCGGAGTCAGCGGTCAGTTTGCGCAAGATCTTCCAGTCCTGGGTGAACACCAGCAGACCGCTGGCATTGGCCTGCAAGTCGGTGCTGGCGGTCAGGCGCAGGAAGTGGCCCTTGAGCGGGCGTTTGCTGAAGCGGTGTTCTTCGCTCAGGGTCTCGGCGCTGATGGTCGCCATCGCCGTTTCCGCGTCCATGCCCACTGGCACGTTCAGCAGGATGGTCACCGGCTCCGGTGCAGTGGCCTTGGCCTCTGGATCGAGCTCGACTTTCTGGGTGTCGACCTTGAATTGCGGCTCGTCGATGACTTCGCCGTCCACGGTGACCCAGCCGCCCTCGATGAACAGCTCAGCCTCCCGACGGGAACAGCCGACGAGTTCGATGAGGCGTTTGGAGAGACGAATCGGGTCAGTCATGACAGGGCCGTAACAAAAAAGGGGTGGGCATTGTACCTGCGTGGCGCCGGTTAATCCCGGCTCCATTTCAGTACGGCTGAATTTCCTGTGGGAGCTGGCCTGCCAGCGATGCAGACGCTACGGTTTGTCAGATACACCGAGGTGATGCAATCGCTGGCAGGCCAGCTCCCACAGGGGTTCTATGGTGTCAGGCATGTTGTGAACGCTGCTGGTTTTGGCGCAAGCGCATATGCAGCAACGGATACGGCTGCCCCATGCCATCGACCTCCGAACGCCCAATCACCTCGAACCCTTGCTTGAAGTAGAACCCCAGCGCCTGCGGGTTCTGCTCGTTGACGTCCAGCTCGTCGGCGTTCAAATGCTCCATGGCATAGCGCAGCAACTGCTTGCCCAAACCCTGGCCACGGTGGGCCGGGTCGATGAAGAGCATTTCGATCTTGCCCGCTGCCACCCCGGCAAACCCGGTGATGCGTTGGCGCGAGTCCTTGGTGCAGATCAGCATTACCGCGTCGAGGTAGCGGGTCAGCACCAGATTCTTCAGCAATTCAATGTAGCTGTCCGGCAGAAAGTCGTGGGTGGCGCGCACCGAGGCTTCCCAGACTCGCGTGAGTTCTTCGTAATCGCTGTGTTTCGGCGTGTGGATAACCGAATGTTGGCGCATGGCCGGATGCCCCTTTTCCTGTGAGTGTCGAGAATCCTTTCCTCACAAAACGATAGACGTAAAAAAGCCCCACATCTCGTCAAGAGAGCAGGGCTTTTCGTATTTTTTGCGTTTAGATCTGTTCAGCCCACAGGTCGTATTCGTCGGCGTCGGTCACTTTGCACCAGACCTTGTCGCCCGGCTTCAGGTTGCTGCCGTTGTCGATGAACACGTTGCCGTCGATTTCCGGGGCATCGAAGAAGCAGCGGCCAACGGCGCCTTGCTCGTCGACTTCATCGACCAGCACTTCGATTTCACGGCCGACGCGCATTTGCAGACGGGCCGAGCTGATGGCTTGTTGATGCGCCATGAAGCGGTCCCAACGGTCTTGCTTGACGTCGTCCGGAACGACTTCCAGGTCCATATCGTTGGCCGGAGCGCCATCCACCGGCGAGTACTGGAAGCAGCCGACGCGGTCGAGCTGGGCTTCGGTCAGCCAGTTCAACAGGTACTGGAAGTCTTCTTCGGTTTCGCCCGGGAAGCCGACGATGAAGGTCGAGCGGATGATCAGGTCCGGGCAGATTTCGCGCCAGTTCTTGATCCGCGCCAGGGTTTTGTCTTCGAAGGCCGGGCGTTTCATGGACTTCAGGACTTTCGGGCTGGCGTGCTGAAACGGGATGTCCAGGTACGGCAGGATTTTCCCGGCGGCCATCAGCGGGATCAGCTCGTCGACGTGCGGGTACGGGTAAACGTAATGCAGACGAACCCAGACGCCGAGGGTGCTCAGGGCTTCGCAGAGTTCGGTCATGCGGGTTTTCACCGGCGCGCCGTTCCAGAAACCGGTGCGGTATTTCACGTCGACGCCGTAGGCGCTGGTGTCTTGCGAGATCACCAACAGCTCTTTGACGCCGGCCTTGACCAGGCGCTGGGCTTCGTCGAGCACGTCACCGACCGGACGGCTGACCAGTTTGCCGCGCATCGACGGGATGATGCAGAAGCTGCAGCTGTGGTTGCAGCCTTCGGAAATCTTCAGGTACGCGTAGTGGCGCGGGGTCAGCTTGATGCCTTGCGGCGGCACCAGGTCAATCAGCGGGTTGTGATCCTGACGCGGCGGCACGGCGTCATGCACGGCGTTGACCACTTGCTCGTATTGCTGCGGACCGGTCACGGCCAGCACGCTCGGGTGAATCTTGCGAATGTTGCCTTCTTCGACGCCCATGCAGCCGGTCACGATGACCTTGCCGTTTTCCTTGATGGCTTCGCCGATCACTTCCAAAGATTCAGCCTTGGCCGAGTCGATGAAACCGCAGGTGTTGACCACCACGACATCGGCGTCCTGGTAGGTGGACACAACGTCATAACCTTCCATACGCAGCTGGGTAAGGATGCGCTCGGAGTCGACCAGTGCTTTGGGGCAACCCAGGGATACGAAGCCAACCTTTGGATTGGCCGGCGCAGGAGTGGTGGACATGTCTAACCTCGGTATTTGTGACGCCTCCAGCCGAAGACGGCAAGGCGACAAGCGGGCACTTGGCGTGCCTCTGATCAAAAAGTGCGCAATTCTAGCGATGAGAGGCGCACTTGACCAGCTTTATGCAGGGAAATACGACGAGTGCTGCGCTATGCTTCGCGCCGTTACGCTTTACCTATTCTTTACAGTCAATGAAACGTCTGTAACGTCATGTAAAACAGCGCATGCTGCGTGGCAAAGCATAGCGCTTCTTTCAAAGAAGTCCGGTCTGGGTAGTAGGAGTGGTGGATGGGTCAGGCAAGTAGTCAGGCAGCGGGTGCCGAACATTCGGCGGCGAAGCCGATCGGCATGCTGGTCGCGGCGGTCGGGGTGGTTTATGGCGATATCGGCACGAGCCCGCTGTACACCCTCAAAGAGGTGTTTTCCGGGGGCTACGGCGTACCGGTCAACCATGACGGCGTGCTGGGTATCCTGGCGCTGATCTTCTGGTCGCTGATCTGGGTCGTCTCGATCAAGTACATGATGTTCGTGTTGCGCGCCGACAACCAGGGCGAGGGCGGGATCATGGCCTTGACCGCGCTGGCCAGGCGGGCGGCGGCGGGGCATCGCAAATTGCGAGGGTTGCTGGTGGTCTGCGGGCTGATCGGCGCGGCGCTGTTCTACGGCGACAGCATGATCACCCCGGCGATTTCCGTGCTTTCAGCGATTGAAGGCCTTGGACTGGCATTCGATGGCATCGACCATTGGGTAGTGCCGTTGTCGCTGGTCGTGCTGGTGGCGCTGTTCCTGATCCAGAGCCACGGTACCGCGCGCATCGGCATCCTGTTCGGGCCGATCATGGTGACCTGGTTTGTGGTGCTGGGCGCGCTTGGTGTCTACGGCATCCTGCAGCATCCCGAAGTGTTGCAAGCGATGAACCCGGTCTGGGGCGTGCGCTTCTTCATTGTTCACCCGGGCATGGGCGTGGCGATTCTCGGCGCGGTGGTGCTGGCACTGACCGGTGCCGAAGCACTGTACGCCGACATGGGCCACTTCGGTCGCAAGCCGATTGCCCGCGCATGGTTCATCCTGGTGCTGCCGGCGCTGGTGCTGAACTACTTCGGTCAGGGTGCCTTGCTGCTCGGTGATCCGGAAGCCGCTCGCAACCCGTTCTATCTGTTGGCGCCGAGCTGGGCATTGATCCCGTTGGTGGGTTTGTCGACCCTGGCCACGGTGATCGCCTCGCAAGCGGTGATCTCCGGCGCGTTCTCCCTGACCCGTCAGGCGATCCAGCTCGGTTACATTCCGCGCATGCACATCCAGCACACGTCCAGTGCCGAGCAAGGCCAGATCTATATTGGCGCGGTGAACTGGTCGCTGATGGTCGGCGTGATTCTGCTGGTGATCGGCTTCGAGTCCTCCGGCGCCCTGGCCTCGGCCTACGGTGTGGCCGTGACCGGGACCATGTTGATGACCACCATCCTGGTGTCGGCGGTGATATTGCTGCTGTGGAAATGGCCTCCGATCCTCGCGGTGCCGCTGTTGCTCGGTTTCCTGTTGGTGGACGGTCTGTATTTCGCGGCCAACGTGCCGAAAATCATTCAGGGCGGGGCGTTCCCGGTGATCGCCGGTATCGCGTTGTTTGTGCTGATGACCACCTGGAAGCGCGGCAAGCAGCTGCTGGTGGAGCGCATGGACGAGGGCGGGCTGCCGCTGCCGATTTTCATCAGCAGCATCGCCGTGCAACCGCCGCATCGCGTCCAGGGCACCGCAGTGTTCCTCACCGCGCGCCCGGACGCCGTGCCTCACGCGCTGTTGCACAACCTGCTGCATAACCAGGTATTGCACGAGCAAGTGGTGCTGCTGACCGTGGTCTACGAAGACATCCCGCGCGTGCCGCCGACACGGCGCTTCGAGGTTGAATCCCACGGTGAAGGGTTCTTCCGCGTGATCCTGCACTTCGGCTTCGTCGATGAGCCGGACGTGCCGCAAGCGCTCAAGTTGTGTCATCTCGATGACCTCGACTTCAGTCCGATGCGCACCACCTACTTCCTCAGCCGCGAGACGGTGATCGCCTCCAAACTAGAAGGCATGGCGCGTTGGCGCGAGGCGCTGTTTGCCTTCATGTTGAAGAATGCCAACGGCAATTTGCGCTTCTTCAATCTGCCGCTGAACCGGGTGATTGAGTTGGGTACCCAGGTAGAGATGTAAGCCCCATCAAAAAGCCCCCGTTGCCAGTGCGGCAGCGGGGGCTTTTTTGTGCCCGATGATCCGGGTTCACTGACAATCCCTGTGGGAGCGAGCCTGCTCGCGATAGCGGTCTGTCAGTCGACAACAATGGTGGATGTCAGTCCGCCATCGCGAGCAGGCTCGCTCCCACAGGGGATCTGCCGTGTTACTGGCTTTCGGGAAGCTCTTCTTCAGATTCGGTTTTCGTCCGGGCCGGTCGCGGCGTCAGCACCTTCACCACATCATCAATCACCGCCTTACCCATCGCCGTCAGATAGTGAGCAGCCCAGGCATGACGGTCGGTGTCTTTTGCGTAGGCGGCATCCTCGGAAAATGATTTGGCGAGGAACAGCAGGTCGGAGGCTTGTGATAATGCAGCAATGATGGGGACGCCGGCGCGGACGTTGAACAACGCCTGATCCGGGCAGTAGATGAGTGGGGTGAAGCCTATGGTTTTAATTCTGAAATCGCGGAAGCATCAATTTTAGTCATGGTCTTTCTCCAGGGTTCGAGGAGTCGCCACGTTCGTTTCCAATCGAATAGGTGGCGACTGTACGCAGGTTGGAAAACCGGGAACCAAGGAACCGGCACGCCCGAGGGCGTCCCACGCACAGCCGCCATAACTCAGGATCGCAGTCGTAAAGCTACTGCGGCCACGAAGGGCGCTGGTGCGCTTTGGTTCGACGGGTTTCCAAGCCCGATCGCTGAAAGGTCAGCGACGTCCGGAGAGTATCCCGTCGAAGAAAAACGCAACAAGGCGGCAAAGTGCCCAAACGCGAGATTCGGAGTTTGCCTACAAGGTCCGCGGGCGTCATCCGATATTGCGACACCATAAGTAAACAAAACTAAACACGCTCAGTGAGCAAGAAAAGCGCAGGTAGGCAGTTTCACGTTTTTTTTGCAGCTTGCGGTATGTTGAATTCGACGCAATACTCTACGCAGAACTGTGTGTTCAAATTTGCACTAGCAGGTAGAGAGGTGAGTATGACGGCATTACTAGAGCGTGCTGACCAAGCGATTTCGGTGACGGCGATGGTCAGGGGATTTAGTGCGAGGCTAAAGGAGATTTCCAGCCGAGCCACCGAACGACTGGTCATTTTCAAAGACAACCAACCCGCAGCGGTCATTATCAATGTCGATGCGTATCAGGAAATGCTCGACGAGCTTGAGGACCTTCGAGTTGAAGCTGCGGCTCGAGAGCGACTGATCGGTTTTGATCAAGCCAAGGCTGTCAGCCACGACGATATGCGGGCGCGGTACGCCAAGAAAGACTAAAGGAGCTGTGGATGGTTTGGGGCGTTATCTATCATCCGGAGGTTCAGAAGGATCTGGATCTGCTGGGAGCTGTAGCGGCGAACCGCATTCTTGATGTTATCGAAGAGCGGATTATCAATGGTGAGCCGGACAAGAGCGGCAAGCCCCTAAGAGCCAGTCTTGCAGGCTGCAGACGGATCCGGACAGGCGACACGCGGATTGTATATCGAGTCGACGGCAAGGCCATTCAGGTATTGATCGTCGCAGTCGGGGCCCGACGTGACGAAGAGGTTTATGACGCCGCAGAGCGTCGCCTATAAGTAGGAAGCTCCCGTTGCCGTGAAGGTGGTGGGGGCTTTTTTGTGCCCGGTGATTTTGAAGCCACTGACCATCCCTGTGGGAGTGAGCCTGCTCGCGATAGCGGTCTGTCAGGCAACACCATTAGCGAATCTCAGTGCGCCATCGCGAGCAGGCTCGCTCCCACAGGGGAGCGGCGGTGTTACTTGCTTTCAGCCAGCTTTTCTTCAGATTCGATCTTTGTCCGGGCCGGTCGCGAGGTCAGGAGCTATCGAGCGGTCTTGACGGTTCGATATTTCCAATGAAAAAAGTGTCCACGTTTTATGGAATGTGGACACTTGGAGTTTCTAGCTTGATGAAGAGTCAAGACATTTTTCTTTTGTTCAAGATGGCAAGCCTGCACGCCCAAGAAGAAAAACTTTTTGGGTAAATGAAATCTGAGTCGAATTCGACATAGCGTCCGGCTAGCTGGAAGCGCTTCATGTTTGTACATGTAAAAAAGCCCCCGCAACCAAACGGCTGCGGGGGCTTCTTGTAGGCAGGCCTCAGATCACTCCTGAACCGTCTCGTCCTTGGCCTGGCGCTTCTCGATGATGTCCACCAAGCGCTTTGCCAGCGCCGGGTAGTTCTCGTCGAAGTGGTGGCCGCCGGGCAGTTTCATCGCTTCGCCCACGGCGGTCTTGTCGGTGCAGCCGCTTTCGTCGACTTCCTCTTCACCGTAGATGCACACCACTTTTTCCGGTGGCAGCTTGGCCATTTCCGGGCCGGTGGCGGCTTCTTTGCCGGCGTTGCCGAGCCAGCCTTCGACTTCTATCTCGAAGCTGCCGGTGCGGGCGAAGGCCAGCAGGATGATTGCGTCGACGCGTTGCTGTTCCGCGGGCTCCAGGCGGTTGTAGATCGCCGGCAGGACGTCGGCGCCGAACGAGTAACCGGTCAGGATGAAGCGCTTGGTGCCCCATTTCTGCCGGTAGTGTTGCATCAGCTCGGCGAGGTCAAGGGCGCTTTGCTCCGGGCTCTTGTGCTGCCAGTAGTAGCGCAGGGTGTCGATGCCGACCACCGGGTAGCCGATCTTGGCCATCTCGCCTGCGACGTCGCGGTCCAGGTCGCGCCAGCCGCCGTCACCGGACAGGAACAGGGTCACGGTGTCTTTGGCCTGGCCGGCCGGGACTTCGACCACCGGGATCTGCAGACCGCCAGCGGCTTTGTCGCCACCGACGAGGAGCTTGCGCAGTTCGTTGTTCAGCACTTGCGGCAGGTTGATGTCGTAGTCGCTGATGCTGGTTTCGGCGTTGGCTTGGTCACGCACGAAGCCGGCGCTGGTGTCGTCCGGGTTGTCGTTCCAGGCCACCAGCCAATGACCGTGAGCGGCGCTTTTCGGCAGCAGGTGGGTGCAGCCGGGTTTTTCCAGGGCCAGGTCGACGGAGACAGCTTGAGCCTTTTCGTCCTTTTGCTCGGACAACCAGCGCCACGCCAGCACGGCGCCAGGGCCGATACCGCTGACCAGGGTCGCTGGACCTTTGAGTTCGCGCAGGCCCGATTGCAGGGCGCGGCTTTGCAGCAGGCAGTCTTTCGGCAGGATCACCTGGACAATCTGCGCCGAGCCGGTGCGGCTCAGGGTCATCAATTGTTTGTCGCTGAGTTTCTGGTCTTCGTTGACCGCCACCAGCACCTGGGCGCGCGGCGTGTTGCCGGGGATGACGCGGGTCATCGCCGCACCATCGGCCGGTGTCAGCAGTTCAAGGGTCGGTTCGGGTGCCGGGCGTTTCAGGTACCAGTAACCGCCACCGAGAATCAGGGCCAGCACGACCAGCGTGCCCAGTACGTACCGCAAGGAGCGTTGAATCATCAGCGTTTCACCAATCCAGTCAAGCCGCCCGCAATCAGGGCAGCAGTATCGGCCAGGGCAACCAGCGGATCGAGTCCGGCGGGCACGGCCATATAACGGGGTTCCCAGTCAGGCTGGAACTTGTCTTTGAAGCGGCGCAAGCCTTGGAAGTTGTAGAGCTGCTCACCACGGCGGAAAACCATCGAGCCCAGACGCTGGGTCAGCGGTGCGCCACGCCGGGGTTGCAACCCCGACAGCGGCACCATGCCCAGGCTGAAGCGCGCGTATCCATGATTTTTATAATGTTGAATCAGGCCGACCATCATGAACTCCATGGTCAGCTTGGGGGCGTCCGGGTGCGCGCGCATCAGATCGAGGCTGGCCAAGTCATGGCCGTAAGTCTCGAGCAGGTTGGCAAACGCCACCGGGCGTCCTTCGAAACGAATCACCGCCACGCGAAAATGCTTGATGTAGTCGTCGCTGAAGCGGCCGAGCGAGAAGCCTTTCTCGCGCACGTTCTTGCCGGTCAGCCAGGCATCCGAAATCACCTTGAGCTCATCCATCGGCGCATGGCCCGGCTCAAAGATCTCCAGCGACAGGCCATCGCGGGTGCCGCGGTTCCAGGTGTAGCGCAGGTCTTTCATCTCTTTGCCCTTGGCTTCGAGATCAAAGCGCTGCAGATCGACCCGGGCTTCTTCGCCGAGCTTGATCGCGGTCAGGCCGATGTCCATGTAGTACGGCAGGTTCTCGGCTCGGACTTGATAGAACACGGGGCGGGCGTGGTGGATGTCGCAGAGGTCGCGGAACTGCCAGATCATTTCCGCCCGTTGCTGGGTCGGGCCAATCGGGTCGTACAAGGCCACCAGGCTGCGGCCACGGCGGGCGTACATCAGGAACGCTTCGTCGTTGGGGTGAAACAGCAACGCCTTGTCACCGGTCAGGGCCAGGCCACCGTCCGGTTGCGCAGAGGCCATGAGAATCTTTACCGCGCGATCCAGCTCCTCAGGCGTCGGCAAGTGAATCACCGGGCGCGCGGTGCGCAGCAGCCAGGTCAGGGACACGACCACCAGCAGAACGGCGGCGCCCAACAATGAGCGCAGGCCGCGTGGGGCATCGGCATCAAGGGTGAACTGCCACCAGAGTTGATGGCTGTACGGCACGTCTTGATAGGCAAACAGCAGCAACCAGATCGACGCGCCAAGCACGCACAGGCTGGAAACCAGATAGAGCGGCGAGAACGGCAATTCAGTGAGGCGGCTCGGGCGATAGAACGAACGCCGGAAAACCCCCAGCAGGCTCGCCGTCAGGGTCATCAGGCAGGCTTCTTCCCAGTCAAAACCCTTGAGCAGAGAGAGCAGGGCGCCGACCAGCAATAGAATCGTGGTCAGCATCCACGCGGCGGACAGCCGACGACGCAGACCTTGAGCCAGCAGCAGGCACAGCACGCCGATCAGGCTCGCGCCGAAGTGCGACGCGTCGACCAGCCGATGCGGAATCAGAAAACCGATGTGTTCCAGGCGGGTGTCGATTTCCGGGGTCACGCCGGAGAACAGCAGCACCACGCCGGACAGGAACACCAGCACCGCCAGAATCGGCGCCGCCAGACCGGAAGCGGCCCGCAGGGACTGGCGCGACTGAAACAGACGCTGGCCTTCGTTGATCAGCAGGAACACACACGCCACCAGCAGGGGCAACACGACATAGATCAGGCGATAGAGCAGCAGCGCGGCGGCCAGTGGGGCGGCGCCGAGTGTGTCGGCGAAAGCGGCCAACAGGATGGCTTCAAATACGCCGACACCGCCGGGCACATGGCTGAGCACACCGGCGGCCAAGGCCAGCAGGTACACCAGCAGGAACGCACCGAAGGGCGGCGCTTCCGGCAGCAACAAATAAAGCACGGTCGCGGCGGCGGCCACGTCCAGGGCGGTGATGATCAGTTGCAGGAAGGTCAGGCGGCGGCCGGGGAGGCGCAAGGTGCGGCGTCCGACCCTGACCAGCAAGTTGTCCTTGGAAGGCTGTTCCGGAAGGCGACGGCGGTAGATGCCGATGGCCAATACGCTGAAGAGCAGCAGAACGGCCGCGGCAACTGCGCCCAGCAAACCTTCGGACAGCCCCAGGGCAGCCGAGGCGGCAGGCAGGTTGCTTAAGGTTGCCAGGGCGGCCAGCGGTGGCAGGGCGCAGCCAAGCGAGAGGCTGGCGAACAGCGTCATGTGAGCGACTTCCGAAGCCCCCAGACCATGACGTGCATATAAACGGTAGCGGACCGAGCCCCCCGAGAGCATCGAAAGACCGATGGCGTTGCCGATGGCAAACGCAGTGAAACCGCCCAGTGCCAGGATGCGCGGCGCGAGTGTCACGCCTGCGTAGCGGCTGGCCGACCATTCGTACCCCAGCAGAATGATGAAGCCGACCACGGTTGCACCCAATGCGCCGAGCAATGCCGGCTTCGGTACTTCCAGGATCGAGTCATGCAAAGCGTACAGATCGAGTTCGCTCAGCAGATGACGACAGGCAATCAGCGCGATAGCGAACAACAGCAGAGTGACCGCCAGGCCGATGGGCTGACGGTACTTGCTGACCAGATCCAGCCAGCGCAGACGCTCGGCCTTGATCGGTTGTGTCGCTGTGACGGTGTCTTGTGGATCAGACGAGTTGGCGCGCATCAATCACCTCTTGGATTGTGCGCGACAGGATGGAGGTATCCAGCCAAGTTACCAATCCCTGTAGAAAAAAATAATCACAAATATTAACGCCTCTCACCGGTTATCGGCGATGGCGTGTCATGAGTCGTAGAGGGTTCTGTCTGCGATTCAGCATAGTCTGAACCCACAGCCTTGGTGATCCCGAACGCTTCTCTACACAGTGACAGGTCATTGTTGCGAAAGGACTTTTTCAACAGATACAAAAAAGGCCACTCTTTCGAGTAGCCTTTTTTGATGTTTGGTTGCGGGAGCCGGATTTGAACCGACGACCTTCGGGTTATGAGCCCGACGAGCTACCAGACTGCTCCATCCCGCGTCTGTGTGGCGGCATTCTATAGAGATACGCCTGTGTGTCAACCGTTAATCTGGAACCGGGTCAAATAAGCGTAAATAAGCGGCGAACGGTCGCAGGGGAGCGTTAAGTTTCGGAATCAGAACGATTTCTTACTTCTGGTCAATAAAGAGGGCACAAAACAGACACGCACAAAAAAGGCCACTCTTTCGAGTAGCCTTTTTTGATGTTTGGTTGCGGGAGCCGGATTTGAACCGACGACCTTCGGGTTATGAGCCCGACGAGCTACCAGACTGCTCCATCCCGCGTCTGTGTGTCGGCATTCTACAGAGGATCGCCGGGCTGTCAACCTTCAATCCAGATAAAACCTCTTCTGGTTCAATCGCTTAGCTAGAAGTCGGGGCACGGCGATGGTCTGTGAGGCAGGTGTGGCAAGGCTTTCAGCTCTATCGAACGGTGCTTTTCGATTGAGAAAATAAATTCACCGGTTACTTTTCCTACGAGCAGGGAAGAAGATTCAGACTACTGGTGCTATATACAGGTGTCAGTGAGATACTGCCGATCCGGCACGCCATGACTCCATTTCTTCACCATGAACACCGCTTTTATATGACCCAGCGAAAAATCATCCACGTCGATTGTGACTGCTTCTACGCTGCCATCGAGATGCGTGACGACCCGCGCCTGGCAGGTAAACCCCTGGCGGTGGGTGGTTCGGCGGATCGGCGCGGGGTGATCGCCACCTGTAACTATGAAGCGCGGGCCTACGGTGTGCGCTCGGCGATGTCTTCCGGGCATGCCCTGAAACTGTGCCCGGACCTGACCATCGTCAAGCCGCGCATGGAGGCCTATAGAGAAGCGTCGAAGGAAATTCACACGATCTTTCGCGATTACACCGACCTGATCGAGCCACTTTCCCTCGACGAGGCTTACCTCGACGTGTCGGACTGTGCGCATTTCGGTGGCAGCGCCACGCGTATCGCCCAGGACATTCGCCGACGAGTCTCCAATCAGTTGCACATCACGGTCTCGGCTGGCGTTGCGCCGAACAAGTTTCTGGCCAAGATCGCCAGTGACTGGAAGAAGCCCAACGGCTTGTTTGTCATCACGCCGGATCAGGTAGAAGACTTTGTCAGCGGTTTGCCCGTGAGCAAACTGCACGGCGTGGGCAAAGTCACCGCGGACAAACTGGGCAAGCTCGGCATTGTCGATTGCTCGCATTTACGCGAATGGGACAAGTTGGCCCTAGTGCGTGAATTCGGCAGTTTCGGCGAGCGACTCTGGAGCCTGGCCCGTGGGATCGATGAGCGTTTGGTGCACAACGACAGCCGCCGACAGTCGATCAGTGTCGAAAACACCTACGACGTAGACCTGCCGGATCTGGTGAGCTGCCTCGATAAATTACCCGAGCTGTTGGAAACCCTGGCGGGCCGCATGGCGCGGATCGACAGCAGCTACCGGCCGGGCAAGCCATTCGTCAAAGTGAAATTCCATGACTTTACCCAGACGACGCTGGAACAGGCCGGGGCTGGGCGGGATTTGGGCAGTTATCAGTTGTTGCTGACCCAGGCATTCAATCGCGGCGGGAAACCGGTGCGGTTGTTGGGGATTGGGGTCAGGCTGGAGGATTTGCGCGGTGGGTTTGAGCAGATGGAGCTGTTTGAGCGGTAGGGGCAAGGTTTTGATGTGATGGTGAATGTCAGGCCGTCATCGCTAGCAGGCTAGCTCCCACATTGGATTTGCTGTGGACACACAATATGTGACCGCCTCAAATCCCCTGTGGGAGCTAGCCTGCTAGCGAAGCTTTTGCTTTTAATTCGGCCCCGGATCAGCGACGAGGCGCCCGGCATCCTTGGTCAGCGACTTGAGGAATTCAGTCTGCAACTCTGGATCATTGCGGGTCAGTTCGATCAGGCTTTGTTCCAGCTCGCTGGCTTCTTCTTCCAGACCCAGTTCCGACAAGCGCTTGACCCGGTGTACCCACTGGCTCACTTCGTCGTCTTCGAGGTCGTCATAAATCAGGCCATGCGCTTCGAGCAGTTTGCCGCGCAAGCCACTGCTGACCGCCAGGGACGAGTCGGTGTGCACATCGTCCTGACCGTCTTCGACACTGATCAGCAGTCGGCTCAGATGATTGATGTCATGTTCGGCGAACGGGCTGTCGAGCAGGTTAATGCGTAAAACACCGTTTTTGTCGGTGCCCAGCTCGAACGTTTCCTTGCCGGCCTTCACCACAACCGGACGCTCGCTCCAAGGCAGGCTCGAGTATTCGGTGCGTTTGTCGAGCTGGACTTCGTCGATGCCTGCCAGGTTCTGCTGCGCCCGGCCGTTGGACTGCGCGTTCATGAACGGGTTGAGCCCGGCAAAACCGTAGCTCAGCCAATCCTTGGTGACGCTGTCCGGCAGGTTGCCGAGGGTGAACACGTTGACCACATTCGCACCGACACCGCCCACCACCGCCACCGCGCCCAGCGGAATCTCGTAGACCTCGCGCCAGGGTTGGTAAGGCGTGTAGCGATCGTAGTGGCGCGTAACTTCGAATTCGGTGACTTCGAACGTCTTCTGCTCGTGGATTTTCACCCGCCGTTGCGGCAGCTCAAGCACCTTGGGCTCACCGACATCGATCTGCAGGCTGTGATCGAGCAATTTGCGCTCGACACGTTCCTCGTGCTCGCTGCGTTGCGACATGTGATTGGCACAGCCGCTGACCAGCAGGGTGCCGCACAGGGCGGCACCACCGAGGCCTAAGGTGTTTCGCTTGAACATGACTTCTCTATCTGGTGTCAGCGGCGGATACGGGCCTGGAGGAAAGACAGTACGTCAGCAACCGGCAGCGCTTGCGCTTCAGGTTCGGTACGGCTCTTGTATTCCAGATTGCCTTCGGCGAGGCCGCGGTCACTGACCACGATCCGGTGCGGAATGCCGATCAGCTCCATGTCCGCGAACTTGATGCCCGGGCTGGTTTTCTTGTCGCGATCGTCCAGCAACACTTCAAAGCCGGCTGCAGTCAGTTCTGCATACAGCTTGTCGGTGGCTTCGCGAACCTGTTCGGTTTCGTAGCGGAGCGGCACCAGGGCGATCTGGAATGGAGCCAGTGTGTCGCTCCAGATGATTCCCTTTTCGTCGTTGCCCTGTTCGATGGCCGCAGCCACCACGCGGGAAACGCCGATGCCGTAGCAACCCATTTCCAGGGTGACCGGTTTGCCGTTCTCACCCAGCACTTCGCACTTCATCGCTTTGCTGTACTTGTTGCCCAGCTGGAAGATGTGCCCGACTTCGATGCCGCGCTTGATTTCCAGAGTGCCCTTGCCATCCGGGCTTGGGTCGCCGGCGACAACGTTACGCAGGTCGGCAACGGTCGGAACCGGCAGATCACGCTCCCAGTTCACGCCGAAGTAGTGCTTGTCGTCGATGTTGGCACCGATGCCGAAGTCGCTCATCAGTTCGACGGAACGGTCGATGATGATTGGCAGCGGCAGGTTCAACGGGCCGAGAGAACCGGCACCGGCGCCAATGGCGTCGCGCAGTTCACTTTCGGACGCCATCACCAGCGGGCTGGCAACGCCTGGCTGGTTGGCGGCCTTGATTTCGTTCAGCTCGTGGTCGCCGCGGATGATCAGGGCAATCAGCTTGCCTTGTTCTTCAGCGTGAACCACCAGGGTCTTGATGGTCTTTTCGATCGGCAGGTTGAAGCCTTCGACCAGTTGCGCAATGGTCTTGGCGTTCGGGGTGTCGACCAGGCGCAGCTCTTCAGTCGGTGCAGCGCGAGAGGTTTCGCGCGGTACGGCTTCGGCTTTCTCGATGTTCGCGGCGTAGTCGGAACCGTTGCTGAAGACGATATCGTCTTCGCCGGACTCGGCCAGTACGTGGAACTCGTGGGAACCGGCACCGCCGATGGAGCCGTTGTCGGCTTCTACAGGACGGAATTTCAGGCCCAGACGGGTGAACACGTTGCAGTACGCCTGGTGCATGCGGTCGTAGGTGACTTGCAGCGAAGGTTGATCAGCGTGGAAGGAGTAGGCGTCCTTCATGATGAACTCGCGGCCGCGCATCAAACCGAAGCGTGGGCGAATTTCGTCACGGAATTTGGTCTGGATCTGGTACAGGTTGATCGGCAGCTGTTTGTAGCTGCTCAACTCGTTGCGCATCAGGTCGGTGATCACTTCTTCGTGAGTCGGGCCGGCGCAGAAATCGCGACCGTGACGATCCTTGAAGCGCAGCAATTCAGGGCCGTACTCTTCCCAGCGACCGGATTCCTGCCACAGCTCAGCCGGTTGGGTGCTCGGCATCAACACTTCGAGAGAGCCTGCGGCGTTCATTTCTTCACGAACGACGGCTTCGACCTTGCGCATCACTCGCAAGCCCATCGGCAGCCAGGTGTAGAGGCCCGAGGCGAGTTTGCGGATCATGCCGGCGCGCAGCATCAGCTGATGGCTGATGACGACCGCGTCGGAAGGCGTTTCTTTCTGTGTGGCGAGCAAAAATTGACTGGTGCGCATGGTTGGCCGTTGTCGGTTGCTGATGACGAGAAATGACGGAGCATTGTACGGGCGAGATCCGCTGGCGTACAGGCGTGCGGTCGGCGGTGTGGCAGGAGGGCGGGAATCGCCGCGCCCTCTGCGAAATGTCCTACGATTCTTCCGCGACCTGGGTCGGCACCGGTTCGGGTGTCGGCGTCGGACCTGCGCGGCGGCTCTCCTGGTACCAGTGCAAGGCGATCAACAATAGGGTCGGAACGCCCAACAGCGCCGTGATCAGGAAGAAGTTGTGGTAACCGAACTTCTCCACCATGACCCCTGAATAGCCGCCGATCAGACGTGGCAGCAGGAGCATGATCGAGCTGAGCAGGGCGTACTGGGTGGCCGAGAACTTGAGGTTGGTCAGGCTCGACAGGTAAGCGACGAACGCCGACGTCGCCAGGCCCGAGCTGAAGTTGTCCAGGGAAATGGTCAGGATCAGCATGTTCAGGTTGGCGCCCATGTCGGCGAGCATCAGGAACAGCAGGTTGGTGCCGGCGGACGAGATGCCGCCGATCAGCAGGATCGGCAGGATGCCGAAACGTACGATCAGCAGGCCGCCCATGCCGGCGCCGACCAGGGTCATGATCAAACCGAAGATTTTGCTGACGCTGGCGATCTGATCCTTGGTGAAGCCCTGGTCGATGTAGAACACGTTGGCCATCACGCCCATGACCGTATCGGACATGCGGTAGGTGGCGATCAGCCCGAGCAACAGGAACGCCTGCCAGCGGTAACGCAGAATGAAGTCGTTGATTGGCGTCAGCACTGGCGCCAGGCCGCGGCGGCCCATGGCCGACAGGCACATAAACGTGAGCGTGGTGTAGAGGATCGCCCGCAGGAAGGCGCGATCTTCGAGCAACAGGTCGAGCGGGCTCGCGCCTTCAAACAGCACGCTGGCGAAATCGGTGTTGTAGAGCTGGGTGAACATGGCCGGCACGGACACCAACAGCACGATCAGCACGAACACCGACAC
The DNA here is from genome assembly GCF_059695575.1 of Pseudomonas sp. LBUM1678. Classification (NCBI taxonomy): domain Bacteria; kingdom Pseudomonadati; phylum Pseudomonadota; class Gammaproteobacteria; order Pseudomonadales; family Pseudomonadaceae; genus Pseudomonas; species Pseudomonas sp. LBUM1678. Next base: position 1,337,280 of record NZ_CP166775.1, read on the forward strand.
CAGTTGATGCATGAAGCTGTAGCGGCCTGCCTGAAGTTGAGTGCGCAGGGGCACGGGCGGTTCGCGCATGAACAGCGTGGTCAGCAGCGCCGGGATCATCAGGGCGCCAAACAGGATGTAGGTGCCGGCCCAGGCCGAATGCTTGTAGTTGAAACCGGTGGAACCGAAACCCTCAGCGAAGAATAGTGCGCCGGCTGTCGCCAGCAGGGCGGCGATCCGATAGCCAGACATATAGCTGGCAGCGAGCGCGGCCTGGCGAGTGTCGTCGGCGATTTCCAGGCGATAGGCGTCAACCGCAATGTCTTGCGTCGCCGAGGCGAAGGCGACGACCACCGCGATGGCGATCAACCAGGACAAATGCTTTTGCGGATCGCAGAAACCCATCCCGATCAGGCCGAGGATCACCAGCGCCTGGGACAGTACCAGCCAGGAGCGTCGTCGACCGAGCTTGCCGAGAAATGGCAGGCGCCATTGGTCGAGCAGCGGGGACCAGACCCATTTAAAGGCATAGGCCAAACCGATCAGGCTTGCATAGCCGATGGTTTCGCGGGCCACACCGGCCTCACGCAGCCAGACGGAAAGCGTCGAAAACACCAGCATGTAGGGCAGGCCGGCGGCGAAACCAAGCAACAACAACACAAGCGTCGAGGGGCTGGCATAGGCGGCGAGCGCGGCGCGCCAGGTTTTACGGGGCATGGGCTGGAGTCTGCCTCAAGAATTACGGAAACAAAGCGCGCACTCTAACCGCTGTGCTCTACCGGGCGCCAGCCATGGCGCTGAATATCAACACGATTGTTCAGGATACTGACGCCTTCGGCGCGCAATCGCGCGCGCTGCTCATCCCCGGAAGGGCTGCCCACGGGCAGGCTGATCCGACCGCCGGCACCGAGCACACGATGCCATGGCAATTTGGTGTCGCCGGGCAGTTGGCTCAATGTGCGACCCACCCAGCGCGCGGCGCGGCCCAGCCCGGCCAGCTCAGCGAGTTGACCATAGCTCACCACTTTACCCTCGGGCACCTGCGCGAGGGTCAGGTAGAGCGCCGTGCGTCGGATTTGCGCCGCACTTTCGGTTTCTGCATCGGTGTCGGTCACATCCGGGATCCCTGTAGGAGCGAGCCTGCTCGCGATGGTCGTTAACGATAACGCGAGCTAACTGGGAAAACGCGTCGATCTTGAGTTTATCGTGAGCAGGCTCGCTCCTACAGTGGATTACCGTCTGTAGGGTAAATCCTCGATCATTGACTGAGAAATGAACTCAATAGAAATAGTCGGGTCAGTCCTTGCTAGGGTCTTATTCTCAGGGATAATGCCGACTTTTTTTCGCAAACTTGAGCCTGTTATTGCTTATGGTGTCCAGAACCTTGCTGTGCCTCGCTGTCCTCAGCGCCTCCACGCCGTTGCTCGCTGATACCGTCTGGTTGAAGAACGGTGACAAATTGAGCGGCAAGATCACGCTGTTCGATGGCGGTAAATTGCTGATCCAGACCGAGTACGCCGGTGCGGTCCCGATCGACTGGAAACAGGTCAAGACACTGGAAAGTGATCAGGAGCTGCTGGTCAAGCAGGATGCCTATACCGGCGAGAAGGCCAAGTCGCTGCATGCGGCAGACGACGGCAAGGTGACGCTGGAAAACGGTGAGGCGCCGAAGACGGTCGAGCTGGCCAGTATCCAGCAGATTCTCAAGCCCAAGCCAGTGGTCGAAGACTTGGTGTGGAAAGGGAATGTCGACGCGGCGCTGGATTACCAGCGGGCGGAAAAAGATACCGACGACTACGACATCGACTTCAAGACCACTGCGCGCCATGGCAAATGGCGGCATATCGCGGAAGGTGAATATAACCGCGAATTCCAGGATGACGTGGTCACCACCGACAACTGGCGGGGCGAATACTCGCTCGACCGCTTCCTGACCGAGAAATGGTTCTGGCAGGGCCGCGCGGTCTATAAGCGCGACAAGGTTGAAGATCTCTCCCGTCAGCGCACGGTCGGTACCGGTCCGGGTTACCAGTTCTGGGATAACGAGCTGGGCGCATTCTCCCTGGGCTCGCTGGTTAACCGTACGGACTATGAGTTCTCCGACGGCAGCAAGGAAAACTTCTATTCCCTGGCGATGAAGTGGGATTACAACCGCTATCTGATCGGCAAGAAGGTGGAGTTCTTCACGAACGGCGAAGTGGGCAAACCGCTGTCCGGCGTGGCCGAATATGCGCTCGATGCCGAAATGGGCTTGCGCTACAAGGTCACCGATTGGGCATCGCTTAACTTGAAGGCCGAGAGAGACATCATCAGCGGCACCAATGATGCTGATCTGGACAAGACACGCTACACCGCAGGATTCGGTGTAGCCTGGTAAGACGCAAAAAATCGCAGCCATGGGCTGCGATTTTTTTTGCCTGCAAAACACTCAGGCACAAAAAAGCCCCGCTTTTGAGGGCGGGGCTTTTTACTAAAGCAAGTACAAGTTAGATAACTTGAACTTCTTCAGCTTGCATGCCTTTCTGACCGCGGGTAGCGATGAAAGAAACCTGTTGGCCTTCTTTCAGGCTTTTGAAGCCGTCGGATTGGATAGCTTTGAAGTGAACGAACAGGTCGTCACCGGATTGTGGAGTGATGAAGCCGAAGCCTTTTTCATCGTTGAACCACTTAACGGTACCAGTTTGGCGATTAGACATGGTGTAACTCCTTGAACAAAGATAACTGCGACGCAGGAAGAACCCTGGCCGAGACTGAGTGCAAAGAGCAGGAAAAATTCTTGTAGATGGTTGGATCGAAATTCAACATATCGTGTAGAGATTCTCAGTGACACAAGCAGCACAGTGGCGCCACCTTAACCCTTTTTCCGGAATGTGCCAATCCTTCCGACGAAGGTTTCTCTGTTTTCATGACTGACGGTGCATCCGATTACGACAAAGGCCCAGTTATCACGGGTGATCGGCGAGAATTGTCCCTCGGACTTTGAACCCGGAGCGCGCGCCCGGTAAGATGCCGGACAGAATTTTTCCACCTCGCTATTCAGGACACCCGCCATGAGCATCAAATCGGACAAGTGGATTCGCCGCATGGCGCAAGAGCACGGCATGATCGAGCCGTTCGTCGAGCGTCAGATTCGTGGCAGCGACGATAACCGTGTGATCTCCTACGGCGTGTCGAGTTACGGCTACGACGTTCGTTGTACTAATCATTTCAAGGTGTTCACCAACATTAATTCGGCCATTGTTGACCCGAAAAATTTCGATGCCGGCAGCTTCGTCGACATCCACAGCGATGTCTGCATCATCCCGCCAAACTCTTTCGCCTTGGCCAGCACCGTCGAATACTTTCGTATTCCGCGCAACGTATTGACCATCTGCCTGGGCAAAAGCACCTACGCCCGCTGCGGCATCATCGTCAACGTTACCCCGCTTGAGCCTGAGTGGGAGGGGCACGTGACCCTGGAATTCTCGAACACAACAAACCTGCCGGCGAAAATCTATGCCAACGAAGGCGTGGCGCAGATGCTGTTCCTTGAATCCGACGAAGAGTGCGAAGTCTCCTACAAGGACCGTGGCGGCAAGTATCAGGGCCAGCGCGGCGTGACCCTCCCGCGCACCTGATCGATTCATCTGGCAGGTGGCGGGAATTCTTGGGCGGGTAGACACTCTATTGGGTGTACTGCCCGGTTCGCCTACAGCGGACGGGGCCATTGCTCAGGAGTGCTTTATGAAGATCGATCCGCGAATAAGTGCCGAACTGGCAAGGCTTGAGCCCAATCAGGTTGGCGTCTTGGCCTGGTCCTTGTTGGCACATCCACCTATCAGCATGGCGGGGGGCATCCCCGGCCAGCCTGATCCCGATACCCCTAACGAGCAACCTACAGAGCCCGGTGAGCCCACCCTGCCGGATGAGCCGCCTCCCGCGCCTGTAGCCTGATCTGCCGTCGAAAATGATGGCTTCTTGTAGGAGCGAAGCTTGCTCGCGAAGGCGGTGTGTCAGATAAGAATATGTTGCCTGACACACCGCCTTCGTCGGAACGCCGCCCGGAGCAAGCTTCGCTCCTACAGGTTGTGGGGCAGAATTCAGCTGACTGGCCATATTTCGTTGTCGCCGATGACAAAAATCCTGCAGCTGTCGTCCCGATCGACCTGATAACCGCCGGTAAACGCGCCGAAGGCCGGTAGCAGGCTGATGTCCTCTCCCAATCTGAAACACGCCAGTCGCAGACGCTGTCGACCTCTACCGTTCAGCCGATAGGCCGGATGCACATGCCCGGCGAGCACATGCCGGTGCGGATGCGGGTCGGGCTCGTGCTGCAAGGCGAACGGTCCGAGCAACAACGGTTCAGGCACCACACGAATGTTTAACGAGGCTGGCGGGTCCCCGGCGCGTTTGTCGTGGTTGCCGCGGATCAGCGTCATCGCCAGATCAGAGTGGCGCGCTCGCCACTCTGCCAGTGCGCTTAACGTGCCGGTAGCATGGGAGCCAGGCCCGTGCAGGAAATCCCCGAGGAAAATCAGCTGACGGCAGGGCAGGGCGGCCAATAACCCGTCCAGCACAGCGATATTGCTGGCGGTGGTGCCATGGGGCACCGGCTGACCAAGGCTTCGATACGCCGCCGCTTTGCCAAAGTGCACATCGGCGATCAGCAGCGCTTGTTGCGCCGGCCAGTAAATGGCTTTCTCCGGCAGCAGCCACAGTTCTTCGCCGGCCAGTCGCACGGGATAGGGCGTACTCATCAGGTTTTTCCGGTTTCGGCGGTTTTCTCAAGGTCGGTGACCATGCGTCGAATACGGTCCGCGAGTTTTTCCGAGCTCATGCTTTCCCGCATGCGCTCCACCAACAGTGGAAACCCCAGCGGTGTAGGGCGTTTGATCTGATGCAGGTCCAGTTTCAGCTGATTGATGCGCGCCAACGTCTGTTCCAGACGATGAATATCCAATTCTTCCCGTAGGACTTCTTCCCCGGCCTGAGCCAGCAACAGATTCCCGGCGTCGTATTGTTTGAACACTTCGAAGAACAGCCCGCTGGAAGCTTGAACCTGCCGTGTGCTTTTCGGTGCGCCGGGGTAGCCGGCAAACACCAGCCCGGCAATACGTGCTATTTCCCGAAAGCGGCGCAGCGCGAGTTCGCCGGCATTCAAACTGGCGAGCACGTCTTCCAACAAACGCTCTGGGCTAAACAGCCCTGGATTCAACACCTGCGACCAGTCCACGTAAGTGGCGCTGAGTAACTCCAGCCCGTAATCGTTGACCGCGATGGAAAACGTCACCGCCTGTTGCTGGCTGACCCGCCACGCCAGCAAACTCGCCAGTCCCAGATGCACTTGGCGCCCGGCAAAGGGATAAAGGAACAAGTGCCAGCCTTCGCGGGATTTCAGTGCTTCGGCCAGCAACGTATTGGAGGTTGGCAGCCCGGACCAGCGTTTTTGCACCTCCAGCAACGGACGCAGTGCGCGCATCTCCGGGCCGATGAACTCGCCTTGCTCTGCCGCACTGAAACGCGTGACCACCGCCTGTGCCAGTTCGTTGGAAAGGGGCATGCGCCCGCCATTCCAGCGCGGCACCGCGGCTTTTTTCGCGGTGCTGCGTTTAACGTATGCGGTCATGTTTTCCACCCGCACCAACTCCAGCAAGCGCCCCGCGAACAGAAAGCCGTCGCCCGGTTTAAGTCGCGCAATAAATCCTTCCTCGACACTGCCCAGCTGCTTGCCGCCGCCACCCTTGCTCCAGAACTTCAGCTGAATGCTCGCGTCGCTGACGATGGTGCCGATGCTCATGCGATGTCGTCGGGCCAGTCGCGCATCCGGTACGCGCCAGACGCCATGCTCATCCGGCTCGACACGGCGATAATCCGGATAGGCTGTCAGGGAAAGCCCTCCGTTGCGTACGAACGCCAGCGCCCAGGTCCAATCCTCCGCCGTGAGGTCTCGATAAGCCCAGGCACCACGGACTTCTTCATACAACTCTTCGGGCATAAACCCACCGCCCAAGGCCATGCTGACCAAGTGCTGAACCAGCACATCCAGCGGTTTGTGCGGCGACTCGCGGGGCTCGATACGGCGTTGCGCCACGGCGTCTTGAGCCGCCGCCGCTTCGATCAGCTCCAGGCTGTGAGTCGGCACCAGCGTCACCCGTGACACGCGCCCCGGCGCATGACCGGAACGCCCGGCCCGCTGCATCAGGCGCGCCACACCTTTGGCCGAACCGATTTGCAGCACCCGTTCCACCGGCAAGAAATCCACCCCAAGGTCCAGGCTTGAGGTGCAGACCACGGCTTTGAGCTGACCTTCCTTCAGCGCTCGCTCGACCCAGTCGCGGGTGTCTCGCGACAGAGAGCTGTGATGCAAGGCGATCAGCCCGGCCCAATCGGGGCGAGCCTCCAGCAAGGCCTGATACCAGATCTCGGATTGCGCGCGGGTATTGGTGAACACCAGGCTGCTGGGGCTGGACTCTATTTCGGCGACGACCTGCGGCAACATCTTCAAGCCAATGTGCCCTGCCCATGGAAATCGCTCGATGGCGGGCGGCAGCAACGAGTCGACCCGCAGTTCCTTGGACGTCTGGCCTTGAACGCTGATGGCGCCACCCTGTGGGATCAATACCTGTTCGGCGTGGGCCTGATTACCCAGCGTCGCGGAAACGCCCCACACGATCAGATCCGGATTCCACCGGCGCAAACGGGCGAGAGCCAGTTGCAGCTGCACACCGCGCTTGTTGCCGAGCAGTTCGTGCCATTCGTCGACCACCACCATGCGCAAGGTCGATAACGCTGTTCGCGCATCGGCGCGGGCGAGCATCAGGGTGAGGCTTTCGGGCGTGGTAATCAGTGTTGTTGGCAGGCGCCGGCTCTGTCGCGCACGTTCGCTGCTGCTGGTGTCGCCGGTGCGCAGGCCGACGCTCCACGGGATCTGCAGGTCGTGCAGGGGCGTCTCCAGTGCACGCGCCGTATCCGCCGCCAGTGCACGCATCGGGGTTATCCACAGCACTGTCAGCGGTTGGGCGACAGGTTTTCGTTTGCGAGGTGTTTCAACGGGAACGAAAGAGGAGGCGAAGCGATTGAGCGCGGCAAACCAGACCGCATAGGTTTTACCGGAACCCGTGCTGGCGTGCAGCAACCCGGACTCACCGCGTTTAACGGCCGTCCACACTTGCTTCTGAAAGGCGAATGGCTTCCAGTCGCGGGCGCTGAACCATTGTTTTGCGTAGTCGGTGGAGGATCCCATGCCGGCGGTGTGCGCTCTGAAAAGTCTTCTTTCAGTGACCGCGGCGCAAGGGCAAAGGTTTAATGAAGAAACGCGATCCTGTAGGAGCCGGCTTGCTGGCGATGGTGTGTCAGACACATTGTTGTCGACTGACACACCATCGCCAGCAAGCCGGCTCCTACAAAGGGGGAGTGTTATTTGAGGTTACCGCTCAGGAACTGCTTCAAGCGTTCGCTCTTCGGATTGCCCAGCACGTCTTCCGGCGCGCCTTCTTCCTCGACCAGGCCCTGATGCAGAAACAACACCTGGCTCGACACCTTGCGGGCGAAGCTCATTTCGTGAGTCACCATGATCATGGTCCGGCCTTCTTCAGCCAGGCCTTGAATCACTCTGAGCACTTCACCGACCAGTTCCGGGTCGAGTGCCGACGTCGGTTCGTCGAACAGCATGACCTCCGGCTCCATGGCCAATGCCCGCGCAATCGCCACGCGTTGCTGCTGACCACCGGAAAGAAACGCGGGGTATTGATCCGCCACGCGCGCCGCCAGCCCGACCTTGTCGAGATAACGCCGCGCACGGTCCTCGGCTTCCTCTTTGCTGCAACCCAGCACCCGGCGCGGCGCCATGGTGATGTTTTCCAGCACCGTCATGTGGCTCCACAGGTTGAAGTGCTGGAACACCATGGCCAGGCGCGTGCGGATTTTTTGCAGTTCATCGGGGTCGGCCACGTGCATGCCGTGGCGATCCTTGATCATGCGGATGTTCTGGCCGTCCAGGGTCATGGCGCCATCGTTGGGTTGTTCGAGAAAGTTGATGCAGCGCAGAAAGGTACTTTTGCCCGAGCCGCTAGCGCCGATCAGGCTGATGACGTCGCCGGTGTTGGCCTTGAGTGAAACGCCTTTGAGCACATGATGATCGCCATAGCTTTTATGCAGGCCTTCGATGGTCAGTTTGTACATGGGGCATGCATCCTCAAGGCGAAAGTAGGTAGCCGCTGCGATAGGCCTCGGTGCCCGCGACATGCGCGATCACCATGCCGGCAGTGGCCATGCGCCGCAGCGAGCGGGCGTACATCAGGCCGGCGGCGGTGCAATGAATAGGGGTGACGCGATCAGCGATCGGGTCGATGATTTCGGCGACTAGTTGCCCGGCTTCGAGGTATTCCCCCGGCAGCGCGGTGAACACCAGCAGACCGCCCACCGGTGTCGACACCGGCTCGACGCCGGCCAACGGCGTGGCGGGGTAGGGCAGCTCGGGCAGTGGCGCCGGTTCGCCGGCAATGGCACCGAAGTGAATCAGGTAATCGATCAGCGCCTGGCAATCGAGGCTGGCCAAAGGATGATTGACGTCGCCCTGGCCGCGCAATTCGACGGTGACTGAGAGGCTGCCGAGCGGAATGTTGAATTGTTCGCCGAAGCGTTCTTTCAACTGCCACCAGAGCAGGGTGAAGCATTCATCGAACGACTGACCGCCGGAGTCGGTCGCCAGCAGGCTCGCTTCGGCACCGATGTACCGCGCCAAAGGCTCGACCTGCGGCCAGGCTTCGGGTGTGGTGTAAAGGTGGGCGACCGCTTCGAAATCGCAGTGCAGGTCCAGCACCATGTCCGCATCGCAGGCCAGTCGTTGCAGGGTCAGGCGCTGGGATTGCAACTGAGTGCCGGCGGTTTGCCGGGCCAGCGCATTGCGCAGGCTGGTACGAATGGTCTCGAGGTTGCGCTGCGGATCATCGCCCAGCAGGCCTTCGATCTCGTTGCCCACCGCTTCGCTCAAATCGACGAACCAGCGATTGAAGTTCTGCCCGCTTTCCAGCTCGTAGCGGCCCAGCGGGACATCCATCAGCACTTGTTCCAGGCCCACCGGGTTGGCCACCGGCACCAGCACGATTTCGCTGCGCAGGCGGCCGGCGGCTTCAAGTTCCGCCAGACGCTGCTTGAGGTGCCAGGCCACCAGCATGCCGGGCATTTCATCGGCGTGCAGGGACGACTGGATGTAGATTTTGCCTTTGGCCGCCGATGGGCCGAAATGGAAGCTGTGAATCTGTCGTGCAGTTCCCGGCAGCGGGGCCAACAGGTCGTGTGTTTGGTGGCGCATTTGCAAGTCCTAGTGGGTCGGCCCGAGGAAGGCCAGCCATCGGCGTTCGGCGAGGCGGAACAGGCCGACCAGCGCAAAGGTAATGGTCAGGTAAATCAGCGCGGCAATACCGAACGACTGGAAGGTCAGGAAGGTCGCCGAGTTGGCGTCCCGCGCGACTTTCAGGATGTCCGGGATGGTCGCGGTGAACGCCACGGTGGTCGAGTGCAGCATCAAAATCACTTCGTTGCTGTAATAAGGCAACGAGCGACGCAGGGCTGACGGCATGATCACGTAGGCATACAGCTTCCAGCCTGTCAGGCCATAAGCCTTGGCCGCTTCGACTTCACCATGGGCCATGCTGCGGATCGCCCCGGCGAAAATCTCCGTGGTGTAGGCGCAGGTGTTCAGGGCGAACGCCAGGATCGTGCAGTTCATCGCATCGCGAAAGAACGCATCCAGCACCGGTTGCGCACGCACGGCGGCCAAGCTGTAGATACCGGTGTAGCAAATCAGCAGCTGGATATACAGCGGCGTGCCGCGGAACAGGTACGTGTAAAACTGCACCGGCCAGCGAACGTAGAAGTGCGGCGAGACCCGGGCGATGGACAGCGGAATCGACACCAGGAAACCGATGACGATCGAGGCGGTCAGCAGCCACATGGTCATGGCCAGGCCGGTGATGTTGTAGCCGTCGGTATAAAGGAAGGGTTTCCAGTACTCCTGCAAGAGTTCGATCATCGTACGGCCTCCCGGGAACCGGCGGCGTAGCGGCGTTCGAGCCAGCGCAGGACGAAGTTGGAGGCGCTGGTGATCAGCAGGTAAATCAGCGCGGCAAGCACCAGGAAGTAAAACAGCTGATAGGTGCTTTTGCCGGCGTCCTGGGCGGCCTTGACCAGATCAGCGAGGCCGATGATCGAGACCAGTGCGGTGGCCTTGAGCATCACCATCCAGTTGTTACCGATGCCCGGCAAGGCGAAACGCATCATTTGCGGGAACACCACGATTCGAAAACGCTGGCCGCGTTTAAGGCCATAAGCGGTGGCGGCTTCGACCTGACCCCGAGGCACAGCGAGAATCGCCCCGCGGAAGGTTTCGGTGAAGTACGCGCCATAGATGAAGCCCAGGGTGATGACCCCGGCACTGAACGGGTTGATCTCGATGTATTCCCATTCCATGAAATCGGTAAACGACGTCAACCAGGTTTGCAGGCTGTAGAAAATCAGCAGCATCAGCACCAGGTCGGGTACGCCGCGAATCAGCGTGGTGTAGATCTGGGCCGGAACCCGCACCAGTTTGACTTTTGACAGTTTGGCGGTGGCGCCGAGCAAGCCGAGCAATACGGCGACCAGCAGCGACAACGCCGATAATTTGATGGTCATCCAGGTGCCTTCCATCAGCAACGGACCGAAGCCCTTGAGGCTGAAGGCTGAGAGCCCCAGATTTTGTAAGAGGTTTTCGAACATAAATCAGCAACCTGATCGGATAAAAAAAGCGCCCATCGCGAGATGGGCGCCGGGCATTATTTGCCGCTGTACAGATTCAGATCGCCAAAGTGTTTCTTCTGAATGGTGGCGTAGGTGCCATCGTCGTGTAACGCTTTGATACCTTTATCCAAAAGTGCCTTGAGGTCTTTGTTACCTTTAGAGATACCGATAGCTGTTTTGGCTGGAAGCAATTCGCTGTCAACCGGCTTGCTGACTTCGTAGCCTTCGCCCTTCGGCGACTTCAAGAAGCCCAGTTCCGCTTGCAGCATGTCCTGGATGGCTGCATCGAGACGGCCGGACATCAGGTCGGAATACACCTGATCCTGGTTCTGATAGGCCTGGGTTTTCACGCCAGCCTTGTCCAGCACGGCCTTGGCGTAGGCTTCCTGGATGGTGCCTTGCTCGTAACCGACGGTCTTGCCCTTCAGCGAAGCAACGTCTTCGCTCAGGCCGGAACCCTTCTTGAACACGTAAGCGGTTGGACCGGAGAACAGCTCGCTGGAGAAGTCGATGACTTTTTCGCGGGCCGGGGTGACGGTCATCGAGGAGATCACACCGTCGAATTTATTGGCCTTAAGGCCCGGAATCATGCCGTCGAAATCGCTTTCGACCCATTTGCACTTGACCTTCAGCTCGGCGCAGATCGCGTTCCCCAGATCGATGTCGAAGCCCACCAGGCTACCGTCGGCCGCTTTCGACTCGAATGGCGCATAGGAAGGGTCAACGCCAAAACGCAGTTCTTTGTATTCCTTTGCCATGGCGGAACCAGCAGCCATGCACAACGCCAGTGCAGAAAGGGTCAGCAATGCTTTTTTCATTATTCAATCCCTAAGAACCAATATGAGCGCTTGTGGCGCAGAATTATTGTTACTGGAAAGCGTAAGACCTGATGAAAGTAGCAATTTCCGAACCAGAGTCCCGAACAAGCGTTTTAAAAGGTGATGCAAGAAATGGCAATCGGGGATTTGTGCACGAAATCGGGCGCCGGAAAATTGCTGCACCATCTTGGTTCAGAATGGCACAAATACCTGTAGGAGTGAGCCTGCTCGCGATAGCGGAGTGTCAGTCAGTAAAGTGTTGCCTGATAAACCACTATCGCGAGCAGGCTCACTCCTACAAGGAATCGGGTTAGCCCAGCAAATCTTGCAGTGTTGCGAGGTTGTCAGCCTCCTCAACCGACTTGTCCTGGCGCCAGCGCAGCATCCGCGGAAACCGCACGGCAATCCCGCTCTTGTGGCGTTTCGAAAGGGCAATGCCCTCAAAACCCAACTCAAACACCAGGCTCGGTTTCACACTGCTTACCGGCCCGAATTTCTCCACCGTGGTCTTGCGCACAATGCTGTCGACCTGGCGCATTTCTTCGTCGGTCAGCCCCGAATAGGCTTTGGCGAACGGCACCAGCGTTCGTTCGCTGGCATCGGGCGGGCCGTCCCAGACCGCGAAAGTGTAATCACTGTAGAGATTCGCCCGGCGACCGTGGCCGCGCTGCGCATAAATCAGCACCGCATCGACGCTGAAAGGGTCGACTTTCCATTTCCACCAGACGCCCATGTCTTTGGTCCGGCCGACGCCATACAACGCATCCCGGGCCTTGAGCATCATGCCTTCGACACCGAGGCTGCGGGAGGCTTCGCGTTGTCTGGCAAGGTCGAACCAGTCTTCGCCAGTGAGCACCGGTGAGGCGAGTAACACCGGGTTGTTGCAGGTGGCGACGAGCTGATCCAGTTGAGCGCGGCGCTTGGCCTGAGGCTGACTGCGCCAGTCCTCGCCTTGCCATTCCAGCAAGTCGTAGGCGAGGACCACCACCGGCACTTCGTCGAGAATTTTCTTGTCCAGGGTTTTGCGGCCGATCCGCTGCTGCAACAGCGCGAACGGCAGCACCGAGGGAGAGGCCGGCGATTGCGGGTCAAAGGCGTCTTCGGTGTTCGGTCTAGTGGTTTTCCAGGCGACGATTTCACCGTCGATCACCGTACCGTCAGGCAGGCCATGCAACAGGCTGTCGAGTTCGGGAAAGCGCTCGGTCACCAGTTCTTCGCCGCGCGACCAGACCCACAGCCGCCCGTCACGCTTGACCACTTGGGCGCGAATCCCATCCCACTTCCATTCCACTTGCCACTGGCTCGCCGGGCCGAGCACGTTTTCGAATTGCTCGACCGGTTGCGCCAAGGCATGGGCCAGGAAAAACGGGTAGGGCTGGCCACCGCGCTGGGAGTGTTCGTCGGAGGATTCGGCTGCGATCAATTTCAGATAACTGGCCGCGTTCGGGCGGTTGGACAGGTCGGTATAACCGACCAACCGCTGGGCCACCCGTTTGCTGTCGAGCCCGGCCATGGCCGCCAGGGCGCGCGTCACCAGCAGCTTGGAGACGCCGACGCGGAAACTGCCGGTAATGAGCTTGATGCAGAGCATCAGGCTGTGGCGGTCCAGTTGCGCCCAGAGCGCGGGCAATCGCTCTGCAAGGACTTCCGGGGATTCACCGCGCAATGGCAGCAGCTTGTCTTCAATCCATACCGCCAGCCCGTCGGTGGAACTGTGCAGGGTCTCGGGCAGGACCAGCGAAATGGTTTCCGCCAGATCGCCAACCGCCTGGTAGCTCTCTTCGAACAGCCAGGGCTGAAGGCCGGAGAACGCAACCGCCAGTTCGCGCAGCACGCGCACCGGCACTAACTGCCGAGGGCGACCACCGGACAAAAAGTACACCGCCCACGCGGCGTCTTCGGGTGCAGCCTGGGCAAAGTAGGCCTGCATGGCGGCCAGTTTGGCGTTGCTTGACGTGGTGGCGTCGAGTTCAGCGTACAACTCGGCGAAGGCCTTCATGACGCTACCTCGGCGCTGTCGGTTTCGACGGAGGCGTTGTCTTCCTCATCGTCGCCGTATTCGGTGCTGAAACCCATGGCATCAAGGCCCTGTTCGCGCAGATGCCGCACCAGCACGCCGACCGAACCGTGGGTGACCATCACCCGTTCGGCGCCGGTCTGTTCGATGGCCCAGAGCAGGCCGGGCCAGTCGGCGTGGTCGGACAAGACAAAGCCACGGTCCACGCCGCGTCTGCGCCGCGTACCGCGCAAGCGCATCCAGCCGCTGGCGAATCCATCGCTGTAGTCGCCAAAGCGGCGCATCCAGGTGCTGGCGCCCGCCGATGGCGGAGCGATGACCAACGCCTTGCGCATCATCGGGTCACTCTTCAGGACGTCGCCGGCATAGATCGTCGGCGGAATAAAAACGCCACTCTCGCGATACACGCGGTTCAACGGTTCCACCGCGCCATGCACCAATATGGGGCCGAGACTGGCGTCAATACCGTGAAGAATTCGCTGGGCCTTGCCGAAGGAATAACAGAACAGCACGCTGGTTTTGTCAGCGGCGGCATTGGCCTGCCACCACTGATTGATCTCGGCAAAGATCTGCGCCTGAGGTTGCCAGCGATAAATCGGCAGACCAAAAGTCGACTCAGTGATGAAGGTATGGCACCGCACCGGTTCGAACGGCGCGCAAGTGCCGTCGGGTTCGATCTTGTAATCCCCCGAGGCCACCCAGACTTCGCCGTCGTATTCCAGGCGCACCTGGGCGGAGCCCAAGACATGGCCAGCGGGGTGAAAACTCAGGGTGACGCCGTTGTGCTGCAAGCGCTCGCCGTAGGGCAGGGTTTGCAGGTGGATGTCCTGGCCCAATCGCGCACGCAAAATGCCTTCGCCGGGGGCGGCCGCCAAATAATGCTGATTACCGGTGCGGGCATGGTCGCCGTGAGCGTGAGTGATGACTGAACGCTCGACCGGCCGCCACGGGTCGATATAGAAATCGCCGGCGGGGCAGTACAAACCTTCAGGGCGCGCGATAACAAGATCCATGTTGTTACCAAAATGGGGGGACTTGTTAGCTATGAGGTTTGCGCGAAGGCAGAAGTTCTATTGATTTTTAGAAGTTGGATGATTGTTCCCACGCTCCGCGTGGTAACGCCTCAAGGGACGCTCCGCGTCCAGTGACGCGGAGCGTCACGGGCTGCATTCCCACGCAGAGCGTGGGAACGATCAGGTCGGGTGAAATATATCCCCTGTGGGAGCGAGCCTGCTCGCGATAGCGGTGTTTCAGTCACTAAAAGTGGTGGCTGACATGGCCTCATCGCGAGCAGGCTCGCTCCCACATGGGTTAGCCCACATTGGGTCGGTGGTGACCTTACTTGCCAGGTGTCAGGGTCAACCGCGTCTTGCCATACACCTTGTCAAAGTTCTGCGGTTGCATCGGCAGGCTCATGTATTGCCCCTTCAGCCATGGATCAATGCTGTCGAGATAATTCGGGCTCGCCGGGTTGCCGGACTGACCGGTGCTGTTTTGCCCCATCAACGGTTCCGCCTGGCTGAAATCAACGATAAAGCGCATGGCCGGCGCCAACGTGGTGTTGAAGTCCTGCCCCCAAGTGAACGCCGCAGTGTTCAGCGTCGTGTGATCGCCCCCTGCCGCCAATGGACCGCGAACGGTCTGGCCACCGGCATTCTTCCATTCATAGCGGTGCAATTTGCCCCACTGCCAGGCTTTGTGATCGCCACCCAATTGGCTGTCGCCGGCGCTGATGGCCGCCGCGAGGCTGCGGGCGAGGATCGTCGGTTTGTCTTCTTTCTGCGGAGTGCGGGCGTCATCCCAGAACGGACTGTCCTCGCGGCCCAACAGGTGATCGGCCTGTGCCGCGTAGGACAACTTACCGTTGGCGATAAAGGCTTTCCACGCCGGGCTGCTTTCCGGGCCCAGTTCGTCGAGGAAGATTTGCTTGGTGCTTTCCTGCAAGAACAGCTCGTAGATTGCCGCATCCGCTGAGGTCGAACTGAGTTTGCCGTCGAACGCCATCAAGCGGGTGTAGGCCTCACGGGCCTTGCCGCGATCGGCAACTGGCAACGCTTCGATGGCCTGTTTGAGCGGCTGGGACATGCCCGGTGCTTCAAACATTTTTTTCAGCTTGGCGGCGAACGTCGTGGTCTGGTCGTATTGCATCGCGATCACGCTGCGCGTGTCGTGTTTGCCCACACCCGCCAGTTCGGCCAGGCGTTCGCCACGCTCCGGCGCCGACCAGGAGTTGGACAGCTGCATGCCGTAGCCATGGGGAATGACCCGCTGGTTGGCGGTGCCGAGCCAGCCTTGGGCCGGGTCCTGGTCATACGGATGGAGCATCGGGTCGGCGTAACCGTCCCAATCGTAGCGACCTTCCCAGCCCGGCGACGGCAGCAGGCCTTCGCCTTCGCGACGGTTCGGGTAGCGCCCGGTGACTTGCCAGCCGATGTTGCTGGCGTCGGCGAACACCAGGTTCAGGGCGATGGCGCGGATTTCGCGGCTGGCGTCCGAGGCTTTCTCGACGGTCTGCGCCCGGGACAAGTCGAAAAACGCGTCCAGGGTTTTGTCGTCGGTGAAGTTCGGCGTCTGCAAGGCCAGGCCAAAACCATTGGCCAGCGTCGTGCCCTGGGCGCTGTTGAGCAGCGGACCGTGGCGGGTTTCGTAGACGACTTCGCGAATCGGCCGCTGGCCTTTGACGAAGTAGGTTTCGTTACGCACGATCGCCGGCTGCCATTTGCCGCTGACTTCATACGTGAGGCCGTTGCCCTGGCGTTTGATTTTTTCCAGGAACAGGTCCTGGTTGTCGCCCATGACCGAGGTCATGCTCCACGCCACTTTGCCGTTGAAACCGCCGAGGACCATGGGCAAACCGGCGATCGTCACGCCAGAGGCCTGGTATTTCGGCGCGCGAATCTGCACGTAGCTGAACAACGACGGCACGCCCAACGGGCCATGGCTGTCGCTGGCCAGCAGGCTTTTGCCACTGCGGCTGCGTTGCGGGCCGATGGCCCAGTTGTTCGACGAGGTGGCGCCCAACAGATTCAGGTCGGACAGTTGCCCGGTGGCTTTGCTGATGTCGGCCAGGCCCGGGATTGCTCCATTGAGCTTGATGCCCTGAAGTTTTTCGGCTTCGCCCAGCGGCAGTTTTTCGTCGGGAGCGGACGGCGTCAGCCACCCTAGTTTGTCGGTGGTGACGGTCTGGGCCAGCATCAGCGCGGCGATTTCTTCCGGCAGGTTGGCGGACTGGCTGAAGTTCAGCAGGCAGAAAATCAGCGCCGAATCTTCCGGTTGCCAGTATTCAGGCTTGTAACCAGTGGCCATGAGGTCCGCCGGCAGTTTGTCGCGGTAGCGGAACAGGTAGGCGTTGACGCCGCGCGCATAGACTTCGAAGAAGCGCTTGAGACGTGGCGAAGACGCCTTGTACAGCTCGCCGGCGCTTTTCTTCAGGTTGACGGCGCGCATGTAGCGGTCGGCGTCCAGCAGGTCGGAACCGGACATCTCCGACAAACGGCCCTGGGCCAACAGGCGCAGGGTGACCATTTGGGTGATGCGGTCGCTGGCGTGGACGTAGCCGAGGGCGAACAGGGCGTCGTGGAAGCTGTTGCTTTCGATCAGCGGCATGCCCATGGCATTGCGGCGCACCGAAACGTTCTGCGCCAGGCCCTTGAGCGGCTGTACGCCGGTGGTCGGCGGGAGGGTGTCCTGGGTGTTCCAGGTCTGACAACCGGTCAGGCTCAAAACACCGGCCACTGCTGCGGCAACGCCGAACCGGGGAAGAAAATGTGTAAGGGCTGGCGAGGCCATGGCAAAGCTCCTGCGGGGGTAGAGGCGCAATAAAGGCGCTACGTTAGAGAGCAGGAGGAGGGCGCGCAAGCGGCGGCGGGGTTATTTCTTCGCGATGATAGTTCCCACGCAGAGCGTGGGAACGATCCGACGTCAGGGTTTTGGTGGGTTGACCTTGGCCGCCAAGGCATACGCCTTCACCGTCGCCGGACGGTTCTGGATGTGGTTGAACCAGCGCAGCACGTTAGGGAAGTCTTCCAGGTTCTGGCTCTGCCATTTGTGGGAAACGATCCACGGGTAAATCGCCATGTCGGCAATGCTGTACTCGTTGCCGGCGACAAACTCATTGTTGGCCAGTTGTTTGTCCAAAACCCCGTACAGGCGGGCCGTTTCATCAATATAGCGCTTGATCGCGTAAGGGATTTTCTCGGGGGCGAACTGGCTGAAGTGATGATTTTGCCCGGCCATCGGTCCCAGGCCGCCCATCTGCCAGAACAACCACTGCAGCGCTTGCTGGCGGCCGCGCAGGTCTTTGGGCAGGAACTTGCCGGTCTTCTCCGCCAGGTACAGCAAAATCGCCCCCGACTCGAACACCGACAACGGTTCGCCGCCATCGACGGGCTCATTGTCGACGATGGCCGGGATTCTGTTGTTTGGGGAGATTTTCAGAAAATGCGGCTGGAACTGCTCGTTCTGGCTGATGTTGATCGGGTGCACGTTGTACGGCAGGCCGGCTTCTTCCAGGAAAATCGAGATCTTATGGCCGTTGGGGGTGGTCCAGTAATACAGGTCGATCATGAAGTACTCCACATCAAGAGACGTTGTAGGGGTGGACAGCGACCGCGGGCATCAGGTCGTCCTGTTTGCGTTTGATGGCTTGCCTGTAAGAGGAGGTGATGCTGAAGTGCGTGAAATTCAATGACCTCGTGTGAGAAAAGTCGGCATGGAGCTCAAGACCAACGCAGCACTGATCATCATCGACCAACAAAAAGGCATCCTGCAGCCCAGACTCGGTCGCCGAAATAATCCTCAGGCCGAAGAGAGAATTCTCGATTTGTTGGGTCATTGGCGGCAAACCGGGCGGCCGGTGATTCATGTGCAGCACCTGTCCCGTTCACCGGATTCAGTGTTCTGGCCGCAGCAATCGGGTGTGGAGATTCAGGAACGTTTCCAGCCGTTGGCCGGTGAGCAGCTGATTTCCAAGCAGGTGCCGGATGCGTTTTGTGCGACGGGGCTGGAGTCGAGTTTGCTCGAGGCAGGGATCGAGCAGTTGATCATCGTTGGCGTTGCGACCAACAACTCGGTGGAGTCCACGGCGCGAACTGCCGGGAATCTGGGGTTTGAGGCATGGGTTGCGGAGGATGCGTGCTTTACGTTCGACAAGGCTGATTATTTTGGCAATGCGCATTCAGCCGAAGAAGTGCATGCGATGTCGTTGGGGAATTTGCACGGGGAATATGCGACGGTCGTGAGCACCGCGCAGATATTGCAGGCTGACTGAAATCCCTGTGGGACCGAGCTTGCTCGGGATAGCGGTGTAACTGACAAATTGATAGTGAATGTGCCGACGTCATCGCGAGCAGGCTCACTCCCACATTGGTTCTATGAACGACTGAGATCCTTGTGGGAGCGAGCCTGCTCGCGATAGCGATTCAACCGACGAAGAAAATCTTCGCCCGAAGCATCAAGCGCCGTGGCACTTCTTGAATTTCTTGCCGTTGCCGCATGGGCAAGGGTCGTTGCGGCCGACGTCTTTCAGGGCGTTGCGCACCGGTTCCTGGTGGGCGTGGCCGCAGTTCGGGCCGTGGACATGGCCATGGTCGTGATCATGGTGGTCGTGATGGTCATGATCGTGGTTGCAGTCAGGGCCATGGACATGGGGTTGCTGGGTCATCGGGTTTTCTCCGGAATTAAATCGGCGGGGATTATCACGCCATTGCGCGCCAGGTGCACGTAGTGCGCGATGAATAAACCGGTTTCCAGTTCACCTTCCAGACGATAGGGGATGGGTTGATCGGGTTTTTTCAGCATTTTTACCAGATCCCGCACCTTGGGCCACAGGTTGGTGCGGATCGGTACTTTGAAATAGGCACTGCGTTTAGGACCGACGGTGAACCAGTGTTCATGTTCACCTTCAGCCAGCAATATGTCGCCCAAGTGAATGCGATATTCGAGGCCGCGCACCGTCAAGTCGCTGTCGTTGGGGTTGTCAACGCGAAAGTGCAGGATGAATTTTTGCTCCATCAGCTTGGCCCGGACCACTTCGACCTTGGCCAGGTGCACTTGCGGATCGGGCAGATCGTCACCGAACCAGGACGCGCAGCCGCCGAGCCCGAGAAAGAGGAGCAGAGTGAGCAGATAGAGTGCGAGTCGCCGGGTGATCATGGTGACGTCTCTCCCTTGTAGCAGCTGGCGAAGCCTGCGTTCGGCTGCGCAGCAGTCGTAAATCCTGCTGGCTCGGTCTGCCTGAAACACCGCGTTTACCTGATTTCACGACTGCTACGCAGCCGAACGCAGGCTTCGCCAGCTGCTACAGGGTTCACCTCACGCGCCGAAATACCCCGCACAACACTTCTTCATTTGCTGCTACAAAAACCTACCGCGTCATTTCGACGTTTCCCCACTCACATCATAGCTGGCGTATGCGACGGAGAGCATTAGGCTGACTGGCAGGAAACCTAGGGGGCCGATACCATCGTGCCATTACACGACGAGAGAATCATCATGAAAGCATGGATAGCGTCATCGGTTGCACTGGTTGGGGTGCTGGGGAGCGGGGCTGCCATGGCAGAAACTGGGACTGTGCTTCTAGGTCAGTGTCAGAAAGGTATCCGGGCGTTAGATAATGAAAACATGATGTCCGATGATCTGTTTGACTCTGGCTTCTGTTTTGGCTTGATAGAAGGTGTAAGGTTTACAATGGATTACTACCAGAATAGTAATGTGCCTAACGAATACAAAGCGTGCTTTCCGAAAGGAAGTATCAGCAACGCGCAAGCTGCGAGGATTGTCGTAAAGTACTTAAAAGATAGACCGGAAACATTGCATAATGACGCTGCATTTCTAACAACGCTTGCACTCCATAATGCGTTCCCATGCAAGTGATAAGTACAGGAGAGTGACGAGATATGACTAAGCTCAAAATTGGTCAAGAGTATTACGAATTCAATCAACTCCCTGATGAGTGTCCACATTGTCACCATGCAATCAAAGCGGAAGTTTTATCCACTACAGTAGATGCTTCGGATAATATAGTTGATATGGCGTTCATGTGCCCAAGACACACCTGTAAGAGAGCGTCTATCGCTGTGTTCAGGCGAGAAAAGATGAATGCTTTCGAAATGGGAAGGGAGTTCCGATTGAGGTTTCTGCACCCAAGGAATCCAGTTGATCCCGTATTCTCTGAGCATGTGGCTAAGGTATCTCCTCAATATGTCGAGATTTTCATTCAAGCCAATAGGGCAGAAGCTTTTGGTCTTAGAGAGATAGCAGGCGTAGGGTATCGGAAGGCACTTGAGTTTCTGGTGAAAGACTATTGCATCACTAAGCACCCAGATAATGAAGACGACATTAAGAGCAAAATGCTGGGGCCGGTTATTGAGAACTTTGTTGATAACCAAAATGTTAAGCAGTGTGCAAAGAGAGCTGCTTGGCTTGGTAATGATGAGACGCACTACGTAAGAAGGTGGGTTGAAAAAGATATCAAAGACCTAAAGCTTCTAATTCGGCTTACAGTGGGATGGATTGAGCAAGAAATACTGACAGATATTCTATTGAAAGATATGCAATAGGGGCGTTTTTCCATACAAAAACCCATCCCCCGCGCCGCGAGAGGTGTGCAACTTTGATGTTGGCTGAATTCTTGGCCGGAAATATAAGTTGGAAAGGGAGTTGGAAAAGCGGGTTTTGTACGTGCACTGCTTAACGATGTGCGACCAGCCAAACCAGAAGCTGTCGTAATTTAGATATAAGTTGAGCGCCCCTGAGAGCGCCTAAAGGCTCTGAGAGTGGTGTTGTATCAAGCCTCAGCACCAGCCTTCATTGCGCGTTGAACGGATGACACCGACACACCAAGAGCTTTGGCTGCGTCTCTGTAACTCAGCTTGTCCACTGTGATAGCAGCACGGATATCATCATTGGTAACAGCCTTGGTACGTCCCTTGTAGACCCCTTTGGCCTTTGCCTTGGCGATACCCTCACGCTGGCGTTCTTTAATCATCGAGCGTTCGAACTGAGCGACTGCACCAATCATCGACAACATCAGTTCCTGCATTGGGTTGGCTTCACCTGTGAAGTGGAGAGACTCCTTGTGGAACTTCACGGCTACACCCTTGGCAGTGAAATCTTTCACCAGTTTCAGCAGGTCTTCCAGACTACGAGCGAGCCGGTCGATTGAGTGTACGTGGATACAGTCACCCTCACGCACGTAACCAATCATCTCCTGTAGTTGTGGACGGTCTGTTGTCGCACCACTCACTTTGTCTGTGAAGGTTTTGGTGAAGGTCAGGCCATCAAGCTGACGATCAACATTTTGTTCTATCGAACTTACCCGGATGTATGCGACGTCAACCATTTGTGTTCACCTCTGTGTGCTTAGGGTCTAGAGGTGCCCATGTTGCCTGTGTTCAAATCTGAATTCAACCCTATGAATACACCAAATCCGTATTCATCGACGACCGGTCATAGGGTACACCGTATGAACACAACTCTCTCATCTAGGAATTGGAAGGGAGGCCAAGTATTGGTGTCCAACGTCAGTTAGCACGATGTCATCAAGCTGGAACCGATTAAGGCCAACTCTTACACCATCGATGTAACCGTGCCCGTACAGGAAGTGGAAGATGCCTTGATCGTCGGTCTCCCGGCAGTCGCTTACGGTGCCATCGGCAATGGCGGTGAGTGCTGCTCTAATGTCGTGCGGGGTGTGATCGGTCATGTCGTACCTCCAGTTGGTGTGGAGAAACCTTTACACAGAAAAATTCGATTTTCAACACAAAATACTTGTTGTATTCGCTTGTATATGCTAGCGATTGCTTGTGATGCGGCTGGACGGTTCCGTTCTTCTCAGTTTTTCAAATTCCGCCGTCGCGAGAGAAAAAGCGATTCGCTTAGTAGATGTGCACTATTGTGGTGCGAGAAAGGGGTTTAGAACGATTGGAGGGATGTGGAAGCATCAGCCAAATTTTCGGCTCATGCCCTACAAGCCAATGAAATCGAGGGGTGCAGCAATATTGGCCTAACCGGCCTAAGCCAATACACCAATATTTACCATATAGTTACTACAGGGTTTAGGAGGGGTTATTGTTCATTTTTTGATCAATTTGATTCCGTCGCATTATAAAGACAAGGCACGGCACCATGGGCCAAGGGCCAGGAATTGATTGTGTCGCTATGGTCTACACAGGATAAAAGCAGCAGCGAAATTTTTCGCCGCCGCTTTCCCATCTGACGAGGAGAGCATGGGCTAAATTTTCAGCCCATGTCTTTCCACAGGGTAACGAGCATCAGCGGAATTTTCCGCTCATGGTTTGCCATCGTCTAAACAGGGTGACGGCAATCTCCCAAATTTTTGGGAGATTGGATTAGGAGAACACAGGATAAAAGCCGTGGCTAAATTTTTAGCCGCCGCTTTTCCATCGTCCATTCACATGGTTTGCCACCGTTTACACAGGGTAATGCCGTGAGCAAAATTTTTTGCTCACGACGATCAGGAGAACAAAATGAGTGTTAAACAGAGAGCATCGCTGACGCTTACGGGACACTGGCGGCAGTGGCGGCAGTGGCGGCAGTGGCGGCAGTGGCGTAAAGGACGTTTCTATTTCCGTCGCACTCTATAAACAGGACATGGATGCTGCGCATCAAGGAGGTAAATTTGATTGCGTTGCATAATGAAAAGCTAGCAACCTGACAGGGTGTACAATCCTGAGCGGACGTTCAGAAGGATAATCAACTGAGAGTGAAAATCCATAACAGCCAACATAGAAACCATACCATCCAGAACTGACGTTCTTGGAGAGTGTACAACTCAGTCGTACCGACTACAGAGCGTCAGCTCTTCTTGTTCTGGTATGTTGATTGTATTTTATTTAATAACACTTTGAACTACGTTCAGAAGCTGTTCGCTATGACCTACGGTCTACTAGAGCATTATCTCTGTAGTGCTGAATCCTGTCAAACTAGTAATTTTCATGTTGCAAGCAACTAACATGAAGACTTTTAATTTATCTTCTTTCTATCCGTGCAAACATTCGGCTGTAGGCCGGGGTTGAATACCATTTTGACGTTGCCGTCAGGGGTTATTACTCGTTCCACATCGTGGATATCTGCACACTAAAAGTGGCTGTAAGCTTTGATTTATATGGTCTGTAGGCAATGCAGTCGGAGTAGAACGTCTCCTATGGCAGGTGCGAAGAATGTGTTGTCACCAACGAAAAAGCCCCATCCAGCACGGGGCCAGACAGGGCTTCAGGGTGTTCCTTAGAAAGGAGCGTTGCAGAACGGGTCAGAACTGTTCATGTCCACAGCCCTAGGTCGAACGAGTGACAAGGAATCGACTGTATCCACTAGGACGACTGTGCGTGCCGGTTGGCCCATTGACGCCTTGAAGGCAGCCAGAGACGTGATGACAACTTGATCCTTATGATCTTGGAGGAAGTAGCGTTGAGTCTCAGGGTTGGCGATGACATGTCGTTTGCCGGGGGCGTAATTCAACATGAATAGCTGGATATTCTCAGCAATCACCATTTCCAGCGTATCGGCCATCACCGCAATCGACTTACCGTGCAGCACGTCAAACAACATCTGTGCATGGTGCAGGGTAAACAGACTGGAGGATTCTGTCTGAGTGGCGAGAGCTTCACTGAGAGCGTAAGCGAACACCTCAAGCTCTGGTCTGTACGCACTCAAACGGGTTAGCTCATGACAGAGAACAACTTCAGGGCGTGAAGCAGGGGAGGCGAAGTATTCACCATCTTCTTCACCAAGCATTGCTGCTTTAACGTGCTGAAGCTCTTTTGTCTTGAGATCGTCCAGTTTGCTCAAGGATGGCAGAGCGGCTACGTGGTCTGGGTTGGCTGGATCGTATCTACTGACAATCCATTCTGTGAGTTGGCTACGTTGGGCTGGCTTGATCTTGCAATTCTTGATTGTATCTAGAACGACCTTCTTTCCAAGGTAATCAATCACCCGTGCAACAACGTCAGATTCCTTTTCCAATTCCTTATCAACGTTCCACTTTGAGTCCAGTGGACGATGGATTGATTTTCCATATCCATAATACTTTGTGCTGTGGGCTCTGTTGAGAGCTTTGGGAGCGGATACAAGGTTCTCAGCGTACAGAAGGCCAATGAAGTCATGTCCCTTCACAGGGGCGATGTGGGATAGCTCGTACTCGTTACGGTCCCCATATCCGTTATGTTGCATATTGGATTTGTACAGGGTGTAAAGATCAGACAGAGATTCAACAGTGTGGCCGCGTAGAATCTCAAGTGTTCCAGCACGGAGACACTCACGAGCGAGATAGTAGAAGAAGGCTGTTTTCAAAGCTTTCTCCATTGGGTCTTTCTTCACTTTCTTGTTGGCGGATTTGTCTTTGCAAGTGCGGTTGCAATAGATGGCGGTTTTAACAGTTGGCCTGAATCTCTTCTTACAATCTGGATTCTTGCATGTACGTTGTTTAACGGTTGCTGTGGAGGTTGTTGCTTTCATTGGTTGTAGCTCCTGTCAGGATTGCTGGGGTAGGTGTTTGTTCGTTGTAAGCTTTGCGGCAAGAGCTAGAGCAGAATGCTGAAGCCCTAGCCTTTACATAAACGTGGCCGCAATTACGGCATGTGCAGGTTTTCATTGTTGTTACTCCTTGCCGTATCTGGCTTTAAGAATATTCATTGTCATATCAGCGGAGGACATGGGAGCATTTTTAACGCTCTTCAATACTTCTTGTCTAACTCCATCCACCACTTGGGAAAATATGGCATCATCGAACTCTTTCATTCGTTCTGTGTAGTCTTGTGCTGTGGCAGCATCTGCACCAACAATCATTAGCTCAGCAATTCGACTGAGTGTTTTGGCAATGTTTTGTACTGTCATTTTCTGGTTCTCCTAGAGTAAATGTCTTCTATGAATGTAGCGTTTGAACTCTTCTTCCGTCACACCTCTTTTAATACACTTGAGTAGATGCTCGGTGATATCAGGAAAGTTATATGGGATGTGCGGACCCAGATAATCTGTCAGGTACTGTTCTGCACCCATAAGGATTGGCTGTTGTCGTTCAATGCCTTTGTATCGTACTCTCATTGCCAGCGTGCCTCTTTACGATACTGTTCAACATGTTTATCTTTACGGCGTTTACGTCTTTTAGGTTCTACGTCTTCCACCACAGGGATATCCCACTCTTGGAAGCGTTCCTGTGTTAATTCTGGATACTCTTGTGGGGCTTCACTCTCTACAATTGGCGTAGGAGCGTCTAACTTCTTGCGGGTGTAAGCGTTGGTTCTTTGTGCGTTGTTGTTCCATTAGTTTTCCTTATAAGGTGGTCCTAGCTCCTGTTCACATTCGTTCTTGTCAAATTGTGATAGGCAGATGATTCGGGTTAGTAGTTTTGTGGTTTTGGTAACATCAAAGATTGCGGCTAGCATGGAAGCCTGCGTTTCTATAATTCGGCTGTCGGTGTAACGGCGAGAGTTTTCTAACGCTTGCAGGTTGTCTTTCTGCAATTCGTCATATCTAGTAACCGAGTATCCAAGCGTTAATACAAAGCACAGTGCGAGGGCGCCTATAAGCGTCCATACGGCTTTGAGTTTGGCCATGCCGGTCTTTCTGTAAGTTGTTAATTGAAGTGCGTCAGAGTCTCTTGCGGAGGCTCTTAGCGTTGTTCTCGTACAGAGTAGTGCAAGAAGTGGTAGCATTCAGTGATGCGGGTTCTGAACGCTTGTAGAGTGCTGCAACTTGGCTCATGTTGAGTAGACGCTGTGGGAGAGACCCCGGCATTACTGCCCGATTGCATGGCTTCCTGTTTCTGATTCCAAACACAAGGGACTAAATTGGACAGGCCAAAGCTAAGTTATTGGCGAATGGACAGTTAACGGTATTCCATTCTCTACCCATACCCACTCTGGCGTCACGCCGGGAAGCGGGGTCACTGGCCTACTGCAAGCTTGAAACCCGATGATGCATCAAAATCTTGCACCATCGAAGTTGTTCTAATGACATTTAGTAGAGGCGTATTTAGTATAGGTCTCTGGCGAAGACGGCATATTTATCTTTCGTCTTTTTCACCACGCGACCTATGACATCTGCATTTCCCAGTTGGGCCACGTAGTAGATTTCCTCAAGTTTCAATGCTCTAGCTGCTTTGAGTAATGTCGATGCGATATCATTCTTCACCTCCTGTAACGAATCTTTATCCTGTGAGTTGAGGGACGGAAATTCAATAAACCAGACCGTGTCAACGTCTTTGGCCTTCATCCAGCTGCTTTCTTCAAGCAAGCCATAGAGGTCATCTCGCTCGTTTTCTCCGTTAACAAGGTCTAGAGACAGCATTACCTTAATCATTCTGCGCTTCCTTTCTCTGTTTCGCCTGAATTAACCGTGATGTGCGGTGTGAATCGTATGTGGGGGCTTGATGATGGCTTTTCAATGGCTTGCCACCCTGACTATCTAAGCCCGTTCTGTGGGTTTTTCTCGTCATGCTGCTACGCTTGATCTATGCCGAACAGGAGGTGCTGCCATGATTGAGTATTTACCTTGGATTTTCATAGTCGTAGGAATTTGTGCGCTTGTGGTGATTGGCCTAGGGGGTGGGGGGGTGTTAACGAGCAGGGCACCAGACAGCCCCGTTCTCGCTACTCCACATGGTGATAACCCTCAGAATTTTGATCTTGAAGAGGCTCAGCGCAGAATGCAGCGGCCATCCGGCGAACCTCCACAAAAGCGAACTAACTGGATGGCGGTGCTAGTAACCTTGATGGTGTTGTGTGCTGCCTTATATGTAATCTTGACGCCGGATGTATACGCAGACGAATCACAGAAGTGGGCTTTCGGTGCCGTGGGGACAGCTGTAGGTTTTTGGTTAAGGCACTAGGGCTGTAAATGCATCTATCGAGATTGGGCGTATCGAAGGATGGCCCGCCTTTGTGAGTTGCTATGGCGGGCTTTTCTATGTGCATTTAGTCGAAATCTTAGTCGTAACCGTGTTGATAGATTTCTTCCTGAAGTGATTTAGAAGCTCGTACACCAACTTCAACGTTGGCCCAATCCTTTACACTCTTTGCTACACCATGATAACCGGGAAAAAGTGTTGAGGCATCAACCCCGAGTTTTGAGCATAGGTTTAGTAGGTTAGGGGCTTCTTCGACCGGCAATGTAATTTTGAGGAGCGAGCTTATGTTGTCACCGACCCCATAAATTTCATCAACGTCATCAAGTGCTTCTGACTGATAGTGGTCTGTGTCGCTAAATTCTTTAACGTTATGCGTAGTGAATAGGCCAGATTGAGCTGCTTGATTTTTGCTTGTCCCGCCCGGCGTTCTAATGATTGACACCGTTTCCCAGTTTTTTGAGTGCGTGGTATCTAATGCCCAGATGGCGATTCTCGGCATCTTCATGCTATCTAATTCAAAATTTGCTGAAGACGCTGCGAAGTAGCAAGCGACGAAGCTTCTCTCTGTCCAGTCGAGTAGGCGAGTGGGCACCTCGTAATGCTGGGCGACAGCCATGATTTCGTACATCTCTGGCTGGGGCCATGGTCTGGACGCACTCAGGAACCTGCCACGCTCATGGGCAAACTGTCGTTTGATTTCCTTTGTGTACCCCGGCACCAACAATCCCGACCGATCACAACCGTCGAGGAACCTCTTGAGAACTTCTAGCTCATATTCCACCTGCCCAGAAACTGTGAATGAAAACTCCCGTCTTGCTGAGCCGTATGCAAATGAGCCTTCACCGCGACGGCATATCGACGGTGTTAGTTTGTACTCATCGCTCGCCTGTCCCCTGAATATATGCGTGCCCGCATCCCAGGCAGGATTCAATGGGGAGACGAAATCCAGCAGGTCACGTGCTGTGGTGAAATGCATTTCAATCGGATTGCCCATCCTTTTCCCCGGCTCGCTATTAAATGTACCTGAGTCTACTGGCCCTTGATCACCACTGCCAACTTGGAGATCGCTAATGATCATCTGTAATGCAGGCAGTGGCCCGCCTACGCACGGGCTTTTTTGGGAGCTGGTTTGGCTGCTGCTGCAATTCGTGCTAGTCGATCAGCTTTAGCCGCATCAACACGAGATTGGTATTCTGCTGCAATCTCAGCATCAACTTGAGCTTCGATTTCCTCCTGCATACGTTGTTGCTCAGCTAACACAGCGGCTGCATCTGCTGCTTTGCACTCAGCACGATAGGTTTGCTCTACTTCAGTTACGATCTTTAGAATATCGTCGCTCTGATATTGCACACCTTGAATGCGAGCCTCACCAGCCTCCCCAAAAGCTACTGGTTTTTCAGGTTTGTAGAAGTAGATTTGAACACTGCCAGCATTGCTGAGCGGGACAGTTCCAACTGGATGGTATGTGTAGCCTTTGGAGGTATATTCAATATAGGTCTTGATAATCTCTGTTTGGTACACGACTGAGACTGCTACGAAACTACCTACAACCATCTTACCGATTGCACGGAGGGTTTTCGGGCAAGTCGCTGCAAAAGCATCATATCCGTGTTCCGTGTTCTGTGTTTTTGTACTTGGCAATGGCTTGTTCTTTCAGTTGTTCTAGTGTCGCTTGGTTGAATGTTGTCATTTTGGTTCTCCGTATTAAATTGTGTTGTTGGTTTCTGCTTGTTGTTGGTCTGTTAGCATCAGCAATTGACGCTTCTTGGTGTTGGCTGCACTTACCCTGCAAAGAGTTGAACAGTAAATTTTTGTGATACGTTTAACTTTGTGCACTTTGCCGCATTGTGGGCACAGTCTTTCTACGGCCATAAATTCTCCTTGGCTGGAAGTGTTAGAAGTTGGTTGTGATATTTGTTTTACGCTAAGGAGTGGCGAACAGAAAAAAGGCCAGAATTTTTAGGCTCTGGCCTTAGAGTCACCACCCAAGATGACAAGTAAAGCTGAATTTGTTCCGGTGGTCGCCAGCAAGCGGGGTACTGAAACAGGCCATGAAGCCTTGCGAGAGGAACCATATGGTGAATCGAAAACACCACACGGAAACAAAAGATGTATCCGGCTTTGAGCATCTGGCCGGTCAGAAGGGAGGTTGCATATAAGGAAGGATATGCGTTGCTCGGGGAAGTTGGTGGAAAGATCATTTAGTTAATCTCTTATCCTTATATTATTATCTCATGACAATGCCTGTTTGTCAACGCATATATGCACTTTGTAGTCAACTTCTTTTTACCAATTGTACTGCGTTAGTCCAATAGGGCGGGGCTGTTAGGGGTGTTGGGAGTTGGATGTAGGTATGCTGAGGTTGTATATCACTCGGCCACACCATGACGCGCTTTCCACATTGCCAGAAGCTCTGGTGGTAGCTGGTCCCAAGATTCAGTTTTGGCAAAAATAGCTTCTATCTCATTCATCTCGCCTTGTATCACTTGAAGGTCAAAGTATTCGTCATCCATTGCTTCAAAACGGATGTTGCCGCGCTTGTGCATCAGGTAGAACAGCAGGCTTTCGCCTGCGTCACTGAATGGGGTGGGAATGGCGTTGCCCTTACTCACCAAATACGTCTCATCCGTCCTGCCGTGCTTGTTCACAAAGATGTGAAGACCCAGCCTTTTGATAAGGTTGTTTGCAGCGACACGACCTTCAAACGAAACGAGGTCAAGCTTTTCAAAGAAGTTCTCTTTGTTCATTACCTTGTCCGCTGCCAGTTGCTCAGTCAGGGTTGTGCGTTCAGCCTCAAGCGTTCCAATGCTGGATTCCAGTTCATGGAGTTGTTTGGCAGTTATACGGGATGGGTACTCGGCGTGAAATGCTTCTGTCTTGTCTTGAAGCTGTTTCTGCTCTGCGATCCGACCTTCAAGAATCTGAAGAGATTTCTGCAAACTGCCTGAACTGTCTTGCACCAATGACAGGCTATCGACCTTGGCTAAAATCTCTTTGAAGACTGCTTCAGTGCGAGGGGCGCTGATGATACCGGCGTCACACATCCCCTTCATCGACTTGGAACACTTGAAGTATTTCCGACCACGCTGCCCTTGAAGGTGCATGAGTGCCCCGCATTTGTAGCAGTTCAGAATTCCAGCCAGCAGGTTGAAGTTGGTGGTGGTCTTGGTGATGGTGTGAGTTTTGCGGGACGATCTGGAGGCATGGGCCAGGTAGTATTCGTCCTCAGTCACCACAGCAGGGAAGTAACCTTTGACGGGCTCACCGTCTGGAGTTCTTTTGCCGTCTATGAAAATGTGAGGCTGATACTCTCCCAACACTGCGCGACTACCGAGAATATGACGCACGGTGCTGAAACCCCATAGACCGCTGAAGTTCTTCCTGCCAGCACTGAAAGCGGGGATACCTTCCTGATTCAATGTCGCTGCAATGATGCGGGAGCCGTATCCCTTGGTGGATAATTCAAAGATGCGGCGTACAACGGCAACGTTGGCAGGATTCAGCACGTATCCATCGGGTGTCACGTCCAGCCAGAGCGGACGGAGCTTCCCTAGAGGCTTGCCAGTATCACGCGCTTCCTTCTGTTTATTACGCCACGCTGAAGATACCCGGCCACCCTTTGTGGCCGATTCCTCATGCGCACGGGACATCGAGATAATCGAGATGATTAGGTCGAGTTCGTTGTAATCCTTGGTGTACAGGCGTTTGTCCACACTGGTGTAGACGTTGATACCTTTAGCCAGAAGATCAAGGAAACGCGGAAGGGCGTCTCTCACCTTTTCACGGCTCAGCCTGTCGAGAGATTCGACTACCAGATAGCTGCCCGGTGGGATTGTCCCGTCTTCAACGAAGCTCAGGAATCGCGCCAGCTCGCCAGTGTCGTCGAGGTGTTTGCCCTTGAATGCTGAGCGGCCTGCATCGAAGAAAAGGTACTCACGAGGGTCAGCCAGCTCTAAGTCGTTTTCGTCGCAGAACGCCTTGGCGGCTTTCACTTGCCTTGCGTAGCTGTCGCCTGCTGACTGTTTTGCACTACTGAATCTGATGTAGCTGAAGACCTTCCCCATGACGCCGCCTACCTAAAACTCTATGGTAGGTAATTGTAACAACACTTCTTGAACTTCTGCCCGCTGGCGCACGGGCAGGCATCGTTGCGTCCGGCCTTGAGTTGCACGGTGGGGTCGATGAAGTACCAGTGCCCGGCGTTCTGCACAAACGAGGAGCGCTCGCGGTGGCTGTGTTCACCGCCACCGTCATGCCAGCGCGCGGTGAACGTGACGAACGCGTGTTCCGGCTGACCGCCGAACACCTCGGAGCTTTCCACCTCAAGACCCAGCCAGGTGCTTTGCGCACTCCAGTCGCTGATGGACTGACGATCCAGGCCGGGCTGTTGTGCGGGCAGGGTGGTGCTCACCAGATAGTCGATCAACCCCAGCACATAGGCGCTGTAGCGCGAGCGCATCAAGGCTTCGGCACACGGCGCGGGATGTCCTGCATGGTAATGGCCGCAGCAGGCATCGAGCAGGGTGCCGCTGCCGCAAGGGCAAATGGATGTACTCATTGCATTACCACCAATATTTCCCGAAGTTTTCCGGATTGGCCCAGAACCGCGAGTTGAGCCAGTCGGGCACCTGTTTATAGTCAAGCAGATCGTAGGTGAACAGCGTCAGCACTTGATCATCTCGCTGGAAGCGTTCACTGGCTTGCAAGGCCAGAGAGAAGAAATCCGTCTCCTGCCAGCCGCTGGCCGGCAAGTCTGCCAGCACCGCAATGCGACTGGCGTTAAGGTTACGAATCCCGCCTAACAGATTCAGACCGTCGCGTTTTGGCAGGTGTTCAAGGCAATCGACCACCAGCGCCAGGTCAAACCGACGCGCCGCCAGCTCGGCAGGCAACACGCCAGGTGCTGCATGGGCTATGCAGCTGTCGGGGTGCGCGAGCTTGAACGCCTCAAGCGCGGGAAACTCGCTGGCGCCGATCAATAACAGACGCGCAGGGGCATATCGATCAAGCAAAGCGGCCAACGCCTGCTGCGGCGTGCGCGAAGAAATACCTGCAATCATCAGAGATCCTCAATCAGAGCACCAAGACTAGCCTGCCCGAACGTCCGGGCCTAGAGCGGTTTCCCGCAAAATCGGCGAACTACCGTGAACACGGGGCAAAACAGCGTTAGCCTATTGCTGGCGGAGATTAAAACTCCGGTCTTTACTCCCTGAATCGGTTCTAAGCCGATCCCTCAGGAGAAAACTAGATGAGCATAGTTCGGACAGCATTACCTTTGGTTCTGCTAACCAGTGTGTTGACTGGTTGCGCAGGTTTGCAGAAAACCGACTGGCCGACCTGTGCGGCGGTCGGCGGTGTCATCGGTGCGGGTCTCGGCGCGACCGAGAGTTCGGCATGGGCGGGGTATGGCGCGCTGCTGGTCGGCGGCACGGCAGCGGCCTATTGCTGGGTTCACGGTGATGGAGACGAAGACGGCGATGGTGTGCCGGACAGTCGCGACAAGTGCCCGGGTACGCCTAGAGGCGTGAAGGTCGATGCCGACGGTTGCCCTCCACCGGTGCCTGCGCCAGTGGTCGAAGAAGTCGTGGTGGTCAAGGAAGAAGTCATCGTCATCCGCGATGTTCACTTCCAGTTCGATAAAGCCACGCTCACGCCTTCCGACAAAGATGTACTCAACACAATTGCCACTCGCCTGAAACAGGAAGCCAGTACTGCCCAGTTGACCGTGACCGGTCACACCGACAGCGTGGGCAGTGATGCCTACAACCAGAAACTGTCGGATAAGCGTGCTCACTCGGTGGTTGAATACCTCATCGAGCAAGGCGTACCACGCAGCAGCTTCGTGTCTGTGGCCGGTGCCGGTGAAAGTCAGCCGGTTGCCGATAACAAAACCGCTGACGGTCGCGCGCAGAACCGTCGTACTGAAATCAAAATCAACCGCTAGGCCCCATCCGCTCCGCGGCTTGTGCAGTCGCGGATGCGGGTCTTTACTCCTGTGTAACCGGTATGGGCCGGTGACACAGGAGCTTTCCATATGAGCGTTCTCACACGGACCGTCTTGCCGGTTCTGCTAATAGGCAGTCTGTTGACCGGCTGCGCAACCCACAGCGATGGCACTGCCCCCCTCAATCAACGTACCTGGCCGATCTGCAGCGTCATCGGCGGACTGGTCGGCGGAGGTCTGGGCGCGATTGAAAGTGCCGGCTGGGCAGGCGGTGGAGCGGCGCTCGGTATCTTGACCGGTGGCTTGATCTGTTACGCCCAGGATGGCGATGAGGACGACGATGGTGTCTTCGATCGACGTGATCGTTGCCCTGATACCCCGGCCAATACCCCTGTCGAACATCATGGTTGTCCGCTGCCGCAGTATCCGGCCAGCGTGAAACCTGTCGAAGTTGTGCAACCCGAAGTCATCACCCTGCCCAGCGACGTGCTGTTTGGCTTCAACAAGTCTGACCTGAGCGCCTCCGCGCAGAGTCAGCTGGATTCGCTGATGGACAAACTGCAAAACGCCGATGTGGTGAGCATCAAGGTAATCGGCCATACCGACAGCGTGGGTTCGGATGAATACAACCAGGCACTCTCGGAACGACGCGCCAGCAGCGTGGCGGCCTATCTGTTGAGCCAAGGCCTGGCGCCGAACAAACTCACCAGTGAAGGCAAAGGCGAAAGCCAGCCGGTGGCCGACAACGATACGGATGAAGGACGCGCGAAAAACCGTCGGGTGGAGTTGCACGTTAATCGCTAAACCCCGAACTAGAGCCGTCGGACGATATTTCGATCGATCCGACGGCCATTCGGCGGCCTTCATGAAGAATTTTCTGTTGCCCTCTGGCTTATCCCTCGCGGAAGCCGTTACTGTGCGCCCAAAGAATAATTATCAACGGGGGGCGTATGAAGGTGATCTGGGGGCTGGGGAAGTTGTTGACCCTGCTGTTCTGGCTGGTGGTGCTGGTCAATTTGCTGATGCCGTTTGTCAATCCGCTGCACCAGTTGGTCGATCTGGCCGGTGTCGTGTTGGCGTCCCTTCATCTGCTTGAGGCTGTGTTCTGTTTCCGCAGCCTCAGGGGTCGCGCCCACCCTTGGCGTGATCGCTTGAAGATCCTGTTTTTCGGCGTATTCCACCTGCAAACCCTCCCGGCTCCGACCGCATCGAAGGCTTCCCATGCGTAAACTCTGTCTGCTCGCCGCACTCATCAGCCCATTGGCCTGCGCTCAGGTTGTCAGTGTCGAAACCAATTCGTTGATGCGCCTGCCCAACACCGCCAGCACCTTGCAACTTGAACGCCTGGAAGTCGCCGATTACGGCACCTTGTTGATTCCTTCGAACGTGACCGAAGTGACCGTCGGCGAATTGCACCTGGGTCGTGAGGCGCGGATTGCCATCGTGCCGAGTGAACAGGCTCTGGAATTGAAAGTCAGCCGTGCCGAGTTGTCCGAAGGCAGCCAGATCACGGCTCGCGGGGCGCCGGGGACTTACCTCAAGGCTGCTCGCTCGGGGCGCAACCTGAATTTACAGATCAAGGCACTGAATGCGCCGCAGTTGTCGGTAGACGCTCGCGGTGGCGCGGGCGCGCCAGGTTTTGTGGGGCTCGACGGGGCCAACGGCCAGGCACCGGGTTGCACCTGGGGCCAGGCGGGTCGCGGTGCCGATGGCAGCAATGGCAGTGATGGCCAGCCGGGTGCGCCCGGTGCGCTGGTCAGGCTGGAAGTGCCACGTGATTATCCGGTGGAACAGATCAAGGTTCAGGTGGCGGGCGGTGCCGGTGGCGTTGCGGGGCCTGGCGGTAAACCGGGTGCCGGCGGCAAGGCCAAGGGCTGTCTGGTGTACGAAGCTGATGGCGGCAAAAGTGGCCGCCCTGGTGTTGATGGCCAGCCCGGGCCTGCCGGTGCTGCGGGTTCGGTGACCGTACAGCGCCTCTAAGAACGCCGAGGATCCTTGTGGCGAGGGAGCTTGCTCCCGCTGGGTCGCGAAGCGGCCCCAAGACCAGCTTCCCGACACACTCTAAAGTGCGCGGTGCCTGGTTTTACGGCTGCTTCGCAGCCGAGCGGGAGCAAGCTCCCTCGCCACAGAGTCCCCTAGCCACAGAACCACCTCACCACAAAGTCTGCGGGGCTTTAGAAGATCGGCCTGGCCGAAGCAATCGCCACCAGCACCAACCCGACAATCAGATTGATCCCCACCAATTTGCGAATCTTCCCGAGCGTCGCGGCCCCGGTCGGCCAATCCTGCGCCGCCACCGCCGTGCGCAACTCCGGCAGCAGTAACGCCTGAATCCGGATAAACAGCGCGGTCATCACCACGTACAACCCCATCATCACCTGCACATACCGTGGCGCGGCCTCAAACCCGGCGTATTGCAGATGAATCATGCCTACCCCGCTGATCGGCAACAGCACCACCGCCACCCAGACCCAGCGGAAAAAACCTTGAAACACTTCCACCCACAGCTTCAGCCGAGCGGGACCTTCCAAAGCCTTCATCGCCGCGGGTCGCAAGACCATCCAGGCGAAAAACATGCCGCCGACCCACACCAGGGCGGACAGGACATGCAGGGTGTAAACGATGCCAAAAGGTGTCATTGAGGTACTCCGTTCTGCGCGGGATTAATTAGCGGGGTATGATAGCGGCCGATCCGAACCACTGAAAATTTATCCAGCGTTTTTTGCGCCCGACAATCCATGATCAGCACCGAACTCAAAACCACGATCCAGGGCGCCTACTCGCGTTTTCTTGAAGCCAAGAGCCTCAAGCCGCGCTACGGCCAGCGCCTGATGATCGCCGAAATCGCCAAAGTCCTCGGTGACATCGACACCGACGACGAAGGCCGGCGCAGTGGCGACCCCGCGATTGTCGCGGTGGAAGCCGGCACCGGTACCGGCAAAACCGTGGCCTACAGCCTGGCGGCGATCCCCACCGCCAAGGCGGCCGGCAAACGCCTGGTGATCGCCACGGCCACCGTGGCCCTGCAAGAGCAGATCGTCTACAAGGATTTGCCCGACCTGATGCGCAACAGCGGGCTGAATTTCAGCTTCGCTCTGGCCAAGGGCCGCGGGCGCTACATGTGCCTGTCCAAGCTCGACATGTTGCTGCAGGAAGGTCACGCGCAAACCGCCACGGCGCAGCTGTTCGAAGAAGAAGGTTTCAAGATCGAGGTCGATGAGGCCAGTCAAAAGCTGTTCACCAGCATGATCGAGAAGCTCGCCGGCAATAAATGGGACGGCGACCGCGACAGTTGGTCCACCGCCCTGGAAGACGCCGACTGGGCGCGCCTGACCACCGATCACAGCCAGTGCACCAACCGTCATTGCCCGAACTTCGGCCAGTGCGCCTTCTACAAGGCCCGCGAAGGCATGGGCAAGGTTGACGTGATCGTCACCAACCACGACATGGTCCTGGCCGATCTGGCCCTGGGCGGCGGCGCCGTGTTGCCGGACCCGCGCGACACCATCTACGTGTTCGACGAAGGTCACCACCTGCCGGACAAGGCCATCGGCCATTTCGCCCACTACACGCGCCTGCGTTCCACCGCCGACTGGCTGGAAACCACCGCCAAGAACCTCACCAAACTGCTCGCCCAGCACCCGTTGCCGGGCGATCTGGGCAAGTTGATTGAGCAGGTGCCGGAGCTGGCCCGCGAGATCAAGACCCAGCAGCAATTCATGTTTACTGCGTGCGAGCAGGTTGCCGATTTCAAACCCGGCGAAGACGTCGAAGGCCGCGAGCGTCCGCGCCACCGTTTTGTCGGCGGGGTGATTCCCGAGCACATGCGTGAAATGGGCGTCGAGTTGAAGAAGGGCTTTGCCCGTCTGACCGACCTGTTCACCCGGCTCACCGAACTGCTCAAGGAAGGCATGGACGGCGAGGTCAACATCGGCATCGCCAGCAACCAGGCCGAAGAGTGGTATCCGCTGTTCGGCAGCCTGTTGTCGCGTTCTTCGGGCAACTGGGAATTGTGGGTCGCGTTCACCGCTGAAGACCCGGAAGACAACCCGCCCATGGCCCGTTGGCTGACCCTGGCCGAAAGCGGCTCGCTGTTCGACATCGAGGTCAATGCCAGCCCGATCCTGGCGGCGGAAATGCTCCGTCGCAATCTGTGGAACGTGGCTTACGGCGCGTTGGTGACCTCGGCGACCCTGACCGCACTTGGCACGTTCGACCGTTTCCGCATGCGCGCCGGCCTGCCGAAAAAAGCCGTGACCGCTGTGGTCCCGAGCCCGTTCCATCACGCCGATGCGGGCGTGCTGCGGGTGCCGGACCTGAAAGCCGACCCGCGTGATGCGCCCGCGCACACCGCGGCGATCATCCGTGATCTGCCGCAACTGGTGGAAGGCTCGCGCGGCACCCTGGTGCTGTTCTCCTCGCGCAAGCAGATGCAGGACGTGTTCGACGGCCTGGACCGCGACTGGCGCAAGCAAGTGTTCATTCAAGGCAACCTGTCGAAACAGGAAACCCTGAACAAGCACAAGGCACGTGTCGATGGCGGGGACTCCAGCGTGCTCTTCGGTCTGGCGAGTTTTGCCGAAGGGGTCGACTTGCCCGGTGCGTATTGCGAGCACGTGGTGATCGCGAAGATTCCGTTCTCGGTGCCTGACGATCCGGTCGAAGCGGCGCTTGCCGAGTGGATCGAAGCCCGTGGCGGCAATCCGTTCATGGAAATCTCCGTGCCGGATGCCTCGCTGAAACTGGTCCAGGCCTGCGGTCGCTTGCTGCGTACCGAAGAAGACCGCGGCACCATCACCCTGCTGGATCGGCGTCTGGTCACCCAGCGTTACGGCAAAGCGATCCTTAACGCATTGCCGCCATTCCGTCGCGAAATTTCCTGAAACACCGGTGGGCTTTTTAGCCCGCCGCGTTGTCTATCTTTCAGCCACCGCTTTTCCATTGGCCCATGAGGGTCGTTAGGGAGAACTACGTTCCTATGATTCGCCGTTCGTTGCCTGCCGTTTTCGCGTTGATGTTCGCAGCCCCGTTACTGGC
The DNA here is from genome assembly GCF_059695575.1 of Pseudomonas sp. LBUM1678. Lineage (NCBI taxonomy): Bacteria > Pseudomonadati > Pseudomonadota > Gammaproteobacteria > Pseudomonadales > Pseudomonadaceae > Pseudomonas > Pseudomonas sp. LBUM1678. The sequence continues at coordinate 1,375,697 of NZ_CP166775.1, forward strand.
AGCCCCTGCCGGCCAACAGACGCTGTTCAACTTTGTGCGCCCCGCCGATGTGGTCAAAGTGGCGACTCAGGATGCCAGCCTGCCACAATCCAATGCGGAGCAAACGGCCGAAGGCGAAGTGCTGCGTCGGGTGACGTTCAACCCGGTGGCGCAACCGACCTTGCGTCTGACCCCGCAAACCGGTGCCTGGGACTGGTCGCAGTCAGGCGTCATGAGCTTGCGGATCCAGAGCGCGATGGACTGGGCCGTGACCCTTTACGTGAAAATCCAGAGCAATGACGGCAAGACGCTGATCAGTCGTGTCGATTTGCCAGCCGGACCGGCGCAGACCTTGCTGGTGCCGCTGCAACCGAGTTCGCCGCTGAGCCAGGGCATGAAGGCCGGGCCGCCGATGCCGATGACGTTTGACGGCCAACGCGTTTTGCTGGCTAGCAGCGCCGGTGAGCTGGATCGCAGCCAGGTGGTGTCGGTCACGTTGTCGATGGATCAACCGAAAGTTGCCCAAAGCATCTTGCTTGAGCGCTTCGGCGTGCAGGACGGTGAAGCGGTGACCAAGGCCGCCTATGGCGGCCTGGTGGACGCCTACGGTCAATCGACCCGGGCCAAATGGCCGGAGAAGGTGGGTAGCGATGAGCAACTGAAAAGCGCCGCCGCCAAGGAGCAACAACAAACCAACACTTGGCTCGCCGAGCGCCAGAAATTGTCCCTGGACAAGTTCGGTGGCTGGAACAAGGGGCCTGCGTTCAAGGCCAGCGGCTTTTTCCGCACTGAAAAGCGTGACGGTCGCTGGTACCTGGTGACCCCGGAAGGGCATCCGTTCTATTCGCTCGGGGTCAACACCGTGACCCCGGACGTCAACCAGACTTACATCGCTGGTCGCGAGTGGATGTTTGAATCCCTGCCAAAACCGGACGAATCGTTGGCCAGTCATTATGGCGAAGGCGACAACCGTGGCGGCAACGGCGCCGATCAGGGCCGTGGCTACAATGCCGGTCGCTGGTACGACTTCTATGGCGCTAACTTGCAGCGCCTGTATGGCGAACCTTGCGCGTTGGGCAGCGACACCAAGGCGGGTGTCGCCGAAGCGGCCAAGGCTGACGCGGTTGAGGCCACGGCCGATAAGGCTGCCGAGCAACCTGTCGCGCCGACGACTGCCGAATCCGGCGTCGCCGAAGCCGCCAAGACCGGCGCGGTCGAAGCCACCGTGGCGAAAGCCGTTGAGCAAGCCCCCGCCGAACCCTGCAAAGCGGTGGTCGATGAAAAACGCTGGGCTAGCCAAACCCTGGATCGCCTGCAAGCCTGGGGTTTCAACACCGTCGGCAACTGGAGCGCCCCGGCGCTGGCCAATGCTGACCGTGTGCCGTACACCTTGCCGCTGTCGATCGTCGGCGATTACGCCAGCATCAGTACCGGCACTGATTGGTGGGGCGGTATGCCCGACCCGTTTGACCCGCGTTTCGCCATGGCCACCGAACGCGCCGTGGCCATCGCCGCCCGGGACCATCGCGACGATCCATGGCTGATCGGCTACTTCGCCGACAACGAACTGGCCTGGGCCGGCCCCGGCGACGATCCGAAAGCCCGTTACGCGTTGGCCTACGGCACCTTGAAAATGACCACCGACGTGCCGGCCAAACGTGCGTTCCTCAAACAATTACGCGACAAGTACCGCAACCAGGCCGGCCTTTCCAAGGCCTGGGGCATCGACTTGCCTGCCTGGGAATTGATGGAAGACCCGGGCTTCGTGCCGCCGCTGCCAAGCGCCGAACACCCGGAAATCGAAGCCGACTTCAAATACTTCCAGAAGGTCTTTGCCGATACCTACTTCAAGACCCTTTCCGATTCGCTGAAGTGGCACGCGCCGAATCAGCTGTTGCTGGGCGGTCGCTTCGCCATCAGCACCCCGGAAGCCGTGGATTCCTGCGCGCAGTATTGCGACGTGGTGAGCTTCAACATGTACACCCTGCAACCGCAGGACGGTTATGACTTCGCCAAGTTGCGCAGCCTGGACAAACCGGTGCTGATTACCGAGTTCAATTTCGGCTCTGCGGATCGCGGCCCGTTCTGGGGAGGCGTGACGCAATTGGCCAAGGAAGAAGACCGTGGGCCGGCGTACGCCAACTTCCTCAAGCAAGCGCTGAGCGAGCCGTCGATTGTCGGGGTGCACTGGTTCCAGTACCTCGATCAACCCGTGACCGGCCGCCTGCTGGATGGCGAGAACGGGCACTTTGGCCTGGTGGGCATTACCGATCTGCCATTTCAGGGCTTCGTTGATAGCGTGCGCAAGAGCAATCTGGCGACCGTCGATCAGTTGGGTAAAGAGGCCGAGAAGGCCAAGGCTGAAGCGGATAAAGCCAGCCATGAAGGCGAGGGCGGCAGAAAAGCTGACGCTGGCAAAGGTGCGGGGCAGGGTGCGGGCCATGCGGGCGGGCATTCCGCCAATGGCCATTAATCGCTGATATTCCTGTGGCGAGGGAGCTTGCTCCCGCTGGACTGCGCAGCAGTCCCAATTTTGGGGCCGCTTCGCCCGAACGCGGACCGGCCCAGCGGGAGCAAGCTCCCTCGCCACAAAGGTTCTGATTAATTCTATGGGCGGATGCACCGCCCAGCCCGCACCTGTTCCCAAATCCCCCAAGGGCTGGAACAATGCGGGCCACTTTATAGAATTCGGGGAGTTGCGGGTGCAGATTCAGGGTCATTACGAGCTTAAGTTCGAAGCGGTACGCGAAGCTTTCGCGGCGCTGTTCGACGATCCTCAGGAACGTGGCGCGGCGTTGTGCATCCGGGTCGGTGGCGAAACCGTCCTCGACCTCTGGGCCGGTACCGCCGACAAGGATGGCCTTGAAGCCTGGCACAGCGACACCATTGCCAATCTGTTCTCCTGCACCAAGACCTTCACCGCCGTCACGGCCCTGCAATTGGTTGCCGAAGGCAAGCTGCAACTGGATGCCCCCGTTGCTCGCTACTGGCCCGAATTTGCCGCCGCCGGCAAAGAATCCGTCACCTTGCGTCAATTGCTCTGCCATCAGGCCGGCCTGCCGGCGCTGCGCGAGTTGCTGGCGCCCGAAGCGCTTTACGACTGGTACACCATGGTCGATGCCCTGGCCGCCGAAACACCATGGTGGACACCGGGTGAAGGCCACGGTTACGCGGCGATTACCTATGGCTGGCTGATGGGCGAGTTGCTGCGTCGTGTCGACGGTCGTGGGCCGGGTGCATCGATTGTGGCGCGGGTCGCGAAGCCTTTGGGGCTGGATTTCCACGTTGGCCTGGCGGACGAAGAGTTCCACCGCGTGGCGCACATTGCCCGTGGCAAGGGTAACGTTGGCGATGCCGCGGCCCAGCGTTTGCTGCAAGTGACCATGCGTGAACCGACTGCCATGACCACCCGGGCCTTCACCAACCCGCCGTCCATCATGACCAGCACCAACAAACCCGAATGGCGCCGGATGCAACAGCCGGCCGCCAATGGCCACGGTAACGCCCGCAGCCTCGCTGGTTTCTACGCTGGCCTGCTCGACGGCAGCCTGCTGGAAAGCGAAATGCTCGAGGAGCTGACCCGCGAACACAGCCTTGGCGAAGACAAGACTTTATTGACCCGGACCCGTTTTGGCCTGGGTTGCATGCTCGATCAGCCAGATGTTCCCAATGCGACCTACGGCCTCGGCCCACGGGCATTCGGCCATCCGGGCGCTGGCGGCTCCATCGGCTTTGCTGACCCGGAACACGATGTGGCCTTCGGTTTTGTGACAAATACCCTGGGGCCGTACGTCTTGATGGATCCACGCGCGCAGAAGCTTGCGCGAGTACTGGCCACTTGTCTGTAAAACGCACTCGCGGGCTCCAGGGCCGGAACCCGAAGGCCTTTATGGTTTCCAAGCGTCTGTTTATCCGGGTCATGCCGGCCTGATTTTTTATGATTTCATTTTTGTGGATATCCAATGTCATTCAATAAAACCACCCTTGCCTTGGCCCTGTGCGTCGCAATCACCGGTTGTGCACAGACCCCACAAAGTGATTCGGATGGCAGCAGCTGGTGGCCGTTCGGCTCCTCCGACAAAGTCGCGGTGAAAGAGCCGGCCCCTGCTTCAGCTCCAACCCCAACTCCGGCCCCTTTGAAACCTGCCGTTGCCGCACCAGTGGCCAAGGCTGAGAGCTCCAGTCCTTGGTACTGGCCATTCGGTTCCGATGAAGCGGTCGACAAAAAGCCTGAAGTAAAACCTGAAGCCAAGCCTGAAGCCAAACCTGTCGAAGTCGCCAAGGCTGAAGCCGATGCCGGTGGCAAATGGTGGTGGCCGTTCGGCGGCAAAGAACAACCTACCGCCAAAGCCGTGCCAATGCCGGACCCTAAAGTCACTCAAGCCTGGCTCGACGATTACGAGCCGCGCCTGCGCGATGCGATCAAGGACAGCAACCTGAAGCTTGAGCGCCGTGAAAACGTGTTGGTGGTCATCGCTCCGGTAGAAGGCTCGTTCAACCCGGACCGTCCGGCCATGTTGCTGCCGGTGACCCTCGGCCCGTTCACTCGCGTCGCGAAAATCCTTGAAGTCGATCCAAAGACTGCCGTGCTGGTGCTCGGCCACAGCGATACCTCGGGCGCCGCACCGGCCAACGTAAAATTGAGCCAGGAGCGTGCCCAAGCCGTGGCCGCGATCTTCCGCCTCAGCGGTTTGCAGCGTGATCGTCTGATGCTGCGCGGCATGGGGGGCGAAGCTCCGCGTGCTGCCAACGACAGCAATGAAGGTCGTGCCTTGAACCGTCGTGTTGAATTGCTGGTGACTCCGCAAAACACCATGGTCGCGTTGCTGAGCAAGTACAACATGCCGGCGCCGGCGCCAGTGAAGATGGTCGCTGTGCAGGACGTCAAGCCAGTGGTCAAGCCAGTTACCCCTGCGCCAGCCGCGAAGAAAGCGGCTGTGCCTGCTGCGAAAAAAGCCCCGGCCAAGAAAGCTGCCAAGGCTCCAGCCAAGAAAACACCGGCTAAAACGGCAACGCCTGCGAAAAAAACGGCACCAGCCAAAGCCGCAGCGGCTGACAAGAAAGTCGTTGCCGCCGATGCGGACAAAAAGTAATTCGTTAACCAAAAGGAATGCGCCATGACCCAGGGCCTGGCTGATATGCGTCGCGACTACACCCGTGATGGCCTGACCGAGGCGCAAGCCCCGGCCGAGCCGTTCGGGCTGTTCCATCAGTGGTTTGCCGACGCGGTGAAAACCGAGCAACCGCCGGTGGAGGCCAATGCCATGACCCTGGCCACGGTCGATCAGGACGGTCGGCCGCATTGCCGCATTCTGCTGCTCAAGGGCCTGGACGAGGAGGGCTTCACCTTCTTCACCAACTACGACAGCGCCAAAGGCCAGCATCTGGCGGCGAACCCGTTCGCCGCCATGACGTTTTTCTGGCCGACCCTGGAGCGTCAGGTACGCATTGAAGGACGGGTGGTGAAGGTCACGGCTGAAGAGTCCGACGCCTACTTTCAGGTCCGCCCGTTGGGCAGTCGCCTCGGTGCCTGGGCTTCGCCCCAGAGCCGCGTGATTGCCGATCGCGCTGAACTGGAAGCGCTGCTCAAAAACACCGAGCAACGTTTCAGCGACACTCAGCCTCACTGCCCGGAACACTGGGGCGGTTACCGCTTGCTACCCGAGCGCATCGAGTTCTGGCAAGGCCGTTCGAGCCGCCTGCACGATCGCCTCAACTACCGTCAGCAAGGCGCCGACTGGATTCTTGAACGTCTGGCACCTTAAGCAGTCTACCGATCGGGATAGCCCGTCGCAGCGGCTTCAAGCCACTGGGGCAGGTCCCGGCGCTTGATCTTCTGCGCCTGAGCGCTTGCCAGTTGCTCGAGCATGAACGCTTTTTTCTGCTCGTCTTTACCCGCCAGTGCCAACGCCAGATCGCGGTCCATCCAGCGTTTGATCCGCACGTACAGCCACCAGTGGAAGTACAAACCGGCGACAGTGGTGACGACAATGATGAAGTAATCCATGAAAATCCTTGGGTCAGTGGCGCAGATTTTTCAGTTTGCCGCTACTGTGTGGTGAGTCCGAGGCGCCTGTACCGGGCCTGAATGAAACCATTTTTATCCCAGCGATGCCGTGACAGGCGTCAAGCTGCGGAGTTTAATGAATACCTGTCCTTTGGAGTTGATGCTATGCGTAAGTCTGTTCTGCTGGTTGCTTCCTTTTCCACGATGGCGATGTTGCTCACCGGCTGCCAATCGAGCCTGACCGGTGACTCCTACTCCCGTGACGAAGCGCGTCGTGTGCAGACCGTTCGCATGGGCACCATCGAATCCCTGCGTCCGGTGAAAATCGAAGGCACCAAGACCCCGATCGGCGGCGCAGCGGGCGCAGTGGTCGGCGGTGTCGGCGGTAGCGCCATTGGCGGCGGTAAAGGCAGCATCGTCGCGGCGGTCATCGGCGCCGTCGCTGGCGGCCTGCTCGGTTCGGCCACCGAAGAAGGCCTGACCCGCACACAGGGCGTCGAAATCACCGTTCGCGAAGACGACGGCAGCATGCGCGCCTATGTGCAGCAGGTTCAGGAGAATGAAGTGTTCCGTGTGGGTGAGCGGGTGCGGATTGCTACTGTTGATGGGACAAGCCGCGTTTCGCACTAAGCGGGAACGAGCGGTAAAAGAGAACCCCGACCGGGTGACTGGTTGGGGTTTTTTATGCAAGTAGAAAATTTACTTGCTTGCATGACTTCCGATTTGAAAATCGTACTTCTGGTCGTAGAACGTAATGCCGATCAAAGCTTCCAACTGTGTAATCTGAGCACTATCAAGATCGTAACCATAGATTTCGTCTTCTGGTTCGCTCCACTTCATTATTATTCTCAGCTGTTCAATATTCTCCCTTGGTATGGGAACCTCAAACACTAAAAATTCTGTTTTTTTATCAAAAGCTTCAACTGCATGGCGTACCGCTGGATAGCTCCGAGTCATTCTGTGCATACCAGTTGTACGATGTTATTTGCACCCATGAGGGATTTTCCTGTCCAGTCTTCCAATACCTTTACTTGTTCTGGTGACAAGTCGTGACCGTCGAATTCGTCGTCCGGTTGCTGCCAGTTCATCAGAACTCTCAAAGCTTTACGTCGACTGGCAGGGATATCTACCGTAAGAAGCAGATCTTCAGTCTGACGGTCGAAAACCTCTATTACATGTTTCATTTTTCTACTCTCCTTGCAGGATCGGCAGGTTTTGTCTGCTCTCCGGTTTCCGGGTTGTACTCTCCCAGATGTTTTCCTTGTTTCGTATACAACTCAACCTTGCCATGTTGTGAATCCCATTCATAAATTCTCCCTGACGGATCCTTCCAGCGTCTGCGTTTTTTTCCGCCGCCCCGCACGGAAGTTTTCATCGGCGCAGGTTTTACATCTGGAAAAGCTGGTAATGCTGTTGGCGCAGGGTGGTACTTCAGGTCTCCCGGGACACTTAGAACGATGTAAACCGGCTTTACCCCCGAATCCACCGGAAACACAAGAATGAAATCCTTGTACTCAGGCGGATAAACCGGATTCACAATAATCCCGTCAGCCGCTGGCGTAGGCGGATACACCCAAATATGCGGCGCTTGCGGTGCAGCCTCCAACGCTGGAATCCCAAGGATGTCTGAACCATCCACAGCCGGTGTCCAGATCAGTTCAACCCCATCCCCCAGATCTGCCACTTGCTGGCTGCCGCGCAACGAGAACTGCACAACATCAACCATTTCCCAATCGCGGTTCTTGCCGGTGTAGAAGCCATACCCCTTGAGACTACCGTCAGCCTGTTGTTCAACCTGTAGACGAACGCGGGTCCTGGCCTGTTTCAAGGCGCGCAACTGTTCTTCGGTATAGAGCGCACTGTCGCCCAGGCTTGGCGTCCAGAACAGCGCGACCACCGTGGCCAATGCGGTGGCCCCGGCAACGCCGATTGCGGCGGCTGGAGCAGTAAGAGCCGGAGCGCGAAGCGCCATTCGGCCAATGCCAAGCGAGAGGGTACTGCCGCTGATGGTTTCGAGATTCAGCAACCCGGCATCGTCTGCTTCACGGGCGCCGAGCCAGGCGACTTCCCCGTAATCCTTGAGGCTGTCGGTGGGCACCATGCCCGAAGGATTCGAGTAATCGATGATGGCGTCCGGCAGCTTGCAGGACTTGGCGAAGACGCATCCGGCACGAACGGATTCGTCCTTTTTAGCGACAATCTCACGGCTGCGCTCGAAGGCGTCTTGCCTCGCGAGCATGGCGTCGTAAGCGTTTTGTCGGGCGTCCCGCTCGGCCAGCTCGGTGGCCGTCATGAAGCGGTGAGTGACGTGATGACCGTCGCCGGACGGTGGGTTTTTAACCCTGGGGATATCCTTGTTGCCAGCCACTGATCTTCCTTGCGTTCGTACGTCGACAGCCCCCGAAAAGGGGCTGTGCGACGTTAACGAACGAGGTCAAACGTGGCTGTAGGACGAATCCTGAATGTCGCTAAGAGTGTTCTCTATCACTCAGGATTGCAGCGCGGTGCGCTTGCGGCTCGCTGCCGCCGTCACCGCATAACCGATCAAGGCCGCCAGAATCGAACCGGTCAAAATACCCATCCGATCCATCCCTGCGTATTCACTGACGCCCGGCTCAAACGCCAGGGAGCCGACAAACAAGCTCATGGTGAAGCCGATCCCGCAGAGGACCGCCACACCCAATACCTGGCCCCAGTTGGCGCCTTGGGGCAGGGCGGCGATGCCGATTTTCACGGCCAGCCAGGTCAGGCCGAACACACCGAGGGTCTTGCCCAGCAGCAGGCCAACGGCGATGCCCATCGGAACGTGGTGGGTGAAGCTTTCCATGGTCACGCCGCTCAGGGACAGGCCAGCGTTGGCGAAGGCGAACAGCGGCAGGATGCCGTAGGCCACCCAGGGATGCAGGGCGTGTTCGAGGGTCAGCAGCGGCGACGGTTCGGCGTTTTTCGTGCGCAATGGAATGCAGAACGCCAGTGTCACACCGGCCAGTGTCGCGTGGACACCGCTCTTGAGCACGCAGACCCAGAGGATCAAACCGATGATCATGTACGGCCCGAGCTTGACCACGCCGAGCCGGTTCATCGCGATCAGCGCGACGATGCAAGTTGCGGCCAATGCCAGGGAAAGGGTCGAGAGCGTGCCGGAATAGAAGATCGCAATGACGATGATGGCGCCGAGGTCGTCGATGATCGCGAGGGTCATCAGGAACAGTTTCAGCGACACCGGCACGCGCTTGCCCAGCAGGGCGAGGACACCGAGGGCGAAGGCGATGTCGGTGGCCATCGGGATGGCCCAGCCACTCAGGGCGGCCGGGTCGTCACGATTGAGAAACCAGTAGAACAGCGCCGGAACCACCATGCCACCAATCGCTGCCGCGCCGGGCAGAACGATCTGCGAAGGTTTCGACAGTTGACCGTCGAGGACTTCGCGCTTCACTTCCAGGCCGATCAGCAGGAAGAACAGGGCCATCAGGCCGTCGTTGATCCACAGCAGCGCCGGTTTGGCGATTTGCAGCGCACCGACCTGCGCCACTACCGGCGTGTCCAGAAAACTGCTGTAGAGCCACGACAACGGGGAGTTGTTGATGATCAAAGCCAGGGCTGCCGCAGCGATCAATAACAGACCGCTGGCAGCTTCCAACTGAAAGAAACGCGTGAAAGTGCTACGCAGAGGCAAGGTCGCTCTCCATCGAATAATCAAAAAGGTGGCACACCCTAACCCGTACCGTTAGTTGTTAAAACAAAAGTTATATTCTTTTTTGTTATATGCCGTTACAACGCGAAGGGCTGGCACGGACCTGAGCCTAGCAGTTGCCAGACGTATTGGGCCTCAGCTGTATCTGTGCGTGGCGTGGGATTTTTCCTAAGCTTATTGGCTGAGCCCTGCGACAAGGCCGACTCTTGTCCGATTCAACGAGAAAACCACCATGAGCGACAACCGACAGTGGGCCCGCGAAGCCATTCGGATTATCGAAGCCGACTTCCAGCGCAGCGCCGACACCCACCTGATCCCCTTGCCGCTGCCGGGTTTCCCGGGTATCGAGTTGTATTTCAAGGATGAGTCCAGCCATCCCACCGGCAGCCTCAAGCACCGACTGGCGCGCTCGTTGTTCCTCTATGCCTTGTGTAACGGCTGGCTCAAACCCGGCGCGCCCGTGATTGAAGCGTCCAGCGGTTCGACGGCGATTTCCGAAGCGTACTTCGCCAGGTTGCTGGGGTTGCCGTTCATTGCGGTGATGCCGGCGACCACGTCCAAAGAGAAGATCGCGCAGATCGCCTTTTACGGCGGCAAGAGTCACCTGGTGGACGATCCGACGCAGATATACGCCGAGTCCGAGCGCCTGGCCCGCGAGCACGACGGTCACTTCATCGACCAGTTCACCTACGCCGAACGTGCCACTGATTGGCGGGCGAACAACAACATCGCCGAGTCGATCTTCCAGCAAATGCGGTTCGAACGGCACCCGGAACCGAGCTGGCTGATTTCCAGCCCCGGCACCGGCGGCACCACCGCGACCCTCGGTCGATACGTGCGTTATCGCCAGCATTGCACCCGCGTGCTGTGCGCCGATGCCGAGCGTTCGGTGTTCTTCGATTTCTACAAGACCGGTGATGCCAGCTTGCGACTGGATCACGGTTCGCGGATTGAAGGCATTGGGCGGCCACGGGTCGAGGCGTCGTTCCTGCCCAAGGTGATCGATGCGATGGTCAAGGTGCCGGACGCGTTGTCGCTGGCGGCCATGCATTACCTGGCGCAGCATTTGGGACGTCGTGTCGGCGGATCGAGCGGGACCAACCTGATTGGCGCCTTGATGGCGGCGGGGCAGATGGCGGCGGCGGGCGAGTCGGGGTCGATCGTGGCGATTCTGTGCGATGGCGGCGAGCGTTATGAGACCAGCTATTACGATCAGGAATGGCTCAAGGCCCAGGGGTATGAGTTGAGTGGGATGATGGATGTAGTGGCGGCGAGTGTGGAGCGTGGTGAGCTGTTGCCGAATACCGTTCTACGCGCAAACATCTGATACACCGAAATCCAATGTGGGAGCGAGCTTGCTCGCGATAGCGGTAGATCAGTCAACACCTCTGTTGAATGTAAATCCTCTATCGCGAGCAAGCTCGCTCCCACAGGGTTTTGTGGTGTGTCAGGTCGTGCTGATCAGGCTTCCAGGCCGAGGATGTCGCGTGCCACGGCTTCGGCAATCCGAATCCCGTCCACACCCGCCGACAGAATCCCGCCCGCATAACCCGCGCCTTCACCCGCCGGGAACAACCCCTTTACGTTCAGGCTCTGCATCGACTCGTTACGGGTAATCCGCAGCGGCGACGAGGTGCGCGTCTCGATCCCGGTCAACACCGCGTCATGCAGCGAGTAGCCGCGAATCTGCTTCTCGAATGCCGGCAATGCTTCACGAATCGCTTCAATCGCAAACGCGGGCAGAGCCAGCGCCAGATCACCCAAGGCAACGCCTGGCTTATAGGACGGTTCAACGCTGCCCAACTCGGTGGACGCCTTGCCCGCAATGAAATCGCCAACCAGTTGCGCCGGCGCTTCGTAGTTGCTGCCGCCCAGCACAAAGGCGTGGGATTCCAGGCGTTCCTGCAACTCGATACCCGCCAGCGGGCCGCCCGGGTAATCGACTTCCGGGGTGATCCCGACGACGATCCCGGAGTTGGCATTGCGCTCGTTACGCGAGTACTGGCTCATGCCGTTGGTGACCACGCGGCCCGGCTCGGACGTCGCCGCCACCACGGTGCCGCCCGGGCACATGCAGAAGCTGTACACCGAACGGCCGTTCTTGGCGTGGTGCACCAGCTTATAGTCGGCCGCCCCGAGTTTCGGGTGGCCGGCGTATTTGCCGAGGCGCGCGCGGTCGATCAGCGACTGCGGGTGCTCGATGCGGAAACCCACCGAGAACGGCTTGGCTTCCATGAACACACCACGGCTGTGAAGCATGCGGAAGGTGTCCCTGGCGCTGTGGCCCAAGGCCAGAATCACGTGTTTCGAATGAATCCGTTCGCCGCCATTGAGCTCGACGCCGACCAGTTGGCCGTCCTCGATCAACACGTCGGTGACCCGCTGCTGGAAGCGCACATCGCCGCCCAGCGCGCGAATCTGCTCACGCATGTTTTCCACCACGCCGGTCAGGCGGAACGTACCGATGTGCGGTTTGCTGACGTAGAGGATTTCTTCCGGTGCGCCGGCCTTGACGAACTCGTGCAGGACTTTGCGGCCGATGAATTTCGGGTCCTTGATCTGGCTGTAGAGCTTGCCGTCGGAGAACGTTCCCGCGCCGCCTTCACCAAATTGCACATTGGATTCCGGGTTGAGCACGCTTTTACGCCACAGGCCCCAGGTGTCTTTAGTGCGCTGGCGCACTTCGGTGCCGCGCTCGAGGATGATCGGCTTGAAGCCCATTTGCGCGAGCAGCAGCCCGGCGAAAATCCCGCATGGACCGAAACCCACGACGACGGGACGTTGCTCAAGATCAGCCGGCGCCTGGCCGACCACTTTGTAGCTGACATCCGGCGCCACGTTGACGTTACGGTCATCGGCGAACGTGTGCAGCAGCGCGGCCTCATCCTTGGCGGTGAGGTCGATGGTGTAGATGAAGCACAGTTCAGAGGATTTTTTGCGCGCATCGTAGCTGCGCTTGAACAAGGTGAAATCGAGCAGGTCATCACTGGCGATGCCCAAGCGCTGCACGATGGCAGGGCGCAGGTCTTCTTCGGGATGGTCGATCGGCAACTTGAGTTCGGTGATTCGTAACATGACAGGATCCGGTTCGCGGGGCGCACAACTGCGCCAAGGCGTTTGAAGGCAGCGATTATAAGCCCCAAACGCCGGTCCCGTGAGGCAAAAACGATCAGTCGTTACGCGCGCCGCCGAAATACCCGCAACCGCGTTGCACCTGACCATCGATGCGCAGCTCGGCGCTCATGTGCTGGACGCTGCCGGTGGTGCTGTCGACGCAACGTTGCGGCGCGACCCACAGTTCGATGTGCTGGTTATTGGCTTCGGTGCTGAGATTGAAACGCCCATCGCCCAGCTGTTCTTCAACGTACGGCACCGCCAGGGGTGGTTGACCGGCGCGGTCGATGACCATGCCTTTGCCACTGACCTTGACGTTCCACTCGGGCGAGTGGCCGGCGGCGCGCAGGATCAGCAGTTTGAAATTGGGATCATCGCACGCGGTGCCCGAGCGTTCGACGCGGTACAACTGCTCCAGATCCAGGCGGCTATCGGCAACGATATTCCCACGCACGTCGGCGAACAGCTTGCCCTGAGCATCGGCGAGGGACGCAGCCTCTTGCAGGACGCTGGTGCCGCCGGTGTCATTGACCACATAGCTGCGCTGCTCATTGCACGGCTGGAACAGCAACTTGCCGTCCGCCGCCGTCAACTGCCCCTGCATGCGGGTCTGGACCACGTGGGAGGCGCTTTCACGCGGGCCATCCAGCAACTGACAGGCAGCGAACAACGGAAGCAGGGCAACAAGGACTACGGAACGGGCAACACGCATCTTCGGCTCTCCAGACAAGTGCCGCCACGTTACGCAGCCAGGGCGTCGATAACAAGAACAGCTTAAGTCGGTGTCAGGTGGACAGATCCTTTGCGCAATATTTTGTGAGGTGTTTTTGAGCGCAGTAGTGAACCAGGTCGGTAGATTACACAGGAATCTCAACGCTTATGAGCATAGGAACAGCGCGTCATGCACAGGAAAATCGGGGTGTTGATACTGGCAATGGCGGTGGCACAGGCGGGTTATGCGGTCGAGATTGATTTCTCGTCGGCCACTGACTTCACCAGAATGGAGATGCTTTTGAAGGACGACTATGGGGCCAACCCGGACCTCGTTCAGTTGGAGGTCACGCTCAGTCCTGAGGCGACCGAGCGAGTACAAAAGATCAGTCGTGAGTCTTTGGGTCAGCCATTGACCTTAATGATCAATGGCCTGCCCATTTCCACCGCAACCGTACATTCGGCTTTGGGGGCTCGGTTCCGGGTTGCGATGTCTCAAACCGTCGCCAAAAATCTGCTGCCCACCCTGATTGAGTGATCAGATCGCTTGAGTAGCGGACTCAGCCCACGTGAAAGGTCTGGCCTGTTTGCAAGCCTTCCACACTTTTGGCGTAGGCCAATGCCACATCCGCTGCGGGAACAGGTTTGTAGCCACGGAAGTACGGCGCGTAACTGCCCATGGCTTCGACCAGCACAGTCGGGCTGATCGAGTTAACCCGCAACCCGCGTGGCAGTTCGATGGCCGCCGCACGGACGAAGCTGTCCAGCGCGCCGTTGACCATTGCCGCCGAGGCGCCGCTGCGAATGGGGTCGTGGCTGAGCACGCCAGTGGTGAAGGTGAACGAGGCGCCGTCATTGGCGAATTCACGGCCGATCAGCAGCAGGTTGACCTGGCCCATCAGCTTGTCTTTCAGGCCCAGCGCAAAACTCTCTTCGGTCATTTCATTCAGCGGCGCGAAGGTGACGTTGCCGGCCGCGCAGACCAGAGCGTCGAACTTGCCGGTTTGCTCGAACAGTTTGCGGATCGAGGCGCTGTCGCTGATATCCACGTTGAAATCGCCGCTGTTACGGCCGATGCGGATGATTTCGTGACGCTGGGACAGTTCATTGTCGACCGCTGAACCGATGGTGCCGCCTGCGCCTATCAAAAGAATTTTCATCGTACTGTTCCTCGAAGTGGTTGAACGAGGTTGCAGTCTAGAGTGGTTTTTTCTGTTGATAAGCGCGCTAATAGGCAACCTTTGGTTTTCAAATGGAAACAATCCATGAGCGAGATGGATGATCTGGCGGCGTTCGCGGTGTTGATCGAAGCGGGCAGTTTCACCTTGGCGGCGCAACAATTGGGTTGCAGCAAGGGGCAGTTGTCCAAGCGCATCAGCCTGCTGGAAACCCGGTTCTCCGTGGTTTTGCTGCAACGCACTACCCGCCGTTTGAGTTTGACGGCGGCAGGCGCGGCGCTGTTGCCGCAAGCTCAGGCGCTGGTGGTACAAGTCGAGAAGACGCGTCAGGCATTGGCGCGTCTGAAGGACGACATGGCCGGGCCGGTGCGTATGACAGTTCCGGTATCGCTGGGGGAAACCTTCTTCGATGGCTTGTTGCTGGAGTTTTCCCGTAAGTATCCAGACGTGCAGATCGAGTTGGACCTGAGCAACAGCTACCGTGATTTGTCCCGCGACGGTTTTGATCTGGCGGTTCGCTCTGATGTCAGTAATGACGAGCGCCTGGTTGCCCGACCGCTGCTTGCCTGGCACGAAATGACCTGCGCCAGCCCGGCCTATCTCGAACAGTACGGCGAACCGCAGACGCCCCAGGCGTTGGCCGAGCATCGCTGCCTGCTCAACAGCCATTACAGCGGTCGCGAAGAATGGCTCTATCACCAGCAGCACGAGTTGCTGCGGGTGCGGGTGTCGGGGCCGTTTGCCAGCAATCACTACAACCTGCTGAAAAAAGCGGCACTGGCCGGCGCCGGCATTGCGCGGTTGCCTTCTTACCTGCTGCAAGCGGAACTGGCTGACGGGCGATTGCGCTGGCTCCTGCGCGATTATCAGACGCGGAGCATGCCGATGTACCTGGTGCATCCGTATCAGGGGGGACTGCCGAAACGCACCCAAGTGTTGGCGGACTACCTGATCGACTGGTTCAAACGCAGCGGCGAGGCGTTGGCCCGCCTTTGACTTCGCACTGACTTTGTAGCAGCTGCCGAAGGCTGCGTTCGGCTGCGCAGCAGACGTGAGATCAGTCGCTGCGATCTGTCAGGTAAACCGCATTTCCGGATTTTGCGACCGCTTCGCGTTCGAACGCAGCCTTCGGCAGCTGCTACATGGGGCTGCGTTAGCGGGAGAAATGTCGGGCGATCAGGTGATCAATCGACAATTTCCCCGGCCCTGTGGCCATCAGGTACAGAAGCACCGCAGCCCAAGTGCCATGGGTTGGATAAGCATCGGGGTACACAAACAGTTGAATGGTCAGGGTCATGCCCAGCAAGGCCAGCGCCGAGAACCGCGTGGCGAAGCCGATCAGGATCAGCATCGGGAAGAAATGCTCGGCGAAGGCTGCCAGGTGCGCCGCCAGTTCCGGGGACAGCAACGGCACGTGGTACTCGCTCTGGAACAGCGGGATGGTCGAGTCCGCCAGGTGTGGCACGCCAAGCTGGAAGGAGCCGTCGAACAGGTCGATGGCCAGGCCTTCGACCTTGGTTTGCCCGGACTTCCAGAACACCGCGGCGATGGAGAAACGCGCGATAAAGGCGATCAGGCTGTGGGGGATCATCTCCAGCAACGCGATAGCGCGGGCGATGGGGTTCTGTGATTCAGTCCGGGTGTTCATGGCGATACCTTGTTTTTGTGTAAATGAGTGATGGCGTTGCGACTGATCAGCAGCGCCAGGGTTTGGCCAAGGTCGAAGGCGGGGGCCGCTTCCAGCGCCTGCATTAGCGACTGGCCGTTTTGCAGGTTCTGGATGAATGCGCTGGCACCCTGATCAATGGCAAATACCTCAACCTCCAGACCGTGACGCAGCACCAGCGCGTGCTGTCCGTGGTTCAGATCAATTTCTGCCAGCGTCGCGTCCTGTTGATGCGCAGCCCAGATCGCGACCACGGCGTAGGTTGAATTCAACAGGTTGAGGGAGGGATGAAGTTCGACGGTGAGCTCGCTCAGGGCATGCGGATCGGCGAGTTCCGCGGCGAACTGTTCGTTGCCCACGCCTTGCGCATCAGCGGCGTGATAGGCCACGACTCGCTGGCGTTCCAATCGGGCAACATCGGCCAGATAATGCACGCTGGCGGCGGGCGCAAAGCCTTCGATGAAGGCTGCGAAATCATGGCCGTAGCGATTCATCAACGGGCTCCGGGGCGGGGTGCTTTGCACATAGATCCCGCCCATGGCGCGGAAGAACTCTTCGCCAACCAATTGCACGACCACGGGGTAACTGTCCGCCAATGCGTTGATCAGCGAGCTCTGCACATTGTTGCGATACACCGCAAAACGGCTGGCCGGATCAGCGCCATTTGCACTGAATAATCCGTTGGGGCAGGGCCGCTCTGGATCGAACAGGGCGGCGGCGAAATCGGCGTGATTGCTCATGACCGGACCTCGGCGCACAGCAACAACTCATCGGCCTGACGCGCTTCGGCGTGCAGCACGCTAAAGGCCGGCAGTTGGTTGTCGCGTTCGATCAGCGTCGCCATCGGACCGACGCGCTCCAGCACTTGTACGTACAGCGCCCACACGGCGTTATCGATAGGCGCGCCGTGATCGTCGATCAGCAGACGGTCACCGAGGCTGTCGGTGTCTTCGGCAAATCCGGCCAGATGAATCTCACCGACCGCGTGAAGGGGCAGGGCGTCGATGTAGGCCAAAGGGTCGCGTTGATGATTGATGCTCGATACGTAGACGTTGTTCACGTCCAGTAACAACCCACAACCGGTGCGGCGAATGACTTCGCTGATGAAGTCGGCCTCATCGATCGTCGAGTGCTTGAACGCCAGATACGTCGCCGGATTCTCCAGCAGCATTGGGCGCTTGAGCGTGGTCTGCACCTGATCGATGTGTTCGCAGACGCGTTTCAGCGTTGCGTTGTCGTAGGCCAGCGGCAGCAGGTCATTGAGAAACACCGGGCCATGGCTGGACCAGGCCAGGTGTTCGGAAAAGGAGTGGGGTTGATAGCGCTCGATCAGCTCGGCAAGGCGTTGCAGGTGTTGAAGGTCCAGCGGACCTTCGGCACCGATGGACAGGCCAACGCCATGCAGCGACAGCGGATACTGCTCGCGGATCAACCCCAGATAGTGATGAAAAGGGCCGCCGGCCACCATGTAGTTTTCGGCGTGGACTTCGAAGAAACCGATGTCCGGTTGTGCACCGAGCACTTCACGAAAGTGCCCGGTCTTGAGCCCCAGCCCGGCGCGGGGCGGGAGCCCGAACGGTGAATTGTTCATGGTCGACACTCAGGCTGGGAGGCTGATCAGGCTTTGGCTTTGAAAGCTTCCATCTGACCGAAACCGGTCGGCGAAGTCTTGCTTTCGGTGGTGGCGCAGGTGCCTTTCGGAACGAGTTTCCAGGCGTTGGTCTGGTGGTCGGTTTTCGCGGTGCCTGCGCACGTGGTGCCAGCGCCAGCTGCGCAATCGTTATGACCTTTCATGGCCACGCCGAAACATTTTTCCATGTTGCTGTTGTCGGCGGCCTGGACGGTGGAGACAGCGGCCATGCTCAGCGCAGAACCAAGGGCCAGAACGAGGGCGGTGGCGGACAGGGTGCGGGTGGTAGCAGTCATGATGTTTCTCCGTTGTTTGAGTTTTGGTAAGCCGCGTTTGTGCTGGCTTACCCCTCTAGAGAAAGGTCATCGCGATGCGTTACAGCTGACTGCGAAACTTTTTTGAAATGTGCAGAAAACGGCTATCCCGAACACCCCAAATCCCTTGTGGGAGTGACCCTGCTCGCGATAGCTGTTTCAGATTCAACAGTTTTGTTGACTGACACACCGCTATCGCGAGCAGGCTCGCTCCCACAGGGGATCTTTATTGTCAGGAGGGTTTGCGCCAGCCACAAAAAAACGGCCCGAAGGCCGTTTTTTGTTTACCGCAAAGACTCAACCACCCAGATACGCTTCACGCACTTTCGGATCAGTCAGCAGCGCTTCCCCAGTGCCTTGCATCACCACCCGTCCGTTCTCCAGAACGTACGCACGGTCGGCAATTTTCAGCGCCTGGTTGGCGTTCTGCTCTACCAGGAACACGGTCACGCCATCCTTGCGCAGCTGTTCGATGATGTCGAAGATCTGCTGGATGATGATCGGTGCCAGGCCCAGCGATGGCTCGTCGAGCAGCAGCAGTTTGGGTTTGCTCATCAGCGCACGGCCGATGGCGAGCATTTGCTGTTCGCCGCCCGACATGGTGCCGCCGCGTTGGGCAAAGCGTTCTTTCAGGCGTGGGAAAAGTCCGAGAACCTTGTCCATCTGCTCCTGATAATCGCCCTTGTTGGTAAAGAATCCGCCCATGGACAGGTTCTCTTCCACAGTCAGACGGGCAAACACCCGACGACCTTCCGGCACGACCGCGATGCTTTTACGCATGATCTGCGACGAGTCCAGGCCGACGAGCTCTTCGCCCATGTAGCGGATGCTGCCGCTGTGCGCCTGCGGTGACCCGCAGAGCGTCATCAGCAGGGTCGACTTGCCGGCACCGTTGGCGCCGATCAGGGTCACGATCTCGCCCTGGCGGACTTCGACGTTGACGCTGTGCAGCGCCTGGATCTTGCCGTAGAAGGTGGAAACGTTTTCGAATTGCAGCATTTACGCTTCCCCCAGGTAGGCTTTGATCACTTCAGGATTGTCACGGATCTGTTCCGGCGTGCCGTCGGCCAGAGGCGTGCCCTGATTGATCACGACGATGTGGTCGGAAATGCTCATGACCAGTTTCATGTCGTGTTCGATCAGCAGCACGGTAACGTTGTGCTCTTCACGCAGCATGCTGATCAGCGCCTTGAGGTCCTCGGTTTCCTTCGGGTTCAGGCCGGCGGCCGGTTCGTCGAGCATGAGGATCCGCGGGCGGGTCATCATGCAGCGGGCGATTTCCAGGCGACGTTGCTGACCGTAGGCCAGGGTGCCGGCCGGACGGTTGGCAAACTCCTTGAGGTTGACCTTGTCCAGCCAGAACTCGGCGAATTCCATCGCCTCGCGCTCGCTCTTGCGGAACCCTGGAGTCTTGAACAGGCCTGCCAGGAAGTTGGTGTTCAGGTGACGGTGCTGCGCGATCAAGAGGTTCTCGACCGCGGTCATGTCCTTGAACAACCGCACGTTCTGGAAGGTGCGCACCACGCCTTTGAGGGCGATCTTGTGGCCTGGCAGGCCTTCGATCGGTTCGCCGTCCAGCAGGATGCTGCCGCCACTCGGTTTGTAGAAACCGGTCAGGCAGTTGAACACCGTGGTTTTGCCGGCGCCGTTAGGGCCGATCAACGCAACTACCTGTTTTTCTTTCACGGTCAGGGCTACGCCGTTGACCGCCAGCAAGCCGCCGAAGCGCATGCTCAGATTTTCGACTTTAAGGATCTCGCGGCTCATTTGCGCAGCTCCATGTGAGGACGTTGCATGGGCAGCAGGCCTTGAGGACGCCAGATCATCATCAGCACCATCAAGGCGCCGAACATCAACATACGGTACTCACTGAATTCACGCATCATTTCAGGCAGCAGGATCATCACCACGGCAGCCAGAATTACGCCCAGTTGCGAGCCCATGCCACCCAATACAACGATGGCGAGAATGATCGCCGACTCGATGAAGGTGAACGACTCCGGTGTCACCAGGCCCTGACGGGCAGCGAAGAAGCTGCCGGCAAAACCGGCGAATGCCGCGCCGAGGGTGAAGGCCGACAGCTTGATGACCGTTGGGTTGAGACCCAGCGCACGGCAGGCGATTTCGTCTTCACGCAACGCTTCCCAGGCACGGCCGATCGGCATGCGCAGCAAACGGTTGATGACGAACAACGCGCCGAGGGCCAGCAACAGAGCAACCAGGTACAGGAAAATCACCTTGTTGATCGAGTTGTATTCCAGGCCGAAGTACTCGTGGAACGTCTGCATGCCTTCGGCCGCTTTGCGCTCGAAGGTCAGGCCGAAGAACGTCGGCTTCTCGATGTTGCTGATGCCGTTCGGGCCGCCAGTGATATCGGTGAGGTTACGCAGGAACAGACGAATGATTTCACCGAAGCCCAGAGTCACGATCGCCAGATAGTCGCCGCGCAGACGCAGTACCGGGAAGCCGAGCAGGAAGCCGAAAGTGGCCGCCATCAGGCCGGCGATCGGCAGACAGATCCAGAACCCCAGACCCAGATAGTGCGACAGCAATGCATAGCTGTACGCCCCGACGGCATAGAAGCCGACGTAACCCAGGTCGAGCAGGCCGGCCAGGCCGACCACGATGTTCAGGCCGAGGCCGAGCATCACGTAGATCAGCACCAGCGTGGCGATATCCACCGCACCGCGAGAACCGAAGAACGGCCAGACCAGGGCGCCGGCGATCAACGCAATGATGATCCAGCGTTGAGTGCTTGGCAGGGTCAGGAAGTTGCTGGTCTTGGCCGGGATCAACGGCATGTTTGGCGAGGAACGCCAGGCCGAACTGATCTGGTGGTCGAACAGCACGCGCAAGAACATCAGCACCGAGCACAACGCGATGGTGATCAGTGTGGCGTTACTGGTGCCATGAACTTCGAGGTGGATGCCGACAATGGTCAGCTTCAGACCCAGTACCGGGTAGGCCACGGCCCATACCAGCAAGGCACTGAACAGTGCCTGTTTAAGATTCCTAGTCATACTTTTTCAACCTCCGGACGGCCCAGAATGCCGGTCGGCCGGAACAACAGAACCAGAACCAACAAGCCGAAAGCCACGACGTCCTTGTACTGGTCGCCGAAGATATCGGCACCAAAGGCTTCCGCCACCCCTAGCACCAACCCACCGAGCATGGCCCCGGGGATACTGCCGATACCGCCCAGTACCGCAGCAGTAAACGCCTTGAGTCCGACGAGGAACCCGGCGTTCGGGTTGATCACACCGTACTGCATGCTCAGCAAAACGGCCGCGATGGCTGCCAGTGCGGCACCGATGACGAAGGTCAGGGCGATGATGTTGTTGGTATTGATACCCAGCAGGTTGGCCATCTTGATGTCTTCGGCACAGGCGCGGCAGGCACGACCCAGGCGAGAGCGGGAGATGAACAGTGTCAAGCCGAGCATGGCGACCAGGGTCACCACGAACACCACGATTTGCATGTAGGAAATCAGCACTTCATGTGCGCCACCTGGCCCGAAGGTGAAGTTGCCGGGGATCAGGTTGGCTATGGATTTGTCCTTGGAGTCTTGCGCCAGCAGAACCGTGTTCTGCAGGAAGATCGACATGCCGATGGCGGAAATCAGCGGGATCAGACGGTTGCTGCCGCGCAAGGGGCGGTAGGCGACGCGTTCGATGCTGTAACCGTAGGCACTGGTCACGACGATGGTCGCGATGAAAGCAGCGGTAATCAACAGCGGAACGCTGTCGAGTCCCAGCATGGCCAGCCCGGCGATGGCGATGAACGCCACGTAGGAGCCGATCATGTACACCTCGCCGTGGGCGAAGTTGATCATTCCAATGATGCCGTAAACCATCGTATAGCCGATGGCGATCAGGGCATACGTGCTGCCAATGGTCAGGCCATTAACCAGCTGTTGGAGGAAGTGATAGATGTCAGGCATTACAGCGCTCCTAAAAACCTGATACGCATTTCACTGGTGGAGTCATTTTCCCGCTCGAGCCCCGTGGATCTGCATCCACTTCGAACGCGAGGTTTGCCAGCGAACCGCTGATGACGGTTTTGAGATTTTCAGGTGGGGAGGCTGGCGGATCACGCCAGCACGGCCCAGTACATTTGTAAAACAAAGCCCACGGCACGCCGTGGGCTTTATTGGCAGTCAGTCAGGCAAGGCCTTACTGAGGCTTGGCTTCAGTTTTCGGTTTGCCGAAGTGCCACTCGTAAACCACAAATTTGAAGTCTTTCAGGTCGCCCTTGGCGTCGAAGCTCAGGTCGCCAGTCGGGGTTTTGAACGTGCCGGCGTGGATAGCTTCAGCCACTTTGGCAGCGTCTTCACTCTTGGCAGCCTTGATACCGTCTGCGATCACGGTCACCGCCGAGTAGGCCGGGAACACGAACGGACCGCTCGGGTCTTCTTTCTTGGCTTTGAAGGCGTCAGCCAGGGCAATGTTGGCCGGATCCTGGTCGAAGGATTTCGGCAGGGTCACCAGCAGACCTTCGGAGGCCTTCTGAGCGATCTGCGAAATCGAGTCGTTACCCACGCCTTCCGGACCCATGAACTTGGCTTTCAGGCCTTTTTCATCCGCCTGGCGCAGGATCAGACCCAGCTCAGGGTGGTAGCCGCCGTAGTAAACGAAGTCGACGTTGGCTTGTTTGAGTTTCTGGATGATCGAAGAGAAATCCTTGTCGCCGGCGTTGATGCCTTCGAACACGGCAACCTTGACGCCTTTGCCTTCCAGTGTGGTTTTAACGGCGGTGGCGATGCCTTCACCGTATTGCTGTTTGTCGTGCAGGACAGCAACGATTTTCGGTTTGACGTGATCGGCAATGTAGTTACCGGCGGCAGGGCCCTGGGCGCTGTCCAGACCGATGGTGCGGAACACCATTTTGTAACCACGGGCGGTGATGTCCGGGCTGGTGGCAGCCGGGGTGATCATGATCACGCCTTCGTCTTCGTAGATGTCCGAAGCCGGTTGAGTGGAGCTGGAGCACAGGTGACCGACCACGAACTTGACGCCGTCGTTGACGACTTTGTTCGCGACCGCTACCGCTTGTTTTGGATCACAGGCGTCATCGTATTCAACGGCGACCAGTTGCTTGCCGTCTACGCCGCCTTTGGCGTTGATCTGTTCGATGGCCATTTTGGCGCCACTGAACTGCATGTCGCCGTATTGGGCTACAGGACCGGTTTTAGGGCCGGCGATGCCGATCTTGATGGTGTCAGCTGCGAACGAATGGCTGGCAACCCCGGCCAGAACCATAGCGGCAAACAGTTTGGAAATCTGCTTAGTAGCCTTAGTCATAGTGCTCCACTCTTACTGTTGTAGTTTTTATAGTCCTGGCGCCGTAGCAGCAGAACCGGGTCAGATATCTTCGATATCCTCCGGAAAATGCCCCCGGCAACTGTACCGGTACAGTGTAGAGCGCCAATTGTTAGCCTGGGAAGCTGGCGTCAGGGGGCAAATCCAGAGGGTGTCGCTTTATTGAAAGAAAAAGACAGAATTGCGGCGGGATGTTAGCTGGCTAATTGCTTGATTCAGCAGCATTCCCTGGCTTTCCTGCTCTTTTCTTTCGGTGACTCAATTGCATCCGGGTTTTTCTGCCAGACCACCGACGTTATCATTCGCATCGATTTCTTTTCCGGACAGCGCCCATGAATCAAGAACCTAGCACCCTCTATGCCAAGCTGCTTGGTGAAACCGCATCTATTACGTGGAAAGAGTTGGAGCCCTTCTTCGCCAAGGGTGCCCTATTGTGGGTCGACGCTGGCCTGGATTTGATCGCCGCCGCCGAAGCCGTGGCAACGGATGAAGGCGAGAAAGTGGCTGCCTGGCTGGCTGCCGACAAGGTCGCCAAGCTGTCTGAAACACGGGCGCTGGATCTTTTTGAGCGCGACCCCGAGCTGTGGGCAGTGGTGGTTTCACCTTGGATTCTGATCCAGGAAAGGGCGACGAGCTGACTGTCTGCACTTTATTGGTGCGCAGGGTCGGCGACTAAAAGTGTGTAGGTGAGTAGCGTGATGGCACGTTGCCGTAGAGAAAGGCCACAGAAGGGTCTTGGCGAGGGTGACGTAAACGTAACGGGAACAGTTTATTGAGCAGCCTTTGGGCTGCTTAATTGTTTCTGGATGTTGGGATTTGTGCTGAATCCTGTGCCGCCATCGCGAGCAGGCTCGCTCCCACAGTTGACCGCGTTCCTTCAGAAGAAATGCGATCCCTGTGGGAGCGAGCCTGCTCGCGATTGGCCGCGACGCCGAATTGCGTCAGACCGAGAACGTCTTGCCAGTATGGTTATTCAGCGAAATAACCTTGGTCTTGCCAATCCGGTGACGGTAGATCTCACGCAGGTACTTGATCGCCTTCTTCACGCAATCACGCGACAAACGAATGTCGTTGATCGAGACAAACTTGTCTTTGTCGTTGATCAGCTCGCGGTACTTCTTCTCGTACATCGGTTTGATCGCGTACCAGTTGGTATCAAGGATCTTCGCCGGGTTCTCGAACTCATTGAGCAAGTCGTCGATCAGGTCTTCGTCGAATTCTTCATTGATGATGAAGTCCAGGATCGAGTTATCCAGCGTGTCGTCGAAGCGGTACGGGTTTTTCGCGAAGCAGCGCTTGATGAAGGCCACGATCAGCGTCAGGAAGTCGTCCGACAGGCACGGGCTCTTGGCGATCAGGGTGGTCAACGACAAGTTGGCCGATGCACCGATCACCAGCGCATAACGCTTGAGCGTGGTGTTCGGGAACAGGCTGTTGAGGTGGGTCTTCAACCGGTTCAGGTCCATGTAGGACAGCTTGTAGTCTTTGGGCAGCGAAACTATCGAGACCACCGACGAGCAGTTCTTGAAGAAGTGCAGGTCGTGCAACGCGGCCGCGTCGTAACCGGAATTCTTGTACTGCTCCAGCGAGGCGCGATAACGCTTGGACTCGATCGGCAACAGGCTGATGCCTTCGATCGCCTGGGTCACTTTGTTGAAGTGCGGCAGGTCGATAGAGCGGAAGAACAAGTCGTCGATGTTCAGACGCTGCGGTTCTTTTTCGAACACCTTGAACTTGTCGCTGCTCGGCGGCGGGGTTTCCGGCACCACGGACTCGGCGTAGGCAATCGCCACCGGGCCGGCCAGACTCATGAACAAGTCGTTGGCGTCGAGACGAATGGTTTCACCGATGTCGATGCCGGCACGACGGAAATAGTTCTGGTCGTAGTCAGTCGTGACCGCCTGCGCCGTCAGAATGTTGAAGATCTGCTGCGAGATGTATTGGTTGGCGTGCTTTTCCATCGCGTTGACGTCGATGTTCTGGATGTTGCCATCATCGCTTTCTTCGGCATAACGCATGATGTCGTTGGAGATCAGCATCATGGCGTTCCATGGGCGAATACGGCCCATGACGCTGGCTTCGCTGCTGTCTTCGTTGGCGAAGTTGTAGGAGAAGTCCCACTCTTCCGACAGGTATTTGCACAGCAGGCGACCGGCGTTGATGTGCAGCGCCTCGGACATTTCACTGCGGTGATCGGAAATGTTCGGCAGCACGCAGATGCCGCTGGTGAAGATCGGCTCGAAGACGAAGGAGTGACCGCTCTTGCCGTCGTGTTCATCCATCGGCTTGGTGTCGAACGTCTTGTTCATGTACGAGTGCTGCTGGGCGAGGCCGAATTCCGAGGCCATGCCCGAACCGGTACCGCCGCCGGCACTGAAAATCGAGAAATACAGGCGCGACTGGTTGGCCTTGATGCCGCAGCTGTCGATCAGGTACGAGTGAATCATTTTCCAGTCAGGGCTGGAGAAACGCTGGGTGTCCTTGTTCAGGATGATCTTGGCCAGGTACTGACCGAGGATCGGCGCGTTACCGGCGCCACCGGCGTGGACTTCCGACAAGTCCATGATCTTCATTTTGCTGTAGTCGCGCAGAAAGCCGCTCTTTTCGCCCTTGCGTGAGAAGCGGATACGACCGGCGATGTCTTTGTCCAGGTCGCCGAGCATCACCAGCGGTTCTACCAGGAACACCGGCTTGGTGGCCTTGTTCGTCCCCAGACGCAGGTTGTTGCGGATCCACTGCGCCGGGCTGTAACCCTTTTCGGCGTAGCGTTTGTCCGGCGACAGACGGTCTTCGTTGTTGAATTCGTTGAGGTAAAACTTGCGGGCGTTGTACACCAGCTCCGCGACGTCCAGCGCAATGTTGGAACCGCAACGTCCCAGGCCGATCAGGCACACCGAGGGGAATTCCTGGTCGTTGTGCTGTTCGTTGTCGCCTTCCAGGTGCGGTGGGCGCGGGAACACCATGTCGCGCAGGCCATTGAGGTTATCGAGGATGCGATCGGTGTTGGTTTCGGTGAAATACAGGTATTGCTGACTGG
Organism: Pseudomonas sp. LBUM1678; assembly: GCF_059695575.1. Taxonomy (NCBI): domain Bacteria; kingdom Pseudomonadati; phylum Pseudomonadota; class Gammaproteobacteria; order Pseudomonadales; family Pseudomonadaceae; genus Pseudomonas; species Pseudomonas sp. LBUM1678. The sequence goes on from NZ_CP166775.1 coordinate 1,402,345, forward strand.
CCAGCGGACGCGACGGGATCAATGGCTTCGACGATGAGGGGCTGTTCGCTGCGGGGCTCAGTGTCAGATCGGAAACCGTAGTGGCCGGATTATTTTTAGAAGTCATTGGGCGCCATGTACCTGGGCTGGTTAGTTCGGCGACACAGTGTCGTCGAACCTTCACGGATAGGATCTCGCGACTTTTTTTAGCGCGTATTTTGCCCAAGCGTCAGGGTTAAAGCCTGAGCATCGCTCGGGGGAATCCTTTCCTTAGTCATGATGAATCGGCCAATATTCGGCGATCTTTAATCAAAAGGAGGCTAAATGATGTCAACCCTACCTTCGTTGAGTTTTGCCGGAATCGGCCTGATGGGCTTGCCCATGTGTCGGCGCCTGTTGGCGGCGGGGTACCCGCTGACGGTGTGGAATCGCAATCCGGCCAAGTGCGCAGCGTTGGTCGAGGCCGGCGCCCGGCAAGTGGCGACAGCGGCTGAATTGGGTCAGCACGCCGACGTGGTGATGATGTGCCTGGCGGACACTGCGGTGGTGCGCGAGGTGGTTTTCGGCCCGGCCGGGATTGCCGAGGGGGCGAAAAGTGGTCAGTTGCTGGTGGACTTTTCCAGTCTCGAACCGACCGCGACGCGTGAAATGGCATCGGCGCTGGACAGCCAATGCGACATGCGCTGGCTGGACGCTCCGGTGTCCGGCGGGGTCGTCGGTGCCGAGGCCGGCAGCCTGGCGATAATGGTGGGCGGCAACGCGGCAGACCTTGAGCGAGTCAGACCGGTGCTGCTGAATATCGGTCAACGGGTGACTCACATGGGCGGAGTCGGCGCCGGGCAGGTGACCAAGGCCTGCAATCAGATGATCGTTGCCTGCAATGCGCTAGTGATTGCTGAAGTGGTGGCGCTGGCCGAGCGTTCCGGGGTCGACGCCAGCCTGATCGCCGAGGCGCTGGCAGGAGGGTTCGCCGATTCAAGACCGCTGCAGATCCTCGCCCCGCAAATGGCCGAGAGTCGTTTCAAACCGGTGAAGTGGCACGTGCGCACGCTACTCAAGGACCTCGACACCGCGGTGAAATTCTCCCGCGAACAGGGTTCGGCCACGCCGATCAGCGGATTGGCCGCACAACTGATGCGCTTGCATGGGGGCCAGGGTTTTTTGGAAAAGGATCCGTCGACGTTAGTGCAGTTGTACCGCAAGCCAGGCTCAGAGGACTGACACTGCGTGCATGTTTGCGCTGATTGATGTCCTCCAGTACCGTATGCAACTCGGCCATAGGCACCGGACGGCTGAGCAGGTGGCCCTGAACGAAGTCGCAGCCCTGGCGTTCGAGAAAGTCATATTGCTCGGACGTTTCAACGCCTTCGCTGATGACCTGTAAATGCAGGGTGTGGGCCATGATGATAATGGCGTGGACGATCTCCATGTCCTGGGTGGCCTTGGGGACGTCCTGGATGAACGAGCGGTCGATTTTCAGTGTGTTCAGCGGCAGGCGCTTGAGGTAGGCCAGGGATGAATAACCCGTGCCGAAGTCGTCGATCGACAGCGACACACCGAGGGAGCGGATCTGCTTCAGCAGCACCAGGGTGTTGGCGAGGTTGCCCATCAGCGCGTTTTCGGTCACCTCCAGTTCCAGTCGGTGCGGTGCCACCCCGGCGATGCGCAGGGCGTTTTCGATTTCATCGGCAAGATCCTCGCGGGCAAGGTTCAGTGGCGAGCAATTCACGGCGATCTTGAGATCTTCACGGCCCTGGCGGGACAGCTCGCCAAGATCCTCGCAGGCCTTGCACAACACCCAGTTGTCCAGTTCGGCAATCAGGCCGTTGGCCTCGGCAATGGCAATGAATCGATCCGGTGCCAGCAACCCGTGAACCGGGTGTTGCCAGCGAATCAGCGCTTCGAGCTTGGTGACCTGCCCGGTTTTCAGCTCATAGATCGGTTGGTAATAGAGGATCAATCCGTCGTCATTGCGCAAGGCGTACCGCAGTTCTTCTTCGAGTTGCAGCTCCAGCGTGGCACGGGTTTTCATGTGTGGACTGAAAAATTGCAACCCGTTGCGCCCGCTGCCCTTGGACTGGTACAGCGCCAGGTCGGCGTTTTTCAGCAGCTCCTCGCAGGTCGTACCATCCTGCGGAAAAACACTGATGCCGATGCTGGTGGTCATGACCATACTGCGACCCGCCAGTTCGATGGGCTCTTTCATTTTCAGCATGATGCGCTGGGCCAGGTGCCGCGCTTCTTCACGGTCATTCAGGCCGATGAGGATGCAGAACTCGTCCCCGCCGAAGCGCGAAACCACCTCGTCGTGGCTGCGTACCGAGCTCTTGATATGGCTGGCCAGAACCTTGAGCAATTCGTCGCCAGCGTCATGGCCAAGGCTGTCGTTGATCCGCTTGAAGTGGTCGATGTCGAGGAATATCACCGCCAGCATGCCGCCTTCGTTAGTCTTCTCGAGCAGTTTTTCGGAGAAAATCTGGTTGAAACCACGGCGGTTGATCAAGTTGGTCAGCGCGTCGTAGTGCGCCACCTGTTGCAGCGACAGGCGTGCCTGATCCAGTTGGCCGAGCAGGGTGTTGACCCGCTGCAGGTCGCAATCCTTGTGTTGCAGCTTCTTGTCGGCCAGTGCCGCGCTGATGCTGCTGCCGATGATCAGCAACGTCATCATCGCCACCGTCAATCCCAGTTGCAGGTGGTTGTTGTCGCCGGGCAGCGGCTGGAGGCTATCGATGGGCAGCACCAGGTTGAGCGCTGCCATGCCGGTGAAATGCATGCTGACGATGCCGGCCCCAAGCACCAGGCTGGCGGTGTACTTGAGCAGTTGATGAGCCACGCCGCTGCCTTCGCGCAGGTGACGGGAAATCAGCAGGGCGGCCAGGCTCGCGCCAATCGCGATCACGATGGAGAGGGCGAACAGGCCGGGGTCGTAATAAGCCGTCGCATTCGACTGCATGGCGGCCATGCCCACGTAGTGCATGGTCGCAATGCCCAGGCCGATCCATACCGCGGCCCGCAGGGTTTGCCAGAAATTCACATGAGGATGGCTGAGGGTGTGCATTGCCAGCCACGAGGCGGTCAACGCGAATAACAGTGAGATCAGGGTGATGGGCATCTGGTAGTGAATTTCGATCGGCGCCTGGAACGCCAGCATGCTGATGAAGTGCATGGCCCAGATACCGCCCGCCAGACAGCCGGCACCGACCCAGCGCCAGAGACGTTGGGACGCGGGTTTTTCGGCATGGCCGACCCGTTCGGTGATGTCCAGCGTGGCGAAGCCGGTCGCACAGGCGACCACATAAGCCAGCAACACCAAAAAGGGGTTATGGACGCAATTGAGTATGACCTGGCCGGTTTCTGGCAGTTGGGTCGTGAAATATAAAGCAGGCCACTCCATCGGACGCCCCGTATCTATCCAGCCGACACCATGAACCCTGGCGAATGCGTTGGAGTATAGAGGTCATACAAAGAGTGCAAACGGTAGTGGCCAATTGCTGCTTATGATTTTGTAATTACTTGTATGGAGCCTTAGGCGATCTGTTCATAAGGGAATTCGAATTCCGGTTGCAGGGCCGGCAATCCGAACGCTGCCCGTGCCGCATCGCAATCCACGTTTGCCTCGCCATTGGCCCAGGAGGCGTCGAACTCGCGGCAGGTGCTGGAACGCTGATCGTAAATCGAGCATTGCACGGTGCTGCCGACTTCGCCGACCAGCCCGACACAGCGAGTGGGTTTGCAGTCGGTGCCCAGCATCGCCACCCGGCTGGGGCTGATGGGCGCGACAAGGTCGTCAGGCACCGTTCCCCCGGCCGAGGTGCATTCACCCCAGAAAAAAGACACGCGAAAATGAGAACAGCAGGCACCGCAATTCAGACACGGACTGGCTTCGGACATGGGCGATAGTCAAAGGAGGGATGGGGGACACGGTGGGGCAGACAAGGCCGCTATTCTAGGCTTCGCCTTGGGCTTGGGAAGGGGGGATCGAAGGTATTTTTCAAGGTGACCAATGGCGAGAAATACCTGCTTTGCAAAAAACCTTGTGGGAGCTAGCCTGCTAGCGATAGCAGTGTGTCAGGCACCGATGATGTCGACTGACACTCCGTCATCGCTAGCAGGCTAGCTCCCACAGAAAGCTCCTTGTGCCATGGGTTGGTATCAGCATTACGAATAATTACAGACAGCTTTGGCGGGTCTGACTAGATTGGAGGTTCCGGGGACAGCGAGGCCCCAATAACAATAAAAGAGACGGACCCCATGCAGAACTCGACCCAAGCGGCGAATGCCTGGCGCATTCTGTTCCTGCTGTTCCTGGCCAACCTGTTCAACTTCTTCGATCGCACCATCCCGGCCATCATCATCGAACCGATCCGCATGGAATGGCACCTCAGCGACTTCCAGCTGGGCATCATCGGCACTGCATTCACCATCGTTTATGCGATTGCCGGCCTGCCGCTGGGGCGAATGGCCGATACCGGTTCGCGCAGCAAACTGATGGGCTGGGGCTTGGCGGCGTGGAGCGGCCTGACGGCAGTCAACGGGTTGGTGGGCAATTTCTGGGCGTTCCTGATCGTGCGCATGGGCGTCGGCATTGGCGAAGCCAGTTACGCACCGGCCGCCAACTCGCTGATCGGCGATCTTTTTCCGGCTCACCGTCGCGCGCGGGCAATGGGCATTTTCATGCTCGGCCTGCCGCTGGGGCTGCTGCTGGCGTTCTTCACCATTGGCGCCATGGTCAAGGCGTTCGACAGCTGGCGTGCGCCGTTCTTCATCGCGGCGGTGCCGGGGCTGATCCTGGCGATCTTCATGTTCTACATCAAGGAGCCGAAACGCGGCGCCGCGGAGAGCGTGCAAGTCTCCCAGGAACGCGTCGACCGGCCGATCCGTCGCGTGTTGGCGGTGCCGACCTTCCTGTGGCTGGTGATGGCGGGGCTGTGCTTTAACTTTGCCACCTATGCCTGCAATTCGTTCCTGGTGCCGATGCTGCAGCGTTACTTCCTGATGCCATTGCAGGAAGCGGCGGTGGCGACCGGGGTGATCGTCGGCGTGACCGGGTTGTTCGGGTTGACGCTCGGTGGCTGGGTCGCCGACAAGATTCACCAGCGGGTGGCCAATGGGCGACTGCTGTTTGCGGCGTTCAGCCTGATCATCTCGACCGTGTGTACGGCGTGGGCGCTGCATGCCGGGCGGATCGAGATCGGGGTGTTCGTCGCGATATTCAGTGTGGGATGGCTGTTCGCTTACAACTTCTACACCTGCGTTTACACGGCGATTCAGGACGTGGTCGAACCGCGTTTGCGGGCCACGGCGATGGCGCTGTTCTTTGCCGGGTTGTACTTGCTGGGCGGGGGGTTGGGACCGGTGGTGGTGGGCGGTTTGTCCGACCACTTTGCGCACACGGCGATGGCCGCGGCGGGCGTCGAGCAGATGACCGAGGCGTTCAAGGCGGTCGGGTTGCATGACGCGATGTATCTGATCCCGGTGGCGCTGTTTTTCACCATGGTGTTTTTGTTCCTGGCGTCGCGGTGTTTTGTTCGGGATGCGAAGCGGATGAAGGACGGGTTGGTCGCTGTGGGTGAACCTGATGCTGCAGTGGCGACTGCATAATCGCTATCGCCAGCAGGCTGGCTCCCACATTGGATCTACAGCGTTAACAAATCCCCTGTGGGAGCTAGCCTGCTAGAGATGCGGCCATCAGCATCACAGCATCAAATTTCAGGCAATAAAAAAGGCCCGCATCGCTGCGAGCCTTCTTGTTTTCAGCGGTGGAGCAGGGCGGTTTAACCCGCCACCAACACCCGAATCGCTTCCAGTCGCAACGCAGCCTTGTCGAGCATGGCCAAACCTTGCTCACGCTGTTTGCGCAGGGCAACCAATTCGCTGTCGCGCACGGTCGGGTTGACCGCTTGCAACGCGGTCAGGCGCGCCAGTTCTTCGTCGGCATCGGCCGCCAGACGACGTTGCGCTTCGGCAACCCGTTCGGCGTGACGCGGGAAGATTTTCTCTTCGCCCGCGTTGATCCGTGGCGTCAGTTGATCGCGCTGAGCCTGGATGAACTTGTTGGCGCTGGCACGGGGCACGCTTTCCAGTTGGTCGTTCAAGGTCTCGAACGACACCCGGGCCGACAAGTCATTGCCATTGGTGTCGAGCAGGCAGCGCAGGGCGGCCGGCGGCAGGTAACGACCCAATTGCAGTGAGCGCGGCGCAACCACTTCGCTGACGTAGAGCAGTTCCAGCAACACGGTGCCAGGTTTCAGCGCCTTGTTCTTGATCAGCGCCACGGCGGTGTTGCCCATCGAGCCGGACAGCACCAGGTCCATGCCGCCCTGCACCATCGGGTGTTCCCAGGTGATGAACTGCATGTCTTCGCGAGACAGCGCCTGGTTGCGGTCGTACGTGATGGTCACGCCTTCGTCGTCGCCCAGCGGGAAGCTGGCGTCGAGCATTTTTTCGCTTGGCTTGAGGATCAGGGCGTTTTCCGAATGGTCTTCGCTGTCGATGCCGAAGGCGTCGAACAGGGTTTCCATGTAGATCGGCAGGGCAAACTGATCGTCTTGCTCGAGGATGTCCTCGACCAGTGCATCACCTTCGCCGGCGCCGCCGGAGTTGAGCTCCAGCAAGCGGTCACGGCCGGTGTGCAACTCGGCTTCCAGACGCACACGCTCGGCGCGGGCCTCGTCGATCAGCGCTTGCCACTCGCCATCGTCGGCATTTTCCAGCAGCGGCAGCAGGCGCGGGCCGAACTGATGCTGCAAGGCGTTGCCGGTCGGGCAGGTATTGAGGAACGCGTTCAGCGCTTCGTGGTACCACTGGAACAGGCGCTCTTGCGGGCTGGTTTCCAGGTATGGCACGTGCAGTTCGATGATGTGCTTCTGGCCGATCCGGTCCAGACGTCCGATACGCTGCTCCAGCAGGTCCGGGTGCGATGGCAGATCGAACAGCACCAGGTGGTGCGAGAACTGGAAGTTGCGACCTTCACTGCCGATTTCCGAGCAGATCAGAACCTGCGCACCGAACTCTTCGTCGGCGAAATAAGCGGCAGCGCGGTCACGCTCAAGGATGTTCATGCCTTCGTGGAACACCGTGGCCGGAATCCCGGAACGCACGCGCAGGGCGTCTTCCAGGTCCATGGCGGTTTCGGCGTGGGCGCAGATCACCAGCACTTTGGTGCGCTTGAGCATCTTCAGCTGATCGATCAGCCATTCGACGCGCGGGTCGAATTTCCACCAGCGTTCTTCTTCGTTGGCGTCCGGCTGGGCCTGGAAGCTGACTTCCGGGTACAGCTCGGCATGATCGCCCAGCGGCAGTTCGAGGTATTCGTCCGGGCAGGGCAGCGGGTACGGATGCAGTTTGCGCTCCGGGAAACCCTGCACGGCGGCGCGGGTGTTGCGAAACAGCACGCGGCCGGTGCCGTGGCGGTCCAGCAGTTCACGGACCAGACGGGCGCTGGCTTCGATATCGCCATCGTTGACCGCCGCCAGCAAGGCTTCGCCTTCGTTGCCGAGGAAACCATGAATGGTCTTGTGCGCTTCGGGCGACAGGCGCCCCTTGTCCAGCAGCTCCTGAACGGCTTCGGCCACCGGGCGATAGTTTTCGCTCTCGGCACGGAAGGCGTGCAGGTCATGGAAACGGTTCGGGTCAAGCAGGCGCAGGCGCGCGAAGTGACTGTCCTGGCCCAGTTGTTCCGGGGTGGCGGTCAGCAGCAGCACGCCGGGAATAACTTCGGCGAGTTGCTCGACGAGCGAGTATTCGGGGCTGGCCTTTTCTTCGTGCCACACCAGGTGATGCGCTTCGTCGACGACCAGCAGGTCCCAGCCGGCAGCGAACAGCGCGTCCTGGGCTTTCTCGTCGCCCACCAGCCACTCAAGTGCGACCAGCGCAAGCTGGGTGTCTTCGAACGGGTTGGCGGCATCGCTTTCGATGAAGCGTTCTTCGTCGAACAGCGCGACTTGCAGGTTGAAGCGGCGGCGCATCTCGACCAGCCACTGGTGCTGCAGGTTCTCCGGAACGAGGATCAGCACGCGGTTGGCGCGGCCCGACAGCAGTTGGCGGTGGATCACCAGGCCGGCTTCGATGGTTTTGCCCAGACCCACTTCGTCGGCCAGCAGAACCCGCGGCGCAATGCGGTCGGCGACTTCACGGGCGATGTGCAGCTGGTGCGCGATCGGTTGCGCACGCACGCCGCCCAGGCCCCAGAGCGAGGATTGCAACTGGCGGCTGGTGTGTTCCAGGGTGTTGTAGCGCAGGGAGAACCAGGCCAATGGGTCGATCTGCCCGGCGAACAAACGGTCGCTGGCCAGTCGGAACTGGATGAAGTTCGACAGCTGGGTTTCCGGCAGGGTGACCACTTCGTTCTGTGCATTGAGGCCGTGGTAGACCAGCAGGCCGTCGACGTCGTCGACTTCCTGGACGGTCAGTTTCCAGCCTTCGAAGTGAGTGATCGAGTCACCCGGCGAAAATCGCACGCGGGTGAGGGGCGCATTCCGTAGCGCGTACTGGCGAGTCTCGCCAGTGGCCGGATAGAGCACGGTCAACAAGCGGCCGTCCTGTGCCAGAACGGTGCCTAAACCCAGCTCGGCTTCGCTGTCACTGATCCAGCGTTGCCCCGGTTGATACTGCTGCGCCATGCTGCCTGACTCCCACCTTGAAAAAGCGGGCTATCTTAACGGAATGAGGGCTTCAGGGCCAAAGGACTCTCATAAAAACTCGCAGTCTTACGTTAGCCCAGCGATGCGATGCTTGCAGGACGGGGCACCAATCGGTGCCAAACCGGTCACAGTTTGCGACCGATGGCTCAAGTCGCCATCCCCGCAGCCGACAGCCTGCTGACAGGAGACTGATAATTATGCTGCCACCGATGCTCCCCTTGAGTGCCGTGCCGATCACGTCACAGCAGGACCCGATCCGCCAGCGCCCGGACATTCCGCCTGTTGTGCCGGTGCAGGAAAGCTCCAACGAAACCACCATCGACCTGCAACAGCGTGATCCCGAGGAAGCTGCTTTCCAGCTGCGCGAGGAACAGCGTCGCAAGCAGGAGCGGGAACGGCGTCGTCGTGAAGCCGATGAAGATCCGGAGGAGCATCTGGCGGTTCCGGGTGTCGAGCTCAATGCCGACAATACCGTGCCGGTGGCGCCGTTGATGGAAGATCAGCCGCGCCAGGGGTTGTGGGTCGATATCCAGATTTGAGGTTGTGGCTGGTCAGCGCTGCTGCGAGACCGCATTATTGCTAAAACCCTGCCATACGATGTCCTGAGCACCATGAGCCAAGATGACAAGCTGATTGACCTTAACTCTGAACGCGCCAAGCGGGTTCATGACCTTAATGAAAAGCGTCTGAATGAAGTGCGTCAGGCGTTTGAGCAGGCGATGCCGTTGGGTAAAGCCAAGAAGAAGCCGAAGAACAAGCCGAAAAAGCGTTGAATCACCCTGCATCCTTTGATGCAGGTCAGTTATTTCCCCTCCTTTACGCCCTGTCTCGGGCGACATTGATCCTGGTCAATTTTCTCTTCTGCCTGATTGGTTAACTTAGCCCTATCGCAACAGGGCAAGTGCAGGAGAGCCGTCATGTTTTTCGATAACGTGGTGATCGCCGGAGTGCTGACAGTCGGCCTCATGGTTCTGTTTTTCGCAGGGTTCGGATTTTTTATCTGGAAGGATTCGCATAAGCGTAAGCCGTAGTTCTTTCTGGATGTAATGAGCACGCAAGGCATTTTGGGCAACTTCGGTTGCCCTTTTTTTTGCCCACGAAAATCTCACTGACAATATAGAACCCTGTGGGAGTGAGCCTGCTCGCGATGGCGGCCTAGTAGCCGACCAGTCTCTTGCAGGTGCACCTCATTCCCCTGTGGGAGATTCTATGTTGCAGGGGAACCCTGCAACCTCAAATTCGGCTGGTATTCGCTCTGGTTTTTCATGAGCGCGAATGCCACCCGGCACAGCTTGCGGGCGAGAATGACCAGGGCTTGGGTTTTTGCCAAGCCTCTGGCCAGGTAGGACTCATAGTACGGTTTCCAAGTGGGGGACCGACATGCCGCCATTGCCGCGTTGTGAGCCAGGCGCCGTATCTCCGTATCGCCTTTTTTGCTCAGGTGACGTGGGCCGTTCTTTTTCCCGGAATCTCTTGCTCTCAAGTCCATCCCCAAAAAGGCAATGAACGCATCGCCACTGACGAAGTGGCCACGCATGAACGCGGTCGCCAAGCCAATAGCAGTAAGATCACCAATCCCCTCAATGGCTTTGCAACGCTTGATGTTTTCGGTGATCCCCGCTTCTTTGCTGACTTTGTGCAGTAACTTCTGAATGACCTGCTCAGCTTGTTTGAAGGACTTCAACTGCTGGGCCAACTCCTCTTTCAGAAGCGGTTCGCTCGACCAGCTCAACGTGATCCCCACACGCACGTTGATGAGTTCTGCGCGTCTATGCAGCAGACTTTTCAATACTTTGTAGGCCTGCGGAGGTGGACTCCAGATGCGCAGCCGTTCCTGCTCGCTAGTCAGGTAACGCGCCAGCAGACGCGCATCACAAGGGTCGGTTTTCGCCCGCTGGCCAATGCTTTCGCGGTAGTGGCTCAGCCGATAAGCATCCACAACGTAAACCCGATGCCCCATTTCGTGGGCCAGCTCAACCGTGTCTAAGTGGTAAATGCTGGTAGCTTCCAGGGCAATTGAGCTTTGCGCAGGCAGCGTTTTGAGCCAACGGCCAAGAGTTTCCCGATCGTTGTTGATGGCTTGAGTGATTTTCAGGTCTTCGCGGTAAGCGACGATTTCGGCCTTGGCCACATCGATACCGATTACCGTTGGCGAGGTAAGGATTGTCATGACGAATCCTCGGAGCTAGGGTTTAGGTGCTTGTCGGGGTTTACCCTTGCGCTGGCTTGCCTCTATCGTCGGTTTTACCGATGAATTCCTTATCGGCGCTTTGGGTAGAAAGGGCGGGACGAGAAGTCTCCCACGGTCCGTACTGGCTAGAGTCGGAATCGAGCTTTTAGTCCCGCCCACCCCTTCAAGTCTAAACATACAAGCGAGCCTGCTCGCGATGGCGTCCTCATGTCCAACCAATCTCTTTCATTAGAACGGGATTGCCGAAATGCCGGCCATAAAAAAGGCGCGAACCTCACGGAACGCGCCTCTTTGTTGCAGCGATGTATCAGCTGCCCAGTGCCTTCGACGCCAGCCAGAACAGGCCGGCGGACAGGGCCACTGTTGCTGGCAGGGTCAGGACCCAGGCCAGCAGGATGGTTCTTACGGTGCCGCCTTGCAGGCCGCTTTTGTTGGCGACCATGGTGCCGGCAACGCCTGAGGACAGGACGTGGGTGGTGGAGACCGGCAGGCTGAAGATGTTGGCCATGCCGATCAGGCTCGCCGTAGTGATCTGTGCCGACATGCCTTGGGAGTAAGTCATGCCTTGTTTGCCGATCTTCTCGCCGATGGTCAGCACCACGCGTTTCCAGCCGACCATGGTACCCAGGCCCAGGGCCAGGGCGACCGCCAGGATCACCCAGAACGGGGCGTATTCGGTGGTGGTGGTCAGGTCTTTGCGCAGCTTGTTCAGGTCAGCCTTTTCGCGGGCGTGGAGGCCTGGCAGCTTGCCGACTTTCTTCGCCGTGTCGTCCAGGCAGAGCAGATAACGACGCACTTCGATGCGGCTTTCCGACGGTAGCGAGTGGTAGTCTGCTACACCTTTAAGGGTGCCGAGCAGGGCGGTGATGGTCGGTTCGGTCTGTTGCGGGTTGCAACGGAATTTCTCCGGCAGATCGCCTTCCACACTTTTGCCCAGCGCAAGGTATTCACCCAGCGTATCGGCATTGCGCTTGTAGAACTGGCTCAGGTGCAAGGTCGCATCGCGAGTCCGCTCGATCTGGTAAGTCGTGCTGCCCAGGTCGAGCACGAACTGCGCCGGCACGATACCGATCAGCACCAGCATGATCAGGCCGATACCTTTCTGGCCATCGTTGGAGCCGTGCACAAAGCTCACGGCCATTGCCGAAATCACTAGCACCAGGCGGTTCCAGAACGGCGGGTGTTTCTTGTCATCGATCTTGCGGCGCTGTTCCGGCGTCTTGTGCATCTTCGACAGCGGACGCCACCATTTAAGGCCGATCAATATCAGGGCCGCGACCAGGAAGCCGGCCATCGGCGAGAACACCAGGGAGGCACCGATATCGATCGCTTTCTGCCAGTTCACACCATCGGCCAGTGGAATATCGTTGATCAACGCGTTGGCCAGGCCGACACCGAGGATCGAACCGATCAGCGTATGGGAGCTGGAGGCCGGGATACCGAAGTACCAGGTGCCCAGGTTCCAGGTGATGGCGGCGGCGAGCAGCGAGAACACCATGGCCAGCCCGTGACCGGTGTTCACATTGATCAGCAGCTCTACCGGCAGCAGGTGAACGATGGCATACGCCACGCCGACACCGCCCAGCAGCACGCCGAGGAAGTTGAACACACCGGAAAAGAACACCGCCAGATGAGGCGGCATGGCTTTGGTGTAGATAACGGTGGCCACCGCGTTAGCGGTGTCATGAAAGCCGTTGATGAACTCGAAGGCGAGGACAAAGGCCAGGGCGAGCAAGAGGCTCACAAGCACCCAAGCATCCAGTCCGCTGAATAAATCGATCATGAAGGTTTTCTGACCCGGTCGTAAGGGGGCGCGATTATGCCAGAAAAGACTGCTAATCGATGCACTAGGTGCTCATCGGTAACATTCTTCAACGAATTAGTTTGTGACGATAGCCTATCTCCCAGCTTTTCCCCGGGTTTTGCAAGTCATTGAATTCAGATGAAAAGACCGTAGCCACAAGGGTTTCGCTCGTAAAGCCGAGAGGCTTGAACGCTTGTGTGAAATATCTGAGAAGAGGGTCAGGCATGTGCCATTTGCCTCATCCATAGGGTGAGGTGGCCGCTGCCCGCTTGTAGCGGGCGCGAAAGGCAACATCCATACAACCCGCTTTTAACAGGTGCAGATGCAGACCCTTGAAAGGATTCAGGCCGGGATATTCATGGCTCTTCGGCTTTGAGTTCCTTTTCCATCTTCTGCAATTCCTGGGTGAATGCCTGATCCTGAACGGTGGCGCGTTTACGCCATGGCTTGCGTTCGGGTTCGGGCTGAGCGGCGTAGGTGGTGACTTCCCCGCCGTAAACTTCCTTGTAACGTTGTTCCTGGCGCTCAAGTTCCGCGCGCAGTTCGTCTTTCGTCACAGTGCTACCTGTATGAGTTGAGATAAATTCTGGTGAAACGCGCTGCATGGATCCATTGACCACACGCGTCGAAAGGACAATCCCCGACAAAGGCATCGTTTTTTACGGCGTGCGAACAATACTTCCATGTTGCAGGCGGCCACGGCACCAGAGAAAAACAGCTGACGTAGCATCAGTTACCTGTTTCAGCGAGCGCGTTGGCGGAGCATATGAAATGAGCGTCAAGCGCTTGCTGCAGACAGCGACGATAGAATACCGGGCTGCCGAATAGTGGAATCGGCACGTAAAAACCGCTTCGCCACTGAGGTGCATTATAGCGGTCGATCCGAAGAACACTATCTCTTGCGAGTTAAAAGTAGTTCTGGCTGTGTGATTGTTTTGTTACTCGCAACTTTCATCGGTAACTAGGGCTGCGATGATGTCACATTGCAGCGATGTCTTTCTGACGCCATAAAGCCGAACAAGTTAACCCCCCTTACATCGTTCCTTTAAGTCAGCGACCCAACAAGAATAAAAGCATGTAGCCGGCACTGTGAAAATCAGCACAGGCAAGTTGGCATTGCCCGTGGTGCCGATTGCGATTATCGGGCGATGGTTCGATAATCGCCCAATCTTGCGGCCTGTGGCTTGTGTGCAGGACCCGAAGCCGCTTGTAATAGCCGTTGATCCGTGTAGGAAAAGGACCTGATATGAACGATCAAATGCGCAATTCCTTCGCTTCAGTGGCGCCGCCGATCGTGGCCTCGCCCGCCAAGCGAATCCAGGCCCTGACCGGCGACCCGGATTTCATGACGTCCCTGGCCCGGGGGCTGGCGGTGGTACAAGCGTTCCAGGAGCGCAAGCGACACCTGACCATTGCCCAGATCAGTCATCGCACGGAAATTCCCCGCGCCGCTGTGCGACGTTGCCTGCACACCCTGATCAAACTCGGCTACGCCACCACGGACGGTCGCACTTATTCGCTGCTGCCCAAAGTGCTGACGCTCGGCCATGCCTACCTGTCCTCGACGCCGTTGGCGGTTTCTGCCCAGCCGTATCTGGACCGGATGAGTGAGCAACTTCACGAAGCCTGCAACATGGCCACGCTGGAGGGCGACGACATTTTGTACATCGCTCGTTCGGCGACCACCCAGCGCCTGATTTCCGTAGACCTGTCGGTGGGTGGGCGGTTGCCGGCCTATTGCACCTCCATGGGCAGGATTCTTCTCGCGGCGCTGGATGACACTTCGCTGCGCGAATACCTCGACCATGCGGAGTTCCAGGCCAAGACCAGCCGAACCTTGCACACCCCCGAGGCGTTGCTCGAATGTTTGCAGGAAGTGCGGCAGCAAGGCTGGTGCATCGTCGATCAGGAACTGGAGCAAGGCCTGCGCTCGATTGCCGTTCCGGTGTATGACGCTTCCGGCCAGGTGGTGGCGGCGCTTAACGTCAGTACCCACGCCGGACGGGTCAGCCGCAACGAGCTGGAGCAACGTTTCTTGCCGGGCTTGCTGAGTGCCAGTCGCGACCTCAGCGCCCAGCTGTTTGCCTAAGCTGTTCGATAAACGCACAGAGTCGCGTTTATCGAATTGACGCTGTTTCCCCAGGATCATTACTGTCGCGGCAGCGCCAGCCCAAGGCTGGCAACTGTCCGACTGCGTTCTTGCGTGGAATAAAAATAATGAACCAGCCTCAGTCTGCTGTAGGAAACTGCCTCGACGTGCAGTCCTTCATCAATGCTCAACCCATTTCGCGCTACCAGTGGCGAGTGGTGATCCTGTGTTTCCTGATTGTCTTCCTCGATGGCCTCGACACCGCGGCCATGGGTTTCATCGCGCCGGCCCTGTCCCAGGACTGGGGCATCGATCGCGCCAGTCTCGGCCCGGTCATGAGTGCGGCGCTGATCGGCATGGTCTTCGGCGCACTGGGCTCCGGCCCCTTGGCTGACCGCTTTGGGCGAAAAGTCGTACTCGTCGGTGCAGTGCTGGTGTTTGGTGCCTTCAGCCTGGCGTCGGCGTACAGCACCAACGTCGATCAATTGCTGGTGCTGCGCTTCCTCACCGGCCTGGGCCTTGGCGCCGGGATGCCGAATGCCACCACGCTGTTGTCGGAATACACCCCGGAGCGCAAAAAATCCCTGCTGGTGACCAGCATGTTCTGCGGCTTCAACCTTGGCATGGCCGGTGGCGGGTTCATCTCGGCCAAGCTGATTCCTGCCTTCGGCTGGCACAGCCTGCTGTTGATCGGCGGGGTTCTGCCGTTGATCCTCGCCGTCGTCTTGCTGTTCTGGCTGCCGGAATCGGCGCGCTATCTGGTCGTGCGCAACCGTGGCACCGACAAAGTGCGCAAGACCCTCGCGCCGATCGATCCGGTCGTCGTCGCCCAGGCGTCGAGCTTCAGCGTGCCGGAACAGAAAACCGTGAAGGCTCGCAACGTGTTCGCGGTGATCTTCTCCGGCACCTATAGCACCGGCACTTTGTTGTTGTGGCTGACCTACTTCATGGGGCTGGTGATCGTTTACCTGCTGACGAGTTGGCTGCCGACGCTGATGCGCGACAGCGGCGCAAGCATGGAGCAAGCGGCGTTCATTGGCGCGCTGTTCCAGTTTGGCGGGGTGCTGAGCGCAGTGGGCGTGGGCTGGGCGATGGACCGGTTCAATCCGCACAAGGTCATCGGCATTTTCTACTTGATGGCCGGGGTGTTTGCCTACGCGGTAGGGCAGAGCCTGGGCAACATCACGATTTTGGCGACCTTGGTGCTGGTGGCAGGGATGTGCGTCAACGGCGCGCAATCGGCGATGCCTTCGCTGGCGGCGCGGTTTTATCCGACTCAAGGTCGCGCCACCGGGGTCTCGTGGATGCTGGGGATTGGCCGGTTCGGCGCGATTCTCGGGGCGTGGATGGGCGCAACGCTGCTGGGCCTGGGCTGGAACTTTGAGCAGGTGCTGACGGCACTGGTGATTCCGGCGGCGTTGGCGACCACGGCGGTGGTGATCAAGGGCATGGTCAGTCATGCGGATGCGACCTGAGGGCAGGGTTCAGAATTTTCAGCGAGGTTAATGGCCTCTTCGCGGGCAAGCCTCGCTCCTACGGGTGATCACCACCTGTAGGAGCGAGGCTTGCCCGCGAAGCTTTTAGCGATCGGTAGTCAAGCAACAATCTGTTCGATAAACGAACACTCAGTCGATTATCGGATTGTTTGACGTTTTGCACAGGCTTAACCTTCAGTCATTCCGGCGCTGAACCTCGCGCCTTTTTCATCCACTGTCGGTTCATAACAAAACGGGAGCCTGCCCCATGGCTGAAATCCTTTCGCTGCACGACGCGGTGAAGCAATTCGTCAACGACGGCGATACCGTCGCGCTCGAAGGCTTCACTCACCTGATCCCTACGGCGGCGGGTCACGAAATCATTCGCCAGGGCAAGAAAGATCTGACGCTGGTGCGGATGACGCCTGACCTGGTCTACGACCAGTTGATAGGCGCCGGTTGTGCTCGCAAGCTGATTTTCTCCTGGGGCGGCAACCCGGGCGTCGGTTCGCTGCACCGCCTGCGTGACGCCGTCGAGAAGCAATGGCCACACGCGCTGGAAATCGAAGAGCACAGCCACGCCGACCTGGCCAATGCCTACGTCGCTGGCGCTTCCGGCCTACCGTTCGCAGTGCTACGTGCCTACGCCGGTTCCGACTTGCCGAAGGTCAACCCGCTGATCAAAACCGTCACCTGCCCGTTCACCGGCGAAGTGTTGGCAGCCGTGCCCTCGGTGCGTCCGGACATCACCGTGATTCACGCGCAGAAAGCCGACCGTAAAGGCAACGTGCTGCTGTGGGGCATTCTTGGTGTGCAAAAAGAAGCCGCGCTGGCGGCCAAGCGTTGCATCGTTACCGTCGAGGAAATTGTCGACGACCTCAACGCACCGATGAACTCCTGCGTGCTGCCGACCTGGGCCTTGAGCGCGGTCTGCCACGTTCCAGGCGGTGCGCATCCGTCCTACGCTCACGGCTACAACGAGCGCGATAACCGTTTCTACCAGGCATGGGACCCGATTGCCCGCGACCGTGAAACCTTCACCGCGTGGATCAACGAATACATCCACGGCTGCGCTGACTTCAGTGAGTTCCAGGCCAAGCTGGCCGCTGCTTCGGAGGCCAAGTAATGACTTACACCACCAATGAAATGATGACCGTCGCCGCCGCCCGCCGTCTGAAAAACGGTTCGGTGTGCTTCGTGGGTATCGGCCTGCCGTCGAAAGCCGCCAACCTGGCGCGACTGACTTCTTCACCGGATGTCGTCCTGATCTACGAATCGGGTCCGATCGGTGCCAAGCCGAGCGTGCTGCCGCTGTCGATTGGTGACGGCGAACTGGCGGAAACCGCCGACACCGTTGTCCCGACCGGTGAGATTTTTCGCTATTGGTTGCAGGGCGGGCGCATCGACGTCGGTTTTCTCGGCGCCGCGCAGGTCGACCGTTTCGGCAACATCAACACCACGGTGGTCGGTGACTACCACCAGCCGAAAGTCCGTCTGCCGGGTGCCGGTGGTGCGCCGGAGATTGCTGGCTCCGCCAAAAGCGTGCTGATCATCCTCAAGCAGTCGGCACGTTCCTTCGTCGACAAACTCGACTTCATTACTTCGGTCGGCCATGGTGAGGGCGGTGATTCGCGCAAGCGTCTCGGCCTGCCGGGCGCCGGTCCGGTCGGCATCATCACCGACCTGTGCATCATGGAACCGGAAGCCGACACCCATGAATTCGTGGTCACCGCGCTGCACCCGGGCGTGACCCGCGAGCAAGTGATTGCCGCCACCGGTTGGGCGATTCGTTTCGCAGACACGGTTGAACACACCGCCGAGCCCACCGACGTTGAATTGAAGGCGCTCAGGGATCTGGAAGCCCGCACCGCCGCCGCCCACGGCCAAGCACCCGGAGAAGCGTGATGCGCGACGTTTATATCTGCGATGCGATTCGCACCCCCATCGGCCGTTTCGGTGGCGGTTTGTCGGCTGTTCGTGCTGACGACCTCGCCGCCGTGCCGATCAAGGCCTTGATGGAGCGCAACCAGTCTGTGGACTGGACGGCAGTGGACGAGGTGTTCCTCGGTTGTGCCAACCAGGCCGGCGAAGACAACCGCAACGTCGCACGCATGGCGCTGCTGCTGGCCGGGCTGCCGGAAACTATTCCGGGCGTTACGCTCAATCGCCTGTGCGCTTCGGGCATGGACGCCATCGGCACCGCCTTCCGCGCCATCGCCAGCGGTGAAATGGAGCTGGCGATTGCCGGCGGCGTCGAGTCAATGTCCCGCGCGCCGTTCGTGATGGGCAAGGCCGATGCGGCGTTCTCGCGCAACATGAAGCTGGAAGACACCACCATCGGTTGGCGCTTCATCAATCCGTTGATGAAAGCCCAGTACGGCGTCGATGCGATGCCGCAGACCGCCGACAACGTGGCGGACGATTACGAAGTGTCCCGCGAGGATCAGGACGCTTTCGCCCTGCGCAGCCAGCAGCGGACGGCCGCCGCGCAAGCCGCAGGATTTTTCGCGGAAGAAATCGTTGAAGTGCGCATTGCCCGCAAGAAAGGGGAAACCGTCGTCAGCCAGGATGAGCACCCACGTGCCGACACCACCCTGGAAACCCTGGCCAAACTGAAACCGGTCAATGGCCCGGACAAAACTGTCACTGCCGGCAACGCTTCGGGTGTGAACGACGGTGCCGCGGCGCTGATCCTGGCCTCCGCCGAAGCGGTGAAGAAACATGGCCTGACCGCTCGCGCCAAAGTGCTGGGCATGGCGAGCGCCGGTGTCGCACCGCGTGTCATGGGCATCGGCCCGGTCCCGGCGGTGCGCAAACTGACTGAGCGCCTGGGCCTGGCCGTTAGCGATTTCGACGTGATCGAACTCAATGAAGCCTTCGCCAGCCAGGGTTTGGCGGTGCTGCGCGAACTGGGTATTGCGGACGACGCGGCCCAGGTCAACCCGAACGGTGGCGCCATTGCCTTGGGTCATCCGTTGGGCATGAGCGGTGCGCGTCTGGTCCTGACCGCGTTGCATCAGCTTGAAAAAACGGGTGGCAAGAAAGGTCTGGCGACCATGTGCGTCGGCGTCGGCCAGGGTCTGGCCTTGGCCATCGAACGCGTCTGACACCCGGCAGACTCATAAGAACAGAGGAAAGCGAAATGACTGACAAGCCTGGTTACCGTCGCCCGCAGGAAGGCACCCAGCCGGACTACCTACACCCGACTTATCAATCCACCAACCGTCGCGCGCCGTCCAAGCCGTTGGTGTTTTTGCCTCATTCGTTGTCGGAAATCACCGGCCCGACCATCGGCGCCGAGCGTATTAACGAGAAGGACAACGACCTGACGGTGCAACACGCGGGCGAACCGTTGGGTGAGCGCATCATCATCCACGGCCGCGTGCTGGATGAAGACGGCTTGCCGGTCCCGGGGATTCTGGTGGAGATCTGGCAGGCCAATGCCGCCGGTCGCTACAACCATGCCCGCGACCTGCACGACGCGCCGCTGGACCCGAACTTCACTGGCACCGGCCGCACCGTGACCGACGCCGATGGCTGGTACCAGTTCCAGACTATCAAGCCCGGTGCCTACCCCTGGGGCAACCACCACAACGCCTGGCGCCCGGCGCACATCCATTTCTCCCTGTTCGGGCCGAGCATCCTGACGAGGCTGGTCACGCAGATGTATTTCCCGGGCGACCCGCTGCTGGCTTATGACCCGATCTACAACTGCGTGCCCGACACCCGCGCCAAAGAGCGTTTGATCGCCACGTTCGATCTGGAAAAAACCATCCCTTCCTATGCCCTCGGTTATCGCTGGGACATCGTCTTGCGCGGCCGCGAAGCCACGCCGATGGAGAAATAAGATGACGCTGAACGCGACCACGTCCCACACCGTCGGGCCGTATTACCACATTGGCCTGACCTGGCTGAACCGCGAAGACCTGACCGTTGAACAAACCCTCGGCGAGCGCGTGGTGATCACCGGGCAAGTCGTCGATGGCAATGGCGATTTCGTCAACGATGCGATGCTGGAAGTCTGGCAGGCCAACGCCGCCGGCAAGTACGACCACCCCGAAGACGACCAGGCCAAACCCCTGGACCCGAACTTCGAAGGTTTTGGCCGGGTGCCGGTGGATGCCGAAGGGCGTTTCCGGTTCACCACCATCAAGCCTGGAACGGTGGAAGGCCTGAAGGGCTCGACCCAGGCGCCGCACCTGGTTGTGCTGGTGTTTGCTCGTGGGTTGGTGAAGCACTTGCTCACACGGATTTACTTTGAGGGCGAACCGGCGAACGTTGAGGACCCACTACTGGAGTGTGTGCCGGCTGAGCGTCGCAGTACCTTGCTGGCGAAAAAGGATGCGTCCGGTGTTTATCAGTGGAATGTCATCCTGCAAGGCACTGATGCCGAGACCGTGTTCTTCGATTATTGAGTGGACACCACAAACCCTGTGGGAGCGAGCTTGCTCGCGATAGCGGTGTGTCATTCAGCATTGATGGCACTGACATACCGCCATCGCGAGCAAGCTCGCTCCCACAGGGATCTGCGTTGCTGATCTATCTGCGGAACGGGACTGTTGCAAAGTGTGTCTAGACTCTCACAGTCCCCATTGAGTGAAAACAATGACAACCCCCACCGCTATTCCAGCGCACTACACCGGCGAAGAGCGCAGCAAGCGGATCTTCGCAATTGTCGGCGCTTCGTCCGGTAACCTCGTCGAATGGTTCGACTTCTACGTCTACGCCTTTTGCGCGATCTATTTCGCGCCCGCCTTTTTTCCGTCCGACAACCCCACCGTTCAGTTGGTCAATACCGCCGGCGTGTTCGCGGCCGGGTTCCTGATGCGACCGATCGGTGGCTGGATTTTCGGCCGTGTCGCGGACAAGCACGGGCGCAAGAATTCGATGTTGATCTCGATTCTGATGATGTGCTTCGGTTCGTTGCTCATCGCGTGCCTGCCGACCTACAAGGACATCGGCGTCTGGGCGCCGATCATGCTGCTGTTCGCCCGCTTGCTCCAGGGCCTGTCGGTGGGTGGCGAATACGGCACCACCGCGACCTACATGAGCGAAGTCGCCCTCAAGGGCCAGCGTGGTTTCTTCGCCTCGTTCCAGTACGTGACGCTGATTGGCGGGCAACTGCTGGCGGTGTCGCTGGTGGTGGTCCTGCAACAGTTCCTCACCGAAGACGATCTGCGTGCCTACGGCTGGCGGATCCCGTTTGTGGTCGGTGCGGTGGCGGCATTGATTTCGCTGTTTCTGCGTCGTTCGCTGAAAGAAACCACCAGCAAGGAGATGCGCGAGAACAAGGACGCCGGCAGCATCCGCGCGTTGTTCCGCGATCACAAAGCAGCATTCATCACCGTGCTCGGTTACACCGCCGGTGGCTCGCTGATTTTCTACACCTTCACCACGTACATGCAGAAGTACCTGGTAAACACCGCCGGCATGCACGCCAAGACCGCCAGTTACATCATGACCGGCGCGCTGTTCCTTTATATGTGCATGCAGCCGCTGTTCGGCATGCTCGCGGACAAGATCGGCCGACGTAACTCGATGCTGTGGTTCGGTGCATTGGGGACGCTGTGCACCGTGCCGATCCTGCTGAGCCTGAAAAGTGTCAGCAGTCCGTTTCTGGCCTTTGTGCTGATTACCGTGGCGCTGGCCATCGTGAGTTTCTATACGTCCATCAGTGGCCTGGTCAAAGCCGAAATGTTCCCGCCGGAAGTGCGTGCACTGGGTGTCGGCCTGGCCTATGCGGTGGCCAACGCGATCTTCGGTGGCTCGGCGGAATACGTCGCCCTGAGCCTTAAAGCCGTGGGCATGGAAAACTCCTTCTACTGGTACGTCACGGTGATGATGGCGGTGGCGTTCCTGTTCAGCCTGCGCCTGCCGAGACAGGCCAAGTATTTGCACCACGACCTTTGATCCATCCGCGTTGGCCTCACGGTCCACGCCTTCAGGGACTGTTTATGAACGAGCGACCGGGCAATCAATTGTTTGATGCCTACTTCACTGCCCACGATATGCGTGAGGTGTTCTGCGATCAGGGCCGGGTTCAGGCCATGCTTGATTTCGAAGCGGCGTTGGCGCGGGCCGAGGCGCGGGTTGGCTTGATTCCGCAGACGGCTGTCGCCTCGATCGAGGCGGCATGTCGGGCCGGGCACTACGACTTTGCCGCACTTGGCGAGGCGATTGCCACGGCGGGCAATTCGGCGATTCCGTTGGTCAAGGCGATGGGTAAACAGATCGCGGCCCACGATGCCCAAGCCGAACGCTATGTGCATCTGGGCGCAACCAGCCAGGACGTGATGGACACGGGGCTAGTGCTGCAACTGCGCCAAGCACTGGAACTGATCGAAAGTGATCTGGCGCAACTGGGCGAGACCCTCTCGACCCAAGCCAGGCGCTACGTTGCCACACCGCTGGCCGGACGTACCTGGTTGCAACACGCCACGCCCGTGACCCTCGGCATGAAAATCGCCGGTTGGCTGGGCGCCATCACCCGCAGCCGTCAGCGTTTGCGAGAACTCAAACCGCGCCTGCTGGTGCTGCAATTCGGCGGTGCCTCCGGAACACTGGCGGCCCTCGGCGAGCAAGCGATGCCGATTGCCGAAGCCTTGGCCGGTGAGCTGCAACTGACGTTGCCGGACCAACCCTGGCACACCCAGCGTGATCGCCTGGTGGAGTTCGGCGCGGTGCTCGGTTTGATCGCCGGCAGCCTCGGCAAACTCGGCCGCGATATCAGTCTGTTGATGCAGACCGAAGCCGGCGAAGTGTTTGAGCCGTCGGCACCGGGCAAGGGCGGTTCTTCGACCATGCCGCACAAACGCAATCCCGTCGGCGCCGCCGTGCTGATCGGTGCGGCAACCCGCGTACCCGGCCTGCTCTCGACCCTGTTCAGCGCCATGCCTCAGGAACACGAGCGCAGCCTGGGCCTGTGGCATGCCGAATGGGAAACCCTGCCGGAGATTTGTTGCCTGGTGTCCGGCAGCCTTAAACAAGCGTTGCTGGTGGCGGATGGACTGGAAGTGGATGCCGATCGCATGGCGCGCAACCTCGACCTGACCCAGGGTTTGGTGCTGGCCGAAGCGGTGAGCATCGTCCTCGCCCAACGGGTTGGCCGTGACACCGCGCACCATTTACTTGAGCAATGCTGCAAACGTGCGGTGGCTGAACAACGTCATCTGCGAGCGGTACTCGGCGACGAGCCGCAAGTGACCGCCGAGCTGTCTGCTGCTGAACTCGATCGTTTGCTGGACCCCGCCTATTACCTCGGTCAGGCCCATGCCTGGGTCGAGCGAGCGGTGGCTGAACATTCTGCGTTGACTGCCTGAAGGAGATTGCTGTGGCTTTCGTACAACTCGCCGAGGGCGAACTGAACTACCAACTTGATGGCCCGGCGGATGCGCCGGTGCTGGTCCTGTCCAACTCGCTGGGGACCGACCTGCACATGTGGGACACGCAGATTTCGGCGTTCACCGAGCATTTCCGAGTGCTGCGTTTTGACACCCGTGGCCACGGCAAATCGCTGGTGACGCCGGGGCCGTACAACATCGAGCAACTGAGCCGCGACGTGCTGGCGCTGCTGGATGCGTTGCACATCGAGCGGGCACATTTTTGCGGTCTGTCCATGGGCGGCCTCATCGGCCAGTGGTTGGGCATCAATGCTGGCGATCGATTGAACAAACTGGTGGTGTGCAACACCGCGGCGAAAATCGGCGATCCGTCGGTGTGGAACCCACGGATCGAAACCGTGCTGCGTGACGGTCCGGCCGCCATGGTTGCCTTGCGCGATGCGTCGATTGCGCGCTGGTTCACCGCGGATTTTGCCGAGGCGAATCCTGCTACCGCGAAGAAGATTACTGACATGCTCGCGGCCACTTCGCCTGAAGGTTATGCCGCCAATTGCGCGGCCGTGCGTGATGCCGACTTCCGTGATCAGCTGTCCTCGATCAAGGTGCCGCTGCTGGTCATCGCCGGCACTGAAGATGCGGTCACGCCGCCGTCCGGCGGGCATTTTATTCAGGAGCATGTGCAGGGCGCCGAGTACGCCGAGTTCTATGCCGCGCACCTGTCCAACGTCCAGGCCGGTGCAGATTTCAGCGACCGTGTGCTGGCGTTTCTGTTGGCTCATTAAGGGGATTGTTGTGGACGAGAAACAACGTTACGACGAGGGCCTGAACGTCCGGCGCGCGGTGCTCGGTGATGCCCATGTCGACCGTAGCCTGAATGCCCTGACCGAGTTCAACTCGGAGTTTCAGGAGATGATCACCCGCCATGCGTGGGGTGACATCTGGACCCGTCCGGGCCTGCCGCGTCATACCCGCAGCCTGATCACCATCGCCATGCTGATCGGCATGAACCGCAACGAAGAACTCAAGCTGCACCTGCGCGCCGCCGCCAACAACGGCGTGACCCGCGGCGAGATCAAGGAAGTGATCATGCAAAGCGCGATCTACTGCGGCATCCCGGCGGCCAATGCGACGTTCCATTTGGCGGAGTCGGTGTGGGATGAGTTGGGGGTTGAATCCCGAGATTGATCTTCGGGTTTTGTATTGTCTGAGGTGACGCCATCGCGAGCAGGCTCGCTCCCACAGGGGATTTTCGTTGAACGCAATAATTGCGTTCACACCGATCAAATGTGGGAGCGAGCCTGCTCGCGATGGCGGTGGTTCAGCTTGCATCAATGCTGAATGTTAAACCGTAGCGACAATGAAAATCCGCTTGAACGGAAACAGCGTGCGTCCATCGCTCTCATGGGGGTAATGCGCATGCACCCGCATCATGAAGTGATAAATGAACCGCGCCTGTTCGTCATCTTTCAAACCTTGCATCACCGCCCGCAAGGCCGAGACTTTGACCCAGTCATACACCGGCGACTTGCCGTCCACAACCTGCAACTGCTCGGTCTCCCAGATATCCAGCGTCCGGGTGATCGGTGAGAGCAGCCGGTAGTAATCTTCCAACGACAGCAACGACCGCGCAGCCATCGTCTCGCGCAATTGCGGGGAACCGAGCGGTTTACCGTCGGAACCGCCATCGTTGAGGGTGTCGAGCATCAGTTGATACCACACCGCGTCCCGCCAGTCGGGCATGTGCGCCGCCAGACAACCACCCGCATTGAGATAACCGAGCAAACGCGGCAGCAGCAGTCCGTGATCGTTGATGAAGTGCAGCACAGCGGCGGCAAAGAGCAGATCGGCCGGTTGCTCCGGCTGCCAGTTTTGTAGATCACACTGCTTCCACTGCGCCTTGATTGGCAAGCATCTGGCCTCCTCAAGCATCCGCTCAGAACTGTCGACACCCGTCAGGTGCGCGCGGGGCCAGCGCTTGGCCAGAGCTTGAGTGGCAATGCCGGTGCCACACCCGAGGTCGTAGATGCGTTTGGGGTTTTCAAGGTTGACGCGGTCGAGGAGTTCGTTAACCGGGCGTAGTCGAAGTATCGAGAATTGCAGGTAGGCCCTGGCATCCCAGTCAGTGCTGGCATTCCTTGCTGTTTGCAGTTTGGTGCTCACGAGGTTGTCCTCTCTGGCAGTTCAAAGTTGTCTTCCAATGACGTTTAGGGTTTTGAGTGCAAACCCCACACCTCGTCGAGTATCGGGTTCGCGCAACAATTTCAGCAGTTGATAAACGCTGGGGGGCTGCCCGTTTTCTGCGCTATCGGCTTTTGCCATGCGAACGGCATTGCTGACGCTAAAGGTGGCAGCTGTTACGTTCTCGAAAAGCTGAGCCAGCTTCTCCACCATGGCCGGATCCAACAGGTCGATGAGGTCGCTGACCAGCGAAAGCAGGTCCACAAGGTTGTCCAGCCGACCACCGTCAATCAACGGTTTCAGCTTGTCCATTAGCGCATCCAATCCGGGGCTGGTGGCGGGTGCGATTGATTCATTTACCAGGTCCATGACGATTCATCCTCTCCCTGTGCAGGGTCAAAGCATTCCGCGGGCGACAGCCCAGTACAGGCCGCGATTGAAGCCGTTTCTGAGTAACCCGCCGAGTTTGGTGGGCGGGGTTGGCAGGACATCGCGCTGGTAGTCATAACAAAGCGGCATTCCTGCATTCAGGCCCATTTGCGCCACGGCCTGAACACGCCCGTCATAGGCGGCGATGGTGGTGCCCAGACGGATTTCGGCGGCGATGTTGTTGGCAATCACGGGCGCCTGGTTATGGCATGCACCTCCCGCTTTGCTGATAGGCAGGTCGCAGCTGTCACCGATCACATAGACGTGGTCCAGATCGTAGACCTGAAGGGTTTCGTGGTTGGTGGGTAACCACCCTTCGTTGTTGGGTGCTTGTGAGGCACCGGACTCCAGCACGACGTCCACGGCCCTTATCGGTGGTGTCGCCATCAGAATGTCGAAGGGTTGCTCGTCACCTTCCTCGGAGTACGCGATTTTGCTGTCTGGATCAACGCGACTCAGGGTGAACCCACGCTGAAAACGGATGTTTTTCTGCTCGAAAATACGCGGCAGAATTTCCCCCGTCGGCCGTTGCAGGAACAGGCAGTTATGCAGCAGTTGAGCCGTGGTCGGGTAGGTGTAGATAATTTCGACCTTGTCCCGCACGCCACGACGCCGCAGGAAATCATCGAGCATCAAGGTGGTTTCGACAGGCGCGATACCGCATTGATGCGGAACGTTGGGCGTTTTCGGGAAGGACACGGTAATGAAGATGCGACCTTGTTCGATGGTGCTCAGCTTTTGCGCCAGTTGCCTGGCGGGCTCGTATTGGTAGAAATGATCACCGGCCTCTTTCAAGCCTTCGATGCGTTCCGGAGCCGGTATGCATCCAGTGGCGATGACCAGAAAGTCATAGTCGTAAACTTTTCCGCTACGGGTATTCAAGCGTTGCCCGGGGAAATCAAAACGTGTCACTTCTTCAACTTTGAACTCGATTTCCGGGCGCAACAGCGAGCGTTCCGCACGCTTGAGTTCTTCCTGGAAAAACAGGTTGAACGCAACGTACATGAACGCCGGTTTATAGAAGTGATCAGGGGAATTGGACAGCAGTGCAATCGAGACTTCGCCGCGCAGGATTTCCGGATACAGCTTGCTGGCCAGCTGATTGGCCAACATGGTTCCACCTACGCCGCCACCGACGATAACTATTCGCTTGCACATACCTGACCTCCGCGGTCATGGCAGCTTCGCGTACAGCATCCGGAGATAACGGAAGAAAACAGGGGCTCCTACATCAGGGCTGGAGAATTAAACAACCTTTTTGACTGTATCTGCCAACTCGCAAAATGCCAGTCAAGCCGACCGGTGGTTACAGGCAGCGGCCTTAAACTTCGCCAGCTGCCCTTGGTGTGGTTACAACAAACTGATCGGATAGCTGACGATCAACCGATTCTCATCGAACTCGTTATTACTGAAGTCCCGGCGCAGGGTCGAGTTGCGCCATTTGACGTTGAGGTCCTTGAGCGCGCCGCTCTGTACTGTGTAGCCCAGTTCACTTTCGCGGCCCCATTCCTTGCCATCGGTGATGGTGCCGGTGTGCACGTTGTCGCCGCTGATGTAGCGGTTCATCAGGGTCAGGCCGGGGATGCCGAGGGCGACGAAGTTGTAGTCATGGCGCACCTGCCACGATTTTTCCCGGGCGTTGTCGTAACTGGCGTTGTAGCTATCGTTGGCCAGGGTGGCGCCGCTGGTGCCGTTGACCCGCATCCAGGCGCTGTCGCCAGTGAGTTTTTGCAGGCCTACGTAAAAGGTGTGGCCGCCGTATTTGGCCGAGAACAGGCCCGACCAGGTCTTGTTGTCCAGATCGCCGGCCCGGGCGCTGCCGTCATCCTTGCCATAGAAGAAACCCAGGTTGGCGCCCAGCGTCCAGGCGCCGATAGGCTGGCTGTGAATCAGGTTCACGTACTGCTGGCTGTAGATGTCCTTGAGTTCGGCATTCCACAGGCCGATCTGGGTGCGCTTGTCGTTAAAGGCGTATTCGCCGCCCTGGAAGTTGAAACGGTCGGAGGTGAAGGTCGGTTTTCCGGTCATCGACAGGTCACTCATGCTGCTGTCGTCGCGCGGGCTGTTGGCGCGGAACTGGCCGCCATAGAGCGTCAGGCCGGCGATTTCTTTCGAGGTGATCTGGCCGCCACGGAAGGTTTGCGGCAGGGAGCGACCGTCGTCCGAGCGCAGGATTGGCAGCACCGGCATCCATTCGCCTACCTTGACTTCGGTCTGCGACAGCCTGGCCTTGAACGCCACGTTGGTACGACCGAAGTTGTCCGCCGGGCGACCGTCGTGATCCAGCGGCAGCAACTGCGTCCCGCCCGTGCCTTTACCGCCATCGAGCTTCACCGAGTACAGCCCCAGCACATCCATGCCGAACCCGACGGTGCCCTGAGTGAACCCGGACTTGGCGTCGAGGATGAAGCTTTGCGTCCACTCTTCTGCCTTGCCCTGAGCTTTGGTCGGGTTGGTGAAGTTGCGGTTGATGTAGAAGTTACGCAGGTTCAGGTTGACCTTGGCGCCTTCGACAAAACCCGACTCCTCGGCCATGGCGGGTAGGGCCGCACCGGCCAGAGCGATGGCGATCAGGCTTGGGAAGAAATACTGCGCGGTGGAAGGCGTCATGGGCTCGGGTCTCTCTAATTGTTAGGGATGAAACGGTTCGGTGCCGCAACGTTGAGGTTGCAGACAAGGATTCGAATGGATGAAAAACGGGAGTGGGATCAGCCGGACAGGGCAGGGCGCGGGGGCATGGTGTCGAACCTGATGTTATTGGTTTTGTGCGACGAATGGTGCGGGGGATGGACTGGGTGGTTCAATCGGGAAAAGCGGGTTTTGGGCGGTTATCGAACGCAAGATGGGCCGAGGGTTTGGTGGTGTCAGGGCTGGCCTCTTCGCGGGCAAGCCTCGCTCCTACAGTGTCCGCGTCGAACTCAGACTTTATGTACCCCGCACAACCTGTAGGAGCGAGGCTTGCCCGCGAAGGGGCCAGACCAGACACACCTTTTCCCACAGCCAACAAAAAGCCCACCAAAAGGTGGGCTTCTCTTACAACAGCGCTATCAGAACATTTTCATCTTTGGCGCTTCTTCTTTCAGCGGTTCGACTTTCGCCGTCTGCTCGTTCCAGCCACCACCCAGTGCCTTGTACAGATTGACCGCACTGACCAGTTGCGCCAGGCGATCTGTGATCAGCACTTGTTGCGCACTGAACAGCTGACGCTGGGCATCGAGGAAGGTCAGGTTGCTGTCGACACCGATACGGTAGCGACGCTCGGCCAGACGGTAGTAGTCCTGGTTGGCGGTGACGAAATCACGCTGCGCCTGCAACTGATCGGTGTAGGTCTGGCGGGCAGCCAGGCCGTCGGCGACTTCCTGGAAGGCCGTTTGAATGGACTTCTCGTAGTTCGCCACGCCGATGTCTTTCTGGATTTTCGAGTAATCCAGGCTGGCGCGCAGGCTGCCGGCGTTGAAGATCGGCAGGTTGATCTGCGGCGAGAACAGCCAGGTGCCCGAACCGCCCTTGAACAGACCGGACAGATCCGGGCTCAAGGTGCCGGCATTGGCCGTCAGGCTGATGCTCGGGAAGAACGCCGCCCGTGCCGCGCCGATGTTGGCGTTGGCCGCTTTCAGGTTGTACTCGGCCTGGAGGATATCCGGACGACGTTGCAGCAAGTCCGATGGCAGACCGGGCGGGACGTCGCTCAGCAGGTCGTCAGCCAGTGGCTTGGCGGCTTGCAGATTGGCCGGGATGCCGGTGCCGAGCAGCAGCACCAGGCTGTTTTCATCCTGCGCGACCTGACGGGTGTACTTGGCCAGTTGCGCCCGGGCGTTTTCCACCGAGGTACGCGACTGGGCCAGGTCCAGGGCCGAGGCGACCCCCACTTCGTTGCTGCGCGCGGTGAGCTTGTAGCTCTCCTCGAACGCACCGAGGGTGTCCTGGGTCAGCTTCAGCAGTTCCTTGTCGGCCTGCCAGGTCAGGTAGGCGTTGGCCACGCTGGCCACCAGGCTGATCTGCGTGCTGCGACGACCTTCTTCAGTGGCGAAGTACTTTTGCAGGGCTTCTTCGCTGAGGCTGCGGACCCGACCGAACAGATCGAGTTCATAAGCGCTGATGCCAACGGTAGCCGAGTAGGAACTGGAAATTCCGGCTTGACCCGTCTGCGAAGCGTCAGCCGGAAGGCGCTGACGGCTGCCAGTGCCATTGGCCGAAACGGCCGGGAACAGATCGGCACGCTGGATGCGGTACTGAGCCGCGAACGCGTCGATGTTCAGGGCCGCGACACGCAGGTCACGGTTATTTTCCAGCGAGACCTGGATCAGCTGTTGCAGGGCCGGGTCATGGAAAAACTGCTTCCAGCCCTGTTCCGCAGCCGCCTGGTTCGGCGCCTGGGCCGACGAGTACGCCGGGCCTTGCGGGTATTGGGCCGCCACCGGTGCTTCAGGCTGCTGATAATCGGGAATCAGCGAGCAGCCGCTCAGCACGAAGGCGGCAACTGCGATGGAGAGTAGCGACTTGCTCATTGGCCAGCCTCTTTAGAAGGTTCAATAGCGTCGTCCTGGTCGGCGATTTTGCGCTGGCCAATGGACGACACGGTGACGAAGAACAGTGGGACCCAAAAGATCGCCAGTACCGTGGCGGTGATCATACCGCCAATAACGCCCGTACCGATGGCATGCTGGCTACCGGAACCGGCGCCCGTGGAAATCGCCAGCGGTACCACGCCGAGGACGAAGGCGAGCGAGGTCATGATGATCGGTCGCAAACGCATCCGGCACGCTTCGATCGCTGCTTCGCGCAGGCTACGCCCTTGCTCATGAAGTTCCTTGGCGAATTCGACGATCAGAATGGCGTTTTTCGCTGCCAGACCGATGGTTGTCAACAGGCCCACCTGGAAGTAAACGTCGTTGGACAGGCCCCGCAGGCTGGTCGCCAGCAGCGCACCGATGATCCCCAGCGGCACCACCAGCATCACCGCGATCGGAATCGACCAGCTTTCATAGAGCGCCGCCAGACACAGGAACACCATCAGCAGCGACAATGCGTACAACGCCGGAGCTTGCGAGCCCGACAGACGCTCCTCGTACGACAGACCGGTCCAGGAAATACCGACACCCGCCGGCAGTTTCTGGGCGAGGGCTTCGACTTCGGCCATCGCTTCGCCGGTGGAATAGCCAGGCGCCGGGGAACCGAGGATTTCCACCGCTTCGACGCCGTTGTAGCGGGCCAGTTTCGGCGAACCGTAGATCCACTCACCCTTGGCGAACGCGGTGAACGGCACCATGGTCCCGGCGCTGTTGCGCACGTACCACTTCTTCAGGTCTTCAGGGCTCATGCGCGAATCCGGCTGGCCTTGCACGTAAACCTTCTTCACCCGACCACGGTCGATGAAGTCGTTTACATAGCTACTGCCCAGGGCAATCGACAGGGTGTTGTTGATGTCGGCAATGGTAACGCCCAGCGCACTGGCCTTCTCGTCGTCGATTTCCAGCTGGTATTGCGGCTCGTCGTTCAGACCGTTCGGGCGCACTTGCGTCAGCACTTTGCTTTGCGCCGCCATGCCGAGGAACTGGTTACGGGCAGCCATCAGCTTTTCGTGACCGATACCGGCGCGGTCTTGCAGGAACACGTCAAAACCGGTGGCGTTACCCAGTTCCAGTACCGCCGGTGGCGCGAACGCAAACACCATGGCGTCGCGGAAGGTGAAGAAGTGCTGTTGGGCACGGGCCGCGACTTTGAACACGTTGTTGTCGGCGTTACGTTCATCCCACGGCCTCATCATGATGAACGCCATACCCGAACTCTGGCCACGGCCGGCGAAGTTGAAGCCGGTCACGGTAAACACCGAGTTCACCGCATCGCCTTCACCGCCATCCTTGCTTGGGCGCAGCAGGTATTCACGCATCTGGTCCACGACCACTTGGGTGCGCTGGGCCGTCGAACCGGCCGGGGTCTGCACTTGGGCGAACAGTACACCCTGGTCTTCTTCCGGCAGGAACGCCGTTGGAATGCGGGTGAACAGCCAGATCATGCCGACCACGATGATGAGGTACGCCAGCAGGTAAGGCGCCTTGTGCGTGAGCATGTTGCCCACGCCTCGCTCGTAGCTGCGTACGCCACGGTCGAAATTGCGGTTGAACCAGCCGAAGAAGCCGCGTTTCGGAGTGCCGTGCTCGCCTTTCGGAATCGCCTTGAGCATGGTGGCGCAAAGGGCCGGGGTGAATATCAGTGCGACCATCACCGACAGCGCCATCGCCGAAACGATGGTGATCGAGAACTGCTTGTAGATCACACCCGTGGAGCCGCTGAAGAACGCCATTGGCAGCAGTACCGCCGACAGCACCAGCGCAATACCCACCAGTGCACCCTGGATCTGCCCCATGGATTTCTTGGTGGCCTCCTTGGGTGACAAGCCTTCTTCGCTCATGACCCGTTCGACGTTTTCCACCACCACGATGGCATCGTCCACCAGCAAGCCGATGGCCAGCACCATACCGAACATGGTCAGGGTGTTGATGCTGAAACCGAACGCCGCGAGGATCCCGAATGTACCCAGCAATACTACTGGCACGGTCATCGTGGTGATGACCGTGGCGCGGAAGTTTTGCAGGAACAGGAACATCACCAGGAACACCAGCACGATCGCTTCGACCAGGGTTTCAACCACACCCTTGATCGACTCGGTCACCACCGGAGTGGTGTCGTACGGGAACACCACTTCCATGCCTTCCGGGAAGAACGGCTTGAGGGTATCGATGGTCTTGCGCAGGGCTTTTGCAGTGTCGAGGGCGTTGGCGCCGTTGGCCAGTTTCACCGCCAGGCCGGAAGCCGGGGCACCGTTGAATTGGGCGTTAATGCTGTAGTTCTCGCCACCCAGGCCAACGTCGGCGACATCTCTCAAGCGAACCTGGGAGCCGTCCTTGTTGACTTTGAGCAGGATTTTGTCGAATTGCTCAGCGGTCTGCAGGCGGGTCTTGCCGATGATCGTCGCGTTCAGCTGGGTGCCGGGCAGGGCAGGCAGGCCGCCGAGCTGGCCGGACGATACCTGGACGTTTTGCGCGGCGATGGCGGTTTTGACGTCGATCGGGGTCAGGTTGAAGTTGTTCAACTTGGCCGGGTCGAGCCAGATACGCATGGCGTACTGGGAGCCGAACACCTGGAAGTCGCCCACGCCGGCTGTCCGCGAAATCGGATCCTGCATGTTGGACACGATGTAGTTGGACAGGTCGTCCTTGGTCATGCTGCCGTCACGCGAGACCACGCCGATCACCAACAGGAAGTTCTTCACTGCCTTGGTCACGCGGATACCCTGCTGCTGTACTTCTTGCGGCAGCAGCGGGGTGGCCAGGTTCAGCTTGTTCTGGACTTGAACCTGCGCGGTATCGGAGTTGGTGCCTTGCTCGAAGGTCGCGGTGATCGTCATGGTGCCGTCGGAGTTACTTTCCGAGGAGACATAACGCAGGTTGTCGATACCGTTGAGCTGCTGTTCGATCACCTGAACCACGGTGTCCTGCACGGTTTGCGCGGAAGCGCCCGGGTAGGCCACGGAAATGGCGATCGCCGGAGGCGCAATGCTCGGGTATTGGTTGATCGGGAGTTTGAGAATCGATAGTGCCCCGACCAGCATGATCACCAAGGCAATTACCCAGGCGAAAATCGGACGGTCGATAAAAAATTTCGACATGGTTTACTCCCCTTTGCCGCTGGAAGCCTTATCAGCTGCCTGTGCGGGGGCCGGGTTCTTTGCGCCAACGTTAGTCGCTTCACTGGCTTTGACTTCGATGCCAGGTTTGACGAATTGCAATCCTTCGGTGATCAGGCGATCGCCGGCCTTCAGGCCGTCTTCGATCAGCCATTGGCTGCCGACGGTGCGGCTGGCCTTGAGCTGACGCAGTTCAACCTTGTTGTCGGCACCCACGACCAGTGCGGTCGGTGTGCCCTTGAGGTCGCGGGTCACGCCTTGTTGCGGCGCCAGAATCGCGGCGGCGTTTACACCGGACTTAAGCTGAGCGTGCACGAACATGCCCGGGAGCAGCGTGTGATCCGGGTTCGGGAACACTGCACGCAAGGTCACGGAGCCCGTGGTCTGGTCAACCGAGACTTCGGAGAACTCGAGCTTGCCTTCCTGTTTGTACTGGCTGCCGTCTTCGAGGGTCAGCTTGACCGCCGCTGCCGTATCGCCAGCCTTTTGCAGGCGACCGCTTTCCAGTTCGCGACGCAGTTCAAGCAGCTCGACCGAAGACTGGGTGACGTCGACGTAAATCGGGTCGAGTTGCTGGATCACCGCCATGGCATCGACCTGGCCGTTGCTGACCAGCGCGCCCTCGGTCACGTTCGAGCGACCGATGCGGCCGGAAATCGGCGCGTAGACCTTGGTGTAGCGCACATTGATCTGGGCGGTTTGCAGCGCGGCTTCAGATTGCATGCGGTTGGCCACGGCCGTGTCGTATTCCTGACGGCTGACAGCCTGTTCGTTGACCAGTTGCTTGTAGCGATCAGAGATCGACTTCGTCTGTTGCAGGTTGGCTTCGGCGCTTTTCAGCGTAGCGTCATAGACCGACGGATCGATCTGATACAGCTGCTGACCGGCCTTGACGTCGCCGCCTTCCTTGAACAGACGCTTGAGAATGATGCCGTTGACCTGTGGGCGAACTTCGGCGATGCGGAATGCGCTGGTGCGACCCGGGAGTTCGGACGTCAGGGTGAAGGCTTGAGGTTGCAGGGTAACCACGCCGACCTGAGGAGGCGGTGCGGCGGGTGCCGCTTCTTCCTTTTTGCATCCGCTGAGCAGTGATGCGAGGGCGACGGCGGCGACCAGAGCGGTAACAGCTGGCTTGAATTGCATGAAAATCCTCGGGTCAGGCGCGCAAGAAACGCACTAGAAATGTGAAAGGGTAAAAAATGAGTGCCGGGTGGATAAGTAGCTTGCTAAGGAATATACTTACGTTCATGGTTGTTTGTAAACACCTTGACTGCGTATCCACCCTGTTACCAACGCCCGTCAAAGGTTCGAATTGTAAGCCGGGGACGAGACCCGAGAGCGCTCGCCCCACTTTTGTTCAGCGGTTGTTCAGACATCGCTGAAGCATCCTGATTGAGGTTTTACTGCCATGGTCCGTCGTACCAAAGAGGAAGCTCAAGAAACCCGCAGCCAGATACTGGAAGCGGCAGAGAAAGCCTTTTATGAAAGAGGCGTGGCGCGTACGACGCTGGCGGATATCGCCACCTTGGCCGGCGTGACTCGCGGAGCCATCTACTGGCATTTCAGCAACAAGGCGGATCTGGTGCAGGCCATGCTGGATACCTTGCAAGAGCCGCTGGATGAAATGGCCAGGGCCAGCGAAAGCGAAGATGAGCTCGATCCGCTGGGCTGCATGCGCAATCTGCTGATTCATTTGTTTCATCAAGTTGCCCTGGACCCGAAAACCCGACGCATCAATGAGATTTTGTTTCATAAGTGCGAATTCACCGATGAAATGTGCGACCTGCGCCAGCAGCGCCGTGAGGTCAGCCTCGATTGCAATGTGCGAATCGCCCTTGCCCTGAGTAATGCGGTGAATCGGGGCCAAATGCCCGAGGACCTCGACACGGCCCGCGCGGCTATCAGCCTGCACGCCTACATCGATGGCATGCTGTATCAGTGGCTATTGGCCCCCGACAGTTTTCAACTGCACACCGAAGCCGAGCGTTGGGTCAATACAGGGTTGGACATGTTGCGCATGAGCCCCAGCCTGCGCAAATAAATCAAAATGCTTAATTGGATCCGGTTATGTCAACCATTAAGGCGGGCGTTGATCCCTGCAATGCTCGCCTTGTTGCAATGGGGTGCTTTTATATACGCACGCTCGCCAGGTTGAAAGGTAGCGAACTACGTATTTTGTAGGGATTTTGTGTCGCGCGTGTGAATCCATGTGAACAACTGCAAAGTAATAAAAAAGCCCCGGCTCTTTCGAGTCGGGGCTTTTGCATTTCAGGGGGGGCTTACATCACTGGATAGTCGATGTAGCCGACCGGGCCCTTGGCGTAGAACAGCTCGGGACGCGCTTCGTTAAGCGGTGCATCGGCCTTCAGGCGCGCGGGCAGGTCCGGGTTGGCAATGAACGGCACGCCGAAGGCGACCGCATCAGCCTTGCCGCTGGCCAGCCAGGCGTTGGCGCTGTCCTTGGTGAAGCGTTCGTTGACGATGTATGGGCCGCCGAAGGCTTCCTTGAGTTGTGGGCCAAGGCTGTCGCCGGCTTCTTTCTCGCGGGAGCAAATGAACGCGATACCACGTTTGCCCAGTTCGCGAGCGACGTAGGTGAATGTCTCGGCCAGGTTGTCGTCGCCCATGTCATGGGAATCGGCACGCGGAGACAAGTGCACACCGACGCGGCCAGCGCCCCAGACTTCGATCGCGGCGTCGGTTACTTCCAGCAACAGGCGCGCACGGTTTTCCAGAGAACCGCCGTAGTTGTCGGTGCGCTGGTTGGTGCTGCTTTGCAGGAACTGATCCAGCAGGTAACCGTTGGCACCGTGGATTTCCACGCCGTCAAAACCGGCGGCCTTGGCGTTCTCGGCACCGGTGCGGTAGGCGTCGACGATGTCGGCGATTTCAGCCGTTTCCAGAGCGCGCGGCGTTGGGTAGTCGGCCAATGGACGAACCAGGCTGACGTGACCCTTAGGCTGGATGGCACTCGGTGCGACCGGCGCTTCACCGTTCAGGTACGACTCGTGGGAAACCCGGCCTACGTGCCACAGTTGCAGGAAGATCTTGCCGCCGGCACCGTGGATCGCTTTGGTCACGTTGGCCCAGCCACGCACCTGGTCGTTGGACCAGATGCCGGGGGTGTCCGGGTAGCCGACGCCCATCGGCGTGACCGACGTGGCTTCGCTGAGGATCAGGCCGGCCGAGGCACGTTGTACGTAGTATTCGGCCATCAGCGCGTTCGGCACACGGCCTTCGTCGGCGCGGCAGCGGGTCAGTGGCGCCATGATGATGCGGTTGGCCAGCTCGATGTCGCCCAGTTTGATCGGATCAAAAATAGTCGTCATTTAATACAACCCTCGTGAGGTATCAGTTAGTCGCAGGAGCCAGTTCGGGATTACCGCTCTGACGGAAAGTAATCAGGGTCACCAGCAGGGCGAGTACCGCCAGTGCTGCTGCCGCGAGAGGCACGCTGGTCAGGCCGAAGCCGTGGGCGATGACGCTGCCGCCGACCCAGGCACCCAAGGCGTTGCCGATGTTGAAAGCGCCGATGTTCAGGGTCGACACCAGGTTCGGTGCGGCCTTGCCGTAGGTCACCACGTTCACTTGCAGGGCGGGTACGGCGGCGAAGCACGCGGTGGCCCAGAGGAACAGGGTGATTTCGGCAGGAATCAGCGCGACGCTGGTCCAGGTCAGTACGGTCGAGATCGCTGCCATCGAGATGAAGACGCCGATCAGTGTCGCGGCCAGGCTTTTGTCGGCCAGCTTGCCGCCGATGATGTTGCCGACCGTCAGGCCCAGGCCGATGAGCATCAGGGTCCAGGTCACGCCTTTGGGCGAGACGCCGGTGACATCGCCGAGCAGCGGGGCGACATAGGTGAACAGGGTGAATACCGATGCCGCGAACAACGCAGTCATGCTCAACGACAACCAGATCCCGGCGCCTTTGAGGGCACGCAGTTCGGCGCGCATGTCGAGTTTCTCTTCATCGCGCTTGGCCGGGAGGAAGCGGATCAGGCCGATCAACGCGATCACACCGATGACCGTCACCGCCCAGAAGGTCGAACGCCAGCCGGCTTCCTGACCGAGCGCGGTGCCCAGCGGGACGCCGAGTACGTTGGCCAGGGTCAGGCCGGTGAACATCAAGGCCACAGCCGAAGCGCGCTTGTTCGGCGGAACGAGACCTGCCGCGACCACTGAACCGATACCGAAGAACGCACCGTGGCAGAGGGCCGTGACCACACGGGCAAACATCAGCACGTCGTAATCGGTCGCCATGGCACAGAGCAGGTTGCCGATGATGAAAATGCCCATCAACGCTACCAGTGCAGCCTTGCGCGGTAATTTGGCAGTGGCCAGTGCCATGAACGGCGCACCGATGGCCACGCCCAGGGCGTAACCGGTCACCAGCCAGCCAGCGCCAGGGATCGAAACACCGAGGTCCGCCGCCACATCGGGCAGCAGGCCCATGATGACGAACTCGGTGGTGCCGATGGCGAAGGCGCTCAAGGCCAGAATGAGGAGCGAGAGGGGCATTGTTTAATTCCTTGTCGGAGCGCTGAGCTCCTTGACGATGGCGGCGAGGAACGCCTGGATCACGTCCTCGTTGCGTTTGAAAAAGTGCCATTGACCGGCTTTCTGGCTGCTGATCAGTCCCGCACGTTGCAAGGTCGCCAAATGGGCGGACACGGTCGACTGCGACAGGCCGCAGCGTTGATCGATCTGTCCGGCGCAAATGCCGTACTCGTGGTTGTGGATCTGTTCCGGGAACTGGGATTTGGGATCTTTCAGCCAGGTGAGGATGTCTCGGCGTACTGGGTGTGCCAGGGCTTTTATTATTTCGTCGAGGTCGATGGTCATGGGTTTGGGCTCGTGATGAGTAAAACGCTATATCGCGATGAGGCGAACTTTAAATCGGTACTTCGCGATATACCAATATGATTTTGGTCTGACGACCGCATAAATCGGTATATCGGGTTATAACGATACGCTGGGTGTAAAGATATAAAGGCGCAGTGCTAAGCTGCGCCCATGAATTATCTCGCACATCTTCACCTCGGTGGCCAGCGCCCCGGTCAATTGCTCGGCAGTCTGTATGGGGATTTCGTCAAAGGACGGCTGCAAGGGCAGTTCGACCCGGAGATCGAAGCGGCCATCCAGCTGCATCGCAGCATCGACGTGTTTACCGACCGCCATCCGTTGGTGGATACCTCGTTGTCGCGGTTTTCCATCACGCGTCGGCGATACGCGGGAATTGTGCTCGACGTGTTTTTCGACCATTGCCTGGCGCGAGACTGGACGCTTTATTCGAATCAGCCGCTGGCGCTGTTCACCTCGGATGTGTACCGGGTGCTGTCGGCGGAACCGCAATTGCCGGAACGATTGGCGAGGATCGCGCCGCACATGGTGGCGCATGACTGGCTGGGTTCTTATCAGGAGTTCGAGGTGCTGGAGCAGGTGCTGCGGGGGATTTCCCGGCGGTTGACCCGGCCTGAAGAGCTGGCGGGGGCGATGCAGGAGTTGCGTCGGCTGTACGAACCGCTCAGTGAGGATTTCCGGTTGTTCTATCCGCAGCTTCAGGATTTTGCCCGGAACTATCCAACATCATAATTCCCTGTGGGAGCGAGCCTGCTCGCGATTACGGTGTGTCATTCAGCATCATTGTTGAATGTAATACCGCTATCGCGAGCAGGCTCGCTCCCACAGGGATTTGTGTTTCTTCAGGGAATGCGTGTCAGGCCGCGATTGCGGGGCGCAGCGGTTCCGGTTGCGCCTGCGGAATCGCCCCAAACAACGCCTTCTGCACCGCCTGCTGTGCCTCGAACGCCAGCGCCGCACGCTCACGGCCTTCGCAAGCGATCGGCTTGAGCACTTGAATTTCCACTTCTCCACGATCATTGGCGAACAGACGCATCAGGTGCGACAGCAAATCATCATCGCCAATGAACGGCGCCAGCGAGTCCAGTTCGCCGTCTCGCAGATACCGTATCGCCACCGGCTGCAGCTTCACTTCAGAGTCAATCGCCGCTGACAACAAGCGGCCATGAAACGTACGCAACGAACGTCCATTGGTGGTGGTGCCTTCCGGGAACATCAGCAGCGGATGCTCCTGCGCCAGGTGGCGCGTCATCTGTTTGCGAATCAGCTGGCTATCACCCGACCCGCGACGGATAAACAGGCTGCCGGCCTTGGCCGCCAACCAGCCGGCCACCGGCCAGGTGCGCACTTCGGCCTTGGACAGGAACGACATCGGCGTGAGCATGCCCAGCAACGGAATGTCAGTCCATGACACATGATTGCTGACCCACAGCATCGGCTCTTTCGGCAGTTCACCGTGAACCGTCACGCGAAAGGGCAGGGCATTGCTCAACCGCGCCATGAAAAATCGCGACCAACGCTGGCGGCGAACCATCGAATGAGCAATCCCCAAGCGCTCGAACAGCCCGAACACACTGGCCATGCTCAAGCCCAGCGCGACCACCACTAGCACTCGCGCAATCCGCGCGTACACCCGCAACCGGCTCATCAGACCGCCGCCTTGAAGTGCTTGGCATAACGCGGGCAGAGCTCGTCGCGCTTGAGCAGGATAAACACGTCGGCGACCTGGAAATCTTCGTCCCAGCACGGCTCGCCGCAGATCTTCGCACCAAGACGCATATAGGCTTTGAGCAGCGGCGGCATTTCGGCGATCACGTTGGACGGGATGTCCAACACCGGCAGCGGTTTTTTCGGTTCGGCCCGCAGGTGTTCGGTGCACAGGTAGCGTTCGCGCAGGCGCTGCATGATCGCGTGGGCCTGAACCCCGCCGTCCTGCATCGGAATGCTCGCGCAACCCATCAAATAGCTGTAACCGCCCTGGTTCAGAACTTCGGCCAGTTCACCCCAGAGCACCGCGATGGTGCCGCCGTTGCGATAGGCCGGGTCGACGCAGGTGCGACCGATTTCCAGGATCGGCCCCTTCAAATGGACCAGGCCATGCAAGCTGAATTCTTCTTCGCTGTAGAACTTGCCCAGGCTGCTGGCCGCCGTGTGATCGAGCAAACGGGTGGTCGCCACCAGGCGCCCGGTGTTCAAGTCACGCACGCCGATGTGGGCGCAGTGAACATCATAGTCGTCCATGTCCAGACCCAGTTCCGCGCCTTTGAGCTTGGCGTTGAACTCGCCGCTGAAGACGTTGAAGCGCAAGGCCTGGGCTTCCTGCAATGCCTCGGCGCCCACCAGGCGTTCGGCTTGCAGGCGGCGTTCATTGCCGGTGTCGCTGATGCGGGCGATCTGAGTCATTGGGAATCTCCGTGCGGGCTGTTCACCCGTCTTGGGTTGCAGCCGATCGACTTTCTTTATGCAGCCGTGTTGTGCAAAGTCAGGCTATGTAGCCCCGGTGTCATCGCCATGAAGCTTTGGTGATGCTTATATGACAGCCCACAAGGAGCCTTTTATGCCCTGGCAAAACCTGCTGAATCGCCGCGATCGCCTGCCCGCCAACCCGGACCTGGCGGAGGGTTTCGCAGCCTTGTTGCACACGTTGGGCACGGTCACGCCATTCGAATTGGCGGTGGTCGGCGGGCGGTTGATGGCGACGCCGGGGCTGGCGTTTCTGGTGGGGTATCAGGCGGCGCTGCGCATGCTCTGGCCGAGCGCGCCGCTGAGCCTCGGTGCGTTGTGTGCCACTGAACAGCGCAGCCTGCGGGTGGCGGACATGCAGACTCGCCTGAGCGATTTACGCGTGAGCGGGCGCAAGGATTTCGTCACCGCTGGCGATGCGGCTGATTGGCTGCTGATCGCCGCGCGCAGTGAGGCGCCCGGCGAAAGTCCGCGCTTGAGTCTGGCGGTGGTCTATCCCGATGAACCGGGCGTGCGCCTGGAAAAACTTCCGGCAATCGCGCTGATGCCGGACATCAGCCACGGTCGGTTGTTTCTGGACAACGCCCAGTGCGAATTGCTGGCGGGGGATGGCTGGGATGCCTACGTCAAACCATTCCGCACGCTGGAAGACATTTATGTACTGAGCGCGATGTCGGCGTGGCTGTATGGCGTCGGTCAGGACAGTGACTGGCCCCAGGCCCTGCAATTGCGTTTGCTGGCGCTGCTGGCCGGGTGCGCGGAAGTCAGCCGGCAAGCGCCGAACAATCTGGCCGGGCATGTGGTGCTGGGGGGATTGTTTGCGCAGTTCGACGGGCTCAAGGCTGAGATCGATCAGGCACTTGTCGATGGCCCGCAGCATTGGGCGGCGATGTGGCAGCGTGATCAGGCGGTGATGGATTTGGCGGCGGGGGCTAGAGGTAAGCGATTGGCTAAAGCACTCGCGGGATCTTCGTTGAGTTGACTGGCCTCATCGCGAGCAGGCTCGCTCCCACATTTTGAAATGCGTTCCCCTGTGGGAGCGAGCCTGCTCGCGATGACGGACTGATGGGCGACACAAATTTCAGAACTGTCATCAACCTCTACTAGGCTCACCAAGCCAATCCCTCCGAGCCCCCGCCATGTTCAAAGGCTTGTCCCTGATTTTCATACTGCTGCTCAGTCTCCCGGCCCACGCCGAAAACTGGCCCGCCGAGCAATGGTCCACGGGCCCGAAAGTCACCGGCCCAGCGCTTCAAGCCTTGGAGACTTACGCCTTCCCGCCCCGCGACGACACGACCCGACAAGGCATCCGCACCGATGCCTTGCTGGTGATCCGCGACGGGCAACTGATTTACGAACGCTACGCCGGCCCGACCACGGCCGACACGCCGCACCTGACTTGGTCAATCAGTAAAAGCCTGATGGCCGCGGTCCTCGGTGTCGCCTACGGCGAAGGCCTGTTCAAACTTCAGGATCCAGCGCTGAAGTTTTATCCGCCGCTGGAAAAACACCCGGCGATCACCCTGGCCGACCTGCTGCATTGGGCTTCAGGCCTGGACTGGCAGGAGGACTACGAATATGCCCCGTTGAAATCCTCAGTGGTGGCGATGCTTTACACCCGTGGTCATCACGACATGGCGGCATTCACCGCCGACCACGACGAGTACGCGCGGCCCGGTCAGGCCTTTCGCTATTCCAGCGGTGACAGCAACCTGCTGTCGGCGGCGCTGAAAAACATCGTCGGCCCGACACGTTATCCCGACTATCCATGGACGGCGCTGTTCGAGCCGTTAGGGATTCGCCACGCCGTATGGGAAACCGATGCCGCGGGCACTTTCGTCGCTTCCTCTTATGCCTACCTCACCGCCCGTGACCTGGCGCGAGTCGGTCTGCTGATGGCGCGCGATGGTCGCTGGGGTGATCGACAACTGCTGCCCAAAGACTGGGTCGCCTTCAGCCGCGAACCCTTCGCTCACTATCAAGCCAATCAGGACGATGCGGTTCCCGGCGGTCATTGGTGGCTCAACCGCGCGGTGGACAGCACCGCGCGACCCTGGGCCGATGCGCCCGCCGATACCTTTGCCGCACTGGGCCATTGGGGCCAGGCGATGTACGTGATTCCCAGCGAAAACCTGGTGATCGTGCGCTACGGCGATGACCGCGATGAGCGCTACCAGCACAACGAATTGCTCAAGCTCGCGCTCAAGGCATTTGCCGGGAAGGTGCAGCCATGAACCGCCGCCGTTTTGTGCGTCGCCGGCCCTTCCTCACGCTGTTGCTGGTTTTGCTGGTCGCCTTGCTTGGATGGATCTGGCAGGAACGGGTGGCGCTGTGGGCGTTCCCGGACATCATCAGCGCCTACACCGCCAAGGAGTATTGCTCGTGCCGATACGTGATGAACAACCAGGCCGAGTACTGCCACAGCTATGTGAAACAGTGGCTGCCCACCAGCGGCTTCACCGATGACCCCGCCAGCAAGCGCGTGACCGTCAGCGGCATGGGCCGCAGCAACAGCGCGCAATGGATCGGCGAACGCCAAGGTTGCCGCCTGACTCCTTGAACACGCTGAAGCACTTCATGGCGGGTGGGCTCTTGTGGCGAGGGAGCTTGCTCCCGCTCGGCTGCGCAGCAG
Source organism: Pseudomonas sp. LBUM1678 (assembly GCF_059695575.1). NCBI lineage: Bacteria > Pseudomonadati > Pseudomonadota > Gammaproteobacteria > Pseudomonadales > Pseudomonadaceae > Pseudomonas > Pseudomonas sp. LBUM1678. The sequence continues at coordinate 1,446,114 of NZ_CP166775.1, forward strand.
TCGTAAAACCAGCAATCGCGGTTCGTCTGATAAAACTCATTGCTGGACATTGGGAGCGCTTCGCACTGGAGCGCCAGCCCGGTCCAGCGGGAGCAAGCTCCCTCGCCACAATGACCTCGGCGTCCGTGATGGACAGTTTGCATCTGGCTCACGGGCGGTTAAGGTTCATGCACGTTTATTTTCAGCACGAGTCTTTATGTTCCAGCGGTCCCTTTCCAAAACCCTCGCCTTCCTGCTGCTGGCCGGCGCCTCGCTGTCGGCCCAGGCCAATTGGTACCTTGACGGCGAGTCCTCGCGGCTGTCGTTCATCAGCACCAAAAACGCCAACATCTCCGAAGTGCAGCGCTTTCTGGTGTTGCACGGCAAGGTCAGTCCCAAAGGCCTGGCCGAGGTGGAAGTCGAGATGGACTCGGTCAACAGCGGCATCCCGCTGCGTGACGAGCGCATGCGCAAGGAGCTGTTCGAGATCCAGACCTATCCCGAAGCGCTGATCACCACGCAGATTGATCTGCGCCCGATCAACGACCTCGCGCCCGGTGCCCAGCTGGAGCTGCGCTTGCCGCTGACCGTCAACCTTCACGGTAAAACCCACGAATACATCGCCGAACTGCTGGCGACCCGTCTCGATGACCGACGCTTCCAGGTGGTCACCCTCGAGCCACTGATCATCAATGCCGAAGACTTCGATCTGGCACCGGGGCTGGAAAGTTTGCGCAAGGTCGCCGGTTTGTCGGCCATCAGTCTGTCGGTGCCGGTGGGTGCGGTACTGATTTTCACGGCGCGCTGAGATGGCCGGTGCAATTTTCCCCTGGCGTGAAGGTAACCATTTCGAACTGCTGATCGACGGCCCGGAGTTTTTCCCGCGCATGCTGGTCGCGATTGCCCGTGCCGAAGAACAGGTCGAGCTGGAACTGTACCTGGTCGAGGCGGGGGCCTGCGCCGAGGCCATGGTGCAGGCGTTGGTCCAGGCCGCCGAACGCGGTGTGCGGGTTCGCTGCCTGTTCGATGACTACGGCAGCCTCGCGTTCACCCTGACGTTACGTCAGCGTCTGACGGCAGCGGGTGTGGAGCTGCGCCTCTACAATCGCCTGAGCTGGCGGCGCTGGGTCGGTAACTTCTACCGCGATCATCGCAAGCTGTTGCTGGTCGATCAAAGCCTGGCCGTGGTCGGCGGCACCGGTGTTACCGATGAGTTCTGGACACCGGGCGAAGACACCAGCGAATGGCACGAGGTGATGGTGGAAATCACCGGCCCCCTGGTCGTCGACTGGCAGCTGCTGTTCGATCGGCAATGGATCGCCAACCGCCATCGCCGCGCCTGGAAACCTGCATCGCACTTCGGCCTGCCGCGTCTGCCACGCGTGCCGTCCACGGGTGAGGGCATGGGCCGGGTGGCCTATGCCGATGCCCGCCAGCACCGCGACATCCTGCAATCACTGATCCGTGCGCTGAACAGCGGCCAGCGCCGTATCTGGCTGGCCACACCGTATTTCCTGCCGACCTGGAAAGTCCGCCGCTCGTTGCGCAGGGCCGCCAGCCGAGGCGTCGACGTGCGCCTGCTACTGACCGGACCGCGCACCGATCACCCGTCGGTACGCTACGCCGGCCACCGCTACTACCCGCGACTGCTCAAGGCCGGGGTGAAGATCTTCGAATACCAGCCGTGTTTTCTGCACCTGAAAATGGTGCTGATCGATGACTGGGTGAGCATCGGTTCATGCAATTTCGACCACTGGAATCTGCGTTTCAATCTGGAAGCCAACCTTGAAGCGCTGGACCCGGGGCTGACGAGTGCAGTGGTGGCGAGTTTCGAGAAGGACTTCGGGCAGAGCCTGGAGGTCAGCCTGGAGGAATGGCAGCGCCGGCCGCTGTGGCGTCGGGTGAAGCAAAGGGTTTGGGGATGGGTGGATCGGTTGGTGGTGAACCTGCTGGATCGCCGGGGCTGAATACTCTTTCAGCAACACCCCAGAACCACTGTGGGAGCGAGCCTGCTCGCGATGGCGGCACAACATTCAATAGAGATGCTGAATGTTATGGCCTCATCGTCGGAACGCCGCCCGGAGCAGGCTCGCTCCCACAGTTTTATTGCGGTGTGTCAGGGGTTACAGCAGTTCAAAGCTCTGCTGCGTCACGTCCTGGGAATCCAGGCCGATCTGCACGTTGAACTTGCCTGGCTCCGCCGCGTACTTGAGCTGTGCATTGAAGAACTTCAAGTCATCCTCGGTGATGGTGAAGTGCACGACTTTCTGTTCGCCGGCCTTGAGCATCACTTTCTGGAAGTTCTTCAGTTCCTTGACCGGGCGGATCATCGAACCGGTCACGTCCTGGATGTACAGCTGCACCACGGTTTCGCCATCACGCTTGCCGGTGTTTTTCACCATTACGCTGGCGTCGAGCTTGCCGGTCTTGTTCAGTGTGGTCGACGACAAAGCCATGTCGCTCAGGCTGAAATCGGTATAGCTCAGACCGAAACCAAACGGGAACAGCGGGCCAGTGGTGTCATCGAAATACTGCGAGGTGTAGTTGCCCGGTTTGCCCGGCGTGAACGGCCGGCCAATGCTCAGGTGGTTGTAGTAGGTCGGAATCTGGCCCACCGAACGCGGAATGGTGATCGGCAATTTGCCCGACGGGTTGTAGTCGCCGAACAGCACGTCAGCAATAGCGTTGCCACCTTCGGTGCCGCTGAACCAGGTTTCCAGGATAGCGTCGGCCTGTTCCTTCTCCTGGAGAATCGACAGCGGACGTCCGTTCATCAACACCAGCACCAGCGGTTTGCCGGTGGCCTTCAAGGCGCGAATCAGCTCGCGCTGACTTTCCGGAATATTCAGATCGGTGCGGCTCGACGATTCGTGGGACATGCCACGGGACTCACCGACGGCGGCGACGACCACATCGGCATCCTTGGCGGCTTTCACCGCTTCGTCGATCAGCACTTGCGCCGAGCGCGGATCATCCACCACTTCCGGGGCATCGAAGTTGAGGAAGTTCAGGTAATCGACGGCTTTCTTGTCGCTGGTGATGTTGGCGCCACGGGCGTAGATCAGCGTCGATTGCGTACCCAGCGCAGCGGTCATGCCGTCGAACAGCGTCACCGATTGGGCAGGGCGACCGTTGGCGGCCCAACTGCCCATCATGTCGATCGGCGCCTTGGCCAACGGGCCGACCAGCATGATTTTCGCGGTTTTCTTCAGCGGCAGGGTTTCGCCCTGATTCTTCAGCAACACCAGGCTGCGGCGCGCAACATCGCGAGCTTCGGCACGATGCAGGCGGCTGTCGGCGTTGGTGTCGGCCGGATCATCTTCAGCCTTGCCGATGCGCAGATACGGGTCTTTGAACAGGCCCATGTCGTACTTGGCGTCGAGCACCGCTCGCACAGCGTTGTCGATGTCGCTCTGCTGGATCTCGCCGGCCTTCAGCAGCCCTGGCAGTTCCTTGCCGTACAGCGTGTCGTTCATGCTCATGTGGATGCCGGCCTTGATCGCCAGCTTCGCAGCTTCGCGACCGTCAGCGGCAACGCCATGCTTGATCAGTTCGAAAATCGCACCATGGTCGCTGACAGCCAGGCCTTTGAAGCCCCAGTCCTTGCGCAACAGGTCGTTCATCAGCCAGGTGTTGGCGGTGGCCGGCACGCCGTTGATCGAGTTCAGCGCAACCATGACGCTGCCAGCACCCGCGTCAATCGCGGCGCGGTACGGCGGCAGGTAATCCTGGTACATCTTGACCGGGCTCATGTCGACGACGTTGTAGTCGCGACCGCCCTCGACCGCGCCGTACAAGGCAAAGTGCTTGACGCTGGCCATAATGCTGTCGGCCGCGTTCGCGCCGGTGCCCTGGAAGGCCCGGACCATGACCCCGGCAATGCGCGACACCAGGTACGTGTCTTCGCCGAAGCCTTCGGAGGTGCGGCCCCAGCGCGGGTCGCGGGAGATGTCGACCATCGGCGCGAAGGTGAGGTCGATGCCGTCCGACGCAGCTTCCTTGGCGGCGATGCGCCCGGACAGGCCGATGGCGTCCATGTCCCAGCTAGAAGCCAGGGCGATCGGGATCGGGAAAATGGTGCGGTGACCGTGGATCACGTCATAGGCGAAGAACATCGGGATCTTCAACCGGCTGCGCATGGCCGCGTCCTGCATTGGACGGTTTTCCGGGCGCGTGATCGAGTTGAACGTACCGCCGATGTTGCCGGCGGCGATTTCCTTGCGGATCAGCTCGCGAGGCATTTCCGGGCCGATGCTGATCAGGCGCAACTGGCCGATCTTTTCATCGAGGGTCATCTGCTTCATCAGGTCAGTGATGAAAGCGTCCTTGTTCTCTAGAGGTGCGGGCGTCGTGGCGGCCAATACGGTATGACTGGCCAGGCTGACGAACAGGCCCAGCAAACACAGCTTCTTCATGAATAGTTTTCTCAAAGGCCTAAACGGCAGTGAATACGCGCCGGTCAGCCAAAATTTAGGGAGCGACTATTGTTGTTCAGGTAAATGCAGCACACTTCTGTAGTGTTTTAGCGCTGGGGCATCTTTTAGCCCATTGGCTCGATGCAATCCAGTGGTGGCGGCAGATTATGCCCCAACAGACCGCTCAGAAGGTTGCGGGTTGTTTTTCAACGGAATGTGCAAGGGAGCGTCAACCAGATGAATGTACGACACCACTATCGGTCGAGCCTGCAGGTTGCAGCCTTGATGTTGCTGACCACGCTGCTGGCCGGCTGCGGCATCAACAACATTCCGACCCTCGACGAACAGGCCAAGTCCGCCTGGGGTCAGGTGCAGAACCAGTACCAGCGCCGCGCCGACCTGATCCCCAACCTGGTGGAAACCGTCAAGGGCTACGCGCAGCATGAGCAGGAAACCCTGACCGCGGTGATCGAAGCCCGGGCCAAGGCGACGTCGATTCAGGTGGATGCCAGCACCCTGGACAACCCGGAAAAACTCAAGCAGTTCCAGCAGGCGCAGGATCAGTTGACCGGTGCCTTGAGCCGCTTGATGGTGGTGTCCGAGCGTTACCCGGACCTCAAGGCCAACCAGAATTTCCTCGCGTTGCAATCGCAGCTCGAAGGCACCGAGAACCGCATCGCCGTGGCGCGTCGCGACTTTATCCTCGCGGTGCAGAAGTACAACACCGAAATCCGCACCTTCCCGGGTCGCCTTTGGCACACCGTGATGTACAGCGATTTGCCGATCCGTGAAACCTTCGAGGCCACCAGCCCCAATGCTGAAAAAGCGCCTGAAGTGAAGTTCTGACCGGTTTGACGCATCACCACGGATGAGGTTGCCAATGCGCGTGTTGAAAGTGGGCCTGGTGCTGTTGCTGTGGGTGTTTGCCCTGGCGGCGCAGGCCGAGTTGAAGTTTCCGCAACTGACCGGGCGGGTGGTCGATAACGCCCAGATGATCGAACCGTCTGTGCGCGAGCAGCTGACGCAACAACTCCAGGCCCATGAAAAAGCCACCGGCGAGCAATTGGTCGTGGTGACGGTGCCGGACTTGCAGGGCACCGATATCGCAGACTTCGGTTATCAGCTTGGACGCTACTGGGGCATCGGTCAGAAGGACAAGAACAACGGCGCGCTGCTGATTGTCGCGCGCGATGATCGTAAATTACGCATCGAAGTCGGTTACGGCCTGGAAGATCGCCTGACCGATGCGCAAAGTTCGGTGATCATCAACCAGGTGATCACGCCCGCGTTCAAGACCGGCAACTTCAGCAAAGGCATCAGCGACGGGGTCGCCGCGATGCTGGTGGTGTTGGGGGGTAACCCGCTGGATGAGCCGTCGACGGTCTATGAACCGCGCGGGGATGAGGGCGACGATTTCCTTTCGCGTCATCCGGGCGTGTTCGTGTTTCTGGTGATGCTGTTCATCCTGACGATTTTCGTCTGCCAGATGCTCGGGATCATGCCGAGCGGCGGCGGTGGCCGAGGTAGCTCGGGTGGCGGATTCGGCGGTGGAGGTTTTGGCGGCGGCGGTGGAGGCGGGGGCTTCAGCGGTGGCGGCGGCAGTTTCGGGGGCGGCGGCTCGTCGGGCGGCTGGTGATAACAATAATGAGCGAGCACTGTTAAACATGGCATTACTGACTGAACACGAACAACGCAAAGTCGCCGAGGCGATTGCCCGGGTCGAGCGCGACACCGACGCCGAACTGGTGACCGTGCTCGCGGCCCGCGCCGACGACTATGCGTACATCCCGCTGCTCTGGGCCAGCCTGCTGGCGCTGGTGGTGCCGGGTGTCGTGCATTACCTGACCGGCTGGCTGACCATGCACAGCCTGCTGCTGGTGCAATGGATCAGTTTCATCGTGCTGTGCCTGGTGTTCCGCATTCCCAAAGTCACCACCCACCTGATCCCGCGCTCGGTACGCCATTGGCGCGCCTCCAACCTGGCGCGTCGGCAGTTTCTGGAGCAGAACCTGCACCACACGGTGGGCAGCACCGGGATGCTGATTTTCGTCTGCGAAGCCGAGCGGTATGTGGAGATTCTGGTGGATGAAGGGATTTCCAAACGGCTGGACAACAAGAACTGGGATGCGATTGTTGCGGCGTTTACTCAACAGGTGAAACAGGGGCAGACGTTGCAGGGATTTGTGACGTGTGTGGAAGCCTGTGGCGAGTTGCTCAGGGTGCATGTGCCGGTGACGCATGTGAGGAATGAGTTGCCGAACCGGTTGGTGGTTCTGGGCTGATTTTCCCTTCCAGACTGGCACACCTATGGGCTGAGAGGGGCTTTTGTGGCGAGGGAGCTTGCTCCCGCTGGGTCGCGAAGCGGCCCCAAAACCAGCCAATGCGGTCATTCAGATAAACACGGTTGCTTGCTTTGCGGCTGCTTCGCAGCCGAGCGGGAGCAAGCTCCCTCGCCACAGGGAACTCGACTCGCCTGAGGATTCGCACCGTTCGGTAAATAACTGCGTGTCCCGAACGGCCATCCCCCCTAAAATACCAGCCATTCCCCGATTCGCTCCGCCCGAGGCCGTTTTTTCCATGTCTGTCACCGCCACTCCCGCCAGCCTCGCGCCGGATCACCACGCCCAGTTCATCGACCTGCTGCAAACCAGCCTCGACCAGAATGCCTTCATCAAACTGGTACTGGCCAAGTACGTCGGCACCGAAGCCGATCTGCAGCGGCTGATCATCAAGCAGCTGACGGTCAAGGATCAGCCCTGCCTGTCCTTCGTCTACCGCTACAAGACCCGCGACATCACCAAAAACCTGCCAATTACCGAAGGCGTGGCGACCCTCGCCGCGCTATTGCCGGCTTCGTTCAAAAATGCGCATTTGCTGTCGTTGACTGACGAAGCCCAGCTCGAATACAGCAAAAAGGGCAAGTCATCGCTGTTCATGAGCAAACCCCAGCAATTGCGTGAAGTGCCGTCCGCCGAGCACAACCGCGAGAAAAACCGCTTTCTCGACCTGAGCCGGCCGTTCCTTGCCGACCTGGGTGTGACGAACAGCAAGCACGAGCTGATCCCGGCGATGTCGCGCAAGTGGAAGCAGATCAACAAGTTCATCGAAGTCTTCAGCCATGCGCTGACCACCTCGCCCCTGGCTTTGGACAAGCCGGTGCAGGTGGCGGATTTCGGGTCGGGCAAGGGATACCTGACCTTCGCGATCCACGACTACCTGCGCAACACCTTGAAGGCCGAAGGCGTGGTGACCGGCGTCGAGCTGCGCGAAGAAATGGTCAACCTGTGCAATGCCGCCGCCGCCAAGCTTGAACATCCGGGGCTGGTGTTCAAGTGCGGTGACGTGCGCAGCGTCGCGCCGAGCGAGCTGGACGTGATGATCGCGCTGCACGCCTGCGACATCGCCACCGACTATGCGATTCACACCGGCATCCGTTCCGGCGCCTCGATCATCATGTGCTCGCCGTGCTGCCACAAACAGATCCGCCTGCAAATCCAGAGCCCGGCGCTGCTCAAGCCGATGCTGCAATACGGTCTGCATCTGGGCCAGCAAGCGGAAATGGTCACTGACAGTTTGCGTGCGTTGTTCCTTGAGGCTTGTGGTTACGAGACCAAGGTCTTCGAGTTCATCTCACTGGACCACACCAACAAGAACAAAATGATTCTGGCGGTCAAACGCGCCGAGCCGGTGGACCCGGCCCAGCTGTTGGTGAAGATTCAGGAGCTGAAGGATTTCTACCAGATCACCGAACATTGCCTCGAAACCCTGCTCCGAGCTGACAATTACCTGTAGGAGCCGGCTTGCTGGCGATGGCATCACCGCGGTGCATCTGACTGACCGCGGTGATGCCATCGCCAGCAAGCCGGCTCCTACAGAATCATGCGGTGGCAATGCGTTCGTGTTTGGCCAGGATCATGCGGTGGCAATGCGTGCGGGCTTCACCGCAGTCTTACGTCCGAGCATCACCGTCACGATCACCCCGGCAGCAAACAGCCAGGTGATCGGTTCGATGTGTTCACCAAAGAACAACGCCGAAAACGCGATGGTGAAGAAAATCTGCAACAGCTGGATCTGACTGACCCGGGCAATGCCGCCCATCGCCAACCCGGCGTACCAGGCAAAGAACCCGATGAATTGCGAAAACAGCGAAACATAACCAAACGCCCACCAAGTCTTGGCCGAGATCTCGCCCTGGTGTTGCAACGCCAAATACACCACCGGCCCGATCAGCAGCGGCGTCGACAACACCAGCGCCCAGCAGATCACCTGCCAGCCGCCCATCTCCTTGGCCAATCGGCCTCCCTCGGCATAACCCAGACCACCCACGGCAATCGCCCCGAGCATCAGCAAATCACCGGACTGAATACTGCCGGCACCGCTGATCAGCGCGTAACCCAATACCAGCGCACTGCCCAAAGCGGCGCAGGCCCAGAAGGCTTTTGACGGTCGTTCATGGGAAAGCCACGCGGCGTACAGCGCGACGCACAGCGGTTGCAAACCGTTGACCAACGCCCCGTGGGAGGCTGGCAAGGTTTGCATCGCCCAGGCCGACAGCACCGGGAAGCCGAGGATCACGCCCGCGATCACCAGCGTCAGGCCTTTGACCTGTTTCCAGGTCGGCCACTTTTCCCGGCGCCACAGCAACAGCATCGCCGCCGGCACCGCCGCAAACAGCGCCCGGCCCAAGCCGTTGAGCAGCGGATGGAGTTCCTGCACGACGATCCGAGTGAAGGGCAGGGTGAGGCTGAAGATCACAACGCCGAGCAGGCCGAGGGCCATGCCGGTGTTTTCGCGCGAGGACATGATGGGGGACCAGAATTCAGGTTGGCAGGAAGAGTCCTTATATAGCCATAAACTTGCCGATGCCGCTGTTACAGCTAGGCGCAGAGTTATCCGTACAGTTGAGCGCGGTCCCTGTGGCGAGGGAGCTTGCTCCCGCTGGACTGCGTAGCAGTCCCATTGTTTGGGGCCGCTTCGCAGCCCAGCGGGAGCAAGCTCCCTCGCCACAAGGGCCAAATTCAAATCTGCATTGTCAGTAGTAGCTGGTTATTACCCGACCCCGCGGATAAGGACTACCTTGAATACTCCTACGTATTTCCCAGAGGAGTCCTCCCCATGGCTGCCAAGAAAATCCTGATGCTGGTCGGCGATTACGTCGAAGACTACGAAGTGATGGTGCCGTTTCAGGCGCTGCTGATGGTCGGTCACACGGTGCATGCCGTTTGCCCCGACAAATCCGCCGGCCAGACCGTGCGCACGGCCATTCACGACTTCGAAGGCGACCAGACCTACAGCGAAAAACCCGGCCACTTGTTCGCCCTGAACTTTGATTTCGCCAAAGTCGCTGAAGCCGACTACGACGCGCTGCTGATCCCCGGCGGTCGTGCGCCGGAATACCTGCGCCTGAACGAAAAAGTCCTGGAGCTGGTGCGCGCCTTCGACAAGGCTGGCAAGCCGATCGCTGCCGTGTGTCACGGTGCGCAATTGCTTGCCGTAGCGGGGATTCTCGAAGGTCGCGAGTGCAGCGCCTACCCGGCCTGTGCCCCGGAAGTACGCCTGGCAGGCGGTACGTTCATCGATATCCCGGTGACGGAAGGTCACGTACAAGGCAATCTGGCCACTGCGCCCGCCTGGCCGGCGCACCCGAACTGGCTCGCCGGTTTCCTCGGGTTGCTGGGCACCAAAATCACGCTGTAACGAGGGACTTTTCATGTGCGAGCTCTACGTCAAAGCCGATCCGATTCTCTACGAATCGCGCTCCCGCTCGCTGCGCATCTGCGGGGTGGTCACCACCCTGCGGCTGGAGAATCAGTTCTGGGACATCCTCAGCGAAATCGCCGGGGTCGACGGCATGACCACCAACCAGTTGATCGCCAAGCTGTATGAAGAGGTGATGGATTACCGTGGGGAAGTGGTGAATTTCGCCTCGTTTTTGCGGGTGAGTTGTACGCGGTATCTGAGTCAGCGACGGGTGCAGGCGCCGGAGTTGTCGGTGGTGCGGGCGGTGGCGGCTAAGTAGCGAATACCGCGTCGACCCAATCGCGAGCAGGCTCGCTCCCACAGGGGAAATGTGTACATCGATCCATTGTGGGAGCGAGCCTGCTCGCGATGGGGCCCGGACAGGCGACAGATATCTCAGGCTGGTCTTTACTCTGAAGCGCAAAACCTCTCAATTGCCAAGGAGTAAGAGCATGTCCGGATGGTACGAAGTAAGCAAAAGCAGCAACGGTCAGTTCAAGTTTGTACTGAAGGCCGCCAACGCCGAAACCATTCTGACCAGCGAGCTGTACACCACTCGCGGCGCTGCCGACAACGGTATTGCTTCGGTGCAGAAGAACAGCCCGCTGGATGAGCGCTACGAAAAGAAAACCACCAAGGATGGCCATCCTTACTTCAATCTCAAGGCCGGCAATCACGAGGTCATTGGCAGCAGCGAGGCTTACGCGTCCGCTGGCGCAATGGAAAAAGGCATCGCCAGCGTCAAGGTCAATGGGCCAACCACCGTGATCAAGGACAAGACTTTGCCGGTGCTCTGACCACACCTTTCAAACTCAAAACAAATCCACTGTGGGAGCTAGCCTGCTAGCGATGGCTGCTTAACATTCGACGAAGATGTTGAATGTTAGGCCGCTATCGCTAGCAGGCTAGCTCCCACAGCTGGTTTTGTGTGTGGCTTGAGATCAGCGCAATGCTTTCAGCAAGTCTTGCAACTGGCTGATCCCAGCCTCACCGAGTGGAGACACCGGCAACCGCGGATCGCCCACTTCCAGCCCGGTCGCGCGCAAACCGGCCTTGATCGTCGCCGGCAAGCCACCCTTGAGGATGAAGTCCAGCACCGGCAACTGGCGATAGAACAACTCCCGCGCCTTGCCCAGGTCGTTGGCCAATACCGCTTCATACAAATCGAGATTGAGCTGCGGGATCAGGTTCGGCGCCGCCGTGCACCAGCCTTTCGCACCGGCGGCAAAGGCTTCCAGTGCCAACGGGTTGCAGCCGTTGTAGAACGGCACCTGGCCTTCGCCCAGCAGTTGCAGTTTGTGCATGCGCTGGATGTCGCCGGTGCTTTCCTTGACCATGGTTACGTTCTCCACGGTATTGACGATCCGCAGGATCAGGTCCACCGACATGTCGGTGCCACTGGTGGCCGGGTTGTTGTAGAGCATGATCGGCACGCCGATGCTCTCGCCGATGGCGCGGTAGTGGGCGAGGATTTCCGCTTCGCTGAGTTTCCAGTAGGACGTCGGCAGCACCATCACCACATCGGCGCCATGGGCTTCGGCGAAACGCGCGCGGCGCACGGCTTTGGCGGTGGTCAGGTCGGACACGCTGACGATGGTCGGCACGCGTTTGGCCACATGCTTGATGCTGAATTCGCTGACCTGATCCCACTCGGCGTCGCTCAGGTAAGCGCCTTCACCGGTGCTGCCCAGCGGAGCGATGGCGTGGACGCCGCCGTCGATCAAACGGTCGATGGAACGCCCGAGCGTGTCGAGATCGACGCCTTCGCCATTGGCGGTGAACGGGGTGATGGTGTAGCCGATGATGCCGTGAATGGTTGGGGTCGACATGCTGTGTCTCCTTCAGAAAATGATCGGGTTCAGTTCAGGCAATCGGCGTGTTGACGCAGGTTCTGCCGGGCGTAGTAGTTGAACGCAGCGCCGTGGCGCTTGGGTTTCGAAATCCAGTCGTGGGCTTCGCGGCCCAGTTCCGGCAGGATTGGCTTGATCGTCCCGGCACTCATCGCCAGCAGTTGCAGCTTCGCGGCGCGCTCGATCAATTGAGCGATGACACAGGCTTCTTCGATGGTCGTGCCGGTGGACAGCTGGCCGTGGTGCGACAGCAGGATGGCCCGTTTGTCGCCCAATGCGCCGGCGATCAAATCACCTTCTTCGTTGCCCACCGGCACACCCGGCCAGCCTTCGAGGAACGCGCAATCGTCGTAGAGCGGGCAGAGGTCCATGTGGGAAATCTGCAGCGGCACTTCGAGCATCGACAGCGCCGCGACGTGGGTCGGGTGCGTGTGGATGATGCAGTTCACGTCGGGCCGGGCACGGTATACCCAACTGTGGAAACGGTTGGCTGGGTTGGGCATGCCGTGGCCTTCGAGCACTTCCAGGTCTTCGTTGACCAGCAGCAGATTGCTCGCGGTGATCTCGTCGAAACCCAGGCCCAGTTGTTGAGTGTAGTAAGTACCCGGTTGAGGGCCTCGGGCGGTGATTTGCCCGGCCAGTCCGGAGTCGTGACCATTCTCGAACAGAATCCGGCAGGTCAGGGCCAGCTTTTGCCGGTCGGTCCACGTATTATCCGCCAGGGTATTTTGCATCTGGGTCAACGCTTGCTTGACCAGTTGCTCTTTGGGTAGTGCTAAGGTCTTGGCCATATCGGTGTCCTTGGGTGGTTTCATGTAAATGACACAACAAAGGCTATATGACACATTGTGTCATTGGCAAGGACAAATCGTCGCCTCCTTGATGGATTAATCGTTCTTAATGTCTATCCGTTTGAAATTACTGAGAAAAAAACTTGGTGTGACGCTGGAGGCCTTGGCCGAAAAATCCGGCATGACCAAGAGCTACTTGTCGAAAGTCGAGCGTGGGCTGAATACCCCATCAATCGCTGCCGCCCTGAAACTGGCCAAGGCGCTGAACGTGAAGGTCGAAGAGTTGTTCTCCGAAGACAACATCAGCCTCGACAGCTACAGCCTGGTGCGCAGCGACGAACGCCAGTCCCTGGCGGCCAACGATGAAAGCCCAGGCTACGCGGTGCTGGCCCATCAGGTCAGCGAGCGCAGCCTGCTGCCCTTCATGATTTATCCGCCGAACGAATTCGCCGACAAAACCTTCAAGGAACACCTGGGGGAAGAGTTTCTGTTCGTCCACGAAGGGCAGGTGGAAGTGGACTTCATGAACGAGCGCGTGCTGCTCAATCGGGGGGATGCGCTGCACTTCAATGCGCAGAAGCCGCACCGGATCCGGTCAGTGGGGGAGGTGCAGGCGCAGTTGCTGGTGGTGGTGCATAGCGCCGAAGAATGAGTTGCCTGGTTTTTTGTGGCGAGGGAGCTTGCTCCCGCTCGGCTGCGAAGCAGTCGTAAACCTGACAATGTGCATTCTCTGAGGAATGCAGGGGGCCGCTTCGCAGCCCAACGGGAGCAAGCTCCCTCGCCACAAGTATGTGTTCGCTTCAGACCTCAACCGGCACTGTGAGCTTCGGACTACCCAATCCATGCGTTTTCGAATCAAAAAACCGCAGCTCTGACCCCGTCCCCTCAAACACCTTCGCGTAATGCCGCTTCTGATGCTGAATAAACGCCTTACTGCGCGGGTAAATAGAGATCGCCACCACCTTCGGTTTCGCCTGGCGCAACGCATGAATGATGTGGCTGTCCTGCTCCCCCAGGGCATGACCAAACAGGCACAACCCGTCGCCATGGCTCAATAACTGGTCGTAGCAAAACGACAGATAATCCGAGCTGCGAATGGTCTTGAGCTTGTCCGTGCTCGGCCCTTCATTCACAAACAGCGGCACGTCATCCAGTGTCTTGATCGTATTGTTGATCGCAAAACTGCCCAGCAACGTGCCCTCGGTCGACATCAGTTTGCGCGCCGTGCCGTCCTGATTACGCACCAGGTGCAGGCCACCGTGCAGGTACAGCAAACGGGTTTTATCGGTCGCCGTGGCGCTCAAATCAAAACCCGGTTCGGCACCCTGGAACAGGTCGGTGATCGCATCCGGCTGATGCTGAATCGCCCAGTAATTGAGCAAGTCGTAATTGGTGGTGAACACCGTCCGATAACTGCCCAGTTCCTGACTGATGGTCGCCAGGGTCGCAGGTACCACCAGTCGCCATGGGATGTGGACCGCGTGAACCGTGTTGATCAGCGCTTCCTTGATCGCGTAGTAACGATTGCGCGGCGCGGCGGAGCTGACGGCCAGGGCCTTGTTGACCCGGCTGGTGGTTTTCAGCGCGCTCAGCACCTGCTCGAAACTGCGGGTTTGCATGGCGTCGAACACGCTCAGCTCGGACTGGCTCAGGGGCTTTTCTTCAACGGTGCGGGCGTTTTCGAACAGCGAGTCGTAGCCGAAGTCGTCCCACACCGCGCGGCTGGCGCCGTTGCCCACCAGCAAGCCGCTGAACGAGGCGGTGGCGCGCAAGGCGTTCCAGTCTTCAAGTTGGGCATCAACATCCTGGAAATCGGTCATTGCGGTTCAAAGTCTCAAAGCAAAGGGTCTGATGGGCGGCGACTTTATCACGACCGGGACTTGAGCCAGATCAAGTTACTGCGTAACCGATAGGTCGATCCTGTGCGTACCCGCTAGATCGGCATTGCCGGTTCGGCCCCGCCAGGAGATACGCTCATGAGCAGCACGTTTTTCATTCCCGCCGTGAACATCATGGGCAACGATTGCCTGGACGAAGCCATGGACGCCATTGGCAAGTACGGCTTTCGCAAGGCACTGATCGTCACGGACGCCGGGCTGGCCAAGGCTGGCGTGGCGAAGATGATTGCCGAGAAACTGGCGATGCAGGACATCGACTCGGTGATCTTCGACGGCGCCAAACCGAACCCGAGCATGGCCAACGTCGAGAGTGGCCTGGGCCTGCTCAAGGAAAGTCGCTGTGATTTCGTGGTGTCCCTCGGCGGTGGTTCGCCCCATGACTGCGCCAAGGGCATCGCGTTATGTGCGACCAACGGCGGGCAGATCCGCGACTACGAAGGCGTCGACCGATCCACGCAACCACAACTGCCACTGATCGCGATCAACACCACCGCCGGCACGGCCAGCGAGATGACCCGTTTTTGCATCATCACCGACGAATCGCGCCATGTGAAAATGGCCATCGTCGACCGTAACGTCACGCCGCTGCTGTCGGTCAACGACCCGGCACTGATGGTCGCCATGCCAAAGGGCCTGACCGCTGCCACCGGCATGGACGCGCTGACTCACGCCATCGAAGCCTACGTGTCCACCGCCGCCAACCCGATCACCGATGCCTGCGCACTGAAGGCGATCACGTTGATCAGCAACAACCTGCGCCTGGCCGTGCGCGACGGCAGCGACATGGCCGCACGGGAAAACATGGCTTACGCGCAGTTCCTCGCCGGCATGGCGTTCAACAACGCCTCTCTGGGTTATGTTCACGCCATGGCTCACCAGTTGGGCGGGTTCTACGACCTGCCTCATGGTGTGTGCAACGCGGTTTTGCTGCCCCACGTACAAAGTTTCAATGCGCAGGTGTGCGCCTCGCGCCTGACGGATGTGGCCCACGCGATGGGCGCCGACACCCGTGGTATCAGCCCGGAAGAGGGTGCCCAGGCAGCCATCGTCGCGATCCGCAGCTTGTCCAGAGATGTGGAAATTCCCGCCGGTTTGCGTGAGCTCGGCGCCAAGCTCAACGACATCCCGACGCTCGCCATCAATGCGCTGAAAGACGCCTGCGGACTGACCAATCCACGGGTGGCGGATCAGCGCCAGATCGAGGAGATTTTCCGCAACGCGTTCTAATCGGTCTGACGGCCCGGCGCGAGCATCACGCACAGCATCGCGCCCAAGGCCAGAAAGGTGCAAAACAGGGACAATGGCCACGGCTGTTGGCTTGCGATCAGGCTGGCAATCGCGCCGATGACGGCGGCCATCAGTTGGTGAATGAAGCCGCTCAGCGCCATCGCATAAGCCCCGCCGACCGGGGAGCCGTCGTTGGCCAGCGCCAGACTGATCGGGTAGTTCAAAGACTGCCCGAATACCGCAAAGCAGTACGGCAACCAGAACAGCGGCGCAACGGATGTGCCCGCAATGCTCCCCAGCAACATCACCGCGCTGCCCGCCAGCACCAGCCCCACGCCCGCTGTCATCAGCCGGCGTTGACCGGTGCGCAGCACGAAGGCATTGACCCCCAATGCTCCCAGAAAATACGCCGCGCTGATCGGCCAACCCAACAACCCGTATTCCACGGCCGACCAGTTGAAGGGGCCTTGCAGAATCAGCGGCGCCGCGGTGTTGAACGCGATGATCACCCCATAACCGAGGCCGCCGGCGAGGGCCGGCAGCAGGAAGGCCCGATCACGCAGAATGCGCCAGTAACTGGGCCAGGCGGACGATAGAACATTGTCCTCAGCCAGCACTGGAAAGTTGACACGCGCCACGACCAGCGCCATCAACAGACTCACGCCACCCAGCAGATAGAAAATCGCCGGCCAGCCCAGCGCCACCTGAATGATCGACCCCAGGTATTGGCCGATGCCCAGCGCCACCACAAAGGAAATCGATATCCAGGACAGCGCTTTTGCCAGCAGGTCACCGCGAAAACTGTCGCGGATCAGTACCCGCGCCATCACCGAAATCCCGCTGGCACCAATCCCCTGAACCAGTCGCCACAATAGGAACGACTCAAGCGTCTGGCTCAAGGGCAGGGCCAGGTTACCCAACCCGTAGATCCCGAGTGCGGCGAGCAACACCGGTTTTCGGCCAATGCGCTGACCCAGGCTGCCCCAGAACAGCATTGGCAGCGCCATGCCGATCAGGTACACCGCCAACCCCCAGGACACCTGCGAGGCATCGGCGGACAGATCCCGGGCAATGTCCGGCAGCGCCGGCAGGTAGATGCTCATGCCCAGTTGGGCGAGAAACACCGTGCTGCAGGTGACGAGGAGGGTGGTGCTGCTCTTCATTGAGTCTTCCTTGGGTTTCGGTAAACAACGTCCCTGGCGTGGGGGCGTAAAGCTACATGAATTCACGCGACTTTTTCAGCGATCTCCCGTCGTGATCGGCCAATGAAATTCGGGTGTAGGGCAATGGCGTGTGATGTTGCGAGCCAAAACCGGGCTATCCTGCCGACTCAGCCGAACTGAAGTCATCGAGCCCTCCATGCTGCAAAAAAGCCTGATCCGCCGCCTCGACCTGATCACCCTCCAGCTGTTTGTCGCCGTCCACGAAGAAGGCACCCTGACCCGTGCCGCGACCCGCGAAGCGATCGCAGTGTCGGCGGCCAGCAAGCGGCTGATGGAATTGGAGGAGGCGCTGGGCATCAGCCTGTTCGTGCGTCAGGCCAAAGGCATGACCCTGACCCCGGCCGGCGAAACCCTGCTGCACCATGCCCGGCAGATGCTGTTCAACGTCGAGAAAATGGGCCTCGAGCTGGGCGAGCACAGCCACGGGGTGCGCGGTTATGTGCGGATGCTCGCCAACTTGTCGGCGATCATTCAGTTCCTTCCCGAAGACCTGCGCGATTTTTCCGAGCGTCATCCCCAGGTCAAGACCGACCTTGAAGAACGTCCCAGCAGTGGAGTGATTCAGGGTGTGCTGGATGGTGTGGCGGACCTTGGGATCTGTTCCAGTGACAGCGACGTGAAAGGTCTGCACAGCGTGTTTTATCGCCAGGACAAACTGGTGGTGTTGATGCTGCCCGATCATCCGTTGGCAAACCGTTCCAGTTTGGCCTTCGCCGATACGCTGGGCAGCGATTATGTCGGTTTGCATTCCGCCAGTTCGATCAACATGCGCACCCAAGCGGCTGCGCGCAAGGCGGGCAAGGTGCTGCGGTTGCGGATTCATGTGCCGGGTTTTGATGCGATGTGCCGGATGGTCCAGGCCAATATGGGCCTCGGCATCCTGCCGCAAAAGGCCTATGAATTGTTTGGCCGGGCGTTGGGTTTGCATGCGGTGCCGTTGACGGATGACTGGTCGGATCGGGCGCTCATTCTGGTGGTGCGTGATGAAGCGGCGCTGTCGCCGGTGAGTCGGATGTTGTTTGAGCAGCTACGTGGGCAGGCCTGACGGTCTTCGATTGGCTGGGCCGGCCCCTTCGCGAGCAAGCCCGCTCCCACAGGTTTTGTGTACGCCGCAGATCAACTGTGGGAGCGAGCCTGCTCGCGATGACGGCCTCAAGGTCGCAGTAATTTTCCAGAGCGTTCGCGTTTCGCGAACGAACGTTGCCAACTGAAGGTTGGATTCATCGCCCCCAGGTCCTCTAGCCTTGGCTCATATTCCAAGAACAACAAGAGGTACCCCGCGATGACTGCCCCCTTGAGTGCAATCAAAGTGATTGAGATCGGCACGCTGATCGCCGCGCCGTTCGCTGCGCGCATGCTCGCCGAGTTCGGCGCCGAAGTGATCAAGATCGAAGCCATGGGCCAGGGCGACCCGTTGCGCAAGTGGCGCAAGCTGCACGAAGGCACCTCGCTGTGGTGGTACCTGCAATCGCGAAACAAGAAGTCCTTGGCGCTCAACCTCAAATCCGCCGAAGGCATCGAGCTGGTCAAGCAATTAGCGACCAGCGCCGACGTGCTGATCGAAAACCTGCGCCCCGGAGCTCTGGAAAAACTCGGCCTGGGCTGGGACCTGTTGCATGCCCTTAACCCTAATCTGACGCTGGTACGGATTTCCGGTTATGGCCAGACCGGCCCTTACCGCGATCGTCCGGGTTTCGGCGCCATCGGCGAGGCCATGGGCGGCATCCGCTACACCACCGGCAATCCCGACTCACCCCCTGCGCGGGTCGGCGTCAGCCTCGGCGATTCCCTGGCGTCCTTGCACGCGGTGATCGGCGCCTTGATGTCGTTGCTGCGGGTCAAGACCGGGCAGGGCGGCGGGCAAGTGGTCGATGTGTCGCTGGCTGAAAGCGTGTTCAACGTCATGGAAAGCCTGGTGCCGGAATACGACATGCTTGGCCATGTGCGTGAGCGCAGCGGCGGTGCCCTGCCGGGCATCGCGCCGTCCAACACTTACCTGACGGCCGACGGCGCCTACGTGGTGATCGCCGGCAACAGCGACCCGATCTACAAGCGTCTGATGGAAGTGGTCGGTCGTCGCGACCTGGCCGACGCGCCGGAGTTTGCTCATAACGATGGCCGCGCATTGAAAAGTAACGTGCTCGATGCGGCGATTACTCACTGGACCAGCAGCCTTCCGATCGATGAAGTGTTGTCGGCGCTGGAAGCCGCTGAAGTGCCGGCCGGGCGCATCTATTCAGTCGCCGACATCGTCGCCGATCCGCACTATCAGGCGCGGGACATGCTGCTCAGCGCCGACCTGCCCGGCGGCGCCACGGTGAAGATGCCCGGCATCGTGCCGAAAATGTCCGAAACCCCCGGCGGCGTGAACTGGTCCGGGCCGAGTCTGGGCCAGCACACCGACGGCATCCTCGCGGGACTGGGCCTTACGGAGCTGGACATCGAACGCCTGAAAGCTGAAGGGGTGGTGCAATGATCACTGATTTTTCCGAGACCCTGATCGTTCAGGAAGTCTCCCCTCGCGACGGTTTGCAGATCGAGCCGACCTGGGTCGAAACCGTCGACAAAATTGCCCTGATCGATCAGCTGTCGTTGGCCGGTTTCAGCCGCATCGAGGCCGGCTCGTTCGTGTCGCCCAAGGCCATTCCGGCGCTGCGCGATGGCGAGTTGGTGTTCAAGGGCATCGCGCGTCAACCTGGGGTGATCTACGTCGCGTTGATCCCCAATCTCAAGGGCGCGCAACGGGCGCTGGCAACCAGGGCCGACGAGCTGAATCTGGTGATGTCCGCCAGCCAGACCCACAACCTGGCCAACATGCGCATGCGTTGCGAAGCGTCGTTGGCGGCGTTCGGCGAGATCGTGCAATACGTCGGTGGCACGCAGGTGCGGCTCAACGGCAGCATCGCCACCACCTTCGGCTGCCCGTTCGAAGGCAAGATCGATGAGGATCGCGTGCTGCAAATCGTCGAGGCCTATCAGGAGCTCGGCATCCAGGGCATCACCCTGGCCGACACCACTGGCATGGCCAATCCGCGGCAGGTGGATCGGCTGGTACGGCGGGTATTGCAGCGGGTTTCGCCGGCGGATCTGACCCTGCATTTCCACAACACTCGCGGCCTCGGTTTGTGCAACGTGCTGGCCGCCTACGAGGCCGGCGCCCGACGCTTCGACGCGGCCCTCGGTGGCCTCGGCGGTTGCCCGTTCGCGCCGGGTGCCTCGGGCAATATCTGCACCGAAGACCTGGTCAACCTGTGCGATGAAATCGGCATTCATACCGGCATCGACCTGCCTCTGATACTGAAGTTGTCCCGAGGATTACCGGCGCTGCTGGGCCACGAAGTGCCCGGTCAGCTGGCCAAGGCCGGGCGTAATTGCGACCTGCACCCGACCCCGTCCTGACCCCATACAAAACCCTGTGGGAGTGAGCCTGCTCGCGATGACTGAGTCACATCCAACATTGATGTCGACTGATCCACCGCTATCGCGAGCAGGCTCACTCCCACAGTAAAAGCGTCCATACAGTCCTACTAAACCAGACAACAAAAACAATCGGACACCCAAGGGAAGTCCGCCTGGAGAAAGCACCATGAGCCTCAATGTACTGGAGGCGGGCGCGAGCCCGTCCGTTAACCACGACGAAGAAAAAGCCCTGGTCAGCAAGGTCGCCTGGCGCCTGATGCCGCTGATCATGGTCTGCTACCTGTTCGCCTTTTTCGACCGCATCAACATCAGCTTTGCCAAATTCCAACTGCAGACCGACCTGAGCCTGAGCGACACCGCTTACGGCCTCGGCGCCGGGCTGTTCGTGGTCGGATACGTGATCTTCGAAGTGCCGAGCAACATGATGCTGTACAAGGTCGGCGCCCGACGCTGGATCGCCCGGATCATGATGTCCTGGGGCCTCGCCACCGCCGCCATGGTCTTCGTCAACAGCGAATGGCAGTTCTACGCGCTGCGCTTCGTGATCGGCGCGATGGAGGCCGGTTTTGCACCGGGCGTGCTGTATTACCTGACGCTGTGGTTCCCGCAGCACTATCGCGGGCGCATCACCTCGATGCTGTTCCTGTCGTCGGCATTTGCCGGTCTGGTCGGTGCACCGTTCTCCGGGCTGGTGCTGCAACACCTCGACGGCTTTATGGATATGCGCGGCTGGCATTGGCTGTTTTTGCTGGGCGGTGTGCCTTGCATCGGCCTTGGCTTGCTGGTGCTGACCTTGCTCAAGGACCGCATCGAGGACGCCCATTGGCTGACGCCGTCGGAGAAAACCCTGCTGGCCAGCCGCATTGCTCACCATGAACCGCACAAGAGTGGCGGCTCGCTGCTCGCTGCGCTGCGGATCCCGGGTTTCCTGACCCTGGGACTGATCTACTTCCTGATTCAGGTGGCGTCCTACGGCTTGAATTTCTGGGCGCCGCAACTGATCCGCAGCGCTGGCACCGAGAGCCCGGTGATGATCGGTTTGCTGACCGCCATCCCGTACGTCTGCGGCGCCATCAGCATGGTGGTGATCGGACGGTTGTCCGACTCGACCGGTGAACGACGCAAGTTTGTTGCAGGTTTAGTCGCAGTGGGCGCGGTGGGGTTCTTCTGTGCGGGGATCTTCGCCAACCACACGACCTTCCTGATTGTCGCGCTGGGCCTGCTCGGTGCCGGGATCATCGCCTCCATCCCAAGCTTCTGGACCTTGCCGCCAAAACTGCTGGCCGGTGCCGGCGCAGGGGCTGCCGGCGGGATTGCGGTGATCAATACCCTCGGCCAGTTCGGCGGCATCGTCAGCCCGGTCATGGTCGGACGAATCAAGGACCTGACCGGCAGCACCACCCCGGCGTTGTATGTCATTGGCGTCTGCGCGCTGATCGCTGTTGCGCTGCTGCTGTGGGGGTTGCCGCAGAAACTGCGTACGCTCGACAAGTTCTAAGCGTTTCGCAGGCTACGCCGGTCCCTGCATCGACCACGCATCCTTGCAGAGGCCGGCGAAGGCTGCGATCCAAAGTTGATGATCGTTCCCATGCTCTGCGTGGGAATGCCTCTAGGGACGCTCCGCGTCCAGTGATGCGGAGCGTCACGGCTGCATTCCCACGCAGAGCGTGGGAACGATCAGGATGTCGCGATCAGCGCTCTGGTCGGCGCAGCACTGAACTGAATCAACGCCACCCCCGCCATCAACAACACCGCCCCAAACACCCGCGGCAACGTCATCTGCCGTTCCACCAACCCAAACAACCCGAAGTGATCCAGTACCAGCGAAGCCACCACCTGTCCCGCCAGCGCCAAAGCAATAAACCCCGACGCCCCAAGCTTGGGCAGCAGCATCAGCGCCAACGAAATAAAACACACCCCGAATGCACCGCCGGCCCACATCCACAGCGGCGCCCTCGTGATGAACGCCAGTGACGGCAGCGGCAAGCGCATCGCCAACATAATCGGCAACAACACCACGATACTCACCAATAACGACGCGAGCGTCGCCCACAACGGATGGCCCAACCCACGCGTGAGATTGGCGTTGATAGCACTCTGAAAAGGCACCACCGCCCCGGCAAACACCGCCAGCAGCAACAGCCCGGCCCAATGCAACGTACTCATGATCATTCTCCAACAGGTTTTGCTGGACTCTAGAGTATTCGTCGCGCAGATTTAAATTCCAAATTGCTATTCAGAACATGCATCGGATGAATGATCTTCGGCGTATCGACCTCAACTTGCTGGTGATCCTCGACGCGTTGCTCAGTGAGCAACACGTCACGCGGGCGGCGCAGCGTCTGCACCTGAGTCAGCCCGCGGTCAGTCACGCCCTGGGGCGATTGCGCGACTTGCTGGGCGATCCTTTGCTGGTACGCGCGGGTGCGACGCTCGTGCCCACCCCGCGAGCTCTGGAGTTGATCGCACCCTTGGCCGAAGCACTTGCGCAAGTGCAATCCCTGCTGGCGCCGAACGCCTTCGATCCGGCCACGGCCAAGCGCACGTTTCGTCTGGCGATGTCCGACTACGGCGCCGCCATCGTCCTGCCAGAGCTGGTTCGGACGTTGCGCCGGGAAGCGCCGGGCATCGACCTGCAAATCAGCCACGCCAGCCGCGAAGGCATGCTCGACGCAGTACTCAACGGCGACATCGACGTTGCGGCCGGGGTCTTTCCGGAGCTGCCCAACGAACTGCGCAGCACCCCGCTGTTCGAAGAACACTACGCCTGCCTCGTGGACCGCAACAGCTTGCCTGCCAATGGCGTACTCGACCTGCCGACCTACCTCGCGCGGCCACACGTTCTGCTGGAAATGCGCGGCAGCGGCACCCCGGAAATCGAGCGAGCCCTGACTGCACTGCGTGAACGCCGTCGCGTTGCGATCAGCCTGCCGCACTGGAGCGTTGCCCCGGAATTCATCAGCGGCACGGATTTGATTCTTACCGTTGCTTTACGTGGGCTGCGCGAGATTGATGAGCGCTCGTTGATTGTGGTTGCGCCGCCATTTCATATTCCGTCGTTTACGTTTGTGTTGGTCTGGCACAAGCGGCGGGGCGGGGATCAGGCGTTGAACTGGTTGAATGGGCGGATTGGGGAGGGGATAGTGCGCGCCTGAAATCATCTATTTTTTTGAAACGCGCAAGGAACAAGGAATGACATTGAAGTCTGGGTGGATGAGTTGTGCGGCGCTGTGCGGATTGGTGATGACGACGCAGGCGTTCGCTGAATGTGAATCACCGTTTCTGGCAGGCGATTTCGGCTATTCGGTTTGCAAAGACTGGCCGGCCTATCCGGGGCTGACGATTACAGCGTTGTCGCAGTTCGAATCGGGGTATTCGGCAAGTGATTATGGCCCTCAGGGTAAATATGATCTCGATCTTGCTGTTGTGTCGGCTGGCGATTCGAAGCCGCTGGCGACATATCACAAGGCATCGGCTTTTGAGTCGGATGCCATAGCCTTTGAAAATCTGCAGATCGATACCGCACGTTACAAGCTCACGCCTGACATAAGAGCGTTTGGCGTGCGCGTCACGTTCAACGGCTCGTCTCGGCTCAATCCTGTGAGCGAAAAGTTGCTCTCGCTCTACGTAAGGGAGGGCAACAAGTTGCGCCCCGTCCTGGATAAGCTCATCACCTATGAGTATGGCGGTGAATGGGATGGCAATTGCGCCGGTGAGATTTATCAAACCACCCGTACGCTAGAAATCGGCAAAACCAGTTCACATGGATACGCCGACTTGATCGTCAAGACAGTGTCCACCAGCGAAGTCGGGAAAGGCGAAGGGGAGGCATGTGAATCCAAATCCATTACAGCCAAACCGGTGCTGACAACACTTCGATATGACGGTAAAAACTACGTCCTGCCGCAAGGGTTCAAGGGCTTGTAACTACTGCGAACCGATCAGGGAAGAACATGCTAACCGTAAAGAAACTACTGAATCCACTCGCGTTACTCGGCCTGATTACGGCTGTCAGCCAGGTACAAGCGGGCTGCGAAGAAGCGCCCTTCGGCGAGCGAACGTTCACCATTTGCAAAGTCTGGCCGGCGTATGACGACCAGACCATTGTGGCCTCATCGACATTCAAGCCGGATTCCGCCGACGCCAACAACGATGGCGGAAACGTCGATCTGGAACTGTCGCTCATTCACTCGTCCAGCTCGAAACGCCTGGCCACTTACCATAAAAAAGACGCCTATTATTCGGACGCCGTGGCGTATGCAGGGTTGTCCATTGATACGGCACGCTACAAGTTGACGCCGGACAGTCGCGCTTTTGGTATTCGTTCGAGTTTTGAACACAGCTCAAGCGTCAATCCTTACCACAAGACGGAGCTGGCCTTGTATCTCAAGGAGGGCGATACATTGCGTCCGGTATTGGAAGGGCTGGTCATTTCTACGAGCAGGGGCGAGTGGGACGGCAACTGCGCAGGAGAGGGCGAACGAACACAAAGAACCGTCGATATGGGCAAAACAACTCATAACGGATTTGCAGATCTTGTTGTCAGTTCCACCGTGACGGTGACCACAAACTTCTTGGTAGGCGAAGAGTGCAAAGATACGTCCAGCAAGTTGAAAACAACCCGAGTTACCCTGAACTACGACGGTAAACAGTACGTCGTGCCAGAAGCACTCAAAGGCTAATCGCCCATGCTCACCGGCCTCAACCACCTGACCCTCGCCGTCTCCGACCTGAACCGCAGCTTGGCGTTCTATCAAGATCTGCTGCAACTTCGCGTCGATGCCACTTGGGACACCGGCGCTTACCTCTCGCTGCCCGGTCTGTGGCTGTGCCTTTCCCTCGATCCACTGCGCAAGTCTGACCCCGCCGCCGATTACACCCATTACGCCTTCACCATAAGCGCAACCAATTTCCCCGTGTTCGTCGATCACCTGCGATCCGCCAACGTGCAGGAATGGCGCGATAACCGCAGCGAAGGCGCGTCGTTCTATTTTCTCGACCCGGACGGCCACAAGCTTGAAGCCCACGTCGGGGACCTGGCGTCCCGACTGGCAGCCTGCCGTGAACGCCCGTATGCGGGAATGAAGTTCTTCGACGATCAGTCAGTCGATATTCTCGAGACCTGATATAGACTTGCGCCCATTCACCAAACAGTTAAAAGGATGTCCCATGACCCCATCGCTGCTAATGGCCGTTCTCGCCTCGGGTTTTATCTACGGCATCACGCCGGGGCCGGGTGTGTTGGCGGTGTTTGGCATCGGTGCGGCGCGTGGACGACGGGCCGGGGCGGGGTTTCTCTGTGGGCACTTGCTGGGGGACGTGGTCTGGTGCAGCACGGCGCTGATCGCGATTGTCGGCGCACGGGAAATCGGTAGCACGGCGTTCGATGTGTTGGGCGTGCTCAGCGGGCTGTACCTGTTTTGGCTTGGTTTGCGCGCCATACGGGCGAAGCGCAGCAGCGCCGATGCGCCTCAAGGCCCGGCGCGCCAGCCCTTTTGGCATGGCATTCTGTTCGGCCTGACCAATCCAAAGGCTTACCCCGTGGCGGTGGCGACGTTCACGGCGCTGCTGTCGAGTCGCGCGGAATTGCTGCACTGGTCAATGCTGCCGTGGTTGATTGTCCTGAGCTTTATCGGTGGCCTCATGGCCTACGCTATCCTCATTGGCATTGTCGGTGCGCGGCAGGTTCGCACCTTGTATCAACGCCATGAACTGGCGATCACCCGGTTGTGCGGAGTGATGTTTATCGGTTTTGCCATTAACGCCCTCGCTCATGCACTGCCGGGGCTGGTGACGAACAAGGCTTGAGCGCACGGATGCGTCAGTTGTACTGATCGGTCAGGGAGGGTTTTTTTTGCTGCATTGTCCGGACACCCTCATCGCCATGGCAACCAGAAACTCCGCGCCGTTGGCGAGCTACATTGATCTCTTGCTGGACGCCGTCTGTGCGGTGGATAAACAAGGTCGCTTCGTATTTGTCAGCGCGGCCTGTGAGCGTATTTTCGGCTACACCCCGGACGAACTGATCGGCCAGCCGATGATCGACATGGTGCATCCCGCCGATCGGCAGCGCACCCTCGACGCCGCACGCGAGATCATGGGCGGCGAGCCCAAGCTCAACTTCGAAAACCGCTACCTGCGCAAGGACGGCGCGGTGGTGCATATCCTGTGGTCGGCGCGCTGGTCTGAAGTCGATCAGCTGCGCATCGCCGTGGCCCGGGACATCACCGAGCGCAAGCAGGCCGAGTCTCGGCAAGCGGCGTTGTATGCGATCTCCGAAGCGGCCCATGCAGCGGAAGATTTGCTGGCGTTGTTCAAGCGTATTCATTTGATCATCGGCGAATGGCTGCCGGCGCTGAATTTCTCCGTGGCGCTGTATGACGAACACTGCGCACAACTGAATTTCCCCTATCACGTCGACGACCACGAACTGCAACCCGAACAGCCCGGAACCATGACCGGTCGCCTCTGCGCCGAAGTGATTCGCAGCGGCCAGCCAATTTTGCTGACCCCGGACCAGGACACTCCGCCAGAGGGATTTGAGGTGCTGGTCGCCGGGCCGGATTCGCCTTGCTGGCTGGGTGTGCCGTTGAACTCGCAAAACGGCACCATCGGCGCGCTGATCGTCAAAAGCGTACCGGGTGGCGAGCGCTACACCGAGCAAGACAAGGAATTGCTGCAATACGTCTGCGCCCAGGTCGCGACAGCGATCGAGCGCAAGCAATTGCATGCCCGATTGCAACGCATGGCCCAATACGACCAACTGACTCAACTGCCCAACCGAGAGTTGCTGCGCGACCGGCTCAAAGACTCGCTGGCGCTGGCCCGCGCAGACTCCGGACGAATGGCGCTGCTGTACGTCGACCTTGACCGCTTCAAGGAAGTCAACGACACCCACGGCCATGCGGTCGGCGACATGCTGTTGCAAGCGGTCGCCAATCGGCTCAAGGGTTGCGTGCGCGAGACCGACACGGTGGCGCGCATCGGTGGGGATGAGTTTGTGGTGCTGTTGCACAGCATCCACGCGTCGGAAGACGCTGAGCGCGTGGCGGGAAAAATCCGTCAGGTCCTGGCTCAACCCCTGCGCCTGGACGGGCACAGCGTCAACATTCAGCCAAGTATCGGCGTCGCGCATTACCCCGAGCACGGCACGGAGGAAAAGCAGCTGTTCCGGCATGCCGATGAGGCCATGTACGCCGCCAAGCGCCAACATCACCAGCACCTCGGGGCCTGAAAAACTTCCCACCGTTCGTCGCGGCGATTTCAACTTTTCTAAACCTTTGTGGTGATCGAAATTCAGATTCTATGCGGGCTCCTGCTCGCCGCGATCATTACCAAGAGGTAGAGAATCATGCCTAATTCAAGAAACTCGAACTCGGGAAACTTCGCCAACGATCGAACCAAGGCGTCTGAAGCCGGTCGCAAAGGTGGGAAAACTACCACTACGACTGTCGATAAAGAACCTGTGAAACCCGATACGGGCCGCAAAGGTGGTCAGAAGTCGAAGTAGTCGCAAGGTAGTTTTGATCGAGAGGCGGGGGCGAAAGCTCCCGCTTGAATTTTTTCAGAAGGAGGGCGCGACCATGAGCCGGATGGCCACCCGATTACGCACTGCCAGTTTTGTCACGTTGCTGGGCCTGTTTGCCAACAGTGCCTTCGCCCAATCGCCCGCCGAATTCATCAACGATGCGTCGGCCAAAGGCATGGCCGACATTGAAGCCAGTCGCCTGGCGCACCAGAAAACCGAATCCAAAGAGGTCAAGGATTACACCATCGTGGTCATCAACGACCGGACGACCGCCAACCAGCATCTGGCGAAGATCGCCAAACAACTGGATTTACCGGTTGCCCCACGGGAAGAAGTGGTCGACAAGGCCAAAGCCTTGATGCCGCAAGTGAAGGACGACGCCACCTTCGACCAGGCTTACGCCGCCAGTCAGGTGAAAACCACCCAGGAAGCCATCGAGCAACTTCAGCAAACCGCACAGACCACCGACGTGCCGGAAATCAAAGCCTTCGCTGAAGAAACACTGCCTAAATTGCAAAACCATCTGCAAATGGCCAGGGCGCTTCAAGCCGGTCGATAACACCGCGTTTTACGACGTTCAAAGCAAACGGCGCGTGATTCACATCACGCGCCGTTTTGTTTGTGCTCAGCACTCATTCAAATCCTGTTTACGCTTGTTCGAAGCGGTCAGCCCCTCCAGGCCATGCACCTCGTTCTCGCCCATGGCGCGATAGTGTTTACGCAGCGCCTCCAGTTGCTTGAGGTCCAAAGATTCCAGCCCGAGCATGGCGTTCTGCGCCTCTTTGTTCACCCGCAGCAACTCATCGATTTTCAAGTGCAGGATGTCGGTGTCGCGGTTCTGCGTGTTCTGGATCAGGAACACCATCAGGAATGTGATGATGGTGGTTGAGGTGTTGATGATCAGTTGCCAGGTGTCGTTGTAATCAAAAATCGGCCCGCTCATTCCCCATACAGCGATCAGAATCAGAGCCCCCATAAACGTCTTGGGACTGCCGGCCCAGAGGGCGAGTTTCTGCGAGATTTTTGCGAATTTCATTGCCGTGTTCCTTATAGGGATGCGCCTGAATTTGTGACAGCGCGGGCGGGATGAAAATTCTGCTGACTTTTCCTGTGTTCATTGGAAACGCAGGTTGGCTCGGGCCTGGGTGAAAGAATCCTCTGTGTTTCACAATTCATGGTCGGAATCTTTCTTTGTGCCGGTTTGTGACTAGTATCAAGGGCAGTCAATTTGCCAGCATGCAAACACACGGATCGAAATCAGCTAAGAGGCCACTCATGGAATTCTTCGAAAAGCTCACATGTCTAGCCGCCAAAGTTCGTTTGCAAGGCGCTGCAATCAAGACGGAAGAAGCGACCAAGAACGCGTTTGTCATGCCCTTTATCAGCACGGTGCTGGGCTACGATGTCTTCGATCCGACTGAAGTGACTCCCGAATTTGTTTGCGATATTGGAACAAAGAAGGGAGAAAAAATTGATTACGCAATCATGAAGGGGGGCGAGGTTCAGATCCTCATCGAGTGCAAAAAAATTGGCGAGCCATTGCACATCAATCACGCCTCTCAACTGTTTCGTTACTTCCATGTCACCAGCGCCCGAATTTCCATTCTTACCAACGGTCAGGTCTACAAGTTTTTTACCGACCTGGACGCGCCCAACAAGATGGATGAGAAGCCGTTTCTTGAACTCGACCTGTTGGATATCGACGAGTACTCCGTTCCTGAGTTGGTCAAGCTCACCAAGTCAGCCTTCGATGTGGATTCGATCATCAGCGCCGCAGGTGAGTTGAAGTACGTCAGCCAGATCAAGAAGGTCATTGCTTCACAGGTCAGCAAGCCCGATGACGACTTTGTGAAAGTGTTCGCTTCGCGTGTATACGACGGAGTGATTACTCAGAAGGTCCGTGAGCAGTTTCATGAGCTAACGAGAAAGGCAGTGGTGCAGTTTCTCAACGACCAAATCAACGACAGACTCAAGTCGGCCATGAGTGGAGCTATTCAACCAGCCTTGGCTTCTTTGCCGGTTTCCTCCGGCGGAGCTGAGCAGCCGGATATGCGAGACGAATCTGAGGACAAGGTTTTGACAACCTTGGAGGAACTGGAGGGATATCACATCGTCCGTGCCGTGGTTCGGTCTGTTGTCGATGCAAAGCGGATTGTTCAGCGCGATACCCAAAGTTACTTCGGCATTCTGCTCGACGACAACAACCGCAAACCGATCTGCCGTCTGCACTTTAATCGTTCCCAAAAATACATCGGTATTTTTGATGAGGAGAAAAACGAAACCCGGCACGCCATAAACTCGATAGACGATATCTACGAGTACTCGGATCATTTGAAGAAGACTGTTGGATATTACGACTAGCGCAGTGCAGGCAAGAAAAACCGGCCCTTGAGGCCGGTTTTTTGTGGGAACTGTTCAAGCGGAAAGCTTCACTTCGACCTTCCAGCTGAAATACCCCATCACCTCGCAACGCTGGTCAACCAGCATGAAGCCCAGTTCGCAGGCTGCCACGCCTGGGGTCAGTTGCGAGCATTCCCAGTAGTGATCATCGGCCTTGTGGCTGCCAGGTTGGGTCGGGTTATCCGGGTCTGGAGCCGGCACGGTAACGTCGCCGTTAACCAGCAGTTTCGGCAGCGACAGCACCTGGGTATCGCCCACGGCCATGTCGTAGAAAACCACGCTGCGTTCGGCGATCAGACTTACGGTTCTGGCGCGAATGTGGAAGGTTTTTCCATTGCTGACTGTCAATGTTAGTTTGCTGTCATTTTTACCTGTTTTATCAACGTCCGTTGAATTGACGACGTAGATGAAACCATTGGTGATCGTCGTCGGGTTTTCGGCTTCCAGACTGGGTGTTGGATAATTCGAAAGCAGCGATTCGGCATCAACAATCAGCAAAACATTGTTGGCAGTCGCGACACTGGATGAAGGAGATTTGATCGGTTCGGAAGTCATCATGGATTCCTTTCATGATGTTGACGCAAAACGGTAACCGCTTCGGTTCAAGCGAGACATCCTGTTCCAGCCGAGGCGGCAACGAGCTCGATAGGCCCCTCGTTGCCAAGGGGCCCGGCCCAGCATCAGTTACGGATGGTAATGAACGGATCCCATGTGCAGCAGCCGATGATCTGGCAGTCGCGATTCACGATCAGAAACTGGAAGTGATAGGTCACACTGCCGCAGGCAAGGGTTTCCGAAGACCAGTAATGGTTATCGACCTTCTGGCAGCTGGGCACCGACGGATTGCTGGTGTTCGGGACTGCAAAGGAGGCGGTAGCCTTGCGTGGCGTGGGCGTAGAGATCAACTCGTTGCCTGCGTTACCGACGAACTTGTAGAAAATCACTGCTTGCTCGAAGCCCAGCGACAGGCTGGCTTCACGCCAGCGGATCAAATCGCCTACCTGGGCTTTCAAGTTGAGCTCGCCACCGGCCTGGCCACTTACCACGTTGTTCTGATTGGTCACCATGTACACATGATTGACGTCGATCATCGTCGGCGCAGCAGGGTTTTTACTGATGTTCGGGTAGTTTTTCAGAATGGTTTCGGTGTCGATGGAAACAAGTACATCCGTGACTCGAGACATAGTAAAGCTCCATTTTCATAGTGAATGCCAGGCTACTTTCCAGGCATGACAACGTTTGTTTGCCTTGCGGCCGTTGCGAAAACACTACGGGCGGAACCCACCGATCACGGGAGAAAAGTTGGCCTTGCTCCCTGCGTGCAAACTGATAAGTCGGGTTCCTTCCGACGGCCGCGATTAGGACTATAGATGCGAAACGAAGGCTGTCAAAATTGATTGGCTGCATGTTCGACGAGCGGTCGATATAGTTATGACCTCCGATGATTTAGCGATAAAAAACAGCTCCTTCAAAACCGCTTTGCTGCTCCGAGGCCAAGTGATGCCAGTTTCAGGCAATAGACAGATATGACCTGTTACAAGTGGCCAGGCAGGAGCATGGCTGGAAAGGGGGGCAAGTTTTGCTGATTCACTCGATGAGGCGGGTCAACTGACACCTTTCGCCATAGGTCGGATAGAGCAGGGCGCACCGGTCGGGGTATCGTAGCGAACCGCTTGTGCGCCGCTGGCCACAACAACGCACCGACAGGAGAACGCAATGAGTTGGTCCGCCAAACAATACGTCGCTTTTGAAGATGAACGCACACGCCCGGCCCGTGAATTGCTCGCGGCGATCCCGCCGGTGGACGCGCGCTCGGCCATCGACATCGGTTGCGGTCCCGGCAATTCGACCGAGTTGCTGGTGGAGCGCTTCGCCGATGCCATGGTGCGTGGCCTGGACAGTTCGACCGATATGATCGAGGCCGCCCGCAAGCGTTTGCCGCAGTTGCAATTCGACACGGCTGACATCGATACCTGGAACGAAACGGGCCCCTTCGATGTGATTTTCGCCAACGCGGTGTTGCAGTGGGTGCCCGATCACGCGACGTTACTGCCTTCGCTGGCCGCCCGACTGACCCAGGGCGGCAGCCTGGCTATTCAGATGCCTGACAATCTCAACGAGTCTTCCCATCGCCTGATGCGCGAAGTCGCTGCCGATGGGCCGTGGGCCAGCAAGTTGGCGGACGCCGCCGGGCAACGCACGGAAATGGCGAGCGCCAGCGAGTACTACTCGATGCTGCGACCGCACTGTGCGCGAGTCGACGTGTGGCGCACCACCTACCATCACCCGCTCGCGGGCGGCGCCTCGGGCGTGGTTGAGTGGTTCAAGGGCAGCGGCTTGCGGCCGTTTCTCGAACCGCTGGATGAGGCGGAAAAAGCGCAATACCTGAAGCAGTACCAAGCTGCGATCGAGCAGGCCTATCCGGCACTGAGCGATGGTTCGGTGCTATTGCCATTCCCGCGGTTGTTCATCGTCGCGACTCGCTAGTGCGTATAAGGGACGGATCACGCCGAACGTTATCTGTCCCTTCGCCGAGCACTCAAATATTCAAAAATAAACGAAGCAAAGCCGAACAACCCGATCATCGTAATGATCATGATCCCCAACTCTGAATGGTCCATGTTGATCTCTTGGCGATGTGTGAGCTGACACAATAAAGGTTCTGTGGTCAGGTCCGACGCAGCGCTACTGCTTTTTTACTGGCTTCCGGGAATCCATACGCGAAAATTACGAATACCCGGCCTGGTGCTCAGCGCTGAACGCCGACCAGCATCATCATCGGCCGCTCCCGCTCTTCGGCCAGGGCCGGTTGCGCCGCTACCTGTGCATCGGTCGGGCCCCATTCGTTGACCTGCTGGATGCTGAAACCTGCGCCAATCAGCGAATTGAGCAACGTGCCGATAGTGCGGTGCTGCTTGATCACGCCTTCGGCCAGCCAGTTGGTTACGCGTTTGCCTTCCCGTTGATAACTGTCCACCGGCCAGCGCTTGTTCCCTTCGCTATCAATCAGCCAGCCCGGATTACGCGGGGCCATGAAGATTGGGTGTTCGATGGAAAATACGAAGCGTGAACCGGGTTTAAGGGCTGCGTGAATTTCTGCGAACAGACCTGGAAGATCCTTGATGTAGTGCAGCGCCAGAGAGCTGTATGCCAGATCAAAACTGGCTGCGGGCAGATCGAGTTGTTCCAGATCGGCACGGGCGTATTGGATATTGGTTGCCGACGTCGTGGTGCGTGCCTGCTCCAGCATTTTTTCCGAGACATCCAGGCCGAGCACGCTATCGGCACTTTGATCACTGGCCCAGCGGCAGAACCAGCCATAACCGCAGCCGAGATCTACGACTTTCAGGCCTTTCATGGGTGGCAGCATTGCTTTTAGCGCAGACCATTCGGGAGCGGCGTCGAGGCCGCCGATGGAACGGGCCATTTGGCTGTAGCCTTGAAAAAATTCCGGGTCGTCGTAGATGTTTTGAGTCATGTTTGGAAAGCTCTGTTGAGATCGTTCATGGGCGGCACTTGATGTGCGGCCGATTGGGGTCCCTCGGAGAGTGATGGCGCGTGTTCGTCGATGGCCGCGCAGGGGAGAGGGCGATTGAAGATAGGGGAGATGTTATCGGGTCAGGAGGGGGAATGAGTTGTACGTTGGGGATTTGTAAGCTCGATTCAGTTGCAAACCGTCATCCAGAATAATGCCGGGCAGTTAAGCGTGACACCGAACCTGTGGCGAGGGAGCTTGCTCCCGTCGGACTGCGCCGCAGTCCTTTTTGGGGCCGCTTCGCGACCCAGCGGGAGCGAGCTCCCTCGCCACAGTGACACATCGCTCATGCGATCTCTTTCTGACCAATGTTGGCCGGCCATGACACGCAAAGGGCACCCCGAAAGGCGCCCGGTTTTACGTCAGGATGGTTCCGCATCCATGCGTCGAGCAATGACATCCAGCACATCGCAACCGTCGCGCAAGGGCACACAGCACAGCAATGCAAAGTCGCTGAGGATCACCGAGTCAGACGTGATGTCTCCTCGCATTGCGAGGTTTTCAAGAAGCTGCGTCACGGCTCGGATTCTGTAACTGGCAGTGCTGAGCAGCGAGTGTAGCGGTTGGGTGGTGTTGACGTAGAGCGAGGGAAGGTCGTCGGCGTTGCTGGTTAAAGCCATGTATTCGTTCATGAGTAAAGCTCCATTGGGTTAAGAGGTCTACCACTCAATCGTCGCCAAACGAAAAGGGTGGCAGCTGTACGCAGGTTGGCGAACCGGACAATGGACAACCCGGCAGACCCGAAAGTCTCCCGCGCACAGCTACCAAAAGCAGGCAGCTAAGTGCTTTAAAGCGATCCGAAAACTGATCGGAAGCTTTTGTTCATTGGATCGAGTCGCCAAACCCGAAGCGCCATTTTGGCGCCGGCTCGACTATAGGCCTCGATTCAAATGCACAGCAATGCGCAAGTCTACGGACAATTCCCACCGTAGTGTAGGACCTTGCCTTTTCGATAATTGGCCACTTTCGTGCCACTAGTGAATGGTTTGTCGACTGCTAATTGGCAGGCGTTGACTGACCGTTCTGGATGAAGAACCAGCGTTTCACTAAATCTTACCCACAAAAAAAACGGCCTCTAAGGACCGGTTTTTTTGTCTTCCAAACTTTCCCGTCAGAACCATCCTGAGATGTAGCCCAAATCCAACGGAACTGGCGATGAGGCCACCCGTCAGGCAACACCCGCAAGCAAGCTCTCATAAGGAATCCTCAATCCGTCGTGCAGACGTTTGATCATCGACAAGCTCAGTTTGCGCTTGCGATTCAGCACTTCGGATACGCGCCCGCTCGTCCCAATGAAGGGTTCCAGGTCGCGAGGGGTCAGGCCTTGTTGATCCATACGAAATTTAATGGCCTCAATCGGATCGGAGGGCGGCATTGGATAGTGCTCGTCTTCGTATTTTTCGATGAGCAGCGCCAGAATTTCCAGCTCATCACCTTCAGGCGAACCAATGTCTGCCCCCCACAGTTGCTCTATACGAGCAAATGCAGCGGTCAGATCTTCCTGGCTGCGAATCGGTTTAATGTCCATTACACGGTCTCCGCGTTGATCTGATCATATTGGGCGTGGGTGCCGACGAATCGTATGAAACCAAGCTGTCGCAGATAGTCGATTGCCAGAATCACTCGATATTTGTTGCCGCCGATGTTGAATACAACCCTGCCGCCCTTGAGGATGCTCGCCGTTCTCAGCTCCGCCTTGACCTCTTGTGGCGTGCGATAAATGGCTTTTTCCATATGTCGATACCATTCAACAAGCGGTGTTTCGGCGTCAGTGTAAGCCGGACTGCTTTCCCAGAATCCCCGCAAGGTCCCTTTTGCAATCACACGCACCACACATCCTCCCGTTTTGGGAGATGGTAGTCTTCGCTCAGGAGAGATGCAACGTTACTGTGCAATGCCGCAATGGTTCGCAAGAGGCTTGAAACCGGCTTTCAATGATGAAATCTGTTAATGAGTTAAGAAAAACGCTAACAAAACACCGGTTTTGCGCGAAAACGTTAATTTTCGCCTTGAAAACACAAACCCCAGACACAAAAAAACCGGCCATCAAGGCCGGTTTTTTCTTTACCTGCATCCCCCGTCAAAAAACAACGTGAGAAAAAATTCGATTGGAGCGGGTGAAGGGAATCGAACCCTCGTTATCAGCTTGGGAAGCTGGAGTAATGCCATTATACGACACCCGCTCAGAGCGGCTGACTTTGTACCAGATGTGCGCGTGGAAATGAAGTTTTTCTTTGCGCTGGATAGCTTTAGCGCAGGTGAAGCAAGACATCAGACCGCGTAACGGTCGTTCGCGGGCAAACCTCGCGCCTACAGGAATGCGTTCAATACTGTAGGGCGAAGCTTGCTCGCGATGACGCTGTTTCAGATAGCCAATGCATGTTGGTCCTGGACGTAGTGGTAGCGCGGTCGGCTGGCGTGTTGCGCCGGTTTCAGGAAGCCAAGCAGTGCGTCGCGGCTGTCTCGGCAGGCAGCTTTGTGCTCCATGTCGAGAAAGTGGCCGGTGGCCTGCAAGGTGCTGAAGGTGGCGTTTTGCACGTGGTTGGCGAACAACCGGGCGCCATCGGCGGCGGTGTATTCGTCCCATTCGCCGTTCATGAACAGCACCGGTACGTTGATTTTCTCTGCGGCTTTGAGAAAGCACTGGCGGTCGCTGTTAAGCAGATCGCTGATATGAAAGTGCATCTGCCCGTATTCATGCTCGGCCAGGCTGCTGACGTGGCGATAGTTGAAGCGCTTGAACAGCGTCGGCAGGTGTTTGCCGATGGTGCTGTTGACCAGGTTGCCGACCCGGTCGCCGTCACGGCTGCCGAGGTAGTCAACACCGCGCTCGAGGTAGTCGAGCATGTGCGCGTTGATCTCCGGAGAGAACGAACTGATCACAGCTTTTTCGATGCGCCGTGGCTGTTGGGCCAAGGCGACCAGGGTTGCGGCGCCACCCCAGGAAAATGACAGCACGTGTTCTGCGCCAAAGTGGTCGATCAGCTCCAGGAGGATCTGCCCTTCGACTTCCTTGGTCAGCAATTTCTCATGCAGGTTGTGGGCTTTTGACTTGCCCGCGTAGGGCTGGTCGTAGCAGACCACATTGAATTGTGGATGAAGGTTTTTCACAGTTTGTGCAAACGACGCAGTCGTGGCCATCGAGCCGTTGACCAGGATGATGGTCTTCTCTGCGGCGTCTGCGCGATAGAACTCCGTGTAAACCCGATACTGACCCTGTATATCCAGCACAGCGATTTCTGGCCTCATGTCATCAGACTCCAAGCAAGCGGGTATGCGCGCAAATGAGATTGCACGAACTTTGTGACAGGTAGGCATACGCCTGAAATTTGGAGGCCCATGTCGATCCGTACAGCAGGTCGACGGGTATTGTTATTGGCGGGCAGTCTGCCGGTCTGAGGCGGAACCTGAGGGTTCTCTAACCGGCAAAAAGTTTCTTAGAAGTATGTTGTGACTAGTCGGTCACATTTCGGCCGACGTCCTGATTCAAGCAGGGGTCACGTGATCGCGCAAGTGCCTTTCGTAAATTGTTCGACAACTTCTGCTCAGCGGTAGGCTGCTTAGATCAAATGGATCTCTTCGGTGCGTAATGCCCGGTACTCGCCCGGTTTCAGCGCACTGTCGAGCACCAGCGGGCCCATGCGTTCGCGGTGCAGGCGCAGCACCTTGTTGTCGAAGTGGCCGAACATCCGCTTCACCTGGTGATAACGGCCCTCGATGATGCTCAGACGCGCCGACTTCGGCCCGAGCACGATCAGCTCGGCCGGTTGCGTGGTGAGGTCTTCGAAAGCGAAGTACAACCCTTCAGTGAATTTCAATGCGTATTCCGGGCCAATCTCCTGCTCGGTCTCGACGTAATAGACCTTGGGCAGTTTGGTCTGCGGTTGGGTCAGGCGCCGCGACCAGCTGCCGTCGTTGGTGATCAGCATCAGGCCGGTGGTGTTGAAATCCAGACGACCGGCGATGTGCAGGTCATCGCGGTCCGGCTCATGGATCAGGTCGAGTACGGTCGGGTGCTCCGGGTCGCGGGTCGCGCTGACGCAGCCGGGCGGTTTGTGCAGCATGAAGTAGCGTGCGGGTTTGCCGACTTGCAGCACTTCTTCATCGACCTCGACGCGGCTGAACTCGAGTACCTCGGCATGCGGGTCGGTGACGGTTTTTCCGTCAACCCGAACGCGCTTTTCCACCAGCAACAGACGCACCTGCTTACGGTTGAAGCGCGGCAGGTTGCTGAGGAAACGGTCAACGCGCATGGCTGGGGTTCAGTTGGAAAAGGGCCGCGTATCTTACGTGATCGGCCGATTACTTGCTTACAACTGCGCCTCGACCTCGGCACAGCGCGGGCACAAGCAGGATTTGTCGCGCAGTTCGGTCGGCAGCGCTTCGAGCACCGCCGGGTCGATACTGACACCAAAGCACCAGCACGCCTGATCGACGGTTCGCGGGTTGGCCAGGGTGCAGGCGTTGGAGGCGCCGCAGGCGGGGCATCGGTCAGGCGTGTTCATGCAGGATTATTCATAACGGGAGTGAGGCATTTCCACATAGGTTCAGTTACGGCCGGCTTGCTTGGCCCGGTACATCGCATGATCGGCCCGAGACAGCAGGGTGTGCAAGGTTTCATCGACCTGCAACGTGGTAAGGCCGATGCTCACTGTCAGCTGCAGTTCCACCCGGACCTTGTGGGAGCGAGCTTGCTCCCACAGGTTCCGGGTCATTATTTCGCACTATGTGCGGGATCGCAGATAAGCACGCCACCCGCCGAGATGACTGATATTGGCCGCCCCCTCCAATCCATACCCCTCACAAATAAACCCACTCTCCCAACGCCCGTCCGCCAGTTGCACCTTGCCCAATCCCAGCGGCGCCGGAATCCCGGTCAAAAACGAGCCCAACTCACTGCTCGGCAACTCCCAAACCTCCACGGCAATCGCCACACCACCGTCCTTCACCCGCACCATCCCCGGACGAAACGGCGGCCCACCGGCCAACGCATACAGCTGATAGTCAGGCGAGCTAAACGTCGTCTCGACCAAGCGAGCCCCGCGCTTCTTCAGTTGCCAGTTCAGCGCCAGCCCATCCAGATGCGCGCCGCACACCACCAGTCGAGCGCGATCATTGCGGGCGACAGTCGTCGGTGCAGGCTCAGTCGAACGGCGCTGCAGGGCATCCGCCACACCCAACAAATACTGATCGGTAAACGCCCGGCCGAACACGGTCACACCCCAAGGCAAACCGTTCCCCATAAAACCGCTGGGCACGGAGACGGCGGCGTAATCGAGCAAGTTCATGAAGTTGGTGTAGTAACCCAGCTCCGAATTGCGCAGGACCGGCTCGGCGTCCAGTTCTGCCAACGTAACAGGGCGTCCAATGGTGGGCGTGACGACGCAATCAAGATTTTCCAGTGCTTGGTCGCACAGCGCCTTCAGGGCTTGCAGCCGGTACTGGGCACGGAACGTCTGTACGCCATTCACCGCCGGCGCCTTGGCCAGCACCGCGCGAATCACCGGCAATACGGCTTCAGGATTCTGCTCCATCAACTCGCCCGCCACGCTGTAGCGCTCCGCCACCCACGGCCCTTCATACAGCAGCCGCGCCGCTTCAAGGAACGGCGACAAATCCAGTTCCACCGCTTCACCCCCCAACGCCTTGAGCTGGTCGATGGCATCACCGAACAACAACGGGCCTTCAGGGCAGCCGAAAAATTCCAGGTCCTGTGCACGCGGTACGCCGAAACGGAAAGGACGCGGCGTGCCGAAGGCCGAGCCGTCATTCCACATCGGGTTGCGGCGGCTGTATTCATCTCGCGGGTCGAGGTGCGCGGTGAGCGCCAGCAACTGACTGGCCTCCCGGGCCGTCGCGGTGAATGTGGTCACGCAATCGAGCGTGCGACAGGCTGGCACCACACCCGCCGTGGAGATCAACCCTTTGGTGGCTTTCAACCCGACCAGATTGTTCAGCGCCGCCGGCACACGTCCCGATCCCGCCGTGTCGGTGCCCAACGAAAAACTCGCCACGCCCAGCGATACCGCCAGCGAAGATCCGGCGCTGGAACCGCCCGACGGATACTCCGGCAATACGCTGTTCGGGCATGCGCCATAAGGCGAGCGACTGCCATTGAGGCCGGTGGCGAACTGGTCGAGATTGGTCTTGCCCAGGGGAATCGCGCCCAGCGCCAGCAACTGCTCGACGATGGTCGCCGACCGTTCCGGCACATAAGCAAACGCCGGGCACGCTGCGGTGGTGGGAATACCCGCCAGGTCGATGTTGTCCTTGATCGCAAACGGCACACCAAACAGCGGCAGGCTGTCGAGGTCGAGGTCGCGGCCGTCGAGCGCGGCGAGGTAGGGTTCCAGTTCTTCAACACTGAGCAAGTGGATGAACAGGTGATAATCCGGGTTCAGCGCCGCGGCTTTGTCGCGCAGACCCAGCAGCAATTGACGGGGCGTGATGTTACCGAGGCGATAAGCGCTGCGCAGGGCGTCGAGCTGCAGATTGATATTCATGGCGTCATTCCTTTTCTAAATGGGTTCAGTCGAGTTCCAGCACCACGACGCGCTGTCCGGCGCGCACCGCCGAACCCGGTTGCACGCGGATCTCGCGCACCACGCCGGCCATGGGCGCGAGCAGCGGAATTTCCATCTTCATCGACTCCAGAATCACCAGCACATCACCGGCGGCGACGCGGCTGCCGGTCTGCACCTGAACCTGCCAGAGGTTGCCGGCGATGTGGCTGTCGACGCTCATTTCACCGTTGGCCAGCGGTGCGTCTTCGGCCGCTTCCGGGGCCGGTTCTTCGCTGTCGAAATGCGCCTGGCCGCTGGCGATCCAGCGTTCGCGCTCGGCGTTGAACGCGCCTTGTTGCTGATCGCGAAACGCAGCGATGGTCTCGGCTTCTTTCGTGAGGAAGGCCTGGTAGTCCGCCAGATTCAACTGGCTGTGCTCGATGTTCAAATCAAAGCGCCCGAGCGGGAAGTCCCGGCGAATGCGCAGCAGTTCATCGGCGCTCACGGGGTAGAAACGGATCTGGTCGAAAAAGCGTAGCAGCCATGGTTTGCCATCGAATGCGGCGACTTCGCGGTAGCGATTCCACATCTGCAGCGTGCGACCGACAAACTGATAACCGCCGGGGCCTTCCATGCCGTACACGCACATGTAGGCGCCACCAATGCCCACCGAGTTTTCCGCGGTCCAGGTGCGGGCCGGGTTGTACTTGGTGGTGACCAGACGATGACGCGGATCGAGCGGGGTGGCGACCGGTGCACCGAGGTAGACATCACCCAGGCCCATCACCAGATAACTGGCGTCGAACACCGTGCGCTGCACTTCGTCGAGGTTCGGCAGGTCGTTGATGCGGCGGATGAACTCCAGATTGCTCGGGCACCACGGTGCGTCCTTGCGCACGGTGGTCATGTATTTCTCGATTGCCAACTGACAGGCCGGGTCGTCCCAGGACAGCGGCAAATGCACGATGCGCGAGGGCACTTGCAAGTCTTTGGCGGCGCACACGGCGTCCCATTCACCGGCGACGATGCCGAGCAGATCGGTCAAGGGCAGTTGCTCGGGCTGGTAGTGCACTTGCAGCGAGCGGATGCCTGGGGTGAGGTCGATAACGCCGTGGAGGGTTTTGCTTTCCAGGGCTTGCATCAGGGCGTGGGCGCGGAAGCGCAGGACCAGATCCAGTTCCGGTGCGCCGATTTCCAACAGCAGATGAGTGTCCCCCGACAACCTCGCGACCAGCCGCGTATCCCCCTGACCCAAATCCAATACCACAGGCGACGCGATCCCCTGTAGGAGCTGGCTTGCTAGCGATGAAGTTGACGCGGTGTCTGTTAGGGCCCCATCGCCAGCAAGCCGGCTCCTACAAGGGGAATTCCATTTCAAGGCGAGATTTCGGGCAGTTTCGAGATCGACTGGAAGGAACTGGACTTTATCCCCGGCCTTGAGCTGCCCAAGCTGCCAAAGATCTGCCTCGATCACCGTAACCGGGCAAACAAACCCGCCCAGGCTCGGGCCATCCGGCCCCAGAATCACTGGCATGTCGCCGGTGAAATCCACCGCTCCAATGGCGTATGGATTGTCATGAATATTCGACGGGTGCAGCCCCGCTTCACCCCCATCAGCCCGCACCCATTCCGGCTTCGGTCCGATCAATCGCACGCCGGTACGGCTGGAGTTGAAATGCACTTCCCACTGGGTCGCAAAGAAGGTGCCGATGTAGTTTTCAGTGAAATATTCCGGTGCACCGTGGGGACCATAGATCACCCGGACCTTCCGCACTGCGGGTAACTCGGTGACGTGGTCCAGTTGTTGACCGACGCCACGGTCTATCAACGCAGGCACATGCAACACGTCCCCGGCACGCAACGCACGACCGCCATGCCCACCAAACTGTCCAAGGGTGAAGGTACTTTTGCTCCCCAGATAATCCGGCACCTGCAAGCCGCCACGCAGGCACAGGTAGCTGCGAGCGCCGGCCCCTGCAATCGTGCCGAGGCTTAACGTGGCGCCGGCCGGAATCAGCAGCGCCGTGTTCATCGCTACGGTTTCACCGTTCAGCGTCAGCGGAATCACCGCGCCAGTGACCGCCACCACCGCATCACAATTGAAGCGCAGCAACGGCCCGCTCATGGTGATTTCCAGCGCAGCGGCACCTTCATCATTACCCAGCAGAAGATTACCCAAACGCAACGCGCGACTGTCCATCGGACCCGACGGCGGCACGCCCACCGCCCAGTAACCGAGCCGGCCGGGATAGTCCTGAATGCTGGTCTGGGTGCCGGCGCTGAGCACCTCAAATGTGTTGGCCTGATACACCAGGCCCTCCAGGCAACGGGTCCACGGCTGGCCGCTGGCAAACGGCGCATCGAGCAGAATTTGCCGCAGATAATCGCGGTTGGTTTCCACGCCATACAGCAGACTGTCACCCAGCGCCTGATGCAGATCGGCAGCGGCCTCTTCACGGGTCGGCGCCCAGCTGATGACCTTGGCGATCATCGGGTCGAAGTACGGCGGGATCTCGCAACCGGCCTCGACCCACGTGTCAATGCGTAGGTTTTTGCCATCGGCGACAGGGAAGTTCACGGCGGTCAGCAAGCCTGGGCTTGGCTGGAAATCACGACCCGGATCTTCGGCATACAGCCTGGCCTGAATCGCATGGCCGTCGGCTTTCAAGCCTTGGCTCAACACATTCAATGGCGGCAAATCACCGGCCGCCAGTTCCACCATCCAGCGCACCAGATCGACGCCCCACACTTGCTCGGTGACGCCGTGCTCCACCTGCAAACGGGTGTTCACTTCGAGAAAGTAGAAGCGCTGAGCCTCACTGTCGAAGACGAATTCCACCGTACCGGCGCTGCGGTAATTCACGGCTTTTGCCAGTTTGATCGCCGCTGCGCAGAGTGCTTCAGCCATGCCTTCGGGCAGGTTCGGTGCCGGGGTTTCTTCGAGGACTTTCTGGTTGCGGCGCTGCACCGAGCAGTCGCGCACGCCGAGGGCAATCACGTCGCCACGGCCGTCGCCAAACACCTGAACTTCCAGATGACGGGCGCGCTGGATGTACTTCTCGATGAACACCCCCGCGTCGCTGAAGTTGTTCTGGCCGAGGCGTTTGACCGCTTCGAAAGATTCACTCAACTCGGCCGCGCTGCGGCACACGCGCATGCCGATGCCACCACCGCCAGCGGTGCTTTTGAGCATGACCGGATAGCCGACCTGTTCGCCGGCAATCAACGCCGCGTCGAGGCTGTCGAGCAGCTCGGTGCCTTCGAGCATCGGCACGCCGTGTTGCTTGGCCAGGGCGCGCGCGGTGTGCTTGAGGCCGAACACGCGCAGTTGCTCTGGCGTCGGGCCGATGAAGGCGATGTCGGCGGCTTCGCAGGCCTCGGCGAACGCGGCGTTTTCCGAGAGGAAACCGTAGCCGGGGTGGATCGCCGTGGCGCCAGTGGCTTTGGCGATGGCGAGGATTTTGTCGACCGCCAGATAGGTGCCGGCGGCTGCGCCTTCACCGAGGCTGTGGGCTTCATCGGCTTGCAGGATGTGCAAACTGGCGGCATCGGCTTCGGAGTAAACGGCAACGCCTTTGACCTGTACGTCACGCAGGGTGCGCAGGATGCGGCAGGCAATGGCGCCACGGTTGGCAATCAGGACCTTTTCGAACATGGCATAACCCCCGGAGGCGATAGCGCATCAGCCTCGACCTGGGATGCGGGCCGTCCCGCAGTTTTTCGAAATGCACCCGGGCCGTCCCGGGCGAAATAACAATCTGCTTTTTTGTGGCGAGGGAGCTTGCTCCCGCTCGACTGCGGAGCAGTCGAAAATCAGCCGCCGCAATTGCGGGGGCCGCTTCGCGACCCAGCGGGAGCAAGCTCCCTCGCCACAGGGTTTAGTGGTGTTCCGGAGTTTTGAGGCACTGCCCGGAACGGGCCTGGCACAGGGCAAACAACCACCGTCGCAACCGCGCTAATTTCAGTTCCATACCAATAGCTCCGCAGGGGTCGGGTTGTAGGCGTTGCACGGGTTGTTCAGTTGCGGGCAGTTGGAGATCAGCACGATCACGTCCATCTCGGCCCGCAGGTCGACGTATTTGCCCGGTGCCGAAATCCCGTCTTCAAAAGTCAGCCCGCCGTCGGCAGTCACTGGCACATTCATGAAGAAGTTGATGTTCGGCCCGATGTCGCCCTTGCCCA
The DNA here is from genome assembly GCF_059695575.1 of Pseudomonas sp. LBUM1678. NCBI lineage: Bacteria > Pseudomonadati > Pseudomonadota > Gammaproteobacteria > Pseudomonadales > Pseudomonadaceae > Pseudomonas > Pseudomonas sp. LBUM1678. The sequence continues at coordinate 1,490,804 of NZ_CP166775.1, forward strand.
GTCGTCCGTCATGGACGCAAGCGCGCAGGTAGTTGTCGCGGCAGCTGTGCATGTAGCGTTTTTCCAGCGCGTAACGCACGGTGTTGCTCTCTTGCGCACAGGCGCCGCCGAGAGTGTCGTGACGCCCGCAGGTGTCGGCGACGATGGTCAGCATCGGCTTGCCGAGGTTGGAATACAGCACGCTGCCGGTGCTCAGGTAGACGCTGTTCTGCCGGCGCAACGTGCGCTGCACGTCGTAACGTTCCTTGGGATTGGCAACGCTGTAGAACAACGTGTCGACGGCCTGATTGCCTTCCAGGTCGAGGATGCGCAAGGTCTGGCCAGCCTTGACCTCCATTAGCCACGGTTCGCCGGCCGGGATGGTGGCGCGGTAGACCGCGGTTTCGGGCAGCCTGTTTGTGATAACGGCAGCGGTAGCGATTGCAAGTGACATGGCAGCGATCCTCAGGCGAACAGGCGGTCGGTGTTGATGAAGCCGCGCTCGTTTTCCGGGCGCGAGGTGCGGCAGTGTTCGGCGACGCTGGCGTCGGCGTTCATCCAGCTCAACTTCAAGGGTTTCGGTGCGTATTCCGGCGATGGGTCCATCGGGTGTTGCAGCGCGGTCAGCACCACCAGCGTGTCCATCGGCGCGTACAACTCGATGTAGTCGCCAGCCTTCGAGTTGCCTTCGACGAAGTGGAAACGCCCGGCCTCATCGACGTTCACACGGCTGAACAGGTTGAGGGTCATCAGTAGATCCGACAGGCCCAAACCCCACTTGCCCAATTCCACCAACAGGTTGTCGGTGCCGTTGCGGAAGAAGCCATTGCGCAGTTCCTGGTAGCGGCCGGCGCCGTACTTTTCCGCGACTTCTTCAGCGCAGAGCACGCCGCCGAGGCTGTCGCTCCAGCCGCAAGTGTCGGCGGTGATTGCGGCTAGCACGCGGCCCATGTCCGAGTACAGGCAATGGCCAGCGGTGAGCTTGGCGGTGTGTTGGCATTTGAGGCTGTCGGGCAGGTTCAGGCGTTCTGTTTTTTCATTGGCATTGAGCAGCGTCAGGCTGACGTTGGCGCCACCGCGCAGGTCGGTCAGGCGCAGCAGTTGGCCGCGTTTGAGCACGAACGAACGATGGCCGCCGCCAGGGAGCGTTTCTTCGGCGAAGGGTGGGAACAGTTGAGTCGAATCAGTCATGTGCAAATCCTCTAAGCGATACGAAGCGTGCCTGCCAGTTCAGCCGGCAGGGCGTCGACGGCGGCGCGATGGGCGCGGCGGTCGCTGTTCAAAGGGATGTCGTAGGTGATGCGCGCGCCATAGGCGCCGGGGGCGTGCGGGTCGACGCGGACCTTGTCGAACACCAGCAGGCGAGTGCCGAGGCTGAAACCTTCGGACAGGTCATGGGTGACCATGAACACCGTCAGTTGCGTTTCGCGCCACAGTTCCAGCAGCAAGGCGTGCATGTCTTTGCGGATGCCCGGATCGAGGGCGCCGAACGGTTCGTCGAGCAGCAACACACGGGGTTTCATGATCAGCGCCTGGGCGATGGCCAGCCGTTGCTGCATGCCACCGGACAGCTGCGCCGGGTACTTGTCCAGCGAGTGACCGAGGCCGACTTTGTGCAGCAGCACCGAGGCCTGTTCGCGGGCTTCTTTTTTGGCACTACCGAACAAGCGCCCGAGCAACGGCGAGCGCGGCAGTTCGAGGCCGAGGGCGACGTTGTCGAGCACGGTCAGGTGCGGGAACACCGAGTAACGCTGGAACACCACGCCACGGCTCGAATCCGGTTCGCCCGCCAAGGCCTGGCCATCCAGCAGAATCTCGCCGCGACTGGCGCGTTCCTGACCAAGCAGCAGCCGCAGGAAGGTCGATTTACCGCAACCCGACGCGCCGACCAAGGTGCAAAATTCACCCTCGTTGACGTTCAGGTTCAACCCTTCGAGCACCACTTGATCGGCGTACTGCTGCCAGACGTTTTTTACCGTGATGAAGCTCATGCGCGGGCTCCTTCATACCAAGGAAAGGCCCGTTGGGTCAGGCGCTTCAGGCCCCAATCCATCAGCCAGGCGAGCAGGGTGATCCACACCACGTACGGCAGAATCACGTCCATCGCCAGGTAACGACGCACCAGGAAAATCCGGTAGCCGAGGCCGTCGGTGGAGGCGATGGCTTCGGCGGCGATCAGGAATAGCCACGCCGACCCCAGCATCAACCGCAGCGAGATCAACAATCGTGGCAACAGTTGCGGCAGCACCACGCGCAGCATCAGGGTCCAGGTTGAAGCGCCGAGGGTCTGAGCCTTGATCAGCAACTCGACCGGTATCTCACGGGCGCGTTGTTCAAGATCACGGGCCAGGCACGGGGTGATGCCGATCACGATCAGCATCACTTTCGACAACTCCCCCAGCCCGAACACGATGAACAGAATCGGCAGGATCGCCAGTGGCGGCACCATCGACAGCACCGTCAGCAACGGCGACAACGGCGCGCCGAACAGCGGCAATGTCCCGGCGGCAATGCCCAGGCACAGCCCGGCCAGTGCGCTGATACCGAGGCCGATGGCCAGGCGGCGCAGGCTGGACGCGGTGTCTTGCCACAGCAGGTATTCACCGGTGCGCGTGTCGGCGGTGAAGGCCAGGCGTTTCACCGCGTCGGTCATCTGCACGGCGCTCGGCAGCAGCTTGTCGTTGGGGTTGTCCATCAGCCGCTCGGCCGAGCCCATGAAGTAGGCGAGCAGCACCAGGGCGAACGGCAGGATCACCAACAGCAGGCGACTCGGGCGATCCGGGTGGCGATTGATCAGGCGCATGGCCAGGTCCTCCTGATTACAGCTTGGCGTCAGCGGCCATCTGCACATAGGTCGGGTCGAAGCGCAGCTTGAGGTTGGTCTTGTCGCCGCTGGTCACGCCATTGGCGAAGGCCATGCCGACCGCGCTGGTGTCCTTGGCGCCTTCACCGAGCAAGCCGTGCTGGAACGAGAACTCGGCGACTTTGCGCATGGTTTCCGGCAGCTGCTTGCTGGTGGAGAAGTCCAGGGCTTCCTTGGGCGTGGCGAACAATTTGGTGGTGTCGAGTTGCGACTGGAAACCGGCCAGGTCGGTGCCCGAGGCTTTGGCCATGTGTTCCAGCGCGGTTTTGCTGGCGGCGTTTTTCGCGTTCATCAACTCGACCACTTCGAACCAGGCGCCGGTCAGCGCTTTGCCCAGGGCCGGGTTGTCTTTGAGGGTGGCGCTGTTGACCACCATCATGTCCATGATTTCGCCGGGGATCTGGCTGGAGTTGAAGACTTCGGTCACCGCAGGCTTGGCCTTGATGTCGGATAGCATCGGGTTCCAGGTGGTGACGGCGTTGACCTGATCGGTGTTGAAGGCGGCCGAGATGTCGGCGTCGGAGGTGTTCACGACTTTGAGGTCTTTCTCGGTGAGATCGACCGAATCCAGCGCCCGAGCCAGCAGGTAATGGGAGACGGACAGCTCGACCAGATTGACGTCCATGCCCTTGAGGTCGGTGACTTTCTTGCCGTCGCCCTTGAGCACGATGCCATCGTTACCGTTGGAGAAGTCGCTGACGATCAGCGCGGTGCTGTCGACGCCACCGGCCGCCGGAATGGTCAGCGCGTCCATGTTGGTCATGGTGCAACCGTCGAACTGGCCGGCGGTGTATTGGTTGATGGATTCGACGTAGTCGTTGAGCTGCACCACATCGATCTTGATGCCGTACTTCTTCGCCCATTTGTCGACGATGCCTTGGCTGCCGGCGTATTCCCATGGCATCCAACCGGCGTAGATGGTCCAGCAGACGCTGAAGTGGTCTTTTTGCGCGGCCTGGGACGAGACGCTCACGAAGGCTGCGAAAGCAGCGGCGAGCAGGGCGGGTAAACGAAGCTTGAGCATGGGTGGTTCTCCAGTTGATCAAGGGCGGGCAGAAGTCAACGCGGCACCGCGAACGGTGGCTTGTCTCCCGGGCTTTTGTCCCGCCGTGTAACCTCAACTGGAGGTCGCCAACTCTCGGACCAGCCACTCGCCTTAGCGAGCCGGAACCCTAGTCAGCCATTGCAAATTGTGGTGCCGCGAACCTGTGATGACTCCTGCACGGGTTTGCTAAAGCGAGAGCCGTGCCAAGTCGGCTTGAGGGCTCTAGCGTGGGGGATTACGCGGTTAGCGTATTGGGGGGAGGCGGCGGCGTTGCCTTGTGATGGTGCGTGGGTGCACCGCAATGGATCGGGCTGGCCGCTGATCTAAAGGTCCGCGCCGCTCGGCACTCGGTGCAGTGCTACCAGTCAAAAGAGGTGTCAGCCGGCCTGTTCCGGTTGTGGTCTTTCAGGAGGCCGCCATGTTTCGTCGACTGTTGTTCGCCGTTGTTCTCGGTCTGGGGTTGTCCGGCTGCTATTACTACGCCGGTGGCTACGATGTGTATTCCGCGCCTTATTACTACCCCGACTATTCCCCTTATTCCTACTATTACGGTCCCCGCTATTACTACGGCCCGCGCTTTTATGGCGGCTATCGTTACTTCTATTGGGGCGGGCACGGACCACGTCATTACGGGGGTGGATATCGCGGTGGCCACCATTAATCAGCGGGTGAATAGATGAAAAACCTTTCATCGGCGACTTGTTTCAATCTGTTTCAAGGACGCACCAGATTTCGAAATCGATGTCTGATCTTTCGACAGTCACCGAATAATTGACTGTCGCCTGCCAGCGTCGCTGGTGTGGCTCACTCGCGGTCCAGGAGGCCGCCATGCTCTGTCGAAAACAGGTCCACCGAATTCTTCTGATTGCAGTATTGGGATTGTCTCTTGGTGCGTGCGTGCCCTATTCCGATGGAGGAGGCAGCTACTACAGTTCCGAGGTCTATACCTCGCCAGCGCCAGCCTATTATTCCGGCGGCGGGCCTTATTACTCAGGTGGCGGGGGTTATTACACACAGCCACGCCGGTACTACGCACCCCCTGCGCGGTATTACCAGCCAACACCGCGGTATTATCACCAGCCGCGGGTTTATCAATCGGCACCGCGTTATTACCAGCCTTCGCCACGAGGCGATTATCGGGCACATCAGGGGCGGGGCTGGGACGGCCGTAACCGCGGCGGTTGGAACAACGACAACCGTGGCAATGGCGGACGCAACAATCACGGCGGGCGAGGCGACCATAACGGTCGCGGCGATCACGATGGCCGAGGCGGCCACCGCTAAAACCAGTTAAACGCAATACCTGTGGGAGCGAGCCGGCTCGCGATGGCGGTGTGTCATTCAACAACGAGTTGACTGACCGTCCGCCATCGCGAGCAGGCTCGCTCCCACATTTTTTAGTATTCCGACAGATCTGCCAACGGATGCCGGCCCTCCCAGACTTTATGAAAGTGCGCTTCCACCACCGCATCCGGCACATTATTGATGTCCGGCCAGTGCCAATGCGGTTTCTGATCCTTGTCGATCAACCGCGCCCGCACCCCCTCACTGAATTCCGGATGACGGCAGCAGTTGAGGCTCATCGTGTATTCCATCAGGAATACTTGAGCCAGCGACATGTGCCGGGCGCGGGCGATCTGTTCCCACACAAGGTGAGCTGTCAGCGGCGAGCCTTCAGTCATGGTTTTCGCCGCGCGGCTGAACAGCAAATCCGTGTGGTCGCGCAGATGACTGATGGCCTTCCAGGCGCAGCGCACATCGCTGACATCCAGCAGCTCATCGATTTGCTGGCGCCGGGGCAGCCACTGGGCTTCGGGCATTTGCGCGACGGCTTCCTGCTGCAAGGCCTTGAGCAGACTGTTGAGCTGCATCGGCGTCTGTTCCTGCCAGTTCAATTGCAGCAAGCCTTCGATCAGCTCTTCTTGCTGTTCATCGAGCAGGAAACGGTCAGCGAGGTCCAGGTCGATCGCATCACGACCGTTCATGTGCGCACCGGTCAGCCCCAGAAATAACCCGATCTTGCCGGGCAGCCGTGACAGGAACCAGCTCGCGCCAACGTCCGGGTACAGACCGATACTGATCTCCGGCATCGCCAGCCGGCTGCTCGGCGTGACAATCCGGATGCTTGCCCCTTGCAGAAGCCCCATGCCACCGCCCAGCACATAACCATGGCCCCAGCAGATCAGCGGTTTGGGGTACGTGTGCAGATTGAAGTCCAGGCGATATTCCGCCGCAAAGAAGTGCGCGGCCAAGGGCGGCACTTCCCCGGGATGAGCGCGACAGGCTTCCACCAGGCTGCGCACTTCGCCGCCGGCGCAAAAGGCCTTGGCGCCGTTACCGCGCAGCAGAACGCAGACGATTTGTGGATCCTTGGCCCACGCGTCCATCTGATCGCGCAGGGCGTTGATCATTGGCAAGGAGAGGGCGTTGAGCGACTTTTCGGCATCCAGGCTGGCGACGCCGATGCGCGCGCCGTCGGTGCCGGTGAGTTCTTCGAAGTGCAGATTCATCGTGACCTCGATAGGGAAATTGAGCGTTCAGTATGATCGCTGTACAGGAAAGTGCCGGATCTGCGTCAGATCAATTGACAAGCGTGATGGGCTTTCCTAGGGTTCGCCCCATTGTTTTTGCCGGATGTAACCATGACTGCTGATGACCGTATCAAACTCGAACCGAGCTGGAAGGAGGCACTGCGTGCCGAATTCGACCAGCCTTACATGGCAGAGTTGCGCAATTTCCTGCAACAGGAGCGCGCGGCGGGCAAGGAGATCTATCCTCCGGGACCGATGATTTTCAATGCACTTAACTCCACACCGTTGGACAAGGTCAAGGTCGTCATCCTCGGCCAGGACCCGTATCACGGCCCGGGACAGGCTCACGGGCTGTGCTTCTCGGTGCAACCGGGCGTACCGGCGCCGCCGTCGCTGGTGAACATCTATAAAGAGTTGAAACGCGACCTGAACATCGACATCCCCAGCCACGGCTATCTGCAGAGCTGGGCTGATCAAGGCGTGTTGATGCTCAATACCACCATGACCGTTGAGCGCGCCAACGCCAATGCGCACAAGGACAAGGGCTGGCAGTTTTTTACCGATCGGATCATTGAAGTGGTCAGCCAACAGCAACCGCATCTAGTGTTCATGCTGTGGGGGGCGCATGCCCAGAGCAAGCAAAAACTCATCGATGCCACCAAGCACCTGGTGCTGACTTCGGTGCATCCGTCACCGCTGTCTGCTTATCGTGGCTTTCTGGGCTGCGGGCATTTCAGCCGGACCAACAAGTATCTTGAGCAGAACGGAGAAACGCCGATTGAGTGGCGGTTGCCGCCTGTTTGAAGTGAAGTGGTGAAAAAATTGTGGCGAGGGAGCTTGCTCCCGCTGGGCTGCGAAGCAGCCCCAATATAGGGAACCTGATTTCTTCCAGCACACCGCATGCTCAGGTTTACGACTGCTACGCAGCCGAGCGGGAGCAAGCTCCCTCGCCACAGTGGGTTACGTCAGGGCTGTTCCGGCTCGCGATTCCAATACCTGAACAACGGCTCCGCCAAAAACAACACAAACAACAGCCGCATCACCTGCATCGCCGTCACCAGCGGGACGGACAGTTGCAGGGTCTCTGCCGTCAGGCTCATTTCTGCAATGCCACCGGGCATCATGCCCAACGTCAGCGAACGCAGATCAAGATGCGTCAGCGCACTCAATCCCAATGCCGCCGCTGTGGCGATCAACATGGTCAGCACCGTGCCGATCAAGGTCCGCCCCATGAATGAAGGCGCCCTCCGGAAAAACTGCCGATTGAAGTGACAGCCCAAGCCGCTGCCGATCAGCCATTGGCCGATCTGGCTGCCGCCATTGGGCAAGCCGATGTGTAAATCCCAACCAATGCTCACCGCCGCACTCACCAGCAACGGCCCGAACAGCCACGGATTGGGTTGACGAAGACGTTCCCAGAGCCAGGCCGCCAACGCGCCTGCCGGGAATAGAAGGGCCAGCCACCACCAATTGACCGCAGTTGGATGCAAGATCGGTGCGCCGTAACCCAACAAATATTTGAAGGCCGCCGGCACGCACAGCACCACGACCAACACCCGCAAGCTTTGCCCCGCCGCAACGCGGCTGAGCACCGCGCCATTACGCGCGCCGAGGTTGACCATCTCCCCGGAGCCGCCGGGCATGCTGGAAAAGAACGCGGTGGCGCGATCCTCCCCGGTGCGCCGCATCAACCAGACCCCGACCACGGCGGACAGGCTGGTGATCAACGCACCGAAGAAGATCAGACCGAAGTGGCTCAACACCTGCTCCATCACCACCGGGGTGAAATGCAGGCCGATACCGATACCGACGATCCACTGGCCGCACTTTCGGCCGCCAGGGATTTCCGCCAATTGCCAGGGAGTCAGGCAGCGCACCAGGATGATCGCCAGCAACGAGCCGACCATCCATGGCAGTGGCCAGCCGACCAGGCTGGCGAGGTAACCGCCCAGCGCGCCGACCAGCGGCGTACCCCACCAGGCGCTGAAGGGTGTTCGATCAGACATCGGCAATCGCGCGACGGGCCACCGAACGCTTGCGCCAGATCCGCACGATCGGCATCAACAGCATGATCGCGGTCAACACCCAGCAACCGAACGTGATCGGGCTCGACCAGAGGATTTCCAGCGCGCCGTTGGAGATCGACAGCGCACGACGCAGGTTCTGCTCCATCAAACCACCGAGGATGAAGCCCAGCAGCACGGGCGACAACGGGAAGTCTAGCTTGCGCAGGATGTAACCGAAGATGCCGATGCCGATCATCAGGAACAGGTCGAAGGTGGTGGCGTGCACCGCATAGACACCGATCCCGGTAATGATGGCGATCACCGGCACCAGCGCCCAGTTCGGCACGGCAAGGATGCGAGTGAAGATGCGGATCATCGGGATGTTGAGGATCACCAGCATGATGTTGGCGACGAACAACGACGCGATCAGCCCCCAGACGATGTCGGGTTGCTGTTGGAACAACAGCGGACCCGGGGTGATGTTGTACAACGACAGTGCGCCGATCATCACCGCCGTGGTCCCCGAACCTGGAACGCCAAGGGTCAGCATCGGCACCAGTGCACCGCACGCGGCGCCGCCGATGGCGGTTTCCGGTGCCGCAAGGCCGCGCATATCGCCCTGGCCGAACGTGCCTTTGGCACCGGCAATGCGTTTCTCGGTCATGTAGGCCACGGCGCTGGCGAGCGTCGCGCCGGCACCGGGCAACACGCCCATGATGAAACCCAGCACACCGCAACGGATGTTCACCGCGAACACCGCCGAGGCTTCCTTGAAGTTGAACATCATCCGACCGGTGGCTTTTACCGCTTCCTGGCCGTGATGGGTTTTTTCCAGCAGCAGGAGAATTTCACTGATGGAGAACAGACCCAGCACCAGCACGACGAATTGAATGCCGTCAGTTAAATGAATGTTGTCCCCGGTGAACCGGTAAACGCCGCTGTTGGCATCAATCCCGACGGTCGACAGAAACAGGCCGATCAGAGCCGCGACGAACGTCTTGAGCGGTCTGTCACCGGCCATGCCGCCGAGGCAGACAATCGCGAACACCATCAACACGAAATATTCCGCCGGTCCAAAGGCAATCGCCCATTTCGCCAGCAGCGGCGCAAACAGCACCATGCCGCAGGTGGCGATGAACGCACCGATGAACGAACTCCACGCCGACAACGACAGGGCCACACCGGCCAGGCCTTTGCGGGCCATCGGGTAACCGTCGAGGGTGGTCATGACGGTGGAGGCTTCACCGGGAATGTTCAGCAGGATCGAGCTGATCCGGCCGCCATATTCGCAACCCAGATACACCGCCGCCAACAGGATCAGCGCCGACTCCGGTGGCAGGCCGAGGGCGAATGCGATCGGGATCAGCAAAGCCACGCCGTTGATCGGGCCCAGGCCCGGCAACAGGCCGACGACGGTGCCGATCAGGGTGCCGCAGAGCGCGGTCACCAGGTTGTACGGGCTCAGCGCGACGCCGAAGCCCTGACCCAAATAGCCAAGAGTATCCATATCAGTTCTCCAGAACGTCGAGCACGCCCAAGGGCAGCGGCACGTCCATCAACTTGTCGAACAGCAGATAAAGACCGATCGCCATCAGGCTGATGATCACCACGCTGGGCAGCCAGCGGCCGCCGTACAGGCGCGCCATCGGGATGCCGATCAGAATGCTCGCGACAATGAAACCGAGCGGTTCGAAGGTGCCCGCGAACACCAGCAACAGCACCACGCAGATGCCGATTTTGGTCAAGGTTTCGCGGTCCATCGGCGGTTCATCCGGGTTGTGTTTGATCGGTGCGGGGCGAAACACCATGTACAGCAGCGCCATGGACATCAGTGCGAGCATCAGCAGCGGAAACGCTCGAGGCCCCACCGGTTCGTATGAAAAAGCCGCTTGATACGGCCACGCCATCAGTGTCAGGCCAACACAGGCCAGCAACAGCACCGAAGCAAAAATGCGTTGTAAGAGCATGGGAAACTCCTGGGCCGCAGCCCCCGAACGTCAGGGGCCGCCACCGCTAGAAAGAGGCGATCACTGGATCAGGCCGAACTCTTTGGCCAGCACTTTGTAGTCTGCGACCTGCTTCTTCACGTAGGTGTCCAGCTCCGGGCCGGTCATGGCGAACGGGAAGAGCTCACGCTGATCGCGCAGCTTGGCGAAGTCTTCGGACGCCAGCAGTTTGTCGAAAGCGTCTTTCCACCAGGCGTAGTCTTCGTCGCTGACCTTTGGCCCAAGGTAGAAACCGCGAACCACTGGCCAGACGATGTCGTAGCCTTGCTCTTTAGCGGTCGGAATGTCTTTCATTTCCGGCTCGTCCAGACGCTTCTCGGAGAACACGGCCAGCAGGCGCATGTCACCGCTCTGGATGTGCGGCATGGAGTCGGAGATGTCGGTGCTGCCGACCTGGATGTGGCCGCCGAGCAGGGCGGTGGCGATTTCACCGCCGCCTTCGAGGGCGACGTAACGCAGGTCGCGCGGGTTGATCCCGGCGGCCTTGGCGATCAGCGCGGTCTGCATCCAGTCCTGGCTGCCGACGGTGCCGCCGGAGCCGATCACCACTTTGCTCGGGTCTTTCTTCAGCGCCTGGACCAGATCGTCCAGGGACTTGTACGGCGAGTCGCTTTTCACCGCGATGGCGCCGTAGCTGGTGCCGACGGCGGCCAGCCAGCGAACGTTGGTTTCATCGAAACGACCGAACTTGCCTTGGGCCAGGTTCAGCAGTGAACCGCTGGACCACGCCACCAGCGTGCCGGCGTCGGCCGGACGTTGAGCAACCACCGCGTTGTACGCCACCGCGCCGACACCGCCGGGCATGTAGGTCACGCGCATCGGTTTGGTCAGCAGTTTTTCGTTCACCAGCGCGCTTTGCGCCAGTTTGCAGGTCAGGTCGAAACCGCCGCCTGGCGAGGCCGGGGCGATGCATTCAGGGCGTTTTGGCTCAGCCATCAGTTGGCCGGCGAACAGCATGCAGCTGGCGGCGAGGGCGAAACGGCGCAGTGATCGATTCATTGTTGTCTCCACGGGAGTTTTTGTTTTTGGGGATGTTTCAGGTGCGACGGTTTCGCGCCGTGAAACCGGTATCGGCGCTGACGAGCGTGAACGATGGGGATTGAAAAAACAGGTGGGGCGGGCAAACCTGGAGCTGTCTGGCCAGCATGGTGCAGTACCTCGTTATTGTTCTTATTGGCGAAAACGCATCAAGGCGTTTTTCGGGAGCTACATTTCAAAGCACGATTGGGTGGTTCGCAGTCGAAACCATCCGTGGGCCGACTCTAACGGGTCAACCTTTCACTAACCTTTCAGTTGGCTTTCACAGTTTTCAGGCTTCACAGCGGCGGATGCGGCTGTAAACTCCGCGCCAAAGAATGGCGTCGACCATCCCTGAATGAGGTAAAGATCCATGCGTGTTCTGCTCGTCGAAGACCATCTGCAGCTCGCCGAAAGTGTCGCCCAAGCGCTCAAGAGCACCGGGCTGACCGTGGATGTGCTGCACGACGGCGTGGCGGCCGACCTGGCCTTGAGCAGCGAGGAGTACGCGGTGGCGATCCTCGATGTCGGCCTGCCGCGCATGGATGGTTTCGAAGTGCTGGCGCGACTGCGGGCCCGGGGCAAAAACCTTCCGGTGCTGATGTTGACGGCACGCAGCGACGTCAAGGACCGGGTCCACGGGCTCAACCTCGGCGCTGACGATTACCTGGCCAAACCGTTCGAACTGACCGAACTTGAAGCCCGGGTCAAAGCCTTGTTGCGGCGCAGTGTGTTGGGCGGTGAGCGTCAGCAGCGCTGTGGCGTGCTGGCCTATGATCTGGACACTCGACGCTTCACCCTCGGCGAAGAACTGCTGACCTTGACCTCCCGCGAACAGGCAGTCCTTGAAGCGTTGATCGCCCGTCCCGGTCGGGTGATGAGCAAAGAGCAACTGGCCTCCCAAGTGTTTGGCCTGGATGAAGAAGCCAGCCCGGATGCTATCGAAATCTACGTCCACCGCCTGCGCAAGAAACTCGACGGTCACCCGGTCGCCATCGTGACCTTCCGCGGCCTCGGCTATTTGCTGGAAAGCCGCGATGCATAAGCCCAGCAGCCTGCGCTGGCGGTTGTTGTGGAACCTCGCGCTGTTGTTGGTGGTGTTAATGCTGGCCAGTGGATTGAGCGCGTACTGGAATGGTCGCGAAGCGGCCGACACGGCCTATGACCGGACCTTGCTGGCGTCGGCGCGGACCATCGCCGCCGGCGTGTCCCAGCGCGATGGCAGCCTCAGCGCCGATGTGCCTTACGTGGCCCTCGATACGTTCGCTTACGACAGTGCCGGGCGGATTTTTTACCTGGTCAACGATATCAATCAGAAGCTGATTTCCGGTTACGAAAACCTCCCGCCGCCGCCCCCGGGAACGCCGCGTACCGATGACTATCCGGCATTGGCACGCTTCTATAACGCCCAATACCGAGGACAAAACGTACGCGTGGTGAGCCTGCTCAAGCCCGTGAGCGAGCCGAACATGAACGGCATGGCGGAAATCCGTGTGGCAGAAACCGACGAGGCTCGGGTCGCCATGGCCCGCAGTCTGGCGGCGGACACCTTGCTGCGTTTGGGCATGCTGGCGGTCGGTGCGTTGCTGATGGTGTGGTTTGCGGTCAGCGCGGCGTTGCGTCCTTTAGAGCGCTTGCGCACGGCGGTGGAAGAGCGTCAGTCGGATGATTTGCGGCCATTGCCACTGGTGGAAGTGCAGCATGAATTGTGGCCGCTGGTGCGCGCGCTCAATCACTTTACCGAGCGCCTGCGTGGACAGTTCGAGCGCCAGGCGCAATTCATTGCCGATGCCGCCCATGAGTTGCGTACGCCGTTGGCGGCGCTCAAGGCGCGACTCGAGCTGGGCCTGCGCTCAAACGAACCGCAAACCTGGCGCAGCACCCTGGAAACCGCTGCACAAGGCACGGATCGCCTGACACACCTGGCCAATCAATTGCTTTCGTTGGCACGGGTAGAAAACGGGGCCCGGGCGATTGCCGAGGGCGGCGCGCAGTTGCTGGACCTGAGTCAGTTGGCGCGCGAACTGGGCATGGCCATGGCGCCGTTGGCCCACGCACGCGGCGTAGCCCTGGCGCTGGAGGCGGACGAACCGGTGTGGCTGCGCGGTGAGCCGACGCTGTTGAACGAACTGCTGAGCAACCTGGTGGACAACGCCCTCGCGCACACCCCGCCGGGCGGCAATGTGATTTTGCGGGTCACGGCGCCGGCGGTGCTGGAGGTCGAGGACGACGGGCCGGGGATTCCCGTTGATGAGCGGGATCGGGTGTTCGAGCGCTTTTACCGGCGTAATCAGCAGGTGGCTGGGTCTGGGCTGGGGTTGGCGATCGTCGGTGAGATTTGTCGCGCACACCTGGCGCAGATCAGCTTGCACGATGGTGAGCAGGCGGGGTTGAAGGTGCGGGTGAGTTTTATTGCCGGAGAATGATGGTGTTTGATATGGCCCCATCGTCGGAACGCCGCCCGGAGCGGGCTCGCTCCCACCCTGGATCTCACAAACACCGAAGATCCCCTGTGGGAGCGAGCCTGCTCGCGATGGAAGCGCCGCGGTCTCGGCTAGTAAAACATCGACCGCGACTCTTCCAGATCCCGGCACATCGCCTCGTTCTCTGGATCAATCCCCAGTTTCTTGAAGGCCGGCACGCTGAACGCATCAATACGGGCCAGCGGATGGTCAGTGTCCTTGTGGCAATACAGGCTGGCCACCTGAACCAGATCGACATAATCGACCCGCTCGGACTGGCGCTTGAAATCCAGATACAACCCCGGCAACTGCACCAGCATTTCCGGAAACTCCCAGACCCTGAGCAGCTTGTCGCCGATCAGTGGATGAATGCGATCGATGACATGGTTGAGGCTGACCGAGTCAGAGAGCAATTCATAATGGTCTTCGGCGTAGGTCAGGATCGGCAGTACTCCAATCTGATGCACCAGCCCGCCAAGGGCTGCCTGATCAGGCTTGAGTTGCGTGTAACTGCGGCACAGCGCATAGCTGACGCCGGCGATTTCCAGGCTTTTACGCCAGACATCGCGCATTTTCTGTTCCACCACTTCAGAGCGGGCGTTGAAAATCTGTTCCATCACCAGGCCGATCGCCAGATTGCTGCTGTAGTTGACGCCCAGCCGCGTGATCGCCGTGTGCAGGTCAGTCACTTCCTGAGTCGCGCGCAGCAGCGGGCTATTGACCACTTTGATCAGGCGCGCCGATAACGCCGTATCGCGGCCGATCACTTTACTCAGGGTGCTGACACTGACTTCCGGATCTTCAGCAGCCTTGCGAATCTGCAGGGCCACTTCCGGTAACGTTGGCAGAACCAGGTCATCGTTATCGATGGCCTCAACCAAATCCTGTTGGACCTTATCCGCCAGCTCGCTCATTTCTTTTCTCTAGGGTGTTGCAACAAGTGCTGCGGTTAACGCTGGATTTCGCGATCGCGATCCAGTTGATAAGGCAGGTCGAGCAGGTGCAGGGCTGGCCCTTCAAGGGCGCCCAGATGAATATCGCCAGCTTCTGCTGCTTCGGCTTGCAGCACGGCCAGGAGTTCAATGTTTTGCCCGGCGTTGGCGGCCAGCACCACTTCGCCGATAGAGCTGCCGTGGGACGGGGAAAACAGTGGCGTGCCGGGCTCGGGCAATTCGCTGGCATCCAGTGTCAGGCGATACAAGCGGCGCTTGAGTTTGCCCAGGTACTGCATGCGCGCGACGATTTCCTGGCCGGTGTAGCAACCCTTTTTGAAACTCACGCCACCGACGGCTTGCAGGTTGAGCATCTGCGGAATGAACAACTCGCGGGTGCTTGGCATGACCTGGCCGATCCCTGCGCGGATCTGGCCCAGCAGCCATTGATTCAGATTGCCTTCGGACAGCAGGGCGGACAATTTGCCCTTTGTGACGTCGGCCTTGTCAGCCGCGACCCACAGTTCGGCGCGATCCGGCGAGACGCGAATGGCGATCAGACTTTCATAACGCACGACGCTGTCGGTGTCTGTCGGCAGCTCAAGACCCAGGCTGCTCAGTGCGGCATCGCCATGATCGAGGCCGAAGCGGACCCAGGCGGCGCTTTCATCGGTCAGTTTGGACTTGGAGAACACGGCGTACTTTTGCAGGTCCGCCAACTGTGGTTCGAGCAGTTCGGTGGCCATCGCCAGCAGAACGCCGTCACCTTCCAGCACGATGCGGAAACTCGATTGCATCCGGCCTTTCTGCGTGCAGCGGGCGCCGAGACTGGCCTGGGTGTCGCTCAGGTAATTGAGGTTGCAGGTCAATTGGCCTTGCAGGAATTTGCCGGCGTCCGCGCCGCGGACTGCAAGAACGCCTTCATGGGACAGGGTGCAGAAAAAAGCAGAATCGGCCATGGGTCATCGCAGGGTAAAGAGTCTGGGGGACATCATAAGGGGGCGCTCTCGAAATGGGTAGTTCACAAAGGATCGATGGCGCCCGACCAAAGCCGAGTGTTCGACCGGGCGTGGGGCTGTATACTTGCCGCCTATTTGAGGAGCGCTCCATGGTCGAAGATGTTGAACTGAATCGCCTCTACTGGCACAGCCGCCGCGGCATGCTCGAGCTTGACGTATTGCTGGTGCCGTTCGTGAAAGAGGTCTACCCGCACCTCAACGATGTCGACCGTGATTGCTACCGCAAGCTGCTCGAATGTGAAGACCAGGACATGTTCGGCTGGTTCATGGAGCGCGCCGAATCGGAAGATCCGGAGCTTCAGCGCATGGTTCGCATGATCCTGGATCGTGTCCAGCCCAAGTAATGCGTTCGAATGCCGCTGGCATGCCTCGCGGCAGTTGCTGGCGGCGTATCTTGTGGCCCAGCTGTTCGCGCTGGGTTCATTGCTACTTCTTTCCATACCGGTCTGGGCCAGTCTGCTCGGCATGACGCTGTGTGTGATTCACGGATTCTGGTTATTGCCGCGACAGATTTTGCTGACACATCCACAGGCATTTCGCGGTTTGCGTCGCGATGCCGATGGCTGGCAGTTGTGGAGTCAGGCCTCAGGTTGGCAACCCGTGCAGCTGCGACCGGACAGCCTGGCGTTGCCAATGGTGGTGGTCCTGCGTTTTCGACTGCGGGACGAACGCCGGGTCAGGTCGATCTGCATTCCCCACGATTCGCAGGCCGCCGATTTGCACCGACGCCTGCGGGTGAGGCTCACCTTCAGTCGACGTAGGTGGGCGGCACCAGAATAGTGTCCAGCGCAACCGGCAGCAGGTTCGGGTAGTCGAGGGTGTAATGCAGGCCGCGACTTTCCTTGCGCTCCATGGCTGACCGAATCATCAGTTCCGCCACTTGGGCCAGGTTGCGCAACTCGATCAAATCCCGACTGACCTTGTAGTTGCTGTAGAACTCGTCAATCTCGTCCAGCAGCAGTCGCACGCGGTGTTGCGCGCGTTGCAGGCGCTTGTTGGTGCGCACGATGCCCACGTAGTCCCACATGAATCGCCGCAGTTCATCCCAGTTGTGCGCAATGATCACGTCTTCGTCGGAATCGGTGACCTGGCTCGCATCCCAGACGGGCAGGGCGATCGGAATCGAAACCTGTGGCAACTGTTCCAGTATGTCCGCCGCCGCCGAACGGGCGTAAACGAAACACTCCAGCAGTGAGTTACTGGCCATGCGGTTCGCGCCGTGCAGGCCGGTGAAACTGGTTTCGCCGATGGCATACAGCCCCGGCACGTCGGTGCGACCGTTCTGATCGACCATCACGCCGCCGCAGGTGTAGTGCGCTGCCGGAACCACCGGGATCGGTTGCTTGGTGATGTCGATGGAAAACTCGAGACAGCGTTCATACACCGTCGGGAAGTGGCTCTTGATGAACGCTTCGGGCTTGTGGCTGATGTCCAGATAGACGCAGTCGACACCCAGGCGTTTCATCTCATGGTCGATGGCGCGGGCGACGATGTCCCGGGGTGCGAGTTCGGCACGCGGGTCGAAGCGTTGCATGAAGCGCTCGCCGTTGGGCAACTTCAGGTGCGCACCTTCGCCGCGCAGGGCTTCAGTGATCAGGAAGCTCTTGGCTTGCGGGTGATAAAGGCAGGTCGGGTGGAACTGGTTGAACTCCAGGTTTGCCACTCGGCAGCCTGAACGCCACGCCATCGCGATGCCGTCACCGCAGGCGCCGTCGGGGTTGCTGGTATAGAGGTAGACCTTTGCCGCGCCGCCGGATGCGAGGATCACGAATCGTGCGCCGTAGGTGTCGACTTCACCGGTGCCGCGATTGAGGACGTAGGCGCCGAGACAGCGGTCGCCTTCGAGCCCCAGGCGTTTTTCGGTAATCAGATCGACCGCAACCCGCTGTTCCAGCAGTTCGATGTTCGGTCTTTGTTTTGCCTGGGCGAGCAAGGTTCTGAAAATCGCCGCGCCCGTGGCATCGGCGGCGTGAATGATACGTCGATGACTGTGACCGCCTTCGCGGGTCAGATGAAATTCGAATCCACCGTCTTCGGTGCCGGACTGTTCATCGCGAGTGAATGGCACACCTTGGTCGATCAGCCATTGAATGGCTTCTTTGCTGTGCTCGACGGTAAAGCGCACGGCGTCTTCGTGGCAAAGGCCACCGCCGGCATTCAGGGTGTCGTCGACGTGGGATTCGACAGTATCGGTGTCATCCAGAACGGCAGCGACGCCGCCCTGGGCCCAAAATGTCGAGCCGTTGGCGAGGTCGCCTTTGCTCAGTACGGCGATGCGCAAATGACCGGGCAAGGTCAGCGCAAGGCTCAAACCGGCAGCGCCGCTGCCAATGACCAGAACATCGTGTTGAAACTGTTGGCTCATTTCAGGATTCCGCTCAAAGCGACCCGGGTCGGGGTTGGCGCAAGACTCCTGGAACGGCGAGTCAAGGCAGCCACACAGCCCACTAGTATATAGAGGGGGGGAGCGGCACAATACCCGAGCGCATATGGCATTGTGAAACTACTGTGACGGAAAATGCCTGACGCTTCGTCGGATGCTTTTTAGGTCGGTTTGGCGACAAGGAGACTGTATCGTCGATTTAACAGTCTTTTTCTGTTCACGGTTGCACAATGTCCCTTTCGTCCGGCTATAAATATGGAACTTTTGCCAAAGGCCCAAGATCAATAGACGGTGCCTGAAAAGAAGGACAGTGTCGGTTTCAGGACGGGACGTGCGGTTTGGTCCTGGACAGTGAATCCGACGACAAGATTATTCGCGCAGCCGGGTCATGCCGAGCTGCGCTTTTCGTGCGTGCCAAATCAGAGCCCGCAGGAAACTTGCTTGGAGGGGGAGAACTTTTGCGAAAAGCCCGAGTCTATGTTTGCAAGTCTGGTCGTTTAGTTATGCAAGCCTCCTCCGAGCTTATCGAGGAGAGTTCATGCTAACCCAGGAAGAGGATCAGCAGCTCGTCGAGCGCGTTCAACGCGGCGACAAGCGAGCTTTCGATCTGCTAGTGCTGAAATACCAGCACAAAATTCTCGGGTTGATCGTGCGTTTTGTGCACGACACCCATGAAGCCCAGGATGTGGCACAGGAAGCCTTTATCAAGGCCTACCGCGCACTTGGAAATTTTCGCGGAGATAGCGCGTTTTATACGTGGCTTTACCGCATCGCCATCAACACGGCGAAGAATTATCTGGTTTCACGCGGCCGCCGGCCGCCGGATAGCGATGTCAGTTCCGAAGATGCAGAGTTCTACGATGGCGATCATGGCCTCAAGGATCTCGAGTCGCCAGAGCGTGCATTGCTGCGGGATGAGATCGAAGGCACCGTCCATCGAACCATTCAGCAACTGCCAGAAGATTTGCGTACGGCGTTAACTTTACGTGAATTCGATGGTCTGAGTTACGAGGACATTGCGGCCGTCATGCAATGTCCGGTGGGTACCGTGCGCTCCCGGATTTTCCGCGCTCGGGAGGCCATCGATAAAGCCCTGCAGCCGTTGTTGCAGGAAAACTGAGACAGCGGCGATAGCCAAGAGAGGAACGCCATGAGTCGTGAAGCCCTGCAGGAATCGCTGTCCGCAGTGATGGATAACGAAGCGGACGAACTGGAATTGCGTCGGGTATTAAATGCCTTTGACGATGTTGAAACCCGTGAAACTTGGGCTCGTTATCAGATCGCTCGGGCAGTTATGCACAAGGATCTGCTGCTTCCACGTCTGGACATTGCCGCGGCAGTTTCTGCTGCTCTGGCCGACGAAGCTGTACCGGCAAAAGCCTCCCGTGGTCCATGGCGCAGCCTGGGTCGTCTGGCTGTCGCTGCTTCGGTGACCGTTGCTGTGTTGGCAGGTGTGCGTCTGTACAACCAGGACGAGATCGCTGGTGTCGAACTGGCTCAGCAATCCACTCAACCGGGTCTGGCCGTTCCTCAGGTCAAGGGTCCAGCTGTTTTGGCAGGCTATAATGAGAGTTCGGAAGCCACTGGCCCTATGGCCAACGGCGTATTGCAAGGTCAACCAGGCTGGCACGATCAGCGTCTGCCAGGCTACTTGCGCCAACATGCTCAACAGGCTGCACTGAAAGGTACTGAGAGCGCTCTGCCTTACGCTCGTGCAGCAAGCCTGGAAAACCGTTAAGGAGGATCATGCGCGCCATACCTCTACTTTCGCTTCTGCTCGGTGGCTGGTTTGTTGTTCCAGCCCACGCCGATGAAGCCCAGGACTGGTTGACCCGTCTTGGTCAGGCCGAGCAACAGCAAAGCTTTCACGGCACTTTCGTTTACGAGCGTAACGGTAGCTTTTCTACCCATAACATCTGGCACCGCGTCCAGGATGGCAAGGTCCGCGAGCGTTTACTCCAGCTCGACGGCTCAGCACAGGAAGTCGTGCGCATTGATGGGCATACTCAATGCGTCAGTGGCCTTCTGATAGCAGGGCTTGGGGACTCACCCAACTCCGCTGCTCGTGCACTCGATCCACAAAAGCTGAAAAATTGGTATGACCTTGCCGTCATTGGCAAGTCGCGTGTGGCTGGGCGTGCGGCAGTGATTGTTTCACTGAAGCCGCGTGATCAGCATCGCTACGGTTTTGAGCTTCACCTTGATAAGGAAACCGGCTTGCCGCTGAAGTCATTGTTGCTCAATGACAAAGGGCAATTGCTCGAGCGCTTCCAGTTCACCCAATTGGACACTGCCAGCGTGCCGTCGGAAAGCGACTTGAAGGCCGGCGACGATTGCAAGACGGTCACCCTCGATGGTGACAAGGCTTCCGCCGTCAAGACCGCCCAGCTCTGGCATTCGGACTGGCTTCCACCCGGTTTCGAGTTGACCAGCAGCAGCGCCCGCAAGGATCCAGAGACAAAAACCCAGGTCAACAGTCTGATGTACGACGATGGACTGGCGCGTTTCTCGGTATTCCTCGAGCCGTTGAACGGTGCGACAGTCACCGACACCCGCACCCAGTTAGGCCCAACCGTTGCTGTTTCTCGACGCTTGACTACCCCGCAAGGCGAGATGATGGTGACGGTGGTTGGCGAGATCCCGATTGGTACTGCTGAACGGATTGCGCTGTCCATGCGCACCGATGCCACTGCAACCAAGTAGTGAGCTGATGCCGAAATGTTTGGTGAGCATTTCAATTTGCAAAAAAACCTGAATTTTTCTATAGGTCAGAGCCTCACGGCTCTGGCCTTGTTTTGTTGTTCCCGGAACAATAATACCGGCGTATCTTTCCCGGTGTTCCTTGCTCCATATCGCTTAACCATGCTCGTCGTAACGGGAGCCGTATGTCGATACCACGCTTGAAGTCTTATCTTTCCATTTTTGCCACCGTGCTGGTGCTCGGTCAGGCGGTCACTGCTCAAGCAGTCGAGTTGCCTGACTTCACTCAATTGGTCGAGCAAGCCTCGCCCGCGGTGGTAAACATCAGCACCACGCAAAAGCTGCCGGACCGTAAAGTGTCCGGTCAGATGCCCGACCTGGAAGGCTTGCCGCCAGCGCTGCGAGAGTTTTTCGAGCGGGGCATGCCGCAGCAGCCACGCTCGCCTCGCGGTGATCGCCAGCGTGAAGCGCAGTCCCTGGGCTCTGGTTTCATTATCTCGCCTGACGGCTACATCCTGACCAACAACCACGTGATCGCCGATGCCGACGAAATTCTCGTTCGTCTCTCCGACCGCAGTGAGTTGAAAGCCAAGCTGGTTGGGACCGATCCACGTTCCGACGTGGCGTTGCTGAAAATCGAAGGCAAGGATCTGCCAGTCCTGAAACTGGGCAAATCCCAGGACCTGAAGGCCGGCCAATGGGTCGTAGCGATCGGCTCGCCGTTCGGTTTCGACCATACCGTGACCCAAGGCATCGTCAGCGCTGTCGGTCGTAGCCTGCCGAACGAAAATTATGTGCCGTTCATCCAGACCGACGTGCCTATTAACCCGGGTAACTCAGGTGGTCCGCTGTTCAACCTGGCCGGTGAAGTGGTCGGGATCAACTCGCAGATCTACACCCGTTCCGGTGGCTTCATGGGCGTATCGTTCGCGATCCCTATCGATGTGGCCATGGACGTTTCCAATCAGCTGAAAAGTGGCGGCAAAGTCAGCCGTGGCTGGTTGGGTGTGGTGATCCAGGAAGTGAACAAAGATCTGGCCGAGTCGTTCGGTCTTGAGAAGCCGGCCGGTGCGCTGGTAGCTCAGATCCAGGAAGATGGCCCGGCTGCCAAGGGTGATCTGCAAGTCGGCGACGTGATCCTGAGCATGAACGGTCAACCGATCGTCATGTCTGCCGATCTGCCGCACTTGGTGGGCGCACTGAAAGCAGGCGAGAAGGCCAAACTTGAAGTGATTCGCGACGGCAAGCGCAAGAATGTCGAGCTGACGGTTGGCGCCATCCCTGACGAAGGTAAAGAGCTGGACTCGAAGCTCAAGTCCGGTGCTGAAACCAACAGCAATCGTCTGGGTGTTGCCGTCGCGGATCTGACTGCTGAGCAGAAGAAAACCTACGACCTCAAAGGTGGTGTGGTGATCAAGGAAGTTCAGGACGGTCCTGCATCGCTCATCGGCTTGCAGCCCAATGATGTGATCACTCACCTGAACAACCAGGCAATCAACGACAGCAAAGAGTTCGCTGAAATCGCCAAGGCACTGCCGAAGAATCGTTCGGTGTCCATGCGGGTTCTGCGTCAAGGTCGTGCCAGCTTCATCACCTTCAAACTGGCTGAATAAACCGGTTGTCGGCTGAATAAAAAACCGCCTCGAAAGAGGCGGTTTTTTTGTGTCTGCGTTTTATGTTCCGGAAGCCGATCAGCCCATCATGTCCTTGACCATGCGCTCCTGCTCCATCAGCTCACGCTGGCGGGCGTCGATACGCGACGACAATGGGAAGTTGGTGCCGGCCTTGCGCTTGGCGAAGTCCAGTTGCTGAATGGCCTGACGATAGTCGCCCACCAGGGCGAAGTACTCCGCGCGAGCCTGATGCAGGCCGATGATGTTGCCTGAAAGGCCGCGCGTCTCGGCCACCTGGTACCACACGTCCGGATCGTCCGGGCGCGACTTGAGCAGCCCTTCGAGTGCCTTCTCGGCATCGGCGGCGCGGTTTTGTTTCAGCAGCAGATCGACACGCACCTGGTTCAGCGGATAGTTGCCGGGGTACTGGGTCAACATCCGGTCAACCCGTGTTTGAGCATCGGGCAGACGATTGTTGGTGATGTCCAGATCGACCTGCGCCAAGTTATAGATGATCTCGTTCGGTGATTTGGCAAGCAGCAGCTTGAGGTTCTCGCGAGCTTCATTCAACTGGCCGCCCTTGATCTGAGCGATCGCAAGACCATACCGGGCGACATCGTTTTTGGGGTTCTCATCGAGTTGCGCGCGAAAGCGCTTGGCGCCCAAGCCCGGGGTTTCTTCATAGACCAGCTGAACGCGTGCACGAATCAACTGATAACGCATGGTGTCTTCGACGCCGCCCGGTTTGGCCTGTTCGGCGCGGTTGCGGGTGTCGGCGATCCGCGATTCGGTAACCGGGTGAGTCAGCAGGAATTCCGGCGGCTTGGCGTCGAAGCGGTATTGACGCATCAACCGCTCGAACATGGTCGGCATCGACCGCGGGTCGTAACCGGCCTTTTCCAGGTTAAGGATGCCGATGCGGTCGGCTTCCTGTTCGTTCTGGCGCGAGAACCGGCGCTGCTCCTGGATCGCCGCCGCCTGAGTACCCGCAATCGCCGCGATCCCGGCGTCACCGGCACCGGCAGCCGCAATGACGATACCGGCCAGCAGAGCCGCCATCATCGGTACTTGCATGCGCTGCTGGGCTTCAACGCCACGGGCAAAGTGGCGCTGCGACAAGTGAGCCAATTCGTGCGCCAGTACCGAAGCGTATTCGCCCTCGGTCTGGGCATTGAGGAACAGACCGCCGTTGACCCCGACAATCCCGCCCGGCGCCGCAAAGGCGTTGAGCTGGGGGCTGTTGATCAGGATGAACTCCAGGCGTCGGTCATTGACCTGGCTGGTTTCCACCAGTCGGTAAACGCTGGATTCGACGTAATCCTTGAGCTGCGGATCGTTGAGCTGCGAGACCTGGCTGCGCAACAGTGCCAGCCACGCACGGCCCAATTGGTATTCCTGTTGCGGCGAGACAATGGCAGAACTGGCGTCGCCGAGTGACGGCAGGTCGTCGGCGAAGCCCGGTGAGGCGAGCAGGCAAGCGAGCGTCAGCAGGGTAGGGCGCAAAAAAGTCATGCACAAAGCCTTAGTCGACAAAGACCTTACTGTAGCCGGACACTTGGCTTGGGACCAGATATTCTAGGCAGCTCCACCACCTGACCCGGAGCGATGTAATGACCGACGCTGTAGCCCATGACGCCGAACTGGACGCCAGTGGCCTGAATTGCCCTTTGCCGTTGCTCAAGGCCAAGTTGGAGCTCAATCGAATGGCCAGTGGCGCGGTGCTCAAGGTGATCGCCACCGATGCGGGTTCCCAGCGCGACTTTCGCACCTTTGCCCGATTGGCCGGTCATACGCTGCTTCGCGAAGAAGATGAGGCGGGTGTTTACCGCTACTGGCTGAAAAAAGCCTGAAACCTGCTGCGTTCGTTTCTAAGGATTATTGATGTTCAAGGTGTTACGCGACTGGGTTCAGCGCTACTTTTCCGATGAAGAAGCCGTGGTGCTGGCCGTGCTGTTGTTTCTGGCCTTTACCGCCGTGCTCACGTTGGGCGGCATGCTCGCACCGGTGCTGGCGGGGATGGTGCTGGCGTATCTGATGCAAGGCCTGGTCGTCACCCTCGAACGCCTGCGCATCCCCGGCGGGGTGGCGGTGGGGCTGGTCTTCGCGTTGTTCATGGGCGTGTTGCTGGTGTACATTGTTGTCGTGGTGCCGTTGCTCTGGCATCAGCTGATTACGCTGTTCAATGAACTGCCCGGCATGCTTGCCAAATGGCAATCGCTGCTGTTACTGCTGCCCGAGCGTTATCCGCACCTGGTATCGGACGAGCAAGTGTTGCAGGCCATCGAAGTGGCGCGGGGCGAGATCGGTAACTTCGGTCAGTGGGCGCTGACGTTCTCGCTGTCGAGCCTGCCGTTGCTGGTGAACATCATGATCTATCTGGTGCTGGTGCCGATCCTGGTGTTCTTCTTCCTCAAGGACCGCGAGATGATTGGCCAGTGGGTGCGCGGCTATCTGCCCCGTGAACGGGCGCTGATTACCCGGGTTGCCCACGAAATGAACCGGCAGATTGCCAACTACATTCGCGGCAAAGGCATCGAGATCGTCATTTGCGGTGGCGCGACCTACATCGGTTTTGTTGTCCTGGGGCTCAACTATGCGGCGCTGCTGGCATTGCTGGTGGGCGTGTCGGTGGTGGTGCCGTATGTCGGAGCGGTAGTGGTGACCGTGCCGGTCCTGCTGATTGCGCTGTTCCAGTGGGGCTGGAGTGATCAGTTCATCTATTTGATGGCGGTCTATGGAATTATCCAGGTCCTGGACGGCAATGTGCTGGTGCCGCTGTTGTTCTCGGAAGCGGTCAACCTGCATCCGGTGGCGATTATCTGCGCGGTGTTGTTGTTTGGTGGGTTGTGGGGGTTTTGGGGTGTGTTCTTTGCGATTCCGCTGGCGACGCTGTTTAAAGCTGTGCTGGATGCCTGGCCGCGGAAGGAACCGGTGGTGGCACCGTTGCTTTAACGGATAACCCTGATTTTTTTCAGTGAGGCTGAGGGCCTCTTCGCGAGCAAGCCCGCTCCCACAGGATTAACGCAAACCCTATGGGAGCGGGCTTGCCCGCGATGGCGTCAGAACAGACGCCAGAATCTTAGGCTTTATTGAGAGCCTGAGCCGCAGCCAACACCGCATCCACATGCCCCGGCACCTTCACACCGCGCCATTCCTGACGCAGCACACCGTCCTTATCAATCAGGAACGTGCTGCGATCAACGCCCATGTACTCCTTGCCATACAGCTTCTTCAGCTTGATTACATCAAACAACTGGCACAGCGCTTCTTCCTTGTCGCTGATCAGCTCAAAGGTGAACGCCTGCTTGGCCTTGAAGTTTTCGTGGGATTTCAGGCTGTCGCGCGACACGCCGAACACTTCAGTGTTGGCCGCTTTAAAGGCGTCCAGCTGATCGCGAAAGCCCTGACCCTGAGTGGTGCAGCCCGGTGTGCTGTCCTTCGGATAGAAGTAGATCACAACCTGCTTGCCTTTAAGGCCCGCGAGGCTGACGGTCTGTCCATTGGTGGCGGGTGCTTCGAAGTCGGCAACCGGTTGGTCGATGGCAACGGCCATGAAAGCTTCCTTACATTGGGTTTTGTGGGCGCCACGGTTCGATCAGCGCGTCCAGGTTCAGCGCGTCGGCGAAATCCAGGAACTGATCGCGCAGCCAGCTGATCTGCACGCCGGCCGGCAGCGTCACGGTAAACGTGGCGTTGAGCATGGTGCCGCCGGTTTGCGGCGCCTGATACGTGTCGCAAGTCAGGTTTTCCAGCTCGACGTTGTGGTCCATGAAGAACTGGCATAGCTCGTTGATGATGTCCGAACGATAGGCCGAGCTGACATAAGCGACGTAAGGCAAGGCCTGAGGACGATTCTCCAGCGCCGCGCTACGCACCACGTTAACGGTGAATGCGTGCTTCTTGGCGAGGCCTGAAAGGCTGCCTTCCAGGCGCGCCAGGGCGTCCCAGCTGCCGGAGATCTCGAGGATCAACGCGCTGCACTCGCCATGACGGGTCAGGCGGGAAGTGACCACGGCGCAGCGGTTTTCATGGCTGGCGCGGCACAGGACGTTAGTCAGCTCCATGGGGTTGGCGCCGAGGGCACTGATGACAAGGAATTGTTCGCGAACTGTGGGGGTGGACATGCAGCATTCCTAAAGCGATGAGCGGTCGATACTTTTACGGGCTTTTACTACCGGGGGCGAGCCTGCGGATGCGAATTCAGAAAACCCGGGCCGAAGGTTGCAACGTGCTCCATAAGGCAAGAGCGAGGGGTGGCAACGCTGGATCGGGGCTTGTGATGCCGAAAATGGAGGCTGAAACCCGGCGTACGAGCTTATCAGTACCGATCAAAGTCTGAAGGGTAGCGAAAAGCAGCGCCAAGGGGAATGGCGGCAGCGCAGTACTTTGCTTGTACAAGCATCTTGGCGCCAGTACCATTACCGCTCTCTTTTTCCGGCAGGAGCGGTTGCATGATTGCGGGCAGTATGGTGGCACTGGTCACACCCATGGATGCACAAGGTCGTCTCGACTGGGACAGCCTGAGCAAACTGGTGGACTTTCACCTGCAGAACGGCACCCACGCGATCGTGGCGGTCGGCACTACAGGCGAATCGGCCACCCTTGACGTGAACGAGCACATCGAAGTGATTCGTTACGTGGTGAAGCAAGTGGCAGGGCGCATTCCGGTGATCGCCGGTACCGGCGCCAACTCGACGCGCGAAGCCATCGAGCTGACCACCAATGCGAAGACCGCCGGCGCCGATGCTTGCCTGCTGGTCACGCCGTACTACAACAAGCCGACCCAGGAAGGCTTGTACCAGCACTTCAAGGCCATCGCCGAAGCCGTCGACATCCCGCAGATTCTTTACAACGTGCCGGGTCGTACGGCCTGCGACATGCTGACCGAAACCGTAATCCGCCTGTCGACCGTGAAAAACATCATCGGCATCAAGGAAGCCACCGGCGACCTGACCCGTGCCAAAGCCATCATCGACGGCGTCAGCAAAGACTTCGTAGTGCTGTCCGGTGATGACGCCACCGCAGTCGAGCTGATCCTGCTTGGCGGCAAAGGCAACATTTCGGTCACCGCCAACGTCGCCCCGCGCGACATGAGCGACCTGTGCAACGCTGCCCTGAAAGGCGACGCCGTCACGGCCCGCGCGATTCACGAAAAGCTGATGCCGCTCAATAAAACCCTGTTTATCGAATCCAACCCTATCCCCGTGAAATGGGCACTGCATGAAATGGGCTTGATGCCGGACGGTATCCGTCTGCCGCTCACCTGGCTCAGCGCTGCCTGTCACGAACCGCTGCGGCAGGCCATGCGCCAGTCCGGCGTACTGGTTTAATTGAGGAAGCACTACGCATGAAGCGATTGGCCGGACTTTCCGCACTTGCCTTGATTATCTCCAGCACCAGTGGCTGCGGATGGGTCTGGGGCCCGGAAGGTTATTTCCGTGACCGTGGTAGCGATTACCTGGAAGCGCAACAGACTGCACCTATGCAATTGCCAACGGATGTCAGCACCGCCAAACGTCTGGATCCGCTGCTGCCGATCCCGCGCAACGTGGCCGATGACACCGCGAAGGGCGAGTACATCGTGCCGCGTCCACAGCCGTTGACGGCAGGGGCCGACGCCAGCGCCTACTCCCTGCAGAAGACCGGTGATTCGCGCTGGATCGTCGCCCAGAACCCACCTGCCGAAGTCTGGCCAGTGGCTGTGCAGTTCTTCCAGGACAACGGTTTCCGTCTGGACGAACAGAAGCCGCAAACCGGCGAATTCACCACCACCTGGCAGCATTCCGACGAACTGTCCGCAGCGATGGCCAAGCGCCTGAGCGCCGCCGGTGTCAGCACTGACAGCGAAACCCGTGTTCGTGTGCGTATCGAGCCAGGCGTGCAGCGCAACACCAGCGAAGTCTACGTGGTCAGCGCCGAACGTCCTGCCGGCAGCACCGCCGACGTGGCTTTCACCAACCGTTCGGTCAACACTGGCCTGGACGCGGCACTGGTCGACGACATGCTCGCAAGCATGAGCCGCATCTCGGAGAAGGGCGGGTCGGTCTCCATGTTGGCTTCGCGTGATTTTGATACGCCAAGTCGTGTCAGCCTGAGCGAAGACGGCAGCGGCAACCCGGTTCTGAACGTCGGCAACGACCTTGATCGTGCCTGGTCGAGCGTCGGTCGTGCGCTGGAACAGGGCGAATGGCGCGTTGAAGACATCAACCGCAGCCTGGGCCTGTACTACATCAACCTTTCCGAAAAAGCCGAGAAGAAAGACGAGAAACCTGGTTTCTTCAGCGGCCTGTTCGGCAGCGCGCCTAGCAAGGAAGAAGTTGAAGCCCGTGCCGAGCGTTATCAGGTTCGCCTGAGCAAGGTTGGCGACAACGTCCAGGTCACCGTCGAGAAAAACATCAACACCGTGGCGCCGGCAGAAGTGGCGCGCAAAGTGTTGAGCGTGATTCAGGACAACCTGGGCTGATCACATGCGTTTTGCCGTTCTCGGCAGCGGTAGCCAAGGGAACGGCACGCTGATAGCCAGCGCTGACACGTATGTGCTGGTGGATTGTGGTTTCTCCCTGCGGGAAACCGAAAAACGCCTGCTGCGCCTGGGTGTGAACCCTACGCAGTTGAGCGCGATACTCGTGACCCACGAACATGCCGACCACGTGCATGGCGTGGGTTTGCTGTCTCGGCGCTACAATCTGCCTGTCTACCTCAGTCGTGGCACCCTGCGCGGGATGCGCAAACCGATTGAACCGACTGGCCTTCTGGCCGGCGGCGAGCAACTGCAGATCGGCGCACTGAGCATCGGCGTCATTGCCGTGGCCCACGATGCACAGGAACCGACGCAGTACGTCTTCAGCGACGGTGAGCGGCGCTTCGGCCTGCTGACCGACCTGGGTTCGTATTGCAACAAGGTGCTGGACGGCTATCGGGACCTCGATGCGTTAATGATCGAGTCCAACCATTGCCGTGACATGCTCGCTCGCGGTCACTACCCGTACTTCTTGAAGCAGCGGGTGGGCGGTGAACTGGGACATTTGAACAACCACCAGGCGGCATTCCTGGTGTCTGAGTTGGGCTGGCAAGGCCTGCAACACCTGGTCCTGGCCCATCTGAGCAGCAAGAACAACCTGCCGCAGCTGGCCCGGCAATGTTTTGTCGACACCCTCGGGTGCGACCCGGACTGGCTGCAACTGGCCGATCAAGATTCAGGGCTCGACTGGCGACACATCGCCTAGCCCACCTACTTAGCAAGCGGAGCCCATCATGGAAAAACGTGAAGAACTCTACCGCGGCAAAGCCAAATCGGTTTTCAAGACCGACGACGCTGACCGCTTGATCCTGCTGTTTCGCAACGACACCTCGGCGTTCGACGGCAAGCGCATCGAACAGCTCGACCGCAAAGGCATGGTGAACAACAAGTTCAACGCCTTCATCATGCAGAAACTCGAAGCCGCCGGCGTGCCGACCCAATTCGACAAACTGCTGGGCGACAACGAATGCCTGGTGAAAAAACTCGACATGATCCCGGTCGAGTGCGTCGTGCGTAACTACGCTGCCGGCAGCCTGGTCAAGCGCCTGGGCGTCGAAGAAGGCATGAAGCTCAACCCTTACACCTTCGAACTGTTCCTGAAGGACGACGCCAAGGGCGATCCGTTCATCAACGAATCCCACGTCGTGGCCTTCGGTTGGGGCACCGCCGAGCAACTGGTTCGCATGAAAGAACTGTCGCTCAAGGTCAACGAAGTCCTGAGCAAACTGTTCGACGACGCCGGCCTGCTGCTGGTCGACTTCAAACTCGAATTCGGCGTCTTCTCCGACGGCTCCATCGTCCTGGGTGACGAATTCAGCCCGGACGGCTGCCGCCTGTGGGACAAGGCCACCGGCAAGAAAATGGACAAAGACCGCTTCCGCCAGGGCCTCGGTGACGTCATCGAAGCCTACGAAGAAGTGGCCAATCGTCTGGGTGTACCGCTTTAATCGACGCAAGCATCTGATAGCACGGAAAAATTTCGCTTAGGGGGTTCGCTTCCGGCAAAAGTGTTGTTATGATGCGCGCCGTTGGAGAGATGCCAGAGTGGCCGAATGGGACGGATTCGAAATCCGTTGTACCTTCACCGGTACCTAGGGTTCGAATCCCTATCTCTCCGCCATTACATAGAAAAAGCCCCGTAGCTGAAAAGTTACGGGGCTTTTTTGTTGCTGATATTTTAATAGCGGGGCCGTGCAGGAATGTACGGTTATTGTACGGGTGGCATTTGACATCTCTCATTGTGTACGGCTAGCATCCGTACATTGCTCAATGCCTTCCCATTACCCGGGAGTGAGCTGAAGTTTTGAAATCACCCATGCTTCTGAGCGTGGACAGCAACAAAATGACATTCAGTAAGGGAACACACTCTCCGAAAACGGGTACACCTTATGTTAGAAATTAACGAAATACTCAAAGCACCAAAAAATGCTCGTCTTGAACTCAAAACCACGGATGTCGCTAAAGAGTTCATCCGTAAGGCCGCTTCAATCTCGGGGCTTGATATGACCTCGTTCATTATTTCCTCTGCCTTCGAAAAGGCAGAGGAGGTGATGGAAAAACATCGACGTATCGACATGTCGGAACAAGCCTATGCCCGAGCTCTGGAGATCCTTAATGAGGATACGGCTCCAACGCTTGGGCTACTGAACCTGATGAGAGGGAAGCATGGGGACAAAAGCGATTCCGGCTTATGAAATTGACAATAATTTGCAAGCTCGTTTTGAGTCTTACCGCTATCTGAAAGATTTCGATTGTGGGCTTGTCATGATGAATGAGTACTATAAGAGCGGTTTGAAGCGTGCCTTAAAGAGCGAGAACATCCGAGGCATTGGTGCGATCAATTCGTTGGGAGAAGTCGTCGGCTTTGGTACGCTCTCGCTGGGTCACATTGACAAGGCGCTTGCGAAAGCCACTATCAAGAAGTCGAACTTGCCATCTCAACTGCCCGTTGTGAGGATGGTGATGTTTGGCGTGGATCGTCGATATCAGGGGCTTGGAATCGGTCAGGAAATTCTGAGGCACACATTCATACAAGCGGTTAAGGTCCACAAAGAGGTGCCTATCAAGGGCCTGTATCTGGACGCGGCACCGAACGCCGTTTCATATTATGAATCGTTGGGATTTCGATCCCTGAGCGAACCAGATATCAGGGGTGGTACCCCCATGCTAATCAGCATCGAGCCGATCCTGCAGGCGATTGTTGATGCGGCTCCGTAGCGCTACACACGGTACTCAGCAATACATTAAAAAAGCCTCGTAACTGAAAAGTGACGGGGCTCTTTCGTTTCTGGGGTTCAGTTTTTTTAGGAGAGAGGAACTCGGCCATTGCGTCGAAGATTACAACAATGCTGTGCGGAATCACTCTGAATCAAGGTCATTAGCTATCATGCAATAAAGAGCTGAACCACCGGATAGCGGGGAAGAGCATGAACAGATGGCGGCGGCTTTGGTTGATTATCAAGCTGATAGCAGCCCTTGCGGCCTGCGTGGCCGTCACTGTTCAGGCTTTTTTCTACATGCTGGAAAGCTCCGACGCCGTGCAAATTCACCCACTGAGCATTCTGGTGGTCGGGTTGATTTTTGGTTTCATTACTTTTGGACTTCTTTCACTGATTGAAAGGGGTGTAATCAGACTGGTGGCCCCGATCATTTCCAGACCTAAAGCAAAACCTGAAAGCGATGCCGGGGCAACGCCGGAATGGCCACTGACCTTGCCAACTGAAGACCCCTCTCATCAAAGAAACCTGTGACCCTGGTCAGGTCCGAAAAGAACCGCGTGGACGGATCTCACAGGCAAAATTCCGGGCTGACACAAACAAGCGAATCCTCCTACTTCGTACGCGGATACGTCCGAGATTGATCGAAGGTATATTCGGTTTTCAGCGAAGACATCCGTAATGACTTCGCGGTCGAGCAGGTGGCTGGACGTTACGCACCATCTTCTGGTTGATCGGTTAATCGATGATTTATTCCCTCAAGGAGGAGGTAGCGATGTACAGCAGCGGTGAAGAAGGTTTTCAGGGCGATGATCAGACCGGGGTGTCACGAGGCAAGCCAATGCCTGGGGATCTTCATCTGGATACCGGGCGGTTAGCCAACATTTTCAAAGAGCGAATCAAGAATACCGAGTGCCCGTTCTGTGAGCATGATGAGTGGGAGTTGCCACTCCAGGCCGGGGCGACGGGCGTCGGGTTGCCTTGGGCGTGTGGCAAAGAGTATTTACGCTCCGGCACGCCGGCGGTGATGCTTAACTGCAAGTACTGCGGATTTGTTCGCCTGCATTCGCTCAACGTGCTGGCAGATATCGTCGTTGAAGACGGCACCAAAACCGTTGCGCTTGAGGTCTGCGATGAGTGAGCCTTTTGTGCTGGTAAACCTTGATGAGCATTACCCAGACCGCTTCCCGAGCAATAAAAGGAGTGGCGGAGACGATAAAGAACGAAGACCACCAGGTCCTCCAGGAGTAAACCCATTGGAACCGCGTGTATCCAAACTTGAAA
Source organism: Pseudomonas sp. LBUM1678 (assembly GCF_059695575.1). Classification (NCBI taxonomy): domain Bacteria; kingdom Pseudomonadati; phylum Pseudomonadota; class Gammaproteobacteria; order Pseudomonadales; family Pseudomonadaceae; genus Pseudomonas; species Pseudomonas sp. LBUM1678. The sequence goes on from NZ_CP166775.1 coordinate 1,523,881, forward strand.
CGCATATCGAATACGTCCGGCGTGATCTGGGTGACCTTCGCATAGATTTTCGTGAGCAGCGGCAAGAAGCCCGAACGGATTTTCGTTTACTGTTCGGCGCTTTGATTACCGCCGCGCTGGGTCTAGCGGCAGTCATGGGGAAAGGGTTCGGGTGGTTGTGAACGAGTGCGCAAAAAGAAAAACCGGCCAGACGCCGGTTTTTTGCCGTGAACGAGCCACCTGAATGCAGTGAGAAGGCCGCCGAACCCTCAAAACGAAGGCGGCGTAATCACCCAAATAACCACCGCATCCACCTCCCCAGGGTTCCCATATCGATGCGGCTCCTGGCTCGAAAAGCTGAAACTATCCCCCTCGCTCAGCTGGAAATGCCGCTCCCCCACCCACAGCTCAAAACTCCCCGACAGCAAATATCCAGCCTCTTCCCCTTCATGGCTGTAACTCTGCTGACTGTAAGTCCCGGGCGGAAACCGTGAATGCAGCATCTCCAACTGTCGATTCGGCTGTGGCGTCAGCAGCTGATCCACAATCCCGTCTTCATAGTGCACGCTCATCCGGGTGTTCTTGCGCACTACAACACCGTTATCTTCAGGCGCCGTATTACCCTCGCTGGCAAAGAACCACTGAATGGTCACACCCAAACTACGAGCGATATTGAACAGCGCAGGAATGGACGGATAAGCCAGGTTCCGTTCCAGCTGGCTGATGTATCCCGCCGTCAGCTCGCTCATCTGCGCCAGTTCCGCCAAGGTCATGCCCCGACGTTTACGCAACCCACGAATCCGTGTGCCGAGAAAATGCGGTTCTGCCGTGGCGCTGTCCTGTGTGGGCGCGCTGCCGGCAGGCGGCATCTTGCTGCTGTTGCTCATGGCGTGCTCCGAACCGGGGTGATGTGTAAAAGCCCCGGAGTATAAAACAGCCTCAAAGCTCCCAGGCGACTTTCAAACCTTCGTAGATGGCTTCTTCGGCAGTGCGCGGGGCGAGGCAGTCGCCAATGCGGCGAAACTCCACCAAGCCCTGCAATTCGGCGCCGAGGGTATCGACGGGTTGATGGCCCTGGCAGAGCACCAATGTGTCGATGTTTTCGAACAGCATCGGTTCGCCGCTGGCGGTGTGTTGCAGGTAGACGGTGTTGTCGTCGCAGCCATACAGGCGGGCGTAGGGGGTGATCGGGATTCCAAGTTTGTGCAGTTCGCCGGCCAGCTGATCGCGTACGTACAGCGGCAAGTTTTCGCCGCAGTGGGTGCCGTTGACGGCCAGTTGCACCTGGTGCCCGGCGCGTACCAGACGTTCGGCGATGCCGGGGCCGATCCAGTCGGCGCGCCAGTCGACGACCACCACGGAGCGGCCGATTTGCACCTCATCGCGTAACACTTGCCAGGCATCCACGACCTGCAATTCACCGCCGCGCTCGAACGCTGGCCAATAGGGTTCGGCGCCGGTGGCGACGATCACCATGTCCGGGCGTTCGCGTTCGACCAGCGCCCGGTCGACGCGGGTGTTGCGGACGACACGCACGCCAGCCAACTCCATTTCCCGTTGCAGGTTGGTGCTGGCGCCGCCGAATTCGGCGCGTCGCGGTAGCAATTGCGCCAACAAGACCTGGCCGCCGAGTTGCGAACTGGCTTCGTAAAGGGTCACGTCATGTCCACGCTGGGCAGCCACGGCGGCGGCTTTCATCCCGGCCGGGCCGCCGCCGGCGATCATGATGCGTTTGCGAAGGGCTGTGGATTGCCGCTGGCCGAAGATCAGTTCGCGTCCGGTTTCCGGGTGCTGGATGCAGGAAATCGGCAGGCCTTTGTGGAAGTGGCCGATGCACGCCTGGTTACAGGCGATGCAGGCGCGCACATCCTCGACGTGGCCGCTGTCGGTTTTGTTGGGCATTTGCGGGTCGCAGATCAGCGCGCGGGTCATGCCGCACACATCGGCCTGGCCGCGCGCGAGGATCAGCTCGGCTTCTTGCGGTTGGTTGATACGCCCGGTGACAAACAGTGGAATCGACAGCCCGGCCTTGAACGTTCCGGCTTCCTTGGCCAGATAAGCCGCTTCGATCGCCATCGGCGGCACGATGTGCACGGCGCCACCTAATGACGCCGAGGTGCCGGCGACGACGTGCACGTAATCCAGAATCACTTGCAGGGATTGCACGGCAGCCAGGGACTCGTCTTCGGTCAGCCCTTCGGGATCGCGTTCATCGGCGGAAATGCGCAGGCCGATGATGAAGTGTTCATCGGTGTTGGCGCGCACCGCCGCGATCACTTCGCGCAGGAAACGCAGGCGTTGTTCCAGTTCGCCGTTGTAGCCATCGGTGCGACGGTTGACCCGCGGATTGATGAACTGCGCCGGCAGGTAACCATGGCTGGCGACCACTTCCACGCCGTCAATTCCGGCCTGATACAGGCGTCGGGCGGCGGCGCCGTAACCGGCGACAATCTCGTCGATCATCGCTTGATCCAGCGCACGGGGCATCACCCGAAACCGCTCGTTGGGCACCGCCGAAGGCGAGTAAGCGACAGCGAGCAAGCCATCGCTGGACTCCATGATTTCCCGACCCGGATGGAAGATTTGTGACAGCACCACGGTGCCGTGCGCATGGCAACGCTCAGCGATTGTTCGATAGCCCTCGATGCAAGCGTCGTCGGTGGCCATCAGCACATGCGAGGTGTACCGCGCACTGTCATGCACGCCGGCCACTTGCAACACGATCAGCCCGACACCGCCTTCAGCCCGCGCGGTGTGGTAGGCGATCAGTTGCTCGTTGACCAGGTTGTCGGTGGGCATCGAGGTGTCGTGACCGCTGGACATGATGCGGTTTTTCAGGCGTTTGCCACGCAGTTGCAAAGGTTCGAACAGGTGCGCGAAGGCAGGGGAAGCGGTCGACATGGTGCAGTTACTCCAGGCAGGCTGAAGCCGAAAGGCCGGTTTTTGGCGTTGTTATTTTTCAATATGAATTTACCGCCAGTAAAAAATCAACAGATTTTTTTACTGGCTGTGTATTTGAGCAGACCACGGCTGACGCGTGGGCCGAAGGGGCGGAAACAGGCTTGTCGATATTGCGTAGCGCGTGAAGCGACATGTAATAAGCGCATTACATCCCGTTACTTGACTTACATGTGTTTATCAAATCTCAACATCTTAAAACTGTTAATTACAAGATCAGTCTGCTTAACATTGTGGTTGTAGAGGCGTGACAGAAAACAATAATAATCAAAAAGCCCTGAGGTCTACATGAAGCTGCATTCCCTGTTAGGTGTCGCTGTAATTTCGGTGTCCGGAAGTTATATGAAAGCCCAGGCAGAAGAGGCTGCTGGCGGTTTTATTGAAGACAGTTCGGCCACTCTTCTCGCCAGAAACATGTATTTCAATCGAAACTCCCTTTCCGGCTATCCCGATGCACGAGGTTGGGGGCAAGGGTTTCTGTTGGACTATAAGTCAGGTTTTACTCAAGGCCTTATCGGCTTTGGTGTCGATGCCAGTGTCGATACTGCTTATAAACTTGACGGTGGGCGCGGGACCGTGGGGTCGGGTATGTTTCCCGCCGAGGGAAACGGTGAAAGAACAGAATCGTCGACATTGAATACGTCGGTAAAAATGAAGTGGTCGAATACGATTATCCAGTATGGCGATCTGCGGCCGTATAACCCGGTACTTGCCACTCCCGACTCGCGCTTGATGCCGGTGACCACAAGAGGCATCCAACTGCTGAGCACTGACATCGAGAAAGTCAGTATCGATGCCGGGCACTTCTTCTCCAACAAAGGCTCTGCCAGTACGGACCATGACGGCGATTTCTTTGCCGGCTACGCCGGGGTGAAAGGGGGCAATGTCGATTACGCCGGCCTGACGTACCAACCAGTGGAAGAAGGCAGTGTCGGCTTCTACGTGTCTCGGACAGAGGACTTGTGGCACCAGTACTACATGAACGCCAACTACACCTTTGCGCTGCCCTCCGAACAATCGCTGAATGTCGACTTCAACCTGTACCGCTCGCTCGATGAAGGGCAGTCCCTGGCTGGCGACATCAACGTCACCGCCTGGTCGCTGGCAACGGCCTACGCCACGGGCCCGCACACGGTTACCCTGTCTTATCAAAAAATCCACGGTGATGAACCGTTTGATTACTTGATGGCCGCGGACGGCACTTATATGGACTCTATCTATCTGGCCAACTCGTCGCAGTACGGAGACTTTAACGGTCCGGGTGAACAGTCGGTGGGCTTGGGTTATCAATACGACTTTGGAAGTAATGGCTTTATCCGGACTACTTTAGGTGTCCGTTATGTTTACGGTTTCGATATAGACTATGAGCAAGTTGATCCCGACGGTTTGTATACTTACTTCGCCGGTTCCGATAAGCAAATTGAACGTGATGTCGATCTCAAGACCGTCGTTGAAAGCGGACCTCTGAAGAATCTGTCGGTTCGTGTGCGTTATGCGGACTTCCAATTCACGGGTGACAGTGTCAAGCAGGTGCGAATTATCACCCAGTACCCGTTCGATCTTTTTTGATGTGCACATCTGAATCCAATAAAAACAAGAGGCTTCACATGAAAAACATTCCGATCAAATTTATTGCGTTAGCGGTAGCACTTTCCTCATTGGCGTTGTCCGCTCACGCAGAGACCGTGTACGTTCATGCCGGCCGTTTAGTGGACGTCGAGAAAGGCAAAGTACTGACCGACCAGCGCATCAAGATTGACGGTGAGCGCATCATTGCCGTGGAACCGTGGAGTGCTCCGCCAGCCGATAGCAAAGTGATTGATTGGTCCGCCAAGACAGTCCTCCCGGGTCTGATCGATATGCACACGCATATCTCCGATTGGGACATGACCAACAACGTGGCTGAGCCGCTCCTGCATTCCCCTCAAGATGTCGCGCTCATGGGAGCAAAACACGCCTATCAAACGTTGCGTGCGGGTTTTACAACCGTGCATGACCTGGGCACTTATCGAGCGTTCACCGACGTCGCACTGCGTGATGCGATCAACGCGAATCGGGTGCTGGGTCCACGGATGAACGTCGTCGGGGCTTACATCACCGTAGCGGGCGGTGGCGGCGAAGTGACCGGGTTTGCCCCGGGCGTGGAGATTCCGGCGGATATGCGCGTCGGCGTTTACCGGGATGCCAATGACGCCAAGTTGAAGACCCGTTATCTGTTCCAGCACGGCGTAGACACCATCAAGATGATGGGCACGGGCTCCGTTCTTGCCGAAGGTACTGAACCCGGTCAAATGGAAATGACTGAAGAAGAAATGCGCGCCGTAGTACAAGAGGCCAAGGTTCATAAAAGCTATGCCACCGTCCATGCCCATGGTGCAGAAGGCATCAAGGCCGCTATTCGTGCAGGCGTCAGATCCGTTGAACATGCTTCGCTACTGGATGATGAAGGCATCAAGTTGGCGAAAGACAACGGCACTTATCTGGTCATGGATATTTACAACGGTGACTACATCGATGAAGTAGGTCACAAGGAAAACTGGCCTGAGAGTTACTTGCGCAAGAACACTGAAACAACCGACGTACAGCGCCAGGCATTCCGTAAAGCGGTCAAGGCGGGGGTGAAAATCGCCTACGGCACCGATGCGGGTGTTTATCCGATTGGCACCAACGCTAAACAGTTTGCCTACATGGTGAAGTACGGTATGACCCCAATGCAGGCGATCCAGTCCGCCACCGTCGTTGCCGCTGACCTGCTCAATTGGCAGGGGGACGTCGGTGCTGTCAGTTCGGGTCGATTCGCCGACATGATCGCGGTCGACGGTGATCCGATCGCTGATATTTCGATACTGGAGAAAACACCGGTTGTGATGAAGGGCGGTGCGATTGTTCCTCCTGATGTGCTGCCCGGTATGTAAAAAGCTTCAACATCTGGAGTAGGCGAGGGTTGTTGCTGTACAGTCGTTCAGCTCGCGAACGGCTCATACAGGGCTCAACCCTCGCCTCCAGGAACGTCGCCCCATGACTCAGGAAGTCCGATTCTCCAGAATGGCGCCAGAGCTGCGCAAAACCAATCTCATCGATGCCACGCTCGTGTGCCTCAAGCGCCACGGCTTTCAGGGCGCCTCCATCCGCAAAATCTCCGCCGAGGCCGGTGTCTCGGTCGGCTTGATCAGCCATCACTATTCCGGCAAGGATGAACTGGTCGCCGAAGCCTATTTGGCGGTGACCGGGCGGGTCATGGGGTTGCTGCGCGCCGCCATGGAACAGGCGGCGCCCAATGCCCGCGAGCGTCTGTCAGCGTTCTTCCGCGGCTCGTTTTCCGCTGAGCTGCTCGACCCGCAACTGCTCGACGCCTGGCTGGCCTTCTGGGGCGCGGTCAAGACTGCAGAGGCGATCAACCTTGCGCACGAACATTCCTATGGCGAGTATCGCGGCATTTTGCGCAAGGCGCTGACCGAGCTGGCGCAGGAGGAAGGCTGGGAACACTTCGACGCCGATCTGGCGGCCATCGGCCTCAGCGCGTTGCTTGACGGTTTGTGGCTGGAGTCGGGACTCAACCCGGGAACCTTTACCCCTGAACAGGGCATGCAGATTTGCGAAGCGTGGGTCGATGGTTTGCAGGCGGGCGGACGTCAGCGTTTCTGTTTGCAGACGACGGGCTGTTGATCGATCGTTCAGCAATGGGTACTCTCAGGCGTCGGTGCAGGAAAAAACTCTAATAAGAAACACGCCTTCGGGCGCACGCAGGACACCATGCGATGACTCCTCGGGTATTGATCGTCGATGACGATCCGTTGATTCGCGAACTGCTGCAGGCTTACTTGAGCCAGGAAGGTTACGAGGTGCATTGCGCCGCTACCGCGGAGCTGGCCGAAACATTTCTGGCAACCCAGACGGTCGATCTGGTGATGCTCGATATCCGCTTGCCCGGCAAGGACGGCCTGACCCTGACCCGGGAGCTGCGGGTCCGTTCGGAAGTCGGGATCATTCTGATCACCGGGCGCAACGATGAAATCGATCGCATCGTGGGCCTTGAGTGCGGCGCCGATGACTACGTGATCAAACCCCTCAACCCACGCGAACTGGTGTCCCGGGCGAAGAACCTGATACGTCGGGTGCGTCATGCCCATACGCCTAAACCGGTTGCAGCCCTTGCTCGACCGGTCAAACAGTTCGCCGCCTGGGCACTGGATACAGATCGCCGTCGGTTGATCGACGACACCGGCAGCGAAACCTTGCTGACCCACGGTGAGTATCAATTGCTCAGCGTATTCTTGCGCAACAGCGGCCACACCCTGAGCCGCGATCAGCTGATGGATCAGATCCGCAACCGCGAATGGGTGCCCAACGATCGCTCCATCGACGTGCTCGTTGGACGCCTGCGACGCAAGTTGCACGATGACCCGTCCGAGCCGCAATTGATCATCACCATCCACGGCGCCGGTTATCTGTTCACCGCCAGCGTGGCAGCCTGAACACGATGCTGCGCCTGTTTTGCTTGCTGTTGGCGTTGCTCGCCGGGAGCGCGATGGCGGCAGAAAAAATCCGCTATTGCGACTACCCGGTCTACCCCCCGATCTCCTGGAGCGATGGCAAACAGGTGCGCGGCGTTGCGCCCGGCGTGGTGAAAGAACTCTTTGGACAGCTGGGCTACGAAGTCGAAATCGTCGAGCTGGACAACTGGAATCGCTGCGTACGGGACGCCGCCGAAGGCCGGGTCGACGTGGTGCTGATGTATAGCACCGCGGAGCGCGAGCAGAGCATGGTCTTTTCGACGGTGCCGGTGTTGCGCGAAGAAGTCGCCGTTTTCATCAATCGTCAGCACCCGGTGAACATCGAGCGCCTGGAGGACCTGGCCAGTTACCGCGGCGGCTTGTTGTTCGGTGAAAGTTACGGCGTGGTGTTCGACCGCTTCGTCGCCGAGCATCAAAACATCGAGATGGTCTCTGACAGCAGCCAAAACTTCGGAAAACTGATTCGCGGTCGCATCGACTTCATCGTCTCGGAGCGGCGCACCGGGCAGATGCGTGTCGAGACCCTGCCAGGGGCGCAAGACATCGTCGCCTTGCCCAATTCCTTTGGCGTGGATTATCTGCGGGTGGCCGTGTCGCGCCGTTCAGCGCTGGCCAGCCGCATGCCTGAAATCGATGCGCAGTTGAAGCGCCTGGTCGACTCGGGGGTGGTCGATCGTTTACTGCACGAAAGCCAGGTCACCTACCGCGACATGATCAAACTGCCGGTCGATACGAAATGATCCAGGCCCGCCCCGGTGGACTGCTGCGGCGTCTTCTGCTGTTCATTCTGTTGTTCAGCCTGTGCTTCACCGTGTTGGCCAGCACCGTGCAGTTGTACTTCGAATACCGTCGCGAGATGCGCGAGATCGATTCGCGCATGGAGCTGATTCACGCCGGGTATCTTGCCAGCCTGGAGCGCAGTCTGTGGGATTTGAACGAGGGACAATTGAATGTGCAGCTGCGCGGGCTGGTGGATTTTTCCGACGTGGCGCGGGTTCGTCTGACCAGCGCGGATTTCGATTTGCTGCAAGGCAATCCGAACCCGACAGGGCCGCTGCGCATCGAGCGTTTTCAACTGGACTATCAACCGCCGTCCGGGCCGCTACGGCATCTCGGGCAGCTGGAAGTCAGCACCGATCTGGGCGCCGTGCATCAGCGTTTGTATGCCACCGGTTTGACCAGTCTGCTATGGATGAGCATGTTTCTGTGCGGGCTGGCGGTCGCGCTGTCGTGGTTGTTCTACCGTTTGGTGACCCGACACCTGCAAGTCATGGCCGAGTTTGCGCGGCGCATCGCCGCCGGTGACTGGTACGAGCCGATGCATCTGGACAAGCGCCGCAGCGCCCACCCGGATGAGATCGACACCGTAGCCTATGCGCTGGACGACATGCGCCGGGCCATTCTCAGTGACATCGACCGCCGGGAAAGCGATCGACTGGCCCTGCAAGACAACCGTGATGAGCTGTTCCGGATGGTCGAGCGCCGCACCGCCAGCCTGATGCGTGCCAAGGACGAAGCCGAGGCGGCCAACCTCGCCAAGTCGCGCTTCCTGGCGACCATGAGCCACGAGTTGCGCACACCGCTCAACGGCATTCTCGGCATGGCCGAATTGCTGCGTGGCGCGAGTCTGGATGAGCGCGACGGTAAACGTCTGGATGCGTTGTATAAGGCAGGCGAAGGGTTGCTGTCGATTCTCAATGAAGTGCTGTATTTCGCTCGGCTGGAAGAAGGTGTCAGCCACCCGGAACCGGTGGATTTTTCGCTCCGCCAGTTGCTGGATGAGGTGCTGACGCTGCTGGAACCGCGCGCGTTGAGCAACGACACGACGCTGCATTGCCGGATGGATCCGCAGGTCGCTGACCGGCACCACGGCGCCGAACAATTCTTGCGTCAGGTTTTGAGCAACTTGCTGGCCAACGCGATCAAGTTCACCGAGGGCGGCGAGGTTAAAGTCGAGGTCGTGCTGTTGGCTCCCGTCCCGCATCAGACCGGGCAACGGCTGCGCGTGAGTGTGACGGACGACGGCATCGGCATTGCTCCAGCGGTACAGGAGAAGATTTTCGAGCGTTTCACTCAGGCCAGCGAGGAAGTGGCGCAGCGTTTCGGCGGAACCGGTCTCGGATTGGCCATTTGCAAACATCTGGTGGAGCAGTTGGGCGGGCGGATTGGCGTTGAAAGTGAAATCGGGCGGGGCAGTTGTTTCTGGTTTGAGATGACGTTGCAACCGGCGTCTACCGGGTTTGCCGAACTGACAATGCATCACGAGCCCGGCCATGCGCTGAAGATTCTGGTGGTCGAGGACGTGGCGCTGAACCGGGATGTCGTCAGCGGCTTGCTGCAACGTGACGGGCATCAAGTCTGGCTCGCCGAAGACGGCGAACAAGCGCTGACGCAATGCGCCGGGCAGGTGTTCGATTTGATCCTGCTCGATGTGCACTTGCCGGGCATCAGTGGCGTCGAGACATGCACACTGATCCGCCGCACCGAAGGCCCGAATCGCCACTGCCGAATCTTCGCCCTGACCGCCAGCGTGCAACCGGCGCTGGTGCGCGGTTATCTGGATGCCGGGATGGACGGCATTCTCGCCAAACCGCTGAAGCTCGACAATCTGCGTCAGGCGCTGGCCGGGCATTCACCTACACCCGCGCCGCAGCCTGATGACGAAGCGATGGATTGGCCACTGCTGGACACTCATCGCACTTTGCTCGGTGAACAGAAACTTCAGGGATTGCTGGCGGTGTTGCGCGATTCGATCAATCAGCATCGCGAGGCGCTCACGGAAGCGATCGAGGCCGACGATTGCACCGAAGTCGCTCATCTGGCGCATCGCCTGGCCGGCAGCAGCGATTCATTGGGCTTTCGTGCACTGGCCAATGTGTTGCGCGCGCTGGAAGAGGCCGCGCTGGTAAACGACGAGTCAAGCTTGCGGGAATTGGCGCCGCAGGTTCATGCGCAATTGCGGCATTCGCAACAGACGCTGGCCGACCTGCTGCACACCTGACGTACAAGTTTGTTACGTCTTTTTACAACTTCGATCGTTACGGTCAACGTGAGCTTACATGGTCTTCCAATAATCGAGACAACCGCCACAGCGCGGTCTTCGAAGCTTATTGGAGATAATAATAATGAACCGCCGTAAAGCTCATCCTTCCTTGCGCCGTGGCGCGCACCTCATCCAGTACTGAGGCGCGCACCATGACTGAAACTACCGAACGCAACGGCATCCATCTGACCCGCGCCCTGAAGAGCCGGCACATTTTCATGTTGTCGCTGGGCGGCGTGATTGGCACCGGGCTGTTTATGGGCTCTGGCCTGACGATCAATCAGGGCGGGCCGGTGGGGGCGATTCTGGCCTACCTGGTCGCCGGGTTCCTGATGTACCTGGTGATGGTTTGCCTGGGCGAACTGTCCGTGCAAATGCCGGTTTCCGGCTCTTTTCAAACCCATGCGACCCAATTCATCGGACCGGCCACCGGGTTCATGATCGGCTGGGTCTACTGGATGAGCTGGGCGACGACCGTGGGCCTGGAATTCACGGCGGCAGGCATGCTGATGGAGCGCTGGTTCCCGACCATTCCGATCTGGTATTGGTCGGCGCTGTTCGTGGTGGTGCTGTTCGGCCTGAATGCGTTGGCGACGCGCGCCTTCGGTGAGGCGGAATACTGGTTCTCCGGGATCAAGGTTGCGGCGATTCTCGGTTTTATCGTGGTCGGCGTGTTGGTGATCTTCGGTGCAATCCCCCTAAGCAGCGGCGCGCCGGCACCGATGATGAACAACCTGATTGGCGACTCGCTGTTCCCCAACGGCTTGTCCGCTGTGTTCGCGGTAATGATGACCGTGGTCTACGCCTTCCAGGGCTGCGAGATCATGGGCGTGGCCGCCGGCGAAACCGATCAGCCGGAAAAAAGCATCCCGCGCGCGGTTCGCAACGTGGTGTTTCGCGTGTTGATTTTCTATGTGTTGGCGATCGTGGTGCTGTCGGCGATCGTGCCGTGGCAGCAGGCCGGGTTAATGGAAAGTCCGTTCGTGCAGGTGTTCGACATGGTCGGCATTCCTTACGCTGCGGACCTGATGAACTTCGTGATCCTCACCGCGATTCTGTCGGTGGGTAACTCCGGTCTGTACGCCTCGACGCGCATTCTGTGGGCGATGTCGAAGACCGGCATGGCGCCGAAAAGTCTGTCGCCGTTGAGCAAACGCGGTGTGCCGTTGCGGGCGCTGAGCATCACCTTGTGCTTCGCACTGGTGTCGTTGATGACCAGTTTTGTCGCTGCGGACACGTTGTTCATGGTGCTGATGGCGGTGAGCGGCATGTCCGGCACGGTGACCTGGATCGTTATCGCACTGGCGCAGTACAAATTCCGCAAGGCTTACCTGCGCGACGGCGGCAAGCTCAGCGATTTGAAGTACCGCGCGCCGTGGTTCCCGCTGCTGCCGCTGACATGCATTGCGTTGTGCTGCTCACTGTTCGTGTTCCTGGCACTGGATGAGACGCAGCGTCCTTCATTGTATTGGGGCTTCGGGTTCATCGCGGTGTGCTACGCCGCGTACTTCCTGACTCAACGCAAACGCCAGGCGTTGCTGGCGCCGAGCTTGCCGACGGCGTAACCGCACACACCAAGACAAAACCCTGTGGGAGCGAGCCTGCTCGCGATGACGGAGGATCAGCCAACAGAGATGTTGAATGAAATTCCGTCATCGCGAGCAGGCTCACTCCCACAGTCGTTTGTGGAGGGCTGTAAATCGTCGGTGCCGCACGCAGTTGTTCAAAGTTGTAACAGCGCAGTCGCTGCAAAAGCGGATCTCAGAAATTAATCAAACAAAATCAATTACTTATTAAGTAAATGAAGCTGTTACAGCCCATTTCCTCGCCAATTGCCGTCTTACTGAACACTCGTTTAGTATGGCCTCAAGTCGCATCACCTCACGCCAAACACAATAATTCGAGGATTCGCATGACTACTCACATTTCTCTGCTCTGCCAGGTAAAAGCCGGCGTGGCCTGGATCACCCTCGATCGTCCCGATCAGCGCAATGCGCTGGACATTCCGACCCTGAAAAACCTGCACGCCTTGCTCGATGAGTTCAACGCCGACCCCGCCGTTCGTGTCGTTGTGTTGACTGGCAGTGGCCGCAGTTTCTGCGCCGGCGCCGACCTCGCCGAGTGGGCTGAAGCAGAAGCCCGTGGCGCTCTCGAAAGCTACGGCTGGACCGAAACCGCACACGCGTTGATGAGCCGCTTGTACAGCCTCGAAAAACCGACCATCGCTGCGATCAACGGCACGGCCGTCGGCGCCGGGATGGACCTGACGCTGTGCTGCGACCTGCGCATCGCCGGGCAATCGGCACGGTTCAAGGCCGGGTACACCAGCATGGCCTACTCGCCGGACGCCGGTGCCAGTTGGCATTTGCCACGCCTGATCGGCACTGAACAAGCCAAGCGCCTGCTGTTCCTCGACGAAATGTGGAGCGCCGAGCGTGCCTTGGCCGCCGGCCTTGTCGGCGAAGTCTGCGCCGATGATCAACTGCACGACGTGACCACTGAACTGGCCACGCGCCTGGCCAACGGCCCGACGTTCGCTTTCGCCCAGACCAAAAAACTCATGCGCGAAGGCGCCCAGCGCAGCCTGCCGGAGCAACTGCAAGCCGAGCTCGCCGCCGGCCTGCTCTGCGGTCGCAGCAAGGACGGCGCCGAAGCCTTGCGCGCCGCCATCGAAAAACGCCCGGCCCGTTTCAGCGGCGAATAAGCCTGGTGGCTTGCCCCGTACACCTACTCAGCACATGGACAACAGGTAGCCCCATGAATTTCCAACTGACCCAAGAACAAGAAATGTTGGTGGACGCGGTACGCAGTTTTGTCGCCAAGGAACTGCTGCCTCATGAGGAAGCGGTCGACCGTGCCGACGAAGTCTCCCCCGAGTTGGCGGCACAGATTCGTGGCAAGGCGATTGCTGCGGGTTTTTATGCCTTCAACATGCCGGAAGAAGTGGGCGGTGGCGGCCTCGATTACCTGTCCCAGGCGCTGATCGAGCGTGAACTGTCCAAGGTGTCATGGGCGCTGCATGTGTTCGTCGCGCGGCCGTCGAAAATCCTCATGGCCTGCACCGGCGAGCAGATCAACGACTACCTGCTGCCGTGCATCCAGGGCGAGAAGATCGATTGCTTCGCGCTGACCGAGCCGGGCGCCGGCTCCGATGCCAACGCGATCAAGACCCGCGCGGTGCGCGATGGCGATGACTTCGTTCTCAATGGCAGCAAGCACTTCATCAGCCACGCCGGGCACGCCGATTTCGCCATCGTTTTCGCCGTCACCGACACCTACGAACACAACGGCCGCAAACGCAATGCCGTGACTTCGTTCCTGGTCGATCGCGATACGCCGGGCATGACCATTCGCCGGGGTCCCAAGTGCGTGAGCAACCGCGGTTACCACACCTTTGAAATGTTCTTCGACGACTGCCGCGTCCCCGCCAATAAGGTGCTGGGCGAAGTCGGCAAGGGTTGGGACGTGGCTAACGCCTGGCTCACCGCCGGACGGGTGATGGTCGCCGCCAACTGCGTCGGCCAGGCGCAACGCGCGCTCGACGTGTCGCTGCAATGGGCGGCGGATCGCAAGCAGTTCGGCCAGCCGATCGGTACCTATCAGGGCATCTCGTTCAAGCTCGCCGACATGGTCACGCAGATCCGCGCCGCCGAACTGCTGACCTTGCACACTGCCTGGAAAATGGACCAGGGCACCATGACCGATGGCGAGGCCGGCATGGCCAAATTGTTCGCCAGTGAAGTGCTCGGCAAGGTCGCCGATGAGGCGGTGCAGATCTTTGGCGGCATGGGCCTGATGGATGAATGCCCGGTGGAACGCATCTGGCGTAACGCGCGGATCGAGCGTGTCTGGGAAGGCACCTCGGAGATTCAGCGTCACATCATTTCCCGCGAATTGCTGCGGCCACTGTTGCGCTGATCCGCCCGGAGAATTGCTATGTCGCAAACGATTCGTGACAACCTCAAACGCTTGCTCGCACCGCGCCACCTGGCGTTTGTCGGTGGTCGCAGCATGGCCCGTGCGCTCAAGCGCTGCGCCGAAGGGGGCTACCTTGGCGAGATGTGGCTGGTCAATCCGCAGCACGACACCCTTGAAGGCGTGCCGTGTGTGCGCAGCATCGCCGAACTGCCGTGCGGCCCGGACGCGGTGTTCATCGCGACCAACCGCGAACTGACCCTGACCTGCGTCGCCGAACTGGCCGGCAAGGGCGCAGGCGGTGCGATCTGCTACGCCTCCGGGTTCGCCGAAACCGGCGCCGAGGGCCAGGCCTTGCAGCAGCAGTTGCTTCAGGCGGCCGGCAACATGGCCTTGCTCGGCCCCAACTGCTACGGCTTGCTCGACTACCTGCACAGCTCCGCGCTGTGGCCGGTGGCCCATGGCGGCAAACCGGTGGAGAAGGGCGTCGCTGTCCTGACCCAAAGCGGTAACTTTGCTTATAACGTGTCGATGAGCGACCGCTCGCTGCCGGTGGCCTACATGGCCTCGGTCGGCAATCAGGCGCAACTGGGCGTCGCCGAATTGATGGACGTGTTGCTCGACGAGCCGCGCGTCACCGCCATCGGCTTGCACCTCGAAGGCCTGAAAAACGTCCCGGGTTTCGCCCGCGCCGCGCACAAGGCCTTGGAGAAAGGCATTCCGATCATCGCCCTGAAAACCGGCGTGTCGCAGATCGGTGCCGAACTGGCGCTCAGTCACACCAGCTCGCTGTCCGGTTCCGATGCACTGTACGACAGCCTGTTTGCGCGCCTCGGCGTGATCCGCGTCAGTGGTCCGGTGAGTTTTGTCGAAACCCTGAAAGCGGCGGCGTGCGGCAAGCTGCCAACGGGCAACAGCCTGATCGCGTTGGCTTGTTCGGGGGGCGATGCCGGGCTGATTGCCGACTACGCCGAACGCAACGACCTGACCTTGCCGAAACTCGATGAGAGTCAGCGTGAAGAGCTGGCCCAAGTGCTGCCGAGCTACGCCAACCTGGTCAATCCGCTGGATTTCACCACGGCGATCTGGGGTGACGGCGAAGCCTTGAACCGTATGCTCGACAGTGCCCTGCGCACCGAAGCCGATGCGGCGATGCTGGTGCTCGATTACCCGGCGCAATTTACCGGCGAACGCAAGGAGTGCGACCTGCTGCTGGAGCTGTACTGCGCCGCTCTGGTCCGCCACGGCAAGACCGGTTTTGTCACCTCGGCGTTCCCGGAATTGCTGCCGGCCCATGCTCGCGAACGTCTGCATTCGCAGGGTGTGGCGGCGTTGCAAGGTGTGGAAGACGGGTTGGCCGCGTGGGGCCGGATTGTCGGCTATCAGCGCAATCGTCAGGCACTGCTGGCGCTCGGTGAGTCGGCGCTAGTGCCGCACTGCCCGCAGGCGCTGGAAGGCGAAGGTCGCTTGCTCAATGAATGGGATTCCAAAAAAGCCTTGCGCGCCTTTGGCCTACCAACGCCGAACGGCATATTGAGCACCCCGGACAACGCGTTGAGTGACGCCAACGCGCTGGGTTATCCGCTGGTCTTGAAAGCGGTCAGTGCCCAACTGCCGCACAAAACCGAAGCCGGCGCCGTGGCGTTGAACCTCAAGGACGCCGCGGCCCTGAGCGCCGCACTGGAAAAAATGCGCGCGAGCATTGCCGATTACGCGCCGCAGGTGCCGTTCGATCAGGTGCTGCTGGAACCGATGGCCGCGCCGCCGTTAGCCGAGTTGATCGTCGGTATCAAACGCGAAAACGACTTCGGCCTGGCCCTGGTCATCGGTGCGGGCGGGATCCTGGTGGAGTTGCTCAAGGACAGCCGCAGTCTGCTGCTGCCGACCACCGATGGCGCCATCCGCCAAGCGTTGTCGAGCCTGCGCAGTGCCCCGTTGTTGCAAGGTTTTCGCGGTCGTGAAGCGGCGGATCTGGACGCGCTGGTGGCGGCAATTCGTGCGGTGGCCGATTACGCCTGCGAGAACGCCGGGCAGTTGCTGGAACTCGATGTGAACCCATTGTTGGTCGGTGCCGCTGGCACGACTGCGGTCGATGCGTTGATTCGCCTCGGCCACGAGTGAGGAAGTGAATATGCAAAGCACAACATTGACCGGCGGCCAGGCCCTGGTGCGTCTTCTGGCCAACTACGGCGTCGACACCGTGTTCGGCATCCCCGGCGTCCACACGCTGGAGTTGTATCGCGGCTTGCCCGGCAGCGGCATTCGTCACGTGCTGACTCGCCACGAGCAAGGCGCCAGTTTCATGGCCGACGGCTACGCGCGGGTCAGCGGCAAACCGGGCGTGTGCTTCATCATCACCGGGCCGGGCGTGACCAACGCTGCGACCGGCATCGGCCAGGCGTATGCCGACTCGATTCCGATGCTGGTGATTTCCAGCGTCAACCACACGGCCAGCCTCGGCAAAGGCTGGGGGTGCCTGCACGAAACCCAGGACCAGCGCGCAATCACCGCGCCGATCACCGCGTTCTCGGCGGTGGCGCTCAGTGCCGAAGACCTGCCCGAGTTGATAGCCCGTGCCTACGCGGTGTTCGACAGCGAACGTCCGCGCCCGGTGCACATCTCGGTGCCGCTCGACGTGTTGTCCGCAAAAATTACCCGCGACTGGAGCAATGAAGTGGTGCGTCGCCCAAGCCGTGGCGTCCCGGCAACCACGGCGCTGGATCAGGCCGTGGCCAAGCTGCAAAGCGCCAAACGGCCGATGATCATCGCTGGCGGTGGGGCATTGAATGCGCAGCAGCAAGTGCAGGAACTCAGCACCCGGCTCGCCGCGCCGCTGTTCACCAGCGTGGCTGGTAAAGGCCTGTTGCCGCCGGATGCACCGCTCAATGCCGGCTCGACCCTGTGCGTGGAGCCGGGCTGGCAACTGATCGCCGAGGCCGATGTGGTGCTGGCCGTCGGTACCGAAATGGCCGACACCGATTTCTGGCGCGAGCGCCTGCCGCTGAATGCCGAACTGCTGCGCGTGGACATCGACCCGCGCAAGTTCAACGATTTCTACCCGTGTGCGGTGGCGCTGCAAGGCGATGCGCAACACACCCTCGCCGCCTTGCTGGAACGTCTGTCGCCCGCCAGGCGCGATGCCAGTGCCGCGATTGCGTCCGTCGCAGCACTGCGTGAAGCGGTGCAAAACAGCCACGGCCCGTTGCAGTCGATCCACCAGGCGATCCTCGAACGGATCGCTGCCGAACTGCCGGACGATGCCTTCATCAGCACCGACATGACTCAACTGGCCTACACCGGCAA
Organism: Pseudomonas sp. LBUM1678; assembly: GCF_059695575.1. NCBI lineage: Bacteria > Pseudomonadati > Pseudomonadota > Gammaproteobacteria > Pseudomonadales > Pseudomonadaceae > Pseudomonas > Pseudomonas sp. LBUM1678. The sequence continues at coordinate 1,541,593 of NZ_CP166775.1, forward strand.
CTATGCCTTCAACAGCCTGGCACCCCGCAGCTGGTTGCATCCGACCGGTTACGGCACGTTGGGATATGGCTTGCCGGCGGGCATCGGCGCCAAGTTTGGTGCACCGCAGCGGCCTGGTCTGGTGCTGGTCGGCGACGGCGGTTTTCTCTACACCGCGCAAGAGCTGGCCACCGCCGTCGAAGAGCTCGACAGCCCGCTGGTGGTGCTGCTCTGGAACAACGACGCGCTGGGGCAGATTCGTGACGACATGCTCGGGCTCGATATCGAGCCGATCGGCGTGCTGCCGCGCAACCCGGACTTTGCCGCCCTTGGTCGCGCGTTCGGTTGCACGGTGAGCGAGCCGCAGAGCCTTGCCGAGCTGCAAACCGATTTGCGCCACGGCTTCAAGCGCAACGGCGTGACCCTGATCGAACTCAAGCATGCGTGCGCGCTCTGATTTCCAATTTTTTTAAAGGGCTTTTTTTTAGGGGATGGGGCCATGCGCTTTTCCGACCTGACTCAACGTATCGCCGGTGACGGCGCTGCCGCCTGGGACATTCATTACCGCGCCCTGGCGCTGCAAGAACAGGGTGAAGACATTCTGCTGCTGTCCGTCGGTGATCCGGATTTCGACACGCCGGTGCCGATTGTGCAGGCGGCCATCGACAGCCTGTTGTCGGGCAATACCCACTACGCCGACGTGCGCGGCAAACGCGCACTGCGTGAAAGCATCGCCCGGCATTACGGCAAACGCAGCGGCCAGCAGGTCTCTGCGGAGCAGGTCACCGTGCTCGCCGGGGCGCAATGCGCGTTGTTCTGCGTGGCTCAGTGCGTTCTGAATCCGGGCGATGAAGTGATCGTCGCCGAACCGATGTACGTCACCTATGAAGCCGTGTTCGGTGCCTGTGGCGCGGTGGTGATTCCAGTGCCGGCGCGCTCGGAAAACGGCTTTCGGGTATTGCCCGAAGACGTCGCCGCACGCATCACGCCGCGCACTCGGGCGCTGGTGCTCAACAGTCCGCACAACCCGTCGGGCGCCAGTTTGCCGCGCGGCACGTGGCAGGCGTTGGCGCAGCTGTGCATCACCCACGACCTGTGGCTGATTTCCGATGAGGTCTACAGCGACCTGCTGTACAACGGCGAACACATCAGCCCGGCCACTCTGCCGGGCATGGCCGAGCGCACCGCGACGCTTAACAGTTTGTCGAAATCCCATGCCATGACTGGCTGGCGCATCGGCTGGTCGATCACGCCGCCAGCGCTGGCCGAGCATCTGGAAAACCTTGCGCTGTGCATGCTCTACGGTTTGCCGGATTTCGTGCAGGACGCCGCCGTGGTCGCGCTGGAAAGCAACCTGCCGGAACTGGAAGCGATGCGCGAAGCCTATCGCCAACGCCGCGATCTGGTCTGTGAATGCCTGGCTGACTGCCCCGGCGTGCGTGCCTTGAAGCCCGATGGCGGGATGTTCGTGATGGTCGATGTCCGTGACACCGGGCTCAGCGCCCAGGCGTTTGCCGACCGCTTGCTCGACCGTCATGGCGTCTCGGTCCTGGCCGGTGAAGCCTTCGGCCCGAGCGCCGCCGGGCATATCCGTCTGGGGCTGGTGTTGGGCGCAGAACCCTTGCGTGACGCCTGCCAGCGAATCACCCGTTGCGCCACTGAACTGATGGAAGCCCAAGTGTATGCATAACTACAAGACGCTTTTTATCGATGGCCGCTGGCAAACCCCTTCGGGACACGGCATTGCCGAGGTGATCAACCCGGCCACTGAAGAAGTCGCAGGTTCGGTGCCGCTGGGTGATGAGCGTGATGTCGACAACGCGGTGGCTGCCGCGCGCCGGGCGTTCGGTCCATGGTCGCGCACGCCGTCAAGCGTTCGCGCCGGTTACCTCCGTGCGCTCGCCGAGCAATTGCACGCACGGGCCGACGAGATGGCCGCTGTCATCACCACTGAGCTGGGGATGCCGGTGCAATGGTGTCGGTCGGTGCAGGTCGACGGGCCCATCATCGGCCTGGAGCAATACGTCGAACTCGCCGGTTTGATGGACGAAGTGCGCGAGGTCGGCAATTCGCTGGTGATCCGCGAGGCGGTCGGTGTGTGCGCCTTCATCAACCCGTGGAACTACCCGCTGCATCAACTGATCGGCAAGCTCGCACCGGCGCTGGCCGCCGGCTGTACCGTGGTGGTCAAGCCGAGTCAGGAAACGCCGCTGCACGCCTTTTTGCTGGCGCAGATGATTGAAGCCATCGGCTTGCCGGCGGGGGTGTTCAACCTGGTCAGCGGACCGGGTGCGAAGGTCGGCGAAGCACTGGCCAAACACCCGGACGTGGACATGGTCTCGTTCACCGGCTCCACCGGCGCCGGGGTTCGCGTGGCGCAGGCGGCAGCGCCTTCGGTGAAGCGCGTGTGCCTGGAACTGGGTGGCAAGTCGGCGTTGTTGATTGCCGAGGACGCGGACCTGGCCGCTGCGGTGCGCTACGGCGTGCAGGACGTGATGATCAACTCCGGGCAGACCTGCACCGCGTTGACCCGCATGTTGCTGCCCGCCAGTCGTTACGCCGAGGCCGTGGAACTGGCGATCGCCGAAACCCAAAGCCTGCGCATGGGCGATCCGCTGGACCCGCAGAGTTTCCTCGGACCGATGTGTTCGGCGGCGCAACGGCGCACCGTGCGTGACTACATTCAAGTCGGTCAACAGGAAGGCGCGCGACTGCTGTGCGGCGGCGATACGGCGCACGCATTCGAGCGCGGTTACTACGTCAGCCCGACGCTGTTCGCCGATGTCGACAACCGTATGCGCATCGCCCAGGAAGAAATTTTCGGTCCGGTGCTGTGCCTGATTCCTTACGCCGACGAAGCCCAAGCGATTCAGATCGCCAACGACTCGCCGTTCGGCTTGTCCAGCGGCGTCTGGGCCGCCAGCACTGAGCGCGCCTTGCACCTTGGGCGTCAGTTGCGCGCAGGACAGTGCTTTCTCAACGGCGCGGCGTTCAATTATCAGGCACCGTTCGGTGGTTACAAACAGTCGGGCAATGGACGGGAATGGGGGGAAGAAGGGCTCAACGAGTTCGTCGAAGTGAAGGCGATTCAGGTGTGACGTGAAGCGTTATCGCCCTCAAATTCAAAACCTGTCAGCGTCTAGGGAATTGCCATGAAAGTATTGATTGTCCATGCCCATCCGGAGCCGAAATCCTTCACCGCCGCCCTGCGTGACCAGGCGGTGGCAACACTCGAGGCCCAGGGGCATGAGGTCCAGGTCAGCGACCTGTACGCGATGAATTGGAACCCGGTGGCCAGCGCCGATGACTTTTCCTCGCGGGAAAATCCCGAGTATCTGGTGTATGCGCTGGAGCAACGCCTGGGTGTGAAGAGCCAGTCGCTGGCGCCGGACATCCAGCAGGAACTCGACAAGCTGTTGTGGGCTGACTTGCTGATTCTGAATTTCCCGATTTTCTGGTTCTCGACCCCTGCCATCCTCAAGGGCTGGATTGATCGGGTGCTGGTGTCGGGGATCTGCTACGGCGGCAAGCGGTTTTACGACCAGGGCGGATTGAGCGGCAAGAAGGCGTTGGTGTCCATTACCTTGGGCGGCCGTGAGCATATGTTTGGTGATGGCGCGATCCACGGTCCGCTGGAAGACATGTTGCGGCCGATCCTGCGCGGCACGCTGGCCTATGTCGGGTTTGACGTGCTGGAGCCGTTCGTGGCCTGGCATGTGCCGTACATCAGTGACGAGGCGCGCAAGGATTTCCTGCACAGCTATCAGCGGCGTCTGGAACACCTGAGTGATGATCAGCCGATGCAGTTTCCGCGGTTGTCGCAGTTTGATGATGGGTTGTATCCGTTGCCTGGCTAAGTTGATCGGTCTGCGTTGTTCTTTCGGGCCTCATCGCGAGCAGGCTCGCTCCCACAGGGGATTTGTGAACGCCACAGATCCAATGTGGGAGCGAGCCTGCTCGCGATGGGGCCAGTGCATTCAACCCAAAATTGATTTAGATCTCCTTCACCGGCGTCTCACCCTCGACCCCTTTGATCAACCCGATGGCATGCAGGCAATCCGCCTTGTTCACATACGACTCACCACTGGCGATCGTCTCGTGGTTCCCCGCCCTCAAGCGCCAGCGCCATTGTCCTTTTCCGGTGCTTGGCGTGCCTTTGGATTGCCTGTAAATCTCGAAATACATTCTGCTCGCTCCATGCGATGGGTAATTGCGACAACCTGTGTGACGCATCGGGGGCAAGCCTAGCGGAGCTGGCTTTTTTGACCATCAGGCATTTGTTTCCAGGCATTTGAAAATATTTCAGCCAAGGCAACCGGGCCGGCGCGAATGGCCAAAAACCCCGCAGTTTCGCCCTTGCATCACCTCCTTCGGTCCTGCTTAATACGACTCGGCTCACGGCGGCGAACAGCGGTCGGCGACCTCGGATTGTAGAAAAATCACTATAAAAAAGAGCAATCAATTGACTCATCAGCACGGAACGCAACTGGCCGGGCATTTGCAGCTTTCGCTCGTGATACCGGTATTCAATGAAGCGGCGACCATTGATTTGTTCATCGCGCGGGTCACTGACGTCTTCAAGGAAGAAACGCTGGGCAGTCTGGAAATGGTGTTCGTCAACGACGGCAGCACCGACACCACGCTCGACCTGCTACTGGAGCGTCAACAGACCGATTCGCGCATTCGCGTCGTCGATCTGAGCCGCAATTTTGGCAAGGAAGCGGCCCTGACCGCCGGCTTGCAGACCGCCACCGGCCAGGTGGTGGTGCCGATCGATGTCGATTTGCAGGACCCGCCTGAAGTCATACTCGAAATGATCGCCCGCTGGCGTGAAGGTTATGAAGTGGTGCTGGGCCATCGTGTGAATCGCAAGACCGACTCCTGGGCCAAGCAAACTTCGGCCAACTGGTTCTATCGCCTGCATAACAAAATCGCTGAGCAACACCTCCCGGAAAACGTCGGCGATTTTCGTCTGATGGACCGTTGCGTGGTGGATGCCCTGCAAACTTTGCCCGAGTCCCGGCGCTTCATGAAAGGCCTGTTCGCCTGGGTCGGGTTTCGCACTACTTACGTGAACTATGAGCGTCTCGAGCGGGTCGCCGGAGCGAGCAAGTTCAACGGCTGGCGCTTGTGGAATTTCGCGCTGGAAGGCATCACCAGTTTCAGCACCGAACCGCTGCGCATCTGGACGTATCTGGGGCTGTTCGTTTCGTTGATCTCTTTTTCGTTCGCCATTTTTATCATCTTGCGCACCCTGATTTCCGGTGTCGATCTGCCGGGTTATGCCTCGCTGATGGTCGCCGTCACCTTTCTCGGCGGCCTGCAATTGATTGGCATCGGTGTGTTGGGTGAATACCTGGGCCGGACCTACATCGAGTCAAAACGCCGCCCGGTGTATCTGGTGCGGCGAGTCTACGACCCCAAGGACTGAACCATGGATCTCAAGGAAACCGACATCCTCGGTTCAAGCATCGACCAGCATTGGTATTACGCCTCCAAAGCGGCGGCCACGACGCGCATGCTGGGCAACACGCCGTTCAAAAAGATTCTCGACGTGGGCGCAGGCTCAGGGTTCTTTTCCCACCATTTGCTGACGCATTCAGCGGCCTGTGAAGCCTGGTGCGTCGACATCAGTTACGACGCCGATTCGGACGCTACAACCGCCGGTAAACCGGTGCATTACCGCCGCGGCATCGACTCCGTGGACGCCGATCTCGTGCTGCTGATGGACGTGCTGGAGCATGTCGATGACGACGTCGGGCTGCTCACGGCTTACGTCGATAAAGTCCCATCCGGTAGCCGTTTCCTGATGACGGTGCCGGCGTTCCAGTTTCTCTGGAGCGGGCACGATGACTTCCTCGAACACAAGCGTCGCTATACCTTGCCGCAGCTGGAAACGGTGGCCCGGGATGCCGGTTTGACGGTGAAGCAGGGGGCTTACTATTTCGGTCTGGTGTTCCCGATTGCCGCCACCCTGCGATTGCTGCCCAACGGTGCGCAACCGTCACCACCACGCTCGCAGCTCAAGCAGCACCATCCGCTGGTGAATGCGATTTTGAAGACGCTGTGCAGCGTCGAACTGCCGTTCATGGGCGCGAATCGCCTGGCCGGGCTGACGGTATTTGTCCTGGCGCAAAAACCGTGACATCAGCCGAAAAATCCGCCTTGATCCAGCGTGGCCTGCGTTTTGCCGTCACCGGTTTGTTCGTCACGGCCCTGCACGCGCTGGTGGCCGTGTTGTTCATCAACTACGTGTTGCCTCTGCCGCCCTTGGCCAACGGCGCGGCGTTTGCCGTCGCCACCGTGGTGTCTTACCTGATCAATACCACCTGGAGCTTTTCCGCCCGATTGCATGGGCGAACGTTGCTGCGCTTCATGATGGTTTCCGCTGCCGGTTTTCTGCTGGCGATGCTGGTGGCTTGGGCCGCGCAGATGGCGGGGCTGCATTATTTGCTGGGGATCGGCGCGGTAGCGCTGACCATTCCGGCCTTCACCTTTGTATTGCATAACTTCTGGACGTATCGATGAAGGAATTCGGTAAACGCCTGCTGCTCAACCGGGTGCTCCTGTTGATTGGTGTTGTGGCCTTTTTCCTCGTCGTCGGGCCCAGGGCGCTGAACCCGCTCAACATTTTCGGGATAGGCGAGGACGCCCGACAACTCGCCTTCGGATTGAAGACCCTGACGGTCAATTGAGGGCCAACGCACGTAGACGCCCCCGTCGCGCCTTTCTACACTGCCTGAAGTGTTGAAGAGCGGGGGCAAGGAATGAATCGCAACGAACTGCGCAAGGCTGACATCAACCTGATGGTGGTGTTCGAAACGTTGATGCTCGAGCGCAACGTCACGCGGGTGGCGGAGAAGCTGTTTCTCGGCCAGCCGACCATCAGTTCCGCGCTCAACCGCCTGCGGACGATGTTCAACGATCCGCTGTTCATCCGGGTCGGCCATCGCATGGAGCCGACGGCGCGGGCCGAGGAAATTATCCTGCACCTGTCGCCGGCGCTGGATTCGTTGTCGGTGGCCCTGAGCCTGACCCACGATTTCGATCCGGCCAGCAGCACCATGACCTTTCGCATCGGGCTGTCGGACGATGTCGAGTTCGGCCTGCTGCCACCGCTGCTGCGCGCCTTGCGCCAGGAGGCGCCAATGGTGGTGTTCGTGGTTCAGCATGTCGATTACTGGCGCATTCCCGACTTGCTGGCCTCCGGCGAGATCACGGTCGGCATCAGCCAGACTCGCGGTTTGCCGGCCAACGCCAAGCGCAAGTTGTTGCGGCACATCCAGCCGAGCATTTTGCGCGCCGATGCCTCGGACACCCCGCTGACCCTCGATGAATATTGCGCCCGCCCGCACGTGTTGGTGTCGCACACCGCCAACGTCAGCGGCTATGCCGATGAATGGCTGGCGGAGATCGGCCGTACGCGTCAGGTTGTGCTGTCGGTGCCGCAATACAGTTCGTTGCCGGCCCTGCTCGCCGGCACCGACCTGATCGCCAGCCTGCCGGATTACGCCGCCGAGGCGATGGCCGCCTCAGGGCAACTGTTCAAGGAACCCTTTCCGTTCAAGACCCCGACGCTGGACTTGTCCATGGTCTGGCTCAGTCATGTCGATACCGATCCGGCTGAACGCTGGTTGCGCTCGCGGCTGGAGGCGTTCATGAGTGAGCGCGCTGAATCGCCGCTGTCCAAATGAGTCAGACGGCGCTGTGTTATATGTAGGACCTTTCCGCCCACCATCAGGAGCCAAACCATGCCCCACCTGCACATGGAATACACCGCCAACCTGTCCGAACTGAACGCTGACGTGGCGTTGATTCGGCTCAACAATGCGTTGGTGGCTTCCGGTCAGTTTGCTGCGGAGTTCGACATCAAGAGCCGTGCGGTGAAAGTCGAGACTTTCAAGGTTGGCACGGCGATGGGGGAACGGGCGTTTGTGCATGTGAAGCTGGCGCTGCTGAGCGGTCGCCCGCCGCAAATCAAAAAGCAGTTGTCCGAAAGCCTGCTGGCCGTAGTGCAAGAGTTGTGTGAATGGCCGACAGGGATTGAAGTCCAGTTGTGCGTGGAGATCCTCGACATCGATCGGGACTCCTACACCAAGACGGCCATCGGCCACTGAGTTTCAGGCCATTTCCTGCTCGACGCAGGCCTTGACCACTTGCTCGCGCAGCCAGGTGTTGGCGCTGTCCTGATCGACGCTTTGACTCCACAGCATGTCCAGGGTGAAACCCGGCAAGCCGTTGGGCGCTTCGCAGTGATTGAAGATCGCCTCGTTGGCCAGCAATTGCTGGATGCGACGGGGCAACGTCAGGATGAAGTCGGTGCCGGTGATCATTTTCAGCGCTGCGCTGTAGCTGTTGGAACGCGCGACAATCTGCCGTTTGTGCGCCTGCTGCGCCAGCCAGCCATCGACCATGTTGGTGGTGGACGTCCACGGCGTCGGAAACACATGCCGGCGTTCGACAAAAGCTTTCAGGCTTAGACGCGGCTCCAGTGGCGTGGCGCGTTTGTCGAAAACGCACACCAGGTCATCTTCCAGCAACAGCCGGGATTTGAAGTCGGTGTGGCTGCGATGAAAATGCGGGCCGAAGCAAATCACCAGATCGAGGCTGCCATCGCGCAGGTCTTCGGTCGGGATGTCGGTTTCGAACTTGTGCATGTTGACCATCACCGGCAGGTCGGCGGAATCGAAGCTTTTCAACAGGCGCGGCAGGATCAACTGCTCGAAGTATTCCGGTGCGCAGATATTGAACGTGACCGGTTGCAAGGTCGGATCGAAGGCCGGGGCGCCGGCGTGGCAGAGGTTGATGCTTTCGAGGATCTTCAGCACATGCGTGTACATGGTGCTGGCTTTGTACGTGGGGCGCATACCCGTGCGGGTATTGATGAATAACTCGTCTTCAAAACTGGTGCGCAATTTTTTCAGGCAGTAACTCACGGTGGACTGGCTGACGCAGAGCGCCTCCGACACACCGGTGACGCTGCTTTGCTCATACACGGCGACAAACACCATGAGGTCCTGCATATCGAGCTTTCTAAGCAAGTTACTGTTCAGCATCCGTTCCGTCTCGCTGTGCTCCTTGCGCTGACTGTGCGCAAACGTGTGCGAATGATCCTAACGGAACGATGGTGCCAGGAAAATGCCCTGTAGGACGTTTCACGGTCAGTTGTGGGACAGAAAATGTTACGAACACGACGTGTGAATTTAATCCCACAAAACATGGCCGAAGGCCTTTATCCCAGACTGGCGGTGCACACGGAAGATTTCAGGGCGGGCTTCCAAGTCAGTGAATGTGTCGGGCGTAATGCCGCGGATTGAAGCGCAGGGCCATCAGGATCATCAGCGCCATGACCCCGGTCAGGCACCACCAGGCCCATTCGAAACTGCCCAGTTGATCGCGCACCATCCCGGCCATTAGCGGCGAGAGACCGGCGATCAGGTAGCCGATGCCTTGTACGAAGGCCGTCAGCCCACCGGCTCGTTGCGGGTTGTCGAGGTGATCCAGCGACACAATCAGGCTCATCGGGAACAGGCCGCCGATGCCCAGTCCCAGCAGGCACGGCCAGAGCAAGCTGAAGTGCTGCGGGCTGAGGATCAGCCCGCAGAAACCGGCCATGATCAGCGCCAGCAACACCACCAGCACCAGGCGCCGGTCACGGCTGCGGTTGGCGATGGCGGGTGTCACCAGCCCGGACAACACTTCCATGGCCGTCAAAAAGCCCAGCAGCAAACCGGCATTTTGTTCGCTCCAGCCCTTTTCCACGTAGTACGGCGCCAGCCAGGCCAGCACACAGGTGTAGGACGCGGTCCCCAGACCGAAGAAGATTGCGAGTAACCAGGCGCGGGAATTTGTGAAGAACGATGTGTTGCGGGGTGCTGCTGCCGTTGTTGTCGATGTTCCCGCACGCCCAACGCTCCAGAACAGCAACGCCACCAGCGCCAGCACCGCCCAGATTGCCAGCCCCTCGCGCCAACTGCCGGTGCGGGTCATCACCAGGGGCGCAAACGATGCTGCGATCGCCGCACCGCCCATGATCGACGTCACGTAGAGCCCCATGCACACGGCAACGTTGTCGCTGAAGCGGGATTTGATCAGCGCCGGCATCAATGCCTGGATCAGCGCAATACCGATGCCGGCCACCATGGCGCTGAGGATCAGTTCGACTGCCGAGTCCACGAACAGCCGCGAAACTGTGGCCAGGCCAATGATAACGAGCGAGATCACCACCGTGCGCTGTTCACCCAGGCGTTGGCTGACGCTCAGGCCAAAAAACATCGCCAGCCCCATGGCCATGACGGGCAGCATGGTCAGCAGCGAGGCCAGGCTGAAACTCAGCGGGATGTCCCCGCGAATGGCCGACAGCAAAGGCCCGACAGCCGCCATCGACGGCCGCAGGTTCAGGCTGACGAGGATAATGCTGACCATCAGCCAGAGGGCAGGGCGGGAAGTTGCGCGAACGTTTTCCATCAATCGGACCTTGAATAATCAGGAACCGATTAGGCGCGCGAGGGCGAGAGGCGGCAAATCAGATAGTCCGCAGTGGTATTTAAAAATTAAATACCTGTGCCGAGACACAGATCCCCTGTGGGAGCAAGCCTGCTCGCGATAGCGGTATGTCAGTCGGCACATGCATCGACTGACACTCCGCTTTCGCGAGCAGGCTCGCTCCCACAGGGGATATTAGGTGTTTTAAAGATTGATTGTTTAGTCCATCCACACCCAAAGTTCTTCAAATCCCGATTTAACCACCTGACCGCCCGTGTGACGCTGCTGCTCATCTGTTTCCTGCGGTCATTTCTATGGACGGTTGCCCCGTCGCACTCCCTTCCGAACTAGCCTTCTGGGCGCTCTGGCACTGCCGTCACGCGCGCCCACCGGACTCCTGCCTTTCCCGTTGATTTTTCTGACAGGTCCCGCGCTGTGCGCCGGGATCAAACTGGCAACGCCTGCGCGTTTGCCTGACGCGCAAACAAGAGAATTCCCATGAGCAGTGCCACGACCTCCTTCGCCACGAAGCAAGAAGCCCTGACCTTTCTGGATCAGAACCCGGATATCGAGATGTTCGAATTGTTCATCCTCGACAACAACGGCGTGCCTCGCGGCAAGTTGCTGCATCGCGATGAACTGCTGGCGGTGTACGAAAGCGGGCGGCCGTTGCCGAGTACCATTCTTGGCCTGACCATCAACGGCGATGACGTGGAAAACTCAGGCCTGGTCTGGGACGTCGGCGACATCGATTGCCGGGCGTACCCGATCAGCGGCAGCTTGACGCGCATGCCGTGGCGGTTGATTCCGACGGCGGCGGTGCAGGTCAGCATGCACCCGAAGGAAGGCATGCCCGCAACGATCGCCGACCCTCGGCACCTGCTGGCGAAGGTGATCGAAGGCTTGCAGGCCGACGGCTATTACCCGGTGATGGCGGCGGAGCTGGAGTTCTATTTGCTCGATCAGCAACGCGACAGCAATGGGCGGCCGCAACCGGCGCGGGACGTCGATGGCGGACGACCGCGCTCGACGCAGGTCTACGGTTTGCGTGATCTGGAGCAGATCGAGCCGTTTCTGGCGGATCTCTACAGTGCCTGCAAATTGCAGGGCATCCCGGCGCGCACGGCGATTTCCGAATACGCACCGGGGCAGGTGGAAATCACCCTCGAACACCGCACTGACGCCCTGCAGGCGATGGACGAAGCGGTGCGCTACAAACGGCTGGTCAAAGGCGTCGCGCACAAACACGGGATGGCCGCCTGCTTTATGGCCAAACCGTTCGATGACCTGGCGGGCACCGGCATGCACATGCACGTCAGCCTGGCGGACAAGGACGGCAACAACCTGTTCGCCAGCGAGTCCCCGGACGGCACGCCGCTGCTCAAACACGCGGTCGGCGGCATGCTCAGTACCTTGCTCGATTCGCTGCTGCTGTTCTGCCCGAACGCCAACTCTTACCGCCGATTCCAGACCAACAGCTACGCGCCGCTGGCAGCGACCTGGGGCGTCGACAACCGCACCGTGAGTTTGCGGGTTCCCGGCGGGCCGGCATTCTCCCGGCACATCGAGCACCGTATCTGCGGCGCCGACGCCAACCCGTATCTGGCGGCCGCGGCGATTCTGTCCGGCATCCATCGCGGCATTCGCGAACAACTCGACCCAGGCGCACCCGTGGAAGGCAATGGTTACGCCCAGGCCACGGAGTTGTTGCCCACCGATTGGCTGACCACGTTGCGGGCGCTGGAAGGTTCGACCTGGGCGCGGGAGGCGTTCGGCGGTGAATTCCTCGGCGTGTACCTGGCGGTGAAGCGCGCCGAGTATCGGCAGTTCATGGGCGAGGTCGGCGAGCAGGATTGGCGTTGGTATTTGCATCAGGCCTGAACAAAAGCTGAACCATTCTCAAATAATTTAAAAGTATCGTTCTAAAAACAGGAGCCAACTAATCGTTGGCTTCTTTTTCACAAAAAATTGATGGTTGGCTGCCTAAAGTTGGTGCTGTCACGGTAAATGAAATTTTCACATTTACCGAAGGCACTTCTTTTCAGGAACAGCCAATCATCATGTTGAAGTTCAAACCCGTGCGCCCGGAATGGGTGGTACTGATTGCCAGCGCCTTTCTTTTAACGGGATTTAACTTAGTGCTCTGGCAGCACCTGTTTGATATTACCGCCACGGACGGTAAGGGCATCGTCATGCGCGTCGCCTTCGGCGTGATGATTCTGGCGGCCTTCAACATTGTGCTGACCCTTCTGGCGTTCCGGCGCGTGATGAAGCCGGTGTTGATCCTGATCTTTATGATCAGCGCCGGGGTGGCGTACTTCATGAGTCAATACGGTGTTCTGATGGATACCGGCATGTTACGCAACTTTGCACAAACCAACGCGACGGAAGTGCGTGACTTACTGTCATTGAAGTTGTTTGTTTATATTCTTTTGCTGGGCGTTTTCCCATCCTGGCTGTTATGGAAGGTTCCGGTTAATTATCGCCGCTGGCACCGTGAGTTGATAAGTAAGGCGCTGGTGAGTGTCGCGTCGGTTGCGGTCATCGGTGGCGTCGCGCTGGTAAACTATCAGGGCCTGTCTTCGTTGTTTCGCAATCACCATGAACTGCGCCTGATGGTGGTGCCGAGTAACTACATCGGTGCTGCGTTCGGTTACCTGCGTGAGCAAGTCGCCTCCGCCCGGCAACCCTTCGTTAAAGTCGGTGAAGATGCCCAGCGAAATCCCGCCTGGCAAACCCACGGCCGTAAGTCCCTGACGGTGCTGGTGGTCGGCGAAAGTGCCAGGGCCGAGAACTTCGGCATCCTCGGTTATGACCGCGACACCACACCCAAACTGGACAAGGAAGCCGGCCTGATTGCGTTCACCGATGTGCATTCCTGCGGCACGGAAACGGCCGTGTCGGTGCCGTGCATGTTCTCGAACATGGGCCGCAAGAATTACAACGCCGGCAAAGCGAAGAATGAAGAGGGCCTGCTGGACGTACTCAAACGCGCCGGTCTGGAAGTGATCTGGCGTGACAATCAATCAGGCTGTAAAGGCACGTGCGACCGGGTCACCCTTGATGACGTCAGCAATTTGAAGGACCCGGTACTGTGCGCCAACAGTGAATGCCGCGACGAAATTCTCTTGCAGGGTTTGCAACACTTCATCGACACGCTGGATAAAGACACCGTGCTGGTCCTGCACCAGATGGGCAGTCATGGCCCGGAATACTTCAAGCGCTACCCGAAAGAGTACGAGCGCTTCACGCCCGTCTGTGAAAGTAACGCACTGAACAATTGCAGCCGCGAAAGTATCGTCAATGGCTACGACAACACGTTGGTGTATACCGACCACGTGCTGTCGACCCTGATCGATTTGTTGCGCAGCAACCAGGACAAAGTCGATACCGCCATGCTGTATCTGTCGGATCACGGCGAATCCCTGGGCGAATACAACCTGTACCTCCACGGCACGCCTTACATGCTGGCGCCGGATCAGCAGAAGCATGTTGCGATGCTGGCGTGGTTCTCCGACAGCTACCAAAAGTCGTTCTCGGTGGACACCCATTGCCTGCAACTGAGCCGCGACAAGCCCCTTAGCCAGGACAACCTGTTCCATTCGATGCTCGGTCTGCTGGAGGTCAACAGCAAAGTCTACAACCAGGATCTGGACATGTTCGCCGGTTGCCGCGGGGCCGTGATAGACGGGGTGTTGGCCAAAGAGTAAGCGTTTCGACCTTTTTTTCACGTACCGGTGGTTAACCTGCGGCCGGTACATATTTCCTACAAGAGTCAGTGCACATGTCTGCGCAGCCCCCATCCGCCATCGAGCTTGAGTTCGCCCGGCGCTACGATCAGGAACACAGCCGCGTCTGCCTTCAGCCGCGACCGCGTGGCCTGGCGGGGCGCTTGACGTTCTGGCGCGACGAGCAACTGGTGCGCAACGCGCTCAAGGTCGCCGGCGAGCCGGGCTTGATGCTTGATGTGGCGTGCGGCGCCGGGCGTTACTGGCCGGTGTTGGTCGAGCATGCGAACCGCGTGATCCTCGCGTCCGATCATTCGCAGGACATGCTCGATCATGCCCAGACTCACCATTCGCAAAGCCTGCTCCAACGGATCAATACGTTCCAGAGTTCGGCCTTCACCCTCGGTTTGTCAGCGAACGCGGTGGACAGCATTTTTTGCATGCAACTGTTTCAGCACATCACCAGCCCGGAGCATCGGTTGGCCTTGCTTAAAGAGTTCCACCGTGTGAGTCGCGATACCGTGATTGTCGCGGTACGGGTCGCTGCGCATTTCAAGCTTCGCCGATCAAGCGCAGCGGGCACTGACCCCCAGCAGCTGGCGGATAAGGCCGAGGTCGAAGCCGAATTCAGGCAAGCGGGTTTCCGCTTGCTCAGTCACCAGGACTTTCTGCCCGGTTGTGCTCGGATGCGGGTCTACGTGCTGCGTAAGGCCAGTTAACCTCCGCTTGTCAGACATTTCTTGCCGTCTGGCAGGTCTTTTCGCTAAAGCTCTTGTTCAGTGGATGCGCGGAAATCGCCGGGGGCGATATATACTGCGCGCCATTCTTCAAGGGAGAGCCGTGTGGCCATCGATATTCACTGGATTCGCGACAACGATAGCCTCGGTCAGTTTTGCGCCGAGTGGCAGCAGCTGCCATTCGTTGCCCTCGACACCGAATTCATGCGGGTCGACACCTTTTATCCGATCGCAGGCCTGCTGCAGATCGGCGATGGCGTACGCGCTTACCTGATTGACCCGCTGACCATCGACAACTGGCAGCCCCTGGCCGCGTTGCTGGAAAACCCGGCCGTGGTCAAAGTTGTCCATGCGTGCAGCGAAGACCTCGAAGTGTTGCTGCGCCTGACCGGCAGCCTGCCGGCGCCGCTGTTCGATACGCAACTGGCCGCCGCCTACCTGAACCTCGGTTTCTCGATGGGTTATTCGCGACTGGTGCAGGAAGTGCTGGGCATCGACCTGCCCAAGGGCGAGACCCGTTCCGACTGGCTGCAACGTCCGCTTTCCGACACCCAGATCAGCTACGCCGCCGAAGATGCCTTGCACCTGGCGGAAGTTTTCGTACAGCTGCGTCCGAAGCTTTCTGACGATAAGTACAACTGGGTCCTGGAGGACGGCGCCGAGCTGGTGGCCAACTTGCGCCGCGAGATCGATCCGTACGAGGTCTATCGCGAAGCCAAACTGGCCTGGAAGCTCTCCCGCGCACAACTCGCCGTATTGCGTGAACTCTGCGCCTGGCGTGAACGCGAAGCGCGCGCCCGTGACCTGCCGCGCAATCGCATCGTGCGTGAGCATTCACTATGGCCGTTGGCCCGTACGCAACCTGACAACCTCGGCGCGCTGGCGAAAATCGAAGACATGCACCCGCGTACCGTGCGTCAGGACGGCGAATTTCTGCTTGATCTGATCAAGCGCTCTGGCAGTGTGTCGCCAGATCAATGGCCGCCCGCCGTGCCGGAGCCATTGCCGGTAGACGCCGCCACCCTGGTCAAACAGCTGCGTGCGATCGGTCAGGCCGAAGCCGAGCGCCTGAACATTGCGCCGGAGCTGATGCTGCGCAAGAAAACCCTGGAAGCGCTGCTCAAGAGCGGCTACCCCAACGGTCCTTACCAATTGCCTGATTCGCTGCGTGGCTGGCGCCGCGAATTGATGGGCCAGGCGCTGCTCGACAGCCTGGCCACCGCCGGAGAACAGCCTTGAAACGTATTTGCTCCATCTACCGAAGCCTGAAGAAAAACGAGATGTACCTCTATGTGCTCAAAAGCGATGCACTGGAGCGCGTCCCGGAAAGTCTGATGGCCGCCTTTGGCAAACCTCATCATGCTTTCGATCTGGTGCTGACCCCCGAGCGCAAACTGTCGCGCGAGGACATCACCGTGGTCCTGGAAAACCTTGAGAAGCAGGGCTACCACCTGCAAATGCCACCGGCCGAAGACGAATACATCGAACACTTGCCGGAAGAATTGCTGCGACGCAACGACCCGATGTGATCGGCAGACAGGCTCTGTTCAGAGTCTGTGTGAAACACTGGAATGATTTTGGCGATGGCCAGGGCGACGGAGCGATACTCCGTCGGCGGCCGTCTGCACTGTTTTCGAAAGGTTTGAACCATGCGCGTTCTGATTGCTGAACACGACCACCCTGTGTACGCCCAACTGTTGCGTCAGGCTGCGCCTGACCTGGAAGTGCTGACCAGCGGCGACTCCGCAGAATTGGCCAGCCAGGCGGCCGACTGCCCGATCTGGCTGGGCCAGCCGGACCTGTTGGCGAACCTGTTGCGCCAGGGCCACCAGCCCCAATGGCTGCAATCGACATGGGCCGGCATTACGCCGTTGCTGGCCGACGGTCTGCGCCGCGATTATCGCCTGACGCGTGCGGTCGGGATTTTTGGTCAGGTCATGGCCGAATACGTTCTGACCTACATGCTCGGCCACGAGCGTGAAGTGCTGGCGCGACTGGTCAGCCAGGTCGAGCGCAAGTGGGACAGTCGCCAGGGCCAAAGCCTGGCGGGGCGCAAAGTGTTGATCGTCGGCACCGGTGACATCGGCCAGACCGTGGCGCAGTTCCTCGTGCCGTTTGGCGTCGAGTTGTATGGCATTGCCAGCGAAGCCCGCGAGCAGGCGCCGTTTGTTGAAGTCGGCGCGCTGGCGGACTTGCCGCGTCTGGTCGGTGAAGTGGATTTCGTCATCAATCTGCTGCCTAACACCCCCAATACCCACGATTTGTACGATGCGGCGCTGTTCAAGCAGTTCAAGCCGACCGGATTGTTCATCAACGTCGGGCGGGGCGTGGCCGTGGTCGACGCGGACCTGGTGGAAGCCTTGAAAGAAGGGCATCTGGCGGGCGCGGTAATCGACGTCTGCCGCCAGGAACCGCTGCCGCAGCGTCATCCATTCTGGACGGCCTGGGGCTTGCTGCTGACCGGCCACAGCTCGGCACCGACCTCGCCATCGATGATGGTGAACCTGTTTGTCGAAAACCTGCGGGCGTATCAGGCGGGCGAGGGGTTGCGCGGAGAAGTGGATTTCAATCGCGGCTATTGAGCCCACCACTTACTCGAACAATGTGCAAAACCTGTGGGAGCGAGCCTGCTCGCGATAGCGATCTGTCAGCCGATATTTACGGCGACTGATACACCGCCATCGCGAGCAGGCTCGCTCCCACATGGGGATCTGCGGTGAATCCACTATTTTGAGAACACCAGAAATCAACTGTGGGAGCTAGCCTGCTAGCGATGGCGGTGTGTCAGTCAACATTGATGTTGAGCATGACGGCCTCATCGCGAGCAAGCTTGCTCCCACATGGGGATCTGCGGTGAATCCACTATTTTGAGAACACCAGAAATCAACTGTGGGAGCTAGCCTGCTAGCGATGGCGGTGTGTCAGTCAACATTGATGTTGAGCATGACGGCCTCATCGCGAGCAAGCTTGCTCCCACATGGGGATCTGCGGTGAATCCACTATTGTGAGAACACCTGAAATCAACTGTGGGAGCGAGCCTGCTCGCGATGGCGGTGTGTCAGTCAACATTGATGTTGAATGTGCCGGCCTCATCGCGAGCAGGCTCGCTCCCACATTTGGTTTTGTGGTGTGGTTTAGAGGGTGAAGTCGCCTTCGGCCGCCAGTTCGCTCAGCGGGCGACGTGGGCTTGGTTCTTCGCGCGCTTGCAGGTAATCGGCCAGCGTCGCTTTATCGCCCAGTTTGCCCACGGCCACTGCCGCGTGCAGTGCATAACCTTCAGGAATGTTCAGCTCCTTGCGGGTCAGGTCCTGGTCGAAACCGGCCATGCCGTGGGTGTGCCAGCCGCTGATGCTCGCTTGCAGCGCCAGGTGGCCCCAGGCCGAACCGGTGTCGAAGGTGTGCCACAGGGCCGGGGTTTCTTCGGTGGCGCCGGGTACGGCGAAGGTGGTTTTCGAGATCACAATCACCAGCGCCGAGGCGTGTTGCGCCCAGCCGCGGTTGAATTCATTCAGCAGGCCCAGGAAGCGCTCCCAGTTCGGCGTATCGCGACGCGCGTAGAGAAACCGCCAAGGCTGCGAGTTGTAGGCCGATGGCGCCCAGCGTGCGGCTTCGAAGAAGCTCAGCAAGGTTTCTTCGGCAATGGTTTCGCCGGTGAAGGCGCGGGGCGACCAGCGATCGGTGAACTGAGGGTGGATCGCATAATCGGCAACGCGTGGATTTGCACTCATCAAGAGATTCCTTGCTTCGTTTGAAAGTGAGGGTCGTCTGAAACCTGCGGGCGCAGTTGAGCTGAGCGTTAAGGTTTTCCAGAGCCTGGCAGTTCACCTGAATGCAACGCGGTTGAGCGTTGATGGCATTTGGGCATGGCTCCTTGCGACTGGCAAAGCTACGTGGCGGCGCAATAACTGACAAGCCCCGTTCTACCGGCAGTCGCCAATGCTTGGCCCGCAAGGACCTTGGCACTAGACTGGCGGCCTTTTCACCACCTGATGTCGATGCTCGAACCATGGCCGCCAAAGTCGAACCGTTCTGGATGCGCAAAACCCTCGATCAACTCGATCCCCAGGAATGGGAATCGCTGTGCGACGGCTGTGGCCTGTGCTGCCTGCAAAAGCTCGAAGATGAAGACGACAACTCCGTCTATTACACGCGCATCGCCTGCAAACTGCTGGACCTGAACACCTGTCAGTGCACCGACTACCCGAACCGCCGGGACTTCGTCCCCGATTGCATCCAGCTCACGCCGGGCAAGGCTGACGAGTTCAAATGGCTGCCGCCGACCTGCGGTTATCGCCTGGTCAGTGAAGGCAAGGACCTGCCACTCTGGCATCACCTGGTGTGCGGTGATCGCGATGCGGTGCACCACGAACGTATCTCCCAGTCGGGGCGCATGCTCGCCGAAGGCAGCGTGGACGAAGATGATTGGGAAGATCACCTGATTTTCCGGGCCGGCTAGTTTTACAAAGGAGTGTGTATGGCTGTGGGATTGCGGCTGGCGTTGACCGTTGGGCTATTGGCCCTGAGTTCGTCTGTGTGGGCGGCAAAGAAGGTCGATCTGGATTACCACGTGCGCCTGTTGCCGCAAAGCGATCAGGCCGAAGTGCGGCTGACGCTGGCCCAGGGCTCGGCGGTGCGCAGTCTGGATTTCGATCTGGGCGACGGCAGCCACTACAGTGACTTCAAGGCCGACGGCCAATGGCAGCTCACACCGGGCAAGCAGACGCGTGGGGTTTGGCGTCCAGCCACTGACAAGGCCAGCCTGACCTACCGCGTGCGCATCAGCCACGGGCGCAAAAGCGGCAGCTTCGATACGCGCATGACCCCGACCTGGGCGTTGATGCGCGGCGACGATCTGGTGCCACCGGCCAAACTGGATCAGCAGGACGGTATCGAGTTGGTGTCACGCCTTGAATTTGAATTGCCCAGCGGCTGGAAAAGCGTCGAAACCGCCTGGCCGCGCATCGGCAAGAACAAATTCCGCATCGATAACGTCTCCCGACTGTTTGACCGGCCCACAGGCTGGATGCTCGCCGGTCACCTCGGCAGTCGTCGCACGCGGCTGGGGGAAACCGAAGTCTCCGTCGCTTCGCCCCACGGCCAGGGCATGCGCCGCATGGACGTGCTGACGCTGCTGACCTTTGTCTGGCCGCAGGTTCAAGCGGTGTTCCCGCGTCATCCCACCAAACTGTTGATCGTCGGCGCCAACAACCCGATGTGGCGTGGCAGCCTGGCCGCACGTGAATCGATCTATCTCAACGCGCGACTGCCGCTGGTCAGCGAAAGCGGCACCAGTACGTTGGTGCGTGAATTGGCGCAGGTGTTCGGGCGGATCAACGACAAGCAGCGCAGTGACTGGGTCAGCGAAGGGTTTGCCGAGTACTACGCCATCGAACTGGTCCGCCGCGCCGGTGGCATGAGTGATGAGCGGTATGAAAGTTTGCACGGCAAGCTGGTCAAGGACAGCCAGAAAGTCACCACGTTGCGTGGCGAACAGGTGAACCCGGCGCAGGTGTCGAAAGCGGTGTTGTTACTGCAGGAACTGGATCGCGAGATTCGCTTGAAGACGCGCAACAAGCGGTCGCTGGATGATGTGTTGCGTGGGGCGATGCATCTGGAGAGCGTGGATACCAAGGAGTTTGTGCAACTCGCGGAAAGCGTGATTGGCGAATCGTCGAAGGTTCTGGATACCGAGTTACTCCAGTAATACCGCCTTCGCGGGCAAGCCTCGCTCCTGCAAGTTTTGCGTCGTTCATAAATGTCCCGAAAGACACAATACCTGTAGGAGCGAGGCTTGCCCGCGAAGAGGCCATCAGCCTCAGCGAAAAACCCGGATCAAACCCCGGTTTTAGGCGACTTCAACGAATCATTGCCCGTCACCGTAGCGGTATTGGTCGCCGCCTCGGCATTCGCCTTCAGCTTGCTCAATTCTTCCCCGGCCCGCTCGATCTTCGCCCGAACGTTGTTCATGTCCTGACGGCTTTTCTGCAGCAGACTCTTCGCCGAACTGTGCCCGGTAATTCCGCGAGCCAGCGCGACACCGCCAATCGCGACTTGAATCAACCCGAAGATACCGCCGCGACGCAGGCCCTTGCCCATCATCAGCACGCCACCAGCGAGGGAGCCGACGCGCTCCCAGCCGTGGACGTTCTGCTCGGAATGAGTCTGGAACGGGGTGGATTCGATGCGTTCTACGCGTTTGAGTTCGCTCATGATCTGTCTCCAGGCAGGAATGACTGCTTCAACAATAGATAGTTAAGCTGACTGCCGGAGCGGGCGGCTTGTTCCATCGAATGTGCGGTGATTCAGCGGAATTTTGCCCCGGAACGGGTATTGAGTCCCTTGGACATGCGGTCGTAGAGAACGACGTTGACCGTGGCGGCCAGGTTCATGCAACCGGTGGTCGGGATGTAGACCACGTCTTCGCACCAGTCGCGAATCTCTTTATCCAGCGAGCCGTCTTCCGGGCCGAAGATGTACAGCGCGCGGTCGGGGTGGGTGTATTCCGGCAGCGAGCGGGCGCCTTCGACCAGCTCCACCGCGACGGGCACACAGCCCAATGGCAGGATTTTCTTCAAATCGTCGATGCCGATCAGCGGGATGTCGTAGTGGACGCGCTTGGTGTCGGTGACGAAGTCGGCGGCGCGTTCATAACGCTTGCCGGTGTAGAACACGGACGCCACGCCATAGCAGCCGGCGGCGCGCATCACCGAGCCAACGTTTTCCGGTGATTTGGGGTTATACAAACCAATGCAGCTGTACCGTTTGTCTGCCACGAGCGGGGTGCCTTCGGGGAAAAAACGGCGATTATACGGGGATTGGGGGGAGGGGTGTCCGGTTTGGAGATTGGTGGTGTCTGAACAATTGCTATCGCTAGCAGGCTAGCTCCCACATTGGATCTTGGGCGTTCACAAATACTGATGTGCACAGAAGATCCCCTGTGGGAGCTAGCCTGCTAGCGATGGGGCCGGGTCAGGCAATGAAGATATTCAATCATCTTTTTTCATGAGGCCGGCCAACGCCGCAAACGGGTTGTGCGTGGCCTTGGCAATTTTCGGCGTGCTCAGCGAGCCTTCGTGAAAATACTGCTGGTCGGTGTACCGCGAGTGTTCGTTGTCGTGGCAATACAGGCACAACAATTCCCAGTTCGAGCCATCCTGAGGGTTGTTGTCGTGGTTGTGGTCGCGGTGGTGCACGGTCAGTTCGCTCAGGCGTTTGCCGGAGAACTCGCGGGCGCAGCGGCCGCACACGTGCGGGTACATCTTCAGGGCCTTGTCGCGGTAACCCATTTCCTTGTCACGCTGATTGTCGGCAAGGATGCGGTCCAGTTTCGACGTGTTGGTCGGAGGTGTTGACGAACTCATGGGTTCACCTTTGTAAAAGACTAATGACGGTTATGAACGGAGTTTAGCTCAGCCCTTGAGCTTCTCGGCAATCCAGATGGTGTGGCGGGTGCCTTTGTTGCCGTGGGCGAACACCTGCACTTCCTCAGCCTTGAAACCGGCCTTCTTCAATTTGTCGGAAAATTGTTTGTCGGCGCTGGCCGACCACACCGCCAGCACGCCTTTGGGCCGTAGGGCCTTGGCGCAAGCGCTCAGGCCACCGGCGGAGTAAAGCCAGCTGTTGGCCCTTTGGGTCAGGCCTTCGGGGCCGTTGTCGACGTCGAGCATGATGGCGTCGAAACCTTGTGGCTCGGCTTGCAGCACTTTGGCCACGTCTTCCATACGAATCACGGTGCGCGGGTCGAGCAGCGGATTGCCGGCTTTCTCGCCCAGCGGCCCGCGATTCCACTCCACCACGCCAGGCACCAGCTCGGCGACCACCACTTCAGCCGTCTTGCCTAAATGCTTGAGCGCCGAGGCGAGGGTGAAGCCCATGCCCAGGCCGCCGATCAGCACACGCGAATTCGGTCGGCCGGCCACCTTGCGGCACGGGATCTCGGCCAAGGCATCTTCGGAGCCGTGCATGCGGGTGTTCATCAACTGCCCGCCGTCGCCGCCCTGGATCTTGATGACGAAATCCTCGCCATACTCGAACAGGCACAAGGCGCCGCCGTTTTCAGGGATAGGGGCGGTGTCGAGCAGAACGAAACGTTTCATGGAAATCTCAAATTGGGGGAAGGCAAACAGAGGCAGTTGGGAGTAGCCTGCCAATGACAACAAGGCCAACGGAGCCATTGATGAAGCGCACCATTCTAACGGTCATTGCCTTGGCCGCGCTCTCGATAACTGCAGTGCAGGCCCAGCAGTTGCAACCCGTTCCGATCAGCCCGGCGCTGACGCCCGGTTCGCCCGGCACCGCGACACCTACGCCGTACCCGCAAATCACCCCCTCCACCGCACCCAGGACCGGGCCTGGCAGTGGTGGCCCACCGCTGGTGCCGATCAACATGCCCAGTCCGCCGACAAAGGATCAACCAGTGCCAGGCCTTGAGCCAAACAACACGAAGACCAAGTCGCCCGGGGGTTAAACCTGCTGCGAGAGCAGTTGCCCATCGGCCATGCGCAGGCGTTTGGAGAGCGCGACGGCGAGGGCGCGGATGATCTTGGCGGCAATTTTAGGCGCGTCGTTGATCATCTTTTCCAGAGAGTCCTTGCCCAGGTTCAGCAGCTGGCAATTGCTGGCGGCCACGCAACTGGCCGAGCGGCGTTCGCCATCGAGCACGGCCATTTCGCCGAACGAGCGACCGCTGCGCAAGGTGGCCATGGTCACCAGTTGCCCGTCGCCGTTGGTCTTCTGCACCGACACCTGGCCGGTGTGGATGATGCACATGAAACTGCCGGCATCACCCTCATGGAAAATCTCTTCGCCTTCGGGGATGGTGCTGATGCTGAAGTAGCCGGAGGCGGCGGCGAAGTCCGCAGGCAGCAGCTGATCGAACAGGCCGCAGTCCATCAGCCAGTCGCGGATTTCGTTGTTCAATAAGGTCGGTTCTGACATGTCGGCACGGTCTTTTTTTTGTGTCTGTTTCCGGTTGTTCGGGATGTCCCCAATCCCCTGTGGGAGTGAGCCTGCTCGCGATAGCGGGTTGTCATTCAACATCGATGTTGGATGTGCTGGCCCCATCGCGAGCAGGCTCGCTCCTACAGTGGAGTTGTGTGGCCTCGGGCCCGGTGTCTGGTGTTAAGACCAGCACGCCGAGCCAAGTTCCTCAGGCAATCCCCAAAACCTTGAAAACAAATGCGTATTCGAGTGCTACGTCACGCAATCCTTGATAACGACCGCTCATCCCGCCATGCCCGGCGCCCAATTCAGTCTTGAGCAGCAGGGGATGGGTGTCGGTTTTGGTTGCGCGCAGTTTCGCTACCCATTTCGCCGCTTCCCAGTACTGCACGCGACTGTCGTTGTAGCCGGCGATCACCAGGGTCGCCGGATAGGCTTGCGCGGTGACGTTTTCGTACGGGGCGTAGGCCTTGATCCGATCATAAACGTCCGGTTCTTCAGGATTGCCCCACTCGTCGTATTCCGTAACCGTCAGCGGCAGGTCCGGGTCGAGCATGGTGTTGAGCACGTCGACGAACGGCACCTCGGCAATGGCTGCGCCGAACAGCTCCGGACGCTGATTGAGCACCGCGCCGATCAGCAAACCACCGGCACTGCCGCCGCTGATCGCCAATTGCTGCGACGTGGTGAAACCATTGTCGATCAGGTGTTCGGCACAGGCGATAAAGTCGCTGAAGGTGTTGTGCTTGTGCTCCTGCTTGCCGGCGCGATACCAGGCTTCGCCCAGTTCACCGCCTCCACGCACGTGGGCGATAGCAAATGCCACGCCGCGATCCAGCAGACTCAGGCGGGCGTGGGAAAACCACGGGTCGAGGCTTTCGCCATAGGCGCCGTAGCCGTAGAGATACAGTGGCGTCGGCTGACCGAGTGCTTCGCGTTTGACCACGAGGCTGATCGGCACTTGCGTGCCGTCGGGTGCCGTCGCCCACAGGCGCTGGCTGACGTAAGCGTCGGCGTCGAACGGGCCGAGCACCGGGGTTTCCTTGAGGACTTTCTGCTCGCCACTGTCCAGCTCAAGCTGACGGATCTGCGCCGGGCGGTTCAAGGCCTCGTAACGCAGACGGATCCTGTCACTGACAAACTCAAGGCTGTTCTGCACATGCAGGCTGTACGCCGCATCCGGCAGTTGCACGCGGTAGCTCGGCAGGTCCTGCGGGTGCACTTCAATGACCGGCAAGCCGCCGACCCGCAGGCTCAGGGTCATCGCGCCGACGTTCAGGCTCATGCCCTCGATCATTGTGGTGTCGCTGTGGGGGATCAGGTTCTGCCAGTCGGCCTCGGTCGGCGCAACGCCGGTGTCGACGGCGGTATACAGGGCAAAGTTGATGCCGTCGCGGTTGGTACGGATGAACCAGGCCCACTCGCCGTTCAGCGTGCCGTGGTCGACGTCGTATTCGTGGTCTTCGACCCGTGGCGCCAGGCAGGTAAAGGCCTGCTGCGGCTGCGAGGCGTCGAGGACCCAGACTTCGCTGGTGGTCTTGCTGCCCAGCGACAGCAGCAATTGCTGTTCGGAACTGGAGCGGTAGCAATGCAGGAAGAATCGTCCGTCCGGCTCATTGAACACTTCTTCGGCCGCCGTGCCGTCCAGTCGATAGCGCAACAGTTTGTGCGGGCGGTGGGTATCGTCCAGTTCGCCGAAAAACAGGGTCAGGCTGTCGTTGGCCCAGGTCATGCTGCCGTCGCAGTCCTGGAATTCCAGTTCGCTGACACGGCCGCTGGATAATTCCTTCACGAACAGCGTGTAAATCTCATCGCCCGTGGCGTCGATGCTGTAGGCAAGGCGCTGATGGTCCGGGCTGATGCTGAACGCGCCGAGGGAAAAGAAGCCGCCGTTGGCCAGTTCGTTCGGGTCCAACAGCAGCTGTTCCTGGCTTTCGTCGAGCTGCAGGCTGTCATCGGCCGGACGCGGGCAGCGGTAGTGGCGGGCGTATTCGTCACCGGCGGTGGTGCGCGTGTAATACAGGTACGGACCCCAAGGGGAGGGCAGTGACAGGTCGGTTTCGAGAATCCGGCCCTTGATCTCCTCGAACAGGGTTTCGCGCAGCGCGGCCTGATCGGCGGTTTGCGCCTCTTGATAGCTGTTTTCAGCCTTGAGGTAGTCGAGCACCGCGTCGGTGTCGCGCTCCTGCAGCCAGGCATACGGGTCAGGGCCGTCAGCCTTGTGGGCAATCGGGGCGCTGGTGACGTTGGCGGATAAGGGCATGAATGGCTCTCGGACAATGTGCGGAATAGAGGGCTTCGCAGGCAATATGCAAATCTTGATGCCTCTGCTGATCCTGTGGGAGCGAGCCTTTGTGGCGAGGGAGCTTGCTCCCGCTGGGTTGCGAAGCGACCCCAAAAGCTCTGCGACTGCTTCGCAGCCGAACGGGAGCAAGCTCCCTCGCCACAGTTCGCTCCCACATGGATTACGCCTGACGGGCGAAAAGTCGTTACTATAAGCGCCTCTTTGCCTGCCTTGCCATGGACACCATGACCGAGAACGACTATCTGATCGCTTGGGGCCTCTACGCCTTTGCCGCTTTAGGCTGCCTGTTGGTGTGGATGCGCATCACCCGCTGGATGTGGCGTTGGCTGCGCGAACCGCTGCGGCTGCTGGTTGCGGTGCTGCTGTTCAGCCCGACCATTATCGACCCGGTGAAGGAAAAAGTGGCCCCGGCCATCGCCATCACTGCACTCGATCTGCTGTTCAAGGTCGGCAACAATGCCTGGCGGGCGGTTTCCGATCTGTTCATGTACGGCATGATCGCCTTCGGCATTTACCTGGTTTACGTGGCGATCCGCTTCCCGATCGAACGCGCCGCCAACGCTCGCAAGGAACAGGCAGCCGCCTCCAAGGCCGCGGCCCGGGCCGACGATCCTGACGACGATCATCCGTTCGGCGGTGCCGGCGATGACCGTTACGGTCGCCCTCCTGTGCCGAGCAACCCTCAGCGATTGCGGGTCGAACCGCGTTTGTAATCCGGCCTTGAAGCGAGAATCCGAGCATGTGTGAGTTATTGGGCATGAGCGCCAATGTGCCGACCGATATCGTGTTCAGCTTCACCGGGCTGATGCAGCGTGGCGGCCGCACCGGCCCACACCGTGACGGTTGGGGCATCGCTTTCTACGAGGGGCGCGGCCTGCGGCTGTTTCAGGACCCTGCGGCGAGCTGCGAGTCCGAAGTGGCCAACCTGGTGCAACGCTATCCGATCAAAAGCGAAGTGGTGATCGGGCACATTCGCCAGGCCAACGTTGGCAAAGTCTGCCTGTCCAACACGCATCCGTTCGTGCGCGAGCTGTGGGGGCGCAACTGGTGTTTCGCCCACAACGGCCAGCTCGCGGATTTTCAGCCGATCAACAGCTTTTACCGCCCCGTCGGTGACACCGACAGCGAAGCGGCGTTCTGCGATTTGCTCAACCGTGTGCGCGCAGCGTTTCCGGAGCCGGTCGAGATCGAAGCGTTGTTGCCGGATCTGGTCGCCGCTTGCGCCGAATACCGCAGCAAAGGCGTGTTCAACTGCCTGCTCAGCGACGGCGACTGGCTGTTCTGCTATTGCTCGACCAAATTGGCCCAGATCACCCGTCGCGCGCCGTTCGGCCCGGCGCGCTTGAAGGATGTCGATGTGATCGTCGATTTCCAGGCCGAAACCACGCCCAACGATGTGGTCACGGTGATCGCCACCGAACCCCTGACTGAAAACGAAACCTGGACCCGCTACGAACCGGGCCAATGGAGCCTCTGGCGACGCGGCGAATGCGTCAACCAGGGCAAGACCGAATAAGGATCTCACCCGATGTTGCTCAGTTATCTACGGCTGGTGTTGTTTGCGGCGGGCCTGTTGATCGGTGTCCAGGTGCCGGGGTTCATCAACGATTACGCCAAGCGTGTCGAAGCGCATCTGATTGAGGCGCAGACCGGGTTGAGCGGTTTTCAGGGTACGGCCAATCAGTTCTTCAAGGGCGATATGCAGGCGCTGGTCGCCCACTACCGCGCCAGCGAAGACCCGATTTTTCGCAGCGACGCCGACAGCCTGAGCACCCTGCTCACCCGTCAGCTGGCGCTCGATAAACAGTTCCAGGCCATGCAGGGCCCGTGGTACATCCGCGTCCTGCAGGTTGCGCTGGCGGCTGATCCGGATATTCGCAAGGAAACCTGGAATGGCTACAGCTATCAGATCCTGCTGACACCGGAAGCGATGATCTGGGGCATGAGCGGTGCGCTGCTGTTGTCCTTCGGCATTGAATGCCTGTTCCGTCTGATCGACTGGGTGGTGCTGGGCGGCAAACGCCTGCGCCAGAGCCGGCCGATCGAAGATCGGGATGTGCGTGGGTTGTAAGGGTGCCAATGCGATCTCTGTGGCGAGGAGGCTTTGTGGCGAGGGAGCTTGCTCCCGCTCGGCTGCGCAGCAGTCGTAAATCCGGTCACTTCGGTTTCCTTGGCGCACTGAGAGTGTCTGTTTTGGGGCTGCTGCGCAGCCCAGCGGGAGCAAGCTCCCTCGCCACAGGGTTTGTGTATCAGGTTTAAACGGTTGGCTTGCTGAGGGTGATGTAGTCTTCGCCCACCTTGCGCGCATACCCCTCCAGCACCTGCTGACACAACGCCACAATCTCCTCGACCCACTCCACGCCAACCCGCCACGACACCACGACCTGCAAATTAGGCAGCTGTTGGTCAATAGCCAGTAAGGTCAGTTCCCCCCGCGCCAGCTCCTCGGCCACCAGGACCGGTGGTAACGCACCAATCCCGAATCCGTCGCGCAGCAACCGGGTAATCGCCGACACCGAATTCACGCAGTTCAGCCGGGGCGTCATCACCCCGTTAGCCTGCATCAGGCTCAGAATGTCCTGATGCGGATGTGAGTTCTTCGAGTAAGTAATGATTCGCTCGCGAGCCAGCTCGGCAATCCCTGAGTACTCACGGTTGTAGATCGAGTTACTGGCCACGATCCAGCCCATCGGATGGCTCGCCAGCTCCAGGCTGCGCACGCTTTCCTGACGCACAAAGTCGGTTTGCAGGATCAGATCGAGAAAGCCTTTTTGCAGCTGATCGCAGAGGTTGAGCGCCGTATCGGCCACCAGCTCGATTTCCACCAACGGGTAATGATCCATCATCTGTGCCACCAACGGGCTCAGCCATGTGTGGATCACGGTGTCCATCACGCCGATCCGCACGCGCCCGACCTTGCTTGAGCGTGTCTCGATCGACTGCTTGAGGGCCTGCATGGTGTCCATCATTTGCTCGGCGTATTCGAGCACTTTCAAGCCTTCGGGCGTCAGGCTCACGCCCCGCGAATCACGCAAAAACAATTTCACCCCGAGCTCGCCTTCGAGCACCGCGATGCGGCTGGAAATCGACGCCTGGGTGGTGAAGAGCTTGTCTGCCGTCAGGCGAAAACTCTTGAGTCTGGCGACCCAGACGAAGGTCTCAAGAAACTTCAGGTTCATGGGATCAGCTCGGGGATAAAGAAATCTTATGTCTAGGGCGGGGTTTTATTAGTTGGACGCAACAGGCCCAGGCGCCCAAAAATCAGGCCATCCGGTTCCCACGATAGGCGTCGTCGGGGCTCAGAACAATACCAATAAAATTTGCACGGAGAGTTGCCATGAGTGCGCCCGACACTACCGCCATCCCGAAAGCCACGGCTCGCCCGGGACCTTTCGACTGGTATCGCAACATCAATCAGCAGGAACGCCGCACCTTCTGGAGCTGCAAGATCGGCTATGGCCTGGACGGCATGGACACCCAGATGCTCAGCTTCGTGGTGCCGACCCTGATTGCCATGTGGGGCATCACGACCGGCGAGGCCGGGCTGATTCACACCAGCACGCTCATTGCTTCAGCCATCGGCGGTTGGGTGGCGGGAATTCTGTCGGACCGCATCGGCCGCGTGCGCACGTTGCAACTGACCGTGCTGTGGTTCGCCTTCTTCACCTTCCTCTGCGGCTTCGCGCAAAACTACGAGCAACTCTTGATCAGCCGCACCTTGATGGGCTTCGGCTTTGGCGGTGAGTGGACCGCCGGCGCGGTGCTGATGGGCGAAGTGATTCGCGCCAAGGACCGCGGCAAAGCGGTGGGCATGGTGCAATCGGGCTGGGCGCTGGGTTGGGGGCTGACGGCGATTCTCTATGCGCTGCTGTTCTCGGTATTGCCGCCGGAAGATGCCTGGCGCGCGTTGTTCATCCTTGGCATCGTGCCGGCGATTTTCGTGATTTTCGTCCGTCGACTGGTCAAGGACCCGGAAATCTACCGCGAAGCCAAGGCCAAACAGGAACCCGGCAACGCGGCGAAGTTCTACGAGATCTTCGCCCCCGGCATCCTGTTCACCACCATTCGCGCTTCGGTGCTGACCACGGGCGCACTGGGCGGTTACTACGCGATCACGTCCTGGTTGCCGACTTTTCTGAAGAACGAGCGCGGATTGAGCGTACTCGGCACGGGTGGTTATCTGGCGATGGTGATCGTCGGTTCCTACGTCGGCTACGTCATCAGCGCGTATTTGACTGACATCCTCGGGCGCAAAAAGAACTTCATCCTGTTCGCCGTGGGCTCGTTCACCATCGTGCTGCTCTACACCCAATTGCCGGTCAGTAACGGCGTGATGCTGTGGCTGGGCTTCCCGCTGGGCTTCTTCGCCTCGGGGATTTTCAGTGGCATGGGCGCGTTTTTGACCGAGCTGTTTCCGACGCGGATTCGCGGTTCGGGGCAGGGCTTTTGCTACAACATCGGCCGGGCGCTGGCGGCGTTGTTCCCGCTGCTGATCGGCTTGCTGAGCCAGACGGTGCCGTTGAGCGTAGGCATCGGGGCGTTTGCGGCGGTGTCCTACGGTGTGGTGATCATTGCAGCGTTAAGCCTGCCGGAAACCCGTGGCAAGCAACTCGACGCCCAATAACAAACGCCAGCAACTGATAATCTGCGGGCAACTGCCCCACAGTAAAAAAAGAAAATGCCTACAGGAGTGTTCACCGTGAGCCGCCTGCTATTGAACTGCGACATCGGCGAGAGTTTCGGCAACTGGACCATGGGTCTGGACGCCGAGGTCATGCCCTTCATTGATTGCGCCAACATCGCCTGCGGCTTCCATGCCGGCGACCCGAGCATCATGCGCAAGACCGTCAGCCTGGCCCTGAGCAACGGCGTGCAGATCGGCGCACACCCGGCCTATCAGGATCTGGTCGGTTTCGGCCGCCGTTCTATGGCCTACGCCGCCCAGGAACTTCAGGACATTCTGCATTACCAGATCGGCGCTCTCGACGGCATTTGCCGGGCCCAGGGCGGTCGGTTGAGTTACGTCAAACCCCACGGCGCGATGTACAACGACATGATGGCCAACCCGGCGCAATTGCGCGCGGTGCTTCAGGCCGTAGCGGCGTATGACCGGACCCTGCCGCTGATGCTGATGGCCACTCGCGACAACAGTGCCGCCCAGCAACTGGGTGATGAATACGGCGTGACCCTGTGGTTCGAAGCCTTCGCCGACCGCGCCTACGACAGCGCCGGCATGTTGGTTTCGCGGCAACTGCCGGGGGCGGTGCACCACGATCCCGAGCGGATTATCGAGCAAGCGCTGACCATCGCCCGTGGCGACACCCTCACCGCCAGCGACGGAAGCGCCTTGCATCTGCAGGCCAACACCCTCTGCGTCCACGGCGACAACGCCAGTTCGGTAGCAGCCGTGCGCCGGATTCGTGAAGCCCTTGATCAGCAGAGCGCACCATGAAACCGCGGGTTGAGGTGGTGGCGCTGGATTGCCTGATGGTGCGTTTGTTCGATGAAATTGCCGAAGCCAACATGCCGTGGATGCTGGCGGCCAGCGAAAACCTGCGTGCTGCGTTCGCCGGGCATCTGATTGATCTGGTGCCGTCCTATACGACCTTGATGGTGCATTACGATCTGACCGCATTAAGTCCGGCGCAGGCCCGGGAACTGATCGCCGAAGCGCTGATCGATCTGTCGCCCAATGCCCGCACCGGCGGCAAATGCCATGTGCTGCCGGTCTGGTATGACTTGAGCGTTGGCCCGGAGTTGAGGCTGTTGTCTCAGCGCAGCGGGCTGTCGGTGGACGAAGTGATCCGGCGCCACAGCGAGCGCGAGTATCAGGTGTTCGCCTTGGGATTTGCACCGGGGTTCGCCTTCATGGGGCTGGTGGAGGAAGTACTCGCCGCGCCGCGACTGAATACGCCGCGCAAAAAGGTTGCCGCCGGCAGCGTCGGTATCGCCGAGCGGCAAACCGCCGCTTACCCGGTGGTTTCCCCTGGCGGCTGGAACCTGATCGGCCGCACGCCGGCCAAATTGTTCGACCGCGAGCGCGACGGCTACAGCCTGATGCAACCGGGTGACACCGTGCGCTTTGAAGCGGTCAGTCATGCCGAGTTCATCAACCTGGGCGGTGACGACACGCCATTGGAGGCCCAGGCATGAGCCATCTATTGATTGAGGCGAGTACGCCGCTGTGCCTGTTGCAGGACGCCGGCCGTTTCGGTGTGCGGCATCTGGGCGTGACCCAGGGCGGCGGACTGGATTGGCGCTCGATGTCGTGGGCCAACTGGCTGCTGGGTAACGGTCTGGATGCGCCGGTGATTGAAATCACCCTCGGCGGATTCAGCGTTGTGGCCGAAGAAGATTGCGTATTGGCGCTGGCCGGGGCGGACCTGGGCGCGCAGGTAGATGGCGAGGCACTGGCGCCGTGGCGCAGTTTCCGACTGAACAAAGGCCAGCGATTGAAGTTCACTCAGCCGTTGCTCGGGGCGCGAGCCTATCTGGCGGCACCGGGCGGTTTTGACGCGCCGAAGGTGTTGGGCAGCAGTGCGACGGTGGTTCGTGAAGAACTCGGCGGTCTGGATGGAATGGGTCGGCCTTTGGCCAAAGGCGCGCCGCTGAGCTATCGCGGGAGTGCGCTGTTATTGCTGCGGGAGTTGCCGATGGAGCATCGGCCGGACTTCAACGTCGATTCACCACTGGATGTGGTCCTCGGCGCGCAGATCGGTGAGTTCAGCGGGCAAAGTCTGTTCGATGCGTTCAACAGCGTCTGGACCCTCGACAGCCGTGCTGATCGCATGGGCATTCGCTTGCTGGGAACGGCGTTGCAGTACCAGGGCAAACCTATGATTTCCGAAGGCATCCCGCTGGGCGCGGTCCAGGTACCGCCGGATGGGCAGCCGATTGTGTTGCTCAATGATCGGCAGACCATTGGCGGTTATCCGCGATTGGGGGCGTTGACGCCGTTGGCGTTGGCACGGCTGGCGCAGTGTTTGCCGGGGGCGAAGGTGCGGTTGCGGCCGGTGGTGCAGGATGTGGCGCATCGCGAACAGGTCGAGTATCTGCGCCGGTTTTAACTGTGGCGAGGGAGCTTGCTCCCGCTGGGCTGCGAAGCGGCCCCAAAAATAGGACTGCTGCGCAGCCCAACGGGAGCAAGCTCCCTCGCCACAGGGTCCGCGTTCTATTTGGAAAGAAACCGCATCCCTTCTTCAAGCCCCCGCAAAGTCAGCGGGTACATCTGGTCATCAATCAAGTCCCGCACGATATTGGTCGAAGACGTATAACCCCACGTATCTTTCGGATACGGGTTGATCCAGATGACCTTCTTGTACTTCTCCATGAACCGCTGCATCCACACATAACCGGCTTCTTCGTTCCAGTGCTCGACACTGCCGCCGGCCTGGGTGATTTCATACGGCGCCATCGCAGCATCGCCAATGAAGATGACTTTGTAATCGGCGCCGTACTTGTGCAGCAGGTCCTGGGTCGAAGTGCGCTCGGACGTGCGGCGCATGTTGTTCTTCCACACCGATTCATAAATGAAGTTGTGAAAGTAGAAGTACTCCAGGTGCTTGAACTCGGTCTTGCAGGCCGAGAACAACTCCTCGCAAATCTTCACGTGAGCGTCCATCGAGCCGCCGATGTCGAACAGCAGCAACAGCTTGACGGTGTTGCGCCGCTCCGGCCGCATCTGGATGTTCAACAAGCCGGCATCGCGCGCGGTGTGGTCGATGGTGCCATCGATGTCCAGCTCTTCCGCCGCACCCTGACGCGCGAATTTGCGCAAGCGGCGCAGGGCGACCTTGATGTTGCGCGTGCCCAGTTCCACCGAATCGTCGAGGTTCTTGTACTCGCGCTGATCCCACACTTTGACCGCTTTGCCCTGGCGCTTGCCCGCATCGCCGACCCGAATGCCCTCCGGGTTGAAACCGCCGGAGCCGAACGGGCTGGTGCCGCCGGTGCCGATCCACTTGTTGCCGCCGGCGTGGCGTTCTTTCTGTTCCTCGAGGCGTTTCTTGAACTCTTCGATCAGCTTGTCCAGGCCGCCCAGGGACTGGATCGCGGCCCGCTCTTCTTCGGTCAGGGAACGCTCGAATTCCTTGCGCAGCCAGTCTTCAGGAATCAACGCCTGAAGGTGATCGTCGAGTTTTTCCAGGCCATTGAAGTAGGCACCGAACGCGCGGTCGAACTTGTCGAAATGCCGTTCGTCCTTCACCAGAATCGCCCGGGACAAGTAATAGAACTCGTCCATGTCGGCGAAGGTCACGCGCTGTTTCAGCGCGTTGATCAGGTCCAGCAGCTCACGCACCGAGACCGGCACCTTGGCTGCGCGCATTTCATTGAACAGGTTGAGCAGCATGGCGATCAGCCTCTTAGCGGGTGCCGCGACGGCTCATGAACGCCAGACGCTCAAGCAACTGAACATCCTGTTCGTTCTTCACCAGGGCGCCTGCCAGCGGCGGAATCGCTTTGGTCGGATCGCGTTCGCGCAACACCGCTTCGCCGATGTTGTCGGCCATCAGCAGTTTCAGCCAGTCCACCAGTTCGGAGGTCGATGGCTTTTTCTTTAGGCCAGGGACCTTGCGCACGTCGAAGAACACGTCCAGCGCTTCGCTGACCAGGTCTTTCTTGATGTTCGGGTAGTGCACGTCGACGATCTTCTGCAGCGTCACGCGATCGGGGAACGCGATGTAGTGGAAGAAGCAGCGGCGCAGGAAAGCGTCCGGCAGCTCTTTCTCGTTGTTGGAGGTAATGATGATGATCGGGCGTTTCTTGGCCTTGATGGTCTCGTCGATCTCGTAAACGTAGAACTCCATCTTGTCGAGTTCTTGCAACAGGTCGTTGGGGAATTCGATGTCAGCCTTGTCGATTTCGTCGATCAGCAGAATCACTCGCTCTTCGGACTCGAAAGCCTCCCAGAGCTTGCCCTTTTTCAGGTAGTTGCGAACGTCGTGGACCTTTTCCGTGCCCAGTTGCGAGTCGCGCAGGCGGCTGACCGCGTCGTACTCGTACAGGCCTTGATGCGCCTTGGTAGTGGACTTGATGTGCCAGGTGATCAACTTGGCGCCGAAGGACTCGGCCAGTTGTTCGGCGAGCATGGTTTTGCCGGTGCCCGGCTCGCCCTTGACCAGCAGTGGACGCTCCAGGGTAATGGCGGCGTTGACCGCCAGCTTCAGGTCATCGGTGGCGACGTAGGCCTGGGTGCCTTCGAACTTCATCTGCTAATCCTCGAACGGTAACGCCGACCTGAACGGGGCAGGGCGGGGCGCAATAATTGTAGTACCCGACTATAACGCGCTGTCCGGTCGACTGTGAACGCAGACGGCTTATTCAGTCTCTGAATGGGGCGTCACATCTTGACTTGGATTTGGCTGCTGGCCAGTATTGAGCTATCGCCATTTTGGCGATAGCTTGCCCGGCATGTCTACTAAATATCGATTTCGCGATACGTACCGCATTCAGTTGCGCGAGAAGGATCATCCACCGCCCCATGTCCACCTGACGGATGGCGGGCTGGATGTCATGTTGAGCCTGGAAACCGTCGAAGTGATGGTGGGCAAGGCACCGCCGCTGATTATCAAGGAAGCATTGGAGTGGGTCAGGGCCCATCAGGTGCAATTGCTGGAGGACTGGAAACGATGTTACCCATGAAACGACCACGGCTGTCGGCTGTACAGGCGTTGCCGGACTACCGTTTGGCACTGACCTTTATCGACGGTCAGCAACTGACCCTCGATTTGAGTCGCGACTTGCACGCCTATCCAGGATTGCAGCCATTGCTGGAGGCTGGCGCATTTGAAAGTGCAATGTCGGGTGATGATGGCTGGAGTGTCGAGTGGCCGGAGCAGGACATCCAGATTGGCGCCGATACCCTGTATCTGGATGCGCTCGCGCAAAACGCATCGGACGAAAACACCCGGATCTTTATTGATTGGCGCGCCCGTACCGGGTTGCCGCTCAATCAGGCGGCTGAAGCGTTGGGGGTTAGCGCCCGCAGCATCACGCGCTATAGCAGTGGGCGTGAAGCGGTACCCCGATCATTGGCGCTGGCCTGTCTGGGGTGGGACTTCCTGCAGCAGCAAGCGAGCCCGATGCGGGCAGCCGAAGAAACCGGGCGCTACACCGTTACGCGCAAACCCTAATCAGCCTCCGGCTTCGGCCGCTCATACCGGGCATTGAACGCCTGAACAAAGCCATTGCGTAAAATCTGCAAAAACGCCTGGAACGCGCTGATATCTTGCCGATGCACATTGCCGCTCAGTTCAACCCGAGTGGCAAACTGGTTCTTGCCCTGGTTTTTCAGCACGGTTTCGGAGCCCCCGACAATGGCTTCCCAGATGGAACGGAAAAGCCCTTTGTCCTTGTTTTCCACATCCTGCTGCCAGTTGAACACGTCGACGTCTTTCAACAGTGGTTTGATGTAGCCGGTCAGTTTGGCCTTTTTGGCTTGCGCTTCAATCACCACATCGCCGTGACCGGCGTTGAAGTCGAACTTGCCGTAGGCGGAAGCAAAGTCGTTCATGCGTTTGAGTTCAATGTCCCTGGCCCGCAGACGGAACTCGAAATCTTCAAAGTTGCTTAACGGGTCGAAGGTTGCCGTTGTTTCCAGTGGCGCGTGGCCCAGCAACAGCGCCTTGCCTTCAAAGCGGGCGTCGCGCTTGCCTTCGGTATCGACCACGTTGGTCAGGTTGAAAAGACTGGCGTTGACCTGGGTGGCGTTCATGTTGACGGGGGGCTTGGAATTGAAGTTTCGAAAGGTGATCTTGCCGTCGTAGATGCGTATTTCGTTAAAGGTGAACGGCGCCAGTTTGCTCAGCTGTGCGCGCCAGTCGGTGCCTTGACCGGTCTGGGAGTTTTTTTTGTTGGCGCCACCGTCGACGAAGTTCACCTCGGGGTTGAAGAACTGCACCTCGGCCACTACAGCGCGGTCGGACCAGAGTGAGTGCCAACTGACAGAAAGGTCGATCAGCGGCGCATTGACGAAAGGCACCGGGACCTTGCCGTCGACCTTGACGATCTTCAGTCCGTTGATTTTATAGGCGCCGCGCCACAGGGCCAGGTCCACGTCGGTCACCTGACCCCGGTAATCGCCCATGTCCGCCAGCTTGTCGTTCAAGTAGTCGCGCACCAGGTACGGCAGGGCGATGTGCAGGGCAATCAGCAGCACAACGAGGCCGGCGAGGGTCCACAGGGGCCAACTGTATCGACGTTTCATGACGGCAAATCTCTGGCGATGTAAAGCGATTGACTGCGGCGGTCGCCGGACGTTCGACCTGACTGGACGACCACCGGCAACAGGCATACCTTTGGGAGCTTATTCAACGCTGTACAAGGACCCAGCCATGAGCCGTATTTACGCTGACAACGCCCATTCCATTGGCAATACGCCGTTGGTGCAGATCAACCGGATTGCCCCGCGCGGTGTGACCATCCTGGCCAAGATCGAAGGGCGCAACCCGGGTTATTCGGTCAAGTGCCGGATCGGCGCGAGCATGATCTGGGACGCAGAAAGCTCCGGCAAACTCAAGCCTGGCATGACCATCATCGAACCGACGTCGGGTAATACCGGCATTGGCCTGGCGTTTGTTGCCGCGGCCCGTGGTTACAAATTGATGCTGACCATGCCGGCGTCGATGAGCATTGAGCGACGCAAGGTCCTCAAGGCACTGGGCGCCGAACTGGTGCTGACCGAACCGGCCAAGGGCATGAAGGGCGCGATCGAGAAAGCGGCCGAGATTCTTGCCAGCGACCCGGCCAAGTACTTCATGCCGTCGCAGTTCGACAACCCGGCCAACCCGGCCATCCACGAAAAAACCACCGGCCCGGAAATCTGGAACGATACCGACGGCGCGGTCGATGTGCTGGTGGCGGGTGTAGGAACCGGCGGAACCATTACCGGCGTTTCGCGGTATATCAAGAATACCCAGGGCAAACCGATTATCTCGATAGCAGTGGAACCGGTGGTGTCACCCGTGATCACCCAGGCGATTGCCGGTGAAGAGATCAAGCCTAGCCCGCACAAAATCCAGGGGATCGGTGCCGGTTTTGTCCCGAAGAATCTGGACTTGTCGATGGTCGATCGGGTTGAGTTGGTCAGCGACGACGAATCCAAGGCTATGGCCTTGCGCCTGATGCAGGAAGAAGGGATTTTGTGCGGTATTTCCTGTGGCGCCGCGATGGCGGTGGCGGTGCGTCTGGCCGAAACGCCGGAAATGCAGGGCAAGACCATCGTGGTGATCCTGCCGGATTCCGGTGAGCGCTACCTGTCGAGCATGCTGTTCAGCGATCTGTTTACCGAGGCGGAAAATCAGCAGTAGGAGCAGCCTGCGACTTTTTGATCTTGTTGTGAGAGGGCTGATTCACGTCAGCCCCCGTTCAGGAACCTTATGTTAGTAAGTGCTTTATTGCACAAACCTTAATACTGAATGTCGAGTTATGCGGGTTTTCCCCGAGGCCGGTAATGTTTATGATGGCCGGCTGCCACGTCGGGTAAATGGCGTTGTGCGAAGAGCCTAATCTCAAGGAGCTGTAGATGACCTTTTCCTTTGCCGCGAAAGCGTCAGTGTTGCTGCTATTCCTGGGCAGCACCCTCTATGTGCATTTGCGCGGCAAGGCGCGATTGCCGGTTCTGCGGCAGTTCGTCAACCACTCGGCCCTGTTCGCACCTTACAACGCCTTGATGTACCTGTTCTCCGGCGTGCCGTCCAAACCCTATCTGGACCGCAGCAAATTCCCGGAACTGGATGTGCTCAAGGACAACTGGGAAATCATCCGCGACGAAGCCATGCACCTGTTCGACGAGGGTTACATCTGCGCCGCCGAAAAGAACAACGATGCCGGTTTCGGTTCGTTCTTCAAGAAAGGCTGGAAGCGGTTTTACCTCAAGTGGTACGACAAACCCCTGCCATCAGCCGAAACCTTGTGCCCGAAAACAGTGGCCTTGGTCAGCAGCATTCCCAACATCAAGGGCGCAATGTTCGCGTTGCTGCCGGGCGGAAGTCACCTCAATCCGCACCGCGACCCCTTTGCCGGTTCCCTGCGCTATCACTTGGGGCTGTCGACGCCGAACTCCGATGGTTGCCGGATCTTCGTCGACGGTCAGGTTTACGCCTGGCGCGATGGCGAGGATGTGATGTTCGATGAGACCTACGTGCATTGGGTCAAGAACGAAACCGAGAAAACCCGGGTCATTCTGTTTTGCGACATCGAACGACCGATGAGCAACCGCGTCATGACCCGTATCAACCGCTGGATCAGCGGCGTACTCGGTCGCGCTACCGCGCCTCAGAACCTTGAAGATGAACGGGTTGGCGGAATTAACCAGGCTTATGCCTGGAGCAAGAGCTCCAGCGACAAGGTCAGCGGTGTGGTCAAGCGCTGGAAGCGTCGTAATCCCAAGGCATACCGCGTGCTGCGGCCGGTGCTGGCGGTGGTGGTGTTGACGTTGTTGGGGTATTGGTTGTTTGGGTGAATATTGGTAATAAAAGACCGCTCCTTTGAGCGGTTTTTTTGCCGCTAAAGGTAGATTGTGCGAAGGGCGTTGTCGTTATTGGCCCTTTGTCCAAGTCATTGCAATCCATGTCAGCCACTGGTTATAGTCGGCGCTCGGTGATTCTCTTACCCCACCGTTAAACCCATCAAAAAAGATCAGCCCATGCCTGCTTCCCTCGTCAACGCGGTAGTCGATTCAGCGGTCAACGCTGGCGTCGTGCCGTGCGGGATTCAGCAGCCTGCGCGGATCAGTCATTACCCCCCACCTGTCAGTAGCACGCCGGTGTGTGCAGTCGTATCACCGCCGGGCGTTGGCTTCTCGGGCTGACCAGCTTTTTTCTGCTGTTCCCATGCCCGTCTAAAAAGTTTTCGCCTGAAAAACTACTGAATTTCAGCTTCGGCTGACTTGGCTTTTTTTGCCTGACTACAGGTGGTATTCATGTTTTTCCTTTCGAAAAAATCCGCGCTCGCGGCGGCGTCCACGAGCCTGTTCGTTCTGCTGTGGAGCAGCGGGGCGATCTTCTCCAAATGGGGCCTGGCCCACGCCTCACCCTTTGCCTTTCTGCTGATTCGCTTTGCCATCGCCTTGTGCGGATTGATGCTGCTGGTGCCGTTGCTCAAGCTGAAACTGCCCAAGGGCGGCAAGCCGATGCTGTATGCGATGGCCACGGGCGTGGTGTTGCTGGGGGCTTATCAGATTTTTTATCTGCTGGCCCTGGACCTGAAAGTCACCCCGGGCGTGATGGCGACGATCATGGGCGTGCAGCCGATTCTCACGGTGGTGATTATGGAGCGGCAGCGCTCAGCCAGCCGGATGTTCGGCCTGGCGCTGGGCCTGGCCGGGTTGATCATGGTGGTTTACCAAGGCATCGGTCTGGCCGGCATGTCACTGGCGGGCATGCTCTTTGGTTTGCTGGCGCTGGCAAGCATGACGTTCGGTTCGATCATGCAGAAACGCATCACCGACAATCCCCTCGGTACACTGCCGGTGCAGTACCTGGCGGGCCTGTTGCTTTGCGGGATCTTCGTACCGTTCCAGCCGTTTCATTTCGAACACAGCAGCGGTTTCATCGTGCCGGTGTTGTGGATGGGGTTGGTGGTGTCGGTGCTGGCAACCTTGTTGTTATACCGCTTGATCGCCCGGGGCAATCTGGTGAATGTCACCAGTCTGTTTTACCTGGTGCCGGCGGTGACAGCGGTGATGGACTACCTGATTTTTGGTAATCGGCTGGCGGCATTGAGCATGCTCGGCATGCTGCTGATCATCATCGGTCTGGTGTTCGTGTTTCGTAAGGCAGGGTAGGAACGGGTCGGGGGCATATCCGTTGTTTTGGTAACGGCGGCTTTTGGTTCCGCCCTTACGGCGGGTCACTTGGAGAAGCGCCAAGTAACCAAGCGCTCTTGCCCCTGACGTTCGGTGGCTCGCTTAGGCTCGCCATGCCCTCGCTCCGGTCCTGCTCCGTGGGCCCGCCGCCATCGGCCATCCATGGCCGGGGGCGGCTACCGCGGCATCCCTGCCGCGGTGCCCACTGCGCAGAACCTCCACTCGGCCTCTCGAGGGGGCGACTACCGCCACAGCAACGCGAGGCGGCCTTCGGGCCGACCTGGTTCTTCGGATGCATGCATTCCTCCTGTGGGAGCTAGCCTGCTAGCGATGGACGTCCAGACACCGCGTTCATTCAGACCGCACGCGTTATCGTTAATGTCCATCGCTAGCAGGCTAGCTCCCACAGGGGATTTTTGGCGGGCATGACATGGGTGTTCACCGCCGATGACCGGGACGGACAGGTCGGCTATCAGGCCGCCTTGCTTTGGCTTTAGATCTTGACCTGCCCCGCCGTAAGGGCGGAACCAAAAGCCGCCGTTACCCAAAAAACGGATATGTACCCCAACCAAAAAAACCTGTTATTTGCTCAACGCATGCTCGGCCCGCACCGAATTCATGAACGCCTGCATCGCCGACGATTGAATGCGATGGCGCCGGGTGATCAGCCCATACGGCGGCAGCCGTGCCTCGAACTTGATCGGCAACACCGCCAGCAAATCACGGCCCGGATAATCTTCCACCACCGACACCGGCGTCACGCCGAGCATGTCGGTCTGCTGGATCAATGACAGCAAGGTCATGATCGAGGTGGTTTCAACGATGCTGCTGGGGATGTCGACCCGTGCGTTGTGGAACACCTGATTGATGATCGCGCGCATCGGGCTCGGTTGCTGTTGCAGCACCCAGGTCATGTTCTGCAACTCTGCCCAGCTCAGGTTTTTCTCCTGCGCCAACGGGTTCTGCGCACCGGCTATGACGCACAAGGCTTCTTCGCCGAGGCTGTCGAACAGCAACTCCTCGGCCCGCGCGCCCGCCGGAATCCGGCCCAATACAATATCCAGTTGATCCTGCAACAAGGCCTGCACCAGCACGTCGCTGGTGTCGACCTGAATGCTCATCGACAACCGCGGATGGCTCTGTTTCAAGGTTGCGATGGTGCGGGTCAACAGCCCCGAAGCCAGCGCCGGAATTGCACCAACCGCGACCCGGCCAAGGTTGCCGGATTCGAGTGCGACCAGCTCTTCACGCATACCGCTGAGTTCGGCAAACACCATGCGCGCGTAGTAGATGACGGTTTCCCCGAACGGGGTAGAGCGCATGCCCCGAGGCAGGCGTTCGAAGAGCTCGACGCCGAGCAAGTCCTCGGCTTCGTGCAGCATTTTGGTGGCCGCCGGTTGGGTCATGCCGATGTGGTCGGCGGCGCGGCGCAACGAGCCGAATTCCTGTAATGCCAGCATCAGCCGCAGTTGGCGCAGACGCAGTCGACTGTGGATCACATTGGCAGCAGGAATTCGGGTCATGTGGCCGTGCTCGCAAAAAGGACTGCGGCAAGCCTGACAACAAATGTCAGGCGTTGCCAGCATTGCTGTGTCACAGCACCGATTTAGGCTTGGCGACCTGGGGTTTGCGCAGACCGGTCAGGGTTCCCAACACCTTGGAAATCAACGGCCAGAACAGCATCAGCAGCGCCGCCGTGGTCAGGCAGCCCACCAACGGGTTCGACCAGAAGATCCCCAAGTGCCCATCGGAAAACAACATCGACTGACGGAACGCATCTTCCGCCTTGTCGCCCAGCACCGCCGCCAACACCAGCGGCGCGATCGGGTAACCGAGTTTCTTGAACAGATAACCCAGCGCGCCGAACCCGAGCATCAACACCACGTCGAAGAACGAGTTGTGTACCGAGTAGGCACCGATGGCGCAGACCATGATGATGATCGGCGCAATGATCGAGAACGGAATGCGCAGGATCGAAGCGAACAGCGGCACAGTGGCCAACACCACAATCAGGCTCACCACGTTACCGAGGTACATGCTGGCGATCAGGCCCCAGACGAAATCATGCTGCTCGACGAACAACGTCGGCCCAGGATGCAGGCCCCAGATCATCAAGCCGCCGAGCATTACCGCTGCGGTGGCCGAACCGGGAATGCCAAGGGTCAGCATCGGCAACAGCGCACTGGTGCCGGCGGCGTGGTCGGCAGTTTCCGGGGCGATCACGCCTTCGAGTTCGCCCTTGCCGAAGTTGTCGCGGTTCTTCGAGAAGCGCCGCGCCAGGCTGTAGCTCATGAACGAGGCAGCGGTCGGGCCGCCCGGCGTGATGCCCATCCAGCAACCGACCAGCGTGCTGCGCACAATCGTCCACCAGTAACGCGGCAACTTGGCCCAGGTGCGCAGGATGATCATCGGTGTGATGCGCGCATGCTCGCCGCGAAATACCAGGCCTTCTTCGACGGTGCAAAGGATCTCGCCGATGCCGAACAGACCGATCACCGCCACTTCGAAACTGATACCGGTCATCAGGGTTGGCTGGTCGAAAGTCAGGCGCAGGTTGCCGGACACGGTGTCCATGCCCACGGCCGCCATGGCGAAGCCGATCATCATTGCCACTACGGTTTTCAGCGGCGGGTTCTTGCTCATGCCGATGAAGGTGCAGAACGCCAACAGGTACACCGCGAAGAACTCCGGTGAACTGAACGACATGGCGAACGCGGCGATCTTGGTCGACAGGAACGTCAGCAACAACACCCCGGCCAGGGCGCCGATCAGCGCCGAACTGAACGCGGCGGTCAGGGCTTCGGCGGCGCGACCTTCCCGGGCCATCGGGTAGCCGTCGAACGTGGTCGCCACCGATGAGGGCTCGCCGGGGATATTGAACAGAATCGAGGTGATCGAGCCGCCGAACAGCGCGCCCCAATACATGCACGACAGCAGAATGATCGCCGACACCGGCGACATGGTGAACGTCAGCGGCAAAAGCAGCGCCACGCCATTGGGGGCGCCGAGGCCGGGCAATACGCCGACCAGAATGCCCAGCAGCACGCCGATCACCATCAGACCGATATGACCCGGGGTCAGGATCAGGTTCATGCCTTGCAGCAGGGAATCGAATTCGCTCATTTGAAACTTCTCCCGGCCAGGCTAATCCAGTCGCCCATCGGGCCGGCATCCAGCGGGACCTTGAACCACAGCGCGAAAATCAGGTAGCTGGCGAGCACTGCACCGAGGGACACGGTGGCGATCATCAACTTGCCATAGGGTTTGACGCGTACTGTGTCACGCCACATGAACCAGGCGATGAAACAGGCCGAGGCCACGTAGATGCCGGTGAACGGCATGGCGCCAACGAACAGCGCAATCGGGATGAACACCGACAGCACTTGTTTGAATGCACTGCGGCTGACAAATGCAATGCTCAGGGCTTGCCAGCGCACCACGGTCAACACGCCGTTGCCCACGCTCGCGGCGCTCAACAGCAGGCCGATGTAGAAGGGGAAGTAACCCGGCTCGGGGCCGGAATCGCCCCAGCCGATACCTTGTT
Organism: Pseudomonas sp. LBUM1678; assembly: GCF_059695575.1. Taxonomy (NCBI): domain Bacteria; kingdom Pseudomonadati; phylum Pseudomonadota; class Gammaproteobacteria; order Pseudomonadales; family Pseudomonadaceae; genus Pseudomonas; species Pseudomonas sp. LBUM1678. The sequence goes on from NZ_CP166775.1 coordinate 1,586,117, forward strand.
CGAGACTGCCGAACATCACCACCGCGCCGATCAGCGTGGTGAAGAGTGTCAGGCCGAGTTCGACCCAGCGGGTATCGACCAGCGCCGGTGAATCCGAAGAATGGGACATGAAAGCACCTCCAGAGGTGACGGCCGTGCGCTCGCGGACGGCCGTGGACAACTCAGTTTTTCAGCCAGCCGGCTTCTTTGAACACCGGCGTGACGCGGGCGGTGTCTTTCTCAATGTAGGCGGTCAGCGGCTCGCCTTCGAGGAAGGTGGGTACCAACGCGTTCTGCTTGACGTAGGCCTTGAACTCCGGGGTCTCGGTGACTTTGCGCATCAGCTCGACATAGAACGCGCGCTGTTCGGCGGTGACTTCGCCGGGCATGAACACGGTGCGCGGGAAGCGGTACTGATCGATGCCCAGGCCCTGTTCGTGGCAAGTCGGCACGTCGGCCCAGGATTTGTCACCCGCGACCTTATCGGTATAGCTCATGCGCTCTTTACTGAACACGCAGAGCGGCTCGACCTGGTCACCGCGCCATTGGCTGATGCTTTCGCTGGGGTTGTTGACGTTGGCGGCGATGTGTTTGCCGGCCAGTTGGGTCGCGGCTTCGCTGCCGCTCTTGAACGGGATGTACACCAGTTTGCTGTTGTTGGTCTGGTTGAGCAGCAGGGTCAGGGTCTGGTCGACATCCTTGGACTGGCTGCCGCCCATGCGCAGTTTCGACGGATCAGCCTTGGCGGCTTCGTAGAAGCCTTTGGCGTCTTTCCACGGCGCATCCTTGTAGCTCCAGAGAATGAAGTCGTCTTCGGCGACGGCGGCGACAGGGGTCAGTTCCTGCCATTGATAGCCGAGCTTGGATACCAGCGGCAACAGGTAGATGTTATTGGTGCCGATCACCAGTTTTTCCGGATCGCCCTTGTTCATCTTCAAGTCGAGGAAGGCTTCGGCGCCATTACCGCCGCCCTTGTTGAGGACGATGGTATTCACGTCGAGGAACTTGTGCGTGGTGATGATCGACTGGATCAGCCGACCGAGTTGGTCAGTGCCGCCACCGGGGCCTCCGGCGACGACGATTTCGACGTTCTTGTCTGGCTGCCAGGCGGCGTTGGCAAGCGTGGGGAGGGCGCCGGCGGCGATCAGCGTACAGCCAAGAACCAGACGGGATGTGCGACGGACGAATGCATTTCGCATGGAAGGCCTCGTTTTTTGTAATTGTTATGAATGACTTGTCGGTGCTCAAAAGCTGCAAGCCTGGCCTGAGTGTGGGAAGGGTCCGCCCCGGCGTCTAGTCAAAACAAAACATACACCGATAGCCTGGGGTTATAGGTCGGGACGGACAAATCAGTGATTGTCGCTGAAGGCTTTGCACCAGAGCCTTTTGAGCGGAAAGTCGGTTTAGGCGGCGTACCGTGAAAGCACCTTAAAAACAGGGCTTGCCATAACCCGAGGCTATCGCCGTATCTCAATCATTGATTAGACGGTTATCACTGGGCCTTCGATAGTGCTCATCAGCGCGGCAAACAGGCAGCGCATGGCATTCACAAAAATAATAAATCGAGGTACGCCATGGGTGATCACTTATCTGACAGAGCATGGAACGGCCCGATCATCGACGCCCATCATCACTTCTGGGACCCGTCGATCAATGACCATCCGTGGCTGGCGCCCGAAGCCAACATTGCGTTTCGCTACGGCGATTACAGCGCGATCAAGCGGCGCTATTTTCCTGAGGACTATTTCGCAGACGCCGGCCCGCACCGCGTGGTGCAAACGGTGTACGTCGAGACCGAATGGGACCCGCAAGACCCGATTGGAGAAACCGTGTTCATCGAAAGTCTGACCGCCCGTTACGGCGTACCCAATGCGGTCGTGGCGCAGGCCTGGCTCGATCACCCGGACGCGATTGTGGTACTGACCGAACAGGCCAGTTTCAAGTGCGTGCGCAGCGTGCGCCACAAACCTGGCGGACCGGTTTCACCTGCGCAGGTGGGCCATGTGCGCAGCCTGATGAGCGACGAACACTGGCGGCGCAGTTTTGCTGCACTTGAAGGGCTGGGGTTGCATTTCGACTTGCAGACTCCGTGGTGGAACCTGCACGAGGCCGAACGGCTGGCCCGGGATTTTCCCGGTACCACGCTGATTCTCAACCACGCCGGGTTGCCCAATGACCGCAGTGCCGAAGGCCTGGCGGGTTGGCGCTTGGCGATGGCGCGACTGGCCGAGTGGCCGAACGTGCAGGTGAAGATTTCCGGTCTTGGCCAGAAGGGCCAGGCATGGCGCGCCAAGGACAACGCCTGGATCGTGCGCGAAGTGATCGCCATGTTCGGCACTGACCGGGCGATGTTCGCCAGCAACTTTCCGGTGGACAGCCTGTGCGGCTCGTTCGACGACATCTACAGCGGTTTTAAATCCATCGTTGCTGATCTGCCGAGCGCCGATCAGGAGCGACTGTTCTACAGCAACGCGCAGCGGGTTTATCGCTGCGAGCCTTGCGCCATTGACCGTCAATGGCCTGAACCCTTGAGGAGAGAAGCATGACCAAGACAACCATCGCGATGGTGCTGGGTGACCCGGCGGGCATCGGCCCGGAACTGATCGCACGCCTGCTCGCAGAGTCTCAAGTGCGCAGCCAGGCCAATGTGATCCTGATCGCCGACGAGGCCGAAATGCACCGTGGCATGCGCATCGCCGGGACGGAATTTCCTTACCGTCGCGTCGAGTCGCTGGATCAACTGGAGTTTGCTGATGACACGCCGCTGTTCTACGACTTTCGCGGCGACACCGTCGGTGAGTTTCCGCGCAGTGAAGCCAGTGTCATCGGCGGTCGCTACAGCCTCGATACCCTGGAACAAGCCCTGCGCCTGACCGAGGCCGGGACTACCGACGCGGTGCTGTTCGGGCCGTTGAACAAGACCTCGCTGCACATGGCCGGCATGGCTCACAGCGATGAGCTGCACTGGTTCGCCGAGTTGCTGGATTTCCACGGGCCGTTCTGCGAATTCAACGTGCTCGACAACCTCTGGACCTCGCGCGTGACCTCTCATGTGGCGCTGGCCGAAGTACCGGGCATGCTCAGTCAGACGCGGGTAATGGAAGCGATCCAGCTGATCGACACCGCGCTCAAGCGCAACGGTCTGGAAAAACCGCGCATCGGCGTGTGTGGCTTGAACCCGCACAACGGCGACAACGGCTCGTTCGGTCGCGAAGAACTGGACATCATTGGCCCGGCCGTGCGTTCGGCCCAGGCGCTGGGGATTGCGGCTGAAGGGCCGTACCCCGCCGACACGATCTTCCTCAAGGTTCAGGGCGATGCCAGTGCCTTTGACGCGGTGGTGACGATGTATCACGACCAGGGACAGATCGCGATCAAGTTGATGGGCTTCTCCCGTGGCGTGACAGTTCAGGGCGGCTTGCCGATCCCCATCACCACCCCGGCCCACGGCACCGCATTCGACATTGCCGGGCAGGGCAAGGCGAACGTCGGGGCGATTCGCCAGGCATTTGAGATTGCTTGCCGGATGGGCACCAACAACTACTGACACCGCAATACCTTTGTAGGAGCCGGCTTGCTGGCGATCGCGGTTTGGCAGACACCTTAAACGTGTCTGACGAACTGCAATCGCCAGCAAGCCGGCTCCTACAGTTTTGTGGAGTGGCTGATAACCCGATCTAACCAATATCCGCTTTTTCCTATTACCCCAGGTTATCGCCGGATACGCATAAGTGATTATCCGCACCCCCCGAGCGCTGGCTAAAGTCGCTCCATCGAATGCCGGAACCCGCCACCCGGGGGGCTCTGCGCAGCGACTCAACAACTACAAAAAGCCGGCAGCGCAAGGAACTGTATTCATGAAAATCAAAGCCATCCGTACCCGCGTTTTCGAGTGGAAAGGCAAAGTCGTTCCCCCTCAAGCACACTTCTGCACCAACGCCAGTGACATCCTGTTCGAGCGCGGCGATGCCATGGGCTCGTTCCGGTTCCACGGCTGGCTGGTGGTGGAAGTCGAGACCGACACCGGTCTCGTCGGCATCGGTAACTGCGCCCTGGCGCCACGTGTGGCCAAGGAGATCATCGACACCTACCTGGCGCCGATTGCGCTTGGCGAAGACCCGTTCGACAACGAATACATCTGGCAGAAAATGTACCGCCAGAGCCACGCCTGGGGCCGCAAAGGCATCGGCATGGCGGCGATCTCGGCGATCGACATCGCCATCTGGGACATCATGGGCAAAGCCGTGAACAAACCGGTGTTCAAACTGCTCGGCGGCCGTACCAAGGAAAAGATCTGGACCTACGCCTCCAAACTCTACGCCAACGACAACCTCGACCTGTTCCTCGAAGAAGCCCAGGGCTACCTGAATCAGGGGTTCACCGCGCTGAAAATGCGCTTCGGCTATGGCCCGAAAGACGGCCCGGCGGGCATGCGCAAAAACATCGAACAAGTGCGTGCGCTGCGTAACCTGGCCGGCCCGGACATCGACATCATGCTCGAATGCTACATGGGCTGGACCCTGGAATATGCCCGCCGCATGTTGCCCAAACTCGCCGAGTTCGAACCACGCTGGCTCGAAGAACCGGTCATCGCCGACGACATCGAGGGCTACATCGAACTGAAAAAAATGGGGATCATGCCGATCTCCGGCGGCGAGCATGAGTTCACGTCCTACGGCTTCAAAGACCTGCTGGAACGCCGCGCCGTCGACGTGATCCAGTACGACACCAACCGTGTCGGCGGCATCACCGCCGCGCGCAAAATCAACGCCATGGCCGAAGCCTGGTCGGTGCCGGTGATCCCGCACGCCGGGCAAATGCACAACTACCACCTGACGATGTCCACCACCGCCTCGCCGATGGCCGAGTTTTTCCCGGTGTTCGACGTCGAGGTCGGCAACGAACTCTTCTACTACGTGTTCAAGGGCGAGCCGCAACCGGTCAACGGCTACATCCAGCTCGACGATGACAAGCCGGGCCTGGGCCTGGAAATCTCCGATGAATACTTGAGCGACTTCAACATCATCGAGTGACCCCAATCCCTGACTTTCTGGAGGCCGTCATGCGCCTGATTCAATTTGAAAACACTGCCGGTGAACGCCAGGTCGGCCTCGTCGAAGGCTCGCAGGTCCAGGTGCTGAAAGGCACCCGCAGCACCCGTGAGCTGGCACTCGCAGCGATCCAAGCCCAACGCAGTCTGCAAGAAGAGGTCGCTTTACGCGGCACCGAGCCAGGCCCGGATTACGCCCAGCTGTTGCAGCGGGGCAAAATCCTGCCGCCACTGGACCACGAAGACCCCGCGCATTGCCTGATCAGCGGCACCGGTCTGACCCATTTGGGCAGCGCCTCGGCGCGGGACAAAATGCACCAGCAGGACGGTGCGGTCGAAGCCGGCATGACCGACACCATGCGCATTTTCAAATGGGGTCTTGAGGGTGGCAAACCGGCGGCCGGACAGGTCGGCGCGCAACCGGAATGGTTCTACAAGGGGGACGGCAGCATCGTCGTGCGCCCCGGCGCCGACTTCCCGGTGCCGCCCTTTGCCGAAGACGCTGGCGAAGAGCCGGAGCTGACCGGCCTTTACGTGATCGGCGACGACGGCCAGCCGTACCGCGTCGGTTACGCCTTGGGCAACGAGTTCTCCGACCATGTGATGGAGCGGCGCAATTACCTCTATCTTGCCCATTCGAAACTGCGCTTCTGCGCCTACGGTCCGGAGCTGCGCGTCGGTGAGTTACCCAAGCATCTGGCCGGCACCAGCCGCATCATTCGCAATGGTGAAACGCTTTGGGAAAAAGAGTTTCTCAGCGGCGAAGACAACATGTGCCACAGCCTCGCCAACCTCGAATTTCACCACTTCAAGTACGCGCAGTTTCTGCGCCCCGGCGACGTGCACGTGCATTACTTCGGCACGGCCACGCTGTCGTTTGCCGACGGAGTGAAAACCCAGCCGGGGGATCGCTTCCAGATCCGCCTCGATGAGTTCGGCGCGCCACTGGAAAACGGTATCGGCGAAAGCGCCCAGCCGTTGGCCATCGGTCAGGTGCGCACACTCTGACCCCCCTGTAGGAGCCGGCTTGCTGGCAATAGCGATCGCACAATCAACATTAACCTCGCGCGCCAAATCGCCATCGCCAGCAAGCCGGCTCCTACAGGTCTGAAATTGATCAAGGAATCCGAAATGACCACGATACTCGGACACAACTACATCGGCGGCCAGCGCAGCGGCAACAGTACGCAGCAGCTGCAAAGCCTCGATGCCACGACGGGCGAAGCGCTGCCGGGCAGTTTTTTCCAGGCCACTGAAGCGGAAGTGGACGCGGCAGCCAATGCTGCGGCCGCTGCCTACCCGGCCTACCGCAACCTCAGCGCGGAAAAACGTGCGCAGTTCCTCGACGCCATCGCCGATGAAATCGATGCCTTGGGCGATGACTTCGTCGCCACCGTGTGCCGCGAAACCGCATTGCCGGCCGGGCGCATCCAGGGTGAGCGCGGACGCACCAGCGGGCAGATGCGCTTGTTCGCCAAGGTCCTGCGGCGCGGCGATTTCTATGGAGCGCGCATCGATCGGGCGCTGCCGGATCACCAGCCCTTGCCACGTCCGGACCTGCGCCAGTACCGCATCGCGTTAGGGCCGGTCGCCGTGTTCGGTGCCAGTAACTTTCCCTTGGCGTTTTCAACCGCCGGTGGCGATACCGCTTCGGCGCTGGCCGCCGGATGCCCGGTGGTGTTCAAGGCACACAGCGGGCACATGGCGACGGCCGCGTGGGTCGCGGACGCAATCATCCGCGCCGCCGAACGCACCGAAATGCCGGCCGGCGTATTCAACATGATTTATGGCGCGGGTGTCGGTGAATGGCTGGTCAAGCACCCGGCGATTCAGGCCGTGGGCTTCACCGGTTCGCTCAAGGGCGGTAATGCCCTGAGCCACATGGCCGCGACGCGGCCGCAGCCGATCCCGGTGTTTGCCGAGATGTCGAGCATCAACCCGGTGTTCCTGCTGCCCGAAGCGCTCAAGGTGCGCGGCGAGCAAATCGCCGCGCAACTGGCCGGTTCGGTGACGTTGGGGTGCGGGCAGTTCTGCACCAATCCGGGCCTGGTCATCGGTGTGCGCTCGCCGCAGTTCAGCCTGTTTTTGGAAACGTTCTGCGCCAGCATGAACCAGCAACCGGCGCAAACCATGCTCAATGCCGGCGCGCTGGTCAGTTACAGCCGGGGTATTGGAGAACTGCACGAGCATCCGGGGCTGACGCACCTGGCGGGCAAACCGCAACAGGGCAATCAGGCGCAACCGCAAGTGTTCAAGGCTGACGTCAGCCTGCTGCTCAAGGGCGATGAGTTGCTTCAGGAAGAAGTCTTTGGCCCGACCACCATCGTCATCGAGGTTGAGGACCAGGCGCAGCTGGCAGCGGCGTTGCACGGCCTGCGCGGGCAATTGACGGCGACGCTGATTGGCGAGGCCGAGGAGTTGCTGGAGTACCGTTGGCTGGCGGAGTTGCTGCAGGAAAAGGTTGGGCGGATCTTGCTCAATGGCTACCCGACCGGGGTCGAGGTGTGTGAGGCGATGGTGCATGGCGGGCCGTATCCGGCGACGTCGGATTCGCGCGGGACGTCGGTCGGGACGTTGGCGATTGACCGGTTTCTGCGGCCAGTGTGCTTCCAGAATTATCTGGATGCATTGCTGCCCGAGGCGTTGCAGAACGCCAATCCGCTGGGGATTCGGCGGTTGGTGGATGGGGAGGTGAGTCAGTCAGCTTTGTAGTGCCTGGGCTGGCGCCATCGCGAGCAGGCTCGCTCCCACATTGGATCTCCTGTGAACACAATATTTGTGAACACTGAAATTACCTGTGGGAGCGAGCCTGCTCGCGATGACGGCATCAGCCTCTACAAATTACTTGGCAGCCACCGCTGCAGCCTTCACCGAAGGCTTCAACACCAGCCACAACGCCGCCGCAATCAACACCCCGCCATAGATATGCGCCATCGACAACGGCTCATCCAGCAACAGCGCCCCCCACAACACCCCGAACGGCGGGATCAGGAAGGTCGTGGTCATCGACCTCACCGGCCCGATCGAGCTGAGCAAACGGAAGTAAATGATGTACGCCAGCGCCGTACACACCAGCCCCAACCCCAGCAACGACAACCAGACATTCCAGCCACCCCAGCTTGCCGGCGGCTGGCTGATCACGCTGTAGCCGAACAACGGTAGTAAAAACAGCGTTGCCCCGAGCATGCTGCCCAGCGCCGATAGACGGCTGTCCAGACCGCCCGCGTGATCGAGCCAGCGGCGGGCCAGGAATCCGGCAAAGCCATAACAGGTGGTGGCGAGCAGGCAGGCGACGGCGCCCATCAGCAACTCCATGTCGAACGCCACCGGACCGGCACGGGTCAGGACACCCACGCCAAGCAGCCCAAGGAACACCCCGCCAAGCTTGGCAGCGGTCAGTCTTTCATGGAAAAACAGGCCGCCGATCAACACGCCCATCAATGGCGTGGTGGCGTTGAAAATCGCCGAATAGCCGGCCGGCAAAACTTGGGCGGCCACCGAATAGAGGGTCGCCGGAATCCCGGAGTTGATCACGCCAAGCAGCATCACCGTCTTCAGTTTGCCTTTGAAATCCCAGCTGATGCGCATCAGCCCCAGGATCACCAGCAAGCCGGTGGCAGCAATCGACACACGGAAAAAGGCCGTGGGGATTGTGCCAATCACGGGGGCGATGATGCGCATGAACAGAAAGCTCGCACCCCAGATCGCTGCCAGCGACAGTAAACGGAAAATATCGACAGGGCTCACGGAACACTCCTTCCTTGATGGGGACGAGAGTGTTGCCGAGCGCCTTATCCATGGCAACCGAAAAACGAGCATTTAACCCGAGCCGAAAATTACGCTTCTCCTGCACCCGGTTCACTGGCTAAGCTCAGGGCTCCCGAATTCCCGCAGAGGTCTCACCATGCCGCAGCAATGGCCAGCCGCCGACATCGCCCGAATGATCATCGATGGCTTTGACGATTACCGCGAGCATTTCCGCCAGATCACGGACGGCGCCCGGGCCCGCTTCGAGCAGGCCCTGTGGCAGGAGGCGCAGGTCGCCTCGGCCGCGCGGATCAATCTGTACGAAGAGAAAGTCAGCGAAACGGTGGAACGGCTGCGCATCGCGTTTGACGCCGACACGCTGGACGTCAGTTGCTGGCCGCTGGTCAAAAGCGCTTACATCACCCTGATCGACCTGCGCTTCGACGATGAACTGTCCGAGACTTGGTACAACTCGATTTTCTGCGGGCTGTTCAGCCATGACCTGATCAGCGACGGCTGCATGTTCATCCACACCACCCGACCAAGCCTTCGCCGGGCCCGGGCTGCGCAAACCCGAACCTACAAGCCTCAGGGTCAGTTGTCCGGCATGCTCGCGAGCATTTTTGCCGATTACAGCTTCAGTGAGGATTACGCCGATCTGTCCGGCGACCTGTGCCGCCTCGAAGCCCAACTGCGTGAGAACCTGCCGGATTGGGTGTGCAAGGATCCGGAGTTGAGCGTCGAACTGTTTTCCTCGGTGCTCTATCGCAACAAGGGCGCGTACCTGGTGGGGCGCATCTACACCACTGACGAGCAATGGCCGCTGGCGATTCCGCTGCTGCACCTCGAAGGTCGCGGCATCCAGATCGATGCGCTGATCACCGATGAAGCGGACGTGTCGATCATCTTCTCGTTCACCCGTTCGTATTTCATGGTGGATGTGCCGGTGCCGGCGGAGTTCATCGGTTTCCTGCGGCGGATCCTGCCGGGCAAACACATCGCCGAGCTGTACACCTCGATTGGTTTCTACAAGCACGGCAAGTCCGAGTTCTACCGGGCGCTGATCAATCACCTGGCCAGTACCGACGACCAGTTCATCATGGCTCCCGGTGTGCGCGGCATGGTGATGAGCGTGTTTACGCTGCCGGGTTTCAACACCGTATTCAAAATCATCAAGGACCGTTTCTCGCCGTCGAAAAACGTCGACCGCGCCACGGTGATCGAAAAATACCGTTTGGTGAAAAGCGTCGACCGCGTCGGGCGCATGGCCGATACCCAGGAATTCGCCGATTTTCGCTTCCCGTTGAGCAAGTTCGACCCGGCGTGCCTGGAAGAACTGCTTGAAGTGGCCGCGTCCACGGTGTCGGTGGAAGACGACACGGTGCTGATCCGCCACTGCTGGACCGAACGGCGCATGACGCCGCTGAACCTGTACCTGGAAAACGCCAACGAGGCGCAGGTGCGTGAGGCGCTGGAGGATTACGGTCTGGCGATCAAGCAACTGGCGGCGGCGAACATCTTTCCCGGCGACATGCTGTTGAAGAACTTCGGCGTCACCCGGCACGGTCGCGTGGTGTTTTATGACTATGACGAGATTTGTTTCCTGACGGAGGCCAACTTCCGTCACATCCCGCAACCGCGCACACCGGAAGACGAGATGGCGTCCGAGCCGTGGTACTCGATCGGGCCACTGGATGTCTTCCCCGAGGAGTTTCCGCCGTTTTTGTTTGCCGATTCCGGGCAAAGGAAGCTGTTTGACCAGTTGCATGGCGAGTTGTACAACGCCGATTACTGGAAAAGCCTTCAGGAATCCATTCGCGCCGGCAAGGTGATCGACGTGTTCCCGTATCGGCGCAAGGGCCTCGATAACGAATAATCCATCTGAGTGAACACTGTGGCGAGGGAGCTTGCTCCCGTTGGACTGCGTAGCAGTCCCCTTTTGGGGCCGCTTCGCAGCCCAACGGGAGCAAGCTCCCTCGCCACAAAAGCGGGTTGCATTCGTCGCCATGCACGCAAATCTGCGACAATCGCCCTCTGCGCCACCAGACCACTTATTGCGTACCTGATGACTGACGAATCGCCTTCCATCGACAAACTGCTGAAAAACCTCGATCACGCCATGCTCGCCGACCGCCACCGGCTGCGGCGGCAGTTGCTTGAGCTGCGCAAGAAACCTGACGAGGCCAAGCTGGCCCAGTGGGTGACACGCATGCAGGCGTCCTGTGACCAGGTGTTGGCGCGGCGTGCCAGTCTGCCGGTGATTCGTTACGACGACAGTTTGCCGATCGCCGCCAAGCGCGATGAAATCAAAGAGGCGCTGCTCAAACATCAGGTGCTGATCATTGCCGGCGAAACCGGTTCGGGCAAAACCACCCAGCTGCCGAAGATCTGCCTGGAAATCGGTCGTGGCCAACATGGCCTCATCGGCCACACCCAACCGCGTCGAATCGCTGCGCGCAGCGTGGCCAGCCGCGTTGCCGAGGAACTGGCGACGCCGTTGGGCGCGCTGGTCGGCTATCAAGTGCGGTTCGAGGACCAGAGCGATTCCAACACCCTGATCAAGTTGATGACCGACGGCATCCTGCTGGCGGAAACCCAGAACGACCGCTACCTCGAACGCTACGACACGATCATCGTCGACGAAGCCCACGAACGCAGCCTCAACATCGACTTCTTGCTCGGTTACCTGAAAACCCTGCTGCCGCGTCGTCCGGACCTTAAAGTCATCATCACGTCGGCAACCATCGATCTGGAGCGCTTCTCCAAGCACTTCGACGATGCGCCGATTGTCGAGGTTTCGGGCCGAACCTTCCCGGTAGACACCTGGTATCGCCCGCTGACCCTGGAGCAGGACGAAGAGGGCAACCGCGTCGAGGACGACTTGACGGTGGATCAGGCGATTCTCGCCACCCTCGACGAAATCGCCGCGTTCGAACGCAGCGAGCGCAAGAGCCCCGGCGATGTGCTGGTGTTCCTGCCCGGCGAACGGGAAATTCGCGACGCCGCGGACATGCTGCGCAAGGCTCAGCTCAAGCACACCGAGATTCTGCCGCTCTACGCACGACTGTCGCCGGCCGAACAGCAGCGAATTTTCCAGTCGCACCCAGGCCGTCGCGTGGTGCTGGCGACCAACGTCGCCGAAACCTCGCTGACGGTGCCGGGCATTCGTTACGTGATCGACAGCGGCACCGCGCGCATCAGCCGTTACAGCTACCGCGCCAAGGTCCAGCGCCTGCCCATCGAAGCCATTTCCCAGGCCAGCGCCAACCAGCGTAAAGGCCGGTGCGGACGGGTCGAGCCGGGCATCTGCATCCGCCTCTATGGCGAAGAAGACTTCATCGGTCGCCCGGAATTTACCGACCCTGAAATCCTGCGGACCAACCTCGCGGCGGTTATCCTGCAGATGCTGCATCTGCGCCTCGGCGAGATCACTGATTTCCCGTTTATCGAGCCGCCGGATGGCAAGGCCATCAGTGACGGTTTCAACCTGCTGCAAGAGCTCTCGGCGGTGGACCGCAACAGCCAACTGACCCCGCTCGGCCGCCAGTTGGCGCGCCTTCCGGTGGATCCGCGCATGGGCCGCATGCTGCTGGAAGCGGCGAAACTCGGCAGCCTTCAGGAAGTGCTGATCGTCGCCAGCGCCATGTCGATTCAAGACCCGCGCGAACGTCCGCCGGAGCGTCAGCAAGCGGCGGATCAGGCGCACGCTCAGTGGAAAGACGTGGACTCGGACTTCGCCGGGCTGGTCAATCTGTGGCGTGGTTTTGAAGAGCAGCGTCAGGCGCTGACGGCGAGTCCGCTGCGCAACTGGTGCCGCAAGAATTTCCTCAATTACCTGCGTCTGCGCGAATGGCGCGACTCGCACCGTCAGCTGAGCCTGATCTGCCGCGACATGCAGTTGAGCCTCAACAAAGAGCCAGCGGATTACCCGAAATTGCACAAAGCCGTGCTCTCGGGCCTGCTCAGCCAGATCGGTCAGAAAACCGATGAAGGCGATTACCTCGGTGCCCGTCAGCGACGCTTCTGGATTCACCCGTCATCCGGGCTGGGCAAAAAGCGCCCGCAATGGCTGATGACCGCCGAACTGGTGGAAACCACCAAGCTCTACGCACGCATGGTCGCCAAGATCGACTCCGACTGGATCGAACCGCTGGCCGGGCACCTGATCAAGAAAAACCACTTCGAACCGCACTGGGAGAAGAAGCGCGGTCAGGTCGTGGCCTTCGAGCAGATCACCCTGTTCGGGCTGATCGTGGTCGGTCGCCGACCGGTGCATTACGGGCCGATCGATCCGGTGGTGTCCCGTGAGTTTTTCATTCGCGAAGGCCTGGTGCGGGGCGAGATTCAATCCAAAGCCAAGTGCCTGACGGCCAACCAGCAACTGCTGGAACAACTCGACGAACTGGAGGCCAAGGCCCGTCGTCGCGACATTCTGGCCGACGAAGAAACCCTGTTCGCTTTCTACGATGCGCGACTGCCGGCGGAGATCCACCAGACGGCGACCTTCGACAGTTGGTATCGGGTCAACAGCCAGAAAGACCCGCAGTTGCTGATCATGCGCGAAGAAGACGTGCTAGCCCGTGAGGCAAGCGAAGTCACCGCCCTGCATTACCCGGATACTTTGCACATCGGCGATCTGGAACTGGCCCTCAGTTACCACTTCGAGCCGAACCATCCACGCGACGGTGTGACCTTGCGTGTACCGGCGCCGCTGTTGCCGATGTTGCCGCCGGAACGCCTGGAATGGCTGCTGCCCGGCGTGATCGAGGCCAAGTGCATAGCGCTGGTGCGCAACCTGCCAAAAGCCCTGCGCAAGAATTTTGTGCCGGTACCGGACTTCGTCAAAGCCGCATTGCAGCGCATGACCTTCGCCGACGGCTCGTTGCCGCAGGCGTTGGGCCGCGAACTGCTGCGCATGACGGGCGCGCGGGTCAGCGATGAAGCCTGGGCGGAAGCGGAGCAGCAGGTCGACAGTCATCTGCGGATGAACCTGGAAATCGTCGACGGCCAGGGCGAGTTCCTCGGCGAAGGGCGAGACCTGGCCGAACTGACTGCACGTTTTGCCGAGGCCAGTCAGGCTGCGTTGGCCGTGCCACAGACCGCGAAAAACCAGCAACCGGTCGAGCCAAAAGTCTTCGCCGCCGTTGCCGAGAAAACCCAGCAGAAGATCGCCGGGCTGTCGATGACGGTCTATCCGGCGCTGGTGGAGGAGAGCGGGACGGTCAAGGAAGGGCGGTTCTCCACGCCGGCCGAAGCCGAGTTTCAGCATCGCCGCGCCTTGCAGCGCTTGTTGATGCAGCAACTGGCCGAACCAGCGAAGTTCCTGCGCGGCAAGTTGCCGGGGCTGACCGAACTGGGCTTGATGTACCGCGAATTGGGGCGCATCGATGCCTTGGTAGAAGACATCCTGCTGGCCAGCCTCGATAGCTGCATTCTCGATGGTGAAGACCCGCTGCCACGGGATGGCGCGGGGTTGGCGTCACTGGCCGAGCGCAAACGCGGTGGCTGGACAGAGCACGCCGAGCGTCTGGCGAAACTGGCGCTGGAGATTCTCAAGCTCTGGCACGGCCTGCAAAAACGCTTCAAGGGCAAGATCGATCTGGCACAAGCCGTGGCTCTGAACGACATCAAGCAGCAGCTCAGTCATTTGGTGTATCCGGGGTTTATCCGGGAAACGCCGATGCAGTGGCTCAAGGAACTGCCGCGTTACTTGAAAGCGGTCGAGCAACGCTTCGAGAAAATCGGCGCGCAGGTACAGAGGGACCGGGTCTGGAGTGGCGAACTGTCCGGTCTCTGGGCCCAATACCAGACCCGCGCCAACAAGCACGCCCAGGAAGGTAAACGCGATCCGCAGCTGGAGCTTTATCGCTGGTGGCTGGAGGAATACCGGGTTTCGTTGTTCGCCCAGCAATTGGGGACCAAGGTGCCGATCTCCGACAAGCGCCTGAACAAGCAGTGGACCCAGGTCGAACCGTAAACCCGAGACTTGTACAGTACCTGTGGGAGCGAGCCTGCTCGCGATGAGGCCATCACATTCAACATCTATATCGACTGTGATACCGCCATCGTCGGAACGCCGCCCGGAGCAGGCTCGCTCCCACAGGTTTTTGTATTGCCTGTAGGTGGGAGTCATCCAGCAAAATGGCGCCAAAACCCAATGTTTATGGCAAACTTCGCGCCTATAAACGCCGGCCCCGCGGTTTTGAGCCTTTCAAGGTTCGGGCGGTACGGAATAAAGCGATGCCAGGTGTGCTTCCCGTGACGGGAACAGACCCTTTGTGTGTTGGTACGTCGGTGCCAACGCTTTCTGCCTGAACAGATTAGAGAAACGACCATGCATAACGTCGTCATCAGCGGCACCGGCCTGTATACCCCGGCCAACAGCATCTCCAATGAAGAGCTGGTGCAGTCTTTCAACGCTTTCGTCGCGCTATTCAACGCCGACAACGCCGACGCCATCGCCCGTGGCGAAGTCGAAGCGTTGACCGAATCCAGCGCTGCGTTCATCGAAAAAGCGTCCGGCATCAAGAGCCGCTTTGTCATGGACAAGGACGGCATCCTCGACCCGCACCGCATGGCGCCACGCCTGCCAGAACGTTCGAATGACGAGTGGTCGGTGCTTTGCCAGATGGCCATCGGCGCAGCCGAACAAGCCTTGCAGCGTGCCGGCAAAACAGCCGCCGACATCGACGGCGTGATCGTCGCGTGCTCCAACCTGCAGCGCGCCTATCCGGCCATCGCCATCGAAGTTCAGGAAGCCTTGGGCATCCAGGGTTTCGGTTACGACATGAACGTCGCCTGCTCCTCGGCGACCTTCGGCATTCAGGCGGCCACCAACAGCGTGCAACTGGGCCAGGCCCGGGCGATCCTGATGGTCAACCCGGAAGTCTGCACCGGTCACCTGAACTTCCGCGACCGTGACAGCCACTTCATCTTTGGCGACGCGGCGACGGCGGTGATCATTGAGCGGGCTGATCTGGCGACGTCCAAGTATCAGTTCGATGTGGTCAGCACCAAGCTGCTGACCAAGTTCTCCAACAACATCCGCAACAACTTCGGTTTCCTCAACCGCGCGGCGGAAGAGGGCATCGGTGCCAAGGACAAACTGTTCGTGCAGGAAGGCCGCAAGGTGTTCCGCGACGTCTGCCCGATGGTGGCCGAGCTGATCGCTACGCACCTGGAAGAGAACAAGCTCAACATCAGCGACGTGAAGCGCTTCTGGTTGCACCAGGCCAACCTCAGCATGAATCACCTGATCGTCAAGAAACTGCTGGGCCGTGAAGCCACCGAAGAAGAAGCCCCGGTGATTCTCGATACCTACGCCAACACCAGCTCCGCCGGGTCGGTGATTTCGTTTCACAAGCATCAGGATGATCTGGCCGCCGGTTCCCTGGCCGTGCTCAGTTCGTTCGGCGCGGGTTACTCGATTGGTAGCGTGATTTTGCGCAAACGTTGAGGTGGACGGCTGTCGTTCTTTCCGCTGGTTCGCGGCGGCTTTTCCTACATTCGAAACAGTAAGGACGCTGTAATTTTCGGAAATGACAGCAGGACGATGCCTACGGCGAGTCCTGCCGACTCATTTTTCGAGGTCAGGACAAGGGGATTTGTGAATGGCGGCTGACGACGCGCAACTGCTGGAACGCTTGCTGGCAGGTGAGCAACAGGCCTTCAAAGAGTTGGTCAGCACTTATCAGAGCCCGATGCGTGCGGTGGCTTATGCGATCGTCGGCAGTCGGCATGCCGACGAAGTGGTGCAGGACGCGTGGCTGTCAGTCGTGCGCCATCTGAGCAAGTTTGAGGCGCGTTCGAGCCTCAAGACCTGGTTGCTGACCATCACCGCAAACTCGGCAAAAGGTCGCTACAAACAAAACCGTCGTGAAGTGCTGCTTGATGACCTTCCATCGCCGCATGGCACCGTTGATGACGATCGTTTTTCCGCCGCAGACGGGCATTGGCTGGTGGCGCCGTTCGCCTGGCATCAGGACACCCCGGAAGCGTTGCTCACCCAAAACGAGCTGCGCGAATGCCTTGAACACACCTTGCTAAGCTTGCCGCAATTGCAACGCAGTGTTCTGTTACTTCGGGAACGTCAGGGCCTGGAGCTGGACGAGATCTGTAATCTTCTGGAAATCTCGCTCTCCAATGTTCGCGTGCTGCTGCATCGGGCACGGTTGAAGGTCTTTGCGACCGTAGAACACTTTGAGGAAACCGGTGAATGCTGACCTGTAAGGAACAAGTGGCACGTTCCAGTGACTACCTCGATGGCCAGTTGAGCTTTCGGGAGAAGTTGATGGTGCGGCATCATTTAATGTTCTGCCCCAATTGCCGGCGGTTCATTCGTCAGATGCGTCTGATGCAGGCGACGTTGCGCGACTTGCCGGAGGAAGCAGTGCCGGAGGTTGATGCACTCGCTGAGCGTCTTGCTGCGGAGCGTCGCAAGGACATTCCGTAGCGTCGTGGAGTCAGCGTGGGGAAGAGAAGCAGGCCGGCGTGGATGCATCGAACGGATGATGGGGATCGATCCATCCACGCCAGACTGTAAAGCGCCTCAGGCATCCATGACCCGAGGCGTGGAACGGTACTGCTTAGAACTTGGCTTCGGCGTCCAGTTGCAGGGTGTTGATGTCCGAATCCTTGAGGTTGGCGTTGGTGTAGTCAGAGTTAGCCATGAAGTACGTCGCGCCCAGGGCGAAGTTCTTGTCCAGCTCGTAGCTCACTTTCAACTTGCTGCCGCGTGAACCGGTGAAACCGTTGGCGAAGTCGGAGTCGGTGAAGGCGCCGACCACGGCGTTACGCTGTACGTCGCGATAGTTGTAGTCCACGGCGAAGCCGTAGAACTTGGTCTTTATACCGGCCAGCCAGGCAGAATCCTGGTCGTTGCTGGCATCTTTGTTGTTGACGTACTGGCCGTACAGCGAGAGCGGCAGTGGCAGGCCGGTGATGTCGATCTGACCAAAGCCTTCGTACAATTTGAACTGTTCGTTCGGGGTGTTGCCGTTGGTGGCCAGCACGGATGGAATGCTGGTGCCGCCTGCGGTGATGTCGTCGTCGTTGTCGTAGCCGTAGACGCTGCCACCCAAGGTCAGTTTCAGGTTGTCGGTGAGAGCGAAGCGCGCGCCCAACTGACCGGCGTACAGACGCAAGTCGTGCTTGAACTGCACGCCGTCGCCGTCGACGTTGTCCTTGAGGGTGTAGTGGCCGGCGCTACCGAACAGCTCGGTACTCGCGCCCAGCGGGTATTTGTAGGTAAGTGCCAGGCCTTCAGGGCTGATGTCGCTATCCCAGATGATGTCGCCCATGCTCACCCATTGCTGTGGCATCTTGCCGCCAACGAAGTGCAGGTTCTTGATGGCAGTAGGGTGGTAGTCGACGTAACCCTGATCCAGCCAGATCGACTTCTTGTCGAAGTAGTTGTCCAGGCTCTGGTTGGTGGAACGCGCGTCGTCGTTGTTACCGGTGGCGATACGGATGCCGGTGTCGACTTGCGGGTTGATCTCGGTGTAGGCACCCAGGCGGGCACGAACGCGCTGACGATCCTGGTCGCGGTTGTTGGAAACGCCATCGTTCTTGACCGTCTCCTGACGGAAACGCACGTCACCCTTGAATTGGGTCTTGGCAGCCCAGGCCAGTTTCTGGTCGAAGGTGCTCAGTTCATTGGTTTTCTTCGCGGTTGCCGCGATCTGCTCGTTGGTCTCTTGCTGAGCCTGACGGGCGATTTGCTGGTCTTTCTGATCCCTGGCCAGCTCGGCTTGCAGTTCGCCGTATTGCGCGTTGGTAATCGAGCCGTTTGCCTTAAGCATGTCGAGCAGTTTGGCGTCGACTGCGGCGCTGGCCGGAACACTCATGGCCAGCAGCAGACCGCCACACAGGGCCGCCGCAGTTTTCGTGGAAGCAAGACGCATATCAATCTCCGAAGATGTAAGGGGATGACTGAGCCATCCGGGACACAACCGACCATTGATGGACGGAAACAGTGGCCGGGTAGAACCCGACGCTCTAAAAACTGGCGCCAGTATCGCGATCGTTTATGACAGAGCAGTGGCAAAGTGATGGCGTTGCGATGACGATACAAAGACTGTCTGAACTTTTGATCCAGAGCCCTGTCGGCGGTTTTGACGGATGTGCAATAGCGGGCGATAGGCGATACTCGCCGGGCTGTTACGCGAAGAAGTAGAGAGGGTGTCGATGCCGCTGCAACGTCTGGAAAGCCTGTCCGATATTGGTCCGCACACGTGGGATGCCCTGGTGCCGGACAATCAGCCGTTCCTGCGCCATGCCTTCTTAAGCTCACTGGAAGACAGCGGCAGTCTCGGCCCCCATTCCGGCTGGCAACCCGAGCACCTGTTGCACATCGAAGAGGGGCGCCTGATCGCCGCGCTGCCCAGTTACCGCAAGTGGCATTCCTACGGCGAGTATGTGTTCGATCACGCCTGGGCCGATGCCTGTGAGCGTGCCGGCATCGATTATTACCCCAAGCTGTTGACCGCCGTGCCGTTCAGCCCGGTCAGCGGGCCGCGGTTACTGGCGCGGAGTGTCGAGGACGGTTTCGAGCTACTGAAGAGCCTGCCGGGTTACCTTGAGATCGAGGAACTCTCCAGCGCTCACATCAACTTCACGGACCCTTTCACCGACGCCGCATTAGCCGAACAACCCGGCTGGTTGCAGCGGATTGGCTGTCAGTACCACTGGCAGAATCGCGGTTATCGGGATTTTCAGGACTTCCTCGACGTTCTCAGTTCGCGCAAACGCAAGCAGATGCGCAAAGAGCGCGAGCAAGTGGCGGGGCAGGGCATTGAGTTCGAATGGCTGGAAGGCAGGGAACTGGATCAGGCGCAGTGGGATTTCGTCTATGCCTGTTACGCCAATACCTACGCGGTGCGTCGGCAAGCGCCGTACCTGACGCGGGAATTTTTCAGTCTGCTGGCCGAGCGCATGCCCGAATCGATTCGCGTGGTGCTGGCCAAGCAAGGTTCTCGACCCGTGGCCATGGCCTTCAGCCTGGTGGGCGGTGACAGTTTTTATGGGCGTTACTGGGGCTGCCTGGCGGAGTTTGACCGTCTGCATTTCGAGACCTGTTTCTACCAGGGCATGGACTATGCGATTGCCCATGGCTTCCAGCGTTTTGATGCCGGCGCCCAAGGTGAACACAAGCTGATTCGCGGATTCGAACCGGTGATCACACATTCCTGGCATTACCTGCGTCATCCCGGACTGAAAGCGGCGGTCAAAGACTTCCTGCAACAGGAGCGTCTTGGTGTGCTGGCCTATGCCGAAGAAGCGAGGACCGCGTTGCCTTATCGGCAAGCATGATCCTCGCTCGTGGCATCAAGTGCCTTCCTTGCCCAGCCAGCGATAAGTCACACCGCCAATCACCGCGCCAAGTAGCGGTGCCACCCAGAACATCCACAACTGCGCGATGGCCCAGCCACCGACTATCAATGCCGGACCGGTGCTACGGGCCGGGTTGACCGAAGTGTTGGTGACGGGAATGGAGATCAAGTGAATCAGCGTCAACGCCAGGCCGATGGCAATCGGTGCCAGCCCGGCAGGCGCGCGTTTGTCGGTGGCGCCGAGGATGATCAGCACGAACATCGCGGTCATCACCAGTTCGCAGACAAAGCCTGCGGCCATTGAGTATTTGCCGGGGGAGTGTTCGCCGTAGCCGTTGGAGGCCAGGCCGGCGGAGAGATCGAAGCCTTCTTTGCCGCTGGCGATGTAGTAGATCAACGCGGCGGCGATAATGCCGCCAATCACCTGGGCGAAGATGTACGCGGGCAATTCCCGGGCCGGAAACCGGCCGCCGACGCACAGGCCGACAGAGACGGCAGGGTTGAGGTGACAACCGGAAATATGGCCAATGGCGAACGCCATGGTCAACACGGTGAGACCAAACGCGATGGACACACCCAACACCCCGATCCCAAGGGGAGAAGACGCGGCGAGCACCGCACTGCCGCAACCTCCCAGCACCAGCCAGAACGTACCTAGCAACTCAGTGGCTGAACGTTTGAACAGAGACATGAGAGCGTCCTTTTTAATCGACCTATCGAGACCGTATCCCGTGATGCATCCTGCAGGCTTACGGCAGGCTCATCTCTAGAACCTTGGCTGAGTACAGCAGGGTTTTTGCGGATTTCCAGCGGCCACAAAAAAACCGCCAGGGCCTGTGGTTAGCAGGCTGTGGTGGTTTTTAGATGATGAAGGAAGTCTATGTAGCAGCTGGCGCAGCCTGCGTCCGGCTGCGCAGCAGTCGTAGAATCATACGGTGCGGTGTTTCAGGTAAAACGCATCTGCTGGATTAACGACTGCTGCGCAGCCGGACGCAGGCTGCGCCAGCTGCTACAAGGGCCTCGGCGGCTGATAAATTCAGTCGATACCGACAAACCCACCCGTCTGGTGCTGCCACAGCCGCGCATACAACCCACCATGGGCCAGCAGTTCGGCGTGGGTGCCGGTTTCGGCGATCTTGCCTTTTTCCAGCACCACCAGCCGATCCATCCGGGCGATGGTCGAAAGTCGGTGGGCGATGGCGATCACGGTTTTGCCCTGCATCAGGGTTTCGAGACTTTCCTGAATCGCCGCCTCGACTTCCGAGTCCAGTGCCGAGGTCGCCTCGTCCATGATCAGGATCGGTGCGTCTTTGAGCAGTACGCGAGCAATCGCAATCCGCTGACGCTGGCCGCCGGAGAGTTTCACCCCGCGTTCACCCACATGCGCATCGAAACCGGTACGGCCTTCAGCGTCCGACAGCAACGGAATGAACTCATCGGCGCGGGCCTTGTGCACCGCTTCCCATAGCTCGGCATCGGTGGCGTCGGGCCTGCCGTAAAGCAAATTCTCACGGATCGAGCGGTGCAGCAGCGAGGTGTCCTGGGTGATCATGCCGATGCGCTCGCGCAAGCTTTCCTGGCCGACTTCGGCGATGTTCTGCCCATCGATGAGGATTCTCCCGCCCTGCACGTCATAGAGGCGCAGCAGCAGGTTGACCAGGGTCGATTTGCCGGCGCCGGACGGCCCGATCAAGCCGATTTTTTCACCGGGCTTGATCGTCAGGTTGAGGTCGCCAATGATCCCGCTCTTCTTGCCGTAGTGAAAATCCACGTGCTCGAAGCGCACTTCGCCACGGGCCACGGTCAGGGGTTTGGCCTGATCGCGATCAGTGACGCTGACCGGTTGCGAAATGGTCTGCAAACCATCCTGGACCATGCCGATGTTTTCGAAGATGCCGGTGACCACCCACATGATCCAGCCGGACATGTTGACGATGCGGATCACCAAGCCTGTAGCCAGAGCAATCGCGCCCACGCTGATGAGTGACTGCGTCCACAGCCACAGGGCCAGGCCGGTGGTGGTGACGATCAGCAAGCCGTTCATGCTGGTAATGACCACGTCCATGCTGGTGACCACGCGGCCGGCCAGTTGGGCTTTCACCGTCTGTTCTTCGATGGCTTCCTTGGCGTATTGCTGTTCGAAATTAGTGTGGGCGAACAGCTTCAGCGTGGTGATGTTGGTGTAGCCGTCGACAATGCGACCCATGAGTTTGGAGCGGGCATCCGAGGACACCACCGAGCGCTCCTTGACCCGTGGCACGAAGTAGCAGAGCGCACCGATGTACGCGGCGATCCAGCTCAGCAGCGGGATCATCAGGCGCCAGTCGGCTTCGGCGAACAGCACCAGGGAACTGATCGCGTAGATCAGCACGTGCCACAGCGCGTCCACCGCTTGCACGGCCGAATCGCGCAACGAGTTGCCGGTCTGCATGATGCGCTGGGCGATGCGCCCGGCGAAGTCGTTCTGGAAGAAATTCAAGCTCTGTTTGAGCACGTAACTGTGGTTCTGCCAGCGGATCATGCTGGTCATGCTGGGGCTCAGGGTCTGGTGCACCAGCAGGTCATGCAAGCCCACAAACACCGGGCGCAGGATCAGCGCCACCACGGCCATCCAGGCCAATTCGACGCCGTGTTCCTTGAAGAAATTGACGTTCGGCGTGCCCTGGGCCAGGTCGATGATGCGGCTCAGGTAGCTGAACAGCGCGACTTCGATCAGCGCGCCGAACAGGCCGACAGTCAGCAGGGCAGCGAAACTCGGCCAGACCTGCTTCAGGTAATAGGTATAGAAGGGGAAAACACGGTCGGGCGGAGCCGCCGTCGGGGCGTCACGGAAGACGTCGATCAGTTGTTCAAAACGGCGATAAAGCATCAGTTCTCCGCCCGCGCGCGGGCTCTCCTTTAAACGATATGAGCGGCGCCGGATACCGGCAGCCGCTCAAGCACTCCTGTGCAGATTAGTCGATCACTTTGGCTGACTTGATGAACACAGGGTCGGCCGGCACGTCTTTCATGCCGCTTTTGGTGGTGGTCTGGGAGTTGACGATGACGTCTACCACGTCCATGCCTTTGACGACTTTACCGAACACGGCATAGCCATCGCCCTGGTCGAGGAAGTCGTTGTCTTTGACGTTGATGAAGAACTGGCTGGTGGCCGAATCAGGATTGGAGGTCCGGGCCATGGACAGCGTGCCACGCACGTTATGCAAGCCGTTCTTGGATTCGTTCTTGATCGCAGCCTTGGTTTCTTTTTGCTGCATTTGTTGCGTGAAACCACCGCCCTGGACCATGAACCCAGGAATCACACGGTGGAAAATCGTGTTGTTGTAGAAGCCGCTGTTGACGTACTCAAGGAAATTCTTGGTACTGATCGGCGCCTTGACCGGGTCCAGTTCAATTTCGATCTGACCGTTGGTGGTTTCCAGCAACACGTGCGGCGCTTTGGCGACGGGCGTTGCGGCCATCAGGTTGGCGGCAAACAGAACGGAGCCGGCGACGAGGGCGATTTTTTTCAGCATGGGTCAGTGATCCTGAGTGAGGTGGTGTCGACTGCGGTGAGAAACTCGAGCAGGGTTTGGTTGAAGCGTTCGGGTTGATCCAGCGGGGTGGCGTGGCGCGAATCGGCGATCACCACCAGCCGCGCATCGGGTAGCAGTTTTACGTAGGTTTCCTTCAGCGAGACCGGCGTGTAATCGCGGTCGGCGCTGACGATGAGGGTTGGACAGGCGACCTTCGAAAGTCGTTCCTGAACCCCCCAGCCAACGATGGCATCGAAGCTGGCGAGATAAGCACGTTTGTCGTTTTTTGCCCAGCGCTCGGCCATCTTTTGGCGCAAATCAGCTTGTTCGGGGTTGGGGAACAGCTTGGCGCCCAGGGCCTTGCCGATGGTGCCCAGACTGAGGGCACGCATCAGGCTCCAGCGCTTGAACCACTGCCAATAATCGTCGCGGCTGCGCAGTTTGACCTCGGGCGCGCTGTTAACGATGCACAGGCTTTTGAGCATCTGCGGCTGATCCACCGCTAGCTGAAAACCGATCATGCCGCCCATGGACAAGCCCACGTAATGCGTCGGGCCGAGGTTCAGGTGTTCCATCAGCGCGACCAGGTCAGCGCTGAACCCGGCAATGCTGTAACGCTCCCGGGGTTTGTCGGAGCGACCGTGACCGCGCACATCCGGAACGATCACGCGGTATCCGGCGGACAGCGTCGGGATCTGTTTTTCCCAGTCCAGAGTGCTGGAACCCAGCCCGTGAACCAGCAGCAACGGCGTGCCGTGGCCGTATTCCTCATAGTGCAGGTTGCAACCTTCATGTTCGAAATAGGCCATGCGGATACTCCATGTCAGGCTTGTTCAGGGGCGGCGAATGGCGCATCCAGCGGCGCGGTGTCGAAGGTGCGCAGCAGTTCGATCAGGATTTGCGTCGCCGGGCCCAGGGGTTTGTCCTTGTTCGAATACAGATAGAAACTCGGGTTGCGGCTGCCACCCTGGTCCAACGGTAGCAGCTTGAGCGTGCCTTCCCTGAGTTCGCGTTCAATCATGTGCCGGGGCAGCCAGGCGAAACCCAGGCCGCTGCTGACGAAAGTCGCCGCAGTGGCCAGGCTGCCGACGGTCCAGCGCTGTTCGGCGCCGAGCCAGCCGACGTCTCGTGGTTGCTGGCGACCGGAGTCGCGGATCACCACCTGCATCTGAGTTTCCAGATCCTGGAAGTTCAGTTCGCGGTTCAGGCGATGCAGCGGGTGTTCAGGGTGGGCAACGGCGACGAATTCGACGTCACTCAACTCCGCACCCAGATAGCCCGGAATACTGAAACCGGTGATCGCCAGGTCGGCCACGCCTTCAAGCAGGACTTCCTCCACACCCGACAACACTTCTTCGCGCAGACGCACCCGGCAGCCACGGCTCTGCGGCATGAATGCAGTCAACGCGCGGACGAGACGGGCGCTTGGGTAAGCCGCATCGACCACCAGCCGCACCTCCGCTTCCCAGCCTTGCTCCATGTGGTGGGCCAGGTCTTCGAGTTGGCTGGCCTGCTTCACCAGTTGCCGCGAGCGGCGCAACAACACGCCGCCGGCTTCGGTCAGCACCGCTTTGCGGCCGTCGATGCGCAACAGCGGCACGCCGAGTTGGTCCTGCATACGCGCGACGGTGTAGCTCACCGACGATTGCGAGCGGTGCAGCGCTTCGGCGGCCTGGGCGAAACCGCCGTGGTCGACCACGGCTTGTAAGGTTCGCCATTGATCAAGGGTCACACGGGGCGCTTTCATGAATAGCTCCTCTTGTCCTAAGCTGGCAGTCCTTATTGGAGACTGCTGAATGAAAAAATTCTGTTGCGTGTTGCTGGCGATGTTGCCGTTGACGGCGTTTGCTTATCCGATTGATGTCACAAAGCAGCTGAATGGCTTGCGCATCGATTACAACGCCTACGACACGGATAACGACATAGCCTCCATTCAGGTCAACAACTACGGCGACACCGATGCGATCTGTAAGGTGGTTTTCAACAATGGCCCGGAAGCGCCGCGCACCCGCTCTATCGAAGTGGCCGCCGGCAAACACAAAAATGCCACCGCCAAATTCACCCGCACCATTATCAAGATGCGAATCAACCTGACCTGTACCCCCAAATGACATAAAGCCCTGTAGGAGCGAGGCTTGCCCGCGAAGGCGGTGTGCCAGTCGACATAGATGTTGAATGACACGGCCCCTTCGCGGGCAAGCCTCGCTCCTACAGGTGCAGAGTTCGCTCAGTTTATAAACGAATTTATTGATGGGTTATAGCAGTTATTTGCGCTTTTTCATCGATTTGACTCTGTTTAACCTTCACTCCATCGCCTTACAGCATTCTCAGATGGAGCCTACATCCCATGTCACGCGTTCTGATCATCGAAAGCAGCGCCCGTCAGCAAGACTCGGTTTCCCGCCAGTTGACCCAGACCTTCATCAGTCAGTGGAAAGCCGCGCACCCGAACGACCAGATCACCGTGCGTGACCTTGCCGTCAACCCGGTGCCGCACCTGGACATCAATCTGCTGGGCGGCTGGATGAAACCTGCCGAACAGCGCAGCGACATCGAACAGATATCCCTGGAACGCTCCAACCAATTGACCGATGAACTGCTGGCTGCCGATGTCTTGGTCATGGCTGCGCCGATGTACAACTTCGCCATCCCGAGCACTCTTAAAGCCTGGCTCGACCACGTGCTGCGTGCGGGCGTGACCTTCAAGTACACCGCCACCGGCCCGCAAGGTTTGCTCAGCGGCAAGCGTGCCTACGTGCTGACCGCTCGCGGCGGGATCTACGCCGGCAGCACGGCCGATCACCAGGAACCGTACCTGCGTCAGGTGATGGGTTTCATCGGGATCCACGACGTGACCTTTATTCACGCCGAAGGCATGAACCTGGGCGGTGACTTCCAGGAGAAAGGCTTGAACCAGGCCAACGCCAGGCTTTCCCAAGTGGCTTGACGCTTTAATCGCCAGATAATCCCTTGATGTTCAAGTGGCCTGGCGCAACCCCTTCAAGGCTTTACGCGCATCGAACCTCCCTTTGCACTTGTTGCTCCTGAGTGCTGTTGCCCGATTGAACGCTTTAGCGAGATCGGGCTTTTTTTTGCCTGGGATTTGGTAGGCGCACCGCAAGTCCACTGTGGGAGCGAGCCTGCTCGCGATGGAGTGTCAGGCAACGTGGTGTCGACTGACACTCCATCGCGAGCAGGCTCGCTCCCACAGGGATCTGTGTGTTCTCGCGATAACAGGCAAAAACCGCTATCGTCGCCGCCATTCGAAACGAGGCGAGCATGGGCTATCTACTTTTTGTCACGCTGATCCAGGCGTTTTCCTTCAGCCTGATCGGCGAATACCTGGCCGGTCATGTCGACAGTTACTTCGCGGTGCTGGTGCGTGTGCTGCTAGCTGGGTTGGTGTTTATTCCGCTGACTCGCTGGCGTTCGGTCGAGCCGGCGTTCATGCGCGGCATGCTGCTGATCGGCGCGTTGCAGTTCGGCGTGACCTACGTTTGTCTGTACCTGAGCTTTCGGGTACTGACCGTGCCGGAGGTGTTGCTGTTCACCATCCTCACACCGCTGCACGTGACCCTGATCGAAGACGCGCTGAACCGGCGCTTCAATCCATGGGCATTGGTCGCAGCATTGGTGGCGGTGATGGGCGCGGCGGTGATTCGCTACGACCGGATCAACCCGGATTTCTTCATGGGTTTCCTGCTGCTGCAACTGGCCAACTTCACCTATGCCGCCGGGCAGGTACTTTATAAGCATCTGGTGGCTCGCCATCCGAGTGATCTTCCGCATTACCGACGATTTGGCTACTTCTATCTGGGAGCACTGGCGGTGGCATTGCCGGCGTTCCTGATGTTCGGCAAACAGAATTTTCTGCCGGAAGCGCCGTTGCAATGGGGCGTGCTGGTGTTCCTCGGCCTGGTCTCGACTGCGTTGGGGTTGTATTGGTGGAACAAGGGCGCCTGCCTGGTGAATGGCGGGACGCTGGCGGTGATGAACAACCTGCATGTGCCGGTGGGGTTGCTGATCAATCTGTTGATCTGGAATCAGCATGAGGAGCTGGGGCGGTTGTTCTTTGGCGGATCGGTGATTCTGATGGCGGTGTGGATCAGTCGGTTGGGTGTACGCAAAACTGCAATCGCACACTAAACCCTGTAGGAGCGAGGCTTGCCCGCGAAGGCGGTGTGTCATAAAGCAATGATGTCGACTGACACTCCCTCTTCGCGGGCAAGCCTCGCTCCTACAGGGGAAAGTGGTGTTACATGATGTGTTTTTCGGGTTCTGGAATGTGGCTCGCGCCCAACATTGCCGGCAATAGCCCGGCCCTTAAATCCCCGCCACTCGGCTGCTGATACAGGCTCAACCCAAACTCCGGCAGCACCGCCAGCAAGTAATCGAAAATATCCCCCTGAATCCGCTCGTAATCCGCCCACGCCGTGGTGCGGGTGAAGCAGTAGATTTCCAGCGGAATGCCCTGCGCGGTGGTTTGCATCTGGCGGACCATGCAGGTCATGTTCGGCTGGACCTCGGGGTGACTCTTCAGATACGCCAGCGCATAGGCCCGGAACGTCCCGATATTAGTCATCCGCCGCCGGTTGGCCGACATCGCCGCGACGTTGCCCTGAGCCTCGTTCCAGGCCTTGAGTTCGGCCTGTTTGCGGCTGATGTAATCGGTCAGCAGATGCACCTGGCTCAACTTCTGCTCTTCGTCATCACGAATGAATCGCACGCCGCTGGCATCGATGAACAGGCTACGCTTGATCCGTCTTCCGCCGGACTGCTGCATGCCGCGCCAGTTCTTGAACGACTCGGACATCAGGCGCCAGGTCGGTATCGAAACGATGGTCTTGTCGAAGTTTTGCACCTTCACCGTGTGCAGGGTGATGTCGACCACGTCACCATCGGCACCCACTTGCGGCATCTCGATCCAGTCGCCAACCCGCAGCATGTCATTACTGGTCAGCTGCACGCTGGCAACGAACGACAGCAACGTGTCCTTGTAAACCAACAGAATCACCGCCGACATCGCACCCAGGCCCGACAGCAGCAACAGCGGCGAGCGGTCGATCAGTGTGGCGACAATGATGATCGCGCCAAACACGTACAAGACCATTTTCGCCAGCTGCACGTAGCCTTTGATCGAGCGGGTGCGGGCGTGTTCGGTGCGTGCGTAGATGTCCAGCAGCGCGCTGAGCAAAGCGCTGACCGAAAGCACCAGGAACAGAATGGTGAACGCGAGCGCGACGTTGCCGAGGAAAATCAGGCTGGTCTTGCTCAGCTCCGGCACCAGGTGCAGGCCGAACTGGATCACCAGCGACGGCGTCATTTGCGCCAGGCGATGGAAGACCTTGTTATGCCGAAAGTCGTTGATCCAGTGCAAGGCCGGTTGGCGGCCAAGCATTTTGGTCGCGTGAATAATGAGGTAACGCGCCACTCGTCCGAGGACCAGCGCCACTAGCAGCAGCAGGATCAGCGCCAGGGTGGAATGCAGGAGCGGGTGCTGATCGAGGGCACCCCAGAGGTCTTGGGCGTTGAGCCAGAGCTGTTTGATATCCATGGGCGAAAACGGTTCTTCTGTAGGACGCGACGGGGCGATTAGAGCATCTAAGACGCTTTGCATGACGTTTTGAGACAAATCAGGCAACAAAAAAGCCACTGTTTACCGCCGTTTGCATAAAGAAACTCGGCCTCGGCGCTCGAAACCGTTACCCTATGCAGCTGTTTTTTTGTATTTCTTCGAGGTAGCACCCGTGTTTTCCCAATTCGCCCTGCACGAACGCCTGCTCAAAGCCGTGGCCGAGCTTAAATTTGTCGAGCCAACGCCTGTGCAAGCAGCGGCTATTCCGCTGGCGCTCCAAGGGCGTGACCTGCGGGTGACAGCGCAAACCGGCAGCGGCAAAACCGCTGCATTCGTTTTGCCGATCCTCAACCGTTTGATCGGCCCGGCTAAAGTCCGCGTCAGCATCAAGACCCTGATCCTGCTGCCAACCCGCGAACTGGCCCAGCAGACCATCAAGGAAGTCGAGCGCTTTGCGCAGTTCACGTTCATCAAGTCCGGCCTGATCACCGGCGGTGAAGACTTCAAGGTCCAGGCCGCCATGCTGCGCAAGGTGCCGGACATCCTGATCGGTACGCCGGGCCGGATGATCGAGCAACTGAACGCCGGCAACCTCGACCTCAAAGAAGTCGAAGTGCTGGTCCTCGACGAAGCCGACCGCATGCTCGACATGGGTTTTGCCGAAGACGTCCAGCGTCTGGTGGAAGAGTGCACCAACCGCCAACAGACCATGCTGTTCTCGGCCACCACCGGTGGTTCGGGCTTGCGCGAGATGGTCGCCAAGGTTCTGAACAACCCGGAACACTTGCAGCTGAACAACGTCAGCGATCTGAATGCGACCACCCGTCAGCAGATCATCACCGCTGACCACAATCAGCACAAAGAACAGATCGTGAACTGGCTCCTGGCCAACGAGACCTATCAGAAGGCCATCGTGTTCACCAACACCCGGGCCATGGCCGACCGCATTTACGGCCGTCTTGTGGCGCAGGAATACAAAGCGTTCGTGCTGCACGGCGACAAAGACCAGAAAGACCGCAAACTGGCGATCGATCGCCTGAAGCAGGGTGGCGTGAAAATCCTCGTCGCCACCGACGTTGCCGCTCGCGGCCTCGACGTGGAAGGTCTGGACCTGGTGATCAACTTCGACATGCCGCGCAGCGGCGACGAATACGTTCACCGTATTGGTCGTACCGGCCGTGCCGGCAACGATGGCCTGGCCATCTCGCTGATCTGCCACGGCGACTGGAACCTGATGTCGAGCGTCGAACGCTACCTCAAGCAGAGCTTCGAGCGCCGCACCATCAAGGAAGTCAAAGGCACCTACGGCGGACCGAAAAAGGTCAAGGCCTCGGGCAAAGCCGTTGGTGTGAAGAAGAAAAAAGTTGACGCCAAGGGCGAGAAAAAGAAAACCGGCGCCAAGGCTCCGACCAAACGCAAAATCGCCAACCGCCCGAAAACCGACGCCCTGTCGCTGGTCAGCAAGGACGGCATGGCGCCGCTCAAGCGCCGCAAGCCGGAAGCGCCGGCTGCTGAATAAAGCGCTGTCAGTCAGTTAAGGTGCGGCGAGCACAAAACCTGTGGCGAGGGAGCTTGCTCCCGCTGGGTCGCGAAGCGGCCCTGAAAAGACGGGACTGCTGCGCAGTCCAGCGGGAGCAAGCTCCCTCGCCACAGATCAGCGTCACGCCTGACTGACGGGTATTAGCCATAGCGATCCAATAAAAAACCCGGACAATGTCCGGGTTTTTTTACGTCCAGCGTTTGTCAGCTCCCCAACAGTCCACGGGTGTCCGCATCAAAGCGTTGCTTGGCTTGATCAGCCTTCGGTTTGAGCAGGGCGAGCAGCGCGGTTTCGCTGTACAACTGAGTGACCGCCAGTTCCCTGGGGGTCGGCTCAATCGGGATCAGCACGTCGCTATCATCTGCATGCAGCCAGATCGCCACCAAGTGCAATGCCGAAACAAACAACACCCGCAGTTCAACGGTTTTACCCTGCAGTTGCGGCGACTGTTCCGCCAGTTTCAACGCACCGACCGTAGCGGCCGCCATGGCCCCGTGGTTTAGCGAAGAGAACTCGACATGGCCACGGACATCAGCCAGTTGCGCATCGGCAATCGTCACGCCATCGGAAAACACCAGGTAATGCCAATCGCCGACCTTGGCGTCTTTCAGGCCTTTGCCCTGGCTCACGTCCTCGAGGCTGAGCGAGTAACCACGGTAAGCCTCGCTGACGCTGATCTTGCCGGGCGTGGCGGCGGCAAACTGGCGATTGACGCCGAAGCCTTGGGTTTGCAGGGCGGCTTGAAGCGCCGGACGCAATGTCTGCACGCCGTTGGAAGGCGCCTTTGGATAAGTCAGTTGCATGATGTCGCCCTCCTAGTTTTTAACGGTGAAGTAAGTGTTGGTCCAGCTGCCGCCGCCGTTGTAAGAACCGGGGAACGAGTTCAACGCGCGGGTTGAGTAGCCGTAGATCGAGTCCGCAACCAGCACGTAATTACCGTTGGTGCCATAGATCGTCAGGAAGTGCGCACCGCCACCGTACCAGGCACAACGCAAACCGATCGGTCTGCCCATGTTGATCTGGTTCTGGATGGCCGTCATCTGCAGCGAACCCTGGTTCATGCCGTTGAAACTGCGAGTAATCGTCAGGGCTGAATCCAGATAGCCATACACGTTGCACGGCCCCGGTTGATTGCAGCAATTGCGGTCCAGCGCAGCGGTGGCCACGCCACATTGGGTCCAGGCCCCGGTGCCGTAATAGTTGCCGACCGAGGCGGAAACGGCTGCCCAACACCAGTTGGTCTGGGTTTGTTTCTGCATCGTGAAGTTCAGGCTGGCAGCAGCCAGTGCACTGAGTGGTGCAGCTGATTTGACATCGGACAGTTGCGGGTTGAGCAGATGACCGGTCAGGCACCTTGGTAGTGTCTCGCCGGTGAATTGCGTTGCTTCAGTGGTTAACATTTTTCAATCCTCCATGAGTGAAAACTAGCGTCCAGCTAGTGGGTCTGTAGCGGTGTAACTGAGCGATCGGCGTGTGCGGTTTGCCATGCTGGATGGCCGGCTCCGATCCGGGCTCGAGGTAACCTTAGGTGGTTTATGCGTTTGTGCAAATAACTAAATGCACTAGTGCAAATTCCAGAACGAAAGATCGGCGCTTTTGGCAGCGCCGGAGGAACCGTCATTCTTGGGTAGGAATGACCGGAGACTGCAATCCCTGTTTTCAACTCTCGGCTTTTTTATCCGCCGTCTTCAGCTCTTTCAACCGCTGATCAATCAACTGGCATTTGTCGGGCAAATCCGCGCTGGCGGTGCCCAGATCCATCTTCTGCAACTCGGCATTGATCTCTTTGGCCTTGGCCGGATTCTGTTCCGTGAGCCTGGTCACTTCCTTGGCCAGTTGTTCGCGCTTGGCGGTGGCTTCCTCGGGGGTGCAGGCCCAGGCGGGGAGGGCGCTGGTGAGGGTGGCGGCGAGGGCATATTTGAGCAGGGTTTTCATCGTGAGCCTCGGTTCCGTGTCGGGCGGTTAATCGGTTGAGGCCGCTGGGTTATGAAAGTTCACTCATCATCCTTTAGTAGGGCTGAATTACCGTTCGTCGCCTTTGCAACTCGCTTGGATCCATGAATTGACGTCAGAATGATGGCACATTAGTATCGCGCCACTATTGTGCTACTAGTCTTCAGTTCGAGGGATCGATCATGTACCCAGCCGCCCTCGCGGCGAGGTTGTGCCTGGCTTTGCTGTGCCTTTCTCCGCTAAATCTTGCTTACGCTGCCCCTACCCCTGGGGAAACCGACCTCATCCGTGAACGCCAGGATCGCCTGCTCGAAGAGCAGCGTCGGCGTCTCGAAGAGCTCAAGGAATTACCCGGCAAGGAAGTCAAACCCGCCGCACCGACAGCGCCTGCGGACGCCCGTTGCTTCCCCATCAAAGACATCGAACTCAAAGGCGCCGACAGCCTCTCCGAGAGTGAGAAAAACCGGCTGCTCAAGCCTTACATCGGCCAATGCCTGGGCGTCACGCAGCTCAATGAACTGCTAAAAGTCATCACCGATCACTACATCGAAAAAGGCCTGGTCACCAGCCGTGCCTATTTGCCGCAGCAGGATTTGTCCGGTGGGCATTTGAAGGTGCTGGTGGTCGAAGGCAAGCTCGAAGGCTTGAAGGGCGCGGAGGGCAGCAAGCTGTCGGATCGTGAGTTGGGCATGGCTTTTCCCGGCAAGACTGGCGAGCTGGTCAATCTGCGGGAAATCGAGCAACTGGTCGATCAGCTCAACCGTTTGCCATCGAATCAGGCGCAGATGGAATTGGCGCCGGGCAAGAACGTCGGCGGCAGCGAAGTGCTGGTCAAGAACTCGCCGCAAAAGCCGTGGCGTGCCGGGTTGTCCCGCAGCAACGATGGCCAGCGCAGTACTGGCGAGCAGCAGTGGGGCACCACGTTTGACTGGGACAGTCCGCTGGGTTTGGCGGATCAGTTGAATCTGCGCGGCGGTCACGATGCGATGACCGATCATCAGCACACCTCCAATAACGCGCTGCTCAATTACAACTTGCCGTTGGGCTGGTGGAACTTCAATTACACCTACAGCCAGAGTGAGTACCGCTCGCAGGCGCAAGCCAACGGCTTCAACTTCAAGCAGACCGGCGACAGCGAAAACCATCAGTTGCGCGCCGAGCGGGTGATCCATCGCGATGCCGTGAGCAAGACCTCCCTCAGCACCGGCCTCTCGTACCTGCGCACCAATAACTTCATCGAAGACAGCAAACTCAAACTGAGCAGCAACCGCATCAGCGAAGCGCAGTTCGGCATCAACCACGGTCGGCGAGTCGGCAGTGCCTTCGTCAACCTTGACCTCGGCATGCAGCAAGGCATCGGCGCGTTCGATGCCCAGGGCAACGGTCACCCGGGGCCCGGCGAACCGGATGCGCGCTACCGCAAATACACCGCCACCGCGAGCTACCTGCAACCGTTCAAGCTGTGGGGCGAGTCGTTCAGTTTCAGCAGCCTGATGACCGGCCAGCGCAGTGAAGACGTGCTGTTCAGCCCGCAGCGCACCAGCCTCGGCGGGCAGTCGTCGATCCGTGGCTACAAGGATCAATCCTTGTCCGGTGACAGCGGCGGTTACTGGCGCAACGACCTGCGCTGGAGCCGTCCGATATCGCTGGAATGGCTGCGCCCGGTGTTCGCCGAATACGGCACCAGCCTCGGTTACGACCAGGGTGTGATCCGTGGCGATCGCTACAACGGCGATCAGCACGGGCGCCTGTCCAGCAACTCGGTGGAGGTGTTTGCTCGCGGTCAGCACCTCGCCGCCAGCGTGACCTTTGCTCATTCCCTCGAACGTCCGGACACCCTGACCGAGCGCGAAGCGCCGATCTATTTCCGCATGGATTTCTTCCTCTAACTTCGTTGCATCGAGACCTACCACATGGACGTTCGCCAGTACGCCTTTCTCGCTCGCCAACCTTCTGCCGCCGTGAAAACCCGCGAGCACTTCTGGGGCATGCCCAAGCGGGGAGTGGCGTTCCTGTTGGCCAACGTAATGTTCTGGCAACCGATGTGGGCGCAGGCGGAAGGGATCGTCGTGGCCTCGCCGGGCACCAGTCTCGGTCAGGCGGGCAATGGCGTGCCGATCGTCAATATCGCCACGCCCAATGGCACCGGCCTGTCGCATAACCAGTTCCACGATTACAACGTCGGCACCCAAGGCGTCATCCTCAATAACGTCGCCAACCAGACCGGTGCGACGCAATTGGGCGGCATCATCGTCGGAAACCCCAACCTCACCAACAGGGTCGCCGCGCAAACCATCCTCAACGAAGTGGTCGGCGGCAGCCCGAGCCAGTTGCGTGGTTACACGGAAGTGGCGGGGCAGTCGGCGCGGGTGATCGTCGCCAACCCGTACGGCATCAGCTGCAACGGCTGCGGTTTCATCAACACGCCGCGTGTGACGTTGACCACCGGCAAACCGGTGCTCGACAACGGGCGTGTGGATCGCTATCAGGTCGATCAAGGCAGCGTCTCCATCGACGGCGCCGGGCTCAACGCCAACAACGTCGACAGCTTCGAAATCATCACCCGCAGCGCGAAGATCAACGCCGAGATTCAGGCGAAGAACCTGACGATTGTGGCCGGTCGCAACGACGTCAATGCACAGAGCCTCAACGCCACCGCGCGAGCCGATGACGGCAGCGCCAAACCACAACTGGCCATCGACTCGTCGGCGCTGGGCGGGATGTACGCCGGGGCGATCAAACTGGTCGGTACCGAGGCTGGGGTCGGGGTGAAACTGGCCGGCAACCTGGCGGCCAGTGGCGGTGATATCCAGATCGACGCCAATGGCCATCTGAGCCTGGCGCAGACCGCTGCCGCCGGCGCGGTGAACGTCAAAGCCGCCAGCCTCGACGCCCAGGGACCGGTCTATGCCGGCAGTTCCGCCAACGTGCAAACCCAAGGCGACCTGACCAACCAGCAAACCCTCGCGGCCCGGGACGGCATTGTCCTGAGCGCCGGAGGCCAGTTGACCAACAACGGCATCATCGAGGCAGGGGTCAATGCCGATAACAGTCGCAACGCCAATGGCGATGTAAGTCTGATCGCACAAAACCTCAACAACACCGGCAAAAGCGTGGTTGCCAGCCGCAACCTGTCGATCAATACCGCACAGACATTGAGTAACCAGGGCGGCACGCTTAGCGCTCAACAAGCTACCAACATCTACGCCGGCACCCTGGACAACCGGAACAATGGCCGAGTGCAGGGCAGCGGCGCGGTGTCTTTGAGCGGTACTCAGGTTCTCAACACCCAAGGTGTGATCACCAGCAACGGCAACCTCACCGCCACCCTTGGGCACTTGAACAACAACAATGGCGAAGTCTCAAGCGCGGGCAATACCAGCGTTTCTGCCACAACGCTGGACAACAGTGACGGTCAGGTGACGGGTGACGTTGCGCTGAACATCGGCCTGATCGGTGCCTTGAATAACCGCAATGGTGTACTGGGTTCGGGGCAGAGCGTGAGTATCTACGCGGCCAGCCTGGACAATAGTCATGGCGGCGGCCTGGTCAGCGATGGCAGCCTGACCGCGCGCATCACGGGTTTGTTCGACAACCAGAACGGTGATCTGAGCGCCAAAGGTGCGCTCGACCTGCAAACCGGCAGCCTCGACAACCGTAATGGCAGCCTGACCGGCAAGGATCGTTTTACCCTGCGCAGCGATGCTCTGGACAACCGCACCGGCAAAGTGCGCGCCGGCAACGACCTGCAACTGACAGTCGGGCAACTCGATAATCGCCAGCAAGGCCTGCTCAACAGTCAGGCGGCTATCAACTTCAACGGCACTCATTTGGACAACCGCGGTGGCTTGCTCAGTGCTGCAGGTCCGGTGCGTCTGGACGCGGTCAGCGTCGACAACAGCAGCGGCCGCATCTCCAGCAAAACCGATCTGACGGCAAACGTTGCGCAGTTCACCAACCAGGGCGGTGAACTGGTCGCCCAAGGGATGCTGACGCTCAACGGCAAGGGCCTCGATAACCGCAACGGCGGTCTGGTAGGCGCGACAAAAGCGCTGAAACTCAATGTCGATGAAATGGACAACCGTGGCGGTGAAATCTCCAGCGCCGTTGATGTGAGTCTGCAGGGCCTGCGCCTGAATAACAGCGACAACGGCAAGATTCTGGCCGGGACCGAACTGGGCCTGAAAGTGGCGCAGATCATCAACCAGACCAAGGGGCTGCTGTTCGGGAAGGGCATCACCAAAGTTGCGGGCCAGAGCCTGGACAACAACGGCGGTAGCCTCGTCGCGCAGTCTGGGCTGGATATCCGTCTCGACAACGCCTTGAGCTCTATCGATGGGTTGATCAGCAGCGAAGGCACATTGACGGTCAATGCCGCCAGTCTCGACAACACCCGCGGTAGCCTGTCGAGCGCCGGCACGTTGGCAGTGACCACGACCGGCGCCTTGATCAACCAGGGTGGTTCCGTCACCACCGACAGCGGCCTGACCCTGAAAAGCCAGAGCCTGAACAATACCCAGAACGGTCTGCTCAGCAGCAAAAGCGCGACCACCGTAACAACCGGCGCGTTCGATAACACCCAGGGCGGTCGCTTGATCAGCGGCGACACCCTCGACCTGACCGCGACTCAGGTCAGCAATGGTGTTGGCAGCCGGATCGCCAGCGAAAAGGCGTTGACCGCCAGTGTCACCGGTTTCGATCAACAGGGCGGTCAACTGTTCAGCAAAAGCTCCCTGAGCCTGGACTTGAATAACGGGCAACTGAACAACCAGAACGGCCTGATCAACGCGCCGTTGCTGATGCTGAAAAACCTCCAGGACGTCAACAACCAAGGCGGTGAAATCTCCAGCGCCCAGGCCTTCACACTGACCGCTCGCAACCTGGACAACAGCAACGGCAAGTTGATCAGCAACCAGGGCCTGACCCTGCGCATCGATCAACTGCTTGCCAGCGTCAAAGGCTTGATGTCTGCCCAGACCGTGGACGTACACAGCGCGCGCCTGGACAACAGCGGCGGGCTGATCAGCAGTCGCGGCACCCTTGGGTTGACGGTAACCGGTCAGCTCGTCAATCAGGACGGCACGCTGATCGCCGACGGTGATGTGCACATCAGCGCCGACAACCTGGACAACACTCGTGGCCAGACCGCCGGTAAAACCGATGTCACGGTCAATGTCGCGACCGTCACCAACCAGGGCGGTCAACTGATCGCTACCGGTGGCCTGACGTTGACGGGCACACAACTCGACAACCGTAACGGCGGTCTCGTCGGCGCGAACAATGCGCTGCAATTGAACGTCGGGTCCATCGACAACCGCGGTGGTGAGTTGTCGAGCAAGTCACACGTCACCGTGATCGGTAACAGTCTGAACAACAGCGATGGCGGCCAGGTGTTCGCCGAAGGTGCGCTGTCCTTGACGGTGGATCAGGTAATCAACCGCGCCAAAGGCTTGCTGTCCGGCAAGACTGACCTGACATTGACCGGCCGCGAACTGGACAACAGCGGCGGCACTCTGTTGAGCCAGAAAAACCTGAAGGTCGATCTCACGGGTGATCTGAACAACAGCCAGGGTGTGCTGAGTGCCGAAGGATCGTTGGGTGTCACGGCCTCCAGCCTGACCAATACCCTCGGCAGTGTGTCCGCGGCTGGGCCGTTGACGCTGACCACCACAGGCGTGGTGCTCAACCAGGGCGGCGAGATTGTGACGGACGCCGGCCTCACGCTTAAAAGCGCCAGCCTCGACAACCGCAACAAGGGCAGCATCAGCGGCAAAGGCGCAGTCGTCGTCAACACCGGGTCGCTCGATAACAGCCACGATGGACGCTTGAACAGCGGTGCCAGCCTTGGCCTCACAGCCACACAACTGACCAACCAGGACAACGGTCGTATCGCCAGTTCCGGTGCGCTGACCGCCAGTGTCACCGGTCTGGATCAGCAAGGCGGGCAGTTGTTCAGCAACACGTCCCTCGAACTGGACCTGAACCACGGCCAGTTGAACAATCAAAACGGGTTGATCAGCGCGCCCTTGCTGATGCTCAAGAACCTGGCGGACGTCAACAACACCGGCGACGGTGAAATCTCCAGCGCCCAGGCCTTCACACTGACAGCGCGCAGCCTGGACAACAGCACCGGCAAGGTGCTGAGCAATCAAAGCCTGACCCTGCGCATCGAGCAGGCGCTGACCAGCATCAAAGGCATGATTGCCGCCGCAGCGCTCGACGTCAAAGCGGCCAGCCTGGACAACAGCGGCGGCACCTTGACCAGTCTCGCCAGTCTCGACCTGAACCTCGACGGACAATTGAAAAACCAGGACCTGGGGCTGATCAACGGCACCACCGGTCTGACCATCAACAGCAGCGGTATCAACAACCAGAACGGTTCGTTGCTGGGCAGCGCGATTGCCATCGATTTTGGCGCAGCCACCGGTGACCTGAACAACAGCGGTGGCGGGCTGATCACCACGACCGGTGCCCTGAGCATCCAGCACCTGCGTGACCTGAATAACCGCAGCGGCGAAATTTCCAGCAGCCAGAGTATCGACCTGAAAACCCGTGCGCTGGATAACGGCAGCGGCCGACTGATCAGCAAAAACCTGCTGACGGTAAACGCCGATACCGTGAACAACCAGGGCGGCCTGATCTCCGGCTGGAAAGGCCTGAGCCTGACCAGCAACAGCCTGGATAACCGCAACAAAGGCACGCTGTCGAGTGGTCATGTCGACACCGGCATAAACGTTCCCGGTGACATGGCCGTCACGGTCAGCGGTGACCTGCTCAACAGCGCAAACGGCGCGCTGGTCAGCCTGGGGAACCTGAGTGTCAACGCGGCGAACCTGGATAACAGCAGCACTGGCATCCTCTCCAGTGCCGGTGCCCAGACCCTGACCCTCAGTGGTCTGTTGAACAACGCCCAAGGCGGTTTGATTTCCAGTGGCGCAACCCTGGCCATGCAGGCCATGACCCTGGGCAACGCCAGCGGCACCGTCAACG
The DNA here is from genome assembly GCF_059695575.1 of Pseudomonas sp. LBUM1678. Classification (NCBI taxonomy): domain Bacteria; kingdom Pseudomonadati; phylum Pseudomonadota; class Gammaproteobacteria; order Pseudomonadales; family Pseudomonadaceae; genus Pseudomonas; species Pseudomonas sp. LBUM1678. The sequence goes on from NZ_CP166775.1 coordinate 1,625,796, forward strand.
CAGAACAGGCCCTGAGTTTCACCGGCAGCACGCTGGATAACACCGGTGGCAATCTGGCCGGCAACGCCGCGGTCACCGTGGATCTGCTCGGTGCCCTGACCAACACCAATGGCAAACTGGCCAGCGGCGGCTCGCTGCTGATCCAGCGCACCACCCAGATCAATAACCAGGGCGGCCAACTCGCCAGCCAAGGCTTGATGACGCTGCTCACCGGTGGCCTGGACAACCGCAATCGCGGCACCGTCGCGGCCAACAACTTGCTGACCATCACCACGCCGGGCGCCGTTCAGAACAGCGCCGACGGCCTGATCTACAGCCAGAATGGCGACCTGAAAATCCAGGCCGCCAGCCTCGCCAACGCCAAGGGCACCCTGCAAAGTGGCAGCGCGCTGAGCCTCAAGACGGACGGCGATATCGACAACCAAAGCGGCCGGATCGTCGCCAAGGCCGGTGACCTGAACATCACTGCCGGCAATCTCGATAACCGGGGTGGCGTACTCTCCAGCCTGCAAGCCGCGTTCACCGCTCACCTGACCGGCGTGCTGAAAAACGGCTATGACCTGAATAACAATCGTCAGGGCGGCATCACCCAGGCCCAACGCCTGAACCTGACCGCCCTGGGGATCGACAACTATGGCGGGCGCCTTTCTGCGCAAAGCGGTGACGCGGTTATCGCCACCGGCAACTTCGACAACCGCAACGGCGGTCTGTATGCCAAAGGCAAGATCAATGTCACGGGCAGCAATTTTGACAACGGCGGCGACAACGGCGGGCAAATCGCCGGTCAACAAATCGACCTCAACCTCACCGGCGCCCTGAACAACCGCCTGGGCATCATCGAGAGCGACAGCACCCTGGCGATCAAGGTCGCCAGCCTCGACAACCAGACCGGTCAACTGCGCGCCCTGGGCACCGGCGGTAAAACCAGCTTCCAGATTGGCGGCCAGTTCGACAACCGCAATGGCATTCTCGAAAGCGCCAACACCGATCTGGGCATGGCGGTGGGCAGTTTCCTCAACGGTGGCGGCAGCCTGCTGCACGTGGGCAGCGGCACCTTCGACATTTCCACCGCGAACGTTACTGGTGCCGGTGGCACCATCGTTACTCGTGGCGGTTTGACGCTTAACGCCGACACCTGGAGTAACAGCAATGTCATCCAGGCCGGGCGCCTGACCGTCAACGTCAACAACTTCACCCAGACCGCAAGCGGCCAGTTGCTGGCTTCCGACAGCCTCGTCGGGACCGGCGTCAATTGGTTCAACGAAGGCCTGATTGCCAGTGATGGGAGCCTGAATGTTGGATTGAGCGGTGCGTACTGGGGCGGCGGGCGTCTCAGCAGCCAAGGAGCCCTTGGTTTGAACGCCGCGCAAGTGAGCCTCAATAGCGCTACGTCGAGCATTGCCGGCGGTGGCGACACCACGCTCAATGTCAGTGGGCAACTGGATAATGGCGGGCGGCTGACATCTGCAGCCAACCTGACGGTCAACTCAGGCGGGATCAATAACTTCGGAACGCTGGCCGGTGCTCAAAAGCTGACGGTCACTACTGGCACGTTAGTCAACAATCGTGGGCTGATCTTCAGCGGCGGCGACATGCAGCTCCTGAGCCCCAGCTTCACTAACAGCTACGGACAGGTCTACAGCCTGGGCAGCACGCTCATTGCACGGGACAAAAACGGGACCAAGGCTGATCTGCTGGACAACAGGTCCGCAGGGATTGATAGCACGGGCGATCTGACGATTGCAGCCACGACGGTTAACAACGTCATGGATGTCTTGCAGTACACGGAACATGAGAAAAGTGCCGCCACTATCACCTCTCTGCCGTGCGCACTGATCTCGTATGGATGTGACAGTCGTGGCGGTGGCCGCATAAACGGTCTTTGGGAAATTGCAGAAACCGATCGTTTGAAGGTCACGCTTCATTCTGAAGCTGCCTCGATCAACAGCGGCGCGGACCTGACAATTAACGCAGGAGAAGTGAACAACATCAGCAGCAACGTTACGGCCTCTGGTGATTTGGCGATCACGGCTTCGACGATCAACAACAAAGGTCTGCAAGAGCAGGAAATCCTGTCCACTCGAAGGTACGTGAGCTGGGTCAATGAAACAGCCTCGGCCATCAGAATGGCTGACATCTTCACCCAACGAAACAACCCGACTCCTTCGGCCACGGTCGAACAGGACATGAGTAATTTTCTGAAATGGATGGGAGAAACACTGCCCGCCAACACTCGCGTCATCAATGGTGAGTCTCTGGATGCAATCATCCAGGCTGGCGGGAACGTAACCCTCAACGCCTCACAGAACATCAATAATAGCGTGGTGCGTCCGTACTACGCCTATGTCGCGGCGGGTCGTAGCAAAGCCGACACCGGAGCAGGCAGCGCTTACTCGACGCCGATCTACATCAACGCGCAACTCCCGCCCAACCTGGCGCAGCAACAAGTCAACCCGTTGGCGCTTCCCGGTTTCAGCCTGCCCACGGGCCAGAACGGCTTGTTCCGCTTGAGCGGGCAAGACAGCAGCACCCCGGTGGCCAGCGGTCCGCAGAGCTGGACGATGAGCGGTGCCACCGTCAGCCCGATCCAGCGTCAGCAACCATTGCCTGATGCCAAGGCTCGGGATATTCAACTGGCCGGCAACGCTCAGGTTTCAGCGACCACCGCTGACCTGAACCCGGTTGATCGTCAAGCACCCAACGTGTTTGCAGGGGCCAGCGCAATAGATGTCAGCACACCGCTTGCCGACTCGACCAATGCCGCACTACCGGGACGTGCAACGGCATTGACGGTCAATCGCGTGCAAGGTTTGCCGGCCAGCAGCCAGTCCAAGCCGCACAAATACTTGATCGAAACCAACCCGGTACTCACCGACCTCAAGCAATTCATGAGCTCGGATTACCTGCTGTCCAACCTCGGTTACGACCCGGACAACAGCGCCAAGCGATTGGGTGATGGCCTCTATGAACAGCGCTTGATACAGCAAGCGGTCGTGGCGCGTACCGGTCAGCGCTTTATCGATGGTCAGACCTCCGATGAGGCGCTGTTCAAGTACCTGATGAACAACGCCATCGCCAGCAAAAACGAGCTCAACCTTGCATTAGGCGTCTCCCTTACTTCTGAGCAAGTCGTGGCCCTGACCCACGATATTGTCTGGATGGAAAACGCCGTGGTGAACGGCGAGCAAGTGCTGGTACCGGTGCTGTACCTGGCCAACGCCAACAACCGCCTCGCCGCCAACGGTGCCCTGATCCAGGGCCGCGATGTGACCCTGATCGCCGGTCAGGACTTGAACAACGCCGGGACATTGCGCGCCTCGAACAACCTGTCCGCCACCGCCGGCAACGACCTGGTCACTAGCGGCCTGGTGGAGGCCGGCAATCGCCTCGACCTGCTGGCGGGGAACAACCTCGTCAACAAGGCCGGCGGCATCATCGCGGGCCGTGACGTCACCCTCACCGCCACCCGCGGCGATGTCATCAACGAGCGTAGCGTCACCACCCATGAAAGTGGCACGGGCAACATCAACGAGCGCAAGGATTTCGTCAACAGCGCCGCCCGTATCGAAGCCGCCAATGCCCTGACCCTCAATGCCGGTCGCGATATCAACAACACCGGTGGCGTGCTGAAAAGCGGCGCCGACACCACGATCAACGCCGGTCGTGACGTCAACCTTGTCTCCGCTGAACAGGTTGTCAGCAGCGAGCGGGGACTGCATCGCAATGAAACCGTTACCCAATACGGCTCAGAAGTGGATGTGGGGCAGAGCCTGAAAGTCAATGCCGGGCGCGACCTTACCGTTATAGCCAGCCAGATCGACGCCAAGCGCGATGTGAACATGAGCGCGGTCGGTGATTTGACACTGGCTTCTGCGGCGGATGAACAGCATGCCTACGGCGCGAACAAGAAATTTGTCAGTCAGGAAGATCATGTCAGTCAGGTGTCTACGACCGTAAATGCAGGGGGCAACATCACCCTCAGCGCGGGCAAGGATCTGGACCTGATTGCCAGCCGGGTGAGTGCGGGGGATGAAGCCTATCTGTACGCCGGCGATGACGTGAACATGGAGACAGCAGACAACGTCGACTACTCCTACTATTCGAAAACCAAGAAGGGTTCATTCGGCAAGAAAAAGTCGACGATGACTGAGAGCGAAGCGGATGTATCTGTCAGCTCAAGTGTCTCGGCTACGAACAAACTGGTCATCTCGGCCGGACAGGATTTCAACGCCACCGGCGCCAAGCTGAGCAGCGACGGAACGTTGCTCGCCACCGCTGGCCGGGATATCAATCTTGATGCCGCCGAAGACTATGCGAGTGAGGCCAGCGCCTCATCCAAAAAAGGTTGGTCTTCCAGCAAGTCCAGCAGTTCGGAAGTCACGCAGACCCGCCTGAACAGCACTGAGCTGGTCGGAAAAAACATCGAACTGAAAGCCGACAACGACATCTCGCTGACGGCTGCTGCGTTGCGTGCCGAAGAAGCGGTGAAACTCACCGCGGGTAACGATGTGCTGATTGGTGCGGGCGAGGAAACTCAAACCTCCACTCAATCGAAAAGCTCCAGCAAGACCAGCGCAACGTTCACGGGCTTGCTGTCCTCGTCGCAAAAATCGCAAGAGGGGCAATCCACCTCAACCCAAAGCATCGGCACTGATATCAGTGGCGGCAGCATTCAAATCAAGAGTGGTCGTGACACTGTCATTGAGGGCAGTACGCTGGTCGCTGACAAGAACATCACTATCAATGCCGCTCGTGATCTGGAAATCACCAGCGCAGAAAATACCGAAAGCGCTAGCTCTTCTTCCGGCAGCAAGAAAGTCGGGGAAATCGGCTCCTGGTGGCAGGGTGCGACGGGAATCGTCAAGCAGAAGGAAGCTGATGAATATACCGCCACCCGCCAATCGGGCAGCCAGATCGCATCGTTGGGCGGCAACATCAGCCTGACGGCAGGTGATCACTACACCCAGACGGCCAGTCAATTGGTCGCGCCACAGGGTGATATCAGCATTACCGCCAAGCATGTAGATATCGAGGCCGGTTTCGACACGATGGAGTCGACCAAAACGGCCAGCACCAGCCGAACGGCCGTTGGTGGCTCCGTGAGTATCCCTCTGCTCGATGCCTTGCGTGGCATTCAGCAAATGGGCGACGCGGCACAGAAAACCAGTGACGACCGGATGGTCGCGTTGGCTGCGGTGAATGCGGCGATGAGTGCTGATCAGGCGATGGACGCCGGTAAATCAATGGTTCAGGACCCTAAGGCCGGAGTGAAGGTCAGCGTCAACCTCAGCAATACCCAAAGCAACATGAACAGCAGTCAGAGCGGTCGTAACGTTGTAGGCAGCGGGGTCATTGCCGGAGGCAACATCAACATCGTCTCCACTGGAACCGGTGCCGACAGCGACATCAATGTGGTCGGCAGCCGGATCGAAGGCGGTGGCGATGTCTCCCTCAAAGCCGATGGTGAGATCAACGTGCTGTCCGCGCAGAACACGGCGCACCAGGAAAGCACCAACAGTAACAGTGGTTGGAGCGCCGGCATCGGTTTCGGTTTTGGTGAAAGCAATGGCATCACTTTTGAACTCGCCGCTAACAAAGGGCGCGGCAGCGCTGATGGCGATGACGTCACCCAGACCAATTCATCGATCAAGTCCGGCCATACGCTGAGCCTGCAAAGTGGTGGCGATACCAATATCAAAGGCGGGGTTGTCAGCGGTGAAACGGTCAAGGTCAAGGTGGGCGGCGACCTCAACATCGAGAGTTTGCAGGACACCAGCACATACGAATCGAAACAGTCGAGCGCCAACGTAGGGGTTAGCCTGTGCATTCCACCGTTCTGCGTCGGCAACAGCAGTATCAGCGGTGGTGTCGCCCAGCAACACATGCAAAGCGATTACGCCAGCGTCAGCGAACAATCGGGGATCAAGGCTGGCGATGGCGGCTTCCAGGTTGAAGTCACCGGGAATACCGATCTGGTCGGGGCGATAATCGCCAGTACCGACAAAGCGGTGGCCGACGGCAAGAACACCCTGAGCACCGGGACACTGACCAGCTCCGATGTCAAAAACAAGGCTGAGTACGACGCCAGCAGCATCAACCTTAGTGGTGGTTATGGAGGCGACATGGGCCGTGATGCAAACGGTAATGCCAGCGCCACGGCCAACCGAGGTGGCCCCGTCGTTGCCAGCAAGGATGGCGTGAGCGCGACAACGCCAATCGTTCTGTTCGCCAGCGGCAACTCCAGCAGCACCACCCACAGCGGGATCAGCAGCGCAGCGGTCACCATCACCAATACCGTCAAGCAACAGGAGTTGACCGGTCAGACGGCCGAGCAGGCAATTGCCGCGATCAATACCGATGTCTCCAGCGAGCGTGATGGCAGTAACAAACTCAAACCGATCTTCGATGCAGAAGAAATCGGTGTGGATTTTGAGATTGTCGGCAAGTTTGTGCAGAACGTTTCGCAGCTCATCGAGAGTAAAGCGCGAGAAGTCGACCAGTTGAAGAAGCAGGCCGAGAAGGAAAAGGCGCTTTTTAATACTTCGGGATTGTCTGAGGCCGATTCACTCAAACACCTCAATAATTATCAGGCGCTCAAGCAGCAGATCAGGGAAGTCGAAGAAAACTGGGGCGCGGGAGGCACTTATCGGCAAATTGCTACAGCTCTGGTCGCGGGTATCAGCGGCAATGTGGCCGGTAGCGGTGCCCAGTTCGCGCAAAACATGGTGGTCAACTACGTACAGCAGCAAGGCTCGGCATACATCGGCGAACTGGTGAAAAAAGGTTTGAAGGAAGGCAGCCCTGAACACGCGGCACTCCATGCGATTCTCGGTTGTGCCGGCGCGGCGGCCAGTAGCCAGAGCTGCTCGGCTGGCGCCTTGGGTGGTTCTGCCGCCAGCGTGCTGGCGGGGCTGTTCGCTGATGCTGATCCGAACGAAACCGCTGTGGAGCGCGAAGCAAAGCGAAACATCATCACCAGCCTGGTGACCGGCATTGCCGCCATGAGCAATCCGAACGGTGCTGCTACTGCGAACAACGCGGCCACGGCGAACGTCGATAACAACTGGTTGGCGACGCAGCAAATTGTACAGATGCAAAAGGAGTTGGAAGAGGCTAAGAGCGAGGGACTGTTAACTCAATTGCAAGTCTATGCCAAGTGGGCAGGTACCTCGGCCAAGCAGGATGTACTCACGGCTGTCGGCGTCAGGCAGGGTCTATCTGAGGGTGGCCTGCAAGATATTGAAGGCTTGGCGCAATTCTTGGCTCATCCCATCGATGGTTTGCAGGGACTCGCTTCAGCAGTCAATGATCCGGCTGTACGCGCCAAGTTAGGTGATGCGGCGACGGATAGCCTATTGGCCAGCATTGACCGGATGAAGTTGGCGCTTGAAACCGGTGGGAATGCTCAAGCGGTCCAGTTGGGTCGTGATCTAGGCCTGTTGATCTACACCGTTGGGAGCGTGGTGACCGGTGTCGGTGGGGCGGCTAAAGCAGGACTGACCCTGGCAAAAGTAGGGATTGAGGTATCTAGCAAAACCTTGAGTAAAATGCTCGTCAAGGACGGTGCTGAACTTGGCGAGCGAGTTGCCGAGCTGGAAATCAAGACTACGAAAAACCTGGATGCTGCCAACGGCGGGATGGATTCCGGCGGGGGAGGGGCGCCTAAGCCTCAGCCTATTAATTCCGGGGTTTCTGCGATCACTGAACTGGCGGCGATCGAGCCAACAGTGGGAGGCTATGTCAGCGCAACGAAACTCAATACGGGCAGCTATGCTATTACCGATTTGACAGCGACTGAAAAAACGCTAGCAGCGCAAATCACTTTGGGTGTTGACCGCTCTGGTGCTCTCACCGAAGAATTGGTTGAGTCGGTGGCTCGACGTCAAGGATTGCAGGCTTTAGAGGGTGGAAAATATGGTAGTAATAACGGATTTGATCATGTGTATCTCAGTGCCGACGGTAAATCGGTAGTCGTTTTGGACTCGAAGCAAATAAATGGTGGTGTGTCATTAAGCAAAGGGGCGGATGATATCGTACAGATGTCAGACGCCTGGATCGAAAAAGTGCTGAATAAACTAGACAAGAATTCTGATGCTTTTAAAGCAATTGATAACGCTACCAAAAATGGCAGCTTGATCAAGGGGCTTGTGGGTGTGGATCGTAGTACAGGTCAATTAATAATGGCGAAATTGAAGTGAGGTGGCAGGGGGTGAATTTATTTGAAAGCTATGGCCCTGGGAAGGCTAGGGCTAAAGATAGATTGGAGCACACAAAATCCCATCTGGATGGTGGATTTGATGTGGAAGAGTTAACGACCTATATTGAAAAGAGTCTAGGTAATCCTGTTGCATGTGCGGGGAGACTTTCGTCGCACGCTTTCGCAAAAGGAATACTTGCGTGGTTTGAAAGCGCCAATCTTGAGGATATGAAAAATTGGTTTTATGTTTCTGAATGCCTGCATAAATACCAGTTCATGCTCCAAAGCGATAAGATGAATTTGCTTCCAAAAACACTTGATTTCATGAGGGCGCTCGTCTCCGATAATACCTCGCTCATCGATTGGTTTTGTAACTGTGCTGAAATTATCGATGAAAAAAGAATTCAGTCGACGACGACTGCAGATTTTTTAGCCTACCAAATAATCCTGGCAGTCAAAGGAGATTTTTCTCAAGTGGCCGAGCGGTGCTTGCAGATGAATGCCAAACCGCCAAAAGGGCCGAAAAAAATATTTATGCAGGATAATGATTTCTTTATGGCGCTTGCGAGCGGAGATCAATCGGGGATGGAGTCCGCCTTGATAGAGTTGACCTCACCAGTTTCGATAAAGAAAAGGCTCGATATTGAAAGTGGATTTTCCGAAGGTCTGATTTCTACATTTGGTGTAATTTACGCAAAAATTGCCTGGCGCCATGGCTATGAAGTACGAGTTGAAACGCCTTACATACCGATAGAGTGGCTTCCGGTTAACTCCTTGGGTAATTACAATCCAATTTACAGTTTCCTGAAATGAGTCACTAATTGTCTTGGGGTCTTTATGATGAATAATCAGTCGGAGCAAGCGATAATTCGAAGTCGGTTATTTGAGTCCTTATTGCAAAGACATGGCGCTGTATTGATTCCAGGTAGATATGGGGGGGACTACAATAACGATCAGTTGGGCTTCGTCGAGGTCGATGGGGAGGTTAAGTTGTTTCTTGGGTTGAAAATTTTTGATGATGAAGGTGGGTTGCAGTTAGATAGTTCGTCGTTAGGTCCGCACTTGCAATATTCGATATCTTGGTTTAAAGCCCTGGTCCAATGCCTGAAACTTGATTCTGAAAGTGTTGAATATTCTTCGAAAATCGAAATCGCAATTGGCCGGGGATCTTTGCTGGCGTGGGTGATCTGCATGAACAGTAGTTCTCAAGAAATAACGATGATTCGCGTTGCAGTGTGATTGCGAGAACCGCCACCGCCGACAAGAACGCGTTGAGTATTTCAAGTTGAAGTCACCAGCAACACTGACTTGGCCGGGCGATCGTCTCCAGTACCAATAAAGCGGTCGCCGACGGCAAGAATCCTGAGCGCCGGGGCACTAACCGTATCCGATGTAAAAGGGGGGACGGATTTATGTTGTCTGGCTAGTCGCTTTTTAATCGTTGTTGCAGCCAGGCGACTATGCTGTTTCTAGTATCTCCGATAAAAGGCAACTTATGAATAGGCTAATACTTAAGCTTGACGATATGGAAATATGGACTCTCGATGACCGATTTTTTGTACGTTACGATGCCGGTTCACATCAGATAGTTATGCGCGAAGATGAGATATCAGAGCAGGAGGTCCAAGAAGCTTCGCTGAGTAACGAATCCGCTATGAATATGTTGTTTGCTTTACAAAAACAGTTGGTACAGGCTGGAATCGATCCATATGTTTCTAATACGACGAGTTTTTGCCGCTGACCAAAAAAATGACTAAGTAATAAAAGGCTGCGGATTTATTATCTGGTCCGAACATAGGGAGTAGATCATATGGTGAAGCAATGTGATTTGTATTTGTGTCGCCCGGTCAAAGCTTCTAAGCTTCAAATTGTGCATTTGTTTGATAAGGGTTTTTCTTGCGAAGATGGAAAACTCTTTCATGGTTTTTTGTTTGTGAATATTAGTCGGTTAAAACTTATATCGATTGTGTCTGCTCTGCGGCAAGAAAACATCCCGTGTTTTAGTATCCCTGTGGGGTATCGAAATGGCTCCATCTCGTTTGAGGTTGCTTGCGAGGTAGCAAGAAATCATGCGGGAAATCATGGTCAGGAAGTCAGTAGCAGAGATCAAACGCTGAACCCACCAATGTTTTGGTCTTTTAGTTTGATACCTGTCAGCAATGCAGAGAAAAAAGCTGGAGGAGTTCTAATGGTTGATCGGCTAGATGGTCATATTTGGGCTCTTGAAGAATATGAAGAATATATGTATGACTACAATAACGTCTATTGATGTGTGGATGTATCGAAGGAAACGAAGAAAAGGTGACGGGTTTATTTGTTTGGCTAAGACCAGAAAACCCTTTATGCCCAAGGATCGGACATGTTTCCAAAATTATTATTGATGGTGCTAGCCCTGTCACTATCAGCCTGCGGACCTTCTCGCTCAGTGTGGATCGACAGCGCCAACCGCTTGGTAGGACAACCAATACCCGACCTCGAAAACACCCCTTGCGATGTTCGCTGTCGGCTCATGTTGTGGTCCCCGAACAATCACGAACACCGCTATCAGCAAGTGGTCGAGGGCGACGGGCATCGCTACTACTTCAACTGGCTGTTCGATTGCAATTATTCGGTGTACACCACGGCCGATGGCGTGATCCGGTCGTGGCGGTTCGAGACCCAGCGGCCTGAAAGTTGTTATGTGTTTTAGCGCGCCCTATCCCCCATGGCAGCAGCTGGACGACGTCTTGTCTTCGTATTTGTCGTGATGCTTCACCCATTCCATGATCTGCTCTTCATTGCGCCCCTTGGGCATGAGGTCGAGGTAGTTATAGGCCCCGACCAACATGTCGAGGCCTCGGGCATAAGTGGAATAGGTGTGAAAGATGTCGCCGGCCTCGTTGCGATAAAACACACTGAGGCCGGGGAGTTCTTCTTCGGCGCCGTCGGATTTTTCGTAGTTGTAGGTGGCTTTGCCGGCAGCGACGTCTTCGGCTCGGGCGGTGACGCCGAAGTCGTAGTTGAAATCGCAGCCTTCTGACGACACCCTGTCGAATTTCCAGCCCATGCGCCGTTTGAAGGCCTGGAATTCGGCAAACGGTGCGTGGGAAACCGCCACCACGGCGACGTCATGGTGGGCCAGGTGCTGGTTGGCGCCGTCGATGTGGTCGGACAGGAACGAGCAGCCGGGGCAGCCTTCGTCCCATCCGGCGGCGAACATGAAGTGGTAGATGACCAATTGGCTGCGGCCGCCGAACAGGTCGGCGAGTTTCAGTTCGCCGTCGGCGCCTTGGAAGTGGTAGTCCTTGTCGATTTTCACCCAAGGCAGGGCGCGGCGTTCGGCGCTGAGTTTGTCTCGTTCTTTGAGTGAAAAGGGGACTGAGTGAAAAGGGGACAGATTTATTTATTTTGCTGTGTGGCCGGAAAATAAATCTGTCCCCTTTTATTCAGATTAGATACCCAAGTCCATTAGGTAACTAAGAAGGGTTGTATGGCATTTTATATAGAGATGGATAAGGTGGCAGAAACTGAAGAGTATGTTGTGTACACGTTCGGCCGGAATTTGGAAGTTGGGTTGATACAGCTAGAGAAAAATGGTGAAGCTATTCGCGTGTTGAGAGAATGTCCTCTGGATGTTAACGGGGCATGGTCGCAAAGAGCTGGTATGAAGTTGGCCCGCCTTTGGAAAAATGGAAGCTTCCCTGATAAAACGCAATGGGCTTCCTGAGAATTTGGAAACAAAAAATGGACGTTCTTTTCAGTTTGTCGAGTTGGATAGCTTGGCCCTGCGCCTTATCTGGCATTGGCGGGGGCCAGGAAAAACTGGGAAAATAAATCTGTCCCCTTTTGCTCCGACCAGGCGAAAAAATTAACCTGGTTCCCATGGACGGCAACTTGAACAAAGGAGTCTGGAAAAAAGAAAAGGGGACGGATTTATTTGTTTTGGCTAACACTAGAAAATAAATCGTCCCCTCTTGCTCTTCTGCTAGTTATGGAAGGTGATCATGACTGTCCACATATATTACTCCAGCTAATCGAGGTTGATGATGGAGCGTAAAATCTACGACCTGTTGAATAGCGTGCCGGATCATGCTAACTATGCCGTTGATGCCGGAGACCTTGATTTGGAAGATGTTCCTACGGGAAGGATCAATGCCGTAAGGGACTTGTTGTCAAATACGAATGACGACACGGAACGCTTTTTAGCTGCCAAGTTGCTGACCAGTTGGGGCGAACATTTAGGTCTTCTTGCGTTGGAACAGTGCATGGATAATTACAAGAGCATCGAAGACTCCTACCCTCACAGGTTGCGTGATTATGATGACACCTACCATCAGTTGCTAATGACTATTATTAGGTATTATTCAAACTCGGCTGATAGTGGTCGAGAACAAGAGGCGAGAGCTCAAATCTACGCTCCGCTGTCCAAGATAATAAAGCTATCTGGTCACATGCCCTTTGAGATCGCCAGTGTTTTTGACTTTGTTAGTCGAGAACAATTTTTTGAGTACGTGCCACTTATAAAAGAACATCTTGTTTCGATAATAGATAATCCTGCCATGCATCGCTGGAAAATTACTGATGCTATTGATTTTTTACTAAAAGCAGATGAACCTTTCGTGCTGTCACTTCTGAGGGAGAAAGGTAATACTGTCGATGACTTTAAAGGGGGCTGATATAACGGCAAGACTGCTAAAGGACCGTTCGTCGTGTCGGAATAGGGCAGACGAATCGTGAAGGGGACAGAGTTTTTTTTTAGAAAATAGAAAAGGTGACAGATTTATTTTATTTGGCTGAAATAGAAAAGGTGACAAATTTATTTTATTTGGCTGTGAGGCCGGAAAATAAATCTGTCCCCTTTTATTGATAAGGCCACTGTTCAGGTGCCGGACCGAAAAAACCCAGGTCAGTGGTTGACCAAAACGACTAACAATTCGACAAATACGATGTTCCCTGCCTCGTGGACTAAAGCACAATTGATAGATGAAATCGATGGCGCTTGGAATAGTCCTAGGAAAACAGTAAGTGGGAGACGATGGACTTCTTGGACGCCTTCCGGTGTTAAAGTAACCGCGTACACGTCCCCAAGAGCAACCGTTTTCCCGCTCTACAAACCTTAAAGCAGGAGAGAGAAATGGAACTGAAGTTTTGCCATATTTACGCGGGATATGACGCTGTTTTAGGGCATTTGTTTTGCCGGGGTGCGACGGTTTCTTCGGGAAAAAGTGCCCCGCGCTATGAGCTCTATATATGCTCTGTGCTTGACGCTATTGCGCAGACCCAAAAGCGATGCGATGAATTACTTGCTTATATTGCATCTGTCGAAAACGGCTCGGAACAGACTGTCGAAACTGGCGGGAACGATGTTGTGCTGACCATGGACGCCTCAGGTGTACAAGTCGACATCCGCATCAACGACGATTGGAATGGGCAGCCTGAGGGAAAATTTACTCTAGAGGAGTGGCGAATTGTTCTAGAGCAGTGGAGGTATTTTCTGGGATTGCCCGAGTCGGAAGAGTCAGTAGTTACATTTAAACTGCCATAAGAAAAACGAGCAACGCAAACAGGGGACGGAACCTGAGGGGGCCCCAAATTTTAAGGATGCCCATGGAACTTAAGTTTTATCACGTCGCCGGGGGAACCTACCTCAATGCACGACAAGTTTTCATGCTATGGCCGAGGTGTTTTCTGAGCAGGACGATGCGCAGCGCTATACCCTGTACGTCTGCAGCGTCCTAGGTGCAATCGCGCAGATTCCGCAGAATTGTGACCGATTGCTGGAGGCCATCGCATTAGTCGAAGAGGGCGCTCATGCATCAACGAGCATGCTCTTGTTGGTCGCGTGCAGTTCGAAGAACTTGTAGAAAAGGGGACGGATTTATTTTATTTGGTTGTGAGGCCGGAAAATAAATCTGTCCCCTTTACTCCGTAACAATCATGTGCCTTACACGGAATAGGATATAGATATGGCTGTAATTCGAGAGGGTGTTGTTGTTGATGGCGAATATTCTGGCTGGAAGGTGCTTGTTGATGACGATCGTTACGGCGATACCGGCGGGTATTATCTGTACTTGAAAAAAAGTGATGGTGAAGGATTCGATTATTGGTTTGAACACGAGGCAGGGCTTCACGCCCAACTAGCCGATTTTGACGTTGATTGGATGGATTAATCAATCAGCATTATAAAGAAAAGGGGGGCGGATTTATTTGTTTGACTAGAATGAAAAGAAGACAGATTTATTTATTTTGCTGTGAATGAAAAGGGGACAGATTTATTTATTTTGCTGTGTGGCCGGAAAATAAATCTGTCCCCTTTTATGTGTCCCCTTTTATGAGCCAAATACCATCTATAAGGTCGACGGAAACAAAGAGTTTCACACCGATAGTCAGGGGTGTGTGGAATTTGTCGAAGCCGATTTGTCTGCCATCGCCAGAGATCGGAATACCTATCAGCAGTGCAAAGCTGGCAAGTGCGGTCTGGATGCGGATGAAGGGGGCATCTGATTGCCAGCATCCTGGATGGACCAGGCGAAAAAATTAACCTGGTTCCCATGGACGGCAACTTGAACAAAGGAGTCTGGAAAAAAATGGAAAACACCTGGGTCAAGGCTGTCGATGAAGGTAAAGCCGTTAAAGGCCAGATTCAGCCCGTGTATTCGGGGCCTGGTGTTCGGCCTGACCATTTTGTTGTAGCCTATAAAATTGGCAATGGACGAGAAGTTCGGCAAACATTTGTAAATGCGCCCGGAGGGGTATGACGGATGAGTGAAGACGAGATCTATCTGCAGATTGGAGAAATACTCTTAGGTACCGCTCCGCCTTCGGCGGTTGAAGTTATAGTTGAAGCCGAGATTTCTCCAGAGGATGATCACTGTCAATTGCTATTTGATTACATTGATGAACACGGGAAGAAAGACTGGTTCAGTCCAAAGAGCGGTCATGTAGATGTGGGGTTGCTGAAAAGCATGGTTGAACTGAGAAAAATATACAAGGAGAGTGGAAAGACAGCCGGTTTGCCCGTCTGGAGTGGTTGCACCATTACACTGAAAGTTGTGCCTGCCAAGTTGGCAATTGCTTTCAAGTATGACTAAAAAGACAGGCTTGACGCAGAATGTCCCCATGAAACGGGCGACCCATTGGTCGCCCGTTTTCATTCACAAAAATTAGCTGTGATAGTGATAGCCCTGTCGCTATCCGCTTGCGGACCCTCTCGTTCAGCATGGATCGATAGCGCAAACAACCTGGTCGGGCAGCCCATGCCCAACATCGAAAATGGCCCGTGCGATGTTCGCTGTCAGGTCATGTTGTGGTCCCCGAACAATCACGAACACCGCTATGAGCGAGTGGTTGAGGGCGACGGTAATCGCTACTACTTCAACTGGCTGTTCGATTGCAGCTACTCGGTGTACACCACGGCCGATGGCTTGATCCGGTCGTGGCGTTTCGAGACCCTGCGGCCTGAAAGTTGTTATGTGTTTTAGCGCGCTCTATCCCCCGTGGCAGCAGCTGGACGACGTCTTGTCTTCGTATTTGTCGTGATGCTGCACCCATTCCATGATCTGCTCTTCATTGCGCCCCTTTGGCATGAGGTCGAGGTAGTTATAAGCCCCGACCAACATGTCGAGGCCTCGAGCATAGGTGGAATAGGTGTGGAAGATTTCGCCGGTCTCGTTGCGATAAAACACGCTAAGGCCAGGGAGTTCTTCCTCGGCGCCGTCGGATTTTTCGTAGTTGTAGGTGGCTTTGCCGGCAGCGACGTCTTCGGCTCGGGCGGTGACGCCGAAGTCGTAGTTGAAATCGCAGCCTTCTGACGACACCCAGTCGAATTTCCAGCCCATGCGCCGTTTGAAGGCCTGGAATTCGGCGAACGGTGCGTGGGAAACCGCCACCACGGCGACGTCATGGTGGGCCAGGTGCTGGTTGGCGCCGTCGATGTGGTCGGACAGGAACGAGCAGCCGGGGCAGCCTTCGTCCCATCCGGCGGCGAACATGAAGTGGTAGATGACCAATTGGCTGCGGCCGCCGAACAGGTCGGCGAGTTTCAGTTCGCCGTCGGCGCCTTGGAAGTGGTAGTCCTTGTCGATTTTCACCCAAGGCAGGGCGCGGCGTTCGGCGCTGAGTTTGTCTCGTTCTTTGGTGAAGGCTTTTTCGTGGGCCAGGTGTTGTTTACGGGCGGCGAGCCATTCTTCGCGGGACACGACGGGATGATTCTGAACGTTCATCAGTTGTTCTCCTTCGCAATGCAGGGAGGCGACTTACACAGCCTAGTCGTTTGACCTACGCCCAATTCGACATGCCGTCGGTCAGTAGCCGAAAAAAACTCGGCTGAACGGCTGCGCACGGTGCCGGTCACAACTTAAGAAGGCCATCTTACTCACAGGCTTTGGAGGTTGAATCAGGATGACAACTTACAACTGGGATTTGATTGAACGCTTGCTGCACGAAGTGCAACACGGTGAGGCCAGTTTTACGCCGCGACCGTATGCCGAGCAGTACGCGGCGGAGAAAGCGTCGGAAGGCGAAGAGACTGAAAATCTGGATCACCTGAAAGCGGTGGCCGGCGAGTACGAAAAATTACTGCTGGAGCGCGGATATATCGAGCCTCGGCCCGAAGAGCAGGGCGGCACCGGCTCCAATTACATTTTGACGGCGCGTGGTTCGAGTCTGTTGAGCCTGATCGACAGCAGCATTCCGGGTAATGACCATCCGCGCCAGGTATTGGATGAGCAGGAAGATGCGCTGGACGAGGTGACGTTTGATGAGGTGGCGTCGAAGGCGCAGATTGCCTGAAGAGCACCGATAACTAATGTGGGAGTGACGGTGCGACGATTCGACCTGCTCGCGATTGCGGAGTGTCAGTCGACATCGTCGTTGTCTGACACTCCGCAATCGCGAGCAGGCTCACTCCCACATTTTGATTTGTATTGTGTTTAGCCTTGTTTGGCGGCTTTCAGGCATTTCAAATCGTTGAAATCCTTGCGCACCCCTTCGATCTTTTTCAACAGCCGCTGGCGCTGAGCCGGCGTGCTCTCGGCCATCAAATCCACCATCAATCCTCGGGCCTGCGCTTCGGTGTTGGCGTAGGCCTGACGGTACGCCGGCGTCCATAAACTCTCACGATTCACCAGAAGCGTCTCGATGCGCTGTGGGAATTCCGGACTCTGGCGCTGCGAAACCGCCGCACTGAACTGCTTCTGCCAATGGACACGGTTGGCGATCCATTGCGTGTTCTGGTCACCCAAGGCGTTCGACCAGGCCACCACCCGTTGTTGCTGGGTCGGGCTGAGCGGACCCAACCAGTCATTCAAGCGCTTTTCCATGCGCTCGGCGCGCTGCTTGATCTGCTGGTCAAGAGACGGTTTAACGTAATCCTCCTGGCGTTTGCGTTGATCCTTGGCGAAGGCGTCGTTCATTTCCGCGACTTGCTTGTCATCCAGTCCCTGTAACAACTCGATCGCCGAAGGCGTGATTTCCCGGGCGGTCTGGGCGATGGCGGCTTTAGCTTCCTGAGTGCGAGTTTGCAGCGCGGCTTCGGTGACCTGATTGGTCTCGACCATGGTCTGCAAGCGGTCCAGCCAGTCGAGATAGCCCGGCAATTGCGTAGTGCAGTGCCAACTCAAGTGTTCCTTGAGGCGCTCGTTGAACCAGCCTTTCTGTTCGCCGTTCATGTCCAGGTAGTCGCTGAGCGTCCACGGAATGATCACGTCGAGGTTGCGGTAGGCCAGGCCCACGCGGCTACAGGCGCCAAGGGCGAGACTGAGCGTGATGATGACGGCGAGATACTTCAACCAGCGCGACATGGGCGAGTCCTTGCGAAGGTCTGGCTTCTTTAGTGGATTCTTATGTGAACGCAGAATGTGCCCGGCAGTTCAGCCGATCAATAGAAGGCGCGCTCGGCCTTGAGGGTGACCAGCCCATCGCATTGGGTGTTGTGCCCGGAATAGGCCGAGCAGTCGCTGCCGCTGAGGCTTGAGTCGCTGTAAATCAGGTCGAGGTCAACGCCCATGAACGGCCGGGAAAGTTGCACGGACCAATCGGTGAAACTGCCGATATACCCACCGTCGACGGACGCCGGCGTGTTGAGCTGGTGGGTGGTGTATTTCATGCTGATCCCGATACCGAACGGCTGATTTCCGCCCAGGTCGGCGAATACGGTGCTGTTCTGTTTGTCCGGGTCGTTGCTGAACGCAGCGCCGAAACGGCTGCCGAGAAAGGTCAGGCCACCGAAAAGCTCCTGGCTGTCGAGGGTGTCTACTTTCGGATAGCTGTAACGGATCAGGCCGACTTCGTACCCGAGGGTATTATCGAAAGGCTGTTTAAAGCCCATGTAGGAGTCGACTTCGAGTTTGGCTCCCTGCGATAACCCCATGCTCGGCGCCCACTGGCCCACGTAAAAACCGCTGTCGTGGCTCAGGTCGAGACCACCGTGGAACGAGCCGGTGCTGGAAGGCTTGACCAGCCCCTGGGCCATGCTGCGGCTGGGGGTGGTGCCGAGTTTGAGATCGAAGTCGCCCAATTCACGCTGAAAGATTTGCGCGTTGGCGACCGAACACGACAGCAGACTGCCGAGCAATAAACAGGAGGGTTTGAGCATGCGTCACTCCATGACAGCGGGGAGCAGGAACGAAACCTACTGAAACGCTTGATCTAGACGTGTGCAAGCATACCGGCGAATGCTCGGCATTGAAGGCCGTTCGTCGATTTTTGAAATATGGGTGGGTTTGGCGGGGTGTTGCGGGAAGGTTCCAGTCCAAGCGCTTCGAAGCTCAAAGCGCTTACGGACCAGGTGATGCGGCGGATCTTTGGGGGAGTGTTACTTCTTGCCCAAAGTGATCTGCTTGGACGGGCCGAACGTCTGGCCGCTGACGCCTTTGGCAATTTGCTGGATCTCGCCGCCGGACTTGAGGAACGCAGCAATCTGGTTGTTGATCGATTCGCTGGTTTCAACGGCTGGAGCTGGCTTTGCTTTGCTGTTGGATGCTTTTACACGCATGGCGGCCATTAACCTGTAGAAAATTAACTTGGCCAGGCATCGTACAGGAAATACTTGACAATTGCTTGGCAAATATCCCCTCAAAATACACATCGTAGGGGCACAATTACTCACAAGTTAATATTAGAAATACGCCCCTAAGCTGCTGTTTTAACTAAGAACGACGGTAGAAACGTCAGGGGTCCTGATGGTCTGGCAGGGGTGGCATTCACCCGTTCGGCCTGACGAGCGGCCAAAGGCCTGAGACGGAGCCAAGGAAAATGAAGGCCTTGAGAAGAATTTCTGGTGTCACCGGGCCGGCCATAGAAACGCCGCTCGCAAAAACGGGTAGAATGCCGCCCACGCAATGAGGGTATTGGAAATGGCTTTAGTCGGGCGCTACAACAGTTTGCAAGTGGTTAAACACACTAACTTCGGTTTATATCTTGACGGTGGCGCGGACGGCGAAATCCTCCTGCCTAATCGTTATATTCCCAAAGATATTCCCAGCGAAGATGAAGATTGGCTCAACGTTTTTGTTTATCTGGACAGCGATGACAAACTCATCGCAACTACGGAAACGCCGAAAGTTCAGGTCGGTGAATTCGCCAGTTTGAAAGTCGTTGAAGTCAACAGCATCGGTGTCTTCCTGGATTGGGGTCTGCCGAAGGATCTGCTGCTGCCGTACTCCGAAGAAAAGCGCCAGATGACGGCAGGCGAGTACGTCGTGGTGCACGTCTACCTCGACAAACACACCCGCCGCATCACCGCGACGGCGCGCCTGGACCGCTACCTCGACAAAACCACGGCCAACTACACCCCAGGCCAGGAAGTTGATTTGCTGGTGGCCGAAGCGACCGACATGGGCTTCAAGGCAATCATCAACAACAAGCACTGGGGCCTGATCCACAAGAACGAAATCTTCAAGTTCATGCGCGCCGGCAAGGAAGAGAAGGGCTTTATCAAAGAAGTCCGTGCCGACGGCAAGATCAGCCTGAGCCTGCAACCGGTAGGCGAAGAAGCGGCCACCAGTCTTAACTCGAAGATCCTCGCCAAGTTGCGTGACAACAACGGCACCCTGCCGGTCAGCGACAAGAGCGACCCGACGGTGATCACCAGCATGTTTGGTGTCAGCAAAGGCAACTTCAAGAAGGCTATCGGTGCGCTGTACAAGAATGGCCAGATCGTCATTCATGCGGATCGCATTGAACTAAGCTGACTTCGCGCTGGCCCTTTGTAACGAGCTTACATCGGGTTGGACTGTGACGAAAAAGGCCCCGACCTGCGCCGTAATGCTGTTCACTTAAGACAAGCATCAGTCGAGCGAGAACCTGTGGCGAGGGGATTTATCCCCGTTGGGCTGCGAAGCGGCCCCCTGCGCCCGTTCAGACAGACCGAGTTGTCTGGATTTACGACTGCTTCGCAGCCGAACGGGGATAAATCCCCTCGCCACAAATGAGTGCCCGCGCTTAAGTGAACAGCATTACGACCTGCGCCGGGGCTTTGCTTTTTTACTGCCGAGTTATTGCCATGTTGTGTGTTGTCGAGGTCTTCCGGTGAGCGCCCCCCGGCGTAGCGCCGATGGGTTTGCCCTGCAAGTGATGATCGGGTTGTGCCTGATCTGGGGTGTGCAGCAGGTGATGATCAAATGGGCGGCGCCCGATATCGCGCCGGTCATGCAAGCGGCGGGGCGGTCGGGTATTTCCGCATTACTCGTAGGATTGTTGATCTGCTGGAAGGGCGGCTGGGACCAGGTCAGTAGCACCTGGCGTGGCGGCTTGCTGGCCGGTGCGCTGTTTGGCCTGGAGTTCTTCTTCATTTCCGAAGGCTTGCAACTGACCACGGCCGCACACATGTCGGTGTTCCTTTACACCGCACCGATTTTTACCGCGTTGGGCGTGCACTGGCTGCTGCCGAGTGAACGTTTGAGACCCGTGCAGTGGCTGGGGATTTTCCTCGCCTTCGTCGGGATCGCCATCGCGTTTGCCGGCGGCGTGTCCTGGGACAACCTCGATCACCGCATGTTGATGGGCGATGCGTTGGGCGTGTTGGCCGGCGCATCCTGGGGCGCGACCACGGTGGTGGTGCGCGCCTCGCGACTGTCCGAAGCCCCCGTCACGCTGACCCTGTTTTATCAACTGATCGTCGGCTTCGTCGGGCTGCTGCTGATCGCTATCCTCAGCGGCCAGGTGACCCATGTCAGCTTGACCACCGTGGCGGTGGCGAGTGTGCTGTTCCAGGGATTGGTCGTGTCGTTCTTCAGTTACCTGACGTGGTTCTGGCTGTTGCGCCGTTACCTGGCCGCGAACCTGGCGGTGTTTTCGTTCATGACGCCGCTGTTTGGTGTCACGTTCGGCGTGGTGCTGCTGGGTGAAGAATTGAGCATGAACTTCGTCATTGGTGCGGTGCTGGTGCTGCTGGGCATCACGTTTGTCAGCGCTGAACAGTGGGTCCGCCGTCGTTTGCGCAGAGCCCTTGGGCAGCATTGACCGGACGCAACAACAAACCGCCGGCCACAAGCAAGCCGCTGCCGGCGACCACCAGCGCTGGCTGCAAACCACCGCTGAAATGGCTGCTCATCGCTGCCAGCAACGGTCCGGCGAGTTGACCCACAGCGAAGCACGCCGTCAGCAGCCCGGCGTTGCGTTGGGTGGCGTGGGGCGCCAGTTCCCGAGAACGTTGCATCACCAGTTGCATGCAGGCCAGGAACGGCGTGCCGCAAAGAATCACCCCCAGCGCCAGACCTGGCCCGCTGCCCAACAGGCAGGCGAAGACGCCGGCCGCCTGGAGCCATAAGGTCGCAATCAGCCAGTGGCGAGTGCCATTCGGATGGGGTCGACGCAGACTGACCAGCACCACCCCGATGGCCGACGCCAGGCCGAAGCACGGCCAGAACAGGTCGGCCTGCCATTGGCCATGAAACTGTGCGCTGGCCATTTGCGAGAGGAACGTGGCGGGGATGATGTAGCCCAAACCGTACAACCCGTAGATCACCCCTAAACGTCCAATGCCTTGATGGCTGGATGTGACTGCACTCTGTGCCACAACGACAGTCGCGGTCGGTTGCGGCAAAAACGGCAGAATGCCCAACAGCATCACCAGTGCGACACCGGCATAGACCAGCCACAAGGTTGCAGACGTCTGCCCCAGCAGGTGCGAGCCCAAGGCCAACAACCCTGTCAGAAAAATTCCCAAACCCGGTCCGGCAAATACCAGAGCGCCAAGGCGCGGGCGACCGGCGGCGGCTGCCAGTGGCTGGCTCAACGCCGTAATCATCACCAGCACCCAGGCGCTGGCCACGCCGGTACCGAATCGCAGGGCCAGGTGCGACCAGAACCCGTTGGCCCAGAACGACGCCAGTGTCAGCAGCACGCACAGCCACAAACCACCCAGTAGTCGCCGCCGGACCTGTTCGGGACGGCGAGAGAACATGGCGTCCACGGCACCGACGAAGTAGCCGAGGTAGTTGGCGGCGGCAATCAGACCGGCGGCGGTCAGGTCGACCTGACCTTCACTGAGCAAGTGCGGCATTTGCGGCGTGAGGGCGAAGCGCCCGATGCCCATGGCCATCATCAGGGCAATAAAACTGGCGAGTAAGCGAATCAGCGGAGGCATGGTCTGGGTTCCGGCAATGGATCAATGACCATCAGGCTAAGACTGATTGACTTTCTTTAAAAATGAATAATAGTGAGTAACTTGTTCTGATTTGGAGAAGATCGTGGAATTCAGCCAATTGCGAATCTTCCAGGCCGTGGCGCAGGAAGGCTCGATCACCCGAGCTGCCGAACGTTTGCATCGGGTGCCCTCGAACCTGTCGACGCGGCTTAAACAACTTGAAGAACAGCTCGGCGTAGAACTCTTCGTCCGTGAGCGTCAGCGTTTGCAGTTGTCGCCTGCGGGAAAAGTCCTGCTGGACTACACCGCCAAGCTGTTCAATCTGCACGATGAAGCCCAGGCAGCGGTGCAGGGCGGGCAACCAGCAGGGGACTTCGTGCTGGGCACCATGTACAGCACGGCGGCGATTCATCTGCCGGGATTGTTGGCGCGTTATCACCGCACTTACCCGGCGGTGAACCTGCAAGTGCAGTCCGGGCCCAGTGGCGAATTGCTTGAAGGCTTGCTCACCGGTCGTCTCGATGCGGCGCTGGTGGACGGCCCGCTGGAGCTGGCCGGTCTGGACGGTGTGCCGTTATGCGACGAGCGGCTGGTGCTGATCAGCGAGGCCGATCACCCGCCGATACGCAACGCCCTGGATGTGGAAGGACGGTCGGTGTTTACCTTTCGTCAGGGCTGTTCGTACCGGATGCGCCTGGAAGCCTGGTTCGCCCATGATCACGCGGCCATGGGCCGGGCGATGGAGATCGAATCCTATCCGGGCATGCTGGCGTGTGTGATTGCCGGCTCGGGCGTAGCGCTGATGTCGGAGTCGATGCTTGCCAGCCTGCCGGGCCGCGAAAGCGTGGCGGTGCACCCGTTGGCGGAACCGTTCGCCCGCGCGACGACCTGGCTGATGTGGCGCAAGGGCATGGTCGGGGCCAACCTGAACGCGTGGATTGAGCAGCAACAGGCGGTCTATCCGTCGGCGTCGATTCAGGCCTTGGCGATCGCTTGAACTATCGGTCAGGTATTTTGATCAATTCAGTAACAGATCATTGCGGATTTGGGCGAGCAATGCGTAGGACTTCGGACTATTATCAGTGCGAAGGGGCCACAGAATTCCGGTCGCTCGGCACTACCCTGAAGGGGGCACCATGAAAGAGAAAATCCAAAACTGGCTGCACGATCTGGGTGTTGCACTCGGTTTGATTGAACCGCCTCTGCAACCTGTGCCTATTCGCACTGACGACGAACAGCGTCGACGCCAGCAGCGCCGGCGGTAAGTCTGAGGCTCACGGGCTCAATCCTGGCAAATCATCTGTGGCGAGGGAGCTTGCTCCCGCTGGGGCGCGCAGCGCCCCTTGGTAGCCCTGAATTGTCAGTTGGTACACGGCAGGATTGGCGACTGCTGCGCAGCCGAACGGGAGCAAGCTCCCTCGCCACACGTCCACTGTCTACCTTGAGCGCGCGTTTGGCATTCGTAATCAATCCCGCCCAATCTCCATCAAAAACCGACTCAAGTCATTCGCCGTCCTGGCTTCCTTGAGCATCCGGTCTTCCTCCGCCGTAAACGCCGTCAACCCCAGCTCATCCTCCAAATGGAAGATCAGCTCTTCGATATCCTGTTTATCCAATCCCAACTGCGCCAGGCTGGCGTTGTCGTCGAAGTCAACCTGACCCTCCAGCAGGCGGCTGATGAAACGATGCACGGCGGCACGAACGGCAGCTCTTTTCATGGTTGTTCTTCGAGGGCGTTATTGTTGTTGTCCCTGTCCATGAGTACAGCAGGCTTCAGGCGTGTGAGCGCTGCCACTCGTCAATCATGGTGCGCAAATGTTCCCCGGAAAAACTGCCGAAATGCCCGCCGTGTACCGTGCGGATCGGCAGCGCGCGCAAGCGTTGCAGGCTGCGGGCGTAGTCGTCGAGATTGGAGTGGTAGGCGTCTTCGATCAGCGGACCGTCGTAGATGATGTCGCCGCTGAACAGGGTCTCGGTCGCGGCTTCATACAAGCTGATGCCACCCGGTGAATGCCCCGGCGTGTGCAGCACGTGCAGCACGCGGTTGCCCAGATCCAGCACGTCGCCTTCTTCAATCATCCCCGTGGCCGGTGCGGCTTTGACCCGGTATTCGGCGTAGCACAGCGGGCAGTCCGGGTGCGCCTCGAACATGTCGTCACCGACAAACGCCCGGCTCAAATCGTTTTCGCCGTCAGGTGCCGCCAGGATGTCGGCCTCGGCCGGATGCACCAGCCGTTCCGGAAATTCGTGATGCCCGGCGATGTGGTCGAAATGGCAATGACTGGCCACCGCCACCAGCGGCCGCTCGGTGATCCACGGCAGTTGCTCGCGCAGGCTCACCAGCCCGGAGCCGCTGTCCAGCAGCAAGTCCCTGTCGCGACCCTGAATGTGCCAGAGGTTGCAGCGATAGAAGGGCCGGATGTAAGGCTCGTGAATCAGCCGAATGCCGTCACTGAGCTGTTTGACCTCGAACCACTGATCGCGGCTGACGATCTTCATAAGCAGTTTCCTTCAGACGAAAAAAAACGGGTGTGGCAACCGACGCCACACCCGTCGAAGAAAGCATCAAGTCGTTATAGAAGCTTAGATGGCGCTCGCTACCGATGTCGGACGACGTGACAGCAAGCTGACCACCACGAAACTCACCAGACCCACGCCGAGGCTGTAGTAGATCGGGGTGTTGGCGTCCATACCGTCCTTGAACATGAACACCAGCGCGGTGACGAAGCCCAGCGCCATACTGGTGATCGCGCCGGCCGTAGTGGCGCGTTTCCAGTAGATAGCGCCCATCAACGGGATCAGCATGCCGCCCACCAACAGGTTGTAGGCCAGGGTCAGTGCGCTGATCACATCATTGACTACGAGTGCGATGCCCAGCACGACGATGCCAGTGAGCAGGGTGAACAGACGGTTAACATTCACATTCGATTGCTTGCCGCCACGCAGCTTCGGCAGCAGGTCTTCGCTGAGTGTGGTGGATGCGGCGAGCAGGCCGGCGCTGGCGGTGGACATCATGGCCGCCAGTGCTGCAGCGATTACCAGGCCGCGGATACCGTCCGGCAGGGACACTTTGACGATGGCGGCAAAGGCATTGTTGACGTTGTCCAGGTCCGGAATCAGCACATGAGCAGCCATGCCGATCAGCGCACACACCAGCCCGTAGACAATGCAGTAGATTCCGGCAGACGTGCCCGCGTACTTGGCGACTTTCTCGCTGCGTGCGGTGAACACCCGTTGCCAGATGTCTTGACCGATCAGGATGCCAAAAAAGTAGATCATGAAGTAGGTGATGATGGTGTCCCAGCCGATGCTGGTGAAGCTGAAGCTGGCGGCGGGCAATTGGGCAACCAGTTGATCCCAGCCACCGACACGGTACAGGCAGATCGGCAACAACAGGAACATCAGGCCCACGGTCTGGATACCGAACTGGACGATGTCGGTCAGGGTCAGGGACCACATGCCACCGATGGTCGAGTAAATCACCACCACCCCACCGCCGAGCAGTATCGAGACCCAGAACGGCAGGCCGAACAGCACTTCCAGAACGGTGCCGATCGCCAGGATCGACGTCACGCCGATCATCAGTGCATAGGCCAGCATGATGGTCGCGCTCGCCGTACGAGCCATTGGGTTATAGCGCTTTTCCAACACCTGGGTAACAGTGAATACCTTCAGTTTCAGCAGCGGTTTGGCGAGGAACAGGTTCAGCGCCACGATCCCGCAACCCAGTGCGGCGCAGAGCCAGAAACCGGAAATGCCATGGACGTAGCCCAGACGCACGGTGCCGACAGTGGACGCACCACCCAGGACGGTAGCGGCCATGGTGCCCATATAGAGACCCGGGCCGAGGTTGCGACCGGCGACCAAATAGTCTTCATGGGTCTTGGCCTTGCGCATGCCGAAGTAGCCGAGTACCAGCATCGCGGCGGCGTATATGAGAACGACGAATAAATCCAAAGCCATGATGGCGGGTCTCCGATTGTCTTTTTTATGGTGAAACAAAGATGTTCAGTGGGGTTGCTCTCTGTGGGAGCGGGCTTGCTCGCGAATGCGGTCTTTCAGTCACATCGATGTAGGATGTGCCGCCGTCTTCGCGAGCAAGCCCGCTCCCACAGGTGGATCTGTGTCAGGCGGGCTGACGGAGTTCAGGCTTTGCGACGGTGTTGGTGCCCTTGTTGCGTGCATCATTCGGCCCGAACACAGCAGCCGGTTCCGGGAACAGGCTCAGCAATGTCAGGTACACCAGCGAGGCCAGGCCGAGGGTGACCGGCAGGCTGATGTCGATGTCGCCGGCCAGATCGCCCAGCACACCCACAAACTGCCCTGGCAGGTTCACAAAGCACAAACCGACCAGTGCACTCGGGATCCAGGCACCTAGCCCACGCCAGTTCCAGCCGTGGGTGAACCAGTAGCGGCCACCTTTCTCGCCGCGGGTGAACACTTGCAGGTCATCCGGGCAATAGAAGCCGCGACGCACCAGCAGACCGATGATCATGATCACCATCCACGGGGTGGTGCAGGTGATGATCAGTACGGCGAAGGTCGACACGCTCTGCACCAGGTTCGCCGCAAAGCGCCCGATGAAGATGAAGGCAATCGACATCACCCCGATCAACAGCGTTGCCTTGACCCGCGACAGCACACGAGGGAACACGCTGGACATGTCCAGCCCGGTGCCATAGAGCGAGGTGGTGCCGGTGGACATGCCGCCGATCACCGCGATCAGGCACACCGGCAGGAAGAACCAGCTCGGCGAGACTGCCAGCAGACCGCCGACGTAGTTGTTGGCCGCGATGTAGTCCGGTGCCTTGATCGCTACGATGGTGGCGGTGGCGAGGCCGAACAGGAACGGGATGAACGTGGCGATCTGCGAGATCACCACGGCGGCCATGATCCGGCGCTTGGAAGTGGCACGCGGGATATAGCGCGACCAGTCACCGAGGAACGCACCGAAGGAAATCGGGTTGCTCATCGCCACCAGTGCAGCGCCGATGAAGGCTGCCCAGAAACCCGGTTGCCCCATGCTCACGGTGCCGGCGTAGTTCACATCGAAAGGCCCGGCGAACGCGAAGATGCCCAGCAGGAACAGCAGGCTGGCGCTCCACACGGCGATCTTGTTGACCCACAGCAGGAAGCGGAAGCCATAGATGCACACTGTCAGCACCAGAATCGCGAACAGACCGTAGGCCAGGCCCAGGGTCAGGTCGGTTTCCGGCAGACCGATCAGGCGTTTGGCGCCACCGATCAGCGCATCACCCGAACTCCACACCGAGAGCGAGAAGAAGGCGATGGCGGTCAACAGCGACAGGAACGAACCGACGATCCGCCCGTGCACACCGAAGTGCGCACCGGAAGACACGGCGTTGTTGGTGCCATTGATCGGGCCGAACAGGCCCATTGGCGCGAGGATCAGCGAGCCCAGCAGCACACCGAGCACAATCGCCCAGACGCCCGCCTGAAAAGACAGGCCGAACAGTACCGGGAAGCTGCCGAGCACGGCGGTGGCAAAGGTGTTGGAACCGCCGAAGATCATCCGGAACAAATCCGTCGGACCAGCGGTGCGTTCGTTGTCCGGGATCTGTTCGACCCCGTGGGTTTCAATCTGCGTAAGGCTTTGGTCTTTGTTGTTGTTATTCATGATCAGCTCCGATCATAAAGGCGCGCTCATCGTGTGTGAGCGTCACCTGTTTGGCTAAGGGGGTGGCAGCCCTTCCGGCATCGCGGACAAATGTTCGTGGCAGGCCAGCCATAGGCCTTGTTGTTGTCGGCGAAACACAATCGTCTCGCGCTCCTGGCTGAAGTGTTGCTCCCCTTGCATGCGCAGCTCGGTGGCCACGTCATGGATGAAAATCGCCACGTCACCTTGCAGGCTGACGAAGGCGTTGCTTGAAGTGCACGCAAGCACCTCGAAGCCATCCTCGGCACGCCAGGTGTCCCACAACGCCTGATAGGCATCGCGCGACAGCAGGGGCTGCTCGAGGGTGTAGAACACGAAGCTGGCATCGGCGCTGAACGCGCCGAAGTAGGCTTCGCGATCGTTACGGGCGAAGGCGGACACCAGATCGGCGGCCGCTTTCAAAACCTGATCGCGTTCGTTCATGACCGATCCTCAGCGGTGGGCCACGCCAGGCAGTACGCAGAGCATTTCGTACAGCAAGTTGGCGGCCAGCAGCGAGGTGTTGCCGGTGGTGTCGTAAGCGGGCGAGACTTCTACCAGATCGCAGCCGATCAGGTCGAGGCCTTGGCAGCCGCGAATGATCTCAATTGCCTGAATGGTCGTCAGACCACCGATTTCCGGGGTGCCGGTGCCTGGCGCCCATGCGGGGTCGATGCCGTCGATGTCAAACGTCAGGTACACCGGACCGCCGCCGACTTTCTCGCGGACTTCGGCCATCAGCGGGGCCAGGGATTTGTGCCAGCACTCTTCGGCCTGAACCACACGGAAGCCTTGTTTACGGCTCCAGTTGAAGTCTTCGGAGGTGTAACCCTGAGCGCGCAAGCCGATTTGCACCACGCGATCGCAGTCAATCAGGCCTTCTTCGGCGGCGCGACGGAAGGTGGTGCCGTGGGCGACTTTCTCGCCGAACATGTGATCGTTCACATCGGCGTGAGCGTCGATGTGCACCAGGCCGACCTTGCCGTGCTTCTTATGAATTGCACGCAGGATCGGCAGGGTGATGGTGTGGTCGCCGCCCAGGGTCAGCGGGATCACGTTGTGTTCGAGGATGGCGTCGTAGGATTCTTCGATGATCCGTACGGCGTCCAGCAGGTTGAACGTGTTGATCGCCACGTCGCCGATGTCGGCAACCGACAGCGAGTCGAACGGTGCAGCGCCGGTGGCCATGTTGTACGGGCGGATCATCACCGATTCAGCGCGGATTTCGCGAGGTCCGAAACGGGTGCCGGGGCGCAGCGAGGTGCCGATGTCCAGCGGAACGCCGACGAAAGCAGCATCCAGGCCGGCAGCGGTAGGCAAATGGGGGAGTCGCATCATGGTGGCGATGCCGCCGAAGCGCGGCATTTCATTGCCGCCCAGTGGTTGGTGAAGAATCTTGTCCACGGGTAGGGCCTCATCGTCGTTGTTTTATTTATGTCGGTTGCGCCGCTCCGGGGAGGTACGGGCACCGTTGGGGGCCGATTCTGCGAAATGTAGTGGCCGGGAAGAATCGCTACGGGCAAATACTTAGTTCAGATTTTTCTAAACTAATGCAGATGACGGCGATAGACTCACAGTGCTCATGTAGCAAGCTGCCGAGCCTGCGCTCGAATCTGTAGCAGCTGTCGAGCACCGCGAGGCAGCGTTCGGCTGCGAAGCAGGCGTGAAACCTGAACCCACGGTTCTCCTGAAGAATTGCATCGCATGACTTTACGACTGCTGCGCAGTCGAACGCTGCCTCGCGGTGCTCGACAGCTGCTACAAAGCCGAACGGTGCTCGACAGCTGCTACACGATTTGAATGTTTGAAGTTTTCTGCTGGAGCCCCCCATGGCCAACGCTTTACCCGACCTGAAACTCCTGCGCATATTCGTCAGCGTGGTCCGCCATCAGGGGTTCGCCAACGCCCAGCAAGAGCTCAACCTCTCGACCTCGGCCATCAGCACCTACATGAGCCAGCTCGAAGCCGCCCTTGGCCTGGTGCTCTGCCATCGCGGTCGCGGTGGTTTCAGCCTGACCAGCAAGGGCGAACTGTTCCATCAGGAAACCCTGCGCCTGCTTGGCGAGCTCGAAGGCTTCGAGCAATACGCGGCGGCGTTGAAGGGCGAACTGCGCGGCACGCTCAACCTGGGGGTGATCGACTCCACCGTCAGCGACAAGGCCTTGCCGTTCGCCGAAGCCATCGGCGCCTACAGCCAGGAACACCCGGCCGTGCATTTGCACTTGTCGGTCATGAGCCCCTATGAATTGCAACTCGGCGTACAGGACAACCGCCTCGACCTGGCCATCGGTGCGTTTTCCACGCGCATGAGCGGTCTGGTCTACATGCCGCTCTACCGCGAACAACACTGGTTGTATTGCAGCAGTCGTCATCCGTTGTTCAACGAACGGCGCATCCCCGAGCAAGTCATCACCCAGCAGCGCATGGTGGGCCGTGGTTACTGGAGCCAGGCCGAACTGGCCCGGCACGGTTTCAAGCACAGCGCCGCCACCGTGGAAAGTATGGAGGCCCAGCTGATTCTGGTGCTGTCCGGCGCCTACATCGGTTACCTGCCGGAGCACTACGCTCAGGCTTGGGCGGACAAGGGCGATTTGCGGGTGTTGTTGCCGGCGACCTTCGGGTATCAGGCGCCGTTCTCGATGATCGTGCGCCGTGGCCGCAGTCGTGAGCCTCTGATCCAGACTTTCCGCGATTTGCTTAAAGCACAACTGAACCAGGCCTGAGAACATGTCCAGAATCCAGTGCTCGCGCTGCCTGCGCCCACAAACTCATTGCCTGTGCCCGTTGATCCCGAGCCTCGACAGCCGCACCCGGGTGTTGCTGTTGCAGCATCCGAGCGAAGTGAACCATGCGCTGAACACGGCGCGACTGGCCGCGTTGGGCTTGAAGAATGCCGAGTTGATTGTCGGTGAGGTGTTCGAGGATTTACAGGCGCTGTTGAGCCCGCCGGGGTATCAGGCGCGGTTGTTGTTTCCTGCCGACGATGCGCAACCGTTGCAGGCGTACACCGCGAATGACGAGCCGCTGTTGCTGGTCGTCCCGGACGGCACCTGGCGCAAGGCGCGCAAGATGCTGCACCTCAATCCGTTGCTGGCGGCGTTGCCGAGGGTGACATTGGTGGATGGCGGCGTGTCTCGATATCGACTGCGCAAAGCCCCGGGACCGGGGGCGTTATCGACGGTGGAGGCGATTGTTCAGGCACTACAGACGCTGGAAGCGCCGACGACGTTCGAGCCGTTGTTGAAACCGTTCGAGGCGTTGATCGAGGGGCAGATTGCGGCGATGGGGGAGGAGACCTTCCAGCGCAATCATGGCGACAGATAAGTATTGTCAGTACTGGCCCCATCGCTAGCAGGCTAGCTCCCACATTTGATCAGTTGTGAATACAAACATGTGTTCACTCCAAGTTCCCTGTGGGAGCTAGCCTGCTAGCGATAGCCATTGCACAGTCAATGAAGATTCCGGCCGAATTTATCGTTCCCGCATCGCCTCGGTCCGGGCTTTCAACACCGGTTTCAGCAGGTAATCCAGAACGCTCTTCTCGCCAGTGATGATATCGACGGTCGCCACCATCCCCGGAATAATCAGCAACGGCTTCACATCCCCACCCAAGTGATTCTTGTCGGTCCTCACCTGAATCAAATAAAAACTGTTGCCCTTGTCATCGGTAATCGTGTCCGCACCAATCAACTCCAGCTTGGCAGTCAACCCGCCATAAATCGTGTAGTCGTACGCGCTGAATTTCACCATCGCTTTCTGCCCCGGATGCAGAAACGCAACGTCCTGCGGCCGCACTTTGGCTTCGATCAGCAGGTTGTCTTCAATGGGCACGATTTCCACCATGTCGCTGCCGGGTTGAACCACGCCGCCGATGGTGTTGACCTTCAGCACCTTGATAATCCCGTGTACCGGCGACACCACGGTGGTGCGGGTCACGCGGTCATCAATGGCGATGCTCGACGCTGTGATTTTCGACAGGTCGGTACGTTTTTCATTCAGCTCTTTCGCCGCGTCCGAGCGGAAGGATTGTTCCGATTCATCAATCTTGCTTTTGATCTCGTTGATCGCCGATTCCGCCCGGGGAATCGCCAGGGTCGTGGCGTTCAGCGAGCCGCGAATTTCCACTGCGCTACGTTTGAGCCGCAGGATTTCCACCGGTGAAACCGCCCCCGTGCCCACTAGCGGCGCAGACATGTTCATCTCTTGTTGCAGCAACGCCAGGCTCGAACTGAATTGCCCCTGTTTGGAGCGGAATTCCGCCAGTTCCTGGGTCTTTTGCCGAAGTTGTTCGGTCAACGTCCGTTGCTCACTGGCCAGGCGGCGCTGGCGTTGTTCGTACAGCGAGCGCTCATCCTCGGCCACTTGCGGGGCCTTGGCGATCACTTCAGGCGACAGCTTGAACGGCCGGCCTTCCGCTTCGGCCGACAGACGTTCGACCTGCGCGGTCAACGCATAACGATCCGCTTCGCTCTCGCCCTTGTTCGACAGAAACCGCGTGTCATCCAGGCGCAGCAAGGTGTCGCCCTTGTTCACCATTTGTCCTTCGCGCACGAAGATCTCAGTGACGATGCCGCCCTCAAGGTTCTGGATCACCTGGACCTTGCTCGACGGGATCGCCTTGCCTTCGCCCATGGTGACTTCTTGCAGCACCGCAAACTTGGCCCAGACCAGCGCTGTAATGAGCAACGCCGCGGCCAGCCACACGGTAATTCGCGACCACCGGGGCGAATCCTGCAGCGAGGCGCCGGCGGTTTCCGGCATGAACTCGCTTTCTGCGGTTTTGCCGAAACTGCCGAAGTAGCCCCGGTCTTGTGGCGTGTCGGAAGATGAACGGGCCATGGGTAGCTCCTAGACAGCCGCAGAGCCGACACGGCCCTTGCGCAGTGCATCGATGACCGCTTCTTTCGGACCGTCGGCAACGATCCGCCCGTTGTCCAGCACCAGCAGCCGATCCACCAGGCTGAGCATTGAGGTGCGGTGGGTCACCAGCAGCAAGGTCTTGCCCTGTACCCAGCTGTGAAGTTTCTGCCGCAAAACGTCTTCGCTGCTGTTGTCCATGGCGCTGGTGGGTTCGTCGAGCAGCATGATCGGCGGATCCAGCAACAAGGCCCGGGCCAGCAGCACTGCCTGGCGCTGACCGCCGGACAGCAACTGCCCGCGCTCGCCCACCGGCCGGTCAAACCCTTGCGGATGCTGACGCGCCAGCTCGGTGACGCCGGTCAATTCGGCGACTTCGAGCATCCGTGAATCGCTGATGTAACGGGCGCCAAGGGTCAGGTTGTCGCGCAGGCTGCCAGCGAGCAGCGGCAGGTCATGGGCGACGTAACCGATTTGCTGGCGCAGGTCGGCGACATCGAGTTGCCGCAGGTCCAGCCCATCGAGCAGCAGTTGACCTTCTTCCGGCGCATAGAACCCCATCACCAATCGCGCCAGGGTGCTTTTGCCCGAACCGCTGCGACCGATGATGCCGATCCGCTCGCCGGGTTTGACGCTGAAACTGACGTTGGCCAGGGCCGGGGCGTTCTGGCCGTTGTAATGGAAGGTCACACCGCTGACGTCCAGTGCACCTTGCAGTTGCGTGCGCTCCAGCGGCCGCTGGTTGGCGTCGCGCTCTTGCGGCAAGGACATTAGCGCATCGGTGCTTTTCATGGTCAGTTGCGCTTGCTGGTAGCGGGTGATCAAACCGGCGATTTGTCCCAATGGCGCGAGCACGCGGCTGCCGAGCATGTAAGTCGCCACCAGCGCGCCGACGCTGAGGTTACCGGCGATGATGCTGTAGACCCCGGCGACGATGGTCGCCATACCGGAGAATTGCTGGATGAACAGCGTGCCGTTGGTGGCCAGCGCCGAGAGGTTGCGCGCATGGCTGTCGAGGCGGGTGAGGGCGCCGTGGGTGCTTTCCCATTTGTGCTGGCGCTCGCTTTCGGCGCTGCAGGCCTTGAGAGTTTCCAGCCCTCCGAGGGTTTCGATCAGCAACGCCTGGCGTTCGGCGCCGAGGCTCAAGCTTTTCTGCACGGTGTCGCGCAGGCGCACCTGGATCACCATCGCGAAAATGATCGTGATCGGAAAAGCCAGCAGCGGAATCACCACCAGCCAGCCGCCGAGCAGGCCGATCACCACCAGCATCAGCACGGCAAAGGGCAAATCGATCAGGCTGGTCAGCGTGACGGCCGTGAGGAATTCGCGCAGGCCCTGGAAGTCATGGATGCTCTGGGCGAAACCACCGATGGTCGCCGGCCGCGCCTTCATTGACATGCCGGTGATGCGCTCGAACAAGGTCGCGGAAAGGATCACATCGGTCTTCTTCCCGGCGGTGTCCAGCAAGTGCGCGCGCACGACCCGCAGCACCAGTTCGAAACCGGTGCCGATCAGTAAGCCGATCGACAGTACCCACAAGGTCGACGTGGCCTGGTTCGGCACCACCCGGTCGTAGGTTTGCATCACGAACAACGGCACCATCAACCCCAGCAGGTTGATCAGGAAACTCGCCAGAATCGCATCGCTGTACAGCCATTTCGACAGCTTCAAGGTGTCGCGAAACCAGGCCTCCACACGCGGCACCAGCGGTGAGCGCAAGTCTTCGAGTTCATGGCGTGGCCGGGCGAACAAGGCTTGGCCACTGTAATTCTCGGCCAGCTCTTCCCGGCTGACCCATTGTTCACCGCCGTCCGCTTCGCTGGGCAGAATCAGCAGCCGACCGTCCTCGCCGAAGCGTCGCAGGATGGCGGTGCGGCCGTTGTTGAGGATCAGCATCACGGGCAGGTTGAGCGCAGAAATGTCCGCCAGTTCGCGGCGCAATACGCGCGCCTGCAAGCTGGCCCGGGCGGCTGCGCGCGGCAGCAGGTCCAGGCTCAAGCGCTGCTTGTTCAGTGGCAGCCCGGCACTCAGGCTGGCGCGACTGACCGTCGCACCGTGGAGTTTGCAGAGGATCAACAGACCGTCCAGAAGCGGGTCATCGAAGCTCAGGCGCGGATCGACACCGGTGTTGCCGGGTTCCATGCTGGTCAAATTGATCTCTCCACAGGCCTACTTCAGTTCAGGCAAACGGGCTTCGTTTTTCACTTCGGCGGAGGCGATCGCATCGGCGGGTAATACCACCCGTTGTTTGCTCAGCAACTGGCCCATGTTCGCCAGCACGCGGTACATCGAATATTCCTCGGTGTAGCGCACTTCGGTGTAGCGGCGATTGGCGTTGTAGAGCTCGTTTTCACTGTCGAGCAAGTCGAGCAGGGTACGTTGGCCGAGGCCGAACTGGTCCTGATACGCCACGCGCACGCGTCGGCT
This sequence comes from Pseudomonas sp. LBUM1678, assembly GCF_059695575.1. Taxonomy (NCBI): domain Bacteria; kingdom Pseudomonadati; phylum Pseudomonadota; class Gammaproteobacteria; order Pseudomonadales; family Pseudomonadaceae; genus Pseudomonas; species Pseudomonas sp. LBUM1678. The sequence goes on from NZ_CP166775.1 coordinate 1,661,499, forward strand.
GGTATCCGCGTATTCGCGGGCGGTCGGGGTTTGTTTCTTGGCATTGACCATGGCGTTCCAGGCCAGGTGGATGTTCTCGTTGAGTTGGCGCAGGGCGTTGTTGCGGATGTCCATCGCCTGGTTGATCTGGTGCGCATCGGACTGCAGGCGAGCCTTGTCGCTGCCGCCGCGGAACAGGTTGTAGTTCATCACCACACCCACTCGCCATTCGTTGTCGTGGCCCTCATCGCCTTGCACGTTGTTGTTCGCGCCCACCGCCGCTTCGGCGTCGAAACGCGGGTAGAACGGCGACTTGGCAACTTCGTACTGGCTCTCGGCCGATTGCACGTCAGCCTGGGCGGATTTCAGGTACGGGTTGTTTTCCACCATGCTTTGCTGGGCTTCCGGCAGGCTGGCGGGCAGTTCGCCGCGGATCGACGGCGGCGTTTCGAGTTCATCGGGCAGGCGCCCCACAACGGCGGCGAAATTCGACTCGGCATCCGCCAGATCGACCTCGGCGGTATCGAGGTTGTTTTGCGCCAGTGCCCGGCGCGCGCCGGATTGGTCGGAGTCGGCGTTGCTGCCGACGCCACGCTGGGTGCGCAGGCCGATCTGGTCGTTGACCCGCAAGTGAGCCTGCAAGTTGTTCGTGGCCAGGGTCACCAGTTCGCGGCGCTTGAGCACTTCGAGGTAGACCTCGATGGTGCGCAATGCCAGATCCTGAGCGGTGCCTTGCGCGTAATAAGCCCGGGAGTTGACCACGCCTTTGGTGCGTTCGACTTCGTTCGCGGTGTTGAAACCGTCGAAGAGCATCTGCCGCAGGCGCAGCTCCGACTGGGTGTAAGTGAGGATTTCGGTGTGGTGATTGCCGAACGCCCGTGTGTTGGTGTTATCGCTGTACCCACGCCCGTAGGCGGCGTTCAGGTCCACCGATGGATAAAAGCCCCCTTTGGCGACTTTCACTTGCTCATCGGCCGAGAGACGGCTGTCCACCCGCGACGCCAGTTCCGGGTGAGTGGCGATGGTGCTCTGGATAGCCTCGGTCACCGACATGGCATGCGCCTGGGATGTGCAGGCCATCGCCAGCAGAACTGCGCTGCAAAGGGGGGTTAAAACGCGCATGGGTACATCTCCCTGATTCCTGATGGTTCTTTATAAGTCGCCAATTATTTGACGGCAATTATAGGCAAAACCGTTTCATGCTTGTAACAACGAAGCTAAGAACATTCTAGAGCGTAGCTAAGAAATTTTTTTCATATCGCTTATTCCAAAAAAAACTTATGCGCTCTTCAAAATCCAGCACATTGTTCACTCTGAAAACCCTTGATTTAGGAGCTCTTGGGAGCATTCCAGGGTTTGAGGAAAGTTCCATCCACTTATCGACATAGGGCGAAGAAGTGCTGGAGGGGAGGGAAGCGGAACGGTTTTGAGGTGACAGATTTTTGTCGCTGTATAGGTTCAAAATCGTTACGCATCGCTCGCAGGGTGATTTGTCGGCAATTGGGGCCCCGAGGTTATTGATTGCAATCGGGTTTTATCAAAATCGGCCACGTCCCCTGCGAGCGACACGCTTGGCGAGAAGATCGCCGGGGCAGCGGCTTACTCAGGTAAAAGCGCCCCGAAGACGATCCGCCAGGCAAACCTGCTTCAACCATGAGCACGTTCTTCGCACAAACAGGGTGCCGACAGCGGTTGGCAGCGGAGGAAATGCACATGGCAACGCTCATCGGTATCGTCAGTAAAGTCATTGGTCAGGTGTTCGCGGAAACGAGCGGTGGCACCCGACGTGCGCTGGTCGAGGGCGATCGATTGTTCGCCGGCGACCAATTGATCACCGGAGCCGAAGGCGCGGTGGCCGTGCGTTTGCAAAATGGCCAGGAACTGACCCTCGGGCGTGGCAGCAGCCTGCAAATGACCTCCCAACTACTGGCGCATCAGGCGCCCCATGTGGATACCGCTGAAGCGGTGACGCCGACTCAGGCGCAACTGACCGATGTCGAGCAACTGCAAAAAGCAATCGCTGCCGGTGACGACCCGACTCAAACGGCTGAAGCCACGGCGGCCGGCCCCACCTCGACCGGCGCACCCGGTGGTGCAGCGGGCGGTGGCCACAGTTTTGTCATGCTCGAAGAAGTGGGCGGGCGGGTCGATCCCACCATTGGCTTTCCCACCGCGGGTTTCGGCGGCATTCCCGAATTTCCGCTGGAACGTCTGGCCGGTGACCCGGACAACGGCAACAACGGCAACAACGGCGATAACGGCGATAACGGCGATAACGGCGATAACGGCGACAACGGTGCCGGTTCAGGAGGTACAGGCGTCTTGCCGAACAACCCGGTCACCCTCGCGGGCCTGTCGGTAGCGGGGGGCGAGCTGACCCTCAACGAAGCCAACCTCGCCGACGGATCTGCCAGCAATCCGGGTGCGTTGATCCAGAACGGCACCTTCACCGTGTCGGCGCCCGACGGGCTGACCAGTCTGAGCATCGGCGGGATCAACGTGATCACCGGCGGGGTGGCCGCCGGCTTCCCGCAGTCGATCACCACGCAACTGGGCAACACCCTGACGATCACCGGTTACAACCCGGCCACTGGCGTGGTGAGTTACAGCTACACCCTGGTTGGCAACGACACCCATTCGGCGGGCGACGGGGTCAATAACCTCAGCGAACAGTTCACCGTGGTTGCCGGTGATTCCAATGGCGATACCGCCACCGGCACCCTGGACGTCAACATCACCGATGACGTGCCCAAAGCGGTCGATGACAGCAACGCCAGCACCGCTTCGGAAACCCTGCTGACCCTGACCGGCAACGTGCTGCCCAACGACTCGCAGGGGGCTGACCGCATTCCCACCGGCCCCAACAGCGGGCCGATCATCGGCGGCACGTTCACCGGGACTTACGGCACCCTGGTGCTCAATCCCAACGGCACTTACACCTACACGCTGAACACCAGTGATGCCGATTTCAAAGCACTGCACGGTGGTGGCAGCGGCTCCGAGACCTTCACCTACACCCTGACGGATGCCGATGGCGATACCAGCACCGCCAACCTGGTGCTGGAGATCCACAACAACGATGACCCGGTCACGATTGGCGGCCTCAACGTCGAGGGCGGCGAACTCGTTGTCTACGAGAAAAACCTCAGCGACGGCAGCAGTCCCGATGCACCGGCGCTGACCCAAAGCGGCACCTTCACCATCACCGCACTCGATGGTGTCCAAACCCTGAGCGTTGGCGGTATCAATGTGGTGGTCGGCGGCGTGTCCGCTGGTTTCCCGCAATCGGTCGTCACGCCGCTGGGCAGCACGCTGACCATCACCGGGTTCAACAGCGCAACCGGCGTGGTCAGTTACAGCTACACCCTGGCCGATAACGAAGCGCATCCGACGGCGAATGGCGCCAATGGCATCTCCGAGCAATTCGCCGTGACTGTGGTGGACGACAACGGCACCACCGCCAACGGCAATCTCGACGTCAACATCGTCGACGACCTGCCCCAAGCGGTCGATGACAGCAACGCCGGCACCGCCTCGGAAACCCTGCTGACCCTCAATGGCAACGTGCTGCCCAATGATTCGCAAGGCGCCGACCGCGTGACCGTCGGCGAGAATGCCGGCCCGATCACCCCCGGCACGTTCGTCGGGACTTACGGCACCCTGGTGCTGAACGCCAATGGCACGTACACCTACACCCTGAACACCAGCGACGCTGATTTCAAAGCGTTGCACGGCAATGGCAGCGGCACCGAAACCTTCACCTACACCCTCACCGATGCCGACGGCGATACCAGCACCGCCAACCTGGTGCTGAACATCCACAACAACGACGACCCGGTGACCCTCAACGGCCTCGACGTCGCCGGCGGTGAACTGACCGTCTACGAGAAAAACCTCAGCGACGGCACCAGCCCGAACACGCCAGCCCTGACCCAAAGTGGCACCTTCACCGTGACAGCCCTCGACGGCCTGCAAACCCTGACCGTGGGCGGAATCAATGTGGTGACCGGTGGTGTGGCCGCAGGCTTCCCGCAATCGATCGTCACCCCGTTGGGCAGCACGCTGACCATCACCGGCTACAACCCGGCCACCGGCGTGATCAGCTACAGCTACACCCTGGCGGACAACGAAACCCATCCAACCGCCAACGGTGCCAACAGCCTCACCGAGAATTTCAATGTGGTGGCGACGGACACCGACGGCAGCACCGCGTCGGGCCAGATCAACGTCAACATTGTCGATGACCTGCCCACCGCCAACCCGGACCACGCTTCGGTCGCGGAAGGCGCGACCGTCTCGGGCAACGTGCTGGATAACGACATCGGCGGTGCCGACGGCCCGGCCCTCAGCGGCGCCGTGATTGGCGTGCGCGCAGGCAGCGACACCTCGACCTCGGCCATCGGTGGTCTGGGCACGAACATCAACGGCACCTACGGTTACCTGACGCTGGATGCCAACGGCAACGCGACCTACCACAGCAATCCGAACGCGGTGAACGGCCCCGGCGCGACCGACGTGTTCACCTACACCGTGCGCGATGCCGATGGTGACGAAAGCACCACCACCGTCACCATCGACGTGTCCAACAGCAGCATCGTCGCGTCCACCGATGTCGACGTGACCGTCTACGAAAAGGCCCTCGATCTGACCAAGGACGGGCAAGACCTGGCGGCCGGTACGGTCATCGGCAGCGACCCTACCAGCACCGGCGAAACCGCCAAGGGCACGCTGGTCGGCTCGGTGACCGGTGCGACCGGCGCGATCACTTACACCCTGGTCGGCAGCGCTACGGGCAATTATGGCCAGCTCCAGCTCAACCCGAACGGCACGTACACCTACACCCTGACGTCGCCGGCGACCACCACGCCGCATGCCAACGACGGTGCGAATTCGCTGACCGAAAGCTTCACCTACCAGGCTACCGATTCCCTGGGCAACAGCACCACCAGCACTATCGTGGTGAAGATCGTCGATGACGTGCCAAAAGCCGTCAACGACAGCAACACCGGCACGGGGTCGGAGGCCGTGCTGACGCTCAATGGCAACGTCCTGAGCAACGACGTTCAGGGTGCGGACCACGTCGCCACCGGGCCGAACGCCGGGCCGGTCACCCCAGGCACATTCGCCGGGACTTACGGCACCCTGGTGCTCAACGCCAACGGCACGTACACCTACACGCTGAACACTAACGATGCGGACTTCAAAAACCTGCACGGCGGCGGCAACGGCACCGAAACGTTTACCTACACCATTACCGATGCCGACGGCGATACCAGCAGCGCCAACCTGGTGCTGAACGTCCACAACAACAACGACCCGGTCACCCTCAACGGCCTCAATGTGTACGGCGGCGAATTGACCGTCTACGAGAAAAACCTCAGCGACGGCACCACTCCGAACGCGCCAGCCCTGACCCAAAGCGGCACCTTCACCGTGACCGCGCTGGATGGTCTGCAAACCCTGACCGTGGGCGGCATTGCGCTGGTCACCGGTGGCGTGGCCGCAGGCTTCCCGCAATCGGTGGTCACACCGCTCGGCAGCACGCTGACTATCACCGGTTACAACCCGGCGACCGGCGTGGTCAGCTACAGCTACACCCTGGCGGACAATGAAACCCATCCGAACGCCAACGGCGCCAACGGCATCACCGAAAACTTCACCGTGGTGGCGACGGACACCGACGGCAGCACCGCGACGGGTCAGATCAACGTCAACATCGTCGATGATTTGCCGACCGCCAAAGCGGACACGGCGAGCGTGACCGAAGGCGGCACCGTCAGCGGCAACGTGCTGGACAACGACATCAAAGGCGCCGACGGCGCGGCACCCGGTGGTGCGGTGGTCGGCGTGCGCGCGGGCTCGGACACGTCGTCCTCGGCCATCGGCGGCCTGGGCACAAACATCAACGGCACCTACGGCTACTTGACCCTGGATGCCAACGGCAACGCGGTTTATCACAGCAATCCAAACGCCGTGAGCGGTGCGGGCGCCACAGACACGTTCACCTACACCGTGCGCGATGCCGACGGCGATGAAAGCACCACCACCATTACCATCGACGTGTCGAACAGCTGCATCAAAGCGGTCACCGATACCGACGTGACCGTCTACGAGAAAGCGCTGGACCTGAGCAAAGATGGTCTGGACCTGGCGGCCGGCACCGTCACCGGCAGCGATCCGGGCAACACCGGTGAAACGGCGACTGGCACCCTCGTTGGTTCCGTCACCGGCGCGAGTGGCGCCATCACCTACACCCTGGTCGGCAGCGCCACCGGGGCGTACGGGCAAATGCTGCTTAACCCCAACGGCACCTACACCTACACCCTGACCTCGGCACCGAAAACGTCGCCGAATACCAACGACGGGGCCAACACCCTGAGCGAAAGCTTCACCTACAAAGCCACGGATGCCTCGGGTAACAGCACCACCAGCACCATCGTGGTGAACATCGTCGATGACGTGCCCAAAGCGGTCGCTTCCGATCGTTCGGTGGCCGCGGTCGAGATCGATTCCAACTTGCTATTGGTGATCGACGTCTCCGGCAGTATGGTCGACCCCTCCGGCGTACCCGGGCTGTCGCGGTTGGCGCTGGCCAAGCAGGCGATCAGTGCCTTGCTCGACAAATACGACGACCTTGGCGACGTGAAAGTGCAGATTGTCACCTTCAGCAGCAACGCCACCGACAAGACATCGATCTGGGTTGATGTAGCGACCGCCAAGTCGATCATCTCCGGCCTGACTGCCGGCGGTGGCACCAACTACGACGCGGCTGTCGCGACGATGCAAACCGCGTTCAACACCTCGGGCAAGCTGACCGGGGCGCAGAACGTCGGCTACTTCTTCTCCGACGGCAAACCCAACGAAGGCGACATCGGTAGCGCAGACGAAGCCGCGCTCAAAGCCTTCCTCGACGCCAACAGCATCAAGAACTACGCGATCGGCCTGGGCAGTGGCGTGAGTAACGCCTACCTCGACCCGCTGGCCTATGACGGCAGTACGCACACCAACACCAATGCGGTGGTAGTGACCGATCTTACTCAACTCAACTCGGTGCTCTCGGGCACAGTGGTCGGCGCGCCGGTCACGGGCACCTTGCTGGAGGGCGGTACGTTCGGCGCCGATGGCGGCTTCATCAAAACCCTCGTGGTCGACGGCACCACGTACACCTACGACCCGAAAGGCAACAGCAATCAGGGCGCGCTGAACTTCAGCGGCGGCGCCAACCACGGCACGTTCAACACGGTGAACAACTCCATCAGCATCGCCACCAACAATGGCGGCACCCTGGTGGTGAACCTCGACACCGGCGAGTACACCTACACCTCGCAAAAAACCACGTCGGTGGTGATCACCGAAAACATCGGCTTCACCGCCAGCGACAACGATGGCGACCTGGCCAGTTCCACGCTGACGGTCAAAGTGATTCCGAACGCGGCGCCGGTGGCGGTCGATGACCACATCATCACCAACGTGCTCTCGGGCAGCGTCGTGGTGCCGGGCGAGTTGCTGCTGGCCAACGACACCGATGCCAACGGCGATCCGATGACGGCTTCTCCTACCACCTTCAACACCGGCTGGATTTCAAAAGGCGCGGACTTCACCGGCACCGGGGCGATCAGCTTCTCCTCAACCGGCAACAACAACGCTAACCAGGTCCTGGCAAATGTGCGCAGCGCCTTTACGGCGAACGCGGCAACCATGACGGCGGTGCTGGTGGTCAGTGGTTATTTGGGCGGGGTAACTACCGGCAACGCCAACGATGAGGACCGGATTACCGTCAACCTCAAACAGGGCGAAACCCTCAACCTGGACCACAATCTGGCGGGTGGTCACATCGCCATGGAGTACTCGCTCAACGGTGGCGCGTGGATCCCGCTCGCGGACGGGCAAACCCTCACCGCGGCAGCGGACGGGACCTACCAGATCCATGTCACCAACATCACCAACACCAGCGGCAGCGGCGTGAACAACGCGGAGTACTACCAGCTGACCATGACCCTTAACTACTCCGGGGGCCACGACATCGCCCCGGATGCCCACGGCACCTACACCGCCAATGACAACCATGGCGGCAGCGACGGCGCGGCGGTGACCATCAGCTATCAGGAAGGCCACACCCTCACCGGCACCGCTGGCGACGATGTGTTGGTGGCGGGCACCGGCAACAACGTCCTCAATGCCGGCGACGGCAACGACGTGCTCACCGCCGGTAACGGCAACAACGAGCTGCACGGCGGCGCCGGCAATGACTTGCTGTTCAGCGGCACCGGCAACGACGTGCTCGACGGCGGCACCGGCACCGACACCGTGAGTTACGCCCACGCCACCGCCGGGGTTACGGTCGACCTGAGCGTGGCCACCGCGCAAAACACCGGCGGCGCTGGCACCGACACCCTGACCGCCATCGAAAACCTCACCGGCTCCAACTTCAACGACTCGCTCACGGGCGATAACTTGAGCAACGTCATCACCGGCGGGTTGGGCGACGACATCCTCAAGGGCGGCGGCGGTGACGACTTCCTGATCGGCGGCCTGGGCAACAACACCCTCACCGGCGGGGCAGGGGCCGACACCTTCCAGTGGCTCAAAGGCAACAGCGGCCACGACCTCGTCACCGACTTCACCCCTGGCACCGACAAGCTGGATCTGTCGCAACTGCTGCAAGGCGAAAACAACACCGCCGCATCGCTGGATGACTACCTGCACTTCAAAGTCATCGGCAGCGGCGCCTCGGTGCTGACGAGCATCGACGTCAGCGCCATGGCCGGCGCGGCACCGAACCAGACCATCGACCTGGCCGGCGTCAACCTGGCCAGCCACTACGGCGTCACGCCGGGAGCGGGCGGGGTAGTGGCGGGCGGGCATGACACGGCGACCATCATCAACGGCATGTTGAATGACCATTCGTTGAAGGTGGATACCGTGTGATCTGAAGGCTGAAACGACAAAACCCGCCATTCCTGTGAAAGGAATGGCGGGTTTTTTGTTGCCTGTGAGATCGCTTTAGTCGGATCGCCGCCCGGAGCAAGCCCGCTCCCACACTTTGATCTTCAGTGAACACAAAACAGGCGAACCACTTAGATCAACTGTAGGAGCGAGCCTGCTCGCGAAGAGGCCCGAGAGACCACCACAAAACTCGCAGCCTGACATGCTGTTGTGGCGAGGGAGCTTGCTCCCGCTGGGCTGCGAAGCAGCCCCAAAACCATTCACCGCCGTTTTTCAGGTAGACCGCCTATGCCGGAAGAGCGGCCGCTTCGCAGCCGAACGGGGATAAATCCCCTCGCCACAGGCAATCGTCTGCAGCAGGTTCTTCGCTAGGCTTGCGGAACAAAATTATCCAGCATCCGATTCACCGCCAACTCCCCCAGCATCACCACCTGCTGAATCCCCAGCACCGTGTTGCGATGCGAACCCTCCATCAACCCCGCGAAATCACTCAACATCACACTCGCCGACGCCAGGGTTTCACAGGCATTGACCAGCAGCGTCTTGTCGTTGGTGTCGGGAGCAATGGAATAAATCGTGCTCGGTTTACGCGGCGTGTCTTTGGGAATGACCGGTTTGAGGTAGTAGTCGAGCGCGCGGTCGGCGGCTTCGTTGAGTTTTTTGGAATCGGTGGTTTCGTAGGGGGAAACGTCGTCGGTTTTCGGGTGGGTTGGGTGTGATCTTGAACATGGTGAAACTCCTACAATAAATGGAGCCACCAAGACCTGTCGCTAAACAAGTAAGGGTGGCGGCTGCACGCAGGTTAGCGAACCGGGTGTAGGCGCCCGGCAGACCCGAAGGTCTCCCGCGCACAGCCGCCATGACATCAATCGCAGGCAAGAACTATCTGCAAGAGAGTGTGGAGCGCTGTTGCGCCTACAAAGGTTCGGGTCGCTAAACCCGATCGCTGATTTGTCAGCGACCGGGAAACAATAGGCCCCGGCCCTTAGGCGCACAAGCCGGCGGATTCTGGCGCAGTCGTAGGCAACGGCGCAAGGATGTGTAGCCTGAGAGAGTGTCTGGAGATGTCTTTTAAACATCGCTGTTTATTTCTCACTCAGGTATCGGAGTAGAGACAAGGACAGATAAATAAATGCGTTACCTTTGCCCATGCGCTGTTCCGACATAGTGGATACCGATCTTTCGTCAACGAATACAAATGGTCGGACGTTGTCCGTTCGCAGCAAATGACTGGTAAACCCATCTATCAGGAATAGAGGAATTTGGGATGATTGCAATGTGGTAGACATTGACGCCGTTCGGCTCCCCTGTGTGCAAGAAAAGATTAGGCGTCCCGGCCACCGGCGAGTACTTGAGGAGTACGGCAGCATGAAACGCTTGCCATCCAGGCCCTGAAAGTATCCTTGTTCCACCGACGCTGTTTATCCAGGCCACCCCTTGCTCGTGATAGAGGTTCTGCTGGTTGACCAGGATGGTTTTCACATTCGTAACGTTCACGTCAAATGTTGTTGAAGTTCCGATATGGTCGGTGACGGTAATCGTTGCCGTTCCATTGCCTTCACTTCTCACCCAACCCATTTGGTCGACCGACGCGATAGACGTTGATGACGACAGATATTGGTAAGGGGGAACTCCACCTGAAACGTCTTTACGTCCAGCGGTGCGCTCGGGGTCATTTCCTGTCTTGATCCAGTTCAACCCCGAACCTGCGATCAAATAGTTGAGACCATCAAGAATAAGTGGCGATGGATCTACTATGAGCCCCGTCTCAATGGTCAAGGTGCGTACATTCGAATAGACATTGCCGCTGTGATAAAGCGATTTGGCGTACAAACGGCGTGCCCCCGCCGCTACGGTGATGGGTCGCTCCCAAACGCCAGTGGTTGCATGGGCAGTCGCCGTCCCCTTGGGCACCGCGCTTGCACCACTGCCGTCATATATTTCGACTTGCAGCCCTTTACTCGCAGCGCCCACCAGTTTCAAAGTGGTGCTGGTTGTGGTTCCAGCCTCTGGAACTTCATTGCCGGTGGCGTCCAGCACGTTGGTGAGCGTCGGCACTATCACAGCGACGGCGAGATGAATATCCAGATACTTGATTGGCGACTGGGCGGAGTTACCCAACTGATCGGACACGACAAAGTCGGCCGGTGTGTTCGGGTCGTCGCCCACTTTCTGAAAGGTGTCTGTGAACAGTTTTTGAATAACCGGTGCCGGTGCATCGGGCACGTCCCATGAAATCGTCTCATCGCCGAGCTGAAAGCGAATGCGGTCGTATGGGCGCCGGTTAGACCAGGTGAACCCGAACTCCACGCCTAGCGCCGCCCGCGCGGCATCGATGCCGTTCGCGATCACGTCGGGCGGGATCACCAGATCGAGGTTCGCCGGGGTGCGCAGGTGGTAAAGCACCAACAAATCCCGGGATACTTCGGAATTTCCACTGGGGCGAGTGACCTTGTAATACAGGCGATTGACGCCATGAATCAGCTGTCCGTGCGGCACGTACAGGCGCACGCGCAGTGTTTCTTCTCCCGGCGCAATGGTCTTGCCGGTCACAGGGATGGGGTCGTCGTTGACATACACATCCACCCGATCATCGACCGCCATGTGCCAGGAGCGCATCTGCAACTCGGTCCACGGATCAGCCAGGCATTCAAGGCCTTGCGGTTGGCCATCGTAAAGCGCCTTGGGGATGCCGCCGTGCGCAATTCCGGCAGGTTTTACCGGAGTTATCCAGCCCTGAATGATCAGGGGATACAGCACAAACAGATCGTTGAACGCGTCAGACTGGATGTCCATCATTCACTCCTGGGTGAGATAAGCTTCTAGTCCTCTCGGGACACAGGGCCATCACACACGGGAGTGGAAGGAATGGCTACTGTCAGAAATAACAGGTTGAGGCGGTTTTCAGACAAATGGTCTCGCTCTCACATTCGCGCGAAGAGGCCCGAAAACCCCCCACAAAACTCGCAGCCTGACAGGCTGTTGTGGCGAGGGAGCTTGCTCCCGCTGGGCTGCGAAGCAGCCCCAAAACCATACACCGCAGTTTTTCAGGGAAACCGTCTGTGCTGGATGACGACTGCTGCGCAGCCGAGCGGGACGATGCGGCGTTCCGAAAAGCTCCCTCGCCACAGGAATGCATTCGCCGTAGGAGCCTCGCTAGCCCTGCGGAACGAAATTATCCAGCATCCTATTCACCGCCAACTCCCCCAGCATTACCACCTGCTGAATCCCCAGCACCGTGTTGCGATGCGACCCCTCCATCAACCCCGCAAAATTACTCAACATCACACTCGCGGACGCCAGGGTTTCACAGGCGTTGACCAATAGCGTTTCGTCATTGGTGTCGGGGGCAATGGAGTAGATGGTGCTGGGCTTGCGCGGGGTGTCTTTGGGAATGACCGGTTTTAGGTAGTAGTCGAGGGCGCGGTCGGCGGCTTCGTTGAGCTTTTTGGAGTCGGTGGTTTCGTAAGGGGAAACGTCGTCGGTTTCGGGTGGGTTGGGTGTGATCTTGAACATGGTGAAACTCCTTGATCAATGAGGCCTCCACGCATCGCTGCTAAACGAAAATAAGGGTGGCGACCGTACGCGGGTTAGCAGACCAGGGATCAAGGAACCCGGCGCACCGAAGTGCCCCACGCACAGTCACCAAAACGCCAATCAGGAGGCAAAAAAGCCGACTGATCAAGAGGGGACATTGCGTGCCTTGATATTTACCGAGCTGCTAAACCCGATCGCTGCATTTGCAACGACACGGAAACGATAGAGCGAGGAGTCAAGGCGCACAAGCCGGCGGATTCTGGCGCAGTCGTAGGCAACGGCGCAAGGATGTGTAGCCTGAGTGAGTGTCTGGAGATGTCTTTTAAACATCGCCGTTTAACATCAAAAGATTGTCGGAAACCTGCGATCTTTCGGGCTGACACATCAGACAGGTCATGCCAACTTTCAAACCACCGTCAAACCCCTTACATCGGCTCCGGCGGCCCAATCAACCGCCCCATCACCCCAAACAACCCCAGCTCCCGGATCACCTCCAATTCCCCTTTGGTCTCGACCATTTCCGCAATCAACGGCAAATCAATGCTGTTCGTCGCCCGGTAGATCGCATCAATAAACAGCCGCTTGTCACTTTGCTCATCAATGTGCCGGATGTACGCCCCATCGATTTTCAGGTACGCCAAACCTAGCTGCGTCAGGTTGCCGATCTGGCTGAAGCTGCCGCCGAAGTGCTGCAAACCGATGCGGTAACCGGTGTCGAGCAGGCTGTGGCTCAGGCGTTGTAATTCATCGGGGGGTGGCAGTTGGCGTTCGTCGATTTCCAGTATCAGCAGATGGGCCAGTTCGGGCAGTGATTCAAGCATGTCGATGATTTGTCGCAGTTGCACCGGGTCGCGCAGGCTGCTGCCGGACAGGCTTAACGCCAGGGGCCAGCGGTTGACGATGAGGTAGTCGAGGGTGGCTTCGAGCATCGCCAGGTCGAACCGTGCCGACCAGCCGAGACGCTCGATCCACGGCAGGAAGTGCCCGGCGGCAATGGCCTCGCCCTGCGGGTCGAGCAGGCGCGCGAGGACTTTGTGGTGCAGCACTTGGCTGGTGTCGGCGCATTGCACGACGGGTTGGAAATACAGCTGCATTTTGCCCTCGGTCAACGCGTCGTCGATCCAGCTGCGCCAATCGTGTTGGGAGTGGCTCGTCGCGGTATCGGAACGCGCCAGATGCACCCACGGCCGCTCGGGATGTTGTTGAGCCTGGGCCAGCGCTTGATCGAGGCGCAGCAGGACGTTGCTGGCCGGTTCGCCGGGCTGATAGGCGACCACGCCCAAGTGCGCCACCGGCATGCAATCGCTGGCGCCAGTCAGGCGCAGATTTTCCAGGGTGGCGCTGATTTCCGAGGCCAGGCGGGCGGCTTCGGTACTGTCCAGTCCCGGTGTCAGCAGGCTGAATTCACCACCACGGTTGCGTGCCGCCAGCCAGGTGCGCCGTTCCGGCAGCTGCGTCAGACGCTTGAGCAACTCGCCGACGGCGCTGATCAGCCTATCGGTGCGCTGACCGCCCAGGCGTTGGTTGAGGCCGATCAGGTCGTTGATCCGCAACATCATCAGATGGCCGTCGCTGCTTTGCTCGGAGACCAACAAATGGTCGGCCAGTTGTTCATCCAGCAAGCGTCGATTGGCCAGGCCCGTGAGGCTGTCCTGATAGGATTCGGCGCGCAGTTTTTCGCTGCGCGTGGCCTCTTCGGTGAACAGCGCCTTGAGCTTTTCGACCATCTGATTCATGGCCAGCACCACGCGCCTCAGTTCCGGTGTGCGTGGCAGTTTTGGCAGGCTGAGGAACTCGCGTTTGCTGATGGCTTCGGCTTGCCTGACCATTTTGTCGAGCGGGCGCAATTGCCGGCGTAATAACCATCCACCGAACACCGCGCTGAGCAATCCGCAGATCAACAGCCAGATCAGGCTGCCAAGGGTGCTGTCCCAGAGTTTGGCCAGGGCGAACTGCGGATTGCTCAGCACTTCGACCCGCGCCACCTGTTCCCAGCCGCGCATGATCAGCGCGTCGCCACCTTCCGGACGCAGGTCGACCAGACTCACAAACCAGCCGGGCACGCCTTCGATCTGCGCCGGTGCGCTGCGCTCCACCAACACCTTTGCATCAACGATATTGACGACGCGGATGCTGCGGAAATAGCCGCTGTCGAAAATCGAGCTGACCATCAATTCGGTCATCGCCGGGTCGCCGATTTGCGCGGTCAGCGACAGGCCCAGCGCCGTGGCGGCGTCCTGAGCGTGGGAGCGTAACTGGCCGAGCATCTGTTCGCGAGAGCTTTCCAGGCTGACAAAAAAACTGCCGCTGAAGGCCACCAGCAAGAATAGGCAAATGGCGAAAAACAACTGTTTGCGCAGTGACATAAAACGCTCCTTGCGATGGCGGTTAGCCTTCGCCCACGGCGAACCCTTCGACTTGCATCTTTTTCAACACGTCCTGCCAACGCGACAGTTTTTTCGAGTCGCTGCTGCGTTTGCCACCATTGGCGCCCGGCAAGTACAGGCCTTCGGCATTGAAGGCGTACACCGGCAGCAGGTCTTTGCGTTGGGAGGCGGGGCGGATTTCGCCGATCAGGTTGTCGAGCACCAGCGGCTCGGCCGTGGGGCTGCTGTAGAAGGTCAGCACCATGTGCGCCTGGTTCTGAGTCAGGGCTTTGACGTAGGTGATGCGCAGTTTCTCGCTGGGAATCCCGAGTTGGCGCAGGCTGAAATATTTCGCCAGGGCGTAGTCTTCGCAGTCGGCGGCGCCCTTGATCAAGGATTCTTCCGGCGTGGCCCAGTAATCGGTCTGACGCCAGATGCGTGTGTCGTCCTGAAAATTCAGCTGTTGATTGAAGAAGCGATTGACCGCGTTCAGTTGCTCGCGCTCGGGTTGGTTGAGTTCGCTCTTGAGCATTTGACTCCAGGCCTCGATTCTTCCTTGGGCGGGGCCGAGCGGGCCGTAGCGCTTTTCGGCAATTTGCAGGATCTGCGCAAAGTCCCAGTTGGCCCAGACACTGCCCAGCCCCGTCAGCAGAAAACTGGCCAGCAGCAGCCATCCGCCGAGCCGAAGTCGGAGCGTTGACCCTCCTGGACTACGCCGGCGACGGGACATGTCTGGCTGCTCGGGTGCAGATGACTGAAGTCTAGGCGGTGTTTTCAGCGAGGCAGGACAAAATCGTCGGGTTGGCACACGGACCTGTAGCAGCTGGCGAAGCCTGCGTTCGGCTGCGCAGCAGTCGTAAACCCTGAATCCCGGATTTGTTTGCAAGACCGTGTTGCCTCATTTCACGACTGCTGCGCAGCCGAACGCAGGCTTCGCCAGCTGCTACAGGGATCGGGGTGTTTTCAGGACTTGCGCAGGGTTTTCTGTCTGAGGATGTAGATCGTCACCAGCACCGCGCTGGTCAGCATGAATCCCCGCGCCCACATCAGGGGCACCAGGTAGCAGGAGAACAGGATGCTGACCCACATCAGGCCGATCGCGTAGACCTTGCCCTTGAGCGGGATGCCGTTGCCGTCGAGGTAGTCGCGAATCCACGGGCCAAGCCGCGGATGTCCCACCAGCCACTGATAAAAGCGTGGCGAACGACGGGCGAAACAGGCGGCCGCCAACAGCAGGAAAGGTGTGGTGGGCAATATCGGCAGGAAAATCCCGATCACCCCCAGCGCTACGCTCAGCCAGCCGACGGCCAGCAGCACGTAACGCAACATCAGGGAGCGGTTGCCTATGGGGTTGTCCATAGGCAAAACCTTAGTGGTGACGTGGCTTGAGGATCGCCGGTTTTTCGTCTGGCGCCTGGCACAGCAGGTACAGCGCGGTCAGGGCTTCCGGGATCTGCACGATCATGTCGTCCATCAGGTTGGCGTCTTTGGCGATGTCTTCGAACTCAGGCTGTTCGTCGAACAGACCCGAACCGACCATGATCGGCAGCAGCATTTCGCTGACTTCGTCTTCGGCGGTTTCGAACCAGGCCGCTTCGCGCAGGAACACGCCTTCCATGAAACCGATGCACCAGCCGCGCAAGTCGGAATCGTCCGGCTCCTCGCCCAAGTCCAGGTCGCACGGCAGCTCGAATTCTTCATCGGCAGCCAATTGGCGAGCGATGTGAGCCTTGAGGGCCAGCAGGGTGGATTCGATCGCTTCACGCTCGGTGTCGTCGGCGTAATGCGGCTCTTCAGCGAAGAGGGCGTCGATCCATTCACGATCCGGAACCTCTTCGGAACAGATCGAAAGCGCAGTGAGGTAGCCGTGGGCGGCCACGTAGTCCAGCGCCTCGTCATGCAGTTCGTCGGCGTCGAGGAAGACTTGCAGGCGGGTTAGTTGCTCAGCGAAGGACATTAAAGGGCTACCTTGGGGAATTAAACAGATGCGGGAATTCTAGGCCTTCTTGAGCGGTCAGGCCAGCCGCGCGGGATATTTGCACCCTGAGACCTCACAAACACCGCAATCCCTGTGGGAGCGAGCCTGCTCGCGATGAGGCCGGTACATCCAATACATTTATTGCCTGACACGCCGCCATCGCGAGCAGGCTCGCTCCCACAGGTTTGCGGTGCATTGACGTTCGTGTGTCTTCTCAGCGGCACCCTTTGCCGGGCAGGCGTCGGGTATACTCGCGCGTTTTGTGATGCCCTGCTGGCGTCATGGCTGGAATGTGAAGCGTCATGCAATGCGCACTTACGATTTGTCAGTGCAGCCTGCGTGGTTCTGAACCAGCCTTGCAGGGATGTTTTGGTGATTTTTGGAGTTTTTATGCTCGAACAGGCTCAACGCGTCCTCAAGGACATCTTCGGCTACGACAGTTTCCGTGGCCGCCAGGGTGCAATCATTGAGCGCGTGGCCAGTGGCGGCGACGCCCTGGTGCTGATGCCTACCGGTGGCGGCAAATCCTTGTGCTTCCAGGTCCCGGCGCTGCTGCGCGAAGGCCTGGCGGTGGTGGTGTCGCCGCTGATCGCACTGATGGACGATCAGGTCGCGACCCTCGAAGAGCTCGGCGTCGCTGCCGCTGCATTGAACTCCACGCTGAGCGCCGAGCAGCAGCGAGATCTGGCGGCACGGATCAAACGCGGCGAAGTGAAAATGCTGTATCTGGCGCCCGAGCGTCTGGTCCAGCCGCGGATGCTGGCCTTCCTGCAAAGCCTTGAAATCGCCCTGTTCGCCATCGACGAAGCGCATTGCGTGTCCCAATGGGGTCATGACTTCCGTCGCGAATACCTGCAACTGGGCCAGTTGGCGGAGCTGTTCCCCAACGTCCCGCGCATTGCCCTGACGGCCACGGCCGACAAGCGCACCCGCGAAGA
The DNA here is from genome assembly GCF_059695575.1 of Pseudomonas sp. LBUM1678. NCBI lineage: Bacteria > Pseudomonadati > Pseudomonadota > Gammaproteobacteria > Pseudomonadales > Pseudomonadaceae > Pseudomonas > Pseudomonas sp. LBUM1678. Next base: position 1,679,243 of record NZ_CP166775.1, read on the forward strand.
AATCGTCGATCGTTTGCATTTGCAGGACGCCGAGCGCTTCCTGTCGAGTTTTGACCGTCCGAACATTTTCTACCGCATCGTGCCCAAGGAGCAGCCGCGCAAGCAGTTGCTGGCGTTCCTTGCCGAACGACGCAGTGATGCCGGCATTGTCTATTGCCTGTCGCGCAAGAAAGTCGACGAAGTCGCGGTGTTCTTGAGCGAGCAAGGCTTCCCGGCGCTGCCGTACCACGCCGGTCTGCCCAACGACACACGGGCCCATCACCAGAAGCGCTTCCTCAACGAAGAAGGCCTGATCATGGTCGCCACCGTGGCGTTCGGCATGGGCATCGACAAGCCCAACGTGCGCTTTGTCGCTCACCTCGATTTGCCGAAATCCCTTGAGGCGTACTACCAGGAAACCGGTCGCGGCGGCCGTGATGGCCTGCCGGCAGATGCCTGGATGGCTTACGGCCTGCAAGACGTGGTGATGCTCAAGCAGATGCTGCAAAACTCCGAAGGTGACGAGCGCCACAAGCGTCTGGAGCAGCACAAGCTCGACGCCATGCTCTCGCTCTGCGAAGAAACCCGCTGCCGTCGGCAAACCCTGCTGGCCTACTTCGACGAAGACATGCCCGAGCCGTGCGGCCATTGCGACAACTGCGTCGATGGCGTGCAGACCTGGGACGCCACCGAGCCGGCCCGTCAGGCGCTCTCGGCGATTTATCGCACCGGCCAGCGTTATGGCGTCGGGCATCTGGTGGACGTTTTGCTGGGCAAGGACAACGAAAAGGTCCGCAGCTTCGGCCATCAACACCTGTCGGTGTATGGCGTAGGCAAGGCAATGGGCGAGAGCGAATGGCGCTCCCTGTTCCGACAGCTGGTGGCCCGTGGTCTGGCCGACATTGACCTCGAAGGCTACGGCGGCCTGCGCCTGAGCGACACGTGCCGACCGCTGCTCAAGGGCGAAGTGACCCTGGAACTGCGTCGTGACCTCAAGCCGCAAACCACCGCCAAAAGCAGCAAGAGCCAGGCGAGCCAGCTGGTTCGTGGCGAGGAACGCGAACAGTGGGAAGCCTTGCGCGCCTTGCGTCGCAAACTCGCTGAAGAACACGGGGTGCCGCCGTACGTCATCTTCCCCGACTCGACACTGCTGGAAATGCTCCGCAGCCAGCCGACCTCGCTGGCCGAGATGGCCACGGTCAGCGGCGTCGGCGCGCGCAAGCTCGAACGTTATGGCGAGGCCTTCCTCGAAGTGCTGGGCGGTCAGGTGGAGGCGCCGAAAGTTGTCGCCGATGTGCGTCACGAGCTGATAACTCTGGCTCGCGCCGGCATGACGCCGCTGCAGATCGCCGGTCAGCTGCAATGCTCGGAAAAGAATGTCTACACCATGCTCGCCGAAGCGATCGGCAAGCAGCAGTTGTCGCTGGAGCAAGCGCTGGACCTGCCTGAAGAATTGATGGGCGAGGTCCAGGATGCCTTTCTGGATGGCGAAGGCGAGTTGCCGCCGGTGTCGGAGATTGCCGCGCTGTTTGCCGGGCGAGTGCCGGAAGGTGTCTTGTACTGCGTTCGAGCGGCACTGCAATCCGAATTTGAGGTTTAAATGACTTGTTACAGTGATGTAACGATTCACTACAGACCGAGCCTTGCCTCAAGCCAAACGCCATGCTTAGCTGACTAATAATTAGTTTTTCTCTATTTCAGTCTAATCATGAGTGTTTTATGCCGTTAACCGATCAACACCGTTTTGGCATGCAACTGGCCCAGATGTCGCGCGGCTGGCGTGCCGAACTGGATCGCCGTCTGGCTGGCCTGGGTCTGTCCCAGGCGCGCTGGCTGGTGCTGCTGCACCTGGCGCGCTTCGAAGAAGCACCGACCCAGCGTGAACTGGCGCAAAGCGTCGGCGTCGAAGGGCCGACCCTGGCGCGGTTGCTCGACAGCCTGGAAACCCAGGGTCTGGTCCAGCGCCAATCGGTGCTGGAAGACCGCCGGGCGAAAAAAATCGTCCTCTGTGCCCCGGCCCGTCCTCTGATCGAACAAATTGAAACCATTGCCCATCAACTGCGCCGCGAACTGTTCGACGGCGTCGACGAGGCGGATTTAAAGATCTGCATGCGTGTCCACGGGCACATTCTGGCCAACCTGGAAAAATCTTGAGGCATAACCGCGCGTCAGCTTTTTGAGATACCCCGTTGGGCAGACTATAAAGAACTACTAGGCAATATCGTGTTCGTACCGGATGTGCGAACGCGTACAAGTTGGTTCTGGTTATCTAAGGGATGCTCATGCTCGAGAGTTGGCACGTTGTATTGCGGTGTTGCGCCAGGCTGATACTGGTCGGTGGCGCTGTCACTTACTCGGCATTGGCCCCTGCGCTGGGATTGGGCGAGATTACCCTTCATTCCGCGTTGAATCAGCCGTTGCGTGCCGACATCGCCCTGGTGGATGTCGGTGGGCTGGAGGAGGGCGAGCTCTCGGTCAGCCTGGCGACGGCGGAAGAATTCACCCGCGCCGGCGTCGATCGGGTGTTCTTCCTCAACGACCTGAAGTTCACGCCGGTCCTGCGGGGCAACCGCAGCCTGATCCGGGTGACCTCCAACAAACCGGTCAACGAACCCTTCCTGAATTTCCTGGTGCAGCTCAATCAGCCCAATGGGCGCTTGCTGCGCGAGTACACGGTGCTGATCGATCCACCGGGTTCACCGGGGATTGTGCCGGCCGACGACGAACCGGCCGCCAGCCCACAAAACTCTCCATTCCCGAGTGTCAAACCGGCCACTGCACCGGCACCCGCGGCGAAGAAACCCGCGCCAGCGCCTGCCGTCGTTCAGCCTGCTGCGCCTGTGCCCGATCCCGTTGCCGAACAACTGGCCGCCAGCGTGCTGCAAAACCAGCAGCTGCAAAAAACCATCGATGAGCTGAATGCGAAGCTTCAGGCACAGGACGAGCAGATCGCTGGCCAGAAAAAACAGGTGATCGAACTGCAAACCCGACTGGCGGAGGTGAAACAGGCGCCGCCGATTACGCCGGTCGCGGTAGCGCCTGCCCCCGTCGTCGTTGAAGAACCCGAGCCAAGCCATTGGCCGCTGATCATCGGCTTGCTGGCGCTGATCGCCTTGGTGCTGCTGGGGCTGTTTGTTCGACGTCAACGCCAGCGGCCTCAGGCATTGCCCGAGTCTTCGCCCGTTGTACCTGTGCGACATGAGCCGATGCTTGAGCGTCCGGCGCAACCGTCGGTGCAACAGCCCATGGTGAAACCCGCTCCCGAACATCGTGAAGAAACGCCAACAGGCGATGTGCTGGAAGGGGTCGGTATTTACCTCGCCTATGGCCGCTTTTCCGAAGCGGTCGGTTTGTTGCGAGAAGCGTTGGTCAAGGAACCCCAGCGCACGGACCTGGCCGTGCAACTGCTGGAAGTCCTGGGTAAACAGGGCGACGTACCCGCTTATGACGCACAGGAACAGAGTCTGCGCGACGGTGGGTTCGACGTAGATAAGCTTCAGGACATCCGTGCCCGCCACCCGAAACTGAGCAATGCGGCACCGATGGCAGTCGCACCCGTCATCACCCCCGTGCAAGAAGCGGCACCTGCCGACGAGTTCCAGTTGAACCTGGATGACCTGTCCATGGATTCCAGCTGGGACCTGGTCAGCCCTTTCGACAGCGCTAAATCTTCAGACGAATCACCCAAGGTTGTAGAGCCCGCGTTCACCTCGAATCTGCACGTGTTGCCCGATGTGTTCGAGATGCCTGACGAGCCGACGCTGGATGAGCCAGAGCTTGAGTGGGTCGCCGAACCGGACTCACAGGCACTGGACGACGATTTTCTCGACGAATTCGGCGATGGCAGCCCGTTACTGAAACTTGAGCCGTTAAATCCGCAGCCGGCCGACCCGACCAGCGCCGATAAACTGGAACAAGCCCAGACCTGTATCGATGACGGCGACGTGGACAGCGCCATCGAACTGCTCAACGAGTTGCTGAAGGAAGGCGACGAGCCGCTCAAGCAGACAGCCCGGAGCCTGTTGGCCGGAATCCGCTGAGCCTCTACTATAGCGGCGCCCTCAGGCTCAGGAGTATTGCCCGTCATGACCACGCGTAAACCGGAAATCATCATCACCTATTGCACGCAATGCCAGTGGCTGTTGCGTGCGGCCTGGCTGGCCCAGGAACTGCTCAGCACCTTTGGCGACGACTTGGGCAAAGTGTCGCTGGTGCCCGGCACTGGTGGGGTTTTCCATATTTTCTGTGACGATGTGCAGATCTGGGAACGCAAGGCCGACGGCGGTTTCCCGGAGGCCAAGGTGCTCAAGCAGCGGGTCCGCGATCAGATCGACCCTGACCGCGACCTCGGCCATAACGACCGCACTCAGTGAGACGCCGCTTCGGCTGCCACGGTCTTTTTGCTTGAGCCGGACAGTCTGCTGGAGACAACGATTGCGACGATGATCAATGCGCCGCCAATCAGCATGCGCAGCGTCGGATTTTCATCGAACAACAGCCAGGCCATGGTGATGCCGTACACCGGCTCCAGGGCGAACACCACGGCGGCCGTGCGCGCCTTGATCACCGCCAGGCTGGCTACGAACAAGCTGTGAGCGACGCCAGTGCAGAACACCCCGAGCAAACCGATCCACAGCCAGTCGATGGCGCGGACTTCGCTCAACTGTGGCGCCGCTGCCGGCAGCAGGCATAGCGCGACCACCACGTTCTGACACAGCGCAGCCTGCACCGGCGGGATTCTTCCTGAGCTGGCGCGGTTGGTCAGCGACAGCAGAGCGAACAGCAAACCTGAACCGACCGCCCAGAGCAGGCCCGTGGTGGCACCACTCGCCAGATCGAACTCAGGCGTGACCAGCACCAGCCCGACACTCACCAGCACCACCAACAGAATTTCATTGGCGCGGATCCGCTCACGGAATATCAGCCCTTCGAGGATCACGGTAAACGCCGGGAAGCTGGCGAAACCCAAGGTCGCGATCGCCACACCGGCCACTTTCACCGCAATGAAAAAACTCACCCAATGCCCGGCCAGCAGCAAACCGCTGAGCACCAGACGGCGCCAGTCCTCCGCTTCGAGTTTCTGCCAGCGCGTGTTGCTGGCGAACCGCGCGAACACCGCCAAGGCGAGGACGGCAAATGCAGCCCGACCAAACACGATGACGGCAGGCGAGGCGGCAGCCAGTTTGCCGAACACACCGGTCAGGCCAAACATCAGTGCGCCGATATGCAGTGCGCCAAGGGCGGTACGGGGAGTCATTGCATTCCTTGATAACTGAGTAGACCCGGGACGACAGACACCGCAGCCCTGTAGCAGCTGGCGAAGCCTGCGTTCGGCTGCGAAGCAGTCGTGAAACGGCACGCACGGTGCATCTGAAAGACCGCGCCGCCTGATATTACGACTGCTTCGCAGCCGAACGCAGGCTTCGCCAGCTGCTACACATTTGACCGCGTAACCCCTAGCGAGTCTGTCGGCAGACTATCGACTTTTGTCGCCAGCCTCGCGCCGCAGTTTGCCCGGAGTCACCCCAAACTCGCGCAATACCGCCGCCGCAAATGCACTCTGAGAACTGTAACCGACCCGACTGGCAATCTCGCCGATCGGCAAGGGTGAATCGCGCAGCAGTCCCACCGCCATATGCAGCCGCCGACTGCGGATGTAATCCATCGGCGTCTGCCCGCATTCAGCGACAAACCGCGCATGCAAGCGGGCGCTGGACAGCCCGGCGACACGTGCCAGATCGGCGACTTGCAGCGGATAAGCCGCGTACTGATCGATGTGCGCATTCAGCGCCGCATACGGCAGGCGCCGACCACCGATCACCTCAGGCTTGGCGTTATTGAGGCTGGCCAATAACAGCACTGCGCCTTGCTGGGCAATCAACGGGTCACTGACCTGACTGCCCGCCAGCCAACTGACCAATTGGCTTTGTCCGGCATCCAGCGGCAAGCGACCGGCGTTGTCGAGCAACCGGCGGCTGGCGTCGGCGTGATCGCCAAGGGACTGCGAAACCCATTGATCGCTCGGCACATCCAGCACCAGGCAACGGCTGCCATTGCTGCTGCCGCACGCATGATGGAAACCCGACGGCACCACCACAAAACTCTGCTGAATCACCTGACTGCCTTGCCCGCCGACCTCGAAGTCCAGCGCACCCGAAAGCCCGAACACCAATTGCGCGTGGTCGTGGCTGTGGACGATCAGGTCTTTGGTGTATTGGCGAAGCGTGAGGATCGGTCTCATCGCAGGTCTCCAGGTCTAGATGCGGCCAGTCTACACCGGCCGGGCGTTGTCACAGGATTGACTCGCGGTTGTCATGGGCAATTAACCGGATCGGCGCAAGCTTGCCAAAACTTGCCCAGAGGGTTGTCCATGACCAGCGCCGAGCTCGCCAAACCCAGCCGTAAGCAACGTGTGCGGACCTTGTGGATTTCCGATGTGCATTTGGGCACCCGGGACTGCCAGGCAGAACATCTGTCGCAGTTCCTCAAGGGCTACCACGCGGACAAGGTCTACCTGGTGGGCGACATCATCGACGGCTGGAAACTGCGCAGCGGCATGTACTGGCCTCAGGCGCACACCAACGTGATTCGCCGCCTGCTGACCATGAGCAAGCGCGGCACCGAGGTGATCTACGTCACCGGCAACCACGACGAATTCCTGCGGCGCTATTCGAAACTGATCCTGGGCAACATCCAGCTGGTGGACGAAGCGGTGCACGTGACCGCCGATGGCCGCCATCTGCTGGTGATCCACGGCGACCAGTTCGACGTGATTACCCGGTATCACCGCTGGCTGGCCTTTCTCGGCGACTCGGCCTACGAATTCACCCTGACCCTCAACCGCTGGCTGAATCACTGGCGCGCGCGTTATGGCTACGGCTACTGGTCGTTATCGGCCTACCTCAAGCACAAGGTGAAAACAGCGGTCAGCTTCATCAGCGATTTTGAAGAAGCCATCGCCCATGAGTGCGTCAAACGCGAGTTGCATGGGGTGGTGTGCGGGCACATTCACCATGCCGAGATTCGCAAGGTCGGCGGGGTGGATTACCTCAATTGCGGGGATTGGGTGGAGTCGTGCACGGCGTTGATCGAGCATTGGGACGGGTCGATCGAGTTGTACCGGTTGGCGGATGCCCAGGCGAGGGAGGCTGAGTTGAAGGCCATTAAAATCGCAGAGCCGGCGTAGGCAGGTCCGACGCCTTCGCGGGCAAGCCTCGCTCCTACAAACACTGCGAAATCTGTAGGAGCGAGCGGTGCGGCGATCCGACTTGCCCGCGAAGAGGCCCGCCCAGACACTGCGGATCTGTCAGGCTGGCGAATGTTCTTCCATCGCCGCCATGTAGATCGAGTTCTTCGGATGCGCAAACAACCGCTCCATCATCGGCTCAAAGAAGCTCAACGGTAACGTCTCGTAAGCCGGATCAAACGCCGCCGCATCGTATTTAGCACAGAACTCGATGGTCGCCTGATACTGCGGATGTCCGCTGAATTGCTCGCGCAAATGCCGATCCATCCCAAGGTGATGGAAGAAGTAATACCCCTGGAATATCCCGTGCTTCTCCACCATCCACAGATTCTCGGCGCTGACGAATGGCTTGAGGATCGCCGCGGCAATGTCCGGGTGGTTGTAGGAACCCAGCGTGTCGCCGATGTCGTGTAGCAGCGCGCAGACCACGTATTCTTCATCACGGCCATCGCGCCAGGCACGGCTGGCGGTTTGCAACGAGTGGGTCAGACGATCCACCGGGAAGCCGCCAAAATCACCCTCCAGCAATTTCAGGTGCGCCACAATCCGTGACGGCAACTGTCGGGCGTAGGCACTGAAGTCAGCGGCGATGATCGCCCAGTCTTCCTGCGTGCCATCCTGCATGTGGGTGAATCGTGCATTGGCGTTCATCAGCTATCCTCTTGTTCTAATCGAAAGGGACGTCTTGAATGTCGGACCTGGATCCAATATCGCATTGGCTACGCCGGACGTTTTGGTGGCAATGGAGCCTAGAACGGCACGCGACCCAGAATCATGTCGCGGTACATGACAAAGTCGCCGAGCAGGCTATAAAGAGGATGCTGAAACGTGGCGGGGCGGTTCTTCTCAAAGAAAAAATGCCCGATCCAGGCGAAGCTGTAACCCGCCAGCGGCAAGGCCAACAACATCAACCAGGCGCCTTTGCCGATGGTCAGCGCCAGGATGAAGATGACCAGGCTGGTACCGACAAAATGCAATCGTCGACAGGTGCTGTTGCTGTGTTCACTGAGGTAATACGGGTAAAACTCAGCGAAACTGTTGAAACGTCTGATGTTTTCCACGACTGCGATCTCTGTGCTTGTTGTTCTGATTGCAAGATGTTCGGCGGGTAGCTTATTTGAGTCTAGAGTGATCATTGGCATCAGCCAGTGACAATAGGCGCCACTTTAGTATCCTTCGCAAATTTGCCGCGGTAGACGGCTCACAATTAGTAAGTAGACGCCATGAGCGAACGAACGACTTCTGCAAGCTGGGCGATGGGGATTGTCAAGGCACTGGAGATGGACGGCCTGGATTGCCGGGTTCTGTTCAAGCAGCTGGGGCTCGACTACGCGTCACTGGACGATCCGGATGCGCGCTTTCCGCAAGATTCCATGACACGACTGTGGCAGCAAGCGGTCGAGCTGTCCGGCAACCCGGCGATCGGCCTGAACATGGGCAAGGTGGTGCGACCGGCCTCCTTCCATGTGGCTGGCTACGCCCTGATGTCCAGCCAGACCCTGGCCGAAGGCTTTCAACGACTGGTGCGTTATCAGCGGATCATTGCCGAAAGTGCTGACCTGAGTTTCCGACTGCTGGATGAAGGTTATGCACTGATTCTGACGGTGCATGGCGATCACTTGCCGCCGACCCGACAAAGTGCTGAAGCGTCGCTGGCCTGTGCGCTGGCGCTGTGCGGCTGGTTGACCGGTCGCACCCTGCAACCGCGCAAAGTGCTGATTCAGGGCGATCAGCCCGCCGATCTCGAACCCTATAAACACGCCTTCCATGCGCCGTTGGTGTTCAACGCGCCTTATGACGCCCTGATCTTCGAGCGCGCCGACATGGAGGCGCCGCTGCCGACGGCCAACGAGGCGATGGCGCTGTTGCATGACCGGTTTGCCGGCGAATACCTGGCGCGGTTTTCCGAGAGCCGCGTGACCCACAAGGCGCGGCAGGTGCTGTGCCGTTTGCTGCCCCAAGGCGAACCCAAGCGCGATACGGTGGCGCAGACGCTGCACTTGTCGCAGCGCACCTTACAGCGACGCTTGCAGGAAGAAGGCACGAGTTTTCAAACGTTGCTGGACGACACGCGACGTGAGCTGGCCGAGCAATACCTGGCGCAGCCCAGCATGACCTTGCTGGAGATTGCCTACCTGTTGGGCTTCGCTGATCCGAGCAACTTCTTCCGCGCCTTCAGGCGCTGGTTCGACTCGACGCCCGGCGAGTACCGGGCGCGGTTGATAGAAACGCCTGCAGTTGTCAGTGCCGCCAGAAAGCAGGAATACACAGAACAAACACCGTAATGATCTCCAGTCGGCCCAACAGCATGCCGAACGAGAGAATCCACTTGGCGGCGTCCGGCAGGGTAGCGAAGTTGCCCGCCGGGCCGATGGTCTCGCCCAACCCCGGACCGACGCCGGACACGGTGCTGGCGGCGCCAGTCAGGGCGGTCATCCAGTCCACGCCAAGCAGCGACAACAACAACGCAATCACGCAGATGGTGATGGCGAAGAAGAACGAAAAGGTCAGGATCGAGCGCACGATCTCTTCGTCGAGACGGTGGCCGTTGTACTTCTGCTTGATCACTGCACGCGGGTGAATCAATTGGTTAAGGTTGGCCTTGAGCAGGATATAGGCAACCTGGAACCGGAAAATCTTGATCCCGCCAGCCGTCGAACCCGAACACCCCCCGACAAACCCCAGGTAGAAGAACAGCATCAGCGAGAAATTTCCCCACAGGCTGTAGTCCCCTAGCGCAAAACCGGTGGTTGTCACCACCGACGTCACGTTCAGCGCCACATGCCGCAACGCATCGAGCCAATGCAGCTGGGTGGTCCACCAGTACCAAGTGCCGAGCACCAGCCAGGTCACCAGCAACATGCCGAGCAAACCTTGAACCTGCTGATCCTTGATAAGGGCCCTGCGGTTACCGCGCAAGGTCGCTACATACAGGGTGAACGGCAGGGCACCAAGAATCATGATGACGATCGCCACCCAATGCACTGCAGGCTCCGGCCACTTGGCCAGAGACTGGTCGGACGTTGAAAAACCACCGGTGGAGATCGCCGACATCGCGTGGTTGATTGCATCGAACAGGCTCATCCCGGCCCACCAGAATGCCAGGCTGCCGAAAATGGTGATGCCGACGTAGGCCGCAACGATCAAACGCGCCACCATGTGCGAACGGGGCATGACTTTTTCAGAACGGTCCGACGACTCGGTCTGAAACAGCCGCATGCCACCGATGCGCAGCAGTGGCAGAATCGCTACCGCCATGCCGATAAAGCCAATACCGCCGATCCAGTGCAGCAATGAACGCCACATCAGGATGCCGGGGGACATGGTGTCCAGGCCGGTGAGCACCGTCGCCCCGGTGGCGGTGATGCCGGACATGCTTTCGAAGAACGAGTCGGTGTAGCTGATGTGCTGGGTCAGCAGAAACGGCAGCGCGGCGAAAATGCACACCACCAGCCAGCTGCTGACGGTCAGCAGGTACATGTCCCGCGGACGCAGGTGAACGTGTTCCGGGCGACCGGGGATGACCAGCGCGAGGCCGGCGACAAAGGTGATCATGCTCGCCCAGAGGAACGACGGCAGATCGCCCGTGCGCTCGAAAATCACCAGCGTGGCCATGGGCACGACCATGGCGATGGCCAGCGTGATCAGGAAGAGGCCGATGATGAAACCAATAGTCCGTAAAGTCGGCAACGCCATGAAGTCCGCTCTGGCTGAAAGTAGGAAGGGCGCCATTCTACCTGCGGGGCAGGGCATGTAAACCGGCATACCTGTGGCACTTGCAGCTAGAATAGCCGGACAAATTTTCCAGGAGGTGGCCGATGCAGGCTCTCGACGCTTTGCTCAACCGTGTTTCCGTTCCACGACTGCTCGAACCGGCCCCCACCGCAGCGCAGCGCGAAGTGCTGTTTTCTGCCGCAATGCGTGCGCCGGACCACGGCCACTTGCAGCCTTGGCGCTTCCTGACAGTCGAAGGTGCAGCACGCGAGCAAATGGGCGAGTTGCTGGCCGAAGCGGCGAAGCTGCAAGACAGCGAAGTGTCGGAAGCAGCGCTGGACAAGGCGCGTAACGGTCCACTGCGCGCGCCGCTGGTGGTTGTGGTGATCGCGCGGTTGCAGGACCACGTCAAATACCCGAAATCCGAGCAATTGCTGGCGGCGGGGTGTGCGGCTCACGGGATTCTGCTGGCCGCTTACGCGCAAGGCATTGGCGCGGTGTGGCGCACCGGTGAACTGGCCTATTCGGCGCATGTGGCCAAGGGGTTGGGGTTGGCGGAAGGGGAGGAGGTGATTGCGTTTCTTTACCTGGGCACGCCGCAGAAAGAACCGCGCGTGGCGGAGAAGGTTGACCTGGCCGAATTCGTCAGCGCCTGGCCCTCCAAACCTTAAGATCAAATGCTTCGCGGGCAAGCCTCGCTCCTACAGGGTTATGCGTCGTGCCACCTGATCGGCATAAAACCTGTAGGAGCGAGGCTTGCCCGCGAAGCTTTTAAGGCTGGACGACGGCGCCCGGTACCAGCGGTAATTCCAGGCTGGCGATGAACCCGCCCTGCGGGTGATTGGCTAACACCAGGCTCCCGCCATGCCGTTCTGCCGCGCGCCGCGCAATGGCCAGTCCCAAGCCATGCCCCGCAGCCGTCTGCCCTGGCGCCCGATAGAACGGCTCACCCAACTGAGTCAAATGCTCGGCGTCGACACCGGGCCCATGGTCCCTGACGCTGACCACAATCCGCTCACCCTGACGCACCGCCTGCATTTCAATCGACTGCCCCTGCGGGTTGAACCGCTGCGCATTGCGCAGCAGATTGTCGACGGCACGCTCGATCATCGTCGGCCAGCCTTTGAGGTTCAGCTGCGGTTCTGCGTCGAGGTGGACGGTCTGCTCCGGTGAACCCAATTGCGCATCTTTTTGCAGCGTATTGAGCAACGCATTCAGATCCACGTCTTCAGCGCTGGCGTTGTCGGCATCGACCCGCGCCAATACCAGGATTTCGCTGATCAAGGCTTCCAGTCGATCGCATTCACGGGTCAAGCGTGGCGCGAGTTTTTCCCGTTCTTCGGGAGTGGCACGTTCGGCCAGTGCCAAGGCAATGCGCAACCGGGCCAGCGGTGAGCGCAGTTCATGGGACACGTCGCGCAGCAATTGCCGCTGGCTGCCGATCAGACTTTGCAGACGCGCGCCCATGCGGTTGAAATCGTTGGCCAACACACCAAATTCGTCGCGACGGTTGGCCAGTTTCACCAGGCTGTTCTGCTGATAGGTGGTTTGCCCAAGGTCATGCACCGCGCCGCGCAAGCGGTTCAGCGGTCGGGTGATGGACAAGGTCACGAACAGGCTGAACAGGGTCAGCACCACCAGCGCAATGCCCAGCGCGCTCAACGGCCAGAGCAGGCTTTCACGGTGCCAGGAGTCCAGTTCCGGGTGCGGAATACGGTAGATCAGCAGATAGGTGTCGCCGGTTTTTGCGCTGGTGTATTCATCGGTCAGACGCCGCCACGGCAGGCGGCGGTCATCGTTGTTCTGCCGAGCTTCGAAGGCCGCCGCACGCCGGGGGAAGGTGCCGCGTACCACCGGGTCGCCGCTTTCGTTGAGCACCTGAACGTCGATGTGATACTGGCGCTTACGCTGCTCCAGAATGTCCTGGGCCGCTTCCTCGCCCTGGGCTTCGTAGGTTTGCGTCCACTGTTCGGCCAGAGTGTTGAGGCCCGGGTGGCGACTGAGAATCCACGCGTCCTGGTTGAGCATGTGCCCCAACAGAATGGACAGCCCTGCAACCAGAGCGATGGCCAGCCAGAAGCTGGCCAGGATACGCCAGAACAATGAGCGCACAGAAAATCCTCGAACAAACACAAATCCAATGTATTGAATTCAGTGGCAAAAAACCCGACGGGGTTAGCCGTCGGGTCCGGGGTTAACGCATTATTGCGCTTTTTGCGGTTGTTGCGCTTTCCACGCCTTGAACTCGGCCCATTCGGCGCGGCGCTCAGCCTTCTTCTTCTGGATCTCGTCGAATTTCTTCTGTTGATCCGGTTTCAGCAGGCCACGCACATCGGCTTCAGCTTTTTTGTGGTTGGCGGCCATTTCGTCTTTCATGGCTTTCTGGTCGGCCGGCGAGAGTTTCTCCAGGTACTTCTCGACCACTTGCTTACGCTCGTGCATCTGCTCGCCCATGATTTTGCGGATTTGCTCGCGCTGTTCGCGGCTCAGGTCCAGCTGGCTGTACGGGCCTTTACCGTGCATGCCGTGCATCTGACCGCCGTGGCGCGAGCCGTCCATCGGGCCTCCCATCGGGCCGGCACCTTCAGGCATGGCCATGGCAACGGTCGGCAGGGCGGCAGCGAACATCAGAGCGATAAGAGTCTTGCGCATGGTGAATCTCCTTGTCTCGTTCCCGGTACGTTCCGGATGAGTTCAGATTACGGAGATCAAGGTCAGCGGCGGTCAGCGAAGCGTAAAGCTTGGGTAAAGAGGCGTTCTGGCCAACCTGACAAATGCAGCCGTCAAAACACCGGACCTGTAGCAGCTGTCGAGCCCCGGCGAGGCTGCGTTCGGCGGCGAAGCCGTCGTAATCAGGCGATGCGGTTTTCCAGGTAACCCGCGTACTCAGGTTTTACGACTGCTTCGCCGCCGAACGCAGCCTCGCCAGGGCTCGACAGCTGCTACGAGGGATCGTGTTTGGTTTCAGAGGCTGTAGTAGTAACCGCGGCTACGCAGGGCAACGATACGCGGGCGGCCGTCGGGGTGCGGGCCGATTTTTTTGCGCAGGTTGCTGACGTGCATGTCCAGGCTGCGGTCGTACAGGGTCAGCTTGCGGCCGAGGGCGATTTGCGCCAGTTCCTGTTTGTCCAGCGGCTCGCCGGGTTGCTTGAGCAGGGCTTCAAGCAGACGGCTTTCGGAGACGGTGAGGGTGAATTCCTGTTCGTCGATACTGACCACGCCGCGCACCGGGCTGAAGCACAGGTCGCCCAGTTCAAGCTGACTGGACACCGCCGCCGGATGACTGCGGCGCAATACGGCGCGCAGACGGGCTGTCAGTTCCCGTGGGTCGCACGGCTTGGCCAGGTAGTCGTCGGCGCCGAGTTCCAGGCCGAGGATGCGGTCCAGCGGTTCGCCACGCGCAGAAAGCATCAGCACCGGCAGGTCCGGATGGTCACTGCGCAATTGCTTGAGCAGTTCCAGACCGCTGCCGTCCGGCAGCATCACGTCCAGCACCACGGCGGCGGGGGAGGTTTCGGCCAGCGCACGGCGAGCACTCTGGCCGTCGTGACAGGCACGGACCTGAAAGCCTTCCTGGCTCAGCCAACTGCTCAGGAGCTCGCACAGCTCCTGGTCATCATCAATTAATAACAGCTCGCTCATCACTCACTCAATTTAGCCATTGCCGACGTTTTCTGGTGGCACCACTGGCGAAGATACCGCAGAGGAGGGCCAATAGCGCAACTCCGCCACCGATGACGAACCATTGCTGCTGATCAGTCAGCAAGCGTGGCAGCGGGTTGCTGGCCTGGGCTTCCTTGAGTTGCAGCTTGAGGCGCTGATTCTCTTGGCGCAACCGGCTCAGCTGAGCGCTTTCGCGTTCGCTATCGGTATTTTGCAGTTGTTTGCTCAGTTCTTCTCTTTGCAGCTCACTTGCCTTCAAGCGTTGCTGCAACTCGGTGATCTGGCTGCCGGCGCTCAGCGACAGCGGCGTCGAACTGCCGCCCTCGGCACTTTCTTCACCGTGGGCAGGGGCCACCATCGACAACGTCACCAACATCAGACACAACGGACCTTTGCGCATCGCCACTCCTGATTCCAATACGAGTATTGGGCAGGTTGTCGGCCGCTGAACGAGAATAATGAGCGTTGAGAGCGTGATGAACCGACAAGGTTCACCGCGCAAAGGAGTTTTACGGCAGTACTTGCTTGAACGGCTTGACCGAAACGTTGGCGTAGACACCTGCGGCGATGTACGGATCGGCATCGGCCCAGGCCTGGGCGGCGCTCAGGGAATCGAACTCGGCGACGATCAGGCTGCCGGTGAAACCCGCCGCGCCCGGATCATTGCTGTCGACCGCCGGGTGCGGGCCGGCCAACACGATACGGCCTTCGCCCTTGAGCACTTGCAGGCGCTCAAGGTGGGCAGGCCGTGCGGCCAGGCGGGCTTCCAGGGAGTTGGCGACGTCTGTGGCAATGATTGCGTAAAGCATGTCAGTCCTCGGTTTTTGGCGTGGTGGTATCGGCGTCGTGCAGGTGGCGGGACAGGTAAATGCCCTGGGCGACCAGGAACAGCAGCGTCATGCCCAGGCTGCCGAAGACTTTGAAGTCGACCCAGTAACTCTGGAACGTGAACGCGACGAACAGGTTGGCGGCACCGCAAAACAGGAAAAAGCCGATCCAGGCGATGTTCAGGCGCGTCCAGACCTGATCCGGCAGGGTCAATGCGTGGCCCATGATGCGCTTGATCAGCAGTTGATCACCGATGAAGTGGCTGCCAATGAACGCGAGGGCGAACAGCCAGTTGACCACCGGCGCTTTCCACTTCAGGAAGGTCTCGCTGTGGAACGCCAGGGTCAGGCTACCGAAGACCAGGCAGGCGATGAGGGTCAGCCACTGGCTCTTCTCCAGCTTGCGCTGCTTGATGAACAGCGCGCCGTAAACCACCAGGGAACTGATGATCAGCATCGCGGTGGCGCTGTAAATACCGCCTACAGTCAGTTGATGACCGCCGATGTCGACGACCCGTGGATCAATTTTGAAAACGATGAAAAACAGCAGGAGCGGGATGAAATCGATGAATTGTTTCACAGTGGCAGCCAGAAGCAGGATGTGGCGGCATAATAACAAACATATGGGCGCGCGATAGCGCCAGCTGATTTGAGGTAACACATCCCCGTGAATGTCGATTTGCACTGCCATAGCACCGCCTCCGATGGCGCTCTCGCGCCTGCAGTTCTGGTTGCGCGTGCGTTCGAGAAAGGCGTGCGAGTCCTGGCCTTGACCGATCACGACACCCTCGAGGGCCTCGATGAAGCCCGCAGTGCCGCGACGGCACTCGGGATGCAACTGGTCAATGGCGTCGAATTGTCCTGCACCTGGGGCGGCGCGACCATTCATGTGCTCGGCTACGGATTTGATGTCAATGCTGCACCGTTGGTCGAGGCAATCGCCAAATTGCACGATGGCCGCTGGTTACGGTCCGAAGAAATAAGCCGCAAGCTGGCGTTGAAAGGCATGCCGGGAGCGCTCGAAGGTGCCCGGGCGATCCAGCAGGAGCTGGGCGACAGCGGCAATGCGCCGGCCCGTCCGCACTTCGCCGACTGGATGGTGCGTGAAGGTTTCGTAAAGGATCGCGCCGAAGCGTTCCGTAAATGGCTGGGCGCCGGCAAGCTGGGCGACGTCAAACAGCACTGGCCGACCCTGGAAGACACGGTCGAAACCCTTCGCGCCGCGAAGGCCTGGGTCAGCCTGGCACATCCGTGGCACTACGATTTCACTCGCAGCAAGCGTCGCCGCCTGATTTCTGACTATATTCAAGCCGGGGGCCACGCCATTGAAGTGGTCAATGGCCATCAGCCCGCCGAGCAAGTGGGCAGCCTGGCGATTCTTGCCCGCGAATTCGGTCTGCTGGTCAGCGCCGGCAGTGATTTTCATGGCCCTGGAGGCTGGTCCGAGATCGGCGAATACCGCCCGCTTCCGGAGGATCTGCCACCACTGTGGTGTCGATTCAAACATGACCCAATTATTGCCGTCGTCTGAACAGGTAGAGAATGTGAGTCAATTTTTCCAGATTCATCCGGAAAACCCGCAAGCGCGCCTGATCAAACAGGCTGTCGAGATCATCCGCAAAGGCGGGGTGGTGATTTATCCCACAGACTCGTCCTACGCCATTGGTTGCCAGATCGGCGACAAGGTTGCCGTGGAACGCGTACGCCGTTTGCGCGGACTGGATGACAAGCATAACTTCGCCCTGATTTGCAGCGACCTCTCGCAACTGGGGCTGTTCGCCAAGATCGACACCGGCACCTTCCGCCTGCTCAAAGCGCACTTGCCGGGGCCTTACACCTTCATTCTCAACGCCACCCGCGAAGTCCCGCGGCTGTTGTTGCACCCGAAAAAACGCACTATCGGGCTGCGAGTGCCGAGCCATCCGATTGCCCTGGCGCTGCTGGAAGAACTCGGCGAGCCATTGATGAGCGTGACCCTGATCATGCCCGGCGACACCGACCCGATGAGCGATCCTTACGAAATGCGCCAGTTGCTTGAGCATCAGGTCGACCTGATCATCGACGGCGGTTTCGGCGGGATCAAGGCGTCCACCGTGATTAACCTCGCCGACGGCGAACCGGAAGTGATCCGCGTTGGTTGCGGCGACCCTGCGCCGTTCATGGCCGAGGCGTAGATGTCTGCAGTAGAACCCGTTGTCGACAGTCAGGCCGGAGCCCAGCAAGAGCTGCCCTTCGCCATGGTCTATGGCCAGGCGGTCATGGAAATGCCGCTGGACCTGTACATCCCGCCCGATGCGCTCGAGGTTTTTCTCGAAGCCTTCGAAGGCCCCCTCGACTTGCTGCTGTACCTGATCCGTAAACAGAACATCAACATCCTCGACATCCCCGTGGCGGAAATCACTCGCCAGTACATGGGTTATGTCGAGTTGATGCAGTCGGTGCGCCTGGAGCTGGCCGCCGAGTACCTGGTGATGGCCGCGATGCTGGCCGAGATCAAATCGCGGATGCTGCTGCCGCGTGCCGAGACCATCGAAGACGAAGAAGACGACCCGCGCGCCGAACTGATCCGTCGCTTGCAGGAGTACGAACGCTTCAAGGCCGCGGCTGAAGGCATCGATGGCCTGAGCCGCGTAGGCCGCGACGTGGTGGTGCCCAAGCTCGACGCCCCGGAAGCCAGGGCGCGCAAGCTGTTGCCGGACGTGAGCCTGGAAGAGTTGCTGATGTCCATGGCCGAAGTCTTGCGCCGTGGCGACATGTTCGAAAGCCACCAGGTCAGCCGTGAGGCGCTGTCCACCCGGGAACGCATGAGCGATGTGCTGGAACGGCTCAAGGGCGGCGGTTTCGTGCCCTTTGTCGAGCTGTTCACCGCTGAAGAGGGACGTCTGGGGGTGGTGGTGACCTTTATGGCGATCCTCGAACTGGTCAAGGAATCTTTGGTCGAGCTGGTGCAGAATGAGCCGTTCGCGGCGATCCACGTGCGAGCCCGAGCCGAATAACGAGTTGAATCATGAACCTGACTGAACCCCGCGAGCTGGCGCCACTGCTTGAAGCTTTTCTGTTGGCCTCGGGAAAACCGCAATCGCTTGAACGCCTGTTCGAACTCTTCGAAGAGGGCGAGCGGCCGGAGCCGCCAGTCTTCAAGAAAGCCCTGACGATTCTCGCCAAGTCCTGCGACGGTCGCGCCTTCGAACTGAAGGAAGTGGCCTCCGGGTATCGCTTGCAGATCCGCGAAAAGTTCTCGCCGTGGGTAGGCCGTTTGTGGGAAGAACGTCCGCAGCGGTACTCCCGCGCCATGCTCGAAACCATGGCCCTGATCGCCTATCGCCAGCCGATCACCCGGGGCGAGATCGAAGACGTGCGAGGTGTGGCGGTCAACACGCACATCGTCAAAACCTTGCTGGAGCGCGAGTGGATCCGCATCGTCGGTTACCGCGATGTGCCCGGCAAACCGGCGATGTTCGCCACCACCAAAGCGTTTCTCGATCACTTCAACCTGAAGAACCTCGACGATTTGCCACCCCTGGCAGAACTGCGAGAGATGGAGCCTGACCCGGTACTCGACTTCGACGACGCACCGGTTCCGGCCAGCCTGCAAGAACTGGCGGACGCCAGCGCCGAGCCGGAAGAGCCCAAGGAAGAAACCAGTTTCCATACGCTGTTGCTGGAACTGGACACCATGGAGGAGGGGATCAAGACCGACTTTGATGACATCTTGCGCGATAGTGCTGTGGTGGAATCCGAAGAGGTGCTGGATCAGCCGGAACCCGGCATCGAAGTTGAACTTCACGTTGAGCCCGAAGCCACAGTCGAAGAAGAGCCGGAAGAAGAGCTTGAAGACGACGTGCTCGGTGTTGCCGAGGCACGCGAGAAACTCCTCGCCGCTGTCGCCGCTCTTGAACAACACAAGCCCGAGCCCGAATTGAGCGACGAAGAAGCCGAAGCCCGGGCCCTCGCCGAAGCGATCGAGGCCGAACGCCGCGAATTCGACGACTGACCCAAATCCCGTAGGCAAAGAAGGCCCCCCTGTGGGAGCTAGCCTGCTAGCGATGAGGGAGTGTCAGGCAACAATGATGTCGACTGAAACTCCCTCATCGCTAGCAGGCTAGCTCCCACAGGGGTTTTGTGTTGACTGGAGTATTTGATGAGCTCAACCAAAGACCCGTGCATCAGCGTTTGCAAATTCACCGACGACATCTGCCTCGGCTGCGGTCGCAGCAAGCGTGAGATCAAGGCCTGGAAGAAACTCGACAAGACTGACAAGCGCTCCGTTCTCGCCGAATCCTCGCTGCGGTTGATCAAACTCGGCGGTGCCGTTCGGCGTAAAAGCAAATAAGCAGGCAATCATCAGCTAGTCTCTGGATGCGCAAACGCTCCCATGAGCGTATGATTCGCGACCCTTCGGCGATCCCCTCGCCAAGTACAGGTTTTACATCGCTTCAGGACGCTCAATTCAGGGCCGCCTGAACAGACCACACCGGGAGGTGCCCAGATGAGTATCAACGACCAGAAAGACGACCAGGAAATCGGCCCAGCAGGCGAAAAACTGCAGAAAGTCCTCGCCCGTATCGGCGTCGGCTCGCGCCGTGACGTGGAAGCCTGGATCAGCCACGGCCGCATCAAGGTCAACGGCAAAGACGCCACCCTCGGGCAGCGCGTCGACATGCACGACGCCATCACCATTGATGGCAAGGTGATCAAGCGCGAAGAGGCCGCCGAGTCGGTCCGCCGCGTGATCATGTACAACAAGCCGGACGGCGAAATCTGCACGCGCCTTGATCCGGAAGGCCGTCCGACTGTTTTCGACAAGATGCCGCGCCCGAAAGAAGGTCGCTGGATCAACATCGGTCGTCTGGACATCAACACCACCGGCCTGCTGATGTTCACCACCGACGGTGAGCTGGCCAACCGCCTGATGCACCCGTCCTACGAGATGGACCGTGAATACGCGGTTCGTGTGCGTGGTGAAGTCGATGACGAGATGATCGAACGTCTGAAAGCAGGCGTCGTCCTCGAAGACGGCCCGGCCAAGTTCACCGACATCAAGCAAGCCCCAGGTGGCGAAGGTTTCAACCACTGGTACCACTGCGTGGTGATGGAAGGTCGCAACCGCGAAGTTCGTCGTCTGTGGGAATCCCAGGGCCTGGTGGTCAGCCGTCTGAAGCGCGTGCGTTTTGGTCCGGTGTTCCTTAACTCCGACTTGCCGATGGGTCGCTGGCGCGAAATGAGCCAGTACGAAGTCGACATTCTGAGTGCTGAAGTCGGCCTGACGCCTGTGGCCATGCCGCAGATGAACGCCAAGAGCAAAGACAAGCTCGACCGCATGCAGCGTAAATCGTCGCGTCCGATGGGCAAGACCGAGCGCGTGCGTTCGTTGCGTCCAGCCATCGGCAACCAGACCGCTGCTACTCCACGTGATACTCGTGAACCGCATATCGAAGGCGAGCGTCCAGCCCGCAAACCTGCAGCACCTCGTGCTGACGGCGAGCGCGGTCCACGCACGCCGCGTCCGGCCAACGGTCGCACCGAGCGCGGCGAAGGCCGCGGTGCGCCAAGCGGCGGTCGTAGCGATCGCGGTGCTCCAGCCGGTCGTGGCGAGTCTCGTGGTGAGTCGGGTCGCGGTACGCCAGTGGCAGACCGTCCTTCCGACACCAAGCGCCCGGCCAAGGCACCGGCGAAGAAACGCCCAGGCATCGTTCTGGTTAACAAGGACGCGCCATCGGGCAAGCGTCGCGGCGCGCCAGCCGGTTCGGGCCAGCGTCCGGGCTTTGGTCGTCGCAAGCCTGAGTAATCGGTAAGCGCCGCATAAAAAACGCCAACCTTCGGGTTGGCGTTTTTTTTTTTGGTCTGTCCTTAAATGATGGGGTGCTGCTACTGGCCTCATCGCGAGCAGGCTCGCTCCCACATTAGATCGCATTCTTTCCTGAGAACTCGGTCCACTGTGGGAGCGAGCCTGCTCGCGATGAGGTCAGTAGCGGCATCGCCAACTTTGTGGCTAAAACACAAACCGCCCATCAAACACAGGCTCATCATCCAGCGCCAACACGCCACTGGAGAAGATCAGGTCCAGATGATGGCTGCCCTTGGCCCCACCACCCAACCCCAAATGCAGCCCGCAATGGCGCTCCTCAAACCCGGCATTGCGCGCATACAACGCTTTCACGCCTTCGTTGGTGCCAATCCCCAACTCCTCAATGCGCCGATTCGACGGATTGGCCTCCAGGTACTTGTTGAAGTCATGTTCCAACCCCGGCACATCCGTGGCGATCTTGCGGATGGTCGAGTTCTCGATCCACAACTCCAGCGGCGAATCCAGCACCCCGTACTTGCGGGCAAATGGAATGGTGCTGAGGAAAGTCCCCATGAACTTCACCTGGCCGTTTATCGCTTCGCTGTGCGTCGCAATTTCACCGGGCGCCAGGTCAAAGTTGCCGACACCGTTGATGTCGGTCCACTTCTTGATGCTATGCATCGGCGTTTCGAACCACGAGCCGTGATCATCTTTGAAACTTAACGTGGTGGCGTGAGACATGCGCTGGATCAAGTGGCTGTTCAGCCCAGCAATCCGCTGCGGGGTAACACTGAAAGTGTCGTAGAAGTAATCGCCGTAATCCTTGAACAGCAGCGACTTCTTCCAGTTCTCGGCCATCACGCCTTGCAGCGCGCGGACAAACTCCGGGCCGTCGGGGCGAGGATTGGGCAAGGTGGAAGAGTCGTAGAAGAAAATGTACAGATCGCTGTCGGCAATCGCCTGGGCCAGCCTTTCGGTCGGTTCGAGGTCCAGGCGCATGGCGCTGAAATGGAAGGACAGACTGTCACCGGCCTGTTCGGCGATGGCGCCGGTCAGTGCCTCGTAATCAGCCGTGTGGCCGAGCAAAACCTTCGCCGGGTTGATGCCGGCAAGGGCAGGGTGGTGTTCGAGGTAGTAAAGGAAATGCGAAATGGCGCGTTGCTTATCCATGTAGTCCTCCCTGACAAACCGAGAAAAAGTGGCAGGCACAACCGGCCGGATCATGCCTGCCGAGGTGTCTTACAACGGCCACATCGCCGTGCCGAACGGAACGACCGCATCGGCTTGCATCATTTCAACGGCGGCTTCATGGGTCGGTGCTTCAAACCAATCGTCCAGTTGCAGTTCAGTTTCCAAGTCTTTTTCAAGTGCTTGCATTGTGAATCTCCTAGATGACTTTTTCGGTAAGTGCAGCGGCGTGTTTTTCAGTCATTGAATAACCCGCCAACTTGCCGGTCGATGCGTCTCGGCAAGTCGCTGAAAACCTAGTCCAGAGATTTTTAAATTGCAAAAAAATAATCAAATTAGATTTAATTGAACTTTTTATTCTGTTTTTTAGCGAGGCTTTTATCGATAAAAAACAAAAAACTAACTTGACCTTTTCCTTAGGAAGCTTCCTACCGTCAATTTGCAGTCGTCCTACGGAATGATCTGATTTGGAAAATATGCGTTACAGCTTGTAAAGAAAAGCTGACGGAATCGCGCCTTAAAGCCCTTGGATTGACGCTTGCGGAAGGGGTGTAAGGAAAACCTGCCGAAAATAGGCGGGTCAGCGATTCTGCAAGGCTCTGGCCCGCTTGTTTCAGCGGCGCCGGAAGGGTGAGATGCGCCCCATGCCTGTCGTGCAGGTGCATAACAAGAAGGAGGCGCAATGAACGCCGTGACCCAGTTCCACTTCTCCCCAAGGGGCGATTTTTCCGTCGTCTCCGTCAACGACCCGCAAAGGTCTGACCCTATTTTTGCAGCCGCCCGAGACCCTCGGGGCGGACACAGGCAATCCCGGCAAATGACGCGCTGATCCAGCGGTGTCTGGCAGCAGGGGGTTACAGGTGTACAATGCGCCGCGTTTTAACTGTGACCTCCTGCGCATCTGCGCAAACCTCAAGGCTATCCGCCTTGTTCACTCCGCCGCGCCACAAGCGTGTCGGGTTCGATTTCGTCACAGATAAAAACAAACAGGTGACGCATGACCGTTGTAAAAACGCTGAACTCCTTTTGCCTTCTCTGGGGTTTGATCGGCGCTGCTTGAAATCGCAACCGAGCAGCTACGTCTAACGAACATCATCAAACCTTGCGTGAGACCCTTTTCATGAGTGGACAAAACTCGCATTCAGGCGAGCTGAAACGCGGCCTGAAAAATCGCCATATTCAACTGATCGCCCTCGGTGGCGCGATCGGTACCGGGCTGTTCCTGGGCTCGGCCGGCGTACTGAAATCTGCCGGCCCGTCGATGATCCTCGGCTACGCCATCTGCGGCTTCATTGCTTTCATGATCATGCGCCAGCTCGGCGAAATGATTGTCGAGGAGCCGGTGGCCGGTTCCTTCAGCCACTTCGCCCACAAATACTGGGGTGGTTTTGCCGGTTTTCTGTCGGGCTGGAACTGCTGGATTCTGTACATTCTGGTGGGCATGTCGGAGCTGACCGCGGTCGGCAAATACATCCACTACTGGGCGCCCCACATTCCGACCTGGGTCTCGGCCGCCGGGTTCTTCGTCCTGATCAACCTGATTAACCTGGCCAACGTCAAAGTCTTTGGTGAGGCCGAGTTCTGGTTCGCGATCATCAAGGTCGTGGCGATCGTCGGCATGATCGCGCTCGGCAGCTACCTGCTGGTCAGCGGTCATGGCGGCCCGCAAGCCTCGGTGACCAACCTGTGGGCCCACGGCGGCTTCTTCCCGAATGGCGTCAGCGGTCTGGTGATGGCCATGGCGATCATCATGTTCTCCTTCGGCGGCCTGGAAATGCTCGGTTTCACCGCAGCCGAAGCCGACAAGCCGAAAACCGTGATCCCGAAAGCCATCAACCAGGTGATCTACCGGATCCTGATTTTCTACATCGGTGCACTGGTCATTCTGCTGTCGCTGACGCCGTGGGACAGTCTGTTGGCGACCCTGAACGCGTCGGGTGACTCCTACAGCGGCAGCCCGTTCGTACAAGTGTTCTCGATGCTTGGCAGCGACACCGCCGCGCACATCCTCAACTTCGTGGTCTTGACCGCGGCACTGTCGGTGTACAACAGCGGCACTTACTGCAACAGCCGCATGTTGCTGGGCATGGCCGAGCAGGGCGATGCGCCGAAAGCCTTGGCCAAGATCGACAAGCGCGGTGTGCCGGTGCGCTCGATCCTTGCTTCGGCGGCGGTGACGTTGATCGCGGTGTTGCTGAACTACCTGATCCCGCAAAACGCGCTGGAACTGCTGATGTCGCTGGTGGTTGCCACCCTGGTGATCAACTGGGCGATGATCAGCTTCTCGCACTTCAAGTTCCGCCAGCACATGGACAAGACCAAACAGACACCATTGTTCAAGGCCCTGTGGTACCCGTACGGGAACTACATCTGCCTGGCGTTCGTGGTGTTCATCCTCGGCGTGATGCTGTTGATCCCGGGCATCCAGATCTCGGTGTATGCGATTCCGGTGTGGGTTGCGTTCATGTGGGTGTGCTACGGCATCAAGAACAAGCGCAGTGCTCAGCATGCGTTGCAGGCGGCAAGCGCGAAGTAAGCGCAGTCTGCAGAAACAACAAACCCGGCCAATGTGCCGGGTTTTTTGTGCGCGCTGCAGGACTCTGTAGGAGCGAGGCTCGCCCGCGAAGAACGATGACGCGGTTTGCCGGATGAACCGCGGCATCTTCTTCGCGGGCAAGCCTCGCTCCTACAGGGTATTCTGGCGGTCCTGATATCGGACGCTTTTCCATGCTGGTGATTTCCAACAATGTGCATCTGCCGGATGCCGAGATCGAGTTGACGGCCATTCGTGCGCAAGGCGCCGGTGGGCAGAACGTCAATAAGGTCTCCAGCGCCGTGCACTTGCGCTTCGACATTCCGGCCTCGTCCTTGCCCGAGTTCTACAAGGAGCGGTTGCTGGCGCTGCGTGACAGTCGCATCACCAGCGAAGGGGTGCTGATCATCAAGGCCCAGCAATACCGCACGCAGGAAGCCAATCGCGCCGATGCGCTGGAGCGGCTGACCGAGTTGATTCTCAGCGCCACCAAGGTCGAGAAGAAACGCCGCCCGACCAAGCCGACCCTCGGTTCGAAGAAGCGTCGGCTGGAGTCCAAGACCAAGCGCGGCAGCATCAAGGCTGGACGCGGCAAGATCGATTTCTAGCGCGCGTCGCGTTCTTCACGGTACTTTTCATTAAGGTGCTTGGGCGCCTGCCGGTACAAATAAACGCTCAGCGCCAAACCACTCAACGCGGCAATCGCGGCGAACAGAAAGATCGAAGCAAAACCAAACCCGGCGGCAATCGCACCGGCCACTGGCCCGGTAATCCCCAGCGACAAATCGATGAACAGCGAATAGGCCCCGACCGCCGCGCCACGACTGGAAGCGGGCACCAGGTTGACGGCTTCCACGCCCAGCGCCGGAAACACCAGCGAGAAACCGAAACCGCTCAAAGCTGCGCCAGCCAATGCCCAGTGTGCGTCGGGCGCCAGCCACAGCAGCAACAACCCCAGGGTTTCCACCGACAGGCAGGCAATCGCCACGCGGAAGCCGCCGAGGCGGTTGATCAGGTTGCCGAACAGAAGTCGCGCGCCGATGAAGCTGGCGCCGAACAGGCTCAGGCACAGCACCGCGTTGTCCCAGTGTTGCGTGGCGTAATACAACGTGATGAAAGTGGCGATGGTGCCGAAGCCGATCGAGCCCAAGGCCAGGCCGCAACCATGTGGCAGCACCCGTCCCAGCACATGCATGAACGGCAGCCGTTCACCGATCACAATCGGCGCGGCGGTTTTCGGCCAGGCCAGCGCCAGGCCGAGGACGGCCAGCAGCACGATGCTCACGCCCATGCTCCACAAGCCCAATTGACTGACCAGCAGCACGCCCAACGGCGCACCGACCGCCAATGCGCCATAACTGGCGATGCCGTTCCATGAGATGACTTTAGCGGTGTTCGCGGCGCCGACGCGGCCGATGCCCCAGCCAATCGAGCCGGAGCCCACCAGGCTTTCCGCGCTGCCGAGCACCAGGCGGCCGATCAACAGGCTGATCAGGCTCAGCATCGGCAGGCTCTGGGTCCAGGCTGAAATCAGCATGAACACGCCGCTCAAACCGCAGCCGGCGAGGCCGTACATGACGGCGAGTTTGCTGCCCTTGTTGTCGATGATTTTCCCGGCGTATGGCCGGCTGAGCAGGGTGGCCAGGTATTGCACGCTGATCACCAGCCCGGCGATCACGGCGCCGAATCCGAGGTCGCTGTGGACGTAGCCGGGCAATACGGCGAGTGGAATGCCGATGTTCAGGTAGCCGATAAAGGTAAAGAGAACGATGGAAACGACTTGCAGCGTGACCGCCAGGGGGCGCTGGTTTTCAGACATGGGTAAAGGTCCACGGGAAAGCGGGATAGATAGGCTGCTTATGATAGCGGCGCGAGCGGCCGCGGGGCGTGGAAAAGTAAAACTATTTGCCGGGCGGGTTATTCAGGTTTTTGCGGGGCAACCAATTGCGTCGTGACCAGGGCGGCCAGGGCGTTTTCTTCAGTGCCGAAACGGGCGAGCAATGCGGCTTGTTTCTCGGGGGACAGGCGATTCCAGATCTCGATCATCCTCTCGGCGGTGCCGATCAGGACGCTGGCCTGGGTTTCAGAGAAGTCATCAGTCATGGTGTGGAACTCGGGGTTCAGGCGGTGTGGAAAGCGCATGTTAGCGCTTTCCACACGGTCTGGCATTGCAGGTGTTTCAGTCTTCGCTGTCGGCCTGGCGGCGTTCAGTGGCTTCTTTCGGCTCGGGCTGTTGGGCACCGGCTTGTTGCGTGGTTGTCTGCTCAGTTTCGTGCAGGCTTGGGAAGGGGAGATTAGGGATCTCGTGCATGTTTCGCGCTCCTCGCAAAGTCTGTTGATAGATCTGGTAGATCCGCGCTTTTAAAAAGCTTGGGCAGGATACAGCAGGAGAAATGACAAAAAGACTTTTATATCCATTTGTTTCGACGGATGGCGTTGTCTAGACAGGTCATGGAGAGAGCGACACAAAACACTGTGGGAGCGAGCTTGCTCCCACAGGATGTGTGTTGTGCCTAATGATTATTTGCAGACTATGGAAATTGCTTGAGCCCGCGGGTATTACTCAGTCGGCACCAGGTTATCCAGCACCTGATTAACCGCCAATTCTCCCAGCATGACAATCTGGGCGATCCCTAGCAGCGTTTTGCGGTGGGTGCCTTCGAGCAGGGCGGCGAAGTCGTTGAGCATGACGTTGGCTGAGCCGAGGGTTTCGCTGGCGTCGACCAGTAGGGATTCGTTGCCGGACTTCGGGTTGGCCATGTAGAGGCGATTGGGGCGGTAGGGCGCCGCCATGATTTGTGAGGTTGGTGGACCCAGGTGGTAGTCGAGGGCGCGCTCGGCGGCTTCGTTGAATTTTTTCGAGCCAGGGCATTCGTAGGGGGATGCTGGATCGGTGATGGAGGCCGGTTCGGTGACTGGCGGGTTTGGCGTGACCTTGAACATGGGTGACTAACCTCTGGTGAGGCTGCGACCCTCTCGCCGCTAAGCAAAGGGTGGCAGCTGTGCGCAAGTTAGCGGACCGGTAGTCACCTAAAACCCGGTGCACCCGAAGGTGCCATGCGCACAGCCACCATCAAGTGCAGGCGAGTGCCTGACTGGATTCGACATGTGCAACCGTAGATGACAAGCCGAGCCGCTAAGCTCGATCACTGGAATCAGTGACGCAATCAAATTACCCAGCAAGCACCAGGCGCACAAGCCGGCGAATTCTGGCGCAGCCGTAGGCAACGGCGCAAGGTTTTGTAGCCCTTGGGACGTATCACGGCGTGT
Organism: Pseudomonas sp. LBUM1678; assembly: GCF_059695575.1. NCBI lineage: Bacteria > Pseudomonadati > Pseudomonadota > Gammaproteobacteria > Pseudomonadales > Pseudomonadaceae > Pseudomonas > Pseudomonas sp. LBUM1678. The sequence goes on from NZ_CP166775.1 coordinate 1,707,451, forward strand.
CGATAAACAGCCGTGGCTGATCGCGTTTAATGGTTTTAGATTTATTGAGAAGGGTCTGACGCGGCCGGGCGGGACTTCATCGATTGGCTCGTTGGAAGGGCCAACACAAAAACAAATGTGGGAGTGAGCCTGCTCGCGATAGCGGTGGTTCAGTCAATGTAGATGTCGACTGACACTCCGCTTCGCGAGCTGGCTCACTCCCACAGGGAGAATTGCAGTGTTTGAGGTTACTTGCAGACTTCGGCGATGGCCTCGGCCAGCAGATCCAGGCGTGTCGCGTCGATCCCGGCCACGTTCGCCCGGCCGGTGCCCACCATGTAAACGCTATGGTGATCGCGCAGCTGTTTAACCTGATCCGGCGTCAAACCGGTGTAGGAAAACATCCCGCGTTGCACACCAATGTGAGCGAAGCGTTCACGCAAACCATGGGGTTCAAGCGCTTCCACTAGACCGCTGCGCAGCTGGGCAATACGCAAACGCATGGCCTCTACCTCGTCGGCCCAGAGGCTTTTGAGCTCTGGATCGCCAAGAATCGTCGCTACCACGGCAGCACCGTGATCCGGTGGCGTCGACCACAGGTTGCGGGCGATGTTGGCCAGTTGGCTGCGGATATCCACTAACTTTTCAGCGGTTTTCGCACAGACAATCAGCGCACCGGTGCGATCACGGTACAGGCCGAAGTTCTTCGAGCAGGAACTGGTAATCAGCACTTCCGGCAACTCGGCAGCGAACAGCCGCGTCGACCACGCATCCTGTTCCAGGCCATCGCCGAAACCCTGGTAGGCGAAGTCGATCAGCGGCACCAGATCGCGACTGCGCACCACGTCCAGCACGCGGCGCCAGTCGTCATGGGACAGATCGAAACCGGTCGGGTTGTGGCAGCAGGCGTGCAGCAAAACGACATCGCCCTTCGGCGCTTCTTTGAGCACTGCCAGCATGGCTTCGACGTCGAGGCGGTTATCGCTGCCGACGTAGGGGTAGTGGCTGACCTTGACCCCGGCGGCCGCGAAAATGCTTTCGTGGATCGGCCAGGTCGGGTTGCTCAACCACACGCCACGGCCCTGCAGGCATTGAGCGATAAAGTCGGCGCTCAAGCGCAGTGCGCCGGTGCCGCCCGGGGTTTGGGTGGCGCCAGCCCGTTTTTCAGCGATCAGCGGGGAATCGACGCCCAGCACCAGCTCATTGATCGCCTTGCCGAACGCCGGTTCGCCGTGGCCGCCGATGTAGGTCTTGGTGGTCTGGCGATCCACCAGGCGCTGCTCGGCGAGCTTCACGGACTGGGGAATCGGCGTCAGGCCCTGGGCATCTTTATAGACGCCCACGCCAAGGTCGAATTTGCGCGGGTTAGGGTCCTGCGCATAGGCCTCCATCAGGCCGAGAATCGGGTCGCCGGGTACTCGACCTATGGCGTCGAAATGCATTATTTGCGGCCCTCGGCGTCCTTGGCCACGTCGTCAGTGCGTGCGGCCATGATGAAATCGTTGCGGTGCAGACCCTTGATGGAGTGGCTCCACCAGGTCACGGTGACTTTGCCCCACTCGGTCAGCAGGCCAGGGTGGTGACCTTCGGCCTCGGAGATTTCGCCGACCGCGTTGGTGAATGCCAGCGCGTGCTTGAAGTTCTTGAACAGGAAAACTTTTTCCAGCTGCATCACGCTGTCGCGTACTTCAATGTTCCAGTCCGGGATCTGCTTGATCAGTACCGGCAGTTCTTCGTCGCTGACCTGAGGAGCGCCGGCCTGGCAGGCTTCGCAATGGGCTTGGTTCAATGTGGACATGATGATTCCTGAAATCGAATTATTGGAAATCGGCCGTCAGTACTCCACGCTAAACCAAAGCGTCGGTTTCTGACAGGCTCACTTGATTCTAAAAGCTGCGGATCACGCGGCTTTTTTTGGCGGAAACTTTGGGGCGTGCAAGCCCAGCTGCATGCCTTGCTTGACCATGCTCATGATGTCTTCATGAGCCACATCAAACAGACGCTTGAGGTTCGGCAAGACAAAGTACAGCGGTTGCAGGATGTCGATGCGATACGGCGTGCGCATGCATTCCAGCGGATCGAATGCCTGATGCTCAGGCTCGTCCGACAGGCAGTAAACAGTTTCTTTCGGCGAGGAGAGAATGCCGCCGCCGTAGATGCGCAGGCCTTCTGGCGTATCGACCAGGCCAAACTCGATGGTCATCCAGTACAGACGCGCCAGGTACACGCGCTCTTCCTTGGTGGCTTGTAGGCCAAGTTTGCCGTAGGTGTGGGTAAATTCAGCGAACCAAGGGTTGGTCAGCAGCGGGCAGTGGCCAAAGATCTCGTGGAAAATGTCCGGCTCTTGCAGGTAATCCAGCTCTTCGCGGGTACGAATAAACGTCGCCACCGGAAACTGCTTGTTGGCGAGCAATTCGAAAAAGGTCTGGAAGGGGATCAGCGCCGGGACGCGGGCGACTTGCCAGCCAGTGGTTTCACCGAGGACTTTGTTGATCTCGCCGAGTTGAGGAATGCGGTCGTGGGGCAGACCGAGTTTTTCGATACCGTCCAGGTATTCCTGGCACGCACGCCCCTCGATCACTTTCAGTTGACGAGTAATCAGCGTGTTCCACACCGCGTGTTCTTCAGCGGGGTAGTCGATAAAACCTTGCGCATCGGGCTCGCGAGCCACGTATTGCGTCTGCTTCATGCTGCTCTCCTGCTAGGGGATTTCGTTCTTGTTATGTGCTGCTATGGACTTAGAAATACCCCAAGGCGTGCGGTGTTGCAGCAGGTGAGCGCTGGTATGCGTAGGAAAAATCTTCGTTTTTCGTAAAGTATTCGTTACGGTTTGGCGCCTATGGCGCAGCTATTGAGATTTGCGGGTTTGAAACGGCGCACAGGTGTCACATAATCTTGACGACTATCTGAGCGGCTCAGCAAATAAACAGGGCCGAGGGCACTGCACAGAACCCTGTGGGAGCGGGCTTGCTCGCGAAAGCGTCGGCACATCCGACATTGATGTACCAGAAAGACCGCTTTCGCGAGCAAGTCGGATCGCCGCACCGCCGCCCCCACAGGTTATGCGTCCGGCATCAAAACCTCATTCACCGTTTTTCAGGCCTTTTATATGCGTATCAAAGTCCACTGCCAGAACCGCATCGGCATCCTGCGCGACATTCTCAACTTGCTGGTCGAGTACGGGATCAACGTTGCTCGCGGCGAGGTCGGCGGTGAGCATGGCAACGCGATCTACCTGCATTGCCCGAACCTGATCAACATTCAATTCCAGGCGTTGCGTCCGAAATTCGAATCGATTGCCGGGGTGTTTGGCGTCAAGCGTGTAGGGCTGATGCCCAGCGAGCGTCGGCACATGGAGCTCAATGCCTTGCTCGGCGCCTTGGAGTTTCCGGTGCTGTCGATCGACATGGGCGGCTCCATCGTCGCGGCCAACCGTGCGGCAGCGCAGTTGTTGGGCGTGCGGGTGGATGAGGTGCCGGGCATCCCGCTGTCGCGGTATGCCGAGGATTTCGACTTGCCGGAGCTGGTGCGCGCCAACAAGTCGCGGATCAACGGTTTGCGGGTCAAGGTCAAGGGCGACGTGTTTCTCGCCGACATCGCGCCGCTGCAATCAGAGCATGACGACAGCGAAGCGATGGCGGGCGCGGTTTTGACGTTGCACCGGGCTGATCGGGTGGGTGAGCGTATCTATAACGTGCGCAAGCAGGAACTGCGCGGGTTCGACAGCATCTTCCAGAGCTCCAAGGTCATGGCCGCGGTGGTGCGCGAAGCCCGACGCATGGCGCCGCTGGATGCGCCGCTATTGATAGAAGGCGAAACCGGCACCGGCAAAGAGTTGTTGGCGCGTGCCTGCCACCTGGCGAGCCCTCGCGGTCAATCACCGTTGATGGCACTGAACTGCGCCGGGCTGCCGGAATCGATGGCTGAGACCGAGTTGTTCGGTTACGGACCCGGTGCTTTCGAAGGGGCGCGGGCCGAAGGCAAGCTCGGGCTGCTGGAGCTGACGGCGGGCGGTACGCTGTTTCTCGATGGCGTCGGGGAAATGAGCCCGCGCTTGCAGGTGAAATTGCTGCGCTTCCTGCAGGACGGTTGCTTCCGCCGTGTAGGCAGTGATGAAGAGGTTTATCTGGATGTGCGAGTGATCTGCGCGACGCAAGTGGACTTGTCCGAGTTGTGCGCGCGCGGTGAGTTTCGCCAGGATTTGTATCACCGCTTGAACGTGCTTTCGCTACACATCCCGCCGCTGCGTGAATGCCTCGACGGTTTGACGCCGCTAGTGGAACACTTCCTCGATCAGGCCAGCCGGCAGATCGGTTGCCCGCTGCCGAAACTGGCGCCGGCGGCGATGGAGCGGCTGAGTCATTACCACTGGCCGGGCAATGTCCGGCAGTTGGAGAACGTGCTGTTCCAGGCGGTTTCCCTGTGCGAGGGCGGGACCGTGAAGGCCGAGCACATTCGCTTGCCGGATTACGGCGTGCGTCAGCCGCTTGGCGACTTCTCCCTTGAGGGCGGGCTGGATGCGATTGTCGGGCGCTTTGAGAAAGCGGTGCTTGAGCGTTTGTATTCCGAACATCCGAGCAGTCGGCAGCTGGGCAAGCGCCTGGGGGTTTCCCATACGACCATTGCCAATAAATTGCGTGAGTACGAAGTCGGCAAAGAACCCGGCAATACCTAGGTCCCCGTAGCAGCTGTCGAGCACAGCGAGGCAGCGTTCGGCGGCGAAGCCGTCGTAAACCCGGCATGCAAGGTTTTCCTGATACACCGCGATGTCTGGTTTTACGACGGCTGCGCCGCCGAACGCTGCCTCGCGGTGCTCGACAGCTGCTACAAGGGTTTCGTTGAGCGCAAGAGGTCGACACTTGCCGTTAGCGGCATAACACCGCCGGTTTTTCGTCTTCGATACATTTCCCTCAATCCCCGCAAAACCCCTCAATCCCCGCAAAACCCCTCAAGTCCTTTGTTTGCCGGGCCTCGCGCCGTCAAAAGAAAGTTGGTCTGCAAATTGCTTATCGCTCAGCAGTACAGCGGTGGGCGGCAAACGTCCGGCATGCAGAGGAAAGAGTGTGGATAAGTACCTTTATGTGGCAATGACCGGCGCCAGCCAGAATGCACTGGCGCAGAAGGCTCATGCCAACAACCTGGCAAACATCTCCACCAACGGTTTTCAGAAGGACCTGGAACAGGCCCGTTCGATGCCGGTGTTTGGTGACAGCTTTCCGGCGCGTGCGTTTGCCATGACCGAGCGTCCGGCCACCGACTTCTCTCCCGGTTCGCTGGTTCAAACCGGTCGCGACCTCGACGTCGCGGTGCAAGGCAATGGCTGGATCGCCGTGCAAACCCCCGATGGCGCTGAAAGCTACGTGCGCACCGGCAGCCTGAACGTGGACGCCCTGGGCGTGCTGCGGGCCGGCAACGGTATGCCGGTGATGGGCAATGGCGGACCGATCGCCGTGCCGCCCGAGCAGCAAATCGAAGTGGGCGAAGACGGCACCATCAGCATCCGTGCGATGGGCGAAGGCCCGCGCGTGATGGCTGAAGTCGACCGCATCAAACTGGTCAACCCTGACCTGAAGAACATGACCAAAGGCCTGGACGGTTCGATCCACACCAAGGACGGCAAGCCGGCGCAAGCCGATGCGGGCGTCAAGCTGGTGTCCGGGTTCCTCGAGTCGAGCAACGTCAACGCCGTGGAAGAGATGACCTCGGTGTTGGCCTTGTCGAAGCAGTTCGAGCTGCACATCAAGATGATGAACACCGCTAAAGACGATGACCAGGCCATGGCTCGGGTCTTGCAGATCAGCTAATTATCAGAACGTCGCGCCGTAAAACAGGCGCACGAGGAGAATCGAATGCTTCCGGCTCTATGGGTTGCCAAAACAGGTCTGTCCGCCCAGGACACTAACCTGACGACCATTTCCAACAACCTGGCCAACGTGTCGACCACGGGTTTCAAACGTGACCGCGCCGAGTTCCAGGACTTGCTCTATCAGATCAAACGCCAGCCAGGCGCCCAGTCGACCCAGGACAGCGAACTGCCGTCGGGTCTGCAAGTGGGTACCGGTGTGCGCATCGTCGGCACCCAGAAAAACTTCACCGCCGGCAGCCTGCAAACCACCGAGCAGCCACTCGACCTGGCCGTCGACGGTCGCGGTTTCTTCCAGATCCTGCAACCGGACGGCACCACGTCTTATACCCGCGACGGTACGTTCCACCTCGACTCCAACGGTCAGATCGTCAACGCCAGCGGCTTCGCCCTGGAACCGGCCATCGTCATTCCCAACGACGCGCAGACCTTCACGGTCGGTCGCGACGGCACTGTGTCCATCACCGTTCCGGGTAACCCGGCCAACCAGGTGATCGGCAACCTGCAAACCGCCGACTTCATCAACCCGGCCGGTCTGCAAGCCGTGGGTAACAACCTGTTCCTGGAAACCGCTGCCAGCGGCGCGCCGCAAATCGGCACGCCGGGCCTGAACGGTTTCGGTACCACGCTGCAGAACACCCTGGAAACGTCCAACGTCAGCACCGTTGAAGAGATGGTCAACATGATCACCACTCAGCGCGCCTACGAGATGAACTCCAAGGTGATCTCTACCGCCGACCAGATGCTCTCGTTCGTAACGCAGAATCTGTAATCAGTCTATGAGGCGACCATGAGGTCGCCTGCAACACCGTGAGGTAGGGTCATGAATCGCTTTGTATCTGTTCTGGCACTGAGTGGGGTCGTCGTGCTCGCGGGCTGCGTCGCTCCGCCGCCCAAGCCCAATGACCCTTACTACGCCCCGGTGTTGCCGCGCACGCCGTTGCCGGCTGCCGCCAATAACGGCTCGATCTACCAGGCCGGTTTTGAACAGAACCTGTACAGCGACCGCAAGGCGTTCCGGGTTGGTGACATCATCACCATCACCCTGAACGAGCGCACCCAGGCCAGCAAAAACGCCAACTCGCAAATCGGCAAGAACAGCAAGACCGACATCGGCCTGAGCTCGTTTTTTGGCGGCGGTCTGAGCACCAACGATCCGGTGGGCAGCGGCAGCCTGAGCCTGGACGTAGGTTACGAAGGTGACCGCGCGACCAAGGGCGACAGCAAGTCCGGGCAGAGCAACAGCCTGACCGGCTCGATCACCGTGACCGTCGCTGACGTGCTGCCCAACGGCATCATCGCCGTGCGTGGCGAGAAGTGGCTGACCCTCAACACCGGTGATGAGCTGGTGCGGATTGCCGGCATGGTGCGCTCCGATGACATCGCCACCGACAACACCGTGTCGTCGACCCGCGTCGCCGATGCACGCATCACCTACTCGGGCACCGGTGCGTTTGCCGATGCGAGTCAGCCAGGCTGGTTCGACCGTTTCTTCCTCAGCCCGCTGTTCCCTTTCTAGGTGGCTACGTTGAATCTTAAACACCTGATGGTGGCCGCCCTGATGCTGTCCGCTGCGTTCAACGCGCAAGCCGAACGGCTGAAGGATATCGCCAGTATTTCCGGCGTGCGTTCCAACCAATTGATCGGCTACGGCCTGGTGGTCGGGCTTAACGGCACCGGCGACCAGACGACGCAAACCCCGTTCACCCTGCAGACCTTCAACAACATGCTCTCGCAGTTCGGCATCAAGGTGCCGCCGGGTTCGGGCAACGTGCAGCTGAAGAACGTCGCCGCCGTGTCGATCAGTGCCGATCTGCCGGCGTTCGCCAAGCCAGGTCAACAGGTCGACATCACTGTTGCTTCGATCGGTAACTCCAAGAGCCTGCGTGGCGGCACCTTGCTGCTGACGCCACTCAAGGGTATCGACGGCAACGTCTACGCGATCGCCCAGGGCAACCTGGTGGTCGGCGGTTTTGATGCTGAAGGTCGCGACGGTTCGAAGATCACCGTCAACGTTCCGTCGGCCGGTCGTATCCCCGGTGGTGCATCGGTGGAGCGTTCGGTGCCGAGCGGTTTCAACCAGGGCAACAGCCTGACCCTGAACCTCAACCGTTCGGACTTCACCACCGCCAAGCGCATCGTCGACAAGATCAACGACATGCTCGGTCCTGGCGTTGCCCAGGCCATCGACGGCGGTTCGATTCGGGTCAGTGCGCCACTCGATCCAAGCCAGCGCGTCGACTATTTGTCGATCCTCGAGAACCTTGAAGTCGACCCGGGTCAGGCGGTGGCGAAAGTCATCATCAACTCGCGTACCGGCACCATCGTGATCGGCCAGAACGTCAAGGTTTCGCCGGCAGCCGTGACTCACGGCAGCCTGACAGTGACCATCACCGAAGACCCGATCGTCAGTCAGCCCGGCCCTCTGTCCAATGGCCAGACCGCCGTCGTGCCGCGCTCGCGGGTCAACGCTCAGCAAGAAGCCAAGCCGATGTTCAAGTTCGGCCCGGGCACCACCCTCGACGAAATCGTGCGTGCGGTGAACCAGGTCGGCGCGGCGCCGGGTGACTTGATGGCGATCCTCGAAGCATTGAAACAGGCCGGCGCGTTGCAAGCCGACCTGATTGTGATCTGAGGACGGCGACCATGGATATGCGCAAGGGCGGTCTGGGTGTCAGCAGCAACGATTCGGGGTCCTATTCGGACTTGAATCGTTTGAACCAGCTCAAGGTCGGCGACAAGGACAGTGACGCCAACATGCGCAAGGTTGCGCAGGAATTCGAGTCGCTGTTCCTCGGTGAAATGCTCAAGTCCATGCGCTCGGCCACCGAAGCGCTGGGCAAGGACAACCCGCTCAACACCCCGGCGGCCAAGCAATACCAGGAAATGTACGACCAGCAGTTGGCCGTTTCCATGTCCCGCGAAGGCGGCGGTATTGGTCTGGCAGACGTGCTGATGCGCCAGATGTCGAAGAACAAACCGTTGGCGCCGGGCGAGGCTGCGGCCTTGTCCGCCGCCAAGCAGGAAGCGGCGAAAGCCGCGGTGCCGACGCCGATTGCCGCGGGCACCGTGGCCACCGACGGTCCGCTGTCGCGGCTCAATGGTCAGCGTCCGTTGTGGGCCTCACGTTCGGTAAAAGCGCCGACAGGCGAGGGCACCCATCACAATGACATGGAGCTGATCAATCAGCGCCGTCTGGCCTTGCCCCCGAAACTGGCTGATCGCTTGCTCGCCGGTCTGGTGCCTTCGGCAACGACTGCCGCCGCAGCGACGCCGAACAAAACCTTGCTGCCTGAACGCGCCGCGACGCCGGTAGTGACCGGTGCCGGGCCGCTGTTCAATGGTGACTGGCTGCCTTCGCCAACCGATAACAAATCCAGCGGACGCCTGCAGGTTTACGGCCGCGCCATGGCTCAGATTCCACTGGCACCGCCGAAGAAAGCCTTCAGCTCCGCCGACGAATTCGTCAACACCATGCTGCCGATGGCCAAGGAAGCTGCCGACCGTATTGGCGTCGATCCGCGTTACCTGGTGGCCCAGGCCGCCCTGGAAACCGGTTGGGGCAAATCGGTCATGCGTGCCCAGGATGGCAGCAGCAGCCACAACCTGTTTGGCATCAAGGCCAGCAGCAACTGGAAGGGTGAATCGGCGCGCGCGATCACCAGCGAATTCAGGAATGGCGAGATGGTCAAGGAGACGGCCGAGTTCCGTTCCTACGACTCGTATAAAGACAGCTTCCATGACCTGGTGACTTTGCTGCAATCCAACAATCGCTATCAAGATGTTCTGAAGTCTGCCGATAACCCAGAACAGTTTGTACGCGAGCTGCAGAAAGCCGGGTATGCAACAGACCCGGCCTACGCAAGCAAGATTTCGCAGATAGCCAAGCAGATGACGAGTTACCAAAACTACGCTGCGGCGGGCGCTTCCACTACGCCTTTATAGGCACAAGGCATAAGGTCTGAACCATGAGTTTGCTCAATATCGGGATGTCGGGTCTGGCCGCTGGCCAATCCTCGTTGATGACTACCGGCAATAACATTGCCAACGCCGACACCGCCGGTTACTCACGCCAGCAAACCGTGCAGAGTACCAAAGCCTCGAATCAGTTCGGCAGCGTCTACATTGGCACCGGTACGACCCTGGCCGATGTACGCCGCGTCTACAACAGCTACCTCGATGCGCAATTGCAGACCACCACCTCGCTCAACAGCGATGCGGCCGCGTACGCCGGGCAGATCAGCCCGCTCGATGCCTTGCTGTCGGACAGCGGCACCGGCCTCGATGGCGCCTTGACCAAGTTCTTCGCCTCGGTGCAGAACGTCAACGCCAAGCCGGGTGACGACGCATCGCGTCAATTGCTGCTCAGCGATGCCCAGGCCTTGAGCAACCGTTTCAACTCAGTAGCCAGCCAGTTGACCCAGCAGAACGCGAGCATCAACGGCAACCTGACGAACATGGCCGATCAGGTCAACAAACTGGCCGCCACCGTGGCGCAGTTGAACCAGAAGATTTCCGAAGTTTCCAAGTCCGGCGGCATGCCGAACGAGCTGCTCGACGCGCGTAACGAAACCGTGCGTCAGCTCTCCACCTTCACCGGTGCGCAGGTCATCGAGCGCGACGGTAACCTCGACGTTTACCTGGGCAGCGGCCAGCCGCTGGTCATAGGTGGCACCACAAGTACCCTGTCAGTGGTGCCGAGCCAAAAAGATCCTTCGCGCATGGGCATCCAGCTCGATCGCAACGGCAGCACCGTTGACATCACCTCGGTGATGACCGGTGGTGAAATGGGCGGTCTGCTCCGTTATCGCGACACCGTGCTGGACCCGGCCATGAACGAACTGGGGCGTGTGGCCCTTGTCGTCGCCGATCAGATGAACACCATCCAGGCCCAGGGCATCGACAAGAACGGCGAGTTCGGCTCGAACCTGTTCAACAGCATCAACAGTGCCGCGCAGATGGCTCAGCGCAGCATCGCCACGGTCGGCAACAGCGCCGGCTCGGGCAACTTCGATGTGAGCATCGAGGACAGCGGTAAGCTGACCATCAACGATTACAAGGTCACCTTCACCAGCGGCACCAACTATACCGTGCAGCGTCTGCCGGACGGCCAGTCCATGGGCGCCTTCAGCACCCTGACCACGCCGCCGCCAGTGATCGATGGTTTTTCCATGAAGCTGACCGGTGGCCCTGCAGCCGCTGGCGACACCTTCAAGATCACCCCGACCCGCAACGCGGCGACGAACATCAAGACCGAGATGACCGACTCCAAGCGTCTGGCCATTGCCGCGCCGTTGAGCGCAGCCATTGCGCCGGGCGGCAGCGGCACGTTGAGCATTTCGTCCAGCGGTCAACCGACCCTGACGACGCAGTTCGATGTCTATGATGCGGCGACCACCAAGATCATGCAGGACGGGCTGAAGACCTCGACGCCGGTCAAAGTGGTGTTCGGTGCTTCCGGTGGTTCGACCCAGACCTATCAACTGCTCGATGCCAAGGGCAACGTGCTTGGCGGCGGCAACATTGTGCCGAACCAGAACAACACCATGAGCCTGAATGTTCCGCTGGTCGATGCCACCGGCGCGCCGATCATGGACCCGGGGCCGCCTGCGGTGCAGCGTTCCGTAGCGTTCGACATGACCATCGCGGGCTCGCCGGGCACGGGGTCGGCGATCAACATCTCGCTCGCCCAGGCGGGCACCCTGGACAACCGTAACGGTACCGCACTGGCGGGCCTGCAGACCAAGCAAGTCGTGGACACAGGGACCGCCAGCAAGGGCATTTCCCTGACCGACGCCTACGGCAAACTGGTCGAAGGTGTGGGCGCCAAGGCTGCCCAGGGCAAGCTCGACACGGCTGCGACCTCCGCCATCCTGGCCAACGCCAAAGGTGCTCGTGATTCGTTGTCGGGGGTCGACCTCGACGAAGAAACCGGCAACCTCGTCAAGTATCAGCAGTACTACACCGCCTCTTCGCAGATTATCAAGGCTGCGCAGGAAATCTTCAGCACACTGATCAACAGTCTTTAAGGAGTCGTAGCCCATGCGCATTTCCACCGGCCAGTTTTACGAGTCCTCGGCTGCAAACTATCAAAAGAACTTCGCCAACGCGGTCAAGAGCAGTGAAGAGGCCAGCAGTCTGGTCCGCGTCAACACCGCCGCCGATGATCCGGTTGGTGCCTCGCGTCTGCTGCAACTGGGTCAGCAGGCTTCGATGCTCGATCAGTACAACGCCAACACCAACACGATCAAGGCGACCCTGGGCCAGACCGAATCGGTGATGACCAGCATCAATAACGTGCTGCAGCGTGCCCGGGAGTTGGCCATTGGTGTCGGTAACAGCGGTTACACCGATGCCGACCGTCAGGCCAACGCGTCGGAGCTGGGCCAGATCGAAGAGCAACTGCTGAGCCTGATGAACTCCAAGGACGAAAATGGCACTTACATTTTCTCCGGTTCCAAGGGCGATACTGCACCGTTCTCGCGTAACCCCGACGGCACCTACAGCTACAACGGCGACCAGGTGACCCTCGATCTGCCCATCGGCGATACCATGTCGATGGCCACTAACAGCACCGGTTGGGATGTGTTCCAGCAGGCGATCAATACCAGCCGCAGCCAGGTCACCATGACCGCGCCGGCGGTGGATGATGGCCGCGTGACCCTGTCCAACGGTCAGGTGTCCTCGAACGTCACCTACAACAGCAAATTCCGCAGCGGCGAGCCGTACACCGTGAATTTCGTCAGCGGCACCCAGCTGCAAATCCTTGACTCGGGCGGTAACGATGTCACCGCCGAAGCCAGTCAGGGTGGTGTTTTTGACCCGACAGGCGCCAAGACCCAAGGCGTGACGTTCCGCGGGGTCGAACTGAACCTCAACATCAACCTGCAACCCGGTGATAACGCCGCGACCGTGCTGCCTGGGCATAGCTTCACCCTGGCCGCCAAGCCCGATACCTTCACCGCGACTCGCAGTCCGGGCAACCCGACGACCGCGCAGGTCACCTCGAGCGCTATCACCAACCCGGCGAATTACCACGCCAGTTTCCCTACGGGTTCGGCTGTGCTGAAGTTCACCAGCGCCACGGCTTTCGAGCTGTACGCGGCACCGTTGACCGCCGGCAGCCAACCGGTGTCCACCGGGACCATGGTCGGTAACGTTGCCACTGCATCGGGTGTCAGTTTCACCATGACCGGCGCACCGGCGCCGGGGCCGAACGATCAATTCAATATTGCCGTCAATACTCATGAAACCCAGAACATCCTGGATACCGTGAGCCAGTTGAAGAGCGCATTGAACACGCCAACCAACGGTGATCCGATCCTGATGCAGAAGCAGCAGGCGGCCGTGGCCTCGGGCATCGCCAATCTGGCCAGTGGCAACGATCAGTTGTCCAGCGCCTTGAGTTCGGTGGGCGGACGCGGTGCGGCGCTGGATACCCAGGCCCAGATCAACCAAAGCCTGAGTCTGGCCAACAAAACAACCCAATCGTCCATCCGCGATTCCGATCCGGCCGAAGTGATGACGCGCCTGACCTTGCAGCAAACCATGTTGCAGGCCTCGCAGTTGGCATTCAGCAAAATCACTCAGTTGGGTCTGTTCAACAAGATCTAAAGGCGTCGGGCGCGCAAGCGCCCGGCCGTCAGTTGCCGAATACCAATCGCCTTTTTTCAGCGGTTCCAAAGGCTCACCCGGCCGGGTGAGCGTCCGCCGCTTGAGAGTCCCGCCGTGAATCCAGTCCCGTTAGTCAGCCTCGTCATTCCCGCCTTCAATCCACGCTTTTTCGCCCGTGCCCTGCAAAGCGCCCTGAAGCAGCAATACGCCAACTTTGAAATTATTGTGTGCGACGACAGTCGCGGCGATGAGATCCGGCAGGTTGTCGAGTCGCTGACGGGCGATGCAGCGCTGCGAGTGCGATATGTGCGCAATCCGCAGACATTGGGTTTTGTCAGCAATCTGCTGGCGTGTCTGGACGAAGCAAAAGGCGAGTTCATCAAATTTCTGTGCGATGACGATCAGTTGTCGCCTGCCTGCATCGAGCGCCAGGCGCAGGTGCTTGCTGAGAATGCCGATATCAATCTGGTGCTGGCTCAGCGCACGTTCTGGGACGCAGACGATCACCCGTTGCCGTCGCGGTTGGAGAACAGCACGCTGTCGCCTGTTTGCGGCATCTTCAAGGGTGATGACCTGCTGGCGATTTTCGAGAATTTCCCGGTCAACTTCCTCGGTGGGTTCAGTAATGCGCTGTTCCGCCGCGAGGATGTCCAGGAGCTGATGCCCGCCCTGACGCAACCGGGCCATTGCTTTGTTGCATCACTCGATTTGGCCTTGTTCATCTGCCTGATGCGGCGGGGCAACATGGCGCAGCTCAACTACGTGTTGAGTGTCGAGCGGCTGCATCCGCAGCGATTGAGTCGCCAGCAACCGATGAAAGACGCGGCCGAGGTGGAAAAGCACTGGCTGGTGCAGATGCTCAAGGTTCGCGGTGGCGAAGGCGCGCCTGCGGGCGGATGGGTGCGTTGCCTGCCACTGAGCCGCAGCAAAGAAGAACCGCGCGTCTGGGATGAGTTGCCCCTGGCTCGAACCCTGGGCGCAAACCAGTCCAGCCAGGAACATCGGGTGGGCATCGCCAGCGAGAGTTTTTCACAGCTTTACGCTCATTGGCTGTCGTGTCGCACGCTCAACGAAACTCAGCGGCGCTTGTTGCCGGACACTCTGGCCGGTTGGTCGAGGCAACCGAAAATCGTCCCGATCATCATTGATGACCAGGTCAGCCGGGCCGGTCTGGATCTCACGCTACAGAGCCTTGCCGGACAACTCTATGCGCCGGACCTGACCCTGGTGTTATCCAGCGCCTGTACCGAAGCGCAACTCGACGAGCGGGTATTCAATCTGCCGTTGCAGGGCGACGGGTATGAGCAGATCAACGGGTTACTGGCACAACTTGACGGCGTTGACTGGTTCTATGTACTGCGTGCCGGCGATCGTCTGGTAGAGCCGGCGCTGTTGCTGTTGGCCGAGCGCATCAGTGTCTCGCCGAGTGCCTTGTGTCTGTACGGTGATGAAGGCGGATTGCGGGACGGTGAGTCGGAAGACCCGGTCTTCAAGCCGGATTTCAACCTGGACCTGATGCGCAGTTATCCCTACGTTGGGCGGTCGCTGGCGTTTCAGCGCGAGCGCTTCCTCGCCCTCGGCGGCTTCAATGCGAGCTACGGCGAACTGGCGCCTCACGATGTGCTGTGGCGCATGGTCGAAAACGACGGTATCGAGGTCGTCGAACATATTGCCGAGGTGCTGCTGGAGTCGACGCTCGGCCTGGCGCAGTGGCTGGCACTGCCGGAAGTCATTGAACTTAACCCGCAGGTGGTGCAAGCGCATCTTCAGCGATTGGGCGTTGAGCATGAGATTCGCCAGGGCAGCTACACCTTGCTCAATCGTGTCGATTACGTGCATGCAGCGCGGCCATTGGTGTCGATCCTTATTGTTTGCAAGGACCAATTGGCCGCCGTGCAGCGTTGTGTTGAAACGCTCCTCGAGAAAACCGCTTACAGCGAATACGAGTTGGTGTTGATCGACAATGGCAGCGAATCACCGGAGACCCTCGAATGGCTGAACGGCATGGCGCAGCTGGACAGCGACCGGTTGCGGGTGAGAGCGTTTGCGCAGCAAGGCAATGTCGCGGCGACGCGCAACTTCGCAGCGCAGCAGGCCCGTGGTGAATACCTGCTGCTGCTCGACCCGTATGCGGTGATCACACGTGGCGACTGGCTGGATGAACTGCTCAATCATGCGCAGCGTCCGGAGGTCGGTGTGGTCGGGGCCAAGCTGTTCAATCCTGACGGTCTGGTGGTGCATGCCGGCCTGATTCTGGGCCTGCAAGGCCCGGCCGGCTCACCGTTTTTCGGCGACCCGCTGAATTCGGCCGGCTATATGCACCGCTTGCAGGTGGTTCAGGATATGAGCGCGGTCGGTGCCAATTGCCTGATAGTGCGCAAAGCGCTGTTCGACAGTGTCGGGGGGCTGCAAGCGCAAGACTTTGCCTTGACCCTCAACGAGGTGGACCTGTGTCTGCGAATCCGTCAAAGCGGCTATCTGGTGGTGTGGACACCGTATGCGCAACTGGCCCTCGGAACAGCGCCTGCGACCGAAGTGGACGAGGCCGGACTGGCGCTTCGGACGCGGGAGCAGCAGACGTTTTACCGACACTGGTTGCCCATCATTGCCCGCGACCCGGCCTACAACCCTAACCTGATGTTGAATACGCCGGGGGGCGCCAGTTTCGGTCTGGATCCAGGCTTGCGCACCGGATGGAGCCCGTTTTCCGCTCGGCAAGTGCCTAAGGTCATGGCCCTGCCAATCAACTCCTCTGCGGTCGGACACTATCGCGCAATCCAGCCGCTGGTCGAGTTGGAGAAAGCGGGTCGGGCGACCGGGCGGATTTACTATGACCTGCCTTCGGTCATCGAAATCGAGCGTGAGTCGCCGGACGTCATCATTTTGCAGGGGCGCTACAGCGAAGGACCTATCAACGATATCGCCGCCTTCAAGCCCTACACCAAAGCCCGACTGATTTTCGAGCTGGATGACTATGTCATCAAGGCTTCGAAGAAAAACCTGCATGTTCGCAATATGCCGGATAACGTCGAGATGGAGCGTCTGGTTCGTCGGGGCATCGGGTTGTGCGATCGGGTAGTGGTTTCTACTCAACCACTGGCCGACGCGTTGTCGTCCATGCATCACGACATTCGCGTCGTGCCGAATATGCTCGCCACACATCTTTGGAGTGATCTGCGCAGTCAGCGCCGGACCTCGAAGAAACCACGGGTTGGCTGGGGTGGCGGTACCAGTCATTCAGGTGACCTGGCGATCATTGCCGATGTGGTTCGCGAACTGGCCAACGAGGTCGATTGGGTATTTTTCGGAATGTGCCCCGACGAGTTGCTGCCTTACGTGTATGAATTCCATGGGGTGATCGACCTGAGCATCTACCCGGCGAAGCTGGCGAGTCTGAACCTCGACCTGGCGCTGGCACCTCTGGAGTTCCATATCTTCAACGACTGCAAGAGCAATCTGCGTTTACTGGAATACGGCGCGTGCGGCTACCCGGTCGTCTGTACCGATACCGAGGCTTACCGGGGGTATCTGCCCTGCACGCGGGTGATCAGCAACTCCACCGATGAGTGGTTGCAAGCCATCCGCATGCACCTGGCGGACCCGGATGCCAGTTACCGCATGGGCGATGAATTGCGCGAAGCCGTGCTGCGCGATTTCATGCTGCGCGGCGATAACGTGCGCTACTGGGAGAACGGCTGGCTGGCCGATTGATGTACGCACCAGTGGTCGTCGCTGCCCAACGGTAGCGGCGACCACAGCGCCGCCATTCGAGCTGGCGCGTTTCCTGCAAGTCCCCTGAAAATCGCCATAAATCTAGCATGTGCGAAGCAGCCAGAAGCTGATGGGTGCCGCCTCATGCGATTTATCCAGATCGCCGCAAAGCCTTGTCAGGCTTGGGCCGGCCCTGTGACGAACAAGAGGGGAAAAGATGAAGGCAGTTATTCTGGCGGGTGGCCTGGGCACGCGGATCAGCGAAGAGTCGCACCTCAAGCCCAAGCCAATGATCGAGATCGGTGGCAAGCCAATTCTCTGGCACATCATGAAGCAATATTCCGCTCATGGAATTCACGACTTCGTGATTTGCCTTGGTTACAAGGGCTATGCGATCAAGGATTTCTTCGCCAACTACTTCCTGCACACTTCCGACGTCACCTTCGACATGTGCAACAACCGCATGGATGTTCACCAGAACTACAGCGAACCGTGGCGCGTGACCCTGATCGACACCGGCGAAGACACCATGACCGGTGGCCGCCTGCGTCGCGCCGCCCGTTACCTGGAAGGCGAAGAAGCGTTCTGCTTCACCTATGGCGACGGCGTCTCGGACCTCAACATTGGCGCGTTGGTGGACTTCCACCTGACCCACGGCAAACTCGCGACCGTCACCGCCGTGCAGCCACCGGGCCGTTACGGCGCCCTGGAGCGCGACGGTGACAGCGTCAAAGGCTTCATTGAAAAACCGCGCGGTGACGGCGGCTGGATCAATGGCGGTTTCTTCGTGCTGTCGCCAAAAGTGCTGCCGTACATCGCCGACGATCAGACCTCATGGGAAGCCGAGCCGCTGGCCGCGTTGGCCAGCGAACAACAACTGCAAGCCTTCCAGCACGACGGTTTCTGGCATCCGATGGACACCCTGCGCGACAAAAACCACCTTGAGCAACTGTGGCTGAGCGGGGAGGCCCCATGGAAACAATGGGACTGAGCCCGGAGTTCTGGCGCGGCAAGCGGGTTCTGCTGACCGGCCATACCGGCTTCAAAGGCAGCTGGCTGACGTTGTGGCTGCAAAGCCTGGGTGCCGAGGTCAGCGGTTTTTCGCTGGACCCGTCGACCGAGCCGAGCCTGTTCGAGCTGGCGCGGGTGCGCGAAGGCATCAACGATCAGCGCGGCGATCTGCGTGACCTCGGGGCATTGCTGGAGCTGATTGCCGAGTCCCAGCCGGAAATCGTCCTGCACTTGGCGGCCCAGCCGCTGGTGCGCGAAGGTTATCGCGACCCGTTGGGGACTTACTCCAGCAACGTCATGGGCACCCTCAATCTGCTCGAAGCGATCCGCCAGGTCGGCGGCGTGCGCGCCTGCGTGCTGGTGACCACCGACAAGGTCTACGCCAACCAGGAATGGCTGTGGCCGTACCGTGAAAACGAAGCCCTTGGTGGACACGATCCGTATAGCAGCAGCAAAGCCTGTTGTGAGTTGTTGGCGCAGTCTTACGCTGCTTCGTTCTTCCCGGCTGAAAAGTATGCCGAACACGGCTTGGCTTTGGCCACGGCGCGTGCCGGCAACGTGTTGGGCGGGGGGGATTTTGCACCAGAACGGTTGATTCCAGACGTGCTTAAAGCCTGGTCCGCCGACGAACCCGTGACCCTGCGCTACCCGCAAGCCGTGCGCCCGTGGCAGCACGCGCTGGAGCCGCTGGCCGGTTACCTGCAACTGGCCGCCGGGCTCTACGAAAAAGGTCCCGAATTTGCCGGTGCGTGGAACTTCGGCCCGAGCGAAGCGGACATGTGCAGCGTCGGCGAAGTGGTCGAACTGCTTGCCAGCCGCTGGCCGCAAGCACGCGGCCTGCGTATCGAGCCGAGTGATTTGCATGAGGCCGGTCTGTTGCGTCTGGACAGCAGCCGCGCCCGTCAACTGTTGGCCTGGCAACCGCGCTGGTCTTTGCAGCAGTGCCTGACCCAGACCCTCGACTGGCACCTGGCGTGGCAAAACGGCGACGACATGCGCGCCATCACCCTGAGCCAGTTGAACCTGTACCGAGGCGCGCTGTGAGCGAGTTTCTGTTGAAAGCATTACCGCTCGCCGGACTGTTCAGCGTGCAGCACAAACGCTTCGAAGATGAGCGCGGGCACTTTGCGCGGCTGTTCTGTGAAGGCAGCCTCAGCGCCTTCGGCCAAGCGTTTCATATCCGTCAGATCAACCATTCCTGCACCCGCGAACGCGGCAGTGTGCGCGGTCTGCATTATCAGAACGCCAGTGCGCCGGAAGCCAAGTTGATCACCTGCCTGCGCGGTGAAGTCTGGGACGTGGCGGTGGATTTGCGCCCCGACTCCGAGACCTTCTTGCACTGGCACGCCGAACACTTGCGCGCCGGCGACGGTCGCAGCCTGCTGATCCCGGCCGGCTTCGCCCATGGCTTCCAGACCCTGACCGACGACGCCGAATTGCTCTACCTGCACAGCGCGGATTACACGCCTGCACACGAAGGTGGTTTGAGTGTGAATGATCCACGGCTGGCGATTGCCTGGCCGTTGCCCGTCAATAATCTGTCGGCCAGGGATTCCAGCCATCCCTTGCTCGATGAACACTTCGCTGGAGTACGCGTATGAACTGCCGTGGTTGCGGGACTTCTCTGGCCTTGCCGCTGATCGATCTCGGCACCTCGCCGCCGTCCAACGCTTATGTGCGCGCCGATCAGCTGGAACAAGCCGAACAATGGGTGCCGCTGAAGGTTGCGGTGTGTCAGCAGTGCTGGCTGGTGCAGACGGAGGATTACACCAGCGCCGACAGCCTGTTCGACGCCGAGTATGCGTATTTCAGTTCGTTCTCCAGCACCTGGCTGGCCCATGCCGAAAAGTATGTGGCCGAGATGGTTGAGCGCTTCGGCCTGACCGCCGACAGCCGCGTGGTGGAAATCGCGGCCAACGACGGTTACCTGTTGCAGTACGTGGCCGGGCGCGGCATCCCTTGCCTGGGCGTCGAGCCGACCCGCAGCACCGCGCAAGCAGCTCGGGAAAAAGGCCTGGAAATCCGCGAGCTGTTCTTCGGCCGCGACACGGCTTCGCAGTTGATCGCCGACGGTTGGTCCGCCGACCTGATGGCGGCCAATAACGTGCTGGCCCATGTACCGGACATCAATGATTTCCTCGGCGGTTTCGCGACGTTGCTCAAGCCGACCGGCGTGGCGACGTTCGAGTTTCCGCAATTGCTGACCCTGATGGCCGGGCAGCAGTTCGACACGCTGTATCACGAGCACTATTCCTATCTGTCGCTGACCGCTGTGCAAACGCTGTGCGAGCGCAACGGTCTGGAAGTGTTCGACGTCAGTCAGTTGTCGACTCACGGCGGATCGCTGCGAGTCTTCGTCCAGCGTGCCGACGGCGTGCGCCGCGAAGTCCGGCCAGCGGTTCAACAGCAACTGCAAGCCGAACTCGCCGCCGGGGTGAAAACCCCCGAGTACTACGCGACCCTCGCGCCCGCCGCCGAACGCATCAAGCACGAACTGCTGCGTTTCCTGTTGCAGGCGAAAGCCGACGGCAAGCGCGTGGTCGGTTACGGCGCCGCGGCCAAGGGCAACACCTTGCTCAACTACGCAGGCGTCAAACCGGATCTGTTGGCCTGGGTCGCCGACGCCAATCCGCATAAGCAGGGCAAGTACCTGCCGGGCAGTCGCATTCCGATTGTTTCGCCGGCGCAGATCGATCTGGAAAAACCCGATTACGTGCTGGTGCTGCCGTGGAACCTGTTGCACGAAGTCAGTCAGCAACTGGCCCAGGTGCGCGAGTGGAACGGGCGCTTTGTCATCGCCGTGCCTGAGTTGACCGTCCTGTGAAGATTCTGGTCACCGGGGCGACCGGGTTCGTTGGCAGGCATCTGGTCGAGGCCTTGCTCGCCCGTGGCTGCGAAATCCGCGCCGTGGCACGCAACGCCGAGACCGCTGCGAACATGCCGTGGATCAATGCCGTGGAGTTCATCGCGGCGGATATTCACGCCGACGATGTGAACATCGCCGCGCTGACCGATGGCATTGATGCCTTGGCGCATTTGGCCTGGCCAGGGTTGCCGAACTATCAGGCGCTGTTTCACTTCGAGCACAACCTGATGGCCGACTACCGGTTCATCAAGAGCGCGGTCGAGGCGGGCGTCTCACAAGTGCTGGTCACCGGCACCTGTTTCGAATACGGCCTGCAGAGCGGGCCGCTCAGCGAGCAGACCGCACCGCTGCCGAGTAACCCTTATGGGTTGGCAAAAAATACCCTGCGCCTGTTCCTCGAAAACCTGCAGCGGGTTCAACCGTTCACCCTGCAATGGGCTCGGCTGTTTTATCTGCACGGCGAGGGGCAAAACCCCAACAGTTTGCTCGCGGCGCTGGACCGGGCCATCGATGCCGGTGACGACAGTTTCAACATGTCGGCCGGCGAACAGTTGCGCGATTACCTGGCCATCGACACGGCCGCCGGCTACCTCGCCGCCATCGTGCAGCACCGTGATTTCGACGGCGTGATCAATTGCTCCAGCGGCCAGCCGGTTTCGGTCCGGGCGCTGGTCGAGCAGCGACTGCGCGAACGTGGCGCAGCGATCCGTTTGAACCTCGGTCACTACCCATACCCGACCCACGAACCGATGGCGTTCTGGGGCGTGGCGGACCGTTTGCAACAGCTACTGGGAGCAGAGCATGAGGCATGAGTTGTATCGGGTCGCCGACCTGCCGGTGTTGCAGAACCGTACCTTTGCCGACCCCGAGTCGGCCCGGGCGTCGGCCAGCGCCGACATGCTGTTGGTGCAGGACGAAAAGAGCGGGTTGATCTTCAACCAGGCCTTCGATGCCGACAAGCTCAGCTACGACGCTGACTACCAGAACGAACAGGCGCACTCGGGCCAGTTCCAGAAGCACTTGAGCGATGTCGAAGGCATCATTGCCCGCCACTTCAAGGGTCAGGAACTGATCGAAGTCGGCTGCGGCAAAGGCTACTTTCTGGAGCTGCTGAAAAGCCTGGGTTACGCCATCACCGGCATCGACCCGGCCTACGAAGGCAGCAACGCCGATGTGATCAAGGCGCCGTTCACGCGTGGTCTGGGCCTGGCGGCGGATGCCATTGTGCTGCGCCATGTGCTGGAACACATTCAGGACCCGGTGAGTTTCCTCGCCGAAATGGCCGACGCCAATCAGGGCGGGCAGATCTACATCGAAGTGCCGTGCTTCGACTGGATCCTGGAGCACCGTGCCTGGTTCGATCTGTTCTACGAGCACGTCAATTACTTCCGCCTCGATGACCTGCGCCGGATGTTCGGCACGGTGCATGAGGCCGGTCACCTGTTCGGTGGCCAATACCTGTACATCGTGGCGGACCTCGCGACCTTGCGCCTGACCCCGCAACAACCGGTGCCACGCCTTGAGTTGCCGCAAGGTTTCACCAGCAGCCTCGAGCGCGCGGTGCAGATTATTCAAGCCGCCCCTGAACAAGGTTCGGCGATCTGGGGCGCGTCGTCCAAAGGCGTGATCTATTCGCTGTTTCTGCAACGGGCCGGTGTGGCGGTGGATCGCGTGGTGGATATCAACCCGGCCAAACAGGGTCGATATCTGCCCCTGAGCGGCGTGCGGGTGTCCTCGCCGCAAGAGGCCATGGATGCGTTGCCCGAAGGCGCCAACCTGTTTGTGATGAACTCCAACTACCTCGAAGAAATCAAGCGGATGACCGATGGACGCTACGTCTATCACGCCGTCGACAGCGCTTCGTTCCAGTGACTATTGAGATTAGAAAAATGACCGACAACACCATCAATACAGCCTTCGAAGCCGAATGCCAGGCAGAAATCGCAGCTCAGGGCGACGACCAGAAACTCACCGGTCTGGCCCAGGATTTCTTTAACCAGTCGGCGAAGCACAAGTACAGCTACCACTTCTCGTGGATGGGCCGTCCGATCATTCAGTTGCCGCAAGACATGATGGCGATGCAGGAAATCATCTGGCAGGTCAAACCCGACCTGGTGATCGAATGCGGCATCGCCCACGGTGGCTCGATTATCTATTACGCCTCGTTGCTGGAGCTGCAAGGCCACGGTGAAGTGCTGGGCATCGATCTCGACATTCGCCCGCACAACCGCGAAGCCATCGAAAGCCACCCGATGAGCAAGCGCATCAAAATGATCGAAGGTTCGAGCATTGACGCCGGCATCGCCGAGCAAGTGCGCGCTGCTGCCGAAGGCAAGAAAGTCATTCTGGTACTGGATTCCAACCACACCCACGACCACGTACTGGAAGAACTGCGCCTGTACGCGCCACTGGTGTCGGTCGACAGCTACTGCGTGGTGATGGACACCGTGGTTGAAGACATGCCGGCCGACTTCTTCCCGGATCGTCCATGGGGCCCGGGCGACAACCCGAAGACCGCCGTGTGGAAATACCTGGAAGAAAACGCCGACTTCGAAATCGACCGTCAGCTGCAGAACAAGCTGCTGATCACCGTGGCGCCGGACGGCTACCTGCGTCGCGTTCGTTAAGCAACGACATCATTGTTGAGTTCATCGGGCGATACGCCGGTTGTGGGGAAGAAAATGCAAGGCAAGTACGGTTCTGAAAGCGGATTACCACTGAACGAGTTGTTGACGGTGGTGCTGGTCACCCATAACCGTCCGGCCTTTGTGCGCCGGGCAGTCAAGTTTTACAGCGCCTTGCCTTGCAGGATTCTGCTGCTGGACTCCTCGACCCACGTCACCGATGGCATTGACGGCGTGTTCCCGACCGTCGACTACCAGCATGTGCCGCAGTTCGGCTATCAGGGCCTGCGGGCCAAGCTCGACTATGGCGTGCAGCAGGTCACCACGCCGTACATGGTGTTTGCCGCCGACGATGACTTCATCGTGCATGACGCGATCGAGGCTTCGGTTTCGTTCCTGGAGTCGAACCCCGATTACGGCATGTGCCACGGCTACTGCCTGATGTACCTGACGCTGGCGAGCAGCGTGAGCTACTACCGTCGTGACAAGAAGGTCTGTGAAGACTATTCGTCCGAGCGCGCTCAGGATCGGGTCATCGACTTCATGCAGCAGTACATTCCGCCGTTCTATGCGGTTCACCGCGTCGATTTGTTGCGCGACTGGTACGCGGTCATGCCGGACGACACCACCTTCGAATGGCAGGAAATCGGCCATGCGTACTACATGCTGGCCACGTCCAAGGCGCGAATGTTGCCGATCCCTTACGTGGTGCGTGAGGTCAATTACTTGTCCTCCGAGCACAAAACCGAGGTCTTCAGCACCCTGACCGCCAGCGATGCCAAATCGGTGGCGGAGCGCGAGGCGTTCGCCGAGTTGCTGTCGATGTTGCCGAGCGCGCGAACCGGTCTCGATCCGGCGCAGGGCAAACAGTTGGCTCTGGACAGTTTCGAGGCCATGGGCGACTGCCTGCGCACCGGGCGCTCGCTGACCGCCGAACCGATTATCGAGTCGCGCTGGACCAATGCGCAGAAGGGGCCGAATCGTACCTTCGGCGTTAATCAGTACGTTGAGTTGCCTTACTACAATCAGCCGTTCTTCGATCTGTTGAGCCAGATCGAGTTTCTGCTGCACGCCATGCCGGCTGGACGGGTCCAGCTGCAGGGACTTGAAGGTATATGGGCTGATCAGGAAAACATGATGCGGCCACGCAACAACGACACCGCCGAAAGCGTTGTCGATCGGCTGTGGCACGCGTATGAAGCCAGTCCTTTCAATCGTCAGGTGGTCAAGCGTCTGGCGCATCAGCTGGAGCTGCTGGGCGAAGCCGACGAAGCGCGGGACATGTCCGCCTGGGCCGAGCGCCTGGACGCTGTATCGACCCAAGGCAATGACGAGGCGTTCGTTGCCATGCGCTCCGGTCGCTTGCTCAAGTGGCTGGCGGCGCGTGCACCGGGCGATGACGAAGTTGCCGCTACTAAGCGTTACCTGGCTGAACACAATGGTGGCCCACAATTCGGCATTCTGGTGCTGGACCTCGAAAACGACACGGCAAAGCTGCAGATCACCCTCGACAGCTTGCTGGAAGGTCACAGCCACGCCTTCAAGATCGTGGTGTTTACCACGGGCGAACCGCTGGCCGCGACGACCGAGCACAACACGCTGCACTTCGTTCGTGTGACACCGGTCAACTATGTCGACAAGCTCAATCAGGTCGCTCGTCAATCTCCGTGCGACTGGTTGCTGCTGGCCGAAGCGGGTGATGAGTTCACCGCTGGCGGCCTGTTGCGCGCCGGTCTGGAACTGCTTGCCGCACCGGAGTGTCGTGCAGTGGCGTCGGACGAAATCCAGCGCAACGCCTATGGTGCGCTGGCGGATGTGTTCCGTCCCGGCTTCAACCTTGACCTGTTGCAAAGCCTGCCCGCGCTGATGGCGCGGCACTGGCTGATCCGCAAGGATGTACTGCTGGCCGCTGGTGGCTATCAGGCTGATTTCAGCAAGGCGCTGGAATTCGACCTGCTGCTGCGCATCATCGAGGACGGAGGCCTGGCCTGGCTGGCGCATCTGGACGAACCTTTGCTGATCGCTCGTGCGCCGGTGCTCGAAGACAATGCCCACGAACGCCAGGCATTGATCCGTCACCTCGCGACCCGAGGCTACAAGGCGCAAGTCAGCTCGGAAGAACCGGGCACCTACCGTATCGACTACCGTCACCCTGAGCGTCCGCTGGTGTCGATCATCGTTCCGAGCCAGGACAACCTGGCGCAATTGCAACGCTGCCTGACCGGCATCGTGCAACGCACCCGCTATACCCGCTACGAAGTATTGATCGCCGATAACGCGAGCCAGTCCCCCGACCTCCTGCAATGGCTGGACGGTCTCGGGCAGCCGGGCGACCGGGTCCGTGTCCTGCGCGCCCAGGAACGTCTGAGCGCGTCGGCGTTGTACAACACAGCCAGTCTGCAGGCCGAAGGTGAATACCTGGTGCTGCTGGCGGCCGACAGTGAAGTGGTCAACCCGAACTGGCTCGAATCCCTGCTCAACCAGGCCCAGCGCCCGGAAGTCGGCGTGGTCGGTGCCAAGTTGCAGGACCGCGACGGCAACGTGACCCAGGCCGGGCTGATCCTGGGCATGAACGACGGTGTCGGTTCGGCTTTTGTCGGCGAGCCGAAGGATGCCAAGGGCTACCTGAATCGTCTGGTGCTGGAGCAAAACTACTCGGCCGTTTCCGCTGTGTGCCTGATGATCCGCAAAGCGTTGTTCGATGACGTCGGCGGCCTGGACGAAGACGTGTTCTCCGACGCTTTCGCTGATGTCGACCTGTGCCTCAAGGCTGGCCAGGCGGGTTATCTGGTGGTGTGGACGCCGCAAGTACAGGTCATTCACCCAGGCATCTTGCCCGACGCGCCGCAGGCCCTCCAGGCTTTGCGTGAAAAGTGGACGGGGCCGTTCGGGCATGATCTGGCATACAACAAGAACCTCGCCTTGACCGGCAAGGGTTTCACCCTTGGCAACGCATCCAGCGTGGACTGGGCGCGGTTGTTGGCTTAAGTCTGGTGCACAGGTAAAAGGATTCGCGGCATGTTCAACGGTAAATCGATTTTCATCTCGGGCGGCACCGGTTCCTTCGGTCGCAATTTCATTCGCCGCCTGCTGGAGCAATACCAGCCTAAACGGGTGGTGGTGTTCTCGCGCGACGAGCTCAAGCAGTACGAGATGCAGCAGACGTTCAATGCGCCGTGCATGCGCTACTTCCTCGGCGATGTACGTGATGGCGAGCGTTTGCGTCAGGCCATGCGCGGTATCGATTACGTGGTGCACGCCGCTGCCCTGAAGCAAGTGCCGGCGGCGGAATACAACCCGACCGAATGCATCCGCACCAACGTCAATGGCGCGGAAAACATCATTGCCGCGGCCATCGATAACGGCGTGAAGAAAGTCGTCGCGCTGTCTACCGACAAGGCTGCCAGCCCGATCAACCTGTACGGCGCGACCAAGCTGCTGTCGGACAAACTGTTCGTGGCCGCCAACAACATTGCCGGCGAACAGCAAACTCGATTTGCTGTGGTCCGCTATGGCAACGTGGCGGGGTCGCGCGGCTCTGTCGTGCCGTTCTTCAGCAAGCTGATCAGCGAAGGCGCAACGGAGTTGCCGATCACCGATGAGCGCATGACGCGCTTCTGGATCACCCTCGATCACGGTGTGCAGTTCGTACTCGACAGCTTCGCCCGCATGCACGGTGGTGAAGTGTTTGTGCCGAAGATTCCATCGATCCGCATCGTCGATCTGGCGTTGGGCATGGCTGAACACTTGCCGCACAAGAGCGTTGGCATCCGCCCGGGCGAAAAACTGCACGAGTTGATGGTGCCACTGGATGATGCGCGCATGACCCTGGAGTTCGCCGATCACTACACCATTCAGCCGTCGATTCGTTTCACCAGCGTCGACGTGGATTTTGCCGTCGACAACACAGGCCAGCAGGGCCGGCCTGTGGGTGAGGACTTTGAGTACCGCTCCGACACCAACCCGCACTTCCTGTCGGTGGGCCAGATCGCCGACCTGCACGCAGAGTTGCCGGCATGATTCCATACGGTCGGCAAAGTCTCGATCAGGCAGACATCGATGCGGTGGTTGCTGTGTTGCAGTCTGACTGGCTGACTCAAGGGCCGACCATCGAGCGTTTTGAACAGGCCATGGCCGAGCGCTGCCAGGCCGATTTCGCGGTGGCGGTGTGCAATGCCACTGCTGCGCTGCACATCGCTTGCCTGGCGGCGGGGCTCGGGGCGGGCGATCGCTTGTGGACCACGCCGAACACCTTTCTGGCCTCTGCCAATTGCGGTCGCTACTGTGGCGCCGAGGTGGATTTCGTCGACATCGATCCGCTGACCTGGAACCTCGATGCCTATGCACTGGAATCGAAACTTGAAGTCGCCGAACGTGACGGGATGCTGCCCAAGGTGTTGGTGGCCGTGGCGTTCTCAGGCCAAAGCTGCGACATGCGCAAGATCGCCGGACTGGCCGAGCGTTATGGCTTCACGGTGATCGAAGACGCCTCCCACGCGGTGGGTGCATCTTATGCCGGGCGTCCAGTGGGGTGCGGCGAATTCGCGGCAATGACGGTGTTCAGTTTTCATCCGGTGAAGATCATCACCAGCGCCGAAGGCGGCATGGTCCTGACCAATCGTGCGGACCTGGCCGAGCGCTTGCAGCGCTTGCGCAGCCACGGCATGACCCGCGATCCGCAGCAGATGACCGAGCCGAGCCACGGTCCCTGGTACTACCAGCAAGTCGAGCTGGGTTTCAATTACCGGATCACCGACCTGCAAGCGGCCCTCGGGTTGTCGCAGCTGAACAAGCTTGACGGCTTCATCGAACGCCGTCGTGAACTGGCGACGCGTTATGACCGGTTGTTGGCCTATTTGCCGCTGACCTTGCCCAATGCGCAGCCCGAGGCCGAGTCGGCATGGCATTTGTACGTGGTGCGGTTGCAGACTGATCGCATCAATCTCAGCCATCGACAAGTGTTCGAAGGCTTGCGAGCGGCCGGTGTCGGTGTGAACCTGCACTATATTCCGGTGCACTTGCAGCCGTACTATCGTGACCTGGGTTTTGCCGAAGGTGATTTTCCGCAAGCCGAGGGTTATTACGCCGAGGCGATCAGCCTTCCGCTGTTTCCTTTGCTGAGCGACGAACAGCAGGACTATGTGGTCGAGCAACTGCGGCGGCTGGTTCTAGAGGAGTAGTGACTGTTGAGTTGCATCGCCATTATTCCGGCTCGGGGCGGCAGCAAGCGTATCCCGCGCAAGAACCTCAAGCCGTTCCACGGCGTCCCGATGATCGTCCGCTCGATCCGTACGGCGCTGGATTCGGCGCTGTTCGATCAGGTAGTCGTCAGCACCGACGATGAAGAAATCGCCGAGGTCGCGCGGGCGCACGGCGCTCAAGTGCCGTTCATGCGCCCGGCGTCATTGGCCGACGATTTCACCGGCACCGCTGCGGTGATGGTGCATGCCTTGAATGAGCTTGCGGCGTTCGACTATGCCTGCTGCCTCTACGCCACCGCGCCGCTGTTGCAGGAGCGGTTTCTGCGTCAGGGATTTGAAGTGCTGGAGCAGCACCCGGATAAATCATTCGCGTTTTCCGTGGCCGGTTTTGGCTTTCCTGTGCAGCGTGCCTTGACCCTTGACGAGCAGGGCGCACTGACATCGTTGTACCCGGAATTTCGCAACACTCGCTCGCAGGATCTGGCCGAAGCCTTCCAAGACGCCGGTCAGTTCTACTGGGGGCGAAGCGAGGCCTGGTTGCGCGGCGATGTGCTGTTTTCCCCGGCGAGCCTGCCGGTGATTCTGCCGCGGCATCTGGTGCAGGACATCGACACCCTCGAAGACTGGAAGCGCGCTGAATACCTGTACGCCGCGCTGAAGGCCGGTGGTGAGCTGCAATGAGGGTGCTGATTCGTTCCGACGCGTCGCCGACCATTGGCAGCGGACATATCGCTCGCTTGTTGCCCCTGGCCAGAACCTTGCGCAAGCAGGGCTCGCACGTGGCCTTTGCCTGTCGGCTGCTGCCGGGGCATCGATTGGACGCGCTGGCGGCCGAAGGTTTTGAAACCTTCGCGTTGCCGGAGCGTTATCCCGATGAAGACCCGCAGCAAGCCATCGAATCCATGCTGCCGTGGCAATCGGACATCGACGCGCTCGCGTACGCGTTGGAAAATCATCCGGCGTTCGACTGGATCATCGTCGACCACTATGGCCTCGACCATCACTGGCAGACCGCGGCCCGGCGCTGGGCGCCACGGATCGCTGCGGTGGATGACCTTGCTACTCGCCAATACAGCGTCGATTTGTTGCTCAATCAAAACTTGTCCGGCACGCCGCAGGCCTACGCCTCGCTGCTCAAATCCGATTGCCTAACCTTGCTCGGCCCTCGTTTTGCCATGTTGCGTGATGAATTCCGCTGCCCGGCGATCTCGATCAAGCCTCACGCCAAACGGGTGCTGGTGAATTTCGGCGGCTTTGATGCGGCGATGCAGACGCATCACGCCATGTTGGCGATGGCGGATTTCGATGCGCTGGAAGTCGATTTTGTTGCCGGTGCCGATAACCCGGCCTGGGACACGATGCAGGCCATGGCAGCGAATCGCCCGAACTGGCGTTTGCACAGTTATGTCAGCGACTTCTACCGGCTGATGACCGAGGCCGACCTGTTTGTCGGCGCCGGTGGCGGCACCAGTTGGGAGCGGGCGGCCATGGGATTGCCGACGATTTGCATTGCGGTCTCGAATAACCAGCAGGCCAACGGCGAGGTCATGGCGACTTCAGGCGCTCATGTTTTTCTGGGCGCGCGTGAGCAGGTGAGCGTCGAGCAACTGCGCCAGGCCATCGGTTTTGTCGCGGGTAATCAGGGGCTACGCCAGAGCCTGGCCGAACATTCGCGGCAACTGGTCGATGGCCGCGGTGCGCAGCGAGTGGCGGCCGCCTTGGCCGGTGCGGTGTTGCAGATCCGCTCCGCGACCGCAGACGATGCGCAGCTTCTGTTCGATGGACGCAATGCCGAGGCGGTGCGGCGCTGGTCGCTGGAGACCGGGGTAATTGAATGGCCATCGCATCAAAACTGGCTGACCGCCAGTTTGAATAATGCGCAGCGCTTGCTGTTGATCGCCGAAGCCGATGACGGTCCTGTGGGTGTGCTGCGTTATGACTTGCGCGGCTTTACAGCTGAAGTCTCGATTTATCTGTTCGAAGATCGCATCGGCCTGGGCTGGGGCAGGGCGCTGCTGGCCCGCGGCGAGGCATTTGTCACGACCCACTGGCCGCAACTGACCGCCATCACCGCCCAGGTGTTGCCGGCCAACCAGCCGTCGCAGAAGGTATTTCGCGAAGCCGGTTTCACTCAGAGTGCTTGCGCGTTCACGCGCGTATTAAAGGATCATCAGAATGACTAGCTTCAAGATCGGCAACCGCTCCATCGGGGCCGATGCGCCACCGTTCATCATTGCCGAGATGAGTGGCAACCATAACCAGTCGCTGGACATGGCGCTGCAAATCGTCGAAGCCGCAGCCAAGGCCGGCGCGCATGCATTGAAGCTGCAAACCTACACCGCGGACACCATGACCCTTGACCTGTCCGAAGGCGAGTTCTTCATCAAGGACCCCAACAGTCTATGGGCCGGATCGTCGTTGTACGCCTTGTACGAGAAAGCGCATACGCCGTGGGAATGGCACGCACCCATTTTCGCCCGGGCCAAAGAACTGGGCATGCTGGCGTTTTCCACGCCGTTCGATGACAGCGCCGTCGACTTCCTCGAAAGCCTGGACGTGCCGGCGTACAAGATCGCCAGTTTCGAAAACACCGACCTGCCGCTGATTCGCCGGGTCGCCGCTACCGGCAAGCCGTTGATCATCTCCACCGGCATGGCCAGCATCGCCGAGCTCGATGAAACCGTGCGCGCTGCCCGTGAGGCGGGGTGCAAGGACCTGGTGCTGCTCAAGTGCACCAGCACCTACCCGGCGACCCCGGCGAACAGCAACGTGCGCACGATTCCACATTTGCGTGAATTGTTTGGCTGCGAAGTCGGGCTGTCCGATCACTCCATGGGTGTCGGCGTGTCTGTGGCGGCGGTAGCGCTGGGAGCGACGGTAGTGGAAAAACACTTCACCCTCGACCGTTCGGCCGGTGGTGTCGACGCCAGTTTCTCCCTGGAGCCGGCCGAACTCGAAAGCCTGGTGATCGAAACCGAGCGTGCCTGGCAAGCCATGGGTCAGGTGCATTACGGCGTCACCGAAGTGGAGTGCAAGTCCTTGGTGTACCGACGCTCGCTGTATGTCACGCAAGACATGGCGGCCGGCGAGCCGTTTACCGCCGTCAATCTGCGTGCCATCCGTCCTGGCCTTGGGCTGGCGCCCAAACACGCTGAAAGTCTTCTGGGCCGCCGCGCCTGCCACGCCATCAAGCGTGGAACCCCGCTGGACTGGTCGTTGGTCGAATAACGCGTTGTCGGTCTGTTTCGGCAAAATAGCGTGACCTGCGAGTCATAACGCGCATCTTCACTGTATTGTATTAATCGGGAAGGTGGCGCCTGGTCTCTGTTTGGCCCAGTGATAGCCTTTTATTCTTCCCGCTGTCGCCTCGATGGGGCGACGTTTTTCTCTGTTTGTCGGCGCCCCTCGAATCGATACGAGCGGTGGTATTGGGCTGTTTATTATTGGGAAGCCGTAATGATTGGCATAAAAAGCATTGCGAGCTACGTTCCTGTAGCCGGCGTGGACAATTACGCACAAGGTGCAAAGTTCGAAAAGGATGAAGAGTTCATCCTGGGGAAAATCGGTTCGGCCTTCCTGCCCCGCAAAGACGCCGGGCAGGAAACTTCGGACCTGTGTGTCGAAGCAGCCAACGCGCTGTTTGCCAACAATCCTGATCTGAAACGCGAATCCATCGACGTACTGATTGTCGTTACCCAGAACGGTGACGAAGAAGGCCTGCCCCACACCGCAGCCATCGTTCAGGACAAACTCGGCTTGCCGACCACTGTGGCTGCGTTCGATATTTCCCTGGGCTGCTCCGGCTACGTCTATGGCATCTACGCGATCAAGGGCTTCATGGAAGCCGCCGGCCTGAAGAATGGCTTGCTGATCACCGCCGACCCGTATTCGAAGATCGTCGACCCGGAAGATCGCAACACCACCATGCTCTTCGGCGACGCCGCCACCGCAACCTGGATGGGTGAAAACGCGCCTTGGCAGCTGGGCAAAGCCAAGTTCGGCACCGACGGTTCCGGTGCACCGCACCTGAAAGTCACCGACGGCGTGTTCTACATGAACGGTCGTCAGGTGTTCAACTTCGCGCTGCTCAAAGTCCCGGCGCACTTGCATGAACTGCTGGCCGACTCGCAGCTGACCGCTGACGATATCGATGCCTTCTGTATTCACCAGGGCAGCGCTGCGATTGTCGACGCCGTGGCGCGCCGCTTCGAAGGTGAACCGGAGAAGTTCATCAAGGACATGGTCGAGACCGGCAACACCGTGTC
The DNA here is from genome assembly GCF_059695575.1 of Pseudomonas sp. LBUM1678. NCBI lineage: Bacteria > Pseudomonadati > Pseudomonadota > Gammaproteobacteria > Pseudomonadales > Pseudomonadaceae > Pseudomonas > Pseudomonas sp. LBUM1678. Next base: position 1,740,585 of record NZ_CP166775.1, read on the forward strand.
GTCGAGCATTCCGTTGCTGCTGGAAAAGCACGTGCTGGACTCCGACTGGAAGCGCGTTGCGCTGAGTGGTTTCGGCGTTGGCTTGTCCTGGGGGTCGGCGATTATCTATCGCTCTTGAGTTGAACTTTGTGGGATAAAAAATAGCGCTCAAGGTGTAATCTTGAGCGCTATTTTTTTTGTATGGCGAGCGAGGCGATATGAGCGACAGCTTTGACCACAATGCTCAGGTGATAGAGCGACGCTGGCCGGCGCTGTTTGCGCGGTTGATGACCGAAGCCAGCGTGGAAGAGCAGGCGAAACTGGTGGAAGGTTTGGGCTCTACGCTGAGCATCGCTGGCATTCAGCTCACCAGTCGCCATGACCGCACGCGTGAAGCCCGCCTGCAGGCTGCCAGTCTGCCCCCGGAGAGCCCGGTGGTGCATGTCTACGGCACGGGGTTGGGTGACTTGCCCTCCGTGTTGCTGGAAAGCGCCGACCATCAGCGTGTGTTCGTGCATATCCTCAACGGTGCGATTTTCAAGTTGACGCTGCAGCTGCTCGATCAGCAAGACTGGCTCAGCGACCCGCGGATCGAGTTGAGGTATGCCGGCGAATCGCTGGACATCTACATGCCGTTTTTCGCCTTGCCCTCCGAGATGCTGCTGGCCGACGATTTCAACGCCAAGATTCGCGATCGGCTGATCAGCGAAGTGCACCTGGCGTTCAATAATCGCGAGTTCGATCCACAGTCCCCGGAAATCATCCAGCGGCTGGCCGAGAGTTTAGAATTGGTCAGCCGGGATGCCGATGTCGCTGAACTGTTCGCGACCTGCCCGGGGCGGGAAGTGTATGTCATCGCCACGGGGCCCAGCCTCGAGCAACATTTCGAGGCGCTTCGGGCCGTGCGCGAGCAGGAGGCGCGGCCCTTGTTCATCAGCGTCGATACCGCGTATCGCCCCTTGCGCGAGCATGGCATCGCGCCGGACTTCGTGGTCAGCATCGACCAGCGTATCGGCTTCAGGCACCTGCCGCCCGAGGATACAAGCGACATCCCTCTGGTTTACCTGCCCCTGAGCGATCCGCAGGTACTGGCGGCCTGGCAGGGTGCCCGTTACGTCGGGTATTCCGCCAGCCCGGTCTATGCCGCCCTGCGTCAGCAGCTGTCCAAGGCTGAACTGTACGTCGGCGGCAGCGTGATTCATCCGGCGGTAGACCTGGCGGTAAAAATGGGCGCAGACCGCATCACGCTGTTCGGCGCCGACTTTGCGTTTCCCATGAACAAGACCCATGCCGGTTGGGGCGATGGCGATCTGGGGCCGGGCGTCAGCCAGGCCAGGCACTGGGTGCTCGACGGCAATGGTCAGCGGGTCAGCACGCAGTTGAATTTTCGCAGTTACCTGTGCGAACTCGAGCGCTACATCGCCGGGCACCCGCAGGTGCGATTTTTCAACAGCAGTCGGGCGGGCGCAATGATTGTCGGTACGACGTTCAATCAGGAGTTCGTGCAGTGAACGGGGTCGCACAATGCATCAACGATTGCCGCCAGTGCGCGGGGCTGTTCCGTCTCGGGCGCGATGTGGAGGCGGCACTGAACATGGTCGATGTCTTCGAAAAGTCGCAAGAGCTGTTCAGCCGAATGCCTCAGGCGATCCAGCAGCAGTGGGCTCAATTGCTCATGTCGATGTTCGCGGCTCAGGAAGCGCAGGACTGGCTGGGACTGGCTGATTCGATGGAGTATGAATTGGTCGAGTTGCTGGAAGCAGGTCAGTCTCACCTCTAGCCAGTAACTGCCGGCTGATGCGATTCAGGCTCGCCGGCAATTCTCTGACGTCATTTTTTCTCTCGTGGGTGTCTTGCAAGCCTTTGTTTTCGTAGGGGTGGCAGTGTGATGGCAAATTTTTTTTAAAAAGCCCTCAAGCAACCTGCATTCGCGACGATAACTATTACGAAGGTTCTCTAGGCCATACCCGGCGGTTGCCAGGGCCGGAAGCCAGTACCCAACCAACGAGGAATTCACCATGCCATTAGGCGTAAACACTAACGTTGCCTCCCTGAACGTTCAAAAGAACCTGGGCCGTGCTTCGGATGCTCTGTCGACCTCCATGACTCGCTTGTCTTCCGGCCTGAAAATCAACAGCGCTAAAGACGACGCCGCCGGCCTGCAGATCGCTACTCGTATGACCGCCCAGATCCGTGGTCAGACCGTAGCCATCAAAAACGCCAACGACGGTATCTCGATGGCTCAGACCGCTGAAGGCGCTCTGCAAGAGACCACCAACATTCTGCAGCGTATGCGTGAACTGGCTGTACAGGCACGCAACGGTACCAACATCACTGCTGACCGTACTGCAACCAACGCCGAGTTCGTCCAGCTGTCCGACGAGCTGACTCGTATTGCCCAGAGCACCAACCTGAACGGCAAGAACCTGATGGACGGCTCTGCCGGCACCATGACTCTGCAAGTGGGTTCCAACACCGGTACTGCTAACCAGATCACCCTGACCCTGAGCAGCAGCTTCGCCGCTTCCAGCCTGTCCGTAGGTTCGGGTACTACCGTTCTGACCGGTGCTACCAGTGCTGCAGCGTTCTCGGCCATCGACGGTGCAATCACCGCGATCGACCGAGCTCTGGACACAGTCAACGCCGTTCGCGCCAACCTCGGTGCTTCGCAAAACCGTCTGACCAGCACCATCTCCAACCTGCAGAACGTCAACGAAAACGCCACCGCTGCACTGGGTCGCGTACAAGACACTGACTTCGCTGCTGAAACTGCCAACCTGACCAAACAGCAAACTCTGCAACAAGCTTCCACCGCTGTTCTGGCTCAAGCCAACCAGTTGCCTTCCGCTGTACTGAAGCTGCTTCAGTAATTCGGTCGAGTTTTAGCGGGGGAGTGCGCTTGTCGTGCTCTCTCGCTTTTTAGCTTCAGGAGTGATGGATATGGACATGAGCGTGAAGCTGAACTTGTCTTACTCGGCTGCCCATCCGGCAAACACGGCGGCTGCTCAACCGGCAGGCGTACCCCGCAGCGCAAGCGATAACGTTCAGGCGGTGGCTGATAGTAAAGACTCGGATCCGAACAAGCTGAAGCTGGCTGTGCGGGAGATCGAGAAGTTCGTCCAGTCGATCAAGCGGAATCTGGAGTTCTCGATTGATGAGGCGTCCGGAAAAGTGGTTGTAAAAGTGATTGCCACGGAATCCGGTGAAGTGGTGCGACAGATTCCTTCCGAAGAAGCCTTGAAGCTGGCGGAAAGTCTGACCACTGCGAGCAATGTTCTGTTTGATGCCAAAGCCTGACAGCTGGCATGAATCGTGTTTGTGCGTTGATGTGACGGCGTGACCGGTCAAAAGACCGGCGGCAGACATAAAGGGAGATATACATGGCAAGTCCAATTACACCGGGTACGGGCCTTGGCTCCAACCTGGACATCAGTGCGATCGTTAACGCATTGGTTGCCGCCGACAGTTCGGCCAAGCAGAACCAGATCAAAACCCAGACCACCCTCAATACGTCGAAGATTTCCGGTGTCGGCACGCTCAAAAGTGCCCTGGCTGCCTATCAGTCCGCCATGGACAAGCTGAGCAGCGCCACCAGCCCGGCGTTCAGTGGTTTTGCCGCGACTTCGTCGGCAACGACAGTCTTGACCACGACCTCTGACAATACTGCCGTCAATGGCACTTACAACATTAAAGTCAACAACCTGGCTACCGGCTCCAAAGTTGCCAGTGCTTCTTTCGCAGGCGGTGCGACCAGTGCCATTCCGACTGGTACGTTGAAAATCAGTCAAAATGGCACTGACTACAACGTTGCTATACCTGCCGGTGCAACGTTGCAATCGACGCGTGACGCGATCAACACCACGCTGAGTGCCCAGGGTATCTCGGCCAACATCGTCTCCGACAGCACTGGCTCGCGCCTGGTGATCGGGTCGACCACGACCGGCAAGGGCTCGGACCTGGTCGTCAGCGGTATTGCGGGGCTGAACATCGACGGCACGCAGTTGATGGGGACTATCCCCGATCCTGCAAACCCGGGGCAGACTCTGCCTGATCCGGCCAGTGCCGGTACCATTGGTGCGTTGGCCCTTGATGCGAGCCTGACAATCGATGGCCTGGCGGTGACCAGCAAAACCAACACCGTGAATTCTGCGGTGAGCGGTCTGAGCATGACCCTGGTAGCGGCGGGCACTTCGACGGTGACTGTGGCGACCAACACGACAGGTTTGCAGACTTCGATCCAGTCGTTCGTCGACGCCTACAACACGCTGGTAAAGACTGTTAATTCGCTGACTCAGGCCACTGCCGACAAAGATGGCAAGCTGACTGTCGCTGCGGCAATGACCGGTGACTCGCTACCGCGCACGCTGATTGCCGATATTCGTAAAGAGCTGACCACCCCTGGCCCTGGCGGGCAGTTATCGGTGCTGGCGCAGTTGGGTATTACCACCGATCAGAAGGCCGGCACGCTGAACTTTGACTCCGCCAAGTTCGGCACGGCGATGAAAGACAAGTCGCTGGGCAGTCAGGTGCAAACGTTGTTCACCGGCACTACCAGCACGAACGGTCTGTTGGCCCGCATGAAGACGGCAATCGCTCCGTACGCGCAAACCGGCGGCCTTCTGGACCAGCGCAATACGAGCCTGAGCAAGCAGAAAAACGACCTGAGTACTCAGCAGGTAGCACTCGACTTGCGTATTACCACGATGACGGCAACGCTGACCGCCAAGTACAATGCGATGGACCTTTTGGTCGGGCAGATGAAGGCGACAGCGAGCAACATTACTTCGTTCTTCGACACCATGAATGCTCAAGCCAAAGCCTGATCGTTAAATTCATGGCACAAAAAAACCCGGCTGCGTTTTAAACGCGCCGGGTTTTTGTCTTCTGCTTTAAAGTTTTTTGACTCGTAGACGATATATTGGTTAGGCGAGCCCTAGAGTTGTGATGAGGTAAGAACATGAATCCGATGTTGGCCCTTCGGCAATATCAGAAAGTTGGAGCGCAAGCTCAAGTCTCCGAAGCCAGCCCGTACCGTTTGGTGCAGATGCTGATGGAGGGTGGGCTGGATCGTATCGCTCAGGCCAAAGGGGCCATGGAGCGTAACGACATTCCGGGTAAAGGCGTCCTGATCAGCAAGGCCATTGGCATCATTGGCGGCCTTCGTGAGGGCCTGGACCTTGAGAACAAGGCTGACGAAGTCGAGCGGCTGGACAATCTCTACATCTACATGATGCAGCGTCTGGCAGAGGCCAACATCAAGACCGACCCGGTCATTCTCGATGAAGTCTCCGATTTGCTTCGCACCGTCAAAGACGGCTGGGATGGCATCGCCGAGCCGACGAGTCCGCAGTTTTAAGGAGATCACCATGAGTCTTGTATTGCAGCGAATCGAACACACCCGCGAAGCCCTGGTCGGTGCATTGGCCGAGCGCAATTGGGAGGCCATCGGTGAGTTAGACCTGGCGTGTCGTTCCTGCATGGAAGACGTCTTGAGTGAAGCGTCGGTGGACGAGGCCGCGTTGCGCGACAATCTTGAGGAGTTGCTGGGTGTGTATAAGCGGCTTCTAGAGGCGGCGATGGGGGAGAGGCAAGCGATAGTCGACGAGATGTCGCAGATCCACCAAGCACAGAACGCGGCAAAGGTTTACCATCTGTTTGGTTAATTAATCCCCGGTTAATCCAAACATAGTGCGCCATAAATTTGACTGTGCACGGTTTTTTGACTTAACTAGTGGCTGGTTCCAGATTTCAGGCGTCTACAGGCATAACGTGTCTGCAAGCGTCTAGCTTGCCCCATCTTTTGGGCATTGAGTTGACTAGGGAAGTTGCTATTGCATGTGGCGTGAAACCAAAATTCTGCTGATTGATGACGATAGCGTCCGCCGCCGCGACTTGGCGGTGATTTTAAATTTTCTCGGTGAAGAAAATTTACCCTGCGGTAGCCATGACTGGCAGCAGGCTGTCGGCTCTTTGTCATCAAGTCGTGAAGTGATCTGTGTCCTGATCGGGACAGTCAATGCTCCTGGCGCACTTCCGGGCTTGTTAAAGACACTCGCAACCTGGGATGAGTTCCTTCCGGTTTTGTTAATGGGTGATAATTCTTCCGTTGACTTGCCTGAAGACCAGCGTCGCCGAGTGCTTTCGACCCTTGAAATGCCGCCCAGCTACAGCAAGTTGCTCGATTCGCTGCACCGTGCCCAGGTCTATCGCGAGATGTATGACCAGGCCCGCGAGCGCGGTCGACATCGCGAACCCAACCTTTTCCGCAGTCTTGTCGGCACCAGCCGGGCGATTCAACACGTCCGTCAGATGATGCAGCAAGTGGCCGATACCGACGCCAGCGTACTGATCCTTGGTGAGTCGGGTACCGGCAAGGAAGTGGTCGCGCGCAACCTGCACTATCACTCCAAGCGTCGCGACGCGCCGTTCGTTCCGGTCAACTGCGGGGCGATCCCGGCCGAGTTGCTGGAAAGTGAACTGTTTGGTCATGAGAAGGGCGCCTTCACCGGGGCTATCACCAGCCGCGCCGGGCGTTTCGAATTGGCCAACGGCGGCACCCTGTTCCTCGACGAAATCGGCGACATGCCGCTGCCGATGCAGGTCAAGCTGCTGCGCGTGTTGCAAGAGCGCACCTTCGAGCGCGTGGGCAGCAACAAGACCCAAAGCGTCGATGTGCGCATCATTGCGGCGACTCACAAGAATCTCGAAAGCATGATCGAGATCGGCACCTTCCGCGAAGACTTGTACTACCGCCTGAACGTGTTCCCGATCGAGATGGCGCCGCTGCGCGAACGTGTCGAGGACATCCCGTTGCTGATGAACGAGTTGATCTCGCGCATGGAGCACGAGAAGCGCGGTTCGATCCGCTTCAACTCGGCGGCGATCATGTCGCTGTGCCGCCACGGCTGGCCGGGCAACGTCCGCGAACTCGCCAACCTGGTGGAGCGCATGGCGATCATGCATCCGTACGGGGTGATCGGCGTGGTCGAGTTGCCGAAGAAATTCCGCTACGTCGATGACGAAGACGAGCAACTGGTCGACAGCCTGCGCAGCGATCTGGAAGAGCGGGTGGCCATCAACGGCCATACCCCGGACTTCACCGCCAATGCGCTGCTGCCGCCGGAAGGCCTGGACCTGAAAGACTACCTCGGTGGTCTGGAACAAGGCCTCATTCAGCAGGCGCTGGATGATGCCAATGGCATCGTCGCGCGCGCCGCCGAACGCCTGCGAATTCGTCGCACGACGCTGGTGGAAAAAATGCGCAAGTACGGCATGAGCCGTCGCGATGGAGACGAACAGGCGGATGATTGACGCCTGTTTTCAGATCCTTCATTGATGGGCGGTTTTTTTCAGGTTCTTCACGAAATCCAGGAAGCAGGAACGCCGGTTTGTTAGATGTGTGTTTGCTCGCGCGAACATCATCAATCAAATCGGCGTTCTTGTTTCTGTGTTTCCCGATTTCGGTGAAGATCCAAAAAAAAAGGCCAGCGCGGAACGCTGGCCTCTTGTTCAATCCGTCAGCCAGGCGTTTCGCCATGCCAACAGGTGTTCGTCCCTGAGCATCCAGTTATCGAGTACCACGCTGCGCAGGGCATCTCCGGCGTTGGCGTTGGCGACGGGTTCGGCGAGATGTTCGCGAATAGCGGCAATCCAGTCTTTCGGCTTGTTCCTGACCCTCGTCACCGGGAAGTCACCGCGATAACAGAGGATGTCCGAGCAGATCACCGGGAAGCCACAGGCGCCGTATTCAAGTAGCCGCAAATTGCTTTTGCAGGCGTTGAAAATAGTGTCTTTCAGCGGTGCCAAAGCCAGGTCCAGGTTCAAGCCGGCCAGGCGTGCCGGGTATTTCTCGATATTCACACCCCCATGGAACTCGTGGACATAGGGACGCAGTTCCGGCGGGCACATGCCCATAAACACCCATTCCACTTCCCCTGCCAGTTCACGAACCACTTCGGCAATGAGTTGCAAGTCATCGCCGTGGCCCGAGCCGCCTGCCCAGCCCACCCGAGGCTTGCGGCCTTGTTGGCGATGGCTGTTCAGGCCGCTCCACCACTGGCTCGGCAGGCGGTTTTCTACCACGCGAATGTCGGCGTTGAAACCTTTCAGTGCATTGGCCAGCGGCTGCGTCGACACCACCAGCCGATCGCACAGACCCACGGCTTTCTTCAAGCGCCTGGCAATATCTTTGGGAGGCAGATCGCGGCTTGAGTTGCCGGTGGGCATGTCGAGAATGTAGTCATCCAGCTCGTAAACCCTGAAGGCTTTGGAAAATGCCTTGGTGTTCTGCATGAATTCCAGCTGGGGCGTCGTGTATTGCCGCTGGAAAATGATCGTGTCCGGCGTCAGGCGCTCCAACTCTACCGGTTGAAGCGCCCAATCGCTCACCGCGCCCTCGACCAGTCGCGCGGCTTTCATGGCAGCGAAAGGCTGGCGGACCCGATAATGTCCGCAGCCGGAAGAGTCGCCAGGGTAACAAAGTGCGTAAGGCACCCCGCGACTGGCGAACGGCTGCCAGCCGGCCTCGCTGCGCGATTCGGCGGCGAAGCCGCTACCTTCCAGGGTCAGGTTGCGGTTGTAGGCCGAGTCGTTGGCGAGCTGCGGCAGCCAACGCTGGTACATCACCGATTGTTCGCGCTTGAAGCGTTCGCGCTTGGCTTCCAGCCGGGTCGTGTCGACCTTGTTCTGGCTCACGTTGGATTCGTGCATGAGCACCGCATAAGGCGTCCAGACGATCAGTCGCCCGGCCTGGCCGACTTTCAGGCACAGATCTACGTCGTTGAAGCATACCTCCAGGCTGGTCTCGTCCATTCCGCCTACCTGACGGTACAGCTCGGTGCTTATCATCAGGCAGGCGGCGGTCACCGCGCTGTAATTCTGGTCAACCTGCAAACGGTGAAGGTAGCCGTTGGACTGCATTGGGTCGCCGAAGAACGGGTGGTCTGCGACGCCGCGCAAGCCGAGTACCACGCCTGCATGCTGGATAGTCCCGTCCGGGAATAACAATTTGGCACCGACTACCCCTACTTCCGGCCGCCGGGCGTGATGGAGCAATGCGCCAAGCCAGTCCCCGTCAATGACTGCGGTGTCATTGTTGAGCAGTACCAGGTAATCGCCGCGGGCCTGGCTCGCGGCAAAATTGTTGATTGCCGAATAGTTGAAAGGGTGCGGGTAACGCAGGATGCGCACCTTGGCGTCGTTCAAGCACTCCATACCCCCGAACCAGTCCCTGGCTTCGGCGGTTTCACTGTTGTTGTCGATGATGATCAGTTCGTAATTCGTATAGCGAGTTTTCTCCATGATGCTTTCGATGCAGCGGAGCAGCATCGGCAGGCAGTCCTTTGTGGGAATAAGGATGGACACCAACGGCTCCCCGGCGTGTTGGTAAACCACGCGGTTGATCATCGGCAAAGGTCCCGCGCGCAGTTCATGAGCCACGCCCAGGCGCTGCAAGTGCGCCTCGACGATGGCCGCGGCGTGCGCGATGACCTGGGGTTCGCCGAGCCACTGGCCGAAGTTTATGGCCTGGTGTACCAGCACATCGGAGAAGTGCCCGACGGTGCCCAGTCCATGAGCTTCAATCAGCCGATAAAGCAGGTCATGGGGCGCCAGTTCGGGGAAGGCGGGATCGAAGCCATTGGCATCCAGCGCGGCCTCGCGACTGAAGGCCAGGGCTCGTCCGACATACGGATAACTGCGCAACAGGTCCAGGTTCAGGTCCGGTTTGAATACCGGGTCCTGGCAGCCGGTTGCGGTCAGCGAGTCTTCATCGCTGTAACAAGCGCTGATGCCGGGGTTCAGGGCAATGCCTTCGGCGAGCAACAGCAGCGCGTGGGGATCGAGTTGGTCGCCGCCCCGCAGCAGGTACCACCAGTCGACCTCGATACCCTGCAGCAGCTCGTTGAGCTGGCTGGGCCAGGATTCGGCCAGCGGTAACCAGACCAGGTTATCGGCCGGCGTCACCCCGACCGGTTCGACATTGGACAACACCACGATGGCCGCCGCCCCATAGAGCTGGCGATCGATGCTTTCCAGGCTGGAGCGCAGCGACGCAATGTCACCGGTGGTATCGGTCAACACCAACAACACGTCCGGCTGTCGCGGCCAGCTCGCCAGTCGTGCCGGCAAACTCTCGAACTCGGCGGCAGCCAGTTGCCGGGTGTCCAGCCAGCGCTGATACAGGTCAATATTGCGCTGCTGTTGGCCGGCATTCGCCAGCACGCCAAAAAAGCGTTCCAGGGCGTGTGCCAGAGTGCCTTCAAGCTGGTCGCGTTCTGTTTCGAAATCTTTGCCTGTCAGGTTCATCCGTTCCAGGGGAGCCAGCGCTTCGGTGCGCACAAAAAACATTGTGCCGGCAAAAAAATGCGCATCGGCGATGATTCGAGGGTCAAATCCAGCACGCTCGGACAGGGTGATCAGGTGTGTGCGGGTGCTTTCATCAAGGTTTCTGGTGACCGGCAGCCAGTATTTCTCGGTGCCGAGCAGTGGATTGCGCGCCGGATCGGCAAGGTGTTCTACCGATTGGCGGAAGCGTACGGGGTTTAGCAGGTCATCGAAAAGGTCATTGGCCGAGGCGTTCGCCGCGTCCGGGCGCTGGGTATGCAGCTTGACCAGTGCGTGAATGTTATCGGCACGTAAAAACGGCAGTACCTGCAGGAATGGCAGAATATCCCTCCCGTGGTTGGGCACCCGATACAGCGAATAACTCAGCCCGCTGGCGGCCAGCTGGGCGCGTACCGTGTCGTCACGCCCGGACACGCAGGTTACGTAGAGGTGCAGGCGCTCATGCAGGTCAATCAAGCGGACCAAAATGTCTCGCAGCACTTCGGGGTGGTACGCGTGGATGACCACGCCGACTGGCGGCTCGCCGTCTTCGAAAGCTGGCTGCTGCGCGACCAGCACTTCGCACTCCTTGACGAACGGGTCTGCGTTGCCGTGTGTGTTGACGGGCAGGGTTTCAGAAGCCAGGTAAGCACCTTGGGCTGAGGGGGTATTTGTCATGTTCACACCAAATTGAAGAGGGGGCGGAAATCGACTTCGGCGTGGTGCAGCACATTGAACAACAGCACGTAAAAATGCCTCGGCACACAACCGTCAATGAAATGTTGTTCCTTACTTATCCAAGGGGGGCTAGCAGGAAGCGTTCCAACTTCGAGCACCGACGCCAGTGGTGGGCTGGCGGGTGATTGCACCGGGATAGCGAGTTCTTTTTCATGAAGATCAAGAGCGTCTTTCCCGTCAAGCCATGAAGAATCTTTTTAGGCACGGGTATTGCTACATCCCTCGCAACGTTCCGTTTAACTGACGGTCAGCCAAGCGAGAGAGCACGATGCCCCCAGCCGCCCAGATGTCTCCTGTCCCTGATGGTTCGGGGCAACCGTCGTCCGTAGAGCAGGCAAGCCGGCTTGGCCTTGAGCAGGCGTTCTCGCTGTTCAACCAGATGTCGAGCCAGTTGACCGATTCCTACAGCATGCTTGAAGCCCGGGTCACCGAGCTCAAGGGCGAGCTGGCGGTGGTCAGTGCTCAGCGCATGCAAGAGCTGGCGGAAAAAGAACGCCTGGCCAACCGTCTGCAAAACCTCCTTGATCTGTTGCCTGGCGGCGTCATCGTCATCGATGCCCAAGGCATCGTGCGCGAAGCCAACCCGGCGGCCTGCGAGTTGCTCGGTCTGCCCCTCGAAGGCGAACTCTGGCGCCATGTCATTGCCCGCTGCTTTGCACCCAGGGAAGACGACGGTCACGAAATCTCCCTCAAGGACGGTCGGCGTCTGTCGATAGCCACTCGCTCGCTCGATGCCGAGCCTGGGCAGTTGGTGTTGCTCAATGACCTGACTGAAACCCGTCATCTGCAAGATCAACTGGCTCGTCACGAACGCCTGTCGTCCCTCGGTCGTATGGTCGCTTCGTTGGCCCATCAAATTCGTACACCGCTGTCCGCTGCCTTGCTCTACGCCAGTCATTTGACTGAGCAGGAATTGCCGGTCGCCACGCAACAGCGTTTCGCCGGGCGCCTGAAAGAGCGTTTGCATGAGCTGGAACATCAGGTCCGCGACATGTTGGTGTTCGCTCGCGGCGAGCTGCCGTTGACTGACCGTGTCACGCCCAAGCAGCTGATGCAGTCGCTGCAATCGGCGGCGCTGACCCATGTTCAGGACCTGCCGATTCGCTGGCAGTGCGACAGTCATGCCGGCGAATTACTGTGCAACCGTGACACCCTGGTCGGCGCGATTCTCAATCTGATCGAGAACGCGATTCAGGCCAGTGCTGGCGATGTCCGATTGAAGGTGCATTTCTACGCCCGTGAAAACAACCTGCACGTGTGTGTCAGTGACAGCGGCAGCGGCATCGACAGCAAAGTGCTCGCCCGCCTGGGCGAGCCGTTTTTCACCACTAAAACCACCGGGACCGGCCTGGGCCTGACCGTGGTCAAGGCAGTGGCCCGTGCGCATCAGGGAGAATTGCAGCTGCGCTCGCGGCCGGGTCGCGGCACGTGTGCGCAGGTCATCCTGCCGCTTTTTTCCGGTGAACAGCCCAACGCTCAGGGAGCGGTGTGAAGGACATGGCAATCAAGGTTCTGCTGGTCGAGGACGACCGCGCGCTACGCGAAGCACTGGCCGATACGCTGCTGCTCGCGGGGCACGATTACACCGCGGTCGGTTCGGCGGAAGAAGCGCTCGCGACGGTCGGCAATGAGGCGTTCAGCTTGGTGATCAGCGACGTCAACATGCCGGGCATGGACGGCCATCAACTGCTCGCTTTGCTGCGGGCGCGCCAGCCGCAATTGCCGGTGTTGCTGATGACTGCACACGGCGCCGTCGAGCGGGCCGTCGATGCGATGCGCCAGGGCGCGGCGGATTACCTGGTCAAGCCGTTCGAGCCTAAAGCCTTGCTCGATTTGGTGGCGCGGCACGCACTGGGCGCGCTCGGGGCGACCGAGAGCGAAGGGCCGATCGCCTTCGAGCCGGCCAGCGTGCAATTGCTGGAACTGGCCGCGCGGGTCGCGCGCAGCGATTCGACGGTGTTGATCTCCGGCGAGTCCGGTACCGGTAAGGAAGTCCTGGCGCGCTACATCCATCAGCACTCCCATCGCGCCAGTCAGCCGTTCATTGCGATCAACTGCGCGGCGATCCCCGACAACATGCTCGAAGCCACCTTGTTCGGTCACGAAAAAGGTTCGTTCACCGGCGCCATCGCGGCGCAGGCCGGCAAGTTCGAGCAGGCCGATGGCGGAACCATCCTGCTCGACGAAATTTCTGAAATGCCTCTTGGGCTTCAGGCCAAGTTGCTGCGTGTGTTGCAGGAGCGCGAAGTTGAACGGGTCGGCGCGCGCAAGCCGATCACCCTGGACATTCGGGTCGTGGCGACCACCAACCGTGATCTGTCCGGTGAAGTGGCGGCGGGGCGGTTTCGTGAAGACCTCTTCTACCGGTTGTCGGTGTTTCCGCTGGCCTGGCGTCCGTTGCGCGAGCGCACCGCCGACATCCTGCCGCTGGCCGAGCGCCTGTTGGCCAAACACGTCAATAAAATGAAACATGCCGCGGCGAAGCTGTCGCCCGAGGCGCAGGCGTGCCTGATCGGTTATCCATGGCCGGGCAACGTGCGTGAGCTGGACAACGCGATCCAGCGCGCCTTGATTTTGCAGCAGGGTGGTTTGATCCAGCCTCAGGATTTCTGCCTGTCCGGGCCGGTGGCCTGTGCGCCGCTGCCGGCCTTGGCGCCGGCGCGTGCCGTGGAGGTCGAGGCTGAATCGGCCGGCGCTTTGGGTGATGACCTGCGCCGCCGTGAATTCCAGATGATCATCGACACCTTGCGCACCGAACGCGGCCGTCGCAAAGAAGCCGCCGAGCGATTGGGTATCAGCCCGCGCACCTTGCGCTACAAGCTGGCGCAGATGCGCGACGCCGGAATGGATGTGGAGGCCTACCTGTTCGCCACTTGATTCGATTTTTGTAGCAGCTGGCGAAGCCTGCGTCCGGCTGCGTAGCAGTCGTAAAGTTTGAACGCTCGGTCTTACAGAAAATCCGCGTTGACTGATTTCACGACTGCTTCGCAGCTGAACGCAGCCTCGCGCTGCTCGGCAGCTGCTACAGGTTGCGTTACAGCTTGAAAGATTGGAATGAGGGCTAAGGAAGGGCTTTTGTTCAGAGTGGCCACGGAGCTGGCACCCTTGTTGCTAACACCTCACTACCCGCCGAGTGAGTGTCAAAAAATTGCGGGTCGCCAACGAGAGTAGACCATGAGCCAAGGTATTGAATTTAATCGGTTGATGCTGGACATGCGTTCCATGCAAATGGATGCCATGTCTGCGCCTAAATCGACTGCCGCAGTCCCTGAACTGGGTGGCAGCAGCTTTTCCGACATGCTCGGTCAGGCCGTCAATAAAGTGAACGACACTCAGCAGGCGTCCAGTCAGTTGGCCAGTGCCTTCGAGATTGGCAAAAGTGGTGTCGACCTGACGGATGTAATGATTTCCTCGCAGAAGGCCAGCGTGTCTTTTCAGGCGTTGACCCAAGTGCGCAACAAGCTGGTTCAGGCATACCAAGACATCATGCAGATGCCGGTTTAAGGACGAATTGAGTCATGGCAGAAGCAGTCGCCGATAATGTTCCGGCCAAGGCCACTCCGATAGACGGCAAACCGCCGCTGTTCGGATTGTCCTTCCTGGAAAACCTCTCCGAGATGACCATGTTGCGTCAGGTAGGCCTGTTGGTCGGCCTGGCTGCGAGCGTGGCGATTGGTTTTGCCGTGGTGCTGTGGTCTCAGCAGCCTGACTACCGGCCTCTGTACGGCAGCCTTGCCGGTATGGACGCCAAGCAGGTCATGGAAACCCTGGCCGCCGCCGATATTCCCTACAACGTGGAACCCAACTCCGGTGCCTTGCTGGTCAAGGCCGATGATCTGTCCCGTGCGCGGCTAAAGCTGGCGGGCGCTGGTGTCACTCCCAGTGATGGCAACATCGGTTTTGAAATCCTCGACAAGGACCAGGGCCTGGGGACCAGTCAGTTCATGGAAGCGACCCGTTATCGTCGCGGCCTCGAAGGCGAACTGGCTCGCACCATTTCCAGCCTGAACAACGTCAAGGGTGCCCGCGTGCACCTGGCGATTCCGAAAAGTTCGGTGTTCGTGCGTGACGAACGCAAGCCAAGCGCTTCGGTTCTGGTTGAACTGTATTCCGGCCGCTCGCTGGAACCGGGTCAGGTGGTGGCGATCATCAACCTGGTCGCGACCAGCGTTCCCGAGCTCAGCAAATCCCAGATCACCGTGGTCGACCAGAAGGGCAACCTGCTGTCGGATCAGGCGGAAAATTCCGAACTGACCATGGCCGGCAAGCAATTCGATTACAGCCGTCGCATGGAAACCATGCTGACCCAGCGCGTACACAACATCCTGCAACCGGTGCTGGGCAACGACCGCTATAAAGCCGAAGTGTCGGCTGACGTGGACTTCAGTGCCGTCGAGTCGACCTCCGAGCAGTTCAACCCGGATCAACCGGCGTTGCGCAGCGAGCAGTCGGTCAACGAGCAACGCACCGCCAGCAATGGCCCGCAAGGTGTGCCGGGTGCCTTGAGCAACCAGCCGCCATCGCCAGCCTCCGCGCCGCAAACCACCGGTGGCAGCACCGCGGCGGCCGGCATGGTTCAGCCAGGCCAGCCGTTGATCGATGCCAACGGTCAGCAAATCATGGACCCGGCCACCGGTCAGCCGATGCTGGCGCCATACCCGGCGGACAAGCGTCAACAATCCACCAAAAACTTCGAACTCGACCGTTCCATCAGCCACACCAAGCAACAGCAGGGCCGTTTGAATCGCCTGTCGGTGTCGGTAGTGGTGGACGATCAAGTCAAGGTTAACGCAGCCAACGGCGAAACCACTCGTGCGCCGTGGAGCGCCGATGAATTGGCGCGCTTCACTCGCCTGGTGCAGGACGCCGTCGGTTTCGACGCCAGCCGTGGTGACAGCGTCAGCGTGATCAACATGCCGTTCTCCGCCGAGCGCGGTGAAGTGATTGCTGATATTCCGTTCTATTCCCAGCCGTGGTTCTGGGACATCGTCAAGCAAGTGCTGGGTGTCTTGTTCATCCTGGTGCTGGTGTTCGGTGTGCTGCGTCCGGTGCTCAACAACATCACCGGTGGCGGCAAAGGCAAGCAGCTGGCCGGCATCGGCAGCGACGTGGAACTCGGTGGCATGGGCGGCCTGGACGGCGAACTGGCCAACGACCGCGTCAGCCTCGGTGGCCCGCAAAGCATCCTGCTGCCGAGCCCGAGCGAAGGCTATGACGCACAGTTGAATGCAATCAAGAGTCTGGTGGCAGAAGATCCGGGTCGCGTGGCCCAGGTCGTGAAAGAGTGGATTAACGCAGATGAGTGATAACCGAGCCGTTGCCGCCAAACTGACAAAGGTCGACAAAGCCGCGATTCTGCTGCTGTCCCTGGGTTCGACCGATGCTGCCCAGGTGTTGCGCCACATGGGGCCTAAAGAGGTCCAGCGTGTGGGTGTGGCGATGGCCCAGATGGGCAATGTGCACCGCGAGCAGGTCGAGCAGGTCATGAGCGAGTTCGTCGACATCGTCGGCGACCAGACCAGCCTGGGCGTCGGCTCCGATGACTACGTGCGTAAAATGCTCACCCAGGCACTGGGCGAAGACAAGGCCAACGGCCTGATCGATCGCATCCTGCTGGGCGGCAACACCAGCGGCCTCGACAGCCTGAAGTGGATGGAACCGCGCGCCGTCGCCGACGTGATCCGTTACGAGCACCCGCAGATCCAGGCGATCGTGGTGGCGTACCTCGACCCGGATCAGGCCGGTGAAGTGCTCGGCAACTTCGACCACAAAGTGCGTCTGGACATTATTCTGCGGGTCTCCTCGCTGAACACCGTGCAGCCGGCGGCCCTGAAAGAACTCAACCAGATTCTCGAGAAGCAGTTCTCCGGCAACTCGAATGCCTCGCGCACCACCCTGGGTGGTATCAAGCGTGCGGCCGATATCATGAACTTCCTCGACAGCTCGATCGAAGGTCAGTTGATGGACTCGATTCGCGAAGTCGACGAAGACCTGTCCGGTCAGATCGAAGACCTCATGTTCGTGTTCAACAACCTGTCCGATGTCGACGACCGCGGAATCCAGGCGTTGCTGCGCGAAGTGTCCTCCGACGTGCTGGTACTGGCCCTCAAGGGTTCGGACGAAGGCGTCAAGGAAAAGATCTTCAAGAACATGTCCAAACGAGCGGCCGAACTGTTGCGCGACGACCTCGAGGCCAAAGGCCCGGTGCGTGTCAGCGACGTGGAAACCGCGCAGAAAGAAATCCTCACCATTGCCCGCCGTATGGCCGAAGCCGGAGAAATCGTTCTCGGCGGGAAGGGCGGCGAAGAGATGATCTAAGGTCACTATGTCGTCCAAACATGATGAGTCCCAGACCGACCTGATCCGAGGCAAGGCAGTCGCCGGCTTCGACGTCTGGGCGTTGCCCAGCTTCGATCCTTTTGTACCGGAACCCGAGCCGGAGCCGGAGCCCGAACCGCCGGAAATGGAAGAAGTGCCGCTGGATGAAGTCCAGCCACTGACCCTCGAAGAACTCGAAAGCATCCGTCAGGAGGCTTACAACGAAGGCTTCGCCATCGGCGAGAAAGAAGGTTTCCACAGCACCACGCTCAAGGTCCGACAGGAAGCCGAGGCCGTTCTGGCGCCGAAGGTCGCTGGCCTGGAACAGCTGATGGCCAACCTGTTCGAGCCCATCGCCGAGCAGGACACCCAGATCGAAAAGTCCCTGGTCGACCTCGTGCAGCACATCACCAAACAGGTGATTCAGCGCGAGCTGGCCATCGACTCGACGCAAATCGAACACGTCATGCGCGAAGCCCTCAAGCTTTTGCCGTTGGGCGTGGGCAATGTGCGGCTGTACATCAATCCGCAGGATTTCGAACAGGTCAAAGCCCTGCGCGAGCGCCATGAAGAAACCTGGCGCATCGTCGAAGACGAGTCCCTGCTGCCCGGCGGTTGCCGGGTCGAGACCGAACACAGTCGCATCGACGCCACCGTAGAAACCCGCGTTGCCCAGGTCATGGCCAAGCTGTTCGATCAGTTGCATGACCAGGCTTTGCACCCGGCCGCGCCGGATTTGAGCCTGGAACTGCCGGTCGACGAGAAGCCCGCGGTCGAGCCGGCCCTGGACGCACCCGATGCGCCTTGATCGCACCAGCTTCGCCAAGCGCCTCGGTAGCTATGCCGAAGTCACCACGCTGGCTGGGGCGCCGATCCTCGAAGGCCGCCTGCTGCGGATGGTCGGCCTGACCCTCGAAGCCGAAGGATTGCGCGCCGCCATGGGCAGCCGCTGCATGGTCATTAACGACGACAGTTATCACCCGGTGCAGGTCGAAGCCGAAGTCATGGGCTTCTCCGGCAGCAAGGTGTTCCTGATGCCGGTCGGCAGCGTCGCCGGCATTGCGCCCGGTGCCCGCGTAGTTCCTATGGCAGACACTGGCCGCTTGCCGATGGGCATGAGCATGCTCGGGCGGGTGCTCGACGGCGCCGGCCGTGCGCTGGACGGCAAGGGCGGCATGAAAGCCGAAGACTGGGTGCCAATGGACGGCCCGACCATCAACCCGCTCAAGCGCGAACCAATCAGCGAGCCGCTGGACGTGGGCATCCGCACCATCAACGGTTTGTTGACGGTCGGTCGCGGCCAGCGGCTCGGGCTGTTCGCCGGTACCGGCGTCGGTAAATCCGTGCTGCTGGGCATGATGACCCGCTTTACCGAGGCCGACATTATCGTCGTCGGGCTGATCGGGGAGCGGGGTCGTGAAGTCAAAGAATTCATCGAGCACATCCTCGGTGAAGAAGGGCTCAAGCGTTCCGTGGTCGTCGCCTCGCCTGCGGACGATGCGCCGCTGATGCGTCTGCGCGCCGCCATGTACTGCACGCGCATCGCCGAATATTTCCGCGACAAGGGCAAGAATGTCCTGTTGCTGATGGATTCGCTGACCCGTTTCGCCCAGGCCCAGCGGGAAATCGCCCTGGCCATCGGCGAACCGCCGGCGACCAAGGGGTATCCGCCGTCGGTGTTCGCCAAGTTGCCGAAACTGGTGGAGCGGGCCGGTAACGCCGAGAAGGGCGGCGGTTCGATCACCGCGTTCTACACCGTATTGTCCGAAGGCGATGACCAGCAGGACCCGATCGCCGACTCGGCGCGAGGCGTGCTCGACGGGCACATCGTGCTGTCCCGGCGCCTGGCCGAAGAAGGTCATTACCCGGCCATCGACATCGAAGCCTCCATCAGCCGGGTCATGCCGTCGGTGGTCAGCCCCGAGCACATGGCGCGCGCGCAGATGTTCAAGCAGTACTGGTCGCGTTATCAGCAGAGCCGCGACTTGATCAGCGTGGGTGCCTACGTGCCGGGCGGTGATCGAGAAACCGACATCGCGATTTCCCTGCAACCGGCCATGACCACTTATCTGCGTCAGGGTTTGAACGACAACATCGGCATGGGCGCCAGTGAACACCATCTCGCCACCATCTTCGCCCCGGCAGCGGGCGGCTAACCGGCCATGGCCCAGAGCCGCGCGGCACGCCTGGCACCCGTGGTGGAAATGGCCGAAAAGGCCGAAAAAACCGCGGTCATGCGCCTCGGGCACTTTCAGGGTCAGGTTCGTGTGGCGGAAAGCAAACTCGCCGACCTCGAAAACTTCCGCCTCGAATACCAGGAACAATGGATTGTGCGCGGCAGCTCGGGCGTTTCCGGGCAGTGGTTGCTCGGCTATCAGGGCTTCCTTGCGCAACTGGGCACGGCCATCGATCAGCAGCGTCAGAGCCTGAACTGGCACCAGAACAACCTGAACAAGGCGCGCGAGTCCTGGCAGCAGGCGTTTGCCCGGGTTGAAGGACTGCGAAAACTTGTACAGCGCTACATGGACGAGGCGCGGAAGCTGGAAGACAAGCGCGAGCAGAAACTGCTGGATGAGTTGTCCCAGCGATTGCCGCGGCATGATCCGTATTGAGTCAGTCGACTTGCCCGCGAAGGCGATTTCACAGGCTGTACAACTTTCCCCGCCTTGCCCCCATCTCCGCCAAGTGCTAAACCTTGTACACGTACGTTCCCCCATGACAAGGAAGCCGTTAAAAATGTCAGTCGTTACAGAAATCTCCCAGGATGGGCAAAAACTGACGATATCGATCAAGGGACGATTCGATTTCGCCAAGCATCAGGAGTTTCGTGAATCCTACGAAAACCTTGAGCCAAAACCGGACTCGTTCGAGGTGGATTTGAAGGATGCCACCTACCTCGACAGTTCCGCGCTCGGCATGCTCCTGCTGTTGCGTGATCACGCCGGCGGCGAGAATGCCGAAATCACGTTGACCAACGCCAACGCCGATGTGCGCAAGATACTCGCCATCTCCAACTTCGAACAAATCTTCGACGTTGCATGACCGCCATGCAGCCGGTCGAACCGCTGACGATCCTCATCGCCGAAGACAGCGCGGCCGATCGAATGCTGCTGTCGAGCATCGTCCGTCGCCAGGGTCACCAGGTGCTGACAGCCGCTAACGGTGCCGAAGCGGTCGAGGCGTTTCGCGAGCAACGGCCGCACCTGGTGCTGATGGACGCCATGATGCCGGTGATGGACGGTTTCGAGGCGGCACGCCAGATCAAGGCGTTGGCCGGGGAAACCCTGGTGCCGATCATCTTCCTGACCTCGCTGACCGAAAGCGAAGCCTTGGCCCGATGCCTGGAGGCCGGTGGCGACGATTTTCTGGCAAAGCCCTACAACCAGGTAATTCTCGCCGCCAAGATCAAGGCCATGGACCGCTTGCGCCGGTTGCAGGCCACGGTGCTGCAGCAGCGTGACCTGATCGCCCGGCATCATGATTACTTGCTCAACGAGCAGCGGGTGGCCAAGGCCGTATTCGACAAGGTCGCGCATTCGGGCTGCCTGAGTGCGCCGAACATCCGCTACCTGCAATCCCCTTATGCGCTGTTCAACGGCGACCTGTTGCTGGCGGCGTTCACCCCGGCTGGCGACATGCACGTGCTGCTGGGGGATTTCACCGGTCATGGCTTGCCGGCCGCGGTGGGCGCCATGCCCCTGGCGGAAGTCTTCTACGGCATGACCGCCAAGGGCTACGGGCTGGCGGAAACCTTGCGTGAGATGAATGCCAAGCTCAAACGCATCCTGCCGGTGGACATGTTCTGCTGCGCCACCTTGCTGTGCCTGAGCTTTCAGCGGCGGTCGGTGGAAGTCTGGAACGGCGGAATGCCGGATGGTTACTTGCACAACATCGCCAGCGGAGAACGTACGCCGCTGCCGGCGCGGCACTTGCCGCTGGGTGTGCTGAGCCCGCAAACCTTCAATGACCGCACCGAAGTGTTTCCGATGGCCGTCGGCGATCGGGTATTCCTGCTGTCCGACGGGGTCATCGACACCTGCGATGCCAACGAGCAGTTGTTTGGCGTGGAGCGGTTGCAGCGGGTGTTTGCGGCCAATCGCCAGCCAGACGCACTGTTCGAGGAAATCGAGCAGGCGCTACGGGATTTCCGTGGCGAAGCCCGCGATGACGTGAGCATGGTCGAGGTCAGTCTGCTGGAGGCTGCGCAATTGATCCCGCCGGCGCCGGTGTACTCCGACAGCGGACAGTCCTGTCCGCTGGACTGGTCGGTAAGTTTCGAATTTCGTGCCGCGACCCTCAAACGTTTCAATCCGCTGCCGTACCTTTTGCAATTGCTGCTTGAGGTCCACGGCCTGCGGGCTCAGAGTGGCGCGCTCTACAGCGTGCTGGCAGAGCTTTATTCCAATGCCCTTGAGCACGGCGTGCTCGGTCTGGATTCCAGCCTCAAACGTGATGCTTCGGGGTTTGCACGCTATTATCAAGCGCGCAGTGAGCGGCTGGAGGCCTTGCAAGACGGCTATGTCCGGGTGCATTTGCAGGTCGTGCCGACCGGCAAGGGCGGCAGCCTGACTGTGCGGGTCGAAGACAGTGGCAAGGGCTTTGATGTGGCGCGGGTGATGGAGCGTCCCGTCGAGGGTGGCCGTCTGTCGGGACGCGGCGTCAGTCTGATCCGTCAGTTGAGCCGTAGCGCGAGCTGGTCTGACGATGGTCGAAGTGCTCGCGTGGAGTTTTTCTGGGAGGCTCTGGCATAATTCCCCCATTCTTGATCAAGGAGTGAGCAAGTGGACACACATCTGGACCGCGACGTGCTGAGCGCGTTGCAGGAAGTCATGGAGGATGAGTATCCAACGTTGCTGGATACCTTCATCGCCGACTCCGAAGAGCGATTGCTTCTGCTGCGCAAGGCTGAAGATTGCGACGAGTTGATGAACGCTGCCCATAGCTTCAAGGGCAGCAGCAGCAATATGGGCGCCATTCGCCTGGCTGAGCTTTGCAATGAGCTGGAGCAGCGCGCCAAGAAAAAAAGCCTTGCGGGTATTGAAGCGCTTGTTGGCGAAATCGACGGTGAATTTGCCATTGTCCGACCGCTGTATGAAGCGGAACGACAGCGCTCTTCGACTGAATAAAGCGACCGTCCGGCGCTTTTAGCAGCTGTCGAGCCAACCTGGCTCGACCTTTGCAGTCATCTCACTCAACTGTACCTACGATTCCAGTGCAGCGGAGACCGTTTTATGCCCGTTACCCCCAATTCGCTTCTTCAGGTCGCCGCGACGGCCAAGACTCAAGTCGCCCCCGCCAATACCCCGGCGCTGGGCTCTGAGCCAGGGGACAAGGCGTCCAGCTTCGCTGATGTTTACGCCAATCAAGCCCAGAACAAGCCTTCTGTGGTCGGTGATAAACCGGCTAAATCTGCTACTGACAATGCCCCGCAAAGCTCCGACAAACCGGATGTCAGCAGTGAAAAGCCTGCCGCCGCGGAACCGGCGGTTGCCGATAGCGGCAATTCCTTGCCCGCCGATAAACCGGCGCCGGCTGACGACGCCACTGCCAGCGCCGACGATAAGCCCGAGACCGCCGAAACGCCGGTGGCCGATGTGGCGCCTGGTGATCCGAGTCTCGACCCGGCCCTTGATCCTGCGTTGATGCAGGCAGTGCAGCCGTTGGTGACCGTGCCGGTGGTGCAAACCACTGCGCCGGTTGTCGCGAGTGCAGCGCCACAGGTTGAAGCACCGGTTACCGCCGCCGTCGTCGTGGCCGCGACCGCGCAAGCGGCGGCCACCACCGATAGCGATTTCGACCCCGAAGCTGATCCGCTCGACGCACTGCCAGCCGTGCGCATGGCCATGGAGCAGAGCGGTCACGTATCTGCCAGCAGCCAGTCCCAGCCAAAAGCCACGTCTGCCCAAAACCAGGCTGACGGTGAGCTGACGACGGCGCAGAACTTTGCCGCCGGTATGGCCAGCATGCTCGACGTGCAAGCCGACAAGGACAGCACCAGCCAGGGCGGCGAGAAAGCCTTCAGCGGTCTGATCGATGGCGGCCTCAAGGATTTGACGTCCGCCAGCAGTGATACCCGTGTCGATGACTTCGCCAACCGTCTGGCAGCACTGACCCAGGCGGCCACCCCGAAAACCGCCAATGCCTTGCCGGTGAACCAGCCGATCGCCATGCATCAGAGTGGCTGGACCGAGGAAGTGGTTAACCGCGTGATGTACCTCTCCAGCGCCAACCTCAAGGCGGCCGACATCCAGTTGCAACCGGCTGAGCTGGGGCGTCTCGATATCCGCGTGAACATGGTTCCGGACCAGCAGACCCAGGTCACCTTCATGAGCGCCCATCCAAGCGTTCGCGAAGCGCTGGACAGCCAGATACATCGTCTGCGTGACATGTTCACGCAGCAGGGCATGGGCCAGGTCGACGTCAACGTGTCCGACCAGTCTCGTGGCTGGCAGGGCCAAGGTCAGGGCCAGGATCAGGCTCAGCAGGGGCAGGACGGTCGGACCAGCGCTAATGGTGGTCGTCTGGATGCCATGGATGAAGAGGTCGCGCCAACCGTCGCCGAAGTGGCAGCCAACGCGACCAGCGTGATCGGCTCCAGCGCCGTCGACTACTACGCCTGATTAAACACAACACCCCCCTGTAGGAGCGAGCCTGCTCTCGAAAGCGGCGTAACAGTCAACACAGATGTTGAATGCTACGCCCTCATCGCGAGCAGGCTCACTCCCACATTGGTTTGTAGCGCTCCGACTAAACCCCTCCCTACACTTCTGGCATAACACTTGCTCTTGCCTTGCCGTGCGACTGTGAAAACCCGAATAGTGACGGATTATTGGCATGGCGAAGAGCGACGCAGTAGTAAAAGACCCCGCAACCAAAGGCAAGATCAAGCTGATCATTGTGATCGTGGTGGCCCTGCTGCTGGCGATCGGCATGTCCGTGGGGGCAACCTGGTTCTTCATGCACAGCGCCCAGAGCAAGCCTGCCGCCGCGGAATCCGCAGTGGTCGGCAAGCAGCCAGCGATTTTTGAGCCCATGGCCCCGGCCTTCGTGGCCAACTACAACGTGAGCGGTCGCCAGCGCTACATGCAGGTGAGCATCACCATGCAAGGTCGCAATCAGGCTGATCTGGAGGCGCTCAAAGTGCACATGCCGGTCATCCGCAATAACCTGGTCATGCTGTTCTCCGGCCAGGATTTTGCCACGCTTGCGACCCCGGTCGGCCAGGAGATGTTGCGTCAGAAGGCCACGGCCAGCGTCCAGGAAGTGGCGCAGAAAGAACTCGGCAAAGTGGTTATCGAACAGCTGCTTTTTACTAATTTCGTACTGCAGTAGGAACACGACATGGCCGTGCAGGACCTGCTGTCCCAGGATGAGATCGATGCGCTGTTGCATGGCGTCGACGATGGTCTGGTACAGACCGATAACGCTGCTGAACCCGGCAGCGTCAAAAGCTACGACCTGACCAGCCAGGATCGCATCGTCCGCGGACGCATGCCGACCCTGGAGATGATCAACGAGCGTTTCGCCCGCTACACCCGCATCAGCATGTTCAACATGCTGCGCCGCTCGGCGGACGTTGCCGTCGGTGGTGTGCAGGTGATGAAGTTCGGCGAATACGTGCACTCGTTGTACGTGCCGACCAGCCTCAACCTGGTCAAGATCAAGCCGTTGCGCGGCACCGCGCTGTTCATCCTCGACGCCAAACTGGTGTTCAAGCTGGTGGACAACTTCTTCGGCGGCGACGGCCGTCACGCCAAGATCGAGGGGCGTGAATTCACCCCTACCGAACTGCGCGTCGTGCGCATGGTGCTGGAGCAGGCCTTCGTCGATTTGAAGGAAGCCTGGCAGGCGATCATGGAAGTGAACTTCGAGTACATCAACTCGGAAGTGAACCCGGCCATGGCCAACATCGTCGGCCCGAGCGAAGCGGTTGTCGTGTCCACCTTCCATATCGAACTCGATGGCGGTGGCGGCGACCTGCACGTGACCATGCCGTACTCGATGATCGAGCCGGTGCGCGAAATGCTCGACGCCGGCTTCCAGTCGGACCTGGACGATCAGGACGAGCGTTGGGTCAACGCCCTGCGCCAGGACGTGCTCGATGTCGACGTGCCGATCGGTGCCACGGTTGCCCGTCGCCAGTTGCGCTTGCGCGACATCCTGCACATGCAGCCGGGGGACGTGATCCCGGTCGAGATGCCGGAAGAAATGATCATGCGCGCCAACGGCGTGCCGGCCTTCAAGGTCAAGATGGGCTCGCACAAAGGCAACCTCGCGTTGCAGGTTATCGAGCCGATCGAGCGCCGCTGATCGGCGCTCCAACCCCCTATTAATTGGCTGCTCTTGATTGAGCAGTTGCCCGCCGAGGACAAATGATGAACGACGATATGAACGCCCAGGACGACCAGGCACTGGCTGACGAATGGGCTGCCGCCCTGGAAGAAACCGGTGATGCCGGCCAGGACGATATCGATGCCTTGCTGGCTGCCGACGCCGCCAGCTCGCCGTCCAACCGTCTGCCGATGGAAGAGTTCGGCAGCGTGCCGAAGAACCACGATCCGGTCACTCTCGACGGTCCGAACCTCGACGTGATCCTCGACATCCCGGTGTCGATTTCCATGGAAGTGGGCAGCACCGACATCAACATCCGTAACCTGCTGCAACTCAACCAGGGTTCGGTGATCGAGCTGGATCGCCTGGCCGGTGAGCCGCTGGATGTGCTGGTCAACGGTACCCTGATCGCCCACGGTGAAGTGGTCGTGGTCAACGAGAAGTTCGGCATCCGCCTGACCGACGTGATCAGCCCAAGCGAACGTATCAAGAAGCTGCGCTAAGTGAAAAAGGTTCTGGGACTTCTGCTTGCGTTGCCGTTCAGTGTTCTGGCAGCCGAACCTGTGGTCACGGCGGCAACGGCCGCTGCTGCGCCGGCGGTCGGTAGCGGTGTGGCCGGGCAATTGACGCAGTTGGTGTTCGGCTTGCTGCTGGTGTTGGGGTTGATCTTCTTCCTCGCCTGGCTGTTGCGCCGGGTCCAGCAGGCCGGACCCGCCGGCAAAGGGCAGGTGATCGAGATTGTCGGTTCCCGTGCCTTGGGCCCTCGCGACCGTTTGATGCTGGTGCAGGTCGGCAACGAGCAGATCCTGCTGGGTCTGAGTCCCGGCACGATCACTGCGCTGCATGTGCTTAAAGAGCCGATTGAAGTGCCGACCACTGCCGATAAAGCGACTCCGGAGTTTGCCCAGCATCTGTTGAAGATACTCGGCAAGGATCAGAAGGATAAGAAGTAATGGGTGCGTTACGCATCGTCTTGACGCTGGCCCTGATGCTGGCCGCGCCGCTGGTGTTCGCCGCCGATCCGTTGTCGATCCCGGCGATTACCCTGGGCACCAACGCCGCCGGCGCTCAGGAATACTCGGTCAGCCTGCAAATCCTGCTGATCATGACCGCGCTGAGTTTCATCCCGGCGTTCGTCATGCTGATGACCAGCTTCACCCGGATCATCATCGTCTTCTCGATCCTGCGCCAGGCCCTGGGCCTGCAGCAGACGCCGTCGAACCAGATCCTCACTGGCATGGCGCTGTTCCTGACGCTGTTCATCATGGCGCCAGTGTTTGACCGGGTGAATCAGGACGCCTTGCAGCCGTATCTTGCGGAGAAACTCACCGCTCAGGATGCCGTGGCCAAGGCCCAGGTGCCGATCAAGGACTTCATGCTGGCGCAAACGCGCAGCAGCGATCTCGAGCTGTTCATGCGCCTTTCCAAGCGCACCGACATTGCCTCGCCGGATCAGGCTCCGCTGACCATTCTGGTGCCGGCCTTCGTGACGTCGGAGCTTAAAACCGCGTTCCAGATCGGCTTCATGATCTTCATTCCGTTCCTGATCATCGACCTGGTCGTGGCCAGTGTGCTGATGGCCATGGGGATGATGATGCTCTCGCCGCTGATCATTTCCCTGCCGTTCAAGATCATGCTGTTCGTACTGGTGGATGGCTGGGCGTTGATCATCGGCACCCTGGCGAGCAGCTTCGGCGGTGTGTCGCCATGACGCCGGAAGTAGCGGTAGACATCTTCCGCGAAGCGCTGTGGCTGACCACCATGATGGTCGCCGTGCTGGTGATTCCGAGTCTGCTGGTGGGTCTGCTAGTGGCGATGTTCCAGGCCGCCACGCAGATCAACGAACAGACCCTGAGCTTCCTGCCGCGCCTGCTGGTCATGCTGGTGACGCTGATCGTCGCCGGCCCGTGGATGGTGCAGACGTTCATGGAATACATCCTGCAGCTGTACGGCAGCATTCCTCAGGTCATCGGCTAAACCATGCAGTCGCTGCTGCAACTGACCGATACCCAGATCAGTACCTGGGTCGCGACGTTCATGTTGCCGCTGTTTCGCATCGGCGCATTGCTGATGGTCATGCCGGTGTTCGGAACGTCCTTGGTGCCCACGCGCGTGCGCCTGTACTTCGCCCTGGCGATCACCCTGGTGATTGCGCCGGGCCTGCCGCCGATGCCGCCGATCAATGCGCTGGATTTGAGTGCGCTGCTGCTGATTGCCGAGCAGATTCTCATCGGTGCGGTGCTGGGTTTTTCCTTGCAGTTGTTCTTCCAGGCGTTCGTGGTGGCGGGGCAGATCGTCTCCATTCAGATGGGCATGGGTTTCGCGTCGATGGTCGACCCTACCAACGGTGTCTCGGTGGCGGTGATCGGGCAGTTCTTCACCATGCTGGTGACGCTGTTGTTCCTGTCCATGAACGGTCATCTGGTGGTCTTCGAAGTCCTCACGGAAAGCTTTACCACCATGCCGGTCGGCAGTGGCTTGATGGTCAATCATTACTGGGAGATGGCCGGCAAGCTTGGCTGGGTTCTCGGTGCTGCGTTGTTGCTGGTACTGCCGGCAGTCACGGCGCTGCTGGTGGTCAACATTGCGTTCGGTGTGATGACCCGGGCCGCGCCGCAGTTGAACATCTTTTCCATCGGCTTCCCGCTGACCCTGGTGCTTGGGCTGTTCATCTTCTGGGTCGGTCTGGCGGACATCCTCAATCAGTATCAACCGCTGGCCTCCGAGGCCCTGCAGTTTTTACGCGAACTGGCACGGGCGCGCTGAGTCATGGCTGAGAGCGAAAGCGGTCAGGACAAAACAGAAGACCCCACGGATAAACGTAAAAAGGACTCCCGGGACAAGGGCGAGGTGGCGCGCTCCAAGGAGCTCAGCACCCTGGCGATCATGCTTGCCGGTGCCGGTGCGCTGCTGATTTTCGGCGGGGCGTTGGCGCAGGACCTGATGGAGTTGATGCGGATGAACTTCACGCTCTCGCGGGAAGTGATTCTGGATCAGCGCAACATGGGCATCTTTCTCCTGCATTCGGGGCAGATCGCCCTGCTGTCGATCCAGCCAGTGATGATCACCTTGCTGCTGGCCGCGGTGATCGGCCCGATTTCTCTCGGCGGCTGGCTGTTCGCAGCAAGCTCGATGGCGCCGAAATTCAGTCGCATGAACCCCGGCGCGGGGCTCAAGCGGATGTTCTCGACCAAGGCACTGGTCGAACTGCTCAAGGCCTTGGCGAAGTTTTTCATCGTGCTGTTCGTGGCGCTGGCGGTGTTGTCCTCGGACATCGATGACCTGCTGCGCATCGCTCATGAGCCGCTGGACATGGCGATCATTCACAGCCTGCAAGTGGTGGGCTGGAGTACCTTGTGGATGGCTTGCGGGCTGATCATCATCGCCGCCGTCGACGTGCCGGTACAGCTATGGGAAAGCCACAAGAAACTGCTGATGACCAAGCAGGAAGTGCGCGACGAGCACAAGGATCAGGAAGGGCGGCCGGAGGTCAAGCAGCGCATTCGCCAGTTGCAGCGCGAGATGTCCCAGCGCCGAATGATGGCGGCCATCCCCGAGGCCGACGTGGTCATTACCAACCCGACTCACTATGCCGTCGCCCTCAAGTACGATCCCGATAAAGGCAGCGCGCCCGTGTTGCTGGCCAAGGGCAGTGACTTCCTGGCCTTTAAGATTCGTGAAATCGCCGTGGCCAACAATGTGCTGCTGCTCGAATCGCCGGCTCTGGCGCGTTCGATCTATTACTCCACGGAACTGGAGCAGGAAATCCCCGGTGGGTTGTATCTGGCGGTCGCTCAGGTATTGGCCTACGTCTACCAGATCCGCCAGTACCGCGCGGGCAAGGCCAAGCGCCCGGATCCGCTTAAGGATGATTTGCCGATTCCGCCGGATTTGCGGCGCGATTCTTGATAACGGTACAAAGCCTGCGAGAGCGGGAGCTGCCGTAGGCTTGGATCTTTGATCTTCCGTTTGTCCGAAAACCCGCCGTACCTGTTAGTTCTGACAGTAGACAGGTTTCCACTTAAACGATGTCATGAGTTCGGGAATCCTCCCGTTCAATGTTCGTGTTATGGCCTCCTCAGTAACAAACTGGCAGGCATTTATACGAAGCTCAGGGGCAATCGTTATGGCAGAGGAAGATTATGAATATCGGAAGCTCCAAGGAATGGAGTTGGAGTATAAGTCTGGCGTCCTGAAGGAGCATTACGAAGAAGTTGGCCATATGATCAGCTACACGATCACTTTCAGGCTACCGTTTGACTTCACGCACTTTGTGCACGCAGCGGATACATTTATTCCCGGTTATCTCAACGATTCGGAAAACGCCATCCGGCCCATGCTGAATGGTTTGGCCTATCACAATAGACACAATTATTTTGATGGTTCCGCAGGCAATATCCATAGCACAGAGGCTTTGTTCAACGTCTTTTCTCACCCTGATTACTATGATCATGTCTGGGGCGAGGGAGCTTTATGGGTGCGATACCACAAGCCTGTGTTCAAGGTTGTCGATGGGCAGTTTGAGATAACGGCACGTAGCGATTTTCGGCTGCGGGCTAAGCGACAGATTCAGATAAGTGATTTGCCGGTTATTTGGTTTGGGTGGGAGCTCTATTTGATACTGGGGCATAACGTTCCAAATCACTCTCATCCGTCGAGCGGCGGAAAAGAAGAGCATTCGCTGGGTGTTGTAGCGTCCCTAGGGTATGCACAAGAGGCTCTGGTGGAAGTGGAAGACCAGATTGTGCGCCGAGGAACAAAGTACATGATCGGTAAAAATCTCAGTTTCGACGATATTGCACCTGAGCTGATTCTGACGGCGTCATGATTCAACGGGTCCTTTTGTCTCTGGCGTCCGCGTCGAAGATAACGACCTCATCGCAAGCAATCTCGGCTCCCACGTTGATAGGCGACGGCCACAATACCGGAGTCCGGTCACGGTCCCCTCGTGGAGCCGACCTTGCTCGTGATGGCGTCAGACCAGGCAATACACACCCCCCCTGACACACCTCTATCCCAAACCTCTGCAAAAGTTGGAAGGTTTCTTGCAGTAGCCGCCCTGCGCCTGCTTTGGGCGTCAAAAGTTTGCTTTAAGGAACGGGGAAAACCGGTGGATCGCTCTCAGTTACTCAACACTGCCCGCACAAACGTTGCCGACTTGAGTCGGGGCAATCTGGGTGTGCCGTTGTTGCTGCTGGTCATGCTGGCAATGATGATGTTGCCGATCCCACCGTTCCTGCTGGACGTGTTCTTCACCTTCAACATTGCCTTGTCGATCGTGGTGTTGCTGGTCTGCGTCTATGCCTTGCGACCGCTGGATTTCGCGGTGTTTCCGACCATTCTATTGGTGGCGACGCTACTGCGGCTTGCGTTGAACGTGGCCTCCACGCGGGTGGTGATGCTCCACGGTCAGGACGGGCACGCCTCAGCCGGCAAGGTGATCCAGGCCTTCGGTGAGGTGGTGATCGGCGGTAACTACGTGGTCGGTATCGTGGTCTTCGCGATTTTGATGATCATCAACTTCGTCGTGGTGACCAAGGGTGCCGGGCGGATTTCCGAGGTGAGCGCGCGTTTCACCCTCGATGCGATGCCTGGCAAACAAATGGCGATCGACGCCGATTTGAACGCCGGCCTGATCGACCAGAACCAGGCCAAACTGCGCCGGATGGAAGTGGCCCAGGAAGCCGAGTTCTACGGTTCCATGGACGGCGCCAGCAAATTCGTGCGCGGTGACGCCATTGCCGGTCTGCTGATCCTGTTCATCAACCTGATCGGCGGCATGGCGGTCGGTATCTTCCAGCACGGCATGACCTTCGGCGACGCCGGCAGGGTATACGCCTTGCTGACCATCGGTGACGGTTTGGTGGCGCAATTGCCATCACTGCTGTTATCGACAGCGGCGGCGATCATGGTGACCCGTGCTTCCGGTTCGGAAGACATGGGCAAGCAGATCAATCGCCAGATGTTCGCCTCGCCAAAAGCGTTGGCCGTGGCGGCAGGTTTGATGGCGGTGATGGGCCTGGTGCCCGGCATGCCGCACTTCTCCTTTCTGAGCATGGCCGCGTTGGCGGCCGGTGGTGCGTACCTGTTCTGGAAGAAGCAGAACGTGGTCAAGGTTCAGGCCCTGCAAGAGGTCAAGCGTCAGCAAGAGCTGCTGCCATCGCCGGCCCGTGCCATGGAAACCAAGGAGCTTGGCTGGGATGACGTGACGCCAATCGACATGATTGGCCTGGAAGTCGGCTATCGCCTGATTCCGCTGGTGGATCGCAACCAGGGCGGTCAGTTGCTGGCGCGGATCAAGGGCGTGCGCAAGAAGCTTTCTCAGGACCTGGGCTTCCTGATGCCGACTGTGCATATCCGTGACAACCTCGACCTGGCGCCGAGTGCCTATCGCCTCACGTTGATGGGCGTGATCCTGGCTGAAGCCGAGATTTACCCGGATCGCGAACTGGCGATCAACCCGGGGCAGGTCTACGGTACGCTCAACGGCATAACCGCCAAAGATCCGGCTTTTGGCCTGGAGGCGGTCTGGATCGAAATCAGCCAGCGTGCCCAGGCGCAATCGCTGGGTTACACCGTGGTCGATGCCAGTACAGTCGTGGCCACCCACTTGAACCAGATTCTGTACAAACACTCCAGCGAACTGATCGGTCACGAAGAAGTCCAGCAACTCATGCAATTGCTGGCCAAAAGCTCACCGAAGCTGGCTGAAGAGCTGGTGCCGGGCGTGGTGTCACTGTCGCAACTGCTCAAGGTGTTGCAGGCTTTGTTGGCTGAACAGGTGCCAGTGCGGGACATTCGCAGCATCGCCGAGGCCATCGCCAACAATGCCGCCAAGAGTCAAGATACTGCCGCTCTGGTGGCCGCGGTGCGCGTCGGCGTATCCCGCGCAATCGTCCAAAGCATTGTAGGGACTGACTCCGAGCTACCAGTTATCACTCTGGAGCCAAGGTTGGAACAGATATTGCTCAATAGTCTTCAGAAGGCAGGACAAGGCTCGGAAGAGGGCGTTCTGCTGGAGCCAAGCATGGCTGAGAAACTGCAACGCTCGTTGATCGATGCGGCGCAGCGTCAGGAAATGCAAGGTCAACCGGTGATACTGCTGGTGGCCGGTCCGGTTCGCGCGATGCTTTCGCGATTCGGCCGACTGGCAGTCCCGGGTTTGCATGTGTTGGCTTACCAGGAAATTCCTGACAACAAGCAAGTGACCATCGTTGCGACAGTAGGGCCCAACGGCTGAGGTAGTGGTTTATGCAAGTTAAGCGTTTTTTCGCCGCCGATATGCGTCAGGCCATGAAACTGGTTCGTGATGAGCTGGGCGCTGATGCCGCCATCATTGGCAATCGCCGGATCGCCGGTGGTGTCGAGCTGACGGCTGCCCTGGATTACAAATTGTCGGCGCTGGCCCCGCGTGTTCCGAACATGGAACTCGAGGATGAGCTGCGCAAGACCCAGTCGCGGATCGTCACCGCCCAGGCCGAATTGAGCTTGCGTGGCGAAGGCGAAACCGAAGGCGACAAGACCACCAATCGCCAGTTGTTCGCCGGCCTGCCATTGACCGCCGCCGAACCGCTGATCGAGCCGACCTACGCTGAACCTCGTCGCTCCGCTCCAACCCCGGCACCTGCCGCTGGCGGCGTGGACCCACGTGCGTTCGACTCGATGCGTTTCGAACTCAACAGCCTGCGCGAACTGATGGAAGTGCAACTCGGTTCGCTGGCCTGGAATCAGCTGCAAGGCAGCCGTCCGGCCCAGGCCAACCTCTGGCGTCGCCTGCAACGCATCGGCCTGTCCGGCCCGTTGTCCCGCGACTTGCTGGCGATGATTACCGACATTGAAGAACCCCGTCAGGCGTGGCGCATGTTGCTGGCGCACCTGGCGCGGATGATCGCCACTCCGGAAGTCGAGCCGCTGGAAGAGGGCGGCGTGATTGCCATGGTCGGCCCTGCCGGTATGGGCAAGACCACCACCCTGGCCAAGCTCGCGGCCCGCTACGTTCTAAAGTATGGCGCGCAAAACATCGCGCTGGTGAGCATGGACAGCTACCGTATTGGTGCCCAGGAGCAACTCAAGACCCTGGGCCGGATCCTCAACGTGTCGGTAACGCACGTCGATCCGGGGCAATCGCTGGTGCAGGCGCTGGATCCCTTGCTGCGCAAACGCGTGGTGCTGATTGATACCGCGGGTCTTCAGGCCAGCGATCCGGCACTGCGCATGCAGCTCGAAAGCCTGGCCGGACGTGGCATCAAGTCAAAAAATTATCTGGTCTTGGCAACCACCAGCCAGAAACAGGTTCTAACAGCCGCTTATCACAGTTACAAGCGCTGCGGGCTCGCTGGCTGCATCCTGACTAAACTGGATGAAACGGCAAGCCTGGGTGAGGTATTAAGCCTGGCGATCAGTCATGAATTGCCGGTGGCCTACCTGACCGATGGCCCGCGGATTCCGGATGATTTGCATCTGCCGCGTCGTCATCAGTTGGTCAGTCGTGCCGTAAGCGTGCAAATGCAAGAAGAACCCAGCGAAGAAGCCATGGCTGACATGTTCGCTGATATTTACCACAGCCCGACCAAGCAGGTTGGCTGAGGTACTAATGAACAGTTTTTGTACCTACATCGATGGTCTGCCATGCATTGTTCAGTTTATGAACGCGCAGCCAGTAATGTGGCCTCCGTCTATGCAAGACAAGGTAAAGAAATAACATGGGCAGCATGCATCCCGTACAGGTGATCGCGGTGACCGGCGGCAAAGGTGGCGTCGGGAAGACTAACGTGTCAGTGAACTTGTCCCTGGCTCTAGCTGAACTCGGCCGGCGCGTCATGCTGCTGGACGCCGATCTGGGGCTGGCGAACGTCGACGTCCTGTTGGGGCTGACACCCAAACGTACCCTGGCCGACGTGATCGAAGGCCGCTGTGAGCTGCGCGACGTTCTGTTGCAGGGCCCCGGCGGTATTCGCATCGTCCCGGCCGCGTCCGGCACGCAGAGCATGGTTCATCTGAGCCCGGCTCAACACGCCGGCCTGATCCAGGCTTTCAGCGATATCGGCGACAACCTTGACGTATTGGTGATCGACACCGCTGCGGGTATTGGTGACTCGGTAGTCAGTTTCGTTCGCGCAGCGCAAGAAGTCTTGCTGGTGGTGTGCGACGAACCGACCTCGATCACGGATGCCTACGCGCTGATCAAACTGCTGAACCGCGATTACGGCATGAACCGCTTCCGCGTCCTGGCCAACATGGCCCAGAGCCCGCAGGAAGGTCGCAACCTTTTCGCCAAGTTGACCAAGGTCACGGACCGCTTCCTCGACGTCGCCTTACAATACGTCGGCGCGGTGCCATACGACGAAAGCGTGCGCAAGGCCGTGCAGAAGCAGCGTGCAGTCTACGAAGCGTTCCCGCGTTCCAAGTGCGCCCTGGCGTTCAAGGCGATCGCGCAGAAGGTCGACACCTGGCCATTGCCTGCCAACCCGCGTGGGCACCTGGAGTTTTTCGTCGAGCGCCTCGTGCAACAGACCGCAGGACCCGTCCTATGACAGCCAGTGGCTACAACCTCTACAAGAAGTCGGCACGTGACGCGCAGTACGAGCTGATCGAGCGTTACGCGCCACTGGTCAAACGCATTGCTTACCACTTGCTGGCCCGTCTGCCGGCCAGTGTTCAGGTTGAAGACCTGATCCAGGCCGGGATGATCGGCCTGCTTGAAGTATCGACCAAATATGACGCCAGCAAAGGCGCGAGTTTCGAGACGTACGCGGGCATTCGAATCCGCGGCGCGATGCTCGATGAAGTACGCAAGGGGGACTGGGCGCCACGTTCGGTTCACCGCAATACCCGTATGGTCAGCGACGCAATTCGCTCGATTGAAGCTAAAACCGGTCGTGACGCTAAAGATCATGAGGTTGCGGCCGAACTCCAATTGAGTCTCGACGATTATTACGGGATTTTGAACGACACCCTGGGCAGCCGGTTATTCAGTTTCGACGATCTGTTGCAGGACGGCGAACACGAAGGGCTGCACGAGGATGGCGCGAGTGCTCATCTCGAGCCGTCACGCGATCTGGAAGATGAACGCTTCCAGGCAGCGCTGGCGGACGCGATTGCCAATTTGCCGGAGCGTGAGCGACTGGTGTTGGCGCTGTACTACGACGAAGAGCTGAACCTCAAGGAAATCGGTGAGGTCCTGGGTGTCAGCGAATCGCGGGTCAGCCAGTTACACAGCCAGTGCGCGGCCCGTTTGCGGGGGCGTTTGGGGGAGTGGCGAGCGCGCTGAAGGCAGTGTGGGGACACTGCGAACGAGGCCGGTGTGGTGTTGAACTGCACCGGTCGCGATCTGTTGTGCTCCAGACAGTCATCGAATGCATTGCCGGATTGATTGAAATGGCGCGTCCAGGTGCTGGGCGCGTTTAAGACTGCTTGGAGGTCGAATTGGACAAGAACATGAAAATCCTCATCGTTGATGACTTCTCAACGATGCGGCGGATCATAAAAAACCTGTTGCGTGACCTTGGGTTCACCAACACGGTCGAGGCCGACGATGGCACTACCGCCATTCCGGTTCTCAACAGCGGGAGCATCGACTTTCTGGTAACGGACTGGAACATGCCTGGCATGACCGGTATCGATCTGCTGCGCCATGTGCGCGCCGATGAAAAACTCAAGCATCTGCCGGTGTTGATGGTGACTGCCGAAGCCAAGCGCGAGCAGATCATAGAAGCGGCCCAGGCCGGTGTTAACGGCTATGTGGTCAAACCCTTCACGGCCCAGGCGTTGAAAGAAAAAATCGAGAAGATTTTCGAACGCATCGGTTGATCCACTGCGCCACGGGGGAGCTATGGAGCATAAAGAATCTTCACTGGGCGATTTTGAATCGACCCTGAAAAAACACGCGGTCGAACTGGTCGAAAGCCTTGAAAAAGGCAGGTTCGGCGACGCTGTGCAACTTATCCATGAGCTCAATCAGACCCGTGACCGCGGCCTGTATCAGGAAGTGGGCAAGCTCACTCGTGAGCTGCATAGCGCGATCGTCAATTTCCAGATTGACCCGAACATGCCGCAAGCCGAGGAAGTGTCCCAGATCACGGACGCCACCGAGCGTCTGGGGTATGTGGTCAAGCTGACCGAGGCCGCCGCCAACCGCACCATGGACCTGGTGGAGAACGCCACGCCGCTGGTCAACAGCCTGAGCGAAGAAGCCCAGGCGTTGAGCACGGATTGGGGTCGGTTCATGCGCCGCGAAGTCGGGGCTGAAGAGTTCCGTGAACTGGCCCGGCGCGTCGACGGTTTCCTGACGCGCAGCAGCGAAGACAATCGCACGGTGTCGAGCAACCTCAATGACATTCTGCTGGCCCAGGATTACCAGGACCTCACCGGTCAGGTGATCAAGCGCGTGACCCAACTGGTCACCGAAGTTGAAAGCAACTTGCTCAAACTTGTACTCATGGCCAGTCAGGTAGACCGCTTTGCGGGTATCGAACATGACCGTGATGCGATGCTCGCTGAAAAAGATCCGCAAAAACATCTCTCTCAGGGTGAAGGTCCGCAGATTCATGCCGATAAAAGAGAAGACGTTGTGTCCGGTCAGGACGATGTGGACGATTTGTTATCCAGCCTAGGATTTTAGAGTTTTAGCATTTTAGGTTTTTTAGGTTTTTAGACCTCAGGAGCACCCCCTTAATGAGCTTCGGCGCCGATGAAGAGATCCTTCAGGATTTCCTGGTTGAGGCCGGCGAGATTCTAGAGCAACTGTCCGAACAGCTGGTCGAGCTTGAAAGCCGACCGGATGATGCGGATTTGCTCAATGCAATTTTTCGCGGTTTTCACACTGTAAAAGGGGGCGCCGGCTTCCTCCAGCTCAACGAGTTGGTGGAGTGCTGTCACATCGCCGAGAACGTCTTCGACATCCTGCGCAAGGGTGAACGTCGCGTCGACTCGGAACTGATGGACGTGGTTCTCGAAGCGCTGGACGCGGTGAACGGCATGTTCACCGAAGTGCGCGAACGCAGCCCGATCACGGCTGCCACGCCTGAATTGCTCGCGGCACTGGCCCGTCTGGCCGAGCCGCAAACGGCTGATGAAGCCGCACCGGTTGCTGAAGTGGTCGAAGCACCTGCCGCTGAAGAGTCGGGCGACATTACCGATAACGAATTCGAACAATTGCTGGACTCGCTGAACGCCGTCAAGGCTCAAGCCGAAGCACCGGCCGTTGCTCCAGTGGCTGGCGCTGATTCGGCGGCCAGCGACGAAATCACCGATGCCGAGTTCGAGTCGTTGCTCGATCAACTGCACGGTAAAGGCCAGTTCGCCGTCGACGCTGTGGCAGCGCCCGCTCCACCGGCTGCCCCGAAAGCGGCAGGCGACAGCTCCGACATCACCGACGACGAATTCGAAGCACTGCTCGATCAGCTGCACGGCAAGGGCAACTTTGCGGTGGATGCGCTGGAGTCGGCCATTGCCGCCGTCCCGGCCCCGGCTACGCCAACCGCTAAAGCGGCCGGCGGTGATCTGATCTCCGATCACGAGTTCGAATCGCTGCTCGACGAATTGCATGGCAAAGGCAAGTTCACCGAAGTCGGCACAGGCACTGCGGTGGCTGCTCCAGCCGCCAAGGCGGCTGCGCCGAAACCGGTTGCCAAAGCACCCGAGCCTAAAGCCGAAGCGCCGAAACCAGCTGCCGCTGCAGCGCCGGCTCCGGCCCGCGCACCGTCTGCTCCGCCACCGGAAAAACCGGCCAGTGAAGCCGAGACCACCGTGCGGGTTGATACCGCGCGTCTCGACGAAATCATGAACATGGTCGGCGAACTGGTACTGGTGCGTAACCGCTTGGTCCGTCTGGGCCTCAACAGCGGCGACGAAGCCATGTCCAAGGCCGTGTCGAACCTCGATGTGGTCACGGCTGATCTGCAAACCGCGGTCATGAAGACCCGGATGCAACCGATCAAGAAAGTCTTCGGGCGCTTCCCGCGTCTGGTTCGCGACCTGGCTCGCCAGCTCAAGAAAGAGATCAACCTGGAGCTGGTCGGCGAAGAAACCGACCTCGACAAGAACCTCGTCGAGGCCCTGGCCGACCCGCTGGTCCACTTGGTGCGCAACTCGGTCGACCACGGTATCGAAGAGCCGGCCGAACGCGAAGCGATGGGCAAACCACGCAGCGGCAAAGTGATTTTGTCCGCCGAACAGGAAGGCGACCACATCCTGCTGTCCATCTCCGATGACGGCAAAGGCATGGACGCTGATGTTCTGCGCGGCATTGCCGTGAAGAAAGGCTTGATGGACAAGGATGCAGCGGACCGCCTCAGCGAGTCCGATTGCTTCAACCTGATCTTCGCCCCGGGTTTCTCGACCAAGACCGAGATCTCCGACGTGTCGGGTCGTGGCGTGGGCATGGACGTGGTGAAAACCAAGATCGCCCAGCTCAACGGCACCATCAATATCTACTCGACCAAGGGCAAAGGCTCGAAGATCGTCATCAAGGTCCCGTTGACCCTGGCGATCATGCCGACGCTGATGGTCATGCTCGGCAACCAGGCGTTCGCGTTCCCGCTGGTGAACGTCAACGAGATCTTCCACCTCGACCTGTCGCGCACCAACGTGGTGGACGGCCAGGAAGTGGTGATCGTGCGGGACAAGGCACTGCCATTGTTCTACCTCAAGCGCTGGCTGGTCAGCTCCGCCGCTCACGAAGAGCAGCGCGAGGGCCATGTGGTGATCCTTTCGGTGGGCACTCAGCGGATCGGCTTCGTCGTCGATCAACTGGTGGGCCAGGAAGAAGTGGTCATCAAGCCATTGGGCAAAATGCTCCAGGGAACCCCGGGCATGTCGGGCGCCACCATCACCGGTGACGGTCGCATTGCGCTGATTCTCGATGTTCCGAGCATGCTCAAGCGTTACGCCGCACGGCGTATTTGATTCTGGTGGAGCGGGGCGACAGAGCCTCGCTCCGTCTAACGGAGTGTTTATGGCAGTCAAAGTCCTGGTGGTGGACGATTCGGGGTTTTTCCGCCGCCGCGTCTCGGAAATTCTTTCAGCGGATCCGAATATCCAGGTCGTCGGTACGGCGACCAACGGAAAAGAGGCGATCGATCAGGCGCTGGCCCTCAAGCCAGACGTGATCACCATGGACTACGAGATGCCGATGATGGATGGCATCACGGCTGTGCGGCATATCATGCAGCGCTGCCCGACCCCGGTATTGATGTTCTCCTCGCTGACCCATGAAGGTGCCCGGGTAACCCTCGATGCGCTGGACGCCGGAGCGGTGGATTTCCTGCCGAAGAATTTCGAAGACATCTCCCGCAACCCGGAGAAGGTCAAACAACTGCTGTGCGAGAAGATTCTCAGCATCTCGCGCAGTAACCGTCGCGCCAACACCTACAGCGCACCGGCCCCGGTCGCCGCGCCAGCCCCGATGCCTGCGCCTTCGAGCGTCAGCAGTTACGGCAGCAGCACGCCTGCGCGTCCGGCAGCGGCACCGATTCCGGCGCGTACTCACGCTCCTGCATCGTCCGGTCCGTCGTCGCCCGCGCCAAAACGCAAAGCCTACAAACTGGTGGCCATCGGTACGTCCACGGGCGGTCCGGTTGCCCTGCAGCGGGTGTTGACCCAGTTGCCGGCCAACTTCCCGGCTCCGATCGTGTTGATCCAGCACATGCCGGCCGCCTTCACCAAGGCGTTCGCCGAACGTCTGGACAAGCTCTGCCGCATCAGCGTCAAGGAAGCCGAGGATGGCGACATCCTGCGTCCGGGCCTGGCGCTGCTGGCGCCGGGTGGCAAGCAAATGATGATCGACGGCCGTGGCGCGGTGAAAATCCTGCCGGGTGACGAACGTCTGAACTACAAACCGTGCGTGGACATCACCTTCGGTTCGGCAGCCAAGTCCTACGGCGACAAAGTTCTGGCGGTCGTACTGACCGGCATGGGCGCCGACGGTCGTGAAGGCGCGCGCCTGCTCAAGCAGGGCGGCAGTGCGATCTGGGCTCAGGATGAAGCCAGCTGCGTGATCTACGGCATGCCGATGGCCATCGTCAAAGCCGACCTCGCCGACGCGATCTACGGTCTGGACGATATTGGCAGGCACTTGGTCGAGGCGTGTATCTGATGGATGTTTTAAGCCTGATCGGGATCATCATGGCGTTTGTCGCCATCATTGGCGGCAACTACCTTGAAGGCGGTCACCTCGGCGCATTGGCCAACGGCCCGGCGGCACTGATCGTCCTCGGTGGGACCATTGGCGCGGCGTTGCTGCAATCGCCGATGAGCGCTTTCAAGCGTGCCATGCAAATCATCGGCTGGATTCTGTTTCCGCCTCGCGTTGACCTGGCCGGCGGCATCGACCGCGTCGTCAACTGGAGCCTGACCGCCCGCAAGGAAGGTTTGCTCGGTCTGGAAGGGGTGGCCGATGCCGAACCTGACAGCTACTCGCGCAAGGGCCTGCAACTGCTGGTGGACGGCGCCGAGCCGGAAGCGATTCGCAGCATTCTGGAAGTGGATTTCTACACCCAGGAAGCTCGCGACATTGAAGCGGCCAAAGTCTTTGAAAGCATGGGCGGCTATGCGCCAACCATCGGCATCATCGGTGCGGTGATGGGCCTGATCCATGTCATGGGTAACCTGGCCGATCCGACGCAACTGGGCAGCGGCATCGCCGTCGCCTTCGTCGCGACTATCTATGGCGTGGCAAGTGCCAACCTGGTGTTGCTGCCGATTGCAGCCAAGCTGAAGTCCGTGGCCTTGCGCCAGTCGCGTTATCGCGAAATGTTGCTGGAAGGGATCCTGTCGATCGCCGAAGGTGAAAACCCTCGCTCTATTGAGTTGAAGCTTCAGGGCTTCATGGATTGATGGGAGACATGGAAGATGGCTCGTCGCAGGCAACCTGAAGAACACGTCAATCACGAACGCTGGCTCGTTTCCTACGCCGACTTCATCACG
Source organism: Pseudomonas sp. LBUM1678 (assembly GCF_059695575.1). Classification (NCBI taxonomy): domain Bacteria; kingdom Pseudomonadati; phylum Pseudomonadota; class Gammaproteobacteria; order Pseudomonadales; family Pseudomonadaceae; genus Pseudomonas; species Pseudomonas sp. LBUM1678. The sequence goes on from NZ_CP166775.1 coordinate 1,782,198, forward strand.
TTGCTGTTCGCATTCTTCGTGGTCATGTACTCGATCTCTTCGATCAACGAGGGCAAGTACAAGGTCATCTCGCAAGCGTTGATCGGGGTCTTTACGGATGCCGATCGCTCGCTCAAGCCGATTCCGATTGGTGAAGAGCGGCCGCAGACCGTGACCCCGGCCAAGCCGCTGGTCAAGGACAGCGAGCAGGTCGACGCCGGTGTCGCCGGTTCCAGCGATCCGCTGAAAAGTATCGCCGATGACATCAGCGCAGCGTTCGGCGACTTGATCAAATCCAATCAGATGACCGTGCGCGGCAACGAGTTGTGGGTCGAGATCGAACTCAACTCCAGCCTGTTGTTCGGCAGCGGCGACGCCATGCCCAGCGACATGGCGTTCAGCATCATCGACAAGGTTGCCGGCATTCTGAAACCGTTCGACAACCCGGTTCACGTCGAAGGCTTTACCGACGATCAACCGATCCGTACCGCGCAATACCCGACCAACTGGGAGCTGTCCTCGGCCCGTTCGGCGAGCATCGTGCGCATGCTGGCGATGCAGGGTGTGAACCCTGGCCGTCTGGCGTCGGTGGGTTACGGCGAATTCCAGCCGGTGGCCAACAACGCCACTGCCGAGGGCCGGGCACGTAATCGTCGCGTAGTGCTGGTGGTGTCACGCAATCTCGATGTACGCCGCAGCCTCACCGGTACCGGAACCGCCCATGCGCAACCGGACGCCGCGTTGAAGCGTGCTGGCACACAAACTGCACCGACCCCGGTCAAGTCGCCGGGACGAGAGAGCACCGTCAATTCTCCGTCGCCTGCATTAACACGTTGAGCTATTTCTCGGTCGATCATGTCGGCTGGGAGGAACAATCCGAATGAGAGTCTGGGCCGTTGCCAATCAAAAGGGTGGTGTTGGTAAAACCACTTCCTCTATCGCTTTAGCCGGTTTACTGGCCGAGGCGGGCAAGCGCGTGGTCGTGGTCGATCTCGATCCGCACGGCTCCATGACCAGCTACTTCGGCTACGACCCCGATAGCCTGGAACACAGCAGCTACGACCTGTTCCTGCACAAGGGCACTGTGCCGCAAGGCTTGCCCGGTCAATTGCTGCTGCCGACCAGTGATGAACGCATTTCGCTGTTGCCGTCGAGTACCGCTCTGGCCACGCTTGAACGTCAGTCGCCGGGCCAGAGTGGCCTGGGCCTGGTGATCGCCAAGAGCCTGGCGCAACTGTGGCAGGACTTCGATTACGCCGTGATCGACAGCCCGCCGTTGCTCGGCGTGCTGATGGTCAATGCCTTGGCGGCGGCCCAGCAGTTGGTGATCCCGGTGCAGACCGAACACCTGGCCGTCAAAGGCCTGGAACGCATGGTCAACACCTTGGCGATGATCAACCGCTCACGCAAAGTGGCGTTGCCGTTCACCATCATTCCGACCCTGTTCGACCGCCGTACCCAGGCGTCTCTCGGGACCCTTCGCGTGCTGCGCGACAAATACCCGGAAGAAATCTGGCAAGGCTACATCCCGATCGACACGCGCCTGCGGGATGCGAGCCGGGCAGGGCTGACGCCTTCGCAATTCGACGGCAAGAGCCGTGGCGTTCTGGCGTATCGCGCACTGCTCAAGCAGTTGCTGGCGGCACAACTTGTCCCGCAGGTGGCCTGAGATGAATCGGCCGGTAAAAATCACCTCGCGTCCGCAACTGGCGCTCCAGTCTTATCTGGACAGCTTGCTGATGGAGGCGACTGAAGAGTTGCCGCTGGAAGTCGAAGCGGTGGCTGAAGTCATTGAGGTTGTCGAAGCTGTAGAGGTTGAGGCGGCGCTGGACGAGTTCCAGGCTGCTGTGCTCGAAGAGCAGGCCCGAGATGCGCAGAAGCCGGTTGTCGCTGCCGCGCCTGTCGTAGCGCCAGTGGTTGCTCCGGTCGCAAAAGCACCGGTGGTGATCGAAGAAGCGCCGGCGCCGATTCTGGCGCCCGTATCGACCCTCGCACCGCTGCTGCAAACCCTGGTGCCGCCGCTGGTCGAAGTCCATCTGCCACCGAGCAACACACCACCGCCAGTGGAAACCGACGGTCGCCCGGCGTGGGCTGCGGAGCCGTTCGAATGCCTGCTGTTTGATGTCGCCGGGTTGACCCTGGCAGTGCCGCTAGTGTGCCTGGGCTCGATTTATTCCCTGGCCGGTCACGAGTTGACGCCGCTGTTCGGTCAGCCGGAATGGTTCCTCGGGATCCTGCCGAGTCAGGCCGGCAACCTGAAAGTCCTGGATACCGCGCGCTGGGTCATGCCCGACCGCTACCGCGACGATTTCCGTCAGGGCCTGCAATACGTTATTTCGGTTCAGGGCTACGAGTGGGGGCTGGCGGTGCATCAGGTCAGCCGCTCGTTGCGCCTGGACCCGAACGAAATCAAATGGAGAAGTCATCGAGGTCAGCGGCCATGGCTCGCCGGCACGGTGATTGAGCACATGTGTGCATTGCTGGACGTCTCCGCATTGGCCGAGTTGATCGCCAGCGGCGGGGCAAAGCACATGGGCGGCAGCAAGCCGCTACACAAATCGACGTAACAGCCGACATAACAATCATGCGACGGCATTGTTGAATGCCGCCACACAGAACACACGCCGCCAGAAGCGGTTTTTCGAGGGGTCAGGGTATGAGTAGTCAAGCGACGAATGCAAAAGGTTCCGAAGATCCGATCCTGCAATGGGTAACCTTCAAACTGGACAATGAAACCTACGGCATCAACGTGATGCGCGTTCAGGAAGTCCTGCGTTACACCGAAATCGCTCCGGTTCCGGGTGCCCCGAGCTACGTGCTGGGCATCATCAACCTGCGCGGTAACGTGGTCACCGTGATCGACACCCGTCAGCGCTTCGGCCTGATGAATGCCGAGATCAGCGACAACACCCGTATCGTCATCATCGAAGCCGACAAGCAAGTGGTCGGGATCATGGTCGACAGCGTGGCCGAAGTGGTTTACCTGCGTCAGTCGGAAATCGAAACCGCGCCAAACGTCGGTAACGAAGAGTCCGCCAAGTTCATTCAAGGCGTGTGCAACAAGAACAACGAACTGCTGATTCTGGTCGAACTGGACAAGATGATGAGCGAAGAAGAATGGTCGGACCTGGAGAACATCTGATTGATTCTTGAGGTAGCGGTCATTGTCCTGTTCCTCTTCTGGGCAGGCACGCTGGCAATGTTCCTGGCGTACATTCGCGCTCAACGGCAAATCGCCGCGCAACAGGCTCAGGGCGATGCGCTGCGCGATCAGCGCATCAAGGACCTGGCCAAGCGCGTCGATGACTATCAGAGCGGCAACGTGCGCATGGGTGAAGACCTGCACGAACTGCGCGCAGTCGTCGGCCCCTTGCCGGACAAACTGGCTCAGCTGGAACAGCGCGATCCGTCGAGCCTGTCGTTTGCCCAGGCGGCCCGCCTGGTCGGGATGGGGGCTACCGTTGATGAGCTGACTCAGTCTTGCGGGTTGACCCAGGCTGAAGCGGAGCTGATGCGCAAGCTTCACCGGAACTGATTTTTGCGACTCGGCCGAGATTGCTTTCGCGAGCAGGCTCGCTCCCACAGTTGACGGGCTCGAACACAAGCTATGTGAACGCCGCCGAACCCTGTGGGAGCGAGCCTGCTCGCGATGGCGGTGTGTCAGTCACCAAAGATATTGAAAGTACTGCCCTCATCGCGAGCAAGCTCGCTCCCACAGGTGACGGGCTCGAACACAAGCTATGTGAGTGCCGCCAACCCACTGTGGGAGCGAGCCTGCTCGCGATGGCGTCCTCGAAGTCTCAGTAGTCATCCCCGCGCTCAGTGATGTCCTTCTCCACCATCACCGCATCCGGATCATGCCCCGCCGGAAACTTGCCCTTCAGATTCCACGCAAACGCAATAATCTCGGCAATCGTGCGGTACAACTCCTCCGGAATACTGTCCCCCAGTTCCATCCGCGCCAGCAGCTTCACCAGCTCGGCGTTTTCATAGATCGGCACTTCATAATCACGGGCAATTTTCAGAATGGCTTCGGCCAGTTCTTCGTCACCTTTGGCCGTGAGGGTAGGGGCGTGGCTGCCGTCGTATTTGAGAGCGATGGCCTGGCGTGGGGTGTTGGGGTTTCTCATGCGGTTTCGTCGACCCAGCGTTGTTTGAGGCGGGTTTGAGGGCCTTGCGGTGGCGTGCCGAGGTGGCAATCCAGATCGCCGACGTTCAGCCCGGAATCCAGCAGGCGCTGGCGCAGCGCAGCCAGGTTGCTTTCGATCACGCTGGCGGTGTACGGCCGTTCGGCCCAGAGCTGGCTGGACAGGCTGCCCTTGATCAGCTGCGCCTGAATCTGTAACGGGCCCAGCGGTTCCATGTCGAACGCCAGGTCCACACGCCATAGTTGCTGTTTCGGCTCACGTTCGTCCCGGCGTTCGTGTGGTTGTTCCTTCTCCGGCGCTTCTTCGCGCTGGAATTTGACTTGCAACGGCACGATGTCCTGCAAGTTGCGCATCGGGATTTCCAGCTGCCAGGTGCTGAGCAGCCGTCCATCGTCAGTGACGCCGGTTTGCTCAAGGCTCGACAATTGATGACTTTGCAGCCGCGAAACGGCCGCCGCGGCCAGACGTAGCAAATGCTCCAGATCGTTTTCACCGTCCTGGCTTTGCAGCAGCCGTTCGGGGAGCGGGAAACTGGTGGGCAGCGGTTTGGCGCTGACCTGGCCGAGCATGCCGAGGGCGCTGCGCACAAAGCTCGGCATGGACTGGACCAGCGTGTTGGCCGCAATGATCGCGTTGATATTGGTGTTGGCCGGCAACCCTTGCGTCAGTTGCGCGATCAGCTTCAGCAGATCGCCTTTCATGTCGGGCGCCAGTGTCGGGTTCTGCCCGGTGAGCAGTTTCGCCTCGAGGAACAGGCCGCTATTGGCCAGTGCCTGAGCGAGACCTTTGGGCGTACTCAGTTGCTGAACGTCCGGCAGACCGGCCAGCAGTTTTTCCACGGCTACACGCAGGTCGCTGGACGTCTGATTCGACGGCGGCAGGTTTTGCAGGACTTTGATCAAGCCATCCAGCGAGCCTTGGCGGCTCTGCTGACTGACCAGTTGCTGGGTGACCGCCAACTGCTCCTGACGATTGCTCAGCGGCACGAACTTCAACGTTTGCGTGTCCTGCACCAAGGCACTCAACAAGGTGCCTATACGCAGCGGCGTCGGGCTCTCGATGCTCAGGGTGCTGCCGCTCAACGCGGTGTTTAGCAGGCTGACCATCGAGCGAAACACCGTCGGCTGTCCCGGCACCTGCGGTAAGACCTGCGAGGTCAGCACTTTGCCCTGCAACAGCGTCCCGACCGGCAATTGTGCGGTGTCGATGCGGGTGAGGGTGGCGACGCTGGCAGCGATGGCCTGCTGCACCGTGATCGCCAGGTTGCTCGCGGACGGTTGAGTGATCGCCAGGGTGGTGCCTTGGGGCAGTGGCTGGTTGCTGGTGGCCTGGACTGTGGTCTGGCGACCGCTCTCGAGGGTGACTTTGAGCAACAGTTGAAAGCTCTGATCCGCCTGCTTGAGCGACAGCACTTCAGCCTTGGCGGTCTGGCCAGGTGTGATCAGGCCCTCCATCGGCGTCAGCAGCTTGAGCAGATCGCCACTCACCACCAATGGCCGCGAAGTCGCGGGGGTGGTCTGCGGTAGCGGGAGGATGTTCATTTTGCCTGTCATACGCGGTCACAACCTGAGGAAAATGCACTCTTTAGAGTAGGGCATGGCATGTATAATGCCGCCCGTCTTTCGGGGAGTGGCGAAAACATTGCATTTGTTTGACGCAGCTCTCTAGAACAAGCTGCCAATGCATCTATGCTGCACCTCTTTAGCGGCCGCACCGCCGCCGACTTGAACCGCAAAAGGCCCGTGATCTCTTGACCAGTCCTGTCCTGCAAACCGTTGCCCTCGCTTGTGAGCGAGACCTTCGGCTGCTCTTCGAAAATCTCGAATTGAGACTGGCCAGTGGCGAAATGGTGCAAATCAGCGGCCCCAACGGCAGTGGCAAAACCAGCCTGCTGCGTCTGTTATCCGGCCTGATGCAGCCGACCGCCGGTCAAGTGCTGCTCAATGGCCAGCCGCTGAACGATCAGCGCCTTGAACTGGCGCGCAACCTGCTGTGGATCGGTCACGCCGCCGGCATCAAGGATCTGCTGACGCCGGAAGAGAACCTGAGCTGGCTCTGCGCCCTGCATCAACCAGCCTCCCACGAGGCGATCTGGCAAGCGCTGGCCGATGTCGGACTGCGCGGTTTCGAGGATGTTCCCTGTCACACGTTGTCCGCCGGGCAGAAGCGCCGCGTGGCGTTGGCGCGCTTGTACCTGGACAGCCCGCCACTGTGGATCCTCGATGAGCCGTTCACCGCGCTCGACAAGCAAGGCGTGGCGCAACTCGAAGAACACCTGGCCGCCCACTGCGAGCGGGGTGGCATGGTGGTGCTGACCACTCACCACACGCTGAGCCGGATGCCAGCCGGCTATCGCGACATCGATCTGGGGAAGTGGGCCGTATGAGTGTTTTCGGCCTGTTGGTCGCCCGTGAGGCCCGTCTGCTGTTCCGCCGTCCTGCTGAACTGGCGAATCCGCTCGTATTCTTCGCGATCGTGGTTTCGCTGTTCCCGTTGGCGGTCGGACCCGAGTCTCAATTGTTGCAAACCTTGTCTCCGGGACTGGTCTGGGTCGCGGCCCTTTTATCGGTCTTGCTCTCGCTGGACGGGCTTTTCCGCAGTGATTTCGAAGACGGATCGCTTGAACAGTGGGTCCTTTCGTCGCACCCCCTGCCTCTTCTGGTTTTGGCCAAGGTACTGGCACACTGGGCCTTCTCTGGCCTGGCACTGGTTTTGCTCGCTCCACTGCTGGCGTTGATGCTCGGTTTGCCAACCGCCTGTCTGCCGGTGTTGCTGCTTTCTTTGTTGCTGGGTACACCGGTGCTGAGCCTGCTCGGTGCGGTGGGCGCAGCCCTGACGGTGGGATTGAAGCGTGGCGGCCTGTTGCTGGCGCTGCTGATCCTTCCGCTGTACATCCCGGTGTTGATTCTCGGCAGTGGCGCCTTGCAGGCGGCGTTGCAGGGCATGCCGGCGACCGGTTATCTCTTGTGGCTTGGTAGCCTGACCGCCCTGGCGATAACCCTGACACCGTTTGCAATAGCTGCTGGCCTGAAGATCAGCGTCGGCGAATAATGAGGTCTGGTCAAAATTTGATCAGTAAAGACCCTTGGCTCTTCAAAGCGAAGAGCAACCGTGATGGAAACAGTAATGAACTGGACCTGGTTTCATAAGCTCGGCTCGCCCAAATGGTTTTACGGCATCAGTGGCAAACTGCTGCCGTGGCTGAGCATTGCCGCGTTGCTGCTGATCGGCGTCGGTGTCGTTTGGGGCCTGGCCTTCGCGCCGCCCGACTACCAGCAAGGCAACAGCTTTCGCATCATCTATATCCACGTTCCCGCCGCCATGCTGGCGCAGTCCGTCTACGTCATGCTGGCGGTGTGCGGCATCGTCGGGCTGGTCTGGAAAATGAAACTGGCCGACGTCGCCCTGCAATGCGCGGCGCCCATCGGTGCCTGGATGACCGCCGTGGCACTGGTCACCGGCGCGATCTGGGGCAAACCGACCTGGGGCTCGTGGTGGGTCTGGGATGCGCGACTTACGTCCATGCTTATTCTGCTGTTTCTGTACTTCGGTCTCATTGCGCTGGGCAACGCGATCAGCAATCGTGACAGTGCGGCCAAGGCCTGTGCGGTCCTGGCGATTGTCGGCGTGATCAACATCCCGATCATCAAATACTCGGTGGAGTGGTGGAACACCCTGCACCAGGGCGCGACCTTCACCCTCACCGAAAAACCGGCGATGCCCGCCGAGATGTGGCTGCCTCTGCTGCTGACGGTGCTGGGTTTCTACTGTTTCTTCGGCGCGGTGCTGTTGCTGCGCATGCGCCTTGAAGTGCTCAAGCGCGAAGCCCGGGCGAGCTGGGTGAAAGCAGAAGTGCAGAACAGTCTGGAGGCCGTTCGATGAGTTTTGCTTCATTCGGCGACTTCCTCGCCATGGGCCATCACGCCCTGTATGTCTGGTCAGCCTATGGCATCTGCCTGGCGGTGCTGGCCCTCAACGTGGCGGCGCCGATCCTGGCCCGCAAGCGGTATCTGCAACAAGAGGCGCGTCGTTTGCGCCGGGAGAACGGCAAGTGAATCCGCTGCGCAAAAAGCGTCTTATCATCATTCTCGCGATCCTGGTGGGTGTCGGCGCAGCCGTCGGCCTGGCCCTGAGCGCCCTGCAGCAGAACATCAATCTGTTTTACACCCCGACCCAGATCGCCAACGGCGAAGCCCCGCAAGACACGCGCATCCGCGCCGGCGGCATGGTCGAGAAAGGTTCGCTGCAACGTTCCGGCGACTCTCTGGACGTGAAATTCATCGTCACCGACTTCAGCAAATCCGTGACCATCAGTTATCGCGGCATCCTGCCGGACCTGTTCCGCGAAGGGCAGGGCATCGTGGCGCTGGGCAAACTCAACGCCGACGGCGTGGTGGTGGCCGACGAAGTGCTGGCCAAGCACGATGAGAAGTACATGCCGCCGGAAGTGACCAAGGCTTTGAAAGACAGCGGTCAATCTGCTCCAACGCCCGCGAAGGAGGGTTGATCGATGACATCCGGACTGTTTATTCCTGAACTCGGCCACCTGGCCATGATTCTGGCGCTGTGTTTCGCGCTGGTTCAGGCCATCGTGCCGTTGCTCGGTGCCTGGCGCGGTGACCGTTTGTGGATGAGCCTCGCGCAGCCTGCCGCGTGGGGCCAGTTCACCTTTTTGCTGTTCGCCTTCGGCTGCCTGACCTACGCGTTCATGGCCGACGACTTCTCCGTCGCCTACGTGGCCAGCAACTCCAACAGCGCCTTGCCCTGGTACTACAAGTTCAGCGCGGTATGGGGCGCTCACGAAGGTTCATTGCTGCTCTGGGCTTTGATCCTCGGCGGCTGGACCTTTGCAGTGTCGGTGTTCTCCCGGCAGCTGCCGCAAGTGATGCTGGCCCGCGTGCTGGCGGTGATGGGCATGATCAGCACCGGTTTCCTGCTGTTCCTGATCCTCACCTCTAACCCGTTCAAGCGCATCCTGCCGCAAGTGCCCAGCGATGGCGCGGACCTCAATCCGCTCCTGCAAGACATCGGCCTGATCGTTCACCCGCCAATGCTGTACATGGGTTACGTCGGTTTCTCGGTGGCTTTCGCCTTCGCCATTGCGGCGCTGATGGGCGGTCGTCTTGATGCGGCGTGGGCGCGCTGGTCGCGTCCGTGGACCATCGTCGCCTGGGCCTTCCTCGGGATCGGCATCACGCTCGGCTCGTGGTGGGCCTACTACGAACTCGGCTGGGGCGGTTGGTGGTTCTGGGACCCGGTGGAAAACGCATCCTTCATGCCTTGGCTGGTGGGTACGGCGCTGATTCACTCGTTGGCAGTCACGGAAAAACGTGGCGTGTTCAAGAGCTGGACCGTGTTGCTGGCCATCGCCGCGTTCTCGTTGAGCCTGCTTGGAACCTTCCTCGTGCGCTCCGGCGTGCTGACCTCGGTCCACGCCTTTGCCTCCGACCCTGAGCGCGGCGTGTTCATCCTGATCTTCCTGCTGTTCGTGGTCGGCGGTTCGCTGACGCTGTTTGCCTTGCGCGCTCCGGTAGTGAAGAGCCACGTGGGCTTCAACCTGTGGTCCCGGGAAACCCTGCTGTTGGGTAATAACCTGGTGCTGGTGGTGGCGGCGTCGATGATCCTGCTCGGCACCTTGTACCCGCTGATTCTCGATGCGATGACCGGCGCCAAGCTGTCGGTCGGCCCGCCGTACTTCAACGCGCTGTTCATTCCGTTGATGGCGTTGCTGATGGTGGTGATGGCGGTCGGTATGCTGGTGCGCTGGAAAGACACCCCGGTCAAATGGCTATTCAACATGCTGGCTCCGGTGTTGCTTGGCAGTGCCGCGTTGGCCGTGGTGGCCGGCGTCGCTTACGGTGATTTCAACTGGGCGGTGATCGCCACGTTCATGCTCGCCGCGTGGGTGCTGTTGGCCGGTGTGCGTGACATCTTCGACAAGACTCGCCACAAAGGCCTGATCAAAGGCCTGCCGACCCTGACCCGCAGCTACTGGGGCATGCAGATCGCGCACTTGGGCATCGCGATTTGCGCCCTCGGCGTCGTGCTGTCGAGCCAGAACAGTGCCGAGCGCGACCTGCGTCTGGCGCCGGGCGAGTCCATGGACCTGGCCGGTTACCACTTCGTGTTCGAAGGCGCCAAGCACTACGAAGGCCCGAACTTCACCTCCGACAAGGGCACCGTCCGGGTGATCCGTGACGGCAAGGAAGTCAGCGTGCTGCACCCGGAAAAACGCCTCTACACCGTGCAGAACTCGGTGATGACCGAAGCCGGGATCGACGCCGGCTTCACCCGTGACATTTACGTCGCACTCGGCGAACCGCTGGGCGATGGCGCCTGGGCTGTGCGCGTTCACGTCAAACCGTTCGTGCGCTGGATCTGGTTCGGCGGGCTGCTCACAGGTTTCGGTGGTTTGCTGGCGGCGCTGGATCGCCGTTATCGGGTCAAGGTGAAAAGCCGCGTGCGTGAAGCACTGGGCATGACGGGAGCCACTGCATGAGACGTTGGTTAATGCTGTTGCCACTGGCGATTTTTCTGGTGGTGGCTGTTTTCCTGTATCGCGGGTTGTACCTGGACCCGGCCGAGTTGCCTTCGGCGATGATTGGCAAGCCGTTCCCGGCGTTTTCCCTGCCGACCGTGGAGGGCGACAAGACCCTGACCAAGGCCGACATTCTCGGTAAACCGGCACTGGTCAACGTCTGGGCCACCTGGTGCATCGCCTGCAAGGTCGAGCATCCGGTACTGAACAAACTGGCCCAGCAGGGCGTGACGATTTATGGCATCAACTACAAGGACGTCAACGCTGACGCGAAGAAATGGCTGGTGGAATTCCACAACCCTTACCAGTTGGGTATCAGCGACGCGGAAGGCTCGCTGGGCCTGAACCTCGGCGTGTATGGCGCGCCGGAAACCTTCTTCATCGACGCCAAAGGCATCATCCGCGACAAGTACGTCGGGGTGATCGACGAGCAGGTCTGGCGCGAAAAACTGGCGGCCAGGTATCAGGCGCTGGTGGATGAGGCCAAGCCATGAAACGCTGGATAGCCGCTGTTGTATTGGGTTTGAGCATGGCCGGCGTGGCGCACGCGGCCATCGACACTTATGAGTTCGCCAAAGAAGGTGATCGCGAGCGTTTTCGCGAGCTGACCAAAGAGCTGCGTTGCCCCAAGTGCCAGAATCAGGACATTGCCGATTCCAACGCACCCATCGCCGCCGACCTGCGCAAAGAAATTTTCCGCATGCTGGGCGAGGGCAAGGACAATCAGCAGATCATCGACTTCATGGTTGATCGCTACGGTGATTTCGTCCGCTACAAACCCGCTCTGAACGCCAAGACCGCCTTGCTCTGGTTCGGCCCCGCCGGCCTGCTGCTGGGCGGTTTTGTGATCATCGCCGTGATCGTCCGCCGTCGTCGCGTGCAACGCACTGACACCAAGGATGAGCTTTCTGCCGAGGAGCGCGAGCGCCTCGACCACCTGTTGGATAAAACCAAGAATGATTGATTTCTGGCTCGCTGCAGGTCTGCTACTTCTGGTTGCCCTGAGTTTTCTGCTGATCCCCGTTTTGCGTGGCCGTCGCGCGCAGCTTGAAGAGGATCGTACTGCCCTGAACGTCGCGCTGTATCAGGAGCGCGTGGCTGAGTTGCAAACCGAGCAGGAAGAGGGCGTACTCAACGCTGCGCAACTGGAAACCGGTCGCGCCGAAGCTGCCCGTGAGTTGCTCGCCGACACCGAAGGCGTCGAGGCACCGCGCGTGGCGCGCCTGGGCAAACCGTTGCCCTTGCTGGCGGCGATTCTGGTTCCGGTCCTGGGGTTGGGCTTGTACCTGCATTTCGGCGCCAGCGACAAGGTCGAACTGACCCGTGAATTCTCCCAGGCGCCGCAGTCGATGGAAGAGATGACCCAGCGCCTGGAGCGTGCGGTCGCGGCTCAGCCGGATTCGGCTGAAGGCTTGTACTTCCTCGGTCGCACGTACATGGCGCAGGATCGCCCAGGCGATGCGGCGAAGATCTTCGAACGCACGGTGAACCTGGCCGGTCGTCAGCCGGAACTGCTCGGCCAATGGGCTCAGGCCCAGTACTTCGCCGATGGTAAAAAGTGGTCGGACAAGATTCAGGCGCTGACTGACGAAGCGCTAAAAGCCGATCCGAAAGAAGTCACCAGCCTCGGCCTGCTGGGTATCGCGGCGTTTGAAAGCCAGCGTTATCAGGACGCCATCGACTACTGGAATCGCCTGTTGGCGCAACTGCCGCCGGAAGACAGTTCCCGTGCCGCGCTGCAAGGCGGGATTACGCGTGCCACGGAGAAGCTCGAAGCCGGCGGCGGCAAAGTCGCCCAGGCCCCCGCGGCCAAAGCGGCAGCGAAGCTTAAAGTCACCGTCGATCTGGCGCCCGAGCTCAAAGCCAAGGTTCAGCCCGGCGACAGCGTGTTCATTTTTGCCCGCGCCACCGCAGGTCCACCGGCACCGCTGGCCGCCAAGCGACTGACCGTCGCCGACTTGCCGGCCACCGTCGAACTGGGCGATGCCGACGCAATGATGCCGCAGTTGAAACTGTCGAACTTTCCTGAAGTCCAACTGGTTGCGCGCATCTCCCGCGCCGGCCAACCGACTGCCGGCGAATGGATCGGTCGCAGCCAGCCCCTGGCCAGCAGCACCACCGCAGCACAAAAACTGACTATCGACAGCCCGGACAAATAACAGGATATCGCCCATGACCGCCATCGCTCGTATCACCCTGCTCAGTCTGGTCCTGGGGTTAAGCGCTTGTGCGGTCCAGCGGCCCCCTGAGCAGCCAACCCCGTCACCGATCCCGCCGTCGCAGCCAAGACCTACACCGTCTACGACGCCTACTCCGGGCAAGCCGAGTATCCCGGCCAAGCCCGCCAAGCCGCTGCCACGCACCTCCGCCAGCTTCGCGCCGCCACCGGGTGGCAACAGCCATTGGGATGCCAAGCTCGGCGTTTATGTGCTTGATGATCAGCCCAACACTTTCTACCGCCAGCGCACTTACTATCGCTGGAACAACGGCTGGAGCCGGGCGATCAGCCCGAACGGGCCGTGGGAAGAGACCAATATTCATGGCGTGCCGGGTGGGTTGGGGCGGCAGTTCGGGGAGTAACTGTCAGCACAGAACAAGGCGACCTTCGGGGTCGCCTTTTTTGTGGGTGCGGGGAAAGTGTTGGGACCACCACTGGACCTTGTGGGAGCGAGCTTGCTCGCGAAGGCGGTCTGATCGTTGGTCGGGATTGTTTTGTGTACATATCCGTTTCTGCGGTAACGGCTACTTAGGGTTTCGCTCTTACAGCGACTCACTTTTCCAAACGCCGAAAAGTAAGCAAAAGGCTTCGCCCCGGCGTACGGCGCCTCGCTGAGGCTCCGCGTTCCCTCGCTACGGTGTCCATCAGGGGGCATCGCCTACGGTCTGCTTCGCGACGACCTCCTCTCGATGTGTGCGGCTTCGCCGCACGGCGCTACGCGCCTAACCCCCTGATGAACACCTACGCTCGGCCTGCCGAAGGGGCGATAGATCAAAAGCTGAATCAAGATCAAGATCAAGATCAAGATCAAAATCAAAAGCCAAAGCCAAAGCCAAAGCCAAAGCCAAAGCCAAAGCCAAAGCCAAAGCCAAAGCCATCAAAGCCACCTCACACCTGTGGGAGCGAGCTTGCTCGCGATGGCGGCGGTTCAGTCAACATTGCTTTGCCTGACACACCGCCATCGCGAGCAATCTCGCTCCCACAGAAAAGCGCGTACACCTGCTCTTCACCACTCATCAGGCCGAGCGTTAGCTCGCCTGCAGCTTTTGATCTTGATGCACCGCCCCCTCGAGAGGCCGAGTGGAGGTTCTGCGCAGTGGGCAACCCGGCATGGATGCCGGGTTAGCCGCCCCCGGCCATGGATGGCCGATGGCGGCGGGCCCACGGAGCAGGACCGGAGCGAGGGCATGGCGAGCCTTAGCGAGGCACCGAACGTCAGGTGCAAGAGCCCTTTGGTTACTTTGGGGCTTTTTGTACGGACCGGACACATGGTTGACGGGTGTGCGGGGACATGGTGGACACTTTTCGGCAAGCCAGCTCCCACAGGTTCAGCGGTAACCCCACCGGCTCAACCTTTCACAAATCCTTCATCAAATGGTTAAGCCAGCGACTTGTGCAAGTCATAGGGCTGACACAGCCCGTGCCTAAAGTCGGTTGAACTCAAAAGCGGCCAGGGACGGCTGTTCAACCAGACAGAGAAGCCCATGAACGCAGCTATCCATGTCGATCATCTGAACAAGACCTTTGCGCGCAAGACCGCACTGGTCGACCTCGAACTCACCATCGCAACCGGTGAGATGGTCGCGCTGATCGGCGCTTCCGGTTCCGGCAAGTCCACCTTGCTGCGGCACCTCGCGGGCCTGGCCTGTTGCGATCGCAACAACGGCGGCAGCGTCAAGGTGCTGGGGCGCGAAGTGCAGGCGTCCGGGCGGCTCAATGGCAAGGTTCGCCGACTGCGCGCCGACATCGGCTACATCTTCCAGCAGTTCAACCTGGTCAACCGCCTGAGCGTGCTCGATAACGTGCTGCTCGGTTGTCTGGGCCGCATGCCGCGCTGGCGCGGCAACTTGAACCTGTTCAATGCCCAGGAAAAGCAGTTTGCCCTTGAGTCCCTGGACCGTGTCGGCCTGGCCGATCTGGCGGCGCAGCGCGCATCCACCTTGTCCGGCGGCCAGCAGCAGCGCGTGGCAATCGCCCGGGCGCTGACCCAGCGTGCCGAAGTGATTCTGGCCGATGAACCGATCGCTTCCCTGGACCCGGAATCGGCGCGCAAGGTCATGGAGATCCTCGCCGACATCAATCGCCGCGACGGCAAGACCGTGGTGGTGACCCTGCATCAAGTCGACTACGCCACGCGCTATTGCCCGCGTGCCGTCGCGCTCAAGGGCGGGCGAATTCATTTCGACGGCCTCGCCGCTGATCTGAGCAGTCAGTTCCTCAATGATCTATACGGTGCCGACATCGACACCAGCCTGATGTTTTCCGACCAGACCCGCCGCACCGAACCCGCGCCCCGGTTGGTGCTGGCTCGCGTGTGAACACCTCCATCATCCCCATTACGCACCCTCAGGAATCCATTCCATGTTGAACCGTATCGGTCGCGTCTTTGCTGGCGCAGCACTGCTCGCCAGCTGTGTGCTGGGCACCGCCCAGGCTGAAGAAAAAGCCATCAACTTCGGCATCATGTCCACCGAGTCTTCGCAGAACCTGAAGAGTATCTGGCAGCCGTTTCTCGACGACATGCAGGAGAAAACCGGCCTGAAAATCAATGCCACGTTCGCCTCCGACTATGCCGGGCTGATTCAGGGCATGCGCTTCAACAAGGTCGACGTCGCCTGGCTGGGCAACAAGGCCGCGATGGAAGCGGTGGACCGTTCCAACGGCGAGATCTTCGCCCAGACCGCTGCCGCCAACGGTGCCGCCGGGTACTGGAGCGTGCTGATCGTGCGCAAGGACAGCCCGATCAATTCCGTCGACGACATGCTCAAGAACGCCAAGAGCCTGACCTTCGGCAACGGCGACCCGAACTCCACGTCGGGCTACCTGGTGCCGGGCTACTACGTGTTCGCCAAGAACCACGTCGATGCCGCCACCGCGTTCAAGCGCACCCTCAACTCCAGCCATGAGGTCAACGCCTTGAGCGTGGCCAAGGGGCAACTGGATGTGGCGACTTTCAACACTGAAAGCTGGGATCGCCTGGAAGTCACCCAACCGGACAAGGCCGCACTGCTCAAGGTGATCTGGAAGTCGCCGCTGATCCCCGCCGACCCGCTGGTATGGAGCAAGGCCCTGAGCGACAGCGAGAAGACCAAGATCCGCGATTTCATCTTCAGCTACGGCGACACCGACTCCGAGAAAGCGGTGCTCAAGGGCATGCAGCTGGGCAAGTTCCTGAAGTCCAGCGACGACCAGTTGCTGCCGATCCGTCAGCTTGAACTGTTCAAGCAGCGCACCACGATCAGCGCTGATACCAAGCTTGAAGAAGCGGACAAGACCAAGCGCCTGGCCGAGATCGATGCCGAACTGGCCAAGCTGCAAGAGCGCCTGACCTTGCTCGAAAAGACCAGCGACAAGAAGAGCGCGGCCAACGCCGGTTGACCCACCGCAGGACAACTGTGGGAGCGACGGTGCGACGATTCGACCTGCTCGCGATTGCGGTGTGTCATTCAGCAATGATGTCGACTGACACACCGCTATCGCGAGCAGGCTCGCTCCCACAGGGTTTTTGTTCCAGGCATCACTCATGTGTCGCGTCTCAATGAACTGCTTCTTTAGAGAAATCCTATGACCACTCTGCACGCTGAAGCTGTCGGCAAGCGCACCTGGCCGCAGTACGCTGGCTGGGGCCTGTTCCTGATCTTGTTGGCCTGGGCCTGGCACGGCGCCGAGATGAACCCGATGGCGCTGTACCGCGACTCGGGAAACATGGCGACCTTCGCCGCTGATTTCTTCCCGCCTGACTTCCACGAATGGCGCTCCTACCTCAAGGAAATGATCGTCACCGTACAAATTGCCCTCTGGGGCACGGTGTTGGCGATTGTCTGCTCGGTGCCGCTGGGCATTCTCTGCTCGGAAAACATCACCCCCTGGTGGATCCACCAGCCACTGCGCCGGGTGATGGACGCCTTCCGTTCGATCAACGAAATGGTCTTCGCCATGTTGTTTGTGGTGGCGGTCGGCCTGGGTCCGTTCGCCGGGGTGCTGGCGCTGTGGATCAGCACCACCGGTGTGCTCGCCAAGCTCTTCGCCGAAGCGGTCGAGGCCATCGATCCGGGCCCGGTTGAAGGGGTTCGCGCCACCGGTGCCAGCGCCCTGCAAGAAGTGATCTACGGGGTGATCCCACAAGTGATGCCGCTGTGGGTGTCGTACGCGCTGTATCGCTTCGAGGCCAACGTGCGCTCGGCGACGGTGGTGGGGATGGTCGGTGCGGGCGGGATCGGGGTGATTCTGTGGGAGAACATCCGCGCCTTTCAGTTTGTTCAAACGTGCGCGGTGCTGCTGGTGATCATCGTCGTGGTGAGCCTGATCGACATCCTGTCGCAACGCCTGCGCAAGCAGTTCATCTGAATTTCAGAGGGGTGCCTGTGGGCGCTTTTTTTAAGCATGCAGTTGTCTAGACAAGATGAGCCGGTGTACCGCGAACTGGCCGACATCCTGCGTCGCGAGCTGGCCGATTATCAGGCCGGGGATTTCCTGCCGGCCGAGGTGCAGTTGGCCGAACGTTTCGGGGTCAACCGCCATACCTTGCGCCGCGCCATCGATGAGCTGGTGTTCGAAGGCAGCCTGCTGCGCCGCCAGGGCAAGGGCACGCAAGTGCTGGAACGACCGCTGATTTATCCGATGGCCGCAGACAGTGCCTATAGCCAGTCGTTGTCGGCCCAGGGGCTGGGCGTCGAAGCGGTGCTGCTCAAGCGCCGTTATTGCTTCGCCAGCCGCGAAGAGGCGCAACACCTAGGTCTGGCCGAGATGGCGCCGATGATCGAATTGCAGACCCTGCGCAAGCTCGATCACCAACCGGTCAGCCTGATCCGCCATCGCTACTGCGCCAGCCATGCGCCGTTGCTGGCGGACTACACCGGCGGTTCCCTGCGCCAGTACTTGAGCGAACGTGACATGCCGCTGACCCGCACCCTGAGCCTGATCGGCGCCCGGTTGCCCAGCCGCGAAGAAGCCGCGTTGCTGATGATGCCCCGGCATTTGCCGGCGCTGAGTGTGTTCACCCTTTCCCGCGATCGCGACGGTCGTCCGGTGGAGCTGGCCCAGTCCACCAGCCGTTCGGATCGCTTCCAGTACCAGGTTGTCACCTGATGGAGAACTCAACGATGAACCCTGCTCCCAACGCTGCGCGGCAGCACTGGATCGGCGTGCTGGCCTGCGCCCGTCACAGCGAATTGCAACCCCATGAAGCCGCGCTGCGCGACGTCGAGTACCAACTGATCCGTGCCCCTGAAATCGGCATGACCCTGGTCCGTGGCCGCATGGGTGGCAACGGTGCGCCGTTCAATGTCGGCGAAATGAGCGTGACCCGTTGCGTGGTGCGCCTGGCCGATGGCCGGACCGGTTACAGCTATCTGGCCGGTCGCGACAAGGCCCACGCCGAGTTGGCGGCCCTGGCCGACGCGCATTTGCAGGGCGCGCAACAGCGCCATTGGCTCGATCAAGTGATCACGCCGCTGGCCAACGCCCAAGCGGAGCGGCGGGCGCAGAAAGAGGCGGACACCGCCGCCACCAAAGTCGAATTCTTCACCCTCGTGCGAGGAGAAAACTGATGAGCGCACCGTTGTTGCAACCGGCGTTTTCCGACCCGGTGCTGGATGCCCAGCGCGGTTTTCGCGCTGCACTCAAAGCGCTGGCCGGCCCAGGTTTGATCCAGACCTTGCACGCCACGCCAAGTCTGGAAGGGTTGGCGCCCGCCACTTATGCCTTGTGCCTGGCCTTGCTCGATGGCGACACGCCGCTGTGGCTGGCGCCTTCTTTCGACACGCCGGTGATTCGCGCCAACCTGGCGTTTCACTGCGGTTGCCCGTTGACCCCGCATCGGGAATCCGCGCGGTTTGCCTTGCTCAGCGCCGAGGACTTGCTCGACCTCAGCGGCTTCGAGCATGGCAATGACCGTTACCCCGATCAGTCCTGCACCTTGCTGGTTCAGCTGCCGCGACTCGACGGCGGAGCAGGGCTGTCCTGGCGCGGGCCCGGCATTCAGACCGAGCACCGGGTCAGTCTGCCGGTGGCCGAGGGCTTCTGGCGCGAGCGTGAACAGCGCAACGAATTTCCCCGGGGGCTGGATCTGTTTTTCGCCGCCGGTCACGACTTTATCGGCCTGCCGCGCAGCACGCGGGTCGCTCGCACAGCAGAGGAGCTTGCCTGATGTACGTAGCCGTCAAAGGTGGCGAACAGGCCATCGACAATGCCCACCGTCTGCTGGCGAAAAAGCGCCGGGGCGACACCTCGGTCACTGAACTCGGCGTCGAGCAGGTCCGTCAGCAACTGCCGCTGGCGGTGGCCCGGGTGATGAGCGAAGGCTCGCTCTACGACGAAGAACTGGCCGCGCTGGCGATCAAGCAAGCGGCGGGGGATCTGGTCGAGGCGATTTTCCTGCTGCGTGCCTACCGCACCACGTTGCCGCGTTTCAGCCCGAGCCTGCCGATCGACACCTCAGACATGCAGCTCAGCCGGCGTCTGTCCGCCACCTTCAAGGACGTGCCGGGCGGGCAGTTGCTGGGGCCGACCTTCGATTACACCCATCGCCTGCTCGACTTTGCGCTGCTCGCAGAAGGCGAATATCCGGGACCGCAAACCGTCCCGGACGCCAGCCTCGAACCCTGCCCACGGGTCCTCGGTCTGCTGGCAAAGGAAGGCTTGATCAAGAACGAGTCCGACAACAGCGACAGCGTCGCCGACATCACCCGCGACCCGCTGGAACTGCCCGCCAGCCGTGCCCAGCGTTTACAGGCACTGGCCCGTGGCGATGAAGGTTTTCTGCTGGCGCTGGGGTATTCGACCCAACGCGGCTATGGCCGCAATCATCCGTTCGCCGGGGAAATTCGCATCGGTGAGGTAGAGGTCTGGATTGATCCGGAAGAGCTCGGTTTCCCTGTCTGCCTGGGCAGCATCGAAGTGACCGAGTGCGAGATGGTCAATCAGTTCGTCGGTTCGGCCACTGAGCTGGCGCAGTTCACCCGCGGTTACGGCCTGGCCTTCGGGCATGCCGAGCGCAAGGCCATGGGCATGGCGCTGGTCGACCGCGCACTGCGGGCCGAGGAGTTCAACGAAGAGATCGTGTCCCCGGCACAGCAGGAAGAATTCGTGCTGATGCACTGCGACAACGTCGAGGCCGCAGGCTTCGTTTCCCACCTCAAACTGCCGCACTACGTGGACTTCCAGGCCGAACTGGAACTGATCCGCAAACTGCGCAAGCCGGCCGAGGGCCACAGCCATGAATGACCTGAGCAACCCCATGAAGGGCCGGGCGCCGGAGCGCGATGCGGCGTACAACTTCGCCTACCTCGATGAGCAGACCAAACGCATGATCCGCCGCGCCTTGCTCAAGGCCGTGGCGATACCCGGTTATCAGGTGCCGTTCGGTGGGCGCGAGATGCCGTTGCCTTACGGTTGGGGCACCGGCGGCATGCAATTGACCGCGGCGATTCTCGGTGCCGATGACGTGCTCAAAGTCATCGACCAGGGCGCGGACGACACCACCAACGCGGTGTCGATCCGTCGCTTCTTCGCCCGCACCGCTGGGGTCGCGACCACCGAAAGCACGCCGGACGCAACGGTGATCCAGACCCGTCACCGCATCCCGGAAACGCCACTGCACGCTGATCAGATCATGGTGTATCAGGTGCCGATCCCCGAGCCACTGCGTTTTATCGAGCCGTCGGAAACCGAGACCCGGACCATGCACGCCCTCAATGATTACGGGGTGATGCACGTCAAACTCTACGAGGACATCGCCACCTTCGGCCACATCGCCACCGCTTACGCGTACCCGGTGATGGTGGATGAGCGCTACGTGATGGACCCCTCGCCAATTCCCAAATTCGATAACCCGAAACTCGACATGAGCCCGGCGCTGATGTTGTTCGGTGCGGGTCGGGAGAAGCGCTTGTACGCGGTGCCGCCCTACACGCAAGTCACCAGCCTCGACTTCGAAGATCACCCCTTCGAAGTGCAGAAATGGGAGGAGTGCTGCGCCATTTGCGGCAGCCGTGATTCGTTCCTCGACGAGCTGATCATCGACGACGCCGGGACCCAGAGTTTCGTCTGTTCCGACACGTATTACTGCGCCCAGCGCGTCAGCCAGCAGGAGCAGGGCCAATGAACCAGGCGCTGAAAAACGATCTGTCCGTGTCCACCGAACCTTTGCTGCAAGTGCGCGACCTGTCGTTGCTGTACGGCCCGGAGAAGGGTTGCCAGGGCGTCAGTTTCGACCTGTATCCCGGCGAGGTGCTGGGGATTGTCGGCGAGTCCGGCTCGGGCAAATCGACCTTGCTCTCGTTGCTCAGCGGTCGTTTGCCGCCCCAGCGCGGCAGCATTGGCTACCGCGACAAACAGGGCGAATGGATCGACCTGTACAGCGCCAGCGAAGCCGAGCGCCGGACGTTGTTGCGCACCGAATGGGGCTTCGTCGAACAGAATCCTCGCGACGGTTTGCGCATGGGCGTTTCGGCCGGTGCCAACATCGGCGAACGCCTGATGGCCCAGGGCGTACGCAATTACCAGCAACTGCGCGGGGCGGGGATCGACTGGTTGAGCCAAGTGGAAATCGACCCGCTGCGCATCGACGACTTGCCGCGGACCTTCTCCGGCGGCATGCAACAGCGGCTGCAAATCGCCCGCAATCTGGTGTCGAGCCCCAGGCTAGTGTTCATGGACGAACCGACCGGTGGCCTCGACGTGTCGGTGCAGGCGCGGTTGCTCGATTTGCTGCGGGGGTTGGTGCGTGAGCTGGACCTGGCCGTGGTGATCGTCACCCATGACTTGGCCGTGGCCCGGTTGCTGGCGGATCGGTTGATGGTGATGCGGCGCTCGCGGGTGGTGGAAACCGGGTTGACCGACCAGATCCTCGACGACCCGCAGCACCCATATTCGCAACTGCTGGTGTCGTCGGTACTGCAGCCATGACGTCCCGCCCCTCTGTGGAAATTCGAGCGATGAATACCCTGATCGAGGTCCGTGACCTCTCGAAAACCTTCACCCTGCATCAACAGCACGGCGTGGTCCTGAACGTGCTGCAAGGGGTGGATTTCAGTGTGGCGGGTGGTGAATGCCTGGTGCTGCATGGCCAGTCCGGTGCTGGTAAAAGCACCTTGCTGCGCACCCTGTATGGCAATTACCTGCCGGCGGGCGGCAGCATCCGCGTGCAGCACGACGGTCATTGGCTGGAGCTGGTGGGCGCCGCGCCCCGGGACATTCTTCAGGTGCGCCAGCGGACGCTGGGTTACGTCAGTCAGTTCTTGCGGGTGATCCCGCGCGTGGCGTGCCTGGACGTGGTGATGGAGCCGGCCCTGGCCCGTGGCTGGTCAAAACACCTGGCGCAATCGCGCGCCGAACTGTTGCTCAGTCGTTTGAACATTCCGCAACGCCTTTGGCAATTGGCCCCCGGCACCTTCTCCGGTGGCGAGCAGCAACGGGTCAACATCGCCCGCGGTTTTATGGTGGCGTGGCCGGTGATGTTGCTCGACGAACCGACGGCCTCCCTGGATGACACCAATCGCCAGGTGGTGCTGGAACTGATGAACGAAGCGAAAGCGGCAGGCGCTGCGCTGATCGGCATTTTTCACGATCGCACTGCCCGCGAGGCGGTCGCCGATCGCCATCTCGACATGACCCCAGCCGCCAACCACGAGGAATACGCCAATGTCCGCTGAACAGATCCTCAGCAATGCCCGCCTGGTCACCGCTGACCGCGTGTTCCTCGGCACCGTGATGCTGCGCGACGGCTTGATCGCCGACATCGCTGAAGGCCCGAGCCGCTTGCCTCAGGCCCAGGACCTCAACGGCGATTACCTGTTGCCGGGCCTGGTGGAGTTGCACACTGACAACCTGGAACGACACATGACCCCGCGCCCCGGCGTGGACTGGCCATCGCGTTCGGCGGTGCTCAGCCACGATGCCCAGATCATCGCCGCCGGTATCACCACGGTGTTCGACGCCGTGTCCATCGGTGACGTGAACCCCAAGGGCAATCGCATGCAGAAATTGCCGGCGATGCTTGAGGCGATTTCCAGCGCCTCCGACGCCGGACAGACCCGTGCCGAACACCGCCTGCACCTGCGCTGCGAGCTGTGCCACCCGGACACGTTGAGCGTGTTCCGTGACTTGGTGGAGCATCCGCTGGTGCAACTGGTGTCGGTGATGGACCACTCGCCGGGTCAGCGCCAGTTTGTGCTGGAAGCCAAGTACCGTGAGTACTACATGGGCAAATACCACCTGACGACCACGCAGATGGATGAATTCATCGTTCTGCAGAAGGCCAACTCCCGGGAGTACAGCACCCGTTATCGCGCGGCGATTGTCGAGCATTGCCTGGCCCGTGGTTTGTCGGTGGCCAGCCATGACGACGCGACCCTGGCCCATGTCGAAGAGTCGTCGCGCTACGGCATGACCATCGCCGAATTCCCGACCACGGTCGAGGCGGCGCGCGGCAGCCAGCAAAACGGCATGAAGGTGCTGATGGGCGCGCCGAACATTGTGCGCGGCGGTTCCCACTCGGGTAACGTGGCCGCCGCCGACCTGGCGGCTGAAGGGCTGCTGGATATCCTGTCCAGCGACTACTACCCGGCCAGTCTGCTGCATGCGGCGTTTGCCCTGGCGGCCCTGGAAAACCACTGCGATCTGCCTCATGCGGTGCGCATGGTCACGTTGGCCCCGGCCAGAGCGGCGGGGCTGAGCGATCGCGGCGAAATTGCACCGGGTTTGCGCGCGGACCTGGTACAAGCCAGGAGCCAGGACGGATTGCCGGTGGTCCAACAAGTCTGGCGACAAGCGAAGAGGGTGTTTTGATGGCGGGCAGGTTGATCTATCTCATCGGACCTTCAGGTTCGGGCAAGGACAGCCTGCTGGATGCCGCACGAACGCGGTTGGCCGAACGCGGCTGTCGCATCGTGCGGCGCGTCATCACCCGCTCGGCGGAAGCCGTGGGGGAAGCGGCCCAAGGCGTGAGCCTTGATGAGTTCGCAACGCTGGAGGCCCAGGGCGGGTTCGCCCTGAGCTGGCGCGCCAATGGCCTGGCGTACGGCATTCCCCGGGAAATCGACGATTGGCTGGCGGCGGGGCAGGACGTGCTGGTCAACGGCTCGCGCGGTCATCTGGCGCAAACCCGCCTGCGCTATCCAGACGTTCTCGTGCTGTTGCTGACGGTCGATCAAGCCGCACTGCGTCAGCGCTTGTTGGCACGGGGGCGTGAGTCGGTCACCGAGATTTCCGAGCGGCTGGCACGCAATGCCCGCTTCAGCGAACGGCTGCTCGCCGGACACGATCCGGCGTTGTACGTGATCGACAACTCCGGGCCGCTGAAACACACGGTCGAACAGCTGCTCGCCTGCATCGACGGACACGTGGTATGCGCCTGACCTTACTGGGCACCGGTGACGCCCGACAGGTCCCGGTCTACGGCTGCGAGTGCGCGGCCTGCGACCTGGCCCGCAACGATGCACGCCGCCGGCGTCGCCCGTGCAGCGCGCTGATCGAATGCGGCGATCAGCGCTGGCTGATCGACAGCGGCTTGCCCGACCTGACCGAACGCTTCCCGCCCCGCAGTTTCCACGGCATTTTCCAGACCCACTACCACGCCGATCACGCCCAAGGGCTGCTGCATTTGCGCTGGGGCCAGGGCCTGGTGATTCCGGTGCATGGACCGGTGGACCCGGAAGGCCTGGCCGACCTCTACAAACACCCCGGCATCCTCGATTTCAGCCAGCCGTTCGGCCACTTTGAAACCCGTCAGTTCGGCACACTCAGCGTCACCGCGCTACCGCTGCAACATTCAAAACCGACCCTGGGTTACCTGTTCGAGGGCAAAGGGCGACGGATCGCCTACCTGACCGACACCGTAGGCCTGCCGCCCGCCACAACGGCCCGGTTGCAACGTGAACCGCTGGACCTGCTGGTGCTCGACTGCTCAATACCACCGCAACCGCAGGTGCCACCTAATCACAACGACCTGAACCTTGCCTTGCGTTGCATTGAAGACTTGCAACCGGGGGCGGCGGTATTGACCCATGTCGGGCATACGCTGGATGCGTGGTTGCTTGAGCATGGCAACGAGTTGCCGGGGAATGTCAGGGTTGGGTTTGATGGGGATGAGCTCTAGAGGTTGGACGCTGTGCGGTCGTAAGCGAACGGCATTTAGAGAATGGCCTGGTAGTGAGTCAACGCCTTGCTCGACTGAACCAGGCCCTGACGCAGCAGCAGATCAAGATAGGTGCTGACATTCATTGGCGGCATCTTCAGCTGCTGTCGTTGGCGCTGCGCCGCCGCGACCACTGCTGCCGGATCGAGGCCGAAGAGGTTGCCGATGAACTCATCAGGATGCTGAGCCTCGATACCGAAAGAGCCCAGCGCTGCACAGGGAAAGTCTTTCTGATTGAAAGTGACGATGACGCTGGCATTACAACGAATGGCGACCGCCAGTACATGTCGATCATCAATGTCGGGCAGCGTTAACCCTTCAATCAGGTCTTCGTAACCCGTTACACAGGCGTCGGGTAACGCCTGATCCATCAGCTCGGATGTGCGATTCAGTTGTTCTGCGGTGAGATCCGGGCGGTTTTTAAGCAGATTACGTTTCCATTCGCTGTGTATCTCCAAAGACCATTTCGCCCTGAAACGCCCAGAGAGCGCGAGCCACATCAGAAAATCCCTCAAGGGAGCGGGGTACAGCACACACGCGTCATATACAGCGGTAAAAGAAGAGTGCCTCACTCGTATCCTGTCCTTAACGCTTGTGCCTGCTCGGCGAGAAGCGTCATTGCCAGCTCGCTGGCGGTATCGCGCCGGTTTTTATAGTCCATCAAATCGGCAAAGCGCACACGTCGGTGCTTGCCGGTTTTGTGGTAGGACAAGTCGCCGGATTCGAGCAGTTTGATCAGGTGCGGACGTGAGACGTTGAGCAGGTCCGCCGCTTCCTGGGTGGTGAGTTCAGCGTGAACCGGAACGACTTTCACGGCGTTACCCGCTGCGAGCTCCGCCAGGATGTCGACAAGCAGTCGGAGTGCGGAGGTAGGCAGTTCGACACTGTGCGCTTCATTCTGCTCGTCGAAGATCTGGATGTGTTGAGTGTCAAATTGAGTGGCAAGGTAGGCCGCCAAGGCACGCTGCCCCTCGATGGCAGCTTGGACTTCGCGCTCCATAGGCAAGGTGATCGGCGGATGGATGACAGGCGGCATGGCGGTTTCCAATATTCTGAATAATCGAAGCTGGCAGGCTATTCGAATTATTCGAAAATCGCAATAAACGAAATAATCGAAACGTCAGGCCTCTGTTGCCAACAACCCCTGCACATACTCCACAAACGCCCGAGCCTTCGCACTGGCCATTCTTCCCGTAGGAAATACCGCCCAAAGGTCCTGATTCGGCAACGTCCAATCCTTCATCACTTCCCTGACCGCACCGTTGGCCAGTTCCGGCGCAAACATCCATTCCGATGCCAGTGTCAGCCCTTGATGGGCGAGCACGGCGGCACGCAGACCTTCGGCGGCGTTGACACGGAGTCGGCCGCTGATGATGGCTGACTGCTCATCTGTCCCGTTGCGAAACTGCCAGTTGGCTCCACCGCCCAAGCTGTAGGCGATTGCCTGGTGTTTGCTCAGGTCTACCGGGCAGGTGGGCTCGCCGTGTTTTTCGAAATAGGCGGGCGTGCCCAGCACCACGCGCCGGCATTCGGCGATTTTGCGGGCGGTGAGGCCGGAGTCACTTTGGGCGCCCAGGCGAAGGGCGATGTCGACGCCTTCTTCGACCAGATTGACGTTGCGGTCGTCGAGCATCAGGTCGATGTTCAGGTCCGGGTTCTGATCGAGGAACGGTCCGAGGTGCGGAACGATGTGCAGTCGGCCGAAGGTCACGGCGGCGCAGATTCGCAAGTTGCCGGTGAGGCCGCTGGCGGCGCCGCGTGCTGCGTTGTCGGCCTCATCGGCTTCTTCGATGGCGCGCTTGGCGCGCTCGAAAAAGGCCAGCCCGGCTTCGGTGGGCGTCAGGCCGCGAGTCGAGCGCAACAGCAGTCGAACCGCGAGACGTGCTTCCAGTTGCGCAATGGTTTTCGACACCGCGGGCTGGCCGATATTCAGGCGCCTCGCGGCGGCGGAAAACGAGCCGGTTTCCACCACGTAGACGAAGGTTTCCATTGCACCGAGGCGGTCCATCTCAATTCCTTGTTCTGATTGAATTGCGCTTCAACTGTGGCGAGGGAGCTTGCTCCCGTTCGGCTGCGAAGCAGTCGTCATCGATAACCTGTCGCCAGTCATGGGGCCGCTTCGCGACCCAACGGGAGCGAGCTCCCTCGCCACAAAAGCGTTGAGATGTGTTCTTCAGAACGCGGCTTTGCCTATTGAAGATCCGCCGTCGACAAACAACGTTTGCCCGGTGATAAACCCGCTCTGCTCGGATAGCAAAAACGCAATGGCCGCCGCGATCTCATGCGGCTGCCCCAAACGACCCATCGGCACACCCGCCAGATACCGCGCCTCACCTTCGCTGCCCGGCGGGTTGTTGGTGCGAAACAGCTCGGTTTCAGTCGGCCCTGGCGCCACGGCATTCACGGTCACGCCGGTTTGCGCCAGTTCCAGCGCCCAGGAGCGCGTGAAGCTGATCAGCGCCGCTTTGGCCGCTGCGTACGCCGTGCGCTGGGTGATCCCGAGGACGGTCAAACTGGAAATATTCACCACCCGACCCCAGCCCTTGGCGCGCATGTTCGGCAGCAGCGCTTGAGTGGCCTGCAACGCCGAATGCAGGTTGACTCGCATCACGTCATCAAAGGCATCGAGGTCGATTTCGCCCAGCACTTGCGGGCGAACCAGGCCGACGTTATTCACCAGCCCGTCAAATTCATACGTCTTGGCCAGATCCGCCAGCACCTCCTGAGTCAGCGCCCTGTCGCTCAAATCCAGCGGAAACAGAATCCCGGGGAACGTCAGGTCAGGCGTTCTGGCAATCCCGACCACCCGATGCCCCGCGCGGTCCAGATGCTCGGCCACTGCCCGGCCAATGCCTTTGCTGGCACCGGTAATGAGAAAGGTACGTCGGGTCATTGCAAACTCCTTGAAAGAACATGCCGCCGGGGCAGGCGACATATGAACGGGGCAGCCGCGAATCGCATCCAGCATCGCTTCAGGCTCTGGAGGCTGAGTGTAATCCGGGTTGGCCTCGGCGTATCGAATCAGGCGAGATCTATCCTGGACTCGAGGCGAGGGGTTCACATCCTGAAAAACAACGTGAACAGACCCTGCCCGGTTTCTATGGTGCAGTGGCGCTCCATTAAGGTGAATTTTGCTGAAGGAACCGCTGTGCACTATCCAATCATTATCGAGTGGGGAGATGAGAGAACTGCGACAGGTATTCAAATACCGGATATCCCGGGTGCTGTGACTGCCGGGGATACGTTCGAGGAGGCGTACGACGCAGCCGTCGAAATCGCACAGATACTTCTGCAACAAATGGAGACGCAGGGGCTGAATATTCCGGTGCCAACATCGGTTAGCGTGCATCGAGGCAATCCGGAGTTTTCAGGCAGAGGCTGGGGAATGTTGAAGATTTGAAGGGCGGAACATCAGTCGCACATCAATCACCAGCAAGCCTGGTTCCTGTGGGAGCGTGCGGTGCGGCGATCCGACTTGCCCGCGAAGCTTTTGACGCTTTATGCAGCCGCCAACGAAGCCTTCGGCGAAACACTCAGAAACCGCAACAACGCCAACAGCGGAAACGCACTGCCCACGATCACGATCCACATCCAGCCGCCATGCTCATACACCGCACTGGCCACCGAGGAACCGAAGGCGCCGCCGATGAAGATGCTGGTCATGTACAACGCGTTCAAGCGGCTGCGGCTTTTGGCGTCGAGGGCGTAGACCGCGCGTTGGCCGAGGACCATGTTCATCTGCACACAGAAGTCGAGCACCACGCCGGTGACTGCGAGGCCGATGACGCTGTAGGCCGGGTGGATGAACGCTGGCAGAAAGCTCAGGCTGGCGAAGAGCAGGGCCAGCAGCGAAGCGATGCGGGTGTGGCCAGCATCGGCCAGTCGACCGGCAATCGGCGCGGCGATGGCACCGATGGCCCCGACCAGGGCGAAGATTGCGATCTGGGTTTGCGACAGGCCATGGTTGCGCGCCAGTTCCAGTGGCACGGCGGTCCAGAACAGGCTGAACGTGGCAAACATGCAGCCCTGGTAAAACGCGCGCTGACGCAACACCGGTTGTTGGCGCATCAGCGTCCACAGAGAACCGAGCAGCTGGCCATAAGTAGCGCTGTGGTCAGGCTGGCGCTTTGGAATCGTCAGCGCCAGCACCAGGCTGATCGCGGCCATCAATACCGCAGCGATCACAAACATCGCGCGCCAGCCGAAGTGGTCAGCCACGACGCTGGACACCGGCCGCGCCAACAGAATCCCCAGCAGCAAACCGCCCATGATCCCGCCGACGACCCGACCACGTGACTCTTCCGGCGCAAGGTGTGCGGCCAGCGGAATCAGGATCTGCACCGACACCGAGCTGAAGCCCACCAGCAACGAGATCAGCAAAAATACATTCGGCTGATCGGTGAACGCCGCGCCCAACAGGCTGGCAATCGCCACCACGGTAGTGATGATCATCAGCCGGCGGTTTTCCAGCAGATCACCCAGCGGCACCAGGAAGAACAGACCCAACGCGTAACCGATCTGGGTCAGCGAAACGATCAGGCTGGCCATGGTGCTGGTCAGGCCGATGTCCGGCGCGATCAGGCCGATGATCGGCTGGGCGTAGTAGATGTTGGCCACAATCGCGCCACAGCAGAAGGCGAACAGCATCACCATGCCTTTGGTCATTGTCGCGGCACCGTGAGGCACCTGAGTCGCTGGGTTCATAATGTGTCTCGCTGAACAGATGGGAATGCGCGCAGGCTAAAGAGGTATCGGATTCGGCAGAAGTGGGATTGGAGTGATAGCAATCATTCCTTTGCGGAATGAGTGACGGACCTGAGTGATGTCCATCGACGAACCTAGCGTCAAAATATTTGAGGTCCGATGATACATTCACTTACATCCTGTTCGATAGCGTGCTTATGTTCTCTCTTCACGTTTCCTTACCGGAAGGCACTTCCATGAATGCGATGTTTCGTCACCTTATTCGCGGCGCTTCAGTTGTAACCCTGGTCGGCTTGTTCACGGCGGGACTGGCTCAGGCCGCCGACGCGCCGGGCATGCGCATCGGCGTGCGCGGCGAGATCACTGGCGTCAGCCCCGACGTATTGAAAGTCCACGTCAACACCGGCGAAAACGTGGTGATCAACCTGGCCAGCGACACCAAGGTCCGCGCCGTTACCCTGGCCAATATCGAAGACATCAAACCGGGTAGCTACATCGGCTCGGCGGCCATTCCGCAAGACGATGGCACCTTGAAGGCGCTGGAAGTCCACGTTTTTCCACCGGAACTGGCGGGCAGCGGCGACGGGCATCGGCCGTTCGATCTGGTTAAGGGCAGCAGCATGACCAATGGCAGCGTGGGCGATCTGGTGGTCAGCAATGGCCGGGTGTTGACCGTCAACTACAAGGGCGGGCAGCAGAAGATCCTGGTGCCGGAGGATGTGCCGATCGTGAACCTGATGCCGGGGGATCGCAGCTTGCTGAAGGTGGGCGTGAAGATCGTGACGTTTGTGACTCAAAGTGCTGACGGGACGCTCACCGCGCAATCGATCTCGGCGGGCAAGGATGGCGTCACACCGCCGATGTAACGGCGCGTCGAAATCCCTGTGGGAGCGAGCCGGCTCCGGGCGGCGTTCCGACGATAGCGGTGTAACAGAAACATTGATGTTGGCTGACACGACGCCATCGTCGGAACGCCGCCCGGAGCAGGCTCGCTCCCACAGTTGTTCTGCGGTGTGGCAAAAAACGCATACAAAAAAGGCGACCTCCGAAGGTCGCCTTTTTGTTGGGCTCAGGAATTACTGACCGCTGTAAATCTGATCAAAAATCCCACCATCATTGAAGTGGGTCTTCTGCACCGTCCGCCAGTCGCCAAAGGTCTTCTCCACCGACAGGAAATCCACTTTCGGGAAACGATCGGTGTACTTGGCCAGCACCGCCGGGTCCCGCGGACGCAGGTAATTGGCCGCCGCAATTTCCTGACCTTCCGGTGACCACAGGTACTTCAGGTACTCCTCGGCCGCGGCGCGGGTGCCTTTCTTGTCGACGGTTTTGTCCACCACCGACACGGGCGGCTCGGCTTCAGCGGAGACGCTTGGGTAGATCACTTCAAACTGGTCACGACCAAACTCACGGGCAATCATTTCCGCTTCGTTTTCGAAGGTCACCAGCACGTCACCAATCTGGTTGGTCATGAACGTGGTGGTGGCTGCACGGCCACCGGTATCCAGCACCGGCGCTTGCTTGAACAACTTGCCGACGAAGTCTTTGGCCTTGTTCTCGTCACCGCCGTTTTTCAGCACATAACCCCAAGCCGAAA
The DNA here is from genome assembly GCF_059695575.1 of Pseudomonas sp. LBUM1678. Lineage (NCBI taxonomy): Bacteria > Pseudomonadati > Pseudomonadota > Gammaproteobacteria > Pseudomonadales > Pseudomonadaceae > Pseudomonas > Pseudomonas sp. LBUM1678. Next base: position 1,813,518 of record NZ_CP166775.1, read on the forward strand.
GGTAGGTGTAGCGACCATTACCCGAAGTTTTCGGGTTCGGCACGATGACTTGCACGCCGTCCTTGAGCAGGTCCGGCCAGTCTTTCAAGGCTTTCGGGTTGCCTTTGCGCACGATAAACACGGTGGCCGAGGTGAATGGTGCGCTGTTGTTCGGCAGGCGGGTGACCCAGTTGTCCGGGACCAGTTTGCCGTTGTCCGCCAGGGCATTGATGTCGGTTGCCATGTTCATGGTGATGACGTCAGCCGGCAGGCCATCGATCACCGAACGCGCCTGTTTGCTGGAGCCGCCGAAGGACATCTGCAATGTGATGTTCTCGTTGTGCTCGGCTTGCCAGTGTTTCTGGAACGCAGTGTTGTAGTCCTTGTAGAAATCTCGCATCACGTCGTAGGAAACGTTGAGCAGGGTCGGTGCGGCCTGGGCCACGCTGGTCAGTGCCAGGCCAGCGGCCAGAAGTGAGGCGCCAAAGAGTTTTTTCACTGCGCATTCCTTGTTCTAAAGTTTTTATATAAAAAGTGAGGCAATTTGCCAGCGACTATAACTGGGCTCGCATAGGCCTTTAAAGATTAAAAAGCACTTTGCTTATTCCACTTTCTTAAACAATGCGTTGCCACAGCGCGAGCAAAACGCCGCCCCGTGTTCATGGCTGTTTTTCTTGCACACCGGGCAGTCGTGTTGCAGCTGTTCACCGCGCATGGCGTTGGCCAGTTCGGCGGTGAAAATCCCGGTCGGCACGGCGATGATCGAGTAACCGGTGATCATCACCAGCGACGAAATCACCTGGCCCAACGGCGTCTTGGGCACGATGTCGCCGAAGCCCACCGTGGTCAACGTGACGATCGCCCAGTAGATGCCTTTGGGAATGCTGGTGAAGCCGTGTTCCGGGCCTTCGATCACGTACATCAGCGTGCCGAACACCGTCACCAGCGTGCAGACGCTGACCAGAAACACCACGATCTTCTGCTTGCTGCCGCGCAGCGCCGACATCAAATAGTTGGCTTGCTTGAGGTACGGGCTGAGCTTGAGCACGCGGAAAATCCGCAGCATCCGAATGATCCGGATGATCAGCAGGTACTGCGCGTCGGCGTAATACAGCGCCAGGATGCCGGGCACGATCGCCAGCAAATCCACCAGCCCATAAAAGCTGAACGCATAGCGCAATGGCTTGGGCGAACAGTAAAGGCGCAAGCCATATTCGATGGCGAAGATAACCGTGAAGCCCCACTCGATGTACGCCAGCACATTGGCGTAGTTCTTGTGGACCGTGTCGATGCTGTCGAGCATCACGATCACGATGCTGGCGAGGATGATCAACAGCAAAATGCCGTCGAAGCGCCGCCCCGCCTTGGTGTCGCTCTGGAAAACCATGACGTAAAGCTCTTCACGCCAGTTTTTGCTGCTGTCCATGGATACCGCCTGAACCAATGATCAGCGAAGCCTAGGTTGATTCTCCTCCAGAGCGCAAGGCGTAAGGGCGACAGGGCGCTTGCCGAGCAGTTGAACAACCGTGCGGATCAGCCAGCAGGCGAGGATGAACGGCGCGGTCAGCGTTGGCAGACCGATGGCGGCAAACACCGGCGTCAGCAACAGCGCTGAGGCAATACCGAGCGGCGGCAGCCAAGGTTTCTGGCGTTGCGAGCTGAAGGCGAGGGCGGCGAGTACGGCGTTATAGCCACCGAGGCCGATCAATGCGGTATAGAAGTCGTGATGCAGCAGGCTCCAGCCCATGCCTGCGACAGATGCCAACAACGCCCAGCAAAATGCGCGGCGATCAGCGATCAGCAAACCCACGGCAATCATCGCACCGGCCAGCGGATGACCGAGGAACATCACCTGGCCGAGGCCTTTGAGTGGGGCGGCGAGCATGTTCAGCGTATTGACTTCGATCAAGTGCGCAGTTGTCGAGGGTGTGGCGAAGCACAGCAGTAACCAGCCCAGCCCCACGAAGGGCGCGGTGTAGGCCGGCAGGTATTGGCTGACCCGGACGCGTTTGAGCCACTGTTGAGTGAGCATCGCACTCAGTCCACCCGCAGCGATGATCAGCGGCGGCAACAGCGCGGACCAGGGGAAATACAGGCTCAGCAGCAGGCCAAGCAAGACACCGTTGTAACTGAACAGCCCAGCCTGACGATCGGCTTTGGCATAACCGCGTCGTTGCGCGGTGAGCAATCCGGCGACACCGCCCAGCAGTGCACCGCCGAGCAGCGTGGGCGCGGTGAAAAGAATTGCCAACAGGCACAGCAGACCGCACAGCGGATGGCGCTGGAGGAAGATCTGGCTGAAACCGTTGAGCAGGGCAGTCGCCCAATCGGGGCAGTGGGTGTTGAAGTGGTTGGCAGGCATGGCAGTTCTGAAAGTCAAAGGGAGCGAGTCGGTCGAGCGCGACCCCGGCTCATCGCCAGCAGGCTGGCTCCCACACTGAATCTCAGTTCAGTCTTGATTCCGTGATCGACACAAAACCAATGTGGGAGCCAGCCTGCTGGCGATGAGGCCGGTATGGGCGCTCTAGATCAACGTCTCGATACGCAGTGAGTTAGTCGACCCAGGCTGCCCAAACGGCACACCCGCCGTGATCAATAACGTGTCCCCACGCTTGGCCATCCCTTGCGCCTGCGCAATTTCCAGCGCCGTCGAGCACACCTCGTCCACCTGCCGCAGCCGATCATTGACCACCGAATGCACGCCCCACGCCACGGTCAAGCGGCGCGCGGTCTGCAGGTTCGGCGTCAGGTTCAGGATTGGCACCGTCGGCCGCTCCCGCGCCGCACGCAGACTCGACGTCCCCGACTCGCTGTAATTGACCAGCACCGCCACCGGCAGCACATTGCTGATGCGCCGGATTGCGCAGCTGATCGCATCAGAAACGGTCGCCTCAGCCTTCGGCCGGCTCACGTCCAGTTGTGCTTGATAATCCGGACCGTTTTCCACCTGGCGAATGATCTTGCTCATCATCTGCACGGCTTCCAGCGGGTACTCGCCGGACGCGGTTTCCGCCGACAGCATCACCGCATCGGCGCCTTCGGCCACGGCGTTGGCCACATCAGTGACTTCGGCGCGGGTCGGGGCAGGGGAGAAGCGCATCGATTCGAGCATCTGCGTCGCCACCACCACCGGTTTGCCGAGTTCGCGGCAGAGGCTGATGATGTTTTTCTGGATCTGCGGCACGCTTTCGGCCGGCACTTCCACGCCGAGGTCACCGCGAGCGACCATGATCGCGTCGCTCAATTCGGCGATTTCCCGCAGCTGAGTCACCGCCGATGGCTTCTCGATCTTGGCCATCAAAAACGCTTTGTCGCCGATCAGTTCGCGGGCTTCGCGGATGTCTTCCGGACGCTGCACGAACGACAGCGCGACCCAGTCCACACCCAGCTCCAGACCGAAACTCAAGTCGCGACGATCCTTGGCGGTCAGCGGGCTCAGTTCCAGCACCGCTTGCGGCACGTTCACCCCTTTGCGATCCGACAGTTCGCCGCCGTTGAGCACCGTGGTGTCGATCGCGTCGGCGTACTTGGTGACCACGCGAAGGCGCAGTTTGCCGTCGTCGAGCAGCAGGTCCATGCCGGGTTCCAGTGCGGCGATGATTTCCGGGTGGGGCAGGTTGACCCGACGTTGATCGCCCGGCGTCGGGTCGAGGTCCAGGCGCAGGGCCTGGCCGCGATGCAGTTGCACTTTGCCTTCGGCGAACTTGCCGACCCGCAGTTTCGGGCCTTGCAGGTCCATCAGGATGCCCAGCGGGTAATTCAGCTGGCGCTCGACCTCACGAATCCACTGATAACGCTGAGCGTGGTCGGCGTGATCGCCGTGGCTGAAGTTCAGGCGAAAGATGTTGACCCCGGCCTGCACCAGCTCACGGATGTCATCGATCCCGTCGGTGGCAGGGCCGAGGGTGGCGAGGATTTTAACCTTCTTGTCAGGCGTCATTTTCAGGGCTCTCGAGGATCAGGATGGCGCGGAAGTCGTTGACGTTGGTGCGGGTCGGTTCGGTGACGATCAGTGCGTCCAGCGCCTCGAAATAACCGTAGCCATTGTTGTTGTCCAACTCGTCGCTGGCGCTCAAACCGAGGGCGGCGGCGCGGGCGTAGCTGTCCGGGGTCATGATCGCGCCGGCGTTGTCTTCGGAGCCGTCGATACCGTCGGTGTCACCGGCCAGGGCGTAGACGCCGGGCAGGCCTTTGAGGCTGTCGGTCAGGCTCAACAGGAATTCGGCGTTGCGTCCGCCACGGCCATTGCCGCGCACGGTGACGGTGGTTTCACCGCCCGAGAGGATCACGCAGGGTGCCGCCAGCGGTTGACCGTGCAGCACGACCTGACGAGCGATGCCGGCATGAACCTTGGCCACTTCGCGGGATTCGCCTTCCAGGTCACCGAGTATCAATGGGCTGAAACCAGCCTGACAGGCTTTCACCGCGGCCGCTTCAAGGGATTGCTGGGGACGGGCGATCAACTGGAAGTGGCTGCGCGCCAGGCTCGGATCGCCGGGTTTGACCGTCTCCGATTCCGGGCTCTGCAGCCAGTTGCGCACCGAGGCTGGAACGTCGATGCCGTAGCGCTTGAGGATCGCCAGGGCTTCAGCCGAAGTGCTCGGGTCGGCCACGGTGGGGCCGGAGGCGATGACCGTGGCGAGGTCGCCCGGCACATCGGAAATCGCGTAGGTATAAACAGTGGCCGGCCAGCAGGCTTTGCCGAGGCGGCCGCCCTTGATCGCCGAGAGGTGCTTGCGCACGCAATTCATCTCGCCGATGGTGGCGCCGGATTTGAGCAGGGCTTTGTTGATCGATTGCTTGTCGGCCAGGGTGATTCCTTTTGCCGGAAGGGCGAGCAACGCAGAACCACCGCCCGAGAGCAGGAAGATCACGCGGTCGTCTTCAGTCAGGTTGCTGACCAGTTCAAATACACGCTTGGCGACGGCTTGACCGGCCGCGTCAGGCACCGGGTGAGCGGCTTCGACGACTTCGATTTTTTCGCACGGGGCGCCGTGACCGTAACGCGTCACCACCAGACCGGACACTTCACCCTGCCAGCAACGCTCGACGACCTGAGCCATGGCGGCCGCGGCTTTGCCGGCGCCAATGACGATCACCCGACCGCTGCGATCTTTGGGCAAATGGGCTTCGAGGACTTGTTGCGGATGGGCCGCGTCGATGGCTGTGGCAAACAGCTCGCGCAGGAATTGTTGCGGATTGACCGACATGGCGGGCTCCCGGATTTCTTGTTATTGGAGGGCAACTCGGTTCCCTGTGGGAGCTAGCCTGCTAGCGATTCAGGCGCCGAGGTCTATCAGACACACCGCGTCGATTTCATCGCTAGCAGGCTAGCTCCCACAGGTTTTATGCAGGGCTTACTTATCGCGAATCGAGAAGTTCGCCATGTGTTCCAGGCCTTTGATCAGCGCCGAGTGGTCCCAGTTGCTGCCGCCGATGGCCGCGCAGGTGCTGAACACTTGCTGGGTGTTGGCGGTGTTCGGCAGATTGATGCCCAACTCGCGTGCGCCGGCCAGGGCCAGGTTCAAATCCTTCTGGTGCAGGCTGATGCGGAAGCCCGGGTCGAAGGTGCCTTTGATCATGCGCTCGCCGTGTACTTCAAGGATCTTCGACGAAGCGAAACCGCCCATCAGCGCTTCACGGACCTTGGCTGGATCGGCACCGTTTTTCGCGGCGAACAGCAGGGCTTCGGCCACGGCCTGGATGTTCAGCGCGACGATGATCTGGTTCGCCACTTTCGCGGTTTGACCGTCGCCGTTACCACCGACCAGGGTGATGTTCTTGCCCATGGCCTGGAACAGCGGCAGTACGCGTTCGAAGGCATCGGCATCGCCGCCGACCATGATGCTCAGGGTAGCGGCCTTGGCGCCGACTTCACCGCCAGACACGGGTGCATCGAGGTACTGCGCGCCTTTTTCGTTGACCTTGGCCGCGAAGGCTTTGGTGGCAGTCGGCGAGATCGAGCTCATGTCGATGACGATTTTGCCTTTGCCCACGCCGGCCGCAACGCCGTCGGCGCGGAACAGCACGTCGTCGACCTGTGGGGTATCCGGCACCATGATGATGATGACTTCAGCTTCCTGGGCGACTTCTTTCGGGTTCGCCAGGGCGACGGCGCCACCGGCGATCAGGTCGGCAGGCGCGGCGTCGTGGTGCGCCGACAGGAACAGGCTGTGACCGGCTTTCTGCAGGTTCAACGCCATTGGGTGGCCCATGATGCCGGTGCCGATAAATCCGATTTTAGCCATGAGAAATTCCTCTTTTTTATTGCTCTGTTCGCAAAATTCGTGGGGTTTCAGCGAGGACGCCTTCGCGGGCAAGCCTCGCTCCTACAGACAACCCGGCCCCCTGTAGGAGCGAGGCTTGCCCGCGAAGAACGATGACGCGGTGTCAGATCAGATCGCGTTATGGGTTTTCAGCCAGCCCAGTCCCGCTTCAGTCGTGGTCAGCGGCTTGTATTCACAGCCAACCCAACCCTGATAACCGATGCGGTCAAGGTGCTCGAACAGGAAGCGGTAGTTGATTTCACCGGTGCCCGGTTCGTTGCGCCCTGGGTTGTCCGCCAGCTGCACATGGTTGATCTCACCCAAGTGCGATTGCAGAGTGCGGGCCAGGTCGCCCTCCATGATTTGCATGTGGTAGATGTCGTATTGCAGGAGCAGGTTGGCGCTGCCGACCTGTTCGCGAATCGACAGGGCTTGCGCCGTGTTGTTCAGGTAGAAACCCGGGATGTCGCGGGTGTTGATCGCTTCCATCACCAGTTTGATGCCCGCCGCTTGCAGCTTGTCGGCGGCGTACTTGAGGTTGGCGACAAAGGTTTTTTCCACGGTGGCATCGTCGACGCCTTGTGGACGAATACCGGCCAGGCAGTTGACCTGGGTGTTGCCCAGTACTTGTGCGTAAGCGATCGCCAGATCGACACCGGCGCGGAACTCTTCAACCCGGTCCGGCAGGCACGCGATACCGCGTTCGCCTTTGGCCCAGTCACCGGCCGGCAGGTTGAACAGCACTTGGGTCAGGCCGTTGGCGTCGAGCTTGGCCTTGATCTCGGCGGAGCTGAAATCGTAGGGGAACAGGTACTCGACACCACTGAAACCGGCCTTGGCGGCCGCTTCGAAACGGGCAAGAAAATCCTGCTCAGTGAACAGCATGGACAGGTTGGCTGCGAAACGCGGCATGGTGGTCTCCCGAAAGTATGTGCAGATCCCCTGTGGGAGCCAGCCTGCTGGCGATAGCGGTGGGACAGTCAACATCAATGTTGAATGTGCCGGCCTCATCGCGAGCAGGCTCGCTCCCACAAGGAGAGCGGTCAGCAGTTAATCAAGCAACGAAATCGCCGTTGGCGCATCGTTGCCGACCAGCGCCAGGTCTTCGAATTCGTTGACGGCGTTGATCTCGGTGCCCATGGAAATGTTGGTCACGCGCTCCAGGATAATCTCGACGATCACCGGCACCTTGAACTCTTCGATCAGCTCCTGGGCCTTGCGCAATGCAGGCTGGATCTGACCCGGTTCGAACACACGCAGCGCCTTGCAGCCGAGGCCTTCGGCGACCGCGACGTGGTCGACACCGTAACCGTTGAGTTCCGGAGCGTTCAGGTTATCGAAGGACAGCTGCACGCAGTAGTCCATGTCGAAACCGCGCTGAGCCTGACGAATCAGCCCCAGGTATGAATTGTTTACCACAACGTGGATGTACGGCAGCTTGAACTGCGCGCCCACCGCCAACTCTTCGATCATGAACTGGAAATCATAGTCGCCCGACAGCGCCACGACCTTGCGGGTCGGATCGGCCTTGACCACGCCCAGTGCTGCCGGAATGGTCCAACCCAGAGGGCCGGCCTGACCGCAGTTGATCCAGTGACGCGGCTTGTAGACGTGCAGGAACTGCGCGCCGGCAATCTGCGACAAACCGATGGTGCTGACGTAGCAGGTGTCCTTGCCGAACACCTGGTTCATCTCTTCGTAAACCCGTTGCGGCTTGACCGGCACATTGTCGAAGTGAGTCTTGCGCTGCAGGCTGGCCTTGCGCTGCTGGCAGTCTTGCAGCCAGGCGCTGCGGTTTTTCAGCTTGCCGGCGGCTTGCCATTCGCGAGCGACTTCGATGAACACGGTCAGCGCGGCAGCGGCGTCGGAGACGATGCCCAGGTCCGGGTTGAATACGCGGCCGATTTGAGTCGGCTCGATGTCGACGTGAATGAACTTGCGGCCTTCGGTGTACACATCGATCGAACCGGTGTGACGGTTGGCCCAACGGTTACCGACGCCCAATACCACGTCGGACTTCAGCAGGGTGGCGTTGCCGTAACGGTGCGACGTCTGCAAGCCCACCATGCCGACCATCAGCGGGTGGTCGTCCGGGATTGTGCCCCAGCCCATCAGGGTCGGGATCACCGGAATACCGGTCAACTCGGCAAACTCCACCAGCAACTCGCTGGCGTCGGCATTGATGATGCCACCACCGGCCACCAGCAGCGGGCGCTCGGCCTGATCGAGCATGGCCAGGGCCTTCTCGATTTGCACGCGGTTAGCGGTTGGCTTGGCCAGCGGCAGTGGCTCGTAGGCGTCGATGTCGAATTCGATTTCGGCCATCTGCACGTCGAACGGCAGGTCGATCAGCACTGGGCCTGGGCGGCCGGAGCGCATTTCGTAGAAGGCTTTCTGGAACGCATACGGCACCTGGCCCGGCTCCATGACGGTGGTTGCCCACTTGGTCACTGGCTTGACGATGGTGGTGATGTCGACGGCCTGGAAGTCTTCCTTGTGCATACGGGCGCGGGGGGCTTGCCCGGTGATGCACAGAATCGGGATCGAGTCGGCCGAGGCGCTGTAGAGCCCGGTGACCATGTCGGTACCGGCCGGGCCGGAAGTGCCGATGCACACGCCGATGTTGCCGGCCTTGGTGCGGGTGTAGCCCTCGGCCATGTGCGAGGCACCTTCAACGTGGCGCGCGAGGACGTGATCGATGCCACCGACCTTCTGCAAGGCGTTGTACAGCGGGTTGATCGCGGCGCCCGGGATGCCAAAAGCGGTATCAACCCCTTCGCGGCGCATCACCAGAACGGCGGCTTCGATTGCTCTCATTTTGCTCATTGTTTTGTGCCTCTTACGTTTTGTAATTGTATACAAGTGGCTTTGCGCAGAGTGTATTCACGGCGGACGGCGCAGGTCAATCCATTTTCTCAAGCGACTGTTTCATTCGTCGGAAGCCCGTGCTGCTGTGGCTTTTCGTCGCATGTGGCGCTTTTCGAGAATTATTGTATACAAAAAAATAACTCATTGTGTTCTATTTGTTGCATCGGACTGCGGCGCAAGCGCGCAGTCCCTCCGCTTTCCCTATAACAAAATGAGGACGGCACCATGAGCGCTTTAACCTTGAAAGTTGCAGTCAACCTGATCAATCAGGCCATTACCGCAGGGCGTGCAATCTCTGCGGCTCCACTGACCATCGCGGTCCTGGATGCCGGCGGGCACCTGATTACCCTGCAACGCGAAGACGGCGCCAGCCTGCTGCGCCCGCAGGTCGCCATCGGCAAAGCCTGGGGCGCCATCGCCCTCGGCAAGGGTTCACGCCTGTTGGCACTGGACGCCCAACAACGCCCGGCCTTCTTCGCTGCGTTAAACAGCCTGGGGCAGGGCAGCGTCGTGCCGGCACCGGGCGGTGTGTTGATTCGGGATCAGGACGGCAACGTGCTGGGGGCGGTGGGGATCAGCGGGGATCTGTCGGATGTTGACGAGCAGTGTGCGATCAGTGCGATTGAGGCGGTGGGGTTGCGGGCGGATGCGGGGGTGAGTGCTTGATCAATGGGTGATTGATCTACCGCTATCGCCAGCAGGCTGGCTCCCACAGGGGATGTTTGTCGAGCGCGAATTTTGTGTTCACAGAGATCCAGTGTGGGAGCTAGCCTGCTAGCGATGACGGACTACCAGACACATCCAGCTAAATGTCTGCCCCGCCCTTGGGTGATATCAGGTCTAGCCTTCCAGATGAATTAATCATGCAAGGGGCAAAGGAATGCCTGATCTACCCGCTTCAAATCGCTTGCGCATCGGCCGTTGTACCGAACAGAACCGCATCTATCTCTTAACAACAAACACACTCGACCGAGAGCCTGTTTTCAAGGACTTTACCTTGGGCAGATTAGTCGTCTCGCAATTTCGCGCTGCGCAGGACCAGGGTTGTGCAAACTCACTGGCCTGGGTCGTCATGCCGGATCATTTTCATTGGTTGATCGAATTGCAGCAGGGTTCGCTGGGCGGACTGATGCAAAGGACCAAGTCTTTGAGTACCAAGGCAGTGAATCTGTCTGCCGGCCGTAGGGCCAGTCTTTGGCAGCGAGGTTTTCATGATCGAGCGCTGCGTCGTGAAGAGGACTTGGTAAAGGTTGCCCGGTATGTTGTGGCCAACCCGTTGCGGGCCGGGTTGGTCGGGCGGCTTGGTGACTATCCACTGTGGGATGCTATCTGGGTTTGATCCAAAACCGAGCTGCCCCCATCGCCAGCAGGCTGGCTCCCACAGGTGGATTGTCTGAATGTCAGAGATCCACTGTGGGAGCCAGCCTGCTGGCGATAGGGCACCGCGGTCTACCTGTCCGGCTCACACCCCTTAAGCACCAACCGAATTATCGTCTGCGCCGCCGCTTCGTAATCCTCTTCATCCAGCTTGGCCTTGCCAGTGATGGCAGTGATCTGCCAGTCAAAGTCGGCATACGTCTGGGTCGCGGCCCAGATGCTGAACATCAGGTGGTTAGGATCAATCGGGGCGATTTGCCCGCGGTCGATCCAGGTCTGGATGCAGTCGATGTTGTGCTTGGCCTGGCCGTTGAGCTGTTCGACCAGGTCGGCGCTCAGGTGCGGGGCGCCGTGCATGATTTCGCTGGCGAACACTTTGGAGGCGAAGGGCAAGTCGCGGGAGATGCGGATTTTCGAGCGAATGTAGCCGCTCAGCACTTCGCTGGGCACACCGTCGGCGTTGAACGGCGTCGAGGCCTGCAAGATGGGCTCGATGATGCTTTCCAGGACCTCGCGGTAGAGGTTTTCCTTGGATTTGAAGTAGTAGTACACGTTGGGCTTGGGCAGTCCCGCCTTGGCTGCGATGTCACTGGTTTTGGTCGCAGCGAAGCCCTTGTCCGCAAATTCTTCACTGGCGGCACGCAGGATCAGTTCTTTGTTGCGCTCGCGGATAGTGCTCATAAACCAGGGGGTTCCTTGCCTGTTCTGGCGGTTGCGCATGGTAGCACCGGGCTCGCGCGGCGCTCAAGAATGCCCCGTGCGGCGCTCGGCCGCGCTATGCTGCGCGGCATTCATTCAAGAAGGAAACCTGATTCATGGCAGGAAGCAGTTTGCTGTTGCTGATCGACGACATTGCCGCGGTACTCGACGATGTGGCGTTGATGACCAAGATGGCCGCCAAGAAGACCGCCGGCGTGCTCGGCGACGATCTGGCGCTCAATGCCCAACAGGTTTCCGGTGTGCGTGCCGAGCGGGAAATCCCGGTCGTATGGGCGGTGGCCAAGGGCTCGTTTCTCAACAAGCTGATCCTGGTGCCGTCAGCCCTGGCCATCAGTGCATTCATTCCCTGGCTGGTCACGCCGTTGTTGATGATCGGCGGCGCGTATCTGTGCTTTGAAGGTTTCGAGAAACTCGCCCACAAATTCCTGCACAGCAAGGCTGAAGACCAGACCGAACATGCTGAACTGGTCGAGGCCGTGGCCGATCCGGCGGTTGATCTGGTGGCGTTCGAGAAAGACAAGATCAAAGGCGCCATCCGCACCGACTTCATTCTGTCGGCGGAAATCATCGCCATCACCCTTGGCACCGTGGCGGATGCGCCGTTGACCCAGCAGGTCATCGTGCTGTCCGGCATCGCCATCGTCATGACCGTCGGCGTCTATGGCCTGGTGGCGGGCATCGTCAAACTTGATGATCTCGGCCTGTGGCTGACCCAGAAGCCCGGTCAGATGGCGAAAAGCATTGGCGGCGGGATTTTGCGCGCAGCGCCGTACATGATGAAAAGCCTGTCGGTGATCGGGACTGCGGCGATGTTCCTGGTGGGCGGCGGGATTCTGACCCATGGCGTGCCGGTGGTTCATCACTGGATTGAAAGCGTGAGTGCGGGGGCGGGCGGTGCCGGGTTTATCGTGCCGACGTTGCTGAATGCGGTGGCGGGGATTGTGGCCGGTGCCGTTGTGCTGGCCGGTGTGATGTTGGTCAGCAAGATCTACAAGGCGCTGAAAGGCTAGAGCCAGGCACTATCCAAAAATGTGGGAGCGAGCCTGCTCGCGATAGCGGTATAACAGGTAACATTGATGTTGAATGTTATGACCTTATCGCGAGCAGGCTCGCTCCCACAGTAGTTTGTAGTGTTTGAAAAATAATCATTAAAAAGGCCATTCGATCTGCATCGAATGGCCTTTTTTGTTGCCGATGGAATTACTCGGCGATCTGCAACTTGCGCGATTCGGTATATACGTAACGCACTTTCTCGTACTCGAACGGCGAGTTCAGCTGACCGTAGCGGAAGCTGTTCTGGTAGCGCTTGTCGACGCCGCGCAGGACCCAGACCTCAGGATGGTTGGAGCTGACTTCCGAGACGTTCAGGAAGTTGATCGCCGATTCGGCGCTGAAGTCCACCACCAGGCCGCCGGTGTCGCGGATGTTCGAAGGGCCAAGGATCGGCAGCACGAAATAGGCGCCGCCCGGCACACCGTAGAAGCCGAGAGTCTGACCGAAGTCTTCGGCCTGACGTGGCAGGCCCATGGCGGTGGCCGGGTCCCATAGGCCGGCGATGCCGACGGTGGTGTTGAGCAGCAGGCGCGCGGTGGTTTCCATCGAACGCTTGCCTTTGAACTGCAGCAGGCTGTTCATCAGGTTCGGCACATCGCCGATGTTATTGAAGAAGTTGCTGACGCCGGTGCGCAGGAAACTCGGGGTGATGTAGCGATAACCGTCGACCACCGGCAGGAACACCCATTGGTCGAAGCGATAGTTGAAGTGATAAACCCGGCGGTTCCACTCTTCCAGCGGGTCGTAGACGTTCAGCGCATTGAGCGTGGAGCGTTCGAACTCGCGCTGATCCAGCCCCGGGTTGAACTTGAGCTTGCTCAGCGGCTCTTTGAAGCCGTCACTGTCGATAACAACCGGTGCGTTGGCTTTGCTGTTGTCGGCATTGGCGACGCCTGCACAGAGTAACGCTGCGATAAGCAGGAGGTATTTAGCCACGGAAGAACTCCAGCATGGCGTCGCTGTTGACGCGGTAATTAAGGTTGCCGCAATGGCCGCCCAGTGGATAAACGGTCAAACGATCGCCGAAGGTCTTGCGCAGGAAGCCGAGGTCACCCGGGCCGAGGATCACGTCGTCGGCGTTGTGCATGACAGCGATTTTCGGGCTGTCATGCAGGTAATCCTTCAAGGCATACAGGCTGGCCTGATCGATCAGTTGCAGCAGGCTCCCGCCATCGGTTCGTGCACGCCACATCGGGATCACTTGTTCGGTGATGTAGCAGTCGAAGTCGCACTGCAGCGCACGCTTGAGGTACGGCGTGAGGCTGGTGCCTTCGGTGATCGGGGTTTTCGGCGGGGTGATCAGGCCACGACGGTTGATCAGGTCCGAGGTGAAGGCAATGTCGGCCGCCGAGAAGCGGAACGAGGTGCCGATCAGCATGGCCATCTGTTCGTTGGTCAGGTGCTGCTTGGACTGCTGGAAGTCGTAGAGCAGAGCATCGTTGAGGTCGATGTAGCCTTTTTGCTGGAAGTAGCGGGTCAGTTTGTTGAGCACCAGTTCATAGAAAGTGGTGCTGTTGTTGATGCCCTTGACCTCGGTCTGGACCAACTTGTCCAGGTTGGTGATCGAGGTGTAAAGGTTGACCGGCGGGTTGAGCAGCAAGACTTTCTTGAAGTTGAAGCTGCGGCGGGTTTCGTCCAGGTGCGCGACGAATGCTGCGTCCAGCGCGCCCAGGCTGTAACCGGTCAGGTAGTAATCGGTAACGTCGACGTTCGGGTTTTGCGCCCGCACGGCCTGCATCACCCGGTACATGTCTTCGGCGTCTTCCTTGGTAATGCCCGGTGTGGCAAAGCGTGACGCCGCGCTCATGAAGTCGAAACTGGTGGGCGACGACAGTTGCACCACGTGATAGCCGGCCTTGTAGTAGAGCTTTTTCAGGTACTCGTTGTGGCTGCTGTCATAACGCGCGCCGGTGCCGGCGATCAGGAAGATCAGCGGGGCTGCCTTGTCCTGCGTGGCAATGCGGTAAGTCAGCTTTTTTACCGGCCAGAAGTTGTCCGGCAGTTCGAATGCACGCTCCGGGCGCAGAGTCACGCTGCGTGTCTGCTGATCGATGTCGTCGTCCAGCGGCAACTCCGGACGCAGATCCGGCGGAGTCGTGGCGATGGTCGCCTCGAACGGGTTGGTCAAGGGGTAGCCATAACTGGCGGCGTCGATATCGACCGCCAGTGCGGACGCACTCAAAATAAGGCCGCCAAACAGGGCGGCGAAGCGCAAGGAACGGAGCATGACTAGATCCCTTAGAGGAAGGTGCCGAATGAAGTTCGCAGGCTATGACCACGGGGTTTGCGCCAAAGTGCCATGCTGCGGCACCAATCAGGCTAATTTCGGATCAATAGTAGCTGGACGATACACTTTGCAGCTATTTCGTGACCAGTTATCTGTTAAGCGCGTTTGCTTACCGCTGTCGGGGGATTAAGCTGGCCGCCGTTTTCGTTTATTGGAGTGCTTCATGTCCCGCCGTCTTCCCGTGATTCTGCTACTCGTTCTGCTGCCGTTATGGCTGGCCGCCAGTTATGGCGCGCGTTATGGATTTATGGAGGATGCGCAGTGGGTTGGCCTCTGCGTGGACGAGGCGAGCCGCTGGGAATGCCAGATTCGTTCGAACCTGGGCTTGATGATTCACTTCAAGGTGTTGGGTTTCGCCGCATTGGCCGCCGCGATCATCGGTTTTGTCGTGCCGGGCCGGGCCGGGTGGTGGCTGGCGGTGCTGGCGCTGGCGTTCGGGTTTCCGGCGCTGGCGTTGTACAACACGACGTTGGCGGTGTTTGCGGTGGTGATTGCCGCTTTGCGTCTGGTCCGGGCGTCTCGTAGCGCCTGACAGTCAGTCATCGCGAGCAGGCTCACTCCCACAGTTGATTTCTGTCGTACACAAGATCTGTGCTCGCCGAAAATCCATTGTGGGAGCGAGCCTGCTCGCGATGAGGCCGGTAGGGGCGCTGAAGATCAGCCCTTGCGAACCCGCAAACAGCGCCACAACGCCGCCGCCATCAACACACTCACCAGCGCCCAACCCCAGGCCTGCTGGTTCTGCAACCCTTCTTGATACAGCTGCGGCGCAATGCCGGCGCCGATGATGAAGGTCAGCAGGGCGATTTCACGGCGCGGCACGTTCACCGGACGGCACAGGTAAACCAGCGCCGGCAGGATGAACGCGACACTCGGGAAGCTGCGATAGCGTGGATCGAACACCAGTTCCAGCATCATCACCGCCGCCGCAAAACCTGCCGCTGCGACCAGCCAGCCCGCTCGACGTTCCAGTGCATTGAACGCCCGCTCACGCCAGCCAGTTCGGGCGCTCAGGGTCAGTGCTGCATGGGCCAGCACCAACAGGTTCAAACCCGTCAGCAACGCCACCCACAACCATTCACTGGCAAAACGCGTGGTGACACGCGCCAGATCGCCCCAGGCGCCAATCGAGCAAGCTGCCAGCGCGCCGAGCAGCGGCAACACCAAGGCAGCACGCGTGGTGCGTACACGCCCGCCAAGGAACAGCGTACCAAGGAAGATCAAACCGCCAACAGCCAGCCACTGCGACCAGTACGGCACGTTCGACACAGGGCCGGCCAGCACGCCTTTGTCCTGACGATCGGCATCGAACAGCCCCCAGTAACCGCCGACCGCACCTTCGCTGGCGCGTTTCCATGGCTGGTCGAAGGCCTCGATCAGGTTGTAATGCCAGCCTTGCTGCTCGGCCATGATGACAAAACCACGGATGAACTTGGCTTCATTGACTCGGCTCGGCAGGGCGGTTTCGCGCTGACGGCCTTCACTGGGCCAGCCGGTTTCGCCAATCACCACGTCTTTAGGTGCGAATTTGTTGCCAAACACCTGACGCACTTCAGCCACATGCTGCAGCGCCGCGTCGATGTTCGAGGGATCGTCTTCCCAGTACGGCAGCAAATGGATGGTCAGGAAATCCACCGCCGGGGCGATTTCCGGGTGCTTGAGCCAAAACTCCCAGACATCCGCGTAAGTGACCGGCTGCTTGACCTGGCTTTTGACTTTGTTGATCAGCTTCGCCAGCTGCGCGCCCGTCACTTCCTTGCGCAAAAGTGTTTCGTTGCCGACGATCACCGAGGTCACCACGTCCGCATTGGCGTTCGCCGAGGCGATCAGCAGGTCGACTTCTTTCTCGGTGTCCACCGGGTTGCTATTGACCCAGGCGCCGATCATCAACTTCAGACCATGCTTGCGCGCCAGAGCGGGCACCGCCTCGAGGCCGGTCATGGAATAGGTGCGGATGCAATCGAAGCTTTTGGCCAGCAGCGCGAGGTCAGCGTCCATGCGCTCGGGGCGCAACTTGAACGGCACGTCGTACGGTGACTGGTCCTTGTCGAACGGGGTGTAGGAGGCACATTGCAGCTTGTGCGTCGCACTCGCGACGTCCGGCAAAATCACCGGTTTGCCGATGCCGTACCAGAAGCCGCCAAGGGCAAACAGCCCCAGCAGACACGCGAAGAGATAAGCCAGAAAAGGAAAGCGGGATGTCGCGGGCATGGTCAGGCCGTCTGGGAGCAAAGGCGCGCATGTTACCTGCATTTGCCCCGCGCTAGGGGCCTTGCATGATTTTGACATGCAAAGTTCGGGCGGATCGGCCGGCGCATCCGAGATGGTCGTGATTAATGGCGTTCTGATGTCGTTTCTCGATGCCTTGAGGTCGCTGACAGCACAGGTTCCGGTTGGCGTCAGGTTGATTATCGACGCATCAGTGCTCTCATAGATAAATCACGCTGATGTTCGAACGAGTTTGCGGTGGGCGTGATGGGGGCGCTGTGCACCATAACAATACGTTGACGCGACTCGGCACCCGTCGAGCGCAGCACTTTCGGGGAAGTAACGATGAAGATGCGACGACTTTTAGGCGCAGGTGCCGCTCTGGTGCTTGCGATTGGCTCCACTATGGCCAATGCCGAGAGCAAAACCCTGAGCATCGGTTACGTTGACGGTTGGTCCGACAGCGTCGCGACCACGCATGTGGCCGCCGAAGTGATCAAGCAGAAGCTGGGTTATGACGTGAAACTGCAAGCCGTCGCCACCGGGATCATGTGGCAGGGTGTGGCCACCGGCAAACTCGACGCCATGTTGTCCGCCTGGCTGCCGGTGACCCACGGCGAATACTGGACCAAGAACAAGGATCAAGTCGTCGATTACGGTCCGAACTTCAAGGATGCAAAAATCGGCTTGATCGTGCCGGAGTACGTCAAGGCCAAAACCATTGACGATCTGAAAACTGACGACACCTTCAAGAAGCGCATCGTCGGCATCGACGCCGGTTCGGGTGTAATGCTCAAGTCCGAACAGGCGATCAAGGATTACGATCTGACCGGCTATCAACTCAAGGCCAGTTCCGGCGCCGGCATGATTGCCGAGCTGACCCGTGCCGAGAAGAAGAACGAATCCATTGCTGTAACCGGTTGGGTGCCGCACTGGATGTTCGCCAAGTGGAAACTGCGCTTCCTGGACGACCCGAAAGGCGTTTATGGCGCGGCTGAAACTGTGAACAACATCGGTAGCAAAGAACTGGCAACCAAAGCACCGGAAGTGGCCAAGTTCCTGAAGAACTTCCAGTGGGCGTCGAAAGACGAAATCGGCGAAGTCATGTTGGCGATTCAAGATGGCGCCAAGCCTGAAACCGCTGCCAAGGACTGGGTGGCCAAACACCCGGAACGCGTTGCAGACTGGATCAAATGATTTGAGCTGACGGCTCTAGTCAGCACCCCTCAAAGGCCCCTTGGCATATTTGCCAAGGGGCCTTTTGCTTTTCCCCTGCTCCCACAATGTTTAGTGGATGCTGAAAAATGGCGATTCTGTCATGTCGTTCTAATACTAAGGTCGTCTGGAACCTGTTCCGCAGCCGCATAGAGTGGATAACGTTCCAACTTTAATCTGTGCTGCGAGGATAAAAACAATGAACGACAGCATTTACCTCTCGATTCAAAACAGCCCGCGCTTCAAGGAGCTGGTTAGTAAGCGAGAAAAGTTCGCCTGGATTCTTTCAGCGATCATGCTTGGGCTTTACTCCGGATTCATCCTTTTGATTGCTTACGGGCCGCATATTCTGGGGGCGAAAATCAGCCCTGAATCTTCGATTACCTGGGGGATACCGATTGGTGTCGGGCTGATTCTTTCGGCTTTTGTCCTGACTGCAATCTACGTGCGACGCGCCAATGGCGAATTCGACGACCTGAACAATCTGATTCTCAAGGAGGCTCAGCAATGATCCGGCGTCTATTGGCTTTATTGAGTGTTGCAGCATTCGCACCGGGTGCCTGGGCGGCTGAAGCCCTGACCGGCGCCGTTCAGAAACAACCGCTGAACGTTGCCGCGATTCTGATGTTCGTGGCTTTCGTCGGCGCGACTTTGTATATCACCTACTGGGCCTCCAAGAAAAATAACTCGGCGGCCGACTACTATGCGGCCGGCGGCAAGATCACCGGTTTCCAGAATGGTCTGGCGATTGCCGGTGACTACATGTCCGCGGCGTCCTTCCTGGGTATTTCCGCCCTGGTGTTCACTTCCGGCTACGATGGCCTGATCTACTCGATCGGCTTCCTGGTGGGCTGGCCGATCATTCTGTTCCTGATCGCCGAGCGCCTGCGTAACCTGGGTAAGTACACCTTTGCCGACGTGGCGTCCTACCGCCTTGGGCAAACCCAGATTCGCTCGCTGTCCGCTTGCGGTTCGCTGGTGGTGGTGGCGTTCTACCTGATCGCGCAAATGGTCGGGGCCGGCAAGCTGATCCAGTTGCTGTTCGGTCTGGATTACCACGTAGCGGTGATCCTGGTCGGCGTCCTGATGTGCATGTACGTGCTGTTCGGCGGCATGCTGGCGACCACTTGGGTGCAGATCATCAAGGCAGTGCTGTTGCTGTCCGGTGCCTCATTCATGGCGCTGATGGTGATGAAGCACGTCAACTTTGACTTCAACACGCTTTTCTCCGAGGCGATCAAGGTTCACGCCAAAGGCGAAGCAATCATGAGCCCGGGCGGTCTGGTGAAAGATCCGGTTTCCGCGTTCTCCCTCGGCCTGGCACTGATGTTTGGTACCGCAGGCCTGCCGCACATTCTGATGCGCTTCTTCACTGTGAGTGACGCGAAGGAAGCTCGCAAGAGCGTGCTGTATGCAACCGGTTTCATTGGCTACTTCTACATCCTGACCTTCATCATCGGCTTCGGCGCGATCCTGCTGGTCAGCACCAATCCGGCCTTTAAAGATGCGGCTGGCGCGCTGTTGGGCGGTAACAACATGGCGGCGGTGCACCTGGCCAACGCGGTGGGTGGCAGTATTTTCCTGGGCTTCATCTCGGCGGTAGCGTTCGCGACCATTCTGGCAGTGGTTGCCGGTTTGACCCTTGCCGGTGCTTCGGCGGTGTCTCACGACCTGTATGCCAGCGTGATCAAGAAAGGCAAGGCCAACGAGAAGGACGAGATACGTGTCTCGAAAATCACTACCATCGCTTTGGCGGTGCTGGCGATCGGTCTTGGCATTCTGTTCGAAAGCCAGAACATCGCGTTCATGGTGGGCCTGGCGTTCTCCATCGCGGCGAGCTGTAACTTCCCGGTGCTGCTGCTTTCCATGTACTGGAAGAAGCTGACCACTCGTGGTGCGATGATCGGTGGCTGGTTGGGTCTGGTGAGTGCGGTTGGTTTGATGGTGCTTGGGCCAACCATTTGGGTGCAGATCCTGCATCACGAGAAGGCTATCTTCCCGTATGAGTACCCGGCGCTGTTCTCGATGGCTATTGCGTTTATCGGGATCTGGTTCTTCTCGATCACTGACAAGTCCGCGGCTGGCGCTAATGAGCGGGCGCTGTTCTTCCCGCAGTTTGTTCGTTCGCAGACCGGTCTGGGGGCGAGTGGGGCGGTTTCTCACTAAGGCTTCGAGGTTGTCTGTGTAAGTGCGTTAAACGAAAAATGCCCCGGTCGAGAGATCGGGGCATTTTTTTTTGGCGTTGCTTTGACTCTGTGGGAGCTGGCCTGCCAGCGATGGCGGCCTGATAGCCGACCATGTTCTTGCTTTCCGGGTACATATCCATTCCTGCGGTAACGGCGGCTGGCGGTTTCGCCCTTACGGCGACTCACTTTTTTTACAAGCGCCTAAAAAAAGTAAGCAAAAAAACGCTCGCCCCAAGCGTCCGGCCCCTCGCTTAGGCTCGGCGTTCCTTCGTTCCGGTATCCATCCGGGGACACTGCCCTCCGGTTGGCTTCGCTGCACCTACATGCAGCGTGTTCGACTGCGTCGAACGGCGCTACGCGCCACTCCCCGGATGAACACCTCCACTCAGCCTCCCGAAGGGGCGGGTGGATCAAGATCAAAAGCAGGCGAGCTAACGCTCGGCCTGATGAGTGGTGAGAAGCAAACGCCGCACGCTGCTCTGCTTGCTTTTTGTAGGAGCGAGCGGTTCGGCGTCCCGACTTGCCCGCGAAGGCGGCCTGTCAGCCGACCAATTTCTTGCAGGTGTACATGAATCCTCTGTGGGAGTGAGCCTGCTCGCGATGGCGGTGTGTCAGGCAAAGCAATGTTGATCTAACTACCGCTATCGCGAGCAGGCTCGCTCCTACAGGTGTGAGGATGCTTTGGCTTTGGCTTTGGCTTTAGCTTTGGCTTTGGCTTTTGATTTTGATCTTGATCTTGATCTTGATCTTGATTCAGCTTTTGATCTATCGCCCCTTCGGCAGGCCGAGCGTAGGTGTTCATCAGGGGGTTAGGCGCGTAGCGCCGTGCGGCGAAGCCGCACACATCGAGAGGAGGTCGTCGCGAAGCAGACCGTAGGCGATGCCCCCTGATGGACACCGTAGCGAGGGAACGCGGAGCCTCAGCGAGGCGCCGTACGCCGGGGCGAAGCCTTTTGCTTACTTTTTGCTGGGCCGGCACTCCGGCGTTTGGAAAAGTGAGTCGCTGTAAGAGCGAAACCATAAGACGCCGTTACCGCAGAAACGGATATACACCTAACCCAAAACCCAGTCGGCCCTCAGGCCGCTGAGACCACTGAGGCCACACAAACAAAAACGGCCTCTATATAAATAGAGGCCGTTCCCGGTAAAACTTAAGACGTTATCGCAAGACAGGTCTTATTTGCGGTCTTCCAGCTTGGTAATGTCACGCGACTCGTAGCCGGTGTACAACTGGCGCGGACGGCCAATCTTGTACGGGCTGGAGAGCATTTCTTTCCAGTGGGAGATCCAGCCGACAGTCCGCGCCAGGGCGAAGATCACGGTGAACATGCTGGTTGGAATGCCGATCGCCTTGAGGATGATCCCCGAGTAGAAGTCGACGTTCGGGTACAGCGAGCGTTCGATGAAGTACGGGTCGGTCAGGGCGATCTCTTCCAGGCGCATGGCCAGTTCGAGTTGCTTGTCGTGCTTGATGCCCAGTTCCTTCAGTACTTCGTCGCAAGTCTGCTTCATGACGGTGGCGCGTGGGTCGCGGTTTTTGTAAACCCGGTGACCGAAGCCCATCAGCTTGAACGGATCATTCTTGTCCTTGGCCTTGGCGATGTACTTGTCGATGTTCGAGACATCGCCAATTTCATCGAGCATGGTCAGAACAGCTTCGTTCGCGCCGCCGTGGGCAGGGCCCCACAGTGCAGCGATGCCGGCGGCGATACAGGCGAACGGGTTGGCACCCGAAGAGCCGGCCAGGCGTACGGTGGACGTCGATGCGTTCTGTTCGTGGTCGGCATGGAGGATGAAGATCCGGTCCATGGCCTTGGCGAGTACCGGGCTGATCGGTTTGATCTCGCACGGGGTGTTGAACATCATGTGCAGGAAGTTTTCCGCGTACGTCAGGTCGTTGCGCGGGTACATCATGGGTTGGCCCATGGAGTACTTGTAAACCATCGCTGCCAGGGTCGGCATCTTGGCAACCAGGCGGATCGCGGAGATTTCGCGATGCTGCGGGTTATTGATGTCGAGGGAGTCGTGGTAGAAGGCCGAGAGGGCGCCGACTACGCCGCACATGACGGCCATTGGGTGGGCGTCGCGGCGGAAGCCGTTGAAGAAGGTCTTCAGCTGCTCGTGAACCATGGTGTGGTTCTTAACGGTGCTGACGAACTGGGCCTTCTGTTCTGCGGTCGGCAATTCGCCGTTGAGCAGCAGATAGCAGGTTTCCAGGTAGTCCGACTTTTCAGCCAGCTGTTCGATCGGGTAACCGCGGTGCAGCAGAATGCCGTTGTCGCCGTCGATATAGGTGATCTTCGACTCGCAGGAAGCTGTCGACATGAAACCAGGGTCAAAGGTGAAACGGCCCGTGGCCGTCAGGCCCCGAACATCAATAACATCGGGACCAACGGTGCCGGTTAAAATGGGCAGCTCGACGGGGGCTGCGCCCTCGATGATCAACTGCGCTTTTTTGTCAGCCATGTGGCCTCCTATTTATGCTTGAAATCATCAGACAGACCCCCCACGCAGGGCCCGCACCACTATAGTGAGATAAATTCGAATGTCAATTTGCCTAAAGTCTTGCTCCAGAAGGCTTTAACCGGACTTTTTCCTCGAAATTGACTGCCATTTACGCCTTTTATCCAACTTGTGCAATGAGCTATTAGGGGAAGGTGAACGCGTTGTCATTAGTAGCCTAACTGTCTATACTCGGCCACCGACCGCCAGGGGCTTTTGGGCCTGCTTTATTGGGGGTCGCATCCCTGGGTGGTGGTTACCTGACCAGTGCACTCCCCAACAACTTTGCCCTGATTGTTAGGGGCTCTTCAGTGTGAAAAAAAGCCGTGAAAAGCCAACGACCTGTAAACCTAGACCTAAGGACCATCAAACTCCCCATCACCGGCGTTACGTCGTTTCTTCACCGTGTTTCCGGCATCATCCTCTTCCTGGGCCTTGGCTTCATGCTTTATGCATTGGGCAAATCTCTGGGTTCCGAGGAAGGTTTTGTCGAGGTGAAGGCATGCTTGACCAGTCCTCTGGCCAAGTTCGTAGCATGGGGCCTCCTGTCCGCTCTGCTGTATCACCTGGTAGCCGGTGTGCGCCATTTGATCATGGACATGGGCATCGGTGAGACGCTGGAAGGCGGCAAGCTGGGCTCGAAAATCATTATCGCCGTATCTGCGGTGTTGATCGTTCTGGCGGGAGTTTGGATATGGTAACCAGCGTAACGAACCTGTCGCGTTCCGGTCTCTATGACTGGATGGCGCAGCGTGTGTCTGCGGTTGTTCTCGCGGCTTATTTCATTTTTCTGATCGGATACCTCGTAGCGCACCCTGGCATTGGCTACGCCCAATGGCATGAACTGTTTGCAAGCAACGGGATGCGTATCTTCAGTCTGCTGGCCCTGGTGGCCCTGGGCGCTCACGCCTGGGTTGGCATGTGGACCATCGCGACCGACTACCTGACGCCGATGGCGCTGGGCAAGTCCGCGACTGCAGTACGTTTCCTCTTCCAGGCAGTATGCGGCGTCGCGATGTTCGCCTACTTCGTCTGGGGTGTGCAGATTCTTTGGGGTATCTGATTCATGTCTACTACAGTTAATACGCTTTCGTTCGACGCCATCATCATTGGCGGCGGCGGTGCTGGCATGCGCGCTGCGCTGCAGCTGGCTCAAGGTGGTCACAAGACTGCCGTAGTTACCAAGGTTTTCCCGACTCGTTCGCACACTGTATCCGCCCAGGGTGGCATCACCTGCGCCATCGCTTCGGCAGATCCGAACGATGACTGGCGCTGGCACATGTACGATACCGTCAAAGGTTCCGACTACATCGGTGACCAGGACGCTATCGAATACATGTGTTCCGTAGGCCCGGAAGCGGTCTTCGAACTCGAGCACATGGGCTTGCCGTTCTCCCGTACCGAACAGGGCCGCATTTATCAGCGTCCGTTCGGCGGTCAGTCGAAAGACTTCGGTAAAGGTGGTCAAGCTGCACGTACGTGCGCCGCTGCCGACCGTACCGGTCACGCTCTGCTGCACACTTTGTACCAGGCCAACCTCAAGGCCGGCACCGTATTCCTCAACGAATACTACGGCGTCGATCTGGTGAAGAACGAAGACGGTGCCTTTGTCGGCATGATCGTCATCTGCATCGAAACCGGCGAAACCTCCTACGTCCGCGCTAACGCCACCGTATTGGCGACCGGCGGTGCAGGTCGTATCTACTCGTCCACCACCAATGCCCTGATCAACACCGGTGACGGCGTCGGCATGGCTCTGCGTGCTGGCGTGCCGGTACAAGACATCGAAATGTGGCAGTTCCACCCGACCGGCATCGCTGGCGCAGGTGTACTGGTGACTGAAGGCTGCCGCGGTGAAGGCGGTTACCTGATCAACAAGCACGGCGAGCGTTTCATGGAGCGTTATGCTCCGAACGCCAAAGACCTTGCTGGTCGTGACGTTGTTGCCCGTTCGATGGTTAAAGAAATCATCGCCGGCAACGGTTGCGGTCCGGATGGCGACCACGTAATGCTGAAACTCGATCACCTCGGTGAAGAAGTTCTGCACAGCCGTCTGCCAGGCATCATGGAACTGTCCAAGACCTTCGCCCACGTCGATCCAGCCGTGGCGCCGATTCCGGTCGTTCCAACCTGCCACTATATGATGGGCGGCGTTGCCACCAACATTCATGGTCAGGCAATCACCCAGGACGCCGACGGCGTCGACCAGATCATTCCTGGTCTGTTCGCAGTGGGCGAAGTGGCTTGCGTATCGGTTCACGGTGCCAACCGTCTGGGCGGCAACTCGCTGCTCGACCTGGTGGTATTCGGCCGTGCAGCCGGTCTGTTCCTGGAGCAGACCCTGAAAGAAGGCGTTGATTACGCCCGTCCTCGCCAGTCCGACATCGACGCTGCCCTGGCACGTCTCGATGGTCTGAACTCGCGTACCGAAGGCGAAGACGTCGCCACCCTGCGTAAAGAGCTGCAAAGCTGCATGCAGAACTACTTCGGTGTATTCCGTACCGGCGAATACATGCAGAAGGGTATTGCCCAGCTGGCTGATCTGCGTGGCCGTATCGCCAACGTCAAGATCAACGACAAGAGCCAGGCGTTCAACACCGCTCGAATCGAAGCCCTGGAACTGCAGAACCTGCTGGAAGTGGCCGAAGCCACTGCCATCGCTGCAGAGATCCGCAAAGAGTCCCGCGGCGCTCACGCCCGTGAAGACTACGAAGATCGCGACGACGAAAACTGGCTGTGCCACACCCTGTACTTCCCGGGTGACAAGCGCGTGACCAAGCGTGCTGTGAACTTCTCGCCGAAGACTGTTCCGACTTTTGAACCTAAGATTCGGACTTATTAAGGGTGGCCGCCATGTTGCAAGTCAGTGTTTATCGCTACAACCCTGATCAGGACGCTGCGCCGTTCATGCAGGAATTCCAGGTCGATACCGGTGGTAAAGACCTGATGGTGCTTGACGTGCTGGCCCTGATCAAAGAGCAGGACGAAGGTTTCTCCTATCGTCGCTCTTGCCGTGAAGGTGTTTGCGGTTCCGACGGCATGAACATCAACGGCAAAAACGCTCTGGCGTGCGTCACGCCGCTGTCCGCTGTCGTAAAAGGTAACAAGCTGATCGTTCGTCCGCTGCCAGGTTTGCCGGTTATCCGTGACCTGGTCGTCGATATGAGCATCTTCTACAAGCAATACGAGAAGGTTAAGCCATACCTGCAGAACGACACGCCGGCTCCGGCCATCGAACGTCTGCAGACCCCTGAAGAGCGTGAAAAGCTCGACGGTCTGTACGAGTGCATCCTGTGCGCTTGCTGCTCGACCTCTTGCCCGTCCTTCTGGTGGAACCCGGACAAGTTCCTAGGCCCGGCTGCACTGCTGCAAGCTTACCGCTTCCTGGCAGACAGCCGCGACACCAAGACTGCCGAGCGTCTGGCTTCGCTGGATGACCCGTTCAGCGTATTCCGCTGCCGCGGGATCATGAACTGCGTCAACGTCTGCCCGAAAGGCCTGAACCCGACTAAGGCCATCGGTCACGTACGTAACATGCTGCTGCAAAGCGGCGTGTGATTCAGCTGTAAATGCAGGACCGCTGTACCCGTAGATGCTACGGCGCAGGCTTCAACCGGCGCCGTAGTCTTAACCTGAGCAGCAGCTTATAAGGCTGCGGCTCTTATTTTGAAGAAATGAGACAAGCAGGGGCATCCGGGCTGGTACCCGGACTATCAGCGTGATCCTAAGTGGCTTGTTTTGGTCGCTGCATTCGGACTTCTGCAAGTTTGCTCTGTGTCGACGCCGGTGGTGTTCCCCTAATCGAGGGTGACCAAGCATGCAAGAAAGCGTGATGCAGCGCATGTGGAACAGTGCCCACCTATCCGGTGGTAACGCTGCCTATGTGGAAGAGCTCTACGAGCTCTACCTGCACGACCCTAACGCTGTGCCAGAAGAGTGGCGCACCTACTTTCAGAAGTTGCCGACTGACGGCAGCTCTGCCACCGATGTTTCGCACTCCACAATTCGCGATCATTTCGTCTTGCTGGCAAAGAACCAGCGCCGCGCCCAACCGGTTTCCGCCGGGAGCGTGAGCAGTGAGCACGAGAAGAAGCAAGTTGAAGTGCTGCGATTGATCCAGGCCTACCGTATGCGTGGCCACCAGGCAGCCCAGCTTGACCCGCTGGGGCTGTGGCAGCGTCCTGCACCTGCAGACCTGTCGATCAATCATTACGGCTTGACCAATGCCGATCTTGATACGACCTTCCGTGCCGGCGACCTGTTCATCGGCAAAGAGGAGGCGAGCCTACGCGAAATTCACGAAGCGTTGCAGCAGACATATTGCCGCACCATCGGCGCTGAATTTACGCATATCACCGATTCCGAGCAGCGCCAGTGGTTCCAGCAGCGTCTGGAAAGCGTGCGTGGTCGTCCGACGTACTCCGCCGACATCAAGAGTCACTTGCTTGAGCGTGTTACCGCCGGTGAAGGCCTGGAAAAATACTTGGGCACCAAATACCCGGGTACCAAGCGTTTCGGTCTGGAAGGCGGCGAGAGCCTGATTCCGATGCTCGACGAGCTGATCCAGCGTTCCGGTTCCTACGGCACCAAGGAAATCGTTATCGGCATGGCCCACCGTGGCCGTCTGAACGTGCTGGTCAACACCTTCGGCAAGAACCCGCGCGAGCTGTTCGACGAGTTCGAAGGCAAGAAGAAGGTCGAGCTGGGTTCCGGTGACGTTAAATATCACCAGGGCTTCTCGTCCAACGTCATGACCACTGGCGGTGAAGTTCACCTCGCGATGGCTTTCAACCCGTCCCACCTGGAAATCGTATCTCCAGTGGTCGAGGGATCGGTTCGCGCCCGTCAGGATCGTCGTAACGACCCTACCGGCGAGAAGGTTCTGCCGATCTCCATCCACGGTGACGCGGCATTCGCCGGTCAGGGCGTGGTGATGGAAACCTTCCAGATGTCGCAGACCCGCGGTTTCAAGACCGGCGGCACCGTGCACATCGTGATCAACAACCAGGTTGGTTTCACCATCAGCAACCCGCTGGACTCGCGTTCCACCGAGTATGCGACCGACGTTGCGAAAATGATCCAGGCGCCGATCCTCCATGTGAATGGTGATGATCCGGAAGCCGTATTGTTCGTGACCCAGCTGGCCATCGACTACCGCATGCAGTTCAAGCGTGACGTGGTGATCGACCTGGTCTGCTACCGTCGTCGCGGCCACAACGAGGCCGACGAGCCAAGCGGCACCCAGCCGATCATGTATCAGCAGATCACCAAACAGCGCACCACCCGTGAACTGTATGCCGATCGCCTGACTCAGAGCGGTGTGCTGGACGTTGAGCGTGTTCAGGCGAAAGTCGATGAATACCGCAACGCGCTGGACAACGGCCTGCATGTTGTAAAAAGCCTGGTCAAAGAGCCGAACAAAGAGTTGTTCGTGGACTGGCGTCCGTATCTGGGCCACGCCTGGACTGCGCGTCACGACACGCGTTTCGATCTGAAAACCTTGCAGGAACTGTCTGCCAAGCTGCTGGAAATTCCGGAAGGCTTCGTGGTTCAGCGCCAGGTCTCGAAAATCTACGAAGACCGTCAGAAGATGCAAGCAGGCGGCCTGCCGATCAACTGGGGTTACGCCGAAACCATGGCGTACGCGACCCTGGCGTTCGAAGGTCACCCGATTCGCATGACGGGTCAGGACATCGGTCGCGGTACGTTCTCGCACCGTCACGCTGTCTTGCACAACCAGAAAGACGCGGGGACCTACGTCCCGCTGCAAAACTTGTACAAGGGCCAGCCACGTTTCGACCTGTACGATTCGTTCCTGTCCGAAGAAGCCGTGCTGGCGTTCGAATACGGTTACTCGACCACCACGCCTGAGGCGCTGGTGATCTGGGAAGCCCAGTTCGGCGACTTCGCCAACGGTGCCCAGGTGGTTATCGACCAGTTCATCACCAGTGGCGAGCACAAGTGGGGCCGTCTCTGCGGTCTGACCATGCTGCTGCCGCACGGTTATGAAGGTCAGGGGCCGGAGCACTCGTCGGCGCGTCTGGAGCGTTACCTGCAGCTGTGCGCCGAGCACAACATTCAGGTGGCGGTACCGACTACCCCGGCTCAGATCTACCACTTGCTGCGTCGTCAGGTGATTCGCCCGCTGCGCAAGCCATTGATCGTTCTGACTCCGAAGTCGTTGCTGCGTCACAAGCTGGCCATCTCGACCCTGGAAGATCTGGCCGAAGGTTCGTTCCAGACCGTTATCCCGGAAATCGATGCACTGGACCCGAAAAAGGTCGAGCGCGTTGTTCTGTGTAGCGGCAAGGTCTACTACGACCTGCTGGAAAAACGCCGTGCCGAAGGTCGTGATGACATCGCCATCGTGCGTATCGAGCAGCTGTACCCATTCCCTGAGGACGACTTGAACGAAGTCCTGGCTCCGTACACCAACCTCAAACATATCGTTTGGTGTCAGGAAGAGCCGATGAACCAGGGTGCCTGGTACTGCAGCCAGCATCACATGCGCCGCATCGTTGGCAATCACAACAAGGCGCTCGTCCTCGAGTACGCCGGCCGTGATGCTTCTGCTGCACCTGCTTGTGGTTATGCATCGATGCACGCTGAGCAGCAGGAAAAACTGCTGCAAGACGCCTTTACTGTTTAACGCCTTCGCGCACCTGAAACCGAATTTAAGGACTCACAGATAATGGCTATCGAAATCAAAGCCCCCACTTTCCCGGAATCGGTTGCCGATGGCACCGTTGCCACCTGGCACAAACAACCGGGCGACGCTGTAAAGCGTGATGACCTGATCGTCGACATCGAAACCGACAAGGTTGTGCTGGAAGTGTTGGCCACTGCTGACGGCGTGCTGGGCGCTATCGTCAAGAACGAAGGCGACACCGTTCTGTCCGACGAAGTGCTGGGCTCCATCGAAGCGGGCGGCGCTGCTGCCGCTCCAGCTGCTGCCGCTGCTCCGGCTGCTGCACAAGCTGCTGCTCCAGCCGCCGAAGGCGAAGACGATCCTGTTGCTGCACCGGCTGCTCGCAAGCTGGCTGAAGAAAACGGTATCAACATCGCTTCCGTTGCCGGCACTGGCAAAGGCGGTCGTGTGACCAAGGAAGACGTGGTTGCAGCCGTTGCTGCCAAGAAAGCCGCTCCGGCTGCTGCGCCTGCCAAGGCTGCTGCTCCGGCTGCCGCTGCTCCTGTGTTCGCCGCTGGCGACCGCATCGAGAAGCGCGTTCCGATGACCCGCGTTCGCGCTACCGTGGCCAAGCGCCTGGTTGAAGCTCAGTCGAACATGGCGATGCTGACCACCTTCAACGAAGTCGACATGACCGAAGTCATGGCCCTGCGTTCGAAGTACAAGGACCTGTTCGAGAAGTCCCACAACGGCGTACGCCTGGGCTTCATGTCGTTCTTCGTGAAAGCGGCCACCGAAGCGCTGAAACGCTTCCCGGCTGTCAACGCGTCGATCGACGGTGCCGACATCGTTTACCACGGCTACGCTGACGTTGGTGTAGCTGTTTCCAGCGACCGCGGCCTGGTTGTACCAGTTCTGCGTAACGCCGAACTGATGAGCCTGGCTGAAATCGAAGGCGGCATCGCCACCTTCGGCAAGAAGGCTCGCGACGGCAAACTGTCGATGGACGAAATGACCGGCGGTACGTTCACCATCACCAACGGTGGTACCTTCGGTTCGATGATGTCGACCCCGATCGTCAACCCGCCGCAAGCGGCCATCCTGGGCATGCACAACATTCTGCAGCGTCCTATGGCGATCAACGGTCAGGTCGTTATCCGCCCGATGATGTACCTGGCTCTGTCCTACGATCACCGTCTGATCGATGGCAAAGAAGCTGTGACCTTCCTGGTTACCATCAAGAACCTGCTGGAAGACCCGGCTCGTTTGCTGCTGGATATCTGATTACGTTGCACGGGCCGTTCAATGATGGGCGGCCCTCCTGTAATGACCAGCTTCGTCCCACGACAATCCCCAAAAGGGATTGTCCGGTTTGATTCGAGAAGGAATGACACATGACTCAGAAATTCGACGTGGTAGTGATTGGCGCGGGCCCTGGCGGCTACGTGGCTGCCATTAAAGCAGCGCAACTGGGCCTCTCCACTGCCTGCATCGAGAAATACACCGACAAGGAAGGCAAACTGGCCCTCGGCGGTACTTGCCTGAACGTCGGCTGCATTCCCTCCAAGGCGCTGCTGGACAGCTCCTGGAAATACAAGGAAGCCAAAGAAGGCTTCGCGATCCACGGTATCAATCACGCTGGCGTGACCATGGACGTGGCGGCAATGGTTGGCCGTAAAGCCAATATCGTCAAAGGCCTGACCTCTGGCGTTGCCACCCTGTTCAAGGCGAACGGCGTCACTTCCCTGCAAGGCCACGGCAAACTGCTGGCCGGCAAGAAAGTTGAACTGACCAAGCCAGACGGCACCGTTGAAATCATCGAAGCCGAGAACGTGATTCTGGCTTCGGGCTCGCGTCCGATCGACATTCCACCGGCTCCGGTTGACCAGAACGTGATCGTCGATTCGACTGGCGCGCTGGAATTCCAATCGGTTCCAAAA
Organism: Pseudomonas sp. LBUM1678; assembly: GCF_059695575.1. Lineage (NCBI taxonomy): Bacteria > Pseudomonadati > Pseudomonadota > Gammaproteobacteria > Pseudomonadales > Pseudomonadaceae > Pseudomonas > Pseudomonas sp. LBUM1678. The sequence continues at coordinate 1,844,747 of NZ_CP166775.1, forward strand.
CGTCTGGGCGTTATCGGCGCTGGCGTAATCGGTCTGGAACTGGGTTCGGTCTGGTCGCGTCTGGGTTCGGAAGTGGTTGTCCTGGAAGCACTGGAGAAGTTCCTGCCAGCCGCTGACGACGCCGTTTCCAAAGAAGCTTTCAAAACCCTGACCAAACAAGGTCTGGACATCAAGCTGGGCGCTCGCGTCACCGGTTCCAAAGTGAATGGCAACGAAGTTGTCGTGAACTACACCGATGCCAATGGCGAACAGAACATCACTTTCGACAAGCTGATCGTTGCCGTTGGTCGCCGTCCAGTGACCACCGAACTGTTGGCTGCCGACAGCGGTGTGAACATCGACGAGCGCGGTTTCGTATTCGTTGACGACCAGTGCGCCACCAGCGTACCGGGCGTTTACGCGATCGGTGACGTGGTTCGCGGCATGATGCTGGCGCACAAGGCGTCCGAAGAAGGCATCATGGTCGTTGAGCGCATCAAGGGCCACAAAGCCCAAATCAACTATGACCTGATCCCTTCTGTTATTTATACTCACCCGGAAATCGCGTGGGTCGGCAAAACCGAGCAGGTCTTGAAGGCTGAAGGCGTTGAAGTTAACGTTGGCACCTTCCCGTTCGCAGCCAGCGGCCGTGCCATGGCAGCCAACGATACCGGCGGTTTCGTCAAAGTCATTGCCGATGCCAAGACTGACCGCGTATTGGGCGTCCACGTGATTGGCCCGAGCGCTGCAGAACTGGTTCAGCAGGGCGCAATCGGTATGGAATTCGGCACCAGCGCTGAAGACCTGGGCATGATGGTTTTCTCCCATCCGACCCTGTCTGAAGCCTTGCACGAAGCAGCTCTGGCAGTGAATGGCGGCGCCATCCACATCGCCAACCGCAAGAAGCGTTAAGACAATAAGAAACCACGGCGGAATGGCCCGTCGTGAGCCTTGCATGCAAGACTCACCGCGGAATATCCGCTGGACGCAGTCTCGCGTAGTGGCACCGGTTGACCGGAAAGGCTACGCGAGCAGCAGTCACAGGTGGTGCGGCACTTGAACAAGTGCAGCACCGAATGCGCAGTACCTAACGAAGACGGTAATAAGCATGAATCTTCACGAGTATCAGGGTAAGCAGCTCTTCGCTGAATACGGCCTGCCAGTATCCCAGGGTTTCGCCGTAGACACCCCGGAAGCAGCAGCAGAAGCGTGCGACAAAATCGGCGGGACCGAATGGGTTGTCAAAGCCCAGGTTCACGCAGGTGGTCGCGGTAAAGCGGGCGGCGTCAAGCTGGTTCGCAGCAAAGAAGACGCCAAAGCATTCGCTCAACAGTGGTTGGGCAAGCGTCTGGTGACTTACCAGACTGATGCCAATGGTCAGCCAGTCACCAAGATCCTGGTTGAATCGTGCACTGATATCGCTAAAGAGCTGTACCTGGGCGCTGTCGTTGACCGTTCGAGCCGTCGCATCGTGTTCATGGCTTCCACCGAAGGTGGCGTGGACATCGAGAAAATCGCTCACGACACTCCAGAAAAAATTCTGAAAGCCACTATCGATCCACTGGTAGGCGCTCAGCCATTCCAGGGTCGCGAGCTGGCATTCCAGCTGGGTCTGGAAGGCAAGCAAGTTGCTCAGTTCGCCAAGATCTTCGTAGGTCTGGCCAAACTGTTCAAGGATCACGACCTGGCTCTGCTGGAAGTGAACCCGCTGGTGATCAAGGCTGACGGCGATCTGCATTGCCTCGACGCCAAGATCAACATCGACGCCAACGCCATGTACCGTCAGCCTAAGCTGAAGACTTTCCACGATCCGTCGCAAGACGATCCGCGCGAAGCGCACGCTGCCAAGTTCGAACTGAACTACGTAGCGCTGGAAGGCAACATCGGTTGCATGGTCAACGGTGCTGGCCTGGCCATGGGTACCATGGACATCGTCAACCTGCATGGCGGCAAACCAGCCAACTTCCTCGACGTGGGCGGCGGTGCTACCAAAGAACGCGTTACCGAAGCGTTCAAGATCATCCTGTCCGACACTAACGTCGCTGCAGTACTGGTCAACATCTTCGGCGGCATCGTTCGTTGCGACATGATTGCCGAAGGCATCATCGGTGCAGTGAAAGAAGTCGGCGTGAAAATCCCGGTTGTTGTTCGCCTTGAAGGCAACAACGCTGAACTGGGCGCTAAAGTACTGGCAGAAAGCGGTTTGAACATCATCGCTGCTACCAGCCTGACCGACGCTGCTCAACAAGTCGTTAAAGCTGCGGAGGGCAAATAATGAGCGTCCTGATCAATAAAGACACCAAAGTTATCTGCCAGGGTATTACCGGTTCGCAAGGTAGTTTCCACACCCAGCAAGCCATCGAATACGGCACCAAGATGGTGGGTGGCGTTACTCCTGGCAAAGGCGGCACCGAGCACCTGGGTCTGCCAGTGTTCAACACCGTGAAAGATGCTGTAGCTGCCACTGGCGCCACCGCCAGCGTGATCTACGTTCCAGCTCCTTTCTGCAAGGACTCCATCCTGGAAGCAGCATTCGGCGGCATCAAGCTGATCGTCTGCATCACTGAAGGCATTCCTACCCTGGACATGCTGGATGCCAAGGTCAAGTGCGACGAACTGGGCGTAGTCCTGATCGGTCCTAACTGCCCAGGCGTGATCACTCCAGGCGAATGCAAGATCGGCATCATGCCAGGTCACATTCACTTGCCAGGCAAGGTCGGTATCGTTTCCCGTTCCGGCACCCTGACCTACGAAGCTGTCAAGCAGACTACTGACGCCGGTTTCGGTCAGTCGACTTGCGTCGGCATCGGCGGTGACCCGATCCCGGGTTCGAACTTCATCGACATCCTGAAGCTGTTCCAGGAAGACCCGAAGACCGAAGCGATCGTCATGATCGGCGAGATCGGCGGTTCGGCTGAAGAAGAAGCGGCTGCCTACATCAAGGCACACGTGACCAAGCCGGTTGTTTCCTACATCGCTGGTGTGACTGCCCCTGCAGGCAAGCGCATGGGCCATGCTGGCGCAATCATCTCTGGCGGCAAGGGCACTGCAGACGAGAAGTTTGCTGCCCTGGAAGACGCAGGTGTTAAAACCGTGCGTTCGCTGGCAGACATCGGCAAGGCTTTGTCCGAGCTGACCGGTTGGGCGATCAAATAAGCCTCGCGCTTAGCTGACGCTTCACCAAACAAAGGCCACCTTCGGGTGGCCTTTGTCGTTTCCGGGGTTTAGATATTGCAGCGCTTTTTGTGGCGAGGGAGCTTGCTCCCGCTGGGCTGCGAAGCGGCCCCAAAACCGGCCATCGAAGTTTGTCTGGTACACCGCATGCAATGGATTTACGGCTGCTGCGCAGCCGAGCGGGAGCAAGCTCCCTCGCCACAGGATTCTGTGCAAGTAAATTAGATATATAAACGCGACACAGAAATGTCGCGTATCGGATAGATCGCCCCTTAACAGTGCGTTTGTCGGGCAAATTCGTTAGGCTGGCAGCCATTTTTGCGTCCGCGGCCCACAAGGAAGCAACGCGCTAAAGGGTCAGTCCTATACGGACCGACAGCATTTCCCTCACCCACAAGGGAAATCCCTCTCTAAATTCCGATTCAGTAGTGTGGATATTTCCTTAATGAAAGTTTTGAAAGGTCAGGACATCCTGGCACTTGGTTTTATGACATTTGCCCTGTTCGTCGGGGCTGGCAACATCATCTTCCCGCCTATCGTCGGTTTGCAGTCCGGGCCTAATGTCTGGATGGCAGCGCTGGGCTTTCTGATCACCGCGGTCGGTCTGCCAGTGATCACCGTGATTGCGCTGGCCAAGGTCGGTGGTGCGATGGATGCGTTGAGCAGCCCGATCGGCAAAATCGCCGGTGGCCTGCTGGCCGCCGCGTGTTACCTCGCCGTGGGCCCGCTGTTCGCCACGCCGCGCACCGCGACCGTGTCGTTCGAAGTGGGTCTCGCGCCGTTGACCGGCGAAAGTCCTCTCGCGCTGTTTCTCTACAGTTCGGTGTACTTCCTGCTGGTGTTCTTCATTTCGCTCTATCCGGGCCGTTTGCTGGACACCGTGGGACGTTTCCTCGCACCCCTGAAGATCATCGCCCTGGCCGCACTCGGCATTGCCGCGTTCGCGCTGCCGGCCGGCGACATCGGCGTGGCCACCCCGGAATACGTGGCGGCACCGTTCTCCCAAGGGTTCATCAATGGTTACCTGACCATGGATACCCTCGGCGCACTGGTGTTCGGCATCGTCATCGTCAACGCGATCCGCTCCCGTGGCGTCGAATCGCCGGTGCTGATCACCCGTTACGCGATCATTGCCGGTCTGATTGCCGGCGTGGGCCTGGCGCTGGTGTACGTCAGCCTGTTCCGTCTCGGTTCCGGCAGCCATGAAGTGGCGGCCGGTGCTACTAATGGCGCGGCGGTTTTGCACGCTTACGTTCAACACACCTTCGGTTCGTTGGGCAGTGGTTTCCTTGCCGTGCTGATCTCGCTGGCTTGCCTGGTGACGGCTGTCGGCCTGACCTGCGCCTGCGCCGAGTACTTCAGCCGTGTGTTGCCTTTGTCTTACAAGACACTGGTGATCATCCTGGCGGTGTTCTCGCTGTTTGTGTCCAACCTGGGCCTCACCAAGCTGATTGCGTTCTCGATCCCGGTGCTGACAGCGATTTACCCGCCGTGCATCGCGCTGGTAGCGCTGAGCTTCTGCAAAGACTTCTGGCATGAGCAGGGCCGCATCGTTGGTCCGGTAATGCTGGTCTCGTTCATTTTCGGCCTGATCGATGCGCTCAAGGGCGCAGGTCTGGCGGACTGGATGCCGACTCAGCTGTCCCATTTGCCGCTGAGCGAGCAGGGCTTGGCATGGCTGGTGCCGTCAGTCATGACCCTGGTGGTCGCGGTGGTTTGCGACCGTCTGCTGGGCAAGCGCGAAGAAGCGCTGGCTTAAGCAGCTTCACGACTCGCCACAAGCGAGTCTTGAGCATTAACAGAAATGCCCCGTATCAATCGATACGGGGCATTTTTTATGGGCGTGATGCAGTGTCTTTTTTTGTCAGCTAACGTCGAAGCACTGCAAATCTCCTGTGGGAGCGAGCCTGCTCGCGATTGCGGTAGATCATTCACTATCTCTATTGAATGTGATTCTGCTATCGCGAGCAGGCTCGCTCCCACAGGGGCCATGTACTCCGCATCTACATCACAAGGACCTGCATGTCGTTCATCTATGCCAACATCATCCACCTCCTCGCCGCCGTCTGGTTTGTCATCTGCTGGGGCGGTTACACCCGATACGCCTCGTGGAAGGGCCGCGACACCGCGTGCCTGGCCAGTGTGCTGCACCTGTACCGCGAAGACTGGATGCGCCGCATGCTGCTACGTGACAACCGCATCGCAGACGCCAGCGTGGTCGGCAACCTTGAGCGCAACGCCTCGTTCTTCGCCTCCAGCACACTGATTATCCTGGCCGGTATTCTGACGGTGCTCGGTGCGTCTGAACGCGCCGTGTCGTTGTTGGCGGATATTCCGATGGTGCAACAGGCGTCGCAAGGCATGTCGGAAATCAAGTTGCTGTGCCTGGCGCTGGTGTTTGTCTATGCGTTCTTTACGTTCAGCTGGTGCATGCGCCAGTACAACTTCGCCGCGATTCTGATCGGCTCGGCACCGATGATCGGGGAGCGCCACGTTTCCGAACAAGAGCGTAAAGCCTTTGCTGCCCGTGCCGCCCGGGTGATTTCCATGGCCGCCAACCAGTTCAACTTTGGCCTGCGCTCTTACTACTTCGGCATGACCATGCTGGCCTGGTTCGTCAGCCCGTGGCTGTTCATGTTGATGAGTGCCGGCGTGGTACTGGTGTTGTATCGCCGAGAGTTTCATTCCGACGTCCTCGACGTGATGGTCTATACCCCTACAGAGGCACCATTGCCCGAAGCCAATAAAGAGGTCGCTTGATGAGTATTCCGTTCTGGTGCGTGTTTATCAGCGCCTTGCTGATTTATGTGGCAAAGATTCCGGTGGCCAAGGCGATGAAAGAGCAGGGCGGGTACAACAATCACCTGCCGCGACAGCAACAAGCGCAACTCACAGGCTTTGGCGCCCGTGCGGTGGCAGCGCATCAGAACTGCTTCGAGGCGTTCATCTTATTTGCGGTGGGGGTGTTGATGGCGCACACCACGCAAACGGCGGGGTGGCTGATCGATTCGCTGGCAATCATCTTTGTGATTACCCGAATCGTTTATTTATTGTGCTATTGGGCTGATCTTGCCTGGCAGCGGAGTCTGGTGTGGTTCATCGGACTAGTGTGTTCTTTGCTGCTGATGATTAGTCCGACTTTTAGAACCATTTTGCTCTAACGGGGCAAATCACAAGGCAAAAGAAAACCCGCACTTGGCGGGTTTTCTTTATCACGCTAAAAACTGTTTTAGTTTTTAGGTGCTTCTTTTGCTGCCGCTGCTTCCGATTCAGCCTGAGCTTTGGCAGCTTCGGCGTTTTCTTTCGCAGCGTCGTTCACTTTATCCTGAGCTTTGTTCATGTCTTGCTGAGCTTGCTCAGCATGTTGGTTAGCATCTTGAGCTTTGTCCTCGGATTTTTTATCGCAGGCAGCGAGACCGAGGGAAGCGGTCAACATCAAGGCAATAGCTAAAGTCTTACGCATGGGGTGTTTCTCCTTATGGAAAATATCTACTGGCCTTTCGAGCACAGCCATCAGGGTTAAGTTCCTCAATTCGTTCAGATATATAAGATTATTCCCACGGGAACTTTTACGAATACGCTGAATACGATTTCCGAATGTTAAGAAGAGTGTTTATCACATGGCCGAAAGCCCCGTTTTTGAGCGCGCGACGCGATTTCTCTCAGCGCTCAGGCATTGTCAGGTACTGGGTTTGCGCGTTCACAGCGCCAGCAGCGAAGGGCTGACGGTCATCCTGCCGTACAGCCCGCAAATTGTCGGCAATCCGCAGACTGGAGTGATCCATGGCGGGGCGCTGACGACCCTGATGGACACTGCGTGCGGCATGTCGACCCTCTGCATCCTGCCCGAATTTGAAGTCTGTCCGACCCTCGATTTGCGCATCGACTACATGCACGCCGCCGAGCCGCATAAGGATGTCTACGGTTTCGCCCAATGCTACCGGGTGACCACCGACGTGATCTTCGCTCGGGGCTTTGCCTACCAGGACGATCCCGAGCAGCCCATCGCTCATGTCGTCGGCACGTTCATGCGCATGGGCAAAGCCGTCAAAGGCGCCAAGGGTTTTGGTGGTGTGATCGCCGGAGGTGCGAAATGACTGACACTTTCAAAGAGCAACTTCAGCAGGCCCATGAGCAGGGGGACTACGCCTCGCTGCTGCATTTGCTTCCCTACGCCAAACTGATCGGCGTCGAGTGTTCCCGTGTTGGTGACGAGCTGCTGTTTCGCCTGCCAGCCAATAAGGACAACATTGGTAACCCTTTACTGCCCGCCATACATGGTGGGGTGATCGCCGGTTTCATGGAGCTGTCGGCAGCGCTGCACCTGCTGATTTTCACCGGTTCGCCCGGTGTGCCGAAGATCATCGACTTTTCTCTCGATTACCTGCGAACCGGGCAGTTTCGCGATACCTGGGCCAAATGTCAGGTCTGCCGTCAGGGCCGGCGCGTCGCAAACGTAGCGATTACGGCCTGGCAAACCACCGAAGCCGAACCGATTGCCACGGCCCGCGGCCATTTCAAAATTGAAGAGCCCTTGAAATCCTGAACTCAGCCCCAAACTCTGATGACAACCCGCCGTCGACCCTGAAGGTCGCGGCCACTGCCATCTGATTGGAGTTTGATGACCATGAGTGTGGAAACTCAAAAGGAAACCCTGGGCTTCCAGACCGAGGTGAAGCAACTGCTGCACCTCATGATCCATTCGCTGTATTCCAACAAGGAAATTTTCCTTCGCGAATTGATCTCGAACGCCTCTGACGCTGTCGACAAATTACGTTTCGAAGCCCTGTCCAAGCCTGAACTGCTGGAAGGTGGCGCCGAACTGAAAATCCGTGTCAGCTTCGACAAGGACGCCAAAACCGTCACCCTCGAAGACAACGGCATCGGCATGAGCCGTGAAGACGCGATCACCCACCTGGGTACGATCGCCAAATCCGGCACTGCCGACTTCATGAAACACCTGTCTGGCGATCAGAAGAAAGACTCGCACCTGATCGGTCAGTTCGGTGTCGGTTTCTATTCGGCGTTCATCGTCGCCGACAAAGTTGACGTATTCAGCCGCCGTGCCGGTGCTGCCGCCAGCGAAGGCGTGCACTGGTCGTCCAAGGGTGAAGGCGATTTTGAAGTTGCCACCGTTGAGAAAGCCGAGCGCGGTACCCGTATCGTCCTGCACCTGAAGTCCGGTGAAGACGAATTCGCCGATGGCTGGCGTCTGCGCAACATCATCAAGAAGTACTCCGACCACATCGCTTTGCCGATCGAGTTGCCGAAAGAAGTGGCAGCTGTCGAAGGCGAAGAAAAGCCAGCCGTTGAGTGGGAAACCGTCAACCGTGCCAGCGCCCTGTGGACCCGTCCTCGCACCGAGATCAAGGACGAGGAATACCAGGAGTTCTACAAACACATCGCTCACGATTACGAAAATCCGCTGAGCTGGAGCCACAACAAGGTCGAAGGCAAGCTCGAATACAGCTCGCTGCTGTACGTGCCGACCCGTGCACCGTTCGACCTGTACCAGCGTGAAGCGCCGAAAGGCCTGAAGCTGTACGTACAGCGCGTATTCGTCATGGATCAGGCCGAGTCGTTCCTGCCGCTGTACCTGCGCTTCATCAAAGGCGTGGTCGATTCCAACGACCTGTCGCTGAACGTGTCGCGGGAAATCCTGCAGAAAGACCCGATCATCGACTCCATGAAGTCGGCGCTGACCAAGCGCGTTCTGGACATGCTGGAAAAACTGGCGAAGAACGAGCCTGAGCAATACAAAGGCTTCTGGAAAAACTTCGGCCAAGTCATGAAAGAAGGCCCGGCAGAAGATTTCGCCAACAAAGAGAAAATCGCTGGCCTGCTGCGTTTCGCATCGACCAACGGTGATGAAGGCGAGCAAGTGGTGGGTCTGGCCGAGTATCTGGCTCGCGCCAAGGAAGGTCAGGACAAGATCTACTACCTGACCGGCGAAACCTACGCGCAAGTCAAAAACAGCCCGCACCTGGAAGTCTTCCGCAAGAAAGGCATCGAAGTGCTGCTGCTGACCGACCGCATCGACGAGTGGCTGATGAGCTACCTCAGCGACTTCGACGGCAAGAGCTTTGTCGACGTGGCGCGGGGTGACCTGGACCTGGGCAACCTGGACTCGGAAGAAGACAAGAAAGCCGCGGAAGAAGTCGCCAAGTCCAAAGAAGGCCTGGTTGAGCGTCTGAAAACTGCTTTGGGCGACTCTGTTGCCGAAGTGCGGGTTTCCCACCGTCTGACCGATTCCCCGGCGATTCTGGCCATTGGCGAGCAGGACCTGGGCATGCAGATGCGTCAGATCCTCGAAGCCAGCGGTCAGAAGGTTCCGGATTCGAAGCCGATCTTCGAATTCAACCCGGCTCACCCGCTGATCGAGAAGCTCGACAACGAGCAGAGCGACGAACGCTTCGGCGACCTGTCGCACATCCTCTTCGATCAGGCGGCCCTGGCCGCCGGCGACAGCTTGAAAGACCCGGCCGCGTATGTGCGCCGCCTCAACAAGCTGCTGGTTGAACTGTCGGTTTAACTGAGTTGTACAAAAACCCGCTTCGGCGGGTTTTTTCATTCTGGTGTCTTTTACTGGGAGTTAGTCATGAGCCAAATCACTGTTCGTTCTGTCGCTTATCAGATTGATGGCCAGTCGTATGAAAGCCGTCTGGCGTTCGATGCCGACCACAAAGGCCCGCGCCCCGGTCTGTTGATGGCGCCGAACTGGATGGGCGTCAGCGCCGGTGCCGAGGAGATCGCCAAGTCCGTGGCGGCCAAGGGCTTTGTGGTGCTGATCGCGGACCTGTACGGCCAGACGGTACGTCCGCAGAACGGCGACGAGGCAGGCGCGGCGATGATGCCGCTGAAGAACGACCGCGCATTGCTGCGCAAGCGCATGCAGGCAGCGTTCGAACAGTTGCAAGGGCAGGGCGAGGCAGCGGTTGATACTTCGAAGCTGGCGACCTTCGGTTTCTGCTTTGGCGGTTGCTGCGCGCTGGAACTGGCCCGCACGGGCGCCCCGGTAAAAGCGGCGGTTTCGTTCCATGGCACGCTGGATACGCCGAACGTCAATGATGCGAAAAACATCAAGGGCTCGGTGCTGGTGCTGCACGGCGCATCCGACCCGTTGGTGCCAAAAGAGCAATTACCGGCGTTTGAAGAGGAAATGAACGCGGCGAGCGTGGATTGGCAACTGCTGAGCTATGGCGGTGCGGTGCATTCGTTTACTGATCCCCATGCCAATGTGCCGGGGAAGATGATGTATGACGCGAAGACGGCGGGGCGGGCGTTTACCTCGATGCACAATTTGCTGGATGAAGTGTTCAAGGGCTGATAGCTGTTCTTTGCCCTGACACTTTTGCTGTTAGTGCTGGCCCCATCGCGAGCAGGCTCGCTTCCACATTGGAATGCATTTCCCTGTGGGAGTGAGCCTGCTCGCGATGACGGTATAACAAACACCGAATTACTTAAGGCAGTTCGATCCGCTCAACTTCCCCCGGCACCGTCGGCCAATCCCCGGCCGCCCAGCGTCGCCGCGCTTCATCGATCGCCGCCGGATCGCTCGCCACAAAATTCCAGTTGATCCGCCGTGGCCCGTCCAGCGGTGCCCCACCAAACAGCACCGCATGACAGTCGCTCTCGGCGAACAATGTCATTTCCTCTCCGGCAGGCAACACCACCAGCGCATTCAGTTCCAGTAACTCGCCATCCAGCTGCGCTTCGCCACTCAGCACATACAACGCCCGCTCCTCATGCTCAGTCGGAATCAGCAAGGTCGTCGCGGTTTGCAGGTTCAATTCCGCATACAACGTCGGAGAAAGCACCGGAACCGGTGATTCCAGGCAAAAGCCTGACCCGGCAATCATCCGGATCTTCACGCCAAGGTTATCGCTGACCGGCAACGTCGCCGCCGGGTGATGGCTATAGTGGCCAGGCCCCTGTTCGTGCTTCTTGGGGGACGCGAGCCAAACCTGCAAGCCGTGCATGGTGAAGCCAGTGTTCTTCAACGCCTCAGGCGTTCGCTCGACATGGGCGATCGCGCTGCCCGCCGTCATCCAGCTGACATCACCGGCGTCCACCACCTGGTCGGAACCGAGACTGTCCTTGTGCTGGATTTTTCCGTCGAACAAATAGGTGAGGGTGGACAGGCCAATGTGTGGATGCTGACGGATGTTCATGCCTTTACCCGCCGCATAACGGGTCTCAAGCATGTGGTCGAAAAATACGAAAGGCCCGACGCTACGGCATTTGGCTGACGGCAGCGGGCGCAGAATCGGCTGGCCTTCGACATCTTCGGCGCGAGGGCGGATCACGAGCGGAGTGTTCATGGTGCATTCCAGGCTGAGCGGGTGACGCGTGGAGCATAACCCGCTTGCGCAGCCCTTGCCGCTATTGGCTGAAGGCGCCTTCGGACAGATGGGTTTCGATGCTGACTTCGGTGCTGGTCATCAACTTGTGCACCGGGCAACGGTCGGCCACGCGCTGCAACTCGTCGCGCTGAGCGTCGGTGAGCACACCCTTGAGGGTCAGTTTGACGTGCAGGGCATATTTGCCTTTCTGCTCTTCGCTGTTGTCACGTTTGACTTCAACCGTGACGCCGGTCAGGGGAATGTCTTTCTTCTTGGCGTACATCTTCAGCGTCAGGGCCTTGCAGGCACCCAGGGCGGCATCGAAGTAATCGTGTGGCTCTGGTGCCGTGCCTTCGCCGCCAGATGCAGTCGGCACATCGGCAAAGAGTTCGTGGTCGTCGATCTGGACGCTGTGGCGAAAACCTTCGGCGGAAACGGTATTGACGGTAACGGTCATGAGAAGCCTCCCAGGCTAAAAAGTCATTCGATCAAAAAAGACCTTGAAGGTATAGAGCATTCCTACCGATGCGCGTTCCACTTTCTTACAGGCTGAACCGTCTCGCGTGAGCGAAGGTCTACGTTCTTCCTGCCCCCGGAGATAGCCCGTGCCCATGTTCCGTTTGAGCCTTGCCTGTTTGTTGGCGCTGTCCAGTGCTGTCGCCAATGCACGCGAATACGCCTACAGCGATGCGCACCTGCATTACGTGGACTTCTTCCAGGAAACGGCGGGCATGCCGACCTTGCTCAAGGCCATGGACGACAATGCCATTGAGCATGTGATGATTTCCGGCATCCCGGTGGCGAAGAAATGGCACGAAGACGAACCCAAACGGCCGCGCTACTACGCCGGTGATGACGCCGATGCCTATTGGTACAGCGCGACGGATGTGATTGTCGCGGCAGCGGTGAACAAATTGACGCCCGAGCAGCGTCAGCGTTTTCACCCGTTCCTGTCAGGCTTCAATCCCAACGACAAAAACTCCGCAGCGCACATTCAGCGCATGCTCGACCTCAATCCTGGGCTATGGCAGGGGATCGGCGAAGTGTTTACCCGGCATGACGACCTGACCGCGCTGACCGCCGGCGATACGCCACGGGCCAACAACGAAGCGATGACGCGGATTTATCACCTCGCGGCCGAGAACGACTTGCCGGTGATGCTGCACTCCAACATCACCTCCAAGCGTGAGAAAAATCCGCTGTACCTGTCGGAAGTCGAGGAACCGCTGCGTAATCACCCGCACACGCGATTCATTTGGGCTCACGCGGGCACCAGCGTCGAGGTCCATCGGCATCAGACCCAGCTGGATTTTCTGTTGCCGACCCTGACCCGAATGCTTGAGGCTTACCCCAACCTGTTCATCGACCTGTCCTGGAGCATGCTCACGCCTTACCTGCTGGATGAGCAGGGCAAACCTTCAGAAGCGTGGTTGAGGCTTGTGGAACGCTTCCCGGATCGCTTCATGATTGGCTCTGATGTGGTGGGACGTTTCAACAAGCTCGGTAAGGAAATGCGCAGCTTCGAACCGTTTCTCGACGCCTTGCCTGAGGGGGTTGCGAGAAAAGTCGCGCGGGACAATTTCCTGGCGATCCTGCCGCGCAACCGTTAAGGCGACCCGACTACCGATTGGCTGCGCACGGTTGCGGATGGTGCAATCCCTGCCTATGTTCCAAGCGAGGCATTACTGGCGACTGGCGCGCGATGATCCGCCGCAAGTCGCTGTCCATCCAGTGCGGATTCTCGCAGCGAGGTTACGACATGCCAAACGACTCCCGCCCTGCCGTGCTTGAACTGATCGGCAATACGCCGCTGGTGCGCGTCAGCCGCTTTGATACCGGCCCGTGCACCCTTTTTCTCAAACTCGAATCACAGAACCCCGGCGGCTCGATCAAGGATCGCATCGGCCTGGCGATGATCGACGCCGCCGAACGCGATGGCCGTCTGCAACCTGGCGGCACCATCGTCGAGGCCACCGCTGGTAACACCGGCCTCGGCCTGGCACTGGTCGGCCGTGCCAAAGGTTATCGAGTGGTGCTGGTGGTGCCGGACAAAATGTCCACCGAGAAGGTCTTGCACCTCAAGGCCATGGGCGCCGAGGTGCACATCACCCGCTCCGACGTCGGCAAGGGTCATCCCGATTACTATCAGGACGTGGCGGCGCGGTTGGCACAGGAAATTCCCGACGCCTTCTTCGCCGACCAGTTCAACAACCCGGCCAACCCGCTGGCCCACGAGTGCAGCACCGCGCCGGAGATCTGGGCGCAGACCCAGCACGATCTGGATGCCATCGTCGTCGGTGTCGGTTCGGCCGGCACGCTGACCGGGCTGACCCGCTTCTTCCAGCGCGTACAGCCGAACCTGGAAATGGTGCTGGCCGACCCGGTCGGCTCGGTGATGGCCGAGTACAGCCGCAGTGGCACCCTTGGGAAGGCCGGTTCATGGGCGGTGGAAGGCATCGGTGAAGACTTCATTCCGTCGATTGCCGACCTTTCCAGCGTACGCCACGCCTATTCGATCAGCGACGAGGAAAGCTTCGATCATGCCCGCCAATTGCTGCGCGCCGAAGGCATTCTCGGCGGTTCCTCGACCGGCACTTTGCTGGCGGCGGCGCTGCGCTACTGTCGCGAGCAAACCGAGCCGAAACGGGTGGTCAGCTTCGTCTGCGATACCGGCACCCGATACCTGTCGAAGGTCTACAACGACCAGTGGATGAACGATCAGGGCCTGCTGCAATACAAACGCTACGGCGATCTGCGTGACCTGATCGCCCGGCGCTTCGAGGATGGCCGAGTGATCAGCGTCGGCCCCGACGACACGCTGCTCACGGCCTTCCAGCGCATGCGCCTGGCGGATGTGTCACAACTGCCGGTGTTAGCTGACGGAAAGCGGCTGATCGGCGTGATCGACGAGTCCGATATTCTGCTGGGCGTGCACGAAGACGCTTCGCACTTGCGCAGGCCCGTGGCCAGCGCAATGACTGACAAGTTGCAAACCCTGCCGGCTGGCGCCAGTCTGGCCGAACTGCAGGCGGAGCTCGATCGCGGGCTGGTGGCGATCATCGCCGACGCCTCGGGTTTCCACGGCTTGATTACGCGAGTCGACATGCTCAATCATTTACGGAGATCTCTTACATGAGTCAGCACGATGAAACCGGCTCGCCACGCGCCTTTGGCACCCGTGTGATCCATGCCGGACAGACACCGGATCCTTCCACCGGGGCGCTGATGCCGCCGATTTATGCCAACTCCACCTATTTGCAGCAGAGCCCCGGCGTACACAAGGGCTTCGACTACGGGCGCTCGCACAACCCGACGCGCTTTGCGCTGGAGCGTTGCGTAGCGGACCTTGAGGGCGGGACCCGGGCGTTCGCCTTTGCTTCCGGGCTGGCGGCGATTTCCACCGTGCTGGAGCTGCTCGACGCCAACGCGCACATCGTCTCCGGCAACGACCTGTACGGCGGAACGTTTCGACTGTTCGACAAGGTGCGTCAGCGCAGTGCCGGACATCGTTTCAGCTACGTCGACCTGACCGACTTGTCCGCCTTCGAAGCGGCGTTGCAGGACGACACGCGGATGGTCTGTGTCGAGACGCCAAGCAATCCTTTGCTGCGCCTCTCTGATCTGGCCGCCATCGCGCGCATCTGCCGCGAGCGAGGCATCCTGTCTGTGGCCGACAACACCTTCGCCAGCCCGTGGATAC
Source organism: Pseudomonas sp. LBUM1678 (assembly GCF_059695575.1). Classification (NCBI taxonomy): domain Bacteria; kingdom Pseudomonadati; phylum Pseudomonadota; class Gammaproteobacteria; order Pseudomonadales; family Pseudomonadaceae; genus Pseudomonas; species Pseudomonas sp. LBUM1678. Next base: position 1,859,942 of record NZ_CP166775.1, read on the forward strand.
AGCGTCCGCTGGAGCTGGGTTTCGATATCGTGGTGCACTCGACGACCAAGTACCTGAACGGCCACTCCGATGTAATCGGCGGTATCGCGGTGGTCGGGCAGAACGCCGATCTGGCCGAGCGCCTGGGCTTCCTGCAAAACGCGGTGGGCGCTATCGCCGGGCCGTTTGACGCGTTCCTCACCCTGCGTGGGGTGAAGACCCTGGCGTTGCGTATGGAGCGCCATTGCAGCAACGCGCTGGAGCTGGCGCAATGGCTGGAGCGTCAGCCGCAGGTGGCGCGCGTTTACTATCCGGGTCTGCCGTCGCACCCGCAGCACGAATTGGCACGCCAGCAGATGCGAGGATTCGGCGGGATGATTTCCCTCGACCTGAACAGCGACCTGGCCGGCGCCAGACGCTTCCTCGAAAGTGTGCAGATCTTCGCCCTGGCCGAGAGCCTGGGCGGGGTGGAAAGCCTGATAGAGCACCCGGCGATCATGACCCATGCGACCATCCCGGCAGACACCCGCGCGCAACTCGGGATCGGCGATGCGCTGGTGCGTTTGTCGGTGGGGGTTGAGGATGTCGAAGATCTGCGCGCCGACCTGGACCAGGCGCTGGCGCGGATTTAACTTTCAGCAGGCATAAAAAAATCCGGAATCCTTGGCGGATTCCGGATTCTTGTGTCGAACCGGATCAGTTGCCTTTGACAGTCTTGCCGTTGACCTTGCCGTCGAGGAGCATGATGTTGTACTCCTTGCCGTCGGTTTCGACCTGTTGCAGGCGGACCAGCAGGTAATCCCAGTCCTTGGCAAACCAGAGGACGGTGATGCGCTTGCTTTGTGTCGGATCGCGCACACGCTCGACCTTGATCGCATCGATCTGGCCAGCCTTGGTGTCGACTTTTTCCGAACCCAGCACGCGGAAGTCATAGGTATCGACTTCGCCATCATCGACGACCTGATAGCTCATGCTTTTCTTGCCGGCAGCCACATCATGCTGAAGAGCAAGCTGATAGGTGGATTTGTCGACCATGCCACGGTTGAGCGGGATCTTGACCGCGTCACCACGATCGGTTCCGGTGACCATTTTGGTGGTCCAGTCGAAGTCCAGGTCGGCTTTCTTGGCTTTACCCAGACCGCCACGTTCGAAGTGGTAGGACTGTGGCAGCAGGGTGTCCTTGTCCACGGTCAGGGTGCTTTCTTCAGACAGGCTGGCGATCATCATCGAGGCCTTGAAGCTGAGCTTCCAGACACCGTTGGCTTCCTTGGTCAGGCTGCGTTCAGCCGTGCCGCTCATGGGCAGCTGCTTCCAGTCGGCGGTGTAGCTGGCGGAGAAAGGTTGAAGTTCTGCAGCCTGCGCGAAAGGCAGGGCAAACAGAGCGCAAGCGAAGAGCAGGGCGCGACGCATAAAATCTCCTAGTTTCGAATCAAGTGGCCGCTGGCCGCGAGTAGCTTTCCATCCAGTAAAGCACCTTGTTCACCGAGGGATAAACGACCTTCGGCAAACCAGCGTACGGCCATCGGGTAGATCAGGTGTTCCTGAACGTGGACCCGCTGCGCCAGACTCTGCGGCGAATCGTGCAACTCTACCGGTATTACTGCCTGTACGACCAGCGGTCCGCCATCGAGTTCCTCGGTGACGAAGTGCACGGAGCAGCCGTGTTCCGTGTCGCCGGCCTCCAGCGCGCGCTGATGAGTGTGTAACCCTTTGTATTTGGGCAGCAGCGAGGGATGGATGTTAAGCAGGCGACCCGCGTAGTGGCGCACGAAGTCAGCGCTGAGAATGCGCATGAAACCGGCCAGTACCACGAGTTTGGGGTTGAAGGCGTCGATCAGTTCGATCAGCGCGGCATCGAAGGCTTCGCGGCCTTCGAACGCCTTGTGATCCAGGGAGCGGGTGTCGATACCCGCGTCCCTGGCGCGTTGCAGGCCGTAAGCATCGGCGCGGTTGGAAATCACCGCGGCGATGCGGACCGGGCTGTCGCCGGTCCGCGTGCTGTCGATCAAGGCCTGCAAGTTACTGCCGGTGCCGGACAACAGCACCACCACATCACAGGTCTGGGACATCAATGAGCCTTGAGATTCTTCAGTTCTACCTGAGCCGCGCCTTCGGCAGCGGTGGCGATCTGACCGATGACCCAAGGCTGCTCGCCGGCTTCACGCAGGACGTTCAGCGCAGTTTCAACGTGCTCCTGGCCAACGCAGATAACCATGCCGACGCCGCAGTTCAGCACGCGGTGCATTTCGTTTTCGTCGACGTTGCCTTTCTCTTGCAGCCAGTCGAACACGGCAGGACGGGTCCAGCTCGCCACGTCAACCACCGCTTGTGCGCCTTTTGGCAGAACGCGCGGGATGTTGTCCAGCAGGCCGCCACCGGTGATGTGGGCCATGGCTTTGACAGCGCCGGTGTCTTTGATCAGCTTGAGCAGCGGCTTCACGTAGATGCGGGTCGGGGCCATCAGCAGGTCGGTCAGCGGTTTGCCGTCGAGCTGGATGTTTTCGATGTCGGCACCGGACACTTCGATGATCTTGCGGATCAGCGAGTAGCCGTTGGAGTGCGGGCCGGAAGACGGCAGGGCGAGCAGGGCGTCGCCGGCAGCGACTTTCGAACCGTCGATGATTTCGGATTTTTCCACGACGCCGACGCAGAAGCCGGCCAGGTCGTAGTCTTCGCCTTCGTACATGCCAGGCATTTCAGCGGTTTCGCCGCCGACCAGGGAGCAGCCGGACAATTCACAGCCAGCGCCGATGCCGGTCACGACCTGGGTCGCGGTTTCAACGTTGAGTTTGCCGGTGGCGTAGTAGTCGAGGAAGAACAGCGGCTCGGCGCCGCAGACCACCAGGTCGTTCACGCACATGGCCACAAGGTCGATGCCGATGCTGTCGTGCTTGTTCAGGTTCAGTGCCAGGCGCAGCTTGGTGCCCACGCCGTCGGTGCCGGAAACCAGTACGGGCTGCTTGTAGCCGGCCGGGATTTCGCAGAGGGCGCCGAAACCGCCCAGGCCGCCCATGACTTCCGGGCGCGCAGTGCGCTTGGCGACGCTCTTGATGCGTTCGACCAATGCTTCACCGGCGTCGATGTCTACACCGGCGTCCTTGTAGCTCAGGGAGGGTTGCTTGCTCATGATCCAGGCCTTTAGGGGGGATTCAGGGGTAACGACCGAGTCCAGTGGGGCGGCCGAAACGGCGTAGGCGAGAGCCTTGCGCGCTATTCCGACACTGCCCGGCTGTTGCCGGTCTGCGAAGGCGCGCGATTTTATCAGGCTTGAGGGGCAGCGGCCATCCTCACGCCGACGGCAGGGGCATATCGGCCGAAAAAAACCGTTATTGCTCGTGTTGGTCGCGTCCCCGATGGCTGTATAAGGTATCGCGATTAACCGTCTATCGTTATGACAGTGCGAAAACTTAGTCAGGTCGTGGTGAATGTTTTGCGCAGGGACGTGGTCACAGCCTTGCTCGATCATCTTCATGCGGTCTGTTCCAGCCGCTCTAGTCGTCAGGAATCTTCCATGCGTTTTTTTTCTAAATTGTTGTTTGCAGGCTGTTTGTCCATGGTCAGCCTGGCGAGTCAGGCCGAAACCGTCAAAGGCCTGTATCAAGTGCGCGAGCCTGTCAGCAGTCAGTCGGCCGAGGAGCGCGATCAGGCGACCCAGCGCGCGCTCGATACGCTGGTGCTGCGCCTGACCGGTGATCCCAAGGCTGCGCAAAGTCCGGGATTGGCGGCGCTGCGCAAAGATCCGCAACAGATCATCAGCCAATATGGCTTTGACGCCGGCCCGCCGGAAGTACTGAAAATCGATTTCGACCCGTCCACCACCGAGCAAGCCTTGCGCCGCGCGGGGCTGTCTCTGTGGGGCGCGAATCGGCCGTCGATCCTGAGTTGGTGGTTGAACGACTCCGCAGAGGGTTCGAGCCTGGTGGGTGATGGCCAGGCCAGCGCCGCGCCGTTGCGTCGCGCGGCCCAACACCGTGGTCTGCCGTTGCGTTTGCCGTTGGCCGACCTGAGTGAGCAACTGGTCGCTACGGCGCCGAATCTTGAAGGGACGGATGCAGCGCCACTGCGTGGTGCATCGGACCGTTACAACGCTGACGGCTTGCTCGCGGTACATGCCCGTGAAGAGGGCGGCCAATGGCAGGCCAAGTGGAATTTGTGGCTGGGCGACAAGAAGGAGGCGGGCAGCGTGCAGGGCGCGGACCAGACCGCTGTGGCTGACGCAGTGATGCTGGCCGTCAGTGAGCGTCTGGCGCCGCGGTTTGTCGTGAAGCCGGGGGCTTCTGGCGAGCAATTGCTGGAAGTGCAGGGCATGAACCTGGAACGCTACGCCGCCCTTGGGCGCTTGCTGGAACCTTTTGGTGCGCGCCTGCAAACGGTCGACGGCGAGCGCATTCTCTATCGGGTCAATGGCAGCCCTGAGCAGTTACGCTCGCAGCTGTCCCTGGCGAAGTTGCAAGAGGTGCCGGCCGGTGAGGCGCCAGCTCCGGTAGCCCCTGTGCAACCGGTGGCTGATGGTTCGGCGCCTGTGGTCGCGCCAATTCCGGCGCGGGTGCCGCAGCTGCGATTCCGTTGGTAAGGTTTTCTTTCTTTATATAGATGCATATGGAGTGGTTCATGGCCGATACGCGGCGTTGGTTCTGGTTGGGTGGGGTAATTCTGCTCTGCGTGTTTGTCTGGTTGTTGCATCCGATCCTGACGCCCTTTCTGGTGGCGTTGCTGCTGGCCTATCTGTTCGATCCGCTGGTGGATCGGCTGGAAAGGGCCGGCCTGTCACGCACCTGGGGCGTGGTGGCGGTGTTCGCGTTGTTCACCTTGATCTTCACGACATTGCTGTTGGTGTTGGTGCCGATGCTCGCCAAGCAGCTGTTTCGTTTGTATGAGCTGGCGCCGCAGATGCTCGACTGGCTGCAGCACACCGCACTGCCGTGGGCGCAATCGAAGTTCGGGCTGTCGGATAATTTCTGGAAGTTCGACAAGCTCAAGGCCGCGATCAGCGAACACATGGGCCAGACCACCGACATTGTCGGGGTGGTGCTGAGCCAGGCGACGGCTTCCGGGCTGGCGTTGATTGGATGGCTGGCGAATCTGGTGCTGATCCCGGTGGTGAGTTTTTACCTGCTGCGGGACTGGGACGTGATGATGGCCAAGGTCCGCAGCCTGCTGCCCCGTGAAAACGAAGAGCGCATCGTGACCCTGGCCGGTGAATGCCATGAAGTACTGGGTGCATTCGTGCGCGGGCAGTTGCTGGTGATGGTGGCGCTGGGGGTGATCTACTCGGCGGGCCTGATGTTGATAGGGCTGGAGTTAGGGTTGTTGATCGGCATGATTGCCGGTTTGGCGGCGATCGTGCCGTACATGGGCTTTGTGATCGGGATCGGTGCTGCGTTGGTTGCCGGCCTGTTCCAGTTTGGTGGCGATCTGTATCCCATGTTCGGTATCGTCGCGGTGTTCATGGTTGGCCAGGCACTGGAAGGCATGGTGCTGACGCCCTTGCTGGTGGGCGATCGTATCGGCCTGCACCCGGTGGCGGTGATCTTCGCCATTCTGGCCGGGGGCGAGCTGTTCGGCTTTACCGGCATATTACTGGCGTTGCCGGTGGCGGCGGTGATCATGGTGCTGGTGCGCCATGTGCATGATTTGTATAAAGATTCGGATATCTACAGCGGTACGGACGAACCTGAACTATAAGGGGCGTCGACGTCTCACGGCGGGCGGCCTGGTTAATTGCCAGGTTGGCCCGTATTCCCCGCGCTGCTGTCACATGCGCCGCCAAAGAAACTGTCATAAAACCAGGGCGTTAACGCAAACCTTTGATTTTGCTTGTGGTCTGTCGCATTGTGCGACCCGCCTCACGGGTATAAACTTCGCAAACTTTACACAGAGGCCACTAACGGTTCCTTTGGAACTGTTCAGTCAGCATGAAACCGATTCAGCTGCCCCTAGGTGTGCGTCTGCGTGATGACGCTACCTTTATCAATTACTACCCAGGCGCCAATGCCGCAGCACTCGGCTATGTCGAGCGGCTATGCGAAGCCGACGCCGGCTGGACCGAAAGCCTGATTTATCTCTGGGGCAAGGACGGGGTAGGGCGTACGCACTTGTTGCAGGCAGCCTGCCTGCGCTTCGAGCAACTGGGGGAGCCGGCGGTGTATCTGCCGTTGGCCGAGCTGCTGGATCGCGGCATCTCGATTCTCGACAACCTCGAACAATACGAACTGGTCTGCCTTGATGATTTGCAGGCGGTCGCCGGCCGGGCGGATTGGGAAGAGGCGCTGTTCCATCTGTTCAATCGTCTGCGCGACAGCGGTCGGCGTCTGCTGATTGCTGCATCGACCTCGCCGCGCGAATTGCCGGTGAAGCTGGCTGACTTGAAGTCTCGTCTTACCCTGGCACTGATCTTCCAGATGCGTCCGCTCTCCGACGAAGACAAATTGCGCGCCTTGCAACTGCGTGCTTCCCGTCGTGGCCTGCACCTGACCGACGAAGTCGGGCATTTTATTTTGACTCGCGGCACCCGCAGCATGAGTGCGCTTTTCGAGCTGCTTGAGCGTCTCGATCAGGCCTCCCTTCAAGCTCAGCGCAAGCTGACGATTCCCTTCCTTAAAGAAACCCTGGGCTGGTAAAAAAGTCCCATAAAACCCAAGCCTGGCTCGGGTTTTGGCATATTTCAGGCGTCAGAAAATCCGCTTTCCTACAGGTCGCAGGCAGCGCAGGCGTTTAGAACGGGCTTAAGCGCTTAGATGTAAACGCGGAACCGGGAAGTCACATAAAGTTCGATTGAATTTGCAAATGAGGATGATAGCGGGCATAGTCTCGCCTTCTTTACAACTATCAGCCACGGTCGTGCCCATGCTAAAGCGCTTCGCACCCCTCGTGCCTCTCGCACTCGTTACCCTGTTGTTCGGTTGCGCTGCTCACTCTCCAGTGACCCAGCAAGAGCAACAACAGCAGGTCAAGAATTCAGTTACTGCGCAATCTTCTTCCGTTCTTTTCCAGGAAGAGCTAGCCACCGATAACGAATTGGCAGACTTCGCCGATGGCAAGTCGTACCAGCTTCCGGTTCTGGCTGACAGCATCCTCGAGCGTGGCATGTCCCTGATCGGTACCCGTTACCGTTTCGGCGGCACCTCCGAGGCGGGTTTCGATTGCAGCGGTTTCATCGGTTATCTGTTTCGTGAAGAAGCCGGCATGAACCTGCCGCGCTCCACCCGTGAAATGATCAACGTAGACGCTCCGCTGGTTGCTCGCAGCGCGCTGAAGCCGGGTGACCTGCTGTTCTTCGCCACCAATGGTCGTCGCGGTCGTGTCAGTCACGCCGGGATCTACCTGGGTGACAACCAGTTCATCCATTCCAGCAGCCGCAAAAGCGGTGGTGTCCGGGTCGATAGCCTGGGCGACAGCTACTGGAGCAAGACCTTCATCGAAGCCAAGCGCGCGCTCGCGATGGCCCCGACCATGGTCACCGCCCGCAAGTAAATCTTCAGCCTGTCGCCACATAAGTGGCGACAAAAAGCCTCTTCGCAAGGAAGTAGGCGGACAGTTTGTAAGGCGAACTTAAAGTCTTACTTGAAGTTTGGCCCATAGCCGCTAGAATCCAGATCTATTATTGATGGCAAACCGCCTGCGTCCTGCGCAGGCGGTTTTCTTTTCTGTCTTCCCGGCAGAAAAAGCCGCAGCCAGATCAGGATGTTCTGCTTATGACGATGTCGGCCCGCCTCACAATCATGTTCTTCGCAGCGCTGCTAAGCGCCTGCGCCAGTCGCACACCGCCTCCCGCGCCGGTGGTTCGCGCCCCCATTGTTTTCGGTAACCCGCAACCCTTTTCCCCCGAGGCAGAAGATGTGCTGTTCCGCGCGCTCGGCCTGGTGGGTACGCCTTATCGTTGGGGCGGTAACACGCCGGATTCGGGCTTTGATTGCAGCGGCCTGATCGGTTACGTCTACCGTGATGTCACCGGTATTTCCCTGCCGCGTACCACCCGCGAAATGATCAGCATGCAAGCGGCCAGCGTTGGCAAGGAAGGCCTGCAAACCGGTGACTTGATCTTCTTCGCCACCAATGGCGGCTCCCAGGTCAGCCATGCCGGTATCTACGTCGGCGAAGGCCGCTTCGTCCACGCGCCAGCCACTGGCGGCACGGTGAAGCTGGACAGCTTGTCCAAGGCTTACTGGCAGAAGGCTTATCTGAGTGCCAAGCGCGTTCTGCAGCCTGAGCACTTGGCCCGCAATCCGTAGCGTCCTGTCCGAAGAGGTTGTCATGACCGCTCGCACACTCAATCTCGATGATTCCCTGTACCAATACCTGCTCGACGTTTCCCTGAGGGAAACGCCGTTGCTCAAGCGCCTGCGCGACGAAACCCAGGCGCTGCCCATGGCCCGCTGGCAGGTGGCGCCGGAGCAGGGGCAGTTCCTCGCGTTATTGGTCAAACTCATCGGCGCAAAACGATTGCTGGAAGTCGGTACGTTCACCGGTTATAGCGCTTTGTGCATGGCCGCTGCGTTGCCGGAGGACGGTTCGCTGATCTGCTGTGATATCCCCGGTGACTACAACGCTATTGCTCGTCGTTACTGGCAGGAGGCGAGCCTCGCCCATCGCATCGATCTGCGTCTGGCGCCTGCGCTGGAAACCCTCGCCATGCTGGATCAGCCTGGGCAGTTCGATCTGATCTTCATTGATGCCGATAAAGCCAACTACCCGGGCTATCTGGAGCATGCACTGCGTCTGCTGCGCGTCGGCGGACTGGCGGTGTTCGATAACACGCTGTGGAGCGGGCGGGTGCTTGAGCAGAATCCCGAAAGCGTAGACACCCGAGCCATCCAGGCGCTCAATCGCGCGTTGAAGGATGATTCGCGGGTGGATCTGTCGTTGTTGCCTCTAGGTGATGGGCTCACGCTCTGCCGCAAACGCTAAACGCGAAGCCCTGTGGGAGTGAGCCTGCTCGCGATAGCGGTGCGTCAGGCAACATCATTGCTGGTTATGCTGACGCCATCGCGAGCAGGCTCGCTCCCACAGGGGATGTGTGTTGCAGTTACTTCGCGGCTGACACCCGCCACACCTTGTTCCCCACATCATCGGCCACCAGCAAATCTCCCTGCTGATCAATCACTACGCCCACAGGCCGGCCCATGGCTTTCTCGTCCGCGTTGAGGAAGCCTGTGAGCACATCAACCGGTTGCCCGGTCGGCTTGCCGCCAGCAAACGGGACGAAAATCACTTTGTAACCACTGTGTGGCTTGCGGTTCCACGAGCCGTGCTGGCCGATGAAGGCACCTTCCTTGAACTGCGCTGGAAGTGCGTTGCCCTCGGCAAAGGACAGGCCCAGCGACGCGGTATGCGGGCCAACCGCGTAGTCCGGCGCAATGGCCTTGGCCACCAGATCCGGGTTTTGCGGCTCGACGCGAATATCAACGTGCTGGCCGTAATAGCTGAAGGGCCAGCCGTAGAAGCCGCCGTCCTTCACCGAAGTGATGTAGTCCGGCACCAGATCGCTGCCGATTTCGTCCCGCTCATTGACCGCCGTCCACAGGGCACCGGTCTGAGGTTCCCAGGCCAGACCGTTTGGATTGCGAATCCCCGAGGCGAAGATCCGGTGATTACCGGTGGCGCGATCCACTTCCCAGATCGCCGCCCGACCTTCTTCCTGATCCATACCGTTTTCGCCGACGTTGCTGTTGGAGCCTACCGTGACGTACAGCTTGCTCCCGTCCTTGCTGGCGATGACGTTTTTGGTCCAGTGGTGATTCAGCGTCCCACCCGGCAGATCGACCACCTTGATCGGCTGCGACTTGATCGCCGTGTCGCCATTTTCATAGTGAAAGCGCAGCAAGCGATCGGTGTCGGCGACGTACAGGTCGTTGCCGACCAGGGTCATGCCGAAGGGCGAGTTGAGGTTTTCCAGGAACACCGTGCGGGTTTCGGCGATGCCGTCGTGGTCCTTGTCCCGCAGCAGCGTGATGCGATTCGGGCTGGGGACGCCGGCACCGGCACGGCCCATGACTTTGCCCATTACCCAGCCGCGAATGCCTTTGCCGTCATCGGGTTTCGGTGGCGCGTTGGTTTCGGCCACCAACACGTCGCCGTTGGGCAGCACGTAGAGCCAACGCGGGTGATCGAGCCCTTCGGCAAATGCCGCCACTTGAGTGCCCGCCGCAGGAGTGGGTTTCGCGCCCTCCGGCCAGCCGATCGCCGGGGCGATATTCACCGTCGGGATCAGGGTCTTGTTCGGTTCTGGCAGCTTGGGTGACGGGCCGGTACCGTCGGAGACTTGCAAGCTGGAGGTTTCACCACAAGCGGCGAGCCCTCCGGCGAGCGCGATGACGAGAACGAGCTGGGGCTTGCGCATGCGGATCTTCCCTATGAATGCATTGACCTAATCATAGAGAAGATTTGAAGCGCGATGGTTCAACCGGTCAGCCGCGGGCTTCCTTGAACAGCACGGCGATGCCGGGGTGATAGTTGCCGGCTTCGTTGCGCAACTTGCGATAGGCGTACGGGAAATACCAGGCCACGGCGCAGCTGTGTTCCTTTTGCAGGTCGTCGACCATGTCCTGCAGTTCTTCCGGCGTCGCGCTCTGCTGGGCCTTTTGTGGCGCAACGAACAGGCAGCCGAGTTTCAGGTCGCTGGCGTAGCTGATGCGTTTGGCGTTGCTGGTGATGTCCTGCAGCGCCTGGCTCAGGTTCAGGCTATTGACCTTCGGCCAACGTTGAGTGGCCTGAAGGTAGGCGCGTTCTTCGGGGGAGGCGATAAACAGATCGGCACGGCCGTTGCGTTCGCCTTCTTCGTTCTGCTTGCGCGTTGGGGTTTGTTGCAGCGTGACCATTTCCGCCATCCAGGCCGCGGCGGAGAGCAAGCCAAGGTTGGCTTTTTCGTCATACCAGTAAGGCGTGTCGTTATCGCCGCGCACCGCATTGTAGCGGTCTATACAGTCAAACCAGCGTTCCAGCACCGGTCGCAGGAATTCCAGCTTCGGATTGCTGATGATCATGCCTTGCATGTTGCTCACCCTTTGTAATTGTGATGTTGGGTTGTGGCGCTTTGATATCACTGCTGACAGTGTGGTGCAAGTTGGGGTGTCAGTAAATTGACCGGCGGCAGTATATCGCTCGCCCGCGCTTTGTCTTCAATTGACGCTCCACCCCCAACCCTCTAACCTTCGCGGCTTGTTTCAGGTGCTCTGTGGCGAAGGTCGACAGAGTGAAACAGGGAAGCCGGTGAGTGACCATCTTCACGCGACGAAACGTCACGATCCCGGCGCTGCCCCCGCAACGGTAAATGAGTGAAGACTGTGCCTTGAGCCACTGTGTCGACTGTCGACATGGGAAGGCGCGCAGTCCGGCGCAAGCCGCTCATGAGCCCGGAGACCGGCCTGATTCATCCAACGGCATCACGGTGGGCGATGCCAGGCTTCTTGCCGTCTATTCTTGTGCCTGCCCGCCGTTATCCAGCCTCAACGGAGAGCTCCCCCATGACTGATTCCCCTGATCGTGACGAACGCCATCTGGCGCGCATGCAGCGCAAAAAAGCCGTGATCGACGAACGCATCGCCAACTCGCCCAATGAGTGCGGCCTGCTGCTGGTGCTGACCGGCAACGGCAAAGGCAAAAGCAGCTCGGCTTTCGGCATGCTTGCCCGGTCCATGGGCCATGGCATGCAGTGCGGCGTGGTGCAGTTCATCAAGGGGCGCAACAGCACCGGTGAAGAGCTGTTCTTCCGGCGCTTCCCGGAGCAGGTGCGTTTTCATGTGATGGGCGAGGGCTTCACCTGGGAAACCCAGGACCGCCAGCGTGACATCGCCGCCGCCGAAGCGGCTTGGGAAGTGTCCCGCGAACTGCTGCGCGATCCGTCGATCGGCCTGGTGGTGCTCGATGAACTGAACATCGCCCTCAAGCACGGTTACCTCGACCTCGATCAAGTGCTCACTGACTTGCAGGCACGTCCGCCGATGCAACACGTGGTGGTCACCGGTCGCGGCGCCAAGCCGGAGATGATCGAGCTGGCCGATACAGTCACCGAAATGGGCGTGATCAAGCACGCGTTCCAGGCCGGGATCAAAGCGCAAAAAGGCGTCGAGCTGTGAATCAGCCACGTCATTGCCCGGCGGTGCTGATCGCCGCGCCGGCCTCCGGTCAGGGCAAGACCACCGTCACGGCCGCGCTGGCCCGTTTGCATCGCAATCAGGGGCGCAAGGTTCGCGTATTCAAGTGCGGCCCGGACTTTCTCGACCCGATGATTCTCGAGCGCGCCAGCGGTGCGCCGGTGTATCAACTTGACATGTGGATGGTCGGCGAGCAGGAAAGTCGTCGTCTGTTGTGGGAAGCCGCCGGTGAAGCCGACCTGATTCTCATCGAAGGCGTCATGGGGCTGTTCGACGGCACGCCGTCCAGCGCTGACCTGGCGCGGCACTTCGGTGTGCCAGTGCTCGGTGTGATCGACGGCACGGCCATGGCGCAGACTTTTGGTGCGCTGGCGTTGGGGTTGGCGAAGTATCAGCCGGACTTGCCGTTTGCCGGTGTGTTGGCCAACCGTGTGGGCACGTTGCGGCACGCGCAATTGCTCGAAGGCAGCCTGACTGAAGGTTTGCGCTGGTACGGCGCGTTGTCGCGCGAGACCGGGATTGAACTGCCGAGTCGTCATCTCGGTCTGGTCCAGGCCAGCGAGTTGAACGATCTCGACCTGCGCCTCGATGCGGCGGCTGAATCGCTGGCCAGCAGTTGCGATGTGGCGCTGCCGCCGCCCGTGGAATTCGCGGCGCCTGAAATGATCGTCGCAGAGCCTTTGCTGGCCGGCGTGCGAATCGCAGTGGCCCGTGATGAGGCGTTCGCTTTCACCTACGGTGCGAGCCTGGATTTGCTGCGGGCCATGGGCGCCGAACTGCTGTTTTTCTCGCCGATCCGCGATGCTGATTTGCCAGAGGCGGACAGCCTTTATCTACCGGGTGGTTATCCGGAACTGCACCATGTGGCGCTGTCACAGAACACCTCGATGCTCAATGCGATCCGCGCCCATCATGCCGCCGGCAAACCGTTGTTGGCCGAGTGTGGCGGGATGCTGTACCTGCTTGATTCGTTGACCGATGTCGAAGGTACTCGGGCTGAACTGGTGGGCTTGCTCAAAGGTGATGCGGTGATGCAGAAGCGTCTTGCGGCGCTGGCGTTGCAAGCGGTGGAGTTGCCGGAAGGTTCGTTGCGCGGGCACACCTATCACCACTCGCTGACCAGCACTGAGCTTGAGCCGATTGCCCGTGGGCTCAGTCCGAATGGCGGGCGTGGGGCGGAGGCAGTTTATCGGGAGGGGCGGATGACGGCCTCTTATGTGCATTTTTATTTTCCGTCCAATCCCACTGCTGTAGCCGCATTGTTTGCGCCTGACCGGGAGGCCGCCATCGCGAGCAGGCTCGCTCCCACAGGGGACCGTGTTTCTTCAGGCTGCACACCTTCAAATGTAGGAGCGAGCCTGCTCGCGAAGAGGCCATGACCGACAACGCATTCTCCGAAGCCGAACGCGAAGCGGTCTACCGAGCCATTGCCGAACGCCGCGACATGCGCCACTTCAGCGGCGGCACCGTCGAGCCCCACTTGCTGCAGCGCCTGCTCGAAGCCGCCCATCAGGCCCCCAGCGTGGGCCTGATGCAGCCCTGGCGTTTCATCCGCATCAGCGACCGCACACTGCGTGGCAAGATCCAGCAACTGGTGGAAGAAGAACGCATCCGCACCGCCGAAGCTCTCGGCGAGCGCACTGACGAATTCATGAAGCTCAAGGTTGAAGGCATCAACGATTGCGCCGAGGTGTTGGTCGCCGCGCTGATGGACGATCGCGAGCGCCACATCTTCGGCCGTCGCACCTTGCCGGAAATGGACATGGCCTCGTTGTCCTGCGCAATCCAGAACCTCTGGCTGGCCTCTCGCGCCGAAGGTCTGGGCATGGGCTGGGTGTCGTTGTTCGAGCCGCAAGCGCTGGCGGATCTGCTGGGTTTTCCGCCCGGGGCCAAGCCATTGGCGGTTCTTTGTCTCGGCCCGGTCAAGGAATTCTATCCGGCGCCGATGCTGGTACTCGAAGGGTGGGCGCAGGCGCGTCCGCTCAGTGAATTGCTGTATGAAAATTATTGGGGAGTGAGTCAATGAGTGTGGCGTTATTGAGTGTCGCCGCGGTTGCGCTGGACGCGCTGCTGGGTGAACCCAAACGCTGGCATCCGCTGGTGGCGTTCGGCCGTTTTGCCGACCGCATCGAGCAACGTTTCAATGGCGAGGGTCGTGGCTGGCGCAGCCATGGCGTCACCGCTTGGGTGATTGCGGTGTTGCCGCTGACCTTGCTGGCCACGGCGTTTTCCTGGGCGCCTTATGTCGGCTGGATTGTCGAGATTCTCGCGCTTTATTGCGCCCTCGGCATGCGCAGCCTCGGTGAACACGTAGAGCCGGTAGCCAGGGCCTTGCGCAGCGATGATCTGGAGGAGGCGCGCACACGTGTCGGCTATCTGGTCAGCCGTCAGACCAGCGAACTGGATAAAACCGAAGTCGCCCGCGCTGCCACTGAATCAGTCCTGGAGAACGGCAGCGATGCGGTGTTCGCCGCGCTGTTCTGGTTTGCCGTGGCCGGCGCGCCCGGCGTGGTGCTCTATCGCTTGAGCAATACCCTCGATGCCATGTGGGGTTATCGCAACGAGCGCTTCGAACGTTTCGGCTGGGCCGCGGCGAAGATCGACGATGTCCTCAACTACATTCCTGCGCGTCTGGTGGCGTTGACCTACGCGCTGCTGGGCAAGACCCGACTGGCGTTGAAATGCTGGCGCACCCAGGGCCCGACCTGGGACAGCCCGAACGCCGGGCCCGTGATGGCTGCCGGTGCCGGTGCACTCGGCGTCGAGTTGGGCGGGGCAGCGATTTATCACGGTGAACTGCATCAGCGCCCGCAACTGGGCGAAGGCGTGCCAGCGGACGCCGACTCCATCGACCGCGGCTGGCAATTGGTCCAGCGCGGGGTATGGTTATGGCTGCTGATTCTCTGCGTGGGAGCTGAATTCTATGCTTGAGCACGGTGGCCGCTTGCGCAAGGCGGCGCTCGAATACGGCATTGCCGAAGCCGATTGGCTGGACCTGTCCAGCGGCCTCGCACCGTGGCCATTCCCGATCCCGGAAATCCCGCTGCGGGCCTGGGCGCGCTTGCCGGAAACCGATGACGGTCTGGAGCAGGCGGCTTGCGACTATTACGGTGCCGCTCAGGTGCTGCCGGTTGCCGGTTCGCAAATGGCCATCCAGTTGCTGCCGCGTTTGCGTCGCGCCGGCAAGGTCGGCGTGCTGTCGCCGTGTTACGCCGAACACGCGCAAGCCTGGCGGCGCAATGGCTACATCGTGCGCGAAGTGCTGGAGCAGGAAGTCGACTTCTATATCGACAGCCTCGACGTGCTGGTGGTGGTCAACCCGAACAACCCGACGGGCCTGAGCCTGACCCCGAGCCGTCTGCTCGACTGGCATGCCCGGCTGGCCTCGCGCGGCGGCTGGCTGGTGGTCGACGAAGCGTTCATGGACAACACGCCGGATTTGAGCGTGGCGCCGTTTGCCCATCAGGTCGGCTTGATCGTGCTGCGTTCCTTTGGCAAGTTTTTTGGCCTGGCCGGAGTGCGACTGGGCTTTGTGCTGGCTGAGCGCAAGCTGCTCAAATTGCTCGCCGAGCAGGTGGGGCCTTGGGCGGTCAGTGGGCCGACACGCGTGTTGGGCCAAGCCTGTTTGCTGGACACCGAAGGCCACGCAAGGCAGCGCGTGCGCAGCGAAGCGGCCAGCGAGCGCCTGGCGCTTTTGCTCGGGTTGTATGGTTTCCAGCCGCAGGGTGGCTGCGCCTTGTTTCAATGGCTGATCACCGAACGTGCCGAAGCGCTTCACGAGTTTATGGCGCAGCGTGGCATCTTGCTGCGGTTGTTCGCCCACAACAGCAGCGTGCGTTTCGGCTTGCCTGCGGATGAGGCAGACTGGCTGCGCCTTGAGCAAGCACTTCTAGCCTTCGCCAAGGAATCCCAATGACCACGTTAATGGTGCAAGGCGCGACTTTAATGGTGCAAGGCACGACTTTAATGGTGCAAGGCACGACTTTAATGGTGCAAGGCACAACGTCCGACGCCGGTAAAAGCACGCTGGTGACGGCGTTGTGTCGCTGGGTCACGCGTCAGGGCGTGCGCGTCGTGCCGTTCAAACCGCAGAACATGGCGCTCAACAGTGCCGTGACCGCCGACGGTGGTGAGATCGGTCGCGCCCAAGCCGTACAGGCCCAGGCGGCCAACCTCGAACCGCATACCGACATGAACCCGGTGCTGCTCAAACCCAACAGTGACACCGGCGCCCAAGTGATCATTCATGGTCGCGCGGTGACGACGATGAACGCGGTCGCCTATCACGACTACAAAGCCATCGCGATGCAAGCGGTGCTGGCCTCCCATGAACGATTGCGCGCGGCCTATCCGGTGGTGATGGTCGAAGGTGCGGGCTCGCCGGCCGAGATCAATCTGCGTGCCGGCGATATCGCCAACATGGGCTTTGCCGAAGCGGTGGATTGCCCGGTGGTGCTGATCGCCGACATCAATCGCGGCGGGGTGTTCGCACATCTGGTGGGTACGTTGGAACTGCTGTCGCCCACCGAACAGGCGCGGGTCAAAGGCTTCATCATCAACCGTTTTCGCGGCGACATCGCCTTGCTGCAACCGGGTCTCGACTGGCTGGAAGCGCGCACCGGCAAACCGGTGATCGGCGTTCTGCCGTATGTGATGGATCTGCACCTCGAAGCCGAGGACGGCATCGATCAGCGCCAGACCGACAAGGCCGAGCGTGTGCTAAAAGTGCTGGTGCCGGTGCTGCCGCGCATCAGCAACCACACCGATTTCGATCCGCTGCGCCTGCATCTGCAAGTGGACCTGCAATTCATCGGTCCTGGCCAGGCGATCCCGCCGGCCGACCTGATCATTCTTCCCGGCTCAAAAAGCGTGCGCAGCGACCTCGCGTATTTACGCGCCAATGGTTGGGACACGGCCATCAATCGACATCTGCGCTACGGCGGCAAAGTGCTGGGGATTTGTGGTGGTCTGCAAATGCTCGGTGAGCAGGTGCATGACCCGCTGGGCCTCGAAGGCGCGCCGGGTTCCAGTGCCGGTCTGGGCTTGCTGGCGTTCGAAACACAGCTAGAAGAAGAGAAGCAACTGCGCAATGTGCGCGGGCGTCTTGCGCTGGAAAATGCCGAGGTCAGCGGTTATGAAATTCATGCCGGGGTGACCACCGGGCCGGCGCTGGAAAACGCCGCCGTACAGCTGGACGATGGCCGCTGCGATGGTGCGCAAAGTGCTGACGGGCAGATTTTCGGCACCTACCTGCATGGCCTGTTTGAATCCCCGGCAGCGTGCAGTGCGCTGCTGCGCTGGGCGGGTTTGCAGGATGTGCAGGAAGTGGATTACCACGGGTTGCGCGAGCGGGATATCGAGCGGTTGGCGGATCTGGTGGAGAAGCATTTGGATACCCGATTGCTGCGTGAGCTCTGTGGCATTTGAGGTGATTTTGAGTGCCTCATCGCGAGCAGGCTCGCTCTCACATTGGATCTATGTCGTACACAAATCCCCTGTGGGAGCGAGCCTGCTCGCGATGACTGAAGTCGCCACGCCGCCAATTAACAGGTAAATGACCATGCTCCAGCTAATCCTCGGCGGCGCCCGCTCCGGCAAAAGTCGCCTCGCTGAAAAACTCGCGACAGACAGCCAGCTTCAGGTCACTTACATCGCCACCAGCCAACCGCTGGACGGTGAGATGAACGAGCGGGTCGCCCATCACCGCGCCCGTCGGCCGGCCGAATGGGCGTTGATCGAAGAACCGATCGAACTCGCCCGCGTACTGTGCGAAAGCGCCCGCGCCGACCGTTGCCTGCTGGTGGATTGCCTGACCCTGTGGATGACCAATCTGCTGATGCTCGACGACACCGAACGCCTCAACGCCGAACGCGAAGCCCTGCTGGACTGCCTGGCGTCGTTGCCGGGTGAAATCATTTTTGTCAGCAACGAGACCGGAATGGGTGTCGTGCCGCTGGGCGAATTGACTCGCCGCTATGTCGATGAAGCCGGTTGGCTGCATCAAGCCCTGGCCGAGCGCTGCCAACGTGTCGTCCTGACCGTCGCCGGCCTGCCCCTGACTTTGAAAGGAACCGCGTTATGACTCAATCCTGGTGGCTGAACCCGTGCAAGCCGATCGATGCGCAAGCCGTCGAACAGGCGCAGGCGCGTCAGCAGCAGCTGACCAAACCCGCCGGTTCCCTCGGCCGACTCGAATCGGTGGCCGTGCAATTGGCGGGGCTGCAGGGGCAGGTCAAACCCAGTCTTGATCAGCTGTGGATTGCCATTTTTGCCGGCGATCATGGTGTTGTGGCTGAGGGCGTGTCGGCATTTCCTCAGGAAGTCACCGGGCAAATGCTGCATAACTTTGTCAGCGGTGGCGCGGCAATCAGCGTGTTGGCGCGCCAGCTCGGCGCGTCCCTGGAAGTGGTCGACCTCGGCACGGTGACGCCGTCGCTGAACCTGCCGGGCGTGCGTCACCTCAACATCGGTGCGGGCACCGCCAACTTCGTGGAAGGTGCGGCCATGACTCAGGCCCAGGGCGAACTCGCCTTGCAGGCCGGTCGCGACAGCGTGAAGCGGGCGGTCGCCGCCGATGCGCAGTTGTTTATCGGCGGCGAGATGGGCATCGGCAACACCACCGCGGCCAGCGCGCTGGCCTGTGCCTTGCTCGATTGCCCGGTGGTGCATCTGGTCGGGCCGGGCACCGGTTTGAACGCGGACGGTGTCAGCCATAAAACGCAGGTCATCGAACGTGCCTTGGCATTGCACGGCGCTCAGCGCGGAGATGCGTTGCAAACCCTGTTCAACCTCGGCGGTTTTGAGATTGCGGCGCTGGTCGGCGCGTATCTGGCGTGCGCCCAGGAAGGCGTTGCGGTGCTGGTGGACGGCTTTATTTGCAGCGTCGCCGCGTTGATGGCAGTGCGCTTGAATCCTGAATGCCGTGAGTGGTTGTTGTTCGGCCATCGCGGTGCCGAGCCGGGCCATCGTCATGTGCTGGAAACCCTCAATGCCGAGCCGCTGCTGGACCTCGGTCTGCGTCTGGGCGAGGGCAGTGGCGCCGCGTTGGCGGTGCCGTTGCTGCGTCTGGCCTGTGATCTTCACGGGCAGATGGCAACTTTCGCCGAAGCGGCAGTGGCGGACCGTCCGGCATGACGCTGCGTCTGGACCTGCTGCGCCATGGTGAAACCGAGCTTGGTGGCGGTTTGCGCGGCAGTCTCGACGATGCGCTGACCGGCAAGGGTTGGGAGCAGATGCGCGCGGCGGTGGTCGAGCAAGGGCCGTGGGATCGGTTGATCAGTTCGCCGTTGCAGCGTTGTGCGCGGTTTGCGCATGAGCTCGGTGCACAACTGGGGCTGCTAGTGCACCTCGACAACGATCTGCAAGAACTGCATTTCGGTGCCTGGGAAGGGCGGAGCGCGGCGGCGCTGATGGAGACTGATGCCGAAGGGTTGGGCCTGTTCTGGGCCGATCCATATTCCTTTACGCCCCCTGAGGGTGAGCCGGTCGGGGACTTTTCGACACGGGTGCTGGCGGCGGTGGAGCGTCTGCACGCGGCGTATGCGGGCGAACAGATCTTGCTGATCAGCCATGGTGGCGTCATGCGTTTGTTGCTGGCTCAGGCCCGGGGTTTGCCGCGAGAGCAGTTGCTGAATGTCGAGGTCGGCCATGGCTCGCTGTTTTCGTTGAGCGTCGAGTCAGGCGTCATTCTCAAGGAAGTCATCTGACCATGTTGCCGTTCTGGATCGCCCTGCAATTTCTCAGCAGCTTGCCGATTCGCCTGCCCGGCATGCCGGCTCCTCAGGAACTGGGTCGGTCGCTGCTGTTTTATCCGCTGGTCGGGCTGCTGTTCGGCGCACTTTTATGGGCGCTGAACTGGCTGCTGCTCGGCACGCCGCTGTTGCTTCACGCCGCGTTGTTGCTGACGGTTTGGGTCTTGCTCAGCGGCGCGTTGCACCTGGACGGTCTGGCCGATAGCGCCGACGCCTGGCTCGGTGGTTTTGGTGACCGCGAGCGCACGCTCACCATCATGAAAGACCCACGCAGTGGGCCGATTGCGGTGGTGACGCTGGTGCTGGTGTTGCTGCTCAAATTCGCCGCGTTGCTGGCGTTGATCGAGCAGCAGCACAGCGTTGTGCTGATCATCGTTCCGCTGATTGGTCGCAGCGCAATGCTGGGGTTGTTCCTGACTACGCCGTATGTGCGTGCCGGTGGGTTGGGGCAGGCGCTGGCGGATCATTTGCCTCGTTCAGCGGGTAAGCAGGTGTTGGCGGTCAGTGGGTTGGCTTGCGTTTTGATCGCTGGAGTCAGCGGTGTCTGGGCGCTGTTGCTGGCGGGGGTGATGTTCGTTTGGTTGCGGCAGGTGATGCTGCGGCGATTGGGCGGGACGACAGGGGACACGGCCGGGGCGTTGCTGGAATTGCTGGAGATGGCGGTGCTGGTAGGATTGGCGTTGGTCTGATGGTTGTGGGCAGGATGTGCCGGCCTCATCGCGAGCAGGCTCGCTCCCACATTGATGGCGTCGCACATAAATTCAACGTCCACTGAAGATCCACTGTGGGAGCGAGCCTGCTCGCGATTGCGGTCTGCCAGACATTTCTATATCGCTGATTAAACCCTTCTGTAACTTGATTTAACACACTCGCGGGTATATACACGCACCATGCTCGACTCTCAATGTTTATGCATCAACCTGCGTCGCGCCGCCCGTGGCGTCAGCAGGCATTATGACGGCGCTCTCGACGGCTTCGGGATCAACGTTGCCCAGTATTCTTTGCTGTGCAATCTGCAGCGCCTGAATGAACCGAGTATTTCCACCCTGGCCGATGCCATGGGCCTGGACCGCAGCACCCTGGGGCGCAATCTTCGGGTGCTCGAAGGTGAGGGCCTGGTCACGCTGGTCGAGGGCGAGGACATGCGTAATCGCATCGTCCGGCTGACCGAGGCGGGCGCAGATCGCCTGGCCGCGGCCTTGCCTGCGTGGGAAGCGGCGCAGCAGCGGTTGGTCGATCGTCTGGGTGCCGAAAAACGCGAAACCTTGTTGCGACTGCTGGACGAACTGGCGTGATGCCGGTTTTTCCGATCTTAAGCGGGTATATACCCGCTACCGGAGAATAAGAATGAACTCGATGTGGCGTACGTGCGGTTGGGTATTGGTGGGGAGTGCGCTGATCCTGGCATTGTCTTTGGGCGTGCGGCACGGCTTCGGCCTGTTTCTGGCACCCATGAGTGCCGAGTTCGGTTGGGGCCGTGAGACGTTTGCGTTTGCCATTGCCTTGCAGAACCTGATCTGGGGCTTGGCGCAGCCATTCACCGGCGCGCTGGCTGACCGCTTTGGCGCGGCGAAAGTGGTGTTGGTCGGCGGTGTTCTGTACGCCTTGGGCCTGGTGTTCATGGGCTTGTCCGACTCGGCTGTGACGTTGTCCCTCAGTGCCGGTCTGTTGATCGGCCTGGGCCTCTCGGGCACGTCGTTCTCGGTGATCCTCGGCGTGGTCGGTCGTGCCGTGCCGCCGGAGAAACGCAGCATGGGCATGGGCATCGCCAGTGCCGCCGGTTCTTTCGGTCAGTTCGCCATGTTGCCCGGTACGCTGGGGTTGATCGGCTGGCTGGGCTGGTCCGCGGCATTGCTGGTGCTGGGCTTGCTTGTGGCGCTGATCATCCCGCTGGTAAGCATGCTCAAGGACAAACCGCTGCCAGTCCTCGGCCACGAGCAAACCCTCTCCGAAGCGCTGCACGAAGCCTGCTCCCATTCGGGGTTCTGGCTGTTGGCGTTCGGCTTTTTTGTCTGCGGTTTCCAGGTGGTGTTCATCGGCGTGCATTTGCCGGCGTATCTGGTGGATCAGCACCTTCCGGCCACGGTGGGCACCACGGTGCTGGCGCTGATCGGGCTGTTCAATATCTTCGGCACGTACACCGCAGGATGGCTTGGCGGTCGCATGTCCAAACCGCGTTTGCTCACCGCTTTATACCTGTTGCGGGCGGTGGTGATTACGCTGTTCCTGTGGGCGCCGGTCACCACGACCACCGCGTACCTGTTCGGCATGGCCATGGGTTTCCTGTGGTTGTCGACCGTGCCGTTGACCAACGGCACGGTGGCGACCTTGTTCGGTGTGCGAAACCTGTCCATGCTCGGTGGGATTGTTTTCCTCTTCCACCAGCTCGGTTCGTTCCTCGGCGGCTGGTTGGGCGGGGTGGTGTATGACCGAACCGGGAGCTATGACTTGATCTGGCAAGTGGCGATTCTCTTGAGCCTGTTGGCCGCAGCCCTGAACTGGCCGCTGCGTGAGCAGCCGGTAGCGCGCCTGCAAACCCGGTTGAGTGCGATATGAACAGTCTCTGGCCGCGGATAGCGGTAGCCGCTGTCGGCGCCTTGCTGCTGGCGCTGGGTTGGTGGGGCTGGCATCAGGGCGGGCTGGCACTGATGCAGTTGGGCATGGGCGCTTGCTAGGAACAGGCGAGGGCGAGTAACTTCGTTTGTGACCATTGAACAAGGATGCACCGACATGCTGATGCGCTGGATTGCAGTCCCCGCGTTGCTGATGGCGTTTACCGGATTGGCACAGGCGGCCGAGTGCCCGGAACTGTTGCAGGGCTCGTTGCCCAAGCTGCGCGCCAAGGAATCCATCGACCTGTGCCAACGGTTTGAGGGTAAACCGCTGGTGGTGGTCAATACTGCGAGCTTCTGTGGCTTTGCCCCGCAGTTCAAAAGCCTTGAGGCGCTGAATCAGCGCTACAAGGATCAGGGGCTGGAGGTGATCGGCGTTCCGTCCAATGACTTCAAGCAGGAGTCCAAGGACGGCGCCGAGACCGCCAAGGTCTGTTACGTGAACTACGGCGTGACGTTCACCATGACCGAACCGCAAAAGGTCCGCGGCGACGACGCAACTCACCTTTTCAAGATCCTCGCAAAGCAGACCAGCGCACCGAAGTGGAATTTCTATAAGTACGTGGTCGATCGCAAGGGCAAGGTCATTGCCAATTTCTCCAGCCTGACCAAGCCCGACGATCCTGAGTTCATCGCGGCGGTGGAAAAGGCCTTGGCCTCGCAACCCTGATTGACGCCCACTAAAAAGCCCCGCCTCTGTACAAGAGAGCGGGGCTTTTTTGATTCAGGTGGCGAGCGTTTCACGCTCGCCGTGAATCATCAGAAGCGGTAGGTCGCGCCGACACCGAAACCGTTCGCCGAGTTTTCATACTTGGCGCTGTAGGTCTGGCGGCCGTTGCTATTGTTGACCTTGACCGACTCTTCGACCAGGTACGAGTACGCAACATCGATGGTCAGGTCGTCGGTTGGGCTCCAGCCAGCGCCCAGGCTGAAAATCTTGCGATCGCCAGTCGGGATGCGTGGGGAACGGTTTTCGTTATTGGTCGGAGCCTGATCCACGGAGAAACCGGTGCGCAGGACCCATTGCTTGTTCACCTTATACGAAGCACCAATGGCGTGAGCCCAGGTGTCGTGCCAGTTCTGCTCTTCGGTGATGGTACCAAACCGGCTGTTCAGAGCAGCAGGAACGCCACTGTTCTCAACGCTGATTTCTTTCAGGCGGCTCCAGCGAGTCCAGGTGCTGCCTGCGTAGAGGGTCCACTGGTCGTTCAGCAGGTGAGTGACCGAAAAGTCCACCGACTCAGGTGTGGTGATGTCCAGCGAAGCGTCGAACTTCTGGTTTGGGTTCTGCCCCAGTGCACCAAGCAGGCCGTAGTTGACCTTGGTGTCACCGTCGAGCTTGTACTTCACTTTCGAGTGATAGGTCAGGCCAAGGCGAGTGCTTTCGAGGGCTTGAACCATGATGCCGATGTTGTAGCCAAGAGCGGTGTCGTCACCCTTGATCTTGACTTCGCCATCCGCTGGGCCCTGCACCAGCGACAGGTTCGATTCCAGCTTGCCATCGATACGGTTGATGGTCGGGCCGAAACCGATGGAGACCTTGTCGTTGAAGGCGTAGCTGACAGTCGGTTGCAGGGTGACGATCTTGACTTCGCTCTTGCTGCCGAAGTAACGGCCGGCAAAGCCGTTCTCGTAGTCGGTCACCAGGCCGAATGGAGCGTAGACGCCGAAACCGACTGCCCAATGGTCATCGATTGGCTTGACGTAGTAGCCCATCGGCACGCCCATGAAAGGGACCATGTCACCTTTGTTGGTACCGCCATTCGGACTGGAGCTGGTGTCACTGATGTCAGTGTGCGCGTCGATGAATGCAACACCGCCGGTCACTTGTTCGCGCTTGAGGCGAGACATGCCGGCAGGGTTGCCAGCAATGGTGGATGCGTCGTCGGCAGAAGAAGATCGCCCGGCAAAACCTGTCCCCATCCCGCTGATGCTTTGTTCGTTGAGGGCAAAGCCACTTGCGAAGATCTGGGTGGATGCCATGGCAACGGCGAGGCTAATGGTGGTTTTGAGCATTACTTTTTTCATTATTAGAACTCCTGGTGATCACCGGGGCGAAAATTACCAACATTTTCGTCCCAGCGCTATAGGCTGTATGGCTTGAGTTAGAGCGGTTTTGTAGGACAATCCGACCAGATTCGCGACCCGTTAGAGGATCTTTGGAAACCGGTGGATCAGCAGGCGACCTGATTCATTGGTGAAACACAGGTTTGCCATGCGCAGGTAAAGTCGCGCAGGCGGCCTTGAGGTTGAAAAGTCTGGCGCCAGATTCGGGCCATACCCAACAAGTCATCTGCGGCGGGGAGGGGAGTGTTCTGTTCTTCTACCAGCAGCCAGGCGATGGCAGTGGCATAACGCAGGTTGACGGTCAATTCCAGGTGCGGCCCGCTGAGAAAGGCATGCTGACTGGCGAGGCCGCGCACAAGGCTCGCGCGCTCCGGGTCCAATGCCAGATAGTGATCCCAGAGAGCCTGGTGGCGGGGTTCGGCAATCCGGTACAGGCCGTGTCCACGGCGGTCATGCAGGGCGGAACCAAGGGCAGACTGGCTGGCGGCGATACCCAGCAGAAGGGATTCGGCAGTTGCGCTATGGCGCCCTAGGTAAATCAATGTCGGACGAATCACATAACGGCACAGTTCGCTGGCAGCGATACCCATAAAGCCCTCGGAACATGAAGTGGGCGGCGATACCTGAAGGAAGCGTTGGCAGCTGGTGAATCGAATCAGGCTCGCCGGAAGCGGAACAAGCCGCTTGAGTTGAAGTGTAGTGTCATATTCGCGCTGTAAAGGACTGTTTTTACAATATTTCCGGCTTCGAGTTATAACCGTTATATCGGTTAGTGCTTAGCAGCAGGCTGCTTGACGGGAAATAACAGGCAATAAAAAGCCCTGCTTTTTGAGCAGGGCTTTTGAGGTTTTCAGTCTTTCTGGCGTATCAGGCAACCAGTGCCTGACGGGTACGCTCGATCACTGCCTGCAGCGGTTCTGCGCTGGAGTATTGATCGGGGTACAGGCGTTCGCTGTGACGAGCGATGCCATGTTCGTTGACCAGAGTGAAGCTGAAGCAGCCTTTGCGAGCGGCCATGATCAGGCAATTCATTGGTGCAAAAGCGTTGGTTAGGGTGCGAATAGCATCCTGGGTGTGGATTTGAGTAGTCATTAAATGGGTGTTCCTACAAGCGACACGGATAAGAGCCGTGCAAAATTAAAACGTTCCAGTGACGACGACCACCATTGGTCGAACGAAGAACCCGACTGGAACAAAGCAGCCAGTTTGAAGCGCTGATAATTGGCGCGCTTGGGCTGGCAGGTAGGTACTTAGGAGGGCAGGCAACACATCAAGGGCAAAGGTTCTGGGCCCGGGGTGAAGATCCTGATCAATTTGCAGGCTGGTTCGGTCAGAGTAAGTGAGCTTCGCAACACCCTTTGCTTTCGATTCAAAGGCTGTGTTGGCGCAAGGTTTACCTGGAAACCATCGAGGTGGTCGATCCCGCTTGTTCGGTGGAGGCTTCCTTTGGGAAGGCTGACCGGGAGGATTTGTTCGACCAGAATTGACTTTCAGCTTGGTACTAACGCCGCGGATACTAACGGATCGAGTCGGCGAAGGGAAGCGCGAAGGCAAAATAATTCTGGAGCCCCGCTATCTCGCTGCGCAATGGACCGATTTCCGACCACTGGTCGTCGGTCCGGCACAAGCCTGGGACAAGGGTTTGCCAAGGTTATCCCCAGAAACGATCTGCAAAACGCTCCGAAAAAGCGCATCGATATAACTGCCACGAAGGTACTTGTGCACATAAGTTGCGCAGACTGTAACCGGACTGTCATCCATGTCTCGACCACAGTGGGTGCCTGTATTGAAAATTTAAGTCAATGAAAAACATCGCTTTTTTTTACTGGTGAAAAAATCGTCAGTTTGACTGCGGGCCCCGTTCCACAGGGCTTTGCGAGAGTTCAAGGGCGGTTGTCCACTGAGTTATCCACAGCTTCTGTGGATTGTCCCGAGCGCTTGCTCTAGGACGGGCGTGCCGGGTTTTTTTAGGCTTTACCTGTAAGAAAAAAAGAGTAGAGTGGCGCGCCTTCCGATCTGCCCCACAGTGCTTTATGAAGTTTCGCTCCGTATCAGTTTCTGCCACCTCCACACCTTCCGGTGTTACCCCTCCCAAACGCCTTTCGATGCGAGTGGCGGAGTGGTTGCTGGACAGCCCGCGCCTGGGTGAAAACACCAACGTCAAACACTTCGCCGGACGTTTGCTCAAACAGCCCGCCCGTGAAGGTGTCGTGGCCGCGCAAAGTCGTCTCGGCCAGCTGATGTGCCGCGAATGCGGCAATGCCCGGGATCGCCGCATAGGCCAGGACCTGCTGCGCCAAGCCGCACGAGCAGGGGATCGCCGCGCGCTACAGGAACTGGGCCTGGTCGAAGACTGAGCTGTCCAAGTTCTGACGCCTTGGTTAACCTTCAAGCTTTATCTCATCGGCAGGAGTCGCTATGGCTATGGACTTGACCAGCATTTTGCTTGGTCTGGCGGGCGCTGCACTGCCATTGCTGGTACTGGCCTGGCAAATCCAGCGTCGTGCGAGCGCGGGCCAAGCCGAGGTGGCCATGCTGGAAGAGCGTCTGGCCATGTCGCAACTGGCGCAGGATGGCTTGAACGCCCAGCTCGAAACCTGTCGCGATGAAATTGGTGATCTGGGCCAGGCCAACGCCGCCAAGCAGGCAGACATGGCGGCTATGCGCCGAGAAATTGAACTGCTGCAGATCGAGCGCGACGACGCCCGCGACGCGTCTCACGCCTGGAACATCGAACGCGCCGGCAAAGAAGCCGAGCTGCGGCGCCTGGACGCCCAGGCGGCCTCGCTCAACGCCGAACTGCGCGAGCAGCAGGACAGCCATCAGCAGCGCCTCAACGACCTGCAAGGCTCGCGAGACGAGCTGCGAGCACAGTTCGCCGAACTGGCGGGCAAGATCTTCGACGAGCGTGAGCAGC
The DNA here is from genome assembly GCF_059695575.1 of Pseudomonas sp. LBUM1678. Classification (NCBI taxonomy): domain Bacteria; kingdom Pseudomonadati; phylum Pseudomonadota; class Gammaproteobacteria; order Pseudomonadales; family Pseudomonadaceae; genus Pseudomonas; species Pseudomonas sp. LBUM1678. The sequence goes on from NZ_CP166775.1 coordinate 1,887,360, forward strand.
GTTTCGCCGAAACCAGCCAGCAGCGTCTGGGCCAGTTGCTCGATCCTTTGAAGGAACGCATCCAGTCTTTCGAAAAACGTGTCGAGGAAAGCTATCAGGCCGAAGCCCGCGAACGGTTTTCCCTGGCCAAAGAGCTGGAACGTCTGCAGCAGCTGAACCTGCGCCTGAGCGACGAAGCCACCAACCTCACCCGTGCGTTGAAAGGGCAGAAAACCCAGGGCAACTGGGGCGAGCTGATTCTTGAGCGCGTGCTTGAACACGCCGGGCTGGAGAAGGGTCGCGAGTACCAGACTCAAGTCACGCTCAAGGGCCCGGACGGTGAGCGTTTCCAGCCGGACGTGATCATTTATCTACCGGGCGACAAGCAGGTGGTGGTCGACTCCAAAGTGAGTCTCACGGCCTATCAGCAGTACGTGGCGGCCGAGGACGATGCCATCGGCCAGATCGCCATCAAGCAGCACGTGCTGTCGCTGCGCAACCACGTCAAAGGCCTGTCGGGCAAGGATTACAAACGACTCGACGGCTTGCACAGCCTGGATTTCGTCTTGCTCTTCGTGCCGATCGAAGCGGCGTTTTCCGCTGCCTTGCAGGCTGAGCCGACACTGTTTCAGGAAGCTTTCGACCGTAATATCGTCATCGTCAGCCCGACCACATTGCTGGCGACCCTGCGAGTCATCGACAGCCTGTGGAAGCAAGAGCGCCAGAGCCAGAACGCCCGGGAAATCGCCGAGCGCGCCGGATGGCTGTACGACAAGTTCGTGTTGTTCATCCAGGACCTGGACGAAGTCGGCAATCGCTTGCAGCAACTGGACAAGGCCTACAGCTCGGCACGCAACAAGCTGACAGAAGGGCGCGGCAACCTGGTCAGTCGCAGTGAGCAGTTGAAGTTGCTGGGTGCGCGAGCCAGCAAGAGCTTGCCGGCTGATCTGTTGGAGCGAGCGATGACTGATGTCGATGGGTTGGCTGAGTTGCCTGAGTAAACCACTCACTTCTGTGGCGAGGGAGCTTGCTCCCGTTGGGCTGCAAAGCAGCCCCAGTGCTGCCACGATGGCTCTCAGGTGGACCGCGCTGCCTGATTGACGACTGCTGCGCAGCCGAGCGGGAGCAAGCTCCCTCGCCACAGGTTTTGGGTGGTCAGAAAGATCGCGCTACAACGGCAAATGCCGACTCAACAACGCCCGCAACGCCGCCGGTTTCACCGGTTTGGCCAGGTACTCCAGGCCCGCCGCATGAACCTGGGCCACCGTTTCCGGCCGGCCATCGGCGCTGATCACCACCCCCGGCACCGGCTCCCCAAGCTGGGTGCGCAGCCAAGCCATCAACTCGGTCCCGGTCTCGCCATGGTCGAGGTGGTAATCCACCAGCGCCAACTGCGGACGTACACCGTCGTTCAGCAGCGCCGCGCATTCATCGCGGTTGCGCGCGGTCCAGACCTGGCAGCCCCAGCGTGTCAGCAGGCTGTTCATGCCGATCAGGATGCTGTCTTCGTTATCGATACACAGCACCTGTGCGCCGCTCAACACATGGCCATTGACCTCGCTGGCCTTGGCCGGAGCGACAGTCTGTGCCCGCGCCAGCGGCACGCTGACACTGAACACGCTGCCACGCCCCGGCCAGGACCGAACGCGCAAGGTGTGACCCAGCACGCGACATAACCCATCAGCAATCGCCAGGCCCAGGCCCAGGCCTTTCTCGGCGCGCGTCTGGTGGCTGTCGAGGCGTTTGAACTCTTCGAAAATCACCTGCTGTTTGTCTTCAGGAATCCCCGGCCCACGGTCCCAGACCTCCAGGCACAATTCACCCTTGCGCCGCCGCACGCCGAGCAGCACCGGCCCCTTGGCGTAGCGGAACGCGTTGGTCAGGAAATTCTGCAAGATTCGGCGCAGCAGTTTGATGTCGCTGTCGATCCGCATCGTGCTGCCCCGAACACGGAATTTCAGCCCTTGCTCCTGAGCCAGTGCCTTGAACTCAGCGCCGAGCGCATCGAACAGTTCGTTAAGCACAAAGGGCTTGGGATCCGGGTTGATCTTGCCGTTTTCCAGGCGGGAAATGTCCAGCAGGTCGCTGATCAGGTCCTCGGCCGAGCGCAGTGAACTGTCCAGGTGATGCACCAGTTTCTGCGCCTCGCTGGACAGGCCATCGTCTTTATGGGAAAGGGCGGCGGAGAACAGGCGTGCGGCATTCAGCGGTTGCATCAAGTCATGGCTGACCGCTGCCAGAAAGCGGGTTTTCGATTGGTTGGCCGACTCGGCGGTGCCCTTGGCTTCGGTCAGGGCCACGTTGAGTTGTGACAGTTCGTGGGTCCGTGCGGTAACCCGCTGCTCCAGGCCTTCGTTGGCTTCGGTCAGCGCCTGCTCGGCTTCGCGGAACGCGGTGATGTCGGTGAAACTCATGACGAAACCGCCGCCGGGCATCGGGTTGCCGATCAGCTCGATCACACGCCCGTTGGGGAAAAGCCGCTCAGAGGTGTGGGCGCGCCCCTGTCGCATCCAGTGCAGACGGCGGGCGACGTGCACTTCGGCCTCGCCGGGGCCGCACAGTCCGCGCTCGGCGTTGTAGCGAATGATGTCGGCAATCGGTCGGCCAAGCCTGATCAGCCCGTCCGGGTAATTGAACAGCTCCAGATAACGCCGGTTCCAGGCCACCAGTTTCAGCGATTGGTCGACCACGCTGATGCCCTGGGTGATGTTTTCAATAGCGCCTTGCAACAAGGCGCGGTTGAACTGCAGCACTTCCGAGGCTTCGTCGGCGATGCGGACTACATCCTCCAGTTGCATTTCCCGACCTTCGATGGCGGCTTTTACCACCGCGCGCGTCGAAGAAGCGCCGAGTACACCGGCCAGCAAACGTTCGGTATGGGCGATCCATTCGCCGTCGGCGTTCTGGTTCGGGTTGAAACCTTTGCCTTGGCGGTAGGCAAAACGGATGAAGCTCTGCCGCGCCCGTTCTTCACCGACGAAACGGGCGGCCAGTTGCAGCAAATCGTCGATCTGCACTGCCAGCATCGAACGGGCGCTGGGGCGAGCACTGATTTCCTGACCGATGAAACGACCGGCCTGCCAGTGCTCCGACACCCGCGTGCGTGACAGCACCGACACCCAGGCGAACAGCGTGAAGTTGGCTGCAAGCGACAACATCACGCCTTGTGTCAGCGGGGTGAGCGGCAGGTCCAGTGGGTTGCTGTGCAACCACGCCAGCCCAGGGAAACTGCTCAAGGACAAACCGAGGCCGTGGGCCGCAATTGGCAGAACCAGGGTGTAGAACCAGAGGAATGTCCCGGCGGCGAGACCGGCGAAAACACCCCGGCGGTTGGCCTGCTTCCAGTACAGCGCGCCGAGCATGGCCGGGGCCAGTTGGGTCACGGCGGCGAAGGCGATCTGGCCGATGGTCGCCAGGCTCGCGGTGGAGCCGAGCAAGCGATAACTGACGTAAGCCAGCAACAAAATCACCACGATGCTGACCCGGCGCACCGACAGCATCCACTGGCGGAACACTTCGAACGGCCGCTCAGCGTTGTTTCGGCGCAGCAACCACGGCAGCAACATATCGTTGGAGACCATGGTCGACAGTGCCACGCTGGCGACGATCACCATGCCGGTCGCCGCCGAGGCGCCACCGATAAACGCCAGCATCGCCAGGGCCGGGTGGGCTTGGGCCAGGGGCAGGCTGATGACGAAAGAGTCCGGCAGTACAGAGCTGGGCAGCAGCATCTGGCCGGCGAGGGCGATCGGTACGACAAACAATGCCGCCAGCGCCAGGTAAGCAGGGAACACCCATTTCGCCAGGCGCAAATCCTGCGGATCAATGTTTTCCACCACCGTCACATGGAACTGCCGGGGCAGGCAGATGATTGCCATCATCGCCACGCCGGTCTGCACCACCATCGACGGCCAGTTGATGGTTTCCTTCCAGTACTCCTCCAGGCGCGGGGCGAGCTTGGCCTGGTCGAACAGGTCTTCAAATCCGTCGTAGAGGCCGTAGGTCACGAACGCGCCGACCGCGAGAAATGCGAACAGCTTGACCAGCGATTCGAAGGCAATCGCCAGCACCATGCCGCGGTGGTGCTCCGTGGCGTCGAGGTTGCGGGTACCGAAGACAATGGTGAACAGCGCCAACACCAGCGACACGATCAGCGCCGTGTCCTGGGCACGGGTGCCCATGGCGTCGGCACCGGCGCCGATCAGCAGGTTTACCCCGAGGACGATGCCCTTGAGTTGCAGCGCGATGTAGGGCAACACGCCCACCAGGCAGATCAGCGCCACCACCACTGCCAGCGACTGGGATTTGCCGTAGCGGGCGGCGATGAAGTCGGCGATGGAGGTGATGTTCTCCTGCTTGCTAATCATCACCATTTTTTGCAGGACCCACGGCGCGCAGACCAGCAGCAGGATCGGCCCGAGGTAGATCGGCAGGAAAGACCAGAGTTGCTCGGCGGCCTGGCCCACGGCGCCAAAAAAGGTCCAGCTGGTGCAGTAGACCGCCAGCGACAGACTGTACACCCACGCGCGCACTCGCGGCGGCAACGGCGTGCTGCGCCGGTCGCCGTAAAAGGCGATGGCGAACATGATGGCCATATAGGCCAGGGCGACGGCGGCGATCAGCCCGCTGGACAGCGACATGGGAACTCCCGACAAAAGACACCCGGGACTCCCGCCCGGTCAGACAGTCTCGCACGATGGCAGGGGTTAGTCAGTGTCGACCAAGGTCGTGGCGTGGTGGGGTGTCGCAGGGTGCTAATCAGTCAGATCCGGGTTGTCATTGCGGGCCTCATCGCGAGCAGGCTCACTCCCACAAAGGATCTATGTTGGTCACAAATTATGTGTCCACTGAAGATCAACTGTGGGAGCGAGCCTGCTCGCGATGGCAGCCTTACTGACTCAACGCAATTTCAATCAGCCGATGCAACTCCTCAACCTCCAACGGCGCCGCCGAAAACAGGATACGAAACACCGTCGGTGCCGCCACCAGATTGATCAATCGATCGACGCTCGGTTTCGGCTGATCCGGGTACCGATCCAGAATCGCCTGCAATTGCCCGCCAATGATCGTCGCGCAATAAACCGGTGTGGCGCTGCATTGCACGTCGCGCAGCATGTTCCGGCCGGGCTCGGAACTCATCTCGTCCAGATACTGCTCCGCCCACGCCCGCACATCACCGCCCAAGCTACCGGTGTTGGCCGGTTCGCTTTCCGGGCGCAGGCGGGCGAGGGCGACGTCGGCCAGCAGCGTCGACAAATCACCCCAGCGCCGATAGATGGTCGACGGCGTCACCCCCGCGCGCGCAGCGATTTGCGGCACGGTCACGGTCGAGCGGTCCTGCTCTTCGAGCAGATCGCGGACAGCCGAATGAATCGACTCTTGCACCCGGGCGCTTCGACCGCCGGGGCGTAAACCTTCTTTAATAGCCATACGGCGGACCTTAACACAAAGAATTTGCTTTAAGCGCTGGCCAGTAGCACACTCCGCAAAAGCAATAAATTAGCTTTTGCGGAGTGTGTGCATGTCCAGCTCAATATCAAACCGTTCCAGCCTGTGGTTTCTGGCGATCACTTTACTGAGTTTTCTCGCTGCTTCCACCGCGCCGACGCCTCTGTACCACTTGTATCAGGAACACCTGCAATTCTCGGCAGCGACCCTGACCCTGATTTTCGGCGTGTACGCCATCAGCCTGCTCGCGGCGCTGCTCACGGTCGGTTCACTCTCGGATTACCTGGGACGCAAACCGGTGATCTTCACCGCTGTGATGCTCAACATGCTGGCCATGCTGCTGTTTATCAATGCCGACAGTGTCGCGTGGTTGATCAGCGCCCGGGTGCTTCAGGGCTTTGCTACCGGGATGGCCACGGCGGCGTTGGGTGCCGCGCTGCTGGACACTGATCGCCAGCAAGGGCCGCTGGTCAATAGCGTTGCGCCGCTGCTCGGCATGGCGGTTGGCGCCATGGGGTGCGGCTTGTTGGCCGAGTTCGCGCCGCTGCCGCTGCAATTGACCTTTTGGGTGCTGCTCGCGCTGTTCGGGTGGCAGGCGCTGTACATCTGGCGTCTGCCGGAAAGCGTCAGTCCCCAACGTGGCGCGTTGGCTTCGCTGCGTCCGACCCTGCATGTGCCCATCCAGGCGCGGCGTGCGATGTGGCTGGTGCTGCCGATCAACACCGCCGCGTGGGCGCTCGGCGGTTTCTACGCTTCACTCGCTCCGTCCCTTGTGCGTACGGCCACCGGATCAACGTCGAATCTGATTGGCGGTGCGACGGTGGCGGTACTGACTGTCACCGGCGCGTTGATGATCTACACCTTGCGCAGTCGCCCAGCCGACAAAGTCTTGCTGGTCGGCGCGAGCATTCTGCCCGTGGGTGTGGCGCTGATTTTACTGGCGGTCCACAGCGCCAGCCTGCCGCTGTTCTTCATCGGCACGCTGGTCGCCGGATGCGGTTTCGGCGCCAGTTTCCTCGGTTCGTTGCGCAGTGTGGTGCCGATGGCTCTGCCTCACGAACGGGCCGGGTTGATGTCGGCGTTTTATGTGCTCAGTTATCTGGCGTTCTGCCTGCCGTCGTTGCTGGCAGGGAACCTGACGCGAGCCTTTGGCCTGGTGGCCACGACCGATGGGTATGGCACGGTGCTGATTGTCCTGTCGGTCGGCGCTCTGCTCGCGCTGATGCGTCAGCACCCTGTCAAAGTCTCTGGCGTCGATGTTCGATGACCGCTAGCCTTGGCACCGCCACTCCTTTCGACGGACCGCCCCATGAAGATTATCCGCAGCAAATCCTTCACCGCTGACCGTGCCTGGGGCGCCCTGGATATCGCCAATATGAACGGTATCACCACCCGTTTGCACTGGACCGACCAGCCGTATAAATGGCACGTCAACGATGGGCAGGAAGTGTTCGTCGTGCTCGATGGCCAGGTGCAGATGCGCTACCGCGAAGAGGGCGTCGAGAAGGAAGCGCTGCTGGACGTCGGCGATATTTTTTATGCGTCTGTCGGCACCGAGCACGTCGCCCATCCGCTAGGGGCGGCGAGGATCCTGGTGATTGAGACAGAAGGCAGCGTCTGACGCTATATCTGCAAAACAGATAACAGTTAGAGATATTACCCGTTATATAGATATTCGATTCGGATCTACCATGAATTCCACCTCACAAGAGGAAGAGGAATTCACCATGCCATGCCCCAACACCACCCCCGGTTTCAAACCGCTCAGCCATTTGCAGCACCCGCTTGAGGCCATTCGCCAATTCACGCCCAACTGGTTCGCCGCGACCATGGGGACTGGCGTGCTGGCCTTGGCGCTGGCGCAATTGCCCGTTGCCATACCCGGTCTGCATGCGGTTGCCGAAGGGCTCTGGCTGCTCAATATCTGCCTGTTTGCATTGTTTACCGCAGCGTACGCGGCACGCTGGGTGCTGTTCTTTGATGAGGCACGACGGATTTTCGGCCACTCCACGGTCTCGATGTTTTTCGGCACCATCCCCATGGGGTTGGTGACCATCATCAACGGCTTCCTGGTGTTCGGCTTGCCGCGTTGGGGCGACAGCGTGATTCATGTCGCCGAAGTGCTGTGGTGGCTCGATGTGGCCATGTCTGTGGCCTGCGGCGTGCTGATTCCCTACATGATGTTCACCCGTCAGGAACACAGCATCGACCAGATGACAGCGGTGTGGCTGCTGCCTGTGGTCGCAGCGGAAGTGGCCGCCGCCAGCGGTGGTTTGCTGGCGCCGCACCTGGCCGATGCCCATTCGCAACTGGTGGTGCTGACGACCAGCTACGTGCTTTGGGCCTTTTCCCTGCCGGTGGCGTTCAGCATTCTGACGATTCTGTTGTTGCGCATGGCGCTGCATAAACTGCCTCACGAAAACATGGCCGCCTCCAGCTGGCTGGCGCTGGGGCCGATCGGCACCGGGGCCTTGGGCATGTTGCTGCTGGGCGCCGACGCACCGGCCATCTTCGCGGCCAACGGTCTGCCGGGTATCGGTGAAATTGCTGAAGGGCTGGGACTGGTGGCAGGGATCACGCTGTGGGGCTTCGGCTTCTGGTGGATGCTGATGGCGGTGCTGATCACCGTGCGTTACCTGCGCGACGGTATCCCATTCAACCTGGGCTGGTGGGGTTTCACCTTCCCGCTGGGCGTCTATTCTCTGACGACGTTGAAACTGGGCAGCACCTTGAACCTGGCGTTTTTCAGTGTCTTTGGCTGCGTGCTGGTGGCGATGCTAGCGGTGATGTGGCTGATCGTCTCCATACGTACGGTGCAGGGCGCGTGGCGGGGCGAGTTGTTTGTCTCGCCGTGCATTGCAGGATTAAACAAATAACCTGCAAAGTTTAGGTAATGTGTGGCCTGGATCGACGTTAGACATTCCAATAAAAATCGCCAAGCCACTCTTTACCCAACATCAGGGACACATGGAAGATGAGCCACCCCTCACAGTTCACCTTGCTTCGCACCCGGCGCTTCCTGCCGTTCTTCGTCACGCAATCCCTCGGGGCGTTCAACGACAACATCTTCAAGCAGTCGTTGATCCTCGCCATTCTGTACAAGCTGACCATCGAGGGTGACCGTTCGATCTGGGTCAACCTGTGTGCGCTGCTGTTTATCCTGCCGTTCTTTCTGTTCTCGGCACTGGCCGGCCAGTTCGGGGAAAAGTTCGCCAAGGACGCGCTGATTCGGCTGATCAAGCTCGGGGAAATCGCCATCATGGCGGTCGGCGCGGTCGGTTTCCTGTTCGATCACCTGTCACTGATGCTCGTGGCGCTGTTCACCATGGGCACCCACTCGGCGCTGTTCGGGCCGGTGAAATACTCGATCCTGCCCCAGGCCCTGCGTGAAGAAGAGCTGGTGGGCGGCAACGGGCTGGTGGAAATGGGCACGTTTCTGGCGATCCTCGCGGGGACCATCGGCGCCGGGATCATGATGTCGTCCAGTCATTACGCGCCCATCGTTTCCACTGCGATCATCGGTATCGCCGTGCTCGGCTACCTGGCCAGCCGCAGCATTCCCCGGGCGGCGGCCTCATCGCCGAACATGCGCCTGAACTGGAACATCTTCAGCCAATCCTGGGCCACCTTGAAACTGGGCCTGGGGCAAACGCCTGCGGTGTCGCGTTCCATCGTCGGCAACTCGTGGTTCTGGTTTGTCGGGGCGATTTATCTGACGCAGATCCCGGCCTATGCCAAGGAATGGATGCACGGTGACGAGACCGTGGTGACGCTGATTCTGACGGTGTTCTCGGTGGGTATCGCGCTGGGCTCGATGCTCTGCGAGAAACTCTCCGGACGCAAAGTCGAGATCGGCCTGGTGCCGTTCGGTTCGTTCGGATTGACGGTGTTTGGCTTGCTGCTGTGGTGGCATTCCGGCGGTATTCCAGACAGCGTTGACGGTCATGGCTGGATCGAATTCCTTGGGTTTGGCCACACCTGGCTGGTGCTGATAGATATTCTCGGCCTGGGGATTTTCGGTGGTTTCTACATTGTGCCGCTGTACGCGTTGATTCAGTCGCGCACCCCGGAGAACGAGCGGGCGCGGGTGATTGCCGCCAACAACATTCTCAATGCGCTGTTTATGGTGGTGTCAGCGATTGTCTCGATCGTTCTGCTGAGCATGGTCAAGCTGTCGATCCCGCAGCTGTTTCTGGTGGTGTCGCTGCTGAACATCGGCGTCAACGCCTACATCTTCAGCATCGTCCCCGAGTTCACCATGCGCTTCATGATCTGGCTGCTCAGCCATTCCATGTACCGCGTGGAGCATCGCAACCTCGATTTGATCCCGGATGAAGGCGCGGCATTGCTGGTCTGCAATCACGTGTCGTTTGTCGACGCGTTGCTGATTGGCGGTGCAGTGCGTCGGCCGATTCGCTTTGTCATGTACTACAAGATCTACAACCTGCCCGTGCTGAACTTTATCTTCCGCACGGCGGGGACGATTCCGATTGCAGGGCGCCAGGAAGACATTCAAATCTACGAAAAGGCTTTCACGCGGATTGCTCAATACCTGAAGGACGGTGAGCTGGTGTGCATCTTCCCCGAAGGCAAGTTGACTGCTGACGGGGAGATGAGCGAGTTCAAGGGCGGGCTGGTGCGGATTCTCGAAGAGACACCGGTGCCGGTGATTCCGCTGGCGTTGCAAGGGTTGTGGGGGAGTTTCTTCAGCCGCGATCCGGGCAAGGGTTTGTTTCGTCGGTTGTGGTCGCGGGTGACGTTGGTGGCGGGGCCGGCGGTGGCGGTTGAGGTGGCGGAGCCCCTGAAGTTGCAGCAATTGGTAGGAGATTTGCGCGGGGCCGTCAGGTAGTCGGTGACTGTAAGGGCCTCTTCGCGGGCAAGCCTCGCTCCTACAGGGTTAACAGTTCCCTGTAGGAGCGAGGCTTGCCCGCGAAGGCGATCTAAAGGTCAGGCGCTAACCTTGAGCCCAACCAGCCCGGCAATAATCAGCGCCACACTGGCCAGCCTGAACAGCGCCATGGACTCGCCAAACAGAATGATCCCGGCGATCACCGTGCCCACGGCACCCACGCCCGTCCAGATCGCATAGGCCGTGCCCAGCGGCAATTCCTTCATGGCAAGGCCCAGCAAGCCAAGGCTGATCGCCATGGCGGCAACGGTCAATGCGGTCGGGAGAGGGCGGCTGAACCCGTCGGTGTATTTCAGGCCGACGGCCCAGCCGACTTCGAACAGGCCGGCGAAAAACAGAATGATCCAGGACATGAGAGACCTCCATCGATTGACGGGGTCGTCCCCAGATTAATGACTCGATCGAGCCGCGAGGTCGTCCTCGCGTTGCGCAATAGAGTGCCCATCATTAACCCAAGGATCAAGTTTTCGGATTACTCGGCCGCTTGCTGGGCCGCGATTTCCCTGTCTTGTTTCTCGCTCATGCGACGGAAATACGTCGAGAGCAACGCCCCCGAAATGTTGTGCCAGACGCTGAACAGCGCGCTAGGCACCGCCGCCAATGGCGAGAAGTGCGCACTGGCCAGCGCGGCACCCAACCCCGAGTTCTGCATGCCGACTTCCAGTGCAAGGGATTTGCGCTGGGCCAGTGGCAACTTGAACAGGCGCCCGGTGAAGTAACCCAGCAGATAACCGAAGCTGTTGTGCAGCATCACCACGGCCATGATCAGCAGGCCGGACTCGGCGATCTTCGCCTGGCTGGCGGCCACCACGGCGGTGACGATGATCACGATGCTCACCACGGAAATCAGCGGCAGCACCTCCACCGCATGACGCACTCGGCTGCCGAGCAAGCGCTGGGCAACCACACCCAACACGATCGGCAACAGCACCACTTGCAGGATCGACCAGAACAGCTCCATGAAGGACACCGGCAGCCACGCCGAAGCCAGCAGCCAGATCAGCGCCGGTGTCAGCAGCGGAGCGAGGAGGGTAGTGACAGCGGCGATGGCCACTGACAGCGCCAGGTCGCCGCGTGCCAGCCAGGTCATCACGTTCGACGAGGTGCCGCTTGGGCAGCAACCGACCAGAATCACGCCGACGGCGATTTCCGGTGGCAGGTGAAACGCCTGGCAGAGCAACCACGCCACGCCGGGCATGATCACGAAATGTGCAACCACGCCCAGCGCCACGCGCCACGGATGGCGAGCGACTTCGGCGAAGTCTTCGAGTTTGAGGGTCAGGCCCATGCCGAACATCACCAGGCCCAGCAGCGGCACGATCGCGCCTTTCAGGCCGATGAACCACGTCGGCTGCAGGAACGCCACGACCGCGAAGATCAGTACCCAGTAAGCGAAGGTGTTGCCGACAAAACGACTCAATGCAGCGAGGGCGCGCATGGCCTGATCCTTATTATTCAGTAAGCACCACAAAACAAATGTGGGAGTGAGCCTGCTCGCGATGAGGGACTGACATTCAACATTGATGTTGACTGACACTCCGCCATCGCGAGCAGGCTCGCTCCCACAGTAGTAATCAACAGCCTTTTAGATCCCTTGCGGAAGCTCTTCACCGCCCAGCGCTTCAACCAGCCCCGGCAGGAAATCGCCGAAGGTCAGCATCATCAGGGTGAAGCTGGCGTCCAGCTGGCCGAGGGCTTCTTCGCCACCGTCCTGTTCTGCCTGGTCTTGCAGCAGGTCTTCGAACTTCAGGCGCTTGACCACCATCTTGTCGTCGAGGACGAAAGACAGCTTGTCTTGCCAGGCCAGCGACAGCTGAGTCACCACTTTGCCGGTACTCAAGTGCAGCTGAATCTCTTCGCTGGTCAGGTCCTGGCGCTTGCAACGCACGATGCCGCCGTCTTCGTGGGTGTCGCGCAGTTCGCACTCGTCCAGCACAAAGAAGTCGTCCGCGGCTTTCTGGGTGGTGACCCATTCAGTCATGGTCGCTGTCGGCGACATTTTAACGGTCAGTGGACGTACCGGCAGGGTGCCGATCACTTCACGCAAGGTGGACAGCAGGTCTTCGGCACGTTTCGGGCTGGCCGAGTTGACCAGGATCAGGCCCTGTTTCGGCGCAATAGCGGCGAAGGTCGACGAACGACGGATAAAGGCACGCGGCAGGAACGCCTGGATGATTTCATCCTTGATCTGGTCGCGTTCCTTTTTGTAGACCTTGCGCATTTGTTCGGCTTCGATCTCTTCGACCTTTTCCTTCACGGCGTCACGCACGACGCTGCCCGGCAAGATGCGCTCTTCCTTGCGCGCGGAGATCAGCAGGAAGTCGCCGCTGACGTGCACCAGGGGTGCATCTTCGCCTTTGCCGAAGGGCGCGACGAAACCGTAGGTGGTCAACTCCTGGCTTGCACATGGACGCGCCAGTTTGGTGGCCAGTGCAGTTTCCAACGCCTCGGCATCAAAAGGCAGATCTTGGGTCAGGCGATAGATAAGCAGGTTTTTGAACCACATGGGGCGAGTCTCTCCTTTATACAAAGGGGGGCATTATTCTCTTAGCGAAGCCATAGGCCAACCCTTCTCTAAGCCTTTGGAAGGCCTGCAAAAATTATTTAAAAAAGTGCTTGCCAGAGGTGGGGTCGCTCCGTAGAATGCGCGCCACACCGAAAGTGAAGGGTGATTAGCTCAGCTGGGAGAGCGTCTGCCTTACAAGCAGAATGTCGGCGGTTCGATCCCGTCATCACCCACCATTCGCTTTAGTGTTACGCGCAGCGGTAGTTCAGTCGGTTAGAATACCGGCCTGTCACGCCGGGGGTCGCGGGTTCGAGTCCCGTCCGCTGCGCCATATTCGGTAACCTGGAACGCTGAACGCCAGGTCACCACGGAAAAGCCCGCTAACGCGGGTTTTTTTCTGCCCAAAGTTTGTACGTTGTTCCTGCAGGTCGTGTCGTTTTACCGGTTTTCAGATTTATTTGAAAAATTATTCAATTAAATCAACACGTTATGAAAATCTGTGGCACAATGCGCCCCGCAACGAAGGTAAAGGGTGATTAGCTCAGCTGGGAGAGCGTCTGCCTTACAAGCAGAATGTCGGCGGTTCGATCCCGTCATCACCCACCACTTACTTTCAACGCTACGCGCAGCGGTAGTTCAGTCGGTTAGAATACCGGCCTGTCACGCCGGGGGTCGCGGGTTCGAGTCCCGTCCGCTGCGCCATATTCGGTAACCTGGAACGCTGAACGCCAGGTCACCACGGAAAAAGCCCGCTTAATGCGGGCTTTTTGCTGTCCGGGATTTGGCTTTTTGCCGACAATCCATGAAAAGCGAATTCCGCCATCACGCGATCTGTAGCAGCTGGCGAAGCCTGCGTTCGGCTGCGCAGCAGTCGTAAACCCTGAGTCCCGGACGGATCTGATGCGCCGCGCTGTGTGGCCTTGCGACTGCTGCGCAGCCGAACGCAGGCTTCGCCAGCTGCTACACGTATGCGGTAGCGCGTTGGTTTGCGTCGATCATAGAGTCGTTTTATTCCTACCTGCTTCTCATTGTTCTGCGTTGCGGCTGTGGCGGTAGTCGCTCACGGCTTCATACACCGCTTTGCGCAGGCGGTTGATGCCACCAATCGGTCGATGGGCCTCAAGCCCGAACCACGGATTGAACGACTGGTTGTCGCATTGCAGATTCAGCGCCGGCGTATCGAAGTCCTGGGCGGGCAGTTTGATCCGCGCCACGGTTTCGAACGGTGCATCCTTTTCCTTCCATTCAATACTCGTGTCCTCGATAGGCATGTACTTGCCCGGATCCTGCCGCTGGATCTGCAACATGAAGCACGCGGGCACCCGATCCGTCGACAATTGCTGGTTCAGCGCGTTGCGCAAGAAATTCGGCAGCTTCTGGTTCTGCGTCGGCAAGGTGTAGGCCGGGCAGCTGTCGGGATCCGGCGCCACCCGAAACTTCGCATTGGCTTCACCAAATTTATAGGGCGAAACCGAAAAGTACGTCGTCTGCGTCGGACTTTCCGGGGCCGGGGAGAGGGTCGCCAAGGCGATAAACAGATGACGAACCTGCCACGTGCGCGGATCCCAGCCGGGGAAAAACGCCGTCAGCTTCTTGCCATCGGCCTGGGCGGCCACATTCTGACGGTATTCGGCGACATCGCTGACGAAGAAATTCGGGTGGCTGAACATCACGAAGTCCTGTTCGCCACGGCTTTGTTGATCGGCGAGTAGTTGTTTGCCGGGCACATCGAGCAGCTTGATCGCCATGCCCCGGGCATCGCGAATACTGTCGAACTGCGGATAGGCATTGCCGTTGGACAGTCGCATCGTCGATTGCCAGGTTTTGCCGGGTTCGCTGAACACACCTTGACGCAGCTCATCCGCCAGATCCGGCAGCACCTGGACTTCGGCCTTCACACAGCCGTGCGCCTTGGCATGCGCATCGCGCAGGTAGCGGGTGCTTTCGCGGTGCTGATCGACGATGCGCACGGCCGTCTGAATGATGTTCTGAGTCATCGCCGCTTCGCCGTCCGGGATCAGTTCTTCGGCCGAGACCGGCCCCCGGTGCTGCCAGGCAAACCACGCCGTGGCCAGTGCCCAAACCAGTAATCCCAAGCCCAGCAACCACAACAGGGTTTTGCCGAGGAGGGCGCCTAACCACATCCATAGTCTGCTCATGGTAATTGTGCCTCCAACGGGCCGCCCAATACTTTCAGGTACTCCAGCAGCGCCCAGCGCTCCTCCGGTTGCAGCAAGCGACCGATGACGCCGTTGCCACGCTTGCCAGCCCGGAATTCGTGGCCGCTGTTGTGATTGCCGGTAATGCGCGTGTCGAACTTGAAGCCGTTGGGGAAGGCGTCGGTGCGATAACCCAGGTGCCTGGGGTCGTACTCGAACGTGCCTTTGTAAAAGTTCGTTGCGCGTTCATCCTGGGGCGAGAGCAGTTGATAAATGCTCGGTACCGAACCGTTGTGCAGAAACGGCGCCGTCGCCCAGACGCCGGCCAATGGACGGGCCTTGTAGGCACGCAGTTCGCGCACACCAATCGGCAGCCCGAAGCCATCCATGTCCGGGCGCTCGGCCTCGGGGATTTTCGCCTCGCGGTAGGCCCTATTTCCTACGAACGCGGTGACATAGGCCAGGCCTTTGGCTGACGAGAGTTTGCTCATGTCCAGTGGTTCGGCGGGCGGCGGCTGCAACTGCACATCCAGTTTCGCCAGTTCAGCCGGGTCCCATTGCAAGGCACTGAGGTCGAAGCGATGGTCAGCGATGTTATTGGTCGCGCCCGGGTCTGTGCCGATGTACTCCACTGGCAGCATTTTCAGGTGTTGCACCCAGCGCCCGTTGGTTTGAACCGATCGGGGTACGTGGCAACCGGCGCAGTTTTCGCTGAACAATTCGCGACCTTTGACGGCCAGGGGCTGGTCGACAGTGCCCAGCACATCTTCCGGCCAGGCCGGTGGTTTGAGCCGTTGCAGGGTTTGTTCGATCTGGTGCAGGTCGCGCAAGCGGACACTCGACGGGTAGCGCTCGTCACCTTTAAGCGGTTGGCCGTTGGCGTCGAAGAAGCTCAGGGTTGCACCGACACCAAGCGCCTCGCCGATGTTGCGGGCCATTGGTTGCTGGGCCGAACCGTTCCATTGCACCCAGTCAAAGGTCCACATGTCCCACAATTGCGGGTAATCCACCGGTGCATTCGCCACGCGGTAGTTATCGGCTGAAATCGCGTCGCCGAAGCTGGCATTGGCGATGCGCCCGAAGGCGTCGGTACGGCCGGGGCCTTCCTCGGTCGGGTAGAGCCCGCGATGGGTATCGTTCCAGGCCACTTTTACGAAGGTATCAAGTGAGGTTTTGAAGTCTTTGCGCAGTTGTTGGCGCCGGGCGTCGTAATTCTCGCCAAGCACGTTGCGGGCGAAGCGTTCGAATTTCCAAGGGTTGTAGTAAGTCGAGATCAGACTGGCTACCAGCGCCTGTCCGAAACTGCCGCCGCGCAGCGTAGGAACACTGGAAGGCAGGACATGCTGCGCCGAGCCGCCGTCGATACGCACGGCCTGGCCGTTGAAACGTAATTCACCGGTGTGGCAGGCGGCACAGGTGATGTCGAGGTATTCGTCTTGGCTGCCAGGGTTTTGATGGCGAGCAAACCCCACGGGCAGGTTGCCAGGGTTGTTCTGCGTGGCTTTCTGCCCGGGATCGATCAGAAAACCAAAGCGCGCGAGGTAGTCGGGGGCAGCGAATCGTTGTTCCGAGAAGGGCAGTTCGAGTTCCTTGAACCAGTCATAGCGCAAGCCTTTGACTTGAGTGCCCTGGGGGGTGAAGTAGTAAGTCTGGCGGTCGGCGGCGCTCCACTGATCCAGATAACGCACCTTTTGTGCGGGAGCCCAGGTCGGCAGTTTCGGGTTGGCGACGTAATACAGAACCACGGCCAGGCCCAGCCCCAGCAGCACAGCGAACAGCACCAGCAGGCGGAATAAGAGGCGCAAGATAAACGTCCTTGTCGATTTGTAGCTCTCTTATGCCTCAGCCTTCGGGGTGCGGCAAGTGGCCATTACGCCAGATGCTGTGGGATCCGGCACCCGTCTCTGTGAGCCCAAGATGACAGAAGCTTCATCATTCCAATCCCGAAATGCGTTAAAACACCTGAACTTATCAGAAGTTTCCTGCTCTCATGCCGGTAGCCATTGGTCGTGGCCGCCTGATAAGCTCGCGGCTTTACTCGATTGCCCTTTAGGCGCATGAACAAGGAAATAGCATGAAACAGCATCGGTTGGCGGCGGCGGTGGCCCTGGTTAGCCTGGTACTTGCGGGTTGTGATTCGCAGACCAGCGTAGAGCTGAAAACCCCGGCGCAAAAAGCTTCCTACGGGATTGGCCTGAACATGGGCAAAAGCCTGGCTCAGGAAGGCATGGATGACCTGGACTCCAAAGCCGTAGCCCAAGGCATCGAAGATGCCGTCGGCAAGAAAGAACAGAAGCTGAAGGATGACGAACTGGTCGAAGCCTTCGCAGCACTGCAGAAGCGTGCTGAAGAGCGTATGGCCAAAATGAGCGAAGAGTCGGCATCCGCCGGCAAGAAATTCCTCGAAGACAACGCCAAGAAAGCCGGTGTCACCACCACTGCTTCGGGCCTGCAATACGAAGTGGTCAAGAAAGCCGATGGCGCACAGCCTAAGCCGACCGACGTAGTGACTGTTCACTACACGGGCAAGCTGACCAACGGCACTACGTTTGACAGCTCCGTCGAACGTGGCAGCCCGATCGATCTGCCGGTTAGCGGCGTGATTCCGGGTTGGGTCGAAGGCCTGCAACTGATGCACGTTGGCGAGAAGTACAAACTGTACATCCCTAGCGAACTGGCCTACGGCGCCCAAAGCCCAAGCCCGGCGATTCCAGCCAACTCGGTTCTGGTATTCGACCTGGAACTGCTGGCGATCAAGGATCCAGCAAAAGAAGACGCCGCCAAGTAATCAGCGTCTGCTTTAAAAACAACGCCTCGCTTTATGCGGGGCGTTGTTGCATCTGGCGTTCAGCGAGGGTAAACAAAGCGAACGGATGCTGTACGTTGCAGTCATAGCCATTGAGGACGCCGTGCTATCCGCGCCGGCGCGCCAAGTCAATGAAATCTTGGGTTTTTTTATGTGAGTAAAAAACGCCCGATCTGAGTTGAGCCCTTATGAAACGGGGCTTTCAGCCGTGAAAAATAGCTCTGTTCACAAGGTTATCCACAATTTGTGTGGATAACATTTCAGCGGGAGGAATGATGAAAGCACCCTGGAATTTCGCTCGTTTCCTGCCACTCGCCGGACGCCTGCTTGCCCGTGGACGTTTGCCGACCCTGTTGTTCGCCGTCGCCAGCAAAGGTGCCAGCCAGGGCAACCGGCTGGGTAAGATCAAGGACGATTTGCGCCTGTTGCAGGCACTGTGCCTGGCCTACTGGCGCGGCGAGTACCGGGCTATCAGTCCGAAGGCGCTGATCTCGGTGGTTGCCGGCCTGATGTACTTCCTCAGCCCGGTGGATGCGATTCCGGACTTCATCCCGATGTTCGGCATGCTCGATGACATCGCCGTGCTTGCCTGGCTGATGAAAGTCCTCGACGACGAACTCAATGCCTTCCGTGCCTGGCGCAATCGCCAGTTGCCGGAGAAGCTTGCGGTGGCCGAGCGCCTCCCCGATACCCCAGAGCAACTTCAGCTTCAGGGCCCGAAAAAAACCTGATTTGATTGAGGATCGTCCTTATATTCATACCCCCCGCGACCGTGGCCGCTGTTAGGATTACACTTCTAGGGAAAAGTGCCGACTCGCTAAGTGTCGTTGTCCTACGGGGAAGTCATGGATATTCAGATAATCACACGCGAAGGCGAGCCCGAATATGCGGTTTTGCCATGGGCTCAGTATCAGGCTCTACTGAAAGCAGCAGGCATCAACGAACAACCGGCACCCGACACGCCGGTGCGTCACGCAGCATCGCCAGACCAGATTCTTCCGGGGCTGGATCAACTACGCAGTTTGCGCGAAGGGAAGGGCATCGCCATTGAGGCGCTCGCCCGCACGGTAGGCATCAGCCCGTCTTATCTGGCCTTGATCGAAAGTGGCGAGCGTCTACCCGACGCTGCGATTCGCCGCAGCCTGGCCTGGGAACTGACGGTGCCAGGGTGGAGGGATGAATCGTGAGCGTACGCATCAGTCGTCAACATTGGGACGGGTTGCTGGGTGAGCTGGATCAGGCCCGCCGCCAGCGCCATCTGCTGACCTATCGAGCCTTGCTGGAACGTTTGCAGTTGCCCACGCCGGCCATGCAAACCCTCACCGCTGCGCTGGAGCATCTGGCCGCGCTGGACGCCAAGGCCGAGCAGCCGCTGCGCAGCTCGCTGGTGATCAGCCAGGGCGCCAGTCGCCTGCCACGCACCGGCTTCTTCGAATGCGTCGAACGTCTAGGGCGTTTTTCCGGGCCGTCCGACGGTGTTGCTGCCGCCTCGTGGCACGCCTCGGAAGTGGTGCGCGTGTTCGAATACGAGTACCCGGAATCGGCGGAGGCCTGAGTGTTTTTAAAGCTCAAGGCACGGGCCGGTTACTGGCTGGCCCGCCGGTTGTTTCACTGGTCGTGGTTCGTGCGACAGCCCCGCGGCTGGAGCTGGCTCGAAGGCCAGTTCGCGCGCATGGCCAACCTGGGTGACGTCGGCGCGCAAAGCTTCTATGGCCACATCCTGACCTTTCGCGGCGTTGGCCTTGGGGCTCGTGAGGAAGGCGTGCGATTGCTGCGCCTGGCGGCGTTGGCGGGGGATGGCAAAGCGGCGTATCAGGTGGGCGTGATCAGTTTGGCGGGGACGCCGAGCAAGGCGCCGGATCCGGCTGAAGCGGCGCGGTTTTGGGGGTTGGCGGCGCAGGCGGGGCATCCGTTGGCCGAGATGAAGCTGAAAGAGCTGGCGTCTCGCGATTCAGCGAAATAGATACATTGCTGTTCGACAAATGAACGTGGCGTGAGGGAAACCTTCCGCCACGTTTGCGTTTCTGGCGTTTCGTTTATTCAGTGGCGGCGCATTAGAGAATTGCCCTACGCCAACATCGTCCTTTGCTGGCTTCTTTCCTGGATGATCACCCGCACAGTGCTGCGCGTTTAAAGCCGGGCAGATTCATCGGAGATTTCCTTCGAGTTGTGGCGGCTTTCATGAACTGGTGCGCGACGTGTCTCATCGATAGTCTTTTGGCTGTCACTGCAAATTCAGTGACAGGGCGTGGAAGCCCTTCTATCGTTAGGCGCGTCAAGCGCCACCCATTCGGCGTTTTTTCGTCTGTGTTTTATGGTGGCTGTGCGCGGGGCGCTTTCGAGTGCGCCGAGTGCCTAACGTCTCGGTCTTCCACACCCGCGTACAGCCGCCACCTATCGCGTGGAAGTGATTACTGGCGGCTTCAATCCATACGTTAGGAAGTAAAACAATGAAAACACTTACGCCAGATCCGCCTTACACCCCTCTAACGCCTCATCCCGACAACCGCTTTATGGCGCTGACCAGCAACTGCAGCGACATGCCCACCTTGTTCGTCGACACCCACGCGCCGCTCGATATTTTGACCGACGCCGCCCGCTACCGAATCCGAGCCGTTACCCAAGTGCTGGAGAACCTGTCCATGCGCGGTTCGATTGAGTGCGATTCCATGATTCTCAGCGACTTCGCGTTGCTCTGTGCAATTCCGTTGCGTGATGGGTGTGATGTGCTGGATGTGGTTGGGCGGCGATTAGCGGCACAGTCAGAAGCGGATTGAATCCAGAGATTTTGGTTGTCTGGGCTGGCCTCTTCGCGGGCAAGCCTCGCTCCTACACGGGGTCTGTGTTGTTCACAATAATTGCGAACGGCACAACACCCCTGTAGGAGCGAGGCTTGCCCGCGAAGGCGTCCGTTCAATCAACGATGCCCTGACAGCAACTCATCCTCTCGCACCGGCACCACCAAACTATCAATCACATGCACGCTATACCCCGGCACATTCTTCGCGTGATGTTTGGCCTGCGATGCCATCTCCGCCAACTGGCTCGCATCGAGTTGTCCACAGGCCTGTGGATGCAAATGCACCACGCCGATCGACAGTGACAGCAACGGGAACTCCTGGCGCACACCCTGGCGATTCGGCGCGATAAAGCAGCCGGCTTCCAGGTGTTCGCTGCGGTAGAAGCGTCGGCACTGGCTCTGGAAGTCGTCCAGCAGCTGGTTCAAACGTTTGTGCCAGTCTTCCGGGCCGAGCACCAGCAGGAAGTCATCACCGCCGATATGGCCGACAAAGTCGCGGGACGGGTCGACGCGATCGATCAGGCATTGCGCCAGGCACAGCAGCACTTCATCCCCACGGCCGTAGCCGTAGATGTCATTGAAGGGTTTGAAGCTGTCGATGTCGACATAGCAGATCACCGATTCCCGCTGCTGTTGCAGCAGCCGCGTCAGGCATTGCTGGATGGGCACGTTGCCCGGCAACAGGGTCAGCGGATTGGCGTAGCGGGCCTGCTGGATTTTCAGTTCGGTAATCAGCTTGAGCACATCGATCACTCGGCCCAACCCCAGGTAGCCGCCGTTGAGGGTGATGATGAAATCTTCTTCAATGCGCTGCCTCGCGCGACTGGTGATCAAGCGACTGACCTGTTGCAGCGACTGGCTCATTTCCACGGCGAGGAAGTCGTCGTTCATCAGGCGGCTGATGGGCTTGCGGGCAAAAAGATCAGTCGCGAAGGGCTTGAGCAGTGCGTCCGAGAGCGAATGCCGATGAACGATGCCGCAAGGGTGGCCATGCTCGTCGAGCACCGCCAGTGAGTTCAGGTTGGCCTGGCGGCGGAAGGCTTCCAGCACCGTGGCTGTCGGTGTATCCCGGTGTACGGCCGGTTGGTCGTTGAGCAAGGCGCTGAGGTCGCTGCCTTCGTCATTTAACGCCACCGCGGTGCTGTCGTGTTTGGGCATCAAGGATCGTGCCTCGCGAGGTGGATGCTCTTGAGGCCGGCACAGCAAATAGCCTTGCACCAGATCGACGCCCATCTCGGTCAACACCGCGAGCTCTTCCGGCAGTTCGATGCCTTCGGCGATCACCTGCGCCCGCGACGCCTTGGCGATTTGCAGGATGGAGCCGACGAACTCACGCTTGAGTGCGTCCTGATGAATGCCGTCGATGAAATGCCGGTCGATCTTCACGTAGTCCGGACGCAGCTCGGACCACAACCGCAAACTCGAGTAACCCGCGCCCAGATCATCCAGCGCGATGGAAAATCCCATTGCCCGGTAGTGATGCAGGGCGTTTTGCAGTAACTGGAAATCGTCGGTCGGGGTCTGTTCGGTGAGTTCGATCACCACCTGGCTCGGCGGTATACCGAAGTCCTGCAGCAATTGCAGGGTTCGCCCCGGTTGATGAGCGGCTTCCAGCAGGGATTCCGGAGAGACGTTAAGAAACAGCTTGCCCGGCAGTTGCTGTTCATTGAAACGTCGACAAGCACTTTCACGGCAGGCGATTTCCAGCTCGCTCAAGCGACCGGCCTGGCGGGCGACCGCAAACAATGCGATGGGGGAGTGCAGCGGACTGTTCGAGGGGCCGCGGGTGAGGGCTTCGTAGCCGACAATGCGTCGCTCGGAGAGGGAGATGATCGGCTGGAACAGGCTGTGCAAGCCGCTTTGAGCCAGTATGGAACTCAAGGCACTCAGCTGTTCTGTCGTGGTCATGGCAATCTCTGGCGATAAAAAAAGGACTGGGAGCACACTCTTGCTCAAGAGGGCTCCCAGTCCTGTATTTCACGACAGAATGATGACTGTATGATGACGCTCCGGAGAGCGTCAGCATTAAATTGCCATCATCTTAATGCTTGGCTACCGCGGTGTTGAGTTTCAAGTAGTCCAGCAGAATCCGCCCGGTCTCGCTCAAGTAGGCATCGTCTTCTGGCTTGGTTTTGTCCGGCTCGGCCGCGATCGCGTCTTCGTCTTCTTTCTTCAGCTCTTTGAGCGGCTCTTCACCCTTGGCCTTGCGACGGATGTTTTCCATGACCAGTTGCTTGGCTTCGATATCGGCGTGTTGCGCACGACGATCAGCTTCATTGAGGCTGACGGTTTTTTCCGCCATCAGCTTCTGGGCCAGGGCCAGCTTGTCGCGGATGAACACGAACTCTGCGTCTTTGGTCGAGCGCAAATCATGCTCGGACTTGAGCTGCGCGATGTACGGTTTGAACGGGTCGACCGCCGGCTTGATGGCTGCACGGATGGTGTCCCACGGCATGGCTTCCGGCAGGGCGCTTTCGCCGATTTCCTTGGTGTCAATGATCGACGGGTAGTCGATATCCGGCAGTACGCCCTGATGCTGGGTGCTCTGGCCGGAAACCCGGTAGAACTTGGCCAGGGTCAGCTTCAGTTCGCCATGGTTCAGCGGCTGAATGGTCTGCACGGTGCCTTTACCGAAGGTCTGGCCGCCGATGATCAGCGCGCGATGGTAGTCCTGCATGGCGCCGGCAAAAATCTCCGAAGCCGAGGCAGACAAGCGGTTGACCAGCAACGCCATCGGGCCTTTGTAGAACGCGCCCGGGTTTTCATCTTCCAGCACATCGACCCGGCCATCGGCGTTACGCACCAGCACGGTCGGACCTTTGTCGATGAACAGGCTGGTCAGCTCGGTGGCTTCCTGCAACGAACCGCCGCCGTTGTTGCGCAAGTCGATGACCACGCCGTCGACTTTCTCTTTCTGCAACTCGGTCAGCAGTTTCTTGACGTCGCGAGTGGTGCTTTTGTAGTCCGGATCGCCGGCACGGAAAGCCTTGAAGTCGAGGTAGAAGGCCGGGATCTCGATGACGCCCAGTTTGTAGTCCTTGCCATCCTGTTTCAGGCTCAGGATCGACTTCTTCACGGCCTGGTCTTCGAGCTTCACTGCTTCGCGGGTGATCGGCACGATCTTGGAGGTCTGGTCGTTCGGCGCATTGCTGGCCGGAATCACTTCCAGGCGCACCACGGTGCCTTTCGGACCACGGATCAGCTTGACCACTTCGTCCAGACGCCAGCCGACCACGTCGACCATCTCTTTGTTGCCTTGGGCAACGCCGATGATCTTGTCGGCCGGTGCAACCAGTTTGGTCTTGTCGGCCGGGCCGGCAGGCACCAGGCGCACGACTTTTACCTGATCGTTATCGCTCTGCAACACGGCGCCGATGCCCTCGAGGGACAGGCTCATGTTGATGTCGAAGTTCTCCGCGTTATCCGGCGACAGATAGTTGGTGTGCGGGTCGTAGGACATGGCGAAGGTGTTGATGTACGCCTGGAAGATATCTTCCGCACGGGTCTGGTCCAGGCGCGCCAACTGGTTTTTGTAGCGCTTGGTCAGGGTTTCCTGAATCTGCTTGGAATCCTTGCCCGCAATCTTCTGCCGCAAGACTTCGTCCTTGACGCGTTTGCGCCACAGGTCGTCGAGTTCGGCGGTGGACTTGAGCCACGGGGCGTCCTTGCGATCGATCAGCAAGGTTTCCTTGGCGTTGAAGTCGATTTTGTCGACGCCCTTGTTCAGCTCGGCAAGGGCAAAGTCCAGACGCGCTTTGACGCGGTCCAGGTAGCGCTTGTAGATGGTGAACCCGGCGTTCAGGTCGCCGCTTTTGAGGAAGTCATCGAACTGGGTTTTCCACTTGTCGAACTCGGCAATGTCGCTGGCCATGAAGTAGCTGCGCGACGGATCCAGCAGCTTGAGGTAGCTGTCATAAATGATCACGGAGCGCGCGTCATCGAGCGGCGGCTTGCTGTAGTGATGGCGCTTGAGCAGTTCGACGACGTTCAGGCTGGCGATCACTTCGTCACGATCAGGCTGAAGCTTGTCCCAGCTATTGGCTGCGAAAGTATTGCTCGACATCGGCAACAGGCCGATACCAATGAATAGGGCTAGGGCGGTGCTGGGGAAAAAATGCTTCATGCTGATTCGACGCGGGGACAATTGATCACGCATATTAGGCCGTCTTTGAAGTCGCCGGTTCCACAGGGGCCGGTCGCATAATGCAAGAAAGCCCGGCGCTACAGCTACGGGCTCAGTCCAGACTCACTATGGAGGCACTGTGAAGGCATTGCAAGGCGTGGAAGGTCAAGTGGCGTGGGTTGAAGAGCCCAGTCCTACATGCGATGTAGGACAAGTTCGTATTCGAGTGGCGGCAGCGGGCCTCAATCGCGCCGATTTGTTACAGAAAGCAGGGCTTTATCCGCCACCGCCGGGAGCCAGTCAGGTACTGGGTCTTGAGTGTTCGGGGGTGATCAGCGAGGTCGGCCCGGGCTCGTCCTGGCAGGTCGGCGATCGGGTTTGCGCCTTGCTGGCCGGGGGCGGGATGGCCGAGGAGGTAGTTGTCGACGGACGGCACGTGCTGCCGGTCCCCGAAGGTTTGTCCCTGGCCGAGGCGGCCGCGTTGCCGGAAGTGTATGCAACCGTTTGGCTGAATTTGTTTCAACTGGCCGCGCTCAAACCGGGTGAGAAAGTTCTTCTGCACGCCGGAGCAAGTGGAATCGGTTCAGCTGCCATTCAGCTGTGCAAGGCCTTTGGCAACCCGTGCTGGGTCAGCGTCGGTTCCGCCGAGCGTCTGGCTTATTGCGAAACGTTGGGTGCGCAGGGTGGTGTTGTGCGCACGGGCGACCTGGACAGCCTGCGTGATCTGGGGCCGTTTGACGTGATTCTCGATCCGGTCGGTGGCAACTATGCTGCGCTGAACCTGAAGATGCTGGCTCAGGATGGTCGGTGGGTGCTGATTGGTTTGATGGGCGGTCGTGAAGCGAAGCTGGATCTGGCGCAAGTCCTGGCCAAGCGCGTGCAGCTGCTGGGTTCGACCTTGCGCAGTCGCGATGAGCAGTTCAAGGCGGATTTGTTCAGTGATTTGAGCCAGCATGTGTGGCCGTTGTTTGCTGAAGGACGGTTGAGTCCGCAGTTGGCGAAGACCTTTGCGATCAAGGACGCCGAAGCGGCGTTTGCTGAATTGGCGAGTAACAAGGTGGCGGGGAAGTTGGTGCTGATAATCGACGCCAGCCTGACCTGACAACACCGAACCTGTGGGAGCGAGCCTGCTCGCGATTCAGGCGACGCGGTGTGTCAGGTAAACCGCGTTATCGTTCATCGCGAGCAGGCTCGCTCCCACATGGGATTTGCGTTATTTCCAGAGGTGGATTGGCCAGCCGGCCTTTTCGGCATGCTCAAGCAGCACCGGATCCGGGTTCACCACGTGTGGGAAGTCCACCTTCAACAGCAGCGGCAAATCGTTGCGTGAGTCGGAATAGAAACTCGCCCCTTCCAGGTTTTCCTCTTCCGCATCCAGCCACTCCAGCAACCGGGTGATTTTGCCTTCGCGGTATGTCAGCGTTCCAACGGTGTGGCCACTATAAACCCCGTGCGCCACTTCCAGTTCGATGCCGAGTATCTCGTCGATGCCCAAACGGTCGGCAATCGGCTTCACCAGGTGCGTGCCCGACGCCGAGATCACCAGAATCCGGTCACCAGCCTTGCGATGGGCTGCAATGGCTTTGGTGGCGTCACTGAAAATGATCGGCTCAATGAAGTCTTCTACCCAAGGCCCGACCAAATGGTCGACCTCTTGCGGTGTGCGCCCGATCATCGGCTCCAGGCTGAACTCCATGTACTCTTCCATCCGTAACTTGCCATGACTGTAAGCGTCCATTAGCTCATTGTTCTTGCGCATGAACGACTCGGGATCGACCCAGCCCAGGCGGCCCATTTGCTCGCTCCAGAGGGTGGCGCAGTCGCCGTGGATCAGGGTTTCGTCCAGATCAAAAATTGCCAGGGCCATCAGTGCAGTTCTCTCTTCGACATCAACAAAGGCATCAGGCTACCTCACACAGGGCCGTCGGATCGATGGAAAGTGCCAGGCGCTGACCATCGGGGTGCAGATCGGCCGCCGAGCGGTTCAGCACATCCACCACCAATTCCACGCCCCGGGCTTCGACCCGATAACGAATGACGTTGCCCAGCAGGCTGTGGCTGCGGATTTGCGCGTCAAGCTCGCCATTAAGGCTCAGTTCGATGGCTTCCGGGCGAATCGCGATGCGGTGGTTGATCGGCCGCTGCAGCAGTTTCGAGGCGCTGTCGGCGTCCAGCAGGTTGTAGTTGCCGATGAAGCCGGCGGCAAAAACATCCACGGGCGCGGTGTAAAGGGTTTCGGCGTCGCCGCTCTGTACGATCTTTCCCTGATTCATCAGGAAAATCCGGTCAGACATGGTCAGCGCTTCTTCCTGGTCGTGTGTGACGAAGATCGTGGTCAGGCCGAGTTCGCGCTGGATCTGACGGATCTGTTCGCGCAAGTGCTTGCGAATCCGCGCATCGAGGGCCGAAAGCGGTTCGTCCAGCAACAACAGCCGTGGCCGCGTGACCAATGAGCGGGCTAGGGCCACGCGCTGGCACTGGCCACCCGACAGTTGATGCGGATAACGCGCGGCGAAGTCGTTCAGCTCCACCAGTTTCAGCACTTCGGCGACACGCTTATGGCTGTCGTCGGCGTTGACCTTCTGCATGCGCAAACCGAAGGCGATGTTCTGTTCCACGGTCATGTTCGGGAACAGCGCGTAGCTCTGGAAAACCATGCCGATCCCGCGTTTCTGCGGGCTCAACGGCACGATGTCGACACCATCGAGCAGAATCTTGCCGCCATCCACCGAGGTCAGGCCGGCGATGCAACGCAGCAGCGTGGATTTGCCGCAACCGGACGGGCCGAGGAGGGTGACGAACTCACCTTTCTGGATTTCGCAGTCGATGTCGCTGAATACCGTGGTGCCGGCATAGCTTTTTTGCAGGTGTTGGACGCTGACATAGCTCATTCGCTTTTGTCCTTGTTCAAGATATTGGCCGCCCAGGTCAGAACCAGCACGAAGAAGAAGTAGGAGATCACCAGCGCACTGGTGAAGTGGCCGCTGCTGTTACGCATGTTGTTGAGGTAGACCTGCAGGGTTTCGTAGCGGGTCCCGACCAGGATGTTGGCGAACACGAATTCACCGAACAGGAACGAGAACGACAGCAGCAACGCCACCATCAAACCCTTGCGCAGGTTCGGCAGCACCACCAGGAACGCGGCTTGCCAGGTGCTGGCGCCGAGCAATTGCGCGGCATCCATCAGGTCGCGCAGGTTGATCGCTTGCAGGTTGTTGGTGATCGCCCGGTACATGAACGGCAGCGCGATGGTGAAGTAGCAGCCGATCAGAATCCACGGCGTCCCGACCATCGCAAACGGCCCGGAACCATAGAGCTGCAACAGCCCCACCGAGGACACCACCGGCGGCACCGCGAAGGGCAGCAGGATCAGGATGTTCATCAGCGCATCGAGTTTGGGGAAGTGGTAATGCACCACGAACAGCAGCGGCAGAATCAGCACCACCGACAGAATCAGCGCGCCGACGCACACCAGCAACGACTGCCCGAAGGCATGCAGAAAGCGCGGATCGCTCCACAGCTGGATGTACCACTTGAAGGTAAAGCCGCTGGGCAGAATGGTTGCCGACCAACTGCTGGCGATCGAGTAGATCAATGTCCCGGCCAGCGGCAGCAACAGAATGGCAAACAGCAGGTACACCACCACCCGGTGATAGACACCGACGGGGCCCAGTTCAGCGCGAGACATGGTAGCTCCTCTTCAACAGCAGCTGATGCACGATGGTCACCAGGGTCATCAACGCCACGAGCACCACGGCCAGGGCGCTGGCCAGGTTCGGATCAAGGGAAATGTCGCCGGAGACCATCGCCGCGATGCGGATCGGCAGCACGTTGAAGTTGCCGGTGGTCAACGCGTACACCGTGGCGTAGGCGCCTAGGGCGTTGGCCAGCAAGATCACGAAGGTGCCGAGCAGTGCAGGCGTCAGCACCGGCAAACCGATGTGGCGCCAGAACTGCCAGCCATTGGCGCCGAGCAATTGGGCGGACTCACGCCAGTCTTCGCGCAAGGCATCGAAGGCCGGGTAGAGCAGCAGCACGCCCAATGGAATCTGGAAGTAGGTGTAGAGAATGATCAGCCCGGTTTTCGAGTACAGGTTGAAGTCCTGAATGATCCCGGCCTGTTTGAGCATGATGGTGAAACTGCCGTTGAAGCCCAGCAGAATGATGAACGCGAAGGCCAGGGGTACACCGGCGAAGTTGCTGGTCATGTTGGCGAAGGCGTTGACGAAGTTGCGCAGTTTCGAGTCGACCCGGCGCAGGGAATAGGCGCCGAGCACCGCGATGATGATCCCGAACACGCTGGACCAGAAACTGATCTCAAGGCTGTACTGGATCGCCTGCAAATAGAACTTCGAATTGAAGATCTTGGTGAAGTTGGCCACGCCCCAGCCAAACTCTTCCGATTGCAGGCTGTTGATCATCACCCATACCAGCGGGGCGATCTCGAACACGATAAAGAACATTGCGAAAGGCACCAGGCACAACGCTGCCAGCCACTTGCCACGGGTCATGGAATTCACTTAAGCAGCTCCCGGCAGACAGGTTTGTCGTGGGCCACGCCCAGCAGTTCGCAGACAGTGCCGCAGATTTCCGTCTGTTTTGGCGCCGCGCCGGGGTTGAGGCTGAAAGCATCACCGAGGACAAACAGCGGCACTTCGCGTTCTTCCGGCAGCAGGCCGTTGTGGGAGCGGTCGTTGTTCATGCCGTGGTCGGCGGTCACCAGCACCTGATAGCCGGCATCGAGCCAGGTGTGCAGGTAGTCGGCCAGAATAATGTCCGCCGAGCGGGCGCTGTTGCGGTATTGCGGGGTGTCGAGGCCGTGCTTGTGCCCGGCGTCGTCGATGTTCATGGGGTGGATCAACAAGAAGTTTGGCGCGTGGCGCAGGCGCAGGTTTTCGGCGTCGGCGAACAGGTGCGAATCCGGGTAGTGATCGTTCCAGTAGAAGTGACCGTGCTGGATCGGCAGGTTGGGGTCGTCGGTGTGACGATCCCGGGCGGCCACGAACGGCGAGCGGTTATACAGCTCGCTGACCCAGTGATAGGCCGCGGCGGCGGTGGTCAGGCCGGCATCCGTGGCGTAGTGATAAATGCTGCGCTGGTTGGACAGGCGCGAAACGTTGTTGTGGACGATGCCGCTCTCGATTGGCGGGACGCCGGTGAGGATGCATTCGTAAAGCGGTCGGGACAAGGCCGGCAGTTCGCACTCCAGTCTGTAGAGCGCCGCGCGTCCTGCGCCAACGTAAGCCTGCAGGTGCCCCATGGCGTGGCGCGCGACCTCGTAATTGAGGCCGTCGAGCACGACAAGGATGACGTTGTGCTTCATAGGGGCAGAACTCCGCGAAACAGATG
This sequence comes from Pseudomonas sp. LBUM1678, assembly GCF_059695575.1. Taxonomy (NCBI): domain Bacteria; kingdom Pseudomonadati; phylum Pseudomonadota; class Gammaproteobacteria; order Pseudomonadales; family Pseudomonadaceae; genus Pseudomonas; species Pseudomonas sp. LBUM1678. The sequence goes on from NZ_CP166775.1 coordinate 1,917,439, forward strand.
ATTCAGGTACGCAACCAATCCCCCTGTGGGAGCGAGCCAGCTCGCGATGGCGGCGTGTCAGTCAACATATGTGCTGAATGTAAGTCCGCTATCGCGAGCAGGCTCGCTCCCACATTGGATCTCCAGTGGATCTCCAATGTGGGGATTTGCAGGGTTATTTCATTTCGACGAGGACTTCTTCGTTCCACTTCTGCGGCAAGGCCTTGGAAGTCTTTTCCCACGCATCCGCGTCTTTGATCGGCGTGACCTTTTTGTACTGCTCGTTAGGCAGCAACTTGGCCTGCACGTCTGCCGGCAGCTTGATGTGCTCGGCGCGGATCGGACGGGCGTTGCCTTTCGCCAGGTTGATCTGGCCGGCATCGCTGAAGATGTATTCCCGGGTCAGCTTGGCGGCGTTCGGGTTCTTCGCGTATTTGTTGATGATGGTGGTGTAGCCGGAAATCACCGAGCCGTCGGACGGGATCAGCACCACGTAGTCATCCGGGTTGGCCATCTTGGCTTTGTAGCTCAGACCGTTGAAGTCCCAGACCACACCGACTTCGATTTCACCCTTTTCCATCGTGGCGATGGTCGGGTTGGCCATGGACAGGCGGCCCTGCTTGGCGATATCTGCGAACAGCAACAGCGCTGGCTGCAGGTTCTTCTCGTCGCCACCGTTGGCCAGTGCCGCGGCCAGTACACCGTTGGCGGCCTGGGCGGCGGTGCTCACGTCACCGATGGAGACCTTGTATTTACCGGTTTTCAGATCAGCCCACTTGGTCGGGGCTTCGGAGCCGTGCAGCAGCTTTTTGTTGACGATGAACGCGATGGTGCCGGTATACGCCAGTGCCCAGTTGCCGTCCTTGTCCTTGGCCCAGTCCGGGATCTGGTCCCAGGTGCTTGGCTTGTAGGGTTGCACCACGCCTTGCTTGACCGCGATCGGACCGAAGGCCGCGCCGACGTCGCCGATGTCGGCACTGGCGTTGTCTTTCTCGGCGGCGAACTTGGCTATTTCCTGCGCCGAGCTCATGTCGGTGTCGATGTGTTTCAAGCCGTATTTAGTGGCCAGGTCTGCCCAGGTGCCTTTCCAGTTGGCCCAGTCATCGGGCATGCCGACGCTATTGACCGCGCCTTCCGCTTTCGCAGCGGCTTCCAGGGTTTTCAAATCATCAGCGGCCATGGCGGCGGTGCACATGGCAATGGTCGAGCCTAACAGTGATGCCAGGAAAAGCTTTTTCATCCGAAGCTCCTTTGGGCGTTTTCAACGCTGCGATTGCGGTTGTGTTGGTCTAGGTCAGCAATACCTGAGCCAATTTAGGCGCCGCTGATGACATTTTGATGTCGACGATCGGTCGGCCTACATTTCTTACACAGTAATGCTCAGGCTTGCGGATAAGCGTAGACCATGGCTAAAGGGCTGATACGAAAGGAATTGGCCGTGATTTTGCAGGCGTCTGGCGCAACCGTTCGGCAACTTTGTCATCTGCCAGTCATAAGCAGTGCCTAGGCTTGCAGGGAGTTGATGGAGCCGGTTTGAATCACGGTTCTGCCCCGAAACAGTGCTGGTCTAGTCCAGATAGGTAACGTTGATGCGCATCGAGACCACCAAAGCGGTGACAGCCATCGGGCAGGTTCTGCAAGAACAGCTCGACCATGGCCTGTTGGCGCCCGGGAGCAAACTGCCGGCCGAGCGCAAGCTCAGTGAGTTGTTCGGTACCACGCGCATTACCGTGCGTGAAGCATTGTTGCAACTGGAAGCCCAAGGGCAGATTTATCGGGAGGAGCGCCGTGGCTGGTTCGTCTCACCACCGCGCCTGGCTTACAACCTGATGCAGCGCAGTCACTTTCACGCGATGGTCAGCGCTCAGGGGCGGGCGCCGTCGACCGAGGTGATCTCGGCGCGGTTGCAACCGGCGTCGGCTGCGGTGTGTGCGTGGTTGCAGTTGCCGGCGCTGTCCAGCGTGATCCAGATTTGCCGGGCGCGGCGCATTGATGAGCGGCTGGTGTTGTACGTGGAGCACTACCTGAATCCGCAGTATTTCCCGGGGATTCTCGATTTCGATCTGAATCAGTCGATCACCGAGCTATACGCCCGGCATTACGACTTGCACTACGGCCGCGTGCGTTTCGAGATCGTGCCGACGGCCTTGTCGGTGGACGCGGCGGCGGCGTTACGGGTGTCGGTGGGGAGCCCGGGGTTGCGGATTGCCCGGGTCAATTACGACCAGCATGAGCGGCTGATCGATTGTGACCTGGAGTTTTGGCGGCATGATGCGATTCATGTCGGGGTGGATGTGGTTTAGCCAGGGAGACCGCGTCGCCGCCATCGCGAGCAGGCTCACTCCCACATTGGAATGCATTTCAAATGTGGGAGTGAGCCTGCTCGCGATAGGGCCTGGACAGCCATCCCATGCGTCAAGCAGGTACATCCTTCTGAGGCCCACCACCCGCAGTAATCACCTGCACACTCATGCGCGGTGTCGCCAGATCCATCCCTGCCTCATCCAGATGCCGCTTCAGCGACAGGTTGAACGCTCGTGAAACTTCCCACTGCTTGATCGGCGCAGTCTTGAACCGAGCCCGAAGAATCGCATTGCCCGACTCGAAGCTCTCGACACCCTGGATCTCCAACGGCGACCAGATATTGCGCCGTTGCAGTGGGTCGGTACGCATCTTCTGACCGACTTCGCGCATCAGTTTGATCGCTTCGTCGATGTCCATGCTCGCGGGCACCGCCACCCGGAAGATCGCGTAGCCGAATTCCCGGGAGTAGTTTTTGATGCTTTTGATTTCGCTGAACGGAATGGTATGCACGATGCCATCGATGTCGCGCAGGCGAACGGTGCGGATGGTCAGGCCTTCAACCGTGCCGAGGTGGCCGCCGACGTCCACGTAGTCGTCGATGGCCAGGGAGTCTTCGATGATGATGAACAGGCCGGTGATCAAGTCCGCGACCAGCGACTGCGCACCGAAACCGATGGCCAGGCCGATCACACCGGCACCGGCCAGCAGTGGCGTGACGTTCATGCCCATGTTCGCCAGCGCGACGATAAGCGCAATGATGAAAATCGCCACGAACAGCACGTTGCGGATCAGCGGCATCATGGTCTGCGCACGGGCGTTGGCCAGGCCTTTGCGCGAACGGGTGAGGGCGTGGTGCACCGCGGTGTCGCTGAGGATCCAGACCAGCCAGGCAAAAATCAGCGTGCCGGCGAGGCTGAACAGTTTGACGCTGACTTCGTGGCCTTCGCCTTCGGTGAACGCGATCAGCGACATACCCCAGACACGCAGGCCCAGTTCGATAAAGACCAGCCACACCACAAGATGGGCGAGGGTGTAGAAGAAGCTTTTCAGGCGCTCCGAATACAGCGCATGACGCTTCACACCGCGTTGCGGTTTCAGCGAGTGACGGTGAACCAGGCCATTGATGACCATGCACAACACCAGCAACACAGTGCAGATCAGCGCCTGGCGAAGTGCGGTGCTGGTGTCGCCGGCCGAGACAAACGTGGCGAACAGCGAGATGGCCACCAACACCAGGGCTGGCACGTACCAGAAGGTGCCGAGAATCGAGAGGGTGTCGCTGAGCGCGCGGCGCGTCAGGCGTCGGGACAACGGCTGGTTGCGGATCAGGTGAGCGATCGGCCGACGGAAGCGCAGGATGAACAACCCGGTGGACAGCGCAGCCAGCACGTTGGCGATGGTCGCAGCGGTGTGAGCCAGGTGATTTCCGAGGCTGTCGACCAGGCGCGGATCGCTCAGCGCTTCACCGAACGCGGCGAAACTGCCAATCAGCCACAGCGGCCGAAAGGCTTGATGCCGCAGGATGTACAAGGCGCGGTGACGATGCGGGCCGTCGAGCAGGGAAAACGCGATCACGCAGATCGCCGAGAAACAGGTGCCGACCACCAGCGCATAGGCCAGCACCATGGCCAGGCTTTTACCCAGTGACGAAGGCAGGGCGTAGCTCATGTAGACCGTGATGACCAAGGCAATCAGCCACGGCCCGAGTTTGCGCAGGGCGAAGCGCAACATGTCGAGGGCCTTGGGGTGTTGCGGCAGTTCTTCGGTCAGGCCGAAACGCATGCGCACCCGGTGACCGACCCAGATCAACGCAGCGGCCAACAGGCTCCAGACCATCAGAATCATGGCGAAGGCAAAGATGATCGGCAGCCACTCGTTGGCTGGCAGCATCAGTGCCACGAGTTCGTCCTGGGCCAGTTCAAACTCCTCCGACCAGCGTGTGAGCGGACTACCGGCTCCGGAGAACTGTTTTTCGAAGTTGGCCAGCGTGCCGCCGATCAGGCCGAGAACGCCTTGTTCAGCGGTGGGCTGAGCCTTTTTGGTGACGTCGCGCAGCTTCTTCAGATCCGCCAGCAGTTTGCTGCGCTGCTGATCGTTCTCCAGCGACTTGATGACTTCGTCCAGCGACTGCCCCAGCGGTTCTTGCGCCTCGGGCTGGGTTTTTGCCGGGCTGTTGAGCAATCCCGGCAGACCGATTGCCTGGGCAGGCGCCATCGGCAACAGCGTCATCAGGCAGACAAGGAAGAAACACGGCAGGGCGAAAAGACGAGCGAACACTAGGCGGTCAACCTTGGGATGAACAGATCGACCGAGTGTACGAGCCCGTCTAAATCAATGCGAGCCAAGGGGGAGGATTTATTCGTTGAGTTTGGCGAGGATCTTGAACACCACGGTGGCGAGGATTGTCAGCATGCCGATCCACATGGCAAATACGCCGGCATTTTTGTCGCGAAAATTGAAGCCGACGGCCAGCAGGATCATCCCGGCAAGAATGGGGATCAGCATGGCGTGGAACGAGGACATCGAGATCATGGGCGACTGCCTTGTCGAAGGGGATAGATTAAGTCTAGGCGGCTTTTGGGTGATCGGTGGTGATGTGTGTCAGAGATAAATCATGAATGCAGCGCAAACATTGTGGCGAGGGAGCTTGCTCCCGCTGGGCTGCGAAGCAGCCCCAAAACCAGCAATCGCGATCCTTCAGACAGACCGCATTCACCGGGTTTGCGACTGCTGCGCCCGAGCGCGGACCGGTCGGCGGGAGCAAGCTCCCTCGCCACAGGAGCATTCCAGTCATTCATTTGCGCGAAATTACGGCAATTCCTGGCAGGCATAGAACGCGCTCAGCACTTTGACCAGGTGGGCCAGGTCATGGCTGCCGCACAGTTCGCGGATCGAATGCATCGCGAACGTCGGCAGGCCGATGTCCACGGTGCGCACGCCCAGGTGGCTGGCGGTGATCGGGCCGATGGTCGAGCCGCAGCCCATGTCGCTGCGCACCACGAAGCTTTGCACCGGTACTTCTTCGGCCATGCACAGATGGCGGAAGAACCCGGCGGTTTCGCTGTTGGTGGCGTAGCGCTGGTTGCTGTTGACCTTGATCACCGGGCCGGCGTTGAGTTTCGGGCCGTGGTTGGCGTCGTGCTTTTCCGCATAGTTGGGGTGCACGCCGTGGGCGTTGTCGGCGGAGACCAGCAAGGACTTTTGAATGGTGCGCACGAACTCGTCACCTTCAGGCAGCAGACGACGCAGGGTTTGCTCAAGCATCGGGCCATCGGCCCCGCAAGCCGAGCAGGAACCGACTTCTTCGTGGTCGTTGCACACCAGCACGCAGGTTTCGTCGGTTTCAGCGGTCAGCAAAGCTTGCAGGCCGGCATAGCACGACAGCAAGTTGTCCAGGCGCGCACCGGCGATGAAGTCGCCATGCAGGCCGATAACGGCAGCGCTTTGGGTGTCGTAGAAGCTCAGCTCATAGTCGAGCACCACGTCGGCATTCAGGCCATGCTCGAGCGCAAGCTGATTGGTGAGCACGGCGCGGAAGTCCACGCGCTCGTCGCCGGCAAACTGCGCGAGGATCGGTGGCAGTTCGGTCTGCGCGTTGATGGCCCAGCCCATGTTGGCTTCACGATTGAGGTGGATCGCCAGGTTCGGGATGGTGGCGATCGGTGCCTTGAAGTCGATCAGTTGGCTCTCGACCTTGCCGTCGCGGCGGAACGTCACGCGGCCGGCCAGGGACAAGTCGCGGTCAAACCACGGCGCCAGCAGCGCACCGCCGTAGACTTCGACGCCCAGTTGCCAGAAGCCCTGGCGCTGCAGTTCTGGCTGGGGTTTGACCCGCAGGCACGGGCTGTCGGTATGGGCGCCGACCAGGCGAATACCGCCATGCAGCGGCGAATGACGCCCCATCTTGATCGCGACGATGGAGGAGTCGTTACGGGTGACGTAGTAACGACCGTTGGCTTCGGTGGTCCAGGGCTCGCGCTCGTCAAGGCGCACAAAACCCGCCGCTTCCAGACGCTGAACAAGGCTGGCAGTGGCATGGAACGGGGTAGGGGAGGCCTTGAGGAAGTCGATCAGGCCTTGGTTCAACTCTTCGCGCATAAGAAGCTCCAGACAGCAGTGGGCGGGAGTTTAACGTATTGGCTGGGGCCTTTGGGCATGACGTGAACAGGTCACGTCAGCTGGCAGCCTCTACCCGCTTCTTCAGGTACTTCATGATGATCCGCTCATCTTCAGGCTTTTCGGGCTTGGGCAGTTGCCGGGGCCAGGCGTTCTGATGAGTCTCCAGCAGCTGTTTCTGACGCGACTGGTCCCAACGAAGAATCTCCCGCGAGGCACATTCCCACCATTCGTGTCGGCATGCCGTGTAGTACGGGTGATCGGGCGCCGCGCTGCCGTAAAGCAGATCGCGGCCGACCTTTCGCAGGGCGCCACTCTGGTTGCGCAGCTTCCATTTGATTTTCAGCCGCTGCCAGGCCGAAGGGAAGGGTTTGACCCGCGGCACGTCCCGGCACAGTTCGACTAGCTCTTGGCTGAACTGCTCGCCATGCTGAGAGAAGAAATACGCCTGCATCGCATGGAAAAAGCGTTTTTCCGCGAAGTAGTGATAGATGTATTTTTTCGTTTCATAAACCGGTTTGTCACGCATCGCGAACGACAGGGCGATCTGCTCGATGGTGTGAATATCGAAGCCGTCCCGGGTCCATTCGTCGATGAGTTTGATCGACTCTTCAAACAGAGCGGTGTCGCGGTCAGTCACGCCACACAAGCCGCTGTTGTACAGCTTGAAACCGTTGTCCGCCGTGATGCCGTGAGCACGCAGGCACCCGCCGAGCTTCAGATAATCGGGACGCTCACACACGTCCTGCCAGTCGTACTCGAAGCGATCCATCAAGTAGTGCTGCGGCTGGATTTGTTTGAAGATCAGATTCGGGTCGCTGGTGAACAGCGTGTCGGTATCGACGAACAGAGTTTTTTCAGCGAGCGTGAGACCGGCAGCAATCGCGCAGGCCTTGCGGCGATGGTGATAGCCGTTTTCGCCCTGCCACAGGGTCAGGGTTTCCTGGGTCAGGGTGACCGTCTCGACCGGCCAGCCGGCGTAGTCCTGAGGACGATCCGTGAGGATTCTGATGCTCGGGAGCTTGCCATTCTTCGCATGGGACAGCGCGGTCAAAATACTGAATTTGGCTTCGCGCCGGTAAACGTCCTGGTTGCCATAGATCAGGTACAGCAATTGGTGTCGGGTTTTTTTGACGGGTGTTGCCAGGAATTCGGTACTACTCATCGGGATGGGTATCCTTTTGCTAAAGCAGGCGACTGCGTGTCGGGCAGTGCTTAAAACGGTGCCGGGCATTCGAAGCGCAAGCGTTCACCGGTTTGCGGGTGGGTGAAGCTGAGCATGCTGGCGTGCAGGCACAGTCTTGGCCAGGCGGCCAGGGCTTGCTCATGGGCGTAGAGCCCGTCACCCAACAGCGGGTGGCCGATGGAAAGCATGTGCACGCGCAACTGGTGGGAGCGGCCGGTGATCGGCGTCAGTTCGACGCGGCACCAATCGCCACAACGTTCAAGCACTCGCCAGAAGGTCAGGGCATGTTTGCCGAACTCGTGGTCCACCACATGGCGTGGTTTGGTCGGCGGATCGTAGCGCAAGGGCAGGTCGATGCTGCCGCTGTCCAGTTCCGGTTGTCCCCAGCACAGGGCGGTGTAGGCTTTTTCGGTTTCGCGGTCGTGAAATTGCCGAGACAGCTCGCGATGAGTGTCCGGGTCACGGGCCAACAGGATGATGCCGGACGTTTCCCAATCCAGGCGATGGACGATTCGCGCTTCCGGGTAGCCGTTTTCTTGCAGGCGGGTGATCAGGCAGTCCTTGTTGTCATCGGCCCGGCCAGGGACAGAGAGCAGCAGGGTCGGTTTATCCACCACCAGTACGGCGGCGTCCTGATGGATGATACGGATGTTGGACAACGGCATTAAAACAGCCTCGTAACAAACGCCAACGGCGGCTCGGTCACCTGGACACCCCTTTTTGTAGGAGCCGGCTTGCTGGCGATGCAGGCAGCGCGGTGTAACTGATACACCGCGTTGATGCTATCGCCAGCAAGCCGGCTCCTACACAAGGAGACCGAGTGAGCGAGCCGCCGTGGCTCCCGCTGGATCGACTAGCGATCCGGCAGGGTGATATTGAGTTCCAGAATCGAGCAGCTGCCCTGGTTTTCCAGCGCGACGTGCACGTCGTCGGACCCGATATTGACGTACTTGCGGATCACTTCCACCAGTTCCTTCTGCAAGGCTGGCAGGTAGTCCGGCGTACTGCGCTGGCCGCGTTCATGCGCCACGATGATCTGTAGACGCTCTTTCGCTACCGACGCGGTGCTGACCTTTTTGCTGGCACGAAAGAAGTCGAAAAGATTCATTATCTACCTCCAAACAGGCGCTCGAAGAAGCCCTTCTTCGTCACATCGAGAAAACGATGTTCCACGGTTTTGCCCAGCAGACGATCGACCGCATCGCTGTACGCCTGACCGGCGTCGCTCTGGTCGTCGAGAATCACGGGCACGCCCGAGTTGGAAGCCTTGAGTACCGCTTGGGATTCCGGAATGACACCCAACAGGGCGACCGCCAGGATTTCCTTGACGTCTTCGACGCCCAGCATCTCGCCATCACTGACACGTTGCGGGTTGTAGCGGGTCAGCAGCAAGTGTTCCTTGATCGCTTCCTCGCCTTTTTCAGCGCGGCGCGATTTGCTGGCCAGCAGGCCCAGCATGCGGTCCGAGTCACGTACCGAGGACACTTCCGGGTTGGTCACGATAATCGCTTCATCAGCGAAGTACATGGCCAGGTGGGCGCCTTTCTCGATGCCGGCAGGGGAGTCGCAGACCACGTATTCGAAGTCTTCTTTCAACGCCATCAGCACTTTTTCCACGCCTTCCACGGTCAGCGCGTCTTTGTCGCGGGTCTGACTGGCGGCCAGTACGTAGAGGTTTTCCAGGCGTTTGTCTTTGATCAGGGCTTGTTGCAGGTTGGCTTCGCCGTTGACCACGTTGACGAAGTCATACACCACGCGGCGCTCGCAACCCATGATCAGGTCGAGATTACGCAAACCGACGTCGAAGTCGACGATAACTGTTTTGTGACCACGCAGTGCGAGGCCGGTACCGATAGCGGCGCTGGTGGTGGTCTTACCCACACCACCCTTGCCGGATGTAACCACTAGAATCTTGGCCAAGGTGTTTCACCCCTAAGGAAAAAGGACTTTTAGCCCCTGAAAAACATCTCTTGTAAAACTACTGCAGTCGGACAGCCTTGGCTGGAATCCGGTCCAGAACAGCGATAAACACTGCGTTTGGCCTTTTTCCTACTTCGTTTGAGCCGTTTTCGCTACGTTTTAGAGATGCTTGGAAAATGCGGCAGTATCCGTTAAAGCCGAATGATGTTCAACACGTCGCCTGACAGGCTGACTTGCACGCCTGCACCCCACAAAGGGTCGCGACGCAAATCCTCGGAAACCTTGTAGTGACCGGCGATGGAGACCAGTTCAGCGCTCATCTGCTGACAAAAAATCCTGGCTTTCGTGTCGCCTTTGACCCCGGCCAACACGCGACCGCGCATCGGGCCGTATACATGGATGTTCCCATCGGCGAGAAGTTCCGCACCCGGGCTGACCGACGAGATCACCACCAAATCGCAGCCCTGGGCATAAATCTGCTGGCCGCCCCGTACTGGCGACGTGATGATTTTCGTCGGTTTGATGGTCGGTTCGGGCGGTTTTTCCGGCTTTTTCTTGACGACGCCTTCGAGCGGGTCCAGAGGACGCTCCCGCGCGCCGGACGGCGGCAGCACCGGCAAATCGACCGCGATGGCGGCGGCGATGTCTTCAATGCGGCTGGCCCGGATCGCCAGGGTGCGCAGGCCATGTTGGCGGCACACGCGCATCAGGCCCGGCAGATCGACGGCGCCTTCGCTGGCCGGGAGTTTGTCCAGGGCCAGCACCAGCGGCGCGTTGCTGAAAAAATTAGGCGCCTGGGCGACCTTGGCGGCCAGTTGCCGATCAAGGCTCTCGAGGTCGTTGCGGGCCAGCTCCAGCACCGTAATGGCGAGCATGCTGCCCTTCAACTGGAACACGGGATCCTGGTCTTGCGGTTCGGTTTGGCTCATGGTCGGCATACAACGGCTTGTCACTAAAAGTGCCGAGACTTATAACGAGAACGCCCGCAAGCCGCAAGCCGGGTCGAACGATGTAGAATGCGCGGCCATTGTCTTTCCGGAACCTTTAATGGACCGCCCGCGTTTTCGAAAAACATTTCTTATGCCGCGTTTCTGGCCGTTGTGGTGTGGCTTGGGGCTGTTGTGGCTGATTGTTCAGTTGCCGTATCCGGCGTTGCTGTTCATCGGCCGCCTGCTCGGTTCACTGATGTATCGGCTGGCCGGCGACCGACGGCGCATTGCCAAGCGCAATCTTGAGCTGTGTTTCCCTGAAAAAACCGCTGCCGAGCGCAAGCGCCTGCTCAAGGAAAACTTTGCCTCCACCGGCATCGCTTTCTTTGAAATGGCCATGAGCTGGTGGTGGTCGCGTCAGCGTCTGGCGAAGCTGGCCCATGTCGAAGGCCTGGAACATCTGAAAAAAGCCCAGCGCGAAGGCAAGGGCGTGATCCTGATGGCGGTGCATTTCACCACGCTGGAAATTGGCGCGGCGCTGTTGGGGCAGCAGCACACCATCGACGGCATGTACCGCGAACACAAGAACCCGCTGTTTGATTACATCCAGCGCCGGGGCCGCGAGCGGCACAACCTCGATTCGCTGGCCGTGGAGCGCGACGACGTGCGCGGCATGCTCAAACTGCTGCGGGCCGGTCGGGCGATCTGGTACGCACCGGATCAGGACTACGGCGCCAAGCAAAGTATTTTTGTGCCGCTGTTCGGGATTCAGGCCGCCACCGTCACCGCCACCAGCAAGTTTGCGCGGCTGGGCAAGGCGCTGGTAGTGCCGTTCACCCAGGAACGCCTGGCGGATGGCAGCGGTTATCGGTTGACGATCCACCCGCCGCTCGAAGGTTTCCCCGGCGAGACCGAAGAGGCCGATTGCCTGCGGATCAATCAGTGGGTCGAAGGCGCCCTGCGCGAGTGTCCGGAGCAATACCTCTGGGCCCATCGACGCTTCAAGAGCCGGCCACCGGGCGAGCCGAAGTTGTACAAAAAACGCGCTTGAGCCACCGATCCCGATAAGCACCATGGAGTGTTGCGATGAGTCCTGCTGAACCGGTAACAGGGTTGATTCTTTCCGGCGGCGGGGCTCGGGCGGCGTATCAGGTGGGCGTGCTGGCGGCGATTGCCGAGTTGCTGCCGCTGGGCGCGGCGAACCCGTTTCCGGTGATTGTCGGCACCTCGGCCGGGGCGATCAATGCGGTCAGCCTCGCCAGCGGGGCGATGGACTTTCGTGGCGCGATCGAGCGCCTTACTGCGTTCTGGCAGGGCTTTCGCAGTCATCTGGTGTTGCGCAGTGACTGGCCCGGCGTGATCAGCCAGGCCAGCCGGTTTGTCAGCCACAGTTTGCTGGGCATCGGGGCGCAGGTTCCGGTGGCCTTGCTCAACAGTTCGCCCCTTCGCGGCTTGCTCAACGACAAGCTGCACATGAACGGCATCGCCGAGGCCATCGCCCAGAAACAGTTGCAGGCGGTGGCGGTCACGGCGTTCGGTTACGAGTCCGGGCAGGCCGTCACGTTCTACCAGGGTGGCGGCACCATCGATGCATGGTTGCGTCATCGGCGAATCGGCGTGCCGACGCAATTGACCGTCGATCATTTGCTGGCCAGTTCAGCGATTCCGCTGTTGTTCGCGCCGGTGAAAATCGGCGAAGAGTATTTCGGCGATGGTGCGGTGCGCCAATCAGCACCGATCAGCCCGGCCCTGCACCTGGGCGCCAGCCGAGTGCTGGTGGTGGGCGTCAGCGGCAATCCGCGCGGGGTTGACCCGGAGCAGCCGCTGCAACGCGCCTACACCGGTCAGCAGCCGACCCTTGCGCAGATCGGCGGGCACATGCTCAACAGTACGTTCATTGACAGCCTGGAAAGTGACATCGAGTTGTTGCAGCGTCTGAATCAGTTCAGTCACTTGCTGCCCGATGGCACGCCGGCGCGCGCGTTGGGTGTGGCACCGGTGGAGGTGTTGGTGATTTCGCCGAGTCAGCCGATCGATGAGATTGCAGCGCGGCATCGGCAGGAATTGCCGGCGGCGTTGCGCCTGTTTCTGCGTGGGCCGGGGGCGACCAAGACGAGTGGGGCGGGGGTGTTGAGTTATCTGCTGTTCGAGGCGGGGTATTGCAGCGAGTTGATTGATCTGGGGCGGCGGGATGCGTTGGCCAAGCGTGGGGAGTTGTGCCGGTTTCTTGGGTTGGAGGAGCCTGTGGTTTCCGCTTGAGATCGGCGGTGTTGCTATCGCTGGCAGGCTAGCTCCCACAGTGGATCTTCAGTGTCACTCAGATCAACTGTGGGAGCTAGCCTGCTAGCGATGGCGTCCTTACAGACGCCGCCGAATCAGAAGTGAACCTTGACCAGGAAGCTGGTCACGCTCTGATCAGTCTTGAAACCCTGGCTGTCTTCGATGCCGTACTTGTTTTTCCAGTAGTCATACTCGACGCCGACGTACAACTGCTTTTCGCCCAGGTTCAGTGCCTTGCCCAGGTCGTATTTGACCTGCGGATTGAAGTGCAGGTTGGCGTGATATTCGCCCTTTTTGTTGACGTCGTTGTCGACCACCCAGTCCATGAAACCGTCGATCAGGATGTTCGAATCGCCAACGGGAATGGTGTAGGACCATGCCGGTGTGATCTGCCAGATATCATCACCCGGACGGTCGCCTTCGGTGTGACGGTTGTAGAAGTTCAGCTGGAAGTAGTCGAAACCTGGAATTGCCAGGTCGAAACCAGGACCGATCAGGTAGGACTCGGTATCGTCTTCACCGAACTCATAAGTCATGGCCAGCAGCACGTCTTTGATCGGGCCGAATTCGAGTTTCTGGTCGAAGATCTTGCCGAACGACAGGCGCGGGCTGAATTCGCCGTAGTAGGTGTTCTCACCGGCGAAGGCGTCTTCCTTGCCGTTATAGAAGATCTTGTCGATGAAGAAGAAGTTGTCGCCGTATTTCCAGCCATCGGCGTGTTCGAAGGTCACCGTCTGCTGAATGCGCGGGTTGACCTGGAAGTCCTTGCCATACAAGTAAGTCAGGCTGTTGTTCTGCCATTGCAGCAAGTCGCCGGCCATGGCCTGGCCCCCGGCCAGTAACGATCCTGCGAGCATCAGGCTGGTGCACGTACGTTTCATTCGGTTGCTCCCAAAAAGTAGGTGGTTCCACGTTATTTTTCTAAGGTCGACGCTCTGGTGTGGCGCCTTTTTCTGTAGCTGTAAAAAATCATCCATCCGGTCAGCTTTAGTGCTGTTAGCAAGAGCTGAGCCAAGGCTTTCGAAAAGCCAAAAAACTCCCGCTCGGCTGCTCAAGAACAGTCGATTGAGAGGGGGTTTGGAGTGCCTTGGTACCGTGCAGAGCCGGGATAAGTTGGCTTTCTGGTCAGGAATTAAATCCGGGCTTTTTTTTAAAGCGGATTCAGGCGGCCGCGGAGAATACTGACTCCTTGGCCAGGTCTCAAGTGCCCCGCAACAGCGCACCGACGACAGGTGTGGAGCACGGTTGCGGGCCATCTTAAAAGTGCACCTTCACCAGCAGGCTGGTGGTGTTTTCATTGGTGTCGAAGTTGCCGTTGTTTTCAATGCCGTACTTGTCTTTCCAGTAGCTGTACTCGACGCCGACGTACACCTGTTTCTCCCGCCAGCCCAGCGCCTTGCCCAGGTCGTACTTTATCTGCGGGTTGAAGTGCAGATTGGCGTGGTAGGTGCCCTGTGAGTTCTGGTCGTTATCCACGACCCAGTCGATATAGCCGTCAATCAACAGGCTCGAGTTGCCCAATGGCAGGGTGTAGGACCAGGCCGGCGTGATCTGCCAGACATCATCGCCGGGCCGCGAACCTTCGGTCTGGCGATAATAGAAGTTCAAGGTGAAGAAGTTGAAGCCCGGAACTTTGAGATCGAAACCGGGGCCGATCAGATAGGCCTCGGTGTCGTCTTCGCCATTCTCGTAGGTCATGGCCAGCAACACGTCCTTGATCGGACCGAATTCGAAACGGCGGTCGAGGATTTTGCCGAAGGAGAGGCGCGGGCTGAACTCGCCGTAATAGGCGTGAACGCCTTTGTTCCGGTCTTTTTCGCCGTTGTAGTAAGTGCTGTCGACGAACAGGAAGTTGTCGCCGTACTTCCAGCGGTCGGCGTGCTCAAAGGTTATCGTCTGCTGGATCGACGGGTTGACCGCGAAGTCCTTGCCATACAGATAGCTCAGGCTGTTGGTCTGCCACAGCAATAAATCGCCGGCCATGGCTTGGCTCGCAGCCAGCAGGCCACCGCCCAACAGCATGTTTTTCTGTGTCCGAATCATCTGTTGCTCCCTCTTGTTTTTATTTTTTCAAGGCGCAGGTATCCCTACCCTGTAGGAGCCGGCTTGCTGGCGATGAGGTCAGTACATCCAACATTGATGTCGTCTGACCCACCGCTTCGCCAGCAAGCCGGCTCCTACAGGGTTTGCGTTCTGTCTTAGTGCGGGTGAGCGTGGCAGTCGTTGACCGCCGCGCGTTCGCGGCCGCCAAGAATGTTGAACAGCAAGTTCAGCGACAGCGCACTCAACGTCGCCATCGCAATGCCGCTGTGGGTGATCGGACTCATCCACAATGGCAAGTGCGCGAAGAACTCCGGACGCACCACCGGTATCAGGCCCATGCCGATGCTCACCGCCACCAGCAACTGGTTGCGACGGTCACCGATGTCGGCTTCCTGGAGAATCTTGATCCCGGTCGCGGCGACCATGCCGAACATCGCAATGGCCGCGCCGCCCAATACCGCTGGCGGAATCGACGCCACCAGGAACGCCGCTTTCGGCAGCAGGCTCAGCACCACCAGCAAACCACCCGCGACGATGGTCACCGAGCGGCAACGCACGCCAGTCATCTGCACCAGGCCGATGTTCTGCGCGAACGAAGAGTGGGTGAAGGTGTTGAAGAAACCGGCGAAGAACGAGGCGCCGGCATCACAGAGCAAGCCGCGACGCAGCATCCGTGGGCAGACTTCCTGCCCGGTGATTTTGCCCAGCGCGAGGAACATCCCGGTGGACTCGACGAAGATAATCACCACCACCAGGCACATAGAAAGGATCGGTGCGAGTTCAAATTTGGGCATGCCGAAATGCAGCGGGGTGACGATCTGCACCCAGGGTGCCTGAGCCATGCCGCTGAGGTCGACCATGCCGATCAGCCCGCAGATCATGTAGCCGAGGCACATGCCGATCAGCACTGAAATATTGACCCAGAACCCGCGCATGAAGCGGTGGACCAGCAGAATGGTGGCCAGCACCAGCGCGGCGATGGCCAGGTAAATCGGCGAACCGAACTGAGTGGCGCCAGCACCACCGCCTGCCCAATTGACGGCCACGGGGAACAGCGACAAACCGATCGAGGTGATGACCGTGCCGGTCACCAGTGGCGGGAAGAAGCGTACGACTTTGGACATGAACGGGGCGATGATCATGCCGAAGAAACCGGCAGCGATGGTTGCACCGAAGATCCCTTGCAGGCCGATGCCCGGCATGCCGGCCATGGCGACCATGCTGCCGACCGCAGCGAAACTGGCGCCCATCATCACCGGCATACGGATGCCCATCGGGCCGATGCCGAGCGATTGCACGATGGTGGCGATCCCGGCCACCAGCAGGTCGGCGTTGATCAGGAAGGCGATTTCTTCACGACTCAGGCCCGCGGCCTGTCCGATGATCAGCGGCACCGCGATGGCTCCGCCGTACATCAGCAGAACGTGTTGCAGACCCACCAGGATCAGTTGCAAAAGGGGCAAACGCTGAATAGCGGGTGCGTCGGGGATGCGCGCTTCGGATAGCTCGGACATGCAACACCTCGGATCTTTTTATTCTTGTGATTTTTGCATCAGGGTTGACCGCGGCGCGGCCGTTCGCGGGCAAGCCTCGCTCCTACAGGATTTATGTTGATCTTGTAGGAGCGAGGCTTGCCCGCGAAGCTTTTCAACGGTTAATTGGTGGGAGCTCCCTGAACAATCCACGCACCGATCAGGTCACGTTCCTGCTGGGTCATCTGGGTGATGTTGCCCAGTGGCATGATCTGGCTGGTGACGGCTTGCGCCTGGATGCGCGCCGCGTTCTGGCGGATCTGCTCGGGGGTGTCGAACATCACACCGCCCGGTGCGGCGCTGAACAGCGGGCTGGTCGGTTTGGCCGAATGGCAGACCGAGCAGCGTTCCTGGATCACGCTGTGCACCTTGTCGAAACTCGGACCGGCGTTCGACGCCTGAACCGGTGCTTCAGCAGGTTTCGCAGCGGCAGGTTTGGCACCGCCACCGACGGCGGTTTCCGGCAACGGCTGGTACTCGATGGTGCCAGGGGCCTTGGCGACTTCAGGTGCACTTCGCATTTGCGCCGGGCCAGTCACGTAAGCCAGGCAGATCATGCCAACGGCGGCGGCGGGCAGGGTCCAGGCGAATTTGTGGCTCTCATGACGGGTGTTGAAGTAGTGACGCACCAACACCGCCAGCACCGCGATCCCGGCCAGGATCAGCCAGTTGTATTGGCTGCCGTAGGTGCTCGGGAAGTGGTTGCTGATCATGATGAACAGCACCGGCAAGGTGAAGTAGTTGTTGTGACGCGAACGCAGCAGGCCTTTGGCCGGCAGCGCCGGATCCGGCGTGCGGTTCTCGGCAATCGCCGCCACCAGTGCACGCTGTGCCGGCATGATGATGCGGAACACGTTGCCGACCATGATGGTGCCGATGATCGCGCCGACGTGCAGGTACGCACCACGACCGCTGAACACCTTGCTGAAGCCGTAGGCGGCGCCAATGATCAGCACGAACAGGATAAAACCGAGCAGGGCAGGGCGTTTGCCCAGGGCCGAGTCGCAGAGGAAGGAGTAGACGAACCAGCCGACGAACAACGAGGCAATGCCCAGTGCGACCCCTTCAGGGCCGGTCAGGCTGCTGCCGGGTGCCAGCAGGTACAGCGTCGGGTTGGAGTAGAACACCACGCACAGCAGCGCGATCCCCGACAGCCAGGTGAAGTAGGCTTCCCATTTGAACCAGTGCAGGTTGTCCGGCATGGTCGGTGGAGCCAGTTTGTATTTTTCCAGGTGGTAGATACCGCCGCCGTGGATCGCCCACAGATCGCCCGCCAGACCACTTTTCGGGTTGACCCGATTGAGGTTGTTTTCCAGCCAGACGAAATAGAACGACGCACCGATCCAGGCCACGCCAGTAATCATGTGAACCCAGCGCACGCTCAGGTTCAGCCATTCCAACAGATGTGCTTCCACAGTCTTTACCTCTCGCCTGTCACTCTGTTGTCGAGTGATCAGACCTTCTCTTATTGGTGGGGGGCAAGGATCAAACGCTCATCCTCTTTGAAAAAATGCTCATCGCAGTTATTGCCTGTGCCACTGCGATCAACCACCAGGAAGTCATCCCGCTTTTCGATCGTCAGCACCGGATGGTGCCAAACGCCGCGATGGTAATTAATGCCCTGCCTGCCGTTGGTGACGAAGGCGCGGACCAAGCCTGATACAGGTTCATCGCCAAGTGGCGCGACCACGATCAGAAAGGGGTTGCCGAGCAGCGGAATGAAAGCCTGGCTGCCCAGCGGGTGACGCTCCAGCATGCAGACGGTCAGCGGCATGTCCTGCGCGTCGGCGCGGAAAATGCTGATGATCGCATTGTCCTCTGGCGTGGCGGTTTGCACCGTCGCCAGTTTGTGAAAGCGCATGGTCGAACCGTTGTTGATCATGAAGTGATCGCTGCCGTCGGTTTCGATCACGTCACCGAAAGGGGCGAAGGCTTCTTTGGTCAGCGGTTCAATCGTCAATGTGCGCATGCTGGTCTTCTTACCTTGAGTTCTGTGTTGTTTGTTCTATTGCTATCGCTAGCAGGCTAGCTCCCACCTTTGGAATGCGTTCCCCTGTGGGAGCCAGCCTGCTGGCGATTGGGTTCGGCGCTTATTTAGCGACCTTGCCCAATACGCGCAGGCGGCTCACACCACCATCCGGGAACACGTTCAGGCGGATGTGGGTGATCGGGCCCAGAGCCTTGATCTGCTCGGCGAAGGTGTGTTCGGCGTGCATTTCCAGTTTCTGCGCCGGCAGCAATTCACGCCAGAACAGCGATTGGGTTTCGATCTGGCTGTCGGTGCCGCCCTTCACGAACGCGCCCTGAATCGAGCAGGTGTCCGGGTAGTTACCCTTGAAGTGCAGGGTGTCGACGATGACTTTTTCGATCTCGCCAGCGTGACCCAGCGCGACGATCACCCAGTCATTGCCCGGCGTGCGACGACGTGCGGTTTCCCAGCCGTCGCCCATGTTGATGCCACGGCCTGGGTTGAGGATGTTGCTCATGCGACCGAAGTGTTCGTCGGAGCAGGCGAGGGCGCGGCCACCGTTGAGGGCTGCGGCCAGGTCAACTTGCTCGTTGTCGCCGACAGCGGACCAGTCGCGGAACGGAATACCGTAAACACGCAGACGGGCCACGCCACCATCCGGATAGATGTTGAAGCGCAAGTGGCTGAACGACTGGTCGTTGTTGATTTCGTGGTAGTGGTGGCTGTTGCCTTGCAGCTCGACGGCCGACAGCACTTCAGTCCACTGGGTATTTTCGTCCGGCTCGCCTGAGGCCAGGAAGCACGCTTCCAGAGAGGCCGACGGCGGGAAGTTGCCGGTGAAGAATGAAGTGTCGATGTCCACGCCTTTGATCGAACCCGGTACACCCAGGCGGATCACGGCGCTGTCGTAGCCTTCGAAGCGCTTGCGGCGCGACTCCCAGCCGTCCATCCACTTGCCGTTGTCATCGAACACGCCCTCTTTCCACACAGCCGGGGTTGGCTGGAACAGGCGGTTGGCATCAGCGAACCAGTCATCGGTGACCGAGATGATTTTGGTGCCCAGGCGGGCGTCGGCCAGGTTGACGAACTTCTCGAAAGGTACGGCGTAAGCTTTCATTCTTCTTGTCTGCCTTTAATTAGTTGGCTTGGGATGCTTGCTGGCCCTGTGCACTCTCCGCGTTTTAATGACACTCGGGGCTTTTCACAAGGGCAGCTCGCTATAGGGTCAGTAATCGGAACAGGGCGATCTTGTTGATCTCCGCCAGCGCGCATTTGAATTCGGTATCCGCCGAATTGTGAATGCGCGTTTCGAACGCCGCGAGGATCTGATGCCGGTTGCTGCCTTTTACCGCCATGATGAAGGGAAACTTGAACTTGGCTTTGTAGGCGTCGTTCAGCTCGGTGAAGCGAGAAAACTCTTCGGCCGTGCATTGGTGAATACCGGCGCCAGCCTGTTCATGGGTGCTGGCTTCGGTCAGTTGACCCTGGACGGCGGCTTTGCCGGCCAGGTCCGGGTGAGCGTTGATCAGGGCCAGTTGGCTTTCATGATCGGCGCTCAACAGGATGTCGCTCATGCGCTGGTGCAGGGTTTCGATCTCGTCGATCGAGGCGTCCTGGCCCAGGTCGAAGGCCTTCTCGGCCACCCATGGCGAATGTTCGTAGATGTCGGCGAAGGCCGCGACAAACGCGTCGCGGCTCAGGGTCGATGGTTTAACGGTTTGAAAGGTGCTCATTTGGCAGCCCCTTGGTACGGGTGGGTTTCGTGCCAGTGGCGAGCGATGTCGACGCGACGGCTGAACCACACCTGTTCATGACTTTTAGCGTATTCGATAAAGCGCTTGAGTGAGGCCAGACGCGCCGGACGGCCGATCAGACGGCAGTGCAGGCCGATCGACAGCATTTTCGGTGCTTCGGCGCCTTCGGCATACAGCACGTCGAACGCATCTTTCAGGTATTCGAAGAAGTCGTCGCCCTTGTTGAAACCCTGGACCTGGGTGAAGCGCATGTCGTTGGTGTCCAGCGTGTACGGGATCACCAGGTGCGGCTTGCCGGTCGGGTTGTTCGGTTCCCAGTAGGGCAGGTCATCGTCGTAGGTGTCGCAGTCGTAAAGGAAACCGCCTTCTTCCATCACCAGTCGACGGGTGTTCGGGCCAGTGCGGCCGGTGTACCAGCCCAACGGGCGTTCACCGGTGATTTCGGTGAGGACGCGGATGGCTTCGAGCATGTGCTCGCGTTCCTGCGCTTCATCCATGTACTGGTAGTCGATCCAGCGGTAGCCGTGGCTGCAGATTTCGTGGCCGGCATCGACCATCGCGCGGATCACGTCCGGGTGGCGCTGGGCGGCCATGGCGACGGCGAAGATGGTCAGTGGAATATCGAATTCCTTGAACAGCTTCAGAATCCGCCAGACGCCGGCACGGCTGCCATACTCGTAAAGGGATTCCATGCTCATGTTGCGCTCGCCCTGCAGCGGCTGCGCCGAGACCATCTCCGAAAGGAAGGCTTCAGATTCTTTATCGCCGTGCAGGATGTTGCGCTCGCCGCCTTCTTCGTAATTGAGTACGAACGACAGGGCGATGCGGGCATTGCCCGGCCAGTGTGGGTGAGGAGGGTTACTGCCGTAACCGATCAGGTCGCGTGGGTAGTCAGCGCTCACTGCAGTCTTCCTTCTTATTCGTTGACAGATTGTGTGGCGTGCCTGGAAGTGGGAAGACAGGCTGGCGTCACAGCGATGGGCTGATTGTATACAACTTTATATCCACTTTGTAAGCCTGAATTTTTGCATTTTTGATGAACTGTCATCTTCACATGTTATTGCAAGAAACCTGCCCAATTGGTCAGCTAATAGATGGAAGGTCCGCTGGTAGTGTGGTTTTGCGTCAGATTCGCCGGGAATCCTTGAATGGCGGTTCCTGCTGGAAAAATGTCGTTTTTATTGTGTACAATTTTTTTGAAAAGTGTCTTAATCAATCGCTCGCCGCAGCGTTTCGTGCTCCGAATCGGTGCGGTCTCCTTTTCAACTGACTTCGGGAGGCGCGAGGTCTGACTGCTCCGTGCAGGCAGACGCGCAGAATCAATGGGACGTTTGACTACACACGTTTTGGACGCTGCACACGGTTGCCCGGGCAGCTCGATCAAGGTCGAGTTGTACCGCGTTGAAGGCTCGCAGCTGGAATTGGTCGCCAGCGCGATCACCAACAGCGACGGCCGTGTCGATGCACCGCTGCTGCAAGGCGATGACTACCGTTCCGGGGTCTATCAGGTTCAGTTTCATGCGGGCGATTACTACCGCGCCCGTGGCGTTCAGCTGCCTACACCTGCGTTCCTGGATGTGGTGGTGCTGCGGTTCGGCATCTCTGCGGAACAGGATCACTACCATGTGCCGTTGCTGATTTCGCCGTACAGCTATTCCACGTACCGCGGCAGCTGATCCCCCAAGCAGCTGCCTCAACCTGGAAGCGACTGCGCATATAGCTTCTTTGGTCTTTCGCCCGCTCACACTGCGGGCTTTTTTTTGCTTCGAGTTTGAGCCAGTGCGTTGGGTTGCACCTCGCGAGCGGACGGCGAGGTGCACACGTTCCTCTGTCAGCGTTCCTTGATGATGAAAACGGAAGGCGTTCCACCGGGCAGGTGTTGGACGCCTCCGATCAGCCATACCACATCGCCCCGCGCGTCAGCGGCAAGCAGTAACTGGTGGGCTTCGGCGCCAATTCGCGCTCTCAGCGAAGGATCTGCGAGTTCCGGGACGCGGGGTGGCTTGATTTCTATTGCGTCAGTCTCCACACGCCCCAGTTTCAGAAAATAAACCTTGTTGTGGTTGGGTCTGTTGAAGACCAGCGTTGGCGGGGGGAGCTTGACGTTGTCAACGTTTGCAGGAAGGTAGACCTTGTAGTTGCTGTGGCCCAGTATCGAAGCGAGCAACAACGGCAGGCGGCCCGGTTCATTCGGCCCCTCCGTATAAAACTGCCAGGCAGGAGCACTCTCGGGTTTGAAGTTCAACTGCTGCAAGGGCACCACGGAATCGGGAGCGTGCAAAGGGACTATCCTTCGCGGGCCTTCACCGCTGGATGCGACAGGCAATATATCCAATGGATCGCCGAGTCCTTTGAAGCCGCTGGTCGCTTTGCCCTCCCAGTATCGGAATGTCTGCACCATTGTGGCCAATCCGCCGCCGTTGATTTCCTCCGATCCACTGGAAAGCTCAAATAAACGTTTGGCAACGGCGCGCGATGTGGGCTCAGTGAACCCCGTGAATGCATCCGCGACATAGCGCGTGAGCGTTTTATCAAAGAGACGAACAGCTCCGTCAATTTTCCGGGTGTTTGTGCTGGCGAGGTGGCTAGTGGCTACTGGCTGCAACGAAGGTGCTACGTGCAACATGCGTTCAAATACATCGAAGCGAGAGGGCGCAAATTCCGGGTGTTGAAGGAAAACGATGGGTATCCCGTCGGCCAGCGGCCCCTTTGGCACGATGTGGTAATGGAGCTGACCAATCTGTACGGATTCCACCGAGTCAGGTTTGGTTGTTTTCCCCCAGGATGCCCACAAATAAGGGTTTCTATTCAAGGTGGCAGCATCAGGGTGGGGCACTGCATCGGACGCATCGACATTTTCATCCCGACGAGGGCGCTTGCTCGGGCCGTCACCGGCCTCTTCAGCGTCGGGTAACGGCTGATGGCTGGCCATTTGGGGGGTATCACCTGAGGCTACATTGATGGGAGCTTTTGTTTGCCAAAGCGTCATCCCTTCAATGTTTTCGAGTACCGGGCCCGAAGGGATCAATTCGGTTGCCGAGGTCGCCTGATAATCCCCGTCTGCATTTTTGCGGGCCATGACAGTGCCTCCGTCCGCAAGATCGACATAGGTTCTCTTCAGCTTGTCGTAACGGATCCCGTCTGCGTTTGGAGTTGACAGCTTGTCGGCTAAATGTCGGGGAATGATCTCCAGCGTCTCCGGCCTCCTCATCGGTGCAATTGCCGCCGGTGCCAAACCCTCCCGGACTATTCTCCACTGAGGCTGACCAGGAATTTTCCGGAGGATTGGCCCTGCTTGCCCTGGCGCGAAAGGGAAGGGAACCTGGTAATCCCCCTTCGCATTTGCTTTGATCTGAAAAATGCCTTGCGCTCCAATATCAGCGTAGAGCTCTTGCCGGTTACTCATGAAAAGCCCGGTTTCGTCGATCTTGAACAGTTGATCGACCTTGTTCCGAGGCCAGGAAATCATATTGGCAGCGAGCTCGGCACTTCTTGTGCTAACGGGCATGTCGGTGACAACGATAGGCTGACGAGAAACGATATCGGGTGAAGTACTTGATATATGCGAGTCGGAAACAGGCACTGCGTCCCTCAGAGGTCTGCCGACTGTGATTGCATGGTCACCCAGTACCCGGTTATCTCCTGATGAAGACCTTGGCAGCGTCGCCGAAGTGTCAGGTGCATTGGAGGTTGAATTTCTTTTTGGCGGTCTGCCATGAGTTATGTCCCTGAATAGTTTTATTTATTTGTAACGTCAAGGCGATGCCGGTAGATGGAAATGACCGGTATCGACGTTCTCTGTTAATAAAAATGGATTGCCATCCTGACGGGGCTGTTTGAACCCCGTCTAACAGCGACTCAACATGTTTTGCTGGTTGGTGGTCGCGAGTGTTTGCAGTGCGTTATTGCCCACCTGTGCAACTAATGAGGCGTCGGCAAGTTCCGGTGCAGGCGATGGCTTTGTTCTGATCTCGTTTCTCTCGGCAATTCCGATTGGAATACGATTGCCATTAAAACTTCCTTGTCCAGGCGTTGTGTGCGTAGTCGCAGCGCCATGTTAGGGGGAGTTCTGGAAAGACAAATATATATATTTATATCGCGTGTTTTGTGTTGTTGCGGGTTGTTGCGGGGCGGGGTTGAATTGTGGCCTTCCTTGGCAACAACTCTTAGTGCAGTGATTTAAATAAAGTCTTATTGAAATCAAGCTTAGGCAGTTAACAAGGTCACTATTAGTGATTGCTTAATAAAGAGGCTGCGCCGGCCCCGCTGAAGAGTCCTGCGCTTACCCGGTTAAACCAACTTTGCCCCTTGCCACTGCGCAGATACCGCGCCGCGCCATGAGCACCCAGCCCATAAGCCAACTTGCACAGCAGATCCAGCACGGTCCAGGTCGCAATCATGACCAGCAACTGCGTCAGGAACGGTTGCTCGGCATTCAGAAACTGCGGCAGGAAAGCAGCGAAGAAGAGAATGTCCTTCGGGTTGCTTGCGCCCAGGGCGAACGCACGCCCGAACAGTGCACGAAAGCGCGGCACCGGCGCCGCCTGGGGCACTTCTGCACCCACCGATGGCTGACGCGATTGCTGCCAGCTCTGCCAGGCGAGGTAGAACAGATACAGAGCGCCGACGATTTTCAGTGCGCTGAATAGCTGTTCCGACGCCAGCAGCAGCGCGCCCAGACCCAGCGCCGAGGCACTGAGCAAGCAGATCGAGGCAATCACGCCACCCAGGAACGCCGGGTAAGAACGGCGTAAACCGTAATTCAGGCTGTTGCTGATCATCAGCAAAGACAGGGGCCCCGGGATCAGGATCACCACCAGCGCAGCGCCGCTGAACAGCAGCCAGGTTTCTAGACTCATCACTTTCCTCCATTTGTGCAAAAGCCCCACCCGGCGGGGTGAGGCTGTTTTGAAACACTGTTTTTGAAACGTAGACGGCTTACAAGAAAATAAACTTGGCGATGAAGATCGCGCACAGCACCCACAGACTGACGGAAATTTCCTTGTGCTTACCGGTGAAGGCCTTCAGCACCACGTAAGTGATAAAGCCCAGCGCGATGCCATCGGCGACCGAGAAGGTCAGCGGCATCATGATCGCGGTAACGATTGCCGGAATGCTGTCGGTCGCTTCGTCCCACTCGATGTGCGCCATGCCACCCATCATCAGCATTGCCACATAAATCAGTGCACCGGCGGTGGCGTAAGCGGGAATCATGCCGGCCAGCGGGGCGAAGAACATGGCGGCAATAAATAGCACACCTACGGTCACGGCGGTAAGACCAGTCCGACCACCCGCCGCTACGCCAGCGGCACTTTCCACGTAACTCGTTACTGGAGGAACGCCGACCACCGCACCAAACACGCTGGAAGCACTGTCGGCTTTCATGGCGCGGGAGAGGTTTTCGATCCGGCCGTCAGCGTTCACCAGGTTGGCGCGCTGGGCGACGCCCATCAGGGTGCCGGCGGTGTCGAACATGTGCACAAAGAGGAAGGCCAGTACCACGCTGATCATGCTGACGTTGAACACGCCGGCGACGTTCATGGCCATCCAGGTGGGCGCCAGACTAGGCGGGGCTGACATGATGCCTTCGTAGTGGACAAGGCCCAGGCCCCAGCCCGCGAGGGTCACGGTGATGATGCTGATGAGAATCGCACCAAACACTTTGTGGTAACTGAGCACGGCGATCATCAAAAAGCAGATGGCGGCCAGCAGCGGACCGGGCTCGCGCAGGGAGCCGAGCTTGATCAGGGTGGCCGGGCTATCGACGACGATGCCCGCGGTTTTGAGGCCTATCAACCCTAGAAACAGACCCACGCCAGCGCCCATGGCATAACGCAAACTCACAGGAATGCTGTTGAGCAGCCATTCGCGAATCCGCGAAAAGGTCAGGAACATAAACAACACACCGGAAACAAACACCGCGCCAAGGGCGGTTTCCCAGTTGTAGCCCATGGTGCCGACCACGGTGTAGGTGAAGAACGCGTTCAAGCCCATCCCCGGCGCCAGGCCGACCGGCCAGTTCGCGTAAAGGCCCATCAACAGGCAACCCAGGGCCGCAGCGATGCAGGTCGCGACGAACGCGGCACCGTGATCGATCCCGGCGTCGGCCATGATGTTGGGGTTGACGAAGATGATGTAGGCCATGGTGATGAAGGTTGTCAGACCGGCAATCAGCTCGGTCTTCACCGTGGTGCCATGCAAGCTGAGTTTGAAGATGCGCTCAAGCAGGCCATTGCGTAACGGCGGCGAGAGTTCCAGCGTCGGGGCTTCGGATTTGCGGCTTTCCACAGCGAATACTCCTCAAGAGTTTTATTGTTATTTCCAGGGCCGGACCCATGAGGGTGGCAGCGGCCCTTTGAGGCACTTGCGAATTTGTTGACCGGTTGGTCAGGAACTCGCACGAAGTGGATTATGCTTTTGTATACAAATAAAGCAAATAATGTTTTTGATTTTGTAGACGAAAAGTTTGGCAATAGGGATATATCGCCGAGAGAGATGCTTTCGCGAGGGCGCTATCGCCGGTGTGCGGGCGAAAAAAAAACCGGCGATCGGCCGGTTTTTTGTTCGAGATTTGCGGTGTTGGTATTGGCCTCATCGCGAGCAGGCTCGCTCCCACAGGGGTTGAGGTGTTTACAAAACCTGTGGGAGCGAGCCTGCTCGCGATGGCGGCAGATCAAACAACCCAAATGAATCAGGCCGCAGCGAACCGCTTATCCAGATAATCAATAATCACCTTGGACTCATACATCCAGGTGGTCTGCCCATTCTCTTCAATGCGCAGGCACGGCACCTTGATCTTGCCGCCTTGCTCCAGCAGGGTCTGGCGATCCTGTTCGTTGTTCTTCGCATCGCGCAACGCCACCGGCACATTCAGGCGACGCAGGGTGCGGCGGGTTTTCACGCAGAACGGGCAGGCGTGGAACTGATACAGCGTCAGGTCCTTGGCGGCCGTTTCAACCTGAGCCTGGGCGGCAGCAGGGCGCTGCTTCTTGCCAGGGCGGGTGATGAAGTCGATGAAGATGATCAGTTGGCCAAGGCCGACACGAAGCGCTTTTACGAACACGGAATAAGCCTCACAGGGCGAACGGAAGGCGCGCAGCTTACCTGATTTTTCACAGGCGAAAAAAAACCGGCGATGAATGCCGGTTTTCTTCGTGTAACAAATTACTTGATCAGGCTGAGAAACTCGCTGCGAGTTGCCGCGTTTTCGCGAAACTCACCCAGCATCACCGACGTGATCATCGACGAATTCTGTTTCTCCACACCGCGCATCATCATGCACATGTGCTTGGCCTCGATCACCACCGCAACGCCCAGGGCGCCGGTGACTTGCTGGACCGCATCGGCGATCTGGCGGCTGAGGTTTTCCTGGATCTGCAGGCGGCGAGCGTACATATCGACGATCCGCGCGACTTTCGACAGGCCCAACACTTTGCCGCTCGGGATGTACGCGACGTGCGCCTTGCCGATAAACGGCAGCAGGTGGTGTTCGCACAACGAGTAGAGCTCGATGTCCTTGACCAGCACCATTTCGCTGTTGTCGGAGCTGAACAAGGCACCGTTGGTGACTTCTTCCAGTGTCTGTTCATAGCCGCGGCAGAGGTACTGCATGGCTTTGGCGGCACGCTTTGGCGTGTCGAGCAGGCCCTCGCGGGAGACGTCCTCGCCCAATTGGCCGAGAATCGCGGTGTAATTCTGTTCCAGGGACATGAAACTACCTGTGGGGATTTTCGCAAAGGGCAAGGGTACGGTGGCAAACACGGCGCTGCAAGCGTGAAGCGACAGCTTTACTCGTCGCGACCTTCCATCATGGTTCGTTTGAGCATCACATAAACCGCGCCGGCACCGCCGTGTTTCGGTTGGCACGAAGTAAAGCCGAGTACCTGTGAGTGTTGACGCAACCACGTGTTGACGTGGCTTTTGATCATCGGCCGCTTGCCGTCCAGACGCACGGCTTTGCCGTGAGTGACGCGCACGCAGCGGATTTCGAATTTGGTCGCTTCGGCCAGAAACGCCCAAAGTGTTTCCCGGGCTTTTTCCACGGTCATACCATGCAGGTCGAGGCTGCCTTCGAACGGAATCTGTCCGATCTTGAGCTTGCGTATCTGGCTTTCCTGAACACCGTCACGGGCCCACATCAACTCGTCTTCCGGACCGACGTCGATGACGAACTGATCGGACAGACCATCAACGGTAGTGGCATCGGTGCGAACGGTCGCGGCTTGGCGCAGCTTGGCGATTTGCGCGCGGTCGGCCTTGGGTTTACCGGTTTCGGCGCGATCGTGCTTGATCGGCTTGACGCCTTGGATCGCACTTTTGAACAGGGAAAAATCGTCGTCTTGCATGTCAGCCTCCGCGAAGGGCGGCCAGTTTACCCAAGTCGAGGCGCTATCCATAACAATTGAGGCCCGCCAAAATGCCGGGCCTTTAATTCAATCGTGTTTTTTCATCAGGTGCGGGGACATGTTCAGCTCTCGCGACTGGCGCGAACGGCGACGGCAGCGACGCCACAACCACACACCGATATAAAGCACGAACAGGCCAACCGCCAGAATGATCGCCGAGCCCAGCGGGCTGGCATTCAACTCGCCCAGCGCCGGGGGACGGCCGAGCAGACTGGCGGCGCCGGCCATTGCCAGCAACACACCGCACGTCGCCAGCAAGGCAGCAAAGGCTGCGCCGAATCGAAAACGCCAATTGCGTTGGCCCTTGGGCCGCAAGCGGCGTGCATCAAAACCATCGGATAACTTCATTCCGACCTTCCTCAATGGGTATCGGCCCTTCGACCGGGAGTTGTCCGGGTTGTTCCTGAGGCTAAGTCAATTGCAGCATATGAGAGGCTTTTGCGGATGAGCGGCGGTATTGACCGCTCTTCGAGGCCAATCA
This sequence comes from Pseudomonas sp. LBUM1678, assembly GCF_059695575.1. Taxonomy (NCBI): domain Bacteria; kingdom Pseudomonadati; phylum Pseudomonadota; class Gammaproteobacteria; order Pseudomonadales; family Pseudomonadaceae; genus Pseudomonas; species Pseudomonas sp. LBUM1678. Next base: position 1,946,337 of record NZ_CP166775.1, read on the forward strand.
GATCAGTTCGTGAGTGAGCGCGAGGGTGGCGAAGTTGTCCGCCATGATCGCCATTTCTGTCTGTTGAACGTGCTCGGCAGTCAGTACGCCACCCTTATAGGGCAAATCGCGAGTCGCGCAGGCGTCTTCGACCAGGGTGCAGCGAAAGCCCAGGTTCTTCGCTGCACGCACGGTAGTGCTGACGCTGGAGTGGCTCATGAAACCGCACACGATCAGGTCCAGGGAGCCGAGTTCTTGCAGCCGATCGTACAATTGGGTGCCGTGAAACGCGCTCGGCAGCAGTTTGCCGATGATGGTTTCGTCCGTTTGTGGCTCCAGTCCCGGGATAAACTCACCGCGTTCACCCTGTGGATCGAACAGCCCGCCGACAGTGCCGAGATGACGCACATGCACGATCGGACGACCGGCTGCACGGGCAGCGGCCACCAGTTGCTTGATGTTCGCGATGGCAGCATCCATGCCGCTCAGGGCCAGCGGGCCGCTGAGGTATTCTTTCTGGGCATCGATGATGACAAGGGTCGCATGACCCAGATTGGCTGCTGCGTAACCGCGGCCGCTGAGTTGAAACATCGTTTTTGGAACGGACATTCTGGGGCTCCTTGGAGTGGGGCTTTTGCGACATTGTCCTCTGGCTGAGCGGTTCTGTGAATCGCTACTATCGTAGGCGCCGTCGTTGTTGGCGTGCAGCCTTGTCAAGATGCAGGTTTTGTTCAATAGCCAACAGCAAAAATGGATATGTCCTACATCTGATCCGCTGTTTTCCTGCGTCGTCGTGGCGCGTTTTGGCTGTTAGAATCGCCAGTCGTTTTTTCTGGAGTCTACCCCCGTGATCACTTCCCGCCTTCGTACCCTGCGTGACCATATCCGTTGGGCCGTCAGCCGCTTCCATGGGGAGGATCTGTTTTTCGGCCATGGGACCGACAACGCCTGGGACGAAGCCCGTCAACTGGTGCTGGGTGCCTTGCACTTGCCGTGGGAAATCGCCGACAGCTACCTCGACTGCAATCTTGAAGACGACGAGTTGGTCAACCTGCAGCGCATGCTCAAGCGTCGCATCGAAGAACGCATTCCCACCGCTTACCTGCTGGGCGAAGCGTGGTTTTGCGGCATGTCGTTCATCGTCGACGAGCGCGTGCTGATCCCGCGTTCACCGATTGGCGAGCTGATCGAAAAACGTTTTGAGCCGTGGTTGGGCGCCGAACCTGCGCGGATTCTCGACCTGTGCACCGGTTCCGGTTGCATCGGTATCGCCTGTGCCTACGAGTTCCAGAACGCCGAAGTGGTACTGGCGGATCTGTCGTTCGAAGCGCTGGAAGTGGCCAACCAGAACATCGAGCGCCATGGCGTCGATGAGCGGGTCTACACCGTTCAGGGTGATGGGTTTGGTGGTCTGCCGGGTCAGCGTTTCGACCTGATCGTGTCGAACCCGCCTTACGTCGATGCGGAAGATTTCGCCGACATGCCGGACGAATATCAGCACGAACCTGAACTGGGCCTGGCCTGCGGTGATGATGGTTTGAACCTGGTGCGACGGATGCTCGCCGAAGCGGCGGATCATTTGACCGAGAAGGGCTTGCTGATAGTTGAAGTGGGCAACAGCCAGGTTCACGTCGAGTCGCTGTACCCGGAAGTCGACTTCGCCTGGCTCGATTTCGAGCGCGGCGGGCATGGTGTGTTCATGCTGAGCGCGGAGCAGTGCCGCGATCATCAGGCACTGTTCGCTTCCCGCGTTTAACCCCGATCATTGTGGCGAGGGAGCTTGCTCCCGTTCGAGCGCGAAGCGGTCGCAAAACAGGCGACGCGGGTTAACTGGAAGATCGTGGTGTCTGATTTGAGGGCTGCTTCGCAGCCCAACGGGAGCAAGCTCCCTCGCCACAGTAAGTTGTTACCCACGCTTTACCGGTGCGTAGCAATCCAGATCAACAGCCCCGCCTGGAACACCGCAAACGCCACCAGACACGTAATGGCAAAACGCAGCCCGGCGTCTTCACGCTTGTACTTGCTGACCTTCTCTTCGTGTTTCTTCAGCTTCACTTCCTGCTCGGCCAGATTCTGCTCGGCCTGCTGAAGCATCTGCGCGGCTTCAAGGATTTCCACCAGTTGCAGCTTTTCGGTGTTCCAGTCACCCACCAGGTCTTCGACCTTTACTTCTTTGACGCTGCCTTTCAAATGCTGGGCGTCGGCGTAGACCACCTCAAAACCATGCACCTTCAGAAAGTGATCGCGACGCAGGCGCGTGTCTTCGTTCAACGCATCTTTATTGTTCAGATCCGTGCCGTCGACGGTGTAGCCGGGCCAGCGCTTTTTCGCCCAGGTGATCCCTTGAGCGGCCATGAACCGGCCGATGCCACGGTTCATCGGTTCAATCTGCAAGCCGCTTTCGGGCTCGAAATGCACACGTTTGGTGGTGTGATTGACCCACACGTCCAGATGATTCTGCTCTTTGCGCACGCGCTGGCCCGGCAACTTGATGCTCATGCGCATCAGGCTGTGTTCCTTGCTGTTGCGATCGGCGTAACCGAATTCGACAAAGCGCAATGGCCGTCCACCGGTATTGCGGTCGGTTTGCAGCGGCGCCAGACGGAGCATCTTGTGGTGCTCGACGTGGACATCCGCCCACGGCAGCTCGACCGCTGGCGGTGCGTCTTTTTCAGCAGTCGTGTCGGGTGAAGTCTGGGTATCAGTCATAACGGCGAGATCCTGTCCAAGCTCTGCTTGTCGCCAGTCATAGCGCTGGCGACAAAGGCTTATCGGCCGTTTTTTTCAGGACTGGAGGGTAAAACCCTCTTAACTGGCGCGAAGTCCGTCAATAAACCCGAGGATTCGCGCGCCAAGTTCGGCGGCCAGCGGCAATTGCGGATCCTTGTAAGAGGCCATTTGCCGTTTGACGTCGTTGGGCACGATGCGCATGACGTGGTTCATGCCTTCGATCAGCGCCAGTTCGGCGTCCGGTTTGGCCGCCTTGAGCATCCTGGCGTCACCGACGCCGACCTGGATGTCGTTGCTGCCCTGGATGATCAGCGCCGGCATCTTCAATTTGGCGAACGCCGCTGCCGGGTCCTGGCGGAACAGCGAAATCAGATACGGCTGCACGCTCGGGCGGAAGATCACCTGCAACTGCGGCGGCACGTTGTCGTCGGTGTGGCCGGCCTTGAGGCTGTCGAGCAGTTCATTGCTGCGCAGCATCAGTGGCGGTGGCAGACGATTGCTCAATTGTTGACGCAACACCTCATCGATCGGCCGGGCGCTGCCGGACATGGAGATAACTGCAGCGGCATCGACGCTGGGCGCCGCGAGGCTGGCGATCAAGGCGCCTTCGCTGTGGCCCAAGAGGATCAGCTGTCCAAAACGCGGATCGCTTTTCAGCTTGCGGCCCCAGGCCTCAGCGTCGGACACATAGGCTTCTACCGACAGATTGCGCTCGTCCGGCGTTGCCGCGAGGCTCGCCGCCACGCCGCGCTTGTCATAACGCACGCTGGCGATGTTGTGTTTGGCCAGCACCCAGGCCAGCCGCTTGAGGCTGTCGTTGCGTCCGCCGTCGGGGTTGTTTCCGTCACGATCCGTAGGACCGGAGCCGGAAATGATCAGGACAACCGGCACGGGATTGTCGGATTTCGGCAGCAGTAAAGAACCGAAAAGCTCCCCGGTGCCGGTATCCAACGTGATCGGGCGTTGCAGGACGGTGGCCTGGGCAAAGCCGGTAAACAGAGTAAGGCTCAAGACTAGAACTCGCAGCATCATCACGCCATCATTCACAAAGATGCCGGTTGGACTCGCAGGCACCCATAAGGTTCGAGGATGAACTACTTGGGTAGCCTGCGTATACTGGCGCGCATTACGTATTCAGGTTCATTTCACGGAGCGTCCTGCATGTCCGGCAATACCTACGGCAAGCTGTTCACTGTCACCACCGCGGGCGAAAGCCATGGTCCGGCGTTGGTCGCCATTGTCGACGGCTGCCCGCCGGGGCTGGAGATTTCCCTGGAGGATCTGCAGCGCGATCTGGACCGCCGCAAACCCGGCACCAGCCGCCACACCACGCAACGCCAGGAAGCCGACGAAGTCGAAATCCTCTCCGGTGTGTTCGAAGGGCGCACCACCGGTTGCTCCATCGGCTTGCTGATCCGCAATACCGACCAGAAGTCCAAGGACTACTCGGCGATCAAGGATCTGTTCCGCCCGGCCCACGCCGACTACACCTATCACCACAAATACGGCGAGCGCGATTACCGCGGCGGCGGACGCAGCTCCGCCCGTGAAACCGCCATGCGTGTGGCCGCCGGCGCGATTGCCAAGAAATACCTGGCCACCCAAGGCATCGTCATTCGCGGCTACATGAGCCAGCTCGGCCCGATCGAAATCCCGTTCAAGACCTGGGATTCGGTGGAAGAGAATGCGTTTTTCAGCCCTGACCCGGACAAGGTGCCGGAGCTGGAAGCCTATATGGACCAGCTGCGCCGTGATCAGGATTCGGTCGGCGCGAAGATCACCGTCGTCGCCGAAGGCGTGATGCCAGGCCTCGGTGAGCCGATCTTCGACCGTCTCGACGCCGAACTGGCCCATGCGCTAATGAGCATCAACGCGGTCAAAGGCGTGGAAATCGGCGCCGGTTTCGCCAGCGTCGCCCAGCGCGGCACCGAACACCGTGACGAAATGACCCCGGAAGGCTTCCTCAGCAACAACGCCGGCGGAATCTTGGGCGGCATCTCGTCCGGTCAGCCGATCGTTGCGCACCTGGCCCTCAAGCCAACATCGAGCATTACCACGCCGGGCCGTTCCATCGACATTCATGGCAACCCGGTGGAGGTCGTCACCAAGGGCCGTCACGACCCGTGTGTCGGCATCCGCGCCACGCCGATCGCCGAAGCGATGATGGCCATCGTGCTGATGGATCACCTGTTGCGTCATCGCGGGCAAAATGCCGACGTGCGCGTGAGCACGCCGGTGCTGGGTCAGCTTTAATGGCTGACCTTTACGCCGCAGCGGCCTGACGGCCGTGGCGGCGCTCCCGTACTGGCGGCTTTCCAGTTTCTATCTGTTCTATTTCGCCTTGCTCGGTTCGACCGCGCCGTTTCTGGCGCTGTACTTCGATCACCTGGGCTTTTCCAGCGCGCGCATCGGCGAACTGGTGGCGATCCCGATGCTGATGCGCTGCGTCGCACCAAATATCTGGGGCTGGCTCGGTGACTACACCGGCCGACGCCTGGCCATCGTGCGCTTCGGCGCGGTCTGCACGCTGCTGACGTTTTCGCTGATCTTCGTCAGCAAGACCTACGCCTGGCTGGCGATGGTCATGGCCCTGCATGCGTTCTTCTGGCACGCGGTGTTGCCGCAGTTCGAAGTCATCACCCTGGCGCACTTGAAAGGGCAGACGTCGCGCTACAGTCAGATCCGCCTCTGGGGTTCCATCGGTTTCATCATCACCGTGGTCGCGCTCGGCCGGATGTTCGAATGGCTGAGCCTCGACATTTATCCGGTGGCGCTGGTGCTGATCATGGCCGGCATTGTCGTCAGTAGCCTGTGGGTGCCCAACGCTCAACCGGTTCAGGGCGAGCGAATTGCCGGAGACGGATTTCTCAGGCAATTGCGCAATCCCGGTGTGCTGGCGTTTTACGGCTGCGTGGCGCTGATGCAAGTGAGCCACGGGCCTTATTACACCTTCTTGACGCTGCACCTTGAGCGGCTCGGTTACAGTCGAGGCGTGATCGGAATGCTCTGGGCGGTCGGCGTAGTCGCCGAAGTCCTGATGTTCCTGGCCATGAGCAAAATCCTCGCACGCTTCTCGGTGCGTCGGGTGCTGCTGGCGAGTTTCCTGCTGGCGGCCGTGCGCTGGTTGCTGCTGGGTTCGTTGGCCGAATTCCTTTGGGTGCTGCTGTTTGCCCAAGTGCTGCACGCCGCAACGTTCGGCAGCTTTCACGCCGCTGCCATCCAATTCGTGCAACGTAGCTTCGGTGCACGTCAGCAAGGGCAGGGCCAGGCGCTTTATGCCGCGCTGGCCGGCACCGGCGGCGCATTGGGCGCTTTGTATTCCGGCTATAGCTGGAACGCGCTCGGCGCCACGTTCACCTTTAGTATTGCAAGCCTCGCAGCCCTGGGGGCTGCCGTTATCATTGCCACACGTATGCAAGAGGACAGGCCATGAGCCTCACCCGTGAACACCTCGCCCAGGAAATCATCGACGCCGGGCGTTTTTTGTATGGCCGTGGCTGGTCGCCGGCCACCAGCAGCAACTACTCGACACGCCTGTCGCCGACCGAAGCGCTGCTGACCGTGTCCGGCAAGCACAAAGGCCAGTTGGGTCTCGATGATGTGCTGGCCACCGACTTGTCGGGCAACAGCCTGGAGCCGGGCAAAAAACCGTCCGCCGAAACCCTGCTGCACACCCAGCTCTACAGCTGGCGCCCGGAGATCGGCGCGGTGCTGCACACTCATTCGGTGAATGCCACGGTGCTGTCGCGCCTGGCGCCCGAAGCGTTCATCGAGTTCGAAGACTACGAACTGCAAAAAGCCTTCAGTGGCGTCTCGACCCACGAGTCCCGGGTGCGCGTGCCGATTTTCGACAACGATCAGGACATTGCGCGTCTCGCCGCCAAGGTGCAGCCTTGGCTTGAAGCCCACCCCGATTGCGTCGGCTACCTGATTCGCGGCCACGGCCTCTACACCTGGGGCGCGCGCATGAGCGACGCACTGCGGCAGATTGAGGCGTTTGAATTTTTGTTCGAGTGCGAGTTGAAGATGCGCTTACTCTTGAACCATAGAAGCTGAACCGTTAAGGAGTTGCCCTGATGAGCAGCCTGTCCGTTTACCACGTCTCAAGCCCTGACATCCCGAACAAGGTGCTGACCCATTTCGAAGACATCGCCTCGACCCTGGCCGAGCAGGGTGTGCGTTTCGACCGCTGGCAAGCCACGGCGAAAATCCAGCCCGGCGCCAGTCAGGAAGAAGTGATCGCCGCTTACCAGGAGCAGATCGACAAGCTGATGACCGAACGCGGTTACGTCACCGTCGACGTGATCAGCCTCAACAGCGACCACCCGCAAAAAGCCGAACTGCGCGCCAAATTCCTCGATGAACACCGGCATGGCGAAGACGAAGTACGATTTTTCGTCGCGGGCCGTGGGCTGTTCACCCTGCACATCGACGATTACGTCTACGCCGTGCTGTGCGAGAAGAACGACCTGATCTCGGTGCCGGCCGGCACGCCGCACTGGTTTGACATGGGCGAGCATCCGCATTTCGTCGCGATCCGTCTGTTCAACAACCCTGAAGGCTGGGTGGCCAACTTCACCGGCGAAGACATCGCCAGCCGCTTCCCGCGTCTTGAGGATTGAGCCGATGCCGATCAAAGTGATTCTCACCGACATCGAAGGCACCACCAGCGCGGTGAGTTTTGTGTTCGACGTGCTGTTTCCGTACGCCGCCAAACACCTGCCGGACTTCGTTCGCCAGCACGCCGAGCGCGTGGATGTGGCCGAGCAACTGGCCGCCGTGCGCCGGGACAGCAACGAGCCGGACGCCGACGTTGAGCGGGTGATCGAGATCCTGCTGGGCTGGATCGCCGAAGACCGTAAGGCCACGCCGTTGAAAGCGTTGCAAGGCATGGTCTGGGAACAGGGCTATCAGGCCGGGCAGTTGAAAGGCCACGTTTACCCGGACGCCGTTGAAGCGCTCAAGCGCTGGCATCAGGACGGTTTCAAACTGTTTGTTTATTCCTCGGGCTCGATCCAGGCGCAAAAGCTGATCTTCGGCTGCTCGGAGGCGGGGGATTTGTCGCCGCTGTTCAGCGGCTACTTCGACACCACGTCGGGGCCCAAGCGTGAAGCGCAGTCTTATGAGCGCATCACTCAGGCCATTGGGGTGGAAGCTGCGCAAATTGTGTTCCTGTCCGACATCGTCGAAGAACTGGACGCGGCGCGCGCGGCCGGCATGGCAACGTGCGGGCTGGCCCGAGAGGGCGGGCAGTTGGCGGGGCATGTGACTGTCGACAGTTTTGCGCGGATTGATCCTTCCACTTTCTAAGCCACGACGCCCATAACCTGTAGGAGCGAAGCTTGCTCCGGGCGGCGTTCCGACGAAGGCGTTGTGTCAGACGATATTAATGCTGATTGACACGCCGCCTTCGTCGGAACGCCGCCCGGAGCAAGCTTCGCTCCTACAAGGGCGGGATCGGTGTAGGTTCAGAAACTAAACAGGCCGTGGAGCGAAAGCTCTCACGGCCTGTTTGTTTGCAGCGTATTTATTTACACAACCGCAAGGTTCACGCCGAATGATAAGTCGGCAGGGCAAACCGTTGCTGGCTTTGCAGCATGGAGATCTGCGGCAGTTCGCTGGCCTGTTCGGCCAGGTCACGGCGAATCGCGCTGATCACCCACGACAGCTGATCGCCGGCATGCAATTGCTGGTACGAAATCGAACGCTTGAACACTTTGCCTTCGGTGCTGCGCAGGGTCAGCAGAATGCCACCGTCAGGACGTGACTGGGTGTTCACTTCGAAGTTGGAGAACAGGGAGGTAAATTTTTCTTGGATCAGGCTCATGTCTATCAGCTCCGTTTGCACTTGATTGGCAAGCATGGAGAGGTAGTTGCAGTGATTGTGCCAGCACCTGATATTTTTAAAGTCGTTATAAATCAATAAGTTATATTTGCAGTGTTTTTTTGCTTTCGTGCAATCTGCATGAATGGCCATCGTGCATCCTGCATTTTGCGAGATCGGACAATATTCGATGGAACCAACCACACCCGCTGAGGATCGCGATCTCGAATGCTCGGGGCGCGGATACAAATCATTTCAAAAACCGCGTGTACAGCTCAAGAACCGCTGACGTATTTTCGGACTCATAGACCGCCGCCCGACAATAAAAAGATCGAACGGGAGCAAGCATGAGCGACACGATCACCTGGGGCATGATGCTCCGCAAACTGCCTTCCATTGCCAAAGCCATTCCTCGCGTGGTGAAGGGCATGAAAGTCGCCAACGTCAAGGACCCGACCCAAGCGTGTGGCCTCGGCTGGACCTTCGAACAAGCGACCTTGCGCAATCCCGATGGCCCCGCGTTGCTGCAGGGTGACGTCGTGCTGAGTTATTCACAGGTCAACCAGTGGGCCAATCGCATCGCTCATCACCTGATCGCCGAAGGCATCCGCAAGGGTGATGTGGTGGCGGTGTTTCTTGAGAACCGTCCGGAATTGCTGGTGACGATATTGGCAGTGGCCAAGGTCGGCGCGATCAGCGCCTTGCTCAATACCTCGCAAACCCGCGACACCCTGGCCCACAGCCTGAATCTTGTGGCACCTGCGGCGATCATTGTTGGCGAAGAATTAGCCCCGGCCTTCAACGGAGTCCGCGAGCGGGTATCGATCGAGCCGAAACGCACCTGGTTCGTCGCCGATCAAGACACCTACCGTCGTCCCGGCAATGCGCCCGACGGTTTCATCAACCTGATGAGCGCCAGCGCCCAAGCGTCCAGTGAGAATCCGGCCAGCAGCCAGCAGGTTTTTTTCGACGATCCTTGTTTCTATATCTACACCTCAGGCACCACCGGATTGCCCAAGGCGGGTGTTTTCAAACACGGTCGCTGGATGCGCAGCTCGGCGAGTTTCGGCCAGATCGCCCTGAACATGCAGCCGCAGGACGTCGTCTATTGCACCTTGCCGCTCTACCATGCCACCGGGCTCTGCGTCTGTTGGGGCTCGGCGATCAGCGGCGCCGCAGGATTTGCCATCCGCCGCAAGTTCAGCGCCAGCCAGTTCTGGAATGACGTGCGCAAATACCAGGCGACCACCCTCGGCTACGTCGGTGAGTTATGCCGCTACCTGGTGGATCAGCCGCCCACTGCCGACGATAGCAAACACCGCGTGACCAAGATGATCGGCAATGGCCTGCGTCCCGGCGCATGGCGCGAGTTCAAGACGCGCTTTGCGGTTGATCACATTTGCGAGCTGTACGCCGCCAGCGACGGCAACATCGGCTTCACTAACATCCTCAACTTCGACAACACCATTGGTTTTTCCCTGATGGCCTGGGAGCTGGTGGCCTACGACCATGACAGCGGCTTGCCGATGCGTAATGCCAAAGGTTTCATGCGCAAAGTCGCCAAAGGCGAGCAGGGTCTGTTGCTGGCGAGAATCGACGACAAGGCGCCACTGGACGGTTACACCGATCCGCAGAAGACCGAAAAAGTCGTGCTCCACGACGTGTTCACCAAGGGCGACCGTTACTTCAACACGGGCGATCTGCTGCGCAATATTGGTTTCGGCCATGCCCAGTTTGTTGATCGGTTGGGTGACACTTACCGCTGGAAGGGTGAAAACGTCTCGACCACCGAGGTCGAGAACATTCTGCTGCAACACCCGAATATTTCTGAAGCCGTGGCGTACGGCGTCGAAATCCAGAACACCAACGGGCGCGCCGGCATGGCCGCGATCACACCGGCGGAATCCCTGGCGACGCTGGACTTCAGCGAACTGCTGGACTTTGCCCGCCAGCAAATGCCGGCGTACGCGGTGCCGCTTTTCCTGCGGGTGAAAGTGAAAATGGAAACCACCGGGACCTTCAAATATCAGAAGACCCGGCTCAAGGACGAAGCCTTCGACCCCGGCAAAACCGGCGATGATCCGATCTACGCCTGGCTGCCCGGCACCCAGACTTACGTGCAAGTCACTCCGCAGTTGCTGGCGGATATTCACGGCGGCGCTTTTCGTTATTGAAAGCCGCGCTATTGAATGTCGCTATGGCGACTCTTGAGAAAAAAGAAGTGACAGCCTCGGGGCTGCTCGGGAAACTGTCGGCTTTCCCGAATGACAGAAAGTGGAGTTCCCGATGTCAGACCAAAGCCGCCAGATGACCCCCGAAGAAGCCGCTGAATTTGCCGAACAGGTATTCAACAAAGCGCGCGAGGGCGATGCGGCCATGATGGCTGCGTTGCTGACCAAAGGCCTGCCGCCGAACCTGCGTAACCACAAGGGCGACACTTTGCTGATGCTCGCCGCCTACCACGGTCATGTGGAGACGGTAAAAGTGCTGCTGGAACACAAGGCCGACCCGGAAATCCGCAACGACAACGGCCAGAGCCCGATTGCCGGCGCCGCGTTCAAGGGCGACCTGGCGGTGGTCAAGGCGTTGGTTGAAGGGGGGGCGCAAGTGGAAGGCTCGTCTTTCGATGGTCGTACGGCGCTGATGATGGCGGCGATGTTCAACCGCGTCGAAATTGTCGATTACCTGATCAGCAAAGGTGCCGATCCGAAAGCCAAGGATGCCAATGGCGTTACTGCGCTGGATGCTGCGAAAACCCTCGGTGCCGTAGACACCACTGCGCAACTGCAAAAACTGCTCGGCTGAGAACGCGCATTTGTGGCGAGGGAGCTTGCTCCCGCTGGGCTGCGAAGCAGCCCCAAACCAGCGAGTGCGGTCTTCCTGAAAGATCGTATCGCCTGATATAGAGGGCCGCTTCGCGCCCCAGCGGGAGCAAGCTCCCTCGCCACAGGAAGCGCTCGCCACAGGTCCGCATTTCACGCTGGATGCGCTATCCTTCGCGCCCTTAAAATTCACTCGCTACAGGATCCGCCCCATGAAAGCCGCACTCGTCGAACTCATCACTAAAATCAGCTCCGGGTGCATGAGCGATGACGAAATCCTGAAAGTCGCTGATGAAGCGGCTCAGGCCTACGCCGACCCCGAGGCATTTCTGACGGCCAATCCGGATATCAACTACGACGACTCCTTCCCGATTCCACTGGGCGAGTGGGTCGTTGTCGGCAGCCTGCCGGAAACCGTGCTGTTCCAGGCCGACACTTACGTAGACCTGTTCGCCCAGATCGTCGCCTCGTTCGGCCCGGGCGTTGATTTCAACATCAAACCCAAGCAACTGGCCAAGACCGAAGCCCTGACCGCGCTCAATCGGATTCAGGTGCAGATGGGCAGCATGAGCAAGGAAAACGGCGGTTACACGCTGATGAACTTCAGCCAGCTGCTCGACGACGAACTGCAAGTGGTGCTGGTCTACGGCAACGACCTGCCGCGCGTGCTCGAGTTGTGCGCCAAGGTGGGTATCACCGCCGCGCCATCGCTCGAAGCCCTGAAAATTGCGGTCCACGTTTAAAAAGCGGAACCCTCGCAAGGCCCGGCTATCCTAAGAGTGCATACCACTCTTAGGGAGCGACATCATGGGTTCCACGTTCAACGGTCTGATTGGCCTGATCATTCTTGCCCTGGATATCTGGGCAATCATCAACGTGCTCAAAAGTGGCGCCGACACAGGGATGAAAATCGTCTGGGTGCTGCTGATCCTGCTGCTGCCGGTCCTGGGCCTGATCATCTGGGCCATCGCCGGGCCACGGGGCAACGTCCGGGTCTGAACACGCACCCAAAGCCATCACTTTTCCCCTGTGGGAGCTAGCCTGTTAGCGATAGCGGAGTGTCAGCCACAACTTTACTGACTGACACTCCGCTATCGCTAGCAGGCTAGCTCCCACAAGGATTGTGTCGACTCATCAAGTGACGTTCGACCTGTCATCTTCCGCAACGTAGAATGCGCGCCTTTCCCGGTCAATCGAGCCGCTCGATTGGCCATCATGGGCGGGTAACCGTCCGTTGCCACCGCATTCATCGGAGCACTTCCCATGAGCAACATCACCACCAGCGACTACCTGGAAACCCTCTACGAAGGCTACGGCCAGCGTTTTCGCATGGAAAAACTGCTGCACGAAGTGCGCACCGAACACCAGCACCTGGTGATTTTCGAAAACCCGCGCATGGGCCGGGTCATGGCGCTGGACGGCGTGATCCAGACCACCGAAGCCGACGAATTCATCTACCACGAGATGCTCACCCACGTGCCGATCCTGGCGCACGGCACCGCCAAGCGCGTGCTGATCATCGGTGGCGGCGACGGCGGCATGTTGCGTGAAGTGGCCAAGCACCGCAGCGTCGAGCACATCACCATGGTCGAGATCGACGGCACCGTGGTCGAGATGTGCAAGGAATTCCTGCCGAACCACTCCAAGGGTGCGTTCGATGATCCACGCCTGAACCTGGTGATCGACGACGGCATGCGTTTCGTCGCCACCACCACTGAAAAATTCGACGTGATCATTTCCGACTCCACCGACCCGATCGGTCCGGGTGAAGTGCTGTTCTCGGAAAACTTCTACCAGGCCTGCCGTCGCTGCCTGAACGAAGGCGGCATCCTCGTGACCCAGAACGGCACCCCGTTCATGCAGATCGAAGAAGTCAAAACCACTGCAGGTCGCCTGCGCAGCCTGTTCCCGGACTGGCACTTCTATCAGGCCGCCGTACCCACCTACATCGGTGGCTCGATGACTTTTGCCTGGGGCGCGACCAACACCGCCTATCGCAAGTTGTCCCGTGAAACCTTGCAACAGCGCTTCGCCGGCAGCGGCATCATCACCCGCTACTACAACCCGGAAATCCACATCGGCGCCTTCGCCTTGCCGCAATACGTGCTGCAAGCGGTGAACAAGCCAAGCAACGACTAAACTCAAGTTGTATGCACCCCCCTGTAGGAGCTGGCTTGCTAGCGATTGGATCGACGCGGTGTGTCAGACAAGCCGCAGCGTCTGCATCGCTAGCAAGCCAGCTCCTACAGGGACCGTGTTTTTCATGCTGCGGGCGGTAATCCGTGGGAACGATCAGTCAGGCCAAAAGTCCAGATGGTTGTAAGCCCATTTGCGGGTTTGTTCGAGGAGGCACTGATGCAAAAGTGGAAAATCACTTTCGTGGATGATCACGGTGAAACAGTCGATGAAGTCTTCGAGTGCGAGGAATGCCCGGACAACGAGCAAGCCGCCAAACTCATCAAGGACCGGCTCCTTCCTGTCGCCGCCAAACTGGATCTGAATGATCTGGAAGGGCGTACCGCTGATGCGAGCGTCAAAAGTCTCAAGACCCAGAACAGCATACAAATCCTCGGCATCACGCCAATCTGAATATCTCCTGTCTCAATCCTATCCAGGCCTTGGCAGCGCCTCTGTCTTGGGGCTACTCTGCAATCGAGATCAGCGAACGGATCGCTAAGGTCTGGTCTTGTCAGCTACATGCTTGCTTCCCACCGGCAATGTTGTTGCCGCATCGCTCGCACCAATCGGTTGCGAGCGCCGGGAATACGGAAAGTCTATCCATCAATATGAGGGGGACGTTTCATGAGCACAGCCTATCAAGAGGACATCAGCAGCAGCGTACTGCGCCGCATGAAAGAAGGCGGTTTCGACTTTTCACGATTCCATCCCATCGAGTTCTACGCCATTTTCCCGGACGAGGAGCGGGCACGCAGGGCGGCAGGGCAATACAAGGGTGAATCCTTGAACGCACAGATCAGTGTGCGCGATGACGGCGCATGGGCACTGGAACTGAGCAAAGTCATGTACGCCACCTACGATGATATCGGCGATTTCGAGCAGGATTTCGAGGCGGTGGTCGAGCCTCTGGGCGGCATCATCGAAGGATGGGGCGTCAAGCAGGAGGTACGAGGGCTACTCGCATAACCTTATGAACAGTGACAACGCTCAGCAACGGCTGGCCTTAGGGTTGGCCGTTTTCGTTTGTGGCGCTCAGAAAAGCCCCCTCGGCAAAACCCTGAAACAAGAATCCGGCGCAAAAAAAACCGCCTGAGCAGGCGGCTAAAGGGAAGTTCGTTCAGGTTTTGCAGCGGATGCGCGGATTATCCGCACGGCTGACGGGGCAGTGAAATCAACTCTGACTATGCTGGTGATAGGCGACAACGTCGCCTTGCAATGAAGCGGGGGCGATCAGCTTGGGGCGTTTGCTGCACAGGATTGGTGCGGTTCAAACGGCGTCATTATCCAACTGATTGATAACAAAGCGTTTCTGCCGATGGCACGGGCCTTGCGAAGCCTAGATGTCCGGGTGACAAGGAGTACGGCATGATCCGCACCTATTTTGATGAGATGTACGATGCCGGCGGCCAGGTCCGCCCGCATTATCGGGAGTTTGCCCGTTGGCTGGCCGAGACGCCTGACGAGCTCTTGGCACAACGGCGACGTGAGGCCGATCTGTTATTTCATCGCGCCGGGATTACCTTCACGCTCTACGGTGATGAGCAGGGCACAGAGCGCCTGATCCCTTTCGATACCATCCCGCGCAGCATCCCCGCCAGTGAATGGCGGATCGTCGAGCGCGGCTGTATTCAGCGGGTCAAGGCGTTGAACATGTTCCTCGCCGACCTCTACCACGAGCAGCGCATCATCAAGGCCGGCATCATCCCGGCCGAGCAAGTGCTGGCCAACGAGCAATACCAGCTGGCGATGCAAGGGCTCGATCTGCACCGCGATATCTATTCGCACATCTCCGGCGTCGATCTGGTGCGCGATGGCGACGGCACGTACTACGTGCTCGAAGACAACCTTCGTACACCCAGCGGCGTGAGCTACATGCTCGAAGACCGCAAGATGATGATGCGGCTGTTTCCCGAGTTGTTCTCGGCACAGCGCATCGCACCGATCGACCATTATCCGAACCTGCTGCTCGACACCCTGAAAAGCTCCAGCCCGATCGATAACCCGAGCGTGGTGGTGCTGACGCCGGGTCGCTTCAACAGCGCCTTTTTCGAGCATGCCTTCCTGGCGCGTGAAATGGGCGTCGAGCTGGTGGAGGGCGCGGACCTGTTCGTGCGTGACGACAAGGTGTTCATGCGCACCACGGACGGGCCGAAAGCCGTCGACGTGATCTACCGTCGCCTCGACGATGCGTTCCTCGATCCGCTGGCGTTCAACCCGGACTCGATGCTCGGCGTTCCAGGGCTGCTGTCGTCTTATCGCTCCGGCAATGTGGTGCTGGCCAATGCCATCGGCACCGGGGTCGCAGACGACAAGTCGGTGTATCCGTTTGTCACGGACATGATCCGTTTCTACCTGGATGAAGAGCCGATCCTGAAGAACGTGCCGACGTTCCAGTGTCGCAATCCTTCTGAACTGTCCCACGTACTGGCCAATCTTCCAGACCTGGTGGTCAAGGAAACCCAGGGCTCCGGCGGTTACGGAATGCTGGTGGGGCCGGCGGCGACGGCGGCGGAAATCGAGTCGTTCCGCGCGCGGATCAAAGCCAAGCCTCACGCCTATATCGCGCAACCGACGTTGTCCCTGTCGACCTGTCCGACCTTTGTCGAAAACGGCATCGCGCCGCGCCACATCGACCTGCGTCCGTTTGTATTGTCTGGCCGCGAAACCCGGGTTGTGCCCGGCGGTTTGACCCGTGTCGCCCTGCGTGAAGGCTCCCTGGTGGTGAATTCCTCACAGGGCGGCGGAACCAAGGACACCTGGGTGGTCGAGGATTGAAGGAAGCTTGCCATGTTAAGTAGAACTGCCTCGGATTTGTATTGGATGTCGCGTTACCTGGAGCGGGCGGAAAACCTCGCACGGATGCTCGACATCAGTTATTCGCTGTCGCTGATGCCACAGGATGGTCGCGGTGATGGCCTGCACGAACTGGCCATGCCGCTGCTGATCACCGGCACCCTGGACGATTACCTGGAGCGCCACGGTGATTTGCACGCCGAACGGCTGCTGCATTTCTTTGCCCTGGATGCGGCCAACCCGGCGAGCATCTACAGCTGCCTCGGCTCGGCGCGGGCCAGTGCGCATGCGGTGCGAGGGCGAATCACCGCCGACATGTGGGAGAACATCAACGCCACGTGGCTGGAAATTCGCGGGATCGCCGAACAGGGCTTGAGTCGCTACGGCATGAGTCGTTTTTGCGAGTGGATCAAGGAGCGTTCCCATCTGTTCCGTGGCGCGTCCTACGGCACGATCATGCGTAACGATGCGTTCCGCTTCATTCGCCTGGGGACGTTTATCGAACGGGCCGACAACACGTTGCGCCTGCTCGACGCCCGCTACGAAATGGCCGGCGATCAGGCCGAAGCGGTCAGCGATGGCACGGCTCACGCGTATTACCAGTGGAGCGCTCTGCTTCGGGCGTTGTCCTCTTTCGAGGCGTACACCGAGATCTATCGCGACGCACCCGGCGCCCGGCACGTGGCCGAATTGTTGTTACTACGCGCTGACGTTCCCCGTTCGTTAAGGGCCTGCACCGAAGAAATCGACCAGATTCTCGCTCAACTGCCGGGGGCCAATGGCCGTCCTGCGCAACGTCTGGCGGCGGAGATGGACGCGCGTCTGCGCTACACCGGCATCAACGAAATTCTCGACGAAGGCCTGCACGCCTGGCTGACCGAATTCATCCCGCTGGTGCGCCAGTTGGGTAACGCCATACACAGTTCCTACCTGGAGGCTGCATGAGACTTTCCATTAGCCACGAAACCACCTATCACTACGAAGATCAGGTGCGGGCGAGCATCCAGTACTTGCGACTGACACCCCACGACAGCGAGCGTCAGCACGTGCTCAGCTGGCAACTCGACCTGCCGCGCCCGGTGCGCGCGCAACTCGATCCGTTCGGCAACATCCTGCACGTGCTGACCATGGATGAGCCGCATGAGGCGATCATCATCGGCGCCCGGGGCCAGGTGGACATCGACGAACTGCGTGAAGCCGAGCATGAGAGCCAGTCGGCGCTGCCGTTCCTGCGCTTTACGCGCCTGACCGAAGCCGACGAGGCTTTGCGTGCGTTCGCCGAGAAGGAATGCAAAAAACGCCGGGATCGTACGGCGCTGATCGACTTGATGCATGGCCTGAATTCGCACATGACTTACACGCCGGGTTCCACCGAAGTCGACACCAGCGCCGCTCAGGCTTTTGCCGGGCGTTCCGGCGTCTGTCAGGACCACGCCCATGCGTTTCTGGCCTGCGCCCGCAGCCTGGGCATTCCGTCGCGCTATGTGTCGGGGTATTTGTACAGCGAGAACAGCGAACACCTGGCCAGTCACGCCTGGGCCGAAGCCTGGCTCGATGACGCGTGGTACAGCTTCGATGTGACCAATGAACTGGCCCGGCCGGAGCGGCATTTGAAACTGGCGGTGGGCCTGGATTACCTGGATGCCTGCCCGGTGCGAGGCATGCGCCGGGGCGGTGGGTGCGAGCAGATGCATGCGAAGGTGTTTGTGTCGCCAACGCCGATGCCCGCGCCAGTTATCTCAGTCCAGCAGCAATAACCGCAACACCACATAACCCCTGTGGGAGCTAGCCTGCTAGCGATAGCGAACTGTCAGTCACAACTGTACTGACTGACGCACCGCTATCGCGAGCAGGCTCGCTCCCACAGTGGAATGGGGTCAGGGTTTAACTTTGCGCCCAGCCATATGCTTCAAATACCCCACCAGCATTTCCAGATCCCCATCCGGCAACACCGTCGCCGCAAACCCCGGCATCTTCGCCTGAGGCCATTGCCGCAAACTCTGCGGATCCCGAATGTAGCGCTTTAGGAAATCCGCCCCAAAGTACTCGGTCGGGTTAAACGGAATATTCAAATCCGGCCCGAACTGCGCATCCCCGGCTCCATTGAGCCGATGACAGGCCAGGCAATTCTTCTGAAACAGCGCAAAGCCTTTATTCACCGGGTCATCCGCCTTCAGGGCAGGATCAGGCAGCAGCGCAGGGAAGCGCTCGGCGACGGGCGCCATGCGCTTGATACTCGCCACTTGGAAGGGCCATTGCTCAGGGCTGATGTTGCCGGCTTGCGGATCGACCCACACCAGATAAAACGGCCCGGCACCCGGTTTGCCTTCCGATAGCGCAGGCCACGGCTTGGCCGGGTCTTCAATCGCCAGCCACGCGCGCGCGCCCTTGGCGTTCAGCAACGGCGCCGCCGACAGTTCAGCGGCAAACCCGTCCAGTGCCACGGCTTGCAGATGATCTTCAGGCTTGATGCCGGTCAACAACGCCGCCAATGGAACCGCGCGATAACGCATCTCCCGCTTGTAGGAAACGTCGTCGTTGATGGTGATGGTCTGGACTTGAGGGTGCTTGAGCAGCTCCTCTGTCTGCCAGATGCGACTGCTCGCGCCCAGCTCGAGGTTCAGCTGTGCGGCATACAGGGGCGTGCTGAGCAACAAGGCCCCAAACAGAATGAGCGTTTTCAAAATGATCGCCGTCCATGTCGTGGAAGTGCCGCAAAGGTTGGCACACCCACGCTGGCCCGGGTAGCGAGCCAGTCACATTTTTAAGAGGGCGATGTAAAAACCTGACGCCGTATTATTTGAATACCGACTAGCCGATTACCTTGGTCAGGTTCGGCAAAATCAACAACAGCGTAGTGGCGAAAAGAATGAGCCCGGCTTGACGTACTTTCGAATGCTTGAACATGGCTTGACCGCCTTTTTTGTTATTTCCTGATGCCTGCCTGCATATCTCCATGACGGCAGAGCGATGAACTTCCTGTAAGACGAGTGCCTCGGCAAAACCCGACGACAACTTCGTACATGTTCACCTTAGAGCCCGCGTCACGCTTGGTTTAGATCCATTTCGTATGGTTCGCTTGCTGAAAGCTTTTAAAAAGGTATGAGGCCTATTGCCAGCTTCTTGGGCGCCCGTTGGCTAGACAGCTTGGTGACGTGAAACGGTTAATCCGGGCGCGGGCGACCGTCCGTCTGAGCGTGTCCGTCAACGTCAGTGAGCACTGCGGTCATTGAATCCATGGCGGCTCGGCCTAATGTGGAAGCTCAGTATTTACTCACCGCCCAGGTTCGAGGACGTCATGACCCAAGCTTTGATTTTCGACGCGTTACGCACGCCCCGTGGCAAAGGCAAGGCCGATGGCGCCCTGCACAGCGTCAAACCGGTGAATCTGGTGGCCGGGCTGCTTACGGCGTTGCAGCAGCGCACGTCGCTGGACACCAGTCAGGTCGATGACGTGGTGCTCGGCTGCGTCACGCCGATCGGCGATCAAGGCTCGGATATCGCCAAGACCGCTGCACAGGTCGCCGATTGGGACGTCAGCGTGTCTGGCGTGCAGATCAACCGCTTCTGCGCTTCGGGGCTTGAAGCCGTGAACCTCGGCGCGATGAAGGTCCGTTCCGGCTTCGAAGACCTGGTGGTGGTCGGCGGCGTCGAGTCGATGTCCCGCGTGCCCATGGGCAGCGATGGCGGCGCTTGGGCGCTGGACCCGGAAACCAATCTGCACAGTCATTTCACCCCGCAAGGCGTCGGTGCCGACCTGATCGCTACGATCGAAGGCTTCAGCCGCCAGGACGTCGATGCCTACGCATTGCACTCCCAGCAAAAGGCAGCGCGGGCGCGGGCCAACGGTTCGTTCAACAAATCGCTGGTGCCGGTGCAGGATCAGAACGGCATCATTCTGCTCGATCACGATGAGTTCATCCGCGCCGAATCCACCCTGGAAGGCCTGGGTAAGCTCAAGCCGAGCTTCGAAATGATGGGGCAAATGGGCTTCGACGCCACCGCATTGCGGATTTACAGCCACGTGGAACGGATCAATCACGTCCACACCCCGGGCAACAGCTCCGGCATTGTTGATGGCGCCGCCCTGATGCTGATCGGCTCCGAGGCCAAAGGCCGGGCGCTGGGTTTGCAGCCACGGGCGCGGATTGTCGCCACCGCCGTCACCAGCACCGATCCGACCATCATGCTCACCGGCCCGGCGCCGGCCACCCGCAAAGCACTGGCCAAGGCCGGGCTGCGGGTCGAAGACATCGACCTGTTTGAGGTCAACGAAGCCTTCGCTTCGGTGGTGCTGAAATTCATCAAGGACATGGCCATCGACCCGGACAAGGTCAACGTCAACGGCGGCTCCATCGCCATGGGCCACCCGCTGGGCGCCACCGGCTGCGCGATTCTCGGCACGCTGCTCGATGAACTGGAAACCCGACGCCTGCGCTACGGCCTCGCGACCCTGTGTGTCGGCGGCGGCATGGGCATTGCCACCATCATCGAACGCCTCTGAGCCCCGACCTTAAGGAACAAGTGACATGACCGAAGCCATTCGTTACGAAAAAGGTCAGGACCAGATCGTCGTCCTGACCATCGACATGCCGGGCCAGAGCGCCAACACCATGAACGCGGTCTATCGCGAGGCGATGGCCAACTGCATCGCCCGACTGGTGGCCGAAAAGGACAGCATTGCCGGTGTCATCATCACCTCGGCCAAGAAAACCTTCTTTGCCGGCGGCGACCTCAATGAACTGATCAAGGTCGGCAAACCCGAAGCCAAGGCCTTTTACGACATGGTCCTGACGCTCAAAGGCCAGCTGCGCATCCTGGAAACCCTCGGCAAACCGGTGGTGGCCGCGATCAATGGCGCGGCGCTGGGCGGCGGTTGGGAAATCTGCCTCGCCTGCCATCACCGCGTCGCGCTGGACAACCCATCCGTGCAACTCGGCCTGCCGGAAGTCACCCTTGGCTTGCTACCGGGCGGCGGCGGGGTGGTGCGCATGGTGCGGATGCTGGGCATTGAAAAAGCCTTGCCGTACCTGCTCGAAGGCAAAAAAGTCCGGCCGCAGCAGGCGCTGCAAGCGGGTTTGATCGATGAACTGGCAGCGGATCGCGAGGAACTGCTGAGCAAGGCGCGGGCATGGATTATTGCCAATCCGACGGCCGTACAGCGCTGGGATGTGAAGGGTTATCAGATCCCCGGCGGCACGCCGTCGAACCCGAAAGTTGCGCAAATGCTCGCCATCGCACCGTCGATCCTGCGCAGCAAAACCCAGGGCTGCATGCCTGCGCCGGAGAAGATTCTGTGCGCGGCGGTTGAAGGGGCCCAGGTGGATTTCGACACCGCGCACCTGATCGAAACCCGCTACTTCACGGAACTGACCACCGGCCAGATATCGAAAAACCTGATCGGCACCTTCTGGTTCCAGCTTAACGAGATCAACGCTGGTGGCTCGCGGCCCCAGGGTGTTGCGCCTTACGTCACGCAGAAAGTCGGCGTGCTCGGCGCCGGGATGATGGGTGCCTGCATCGCGTTTGTCAGCGCCTCGGCCGGCATTGACGTGGTGCTCAAAGACATCAGCCTCGCGGCAGCGGAGAAGGGCAAGGCCCACTCAGCAGCACTGATAGACAAAAAAGTCGCTCGCGGCCAGATGCTCCCGGAACAGCGAGAGGCGATTCTGGCGCGGATCCACACCACCGAAAGCGATGCGGACCTGGCCGGCTGCGATCTGATCATTGAAGCGGTATTCGAAGATCGAGAGCTGAAAGCCAAAGTCTCCTCGGCGGCGCAGAAAGTCGTCGGCCCGACCGCCGTGATCGCCTCCAACACCTCGACCTTGCCGATCAGCGGCCTGGCCACTGCCGTGCCGGATCAAACCAAGTTCATCGGCCTGCATTTCTTCAGCCCGGTGGAGAAAATGCCGCTGGTGGAAATCATCAAAGGCGCCAACACCAGCGATGAAACCCTGGCGCGCGGGTTCGATTTCGTCCTGCAAATCAAGAAAACCCCGATTGTGGTCAACGACAGTCGCGGCTTCTTCACCTCGCGAGTATTCGGCACCTTCACCAACGAAGGCATCGCCATGCTCGGCGAAGGCGTGAGCGCGCCGATGATCGAGACTGAGGCGCGCAAGGCCGGCATGCCGATCGGGCCTCTGGCGATCTCCGACGAAGTTTCCCTCAGCCTGATGAGCCATATCCGCCAGCAAACCGCCAAAGACCTGCAAGCAGAAGGGAAACCGCTGATTGAGCACCCGGCGTTCGCCGTGATTGACTTGCTGCTTAACGAATACAAGCGGCCCGGCAAAGCCGCTGGAGGCGGTTTCTACGAATATCCGGTCGGTGGCCAGAAACATTTGTGGCCGGAGCTCAAAAGCCGTTTCGAGAAAGCCGACGGGCAGATTTCGCCGAAGGATGTGCGCGATCGCCTGCTGTTCGTGCAAGCCATCGAAACCGTACGTTGCGTGGAGGAGGGCGTGCTGACCTCGACGGCGGACGCCAACGTCGGCTCGATCTTCGGCATCGGCTTCGCGGCCTGGACCGGCGGTGCGCTGCAGTTCATCAACCAGTACGGCGTGAAAGACTTCGTCGCCCGCGCCCAGTACCTGGCCCAGCAGTATGGCGAGCGGTTTGCGCCGCCGGCGTTGCTGCTGGAGAAAGCCGCCAAAGGGGAGGCCTTCTAAGGGACGTATGACGCCTTCCGGGGCTTGCCTTGTCACCGTGTTTCGAGGCAGGCTCTGGGGTGTGCATTATTCCCATCACGTGTCAGGTATTTTTTATGTCGTTACGCATCTGCATTCTGGAAACCGACATCCTGCGTCCGGAACTGGTCGATCAATATCAGGGTTACGGGCAGATGTTCCAGCATCTGTTTTCGCAGCAACCCATCGCTGCCGAGTTCACCGTGTACAACGTGATGCAGGGCGAGTACCCGAGTGATGATTTGACGTTCGATGCTTACCTCGTCACTGGCAGCAAGGCCGATTCCTTCGGCACCGACCCATGGATTGAAACCCTCCGGGCTTACTTGCTGACACGCTACGAGCGCGGCGACAAATTGCTGGGCGTGTGCTTCGGCCACCAGTTGCTGGCGCTGTTGTTGGGCGGCAAGAGTGAGCGTGCGACCCAAGGTTGGGGCGTCGGCACCCACAGCTACAAACTGGCGGCGAAAGCGCCCTGGATGAGTCCGGTGCGTGAAGAGCTGACGTTGTTGATCAGCCACCAGGACCAGGTCACGTCGCTACCGGAAAACGCCACGGTCATCGCCTCGAGCGATTTCTGTCCGTTCGCCGCGTACCACATCAACGATCAGGTGCTGTGCTTCCAGGGGCACCCGGAATTCATTCACGATTATTCCCGCGCGCTGCTTGAGATTCGTCAGCAAGCGCTGGGCGAGCAGGTTTATACGAAAGGCGTGGCGAGCCTTGAGCAAGAGCACCACGGTGCGACGGTTGCGGAGTGGATGATGCGGTTTGTGGCGCACAAGCCAGAAGCTAAAGCGGTTTAAAACCTTGCAGTGAATGTGTGGCGAGGGAGCTTGCTCCCGCTGGACTGCGTAGCAGGCCCATTTTGGGGCCACTTCGTTGCCCAGCGGGAGCAAGCTCCCTCGCCACAAAAGCGTGTTAAAGCCACCCCGACTTCTTGAAACTCGCCCACAAACCCACACATCCCACCGCAATAAACCCCAACACCGCGAAATACCCGTAATGCCACGTTAACTCCGGCATGTTCTGGAAGTTCATCCCGTAAATCCCCGCCACCGCCGTCGGGAACGCCAGGATCGCCGCCCACGCCGCAAACTTGCGCTGCACCACGCTCTGCCGCGACGCCTCCAGCAACACCCCGACCTCAATGGTCTGGCTGGCAATATCTGCCAGGGTCGTCAGGTCCTCCATCTGCCGTGTGACGTGTATCTGCACATCGCGGAAATATGGGCGCATGTTCTTGTCGATAAACGGAAAGTTCAGCTTCTGCAGCTCCTCACCGATCTCCACCATCGGCGCCGCATAACGGCGCAGGCGTAATACGTCCCGGCGCAGGCCATGTAGCTTCTGGATGTCGTGTTCATTCAGCGCGCTGCACAGCACGTTGCGCTCCAGTTCATCGATCTCGGCATGGATCGCTTCGCCCACCGGCTGGTAGTTTTCAATCACAAAATCGAGGAGGGCATAGAGTACGAAATCTTCCCCGTGCTCCAGCAGGATCGGACGCGCCTCACAGCGCTGTCGGACCAGGGCGTAGGACGCCGAGTGACCATTGCGCGCGGTAATGATGTAACCGTTGCCGGCAAAGATATGAGTTTCGATGAACTCCAGTTTGCCTTCGTGCCGGATCGGCGAATACGTGACGATAAACAAGGCGTCGCCGAAGGTTTCGAGCTTCGGTCGGCTGTGTTTTTCCAGGGCGTCTTCAATGGCCAGTTCGTGCAGGTTGAACTGGCGTTGCAGGTTGCTCAGCTCCAGGGCGTTCGGCTCTTCAAGGCCGATCCAGACAAAGTGGCCAGGCTTTGCAGCCCAGGCAGCGCCTTCGTCGAGGGTAATATTGGAAACTTTTTTACCGGCGCTATAAACCGCAGCAGCGACAACTCTACCCATGATTCAGGTTCACTTCTTATTTGCAGGTGGCAGTGGCAGGCAGCGTTCAGCTTAGCCTTGTCTGCTGCTTGAGAGTCAGTGAAATCTGTAGAGTTCGCGGGCAAAATAAAACCCGCACAAGGCGGGTTTCTTTTTTACGCGGCTTGCAGTTGCCGGTCCATTGACTCAATGCACTCGCGCATCTGCTCGCGGCACTGGGCGATCAGGAGGGGCATGTCGTCCAGGCTCAATCCCGCCGTAGGAATCGCCGGCAGCGAGCGGATCAGAATTTTCCCACTGCGCCAGCGGTTCAATCGCATGTGTTTAACGTAACTGCTGACACACACTGGCACGATCGGCACGCCCGCGGCGATCGCCATCTGGAACGCGCCTTTCTTGAACGGCAGCAACTCTTCACCGAGGTTGCGCGTGCCTTCGGGGAAGACCCAGATCGAGGTGTCTTCATGCTGCAAGGTGTGCGTGGTGGTCAGCATCGACTGGCGCGCCTTGTGCGCATTGCCGCGATCAATCAACACATTGCCGGCCAGCCAGAACAACTGCCCGAACAGCGGCACCCACTTCAGGCTCTTCTTGCCGATGCACACGGTGCGGCGGGGCACCACGTTGCCGAACACAAACAGATCGTAGTTGGACTGGTGGTTGGCGATGATCACGCAGCTGTCGGGTTTATCCATCAACGGCCCGACCTCGGCCTTCACCCGTAAACGCAAAATACACATCGCCGGCCACGCATACAGGCGCGCGCACAAACGGCTGTTGTCCGGGTTGAACGGACGGCACAGGCCCAGAATCACCCCGAGCACACCGGCCAGAATAAAGTGCAGGCCCATCAATAACATACGAAACACAAACAGCATTTACAGGCCCCACCGGGACAAAAGGTGGCGCAGTGTACGGATGTGCACTGTTTTCGGCAATTGCCGCTATAGAGGTAGGAGATAGGCGATGTTTGTGCGCATGTTTCCGACTTGTGGGTCAGACGCGTTCTAGAGCAGTTGTGGGATTTTCAACAAGGTGCGTATGAAAAAGCCCGACACGACGGTCGGGCATTTCTGTGCAGCTTGGCTGGGCTTAACCCATGTGTTCCTGATCCAGGATGATCGCGTTGTCGAGCGTATCGAGCAGCGCCTTGCGCACTTTCAGCTTGGTGTTTTTGTGCGCGGTCATGTTGATCTTCTTCAGCTGACGGGCCGCCGCCAGGGCTGCACCTTGCAGCTCCTCGGCCGACACCACCACGTCGAGGAAACCGGCATCCACGGCGCTCTGTGGATTAAACATCTCACCATTGATGACGGAGCGGTGGAAGGCCGACTTGCGCAGACGATCACGCGCAATCTCGATACCGGCGTGGTGCATGGTCATGCCGATCTGCACTTCGTTCAGACCAATGCTGAACGGGCCGTCGACACCAATGCGGTAATCCGCCGACAACAACAGGAAGGCACCCTTGGCCACCGCATGCCCAGGGCACGCCACAATCACCGGGAACGGATGCGACAACAGACGACGGGCCAGCGTCGAGCCGGCAGTCACCAGCGCGACCGCTTCTTTAGGGCCGGACGTCATGACCTTCAAGTCATACCCGCCGGACAGAATCCCCGGCGTACCGGTAATGATCACCACCGCACGATCAGTCACCGCCTGATCCAGCGCAGCATTAAACGCCGCAATCACGTCCGGAGAGATGGCATTGACCTTGCCATTGCTCAAGGTCAGGGTCGCGATACCGTCTTCGAGATGGTAGGAAATCAACTCACTCATGACGCTATTCCTTGTATGAAAGTTGGGGCAGACGTTACCCACCGCCGCAGGCCAGGTAAAGCGCCGTGACTGACCCGCCAGTCACCCTTTCCCCGCCGGGCAAGCGTAGCCCGCCACACCCGCCGCGCATTCCCCTCTCTATAGAAGAGGGCGCGAAGCCGGAGATTGGCAGGTTTGCCATGCCTCGGATCTGACCGGAACGACTAAAACGCTAAGCACATGAAAATTCTGCAAAAAAAATTTGCCATAAGAAAAGCTTTCGACTACATTAGCGCGCCTCGACAGACAGAACATGTTTGACGAGATACGGTGAAGTGTCCGAGTGGCTTAAGGAGCACGCCTGGAAAGTGTGTATACAAGAAATTGTATCGAGAGTTCGAATCTCTCCTTCACCGCCAAATTCGATGTAACCAGAACCCCTGATTTCGAGAGAAATCAGGGGTTTTGTGGTTTCCGGGGTTAGGATTTCAGGCATGGCACCGTTGTTGGCTCAGGAATTAGCGAAGCAGCTTCTGAAAATGATGTAGGAATAGTGAGAGGCGTGAGGGAAGTCATGCGGGAACGCTAGGCGTTCAGGTGCTTCCATAGGTTCAAGCACCTCACATGAACCATCTCGGGGAGGGGTATTCGTTTTGTGCCTCCAAGGTACAAAATGAATCAAAGGGCAGCGCGTATGGCGCCCCCCACTATTCGGAATGGACATACGTACGTTATGCAGGAAATGACCATGAAGCAGGCAGAGCTGGAAAAGGTTCATGTGGAAATCGTCAAGCTGATGGCTGAGCAGCGCAAGCTGAACGCCGAGGCCGGCAAGATGACCCGTGAGACTTTTTGGTATCCGGTGGCTGTTGCGACTGGACTGATCGGCACGGTGGCAACTGTTACGACGGTGTTGATCAAGCTTCTTTGACTTTGCCAATACGTGTGTAGATCAGCGATACATGAGTTTCGAAGCCCAGCGCCGTTGCTGGGCTTTTTGTTTTCAACGATTGGCCGCCGAAAAATAATGCGTGCCTGAATGAAGAAGGAATCCCCATGATTACCACCACAACCCACGCCATCGAAGGCCGCCAAATCACCGCCTACCTGGACATCGTCAGCGCCGAGTCGGTGCAGGGTGTCAATGTTATCCGCGACCTGTTCGCCGGTATGCGGGACGTTTTTGGTGGACGTTCTCAGACGTTGGAGCGGGCGTTGAAGGAGGCGCGGATTCAGGCGACCGACGAGATCAAGGAGCGGGCGCGGGCGCTTCAGGCTGACGCGGTGGTCGGGCTCGATTTTGAGATCAGCATGCCGGCGGGCAAGGGCGGGATGGTGGTAGTGTTTGTGACCGGGACGGCGGTCAACCTAAGGTGAGTGAGGGCATTACCCTGTTTAATCTCCAGCTGGTTTTGTAGGAGGTTGCGTGGTCCATTCGTCGGGCATGCGGAAATCTGAATTACAAGTCCGGTAATGACCGGCTAGTCTCAAAAGCCTTGGTGGTCGATATTTTTCAGGCATAGGGCTTGCCGGTATCGATCCCGCTTTGAGAGGGGAAGGGCTATGGCTGATCCGTATATCGAAGACGACGGGGCAGAATTTCCAATCAACAATTGCGTGCAGTGCGGCCAGACGGAGTATGTGGCGGGCTTTGGTGAGGATCAGGTCGAGACCAGCAAAGTGAAATCCGCAGCGACCAAAGTGTTCAAGTCGAAATTCAGGCCCAAAGTAGGGCCGCCCACGAAGTAATGATCAACCGGACGAACCCCGCCAATGAGTGGGGTTTTTTATTTTTGCGTCTCGACGTCGTCAGAAATGGACTACTGATTCACGACATTTTTTATGTTGATTGTTTTTTCACAAACTTTTCACACCTGCCTACGTAGTCTCAGCTCATCCGTTAGAAAGCAGTACCTGGCCCGTTCCCCAGCGGGCTTTTTTTTGCCTGTCATAAAACCTTTTCCATAAAAGCTGTCCAACCGTCGCCAATTGCGAGGTTGAGGCGGTTTTTGTGTGGACGTTTCCTCCTCGAAAGCATTCAATCCCCGACCTTTCGGTTTCCCCTATTTTTGAGGTTTTTCGTCATGCGTTTAACACTGCCTGCTCTGGTTCTGGGACTTCTGGTGACTCAAGGTGCAATGGCTGCGGGTGATGGCACTGCTGCGATCGGTGGTGGTCTGGGTGGCGCGTTGGGTAACGTGGTCGGTCAGAGCATGGGCGGCAGCACCGGCGCGGCAATCGGCGCTGGTGTTGCGGGCGCAGCCGGCAGTGCGGTGGCAGCACGTAAAGGCAGCCGTACCAAAGCCGCCATTGGTGGCGGTGTCGGCGCGGCCGGTGGTTCGGTGATCGGCAACAGCTTGGGCGGCAAGACAGGTTCGACCATCGGCGCAGGCCTGGGCGGCGCATTGGGCGGCGGCGTGGGCAGCAATCTGGCCAAAGGTCACAAGCGTCACTGATCCTGATCGATCGGATCGAAAAGCCCGGCTAAATGCCGGGCTTTTCGTATCTGGATGTTTCTTTTTCACCTACTTCGAATTTACAGCTGTCCAACCTTCATCGCTGGCCGGATTCAGTGAGTGCAGGTGCTAGACTCACGCCATCCGCAAGGCGTACTTTCACCCCCGATGCGGAATTTGAGGTTCATATCATGCGTTTGACATTGTCCACGTTGTTTCTGGGACTTTTGGTCGCTCAAGGTGCAATGGCTGCCGGTGACGGCACTGCGGCAGTTGGCGGTGGTATTGGCGGTGCACTCGGTAACGTAGTGGGTCAGCAAATGGGCGGCAGCACAGGCGCAGCGATTGGCGCGGGTGTTGGCGGTGCCGCAGGTAGCGCAGTTGGCGCTCCCAAGGGCAGCCGGACAGAAGCGGCCATCGGCGGTGGATTAGGCTCGGCGGGCGGCTCGGTGATCGGCAACAGCCTCGGCGGTTCTACCGGCTCGACCATTGGCGCAGGCCTGGGCGGCGCAGCCGGTGGTGCGATAGGCAACAACCTGGGCACCGACAGCGGCAATTCTCATTCCGGTGGCGGTCACAAGCATAAGCACAAAAACAAGCACAAGAATAAACATCACTAATTCCACATCAGTGACATCAAGAACCCGGCCCAGGCCGGGTTTTTCGTATCTGCCTGCAGGACTCCGGAACGTTTGGTCAGCGGCCGCCTCGAACGTCATACACCCCAAACATCGTGAGATCTGCCATGACTCCTGAAACCGAAGGCAAAGAAGAAAAAGGC
This sequence comes from Pseudomonas sp. LBUM1678, assembly GCF_059695575.1. Lineage (NCBI taxonomy): Bacteria > Pseudomonadati > Pseudomonadota > Gammaproteobacteria > Pseudomonadales > Pseudomonadaceae > Pseudomonas > Pseudomonas sp. LBUM1678. Next base: position 1,976,225 of record NZ_CP166775.1, read on the forward strand.
CCGAGTGGGCTTCCGTTCATCAATGACCCTGGCAACGAAGATCCGGGCTCCTTGATGGATGATGCAACGGTGCCACTCAACGATTCCGATGACGCCGGCGATGTGGGAAACCTCGAGTATGAAGAAGAGGAAGAGGACGAAGATTGAGCGTCTTTGCGACGCAATCGACCGATCGTCTCTCTGATCGAACGCAAGGATTGCCCAGCCCTCGAAATTTCAGGGCCTGAATTTCAGGCCCTTCGAGAGGTGCTTATGAACGCTGATCCGAAAGTCGACGATGTCGACGACACCCCTGAATACCCGCTGCCTTCGCCCACCGATTCCTTGAGTCGCGATCAACGTCCGCCTGACGACGACACTGCGGTTGAGCAACTGCCGACTGATGATGTGAAGCGTGGCGATGTCGAAGCTACCCCCGAAGATCCGGACATTGCCGGTGACGATGCGTCCGGTGAGCCGAGCTGAGAACCATTCGTCGATTGAGCGGCACCTTTAAAAAGCGAACGCCGCCCAAAATCAGGTACGCACCTTTTTAAAGGAGATGCACCATGATCAGGTCAAAATTGATGGCGCTGACGGTGAGCGGCGTGTTGTCGATCAGTTCAATGGCGGCGCTTGCTCAATCTTCCGGCAATGATGCACCGGTCGATAAGGGCGGAATGCCGCCATCCAGTGAAATGAATGCGGGTTCTGGAGATGGGAAGGCGTTGCCGCCGGGCTCCATTGGTAGTGGAAATGCCGGCGATGCAAAAGGGAGTAGCACCAGCCCGGGGGCGGGAAGCGGGTCGATGAGTGGTGGAAGTTCGACGGGGAGTGGTTCTGGGAGTGGGTCTGGAGGATCCGGTAGTTCTAGTGGATCTGGAATGAGTGGTGGTGGGAGCGGTGGGAGTTCGGGGAGTGCGGGAGGAGGGACGGGTGGTGCTGGTGGGGGGACTGGTGGTTCGGGTGGATAAACAGCTCAAATTTTGTAATTGAATGCCCAGCGACTTGCTGGGCATTTTTGTCTCACGTTAATTCGTTGAAGCTTGAGACTTCGCTAATAGCGATTTTAGCTCAGGCTCAACCTCGTCGTGTGGTGTTGAAATTATGACCTCAAGTATGGCTGGCGCAAATTTACTTTCTATGGCGACCTCGGCCCAATCTAATTCGTAAATTGCGATTGTACGGGCATCAATGTATGGAGAGCTCATGAGGACAAGCTTCATTATTTCAATTGCTTCAGGTGAACGGTCTTCTCCTAACGAAACGATGCAACGTTGTTGCCAGTATTCAGCTTTGCTTAACACTGTTGATGCAAGCTTCACCCAATCTTCAGCTGCAAAATCACACAACACCACTTTGGCCACAAGCTCGCTGGAATAGGCAGTCCAATTGGAGTTTTCTGAATCACCAATCCAGGTCTCAAGCTTCTGGAATATGTCGTTCTTTTCTTCCGGACTCACGGCTTACCTCCCGTTGGATAGGATGAGGTGATCTTGTTGTTTTCTTTGATCACTTGCCATTCAACGCCGTCAATGACTTTTGTGTGTTGGGTGATTTTCGTACCCGCCTCATCGCGAATGATTGCACCTGGTGTGCGTGCTACCTCATCCGTAGCTCTTAGGATTTTTTCGTCACTCCAGTGCGCAGGCGCAAACGTATGTCGATTCGGTGATTTAGCCGCCGACCAACCTACTGTTCCATCTTTACGCTCAAGAATCATCTTGAAGTTTTTAGCGCTGATGGTGCCATCTCGATTCGTCTGAAGAATGTCCACTTGATATTCCGGGGAACTGAGAACTTTTGCGGAGTGCCCGCCAATTGGGCTGTTATGCCTAGGGCTTCGAGCCCCGTACAGAATTTTGTTCTGCATTACGGCCGGAATGGTTCCTGTATATGGAAGGTTTGGCTCTCCCTCATTTACCTTAGTATTGCTAGCCTCATCCGGAGGTAAGCAACTTCCTGTTCCTGCCTGTGGACAATTACCACTCAACCCCAACGGATCAACCCACCCCGTCGGATTCCGCGTGTACTGATACCCGTTTAACCCACCCGCCAACTTACTCGGATCCGGCGTCAGATACCGCCCCACATCCGGGTTGTAATACCGATGCCGGTTGTAATGCAGCCCCGTTTCCGCATCGTAATACTGCCCCTGAAACCTCAACGGCTGATCCAGAACCTGATGCGTGTCGCGGTTTAGTCGGGTCAGGCGCCCATACGCCGTGTACTGGGCGGCCCAAATAATATCGCCGCTGTAGTCGGTGAGTTCTTGTGGTGTCCCGAGGTGGTCGAGTTGGTAGTAGAACGGGCACGCCTGGCGCGGGCCTTTGCCGTCGAGCATGGCGAGGGGGCGGAAGGTGCCGGGTTCGTAGAGGTAGCTGCGGTGGTGATCCTGGCTGTGTTCGGCGACGAGGTGGTCGCCTTGCCAGAAGAATTCGGTGGTTTTGCCGTCAACGGTTTTGCTGATGCGGCGGCCGAAGGCGTCGTAGCGGTAGCTGGCAGTGTTGCCGTTCGGGAGCGTGACGCCGACTAAACGGTGCTGGCAGTCGTAGCGGTATTCGGTGACGAGTTTTTGTGCGGTGCCGCGGCGCTCGCGGATGAGGTTGCCGAAGGCGTCGTAGTCGAAGTGGCGATCGCCTTGCATCAGCAGTCGATTGCCTTTGACGGTGGTCGGGCCGGGTCGGTCCTGCATCAACAGGTTGCCGGCGGGGTCATGGGCAAAACTTTCGGGCTGCTGGTCGCGGGAGTGGCGGACGCGGATCAGTCGGTCGAGCGGATCGTATTGATAGCTGCGTTGGCCATGACGGGTGTCGGCGATGTGTTCGAGATTGCCGTTGGCGCTGTAGGCATAGTCGCGGCGATACAGTGGCTGATGGTGCTGGCTGATGGCGTGGGCTTTCAGTCGGCCTTGTTCGTCGTAGTCATATTGGTTGAGCAACATGCCTTGCTGACGTTGAAACTCTCGGCCGGACTTGTACGTGTGGTTTGTAAGGCGTGTGCCGTTGAGGTCGATGGCTGTCAGCGCACCGCCCTTGGCGTGGTGATAGTCGAGTTTGCTGTTGTCCGGCAGACGCAGATGGTTGAGCTTGCCGCAGGCGTCGTAGGCATAGCGCAATGTGCCCCAACCCTGATGCTCGGTGATCAGGCGATTCTGCTGGTCGTACTCGAACTCCAACGGATGGTCATGGCCGTCATCGACGCTGGCCAATCGGCCAAGACTGTCATAGCGATACTCGACGTTGACGCCGTCGGGCAGGTTTTTGACCAGCAGTCGTCCGGCCGTATCCCGTTGGTAACTGGTGAACAGCTGCGAGCCGTCATCGCCGAATTCGGTTTTTTCCAGTAGATGGCCGTTGAGGTCGTAGGCATACGCCGTGCGCCGGCCATCGAAGCCGATTTCCTGTCGGATCAATCCGCCGGGCGTGTAGTCCAGCCGATAGTGTTCGCCTGATTCGTTTTCGATTTCCGTCAGTAGCAGCCGTGCGTTGTCGTAGCGATAACGCAGCTGCGTGCCGTCGGGATTGATCCGGCGGCTGACCAGGTGCAGGTCATTGTCGTATTCAAAACGGGTGACGCGCCCCAGTTCATCGCGTTCGGCGGTGATCTTGCCGTAGGCGTTGTAGCTGAACGCGCGGGTGGCGCCTGTGGGAAGAATCGTTTGATTCAGTCGGCCAACGGTGTCCCATTGGTAGTGAGTGACGGCGCCATGTTCGTCCTGACGGCTAATCTGCCGGCCCAATACATCGTAGGAAAAACGCCGCTGACTGCCGTCCGGCAATCTCTCTTCAATCAGTTGCCCGATTGCATCCCACTCGAACACATGACGGCTGGTGTCCGGGTAACGGATAGACAGCAGCCGTCCTTGAGCATCGTAGTGGTAATGAGTGATGTGGCCGTCTGGATCGATGGCCTCGGTGACATCGCCCTGCGCGTTACGTTGATACTTCCACACTGCTTTGCCGTGATACCGCGCATGCAAGAAACCGTTGCGGTATTCGTAGGACGTTGGCTCTTCTTCAGGAGGAATCAGCGCAATCAGCCGACCCATCTCGTCGTAGCGGTATTGGGTAATCGCCCCCAGCGGCCCTTGCTCGGCAATTAACTGACCTTTTTGGTCGTACGCCTTGAGATGCTCGCCGCCCTCCGGCCCAACCCGACGCACCAATCGCGCCTTATCGTCATGGACATAAACTTCTTCGCTGCCATCAACGTTCTTGACCAACACGCCGCCGTCGTCATCCCAGACATAGCGCGTGTTCATCTGCGAAAAAGTCGCCCAGTGCCTGACGCATCTGGCGGCTTTGCCGGACCTTTCCCACTCCCAAAAGAAACTGGCCCCACCGGCCAGTTGCCGCTGGAGAATCACGTGTTGATCGTCGTAGTCGTACCGCTCGCTTTCGCCGGCAGCATTGGTCGCTTCGATCAGCCGGTGGCGGGCGTCGTAGCGATAGGCAATCAGCGTTTGCTCTGTACGCCAGGCGTCCACCAATCCCTCTGCGGGATGAAACGACTGATGCTCGACCGTCACGATGTGCCTGCGCTCGTAACGCAATAGCAGTGAACGGCCTGCGCCGTTGTCGATGCGTTGAATGCGATCCTGACGGTCGCGGGTGATGTGCAGCCGGTTGTCGTAGGCATCACTGATGGTCGTCAGCCGACCATTCAAAAAGTGATAAAACCGCGACTCTGCACCGGCCAGCGCGAGCACCAATTCTTCGGGCTTGTTTCCCAGGTAAATCGCGGCCCGTGACAGGCTGTTATGAATCGCCGGACGCGAAAGACCGGGCAGCGGAAACGTCGTCCGGCGGTTTTCATGGTCGGTCCAGACGACGTGCTCTGCGTCCAGTTCGAGCCGATGCGCCAGCGAATGACTCCAGCCCCGGCCCAGCCCGCAATCCATTTCCACGGAGCTGGTTCGGTACAAACGGGTAAACGCAAACGGTAGCAAACCGTTCAACGACCCATCGTCGAGTGTCAGCAATTCTTCGCCGGTGACCATCGACACCGGGCAACCGTTGGTGCAGGTCAGTGGCGCGCAATCGGCGCTGTCGCCGTTGGGGTTTTTCGCTTGGTCGGGAGCGTCGTCACGGTGTTCCTGCCGGCCCAATCGGGTCATGGCCGCGGATTTGTCGCGAGAAATGGCGACCGGATTCTGCACCAGCAACACCGGCCCAGTGCCCGCGGTGATCTGCAACGGCACCGCGGGTGCGGGGTTGAGCGGAGCATTTCGGGCATTGACCGCGAGGGGTTTAAGTACGCCCGCGTGGGTCGTCAGGTCGGACTTGGCGCCAAGCCCGGCCAGCCTCAGGCTCGCGGCGGCCAGCCACTTGCGTGCGCGGTCGGATTTGACCTTGTCCAGCACCTTGGCGCTGATACCGAGCGTCAGTCCTGAAGGACCTGTGAAGCGCGCCAGCAAGAAACCGATCAATATTCCAGTACGAATCTCTGCCACGACTTCGGCGATGAACTGCGGTGGCAACATTCGCAGCCAACTGGTGATCGCCGCCAGATGAATGAACATCAACGGCTCATCACTCAACACCAGCAACAGATTGGCGATGGATCCCGCCGAAGCCTTCAGCAGCGTTTCAAGTTCAGTTTCGGTCAGGTATTCAAGAAGCTTTTCACTGTTGGCTTGCAGGTCCGTGATCAGCTCGTAGATCTGCTTCACGTCATCCCACAGCCCGTTCAGCGAGTTCTCGAAACCGCGCCAGTCGGCCTGTTGCAGCAGGCCGTAGCGCTTGATGAAACCGGCCTCGGCGAACTCGGCCCACAAGGGTGCGAATTCGGTGCTCCACTCATTACGCAGCCAGCCTTCCAGATCGCTGATGACGCCTTGATAGGAGGCGTAGAGCGCTTTGACATGCTCAGCGGAAACATCAGGAAAGAAGGTGATGCGATAACGCAGGCTGCGCTCGCACTCGCGTATTTCGAGGATGCCGCTGGGGCCGATCTCGTCATAAACCGGCTCGCCGAACGTACCGTCAGCGTTCAAGGGCTCAAGCATCACCGGCGTGTTGCCGATCGGCACGAACCGCGCTGCATCGAACATGTGCACCAGCGTCAGGGGACCCGCTGCCGGGCACGCGGCGACAGTCGAACTGACGGACGTGGTGGAGTTTTTCGGCGCGACCAGGCGAACGTCGTGACCAACCTTGAACACCTGCTCGATATCCAGCGCCTTGCCGGTCCAGAAACTTTCAGCCCAGGTGTCGTAGTCATTGAGGCAAAGCCGAAAGTCACTGAGCAGCGCTTCGACGTCCGGCTGCTCGGGGTCCATTGCGGCGACTACCAGCAGGCCGATGACGTTATTCAAGGCCAGTACCTTGTCAGGTACGAACATTCGCAGTCCCTCGCGCAGATCAAGTTGAGCGCGAGACTTTGCTTGGGATCAACGGGTAAAGAAGTCGGGAAAAGAGGCGTTTTATGTAGGGAAAATCGCTAAATGACAGCGAGCACTTTTGTATCTATGAGGGATTGCCCGTTGCTCGATGGCAGCCGCGCTCGCTATGCTGCTGAATCCTTTAATCGATCACGGACCCGGCCGCACCTGAGCCGCCTTTGGGATGTCATTAGAAAACGGATCAGATGCGATGAATGCACCGCTGAATGAGTTCGGCCCGATCAAGGCCGTGATTTTCGATATGGACGGCTTGCTGCTGGACACCGAGGGCATTTATACCGAGGTCACGTCCATGATTGCTGCGCGCTATGGTCGAGTCTTCGACTGGAGCATCAAACAGAACATCATCGGCCGTGGCGCGGGTGATCTGGCGCGCTATGTGGTCGAGGCGCTGGAGTTGCCCATCACCGCCGAAGAGTTTCTGGTGATTCGCGAACCGCTGATGCGCGAGCGTTTTCCGCAAGCGTTGGCGATGCCCGGCGCCGAGGAACTGGTTCGGCACTTGAAAGCCAACAACATCCCGATCGCGGTCGGCACCAGTTCTTCGCGTCAGTCGTTCGGCCAGAAAACCACCTTGCACCGCGACTGGTTCGCGCTGTTCGATTTCATCGTGACGGCCGATGACCCTGAAGTGGGCGCGGCGAAACCGGCACCGGACATCTTCCTTACGGCGGCGCGGCGCCTGGGCGTTGCGCCTGAAGATTGCCTGGTGTTTGAAGACTCGCCGTTCGGTGTGACCGCGGCGAAAGCGGCGGGGATGACGGCGATTGCGATTCCCGACGCGGCGATGGCTGACGAAAAGTACGCACACGCCGATGGGATTCTTCGTACGTTGAAGGCGTTTAAGCCAAGTGCTTGTGGTTCGCCAGCCCTCGAATGGGCTTGATACAAAAAGTGTGGGAGCGAGCCTGCTCGCGAAAGCGATAGGTCAGACAACATCAATGTTGCCTGACACACCGCCTTCGCGAGCAGGCTCGCTCCCACATTTTATTTTGCGTTGACTGACCGCGTCAGGCGCCAAAACCACCGTCGATGGTCAGACTAGCACCGGTGATGTAGCCCGCCTCCGGCCCTACCAGGTACGCAACGAAGCTGGCGATTTCTTCGGCTTTGCCGTAACGGCCCACCGCCATCAGCGGGATCAGGCTTTCGGCGAAGTCACCACTGGCCGGGTTCATGTCGGTGTCGACCGGGCCGGGTTGCACGTTGTTGATGGTGATGCCACGTGGACCGAGGTCGCGGGCCAGGCCTTTGGTCAGGCCGACCAGCGCCGATTTGCTCATGGCGTACGGGCCGCCACCGGCGAAGGGCATGCGGTCGGCGTTGGTGCTGCCGATGTTGATGATGCGACCGCCTTCAGTCATGTGCTTGGCGGCGGCCTGGGTGGCGATGAACACGCTGCGCACGTTGATGGCCAATGTTTGGTCGAAGTCTTCGAGCTTGAAATCCTCCAGCGGTGCAACGGCCAGCACGCCAGCGTTGTTGACCAGGATGTCCAGGCGACCAAAGGCTTTTACGGTGGCGCTCACAGCGCTGCGAATGGCCTCGGCGTCGGCGCTGTCAGCCTTGATGGCGAGGGCTTTGCCGCCGTTGCCGGTGATGCTGTTTTGCAATTCTTCGGCTTTGGCCGTGGAGTTGACGTAGGTGAAGGCAACGGTCGCGCCTTCAGCGGCCAGGCGTTTGACAATGGCGGCGCCGATGCCGCGGGACCCGCCTTGAATCAAAGCCACTTTACCGCTGAGGTTCTGAGTAGTCATATCGATCTCCGAAGTCCCGAGGCGAATGTCTCGGTTGATGGAGCCTAGTATCGATTCAGGATTGCACGCTGTGTAGACGGTAATTGCGATAGTCTGTGTAAACCAGAAGTTTATAGTGGCGCCTATGGAAACCTTCAGCAGTATCGAATGCTTCGTGCGCAGCGCCGAGGTTGGCAGCTTTGCCGAAGCTGCGCGACGCTTGAGTCTGACCCCGGCGGCGGTGGGCAAAAGTGTTGCAAAGCTTGAGGCCCGGCTCGGTGTGCGGTTGTTCCAGCGCAGCACGCGCAGCCTGACGCTGACTGAGGCCGGTCATCTGTTTCTCGGCGAAGTCAGTTCCAGCCTGCACACGATTCAAAATGCGGTGGCCAACCTTGCCAGCGCCGAAGGCCGGCCGGCGGGAACATTGAAGGTCAGCATGGGCACGGTGTTCGGGCGTTTGTATGTCGTGCCGTTGCTTGGCGAGTTTCTGCGGCGTTTTCCGGCGATCAACCCGGACTGGCATTTCGATAACCGTCAGGTCGATCTGATTGCTCAGGGCTTTGATGCGGCGATTGGAGGGGGATTCGAACTGCCGCAAGGCGTGGTGGCGCGCAAGCTGACTCCGGCGCATCGGGTGTTGGTGGCGTCAGCCAAGTATCTGGCTGCGCGGCCTGTGATCGTCGAGCCCGATCAACTCAAGGACCACGATGGCATCCTGATCCGCTCCCCACAAACCGGCCGCGTGCGTTCCTGGCAATTGACCAGTCGCACTCAGCAACACAACCCGCTGACGCTCAAGGCGCGAATGACCATGAGCGACTCGGAGGCGGCGTGCGCGACGGCGGCCCAGGGGTTGGGCATTGCATTGGTGAGCATGCCGTTTGCTGCGGGGTATCTGGAGGCCGGGACGTTGCAACGGGTGTTGCCGGACTGGTATGTCGATGACGGCAATATTTCTATCTATTACGCGGAACACAAACTGCTGCCGGGCAAGACCCGGGCGTTTGTGGATTTCATTATTGAACAGTTTGCGGAGCGGGGGTTGGGGGCGCGGTTTAGTGCGGTTTGAGCCTGGCTTGGGACCGAGGTGCTGCCATCGCTAGCAGGCTAGCTCCCACACTGGATCTGTATCTCACACAAACTCCCTGTGGGAGCTAGCCTGCTAGCGATGGCAGCACCTCGGTCTACCGCCCAAACCGCCCCGGCCAACCGATAATCTGCTTCGGCCGCGGCGTCGCATAAGTCCGCACCTTGGAAGTCGACAACCCCAACCGCACCAGCGACTCGGCAATGGTCACCGCCGCCGTCACGCCATCCACCACTGGCACGCCAGTGCGCTGGCGAATCTGTTCATCCAGCCCGGCCATCCCGCCGCAGCCCAGGCAAATCACTTCAGCCTTGTCCTCCCGCACTGCCAGTTCCGCCTGACGAACAATTGCTTCCAGCGCCCGTTGCGGATCGGATTCCAGCTCCAGCACCGCCAGGCCGCTGGCCCGCACCGACGCGCAGCGGTCCCACAATCCGGACAGTTTCAGCCGATCCTCGATCAGCGGCACGGTGCGATCCAGCGTGGTGACCACCGAGTAGGCATGGCCAAGGAACATCGCCGTACTGGCCGCCGCATCGGTGATGTCCACCACCGGTACGTTGAGCAATTCCTGCAAACCTTCGCGGCCGTGCTCGCCATAACCGGCCTGGATAACGGCATCGAAGGGTTGGTCGTAAGCCATCACCCGGTCCATCACCGCGATGGCGGCCAGGTAGCTTTCGAAATTGCCTTCGATGGAGTCGGCGCCGAAGTGTGGCGTCAGGCCGATGATTTCCGTACCCGGAGCGGCCACTGCCTGTGCGGAACGGGCGATGGCCTGGGTGATGGATTCGGTGGTGTTGACGTTGACCACGAGAATTCGCATGAGAAGTCCTTAATGCAGGGTGGTTCTGCGGCCCGACGCTGCCGGGCCGCCAGTGGGTTAGTGGCTGACGTTGTCGACCGCGATCGCTTCACCGCTGACGTCGGCGTAATAGGGCTGCCGCTTGGCGATGATCAGATAGAGCATCCCGGCAATCCCGGCACCAATCAGCCAGGAGAAGGGCGACACGCTGTCGAAACCCGGGACCAGCGCCAGGACGATGGCGATCAACGCTGCAGGAATGAACGCCGCTACGGCGCGTAAATTGACGCCGTGGCTGTAGTAATAAGCGCCGTTGGGGTCTTCGCTGTACAACTGCGGCACGTTGACCTGGCCTTTTCGTACAAGCCAGTAGTCGACCATGATCACGCCGTACAACGGCCCGAGCAGGGCGCCGAGGCCGGACAGGAAATACACGATCACCAGCGGGCTGTTGTAGAGGTTCCACGGCAGGATCAGCACCGCAATGGTCGCGCTGATCAGCCCGGCGCGGCGGAAGGTCAGGTACTTGGGCGCCAGGTTGCTGAGCACGAAGGCCGGGGCGACGAAGTTGGCCATGATGTTCACCGCCACGGTAACGATCAGAAAGGCCAGGCAGCCAAGCACCAGGAAGAAGGTGTTGGGGATCGACGCGATGATTTCAGTCGGGCTTTCGATGATCCGGCCATTGATCTGGAACTGCGCACCGCAGAGCAGGACCGTGATGGCCGCGAACACCAGAATATTCACCGGCAGGCCCCAGAAGTTTCCGACCTTGATGGTTTTGCGGCACGGCGAGGAGCGGGCGAAGTCGCAGAAGTTGAGGATCAGCGTGCCGTAGATCGCCAGCCACAACGCACCGCCGGCAAAGATGTTGCGCCACATATCACCCCCCGTCAGCGGTTCGCGAATCGACCAGGCGATGGTCGCGTTGGCCTGGGTGTACATCCATCCGGCGAGGGCGGCGACGGTCAGCAGAATCACGGGGCCGGCGAAGGCCTCATAGCGCCGCACCATTTCCATGCCGTAGGCGAGGATGCCCAGTTGCACCAGCCAGATCGCCACGAAACACACCCAGCCGAGGCTCGACAGGCCAAGAATCGAGTTGTGGTCGTAGTCGGCGAATCCGGGGTGCACCGCCGTCAGCAACACGCGAAACACCACGGAGGCCAGGTACGTCTGAATGCCAAACCAGGCGATGGCGATAACGGCGCGGATCAATGCAGGAATCTGCGCCCCGTGGATGCCGAAACTGATCCGGCTGATGACAGGAAACGGCACGCCGGTCTTTTGCCCCATGTAGCCGGAGAGGTTCATGAAGCAATACACCAGCGCCGCGCCGATCCCCAGGGATAACAGAATCTGCCAGCCGCCCAGGCCCAGTGCATACAGCCCGATGGCGAAGGAGTAGTTGGCGATGTTGTGAACGTCATTGGTCCACAGGGCGAAAATGCTGTAGCGGCCCCAGCGTCGACCTTCGGCTTTGGTCGGCGCCAGGTCCTTGTTGTGCAGGCGAGGGCTGAGCACCACGGGTTCTTGAAAGGTTTGACCGTGAGCTGTGGGTGATAAGGAGGGCAGATCCAGCGCGATGTTGTTATTGGAGAGGCTAGTACGCATTCCGGCAGGCTCCGAGCTTGGCGTCGCGATGACTGTGCATGAGCGTGGGCTCGACAAATCTTCGTCGCGGGCAATAAGCATCATTGGTTACGGGGCATCTGCAGCCTGTACGGGATAGGGCGCTTCAGGCTTGCGGATCTAAAGTGTGTGTATGTTTTGAGTTGATTGTATACAAAACATGTATGCACTTAAGCCAGATCCATGCCAGTTCCGGGCCTATGAAAGTCAGGGCTAATTTCGGTTTGTTATCGTGGCAAGATAAGTGTTTGAATAAACGGCGATATAAATTGACCGATTGAACAGGTATTTATTTTTCGGCCGAGGTTGTGAGAAAGCGCGACTGAAGAAGTCAGGAAAGGAGGATGTAACTTTTTGGGGCGCAGAAAATAAAAGTGAACACATAAATGGCACCTATGGTGACATTCGTGTGTACACATTTTAAAAGTACGTCACAGAACCTGTGGGAGTGAGCCTGCTCGCGATAGCGGTGTAGCAGTCGACATCAATGTTGAATGTCAGTCCGTCATCGCGAGCAGGCTCGCTCCTACAGGGAGATTTCACAAGGCTGGGGGATTACGCCTTGGACTTGCTGATGATATTCCCCGCATGCAACCCGCATTCTTTCTGCGTCGCCTCTTCCCACCACCAGCGGCCTTCACGTTCATGCTGGTTCGGCAGCACCGGGCGGGTGCACGGTTCGCAACCAATGCTGATGAAGCCGCGTTCATGCAGGCTGTTGTACGGCAGCTCGAGCATGCGGATGTAACCCCAGATTTCTTCGCTGGTCATCTGCGCCAGCGGGTTGAACTTGTACAGGGTGCGTTCCGGGGTGGAGAACGCGGTGTCGATTTCCATCACTGCGACGGCGCTGCGGGTGCCCGGGCTTTGGTCCCGACGCTGGCCGGTGGCCCAGGCGGTCACGCCCGACAGCTTACGGCGCAGCGGTTCGATCTTGCGAATGCCGCAGCACTCGCCGTGGCCGTCCTTGTAGAAACTGAACAGGCCTTTTTCCTTCACGAACGGTTCAAGTTTCGTGTAGTCCGGCGACACCAGTTCGATGTCGATCTTGTAGTGCTCGCGCACCTGATCGATGAAGCGGTAGGTCTCCGGATGCAATCGGCCGGTGTCGAGGCTGAACACTTTGATGTTCTTGTTCAGCTTCCAGGCCATGTCCACCAGCACCACGTCTTCGGCGCCGCTGAAAGATATCCACAGGTCATCGCCAAACTCGGCAAACGCGAGTTTCAGGATGTCCTGGGCGGATTTGTTGGCATAGGTCGTGGCGAGTTCCACGACATCGAACGATGGGCTCATCAGGGCGGCTTCCTACAGGTCGGTGGCGCTGGGCGCTCTATATAGGGCTGATGGTAACAAAATCCTGCAGCGACTGGCGCGCCCTCTGCGTTGCGCGGGGCAGCCTGAGTCGCTAGAGTTCGGCAGTCCTTTTACTCGCTCGACTCAATAATCAATACAAATGGGAGTGTCTTGTGGAAATTGCCTGTCTGGATCTCGAAGGTGTACTGGTCCCGGAAATCTGGATCGCGTTCGCTGAAAAAACCGGTATTGAATCCCTGAGGGCGACCACCCGGGACATTCCCGACTACGACGTGCTGATGAAACAGCGCCTGCGGATTCTCGACGAACACGGCCTGAAACTCACCGACATTCAGGAAGTGATCGCCACCCTGAAGCCGCTGGACGGCGCCATCGAGTTCGTCGACTGGCTGCGTGAGCGCTTTCAGGTGGTGATTCTGTCGGACACGTTCTACGAGTTTTCCCAGCCGCTGATGCGTCAACTGGGGTTCCCGACGTTGCTGTGCCATCGCCTGATTACCGACGATTCGGGACGGGTGACGAGCTATCAACTGCGTCAGAAAGATCCGAAACGTCAGTCGGTTCTGGCGTTCAAGAGCCTTTACTACCGGGTGATTGCGGCGGGGGATTCCTACAACGACACCACGATGCTGGGTGAGGCGGATGCAGGGATTCTGTTTCATGCGCCGGATAACGTGATTCGCGAGTTTCCGCAATTTCCGGCGGTGCACAGCTTTGAGGATTTGAAGCAGGAGTTCATCAAGGCTTCGAATCGGGCGTTGAGTTTGTAGTCGATTTCAAGGACGCCTTCGCGGGCAAGCCTCGCTCCTACAAGGGCTTACGCGGTCCTGTAGGAGCGAGGCTTGCCCGCGAAGCTTTTAAAGGTTTTGCAGGGTATCGAGCAAAACCTTCACCTTGGTGATCGATTCCTGATACTCCGCCTGCCATTCCGAGTCCGCGACAATCCCGCCACCGCCCCAGCAGCACACCTGCCCATCCTTGACCAGCAAACTGCGGATCGCGATGGAGCTGTCCATCTCGCCGCGCACGTCCAGGTACAGCAACGAACCGCAGTACAACCCACGCCGGGTCGGCTCCAGCTCATCAATAATCTGCATGGCACGAATCTTCGGTGCACCGGTAATCGATCCTCCCGGAAAACTGCCGGCGATCAGGTCCAGGGCGTCCCGGTCATCCGCCAGTTCGCCGGTCACGCTGCTCACCAGGTGATGCACGTTCGGATAGCTTTCCAGACTGAACAACTCCGGCACCCGCACCGAGCCGATGCGGCAGGTGCGGCCGAGGTCGTTGCGCAGCAGGTCGACGATCATCAAGTTTTCCGCGCGATCCTTGGGGCTGGCCAGCAGTTCGGCGGCGTTCGCGGCGTCTTCGGTTGCGGTCAGGCCGCGCGGGCGGGTGCCTTTGATCGGGCGGGTTTCCACGTGACGTTCGCTGACTTTGACGAAGCGCTCAGGCGACAGGCTCAACACAGCGCCGCCGCCGGGCAGGCTCTGAAAGCCGGAAAACGGTGTCGGACACGCGGCCCGCAGCGCGACATACGCAGCCCACGGATCACCTTGGCACTCAGCCCGGAAGCGTTGGGCGAAGTTGACCTGATAGCAATCGCCAGCCTGGATGTATTGCTGAATGCGTTCCAGGGCATGGCGATATTCATCGGTGCTCAGGTCGGCTTTCATCGGCGCTTTCAGTTTGAACGGCTCGATCGGTGCAGCCGCAGCCTGACTGAACAAGGTGATCAGCCGTTGGCGCTCGCTGTCGATCAGCGTCGGGTGGAACACCAGTTGACTGGTTGCCAAGTAGTGATCGCTGATCAATGCCCAGTCGTACAACCCGAAACGCGCGTCGGGCAGTTGCAGGTCGTCCTGCGCCTGGCTCGGCAGCTGTTCCAGATGCCGGCCGAAGTCATAACTCAGGTAACCGATCAGGCCTCCGGCGAAGGGCAATTCATAGGGAACGGCCGCTTCGCCGAGTCGCGTCAGGTTGTCGCGAAGGCGTTGCAGGAAATGCAGGCCGCTCTCGTCCGGCAACACCGCCAACTGCTCCAGCGGCCAGGCGCTGAGCAGGTCATAACGCCCGCGATCAGCGGTTGGCCGGCCACTGTCGAGCAGCACGGCGCCGGGGGCATGACGAATCGCCGCGAAGTACTCGTCGGGGTTGGCGCGATAGGGCAGCGGGTGTACGGAACAGGTCAACATGGGCGGGGCAGATCAGCCATCGAGGCGGGGGGGCGATTGTAGTCCTCTGCAGGATTTGCTCCTAGAGGGGATGTCGGGAACTGACCGATTAGCAGCGGCAATACGAAACCTGTGGCGAGGGAGCTTGCTCCCGTTGGGTTGCGAAGCAGCCCCAAAACCAGCAACTGCGGTGTATCAGGTGTGCCGAGTGCCATGGTTTTACGACTGCTTCGCAGCCGAGCGGGAGCAAGCTCCCTCGCCACAAAAGATCAACCCTCAACCGCAGGAATATGCCCAAACATCTCCTGAACAAACTCCACTCGCTCCTGAACCGTTTCAACAATCCCGCGCGCTTTCAACTCTTCCAGCCGCGCTTCAACCGCATGGGTGCGCAGCGTCAGGCCGCAATCATTGGCAATTTGGATATTCAACCCGGGCCGGGCGTTGAGCTCAAGAATCAGCGGGCCCTTTTCCTGGTCGAGCACCATGTCGACACCGATGTAACCCAGCCCGCACAGCTCGTAGCAGCCGGCAGCGAGTTTCATGAAGCCGTCCCAGTAGGGCAGTTGCACGCCGTCCACCGCGTTGGTGGTGTCGGGGTGTTTGGTGATGATGTTGTTCAGCCAGGTGCCGCGCAGGGTCTGACCGGTTGCGAGGTCGACGCCGACGCCGATGGCGCCTTGGTGCAGGTTGGCCTTGCCGCCGGACTGGCGCGTCGGCAAGCGCAGCATGGCCATCACCGGGTAGCCCATCAGCACGATGATGCGGATGTCCGGCACGCCTTCGTAGCTGATGCTTTTGAAGATCTGGTCCGGGATCACCCGGTATTCGATCAGGGCGCGGTCGCGGTGACCGCCCAGAGAGTACAGGCCGGTGAGGATGCTCGAGATATGGTGCTCGAGTTCCTCATGGCCGATGATCTTGCCGGACACCGTGCGATAGCGGCCCTCGAAACGGTCGGCAACCACAATGATGCCGTCGCCGCCCGCGCCCTGGGCCGGTTTGATCACGAAGTCGTTGCGCCCACCGATGATCTTGTCGAGGTTATCGATTTCCTTCTCGGTGGAGATCACGCCGTACAGCTCCGGCACGTGAATGCCGGCCTTGATCGCACGCTCCTTGGTGATGATCTTGTCATCGACAATCGGGTACAGGCTGCGCTTGTTGTACTTGAGCACGTAGTCCGCGTTACGCCGATTGATCCCCATGATGCCCCGGGCTTCCAGGGCCTTCCAGGTCTTCCAGAAGCCGAACATCAGGCGTCAGCCTTCTTCAGGAAAGCCTTGAAACGCACCAGTTCGGTCAGGCGGTAACCGCGATAACGACCCATCGCCAGCATGAAGCCCACCAGGATCAGCAGGATTGCCGGGAAGGTGAACACGAAGTACACCAGCTCCGGAACGCTCATGATCAGGTGCGCCAGGGAGGCGGCGAACAGCGTACCGATCGCCACTTTCATGGCATGCCCGGAACCGCGTTCTTCCCAGGTAATCGACAGGCGTTCGATTGTCATGGTCAGAATCACCATCGGGAACAGCGCCACCGACAACCCGCGTTCCAGCCCGAGTTTATGGCTGAACAGGCTGATCGCCGCGATCAGCACCACCACAAAGGTCAGCACCACTGACAGCCTCGGCAGCATTTGCAACTTCAAGTGTTCAAGGTAGGAGCGCAGCGAAAGCCCCAGCGCCGTGATGACCGTAAACAGCACGATCCCGAAGCCGAGCTGGGTTTCGCGGAAGGCGAGGGCGATCAGCACCGGGGTAAAGGTGCCGAGGGTCTGCAAGCCGATCAGGTTGCGCAGGATCAGGATCACCAGCACGCCGATCGGGATCATCACCATAATCATGAAGGTCTGCTGGGTTTGCAGCGGCAAACCGTACAGCGAGTATTCGAGGAAGTTGGCGTCGGTGTTTTCGTCGGTCAGCTTGGCCAGGCGAATGGCGTTCATTTCGCTGTTGTTCAGGCTGAACGTCACGTTGGCTTTCTTGCCGCCATCGACGGTGATCAGGTTTTCGTCACCGGTCCACCACAGCAGGCGGTCGGTCGGCAGGCCTTGCTCACCGGTTTCCGGGTTGAAGTACAGCCAGTCAGCGCCATTGAAGCTGCGCAGCCAGAGTTCCGGTGTTTGCGGCTGGTCGGCCACCAGACGAATGGTGTGGACCTTTTCCACCGGTACGTGGGCGATGGACAGCACCAGCTCGACGATTTTCGCTTTGTGTCCGGGGGACGGATCGCCGCCCAGCAACAGCTTCACGTTGTCGTCGTTGAGATTGTTGACACGCTTGATGGCTTCGCCGATGAAGGTTTCGACGTCGGCCGAGTGTTGGCGGATTGGCGCGAGCAGGGCTTCGGCGGCGACTTTTTCTGCGCCTTCGACGGCGATGCTGTCGCGGAAGGTCGGGCCTTTGACCTTGGATTTTTCGCCGGTGTAGCGCTTGGTCAGCACCAGACGGTAATAAAGGGTTTGATTGCCCTTGGCCCGGCGTGCCGACCAGGTCACCTTGCGGTTGCCGTCGACGCGGTTCACGGCCACGCCGTAGTTATTGGAAATGAAGCTCTCGTTGAGGCTGACGTAATCGCGGCTCAGCGGCGGCACGAACATCTGGATCTTGACCGGGTCTTTGGCACTGGTGACGAACTCGACCTTGGCGTCGATGTTCCACAAGTCGTCGGTGGCGTCCTCGGTCACGGGAATGCCGAGCACGAAAATCTGATAGGCCGTAACTGAAATGCCCAGGACCACCAGGATGGCGATCAGCATTTTCAGATGGAGGGTAAGAGCGCGCATTGGAATTACTCTGCGGTATGTGCGTCGGTGGCGCAGGCGGGTTTGCCAGCAGCGTATTTAAGACTGGGGTCGACCAGCGCGTCGAAGCGTTTCAACGCTTCGGAGCCGATCAAGAGCGGATATTGGAAGGCACTTCGGTCAGTCAAGTTCACTTCGATGCTGCGTAAAGCCGAACCCATGCAGATATCCAGCTCGATCACCGGACGGGCGGTGTACTTCTTGCCTTCATCCGGGTCGTAGTCGCCGGCCCGACGCTTGATCTTGCTGACGCGGGCCAGTGGTCGCTCGATGGGATGCGAATGCGCGGTGTCGATGGCCAGATAGAAGCGCACCCAGGACTCGCCATTGCGTTTGAAACGTTTGATATCGCGGGCACTCAAGGACGCTGTTTTCGCCCCGGTGTCGAGTTTTGCGGCGACTTCCAGGTCGATGCCGTCCAGGGAGGCGTATTCGTTGAGGCCATACACGGTCTTTTCACCCGCCGCGGCGAAACCGGGCAGGCAAAGAAGATAAAGGAAGGTGGGGAAGGGCTTGAGTCTCATAAATCCTGGTGCGCAGCGGTCCGTACGTCGATTCAAGGCCCTGGCATCGCTGCGCAAGCTCCCTCGTATGCCTATCAACTATTTATGACAAGCCATGCAGATGTCACAAACAAATGCGGGCGGCATTCTAGCACGGTGGGTTTATGGCGCCAGCGGTGACGGGGGGCTATAAACAGTGGGGCCGCTTTGTTGTAGTGCAGTCGGTTATTAGACGATTGTCGACACTCTCTATTTATTCTTTGACTGTTGCGCCTGTTTTCGCTAGTTTTTGCGGCATTGGCTTTCAAGGTGTCGACAATATGCTGGATCAACTCGATCCCCCGGTGGTTACGCAAGACGATTCGGAGACGCTGTCCGAAAACGTCTTCCGCCGTATTCAGGCGGCCATCGTCAAAGGCGAGATCGCCCCGGGCAGCAAGATCTCCGAGCCGGAACTGGCCCGCACGTATGGCATCAGCCGCGGACCGCTGCGCGAGGCGATCCATCGTCTGGAAGGCCAGCGCCTGCTGGTTCGTGTGCCGCACGTCGGAGCGCGGGTGGTTTCGCTGAGCCACGCCGAGCTGCTGGAGCTCTACGAGATTCGCGAATCCCTCGAAGGCATGGCTTGCCGCCTGGCGGCCGAGCGCATGACCCTCGAAGAAATCGATGAACTGCGCCGGGTCCTCGAAACCCACGAGCGCGACGAGGCGTTTCAGGCCGGCAGAGGCTATTACCAGCAGGAAGGCGATTTCGATTTCCACTACCGGATCATCCAGGGCAGCGGCAACCGCACCCTGACGCAAATGCTTTGCGGCGAGCTGTATCAGCTGGTGCGCATGTACCGCATCCAGTTTTCCACCACGCCCAATCGTCCGCACCAGGCCTTTGCCGAGCACCACCGAATTCTCGACGCCATCGCCGACCGTGACGGTGAGCTAGCCGAGTTGTTGATGCGCCGCCACATCGGCGCCTCCAAACGCAATATCGCCCGTCATTACCAGGACGGCGCTAACCAGACAGCCACTGAACGAGGTGAGTCATGAGTTCCAACAAGAGCACTCCAGGCCAGCGTTTCCGCGATGCGGTCGCCAGCGAACATCCGCTGCAAGTGGTCGGCGCGATCAACGCCAACCACGCGCTGCTGGCCAAGCGCGCCGGTTTCAAGGCTATTTACCTGTCGGGTGGCGGGGTGGCTGCCGGCTCCCTCGGCGTGCCGGACCTGGGCATCACCGGCCTGGATGACGTGTTGACCGACGTTCGTCGCATTACCGACGTGTGCGACCTGCCGCTGCTGGTGGACGTGGACACCGGTTTCGGTTCCTCGGCGTTCAACGTCGCGCGCACCGTCAAGTCGATGATCAAGTTCGGCGCGGCGGCGATTCACATCGAAGACCAGGTCGGCGCCAAACGCTGCGGTCACCGCCCTAATAAAGAAATCGTGTCGCTGCAGGAAATGGTCGACCGCATCAAGGCTGCAGTCGATGCGCGCACCGATGACAGCTTCGTGATCATGGCCCGCACCGATGCGCTGGCGGTGGAAGGTCTGGAATCTGCCCTGGATCGCGCCGCGGCGTGCATCGAGGCCGGCGCCGACATGATCTTCCCGGAAGCCATCACCGAACTGGACATGTACAAGCTGTTCGCCAACCGCGTGAAAGCGCCGATCCTGGCCAACATCACCGAATTCGGCGCGACCCCGCTGTACACCACCGAGCAACTTGCCGCTGCCGACGTGTCGCTGGTCCTATACCCATTGTCCGCGTTCCGCGCGATGAACAAGGCGGCGGAAAACGTCTACACCGCGATCCGCCGCGACGGCACCCAGCAGAACGTCATCGATACCATGCAAACCCGCATGGAGCTCTACGACCGCATCGACTACCACACCTTCGAGCAGAAGCTCGATGCGTTGTTCGCGTCCAAGAAGTAACGACGACGAACCTTTGTAGATGGATGCATTGATGTAGCAGCTGCCGAGCCTGCGAGGCTGCGTTCGAGGCCGCAGGACTCGCAAAACCAAGCGGTTCGGTGTTTCACACCGCGTAGGCAGGTTTTACGACTGCTGCGCAGCCGAACGCAGCCTCGCAGGCTCGACAGCTGCTACGAAAAGAAGATAACCGTGTAGAAATTGCAGATTCCCTAACAAATTCAAGATTGGAGACAGCAATGGCCGAAGCAAAAGTACTCAGTGGCGCCGGGCTCCGTGGCCAGGTTGCCGGGCAAACCGCTCTGTCCACCGTGGGCCAGTCGGGCGCAGGCCTGACCTATCGCGGCTACGACGTTCGCGAACTGGCGGCTGACGCGCAATTCGAAGAAGTGGCTTACTTGCTGCTTTACGGCGAATTGCCAACCAAGGCACAACTCGCCGCTTACGTGAGCAAATTGAGCAAGCTGCGCGACTTGCCGCAAGCGCTCAAGGAAGTGCTGGAACGCATCCCCGCCGACGCCCACCCGATGGACGTGATGCGCACCGGTTGCTCGTTCCTGGGCAACATCGAACCGGAGAAAGACTTCTCCGAACAACACGACGTGACCGACCGCCTGCTGGCCGCGTTCCCGGCGATCATGTGCTACTGGTATCGCTTCAGCCACGACGGCAAACGCATCAGCTGCGTGAGCGACGAGCAATCCATCGGCGGCCACTTCCTGCACCTGCTGCACGACAAGAAGCCGAGCGAGTTGCACGTCAAAGTGATGAACGTTTCGCTGATCCTCTACGCGGAACACGAGTTCAACGCCTCGACCTTCACCGCACGGGTATGCGCCTCGACCCTGTCGGACATGTATTCCTGCGTAACCGCGGCCATCGGTTCGCTGCGTGGTCCGCTGCACGGCGGCGCCAACGAAGCGGCGATGGAAATGATCGAGCGCTTCAGCTCGCCGGAAGAGGCGATCAAAGGCACCCTCGGCATGCTCGAGCGCAAGGACAAGATCATGGGCTTCGGCCACGCGATCTATAAGGACAACGATCCGCGTAATGAAGTGATCAAGGGCTGGTCGAAAAAACTCGCTGACGAAGTGGGCGACACCGTGCTGTTCCCGGTTTCCGAAGCCATCGACAAGACCATGTGGGAACA
This sequence comes from Pseudomonas sp. LBUM1678, assembly GCF_059695575.1. NCBI lineage: Bacteria > Pseudomonadati > Pseudomonadota > Gammaproteobacteria > Pseudomonadales > Pseudomonadaceae > Pseudomonas > Pseudomonas sp. LBUM1678. The sequence continues at coordinate 1,997,750 of NZ_CP166775.1, forward strand.
GAAAAAACTGTTCCCGAACGCCGACTTCTACCATGCGTCGACGTACCACTTCATGGGCATTCCGACCAAGTTGTTCACACCGATCTTCGTCTGCTCGCGCCTGACCGGCTGGGCGGCGCACGTGTTCGAACAACGTGCCAACAACCGCATCATCCGCCCGAGCGCCGAGTACGTCGGCGTCGAACAGCGCAAGTTCGTGCCAATCGAACAACGCTGAATGGTGAGGGCTTGCCCCGGGATCTGAATTCAATGCAGATCCCTGTGGGAGCGAGCCTGCTCGCGATAGCGGTGGGTCAATCGACATCAATGTCGGATATGACTCAGTCATCGCGAGCAGGCTCGCTCCCACAGTGGATTGTGTTGAATTCAAGACCTGCGCAAGGCCCCACCTTTTGTTATTACCGTGACCGAGTCCTGACGATGAACACTGAATTCCGCAAACCGCTGCCCGGCAGCCATCTGGATTACTTCGACGTCCGCGCGGCTGTCGAAGCCATCCAGCCCGGCGCCTACGACACTCTGCCGTACACCTCCCGCGTGCTGGCGGAAAACCTGGTGCGTCGCTGCGACCCGGCCACGCTCACCGAATCCCTGAAGCAATTCATCGAGCGCAAGCGCGACCTCGATTTCCCGTGGTTTCCGGCCCGCGTGGTGTGCCACGACATCCTTGGCCAGACCGCTCTGGTCGACCTCGCCGGACTGCGTGACGCCATCGCCCTGCAAGGTGGCGACCCGGCGCAAGTGAACCCGGTGGTGCCGACGCAATTGATCGTCGACCACTCCCTGGCCGTCGAGCGCGGTGGTTTCGATCCGGAGGCGTTCGAGAAGAACCGCGCCATCGAAGACCGTCGCAACGAAGACCGTTTCCACTTCATCAACTGGACCAAAAAGGCCTTCAAAAACGTTGACGTGATTCCACCGGGCAACGGGATCATGCACCAGATCAACCTGGAGAAAATGTCCCCAGTGATCCAGGTACGCGACGGCGTTGCGTTCCCCGACACCTGCGTCGGCACCGACAGCCACACCCCGCACGTCGATGCGCTGGGCGTAATTGCCATCGGTGTTGGTGGTCTGGAAGCTGAAAGCGTGATGCTCGGCCGCGCGTCGTGGATGCGCCTGCCGGAAAGCGTCGGCGTTGAATTGACCGGCAAGCTGCAACCGGGCATCACCGCCACCGACATGGTGCTGGCGCTGACCGAGTTCCTGCGCAAGCAAAAAGTCGTCGGCGCATGGCTGGAATTCTTCGGTGAAGGCGCCGCCGCGCTGACCCTCGGCGACCGCGCAACCATCTCCAACATGGCCCCGGAATACGGCGCCACCGCGGCGATGTTCTACATCGATCAGCAAACCATCGACTACCTGAAACTCACTGGCCGTGAAGACGAGCAGGTGCAGTTGGTCGAGAACTACGCCAAGACCACCGGTCTGTGGGCTGACAGTTTGAAGAATGCGCAATACGAGCGTGGGTTGACCTTCAACCTGTCGTCGGTGGTGCGCAACATGGCCGGCCCGAGCAACCCGCATGCTCGCGTTGCGACCTCGGATCTCGCCGCCCAAGGCATCTCCGGCCAGTGGACCGAAGTGCCCGGCCAGATGCCGGACGGCGCGGTGATCATTGCCGCCATCACCAGCTGCACCAACACCAGTAACCCGCGCAACGTCATCGCCGCCGGCCTGCTGGCGCGCAATGCCAACAAGCTCGGGCTGACTCGCAAGCCGTGGGTGAAATCTTCCCTGGCGCCGGGTTCGAAAACCGTCGCGCTGTACCTCGACGAGGCCGGCCTGACCAGCGAACTGGAGCAACTCGGCTTCGGCATCGTCGCTTTCGCCTGCACCACGTGCAACGGCATGTCCGGCGCGCTGGACCCTGTGATTCAGCAAGAGATCATCGACCGCGATCTGTACGCCACCGCCGTGCTCTCTGGTAACCGTAACTTCGACGGCCGGATTCACCCGTACGCCAAGAACGCGTTCCTGGCTTCGCCGCCGTTGGTCGTGGCTTACGCCATCGCCGGGACCATCCGTTTCGACATCGAAAAAGATGTGCTGGGCGTGGTTGATGGCAAGGAAATCCGCCTGAAAGACATCTGGCCAAGCGACGAAGAAATCGACGCAGTGGTCAAGGCTTCGGTCAAACCTGAGCAGTTCCGTCAGGTCTACATTCCGATGTTCGCCATCCACGAAGACACCGGCCCGAAAGTCACGCCGTTGTACGACTGGCGCGAGATGAGTACCTACATCCGCCGTCCGCCGTACTGGGAAGGCGCGCTGGCTGGCGCCCGTCCGCTGAAAGGCATGCGCCCATTGGCAGTGCTGCCGGACAACATCACCACCGATCACCTGTCGCCGTCGAACGCGATCATGCTGGACAGCGCCGCCGGCGAATACCTGGCGAAAATGGGCCTGCCGGAAGAGGACTTCAACTCTTACGCCACGCACCGCGGTGACCACCTGACCGCGCAACGCGCGACCTTCGCCAACCCGAAACTGTTCAACGAAATGGTTCAGGAAAACGGCAAGGTCAAGCAGGGCTCGCTGGCTCGTGTCGAGCCGGAAGGCCAGGTCATGCGCATGTGGGAAGCCATCGAAACCTACATGGAACGCAAGCAGCCGCTGATCATCATCGCCGGTGCCGATTACGGTCAGGGTTCGTCCCGCGACTGGGCGGCCAAAGGCGTACGTCTGGCGGGTGTGGAAGCGATTGCGGCCGAAGGTTTCGAACGCATTCACCGCACCAACCTGGTGGGCATGGGCGTGTTGCCGCTGGAGTTCAAACCGGGCACCGACCGTCACACCCTGGCCATCGACGGCAGCGAAACCTACGACGTGATCGGTGAGCGCACACCGCGCGCCGAACTGACGCTGGTGATCAACCGCAAGAACGGCGAACGCGTCGAAGTGCCGGTGACGTGCCGCCTCGACACCGCCGAAGAAGTGTCGATCTACGAGGCCGGTGGCGTATTGCAGCGCTTCGCTCAGGACTTCCTCGAAGAATCGGCAGTCGCTGTCTAAAACACGATGTGCGGGCAGGGGATTCCATGTCCCTTGCCCGCTATGAAGGAGCACCAATGGCTCACGTACCTCAAATCAAAATCCCCGCCACCTACATGCGCGGCGGCACCAGCAAAGGCGTGTTCTTCAGCCTGAAAGACCTGCCCGAAGCGGCACAGATTCCAGGTCCGGGTCGCGATGCATTACTGCTGCGCGTGATCGGCAGCCCCGACCCGTACGACAAGCAAATCGACGGCATGGGCGGCGCGACGTCCAGCACCAGCAAAACCGTGATTCTGTCGAAAAGCATCAAGGCGGATCACGACGTCGATTACCTGTTCGGTCAGGTCTCGATCGACAAGCCTTTCGTCGACTGGAGCGGCAACTGCGGCAACCTGTCGGCCGCCGTCGGTTCGTTCGCCATCAGCAACGGTCTGGTGGACCCCAGCCGCATTCCGCATAACGGCGTGGCCGTGGTGCGTGTGTGGCAGGCCAACATCGGCAAGACCATCATCGCCCACGTGCCGATCACCAACGGTGAAGTGCAGGAAACCGGTGATTTCGAACTCGATGGCGTGACCTTTCCCGCCGCTGAAGTGCAGGTCGAATTCATGGATCCGGCAGCGGAAGAAGAGGGCGGCGGCGGTTCGATGTTCCCCACCGGCAATCTGGTGGATGACTTGGAAGTGCCCGGCGTCGGCACCTTCAAGGCGACCATGATCAACGCCGGCATCCCGACGATTTTCGTCAACGCTGAAGACATCGGTTACACCGGCACCGAGTTGCAGGGCGCGATCAATGGCGATCCGAAAGCCTTGCTGATGTTTGAGACCATCCGTGCGTATGGCGCGTTGCGCATGGGTTTGATCAAGGACCTGGACGAAGCGACCAAGCGTCAGCACACGCCCAAGGTTGCTTTTGTGGCCAAGCCTGCGGACTACGTGGCGTCCAGCGGCAAGGCGATTGCGGCGGGTGATGTCGACCTGCTGGTGCGTGCGTTATCGATGGGTAAATTGCACCACGCGATGATGGGCACGGCGGCGGTTGCCATTGGTACGGCTGCAGCGATTTCCGGCACCTTGGTCAACCTCGCGGCGGGCGGCATTGAACGTAACGCGGTGCGCTTCGGGCATCCGTCCGGCACCTTGCGTGTGGGGGCCGAGGCCAGTCAGGTGAACGGCGAATGGACCGTAAACAAAGCCATCATGAGCCGCAGTGCGCGGGTGTTGATGGAAGGGTTCGTGCGCGTGCCGGGTGATTCTTTCTGATCCCAACACCGAACCAATGTGGGAGCGAGCCTGCTCGCGATAGCGTTGTGTCAGGCGACATCAATGCTGGATGTGCCGACCTCATCGCGAGCAGGCTCGCTCCCACAGTTAATTGCATTTCAACAATAAGAATCTTGAAAACGACTGAGATTGCCCCCTGAACCGAGGTCCCATCAACGAACCACTTCAAGAGTGAATCGAACATGAGCACCAACGTCGACCAGAACAACCGCCCCGACTACGACACCGTCCTGCAAGACATTGCCGATTACGTCCTCAACTTCAAAATCGAATCCAAAGAAGCGCTGGACACTGCCCGCAACTGCCTGATCGACACCCTCGGCTGCGGTCTGCTGGCCCTGCGCTTTCCCGAATGCACCAAACACCTCGGCCCGATCGTCGAAGGCACCGTCGTCCCGTTCGGCGCCCGGGTTCCCGGCACCCGTTTTCGGCTCGATCCCGTCAAAGCTGCGTGGGACATCGGCTGCATCGTGCGTTGGCTCGATTACAACGACACCTGGCTCGCCGCCGAATGGGGTCATCCGTCCGATAACCTCGGCGGCATTCTCGCGGTGGCCGACCACCTCTCGCAGAAGCGCCTGGCCAATGGCGATGCGCCGCTGACCATTCGTGCAGTGCTCGAAGCCATGATCATGGCCCACGAGATTCAAGGCGTGATCGCACTGGAAAACTCCTTCAATCGTGTAGGGCTTGATCACGTCATCCTGGTGAAAGTCGCCTCGACCGCCGTGACCGCCAAACTCATGGGCGCCAATCGCGAGCAGTTGTTGTCGGCGTTATCCCACGCCTTTGCCGACGGACAGGCGCTGCGTACGTATCGACATGCGCCGAATGCCGGGTCGCGCAAATCCTGGGCGGCGGGCGATGCGTCCAGCCGGGGCGTGCGCCTGGCAGACATTGCGATGCGCGGCGAGATGGGCATTCCGGGAGTGTTGACCGCCAAGCAGTGGGGCTTTTACGACGTGTTGTTCAGCCACACCAACAACGATCTGGCGCTCAAGCCCGAAGACAGACGCGCGTTCAGCTTCTCCCGCACCTACGGCAGCTACGTGATGGAAAACGTGTTGTTCAAGATCAGTTTTCCCGCCGAGTTCCACGCGCAAACCGCCTGCGAAGCGGCAGTGACCCTGCAACCACAGGTGAGAAATCGTCTGCATGAGATCGACAGAATCGTCATCACCACCCACGAATCGGCGATCCGGATCATCTCCAAGGTCGGCCCGTTGGCCAATGCTGCCGACCGTGACCATTGCATTCAATACATGACCGCCGTGCCGTTGGCGTTTGGCAATCTGGTGGCCGAGCAATACGAAGATGACTTCCATGCCGCGCATCCGATCATCGACGTGCTGCGCGAGAAAATGGTCATCGTTGAAGACCCGCGTTATACCCGCGAATACCTGGAGCCCGACAAACGCTCGATTGCCAACGCGGTGCAGGTGTTCTTCAAGGACGGTTCAAGCACCGAGAATGTGCTGGTGGAGTATCCGATCGGCCATCGTCGACGCCGTGCCGCCGGGATTCCGTTGCTGGAGGATAAGTTCAAGGCGAACCTGGCGACGCGCTTTACTGCGCAGCGCAGCGCCGAGATTTTTGCGTTGTGCAAGGACCAGGCGAAGCTTGAAGCCACTCCGGTGAATCGCTTCGTGGACCTGTTCGTTATCTAACGGGTATGCACTCCGATCTGATTGAACGATGCAAAACCCTGTAGCAGCTGTCGAGTGAAACGAGGCTGCGATCTTTTGACCTTCGCTTTTAAAAGCAACATCAAAAGATCGCAGCCTCGTTTCACTCGACAGCTCCTACAGGTCTGTTTTTAGTCGTAGAGCCATTTTTTCGATGGGTAATTTGGTGATGGCAAACCCTGTTAGCAACACCGTCGAGTACATCATCAGCTCCGGCGAAACACTCTGCCCCTCATACCAAGCCCCAATAACCACCGCAAACACCGGAAAAATAATAAAAACGAACGACAGAATGATCGGGCTCAGTCGTTTGAGCAGCAAAAAGTAAACGATAAACCCGCCCACCGACGCCACCAGCCCCAGATAAAGCAGGGCCCCCCACGAGCGCGCGGTAATGTCATCGAACACCGGGGCCTCAAAGCGCAACCCCGCCACAAACAGCATCAGTCCGGCCAGGCCGATGGGCAGTGTGTTGTAGGTGATCACGCTGATCGCACTGCCTTGTTTCTTGGTGACCACGTAACACAGCGCATGCATCACCGCTGCCACCAGAATCGCCAGCACCCCGAAGAACTCGGCGTGATCCAGGTGCAGGCCTTGGCTGCGGATAATCATGAACAGACTGCCGAACCCGATGGCGATGCCGATCACTTGTGAGGGATAGATTTTCTCCCGTAGCAATACCGCCGAAAAGATCAGGATGAACACCGGCATGCAGCTGAACAGTAGCGCGGTCAGGCCGGAGGAAACGTGGATCTCGCCGTAGTTGAGCAAGTAATACGGCAGGCTGAAATACGACAGCGTGACGAACACGAAAAACCAGCGACTTTGCCGTGGAAACAGCAGCGGCTCGCGACGCAGCAGGGCGAAGCTCAAAAACAGCGGAAAGGCGATCAGAAAACGCAGGCCGGCGGCGGTCAGCGGCGGCACGCTTTCGACGGCAATCTTGATGCCCAGCCAGGTGGTGCCCCAACTCAGGCAAACGATCAGGAACAACACGCTGGTGACCAGCCCGGTAATCCACGGTTTCCGAATACTTGAAGAGGCGCTGAGGGCCATGGACATGATCGTGCTCCTACGTCGTCGGATTGACCCGGTTACCAAATAGGTCTATCCCTGATTGAACCTGTTTTCAGCACGCTATTCGGGATGGAAATGACTGTCAAAGTAAGTATTGCCACGGTGTCAATCCTGCGCGAGGGCTTGGCTCAGGGGCGCGGCGTGAAGTACAAGCGCTTGGCCGAGGCCCTCGAAAAAAGCATCGGCGAAGGCTTGATCGAGCCCGGCAGCAAACTGCCGCCCCATCGTTTGTTGGCGGACAGCCTGGGCGTGACCATCGGCACCATCAGCCGGGCGTATGGCGAGCTGGAGCGAGTAGGGTTGGTCGTGGCCCGTGTAGGAGATGGCACTTATGTGCGTCAGCGCGGGATGGAACGGCCGCGGGATTCCGGCTTTCGCAATGTCAGCCACGAAACACAGCCTTACTTCGATATGAGTCGGAATCAGCCGATTCCGGGGCACGAAGCCGTCTTTCTGAGTCAGAGTCTGCAGACCTTGGCCAGCGACCCGCGCACCTTGCAGATGATCAGCGGTTATACCGCCGATGGCGGGCTACCCCGACACCGAGCTGCAGGCGCCGATTGGCTGCGGCACCAGGCATTCATGCCGAGCGCCGAGCAGGTCATTTGCGTCAACGGCGGCCAGCACGGTTTGTTGTGCGTATTGATGGCGCTGCTCAAGCCCGGCGATAGCCTGGTGACTGAGCATTTGACCTACCCAGGGCTGATCAGCGTCGCCCGCATGCTTGGCATAAAGTTGATCGGTGTCGGGATGGATGACGAAGGATTGTTGCCCGATGCGCTGTCGGACGTTTGCCAGCATCATCGGGTATCAGCGGTGTACTGCACGCCGACCATTCAGAATCCTACGGCGGCGGTGATGTCGGTCCCACGGCGCGAGGCGATTGTCGAAGTCTGTCGCCAGCACAACCTGCTGATCATCGAGGACGAAGCCCACGCCGTACTGGCGCAGCAGCGTCCATTGCCCTTGAGTCACTTTGCCCCGGAGCGCTCGGTGTTGATCGGCAGTTTGAGCAAGGCGGTATCGGCCGGTTTGCGAGTCGGATACCTGCACGCACCACTGCCGTTGATCGGGCGACTGAGTGCGGCGCTGCGCGGGACATGCTGGATGGCCAGTCCGCTGTCGCTGGAGGTGGCGACTGCATGGATCGAAAGCGGTATCGCCGAACAGTTGCTGGGGCAGCAGATTGCCGAAATCAGCCGCCGCAAGCGTTTGGTCAGCGCAGTGTTAGAAGAGGTCGGATACAAGACTCATCCCCATAGCCCACACTTCTGGATCGAAGTGCCCGAGCCGTGGCGGGCGTCGCAGATTGCGGCGGAGCTCAAGGAAAACAATTATCTGGTGGCGACCGCTGAGGCGTTTGCGGTCGGGCATGCAGCGGTGCCGCAGTTTATTCGGGCGAGTGTGTGTAATTCGGCGGGGGATGATCGGTTGTTGCTGCAAGGGTTTGAAGCATTGGCGGGGGCACTGGCCGAGACCGCGTAATCGTTCTTCGCGGGCAAGCCTCGCTCCTACGGGTTTCGAGTCGTTCACGGCATGCGGGATCGACACAAAACCTGTAGGAGCGAGGCTCGCCCGCGAAGGCGTCTTCGCGGTCGCTAAAAATCTACTTGAACCGCCGCTCAACCCCTTTTTCCACCAGAATCTTCGCCGAAATCTCTTCCACGGAAAAATGCGTGGAATTGATGTTCGGGATGTTCTCCCGACGGAACAGGTTCTCCACTTCGCGCACTTCGAACTCGCACTGGGCGTAGCTCGAGTAGCGGCTATTGGGCTTGCGTTCGTTGCGGATGGCGGTGAGGCGGTCCGGGTCGATGGTCAGGCCGAAAAGCTTGTGCTGGTGGGCGCGCAGGGCGTTTGGCAGTTGCAGGCGTTCCATGTCGTCTTCGGTCAGCGGGTAGTTGGCCGCGCGGATGCCGAATTGCATGGCCATGTACAGGCACGTCGGCGTCTTGCCACAACGCGACACGCCCACCAGGATCAGGTCGGCCTTGTCGTAATAATGCGTGCGCGCACCATCATCGTTGTCGAGGGCGAAGTTCACCGCCTCGATGCGTTCCATGTAGTTGGAATTGCCGCCAATGGAATGGGACTTGCCGACGGTGTAGGACGAATGCTCGGTCAGTTCCTGTTCAAGCGGCGCCAGGAAGGTCGAGAAAATGTCGATCATGAAACCATTGGACGTTGCGAGGATCTCACGGATGTCCTGATTGACGATGGTGTCAAAGATGATCGGCCGGAAGCCGTCGGTTTCGGCGGCTTTGTTGATTTGTTGTACCATGGCCCGCGCTTTATCCACGTTGTCGATGTACGGACGCGTGAATTTGCTGAAGGTAATGTTTTCGAACTGCGCCAGGAGGCTTTGGCCGAGGGTTTCGGCTGTGATGCCGGTGCCGTCGGAAATAAAGAAAGCAGATCGTTTCATTTGCACCTTGGGCCTTAAGCTAATGATCATTCTTGGATATGATAGGCGCGATTTGCCGGCCGCCAGTGGCCCGCATTCTCACTTATTTTCCAGGTCCAGGCCATACAGCTGGCAAACGCTCCCCCGAGCCGCCGGCTTCTGAGCTTTTCCAACACAGTTAGTGGAGAGATCACCTTGGTAGAGTACGTAGTTTCCCTCGATAAGCTCGGCGTCCATGATGTAGAGCACGTAGGGGGCAAGAACGCATCCCTGGGCGAGATGATCAGTAACCTTGCAGGTGCCGGTGTATCGGTGCCCGGTGGCTTCGCCACGACAGCTCAGGCTTATCGTGATTTTCTGGAACTGAGCGGCCTGAACGATCAGATCCATGCGGCCCTCGACGCCCTGGACGTCGACGATGTCAACGCCCTGGCCAAGACCGGCGCCCAGATCCGTCAATGGATCATGGAAGCCGAATTCCCCGAGAAGCTCAACGCCGAGATCCGCACTGCGTTCGCCACGCTGTCGGCCGGCAACCCTGACATGGCCGTGGCCGTGCGCTCTTCCGCTACCGCCGAAGACCTGCCGGACGCTTCCTTCGCCGGTCAGCAGGAAACTTTCCTGAACATCCGTGGTGTCGAAAACGTCATTCGCGCCGCCAAAGAGGTGTTCGCCTCCCTGTTCAACGACCGCGCGATTTCCTACCGCGTCCACCAAGGCTTCGACCACAAGCTGGTGGCCCTGTCGGCTGGCGTGCAGCGCATGGTCCGCTCCGAAACCGGCACCGCCGGCGTGATGTTCACCCTCGATACCGAATCGGGCTTCCGTGACGTGGTGTTCATCACCGGCGCCTACGGCCTGGGTGAAACCGTCGTACAAGGCGCGGTGAACCCGGATGAGTTCTACGTCCACAAAGGCACGCTGGCAGCCGGTCGTCCGGCCATCCTGCGTCGCAACCTGGGCAGCAAGGCCATCAAGATGATCTACGGCGAAGTCGCCACGGCCGGTAAATCGGTCAAGACCATCGACGTGGACAAGGCTGATCGCGCACGGTTCTGCCTGAGCGACGCCGAAGTCAGCGAACTGGCCAAGCAAGCGATGATCATCGAGAAGCACTACAAGTGCCCGATGGACATCGAATGGGCCAAAGACGGCGACGACGGCAAGCTCTACATCGTTCAGGCCCGCCCTGAAACCGTGAAGAGCCGTACCTCGGCCAACGTCATGGAACGCTACCTGTTGAAAGAAACCGGCACCGTGCTGGTTGAAGGTCGCGCCATCGGCCAGCGCATCGGCGCCGGCAAGGTCCGCATCATCAAGGACGTGTCCGAGATGGACAAGGTCCAGCCAGGCGACGTTCTGGTCTCCGACATGACCGACCCGGACTGGGAGCCGGTCATGAAGCGCGCCAGCGCCATCGTCACCAACCGTGGCGGTCGTACCTGCCACGCGGCGATCATCGCTCGCGAACTGGGCATCCCGGCCGTGGTCGGTTGCGGCAACGCCACCCAGCTGTTGAAAGACGGCCAGGGCGTGACTGTGTCCTGCGCTGAAGGCGACACCGGTTACATCTTCGAAGGCGAACTGGGCTTCGACATCAAGAAAAACTCCGTGGACGCCATGCCTGATCTGCCGTTCAAGATCATGATGAACGTCGGCAACCCGGATCGTGCATTCGACTTCGCGCAACTGCCGAACGCCGGTGTGGGCCTGGCCCGTCTGGAATTCATCATCAACCGCATGATCGGTGTTCACCCCAAAGCGCTGTTGAACTACGACGGTCTGCCGCAGGAAATCAAGGACAGCGTCGACAAGCGCATTGCCGGTTACGACGATCCGGTCGGTTTCTACGTCGAGAAGCTGGTTGAAGGCATCAGCACCCTGGCCGCTGCGTTCACCCCGAAAAAGGTCATCGTGCGTCTGTCGGACTTCAAGTCCAACGAATACGCGAACCTGATCGGCGGCAAACTCTACGAGCCGGAAGAAGAGAACCCGATGCTGGGCTTCCGTGGCGCCTCGCGTTACATCAGCGAAGCGTTCCGTGACTGCTTCGAGCTGGAGTGCCGTGCCATCAAGCGCGTGCGCAACGAGATGGGCCTGACCAACGTCGAAATCATGGTGCCGTTCGTCCGTACCCTGGGCGAAGCGAGCCAGGTGATCGATCTGTTGGCCGAAAATGGCTTGGCCCGTGGCGAGAACGGTCTGCGTATCATCATGATGTGCGAACTGCCTTCCAACGCGATCCTGGCTGAAGAATTCCTTGAGTTCTTCGACGGTTTCTCCATCGGCTCCAACGACCTGACTCAGCTGACGCTGGGCCTGGACCGTGACTCCGGGATCATCGCTCACCTGTTCGACGAGCGTAATCCGGCGGTCAAGAAGCTGCTGGCCAACGCCATTGCCGCGTGCAACAAGGCTGGCAAGTACATCGGCATTTGCGGTCAGGGCCCTTCGGACCACCCTGATCTGGCCAAATGGCTGATGGAGCAGGGCATCGAAAGCGTTTCGCTGAACCCCGATTCCGTACTGGAAACCTGGTTCTTCCTGGCTGAAGGTCAAGCTCCGGCTTGATGGTGTGAGTGAAAGGGCCGCTTCCTGTGGGAGCGAGCCTGCTCGCGATGGTCGTGAACGATAAAGCGTGTTTACTGGATAAACGCGTTGTTCTTGATTCCATCGCGAGCAGGCTCGCTCCCACACGGGCCGGCCCTTTTAGAGATTCAAGTAGGGCGGGCTCCTCTGGATGCCGCCCTTTTTTGTGCAAGAGCATTATGCAAAGCAGCAGCAACCTATTTCCTGTCGCCCTGATCAGCGCCGAGCGGCGCGGCGATCTGAGCGAAGATGTCTATCGTTTGAAACCCGGCAACAGTCCTGATGGCACTGTGGAGTTGGCTGTGACCCGTTTGGGCATGGCGGACAAGCCCGCGCACGGTGGCGTACCGGTGATTCTGTTGCACGGCAGCTTTTCCAATCGCCGGTTCTGGTTCTCGCCGAAAGGCCTTGGGCTGGGCGCCTACCTGACGCGTCTGGGCTTCGATGTATGGATTCCCGAAATGCGCGGGCACGGCCTGTCCCAGCGCAATCAGAACTATCGCAAGAACCGCGTTGCCGACTACGCCCGTTACGATCTGCCGGCCATTGGCGCCTTTGTGCGCGAGCAGAGCGGCCAGGTCCCGCACTGGATCGGTCACTCGCTGGGCGGCATCACGCTGGCGGCGGCGCTGGGTGGCGAATACATCGGCGAGCCTGTCGTCGCGTCTGCGGCGTTTTTCGGTACGCAGGTCAGCCGCACCTACTGGCCGTTGAAGATTCCACCGGTGGAGTGGAGCGGGCGCTTCATTCTCAAGCGTTTCGCCCAGTTGTCCGGTTCACGGCTCAAGCGCGGCCCGGAGGACGAGCCGATTGGCCTGGCCCTGGAAAGCATGCGCTGGTATGGCCTGTTCGGGCGCTTCGGCGATGCGGAAAAGGACTGGTGGGCGGGATTGGCCGAGGTTCAATTGCCAGTGCTGACCGTGAGCGCCGCCGGCGATCATCAGGATCCGGCGTGGGCGTGCCGCAAGCTGTTCGATCAAGTGGGTTCCGAGCACAAGCAATTTATCAACCTTGGCCGCGAGCAGGGCTTTGGCGATAATTTCGGTCACGTGGAAATGCTCGTCAGCAAAGCGGCTCAAGCCGAAGTATGGCCGTTGGTGGCGCGCTGGCTGGCCGATCAGCAAACGCCTTTGCTGGGAGAAAAGCCGGATTTGGCTGCGACAGTCTGAGCCTGATGCTCTAACAAGGGCATTTCGCTCTGATCGGCTTGCGGCTAAGCTATGACGCATTGAGCTGTTCCGGTCACTTTGCGACATCCTCGATTGTCTTCCTCTTTACAGGAGTTTCTCGATGAACCATTACCTCACGCCTGACCTGTGCGACGCCTATCCGGAGCTGGTGCAAGTGCTGGAACCGATGTTCAATAATTTCGGTGGCCGTGACTCGTTCGGCGGCGAAATCGTGACCATCAAGTGCTTCGAAGACAACTCGCTGGTCAAGGAACAAGCCGAGCTCGAGGGTAATGGCAAGGTGTTGGTGGTCGACGGTGGCGGTTCCCTGCGTCGTGCGCTGCTGGGCGACATGATCGCCGAGAAAGCCGCGAAAAACGGTTGGGAAGGGCTGTTGATCTACGGGTGCATCCGCGACGTCGACGTCATTGCACAAACTGACCTGGGCGTTCAGGCCCTGGCCAGCCACCCGATGAAAACCGACAAGCGCGGTATCGGCGATCTCAACGTCCCTGTGACCTTTGCCGGCGTGACCTTCCATCCAGGCCACTACATTTATGCGGATAACAACGGCGTGATCATCTCGCCAAGCCCGCTGAAGATGCCTGAATAAAGCGCCGTATTAAAACCAAGGGGTGAGGATGTTCGAGGAAGAAAACGCGCAGTGGGGGCTGGTGCATGCCCTGGTGCTGGATGGTAAAGGCGGCGCGCGTTCGATAGCCCGGACTGAACTCGATGACTTGCAGTTGCAGGCCCATGAAAGCCTGTGGCTGCACTGGGATCGCAGTCACCCGCAGACCCGCACCTGGCTGCGCACATCCAGCGGTTTGAGTGAGTTCAGCTGTGACCTGCTGCTCGAAGAGAATACCCGACCGCGCCTTCTGCCGCTGCCGGACTCCGAATTGCTGCTGTTTCTGCGAGGGGTCAACCTGAACCCGGGCGCAGAGCCGGAAGACATGGTCTCGGTGCGGATCTTCGCCTCTGCTCAGCGCGTCATTTCCCTGCGTCTGCGTCCATTGCGCGCCACTGATGAGTTGCTGGTGCAGCTGGCCGATGGCAAAGGGCCGAAAACCGCCTCCGAGCTCATCCTTTATATGGCTCAGTACCTCACCAACAAGGTGCAGGATCTGGTGAGTTGCCTCTCGGAAGTGGTCGATGAGGAAGAAGAAAAGCTGGATGCCGACGAACGGTATACACCCGAGCACGGCGCCATTTTGCAGATCCGTCGAAGGGCTGCTGCGCTGAAACGTTTCCTCGCTCCGCAGCGGGATATTTTCGGACAGCTCACGCGGATAAAACTGCCTTGGTTCGTCGAAGACGACGGCGATTACTGGAACGAATTGAACAACAGCCTGACCCGTTATCTCGAGGAGCTGGAATTGACCCGGGAGCGGGTGGGGCTGGTCCTTGAGGCGGAAGACAGACGTTTGAGCGTGCGCATGAACCGCACGATGTACCGCTTCGGGATCATCACCGGGATCTTTTTGCCGATGAGTTTTCTGGCTGGGCTTTTGGGCATCAATGTCGGCGGCATTCCGTTCTCGGCAAGCCCTTATGGCTTCCTGATCGCCTGCCTGATGATGGTCTCGGTGGCGCTCGGGCAATGGTGGTTATTTAGACGTTTGCGCTGGGTGTGACGATGACTCATGTGACCCGGGCAAATTTGACCGCGTCTTTCACAGACATCACGAGAGGTGCGTATGCACGATCCGTTTGAACAGTCTTTGCGCGACATGCTGAACGCTTCGCCGTCCACCCGTGACGACGATGCGTGCCTTGGGCGTGTCCTGAAAACCGCCAACCGTCAGGTCGGCGCCGGCGATCTGTTCAGCCTGCTGGGCCGCTGGTTGCCCGCGCTGATGATTGCCCTCAATAACGGCTCGGCCCACGTCTCGCCGGTATCCCGCCACCGTAAACCTACCGTTCGCACCGCTGATAAGGCTGATTGAATATGGAACTTGATCTCTGGACTCAGAGCCTCGTCACTGCAATGACTGCGTTATGGACAAAGGTGGCAAATTTCATTCCGAACCTGTTCGGCGCACTGGTCGTGTTGCTGTTGGGTTTCGTCGTTGCGAAACTTTTGGATACTTTGCTGTCCAAGTTGCTCGCCAAGCTGGGCCTTGATCGCCTGATGGGTGGCACCGGTCTGACTAAATTGCTGTCCCGGGCTGGCCTGCAGGTGCCGATCTCGACACTGATCGGCAAGATTGTCTATTGGTTCGTTCTGCTGATTTTTCTGGTTTCTGCCGCAGAATCCCTTGGGCTTGAGCGAGTTTCGGCTACGCTGGACATGCTTGCGCTGTATCTGCCAAAAGTTTTTGGCGCTGCGCTGGTGCTGCTGGTGGGTGTGTTGCTGGCGCAACTGGCCAATGGGCTGGTGCGTGGTGCCGCAGAGGGTGTAGGGCTGGATTATGCTGCGGGCCTGGGGCGAATTGCCCAGGGCCTGGTGATTATCATCAGTATTTCGGTCGCAATCAGCCAGTTGGAGGTCAAGACTGACCTGCTCAACCACGTGATTGTGATCGTATTGATTACCGTTGGTCTGGCGGTTGCGCTGGCAATGGGATTGGGAAGCCGGGAAATTGCTGGTCAGATTCTTGCGGGAATCTATGTGCGTGAGTTGTATCAGGTTGGGCAACAAGTGCGTGTTGGCGAGGTCGAAGGTCAGATCGAAGAGATCGGCACGGTTAAAACCACATTGCTGACCGATGAGGGTGAGCTAGTCTCTCTCTCCAATCGGATCCTCCTGGAGCAGCATGTGAGTAGCCGCTAACCCGGCAAACCCTGCTAATGTATGCCGCCGCAAAGTGCCCTGTAAGGGTGGCGGCGGACATTGACCTGACTGTCGGCCCGACTTGTTTTGAATAAAGCTCAATCGCTCTCCACGCGCTACGACCCCCGCGAGCTCTCTGATGAGGAGTTGGTCGCGCGCTCGCATACCGAGCTGTTTCACGTAACACGCGCCTATGAAGAACTGATGCGGCGTTACCAACGAACATTATTTAACGTCTGTGCACGATATCTGGGGAACGATCGCGACGCAGACGATGTCTGTCAGGAAGTGATGTTGAAGGTGCTGTATGGCCTGAAGAACTTCGAGGGGAAATCGAAGTTCAAGACGTGGCTCTACAGCATCACGTACAACGAATGCATCACGCAGTATCGGAAAGAACGGCGAAAGCGTCGCTTGATGGATGCTTTGAGTCTGGACCCCCTTGAGGAAGCGTCTGAAGAAAAGATGCCGAAACCCGAGGACAAGGGTGGACTCGATCGCTGGCTGGTGTATGTGAACCCGATTGACCGTGAAATTCTGGTGCTACGATTTGTCGCAGAGCTGGAATTTCAGGAGATCGCAGACATCATGCACATGGGTTTGAGTGCGACAAAAATGCGGTACAAACGTGCTCTAGATAAATTGCGTGAGAAATTTGCAGGCATTGCTGAAACTTAGTTCGGCGCAAATATCTCTTACGTGTAGGCAAGTTCTGATAGACTTGCCGCCGAGTTGTCCCCCGGTTTGCGGGACTGCTTCACAATCACCAGATGGGGATTTAACGGATGAAACTGAAAAACACCTTGGGCTTGGCCATTGGTTCTCTTATTGCTGCCACTTCGTTCGGCGCTCTGGCACAAGGCCAAGGCGCAGTTGAAATCGAAGGCTTCGCTAAGAAAGAACAATTCGACAGCGCTCGTAACTTCAAGAATAACGGCAACCTGTTCGGCGGTTCCGTTGGTTACTTCCTGACCGACGACGTTGAACTGCGTCTGGCTTACGACGAAGTGCACAACGTACGTGCCGATGATGGCAAGAACGTTAAAGGCGCTAACACCGCTCTGGACGCTCTGTACCACTTCAACAACCCAGGTGACATGCTGCGTCCTTACGTCTCTGCCGGTTTCTCGGACCAGAGCATCGACCAGAATGGCAGCAACGGTCGTAACCGTTCCACCTTCGCCAACGTTGGCGGCGGTGCCAAGCTGTACTTCACCGAGAACTTCTACGCTCGTGCTGGCGTTGAAGCTCAATACAACATCGACCAGGGCGACACCGAGTGGGCTCCAAGCGTCGGTATCGGTGTGAACTTCGGTGGCGGCTCCAAGCCTGCTGCTGCTCCAGTTCCAGCACCAGCTGAAGTCTGCTCCGACAGCGACAACGATGGCGTGTGCGACAACGTTGACAAGTGCCCGGACACCCCAGCCAACGTAACTGTTGACGCTGATGGCTGCCCAGCAGTTGCTGAAGTTGTTCGTGTTGAGCTGGACGTGAAATTCGACTTCGACAAGTCGGTAGTCAAGCCTAACAGCTACGGCGACATCAAAAACCTCGCTGATTTCATGAAACAGTACCCATCCACCAGCACTACTGTTGAAGGTCACACTGACTCCGTCGGTCCTGACGCTTACAACCAGAAACTGTCCGAGCGTCGTGCAAACGCCGTTAAGCAAGTTCTGACCAACCAGTACGGTGTTGAATCGTCCCGCGTTCAGTCTGTTGGCTACGGCGAATCCCGCCCAGTTGCTGACAACAAAACTGAAGCTGGTCGCGCTGTAAACCGTCGCGTAGAAGCGCAGGTTGAAGCTAACGCTAAGTAATTAGCAGCAGCTCTGAAAAGCCCGGCTTAGGCCGGGCTTTTCTTTGTCTGCGATTTGGTGAGGGGCTAACAGTCAGGCGCGTTGGCATCCAACATTGATGTCGACGGACAAGTCCACTTCGCGAGCAGGCTCGCTCCCACAGTAAATCGCAGAGCGAGCTGCAACTGCGCCAATCACCAGGATCGCCGGGCTTTTAAGTGCAAAGCTGTGAGCATCTTCTTCCATTGCCGTCAGATCGCTCCGACATTCCCGTTGGTGTGGCAAGGAAGCGTTTTCAATCATGGCCACCGGCGTATCCGCCGCCATCCCCCCAGCCAGCAGTTGCTCGCGTATCTCGCTTAGCTTCGCCACGCCCATGTAAACCACCAGCGTCGTGCCACCCTGGGCCAGGGCCTGCCAGTTCAGGCTGCTGCCATCCTGAGTATGGGCGGTGACCAGCGTCACGCCGCGGGCAACGCCCCTGAGGGTCAACGGAATATCGCATTGGGTCGCACCCGCCAGCCCGGCCGTGATGCCGTTGACCAGCTCAACGTCAACACCGCGCTCGCGCAGCCACTGCGCTTCTTCACCACCGCGGCCGAAGATGCACGGATCGCCGCCCTTGAGCCGCACCACGCATTTGCCGTGGCGGGCATAACGCAGCATCAGGCGATGAATGAAGGCTTGAGGCGTAGAGCGACAGCCGCCGCGCTTGCCTACGGGAATAATCCGCGCGCCCGGGCAATGCTCCAGCACCGCGTCATTAACCAGATCGTCGATCAACACCACATCCGCTTCTCTCAACGCCCGAACCGCCTTGAGGGTCAGTAATTCGGGGTCGCCGGGGCCCGCACCCACCAGCCAGACTTTTGCGCTCATAGTGTTTTCCTCACGAGATGACGGCGATCGGCTGCGCAGTGGCAGCCAGCAGACGCTTGATTTCCGGCACGCAGGAACCGCATTGCGTGCCGCAGCCCAATTCCTGTTTCAGGCCCTGCAAGTCCAGGCCACGGCCAATGCCGGCGCAGACCGCGCTTTGGCTGACGTTTTTGCAGTTGCACAGGGTTTTCGTGCCCGTTTCCGCTGTTGCAGCATTGCCCGGTGGCGCGCTCAGCGGTGCCAGCAGCCAGCGTCGCAGTTGTTCATCGGCACGCCCTTCAAGCCAAAGGTTTTGCAGCCAGTGCTGTGCGAGGGTTTCGCCGGCCAGGCGAATCGCGGTGATCCGGCCGTTCTCGATCCGCACGCGTTTGCCGATGGAGCGCCGTGGGTCGTCGTAGGCCAGTACCGGGCCGTCGCTGAGCCCCAGGCATTGATCGATGTCACGCAGCAGTTGCGCGTCAGGCGCGACGGCGCTGGCAGCGCGTATCAGCAGCGCAGGGCGCTCGCGGCCGATCAGGCTGAGGCTGGCGTAGGAAAACGCCTCACAGAGCGGTCGTAGCGTCTCGAAATGTTGTTGAACATTGCCCTCTATCAAAACAAATAGCTGCCACGGCAGTTGCACAGGCTCGAGTCGCACGCCGCTGTGTTTGAGTTCCGGTTGTTTCGACAGTGGATCGAAGGCGGGCAGGGTGAGGGTATTCACGCCGCCCTTGAGAAAGCGGTCACCAAAATGCATCGGCAGAAAGGCCTGGCCGGGCCGTACGCTGTCGTCGCTGGCGACCGGCACGATCACCGCGCCGCGACGACTTTTCAGGCTGATCAAGTCGCCGGGTTGCAAACGATGCCGACGCAGTTCATCCGGGTGCAGGCTCAACACGGCTTCGCTGACGTGACCGAACAGCTGCGCGGCGGTACCGGTGCGGCTCATGCCGTGCCATTGATCGCGCAGACGCCCGGTGATCAAGGTCAGAGGAAAGCGTGCGTCGCGTTGTTCTTTGGCCGCGCGATACGGATCAGCCACAAACTGAGCGCGTCCGCTGGAGGTCGGGAAAATACCGTCCAGATACAGGCGGGCTGTGCCTTTGCTGGCGCCAATGGGGAAGGGCCATTGCTGAGGACCAAGGTGGTCGATCAGCTCGTGGCTGATGCCGGAAAGGTCCAGATCACGCCCTCGGGTCAGGTGTTTGTATTCGTCGAAAACCTGCGCAGGCGTTTCAAAGGCAAACAGGCTGTTTTGCCCGGGGCGCAGATGTTTTTCCAGGCGTTGTGCGAAATCAACCGTGATCGCCCAGTCGGCGCGTGCTTCACCGGGTGCGACGATGGCTCGGCGGACGTGGGAAATGCGCCGTTCGGAGTTGGTCACCGTGCCGTCCTTTTCGCCCCAACTGGCGGCGGGCAACAGCAGGTCGGCGAACGCGGCGGTTTCGGTGGTGCGAAAGGCTTCCTGCAACACCACGAACGGGCAGGCTTCCAGTGCGGCGCGCACGGCGGTCTGGTCCGGCAGCGATTGGGCAGGGTTGGTGCAGGCGATCCACAGGGCTTTGATTTTTCCGCTACGAACCTGCTCAAACAGCTCGATCGCGGTGAGCCCGGTGTGTTCGGGCAGTTGATCAACGCCCCAATAGGCCGCCACTTCCGCGCGATGCTCGGCATTGGCCGCTTCGCGATGGCCCGGCAGCAGGTTCGACAGACTGCCGGTTTCCCGTCCGCCCATGGCATTTGGCTGGCCGGTCAGGGAGAAAGGTCCTGCACCGGGACGGCCGATTTGCCCGGTGGCCAAGTGCAGATTGATCAGCGCACTGTTTTTCGCGCTGCCGGCAGTGGACTGGTTCAACCCCATGCACCACAGCGACAGAAAACTCTTGGAGGTGCCGACCCATTCAGCGCACTCCTGCAATTGCTCGACGCTGATCCCGCACAGCTGCGACACCATTTGCGGCGTGTAATCACGCACCAGGTTCTTCAGCTCGGCCAGGCCTTCGGTGTGAGCCTGGATGAAGTCGCGGTCGATCCAGTCTTCCCACAGCAGCAGGTGCAGAATCCCATGGAACAAGGCGACATCGGTCCCGGGAAGAATCGCCAGGTGCAGGTCAGCCAAATCGCAGGTGTCTGTACGACGTGGGTCAACGACGATGACTTTCATCTGTGGGCGGCGGGATCTGGCTTCTTCCAGGCGACGAAACAGTACCGGATGGGCGTAGGCCATGTTACTGCCGACGATCATCACGCAGTCGCTCAACTCCAGGTCTTCGTAGCTGCACGGTGGTGCATCGGCCCCCAGGCTGCGTTTGTAGCCGACCACCGCTGACGACATGCACAGCCGCGAATTGCTGTCGATGTTGTTGGTGCCCACCAACGCCCGCGCCAGTTTGTTGAAGGCGTAATAGTCCTCGGTCAGCAACTGCCCGGAAATATAGAACGCCACGCTGTCCGGGCCGTGTTCGGCGATGGTTTGGGCGAAGACATGGGTCGCGTGATCGAGGGCGGTGTCCCAGTCGGTGCGGCTGCGAGCCAGACCTTTGCCAAGGCGCAATTCGGGGTACATCGCTCGCGCGGTCAAGTCGCCCGTCAGGTGCAGGGTAGAGCCTTTGCTGCACAACTTGCCGAAGTTGGCCGGGTGGCTCGGGTCGCCGCTGACGCCGAGGATGCGCTCGCCGTCATGCTCGATCAGCACGCCGCAGCCGACCCCGCAGTAGCAGCAGGTGGAAGCGGTGATCTGGTTCATCAGCTTGCTTCCCGACCTGAGTGTCCTGCGTCTCCGAGGGCCTGCTCCATAAACGAAGAGCTGCCAAACATGAGGTGATCACGGATCTCGCCGATGGCGTGATTCTCACGGATCTGCCGGAAATACCAACCGCCATCTTCCGTATCGCCATACAGACAGGCGCCGACCAGCACGTCATCTTTGATCACCAGTTTTTTGTAGATCCCGCCGATCGGGTCGGAGAGGGTGATGGTCTCGGTGCCTTCGCCGCCCATGAAGTCTCCGGCGGAAAACAGGTCGATGCCGGTGACTTTCAGTTTGGTCGACGTCACCG
This sequence comes from Pseudomonas sp. LBUM1678, assembly GCF_059695575.1. Lineage (NCBI taxonomy): Bacteria > Pseudomonadati > Pseudomonadota > Gammaproteobacteria > Pseudomonadales > Pseudomonadaceae > Pseudomonas > Pseudomonas sp. LBUM1678. Next base: position 2,019,452 of record NZ_CP166775.1, read on the forward strand.
AACCCTTGTAGGTGGCAAAGCCCAGTTGCGCGAGGTGGTTGGCGCAGACCTTGGCTTGCTCGAACAGCGGCGCGACCAGACCGTAGGCGGTGCCACGGTGGCTGGCGCATTCGCCGATGGCATAGACCCGAGGGTCGTAGGTTTGCATCGTGTCATTGACCAGAATCCCGCGATTGCAGGGGATGCCGGATTTTTCTGCCAGTTCGGTGCTTGGGCGAATACCGGCGGCCATCACCACCAGGTCGGCGGGGATGATGTCGCCGTTCTTGAATTCAACCGTACCGACCCGGCCGTTGCCGGCGTCGTGCAGGGCCTGAGTCTGTTCACTCAGACGAAAATGCAGGCCGCGGGCTTCCAAGGCGGTTTGCAGGAGCTGACCACTGGTTTTATCCAGTTGCCGTTCCAGTAACCATTCGCCGATGTGCACCACGGTGACGTGCATGCCGCGCAGCATCAGGCCGTTCGCGGCTTCGAGGCCGAGCAGGCCGCCACCGATCACCACGGCGTGCTTGTGGGTTTTCGCGGTGTTGATCATGACCTGGGTGTCGGCGATGTCGCGATAGCCGATCACGCCCTGCAAGGTGTTGCCGGGAATCGGCAGGATGAACGGCGTCGAGCCGGTGGCGATCAGCAGGCGATCGTATTCGGCCTCGGTACCGTCTTCGGCGATGACGCGGCGTTTGACCCGGTCTATCTCCACCACTTTGCGGTTGAGCAGTAACTTGATGTGATTGTCCAGGTACCAGTCGAGATCGTTGAGCACGATCTCTTCAAAAGTGTGCTCACCGGCCAGGACCGGCGACAGCAGGATGCGGTTGTAGTTGGTATGGGGTTCGGCGCCGAAGACGGTGATGTCGTACAGCTCATTGCTCAGTTTGAGCAGTTCTTCCAGGGTACGGACCCCGGCCATGCCGTTGCCGATCATCACCAGTTTTAGTTTTTTCATCAGGTTCTCCGGGGAGCTCGGACCCGCCTCATCAGGGCTTTCAGGTCTTGCTCGACATATTTGCGCAAACAAAAAAAGGCGTCCCGCTAGTTGCCTAGCGAGGACGCCTTTGTCCTGGTCCCGTTCTCTCGGGAAGCGCATCCTTCGTCGTTGAAGGCTGGGCTTTATGTCTGTTGGGAGAGGTAATGCAGTGGTTGTGCCAAGTGCTTCAGGTTCCCGGATTTGTAGGGTTTTGTCGCGGTCTCGGCATTTAGTGGGAACGCATTTGCACCGTTTAAATGCACGTTGCCCGCAATTGGCGCGGTTTCTGTAGCAGCTGCCGAGTTGCGCGAGGCTGCGTTCGGCGACGCAGTCGTCGTGAAATCAGCCCCTGCGGTGCGTCAGGAAAGCCGCATTCGCAGGGTTTACGACGACTGCGTCGCCGAACGCAGCCTCGCGCAACTCGGCAGCTGCTACAGGGGTTCAAGGTCAGCCATGAAATACCAAGACCAATAGCACCAGATTCACCACCAACGAAACCAGTGCCAACGTCCGCCATACCTTCAACGGCTCGCGCTCCAGCAACGGTCTGGGCCGCACACTCAAACTGCGCCGCTCACCCTGTTCCAACAGCAGCAACCATTCTTCCGCCGTTTCAAAGCGCTGACCCGGATCCGCTGCCACCGCGCGCTCCAGGCTTTGGGCGATCCAGTCCGGCAGGTCGGGGCGGTAGCGGCTGGCACTGACGGGCACACCAAACCGTGGACGCTGGAAGGCTTCGATTTCGCCGTAGGGATAATGCCCGGTCAGCAGGAAATAAAGGGTCACGCCGACGGCATACAAGTCCTGCTGCGGCGTCGGTGCGTCACCGCGAAAGGCTTCCGGTGCGATATAGCTCGGTGTTCCGGGCAGGGCCGTGGGCTGATCTTCGGACAGACCGGGGCAGTAGGCGAGGCCGAAATCCAGCAGGCGCAATTCGCCGTCGTCGCACAGCAACAGGTTTTCCGGTTTGATATCGCGATGAAGAATCTGCCGGCGATGCAGCATGCCGACCGCCTTCAGCAGGCGCTCGGCCAAATCCTGCCATTGCGCCAGCGGCAGCGCTGCGACCTGTTCGTGCAACTCCGCCAGAGTAGAACCGGAATATTCGCGCATCACGTAGTACAAATGCTGACGCTGACTGGCGGCATGGACTTCAGGAAAATGCCGGCCGGCCACGCGCTTGAGAAACCATTCCTCCGACAGCAATGCCTGCCCGGCAAGGTGATCGTCGCGCAGCGCAGCGGGCAAGGTTTTCAGCAGCCAGGGTTGTTGTTGGCTGTCGCGAACCCGATAGAGCAGCGACTGCTGGCTCTGGCCAAGAATCCCTTCGACCTGCCAACCCTCGAACACCTGACCCGGTTTCAGTGCGGGCGGCAGCGGCCATTGCTGCAGATGAATCAGCGCATCGCCGATGTTCGTTTCACCGAGGGCATCGACCCGCACCAGCAGGGCGCTGGCATTGTCCTGGCTGCCGGCCAGATGCGCTGCGCTGACCAGGGTTTGCGCAGCGCTGTGCAGGTCCGGTTGATCGCGCAGAATCGCCGCAATGGCCGTGTCGCCCAACACAGCCCAGATACCGTCGCTGAGCAGCACGAAACTTTCGTTTAACCGCAACTCGCCATCGAGAAAATCCAGGACCAAATGCTGATCGAGCCCCAGCGCCCGTTTGAGTACATGTTGCATGCCCGGCTGGTCCCAGACGTGATCCTCGCTGACCCGTTGCAAGGTGTCGGCGTGCCAGCGATACACCCGGCAATCTCCGACATGGGCCAAGGTAAAGCGCCTACCGCGCATGACCAAGGCACTGACCGTTGTGAGCAGCGGTTGCCCACCGCCATTGGCCTGCAGCCAGCGATTCTGCGCCAATAGCAGGCGATCCAGCGCCTGCGCGACACCCCAGGTTTCCGGGGTGGCGTAATAGTCCAGCGCCAGGGCCTGCAAGGTCGAACGGGCGGCGAGCCCGCCGTCGGCGCACTGGCTGACCCCGTCGGCGATGGCGAACAGGTAACCCTTGCTCGCCGCCAGCGCCGGGGCCGGAGTGACCAGGCGCAGGGCGTCCTGATTTTCCTCGCGAGGGCCGATGGCGCTCGCTTCGGCAAAGCTCAGTTGCAGGCTCATTAAGGCCTCAGACCCGAGCAGCGGTCACAGCGGCCGAACCCCAGGTGGTTCTCCAGCGACGTTTCACCCCGTGCAGACCGAACCAGGCGAGTACGCCGAGGCTGGCGAACAACCACAAGGCCAGTTGATAGCTGCCGGTGCTTTGTTTGATTGCACCCATGCCTGCCGCCAGGGCGAAACCACCGATGCCGCCGGCCATGCCGATCAAACCGGTCATCACGCCGATCTCCCGACGAAAACGTTGCGGGACCAGTTGGAAAACTGCGCCGTTACCCGCACCCAAACCGAGCATGGTGCAGACGAAAAGCGCCAGTGCCGCGTAGGAACTCGGCAGGTTGAAACCCACTGCCGCAATGCAGACCGCTGCGACCGTGTACATCCCCAGCAACGTGCGAATCCCGCCGAAACGGTCGGCCAGCGCGCCGCCCAATGGACGCATCAGGCTGCCGCCGAACACGCAGGCCGCGGTGTAGTAGCCGGCGGTCACTGGGCTCAGGCCGTATTGGTCGTTGAAGTAGCCGGGCAGGGCGCTGGCCAGGCCGATGAAGCCGCCGAAGGTCACGCTGTAGAAAAACATGAACCACCAACTGTCGCGGTCGCCCAATGCCTTCAAGTAGTCGGACATGGACTTGGCTTTCGGCCGCTCAGGGGCGTTTTTGGCCAGCCAGGCGAACACGATAATGGTCAGGATCAGCGGGATCAGGGCGAAACCGAACACGTTGCTCCAGCCAACTGCGGCCGCCAGCACCGGGGCGATCAATGCGGCGAGCACGGTGCCCGAGTTGCCGGCACCGGCGATGCCCAGGGCTTTGCCTTGATGCTGTGGCGGATACCACTGCGAGGCCAGCGGCAGCGCGACGGCGAACGACGCACCGGCCATGCCGAGGAACAGGCCCAGCACCAGCGCTTGCTCGTAGCTGTGGATGCCGAGTTTCCAGGCACCGAACAGCGCACAGATCACGATCACCTGGCCGATCAGCCCGGCGGTTTTCGGCGACAGGCGATCAGCCAGTAAGCCCATGACGAAGCGCAGCACGGCACCGGCCAGAATCGGCGTGGCCACCACCAGCCCGCGCTGTTGGGTGGTCAGGTGCAGGTCGGCGGCGATCTGCACCGCCAGGGGGCCGAGCAGGTACCAGACCATGAAACTCAGGTCGAAATAGAGGAACGCTGCGAACAACGTCGGCTTGTGACCGGATTTCCAGAAGCTTGAATTCATCGCGCACCTCAGCTGTAGGGAGTCTCGAGAAGGAGTCAGGAGCTTGCAGGTGGGGCGCCGCCTCGGCCGCACCACCGGCCCCGATCGCCGGGGCCAAAACGAAAAAACGCCGCCACCCGATTCGCCTTGGGCAAATGAGGTGAGCGACGTCTTTGTCGTAGGTGGGGCAACCGCCGTTGGTTACCTGTGTGGATTACATAGCCAGATCTGTGCCAACACCTGGGAGTGGGGGGCAAAGGAGATTGCTGTGGCGAGGGAGCTTGCTCCCGCTCGGCTGCGAAGCAGTCGCAAACCCTGCAACCGTATAGTGTCTGATTCACCGAGATGGCTGGTTTTGGGTCCGCTTCGCAGCCCAGCGGGAGCAAGCTCCCTCGCCACGGGGGGATGGAGTCAGCCAAGCAACTCACTCATGGCAATAATCTGCTCCGCCACCTGAATCAGCTTCTGCTGCCGGCTCATGGCCTGTCGGCGCATCAGGGTGTAGGCCTCTTCTTCATTGCAGTCCTTCATTTTCATCAGCAGTCCCTTGGCCAGCTCGATGCGCTTGCGCTCGGCCAGTTGCTGGTCGCGGGCGTTAAGTTGGGCGCGCAGGGCCTGGTCGCTTTCAAAGCGGGCCATGGCCACGTCGAGAATCGGCTGCAAGCGTTGTGCATGAATGCCTTCGACGATATAGGCACTGACCCCGGACTTGATCGCCTGGCGCATCACATCAGGGTCGTGTTCATCGGTAAACATCACAATCGGCCGTGGCTGGTCGCGGCTCACGAGCACCACTTGCTCCATCACATCGCGGCTCGGTGACTCGGTATCGATCAGGATCACGTCCGGACGCACCGTTTCGACGCGCGCGGGCAGGTCGATGGTCAGGCCGGATTCGTCGATGACCTCGAACCCGGCCTCGGTCAGGGCCGCTTTCAGGCGACCGACTTTCTTCGCAGTGTCGTTGATCAGCAGGATACGCAACATATTCGCAGTCTCCTGTCAGCGGCTGGCGATTCGGTGCGAGCTTTCGCTCATGGCGTGCAGCTTGAAACTGCGGGCATAGCCGGTCGGGTCGGAGCCATCCCAGATTTTGCCGTCGATCAATTGGCTACTGCGCATGTCCTGGCCCGGGGCGACAACGCCGACGGCGCTGGCGGCCTCACGGTACAAGTCTAGTTGTTGGACCTGACGGGCCACGCCGAGGTAGTCCGGGTCGTCGCGCAACAAGCCCCAGCGGCGGAACTGGGTCATGAACCACATGCCGTCGGACAAGTACGGCACATTGACCTCGCCGTCCGCATGGAAACGCAGCGCGTGCGGGTCCTGCCAACGATTACCCAGGCCATCGGCGTAGTCGCCGAGCAAGCGCGGTTCGATGCAATCGAGCGGCGCATCGAGGTATTCGGGCGCACTCAGGAGCTTCGCAGTGCTACGGCGGTTTTCGCTGCTGTCCTCGATGAAGCGACTGGCTTCGAGGATCGCCATCACCAGCGCCCGGGCGGTGTTGGGGTATTGCTCGACAAAGGCGCGGGTGCAGCCGAGGACTTTTTCCGGGTGATCGGGCCAGATGGTCTGGCTCGTCGCCATCGTGAAACCCAGATCCTGCTTCACCGCGCTGGCGGACCACGGCTCGCCGACGCAGAAACCATCGATGCGCCCGGCTTGCAGGTGCGCGACCATCTGCGGCGGCGGCACCACCACGCTGTCGACGTCCTGCAACGGATGAATGCCTTGGCTTGCCAGCCAGTAATACAGCCACATGGCGTGGGTGCCGGTGGGAAATGTCTGGGCGAAGGTCAGTTTTGGGCGACTTTGGTGCACGTGCAGGTCCAGTGCTTCAGGACTGGTCACCCCCAGCGCTTGCAAGCCGTGAGAAAGATTGATGCTCTGGCCGTTCTGGTTCAGGCCCATGAGCACTGCCATGTCGGTCGACGCCACGCCACCGATGCCCAGGTGCACGGCGTAAATCAGACCGTACAAGCTGTGGGCGGCGTCGAGTTCGCCGCTGACCAGTTTGTCTCGCAGGTTGGCCCAGGACGACTGGCGCTTGAGGTTCAGGGTCAGGCCATAAGGCTGTGCAAAACCCTGCGTGGCCGCGACCACCACCGAGGCGCAGTCACTCAGGGCCATGAAGCCAAGATTTATTTCGGTCTTTTCCGGGGCATCGCTGCCATTGACCCAGGCCAACGGGCCCGCTGTGGTTTCATTCATGGCTAAAACACCTTCCAAAAATAAGCGCCGTACCGGGCTGCTTGCCAGGGCAAGGCCAAGTGACGACGCCTTTGTCTTTCGACTCATCCCGTCGTTGGCATGAGTGCTGATGCCAGTGATGGTGCAAGGCATATGCCATCGCCCGCTGATTTTGTTGCGCGCCTCGCTTGCGACCGCGATGCCCGGCTATAATCGCCGCCTCATTTCGCCGCCATTCGAGTCAACACCGCCCATGTACACCCTGGCCCGTCAGCTGTTGTTCAAACTTTCCCCGGAAACCTCCCACGATCTGTCCCTGGACCTGATCGGCGCGGGCGGGCGTTTGGGCCTCAACGGCTTGCTGTGCAAGGCGCCGGCGAAAATGCCGGTGAACGTCATGGGGCTGGAGTTTCCGAACCCGGTAGGTTTGGCGGCCGGTCTGGACAAGAACGGCGCGGCCATCGACGGTTTCGCCCAACTGGGTTTCGGCTTTGTCGAAATCGGCACCATCACCCCGCGTCCGCAGCCGGGCAACCCGAAACCACGGATTTTCCGTCTGCCGGATGCCGAGGCGATCATCAACCGCATGGGTTTCAACAATCTCGGCGTCGATCACCTGCTGGCCCGCGTGGCGGCGGCCAAGTACAAGGGCGTGCTGGGCATCAACATCGGCAAGAACTTCGATACACCGGTTGAACGCGCGGTCGACGATTACCTGATCTGCCTGGACAAGGTCTACGCCCACGCCAGCTACGTGACGGTCAACGTCAGCTCGCCGAACACCCCGGGCCTGCGCAGCCTGCAATTCGGCGATTCGCTCAAGCAATTGCTGGCCGATCTGGCGACCCGTCGCGCAGAACTGGCGTTGCGCCATGGCAAACATGTCCCGCTGGCGATCAAGATCGCGCCGGACATGACCGACGAAGAAACCGCGCAGGTCGCGCAGGCGTTGATCGAAACCGGGATGGATGCGGTGATTGCCACCAACACCACCCTGAGCCGCGTGGGCGTTGAAGGCATGGAGCACGGTGACGAGGCGGGCGGTCTGTCCGGCGCACCGGTTCGCGACAAGAGCACTCACACCGTTAAGGTACTGGCGGCGGAATTGGCTGGTCGCTTGCCGATCATCGCCGTGGGCGGCATCACCGAAGGCAAACACGCGGCCGAGAAAATCGCCGCGGGTGCGAGCCTGGTGCAGCTCTATTCCGGCTTCATCTACAAAGGCCCGGCGTTGATTCGCGAGTCCGTCGACGCCATCGCCGCCCTGCGCTGAGTTGTAGCAGCTGCCGAGCACCGCGAGGCTGCGTTCGGCTGCGCAGCAGTCGTAAAACCTGATGCATGGTGTATCAGCAAGATCGCGGTGCCTGATTTTACGACTGCTGCGCAGCCGAACGCAGCCTCGCGGTGCTCGGCAGCTGCTACAGGGGAATTGTGTAGGCCAAAAGCAGGCATAAAAAAGGGCTCCTCGAAGGAGCCCCTGGGCCGGAGCCCGCCGCCCGGATGGGGCGTGCGTGGTAAGTCGTTACGTAATCAGATTGTCGTGTCGGAGTGTTGTGCCCTGTGTTTAGCCGACGGCGTGAAGTTCGTTGAGTCTATGGATTCCCGCAGTGCCGGTCATACCGTCCCAATTGTCGCCGCGTCCTTCTCGCCAGCCGTTAATCCAGGCTTGACGTACCGACGGTAGAGTAAATGGGCAAAGCTCACGGGATTTGCCACCAACGCCATATTGATATCCGCGCAAAAATGCTCTTTCCAACGGATCACGCTTAAGTCTTCTCATAGGGTGTTGCCCTCACTTGTTGACTGTATTTATCGCGTTGACCTCAACTGAGGTCTGGCAGAAGAAATCCTGCCGTTGGGGCTCGCTGCCGGCGTCGCGAGCCAAGGTGTTGACGCCGTTGCGACGTCAACCTGTGTTGAGTTCTAACCAATGCGTCACATCGAGGGAATGATCGTTTTGTCATAAGAACGTAACCAGAAAGATGCTAAGGCCATAAGTAACGCGATGTTTGTCCCATGTTTATTGGCCAAAGCCCTGTATGATCGGCCCCCCGCAGGATGATGGGGTTAATCCTTTAGTGAGAATGGCTCCTGTTGAGCAGGAGGACTATTCGACGAAGGGTCGACTTATGACATTTTGTTGCATCAACTTTTTTATCTGCCTGTGCATCTAAGCTCTTCTAACCTGAGCAGCACGGGTGGGACGGCACACCTTCGTGCCACGCGGGCGCTCTTTTAGAAAAGCGCCTGATTGAAAACCGGGCCGGCAATGCGTTGCCGGTTCACTTAGCTAAAGGCTTTGAAATTCCAATGTCCGATCAATTCGAAATCTTCCTCACTTGCCCAAAAGGCCTTGAAGGCCTGCTCATCGAGGAAGCCGTCGGGCTTGGCCTTGAAGAAGCGCGTGAGCACACCTCTGCCGTGCGCGGCATGGCCACCATGGAAACCGCTTATCGCCTGTGCCTGTGGTCGCGTCTGGCGAACCGGGTGCTGCTGGTGCTCAAGCGGTTCCCGATGAAGGACGCCGAAGACCTGTACCACGGTGTGCTCGATATCGAGTGGCAAGACCACATGCTCAACGACGGCACCCTGGCCGTCGAGTTCAGCGGCCACGGCTCGGGCATCGACAACACTCACTTCGGCGCCCTGAAAGTCAAAGACGCCATTGTCGACAAACTGCGCACCCCTCAAGGCGACCGTCCGTCCATCGACAAGCTCAACCCGGACCTGCGCATTCACCTGCGCCTGGACCGTGGTGAAGCGATCCTCTCGCTCGACCTCTCCGGCCACAGCCTGCACCAGCGCGGTTATCGCTTGCAGCAGGGCGCGGCGCCGCTGAAGGAAAACCTCGCGGCCGCCATCCTGATCCGTTCCGGCTGGCCACGTATCGCGGCCGATGGCGGCGCACTGGCTGACCCGATGTGCGGTGTTGGTACGTTCCTCGTCGAAGCGGCGATGATCGCCGCCGATATGGCGCCGAACCTGCGTCGCGAGCAGTGGGGCTTCACCGCCTGGCTCGGTCACGTCCCGGCGCTGTGGAAAAAGCTCCACGAAGAAGCCACCGAACGGGCCGCTGCCGGTCTGGCCAAGCCACCGCTGTGGATTCGTGGTTACGAAGCTGACCCGCGCCTGATTCAACCGGGCCGCAACAACGTTGAACGCGCCGGCCTGAGCGAGTGGATCAAAATCTACCAAGGCGAAGTCGGCACCTTCGAGCCGCGTCCGGACCAGAACCAGAAAGGCCTGGTGATCTGCAACCCGCCGTACGGCGAGCGTCTGGGCGACGAGGCGAGTTTGCTCTACCTCTACCAGAACCTTGGCGAGCGTCTGCGTCAGGCGTGCCTGAACTGGGAAGCGGCGGTGTTCACCGGCGCGCCGGACCTGGGCAAGCGCATGGGCATCCGCAGCCACAAACAGTATTCGTTCTGGAACGGCGCCTTGCCGTGCAAATTGCTGTTGATCAAAGTCACGCCGGACCAGTTCGTCACCGGCGAGCGCCGCACCCCGGAACAGCGTCAGATCGAGCGTGAACAAGTTCAAGCTGAAGTCGAAGTCGCCGACAACGATGTCGCGCCGGGCAAGTACGAGAAGTACAACAAGAATGGCAACCCGATCAAACCGGCCCCGGTGGTGATCGAGCAACCGCGCTTGAGCGAAGGCGGGCAGATGTTTGCCAACCGCCTGCAAAAGAATCTCAAGGCTCTGGGCAAGTGGGTCAAGCGTGAAGGCATCGACTGCTACCGCGTCTACGATGCTGACATGCCGGAATATTCCATGGCCATCGACCTGTATCAGGATTGGGTCCACGTCCAGGAATACGCCGCGCCGAAATCCATCGACCCGGAAAAAGCCTCGGCGCGCATGTTTGACGCCTTGGCGGCCATTCCCCAAGCCTTGAACATCGACAAGAGCCGCGTGGTGGTCAAGCGCCGCGAGCGTCAGAGCGGCACCAAGCAATACGAACGCCAAGCGGCGCAGGGCAAGTTCGTCGAGGTCAACGAAGGTGGCGTCAAGCTGCTGGTCAATCTCACCGACTACCTCGACACCGGTCTGTTCCTCGACCACCGTCCAATGCGCATGCGCATCCAGAAAGAGGCGGCCGGCAAACGCTTCCTCAACCTGTATTCCTACACCGCGACGGCCAGCGTTCACGCGGCCAAGGGCGGCGCACGCAGCACCACCAGCGTCGACTTGTCGAAAACCTACCTGGACTGGGCGCGTCGCAACTTGTCGCTGAACGGTTTCTCCGACAAGAACCGTCTGGAGCAGGGTGACGTGATGGCGTGGCTCGATGCCTGCCGTGACGAGTACGACCTGATCTTCATCGATCCGCCGACGTTCTCCAACTCCAAGCGCATGGAAGGGATCTTCGACGTGCAGCGCGATCAGGTGCAGTTGATCGACCTGGCCATGGCGCGTCTGGCGCCGGGCGGCGTATTGTACTTCTCCAACAACTTCCGCAAGTTCACGCTCGAGGAGAACCTCACCGCGCGTTATGCCGTTGAAGAAATCACCGCACAGACCATCGATCCGGATTTCGCCCGTAATGGCAAGATCCACCGCGCCTGGAAAATCACCGCCCGTTGACAGATAAATGATTGGATCCACAGAGCCTTGATTTTTAAAGGCTCTTGGCTTCTTTCTGTGCTGGTCAAATTAGTGGCTAATAGCTATAACTCAACTCAGGGCCAATGGGCTTTCCCGCACCTGGCGTTTTGAGTTGCGTTTATGTCGTTGCACGCCGTGCGCCCCAAGATCCTGGGTTTTATCAGTGAAGATGTCTCGGCCTGGCTGATCGCGCTGCTGGTATTGCTCGTCGGCGGGATTCTGACCGGGTTGCTGGCCTGGTCGACACTGAACCTGTTTCACCATCAATTACGGCAACGTTTCCAGCTGCTCGCCAGTGAACGTTACAGCCGTATCGAAGAACGTTTCGAAGATCAGGAGCAGCGTCTCGACGGCCTGCGCCGGTTCTTCGCCAATTCCCAGTCGGTCTCCCGCGAGGAGTTCGACGGCTATACCCAACCGTTGCTGCACCGCACCCAGGCGTATTCATTCGCTGCGCGGGTGACCCGTGATGAGCGGGCGGCGTTCGAGCGCAAGGTGCGTGAAGAAGAAGGTTTGAGCGACTTCACCCTGCGTGAGCTCAATGCCGAGGGCCAATTGCAATTGGCTGCCGAACGGGATGAATACGTGGCGGTGCTTTACAACCAGACCCGAAGCCGACTCGGCTCGCCGCTCGGCTACGATTTGTTCGCCCAACCGTTGCGCCGCGCCACCCTTGATCGGGCAGACAAGTCGGGCGGCATGGCCGTCTCGCAACCGTTGCATCTGGTCGGCATCGAGCCGGCCTATGCGCGGGGTGTGCTGCTGGTGGCGCCGGTGAAGCGTGAGGGTGATGCCGCGACGGCGACCGCCAAACCCTACGCTTATGTCATGGCGGTGATCAGCATGCGCCAGCTGCTGGCGGACGGGTTGCCGGACGCCAGTCATGACTATCTCTCGGTGCGCATCCTCGACCTGTCCACCGACGATCAGCACGAAGTGCTTTACGAGTCCTATAACGCGCCAGCGCCCAGTGAATTGTCCGCGACACGCCTGTTGCGTATGGCCGACCACGACTATCAAGTCGACATATTACCCAGCGAAGCCTTTCTGAAAGCCAACCATTCCTCGGTGACCAGCCTGGTGGTGCTTGGTGGTTTGCTCAGTGTGCTGCTCAGTGCGTTGCTCTACGTGCTGGTCAGCCAGCGCCAGCGTGCGTTGAAAATGGTCGAGCAGCGCACCCAGGAGTTGCACGACCGCGAGCAGGAGTTGCGCGGCACTCACGGCCAGTTGCGCGGCGTGCTGGATGCCGCGACGCAAGTGGCGATCATCGCCACCGACCTGCGTGGCGTCATTAGCACCTTCAACGCCGGGGCCGAGCAGATGCTGGGTTACTCCAGCGCGGAAGTGGTCGGGCGCATGACCCTGGAAAACCTGCACTTTCCCCGAGAGCTGGTGGCTCGCTCGGCGGAGTTGAGTGCGCGCTATGGCAAGCCGATCCCGACCTGTCAGGCGATGTTGGTCGAAGGGGGAGAAGAGGGCGGTCACGAAGCGCGGGAATGGACGCTGGTTCGTCAGGATGGCAGCCATCTGACGGTGAACATGCTCGCGACCCCGGTACTCGACGAGCAAGGTCTGTGGATCGGGCATCTGGCAGTCTGCATCGACATCACCGAACGCAAGCGCGTTCACGAGGCTTTGGCTGCGCGCGACCTGTTGCTGAAAAAGCTCAGCGCCCATGTGCCCGGCGGCATTTATCAATTCAAGATGGAATTCGACGGTCGCTTCAGCGTGATCTACGCCAGCGACGGGATTCGCGAGATCTACGAACTCGAACCGGATGTACTGTTGCTCAACGCGGAAGCGATCTTCACGCGGATTCATCCGCAAGACACGACTCGCGTGCGCGCCTCGATCCGCGCGTCGGCGGATACGCTCAGCCCGTGGCGCGAGGAATACCGGGTGATACTGCCTCTGCGTGGCCTGCGCTGGGTTCGCGGCGAGGCGACCCCGGAGGAACTGCCTGGCGGCGGTGTGCTCTGGCATGGCTACATTTCGGATATTTCCGACCTGAAGCGGGTGGAAGAAGAGCTGCGGGCGCTGTCGATCACCGATTCTCTGACCGGGATCCACAACCGCCGCTACTTTCAAGAGCGCCTGACCACTGAAATGGCCCGGGTCGAGCGCGGTGGTGGCGAGTTGTCGGTGATCATGCTCGACATTGACCACTTCAAACGCATCAACGACCTGCATGGCCACGCCGTGGGCGATCGGGTGTTGCAGGCCGTGTGCGAGCGCATCAGTCTTCGCCTGCGCCGTACCGACGTGTTCTGTCGGCTGGGGGGCGAGGAATTCATGGTGTTGTGTCCGGACATCGACGGCGAACAGGCTCACGTGCTGGCCTTGCAGCTGTGGCAAGGATTGCGCAGTTCACCGATCGAAGGCGTGGGGACCGTGACCGCAAGTTTCGGGATTGCCAGTTGGCGAGTCGGAGAAGGCGCGGACGCGCTGTTGCTGCGCGCGGATTCGGGGGTGTACGCGGCGAAGCAGGCGGGACGGGACCGGGTCGAGCCGCAAACCAGCTAAGACCCCATGCAAAACCTTTGTGAGAGCGGGTGTTTTTTAAAGTCGCATGCAAAACCCTGTGGGAGCGAGCCTGCTCGCGATGAGGGTCTGACATTCAACGTTGATGTTGACTGTCATACCGCTATCGCGAGCGGGCTCGCTCCCACATTTGAATCTATGGGGTTCTATGGATTTGGGTTAGAGCACCGAAGCCGTTTCCGGCACTTTCGGCTGGCGATACAGATCCAGCAGCACCTGATCCAGCACCGACGACGCGCCAAACGGCGCCTTGTCGTTGAGGATGGCCACCACCGCCCAAGTGTTGCCATTGACGTCACGGCTGAAGCCGGAGATCGCGCGTACGGTGTTCAGGGTGCCGGTCTTGACGTGGGCTTCGCCGCGCATCGCGGTGGTCTTCAGGCGTTTGCGCATGGTGCCGTCGGTGCCGGCAATCGGCATCGAACTGATGAACTCGGCGGAATACGGGCTGCGCCATGCGGCTTGTAGCATCGCCGCCATTTCACGGGCACTCACACGTTCTGCACGGGACAGGCCGGAGCCGTTCTCCATCACCAGGTGCGGCGCGGTGATGCCTTTCTTCGCCAGCCATTGACGCACTACACGCTGGGCAGCCCTGGCGTCGTCACCGTCGGCATCGGTGCGGAATTTCTGGCCCAGGCTCAGGAACAGCTGCTGAGCCATGGTGTTGTTGCTGTACTTGTTGATGTCGCGAATGATTTCTGCAAGATCCGGCGAGTAAGCCCGGGCCAACACCTTGGCGTTGCTCGGCGTCGGCGCCAAACGATCCCTGCCCTGGATGCTGCCGCCCAGTTCCTTCCAGATCGCGCGTACGGCGCCGGCGGTGTAGGTCGCGTGGTCGAGCAGCGACAGATACGTCTGCGAACTGCAGCCATCGCCCAACTGGCCGCCGACCGTCACGGTTACGCTGCCATCGGGCTGGGTCACCGGGTTGTAACGCACGCCACCGGTGCATTGCTTGGAATTGACCGCTTTCACCTGGTTTTCAATAGTGATGCTGGCAATCGGCGGTTCCACCGACACCAGGACCCGGCCGTTGTCGTTGCGCGCCACGAAGCGCAAGGCCTTGAGGTTGACCATCAACGAGTCGGGCTTGACCAGGAACGGCTTGTTGTCGTCATTGCCGTCGTCGTTGAACTCGGGCAGTTGCGGTTGCACGAAGAAGCCGCGGTCCAGCACCAGGTCACCAGTGATTTGCGTCACACCGTTGGCGCGCAGGTCACGCATCAGCAGCCAAAGTTTTTCCATGTTCAGTTTCGGATCACCGCCACCCTTGAGGTAGAGGTTGCCGTTGAGGATGCCACCGCTCAGGGTGCCGTCGGTGTAGAACTCGGTTTTCCACTGATGGTTCGGGCCGAGCATTTCCAGCGCGGCATAGGTGGTCACCAGCTTCATGGTCGAGGCCGGGTTGACCGACACGTCAGCGTTGTAAATGGTCGGGGTGCCCGGGCCGTTCAGCGGGATCATCACCAGCGACAGGGCGTTGTCCGGAAGTTTGCTGGCCTTGAGGGCTTTTTCGACGTTGGGGGACAGGCCGGTATTGATGGAGGCGGCGGAAACGGAGAAGGCCAGAGGGAGAAGGAAACCGGCCAGCAGCAATGGACGCAAAGATTTGATCATGTGAAATAAAACCCTACATTCGAGGGGAAAAAAGACGAGGGCATGAAAATAAATTCCCTCAGTGGTCATGAAAGTGTCGGCATTATGCCCCAAGGTGTAACGGCTTGTGCCTTGCCGTGGCCCTCTAATCCGCAATTTTTTTACCGGCGGTAACTGTAGAGCTGCCGAGAGACGGGCAATCAGCGCCTTAAACTGCTAAAGTGCCGCCCGTTATTACTTATGAGGATTGTTCCAATGGCGACTAACCGTTCCCAGCGTCTGCGCAAAAAACTGTGCGTCGATGAATTTCAAGAGCTGGGTTTCGAGCTGAACCTGGATTTCAAAGAAGATTTGGCTGATGAAGCCATTGATGCTTTCCTCGACGCGTTCCTGAAAGAAGCCATGGAAGCCAACGGTCTGGGCTATGTTGGCGGCGACGACTTCGGTCTGGTTTGCCTGCAGAAGCGTGGCTCGGTGTCCGAAGAGCAGCGCGCTGCTGTTGAAGCCTGGCTCAAAGGCCGCAGCGAACTGACCGAAGCAACCGTCAGCCCGCTGATCGACGTCTGGTACCCGGAAAAGCCGATCAATCCGGTAGCTTGATGTTGTAAAAAAAACGGCGACCCAAGGGTCGCCGTTTTTTTATGTCCGCAAGATCAAGATCAAGAGCTCGCAGCCTCGTTTCACTCGACAGCTGCTACGTTGGAATGAGTTTCCTGTAGCAGCTGTCGAGTGAAACGAGGCTGCGTTTTTACGTTTTACGCCAATTCAGAATCACCAGCGTCAACACCCCCGCGACAATTCCCCAAAACGCCGAACCAATGGAAAACAGTGTCAGCCCCGACGCCGTGACCATAAAGGTAATCAACGCCGCCTCACGTTCCTTCACTTCGGTCATGGCAATGCTCAGGCCATTGATGATCGAGCCGAACAACGCCAGCGCCGCAATCGACAGCACCAACTCTTTAGGCAGCGCCGCAAATAACGCCGCCAGTGTCGCGCCGAACACCCCGGCAATCCCGTAGAAAATCCCGCACCAGACCGCCGCCGTGTAACGCTTGTTGCGATCTTCATGGGCATGCGGCCCGGTGCAGATCGCCGCGCTGATGGCCGCCAGGTTGATCCCGTGGGAACCGAACGGCGCCAGCAGCAGCGAGGCGATGCCGGTGGTGGTGATCAGCGGCGAGGCCGGCACGGTGTAGCCGTCGGCGCGCAATACGGCGATGCCGGGCATGTTTTGCGAAGTCATCGCCACCACAAACAGCGGAATGCCAATGCTGATGGTCGCGGCCAGGGAGAAGTGCGGCGTGGTCCAGACCGGCGTTGCCACTTCCAGATGGAAACCGCTGAAGTCCAGCAACCCCATGAACCCCGACAGCGCCGTGCCGATCAGCAACGCCGCAAGCACCGCATAACGCGGCGACAGGCGCTTGACCAGCAGATAAGTGAAGAACATCGCCAGTACCAGCGCGGTGCGATGCTGAGCGGCGACGAAGATTTCGCTGCCGATCTTGAACAGAATCCCCGCCAGCAACGCTGCGGCCAATGACGCCGGGATCTTTTTCACCAGGCGTTCGAAGCTACCGGTCAGGCCGCAAATCGTCACCAGCACTGCGCAGGTAATGTAGGCGCCGATGGCCTCGCCGTAAGTCACGCCGCCGAGGCTTGTGATCAACAGCGCCGCGCCGGGGGTCGACCAGGCGATGGTGATGGGCGTGCGATAACGCAGGGACAGGCCGATCGAGCACACCGCCATGCCAATCGAGATCGCCCAGATCCACGATGAAATCTGCCCGCTGGTCAGGCCCGCCGCTTGTCCGGCCTGAAACATCAGGACCAGGGAACTGGTGTAGCCGGTCATCATCGCGATGAAGCCGGCGACGATCGCCGCCGGTGACGTATCGGCCAACGGGCGGAGCTGCGGGTGCGTGGCGTCGTTCATGACAGCGGTGTTCCTTAATGCGTACGAAAATATCCACAGCAACGCAAAACCCTTGTAGGAGCCGGCTTGCTGGCGATGGTGGGTCAGCTACATCTATGTCAACTGATACACCATCGCCAGCAAGCCGGCTCCTACAGGAGATCGCGCTGCGTATTCTGGGTTAAAGCCTAAACTCAAAAGTAACCAACCGTTGCGATACAGCAGAAGCGACAAACAGCCGTACAGTCGTGTTGCCACCATCCATTGTGTACAATCGCGGTGTTTTTTACGCGATACTTGCCAGCGACCCACTGTGCCGTATTACAGTCACGGTCAATTCGCCGCAGTTCTCCCGACTCGAGTGCCCATGAACGAACAGTTGCAGCCCCTAAAGAAACAACCGCGAGCAGGCAAAGCCGGCCGCAGCGGTACCCAGGACGATATTGTCTACGCGCATATCTTCGAGGCCATCCTCGAACAGCGTCTGGCGCCCGGCACCAAGTTGAGCGAAGAAGCGCTGGGGGAAATTTTCGGGGTCAGTCGCACCATCATTCGCCGCGCGCTGTCGCGCCTGGCCCATGAAGGCGTCGTGCTGCTGCGTCCGAATCGCGGCGCCGTCGTTGCCAGCCCGAGTGTCGAAGAGGCCCGTCAGGTGTTCCTGGCGCGGCGTCTGGTAGAGCGGGCGATCACTGAACTGGCGGTTCAGCACGCCACTGCCGAGCAAATTGCCGAGTTGCGGCAAATGGTCAACGACGAACGCGACAGCTTCTCCCGAGGCGATCGCGGTGCCGGTATCCGTCTGTCGGGCGAATTCCACCTGAAACTGGCCGAAGCGGCGAAGAATGCACCGCTGATCAGCTTCCAGCGCAGCCTGGTGTCCCAGACTTCGTTGATCATTGCTCAGTACGAAAGCGGCAACCGTTCCCACTGTTCCTACGACGAACACACTCAACTGATCGACGCCATCGAAGCGCGTAACGGTGAGTTGGCGGTGAACCTGATGATGCACCACATGGATCACATCGACAGCAAACTCAACCTCGACGAAGAAAGTGCGTCGGATGATTTGCATGCGGTGTTTTCGCATTTGTTGCAGACCAAGAAGCCGGGGCGGCCAGCGGTCAAACTCTAAGGTAAACCGAGTCGCGCCCATCGCGAGCAGGCTCGCTCCCACAGGGTTTGAGGTGGAACACAAAATCGTGTGAACGCCATAAATCACTGTGGGAGCTGGCCTGCCAGCGATAGCGATCTGACCGGCAACAAAAATCCCCCGGGGCTGAACACCACCGGGGGATTTTTTTATGCCTGAAAGAATTAGCGCTGATGCACCTGATTCCCCGCCGCATACGTCTGCAGAACAGTCCGGTCATCCCCCAGCGTCATCAGCACAAACAACGTCTCGGCAATGTTATTGGCCTGCTTCAAGCGATAGCTCAGCAGCGGCGTGGCGTTGTAATCGAGCACCAGGAAGTCCGCGTCGGTGCCCGGCTTCAGGGTGCCGATCTTGTCTTCCAGACGTAGTGCACGTGCACCGCCGAGGGTCGCCAGGTACAGCGATTTGAACGGGCTCAGTCGCGCACCTTGCATCTGCATGACCTTGTAGGCTTCGTTCAAGGTTTGCAGCAGCGAGAAACTGGTGCCGCCGCCCACGTCTGTGCCCAGGCCGACATTGAGTTTGTGCTTCTCGGCCATCGGCAGGTTAAACAGGCCGCTGCCGAGGAAGAAGTTCGAGGTCGGGCAGAACGCAATCGCAGAGCCGGTTTCCGCCAGCCGCGCGCATTCGTCGTCGCACAGGTGCACGCCGTGGGCGAACACCGAGCGTTCGCCCAGCAATTGGTAGTGATCGTAAACGTCGAGGTAGCCCTTGCGCTCCGGGAACAGTTCCTTGACCCACTCGACTTCCTTCAGGTTTTCAC
Organism: Pseudomonas sp. LBUM1678; assembly: GCF_059695575.1. Lineage (NCBI taxonomy): Bacteria > Pseudomonadati > Pseudomonadota > Gammaproteobacteria > Pseudomonadales > Pseudomonadaceae > Pseudomonas > Pseudomonas sp. LBUM1678. The sequence goes on from NZ_CP166775.1 coordinate 2,038,510, forward strand.
TGATGTGAGTCTGCATGTACAGGTCTGGATATTCACTGAGCAACTGGCCGGCGAGGGTCAGTTGTTCCGGGGTGCTGGTCGGGGCGAAGCGCGGGGTGACCGCGTAATGCAGGCGACCCTTGCCGTGCCAGCGCTCGATCAGCGCCTTGCTTTCCACGTAGCTCGATTCGGCGGTGTCGGTCAGGTAGTCCGGCGCGTTGCGGTCCATCATCACCTTGCCGGCAATCATCCGCAGGTCCAGCTGTTCGGCGGCTTCGAAGAACGAGTTCACCGATTGCGGGTGCACGCTGCCGAAAACCAGTGCCGTGGTGGTGCCGTTACGCAGCAATTCCTTGATGAAAATGTCCGCGACTTCATCGGCATGAGCCTTGTCGGCGAACTGGCTTTCACACGGGAAAGTGTAGGTGTTGAGCCAGTCCAGCAGTTGCTCACCATAGGCACCGACCATGCCGGTTTGCGGCAGGTGAATGTGGGTGTCGATGAAGCCAGGAGTGATCAGCGCGTCCTGATAATGAGTGATCTCGATGTCGGCCGGCAGGGTGGGCAGCAATTCGCTGGCGTGGCCGAGGGCGCTGATCTGGCCGTTATCGACCACCAGCAGCCCGTCTTCGAAATACTCATACGAGGCTTCGATGCCTACCTCAGCAGGATCGGCGATGCTGTGCAGAATGGCGGCGCGGTAGGCTTTGCGAGTCAAAGGCATGGGAGTTCTCAGTTTGAGGCTTGGCTGCGGCGTGAAGCAGGCAGCAGTTTGGCAATCGATGATCCGGCGCTGGCGGTGTGCTGGCCGAAATTCGCGTTATAGGTGGCGATGATTTCGCCAGCGATGGAGATGGCGATTTCCACAGGCAACTTGCCTTTGACTTCGCCGATGCCCATCGGGCAGCGCATGCGTTGCAGCACGGCGCTGTCGAAACCACGGTCACGCAAGCGGTGTTCGAACTTCACCCGTTTGGTCTTCGAACCGATCAGGCCGAAGTAGGCGAAGTCGTTGCGCTTGAGGATCGCGGCGGTGAGTTCGAGGTCGAGCTGGTGGTTGTGGGTCATGACGATGCAGTAGCTGCCGGCAGGTAGGTTGTCGATTTCATCCACCGGTTCTTCAGCGACGATTTTGCGCACGCCGTGGGGGATCTGTTCAGGGAACTCCGCTTCCCGCGAGTCGATCCAGCGCACCCGGCAGGGCAGGCTGGCGAGTAGCGGCACCAATGCGCGACCGACATGGCCGGCACCGAACACGGCGATTTGCGCCTGGACCTGGCCCATCGGTTCGAACAGCAACACGGTTACGCCGCCGCAGCACTGGCCGAGGCTGGCGCCGAGGCTGAAGCGCTCCAGGTGGGTGTCCTGCTTGCCGCTGGCCAGCATCTCGCGGCCGATCTGCATGGCTTTGTATTCCAGGTGCCCGCCACCGATGGTGTCGAAGGTCTGGGTAGCGCTGATGACCATTTTCGAACCGGCATTGCGCGGCGTCGAGCCGAGCTCTCCGATGATGGTCACCAACACGCAGGGTTCACCCTGGGATTGCAGGTCGGCGAGGGCGTCGATCCAGTTGTACATGTTTCACCTCGACATCTCTGTTGTCTGTTCGGGCCTCATCGCTAGCAGGCTAGCTCCCACATTGTTTTGTGGTGTCCACACATTTTGGATTCCTACGAATCCTGTGGGAGCTAGCCTGCTAGCGATTGGCCGCGCCTCGGTATCAGAGCGAAGCCAACTCAACTTCGGTCTCGGCAACCTTCGCCGCCTTCAACTGCCGCATCTGCTCACACCCCCACAACACCCGCTCAGGCGTCGCCGGCGCATCGATGTTCGGCTGATGCTTGTAGTCGCCCAGACTGGCCACGGCGTCCTTGATCGCACACCACGACGCGATGCCCAGCATGAACGGCGGTTCACCCACAGCCTTGGAATGGAACACCGTGTCTTCCGGATTCTTGCGGTTTTCCACCAGCTTCACCCGCAGGTCCAGCGGCATGTCCGCCACGGCCGGGATCTTGTAGCTGGCCGGGCCATTGGTCATCAGTTTGCCTTTGTTGTTCCACACCAGTTCTTCCATGGTCAGCCAGCCCATGCCCTGGATGAAACCGCCCTCGACCTGGCCGATGTCGATGGCCGGGTTCAGCGAATCGCCGACGTCGTGGAGGATGTCGGTACGCAGCATCTTGTACTCGCCGGTCAGGGTGTCGATGATCACCTCGCAACAGGCTGCACCGAAGGCGTAGTAGTAGAACGGCCGACCACGGGCCTGGCTTCGGTCGTAGAAGATTTTCGGGGTCTTGTAGAAGCCGGTGCTCGACAGCGACACCTGGGCGAAATACGCCTGCTGGATCAGCGCTTCGAAGGTCAGGATGTGATCGCGAACCCGCACGTGGCCGTTGTGGAACTCCACGTCTTCTTCGCTGACCTTGTACTGCCGCGCGGCAAATTCAACCAGTCGCTTCTTGATGATTTCAGCGGCGTTCTGTGCGGCTTTACCGTTGAGGTCAGCACCGCTGGAAGCGGCGGTCGGCGAGGTGTTCGGGACCTTGTCGGTGTTGGTGGCGGTGATCTGCACGCGGTCCATTTCCACCTGGAACACTTCGGCTACAACCTGGGCAACCTTGGTGTTCAAACCCTGGCCCATTTCGGTGCCGCCATGGTTCAGGTGGATGCTGCCGTCGGTGTAGATGTGGATCAGCGCACCGGCCTGATTGAGGAAGCTGGCGGTGAAGGAAATACCGAATTTCACCGGGGTCAGCGCCAGGCCTTTTTTCAGGATCGGGCTGTTGGCGTTGTAGCGACGGATCGCTTCGCGGCGCTCGGCGTACTGGCTGCTTTCTTCCAGTTCGGCGGTCATCTCCTCGAGCATGTTGTGCTCGACGGTCTGGTAGTAATGGGTGACGTTGCGCTCGGTCTTGCCGTAGTAGTTGGCCTTGCGCACGGCCAGCGGGTCGAGGGCCAGATGACGGGCGATCGCGTCCATCACTTCTTCGATGGCGACCATGCCTTGCGGGCCGCCGAAACCCCGGTACGCAGTGTTCGACGCGGTGTTGGTCTTGCAGCGATGACCGTTGATGGTCGCATCGCCCAGGTAGTACGAGTTGTCGGCGTGGAACATCGCACGGTCGACAATCGATGCCGACAAGTCCGGCGAGCAACCGCAGTTGCCGGCCAGTTCCAGGGCGATGCCGTGCAGGCGGCCGGTGCTGTCGAAGCCGACGTCATACTCGACGTAGAACGGGTGACGCTTGCCGGTCATCAGCATGTCTTCGACGCGGGGCAGGCGCATCTTGGTCGGCTGGCCGGTGAGGTGGGCGATGACTGCGCACAGGCACGCGGGGCTTGCGGCCTGGGTTTCCTTGCCACCGAAACCACCGCCCATGCGGCGCATGTCGACGACGATTTTGTTCATCGACACGTCCAGAACCTCGGCCACCAGTTTCTGCACTTCGGTCGGGTTCTGGGTCGAGCAGTAGACAATCATGCCGCCGTCTTCGGTCGGCATCACCGAAGAGATCTGGGTTTCGAGGTAGAAATGTTCCTGGCCACCGATGTGCAGCGTGCCTTGAATGCGATGTTCGGCAGTCGCCAATGCGCCGGCCGAATCGCCGCGCTGATGGGTGTGGCTGTCGAGCACGAAATGGCGTTTGCGCAACGCTTCAACCACGTCCAGCACAGGTTCCAGATCTTCATATTCGATGATCGCGGCCATGGCGGCTTTGCGTGCGGTTTCCAGATCTTTTGCGGCAACGGCCAGCACTGGTTGACCGACGAACTGCACATCGTCGATGGCCAGCAATGGATCGCCCGGCAGCAACGGACCGATGTCTTTCAGGCCCGGCACGTCTTCGTGGGTGATGGCGATGCGCACGCCTTCAAAGGCGTAGCACGGCTTGGTGTCGATGCTGATGATTTTCGCGTGGGCACGGTCCGAGAGCCGGGCGTATACGTGCAGCTGATTGGGGAATTCCAGCCGGTCGTCGATGTACTGCGCTTCGCCGGACACATGCTTGGCGGCGCTGTCGTGCTTGACGCTGCGGCCGACACCGGTGGTCAGGTCCTTGGCGAACAGTTCAGCCAGTTCGGCCTGGGTCTTCTCTACGGCGTGATGGTTAGACATAAGCGGTCACCCGAGTCTCGATGTGCGGCGTTTGCAGTTCGATGAAGTATTTGCGCAGCAGATTCTGCGCGCTGAGCAGGCGATATTCCTTGCTGGCGCGGAAGTCCGAGAGCGGCGTGAAATCTTCGGCCAGTGCGGCACACGCACGTTCGACGGTGGCGTGGTTGAACGGCGCGCCGAGCAACACGGTTTCGCAGTTATTGGCGCGTTTCGGAATCGCGGCCATGCCGCCGAATGCCACGCGAGCGTCCGCGATGACACCGTTTTCAATGCGCAGGTTGAACGCCGCGCACACGGCGGAAATATCATCGTCCAGGCGCTTGGAAACCTTGTAGGCGCGGAACAGTTGTTCGGCGCTGGCACGGGGCACGATGATCTTCTCGATGAACTCGCTTTCCTGCCGCGCGGTGACCCGGTAATCGATGAAGTAATCTTCCAGGGCCATCGTGCGGCGAGTTTCGCCTTTGCACAAAACGATCTGCGCGCCCAACGCGATCAGCAGCGGTGGCGAGTCACCGATTGGCGAAGCGTTGCCGATGTTGCCGCCGAGGGTGCCCTGGTTGCGGATCTGCAAGGACGCGAAGCGTTGCAGCAATTCGCCGAAGTCCGGGTATTCGGCTTTCAAGGCTTCGTAGCAATCGGAGAGGGCGGTCGCCGCGCCGATTTCCAGGCGGTCGTCGAAGCGTTCGATGCGCTTCATCTCGGTGACGTTGCCGACGTAGATCATCACTGGCAGGGTGCGGTGGAATTGGGTGACTTCCAGCGCCAGATCCGTCCCGCCGGCCAGTAGCCGGGCCTGTGGGTAAGCGTCGTAGAGGTCGGCCAGATCGGCCACGGTCAGCGGCACCAGGCAGCGCTTGTCGCCACTGTTGAGTTCGCCGATGTCGGTAGGGGCGATGGCTTTCAGGCGGGCGATGGTGTCGGCTTCGCGAGCATCGAACTGATCCGTTTGCTTGCCGCAGCAGGATTGTTCGGCAGCGGCCAGAATCGGCCGATAGCCGGTGCAGCGACAGAGATTGCCGGCCAGCGCTTCGTGAGTCTTGTGAGAATCGGGCTCATCGCTGTTTTTTTGCAATGCGAACAGCGACATCACAAAGCCCGGGGTGCAGAAGCCGCATTGCGAGCCGTGGCACTCGACCATGGCTTTCTGCACGCTGTGCAGTTCGCCCTGGTGCTTGAGGTCTTCGACGCTGATCAATTGTTTGCCGTGCAATGACGAAACGAACGTCAGGCACGAGTTGAGGCTGCGATAGCGAATGTGTTCGCGGCCATCGTCGTCCGTTTGCAGCTCGCCGACCACCACGGTGCACGCGCCACAGTCACCGCTGGCGCAGCCTTCTTTGGTGCCGGGTTTGCCCACATGGTCGCGCAGATAATTGAGCACGGTCAGGTTTGGGTCCAGGGCGTGCTCGCTACGGAGTTCCTGGTTTAGTAAAAACTGGATCACGGAAGGCCTCGCAGACTCATTATTGTTGTTAACCGACTTGAACCGAATTTATCAGGTCTGACTTTGCGGTCAATGATTTTCTGACTTAAAGGTCAGGAAAACCCGTTTTGTCGATCAACGACTCGTTCCTTCATTATTGACCCTCGCGGGTTAGCCTGCTTTTTGCTTGATTCGTGCCAAAAACCGCTGAGTGGGCACTCCGCCATGACCCTTCATGTGCGCTACACTGCGCCGCTTGTGCAGATCGAAGAGTTTGAAGGACAACCATGACGTTCAAGGCGCCGGACAGCCTCGCCGAGCAAATCGCTCACCACCTCGCCGAACGCATCATTCGTGGCGAAATGAAGCCCGGGGAGCGCATCCAGGAACAGAAGGTCACGCTGGCCCTCAATGTCAGCCGCGGTTCGGTCCGTGAGGCCTTGCTGATCCTCGAGCGCCGCCACCTGATCGCGATCCTGCCGCGACGCGGTGCCCACGTTACCGAGCTCACCGCCCACAAGGTGCAGAGCCTGTGCACGCTGATGAGCGAGCTGTACATCCTGCTTGGCAATGCCGTGGCCAAAGGCTGGCAGGTCCAGGCCGACATGGCGCCGTTCGTGCAGATCCAGCAACGCCTGGCCGCCAGCTACGAGCGTCAGGACATCCGCACCTTCGTCGACGACAGCTTCAACGTGATGCGCGCCGCGTACCCGTTTGCCAACAACCCGTACTTGCAGGAAACCGTCGAGAACCTGCAGCCGGCCATGAGCCGTGCGTATTTCCTCGCACTGGAGCAGCGCAAGGCGTCGATGAGCGAGTTCCTCGAATTATTCGAACGTTTGCTCGCCGCCGTACTGGCCCGTGACTTTCCGCAGATCCGCGAAGTGCTGACGGCCTATGCCCAGCGCAGCTGCGATCTGGTGGTTTCTGCCCTGACGGACGCTTAAGCGTGCGGCTCAAGTGCATAAAACTGGCAGGGTTCAAATCCTTCGTCGACCCGACCACGGTGAACTTCCCCAGCAACATGGCGGCGGTGGTCGGGCCCAATGGCTGCGGCAAGTCGAACATCATCGACGCCGTTCGCTGGGTGATGGGCGAAAGTTCGGCGAAGAACCTGCGCGGCGAGTCGATGACCGACGTCATCTTCAACGGCTCCACCAGCCGTAAACCAGTGAGCCAGGCCAGTATCGAGCTGGTGTTCGATAACTCTGACGGCACCCTGCTCGGCGAATACGCCGCCTATGCGGAAATTTCCATTCGCCGCAAAGTGACCCGCGACAGCCAGACCACCTACTACCTCAACGGCACCAAATGCCGCCGTCGCGATATCACCGACATCTTTCTGGGAACAGGCCTGGGCCCGCGCAGCTATTCGATCATCGAGCAGGGGATGATCTCCAAGCTGATCGAGTCCAAGCCCGAAGACCTGCGTAACTTCATTGAAGAAGCCGCCGGCATCTCCAAGTACAAGGAGCGTCGGCGCGAGACCGAAAACCGCATTCGCCGCACCCACGAAAACCTGGCCCGCCTGACCGACCTGCGCGATGAGCTCGAGCGTCAGCTGGAGCGTTTGCACCGCCAGGCCGAAGCCGCCAAGAAGTATCAGGAATACAAAGGCGAAGAGCGTCAGCTCAAGGCCCAGCTGTCGGCCCTGCGCTGGCAGGCGTTGAACGAACAGGTCGGGCAGCGCGAAGCGGTCATCGGCAATCAGGAAGTCACCTTCGAAGCCTTGGTCGCCGAGCAACGTAACGCCGACGCGAGCATCGAACGCTTCCGTGACGGGCACCATGACCTGTCAGAGCGCTTCAATCTGGTGCAGGGACGCTTCTATTCGGTTGGCGGCGACATCGCCCGGGTCGAGCAGAGTATCCAGCACGGTCAGCAGCGATTGCGCCAGTTGCAGGATGATCTGAAAGAAGCCGAGCGCGCGCGTCTGGAAACCGAATCGCACCTGGGTCACGACCGCACGTTGCTGCTGACCCTCGGCGAAGAGTTGGACATGCTCACGCCGGAGCAGGAAGTCACCAGCGCCGCCGCCGAAGAAGCCGCTGCCGCGCTGGAAGAATCGGAAACCACTATGCATGCCTGGCAGGAGCAGTGGGACACGTTCAATCTCACGGCCGCCGAGCCGCGTCGCCAGTCCGAAGTTCAGCAGTCACGCATTCAGCAACTCGAAACCAGCATGGAGCGTTTGGCCGATCGCCAGAAGCGCCTTGGCGAAGAGCGCGCGTTGCTCTCGGCGGACCCGGAAGACGCGGCGATCATGGAGCTCAGCGAGCAACTGGCCGCGAGCGAAGCGACCCTCGAAGATTTGCAGGCCAGCGAAGAAGCCCAGGTCGAACGCCTTGAGCAACTGCGTCAGGAATTGCAGTTGGCCCTGCAAAACCAGCAACAGGCCCAAGGCGATTTGCAGCGTCTCAATGGTCGCCTCGCCTCCCTTGAAGCTTTGCAGCAAGCCGCGCTCGATCCAGGCACCGGCACCGCTGAATGGCTGCGCGAACAACATCTGGCGGATCGCCCGCGTCTGGCCGAAGGCCTGAAGGTTGAAGCGGGTTGGGAACTGGCGGTGGAAACCGTGCTCGGCGCCGACCTGCAAGCGGTGCTGGTGGATGACTTCGGCGATTTCGACCTGGCCGGTTTTGCCCAGGGCGATTTGCGTTTGCTCAGCCCTGCGAGCGATGGTGTGCGCGTGCCCGGCAGCCTGCTCGATAAAGTGGAAGCGCAGATCGATCTGTCGCCCTGGTTGGGGCAGGTCAAACCAGTTGAGAACCTCGAACAGGCCTTGGCCCTGCGCAGCCAGCTGACCGCCGGCCAGAGCTTGATCAGTCGCGACGGCTACTGGGTCGGTCGACACTTTTTACGTGTGCGCCGGGCCAGCGAGGCGGAGAGCGGCGTGCTCGCTCGTGGTCAGGAAATCCAGCGTCTGAGCATCGAGCGCGAAGAGCGCGAAGCCACGGTCGAAACCCTGGAAACCCAACTTCAGAATCTCCGGGCGCAGCAGCGTCAGCAGGAAAACGGTCGCGAACATTTGCGTCGTTTGCTGCAAGACGAAGCGCGTCAGCAAGGCGAATTGAAAGCCCAGTTGTCTGCCGGCAAAGCCAAGGTTGAACAACTGACGTTGCGCCGGACACGGCTCGATGAAGAGCTCACCGAGCTGGCCGAACAGCGCGCGCTGGAGCACGAAAACATCGGCGAAGCGCGCCTGCAATTGCAGGAAGCTCTTGATGCCATGGCGCTGGACACCGAGCAGCGTGAGTTGCTGCTGGCCCAGCGCGACAGCCTGCGCGAGCGACTTGATCGGGTGCGTCAGGAGGCCCGGCAACATAAGGATCACGCGCATCAATTGGCGGTGCGTCTCGGCTCGCTCAAGGCGCAACACGACTCCACGCGTCAGGCGCTGGAACGACTGGAAATGCAGTCCGAGCGCCTGACTGAAAAACGCGAACAGCTGAGCCTCAATCTGGAGGAGGGCGAAGCGCCGCTGGAAGAATTGCGCCTGAAACTCGAAGAGTTGCTCGACAAGCGCATGACCGTCGACGAAGAACTCAAGACTGCGCAGATCGCCCTGGAAGACTCTGACCGTGAATTGCGGGATGCGGAAAAACGTCGCAATCAGGCCGAGCAGCAATCGCAGTTGATTCGCGGGCAGATGGAAACCCAGCGCATGGAATGGCAAGCCCTGACCGTGCGCCGCAAGACCCTTGAAGATCAGTTGCTGGAAGACGGCTACGACCTGCACGGCGTGCTCGCCACGCTGACTGCCGAGGCCAGCGAGAAGGACGCCGAAGAAGAACTCGAACGCATTGCCGCGCGTATTCAGCGCCTCGGTGCGATCAACCTGGCGGCCATCGACGAATACACGCAACAATCCGAGCGTAAACGTTATCTGGATGCGCAGAACGATGATCTGGTGGAAGCACTGGACACGCTTGAGAACGTGATTCGCAAAATCGACAAGGAAACCCGAAACCGCTTCAAGGATACCTTTGATCAGATCAATGGCGGTTTACAGGCGCTTTTCCCAAAAGTTTTCGGTGGAGGACGCGCCTATTTGGAACTGACGGGCGAAGATCTACTCGATACAGGGGTAACGATCATGGCGCAGCCGCCAGGAAAGAAGAACAGCACCATCCATTTGCTCTCCGGTGGCGAAAAAGCCCTGACCGCATTGGCCCTGGTGTTTGCCATCTTCAAGTTGAATCCGGCGCCGTTCTGCATGCTTGATGAAGTTGATGCGCCCTTGGATGACGCTAACGTTGGACGCTACGCACGGCTGGTCAAAGAGATGTCGCAGACGGTGCAGTTCATCTATATCACTCACAACAAGATCGCCATGGAAATGGCCGATCAACTGATGGGTGTGACGATGCACGAACCGGGTTGCTCGCGTTTGGTGGCAGTGGATGTCGAAGAGGCGATGGCGATGGTGGAGGCCTGAGTCGGCGCTTGTAGGGCAAGTATTTTTAGTCTGTAGGACTTTTTTACCTGTCTCGACTTGCTGGCCAATCGACATATTCGCGCAAGCCATTGTGACAGACGGTGTAAAGTTGCCTTTGGTCGTGCTAGTTTAATGTCAATTTTTCGTATACGTGGGCAAAACGCCTGTCAGAACATAGAGTTGGCGCCACGTTTTAAAGCGGTTTGCGAGTTGTAAACCCCTTATTTTTCAGCATTTTTTATAGAGGCACGGGATTACATGGAAATCGGTCTGCGCGAGTGGCTGATCGTCATCGGCATTATTGTCATTGCCGGTATTCTTTTCGATGGCTGGCGTCGCATGCGCGGCGGCAAGGGAAAACTGAAATTCCGTCTTGACCGAAGTTTGTCCAACCTGCCGGACGAGGACACCAGCGCCGAGCTGTTGGGCCCGCCCCGCGTGCTGGATAATCATAAAGAACCGCAACTGGACGAGCACGATCTGCCGTCGGTGAGCATGCCTGCCCGTGAACCGCGTGAATCGGGTTCCAAGCGCGGCAAGCGTGGCCATGGCGAACCTTCCCAGGGCGACATGAACCTCAGTCTGGATCTGGACGGCGGCCCGAGCTTCAGCAGCCGTGACGACGATTTCCCGGATGACACCAAGGCCTCACCTTCTGTCAGCGACAAGGAACAACCGCAAGCCGAAGAAGTGCTGGTGATCAGCGTGATCTGCCGTGACGCGGCCGGCTTCAAAGGCCCGGCGTTGTTGCAGAACATTCTGGAAAGCGGTCTGCGTTTCGGTGAGATGGATATTTTTCACCGCCACGAAAGCATGGCCGGCAACGGTGAAGTCCTGTTCTCCATGGCCAATGCGGTCAAGCCGGGCATCTTCGATCTGGACGACATCGACCACTTCAGCACGCCAGCGGTGAGTTTCTTCCTCGGTCTGCCAGGCCCGCGTCATCCGAAGCAAGCGTTCGACGTGATGGTGGCCGCAGCGCGCAAACTGTCCCAGGAGCTGAACGGCGAACTGAAAGACGACCAGCGCAGCGTGCTGACTGCCCAGACGATCGAGCACTACCGTCAGCGTATCGTTGAATTCGAGCGTCGCGCCCTGACCCAGAAGCGCTGAATCGAGCCAGAGCTCTCTATGTCAGGAGAGCTTTTTGTGGCGAGGGAGCTTGCTCCCGCCGGGCTGCGAAGCAGCCCCTTCATTCAGACACACCGCAATCACGGGTTATACGACGGCTTCGCCGCCGAGCGGGAGCAAGCTCCCTCGCCACAGAACACGCGTCGTTACGCTATTGTTTAAAAGATTGAGCAGCCTCGGCTGCTCTTTTGCTTTATGAGAGAACACCCATGACCGCCGCCAAAACCCGCATTCTAGAGCTGCGCGCTGAGCTGGATCAGCACAACTACCGTTATCACGTGCTGGACGAGCCGAGCATCCCGGACGTCGAATACGACCGCTTGTTCCACGAGCTCAAGGCTCTGGAAGCGGCCAATCCGGACCTGATCACCAGCGACTCGCCGACCCAGCGTGTCGGCAGCGCGGCGCTGTCGGCGTTCACTCAGGTACGCCATGAAGTGCCGATGCTCAGCCTCGGCAACGCCTTCGAAGAAACCGACATGCGCGAGTTCGATCGGCGGGTGACTGAAGGCCTCGACCTGCCGGCCGGCGATTTGTTTGGCGGCGGCGCGGCGGTGGAATACAGCTGCGAACCGAAGCTTGATGGTCTGGCGGTCAGCCTGCTTTATCAGGACGGCGTATTGGTACGCGGCGCAACGCGCGGCGACGGCACCACCGGCGAAGACATCAGCGTCAACGTGCGCACCGTACGCAATATCCCGCTGAAGCTGCAAGGCAGCGGCTGGCCGGCGACCCTGGAAGTGCGCGGCGAAGTGTTCATGTCCAAGGCTGGTTTCGAGCGTCTGAACGCCACGCAACTGGAGGTCGGCGGCAAGACCTTCGCCAACCCGCGTAACGCGGCCGCCGGTAGCTTGCGCCAGCTCGATTCGAAGATCACCGCCAACCGTCCGCTCGAATTCTGCTGCTACGGCATTGGCCAGATTTCGGCTGACATTGCCGACACACACATCGGTAATCTCAAGCAGCTCCAGGCGTGGGGCATGCCGATCAGTCGCGAGTTGAAACTGGCGCACGGCATTGACGAATGCCTGGATTATTACCGCGACATCGGTGAGCGCCGCAATGGGTTGGCCTATGAAATCGATGGCGTGGTGTTCAAGGTCAACAGCATCGCTTCCCAGCGTGAATTGGGGTTCCGTGCTCGCGAGCCGCGCTGGGCGATTGCCCACAAATTCCCGGCCATGGAAGAACTCACCGAACTGCTCGATGTGGAATTCCAGGTCGGCCGCACCGGCGCCGTGACGCCTGTGGCGCGCTTGAAACCGGTCAAGGTCGCCGGTGTCACCGTGGCCAATGCGACCTTGCACAACATGGACGAAGTGGCGCGGCTGGGCCTGATGATCGGCGACACCGTGATCATCCGCCGCGCGGGTGACGTGATTCCGCAAGTGGTGCAGGTGGTCATGGAGCGCCGTCCGGATGACGCGCGTCCAGTGCAGATTCCCGAGAAGTGCCCGGTCTGCGGCTCGCATGTCGAGCGCACGCAATTGGTCAAGCGCAGCAAGGGTCGCGAGACCGTCAGCGAAGGCGCGGTGTATCGCTGCGTCGGTCGACTGGCCTGCGGTGCGCAACTCAAGCAGGCGATCATCCACTTTGTCTCCCGCCGCGCAATGGACATTGAAGGCCTTGGCGAGAAGAGCGTCGAGCAATTGGTGGACGAAGGGCTGGTGAATTCGCCGGCCGATCTGTACGCCCTGACGTTCGAGCAAATAGTCGATCTGGAAGGCTTTGCCGAGTTGTCGAGCAAGAACCTGCTTGGCGCCATTGAAGACAGCAAGCAGCCGAGCCTTGCACGGTTCATCTACGCCCTCGGGATTCCGGATGTCGGCGAAGAGACGGCCAAGGTGCTGGCGCGTTCTCTCGGTTCGCTGGAGCGGGTTCAGCAGGCGTTGCCGCAAGTGCTGACGTACTTGCCGGATGTCGGCCTGGAAGTGGCTCACGAGATTCACAGCTTCTTCGAAGATGCGCATAACCAACAGGTGATTGCGGATCTGCTCAAGCACGGTATGCAGATTCAGGATCAGGGGGAGCTGGGGGCCGAGTTCGCCGCCAGCACCACGCTGGGCGGTTTTCTCGACAAGCTGCACATTCCTTCAGTCGGGCCGGGCGGGGCGCAGAAGCTGGCGGACAAGTTCGGTTCGCTGGAAGGCGTGTTCGGCGCTGATTGGCTGGACATGCGTCAAGCCTTGCCGGAGAAGCAGGCCAATTCGGTTCGCGAGTTTTTTGCAGTGGCAGAAAATCGCCAGATAGCTGAGGCCGCCGAAAAGCAGCTGCGCGATTTCGGCATGCATTGGCAGAGCGAGAAGAAGGTCGTCGAAGGCCTGCCGCTGGCTGGCCAGACCTGGGTGCTGACCGGTTCGCTGGAATTGATGAGCCGCGATATCGCCAAGGACAAACTCGAAAGCCTCGGCGCCAAGGTGGCGGGTTCGGTGTCGGCCAAGACCCATTGCGTAGTGGCCGGGCCGGGTGCGGGTTCGAAGTTGGCCAAGGCTAATGAGCTGGGGTTGAAGGTTCTCGATGAAGAGGCTTTTGTCGATTTCCTGAAAAAACACGACATCCCCATCTGACACTAACCCTGTGGCGAGGGGATTTATCCCCGTTCGGCGACGCAGTCGTCGCAAAACCTGCGCACGCAATCTGTCTGTGATAATGCGGTCGCCGGATCTGGGGCCGCTGCGCGCCCCAACGGGGGCAAGCCCCCTCGCCACAAAAGCAATTCACACAGGTGTTCTCGTGGGAACGATCTTCGCGCGGCAATGATCTAGTCTTGGCAAGCCCCAGGGAGAGATCGCCATGTACCGCTTTTTCGAACAGCTCAGCTCACGCATCGCCGCGCCCTTCGTGGGCGAAAGTTCGCGCAACAGCAAGATCTGGCATTGCCGTTGCGGGCAGTCGCTGTTCTTTCGCAACAGCCAGTGCCTCGCCTGTTCGGCAGCGCTGGGTTATCAGCCGGAGCAGAGTCGCCTGTCCTCGCTGCAGCCGGGCTTGCAGGCGGACACCTGGCGGCTCGACGCCGATCCTGAAGCCGGTCTGTTCCGTCGCTGCGCCAACCTCGATTCTCCCGCTGCGTGCAATTGGCTGCTGCCGGCCAATGACCACGATGCGTTGTGCATCGCCTGTAGCCTGAATCGCACCATCCCGGATCTGTCGATTGCCGAAAACCACGACCGCTGGCGCAATGTCGAAACCGCCAAGCGTCGGCTGGTCGCACAGTTGATCAGCCTGGGTTTGCAGGTGATTCCCAAAACTGTCGACGAACAGACCGGCCTGGCCTTCGACTTCATCGGTGTCGACCTTGAAGGCAAGCCGCCGACCACGGGGCACGCCAACGGTCTGATCACCCTCGATATCAAGGAAGCCGACGACGCCCACCGCGAAAAGGTCCGGGTGCAAATGCACGAGCCTTATCGCACGCTGCTCGGGCATTTTCGGCATGAGGTCGGGCACTATTACTGGGATCGCTTGATCGCCAATAGCCCTTGGCTGGAGTCGTTCCGCAGCCTGTTCGGCGATGAGCGTGTCAGCTACGCCGACGCGCTGGAGCGGCATTACCAGCAAGGTGCGCCGCTCGACTGGCAGCAACAGTGCGTCAGCGCCTACGCCACCATGCATCCGTGGGAAGACTGGGCGGAAACCTGGGCGCATTACCTGCACATGATGGATGCGGTGGACACGGCGCTGGGGTTTGGCATGAGCGCGCGGGAGATGGATTTCGACTACCAGCCGTTTCCGTCCGAGACGCTCTACGATCCACAGCATCCCGGCGGCGCGGCGTTCCTGTCATTCGTCAACGCATGGATCGAACTGGCCGGCATGCTCAATGAATTATCACGGAGCATGGGCCAGCCGGATTTCTACCCGTTCGTCCTGCCGCCAGCGGTGATTGCCAAACTGCACTTCATTCACCTGGTGATCCAGCAAGAGGGCGGCAGGGCGGATGAAGTGCTTCAAGACCTGTAGCCGCCCGCATCCATTTGTAGCAGCTGTCGAGCCTGCGAGGCTGCGTCCGGCTGCGCAGCAGTCGTAAAATCAGGCGGCGCGATTTTGCAGGAAAACCGCGAGCACTGGATTTACGACTGCTGCGCAGCCGGACGCAGCCTCGCAAGCTCGACAGCTGCTACGGACGGTGGTGTTTCGCGTCCTGTGCATGTCCTTGACCTGATTCATATTTTTAATCTGGATCGAACGGTTGTAACTTCGTCTCAGATAGGTACAATGGCGCGGCTCGCCGTCTGGTGAGCGTCGTTATGGTGACCCCATCGGTCCCCCCGCAACGATTACCCGTGAACCTGGTCAGATCCGGAAGGAAGCAGCCACAGCGGGAACATTGTGTGCCGGGGTGTGGCTGGTGGGGTTGCCTCCATAACGCACCGCGAGTCCTCTCTCGCGTTTTCTGTTTAAAAATACTTATTTCATTGTGCGGCCATGGAGCTTGTTCCAGGCGGTGTTTTGTCGTTTCCGATTTTTAGAACGAACATAAAAAAGGAGGCCGATGTGTCGTGTCAGACACGTCGGCCTCCTTTTTCATTTCCGGCATTGTTCTTTATTTATGGCACTAAGGCTTGGACAAGGCCTGGTCAACCGCTGCAATCAGCTTTCCCAGATCCTTCGGGGTGGCTTTGTGAATGACGCCGAACAGATACGCCCGCTGTTCATCTTCATCGCTTAAGTCCGCGAAAAAGGCTTTCAGCTTTACGTCCAGCACCTTGGCAAGCAGGAACAAGGCTTCAACGCTGGGGGTATAGGTTCCGGTTTCAAAGCGGCTGATGGTTTTGGGGTCAAAACCGGTTTTTTCGCCGAGTTCAGCCTGAGTAAGCCCCGCGACCTTGCGGTAGCGTCGGATGGCTGGACCCAAACTTGAAATTTGCATCGCTCAATTCCCATTTAGAATCAAGAACTTAACGATAGATTTTTGCATTAGACAACTGCATGATCCATCACCTTGCTTTGCAAAATGTGATGCGTTTCGTAGAATCGCCGCCAATAAGGGGTGTTTAGTGACCTGTTTCGAGAAAATGGGCGATGCGAAACCGCCAGCATTGCGCTCCCTTGTCAGCCTTGCACGAGGTTTTTGAGACTGGCCGATCTTCGGTTCTGCGAAGTCAGCAAATGCTGGTCATGGAGTGAAAACGTGTTTGCGCAGTCCCACCGCTAGCGACAGCGAGCCTGATTCATGGATGAGAAATACCGCAGGGCCGTGGATGCCGCCGCCATTTTTTCCGAAACTGACCTGAGCGGCCGGATCACCCACGTCAACGATCAGTTCTGCGCTGTGTCCGGCTATAGCCGCGATGAGTTGCTCGGGCAAAACCATCGTCTTCTCAATTCCGGCGTGCACACCGCTGATTTCTTCGCCGGCATGTGGCGCACCATCGCGCTGGGCAATGTCTGGAAGGGCGATATTTGTAATCGTGCCAAGGACGGCAGCCTGTACTGGGTCGAAAGCACTATGGTGCCGGTGCTCAATGACGCCACAGGACGGGTTGATCGATACCTGTCGATTCGTTTTGATATCAGCGAAAAACGCCAGTTATTACATTCCCTGCAATGGCGGGTCGGGCATGACGTGCTGACCGGGCTGCCCAATCGCGCGTTCCTCTCGGATCTGCTGGACCAGGCGCTGGAGTTCTCCCGGCAGGAAAACATTCCGCTCGCCGTCTGCATGCTCGACCTCGACGGGTTCAAAGCGGTCAACGATGGCTACGGTCACGCCAGTGGCGATCAATTGCTGGTGGAAGTGGCCAAGCGTTTGCGCCACATCGTGCGGGGCGAAGATGT
The DNA here is from genome assembly GCF_059695575.1 of Pseudomonas sp. LBUM1678. NCBI lineage: Bacteria > Pseudomonadati > Pseudomonadota > Gammaproteobacteria > Pseudomonadales > Pseudomonadaceae > Pseudomonas > Pseudomonas sp. LBUM1678. The sequence goes on from NZ_CP166775.1 coordinate 2,055,382, forward strand.
GGTGGCGCGGTTGGCTGGCGACGAATTCGTGCTGGTGCTGCGTTACGTGCGAGACCTGCCGGAATTGCGCGCGGCGCTGAACCGGGTGCTGGGGGCGATCTCGGCGTCGTACACCTTGCATGGCAAGGACATCAATGTGTTCGCCAGCATCGGCGTCACGCTGTTTCCCCTCGATAATGAAGATGCCGAAACCCTGCTGCGTCACGCCGATCAGGCCATGTACGTGGCCAAGCAGCGCGGTCGCAACCGATTCCATCTGTTCGATGTGTCCAGAGATCTAGAGGTCAAGGCCACTCACCAGACGGTCGAGCGAGTGCGCCAGGCACTGGCCGCCGATGAGTTGCGTCTGCATTTCCAGCCCAAGGTCAACATGCGCCTTGGCGTGGTGGTCGGCTTCGAGGCGCTGTTGCGCTGGGAGCATCCGCAAAATGGCCTGGTGCCGGCACGGGAGTTTTTGCCGCTGGTGGAAGAGACGGACCTCATCGTCGACATCGGCGAATGGGTGATGGATCAGGTGCTGACGCAGTTGCGCCAATGGCAGCAGGCGGGGCAGGGCTGGCCGATCAGCATTAATATCGCGGCACGGCATTTTCAGCGCGCGGATTTCGTCGACCGCCTCAGGCACGTCCTCGCCCGGCATGCCGACGTTGCCCCACAGATGCTCGACCTGGAAATCGTCGAGTCGGTGGCGATCGAGAATATCCAGCACGTCAGTGCCTGTTTGCAGGCCTGTCAGGAACTCGGGGTGCAGTTTTCACTGGGCGACTTCGGCACCGGCTATTCATCGCTGAGCTACCTCAAACGCTTGCGCACCCAAACCATCAAGATCGATAAATCGTTTGTACGCGACATTCTGGATGATCGCGATGACCTGGCGCTGACCACGGCGGTGATAGGACTGGCCCGGGCGTTTGGCCGGCAGGTAATTGCCGAAGGGCTGCAAAGTATCGAGCACGGGGAGCTGCTGTTGCGATTGGGGTGTGAAGTTGCCCAAGGCTATTTCATCGCCCGGCCGATGCCTCCCGCCGAAGTGCCGGGTTGGGTCGCGGGGTTTGTCGTGCCAGCGCAATGGCAGACGTTGAAGCAGGTTGGCTGAAGTCTTGAGATCACCACCGGACACTTGTGGGAGTGAGCCTGCTCGCGATAGCGGTATGTCAGTCACCATCAATGTTGAATGTCAGACCGCTTTCGCGAGCAGGCTCACTCCCACAAGGGCCCGGTGTCGATTAGAAGATTTGCTTAAGGTGTACCTGGCTGGGAACCAATATAGAGCCGGATAATGTCATCTATCTCCCCCGACATTTTCATCCGCAGCAACGTGCGCAGTATGCGTTGCACCGGCGACTGCGCGGCATAGCAGCGCACGTCGACCTCGCCATGTTCCATGGCGTTTTGCACCCGGGCCCGCGGCAGTACATGGAATTCAGCCGGCACGCCGACCTGGGTCGCGAGGCTGAGCATCACGTCGAACAGAATGCCCTGGGTCACTTGCCCGCGCTCCAGCTGCACCATCGGCATCGCCCAACTGTCGGGCACCGCGAAACGCAGCGGCGCTTCGGCGGCGGTGACGCTCAGACTTATCCACAGCAGTGCCCCCAAGGCAAAACGCATAAACGCTCCGGTACATCGCAAACCTGAGCCGATAAAAGCCCCCCAAAGTGCATCTTAGCCAGATTAGACGAGCGCACCGGATGCAATTTTGGCCTTGCTCCGCTAGCATTAGCCGCTTCTGTTCCTTCGTTGCGACGGTTTTCGATGAGTTATCAGGTTCTTGCACGTAAATGGCGTCCGCGCTCGTTCCGCGAAATGGTCGGCCAGACCCATGTGCTCAAGGCTCTGATCAATGCCTTGGACAGCCAGCGGCTGCACCACGCGTACCTGTTCACCGGGACGCGCGGGGTCGGCAAGACCACCATCGCGCGCATCATCGCCAAATGCCTGAACTGTGAAACAGGTATCACTTCGACGCCCTGCGGCGAGTGTTCGGTGTGCCGCGAAATCGATGAGGGCCGCTTTGTCGACCTGATCGAGATCGACGCCGCGAGCCGGACCAAGGTCGAGGACACCCGCGAGCTGCTCGATAACGTGCAATACGCGCCGAGCCGCGGCCGCTTCAAGGTCTACCTGATCGACGAAGTGCACATGCTCTCCAGCCATTCCTTCAATGCGCTGTTGAAAACGCTTGAAGAGCCGCCGCCCTACGTCAAGTTCATCCTGGCGACGACCGACCCGCAGAAACTTCCTGCAACCATTCTGTCGCGGTGCCTGCAGTTCTCCCTCAAGAACATGACCCCGGAGCGCGTGGTCGAGCATTTGACCCATGTGCTGGGCGTCGAGAACGTGCCGTTTGAAGACGACGCACTGTGGCTGCTGGGCCGCGCCGCCGACGGCTCGATGCGTGACGCCATGAGCCTGACCGACCAGGCCATTGCTTTCGGTGAAGGCAAGGTCATGGCCGCCGACGTGCGGGCAATGCTCGGCACGCTCGACCATGGTCAGGTCTACGACGTTCTGCATTCGCTGATCGAAGGCGACGCCAAGGCCTTGCTCGAAGCCGTCCGTCATTTGGCTGAGCAAGGCCCGGACTGGAACGGCGTGCTCTCGGAAATTCTCAACGTGCTGCACCGTGTCGCCATCGCCCAGGCCTTGCCTGAAGGCGTCGACAACGGTCACGGCGACCGCGATCGGGTGCTGGCACTGGCCCAGGCCTTACCCGCCGAAGACGTGCAGTTCTATTACCAGATGGGCCTGATCGGCCGCCGCGACTTGCCGCTGGCGCCGGACCCGCGTGGCGGATTCGAAATGGTCCTGCTGCGAATGCTCGCATTCCGACCGGCAGACACCGCGGACGCCCCGAGGCAACCGCTAAAGCCAGTGGGGATCAGCCAGGCCACAGTTGATTCCGCAAATTCAGTGGCTGCCGCGCCGGTTGTGGCGCCGGTAGTCGCTGCGGCAGTTGCCCCCGTTGCCCCTGCGCCTGTGCCTGAACCCGTCGCTGTGGCGGTTTCTGCTCCAGAGCCTGAACCGGTTGTGCCCGTTGTCGTGGCCGAGCCTGTGGTTGAGCCTGTCGCAATCGAAGCAGTGGTCGACCTGCCATGGAATGACCCGGTCGAGCCGGAGCCCGTCCAGCAACCCGCCGTCGAGCCGGTTCTGGAAACCGCCGGCGAACAACCCGATCTGCCGCCCATGCCGTTGCCGACGCCTGACAGCGTGGTGCCGGACGCGCCGGAGTGGGCCGCGGCGCCGATCCCGGAGCCGTCGGTGGCCGACGTCGACGCCGCCACGCCGGGCGTGGACCTGGATGACGAGCCGCCGCTGGACGAAGATTACATCGAGCCGGACATGGATTCGGCCTACAGCTACCTCGATGAACTGGCCAGCGAACACGCCGCCGAACCCGCGCCGGAACCCGAGCCTGAGCCGGCCGCCATGCCCGCCACCGGTCTGGCCCTGCAATGGCTGGAGTTGTTCCCGAAATTGCCGATCTCGGGCATGACCGGCAGCATCGCCGCCAACTGCACCCTGATCGCTGTCGATGGCGACAACTGGCTGTTGCACCTGGACCCGGCCCATAGCGCCTTGTTCAACGCGACCCAGCAACGTCGTCTCAACGATGCGTTGAACCAGTTTCACGGCCGGACGTTGACCCTGACCATGGAGCTGATCAAGCCCGAGCAGGAAACCCCGGCCCAGGCTGCGTCCCGGCGCCGCGTCAACCGTCAGCGCGAGGCCGAGGAATCGATCCACGGTGATCCGTTCATCCAGCAAATGATGCAGCAGTTCGGTGCGGTGGTCCGTAACGATACTATTGAACCTGTCGAAGCTCTGGTCAGTCAGGGCTAATAACTGAAGGCGTTCGGCCCCAAGGGCCGGGCGCTGTTTAAATCCAAGTACTTTTGAGGTGATTCCCATGATGAAAGGTGGCATGGCCGGCCTGATGAAGCAGGCGCAGCAGATGCAGGAAAAAATGGCCAAGATGCAGGAAGAACTGGCCAACGCCGAAGTCACCGGTAAAGCCGGCGGCGATATGGTCACCGTGGTGATGACCGGTCGTCACGACGTCAAGCGCGTGACCATCGACCCAAGCCTGGTTGAAGGCCTGAGCGAAGACGACAAAGAGATGCTGGAAGCGGTGTTCGCCGCCGCCGTCAACGACGCCGTGCGCAAGATCGAAGCCAATAGCCAGGACAAGATGGGCAACATGACCGCTGGCATGCAACTGCCGCCGGGTATGAAACTGCCCTTCTGATTCGCCAAAGCGCATCGGATGAGCTACAAAAAAATGCCAGGCATCGCGCCTGGCATTTTTGTTTCTGCTGGTTTTGTAAATCCCTGTGGCGAGGGAGCTTGCTCCCGCTGGACCGCGCAGCGGTCCCCTACTTTTCAGGTGAAGAGTGGGGCCGCTTCGCGACCCAGCGGGAGCAAGCTCCCTCGCCACAATGAAAGGCAGAAACATCGAACGCCACACCACCACAAAGGTCTGCTCCCCTATACCGCCGAATTCATCGATCAAAGGAGACGCTCACATGCCAGACGCATTGACCCTCAACCAACGTATCGTCCTGGCGTCCCGCCCAACAGGCGCGCCGACGCCGGAGAATTTTCGCCTGGAGCGGGAAGCACTGCCGGACCTGGCTGACGGTGAGATCCTGCTCAAGACTCAATACCTGTCGCTGGACCCCTACATGCGCGGTCGCATGAGTGACGCGCCGTCCTACGCCGCGCCGGTAGAAATCGGCGAGGTGATGACCGGTGGCGCTGTCAGCCGCGTCGAGCGCTCGCTGAATCCGAAGTTCCACGAAGGTGACCTGGTGGTGGGCGCCACTGGTTGGCAAAGCCACAGCATCAGCGATGGCCGCAACATCATTCCGGTGCCGAGCGGTTTGCCGACCCCGTCGATGGCCCTGGGTGTGCTGGGCATGCCGGGCATGACCGCGTACATGGGCCTGATGGACATCGGCCAGCCCAATGCCGGCGAAACCCTGGTGGTCGCGGCCGCTTCGGGCGCGGTGGGCTCGGTGGTCGGCCAGGTGGCGAAGATCAAAGGCCTGCGCGTGGTTGGCGTGGCGGGCGGCGCGGAAAAATGCGGCTACGTGGTGGAGGAATTGGGATTCGATGCCTGCGTCGATCACAAGAGCCCGAACTTTGCCGAGGAACTGGCTCAGGCGTGCGCCGAGGGTATCGATATCTATTACGAGAACGTCGGCGGCAAGGTATTCGACGCGGTGGTGCCCCTGCTCAATGCCAAGGCGCGAATTCCACTGTGCGGCCTCATCGCTTCCTATAACGCCCACGAAGCACCGACCGGCCCGGATCGCTTGCCGCAATTGCAGCGTACGTTGCTGACCAAACGCGTACGAGTCCAGGGCTTTATCGTGTTCGATGACTACGGCGATCGTCAGCCGGAGTTCGTCAGCGCCATGGCGCCGTGGGTGCGAGACGGCAAGGTCAAGTTCCGCGAAGACGTGGTTGATGGCCTTGAGAATGCACCCGAGGCCTTCATCGGTCTGCTGGAAGGGCGCAACTTTGGCAAACTGGTGGTTCGGGTCGCTCAGGACTGAATAATTGACGCTAAACAGAGGCGCGGGTATAAACCGCGTCTCGTTGTTTTGTCGGACTTTTCCCCATGAGCTTCAGCCCTTTGATTCGCCAACTCATCGATGCCCTGCGAATTTTGCCGGGTGTCGGTCAGAAAACTGCCCAGCGCATGGCACTGCAACTGCTTGAGCGTGATCGCAGCGGTGGTTCACGACTGGCGTCGGCACTGAGCCAGGCCATGGAAGGGGTGGGCCATTGCCGGTTGTGCCGCACGCTGACCGAAGACGACCTTTGCCCGCAATGTGCCGATACCCGCCGTGACGACACCCTGCTCTGCGTGGTGGAAGGTCCGATGGACGTCTACGCCGTGGAGCAGACCGGTTTTCGTGGTCGCTACTTTGTGCTCAAGGGCCATCTCTCGCCGCTCGACGGGCTCGGGCCGGAAGCCATCGGTATTCCGCAGCTGTTGGCGCGGATTGAAGAGGCGGGCACGTTTACTGAAGTGATTCTGGCCACCAACCCGACCGTGGAAGGTGAGGCGACGGCGCACTACATCGCGCAGTTGCTGAGCAATAAAGGCCTGGTTGCTTCGCGTATCGCCCACGGTGTGCCGTTGGGGGGTGAGCTGGAACTGGTGGATGGCGGGACGTTGGCGCATTCGTTTGCGGGGCGTAAGCCGATCGCTTTGTAATTTGTGGTGTCTGCACTGACGCCTTCGCGGGCAAGCCTCGCTCCTACAGAAGGACCGGTGACCCTGTAGGAGCGAGCGGTGCGGCGATCCGACTTGCCCGCGAAGGGTGCGCCTCGGTCCATCTGATTCACACAATTCTATTGAAAACCAAGCAAGCGCTCGGTTAACTTCGCTGAACCTTCAGTGGAGTTCGCCGATGCCTGCCTTTCAGGAATACTTCGATCCCAGCCACCAATTGGTCCGCGACAGCGTCAGACGTTTCGTCGAGCGTGAGATTCTTCCGGACATTGATCAGTGGGAAGAAGCTGAATGCTTTCCCCGCGAGCTCTACCTCAAGGCCGGAGCGGCGGGAATCCTTGGGATCGGCTATCCCGAATCCCTGGGCGGCAGCCACGAAGGTGATGTGTTCGCCAAGGTCGCTGCCAGCGAAGAGCTGATGCGCTGTGGCTCCGGCGGTTTGGTGGCGGGCCTTGGTTCACTGGACATCGGACTGCCGCCGATTCTCAAATGGGCCAGACCTGAAGTCCGTGATCGTGTCGTTCCGCAAGTGCTGGCCGGCGAGAAGATCAGCGCGCTGGCCGTCACCGAACCCAGCGGCGGCTCCGATGTGGCCAATCTGCAAACCCGCGCCGTGCGTGACGGCGATTTTTACCGGGTCAGCGGCAGTAAAACCTTTATCACCAGTGGCATCCGCGCAGACTTCTACACCGTTGCGGTGCGCACCGGCGAACCGGGTTTCGGTGGCATCAGTCTGCTGCTGATCGAAAAGGGCACGCCCGGTTTCACCGTCGGTCGTCAGTTGAAGAAAATGGGCTGGTGGGCGTCGGACACGGCCGAACTATTCTTCGATGATTGCCGGGTGTCTGTGGGAAATCTGATCGGCGCCGAGAACATGGGGTTCGCCTGCATTATGGGCAACTTCCAGAGCGAACGCCTGGCGTTGGCGCTGATGGCCAACATGACGGCCCAGCTGGCGCTGGAGGAAAGCCTGAAATGGGCGCGTCAGCGCGAAGCCTTTGGCAAACCCATCGGCAAGTTCCAGGTGCTTAAACATCGCCTCGCGGAAATGGCCACGGCATTGGAGGTGTCACGGGAGTTCACTTACCGTCAGGCGGCGAAAATGGCGGCGGGGCAGAGCGTGATCAAGGAAATTTCCATGGCGAAGAATTTTGCGACGGACACGGCTGACCGGATTACGACGGATGCGGTGCAGATTCTCGGTGGCCTCGGCTACATGCGTGAAAGCCTGGTGGAGCGGTTGTATCGGGATAACCGGATTCTGTCGATCGGTGGCGGGACGCGGGAAGTGATGAACGAGATTATCAGTAAGCAGATGGGGCTTTAGCGGGTATTGAGATCTGTGGTGTTGCCACCGGCCTCTTCGCGAGCAAGCCCGCTCCCACATTGAATCTCCGGTGTACACAAATTTCGTGTCCGGCAGATATCTAATGTGGGAGCGGGCTTGCTCGCGAAGAGGCCTTTGAAGGCGCCGCTTACTTTTCGCTCAACGCAAACTGCGTCAGGCAAAACGTAGGAATCCCCATATCGTTCAGCCGTTGCGACCCACCCAGCTCCGGCAGATCAATAATCGCCGCCGCTTCATGAACCCGCGCGCCCATGCGCCGAATCAGGTTCGCCGCCGCAATCAGCGTACCGCCGGTGGCGATCAAATCATCAAACATCACCACTGAATCGCCTTCGCACAGGCTATCGGCGTGCACTTCGAGAAAGGCTTCGCCGTACTCGGTCGCATAACCCTCGGCCAACACATCGGCCGGCAGTTTCCCTTGTTTGCGAAACAGCACCAACGGCTTGTTCAGTTGATAGGCCAGCACCGAGCCGATCAGGAAGCCACGGGCATCCATCGCGCCGATATGCGTGAAATCCGCCTCGACATAACGATGAGCGAAGCTGTCCATCACCAGGCGCAGGGCCGTAGGCGACTGGAACAACGGTGTGATGTCGCGAAAGATCACGCCGGGCTTGGGGAAGTCGATCACGGGGCGGATCAGGGATTTGATGTCAAAGGCGTCGAAGGCCATGGTCGAAGAATCCTGGCAGGCTGCAAACGTCGCAGTATAACGGCGGCTGAACCGTTTCGCTCAGCCGCAATTGTTGCCGTCAGCCTTCTATCGAGCCACCGGCCAGGGCGCAGAGCTGGATCGGGTCGAGGATGTGGATTTCCTTGCCCTCGGCCGCGATCAGCTCGTTTTGCTGGAAGCGCGTGAACACCCGGGACACGGTTTCCACCGCCAAGCCCAGGTAATTGCCGATTTCGTTGCGCGACATGCTCAGGCGGAACTGGTTGGCCGAGAAACCCCGGGCGCGGAAACGTGCCGAGAGGTTGACCAGAAACGTGGCAATGCGCTCGTCGGCGGTTTTCTTCGACAGCAGCAACATCATTTGCTGATCGTCGCGAATTTCGCGGCTCATGACACGCATCAGCTGACGGCGCAGCTGCGGCAGTTGCAGGGCCAGTTCGTCGAGGCGTTCGAAGGGGATTTCGCACACCGACGTGGTTTCCAGGGCTTGTGCCGAAACCGGGTGCTTTTCGGTGTCCATGCCCGACAGGCCGACCAGTTCGCTCGGCAAGTGGAAACCGGTGAGCTGTTCTTCACCGCCATCGCTCAGGCTGAAGGTCTTGAGGGCGCCGGAGCGTACTGCATAAACGGAATCGAAAGTGTCACCCTGGCGGAACAGGAACTCGCCTTTTTTCAGCGGGCGGCCACGTTTGACGATTTCGTCCAGCGCATCCATGTCTTCCAGATTCAGAGAAAGTGGCAAGCAGAGGGGGGCCAGGCTGCAATCCTTGCAATGGGCCTGGCTGTGAGCGCGCAGTTTTACTGGCTCGGACATTTCTTCAATCCTTGTGGGAAAACACACATAAGACGTAAGGGTAACCCACGGGAGGACATTCAGGCCAGTTTGTGCCGTTTTTGTCGCATGGTGATAAAGGCCCGCGGTCGGCGGCCAGTAACCTTGCATTCGAACTCGTGCAAGGAACCTGTTTCGCGGCCATCAGATCACCCGGGAAAACCGCTGGTGATTGTGCTGTTGCAAATAGGCATCGAACACCATGCACACCGAGCGCACCAGCAAGCGACCGGCGGGCAGTACGTTGATCCGCTCGTTGTCGAGGCTGATCAAACCGTCATCGGCCATGGTCAGTAGCTGAGGCCACAGTTCACCGAAGTAACCGCGAAAATCGATGTTGAAGGCCTGTTCGATGTCCGCGAACTCCAGGGTGAACGTACAGATCAGCTGCTGGATCACCGCCCGCCGCACACGGTCGTCGGCGTTGCATATCAGGCCACGACTGGTCGCTAACTGCGCGACGGCGAGGGCGTTCTGGTACTGGTTCAGGTCGCTGTTGTTCTGGCAGTAGAGGTCGCCGATCTGACTGATGGCCGACACCCCCAAGCCGATCAAATCGCAATGACCGTGAGTGGTGTAGCCCTGAAAGTTACGCTGCAGGGTCGATTCTTCCTGGGCAATCGCCAGCTCGTCGTCGGGCAGGGCGAAGTGGTCCATGCCGATGTAGCGGTAGCCGGCAGCGGTCAGCTGTTCGATGGTGCGCTGGAGCATTTCCAGCTTCTGCGCCGGCGTCGGCAGGTCGTTGCCGTTGATTCGCCGTTGCGGCATGAAGCGTTCCGGCAGGTGCGCGTAGTTGAACACCGAGAGCCGGTCCGGTTGCAGCGCAATGACTTCGTCGACCGTGCGGGCGAAGTTTTCCGGTGTCTGCTTTGGCAAGCCGTAGATCAGGTCGATGTTGATCGAGCGAAATTGCAGGGTCCGGGCGGCGTCGATCACGGCGCGGGTTTCTTCCAGGCTTTGCAGGCGATTGACCGCCCGTTGCACCGCCGGGTCGAGGTCTTGCAGGCCAATGCTGACGCGATTGAAGCCCAGCTCACGGAGCAAGCCCATGGTCGACCAGTCGGCCTCGCGCGGGTCGATCTCGATGCCGTAGTCGCCGGAATCATCGTCCAGCAGGTTGAAGTGTTTGCGTAACTGAGCCATCAACTGGCGCAGTTCGTCGTGACTGAGAAAGGTCGGGGTGCCACCGCCGAAGTGCAGTTGTTCGACCTTTTGCGCCGGGTCGAGGTGGCAGGCGATCAGATGGATTTCCTGATCAAGGCGCTGCAAGTAGGGCAGCGCGCGGCCTCGGTCCTTGGTGATGACTTTGTTGCAGGCGCAGTAGTAGCAAATGTTCGCGCAGAACGGCACATGCACATACAACGACAGTGGGCGCAGGGCCTTGCGGCTGTCGCGCAGGGCGTGAAACAGGTCGAACGTGCCGACCTGTCCGTCGAATTGCACCGCGGTCGGGTAAGAGGTGTAACGCGGCCCCGCCAGGTCGTAACGGCGGATCAGATCGGTGTCCCAACGAATGGCGTCGAGCATCATGCGGGCATTCCCCCGGATAGGCTGGCAGTGTCAGCAAGTCTATGGGGTGCGGCGCTGGGGCATCTTGATTTGCATCAACGGTCAGGATTTGTGTTGTTGGCGAGGGCCTCATCGCGAGCAGGCTCGCTCCCACAGGGGAATGCATTTGAATGTGGGAGCGAGCCTGCTCGCGATGGGCGCACCGCCGATCTAATGCCCCATGAGCCAATGCTGATGCGGCCCCGGCAACGTCCAGATGCCGAACAGCATCACCAAAAAACCACCGGCCATGCGCACGCTACGCTTGCGCAACAACGCCGTGACCCGCTCTGCCGCCAGCCCGGTGGCCAGCAGCACCGGCCAGGTGCCGAGTCCGAACGCGAGCATCAGCAACGCACTGTCCAGCGCATTGCCCTGGCTCGCCGCCCACAGCAACGTGCTGTAAACCAACCCGCACGGCAACCATCCCCACAGCGCACCCAGCAGCAGCGCGCGGGGCAGGCTCGACACCGGCAGCAGTTTGTTGGCAACCGGCTGGATATGCCGCCACAGACCGCGCCCCAGGCTTTCGATACGGGTCAGGCCGCTCCACCAACCGGCGAGGTACAGGCCCATGGCGATCAGTAACAGTCCGGCGATCACCCGCATGAACATCGCCGCCGGGCTGTTGGCCACTGCCCAACCCGCCAGGCCGATCAGAAGTCCGGCCGTCGCATAGCTGAGAATTCGCCCCAGGTTGTAGGCCAGCAGCAGGCGGAAGCGGCGGCTGCGTTGTTCCTTGGGAATCGCCAGGGTCAGCGCGCCCATCAAGCCGCCGCACATGCCCAGGCAATGCCCGCCGCCGAGCAGGCCGAGAATCACCGCAGACACCAGCAGTGGCGCCAACTCAAGCATGAGGCGGTGCCTTGTCGTCCGGTTTGGCCGGATGGCCGCTGGCTTCGTCGACCGCAGCCTTGTGGTTCGGGTCCTGGTCGTCGAACAGAATGCTGTGGGCCGGGCCGTCGAGGTCGTCGTACTGACCGCTGTCGACCGCCCAGAAGAAGATATAGACAGCGATGGCCACGATCAGCAGCGCGGCCGGGATCATCACGTAGAGAGCTGGCATCTGGACTCCATGCCCGCGCGGCTCAGGCCGGCAGCGGACGGGTTTCTGGCGTGGTGCGGGCGGCAGGCATGCTCGGCAGGCGAGTCAGGCGCAGGGCGTTCAACACCACGGTCAACGAACTGATGGACATGCCGACCGCAGCCCATACCGGCGTGATCCAGCCGAGGGCGGCGAACGGCAACATGAGGCCATTGTACAGCCCGGCCCACAGCAGGTTCTCGATGATTACCCGACGGGTGCGTCGCGCCAGGCTGAAGGCTTGCACCAGCGCATCGAGACGGTTCGACAGCAACACCGCATCGGCACTGGTTTTCGCCAGATCGGTGGCCGAACCCATCGCCACGCTGATGTCGGCCGCGGCCAGCACCGGCACATCGTTGACCCCGTCACCGAGCATCAACACCTTGCGGCCTTCCTTGTGCAGCTGTTGCAGGACCTGCAATTTATCGTCCGGACGCAAACCGCCCCGGGCTTCGTCGATGCCCAGTTCGGCGGCTACGCTGGCGACCATCGGCGAGGTATCGCCCGACAGCAGCAACGTGCGCCAACCGCGGGCCCTGCAGGCCTCCAATAGCGCCGGAGCATCGGCGCGCAATCGGTCATCGAGGACAAACCACGCCAGTGGCCCTTGGCTGTCGCCGAGCAGCAGCCATTGGCCCGCTTCGTCGGGCATCACCGGTACAGCCGCGCCACTGAGCTCGCAGACAAAACCCGGCTGGCCGATACGCAAGCGCTGCGTGCCGACCAAGCCTTCGAGACCCAGCCCCGGCGTGCTGAGGACTTCTTCGGCCGCCAGCGGCGCCCGGCCAAATGCCCGGGCGATCGGGTGCTCGGAACGGTTTTCCAGGGCTGCGGCGAGGCTCAGGCATTGATCGCTATCGAGCGCGCCGAGAGGGCGGATCGAACGCAAGGCCAGGCGACCTTCGGTCAATGTACCGGTCTTGTCGAAAATTACCGTGTCAATCTGGTTCAGGCCTTCCAGCACATGACCGCGCGTCAGCAGCAAGCCGAGTTTGTGCAGGGTGCCGGTGGCGGCGGTGAGCGCGGTCGGCGTGGCCAGCGACAAGGCGCACGGGCACGTCGCAACCAGCATCGCCAAGACAATCCAGAAGGCTCGCGACGAATCCAGTTCCCACCACAACAGGCCGATGCAGGCGGATGCGATCAGCGTTAGCAACAGGAACCATTGCGCGGCGCGGTCGGCGATTTCCGCCAGTCGCGGCTTCTCGGCCTGGGCGCGATCCAGCAGGCGGACGATGGCTGACAGTCGCGTGTCCTGACCCAGTGCCAGCACTTCCACGGTCAACGCGCCTTCGACGTTCAGGGTGCCGGCGGTGACCGCATCGCCCTGCGTGCGCGGCTGCGGCAGGTACTCGCCGGTCAGCAGCGATTCGTCGATGCTCGACTGGCCATCGAGGATTTTGCCGTCGGCCGGCAGGATTGCGCCCGGATGCACCAGCACTTGATCGCCGACACGCAGTTCGCTGAGCAGGATCCGCTCACTCTGCCCGTCAGTACTCAAGCGCAGGCACGAAGCAGGCAACAGGTTTACAAGCTGTGCGGTAGCGGCGGCGGTGCGCTCGCGGGCGCGGCGTTCCAGGTAACGCCCTGCCAACAGGAACAACGCAAACATTCCCACGGCATCGAAATACAACTCGCCGACGCCGGTGATCGAGGTCCAGATCCCGGCGATGTAGGCACTGCCGATTGCCAGGGACACTGACACGTCCATGGTCAGGTGACGGGTGCGCAAATCGCGCATCGCCCCTTTGAAGAACGGCGCGCAACTGTAGAACACGATCGGCGTGGTGAGGAACAACGCGACCCAGCGCAGGATGGTGTGCAGCTCCGGGCTCAAGTCGATGTTGAATTCTGGCCAGGTGGCCATGGTCGCCATCATCGCCTGGAACCACAGCAGCCCGGCGACACCGAGTTGGCGCAAGGCCAGGCGGTTTTCGCTGGCCAGTTGTTCACTGGCGCGGTCGGCTTGATAGGGGTGCGCGGCGTAACCGATGTGGCGCAATTCGCTGAGCACCTGGCTCAACGGCAATTGTGCGTCGGCCCAACGCACGTGAAGGCGATGGTTGGACAGGTTCAGTCGCGCCTCGGCCACCGCCGGCAAAGCGCGCAGGTGTTTCTCGATCAGCCAGCCGCAGGCGGCGCAGCTGATGCCTTCCATCAACAGGGTGGTTTCGGCGAGTTCGCCGTCGTGGCGCACGAAGGGCTTTTGCACGTCGGCGCGGTCGTAGAGCGCCAACTCATCCACCAACTGCACCGGCAACGCTTCGGGGTTGGCCGATGACTCGCTGCGATGCTGGTAATAGCTTTCCAGCCCACCGGCCACGATCGCTTCAGCCACAGCCTGGCAACCCGGGCAGCAGAACTCGCGGGTTTCACCGAGGACAGCGGCGGTGAAGCGGCTGCCGGCCGGGACGGGCAGGGCGCAGTGGTAGCAGGGGGTTGGCGTGGTCATTTCTGTTGCCATGAGAATCATTGTGGCGAGGGAGCTTGCTCCCGCTCGGCTGCGAAGCAGTCGCTATTGCGAACTCGCTATGCCTGAAAGAATAGGTTTGCTGGTTTCAGGGGCGCTTCGCACCCCAGCGGGAGCAAGCTCCCTCGCCACAGTTGACCGTATTCACTGGAAATTACTTCTTCAGGTCTTCCGCGCCTTGCAACGGCTCGTCACCCAGCAGCAGATCCTTGTCATGGCTGACCAGCTCTTCTTCGAACATGCGCCAGATGTGGTCGTCGTGAGTGCCCAGCAATTCGACAAAACGCCGGCCTTCAATCTTGTCACTCAACTGACCGATGTAGCGGCCCTGTTCGGTTTCGCTGCGGGCGAGGGTGATCTTGCGATCCTTCTCCGGCTGGGTCGGCGAAATCAGGTTCAGCTCAAGGGTTTTCGGTTGGCTGTTGCCGCTCAGGCGCAAGTCGACTTCGCCGGTCACGTCATCCAGGTGAACGCTGGCGCGCAGCAGCAGGGTCTGGGCCAGCAGTTCACGGTCGAGGGAGCGGTTGATGCCTTTGCCGGCCTCGTAGTAGTTGTCGTTGACCAGGTTATCCGGGTTGTTCACCGCGATCGTCACCATGGACAAGGTCAGGGTCACGGAACAGGCCAGGATGGCGATGATGATCCACGGCCAAAGATGCTTGTACCAAGGGCTTGCGGCGTTTGCTGCGGGCATGATCACTTCTCTCAACGAATTTGTGGGCCGATGAATCGGCTCTTGGCTTCAACGTGGACGCTGTCGTCGTCGGCATCCTTGAGGATGAATTTCACCTCGTTGGTGCTCGACGGCAGTTTTTCCGGTGCGATCGACAGTTCGACCGGCTGACTGAAAATCTCCCCGGCGGCGACTTTGATTTCGCGCTTGCCTTGCAGTTTCAGGTCCGGCAAACCGGAGGCTTCCAGCACGTAGGTATGGTCGCGCTGGTCCTTGTTCATGATCTTCAGGCTGTAGACGTTCTCGATCCGGCCTTCGGCGTTCTCGCGGTACAGCACGCGATCCTTGCTGACGTCGAAACCGACCAGCGACCGCATGAAGAAAGCACCCGCCAGCAAGCCCATCATGGCCAGCAGCACCACCGCATAGCCGATCAGGCGCGGGCGCAGTTTATGGGTTTTTTGCCCGGACAGGTTGTGCTCGGTGGTGTAGCTGATCAACCCGCGGGGGTAGTCCATTTTGTCCATGATGGTGTCGCAGGCATCGATACACGCCGCGCAGCCGATGCATTCGATCTGCAGACCGTCGCGAATGTCGATACCGGTCGGGCAGACCTGGACGCACATGGTGCAATCAATGCAGTCACCCAGGCCCTGGGCCTTGTAGTCGATGCCTTTCTTGCGCGGGCCACGGCTTTCCCCGCGGCGCGGATCGTAGGAAACGATCAGTGTGTCTTTGTCGAACATCACGCTTTGGAACCGCGCATACGGGCACATGTAAATGCACACTTGCTCGCGCAACCAGCCGGCGTTGCCGTAGGTGGCGAGGGTGAAGAAACCGACCCAGAAGTACGACCAGCCATCCGCCTCGCCGGTGAAAAAATCGATCGTCAGTTCGCGAATGGGCGAGAAGTAACCGACGAAGGTCATGCCGGTAACGAAGCCGATCAACAGCCACATCGAGTGTTTGCTGAATTTGCGCAGGAATTTGTTGGCGCTCATCGGCGCCTTGTCGAGCTTGATGCGCTGGTTGCGGTCGCCTTCGGTGACCTTTTCGCACCACATGTAAATCCACGTCCAGACGCTCTGCGGGCAGGTGTAACCGCACCACACACGACCGGCGTACACGGTAATGAAGAACAGGCCGAAGGCGCTGACGATCAAGATCCCGGAGAGCAGGATGAAATCCTGAGGCCAGAAGGTCGCACCAAAGATAAAGAATTTGCGCTCCGGCAGGTTCCACCAGACGGCCTGATGACCACCCCAGTTCAGCCAGACCGTACCGAAATACAGCAGAAACAACCCGGCACCGCCCATCATCCGCAGGTTACGGAACAAGCCTGTGAAGGCACGGGTGTAAATCTTTTCTCGAGAGGCGTAGAGGTCGACGCTGTTGTTCGCGTCCTTGGCAGGCGGTGTGACGTCGTGTACCGGAATCTGATTGCTCATCATTGCATCCCACGGCAGTGGAAAAATGCCCCGATCAGTACATGCCGACCGCGGTCAAAAATAGGTGTTGCAGTGGCGCAATGATACGCCTGTCGCTCTAGCTCAAGGGTGCGACCTTTGGTCACGTTGGTTGAAATCAACTGACGGTGTAATGACTTGAATCAATTGACTTGTGAATTATGGACGGTTTTGTAGGGGCGGCGAACTCACTCGTCCCAGGGATTGATCAGTGCAACACCGCTGGATTGGAAATCACTGACATTGCGGGTGACCACCGTAAGGCCATGAACCAATGCAGTCGCTGCGATCAGGGCATCGCTTTCGTTGGCACGATCCGGAACATGCAAACTGGCACAGCGTAGTGCCACGGCGGCATCGACCGGCAAGATTCTGGCATCGAATGCCGGTATTACGTGGCGCTTCAGCCAACTGCGCAATACCTTCCCCTGAGCGGGATCGCGACGTTCCATTCGCAGAACTCCTGTCTCAAGCTCCTTCAAAGTAATCGCCGAAATGAACATACGTGGAGCGATGACACTTTTCGCCCAGGCGACAACGTTCAAGTCAGCCTGGGGTTTGCGCAGCTCAGAAATTACATTGGTGTCGAGTAGATACATCAGGACAAATCCACGGGTCGATGAGTGATGACGGCACGCTCGGTTTCGAACTCGATGTCGGCAGCTTCCGGCATCACCAACAGATCGACGATGTTGGCGTTCATGCCCGTCAGGTTCTGGTACTCCTCAATGCTTAGCAGTACGTGAGCAGGCTTGCCACGGTCGGTGATGATAACCGGTCCATGACGCGTGGCTTTTTTGGCACTACTTGTGTCCTGGTTGAATTCCCGGCTGGATATGGTGGTGATGGCCATCATGGTTGACCCTCCTGAATTTGCTTTGTAGAAACGTTACTACTCTGTTGGGTGTCCCGCAACTACGGAACGCAAACAGGGGGCTACCATCGGTCGTGACAGGGTCTCTGATGAACAGCTGTAAACAAAACGGCCCCGCCAATTCACATTGACGGGGCCGTTTTTGTTGCATCAAGCGTTTGCCTTACTGAGCGTCTTCCGCCGGCGCTTTCTCACCGTGAGAGAGGCTGTAGACGTAAGCAGCCAGCAGGTGAACCTTGTCGTTGCCTTGCAGCTGTTCTTGCGCAGGCATCTGGCCCTGACGGCCGTAACGGATGGTCTGCTGCAGTTGAGCGAAGCTCGAACCGTAGATGAACGCTGCCGGGTGGGTCAGGTCAGGTGCGCCCATCGCTGGCGTACCTTTGCCTTCCGGACCGTGGCACACCGCGCAGTTGGCGGCGAACAGCTTCTGGCCGGCAACCGGGTCGGCTTTGGTGCCTTCCGGCATTTTGCGGCCGTCGAGGTTGGTCAGTACGAACGAAGCAACGTCCGCAACGCCTTGCTCGCCGATCACGTCAGCCCACGCCGGCATGACCGCGTGACGGCCACCCATGATGGTGGTCTTGATGGTTTCTGCCTCGCCGCCCCAGCGCCAGTCGGCGTCGGTCAGGTTCGGGAAGCCATAAGCGCCTTTGGCGTCGGAGCCGTGGCAGACCGAGCAGTTGGAGGCGAACAGGCGGCCACCCATCTTCAGGGCTTGCGGGTCCTTGGCGACTTCTTCAATCGGCATGGAAGCGAACTTGGCGAAGATCGGACCGAACTTGGCGTCCGACTTGGCCATTTCCTTTTCCCACTCGTGAACGCCGGTCCAGCCAGTCTGGCCGTTGGCGAACGCAGTCTGCTTCTCGTTATCCAGGTAGTTGTAACCCGGCAACAGGCCTTTCCAGTTACCCAGGCCCGGGTACAACACCAGGTAGCCCAGGGCGAAGATGATGGTGCCCACGAACAGCATGAACCACCATTTCGGCAGTGGGTTGTCGTACTCCTCGATCCCGTCGAAGGAGTGGCCAACCGTTTCCTCTGTCTGCTCGGCGCGCTGGCCCTTGCGGGTAGACAGCAGCAGCCAGGTCAGGGCGAAGATGGTGCCGAGACTGAGGACTGTGACGTACAGACTCCAGAACGTAGTCATTCTTTGTTACTCCTAGAAGCTTGCTCGACGTGCTTGATGGCTTCGGGATCATCCGCGAAAGGCAGCAAGGTCGCGTCTTCAAACTCCGACTTGCGCTTGGGGCTGAACACCCATAGCGCCAGTCCGATGAAGGCCACCATCACAACAACGGTGCCCAGGCCACGAATCATCCCGATATCCATCTAAATCACCGTTTGCTTTTGATGATGGTGCCCAGGCCTTGCAGATAGGCCACCAGCGCGTCCATTTCGGTTTTGCCCTTCACCGCATCCTTGGCACCGGCGATGTCTTCGTCGGTGTAAGGGACGCCGAGCGTGCGCAAGACTTCCAGTTTCTTGGCGGTGTCTTTGCCGTCGAGCTTGTTTTCCACGAGGAACGGGTAGGCCGGCATTTTCGACTCAGGCACCACGTTGCGCGGGTTGTACAAGTGCGCGCGCTGCCAGTCATCGGAGTAACGACCGCCGACACGGGCCAGGTCCGGACCGGTGCGCTTGGAACCCCACAGGAACGGGTGGTCCCAGACGCTTTCACCGGCAACCGAGTAGTGGCCGTAACGTTCGGTTTCAGCGCGGAACGGGCGGATCATCTGCGAGTGGCAGCCGACGCAACCGTTGGCGATATAGACGTCACGTCCTTCGACTTCAAGGGCGGTACGAGGCTTCATGCCTTCGACCGGCTTGTTGGTGACGTCCTGGAAAAACAGCGGAACGATCTGGGTCAGGCCGCCGATGCTGACGGCGATAACCATGAAGAAGGCCAGCAGGCCAATGTTCTTCTCGACTGCTTCATGCTTCATCAGTGAGCTCCAACTACAGCAATCTGAGCGGCGGCTTCAGCTTCAGCCGGGTTCGAGGCACGTACGGTCCGCCATACGTTGTAGGCCATGAACAGCATGCCGCTGGCAAAGAACGCACCGCCCAGGGCGCGAACGATGAAACCAGGGTGGCTGGCTTGCAGGGCTTCGACGAACGAGTAGGTGAGGGTGCCGTCGTCGTTGATTGCACGCCACATCAGACCCTGGGTGATGCCGTTGACCCACATCGAAGCGATGTACAGAACGGTACCGATGGTCGCGAGCCAGAAGTGCGCGTTGATCAAGCCGATGCTGTGCATCTGCGCGCGACCGAACAGTTTCGGGATCATGTGGTAGATCGCGCCGATCGAGATCATCGCAACCCAGCCCAAAGCACCGGCGTGTACGTGGCCGATGGTCCAGTCGGTGTAGTGCGACAGCGAGTTCACGGTCTTGATGGCCATCATCGGGCCTTCAAAGGTCGACATGCCGTAGAAGGCCAGCGATACCACGAGGAAGCGCAGGATCGGGTCGGTGCGCAGCTTATGCCAGGCGCCCGACAGGGTCATCATGCCGTTGATCATGCCGCCCCAGCTCGGAGCCAGCAGGATGATCGACATCGCCATGCCCAGGGACTGAGCCCAGTCCGGCAGTGCGGTGTAGTGCAGGTGGTGCGGACCGGCCCAGATGTACAGGGTGATCAGCGCCCAGAAGTGCACGATCGACAGGCGATAGGAGTAGATCGGACGCTCGGCCTGCTTTGGAACGAAGTAGTACATCATCCCCAGGAAGCCCGTGGTCAGGAAGAAACCGACCGCGTTGTGGCCGTACCACCACTGGATCATCGCGTCAGTCGCACCCGAGTAGGCAGAGTAGGACTTGAACAGGCTGACCGGCAGGGACATGTGGTTGACGATGTGCAGCATCGCCGTCACGACGATGAAGGCACCGTAGAACCAGTTACCCACATAGATGTGCTTGGTCTTGCGCTTGACGATGGTGCCGAAGAACACCAGACCGTAGGTGACCCAGACAATGGCCAGCAGAATAGCCAG
This sequence comes from Pseudomonas sp. LBUM1678, assembly GCF_059695575.1. NCBI lineage: Bacteria > Pseudomonadati > Pseudomonadota > Gammaproteobacteria > Pseudomonadales > Pseudomonadaceae > Pseudomonas > Pseudomonas sp. LBUM1678. The sequence continues at coordinate 2,075,598 of NZ_CP166775.1, forward strand.
GGGCCATTCCAGTTCCGCGTATTCCTTGGTGGTGGTGTAACCCAGCGGCAAGGTAACGATCGCGCCGATGATCACCGCTTGCCATCCCCAGAAGTGGAAGGCGGCGAGACTGTCGGAAATCAGTCGCGTTTGGCAGGTTCGCTGCACGACGTAATAAGAAGTGGCAAACAGTGCACAACCACCGAAGGCGAAAATCACCAGGTTGGTGTGCAGCGGGCGCAGGCGTCCAAAGCTCGTCCATTCCAGACCGAAGTTCAACTCCGGCCAGACCAGTTGCGAGGCGATGAAGACACCAAGCCCCATGCCAAGGATCCCCCAGACCACCGTCATGATGGCGAACTGGCGGACTACCTTATAGTTATAAGCAGTCGGACTGATTGCTGTGCTCATTCTAAGGTTCCACGGTTTGGGTGTTTTATTAGGAGTAAAAATCGGCCGCAAGTATGTAGAAAGCGGGGGGTCATTGCAACGCGCCATGACCTGGGTCAATGCTTTCAAAAGCTGATTCTGCGGCCTTTCCATGCGCGGCGTAAGGACAAAATCGGCCTCGGACAAAATGTCGCAGCGAACGAAAAGGGTGAGGGGGTCAGGTCAGTTGTTACGGGGTGTGTTCAAACACAACGATCGGGTGACCGATGGCAATTGGCACGACAGCCGGTATCTACCAGCCTTTGCGGCCTTTCATCGAGCAGATTCGTCGAACACATCGGGTTGAGTCGACCTGGAACCGGCTCATGCCAGTTCGCATCGGAACAAGCTTAGACCCGAATCCGGGGAATCGAAAGGAGGACCAACAGAGGGGTGCGACACTTGGTCGCAAAGAGGCAGGGAACTGCCGCATCCGGGAGAATGCGGCAGTAGAACGGTCGAGATTTATTCGCGTTTGCCTTCAGCTTGCAAGCGCTCGGTACTCAGACCGTGAGACAAGCTGTAGACGTAAGCGGCGAGCAATTGCACCTTGTCATTGCCGAGCAATTCGTTCTGCGCGGGCATATGGCCCTGGCGGCCATGGCGAATGGTCTGTTGCAGCTGCGCCAGGCTTGTACCGTAGATAAATCCGGCCGGTTGCGTCAAATTCGGCGCGCCCATGGCTTCAGTGCCCTGGCCGTTTGCACCATGACAGGCTACGCAGGTGGTGCTGAACGCTTGCTGTCCGGCGTGCAGATCGGCGGTGTCGTCAGTCGGCAATGGCAGGCCGGCCAGTTCATGACGCACATACGCGGCAACGTTCTTGACGCCGGCATCACCGAGGATTTCACCCCAGGCCGGCATGGCCGCCATGCGACCGCCCATGATCGTGGTCTTGATCATCTCGGTATCGCCGCCCCAGCGCCAGGTGCTGTCGGCCAGGTTCGGGAAGCCGAAGGCGCCCTTGGCATCCGAGCCGTGGCACACCGAGCAGTTGGACGCGAACAGACGACCACCCATTTTCAGCGCTTGCGGGTCATTGGCCACTTCTTCAACAGGCATGGCGGCGAATTTGGCGAAGATCGGCCCGAACCTGGCGTCGGCCTTGTTCATCTCCTTTTCCCATTCGTGGACGCCGGTCCAACCGTCCTCGTAACCCGGCAGGACGCCTTTCCAGTTGCCCAGGCCCGGATAAAGAATCAGGTAACCCACGGCAAACACCAGCGTGCCGGCGAACAGCATGAACCACCACTGCGGCAGCGGATTGTCGTACTCCTCGATGCCGTCGAAGCTATGGCCCATGGTCTGGTCGACGCTGCCCTTGGTTTCGCCCTTGCGGGTGCCGATCAGTAGCCAGGTCAGGCCGATCAGGCTGCCGATGGTCAGTACGCAGATCCACGTACTCCAGAAGGTGGTCATGGCCGGGTACTCCTTGTTGTTGCAGGTTCTTGGGTGCTGTCGGGTTGTGGTTCGTCGGCGAACGGCAGCAAACGCGCTTCGGCGAATTCCGGATTGCGCTTGCTGTTGAACACCCACAGCGTCAGGCCGACGAAGGCCACGAACACCACGACCGTGCCGAGGCCGCGGATCATTCCACTGCTCATCTCAAAGACCATGGCTCACCTCTTGCTCTTGATCGCAGTGCCGAGCACTTGCAGGTAGGCGACCAACGCGTCCATTTCCGTCTTGCCCTTGAGCGAGGCCACGCTGCCGGCGATATCGTCGTCGGTGTACGGCACGCCGAGGGTGCGCATGGCGCGGACCTTGGTTTCGGTGTGGCTGCTGTCGACCGCCTGCGTGACCAGCCATGGGTAGGCAGGCATCTTCGATTCGGGCACGACGTTGCGCGGGTTGTACAAGTGCGCGCGGTGCCAGTCATCCGAGTAGCGAGCGCCAACCCGGGCCAGGTCCGGCCCGGTGCGCTTGGAACCCCAGAGGAACGGGTGATCCCAGACGCTTTCACCGGCCACCGAGTAGTGCCCGTAGCGTTCGGTCTCGGCGCGAAACGGCCGGATCATCTGCGAGTGGCAACCGACGCAGCCTTCGCGGATGTAAATGTCGCGACCTTCCAGTTGCAGTGCGGTGTAGGGCTTCATGCCTTCCACCGGTTTATTGGTCACGTCCTGGAAGAACAGCGGGACGATCTGGGTCAGACCGCCGATGCTCACGGCCAGGACCATCAGCAGCAACAGCAGGCCGACGTTTTTCTCGATTGTTTCGTGTTTCATGGCGGACTCCTCAGGCCATCTGCGCGGCAGCGGCGACTTCGGCAGGCTGCGAGGCCCGCACGGTGCGCCAGGTGTTGTAAGCCATCAGGAACATGCCGCTGAGGAAGATCGCACCGCCCACCAGTCGCACGACGAAGCCTGGGTGGCTGGCCACCAGGGTTTCGACGAAGGAGTAGGTCAGCGTGCCGTCTTCGTTGACTGCGCGCCACATGAGGCCCTGGGCGATGCCGTTGACCCACATCGAGGCGATGTACAGCACGGTGCCGATGGTCGCGAGCCAGAAGTGCGCGTTGATCAGGCCGATGCTGTGCATCTGCGGGCGACCGAAGATTTTCGGGATCATGTGGTACAGCGCGCCGATGGAAATCATCGCCACCCAGCCGAGTGCCCCGGCGTGAACGTGGCCGATGGTCCAGTCGGTGTAGTGGGAGAGGGCGTTAACGGTTTTGATCGCCATCATCGGCCCTTCGAAGGTCGACATGCCGTAGAACGCCAGGGACACCACGAGGAAGCGCAGGATCGGGTCGCTGCGCAACTTATGCCAGGCGCCCGAGAGCGTCATCATCCCGTTGATCATCCCGCCCCAGCTTGGCGCCAGCAGGATCAGCGACATCACCATGCCCAGCGACTGCGCCCAGTCCGGCAGCGCGGTGTAGTGCAAATGGTGCGGACCGGCCCAGATGTACAGAGTGATCAGCGCCCAGAAGTGCACGATCGACAAGCGATAGGAATACACCGGACGCTCGGCCTGTTTCGGCACGAAGTAATACATCATCCCGAGGAAACCGGCGGTAAGGAAAAAGCCTACGGCGTTATGGCCGTACCACCACTGGACCATGGCATCGGTCGCACCGGCGTACACCGAGTAGGACTTGGTGAAACTCACCGGCAATTCAAGGTTGTTGACGATGTGCAGAATCGCCACGGTGATGATGAACGCACCGAAGAACCAGTTGCCGACGTAGATGTGTTTGGTCTTGCGCTTGGCCAATGTGCCGAAGAACACGATGGCGTAGGCGACCCAGACGATGGTGATCAGGATGTCGATCGGCCATTCGAGCTCGGCGTATTCCTTGGAGCTGGTGTAACCCAGCGGCAGGCTGATCGCCGCCAGCAGGATCACCACTTGCCAGCCCCAGAAGCAGAACGCAGCGATTTTCGGCGCAAACAACGGGGTCTGGCAGGTACGCTGCACCGAATAGAACGAACTGGCGAACAGGGCGCAACCGCCGAAAGCGAAAATCACGGCGTTGGTGTGCAGCGGGCGCAACCGGCCGAAACTGGTCCACGGCAAATCGAAGTTGAGTTCCGGCCAGACCAATTGGGCCGCGAGAAAAACCCCGAGCCCCATGCCGACGATGCCCCACACCACCGTCATAATGGCGAATTGGCGGACCACCTTGTAGTTGTAGGCGGTACTGATAGAAGTGTTCATGGTTCCCCATCCACGGTTCAGCCGAAGTGAGCACGCTTGCAACAAAAAGGCAGCGCGCCCTTCGCCTGGAGTTATAGGCAGACTAAAAGCGAGGCAAGCATGGACAAAGAGCACAAGGCCAGTATTGACGGGGATCAATGGGCGCAGTGTGTGCAGGATCATGGATGGTTGTGGAATGCCGCCTCTGGACCTGCATCGGCAACGCTGATCCTCGCCCACGGTGCCGGGGCGCCAATGGACAGCGGCTGGATGAACGACATGGCTGCACGCCTCGCCGGTCAAGGTGTCAACGTGCTGCGCTTCGAGTTTCCGTACATGGCGCAGAGGCGTGTTGACGGGGGTAAGCGTCCACCGAACCCGGCGCCGAAACTGCTGGAATGCTGGCGTGAGGTGTACGCCGAGGTGCGACGCCGTGTCACTGGGCGTCTGGCCATTGGCGGCAAGTCAATGGGCGGGCGGATGGCCAGTCTCTTGGCGGATGAGCTGCAAGCGGACGCGCTGGTGTGTCTGGGGTATCCGTTTTATGCGGTCGGTAAACCGCAGAAACCTCGGGTCGAGCATTTGGCCGGCCTCAAGACCCGGACGTTGATTGTTCAGGGCGAGCGGGATGCGCTGGGCAATCGTGAGGCGGTTGAGGCTTACACATTAGCGCCGAGCATCGAAGTGTTTTGGTTGGTGGCGGGGGATCATGATTTGAAGCCGTTGAAGGCTTCGGGGTTTACCCATGAGCAGCATTTGGCGGCTACGGCGGGGAAGGTTGCTGATTTCCTTCGCTAAGTGATCGTTCCCACGCTCCGCGTGGGAATGCAGCCCGGGACGCTCCGCGTCCCAACAGCGGACGCAGAGCGTCCATTGAGGCATTCCCACGCAGAGCGTGGGAACGATCATCACTCCCTGACAACGAAGATCAGCGGTTAAACCGCTCCACCAACGAATACTGGGTATTTGCGGTTTTGGTCAGCTCTTCACTTAACAACGCCGAGTGCTGTGCCTGTTCCGAAGTCTGGTCAGCCAGTTGCGAGATGTTGCTGATGTTGCGGCTGATTTCCTCGGCCACCGCACTTTGCTCTTCGGTCGCGGCAGCGATCTGGGTGGTCATGTCGGTGATGTTGGCCACCGCTTCGCTGATCCCCACCAGCGCCTGATCCGCTTCGAGTACCCGTGCCACGCCTTCTTCGGCCTGACGATGCCCGGCTTCCATGGTTTGCACTGCGGTGCTGGCGGTTTGTTGGAGCTTGGCGATCAGCGCGTGAATCTGCCCGGTGGATTCGCTGGTGCGTTGTGCCAATTGGCGCACTTCGTCAGCCACCACCGCAAAACCACGGCCCATCTCGCCGGCACGCGCGGCTTCGATTGCGGCGTTCAGGGCCAGCAGGTTGGTCTGGTCGGCGATGCCTTTGATCACATCGACCACGCCGCCGATTTCGTCGCTGTCCTTGGCCAGTTGGGTCACGGTCAGACCGGTTTCACCGACCACCACCGACAAGCGCTGGATGGCTTCGCGGGTTTCCCCGGCAATGTCGCGACCGCGACCGGTCAGGCGATTGGCTTCCTGAGTGGCGTCGGCGGTCCGCTGAACGTGGCTGGCGACTTCCTGCGTGGTGGCGGCCATCTGATTGACGGCGGTGGCCACTTGCTCGGTTTCGACGCGTTGACGTTCAAGACCCGTGGAGCTGTTGTGGGCCAGGGCGTCGGACTGTTTGGCTTGCTCGGTCAGGTGCTCGGCGGTGTCCTGCAGGCGGGTCAAGCAAGTTTTCAGGCGTGCTTCCTGGCTGAGAATCGACATCTCCAGACGTGCCTGGGCGCCGCGACTGTCGGTGTACATCTGCGCGATCAGCGGGTCGGAGGTGGTCTGCCCGGCCAGGCGCAGCAAGCGCTTGAGGCCACGCTGTTGCCAGCTCAAGCCCAACAGGCCCAGCGGCACCGAGAGACCGGCGGCGAGGGCGAAGCCCCACTGAGAGTTGAGGGATGCACCGATCATGAAGCTCAGCTGGCTGACCAGAATGAACGGCAGCCAGTCCTGAAGCACCGGCAACCATTTGTCTGTCGAAGGAATGGCTGACTTGCCCAGGTTGATGCGTTGATAGAGCGCTTCGGCACGGCGGATCTGCTCGGCGGTGGGTTTGACCCGCACCGATTCGTAGCCGACCACCTGATTGCCTTCGAAAACCGGTGTGACATAGGCGTTAACCCAGTAGTGGTCACCGGTCTTGCAGCGATTCTTGACAATGCCCATCCATGGCAAGCCTTGTTTCAGTGTGCCCCACATGTGCGCGAACACCGCGGCCGGGACGTCGGGGTGACGGACCAGGTTATGCGGCGCACGGATCAGCTCCTCACGAGAAAACCCGCTGATTTCGACGAAGGCGTCGTTGCAGTAGGTGATCACGCCTTTGGCATCGGTGGTGGAAATCAACCGTTGCTGAGCCGGGAAGGTCCGTTCGCGTTGTGTGGTGGGCTGGTTGTTACGCATGGCTTTTTCAATCCGCAAGGCTTTGAGAGGTTGTCGGCGGCGTCAGGATTTTATTGAAATTATTTTTCAATAATCAGCAGCGCGTCGCAAAACGGCCATTGCCTCAGCCGGCGAGCATCGGGTAGGTGAACAGGGCGAAATGCAGCAGGTTCAAGCCGAAATGGGTGGCGATGGCCGCCCCCAAACCGCCAAAACGGTAGGCCAGACCATAGCCGACACCTGCCAGGCCCGCCAGCAGCACCCAGTGCCAACCCGCCCCCACATGCACCAGGCCGAACAACAGCGAGGCAAGCAGCAACGCCAGGTTTGCACCGTAGGGCAGGTTTTTGAAACACCGGCTCAGACCGCCCTGGATGTAACCGCGAAACAGCGCTTCTTCCACCAGCGTCACCAGCAACAGATTGTTCAGCACCCACAACCCGGCTTGATCCGGCCACTTCGGTGCCCAACTGATCACACCCAGCGCCAGTGCGCCGCCCAAGGCCAAGACGGCGCTCAGAGTCAGTGCGAGGGCTGTGGCATAAGCCGAAAGGCGAAGGGAGCTCCGTCCGACAATCCACGGGCAAACCAGTAACAGCCAGAAGCCGATCAGGGGTTTGTCCTGATTCAGGTACATGGAAAACGGCACGGCATCGTCGGTGAAGCGTTGCGGATCGATGCCGCGACCGTTGTAGAAACCTGGCAGCCAGTGCATCGCCAGCGCCAGGGCGAGGATGATGAACACGCCGTGGCCGAGGTAGCGAGCGATGGGCAGCTTCTGTTGGCGGACTGTAAAACCGGCGACCAGCAGCAACGCAACAGAGATGCCGGCCAGCCAGCCGAGTTGGCCGTAAGTCAGAGCGAGGGCGTAACCGAGGGAGAGAAGGGCCAGGTAAGTCCATGGCAGGGCAATCATTGAAAATCCTTGTGTACGGAAAGGTGCAGGGCGCCGCAATCTCTGTGGGAGCTAGCCTGCTAGCGATGACGGAGTGTCAGTCGACATCATCGGTGCATGACACACTGCTATCGCGAGCAGGCTCGCTCCCACAGGGGGCATTTGTTGTACACAACACCTGTGGAAGTGGCGGGCCATTATAGAGATGCACCTCACAAACAAAAACACCGCCCGAAGGCGGTGTCTGTATCAGCAGGCGGTTACGACGCAATCAATTGCCGTAGCACGTAATGCAGAATCCCCCCTGATTTGAAGTACTCGACTTCATTGAGCGTATCGATCCGGCACAACACCTCGACTTTCTCGCGGCTGCCATCCTCGCGGGTGATGATGAGCGGCAGGTTCATTCGCGGTGTCAACTCCACGCCGGTCAAACCAAGGATGTCCAGCGTCTCCTTGCCGGTCAGGTTCAGGCTTTTGCGGTTCTGATCCAGCTTGAACTGCAACGGCAACACGCCCATGCCCACCAGGTTGGAACGATGAATCCGCTCGAAGCTTTCAGCGATCACCGCTTTCACACCCAGCAGGTTGGTGCCCTTGGCCGCCCAGTCGCGGCTCGAGCCGGTGCCGTATTCTTGCCCGGCGATCACCACCAGCGGTGTGCCCGACGCTTGATAACGCATGGCCGCGTCGTAGATCGGCATCCGCTCCCCGGTCGGAATGTAGATCGTGTTGCCGCCTTCTTCGCCGCTGAGCATCTCGTTGCGGATGCGGATATTGGCAAAGGTGCCGCGCATCATCACTTCGTGGTTGCCGCGACGCGAACCGTAGGAGTTGAAGTCCCGCGGTTCCACGCCTTTCTCGCGCAGGTAATGACCGGCCGGACTGTCAGCCTTGATGTTGCCTGCGGGGGAGATGTGGTCGGTGGTCACCGAGTCGCCGAGCAGCGCGAGGACCCTGGCACCGGCGACGTCCTTGACCACGGGCGGCGGGCCGCCGATGTCATCGAAGAACGGTGGATGCTGGATGTAAGTCGAATCGTCCTGCCAGACATACGTCGCCGCTTGCGGCACTTCAATCGCTTGCCATTGCTCGTCGCCGGCAAACACTTCGGCGTATTCCTTGTGGAACATGGCGGTGTTGACCTGATTCACGGCGTCAGCAATCTCTTGGGTGCTCGGCCAAATGTCCCGCAGGTAAACCGGATTGCCGTCCTTGTCGTTGCCCAATGGCTCGCTGCTGATATCAGTCCGCACCGTACCCGCCAGCGCATAGGCCACGACCAGCGGCGGGGACGCCAGCCAGTTGGTTTTCACCAGCGGATGCACCCGACCTTCGAAGTTACGATTGCCCGACAGTACCGAGGCGACGGTCAGGTCGGCAGCCTGAATGGCTTTTTCGATCGGCTCCGGCAAGGGCCCGGAGTTGCCGATGCAGGTGGTGCAGCCGTAGCCGACCAAGGCAAAACCCAGTTCATCGAGGTATTGGGTCAGCCCGGCGGCCTTGTAGTAGTCGGTGACCACTTTTGAGCCGGGGGCCAGCGAACTCTTGACCCATGGTTTGCGCTTGAGGCCTTTCTCCACCGCTTTTTTTGCCACCAGCCCGGCGGCCATCATCACGCTCGGGTTGGAGGTGTTGGTGCAGGAGGTGATCGCGGCGATCACCACCGCGCCGTTTTTCAAACGATAGACCTGGCCGTCGTATTCATAATCAGCTTCACCCACCAGATCGGCATTGCCCACTGCGACGCCACCGCCGCCTTCGCTTTCGAGGCGACCGACGTCCTTGCTGTTGGGTTTGAATTGCAGGTCGATGAAGTCACTGAACGCTTGCGCGACATTCGGCAGCGAGACCCGGTCCTGTGGGCGTTTTGGCCCTGCCAGGCTGGCTTCGACGCTGCCCATGTCCAGCGCCAGGGTGTCGGTGAACACCGGTTCCTGGCCCGGCAGACGCCACAGGCCCTGGGCTTTGCTGTAGGCCTCGACCAGTTTCACGGTTTCAAGTGGGCGACCGGACAGGCGCAGATACTCCAGCGTGATGTCGTCCACCGGGAAAAAGCCGCAGGTGGCGCCGTATTCAGGGGCCATGTTGGCGATGGTCGCGCGGTCGGCCAGCGGCAGATCGGCAAGGCCGTCACCGTAGAACTCGACGAATTTGCCGACCACGCCTTTCTTGCGCAGCATCTGGGTGACGGTCAGCACCAGGTCGGTGGCGGTGATTCCCTCCTTGAGCTTGCCGGTGAGTTTGAAGCCGATCACTTCCGGGATCAGCATCGACACCGGTTGGCCGAGCATCGCCGCTTCCGCTTCAATCCCGCCGACGCCCCAGCCAAGTACGCCGAGGCCGTTGATCATGGTGGTGTGGGAGTCGGTGCCGACCAGGGTGTCCGGGAAGGCGTAGGTGCGGCCGTCCTCGTCCTTGGTCCAGACCGTGCGGCCCAGGTATTCCAGATTGACCTGGTGGCAAATGCCCGTGCCCGGCGGCACCACGCTGAAGTTGTCGAAGGCGCTCTGGCCCCAGCGCAGGAACGCGTAACGCTCGCCGTTGCGCTGCATTTCGATGTCGACGTTCTGTTCGAAGGCACTGGAACTGCCGAATTTGTCGACCATCACCGAGTGGTCGATCACCAGGTCCACCGGCGACAGCGGATTGATACGCTGCGGGTCGCCGCCGGCCTTGGCCATCGCTGCGCGCATGGCGGCCAGGTCGACCACGGCGGGAACGCCGGTAAAGTCCTGCATTAATACCCGCGCGGGACGGTATTGGATTTCACGGTCGGAGCGACGCTCCTTGAGCCAGGCGGCAATTGCCCGAAGGTCGGCGCAGGTGACGGTTTTTTCGTCTTCCCAGCGCAGCAGGTTTTCCAGCAGCACTTTCAACGACATCGGCAGCTTGTCCAGATCGCCGAGGCTTTTGGCGGCATCCGGCAAGCTGAAATAGTGATAGGTCTTGTCGTCGATTTGTAAGGTCTTAAGGGTTTTCAGGCTATCGAGGGACGGCATTGAAATGACTCCTTTGGGTCCGCACGGCTACGGACTGAGGGAACGAACAGAGGCTTAAACCTAGTCCTGTTTGATGCTTAAGGCTAATTACTGGACTCTATGGCCAAGTCCAAGGTTCGGAACTCGGCTATCATGCGCCGGTTTTCGTGACAGGCTTTGCTTCAACGCAAGTCTGGGCATCGCGCAGTGGCTGAATTCTTCGCCAACTGCCCAGGAGTAAGAATGAACACCCTCTTTATGCACTGCCGGCCGGGCTTCGAAGGCGAAGTCTGCTCCGAGATTTCCGAACACGCCGCACGGCTGAACGTGGCCGGTTATGCCAAGGCCAAGACCGCCAGCGCCTGCGCCGAATTCATCTGCACCGAAGAAGACGGCGCCGAGCGCCTGATGCGCGGCCAGCGTTTCGCCGAGCTGATCTTCCCGCGCCAGTGGGCTCGCGGAATTTTCATCGACCTGCCGGAAACCGACCGCATCAGCGTGATCCTCGCCCACATGGCAGACTTCCCGCTGTGCGGCAGCCTGTGGCTGGAAATGGTCGACACCAACGATGGCAAGGAGCTGTCGAACTTCTGCAAGAAATTCGAAGGCCACCTGCGCAAGGCGCTGATGGCCGCTGGCAAACTGGTTGAAGATGCCCACAAACCGCGCCTGCTGCTGACCTTCAAAAGTGGCCGCGAAGTGTTCATGGGGCTGGCCGAGTCCAACAACTCGGCGATGTGGCCGATGGGCATCCCGCGTCTGAAGTTTCCCCGTGAAGCGCCAAGCCGTTCGACGCTGAAGCTGGAAGAGGCGTGGCACCACTTCATCCCCCGCGATCAGTGGGATGAGCGCTTGCACAGCGACATGACCGGCGTCGACCTCGGTGCCGCCCCCGGCGGCTGGACCTGGCAACTGGTCAACCGCGGCATGCTGGTGACCGCGATCGACAACGGTCCGATGGCCGAAAGCCTGATGGACACCGGTCTGGTGCAACACTTGATGGCCGACGGTTTCACCTTCAAACCCCGGCAGCCGGTGGACTGGATGGTCTGCGACATCGTCGAGAAACCGGCGCGCAACGCCGCGATGCTGGAAGAATGGATTGGTGAGGGGCATTGCCGCGAAGCGGTGGTCAACCTGAAGTTGCCGATGAAACAGCGTTACGCCGAAGTGAAACGCTTGCTTGAGCGCATTGCCGACGGGTTCAAGGAACGCGGGATTCGGGTCGAAATCGGCTGCAAACAGCTGTATCACGACCGTGAAGAAGTGACCTGCCACTTGCGCCGGATTGATGTGAAGAAACCCAAGTCCCGTTGATACACACGGGCCCTGTAGGAGCCGGCTTGCTGGCGATGGCCGTTACGCGGTGCAGCGAATCACCGCGGCGCCTGTTTCGCCAGCAAGCCGGCTCCTACAGGTTGGGTATTTGCAACAGATGACCGAACACCCGGCAATGCGCGACAATGCCGGCCAGTTTCAGGAGTGAATCATGAGTGAAATGCTTGATACGCCGGTAGACGGCACCCTCGACGCCACCGGCCTCAACTGCCCGGAACCGGTGATGATGCTGCACCAGCACATCCGCGACCTCGCGCCCGGCGGCCTGCTCAAGGTGATCGCGACCGACCCGTCGACCCGTCGCGACATTCCCAAGTTCTGCGTGTTTCTCGACCACGAACTGGTCGCGCAGCACGAAGAGGCAGGCACCTACCTCTACTGGATCCGCAAGAAGTCCGATTGACCCACAAAAAACTATTGTGGGAGCCAGCCTGCTGGCGATGGCTGATTCAAACTCAACATCATTGTTAACTGAATCACCGCAATCGCCAGCAGGCTGGCTCCCACAGGGTCAACTCAGCCCGTTGCGGATCCGCTTGCGTGCACTGCGCGTCAGGCGGATCGACAGCATCAGCGCCGCGCAACTCAAGCCCACGATCAAACCCTGCCACAGCCCGCTCGGGCCGCTCGGCGTGCCGAACCAGTCGGTCAGCCCCAAGGCGTAGCCCACCGGCAATCCGATCCCCCAGTAAGCGAACAGCGTCAGGATCATCGTCACCCGAGTGTCCTGATAACCGCGCAGTGCGCCGGCCGCCGTGACCTGGATCGCATCGGAAAACTGGAACAGCGCCGAATACACAATCAGCATCGCCGCCACTCGAATCACCGTCGGGTCGGCGGTGTAGATCGTTGCGATGTGTTCGCGCAATAACAGCATCATGCTCGCCGAAATACACGCGTACGCCAACGCCGTGCCCATGCCGACACCGGCGGCGAAGCGCGCTTCTCGCGGCTCCTGGCGACCGAGCGCCTGGCCGACCCGCACGGTCACGGCCATGCCGAGGGAGTAGGGGATCATGAACACCAGCGAGCTGAAGTTCAGGGCGATCTGGTGTCCTGCCACCACGGTGGCGCCGAGGCTGCCGATCAGCAGGGCGATCACGGCGAAGATGCTCGACTCGGCGAACACCGCGATGCCGATGGGCAGGCCGATGCCCAGCAGGCGTTTGATCACCGACCATTGCGGCCAGTCGAAACGGCTGAACAACTGACTCGACTGATAGGCCGGAGCCCAGCGTTCCCAGCCGGCCATGCCCAGCGCCATCACCCACATCACAATGGCCGTGGCCCAGCCGCAACCGACACCGCCCATGGCCGGCACACCGAAGTGGCCATAGATGAAGATGTAATTCAGCGGAATATTCAGCGCCAACCCGCACAGGCCGAGGACCATCGCCGGACGCGTACGCCCCAGTCCGTCACTGAAACAACGCAACACATGGTAGAAGGCGACGGCGGGCAGGCCGCTGGCGATGCCGTGCAGGTACTGCATGCACGGGCCAATCAGTTCGGGGTCGACCTTCATCATGTGCAGGATCGGTTCGGCACTGAGCAGCATACCGGTCGCCATCAAACCCACCACCAAGGCCAGCCATAACGCCTGACGTACGATCGGGCCGATCTCGCTGTGGGTGCCGGCACCGAAGCGCTGGGCGACTTTCGGGGTGGTGGCCAGCAAGGTGCCGGTCATCAACAGAAACACCGGAACCCAGATCGAGTTGCCGAGCGCCACAGCCGCCAGATCACGCGGGCCGACCCGGCCCGCCATCACCGCATCGACGAAGCCCATGGCGGTGGTCGCCAGTTGCGCGATCATGATCGGCAACGCCAGGCCGAGCAGGTTTTTCAGCTCCTGGCGAACCCGGGCCGGGCGGGAGAGGGAAGTAGCGGCGGGGCGGTCAGTTACGGAATTCAAGGGCGAAACGTCCAAAGATTTTGATGCACGAGGCGGCGCATTCTACGCCTTGACGCAGTGGTCAGGAAAAGTCCTGTGTTACCTATTTGTAATCAGTTTTCGAACGTATCGACATTCCTGTGGTGACTCAACCTTGTAGCAGCTGGCGAAGCCTGCGTTCGGCTGCGCAGCAGTCGCGAGACCTGAGCATGCGGTTTTCCTGAATCACCGCAGCGTCTGATTTCACGACTGCTACGCAGCCGAACGCAGGCTTCGCCAGCTGCTACAGAGGGCGTGCAATGCTTACTGGCCCACAATGGTCATCTCCGCCTACACTGCCGATCCGCCAAAGGAGCCTGCCATGCTGATTGTTGCCGACGAAAATATCCCGCTGCTCGATGCCTTCTTCGAAGGGTTCGGCGAAATCCGCCGGGTGCCGGGACGTTCCATCGACCGCGCCACCGTCGAGCAGGCCGATGTGCTGCTGGTGCGTTCGGTGACCAACGTCAATCGCGCGCTGCTCGAAGGCAGCAAGGTGCGCTTTGTCGGCACCTGCACCATCGGCACGGATCACCTGGACCTGGATTACTTTCAACAGCTCGGCATTACCTGGTCCAGTGCGCCCGGTTGCAATGCGCGGGGCGTGGTCGACTACGTGCTCGGCAGCCTGCTGACCCTGGCCGAAATCGAAGGTGCTGACCTGACTCGGCGCACTTACGGCGTGGTCGGTGCCGGTGAAGTCGGCGGTCGACTGGTCAACGTCTTGAAAGGTCTGGGCTGGAATGTGCTGGTCTGTGATCCGCCAAGGCAAGCCGCTGAAGGTGGCGATTACGTCAGCCTCGAACAGATCATCGAGCAGTGCGACGTCATCAGTCTGCACACCCCTTTGAAGAAACACGGCTCGCAGTCGACCTGGCATCTGTTCGATAAAACTCGACTGAACCAACTCAAGTCTGGCACCTGGCTGATCAACGCCAGTCGTGGACCGGTGGTGGACAACGCCGCCCTGCGCCAGGTGTTGTTGCAACGCGAAGACCTGCAAGCGGTGCTCGACGTTTGGGAAGGCGAGCCTGAAGTCGATGTGGCGCTGGCCGAACTCTGCGTGCTGGCAACGCCGCACATTGCCGGCTACAGCCTCGATGGCAAGCAGCGAGGGACGGCGCAGATCTATCAGGCGTATTGCGAATTTATCGGGCAGCCGGCCCAGGTCAGCTTGAGCGATTTGCTGCCGGCGCCGTGGGTGTCGCAAGTGACTCTGAACGCTGAAAGCGATCCGGCCTGGGCACTGGCAATGCTGTGCCGCGGTGTGTACGACCCGCGCCGGGACGATGCGGATTTCCGTCGCAGCCTTGTAGGCAATGTGAGCGAGCAGCGTGCGGCGTTTGATGCGTTACGCAAACATTACCCGCAGCGGCGGGAGATTGATGGGTTGACGGTGCGGATTGAGGGGGAGTCGGCTGAGTTGCAGAAGATTGTGGCGGCGCTGGGCGCAACGGCTGTCTGAGACCGAGTTGGCACTATCGCGAGCAGGCTCGCTCCCACATTTGATTTTTTTAGTACATAACATCTGCATCCACTGGAGATCTCCTGTGGGAGCGAGCCTGCTCGCGATGGCCGCGCCGCAGTTCTCAGACAAGCACCCACAAAAAACCCGGCCATCAGGGCCGGGTCAAGAAGACGGTGGCTATATCACTTTTGTTCGGCAGGCTTGACCAATCGCTTTTCCAGTTCGCGGCACGCGTCCTGGATCATGCCTTCAGTGATCGGTACTTCGTGCCCATCCTTATCGATAATCGAGCAACCCAGAGACTGGTCTGGCTGTGTGCGGATCACTTCAATTTTGTCATCGCTGCTGTTTTGCAAGGACATGGCCTGTCTCCTCATCAGGTTGTGTACCTACTTTAAAACCGCCAGGTGACCGGGCTGTGACAACTCCCTGCGATCTCTCCTGGGCGGCAATATCAGTCCACCAGAAATACTGCGGTGTTGCCACCCGGACTTTAGACCAATAGCGTCTAGGTGCTAGTCGTTGTGGTCATAATTAACCTGACTCATTGTGATTCACAGAGTTCCACCCCACTTAAGCGGTATAGGCTGGTCCCATCAATTGCGTTCTGGATAACCCGATGCTCTCTGCCCGTCACCGCCGCGCGATTCGCCTGACCAGTCGTTTTCTTGCACCTTATCGCTGGCCGGCCTTCGGTGCCTTGCTCGCCTTGATCGTCACCGCCGGCATCACCTTGTCGATGGGGCAGGGCATTCGCTTGCTGGTGGATCAGGGTTTCATGACCCAATCGGCGCATTTGCTCAACCAGACCATCGGTCTGTTCATGGTGCTGGTGATCGGGCTGGCGATTGGCACCTTTGCGCGCTTCTATCTGGTGTCGTGGATCGGCGAGCGTGTGGTCGCGGACATCCGCAAGCAAGTGTTCAACCACCTGGTTTATCTGCATCCGGGATTCTATGAAGACAATCGCAGCTCCGAGATTCAGTCACGGCTGACCGCCGACACCACGTTGCTGCAATCGGTGATCGGCTCTTCGTTGTCGCTGTTCTTGCGCAATTTGCTGATGGTGATCGGCGGAATCATCTTGCTGTTTATCACCAATCCCAAACTCACCAGCATCGTGGTCGTGGCGTTGCCGCTGGTGATCGCACCGATCTTGATTTTCGGCCGCCGGGTACGCAGCCTGTCGCGCCTGAGTCAGGACCGCATTGCCGACATTGGCAGCTACGTCTCCGAAACCCTCGGCCAGATAAAAACCGTGCAGGCCTACAACCATCAGGTGCAGGATGAGCAGCGCTTTGCCGTGACGGTGGAGGAGGCATTCAACACGGCGCGCAAACGCATTTTTCAACGGGCCTGGCTGATTACGCTGGTGATCGTGCTGGTGCTTGGCGCGGTTGGCGTGATGTTGTGGGTCGGCGGCATGGACGTGATCGCCGGACGAATCTCGGCAGGTGAACTGGCGGCGTTCGTCTTCTACAGCCTGATTGTCGGCAGCGCCTTCGGCACGTTGAGCGAAGTGATCGGCGAGTTGCAGAGAGCGGCGGGCTCGGCCGAGCGGATTGCCGAACTGCTACGTTCGGAAAACATCATCCAGCCGCCAACCTCGGGTTTGGTCATCTTGCCAGATCGGGTGAAGGGCGATCTGGCGCTGCAAGATGTGCGCTTTTCCTACCCGTCGCGTCCGGAAAGCTATGCCGTGGATGGCTTGAGTCTGACCATCAATGCGGGCGAAACCCTCGCTCTGGTCGGTCCGTCCGGTGCCGGGAAATCCACCGTGTATGACCTGCTGCTGCGTTTTTACGATCCCGCCTCGGGACAGATCCTGCTCGATGGCGTGCCGCTGACCCAACTCGATCCCCTCGACCTGCGTCGCTGCTTCGCGTTGGTCTCGCAAAACCCGGCGCTGTTCTTCGGCAGCATCGAAGAGAACATCCGCTACGGCAACCCGACAGCAACCCTGGCCCAAGTCCAGGAAGCGGCAAAAATTGCCTACGCACATGACTTCATCGAGCAAATGCCCAACGGCTACCAGACCCACCTGGGCGACGGCGGCCTCGGGTTGTCCGGCGGCCAGCGCCAACGCCTGGCCATCGCACGGGCGCTGCTGGTGGACGCGCCCATCCTGTTGCTCGACGAAGCCACCAGCGCCCTCGATGCGCAGAGCGAACACCTGATCCAGCAAGCCCTGCCAAGCCTGATGAAAAACCGTACCACCCTGGTCATCGCCCACCGTTTGGCCACGGTGAAAAATGCCGACCGGATCGCGGTGATGGATCAAGGAAAACTGGTGGCGGTAGGGACGCATCAGGAGTTGATCGCGGGTAATGCGCTGTATGCGCGGTTGGCGGCGTTGCAGTTTAGTGATGGGCACGAAGCGGCATGAATGAGAGCTGCTGAATGCTGCAAGGTTCGGGCATTATGTCGACCTCTGTTGCGAGCCTGGATGAGGATATGAGCCGTTATCAACCACCGTTGACCCTGACCACCAGAATGCTGGCGTTGATCGCCGAGATCAGCGAGCAAATCGGTCAGTTGACGGCTGTGGACGAACGCCTGCAGACGCCTCAACTACGGCGCAGTAATCGAATTCGTACGATTCAGGCTTCTTTGGCGATCGAGAACAACACCCTCAGCGTTGAGCAGGTGACTGCAGTTCTGGCGGGGCGACGGGTTCTTGGGCTGCCGCGAGAAATCCAGGAAGTGCGTAACGCGTTTGCGGCTTATGAAGCCATGCCCGAGTGGGGGCCGAGCAGTCGCTCTGACCTGCTAAGGGCGCATGAGTTGCTGATGGGCGGATTGATTGACGACTGTGGGCAGTTTCGCCGAGCCGGCGTGGGTATTTACCGTGGCGAAAAATTAGTCCACATGGCGCCGCCGCCGAGTCGCGTTGCGCACTTGATGGACGATTTGCTGGCGTGGCTCAGCGATTCAGATTGGCACCCATTGATCGTCAGCTGCGTGTTTCACTACGAGTTCGAGTTTATTCATCCCTTCGCCGACGGAAATGGGCGTATGGGGCGACTCTGGCAAACCTTGATACTCAGTCAGTGGCGGCCGGTGTTGGCTTATCTGCCAGTCGAAGCGGTGATTCGAGAGCAGCAGGACGCCTATTACGCTGCGTTGTCGGCAGCGGATCAACTGGCTGAATCAACGCCTTTTGTCGAGTTCATGCTGCAAGCGTTGAGCGTTGGTCTTAACGAGGCCGCCCGAAGTGAACCTACGACCGACCAAGTAACCGACCAAGTAACCGACCAAGTAGCGAAACTGCTGATTGCTCTGCGTGGAAACGTTCCACTCAAGGTTAACGATCTGATGGCAGAGGTTGGTCTAGCCCACAAGGCGACCTTTCGGGCTAACTATCTCACGCCTGCATTAGCTCTCGGATTGATTGAAATGACTGACCCCGACTCCCCCCGCAGTCCAGTTCAAAAGTATCGACTGACCGAGCTTGGCGAGCGAACGGCAGCGCGCCAGTGATCAACGTTTGAACATTCATAAAAAATGCCCGCATTTTTCAATGCGGGCATTTTTTTAGCGCGTCAAACCGGATCACTGATCGTCGAAGTACCGCTCATGCCAATCCACGAGCGGCTGCGGGGAGTTGAGCTTCTGGCCGTAGATCACCGAGTACGACAGCACGTTCTGCACGTACTGGCGGGTTTCGTCGAACGGGATGCTTTCCACCCACACGTCGAAGCTCAGATGGTCAGCGCCGCGCAGCCACTGGCGCACACGGCCGGGGCCGGCGTTGTAGGCAGCGGAGGCGAGGACGCGGTTGCCGTTGAACTGGCTGTGAACCTGGCTCAGGTAAGCGGCGCCGAGCTGGATGTTCTTGTCCGGGTCGAGCACTTGCTGCGGCGAGGCCAGCGGGATGCTGAATTTGCGCGCGGTTTCCTTGGCGGTGCCGGGCATCAGCTGCATCAGGCCGCTGGCGCCGACGCCGGAACGGGCGTCGGCCATGAAGGCGCTTTCCTGGCGGGTAATGGCGAACACCCAGCTCGAGTGCAGGCCTCGGACCTTGGCTTCACGCACCAGGGTCTCGCGGTGGGCCATCGGGAAGCGGATGTCCAGATCGTCCCAGTATTGCGCCTGGCTGATGGTGCGGATCGCCGGGAAATACCATTTCAGGTCGTAGGCCAGTTTCGCCTGGGCGACCATTTCGTCACGGCTGAAGTGACGGCTGACGTGGTACCACTCGCGACGACCGTCGACGATCTGCCCGCGGGCGTGGAATTCCAGGGCGCGACGAACGCCTGGCGTATTGCGCACCTTGTTGATCAGCGCCTGGCTCAGGACCAGGGGTTTGTTGTTCAGCGAGTAAGGTGATTGCGAACGATCGGCAGCGAGGAAACCGTAGAAATCGCGCTCGCGAGCGAGGTTCTTGTAGAGCGTTTGCGCTTCCGGGTTCTGTGGTTGCGCCAGTTCCAGGCTGCGGGCCTGCCAGTAGCGCCAGCGGTTGGTGGTCGCCAGATCCTGCGGCAAGCGGCGAGTCAACTGATAGGCATCGTCCCAGCGGGCCAGACGCAACAGCAGGCGCATGCGCCATTCGGACACGGTGTTGTCACGCAGCTCCGGATCGTACCTGGTCATCATGTCCAACGCGCGCGGATCGAAGCGCTTGGCGAGGGTCAACCCGATTTCACGGGCGATCGCCACTTTTTCGTCTCGGGAGAAATGCATGCTGCTGGCATAGCCGTCGAGCAGATTCATGGCCTTGTCAGGGTCCTGGCGGGCCAAGCGGCGCAGGCCGAGGCTGACCACGTCGGACATCGGTTCGTCGGCCGGGGTGAAGCGCGATGGCTGATTCAGCAGTTCGGGTTTCTGCGCCACGTCCACCAGCAAACGACCGCGAGGGGCGAGGGTGGTCAGGCCGTTGACCAGGCTGTTGGCCAGCGGATAGTTACGCGCCTGGGCGGCGAGCTTGGTGCGCTCCCAGCGTTTTTGTTCGGTCAGTTGACCTTCGGCGGCCCATTGCCCGAACAGCGCGTCGCAGGCGGCGGGTTGGGATTTGCCGGTCAGCCAGAGTTTGTTGGCGTTGGCGTAGCCTTCGGTTTTCTGGTTATGGCCGATCTGGTACTGCGCGTTCAGGCAGTCCAGTTCAGTGAAATTGAGCTTGGGGTCGTAGTACTTGACGAAGGTCGCCCAGTCGCCGCGATCCGCCAGCCAGCGCAACCAGCGCAATTTCATCCAGTTGGCCTGGGGCAGGTCACCGTGTTCGGCGAGGAATTTTTCGATCTCGGCATTGCTGGCGGTTTTCAGGCGCGCGGTCAGTTCGTCATAGGCCAGATACGGCTCCAGCGGATAATCGCTGAGGGCCTGGCTATAACGAAAGTACGGGCCGGTATCGCCCTTGGCCAAGGCACGCTTGGCTTCATCGTAATATTGACGCTGGGTGGACAGGTCCACCGCCTGGGCGGTTTGAACGGCAGTGGCAGAAAGAAGCAAGCAAGACAAAAGACTGAAAAGGCGACTGCGCATGAGACGTCCGGGCAGAGAAATCACGACAAGTGCAGGCTTAACCTGCACTGAATTGTCTGTAGCTTAGCCTTTTGCCAGCAACGGGCGAAAGCTTTGCCGGCCTCTCTGCACAAGTTCGCAACAATTGTCATGCAGAGTGCTTCGACATTGAAATTGCCGGCCTTCTGAAGCCTCAAGTCAGGTAGAATGCGCGCCCGGTTTTTGGAGAAGCTCATGACCCTGCTCAAATTCAGCGATGTGTCCCTTGCTTTCGGCGCTATGCCGTTGTTGGACAAGGTGTCCTGGCAGATCGCCCGTGGTGAGCGGGTGTGCATCATCGGCCGCAATGGCACTGGCAAGTCCAGCATGATGAAGCTCGTCAAGGGCGACCAGAAGCCCGACGAAGGCTCCGTTTGGCGCGCACCCGGCCTCAAGATTGGCGAATTGCCGCAAGAATTGCCGGTAGCCGACGAGCGGACCGTGTTCGACGTAGTGGCCGAAGGCCTGGACGGTGTCGGCGAGCTGCTCGCGCAGTATCACCACCTGAGCCAGAACATCGTCACCGACGCCGACCTGGACAAACTGATGCACGTCCAGCACGACCTCGAAGCCCGCGATGGCTGGCGTTTGCAGCAACTGGTCGACAGCACCTTGAGCCGTTTGCAGTTGCCGGCCGACAAGACCCTCGCCGAATTGTCCGGCGGCTGGCGTCGACGCGTCCTGTTGGCCCAGGCCCTGGTTTCCGAACCGGACCTGCTGCTGCTCGACGAGCCGACCAACCACCTGGACATCGGTGCAATTGCCTGGCTCGAAGAAGCGCTGAAGGATTTCCAGGGCGCCGTACTGTTCATCACGCACGACCGTTCATTCCTGCAGAACCTCGCGACCCGCATTCTGGAACTGGATCGCGGCGGCCTGATCGACTGGAACGGCGACTACGCCAGTTTCCTCGTGCACAAGGAAGCCTCCCTGGCCGCTGAAGAAACGGCCAACGCGCTGTTCGACAAAAAGCTGGCCCAGGAAGAAGTCTGGATCCGCCAGGGCATCAAGGCCCGTCGCACCCGTAATGAAGGCCGCGTACGTGCATTGAAAGCCCTGCGCGTCGAGCGCAGCGAACGTCGCGAGCGCACCGGCAAGGCCAACATTCAGCTGGATACCGCTGACAAATCCGGCAAGCAGGTGATGGTCCTCGAGAACGTGAGTTTCGCGCATCCGGGTGGCCCGTTCCTGATCAAGGATTTCTCGATGGTCCTGACGCGCGGCGACCGTATCGGTCTGCTTGGCGCCAACGGTACCGGTAAAACCACACTGCTCAAGCTGATGCTCAGCGGTTTGCAACCAACCAGCGGCACAGTGGAAGAGGGGACGCGCATCGACGTGGCTTACTTCGACCAGTTGCGCCATCAACTGGACCTGGAAAAGACGGTGATCGACAACGTGGCCGAAGGTCGCGACTTCATCGATATCGATGGTCAGAGCCGTCACGTGTTGAGCTACCTCGGCGACTTCCTGTTCAGCCCGCAGCGTGCCCGCACGCCAGTGAAGGCGCTGTCGGGTGGTGAGCGTGCGCGTCTGCTGCTGGCCAAACTGTTCAGCAAACCGGCGAACCTGCTGGTCCTCGACGAACCGACCAACGACCTCGACGTGGAAACCCTCGAGCTGTTGGAAGAGGTCTTGCTGACCTTCAACGGCACCGTGCTGATGGTCAGTCACGACCGGGCATTCCTCGACAACGTGGTCACCAGCACCCTGGTCTTCGAAGGTGAAGGCAAGGTTCGTGAGTACGTTGGTGGTTACCAGGACTGGCTGCGTCAGGGCGGCTCGCCGCGCCTGCTGGGCGTGACCGAGAGCAAGTCCGGCAAAGCCGACCTGACTTCGGCAGTTGTGACGGCCGAAGCGGCGCCGGTTGCTGTGGCGGTCGAAGCACCAGTGGCGAAGAAGAAGCTCAGCTACAAGTTGCAGCGTGAGCTGGAGATGTTGCCGGCTCAGATCGAAGCCATGGAGCAGCAGATCGCTGCCGTTGAGGCCCAAATGGCCGATGCCGGTTTCTATCAGCGTCCTGCGGCCGAGACCGCTGCCGTGATCGCTCAGCTTGAGCAGTTGCAGGCTGAGCACGACGTGATGGTCGAGCGTTGGGCCGAGCTGGATGCCTGATTGATCCTGCAATAAAAAAGCCCGGCGTTCAGTGATGAGCGCCGGGCTTTTCGTATGGAATGCAATCCGGAGTTGTCGCAAAGCCCCTGTGGGAGCGAGCCTGCTCGCGATTGCGGTTGAACATTCAACAAATTGTCGACTGTTACATCGTAATCGCGAGCAGGCTCACTCCCACATTGGAAAAGTGTTGTCAGCTCTTGTTTTGCAGGCGCACCGCCAGCACATCACACGGCGCACCGTGCAGCACGTCATTGGCCGTCGAGCCCAGCAGCAGTGCCAGGCCGTGGCGGCCATGGCTGCCTACCACGATCAGGTCGCAGGTCTGTTCCTTGGCCAGGTGGTGGATCTCCTGGCGTGGCTGGCCGTAGGTCAGGTGACTGTATTCTTTGGAGAGCTCCGGATACTTCACGATCAGTCGGTCCAGGCGTTCCTTGGCCTGATCGAACTGCTGCTGTTGCAGTTGTGACAGGTCCATGGGGACGTCGCCGCCAAAGGCCATGGCCATCGGCTCGACGATGTGGACCAGGGATAATTTCGCTCCGTTGCTCACCGACAGCTCGCGAGCGCGGTGGATTACAGGGTCGCACTCTTCGGTTAGATCTACAGCGACCAGAATGTGGTTGTAGGGCATGAGGTGCTCCTCCTGAGGATTGCAATATTGGTAAGTATGGCTGGTTTCAAGCGCATTGGTTCCAAAGTGACTCAAAGCGCTCATCAAGAATCGGGAGTACAGATATGACGGTCTGGATAGTGGTGTCAATCTTGCTGGTGGTACTGAGTCCGCTGGCGTGGTTGCGGCCGTCCCGTGGACAGAGCGGGCGCATGGCCTTGCGCATGGAGGCGCGCCGTATCGGGCTGGCCATGCAGCTTGCGCCCCAGGAGTGGCCGCACTGGCTGAGTCAGGAGCCGCCGAGCCCTTGCGCCCAGTACCATCGGCCGCGCCGTGGCAATCAGCCCGCGTGCTGGAGTTACTGGCAAAAGTCGCCGGGTGTTTGGGTGAACCAGTGGCAGGAAGTTTGCGAAGATCGAGTGCTGCTCAATCATTTCGAAAAATTGCCGGCCAACGTCTACAAGGTTGAGGCGGACAAGCAGATGATCACCCTGTATTGGGGCGAGAAGGGCGAGGCGACGGTTTTGCAGGACATCGATGCGGTGCTGAAAGCGCTGGCATGATTCACGGACATTTCGCGCTGCAATGGCGCGAAACCTCCGACAGACAGGCAATAAAAAGCCCGACATCATCATCGGGCTGGGGTTGGCCAGGCAGGCCGGTAATTCTTTGTGCCGCAGATCTTACGCCGGGCGTTCGCCAAAAGTGTTCATATTTTTTTCTCAAGTTCCCGCCAGCGTAGCCTGTTAAACAAAGGCTGCAGCGAATTAGGGCGACTTTTCTAACTATTGATCCTATGAATGGACTCACATGCAGATGCGTGTTGAAGATCTTCGCAGTACGGAAGTGACCGCAAAGTCGCGTTTCCACCCGTATTTTGGGCGATTGACAATTGTCGGAAATTCCGTGAAGGTGGCGTACCCAAATCAAACGGGCGTATGAATTGAGCGTTTGTATTTCAGACCGCTCCTACAGAATCCCGACTATCGCGTTGGCGGGTGTGCCGGGTGGATTGGCGTTAGCATCGACGATAAGCGTCCTGCCAAGCCATTCGCCTGCGTCCGACGTGTACTGTTCAGCTTCCATATCGTGGAGATCAGTTGATGATTTACGAAGGTAAAGCCATCACGGTTAAGGCTCTTGAAAGTGGCATCGTCGAACTGAAATTCGACCTCAAGGGTGAGTCCGTTAACAAGTTCAACCGTCTAACCCTGAACGAACTGCGTCAGGCCGTAGACACCATCAAGGCAGATGCTTCGATCAAGGGTGTGATCGTCAGCAGTGGCAAGGACGTCTTCATCGTCGGCGCCGACATCACCGAATTTGTCGAGAACTTCAAGCTGCCGGATGCAGAGCTTGTTGCTGGCAACCTGGAAGCCAACAAGATTTTCAGCGATTTCGAAGACCTCAACGTCCCGACTGTCGCCGCGATCAACGGCATCGCTCTGGGTGGCGGTCTGGAAATGTGCCTGGCGGCGGACTACCGCGTCATGTCCACCAAGGCCAAGATCGGTCTGCCGGAAGTCAAACTGGGCATCTACCCAGGTTTCGGCGGTACCGTGCGTCTGCCGCGCCTGATCGGTGCCGACAACGCCATCGAGTGGATTGCCGCCGGCAAGGAAAACCGTCCTGAAGACGCGCTGAAAGTCGGCGCCGTCGATGCCGTGGTTGCTCCTGAGAAATTGCAGGAAGCGGCCCTGGAGCTGATCAAGCGCGCCATTTCCGGCGAGTTTGACTACAAGGCCAAGCGTCAGCCGAAGCTGGAAAAGCTGAAACTGAACGCGATCGAACAAATGATGGCTTTCGAAACCGCCAAAGGTTTCGTGGCAGGTCAAGCGGGTCCGAACTACCCGGCACCGGTTGAAGCGATCAAGACCATCCAGAAAGCCGCGAACTTCGGTCGTGACAAGGCGCTGGAAGTCGAAGCCGCCGGTTTCGTCAAACTGGCCAAGACCTCTGCCGCGCAGAGCTTGATCGGTCTGTTCCTGAACGATCAGGAGCTGAAGAAAAAGGCCAAGGCCTACGACGAAATCGCCAAAGACGTGAAGCAGGCTGCTGTATTGGGCGCCGGCATCATGGGTGGCGGTATCGCTTATCAGTCGGCTTCCAAAGGCACGCCGATCCTGATGAAGGACATCAACGAGCACGGTATCGAGCAGGGTCTGGCTGAAGCCGCCAAGCTGCTGGTCGGCCGCGTTGATAAAGGCCGCATGACCCCGGCGAAAATGGCTGAAGTGCTTAACGGCATTCGTCCGACCCTGTCCTACGGTGATTTCGGTCACGTTGACCTGGTCGTTGAAGCTGTTGTCGAGAACCCGAAGGTCAAGCAAGCCGTTCTGGCCGAAGTCGAAGACAAGGTCAAAGAGGACACCATCCTCGCGTCCAACACCTCGACCATTTCCATCACCTTGCTGGCCAAAGCCCTCAAGCGTCCGGAAAACTTCGTCGGCATGCACTTCTTCAACCCGGTGCACATGATGCCTTTGGTTGAAGTGATTCGTGGCGAGAAGTCCAGCGAGCTGGCCGTTGCCACCACCGTTGCCTACGCCAAGAAAATGGGCAAGAACCCGATCGTCGTCAACGACTGCCCGGGCTTCCTGGTCAACCGCGTCCTGTTCCCGTACTTCGGCGGTTTCGCCAGGCTGGTCAGCGCCGGTGTGGACTTCGTCCGTATCGACAAGATCATGGAAAAATTCGGCTGGCCAATGGGCCCGGCATACCTGATGGACGTGGTCGGCATCGACACCGGCCACCACGGTCGTGACGTAATGGCTGAAGGTTTCCCGGACCGCATGAAAGACGATCGCCGTTCGGCTATCGACGTACTCTACGAAGCCAAGCGCCTGGGCCAGAAAAACGGCAAGGGTTTCTACGCTTACGAGACCGACAAGCGCGGCAAGCAGAAGAAAGTGGCCGATCCGTCGGTGCTGGAAGTGCTCAAGCCGATCGTTTACGAGCAGCGCGAAGTCACTGACGAAGACATCATCAACTGGATGATGATCCCGCTGTGCCTGGAAACCGTGCGTTGCCTGGAAGACGGCATTGTCGAAACCGCCGCCGAAGCCGACATGGGTCTGGTCTACGGTATTGGTTTCCCTCCATTCCGTGGCGGTGCGCTGCGCTACATCGATTCGATCGGTGTTGCCGAGTTCGTTGCCCTGGCTGACCAATACGCTGATTTGGGCGCGCTGTACCACCCGACCGCAAAACTGCGTGAAATGGCCAAAACCGGCCAACGGTTCTTCGGTTAAGCGTCCCAACTTTTGAGCGAGAGTGAAATTTTATGAGCTTGAATCCAAGAGACGTCGTGATTGTCGACTTCGGTCGTACTCCGATGGGCCGCTCCAAGGGCGGCATGCACCGCAACACCCGCGCCGAAGACATGTCGGCGCACCTGATCAGCAAATTGCTGGAGCGCAACGTCAAGGTTGACCCGAGCGAAGTCGAAGACGTGATCTGGGGCTGTGTAAACCAGACCCTGGAGCAGGGCTGGAACATCGCCCGCATGGCTTCCTTGATGACGCAGATCCCGCACACTGCCGCCGGCCAGACCGTCAGCCGTCTGTGCGGTTCGTCGATGAGCGCGCTGCACACTGCCGCACAGGCGATCATGACCGGCAACGGTGACGTGTTCGTCGTCGGCGGCGTCGAGCACATGGGCCACGTGAGCATGATGCACGGTGTCGATCCGAACCCGCACATGTCGCTGTATGCGGCGAAAGCCTCGGGCATGATGGGCCTGACCGCTGAAATGCTGGGCAAAATGCACGGCATCACTCGCGAACAACAGGACGCTTTCGGCGTGCGCTCCCACCAGCTCGCTCACAAGGCGACCCTGGAAGGCAAGTTCAAAGACGAAATCATCCCGATGCAGGGCTACGACGAGAACGGTTTCCTGAAACTGTTCGACTACGACGAAACCATTCGTCCGGAAACCACCCTGGAAAGCCTGGCAGCACTGAAGCCAGCGTTTAACCCGAAGGGCGGCACCGTAACGGCCGGTACTTCGTCGCAGATCACTGACGGTGCTTCGTGCATGATCGTGATGTCGGCGCAACGTGCACAGGACCTGGGCATCCAGCCGATGGCGGTTATCCGCTCGATGGCAGTGGCAGGTGTGGACCCGGCAATCATGGGCTATGGTCCAGTACCGGCCACTCAGAAAGCACTGAAGCGTGCGGGCCTTGGCATTAACGATATCGACTTCTTCGAGCTCAACGAAGCTTTCGCCGCACAGGCCCTGCCAGTGCTGAAAGATCTGAAAGTGCTCGACAAGATGAACGAGAAGGTTAACCTGCACGGCGGCGCGATCGCCCTGGGTCACCCGTTCGGTTGCTCCGGTGCCCGTATCTCCGGCACTTTGCTGAACGTGATGAAGCAGAATGGCGGCACCTTCGGGGTAGCCACCATGTGCATTGGTCTCGGCCAAGGCATCTCCACCGTCTTCGAACGCGTTTAAGCGTTTCGCTGATGGAAGCCGGGGCCAAGTGCCCCGGTTTTTGTTTTTCTGAATTTATTTTTTGTTTTTATTTTTAAAAGATTTGAGTGAGGGCCAAACCATGCCGATACAACCTGGGCTCTACCAGCATTACAAAGGTCCGCAGTACCGCGTATTCAGCATCGCGCGGCATTCGGAAACCGAAGAAGAAGTGGTCTTCTACCAAGCCCTGTATGGCGATTACGGCTTTTGGGTACGTCCCTTGAGCATGTTCCTGGAGTCGGTCGAGGTTGACGGCGAACAGGTGCCGCGCTTTGCTTTGGTGCAAGCCGAACCGAGCCTTTTTTCCAAGCCATAAGCTGAGTGCGCGCAAGACCCTGCGCTTGACCTCACCTTGTAGCCACTATATATAGCGGTGCCGCGTCAGGCGCCAACCGCCTTTCACTTCTAGAATTCAGGAATTTTCTGATCCATGGGCAAATCGCTGGTCATTGTGGAATCCCCGGCTAAGGCCAAGACCATCAACAAGTATCTGGGTAACCAATACGTGGTGAAGTCGAGTATCGGCCATATCCGAGACCTGCCCACCAGCGGTTCGGCTAGCGCCAGCAAAGAGCCAGCCGCCAAGCGCGGCAAGGCCGCCGCGGGTGAAGGTCCGGTGCTCACGCCGAAAGAGAAGGCGCGCAAGCAGCTGGTCTCGCGCATGGGTGTCGATCCCGATCATGGCTGGAAAGCCAAGTACGAGATCCTCCCGGGCAAAGAAAAGGTCATCGAAGAGCTGCGCCGGCTCGCCAAAGATGCTGACACCATCTATCTCGCAACCGACTTGGATCGCGAGGGGGAAGCCATTGCCTGGCACCTGCGCGAAGCCATTGGTGGTGACGACAGCCGCTACAAGCGCGTGGTGTTCAACGAAATCACCAAGAAGGCGATTCAGGAAGCCTTTTCCAAGCCGGGCGAGCTGGACATCGATCGTGTAAACGCACAGCAGGCGCGTCGTTTCCTCGACCGCGTCGTGGGTTACATGGTTTCGCCACTGCTGTGGGCCAAAGTTGCCCGTGGCCTGTCCGCCGGTCGCGTGCAATCGGTTGCCGTGAAGCTGGTGGTCGAGCGTGAACGTGAAATCCGCGCCTTCAACCCGGAAGAATACTGGGAAGTCCACGCTGACCTCGGCACCGCCAAGGGCGCGACCGTGCGCTTCGACGTGGCTCGCGAGAAAGGCGAGGCCTTCAAGCCGCTCAACGAAGCCCAGGCCATGGCCGCGCTGGAGAAGCTCAAGGCTTCCAGCTACAGCATCGTCAAGCGCGAAGACAAACCGACCAGCAGCAAGCCATCGGCACCGTTCATCACCTCCACCCTGCAACAGGCTGCCAGTAACCGCCTGGGCTTCGGCGTGAAGAAAACCATGATGATGGCCCAGCGTTTGTACGAAGCCGGCTACATCACATATATGCGTACCGACTCCACCAACCTGTCGGCTGATGCCGTGACGATGGCGCGCACTTATATTGAAGGCGAATTCGGCAAGAAGTACCTGCCGGAAAACCCGAATGTCTACAGCAGCAAGGAAGGCGCACAAGAGGCTCACGAAGCGATTCGTCCGTCTGACGCCAACACCGAGCCAAGCAAGCTGTCGGGCATGGAGCGTGATGCAGAGCGGCTCTACGAGCTGATCTGGCGCCAGTTCCTCGCTTGCCAGATGCTGCCGGCCCAATACCTGTCGACCACGGTCACCGTCGGTGCCCGCGATTTCGAGCTGCGCGCCAAGGGCCGCATCCTGAAGTTCGACGGTTACACCCGCGTCATGCCGCAAATCGCCAAGCCAGGCGATGACGACGTGCTGCCGGACATGGCCCAGGGCGACGCGATGAAGCTGATCAAGCTTGATCCGACCCAGCACTTCACCAAGCCACCTGCGCGTTACTCGGAAGCGAGCCTGGTTAAAGAAATGGAAAAACGCGGTATCGGTCGTCCTTCGACCTACGCGGCGATCATTTCGACTATCCAGGACCGTGGCTACGTTGCGCTGCACAACCGTCGTTTCTATTCGGAAAAGATGGGCGACATCGTTACAGAGCGTCTGGCCGAGAGCTTCTCCAATCTCATGGACTACGGCTTCACCGCCGGCATGGAAGAGAACCTCGATGACGTGGCCCAGGGCGAACGCGACTGGAAAAACGTGCTCGACGAGTTCTACGGCGACTTCAAGAAGAAGCTCGAAGTAGCCGAAAGCGCCGAAGGCGGCATGCGCGCCAACCAGCCGGTGATGACTGACATTCCGTGCGTGTTGTGCGGTCGTCCGATGCAGATTCGTACCGCATCGACCGGCGTGTTCCTGGGTTGCTCGGGTTACAGCCTGCCGCCGAAAGAACGCTGCAAGGCCACTGTCAACCTGGTGCCGGGCGACGAAATCGCGGCGGACGACGAGGGTGAGTCGGAATCCCTGGTGCTGCGCGGCAAGCACCGCTGCCCGATCTGCAGCACGGCGATGGACGCTTACCTGCTCGATGAGAAACGCAAGCTGCACATCTGCGGTAACAACCCGGATTGCGCTGGTTATGAAATCGAAGAGGGCACCTATCGCATCAAGGGCTACGAAGGTCCAAGCCTGGAATGCGACAAGTGTGGCAGCGAGATGCAGCTCAAGACCGGCCGTTTCGGCAAGTTCTTCGGTTGCACCAACGCAACGTGCAAGAACACCCGCAAGTTGCTGAAAAGCGGTGATGCGGCACCGCCGAAGATGGACCCGGTGAAGATGCCTGAGCTGAAATGCGAAAAGGTCAACGACACCTACATTCTGCGTGACGGCGCTTCCGGCCTGTTCCTGGCGGCCAGCCAATTCCCGAAAAACCGCGAGACGCGTGCTCCGCTGGTCATCGAAATTGTGCCGCACAAGGATGAGATCGATCCGAAGTACCACTTCCTCTGTGAAGCACCGAAGAAAGATCCGGACGGCCTGCCTGCTGTCATCCGTTACAGCCGCAAGACCAAAGAGCAGTACGTGCAAACTGAAGTCGACGGTAAGCCGACTGGCTGGAAAGCGTACTACGACGGCGGCAAATGGACGGTTGAAGACAAGCGTCCGGCAGCCAAAGCGTAAAAAAAGGCTGTACACAAAAGGCCGCATGACAACCCTCGGGTTTTCATGCGGCCTTTTTGTTTTGTGCTTGCGGTCAGATCGGCTGATCCACGACACTGTCTGACCTGCGTTAAGCAATTATTTCGTTGTGGAGGCTGCCGTCATGGCCCACGAACTCTATACCCGTACCAATCAGAAGATTTATTTCGCCGGCCTGTCGCTTGAAGCGCTCGCCAGAGCCGAAGAGGGGCGGGCGATGAATTCCCTGGCGCTGATTCAGGCAGGGCGCGAGTCGGCGTTATTCCACCTGTACGGTGCGTTGCTGGGGCTGTGCCATGAAATTGCCGGCTTCTACCGTTTGCCTCAGGCCAATGCACCTCGGGCTGAGATGCTGCTGACTCGCGAAGTGCTGGAAGCCATCGCCATTCCAGAGATGGCTGAGTTGGTCGAGTTGGCTCAGAATCGGGAAACCTGGCTCGCCAAGCTGCTGGCTGCTCACGCGGCGATGTTTCAACCGCCTCGCGCTCCGCACAAGCCCAAGGGTGACGTGACTCAGCCGCTCATCCTGGCGGTTAACCTGGATGAAGAAGAGGTGCCTGAGGAATTGAGTCGCGAAGAGCTGGAGAGCTGGCGTCAGAATTTGAAAGCGCTCGCAATCAGGTTTCGCGAAGGCTTGAACGAGTGCTGATCGACTGAGACCCGGCGGTGCGATTAAAAGCGCTGCTGGTCAAGTTACCGAGCGAAGCCTGGCCGATGCCTATATAATCCCCGCCTTTCGTGGAGAACAGACCTTTATGCCAACGTCCTTTCTAGAAATTGTCGAGTTACCAGACGGCCGAATCGAGCTGCGCAGGGCCGAGGACGAGGGTTCTCTGGTTACTTTGGATTTCTCCGAGGATGCCAAGGCTTTCCTGCAGGGCCAGCACGTGGAAGTCGCCAAGGCGATGTTGAGCGTCGGTGTTCAGATGGCAGGGCGCCTGGTTGAAGGCGAATTCAATACCGATGAGAGTTCGCGGGTCCTCCACTGATCCCCTTCGTCGCTTTCTGCTGATCCGGCTACGAACCGGCTTCTCTATCCTTTGAGAAGCCCCGCGCTATTCATGCGCGCATTGTTTACACCTCAACCCAAGCGAATATTCAGGCTCTGCGCATCCCCGGTACGGGCTGCGCTGATCAACTGCTGCCGCGAATTTGTGTTCAAGGGATTGAGCCAACTGACAACCGTGTGGCTACGGCCCAGGCGCAAGGCTTCGCAGGTCAGCTGCTGAGCGCTCTGGGTTCCACGAGGTTGCAGCAGCAGGATGCGTTCGCGGTTAAGGCCAGCGTCTCGCAACCACGCCTGAGTCAGGCTGGCGGGCGGGGCGATCAGTGTCAGCCACCGCGCGTCCTGATCCTGACTCAGTTCCCGGAGAATCGGCGCCAATAGGTTCAGGCAGTTCCCGGCCGCACCACGCAGTGAAAGCTCGCTGAAGACTTCGGGTTCGGCGCTCCAGGGCGACTCGACCACGTCTTTCAGGATCGGCGCCATCGGTTGCACCATGAATGCCTCGAACAACGGCAGTTGGGCTTGCTGTGATGTGTGTGGGAACTGCATAAAGCCTCCTTTAGCGGCGAATGACGCCAACACTCAAGCCTTCGATCACCAGTTCCTGATCTTTCAGGTTTACTTCGATAGGGGCGAATTCAGGGTTTTCGGCAAGCAACCAAACCTTGCTGCCATCGCGCTTGAAGCGCTTGACGGTCACTTCGTCACCGATCCGCGCCACGACGATCTGGCCGTTGCGGGCTTCCCGGGTGGTGTGGACGGCCAGCAGGTCTCCGTCGAAAATGCCGACGTCCTTCATGCTCATGCCATGAACGCGCAGCAGATAGTCAGCGCGCGGATGGAAGAAGGCAGGGTTGATGTTGCAGGACTCCTCGATGTGCTGCTGAGCCAGAATCGGCGCTCCGGCAGCCACTCGGCCAATGATCGGCAAGGTGGAATCGTCGGCCTTGGCTTCGAAGCCCGGGATGCGAATGCCGCGGGAAGCGCCCGGGGTCATCTCGATCGCACCTTTGCGGGCCAGCGCCTTGAGGTGTTCTTCCGCCGCGTTGGGCGACTTGAAACCCAGTTCCTGAGCGATTTCCGCACGGGTCGGCGGGTAGCCGTTGTCTTCGAGGCAGCGTTTGATGAAGGCCAGAATCTCTGCTTGGCGTGGCGTCAGCTTTAGCATATTGATCGCTCTGTCTTTTTATACAGTGACTGGGATTATATACAGTGAAACGGTCTTGGCAATGCCCCTTTTTTCGCCCGCCGCTGGACGGTCAATCAGCCTGCTGATTAAAGCCTCGCCGTTGTATGGTTAAATAGCTGACCGACCATTCCCAAAACGAACCGGCAAGCTTGACAATGCACAGGCTGAAACGTATGTTTCAAACAAGTGTTTGTCAGGCGGAGTAGCCATGGCCCAGTCGGAAACCGTTGAACGCATTCTTGATGCTGCCGAGCAGTTGTTCGCGGAAAAAGGTTTCGCTGAAACCTCGTTGCGTCTGATCACCAGCAAGGCTGGGGTCAATCTGGCGGCGGTCAATTATCACTTCGGTTCGAAGAAGGCGCTGATCCAGGCTGTCTTCTCGCGCTTTCTCGGGCCGTTTTGCCTGAGCCTTGATAAAGAGCTGGAGCGGCGTCAGTCCAAGCCTGAAAACAAGCCGACCCTTGAAGAGTTGCTCGAAATTCTTGTTGAGCAGGCTCTCGTCGTGCAGCCTCGCAGCGGCAACGATCTATCTATCTTCATGCGGTTGCTGGGGCTGGCGTTCAGTCAGAGTCAGGGCCACCTGCGTCGTTATCTGGAAGACATGTACGGCAAAGTGTTCCGTCGCTACATGATGCTCGTCAACGAAGCCGCGCCGCGCATTCCGCCGATCGAGTTGTTCTGGCGCGTGCACTTCATGCTCGGTGCCGCAGCGTTCAGCATGTCGGGGATCAAGGCGTTGCGGGCCATTGCCGAGACCGATTTCGGCGTCAACACGTCCATTGAACAAGTGATGCGCCTGATGGTGCCGTTCCTGGCCGCGGGCATGCGGGCCGAAACCGGCGTCACCGACGCGGCCATGGCTACCGCGCAGCTGCGTCCGCGCAGCAAGTCGGCCCCGGCTGCCGCCAAGGTTTAACACCGCACGGGTGGGCGCGGCGGCTGACATCCGCTAAGCTAGCCGCCCATGCCGACTCTCGTTCTGAACCCGCTCCCCATTGATATCGCCGACCTGCCGGGCATCGCCCAAGGCGGCGCATTCACGCGAGCCGGTTTTTTCGTTATCAAGGAATCTCTATGACTGCTGGCCTGCAAGGCTCGTTGATGGTGGACGTCGCCGGTACCTGGCTGACGGCCGAAGATCGCCAATTGTTGCGTCAGCCCGAAGTGGGCGGCCTGATCATTTTCGCCCGTAACATCGAAAACCCGCGCCAGGTGCGCGAGCTGAGCGCCGCGATCCGCGCCATTCGTCCCGATCTGCTGCTGGCGGTGGACCAGGAGGGCGGTCGCGTTCAGCGTCTGCGCCAAGGCTTCGTGCGATTGCCGGCCATGCGCGCCATCGCTGACAACCCGAACGCCGAGTACCTGGCCGAGCAATGCGGCTGGATCATGGCCACCGAAGTGCTGGCCGTCGGCCTCGATCTGAGCTTCGCCCCGGTGCTGGACCTGGATTACCAGCGCAGCGCCGTCGTCGGTACCCGTTCGTTTGAAGGTGACCCAGAGCGCGCAGCGCTGCTCGCCGGTGCATTCATACGCGGCATGAACAGCGCCGGCATGGCCGCCACCGGCAAGCATTTCCCCGGTCACGGTTGGGCCGAGGCGGATTCCCACGTCGCGATCCCGAACGATGAGCGCAGCCTCGACGAAATCCGCGCCAACGACCTGGTGCCGTTCGCCAAATTGAGCAAGCAGCTGGCCGCCGTCATGCCGGCCCACGTTATCTACCCGCAAGTCGATTCCCAGCCCGCCGGCTTTTCCCGCCGCTGGTTGCAGGACATCCTGCGCGGCGAGCTGCAATTCGATGGCGTGATCTTCAGCGACGACCTGTCCATGGCCGGCGCCCACGTGGTGGGCGATGCGGCCAGCCGTATCGAAGCTGCACTGACCGCTGGTTGCGACATGGGCCTGGTGTGCAACGACCGTGCTGCTGCGGAACTGGCCCTGAGCGCCGCCCAACGTCTGAAGGTCAAACCATCCGAGCGCATCGCGCGGATGCGCGGCCAGTCGTACGCCAACATCGAATATCGCCAAGACCCTCGCTGGCTTGCAGCTGTAGGCGCGCTTAAAGAAGCTCAACTGATTGAATAAGGACTTTTCGTTATGACGGTTTACGCGATTATCGGTGGCACCGGCCTGACTCAACTCGAAGGTCTGAGCATTCGTCAGTCACTGGCGGTGGATACGCCCTATGGCCCGCCTTCGGCCGACGTGCAGATCGGTGAATACGCCGGCAAGGAAGTGCTGTTCCTCGCCCGTCACGGTCACCCGCACCGTTTTCCGCCGCATCAGGTGAACTACCGCGCCAACCTCTGGGCGCTGAAGCAGGCCGGCGCCGAAGCGATCCTCGCTGTCAACGCCGTGGGCGGAATCCATGCCGCGATGGGCACTGGACACTTCTGCGTGCCGCATCAACTGATCGACTACACCAGCGGTCGCGAACACACCTATTTCGCCGATGACCTGGAATACGTGACCCACATCGACTTCAGCTTTCCCTACAGCGAGACGTTACGTCAGCAATTGATCGCCGCGCTGGCGGCTGAAGGCGTCGATTACAGCAGTCAGGGCGTTTACGCCTGCACTCAGGGTCCACGTCTGGAAACCGTCGCAGAAATCGCGAAGCTGGAACGTGATGGCTGCGACATCGTTGGCATGACCGGGATGCCGGAAGCGGCATTGGCCCGTGAGCTGGAGCTGGAGTATGCGTGTCTGGCGCTGGTGGTGAACCCGGCAGCAGGCAAATCCACCGCGGTGATCACCATGGCCGAGATCGAGCAGGCGTTGCATGACGGGATGGGGAAGGTCAAGTCGACGTTGGCGCGGGTGTTGGCGGGTTGAGTTTCTGCGGTCGGATGAAGTACCTGGCTGCTTCACGATTCACTGGGTTTTAAGCGGCGTTGATTTCATGACCACAATAATTGAGCAACTTCATGCGCTACCTTGGGCAGAGGTGTTCAGTCATCGCGCTCTGGAAAAGGCTCGCAGATATGCGGATGAGGATCGGATAAACATCCGGCAAATCGATGACGTGATGATTATCGCAACGTGCGTCGGCTCCGAGATGCAGGCGTACGAGCAAGTCATTGAGCTGACTGAGGATCTGCGTGGGCAAGAGCGGCTGCAATGCATTTGCTCCTGTCCTGTCATGTTCAACTGCAAGCACTGTGCTGCGGTCATCTATCACCTGCAGGATCATTCTGTTAAAGCGCCTGAAAGTGCCGTCCAGGTTCACTTGAGTCGTGAGCTGGAGCGCTGGCTCGCCGGTATTCCATCCGCAAGCAATCCCCCCGATGAACCGTCGCAGGTGACGAGTACGCGCCTGTTTTACAA
The DNA here is from genome assembly GCF_059695575.1 of Pseudomonas sp. LBUM1678. NCBI lineage: Bacteria > Pseudomonadati > Pseudomonadota > Gammaproteobacteria > Pseudomonadales > Pseudomonadaceae > Pseudomonas > Pseudomonas sp. LBUM1678. The sequence goes on from NZ_CP166775.1 coordinate 2,112,038, forward strand.
ACTCAGGGCCACGCCCACCGCCGGGAAATGGACGCTAGAGATTTTCAAGGCGCGTCAGCTCAAGGACGGCCGTTTGCAAGACATCAAGTCGATGTACTCGCTGTCGGACACGCTGATACGCCAACCCGGTTACCTGACCGAGCTCGACCTTCGAATCGCCAGGCTGTTAGTCGCCGTTCACTCCCACCACGCCTTTTACTCCGGCTACCCCCTGGAAGGCAGCAGTGGCGCCGAACTCATCGAAATGCTGTTGCGAACCTCGCGCCTTTTCCTCGATCTCGAACAGCCACAACCCTTGACGCCGGGAATGAGAAGAACGGGTCAATTTGCATGGGCCGAACAAGCCAATGGCAGTTTTCGCCCGCAATGGGGCAGTGACGCAGCCCCAGTGGAAACGATTCTGGCCCTGGAGCCCTTGTACTATCTGGATCGCGAGCGGCTGAAAGTAGGGCCACTGTTCAGCGCGATGGATGAAAAACTGGCGTGTCACCTGTCGTTGGTCCCGGATATTCCGGCGCGTCAGGCAATGCAGTTCAGTCATCGGATGAGGGCGGCGACTCAAGTTGCACCGCCGCCTCACACACTGACGGAGCGGGTTATTGACGGCGTTTTCCCTCAGGCTCACCTGACACTCGCCAGCGGCAAGCGTTACGTCCGCTGGCAGCATGAGCCAGAGCATCGCGCCGCATTGGCGTTCACCTACAACGGCCATCCGACGTCGGACAGAAACCCGGAAGTGTTAATCCTTTCCGGGACTGAAACCCAGCGTATACAGCGCAATCCCTCCGCGGAGAAAGCCCTGCGTCAGGCCCTGCAAAAACACGGTTTTAAAAAGGCCACGCGCAAAAGCAGCCTGGACCGTCCCGGCGAAATGTTCACCCTGGCGGATGACGCAGCCTGGCTTGCCTTTGCGCAGGGCGGAGTACCGGCGCTGAGGGAGAAAAACTGGCTGATCGATATCAGCGATAACTTTCACTTCAACTTGCAGCCTGTCGAAGAGTGGTATGCGCAAGTCGAGGAAGAATCGGGGCACCAGTGGTTCGATCTGCAGCTGGGTATCGTCGTCAACGGCGAACGTCACAGCCTGCTGCCGATATTGCTGCATTTGCTGCGTAGCCAGCCACAGTTGATGGAACCCGCAAGCCTGGCCCAGCGCAACGATGATGAACTGTTGCTGATTGGACTGGGTGATGGGCGTTTCGGTGCCAAACCCCATGGCAAAGTCGCGTTGCCCTATGGTCGGATCAAACCGCTGATGATCACCCTGGGCGAGTTGTACCTGGGGACGCATCAAGGTGATTCATTGCGTTTGAATTTGCCGGATGCCGCGCGCCTCAGTGCGCTGGAAGGCGTCCCGCTCATTTGGCAGGGCGGTGAACGACTGCGCAGTTTTGCAAAGCGTCTGCGTGAGTCGAACCATACTCTTGTATCGGCGCCCGAGGGTTTGAATGCAACACTGCGGCCGTATCAGCTTGAAGGGCTGAACTGGATGCAAACCCTTCGCGAACTGGAGGTCGGCGGCATCCTCGGCGACGACATGGGCTTGGGGAAAACCCTGCAAACCCTGGCTCATCTGCTAACGGAAAAGCAGGCCGGGCGGCTTGATCGTCCGGCACTTGCGGTGATGCCCACCAGCCTGATCCCCAACTGGCTCGACGAATCGCTGCGCTTTGCTCCGCAGCTCAAGGTACTGGCGCTGCATGGCGCCACACGGCAAAAAGACTTTGCCAGCCTTGCCGAATACGACTTGGTATTGACCACCTACGCATTGCTGCCTCGGGACCTGGCGGTATTGCAGCCCCAGGTATGGAGTGTGCTGATTCTCGATGAGGCGCAGAACATCAAGAACCCGGTCAGCAAAGCTGCTCAAGCCGCCCGCGACCTGCAGGCGCGCCAGCGATTGTGCCTGTCCGGCACCCCGCTGGAAAACCACCTCGGCGAGTTGTGGTCGCAATTTCACTTTTTGCTGCCCGGCTGGCTTGGCGACAGCAAAACCTTCAACCGCGACTACCGCACACCGATCGAAAAGCACGGTAACACCGAGCGGATGCAACACCTGACGGCCCGGATCAAGCCCTTCCTGCTACGACGCAAGAAAGATCAGGTGGCGACCGAGTTACCGCCGAAAACCGAGATTGTGCATTGGGTTGATCTCAGCGATGGACAACGGGATGTGTATGAAACCGTGCGCGTGGCGATGGACAAGAAGGTGCGTGACGAAATTGCCCGCAGTGGTGTCGGGCGCAGTCAAATCATCATCCTCGACGCACTGCTCAAGTTGCGTCAGGTGTGCTGCGATCTGCGGCTGATCAAAACACCGCTCACCGCCAAGGCCCTTCGTTCTGGTAGCGGGAAACTGGTCAGCTTGATGGAGATGCTGGAAGAGCTGCTCAGCGAAGGCCGAAAGGTTTTGTTGTTTTCACAGTTCACTTCGATGCTCGCATTGATTGAGGAAGAGTTGCAGCAACGTGGTTTGGGTTACTCGTTGTTGACGGGTGAGACGACGGATCGGCGCGCACCGGTCAAGGATTTTCAGAGCGGTAAAGTGCCGCTGTTTCTGATCAGTTTGAAGGCTGGCGGCACAGGTCTGAACCTGACGGCTGCGGATACGGTCATCCATTTCGATCCCTGGTGGAACCCGGCGGTCGAAAACCAGGCGACTGACCGGGCCTACAGGATCGGGCAAAACAAACCCGTGTTCGTCTACAAGTTGATAGCCCGTGGCACGGTGGAAGAAAAAATACAGGCGCTGCAGCTGGAGAAGGCTGCGCTGGCCGGGGCGGTGCTTGAAGGTGGAACGACTGGCGGCTGGAAGCTTGAGCAGAGTGATATTGAGGCGCTGTTTGCGCCCTTGCCAAATCTCAAGTCCTGATGCCTTCAGTGAGATCGAGGTGAGCCCTTCGCGGGCAAGCCACGCTCCCACAGGATTGGTGTGAACTCTGTGGGAGCGTGGCTTGCTCCGGGCGGCGTTCCGACGAAGGCGATCTAACATGCGCCGCAGATTCAGCGCTTCTCCAGCTTATCCGGCAACGGCGCAAACAACGCTTCAATATCATCGCTCTGCAACTTCCAGTCGCCAGTCTTGCGCCCATCCAGCACGCCCGCCGCCAGGTCGGATTTTTCCTTTTGCAGGTGCTGAATCTTCTCCTCCACCGTGCCACGGGCAATCATCTTGTAGACGAACACCGGCTTCTCCTGGCCGATGCGATACGCCCGGTCAGTCGCCTGGTTTTCCGTCGCCGGGTTCCACCACGGATCGTAGTGGATCACCGTATCCGCTTCCGTCAGGTTCAAGCCGACACCGCCGGCCTTCAAGCTGATCAGAAAGATCTGACGCTTGCCGCTCTGGAAGTCTTTCACCGGGGCCCGCCGGTCACGGGTCTGTCCCGTCAGCAACGCATATTCAACGCCGCGCTTCTTCAGTTCGACCTCGATCAGCGCCAACATCGACGTGAACTGCGAAAACAGCAAAATCCGCCGACCTTCCTCAAACAACTCATCGAGCATTTCCATCAAGCTGTCGAGCTTGCCCGAGGTGCTGCCGCGAGTCGGCAGCACGGCATCGTTGACCAGGCGTAAATCGCAGCACACCTGGCGCAGCTTCAGCAGCGCTTCAAGAATGATGATCTGGCTGCGTGCCACACCTTTGCGAGTGATCTCATCGCGGACCTTCTTGTCCATCGCCAGGCGCATGGTTTCATACACGTCGCGTTGGGCTTCGTTGAGCTCGACCCAATGGATGATTTCGGTCTTCGGCGGCAACTCTGTCGCCACCTGCTCCTTGGTCCGGCGCAGCAGGAACGGTTTGATCCGGCCATTGAGGTGCTGAAGCCTGACTTCGCTGGCGCGCTTTTCGATCGGCACGCGGTAATCGCGGTTGAAGCTTTTTACGTCACCCAGCCAGCCGGGCAACAGGAAGTGAAACAGCGACCACAGTTCACCCAAGTGGTTTTCCAGCGGCGTGCCACTCAGGCACAGACGCTGACGCGCATTCAACTCACGGGCCGCCTGAGCGGCCTTGCTGTTGGGGTTCTTGATGTACTGCGCTTCATCCAGCACCAGCACATGCAGAGGCTGCAACGCCAGACGTTCGACGTCCTTGGGCAGCAGCGCATAGGTGGTGAGGATCAGGTCGTAATCGGCCAGGTGATCAAAGTGCTTTTTGCGACTGGCGCCGTACAGCGCCAGCACTTTGAGTTGCGGCGTGAAGTGCGCGGCTTCATCGAGCCAGTTCGGGATCAGGCTGGTGGGCATCACCACCATGCACGGCCGATCGAGGCGTCCGGCGATCTTCTCACTGAGAATATGCGCCAGTGTCTGTAGGGTTTTACCCAGCCCCATGTCATCCGCGAGAATTCCGCCGACTTCCAGTTGCCGCAACGACTGCATCCAGCTCAAGCCTTCCAGCTGATACGGGCGCAAAGTTGCGTTCAAGCCTTCGGGGGCCGTCGCGGTGTAGTCCTTGATGTCCCGCAGGCGCTGGGCAAACGTGCGGATCTGCTCGCCACCTTCCCAAAGCAGTGGCATGCCTTCCAGTGGATTCAGGCGCGTGGCGTCGGCCTTGCTTAGGCGCAGGGTAGTTTCGCCAGGCTCTTGCAGGTAGAACTCGCCGAGGGTTGCCAATACCGGTTTCAACCGGCCGAAGGGCAGGGCAACCTGCAAGGGGCCGTATTCGGAATTCGGGCGGTTGGGAATGTTCACCAGAATCAGTTCATCGTCGCGACGTCGGGCGAGGCGTTCCGGATTGAGGATTTCGGTGTGGGAGCGCATCAGGTTCAACAGGATCGGTAGCAAGCTCAGGCGCTCGCCGTTGACGATGATCCCCAGTTCCAGATCAAACCAGTCGCGTTCCGGCGCCTGCTCGACAGTGGCGTACCAGTCATCCACGGCGGTCAGGTCGAAACCGAATTCCTCATCGATCTGCAACTCCCAGCCCTGGGTGCGCAACTTCGGCAGCTCATTGAGGGTGAAGGTCAGCCAGGCGCTGTCGTTGACCATCTCATACAGATCGCCGGCACTTTCCGGTAAAGCTTTGCTCTGGCGGGTGGCGATTTTAAAGCCGAGGATTCGCAACTGCTCCCTGTAGGCCTGTTCGACTTCCGGGTGGCGTTTTATCCGCAGTGTCTGGGTTTCCTGCCGAATCAGGACGTCGGCGTTTTTCTGTCCGCAGACGTATTCATCCAGGTAGCTGAAAGACAGCGCCGCACGATGCTGGATGTAGCGCTGCATCTTGCCGTTGCGTGGTTCGAAGGCGCTGAACTCGATACTTGCGAGCCACAGGCGCGGCACCGGTTGCACGTTATCCACAAGGACTTGGGGCGGGGCCTTCGGGCTGCGGTTTTCCAGCACAGCCTGAAGTTTTTCCAGCAGTTCGGCGTCTTGTGCGGCGGCGGGATAGGCGAGGGTTTCCTGCACCTTGAGCAGCACCGCCGCGCAATGTTTGCAGTTGGCGTGAACCGGGCAGGTGCACGTGGCATCGACCATCAGCAAGGTCGCTTTGGCTGACTCGCGAAGGTGAATGGTCTGACGGTAAACGTTACCGCCAGAGCCTTCGCAGGCGGCGACGATCGTAGCGTCGCCGGCCTCGACGATCCTGACGCGGTTCTCCAGTGCGTAGCGACGGCCACGCTCCAGGCTCTGCTCCTTGAATCGGCTGACCCAGGAAGGTGCCAGGGGTTTGCTCAGGGTCGGAGGCATAAGGACTTCAATCAGTCCGGAATTTCATCGGGGACTGGCCGAGGTGCCGGAGCGGTCAACGAAGTGATCTTGATCAGCATCCCCAAATGGCCGTTGTCGAGGAAGTTCAACTGGCCGTTCTTGGTGTGGCTTTCCTGCTTCATGCGTTCGCTGGCGGTGACCATGCCATTGGCGTCGATCTGGTTGACCCAAAAGTCCGCATCCACATCCGTGAAGCGCCCCAGTTTCAGGCTCAGTGTGCCCTCGATCGGGAACTGGCCAAACTGCTCCGTGCCGTCGCTGATTGCGATTTTGCTGGCTTCCTCACCGAGGTTCTGCTGCCAGGCCTTGTGCAGCAACACGGTGTATTCGTTGCTGGCGGTCAGTTTTTCCACTTCGCCATTCAGGCTCGGCGTGCGCAGGCTGTCGGGGTTAATGCGCTGGGCGCCGGCAGCCCAGTCTTCGGGTGCGGCTTTGCTGACAATGGCAGGCACAGCGTTCTGGCGGACCAGAATCATTTCAATCTGATACAGGTCATCGGCAAACGCCGTTGGGACGACCAGGGTGGTCAGCAAAGTCAGTAAACGAAACAGGCGCATGCGGCGTCCTTCAAGCAGTTTTTGGAATGAGGCACTCAAGCAGCGCCTCTACAGTATTAAAGCGCTCTTCCGGGCGCTCCATCGGGACCATGAATTTAAACATCGTGGCACCTTCGAATTTGTAGCGTTTGGGCTGGCCCTGAATCAGTTTGATCAGGGTCAGCGGATCGACTGGCGTTTGTGCCGCGAACTCGATCCGGCCGCCTTGCGGGCCGCCGTCGACTTTCTTGATGCCCAGCAGTTCGGCTTGCAGCTTCAACGCCGTGATGCGCATCAGGTTCTTGGTCGGCTCCGGCAGAAGGCCGAAACGGTCGATCATCTCCACTTGCAGGTCCTTGAGGCCTTCCTCATCGGTGGCCGAGGCAATGCGTTTGTAGAGAATCAGTCGGGCATGCACGTCCGGCAAGTAGGCTTCGGGAATCAACGCCGGGACACGCAGATTGACTTCCGGGCCACCGCCCAACGGCTGATCAAGGTTCGGTTGTTCGCCCTTGCGGATCGACTTCACCGCGCGCTCGAGCATCTCCATGTACAGGGTGAAGCCGACGGCCTGGATCTGACCGCTTTGACCGTCGCCCAGCAATTCACCGGCGCCACGGATTTCCAGGTCGTTGGTCGCGAGCACGAAGCCCGCGCCGAGGTCCTGGGTGTTGGCGATCGCTTCCAGGCGCTTTTCCGCGTCCGGGGTGATTTGCTGGCGTGGCGGGGTCAGCAGGTACGCATAAGCCTGGTGGTGACTGCGACCGACCCGGCCGCGCAACTGGTGCAACTGCGCCAGGCCAAATTTGTCGGCACGCTCGATGATGATGGTGTTGGCGCTCGGCACGTCGATGCCGGTCTCGATAATGGTCGAGGCGATCAGCACGTTGAAGCGCTTGTGGTAGAAGTCGCTCATCACCTGTTCGAGATCGCGTTCACGCATCTGCCCGTGGCCGATACCGATCCGCGCTTCCGGCACCAGTTCGGCGAGGTCGGCGGCGCATTTCTCAATGGTCTTCACGTCGTTGTGCAGGTAGTAGACCTGGCCGCCACGCAGCAACTCACGCAGCAGGGCCTCTTTGACCGTGCTCTTGTTCTGCTCCATGACGAAGGTGCGCACCGACAGGCGACGGGCCGGCGGCGTGGCGATGATCGACAGGTCGCGCATGCCCGACACTGCCATGTTCAGCGTGCGCGGAATCGGCGTGGCGGTGAGCGTGAGAATGTCGACTTCACTGCGCAGGGCCTTGAGCTGTTCCTTCTGGCGGACACCAAAACGGTGTTCTTCGTCGATGATCACCAGCCCGAGGTTTTTGATCTTCACGTCGTCTTGCAGCAGCTTGTGCGTACCGATGACGATGTCGATCTTGCCTTCGGCGAGATCGGCGACTGCGGCGTTCACTTCCTTGGTCGACTTGAAACGGCTCATCACTTCCACGCTCACCGGCCAGTCGGCGAAGCGGTCGCGGAAGCTGTTGTAATGCTGCTGGGCAAGGAGTGTGGTCGGCACCAGAATCGCCACCTGACGACCGCCGTGCACCGCAATGAACGCCGCGCGCATCGCCACTTCGGTCTTGCCGAAACCCACATCGCCGCAGACCAGGCGGTCCATCGGTTTTGGCGCGAGCATGTCGGCGCGCACGGCATCGATGGTGGTCTGCTGGTCCGGGGTTTCTTCGAACGGGAAACCGGCGCTGAACGTCGCGTAATCGGCTTTCGGGTCTTCGAAGGCATAACCTTCACGAGCGGCGCGACGGGAATAGATGTCGAGCAATTCGGCGGCGACGTCGCGCACCTGTTCGGCGGCTTTGCGTTTGGCTTTCTGCCAGGTTTCGGAGCCGAGGCGGTGCAGCGGGGCCAACGCATCGTCGCTGCCTGTGTAACGCGCGATCAGGTGCAGGTTGGCCACCGGCACATAGAGCTTGGCGCCTTCGGCGTATTGCAGCGTCAGGAACTCGGCGGCCTGATCGTCGATTTCCAGGGTTGCGAGCCCGAGGTAGCGACCGACGCCGTGATCGATATGCACCACCGGCGCACCTTCGCGCAGCTCGGTGAGGTTTTTGATGACCGCATCGTTGTTAGCGTCGGCGCGTTTTTCGCGGCGACGACGCTGCATCACGCGCTGACCGAACAACGGGCTTTCGGCAATCAGCGCCAGGGCAGGGTTGTCGAGCACCAGACCCTCGTCGAGCGGGGCGATGGTGATCGCCAGGCGTTCCTTGCTCGCGACAAAGTCCGGCCAGCTGTCGACGGTTTTCGGTCGCAGCTTCAGGCGTTCGAGCAATTCCAGCAGCACTTCACGACGGCCCGCGGACTCGGCGGTAAACAGCACGCGCCCGGGGAACTCGTCGAGGAAACCGGCCAGCGCCGCCAACGGCTGAGTGGCCTTGGCTTCGATGGCCAGGTTCGGCAATTCTCGCGCCGGGAAGCGCTCGCGGCCGACGCCGGTTTCCACGTCCTGTTGACTGGCAACTACGCGCGGCCAGTTCTTCAGGCGTGCGAAGCAATCTTCCACCGGCAGGAACAACTCAGCTGGTGGTAATAAAGGACGGGACGGATCGACGCGGCGCTCTTCATAACGATTGCGCACATCGTTCCAGAAGTTCTCTGCGGCCTGCTCGATGCCCGGCAGGGAAAACACTTGAGTGTCCTGGGGCAGGTAATCGAACAGCGTCGAGGTTTCGTCGAAGAACAGCGGCAGGTAGTACTCGATACCGGCCGGTGTAATCCCGCTGCTCAAATCCTGGAAGATCGGGCAGCGACGGAAGTCGACATCGAACCGCTCACGAAAGCGTGCCTTGAAGCGGGTGACGGCGTCTTTCTGCAACGGGAATTCCCGTGCGGGCAGCAGGCGAACGGTGTCGACCTTGTCGATGGAGCGCTGGTTTTCCGGATCGAAGGTACGCAGCGTCTCGATTTCGTCGTCGAACAAGTCGATACGGAAAGGCAGTTTGCTGCCCATCGGGAACAGATCGATCAACGAGCCGCGGACGGTGAATTCGCCATGCTCGTACACCGTGTCGACGTAGCGATAGCCGCTGGCTTCCAGTCGGGTGCGCATCTGCTCGACGTCGAGCTTCTGGCCAACGTCCAGCACCAGGCTGCTGCCGAGCAGGAATTTGGTCGGCGCCAGGCGATGCAGCGCCGTGGTGATTGGCACGACCAATACGCCATGACTCAGCTCCGGCAACCTGTACAGGGCCGCGATGCGCTGGGAAATGATGTCCTGGTGGGGCGAAAACAGATCGTAGGGCAGGGTTTCCCAGTCCGGGAAATGCAGCACGGGCAAATCCGGGGCGAAGAAACCCAGCTCCTGTTCCAGCCGTTCGGCACTTTGGCTGTCGGCGGTGAGCAGCAGGGTAAAGCGCTTGGCAGCGCTGGCAGCCTCGGCGATGGCCAGGCTCAGGGCGGCACCGGGCAGGTTGCCCCAGTGCTGTTTACCTGCCGCGGCAGGGAGAAGCGGTAGACGCAGAACGGGCACGGAAGGTTGAGCTCCAAGCGTTGCGACAAAGTCGGTAATTGTAGCGGCCCCGGGTGCCGCCTGTCAGTTGCAGACTGTGTCTATTACGCAGGTTTGGCGAAATGTAGTGGTAAAGACAAAATCCGCCGGTTTTTTACTGAAAATTGATGATTATGTAGTGGCAAAACGACTGAGTGTTACGGAGGGTTACGGATAAGACAGCGGTGTCTCCAAAAAATTGACTGCGCTGAGAACCGCGGTTTTACTGGGCTCCGGCAGTGCGTGATTTTTTTGAACGGGAATTTGTTACGGATCGCACGACAGGCGCGCATTGCTACGGGAGGCACTCGGCGGCATAATGTAGCCCCTTTTTTCTGCCCCTACATAGTGGAAGGTTCCCGTGACTCAGAAGCCCGACCAGTGTCTTGGTGAATGGATCGACCGTGAAGCACTCGCAGAAGCGATGATTCCGCTTATCGGTCAGCTCTACCGCAATAACAACGTGGTGAGCTCGATCTATGGCCGCAGCCTGATCAATCGTTCAGTCATTGCGATTCTCAAAGCTCACCGCTTTGCTCGTCATCGTCAGTCCGATGACAGCGAATTGTCCGTCCACGAAACATTCCCGCTGCTCAAGGCGATGAGCGAGCTCAAGCTCGGCGCCGCTTCGGTTGACCTGGGCAAGCTTGCGGTCAAGTTCAAGGCCGAAGGCAATGGTCGCACTGCCGAGCAGTTCGTCCGCGAAGAACTGGCTGATGTCGTTGGTCAGCAAAACGTTGCCGCCCGCAAAGGCACCGACGTTGTCCTGTACGGCTTCGGTCGTATCGGCCGTCTGCTGGCGCGCATCCTGATCGAGAAAACCGGTGGTGGCGACGGCCTGCGTCTGCGCGCCATCGTTGTCCGCAAGGGCGCCGAGAACGATCTGGTCAAGCGTGCAAGCCTGCTGCGTCGTGACTCGGTTCATGGCCCGTTCGATGGCACCATCACCATTGATGAAGCCAACAACACCATCACCGCCAACGGCAACCTGATCCAGGTTATCTACGCGAAGAACCCGACTGAAGTGGATTACACCCAGTACGGCATCAAAGACGCGCTGCTGGTGGACAACACCGGCGTATGGCGTGATGCCGAGGGCCTGGGCCAGCACCTTGCTTGCCCGGGTATCGATCGCGTTGTTCTGACCGCGCCGGGTAAAGGCAAGCTGAAGAACATCGTTCACGGCATCAACCACGGTGAAATCACCGCTGATGACAAGATCGTTTCCGCCGCTTCCTGCACCACCAACGCTATCGTGCCGGTGCTGAAAGCCGTCAACGACAAGTTCGGCATCATCAATGGTCACGTTGAAACGGTTCACTCGTACACCAACGACCAGAACCTGATCGACAACTTCCACAAAGGCGATCGCCGTGGCCGTAGCGCCGCGTTGAACATGGTGATCACCGAGACCGGTGCTGCCACCGCTGCCGCCAAGGCGCTGCCTGAACTGGCCGGCAAGCTGACCGGTAACGCGATCCGCGTTCCAACGCCAAACGTGTCGATGGCCATTCTCAACCTGAACCTTGAGAAAGCCGCCACCCGCGAAGAGATGAACGATTACCTGCGCTACATGGCGTTGCACTCCGATCTGCATAAGCAAATCGACTACGTCAACTCGCAGGAAGTGGTTTCCACCGACTTCGTTGGCTCGCGCCACGCAGGCGTTGTGGACGCTGAAGCAACCATCACCCAAGACAACCGCGTTGTTCTGTACGTTTGGTACGACAACGAATTCGGTTACAGCTGCCAGGTGGTTCGCGTGATGGAAGACATGGCCGGTGTAAACCCGCCAGCATTCCCGCGCTAAGCCTTAGCTGCACATGAAAACGCCCCGACTTTGGTCGGGGCGTTTTTGTTTGTGTGTCTGTTGGATCTTTGTTGCCAGCACCGGCCTCATCGCCAGCAGGCTAGCTCCCACGGGGGCTTGAGAGCGCCACAGATCCAGTGTGGGAGCTAGCCTGCTAGCGATGGCGATCTGTCAGGCGCCGCCGACTACCGCTGCTTGCGCAGTCCGCAGTTCATGCCGATTGCCTTTGAACAACACCAACGTCGCAATCAACCCCAATACCGCCGCGCCACTGAGCCAGATCCCCGGCGCAGCCTTGTTATCCAGCACGTGGATCAGGTACGTGCACGCCGCCGGTGTAAACCCGCCGAACGTTGCTGTCGCCAGGCTGTAGGCCAACGAGAAACCGGTCGTACGCACTTCCACCGGCATGATCTCGGTCAGCGCCACGACCATGGCGCCGTTGTACGAGCCATACAGGAACGACAGCCACAACTCGACGATCAGCAAATGGCTGAAGCTTGGGTTCGCCACCAGCCACGACAGGGCAGGGTACGCCGTGAGGATTGCCAGAATTGTCGCCGCCAGGAGTAGGGGTTTACGCCCGATCTTGTCGGACACAGCACCCATCACCGGCAGCCAGAAGAAGTTCGACAGGCCGATACACACCGTCACCAGCAACGCATCCAGATCCGACAGGTGCAGTTCGGCTTTGCCGAAAGTCGGGGTGTAGGCGGTGATCAGGTAGAACGACACGGTGGTCATTACCACCAGCGCCATGCCGGCGATGACGATGCCAAAGTTCTGGCTGATCGAACGGACGACGTCCCGCAGGGTAGGGCGGTGTTTGCGCGCCTGAAACTCAGGCGTTTCTTCCAGTGAACGACGAATCACGAAGATCACCGGCACAATCATGCAGCCGATCAGGAACGGCACGCGCCAGCCCCAGTCACCCATTTCTTCCGGGCTGAGCCAATGATTCAAGCCGACGCCCAGCAGACCGGCGAACACCACCGCGGCTTGCTGACTGGCAGACTGCCAACTGACAAAAAAGCCTTTGCGACCCGGCGTGGAGATCTCCGCCAGGTACACCGACACACCGCCCAGTTCCACGCCGGCCGAGAAGCCTTGCAGCAGACGGCCGAACAATACGAGCAGTGGCGCGGCGACGCCGAGGGTGGCGTAACCCGGCACGCAAGCGATCAGCACCGTGCCGGCCGCCATCATTGCCAGGGTGATGATCAGGCCTTTGCGACGGCCATGACGGTCGATGTAGGCGCCAAGGAAAATCGCCCCCAAAGGACGCATCAGGAAGCCGGCACCGAACGTGGCCAGCGACAACATCAGGGAGGCGAAAGCGCTGTCGGCAGGGAAGAAGGTTTTGGCGATGGCCGTGGCGTAAAAGCCGTAGACCATAAAGTCGAACATCTCGAGAAAGTTACCGCTGACAACGCGAAAAATCGCTTTGCCTTTGCTCGTATTGGAAGACATTTGTAGGTACTCACGCTGGTAATCTTGTTTGAAACGCTGCACCTGTGGGAGCGAGACCGGCTTGCCGGCGATGGCGGTGTGCCAGTCAACATCAATGCTGATTGACCCTATGCCATCGCGAGCAGGCTCGCTCCCACAGGTTTTGCGTCTTTCTGACGGGCACTGGCAGACCTCGCTCCCATGCGCTCTGAGGCCCATAATGGCGGGCGCGGTTTTGAGGGGGGATGAAGATTTGTTAACTGGACGGTGGGGTGGACTTGTGGTGCTGGCCGGCGTTTTGTCCGGTTGTGGCAACGGCGAAAGCCTGGAACGCTTCGACGGCCCGACCATGGGCAGTCATTATTCTATTCAATACGTAAGACATTCCTCCACGCCCGGGCCGAAAGCGGTTCAGGCCGAAGTAGAAAAAATCCTCGCCGACGTCGATCAGCAAATGTCGACCTATCGCAGCGACTCCGACATCGAGCGCTTCAACGACTTACCTGCCAACCGCTGTCAGAAAATGCCCGCGTCGATCCTCAGACTGGTCCGCGTCGGTGAGCAGCTCTCGGAACAAAGCGAAGGTTCCTACGACCTGACGGTCGAACCGCTGCTCAATCTCTGGGGTTTTGGCCCGCAGGCCCGCGAAGAAAAAGTCCCCGCTGCCCAGGCACTCGCCGAAGTACGCCAACGTGTGGGTTACCAGCATCTGCGCATCGACCGCGATCAGCTGTGCAAGGACGCCGCCGTCGAAGTCGACTTCAACAGCATCGCCGCCGGTTACGCCGTCGACGCAATTGCCGAAAAACTCGAAGCGCTGGGTATCCACAACTACTTGGCCGAAGTCACCGGCGAGCTCAAGGCAGCGGGTAAAAAACTCGACGGCTCGGCCTGGAAAATCGCGCTGGAGGAGCCGCGTGACGACCAGCAAGTGGCGCAAAAAATCATCGCGGTCGATGGCTACGGCCTGTCTACCTCCGGCGACTACCGCAATTATTTCCAGCAGGGCGGCAAGCGTTACTCCCACACCTTTGATGCCCGCACCGGTGCGCCGGTCTCACACACCTTGGCGTCAGTCACGGTGATTAATCCTTCCGCGTTAATGGCCGATGGCTTATCGACGCTGTTGTTGATTCTCGGCCCGGAGCGCGGTTGGGACTACGCAGAAAAACACGATATCGGCGCATTTTTTGTGATTCGTGCCGATACAGGTTTCGTCACACGAACCAATCAGGCTTTTGAGCGCCTCAGTGGCGGTAAAACCGAATGATTGCAGCGATTCGCGCATTGAAGACTGGCGTTGTAGTGCAGGCAAAACTAGCCTACGACGCGACCAAGGGTTAATGTGCCCGGCGTTGACGCTTCTATAGACTGTGTCCGGGTTCTGCACTGGCCCCAAATTGTTCCTTCACGCCGCAGATCGGCGTGATTTAGCCGCAGGTGCCGAGGGCGCCGCGGCCTGTTCTGAGGAGTACGCATGGCTGTCTACAACTACGACGTGGTGGTGCTGGGTTCCGGCCCGGCGGGAGAAGGCGCGGCAATGAACGCCGCCAAAGCAGGGCGCAAGGTGGCGATGGTCGATAGCCGTCGCCAGGTCGGCGGCAACTGCACCCACCTGGGTACCATCCCGTCCAAGGCACTGCGTCACTCGGTCCGGCAGATCATGCAGTTCAACACCAACCCGATGTTCCGGGCCATTGGTGAGCCGCGCTGGTTTTCGTTCCCGGACGTGCTGAAAAGCGCCGAAAAAGTCATTTCCAAACAAGTCGCCTCGCGCACTGGCTATTACGCCCGTAACCGCGTCGACGTGTTCTTCGGCACCGGCAGCTTCGCCGACGAGCAAACCATCGAAGTGGTGTGCGCCAACGGCGTGGTCGAAAAACTGGTGGCCAAGCACATCATCATCGCCACCGGCTCGCGTCCTTATCGCCCGGCGGACATCGATTTCCATCACCCGCGTATCTACGATAGCGACACCATCCTCAGCCTCGGCCACACCCCGCGCAAACTCATTGTTTACGGCGCCGGCGTGATCGGTTGCGAGTACGCGTCGATCTTCAGTGGCCTGGGGGTACTGGTTGAGCTGGTGGACAACCGCGGTCAGTTGCTGAGCTTCCTGGACTCGGAAATTTCCCAGGCCCTGAGCTATCACTTCAGCAACAACAACATCACGGTTCGCCATAACGAAGACTACGACCGCGTCGAAGGCGTGGACAACGGCGTGATCCTGCACCTCAAATCGGGCAAGAAGATCAAGGCCGATGCCTTGCTCTGGTGCAACGGCCGTACCGGCAACACCGATCAGCTGGGTCTGGAAAACATCGGCGTGAAGGTCAACAGCCGTGGCCAGATCGAAGTCGACGAAGCCTATCGCACCTGCGTACCGAACATTTACGGTGCCGGTGACGTGATCGGCTGGCCGAGCCTGGCCAGTGCCGCTCACGACCAGGGCCGTTCGGCCGCTGGCAGCATTGTCGATAACAACAGCTGGCGCTTCGTCAACGACGTGCCGACCGGTATCTACACCATTCCGGAGATCAGCTCGATCGGCAAGAACGAGCAGGAGCTGACTCAGGCCAAAGTGCCGTACGAAGTGGGCAAGGCGTTCTTCAAGAGCATGGCGCGTGCACAGATTGCCGGCGAGCCCCAGGGCATGCTGAAGATCCTGTTCCACCGCGAGACTCTGGAAGTGCTGGGCGTTCACTGCTTCGGTTATCAGGCGTCGGAGATCGTTCACATCGGTCAGGCGATCATGAGCCAGCCGGGCGAATTGAACACGCTGAAGTACTTCGTCAACACGACGTTCAACTACCCGACCATGGCCGAAGCTTATCGGGTAGCGGCGTACGATGGCCTCAACCGGCTTTTTTGAGTGGCTCCGGCCGGTGGCCTGAGCCGGCCGGGGAGACCGATTTCAGCAATTCTCGAGGGTGGCGCTGGCCAAACCGGGAAAGTCTGTAATCAGGCTGTCAACGCCGAAGTCGGCGAGTCTGCGCATCAG
Organism: Pseudomonas sp. LBUM1678; assembly: GCF_059695575.1. Lineage (NCBI taxonomy): Bacteria > Pseudomonadati > Pseudomonadota > Gammaproteobacteria > Pseudomonadales > Pseudomonadaceae > Pseudomonas > Pseudomonas sp. LBUM1678. The sequence goes on from NZ_CP166775.1 coordinate 2,128,051, forward strand.
CGCGGGCTCGTTGACTGTCCACACCGACACATGCAGCCCCTGACGCTGCGCCTTCTGCAGGCGTTCCGGCGTACACAGGGTCCAGTTCAGCGCCAGAATCTCACAGCCATAACTTTGCGCGACCTTCAGCGGGTCGAGCCACGCGTACTCGGCCACGAGGCCGCGGGACACGTCCGGCACCAGATCCAATGCGGCTTTCAATACTTCGCGTGAACTCGACGTGATCGTGACCTTGTCGAGCAAGCCGAAACGCTGTGCCATTTCGCGAATCGCCAGTACGGTCGTCGCGGCGCGGGTGCGTGAGGCGCTTTTGACTTCCAGCTGCCAATGCTCGAAATCGCACTTCTCGAACACTTCTTCCAGCGTCGGAATCGGGCAGGGCTTGATCCAGCCCGGGCCGCCCTTGCGTGCGTCGTAGGTCACCAGGTCCTTTGCGGTGTGCTCGACGACCTTGCCGCGCCGATCGGTGGTGCGCTTGAGCGTCGGGTCGTGGATGACCATCAACTCGTTGTCCATGGACAGGTGCAGGTCCAGTTCGCAGCGGCGTACGCCGTGCTTGAGGCATTGCTGAAAACTGGTCAGCGTGTTTTCCGGTGCTTCGCCCTTGGCGCCGCGATGGCCGTAGATGAGGGTCACGGTTCTTCCTTAATTTAAATGCCTGATTCGTTTTCGCGGGCCAGACGTCGTTCCTGGGCCTGCTTCTGCAAAATGTAGCGGGCCAGTAATTGACGCTGGGCATCGGTCGGGTATTCGAACTCGGTGCCGACATCGTAGGCGCCAGCCTTGCGATCGCAATGCGTGACCTTGGCCCGCAGCAACAGACCGAGGGCTTGCGGCATAAGCACCAGTTTGACCGACAGGTGCGCGCCCACGGCGATGGGCGTCGGGTACTGGAAGTCGATGCCGCCTTCGGAAATGATCACCAGCTGCGGCTCGCCGATCTGCCCGAGCACGGTGATGGCGATCACCTGGCTCAGTAGGTCGATGCGTTTGTTCTGGGCTTTCAGGAACGCCGCGAGGTTGCGATCACGCTCGCTGATCTGGCGTAACAGGTGTTGCGACTCGAATTCGCTCAGGTGCAGTTCGCTGAGCAAGTTGAACAGTGGGGAAGCATCCTGCAACACTTCCTGGCCTGCGGCTTCGGGAGCGGACAGGGGCCGAATTTCCAGTGCGATCGTGTCCTCGATACGGTAGTATTCGCGGCGATCTTCTTCATCTAATGTCGACATGGCGAACCCATGGTAGCGGCGGTGGTCTGAGTGTAAAGCTGGTTATCGACCCCCGCCACAAGGACGTTCCTTTTCCCTCCGAACAAGCCCCGACATGTTCAGACCTCTCTTCGTATTTATTGGCACGCGTTATACCCGTGCAAAGCGTCGCAATCATTTTGTGTCATTCATTTCCCTGACCTCGATGATCGGGCTCGCCCTCGGCGTGGTCGTGATGATCGTCGTGCTGTCGGTCATGAATGGCTTCGATCATGAGATGCGCACCCGCGTGCTGGGCATGGTGCCCCACGCGACCATCGAGTCCAGTGAGCCGATCAGCGACTGGCAAAGCCTGGCCACCAAGGTCAAGCAGAACCCGCAAGTGACGGCCGTTGCGCCGTTCACCCAGATGCAGGGCTTGCTGACCAACAACGGCAAGGTCTCCAAAGTCCTGCTCAATGCCATCGACCCTGCGCTGGAGCGCCAGGTCTCGATCATTGATAACTTCATGCAGCAGGGCAAACTCGACGACCTCACGCCGGGCAGTTTCGGCATCGTCATCGGTGACAAGGCGGCCGCCAAGCTCGGCGCTGCGATCGGCGACAAGCTGACGTTCGTGGCGCCGGAAGTCACCGTGACCCCGGCCGGGATGTTCCCGCGCATGAAACGCTTCACAGTCGTGGGCATTTTTCATGTCGGCGCTGGCGAGATCGACGGGTATCTGGGTGTCACCAACTTACAGGATCTGGCGAAGCTGCATCGCTGGAAGCCGGATCAGGTCCAGGGCATCCGCCTGAAGTTCGACGACCTGTTCCAGGCCCCGCGCACGGCGTGGAATATCGCCCAGCAACTCGGCGAAGATCGTTTCTATGCCCGGGACTGGACGCGCACCCACGGCAACCTGTATCAGGCGATCCGCATGGAAAAAGCCATGATCGGCCTGCTGTTGCTGCTGATCGTCGCCGTCGCGGCCTTCAACATCATTTCCACGCTGGTGATGGTGGTGAATGACAAGAAGGGCGACATCGCGATTCTGCGTACCCTGGGCTCCACGCCTGGGCAGATCATGGCCATCTTCATGGTCCAGGGCACCGTCATTGGTGTGATCGGAACGCTGATCGGCGCGGTGGTCGGGATCTTCGCCGCGTTGAACGTCAGCGCCGCGATCTCTGCCCTCGAAGGGTTGATCGGCCACAAGTTCCTCAACGCCGACGTGTACTTCATCGATTACCTGCCGTCGCAAGTGCAGAGCCAGGACGTGTTGATGGTCTGCGCCGCCGCGTTGGTCCTGAGTTTCCTCGCCACCCTGTATCCAGCCTGGCGTGCCGCGCGCACCCAGCCTGCGGAGGCGCTACGTTATGAGTGAGTTGGGTATGAGCGATAAAGCAATCTTGAGCTGCCGCAACCTGGGCAAATCCTACGAGGAAGGCCCGGAGTCGGTAGAAGTCCTGGCCGGCCTGCAACTGGAGCTGCATCCGGGTGAGCGCGTGGCGATCGTCGGCACCTCGGGTTCGGGCAAAAGTACCTTGCTCAACCTGTTGGGCGGCCTCGACACGCCGACCAAGGGCAGCGTCTGGCTCGACGGCGAAGAGCTTTCGGCCTTGAGCGAGAAGAATCGCGGTCTGTTGCGCAACCGGTCGCTGGGTTTCGTTTACCAGTTCCACCACTTGCTGCCGGAATTCACCGCGCTGGAAAACGTCTGCATGCCGCTGCTGATCGGCAAAACTGCAATCCCGGAAGCGCGTCAGCGTGCGACCGCGTTGCTGGAACGGGTAGGGCTGGGCCATCGCCTGGAGCACAAACCGTCCGAACTGTCCGGTGGCGAACGTCAGCGTGTGGCCATCGCCCGCGCTCTGGTGAACAAACCAGGGCTGGTGATGCTCGACGAGCCGACCGGCAACCTCGACTCCCACACCGCCCAGGGCATTCAGGATTTGATGCTGGAACTCAGCACCTCGATGCGCACGGCGTTCCTGGTGGTGACTCACGACATGAACCTGGCTCGCCAGATGGATCGCGTCCTGCATTTGCAGGAAGGTTGCCTGACGCCCATCTGACTGACCAAAACCCGGCGTACTGAAGCGTACGCCGGGTCTTTTATTTTTATACGGTGCCCCAGCGAATGTTCAGACCGTTATCGATCTTTATCGGCATGCGCTATACCCGCGCCAAGCGCCGCAATCGCTTTGTTTCCTTCATCTCGATGACCTCGATGATCGGCCTCGCCCTTGGCGTGCTGGCGATGATCGTGGTGCTGTCGGTGATGAACGGCTTCCAGCGCGAAATGAGCTCGCGCATCCTCGGCATGGTGCCGCACGCGACCATCGTCGGCGTGAACCCGATCGACGACTGGCAGCCGGTGGCCGCCGCCGCGATGAAAAACCCGGAAGTCACCGCTGCCGTGCCGTTCACCGAGATGGAAGGCATGCTCTCCTATAAAGGCACGATGCAGCCGATCCAGGTCAGCGGCGTCGACCCGGCGCAGGAAGGCAAGGTGTCGATCGTTGCCCAGCACATCGTTCAGGGCCGTCTCGATGCGTTGAAGCCGGGCGAGTTCGGCGTGGTGATCGGCGAGATCACCGCGCGGCGGTTCCGCTTGAATGTCGGCGACAAGATCACCCTGATCGTGCCGGAAGTCAGCACCGCACCGGGCGGTATTACCCCGCGCATGCAGCGGCTGAATGTGGTCGGCGTGTTCAAGGTCGGTGCCGAGCTGGATGGCTCGATGGCGCTGATCCACGTCGCCGATGCCGCGCAGATGCAGCATTGGGAACCGAACCAGGTGCAGAGCGTGCGTCTGGCGGTGAAGGATTTGTACGCGGCGCCGAAGGTCTCCAGCGACATTGCTGGCGGGCTGGGCACGGCTTACAAGGCTGACGACTGGACCCACACCCAAGGCAGTCTGTTCAGCGCGATGAAGATGGAAAAAACCATGATCGGCCTGCTGTTGCTGATGATCGTCGCCGTGGCGGCGTTCAACATCATCGCAACGTTGATCATGGTGGTGAACGACAAGGGCGCGGACATCGCGATCCTGCGCACCATCGGCGCTACACCCCGACAGATCATGGCGATCTTCATGGTGCAGGGCACGGTGATCGGGATTGTCGGCACCTTGATCGGTGGCGTGCTCGGTGTGATTGCGGCGTTGAACGTCAGTGAGCTGGTGGGCTGGATAGAGCGGGTCAGTGGCCAGCACATCTTCAGTTCAGACGTGTATTTCGTCAGCAACTTGCCGTCGGAACTGCAGGGTGGGGATGTGTTGTTGATCTGCTCCGCCGGGTTCATCTTGAGCTTCCTGGCGACGGTGTACCCGGCCTGGCGTGCGGCGAAGATTGAGCCGGCTCACGCGTTGCGGTATTCGTAATTCTGTAGACCGCCTTCGCGGGCAAGCCTCGCTCCTACAGGTTTTTGGGCCGTTCACAATATTGTGATTCAACTCGGTCACTGTGGGAGCGAGGCTTGCCCGCGAAGGGGCCAGACCTGCTGGCCTCAATCCCCCTTAGGCAACTCAATCACAAACCGCGTCCACCCATTCTCCGATTCACACCGAATCTGCCCGCCATGGGCACGGATGATCGACTGGGTAATCGCCAGCCCCAACCCCGCATGCTCACTGCTACCTTCCTGGCGCGCCGGATCGGCCCGATAAAACCGGTCAAACAATCTCGGCAGCAACGCGCCGTCAATCCCGTCCCCGCTGTTCTCAACCGTCAAACCCAAGCCTTTGCCCTGCTCAACAATCCGCACCCGCACCTCTCCATCCGCGGGCGTAAACCGCAACGCGTTATCCAGCAAATTGGACAGCGCCCGACGCAACATGCTGCGGTCACCCTCCATTTGCGCGCTGCCCTCACGGCTCAACGTCACCCGGGCGTCTTCAGCCAGTGGCGCGAAAAATTCCAGCAACACATCCGCTTCCTCTGCCAGTTCCAGGGATTCGCGCTTGGGCGTCAGCAACCCATGGTCAGCCTTGGCCAGGTACAACATGTCATTGACCAGTTGTGCCATCCATTGCAGTTCTTCGAGGTTGCTGTGCAGCGCTTCGCGGTAGTCCTCGATAGGCCGAGGGCGGGTGAGGGTGACCTGGGTGTGGGTCAGCAAGTTCGACAGCGGCGTGCGCAGTTCGTGGGCAATGTCGGCAGAGAAGGCCGAGAGCCGCTGAAAAGAGTCGTCCAGGCGTCCGAGCATGGCGTTGAAGCTGTGGGCCAATTCGGTGAGTTCCGACGGCATATTCTCTTCGGGCAGCCGGGCATTGAGCGATTGCGCCGAAACTCCGCTGGCTATCGCACTCATGCGCCGCAACGGGCGTAAGCCACTGCGCGCCGCCCACGCACCGAGTAAAGCGGTGGCCAGGGCCGACAAGCCGACGGTCAGCCAGATCAGGCGCTGCATGCGTTGCAGAAAGTGCTGGTGATGGGTGATGTCCAGCAGCAAGGTCAGTTGCGGTGAGTCAGGCCGGTCGACAAACAACGGCGCATTCAGCACGCGATAATCGGTGCCGTCGTCGTTCAATGTTGATAAACCCGGTTTTAGCGGGAGCTTTTCCGGCAGGCGCGTTGAGCTGTCGTACCAGCGCTGGCCATCGCTGCCGGTGATTCGCAGCGACAGGTCAGCCTGTCGGCTCAGTTCATCCGCCAGCTTGACCTCGCTTTCACTCGACCGGACGTCGTGCAGCGCGCGGCGCAAACCAATCAGTCTGCCGTCCAGCAACTGCTGATCGAGCTCAATGAAATGCGCCTCACTGGCGCGACTGAACAACACCCCGGCAAACAATGAAACCACAGCAGTACAGGCCGCAAACAGCAGCGCCAGGCGACTGCTCAGTGAAAGTCGACGCATCAGGCAGGGCGCTCTTCAAGGACATAACCCATCCCGCGCACGGTATGAATCAGCTTGTTGGGGAATTCATCGTCGATCTTCAGGCGCAATCGGCGGATCGCGACCTCGATGACATTAGTGTCGCTGTCGAAATTCATGTCCCAGACCTGGGAGGCGATCAGTGATTTGGGCAACACTTCGCCCTGGCGGCGCAGGAGCATTTCCAGCAGGGCGAACTCCTTGGCGGTCAGGTCGATGCGCTGACCGTTGCGTTCCACCCGGCGGCGGATCAAATCCAGGCGCAAGTCGGCAAGTGCAAGGCTGGTTTCCTGGGGCGAAGCGCTACCACGTCGTAACAGGCTGCGGACCCGCGCCAGCAACTCGGAGAAGGCGAACGGCTTGACCAGGTAATCGTCGGCACCGAGTTCGAGGCCGTGGACTCTGTCCTCCACCGCGTCTCGCGCCGTCAGAAAAAGGACCGGCGTATCGAGCCCGGCGCCGCGCACCGCTTGCAGAATTTGCCAACCGTCGCGACCGGGTAGCATCACATCAAGGATCAACAGCGCGTAATCGCCACTTAATGCCAGTTGTTGGCCGGTGCTGCCGTCGGCCACCAGCTCGGTGTTGAAACCGGCCTCGGTCAGGCCCTGGCGCAAGTAGTGGCCGGTTTTCGGTTGGTCTTCGACGATCAGCAGCTTCATGGGCAACTCGAGGCAAATGGAACGAACGCTTTATACCGTGGGCAGCCTTGATACAGGCCAACCTGACAAAGTTGTAATCTGGCTGTCAGGTTGCGGGCAGTGGCGACAGTTTAGAGTTTTCCACAGGCTGAACCTTATCTTGTTGGAGTACGACTATGTTTTTGCGCAAACCTTTGGGGCTGGCCGCGTGTTTGTTGGCACTGAGCTCGCCGGTGTGGGCATCGCCGGCGCACACCTACGATTTCGGTCAACCGGCCCCTGCGACCATGGTTACCCGCAGCGTTGAAGTGGTGATGGGCGACATGTCGTTCACGCCCAAGGCGATCGATATCAAAGCCGGTGAGACGGTTCGTTTTGTGCTGGTGAATAAAGGCCAGCTGTTGCACGAATTCAACTTGGGTGATGCGGCGATGCATGCCAGACATCAGCAGGAAATGTTGAAAATGCAGCAGACCGGCATGCTCACGCCTACAGGCATGAAGGAAATGGACCACAGTTCGATGGCTGGCATGGATCACGGGATGATGAAACACGACGACCCGAACAGCGTCCTCGTCGAACCGGGCAAAACCGCCGAGCTGATCTGGACCTTTACCAAGGCCACTAACCTGGAGTTTGCCTGCAACATTCCAGGCCATTACCAGGCGGGCATGGTCGGCAAACTGACTGTCAGTCAGTAAGCACTCTAAGGCGGGCGCAAAGGCTGGTAGAATCCGCTGATTCTTCAGTCAGGTTTCCGCCATGCATCCCGCAGCCGAACACTCGCCGCTGGGCAAATCCAGCGAATACATCGCCACCTATACGCCGTCGTTGCTGTTCCCGATCCCGCGCACAGCGAAATGGGCCGAGTTGGGCCTGACGGCGCAAACCCTGCCTTATAAGGGTGTGGACTTCTGGAACTGCTTCGAGCTGTCGTGGCTGTTGCCGTCGGGTAAGCCGGTGGTGGCGATTGGCGAATTCAGCATCCCGGCGGATTCGCCGAACATCATCGAGTCGAAGTCGTTCAAGCTGTATCTGAATTCGTTAAATCAGACGCCCTTTGCCGATACCGCGACCCTTGAATCGACGCTGGTGAAAGACCTGTCGACCGCTGCCGGCAAGCCGGTTGGCGTGCGGATCCGCAGCCTCAAGGATGTTGAAGCCGAAGGCGTCGTGGCGTTGCCGGGTGTGTGCATCGATGACCTGGAGATCAGCGTCAGCAACTACGAGCACCCGCGTCCGGAGCTGCTGCGTTGCGATGATTCGCGCATTGTTGAAGAGAGCGTGCACAGCCATTTGCTCAAGTCCAACTGCCCGGTCACCAGCCAGCCGGACTGGGGCAGCGTGGCGGTGGAATACCGTGGCGCGGCGCTGGATCACGCGAGTTTGCTGGAATACATCGTGAGCTTCCGTCAGCACTCGGACTTCCATGAACAGTGCGTGGAGCGGATTTTCCTCGACTTGCAGCGGTTGCTGAAGCCGGAGAAGTTGACGGTTTATGCACGGTATGTGCGACGCGGTGGGTTGGACATCAACCCGTATCGCAGCACTGAAACCGTTCAACTGCCGAACGACCGCTTGGTCCGTCAATAAAGATCTAATGTGGGAGCGAGCCTGCTCGCGATGGCGATGGCTCATCCAACATAGATGTCGCCTGACACTCAGCCATCGCGAGCAGGCTCACTCCCACAGGGATTGCATTGCACATCCCGGATATGAAAAAGCCCCGCTAGCGATAGCAGGGCTTTTTTGCATCTGGCGGGCTCAGATCCCCATGTTGCCCAAGGCTTGCACGATGTTGCGCAAGGTGCCGGCGAGGGTAGGATGTTCAATTTCGAAGCGCTCGACGGCCAGGTTCACATTGTCGGCGAGGTTGGTGTCCTGGGTTTTGGTTTCAAGTTCAAGCTCCAGTTCGATCTGTGCCATCAGCGCGTGCAGGTCTTCGCGCTCGGCTTCGGTCAGCGGTGGATTCTGTTCCAATTGCTCGCGCAGAGTATTGAGCTGTTGTTGCAGTTCGCGGGCAGGCATGGCGTTCTTCCTTTTATCGATAGGCACTGGCATAGACCGCAGCAGCGCGCCAAAGGTCTATGGCTTGCCTTTAGATTAATCCACTCCAGCTGAACCTGCATGCCTTCATAGGTGTGAGGCGGCGATCAGGGCTTTTCGCCCTTGAGCCGACGCAGGCTGATGTCGGCCAGGCAGGTATCCAGTTCGCCTAGATGATCGATCACCGAATGCACCCCCAGACTGAACAACTGCACGGTCGCTTTGCCGCGCAGGTGTTCGCGTTCCTTTTGGCTCAAGGCCTGCCATTCGCTGGGCGCCAACCCGCAGAGCGAGCCGCAAGACGCCAAGCCGATTGTCCATAGCCCGGCATTCAGGCCCGATTGCAGCAATCGCGGTTCGCCGCTGACCAGTACGCAACCATCGAGTTGTTCGACATTCAATGCCATCAAGGCTTGCCAGCAAGCGTTCGGGGCCGGCCATGGATTGATTGTTGCGGGGTGTTGCGAGGGTTTGATCCATGCAGGCAGCGCGCCGGCCAGGGAATGGCTGACGGCCGGGGGCAACTCGTCGAGCCAGGCGCAAGGAATCTGCTGGCGCTGCAAGCTGTTCAGACTGTCCAGCGCGCCGGGCGTGACCTCGGCATGCTCGGGCGTGTGAGTATCGAGCTGGCGCATCCGGGCGCCGAAATCCACCAGGCAACCACTGAGCCCGAACAGTACGGCGGTCAGGCTGGGTGCAGCGAGGGGCAAGGCTTCGGCGTGCGGCATATAAACGTCCCTGAAATAGTGACAAGGCTATGCGCCGCCGGTGACAGTTGAGTGACACTGAGGTGAAGCGCTCTCAATCAGGACGAATCATCCAAAGGCCATCGAGTGCGAGGCTGCCCCAAATCGGCTTTTCCGTCTTATACTAGCCAGCTTATCGCCTGGGCCAAGCGCCCTCGCCAGTACAATCCAAGGAGTTTTCTATGCGCTGGAGCAATCGTCTAGCTCAGCTTTGTGTGTGTGCCAGCGTGTTGCTGGTTCCGTTCGCAGCCCAGGCTGCAACGGAAGACGACCCTTGGGAAAGCGTCAACCGTCCTATCTTCCAGTTCAACGACTTCGTTGACACTTATGCACTTAAGCCAATCGCTCAAGGCTATGAGTTCGTGACGCCGCAGTTCCTGGAAGACGGCATTCACAACATGTTCCGCAACGTCGGTGATGTCACCAACCTTGCCAACAACGTCTTGCAGGTCAAACCTGCTGCCGCGGGCGTAGACACGGCGCGACTGATCTTCAACACCACCTTCGGCCTGCTGGGCTTCTTCGACGTCGGCACCAAAATGGGCCTGAATCGTAGCGACGAAGACTTCGGCCAGACGCTCGGTTACTGGGGCGTAGGCAGCGGCCCATACGTGATGCTGCCGCTGTTGGGTCCAAGCACGTTGCGCGATGCACCTGCCAAGTACGTCGACGGCTACACCGGCCCGTACCGCTACATCAACGACGTGCCCGTGCGTAACTCGGTCTTCGGCCTGAATATCGTCGACACCCGCGCCAGCTTGCTGTCGAGCGAGAAGTTGATCAGCGGCGACAAGTACACCTTCATCCGCAATGCGTACTTGCAGAACCGCGAGTTCAAAGTCAAAGACGGCCAGGTCGAAGACGATTTTTGATCTCGACCGGTCAAATGAAGAAGGCGGCCAATCGGCCGCCTTCTTTCGTTTGGATCCGGGCTTATTTCATCTTCAAGATTGTAAGCCCGAGTTTCTGACTGCCACCGTCCTGTTCTTTCACCCAGACCACTTCGGTGTCGGCCTCAAGCCCTTTGAGCGCTGCGTGATCGGAATCGATGCGCACGCTGACCCGGTCACCGACCTTGAACAGGCGGGGTGCTTCAACCTGCATACCACTGCTGGAAAGGTCGATGCAGACGGCTGGCACCTCATCGCCTTCGTGAATCAGCGACACATCGGCATCGACCCGCATGCGGATGAAATCGCGCTTTTCGCTGTAGTCCCGATCGGTTTGGCTCATGGGCTTCATCCTTCCATTGGGTTACGGTTTTGCCTGTTCTTATAACTCCCGGTGATTTGACAAGTAAAGACGTCAGGCGACCATCGGCATGAGCTTGAAACGCCCCGCGGATGGGAGTACCGTCTGCGCCTTAGAAGGGCACCTCTGGTGTACCTGTGTGTAGGGCAAACGCTCGAAAACGGTGCAGTAGAGAGGCTAGAAAGCGAATCCAGTAGTGTGAGCCGGGACAAAACCCCTGCCTGCTACGCCAACCTAATTCTGGCGCCGTTTGCCCACATGCCAAAAACCAGTGCCACGCTGCTGATAATCGATGATGACGAAGTAGTGCGTGCGAGCCTCGCGGCCTACTTGGAAGACAGTGGTTTCAGTGTCCTGCAGGCCAGCAATGGCCAGCAGGGTCTTCAGGTATTCGAGCAAGACAAGCCCGACTTGGTCATCTGCGATCTGCGCATGCCGCAGATGGGCGGACTCGAACTCATTCGCCAGGTCACCGAGCTGTCGCCGCAAACCCCGGTGATTGTGGTTTCGGGTGCCGGCGTGATGAACGACGCGGTCGAGGCCCTGCGCCTTGGCGCGGCGGACTACCTGATCAAGCCTCTCGAAGATCTGGCTGTGCTCGAGCACTCTGTGCGTCGGGCCCTGGATCGCGCGCGCCTGCTGCTGGAAAACCAGCGCTACCGCGAGAAGCTGGAGAAGGCCAACCGAGAGCTCGCCGCCAGCCTGAACCTGCTCCAGGAAGACCAGAACGCCGGTCGCCAGGTGCAGATGAACATGCTGCCGGTCAGCCCCTGGACCATCGACGAGTTCCAGTTTGCCCACCAGATCATCCCGTCGCTGTATCTGTCGGGTGATTTCGTTGACTACTTTCGGGTCGACGAGCGTCGGGTAGCTTTCTACCTGGCGGACGTTTCCGGTCATGGCGCCTCTTCAGCCTTCGTTACCGTGCTGCTGAAGTTCATGACCACGCGCTTGCTATTTGAATCCAAGCGCAGCGGCACATTGCCAGAATTCAAGCCTTCAGAGGTCCTTGGTCATATCAACCGAGGCCTGATCAGTTGTAAGCTGGGTAAACACGTCACAATGGTCGGTGGAGTCATCGACGAGGAGACAGGTTTGTTGACCTATAGCATCGGTGGTCATTTGCCGTTGCCTGTGTTGTACACGCCAGACAGTGTTCGTTATCTGGAAGGGCGCGGTCTGCCGGTGGGCCTCTTTAATGAAGCCACCTATGAAGACCACGTGCTGGAGCTGCCGCCGACGTTCAGCCTGACGCTGATGTCCGATGGCATCCTGGACCTTTTGCCAGAGCCTACACTCAAAGAAAAAGAAGCGGCTTTGCCCCAACGGGTCAAGGCAGCGGGCGGCAGCCTGGATGGTCTGCGGCAGGTTTTTGGATTGGCCACGCTAGGGGAGATGCCGGATGATATCGCCCTGTTGGTGTTGAGCAGGAATCTTTAATGAGTACCGGTAGAATCCAGTTCGCCGAGCAGGATGGCACCTTCGTCCTGAAGTTCGTCGGTGAAGTTCGCCTGACCCTGTGTTCGGCGTTGGATGCGACTATTGAGCGGATCTTCACCGCGTTGAACTTCAACGCGATCGTGATCGACCTGACCGAAACCCGCAGCATCGACAGCACCACCCTTGGCCTTCTGGCCAAACTGTCGATCCTGTCGCGGCAGAAGGTCGGCCTGCTGCCGACCGTCGTCACCACCCACGAAGACATCACCCGTCTGCTGCAGTCCATGGGCTTCGAGCAAGTGTTCAACATCGTTGACCGCCCGATCCCATGCCCTGAATGCCTGACCGACCTGCCAGACCAGGATCAGTCCGAAGAAGTCGTGCGGATCAAAGTGCTCGAGGCACATAAAATCCTCATGGGCCTGAACGACTCCAATCGTGAAGCTTTCCATGATTTGGTGAATGCGCTGGAGCGTCACTGATTCCCTGAAATGGATGTGGAACAGGCGGGCCCCATCGCGAGCAGGCTCGCTCCCACATTGAGTCCTGTGGGAGCGAGCCTGCTCGCGATGCGTCAAAACAAAAACTCAAATTCAAAGCATAAAAAAGGGCGAACCTGTGAAGGTTCGCCCTTTTTGCGTTTGCTCTTACTGAATCAGAGCTTGGCTTGCAGCAGTGCTTCGAGTTTTTCCTGGTCGCGGGCGAACTGACGAATCCCCTCAGCCAGTTTCTCGGTCGCCATCGCATCCTCGTTGGACAACCAGCGGAACTGCGCTTCATTCAGGCTCAAACGCGCCTCACCCGCATGGCCCGGGGCCAACTTGCGCTCCAGCTTGCCAGTGTCCGCCGCCAGCTTCTCCAGCAGGTCCGGGCTGATGGTCAGGCGATCACACCCAGCCAACTGCTCGATCTGATTCAGGTTACGGAAGCTCGCGCCCATGACCACAGTCTTGTAGTCATTGGCCTTGTAGTAGTTGTAGATGCGCGTCACCGACTGCACGCCCGGATCATCCGCGCCGGTGTAGTCGTTGCCGTTGGCTTTCTTGTACCAGTCGTAGATGCGGCCTACGAACGGCGAAATCAGGAACACGCCAGCGTCAGCACACGCCGCAGCCTGAGCAAACGAGAACAACAACGTCAGGTTGGTCTGAATGCCTTCCTTTTCAAGCTTCTCGGCGGCGCGGATGCCTTCCCAGGTGGAGGCAATCTTGATCAGCACACGGTCGCGGCCAATGCCGGCCTTGTCGTACAGCTCGATCAGACGGTGCGCACGCTTCAATACGGCGTCAGTGTCGAACGAAAGGCGCGCATCCACTTCAGTGGAAATACGGCCCGGTACAACTTTCAGAATCTCTTGGCCTACCGCTACGCCAAATCGGTCACTGGCCAGGCCCACATCGCCCTTGCAGTCGTGAACGCAGGCGTTCAGCAACTCGGCATAACCGGGAATGGCCGCCGCTTTCAGCAGCAGGGAAGGGTTGGTGGTAGCGTCGACGGGTTTTACGCGAGCGATAGCTTCGAAGTCGCCGGTGTCGGCAACTACGGTGGTCATTTGTTTGAGTTGTTCCAGCTTGGAAGTCATGGGCGTGCTCTGTCCTATGGGTCTAATGACATTACCCGAGCGCTGACAGCCACTCAAGGGCGCATGTACGTATCGGTGGCCCCGGTGGCAACAACCGGGAAACGGATGTTTGAAAGGCGGGGCGCGGGTATCGGTAAATACGATGCCAAAATGCGGTGCAGGTTCAAAGCAACTGACCGTTGACGCCGCTGGCAACTCCGGCGCCTGCGCCTCCATGCCTGGATCCGGGTGCTTATGACTGTTAAAAATGGTCAAGTTCAGCCGTTATAAGATGTCAAATAGTGCGGTGCGGATGGCGTGTAATGTGGCGCCGATAAATGCAGGTATTGGATAGGGAAATGACTTCACAAGGGGAGCGGGTGTCTGCAATTGTGGAGGCCTTCGATGACTTTATTCTCGGTTATGTATTAAAGAAATTGACCGAAGTGTTTGAAGAACTGATGGCCGCTTCAAAGAGTAACCACCCAGACAATATGACTGGTCTGGTGGAGATGGGCAGGGTGAAAGCCGCAAAGAAAATTCCCGGCTGGCTGAAACGGGTGAAATGCAGCATGCCCAGTCAAGTCACTCGCGTATTGATGGATCAAATGAACGACTCACAGAAGTCCGGACATGACCTGCGCTTTGAAGCGCAAGCCGTATTGTTCGAGGTGCTGGTGGAGGAATCGCTGGCAATGGACGCTGCGAGTTATGCACAGTGGATTGATAAAAGCCCCTGTTAACGGGGGCGCGGTCGTTACTTCAATAACATTTTGACGGCGGCTTGCGCAGGTTTTGATTTTCCATCGGATGACGTTAACCCGAAACTTCTCTCGCGATCGTTACTGCCCGAGTCGCTGTTTTTCCATTCATAAAGGGATGTCAGCGGTATATTCAGTTTTTTGACATCCGAGATGAATCTTGTAATGCGTGATGCCTGTCCGGCGGTGCCTCCGATGGAACTGAGCGATGGTACTCCCCATTCGGTAATGACCCCCGGTACATGGAAGTTATCCAGGATAAACGCTTGAGCACTGCTGATTTCGGTGCCCGACATGCCATAGGGATGGTAGGAGACCGCACTGAGGCATTGTGGGTAATCCTTAATGATTTCAGTCAGTGCAACGGTTGCCTTGGAGTCTTTGGTTGGTGCCTTTGCGAACCCAAACCCGATCAGTGGTGTTGAGTGATTCCGCTGTTGTAACGCGTTGCACACTGCACTCATGAAAGGCACAAACGTTACTTCAAAATCTTGGGTCGGCCAGTATTTTGGCAAGTCCGGTTCATTCCAGATTTCAATGGCAACAAGCTGCGTACTGAAGGCGTTTTCCAGGCCGATGACCGAGTTCGCGAAGGCCTCTCCCGCAGCGGCGAGATCACTGCCCCTGCTTTGCGTTTTGTGGGTTAGCGCCTTGGTTGAGCGAACGGTCATCAATACCGGCAGGTCGGCGGATTTGGCTGCAGCGAAGGCTTCATTGATCTGGTGTTGATACGCCGGGTTGCCCAGGCTGTTCGTCCAGACGCCAAAGCGCACGAATCCGAATCCTGAGGCTTTGATCTGCTGGGCGTCGGCGGTTGAGAAATTTTGAATCTTCACCTGAACGCCTATGGTCTTGTTGTCTTGCGCCAGGGCTGAAAAAGCCTGGCTGGCGTATGCGGGGCTGAGTGCGCCAAGTATAAACAGCGTTGAAGTGGCAATCAGTCGAAAACGCATATGGGTATTTCCTGTTGAGTCAGTATGTCGTCCATGGCATGGGCCTGGATCAAAATAGCATTAGCCAGTTAATACAGCGATATCATTAATCCTCTATTTCAGACCCTTCATTGTTAGTTTTTGTCGGATAAATAACTTCCGGGTCGCGAGTGTTATTTAAGGTCCGGTTTTCTGGTTGGGCGTTTTTTATGTGTCGTGGTATTTAATACACTTGTATTTGCATGGTGGATCCATCTCTGAATGCGGGACGAACTAATCGGTTCAATCATATCCTCGCTATACGTTGGCCGATTCGACACTACACGGGAAGAGTAGCCTTGTTCAGAAAAATTCTTGTGGTCTGCGTCGGCAATATTTGCCGAAGTCCTACCGCTGAACTGTTGCTTCGCCATGCGCTGCAACCTTCAGGTATCTCAGTGACATCCGCGGGATTGAACGCGCGGGTGGGTGAGTCTATGGAGTCCGACGCACTTCTGGTTCTTGAAGAACAGGGCCACGAAGCCCACGCGTTTAAAGCGCGGCAGATTACTCCCGCCATTGTTAATGAATCAGACCTCATTCTGGTCATGGAAAAAGAGCATGTACAGGGCGTATTAAAGATTGCATCGCACGCCAGGGGCAAAGTGTTTCTTCTGGGCAAGTGGCAGAGTGAGCGCGAAATAAAGGACCCGTATCGTCAAGGAAAAGCTGCTTTTGTCCATGCCCATGCATTGATTGAAGATGCCGTTTGCTCATGGGCGCAGCGCCTCGGACGTTGATGGATTTTCAGATTAGTAATAATGGTAAAAGAATAGACCTTATGCAGTTACCGTCAGTAATCAGCACCCGGGATAAAGAGAGAGACGAGATTGATCTGCTCGGTTTATTAGGCACATTGATTGACCATAAATGGTTAATCGGTGCTATCACCGGGGCGTTCATGGTGACCGGTGCCGCGTATTCGATCTTGTCGCCGCCAGTGTATCTGGCGAACGCTCTGGTGCAGGTCGAGCCGAAAAAGAACGATATGCTGGGTTTCTCGGATATCAGCAGCATGCTTGGTGGGCAATCACCGGCAGCCACTGAGATCGGCATTATCAAGTCCCGAGCAGTCATTGGTAAAACAGTCGATGATCTGCGCCTTGATATCGTGATAACGCCCAACACCTTTCCGGTTGTCGGCGGCTTTCTTGCGCGGCGATATAAAAGTACCCCCACCGAAAGTGTTTCACCTCCGCGTTTCGGCATGAACAGTTATGCATGGGGCGGCGAACGCCTTGATATTGAACAGCTCAATCTGCCAAATGAGTTGTTGGGCAAGAAATTGATGCTGGTTGCCGAAGAGCAGAATCGATTCAAACTTTACGATGACAATGGCGGTTTGTTGGCCGCCGGCGCCACAGGCGAAGCCATCACGCAGGACGGTGTCGAGGTACTCGTCGCGAGCATGACCGCGAATCCAGGCACAAAATTTGAAGTCGTGCGCAATCCACGCATTGTCACCATTCAGAACTACCAGGACGCCCTCGAGGTCTCCGAGCAAGGTAAAGAGTCGGGCATTATAAGTCTGGCCTTGGCCAGCACCGACTACGCCCTGGCGGTGAAGATTCTCAACAAGATCTCAAGACTGTATGTGCAGCAGAATGTGCAACGCACCTCTGCCGAGGCCGCACAGAGCCTGGAATTCCTGCAAGCACAACTCCCGCAAGTCAAAGACGATCTGGCCAAAGCCAGTAACGCGCTGAACAGCTATCAAACCCACGGAAACACCGTAAATATCTCGCTCGAAACCAAATCTGTCCTGGAACAGATGGTGGTGCTGGATACGCGCATCTCGGATCTGAAACTCCAGCAAGCGGACATGGATCGAAAGTTCACCAGAGAGCACCCGGCGTACCGTGCCTTGATGGCTCAGATGGGGGATCTGAACAAACAGCGACAAGGGTTGGAAAAGAAGGTCCAGGGACTTCCGGCGACACAACAGGAACTGTTGAACCTGACCCGTGATGTGGAAGTGGCGACACAGATCTACACCCAGCTGCTGAACAAATCCCAGGAACTGGACATCGTCAGGGCAGGGGCAGTCGGCAATGCGCGGTTGATTGATACGGCGGATGTCGACATCACGACACCGGTCAAGCCCCGCAAAGCGCTTATCGTATTGATTGCGACTTTCCTGGGCGGGTTTGTCGGTGTTGCCCTGGTGTTAGTGCGTAAATCGCTGAACAGAGGGCTCGAGGGGCCAGAAGCCATCGAACAACTTGGACTGCCCGTCTATGCCTCCATTCCTTACAGCGCCCTGCAACAGGAAGAGGACAGTAAGAAAGTCCGCTTGGGCGATAGTGCCAGCCACCAGGCGTTTCTATTAGCGCTGCGTAACCCCACTGACCTGTCCATCGAATCGATACGCAGCCTGCGAACCTGCCTGCATTTTGCGGGGCTGGATGCGACCAACAACCGGATCATGATTTCCGGTCCGAGCCCCCAGGTCGGCAAGACGTTTGTCTCCTCTAACCTGGCCGCGGTCATTGCTCAAAGCGGGCAGCGGGTCGTATTGATCGATGCCGACATGCGCAAAGGTCATCTGCACAAGACGTTGGCTACCCCGATCAGTAACGGTTTGTCCGATCTGTTGACCAAGCGCTGCAGCATTGAGCAAGCGATCAATAAACTCGAAGTCGATAACCTGCATTTCATCAGCCGTGGGCAGGTGCCACCTAACCCGTCAGAGCTGTTGATGCATGCCAACTTCAGAGAGCTACTCGCAGAACTAAGCGAACGCTACGACGTGGTGATCATCGACACGCCACCTCTTCTTGCAGTGACCGATGCAGCAATCGTTGGGCGTGAAGCCGCGATTAATCTGATCGTGACGCGCTTCGGTGTCAATCCAGCCAAAGAGATCGAATTGACTATTCGTCGGTTTGCGCAAAACGGTATCGAATTGAAAGGCGCGATTTTTAACGGCGTCGAGAAACGAGCGTCCAGTTATTACGGTAATGGCAGCTACGGCTATTACAACTATGAATACGCCTCTGACAAGTCGTGATGCGAGTTCTATCTGCCAGCTAATCAGGTGAGAGAGAGGTTAACGATCGTTAACCACTCTCTGGCTTCTTTTTGCCTGCGATTACGTTCATGGGAATGGGGTGGATTGTGAAAAAAATACTACACGTGGCAGAAACGATCAAAGGTGGCGTTGCGACGGTCATCCGGACGATATCGACACCGCCTGAGGGCGACGTTCAGCAGTATGAGTTGGTCTATTTGATCCCGTTTGACCAGAAGAAAGAACTGCATGGCATTGATGAAAAAGACATCAGGACCTTCTCCCGGAACAAGCGAGATGTCGTCTCCCTGCTGCGGTTTGCCTGGCAACTGATCCGAGTGATCTTCAAGGAAAAACCTGATGTCGTGCACTTGCACAGCACCTTTTCCGGAGTCATTGGCCGATGTGTGTGCCTGGTCATGCGCCCTTGGCGGTCACCGAAAATCATCTACTGCCCGCACGCGTTTTCGTTCTTGATGGAAAGCTCTCCGGCCAAACAGAAAGTGTATTCGCTGATTGAGCGGCTTTTGCAAAAAGTGACGGATGTCATTATCTGTGTCAGCCAGTATGAACTGGACAAAGCGGCTTCGTTTGGTATCGATCGCCACCGCATGAAACTGATCTACAACGGCATTCATTATAAAAACGATGAAAGCCTGTCCAATCAACGTACGGATATCCAGCTTTTGTTTGTGGGTCGACTGGACTACCAAAAGGGCTTTGATGTTTTGCTCAAGGCGTTCACGGAAGTCGAGCGCACCGACTTGAAACTGACGGTTGTCGGCAGTGCCGTGAATGAGGAGTCGGTGGAGTGCCCCGTCATTGACGCGGTGGAATACCTGCCTTGGGTGACCCCGGCCGAAGTGAATGCCCTCTATAAAACGGCAGACGCCCTGATTGTCCCCAGTCGCTGGGAAGGTTTTGCCATGGTCCCGCTCGAAGGAATGGCCATGGGCGTGCCCGTTATCGCCAGTGACTGTACATCGTTGCCTGAACTGGTGAAGCACGACGTCACGGGCTACATATTTTCGACGGGCGATCATCAGGCGCTCACCAATATTTTGGTGAATATCAAGAAGCATAAGTTGCTGGAACTCGGCACCGAAAGCCGCAAGCGGGTGCGCGAACGGTTCAGCGCAACGCTGATGATCCAGCAGACCTATGACGTGTATTCCGCTCAAACTTATTAAGTAGATATCAAGATATGAACGTAACTATTTTGCATGGCTACAGTGCGTCAAATTCGGGTGATGGCCTTCTCGTGGATTTGGCCATCGCCTTGGTGCTGCGTAACTTTGGTGCTGACACGTCAATCAACGTCGTTGCGTCCGACCCCAAGTCATTTAGTTATCTTCCGTACAAGAAGTATGACGCGCCGGTCATGGCGGCGAAAGGACTGGGCCGGGTGAAGGAAGCTGTGTTCCTTAAACAGTCTTACGCGCCGCTCGCCGACCTCTTGAGCACCAGTGATCTGATCGTCGGGGTGGGCGGCGGGTACATGCGCTCAAAAAGTGCCTTTGAACACATCAAGTTGAAACTGGGTCATGCCAAACAGCTCGAAACGGCGATTTTGAGCAAGGTGCCATCGGTTTACCTGCCGCAAAGTATCGGCCCGTTCCACGGTGAGAGCAGCGCGATCGTAGAACACTACGCGAGTGCCGATGCGGTATTTGTCCGGGACAACAGGTCGTCGGCTATTTTCGAATCCAATGCCAATGTGTATCGAGCGCCAGACCTGGCGGTCCAGGCGTTGGCGAAGAAGATATTGGTGCAACCCAAGTTCACCCGCTGTGCGGCATCGCCGGCCGTGGTCTGCGTGGTTCTGCGCAAGCCTCCGGAATGGAGCAAAGAGAAAAAAGTTGCCTACGTTGCCAACTTGAAGCTTCTGCTGAAGCGACTAAGGGCCAAGAGCAAAGTGGTCTGCGCTGTCCAAAGCGCCGTCCGTGGCAACGATGACGGGGCGTTCTATCGGGAACTCGGCATTACCGAAGACCTCTTGCCCTTGAAGGCAACCCTGTCCAAGTATCAGCCCGACCTGGTTATTTCCGTAAGACTGCACGGAGCCATTGAGTCTCTACTCGCCGGCGTGCCTGCGTTCCATATCAGCTATGAACGCAAAGGCTTTGGCGCCTATCAGGATATGGGCGTGGAAGACTGGGTGATCAATGGTGGAGATATCAATGTCGACACCATCATCGACACCGTTTACGCCCCGAATGCGTTGTCCATATTCGGTAAGAAACTGACGGACACCTGCAAGGAAATCGAAGCCAAAACGGAGTTGATGGACAATATCATCAAAGGGATTGTTCGATGATATTTCGGTTGTTGCTACGGGGAGGTGCATTAGGCGCGAAGTTTTTGCTGGTGTTGGCCATCACCCATTACCTGGGTTATGACGCATTGGGTTTCTACGGCGTGGTGGTGGCCGCCTCCTTGATCGCCTCGAAGTTTTACAGTGTTGGGTTCAGCTCTGAAATCAATCGGCTGATCAGCGTGGGTGGCAGTACGAGGCTCGTCGTTGATAAGGTATTGGTTCTGTACCTGGCCGTTGGTTTGTTGTTATCGGTGGTTACGGTCGCCCTCTACTCACTGTTCAGTGATGTTGAGGCGAGTGCCGCGTTGATCGCGTGCGTTACGCTTTTGCTGCTCACCGAGCATCTTTCCTTCGAAATAAACTCGTTTGTCTTTTCCGCACAAAAAGCCAACTGGGGCGCGCTGCTGTTCTTCATCAAGACCGGCCTCTGGGCGCTCCTTGCCGTTGGCGGACTCATGGCGGGCGTAGTGTCCACCATCGCCAGTGTTCTCTGGTTATGGGTGGCGACCAACCTTCTGGTGATCGTGGCCGGTTACTTCATTGTGGTTAACGTTCATAACGGGCGGGAAGTCCGTGCTGTCACCACGGTTTCTGTCTGGAGAGCAGGGCTGCCCTTTTATCTGGGAGGCGGGCTGATCGCATTAAGTCAGTACGCTGAACGTTTTCTTATTCTGGACATGGAACCGTATGCCAGCCTCGGCAAGTACGTGTACTCCTGGTCTGCTGCAAACACGCTACAAGCATTGTCCTACGCCGTTGTTGCCGTGGTGGGCATTCCGGTGCTCGCCAAGCGTTATAAAGATAACCAGCAGGCGCTGACGGTCCGGCAGTTGTTCGTGAATCAATGGGTGCTGCGTTCTCTTATTGTTTCCTGCGCGGTGGCTGTGCTGATTTATGCTTTCTTTAACATTCTGCTCGATTATGTGGCCGCCGCAGTCCCGCGTCCGGATAACCGGATTTTAGCGATACTGATTTTCTCTTTTGCTCTGCGCGCCGTCGGCGACATCGTATGGGGTGGTCTTATTGCCTCAAAAAACAGTCGGGTTTCCTTAGCCAGTGCGGCGATCTGCCTGGTGATTTCACTGCCTGTCAGCTATGTGCTCATCAAGCACTATTCAATATACGGCGCGGCGTGGGGCAACGTCTTTTCGATTACCGTTCAGTTGGCCGTCATTGCTTTGCTGACCAGGTTCACCCGGGCGAAGGGGCGCTTGTAATGGCTATCTCTCTACCGTCCATAGAGTTTCGCGGAAGAAAACTCGACTCGCCCATTTCCTTCCTGATTCTGCTATGTGGTCTTTTTCTGTCTATTGCGATGCCGCTGCTGATGCACCGCGACCCTGGTCCTGATGCAATGACCTTGTGGTCGTCATACGTTCGGTCAGACAACTGCAATTTCTGGAATCCGTTTTCACCGGATCGGTCTTCTTACGAGTGCTCGGCCTACCTGTTGCGTCCCACCGGTATCAACCTGACCAATGCGTGGGCCTACGGGATGCTGTGCAACCTGTTTCTGACGTCTATCCCGGTCTTCATCTTCAAAAGAATACCGATAACGTTATTTCTGACCTTGTGCCTATGGGGTGTAGTTAGGTCGTTTTTTCTGGATAACCTGACCAAGGAAATCATTGTCTCGGTGGCGGTGATCGCGATTCTGTTTTTCTCCTTTTCGAAACGATACCGAGCGGGCTTTTTTCTTTCTGCGCTGTTTTACGGCGTGCTGATTCGGCCCTACTGGATATTGTTCTCGCTGGTCTGGGTTGGCGTGTGCGTGATGAAGAAGCATGTCTCGCGTTTCAGTTTTTTCGTGATGCTGTTCATGTTCTATCTGGTGATCGCGACGGCGATTCAGTTGCTGGTCGGCTATTCGGTTTCGTCCATTCGAGCGAGTAACAATGAACAGCGCACCCTGGGTGAAGAGGGGTCAAAGTCATTGATCGTGTCGTGGTTTAGCGGCGGTGATTTCGTTTCACAGGCCGTGGACTCGATGAGCATATTCTTCAGGCTGTCTTTCCCGGTGGAGCTGATACTTCTCTCCGGCCTGGGCCAGATCATCTTCGTCGTCCTGATGATGATGACCTCTTTGTTGATGTTCAAAATGATCACGTCGAGTCACTACAAGGGCTCAATCATCGAGCCGAAAGTCAAAGAACTGATTGCGATCCCACTGTCCTTTTTATTGGTGCAGGGTTTGTTCGAGCCTGACTTCGGCTCGTTTGCCCGACATTTCTCCATGGTGGTCCCGGTGCTGTTTCTGGGGCTGGGGTTGCAGTTGCGCTCAAGAAAACCTGAGCCGGTTGAATCAAGCGTCTTGCGCTGAGGTTTGTGGTCTATGCAAAGCAAGAAAAAATCGTTGGAAATAGAAACGCTCAGAGGCCTGGCGTGCCTGCTGCTGGTGCTCTATCACGTGATAGGGCCGCTGGGCGGTGGACTGAAAATAGACCTGGGATCACCGTTTCGGGTTTTGGCGGATTCGATGGTGTACGTCAGGATGCCGCTGTTCACCTTTATATCGGGCTATATCTATTCGATTTACAAAATCAGAGGCAATGACTTTTCCGCTTACTGCGCTGGCAAGGTGAGAAGGTTGATCGTGCCTCTGTTTTTTGTCGGTATTCCATTTTCAGTGCTGCAGGTTGTCGGGCCGGGTGTGAACAAGGACCTCGGCTTGATCGACGCCTTGTTGTCGTTTTACGTGCCGGTTAACCATTTCTGGTTTTTGCAGGCGGTTTTTATCATCTTCATGTTTGTCGGGTTTCTGCAGTGGCGCGGTCTGTTGCAGACGGCGACGCGACTTTACCTGCTGTTCTTGTTTTCGGCTGTGGTGTTCTTGCTGCCGGTCTTTCCGGTCGATGCGTTTGGCATCAATGGCGCGGTCTATTTGCTGCCGTTTTTCGTGACGGGGATGATTTGCCACGAAAATGTCAGTGCTTTAAAGCGATCGCTGAAAGTGATCGGGCCAGTCGTGTTCGTCTTGATATCGGTTGCGCTGCTATACATTGCGGCTGTGGATCGCGAACTCATTGTCGATCGCCGAAGCCTTGTCGGCTTGCTTGTTGGCTGTATGTCCTGCGTCGCGCTACTGTCGAGCGACATGCGCTCGAAAGCACTGATCTGGCTCGGCGGATATTCTTACGCCATCTTCCTCTTTCACGTGCTGTTTGCCGCCAGTTCGAGGTTCGCCTTGGGTCGTTTAGGCGTTACGGACGAAAGCGTGCTGGTGTTTGGTGGCGTGCTGTGCGGATTGTTGGGCCCTGTGATGCTGTCGAATGTTTTCAGCCGTTTTACCATTACTTCTGTTCTGTTTTTGGGTGAACGTGCAAGCAACAAAAAGACTCCAGTGGCAGGGTTTAAGGTGTCTCAGTACTGAGCGCCGATTCAGCCTGCTTGCTGATAGATAGATGGATGGATGAGCCAATGAACTATGTCGAAGATGTGCGACCCGTTCCGGCTCCGGTGATCGAAGTAAGAAGTTCACGTGAGCGGCTTGCCGCAATGGCCAAGGGTAAAGCGGGGGAGGTGCTGGCCATCTCGGTGATTGGCGACAGCTACAGCGCCGGGCAGGATTTTTATCTCAATGCCCTCACTCAGCACCTGGCGAAAGATTTTGGTTTCGCCGGGCCAGGCTATGTCGGGTTCAATCACGGCGCCGCGCTCGGTGGTACGAATTTCAGATACACCCGCAGCAACAAGAAGTACTTCGGTGGGGAATGGGATGTTTCCAGTCTGGGCCAGGCAAGTCCGGACAGCCGCACCGTTACCGGGCAGACGGGTGCTTATCTTGAACTCGATTCCAACGAAACGACCGACATCAATACGTCCATTGCCCACGCCAAATTGCTCTACCTGGGCAATGGCAAAACCAGTGAGATGCGCTATCGGTGGACACCTTCAGACACCTGGCATTCTTTGACGATGGCCGGTTCAGGGGTTCAGGAAGTCCAACTAAGCGCCCCCGCCAATGATGACTGGGCGTTAAGGCTCGAAGTGGTAAAAGGCGCACCGACATTGTTCGGGTTGTGGCTGGCCAATAATCAGAGCGGCGTCAGGGTCTCCAAGCTCGCCGCTTCCGGCGCAGCCTCCGGTGATTTTTATAAAAGCGATCGCCAATGGCAAACCCAATGGAAGGACGTCGTTTCAAAGATACCGGCGGACGTGTATCTGATCATGTTAGGCGGTAATGATCAGGGGTTTGGCGTCAAGCCCAAGGACTATCTGGAGAACATGAAAGGGCTGGTGCGGATGATTCGCGACGTTCATCCGGCGGCGAGCATCAACGTGATCCTGCGTCAAGACACAACGCGTTCCAGTGCCTATCCGATGACGGAGTACGCCCAAGTGCTTGAACCTTGGGCGCGCTCGGAAAACATCACGTATGCGAGTTTGCAGTGTACGTTCGGTCCCGACTTCAAACACTACGCCAGTGACGGGCCGACACCCATGATCGGCCCGGACAAAATACACCCCATCCCGGGTTCGGGCGGTCGGCTTATTGCGGATTACTTGTATCGCCTGATGGTCGGTGGTGTCGGTGAGCGCCCGGGTAAGTGCGGTTCCGCTTTGAAATAATCATTCACCGTTCAAAGTGTTCCAGATGGCTCAGCAGCTCTGCGGTTTTCACAGGCATCCAGTCAGGATCACATCGGGTTTCAACATTGATGACGATTGCCGGGTCGCTGTAGCGGACGCGAACCCGGAATCGCCAATCGTTGAAAATCACTTTAAGCCCGTCGCGTTCATCGATATCCAGGGCCTGGTGGACATACAGGCTTTTCAGATGGGCCAAGAGCGCAAAGGGGTCCCTGACCGGGCGATGGATATCGCCCGAAGAGGGGAACACCCCGATACGCTCAACCAACAAAGTTGTGCCCAACCAGGCGGATAACGACGGGCTTTTTGACAGCCAGGCCATCACCCCGAAGTTGCTCGCTTTCTGTTCGATGTCTACCGAGCGTTTTGCAGTGGTCATAGTGGCCTGCCTGGGCGAATGAGTTGGGTTAAAGACCGTTGAGATACAGCTGCTCATAGCAAAAGTTTGTGGCGTCGATATAGCCTTCTGCACCGCCGCAATCAAAGCGCAGGCCTTCGAACTTGTAGGCCAGCACGCAGCCATTTTGCGCCTGCTTCATCAGCGCGTCGGTGATCTGGATTTCGCCGCCCTTGCCCGGTTGGGTGTCGGCGATCAGATCAAAGATGTCGGGGGTCAGAATGTAGCGGCCAATGATTGCCAGGTTGGACGGTGCGTCCTCGGGTGCCGGCTTTTCGACCATGCTGTTGACCCGGTAGATCCCTTCGGAAATCAACTCGCCGGCGATCACGCCGTATTTGTGTGTCTGATCACGAGGGACTTCTTGAATGGCCACGATCGAGCAGCGGAATTTTTTGTAGAGCTTGATCATCTGCGCCAGTACGCCGTCACCTTGCAGGTTCAGGCACAAGTCATCCGCCAGCACCACGGCAAAAGGTTCGTCGCCGATCAAGGGACGACCGCTGAGAATCGCATGCCCAAGGCCTTTCATTTCGACCTGGCGGGTGTAGGCAAACGTGCAGGTTTCAATCAGCTCTCGCGTGCCGGCCAGAAACTTTTCCTTCTCGGTGCCGCGAATCTGGTGTTCCAGTTCATAGCTGATATCGAAATGGTCTTCCAGTGCACGCTTGCCCCGACCGGTCACAATTGCCATGTGTTGCAGACCGGCGTCCCGTGCCTCTTCAACGGCGTACTGGATTAATGGCTTGTTGACGATCGGCAGCATTTCCTTCGGCATGGCTTTTGTCGCAGGCAAGAAACGCGTGCCATAACCGGCGGCGGGGAACAGGCATTTACGAATCATAGATATATCCTGGAAAGTCATTGTCCACAGCAACACAAAAAGTGTGACTGTGGGTTTTGATGTATTACAGCGGTTGTACTTTAATACCTTAGAGAAGATTTGATGGCAATTAATAGCATGTGCGCAAATGGGTAAATGTTATTAGTTGTCGGGCCTAACAATATTTAGTTAATTTTCGTCGGTATCTATCAATAGTGTCGGTTGTTCTGAAGTGCTAATAAGTCATTGGCTTCATTTCTTGATGTGCGCATTTAAACATTGCACGTCATTGAGTACTTCAATACCCCACTATGGACCGCTCTATGAAGATTCTGGTAACGGGTGGAACCGGTTATATCGGTTCTCACACCACACTTGCGCTGCTTGAGGCGGGCTTCGACGTGGTTGTGCTGGACAACCTTAGCAACAGCTCTGACGCGTCCTTGCACGCCATTGAATCCATCTGCGGTAAATCCGCGTCAATGATTCACGGGGATGTGTGCGACCGAGCATTGCTGGACCGGATTTTTCAGGCGCATTCCATCGACGCTGTCCTGCATTTTGCCGGGCTCAAAGCCGTAGGCGAGAGCGTGCGCAAGCCGCTTGAGTATTACGAAACCAACGTGTGCGGGAGCATTACCCTGTGCCAGGCGATGTCCGCGGCCGGCGTGTTCCGCTTGGTATTCAGTTCGTCGGCGACGGTGTACGGCGCGCCTGAGCAGATGCCGATTCGTGAGGATTTTCCTACAGGCACGCCCACCAATCCTTACGGGCAATCCAAGCTGTTCATCGAAAACGTGCTGCATGACCTGTGTGCGGCAGAACCGCGCTGGAGCATCGCGCTGTTGCGTTACTTCAACCCGATCGGGGCTCACGCCAGTGGGCACATGGGGGAAGACCCCAGCGGGATCCCCAATAACCTGGTGCCTTACATCAGCCAGGTTGCCGTCGGCAGTCTGCAGGAACTGTCGATATTTGGTGACGATTACCCCACCGTCGATGGCACCGGCGTGCGCGACTACATCCACGTGGTGGATCTGGCGGACGGGCATCTCAAAGCGTTGCAGTCGATCTCGACGCGTACCGGAATCAATATCTGGAACCTGGGCACGGGCGACGGTTACAGCGTTCTGGAGGTACTGCGGGCATTCGAACAGGCTTCGGGTCGGCCAGTGCCTTATCGCGTGATGCCGCGACGTTCGGGCGATGTCGCCGAGTGTTGGGCCGACCCCTCCAAAGCGGCGAAGGAGCTGGGCTGGAAGGCCTCGCGGAATTTGCAGGAGATGATGACGGACACCTGGCGTTGGCAATCGAACCATCCCAAAGGCTACCTCGAGTAAGCCTTGAGGGTGTGCCTTCAGCGCCCGGTTTTTCTGCTGAACTGTTATATCAGGCTGCGATGTTAATTATGGTCGGGAAAATTGACTGGAAACACATCCTGCAAGTCCGTAGATATAAAGAACACGCAGGAAGGAGTTTGATATGAAAAAGATGATGGTAATTGCCGTGTTGTCCGTGATGAGCAGCGGGGCGTTCGCTGTAGAAGTACCGCTCTCGCTGGATACAAAAGTGCTGGGTGATGTAACGGCGGCACAAGCTGCACTGGCCAGCACTGCGCTGGTTTCAGGTGCAGTGGCTGCTTCCAGCAGTGGTGGAAGTTCCAATGGCGGAACCACCGGAAGTACCGGGACGACTGGCACTACCGGGACCACCGGCACAAACTGAAAAATACCGCAGGTGTCACACAAGATTGCCCGGCTAACACTGGGCGATCTTGTTTTGGGTTTGCCCTTGAATAGCGTAGTGCCATTATGATTCGTAGTGTTCCTTTTTTAATGCTGGCAAGTATTGCTTTGCAAGGTTGTATGTTTTCGCCGGGTCAACATATGAGCACCAGCGATATCACTCGCGAAGGCGCCAGCGAAAACAGTCGGGTCGAGCTTATTCCGATTACCCCCAAGCTCATCGCCATGGACAGGGCCAATCAGACACGTGAGTCACTGCCCCCGGAATTGTTGACCACGCCGGACGAATACCGCATTGGTAACAATGATGTCTTGTACATCACGGTATGGGATCACCCCGAACTGACCGCACCTTCAGGTGCGCAACAGCAGATCGATGCAAACGGTCGCCTTGTGCGATCCGATGGCACGCTTTACTACCCCTACATCAAAGAAGTCCAGGCGGCCGGAAAGACCATCCAGCAACTGCGATCCGACATTGCCGAGAAGTTGTCGACGTTCATCTCGGACCCGCAAGTGGATGTCGCCGTGTTGCGCTTTGCCAGTCAGAAAGTGGTGGTGTCGGGCGCCGTATTGAAAGCAGGTCCGCAAGCGATTTCCACCAACCCGCTCAATGTGGTTGAAGCCTTGGGTTCTGCGGGTGTCGACCCTTTGAATGCTGACTTGTCCGGGTTGCTGTTGACGCGAAACGGGCGGGTTTATCCACTGAACCTCGATGCGCTCAATCAACAGAATGCCGAGTTGCAGAAGGTCTACCTCAGAGGCGGCGATCAGTTGTATTTGCCGTACAACGACAACAAGAAGATTTACGTGATGGGCGAGGTCAATCAGCCACGCGCGCTGACGTTCAAGACTCGCACCATGAATCTTTCTGATGTCATTGGTTCGGTAGGGGGGCTGAACCAGACCACCTCCAACGGCAATGCCGTGTACGTCATCCGGGGTGTGGAAAACCTCGATGTGGAGCCCGCCAAAATCTATCAACTGCAAGCCGAGTCACCTTCGGCCATGGCGCTCGCCACTCACTTCGATGTTCGTCCCCAGGACATTGTTTACGTCGGTCCTGCCAACGTCACCCGCTGGAACCGCTTCATCAGTCAATTGGTGCCATCGGCCTCGATTCTCGGCATGGGCGCGGCGGCACAAAACAACTTAAGTGAAGCCAACAGCAGATAAGGTCTGGTCCCACTGTGAGAACGTTGAAAGTTAGCGTCTGCGTGATGGCGGCCTTGCTGTTGTGTGGATGTAATCCGCTGATGAAGGCCACGTTGGCCAACTTCAAAGCCGTGGCCACCGGGCCCGACGACCTGGAGTTGACTCCGGCGCAAGTGGCCGAAGTTCAGTATCCCCAGCTCAAGTTGACTACCCCTTCCGGCGAAGGGGTGTTGGCGATGGTGCGTGAGCGAGGCGACTTGCAGTACTGGGTCGCGTCCGGCAAGCAGGTGCTGTTGCTGCGCGACGGCCTGGCGGTTCGCACTGTCGGACTGGGCTTCGAGGGTGACCTGGACGGGACCCGTATCGAAGCGCAGTCGCCGTTCAAGCAAGGCCTTCACCGGTTGCCCGATGGCTACACCAGCCAGCGCTTTATCGATCTCTATCGCGGTTACGAAGTGGGCGTTGCCGTGAGCAGTCGCTTCACCCGAAAACCCATGGAAACCATCAGGATCCTGAACAAGGAATACGCGGTGCTGCGTGTCGATGAGCAGATAGAGGCACCCGCCATTGGCTTGCGCGCGACCAATCATTATTGGGTCGATCCGGCTAACGGTTTCATCCTCCAGAGTGAGCAGCAACTGACTGGGCGCCTCAGGGTGAAAATTGTGCAGTTGACCTCTGAACGCAGGGCTGTCCGTTGAAGTTTCCCAAGGCGTTATGGGCGTACCTGTTGTTGATCTCCGGCGGCGCGAATGCGGCAGTCACCGTCAGCGGCGATGTGCGCAATCCGGGATCGGTCGAACTGCAACCCGGGGCGCGCGTGCTGGACGTGATGCGTTCCGCGCAACCCAATCCAGAGAGCTATTGGCTGGCGGCCGCCTGGCTGCGACGGCCGTTGCTCGAAGAGCAGACTCGGCTCAAGACCGGGGTCTTGTTCGATTTGAAGGTGCTGCAACGCACCGCATTGCTCTTCGATCGCCCGAGCCGGGCGGCACTGGCGTTGCAGTTGTACGAGCAAGTCAGCCGCTTGCCGGTCACCGGGCGTCAAGTGGCCGTGCTCGATCCAATCGCGGTGGAAGTCGGGTTCGCTCGCAACTTCCGCCTCGATGACGGTGACAGCCTGATCTACCCGATGCGTTCCGATGTGGTTGAAGTGCTGGGCGCCGTCGCCGAACCGTGCCGGATTGCCTATCGCCCGCTGCAGGAGGCCCGTGATTACCTGCAAGGGTGCTTACCGCTGACGGATGCCGACGCCGATTACCTCTGGATCATTCAGCCCGATGGCGTCACCCGCCGGGTCGGCATCGCACCGTGGAATCGCGAAAGCGGGCACGTGCCCGCCGCCGGCAGCAAAATCCTGGTCCCTGTCAAAACCGATGATCTTAATCCGCCTATACCTGAACTGAATCAGCAGTTGGCCGAATTTCTTGCCACGCAACTGGCTGAGGTGGTTCCTTGAATTTACGTTTTGCAGCAGTGCTGTTGTTGCCGTGTGGTCTGGCTCACGCAGAGCCGCGATTGACTCAAAGTGATTTCGGCGGCGTGGGCTTGATGCAGACACCGACTGCCCGAATGGCCCCGGCCGGCGAGTTGAGTGTGAATGCCAGTCGAACCGATCCCTACACCCGTTACAGCGTTTCATTGCAGCCGTTTGAATGGCTGGAAGGTTCGTTTCGCTACACCGCGATCACCAACCGCAGGTACGGCCCCGAGTCGTTGAGTGGCGACCAGAGTTACAAAGACAAAGCCGTGGACCTCAAAGTCCGCCTTTGGCAAGAAAGCCACTGGGCGCCTGAACTGGCCCTGGGCTTTCGCGACATCGGCGGTACCGGTCTGTTCTCCAGCGAATTCCTGGTCGCCAACAAACGCTATGACGACTTTGATTTCAGCGCGGGTATCGCCTGGGGATACATCGGCAATCGAGGCGATTTCGACAACCCGTTGGGTTGGGCGGCTGATCGCTTCAACACCCGGCCGGACGGCGAGGGCACCGGTGACGTCAACACCAACGCCTATTTCCGTGGACGACCGTCATTGTTTGGCGGCGTCACCTACCAGACACCCTGGGACCCGCTCAGCCTGAAGCTCGAGTACGAAGGCAACGACTACAAAAACGAGCCGAAAGACAACGCCATCAAGCAAGACTCGCCCGTCAACATCGGAGCGGTGTTCAAGCTGACCGACTCGGTGGATCTCAGCGCGGGTTGGGAACGCGGCAATACCGCGATGTTCGGCATCACCCTGCACACCAACTTCGTCAGTCGCAAGACGCCGGCCAAGACTTACGATCCGCCAGCGGAGCGTCTGCCGGCGCAGGCACCCGCCACACCGCCGGATCAGGTCAATTGGGCCAATGTGTCGCAACGCCTGCAGAAAAATGCGGGCTATAAAGTCGAGCGCATCACTCAGCGCGGCCCCGAGTTATTTGTGTACGGCGAGCAGACGAATTATTTCCATTCGTCAAAAGCTGTCGGCCGCGCCAGCCGGATTCTGGACAACAGCGTCAACGACGATATCGACTGGTTCACCCTGGTGAACAAGCGCTACGACATGCCGCTGGAAGAAACCAGTGTGCCGCGCGAGACCTTTCGCGAGGTGGTCAACAATGAGGAGCCGCTGGAAACTCTGCACCGCACGACCGAGGTCAACGGGGCGATGCCGCACAACGAGACCACGCTCTATACCGCGGCGCGCGATCCATTCAACTATGGCGTCGGGCTGGGCTATAAACAGAACGTTGGTGGCCCTGATGGTTTGCTCTATCAGTTGAGCGCCGATGCGGACGCCGAGTATCGCTTCACGCGCAACACCTGGTGGAGCGGCCTGCTCAGCGCCAATCTGGTGAACAACTATGACAACTTTACGTACGACGCACCGAGTGGCTTGCCCCGGGTGCGGACGGACTTGCGCAAATACCTGACGACCTCTGACGTCACCATGCCCACGTTTCAGGTCAACCACGCCGAACAGTTGGATAAAGACCTGTATGGCATGGTCTACGGAGGCTATCTGGAGTCGATGTTTGCCGGTGTTGGCGGTGAGGTGCTGTTCCGTCCAACGGGCGAGCGTTGGTCGGTAGGTGCAGATTTGAACTACGTACGTCAGCGCGAGTTTAATCAGGGCTTTGGCTTGCGTGATTACTCGACCGTGACCGGCCACATCACCGGCTATACCGACTTGCCTTTCGATACCCAGGCAGCCGTCAGTGTCGGCCGTTACCTGGCGCGGGATTGGGGCGCCACGATCGACCTGTCACGAGAGTTCCGCAATGGTGTGCGATTCGGTGCCTGGGCCACGCTCACCACCGCGACAAAAGCGGAATACGGCGAAGGCAGTTTCGACAAGGGCATCTACATCTCGATTCCTTTCGACGAACTGATGAGCATGTCGACCATGCGTCGCGCCAATATCGTCTGGTCGCCGCTGACCCGGGACGGGGGTGCACGGCTCAATCGCAGCTACTGGCTGCATTCCATGACCGATAGCCGTGACAGCGACTTGTTCTACCGCAACTTTGACAAGATCACTGAGTGAAGCTGGGCGATCTACAGAGAGATCAGCGCTGTAGATCGCAATGCGGTCAACCGGTCTTGTGGTGAATGCCATCCTGCGCAGAGTTCTCTGCGTTATCCCAACACACTTGCAACAGTAAGCCGGGAGGCTGACACGGCTCCTGAGGCTACTGCTCGTTCTGTCGGGGGTTTCTAATGTGCTATTGCGTGGGCACCAGAGCCTGATAGACGCCCACGAAAAAGGGGACTTGCGTCCCCTTGTTACTTTGCCGGTATTAACCACTAAGCCATCAGTAAATGTCTTTTGACAGCAAGGTGAAGGGGGTCTTCACCAGGATCTTCAGATCCAGCCACAACGACCAGTTATTGATGTACGTAAGGTCGATCTCTACACGCTTTTGCATTTTGTCGATGGTGTCGGTCTCGCCGCGGCAACCGTTGATTTGAGCCAGTCCGGTAATTCCCGGTTTGATTCGGTGACGCGCCATGTAGGCGAGAATTTTCCCTGAGTAGTAATCGTTGTGCGCAACGGCGTGCGGACGTGGCCCGACCAGGGCCATATGGCCTTGCAGCACATTGATCAGTTGCGGCAGCTCATCGAGGGAAGTGCGGCGGATAAAGCGTCCGACCGGGGTGATTCGCGAATCGTTACGGCTGGCCTGCTTGACCTCCTTGTCATCGTGCACGCGCATCGAGCGAAACTTCCAGACCTGGATCACCTTGCCATTCCAGCCGTGACGGTCCTGCTTGAAGAACACCGGGCCCGGGGAGTTGAGTTTAACGGCCAGGGCAATCAGCAACAGGACCGGGCTTAGAAGGACAATGGCCAACAGCGCCACGCTCTTTTCCAGCAGGCTTTTACTCAGTGCCGCGGTCGGCTGGCTGGTCAACGGACTTTCATTCAAGTAGATCGCCGGCAAGCCGTCCACGACCCTTACCGAATGATTGAGCAGCGTCAGGCTGTTCAAGTCCGGCACCCACACCACATCTACGTTGGCACCCAGCAAATCGATATACATGGCTTCGATTTTTGCCGCTTCACTCAGGGGCATCGTGATGTACAAACGTCGGATGTCATGGGCTTTGATCAGTTCCAGCAACTGCTCCTGGGGGCCTACGATCGGCGGCGAGCCCATCGCCAACGGGAGCGTGGTGTCGGTGCTGACCAACCCAACCAGCGGGAAGTGTTCGAGGCTACGCAGCTTCCTGGCGAGTCCCAACGCCAACTCGCCCGTACCGACGATCAGGGTTTTATGCTCGCTTTGAAGTGAGCGTTGATAGTATTGCGAGAAGCCGTGCAGCGGAACGTACAACAGTGCCTGCCCGAGGTAACCGCAGGCAGCCCATACCAGGATCAGTTGACGAGAAAACAGTTCATCCGCCTTGCAGATGAACGCCACGCAGGCCAATGCCGCGAGGGTCATTGTCCAGCCCATCAACAAACGTCCCAATCCCTTCAGGTAGTTATCTTTCTTTGCATAGACGCCACACCATGTATAGGCGGGCACCGAGGCAAGTACCGTCAGAATTGCACACACACGATAATAGAACTCTACCGTCCCGGTCTGGTAATAAACCAATAGAAACAACAGGGCAACAACAAAGCCCTGACCCAGTGCCCATTGTCCCCAGAAGGTCAATCCTTTGAGGTGGGTATTTCGATTGATACGAAGATTGTTAACCATGCGATATCCCCAAAATACGTCCATTCGCGCGTCGACAGACAAGAGCCAAGTTGATGTAACAAGGATTATTATTTTTATAAGAGGGCAAAACGTTAACGAGTGAAACGCCACTGTGCGGCGCGCTCGTCAGTGAATAGATTAATTTATTGGGCTGAAAGCTGTCTGACGACTTTTAACGAGTGGTTAGTTAATCTGGCGATTATGTCGGGGTGGCGAGGCGTTAGAAATAGTCGAGAATGTAAGTTGGTTTGGTGGCGTTGCGGGCGGGATTTATTTGAGGGGCGGTAGGAGCTCGAAAAGTGAAATGACGGGGTGCTTTTTTATTTTTGTAAGCACTACCATCGTGGTCGTTTCATTTACTCAGGTGAGGCTTTTTCCCCTTGTGATTTTTTGAATCAAGCAATACCCACGATTTCTGACTGCGCGGAATAGACGTTCGCCATTACTGGCGTTTTTAAATTTTTCCTGTAATCGGCTCAGGCACATCTCCAGACCTCGATAATGTTCGGGTTCTCTGCCAATACTCCGAATAAGATCATCTTTGCTGACTACACGGTCATCGTGGTGCAGCATCTTTTTGACCAGTGTGGCCTCCAGGCCAGTCAAGACAATCTCCACGTCATCTTTAATCAAAGCGCCATTGACGTTGCTCAGTCGCCAGGCTTCTTCATAGGGATAGTGTGGTCTGGCTGTCACGCTGGAGAGGGAATCCCGGGTGTCATCCCGATCTTCATCTGCCAGTGAGGAGATGTTATTGAAGCGCGTATCGGACTGGGCCGCTCGCCACTCGGATTCGAATGTCGAGAGTATGCGCTGTGTGTCATGTCTGATAACAGGGGGGACGATTCTGTCCAAGTGAGGGGAAATAAATTCCATGAGCTTAGGGGCGGAAGAGGGTAGGCCAGCTTCTTCGACAAACATCTTTGCCTGCGACGTACCGAATGAGTTATATCGCTCACTCGAGAGTAAAGCCTCAAGCTCAAGTTGTAATGCCGGGCTATGAGTAACGACGACAAAATATTTTCTGGGGAGGGGGGTGCTGCTTTCCATGTCTCTCTCCTGAAGGGGGCACACTCGGTTTTAATTTAATAGGATGTCGGCAGGGGAGTAATGGCTCCCTTGAAAGTAATCAAATGGCAACGCGCGTGCCAGTATATGGCTAGCGGCATGCTCGACTCTGTCGGCTATAAAGGCGACTTTGGTGGTGTGAGTCAGCATGGTCATGCGTTCATGGAGTCGATTGAATAAATCAGGGTTGCCCGTCAGTTTAAGGCTCAAGTCTAGGGCTGAAAGGGGGATCTTTATATAGTCGAAAAGATTCAGGGTTGTAAATATTTCGATACTTTCATCTTCGATGTTGTAACCATCGAACGCGATTTCTACGCCGTGATCTTTTAACAGATAGACGTTGTTGAGGATTTTCTTTTTATCAATGAAGCTGACCGCCGAAAGGGGTAACTCATTGAAAGCGATAACCAGTGTCTGGCCAAAAACGCGCAGGGCATCGCTGGACTGTATCAACTCTTCCGTGAGTGCGGAGTCGGCAAGATCTGACTGTCCAACGCAAACAAATCGTCGGCTTAAGTATTTGTTTTCACTAGAGATATTTTTATCCTTTAGCGAAAAGGCAATCAGCCGGGTCTGCATGAGAACTTCACTGTAAATGCCACTCATCTGTTGTATGGGGGCAACAAAGGAGGCATGAGACTGACCGTCGTCAAACTGTATTCTGATCTCGCTGCCAAATGGGCAGTCATCGCGAGTGAGGATCAATTGTCGAGACAGATAATGACTCGCACGATAGGTGTGTGACGCGCTCATCGTTGCGTTCATAATGCAATAACTCCCTGCATATTAATCTTCAGGTGGTCGAGATCAGACCCCTGACAAGACGATATCCATGCCCACGAATACTTTGAATGGCATTGGTGCCATACATGCCTTTTATCTTTCCGCGAAGGCGGCTGATAGATTTTTCCAAGGCCCTTGGGTCATAAAACGTTATATTAAGCCCCATGATTTTGGCGATTTCATCATGGCTCAATATTTGATTTCTTGTTTCTGTAAACGCTTCAAGGATTTTCATTTCCGGAAACGACACATCCAGCTTCTTATAGTCTCCAATCAGGCACATACGCGTTGGGTCCAAGAGCAGATTGTGCTGCTTGTGCCATTCTGCGCTATTAAAAAACTCGGAAAGTGCGTCCGGGTTTTCTTCGGGAAGCGTACTGAACTTAATACAATGGTCGGCCCCGGCAAGATAGTATTTCATCTTGTTGTAGGTGCCTCTGCCGGTGATCACTACAAAAATAATAAGGGCCTGGTTATCGGCGCGCATATTTTCCACCAGGGCGAGGCTTTCATCAAACGCCTGAGGGCTGTCGATGATAACGAATACTGCACGGTATGAATGGGAGTCCTTGTTTTTCTTAAACAAGTTGTTGTAGCACATGGTGTCAACGGGTATATCATGCGCTACACGACTTGCTACTAATGTCCTGAAACCCTCAGCTAAACTATGGGTCCGCCCAATGGTGAGAATACCTGTCACCTCCTTTGCGTGGCTGTGGCTGGTATTCGTTAATTTCCCTGTAAGCATCATGCTTTGACTCGGCTGGGTGCTGACATTTGGATGTTAAAGCACCGATTCTCATTTGTGACTGACAATTGGTAACATTTCACGGATTTTTCAAGCAGGCGTCACAATTTTTTTAACATTGTGGGTCAATCTGGCGAGATTCTTTGTGCTCTTGGGGTATGGCGTGCCAGCTGGCACGGGAGTGTCATTGTGCCATCTTTTCCAGCAATGTCCCGCTTTTCCAGATCAATACGCTGTGACGCTGGCTAGTGCTGGCGTTGTTTATTTTGTTTATTGAGTGTTATGAATTATCAGCACTTGGCTGTTTGACATGCTATTTAGTGCTTATTCTGAGTGTGGAACTATCTCCTGTTTGGCTTTGTATAACATCGGATTTGTTAGTTGTGGTTCTTGACATTTGCTAACGTTGGGTTTTAATGCTGGGCTGAATGCGTTTTACTCACTCGTTGGCGATAAATTAAAAGCATGTCAGTAGATTTGCTGTTGTCGATGAGGGGGGGTGATGGATTTTTGGACTACCGTAACGGTATTGATGTTAGGCGTGGTAGAAGGGCTGACAGAGTTTTTGCCCATATCAAGTACAGGGCACCAAATCATTGTCGCGGACCTGCTCGGCTTCGGTGGTGAGCGTGCAATGGCCTTCAATATCATTATTCAACTGGGCGCAATCCTGGCCGTTGTCTGGGAGTATCGG
This sequence comes from Pseudomonas sp. LBUM1678, assembly GCF_059695575.1. Lineage (NCBI taxonomy): Bacteria > Pseudomonadati > Pseudomonadota > Gammaproteobacteria > Pseudomonadales > Pseudomonadaceae > Pseudomonas > Pseudomonas sp. LBUM1678. The sequence goes on from NZ_CP166775.1 coordinate 2,166,063, forward strand.
CGCAAGATTCTCGAGATCGTCACAGGCCTGCCCACCCAGCGGAATGCGCAACGTTTTACCTTGAACTTATTGATCGGTTTTATGCCGGCCGTTGTCCTGGGTGTATTGTTCGCCGATAAGATTCACGAGTATCTATTCAATCCAATCACCGTGGCGGTGGCATTGGTCGTGGGCGGCATCATCATGTTGTGGGCTGAGCGGCGGGAACATGTGGTGTATGTCGACCATGTTGACGATATGCGCTGGTCCCACGCCCTGAAGGTCGGTTTCGCTCAATGCCTGGCGATGATACCGGGCACCTCACGCTCTGGATCGACCATTATCGGTGGATTGCTGTTTGGACTGTCGCGTAAGGCAGCCACCGAGTTCTCGTTCTTTTTGGCCATGCCGACCATGGTCGGTGCCGCCGTCTACTCAGGCTACAAGTATCGAGATCTGTTTCAGGCCGGCGACCTGCCAGTCTTCGCCCTGGGCTTCGTGACGGCATTCTTTTTCGCCATGATCGCCGTACGCGGCTTGCTCAAGTTTATCGCCAGCCATAGCTACGCCGCATTCGCCTGGTACCGAATCGTATTCGGTCTGGTGATCCTGGCCACATGGGCTTTCGGTTGGGTGAACTGGACTGAAGCAGCAGCGCTCTGACATTTGAACCAGGCTGCGGACCCGCCAGCCTGGTATTTACTTCGATAAAAACGCTGACCATTAACGACCTTCAAGCAACTCTGCTGCTTGATCCAGCAACACCAAAGGCTCTTTAGCCTTGTGAATATCCACTGACAACAACTGCCGAAACTTGCGCGCCCCCGGAAACCCGGTGCCCAGACCCAGCACATGTCGAGTGATATGGTGCATCGAACCGCCGGCCTCAATATGCGCGGCTATATAAGGCCGCAATTGCGCAAGCGCCTCGGCCCGGCTGATCACCGGCGCCGTACTGCCGAACAGCTGCTGATCCACCTCAGCCATTACATAAGGATTGTGATACGCCTCACGGCCCAACATCACACCGTCAAACGTCTGCAAATGCGCGTGACAGGCTTCCAGCGTCTTGATCCCGCCGTTAAGAATAATCTCCAACTCCGGAAAGTCTGCCTTCAACTGCGCCGCCACGTCATAACGCAAAGGCGGAATGTCACGGTTCTCCTTCGGCGACAACCCCTCCAGAATCGCAATCCGCGCATGCACCGTAAAACTCGTGCACCCGGCATCCCGAACCGTGCCGACGAAATCACACAACTCCTCGTAACTGTCCCGCCCATTAATCCCGATCCGATGTTTCACCGTCACCGGAATCGACACCGCATCGCGCATCGCCTTCACACAATCAGCCACCAACTGCGGATGCCCCATCAGGCACGCGCCGATCATGTTGTTCTGCACCCGGTCACTTGGGCAGCCGACGTTTAGATTCACCTCGTCGTAGCCGTGGTCCTGGGCCATGCGGGCGCAGGCGGCCAGGTCCAGCGGGACGCTACCGCCGAGTTGCAGGGCGAGCGGGTGTTCGGCTTCGTTGTGGCGGAGAAAGCGATCGTGATCGCCGTTGAGGAGCGCGCCGGTGGTGACCATTTCGGTGTAGAGCAGGGCGTGTTTGGAGAGTAGGCGTAGGAAAAATCGACAATGTCTATCAGTCCAATCCATCATCGGGGCGACGGAGAAGCGGCGGGAGAGCGGGGCGGGTGTGGCGGTGATTGGGGGCATTGGGGATTTGGAATCGGTGGGGCTGGGAGGTTGGGGAGTTTATCAGGAATGGGCTTTTGAGGTTGAGGCGAGTCTTACTGGGGTGGCGTTGCCGTTCTAATAGAAGAGCACGTTCCTGAGGGAACTCACTTTTTCGCATAAAGTAAGCGCAGTTGGGTATGTGGTAATCGACGAAACCCAGCCAGGCGTTGGATTTTTGTAAACAGTTCACCGATCATCCCGATTCGGGAAGGTGAGTTCGCCGGTAATCACAAACGTATCGAACACTTTCTGCCCATCACGCGCTGCTTCCCGAATATCCAGGAACGTTAGTTCTTTTCGAATGATCTTTCGGCGGGGCTTGTCGGTTTTTTTCATGTTAGTCATCGAGCGCTCCGAGGGATGTGGATTCATGCTGACCAACAATTGTGGTTGATGATGTATCTCGGGATTGAAGCGCAGCAATGGCTAGGAGTACGGACGATTCCTGGCGTCGTGTAGGACATGACTCTTTTGAACGTTTGCCTGGGCGGAACGCCCCTTTTTGTGCATCAAGCAACCGCCATAGCTGAACCAAAGCTGTCGTCCAATCAGATTTCATAATGCCTAACGAATTCGCAGCCTAGGATAAGGAGCAACGGTCCTATCACCACGCGTCCCCCCCGGAAGCCTGAAAAATGATCTCAAACCTCTTCAAAGTCGTGATGATCGCCGGCGCTTTGCTGCTGAGCGCCTGCTCAGGTGTCAGCACCAGCACCTGTTTTTCAGAAGGATGCCAATCGTTCGATGGCCATGGCGCCAACAAGTTGAACCTTGGCGGGAGTGCGATTGGTAGCAGTTTTAGTGAGTACAGTTCGGGGTTGCTGCACGATGACTAAGGGGTGATGCAGCGGCGGAAGATGCTTCTACCGAATCACGTCATGCGCCGTGAGTGTTGATTTTGCGACTGCTTCGCAGCCGGACGCAGGCTTCGCCAGCTGCTACAGGGAAATTGCGCGCGGCTGCTATTTGGAATCAGGTGTCGCTATCCACTGGCCCAAAACTTTCTGATAGTTGCCGGTCACCTTGGCCAGGTGCAGCCACTGATCGACATACAACTTCCAGGTCATATCATCGCGGGGCAGCAAGTAGGCTTTCTCGCCGTACTGCATAAACTGGCTCGGGTTAACCGCGCACAAACCGGGTTTAAGTTTCTGCTGATACAGCGCTTCCGACGCATCGGTAATCATCACGTCAGCCTTTTTATCCAGCAACTCCTGAAAGATCGTCACGTTGTCGTGAAGGCTCAATTGCGCCTTGGGCAGGAACGCGTGAACAAACGCTTCGTTAGTGCCGCCGGCCGGCTCTACCAACCGCACCGAAGGCTGGTTGATCTGCTCGACGGTCTGGTACAGCGCCTGATCTTCGCAGCGCACTAACGGGATCTTGCCGTCGACGTCCAGTGTGGTGCTGAAGAAGGCCTTTTTCTGGCGTTCCAGGGTGACCGAGATGCCGCCAACGCCGATGTCGCACTTGCCGGCCAGCATGTCGGGCATCAGGGTTTTCCAGGTGGTCTGCACCCATTCAACTTTGACGCCGAGGCTGTCGGCAAGTGAACGGGCCATGGCGATGTCGATACCCGAGTATTCGCCGTCCTCGGCTTTGAAGGTATAAGGTTTGTAGTCGCCGGTTGTGCAAACGCGCAGTTGGCCTTGCTGGATGACGCTGTCGAGATGGGATGGCTCTGCCTGAGCGGCAAACGATAGGGCGAGCAGGCCACCGAGCATGATTGTGCTTTTCAGGTTTTTCATTGTTATCCGGCTTCCATAGTGGACTTGATCAGTTTTTGGTGTGGCGCTTAGAGCGCGGCGACACCCAACGGAAAATAAACACTAAACACTGTCCCACCCTCCAGGCTTGAACTCACCGAAACATCCCCGCCATGCGCCTTGGCGATTTCCTTGACGATAAACAACCCCAGCCCCACGCTCCGAACATCACTGTCCGTTTCCGTGCCGCGAGTCATCGGTTCAAACAGCACCACCATCAACGACTCAGGAATAACCGTCCCGTGGTTTTGCACCGACACAACCGCCTGATCATCTTCCAGTCGCGAAGTAATGGTAATCGGCTGCTGCAAATCGCCATAAGCCACGCTATTGGCAACCAGGTTGCCGATGATTTGCTGGACCCGGTCCGCATCCAGATGAGCACTGCCGGTGCTAATGGATTGGTGCATTAACGTTGCATCAGGAAAGGCAACACGCAGCTCATCAACGCTGTGGCTGACGAAGGAATGCAAGTCCAGCGATGTAGGAGAAATCCCGATGCCGCGTCCGACTCCGGCCAGGGCGAAGTCCAACAGGTCGGCGATCATGCGCTGTGCACGTTCCGCTGATTGGCTGATGTGGCCGAGCATCTTGGTTTCTTTGGCGGTGCGTTGTCCTCGGGCGAGGATGTCGGAGGCCATGTTGATCGCGGTCAGCGGGTTTTTCAGGTCGTGGCTGACGATGGCAACCATTTGTTCGGCGAAGGAGGCGCGGCGTTTGGCTTTTTCGTAGGCCAGGTTCAGTTGGGTCTGGGCCTCGAGAAGGGCGGCTTCGGCGGCCATCTTCTTGGATAACAGTTCTTCCGCGAGTTTTCGGGCGTTCAGCAGTTCTCGCTCGTACTTGTCGCGGTCGGTGGTGCCAAACAGCGCCAGTTCATAAAACGCGCCGCTGGCGTGCTCGCGCCTTACGCCGTTGAGCAGCATGGTGACGATGCGTTTGTCGTGATGAACCAGATCGAGTTTCACCTCGGCCACGGAACCTTGCATTTGCATCAGCGGTGCCCAGTGGGTTTGATGAAAAATGCGTCCGCCCATGGTCAGCAGGTCTTGAAAGCGCCGGCCGACCAACGCTTGGGCATCGAAGCCGATCCAGTTGCTGAACGTCTGATTGCTGCGCAGGATCGTGCCGTCCTCTTTCGTCACCACTAATCCGCAAGGCGCACCTTCAAATAGCGTCTGCGGGTCGGGCAGTGACGGATCATCGGTCGACATGCGCATCCACCCAGGGCGACAGGAAGCTGTCCATGGCTTCAGAGCAGGCACTCGGCGCGCTCATGTGCGGGCAATGGCCGACGTTGGCCACCAGGCAAAGCGTGCTGTTGGGAAGTGCGGCGTGCAGGTATTCACCCACGGCGACGGGGGCGATGAGGTCGTCGGTGGATTGCAGAATCAGGGTCGGGGTGGTCAGGCCCGCGACGTCTTTGCGGTTGTCCGACATGAACGTTACTCGCGCAAATTGCTTGGCGATGTCGGGTTCGGTGCGGCAGAAACTGTTGGTGAGTTCTTCGCCGAGCGCCGGTTGCCCGGGCGCGCCCATGATTACCGGGGCCATCGTGCTGGACCAGCCGAGGTAGTTGCTGTCGAGGGTGTCGAGGAGTGAGTGGATGTCTTCGAGTTTGAATCCGCCTACGTAATCGTCGGAATCGATGTAGCAGGGCGAAGGACCAATCATGACGTGGGCGGCGATTTTGCCGGGGAACTGACGATCCGCCAAGACACCAATCATCGCGCTGACGGAGTGACCCACTAGAATCACCGGGCCGGTGGCGCACTCATCGATGATTTCGCCCAGGTCCAGGGCATACCCGGCCAGTGAGTTGTATTTTTCTTTGTCGTAGGCGCTGAGATCCGATTGCCCTGCACCGACCAGGTCATACAAAACAACTTTGAAACGACCGGTAAAGTTGTCGACGAGATAGCGCCACATGGTTTGATCGCAGCCGAAGCCATGGGAGAGGACCAGCGTTGCCGGACCGTCGCCCATCACTTTTATGTTGTTGCGATGTTGGAGGTCCATGCGTGTCTTCCCGGGCGGGCCAAATGTGTTTTGGCATCCGTGGGAGTTTAGATAGTCGCAGGCATCAGGTCACGCGTTGCTACATGGAAAGAGTGCGCCCTGATGAGGCGCCCTCTGTTGTATACAGACAGATTCACACGATGTTCATTTGCGCACAGTTGTCTTGGACGCCGACGCCACGGTGCCGCTGCCACAATTGATATACGAAGAAGACTTCAACCAACGCTGATCCGGATAGTAAGAAAACAACAGCTGCCCACCCTTCATCGAATCAATTAGCCGACGAGCAACCGCCGGCCGTACCGCCGGGCAACCGAGGCTTCTGCCGATCCGCCCATTCGCACGGGCCAGGACCGGACTCACATAAGGCGCGCCATGAATCACGATGGCGCGGTCAAACGCGTTGTCATTGAAACCCGGCTCCAGGCCTTCCATGCGTAGGGAGTAACCGTTCTGCCCGACATAACTTGACTGTGTGCGGTACAAGCCGAGACTGGTAGCGAAGCTTTCGTTTTGGTTGGAGAAGTTGACTGCCATGTTCTCGCCGCTGTTTCGACCGTGAGCGACCAGTTCATGAAACAGTAACTTGCGCTTCTTTAAATCGAACACCCACAGGCGCTGTTCGGTCGAAGGCAGGGAATAGTCGATGACCGCAAGCCTTTGGGCAGGCGCTTTGCCTTGAGCGATGCTGCATTGTGAGGCGCGAACGGCGAGGTTGATGACGTTGGCGTTAGCTTTCGGAGCCGCTTTGATGAGGGCGGCCGCGAGAGAATCGGCGTAGGCTGACGGTACGGACATTGCAGTCAGTAGCAGGGCCGATAGTAGATAGCCAAAACGTAGTGGCGCCATATAGATGTCTCATCATGTTAAGTTCGAGTCTAGCAGTGCGTTGGCAGCCAGGCGTTGAATGCGGGAGATTAAGGATTATTCATGGTGCTTTTAACAAGGTTATTCGTCATAAGCCGCGTATTTTTTATGGGCTTTCTGATCAGCGGCACAGCGCTTGCGGAAACTTCGCCGATTGAGCCGATAAATGCACCAACCTCCATAATCGAGGCTGCAGCGGACGATAACGTCGGGCAAGCGATTCAGGCCTCGCTTGAGCCGCTGAAAACTGCGTTTCCACCGCTGCTCACTGCACCACGCAATCGGCGGGTAGATGTCAGTCGTCTGGTCATGGATTTTTATACGCATCGTGCCTATCGCGCGGCGTGGACGGATGACAGCGATGTCGAGCAATTGATCGCCAGCCTGCACGCGACTGAGGCCGATGGTCTGACCCCGGCGGATTTTCATATCGATGAATTGATCCGGTCCCGGACCTCGATGCAGACGACGTCAGTAACGCCCGAGCAGCGGGCGGCGTTTGATTTGGCGACCACCCATACATTTATCACCGCGCTGCTGCAGTTGCGCCGCGGCAAGGTCGACCCTTCGCGGCTCGACATTCACTGGAACTTTGATTCGAATGGCGTCGATCCACGGGACGACGTCAATGCCTTCTTCGCTGCGCTCGACAATCACGACGTAGCCAAAGCGTTTACCCAGGCGCCACCGCAAGAAGCGGTGTACGTCGGTTTGCGCCAGGCCCTGGCGCAGCTGCGCGGTATCCGGGATCGGGGCGGTTGGCCGAAAGTGGTTGTAGACCATTCGCTCAAACCTGGCATGGACGAACCGGCTGTCGCGCAGTTGCGCGCGCGGATGGTCGCAGCAGGTTTTCTCGATCCGCGATTGATCCACGGCACCCAGTACGACGGCGCCGTCACCGCAGCGGTGAAAAAGTATCAAAACGAGCAATACCTGGGTGCGGACGGTATGGCAGGCGCGACAACACTGGCGGCTCTGAATGTGCCTGTGGATGCGCGAATCGATCAAGTCCGGGTGAACATGGAGCGGGCGCGCTGGCTGCTTTACAAACTCCAGGGCACGTTCGTCATCGTCGATATCGCTGGCTACAAGGTGGCCATGTACCGCGATGGCTTGCCGATCTGGCGATCCCGGGTGCAGGTCGGTAAAACGGCTCGCAACACGCCGATCTTCCAGGCGCAGATTACCTACATCACGTTTAACCCGACCTGGACCGTGCCGCCGACGATCCTTAAGGAAGATATGCTGCCCAAGGTTCAGAGCAATCCCGGCTACCTCGCGGCCAACCGGATTCGAGTGCTGGATCGGGAAGGCAATGTGCTTGATCCGTCGACCGTCGACTGGACCAACCCGCGCGGCCTCACGTTGCGCCAGGATGCCGGGCCCGACAGCTCGCTCGGCCAAGTGGTCATCCGGTTTCCCAACGATTATGCGATTTACCTCCATGACACGCCGCATCGTGAGTTGTTTGCCAAAACCGTCCGCGCGACCAGTTCGGGCTGCATTCGGGTAGAGAATCCGCTGAAACTGGTGGAGTTGTTGTTCAACGACCCGGTCCGCTGGAACAGCGAGGGCATTCAAAAACAGTTGGCCAACGGCAAGACCGAGAACATCCGGCTTCCGGTGAAAGTGCCGGTGTTGCTGGCGTACTGGACCGTCGATTTGGGCAGTGACGGGCGAGTGGCGTTCAAGCCTGATGTGTATGGCTACGATGCGCCCGTGTTGCGGGCGTTGAATCGGCCGTCGCCGGTGCCAGTGCTGGATTTGCATTCGGCAATGGGATCGGTGGTAGCGGCGGGGCCGGCGCGGCAGTAGGGGAGTTGGCTTGGTTTAATAAGTCTGTCCCCTTTCCGGTTGTCCCCTTTCCGGTTCCCTGGTTCAGGCTCTCTAAAGCTCCAGCCCCTCTTGCACTACCGCCAGCAGGTTGTGCTCGGTCAACGCAACCGCATCCAGTTGCGGTCCGGCCTTTTCAATCACCTGCAGCCACCATTGCGTCTGGCCATGCTCGTCCACCGTGCGCAGCAGCGCGAGTTCTTTGCCTTTCGAGTGAATCTCGACACGCCCAGCGCCATCTTCAGTGAAGCGCGCGACAGGGTCGAAGGTGAGGCCGTGCTCATTGCCTTCGATCAGCAATTGGTCGATCGCGTAATCGAAAGTCGCACCCTCTGAATCGCACTCGAAGACATGCGTGGGATTGCGCCGCAGGATCAGGCCGACCTCGGTCACTGGCAGCAGCCACGCCTCGATCCGCTCATACAACTCGTAGACTTGGCCGGGCCAGCTGTCGATCATCTGATCCGCGCTGGTAGGCCGGGTTTGTTTCAGCTTCGCCGCGAGCTCATCTGCCTTACTCATTTCGATTCCCTGTCGTGATGTAAAAGTAATCGTAGCTCCTTCAATGCCATCCAGGTTTTGCCCAGCGTCATGTCAGCCACACAAGCGTGACAAATCATTTCTACTCACACTCAATTGCCCAAGACCGCCAACTCCCCCCGCAAAAACTCCACCAGATCCCGCTGCAACCCGGTCAACGCCCCCTCCCGGCTGATCAACGCCAACTCCGTGGGCGGCAACTCCGGCAGATCGGTGCACACGCTGTGCTCAGGCAAAACCGCCGACGCCGGCAGTACGGAAACCCCCAACCCTGAAGCCACCGCTGCCTGAATCCCGGTCAAACTGTGGCTGCCAAACGCAACCCGCCAAGGACGCTGCGCCACGTCCAGCAAGCGGATCGCCCGTTGTCGATAAATGCATCCTTGCGGAAACAACGCCAATGGCAACACGCCGTTGGCCGAGTCCACCCCCGCACCTTTGACCCACACCAGCACTTCCGGCCACGCCGCCCAGCACGGGCCGCTGTCCGGTTCGCGTTTGACCAGGGCGATGTCGATTTCACCTGATGCGAGTTTCTGCTTCAGATCAGTGCTCATACCGCTGACGGTTTCCAGCCGGGCTTCCGGTCGGGCGCGATTGAAGCCTGCAAGGATCAGGGCCATGCGCCGCGCATCAAAGTCTTCCGGCACGCCGATGCGCAGGATCTCCAGATCGAGGTCGCTGGCCAGCGCTTCAACCGCTTCAGAGGACAGGGCCAACAGCCGCCGGGCATAGTGAATCAGCAATTCACCATGCTCGGTGACGTTGATGTTCTGGCCAGTCCGGTCACGCAGCAGCAGGGGATGACCGACCAACTCCTCCAGTTTGCGAACCTGCTGGCTCACGGTGGATTGGGTTCGATGCACGCGTTCGGCGGCGCGGGTGAAGCTGCCTTCATCGACCACGCAGACGAAGGTCTTGAGCAATTCAAGATCGAGCATGGCGGTCTCCTTGATATTTGATTTACCACTGACGAGTCGATATTAATTTAATTTCACACTATCACCAAGGGCTCGTAATCTGAAGCTCACCCTTCAGAGGATATAAACATGACGCTCAACAACACCTCGCGCCCCGAATGGTTGACCTTCGATTGCTACGGAACGTTGATCCAGTGGGATGAAGGCCTGAAAGCCGTGGTCGCCGAAATATTGAACGACAAGGGCGATCACACCGTTGAAGCCGATCGCCTGATCGAGGTCTACGACCGGCATGAACACCGGCTGGAGCAGATTCCGCCGCATCGCTCGTTTCGCCAGCTGAGCACGCTCGGGTTGCAGCTCGCGCTGGAGGAGTTGGGATTGGCGAGCCTGCCCGAAGACAGTCAACGCCTTGCCGGGGCGATTCCGCGGATGCCGCCGTTCCCTGAAGTGATCGAGACACTCGCGAAACTCAAGGCGATGGGCTTCAAGCTGTGCATCGTCTCCAACACCGACGACGACATCATCGCCGGCAACGTCGCGCAACTCGGCGGGCATATTGACCGGGTCATCACCGCGCAACAGGCGGGGGCTTACAAGCCAAATCCGCGGTTGTTTGACTACGCTCATGAGCAGCTCGGTGTCAGCCGTGATCAAGTGGTCCACATCTGCGCCAGCCCGACGCTGGATCACACCGCCGCCCGGGACATGCACTTTCGCTGCGTGTGGATCGACCGCGGCACGGGTCGGCAACTGCTGCCGGACTACCAGCCCGATGCGATATTGAGCACGCTGGATCAGGTCGTGCCTTTGTTCAAATCCCTGGGCTGGTAAAAACACGGAGACCTCGCCATGGCACACACCCTTGCAGGCAGTTCGCGTTCCGCGCGTTATGCCGACCTCAACCTGGATTCGCAAGCCGCCATCACTGCCCGCACGGAGTTGGCCGCGTGTTTTCAACTGGCCGCGCTGCATGGGCTGGAGGAGGGCATCTGCAACCATTTTTCGGCGATGGTGCCGGGCCGGGATGATCTGTTTTTTGTGAATCCCTACGGGTACGCATTCACCGAGGTGACGGCGCAGAATCTGCTGGTGTGCGACTTCCACGGCAATGTCGTGGACGGTGACGGACAGCCAGAGGCGACGGCGTTTTACATCCACGCCCGACTGCATAAACAGCTGCCGCGGGTAAAAGTGGCGTTCCACACCCACATGCCTCACGCCACGGCGTTGTGCTTGCTGCAGGGACCGCCGCTGTTGTGGTTGGGGCAGACGGCGCTGAAATTTTACGGCCGCACGGCGGTGGACGAGGACTACAACGGCCTGGCCCTCGATGAGTCTGAAGGCGACCGGATTGCCAGTGTCATGGGCAACGCCGACATCCTGTTCCTCAAGAACCACGGCGTCATCGTCGCCGGCCCGACCATCGCCGAAGCCTGGGATGATTTGTATTACCTGGAACGCGCCGCGCAAGTGCAGCTGATGGCAATGGCGACCCAGCGCGAACTCAAGCCGGTACCCCATGAAATTGCCCAAAGGGCCTACGAGCAAATGCGCCTGGGCGATGCCGAAAGCGCGCGGGCGCATTTGCACAGTGCGATGCGGCGGCTATCCAAAGGACAATTGCCCCCCATCCCCGCGTAGACTAAGCTCACAAAATATAAGGGCTTTGGGCCTTTGCCCATGCCTTGCCCTTACAGGACGAGCTTTTGCCTATCCTCACTCAAGACCCGCACGAAACCCCTGGCGGCGCTTTGAAACGGTTATCTCTGCTCAGGGCAGCGGTGCTGTTTATCGCGACGGTATGCCTCTGTCTCTGTGGTCTGCTTTACCTGCAGCTGGAGCAATCGCGCCGTCACGCGCTGGACGTGGCGCAAGTCTCGTCGGCGAACCTGACTCGCGCCATGGCGCAGCAGGCCGAAGACACCTTCATGAAAGCCGACCTGGTGTTGACCAGTCTGGTGGACTGGATTCAGGCCGATGGCTACGGCGCGGCACAGAAACCACGCTTGCAGAAAACCTTCGCCCGGCGGGTGCAGGCGCTGGGTCAACTGCACGGAATATTTCTGTTCGACAAGCAAGGGCAGTGGGTCGTGACCTCGTTCGAGGATTTGAACCGTGGTCCGGGCGTGTCGGATCGGGAGTACTTCAAGTTCCACCAGCAGAACGCGTCCACCCTCGCGCACATCGGGCCGGCGATTCGCAGTCGGGAGAATGGCGAGTGGATCATTCCGGTATCCAAACGGGTGAACGACAAGAACGGCAATTTCCAGGGCGTGGTGTTGGCCGGAATCAAAATGGCCTACTTCGATCAGTTCTTCAAAAGCTTCAGCATCGATGACAACGGCTCGATGTTTTTGGCGTTGACCGATGGAACGTTGCTGGCGCGACGACCGTTTGTGGAATCGCAGATCGGCTCGTCCCTGGTCAAGGGCGAAATCTTTCAGAAGTACTTGCCCAGCGCGCCCGCCGGCAACGCGATGATCAGCTCGGTAGTCGATGGTGTTGTGCGTTTGTATGGCTACCGTCAGCTCGACGCCTATCCGCTGGTGGTGTCGGCGGCATCGTCCAGGGATTCGATTCTCAAGGAATGGTACGGCACCGCGTTTCGATCCAGCGTCATCGTTGCCTTGGTGGTGTTGGGTGTGGGCCTGTTCGGATGGGTGTTCATTCGCCAGGTGCGCGTCGGTGTGCGGGTCGAGGCCGATTTGCGCAAGGCGAAAGAAGCACTGAAGCTGATTGCGACTCACGACAGCCTGACAGGCCTGGCCAATCGCCGGCTGTTCGAGCAGGCGCTGGACATCGAGTTTGGCCGAGGCGCCCGGCAGTCGAGTTCGTTGAGCCTGATCATGCTCGATATCGATTACTTCAAACGCTACAACGATGCTTACGGTCACGTGGCGGGAGACCATTGCCTGGCTGAAGTGGCGCGTGCGGTCAAGGGTTGCTGCCATCGCAAAGCCGACCTGGCGGTGCGTTATGGCGGTGAGGAATTTGCGGTGTTGCTGCCCGACACCGACCTTCACGGTGCAATGGTGATTGCCGAGCAGATCCGCCGCAGCGTCATGGACAAGAACGTCACCCACAGCGGTTCACCCACGGGTTACGTGACGGTCAGTCTTGGCTGTTACGCGTTTGTGCCGACCGGGAGCGACAGCATCGAAGTGTTCATCGAACGAGCGGATGCGGCGTTGTATCAGGCTAAGCATTCGGGTCGAAACCGTGCGGCCGTGTTGTCGATGGAGGGCGGCGTGGAGGCGCTGATGCGCTCCGATCGTTGAGTTATATCGTGCAGTTGTTTCAGGGCTGCAACAGTCGAACGTCCGTCTGTCTCCCTGGCAGTTCCGTCTGTTCTGATCGTCTAGAGTTCCGGTAGCTCTGTCGAACCCGGCAGATCTCCCCACAGCACGGACGATCGCCAAAATGTTGATACCTCAAGCATTGACAGCCGTTGCTCTATCTCTTGCAGTTTCCGTTGTTTTGCCGCTGACCAGCCAGGCTCAATCGAAAGTCACGTCGCAAGAAGCCAACGCCTTTGTGACTGTGCCGCAGTACCCGTCCGAAGATTTCAAAGCCGTCGTGGAGTCGAATGTCGACACGTTGTATTCCATCGCGTGGCTCGATTTGACCAAGGAGCCGCTAGTGATTACCGCGCCGGAAACCGCCGGGCGTTTATACGTGTTGCCAATGCTCGACATGTGGAGCGATGTGTTCGACTTGCCGGGTGGATATGCGACGGGCACACAGGCCAATGAGTTTCTGGTGACGCCACCGGGATGGACCGGAACGGTGCCGGCAGGGCTGAATCATTTGCCAGCGCCCACGCCCTTCGTCTGGGTTATCGGTCGTACCGACGTCAGCGGGGCGGAGGGCTATGCGAAGGTGAACAGGATTCAGGCGGGCTACACCGTAACGTCGTTGTCGCAGATCGGCAAAAGAGCCGAGCCGGTCGACCCGGAGATTGCAATCCGCGTGGTCACGGCGGGTCGATGAGCGCCGACACTGTGACGGTCCGTGGCAACTACGTTAAGGACACTGAGTAGAAAGCAGCCGAAGATTTTCCGTCATTGGTTGTTTCTGCGTGTCCAACTGCCGGTCCCGCCCCCTGCACCGCCGGTCCCACCGCCGGCAGCGCCAGTGCCGCCGCCCGCACCAGAACCGCTGGCACCGGCATTTCCACCATTGCCCTCTCTGGATGAGCCATATCCGCCTTTGCCTCGATCGGGGGTATATCGGTGCGAGGGTTGGTCGGGATAGTTATTGGGCGCCATGTTTGAGCCTCCGCCATACCAGGACCTGGTCTCGGTCGCGTCAGTGTTATCGCCGGAGGCTGCGAAAGTGGTGCCTATTGCGGCGGCCAGCAAGCCTGGCAACAACAGCGTGGTGATTTTGATGTTCATCAGCGCACGTCTCCAAAGATGAGTCGTTACCTGCTGATGGTGTGACGGGGAGGGCGGCGGGTGTTGGCGGGATGACGAATGGTCGATGCGGTCCCGCAGCCTTTATTTGAAGTCGGACAATAAAAACTGAGTGTTTTGTTTTAGAAAGTATTCGACTTCATCAAGGGACTGGAAGTATTCGCTGATGGTTGTCTCTTGGGATGCGCCTGAGAATTTTATGATGTTGAGTCGGTAACGATCGACTTCACTTGTGACGGTCGCAACGTATTTCGCGGGCGTGCCGCCTTCATCGGACAGCAGCGTCATCGACAGGCTGTCCGTAGTCAGGAGGCCTGTTTGGTTTTCTTTTAACTTTTTGCGCCTTTTGGCGTAATCGCGGGCAGTGATGGCGCCTGTAACCGCCATGGCAATGGCGACCAGTTGCAGCGCAAGCGTCGTCTTGTACCCGCGCGTTACATACACTTCGCCCAGCCAATGGCCCAATTGCGTAATGATCTCGTCCATGTTGATCTCCGGGTTAGTGCGCCGATCACGCAAGTGTGCAACATCCATCATTGTGGGAGCGAGCCTGCTCGCGATAGCGTCCGTCCAGCCGACTCATGGGTGGGCAGGACTACCGCAATCGCGAGCAGGCTCGCTCCCACATTGGTTTGTGGTGTTAACGAGTGCTGTATTCAGTCAGTTTTTTCTGAAGATTCTCCCGCACCAACGGCCACTCGTCATCAATGATGCTGAACCGCACGGAGTTGCGCTTGCGCCCATCCGGCATGATCCGTTCGTGGCGCACGATGCCTTCTTGCTGTGCACCGAGCCGCAGGATCGCATCGCGTGACTTTTGGTTGTTTTCATCGGTGGTGAATTGCACCCGAACGCAGTCCAGCACGTCGAAGGCGTAACGCAACATCAGGTATTTGGCCTCGGTGTTGACGAACGTTTTCTGCCAGCGCGCAGAGATCCAGCTGCTGCCGATTTCGAGCTTGCGATTAAGGCGGTCGATTTTCCAGAAGCGTGTCGAACCAATGACCTCCCCGGTGTCGTTGAGCACGATCACGAAGGGCAGGACCGTTCCTGCATCTCGGCCGTCGAGGGCTTTTTTCAGGTAACTGTCGACAGTGGTCGGGGAGGGCACGACAGTGACCGTCAGGTTCCACAATTCCCCATCCCGAGCGGCGTTGACCAGTGCATCGGCATCGCCGGTTTGCAGGGCTCGCAGGGTGATTCGTTGACCTTCCAGGGTGTCCATGATCGAGGCGTTCTCGGCATAAAAAGGTTCGCGGGCAATGCGCGCCATTACAGGGTAGCGGCCGTCGATTGGCAATAGTCGTGGCGCGATGACGGACCATGGCTGCTATGGTCAATGGACGCTTGCCTGTCATGCACCCGATCAGGCAATCGATTGACAGGAACCCATGCATGGAATTGACCGCTACGACCACTGCTGCCCCCAGGCGTCATACGCCGATCACACGGAACCTGGTCTGGTCCGTCGGGCTGGTATTTGTACTGGGGGTGCTGATCGCCCTGGTTGCCTTGTTCAATATTGCTGGCCGGCTCGACGCCCAGGATCTGGCCAAGACCACGTTCTACACCCAGCGCGCGCTGGAAAACCGCATTACAGCCTCGAAAAATTACGTCGCCAGTTATGCCACCTGGACCACCGCCTACGACCGTCTCAACGGTGAAGTCGATGTGCAGTGGGCTTATGTCGAGCAGAACATGGGTAAAACCTTGTACACCATGGACCACTACGACAGTGTCCTGGTGGTAGATCACCAGCGAACCAAATACGCCACGGTGCGTGGCCTTCAGGTGCAGGATGACGCGGCGGCCCGTCTTACGATATCGATGACGGAACTGATCAAGGAGGTTCAGGGTCAGGAAAGCCTGCTCGTCCCCGTCAGCCGCTTCACGCTGTTCGAGGGCCAGCCCGCGCTGTTGACGGCTGCCGCGATCGTGCCCAATGACGAAAGGCCTGCGGTTGATCCCCTAAGCACCTCGGTGCTGGTGTTCGTCGATCAATTGAGCCCGGAAAAGCTCAGCGCCTTGAGTGCCGATTATGGTTTGCATGACTTGAGCCTCGCGCCTGACAACACCCTCGCGCCCGGTCAGCCTGCGGTTGCACTCACCGGCACTGGTTATAGCCTGGTCTCGCGGCTCGAACAGCCAGGCCATCAGCTGCTCTGGTCACTGCTGCCGCCACTGGGTGGCGCGCTGTTGATTCTGGCGGTGTTGACGGCTTGGTTCTTTCGTTATGTGTTGCGCGCGTCGGGGCACGTGGATGCCAGTTACATCAACCTGGATTTATCGAACCAGGCGCTGGAGGCCAGTGAAGAGCGGTTTCGTGCGGTGGCCGAGGCCGCTTCCGACTGGATCTGGGAAATTGATGACAAGCATCGCATCACGTATCTGTCAGGACGCTTCGGCGCCGTCACCGGTTTTTCCGATCAGCAATGGCTGGGGCAGGACATCGAGCAGTTGTTGTATTGCGATACCACGCCGTTGTCACTGTGGCTGAACAAGCTCAACGAGGACCACAACGTCAGCCACCTGCGTTGTTCCTATCGCGATCAATCCGGGCAACAACGTGTCTGCCGGGTGTCGGCGCGACCGATCCACAGCAAAGGCGCGGTGCTGGGATACCGCGGAACGGCCAGTGATATCACCGATGAAGTCGCCGCCCATGCGCAGATCCAGCATCTGTCGTTGCACGATGCACTGACCGGCCTGCCCAATCGCAACAAACTGGCGCGTTACCTCGAAGACGCTTTGGTGCTGAAGGAGCATTCGGCGCCGCTGACGTTGTTGATGATCGATCTGGACAACTTCAAGCCGATCAATGATTCCCTCGGCCACCCGGCCGGCGATGCGGTACTGCTGGAGGTGGCCACCCGTTTGCGTGAGTGCACGCGGGACATCGATCTGGTTGCACGACTGGGCGGCGACGAGTTTGTGCTGGTGCTCAATGGCATGGACATCCACACGGAAATCGACCGGATTTGCGAACGTATCCTCGAAAGCCTGCACCAGCCGATCCACTACGACCATCACACGCTGCACATCGGTGCGAGCATCGGCATCGCCTTGAGCCGGCGTCAGGGGCACATGCCGGAGGAGCTGATCCGGTGTGCCGACATCGCGCTGTATCAGGCCAAATCCGATGGCAAGAAGACCTGGTGCTATTTTGCGCCGCACATGAATGATCAGATCCAGCATCGCCGCAAACTCGAAAACGACCTGCGCCAGGCGATCAAGAACAACGAGTTCGTGATGCACTATCAGCCGCGTTATCACGTCGATGGCAAGCAGATCGTCTCGGTCGAAGCGTTGCTGCGCTGGCAGCATCCGGTGCAGGGGTTGCTGAGCCCCGATGCGTTTATTCCGTTGGCCGAGCAGACCGACCTGATCGTGCCATTGGGGCGCTGGGTTTTACGTGAAGCTTGCGAGACGGCCCTGACCTGGCCGGGTGAGCTGATGGTGTCGGTCAACTTGTCTCCCGTGCAGTTCGTGCGCAGTGACGTGGTGGAGGATGTCAGGGAAGCGTTGATCCAGAGCCGCTTGCCCGCCAGTCGACTGGAACTGGAGATCACCGAGAACGTGATGCTCAACGACGTCGACGGCGCTCTCGCGACCATGAACGCGCTGAAGGAGCTGGGTGTGCGGCTGAACATGGACGACTTCGGCACCGGTTATTCATCACTTGGTTACCTGCGCACGTATCCGTTCGACGGGATCAAGATCGACAAGCGTTTCATCTCGTCCATGAGCGGCGCCGGTAACGATCGCGCGGTGGTGCAGGCGATCATCAATCTGGGCAAGGCCATGGGTCTGACCGTGACCGCAGAAGGCGTCGAGACGCTGGAACAACTGGATTTCCTGATCTCTGACGAGTGCCATGAGGTGCAAGGTTTCTACCTCAGTCGGCCCATGGAAAATCAGGCGCTGTTGCCATTGCTCAAGGCATCGCATGACGAGCATCCGGTGTAAGGAGTGGACCTTTAGTCGCCTGTTTCGTCTGTCGCGGCAACTGCAATGACGTCTCTCCGGTCACAACTGGATAACGTCCATCCGTTGCGAGCCTCGGCCCATGAAAAACCTGAAAATCGCCACCTTCAACGTCAACGGCATGCGTGCCCGACTGCCTAATTTGCTGGCCTGGCTTGAGCGAGAAAAACCGGACATTGCCTGTTTGCAGGAGCTCAAGTCGGTCGACAGCGCATTCCCCGCCGCCGAGCTTGAGGCCGCGGGCTACGGCGCAGTCTGGCAAGGTCAGTCGTCGTGGAACGGGGTGGCGATTCTGGCGCGTGATGCGCAACCGTTAGAGAGCCGGCGCGGTCTGCCGGGTGATGACGCCGACACGCATAGCCGCTACCTGGAAGCCGCCGTGCACGGGGTTCTGGTGGGCTGCCTGTATTTGCCCAACGGTAATCCGCAACCCGGGCCGAAGTTCGACTACAAACTGGCGTGGTTCGAGCGGCTGATTGCTTATGCCAAGGACCTCCAAGGCAGCGAACACCCGGTGGTGCTGGCCGGCGACTACAACGTGGTGCCCACCGACCTGGACATCTACAACCCGCGATCGTGGCTCAAGGACGCCTTGCTGCAACCGGAAAGTCGCGAGTGTTACCAGCGCTTGCTGGACCAGGGCTGGACCGATTCCCTGCGTCATCTGTACCCGGAGGATCGGCTCTATACCTTCTGGGACTATTTTCGACAGCACTGGCAGAAAAATTCGGGATTGCGCATCGATCATCTGTTGCTCAATCCGGCGTCGAGTCCATATCTGCATGAGGCCGGGGTCGATGCCTGGGTTCGCAATGAACCGCACGCCAGCGATCACGCGCCGACGTGGATTCGCCTGAGTTCGCGCAAACGGCGTTGATGTTCAGAGGGTGGGTGATTGGCTAAATCAATTGTCAGTCGAACCGCTTTATCCCTTATACATGGCGCCCATCGGCGGAGAGATCCGCGGCCCCATGCATAAGGACCGAGCAATGAGCGAGCCACGCCTGACCAACCGTGCGTTATACCTGCAACGCCTGGGTTTCGACGCGCCCCCGGCGCCGACCCTGGACACTTTGCGCCAACTTCAGCTGCGCCATACCGGGGCCTTCCCGTTCGAAAACCTCACCACGCTGTCCGGCGAGCCGGTATTCATCGACCTGCCATCCATCGAACAGAAAATTCTGCACGAGGGGCGCGGCGGTTACTGCTACGAACTCAACTGCGCGTTTTTGGCGTTGCTTCAGGAGCTGGGTTTCGACGCACGGGGCATCACCGGCCGAGTTGTCATGGGCCATCCCGAAGGCGCATGGACCGCCCGCACGCACCGCTTGAGCCTGGTCACTCTGGACGGCATGCGCTACATCACCGACGTCGGCTTCGGTGGCATGGTGCCCACCGCACCGCTCATGCTCGACACCGCTGCTGCGCAGCTCACGCCCCACGAACCCTATCGCATAGAGCGCCATGAAGACGGCTACACCCTGCGCGCCAATGTAAGTGGCGAGTGGCGGCCGATGTACATCTTCGACCTGCAACGCCAGGAAGACATCGATTACGCCGTCGGCAACTGGTACGTCTCGACCTATCCCGAATCGTCGTTTGCCAAGCAACTGATGGTCGCGCGTACCGGGGATGGCTGGAGGCGCACGTTGAACAACGGCAGTTTTGCGATTCATCGGGTGGGTGCCGAGAGCGAACGGCAGCAAGTGACCGATGTGGAGGAATTGATTGGATTGCTGGAGGGTGAGTTCGGGATTCGGGTGCCGGAGCATGCGGGGTTGAAGCGAGTGCTTGGGCGGTTGATCAAGCCAGACTGAGGCCTGCGATGCCTGCGATGCCTGCGTCGATGTATTGATGTTGATGCCTGGCGCAGGCTGGGTTCGTCTTCAATTTGCTGTTTTTGCGTTTCGGCGCCAGGCCCCGTGTGTAAGCAGCCCGACCAGTGCCCCATCGACCACCCAGAAATACCAGAGCAGTCGCAGCTTCGGGTGAAGGCAGGCGACCCCGGCAATCGCCAATCCCGCCAAAAGGCCGGTGATCCAGTTCGCATAGCCCTTTGCGCTGACCCAGGCGTACAGCGGCGTAAAGCCCAGCACCAATGGCACCGCTCCGAAGCAGACTCCGCCGACGATAAAACACGCAAAAACACCAAGCCAGAGCCAGAGCGCAACCGCCAGTTCTGGCGTGCCCCAAACAACATACAACGCAATGACGAATGCTTGCACAGCCACGACATTGCGAAATGCGTGGTACGCCAGGATGAAGGTTTGCCAAAGGTGTTCGAGTGTTGATTCGCTGATCAAGAGTGGGGCATCCATGTCCGACGCCGGCAGGGGGTGGCCGGTTCGGCGCAGTCTATCAGGTGGCTCTGAAGGGAGAATCGGAAGTTGCCCAGGTCAAATTTCAGGTTCCATCATGCGGTGGATTTCGCTGGCGACCTCGAGCAGCTTGTCCTCCAGGGTTTTCAGCTCGGAGGCTGTAATCCCTTTTTTGATTTTCCCGACACTCACCACGCTGCCTTTTTGGCTGAGAAGTGTTTGGCGCAGGGTGTTATTGATCACCGTCTGATAACCGTATCCCTCGCTTTCGGCCAGTGATCGAGCCGCCTCAATCACGGCATCATCTAACATGATGGTAATTCGGGTTTTACCTTTGCTGGAGGCAATCGCTCCACGTTTGGGGGTGCAGAAATCGTATTGGTCTTTCATTGGTGCAGCCTCAAAACAGGGTGTCGAAAGGCGTAGTTATGCATATTTAATATGCATATCGAAGAAAGATGTATTTCAAGATTTTTTGAAGGGGGAAACCGCACAGCCAAAGGGCAGCATGGACATATGTCCATTATCTGACTGGATAGTTGTATACAACTCTATAGACATTTGTCCTGAGTCTTGCATACAGTGTGCGCATAACAAAAAACCAGGGAACCCCCCAACCATGAAAACGCCCCATGTTTCACACCAACGGCCTGAGGACGAAAACCTCGGGGTCGGCGCGAATATGGCTTACGGCCTGCAACACGTTCTGACCATGTACGGCGGCATCGTCGCGGTGCCTTTGATCATTGGCCAGGCGGCCGGGCTCTCGCCGGCGGACATCGGTTTGTTGATTGCTGCTTCATTGTTTGCGGGGGGCTTGGCGACATTACTGCAAACCCTCGGTTTACCGTTTTTCGGGTGTCAGTTGCCGCTGGTACAGGGCGTGTCGTTCTCGGGCGTTGCGACGATGGTGGCGATTGTCAGCAGCGGCGGGGAGGGCGGCTTTCAGTCGATTCTCGGGGCGGTGATCGCCGCATCGTTGATCGGTTTGCTGATCACGCCGGTGTTCTCGCGAATTACCAAGTTCTTCCCGCCGCTGGTGACGGGCATCGTGATCACCACCATCGGCCTGACGCTGATGCCAGTGGCCGCACGCTGGGCCATGGGCGGCAACAGCCATGCCCCGGACTTCGGCAGCATGGCGAACATCGGCCTGGCGGCGGTGACGCTGGTGCTGGTCCTGCTGCTGAGCAAGATAGGCAGCGCGACCATCTCCCGTTTGTCGATCCTGCTGGCGATGGTCATCGGCACGATCATCGCGGTGTTCCTCGGCATGGCGGACTTCTCGTCGGTCACACAAGGCCCGATGTTTGGCTTCCCGACACCGTTCCACTTCGGCATGCCGACGTTCCACTTTGCCGCGATCCTGTCGATGTGCATCGTGGTCATGGTGACCCTGGTGGAAACCTCGGCGGACATCCTCGCTGTCGGTGAAATCATCGACACCAAGGTTGACTCCAAACGCCTGGGCAACGGCCTGCGCGCCGACATGCTGTCGAGCATGATCGCGCCAATCTTCGGCTCCTTCACCCAAAGCGCCTTCGCCCAGAACGTCGGGCTGGTGGCCGTGACCGGCATCAAGAGTCGCTTCGTGGTCGCCACCGGCGGCCTGTTCCTGGTGATACTCGGACTGCTGCCGTTCATGGGTCGGGTCATTGCCGCAGTGCCGACCTCTGTATTAGGCGGCGCCGGCATCGTGCTGTTCGGCACCGTGGCGGCCAGCGGCATTCGCACGCTGTCCAAGGTTGATTACCGCAACAACGTCAACCTGATCATCGTCGCCACCTCCATCGGGTTCGGCATGATCCCGATCGCCGCACCGAACTTCTACGACCACTTCCCCAGCTGGTTCGCGACCATCTTCCACTCGGGTATCAGCTCCTCCGCAATCATGGCCATCGTGCTCAACCTGACCTTCAACCACCTCACCGCCGGTAACTCGGATCAGCAATCGGTGTTTGCGGCCGGTACTGAACGGGTTCTGCGTTACCAGGACCTGGCGGCGTTGCGCGAAGGGGATTACTTCAGCGAAGGCAAGCTGCGTGACTGCGACGGGAATGAGATCCCGGTGGAGGAAGCGGCTCATGATTCGAGCGAGCATCGAGCGGCTCATGCCAAAAGCAGTGAGCATGTCTGATAGGTACATGGGTTAAAAAAGGCCGATCTGTAGATTAGACAGATCGGCCTTTTGATTTTCTGACAGTGTCTAGTCCTGAAATAGGTTTACACCTGTTTCACCCCAACGCCCGATGCACCGCATCGGGCGTTTTGTATTTCAAGGACAGGGTTAAGCCCGTTAAGAGGGGTGACACAGGTGACAGCTCTACCGTGTCTTTGAGGCGACCCGAGCATCTGAGTCGTCTCGCTGCCAACCGCCGCCCAATGCTTTGAACGTGGCCACTGCAGCGCGAGCCGATTCAGTTTGTGCCTGGGCTCTGCCATCAGATGCCGCTAACAGGTGTTCATCGGCATCCAGTACTTCGATCAGGCTGACCACGCCTTTTTCATAGGCGACAAACGACGTCGCTCGGGCTTTCGCATACGCCGACTCGCCCTGGGCGAGTTGTGTCGATTGTTGCTCGCGGTTGATCAGCGCCGAAAAAGCACTTTCGACATCTTCGCAGGCCCGCAGAACGGACTGGCGGTAAGCGGCTAAGGCTTCGGCTTCTTGGCCTTTCGCCAAATCAATTTGAGCGTTGATGCGGCCAAAATCGAACAGCCTCCAACGTAATCCCAGTACCGCCGAAGCCTGACTGGCGCCGTTGCTGAACAGGTTTGCGCTGGATACCGAGGTAGCACTGCCGAGCAGCGCCCCCACAGACAGTTTGGGGTAGTACTCGGACATGGCTTCGCCGATGCGTGCGTTGGATGCCGCAAGCCGGCGCTCAGCGACGATCAAGTCTGGACGCCGCCGCAGCAGGTCGGCCGGAGCGCCCATGTCCGAGAGGGCTGGCACATCAGGGATGGGCGCCGGCTTAGTCAACTGCTCGCTATAAGTGCCGGGCGCCTTGCCCAACATGACATCCAGCGCATTCATTGCCGCGTCAATGCCTGCTTGCAGTACAGGCACGCTTGCCTGCGCTTGATTCAGCGCGCCTTGGGTCTGATTCAACTGCAGTTCAGCCGCCAGGCCTTTTGCGTAGAGATGCTCGATGGTAGTGAGCAGTTGTTGTCGTGTGTCTACTTGCTGCCGGGCAATTTCCATGCGTGCTTGCAGGCCACGGATGCTGATGTAAAGGTCGGCTGTTTGCGCGACCACTGCCAGGCGTGTGGCAATCGCCCCGGCTTGTGAAGCCTGATAATCGGCGAAGGCCGCCTCTTGGCTGCGGCGCAGCCCGCCAAACACATCCAACTCCCAGCTGGCATTCAAATTCGCCTCGTAGGCACTGCCGTAGCGATTATAGGAAGGGTCTGAATTCAGCACTTGGCCCAACGGAGTCTCCAATGACTGACGGGCTCGGGCCGCTTGGCCGTTGACGGTAGCCGACGGCAGGAGGGCTGCGTTAGCTGCGCCAAAACCGGCGCGAGCTTGCTCGATCCTTGCGCTTGCCTGGACTAAATCGAGGTTCTGTTCAAGTGCTCGATTTATTAGCTGATTGAGTATCGGGTCATTAAATGCGTTCCACCAAGCGGCGAGATCGGCATTTGTGGCGCCTACTTGTCGTGCCTTGGACGCTTGCGCCGAGAAATGCTCGGGCAATTCCACACTGGGTTCTGAGTAGTCAGGGCCCACTGCGCAACCTGCAACCATACCCAAACACAGTAAGACGGCGAAACGAGGAGGAGGGTGCATGTGATACCTGCGAAAGGGGTGGGTTGTGACGATATTACGATTTGGTCACGAGTTGTCAACCACCTTTGGGATGAGTAAGCTGCTCGCATGAATCAGCCATCAGTTTCTTCGCCCAGCGCCCGAGGCCCAGTCGATCACGACATTCGAGACCAGATTGTCGCGGCGGCCAACGAGCATTTCAGTCAGTATGGTTATGGCAAAACAACGGTTTCTGACCTGGCCAAGGCCATCGGCTTTTCCAAGGCTTACATCTACAAGTTCTTTGAATCCAAGCAGGCGATTGGTAACGCAATTTGTACAAATTGCCTGACTGAAATCGTTGCGGCAGTGGAGCAGGCCATCAACGTAGACGGCATCTCGTCGACTGAACGTTTTCGGCGCCTGGTCAAAACCTTGATCGCTACAGGTGTGAGCCTGTTCTTTAACGACCGTAAACTCTATGACATCGCAGCGTTCTCCGCGTCGGAGCGCTGGCCCAGCTCGCAAGTCTATGACGCTCAGATCAAGAACTTCGTGTTGCAAATCGTGCGCGAGGGGCGAGAGCTCGGCGAGTTTGAGCGCAAAACACCGCTGGACGAGACGGTAGAGGCGATTCATCTCGCTCTGCGGCCCTTCATCAATCCTCTGCTATTGCAGTACAACCTCGATGTTGTTGAAGAAGCCCCTTCTCTCATCTCCAATCTTGTTCTACGCAGCCTGATGCCTTAAACCTCTGCTGACGGATGCGCTGCGCATCCGTATCAGCGTGTGCGCCTGAAAAAACCAGATATCAAGCCTCTCTGCTTTGCTCTGATCAAGTGAGCGATGTTCGTTTGTCCTGGTGGTGACTATTGACAGAATAAGTCACTTGATTGAGCATGGCGCATTCGCTACCGAGAGGTCTTTATGATCCAGCGCCACCGCATGTCACTCATTTTCATTGTCTTGTTGCCGTTTGCCCTGGCGGCCTGCAACGAGGGCACGCCTGCCGATCCTCGCCTTCAAGTGCCCTTGGTGCGCATCGGCGTGGTTCAACCCTCCGCGCCTGCGGCACGGGTATTCACCGGTATCGTCGCGGCTCGAGTTCAGAGCGATCTCGGTTTTCGGGTGCCAGGGAAAGTCTTGGAGCGCTTGGTGGACTCTGGGCAGAGTGTCAAGCGTGGGCAGCCACTCATGCGCATCGATGCCAACGACCTGACGCTGACCGCAAGGGCGCAGCAGGAAGCGGTGCTGGCCGCGATGGCCCGAGCCCGGCAGGCCTCCGATGATGAGCTTCGCTACCGTGATCTGGTGTCCGTCGGAGCGGTATCTGCTTCAGCTTACGCAGGGTTCAAAGCGGCTGCCGACTCGGCGAAGGCCCAACTCAACGCTGCCCAAGCCCAGGCTGATGTGGCGAAAAACGCGACCGGTTACTCGACGTTATTGGCGGATGCTGATGGGGTTGTGGTGGACACCTTGGCGGAGCCGGGGCAGGTGATTGGCGCAGGTCAGGTGGTGGTGCGTGTTGCCCACTCAGGGCAGCGCGAGGCGGTAATCCAGTTGCCCGAGACGTTACGCCCTGCTTTGGGATCTTCGGGGACGGTTGAGCTATACGGCCAGCACCAGACTGCAGGTAAAGCGCGTTTACGCCAGTTGTCCGACTCTGCCGACCGACAGACCCGAACGTTTGAAGCGCGTTATGTGCTGGAGGGGGCGCTCTCCAACGCCACTTTGGGTTCGACGATCTCAGTGGTTATCGCTGACACGGATGTTGCTGATGCCAAGGAATTACAGGTGCCCATGGGGGCCCTCTACGACGCGGGTAAAGGCCCGGGTGTCTGGGTGGTTGAGGGAGAACCGGAGCATGTGGTATGGCGCCCGATCAAGGTTCTCAGCCTGAATAACGAGGCCAGCGTGCGCGTGACGGGTGATCTCCGGGTGGGTGATCGTGTCGTCGCATTGGGTGCGCACTTATTGAATGAGGGAGAGAAGGTCAGGACTGAACTTGCCGGTGCGACGCAAAAAACGGTGGTTGAGGTGAGTCGATGAGCGGCTTCAATCTGTCGGCGCTGGCAGTACGCGAGCGCTCAATCACCCTGTTTTTGATCCTGCTGATTTCTGTGGGTGGGTTGTACGCCTTCTTCAAACTGGGGCGTGCGGAAGACCCCGCATTCACCATTAAACAAATGACGGTGGTCACCGCCTGGCCTGGGGCGACGGCCCAGGAGATCCAGGACCAGGTGGTAGAAAAGCTGGAAAAGCGCATGCAGGAACTGCGTTGGTACGACCGGACCGAGACCTTTACCCGGCCCGGCTTGGCATTCACCACGGTTTATCTGCTCGATAGCACGCCGCCCTCAGCCGTCCAGGAGGAGTTTTACCAGGCGCGCAAGAAAATCCTGGATGAACAGAAGGGGTTGCCGTCTGGGGTGATCGGCCCGATGGTCAATGATGAGTATTCCGATGTCACCTTCGCGCTCTATGCGCTCAAGGCCAAGGGCGAGCCGCAACGTCTGTTGGTGCGTGAAGCCGAGAGTTTGCGCCAGCGTCTGCTGCATGTGGCGGGTGTGAAGAAGGTCAACATCATCGGTGAACAGGCCGAGCGCATTTTTGTCGAGCTGTCCTACGAGCGTCTGGCGACACTGGGCATTTCCGCACGAGACATCTTCAGTGCGTTGAACACGCAGAACATGATAACGCCGGCCGGCTCAGTTGAAGCGAAGGGCCCACAGGTTTTCATCCGCCTGGATGGCGCGTTTGATGACCTGCAGAAGATTCGTAATACCCCACTGACGGTGCAGGGCAGAACCCTCAAGTTGTCCGATGTGGCTGAGGTCAAACGCGGTTATGAGGACCCTGCGACGTTCCTGGTACGCAATAATGGCGAGCCCGCATTGTTGCTTGGCGTGGTCATGCGCGATGGCTGGAACGGTCTGGATCTGGGGAAGTCGCTGGAGGCCGAGGCGACAGCGATCAACGAGCAGATGCCTTTGGGCATGAGCCTGGCCAAGGTCACGGATCAGGCGGTGAATATTGGTGCCTCCGTCAACGAGTTCATGGTGAAGTTTTTTGCTGCCCTGGGCGTGGTGCTGCTGGTGTGTTTTCTCAGCATGGGCTGGCGTGTCGGCGTTGTGGTTGCCGCGGCGGTGCCGCTGACCCTGGCGGCCGTGTTCATTGTCATGGCGGCCACGGGCAAAGACTTCGATCGAATTACCCTGGGGTCGTTGATTCTTGCGCTGGGACTGCTGGTGGACGATGCAATCATTGCCATTGAAATGATGGTGGTGAAGATGGAGGAGGGCTACGACCGAATCAAGGCCTCCGCTTATGCCTGGAGCCACACGGCGGCGCCGATGTTGTCGGGGACGTTGGTGACGGCAATCGGCTTTATGCCCAACGGTTTTGCCAAGTCGACCGCCGGTGAGTACACCGCGAACATGTTCTGGATCGTTGGCATTGCGCTGATCACTTCCTGGGTGGTGGCCGTGGTGTTTACCCCTTACCTGGGCGTCAAACTGCTGCCGCAGATCAAGGTGCCTGAAGGCGGGCATACGGCGATTTACGGTACACCGAACTACCAGCGTTTCAGGCGCCTGCTGGGCGGTGTGATCCGCCGCAAAGGCTTGGTGGCTGCATCTGTCGTGGGCATGTTTGTTGTTGCGATTCTGGGCATGGGCGTGGTCAAGAAGCAGTTCTTTCCAACGTCCGACCGGCCGGAGGTGCTGGTTGAGGTGCAGATGCCCTACGGCACCTCTATAGAACAGACTGATATGGCCGCGGCCAAGGTCGAGGCGTGGTTGGCTCTGCAGCCGGAAGCCAAGATCGTCACCGCTTACATTGGCCAGGGCGCGCCGCGCTTCTATTTGGCGATGGCCCCTGAGCTACCCGATCCATCCTTCGCAAAAATCGTCGTCCTGACGGCGAATCAGCAAGAGCGTGAGGCGCTCAAGATCCGGCTCAGGCAAGCCGCGGCCGATGGCTTGGCGCCTGAAGCCCGGGTGCGGGTGACGCAGTTGGTATTTGGTCCTTATTCACCGTATCCGGTGGCCTTTCGGGTGATGGGCGCCGACCCCGCGGTGTTGCGGGATATCGCCGCGCAGGTGCGAGAGGTCATGACCGCCAGCCCCATGATGAGGACCGTCAACACCGACTTGGGCGAGCGTGCGCCGGCACTTCATCTCACGCTGGATCAGGATCGCCTGCAAGCATTCGGCTTGACCTCGACCGATGTCGCGCAACAGCTGCAATTCCTGCTCACGGGGGTGCCTGTCACCGAGGTGCGTGAGGACATTCGTTCGGTTCAGGTGGTCGCTCGCTCGGCGGGAGAGACGCGTCTGGATCCGTCGAAAATTGCCGCCTTCACGCTGACCGGCGCCCAAGGGCAGCGCGTGTCGCTGTCCCAGGTAGGGGCGGTGGATGTGCGCATGGAGGAGCCCATTCTGCGACGTCGTGATCGTACGCCGACGATAACAGTGCGCGGTGACGTGGCTGAAGGTCTTCAGCCTCCCGATGTCTCCAACGCCTTGATAACGCAGTTGCAGCCCCTCATCGAAAAACTGCCGACGGGCTACCGGATTGAGTTTGCCGGCTCGATCGAGGAGTCGGGTAAAGCGAACAAGGCATTGCTACCGTTGTTCCCGATCATGATCGCGCTGATGTTGCTGACCATCATCATTCAGGTGCGCTCGATGTCGGCAATGATGATGGTGTTCGCCACCGCGCCTTTGGGCCTGATTGGTGTGGTGCCAATTCTGCTGCTGTTCCAGCAACCGTTCGGGATCAACGCCTTGGTGGGACTGATTGCCTTGTCAGGAATTCTGATGCGCAACACGCTGATTCTCATCGGACAAATTCACTCCAATGAGCAAGCCGGCCTGTCGCCTTACAACGCCGTGGTCGAAGCCACTGTGCAGCGTGCGAGGCCTGTGATTCTCACGGCGTTGGCGGCGATGTTGGCGTTCATTCCGCTGACCCATTCGGTGTTCTGGGGAACGCTGGCCTACACCCTGATTGGCGGTACGTTTGCCGGCACCGTGCTGACCCTGGTGTTCCTGCCAGCGATGTACGCCCTCTGGTTCAAGATCAAGCCCGAGCCCGTGCATGAGCTTGCAGTGAACACTCATGTTGCTTGATACCTGCACCGGATTTACCGCCATTCAAGTCCACGCTGGTCCCATTTATAGGCCGATTAAAGTGGGTGGTTCATAGGTACGCAACCTGAGCGCTGTCTTATGAAGAAGTACTAATTTATGATGCCGCATTGATAAATTTGGAAACGGCATCATGAGTACACGCTCCGACCTCCTGAGCAGCGCTGAGATTCTGTTGCGTACTAAGGGCTACGCAGCCTTCAGCTATGCCGATCTGGCGGAAGACATTGGTATCAAGAAGGCGAGTATTCACCACCACTTTCCCACCAAAGAAAGTCTGGCGATTGCCATCGTTGAGAGTTATCTGTTCCGGTTCAAGAATCAGCTGGAATGCATCAATGATGAAAATACCGGCATTATCGATCGGCTCAATGCCTTCGCCTTGATGTTCGTACAAAGCAGTAAAAACGCGATGCTTCCGCTCTGCGGCGCCTTGGCGGCGGAGTTGCTGGCTTTACCTGAAAGCCTAAAGGAAATGACGCGGGACTTTTTCGCAATCCATCTCAATTGGCTTCAGGCCAATATCGCACTGGGCCAAGCGGCAGGGGAACTTAAAGCTGAGCTGGACGGCGTGAAGGTTGCCAGGTTCATCTTGAATACGTTGGAAGGTGGCAGCTTTGTATCTTGGGCGCTGAGCGACAATTACGAACAGTCTTCGGGATTTGATTTCATTTTAGATGGACTTCGGGTTACCGAAACGCCTCACTGAGGTTCGATCAGCTTTTTTCTGCGCCATAAAACGACCGATTCTGCTCTTGCTGGCTCGGTCCGTTTGCCCGCCTCGTAAGTGGTTTCAGCCGCTTAGCTCACACTCTCTGAATTCTTTTTGCACGCACTCAATCTGACGAGCGTACGTCTAGTCTCGCA
This sequence comes from Pseudomonas sp. LBUM1678, assembly GCF_059695575.1. Classification (NCBI taxonomy): domain Bacteria; kingdom Pseudomonadati; phylum Pseudomonadota; class Gammaproteobacteria; order Pseudomonadales; family Pseudomonadaceae; genus Pseudomonas; species Pseudomonas sp. LBUM1678. The sequence goes on from NZ_CP166775.1 coordinate 2,196,212, forward strand.
TTTGGGTTGCGGCTACCTACCCATGTCTACACTCCGTGTGTGACTCACAGTTATCCCTATTCAGGAAAACTCTGTCTAAGTTATTTTTTTGGCGATTAGTTATAAGAAGAATAGCCTATTGATAGCCAGCCTACTAGTTGGTAGGCTTGTTTCTCTTTCGGGCCAAATGCCCGGTCCATTCCGAAGAGGAACGAACACATGAGCAACAACCTGAATGGTATCGATGTCGCCGCACTGCAGCAGTTTGCCCAAGGCGTTGCTGAGGATGCGACCAAGCGCCACGCGAGCTTCAACGTCAAGACTCAGTGGAAAGGCCAGACTCGCTCTGTGGCCACAGTCAATCGCTACGGTCTGGCCGGTGAAACCTACTCGCGGGATTTCGAAATCGTCGCCGATGAGCCTAATGAATTGCTGGGCCAAAACACTGCGCCTAACCCTCAAGAGCTGCTGATGGCTGCTCTCAACGCCTGCATGTCGGTCGGTTATGCCGCCAATGCCGCGATGATGGGGATCAAAATTCACAGCCTGGAAATCGAGACTGACGGAACCCTCGACCTGCGTGGCTTCCTGGGAATCGACGAAAGCGTCAACCCGGGCTACGACGAAGTGAGTGTAGTGATTCGCCTGCATACCGACGCCTCCCGTGAGCGTGTTGAAGAGTTGCACAACGTGGTGCTCAAAACCTCGGTCAACTACGCCAACTTCTCGAAGGCCATCCGCATGGTGCCAACCCTCGAAGTGCGTGAGGGCTGATCCGCTCGTTTCAAAGACATTCGAACCTTGCGTGCACCAGCAGGCAGTCAGCCGCCTTGGTGCCGATCCTAATTAGTTCTGGATAACCGGAGTCTGCAATGAACGATTTTTTCAAAGGTAAAAAACTGCTAGTTGTCGGTGGCACTAGTGGCATGGGCCTGGAAACGGCCCGCATGGTGCTCAAGGCAGGCGGCAGCGTAGTGCTCACCGGCAGCAAGCAAGACAAGGCCGATGCGGTGCGTAACGAGCTGAGCCCGCTGGGCCCTGTGTCGGTGATCGTCGCCAACCTGATGACTGAAGAGGGCATGAATTTCGTTCGTATGGAAATCAATGCCAACCATCGCGATATCAGCCTGATGGTGAACTCCGCCGGGATCTTTATTCCCAAGCCGTTCACCGAGCACGATGAGGCCGAGTATGACATGTACCTGTCGCTCAACCGCGCGACGTTCTTCATCACCCAGGCCGTAGTCAAGAACATGCTGGCCGCCAAGCTTGAAGGGGCAATTGTCAACGTCGGCTCCATCGGTGCACAGGCCGCATTGGCAGGTTCGCCGGCCTCTGCCTACTCCATGGCAAAGGCAGGTTTGCATGCGCTGACACGCAACCTGGCAATTGAGTTGGCTCACTCGGGTATCCGGGTCAACGCTGTCTCGCCAGGGATCGTTCACACCTCGATCTATGAAGGGTTCATGGACAAAGAGGCGATCCCGGAAGCGATGAAGTCGCTGAACGATTTCCACCCGTTGGGACGAGTCGGCGTTCCCGAAGACGTCGCCAATACCATCCTGTTCCTGCTGTCGGACAAGACGTCCTGGGTGACCGGCGCAATCTGGGACGTGGATGCTGGAATTATGGCTGTTCGGGCCTGACCACAGGGGCGAGTGCGGTCTGATGAAGAGCTCCCATCACTTCCCGACCAAGGAAAGTCTGGGCGCGGAGCTGATCAAGGACTACATCAAACGCTTCGATGCGACCCTCAGTTCGATCCTTGTGTGGCGCCCTGACGGCAGAAATGGCGGCACTGCCGCTAGCGCTGCAAGGGCTAACTCGGGTGTTCTTTGAGAGCCAGCTCGATTGGCTTCAGGCCACCCTCAATGACGGGGGCCGGCAGCGCAACTGGTCGCTGGACAAGCCCGTTGAGACCTACGCGTTCATGCTGCTGAGCTGCCTGGAGGGCGCGAGCCTTCGATTGGACATTGGGCCGATCAACCGACCCGCTGGCAGGCTTCGATCATTTGCTTGAAACGCTGGTAACGCGGTCTTGATTTCTTTGAGTACAGGACGAGTCATGCAAACTTCTTCGAAAAAATATGCAGTGGATATCTGGTCTGATTTTGTTTGCCCTTGGTGCTGGGTAGCCAAGCGTCGATTCGAGCAGGCGCTCGATAAATTTGCTGAAAAGGACAATGTGCAAGTCAACGTCAGGGCCTATCGCCTGGCGGCGAATCACGCGCCAGAGCCTATGATCGCTGCCCTTAAACGCAAGCTCGGCAATCCGGATTCCGCTGTCGCGATGATGAACACCGTCAGTAAATATGGCCGGGCCGATGGGCTTGATTACCGCTTTGACAGCATGCTATTTGGCGATACCGCAGATGCTCATGTACTGGTCAAGGCGGTTGCGGACGAAGCCGTTAAAAAACGCTTGGTCGAGGCGCTGTATGAGCAAAGCACCTCCCGTGGTCAGTCTCTGTTTGATCGCGGCAGCCTGGAGGCCATAGCCAAGGCCGCAGGCGTTTCGGGCGCGTTAATCCAACGGGCGTGGTCATCCGTTGAGTTGCGCGTAGAGATGGAGGAGGACGAACATATCGCCGCGCAATTAGGGTCGGGTGTGCCTTTGTTTGTATTCGATAATGCCTTCTCATTGTCCGGTGCTCAGCCTCAGGCTGCTTTTCTTGAAGCGCTGAACAAGATGCAGGAGAAGTCGAAAGTCGAATATGACGCATTCAGCGGTCAAGTCTGCGGTATAGATGGCTGCAAAATTTGATCAGCAGAAACGGTGCGGCACCGGGTTGTGCCGCCCTTCATCCGTATTGAGAGCGAGATACAAATGAGCCGTATCGTTGAGTTGAGTGCTCCGCATTTCGCCCGCTTTGTGGCCAAAGGCAGCAGCGTCGTGCTTTTTTCAGCGTCCTGGTGCAAGCCTTGTCAGGAGGTGAAACCGGTCTTTCATGCCTTGGAAGAAAAGCTTCACTCTCTGGCGGCTTTTGCAAAGATTGATGTGGCGGTGTCTCCGACGATTGCGCAAATGTACGGTATCCGGGCGGTGCCATCCTTGGCGGTGTTCCATGAGGGGCGGCTGCTGCGGGTCATGCCCGGATCCCGTTCAGTTGGAGCCATGAAAAAAGCCATTCTTGCGGAGTTGGAAGAGGCGATTTAACCGAACCTCCTCCATCAGCGGTCAGGCTGATCAGCCTGGCGTTCTTTTTCATCCCTCGGTTGTGGATCTGCCCCGGACCCGTTATCGATGGGATAAGCGCGGTCTTCGTTGAAGATTTCCGTTAACAGCGCGTTGGCCCGTTTGTAGGCGTCATATTTGAACTCGGTATCATCCACCGGCTGCGCGGCCATTTCTTCCAGCATCTCCAGGTTCAGGTGACGGAATCGATCCGCTCGTTCTCGGGCTTCGTAACGACCAATGCTGGAACATCAACCCGGTTAACCCTGGATTTGTCGGGTAAGGGTGAGCATAAATGATCAGAATCATTGGGAGCATTCCACGATAAATCGCGTGTTCAATCACAACAAAAAACTCCCTGGTCGTTGGACATGAGAATGGCCCACCGACCAGGGAGTCATTTTTTTGGGGGAACCCCTTTTATTTACTTGCTTGCAGTTTCAATACGTCCTGCGCAGTCACGGGTTTGCCAGCGATTCCCCAATCTCCGCTTTTGACCTCTTCGAAGATGACCCAGGTGAGGGCGCGCATGTTTTCACCTTCCACAGACACCATGGCGTCCGTCACTTTCTGGATGACTTCGGCTTTCTGCTTGTCGGTAAAAACGCCTTCAATGCCTTTGATGGTAACGAGAGGCATGGTGTGCTCCTTGAGGTCTGAAGTGGACAGTGATGAAACAGCGAATAATCAGGCTTTGGCTGCAACGTATTCCGGGTAGTCGGTGTAACCCTTGGCAATGCGATCGCTGACACCGTAGTAAGTCGCGCGATCACCCTCTGCCAATGGCCAGCCGTTCTGCATGCGCTCTACCAGGTCGGGGTTGGCGATGTAGGCCGTACCGAAGGCGATCAAGTCGAGTTCACCTTTGGCCAGTTCCGACTCAGCGAGGGGTTGGGTGAACCCACCGGCAGCCATCAAGGTGCCTTTGTAGGCTTCACGGAACGCAGCGCTGAAACCAGGCGGCGTTTGCGCGGCGACAATGGTCGGTTGGTAGTTCAGGTGGACGTAGGCCAGTTCGCGCTCATTGAGCGCTGCCGCCATGCTCATCCAGGTTTCTGCTTCACCTTCGTACACGCCAAAGTCATACAGGCGGCCAAACGGCGAGAACCGTACGCCAATCTTTGAACCGCCGATTTCGGCAGAAATCGCGTCAATGGTTTCCAGCAGAAAGCGCTGGCGATTGGCGATCGAGCCACCGTACTGATCGGTCCGGGTGTTCAAGGCGCTGCTGAGGAACTGATCAAACAGAAAGCCGTTGGCGGCCATGATTTCGATGCCGTCAAAACCAGCCTCCATCGCCATGCGCGCCGACTTCACAAAGTCAGCGATGACCCGTTTCACTTCATCCGTTTCCAACGCACGGGGCACGCTAGGTTGCACAGGGCCGGGCTCGCCAGGCTCGATCCAGGCATACACCGTGGTATCGACCGCCGGCTGAGTGCCCGAAGAAACCGGAACCAGGCCATGCACCGAAACATGGGACATTCGGCCAACGTGCCACAACTGCGCGAAGATTTTCCCGCCTTTGGCATGCACCGTTTCAGTGACCTGACGCCAGCCTGGCAAGTGTTCCTCGGCATAAATACCTGGGGTGTACAGGTAGCCACGGGCCTCGTCGGAAATCGGCAGGCCTTCGGTGATCAGCAGACCCGCAGAAGCACGCTGTGCGTAATACAGCGCGGTGAACTCGTTAGGGATGTTGTCTAGGGTCCGGGTGCGGGTCATGGGGGCCATAACGACCCTGTTTTTTAGTGCAATACCGGACAGATCGTAAGGGGTGAGCAGCTTATTCATGATTAGTCTCGAAGTCGTTAACAGGTTGAAAGTCAGCGTTTGATTTACGACTTATCGAATGCGTCCAGCACATGTGTGCTGTACACCAACGCGGCACCGGCGTTCATGTTGATTGCCACGCCCAGTGCTTCGGCGACTTCTTCACTGGTGACGCCAAGTTTCTTGGCTTCGGCGGCGTGGAAGGCGATGCAACCGTCGCAGCGGGTGGTCACAGCCACGGCGAGGGAGATCAGTTCCCGGGTCTTCGCGTCCAGGTGATTGGTTTTGCCGCCGGCAGCGCCGAGCGCCGCCATGCCTTTCATTGTTTCCGGAGACAGGCCGTTTAGTTCTACCAAGCGAGTGTTGATGTCTTTGCGGGTTTGCTTCCAATCTTGCATGGGATTCTCATAGGGATGGTGGTGATTACAGTTTTTCAAACTTGATAATAAGCTACCATCCAGTTGGTAGGCATTCAATGTGCTCCTACTGATTTTCACTATCAACGCAATCGAAGGTATTGATAATTTGGTCCTGAACAATAGGGAAATCGCTTCATGGGGATGACGATTACTGGGCTGTTGATTGTCAGCACCGCTTGCTGTCAGGCATCGTCGAGACAGGAGCGCCCGTCTCTTTCCGGGAGAAAGAGACGGGCGCAGGTTGGCGCAATGAAATAGCCGAGCGGATAGGTTGCTGCAGAGCACCTAGGAAGGGATATGAGTTGCCGCAGTGGGCACTCTGGTAGAAGTAGGCATCCATCACATCGCTGTGACCGTGCGAGCCGCCGGACGCTAATCGCACTTTGGGAAAACCACCACGGTGTGGTGTACCCACCGGAATCCGACGGAGCGCCAAAACGAAAAAACCCGCCAGAAGGCGGGTTTTTCGGGTGATTCAGAGATTTTGGAAGCCTTCTCTGGAACCTTGTATGGCTCCACGACCTGGACTCGAACCAGGGACCCAGTGATTAACAGTCACTTGCTCTACCAACTGAGCTATCGCGGAATGGCGTGTATGTTACTGATTCAAAAAGAGAAGTCAAGCATCTGTTAACAACTTGATGGATTCATGGAGACGGACGGTGGTTTATCGGCCGTGGGCGGTTACCAGAATCGCCTCAGAGGTCTACCATGGCCGCCCGGAAGTGGTTACACGCGCTGCCGGCCATTCGCCGAAAAGGTACGTGCCATGAATCACCCAATCCTCACCCCTCAAGACAACGGGGTGTTCGCATGAGCATCGCTCAGATCAGCCTGCCCAAAGGTGTCGGCCCGCACGCCGAGAAGCTGTTCGACGCAATCACTCAGGCCAGCACCGCTGACGATTTGAATCGCGCGGGCGGCAAGGCTGAAGGTTTCGTCCTCGGTCTGGAAAGCGCCAAAGCGATCAAGAGTCAGGTCGCCGAATCGCTCTACGTCGTCTATGACGACGCCGTCACTCAGCGTGCCAGCGAACTGGCTTAACCGCCGAACGTGACCGTGGCGAGCATCAGTTTGGCGTACAGCATCGTGGCGGCCAGTTGCACCAGCCACAAGGCCAGGCCGCCGAGGAATACGCCGGCAGCCACTTGCAGCACCAGGTTGTTGCCGCGTTTGGCCGGGGTGCGAGGGACGAAATCGTCCAGTTCGTCACGGTCGGCGCGTAGGTCATCGTTTTTCATGTGGGCTCTCAAGAATTCTCGGGTGTACACAAAACCTGTGGGAGTGAGCCTGCTCGCGATGGCTGCGGCAAAGCTTGTATCTAAGTGACAGAAAGACCGCCATCGCGAGCAGGCTCACTCCCACATTTGATATGTGTGCAGTCTAGAGCCCTCGGTCAACGCTTTGAAAATTATCTGACACAAATAAAAAACGGGAAGCCCAAAGGCTTCCCGTTTTTCGTATCACGCAACGACTCAGATCACCGCAACGATGGCCTTGGTCACCGCATCGATGTTGCTCTGGTTCAACGCCGCCACGCAGATGCGGCCGGTGTCCAGGGCGTAGATGCCGAACTCGGTGCGCAGGCGGGTGACTTGCTCAACGGTCAGGCCGGAGTAGGAGAACATGCCGCGTTGACGACCGACGAAGCTGAAATCGCGCTGAGGTGCGTTTTTCGCCAACAGGTCGACCATCTGGGTGCGCATGCCGCGAATCCGCAGGCGCATTTCTGCCAGTTCTTCTTCCCACTGGGCGCGCAGTTCCGGGCTGTTCAGCACAGCAGCGACGATGCTTGCACCGTGGGTCGGCGGGTTGGAGTAGTTGGTGCGAATCACGCGTTTGACTTGCGACAGCACGCGCGCGCTTTCTTCTTTCGATTCGCTGACGATCGACAGGGCGCCAACGCGCTCGCCGTACAACGAGAAGGATTTGGAGAACGAGCTGGAGACAAAGAACGTCAGGCCCGACTCAGCGAACAGGCGTACGGCAGCGGCGTCTTCGTCGATGCCATCGCCAAAGCCCTGGTAGGCCATGTCGAGGAACGGTACGTGACCTTTGGCTTTCACCACGTCCAGGACGTTTTTCCAGTCCGCCGGGCTCAGGTCCACGCCGGTCGGGTTGTGGCAGCAGGCGTGCAGCACAACGATCGAGCCGGACGGCAGAGCGTTCAGGTCTTCCAGCAGGCCGGTACGGTTAACGTCGTGGGTCGCGGCGTCGTAGTAGCGGTAGTTCTGCACCGGGAAACCGGCGGTTTCGAACAGGGCGCGGTGGTTTTCCCAGCTTGGGTCGCTGATCGCCACGATGGCGTTCGGCAGCAGTTGCTTGAGGAAGTCGGCGCCGATTTTCAGTGCGCCAGTACCGCCAACGGCCTGGGTGGTGATGACGCGGCCAGCGGCGATCAGTGGCGAGTCATTGCCGAACAGCAGTTTCTGCACAGCCTGGTCGTAGGCGGCAATGCCGTCGATCGGCAAGTAGCCACGGGACGCGTGTTGAGCGACGCGAATCGTCTCGGCTTCGACAACGGCGCGCAGGAGTGGAATTCGCCCCTCCTCGTTGCAGTAAACACCGACCCCCAGATTGACCTTGGTGGTACGTGGATCGGCGTTGAATGCTTCGTTGAGGCCCAGGATTGGATCGCGTGGTGCCATTTCGACAGCGGAGAACAGGCTCATTTTTGCGGCGGCTCTGAATGGAGTGTGGAGGGACGTGTCGCGCTCCAGCCGAATGCACTAGAGCGGTGCACAAACGGGGAGCTAGTATAGAGGCCATCTGCGATTGATGGCGACAGACGATTCGGCTTTTAGGTTAAGTTTTTTCGATTATTTTTCGACCGTTAGTCGAATGTCGGCATCAAAGACTTCAAGGGATGTAGGACGTTTGCCTTGAAAGCGCGGGCAATCGGCACCACATTGAGCACAATCCAGTTTTTTCCTCGGGCGACGTGAGTCGTTTGCGGCCTTTCTCGTTGCTGCCGGTTTGACCGCGCTGGCGCGATACCCTGCTTCGAGAATCGAGAGGTATGCATGTCTGAATTCCAGCTAGTCACCCGCTTCCAGCCCGCCGGCGATCAGCCGGAAGCCATCCGCCTGATGGTCGAGGGCATCGAAGCCGGCCTGGCGCACCAGACGTTGCTCGGTGTGACCGGCTCGGGCAAGACCTTCAGCATCGCCAACGTGATCGCCCAGGTTCAGCGTCCAACCCTGGTACTGGCGCCGAACAAGACCCTGGCCGCGCAGTTGTACGGTGAGTTCAAGGCGTTCTTCCCGAACAACGCCGTCGAGTATTTCGTTTCCTACTACGACTACTACCAGCCCGAAGCTTATGTGCCGTCGTCGGACACCTTCATCGAGAAAGACGCCTCGATCAACGACCACATCGAGCAGATGCGGCTGTCCGCGACCAAAGCGCTGCTGGAACGCAAAGACGCGATCATCGTCACCACGGTGTCGTGCATCTACGGTCTGGGCAGTCCGGAAACCTATTTGAAGATGGTTCTGCACGTGGATCGCGGCGACAAGCTCGATCAGCGCGCGTTGCTGCGCCGTCTGGCAGACCTGCAATACACCCGCAACGACATGGATTTTGCCCGGGCGACCTTCCGGGTGCGCGGCGATGTGATCGATATCCACCCGGCGGAATCCGATTTTGAAGCAATCCGCATCGAACTCTTCGACGATGAAGTCGAGAAGATTTCCGCCTTCGATCCGTTGACTGGCGAAGTGACCCGTCAGTTGCCGCGCTTCACCTTCTATCCGAAAAGCCACTACGTGACGCCACGGGAAACCCTGCTCGGCGCCGTCGAAGGAATCAAGGTCGAGCTTCAGGAGCGCCTGGATTACCTGCGTTCCAACAATAAACTCGTTGAAGCCCAGCGCCTGGAGCAGCGCACCCGTTTCGATCTGGAAATGATCCTCGAACTGGGATATTGCAACGGCATCGAAAACTATTCGCGCTACCTGTCGGGCCGTGAATCCGGCCAGGCGCCGCCAACGTTGTTTGACTACCTGCCGGCCGACGCCTTGTTGGTGATCGACGAATCCCACGTCAGCGTGCCACAGGTCGGCGCCATGTATAAGGGCGACCGGTCCCGTAAAGAGACGCTGGTGGAATACGGCTTCCGCCTGCCGTCAGCGCTGGATAACCGGCCGATGCGTTTCGACGAATTCGAAGGCATCAGCCCGCAGACGATTTTCGTCTCGGCAACCCCGGGCAATTACGAGGCGGAACACGCCGGTCGCGTGGTCGAGCAACTGGTACGCCCGACTGGCCTGGTGGACCCACAGATCGAAATCCGCCCGGCGCTGACTCAAGTCGACGATTTGCTGTCGGAAATTGGCAAGCGCGTGGCGCTGGAAGAGCGGGTGCTGGTCACGACCCTGACCAAACGCATGTCCGAAGACTTGACCGATTACCTGGCCGACCACGGCGTGCGCGTGCGTTACCTGCACTCGGACATCGACACGGTCGAGCGGGTCGAAATCATCCGCGATTTGCGTCTGGGCACCTTCGATGTGTTGGTGGGGATCAACCTGCTGCGTGAGGGCCTGGACATGCCGGAAGTCTCGCTGGTGGCGATTCTCGATGCGGACAAGGAAGGTTTCCTGCGTTCCGAGCGTTCGCTGATCCAGACCATTGGCCGTGCGGCGCGCAACCTCAATGGCCGGGCGATTCTCTACGCGGATCGCATCACCGGTTCCATGGAGCGGGCGATTGGCGAAACCGAGCGTCGTCGCGACAAGCAGATTGCGTTCAACCTGGCCAACGGCATTACGCCAAAAGGGGTGTTCAAGGACGTCGCCGATATCATGGAAGGCGCCACCGTGCCGGGTTCGCGCAGCAAGAAGCGCAAAGGCATGGCCAAGGCCGCCGAGGAAAGCGCCAAGTACGAAGCCGAACTGCGTTCGCCGGGAGAAGTCGCCAAGCGTATCAAGGCGCTGGAAGAGAAGATGTACCAGCTCGCCCGCGACCTGGAATTCGAAGCGGCGGCGCAGATGCGTGACGAAATTACCAAGTTGCGGGAGCGGTTGATTACTGTCTGAGATTTGAGGTGCCTGTCAGGCCGCCATCGCGAGCAAGCTCGCTCCCACATTGGATCGCGTCCGCTTGGACAACTCGGTCAACTGTGGAGCTTGCTCGCGATAGCGGTCTTCTGGGCACAGTAGATCTCAATTAATGCGCTTCTCCAGCCTTCAACCCCGCCGGCAACGCCTTGGTCAACAACACCGCCAGCATACTGATCCCCAGCGCAATCCCGACAAAGTGAAACGCATCGTTATAAGCCATGATCGATGCCTGCTGATGCGCAATCTCGCTCAGCTTGCCCAGCGCCGCCGTCTCACTGCCGAACCGGTCCGTCATTGACGCCATCCGCTCCGCCACCTGCGGATTGCTCGGCACAATCGATTCACGCAAATAATCAAAGTACGTCTTGGTTCGTGCATCCAGCAAGGTCGCGAGGAGGGCGATGCCGATCGCGCCGCCGAGGTTGCGCAGGATGTTGAACAGGCTCGACGCCGACCCCGCGTCCTGCGGCAGGATGTAAGCGGTGGCGATCAACGAAATGGTCACCATGATTAGTGGCTGACCCAGTGCGCGGATGATCTGGATCTGATTGAACTGGGGCCCCGCAAAGTCAGGGTTCAGCACCCCCGAAGAAAAACTCGCCAACCCGAACAGTCCGAAGCCCAGCGTGCACAGCCATTTCGGCGACACGTATTTCATCAATTTCGGCACCAGCGGAATCAGAAACAGCTGCGGCACCCCCATCCACATGATCACTTCGCCGATCTGCAGGGCGTTGTAGTTCTGGATCTGCGCCAGGTACAGCGGCAACAGGAAGATCGAGCCGTACAAGCCGACCCCCATCCCGAGGCTGGAAATACTCGATAAACCGAAGTTGCGATTACCCAGGATGCCGAGGTTGATCAGCGGATTGGGCTTGGAAAACTGCACGATTACAAAGGTGATCAGGCTGACCAGCGCGATGCTGCCCAGGGTCACGATCAGGTTCGATTCCAGCCAGTCCTTGCGATGGCCTTCCTCCAGAAACACCTGCAAACAACCGAGGCCGACACCGAGCGTGAGAATGCCCATGTAGTCGGTGCTTTTGAGCAACTCCCAGTGGGCTTCTTTCTTCTCCAGGCCGTACATCAGGCCGGCGATCATGATCAGCCCCGGCGGAATGTTGATGTAGAAGATGTATTCCCAGCCCCAGTTTTCCGTCAGCCAGCCGCCCAGGGTTGGGCCGATGGACGGTGCGAACGTCGCGGTCATGGCAAACATCGCCATGCCTTTGGCGCGGTGGTGTTCCGGGAGTTTGATCAGGGTGAGGGTGAACGCCAGCGGGATCAGCGCGCCGCCGGTGAAGCCCTGTAGTGCCCGGAAGATGATCATGCTCTCCAGGCTCCAGGCCATGGAGCAGAGCAGGGAGGCGGCGAGAAATCCGAGCGAGACCCACACCGCCAGGCGTCGCGCCGACAGCAGCTGCACCAGCCACGCGGTCAGCGGGATCATGATGATTTCCGCGACCAGGTAGGAGGTGGAAATCCACGAGCCTTCTTCTAGCGTCGCCGAGAGCGCGCCTTGAATGTCCTTCAAAGAGGAGTTGGTGATCTGGATATCCAGCACAGCCATGAAGGCGCCGAGCATCACGCTCATCACCGCAATCCAGTCCCGCCGGGTCGGTTCGCCGACCGGGCGGATCAGCGAATCACCGGCCATCGTCAGGGGCGTCTTTGATGTTCACTTTGGCGGTGACCGACATGCCCGGGCGAATCTTGCCGTGCAGCGGGTTGTCCGCGGCGAAGGTCAGTTTTACCGGAATCCGTTGTACGACTTTGGTGAAGTTGCCCGTGGCATTGTCCGGCGGCAACAGGCTGAACTGCGCGCCCGAGGCGGCGAACAGGCTGTCGACCCGCGCGTCGATCGGCGTGTCGCTGTAGGCGTCGAAGGTCAGCTTGGCTTTCTGGCCGGGCTGCATGTGGCCGATCTGGGTTTCCTTGAAGTTGGCCTGAATCCAGATGTCCTGGTCCGGGACGATCGACATCAGATAAGCGCCGGCCTGCACGTATTGGCCTTCGCGAGCCGCGCGCTGGCCGATCAAACCACTGATCGGCGCATGGATCTCGCTGCGGGTCAGGTTCAGTTCGGCCTGGGCGAGGTCGGTCTTGGCATTGGCGATCATGGCGTCGAGGCGCTTGATCTCGGCGCTCAGGGAATTGACTTGCTGGCGCTGACTTTGGGCGTCGGCCTGGGCCTTGGTCACTTGCGAGCGGGCGATGTGGTTGTCGGCGGAGAGGGTGGTCACCCGTTCTTCGGAGACGTAGCCGGGTTTGCGCAGGGTTTGCGCGCGGGACAAGTCGATTTGCGAACGCCCAAGACTTGCCTGGCTGGAGGCGACTTGCGCCTCGCTGGCGGCAATCAGGCTGGCTTGCTGGGTCAGTTTGCTCTGGGCTTGCAGGCGTTCAGCCTGGCGGGTGGCGAGGGTGGCGTTAGCGCGGTCGACGGCGAGGTGGAAGTCATCGCCTTCAAGCTTGATCAGCAACTGGCCTTTCTCGACGTGCTGGTTGTCCTGCACCAGCACCTGATCGATGCGCGCGCCCAATTGGCTCGAGACACGGGTGATCTCGCCCTGGACATAGGCGTTGTCGGTGCTTTCATAAAACCGTCCCTTGAAAAACCATTGGGCAAAAAAGCCTCCGGCGATCAACAGGACGATCAACAGGAAAATAAACAGGCGACGCTTGAGTTGGGCAGGCATGGGGCAGGCTGTAGTCGAGAAATTGTAAGGAAAGTTATCAGCAGGTGAATCTGGCATACAGTCCGTAGTGGGTAAATGCCATCGGCTGATAATCCGTCATTCATCGCGGCTTAGGCCCGTTGTAGACGCAACCTTGGCTTAAATGCCCTGCTGACTGGAGCCGGGCGGCTGTCGCCTGTTACCATTCGCCCTTTGTTTTATCTTCATTTCGAGACTTGCCATGACCACCGTCCGCACGCGCATCGCGCCATCGCCTACCGGGGACCCCCACGTAGGTACCGCTTACATCGCTTTGTTCAACTACTGCTTTGCCAAGCAGCACGGCGGTGAGTTCATCCTGCGGATCGAAGACACCGACCAATTGCGCTCGACCCGCGAGTCCGAACAGCAGATTTTCGACGCCTTGCGCTGGTTGGGTATCGACTGGAGCGAAGGCCCGGACGTTGGCGGCCCGCACGGTCCGTATCGTCAAAGCGAGCGCGGCGACATCTATCAGAAATACTGCCAGCAACTGGTCGAAATGGGCCATGCCTTCCCGTGCTTCTGCACCGCCGAAGAACTGGACCAGATGCGCGCCGAGCAAATGGCCCGTGGCGAAACCCCGCGTTACGACGGCCGTGCGCTGTTGCTCTCTGCGGAAGAAGTCGCGCGCCGCCTCGCCGCTGGCGAACCGCACGTGATCCGCATGAAAGTGCCGAGCGAAGGCGTTTGCGTGGTGCCGGACATGCTGCGTGGCGACGTCGAGATCCCGTGGGATCGCATGGACATGCAAGTGCTGATGAAGACCGACGGCCTGCCGACGTACTTCCTGGCCAACGTGGTCGACGACCACCTGATGGGCATCACCCACGTGCTGCGCGGCGAAGAGTGGCTGCCATCGGCGCCGAAACTGATCCTGCTTTATGAATACTTCGGCTGGGAACAACCGGAGTTGTGCTACATGCCGCTGTTGCGTAACCCGGACAAGAGCAAGCTGTCCAAGCGCAAGAACCCGACCTCGGTGACGTTCTACGAGCGCATGGGCTTCATGCCGGAAGCGATGCTCAACTACCTCGGCCGCATGGGCTGGTCGATGCCGGACGAGCGCGAGAAGTTCTCGCTGCAGGAAATGGTCGACCACTTCGACCTGAGCCGTGTGTCCCTCGGCGGGCCGATTTTCGACATTGAGAAACTGTCGTGGCTCAACGGCCAATGGCTGCGTGATCTACCGGTGGAAGAGTTCGCCTCGCGCCTGCAAACCTGGGCACTCAACCCTGAATACATGATGAAGATCGCGCCGCACGTGCAGGGCCGCGTCGAAACCTTCAGCCAGGTTGCACCGCTGGCCGGTTTCTTCTTCGCCGGTGGCGTGAACCCGGATGCCAAGCTGTTCGAATCGAAGAAGCTGTCGGGCGATCAGGTGCGGCAGCTGATGCAACTTATTCTGTGGAAGCTGGAAAGCCTGCGTCAGTGGGAGAAAGACAGCATTACCGCGACGATTCAAGCGGTGGTCGAATCGCTGGAACTGAAGCTGCGTGACGCCATGCCGCTGATGTTCGCCGCGATCACGGGCCAGGCCAGTTCGGTATCGGTGCTTGATGCGATGGAAATCCTCGGCCCGGACCTGACCCGTTTCCGTCTGCGCCAGGCCATCGACCTGCTGGGCGGCGTGTCGAAGAAGGAAAACAAGGAGTGGGAAAAACTGTTGGGCAACATCGCCTGAGGACGTTTGACCCTGTAGGAACTGCCGGAGGTTGCGATCATTTGATCGTGATCTTCGGTGCCACCCCCGTTTTTTCGGGGGGGAGGGCGGTAAGTGATTGTTATGTCGGCAAAAAACTTTGAAATATTTTAAAAATAAGTTTGACAGCCTTCCGATGCGCCATTAAGATTCGCCCCGTCCTCAGCGATGAGGGGCTATAGCTCAGCTGGGAGAGCGCTTGCATGGCATGCAAGAGGTCGACGGTTCGATCCCGTCTAGCTCCACCAATTTACACTTCAGGGTCTGGCCACACCGGCCTTGAAGCGATCAACACTCAGCGTTGATCTGTTGTATAGAAGGGTTTGCGTCCCCTTCGTCTAGTGGCCTAGGACACCGCCCTTTCACGGCGGTAACAGGGGTTCGAGTCCCCTAGGGGACGCCAGTTTTACAGAAGCGATGTTGCAAGATGTCGCTCCGCCGCGAGGCGAAAAATCCGGGGCTATAGCTCAGCTGGGAGAGCGCTTGCATGGCATGCAAGAGGTCAACGGTTCGATCCCGTTTAGCTCCACCAATTTTACAGTTCAAGGTCTGGCCACACCGGCCTTGAATCGATCAGCTCTCAGCACTGATCAGTTGTATAGAAGGTTTTGCGTCCCCTTCGTCTAGTGGCCTAGGACACCGCCCTTTCACGGCGGTAACAGGGGTTCGAGTCCCCTAGGGGACGCCACGATTACCCGCTCTGCGGGATTTTATAAGGGTCATTCAATTATTGAATGGCCCTTTTGTTTGTCTGGCGTTTGGCCAAATCCCCCTTTTCTTTCAAACTGTTCTTCAGACCAGCGGTCACATCCACGACTTGCGGAAAATTATTATGAGAATAATATTCTAGTCGTAATATTCGGAGGCAACGATGAACGATAAAAAAGCTCAAACCCGCGAACGCATTCTCAAGGCCGCCAGCGCAGCGCTGATTCAGCGTGGCCCGGCCGAACCGAGCGTGGGCGAAGTGATGGGTGCAGCCGGCCTGACGGTTGGCGGCTTCTATGCACACTTCGAAAGCAAGGACGCAATGATGCTGGAAGCGTTCAAGCAACTGCTCGGTCACCGCCGTGGCTTGATCGCCGACATGGACGCCGAGTTGACCGGCGAAGAGCGTCGCGCGTTGGTGGCTGCGTTTTATCTGTCGCGCAAACACCGTGATTCCTCTGAGTCAGCGTGCCCGATCCCGGCGTCTGTCGGTGAACTGGGTCGTCTGCCGGACGCGTTTCGCGTGGCGTTGAATGAGCATGTGGAAATGATGGTCGCGCAGTTGGCGGCCAGCCCGGAAGACACCGACAAAGCCTTGGCCGACATGGCCTTGATGGTCGGTGGTCTGGCCCTGGCACGGGCACTGGGGCCAGGAGAGTTGTCCGATCGATTGCTGCGCGCCGCCAAGTCGGCGGTGCTATGACCTGAAGGCATTGGCCTGAGGAGTGAGAGCGATGAGCACGTTGAAGTGGGTTCGTGGCGTTAATGGCACCTTGGGCTGGTTCGCACCGAAACTGGTCGCGAGCAAAATGCGACTGGCGTTCATGACGCCGCGGGACCTGCCGCCGCGTGATTGGGAATTGCCGCTGCTGGCAAAATCCGAACGAATCACCTTGCGCTTCGGCCTCTCGGCGCTGCGCTGGGGGCAAGGTCCGGCCGTGTTGCTGATGCACGGGTGGGAAGGCCGGCCGACGCAGTTTGCGAGTCTCATCACGGCGCTGGTCGATGCCGGCTATACGGTCGTTGCGCTGGACGGTCCGGCACATGGTCGATCGCCGGGTAGCGAAGCGAATGTCGTGCTGTTTGCCAGGGCCATGCTCGAAGCGGCCGCCGAGTTGCCGCCCCTGCAAGCGGTCATCGGTCACTCCATGGGAGGCGCGAGTGCGATGCTTGCCGTGCAGCTGGGCTTGCGCACCGAAACACTGGTCACCATCGCCGCACCGGCGCGGATTCTCGGCGTGTTGCGTGGTTTTGCCCGTTATGTACGACTGCCACCAAAAGCACGTTCGGCGTTCATCCGTCAGGTCGAGAAAGACGTCGGCATGCGCGCGGCGACGCTGGATGTCGCGCACTATCAGCTCGATATGCCCGGGCTGATCGTTCACGCCGAAGATGACTGCTATGTCCCCGTCAAGGAATCCCAGTTGATCAACGAGGCCTGGTTCGACAGTCGGCTGTTACGCCTGGAGGAGGGCGGTCATCAACGTGTGCTGGCGGATCCTCGGGTAATTGATGGCGTGTTATCACTGCTGTCCGGTCGCAGTCTGCATTCGCGCCAATCGGCCTGAGCATCCGTTACACTGCCCCGGTCGACATCATCTGACCGGGAGTGGGGCATGGGCTGGGATCGGGCAACGCCATTTATCATTGATCTGGAGGTCGGCGCCGAGGACATCGACGGGCTGGGGCACGCGAACAACGCGGTGTACGTAACCTGGCTCGAACGCTGTGCCTGGCGCCACTCGCAGCGGCTGGGCCTGGACCTGGTCGAATACCGTCGGCTGGATCGGGCAATGGCGGTGGTGCGGCATGAGATCGATTACCTGGCCGCCGCCTATGAAGGCGACGGGTTGCAGTTGGCAACCTGGATTGTCGATTGGGATCAGCGCCTGAAAATGACCCGACACTTCCAGTTGAAGCGCCCCAGCGACAACACCACGTTGCTGCGTGCGCAAACCACCTTCGTTTGCATCGAACTGTCGACGGGCAAGCCTAAGCGCATGCCCGCCGAGTTCATCGAAGGCTATGGCCAGGCGTTGCAAGTTCCAAGCTGACGCCATCCCGTGGCGAGGGAGCTTGCTCCCGTTAGAGTGCGCAGCACTCTCCAGCGCGAGGGACCGCTTCGCGCTCCAGCGGGAGCAAGCTCCCTCGCCACAGAGGCGGATGCAAGTCTTTCGGCAGAGAATCCAGTAAACTGCCGCACGTTTTTCGTTGAGTGTGTTTTTCATGCAAATTGCTTTGGCGCCCATGGAGGGGTTGGTCGACAACATCCTGCGGGACGTGCTGACCCGTGTGGGCGGTATCGATTGGTGCGTGACCGAGTTCATTCGGATCAACGATCAACTGCTCACGCCTGCCTATTACCACAAGTTCGGCCCGGAATTGTTGACCGGCGCCCGCACAGCGTCCGGCGTGCCGCTGCGGGTGCAATTACTCGGTTCCGATCCGGTGTGCCTGGCAGAAAACGCCGCGCTGGCCTGCGAATTGGGGTCCGAGGTCATCGACCTGAACTTCGGCTGCCCCGCCAAGACCGTCAACAAGTCCCGTGGCGGCGCCGTCCTGCTTAAAGAACCTGAACTGCTCAACGAAATCGTTGAACACGTGCGCCGCGCGGTGCCCGCGCACATTCCGGTCACGGCAAAAATGCGTCTGGGCTTCGACAGCCCGGACGGTTCGCTGGTCTGCGCAACCGCGCTGGCCGAAGGCGGCGCGGCGCACATCGTGGTTCACGCGCGGACTAAAACCGACGGTTACAAGCCGCCCGCTCATTGGGAATGGATCCCCCGGGTGCAGGAAGTGGTCAAGGTCCCGGTGTTCGCCAATGGCGACATCTGGAGCGTTGAAGACTGGCGCCGTTGCCGCGAAATCAGCGGCGTGGAAGACATCATGCTCGGTCGTGGCCTGGTTTCGCGCCCGGACCTGGCCCGGCAAATCGCAGCGGCGCGGGCCGGTGGAGAAGTGGTCGAGATGACGTGGGCGGAGTTGCTGCCGCTTATTCAGGACTTCTGGCTGCAAGCCAAGGCGCAGATGACTGCACGCCAATCGCCGGGTCGTTTGAAGCAATGGCTGGCGATGTTGACCCGCAATTACCCTGAGGCGGTCGAGCTGTTCACCGTCCTGCGTCGTGAAACTGAACTGGATCAGGTCTCGCGTTTGCTGGGTCTTCAGGTGGCTGAAGCAGCCTAAAAAATTTTCAAATATTCTCTTGAAAAGCAATCAGCGATCCCTATCTAGGGATTACGCGATGCCGAATTCGGGTCGCGGAGACATAAACCTTGCTGATTGTTTTCAGGAGATTTGAACCATGACTACTGCATTTTCCCTGGCTCCACTGTTCCGTTCCTCGGTAGGCTTCGACCGTTTCAACGATCTGTTCGAAACCGCCCTGCGCAACGAGCCAGGCAGCACCTACCCACCCTACAACGTTGAAAAACGCGGTGATGACCAATACCGCATCGTCGTAGCCGCGGCCGGTTTCCAGGAAGAAGATCTGGACCTGCAAGTGGAGAAGGGTGTGCTGACCATCAGTGGTGGTAAACGTGACGCGACTGAAGGCGTGACCTTCTTGCACCAAGGCATCGCCCAGCGTGCGTTCAAACTGTCGTTCCGCCTGGCCGATCACATCGAGATCAAGGCCGCTGACCTGCGCAACGGTCTGCTGAGTATCGACCTGCTGCGCATCGTGCCGGAAGAGGCGAAAGCCAAACGCATCCCGATCAACGGTACGCAAAAACCAGTCCTGCAATAACAAATCAGAGCAACAAGAAGGGCGCCATTTGGCGCCCTTTTTTTGTCAGCACTCTCCAACCTTTTGCACACTTTGTAGCAGCTGCCGAGCAGCGCGAGGCTGCGTTCGGCTGCGAAGCAGTCGTGAAATCAGGCGATGCGGTGTTTCAGGAAAATTGTGTGCTCAGGTTTGACGACTGCTTCGCAGCCGAACGCAGCCTCGTGTTGCTCGGCAGCTGCTACAGGAAAGCGGGTTATTTCAAGAGCTTCTGAAACTCCTCAACCGGCAACGGCCGGCTATGCAGATACCCCTGATAAAAATGGCAGCCCAACCCCTGCAAAAACTCCAGCTGCTCCGGCGTTTCCACCCCTTCGGCGATCACTTTCAGTTCCAGGCTGCGGGCCATGGCCACGATGGCGCGGATGATTTCGGCGTCGTTCGGGTCGGTAGTGGCGTCGCGGATGAATGACTGGTCGATTTTCAGCGTGTCGACGGGCAGGCGCTTGAGGTAGGTCAGCGAGGAGTAGCCGGTGCCGAAGTCGTCCATCGCAAAACTCACGCCGAGTTTTTTCAGGCTGCGCATTTTGTTGATGGTGTCTTCCAGGTTCTGGATGACGATGCCTTCGGTGATTTCCAGTTTCAGCAGGGAGCAGGGCAGGCCGTGGCTACTGAGGCTGTGTTCGATGCGTTCGACGAAATCGTTTTGACGAAATTGCCTCGGACTGATGTTGACGCACAGGCTGAAGCTGAGCGGGTTGATCAAGCCTTTTGTGATCAGTTTTTTGAAGGCCGCGCAGGCCTCATCGATGATCCAGGTGCCGACTTCCAGAATCAGTCCGCTGTCCTCCAGCACCTTGATGAACTCGTTGGGCGATTGCGGGCCGAGTTCCGGGTGGTCCCAGCGCACCAGCGCCTCGGCGCCGACAATGCGGTTGCCCCGGGCGTCGACCTGGGGTTGGTAATGCACATGAAACTCGCCCCGGGAAAGGGCCAGGCGCAGGTCGGTTTCCATGCGCAGGCGCTCGCTGGCAGCCTTCTGCATGGTGTTGTGGTACATCTGCGCGGTGTTGCGACCCGAGTCCTTGGCGCGGTAAAGCGCAATGTCGGCACGTTTGAGCAGGTCGGTCGGCGTCGAGCCGTGGTCGGGAATCAGCGCGATGCCGATGCTCGGCGTGACTTGCAGGCGCTGGCCGTCGAGGAACATCGGCTCCGACAGCAGCTCGCGCAACGTATCTGCCAGGTCCCGGACCTGAGCGCTGACTTCGTTGCGCGAGCCTTCAAGACCGCTGAGTAACACCACAAACTCGTCGCCACCCAGGCGCGCCACGGTGTCTTCCATGCGCACGCTGGCTTCAAGGCGAGCGGTGATGATTTTCAGCACCGTGTCGCCGACCGGATGACCGAGGGAGTCGTTGATGTGTTTGAAGTGATCGAGGTCGAGGAACAGCAACGCGCCGCGCAGATTGTGGCGTTTGAGCAGGGCGATCTGCTGACTCAGGCGATCCATCAGCAGCGCGCGGTTAGGCAGGTTGGTCAGCGGGTCGTGGTAGGCCAGGTGGCGGATCTGCGCCTCGGCATTTTTCAGCAGGCTGACGTCCCGGGCGGTCAGCAACAGGCACGCGGTCTCGTTGAGGGTGATCGGCTCCACCGAGACTTCGACGGTCAGCAACTCGCCGCGTTTATTGCGGCCGAGCATTTCCTGGTGATGCACACGGCCCTTGATCTGCAGTTCGGCCAGGAGCGCCGAGCGCTGTTTCTCTTCAGCCCAGATGCCGACCTGATACACCGTGCGGCCGACCACTTCATCGGCGCGGTAACCGGTCAGGCGGCAGAAACCATCGTTGACCTCAAGGTAGCGCCCGGTATCGCGCTCGGTGATGGTGATCGCGTCGGGGCTCGAGTGGAACGCCTTGGCAAACTTCTCTTCGCTGGCCTTCAGTGCCGCTTCGGAACGTTGCTGCTGGGTGATGTCGCGCAGGGTGGTGACGATGCACGGCTGTTCGCCGACGCTGATCTGCCGGCTGGAAATCACGCAGGTCAAAGACTTCCCATCTTTGTGCTGGGCGACGATCGCTACATTGTTCAGGCCCTGTTCGCGGATGACTTGCTCGATCCGTTGCAGGCTTTTCGACGAAGCGTCCCACAGGCCGATCTCGTCGGCGCTGCGACCAATCACCTCGTCGGCGCTCCAGCCAAATGTTTGGGTGAAGCTGGAGTTGATCTCGATGAACTGGCCGGTGTCCTGGCGTGTGACGCAGATCGGGTCCGGGCTGACCTGGAACAGCGTGGCGAATTTCTCTTCCGAGGCCACCAGTCGCTGCTCCCGTTCGACCTGATCGGTGATGTCCAGCAACGTGCCGGCCATACGCAGCGGCGCGCCGTTTTCATCGCGGTAGAGGCGGGCGCGGCTTTCCAGGTAGCGTGAACTGCCGTCCGGAAGCTGCACCCGGTAGGTCAGTTGATAATTGCCGGCCGGCCCTTCGCGCAGGCTGCGGTAAGCATCGCGCATGGAACCGCGCTCTTCGTCGGGCACACCTTCGAAAAACGCGTCGAAGGACTCATGAAAGGGTATGGCCTCCAGCCCGTGCAACTGCGCAGCCCGCGCCGATCCGTAAAGCATGCCGCTGGGAATGTGCCAGTCCCAGGTGCCGAGTTGCGCCGAATCCAGCGCCAGGTCGAGGCGTTCCTGGCTGTCCTTCAGCGCGTGTTCGGCGGCTTTGCGTTCGGTGGTGTCGAGGAAAGTGCTCAGCAGGTATGGCTGGCCTTCGAGCTCGACTTTCTGTGCGCTGAGGATGCCGTCGTGGATCTGGCCGTTGCTGGCGCGAAACTGCACCTCCATGCTGATCAGATCGCCCTTGGCTTTGGTGGCCTTGACCAGTTGCGCGCGTTGCTCCGGATGCACCCAGAGGCCCAGTTCGACGGTGGTTCGGCCAATCGCGTCCTGCACCGGCCAACCGAACAGGCTTTCGAAATACTGGTTGGCTTCGGTAATCAGGCCGTCTTCCTGGCGGGTCAGCAACACCATGTTCGGGCACAGGTGAAACAGCGTGGCAAAGCGTTTTTCCGAGCTGCTCAGCGCCTGTTCCCGCTGGCGCTGGTGGGTGATTTCGCGGATGACCCCAATCATCCGTGGCCGACCATGCTTGTCCGGCAGCAGGCTGCCGTTGATCTCCAGCCAGTGCAGGCTGCCGTCGGGCCAGCGGATGCGGTGGTGCATTGCGTGTTCCAGCGGGGCGCCGGCAATCACGGCATGAAAGGCTCGGATGGTTTTGGCCCGATCCTCCGGGGGCAGCAAGTCGAGGTATTCCAGATCGGCCGGCAACGGTTGCCGGGGATCGAAGCCGAACAACGCCTGAGTACCCCGCGACCAGCTGATCTGCCCGCGCTCGATGTCCCAATACCAGGCGCCCAGACGCGCGCCATTGAGGGCGGCCAGCAACTGCGGTGCGCTTTCCCAGCTCTGCTCGGACCGTTTCGGGTCAAGCGCCTGAATACGTGGCATCGGCGGAATACGGTCAACAGATTTCGGCATTGGCAAGCCTTGGGCTGATTTGGGCGTTAGGCACAGGAATTCGCGGCTCTATGGTGGTAGCACAGGTTAGCCTTGAGTCCCTGGCAGATCGATTTGTGCATCCAGCAGGGCCATGAAGGCCCGTGCCGCATTCGACAGCGTCCGTTCGGTGTGCAGGATATAGCCTAGCTGGCGAGTGAGTTGTATGCCCGGTAAAGGTATTCGTGCAACTTGATCATCGAGCATGGTGCGCGGCAACACGCTCCAGGCCAGGCCGATCGACACCATCATCTTGATGGTTTCCAGGTAATTGGTGCTCATGGCGATGTTCGGCGTCAGGCCTTGGGCTTCGAACAACCGATGGACGATGTGGTGAGTAAAGGTGTTGCCGCCAGGGAACACGGCCGGGTGCAGGGCGATGTCCGCGAGGTTGACCGCACCGTTGCTGACCAGCGAATGCTCCGGTGCGACCACGAAATCCAGCGGGTCGTCCCACACCGGTGTGGCCTTGACCAGTGCGTGGGGCTCCGGCGCCAGGGTAATGACGGCCAGTTCGGCGCGACCATGGAGGATTTCTTCGTAGGCCACTTCCGAATCGAGGAACTGAATATCCAGCGCCACTTGTGGGTAGCGTCGGGTGAACTCCCTCAATAAGGGCGGCAAACGGTGCAAGCCAATGTGGTGACTGGTGGCCAGCGTCAGGCGACCGGTCACTTCGCCGGTCAGGTTGGTCAGGGCGCGGCGGGTGTCGTCCAGCACATTGAGAATCTGATAAGCCCGCGGCAACAGGGCGCGACCGGCCTCGGTCAGGCTGACTTCACGGCCCAGGCGATCAAACAGCCGCACCTTCAATTGCTGCTCCAGTCCGGCGATGCGCTTGCTGATCGCCGGTTGCGTCAGGTGGAGGCGTTCTCCCGCGCCAGAGAAGCTTCCGGTCTCGGCAATCGCGATAAAGGCATTGAGGTTGGCAAGGTCCATTGCGGTATTCCAGTTGGTTATCCAAAGCATAAAAAATATGAATTTGAGTTATTTAATGTAACCCCCTAGGATCGACCTCACAAGCCAAAGGGTTATTGAAATCGTCAAAGCCCGGGGCATAGAAACAAGCTGATGAGGAAAACGTCTGATGGCCGGCAAAACGCTCTACGACAAGCTCTGGGATTCGCACTTGGTCAAACAGCGCGACGATGGCTCTGCGCTGATTTACATCGATCGTCACATCATCCACGAAGTGACGTCGCCGCAAGCCTTTGAAGGCCTGCGTCTTGCCGGGCGCAAGCCTTGGCGCATCGATGCCAACATCGCGACCCCGGACCACAACGTACCGACGACCCCGGAGCGCAAGGGCGGCATCGAAGCCATTGCCGACCAGGTCTCGCGTTTGCAGGTTCAGACCCTCGACGACAACTGCGATGAATACGGCATCGTCGAGTTCAAGATGAACGACGTGCGCCAAGGCATCGTCCACGTCATTGGCCCGGAGCAGGGCGCAACCTTGCCGGGCATGACCGTGGTCTGCGGCGACTCCCACACCTCGACCCACGGCGCGTTTGGCGCTCTGGCTCACGGTATCGGCACGTCCGAGGTCGAGCACGTGCTCGCCACTCAGTGCCTGGTCGCCAAAAAGATGAAGAATATGTTGGTTTCGGTCGAAGGCAAATTGCCGTTCGGCGTGACGGCCAAGGACATCGTCCTGGCCATAATCGGCAAGATCGGCACCGCCGGCGGTAACGGTCATGCCATTGAGTTCGCCGGTAGCGCGATTCGTGATCTGTCGGTCGAAGGCCGCATGACCATCTGCAACATGTCCATCGAGGCCGGTGCTCGTGTAGGTCTGGTGGCCGCTGACGAAAAAACCGTGGCCTACGTGAAGGGCCGTCCATTCGCCCCGAAAGGCGCGGAATGGGACTTGGCCGTCGAAGCCTGGAAAGACCTGGTGACCGATAAAGACGCCAAGTTCGACACCATCGTCGAGCTCGACGCGACTCAGATCAAACCACAAGTCAGCTGGGGCACTTCGCCTGAAATGGTTCTGGCCGTTGATCAGAACGTGCCGGACCCTGCGAAGGAGATGGACCTGGTCAAGCGTGGCTCCATCGAACGCGCCTTGAAGTACATGGGGTTGACCGCCAATCAGGCGATCACCGATATCCAGTTGGACCGCGTATTTATCGGTTCCTGCACCAACTCGCGAATCGAAGATTTGCGCGCTGCCGCCGTGATCGCCAAGGGTCGCAAAGTCGCTTCGACCATCAAGCAGGCCATCGTGGTGCCGGGCTCGGGTCTGGTGAAGGCGCAGGCCGAATCGGAAGGCCTGGACAAGATTTTCCTCGAAGCCGGTTTTGAATGGCGCGAGCCGGGTTGCTCGATGTGCCTGGCGATGAACCCGGACCGCTTGGAGTCGGGCGAGCATTGCGCGTCGACCTCCAACCGCAACTTCGAAGGCCGTCAGGGGGCCGGTGGCCGTACCCACCTCGTGAGCCCGGCCATGGCCGCCGCCGCCGCTGTGAACGGTCGCTTCGTCGACGTCCGTGAATTGATCTAAAGGAGCGCAGCATGAAAGCTTTTACCCAGCACACTGGTCTTGTCGCGCCTCTGGATCGTGCCAACGTCGACACTGACCAGATCATCCCGAAGCAGTTCTTGAAGTCGATCAAGCGCACGGGTTTCGGCCCGAACCTGTTCGATGAGTGGCGCTACCTGGATGTCGGGCAGCCGTATCAGGACAACTCCAAGCGTCCACTGAACAAGGACTTCGTGCTCAACGCCGAGCGTTATCAAGGCGCCAGCGTATTGCTGGCCCGCGAGAACTTCGGTTGCGGCTCCAGCCGTGAACACGCGCCGTGGGCCCTGGAAGAATACGGTTTCCGCAGCATCATCGCGCCGAGCTACGCCGACATCTTCTTCAACAACAGCTTCAAGAACGGCTTGCTGCCGATCATCTTGAGCGACGCCGACGTGGATGAGCTGTTCCAGCAGGTTGAAGCGACGCCGGGTTATCAGTTGCAGGTTGATCTGCAAGCCCAGACCGTGACCCGTCCGGATGGCAAGGTGTTGAGCTTTGAAATCGACGCGTTCCGTAAGCATTGTCTGCTCAATGGTCTGGACGATATCGGCCTGACGTTGATGGACCACGAGGCGATTGCGACGTTTGAAGCCAAGCATCGTGCGAGCCAGCCGTGGTTGTTTCGCGACGCTTGATTGAGCCGAGATTGATGTAGGCCGCTCCGGCCTCATCGCTAGCAGGCTAGCTCCCACAGGGATTTGTGTACGCCATAGATCTAATGTGGGAGCTAGCCTGCTAGCGATGGCGGCAGTAGAGGCACCCCAAGACTCACCCCAAAAAGGAAGTCCCCATGACCAGCACCGCCCAGCACAGCCAGGTAGTCCAAAAGCAATTCGGTGAACAGGCCGCGGCCTATCTGAGCAGCGCCGTACATGCTCAAGGCACCGAATTCGCGCTGCTACAGGCCGAACTGGCCGGGCAGGGTGATGCACGGGTTCTGGACCTGGGTTGCGGCGCCGGTCACGTCAGTTTTCACGTGGCTTCGCTGGTCAAGGAGGTCGTGGCCTACGACCTGTCCCAGCAGATGCTCGACGTGGTCACCGGTGCCGCCGTTGATCGCGGGCTGAGTAACGTGTCCACGGTCCTTGGTGCCGCCGAGCGATTGCCGTTCGCTGATGGTGAATTTGACTTCGTGTTCAGCCGTTACTCGGCGCACCATTGGAGCGATCTCGGCCTGGCTCTGCGCGAAGTGCGCCGGGTGCTGAAGCCGGGTGGCGTGGCGGCGTTCGTTGACGTGTTGTCACCGGGCAGTCCGTTGTTCGACACTTACCTGCAAAGCGTCGAAGTGCTGCGCGACACCAGCCATGTGCGCGATTATTCCGCCGGCGAGTGGTTGCGTCAGGTCAGTGAAGCGGGGTTGCATACCCGCAGCACCACCCGTCAACGCCTGCGTCTTGAGTACACCAGCTGGGTCGAGCGCATGCGCACACCGCAAGTGATGCGCGCGGCCATCCGCGAGCTGCAGCAGTCGATGGGCAATGAAGTGCGCGAAAATTTTGAGATTGAGGCCGATGGTTCGTTCAGTACAGATGTGCTGGTACTGATCGCCGAACGATAGAATTTTTCCGGGCGTGCCCCTGGGCGCACCGACTGATGACATGAGGAAAGCATGAGCAAGCAGATTCTGATTCTCCCAGGCGACGGTATTGGTCCGGAAATCATGGCCGAAGCGGTCAAGGTGCTGGAGCTGGCCAACGACAAGTACGCATTGGGCTTCGACCTGAGCTTTGATGTGATCGGTGGCGCCGCCATCGACAAGCACGGCGTGCCGCTGGCCGACGAAACCCTGGACCGTGCCCGCGCCGCCGACGCTGTGCTGCTGGGCGCCGTGGGCGGCCCGAAATGGGACACCATCGAGCGTGATATCCGCCCTGAGCGCGGCCTGCTGAAAATCCGTGCGCAACTGGGCCTGTTCGGCAACTTGCGTCCGGCGATCCTGTATCCGCAACTGGCTGAAGCCTCGAGCCTGAAGCCTGAAATCGTCGCGGGCCTGGACATCCTGATCGTCCGTGAACTGACCGGCGGCATCTACTTCGGTGCGCCACGCGGCACCCGCACCCTGGAAAACGGCGAGCGTCAGGCCTACGACACCCTGCCGTACAGCGAAAGCGAAATCCGCCGCATCGCCCGTGTCGGTTTCGACATGGCCATGGTGCGCGGCAAAAAGCTGTGCTCAGTGGACAAGGCCAACGTACTGGCGTCCAGCCAGTTGTGGCGTGAAATCGTCGAGCAAGTGGGCAAGGATTACCCGGAAGTCGAACTGAGCCACATGTACGTCGACAACGCCGCCATGCAGTTGGTGCGCGCACCGAAGCAATTCGACGTGATCGTCACCGACAACCTGTTTGGCGACATCCTGTCCGATCAGGCGTCGATGCTCACCGGTTCCATCGGCATGCTGCCGTCGGCATCGCTGGATACCAACAACAAAGGCATGTACGAGCCGTGCCACGGTTCGGCGCCGGACATCGCTGGCAAGGGCATTGCCAACCCGTTGGCGACCATTTTGTCGGTGTCGATGATGTTGCGTTACAGCTTCAATCTGCAGGATGCGGCCGATGCCATCGAGAAGGCCGTCAGTCTGGTATTGGATCAGGGCTTGCGCACGGGCGACATCTGGTCGACCGGTTGCACTAAAGTCGGTACGCAGGAAATGGGTGACGCAGTAGTCGCCGCGCTGCGGAATCTGTAATCTCTCGGGCCCGCTGCCACTTTCACTCTTGAAAGCAGCGGCCCACTTTTTAAAGAAGGTGTAGTTGCGATGAAACGTGTAGGTCTGATCGGTTGGCGCGGTATGGTCGGTTCCGTGCTCATGCAGCGGATGCTGGAAGAGCAGGATTTCGATCTTATCGAGCCGGTGTTTTTCACCACTTCCAATGTCGGTGGCCAAGGCCCGTCCGTGGGCAAGGATATTGCTCCGCTCAAGGACGCTTACAGCATTGAAGAGCTGAAAACCCTCGACGTGATTCTGACCTGCCAGGGTGGCGACTACACCAGTGAAGTCTTCCCGAAACTGCGCGAAGCCGGCTGGCAGGGTTACTGGATCGACGCCGCTTCCAGCCTGCGCATGCAGGATGACGCGGTGATCGTGCTGGACCCGGTGAACCGCAAGGTCATCGACCAGCAGCTCGACGCGGGCACCAAGAACTACATCGGCGGCAACTGCACCGTCAGCCTGATGCTGATGGGTCTGGGCGGTCTGTTTGAAGCCGGTCTGGTGGAGTGGATGAGTGCCATGACCTATCAGGCGGCCTCCGGTGCCGGCGCGCAGAACATGCGTGAACTGATCAAGCAAATGGGCGCGACCCACGCCGCTGTCGCCGATCAACTGGCCGACCCGGCCAGCGCCATCCTCGACATCGACCGTCGTGTCGCCGAAGCCATGCGCAGCGACGCGTACCCGACCGAAAACTTCGGCGTGCCGCTGGCCGGCAGCCTGATCCCGTGGATCGACAAGGAACTGCCGAACGGCCAGAGCCGCGAAGAGTGGAAGGCCCAGGCCGAGACCAACAAGATCCTCGGTCGCTTCAAGAGCCCGATCCCGGTCGATGGCATCTGCGTGCGCATCGGCGCCATGCGTTGCCACAGCCAGGCGCTGACCATCAAGCTGAACAAAGACGTGCCGATCGCCGACATCGAAGGGCTGATCAGCCAGCACAACCCTTGGGTCAAACTGGTGCCGAACAACCGCGACATCAGCATTCAGGAGCTGAGCCCGACGAAAGTCACCGGCACCCTGAACGTACCGGTGGGCCGTCTGCGCAAGCTGAACATGGGCACGCAGTACGTCGGCGCGTTCACCGTCGGCGACCAGCTGCTGTGGGGCGCGGCCGAACCGCTGCGTCGCATGCTGCGGATCCTGCTTGAGCGTTGATTGATTGAAGCAATGAAAGAACCCGTGCCTTGAAAGAGGTGCGGGTTTTTTTATACCCGACAGCCTTAGATTTGTCGGGTGTCAGACAGGCCGCCTTCGCGGGCAAGCCTCGCTCCTACAGGTTGTTCGGTTGTACCCATATTCCACGTGCGACACAAAACCTGTAGGAGCGAGGCTTGCCCGCGAAGGCGGTCTGTCTGGCACCGCAAATCCCCGGCAGAAATTGCCTGCGCGGCGGTCAGCCGGTAAAGTGCCGCTCCCCCCGTTTCGCCAGAGGTAGAACCATGAGCCAGTCCTTTGATATTGCCGTGATCGGCGCCACCGGTACTGTCGGCGAAACGCTCGTGCAGATTCTCGAAGAACGCGACTTCCCGGTCGGCAACCTGCACCTGCTGGCCAGCAGCGAGTCCGCCGGGCATTCGGTGCCGTTTCGTGGCAAGAACGTGCGGGTGCGTGAAGTCGACGAATTCGATTTCAGCAAAGTCCAGCTGGTGTTCTTTGCCGCCGGCCCGGCGGTGACCCTGAGTTTCGCCTCGCGCGCCACCGCCGCCGGCTGCTCGCTGATCGACTTGTCCGGCGCCTTGCCGGCCGATCAGGCGCCGCAAGTTGTGCCGGAAGCCAACGCCGACATCCTCGCCGGTTTGAAAAAACCGTTCCAGGTCAGCAGCCCAAGCCCATCGGCCACGACGCTGGCCGTGGTGCTGGCGCCGTTGCTCGGTTTGCTCGACCTGCAACGCATCAACTTGACCGCCAGCCTGGCGGTCTCCGCCCAGGGCCGCGAAGCGGTGACCGAGCTGGCCCGGCAAACCGCCGAGCTGCTCAATGTGCGCCCGCTGGAGCCGACCTTTTTCGATCGGCAAATGGCGTTCAACCTGTTGGCTCAGGTCGGCAAACCTGATGAACAGGGCCACACGATGCTGGAAAAACGCCTGGTGCGTGAGTTGCGTCAGGTCATGGCGTTGCCTTTATTAAAGATTTCCGTCACTTGCATTCAAGCCCCGGTGTTTTTTGGCGATAGCTTTAGCGTGACCTTGCAGTCTGCGAGCGCTGTGGACCTGGCGAAAATCAATGCGGCGCTGGAAGACGCGCCGGGTATCGAACTGGTTGAAGCCGGCGATTACCCGACAGCGGTAGGCGATGCGGTAGGGCAGGACGTGGTCTACGTTGGTCGGGTTCGCCAAGGTATCGACGACCCGTCGGAACTTAATGTGTGGCTGACGTCAGATAACGTACGCAAAGGCGCCGCGCTCAATGCTGTGCAGGTGGCTGAATTGTTGATAAAAGACCTGCTGTAAAAGATACTTGGCAACAATTTTTCGAATGAGTCCAGTCGAGCGCTATGCTTGGCCGGATTGCTGATGGCGAGCCACCCTGCGGGGCTTTCCGGGGCATGAATGAAATGATCGCGCGTGACGACCCTTCGTCGCCGCGCGCAATGCCTTACGGCAGCGGCTATCAACACCTTCTCGCTGGCCGAGGAATGTTCAAACAAAGGATGAGGCTATGGTTCAAGTTCGCAAACTGGTGTTAGCAATAGCGGCCGCCTCGGCGCTGTCCTCCGGTATGGCGCATGCCCTCGGGCTCGGGGAATTGACCCTGAAGTCGACGCTGAACCAACCTCTGGTGGCGGAAATCGAGCTGCTCGACGTCAAGGACCTCACCGCCGCGGAAGTGGTGCCGAGCCTGGCTTCGCCCGAAGATTTCGCCAAGGCCGGTGTCGATCGTCAGGCGTTTCTCAACGACCTGACCTTCACGCCCGTGCTCAACGCCAGCGGTAAAAGCATCCTGCGTGTGACGTCCAGCAAGCCGCTGTCCGAGCCGATGGTGAAATTCCTGGTTCAGGTGATGTGGCCCAACGGTCGACTGCTGCGCGATTACAGCGTGCTGCTAGATCCGTCCAAATTCTCCCCGCAGACCGCTGAAGCGGCTGCGCAGCCTGCGCCGACCCAAACGGTTACTGCGCCGGTGACCGGTGCCACCCAGCCGGCCCAATACACCACCACGCCGCGCGATACCCTGTGGGAAATCGCCGCCAAAGCGCGTAATGGCGGGTCGGTCCAGCAAACCATGCTGGCTATCCAGGCGCTGAACCCGGACGCCTTTATCGACGGCAACATCAACCGGCTGAAAACCGGCCAGGTGCTGCGCATGCCCGATCAGGCGCAGAGCACCAGCCTGGCGCAACCCAAGGCAATCGCTGAGGTTGCGGCGCAGAACACCGCGTGGCGCCAGGGTCGTCGTTATGTGGCGAAGCCCGGCACCGGGCAGCAGCAACTCGATGCCACCAAGCGTGGCCGCGCTGACGCCGCTCCGACGCAAGCAGCAAAAGACAATTTGAGCCTGGTCTCTGCCGAAACCGGCAAAGGCCGTGGCAAAGGCGCGGCAGGCGATGCCAAAGCCTTGGGCAACAAACTGGCCGTCACCCAGGAAAGCCTCGACACGACCCGTCGTGACAATGCCGAACTGAAAAGCCGCATGACCGATCTGCAAAGTCAGATGGAAAAGCTGCAACGCCTGATTGAACTGAAGAACAATCAATTGGCCAAGTTGCAGGCCGAAGGCGCTGCTGATGCGCCGGCTGCAGCGGCGACCGCTCCGGCAATGAATGCTGAACTGGCCGCCAACCCTGCGGCGACACCCACGGAAGTGCCTCCAGCTCCGGTAGCGCCTGCGCCAGAGGTGGCAACGCCTGAGGCCGCCCCGGCGCCAGTGCCTGCCGAGCCACCCGTCGAGCCGACGCCAGTCGCTTCCGACGACCAGAAATTCAACGAGCTGCTGACCAATCCGGTCCTGCTGGGTCTGGTGGGCGGCGGTGCAGTGGTTCTGCTGCTGTTGCTGCTGTTGCTGGCACGTCGCCGCAAAGCGCAGCAGGAAGCCGAGAAACACCTGCGCATGGCGCGTGCTCTGGAAGAAGAGAAGGAGTTTTCCGCCGAGCAGGATCTGCCGGAAAGCAGCTTCGAAGGCCTGGAAGTTCCGCCGCCAAGCGTGACGCTCGCTCCCGCGCCGATGCCAACACCTGCACCTTCACCTGCGCCAGCGCCAACTCCGGACGTTATGACGACGCCGATCGCCGCGCCACTGGTCTCGCCAGCAGCCGACCGCGATGACGACGTACTGACCAAGGCTCAGTCGCACATTGCCGCCGGTCGTTTGAATCAGGCAGCTGCGTTGCTTGAAGACGGCATCAAGCAAGAACCACAGCGAAGCGACCTGCGCCTGAAGCTGATGGAAGTCTACGGCCAGCAGGGCGATCGCGATGCATTTGTCGCCCAGGAGCGCCAGTTGGTGGCCAACGGTGACAACTTCGCCCAGGTCGAGAAGCTCAAAACCCGCTTTCCGGCCATGGCTATCGCCGCTGCCGGTGGTCTCGCCGCTGCCGCCATCGCCGCCGAGCTGGACGCGCAGTACGTCAAGGATCTGCTGCTGGACGAACCGCAAGCGCCGGCACCGGCAGTGCCTGATGACTTCGACAGTGCCTTCGATCTGAGCCTGGATGATCTGGAGGCCGCTTCTCCGGCGGTGGTTGCAGCAGAACCGGAATCGGCGGCTGACCTCGAAGAATTCCCGCTGGACGACGACCTGAGCTTTGAGTCGGTGTTGAAGGAACAGACCGACATCAAGGAAAACCTCGACGACCTGTCGGACTTCGATCTGGACATGGATCTGGGCGCAGACCCATCGCCGGCGATCCTTGCGGAAGACGACTTCCTGCTGGATCTGGACGAAGGCGTGAAGGACTTGCCTGTCGAGCCTGTGAAGCCTGAAGTTCCACAAGACGATCTGGAGTTGCCGGCCGATTTCGACTTGTCGCTGGCCGATGAAATGGACACCGCCGCCACCGCCCCGAACGAGCCGGACGCTTTCGCTGCCGAGCTGGAAGACGTCAACGCCGAGCTGGATCGTCTGTCCCAGAGCATGGGCGAGCCGACCTTTACCGCAGAAGACGCGATGGCTTCCGCGGCGGACGAGCCGGATTTCGACTTCCTCTCCGGCACCGATGAAGTCGCCACCAAACTCGATCTGGCCCAGGCCTACATCGACATGGGTGACAACGACGGCGCTCGGGACATCCTCAACGAGGTAGTGGCCGAGGGCAATGCTGGGCAGAAGAGCGAAGCCAAGGAGATGCTTTCGCATCTGGCTTGAGAGGTCGGTAGGCAGTAAATGAAACGGCAGCCCTGTGAGGCTGCCGTTTTTGTTTCAGCGGTGTTCGGCGGCGTTCCGACGATGGCGGTGTCACATTCAACACCGTATCAACTGTTGCACTGGCGTCCCGGTCCGGTGGCCTTATAATGCCCGCCTTTGCGCACTCAGCAGGCTGTTACTCCTTGGCAAATTTAGATAACCCGGCCGCCGAACTGGCGGCCGACGGCTTTTTCCGGATCGCGTTGGGCGTTGAATACAAAGGCTCGCGTTATCGCGGCTGGCAGCGCCAGGCCTCCGGCGTGCTCACCGTGCAGGAAACCCTCGAAAAGGCCTTGTCCAAAGTCGCCGACTCACCGGTGTCGTTGCTCTGTGCCGGGCGCACGGACGCTGGCGTGCATGCCTGCGGCCAGGTTGTGCATTTCGATACGCAGGTCGAGCGTTCGATGAAGGCCTGGGTCATGGGCGCCAATATCAACTTGCCCCACGACGTCAGTGTCAGCTGGGCCAAGGTCATGCCGGCGCATTTTCATGCGCGCTTCAAGGCCATCGCCCGCCGCTATCGCTACGTGATCTACAACGATCAGATCCGCCCGGCGCACCTGAACGAAGAAATCACCTGGAACCACCGTCCGCTCGACGTCGAGCGCATGGCCGAAGCGGCCCAGTATCTGGTTGGTACCCATGATTTCAGCGCATTTCGCGCCGGTCAGTGCCAGGCCAAGTCGCCGATCAAGGAACTGCATCACCTGCGTGTCACACGTCACGGCAAGATGATCGTGCTGGATATTCGCGCCAGCGCCTTCCTGCACCACATGGTGCGCAACATCGCCGGCGTATTGATGACCATCGGTGCCGGCGAGCGCCCGGTGGAGTGGATGAAGGAAGTGCTGGAGAGCCGGATCCGTCGTTCTGGCGGGGTGACGGCGCATCCTTTCGGCCTGTATCTGGTGCAGGTCGAGTATCGCGACGAGTTTGAACTGCCCGAGCGTTACATCGGCCCACACTTCCTCACCGGCTTCTCTGAACTTGACGGCTGACGCCCTCGAACGCATTTGTTACCATCCGGGACTTTCTCGGATTTGCCCTGAGGTTTTATCGACATGTCAGCCGTTCGCAGCAAGATTTGTGGGATTACCCGCATAGAAGATGCGTTGGCGGCGGTCGAGGCCGGGGCGGATGCCATCGGGTTTGTGTTTTACGCCAAGAGCCCGCGGGCGGTGACGTTCCAGCAGGCGCGCGCGATTATCAAGGCGCTGCCGCCATTCGTGACCACCGTGGGGTTGTTCGTCAACACCAGCCGCTGCGAGTTGGGCGAACTGCTCGACGCCGTGCCGCTGGACCTGTTGCAGTTCCATGGCGACGAAACCGCGGCCGACTGTGAAAGCTGGCACCGCCCGTATATCAAGGCGCTGCGGGTCAAGGCCGGCGACGACATCGCGGCGGCATGCGATGCGTTCCCAAGCGCCAGCGGTATCCTGCTCGATGCCTACGTTGAAGGCGTTCCCGGCGGAACCGGTGAAGCGTTCGACTGGTCTCTGATACCGCAGGGCTTGAGCAAGCCGATCATCCTCGCGGGCGGTTTGACTTCGGATAACGTGGCGCAGGCAATTGCCCGGGTTCGGCCTTACGCGGTGGACGTCAGCGGTGGGGTAGAGGCCAGCAAGGGCATCAAGGATCACGCAAAGATTCAGGCATTCATCAAGGCTGTACGTAGTAGCACGTAGTTGATGTGACGGCTGGCAGACTGCCGCCGTCCCAAAATGCACTGCGCTGCACAAAGCAGGCACGGCTGAGGATTGATGGGTTGTACGCAGGTCACGCTTCACTGACCCGGCCATCCACCGATCATCGCCACACACATGAATTTAGCTCAAGGGCATACGCGGGGCTGCGAACCATAGCGTTCGGGCCGCCGGTACTGGAGAAAGAAAGCATGAGCAACTGGTTAGTAGACAAACTGATCCCTTCGATCATGCGTTCCGAGGTCAAGAAGAGCTCGGTGCCTGAAGGTCTGTGGCACAAATGCCCGTCTTGCGAGGCTGTGCTGTATCGTCCGGAGCTGGAAAAGACCCTGGACGTTTGCCCCAAGTGCAACCACCACATGCGTATCGGCGCCCGTGCGCGCATCGACATCTTCCTCGACGCCGAAGGCCGTGCCGAATTGGGCGCCGACCTGGAGCCAGTTGACCGTCTGAAATTCCGCGACGGCAAGAAGTACAAGGATCGCCTGACCGCTGCCCAGAAGCAGACCGGCGAAAAAGACGCACTGATCTCCATGAGCGGCACCCTGCTGGGCATGCCGGTGGTGGTCTCGGCCTTCGAATTCTCCTTCATGGGCGGTTCGATGGGCGCCATCGTTGGTGAGCGTTTTGTCCGCGCCGCCAACTACGCGCTGGAAAACCGTTGCCCGATGATCTGCTTCGCCGCCTCCGGTGGTGCGCGGATGCAGGAAGCCCTGATCTCCCTGATGCAAATGGCCAAGACCTCTGCGGTACTGGCGCGTCTGCGTGAAGAAGGCATTCCGTTCATCTCCGTGCTGACCGACCCGGTCTACGGCGGCGTTTCCGCCAGTCTGGCGATGCTGGGCGACGTGATTGTCGGTGAGCCGAAAGCCCTGATCGGTTTCGCCGGTCCGCGCGTTATCGAGCAAACCGTGCGCGAAAAACTGCCGGAAGGCTTCCAGCGCAGCGAGTTTCTGCTGGAACACGGCGCGATCGACTTGATCGTTCACCGTCAGGAACTGCGTCCACGCCTGGGCAACCTGCTGGCACAAATGATGGGCCTGCCAACGCCGAAATTCGTCGCCGCACCCATCGAGCCGATCGTGGTTCCACCGGTACCTGCCAACCTATGACCGAACGTACCCTTGGCGAGTGGCTCGCCTACCTTGAGCAGTTGCACCCTTCGGCCATCGACATGGGCCTTGAGCGCTCGCAACAGGTAGCGTCCCGCATGGGACTGGGCAAGCCGGCGCCTCGGGTGATTACGGTCACCGGCACCAACGGCAAGGGTTCTACCTGCGCATTCGTGGCTTCGCTGCTGCGGGCGCAGGGCCTGAACGTCGGTGTCTACAATTCTCCGCACCTGCTGCGTTACAACGAGCGGGTGCAGGTCAATGGCGTCGAAGCCACTGACAAAGAGCTGTGCGAAGCCTTTGCTGTGGTCGAGGCGGGCCGGGGCGAGACGTCCCTGACGTACTTCGAAATGGGCACCCTGGCGGCGTTCTGGCTGTTCCAGCAGGCAAGGCTTGATGCCGTGGTGCTGGAAGTCGGCCTCGGCGGGCGTCTGGACACGGTCAACGTGGTCGATGCCGACATGGCGCTGGTCACCAGCATCGGTGTCGACCACGCCGATTACCTGGGCGATACCCGTGAATCCGTGGCTTTCGAGAAAGCCGGGATCTTCCGTCAGGGCGCGCCTGCGCTCTGTGGCGACCTGAATCCTCCGCAACCTCTGCTGGATAAAGCACGCGAGCTCAATTGCCCGTTTTTCCTGCGTGGCCGCGATTTTGATCTCGGTATCACCGATCACAACTGGCAATGGCGCGGGGTAGACGCTCAAGGGCGTGTGGTCGAGTTGCGTGATCTGCCGCTGCTCGACCTGCCGATGGAAAACGCTGCATTGGCCTTGCAGGCTTACCTGTTGCTCGGTTTGCCCTGGGTGGATGCACAGATTATTGAGGCCCTGAAGGCGACGCGGGTGGTCGGTCGTCTCGATCGCCGTCAGTTCGATTGGCAGGGCAAGCGCCTGAACCTGCTGCTGGATGTGGGTCATAACCCGCATGCGGCTGAGTATCTGGCGCGCCGTCTGGCCAGTCGTCCACCGGTCGGCAAGCGTCTGGCGGTGTTTGGATTGCTGGCGGACAAGGATCTGGATGGTGTTGTCGGTGAATTGAATGCTAGTGTCCAGCAATGGGCTGTCGCGCCGCTGGATTCACCGCGTGCGCGCCCGGTTGCCGATTTGCAGGCGGCGTTGCAGAACCTTGGCGCCGCGGTAACGTCCTATGACAGTGTGGCCGCCGCCCTGGAAGGGCAGTGCGCACTGGCGACGAGCGACGACGAGATTCTGTTGTTCGGATCATTTTATTGTGTTGCCGAGGCCCTTGAATGGCTGGCCCGGCGCTCCACGGAGGAAGCGGCAAATGGCATTGCTGGATAAGGCATACAAACAGCGCATGGTTGGCGCCCTGGTTCTGGTGGCGCTGGCGGTTATTTTTCTGCCGATGCTGTTCTCCCGCCAGGATGAGCAGCGTCAAGTGACGGTCGAAGCCCCATCTGCACCGCAAGCACCGTCGGTGCCGCAAGTGCAGGTCGAGCCGGTGGTGGTTCCTGAGCCGCAAGCGCTGCCTCAAGAACCGGTGCCGAGCGATGATGAAATCGCTCAGCAAGAAGCACCGTCCGCGCCGATTGCACCGAGTGCGCCAGTGGCGCCTGTGCCTGCTGCCAAGCCGGTCGCGCCAGCACCTGCACCTGTTCCTGCTATGGCTGCCAAGCCTGCAACCGCGCCGTCTCAGCCAATCACTGCTGCGCCGGGCAAGCCGGACACGACTCAAAGCCGCGTCGATGCAAATGGCCTGTCGGTCAGCTGGTCGGTGCAACTGGCCAGCCTGTCGAGCCGTGCAAGTGCCGAAAGCCTGCAAAAAGACCTGCGCAGTCAGGGCTATAACGCCTACATCCGTACGGCCGATGGCAAGAATCGGGTGTTTGTCGGGCCGCTGATCGAGCGCGCCGAAGCTGATCGTCTGCGCGACTTGTTGGGCCGCCAGAAGAACCTCAAGGGGTTTGTGGTGCGTTTCCAGCCTGAGCGCGGCTGACAATGATGCTCAAATCTCTGTAGCAGCTGCCGAGCCTGCGAGGCTGCGTCCGGCTGTGAAGCGGCCGTAAACCCTACTTGCACGGTATGTCAGAAACACCGAGTTGCCTGATTTTACGGCTGCTGCGCAGCCGGACGCAGGCTTCGCCAGCTGCTACAGGGGCCGGTGTCACTTAAAACTATCGCCCCGATTTGAAATGCACTGACAATCGCAGCTTACCGATAGCCATGGGCTCTGCTAAAATGCGCCGCCTTATCCGTCTGTAGGCTGCACTGTGCCATTTACCTGGGTTGACTGGGCGATCGTTGCAATCGTCGCCATCTCCGCATTGATCAGTCTGAGCCGCGGCTTCGTCAAAGAAGCATTATCGCTGGTGACCTGGATCATCGCAGGAGTCGTCGCCTGGATGTTCGGTGGTGCATTGTCCGAGTACCTCGCCGGATACATCGAAACGCCATCGGCTCGTGTGATCACGGGCTGTGCCATCATGTTTGTCGCCACTTTAATCGTAGGCGCAATGATCAATTATCTTATCGGCGAGTTGGTTCGCGTCACCGGGCTGTCCGGGACCGATCGATTCCTCGGCATGGCATTCGGCGCTGCGCGTGGCGTGTTGCTGGTGGTCGTGGCGGTCGGGCTGTTGAGCCTGGGGCCGGTACAGCAGGACGGGTGGTGGCAACAGTCACAGCTCGTGCCAAAATTTCTATTGGTCGCAGACTGGTCCAAAAACCTGATCCTCGGGTGGAGCAGTCAGTGGCTTGCCAGCGGTATCAGCGTACCCGCTGAGATACCGTTCAAGGAGCACCTCTTGCCGATGGCCAAAACGCCTCAGTGAGTTGTGTTCAGTTCAGATCCATTAAGTAGGGGTTGCGTCGCATGTGTGGCATCGTCGGTATCGTCGGTAAGTCGAACGTCAATCAGGCGCTGTATGACGCGCTAACCGTCCTCCAGCACCGCGGCCAGGACGCTGCCGGTATCGTGACCAGCCATGATGGCCGGTTATTCCTGCGCAAGGACAATGGCCTGGTGCGTGACGTGTTCCATCAGCGTCACATGCAGCGCCTGGTCGGTCACATGGGCATTGGCCATGTGCGTTACCCGACCGCGGGCAGCTCGACCTCGGCCGAAGCTCAACCGTTTTACGTCAACTCGCCTTACGGCATTACCCTGGCGCACAACGGTAACCTGACCAACGTTGAACAGCTGGCCAAGGAGATTTACGAATCTGACCTGCGCCACGTCAACACCAACTCCGATTCGGAAGTGCTGCTCAACGTGTTCGCGCACGAACTGGCCCAGCGCGGCAAGTTGCAGCCAACCGAAGAAGACGTGTTCGCTGCGGTGACCGACGTGCACAACCGTTGCGTCGGTGGTTACGCGGTCGTCGCGATGGTGACCGGTTACGGCATCGTTGGTTTCCGCGACCCGCACGGCATCCGCCCGATCGTCTTCGGCCAGCGTCACACCGACGAAGGCGTCGAGTACATGATCGCCTCCGAGAGCGTCTCCCTGGACGTGCTCGGTTTCACCCTGATTCGCGATCTGGCGCCAGGCGAAGCGGTCTACATCACTGAAGACGGCAAGCTGCACACCCGTCAGTGCGCGACCAACCCGTCCCTGACCCCGTGCATCTTCGAACACGTCTACCTGGCGCGTCCGGACTCGATCATCGACGGCGTTTCGGTCTACAAGGCCCGTCTGCGCATGGGCGAGAAACTCGCCGAGAAGATCCTGCGCGAGCGTCCGGATCACGACATCGACGTGGTCATCCCGATTCCGGACACCAGCCGCACCGCGGCCCTGGAGCTGGCGAACCACTTGGGCGTCAAGTTCCGCGAAGGCTTCGTGAAGAACCGCTACATCGGCCGGACCTTCATCATGCCGGGCCAGGCCGCACGGAAAAAATCCGTACGCCAGAAGCTCAACGCTATCGAACTGGAATTCCGCGGCAAAAACGTGATGCTGGTGGACGACTCGATCGTTCGCGGCACCACGTGCAAGCAGATCATCCAGATGGCCCGTGAAGCCGGCGCGAAAAACGTCTACTTCTGCTCCGCGGCCCCGGCCGTTCGCTACCCGAACGTCTACGGCATCGACATGCCAAGCGCCCACGAGCTGATCGCTCACAACCGTTCGACTCAGGACGTGGCGGATCTGATCGGCGCAGACTGGCTGATCTATCAGGACTTGCCTGACTTGATCGAAGCGGTCGGTGGCGGCAAGATCAAGATCGACAAGTTCGATTGCGCGGTGTTCGACGGCCAGTACGTCACCGGTGACGTCGACGAGGCTTACCTGAACAAGATCGAGCAGGCACGGAACGATGCCTCCAAGGTCAAGACGCAGGCAGTCAGCGCGATCATTGATCTGTATAACAACTGAGTAAAACCCGGCCTGTAGGAGCGAGGCTTGCCCGCGAAGGGTCCCTTGAGGACGCTAAAAGCTTCGCGGGCAAGCCTCGCTCCTACAAAGGTGTCCCTCCTCAAGGCCGGTTTTGTATCTACTAAAAGAGCAAGGCAAGGAGTGACAGCATGAGTCAGGATTGGGATGCCGGTCGGCTGGACAGCGACCTCGAAGGCGTAGCGTTCGATACCCTGGCCGTACGCGCCGGTCAGCACCGCACGCCGGAAGGCGAGCACGGTGATCCGATGTTCTTCACTTCCAGCTATGTATTCCGTACTGCTGCCGACGCCGCGGCGCGCTTTGCCGGTGAAGTGCCGGGCAACGTCTACTCGCGTTATACCAACCCGACCGTGCGTGCATTCGAAGAGCGCATTGCCGCGCTGGAAAGCGCCGAGCAAGCGGTGGCCACAGCCACTGGCATGGCCGCAATCATGGCGGTGGTGATGAGCCTGTGCAGCGCCGGCGACCATGTGTTGGTGTCGCGCAGCGTGTTTGGCTCGACCATCAGCCTGTTCGAGAAGTACTTCAAGCGTTTTGGTATCGAAGTCGACTACGTGCCTCTGGCGGACTTGTCCGGTTGGGACGCGGCGATCAAGGCCAACACCAAATTGCTGTTCGTCGAGTCTCCGTCCAATCCACTGGCCGAGCTGGTGGACATCGCCGAACTGTCGAAAATCGCTCACGCCAAAGGCGCGATGCTGGTGGTCGACAACTGCTTCTGCACCCCTGCGTTGCAACAGCCGCTGAAGATGGGCGCGGACATCGTCGTGCATTCTGCGACCAAGTTCATCGACGGCCAGGGTCGTTGCATGGGCGGCGTTGTCGCCG
The DNA here is from genome assembly GCF_059695575.1 of Pseudomonas sp. LBUM1678. Taxonomy (NCBI): domain Bacteria; kingdom Pseudomonadati; phylum Pseudomonadota; class Gammaproteobacteria; order Pseudomonadales; family Pseudomonadaceae; genus Pseudomonas; species Pseudomonas sp. LBUM1678. The sequence continues at coordinate 2,237,613 of NZ_CP166775.1, forward strand.
GTCGCAGCGAGCAGATGAAAGAAGTGGTGGGTTTCCTGCGTACCGCCGGGCCGACCCTGAGCCCGTTCAACGCCTGGATCTTCCTCAAGGGCCTGGAAACCCTGAGCCTGCGCATGAAAGCGCATTGCGCCAACGCCCAGCAACTGGCCGAGTGGCTGGAGCGGCAGGACGGCATCGAGAAAGTCCATTACGCCGGCCTTAACAGCCATCCGCAGCACGAACTGGCCCTGCGTCAGCAGAAAGGTTTCGGCGCCGTGGTGAGTTTCGAGGTCAAGGGTGGCAAAGAGGGCGCCTGGCGTTTTATCGATGCGACCCGCCTGATTTCGATCACCGCCAACCTGGGCGACAGCAAAACCACCATCACGCACCCGAGCACCACCTCCCACGGCCGTCTGGCGCCGCAAGAGCGTGAAGCGGCGGGTATTCGTGACAGCCTGATCCGCATCGCGGTCGGTCTGGAAGACGTGGCTGACCTGCAAGCCGATCTGGCGCGCGGGTTGGCTGCCTTGTGATCGAGTTGTCGACGCCGGGCACTGGCACCCATGGCCGCGTTGCACTGGTCACCGGTGCCGCACGCGGCATCGGGCTGGGGATTGCGGCCTGGCTGATCAGCGAAGGCTGGCAGGTGGTGCTGACCGACCTTGACCGAGAGCGCGGTTCGAAAGTGACGAAGGTGCTGGGCGCAAACGCCTGGTTCATCGCCATGGACGTCTCGAACGAGGGGCAAGTGGCGTTGGGCGTCGCCGAAGTGTTGGGGCAGTTTGGGCGCCTGGATGCGCTGGTGTGTAACGCGGCGATTGCCGACCCGCACAACATCACGCTGGAAAGCCTCGATCTGGCTTATTGGAATCGGGTGCTGGCGGTCAATCTCAGTGGGCCGATGCTATTGGCCAAACACTGTGCGCCGTACTTGCGCGCTCACAGCGGTGCGATCGTCAACCTGGCCTCGACCCGCGCCGCGCAGTCCGAGCCGGACACAGAGGCTTACGCGGCGAGCAAGGGCGGTCTGTTGGCCCTGACTCACGCGCTGGCCATCAGCCTTGGGCCGGAAATTCGCGTCAACGCGGTCAGCCCCGGCTGGATCGATGCGCGAGACCCGGCGGCGCGACGTGCCGAACCCTTGACCGATGCCGACCATGCCCAGCATCCGGCGGGCAGGGTAGGGATCGTCGAAGACGTTGCGGCGATGGTGGCCTGGCTGTTGTCGAAGAATGCCGGCTTCGTCACGGGCCAGGAGTTTGTGGTCGATGGCGGCATGACCAAGAAGATGATTTACAGCGAGTGATGGGGCAGAGGTGCTGTCTTCAGCATTGAGGTTGAATGTGCCGCCGCTTTCGCGAGCAGGCTCGCTCCCACATTTAGAAAGCATGTTGCCTGACGAAACGCGGTCCACTGTGGGAGCGAGCCTGCTCGCGAAAGCGGTCTGACGGTTTGCGACCCCGGTGCGGAATGACACGATTCTGTCTTTTTCAGAAAAACTTCAATCCTGCTATTGACTTAGGTTCGCTACCTGCGTAAATTTCGCGGCCTCGGAGATGCAAACGGGTGATTAGCTCAGCTGGGAGAGCGTCTGCCTTACAAGCAGAATGTCGGCGGTTCGATCCCGTCATCACCCACCAAATCCGAGAGTCTTGCGAAAGCAAGATGGAAGCTTTTAAAAGCCTCCACCGACGCGCAGCGGTAGTTCAGTCGGTTAGAATACCGGCCTGTCACGCCGGGGGTCGCGGGTTCGAGTCCCGTCCGCTGCGCCATATTTTCCGAGTCAGGCTTGCCCTGATTCGAGATTGAAAGAGAGACTGAAAAGTCTCGGAGCTTTCAATCAGACGAGTTACTTGGACGCAAGTCCAAAGCGATACGCAGCGGTAGTTCAGTCGGTTAGAATACCGGCCTGTCACGCCGGGGGTCGCGGGTTCGAGTCCCGTCCGCTGCGCCATATCTGCTTCAAGGCCCACTGAACGCCTTGGAGCTACGAAGAAAGCCACTGGCTGTCTTCGAGTCGATAGCAAAGACCCTGGTCGAAAGACCGGGGTTTTTTGTGTCTGCGATTTGGCTTTTCCTCCCTTCATACCCTGCCAATCCAGCCTTTCTGCTCAGCCAATGCATAAAGAGCTTCCTTCACACGCCCGACATTAATTAGAATCACTCTCATTTACGATAACTCCTGGCACAGGGCTTCTTGAAATGAGTGATGCAGCGATGCCGGAGGAGCAAACCTTCCACGATTTGTACCGCGACCATCGCGGCTGGCTCGAAAGCTGGTTGAGACGACGCTTGAGCAATGGTCACGATGCGGCGGACCTGAGCCAGGATACGTTCGTGCGTTTGCTCGCCAGCTCCCAGCGCATTGCTGACCTGCAAGAACCCCGCGCCTACCTGGCGACCGTGGGCAAACGGTTGCTGACCAACTTCTACAAGCGCCGCAGCCTGGAGCAGGCTTACCTGAATGCACTGGCGCTTTTGCCAGAAGACTGCGTGCCATCCCCTGAACAGCGCTGGATCCTGCTGGAAACCCTGCAAGCCCTCGACGAATTGCTCGATGGATTGCCGATCCCGGTACGAAGGGCGTTTCTCTGGAGTCAACTGGAAGGCCTGGGTTATCAAGAAATCGCCGAGCGCCTGCAAGTCTCGGAGCGCACGATCAAGCGCTACATGGCCCAAGCCTACGAGCATTGCCTGCTGGTGGATCTGTGATCGGTTCCGCCCCTTCGGCTGACGCCCGCCAAGTCATACGGGCGGCCGCGCAGTGGCTGGCGCTCATGGAATCGGGCACTGCCAATGAGCGGGATCGAGCCGAATTGCAGACCTGGCGCGACAGCCATTCCAGCCACGAGCAGGCCTGGCAAAAAGCGCAACTGCTGCGTCAACGCTTTGCCGACCTGCCGTCAGCGCTGGCGATGGCCAGTCTGGACCGGCCGCAGCCGAGCCGACGCACCGTGCTCAAGCGCGCCATCGGAGCGGTGGCGTTGGTGCCGACCGCCTGGCTGATCAGTCGGCAGTTGCCTCTGGATATCTGGGGTGCCGACCTGCGGACAGCGACCGGGGAGGGCAGGAAAGTCCAGTTGGCCGATGGCAGCTCGCTGCAGCTGAACACCGCGAGCGCCGTCGATATCGATCTGAACAACCGGCTGCTCAAGCTTGTTGAGGGCGAAATAGCCCTGAAAGTCCCCGGCACCTCGCCGCTGACAATCCAGACGCACTTCGGCCAGGTGGTCGTCAGTCAAAGTGAAGTGTGCGTTCGTCAATGGCAGACGGGGTGTAAGGTATCGGTGCTCAACGGCACGGTGCAGTTGCAGCCTTTGCACGGCCCCGTCTTTTCGTTGCGCGCAGGCCAGCAAGTCAGCCTTCAGGCAGCGGGTGCCGACGCTGTAGAGCCTTTCGACGTGCTTGCTCCAGGCTGGCGCGACGGTGTGTTGATGGCGCAGAACCAGCCCCTGGGGGATTTTTTGCGCGAACTCAGCACCTATCGCCCGGGCGTGCTGCGCTGGGAGCCAGAACTGGAATCCCTGCGTGTCACCGGCAGTTTTCGCCTGGAAGACACCGATCGTATCCTCGCGCTGCTGGCGGCCAGCCTGCCGTTGGAGGTGCATTCGCGTACGCGTTATTGGGTAACGCTGCTGCCGCGCAAAAATAGTGTTTGAAGCGTGTCCCCTTTTTTCGCCTCGCTTGTCATTCAAGGCAAGTGAACGAATCAAGAGAGCCTTTTCAATGCCCGCAGTGTTCCCGTCCAGTTCGCGTTTGGCTTCATCCCGCCTGCGCCCGTTCTTGCATTTGAGTCTGTTGCTGAGCCTCAGCACCTGTCCGCTGTTCATCACCGCCAGTTGGGCCGAAGACGCACCTCGACGCAGCTATCAGGTGCCGGCCGGCAGCCTCAGCGCAGCGCTGACCCGTTTCGCCGGACTGGCCGGGGTCAATCTGTCCGTGGACCCGGCGCTGGTGAGCGGTCGCAACAGCCCCGGTCTGTCCGGCGAATACGCAGTGGAGGAGGGCTTCGCTCGACTGTTGCAGGGTTCCGGCCTGCAATTGCAGCCGGTGGGTGAACAGGCGTACATCCTGACCCCAGCGCCAGAAGGCAGCGGCCTGCAACTGGGCGCCACCTCGATTCTCGGTGCCATCGACCCGGTGGACGGCGATCCGTATGCCGGCGGCCAGGTTGCGCGCCGTGGTTCGCAAGGCCTGCTGGGCTCGAAAGACTTTATGGAAACGCCGTTCAGCATGACCACCTACACCAGCGAGGTGGTCAAGAACCAGCAGGCGCGTACTTTGGGCGATCTGATCGCCAACGACCCATCGGTTCGCGCCACCAACCCGGCGGGTGGACGTTATGAGCAGTTCACCATTCGCGGGCTCAGCCTGTTCAACAGTGATGTTGCCTACAACGGTCTTTACGGCGTCCTGCCGACCTACACGATCGACATGGAAATGGCCGACCGCGTCGACGTCCTCAAAGGTCCAAGCCAACTGATCAACGGCATCTCGCCAAGGGGCAGTGTGGGTGGCGGGATCAACGTGGTGCCCAAGCGTGCCACCGACAAACCGATCACTTCATTCACCGGCAACTACGCGTCCGACAGCCAGGTCGGCGGTGCCGTGGATGTCGGTCGACGGTTTGGTGAAGACAACAAGTTCGGTCTTCGTTTCAACGGCGTCAAGCAGTCCGGCGACACCGATTGGGACCAGCAGAATGTCGACCGCGAGATGGCCGTGCTGGGCCTGGATTTTCGCGGTGAACGCCTGCGGCTCTCGACGGACATCGGGCGCACCGAGCGTGACACCGACGCGCCGCAGGAGCGCGTGCAGGTCAATGCCAACGCGCAGGTCCCGCGTGCCAGCGATGTGCGCCACAACTATGCGCAGCCGTGGAGCAAGGCGAGCACCAACGACACGTTCGGCACGGTGAACGGCGAATTCGATGTCAACGATTCCGTCATGTTGTACGGCGGTGTGGGCGCGCGCAAAAGCAACCATGACTTTCTCCGGCATGCCGTTGCGGTCACCAACAACGCGGGCGATTTCAGTGTTCAGCCACGTGATTTCACCCGCGACGAAAATGTCCGGACGGCCACGGCAGGCGTGCGCAACTGGTTTCATACCGGCGCGGTAAGCCATGAGGTCAACCTCGCCGCCAGCTATTTCTACATGGACTTCGAGAATGGCGGCGCGCGTTACGCGGCCGCCCCCAGTAACCTCTACAACCCCGTGGAAACACCCACGCCGCTCAGACCCACGCGGCAGGATGCGAAGGTCTATACCGAGAACCGCTTCAGCGGCGTGGCGTTGTCCGACACCCTGGGCTTCTTCGATGATCGGTTGCTGCTGACCCTCGGCGCCCGCTGGCAGCGGGTGAAGGTTGACGACTGGTCGGATAACGTCAAAGGCGACACCGCCTACGACGAGGAAAAGGTTTCGCCGTCGGGTGGCATCCTGTTCAAGGCCACCGATAAGCTGTCGCTGTACGCCAATTACATGGAAGGCCTGAGCCAGGGCAAGATCGCGCCGTCGACTTCGGTGAATGAGGACGAAATCTTCCCGCCGTTCATCAGCCGTCAGGTCGAGGTCGGCGCCAAGTATGACGCGGGTGCATTTGCCGTGACCGCCGCAGTGTTCCGGATCAAGCAGCCAGCGTATGAGACCAACGCCACGACGCGCGTCTTCGGCCCGAACGGCAAGCGTGAGAACACGGGCGTGGAGCTGAGTGTGTTTGGCGAACCGCTCGATGGCTTCCGCCTGCTCGGCGGCGTTATGTACATCGACAGCGAGCTGACCAACACGGCCAATGGCACCTTCGACGGCAACCGGGCGCCGGCCACGCCGAAATACAACGTCAACCTGGGCGCCGAGTGGGACGTGCCGACCTTAGAGGGCCTGACCCTCACCAGCCGTGGCATCTATTCCAGCTCCCAGTACCTGGACCAGTCCAACAACAAGGAAATCGATTCCTGGGAGCGTTTCGACGTGGGCGCACGCTACGCGTTCAAGGTCGAGGGAAAGAACATCACATTGCGCGCCAATATCGAGAACGTGGCGGACAAGCGCTATTGGAGTTCGGCCGGTGCTTCGGATGACAGCGAGCCTGGGTTGACGCTTTCGACTCCACGTACCTACCTGCTTTCGGCAACGGTCGACTTCTGACGGCATCTCAATGGCTGACCTGACGCCATCGCGAGCAGGCTCGCTCCCACATGGGTTTTGCGTTGTTGCATAGATTTAATGCACAACACCAATCCCCTGTGGGAGCGAGCCTGCTCGCGATGGCGGCATCAGCAGCGCCGAAGATTCAGCCCTGCAAATACACCGCATGTGTATGGGTGTACTCATACAACCCATGCTTGCCATCCGCACCGCCAATCCCGGATTTACGCACCCCGGCATGGAAGCCCTGCATAGCCTCGAAGTTCTCCCGGTTGACGTAGGTCTCGCCAAAATCCAGCTCGCGCATCGCGTGCAGGGTTTTGTTCAGGTCGCGGGTGTAGATCGATGAGGTCAGGCCATAGTCGCAGTCGTTGGCCAGGGCGATGGCTTCGTCAAGGTCATCGATGATCTGGATCGGCAGCACCGGGCCGAAAATCTCTTCGCGCATGATTTCCATGTCGGCGCGGCACCCGGCCAACACCGTGGGCTGGAAATGGAAGCCGTTCGGTCGATCGGCAATCTGCCCACCACTGATCAAACTTGCGCCCTGACTCAACGCCGTGCGGACTTTGCGATTGACGCTGTCCAGGCCCTGACGGTTGATCAGCGGGCCCATTTCCACATCGGGCTGAGCAATCGGATCGCCGTAACGGGTCGCGCTCATCGCCGCAGAAATGCGTTCGATGAACTGATCGGCGACCTTGCGCTCGACGTACACCCGCTCGGCGCAATTGCACACCTGACCGCTGTTGATGATCCGCGAATCGCGGATGGCTTTCACCGCCAGATCTAGGTCGGCATCCGCCAGCACAATGGCCGGCGCCTTGCCGCCCAGTTCCAGGTTGAGCTTGGTAATGTTCGGTGCCGCGGCGGCCATGATCCGAGAGCCGGTGTCGACGCTGCCGGTGAAGCTGATCATGTCCACGCCCTTATGCGCACTGAGCGCCGCGCCCACCCGGCCATCGCCGCAGACCACGTTGAACACGCCGGGCGGCAGATCGGTTTCGGCGACGAGCCGGGCAAATTCGAAGCAGTTGTTCGGGGTTTCTTCGCTGGGTTTGATCACGATGGTGTTGCCGGTCAGCAAGGCCGGGGCCATCTTGCGGGCGATCAGGAAGAACGGGAAATTCCACGGCAGAATCCCGGCGACCACGCCCAGTGGTTTGCGAAACAGAAAGATGTTTTCGTTCTGGCGGTCGCTGGTGATGATTTCGCCTTCGATGCGTCGGGCCCACTCGGCCATGTAGTCGAGGTAGTCAGCGGTGAAGTTGACTTCGACTTCCGCCAGACCGCTGACCTTGCCTTGTTCCAGGGTAATGGTGCGCGCCAGATGCTGAATGTTCTCCCGCAGCTTGGCGGCGATCCGGCGCAGATGCCCGGCGCGTTCAATCGCCGGTTTGCGCGACCAGTCTTTTTGCGCAGCGCGCGCGGCGGCGAGGGCGCGGTCGACGTCTTCGGCCGTCGAGGCCGGGACTTTCGACAGTACGGCGCCGGTGGCCGGGTTGATCACATCGAGATGGGCAGCACTGGCCACAAACTGGCCGTTGATGAAGTTTTCGTAGACAGGCACGGACGACATGGGACGACTCCTTGGCTGATCAATAGGTGCGCGACGGCGCGTGCTCGGTGGCCGGTGTGCGGTAGCGCGCGAGGGTGGACATGGCGCTTTGGCGCAGCAGGCTGATGTCGATGGCCACCGCAATGAACTGGCATCCCCAGCTCTGATAGCGGCGCGCGTCTTCTTCGTTCGGCGCAAGAATGCCGCAGGCCTTGCCGGCCGCGAGCGTTGCTTGCACCGCGTGTTGAATGCGTTCCTGAACCTCTGGATGTCCCGGGTTGCCGGCATGGCCTAGGCCAATGGACAAATCCGCCGGGCCGATAAACACCGCGTCGACGCCTTCGATGGCAGCGATTGCTTCAACGTTTTCCACACCCATGCGCGATTCCACCTGAACGATCAGGCACAACTGCTCATGGGCGGTGTTCAGGTAATCCGGCACGCCATCCCAGCGCGTGGCGCGGGTCAGGCCACCGCCGACGCCACGGATGCCATGCGGCGGATAACGCATGGCGCGCACCAGGCCAGCAGCTTGTTCCGCGGTTTCGACCATCGGAATCATCAGGGTTTGCGCGCCGATATCCAGCAGTTGCTTGATCAGGTTAGCTTCGCCCGTCACCGCGCGCACGATGGGAGCCGTGGAGTAGGGCGCCACTGCCTGCAATTGCGCGAGTACGCCGGGCACCGTGTTGGGCGCGTGTTCACCGTCGATCAGCATCCAGTCGTAGCCGGTAGTGGCGACGATTTCGGCGGCGTAGCCGGTAGCGAATCCGGCCCAGATGCCATACTGGGCCGCCGGGTTTTTCAGGGCAGCCTTGAAAGCGTTGTGAGGCATTTTCATGTCGGGTTCCTTTCTCAGCGGTTATACGGCCGATGCAGTTGGCATTCCGGATTGAGCGTCACGCCGAACCCTGGCTGATCGAGTGCCGACAGGCGCATGCGGCCATTCACCGGCACCGGTTCGCCGAGCAATTGCGGGTGGAACATTGGCACCACTTCATCGGCTTTGGGCGCCATCATCAGGAACTCGGCGAACGGGCTGTTATGTCGGGTGGCGACAAAGTGATAGCTGTACACCGAAGATCCGTGGGGAATGACCAGTGCGTTATGCGCGTCGGCCAGGGCTGAAATTTTTACGAGTTCGGTGATGCCGCCGCACCAGCCGACGTCGGGCTGGATGATGTCGCAGCAACCCATTTCCAGGAGCATGCGGAAACCCCAACGGGTCGCTTCGTGTTCGCCGGTGGTCACCAGCATGCCTTTGGGCACGTTGTTGCGCAGGGCCGCGTAACCCCAGTAATCGTCAGGCGGCAGGGCTTCTTCGATCCACTTCAAGCCATATTCGTGTGCGCCGACCGCCAGTTTGGTCGCGTAGTTGAGGTCCAGGCTCATCCAGCAATCGAGCATCAGCCAGAAATCCGGGCCGACTCGCTCGCGCATGGTGGCCAACTCTTCGAGGTTCTTGCGCAGGCCTTCTTCGCCTTCGGCCGGGCCGTGGTGCAATGGCATCTTGCCGCCGATGAAACCCATTTTCTGCGCCAGGTCCGGGCGGGCGCTGGTGGCGTAGAACTGCAATTCGTCGCGCACCGCACCGCCGAGCAACTGATGTACCGGTTCCTTGCGGATTTTGCCGAGCAAGTCCCACAACGCCAGGTCGACGCCGGAGATCGTGTTGATCACGATGCCTTTGCGCCCGTAATACAGCGTCGACTGGTACATCTGGTCCCAGATTTTTTCGATATCGGTGACCCGTGCGCCTTCGAGGAAGCGCGCCAGGTGTTTCTCGACGATGTACGCGGCCGGCTCGCCACCGGTGGTCACGGCAAAACCGACGGTGCCGTCGCTGGCTTCGATTTCGACCACCAGGGTCCCGAGCACGTTGATGCCGAAGGTGCGGCGGCTCTGGCGGTACTCGGGGTATTTGCTCATCGGCGTGGCAATGTGATCGTCGATCCAGTGGCCGTCCGCCTGATCGTGATAATCCGCGCCGCCGCCTCTCAACGTAAAGGCGCGGACGTGTTTGATGGTTGGAATGCCCATGGTGTGATTCCTCAGGTTTAAACGGTGGCCGGTTTGTTGGAAGGCTTCTGTGCGGGGGAGCGGATGCCCAGCACCAGCAACGCGGCGATGACAGTGGTGCCGGCCAGCACGTACAAACCGGCGGCCGGTGAATGGAAGGCGCCTTCGGCCCAGTTTTTCAGCACCGGGGCGATGAAGCCGCCTAGGGCGCCGAACGAGTTGATCAGGGCGATCCCGGCCGCAGCGGCGCTGCCGGCGAGGTAACTGGAAGGGAAGGTCCAGAACACCGGTTGCACGGCGATGAAACCGGAGGCGGCAAAGCACAGGGCGACGATGCCGAGGAAGGGGCTGCTAAAGGTCACCGAGCAGGCGATCCCGGCGGCGGCCATTAGCAAGGTCAGGCACGCCGTGCGGCGGCGTTCACCGGTGCGGTCGCTGTAGCCGGGAATCAAATAAGCGGCCACCAATGCGCAGATCCACGGGATCGCCGTGACCAGCCCGACCATCAGTCCGACCTTGGTGCCGAGCAGCCCGCCGACCTGGGTGGGCAGATAGAACACCACGCCGTAGACGCTGGCCTGGATCAGCAGATAAATCAGGCACAAGTACAGCACCGAAGGCTGGCTCAAGACGTTGAGCAGGCTGCGGCCGTGGTTCTGCTTGTGGCTGTCTTCCTGGTCGAGAATGCCTTGCACTTGCTGGCGTTCTTCAACCGTCAGCCACTTGGCATCGGCAGGGCGATTGTCCAGATACCAATAGGCCCAGACGCCCACCACTGTCGCCATCAAACCTTCCACTGCAAACAGCCACTGCCAGCCGTGGAAGCCTGCGAATCCATCCAGTTCCAGCAACAGGCCGGACAACGGGCTGCCGAAGATGAACGCCAGCGGCGCACCGAAGTAGAAGAAGCCCATGGCCTTGCCGCGCACAGCGCTGGGGAACCAGTAAGTGAGGTAGAGGATGACGCCGGGGAAGAAACCGGCTTCGGCCACGCCGAGCAAAAAGCGCAGGATGTAGAAACTGGTTTCGGTGTGGGCGAAGACCATGGCGGCGGAGACCAGGCCCCAGGTGACCATGATCCGGCACATCCAGAGGCGGGCGCCGACACGGTGCAGGATCAGATTGCTCGGTACTTCAAGCAATGCGTAACCGACAAAGAACACCCCGGCGCCGAAGGCGAACGCGGCGTCGCTGATGTTGGTGTCGGCCTGGAAGGCTTGCTTGGCGAACCCGACGTTGGCGCGGTCGAGGAAGGCCATGATGTACATCAGCAGCAGGAACGGGAGCAGCCGCCAGGAAATTTTGGCGAGCAGAGGCGCGGGTAGAGTCTTCATCGCAGTTTTCCTTTGGTAGGGCATTTGTTCTTATGGGAAAGACTGTACGGCCGTAGATCGATGCGTTACAAATCGAATCTAGCTCACAACTGATACCCTCAAGGTATCGATAAGGAAGGCCCACCATGACCACGCCGATCATCTCCCGCAGCCTGCTCAACCGCCTGCGCTACAAGCATTTGCACATGCTGGTGACGCTCAGCAGCAGTCAGAACCTGCACCGTGCCTCGCAAAGCCTGAACATGTCGCAACCGGCGGCGACCCGGATGCTGCATGAGATTGAAGACATGTTCGGCTGCGACCTGTTTGAGCGCCTGCCCCGTGGGATGCGGCCAACGGCACTGGGCAGTGAGCTGATTCGTTTTGCCGAATCCGCCATCAGCGGCCTCGACCGCTGCGCCGAAGACCTGATCGCGCGGCAGCAGGGCGGTTACGGTTATCTGTCTATCGGTACCATCATGGGCGCCGCACCGGACCTGGTGATGGATTCGATTGCCGAAATCAAGGCGCTCAATCCGCAGTTGCGCATTCGCATCATGGGCGATACCAGCGACCAGGTGATCCAGCTTCTGGAACAGGGCCGCATCGACCTCGCCATCGCCCGTCGCAACGCCGCCACCGACAGTGAACATTACGAGTTCGAACAACTGGGCAACGAACGGCTGCTGGTCGTAGTTCATGCCGGGCATCCCTTGGTGCAGCGGGAAAAACTCGAACTCTCGGAGCTGGTCAGCGGCTGGCCGTGGATCCTGCAGCCAGAGAGCAGCCCGGCGCGGATCGGGCTTGATCAGGCTTTGCAGCGCCTGGCCTTGCCGACACCCGCCGACATCATCGAATGCAGTTCGGTGTATTCCATGCAGCAACTGATTCAACTGACCGACGCAATCATGGTGCTCTCGGAAACGGCGTTGCGCGACTACCTGAAAATGGGTCTGGTGGTGGCGCTGCCCGTAGAGCTGGATGTGCAACTGGCGCCGTTCGGATTGCTGCTGCGCAAGGGCGAACACATCAGCCGGGAATTGGGTTTGTTCATCGATTTGCTCCGCCGAAAAGCGGCGGTTTTTTGATTATTCGGTCAGATTTTTGTTACCAGTTGTTTTCTAAAAGCGCATAAATCTATAAAGTTAACCTTTCGGTCAGCTTTGCACTGTCAACACAGCCCTTTGTATCGTCAAAAAGGGCTTCTGCAAGACTCGAGATCCCCAGAACATAACCACAAGGGCGGACCCATAACCGCCCAGAGGATGATCCATGTCCAACCGTGAAATATCCCGGCGCTCGTTCCTTCAGGGCGGGCTGGTGGCGGGTGTGAGCGTGACGCTTACACCCCTCAGCAGTCAGGCGCTGGCGGCCTTGATGGAAAACAGCGTGACCGTGCCTTCCGAGCAATGGCTCGGCAACAACGGCAAGGCGCGCTCGCGTAACGATGCCTTGTCCAAGGTCTGCGGCAGCAAAGTCTTTGCCCGCGACATCCGCGCCAAGGACATGCCGGGCTGGCCGCAGCAGCAAGGCCACGCCATGCTGCTGAAAACCACCAAGGCCGATCGCATCTACGCAGGTTATGACCTGTCGTGGCTCGGCGCCGAGTTGCAGCCGGACCGCATCGTCACCGCCGCTGACCTGGACAAGGACGGCATCGCTTTCCCGGAAGAGCACGCGCCCGATCCGCTGCTGCCGGAAGGCAAGGTGCCGATGTTCATCGGTCATCCGGTGGCGATCCTGATCTGGAACGACTTCGAGCGCTTCCGTCAGGCCAAGGCCAAACTCAAATTCAATGACAAAGCGATTCGTTACGGCGACAAAGTGCCGTTCTACGAAGGCGATCCCTACGGCAGTTTCCGCTACGTGCGCGTCGGCGGTGCGACCTCGGCCGACGAAGACGAATTCGCCAGCCTCAAGGATTCGATCCTGTTCCCGATGCTGCGCAACCGTCGTCCGGTGTGGAATTCCCAGCCGAACCTGCACGGCAACCTGACCGAGCGCGGGCTGTTTTACGCCGAGCGCATGAAGCAGCAGATCGACACGCCGCCGGACAACTGGCTGGTGTTCGACGAACGCTACAAAACCCCGTCGATCGAACCCGCGGCGATGGAGCCGGACAACGGAAACGGCTGGTACGACCCGGCGACCAAGACCCTGCATTTTGTCGTCGCCACCCAGTGCCCGCTGGAGACTGCGACCGAAACCGCGAAGATGATCGCGCCGTCGCGTTTCGGCCTGGCCAACCTGAACATGCACCCGGGTTACACCGTGGGTTACGGCTCCAAGGACCACAACATTTTCGTGTACTACGCGGCCTTGGCGGCGTTGTACGGCGCCGGTGTGCCGGTGCGTCTGGCCAATGATCGCTACGAGCAGTTCCAAAGCGGCATCAAGCGTCACCCGTTCGATATCCGCTATCAACTGGCGGTGGACAAGACCGATCACAGCTTCAAGATTTTCCGCGCCGAGATGAACGTCGACGGCGGCGGACGGATCAACTACAGCCCTTCAGTCGCGGCGGTTGGCGCCACGGCGGCGCAGTCGATCTACTACATGCCGCAGAACGATTTGCAGGTCACCGCCTACCATTCCCGCGCCGTTGAAGCCGGGTCGATGCGTGGCTACGGCACGCTGCAAAGCATGGCCTCCACCGAGATGATGGTCGATGAAATTGCCGATCGCCTCGGCATCGATGCGATTGATCTGCGCAAGAAAAACGCCATGATCTCGGGCATGAAAAACACCCAGGGCGCGGTGCCGGCGGGTGCGTTGCGCCTGCACGAGATTCTCGACAAGGCGGCCGTGCACGAAGTCTGGAAAAACCGCGACGCGATCAAGAAACAACGCGAAGCCGCAGACCCGGATAACTGGTACGGCGTTGGTTTCGCCATCTGCCAGAAAGACTTCGGCACCGGTTCCGAAGCGCCGATGGCCAGCATCGAGTTCACCGCTGATGGGCACATCACCCTGCGCCACATCGGTATCGAAATCGGCACCGGCATGTCCACCTCGCAAGCCTTGGTCGTGGCTGATTTCCTCGGCGTTCCGGCGACTGAAGTGAAGACCGGCGAGACCGAATGGAAAGAGTTGCAGCTGATCACCGGCGGCAACCCGTACATCATGAGCCAGGTCGAGCAGGACAATTTCCTGCGCAACCCGCGCTGGGTCGGCAAGCTCGCTTCGGCTTCGTCGGCGACCAACTCCGCGTACTACTTCAGCCACGCCACCCGTGAAGCGGCGCGCGTGCTGTTCAATCACGGTTTGTGGCCAGCGGCATTGCAGATCTGGGGCCAGGGCCCTTACGGCGGCCAAGCCAATCCGTACGTGGTGCGACGCGAAGACGCGCATTGGGTCGACGGCCGACTCACCGCCAACGGCATGCAGCCGCTGAGCTTCGAACAACTGGCCAAACACGCTCACGATAAAGGCCTGGTGACCGGCGCGACGGTGCACGGTTTCAACCGCTGGAGCTGGGCCGAGGCCGAGTTCAGCATCGACGGCGTGCGTGAACGTCTGCCGCTCGATGGTCTGGCGGTGAAGTACGGCGACGGCGCTCCGAGCGTGAAAAAGGCGCAGATGAACAGCGCCGGTTTCCACCTGCTCGACCGCCAGAACATCCATTACCCGGACACTCAGTTGAACAACGCGGCGGTGACTTACTACAGCCCGGTCGCGACGCTAGTGGAATTGAAAGTGAACAAGGGTTCGGCCGAAGTCCAGGTGCTCAACCATCACTCGTGGGTCGAGTGCGGGCGGGTGCTGGTGGAAGAACTGGTCAAGGGCCAGCTCGAAGGCGGGATCGCCATGGGTATCGGCCATGCGTTGATGGAAGAGATGCCGCTGTACGAAGGCGGGCCGGGGGAGGGCGACTGGAACTTCAACCGCTACCGCTTGCCGATGGCGCGCCACGTTGCGGTCTGGAAGCAAACGGCCGAGATCCTGCCGCCGCTGTCGCCGAGCGATCCATCGAAGGGCATTGCCGAAGTGGTGATGATCCCGGTGGTCGGCGCCATTGGTAACGCCGTGGCCCACGCCATCGGTAAACGGGTCCGCGACCTGCCTATCACTTCTGCCCGCATCAAGGAGGCCCTCAATGCCTAACCGTCCGCTTCAACTGACCCTCAACGGTCAATCCGTCGGCCCGGTGGACATCCCTGATGACCTGCCGATGATCGACTACCTGCACGAATACAAAAACCTCACCGGCTCGCGCCTGGGCTGCGGCCAGGGCATCTGCCACGCCTGCGTGGTGATCGTCGACAACCCGGACGGCACCAGCGAAGAAGTGCGCACCTGCATCACCGGCGCGCACTATTTCGAAGGTAAAAAGGTGCGGACCATCGAAGGCCACGCGACCCGCGACGAGCAGGGACAGGTCACCGAACTCAATCCGATCCAGCAGCGCTTCGTTGATGAATTCGCTTTCCAGTGCAGCTACTGCGCACCGGGTTTCGTGAATGCCGCGACGGTGTTGGTGGAGAAGCTGCAGCGCCAGCCCATCGTCAAAAGCCAGTTGGAAAAAGTCATCGAGGACAGTCTCGGTCACCACATCTGCCGCTGCACTGGTTACGTGCGTTATTACAGCGCGACGCGCAACGTGCTGACCGATCTCGGCCTGGTCAAGGAGGGTTAATGATGAAGCATCTACTTTCCCGCCTGGCGTTGGCGGTTGGTCTGGCTGCGCCTGTATTGCTGGCTCATGCGGATGATCAAGTTGTGCGCGGTGCCTATCTCGCTCGTGCCGCTGACTGCATGGCCTGCCACACCGCACCGGGTGGCGCGCCTTACGCGGGCGGTCTGCCGATCGTTTCGCCGTTCGGCACGATCTACGGCACCAACATCACACCAAGCAAAGAGCACGGCATCGGTTTGTACACCGATGACGAATTCTTCGCCGCGCTCACCGAAGGCAAGCGTCGCGATGGCGCGAACCTGTATCCGGCGATGCCCTACACCTCGTATCACCTGATGCCGCGCGCCGATTCCGACGCGATTCACGCCTACCTGAAAACCGTCGAGCCCATCGAACGTGCGGCGCCGGTCACCAGCCTGAGCTTCCCGTTCAACGTGCGCCTGGGCTTGATGGGCTGGGACATGCTCTACGGCAAGGACGTGAAGCTGGAACCGGCCGAAGGCAAAAGCGAAGCCTGGAAACGTGGCCAGTACATGGTCGACGTGCTCGGTCACTGCGGCGAATGCCACACGCCGCGCGGTTTGCCGGGTGCGATGCAGCAGGACAAACGCATGACTGGCGGCCTGCTCAACGGCTACCTGGCGCCGAGCTTGCTGGCCAATGACCTGGCCGCTCGCGGCTGGAATCCTCAGGACCTGAGCTCATTCCTCAAGCACGGCATGAGCGCCCAGGGCACGATGTTCAACGAGATGTTCCCGGTGTTCCACAACAGCACCCAAGGCCTCAATGACCCGGACCTGGCGGCGATGGCGACCTTCCTGCTCGGCGATCAACCGCCGGCGGCGAAGGTGCTGACCGACGTGCCACTGGACAAACTCAGCGCCAGCGCCCAGCGCGGTCGTCAGGATTACCTGAACGTCTGCGCCGGTTGCCACGCGGTTGGTGGCGAAGGCAAACCGCACATCGCCGTGGCCATGCGCGGCAACACCACGCTGCGCCTGGAAGATCCGCGCAACCTGGTGCGGGTGATTGACGACGGTATCGGTGAGCAGAAATTTGCCGGGTTCGAACACATGCAACCGATGCCGGGTTTCGCCGAAAAACTCAGCCACGAGCAACTCACCGATCTGCTGAACTACCTGCGTCAGGGTTGGGGTGGTCAGTCGGGTGATCTCGCGGTGAAGGGCGTGCAGACCTTGCGGGCCGATGCACCGCCGCTCGAGCACCAGGCGCACTGACATGCAGCATCTCGATCTGCAAGTCGTGCGACGGGCGCTGGAATGGTCGATGGCTGGCCGGCGTATCTGGCTGTGCACGGTGCTCGCCACCTATGGCTCGGCACCGCGTGCGCCGGGCTCATTGCTGGCGGTGAACACCGACGGACATTGGATCGGCTCGCTGTCCGGCGGCTGCGTCGAGGAGGACTTTCTTGAACGCGTCGCTGAGGGGGCGTTTCTTGATGCGGTCAGCGTCGTTCGTTATGGCGAAGGTGATGATCCGCGTTCCCGTGTGAGTTTGCCCTGCGGCGGCGTACTCGATGTGCTGGTGGAGAAGCTTGAGTCCGAGTGCGAGGTTCAGGCTCATCTGCGGGAACTGGAGTCGGCGTTGCTGGGCCAGCGTCGGCTGATCCGCGAGGTCGATCTGGCCAGCGGTGCGCGCAGTCTGTTTATTGATCGCGAACAGGGCGTGCGCATCGAACGTGAGATTGACCGGGTGCGCGTGCGGATCGGCGCGGCTCAGCGTTTGCTGTTGGCGGGGTATTCCAGCGTCGCTCAGGCGTGTGCGGAGTTTGCGGTTGGCCTGGGGTTCGAAGTGATTCTCTGTGATCCGCGCGATGAAGTACTGGAAGGTGTCGTGCTGGAAAACGTCGAGATTCGTCGTCAATTGCCTTCGGTGTTCATTGCTGACGGCGGCTGCCACAGCGACACCGCGGTGGTGGCCTTGACTCACGATCCACGCATCGACGATCTGGCGATGATGGAAGCCGTGCGCACGGAAGCGTTTTATATCGGCGTGATGGGTTCAATGCAGACCTCGCAAAAGCGCTTCGAGCGGTTGAGCAGGATCGGTGGTCTGGGAGACGCGGAGTTGGCGCGGATTCATGCGCCCATCGGGCTGAACCTGGGTAGCAAGACGCCAGCGGAAATTGCTCTCGCGGTGCTCGCCGACATCCTGCGAATCCGCAGCGGCATCGCGCGGGATCGACTCTAAACACCATCCCCCTGTGGGAGCGAGCCTGCTCGCGATAGCGGACTGGCAGGCAGCATTGATGTTGAATGTGACGGCCTCATCGCGAGCAGGCTCGCTCCCACAAAATCGTTGTTGTGTCGGTCAGTACCCGAACTTGTCCCGCAACCCGTAATACCACGCGCCCAACGCGGCAAACGGTGTGCGCAGCAATTGTCCGCCGGGGAACGGGTAGTGCGGCAGATCGGCAAACGCGTCGAAACGCTCGGCCTGGCCACGCAACGCTTCGGCCAGTACCTTGCCCGCCAAATGCGTGTACGTCACGCCGTGGCCGCTGCAACCCTGGGAATAGTAGATGTTGTCGCCGATCCGTCCCACCTGGGGAAGGCGCGACAGGGTCAGCAGGAAATTGCCGGTCCAGGCGTAGTCAATCTTCACGTCCTTGAGCTCAGGGAACGCCTTGAGCATCTTCGGCCGGATGATCGCTTCGATGTTCGCCGGATCCCGCGCTCCATAGACCACACCGCCGCCGAAGACCAGACGCTTGTCGCCGGTCAGTCGATAGTAATCGAGCAGGTAATTGCAATCCTCGACGCAGTAATCCTGCGGCAGCAGGCGCTTGGCCAACTCATCGCCCAAAGGTTCGGTGGTGATGACCTGAGTCCCGCAGGGCATCGACTTGGCCGCCAGCTCCGGCACCAGATTACCGAGATAAGCATTGCCGGCAACGATAATGAACTTGGCCCTGACCTTGCCCTGTGGCGTGTGTACCACCGGATTCGCACCGCGCTCGATGCGCACCGCCGGCGACTGCTCATAAATCGTGCCGCCCAGCGACTCGACCGCCGCCGCTTCGCCCAACGCCAGGTTGAGTGGGTGAATGTGCCCGCCGCTCATGTCGAGCATGCCGCCGACGTATTGATCGCAAGCCACTACTTCACGAATGCGCTTTTGGTCCAGCAACTCCAGCTGCGTATGACCAAAACGCTCCCAGAGGCGCTTCTGCGATTCCAGATGCCCCATCTGCTTGGCGGTAATGGCAGCGAATACGCCGCCGTCCTTCAAGTCGCACTGGATATTATATTTGGCGACCCGCTCACGAATGATCCGTCCGCCCTCAAACGCCATTTGCCCCAGCAACTGAGCCTGCTTGGGACCGACACTGCGCTCGATCACATCAATGTCACGGCTATAACTGTTAACGATCTGGCCACCGTTTCGGCCCGACGCGCCGAAGCCCACCTTGGCGGCTTCCAGCACCGTGACTTTAAAACCGTTCTCCAGCAGAAACAGGGCAGAGGACAGCCCGGTGTAGCCGGCGCCGATCACACAGACATCAGTCTCTACGTCATCCTGCAAGGCCGGACGCTGCGGAACCGCATTGGCCGACGCGGCGTAATAGGATTCGGGGTAGGGGGTGTTCGCCATCCGGCTGCCTCTGTTTAATATATTTTACGAGTGCATCGATCCTACCCGAGTTAAAAATCGACCGCCAGCCACCGGAAAATCTTCTTAACCGCCGCGAAATTAAATATTTTGCATATTCATAGGGTTAGCTCGAAAAAAGGTGTTGACACCCCTCCGGAATTCCGTAGAATGCCGCCTCACAGCAGGCACGTAGCTCAGTTGGTTAGAGCACCACCTTGACATGGTGGGGGTCGTTGGTTCGAGTCCAATCGCGCCTACCAAACAAAATCCGCTCTGCTGGGCGGTCTAGAGGGGTCACCGGAAACGGTGACCCCTTTTTGCTTTCTGCCTTTGGGCAAACTTTGGGAATATTTTGGGCAAACGACCACCGGGCTACACTTTCAGGTCGGCTTTGACCTTCATATAAACCACCGCGTCATCGCCGTGCCCTGCCTGGTAGTGCTCGGTCATCTTCACATCCGCATGCCCCATCAATCCCTGGATGTATTCCTGGTCGAAACCCTGCTGATCGTACAGCCAGGCGCCGAGTGCTCGGATCTCATGGAAAGTAGGGCGCTCGCGCACCGGTATGTCGGCGTAAGCTTGTGAATCGTCCCGAGCCTGGGCGAAAGACTTGGTCAGATAATCGGCTGTCACCGCATTCCCTAGTGTAGCTTGGCGACCAGCTGCGAACGCTTGCGCGCCTTTGGCGAGTAGTGGATCAGGTAGGGGCAGACGACCGGCGACTTCATGCACTCCATCACCACCTCCCTCAGCGCCTGGCCCATGACGATCTCCAAGTGCGCGGGCTTTTCGTAGTTTTGCGTCTTCCCGGGCGATACCTTGATGGTGTTCTGCTCGAGGTCTACGGCCGATTTCGGCCACACCACGATATCTTCCCGCCGCTGAAGACTCAGCAACCCAGCCAGATGGCTCGTTTCAGCCAGATCGGCGTCCCGACATACTCCAAAATCTTGTTCAATCCCTCGGCCGTGTGGCGCTGACGCTTCTTCTCGGCTTCCTTTTTGACTAGGGTAAGCTCCGCTGAGTTACGCTCGCACAGGCCCTTGGCCACGGCGAACGCGAACACCTGAACCAGCAGGCCCCGGTGCTTGGTGTAGGCGTTGTTCTCGAAGCCATCCAAGTACTCGGCCACCGTCAGCACATCCAGCTGGCCCATCATCAAATCGCCCAGGTCCTCGCGGTACCGGGCCAGCTTGAATTTGATTTCCTTCAGCGTGCTGGCGGCGTAAGACCTGGTAGTCAGCCATTCATCCTCGAATCGCTCCAGGCAGCGAGTAAACTTCGGCGCGGCGTCACCGGTGATCATGGCCAGCAATGACCCGTCATCGGCCAGCAGCGGGAGCAGCTTCACATTGGCGGCGTTGGCCAGCTTGATGGCCTCCGCCATAGACTTGTTGATGCTGGTCTTTTTGCCGGTGATCGGGTTTTTGTACTGCCAGTATTTCCCGTTCGGGTACAGGTTTGCGGGGAGATGACGATTTTTAACGGTCCTTTCACGTGGGGGAGCCATCACCCCACCTCCATCATCTTGGCGAGCAGGGGATCATTCGATCCCATCACGGCCGCTTGCAGATCCACGAAATACATCCCGCCTTTTACCTCTCCCACCACTTCGCCTTCCTCAATCCATTTTTTCAATTGCTGCAGGCTCGGCTTGCCGCCGGCGTAGCGCAGCTTTCTGTATTCGCCGGCCTCCATGAGGCGCGGCAGCCTGGCGGTAATTTGGGCAATGACTTTGGCCATGATGATGCTCCGCGCCGCGTGGCGGCAGAAGGTGTTTATTGTGCTGGCCAACCAAGGGGAAGACCGTTCTCGCGAAGCATGTGGGGAGGCAGATCTTCGTGCATGCACATCGGTGCGCTGGTCTGAGTGCCACATGCGTGAAAGCTAGCAGGCCCGCCCCAGCAGGTCGGATGGATGCGTGGAAAGCCACTGCTGCATCGGTTATGGCGCTCGTCATATTGCGAGCATGGGATTCGTTCAGGCATGACGATTCCTCGCCCGCCGTATACCGGCAGGCTCTTATGTGGGGTAGGGGTTAAACGGTGGTGGCCGGGCCGAAGCCGCAGACCGTCAGAGTCTCATCGACTTCTTTCACAACCTTGAACTGGAGCGTCACCGAACGCTGGGTAGATAGATTGAAATAGTCCCAGTACCTGACCACCCACTCGGACATTTCTTTATGGCGCGGCCCGACCACTGTTCCGTAGATGCCGCAGGCACCGAGGTAACCCATGAACATCGTCGATGTTCATGTATGGCCGAACTTCGTGGTCATCGATGTCGAGCATTCGCTCAAACAGCTCGGCCATCTGTACTAAGGATTCGCGGAAGTGTTGAGAGGTGACGAAGTGTTTTTTGTACAGCGCCCAGATCTTGAGAGTGAGGCCGCCGGCATTGAAGGCTGGCCAAGCCTCGTCATCAGCTTTCAGATTGGCGGGATCAAATGCGATTTTGACGATCATCATCGCGGCCCCTTGTAGTAGTACACGTAGGCGAACCAGGCGAGGGCGATCATGGCGTCACCTGCCGATCGACGTTTCTGACATCCTCAGCTGTAACTGTGTACTGGGCGATGTTCTTCACCGTGAAAAAATCAGGCTGGCAGTACTTGCGAGCCCAAGCCTTGAGCGGCTCAAGCGCTGCCTCAAGATCAATCAATGCTGACTTGTCTATGGATGGGTAGTCTTCGACCCACTCGCCAGCATCACTGGATGCGGCGTTGTCCCACATGATTTCGGTGATCTGGGTTGCATCAGGCAGGAAGCCGGCCGGATCGTCCTTGCATTCGTTCCCGCGATAGATCGTGTCGCCGATAGCTAAGCCGTTTCCGAGGCCAGGTCCAAAGCTTGTGCCGTCACCGGCACTGCCTTAGTTATCGCGGATCAGATCGTTGAGGCTGTTGTAATCCCACGAACCGTTCTCGCCATTGATTGACCACTTTTCATTGGCTGTCTTTTCCATTGGGCAATACCTGTCCTTTGCCGCTATAGCGGCTGACTTTGAAGGGGGAGGGAGTTACTGCGGGATGTCAGGCAGCTGCTGACTTTTCCGCTTTCTTCTGCTGGCGGGCTTTGAACCGTTCGTACGGCCCATCCGGCAGATCTGCGATTGCGTTTGCTGCCTTGATTAGCAGGTTGCCCTGCTGCTCCAGCGCCTTCGGAATGAAGTGCTTGACGCGGCTGCCGGCCGGGTAGTAGGTGTCGTAGGCCATACGACTGCAAAGCGTCGATGCCTCATCGAGTCCTCGGCTGCGGCCGTAGGCAATCAGCTTGCCCCGTTCTTCCGCTTCAGACAGTGGATTCTCCATCCGACACCAGAACGCCAATACCAATTCGCCGTCGACCTTGTACGGAGCAAGCCACTGTACCTTCCCTGGGGAGAACTGCGGGTCGATTGCGAATCCAAGATAGCCGCTGACGGAGCGGCATCGCGATCTTCCCTATCCCGCCATTGCGCGCGTAAGCGATCATGCATTTGCTCTGATTTACCCTGGAGACTCCACTGGCGGAAGGTCTTGTAGACATTGTCCCAGTGAGGAAAGTCGTGCGGCAGCATGCGCCAGGAGCAGCCTTTACGCACGACATAGCAGCAGGCTTCGAGCAGCGTCCGTCGAGAAAGACGTGGTGGTACACCCCGACCGCCCTGAGCTTCAAGTAGATCGGCAACTAGCGCCCATTCAGCATCAGTCAGGCAGCTGGAATAGCGTTGCTCCGGCAACTGGCGTCGGTGCGTCTCATTGTAGCCATAGGACTTGCGAGGTTCGGCTGAAACAAATCTGCCCTTGGCACGCTACTTCACGCGCGTGATTCCAGCCAGCTTCAAAGCCTTTGCAAACGTGTCGGGATGAGCGGTGATGCCCGTTGCAGCGTGGAATGCATCGGCTAATTCAGCTTGGTTGGAGAAGGGATGAGTGTGTGCAAGCTTGACCAGCAGTGGGTACTGCTCTGCAGCAATCGCGGGAGGGCGTCCGGTTCGAGGTATAACTTCATGGCCATCCAGGCAGAGGGAGCACTGTGTTTAGTTTATTTTGTGTACACCCTCTTAATATTGATACAATTACATCTGAGTACTAGCGAAATTATATTTTGATGCCGTCCCGGCCTTCGGCTCCCGGCGCCACTTCTTACAAACGAAGGCAACCATGCTGCAAAATGATAAATATTTAAACTGTGTCGTAACGATTTTCGCGGTCTACGTTGCATATTTGACCCTGATGGGGGTTCTCCAAGTGGCTGGCGTCGGAGTAGGCTATCAAATATTGCCGAGCGGGGAGGACTTAAACTGGTTATATCTGCTCAATGCGGGATCCCCAGTCGATATCTTTAAAGCATTCTGGAGCCTCGACCACCGAAATCCGGCAGCAGCGTTATGGTGGATTCTTGCCTCTCCTATCATTCATTTTTCTGATTGGGGGTTGCATGCTATTTCTCTTGTTGTGTATCCCCTTGCGGCAGTTGTAACCTTTTCAACGTTAGATCGACTTGCGCGGAGAGAGGCTAAGCTTTTTTCATTGCTGACGGCGTTGTTGGTCTTGTTTTGGAGCTTATCCTCTAGGTCCGATCATGTTGATCGGGCGATGATCATTGCGCTTATATTCACGCTGCTTGCGATAAATGCTTACGTTAAATTTGTGGATGAGGGGCGTAATAACTGGCGACAGTTTGCAGTGGCACTGCTTTGTTATCTTGTCGCCCTGGCTACATACACAATTCAATCTGGGGCCATAATTGCTGTCCCGTTGGTTTGTTTTTTTCGTTTGAAGGCTTCTGGTCGCAAGAGGTTGTTGTATGCGCTTATCGACGGCGCGTTGTTTTTTGCGATGCTTCTGGCCTATACAAAAATATGGATGTATTACCTGGGGCCTATATCGAGTTCTTTTTCTTTAAGTCTTGGCGATGCTTTGGTTAAGTCGATAACTAGCATACAATTATTTTTTATCCCTCCTTATAATTACGGTTTGCTTGCTCTGGCGCTGGCTGAGTTTCCTCCAACTACAATGTTTATTTTGATCGCAATATCGCTGGCGCTAGCGGTGACTATCCTTGTGTTCGCCATACGTGCCGCTACGCCAAGCGTAGAGAATGTGCCGGTGCTGTGGGCTCTCGTTTTGCTTATGGCGATCGGAGTTCCAACTGTCTTGATTGAGGCGGGCAGCCCAACTTGGGGGCCAGGAAGCCGATCCATATTTGTAATGCAGGTGTGGCAACCGCTGTTTTTGATGACCTTGGTCGTTATAGTCGGCGGTCAACTTCTAAGGAGGTACCTGTTGACAGTAGGGTTTTTGGTCTTTGCTACTGTTGTAATTTTTGTGGGGTTTGGTTTGAATCACGCAATGACCCTCACTAGTAAGTATGACCGTAATTTGGCCGCGCTTTTAAGAGAGCTTAACGAAGGCCAGGTTGATCGCATGAGCTATTTGGTTATAGTCAAGAATCCTGTGCTGGGTTACAAGGGTGGGGATCAGATTATGCCCGCGTACTCCCCGATGATACTCGATAAGAATAAAACCACTTCCCGGTTATTGGTAAAATATGCGCCTCCCGCAAACTCTCCTAGCGAATTATCGAAAACGAAATTTACGGATGAAGGGGTAGAAAATGCCAGATTGCTTTATGATAAAACCGTTACACCCTACGCTGATGTGAATATTGTTTACTTCAACGGCGAATCGATAGATGTGCCAAAAATAATAAATAAAGAAGATCTTGATGGATATCATATTGATTGGTTGAAAACGCAGCCGATTAGACAATAGTGGCCCGATTTGTTTTTATTCCGGTGTGCGCGGGCTTGTCTGAGTTGTTATGTGATTGTATTGGTGAGGTTTTTGATTGCATTGATGGGAGTGCGGTTCGATTGCTGTTGTACAGGGTTTCCGCACCTTCTTCTTAGACTATTGTTGACCTGGTCACGTAATTTGTAGCAACTCGGCTATGTGAGTCATTTAGTTTTGCGAGAGAAAGGACTTGCAGAGGAATAAGCGCTTCAACGAGGAACAAATTATCCGGATGCTGTAATGTAACTAGCAGCTGAAAATTTTGGCTGTTGTCGATGAATTCACGCGGGAAAGTCTGTCGATCGACGTTGTCGGCTCGATCCGTTTGGGGAGAGTGATTGAAGTGCTGTCACAACTGATCAGTACACATGGCGCAGCGAAGGTCTTGTGCTCGGACAACGGTTCGTAATTCGTATCGCGAGTTCTGCTACGCTGGGCCGCCAACGAGAGGCTAAGAGGGTGTAGATAATTATCTACACCCTCTTAGCGCGGTGCACGGCCAGGGCAATCGGTTTGTGGTTTACCGCGACATCCGGCTCCCGGTGCGCCCGGGCAATCCCGGTGCTGGCGCCACCCCCCCCACCACCCCCCCGGCGAACAGATCCACCACCAGCTCTTTTTCTAACGGCAGTCCCATGCTCAGTTGGCAAGAGTTGATCTGGGGGAATTTCTGTTGTGCGGACATAGGGGATCCTCGCCGGCTGGCGTGATAAAAAGTTGGAAATGGTTTAAAACGCTGGTCGGCATTACGCCGTAGAGGAAAAAGTAGGTATTTCAGAAGTCAGTGAGAGCATTGATAAGGTTGGGCACTTCACGATTCACGAAGTCACCGAGCCTGACGGGAAGGGAGGGAAAAAAGTGATCGGCTATCTGATCATCGGGCCGACCGGCGTGAAGTCTGAGTTGTTTGGCACGAAGGACGAGGCGATTGGAAAAGCCAAAAAGCTGATGAGGCGTTTTCGCAATCGCCCAAAAGCGGAGCCATCTTCGCCTAAGCCATAATCCAGCGTGGGGTCGGTCGCCAGGCCCCGTGCTGTTTACTTCGGATCGAAGGCGCCGATGGATAGTTTGGCGGCGTCTGGCGTGGCGCCAACCAAGGGGCGGGCGGCCGACCTATTAGATTCATTGAAAAAGGCGACTCCTGGGCGTCTGTTGGCTATCCGCCTGATCAGCACAACCACTGCATACACCGAAACTACTGGGACAAAGAACTGCTTTGTTCGTGCTCAGGCTGGCGGTGGTGCTGGTGGTGGTGGCATTGTCTCGACTGCGACAGGCAGTACAAGTGCAGGCATTGGTGGTTCTGCCGGTGCATATGCAGAAGGTTATTACCCTATTTCCTCGTTGACCGGTCAAACGATAACTGTCGGGGCGGGTGGTGTTGGCGCAGTCGGAGCTGCTGGCGGTGCCGGGGGAACGACTTCTTTCGGCCCTGTCATTAGCGCGCCCGGTGGATCTGGAGGCTCGGCTGGACAGAACCTTACGCCACCATGGCTTCTCGGGGAGGGTGGCAACAGCGCTCCGGCGACCGGCGGCAATATAATCAACTCTGCCGGATTGAGTGGTGGTGGCGCAACATGCGTAGGACTCTCCGGCATTACTTCTGGGCGAGGCGGAAGCTCTCCGTTTGGCGCCGGGGGAAATGCTAGAGGTTCTGTTCGGGGTACAGGTGCAATAGGCACAGGTCCGGGCGCCGGTGGCGGTGGCGCAGTCGAGTTGTCGGCCGGCGCCGGGGGGCTTGCTGGTGGCAATGGTGTCGCTGGCGTTGTTGAGATTTGGGAGTTTGCATGATGAAGATTTATGCGCGAGTGTTTAACGGGTTTTTGGTGGAAATTATCCAACCACTCACCTACGAAGCTGAGTCGCCAAATTGGTCAGATGGAGATCCGAGTCGCATCGGCTTGGAGATACCGATCGAAGAGCGGTACACGCCTGAGTTCGTATTATCACTTGTGGATATTACCGATCTTGATCCAATCCCAGTCGAAGGCTGGACCTATGACGGTTCGATATTTACCCCGGTCGTCATCCCGCCAATTGACTATTCGGTCATCAACGCCGCGACTCGATCCGCGCTCAACACTCAAGCCTCGCAAGCAATGATTCCGTACTTCTTGGCTACCAATCTCGGCAATGCCACTGACGACGAGACCTTAAAAGCAAAGGCGTGGCAAGCCTATTACCGGGATCTTCAGTTGGTTGACCTGACTGTCGCCGATCCGGCTTGGCCAGATATTCCCTAGATCGCCTTCGGATGCCTTTCGCCGCTCTGATGTAGACCTCTCAAGATAAATCCTCTTGCTGGTTTCTCAACCAAAATGTGAGCGGCAATTGATAGCGCTATCACTAGTAATAGAAAATATGCTTGCGTAATTAGTGATTGAAATATGTTGAAACTTGTTGATTCTGGGTATAGATCTCTAACCAATGTATGTATTAGATAAAACGCATAAGACGACTCGCCAAGCAATACCATAAATTTAGCTGATAGAGCCTTATCTGCAGTCGATCCCTGTGTCATTGCTATGCCTAGAATCACCAGTGTAAATATCGGGGCGTAGGACGCATCCCATCCAAATGGCGATAGATAATTGACCCTCCAACCCATGAGAAAAATCAAAGTCGCTAGGGATATGACAAGAGTTACGCTCCATGCTCGGTATGTAAATTCGCTAACCGTTGCGAATCTAATGTAAAAAACTGCTGCAGATATTCCAAGGCAGAAATCAAGAAGTCGCGTTACCGGAGTGCGGTAAAGCCATCGGTGCGCGGAGCTTGGGTTATAGGCTGACAACTCGCCAAGGCCCGAAATCCAGAAATAGCACGCCAGCCCGAATATAGAGGCCATTACCAGTGCGGCGAATATAAGGAGCCTTGGCTTGTCTGAAGTAATTCCCAATGTCGACAGCGCTGGAATCAAGAGAGGGAAAGCCAAGTACAGTAACGCTTCTACGCTTATACTCCATCCTGGGCCATTCAACCCCATCGCGATATCCACGTCCCCGTACCATGCCTGAGCTAGAAGCAAATGCTTTATTAATAGCCCGGCTGAATCTGTGGTAGCCCAAGCATATAAAACGCATATCGCATACAATGGATAAACTCTTGCGAAACGCGATAATAAGTATCTCGGCGTATATTTAATTGCTGAGCTTTCAAGCGAAGGAAGATAGTTGTACGTGAGCATAAAACCAGAAAGTATGAAAAAGAATGTAACCCCCGAATATCCAGAAAGTTGAAAAGTCTTAATCCAGCCCGTCGTGCCTTGAATCGGGTAGTGCGAAAAAAACACCATAAGCGCCGCCACAAACCGAAGTCCGGTTAATGCTGGAATCGCTCCTGATCTATTGGCCGCTGTTGGCATAATGCCCTCCTAAATTTCGCGGGATTCTACAGCAATTCGGATTTAACAGAACGGGCAACGGCGCTGGCTGCCGCCCATCAATTGCGCAACGCGCCCGCCATTGAGCGGGTATTTTTTTGCCTGGAGAAAAGTGATGGCTGCAACTGACAAAGACCTGGACGTCCTCGCCCGCACGCTGTGGGGTGAGGCGCGTGGGGAAACACTGGCAGGTCAGATCGCCGTCGCTTGGACCATCCGAAACCGCGTGAGCGATGGCAAGGCTAAGTCGTGGTGGGGAGAGGGCTATGCCGGTGTGTGCCTGAAGCCGTACCAATTCAGCTGCTGGAACAAAAACGATCCAAACTACTTGTACCTCTGTGGGAGCAGGCCGATCCCTGCCGCTGAGTTCGCCCGGGCGCAAAAGGCCGCCGACGTGGTGATGTCCGGTGCCGAGCCCGATCCTACCGATGGAGCAACTCACTATTACGCGACCACCATGCCGAAGGCTCCGACCTGGACTGTGGGAGCGAAACAAACACTGAAGCTTGGCCACCACGTTTTCTTTAAGGATGTGCCATGAGTCCCGCGGCATGGAAGTTGGTGGCGCTATTGCTGCTGACTGCTGGTGGTGTCTGGAGGATTCAGGACTGGCGCTACGGCAAGCAGCTCGCCGAGCAGGCCGGCCTACATCAGTACGACCTGGACGCTATCAGCAAGGCGGCTGCCGCCCAGGTGCGCATCGATCAGGACAAGCGCCTGGCGCTCGAGCAGCGTCTGGCTGCCAGCGAACAAACCCATTACAAGGAACTTAGCGATGCTCAAACGAAGCAGGATCGCCTGCGCGATCGTCTGGCTACTTCTGATCTGCGGCTGTCAGTCATCCTTGCCGAGGATCCAGCCGGTGGTTGCTCAGTGCCAACCGGTACCGCCGCCGGCGGCGTGGTTCATGGAAGAGCGCGTGCCCAACTTGACCCAGCGCATGCTCAACGAATTATCGCCATCACCGATGCCGGCGACCAAGGACTGATAGCGCTGTCCGCATGCCAGGCTTACGTGAGGGAGGTGTCTCGCTGATGGGGGAAAGGGCTATCGAACGGTTTCTCGCCGGTGAGTTTGCGAATCCTGAGGGTGAGTTCACTGATGTGCCTGCTGTTGGCCATCAGCTCCCAGTCGCTTTTCGTCTCTATATCGGTGGCTCTGCGGTTTGAATCTGCGAGGTCGGCTTTGGCCTTCAACAGTTCGGCACGCAGCGCCCCACATTCTTTGGTGGCATCAGCGTGCATTTGCACCAGGCCGAAGATGTCTTCGCGGGCCTTGCGCAATTGCAGGGTCAGTTCCTGCACCTCGTTCTCAGTCATGCGCAGGAACTGACGGCAGGTTTCCAGCTCAGTGGGTGAGCCAAGCCAGTCGCTGGTGTCTTCAATTTCGAGGGGGGCCACGGTCATGCCTTATTGGTACTGTTTGGATATACAGTAATCGAGGCGTGCGACGTGGGCGAGGGTGAGGCGACGAGCTGTTGAGTTTTTGGTTGTGTTCGGTAGGCAGGACGCCGGAGATGTCCCGTCCTGAATAAGGTTTACACCTTCTGATCTATTTTCAGGAGGGCGTAATGGAAGCAGGAAAAAGGCGTAGTCAGCGAGACTACACGCTGACCTTTAAATTGTCGGTCGTCGACCAGGTCGAAAAAGGCGAGCTGAGTTATAAAGAGGCTCAGGAGCGCTATGGGATTCAAGGCAAAACGACCGTTCTAACGTGGTTGCGCAAACACGGTCGGCAGGATTGGAGCCCAGGCACATACATTGGCTCGCCGAGGATGGGGTCTATGCCCGACAAAAACCGACCATTAACGCCAGAGCAACGCATCAAAGAGCTTGAAGAACAGTTGGCGCTGTCCAATCAGAAAGCGCAGTTTTTCGAGGCTGTCGTGGATGTCTTGAAAAATGACTACGGTCTCTCTGTCGTAAAAAAGCGTCACGGCAAGTCCTCGCGCAAAAACGAATCCAAAACCTGAGCATCAGCAGGGCTTGCCAGTTCATGGGGATAAGCCGCCAGGCTTACTACAAACGCAATCGCGCCGATGCTGCTCGTCTCGTTCTGGATCAGAAGGTTGCCGACTTTGTTGAGCAAAAACGTCAGCGGCAGCCGCGACTGGGCACCCGAAAGCTGCATTACCTGCTGCAGTGCCAACCGCAGCTTGAGCTGCAAGTGGGTCGAGATCGCCTGTTTTCAATTCTGCGCGAACGGCGTTTATTGGTGGCCCGCAAGCGGGCGTATCACAAGACGACTGACAGCCATCATCGCTTTCGGCGCCATCCGAACCTGCTCAAACCGGGGCCTGATCAGGTTGTTCCAAGCGGCCCGGAACAAGTCTGGGTGGCTGACATCACCTATCTGCCCACTCAGGAAGGTGTGGCCTATCTGAGCCTTGTGACGGATGCTTTTTCGCGAAAGATCGTGGGCTATCACGTCCATGAAAGCCTGCACACCAAGTCGGTAGCGCATGCGCTGCGTCGAGCAGTGAGTCAGCGTCAAACCGTGCAGCCGCTGATCCATCACTCGGACAGAGGCAGCCAGTACTGCTCGGGAATGTACCAGGCGCTGCACGCGAAACACGGCATCAGGTGTTCGATGACGGACGGCTATGACTGTTATCAAAACGCCCTGGCAGAGCGCGTCAATGGGATATTGAAGACAGAGCTTTTGCTCCAGAGACCACAGGATTTAACGCAGGCGAAGAAGATGGTGAGTGAGTCGGTATCGATCTACAACCGCGAGCGTCCGCACCTGTCTTTGAAATACAAAACGCCCGATGCGATGCATCGGGCGTTGGGGTGAAACAGGTGTAAACCTATTTCAGGACTAGACACTGGTGTTTGGCATTTACCACCGTCCAACGGCAGGCGTTATAGTCAAGAGCGAAGTATTTAAGGATAGAGTGCTATGGATAAGGCGTTTCGAAATCCGATGTTTCTGACCGGGATCCCGCTGGCAATCTGCGGATTCTGCTTTGGCCTGACCGGTCTGTTGAACGAAGCGACCTTCAGTTACATGGCGCCCGGGCTGCTTATTCCAGGGCTCGCCTTTATGTTGATCGGCTGGATCCAGAGGAATAAATGAGCTTCTCGGCTTCATCATGGTATGCGTCCGGCAAAGTCATCTAGCATAAGTTTGCCGGCTAGGCGAAACCTCAGGTACTCAGTCCCAAAGAGGCTGCATGCTAGGTCTGGTATAACCCCAAACGCGTGGCACCCCATCCTCTAGAGAGAAGGGAAGGTTGTGCTTTCTTAGCGTGGACAGTAGCCAATCGAGTGAAACCGCTTTGAGTTCGATCCACTCAATTTCTGCTACCGGATGGATGTGGTAATGCCATTCTCGATCCCAATCTGTGCAGTAATCGCTTGGAGCTAAGACACTGTGCAATCTGAACTCAGGCTTCATTTGCGGGGCGTTAATCATTGCTTTGATCAGCTCAGCCCATTTGGTGTTATTCATGACGGGAAAAATCATGCCCGCAGTCAGCAGCCTGCGAATTTTCGCTTTTTTAACCTCGTCGAGTTCAGGCAGCTGATGCATAAGATTCGCGTAATTGTATGAAGTAAGTACAGTCTAACCCAACACACCTTCCGCGATTAAACGGGCGCCCACCTGTGTGGCAGCAACTGAGTAATCTCGCTCGCCCGCTGGGTCGGCAGGCGTGTAAGAACATCCTTCAAGTACGCATACGGATCATGCCCGTTGAGCCGCGCCGACTGGATCAAACTCATGATCGCCGCCGCACGTTTACCGCTACGTAACGAGCCAGCGAACAGCCAGTTCGAGCGCCCAAGAGCCCACGGCCGGATTTGATTCTCGCACCAGTTGTTATCGATGGGCACAGCACCGTCATTGAGATAGCGCGTCAGCGCTATCCAGCGCTTGAGGCTGTAATCCAGCGCCTTGGCGATGGCCGATCCCTCAGGCACAAGCTGCCTCTGGGCGATCATCCAGGTATGAAGTGCGTCGATGATCGGTGCTGCTTTTTCCTGTCGTATTCGCTGCCGGACACCCGGTTTCAGCTCGCGTACCTCTCGTTCAACTTCATACAAAGCCGCGATGTAGTGCAGCGCTTTTTCGGCGATCTGGCTCTTGTTGGTCGCGTGCAAGTCGAAGAACTTTCGGCGTGCATGGGCCATGCAGCCGATTTCTGTAACGCCCGGTTCAAAGCCTGCCTTGTAGCCAGCGAAGTCGTCGCAGACCAGCTTCCCGTTCCAGTGGCCGAGGAAATTTCGAGCATGTTCGCCAGCACGGCTCGGGCTGAAGTCGTAAACGACCGCCGCCAGATCGGAGAACTGACTGGTGGCATAGGCCCAGACGTAGGCGCGATGAGTTTTCTTCGCGCCAGGCATCAGCATTTGTACCGGCGTTTCGTCAGCGTGGACGACGCCGTGCGTCAGCACGACTTCGCGCAGCGCATCAACCAGCGGTTGAAGTTGCACGCCGCAGTTGCCCACCCACTGCGCCAAAGTCGAACGGGCGATGGGCAGCCCGGCGCGGCCAAAGATTTTCTCTTGGCGATACAGCGGCAGATGGTCGGCGAACTTGGCCACCATGATGTGGGCCAGCAGGCCCGCTGTCGGGATGCCTTTGTCGATGACCTGCGCCGGTACCGGCGCCTGGATCAGCGTTTCGCACTGTTCGCAGGCCCACTTTCCACGGATGTGGCGCTCGACGGTGAACACGCCGGGCGTGTAGTCGAGCTTTTCGCTGGCATCTTCGCCGATGCGCTTGAGGGCGCAGCCGCACTGGCAGTGGCTGTTGTCCGGTTCGTGATGGATCAGCGTGCGAGGAAACTGCGGTGGCAGTTGTGCGCGCTTGGGTTGCTGGCGCACTTTGGCTTCAATAGGTGCCGGTTGCAGCGCCTCAAGTTCGGCTTCGATAGAGGCGATATCCGTATCGATCAAGTCGTCGAGCAGGCTGGCTTGATCCGGGCTCAACTGCTCGCTGCGCTTGGCAAACTTGAAGCGTTTGAGCAGCGCGATCTCGTGGGCCAGTTTCTCGTTGACCGACTTTTGATGATTGATCTGCTTGTCCATCGTCTCGACGCGCTGGATCAACTGCGCAGCCAAAGCACGCAGTTCTTCAGGGTTTAATTGATCGAGATTCGGATGCGAAGTCATGCCGCCGATTTTGCCAGAGAGGGCTATGGGCGGCGATGGACTGATGGGCCAATTGCGCTGGCAAGTAGGCCATGGCAGGCGAGTTAGAGCACCGTGATGGCTCCTCCGGAACCGACGCGTTGCCAAGGTAAACCGAGCACTAAGGCTTGAAGTTGCTCGGCATCCAACTCGACTTCAGAGCCGTGCCGCACGCCTGGCCAAAAGAAGCGCCCTTTATTCAAGCGCCGGGCTGCAAGCCAAATCCCTACGCCGTCATGCACCAACACTTTCATACGATTGGCGCGGCGGTTGGCGAACAGATAAGCACAGTGCGGCTTCGCCGCACCGAACACTGCGACAACTCGCGCCAGCGCGGTTTCAGTGCCGGCCCGCATGTCCATGGGCTCGATGGCGAGCCAGATGGAATCGATACGAATCATCGCAGCAGGTCTCGCAGGAAAGCGGAACATGCCGCTGCATTTTCTGCCGGCCAAATCACCACGACTACGCCTTTTGAATGAGGTACTTCGATTCGAATCGTGGCCGGAAGAACTTGAGGGGCCGCTGTCGAAGACAATGCCTTGACCGGAATAAAGGCAGTTTGCAGTGCCAGGTTTTTCTGCGCATGCACCCGAATCCATTTATGGACAAGGTTTGCATTGAGGTTGTGGGTCAAGGCGACATTGGCAATCGAAGTGTCAGCCTGCGCGCACTCGGCGATGACCTGGGCCTTAAAGGACTTGGAATAGGAACGGCGTTCTTGTGGCATGGGCGTCCGCTTAAAAAGGCTGAAAATGGTGTCCACTTAAATTGGTCTGCACCCCAAAAGTTGGACACAACTGATGGGGTGCCTCATGGGACAGTACACGGTTCAAGCGAAGCTATCGGCGGTACAGGATTACTGTTCGGGGAAAGCGGGATATAGGGAGGTCGCGCATCGTCACGAGGTGGATTTTTCATCGCTGCGCCAGTGGGTCGCAGCCTACCAGGTGCATGGTGCGGCGGCGTTAGAAGTAAAAAAGGTGCGGCACTACAGCATTGAATTTAGGTTGTCGGTGCTCAAGCGAATGCGGGAGGATCAGCTTTCCTATCGCCAAGTTGCGGCGTTGTTTGATATCCGGAAATTCAACATCGTCGGCGATTGGCAGCGCCGCTATGATGGCGAAGGTGAAAATGCCTTGCTCAGCCAACCCAGACGAACTAGATCTGCGAAAAAAATGCCGAAAATGCCCGAACCAGTCCAGCCGCTGTTACCTGATGAGTCTCGTACTCGAGAGGAGTTGATCGCAGAGCTGAATCAACTTCGATTGGAAAATGATTATCTAAAAAAGCTCGATGCCTTGGTTCAGAAAAAACGAGCAGCGCAACAGAAAAAGCGCAAATCGTAATTGAACTGAGGCAGCGGCACTCTCTCGACGGCTTGTTGAAAGCTGCTGGATTGGCGCGCAGCACGTTCTACTATCAGCAGAAAGTGCTCCAGACGGCTGATAAGTATGCGGATCTGAAGGCCAAGATATGCGAAGTTTTCAACGAAGACGAAGGCAGGCTTGGCTATCGCCGCGTGACGCTGGCAGTGCGCAAGGCCGGTTTTTTGATCAACTACAAGACTGTCCAGCGCCTCATGGCGGAGCTTGATCTCAGATGCCGTGTGCGTGTGAAGAAGTATCGCGCCTACAAAGGCGAAGTGGGTCGAGCCGCGCCAAACCTTCTGAACCGCGATTTTCAAGCCTCACAGCCCAATCAGAAGTGGGTGACCGACGTCACGGAGTTTAAGGTGGGAGGACAAAAGCTTTATCTTTCGCCAATCCTGGACCTCTATAACGGCGAAATTATTTCCTACGATATCGCCAAGCGGCCGTTGTTCAGCATGGTTGGGGCAATGCTTAGCAAAGCTTTTACGCGACTTAATCCAGACGAAAAACCGATCTTGCATTCAGATCAAGGCTGGCAGTACAGGATGCCCATTTACGGTCGACTTCTAAAAGAGAACTCGGTCACACCGAGCATGTCGCGCAAAGGAAACTGTTACGACAACGCGGCCATGGAAAGCTTTTTTGGCACGCTCAAATCTGAATTTTTTTACCTGAACAAATTCAGTAATCTGGACGAGCTTCATGCCGGCTTAGTGGATTACATCCATTATTACAATCACCGCCGCATCAAGCTGAAACTGAATGGACTGAGCCCTGTTGAATACAGGACTCAATCTGTTCAGGTCTAGATCCACAATCGTCCAACTTTTCGGGGTCAGTCCAAATTTAGGTGGACACCATCGCCTTAAGCGATGGCATCAGGAAGGTGTGTTGCCCGGACGGTTACTCATCATGGTCCGTGTTCTCATTGGTGTGATACAAAGCCCGCACATCTCAAGCCGTTGAAAGGACGCTTCGCTGTGGGTCGATATCTTCTTTTTGTGTTGTTGCTTCCGCTGGGCTCAGCGTCTGCGTTCGAGACCGATCCAGCGATAAACAGCTTTTCGGATGAGCTTACTGAATGCGCCGGCTTCTATTTGATTTCATCCAGGTCTGTTCGGGCGCAACCGGAACTGGCTGAACAAAAAAAACAGGCGGCGGTCAGTGCTTTAGCTTTTGCCAAAGAGCTCGCTAATGAGGACGTGATTCGAGTCAAAACGGAGAAGGCGGTCAAATCAATGCTTGAAGAGGTCAATGGTGACGCCGTGAAATGGTCGAATTTGATAAAGAAATATTCGGCTAAATGCGATGAGATCGTGGCTGACCCGGGGAAGCGAGCGGATTACTGGTTTAAAACGCCAGGTTGATCATCGCGAATGCCTGCTCTCTCGATGATCCCTGGCCTCTACGCCTGTTCCTGCAAGCAAAACTCTGACGGTCCGCAAGGTGTTTTCAGTGACGTGGAAAACAGCAATTCAGGCGTAAACTGGCGGTGCTACCTCACCAAAAGGAGCCGCATATGATCGCTGACCAAATGAACAAACAGGCGTCCGAGGACAAGGCTGTTTGGGATCAATACTTCTGCGCTGCGTTGATTGCGGAAAGCAACCTGACGGCCCCGGTTGTAGGAGGGGCTACTCACGAGGACAGGCAAAACCTGTTGATCGACAGAGCCAAGGCGCTCGCTGACAAAATGATGGAAAGCAGAAAATAACCGTAGCCCAGCCACCGTGCTGGGCTCTCTGTTTGGCGCTTGAAAAATGTGAGTTACGACACAGATTCAGGGTGGTTTGTTCAAGATCCACAAAAATACTGTGGATATTTAATCACTTAGAAAATTTATTAACCGAACGGTCCTCAAAATATATTGTTACAAGTGTCGGTTTTAGGTAAGATTGCTTCGCGTTCACCACCACGGTTTATGCATTTTTAAGTCCCAAGCTTCCATCAGCTGCTTGGGATTTTTTTTTTTGCCTGAAATTTGTCCCCGACGTTTAAGTGTCTCTGGGGTGGCTCCCGCTGTTCCTTCTCCTCCCTGAAAGCACCGTCTCCAAATCCAGCGCATTCCGTTTTTTTAGACTACTACTGACTGGCCAAACTCAAACTCAGTCTGATGGGAGTCTATCGATGCTGGTTCATTGGTCGCTTGCGGCAATTCACCTGCTGGCTTTTGCCTTGGGGTTCTGGGCCGTACTGACGCGGGGCACGGCATTCAGCCGTCTGGCTGCCGGGGCGGGGGAGGCTCGCCGTGTGTTGATGGCCGATAACCTGTGGGGCATCTCTGCCGTCATCCTCCTGGTCACTGGTGGGATGCGTGCCTTCGGCGGGTACGAAAAAGGGACTGATTACTACCTTCAGCAGCCATTGTTCCATCTCAAGATGACGCTCTTCGTTCTGATCCTGCTGCTTGAAGTGGCGCCGATGGTCACGCTGATCAAATGGCGGATCGCACTGAGCCGTGGCGCGGCGATCGATACCGGGCGCGCGAAGCTGTTTGCACGGATCAGTCATGTCGAAGGGTTGCTGGTGTTGCTGATGGTCGTGGCTGCCACGGGCATGGCGCGCGGCGTGACGTTTGGTTAGCCGAGTCTGATCACACTCTTCCTCGGGATTAATCCGAAACGTCTGACAGTCAGGGCAGTGGACGTGCCGTTAATATCGGCGTCACGTTTTTGGCAGGAAGAGGCGAATGAATCAACGGATGGCGATGCGACGCTTGAATCTTTAGCCAGCCGTTGTCCGGGGTTGAACGGGCTGGCTACTGACTGCAACAGGATTCAGGGAGTTTGTGGCTTGTCTGGAGCGGTCAGGCCAGCCTGAATGCGTTGGTAGATTTCTTCGCGATGGACTGCGACGTCTTTCGGCGCGTTGATGCCGATCCGGACTTGCTGGCCGCTCACGCCCAGAATGGTGATCGTAATGTCGTCACCGATATTTATGCTTTCACCGACTTTGCGGGTGAGTATCAGCATGGTCTTCTCCTTGATTGCTTTATTAGGGCACCTGATTCGAACAGTGCAGAGGTCGGTGGTATGTATAGATTAGTGCGAAGTCTCACGGTTTGGGTGCCTCTTTCTGACGCGCAGATGCTGCATTAATTCCCAAGGCGTAACTATACAGAGGCCGCAACCATCATTCTCGTTGTTTTGCGCCCATTTTGCGGCACTCGGGAAGTATTCATGAATGGTAAAATCGCCGCTTTCAGCATTCAGAGGGACACGTTGTGCGCAAAATGGTCTTGGTAATCGCAGTACTGGCGTTGGTTGGGTGCGATGCAGGCACGGGCGTTGACGCTCAAAAGCCTAAGCCGGCAGTAGTTTCTGCACCGGCGGCAGCTACCGGGCCGCAATGGGATCTCGAAGTGCGAGGCCAAACGACCCAGGCTGTCAGCGACCTGAGTGGCTGGCTGATCGAACACAGCTTTGTGCCCAGCGTTGTCAAGGAAAACGGCAAGACCCGGATTCTGGTCGGTCCATTCAATTCGAAAGCCGAGGCCGAAGCCAAACAGGCCGAGGTGGCTGCAGCGCTTGTCCGGGCCAAGAAACAGAACATCGAATTGCTGGTGGTTGAGCGTCCCGTAGCCCAGTAACAGCCCTTTTCCCGCAAGCCTTCTGTCGAAGCGCCTTAAAGGGGATCCACATTGACTCGTCTCTAAGCGTAGTCACTGTCGATTCCCAGAAGGAGCTCTCCATGGCCTCCGCCACCCCTTACAAAATCTTCGACGCGGTCCTCGCGCACAAAACAAACCTCAGTCCTCATTTGATGCGAGTAACCCTGGCCGGTCCGATGGTCACCGAAATGGCCACCTGGGCGCCGGATCAGCGGGTAAAACTGTTCTTCCCGACCGAGAATGGGTCGCCTGCCAGGCTGGCTCATGACCCGGATTGGTATGCGCGCTACCGTTCAATGCCGGTCGCCCAGCGTCCGGCGATGCGCACTTACACCATCCGACATTTGCGGGCCGAGCAAGGCGAAGTGGACATCGATTTCGTTTTGCACGGTGAAACCGGTCCGGCCTCACGCTGGGCGATCCGTGCGGTGGCGGGCGAGCCTATCCAGATCGTTGCACCTGATCGGCAGTTTTCAGCGCAAGACGCGGGAGGTTTCGAGTGGAAGCCGCCACACACGCTCAAGCATCTGTTACTGGTGGCCGATGCCACGGCATTGCCCGCCGCTCTCGGCATTCTGGACGAGATGGCTGCCTTGGCCGAGCCGCCGACCACTCAGGCATTTTTCGAGGTGGACAGCGCCGAAGACGCATTGCCAGTGCCTGATTGGCCGGGTCTGTCGGTGCGGTGGTTGATCCGGGATCATTCCAGCGACATGGCAGCAGGTGCGCTGATGGTCGAAGCGGTGCGTCAGGCGGAGCTACCGGTCACTGCTTCGCTGGCTCACGAAACGGTGAAACTGGCGGAAGTCGATGTCGACGAAGAGATTCTCTGGGAAACGTCCGACTCGACCGGTGACGGTTTTTACGGCTGGATCGCCGGAGAAACGGTGGCGGTGATGAACCTGCGCAAGTACTTGATCAAGGAGCGC
The DNA here is from genome assembly GCF_059695575.1 of Pseudomonas sp. LBUM1678. Taxonomy (NCBI): domain Bacteria; kingdom Pseudomonadati; phylum Pseudomonadota; class Gammaproteobacteria; order Pseudomonadales; family Pseudomonadaceae; genus Pseudomonas; species Pseudomonas sp. LBUM1678. Next base: position 2,277,094 of record NZ_CP166775.1, read on the forward strand.
GGCATCACTCGGGAGTCACTCAATCTGATGGGCTACTGGCGCTACAACAAAAGCGGCGGCTAGAAACGAAAAAAGGCCTCGGGTATTACCCCCGAGGCCTTGTTGTTTTTAAGCGATCGATCAGCCGCAGGCTTTCATGTCTACGGGCCCGACAAATTCGTTGCCGCGACCCATTACGCACGCCACGCTTTGGTTGCGCTGACGCTCCCAGGCTTCAACCGGATAGGTCTTGTTCCATGCGTCGTACAGCTGGCGATCCTGTTTCGACAGGCGCAAACCGTACTGCTTGCTCATGTAGAAATACGTCCGGGCGATCATGCCGCGAATGGAAGGGCGGGGCATGACCTTCTTCGCCTTGAAGTCGACCTGGGTCAGGCACGAGCCATATTGACCCGATTGCACCGGCAGCCAACCGAAACTGAAGTTACTGCGATCGCCGTTCACCTCGCCGATGCTCGGCACCAGATTGTGCAGATCAGCCTCGGCCTTTTGATAGGTTGGATCGTAGCGCGTGCAGTTCTTGCGTCCGCCCTCTTGCCAGCACTGACGCTGATGGCCGATCTGCCAGGCCGGAACAATGTGCTCCCACTCAATGCGGGCGGCACGCTTGGCGTTCTTGCGCGGCACATACCCACACGCGGCGAGGTTGACCTTGTTGCCGGTGTATTTGCAGCCGCAATAGAACTCGGTGGATTGCGGCGCGTACAACTTCCAGGCGACTTTCTTGGCTTCGTTGAAGGTGCGTGGGGCGCCAGCCTGGGCGCCAAGGGTGATGAACAGAAACAGCAAAGCAAACCAGCGGACACTCATTGACTCAATCTTCCTTCGGCACAACCCAGAAAATCTGCACACCGCCATCGTCGCGATAGGCGAGGGTGACGTTGTCGTTTTCATCGATTTCTTCGAGCAATTGCTCCCACTCATCCACGGGTTCGTCCGGTAGACGGAAGATCAGTGCGGCTTTGGCTTTCTGAGCGGTGGGGGAATTGATGATTTTCTGAACGCGCATACCCATACGTTCATAGGCGTCAGGAGAGGCAGAGGTGGTGGCCACGGAATTATCCTTATTAAGCTGTACGTGCATACAGTATTTAACTGTAGGCATTTTCGCAACTGCTTAAAATTCAAGAAAATCCTCTGACAGCAGTTTTTTCCGTTTGGTGTAGGAAGAAGGGAAAATTTTTATCGGAATATCGGAAGGGCTATGAACCACTCGCCAAGGCTGGCGAGTGGTTAATGCAGTGCCCGGCCGGAACCGGCCGGGCGAGGGTGGATCAGTATTCCCAGAACATCCGCTGCAGCTCTTTGCTGTCGTTGGTCTTGGTCAGCGCGACCATGGCCAGGATGCGGGCTTTTTGCGGGTTCAGGTCATGCGCCACGACCCAATCGTACTTGTCGTCTGGTTGTTCAGCGTTTCGCAATACGAAACCGCCGGCGTTGACGTGGGACGAGCGAATGATTTGTACGCCGTCCTTGCGCAGGGCTTGCAGGGTAGGGACCACACGCGAGGAAACCGAACCGTTGCCGGTGCCGGCGTGGATGATCGCTTTGGCGCCCGACTGAGCCAGTGCCTTGTAGGCCGTGTCGCTGACGTTGCCGTAGGAATAGGCGATTTCTACGTCAGGCAGGCTCTTAATGGTTTTGATGTCGAATTCCGAGTCCATGGTGTGACGCTTGGCCGGCAGACGGAACCAGTAGGATTTGCCTTCAACCACCATGCCGAGCGTGCCCCAGGCACTTTTAAACGCCTCGGTTTTGATGTTGATCATTTTGCTGACATCGCGACCCGACTGGATCTCATCGTTCATGGTCACCAAAACGCCTTTGCCGCGGGCGTCTTTACTGCTGGCGACGGCGACGGCGTTATACAGGTTGAGCATGCCGTCAGCGGACATTGCGGTGCCCGGGCGCATGGAGCCGACGACGATGATCGGCTTATCGGTTTTTTCTACCAGGTTCAGGAAGTAGGCGGTTTCTTCCAGGGTGTCGGTGCCGTGGGTGATCACGATGCCATCGACGTCTTTGCTGTCGGCCAGTTCGGCGACGCGACGACCCAGTTGCAGCAGGTTGTCGTTGGTGATGCTTTCCGAGGCGATTTGCATGACCTGCTCGCCCCGAACGTTGGCCAATTGGCTGAGTTCCGGAACCCCGGCGATCAACTGCTCGATACCGACTTTCGCTGCCTGGTAGGTCGCACTGTTAGCAGCGCTCGCGCCAGCGCCGGCGATAGTGCCGCCGGTGGCGAGGATCACCACGTTGGCCAGTTTCTGTTGAGTTTCGACTTCTTTTGCCTGAAGGGCTGTAGGCAGGAGCAGCAGGAGGGCCAAAGCGCCCGGAATAAAGGTGTTGAAAGCAGATTTCATTATTTTCTCTCTAGTAGTGAGACGGTGCTGATGCAAGTTCATCTAGATACGCCCCAGGCAGATCTGTCGCCTGGGGCACTAGGTAAAGAGCAGGATCTGTACCAGTCATACGTTGAATGAGAGAAACTTTTAACGTGATGATTTATATCAATATTTATCCATCGGGCGACCAGTGTTAAAAAGCCTCGTGTCCGGCTTTCCGAATAAGTTGAGGTTTCGCGTTCGGCTCTCCGAAAAGGCCTACGACCTTTGGTGAGCACATCGCCTTGCGAGATAAAAAATCCGTGCTAAAGAAATCCGCGCACAGGTCGATGCGCTTTCAAGGGATTTTTCATTTCGGGAGTGCACATGTCTTTTTCTGTCGGTTTTCCAAATGCGGGCGCAATCACCATCGGTGGCAAGACTCCGTCGACGATCAATGCCTTGAGCGAAGCGACGGAAGAGACGTCGACGCAGCTGACTGGAAAAGAAGAAAACCAGGTCAGAACCGGTGGTGCTGCTCAGGCCGAAAGCAAATCCGAGAGCAAAAGCACCCAAAGTATTGCGGTGCAGGTGCTGCTCAAACGCATGCAGGAACTGCAACAGCAACTGCGCGAACAACAGCAGCAATTGGCAGCCGCTCAGGCAACGTCCTATCCCACCGAGGAAGCCAAAGCTACAGCCGTCATGACGATCCAGGGGCAGATCGCCGAAACCAATGGCGCACTGGCGCAAGTCACTGGCAGTCTTGTGAAAGAACTGGCTAAAGACTCCAGCACTGGCGGTCTGGTCAGCACGACGGCGTAAAGCGCAGAGTTGGTTTTTACCAACCCGGACACGAAACCGGCCGTTGACAAATCACACCAGGGTTCGCATAGTTCGGTCTACGCAAACGTTTGCGCGCTGTTCGTGATGGCTCAGTCCATTGGCGGACGCGATGAAGCTTACGCCACCGCAAACGTTGCTCACAATAATCATAAGATCGGAGTGAACCCATGAAGCTGCCATTCGCTGGACGTCTTCTTGCTGTCGCTATGCTGGCCGCTGCATCCGCCGCGCTGCCTGTCTCTTCGGCTTTCGCCGAGACTCCTGAAAAACCCAAAGTCGCGCTGGTCATGAAATCACTGGCCAACGAGTTCTTCCTGACCATGGAAGACGGTGCCAAGGCGTATCAGAAAGACCATTCCGGCGATTTCGAACTGATCTCCAACGGCATCAAGGACGAAACGGATACCGCTGGCCAGACACGCATCGTCGAGCAAATGATTCTGGCCAAGGTCAATGCGCTGGTCATCGCGCCGGCTGACTCCAAGGCCATGGTTCCGGTGATCAAGAAAGCCATCGATGCTGGTATCACCGTGATCAACATCGACAACCAGCTGGACCCGGCCGTGGTCAAAAGCAAAAACATCACCGTCCCGTTCGTAGGCCCGGATAACCGCAAAGGCGCGCGTCTGGTCGGCGAGTACCTGGCCAAGCAACTGAAGGCCGGTGACGAAGTCGGCATCATCGAAGGTGTGTCCACCACCACCAACGCCCAGGCCCGCACCGCAGGTTTCAAAGACGCGATGGAAGCGGCGCAGATCAAGGTCGTCTCGTTGCAGTCCGGTGACTGGGAGATCGACAAGGGCAACAAGGTTGCCGCCTCGATTCTCAGCGAATACCCGGAAGTCAAAGCCCTGCTGGCCGGCAACGACAGCATGGCCGTCGGTGCCGTTTCCGCCGTGCGTGCGGCAGGCAAGGCCGGCAAGGTGCAAGTGGTCGGTTACGACAACATCAACGCCATCAAACCGATGTTGAAAGACGGCCGGGTCTTGGCGACCGCTGACCAGTTTGCCGCCAAGCAAGCCGTGTTCGGTATTGAGACCGCGCTGAAAATCATCAAGGGCGAGAAGGTCGACAGCGGCACCAACGGCGTGATCGAAACTCCGGTAGAGCTCGTCACCAAGTAACCCCTCTGGCGACACAACGGTGCTCGCCCGTCCGGGCGAGCGCATGGAGAGTTTTATGTCAGTTTCCGCCCCGAACGCTGTCCTCTCGGTCAGCGGCATCGGCAAGACCTACGCTCAACCTGTCCTGACCGGCATTGAACTGACGCTGATGCGCGGTGAAGTGCTGGCGCTGACCGGCGAGAACGGCGCCGGCAAAAGCACGCTGTCGAAAATCATTGGCGGACTGGTCACGCCGACCACCGGCAACATGCAATTCCAAGGGCAGGATTACCGCCCCGGCAGCCGCACCCAGGCCGAAGACCTGGGCATCCGCATGGTCATGCAAGAACTCAATCTGTTGCCGACCCTGTCGGTGGCGGAAAACCTGTTTCTCGACAATTTGCCCAGCAATGGCGGCTGGATCAGTCGCAAACAGCTGCGCAAAGCCGCGATCGAGGCAATGGCCCAGGTCGGGCTCGACGCGATCGACCCGGACACCCTGGTCGGCGAACTCGGTATCGGTCACCAACAAATGGTCGAGATCGCGCGCAACCTGATCGGCGATTGCCATGTGCTGATCCTCGACGAACCGACCGCGATGCTCACCGCTCGCGAAGTCGAGATGTTGTTCGAACAGATCACCCGCTTGCAGGCTCGCGGCGTGTCGATCATCTATATCTCCCATCGCCTCGAAGAACTGGCACGAGTGGCCCAGCGCATTGCGGTTTTGCGCGACGGCAACCTGGTTTGCGTCGAGCCAATGGCCAATTACAACAGCGAGCAACTGGTCACCCTGATGGTTGGCCGTGAACTCGGCGAACACATGGACCTGGGGCCGCGCAACATTGGCGCTCCCGCCCTGACAGTCAAAGGGCTGACCCGCTCCGACAAAGTTCGCGATGTGTCCTTTGAAGTCCGCGCCGGCGAGATCTACGGGATTTCCGGATTGATCGGGGCAGGGCGCACCGAGTTGCTGCGTCTGATCTTCGGTGCCGACATCGCAGACAGCGGCACCGTCGCGCTGGGTTCACCCGCTCAAGTGGTGAGTATTCGTTCGCCGGCCGATGCGGTCGGTCACGGCATCGCTTTGATCACCGAGGACCGCAAGGGCGAAGGCCTGCTGCTGACCCAGTCGATCAGCGCCAACATCGCGCTGGGCAACATGCCAGTGATTTCCAGTGGTGGGGTCGTCAACAACGCGGACGAAATGTCCCTGGCCCAGCGTCAGATTGATGCCATGCGCATCCGCAGTTCGAGCCCGACGCAGCTGGTGTCCGAGCTGTCGGGTGGCAACCAGCAGAAAGTGGTGATCGGCCGTTGGCTGGAGCGCGACTGTTCGGTAATGCTGTTCGATGAACCGACCCGGGGCATCGATGTGGGCGCCAAGTTCGACATTTATGCACTGCTCGGTGAGCTGACCCGACAGGGCAAGGCGCTGGTGGTGGTGTCCAGCGACCTGCGTGAGCTGATGCTGATCTGCGACCGGATCGGCGTGTTGTCGGCGGGGCGCCTGATCGACACCTTCGAGCGCGACAGCTGGACCCAGGATGATTTGCTTGCCGCCGCGTTCGCCGGCTACCAAAAACGTGATGCGTTGCTCAACGAAGCAGCGCCTAGGGACCTTTCATGAAAAATGCATCTTCTGCCGGCAAACGTAGTGGTAATTTCTACGGTCTGGGCACTTATCTGGGCCTGGCCGGTGCCTTGCTGGCGATGGTTGCGCTGTTCTCGGTATTGAGCAGCCATTTCCTGTCTTACGACACGTTCAGCACCCTGGCCAACCAGATTCCCGATTTGATGGTGCTGGCGGTCGGCATGACGTTCGTGCTGATCATCGGTGGCATCGACCTGTCGGTCGGCTCGGTCCTGGCGCTTGCGGCATCGGCTGTCAGCGTGGCGATTCTCGGCTGGGGCTGGAGCGTCCTGCCCGCGGCGCTGCTCGGGATGGCGATTGCGGCATTGGCCGGGACCATCACCGGATCGATCACCGTAGCGTGGCGAATTCCGTCGTTCATCGTGTCCCTCGGCGTGCTGGAAATGGCCCGTGGCGTGGCGTATCAGATGACCGGTTCGCGTACGGCTTACATCGGTGACGCCTTCGCCTGGCTGTCCAACCCGATCGCCTTCGGTATCTCGCCGTCGTTCATCATTGCCTTGCTGATCATCTTCATTGCGCAGGCAGTGTTGACGCGAACCGTGTTTGGCCGCTACCTGATCGGCATCGGCACCAACGAAGAGGCGGTGCGTCTGGCAGGGATCAATCCGAAGCCCTACAAGATCCTGGTATTCAGTCTGATGGGGCTGCTGGCGGGTGTTGCCGCACTGTTCCAGATTTCCCGTCTGGAAGCGGCAGATCCAAATGCCGGCTCCGGGCTTGAGCTGCAAGTGATCGCCGCGGTAGTGATCGGCGGTACCAGTTTGATGGGTGGCCGCGGTTCGGTCATCAGCACGTTCTTCGGGGTTCTGATCATTTCCGTACTGGCGGCGGGCCTGGCGCAGATCGGCGCGACCGAGCCAACCAAACGCATCATCACCGGCGCAGTGATCGTGGTGGCGGTGGTGCTTGATACTTATCGCAGTCAGCGCGCAAGCCGGCGGACCTGAGTCATGGCAACGATCAAGGATGTAGCGGCACTCGCCGGGATTTCCTACACCACGGTTTCCCACGTGGTGAACAAGACCCGGCCGGTCAGCGAAGAGGTGCGGATCAAAGTCGAGGCGGCGATCAAAACCCTGGACTACGTACCGAGCGCCGTGGCCCGCTCATTGAAAGCCAAGACCACGGCGACCATCGGTTTGCTGGTGCCTAACAGCCTCAACCCGTACTTCGCCGAACTGGCCCGTGGCATCGAGGATTATTGCGAGCGTAACGGCTATTGCGTAATCCTCTGCAACTCCGACGACAACCCGGACAAGCAGCGCAGTTACCTGCGCGTGCTGCTGGAAAAACGTATCGACGGATTGATCGTGGCCTCGGCCGGCGGCGACGCGGGGCTGGCAGAAGGTCTCGCGGGCGTGCGCACGCCGATGGTGATCGTCGACCGCGGTCTGGCAGGTGTGAATGCCGATCTGGTGCGTATCGACCACGAATACGGCGCCTATCTGGCCACCCGGCATCTGCTGGAACTGGGCCATCGGGATATCGCCACCATCGGCGGCCCGGCGGGCACCAGCGTGGCGCAGATGCGTCTGGCCGGTTATTGCCGTGCCTTGCGGGAGGCGGGCGTCAAAGTGCATCCCGAGCGCATGCTGGAAAGTGACTTCACCAGCACGGGCGGTTACAACGCCGCCGCGATCCTGCTGGAAAAGAACCCGCCCAGCGCGATCTTCGCCGGCAACGACATGATCGGCATCGGTGTGCTGCGAGCGGCTGCCGAGCGCAATGTTCGTGTGCCGACCGAACTGTCGGTGATCGGCTTCGACGATATTCAGATGAGTCGTTATGTCTATCCGGCGCTGACCACCGTGGGCCAGTCGATCCTGCAGCTCGGTGAGATGGCGGCCGAGGTTCTGTTACGACGAATCGCAAAACCCGACATGGCCACCGATCAACGGATCGTGACACCCAGTATTGTCCTGCGAGAATCGACTGCACCGCTTGCCGGTGTGTTCGACGAATACCGCTGAAACCGAATTGACGAGTAGTGATGTATGCCAGCAAAAGTAGTGGTGATAGGCAGCCTGAACATGGACCTGGTGACCCGGGCTCCACGGTTGCCCCGTGGCGGTGAGACGCTGATCGGCGAGTCGTTTACCACGGTTTCCGGTGGCAAGGGCGCGAACCAGGCAGTCGCTGCGGCGCGGCTGGGGGCACAGGTGTCGATGGTCGGTTGTGTCGGCAGCGATGCATATGGTGAAGAATTGCGCGGGGCGCTGTTGGCCGAGCAGATCGACTGCCAGGCAGTCAGCTCTGTGGAAGGTTCCAGCGGCGTGGCCTTGATTGTGGTCGATGACAACAGTCAAAACGCAATCGTGATCGTTGCCGGGGCCAACGGTGCGCTAACGCCACAGGTCATCGACCAGTTCGATGCGGTATTGCAGGCGGCGGACGTGATCATTTGTCAGCTGGAAGTGCCGGATGCCACGGTGGGTCATGCTCTCAAACGTGGTCGTGAGTTGGGCAAAATCGTGATCCTTAACCCGGCGCCGGCCAGTCGCCCGCTGCCGGCGGATTGGTACGCGTCCATTGATTATCTGATTCCCAATGAAAGCGAAGCTTCGGCCCTCAGCGGTTTGCCGGTGGACTCCCTTGAAACCGCCGAAACCGCCGCAACTCGTTTGATCGCCTTAGGCGCCGGTAAAGTCATCATCACCCTTGGTGCTCAAGGATCGATGTTTGCCAACGGCACAGGCTTCGAACATTTCCCGGCGCCGACAGTGAAGGCTGTCGATACCACGGCGGCTGGCGACACCTTCGTCGGCGGCTTTGCCGCCGCCCTGGCATCCGGCAAGACCGAAGCTGAAGCGATCCGTTTCGGCCAGATTGCCGCGGCGCTGTCGGTCACCCGTGCCGGCGCGCAACCCTCGATTCCCACCTTGTCCGATGTACAGGCGTTCAAAGCACCATGAAAAAGACCCCTTTGCTCAACATCGCGCTGTCTCGGCTGATCGCGTCCCTTGGTCACGGCGACATGGTCGTGATCGGCGATGCCGGCCTGCCGGTACCGCCAGGCGTCGAACTGATCGACCTGGCCCTGACCCAAGGCATTCCGGATTTCGTCAGCACTTTGAAGGTCGTTCTCAGCGAGATGCAGGTCGAGCGCCATGTGCTGGCCCAGGAGATTCTGGACAAACAACCACCTGCCTTGAGCTCGCTGGATGAGCTGAATGCCAAAGGCGCGCTGGGCCAGCGTGAGCTGCTCAGTCATGACCAGTTCAAAGTCCTCAGCCGACAGGCGCGAGCGATTGTTCGTACAGGCGAATGCGCGCCGTATTGCAACATCGTGCTGGTATCGGGAGTGACGTTCTAACGCGCTGTCCTCATATTTCTTCCCCCACGCACAAGGAGTGCGATATGCACCGCTATGCTCAGAAACTGCACCACCTGCTCCGGAGTCTGCTGCTTTTGTCCCTGATTACTGCAACGAGCGCCCAGGCGGCGGAAAAGATCGATTTGATCATCGACACCGATCCCGGTGCCGACGACGTCGTCGCCTTGCTGTTTGCCTTGGCGTCGCCTGAAGAGCTGAATATTCGTGCGCTGACCACCGTTGCCGGCAACGTGCGTCTGGACAAGACTTCGCGAAATGCACGACTGGCCCGTGAGTGGGCGGGGCGCGAAGAGGTGCCGGTTTACGCGGGTGCACCGAAACCGTTGATGCGCACGCCGATCTATGCGGAGAACATTCATGGCAAGGAAGGTCTGTCGGGCGTCACCGTGCACGAGCCGAAAAAAGGCCTGGCCGAAGGCAATGCGGTCAATTACCTGATCGATACCTTGAAGGCCGCCAAGCCCCACAGCATCACCATTGCCATGCTAGGCCCACAGACCAACCTGGCCCTGGCGCTGATCCAGGAACCTGAAATCGTTCAGGGCATCAAGGAAGTGGTGATCATGGGGGGGGCGCACTTCAACGGCGGCAACATTACCCCGGTGGCCGAGTTCAACCTGTTCGCCGACCCGCAGGCTGCGGAAGTGGTGCTCAAAAGCGGTGTGAAGCTGACGTATCTGCCGCTGGACGTGACCCACAAGATCCTCACCAGTGAGGCGCGCCTGAAGCAGATCGCGGCGATCAACAACAATGCCAGCAAGCTGGTGGGCGATATTCTCAATGAGTACGTCAAAGGCGACATGGAGCACTACGGTATTCCCGGTGGCCCGGTGCATGACGCCACCGTCATCGCGTACCTGCTCAAGCCTGAACTGTTCACCGGTCGTTCGGTCAACGTAGTCGTTGATAGCCGCGAAGGCCCGACCTTCGGTCAAACCATTGTCGACTGGTATGACGGCCTGAAAGCGCCGAAGAACGCTTTCTGGGTTGAAAGCGGCGACGCCCAGGGTTTCTTCGACCTGCTGACCCAGCGTCTGGCGCGTCTGAAGTAAGCCATGCACCCGCAGGTGCCAGCCTGCGGGTTTTACGCCCGCTCGTTCTCTGTCAGGCCCATATAGTCGGCGGGGTACTTCTCGAATATCTGCGCGATGAATTTCCTCGCCGCTTCAGTTCCCAGTTCCTTGACCAATAGATCGATGCCAATGATTGCGAACTCTTCCGGGCTGCCCGGGCTGTAAGAGCTGTGACCCTGCGGCCACTTGACGGTGATGTTGGCGTCGATGCTTATGGTGGACATGATGGCGCTCGTGAATTCGGGAAAGTCTGGGTGTCGAGTTAACCATTTTGCGCGGCGTTTGGCACTCCGACTTAGGCATGAGAGGAGGGCTATGCGACACTTGGTCTCTGACCAATTTTCAAGGACCGTGCTGTGCAGATCGATTTGAACACGCCCGACGGCTTGACCCTTGAGGCAGTGCGCCAGCTGCTGGCCTCTGCCAGTGATGACGAGCACACACAACTGCGGGTAACCAAGGGCGGCATCGCCTACATTTCATCGGGCGTTGTGGGTGGCACCGATATCGACGGACTATTGTTTCGTCTGGAGACGTGGGCCAAGGGTTCCGGATATGTAGGACTGGTCGCGGCCAGCGACGAGGTCTGGGTCATGCAAATCTTCAATGCGCTGAAAGAGAACTGGCCGAACCCGCCGTTCGATTACATCGACGTCTATTGAGGATTGTTCATATTCAGTCACGATTGAGTAATGAACGGCAGGGCGATGCTCAGGCAAACTCGCCGCTCGTGCGGTAAGAGGGCGGGTCATGGCACTCACCTTGAAACCAAATTCCGGATTGGCGGTCGCAAGATCTCAGCTTAACTATTGGAAAAAAGGAGGCTTCATGCCTTGGAAGCTCGCGTCATTGGGTACTTTGTTCGCCGTCACTCTGCTGGCTGGTTGCAGCAGCACATCGTCCGATTCGGCAACAGACCCTGTAGCGACGACTGACACAGGTCACAGCCGTTGTGAGGCAAAAGCAGCCGAATTCGCCATCGGCAAAGCGGCGTCGCCCGCACTGCTGGAGCAGGCGCGTACCCGCGCAGGTGCCCAGAACGCTCGGTTCCTGTCGCCTAACGATATGGTGACGCTGGAATACCGCTCCGATCGCCTGAACCTGAATACCGATGCCAGCCGGGTGGTTACCCGCGTCAACTGCGGCTGATCGCTTCAGACTTTCGCTTTGCCCATAAAAAACCCCGTCACATGGACGGGGTTTTTTTAGTGCGGCTGAAAATTACTCAGCGCGGACTTGTGCAGCTTGCATACCCTTTTGGCCTTTCTCAGCCACGAAGGAAACGGTTTGGCCTTCTTTCAGGCTTTTGAAACCGTCGCTTTCGATAGCTTTGAAGTGTACGAACAGGTCGTCACCGCCACCTTGAGGAGTGATGAAGCCGAAGCCTTTTTCATCGTTGAACCATTTAACGGTGCCGGTTTGGCGATTAGACATGGTGTATCTCCAAGAAACATATATTTTCAGTAGTGCTGTGCTGCTCAGGCCAACTGGGCACACCGGGGTATCATAGTCGAAATGTTCGCTTTGGGAGCCCCCCGGACGTGCTGTTTGCCCTACAGTCGCGTTCCGTTTGCTGCTTGATGTAGCTGAAAGCCCCGTTTTACAAGGCTTTCAGTAGAACGTAAAGACGATAAAAAAACCTGTAAAACCTGAATAAATTGTACGAAAAAGCGGTTTTCAGAGCGTTTTTACTGTCGTGGCAGGCGTAAAAATCCCTCAGTCGGGCTTATTTTTTTGCCTTGTTATCGGCTTTGCATGACGAGATTTGGGTCAGTGCTTTTTGTTTCAGTGCGTCATTGGCCGTGTTATCCATCAAGGACTGGATGTCTTTGGCAGGGTAAGATTTGATGGCATCGGCGCCGCAAGCGCAGTGAGCCTTCGCTGCGGCAGCACCGATCTGCGGGGTGGCCGCTTCTGTGCACTGGGCCATGTATTTCTCGCGCTCGCCCTTCGGCCAATCGGCGTGGGCGGCCAGTGGCAGCAGCAGAACGATGGGGGCGACGACTGCGAACAAACGATTCAGACGCATGCTGGGATGCTCCTTGTGGGTCAATGTCTTGTTATCTGAGGGGTAAAGCGGGGTTCAAGTTCAGCACTCTGGCATAAATTGCATGATTTACCCCAGCACAAAGCCTCGTTGCATCGACGACCGTTCATCTGTGCTAGCATGCCTCGCTCGGGCGTTTGCAGGCTCCGGATGACCTTCAGTCCCGGTAGCGGCAAGTGCGCGATTAACCCTGATTTGAATCCCAGTCACTCTGGTTCGGTTTTCCGGTTGGCCGCAAGGCTCCTGCCGCTGTAAGGCAGGCGTTCGTCATTGAATGGCCTGGATCGGATCTTGTACTGGCTCATCCCAACCCACGTGACCTTTGGTAGGGGTCACCACTAGGAGAGGAGGCGCCATGCCAACTATTACTCTTCCCGACGGCAGTCAACGTTCATTCGACCACCCGGTTTCCGTAGCCGAGGTCGCCGCATCCATTGGTGCAGGTCTGGCCAAGGCCACCGTGGCCGGCAAGGTCAATGGCAAGCTGGTCGACGCCAGCGACATCATCGACAGCGATTCCACGCTGCAAATCATTACGCCAAAGGATGAAGAGGGGCTGGAGATCATTCGCCACTCTTGCGCCCACCTGGTTGGCCACGCGGTCAAGCAGCTGTACCCGACGGCCAGGATGGTTATCGGGCCGGTCATCGACGAAGGCTTCTATTACGACATCGCCTTTGAACGTCCTTTCACTCCGGACGACCTGGCCGCGATCGAACAGCGCATGCAACAGCTGATCGAAAAAGATTACGACGTGATCAAGAAAGTCACTCCGCGCGCCGAAGTGATCGAAGTGTTCAAGGCCCGTGGCGAAGACTACAAGCTGCGCCTGGTCGAGGACATGCCGAACGAGCAGGCCATGGGCCTGTACTATCACGAAGAATACGTCGACATGTGCCGCGGTCCGCATGTGCCGAACACGCGCTTCCTGAAATCCTTCAAGCTGACCAAGTTGTCCGGCGCCTACTGGCGTGGCGATGCCAAGAACGAGCAATTGCAGCGCGTTTACGGCACCGCATGGGCGGACAAGAAGCAGCTGGCGGCTTACATCCAGCGCATCGAAGAAGCTGAAAAGCGCGATCACCGCAAGATCGGCAAGCGCCTGGGCCTGTTCCACACCCAGGAAGAGTCCCCGGGCATGGTGTTCTGGCACCCGAACGGCTGGACCCTGTACCAGGTGCTTGAGCAGTACATGCGCAAGGTTCAGCGCGACAACGGTTACCTGGAGATCAAGACCCCTCAGGTCGTTGACCGCAGTCTGTGGGAGAAATCCGGGCACTGGGCCAACTACGCCGACAACATGTTCACCACTCAGTCGGAAAACCGCGACTACGCGATCAAGCCAATGAATTGCCCTTGCCACGTGCAAGTGTTCAACCAGGGCCTGAAAAGCTACCGCGAGTTGCCGATGCGCCTGGCCGAGTTCGGTGCTTGCCACCGTAACGAGCCATCGGGTGCACTGCACGGCATCATGCGTGTGCGTGCATTCACTCAGGACGACGCCCACATCTTCTGCACAGAAGAGCAGATGCAGGCCGAATCCGCCGCGTTCATCAAGCTGACCATGGACGTTTATGCCGACTTCGGCTTTAAAGACGTCGAAATGAAGCTGTCCACTCGTCCGGAAAAACGCGTGGGTTCCGACGAGCTGTGGGATCGCGCCGAAGCTGCATTGGCTGCAGCCCTTGATAGCGCTGGCTTGCCGTACGATCTGCAGCCGGGCGAGGGTGCGTTCTACGGTCCGAAGATCGAATTCTCGCTGAAAGATTGCCTTGGCCGTGTCTGGCAGTGTGGTACCCTTCAGCTCGATTTTAACCTGCCTGTCCGTCTGGGAGCCGAATACGTCTCTGAAGACAACAGTCGCAAGCACCCGGTTATGTTGCACCGGGCGATCCTCGGATCCTTCGAACGTTTCGTCGGAATCCTGATCGAGCACTACGAGGGTGCATTCCCAGCGTGGCTGGCTCCGACCCAGGCAGTGATCATGAATATCACTGATAAACAGGCCGATTTTGCCGCCGAGGTTGAAAAAACCCTCAATGAAAGCGGATTTCGTGCCAAGTCTGACTTGAGAAATGAAAAGATCGGCTTTAAAATCCGCGAGCATACTTTGCTCAAGGTTCCCTATCTCTTGGTTATCGGAGATCGGGAAGTCGAGATGCAGACTGTCGCTGTGCGTACTCGTGAAGGTGCTGACCTGGGCTCGATGCCCGTCGCCCAGTTCGCTGAGTTTCTCGCGCAAGCGGTTTCCCGGCGTGGTCGCCCAGATTCGGAGTAATTACTATTAAGCGTGAAATGAGACAAGATAAACGAGCTGCACCGAAAGCCCCGATCAACGAGAATATCTCGGCACGCGAGGTTCGGTTAATTGGGGCTGAAGGTGAACAGCTTGGGATTGTGTCAATTGAAGACGCGCTTCTTAAGGCTGAAGAGGCCAAGCTGGATCTGGTGGAAATTTCCGCCGATGCAGTACCCCCTGTTTGCAAACTGATGGACTACGGCAAATCGATCTTCGAGAAGAAGAAGCAGGTTGCCGCGGCCAAGAAAAACCAGAAGCAGATTCAGGTTAAAGAAATCAAGTTTCGTCCAGGGACGGAGGAAGGGGATTACCAGGTAAAACTGCGCAACCTGGTACGTTTCCTGAGTGATGGGGACAGGGCCAAGGTATCCTTGCGATTCCGCGGCCGTGAGATGGCCCACCAGGAGCTGGGGATGGAACTCCTCAAGCGAGTTGAAGGTGACTTGCTCGAGTACGGTTCGGTCGAACAGCATCCTAAGATGGAAGGACGCCAGCTGATTATGGTCATCGCCCCGAAAAAGAAGAAGTAATCATCAGGGCACGGCAGGCCTTCTGATTATGTTTATCAACTGAATGCGGAGTATCCGAACATGCCAAAAATGAAAACGAAAAGTGGTGCTGCTAAGCGGTTTCTGAAAACTGCTAACGGTATCAAGCACAAGCACGCTTTCAAGAGCCACATCCTGACTAAAATGTCGACCAAGCGTAAGCGTCAACTGCGCGGTAGCAGCTTGCTGCATCCGTCTGACGTGGCAAAAGTCGAGCGCATGCTGCGCCTTCGTTAATTTTAGTCAAGAATAGAGGAAGTAACTCATGGCTCGTGTAAAGCGTGGCGTCATTGCCCGTAAACGTCACAAAAAAATTCTGAAACTTGCTAAAGGCTACTACGGCGCTCGCTCGCGCGTATTCCGTGTTGCCAAGCAAGCGGTAATCAAGGCAGGCCAATACGCCTACCGTGACCGTCGTCAGAAAAAACGTCAGTTCCGCGCTCTGTGGATCGCTCGTATCAACGCTGGTGCACGTATCAACGGTCTGTCCTACAGCCGTTTCATCGCCGGCCTGAAAAAAGCGTCCATCGAGATCGACCGTAAGGTTCTGGCTGATCTGGCAGTGAACGAAAAAGCGGCGTTTGCTGCGATTGTCGAGAAAGCTAAAGCCACCTTGGCTTAAGTACCCCCGACAGTCACCCGGCCTCACCTCTGTGGGGCCAGGTGTTAAACGTCATAAATAGGGGAAGAGCCTTCAAGCTCTTCCCCTATTTTGTATCTGGAGTCTGTACATGGAAAACCTGGATGCGCTCGTCTCTCAAGCACTAGAGGCTGTGCAAAGCGCTGAAGATATCAATGCCCTGGAGCAAATCCGGGTTCACTACCTTGGCAAGAAGGGCGAATTGACTCAGGTGATGAAGACCCTGGGGAATTTGCCGGCAGAAGAGCGTCCGCAAGTCGGCGCCCTGATCAACGTTGCCAAGGAGCGTGTCACAGAGGTTCTCAATGCGCGCAAGGCGTTGTTTGAAGAGGCTGACCTGGCCGCCAAACTCTCCGCCGAGTCCATTGACGTGACCCTGCCTGGCCGCGGTCAGACCTCGGGTGGCCTTCATCCGGTCACCCGCACTCTGGAACGAATCGAGCAATTCTTCACCCACATCGGCTACGGCATTGCCGAAGGCCCTGAGGTCGAAGACGATTACCACAACTTCGAAGCGCTCAACATCCCAGGCCATCACCCGGCCCGGTCGATGCATGACACCTTCTATTTCAATGCCAACATGTTGCTGCGCACCCATACCTCGCCGGTACAGGTCCGCACCATGGAATCGAAACAACCGCCGATCCGCATCGTCTGCCCAGGCCGTGTGTACCGTAGCGACTCCGATATCACCCACTCGCCGATGTTCCACCAGGTCGAAGGCCTGCTGGTTGATCGCGACATCAATTTCGCCGACCTCAAAGGGACCATCGAAGAGTTCCTGCGCGTGTTCTTCGAAAAAGAACTGGCCGTGCGTTTCCGCCCTTCGTACTTCCCGTTCACCGAGCCGTCCGCTGAAGTCGACATGGAATGCGTGATGTGCAGCGGTAAAGGCTGCCGTGTCTGCAAACAGACTGGCTGGCTGGAAGTGATGGGCTGCGGCATGGTTCACCCGAACGTGCTGCGCATGTCCGGGATCGACCCGGAAGAGTTTTCGGGCTTTGCCTTCGGCATGGGCGTTGAGCGTCTGGCCATGCTGCGTTACGGCGTGAACGACTTGCGTCTGTTCTTCGACAACGACTTGCGGTTCCTCGCGCAATTTCGCTAGTCGTAACGAATTCTTAGGAGAGCAGGATGAAATTCAGTGAACAATGGCTGCGTGGCTGGGTAAGCCCGCAGGTAAGTCGCGACGAGCTGGTTGCTCGTCTGTCGATGGCCGGTCTTGAGGTCGATAGCGTTACGCTGGCCGCCGGTGAATTCAGTGGCGTGGTCGTCGGCGAAGTGCTGAGCACCGAGCAACACCCGGACGCCGACAAGTTGCGCGTTTGCCAGGTCAGCAATGGCTCGGAGACCTTCCAGGTTGTGTGCGGTGCGCCAAACGTGCGCCCAGGCCTGAAGATCCCGTTCGCCATGATCGGTGCCGAACTGCCGGGCGACTTCAAAATCAAGAAAGCCAAGCTGCGTGGCGTTGAGTCCAACGGCATGCTGTGCTCGCAAGCCGAGCTGCAAGTCGGCGAAGGCAACGACGGCCTGATGGAATTGCCGGCCGATGCGCCGGTCGGTCTGGACATTCGTGAGTACCTGAGCCTGGACGACGCCAGCATCGAGGTCGACCTGACCCCGAACCGCGGCGACTGCCTGTCCCTGGCCGGTCTGGCTCGTGAAGTCGGCGCGCTGTATGACGCTAAAGTCACCCGTCCGGTGGTTGCTGTCGTGCCAGCCGTGCACGACGAAGTGCGCTCGATCGAAGTGCTGGCGCCAGCCGCTTGCCCGCGTTACCTGGGCCGTGTGATCCGTAACGTTGACCTGTCCAAGCCGACGCCGCTGTGGATGGTCGAGCGCTTGCGCCGTGGTGACGTGCGCAGCATCGACGCTGCCGTCGACATCACCAACTACGTGATGCTGGAGCTGGGCCAACCGTTGCACGCGTTCGATCTCGCCGAAATCAATGGCGGCATCCGCGTGCGCATGGCCGAAGAAGGCGAGAAGCTGGTATTGCTCGACGGTCAGGAAGTCAGCCTGCGTAACGATACGCTGGTGATTGCCGACCACACCCGCGCCTTGGCAATCGCCGGCGTCATGGGGGGCGAGCACAGCGGCGTCAACACCGCGACCACTCGCGACGTATTCCTGGAAAGCGCGTTCTTCGACCAGATCGCCGTTGCGGGTAAGGCCCGTTCCTATGGCCTGCACACCGATGCTTCGCACCGCTACGAGCGTGGCGTGGACTGGCAACTGGCCCGTGAAGCCATGGAGCGCGCCACTGGCCTGCTGCTGGAAATCACTGGTGGCGAAGCTGGCCCGATCATCGAAACTTTGAGCGAGCAGCATCTGCCGTCGATTGCGCCGGTTACGCTGCGTGCTCAGCGCATCACTCAGATGCTGGGCATGGAAATGGAGTCGGCCGAAGTCGAGCGTCTCCTCAGTGGCCTGGGCCTGAAGATTGCTGCCGACGGGGCAGGGCAGTGGCGCGTTGAAGTGCCAAGCCATCGCTTCGACATCAGCCTGGAAGTCGATCTGATCGAAGAACTGGCTCGTCTGTACGGTTACAACCGTCTGCCGGTTCGTTACCCGCAAGCTCGCCTGGCACCGCAAGCCAAGGCTGAAGCGCGCAGCGATCTGCCTGAACTGCGTCGCCTGTTGGTGGCTCGCGGTTATCAGGAAGCGATCACCTACAGCTTCATCGATCCGAAACAATTCGAGTTGTTTAATCCGGGTGTCGAGCCGCTGCTGCTGGCCAACCCGATTTCGAACGACATGGCGGCCATGCGCTCGTCGCTGTGGCCCGGTCTGGTCAAGGCGCTTCAGCACAACCTGAACCGTCAACAGGATCGCGTCCGTCTGTTCGAAAGCGGCCTGCGTTTTGTCGGTCAGCTGGAAGGCTTGAAGCAAGAGCCGATGCTGGCGGGTGTTGTTTGCGGTAGCCGTCTGCCAGAAGGGTGGGCTCAAGGTCGCGATGTCGTGGATTTCTTCGACGTCAAAGCCGACGTGGAAGCGGTGCTGGGCTTTGCCGGAGCGCTGGATTCGTTCACGTTCGTGCCGGGCAAACACCCTGCGTTGCACCCGGGTCAAACCGCGCGCATCGAACGTGAAGGTCGCCTGGTCGGTTTCGTCGGCGCTATCCACCCTGAATTATCGAAAACCCTCGGTCTCGACCGTCCGGTGTTCGTCTTCGAGCTGGTTCTGGCCGAAGTGGCATTGGGAAAAATGCCTAAATTCCAGGAGTTATCACGCTTTCCTGAAGTGCGTCGTGACTTGGCACTGATTGCCGCCACGGATGTTGCGGCCAGTGCCGTAATGGACGTAATCCGTGAAAATGCAGGCGAATGGCTCACAGACCTCAGGCTATTTGACGTGTATCAGGGTAAAGGCATTGATCCTGATAGAAAAAGCCTTGCAGTCGGCTTGACCTGGCAGCATCCATCGCGCACTCTTAATGACGATGAGGTGAATACCACGACGCAAAACATCCTCACCTCGCTCGAACAAAGGTTGAACGCCACGTTAAGGAAGTGACGTATGGGGGCTCTGACGAAAGCTGAAATGGCGGAACGTCTGTATGAAGAGCTGGGCCTGAATAAACGGGAGGCCAAGGAATTGGTCGAACTGTTTTTTGAAGAAATCAGGCACGCTCTTGAAGACAACGAACAAGTCAAATTGTCCGGTTTCGGCAATTTCGACCTTCGGGACAAACGCCAGCGGCCTGGCCGCAATCCGAAAACGGGTGAAGAAATCCCGATCACGGCTCGCCGTGTGGTCACCTTTCGTCCAGGGCAGAAGTTGAAGGCCCGAGTTGAGGCTTATGCTGGAACCAAGTCATAACGACGAGCTACCCGTCATCCCAGGCAAACGCTACTTCACCATTGGTGAAGTCAGCGAGCTGTGTGCGGTAAAACCGCACGTGCTGCGCTATTGGGAGCAGGAGTTTCCTCAACTCAACCCCGTCAAACGCCGCGGAAACCGCCGGTATTATCAGCGCCAAGACGTGCTGATGATCCGGCAGATCCGCGCGCTTCTTTACGATCAAGGGTTCACCATCGGCGGTGCGCGTCTGCGTCTGTCCGGTGATGAAGCCAAAGACGACACCACTCAATACAAGCAGATGATTCGACAGATGATTGCCGAGTTGGAAGATGTGTTGGTTGTTCTCAAGAAATAATTTCCTGCGATTGAATACTTCCAGTTTTCAAAAGCTTGCGATATATTCTTGAGCGTTCTTCGAGGAGAAGAACGAGTTTCACGCCTAGTCGGGGCGTAGCGCAGTCCGGTAGCGCACTAGCATGGGGTGCTAGGGGTCGAGTGTTCGAATCACTCCGTCCCGACCATATTTTCTGATTAAAATCAGACACTTAAGCCGATCAGATAGATCGGCTTTTTTGTGTCTGCGCAAAACCTGCGCGTAACTACTCGGTGATTTCGTTGTAGCAGTACGCCAAAGGAAAAGACTGAATTTGAGAAGCAGGTCGACGCGGTACCCATGCCCACGACCGAGGCTGATCGTCTAGTGCAATGCAAGAACCTCAGCAACCTGTATCTTTTCGAGTTGATGGATGCTGGTGATACGAGCAGTGTTTCGTCTCTGTTCCAGTCTCGGGGTCTTTCGAGGGCCACGGCAATCTACCGGCGGATAATCGCGATAAGCTGAACCAGGGCGGAAAGACAGCCGTGGTTGGCGTTATAAGCTCAACGGATCTGATCAAATGTATTCGAGTGGCTGATACTCTTGAGCTGGCAACTGAAAGCAAGCACCGCCCGGCAGAAGGGTTACTCAATGTTGAAGAAACAGCCGGAAAGCAAAGCAGCGACTGCTGCTGAAATTGAGCGCTCCATCCAAGCCCTGAACAAAATGGCAGAACGCCTTTGGGGTGACGGCCGGGAAGTTGAGGCGAAAGCCCTCCTCGATGCCCTGGATTCTCTAAACCGAGCGCTGGACCGAATCAGGATTGGCGAAAGTCGCAGGGTAGTGACTCTCCATTGATACGGACGAATCAACCGGCGACCGTGTTTTGAAGGCTGGGACAACAGGCAAGGAAGGTAATAACTGATGTGGCTACTTGAACTTCTGTCCGACCTTTTCGACGGCCTCGCTGATATTCAGCCTTACGAAAAACCTCGCAGGGTTTTCACGCGGGGATTTGTCGCATTCTGTGTGATGGTCGCTGTGTTTGAGCTTATAGCGCTGAGCCAGTTTTACGAGGGCACACGCGGGTGAATACTGGCTGTCTTTCTTGTTTCAGTCTTGCGCAAAACCCGCATGAGGGCTCACCGTTACTGTTTCGGCTTCGTCCCTCCATCCCCTGAGTCACTTGAAGTAGCAGCATCTTTTTCCATTTCCTGCGACTCCGCACCAGAATTAGACCCCGCAGCTTCCTCGCCCTTTTTGTCAGCTTTTTCCTTGTTGGACTCACCCCCTTGGTTAAGCCCGGGAAGAGCACTTGGTGGGATGGTAGCGTCTTCCGTGGTCTTCTCGGCCGCGAGCGAGTAGAGCGAGTAGATCGGCAGAAGTCCCGCAAGAATGAGAGCGGCAATTTTGCTGTTCATCGTTTGCGCCTACTGTGCGAGTGAATGTATGCATTGGAAGACCGCGGAGAGTAAACGTGCCGATGTCAGGACGAGCGGTTGTTTTCTTCTTCGTCCTGGCCATGCAACTGGCGATCTACTCATTTCTCATAAAGGCCGAGACACCTGAATTGACAAAAAAACGTCAGGACGCAGCTTCAAGCGTATCGAGATTCAAAAGAGTGAAGTAACCCACATCAGGCTTCCAGCCAGCGGTGTCGATATGAATCACATTGCCAAGCCTGACCGGTTTACGTATCGGTGTATGACCGACGATCAATGCACGCAGGCCCTCAACGCCATGCATCTCCCATTGATCGAGTCGGCTTCGTGACCACATGCAACGATGCTGCACCTGCATCAGGCGCTGGCTGCTCTCTGGCGATTCCAGTTCCTCTCGCAGCTGCTGCCATGATGCAAATGGACAATCGGCATGCACGATGCCAATCAGGCCTTGTGCCGTTTCAACTTCGATTGCGATAGGCAGCCCGGCAAACTTCGCCGCGAATTCTTTCTGCTCGGACAGCGATAGCTCCGTGAACCAAAAGCCGCCGTTGTAGATCCAGCTATCGACGTCGCAGGTATCGAAGTGAACCACGTAGTCGTCATGGTTGCCGCACACTGCCTGGAACCATGGCTTGTCCAGCCAATCGAGCGCATCACGGCATTCGGGCCCGCGGTCAATCAGATCGCCGACGCTGAACAGGCGATCGACCAAGCGGTTGAACCCGGCTGCATCCAGCGCAGCCTGCAACCGAGTGAAGTGGCCATGAATATCACCAACGGCGAAATCCCTGCCGACAGTGTTTGCGGCGAAGCGCTTTACGCGCGTCAACTCTGAAACTTCGAACATGGCAGTGCCTCATCCGCCAATCGCCGGCGAGCTAGTGGTCAGTTGAGTTTAGGCCGCGTCGGCGCAAATCGTGGGCAAGGCTTGGAGGCAGGGCTTCGGGTTGATCACAAAGACATAAAGAAAAACCCGGCAATTGGGCCGGGTTTTGTTCGTCAGGGGCAGCGTTAGTAACCAGCCACCTGGGCGAGGAGGTTGTCCTGCGCCACGGCGATGAAGTGCAGTGGAACGTGCGATTGTTCATCAGGGGTGCGGATTTCGACGCTACCGACGATTTGAAGGTGTCGCTCACTCAGCCCGGTCGACTCTGCTGCTTTTGCCATAGCCATTTTTCTCGCGTGGTTCGCTGCGATTTCATTGAGAGTTGACACGTTACATCTCCGGGGGGACTGACCAAGCGTTAATTAGAGTTGCTGCCGCGTCAGAATTACGTCGTTCTGCGGCTGCCAAGACCGGCTTGTGCAATCCCTAAGCCAGACAGGGCCGCCTGTTGCGCGCCAGGTTTTCCTATGCGACGAGTGGTTGTAGCGGACTGTGCTGCACCTGCTGATCGTCCAGGCAGGCATCAAAACGCCCGGCTAATGCAGATTTGTCGGGCGTTTTGCTTTCGCACTTCGTAGGAGCCAGGCTTGCCGGCGAAGGCGTCCTCAAGCACGCCTTCGTTATCAAGCCGTGCACACATTGTCGGGCCAGGGCATCGAGAGGGTGAGCAGCATAAATCCAGGATTGGGAGAGTCTGCGCTTAGCTTTTATATTCCATAAAGATATAAATAGATAATTATATATTCCTTTTGTCGGTGGTTCAGGTGGTGCATTTTGAAGGCCTGCGCATCCATGCGGATGTGCCCGACACCAGACAGGAAGCCTCAACATGACCATCAAAGCGATCAACGTCCGCAACCAGTTCAAAGGCGTCATCAAGGAAATAGTGCAGGGCGACGTGGTGTCCGAAATTGACGTGCAAACCGCGTCCGGCATTGTCACCTCGGTGATCACCACCCGCTCGGTGCGCGACCTTGAATTGAAAGTGGGCAGCGAGGTGATTGCCTTCGTTAAATCCACCGAGGTGTCGATCGCCAAGCTCTGAAGAGCCTGTTCGAAATTCAACATCTGCGCCTCGGCTAATGCCGGTAACGACGAAAATCCTGTGGGAGCGTGGCTTGCCCGCGAAGAATGCACCGCGGTTTTTCAGGTATTACGCGTCATCGTTCTTCGCGGGCAAGCCACGCTCCCACAGGTTCTGCGTCTTGATTTACGGGTATCAGCGGCTTCGGCCGCTTTTTTTCGGCGGCTAAGTGCCGCGATGGTTCTTCCAATCACGTTGAGGTTTTCATGGCGACTCCTTTCAAGCGCTCCCCGTTGACCCTGTTGTCAGCCTCTGTGGCCGCAATAAGTACGTTACTCAGCGGCGGCGTTCAGGCCGAAGGCAAAATCAGCATTGCCCAGCAATTTGGCATCGGTTACCTGATCCTGGATGTGGTACGCGATCAGCAACTCATCGAGAAACATGGCAAGGAACAGGGCCTCGACATCAAGGTCGACTGGAACAGCATCTCCGGTGCCACGGCGATGAACGAGGCGTTGCTGGCCGGTGCGCTGGATGTGGTGTCGGCCGGTGTGCCGCCGATGCTGACGATCTGGGATCGGACCAAGGGCAAGCAAAACGTCAAGGCCATCGCGTCGCTGGGTTCGATGCCCAACTACCTGCTGACCAACAATCCGAATGTGAAGAGCCTCAAGGACTTCACTGAAAAGGATCGCATCGCCGTACCGGCGGCGGGCGTCGGTTTCCAGTCGCGCACGTTGCAGATCGAAACGGCCAAGCAGTTTGGCGCTGAACACTTCAAGAAGTTTGATGACATCTCGATCAGCCTCGCGCACCCGGATGCGACGTCGGCGTTGATTGCCGGCGGGTCGGAGATCAACTCGCATTTTTCCAGCCCGCCGTTCCAGTACCAGGAATTGCAGAGTCCCAACGTGCACAAGGTGCTGAGTTCCTACGACGTATTGGGAGGCCAGGCCACGTTTAACGTGCTGTACACCACCGAGAAATTCCACGACGAAAACCCGAAAACCTACAAGGCGTTCTACGCGGCGCTGGCCGAGGCCGAGAAAATCATCAAGGCCGATAAGCCGGCGGCCGCCCAGACCTATATCCGAGTGGAGCAATCGAAACTATCCTTGCCATTGGTAGAGAAAATCGTCGCTGACCCCGAAATCGACTTTACCGTGGTGCCGCAGCGCACCTTTATCTACGCCGAGCAACTGCAGGCGCTCGGCGTGCTGAAAAACAAGGCTGACAGCTGGAAAGATTACTTCTTTGAGGAAGCACATGGCGGTGCAGGCAGTTGAGAAAAGACCGGACATCATGCAAAAGCAGAGCTACCAACTGCTGGAAGTCGCTAACGGCAAACCGATCAAACTCTGGACCGAAGGCGTCCCGGTAGAAAACGAAGCCAGGCAGCAATTGATCAACACCGCGAAGATGCCGTTCATCTTCAAACACTTGGCGGTGATGCCCGACGTGCACCTGGGCAAGGGCTCGACCATCGGCAGTGTGATTCCTACCGTGGGCGCGATCATTCCGGCCGCTGTCGGCGTGGACATTGGCTGCGGCATGATCGCTGCGCGTACTTCGCTGACCGCCGCTGATTTGCCGGACAACCTGCATGGTTTGCGCTGTGCGATCGAAAAAGCGGTGCCCCATGGTCGCACCGTCGGTCGTGGCATGCGGGACAAAGGTGCCTGGGACAGCGTTCCGAAACAGGCCGATCATGCCTGGGCTGCGCTGAATCCACGGTTCAAGGCGATCACCGACAAATACCCGAAACTCGCCAGCACCAACAACCGTGGACATTTGGGCACGTTGGGCAGCGGTAACCATTTCATCGAGGTGTGCCTGGATGAAACCGACCGCGTCTGGTTCATGCTGCACAGCGGTTCACGCGGGGTCGGCAACGCCATCGGCAACCTGTTCATTCAGTTGGCTCAGGCCGACATGCGCCAGCACCTCGCCAATCTGCCGGACCGTGACCTGGCGTACTTCGAGGAAGGCAGCCGGCATTTTGATGACTACGTCGAAGCCGTCGGTTGGGCCCAGGATTTCGCCAGACAGAACCGGGCATTGATGATGCACGCGGTGATTCAGGCAGCACGCAAAGTAATCAGCAAACCGTTCGAAGTCGCCCTGGAAGCGGTGAATTGCCACCACAACTACGTGCAAAAAGAGCGGCACTTCGGTCAGGATATTCTGGTCACCCGCAAGGGCGCGGTGTCGGCGCAGAAGGGCGAGTTGGGGATCATTCCGGGATCAATGGGCGCGAAGAGTTTCATCGTTCGCGGGCTCGGCAACGAGCAATCGTTCTGCTCCTGTAGCCACGGCGCCGGCCGCACCATGAGCCGCACCAAGGCGAAAAGCCTGTTCACCGTCGAAGATCAGATCCGCGCCACCGCCCACGTCGAGTGCCGCAAGGATGCGTCGGTGATCGATGAAATACCGATGGCCTACAAAGACATCGACCGCGTCATGCACGCCCAGCGCGAACTGGTGGAGGTGCTGCACACCTTGCGTCAGGTGGTGTGCGTGAAGGGGTAGGCGCGGCGCAAAGATCGCAGCCTCGTTTCACTCGACAGCTCCTACATTGGAATACATATCCCCTGTAGCAGCTGTCGAGTGAAACGAGGCTGCGATCTCCTGTTCTACCGATACTTGATCACGAACAATCACTGATCCTTCTCGCAATTCACCATCCACGACACACCAAACCGGTCAACCAGCATTCCAAAGCGCGCCGCCCAGAAGGTAGCTTCCAGTGGCATTTGCACGCTGCCGTCTTCCGACAAGGCGCCGAAGACACGTTCGGCTTCGGCAATGCTGTCGACGTTCAGCGAGACCGAACACCCGCTCATGTCATCAGTCGGGCGATCTGGTGTGGTGTCCGAACCCATGATCGCCTGATCGCCCACCGCCAGGCGGGTATGGATGATCAGGTTGTGCAGGTCCGCGGGAAAGTGCTCGCGCGCCGGGCTTTCGCCGAAGGTCATCATCATTTCGATCTGGCCTTGCAGGGCTTGCGCATAGAAGGTGAAGGCGGCTTTGCAGTCGCCGTTGAAAATGAGGTAGGGATTGATTTTCATGTTTTGCTCCCGGTAACCGTGGGGCGGAGACCCACATTGGCCTTTGAATTGACTCCAAGTAGCAAAGCGTTAGATGCGGGGTTGTGCAGGATTTGTTTAGACGGTTTTTCTATGGAAGAGGGAAGGCTTATTGCCTGAAACCTCAGGCCGCCGCACGGGCGGCAGGTGATGGGCGCAGCAAGCGTTCGACAGCGCCGCTCACCATGTTTTCCAGCAGCTCATCGCGTTGCACATCATCCAGCGGATGCTGCGCCAGCCAGCCGGGCGCGCTGTTGAGCAAGTTGGAGATGGCGTGTCCGGCGGCCATCAAACCCTGTTCGCCGAGGCGGGACGGGGCGCCGAGCATCTTCAGCAACTTGCGTTCGTATTGCTCGCGCAACTGGCGAACGCGCGCTTGTTGCTCTTCGTTCAGGCAGCCGCTGTCGCGCTCCGCCAGGCGAAAATGCCACGGCATTTCCCGATGCAGATTCAGGTGTGCGCGGATCAGGTTGGGCAGTTTGTCGCGTTTGGCCGAGGCCTTTTGATCGATGCGCCCGAGGGTCGACAGCAGCTCTTCGTAGAACTCCTCGATCAGGTCGAGCAGCAAGTGCTGCTTGCTCGGGTAATGGTGATACAACGAGCCCGGGGACAACCCCAGGCACGTTGCCAGCTCACGCATGCCGACCTGCCCGAACCCTTTGCTGGCGAACAACTCCAGCACTTTGTCCCGGTACTCGGCGAAGCGTGAGCAACGCTCAGGCATAGGCATGGAAGCCACGTCCTGTCTTGCGTCCCAGGTAGCCGGCGGCGACCATTTCCTTGAGCAGCGGAGCGGGGCGGTATTTGCTGTCGTTGAAACCGTCGTAGAACGCTTCGAGAATCGCCAGTACGGTGTCCAGACCGATCAGGTCCGCCAACGCCAGCGGGCCGATCGGCTGGTTGCAGCCCAGGCGCATGCCGGCGTCGATGTCGTCGGCGCTGGCCAGGCCTTCCTGGAGCACCAGAATCGCTTCGTTGATCATCGGCACCAGGATCCGGTTGACCACGAAGCCCGGGCGGTTGCCGGCGGTGATCGCGGTTTTGCCGAGAGTGGTGGCCATGTCCAGCGCCAAGGCGTGGGTCGCGTCGCTGGTTTGCAGGCCGCGGATCACTTCGATCAGGCCCATCACCGGCACCGGGTTGAAGAAGTGCAGGCCGATGAAACGCTCAGGCTGGCTGACGCTGGCGGCGAGTTGCGTAATCGACAGTGACGAGGTGTTGGAGGCGATCACGCACTCGGCGCTGACCTGCGCGGCGATCTGTTGCAGCACGCGCAGTTTGAGGTCGAGGTTTTCGGTGGCGGCTTCGATTACCAGCTGCACGTTCTGCAGGCTGCTGTACTCGGTGCTGGTGCGGATCCTGGCGAGGGCGTCGAGCTTTTGCGACTCGGTCAGGGTTTCCTTGGTTATCTGCCGGTCGAGGTTCTTGCCGATGGTGGCCAAGGCCTTTTGCAGAGCGCTGTCGGCGATGTCGATCAAGGTCACGTTGAAGCCGGCCAGCGCACAGACTTGTGCAATGCCGTTGCCCATGGTGCCCGCGCCGATCACGCCAATGTTTTGCAGATTCATGTACCCGTCCTTACGATCAACCTTGCGATACCTTGGCCGCCGCAATGGCCGAAGGCGTACTATTGGCCGCGAGTCTAGAACCGGCAGGGCGGTTGTCCTATGCCGCAACTGTTCAACGGTGCTGGTGTTTTTTGCCATTCGGGCGATGGGGAGAGAAGCGTTCAAATGCGGGAAAAGGACTCGGTGGCGGCCTACTTCGTGCAGGCGATGATCCATGGGCAAGGGCACACTCCGCAGCGCTCGCGCGCTGCGCTGGAAGAGGCGGGCATCGACCCGGCGTTGATCGAGCAGCCGACCGCGCGAGTGCCGGCGAGCGCGTTTGCCGCGCTGTGGCTGATTCAGATCCGCACGCTTGACGACGAGTTCTTCCGCCTCGACTCCCACGGCATGCCCCCCGGCAGCTTCGCGTTGATCTGCCGCGCCCTGATTCAGGAACCCGACCTGCACAAAGCCATGCGTCAGTGCCTGGCCAACTTCGCCCTGTTCCTGCGCGACTTTCGCGGCACGCTGACGGTGCGCGGCAAGCGCGCGATCATCAGCCTCGACACCCACGCGCAAAACGCAGACGCCAGCCGTTTCGGTGAAGAGACGTTCCTGGTGCTGATGATTAGCCTGCTGTGCTGGCTCGGCGGGCGGCGCATCCCCATCGATCGCGCGGATTTTCGCCATGAGCGCGTTTCCCTCAGCGACGACCGATTGCTCTGGGGCCCCAACCTGACCTTCGGCGCCGAACGCACCGAAATCGAATTCGCCAGCCACTACCTGCGCCTGCCGGTGGTCCAGGACCTGGCCTCACTGAAAGTGTTCCTGCGCACGGCACCGCAATGGTTGGTGATCCGCTTTCGCAACCAGCATGGCCTGGCGTCGCAAGTCCATCAGCGCCTGCGCAACAGCCATTACAGCGAATGGCCGACCTTGCAGGCGTTTGCCCTGGAACAACACCTGAGCCCCAGCACCTTCCGCCGCAAGCTGGAGCGGGAAGGGTGTTCGTATCAGGAGATCAAGGATGAAGTGCGGCGCGGGGTGGCGTTTGAGCAGTTGCGTGAGAGCCGGGCGAGTATCAGCGACATTGCCGAGCAGCTGGGGTTTCAGGAGCCGAGTGCGTTTCACCGGGCGTTCAAGAAGTGGACGGGGGAGAGTCCGGGGCGGTATCGGGCGCGGTTTCAGGATTCCCAGTGAGCGTTTTGAGTGGGCATTTTGTGAGCAACCTGACTCGGCTGTTTAACCATGTAAGGGTGCTTGTTTAAAACCCATCAAGGTTACGTCCTGAAAGCTACAAAACCTTGCGCCGTTGCCTACGGCTGCGCCAGAATCCCCCGGCTTGTGCGGTTTGACCCCGGACTCTATCGTTTCCCTGCCACTGCTCATCAGTGGTCGGGTTTAGTAGCCCGTTGCAGTCAAGTCGCACGATGTCTATCAGTCGGGTATCCCATCCCTGCTCCTGATGGCGGCTGTGCGCAGGGCGCCTTCGGGTGCGCCGATTTCTTGGCTCATCGGTCTACTAACCTGTGCACAGCTGCCTCCATTTCGTTTAGTAGCGAATCGGTTGCAGCCTCACTCATAGATGAGGTTAGAGCCATGTTCAAGGTAACACCCAATCCGCCGGACACTGATCCGGCGTCCCCGTACGAACCCGATTCGAAGACGCTCAACGAGGCCGCCGAGCGGGCGCTCGACTTCCACTTTCCGTCGAGTGTCGACATCAAAGCCAAACCGCGAACACGCAGTACCCTGTTTTCTGTGGACCCCGAGGCTACGGCCGAAACATTGGCGGTTTATTTGGTCGAGACGCTGGCCTCGGTCGATGTGATGGTTCATCAGTTGGTGGATCATCTGGAGGGTGAGTCGCGTTATGCGCTGTTGGGTATTTCCAACAGCATCATGGTGGCGGAGATCACCGCGAACCGGGTGTTGGATAAGATTGATTTACCCGAGTAGGGGCAGTTTGCTGGGGTGAGTGGGTAACTGATGTTTGGTGTGCAGCAGTGCCTTTTTGGGGCTGCTGCGCAGCCCAGCGGGAGCAAGCTCCCTCGCCACAGGGTTTCTTACCTGCCCAATTGTCCAGCTGAAGTACCATGACGACATTGTTGTGATCAGCGACCTTCTTTTGCCGAGTCCATCACCCTATGCCTGCGGCACTTTCCCGTTTCACCTCGCTACTCGACCAGGCCAGACGCGCCTTGCTGCTGGTCTGGGGCACCTCTCGCGGTCTGTTCCTCGGCCTGGTCCTGGCCACCCTGATCGCCGGTGTCCTCCCGGCGCTGGCCGCCTGGCTGGGACAACGCATCGTCGATGCGGTGGTCTTCGCCATGCAATTACACGCGCAGCAGGGCAGTGCGCCGTTGTGGCCGGTGGTGCGTTACGTGTTGTTCGAGGCTGGCGTGCTCGCGTTGCTGTCCGGGACGCAGCGGGCGCTGTCGGTTCAGCAGTCGTTGTTGCGGGTGCAGTTGGGGCAGAAGGTCAACACGATGATTCTGGAGAAGGCCCAGACGTTGTCGCTGGTGCAGTTCGAGAATTCCGAGTTCTATGACAAGTTGGTGCGGGTGCGGCGCGAAGCGTCGACGCGGCCCTTGGCGTTGGTGATGAAGTCGTTGGGGTTGATCCAGAACCTGATCGTGTTGATCAGCTTCGGCGTGCTGCTGGTGCATTTTTCGCCGTGGGCGCTGGTGTTGCTGGTGGTGGGAGCGCTGCCGGTGTTTTTCGCCGAAGCGCATTTTTCCGGGGATGCGTTCAGGCTGTTCACGCGCCGGGCGCCGGAGAGTCGGCAGCAGAATTACATCGAGACGCTGCTCTCCCACGAGGGCTACATCAAGGAGGTCAAGCTGTTCGGCTTCGCGCCGTTGTTGTTGAAGCGATATCGCGAGACGTTTGCCCGGCTGTATACCGAGGACCGGCGGCTGACCTTGCGCCGGGATGGCTGGGGATTTGTGCTGGGACTGCTCGGCACCGCGGCGTTTTACCTGGCTTATGCGTGGGTGGTGGTTGATGCCGTTCACGGCCAGATCAGCCTCGGGCAGATGACTATGTACCTGGTGCTGTTCAAGCAGGGGCAGACGGCGGTGAGCAGCAGTTTAAGCGCCATCAGCGGTCTCTACGAGGATGGCTTGTACCTGTCGAGCCTCTACGAATACCTGGCCGAACCGGTGGTGGCCGATACCGGGCATCTCACGGTGGGCGCGGTGCCCGGCGATGGCTTGCGGTTCGAGAACGTTGGCTTCCGTTATCCGGGTGCCAGTCGAGCGGCCCTTGAAGGCATCGACTTGCACCTGGTGCCCGGGCGCAGCCTGGCGCTGGTGGGTGAGAACGGTTCGGGCAAGACCACGCTGATCAAGTTGCTGACCCGTCTATATCGCCCCGATCACGGCCGCATCCTGCTCGACGGCAGCGATTTGCAGGCGTGGGAAGAAGACGCGCTGCGCCGACGCATCGGCGTGATTTTTCAAGATTACATCCGCTATCAGTTTTCCGTCGGCGAGAACATTGGCGTCGGCGATACGCTGGCGTTCAACGATGAACAACGCTGGAAAGCAGCGGCCACAGAAGGCATGGCCGCCCCGTTCATCGAGGGGCTTGATCGAGGCTACGCCACGCAATTGGGTCGCTGGTTTGCCGGTGGCCAGGAGTTATCGGGCGGGCAGTGGCAGAAGATCGCCTTGTCCCGCGCTTACATGCGCCGCAACGCCGACATCCTGATTCTGGACGAGCCGACCTCGGCACTCGACCCGGCTGCGGAAGCGGCGGTGTTCGAGCATTTCAGCGAGCACACCGAAGGCCGCATGACGTTGCTGATTTCCCACCGCTTTTCCAGCGTGCGCAATGCCGACCACATCATCGTGCTGGATCAGGGGGCGATCCTTGAGCGCGGCGATCACGACAGTCTGGTGGCGGCGGGCGGGCGTTATGCGCAGTTGTTCAACCTGCAAGCCCGGGGTTACCGCTAGGCCCGGCCATCTGCGGTGGTTTTGCCTTCATCAAGCCTTCGAGTGCCTGGCGGTATTGGCTGCCACCCAGGCTCATGCTGTTGTTGTGCGTACCGCCGGGTACCAGCAACAGGCGCTTGGGTTCGCTGGCGGCATTGAACAGCTGCTGACTGAACCGCGAGGGCATGAACGGATCGGCCAGGCCATGCACCACCAAGAGCGGCATGTCGATGTCGACGATCTTGTCGATGGAATCGAATTTCTGCGACAGCAGCCAGCGCACCGGCAACCATTTCACCGGCAGATTACTGTCGGCCACTTGCGCGACGGCATCGCCCAGCGACGTGAACGTGGACTCAATCACCAGACCGCGCACAGGGATCGCACTGTGGTCCTTTTTCGCCTGCGCGGCCAGGTCGGCAGCGAGGTCGATGGCCACCGCGCCGCCTAGGGAATGGCCGTAGATCAGGCGTTTGTTGGCGTCCGGTTGCATCGCCTTGAAGCGCTCCCAGGCGACTCGGGCGTCTTCATAAACACTGGCTTCCGACGGCAGATCCCCCTTGCTTTGGCCAAAGCCGCGGTAGTCGATGGCCAGCACCGAATAACCCATCGCCCGCAATTGCTCGATGCGGAACGCCTGGCCGGTCAAGTTCCAGCGCACACCGTGCAAATACAGGATTGATGGGGCATCGCGACGCGCGGCCGGCCACCACCAGGCATGCAGGTTTTGCCCGGCCTTGAAGCTGGCAGGCTTGATATCGAATTCCTGAACGTCCTTTGGCAAACCGCGATACCAGCCGGCGGTGCCCGGCTCGATGCGGAACAGCAGCTCGCGCTCCTTGTATTTGAGTACGCCGCAACCCACGGGCAAGCCGACGACCAGCGCGGCCATGCACAACCATGGCAGCCAGCGTCGGCCGATGCGGCTCATCAGGTTTGAAAACATGCAAAGGTCCGGAGGATGAAAAGGAAAGTTCGGGTTTTAACAGAAGCGTGGGGGAGATGGGGATAAATTCGACGGTCGTGTGAAGGGTTCAGCATGGGCGGTGACTTTTTGGGCCTCATCGCGAGCAGGCTCACTCCTACATTGGAATGCGTCCCCCCTGTAGGAGTGAGCCTGCTCGCGATGGGGCCATTCCTGCCTACGCATCTTCAACGCTGCGCGCAAAGCCATTCGTCTTTGCTTCAAACCCAACCCAACAAAAAGATTGAATAATCACATTAAATGTTATTTTAATAACAAAACAACAACGTCCAGCGTCAGTCTGGCAAGCCGGATCAAGGTGGGATAGCAATGAGCAAGATCGCAGTCATCGGCAGCAACATGGTGGATCTGATCACCTACATCGACCGTATGCCGGCCCAGGGTGAGACGCTCGAAGCTCCGGGGTTTGCCCTCGGTTGTGGAGGCAAGGGCGCCAATCAGGCGGTCGCCGCCGCCAAGCTCGGGGCGGATGTGCTGATGCTCACCAAGGTCGGCGATGACATGTTTGCCGACAACACCCTGGCCAACTTCCAGCGCTTTGGCATCGACACCCGTTACGTGCAGCGCGTGCCCGGCGTGTCCAGCGGCGTGGCGCCGATCTTCGTGCAGGCCGATTCGCACAACAGCATTCTCATCGTCAAAGGTGCCAATGCGCATCTGGTCCCGGCGGACATCGACGCGGCGGCCCAGGCGTTGCGCGAGTGCTCGCTGATCGTTCTGCAACTCGAAATCAACGTCGACACCGTTTACCACGCCATCGAGTTCGGTCGTGCGCACAACATTCCCGTGCTGCTCAACCCGGCACCGGCCTTGTCGGGTTTGAGCCGTGAACACCTGGCGCAACTGGATTTCCTGGTACCCAACGAGTCCGAGCTGGCGCTGATTACCGGCCAGGTCGTGGACTCCCCGGAGTCGGCGCATAAAGCCGCCCAGACATTGGTCGCCAGTGGTATTCGCCACGTGATCGTGACCCTCGGCCAGCAAGGCGCGCTGTACGTCGGCGAGGAGGGCGAGTTCCAGATTCCCGGCCTGTCTGTCGCCGCACGCGACACCACAGGGGCAGGGGACGCGTTTATCGGTTGCTTCATTCATCACTGGAGCCGCGACCGCGACATCCGCGCCGCCATGACCCAGGCCGTGGCGTATTCCGCCTGCTCGGTCACCGGTCTGGGTACCCAGACCTCCTACCCGGACGCCACTGCATTCGCTGAGTTCCAGCGCCAACTTGGCGCTTGAATTCGAGCTGATTCACCCCTCAACGCTCACCACGGAGAACAACAATGACAAAGCCTCCGCTCCAACAGACGCCCGATGGTTTCTACCTGAACCGCACGCCCTGGTTCGCCTTCATTTTGCTGTGCAGCATCTTCGCGCTGTGGGCGGCGGCCGCGAGCATGAATGACGTGCTCATCGCGCATTTCAAGAAGGCCTTTCTGCTCAGCGATTTCCAGACTGCGTTCGTGCAGTCGGCGTTTTACCTGGGCTATTTTTTCGTGGCGATTCCGGCCGCGCTGGTGGTCCGCCGTTTCAGCTACAAGACCACTATTCTTATCGGCCTGATGCTGTACATGTTCGGTTGCCTGCTGTTCTTCCCGGCAGCGTCGACCGCCAAGTACGGCATGTTCCTGCTGGCGCTGTTTGTGATTGCGGCGGGGCTGTCGTTTCTCGAAACCGCGTGCAACACCTATTCGACGCTGATGGGCCCACGTGAAACCGGCACCCGTCGCCTGAATATTTCCCAGACCTTCCACCCGTTCGGCGCGATGGCCGGGGTGTATGTCGGCAGCTTCGTGATGTTCAAAGACACCGATGCCACCCGCGAGCAGCTCACGCAAATGAGCGCCTCGGACGCGGCGGTCCAGCAACTGCAAATGATCCAGTCCACCTTGCTGCCGTACAAATGGATGATCGCGGTGCTGGTGCTGATGTTCATACTCATCGCGATCACCCGCTTTCCCGCGTGCAAGGGCAATCAGCCGAGCAGCAAAAAAACCGCCAGCCTCGGCCAGAGCCTCTCCCGGTTGTGGCGCAACAAGCGCTTCACCTTTGGCGTGTTGGCGCAGTTTCTGTACGTGGGCGCGCAGGTCGGGGTGTGGAGTTTCACCATTCGATTGGCGATGCAGTTGGGCGGCATGAACGAACGCAGTGCGTCGTGGTTTTTGCTGACCACGTTCGCTGCCTATTTTGTCGGCAAGCTGATCGCCAACGTGCTGATGCGCAAACTGCACCCGGCCAAGGTGCTGGCGGTGTACGGCGTGCTGTGCATCGTGTTGCTGGCGTACACGATTTTGGTGCCAAACATCACGGCGGTTTATGCGGCGGTGGGCGTCAGCGTGTTCCTCGGTCCGTGCTGGCCGACCATCTACGGCCTGACCATTGACGGCCTGGGCGAAGACACCGGTGTCGGCGGTTCGCTGCTGGTGATGAGCATC
This sequence comes from Pseudomonas sp. LBUM1678, assembly GCF_059695575.1. Classification (NCBI taxonomy): domain Bacteria; kingdom Pseudomonadati; phylum Pseudomonadota; class Gammaproteobacteria; order Pseudomonadales; family Pseudomonadaceae; genus Pseudomonas; species Pseudomonas sp. LBUM1678. The sequence goes on from NZ_CP166775.1 coordinate 2,312,434, forward strand.
GTCGGTGGCGGGGTGATTCCGATCTTCCAGGGCCTGCTGTCCGATTACAGCGGCGGCAACATGCAACTGGCCTACAGCGTGCCGTTGCTGTGCTTCATCGTGATCGTGATGTACGCGGTGCGTTGCCTGCGCCACTCCGACAGCGAACGGGCGCCGGTGGGTGCGGTGGTGGCTTCATGAACACGCGGATCAATCTGCAGCCGTCGCAATTCGGCGAGGCGAGAAAAACCTTGCTGGAATCCGAGGCGTTCACGGTCAGCGCATGGGTGTATCCCAGCGGCGTGCTGGCGGTGGAATTGGCCAACAGCCGCGGCAGCCTGGTGGTGCTGCCGTATCAGGGGCAGATGATCTGGTCTGCCGTATTCGACGGTTGTGACCTGACCATGAGCAACCTGTTCAGCCAGCCCCGGCCCAGCCCGACGGTGATCGGCACCTACGGCTGTTTCATGTTTCACAGTGGCCTGCTGCGCAACGGTTGCCCGAGTCCCGAGGACGATCATCCGCTCCATGGCGAGATGCCTTGCGCGGCGATGGATCGTGCCTGGCTGGAGGTCGGTGAGGACAGCGCTGGCGGCTACCTTCGATTGGCTGGCGAGTACGAATATGCGCAGGGATTTGGTGATCGATACCTGGCCACGCCAAGCGTGACCTTACGCGCTGATTCGGGGCTGTTCGACATCGCCATGCAGGTGACCAATCTGTCGGGCAAACCGATGGACCTGATGTACATGGCGCACATGAATTACGCCTATGTCGAAGGCGCTCGGTTCATTGAGCCTTTGGGTTTCGAGCGAGTGCGCTTACGCAGCAGCGTGCCGGCCCACGTGAAACCGACGCCGGCCTGGAGCCGTTACATGGACGAATTGACGTCTGCGCCTGAACAGTTTCAGTGCCTGGACCAGCCTGCTCTCTACGACCCCGAGATCGTGTTTTTCTTCGACGGCGTGCGGGCAGACGACAGCGGCCATGCGCATTTTCTGCTGAGTCACCCAGACGGCGCCGCGTTCTACACCCGCTACCGCCCGGATCAATTCGACCATGCCGCGCGCTGGATCCTGCACAACGCCAATCAGCAAGTGGCGGCGTTCGTGCTGCCGTCCACCTGCGAACCGGAAGGCTATCGCGCCGAGTCTGCCAAGGGCCATGTGCGGTCACTGGCGGCGGGGGCGACGGCGGATTTCAGCGTCACCACCGGTTACCTCAGCGCGGGGGAGCAACAGGCCTTGATCAGATGATCAATTGCGCGCCGCTGGCGCTGATCGCCTCGCAATAGGCCTTGGGGATTTTCTTGTCGCTGACCACGAACTGGAAATCCTCAAGGTTGGCGAAATGCGCGGTGCGCACCGTGTCGAACTTGCTGTGGTCGGCCAGCAGCAGCCGCTGTTGCGCCTGACGCAAGACCTTCTGCTTGACCTCCACTTCGTTGAAGTTGAAGCAGGTGACGCCGAAGTCCTGGCTGATGCCGGCAGCGGAAACGAAGGCCCAGGTCAGGCGCACGCTGTCGAGAATGCCGCTCTCGGTGGTGTTCTCGAACACCTGGTTCTTGCGGTGGAACGTGCCGCCGCACACCACAATATGGCAGTTGGGTTTTTGCGACAGTTTGAGCAGCACGTTCAGGGAGTTGCACACCGCGGTGAACTCAAGCTCGTCGGGAATGAAGTCGACCACGAAAGGCGTGGTGGTGCCGCAGTCGAAGAACACGGTGTCGCCCGGTTGGATAAACCCGGCGGCGAGTTTGCCGATGCGGCGTTTTTCTTCGACGTGCCGGGTGTCCTGTTCGGCCACGCGGTAATCGCCGGGCTCGTTGCCATCGTGGATTCTGGTGATGTAGCCACCGAGCAGCCGCAGGTGGTCGGTGTACTTGCTGAGGTCGCGGCGCAGGGTCATCTCGGACACGTCCAGCAATGCCGCCATCTCGCGCAGATGAATGGCGCTCTGGTCTTGCAGGGCTTGTTGAATCAGCTTGAGACGCTCGGCTTTTTTACTGTCCACAGGCATTCCGGGGTTGATTGTTGGTGTTATTTAAGTAACATTATTTGTGAGTTTTGTAACGTTGTTGCGCGAATCACCCTCGATTGTGGCGCAGGGGCATTTGAATATACAAACTGGAGTTTTTGCGATGGCACACCTCGAACCCAAAGCGCTGGCGCAGTACATCGATCACACCTTGCTGGCGCCCGATGCTTCCGGCGAGCAAATCGCCGCGTTGTGCCGCGAAGCCGCAGAACACGGCTTCTATTCGGTGTGCGTGAACTCGGGGCAGGTGCCCCATGCCGCGCAGTGCCTGGCAGGGCAACGCGTGAATATCTGCGCGGTGGTCGGCTTCCCGCTGGGTGCCGGGCTGAGCGAGACCAAGGCTTTCGAAGCCGAGCGGGCGATTGCCGCCGGGGCCGGTGAAGTCGACATGGTGCTGAACATCGGCTGGTTGAAAGACGGTTTGTCCGATCAGGTGCGCGACGATATCGCACAGGTTTTGCAGGCCTGTGGCAGCGTGCCGCTGAAAGTCATTCTGGAAAACTGCCTGCTCACCGATGCGGAAAAAGTGAAGGCCTGCGAGATCTGCCGTGAACTGAACGTCGCGTTCGTCAAGACATCCACCGGTTTCAGCCGTAGCGGCGCCACTGTGGAAGACGTTGCACTGATGCGCCGCACCGTCGGGCCCGACATCGGCGTCAAGGCCTCCGGTGGCGTGCGCGACTACCCGACCGCTCTGGCGATGATCGAAGCCGGCGCCACGCGACTGGGCACCAGCTCGGGCATTGCAATCATCGGCGGCGCATTGGCGGCCGGCGAGGGTTACTGATCAGTCCACTTGCAAGACGATCTTGCCGATGTGATCGCCGGCTTCCATCCGCGCATGGGCCTGCGCCGCGTCGGTGTACGGGTAAACCTTGTCGATCATCGGCAGGCAACGGCCGGCGGCGAGTACCGGCCAGACGTATTCACGCAGCTGTTCGGCGATCGAGGCTTTTTCTTCCCGGGTGCGCGAGCGCATCAGTGAGCCGGTGATCGTCGCGCGTTTGCTCATGATCGCCATCAGGTCGACGTCTTTGGCGTGGGCGCCGCCGAGGAAGCCCAACATCACCAGGCGACCTTCCATGCCCAGTGCCGCGATGTTCTGATTCAGGTACGAGCCGCCCATGATGTCGAGGATCACATTGACGCCTTTGCCGGCGGTTTTTTCCGCGATGACCTGAACGAAATCCTGGTCGCGGTAGTTGATCGCCTCAGCGCCCAACTGACGAATCGCCGCGCATTTTTCCTCACTGCCTGCCGTGGCGAAAGCCTTGACCCCGAATTCGCGGCAGAGCATCAGCGCGGTAGTGCTGATGCCGCTGGTGCCGCCGTGAATCAGCGCGCGCTGGCCTTTGCTGGCGCCGCCCATGTCGAACAGATTGGCCCAGACCGTGAAGAAGGTTTCCGGGACGGCGGCTGCGTGCACCCAATCCATGCCTTCAGGTATCGGCAGCGTCTGGCTGGCCGGCGCAACGCAATATTGTGCGTAACCGCCGCCATTGGTCAGCGCACAGACGTTGTCGCCGACGATGAATTCGCTGACGCCCGCGCCGATGGCCACCACTTCACCGGCCACTTCCAGCCCGGGAATCGGGCTCATGCCGGGTTTCATCGGGTACTTGCCGGCGCGTTGAATCACATCGGGGCGGTTGACCCCGGCGGCGTGCACGCGAATCAACACTTCGCCTGCGCCGGCCGTGGGTACCGGCTCCTGACGTGGCTTCAACACCTCGGGGCCGCCGGGCTCGGTGATTTCAATCAGGGTCATGGATTGGGGGAGCGTCATGTTGAAGTCCTGTTGAGAAGTGTTCAGTAAGTGGGACCGCGTCTTCACGCGGTAGATCAAAAGATCGCAGCCTCGTTTCACTCGACAGCTCCTACATTTGCAACGCGATTTCCTGTAGGAGCTGTCGAGTGAAACGAGGCTGCGAGCTTTTGATCTTCATGGGCAACTCACTGCAATCAGATGATGGCGACGATTCAGCAAACGCATGCCCTGTTCCAGCAACAGCGCAACCACAATTGCGCCCGCCGCTATCACAAACAACAACCCGTGCTGCCCACCGCTGGCATTGAACAGCGCCGAATACGCAAACCCCGCAATCGCCTGAAACGTGGCGAACGACACCGTCGCGCGGCTCCAGGCAATCTGCTGCTGGTGATGGTTCGGGATAAGTTCATGAACCCGCGCCAGCGCCAGTGGGACGATGCCCGGCGGGAACGAACCGAGGATCACGGCCAACAAGGCCAGCACCGTGAACGAGCTGGAAATCGACAGCAGGCCAACGGCAATTGCCTGCACCACCAGCACCAACCGGATGCTCAATTTCGCACCGAGTTGATCGGCCAGAAAACCGTAACTCACCGGCCCGATGATCGCGCCAAGTCCGTACATCACCCAGATCAGCGCGCCGACATGCGGCCCGGCACCGAGCCCGCGGGCCACGTAATCCACCAAAAACACCATCGCCGGCACCAGCCCTGCGGCCATGAATGCGTATTGGGCAAACAACAAGTAAACCCCTGAATCGGTCGGCGTGGTGGTTTTCTCGGTCGGCACTTCAACGGCTTGATGATGCGCCTCTTTCGGCCAGCCGAACCAACTCGCGGCTGTCAGAACCAGTGACAGAAGCCCGAGGCCAAACCAGGTTTGCTGCAAGCCAAGGCTCAGCAGCGGCGGAACGATCGTCCCCGAGCCGGCGATGCCCAGGCCGATGCCGAGGAAGATCGCACCGCTGGCCAGACCTCGGCGCGACGCCGGCACATGCGGCAACACCGTTGCGGCCACCAGCACCATGATCGCGCCGCCCGCAACGCCCGACAGCAGGCGCCAGCCGAAGAACCAGCTCACCGACAACGGAAAGCCACAGGCGAAAAAGGACAAGGTCACGGCCAACATCATCAGGCGCAACGCCGTTTTGTTCGACGTGCGGTTGGCCAGTGGCCGGCCGATCAGCGCGCCGATCAGGTAACCCACGAGGTTGGCGGCGCCGAGGTAAACCACGTCGCTGGCGGAAAACCAGTGCGCCTGTATCAACGACGGAATCAGCGGCGTGTAGGCAAACCGCGCCAGGCCAATACTGACCAGGCTGGCGGCGAGGCCGGCGAAGATCGGCAGCCAGATCGCGCTGCGCGGGGTGGTCGATGTGCTGTGCATGGGAAACGTCCTGAGAGGTTTTACGCTTGGCCTCCAGACTATCCCGAACGGCTGATGCAATAACGCAGCGATTTTGCGTTATGGTGATGCGATTTTGCATCGGCAGGAAAACGGCATGAATTGGGATGATGCGCGGGTGTTTCTGGCGGTGTGCCGAGAGTCGACGCTCCGGGGCGCGGCGCGGGTGCTGGGGGTCGATCAGGCCACGGTCGGCCGACGGATCACGGCGCTGGAAAAGTCATTGAGTGCGACGCTGTTTTTGCGCACCTCTGAAGGCTATGCGCTGACAGCGGTGGGGGAGGCGGCGTTGACCGCCGTGGAAAAAATGGAACACTCGGCGCTGGAACTGGAGCGCCAGATTCAAGGGCTCGACGATCGACTGACCGGGTTGGTACGGGTCAGCACCACTGACTCCATGGCCATCGATTTCCTGATCCCGGCCATTGCCCGCTTGCATGAACAGCACCCCGACGTGCGCGTGCAACTGGACGCCTCCACGCAGATTCTCAGTCTGGCCAAGCGCGAAGCCGACATCGCCGTGCGCAATACCCGGCCGGACAATCCCGACCTGATCGCCCGCCGCCTCGCGCGCTGGCCGGTGGGGCTGTTTGCTTCTCAGGATTATGTCGATGCCCATGGCGTGCCGGCGCCGGGCTCGGCATTCGAGGGGCATGATCTGGTGGTGTATCAGCCGTATCTGCAAGGCAACAAAGACATGACCCTGGTTTCGGAACCGCTGGGGCGCGGACGGATCGTGGCCAGCCTGAGTTCCAGTCTGCTGGTGCGCCGATCGATTGCGGCGGGGCTCGGGGTCGGGGAAATTCCGGTGTACATGGGGGAGAGGGACGGGCTGGTCAGGCTGTGGCCGGAGCGCACGCGACCGGTGCCTTATGATGTGTGGCTGGTGACCCATGCGGACTTGCGGCACACCGCCCGGGTTCGCGCGGTCATCGATGAAATTGTCGCGGTGTTTTCCGGTACCGGCGAGTAAAACACGAAACCCTGTAGCAGCTGGCGAAGCCTGCGTTCGGCTGCGCAGCAGTCGTAAAATCAGACACCGCGGTCTATATGACCCACCGCGTGTGCCGGGTTTACGACTGCTTCGCAGCCGAACGCAGGCTTCGCCAGCTGCTACAGGGATCGCGTGATGGTTATGGCATTTCCGGCAGTTCCTGCGGCCGCAGGTCGAACACCAGCACTTCGGCATCCACACCGTTGCTCAACGCCAGCAACTGCTCTTCACGAACCCGCGCACCATCACCTTCCTGCAACTGCACGCCATTGAGTTCAACACTGCCACGTGCCACGTGCACATAGGCGTAGCGGTTGGCGGCCAGTTCCAGGGTGACGCTTTCCTTGCCGTCGATCAGCGCGGCATACACCCGTGCATCCTGACGCACCTTCAGCGAACCCTTGGCGCCGTCGGGGGAGATGATCAGTTGCAGGCGCCCGCGTTTTTTCTGGGTGCTGAAGTGCTCTTGCTGATAACGCGGCTTGGCGCCGCTGACTTCCGGCACGATCCAGATTTGCAGAAAGTGCACCGGCCGCGTGGCCGAATGGTTGTATTCGCTGTGCGCCACGCCACTGCCGGCGCTCATCAATTGCACGTCACCGGGGCGGATCACCGAACCGGTGCCCAGGGTGTCCTTGTGTTCCAGGGCACCTTCGAGCACGTAGGAGAAAATCTCCATGTCGCGGTGCGGGTGCTGGCCGAAACCTTTACCGGCCGCCACGCGGTCATCGTTGATCACCAGCAAGTCGGAAAAACCCTGCTCTTTCGGGTTGCGGTAGTTGGCGAAAGAGAAGGTGTGGAACGACTTCAACCAACCGTGATTGGCGGCGCCGCGATCGGAGGCTTTGCGAAGGGTCAGCATGATGAAATCTCCTGTGGGGACGTTGATTCGTCCGAGTGAGGAGAAGGTTAATGGTTACTGACTGGTGCAATAAGTAGATTGAAATTGAAATACTGTCGCGTTCAGGTTGACAGTGAAGGGCGTGCAATCACGCATTCTTCTCCGACACCGGCGCCGCACATTGGCCATAATGCACAGCATCTCTCAGATGCCAGACACAAAGCCCCTGTAGGAGCGAGCGGTGCGGCGATCCGACTTGCCCGCGAAGGCGTCATCACATTCAACATTGATACTGACTGACACGCCGCCTTCGCGGGCAAGCCTCGCTCCTACAGGGATTGGTGTTTGGCGGATGGATTTTCTTTTGACTTCAGTGATTTTGAACCCATGAAAACCGTGGCTATGGTGTTGTTTCCGGACTTTCTGCTGCTCGACATGGCCGGGCCCATGGAAGTGTTTTCCATCGCCAATCGATACCTGGCAGCGGATGACCGTTACGAGCTGTCGACCATCGGCACCGAGCATGGCGCACTGCGCGCTTCCAACGGCGTCAGCGTGCAGACCGATCTGCACATCGATCAGGCCGATTACGCCTATGACCTGTTGCTGGTACCGGGTGGTCCGGGGGCCTACAACGAAAAACATCCGCCGTTGCTGTGTTGGCTAAAAGACGCTGTGGATCGCTCCGAGCGTTACGGCTCGATCTGCACCGGCGCGTTTGTGCTGGGGCATGCCGGTCTGCTGGACGGCTATCGCGTCACCACCCACTGGCATTACACCGAACGGCTGATCAAAGGCTTCCCCAAGGCAATGGTGGAGACCGATCAGATTTTCGTTCAGGACCGCAACCTCATCACCTCCGGCGGCGTCACCGCCGGCATCGACCTGGCGCTGTCGGTGGTCGCCGAAGACCACGGCAAGAAAGTCGCCCAGGACGTGGCCAAAGTGTTGCTGGTGGTGATGAAGCGCCAGGGCGGACAAGCGCAATTCAGTCCGTTGATGGCCGCCGTCGCGCCGCAGGAAACGCCGATCACCCGCGTGCAGAACCATGTGCTCGAACACCTCGACGAAGCTTTCAGCATCGAACGCATGGCCAGCCTGGCCAACATGAGCACGCGACACTTCGCCCGGATGTTTGCCCGGGACGTCAACATGACGCCCATGGAGTTTCTACAAAGCGCGCGCATCGATTGCGCCCGAAACCTGCTGGAAACCAGCGACTTGCCGCTCAAGACCGTGGCCTTTAAAAGTGGTTTTGGCAGCGTCCGGCACATGCGCTTTCTGTTCGCCGAAAAGCTCGGTTTGACCCCCACGCAATACCGCGAACAGTTCAGCTAGAGCGTTCTTGGCCGTTGTGCGCACCGCAATGGCCGTGACGCTCCTACCGTGGCAGTTGTACCGTCACGGAGGCCTGCCAAGATAAACGTGAACTCTTTGCAATGGAGGTGCGGGAGCCTGGAGGGCAAGTGCGATGGATATTTGCGCACTGTGAGCCGGGCCAGGTTTTCAGCACGCAAACGTGCATGAACAGCCTCAGAGATTTAAACAGCGATACGGTGCTGCGGTTCGGCCCCTACGCATTTCACCAGCGGCAACGGCTGATCCTGGACGGTGATCGGCCGTTGCGCATGGGCGGTCGCGCCCTGGATATCCTCCAGGTACTGGTCGAGCGTGCCGGGCATGTGGTCAGCAAGGATGAGTTGATTGCCCACGTCTGGCCGACGTCGGTGGTCGAAGAAATCAACCTGCGCGTGCACATTGCGGCCCTGCGTCGGGCCCTCGGCGATGGGCAGGATGGCCAGCGCTACATCGTCAATATTCCGCAGCGTGGCTACAGCTTTATTGCGCCGGTGGAGCACGTGCCTGCGGGCACGCAGGTCTTGATCGAGTCCGTAAAAAACCATCAACACAACCTGCCTGCACGACTCACGCCCGTGACGGGGCGGGATTCGATGGTCGGCAGTCTGGTCCGCCAGTTGCCGGTGCGCCGTCTCATGACCCTGGTCGGTCCCGGTGGCATCGGCAAGACCACGGTGGCATTGCGCGTCGCCGAACTGCTGTTGCAGCACTATGAGGATGGCGTGTGGCTGGTTGATTTCGCGGCGCTCGATGACCCCGCGCGAGTGGTCGATCATCTGACGCAGACCCTTGAACTGGAGGTCGGCACGACCCTGGACGTGTTGGCGCAACGGCACACGTTGCTGGTGTTCGATAACTGCGAACATTTGCTGGAACGCTGCCGGACTCTGGTCGAGGACTTGCTGGCGTCGGCGCCTCGGCTGTCGATCCTCGTCACCAGTCGCGAACCGCTGCTGGCGACGGGGGAAACGGTCCAGCGCTTGCCAACTCTGGCGGTGCCACCCGCGTCGGCGTTGCACAGCGTGGCCGAGGTCATGGGCTATTCGGCGGTGCAGCTGTTTGTCAGTCGCGCCCGCAACCGCCAACAAGGGTTCGCCTTGCGCGAACAAGACCTCAAGGCGGTGCGGGAAATCTGTCGGCGGCTCGACGGTTTGCCGTTGGCCATTGAACTCGCGGCGGCGCAGATCGATGCGCTGGCGCTGGTCGGTTTACAAGCTCAGCTGGATAACTGTTTTCAGCTGCTGACCCAGGGACGGCGCACGGCCGTGCCCCGGCATCAGACCCTCAAGGCCGCGCTGGACTGGAGCTATGAACGGCTGAGCGCTCTGGAACAAACCGTGTTGCAGCGGCTTTCGGTATTCAAAATGTCCTTCACCCTCGATGCCGCGATTGGCGTGAGCAGTTGCGAGGTGCTCAAGCCCAATCAACTGGCGGCGCTGGTGCAGCGCTTGGTGGCCAAGTCGTTGGTCTCGATGGATCAGGTCAACGGCACCACCCGTTATCGTTTCCTCAACACCACGCGCACCTATGCCCTGGAGAAGCTCGAACACAGCGGCCACCTGCGTACGTTCGAGAGGCGCTACGCGCATTACATCAGCCGTGCGCGCTGGGTCTCAGGCCTGCAGTTGCCCATGGAGCTCGTCGAGTAACCGACGGACTTTGCTCAGGTCCGGCGTGGCAAAACCTTCGGTGAACCGGTTGTAGATCGGCGCCAGCAGTTCATACGCTTGCTGATGCCGACCCTGACGCTGCCACAGTTGCGCCAGCGAGGTGGCACTGCGCAGTTCCCAGGCCAGCGCGCCCTGATTTTTGGCCACGTTCAACGCCCGAACCAATATCTCCTCGGCGGCGACGACCGTGCAGGAGCGAGCCCGCTCGCGATGGCATCCGCCCAGGCAATCCATCTCCGGCTGATTACCCTCCGCCAACAATGCATCAGCCCTGGCACGCAATATCTCCGCCGTGCTCCAGCCGGCCGTACCGGCGTCGGCCCGTTGCAACAGGGCGTCATCGACGAAACCGCTGTCCAGCGTGACCATGATGTCCTTGATCAGCCCCACGCCGGGCTGAAGAGGCAAGTGCGCCTCGGCACGGTCAATCACCTGCGCGTAGTGTTGCGCCCACGTATAAAACAGCAGCACCGAATGTTTCTGCGCTTGCTCCAGCAGCAGGCGCAAGAGTTTGCGGGCGGTCTGGCTGTCGCCGTTGTAGTGGGCGATCAGGCAGCCGGCCAGTGCCAGGGTGTAGCAGATGGAGGTGCCGTGGTTGATCTGGATCGCAATGTCCAATGCCTGACGGGCAGTGCGCCAGGCTTGTTCCGGTTGACCTTGCAACCAAAGGATGCGTGCCAGAATCGTCAGGGCGGCCACGCTCTGATCGTATTGCACGCCAAAACCGTGGGTGAAGCGGTTGAGGTTCCCGCTCTGGGCCATGCGCTGGATGACCTGTTCGGCGTTCACTCGGGCCAGCTGCTGATTCCCGGCAAAGTGCAGGGCCAGTACGCGCAAGCGGTGCGTGCTCAGCGAGAGCACGGCGTCACTCTGTGCGCCCAGGCGGTCGAACAGCTGGCTTTGCTCCAGCGCCATTTGGTAATGGCCGCAACTGAGGTTGACCGCCATGTGCCCGGACACTGCCCGAAGCTGACCGGCTACGTCGTTGTTGTGCCTGGCGAGGGTTCTGGCGCTGACGAACGCGGCGATGGTTTCGGCCGTGCCACCCTGAGTGTGGTAACAGGAACTGCCGAGGGCCAGTTTGAGGGTCATTTGCAGATGAGGGCAGGGCTCGGGCGCCGCCTCAAGCAAGGCCAGCGCCTTGCGTACGTAGACGCCGTGTTCCTTGAGCAGCGACAGTTCCTGCCAAAGTGGCGTCGAGGTCGCCGTCAAGCGGATCGCCAGTGCCTGCGGGCCTTGAGCGTTCAAGCCCCAGTCGAGGGCCGAACGAATGTCATCCAGGCTGCGGGCGTAACGCTCGATCCACAGGTCGGTGGAAATCAGCTCCCAGTCAGTTTCAGCCTGATGCATCAAGGCCAGGCAACGTTCGGCGTGACGTTTTCGCGTGTCCTGCAAATCGGCGGTCTGGTCGAGTTTTTCCAGGGCGTAGCTGCGGGTGGTGTCGAGCAAGCGGTAGAACACTTCTTCGTCGCCCACTTCCACGTTCAGCAACGACTTGGCCACCAGTTGCGTAATCGAACCGAACACCACACCGGGCTCGATGTGGTCGCCGACGATCACCGCTGCCGCCGACTCCAGCGTGAAACCACCCCTGAACACGCCCAGTCGGCGCAGGCAGGTTTGCTCGCAGGCGTTCAGCAGTTCGAAACTCCAGTCGAGCGTGGCGCGCAAGGTCTGGTGTCGGCCCAGCGTCGACGGACAGCCCTGGGTGAGCAGGCGAAAACTGCCTTGCAGCTGCGTCAGCAATCCGCTCAGTCCAAAGTGGCCGACTTGGGCTGCCGCCAGTTCAATGGCCAGCGGAATGCCGTCCAGACGGTGGCAGATTTCAATCAATAGCGGCAGCTCGTCATCGCTCAGCTCGAAACTGTCATGGCTGGCCATGGCTCGCTCGACAAACAATTGCAGCGCAGAAAAGGTCAGCGCCTGAGCACGGTCCAGCACCGCGATGGGCGGTGGGCAGTCGAGGGATTCGAGACGCTGGACGAACTCACCTTCGGCCCGCAGGCTCTCGCGGCTGGTGGCCAGGATGTGCACGTGTGGCGCGGCGCGCAGGATGCTTTCGCAGAGCAGGGCGACGGCGTCGAGCAGGTGCTCGCAATTGTCGATCACCAACAGCATCTGCCGCTCGCGCAGGCACGCGGCAAGGCTGCCCGTCGGTTCGGCGCCATGCAGGGACAAATCCAGCAGCGTGGCCAGATGTGTGGTGATCAAGGTCGGGTCATGGATCGGCGCCAGGTCCAGCAGGCGAATGCCGTCCCGATAGCGACCGATCAACAGTTCGGCGACGCGCAGCGCCACCGTGGTCTTGCCGATGCCGCCGGGGCCGACGAGGGTGATGAAGCGCTGGCGTGACAGTTGCGTGACCAGGCTCTCGACCAGCAATTGGCGACCGATCATGCGCGTGCGACGGATGGGCAGGTTATGGGCCCTCGGCTCGAGGCTTTCGCTCGCCAGAGGTTGCTCGATCGCTTCCCGGGAGAACGGCGCGACGAAACTATAGCCGCGCTGGGCGACAGTAACGATGTAGCGCTGGCCAGCCTGGCCATCGCCGAGGGCTTTACGCAGCGCCGCCATGTGCACGCGCAGGTTGATGTCTTCGACGACGCTTTTGGGCCAGACCCCGGCGATCAATTGCTGTTTGCTGACCACGTTTCCGGCGTGCTCCAGCAGGATCAACAGAATGTCCATGGCACGCCGGCCCAGACGCAGGGGCTGGTCAGCCTCCAGCACCAGGCGTTGTCCGGGATAGATCCGGTAGGGGCCGAAATGGATGGCCTGCTCGGGGGAAAGGGTCAACGTGTCGCTCCTGCTTGCATCCGTCTAGTACGCGGTTTTCGAGCATATTCCTCAGGTTTTTCCATCAACGCAACGAGGGTTTGGGTAACTGTCGGGTGTTCGCGGCGACTGCCGGTATCCGGTGCCCTTGGCAGGTGCCGTGTTTATTGAGGGCAATCGTAGCAAAGCAGGTGTTGAGGCTTTTGGCGCGCCAATGAAAATTAACAACGTTTAACTCGTCCTGCGTCTGGTCTACGCCCAAAACTCTGCTGCTTCAACACCCGCCGGTCTTTTGAATGTGCCGCATAACCTGTGGGAGCTAGCCTGCTCGCGATAGCGGTGTGTCAGCCTGCATCGATATTGAATGTGCCGCTCAACCTGTGGGAGCGAGCCTGCTCGCGATAGCGGTGGGTCAGTTTGCATCTATGTTGGATGTATTGCCGCCATCGCGAGCAGGCTCGCTCCCACAGGGGGGCTGTGGTGTTGCAAAAGGATCAACTTGTCATGAGGACACCAGGATGAGCAACGTGGTGGTGGTCTATCACAGTGGCTACGGGCACACCCGGGTCATGGCCGAAGCCGTGGCCCTGGGTGTGGAACGGCACGTGGGCAGCACCTGTCTGCTGATTCCGGTCGACGAAGTGGACCAGCAATGGGAACGCTTGCACAGCGCCGACGCCATCATCTTCGGCGCGCCGACCTACATGGGCAGCGCGTCGGCACCGTTCAAAGGTTTCATGGAGGCCACGGCGGCGTTCTACCTCGCCCAGCCATGGCGCGACAAATTGGCCGCCGGCTTCACCAATTCCGGCTGCCTGTGCGGCGACAAACTCAACACCTTGCTGCAGATGGCGGTGTTCGCCGCGCAGCACTCGATGATCTGGGTCGGCCTCGACCTGCTGCCGGCGCGCTCCAGCACGGGCGCCTTCGATGGGCAAATGAATCGCCTCGGCAGCTCCCTCGGCGCCATGGCCCAGTCGAATGTCGAACAGACCCCGGACCTCGCCCCACCTCCCGAAGATCGCTGCACCGCCGCGCATCTGGGCGAGCGGGTGGCGCGTCTGGCCGAACGCATGGCCGCTCCACCGGTTTGACCCACCCAAACACTCGCTAAGGAGACATCGCATGAGCACGTTCACGACCCGAGACGGCACCGAGATTTACTACAAGGACTGGGGCACCGGCCAACCCATCGTCTTCAGCCACGGCTGGCCGTTGAACGCCGACAGCTGGGAATCACAGATGATCTTCCTGGCCTCCAAAGGCTACCGGGTGATCGCCCACGACCGTCGCGGCCATGGCCGCTCCAGCCAGCCATGGACCGGCAACGACATGGACACCTACGCCGATGACCTGGCGCAGTTGATCGAATTGCTCGACCTCAAAGACGCCGTGCTGTTCGGCTTCTCCACCGGCGGCGGCGAAGTGGCGCGCTACATTGGTCGCCACGGCACCGACCGCGTGGCCAAGGCCGGGCTGATTTCCTCGGTGCCACCGCTGATGCTCAAGACCGAAGCCAACCCGGGTGGTCTGCCGATCGAAGTGTTCGACGGCATTCGCCAGGCGTCCCTGGCCGACCGTTCGCAGCTGTACATCGACCTCGCCAGCGGTCCGTTCTTTGGCTTCAACAAACCGGGCGCCAAGCCGTCCCAGGGCATGATCGACTGGTTCTGGATGCAAGGCATGACGGCCGGCCACAAGAACGCTTATGACTGCATCAAGGCATTCTCCGAAACCGACTTCACCGAAGACCTGAAGAAGTTCGACATCCCGACGTTGGTGGTACACGGCGATGCGGATCAGGTGGTGCCGATCGAAGCAGCGGGCATCGCCTCAGCAAAACTGGTGAAAGGTTCTACGCTGAAGATCTACCCCGGCGCCCCTCACGGCTTGACTGATACCCACAAGGATCAGCTCAACGCTGATCTGCTGGGCTTCCTCAAGGGTTGATGTACCCCGGCGCGGGCGTAGATCCGCGCCGGTTTTCGCTCCTGATGAGAGCAGACAACCATCGAGATCAAGTACATGAAAAAGCTCACAAACGCCACCGGCGCCCCGGTGGTCGATAACCTCAATATCCAGACCGCCGGCCCTCGTGGGCCGGCGCTCTTGCAAGACATCTGGTTGCTGGAAAAACTCGCCCACTTCGACCGCGAACTGATCCCCGAGCGACGCATGCACGCCAAGGGCGCGGGCGCCTACGGCACCTTCACCGTCACCAATGACATCACGCGCTACACAAAAGCCAATATCTTCAGCTCAGTGGGCAAGGAAACGCCGCTGTTCGTGCGCTTCTCCTCAGTGGCCGGCGAGCGCGGCGCGGCAGATGCCGAGCGCGACATCCGTGGCTTCGCGGTGAAGTTCTACACCGATGAAGGCAACTGGGACATTGTCGGCAACAACACTCCGGTGTTTTTCTTCCGCGATCCGCTGCGTTTCTCCGACCTCAACCACGTGGTCAAACGCGACCCGCGCACCGGCTTGCGCAACGCCACCAGCAACTGGGACTTCTGGACCCTGCTGCCCGAGGCGCTGCACCAGGTGACCATCGTCATGAGCGATCGCGGGATTCCCACCAGTTTCCGCCACATGCACGGCTTCGGTAGCCACACCTTCAGCCTGATCGACCGTGACAACCAGCGGGTGTGGGTGAAGTTTCACTTTGTCTGCCAGCAAGGCATCGAAAACCTCTCGGACGCCGAGGCTGCAGCGGTGGTCGGCAAGGACCGCGAAAGCAACCTGCGCGACCTGTACGAAGTCATCGAGCAGGGCAATTTTCCGCGCTGGAAACTGTGCATTCAGGTGATGGAAGAACAGCAAGCGCTCAACTATCGGCATAACCCGTTCGACCTGACTAAAGTCTGGCCGCACGGCGAGTTTCCGCTGATCGAAGTCGGCATCATGGAGCTCAACCGCAACGCCGAAAACCACTTCGCCGAGATCGAACAAGCGGCGTTCTCGCCGGCCAACGTGGTGCCGGGCGTGAGTTTTTCGCCGGACCGCATGCTCCAGGCGCGGCTGTTTTCCTATGGCGATGCCCAGCGCTATCGCCTAGGTGTGAACTTCAACCACATCCCGGTCAACGCACCGCGCTGCCCGGCCCACAGCTACCACCGCGACGGCGCCATGCGCACCGACGGCAACCTCGGCGGCACCGCCAGTTACTTCCCGAACAGCGTGGGCGAGTGGCAGGACTCACCAGAACTGGCCGAGCCGCCGCTGCCGCTGGAAGGCTTCGCGCAGCACTACGATCATCGGCTGGAAGAGGACCATTACGAGCAGCCGGGGAACCTGTTCCGCTTGCTCGATCCGGTGCGCAAACAGCTGCTGTTCGACAACACCGCACGGGCCATGAACGGCGTGCCGCAGGCGATTCGTCAGCGCCATATCGACAACTGCAGCAAGGCTGATCCGGCGTATGGGTTTGGCGTGGCGGAGGCGTTGGAACGGCTGACCCCGTTGGGCTAATGCAACCCTTGTGGCCGCGCACGGTTCTGTAGCAGCTGTCGAGCCTGCGTTCGGTGCTGTAGCAGCTGTCGAGCCTGCGAGGCTGCGTTCGGCTGCGCAGCAGTCGTGAAACCTGATGACGCGGTCTGCCTGAACCACCGCGTTGGCTGATTTTACGACTGCTTCGCAGCCGAACGCAGCCTCGCAGGCTCGACAGCTGCTACAGAGGCCGAACGCAGGCTCGACAGCTGCTACAAAGCGTGCGGCATTGAAGTCTATTGCGCGTGAGTTTGAGCGGTGCAGGCGGGGCGTTGGGGCAGGGCGCGCACAGCGCGGCATCGCCACGCAAACGGATTAATCCCTTCGCTGCGAGTGAAGATGTGGCAGAAATGCGCCTGATCGCAGAAGCCGCATTCGAGGCTGATTTGCGTCAGTGTCAGGTCGGTGCTCTGGATCAACTGCTTCGCTAGGGCGATGCGTTGGTGGCGAATCCAGTCCTGGGGCGAAAGCCCGGTGCTGCACTTGAACGCGCGGGAGAAATGGCTGCGCGAAAGGGCGCAGGCGCGGGCCAGTTCGGTCACTTCAACGGTTTCACTGAGGCGTTCGAGAATCAGCTGCTTGGCCAGGCTTTCGCGCCACGGGGTCAGGCCACCGGTGGTTTTCTTTCGCGCTTCAGTGACAGTCGCGCAGGTGAGGATTTGCTGAGAAGAGGCCATGACAGATGTCCGTGTCGGTGAGCTTCATTCTTGGTCGCAGGGCTCTGACAGGCGAGTTAAACGTTGTTAATTCCATCGGTGCGCAGGGGGGGCAACCGCGCTAACTCAGCACATTGCTGCAATTTCCATGGCCGCGCCCCGTGCACAATCGACGTCATCAGGCGGTGTTTTACATCGCCGATTTTCTGACTCGATCAAGGGTGAAGGCATGAAACATTCTCTGGTTTGCGCGTTGGGGCTCGCGGTCGCGCTGGCGTCCGGTACTGCCTCGGCGCAGGCACCGGCCCAGCTCGGCACACAAGTGCCGGGCTACTTCCGCCTGGCGGTGGGCGACTTTGAAGTAACGGCGTTGTTCGATGGCTACAACGATTTGTCGCCGAAGCTGCTCAAGGGCCTGACCCAGAGTCAGATCCGTGCGCTGCTGGCCCGTCGCTCGATTGAAACACCGGGGGTGCAGACCGCGTTCAACGCCTTTCTGATCAACACCGGCAAGCAACTGATCCTGGTGGACACCGGCGCCGGCCAGTGCATCGGCGAAACGGCCGGCATGCTCTCGGACAACATGAAAGCCGCCGGTTATGAGCCTGCACAAGTCGACACGATCCTGTTGACCCACCTGCACCTGGACCACGTCTGCGGTCTGGTCGACGGCCAGCAGAAACCGGTTTTCGCCAACGCCACGGTGTTTGCGGCGAAGGCAGAGGCCGATTACTGGCTCGATCCGCAGGCCCTCGCCAAGGCCCCCGAGGGTGCAAAACCGTATTTCAAAATCGCTCAGGACTCGACCGCGCCGTATGTGGCCGAAGGGCGGTTCAAGACCTTCGCCGCCGGTCAGTCACCCGTGCCGGGCGTGGTCGAGGCCGAGCTGGAAACCGGACACACGCCGGGCAGCACCACGTACCGTTTCACCTCGCAGGGCCAGAGCATTCTGTTCATGGGCGATCTGGTGCATAACCTTGCGGTGCAGTTCGAGCATCCGGAAGTATCGATCGGTTTTGACGTCAACAGTCAGCAGGCGATCAAGAGCCGCGCCAAGGTGTTCAGTGATGCGGTGGCGAGCAAGACCTGGGTGACGGCAGCGCACTTGCCGTTTCCGGGCATCGGCCACATCACCGCAGAGGGCAAGCACTTCCAGTGGGTGCCGGTCGAATACGGTCCTTACAAACGTGCGGCCAAAGTCCCGCTGATCGAGTAAAGTCCCCGGCTGAACACACAAGGAAACCGTGCCTATGAACCGTAACGATCTGCGTCGCGTCGACATGAACCTGCTGGTGATTTTCGAAGCGTTGATGTTCGAAAAGAACCTGACCCGTGTCGCCGAAAAACTGTTCATGGGGCAGCCGGCGGTGAGTGCGGCGCTGGGGCGGTTACGGGATCTGTTCGACGATCCGTTGTTGCTGCGCAATGGCCGCGGCATGGAGCCGACGGGGCGGGCGCTGGCGATTCTCAAGGAGCTGCAACCGGCGATGGATGTGATTTCCGGGGCGGTCAGTCGCGCCAAGGAATTCGATCCGACGACCAGTTGCGATGTGTTCCGCATTGGGCTGTCCGACGATGCGGAGTTCGGTTTGTTTCCGCCGTTGTTGCGGCAATTGCAGGAAGAGGCGCCGGGGATTGTCGTGGTGGTGCGGCGTGCCAACTATCTGCTGATGCCGGCATTGCTGGCCTCGGGAGAGATTTCCGTGGGGGTGAGCTACACCACGGATTTGCCGGCGAATGCCAAGTGCAAAAAATTGCGGGATATTCCCTGCAAAGTGCTGCGCGGGGACAAGCGACCGGGGACGCTGACGCTTGACGAATACTGCGAACGACCGCATGCCATGGTGTCGTTCTCCGGGGACTTGAGCGGTAACATCGATCTGGATCTGGCCAAGGTCGGACGCAGTCGCCGTGTGGTGTTGGGTGTGCCGCAGTTCAGCGGTTTGCGTGCGTTGCTGGCCGGGACTGAGATGATTGCCACTGTGCCGGATTATGCGGCGTGTGCGTTGGTTGAGGGGTGTGCGTTGCGGGCGGAGGATCCGCCGTTTCCCATTGATGCGGCGCAGTTGTCGATGGCGTGGAGTGGGGTGCATGACAATGATCCGGCGGAGCGGTGGTTGCGGTCGCGGATCAGTGATTTCATGTCGAGGCCTTTGCCGGTTTCGGCTTGAACGTGGCGGCCTTCGGGCCGACCAAGTTCCCCCAGACATACACCGTTCCCCTGTAGGAGCGAGGCTTGCCCGCGAAGGCGGCCTGGTAGCCGACCTATCTCCCCCAGACATACAACGTTCCAAATGTGGGAGCGAGCCTGCTCGCGATAGCGGCCTGACAGCCGACCAATCTCTTTCAGGTGTACATATCCATTCCTGCGGTAACGGCCACTTATGGTTTCGCCCTTACGGCGAGTCCCTTTTTCAAACGCCAAAAAGGAACCAAAAGGCTTCGCCCCAGCGTCCGGCCCCTCGCCTAGGCTCGGCGTACCCTCGCTCCGGCATTCATCTGGGGGCATCGCCTCCGGTCGGCTTCGCTTCGACCTCCTCTCGATGTGTGCGGCTTCGCCGCACGGCGCTGCGCGCCCACCCCCCAGATAAACGCCTCCACTCGGCCTACCGAAGGGGCGGGCAGATCAAAATCAAAAGCTGCAAGCGAGCTAACGCTCGGCCTGTTGAGTGGTGAGAAGCGCGAGGTTTACGCCGATCAATTGTGGGAGCGGGCTTGCCCGCGAAGGCGGCCTGACAGCCGACCTGCTTTCTGCATGTGTCCACAATCCCTGTGGGAGCTTTCTTGCCTGCGAAGGCGGCCTAAAAGCCGACCAGTCTCTTTCAGGTACACACCATTCCCCTGTAAGAGTGAGCCTGCTCGCGATGGCGGAATATCAGCCAACATCAATGTTGAAAGGCACACCGCAATCGCGAGCAAGCTGAACTGGTCCAGTAATTTTGGACGTTATTTTCGGTTCTCACGCCGCCATCTTTTCCGCTGCCACCGGCGAGTGGTAACCGTTGTAGCTATGGCGCCTTACATTGTTGTATCGCGCCACATATCGGTTGATATCAACTCGAGCTTCGTACTCCGTGCGGTAGCCCTCCTCTGGTACCCACTCAGATTTCAAACTGCCAAAAAAGCGCTCCATAGGGGCGTTATCCCAGCATTGACCTTTTCGGCTCATGCTCTGCTTTAGCTCATGCGCCATCAGTTCGTCCCTGAATTTATGGCTGGTGTACTGGCACCCTTGGTCAGAATGAAAGAGCACACCTTTCGGTCGGCCTCTCAGCTCGATGGCCATGCGCAGCGACTCGCTTGCCAGGGTCGCGTCGGCAACCAAGGAGTAAGACCATCCCACCACTCGTCGTGCGAATAGATCCAGAACCACCGAAAAATAGAGCCAACGTTTGCCCAACTGAATGTAGGTAATGTCTGCGTACCAGACTTTATTCATATCAGCCACGTAAAACTCACGATCCAGCACATTCTCAGCTATGAGCGATTCAGCGCCCGACGACTTGTACTTATGAGGTCTGCGCTGACAACTGGAAATCCCTGCTTCCTTCATCAAACGACCGGCCATGTAGCGCCCTACCTTGTGCTTTGCGCCCTGCATATCTTTGGAGAGAGTTCGGGCGCCCGCCGAGTATTTTGATGCTTTGTGGTACTTGATCAGCGCCACCTTGAGCGCCTCGCGCTCCGGATTGGTTTTTCCCTGACGCTGACGCCAGGCGTAATAGCTGCTGCGGTTGACTTCAAACACGCGACAGCAATCTGAAATGCCATATTGTTCGCCTAGCTCGCTGATCAGAGGGAATGATCTTTGGAGTCCAAAAGCAGGAGAACACTGGCCTTTTTTAGGATTTCGATATCCCTGTCTTTCTGCCTGAGTAGGGCTTTGAGCTCTTGGATTTGTTTTTGGTCGGCGGTAATGGCCTTTGTGCCAGCTAACGTCGAGCCCGCACGTTCTTTTCTGACCTGCTCGACCCAACGGCGCAAGGCCGTAGGGCCGATATCGAAGTTGGCGCAGACCTCAAGAATGGGCTGATTTTCATCAAGCACCATGCTTGCAGCTCTGAGCTTGAATTCGCTGGAATAGGACTTTCGCATCATCAGGCACACCTCAGATTTGGGCGCCATCATAGCGCCCTATTGATGTGTCCAAATTCATTAGGCCAGTTCAAGCTCGCTCCTACAGGGAAAATGTGTTGATTAGAGGGCTGTGTTTAATGGTGTTTAACGTTACGTCCTGAAAGCTACAGATCCTTGCGCCGTTGCCTACGACTGCGCCAGAATCCGCCGGCTTGTGCGCTTTGACCCTGGTCTTTATCGTTTCCGCATCGCTGCCAATCAGCGATCGGGTTTAGCGACCTGAACAGGTATAAGCGCAATAACGCTCCGTCTTATTGCAGGCGTTCCATGTCTGCAGTGTCGATATGGTGGCTGTGCGCGGGAGGCCCTCGGGTCTGCCGGGTCTTATACCTCTCGGTTCGCTAACCTGCGTACAGCCGCCACCCTTACTTGTTTAGCGACAGGTGCTGGTGGTTCCATCAGGTATAACGGAGATTCACCATGTTCAAAGCCACACCCAATCCCCCGGAAACCGACGACGTTTCCCCCTACGATCCCCTCGATCCCAAAAAACTCAACGAAGCCGCCGACCGCGCGCTGGATCACTACCTCAATCCGTCTGCCCTGAAAGCCCCCGTCATCAGGAAGCCCAGCACAATGTTCATCATCGCCCCCGATATCGATAACGAAAGCCTGTTGGCCCACGCTTGCGAATCTCTGGCGTCGGCGAGTGTTCTGGCTGGTGATTTCGCGGGGCATCTGGAGGGGCCGCAGCGGCATACGATGCTGGGCATTCAGCAGGTCATCATGCTGGCCGAGCTGGCGGTGAATCGGGCGTTGGACAGTGTTGATCCGCGGTAACGTCGTCAGTTGAAAAGAACGGTCTCGCAAGAGGCCGTTTTTTGTGCCTGGCAGAAACCTCCCAGCAATGAAGATCCCCCTGTGGGAGCGAGCCTGCTCGCGATGGCGGCATGACATTCAACATTGATGTCGCCTGATCCACCGCTATCGCGAGCAGCTCGCTCCCACAGGGATCTTCGGTGGATTGGTGGTCGGGCTACGCCACAAAAAGAGCACGTACATCCAATTTTTCCAGCCCCCACACCGGCACTATCAAATGAAGCCCCGGCGCACGAACGCCGGTAGTTTTTCATTTGTGCAGGTGAGCCCATGA
This sequence comes from Pseudomonas sp. LBUM1678, assembly GCF_059695575.1. Lineage (NCBI taxonomy): Bacteria > Pseudomonadati > Pseudomonadota > Gammaproteobacteria > Pseudomonadales > Pseudomonadaceae > Pseudomonas > Pseudomonas sp. LBUM1678. Next base: position 2,334,636 of record NZ_CP166775.1, read on the forward strand.
ATACGTCGCGATGGGATGAACGGGCCCAGGATTTCGGGCTGCTGTTTCTGCGGGTCACTGGCGGTTTGTTTCTGCTGTGGGTGCACGGTTTGCCGAAGCTGCTTAACTACAGCGCTCAACTGCAAGTCATCGAAGACCCTTTCCACCTGGGTGCCAACGTCACGCTGCTGCTGGCGATTTTTGCCGAGGTGCTGTGCCCGTTGCTGATCATCGCCGGGGTGTTGGTGCGCTTGGCGTGCCTGCCGATTTTGTCGGTGTTGCTGGTCGCGCTGCTGGTGGTGCATGCGCAATGGAGCCTCGACGAAGGGCAGTTCGGCTGGCTGCTGTTGATTGTGTTCACCAGCCTTTTTATCGCCGGGCCAGGAAGGCTGGCGCTCAATGTGCGATTCGCCGGAGCTTTGCGTTATGCCTGAATCCAATCGTTTCGAGGAAGTCGTGACCCTGGTGATCAAGCACCGGGTCAAGGCCGGTTTTGAAGTGCCTTACGAAGCCTGGTTGCGCAACATTGTCAGCATCGCCGGGCAGCAGGAAGGGCATTTGGGCGTGGATGTGATGCGCGGTAAAAACGCCGGCCTGGACATGTACACCTGCGTGCTGCGCTTTTGCACCACCGACGCGATGCAGCACTGGCTCGATTCGCCGCAGCGTCTGGCACTGGTCAACGAAGCCACGCCGATGCTCGCCGATGGCGACCAGACCGAGGTCAACCCGGTCAATGAATTCTGGTTCGCGCCGCAAGCCGACGCCGCTTCGCCGCCACCGCCGCGCTGGAAGCAGGCCGTAGTGACGCTGTTGGTGATTCTGCCGCACACCTTGCTGGTGCCGCTGCTCTGGGGTCCGCTGTTGCAACTCAACGCCATCCTGTCCAATTACGTGGTCGCCACGTTTCTGATCACGCTGACCATCGTCGTCTCGGTGGTGTACCTGTTCATGCCGATGGCGACGCGTCTGTTCGCGCCCTGGCTGTCCCACTCCACTCCTTCCAAGGAAACGCGATGAACGCCGATCTGATTTTATTCAATGGCCAATTCCATACCGTTGACCGTGAAAACCCACGTGCCAGTGCGGTGGCGATCAGCGAAGGCCGCTTCGTTGCGGTCGGCACCGATGCCGACGCCATGGCCCTGCGCGGCTCGGGCACGCAGGTCATCGACCTCAAGGGTCGTTGCGTCATTCCCGGCCTCAACGACTCGCACTTGCACCTGATCCGTGGCGGTCTGAATTACAACCTCGAACTGCGTTGGGAAGGCGTGCCGTCGGTGGTCGATGCCTTGCGCATGCTCAAGGACCAGGCCGATCGCACGCCCACGCCGCAATGGGTGCGCGTGGTCGGTGGCTGGAACGAATTCCAGTTTGCCGAAAAGCGCATGCCGACCCTCGAAGAACTCAACCAGGCCGCGCCAGACACGCCGGTGTTTGTCCTGCATTTGTATGACCGCGCCTTGCTCAACCGCGCCGCGTTGCGCGTGGCCGGTTACACCCGCAACACGCCGAACCCGCCGGGTGGCGAGATCGTGCGCGATAGTAACGGTGAGCCGACCGGCATGCTGGTGGCGCGTCCCAACGCGATGATTCTGTATTCGACGCTGGCCAAGGGGCCGAAGTTGCCGCTGGAATATCAGGTCAACTCGACCCGCCAATTCATGCGCGAACTCAATCGCCTCGGCCTGACCAGCGCCATCGACGCCGGCGGCGGTTTCCAGAATTATCCGGACGATTACCAGGTGATCGAGCAGTTGGCCAAGGACCAGCAACTGACCATTCGCATTGCCTACAACCTGTTCACGCAGAAGCCGAAAGAAGAGCTGACTGACTTTAAGAACTGGACGTCTAGCGTGACTCTGCATCAGGGCGATGATTACCTGAGACACAACGGCGCCGGGGAAATGCTGGTGTTCTCGGCGGCGGATTTTGAGGACTTCCTCGAACCGCGTCCGGACCTGCCGCAAACCATGGAAGACGAGCTGGAACCGGTGGTGCGCCACCTCGTCGAGCAGCGCTGGCCGTTCCGTTTGCACGCCACGTACAACGAATCCATCAGCCGCATGCTCGACGTGTTCGAGAAGGTCAACCGCGACATTCCGTTCAACGGTTTGCCGTGGTTCTTCGATCACGCCGAAACCATAACCCCGCAGAACATCGAGCGGGTGAGGGCGCTGGGTGGTGGTATCGCGATTCAGGATCGCATGGCATTTCAGGGCGAATATTTTGTCGAGCGTTACGGTGCCAAAGCGGCCGAAGCCACGCCGCCGATCAAGCGCATGTTGGCCGAAGGGGTGCCGGTCGGCGCCGGCACCGATGCGACGCGAGTGTCCAGTTACAACCCGTGGACCTCGCTGTACTGGATGGTCAGCGGTCGCACTGTCGGCGGGCTGGAACTGCATGCCGAGGGGCTTTCGCGGCAGACCGCGCTGGAGCTGTTCACCCACGGCAGCGCCTGGTTCTCTTCGGAGCAGGGCAAAAAAGGCATGATCAAGGTCGGGCAACTGGCTGACGTCGCGGCGCTCAGCGCGGACTTTTTCAGCGTCGATGAAGAAGCGATCAAGTGGATCGAGTCGGTGTTGACCGTGGTCGGTGGCAAGGTGGTGTACGCCGCCGGTGATTTCGAAAAACTTGGGCCGGCCAGCGTGCCGGTGCTGCCGGACTGGTCGCCGGTGGTCAAGGTGCCGGGTCATTGGCGCCCGACGTCGCCGATGCAGGCGCAGGTTCACCATTGCAGCGGGCCGTGCGGCGTGCATTCCCACAGTCATGAAAAGGCCCGTTTATCAAACGCACCGGTTAGCGATTTCGCCGGTTTCTGGGGCGCGTTCGGCTGCTCGTGCTTCGCATTCTGACGATCACATCAAGCGCCGATGCACCGCGTCGGCGCCTTCGTAATACCCATCCATCGAGGAGTTTCACATGAGCAACGTTCCGTACAAACGCCTGAACAAAGACGATGCCGTTGTCCTGTTGGTCGACCACCAGACTGGCCTGATCTCGCTGGTCCAGGATTTCTCGCCGAACGAATTCAAGAACAATGTACTGGCCCTCGCGGACCTGGCCAAGTTCTTCAAACTGCCGACCATCCTCACCACCAGTTTCGAAAACGGCCCGAACGGCCCAATGGTGCCTGAGCTCAAAGAACTGTTCCCGGACGCGCCATACATCCCGCGTCCAGGCCAGATCAATGCCTGGGACAACGAAGATTTCGTCAACGCCGTTAAAGCGACTGGCCGCAAGCAATTGATCATCGCCGGTGTAGTGACCGACGTTTGCGTAACGTTCCCGACGCTGTCGGCGCTGGCGGAAGGTTTTGAAGTGTTTGTGGTGACCGACGCCTCGGGCACCTTCAACGAAACCGTGCAGCAAGCGGCCTGGGCCCGCATGGCGGCGGCCGGTGCACAACTGGTGAACTGGTTCTCGGTGGCGTGCGAGCTGCAGGGCGACTGGCGCAACGACATGGAAGGCCTGGCAAACCTGCTGTCGCCGCGCATTCCGAACTATCGCAACTTGATGAATAGCTATTCGGTGCTGACTTCGAAATAAGGCCCGCCGCCGATAAGAATGCCCGCGACTGTGCGGGCATTTTTTTGTCTGGTGAATGAGCTTTCTGTAGCAGCTGTCGAGCCTGCGAGGCTGCGTTCGGCTGCGAAGCAGTCGTAAGACCAGACAGCGCGGTGCATCAGGTGAGCAGCGTTTCGCAGGTTGGCGACTGCTTCGCAGCCGAACGCAGCCTCGCAAGCTCGACAGCTGCTACATGAAATGTGTGGTCAGTTACACCGATTGGCGTTTTTGCAGCCAGCTCAGAAATCCTCCTTTCCTGACCTGCACAGGCGTGGCCATCAACGCCAACCGGCTGTTCTGCTGCCTTACCGCCTGCAACTTGTTCAACGCCCGACCCACTTCTACCTGTCGCTCCATGCAATCACGGGTCAGGGATTTGTCGATCCGGTAAATGATGCACGAGGTCAAGGTGGTGAAGGTGGCTTGGGACGGCGTGTCGGTGAGGATGCTTTGTTCACCCATCACCTCACTCGGCCCCATGCGACCCGCTTCGGTTTGCCCGTTGCCATCGGGCACCGTGGCGCTGACCACCCCCGTGGCGATCACCATCAGGCTGTCCGGCACTTCGCCTAATTCCAGCACCACCTGGCCGGCCGCGTATTGCTGCGGGACCATGGACTGAGCCATTTGATCGCGCTCATCGTCACTCAGGGAACGGAAGACCTTCACTTCGTCGAGCAACGCCCGCGCGCGGGTTGTCGGTTCGATCACACCATCGATCTGCCGGGAAATCCCCGCCGCTTCCAGGTGCCGATGCGCCAGGTCAAACAGCTGATTGCGCACTTCGCTTTTCTTGCCGAGCTCGGTGATAAAACCGCTGGCCACGTACTCGGACATGGTTTCGCCGGCCTCCTTGAGCACCACTTTCGGCGCCGGGGTGAGCAGCAAACTGCTGCTGCCTTGAAGCGTGCGCTCCAGTGCATCCAGCACCCGACGCGGGCGAATGTGGTTAGGCACTTGAATGCTGATCGACACGCCGTGCATGTTGTTCGGCCGACTGAGATTGACGATTTTCGCCTTGGCCGCCACCGAGTTCGGCACCACGGCCGTGCTGCCGGCGCTGGTCAGCAGGTGGGTCGCGCGCCAGTCGATGTCGAGCACTTTGCCCTCGACGCCGTCGATCATGATCCAGTCATCCACCTGATACGGCTTGGTGGTGTTGAGCACGATCCCGGAAAACACGTCGCTCAAGGTGCTCTGCAACGCCAGGCCGACGACGATGGCCACGACGCCGGACGTCGCCAGCAATCCTTTCACCGGCAGCTCCAGCACATACCCGGCCGCCGCGACGATGGCGATGAGAAACACCAGCGCGCCGATGACGTCCTGCAACAGGCGACCGCTGTGACCGATTCGGCGCATCAGCACCAGGCCGATGACTTCGGTGAGCACCCGTGCGGCGTACAACCACCAGAGAATCCCCAGCGCCGTGGCGCCCAATTGCGCGACGCGATCCTCGGCCAGCAGCGGCGCCTGCAACGGGCTCACACCGGCATTGATCACCAGCGCGCTGAACATCACAAACAACGCCAGCCGCACGCCAACCCGCGTGACGCGATGCTTGAACGGCGCGAGATGCCAGAGGGCGGCGTCGATCACCAGCAACAGGGCGCTCCAGGACAACAGATGGGCGAGGACAAAGGACATGGGGAAACTCCGACTAGAGATCGCTTTCAATTTCTGTAGCAGCTGTCGAGCACCGCGAGGCAGCGTTCGGCTGCGCAGCAGTCGTGAAATCAAGCAATGCGGTTTGTCAGGAAGACCGCGTATTCAGGTTTCACGACTGCTGCGCAGCCGAACGCTGCCTCGCGGTGCTCGACAGCTGCTACAAGGGCAAGCAGCTTCGCCACACATTTCTGTGTGGCGAGGCGATTGGACTCAGTTCAAGTGAGTCTTGAGTTCCAATGCCGCCTGACGAACCGCCGCTTTCACTTCCGCAATCTGGCTCAGCGGGTTGAGCAGGCCGAAGTCGTGGATCATGCCGTTGTAACGCACCGACGTGACCGGCACCCCGGCCGCGTCGAGGTGGCGGGCGTAGGCTTCGCCTTCGTCACGCAACACGTCGAATTCGGCGGTTTGCACCAGGGCGGCGGGCAAGCCTTTGAGCTGTTCGGTGCTGGCCTGCAGCGGCGAGGCATGGATCTGCGCACGCTCGGATTTGTCGGTGGTGTAGCTGTCCCAGAACCAGTTCATCATGCCCTTGGTCAGGAAGTGGCCTTCGGCAAATTGCTGGTACGAGCCGCTGTCGAACTGCGCGTTGGTCACTGGCCACATCAACAGCTGGAAGCGCAGCGCCGGGGTTTTCTGTTCCTTGGCCATCAACGCCACGACCGCCGCCATGTTACCGCCGACGCTGTTGCCGGCCACCGCCAGGCGTTTGCCATCGACGCCGATGTCCTTGCCATGCTCGGCCACCCAACGGGTCGCGGCGTAGGCCTGGTTGATCGCGGTCGGGTAGTGCGCTTCCGGCGACGGCGTGTAATCGACATACACCGCGACGGCACCGGAGCCGACCACCAGGTCGTGGATCAGGCGCTGGTGAGTCGGGTAATCACCCAGCACCCAACCGCCACCGTGGAAGAACATGAACACCGGCAATTCACCTTTGACCTTGGCCGGCCGGACGATTTTCAGGTTGATGGTTTGCCCGTCGACCTTGATCGCACGGTCGCTGACGTCCACACCCGACAGATCAACCTTCACCGAATTTTGCGCACCGGTCAGTACCGCACGGGCCTCTTCCGGGCTCAGTTGCTCAAGCGGCTTGCCACCGCCGGCAGCGAGGGCTTCGAGGAAGGCCTGGGTGTTGTGTTCGACACCCGGGCTGCCGGCGGCAAATGCGTTGCCGATGGAGAGGGCGAGGAGGGAGGCGGTCAGGGTTTTGTTGACGATGTTCATGGGGCAAATCCTTTTAAGTTAATTAGAGTTTTATTACCTAAGGTCAGGTCGCTGCTGGCGCTGTAGGTCAGGCCTCAGCAACACCGTGGACACAGATTAATAGGTCGCCCAAAAGGGAAAAAGCGGCTATAAAGTGTTTGACTGTCAACCAAGGTGTGACAATGAACCCGTTCGAAGATATGCGTATTTTTTGCCAGGTTATGGACTCCGGCAGCTTCACCTCGGCAGCCGATCAATTGGGCCTGTCCAAACAGTTCGTCAGCCGTCGCCTGATGCAGCTCGAAGAACGTCTGGGCGTGCGCTTGCTCAATCGCTCCACGCGGCGACTGGACGTCACGCCGCTGGGCCAGAGTTATTACGAGTCGGCGTTACGCCTGCTCGGTGAAGTCGAGCAAGTGGAGCAGGGCATCGCCGGCCAGACTACCGAGCCACGCGGCACCATTCGCGTGAGCGCGCCGTTGTCGTTTGCGCTCGCGCACCTGGGTTGCCTGCTGCCGTTGTTTTTGCAGCGTTATCGCGATGTCACGGTGGAAGTGGACTTGAGCGATCGTCCGGTGGACTTGCTCAGCGAGGGTTACGATCTGGCGTTGCGTATTGGCATCCTGGAAGACTCGACCCTGATCGCCCGACGCATCGCTTCCATCCAGCGCGTGTACTGCGCCAGCCCGGCTTACCTTGCCGAGCGCGGCACGCCGCTCAAACCCGAAGACCTGCACAGTCATGACTGCCTGCCTTATGGCCACGGGCGTCAGGTGCAATGGCGTTTCGAAGGGCAGGGCAAGCCGCTGACCGTCAACGTGACGGGCAGGATGCGGGTCAACAACGGTGAGTTGCTCAAGGATGCGGCGGTGGCCGGGATGGGGATAACGTATTTGCCGACGTTTATTGTCGGCTCGGCGCTGAAGGATGGCCGGCTGGTGCCGGTGCTGGACGAGTTTCGTCCGCAGCCACTGACGTTATCGGCGGTGTATCCCCAGCACCGTCAGAGTTCGCGGCCGGTGCAGGCGTTGATCGAGTTTTTGCGCGAGCGGCTGGATCGGGTTGAGGGTGGGTTGTAGAACGTTTTGTATGACTTTCACAATCCAGTGTGGGAGCGGGCTTGCTCGCGAAAGCGGTGGTTCAGTCGACATCAATGATGAATGATCCACCGCTTTCGCGAGCAAGCCCGCTCCCACAGGGGTTATGTGGGGTGTTGGGGGGTCAGTATTTGTCAGGTCCGTTTGTCATCGCCTGGCTCGCCACCGACATGCACGCCATGGTCATCGCCGATCTCACCGGAGCGATGAACGCCGTGGTCATCGCCGATTTCGCCGGAACGATGCACGCCATGGTCGTCACCAATTTCACCGGAGCGATGAACCCCACGATTGTGGCCGACTTCGCCTGAACGATGAACGCCATGATCGTCACCCGGTTCGGCGTGTGTGCCGCTGCGTCCGGAGGAGGATGAAGCGGTGTTGCCAGAGTGTCCCGAACCATGGTCGCTGCCACTGTGACCGCTGCCGCTATTGCCGCTATTGCCGCTATTGCCGCCGCTGCCACTGTTACCACCGTTGCCGCTGCCGCCGTGACCACCGCCATTGCCGCCGCTGCCGCTTCCGCCGTGACCACCGCCATTGCCGCCACCGCCGCCATTGCCGCCACCTCCGGATCCACCGCCACCGCCACCGCCACCGCCGCCATTGCCGCCACCGCCAGACCCGCCTCCACCGCCCCCAGACCCACCACCGCCCCCGCCACCACTACCACCCTCCTTGGCCTGGGCACTCGACACCCCGGACAAACTGTCCGGAATCAATACGGTAGACGCCGACAGAACTGCGCCAATAGCTACTGCCAGTAAAAGCTTGTTGATGTGCATGTCGTTCTCCGTCTTCTTATTCAGGTTGGAACGTTGATGAACAATGCAACTTGCTGCTCGATTCAATGGGTGAACACCGCAGCGCGTTGATTAATTCAGTTGCAACGTGGATGAACGATGAACGGTACGACTCGACCCCGTTCCACTCGACCCGGTTCCAGCGGGTCAGTGAATACTCGAGGCCAGCTCGAAGATCGGGATGTACATCAGGATCACGATGACCCCGATCAGCAGGCCGATGAAGGTCATGAGCAGGGGTTCGAACAGCCGCACGAACCATTCGATCCAGCGGCTGATTTCTTCGTCGTAGAAGTCGGCGCTGCGCTCCATCATCTGCCCGAGGTTGCCGGACTGTTCGCCGGCGCGCAGCAAACGCAGGGACACCGGGGTCACCAGGTGATTGAGTTCCAGCGCGGCCGACAGCGATTGTCCCTCGCGCACCCGTTCGCAGGCCTGGTCCAGGCGCACACGGGAGGCGGGGGTAAGCAGGCCGCGAACCATGCCCATGGCGGTGACGAGGGGGATGCCGCCCTGCAGCAGGATCCCCAGGGAGCGATAGAAGCGCGCCAGTTCGTACATGAAAATGCGTTGATGGACCGCGGGGAGTTTTTCGATCACCCGGTCGACGCCTCGCCGAAAGGCCGGTTGGCGCTGGAGGAAGCCGAGCGCGACGACGATCGCCGCCAACCCGCCGAAGAATTCACCCTGATGGGCGTGCAGGAACATCCCGCAGCTCATCAGCACTTGCGAAAGCCACGGCAGGTTCGACCCCAGCCCTTCGAACACCAGACTGAAACGCGGCACCACGTACCCCATCAAAAACAACACCACGCCACCGCCCACCACCAGCAACAACAGGGGGTAGATCGAAGCGCTGACGATTTTTTGCCGGACCTCGTCCATGCGCTGGCGATAGCTGACATAGCGGCCCAGGGCATCGCCCACGGCGCCGGTCTTCTCGCTGGATTGCACCAGCGCGACGTAGAGCGGAGGGAACACCGCCGACAGCTGGGCCAATGCCTGGGAGAACGATTTGCCTTCATAAAGCAGGCGCACCAGTTCGCTCAAGGTTTTACGGGCCTGGGGCGCGTTCTCTTTTTCCGCCAGGCTTTCCAGCGCATCGATCAACGGCAGGCCCGCATTGAGCAAGGTGGTCAGTTCCTGGCTGAACAACACCAGGTTGAAGGTCTCGCGCTGTCGAAGGCGCAACGCGCGCCAGTGCCGTTCGACGTGCAGGCTGACCACCCGCAAGCCCTGGTCTTCGACGATACGCCGGGCTTCGCTATGGCCGGGCGCCTCGACGGTCATCGAGACCACGCCGGCCTTGCCCACTGCCTTGAGATGAAAGCGCATGGTCGCCACTCCCCGTCATTGCCAGCTGGTGACTTCGGCGTTTTCGCCTTCGCCGCCGGGTTGGCCGTCCTTGCCCATGGACAGCAGATCGTATTCGCCGTTTTCGCCGGGGTAGCGGTAGTTGTAGTTACGGCCCCACGGATCCTGCGGCAGTTTTTTCTGCAAATAAGGACCGGTCCATTTGGTTTCATCGCTGGGCGCAATGACCAGCGCCTGCAAACCCTGTTCGGTCGACGGGTAATGACCGACCTCCAGGCGGTACAGGTCCAGCGCCTTGCCCAGGCCTTCGATTTGCGCCTTGGCCACCTTCACTTCGGAGCGGCCCAGTTGGGCGAAATACTTGGGCGCGACGATGCCGGCCAACAGCCCCAGCACCACCAGTACGACTAAGAGTTCGAGCAGGGTGAACCCGCTTTGGGTACGCGGGGCGGAACGCAAACGCTGATTCATGATGACCTCACACAGTCGGCAGAAGGGTCGCCTTGAAGGCGTATGCAATTGCCATGCTCACCCCCGGACATGCTTCTGTAACCCCTGTATTACGGGCCTTTGCGCTTTCGGCACAGTGCTTGCGTATGGCTTGTTTACTACCGGCCATTGGGGCAATACCCCCATTTTTCGGGGCCGGGCAGGGGAGGCAAAATAATGAAAACACTCACCACAGGACTGCTCGGCTGTTTGTTGCTGACGAGCGTCGCACAGGCCGATGTGTTCGTTTCCGTGGACGCCAAGGGCAGCTACGTGCTGTCCAATGTTCACCGTCCCGGCCGCACCTATGAACGGGTCATTCACGAGCCCCAATCCTCGCTGGTCGGCCTCGATCAGCAGCCCCAGATGATTGCCAGACAGCCTTATGCGGAGCTGGTTTCCGCAGCCGCCACGGCCAACGAATTGCCGGCGGCGTTGTTGCACGCCGTCATCCGCGAAGAGTCCCGCTACAACTCGGATGCGACCTCCCCCAAAGGGGCCGGTGGGCTGATGCAATTGATGCCCGATACCGCCCGGGAAATGGGCGTGAAGAATGTCTATGACCCCAAAGCCAACATCCAGGGCGGCGCCAAATACCTCAAGCGCCTGATGACCCTGTTCGACAACGACATCACCCTCGCCGTGGCCGCCTACAACGCCGGGCCACAAGCGGTGCTGAGCCGTGGCGGGGTGATCCCGCCGTTCGCCGAAACCCAGCGTTATGTGCCCAGTGTCTTGCGCCAATACCGCCGCTTGCAGGGCCTGGCCATGGATGCCCCGCTGTGATGGGGGGGATCCCCCATATGTGGGGCAACCCGATCCGTACCACCGACCGAAGACCGCATTCGCCCCGTAGCAGCTGTCGAGCTTGCGAGGCTGCGTTCGGCTGCGAAGCAGTCGTGAGATCCGGCAACGCGGTATTTCAGGAAAACCTCGCGCGCAGGTATTACGACTGCTTCGCAGCCGAACGCAGCCTCGCAAGCTCGACAGCTGCTACGGGATTTGAGTTGTTGGGTGGAGGTTGGCATCCACCCGGAAAAGTGGGGAATAAATGGGGTATATCCCCCGAGTTATTAAATCGTTGCTGTAAATGGCTGAAAAATAACTGAATTTTTTATGGCATGCGGATTGCTCAAGGGGATTTGTCGAGAATTATTCCCTGTGAGCACCCACAGCGAGGCCCGTGATCATGACCGGCATACCGTACGCTCCGACCCTGTTTAAATTTGCGCTGTTGGTAGTGTCGATGTTCGGCATCGAGCTGGCTGAAGCAGCCCTGCGTTGCGAGCGCAATCTGGTGGCGAACGTCGTGGCGCTGGATCAGCCGCTGATGTTCAACCGCCTCGGCGCGCAGAACGTCAACGGCATGATGTTCGCCCTGCGCCGCGACGTGGTCGACGACCACAATGTGTCCCTGGCCCAGGGCGGCGCGGCAGTGCCGGGCAAAGTCTCGCTGCGGCCCGACAAGCGTCCGCGGCCCTTGGTGTTGCGTGTGGCTGCCGGCGACTGCCTGACCATCAACCTGCAGAACCTGCTGGCGTATCAGGCCAACCCAGGCAGCCACGAAGACGGGGGAGAGGAAGAGGGCGAGATTGAGGGTGAAGTCGAAATCGGTGCAATAGACGACTGGAAAGTCGATGAGCAGGTCGCTGACCGTCATGTCGGCTTCCAGGTCAACGGCATGCAAGCGGTCAACAGCATCGACGACATCGCCTCGTACACCGGGCGCAACGGCAATTCGCTGGTCGCCCCCGGCGGCACCCGTTCCTACACCTTGTTCGCTGAGCGCGAAGGTGCATTCGCCGCCAGCAGCCGTGGTGCGACCTTCGGTGGTGAAGGCGATGCGGGCAACGTTGCCAACGGGCTGTTCGGCCAAGTGGTGGTGGTGCCCAAGGGCGGCCGCAGCTACCGCAACACCGTGACCGAAGAAGAGATGCGCCTGGCCAGCGCCGGCCGCACGCCGGCCGGTCAACCGATCGTCGATTACCAGGCGCGTTACCCGCAGCGCGAGCCGTGGATCCGTGAAGGCAAGGCCGGTACGCCGATCATCAACATGGTCGACGGCAATGAAATCATTTCCAGCGAAAGCGACGCGATTGTGATGGGCAGCAACGCCGACGGCAGCTTCCCGCCGTCGACCTATCCGCTGGAATCCGTCGGCAAACGCAACCCGGCGATCCCGAATCGGCTGGAACCGTTCCGCGATTTCGCCTCGCAGTTCCAGGATGAAACCGCCGCGACCCAGGCATTCCCCGCGTATTGGGCGGACCCGGTAATGGCCCACGTGCTGGAGCCGACCCGCGACTCGTTCATGATCAACTACGGCTCCGGCGGCATGGGCGCCGAGGTGGTGGCCAACCGGTTGGGCGTCGGGCCGATGCACGATTGCCTGTCCTGCGCCTATGAAGAATTTTTCCTCAGTTCGCACACCGTCGGCGACGTCGCGATGCTGGTGGACGTACCGGCCAACGCTGGCCTCGAAGGCATTCTTCCAGGGCAGGTACCGCGCGCCGACCAAATCGGGGTCAAGGCGACCATGGCGCTGTATCCATCCGAGCCATCCAACGTCAACCACAGCTACATCGGTGACTTCATCAAATTCCGCAACACCCACAACGGCCACGAACAGCACATTTTCCACCTGCACGGCCATCAGTGGCTGTTCAACCCCAACGACGACAATTCCGACTATGTGGATGCCCAAGGCATCGGTCCGGGCGCCGGCTACACCTATGAAATCGCCAACGGCGGTTCGGGTAACCGCAACCGCGTCGCCGGTGATGCGATCTACCACTGCCACTTCTACCCGCACTTCGCACAAGGCATGTGGAGCATGTGGCGGGTACACGACGTGTTTGAAGAAGGCACCAAACTCGAAGTCTCGCAACAAGGCACTGACGGTTACCACAGCGAACCCTACGCATTGCGCAGCGGCAAACCGGCGGCGGGCGCCCGGGCCTTGCCCGATGGCGAAATCGTTGCCGGTACACCGATCCCTGCGGTCGTGCCGCTGCCAGGCAAAGCCATGGCACCGATGCCGGGCAAAGTCGCGGTCGTGCCGAAAATCGGCGAAACCCTGGTTGCCGCTAACGATGACGACGATGACGATGATGACGACGGCGAACATCACGGTGGCAGCGGCGGCGCTCAAGCCATCGGTTCCCTGGCCCTGGTGGATCGCAGCGAAGCCAACCGCAATGCCGACGGCAGCCTGAAAAACCCTGGCTATCCGTTCTGGATCGGCGGCATGGAAACCTCGGTCGGCCAACGTCCACCAACCCCACCGCTGGACATGCTCGACGCCGCCAAGGCGCAGTCGTTGAAAACCAGTGGCAACGCCTTGTGGGCCAACCTCGACCCGGCTTCGTCCGGTGGTTGGGACGGCGGCCTGGGGCGTCATTCCCTGGACGGTTTCTCCGCCGGTGGCGTGGCGAACACCATTACCACGTCCCTGGATTTCTCCAAGGAAGTGACCCGCGCCAAACCGATTTACATGCCGGAAGAGGGCACCGAAGTCGAACAGGCGGCCATGGCCTTCCACGCCAAAAAAGACCATCCAAGTTTTGCCGTGCTGCCCGGTAATCAAATCGTGGCGAAGGCCTTCCGCACCAACGGTGCCTTGCCGATTGCCGGCGCGCCATACTACGAACCGTGCATGGATGACCGGCAAAAACGCCTGACCAGCAGCGCCGGCACTGGCGAGTTTGCCAGCGGCGAACGGGTCGACGGCATGTCTTACACCGGTTCCTCGACGTTCACCGCTGACCGTCCACGGGTCTACAAAGCGGCGAACATCCAGTTCGATGCGGTCTACAACAAGGTCGGCTACCACTTCCCGCAAGCGCGCATCCTGGCGCTGTGGGAAGACGCCTGGCCGGTGATCACCAAGCAGCGTCCGCCAGAGCCTTTGGTGATGCGCATGAACACCTTTGACTGCGTGCAATACCAGCAAACCAACCTGGTGCCGGCCACCTATGAGATGGACGACTATCAGGTGCGCACGCCGACCGACGTGATCGGCCAGCACATTCACCTGCCGAAATGGGACCTGACGGCGGCCGACGGTTCGGCCAACGGCTGGAACTACGAAGACGGCGTGCTTTCCCCGGGGGCCGTGCAAGAACGCATCCGCGCCATTCGCGAGTTCAACCAGTGCACAGGCACAGATCCTCGTGACGGCACCCCGGCCTGTCCGAAAGCCAAAAATCACCCGTACTTCGGTCAATTTGGCCGGGCCGACTGGGTGGGTGCGCGCACCGCGATGCAGCGCTGGTTTGTCGATCCGGTGGTGAACGCCAAAGGTGTCGACCGTGGCCTGGGGACCATCTTCACCCACGACCACCTCGGCCCATCGACTCACCAACAGATTGGTCTGTACGCCACCGTGCTGGCTGAACCGGCCGGTTCCACCTGGTTCCACGCTGAAACCGGCGAGCCGTTGTACAGCGGTGCGCGCCAGGACGGTGGGCCGACGTCGTGGCAAGCGGTGATTTCAACCGGTGACATCGACGGCGACGGCAAGAACGACAGCTTCCGTGAGTTCTTCCTCGAATACAGCGACTTCCAGCACGCCTATGAAGCCGGTGTGTATGTGGGCGCCGGTCCTAACGGCGTGCCTGATCCGCAAGCCTTCCCGGCCACCGCCGACAGCTTCCGCTACGCGATCAACCCGCCGGTGCGCAACAACGCCAGCACCTTGCTCGACGGCATCATTGAAGTGCAGGGCGGCATGGTGCCGGGTTGTCCGACTCGGCCATGCCCACAGGCGATCTCGGTCGATGACCCCGGCATGTTCGTGGTCAACTACCGCAACGAACCGCTGGCCTTGCGGGTGTACGACCCGAACAAGGTCGGCCCGGACGGCAAGCGCGGCATGCAGGCCGACGGCCTCGGCGGTGACCTGGCGTACGCCATGCAAAGCCGCACCGACCGCGCCATCCCGGCGATGAACCTGGCGCCTAACCTGGTCACCGCGGCCACCGGCCCAACCGGCGGCACCACGCTGTTCCCGCCACACGTCAACCGTGGCGGCGCGGAGCCGGGTGACCCGTTCACCCCGATGTTGCGCACCTATACCGGTGACAACGTGCGGCTGCGGGTGCATGCCGGCGGTCACGAAGAAGAGCACAACGTGACCCTGCACGGCGTGAAATGGCTGCAAAGCGGTTCCGGCTTCGGCAACAGCTCCAACTCCGGCTGGCGCGCGTCGCAGATGGTCGGTATCTCCGAACAGATGGGCTTCAATGCACCGGTCTCGATGCTTTCCAGTTCGGCGGCGACCACGGGGGACTACCTGTACTCGATGGACGCTTCCATTGAAGGTTACTGGAACGGTATCTGGGGCGTGATGCGCAACTACACGGCCCAGCGCAGCGATCTGTTCGCCGTGCCGAACAACCCTAAACCAGCGGGCATGCGCAATACCGTGGCATTCGATGGTTCCTGCCCTCGAATCAGCGCCAACCCCAATGGCATCGGCACCCGGCCGACCGTGCAACGCAACTATGAAGTGGTTGCGGCGCTGGCCAACGACATCCTGCGCAATCCGTTGAACCTGACCATCGGCGATCCGGCCGGCATCGGGCAACACGTGGGTGGGCCGTTGAATCCGGCGGGTGGCACCCTGGTGTTCAACTCGCGGCCGGTGAATATCCCGCAGGTCACCGTGGTCGATCCTGAAGATGGCGAAACAATCACCGTCGGCGGTCAAAGCGGCCCGTTGCACGATCCGACCGCGATCCTGTACGTGCGCAAATCCGACCTCGATCCGGTTACCGGCAAAATGAAACCAGGTGTACCGGTGGAGCCGCTGGTATTGCGCGCAGCGGCGGGTGACTGCATCAACGTCACCCTGGAAAACCGCTTGCCTGTGGTCATGCCCGACCTCACCCAGACTGCCGTGATGCAAGGGCTGGTCAAGCGTGATCGCAACAATGGCCAGGGCTCGACCATCTTCACCAACAACCTGATGCGGCCGTCGAGCCACGTGGGTCTGCACGCGCAACTGCTGGCGTACGACATCACCAAATCCGACGGCACCAACGTCGGCGCCAACCCGATCCAGACCGTGCCACCACGCATCGGCAACAGCGGCGCGTACCCGACCCGTACTTATCAGTACTACGCCGGGCACCTGGAACGTGAAGGCAAACCGGTCACGCAACTGGGCCGCAGTGTCGACAACATCAACGCCACGGCGGTGGAGTTCGGCGGACTGAATATCACCCCGGCGGACCTCATCAAACAACCGCAGAAAGGCTTGGGCGGGGCGATGACCATCCTGCCGGTCGGCGCAACCTGGGTTGAGGATGCGCGTAAAACCAACGCAACGGTCACGGCGCCAGGGCAGACCACTTACCGCGACTTTGCGATGGTCTGGCAGAAAGCGCTGAACATCCGCTGGGCCAATGGTCGGCCGGTGGAAGGCATTGCCGCCGAAGGGTTCGGTGTACCGACCGATCCACAGGACAACTCGAGCATGGCCATCAACTACAAGGCCGAGCCGATCTGGTTCCGCTTCGGGTTGGCGCCGGATGCGCCGTTCGGGCACGCCGACGGTGCCGGTTACGGTGACGTGCCTAACGCCCATATGGCGTATAGCAATGCGCTGATCGGGGGCGATCCTCAGACACCGGTGCTGTATGTGAAACCGGGGCAACCGTTCCGCACCCACATCATGATGCCGAGCGGTGGCAGTCGCGGCACGACCTTCCAACTGGACGGTCACGTCTGGTCGGTCAACCCGTTCCAGTCGGAGAAGAGCGATACCGGTGGTTATCCGATGTCCACGCCAGGGGTGGGGTCGGTGCGGTTTGGCTACAACCCGATGTCGATGTACATCGGCGCTCGTGAAAGCATCCTGCCGGCGGCGCACTTCAGCTTCATGCACCCGAGCGCCGGGGGCAGCAACGCGATACCGGGCGATTACCTGTACCGCGACTACGGCGCCTACGGCAACACCGCCGGGCTTTGGGGGGTGTTGCGGGTGACCAACGAACCTGAACCGGCACCGGCACCGTAAAGCCAGGGATGGGTGCTGACACCACCCCATCCCTGTAGGAGCGAGGCTTGCCCGCGAAGGCGTCATTCGCCTCACCACGAAAAACCGAGGTGACTTCATCGCGAGCAGGCTCACTCCCACAGGAGCTACACCAGCTCTATCAGGGCAAAGAGTAGGCAGGCACAGATCTGTAAGGGGAGCGTGTTATGAACAGGACTATCGGATTCGCCGGTTTTACGCTGTTTGTCGGGGTGGCGTTGATCAGCTTCGGCGTCTGGCGCACCGCGCCGACCAACCTGCTGAGCGAAGTCGCGCTGCCGGACACCTGGAGCAGTCAGAACCTCTCCCGTGACGGGATTTCGGTGGCGCTTGAGGTCAAGCCGCTGGCCGAGGATGGCGTGTTGCGTGAAGGCGAGTTTGCCGACGTGCAGTTCCGCGTCAGCGACAGTGCCTCGGGCCAGCCGTTGTCGGGCGTCAATCCCGGTGCCTGGCTGGATCCGGAAACCGTTGCCGCCGACCAGGCCCAGGGCCGCGAGCAAAGCTGCAAATCCCGCGTCGGGGTGTTCCTGAAATCGAGCATCGGTGCGCGGCCGATGCTCGATCTGAACAGCTACTTCCTGCTGGTGATGAACCGCGACGCCAGTGTCTCGGTGGTCGACCCATCGGTGTCGGTGGGCGGCATCACCAGCACCATGGCGCGGATCGACATCAAGCAACCGCCGATGGACTGGACCACACCCAAGGACAACAAACGGGTGTTCGTCTCCATGCCGACCGCCGATGAAGTGGCGGTGATCGACAGCGAGCAATTCAAAGTGATCGATTCGGTCGCCGCCGGCAGCAACCCGGTGCGCGTGGCCTTGCAACCGGACGAGCGCCTGCTGTGGGTCGGCAACAATGCCAAGACCGTCGAGCAGTCGGGCGTCACGGTGATCGACACCCGCAGCCTCAAGCCGCTCAAACACCTGGCCACCGGCGCCGGGCACCACGAAATCACCTTCAGCAAAGACAGCCGTTTTGCCTTCGTCAGCAACCGCGACGACGGCACGCTGAGCATTATCGACATCGCCAGCCTGACCATCAGCAAACAACTCAAGACCGGTTCGCACCCGCTCTCGGTCGCGTACTCGCCGCTGTCCCTGGCGGTGTATGTCGCCGATGGCAAGGACGGCACCGTGACCGTGGTCGATACCGCCAGCCTCGCGGTACGGCGGGTGATCAAGATGAAACAGGGCCTGGGCCCGATGGGGTTCAGCGCGGACGGGCGTTTCGGCATCGTCCTCAACACCCTGGAAAACCATGCAGCAGTGATCGACGCGGCCACCGATTCGATGATCCATGAACTGGACGTGTCCGCCGAACCGTACCAAGTGGTGTTTACCAAAGCCTACGCCTACATACGCGGGCTGGCCTCGGCCAAGGTCACGATGGTCAACCTCTCGTCGTTGGGCGCAGGCCGCACGCCGATCAGCCAGGGCTTCGAAGCCGGGCCTCAGGCGCCACGCCTGGCCGGTGATTTGCCACTGGCCTCAAGCCTGGCGGTGTCGCGGGACGACAACGCGGTGTTCGTGGTCAACCCGGTGGACAACACCACCTACTTCTACGCCGAAGGCATGAACGCGCCGATGTCCGGCTACCCCAATCGCGGGCAGGTGGCGCGGGCGGCCATGGTCATCGACCGCAGCCTGCGCGAGGTCGAGCCAGGGCTCTACAGTTCGCGGATCAAACTGCCAGTCGCCGGGCGTTTCGACGTGGCGTTCCTGCTCAACCAACCGAACATCATCCATTGCTTCACCGCGTTGGTTGAGCCAGACAAAAACCTCGCAAAACTCCCAGGCGTGCCAAAAGTCGAGTTCATGCTCGACAAATCCACGGCCGCCCTCGGCAGCCCTTACACCGTGCGGTTTCGCATTGTCCAGGGCCACCAGAAGGCACAACGCAGTGGGGTCAAGGACGTTCAGGTGCGCTACTTCCGCGCCCCGACATCCCGGGCCCAGCAAGTCGCCGCCCTTGAAGTGGGCAACGGCATCTACGAAGCCCCGGTGACCCTCGACCAGAACGGCGCCTGGTACCTGCACGTGCGCGCGGCGTCCCTTGGCGCGAGTTTCGATGACAAGACCTTTGCCAGCGTTCGGGTATTGCCCGGCGATGCCCACTGAAGAGGAAACCGACATGAACCGATTCGCACACCGTGGACTGCTGACGTTCTGCCTGTTGGCCGTCGGCATCGGCCAAGCCCTGGCGCACTCGGCGGACGAGCACGCCGGGCACGACATGCCGGCCAAAAGCGCCAGTTCAGAGAGCGCCCAGGTCAAATTCGCCGACGTGGCGCTGGTGGACCAGAACGGCAAACCGGTGCGACTCGAGAAGGATCTGGTGACCAACAAAATTGTGGTCATGAGTTTCATCTACACCAGTTGCACCACGGTGTGCCCGGTGGTGTCCTCGATCATGGGCAAGGTGCAGAAGCAACTCGGTGCCCGGGTCGGCGACGAGGTGCAGCTGGTGTCGATCAGCATCGACCCGCAGCGTGATGACGCCAAGCGCCTCAACGATTACGCCCGCAGCTTCCAGAAGGGACCGGGCTGGAGCTGGCTGACCGGCAGCTCGCAGTCGATCAACGAAACCCTCAAGGGCCTCGGCTCTTTCAGCGGTGACTTCAAAAGCCATCAGCCGCTGATCCTCGTCGGTGACGGCAACAGCCGCCACTGGACGCGCTTTTACGGTTTTACCGACCCGGCGGTACTCACACGTGAGGTCGAGAAACTCAGCGGCCAGCGCAACGCTCACGCCAAACACACTGCCATTGCCATGGAGCATCAGCCATGAAAGCCCTCCTTTTGATCTTCCTGACGATGTGTTTTTGCGTGATCAGCTTTATGGCGTTTTCCCACGAAGGACACCAGGAGCCCACGTCGCCGGTGGCCGCCGAGCAACCGGCCAGCGGCACGCGGGATGCGAAAACCTGGTTCACCGACACACCGTTGCAGGACCAGAACGGCAACACGCTGCGCTTCTACAGCGACGCGCTGCAAAACCGCGTAGTGCTGCTGAACGTGATTTTCACCAGTTGCAACGATGCCTGCCCGCTGATCACCCGCAAGCTCAAGGAAGTCCGTGAGGTGCTGGGCGACAAGGCCGATGGCATTACCTTTATCTCCCTTACCAGTGATCCGCTGCGCGATACGCCGGCGGTACTCAAGGCTTACACCTTGAAGCAGGGCGTCGATGGCCCCCACTGGCTTTTTCTCACCGGCGACAAGGCGCAAATGGACCTTGTACTGGGGCGCATCGGCCAGATTGTGCCGACCCCCGAGCAGCATTCAACGCAGCTGATTGTCGGTGACGTGGCCAACAAACGCTGGAGCAAAATCCGTCCCGATGCACCGGCCGCCGCCATTGCCCAGCGCTTGCAGTTGCTGACAATGCCCGTGGCCGGTCGTTGAGCCTGCGCCATGAACATTGCCCTCGCCCTCAGTCTGCTCCTTCTCGGCGGCATCAGCCTTGCCGCCAGTGCGTTGCCGCTGAGCCCCAGCGAAAGCGCCGGTAAACGGCTGTACCGCGAGGGTGTGTCGGGGAGTGGTGAGCCGATCATGGCCCGGGTGGGCGCGGCAGGCATGCTGCTGCCGGCCACCAGCCTGCCATGCGCCAATTGCCATGGCGCCGATGCCCAGGGACGGCCCGAAGGCGGGGTACGGCCGCCGGACATCAGCTGGTCGCGCCTTTCCAGCAGTTACGGTCAGCAGCAGGTCAATGGTCGCAATTACCCGGCCTACACCGAGGGCGCACTCGCCCGGGCGATCCAGGAAGGGCGTGATTCGGCGAACAATCGGCTGGACCCGGCGATGCCACGGTTCGTGCTGTCGATGAATGATCAGCGCAACCTCACGGCCTACCTCAAGCGCGTGGCCGAGGACCGCGATCCGGGGTTGACCGCGGACAGTTTGCACCTGGGCACCTTGTTGCCGAGTCACGGACCGTTGAGCGAGGAGGGCGCGACGGTGGCGGCGGTGCTCAAGGGCAGCGTGGCGCGGATCAACGAGGCGGGCGGGATTCATGGCCGGCAATTGCGCCTGACCATCCTCGATCCGGGCCCGGACCGCGCCAGTGCCGAACAGGCGCTGGACCGCTTGATCGATAAGGAGCAAGTGTTCGCCCTGATCGCGCCGCTGGCACCTGCGCTCGACACAGAGCTGGCTACGCGGCTGGAACGCGCCGGCATTCCGCTGATCGGGCCGCTCTCGCTGCAGGGCATGGCCCAGACCAGTCGGCAGATTTTCGAACCGCTGTCCGGGCTGCGTGAACAACTGATCGCCCTGGCCGACTACGGTGCTGCCAATTTGCGCTTGCTCCAGGGGCCGACATTGATCACCTACCCGGATGAGCCGAGCCAACGACTGGCGGCGCAGAACCTCGGCCAGTACTTGCAAGATCACGCCTGGCAGCAAGTGCGGTTGCACGCCTACAACTCGGCGCCGGAAGAGTTGCCGCTGGGCTCGCGATCAGTGTTTTACCTGGGCAACGGCGGCGGTTTCAGTCGCCTTGCCGAGCGCTTGCAAACGGCGGGGCAGGTGCCGTACCTGTTCGCCGCGTCGAATCAGGTGGCAGGCGACCTGTTTCAATTGCCCAGTGGTTTTTCCCGGCGGGTGTTTCTGGCCTATCCGT
Organism: Pseudomonas sp. LBUM1678; assembly: GCF_059695575.1. Lineage (NCBI taxonomy): Bacteria > Pseudomonadati > Pseudomonadota > Gammaproteobacteria > Pseudomonadales > Pseudomonadaceae > Pseudomonas > Pseudomonas sp. LBUM1678. The sequence continues at coordinate 2,356,427 of NZ_CP166775.1, forward strand.
TCGTGCCCAGTGACTGGACGCTGTCCGGGCGCCTGGCCTTGACGCAATTGCGCAAGAACCAGGGGCTGGGCGGTGAACACGCAGTGCTGCAAGTCGGCGCCTACAGTTCGATGCTGCTGCTCAGCGAAGGCATGAAACAGGCCGGGCGCGACGCCAGCCACGAGAAGCTCATCAGCGCCCTTGAAGGGTTGCACGATTTCGACACCGGGCTGACCCCACTGATCAGCTTCGGTCCGGGTCGCCGGCTGGGCTTGAGTGGTGCCCATATCGTCACCGTAGATTTGCCCGACCAGCGCTTCTATCTGGTTGCACCGTACAAACCCATTGCCGCGACACCCTGACGGGAGGCCTGATGATGAACCTCAAGACTCTGCTGATCCTGCTGACGCTGTGGGGCCCCATGGCGTTCGCCAGTAATGGCCCGGCCGCCGCGCGAGTCAACGGCGAAGTTATTTCCGAGTTCCGCCTGGAGCGTTATTTCGCCGAGTACCTGGAGGACCAGGGCCGGGCGGTGGGCAGCATTCGTAACCCCACGGCGTACAAGCAATTGCGCAAGAAAGCGCTGGACGCCCTGATCGACAAAGAGTTGCTGTGGCAAGAGGCGCGCAAGCGCGGGGTGGAGATCAGCGACGAGGTGGTGCAAAGCCAGGTTGAGCAGACGCGGCAAGCGATCGGTGGTGCCGAGGTGTTCGCCCGCAGGCTCGAAGACGCCGGTTTCGACGAAGCCACCTTTATCGAGTACACACGCCGTGAGCTGGCGGCGCAGCAAGTCTTTGCCGACCTCCTGAAGGTCACTGAGCCAGACGAAAAACAGGTCCGCGCGTTCTACGAGGAACACCGCGCCGAAATGAGCACACCGGAGCAAATCCAGGCGCGGCACATCCTGGTCAAAGTGCCACAGGGCGCCGATGCCGCCACAGTTGAAACAGCCCGGCTACGCTTAGAGGAGATGCGGGTGAAAATCAGCCAGGGCGAGGACTTTGCCAGCGTTGCCCGGGCCGGCTCCGAAGATGCTTCCGCCACCGAAGGCGGGGATCTGGGCTATTTTCCCCGTGGGCGCATGATGCCGGAATTCGAAGCAGCGGCATTTGCCCTGGCGCCGGGCGCCGTCAGCGCGCCGGTGCGTACGCCGCTGGGCTGGCATTTGATCTACTTGCAGAACCACATGGAGGCGACCGATGTCTCAGAAACTCAGGGGCTTGAAATGGTTCGGGCTTACCTTGCCCGACAGCAAAAGGATCAGGCTCGTCTGCAGGTTCTGGCGCAGTTGCGATCCAGCAACCGAATCGAACGGATTGACGACGATTGAAGGTTCCCCCCCTAATGTGGGGAAAGCTTCAGGGGCAATTCCGAGCGCTTCCCCGCCTTTGGGGGACGGGGTTCCTGAACGAAAAGATTTTTTCATGAAAATCAAAGAGATGAATCGGCCAAGAACCGACGCTCAGTCTGGCATGAAGTGTGCGTTAGCCTAATTAAGGCGCGTACTCCCAGGCACGAATTTCGGACCTGCGGTTTCAAGGAGTCCACCTTGTTAAACAAAATACTGGTTGTTGAAGACGAACAGCTGCTGGCGGAAAACCTCAAGAATTATCTCGAGGCGCAAGCACTGGAAGTCCGGATAGCTCACGACGGTGCCGAGGCAATCGACGAAGTCGAACGTTTTGCACCCGATGTGATGGTGTTCGATTACCGCTTGCCCGATATGGAAGGCTTTCAGGTGCTCGATGCCGTCCGCCAGAACAGGAAGTGCCATTTTGTGCTGATTACCGGGCACCCAACCGCTGAAGTCTGTGAGCGGGCCCGGCAACTGGGAGTCAGCCATATCCTGTTCAAACCGTTTCCAATGGCGGAATTGGCCCGAGCAGTTTGTGACCTTCTGGGGATGGAGCGGGAAAACCGAACAGGCGCGAGCCCATCCGAAGGATTCGTCGAACGACGCCAGAGCAGGACCGAAAGCTTCCCGCTGCAGTTGTACGATGGCAGTTGGGTGCTGGCAGATCGTCGACGAAGTCTATCGACCTCCAAGGCACCAGGCGACGAACAATTGCTCACCGGGGAGTAGTGGCGCGACAAGACGTTCCGGCATACGCCGAAATGGCCTGCCGCGTCGACAGGGCTCAAAGCCCCCGGCGTTGGAGAGCAAGCCATGGACCGTCTATCCCTTGCCGTAGAACCGGCGCTGTTGGAATGTGTACCGTCGCGATTTTCCAGTGAACAGCTGGTCCAGGCCCGAGCCCGGGCAACCAGCTCCGGCGAGCGGGTTCTGGAAGCCCTCTGGGTGTTGTCCGAACTGGCCCCCATGCCCTTCATCCAGCGCCTCGGCGCTACCTTGCATTATCCGGTGCTCGACACCGACACCCTGTTTCAAGCCACCCCGGTGTTCGACCGGGTCACCCTGGCCCAATGCCTCAAGCGCGAATTCATCCTGCTGCGTCACGACGATGCGGTCATTGGCGTGTTTGCCGACCCGTTTGATACGTCGCGTCTGGCCTGGATCGATGATTGCCTGCACGGTGCGCCGCTGTACCTGGTGCATGCCGATGACCTGAAAGCCTACCTGGCGCGCCACGAAGAGAGTTTCCATGCGGTGGAATCGCTCAACGCCCAGGCCGACGCCAATGTCGAAATCGATACCCTGCAAAGCCTGTCCCTGACCAGCATCAGCGAAGACGCCAGCGTGGTGGTCAAACTGGTCAACTCGACCCTCTACGACGCGCTGAAAATGCACGCCAGCGACATCCATCTGGGCACCACCGGCAGCGGCCTGGTGATCAAATACCGGATCGACGGCGTGCTGAACAACATCAGCAAAATCCAGGGCAGCGAGTTCGCCGAGCAGGTGATCTCCCGGGTCAAAGTCATGGCCGAACTGGACATCGGCGAAAAACGCGTGCCTCAGGACGGTCGCTTCAAGATCGGCATCAGCGGTCGGCAGATCGACTTCCGGGTGTCGATCATGCCGAGCATTTTTGGCGAAGACGCGGTGCTGCGGGTCCTCGACAAACAGGACCTCGCGGATAAGGTCAGTGGCGTGCAATTGCAGGCCCTGGGCTTTGAAGACGAAACCCTGCGCGCGTTGCGCCGGCTGGCCGCCGAACCTTACGGCATGGTGCTGGTGACCGGCCCGACCGGCAGCGGCAAGACCACCACCCTCTACGCGATGATCACCGAGATCAACCACGGCGTGGACAAGATCATCACCATTGAAGACCCGGTGGAATACCAACTGCCGGGCGTCCTGCAAATCCCGGTCAATGAAAAGAAAGGCCTGACCTTTGCCCGTGGCCTGCGCTCGATCCTGCGCCATGACCCGGACAAGATCATGGTCGGTGAAATCCGCGACCCCGATACGGCGCAGATCGCGGTGCAATCGGCCCTGACCGGGCACTTGGTGTTCACCACCATTCACGCCAACAACGTGTTCGACGTGATCGGCCGCTTTACCCAGATGGAAATCGACCCTTACAGCCTCGTCTCGGCCCTCAATGCGGTGCTGGCCCAGCGGCTGATCCGTCTGGTGTGCGCCAGTTGCAGCGCGCCGAGCAACCCGACCGATGAAGAACTGCGCCTCTCCGGGCTCGACCCGCAAAAGGTCGATCACTACCACTTCGTCCATGGCAAGGGCTGTGGCCATTGCCGGGGCACCGGTTATCGCGGGCGTACCGCGATTGCCGAGCTGCTGCACCTGGACGACGAACTGCGGCAAATGATCGTCGAGCGCCAACCCGTTTCGAAGATCAAGGCACACGCTTGCAAACGTGGCTTGCGCCTGTTGCGCGAATCCGCTCTGGAACTGGTGCAGGAAGGGCGGACCACGCTCGAGGAGATCAATCGTGTCACTTTTGTCTCGTGATCGTTATGTCGCCGTGCTCGGCGCCAGTGGTGTCGGCCTGGGCCAGCGCAAGGGTGGCGACACCCTGTGGCTGGGCAGCGTCGGCTTTATCGACGAAGGCTTCCATGCCTGGGCCGTCGCCCTCGAAACCCTCGATCGCTTGCTGGGCGAACACGCGCCTGCCGGTGCGGAATTGAGCGTGGTGGTCTCCGGTCACTTCAGCCGCTTCTGCCTGGTGCCGTGGAGCGAACAGATCACCAGCCCCGACGAACTGCTGGGATTTGCCCAACTGTGTTTCGAAGACCTCTACGGCGTACCGACTCAACCCTGGAGCATGGTGCTGTCGGCTGAACCGGCGGGTTACGACCGGATCGCCACCGCGCTGCCGCAAGACTTGCTGGCGCGTCTGCGCAGCCTGGTCAGCGGTCGCGGCCTGCGCCTGCGGTCGGTGCAGCCGTACCTGATGGCGGCGTTCAATCACTTCGATAAAAGCCTCGATGCCGGCGACTTTCTGTTCGTGGTCGCCGAGCCGGTGCGCAGTGTCTTGCTGCTGGCCAGGGAAGGGCGCTGGACCTCGGTGCGTTCGGTGGGCAGCAGCGACAGCGATGCCGCACTGACCGCGCTGATCGGTCGTGAAAACCAGTTGCAAGCCTCCACCAGCGACCGGCCGCTGAACGTTTACCTGCACGCTCCCGCGCGCATCGACGTGCAGCCCGACGTACCCGGTGTGCACTTGCGCACCCTCGAAGAGGACCGGACATCCGTACACGATTGTTTGTACGTCATGTCCCGGGCGGTGGCCTGACATGCGCGCCCTGACACTCGACTTTCAGCCGCGCCGCCGCTCGGGCCCTTTGGGCTGGAGCCTGCTGGCGGGTGGCGTGGTGCTGGTCGTGACCTGTTTTATCGCCCAGCAGCACGTCGCCGAACAGGCCTCGCAACAGCAAGGCCATCTGCAACACGCCCAGCGCGAACTCACGGGCGACACCGGCAGCAAAGTCACCCTGAGCCCGGCCGAAACCCGCGAGCAGGCACAGAACCTGGCGGAAATGCGCAAGGTCTCGCAGCAACTGCGCCGGCCCTGGGAGCGCCTGTTCGCCATGCTCGAAGCCATGCCGCGCGACAACGTTGCCTTGCTGACCCTGACCCCGGATGCCCGCAAAGGCCAGGTACGCATCAGCGCCGAGGCACGGGACCTGGAAGCGATGCTCGATTTTCACCGCCGCCTCGAAGCCAGCGACGAGCTCTCCGATGTGTCGCTGCTCAGCCACGAAATCGTCGTGAAATCACCGGAACAACCGGTGCAATTCAACCTGTCGGCTAGCTGGGAGATCGGCGATGCAAATCTCTAGATTGATCGTCCACGAATACCTGCAAGGCCTGGGCGTACCCGGCCTGGCAGGGCTGGCGATGTTGCTGCTGGCGCTGGCCTGGGCCTTGGGTGGCTTGATGCCGGACTGGAACTCGTTGCAAACCCTCAGCCAACAGACCCGCGAAGCCGGCGAGTACCTGGCCAAGGTTGAAGACGGCAGTGTCGCCGCCCCGGTGGTGCCGCAACGTCAGCTCGATGACTTCCGCAGCAAGTTGCCGTCGCAGCCCCAAGCCACCGTGGCCATCGACAAGATCTACGCGCTGGCGGCCCAGGAACACATCACCCTGGCACGGGGTGAATACTCACTGGGCATCGACCCCAAGACCCATCTGGCGCGTTATCAGATTTTGCTGCCGGTGCGCGGCAGCTACCCGCAACTGCGGCGCTTCCTGCACGCGTTGCTCGGCCAGTTGCCGGCCGTGGTGGTGGAGGACGTGGAGTTCCAGCGTAAAAAGATCGCCGACACCGACCTGACCGGGCGGATCCGCATGACCCTTTACCTGTCGAGGTCATGATGAATACCAAACGCGTGGTGGGTTGGGTGGGGTTCTTCGGCGTGGCCGCGGCGCTGACCTGGGGGCCTGATTACTTCATGCCGTCGGAGGAAGGCGATGCATTGGTCGCGACCGCGACGACGCCCGTCAAAAGCAAAACCCGCGGCACGCTGCCGGCCGTAGCAGCCAGTGGCAAGCCAGCGGCAATCAAAGACCTGAGCCCGTCCGGCGACCTGTTCGCCGCCCGCAGTTGGAAGGCCGCACCGACGCTGGCCAGCGTCACCGAACAACCCGTCAACCAGACCCCGGTGGTGCAAGTCCCCAGCGTACCGCCGATGCCTTTCCAGTTCATCGGCAAGCTGACTGACCGTTCCGACCTGCAAGTGTTTTTGCAGAACGGCGAAAAAATATACGTCGTGCGCAAAGGGGATGTGATCGACGACACCTGGCGGATCGAGGGGATTTCCGATGTGGAACTCAGCTTTATCTACCTGCCTCTGCATTTGTCCCAGACCTTGTCTGTGGGGAGCACGCAATGATCAGATCATGCCGTAATACGAAAGGAGCGCTGATGAGCGTTTGCCTGTGCGCAGCGCTGGCCGCGTGCAGTTCGGCGCAAGTCGCCAAGCAGGAGGGCACCGACCTGATGGCGTCGGGGCAGTACGAAGCCGGCCTGGCCCGTATCGAGGAAGGGCTCAAGGAAAACCCTCGCGACACTGAGTTGCACATAGCCCTGACCAGCGGCCGCGCCCGTGCGGTGACGGCGTTGTTGACCCAGGGCGATATGGATCGCGCCCAGCGTGATTTCGCTTCGGCCCGCATGGCCTATAGCCGGGTGTTGACCCTCGAGCCGAACAACCGCCGTGCCCAGGATTCCCTGCGCCAACTCGAACACATGCGCAGTCTGGATGACAAACTCGAACTGGCCCGGGGCGACCTGCGTCGCGGCGATATCTACGGCGCCGACCGCCAGGTCAAACAAATCCTCGAACTGGACCCCAAGAACGATGGCGCCCTCGAGCTGCAAAGCAATATCCGTCTGGTGCAAAGCCGCAACGTGATTCCTTATCCGCAACTGCGCACCCGTCTCGACCGCCCGGTGACCCTGGAATTTCGCGACGCCAACCTGAAAACCATCTTCGAAGTGCTGTCCCAGGTCGCCGGTTTGAACTTCATCTTCGACAAGGACCTGCGCCCGGACATGAAAGCCACCATCTTCGTGCGTGACGTGCGCATCGAAGACGCCGTGGAACTGCTGCTGCAACAGAACCAGCTGCACCAGAAAGTGGTGAACGAAAACACCTTGCTGATCTACCCGGACTCGCCGCAGAAGCTCAAGGATTATCAAGAGCTGGTGATGCGCACCTTTTACCTGACCAGCATCGATGCCAACACCGCGCTGAACATGATCAAGACCATGCTCAAGACCCGTGACGTGTTCGTCGATGAACGCCTCAACACCCTGACCATGCGTGACTCCGAAGACGCCGTGCGCATGGCCGAGAAACTCCTGCAATCCCAAGACCAGTCCAACCCGGAAGTGGTGCTGGAAGTGGAGGTGATGGAAGTCGCCACGCAGCGGATTCTCGACCTTGGCCTGCAATGGCCGAACACTTTCGGCGTGGTCAACAGCGACGGTTCGGCGGTGACGTTGCTCGATCAACTCAAAGGCATCAACTCCAGCCGGATCACCATTTCGCCTTCGCCGCAGGCCAAAATCAACGCCCAGGACAACGACATCAACACCCTGGCCAGCCCGGTGATCCGGGTCAGCAACCGTGAGCAGGCGCGTATCCACATCGGTCAGCGTGTGCCGATCATCAGCGCCACCTCGGTGCCGTCGACCCAAGGCCCGGTCATTACCGAAAGCGTCACTTACCTGGACGTCGGTCTGAAGCTCGAAGTGCAACCGACCGTGCACCTGAACAATGAAGTGGCGATCAAGATCGCTCTGGAAGTGAGTAACGCCACGCCGCTGGAGCCGACCCGCCAAGGCACGATTCCGGTTCAGGTCGACACCCGCAACGCCCAGACCACCCTGCGTCTGCATGATGGCGAAACCCAGGTGCTGGCCGGCCTGATGCGTGACGATCATGGCGCCACCGGCAACAAGATTCCGGGTCTTGGCGACATCCCCGGTCTGGGCCGGTTGTTCGGCAGCAACAAGGACACCGTCGGCAAGTCGGAACTGGTGCTCTCCATCACCCCGCGGATCGTGCGCAACCTGCCGTACCAGAGCCCGTCGGATATGGAATTCCCTACCGGCACCGAAACCAGCATGCACATCCAGGCGCCTGACCGCCGGATGCCAGCGCCGATTCAGAACGAACACATCGACCGGCCGGTTGCTTCCAATTCCACCCCTGTTGTCGTCGAGAAGCCTTGATCATGAACGCCTCGCAACGTGGTTTTACCTTGATCGAAGTCGTGGTGACGCTGGCCCTGATCGGCCTGTTGGCCGGCATGGCCGCGCCACTGACCGAGACCGTGGTGCGCCGGGGCAAAGAGCAGCAATTACGCACGGCGCTGTACCAGATCCGCGACGCCATCGACGCTTACAAGCGCGCCTTCGACGCCGGTTACATCGAGAAGTCGCTGAACAGCAGCGGCTACCCACCAAACCTGCAAGTGCTGGTGGAAGGCGTGCGTGATGTGCGCAGCGCCAAGGGCGCCAAGTTCTACTTTTTACGGCGCGTGCCGCATGACCCGCTGACACCGGTCAAGCGTGACGACGACGGTGGCTGGGGCTTGCGCTCTTACGACAGTACGGCTCAAAACCCGCGGGATGGCGAAGACGTCTTCGACGTTTACTCCCATGCACGCGGCAAGGGTCTCAACGGCATTGCCTACCGGGAGTGGTGAGAACATGCGTCGGGAAAAGGGTTTTACCCTACTGGAACTGATGGTGGTCATGGCAATCATCGCGACCCTGATGACCATCGCCTTGCCACGCTATTTCAACAGCCTCGAAGCGTCGAAAGAAACCACGCTGCGCCAGAGCCTGTCGGCCATGCGCGAAGCACTGGATCACTACTACGGCGACACCGGGCGCTATCCCGACTCCCTGGATCAACTGGTGGAGCAGCGCTACTTGCGCAACCCGCCGATGGACCCGATTGCTGAACGCAAGGACCTCTGGGTGCTGGTATCGCCACCTGACGGCGTACCGGGCGGCGTTGCCGATATCAAAAGCGGTGCCACAGGGAGGGCGCGTGATGGCAGCCTTTATTCCGAGTGGTAAGCCCGCCGACGAGGCCGGGTTCACTTACCTGGGCGTGCTGTTTCTGATCATGGTGATGGGCATGGGCCTGGCCAGTGCCGGCGAGTTGTGGTCGACCGCCTCGCGCCGTGATCGCGAACGCCAGTTGCTGTGGGTCGGCACTCAATACGCCCAGGCGTTGCGCAGTTATTACCGCAGTTCGCCAGGCCTGGCGCAGTACCCGAAAGAACTTGAAGACCTGTTGCAGGACGAGCGTTTTCCAACGGCCAAACATCATATTCGCCAGCTGTATCCGGACCCGATTGGCGGTGGTGAATGGACCCTGATGCGCGGGTTCGACGGGCGCATCACCGGCCTCAACAGTCCTTCCACGGACCTGCCGCTGAAGCAGTCGGATTTCCCCAGCCAGTGGTCGGACTTTACCGGCATGGCGAGCTACAAGGACTGGCAGTTCGTGGCCGAGAAAGCTTTCCTCGATGGCGCCTCGGGCCCGGCGAAAAGCCACTCCGCATCGCCTCAGGGGGTGACGCCATGAACCGCCGCCAATGGCTGTCGGCCCTGATCCTCGCGTGTGTAGCGACGTTCGCCAGCGCCAGCGAGGAAGACGAAATGAAGGGTTTTATCGTCGATGACACGATCTCGCACATCGGCCACGACTTTTACTACTCGTTCAGTGAACGCCTGCGCGCCACCAGCCCGATGGATTTCAACCTGGTGGTACGCGAACGACCTTCGGCACGCTGGGGCAGCCTGGTGACCGTGGAATATCAGCAGCGACTGGTTTATCGGCGCTTCCTGCCGCCGAACACCGTGGAACTCAAGGACGAGGCCTATGACGCCGCCGACTGGGTTCGCGGACAGATTGTCCAGCGCAAGCTGGAAGCCTTGTTGCAAGACACTACGGACCTTGAGAGGGACGAATTATGAAAACGAAAACAGTCTCACGGAACCTCGGGCTCTGGTTGATCGGGCTGGGAAGTTGCAGCCTGGTGCACGCCACGGAGCTGGTTTACACGCCCATCAACCCCTCGTTCGGCGGCAACCCGTTGAACGGCACTTGGTTGCTGAACAACGCCCAGGCGCAAAACGATTACGACGATCCTGACCTGAAAGACCGCGCGTCGGTGGTAGGGACTTCGGCCCTTGAACGCTTCACCAGTCAGTTGCAATCGCGGCTGCTGGGGCAGTTGCTGGACAACATCTCCACGGGCAATACCGGGAGCCTGTCCACCGACGCCTTTATCGTCAACGTCGTCGACGACTCCGGTGCACTGACCATTGAAGTGACCGACCGAGCGACCGGTGAAATTTCGGAAATCCAGGTGAATGGCCTAGCCCCTTGACGGGGATACGGGACGATGGGGAGAGACGGACATGAAAAAAATAATAGCGCTGGGGCTGATGTTGGCGGCATTGCAAGGGTGCAGTTTGCGCGAGAATGTGGGTGCCGAGCAGGACACCGAGTCACCGACCCTGACCCCTCGGGCGTCGACCTATTACGACTTGATCAACATGCCACGACCCAAGGGCCGGTTGATGGCGGTGGTGTACGGCTTCCGGGACCAGACCGGGCAGTACAAACCGACCCCGGCCAGTTCGTTCTCGACCAGCGTGACCCAGGGCGCGGCGAGCATGTTGATGGATGCGTTGCAGGCCAGTGGCTGGTTTGTGGTGCTGGAACGTGAAGGGCTGCAGAACCTGCTGACCGAGCGCAAGATCATCCGCGCTTCGCAGAAGAAGCCTAATACGCCGGTGAATATTCAGGGCGAGCTGCCACCGTTGCAGGCGGCGAATCTGATGCTGGAAGGCGGGATCATCGCTTATGACACCAACGTGCGCAGTGGCGGGGAAGGGGCGCGGTATCTGGGGATTGATATTTCCCGGGAGTATCGGGTGGACCAGGTCTCGGTGAACCTTCGTGCGGTGGATGTGCGCAGTGGGCAGGTGCTGGCGAACGTGATGACCAGCAAGACGATTTACTCCGTGGGCCGCAGTGCCGGGGTGTTCAAGTTTATCGAGTTCAAGAAGTTGCTTGAGGCTGAGGTGGGTTACACCACTAACGAGCCGGCGCAGTTGTGTGTGTTGTCGGCGATCGAGTCGGCCGTCGGGCACCTGTTGGCCCAGGGGATTGAGCGGAAATTGTGGCAGGTGGCGGGGGATAATTCTTCGCCTGAGAACAATGCGACGCTGGATCGTTACCTGACTCAGAACAAGGTTGTGCCTGAGGGTGAGGAAGAATGAGCCGAGGCGGCCTTCGGGCCGACCTGGTTTTGCTTTTGGCCTGATGATCCTGACCTTGGCGGCCTTAAAGCCGACCAGTCTCCCCCAGATGTACCCAGTTCACCTGTGGGAGCGGGCTTGCTCGCGAAGGCGGTCTGACAGCCAAAAGCCTCTCCCAGATGTACCCCATCCAACTGTGGGAGCGAGCCTGCTCGCGATGGCGGCCTGACAGCCGACCAGTCTATTTCAGGTGTACATATCCATTCCTGCGGTAACGGCCGCTAATGGTTTCGCCCTTACGGCGACTCCCTTTGGCAAACGCCCCAAAGGAAGCAAAGGTCTTCGCCCCAGCGTCCGGCCCCTCGCCTAGGCTCGGCGTACCCTCGCTCCGGCATTCATCTGGGGGCATCGCCTCCGGTTGGCTTCGCTTCAACCTCCTCTCGATGTGTGCGGCTTCGCCGCACGGCGCTGCGCGCCCACCCCCCAGATGAACGCCTCCACTCGGCCTACCGAAGGGGCGGGCAGATCAAAAGCCAGATCAAGATCAAGAGCTGCAGGCGAGCTAACGCTCGGCCTGTTGAGTGTGAGAAGCAGACGGTGTACGCCGATCCGTTTTTGTAGGAGCGAGCCTGCTCGCGATGGCGGCCTGACAGCCGACCAATCTCCCCCGGATGTAACTGATCTCCCTGTAGGAGCTGTCGAGTGCAACGAGGCTGCGATCTTTTGATCTTGACCTTGGCGGCCTGGTAGCCGACCAATCCTTGAGGTGTATATGTCCATTCCTGCGATAACCCAATCACAGCGACTTTCGACCATCCCTATCGAGAATCCTTTAAGCGCCTGGCTCAAGGCGGCAAAGTGATTGCCTGACTGATGAATTAGTAGAAAAACCACCCTCCATGAAGCGAGGGGGATGGGATTCAGGGAGGGAGTAATCACAGGTAATCCTTAACATTAATCCATATCAAGATACCGCCCCCCCAGACGAGGCAAAACGCATTGATATGGCCGGGAACAATGACCCAAGGCCTCAAATGTCCAGGGAAGAGCTTAACTTCCTCGATTGCCTCAGGATCCATCTCTCGGAAGAACTTGAACATCAACAGCGACCATATCAACACCAAGCTTCCGGCCCGGAAAATGATCGGCGTACTGGTATCACTTCGGTGGGAATTAACAAGACGGGAATTTGCAAAGTGATTTTGTATCTCTTTGAATTTATAGGTCACTACATAAGCCATAAATGCGCAGTTCATAATAAATAGCGCAAAGAGCGGAATGCCCGACAAACCAATAACTTGGTCAAGATTCATTGCTCAATAACCTCATGTAACTTCTCTCCGATGTATTCACCGGCTTGACCTCCACTGTCTCCCATTTGCGCAGCTAGCATTCCGCTTACCACTAGCAGGCAAACCATGCCGCCCAATCCATAAGTCCCTGCGCCAATGGCTAAACAAGTGCCCTCAGCGACCGTTGCTCCAATGGCCCCCGCAAGAACGCCTCCGGTGACATTCCCCAAGAGTTTCCCGCCCTGTACAAACTTGACCTTTTGGCATTCTTCTTCGCGCCCGACTCGGCACGTTTCGTGAATTTTCATCGCCGCTGAACCAGCGCCAAAACCTATCGCTACATAACCACCTGTTTTTATGTATTTGGAGGCTCGCGCCACGCCATCGATATGGGTGGCATAGCCGGGCAACTGACTAGGCGCGCCTGCTTTGTCCCAATGGTGAACTATGCGACGCGTAGAAAGCCCCAAAGCACGTTTAAGCTTCGGATGATCCGGGATCCCTGTGCCTTTGCGAACCAAAGGCCCCAAACCAGCATTCAGTTTCGTCATGAGTCGCCTACGCTTTGCAAAAAAATCGGGAGATTTAAGGTGACCGTATTCGCGATATTGTTCCGAATGTAAACGCTCAAGTTCTTCGAGGGTCCTTTTCAGCGTTTCCAGGTGCTGACCAACCATGAACGACGCTACGCCCAATCCACCCGAGCCAACTCCCAAAAACGGCTCAATCACCTCATGGTGCTCAACCATGAACGAAGCCTCTTCATCACTCAGATCCTTCAGCGCGTCGTTGACCTTCTGCGCCGCGATCATCATCTGCGCCTCTTCACGCCGGCACATGTAATGCCGTGAATCGCTGAAGATCACCATTTGCCCCGGCTTCACGTGTTCACCCAGATGGCGATTGAGCGAACGGAATTCGCGACGTAACGCATCGCTTGGCGAGTTCTCGTACAGCGAGCGTTCCAGTGATTCAAGACTCATGGGCTTTTCAACAATGTGAAAGCCCGACTCTGCCGGTTTGGGCTGGGTGAAGGCGTGATCTTCGACCAGATGTTGCGCCGGGGTTGGTTCGGGTTGGGTCTTGATTCCATTCCATGAGCCGCCCCCGTTTTCCGGATTGACGCGAGGCGTGACTACTGCCCAATCGCCGCTGCTCACGGCGTTGATCAGTTTCTGCTGGTGGGCGGCCTGCATGTAGTTGGAGCTGTTGGCGCCCACGGCATTGAGCAGGTCGTCGAAGCCTTGCAAGTCGTACGGGTAGTTGAGGGCTTGGCGAAGAGCGTCGGCAGCTTGATGGCTGTCGAGTACCTGGCCGCGCTCGCCGACGAGTTGGAGTTGGGGGATGAGTTTTGTCACGTTTTGTGCCCGGTCCTTGGAAACGGGGCACTTTGGCGATGGGGCTCAAGGGTGGATGCCGGGGGAATCGGTAAAACTTGTAGGGCAAGTCCGAAATCCTGGCGGCGTTTGGGGGAGGGTGGTTAGTCAGCAAGTGATGGGCGGGATTGAGGGGCCAATCGCGGGCAAGCCACGCTCCCACAGGGGGGCTCGTCGTACACAAAATCTGTGTCCCTAAAAGATCAACTGTGGGAGCCAGCTTGCTCGCGATGGCGACCTGAGGGTCGACCAGTCTGTCTCAGATGTACTTGGTCCAACTGTGGGAGCCAGCCTGCTGGCGATTGCCGTATTTCATCCAGCATTCATGTCGGCTGACACTCCGTCATCGCGAGCAGGCTCACTCCCACAGGGGATTTTTGTCGTTCACAAAATCTGTGTCCCATGGATATCAAATGTGGGGGCGTGCTGGCTTCAAGGTGACACCTCTCCATCAAGCAAAAAAAAACCGCGACCCTCCCCCAAGGGCCGCGGTTTTTTAGACCTCTCAATTATTGCTGCAACACAGTCGCCCGGTTGTCAGAACCCAACTGCTGAACATTCGCCATCTGGGTCACGCCACTCTGGTCAACACTGGCAATGTTCCCGGTACCGCCCTGGGTGACATAAGCCACGTTCATGGTGTCAGCCTGTTTGACGGTGATCATGTTGTCGCTGCCATACAGCTGCGTGGTGAACGCCTGGTTGCCCGTGCCCGACTGGTCGAACTCGGTGGTGTTGCCCGTGCCGTTGGTGGTGCCCTGGGCCAGGTTGGTGGTGCCGCGCTGGTCGGCGATCAGGATGTTGTCGCTGCCGTTCTGGTCGAAGTACAGCTCGTTATAGGAATCGGCCTGGCTGATGGTGGTTTTGTTGCCGCTGCCGGTCTGGTTGGTGGTCATGATGTGGCCAACGCCATCCTGTTTGAAGCTGGCGATGTTGCCGTTGCCGGCCTGGGTGACGGTTGCAATCTGGTTGCTGCCGAATTGGCCGCCCAGTTGCGGGCCTTTCCAGTTGCTGGCGTAGACCTTGTTTTCGGTGCCCACGGAGGTGGCGGTCAGCACATGGCTGTCGCCGCTCTGGTAGGTGAAGTGCACGTTGCCGGTGCCTTGCTGGTACAGCGCGAGTACCGAGCCGACGGAATCGAACTGGTCGGCGTAGATGGCGTTGACGTCACCGACTTGCAGGACCTGGGCATAGTTGTTTTGGCCGAAGCTCTGGTCGACCACGGCTTCGTTGGCTTGCCCGTACTGGTTGACGGTGGCCTCGCTCGCGGTTTGTGCGCCTTGCCAGACCTCACTGCCGTTGAAGTCGCCGAACTGGTTGATGGTCACGATACCGCCGTTACCATCGCGCTGGTCGCCATAGGCATAGTTGCCTTCACCGGCCTGGTTGATGCCGATCTCGCCGCCCATGTGCGCGATCTGTTCGGCGGTGCCGTAGTTGGCGGTGCCGTACTGGATGATCGTCGCGTTGTTGGCGATGCCCAGTTGAATCTGCTCGATATTGGCCTCGTTGTTGTCACCGAACTGGAAGGTCTGGCCTTGGGTGGCTTCCTGGCTGTCCTGATAGATGAACGAGAAGTTGCCGCTGCCCGACTGTTGTTGCAGCGCCTGGTTTTCGCCCATGCCGATCGATTGACTGGCATGGCTGACGTTGCCGCTGCCGACCTGTTGCTGGGTGATGAGGCCGCCGTTCTCGAACAGTTGCTCAGCGTAACCGGCATTGTAGTCGCCGACTTGGTCCTGGGTGATGGTGCCGGTGGCATTGTCTTGCACCGCCGCGGCATCGTTACCCTGGCCAAGTTGTTGTTGGGTGGCGGTACTGAACGGGGCCGCGGTCTGTTTCACATCGGCAACGTTGGCGGTACCGAGCTGGTCCTGGGTGGAAACGCTGTCGTCGGCCATCGCCTGGGCACTGACAATGACCAGGATGGCGGCGGTGAGGGGCGTCAGTTTGAACATGATGAAACCTCCAAGTGGTGCAGTGCTTTAGCGATATTGTTTAACCGAAACGCTCATGCCGTTACCCGACTGGGTCACGGCGCTTGAAAGCCCCGTACCGGCCTGGTCGATGCTGGCGTCGTTGTTATTACCGTTCTGGGAAATCTGCGCACGGTTGTGGCTGCCGTTTTGGGTGATTGAGGCGGCGTTGCCGGAACCTTGCTGAGTGATCATTGCCATGAGGTCGCTGCCTTGTTGCAGGATGTAGGCTTCCTGGTTACTGCCCGACTGGACAATGGTGCCGAGCAACGATTGGCCGTTCTGTTGCAGCAACGCCACGTTGGCCTGGCCGTTCTGGTCGATCAGCGCCTGCTGGCCAACCGGTGGAGGCAACTCGCCGAGATCGGCGGAAGGTGCCAGGTCGTCGTTCTCCATCAAATCGTCGGCGCGCACGCCTGCACTGCTGCAAAGCAGAAGCAGGCAGAGCAGGGCGGCGGTCGGCGTTTTCATGGCGTTGTCCTGTGGGAAGAGGCTGGCCCCACCCACCGAAATCGGCGGGTGGGGCGAGGGCTCAGTTGGCGATGATGTTTACCGTACGCACGGTGCCTTGGGACGAGCGGATGGTCGCTGTCGGGTTGGCCGACGGGATCACCGTGGTGCTGTTGCTCACCGTCAACCGCCAGCGACCGGTCACCGGCACCGTGGTGGTGCCCAGGGTTACCAGCCCGGTCGGGGTGGTGACCTGTACGGTGATGGTGTTGCCGGTGATCACCGATGAGGTGCCCGCAAAGTCCCAGGTGAAGCGGTTGTTGGAGCGGGCCGACACCGTGGCCCCGGTCACTGCGAAGGTTTCCGCAGCAGGCCGTGGCGAGACTTGCACCGTGACCGTCGCCGGCGTCGACAGGGCGCCGAAGCTGTCCCGGGCGATGTAGGTGAAGGTGGTGGTGAAGGCCGTGGTGATCGTGGCCGGTGGGGTGTAGGTGATGACGGTGCCGTCAGTGGTGACGGTGCCGCGACCGGCTGGCGGTGGGAGCATGCTGGCGACGGTGAGCGGCACGTTGCCTTCCGGATCGGTGTCGTTGGCAAGCACACTGATCGGTACTGCCACGCCCAGGGTTGCGATGCTGTCGGCGACGGCCACCGGAGGCTGGTTAGGCGCCACGGTGATGGTCACGGTCGCCGGAGCGGTCGAGGCCAGGCCTTTGACGTCTTGAGCCTTGTAGGTGAAGGTCGCTGTCAGCGGTGCATTGACCACGGCAGGCGGGGTGTAGATCACCGCTGCCGTGCCACTCAATGCCACGGTGCCTTGCTCGGCAGCCAGTGGGGTCAGCGCGGTGATGCTCAGCGGCGTGTCGCCGTCGGGGTCACTGTCGTTGGCCAGCAGGTTGAGGGTCAGCGGTACGCCGAAGCTGGTGCTGCCGGTGTCGGCGACGGAGAGCGGCGCCTGGTTCTCGCCGGTATCCGGTGCGGAGCCCACCACGACGACAGGCTCGGTGTCAGTGCCGCCCGAGGCGGATTTGACCGTGACGGTTGCCGGTGGCTGGGTCAGATCAGCAATGGTCAGGCGTTGCAGGGTGCCGGTTTTCGACAGACGTCCGTAACCCTGAGCGACCATGTCCGGCACCGCCACTTCGTCGGACGAGGTGGCCTCGATCAGCAGGCTGTGGCTGCTCCAGTTGTAGCGAGCGGTCTGGACTTTCACTACGTCGGTGACCTTGCTCGACACTGCCGTCGGCCGGGTGGTGCCGGCCGGATTGGTGGCGGTGACCACCACCACCGAAGGCACGGTGGAGCCCGTCAGGCGATGGCCGAAGAACTGCCCATTGTTGTCGCCGAGCATGTTGGTCAGGCAGGGCGTCTGCGGTGGTCCGGGCACAAGGGCCACGGTTTCGCGGAAGCACAGGCTCGAGCCGTTGGTTGATTTGCTAAACACTTCTACCCGGGTACTGCTGGTGCCCGGGCCTGAAGAGGTGCGGCGGTAAGTGGCGCGGCCAATTTCCACCGGGGTTTGCGCACGGTTGTCGAGAACTTTGCCGGACACGGTAAAGAGATTGGTCTGGATGGTCCCTGCAGGCCCCTGCACACGCAGGAAGTTGTTATTGAACGGGCTGCCGGTGACCGCTTCGGTGAGGTTCGGATCGCCGACGAACGTCTCGATGGCGCCGGTGTCCGGGTTCACTTCGGTGTAGGGGCCGTTGACGCTGCGCAGGAATGGCCCGACCTCCCCGTTGAGGGCACCCGAGAAATTGCCCGGTGCGCCGATGCCGATGTCGCGGGTGATGTTGATCGCCCGACGGCCCGGCGTGGTGACGTTGACTGTGTCCACACCGTACGGGTGGGTGATGGTGTACGTCCCGGCGACAGGCACGTTCACCCGCAGACGAATCCGCGCGAAGCTTGCCTGGTCGCCGTCGACAGGGTTTTCCGAAGCGAATGCCGCTTCGATCCCGGCCACGTAGGCATCCACGCCATAACCTCCGACATCATTGATGGTGGTCTCGGCGAGGTACCAGAACGTTTCCGGTGGCCAGTTATCCGGAAACACCATCGGCAGGGTGTCGTCGTAAACCCCGGGCTCCGGATTGAGGATGCACATGTAGGAAGGCGCGCCAGGTGCACCAGGCGACCGTGAGCTGGTCGCCCGCGACTGGCACAGTTCCAGCGACAGCAGATTGCTGTCCTGATACCACATCGGGAATTTCCCGGTGGCGAAGGTGTAGGGGCCGGGGTCGACGGCATTGAGTTGCGCGAAAGCACTGCCGGACAGCGATAGAGTCAGTCCCAGGGCGTTGAGCGCCAGGCGTGGCAATTTGTTCATGATGCCTCCTGATGAGGATCTGGGCATATGTGCGTTCATTGCACGATGACCACTTCTTCGGTGTCGCTGCCGCCATTGGATGACGTCACTCGAACCTTGGCCGGTGGAATCGGCGAGATGCCGGTCGCCAGGGATTTCACTGCGCCATCACCACTCAGGGCGCCGATGGCGACACCGGTGCCGGTGGTGGCCGTGAGTACCGGCGGCGAGGTTTCATCGCTGGTCGAAGCCACGACCGTGATTTGCGCGGTGCTCAAGCTGTACTGGGCGGTCTGGATCACCACCAGGTCCGTCAGTGGCATCGACAGCGTCGTTGGCGTGCTGGTGGGAATGGCCAGGTGGTTGTCGGCGGTCACCACCAGGGTGCTTGGCAACGTCGGGTTGGTGGCGGACTGGGCATACCAGTGGCCGGAGGTATCAGCCTCGGTCAGGTTCAGCGCCGGGCTGTTGCTGTCCAGGGTCACGGTGGCCGGTGGCGGCGGGGCCATGACGAACACATCCTGCTGCGCCACCGGTGCGCTTTCACCGGCCTTGCGCGAGTAGGTGCTGCGCTCGGTGATCATCGGGGTTGGCCGGACCACGTTCGATAATTTGCCGGAAATGGCCATGACCGTTGTGCGCAAGTCCAGACCGTTAGGCCCTTCGATGCGGATGTAGTTGGTATTGAAAGGGCTGCCGGTGAAGGCTTCTTCCAGGTTCGGATCGCCGACGAATTGCTCGGCCGAGCCGGTGACCGGGTTGGTTTCGGTATAGGGGCCGTTGACGCTGCGCAGGAACGGGCCGATGTCACTCTTGAGGGCGCCGTCGTAGGTTTTCGGCGTGCCGATGCCGATGTCGCGGGTCATGTTGATGGCGCGAGTCCCACCGGCAGGAACGTCAAAGATGTCGACGCCATAGGGGTGGGTGATGGTGTAGACACCGGCGGTGGGCACGTCCACCCGAATGCGAATGCGGCCAAAACTGACCTGGTCGCCTTCTACCGGTTCTTCAGCGGCGAAGGCGGCTTCCACGGCGCTGACATAGGTCAGGTCGATGCCCCGTGCGGCATCGACGATTGAGCCGTCGCCGGTGAACCAGAACGACTCATCGGGAAAGTTGGTCGGGAAAACGATGGGCTGCGTATCGTCGAAAACCCCGGGGGTCGCGCCCAACAGGCACATGTAGGCCGGCGCGCCGGGTGTACTGGCAACCCTGGAGCTGACTGCCTTGGACAGGCACAGGTCGAGGGTTCGGCCATGGCTGTCCTGATACCAGGCGGCGAACGAGCCGTTGGCTGGCACATAGGGACCGGGGTCTACGGCAAACAGCGCTGCCTGGGCAACACCTTGGGCTAAAGCGCTGACGACCAGAGCGGCCGCCGTTTTGGACAGTAAAGGGTGCATGAGTATTCCCTCTATCGAAGTACCTGCCCCGTAGGGATGGGTCAGTCGAGAGGGGCTTCGGCAACTTCCATACCAATCTTTCAAAACAGCCGGCAGAGGCCCGCAGTGAAGGCGTGCGGCGCGCGAGTGGCTTCACGGCGCCAAATGCGTAAGCGGGCAACTGTCCCCAGCATTGGGGGTGGATGGGGGCAGTGGGTTATCCGGGGAATCGGTGGGGGGGACAAAACCCGAAGTCGGGCAAAGACCAGACAGTGGGCTATAACCCTATAGGGACTTTCCGGGAACAACGTCCATGACCAGTCAGACCACAACCCTCCAGAAAGAAGAGGGCGATGTCCGCTTGAGCTCGCGCAAACAGCCGTTCAATCTGCTGCGCTGGTTCTCGCTCATCAGCATGGCGGTGATCGGTTCGGTGGCGGTCGCGCTGGGCGCGGTGTCCACGCGCTTTGTGATTACCGAAAGTGTGCAGCGCGATGCGTTGCTCACGTCCCAGTTCGTTCAAGCGATCGCCTCGGCCGAGGTTCGCCATGTCTCGATCCCCAACGTGCGGACCATGGGCGAGCTGCTGGACCCGCGCAAAGACAAAGACTTTCCCGACGTTGACCCACTGGCCCGGGCCAGTGCCCGTGGCGAATTCCTCGACCATATCGAGCACTTGCCCGACGTGATCCTGGCCAACATTTATGCCCCTGACCGCATGGTGATCTGGTCCACCAACCCGACACTGATGGGCACCACGATCCATGCTGACGAGGACCTCGACCAGGCCTTTTCTTCCAAGACGCCGGTGTCGGCCAGTTACCACAGCATCGACAAAAGCCGCATGGAGCAGAAGTTCGTCACGCCGCCGGACTACATCTTCATTGAGAACTACATTCCGCTGTTCGATGCCGATGGCGATACCGTCACGGCGATGGTCGAAATCTACAAGGAACCCAAGGACCTGATCGACCGCATGGAGCGCGGCCTGGCGCTGATCTGGCTGGCCACGGCCCTGGGCGGCGGACTGATCTATTTGGGGCTGTACTGGATCGTGCGGCGGGCAGCGATCCTGCTGGAGACCCAACAAAAACAACTGATCACCAACGAAACCTTTGTCGCGCTCGGGGAGATGTCATCGGCAGTTGCCCATAGCCTGCGCAACCCGTTGGCAACCATTCGCTCCAGCGCCGAACTGGCCCTGGAGTTCGACAATGGCCCGGCCCACAAGAACATCAACGACATCATCGGTCAGGTGGATCGCATGTCGAAGTGGGTCAGGGAGTTGCTGCAGTCGTTACGCCCGCTCAACGACGAGGCCGAGCCGGTGAACCTGGTGGCGGCGTTGCATGACAGTCTCATGGCCTTCGAGCATCAGATTGCCAAGGCCGGGGTGCAGGTGGTGTTCGAGCCGCAGGAGACGCCGATGGTGTTGAGCCAACAAGTGCAACTCACGCAGATCCTCAACAGTTTGCTGGCCAATGCCGTGGAAGCGATGGACGGGGGTGGCATGCTGACCATTACCCTGGAGCCGACCGATACCCGGGGCATCTGCGTCGTCGTAAGTGACACCGGCAAGGGCATGAATGAAGAACAGCGCAGCATGGCGTTCCGCCCATTCTTCACCACCAAGCAAGGCGGGCTGGGTGTCGGGCTGGTGCTGGTGAAGCGGATCATGGAGCGTTTTGGCGGCGCGGTGACCCTGGGCAGCCGTGAAGGCGAGGGCACGTCTGTCCGTCTGTCGTTCCAACGTTTTCCCTGACAATGGGTATGAACTTTCCCCGTTAGCGGGTGCCAGGCCCCAGTCGTTTCTCCGGTCATGACGCATTGGTGTTGATAAACCATTGTTTTGTCGACGTTATTGGTTTTCTACAAATCTGTTACAAATCTGGCGAGGTCCTTGCAAAACCACCACTACCTCCTTCACGACTTCGAGGTGGCTGGTGATGGACAGAAAAGCGCGGCACCCCTTCAAATGGGTCAGCCTGATAACGCCCGCGAGCGTCCTGCTCACTATGACGCTGAGCACAGCGACTCTGCATGCCAGCCCCATCGATGACGTCAAAGGCAGCCGAGACACGACGCGCAAGGAAAACATCCTGCCGCCGTCGGTGCAGACCCGTTTCAATTACCCCACCCCACTGGCGGCCGTTGGCCCGTTGCCACCGCAGGACCCCACCAATGCGGCCCGCAGTGCGCCACCGAGCTCGGCACTCGACGCCTTTATGCGTCAACCGGGGCTGACCTTCGGCCCACAAGTGGCGGTGAAAAAATGAAGCGCAGCCGAGCCGACACACCCGTGCATACGCCGCGTTCCCGCGCCTTGGGCATGCACCTGATTCTGGTCGTGGTCACCTGTCTGTTGGCCCTTCAAGTGCTGCTCGCTCGCGAAGGGGTACTGGCGCCAACGGAATCGGCGACACCCTGGGGCGGCGATTACTTCCCCAACACCTTGCTGACCGATCAGGACGGTCGGCAGGTACGGTTCTTCGATGACTTGATCAAGGACAAGGTGGTGGTGATCAATTTCATATTTACTTCGTGCAGCGACTCCTGCCCGCTGGAAACCGCGCGCCTGCGTCAGGTGCAAACGCTGTTGGGCGACCGGGTCGGCCAGGACATCTTCTTCTACTCCATCAGCATCGACCCGCTCAGCGACACGCCCGAGGTGCTGAAGGCTTACGCGCAACGCTTCAAGGTCGGGCCGGGCTGGAAGTTTCTGACCGGCGAATTCGAAGACGTCACCGATCTGCGCAAAAAACTCGGGCTGTTCATCGAAGGCGTCGACAACGGACGCAACAAAGACCACAACCTGAGCCTGATCGTCGGTAACCAGTCCACGGGCCGCTGGATGAAAGCCTCGCCGTTCGAGAACCCGTGGATCCTCGCCGATCAGTTGGCCAACACCTTGCAGAACTGGAAGAAACCCAGCGTTGGAGAAAGTTACGCCGATGCGCCCGAGATTCGCCCGCCAAGCAATGGTGAAGAACTGTTTCGCACCCGTTGCGCGTCGTGCCACAGCCTGGGGCCGCTGGACGGTCAGGGCATCGGTCTGCGCAGCATCGGCCCGGACCTGATCGGCGTGACTCGCCGGCGCGACCCGGCCTGGCTCAGCCGCTGGATTCGTGAACCGGACCGCATGCTCGCGGAAAAGGACCCGATTGCGGTGGAGCTG
Source organism: Pseudomonas sp. LBUM1678 (assembly GCF_059695575.1). Taxonomy (NCBI): domain Bacteria; kingdom Pseudomonadati; phylum Pseudomonadota; class Gammaproteobacteria; order Pseudomonadales; family Pseudomonadaceae; genus Pseudomonas; species Pseudomonas sp. LBUM1678. The sequence goes on from NZ_CP166775.1 coordinate 2,379,524, forward strand.
TTTGAACGTTTCGACAAAATCCCGATGCCCAACCTGCGTCTGGACGAGAACGCGGCGCAGTCAATTATGGGATTTTTGCAGGAAGAAACCGATCGTCAACAACCGCTGCAAGCGGCGCAGGTGCCATAGCGGCGAAATACTATCAGTGAAGCCGTCAACCACGATCAATGCCACCTACACTGATCCCTGACGCGGCTGAAAAGGCTTGATGCAAGTCTCCAGGACACTCTCATGCAGACGCTGGAACAACAAAAAATTCCTGCGCCGGACACACCGGCAGCAGGGAAGCCGAGCCGGGGCGGACAGTTCAATCTGCTGCGCTGGTTTTCGTTAGCCAGCTTTTTCATCATCGCCGCCGTGGCGGCGGGGCTCGGCTACATTTCCACTCGTTTCGTGGTCACCGAAAGCATCGCACGCGACTCCATGCTGACCGCGCAATTCGTTCAGGCCATCGGCGATGCGGAAATCCGCCATGCCTCGATCAACCCGATCAGAACCATGGGTGAAATGCTCGACCCGCGCGATGACAACGCTTATCCCGACGTGACCCCGACAGCCCGAGCGTCTTCGCGCGGCGAGTTCCTCGATCATGTGAAACATCTGCCGGATATTTTGTTGGCCAACGTGTATGCCCTGGATCGCACCGTGGTCTGGTCGACCAACCCGCAGCTGATCGGTGTGCGCATCGAAAACGATGATGAACTCGACGAATCCTTTGAAATGAAGGAGGCGGTGTCCACCAGTTACCACGAGATCGACGACGAGCGTCCAGAGCAGAAACTGCTGCGTGAGCCCGAACACCTGTTCATCGAAAACTACATCCCGATGTTCAATGCCGACAAAAGCAAAGTCATGGCCATGGTCGAGATCTACAAGGAACCGGTGGATCTGGTAGAGCGCATCCAGCGTGGCTTCAGGGCAATCTGGCTGGCGACCCTGGTCGGTGGTCTGGTCATCTACCTTGGGTTGTTCTGGATTGTGCGGCGTGCGTCCATGCTGCTGCAGAGCCAGCAGAAACAACTGATCACTAACGAGACCTTTGTCGCCCTGGGGGAAATGTCCTCGGCGGTCGCCCACAGCTTGCGCAATCCGCTGGCGAACATTCGCTCCAGCGCCGAACTGGCCCAGGAAATCGCCAGCCAGAATGCGCAAAAGAACATTGGCGACATCATCAGCCAGGTCGATCGCATGTCGCGCTGGGTCCGGGAGTTGCTGGTGTCGTTGCGGCCCATGAACGATGACTACGAAACGGTGGACCTGGTGCTGGCCATCGATGACACCCTGAGTGCTTTCGACGCACTGATCAAACGCTCGAACGTGGAAGTGCGCTTCACACCGCAAACCTGTCCACCGATCGTCAGCCAACAGGTGCTGCTCACACAAATTCTGAATAGCCTGTTTGCCAACGCCCTGGAAGCCATGCCCAAGGGCGGCATGCTCAGTATCGATATCGAACAGCCCCGATCCGGACAGGTGCGGATGACCTTGAGTGATACCGGCAAAGGCATGACCAAGCAGCAGCAACAGATGGTCTTCAAGCCGTTTTTCACCACCAAACAGGGAGGGTTGGGCGTTGGCCTGGCCCTCGTCAAACGAATAATGGAGCGTTTCGAAGGCTCGGTCGAACTGACCAGCCAGGAGCAGGAAGGAACCCGCGTCTGTCTCAATTTCAAAGTGGCAACGGGAGGGGACTATGGAGCACAGCATACTGCTGGTCGAGGATGATGAACTCCTGGCCGAGAATATTCAGACCTACCTGGAGCGCAAAGACTTCGAGGTGACGGTCTGCCACTCGGCTGAAGAGGCGTTGGATAAACTGAGTACGTTCACCCCTGATGTGGTGTTGACCGATAACTCGCTGCCAGGCATGAGCGGTCACGACCTGATCCAGAAGCTGCGCATCAGCGCGCCGGATCTGAAAGTGATCATGATGACCGGCTACGGCAACGTCGAAGATGCCGTGGTGGCGATGAAAGAGGGCGCTTTTCATTACGTCACCAAACCGGTGGCCTTGCCGGAGCTCAAGCTGCTGCTGGACAAGGCCCTGGCCACTGATCGAATGGAGCGCACGCTGTCGTTTTATCAGGAGCGCGAGGCGCAGAAGTCAGGAGTACAGGCATTGATCGGAGTATCGGCTCCGATGCAATACTTGAAAAACACCATTGCCCAGTTGCTCGACGCCGAGCGGCGCATGGCCAATACCGACCTGCCGCCGGTGCTGGTGGAAGGCGAGACCGGTACCGGCAAGGAACTGGTGGCCCGGGCGCTGCACTTCGACGGTCCGCGCAGCAAAGGTCCGTTCATTGAATTCAACTGCGCGTCGATCCCGTCCAATCTGGTGGAGTCGGAACTGTTCGGCCACGAGAAGGGCGCCTTCACCGACGCCAAGGACCGCCGAGTCGGCCTGGTGGAAGCGGCCGATGGCGGCACGCTGTTTCTCGACGAAATCGGTGAAATGGACCTGCTGCTGCAAGCCAAACTGCTGAAGCTGCTGGAAGACCGGACCATCCGCCGGGTCGGCTCGGTGAAGGAGCGCAAGGTCGATTTGCGGGTGATCAGCGCGACCAACTGCAACCTCGAACAAATGGTGCAACAGGGCAAGTTCCGTCGTGACCTGTTCTTCCGTTTGCGCATTATTTCGATCAAGGTTCCGCGCCTGTATGCCCGTGGCGCAGACATCCTGCTGCTGGCCCGGCACTTCCTGGCGATCCACGGCAAACGCTATGGCAAACCCAACCTGCATTTCAGCGACCAGGCTGAAGAATTGCTGCTCAGCTACAGCTGGCCGGGCAACGTGCGCGAATTGCGCAACATGCTCGAGCAAACCGTGCTGCTGGCGCAGAGCGATACGATTGCGGCCCATCAGCTGAACGTGTGCCTGAGCCTGGTGGATGACCCGATCATCCTGCAGGAAGCACAGCACCACGAGCCGCGGCCGGTGTACAACGGCACCGAGTCGATGAACCTGCCGGAAGTCGAGCGCGACATGGTGCGCAAGATGCTCGACAAGACCGACTGGAATGTCACCAAGTCTGCACGGCTGCTGGGCCTGAGCCGCGACATGCTGCGTTACCGGATCGAGAAACTCGGCCTCGCACGCCCGGACAAACGCCAGTGGTGAGCCTTATTGCAACGTAACACTTTGACGGCTGAGGCATTCGAGCACGCACCGGGGGTCGAAGACTTCTTCGTTGACGTAGACGCCACGTTCCGGATCGTAGGAGCGGATGAACACTCGAACGGAGGCATCCGCGACCGTCGGCAATACCGAGTCGTAGAACTCATGCTGGCTGGCAATCGGGATGAAATCCTGAGGGGCCGTCGGGATGTATGACCGAGGCGGCACCGTACTCAGGGAGGGCGGCACCGGGTGGGCGAAGGGCTGGTCAGCCCCGTAATAGTTGAAGTTGCTGCTGTAATCGGTGGTGGGTGTCAGCGTATCGTCCGCGTGGGCGCCGGTGATGGCGGTCAGGCTAAGGGCGAACATCAGCGTCAGATCAGTTGTTTTCATGGCAACACCTGCGAAATCGGTTTTCCCGCACTTCCCCAAGGCCATTAACTATAGCTGCCGTACGGGCTCGCGTTCGCGATGCCCGGATTACAACATTCCAACAAACGCCCAATGGGGTTTCTCAGCACCCTGATCTAGACTCGTGCCGGTCAAACAAAAGCCGAATTCTGGAGTGCGCAATGGAAATGCCGACCAAAGAAAAAGCCATAGCCAGCAACCGCGATGCCTGGAACGACTCCGCCCGACACCATAAAGACACCCCCGATTGGCGGGCCCTGGTGAAGGCGGTCAGTCAGCGCGATTTTTGCTGCATCGACGACACACTCCGCGGTGTGCTGGAGCAGGTCGGCGTCGATGGCAAGGACGTGGTGCAACTGGGCTGCAACAACGGGCGGGAAAGTATCTCGCTGTTTGCGCTGGGGGCGTGCAGGGTGGTGGGCGTGGATCAGTCCGAGGCGTTTCTCGATCAGGCGCGAGAACTGGCTTGCCTCTCGCCGCATGAGCCCGAGTTTATCGAGGCCGACATTCATCACCTGCCGACTGAACTTCATGAGCGCTTCGATGTGGCGCTGATCACCATCGGCGTATTGAACTGGATGCCGGACATCGGCGCGTTCTTGCGCCATGTCGCCCAGACCCTCAAACCTGGCGGTGCATTGGTGGTGTACGAAACCCATCCCTTCCTGGAAATGTTCGACCCCGAGGCCGCCGATCCTTATCGCCTGGACAGCGCGTACTGCATCGTTTTATGGGCAGACACATCGTGTCAAAACGATTCAACTTGGCTAAAACTTAGGAGAGACGGGGTCTTGGCTTGGTTTGGTTTTGATCAATTGACATTGAGATATTGACATCAGAGTTGCGATCACTGGGCATTCAGGTAAGTGTAAAGTGATTGCTTGATTATCCAGTGGTTAGGAAATAGCAAATCCTTCGTATGCATTTTTATCGCCCTGGCGAGCAATTGATGAGGTTTGAGAATTCAAGATTCTCAAACCTGATCGCCGTCCGTAGGCGAGCACGCCCAATTCGCGGTACGCCAAGGGACAAAGGCGGGCTTTTGCGGTTTTCAAACTTCCGTAGGCGTGCGGGGCTGTGATGCACCCGCACAGTGGAGCGGGTAGCGTCTGGTTCCGTGTGTACTGTCTAGAATTCACAACGTAAAGTGCGTAGACAACAGTTAAGGTCTAGGGAAGTAGACGTTATGCGACTTCGAGCTCAAACCGATCAAGTCCTCGGCATCACGGTAGGGGCACGTATTCAAGCGTTACGCTTGAGGAAAAACATAAGCCTGGAAACGGTGGCCGAAAATGCCGCGATCAGCCGTCAGACGTTGCATCTGTTACTCAGTCAGGGCAAAGGCACTTTGATCAACCTGATCGCCGTATTACGGGCCATCGGTGAACTGGAGCGTCTGAGTTCATTAGTGGAAGAGGTGCGGCCCAGTCCTCTACAAATCATTCAAATGGAAGGCAAAAAAAGGCGGCGCGCTTCGGGGCGGCGCGTTGTCTCCAGTGAATCCGAATCTACTGGCTCAAACAAAAATAAGAGCAGCGATTGGTGATTGCCTCATTTCCTACGACCGATGAGGTCCGCTCAATACCATTTAAGGAGCAACGTTCGTGACTCACCTTGAGTACCGTGATGAAAGGTAAGCGCAAAGTCAAAACGACCAAGTGATATCTCGCCGAGTAGTTCAAAGCCGAGGCTCAGCAGGTGTTGAGGGCGCGCTCGGCACAGGCGAATCGTTTCTTGGATCTCGCTCTGGTTGTGGACGGAGACCTGGAACCGGTCGGATCACTTGCGGGGTGCCGACTTCAGGCGGCAGCTCACTCTCCGTTGCGTCGCCGACCCGAAACTGGCGCGGAAGTTGATGGATCGGCTTAACAGACGCGAGGGGAGGGGGGGCACACTTCAGGCGTGACTGAAGGAAGGCGACCCCGTCACCTTCACGGCCAACAGTGATGATTGGAAGCTTTCTGCACGAGGCCTCAGCCCAAAGGCGACCCATGGAGGTTGAAGTGCTGCACGAAGCGGCTTCCCAGCTGGAAACGTGGCTGCGGATCCCCGATTCTGAGCAGGACATCCTCAAGTTCATCACGGCGGGCTTCTCCAGTGCGAGTGTCGAGACACGCTGCAACCTTGGTGCGCCCAGCAACCAGATCATTTCGCTTACTATCCTCGCCACTCGGTTGGCCTGCGGTCAGCTCTGAGCGTGATCGCTTGTTCCGTTATGCGCACATCACCGTTACGGCCTAGGTGCTCTTTGGGAAGCAAAGCCAGACGCTGGCTCAGCAATCCAAGAGGCGCTGCTTGGGTAAAACTCCTTATGCACGGCTCTCCACCAGCCAGGGCACTCGCCTAGTGGTAGAGAGGCTGATCCAAGTACCAGAAGGGATTGGTATTTTAAGGGGGCGCAGGTGAGCGCGTTTACGGGTATCCCCTGCTCACGGGGTCTTGGAGCCGGCACCGACTGGCCTGCCGCGGGTCCACGTTGGCTGCTGCTAGCCCAGCCGGATGATCTGCCGGGCGTATCTTCTTTTGTCCTTAGAGCGTGTATTGTGAATTTCCCATCGGGGTTGTGAGTAAAGCGCTTCTTCCATGCTAAATACGGCTGACATCAATTGCACAAGCTCGCGAGAGAAAAGGAGGTCGGGTGAGCGAATATCGAGGTATGCACTGGTTTAAAACAGATTTTCAGGTGCAGACACCCGAGGACAACAAGCACTGGGCAGATGATGACTTGCGTCTCTTGAGTCCTCGGCGCCCCCTTCAAAATGGTGTACCTGACGAGCAAGATATTCAGAGCAAAGCCAAGCGCTTTCTCACACGCTGCCATGAACTTGAACTGGAAGTGATTGGCATCACCGACCACAACTTCGCGGAAAAATCCGAACCACGTGACTGGTTCCTCACTCACCTGGTTGAGCAGAATAAATCGGTCGCCAAGGAGCTTGACCGTGCGCCCCTTGTCATTCTGCCCGGTTTTGAAGTCGACATCGGCTACCACGTCCTATGCCTGTTCGATCCGGCGACTAAAATGCGCCACGTGCAGCGCGTCAACATGATCCTGATCAAGTTGGGTTTGGCGGAGAACCAGCGCTTCAAGGGGGGAGAACCCGCAGCGCTTCGCCGAGGCGAACAGGCGATCAGCATGAAAACCTTGCTCGATACGGTGCAGAAGGAGCATGGCGGAATCGTGATCGCGGCGCATGCCGACCAGCAAGATGGATTGTTATCAGCTTCGCGGAATATTGATGACTATCAGCTGCCAGGCTTGCTCGCACTGGAGTTGACCGGGTACCCCATTTCAGAGAAATACCGCGCCATTCTTGAGGGGCGTAACAAAGATTGGTCGCGTGTGGGCCTGCAACCGGCCTATGTGCAGTCCTCGGATGCCAAGTCGCTGAAAGCAGATGCAGAGGGTCGACCGCTCCCGAATGCGCTGGGTTATCGTCACACGTGGGTCAAGTCCTCCAAACCCTCGGTGTCTTCGTTACGGCAAGCGTTTCTGGATGCCAAATCACGACTTCGTCTGCAAGCCCCGCGCCCTTCCGATGAGCAAACCCATCCACGGATCGTATTTCTGAAGTGCCGGGGCCTCAAGTACCTTGCCGACCTGGAAATCTACTTTTCACCCAATCTCAATACGGTGATTGGCGGCCGGGGCACCGGAAAGTCTACGGCGTTGGAGCTCCTTCGGTTCGCCTTCGGCAGGGATCAGGGCGACGTCTTCTCGGATTCGGTGCGCGCCAAGTTCGACCGGGTAAAAGCCACCTACACCGATGAGTCTGAAATACAAGTGGGCTGGGAAAGTATTCCCGGTCAGGTCGACATCATCTCGCTGAGACCTCCGCTGGGACACGCGTTGCTCCAAGGAGAAGCCCACGACTTTTCGGTGTATCTGCGGCAGCTGCCCGTTCAGTTTTACAGCCAGCAGCAAATCAGTGAACTCACCGGTGTGCATGGCGGCGGCAGCCTACTAACGATGATTGATGAGGCGTGCTCGGCGGAACTGCAAGGGCTCAAAGGGCAAGAGGACACGTTGCGCGCGGAGATTCAGCAACTGTTTGCCGCCATGGATCAGCTCAGCGCCTTGAGCGCGGAGGTGAAGGTGCTCAATCAAGAGCTGCAGGAATTGAATCGGCAATGGCAAGCTCGCAGTGAGGTGTTGGCGGAGGCTCAACAGTACCAGCGAGCGGAAACTGCACGGCGTTACGTCGAGCAGGTCAATATCCAAGTGACTGAGGATATCAATCGCTTATCCACACTTGCGGAGGAGTTGTCCGCTCGCGGCGTTCTCAATGACGGGCGGGTTGAGGCATGGCCCAGAGCCGATTGGTTCAATGCGCTGACGCAAAAAACCGACACGCTTAGACAAAGTTACCAGGCGCAGGTGGCGGCGCTGGCGCAGCAGATGCGCCAAGACGCGATTCAATTGTTTGAGCAAGGGGACGGCTGGGATCAAGTGTCGGTGGAGTTGGATGGCACCAAAGAAGCTTTTCTGACTGCGTGTCATGAACGGGGTTTACAACCACAGGATGTGGCGCGCCTGCAGGAAATTGACAAAGCCCGTCAGGCCAAGCAGCTCTTGTTGCAAGACAAGCAAAAGCGCCTGGACGTCCTGACTCCACAACGCGACCGCCTGAATGTAGCGTTACACGACATGAGCTTGTTATGGGTTCGACAGTTTGCGGTTCGACAGCGGGTGGCCGCAGAGATTAGCGACAAGGCTCGAGGCTCCATTCGCGTGCTCATTCAACAAATGGCGGATGATCAAGGCTTTCTTCAAGCATGGAACCTCATGGCGCCCGATGGTCGCAGTCGGTTGGGGCGAGCGTGGGAGCACATTGGCAAGGTTTTGTTTGAAAGTTTTTTGCGACACCTGAAAGAGGTTCATCCCGAGGCTGATTCGCCTTGGGCGCATATTCGAGAAATCCTGGCCGATGATCGTGCGTTGCCATTACCCCTGCTGGAATATAAGGGAGAGCTAAAACTTTACTTCAACGAACAGAAGCATCAATGGCGCAATGCCCGACTGACCCGAGTTGAAGAGCGGGTCGACATTGAGTTGTATCGGGCGGATCGCACGTTGGTGGGAAGTGTGCAGAGTAATGCCTTATCAGAAGGGCAGCGCAACACGGCCGTGTTGAATTTACTCCTGGCCAAAGGGGAAGGGCCGATCATCATTGACCAGCCGGAAGACGAATTGGATTCCAATTTTATCTATCGCGAGTTGGTGCCGTTATTGCGCAAGGTAAAAAATCAGCGTCAGTTGATCTTGGCCACTCATAACGCCAACCTTCCCGTGAATGCCGATACGGACCTGGTGTGTGCCTTGGCGGTTGCGCAGGGACGAGGTACCAGACTGGCCGTGGGTGGGCTTGATCAGATTGATACTACGACCGCAGTGCTCGACATAATGGAAGGATCGGCAGAAGCCTTTAAGCGTCGTTTCGATAAGTACAATTTCTGATGGGGAGTGCCTGCCGTGATCGGCTCTTGTTGTAGCTGAGGTCTTGGTGGGCTTTTCGAAGTGACGATTTGTGTCGAGTGTATTTTGAAACTAGCCGATTGATGTTGGGCGTGGGCCTAGCCCTTTTTCTTTCTAGTGGAAAACCACCGTGACCATCGGACACGTACCCTCAACGTGATGGCCTTGCAGCGCTGTGTTCAGTAGCGGATATTCGCTGCGCCATGGTTTTGCCATTTGGGCCACGCGTAATCGATGGAGCCCGAAAGTCTTGATCAATATGTCGGCTGGCCGATGCGCACAGTGCGCTGCGCTATGTCGATGCGGCGCGGCTTTTGGTACTTGGCGCCGCAATGTATCGGAGTCAAAATGACCGCACTACGGACGAATTCGTACTGCGCTATAGGGCATGTAATTACACTTGTACAGCACCCACCATTGATCGAATTTGCGAGGGAAATAACAGGTTTGAGAAAGCAAGATTCTCAAACCTCACTGCGGTTTTTGCCCGGTGGCCTTGATTGACGGTACGCCGAGGAGGACAGGGGCCTGATTCTCGAAAAGCCCGGGCCGATCCCGGCGATAGACTCAATGGGCCGTCTTGGTTTAGGTGTAGGCTGTAGGCGATTTACCAGGCAGGAAACTGCGTCGGATGCCATCAAGCGCAGAGCGGCTGGACCGTGCACGGTGTGTACGAGGAGGACACCATGACAATGCCCAACGAGCGCACGCGCGCACTCATCCAGACGCGAGACTTTCTGGTCGAGCTTGCAGAAGATTCCGCGCTTTCAGCGTCCATGCGACGTCAGGCCCGCCAGCTGTTACGGCATTATCCCAATGCAAACGAGATCCTGCGGGCCGGGCAGCTCGAAGAGCGAAGGGTCGACCGACTGACCGAGCCCTTCCTGAGCTCCAGCATCGACTGACCGCAGTGGCAACTCATCATCAGCCCAAAGCCGCTGATCCTGGTCTGTGGATACGTAGAGGGTAAATGGCTCCATCGTCTTATCGACCTAGGGCGTTATGGAATTCCACTGGCGCTCAATGGCGCTTCCGGTTAGACAGGCGTTAGCTCATATTCCTTTGGATGGGCAATCATTGGGGGAAGTGTTAATGAGCACTTCAACTGCGACTCGACGTCCGGCAAAAAAGCAAGAGGTGTCCCGAGAGGACGGCATCGCGGCCTTTTGGCGATTCAGTTCCGATCGAGCGCCGCTGACGGAATCGGAGCGGCTGTACCAAATAAAAGTAGGGTTTCCCGCTGACCTCATCCAGGCTTTTCGCTTGGCCTTTGACCTTCAAGACCGCCACCTGGAAACGCTGCTCAATGCATCAACTTCGGCGCTTGAACGACGGCGGCGCGCGCACAAGAACCTTGATCCTGTGGCCTCCGAGCGTTTGGACAGAATTGCTGTGGTCAGTCACTTGGCCGAGGAGATATTAGAGACACCAGTGACTGCCGCACATTGGATGTCGACACCGAATAAAGCGCTCGGAGGGACTGCACCGATCATGCTCTGCGAAACTGAGATAGGGGCCAAACAAGTTCGCCGTGTCCTTCAGGCCCTTGAGTGGGGAGGTCCAGCCTGATGAGGGTATGGCGAGGTGCACGCTGTTAGGGAAAGGAATCTTTCCACTAAACGTATAAAACAGCCGCAAGGACAATAATTGTTTACTTAAGCCTAAAGCTCTACGCACAGCGTAAGCAGCGCGCCAGGTACGAAATGCAGCCACCGAGCCCCCCCCGATCGCATCGGAATTTACCAGCATTCCCCCAGTGTCGTTGTCAGCAAGAACTTGCTGACGCTTACCCAAAGGGCCGGCAGCCTAAGGCACGGATTGATTCACTCAATTCCCCTCTGCCTCCTGTAGTGCTCGCGCTTACCGTCGGTATGGCGCTAATGTGGCAGCGCGAACATACGACCCAGGATTCAAGCTGTCGCTCGGCTTGAAGGATGCGAACCTGGCCCTGAGTGTGGCTGCTTCAAAGGGTTTAGCCCTGCCCGCGACCGAAGTCGTACGTCAAAATCATGCAGCTAGCTATGGAAGCTAGACTGGCGGAGAAGGACTGGTCCGTACTTGCAGAGTTGGCTAGAGCACGCAGTCTCGCAGACTAAAGCCAACATTGAAGTTCTCTATCTACCTTAATGAGCGTCGGACACCTGCATGCATTTCGCGAGCTTAGAGTCCGAGGTCTACCTTTCGATCAGGGTGGCGGATAGCCTACACAGTTTACGAAGTTGTTAACAATGTGTCCTGGCCCGCTTTTGGCCGTTTTCTGCCTCTCCCCAAGGGCGGTTAACGACCCATAGCTGTCGATAGCAGACTCTCGTCGCTATCCAGCATCCGCTCGGCGAGCAAACCGACAGCGATAAACACGATCGTTGTTCCTGAGGTGCAACTGACCCATTTGGCTGACGATGGTCTCGTCCGAAGAACTATGTGCGCGCCGAACCCTACAATGAGATAGATCACCGCACAGCTGGCCATATGAATTAGCCCGAGCGTGATGATTTGCAATTGAACAAGGGATTTTGGTCGCCGAAGGGAGGGAAGGGCTCTGTAGCGTGGTCGAGGCCAGTAAGTACGGCAATTGGACCAACATCAGTGGCAGTCGCTGATGTTGCCGCCTCACTGCAATGGGAAGTGCTGACCTATGCGGCCGAGGCAGAATTTGGGGCCGCCCCGAATTCTGCTCGCGTCACATTTAGGAGTTTCAAGCGCTCTCAATATCGACAAGCCAGTGTCCGACTACTTTCGACACGTACTGCTTTCCGGTCATCAGATGGATGTCGCCGTCAACAGGATCGATGTAGGTAACGCTGTTCAGTTCGTCATGTTGTCCAGGTCTGGCAAGCACGTTAGCGACATACGCGATTACCACGTGATCCATGGTCGGCGACAGGCGCAACTTCAGAATGATGGGGCGTTTGGCTCGCAGCTCGGAAACAGTCAATTCAGGCGAAGGCGATCCGATAGAAAATTTAGCTGATGATCGCCAGGGTATGCCTCCGTGAGTGAATCCCCACGAATTGAGGAATGCTGACATCTCATAATCGGTTGCTGTTTCGATGGTCACATGCCCCTTCATGGCTGCGACGATTTCAGGCTGGCTCCACTCGATACCCCGATAGTCCAGTAGGGTCTGAATAACAGCTGCCCAGCACCAGACTTGCGTGAGTTGTTGTCTCGCGTGTTTTTTGAAGCCAGGTATGCCAACAGGCTCAGCATTGGCTATCGGAACAAATGCCGTTAGCATCGCGCCGACCCCCGCGATTATCACGTTCCTTCGTGTTAGTGAAATACTCATATTCCCTATTCCTCAAACGTTGGCTGCGAGAAGTGTTGTACGGGGGTGGGATAACAGAGGGGCGTTGATACCTATCCGCAGCTCACCACTCCTCTGGTATAGCAGTTATGCGGCCGGTCGTTGGGGTTGATCTCAGGGATTGAAAACTGTCGCAATCTGCGCAACCTTCCTCGGCCGCTGTCATTTTCGAAGGCAAACAAGCCTAAAGACGGCTTATCTAGCAGTGCTTTCCCGGAGCACTCGTTTTGGCCCACTCAGTGGGCGTTGTCAGCCCATCGGTATTCCTCGTAAATCAAGCATGCCGTCATGGGAACCATTCGGGGCCGCAGCCCGGGCCCTCAAGTTTTTGCCGACCTACTGGGACAGGGATGCTCACCGGCTGCATAGGGTCGGTTTCAGCCGGTCGCGACAGGCAGAAATCGGCCCAGAGTGTGTAAAAACACCTTCGCGAACACTTGCTATGATTTCTGAGGATTTCATCGCAGGGATCGCCCATGAAGCGCTTTATCCAAGGTGAACATCGAGGCCAAGGCACCTTACTTCCCGAGAGCCTCGACGACTACGTCAGCGATACCAATCCGGTGCGCGTAGTCGACGTCTTTGTCGACGAACTTGACCTGGTCAATCTGGGTTTTGAAGGTGCCATTCCCGCAGATACTGGCCGGCCGGCTTACCACCCCGCGATCCTGCTGAAGATCTACATCTACGGCTATCTCAACCGCATCCAGTCGAGCCGCCGTTTGGAGCGAGAAGCTCAACGCAACGTCGAGCTGATGTGGTTGACCGGGCGTTTGATGCCGGATTTCAAGACCATCGCCAGCTTCCGAAAAGACAACAGCAAGGCCATCCGAGGTGTCTGTCGCCAGTTCGTTGTGCTGTGTCAGCAGTTGGGACTGTTTGGAGAAAATCTGGTCGCCATCGACGGCAGTAAATTCAAAGCAGTCAACAACCGCGACCGCAATTTCACCAGCGCCAAACTGAAGCGGCGAATGGAAGAAATTGAATCGAGCATCAACCGTTACCTGACGGCACTCGATACTGCCGATCGGCAAGAACCAACAACTTCCGAGCCCAGTGCCGTGCGGCTGGAAGAGAAAATTGCCAAGCTCAAAACTCAAATGAAAGAGCTTCAGGCGATCGAAATCCAGCTCAATGAATCGCCGGATAAACAGGTCTCACTGACCGATCCAGACAGCAGCTCCATGATGACGCGCGGCACGGGAATCGTCGGCTACAACGTGCAGACAGCGGTCGATACTCAGCACCACTTGATCGTTGCACACGAGGTGACCAACGTCGGCTCTGACCGCGACCAACTCAGCTCGATGGCCAAGCAGGCCCGAGAGGCAATGGCGTCAGATACGTTGTCGGTAGTGGCTGACCGAGGTTACTTCAAAAGCGAACAAATCCTGGCTTGTCACGATGCAAGCATTACCGCCTATGTGCCTAAGCCGATGACCTCAGGAGCCAAGGCTGACGGGCGTTTCAATAATGATGCCTTCATCTATGACGCGGCAAAAAACGAATACATTTGCCCGGCTGGAGAGTCGCTGATCTGGCACTATTCCTACGTTGAAAAAGGCCTGAAATTGCATCGTTACTGGAGTTCGAAATGCCAGGGCTGCGCGTTGAAATCGCAGTGCACACCGAGCAAGGAACGGCGAGTTCGGCGATGGGAGCATGAGGTCGTATTGGAGGAAATGCAGAACAGGCTGAGCAACGCGCCGGAGATGATGCGGATCCGAAAACGGACTGTTGAGCATCCCTTCGGGACGCTCAAGCAATGGATGGGTGCGACGCACTTTCTGACCCGAAAGCTTAACGGGGTAAGCGCAGAGATGAGCTTGAATGTGCTTGCCTACAACCTGAAGCGGGTTATGAAAATCATCGGCACCACTGGTTTGATGAAGGCGTTAACGGCGTAAAAACCGGCATTTTTACCCCATCCAAAAGACTCTACGAAGTTATTGAGCGGTTTTAACTGCTCCTGTAAATGTCACGGACTTGATCAGTTTGCGAAACGTAAGCACGGTCTCCTAGCGTCGATGTAAAACCCAATCTCACGTTTTTACACACTCTGGGCCAAAAGCAGCCGTCCATAAGCGACTGTTTCCGACCCATAGCTGTCATTGGATTTTTCTAGCAGACGGCACCAAACCAGCGGCAAGTGCCTCCAATAATGCACTGACCTTGGGAAGCGCCTGACGGCTCTTTGGCCAAATCAGATTGATCGCCAGGCCATCGGTTGCCAAGTGGGGAAGCACTTCAACCAATGTCCCCTCTTCAAGCTGTCGTTTGATCAACCATGAAGGTAACTGCGCGACCCCGCATCCCGCCGATACCGCGATCACCAGACCTTCGCCATCTCCCACAACGAACTTTGCGGCTATCGCCCTGCGTTCAATTTCGCCCGGGTGCTTTCCTGCAAAACTCCAAGGGCTAACCGTTCCATCCGCCCAGCCGTAAGCGATGCACTGATGCTGTTCCAGATCGCGATCGGTCACGGGCGTGCCGTGCTTACTCAAATATGCGGGAGACGCACAGAAGATATGCCACTCACTGCCCAGGTAGCGGTGTTCCAATGCGGCGGGCCAAACGTCCGAACCACCGATGCGTACGACGATATCGACACCTTCCTCAATAGGGTCGATGAAACGGTCGGAAAACGAAATGTGCGGGAGCAGCAGCGCATGTTCCTGGGCAAATCGCAGAATAACCGGAAGTGCCTGCAGGCGGCCGAATGCACCTGGAAGGTCAATGCGAATCCTGCCACGAGGCTCAGTGTTTTCGGCAAGCAGGGACAGCTCAGCCTCTTCGAGGTCAGCCAGCACACCTGTGCATGTGCGATAGAACGCAATCCCCGCATCCGTCAGTGACAAGCTTCGAGTTGTTCGATGGAACAACCGAGTCCCAAGCCTGCTCTCCAGTCGAGCTATCCCTTTGCTGATTGCCGAAGCCGTCAGACTCATCCGCTCGGCGGCGCCTTTGAAGCTGCCGGAGTCGGCGACGCAGACAAATACATCAATGCCCTTTAATCGTTCGGAGGAAAACATGGACGTCCCGCATTCATGAATTGAGTTCTGTCGACCTGATAAAAAACATCATAAATCAGAACACAATTCGCCAGTAAGCTTGATTCGCGCATCAATCAACACTATGCGACTGACGAACACCATAAACACAACCTGCTGAACGATGAGGCAAGGATGCTGACCACGCTAAAAAACTATCCGACAACAATAAATTTGCTGCTGTCGGCGTCCCTGATATTGACCCTGGCGCGAGCAATCACCTTGCCCTATCTGGTCATTTACCTTTCCGGCAGTTTCAGCTTGAGCGTCGCCGATATCGGTCTGGTTATTGGCAACACACTGATCATCGGATCGTTATTGAGTCTTTACGGTGGCTTTCTTGTCGACAAGATGTCCAGTTACCGGCTGATCCTGGGCTTAAGCGGTGTGTTCACGCTGGGGTTTCTCGGGGCGTTTCTGGCTCGCGATCTTTGGCTGTTCTACAGCTGCCTGGTACTGATCAACCTGGCTTATGCGGTCATTGATATCGCGGTCAAATCAGGATTTGGCAGCCTGCTTCCCATCACTGATCGCAGCGAAGTTTTCTCGATCAAATACACGCTGACCAATATCGGGTATGCCGTCGGCCCGTTTCTTGGCGCTGGCATGGCCAAGCTGGATATCAGCTTGCCATTCCTGTTATCTGCCGGGCTTGGAGCAGGATTCTTCTTCATCTATTTCGTTTGGGGCAATAGAGACCTGAACGCTACCGATGAAGCTCAGAAACCAGTACCGTTTCTGGTCGTGGGAAAACTGTTACTCCAGGATTATCGGTTGGTGTGTTTCACCCTTGGTGGGCTGCTCAGTGCGGTGGTCTTTGGCCAGTTCACCGCTTATCTCTCGCAGTATCTGGTGGTCACTACTACACCAGAATCCACCTACCAGATCATCAGTACCGTTGTGGCGACCAATGCGCTGATGGTGATCAGCTTGCAATACTCCATAGGCAGGAAGATCTCTCACAGACATCTGAATCTGTGGCTGGCCGCGGGACTGAGTATGTTCATGATGGGGTTGGCGGGTTTTGCCCTGTCGACCTCTATTCTGCTCTGGGTCATTTCCATAGCCATTTTCACGGTCGGCGAGATCATCGTATTCCCCGCCGAGTACATGTTCATCGACAAAATCGCTCCGGCCAACCTGCGCGGCATGTATTACGGAGCACAAAACCTGTCCAACCTCGGCGCGGCACTGGGACCGGTGCTTTGCGGAGTCGTATTGGCGACTCAGCCTCCCCACTACATCTTCTACATGCTTGCGCTCTTCATTGTTGCTGGTGGAATGTTTTACTTCCTGGGAGCTTCCAATTTGAGCGCTACAACGGATATGGATCCTAATTGAAGGGCAGCAATGAGAAAGACGGTGAGGTATCAAAAAATCACCTTATAAATGTCCGCTTTAGGTCGCCAACGTAGATAACCGCCCAACCGCCACTCAGATTTATAGGCACACCCCGGCCTGCTAAGCCACGCTATTATCCCGCCAATTAAAACGGGGGGATAACTATGCTCAACGGCTTGTGGTTGGGTTTTTCGTGGTGGCGGCGATTGCCGGCTTTTCCCGCTGGTTGCTGGGGGATAACCCGGCGGTGTTTGCCGCCATGGTCGAAAGCCTGTTCGCCATGGCCAAGCTGTCGGTCGAAGTCATGGTCCTGCTGTTCGGCACCCTGACGCTCTGGCTTGGCTTCCTGCGCATCGCCGAGAAGGCCGGCCTGGTCGATGTGCTGGCGCGCCTGCTGAGCCCGCTGTTCGCCCGCTTGATGCCGGAAGTGCCGCGTGGCCACCCGGCCCTGGGCCTGATCACCCTGAGTTTCACCGCCAACGGCCTGGGCTTGGACAACGCCGCCACGCCCATCGGCCTTCGGGCGATGAAGGCCTTGCAGGAACTCAACCCGAGCAACATCGCGGCGAGCAACGCCCAGGTGCTGTTCATGGTGATGAACGCCTCGTCCTTCGTCCTGCTGCCGGTGTCGATCTTTATGTACCGCACCCAGCAAGGGGCGGCGGATCCGGCCATAGTGTTCCTGCCGATCCTGCTGGCCAACAGCGTCTCCACCCTCAGCGGGCTGCTGTCGGTGGCCGTGATGCAGCGCCTGAAACTCTGGGACCCTGTGCTACTGGCCTGGTTCGGCGCGGGCGCGCTGCTGCTCGGTGGCTTTATGGCGATACTCGCCGGGCTCTCAGCGACCGCGCTGGCGGCGCTCTCCTCGCTGCTCGGCAACCTGACCCTGTTCGGCCTGATTCTGATCTTCCTACTGCTGGGCGCGTTGAAGCGGGTGGCGGTCTACGAGACCTTCGTAGAGGGCGCCAAGGAAGGTTTCGAGGTGGCGAAAAACCTCCTACCCTACCTGATCGCCATGCTCTGCGCCGTGGGTGTACTGCGCGCTTCCGGTGCCCTGGACCTGGCGCTCGACGGAATCCGCTGGCTGGTCGAGGGCCTGGGCTGGGATACGCGCTTCGTCGAGGCGCTGCCCACCGGCCTGGTCAAACCCTTCTCCGGCAGCGCGGCGCGCGCCATGTTGATCGAGACTATGCAGACCCACGGCGTCGACAGCTTCCCGGCGCTGGTCGCCGCGACCATGCAGGGCAGCACCGAGACCACCTTTTATGTGCTGGCGGTGTACTTCGGCTCGGTCGGCCTGCAACGCGCCCGCCATGCCGTGGGCTGCGCCCTGCTGGCGGATCTGGTCGGGGTGGTGGCCTCGATTGTGGTGTGCTACTGGTTTTTCGGCTAATGGACACCCAGGGATACCCCATGCTGTTGCGGTGACTATCGCCGACGTCCCCGACCGCAAAGGGGCACTGCTGGCGCTCAAGCGTTGCAACAAAAGGCCAACGCCGACGGTCGGCATCAAAAACCCAAAAGTCAGCTTCTGGCCGTTCTCTGCCGGTCGTCATTCCCACGTGCGCTGGTCAAGTCGGCTGCAAATGACTGGTCAGTTGTGATGCCGATGGGGGGCAAGTCCGTGCAACTCCAAAAGCCCAGCCGCCCGCTGGGCTTTTTACTGCCCGCTCATCTGCTCAGTCGCACACTTTTCACCTGCCAAATTCAAACTATTACGGCCCAGAAAAGCTGGACCTCATTGGTGAGGTGGGTATGTCTACCGATTCGAGTTTTCAAAACCAAACACAAGGTTCTGTTCCATCCAAGCCTGAGCCAGGTTCAGATGAGCCGACGCTAGATCCAGACGATCCGAACAAATACGATCCGTTGAAAAATCCAAGCGATGATCGTCCAGAAGACTGGAAGGATCCTGGTGAGAGGACTACCCCAGAGGCGGATGAACAGACACCGCTTTCAGACGATAGGAGATAGGAGAGAAAGCCCGGCCAGTGAGCCGGGTTTTTCTTCTCCGTTCGTCCACTGCGCTGCACTTGTAACGCTTTGCCGTTTCTCATGTTCAAGCACGGACATCCCGCGCATCAGTACGGAGGTTCAGCATGGAAATTGACGAGAACGCACCTGGCAACAAATCACAGCAGCCCGAAACGCGCACGACGGACAACGAAACCGGCCATGCCCCCAAGAGGGACGAGCCCGAAGTTCCGCTGCCTCCAGACGACGAGGCTCCTGTCGACGAAGACATGACTGACGTGGATGCAAATAACTCGGTGTCGAGTGAGCATCCAGAAGCTGGACAGAGCGGTCGAATCGATAACCCTGACGCCGACCCACAGATGGACGATCAGGACGAAAACGATGAGGAAGCTCGCGGTATGCCTGCGAGTGACCCTGAATCAGGTGCCTGAATTAGTTCGGACGATTTCCGATGCCCGCTCAACGCGGGCTTTTTTACGCCTCGAGTTTACCTGTAGCCAGGGCAGCCCTTGGGAAGGCCTGGACGTCGATGGCCGGATAGTGCGACGTACGGAATCAACACCGGCAGCCCCCGCACCCTGACCTCACATGCTTTCGGGGTGGTGCGAGACGGGATCAGCGAGACCGATGCAATAGGGCGTCGGCGCTCGTGAACGTCTTCGGCAGACAGCGGGATTTAGAGCAGTGAATAGCCGCTGGGTTCGTACACGCGTCTAATGCCTGCTTTTGGCCGATTGCCGCCTGTCGCCTCAGTCAGCTGTGGTTCGGTCTCACGTGGCAGCATCGATACACAGCGAACCTAAATCCTCCAGCCACGGTCGCCAGGTGTTAGAGCTGATCAAGAGGAGACTCGCTACTGGAGAAATTCGTCATGCTGATAGAATCGTACTAGCTATTCATAACATCCCTCCGAGAATCGGCATGAGCCCAGAACTAACTGAAGAAGAGATGCGCCGGGCGCTGTTCGGTGCTGACGAGCCGGTTGCGCAGGACAATGCGCCTCCTGTGCAAAAGCCTCTCACGGATATCGTGATCGCGCAGTCGACGAAGGTGGCAGAGAAAAAGAAGGTCGCGAAAGCATTTACACCTAGGCTAAAAGTCACGCTTCGGGTGGGCAATGAATTTGAAGGCAAGACGCACGAGATGGTCCATGAGGCCGATACGTTGAGCACCCTCCTAGCTGAGCAAGAAGCGACTAGGGTGGCTAGGAAAAAATTCCGATTTGTGGAAGTGGTTTCGATCAAGTCGATGTAGATGGATTTTCACGAGACTAACGGGCTAGTCGTTGAAAGGCTTTCATTTGGTGGCTAACCCGAACGACCTCGCTGGAAGGACTCCCGTCCTGGACGTCACTGGCGGTAATCAACCCAAAGTTGACGCTGGTGACAAGCAGAAAACGACCCTTGGCTGACGGTGGCGAGAGGCAAAAATCCCAAGACAGTCGGTAGGAGCGCGTCTGGAATTTTTGGCTAATCCGAGCACTTCAGTAACCTTGGCATAACTATTCTGGACAATTCTCCAGTCGCTATTTGAGTTGACCCTGGTTACATAGAACCCGAAGCCGGAAATAGCAGTAGAAATGGACAGCAATCGACCCAACCGTAACCCCTAAAAAGACATTCGTGTGTAACAGTTCCGAATATAGCGAGATCTTCTAGGCAAATTTGATGCGATGACTGGACCCTCCCTCGACTAATCAGTTACCGGATGATCTCGGCCAAAGCTTGGCGCATCGGCTCGCCGGAGACATGGACGAGGCCGGAGAAGGGCGAGTCCAGCTCCAGGATCATGGTGATGCCTCCCGAAACCGCAATCGAACAGAGGCAGAAAACGGCGATCGTCGTGGCATTGCGAGGTGCGAACAAGCCAAAGCTGGAGAAAACGAGTCCAAGCCAAAAAATCAGCAGAATCAGGAATGGCATCGGAATGTTGCTGACACGTTGTTCCGCCAGCAGCCAGCGCGCCTGTAACACGTCGTCCGAAAGCGTGAGTGCCTGCGTGCGGAGCCAGCGCTGCCTCGGATTAGTCGCAACGAGCATTAGAATCGAGTCCTGTGTCGCCTCCATCATCTGAACAGTCGCGTCGGTTGATCGAGGAGGTTCCCCAGCCACCGGGAACAACTCTTGCATTTTCGCACTGGCGTAGGTGCGCAACTTGGCACGCGCACCATCCGCCTCAGGTCCGTAACGTTGCATCAAACGGTTGATGCGGACGATGTCCACTGCGATTTTGGACACTTCAGCCGACCGTGACGAAAATGAACTGTTCGCCGTTGAAATCATCAAGCCGATCACCAATGCCGACAGCGTGCCGACAATCGCCGCCGACACTGTGATCGCGTTACGCGACTCATTACTGAGGTGATGCTCGGGCAAAGATCGCGCAGCAAAAATGCCGATCAGAGCGCCACCAAAGATACACATGAAGGCGATCAGTCCAATACCGAAATGGTTCATGAGAGAAAAGTGCGCATCACTTCACCTTGGCGTTCATGCTTTCGTCGGGAAAGTCGGCCGCAGCGAGGAATGTCTTTTAAATTGCAATGCAAGCGGCTCACTTAAATCGTTTTGTCGCACTGGTGAAGTGTAGACATCCGCGCCGCGCCTACAATGAATCGCTTCATGATCGTCTCCCTTACGATCTTAACGTCCAGACGGTTAGACAATCCTGGGCGTTTTCACACAGCCTGGACTCAAAGCCGCCGCTCGCGAAGTGCTCCAAAGGCGGCCCTATTAGCGAACTGACAGTCAGGATCGCCCGCTCGCGGACACCCAGTCGGCGGCGCGCTCGGCAATCATGATTGAAGCGGCATTGGTGTTGCCGCCAATCAGTGTCGGCATGATCGAGGCATCCACAACGCGGAGTCCCTCGATCCCATGCACACGCAATTGGCTGTCCACCACCGCCTGCTCGTCGGTTCCCATTTTGCAGGTGCCGACCGGGTGATAAATGGTGTCGGTGCGCTGGCGCAACAGCTCGATCAGTTGTTCGTCACCATATATCCCGTCGCTGTGCATATCTTTCAGACCGTAACGTGCCATTGGGGCTTGCTGGATAATCTCCCGGGTCATTCGGTATCCGCTGAGCAGGGTCTCCACATCATCGTCATGCCCCAGAATGTTGGGATCGATGCGGGGTGGGGCGCTCGGGTCATTCGATTGCAAGCCAACGCTGCCTATGCTCTTGGGGCGCAATACGCAAACGTGGCAACTGAAACCATGCCCCCAGTGCAGCTTGCGGTTGTGATCGTCAATCATCGCAATCACCGAATGCAGCTGGATATCCGGGCGAGCAAGTCCGGAATCGGTTTTCAGGAAACCGCCGCCTTCGGCGAAGTTGCTGACGAAGGGGCCGCTTCGATGCCGGGCATATTCGATCAGTGCCTTGCCCATCTTTGCGCCACCGCGCAGGGAAACTCCCATCAATGACCTATCGTGGCTCTTGTAGCGGAGCACCACATCCGGATGGTCTTGCAGGTTCTGCCCAACGCCGGGAAGTTCGTGCTGCACAGGTATGCCCTGAGGCTTGAGTTCCGCCTGCGGGCCAATTCCCGAGAGCATCAACAAGTGCGGACTACCAAAACATCCGGCACTGAGCAGTACCTCCTGGCGAGCCTTGATGGTCTGGCGGTTGCCCTTGATGCGCAGCTCCACGCCGACGGCCTTCTTGCCTTCCAGTACGATGCGCTCGGCGGCGACTGAAGTCAGCACGGTAAGGTTCTTGCGGATCTGGCGAATCTGTTTGAGGAAAGCGGTGGCCGTGCTCCAGCGCCGACCGTCGCGGATAGTCACGTCGAACTGGCCGACACCTTCCTGGTCGATGCCGTTGAAGTCAGGGTTATGGCGGTGTCCGGCCATCTGTCCCGCCTCGATAAAGGCTTGGGTGACGGGATGCATCGGGTTCCTGCCGACATAAAGCTCGCCTTGCGCTCCGTGATAGTCGCAGGCCCCGCGGTGGTTCATTTCACTCTTGCGAAAGTACGGCAGTACATCGGAGAACGACCATCCCGGATTACCCAGGGCCTGCCAGTCGTCAAAGTCACTGTGATGTCCACGGATATAAACCATGCCGTTAATTGAACTGCTGCCACCCAGCGCCTTGCCGCGAGGTTGATAGCCACGACGTCCGTTCAGGCCAGGCTGAGGTACTGTCTGGAGCGCCCAATTGACATGTCGGCTCGGCACAATCGCCGCGACTCCCACGGGTGCGTGGATCAATGGCGAGCGGTCTTCCGGCCCGGCCTCCAGCAAACAGACGGTGACATTGGGATTTGCACTTAGGCGATTAGCCAGGACGCAGCCGGCTGAGCCGGCGCCGATGATTACGTAGTCGAATTCCATCACAGATTGATCCCGAGCGAGCAAATTGGGGCTGCTTCGTCAGGAAGCAGTAGGGGATGTGTCGGGATGGATTGTTAACGCGTATGCCCAGAGTGTTATTGACCTTTCATGACATTTATTTGATATTTGATGACATGACTTCTTTAATCCGAACAACGTCATTCACCGGATTCCGTGAAGTGACGAGCCAGCTCGGCGGGCAAGCTGACCTCATGCTTGAACGCTTCCGCATCAACCCGGACCTGTTGATGGACGAGGACGCGCGCGTGCCATTACGTTCCTTAGTAGACCTGCTGGAGTTTGCTGCGCGAGAGCTGGAGTGCTCCGATTTTGGTCTGCGCATGGCCGAGTATCAGGACTTGCATATTCTCGGGCCCATTGCGGTGATTGCCCGAACGTGCGCCACGGCGGGAGAGGCGTTGGCGCAAATCATCCGGTTTATCGGTTACCACAGCCCGGGCATCCGGCTGGATCTCGATCTGAGCGAGGCCAACGCTCCGCGTCTGGTCATCGATATCCGGTTGTCCGGACCGAGCCCGCGCCGGCAAATGGAGGAACTGGCGATGGGGATGGCGCATAACGGCATGAAGTTGCTGTATGGCGCCGATTTCGTTGCTCAGTCCGTTCTGTTTTCCAGCCATCAGTCACTGGTGCAGGCACGTTACCGGCGTTATTTCAAAACGACGGTTTACAGGGGCCAATCCTGCAACGCACTCGTCCTGCGTGACGAACAACTGAGTCAGCGCATCGAGCAGCAGGCCCCCTTCCTGCATCAGGCACTGGAGCAGTATTTCGCCCAGTTCGACTTGCAAGCGACATCGGATGTCGTCGATCAAGTAGAGCGCCTGGTCCTGCGCATGATGCCGATACAGCGTTGCCGATTGCCATTGATTGCCGAGCAGCTCGGTATGCATGTACGTATGTTGCAACGAAGGTTGGCCGAGCACGGGCAAAGTTTCGATGATTTGGTGGAGGCCCTCCGCCGCGACCGTGCCGACCACTATCTGGCGCAAAGGCACATGCCGATGTCCCAGGTCGCCGGTCTCCTCGGCTACAGCGAACAGAGTGTGTTCAATCGTGCTTGCAGGCGCTGGTTTGCAATGTCGCCGGGAGCCAGGCGTCGTCAGTTACTTGGATGAAACCTGACCCTTGCCCTGACCTTAACCGCCTTGCTGTACCACTCGGGCATCATTACCTGAGCCTTGTATATAAACGCTCATACCTTTACCCAGGGATGGATTGATCGGCTGGGTAACCGACACCAGTACGCCACTTTTGACCCGCACGATGATCTGTTGCGCCTCTATCGGCTGGTCGTACTTTTTCTTCTCTGCGTAGTTCCCGCCAACAGCACCGGCGAGCGCGCCGGCCACCATGGCGACATCCCGCCCGGTGCCGCGGCCGATCAGGCTGCCAAGACCGACACCGCCGAGGCCACCGAGAACGGCGCCGATGCCACTGTCGTGATTGGTCTGCATCTGCGTTACCGAAATCTGCTCAATCTTCCCCGAGCGGATTTCGATTTCACCGGCACCACCATCGGTTGATCCCACGGCCGAGCAGGCACTGATCAGCACTGTCGTCAACGTAAGCGCCAGCCAGGACAGGATAGCTTTCATTATTGTGCACCTCGTTATTGGTATTTGATGGCAATGCCTTTGAGCTTGCGTCCCTGGATCGTTTCGATGTCACGGCTCCACAGAGGGCCAGTCACGTAAGCTGCGACTGGCTGAATGTGGTCATAAACGACGACCACCGCGTCTGCGCCAAGCTTGGCCGCTTCTTCACGCAGTTTCTGTTCAACCTGAGTGATGGGCGGCGCCGGGTCGACACTGGCATCGATGAGGATATCGCCCAGTTGCACATTGGATCGCGTAGGTTCTACGCGCAATACCTCGACTTCGCTGGGCAGGGTCGGCGCGGGATGCTCAACCCCGACGTACGCGGTCGTCTGGGCATCGACCGTCGCGCATGCACTCAGCATCAGCACACTGGCGATGAGCGCTGCGGCGAGTAACGGCATTTGCAATGTTGAGAATCGAAGCGATGAACAGGTCCACATGTCAGTTGTCCTTTGCTTGAGGTTTGTTCAACCGCCAACCCGTGTTGGCGGTTGAAAAAGGGCTCAGCTGCGGATGAACGCCCAGAGATCGGCATTCAATTTGTCGATGGCGGCCTTGAAGTCTTTCGTGGTGATTTTCTGGCTCTCGTTCGACAGCTGACTGCCAAATACCTTGCGTACAACTTTGGCGACGGTCTGGCTGGTTTTCGCGTCGATCAACTCGGCTTCGATGAACAGGTTAGTGTCCTGATCGCGGTGACCGGTGGCAGCTTGCGTGGCTCCCACCACGGCCGCGATCGGAACCACTTCATACCATTTCATGCCTTCGTTGGAGGCGCTGACTCCGGTGATTGCTGCGCGCAGGATCAGGGGTTTTGACCCGGCCGGTGCTGTGCTCTCGTTCGACACCACCCGGTATTTCTGGCCCAGCACGCCTTTGGCTTTGCTGGTCATGTAGTTTTGCAATTCGTCCAGCGTCTGCTGGTTGACTCGTTCATTGGGTTTGGGTGCGGGATAGAGTTCCAGCTTGTTGAATACCACTGTGTCATACGCATTCGGATTCCACGACGGACTCACCCAGCGCATGGTCTTCTCGCCACTGGTGGTGGTCACTTCTTGCAGGTTGTTGTAGTTGGGCAGGAAGCCGGAATACTGGCTCTGTTCGGTGACTTTCGATGTACAACCAACGAGGAAGAGCCCGAACAATGCGGCGCCGATAAGTGATTTTCGGGACAAGTTCATGGTGGTATGTGCTCCTTGGGTAGTATCGTTTTTTTGTAGGCGGTACTTCAGAATCGCCAGGTCATGTTTCCGGTCAAGGCTTGAATCCAGGCGTTGTCGAACTGGCCGGAAGTTCGATTGCCCGACACGGATTTGGTCTGGTCCACCGGCATGTCGCCGAGCCAGGTCATGACCCAGCTGACGTTGACATCGGTGTCTTTGTTCAGAGCATAGGTAGCCCCTGTCGCAATGCGCCAGGATTCGCCCATGGGCACGGTAAAGGTACGGTTGCTGTCCGAGACGGCGCTGCTGTCATACGCCACACCGAAGTTCCACAACAGTTGCTCGGTCGCCTGGTATTGCGTGCCGAGGGAGAGATGCCAGGTGTCCTTGAAGTTGGCATCGACGGTTCTCGATTGCGATCCCAGCGCGGTGGTATCGACCTGCACGGCGATGTCGCCGAACTCCGACCAGTCCTGCCAGTTGACCGAAGCCAGTAACGCCCATTGCCGGTCGAGTTGCTGGAACAGACTCAAGGTGACGGTTTGCGGCACCGTCATATCCAGTTGGGTGTTGGTGCCATTGACCCGCTCCAGCAACCGGCCATCGCCCTTGACGTCCAGCCCGTCTTCGAATTCCAGGTCGACTTTGCTGGTGTAAGTCAGACCGATGCGCGTGCCGGGTTGTGGGGCGTAGATCACGCCCGCGTTGGCACCAAAACCCCAATCCTGGTCCTTGTACTTGAACTGCCCGTCGCTGCGGTCGGTGAAGCCGAACGGCGAGCGGTCAATGGCGGTCTGTGCTTGCAACATGCCGTACATGGCTCTCACGCCGAGCCCCACTGACCACCGCTCGTTAAAGCGGTACGCCACGCTCGGCACCATCGACAAACCAAGCAGGCTGGCGTTCTGCGCGAAGTAACGACCTGACCATGCGTTGTCGTAATTGACCGCCAACCCGAAGTCACCGTACTGACCGAAGCCGACGCTCCAGTGGTCATCCAGTTCGTGGCTGATGAAAAAGCTGGCGCCGGGAATGGGATCAAGAGCGTTGCCACTGCCGCTGCCCGAGACGTTGGTATCGGAATCGCGGTCGAAGGTCAGGTCGCCATAAAGCACCTGCAAACCGCCGGTGATCTGCGTGCCCGGCAGGTAGCTCATGCCCGCCGGATTACTGGCGATGGTCGATGGGCCTTGAGCCCGTGCGGCGGCACCGGCGTTGGCCAAGCCGACGTTATCCGTGCCTATTTCGTAAAGCATGATGCCGCCAGCCCAGGTTTGCTGAGAGCACAGCGCAAGAAGCGTAAGGGCGGGTAAGGCTGTTGTTCTGGTTTGCATATGAACCTCGACAAACATCGTTTCCGAATTAGGGATGCTGGCGGCCTCCTGTCCTTGGATTCACCACCCGTTGCCCCACGCACTTCTGAAGGCGAATTGGCATGTGTCGGGAGAACCTGAACTACGCTGACTGGGGCCGGTTTATTCGCCCACGCCCCCCTTAATTCGTAGTCCATATTCTCGATATCGAGAAGGAGCTACTGATGAAAATTTGCATTCTCCTCACGACTCCTATGGCTTTGACAGTGATTTGGCCCACGATCGGTCTTACCGCCGATAGCCAGGCCGAGCTGGCGAAACAAGCCCTGAATCCGGTTGCTGCGCTTTACAGCGTGCCTATTCAATACAACTGGAACCAGAAACTTGGCCCCAGTGGCGAGGGGTATCAAAGCGTCACCAATATCCAGCCCGTGCTGCCATTCAGCCTCAACGACAAGTGGAATCTTATTTCCCGAACCATCCTGCCCGTTATCGATCAGCATGGCCTGGTACCTGGTGGGCAGGCGGACAAATCCGGTATCGGTGACGTGACCCAGAGCTTCTTTTTTTCACCCAAGCACCCAACCGCGAGCGGGTGGATCTGGGGGGCGGGGCCGGCAATTCTGGTGCCGACCGGCAGCGATGACCTGTTGAGCGGTGAACAATGGGGGGCGGGTCCCACTGTGGTTGCCCTCAAACAAAGTAATGGCTGGACCCGCGGCATTCTGGCTAACCACATCTGGTCGCTGGAAAACAGCCCGCCCGATGACAAAGACAAAATCAACCAAACCTTCCTGCAACCGTTCTTTAGTTACACCACCCATACCTACACCACCTATGGCATCAACACCGAATCCACCTACGACTGGCAAACCCGCGAATGGTCAGTGCCGATCAATCTCTCCGTCACCCAGTTGTTCAAAGTGGGTCATCAACCCATGAGCCTGCAAGCAGGTCCTCGTTACTGGGTTGACAGCCCGAAAGACGGTGCTGAGGGCTGGGGATTTCGGGTGGCATTTACGCTGTTGTTTCCCAAATAACTCCAATTACAATCGTCACAGCCCAAGCCGCAGTGAAGCGGTAGAGGCAATAGGTTTCACGGCGCCGCGGTATCAAAAGGGTAGATTTTCACCCACTCTTTCGCCATATCCACCACCGTCCAGTTCTGCGCCTGGGCTTCGTCCAACGCTTTGTCCAACTTGCCGATCTTTGAATCACGGTCGTACGCCCATTCACGCTGTGCATCGGTGTGATGCACAAGTCCCATGAAGCGTTTTCCGTCGCCCGCGGCGGTCCATTGCAACATCTGCTGATCGCCATCGGAGTTACCAAAAGCGAAGATCGGGCGGCGGCCTATAACGGCGTCAATACTGACGGGTTTACCCGGCCCATCGTCGTTATGAGCGAGCTTGGGCATGCGCATGATCACCGGCTTGCCTGCGTTATATTGATACTCAGCGGTGAAGGTAGTCCCGATCACCTGCTCCGGTGGAACGCCATACACTTCCTCTGCCCAGGCGCGCATGAACTCCACTTCGCCTCCGGACACGATGTAGGTTTTGAAGCCGTTAGCTCGCAAATAGGCGAGCAATTCCAACATTGGCTGATAAACCATTTCGGTGTAGGGCTTATGGGTTTTGGGGTGCACGGCCTTGGCGAGCCATGCTCGGACATTGGCCAAAAAGGCTTGAGTACTGATCTCGGTATGGGTGGCATCGATGATCTTCATCAGTCCCTCCATACCACTGCCAGCCAACGTTTTCTGTTCGTTTTCCAGAACTGCCTTGAACGGCTGCTGTTGTTGCCATTCAGGATGCTGGGGTGCCAGGCGTTTGACCTCTTCAAGGGCGAATAGCATCTGAAAATACATGGGCTGTTCGCTCCACAGCGTGCCGTCGTTATCGAACACTGCAATGCGTTCAGCCGGTGGCACAAAATCCTTGGAGCCATCCGCCGTCACTGCCTGGACGAATTCAATAATGGCATTTTTGGAAGGGCCTTCATGCCAAGAGGGTAAAGGTTCGGCCGCTTGCAGCAGCATCGGCCACAACAAGACAAGCCAGAGCCAACGCATTGCCGGACGAACCAACAAGATGTCTTTCATGGACTACTCCCCTTAAAACCGGGCGAGAAGGTGGACCATTAAATATCCACTGCTTTATCTTTCACGCGTGGTGGATGTTCGCCAACTTCAAGCTGCGAAGTGGCGACCTCTATTGAGATCGCCATTTTTCGGCTGATTGATCAGTTGCCGGCTGGCATCGGCAGGTTGACGCCTTCTTTCTTCAGAGCCTCACGCACGGATTGGAATTTCTGGTATTCCGAGAGCGTGATAGGACCGTCATAACCCATACTTTGCAGTTTGCGCGGCGGGTAATCGACGTATGTTTTCATCAGTTTCATGATCGCGCCCGTGATCGGCACCATCGTCCAGGTACGCTCCGTGAAGGTGGTCATGAAGAGGTCATAGCGCTCTTGCGGGTCTTGCCACAAGTCAAAGACTTGCGGCACGGTGGCCACATATTTTTCTGCGCCTTTCCACCCCAGGTTGGCGTCCACCGCCAGACCACCGGTATGCGCGCCATCGTCACCGCGCAAGTTGAACACGGCCTTATAGTTTCCAACACGGGCCGCACCCGGGGTCAATTCGTTCTCGGTAAAGTAGAACCACTCTTTGCGTGGCGAAGGGGCAGTGCCGGTGAGCACGGGTGTCATGTCGTAACTGTCGAAGATGATCGGCTGACCCTCGCGATCTTTCTCAGGCAGCTTCACGCCAGCAACAGAGGCGAACGTCGCCATCAAATCCAAGCCACCAAGAATCTCGTGGTTTTTTGTGTCTGGTTTGATTTTCTCTGGCCAGACGGCAATCGCCGGAACTCGGTTACCGCCTTCACGCACTGTGCCCTTGGTCCCGCGGAACGGCGTGTAGCCAGCATCCGGATAAACGTCCTGCCAGGCGCCGTTGTCAGTGGTGTAAACCACCAGGGTGTTTTTATCCATCCCAAGCGCCTTGAGTTTGTCCATAATGCGACCGATGCGGGTATCCAGTTCGACCACGGAGTCAGCGTACTTGGATTTAGACATGGACTTATGAACAAACTCCGGTGCCGGCATGTTCGGCTGGTGCACCTTCATGAAGTTGACGTTGATGAAAAACGGCTTGTCCGATTTGGCCGCTGTGTCGAGAAACTCAAGTGCGGCTTTTTCGACATAGTTGTCGAAGAAGGGGATACCGACCACACCGGGTTTGCCATCCACGACAGGCGTGTCCACGTACTGTCCATTAACCTTGAATTCTTCGATCGGCTTTTCGCCCGCCTTGCCGGACATCGCGCCCTTGGTCACCCTGGTAAACATCGCGCGGGTTTCCGGGTCCATGTCGGGGAACCATTCGGGGTCGGCATAGGTGTAGGCATTGAGGTGGTACAGGCCGACGTATTTCATCACGTCGTAGCCTTGCGCATTGGGCAAGGCATAATCCGCTTCGCCCAAGTGCCATTTACCGGTGAAATAGGTGTCGTAGCCGCCGGTCTTGAGCACCGAGGCCAAGGTCCATTCGGCCGCCGGCAAGCCACCGCCCTGGCCCTGCATGGCGACGGTGGTCATGCCGCTACGATTGGGAATACGCCCGGTTTGCATGGCCGCCCGACCAGGCGTGCAGCTTGGCTGGGCATAAAAAGAATAAAAAGTGACCCCCTCTGCCGCCAGCTCATCGATGCTCGGCGTAGGCATTCCTCGACCGACCCCACCTCCGTAGGGACCGAGGTCGCCGTAGCCGGTATCGTCGGAGACGATAAACAGGATATTGGTCTTTTCCGTTTGAGCCGCGTGGGCAAGTCCGTTCAGTGACAAAAGTGCAGCAAACACGATAGATAGCCTGAAACGATCCGATAGCTGTTCCATACCAGGATTCCTCGTTGTTTCATGGTGTTATCAACCAGGTGATAAGTGCACATCTACATTGATTCTTGGTGCATTGACCACCGAGCAATTCGCCTAGTTACTGCGTACAGAATCATTCCCGCTATTTGCCTGACCTTGCACGGGTTAAGGCGCAGAAGGAGTCTAGTGCGATTTTTTCGGTTGAACATGTCGCTCGTAATGTTTTTGGGGCAGCATGTAAAGCCAGGGTTACAAGCTGTATGTACACCCACTATTAATCCAATAAACCGCACTGAAATCACCGGATATGGTGGTGTCTCTATTTCCAAACGAACTAAGCAGCGTCATCGAGTTGCTTGCGCTATATCGCCGCAAAAAATATCGACGTTGCCATCTTCGGGTGAGGTTCGCACGACAACCGAATAATTACCCGAGAGCAGATCTGGCATTGTTATCGGCGCGCTTCTGTAAAAGCTCCAACCGCCGTCACCAGTGGCGGATTGAGTGTCGACCTTGTCGTTCATTGCGTAGGCGGCTGGTCCTGGTTGCTGACAACTGCCTTTATTGATGAACGTGTACAAGCGCGGAGGCATGATGGTTCCGATTGGAACGCCTGTAACGTTGAAGTCAAAGTTAGTTTGATTGCCTACGCCGGTCAACGTGGTATTGGCAACATGCCCCGGATTTTTGTGAGTCGCTGCCAGAGGAAGGTTCATTGAATGGTTTGATGAGCTGGTGCAGCCAAAGAGGATCGCGGTGACGAACAGCGTAGCCAGGGGGGAGCAGGGTTTCATTGCCAACCTCCAATAATGGAAGAAGAGCGGTGGGGGGACTATTGGGTATAGCTCATTAATAGCGTTGCGCTCATGAGCATCTACTTTTATAGCCCCCCAAATTCCTGAAAACCCCGGTTTATCGATCAGACTTGTAAACCCGAACGCTCAACTGCCGGAGCACCTGCAAGTAAGTGGGTGGTTTCGGAACGGCGCCACGGTCGCGCAAAAGCGCATGTAACTGTGGCAAGCGGAAATACGGCACTGACGCCATTAGATGATGCTCAATGTGAAAGTTGACCCGAATAGGTGCCACGCAAGCGCGGGCGATCAAACCAGCCTGTGTAGTGCGAGTATTGCGAAGTACGTCCGGGCTTGATTCCAGACAGGCATGTTCCGCCATGGAGCGAATGCGGATGAACAGCGGGAACGGTGTGATATAGGCCAGCACCCAAACGCCGTACATCCAGGCATTTCCACTGATCCAGAATGCAGCGAAGAGCAGGCCATTGGTGAGCAGCATACCGCTGGCGTTTCTGAAGAAAGTCCGTGGGTAGTCCCACCAATGACGACCTTCCTGTGGCAGGCGGCGGATATCACTGGTCAGCGACCATTGCAGTACGCCGGCGTCCATCAGCAATCGTCCCACTAGGAACTTGAGGCCGGTAACACCAGAAAGATCACGCAAACACTTGCGCATCAATGAGCGGCGAGTCGTAGGCAGCCCCGCCACAAGACAGAGATCGGGATCGTCGACGGTAGAGGTTTTGGCGTGATGGGTAAGATGATAGGGACGGTACTTGCGCAGCTCATTCCAGATCGGCCGGGCGCACAACCAGTCAACCAAAACATCATTGCACCATTTGGTCTTGAATAAAGTGCCGTGCGCAGCGTCGTGCTGCAAAATACCGAAGCACAACTGCCGTCCGGCAATAATGACGACACCCACGATCAGGGCGAGGCTGAATCCCCACCCGGGCAAAAGTTCGCGGGCCCAGGCCAGACCCATAAAGGTCAAGGCCAGCACACCCCAGGTAGAACCCACCGCCCAGGCGCCCCAGCAGTCTGAGCGTTCGCTAAAAGATTTGATTTCATCGCGGCTGAGAATATCGCTGATCTTAGTCTTGTTATGCATGTCTATCCTCTACATCAAAGGCCTGTAGCCAGCCTGGGTGATGAGTCAGTTGAGTCTTAAGGGCTGTTGCAAAAAGGTGCGCCAGATCTGGTGACCCTGATCCACGAAACGTTTGGTACAGGCAAAAAATTCAGTGCGCGCAGCCACATCGACCAAGGGTTCCGGCAGCAGGGGATCGAAGACTATCTGGCGGATGGCTTCGCGGCCGAGGATGAAAGACTCGCGTGCGGTCGCATCAAGCCTCAGTTGCTCGGCGCGCAATGCCCAGCTCTCCATTTGCTGGCAATTGTGGCGATAGCTGTCGTTAAGCAATTCGCCATTCCACAGACCTTGTATTCGCTGTGCTTGCGTATCTTCGAAGCCCATGGCCTGAAAAACCAAGGCGGCGGGCTCCAGACCGAGGTCAATCAAGTGTCGGCGCAACGACTCGACATCAGGCTCGACATTGTTCGGGCGCACGTACAGATCCTTGTCCAGCTCAGCGAAACCCATCATGTGCAACGAACGTTCACGCTGGCGCAAGATGTTGCGGTCACTGCGCCCCAAGGCGTTGCACGCGACCATCAGATAACTACCGTCCCACGGCCGCAGATGCTGATCCACGCTACGCCACCCAAACAACTGCGCCGAAATGTCCTTGGCCTGTGGTCCCAGCTGATAACTTCCGCGCCCCGCACCTTCAAGCAGTGCTTCAATAGTGAGCCGCGCCAGGGTGACCCGGACGTTGTTTTCACTGATTCCAAATAGCTCACACGCGGCAATGGCTTCCCTGACCTGCAAGGGAATGCCGTTTTTAGCGACCAGCAGTTCGAGCACCAGGCTTTTTACGCAAGGTTTCATAGTCATACCAAGTCATTACGCTATTGGATGGAATTTAGCGCGATCGGTAACATTACACAATCGGCAAATAAAATATTAATTCAGTAATGATCAAGGGCGACGCGGGAAGAGGTGCAGCAAGCTATAGCGACTATCGGGTGATGTCCTTCAGGTGTACCGCTGTATTCACTCCGTCCTCATTTTGGCGAGAAGGATTTCCCGCTGACAGATTTCTTGTTCCACGGCCCTCACTTCCCTCATGTAAACCTCTACCGCGGTTGGCAGTGAGCGCTCTTTAAGGTAGATGAAGCCGTAACGGGTGCGCAGTGCGAGGTCATGGATGGGTAACGGTACGATTTCTCCCGCCATGATTTCCTGCTCAAAAGTCGATAAATTCCCTAAAGCCAGGGCATTACTGTTCTCGACAAATCTAACGATTTGCATCGGCACGTCTATTTCGATCGCCGGTACAAAATCCCCCGTCACCGCATCATAAGCACCGGCGCAGCCCAATGTAGCCGGGAGCAAATGGGTCGCCAGCCGCAGCGGAATGCGCGAGGCCACCCACGGGTAATCGAGCGTTTGCGCCAACGTCAGTGAACGACGTTGCGACAGCAGCGGATGGCCGGGACGGCAAAACAGACGACCCTCATGCTCGCCCAACAGCTCACAGGTGAACTCTTCCCTGCCTTGCAACGTGCTGATTTCGGCGATCCCCAGATCCACTGCCCCTGTGGCGACCTGATGAGCAACATCGCGCCAACCGGCGACATGTGCAGTGACCTTGATTTGAGGATGCCGAGCATGCAATCGCGCGATGCTGGCATAACCGCTGGCGATGCTTGGGTAGGGACCCAACGCGACCCTCAGTGCTCCAATATCGCCTCCCGCCAGCAAGGCGATATCTCGCCGCAGGTCCTCCTCTGCCATCAACAGGCGCTGGCTCTTTTCACGAAGCAATTGACCAAACGCAGTCGGCACGACGCCTTCGGTGCGTCTATCGAACAGCGTGACCCCCAGTTCACTCTCCAGTAACTGGATGCTTTTGCTCAGTGCCGGCTGGGAAACCCCCAACGCTTTTGCTGCCCGACCAAAGTGCGCATGTTCAATCAATGCCAAAAACTGACGTAAGCGACGTGGCGTCATCTCATAACCTTTGTGTTATCTAAAAGCATCAAAACGGAATTTTTCGTAATGAAATGAATATGCTATTCATGGCCGTACTGGTCAAGCTGACGACGCACATAAACAAGCGCTATGGGCACTCAACGGCATTGACGCTCATTGGCAAACCTTCTGGCGCAGGAACCATTTCATGTACAACAAGACCCTTCATCTGGCACTGGCAATCACACTTGGTGGCGTCAGCCAGGCCATTTTTGCTGCCGATGCAAACGGCGCAAGTTCTGATCCAGCCTCAACACCCAATGCGCATTTCGACAGCAAGGGCAAAGCGCCTTCGCCTTACACGATCGAGCTGCAAAATGGTTTGCGCAAGGCACTTCCGTTTGCGGACAAGCGCGACTTTGAAGAAGCGAAAAAAGGCTTCATCGCTGCTCCGTCCTACGACAAGATCATGGCCGAGGCCGGGAATGTCGCCTGGAACATGGGCAGCTATAACTTCCTGCTGGAAGGCAAGGACTACGACAGTATCAATCCGTCCCTGCAACGCCAGGCAGTACTCAACACGGCCTTCGGTCTGTATGAGGTCGTTCCGGAGAAGATTTACCAAGTGCGCGGTTTTGACCTGGCCAACATCACCTTCATCAAGGGCGATACCGGCTGGATTGTGTTCGATACCCTGATGTCGAAGGAAACCGCCAAGGCCGCCCTGGACTTCATTAATGAAAAACTCGGCAAGCGCCCGGTCGTGGCGGTAGTAATCTCTCACTCTCATGCCGACCATTTCGGTGGTATCCGCGGAGTGGTCGATGAAGCAGATGTGCGCAGCGGTAAGGTCCCGCTGATAGCACCGACAGGTTTCATGGAGCATGCCGTGGCTGAAAACGTCTACGCCGGTACTGCCATGACCCGGCGCGCCTTCTTGCAGTACGGTGTGACGTTGCCGCACAGCCCATACGGCCATGTCGACATGGCCATAGGGAAAAATGCCTCGATTGGCGCCATGGGGCTGATTGAGCCCAATCGCTATATCGAGAAAGATTTCGAGATCCTGACCGTTGACGGGGTGGTGATGGAGTTCCAGAACACTCCGGGCACCGAAGCGCCATCGGAAATGAACACCTGGTTTCCGCAGTTCAAGGCGTTCTGGGCCGCCGAGAACATAACCGGCACGATCCATAACATCTACACGCTGCGCGGTGCCCTGGTCCGTGATCCGCTGGTCTGGTCGAAGAACATCAACAACGCCCTGTATCGTTACGGACAACAGGCCGATGTCATGCTCGCGTCCCACAGTTGGCCACGTTGGGGCAATGAGCGGATTCAAGAAGTAATGCGCGCGCAACGCGATGCCTACGCCAACCTGAACAATGCCGTGCTGCACGCTGCTAACCAGGGCGTCACCGTCAACGAGATTCAAAACGTCTACAAGCTGCCCGAAAGCCTGAAAAACAATTGGGCGACGCACAGCTACCACGGCTCGGAAGAGCACAATAGCCGTGCAGTGATCAACCGCTACCTGGGCTATTGGGATGCCAACCCTGCGACGCTGATGCCGCTTTCACCGAAAGATTCGGCACCGCTGTATGTCGAAATGATGGGGGGGGCGGACAAGATCATGGCCAAGGGCAAATCCCTGTTCGACCAGGGCAAATACCGCGAAGCCTACGAGATCCTCAATAAACTGGTGTATGCAGAGCCGCAAAACAGCCAGGCCAAGGACCTGCTGGCGGATGTCTATGAGCAGGTCGGCTATCAGAAGGAAAGTGCCGGCGTGCGCAACAGCTTCCTTGCCGCGGCCTACGAACTGCGCCACGGCGTGCCCAAAGGCGTACCGCCAAAAACCGGTGGACCTGACATGATCCGCGCCATGAGCACAGAGTTGTGGCTGGAGTACCTCGGCATCAGCCTGGATGGCAGCAAAGTCGCGGGTGAACACTTCATCCTGAATCTCCAGACGCCGGACAATGGTGAGCAATTCGTGGTCGAGTTGAGCAACTCGACACTGACCAGCATCAAGGGGCAGCAGGCCAAAAACGCCGACCTGACCATCACCCTCGATCGCTCTGCGCTTGAAGGCGTGATGGCGAGGAAGACCAACTTCGATCAGCTCGTCAAGGACGGCAAGGCCCGCTTCGAAGGTAATCACACACCGTTCAAACGGCTAATGGCGGCCATGACGCCGTTTACCACGGACTTTGAACTGCTGCCGGGCACTCGGCAGTAACGGGGCGGCGAACTTAATTCCGCCAAAGAGTCAGCAACCTGGGTGCGTCCGTTATTTGGATGCGCCCATTCAACACCTGCGAAGGACTTTCATGAACGCTGCATTGAAAAAGTATTTTCTGATCATCTCATTCCTCACTGTAGGCAGCATTGCGCTGATCTACGGCGTGGGCCCAACCTGGTTCGCCCTTACATTTTTAGGTATGGATGCACTCGACCTCAACATCGCTCACATTCTCCGCGCTGTTATGTGCCTGTACCTCGCGTTAGGTACATTCTGGCTGGTCTGTGCCTTTCAACCAAAACTGCACAGAACCGCCATCCTCACGGTTCTCATTTTTTGCAGTGGACTTTTTCTTGGTCGCTTAATCAGCTTCATGATTGATGGATTACCCTCGATGCTGCTTCAACTTTATGCAGGAATAGAGTTGGCGGTCATACCGGTCGCCTATTGGTTGTTGCGACTTCGCGACAGCGAATAAATCCGCGCTTAACGAAAATCTAAGCTGTTACCCCTCAAAGAACCAGGGGCCAGGATGCAGTGGGCAAAGTGCGGAACGCCAGTGAGTAAGGCGGACGCGACGGATCATTTCAACGATGGATCATCCATGTTCATTTTCTTCCAGCCCTGCAAGAGCATCTGCGCCTTCGGTTCCTGCCCACCTTTGAGGTAGTAATGGATCAACGCCTGCCGCGCATTGCGGTTGGCGGGCTGCACCTTCAACAGCCTTTCCAGTTCCTCACACGCCGCCTCAACCTTGCCGCTGTCATGCAGCGCCACGGCGTGGACGTAGCCGTATTGGGCGTTCTCGGGTTCCAGTTGCGCAGCTTTGCGCAGAGCCAGCATGGCTTGATCCATTTTACCCGCACGCACCAGCGACAAACCCTTGGTATGGTGCAGCAGGGCGGCCGCCGGGTGTTCTTTCAGGCTTTGCGCGAGCAGCGTCTGAGCTTCTTGGCTGCGTCCGCCCGCTTCCAGCCATTGCACCAGCGTCACCAGTGCCGGGTAGAAATCCGGGTCACGCTTAAGGGCCGTGCGCAGCAGAGCTTCGACTTCGCCGCTGCGACCGCTGGCCTGGTAGAGCATGGCCAGGTTGAGATTGGCTTCGGCGCGTTCGGCTAGGCTCTTCTGTACCGCTTCGTATTCGGCAATGGCCGCATTCCACTTGTTCTGTGCACTGTCTAAACCAGTGCGAGCCACGCTCAACAAATCTCGGGCTGCGGCGATGCGTACGGCCTTTACGGGATCACCCAGCAACGGCGTCAACAGTGGCGCGCGGTCCGGGGGTGGCAGGAGCGCGCTTATCGCCCGAACGGCGCTTTCGCGTACTTGCGGTGCCGGGTTGCTCAAGTCCTTGGTGGCCAGTTTAATCGCCTGTCCGCTGGGATAAAGCGCCAGTTCCGCCAGCAAGGTTGCCCGTTGAATCGACGGCAGGTTGCTGCGTTGCAGTTGCTCGTACAAGGCTTGTGCCGCGCCGGGCTGGCCGTTGCGGATCAGCCACAGGCTTTCATCGTAGTGCGGCGCTTGCGGGCTGGTTGAGGCGTTCCACAGCTTGAACTGTGCGGTGACCTTGTTGCCGGCCTTGCCCTGATGACAGGTCAGGCAGGCGTCCGGCGTGCAGAGTTTCGCTGCGTGTTCCGGGTTAGGGATGCTGAAGCTGTGGTCATGCCGGAAGTCGTTGCCCATGTAGAACTTGCCGGGCATGTGGCAATCCACGCACTGCGAGCCGGGTTGGCCCATGGTGTGGCGGGTGTGTTCGATGGAATCGTAATTCTTCGCTTGCAGGCCCTTGCCATCAACACCTTCCACCGAGGTCCTGCCGGCAGTGTCGTGGCATTGCAGGCATACGCCGTTACCCGGCGGCTTGAGTTCGTTGCTATGGGGGTTGTGGCAATTGCTGCAACGCACATCCTTGTCGGACATTTTGCTCTGGGCGAAGGAGCCATGTTCGAATACTTCATCCTTGATCTTGCCATCTAGGGCATAGAGTTCACGGGTCAGAAGACTCGGTAGGTAGTCATCCATCAGGCGATTGCCGACGGTGAAACCATCGCCCAGCGGCGCGCGGCGGGAGTGGCAGCGTGCGCAGGTTTCGATTTCGACGGTGGCATTCTTGTCCTTGAGGTCGACGGCAAACCCGGCGTGGATCAAGTCACCTTTTTTCGCCGTCCATTCCAGGTGATTGGAGGCTGGGCCATGGCACGCCTGGCAGCCGACACCGAGGCTGTTCCAGTGACTGTCGAAGGTATTTTTTGCCGCATCGAAATTGCGCTTGTAACCAGTGGTGTGGCACTCGACGCACATGAAATTGGCGTTTTGGCTCGGTTTGCTCCAGTGCATCGGGTTCTTAAAGCTCACGCCCTGGCCTGGATAGAGGTGAAACCAGCGGTTTTTTTCGGTATCCCAAGCCACGCCCAGAGCTTGCAAGCGACCGTCGCCAACCTCGATCAGGTATTGCTGTAGCGGCGAGATTCCAAAGGTGTAAGCGACCTGGAAGTCCGCGTTCTTGCCATCGATGCCGGGGGTGTTGACTCAGAATCCGTCACCTTTGCGGGAGAAATGGGTGGTTTCTTTTTCCGCATGGAAGGTGACGTTGTTGAAGTCGCCCAGCATGGTTTCAGCGTTGGCTACCTGCATCGCCAGTTCGTGATGGGAGCCTTGCCAGTCCTTGACTTGGGCGCTGTGGCAACCCTGACATTGCTGCTCATCAACCATTTTTGCCAGCGCTTTTTCCTGCACTACGGCAACAGGTTGTGGAGTGGCCGGTTGGACGACCGGTGTGCCAACCGGCGCATAAGTCACAGGAGCAGGTTTGCTGCTGAACAGGAACCACCCGATGCCCACAACGGCCATGAGCAGAACGCCGATAGTGACGGGAAACAGATAGCTGTTAATCGTCGTCGGTTGCGAATCGATAACCGTTTTATTTTTATCTTTCGGCATTACGACTTCCATAGCCCAGATGCGTTTGTTATCAAGCGCGCGTTCAAGTTCAGAACAGCCTTGCCGGATGGCCGGTGACTGTCAAAAATCTATGTGATAGTCGGATCAATCCTATTGATCGCGATGCCGTACTCAGTTTCAACTCCTTCCCGCGATTAATCTTGAGACTTTGGATCGATCCACAAAAGCTGTCTAGTTCTGTCTCGCTATGGCTCTGCCCAGACCCAAGCGTAGACCCTATGAATGTCCGAATCCACCGGCAGCGGACTCGGTCCAACGTCCGCTATTGGCCGATTGCTGCCCTTCGCAACAGGCAGGAAACGGTAATCTGTGCTGACCACTGATTGCGTCCGAGGCGATCTCACTGTATCGACGCAACCGGCGAAAAACGAGCCAAAGCTGTCATTCCAGCGAAGTCACCAAGCTGGTTTCGATACGCGCCACACTCTCGGGCGATTCGTTGATCAGCACGACTGCATCGTCACCCTGGTTGAGATAGATCAGGTAGTCGCCGGTCTCGAAGGTTATTTTGAAGGCTACAAGCCGAGCCTCCTGGTCCCATCCTTTGTCGACAACTCCTTGAACCTCAGTGATGATCTTTCCTTCAAGAGAGAGTGCGGATAAACCGGAAAGCAGATTTTCTCTACGCCACGAACAGGCGCTAGCTGCGTCAAGCTCGAAGGGCATGGGGGGTTCCAGGTCTGATAGGTCAGCCCCGACACTTCCCCGTCAGCTAGCAAGTACATCGAAACGGTCTGATGTTCGCCAAACCGCCATTCTAACGATCCTATGTCTTCCGGACATTTCTCATCGTTGAAGTAGTACTGGTCATGCAATATCACGGAAAGTCGCTGACCCAGCAGCAAACGCGCATTTCCTAAGTCCTGGGTCATCCTCTCGCGGGAGGCTACATAGCGGTTAAACACAGAGCAGTACCTCTTTAGCTAGTGAGAAGAAGTCGTAGATTCTAGCCGGGCTGATCGTTGAACGTCCCCTTATGGCCGGGAGTGGTGCTGGGGACAGTTCAATCCGCACCTGGTGAACCTCAATA
The DNA here is from genome assembly GCF_059695575.1 of Pseudomonas sp. LBUM1678. Taxonomy (NCBI): domain Bacteria; kingdom Pseudomonadati; phylum Pseudomonadota; class Gammaproteobacteria; order Pseudomonadales; family Pseudomonadaceae; genus Pseudomonas; species Pseudomonas sp. LBUM1678. The sequence continues at coordinate 2,420,597 of NZ_CP166775.1, forward strand.
CGAGGTCAGCTACTGCGCAGAGTCGCCGGGTATGGTGAGTAGCGACCAAGGCATCGGCTTGGAGGTCACTCATGGCCTGGAACTGATGGAGGCATCTGATGTAATTGTCATTCCAGCGTGGGGCGATCAATCGGTCGCTGCATCTGCACAGCTTGTGAAAGCCTTACAGCTCGCTAATGTCCAAGGAAAGCTCATAGTCGGGTTATGTTTGGGAGCATTCGTGCTCGGAGATGCCGGGCTGCTTGATGGCAAAGAAGCAACCACTCACTGGGCAGTCAGAGACGAGTTTGCGCGTCGCTTCCCTGAAGTTCGTTTCAGGCCCGAGGTGCTCTATGTCATTGATGGCAATATCATGACCTCTGCGGGAACCGTGGCGGCAATCGATTGTTGCCTGCATCTGATACGCCAGCGGCTCGGTGCTGATGTGGCGAATCGCACCGCGATGATGCTGGTGACGCCGCCGCATAGGCAAGGAGGCCAGGCTCAATACGTAGAACATCCTGTGCCGCAACTATCTAGTGAGACTCATTTGTCTGAAGTACTGGCGTGGGCCCGAATGAACCTAGCCAGTGATCTATCGCTCGACGTCCTGGCAGACATGGCGAAAATGAGTAGGCGCACGTTTACTCGTCGCTTTAGGGAGGCCACTGGCAGTACCGTCTCTAAATGGTTGAATGCTGAGCGAGTCCCCAGAGCACAACAGCTGCTCGAAACGACCGACCTACCTATCGAGTGTGTCGCCGGTGAGGCGGGTTTCGGAACGCCTTTGTCGTTGAGACAACAGTTCGGCGTTCACCTCGGCACATCGCCTTCTGAGTATCGGCGAATGTTTTTCCGTGAAATGAGGCCAGGCCCGAAGGCGGGCGGCAGTGAGCACATTGCCGAGCCATCCACCCCTTCCCAGCTAAAGTTTTAATTATGCCTCTTAGCTCAGGCAGCAAGATTCCTAACGACAGCGAGCAGCGCCTGAAGCGGATGTAACCAGCGCGCGACTTCAGGTTGCCTGAACCATATCAGCCAGGCAGCCAGCCATAAGAATCGAACAGCGGCAGTTATGACGAAGGCAACACGCCATTCGTAACTGTTGACGACAATGCTCGGGCCCAACGCAGCAATCCCCGGGCCTATCAGGCTACCGGCATGGAACAGTGAGGTCGCCATTCCGCGCTCGCCGGCAGGTACCCATTCGCGCAGAGCGCGTCCCCCGGCGGGGTACGAAGTCGACCCTCCGACACCCATTAGCAAACGAGTGATCAGCATGGAGAAGAAACCCTCTGATGCTGCAGAGAGGAGGGGGGCGACAGACCAGACGCCGATGCCCCAGGCGTTGACCAGCCGAGTATCGTATCGATCCTCCAGCATTCCCATGGGTATGAGTGCGAAGAGGTAAAGCCATAAAAAGGAGGACAGCAGAAGGCCCAGCACGAAGGGGCTAATGTCGAATTCTAGAGTGTGGTGAGAGGCAATCGCCAAGGCTAACCGACAGACCCGGCTCAGGCTCGTAGCCGTAGTTAGCGCCCAAGATGAGGACAAAGACGTCGCACTGATCAACCTCTGTCAGGCAGGCATGCACGGAAGAATAGGTGCGGGCTCCAAAATGCTCGCTCATGACCGGCTTCATATCCAGAGCTTCTACGGCGTCCTTGGCAGCCGCTCTGAATTGCTCAAATCCCCTTACCACCGAGCTTATGAATACCTTCATCTGTTCCCCTCAAAATGCTGGCGCCTGTGGATTTGACTGATGCCTGGTGGGATTGTTTCCAGCAACCATCACCTACAGCGTTGGGTGCTCAGCGCCTTTGACCAGATGTCATGATCGCACCGCGAGCAGCGTGCTTCGTGTTCTTCAAGAATAGATTGTGCAAAGCCACAACTCACGCAGCAATAAAGTCCCGAAGCGGGCACTTTTATAAACTCCGCACGATGTTCTAAAGGTAGGACTGACAAGCCAGGGCGCAGGTCTTCTTGATCGTAAAAATAAAGACTGATGTCGCCATCTGTTTCCATAAGCGCCAATCTTACTTGGCCTAAGTGCTCAACGCCCCGTTGTCGAAGCTCCATCAATATTTCGCTCGATGAAATATTCAGCTTCTCTAAGGATTTAAGTTCATATAAGCCATTGCGAATGACGGTTACAGGTAGACCATCAATCCATGCTTCAAATTTCTTGCTTTTGGTCATGATCCAAACCGTCATGCGATAGAGCAGCAACAGCGTGAGGAAAACGACTGCAACGGGCAACAGTGGTACATCATGGTAGAAGGACACGTCTCCGGCAGCGGAGCCCAACGTCAAAATCACGACCAACTCAAAAAGTGAGAGCTGTCTTATCCCGCGTCGGCCACTTGATTTTAAGAACAAGAAAACGGCAAGAAAGGCAAAAGCTGCCCGAAACCCTACCTCTAGCAAAAATGTTAGTGGAAACTCATCTATCAACATCCGTTGAATATCAAAGGGAGACATCATCACCTCTTTTTTGGTTTTTTAGATAATCATTGAATTGTGTGAGTCCTGCCCATCTAAAGCGTTACATCCTCTGAGTAGCTCCACGGGGGCGATGAAAACGGGCTAGTCGTGGAATGAATCTCCAATACATGAACCTTAGCCTCGATTCGCCAAAGAATGGTGAGCCAGTTTGCACCATCCGTTACTCACCGGAAGGCTTACTCGCGCAAGCGCGGAATCTGCCCTGTTGGTGCTTGTCGGTTCCCTGGCACGGATTTTACAATCCGGTAGGTGGGTAAGGGCGTGACCTGCGGGCAGCGGGATCATTGCCACCACCCCACTGATTGAAGCGGTTTGTGTGCGTGCCTGACATGGCTTATACAAACGTGAGACCATACATCGTTCTGCTGCCATCCAGACCATCAATCGAGTGCGACCTTGGTGCAACGGTTTGAAAGCGGGCATTCCATCGGATAACCCACTTAAAGCAGTGACCTTGAGCCGTTCGGGAGTAAAAATGACTGCGAACACCACGCCTCATTCCGTTAGCTCCAGTGAAACAGCTCCAGATGAATCCCTTCGAATGAACGTCGTTCGTAGGTACGCCATCCTTGATTCCCCTCCGGACGGCGCATTTGATCGTGTGACCGCAATAGCAGCGCGCCTTCTCGGTACTCCGATAGCAATCGTGAGCATCGTCGATACAGATCGAATCTGGTTCAAATCCCATCATGGGCTCGACGCAAATCAAATTTCCCGCAATCCAGGACTCTGTGCCTCCGCGATCTTACAGAATGGGCCTTGGTTAGTAACAGACGCTAGGCATGATCCTCGAACGCTTTCTAATCCCCTTGTCGCAGGCGAATTTGGTCTTCAATTTTATTTGGGTGTGCCGCTGCATACTCACGACGGCTTCAATCTCGGTACGTTATGTGTGCTGGACACGCAGCCGCGCACGGTTACCCAAGATCAGATAGACACGTTGGCGGATCTTGCTAGCGTTGTAATGGATCAGCTTGAACTGCGCCTTTCCGCCATGCGATCCATAGCTGAGAAGGAAGCAGCGCTGAATCATTCCCACTTGATGGCCGAGGAAATTGACCATCGAGTCATGAATAGCCTCCATTTGATTGTGTCAATGCTGAGCATTCAGAGTGTTCAGCTGGGCAACTCTGAAGCGGCTAAGGAGATTTCAAGAGCGGCTGCCAAAATATTTGCAGTAGCAAATGTGCATCAGCATATTAACGTCGGTAAGGCTGCCACGACGCTCGATAGTGCTGACTATCTGGTTCAACTGTGTTCTGGCTTATCAGCAATGTTAGGTTGTAGGGATCAGGTAGCTATCTCGGTCGAAGCCGTTCCACTCGCCTTGGCGAGCGAACAACTCAGTCGACTCGGCCTTATCGTAAATGAATTGGTGACAAATGCTTTAAAATATGGGGCCACCAAGGTCGATGTACAATTGGCACCATATGAACATCAGTATTGCCTGACCGTAAGTGACAATGGCAAGGGACTTCCAGCCGACTTTGGTGTGGATAAAATGTCAGGGTTGGGAATGAAAGTAATTACTTCGCTTGTTAAAAATCTGGGTGGCTCGCTAAGTCACCAGCCCAACGCAAACATCGGCGGCACCGCGTTTCAGATAATTTTTTCTCCGATGTTGAGTTTGCGTCCTCAAATTTGAAACGAAGCTTCTCGCTTTACTTACCAAGTACGGCAACAGCTTGAAGGACATCTTCAACCTGCCTGATCTACAGGCTGGTCGTCGCGCTCCGGCTGCCTGCCGCAATCGGGCACCCGCAAGCCTCGCGAGGTAGGTTTACAAGAATCCGGAATCGGGTGAGGTCGTGGAACCAAGGGCGACTATCACAAAATTTGAAATAGCGGAAAGCGACATACGGCTCAGACAAGATCGAGTCCTGGCTGACCAAGTGATTTTGGTTTGAGTACAAAAGGGCCCTTCGAGGGCCTTTTTTGTTAAACACGATGTACTATCGTAATGGCTTTTTGCCGTGATCGGTATGTTCTGGACATGCTGGCAGCGTAAAGCATCTTTCTGAAATTTAATCGGTTGATTCAGTCATTACCGGTGATTGGATCTCCGTTCATCAACATGAATCTCACGGTGCTCATGACGCCAGAGACCTGACCTAATGCAATTTTTCACACGGAGAATTCCAGAATGGCAGCGCATCATAAAGAGAAACACCCAATAGACAACATTGGTTGGCTGCGCGCTGCCGTATTGGGGGCCAATGACGGAATCGTTTCAACTTCAAGTCTGATTCTGGGCGTAGCCGCCTCTCACGCAACTCACAACAGCATCCTTATAGCGGGTGTCTCTGCTCTCGTCGCCGGTGCTATGTCGATGGCTACCGGAGAGTACGTTTCCGTGCAGTCCCAAGCCGACACGGAAGCGGCTGCCCTAGAGGCGGAGCGAATTGAGATTCAGGAAAATCCGAAGGGCGAGAATCGTGAACTGACAGGAATTTATGTTGAGCGAGGACTTGAGGTGCCGCTTGCAGAAGAAGTCGCGACTAAACTAATGGATCACGACGCCTTGGGGGCGCATGCCCGAGATGAGTTGGGAATCACCGATGCGATGAGTGCAAAGCCATTACAGGCTGCTCTTGCATCTGCGCTAAGCTTTGCCGTAGGTGCAGCACTACCATTACTCGTGGTCGTAGTAGTTCCACAAGAACATCTCATCCCAGTCATCGTCGTCGCGTCGTTGGTCTTCCTTGCTATCCTTGGCGGCTTGGCGGCCAAGGTCGGCGGGGCAAATATTAAAAATGGGGTTTTACGTGTGACTTTTTGGAGTGCACTTTCGATGGCGGTGGCAGCAGGAGTCGGTACCCTGTTGGGAACCACAGTATAAAACCCGGAGCGGGTTCCAGAATTAAATTCTTGATGGTGAGAGTGGGCCTTTATACAAGGATGGAACAGGGTTTATATATTTGAAGGCAAGAGAAAAGCAGCGCTGCCCCCACACACCTTTATCCGATAGGATGCCGCCGGTTTTTCTTCTGTTTTCTTTAGCTTTTTAATCCCACAGGATTGAAAGCTGGAACAGAAGCTGAAACTGAAACGCAGGCCTTGGGGGCCCAAGGGGAATCGCATTACTTACAGCCGTGGGCTGCTGTGGTTATCTAATGCACCTGATCGAGATTTTTTTGCCGCTCAACACGAACGATGGCACGCCTCAGCCCGTCGAGCTTTTTCGCCGTGTACGGGAGCAGTTGGCCGAACAGTTCGGAGGAGTGACGGCTTTCACTCGCAATCCGGCGAAAGGTATTTCACTGCAGAAAGATAACGAGAGAGCAGAGGACGACATCATCGTCTATGAGGTCATGGTTGAAGCTATTGATCGGCTTTGGTGGCAAAGCTTTAAGCGCGATCTTGCAGGGCGTTTTCAACAGGAAGAAATTCTGATCCGAGCCACCGCCATTAGTCTCATTCGCTAGCCAAAATCGTTAGAGTCACGTGATGAGCCTAGATGTCGCATCAAAAAAAGCCCGTGTGACGCGCGAGCTTTTGGACTTCAAACGAATAGCTTTCCGGTACGATGCGGCTGGGCTAGCCTTAGATTCGACGGCGGTCAGCAGAATCCACCCTAAACCCTTGTTGTTAGCGCTTTTTCACCGCAATGCGCGCCTTAGGGTTTGGCCACCAACGACCAATCTTAACATGTCGTTGTTTGCTCGGCGCGCATCACTCTTCATTTTGGTTATGGACAGTTAGCTTTTGTCGATACTTTGTATCTAGACATTATCGTAATCGAACGGTTTAGTTCCATAGAAAGAATGGATTTCAGTTGCCCAAGATTCGTCGGCCATATTAGGCCAATTGTCCTTGTCAAAACCTGGTGCGTTTTCCAAGCGTTCTTTCTCTACGTTTAGTACGAAGCGCTTATTTACTGTATCGAGTGTGAATGCATTCCAGGGTACCGCAAACAGTTTTTCTCCCATGCTAAGAAAGCCACCAAAAGAGAGAACAGCATAACTCACTCTACCGCTGCGAACATCCAGCATGATTTCCTTGATATCTCCCAAGTCTTCTTCATTATGGTTATAAACATCATTTCCAATGAGTGTGTCTGCCCCCATCAGGTCGGGGCCAGGCCCCTGTTCCTCAGAGCTGGTATCTCGTAGGAGGTTGGTTTTGTACATGCCATAGGTATCACGATCTTCGTAGTTCATTACTATCTCCTATCAGCAATCGCCAATCAATCAGAAAATGCACCCACCACCTTGATGGCTGTATTAGTGAGAGTCACCCGCTTTCGAAAAAGTTGAATTTTTCTTCTGCATGACGACGAATGGCAAATTGGAAGTAAAAAAGTTAATCAGCTTTTAATTAGTGTGCTATCCATGTGTGATGCTTTGTTTTTATTATGGGTATTAACTAGATCGATATCGTAGACATCTAGATTAAACGATTTCCCATTATGGCAACTACGTCTCCGGCTTGAATATAACTTCATAAATATAAAGATTAAGTTTTGGTCACTGCTGTGACCAAACTTATTTGAATGAGTAGGCGACGGCTGTGGGCGCTGCCGGGGACGCCACTGAATGCTCCCGGCAAGCTGATCTCGCCGAGAAACGTTTGAAGCCATTACGCGCGTTGGTGCTTGATCCCAAATTCTTCGGCCACGAGGACGATACATAGCCTCGGCAGCTTGTCTCATTACTCACGCGATCCTTGGCGCAGTATTGACTGAACGACGCCACTGATAGCGTTTTGGCCAGGTCACTCAGGTGACATAAGCACCGCAAGACTCATATTGATGAATTCCTCGTTTTTGCTAATCGTGTCTAAAGCACCGCGAACGTTGCCGGCGACTTCAGCAGAACCACGTTGCTCGACCCAGAGCGTCAGCTCCATGATGGCGGCCTCAAGAGCTAATTGGTTTTGATTGATTTTGAAGAGCAGGGAAGGGAGCAAATCTGAATTTGGCATCAAGGTTCCTCCATGAAAACGCCAAGCCTAGCAGTATAAAAAATGAATAGTCAGCCGCGTCAGCTCAAGGCCAGTGGACGGGAAACAATTGGTCGTGAATTTACTCCGGCGCGTTCCTTGACTACTGGGCTTCATAGACAAGACTGAGAAGGAATTTTTCCTTCGGACGTACCCCATGATTTCTTCTCTTGAGCTCCGACATATCATTGAAAGCGGTTTATTACCTCGCTCCTGCACCTGCTCCGTGAATCCCAAAGGTTCGCTATTGATCAAGATGATTGAGCCTTCCTCTGGCCGCGTGGAACTGTTTGTCCCCGGCGTGTTGGCATCGGATCTCACGTCCAGTCGGGCGATTTCAAATTTGATTGGCGAACTCAGAATTGAAATGGCAGCGCGCCAAGCGATCTGTGCGTGAGCCCGAGGGCAAATGGTGGACTTGGGAGCATCAGAGCTAACAGGCCAACAACGACTCAAATCTTACGAATGGGGTAATCAGGCTGCAGGAGAGACGCTACCGCGATTACCAAGTCGTCCAATGACCAAGGCTTGTGCAGGTAGGTGGTTGATGGCGGTACCGTTGCGGGGTCTATCAGATAAATACCGCGAGCGTCAGTTTGATGAACTTTTCGTTTCTGTCGATGGCGTCCAGCGCGCTGTGCGCATTGTCGGCGACATCGACTGATCCGCGTCGCTTTCAAACGCGGGGACAAAGATCGGGCCGCTCCCTTATTTCATGCACGACTCTTCCGTCCTGCTATAGCGGCTGACTTTGACGGAGAAGGTTCGGGGCTAAACGAACCAGCGATCAGAAGGTATGAATTATTTGGCGTGTTCGTACTCCACCGCTCGAGGAGCAGTTGTTTCTCAATGGCGGTGACCTCCGCGCCGAGGCAAAGCTAATGGCATCGATCGAAGATTTCAGGATGAAATCACACGAGCTCCTGATAGAACTCGACGCCGCTACGATGGAAATGATGACGCTGGTCACATCCAAATGCGTTTCAGGCCCCGACTGGGATTTTGCCAGCAAGAGGCAGCACGACGCCTATGAAAGCTGGGATGCCTTTATGAATACGCATAACACAAATATTTAAATTGCAGATTCTGAAAAGGACGGGCTCACTAGCTGAGATTGACAATTTCGATCAATGCTTTTTGTCTGATGCAAGAGAGTCCTATGAGTCGGCAAGGAGTGTTTTTAGCAAAAGCGTTAGAAATACATCATGAGTACGAAGTGGCGACAGTTGTCATCTGCGACATGCTGAGCAAGCCTCGCGGGTAAAATTCTACAAAAATCCGCATACTGGCGAGGTCGTCGAAACCAAAGGCGGTAACCACAAGGGTCTTAAAGAATGGAACGCTGAACACGGCTCCGACACCGTCGAGTCCCGGCTTTCCAAGTGAGTTTAGTTTGAGTACAAAACGGCCCGAGAGGGCCATTTTTGTTGGCGTTGCGGGGAATGCGGATAAACGTCCGGCTAACACAGATGTTAGTGAGTACCAATGCTAACGTGGGAGAAATCCAGTTCAATTAGGTTGGGATGGGTGGTAAGCCGGCTTCACATGTTTGATAAGGATGAACCCACCGTGCCGAGAATTTTGACTTCCCAGATAAGTGACACCGCACTAAACGAGCACAATGCAAGGATGTTCGGGTCGCCAAAGGAGCGCTTGGATTTTTACCGAAGAGAGATTCAGTACGAAACCAGCATCTTGGCTAATCGAACTGACGCCTTTTTGGCATCTCAGTCTTTTTTGGTCATCGCATTTGCCTCTTCTATGGGCAATCTCAACCCCGAATGGGGCAAGTTGTTCACGCTGGTAGTACCACCGTTTCTTACGTTGCTTGGAGTGCTAAGTTCGTTGAATGCTTGGCCCGGTATTCGTGCGGCATACGACATTATCGGCCATTGGCATTTCAAGCAGAGTGAGCTATTGCATAGCGAGCCTTTAATGGGGTTGGCGTATGACGAATCGCCTTTATTTTGTGAGAGAGAGTCCACGCAAAAGGGGTATCGAAAGGCGTTGCTGTTTTCGGTGCGCACACCTTGGATCTTTGCGACGTTCTGGGTATTGCTTGGCATTTGGTCGGTTTGTATTCAAATCACCAAACTAGGTGCTTGAGAGAGATATTCGGACATCATCAGCTCTGCGCCCAAATGAAAACTCGATCACAGGTTATAGGGTGTACCATCGATAGGTGCCCATCAAAAATTAGTGAGCCATGTCCAGGGAAAGCGAAGAGGGCCGCCAGATCGTAGCTTCTCTGGCGCGCCGGGTCGGTGACATTGCTGATCTTGCAAAGACCGCCCACGCAATTATTTCAACCTTGCAGGATATGGACGCAGCCCTCAGGCCCATCATCGGCCAGCAAGGGGTTGTCGCGCTTTATCGCCGCAGCCTCAATCTGTGCGTTTCCACTCATCCGCGACTGGCCGGCACCTGTGACAGAGCGCAGGCAGGCATGGATCTGATTGCCCTCAAATCCGTAATCGTTGAGCAAAGCGACGCCGATGCGCTGTTTTTAGGTGAAGTGTTGCTGACTACCTTTTACGCACTGCTGACCACGCTGATCGGACCCTCGCTCACCGCACGTTTGCTTCGTGGTATGTGGGAACCTTTATTGAGCGACACCCCTTCGCAGGAAAATTCGCTATGAGCACCAAAGTGACTATCAACCGCCTGGCCACCGGTGTGCCAGGGCTAGACGAGGTGCTGGGCGGAGGACTGCCGGAGTTTTCGTTCAACCTGATCGCCGGCCCGCCGGGTTGCGGCAAAACTACCCTGGCGCACCAGATGATGTTTGCCCTGGCCACGCCCGAGCGCCCGGCGCTGTTCTTTACCGTACTGGGCGAGCCGCCGCTGAAGATGTTGCGTTATCAGCAGCAATTCGACTTTTTCGACAGCGAAGCGATCAACCAGTCGATCCGCTATATCAACCTGACCGACGACACCCTGGCCGGAAATCTGGACGAAGTGCTGCGGCGCATCGTCAGCGAGGTGGAGGCTTACTCCCCGGCGCTGGTGTTCGTCGACTCTTTCCGTTCGGTGGTGCTGGCCAGCCAGACTCAGGACAACCCCAACAACAACCTGCCGCAGTTCGTTCAGCAACTGGGCATGTTGATGACCACCTGGCAGGCGACGACCTTCCTGATTGGCGAATACTTCAACGAAACCGACACCAACCCGATTTTCACCGTGGCCGATGGCCTGATCTGGCTGCGCCAGAGCGTTCAGCGCAACTCGATGGTGCGCAAAATAGAAATCATGAAAATGCGCGGACAGCCAACATTACCGGGGCTGCACACCTTCCGCATCGGCCCCTCGGGGATAAAGGTCTTCTCGCCTGCAGCGTCAAATCTGACGGAAGTGCCTCTGGAGTTCCCGATCAAACGCCTAAAAATGGGTGTCCCGCAGCTCGACGAAATGCTCGGTGGAGGCCTACCTCGGGGTTATTCCTTGCTGGTGGCTGGGCCGTCGGGGTCGGGCAAAAGCATCCTGGCGGCGACGTTCCTGGCCGAAGGCGCACGCAACGGCGAAACCGGCGTCATCGCGGTGTTCGAACAACGGCCCAATCATTTTCAAAATGCCGCCCTCATTCAATTGATCCAAAACGGTCAGGTCGGCTTGGTGGACAGTCGCGCACCGGACTTGTCCATCGACGAAATCGTGCAGTTGCTGCTCAGCGAGATCAGCCGACTGAAAGCCACCCGGGTGGTGATCGATTCGTTGTCGGGCTTCGAACTGGCGCTGGCGCCGACCTTCCGCGAAGACTTCCGTGAATCGCTGTCGCGTATGGTCACCGCGCTGACCAGTGCCGGGGTCAGTGTGCTGATGACCTCAGAGCTGGAAGACCGCTACACCGACTTGCGTTTCAGCCCTTACGGCACGGCATTTCTCACTGACGCCATCATTGTCCAACGCTATATTGAAGTAGAGAGCCGCTTACTGCGCATCATGGCCGTGGTCAAGATGCGGGCCAGTGCCCACTCCGATGAGCTGCGCTTGTACCGCGTCGATGAAAACGGCTTGCAGATTGGCGAAATGCTTCATGAACAAGAAGGTCTGCTCGGAGGCCGACCCACAAAGCGGATTTCAGGTGTATCAAATCCAGGAGATAAAAATGCTTGAGCCCGACTCATGAGTAATGTCGATGGCACGAATGAGCGTGAGATCGCTAATGCCGCTCACGAACTCTTCCTGCTTGGCCAGAAAACCGTTGAAGCACGCGCCGTGCTGGCAGCACTTCAAAAAGAGTTGAGCGACGCCAGCAGCCGGCTGGTGGATAGTCAGCAGGTCGAGCAGGTGATTGAGGCTAATCAGCAGCCAGTACCGGCGAAACTGCTGGTGCAGTCTGACGCTATAGTCGCCCCACGCTTGGAAGAGCAACGGTTGTACCAGGAGCTGCGTGAAGCTAATGCACAACTGGTCATAGCCGCGCTCAGTGCTCAAGACCTTCAGGCTGTAGCCGAGCGCGCACTGAGTCAGCAAAAAAGCATACTGGCGACGGTGGCCCATGAGCTACGTAACCCATTAACACCCATCAGTATGATTGCAGAGCGTATGGTGCGGATGCCTAGCGACGAGCTGCCTCGGATGCGGGAGTTGATCGAAGGCCAAGTGCAACATATGTCACAGCTGGTGGACGATCTGCTGGACGTCTCCCGTGCTAGCACTGGTAAGTTACGACTCAATCGCCGCGATGTCGACATGATTCAAATTCTGCGTGAGGCCATTGATGCGTGCCGCCCTTTAATGGACGCACAAGAGCAGCATTTCAACGCCCATCTTCCCAACGGCATCTTGATGGTCAATGGTGACCCGGGGCGCCTCGCGCAGATTCTCCACAACCTTCTGGCAAATGCGGCTAAATACACACCGACCCACGGTAGAATCGAACTATCCGTAACGGTAGCGTCCGACGTTTTGAAGATAACCATTTCCGACAATGGAATAGGCATTTCCGCTAATACACTCCCGTTTATTTTCGACTCCTATGTTCAAGACGTGCATGCCGTCGGATTCAATGGCTCTGGCTTGGGCATCGGACTGACAGTAGTCCGCGAGTTGGTTGAGGCGCACGGCGGCGAAGTTACCGGTATGAGCGAGGGTGATAGCATGGGTAGCGAATTCGTGGTCACGTTACCGATGGTGATCCATTCAAGCGGATAAAAAGGCGTGGACAGCGATTCATTTGATTCCAGGGGACACGCCCTGTTCCAGCCAGAAAAAATGATTACGTCCATCGCTCGGGCTGATCCATTAAAAACCGCAATTAGATTCTTGGTGGGACTGCGACGCGGAACTTGGAATCAGACCCGCTGAGCACAGGATCCGACATGAACGCAGCGGACGACTTTAGATTTAAATCTCATGAGCTGCTTTTAGACCTGGATGCGGCTATTAACCGAATGATGATGTTGGTCGCAACTCGCGAGCTTTCCGGTGAAAGATGGTGTGCCGCTGTAACCAACATTCGGACGCGTGTGCAGCTTGGAATTCTCAACTGAATGAGTCATCGCTACCGAACTCTCCTATCCTTTAGGTCGGAGAAAACTTCTGGGTCACTGAGCGAAAAAAGAGCGGTCGTGTGGCCAACGGGTCAGGCCTTGAATGCTACTAACTACGCTTTGATAGCCCCAAAGGCTTCAAAAAGTAAATCACCCGTTCGGTCTCTGCGAAGCCCAAGGCCTCATGCATGGCATGGCTTCCCTAATTATCCAGCAGTGCATCCGAAGCCAGTTCAGTGCAGCCCATTTCTTCTGCCCACAGTTGGATACCCACCACGAGTTGCCGTGCTATGCCTTGGCCCCGACCGGCGGGCCGGGCGTACAGACCTTCGAGAAAGGCCACGGGTGAGGAGCTTGTACCGTTGACGTAGTCCGCTCGGATCGACGCCTCGGCAAACCCTAGAGCGTTGCCGTTCTTATTAACGAAGATCAGTACCAGATAGCGCTCTGGCTCGCTCAGTATCGTTCGTTTGTCATGGTCATTGTCCGGGGCGGAATCAGGCCACAAGGCAACACGTAGGGGCAGCCAACCGTTATGGTTGAGCAAAGTGCAGCGTTTGATCACTGAGGGAACATGCGAAGGAATAATTGCCCAAGATCATAGGTTATCCTCCATCTGAGGAATGAGGTTCCGATTGGAGTCCTTTCATCTTTATTCGACGAAATCAAAGCGTAGCATTAGAATCAGTTTAAGGGGCTGTATAGCCAGGAGCAGTAGTAACGAGTTCAAGATTTTGTTTTAGTCCAGCAACAAGGTTTGCGATGGCGTCCCCATTTTTGAGCTGAGTCACCGAGATTTCAGTGACGACGAGTAATTCTTGATTCGAAGCATCGTGAAAAAACGTGCCGTCAAAGCGGCTCCTGGATCAACGGTGCATTCGCAACGAGAGGGCAGAAAACTTTGCTCCACTAAGTGGCGGATTTCTAAAGTCGATAGCATGGCCGCTTGTTTCGACGGAAGTCATCCAAATGACTTTTGTCTTATGTGGTTATGGTAAGGAAGCGCTAGTGTTTCGGTCTTTCTAAACTGCCTGCTTATGACGACCGCAGCGCCCTCATCCACCACTTACTTTCCAGTGTTTTACATCATCGGCGAATACCATCTGCTGCATCTCATGAGCAATGCCGTAGGCCAGGGATTCATGTGCAGCGATAACTTTCTCTTCCGCCGAAAGGCAATGGAAAATATCGAGTTTGGTCTCTGCGTCAGCAGTTTCGAGTGTGAAAATTTGTACGTAACGCGCTAGGTCGTTGTCGAGGCTCGACAGGTATTCACGCAGACGCTGATGGTCGACTGATTTTTGGCTGAAGTACCAATTCATCGGGTGAATCAGGAAGCGTGAGTGGGGCGAGGTGATACGGCGGCCTGCTGCCAAAAACATGATGATGCCCATTGATTCGATGTTGCCCGCGTTGATCGCGCATAGCGGTACTGGCAATGATTTCAGGAACGTGTAGAGGGTGAAGCCAAAGTTGGTGCTGCCCCCGCTTGTAGACAGATTGAGGAGCAAAGAGGTGGCGCCGTGATCGATGGCTTCGAGGCAACAGTCCCGGAAGCGTTCAGTCGTTCCCTGATCTATCTGGCAATGAAAGTGCACGATGTGTTCAGTCATCGATTGACCTCCTGAGTGTGATGAACATGGAGGACTTCTACGAATTATTAAGTCTAGTAAACATCGATCCTTCTGATCTGAATCCGACGTCAGTTGCGCGTCTATTAGGCACACGCCATCCATCGAATGCACGCTTTTTCTATGGAACCAAATGTCCAAATCCACTCGTCGCAAGCCCAATAATCCGTTCAAACTTTCTGTTTTGTGCGTCCTCCGAATTAGACGAGCCCATGCTCGTGCGAACGATGTAGAGGTGAACAAAAATGGCTAATACAGGAAACAAAAATCCAGGCAATTTTTCTAATGACCGTGACAAGGCTTCCGAAGCCGGTAAGAAAGGTGGAGAAGCCTCAGGCGGAAATTTTGCCAACGATCCACAACGCGCGTCCGAAGCAGGCCAAAAAGGTGGTCAAGCTTCCGGCGGACAACAATCCCGCGATAGCGATCGCATGTCCGGAGGCGGGCAGGGTACGAATCGCGGAGGCGAATTCGCCGACGATAAAGAAAACATGTCCAAACGAGGCCAAAAAGGCGGCCAGGCTTCAGGCGGACAACAATCCAATAAGGCTGATCAATCCAACCCCGGTGGAAAAGGAAGCGGACGCGATAGCACTCTTTCCGATGACCGCGATAAATCATCTGATATGGGGAGCAAGGACGATGGGATGAGCGGAGGTGGAGGACGCAAATCCTGATGCCGTCTTACGCTATCAAGCCCCGAACCTTTGGGGCTTGATTTCGTATTACCGGCCAATACTGAGATCCGAGTCTTGGCTCAAAACTCAGCAACGTATATGTTGGGGTGTGGGCACTATCGTAGCGGCGCGTGCCGATCACCAGGATTTTAAACATCGCTTTACCGCTTTCGAAGGAATTGGTGCTCAACGTCCATCGAAATTTTCCTGCGAGAGGCGGCATAAGTGATCCTATGAACAGGCATCTGCCTTCACGAAACGACCTCTTAAGATATCGAGGTTATCCAAATGCACCTGATCGAGATTTTTTTGCCGCTCAACACGAACGATGGCACGCCTCAGCCCATCGAGCTTTTTCGCCGTGTACGCGAGCAGTTGGCCGAGCAGTTCGGAGGAGTGACTGCTTTCACTCGCAATCCGGCGAAAGGTATTTCACTGCAGGAAGATAACGAGCGTGCAGAGGACGACATCATCGTTTATGAGGTCATAGTTGAAGCTGTTGATCGGCTTTGGTGGCAAAGCTTCAAGCGCGATCTTGAAGAGCGTTTTCAACAGGAAGAAATTCTGATCCGTGCCACCGCCGTTAGTCTCATTCGCTAGCCAAAATCGTTAGAGTCACGTGATGAGCCTAGATGTCGCATCAAAAAAGCCCGCATGACGCGCGAGCTTTTGGGCTTCAATCGAATAGCTTTTCGTATCTAACCACGATCAATCTGATGAAGGGGCTTCATGCACCGCTTTTGATTTACCAAGGATGTAGCATGGGTGAAGCTGGCCATTTGGATGTGTGGTCACCACGACGCTAATGAGCTTCCATCCCTCGTGAAGCTTTAGGTTCGCGTCATTGGCAGATAGTGCTTCCATGATCTGGTACGTCTCTGACATATGCATGTGATTACTCGCTGACTTTTAAGATTCACTCGTTAGTCATATATGCAGCGATCGGGTTCCATACGCCACGGAGCAACCCTGCGAGCGATGTTTTTCTGCCCGCCACGAACGGCTGTAATCGAGCCAAACCGGTAATTCGCGATAGGCAGAAACGGCCAGAAGCGGTCACTCGCAGAACCTTTGGGATAATGTGTCGAATGAACCGTTGAAGCTTTACCCCCCCTTCACTTGAGGATCTCTAATGACAAACCAATCCGCTATTGTCGAGGTGGTTCAAGAGACCGATCCTATACTGCTCAGATCTCTGAATGACCTTCTCCTGCAGCTTTCCAAAAACGCTCAAGCTATGACAATGGAAGATTTGAAGCAGATCGTGGATTCCGAATGCTCCCATTTATTAGTCGTGAGAGCAGCAAGTGGAGGAAGCATTTTGGGGGCGCTAACCTTAATTCATTTTCGTATTCCGACAGGCGTTCGTGCGTGGATCGAAGACGTCGTAGTAGATGCCAGTGTTCGAGGCCAAGGGATCGGCAAAGCACTCATAGAAGCAGCAATAGAAAAAAGCCATGACCTCGACGCGAAAACACTGGATTTAACATCCAACCCAGATCGTGAATCTGCCCATCGTTTATACGAGGGGGCAGGATTCTCGTTGCGCACAACAAAGGTCTACCGACATATCAAATGACTAATGGATAGTCTTTCAATGCTTACGATCACTCATGCGTGCAGGAGAGTCCTGAATGGCTGCTTAGGGTCGATTGCTGCATCCCGGGACGGGCAGCTATGGGTCGTTTTTCGCCGGTTGCGTCGATACAGTGAGATCGCCTCGGACGCAATCAGTGGTCAGCACAGATTACCGTTTCCTGCCTGTTGCGAAGGGCAGCAATCGAGCCATAGCTGCCGGTCAGCATCGGCGGGAATTGGCCGTTTTCTGCCTGTCACGACCGGCCGAATGCCGCCAATCGCACTGAGACGTTTAGGGCAAAATTAGGGCATATTTCAGGCCGCCGTTGTCCGCTAAACGACCTATGTTGCCTGCTGGGTAATTGCACAGACTTGCCCACCCATTTGCATTTGACCTGACCAGTCATTTGCATCGGATTTGACCAGCACGTTTCGTGGCCCAGACCGGCAGAGAACGACCCAAACAGGTCCATCGTGACAGTCCACAATCGATCCGGCCATGCAGTCACCGCTAAAAGGAGATATTCGAGTGTCTCGGTTCCGGGGATAACGAGGTCTTCGGCTAAGCGAATTTTATGTGCTGACCGACCCCGTCCTCGACTAATTAATCAACGGATGATCTCGGCCAGCGCTTGGCGCATCGGCTCACCGGAGACATGGACGAGGCCGGAGAAGGGCGAGTCCAGCTCCAGAATCATTGTGATGCCTCCCGAAACCGCAACCGAACAGAGGCAGAAAACGGCGATAGTCGTGGCATTTCGAGGTGCGAACAAACCGAAGCTGGCGAAAACCAGGCTAAGCCAAAAGATCAACAGGATCAGGAACGGCATCGGAATGTTGCTGGCACGCTGTTCCGCCAGCAGCCAGCGCGCCTGTAAAACATCGTCTGAAAGTGTGAGCGCCTGCGAGCGAAGCCAGCGCTGTCTCGGATCAGTCGGAACAAGCAATAGAATCGATTCCTGTATCGCCTCCATCATTCCGACAGTCGTTTCAGTTGAATGTAAGGGTTTACCCGTCGCTGGAAACAATTCCTGCATTTTCGCCCTCGCGTAGAGGCGCAGCTTAGTGCGGGCATCCTCCGCCTCTGGTCCGTAACGCAGCATCACTCGGTTAATACGGACGATGTCGACGGCAATCCTGGATACTTCACTCGACCGTGTCGAGAACGAACTGTTTGCCGTCGAGATCATCAGGCTGATCACCAAGGCCGAAAGCGTGCCGACAATCGCCGCTGAAACGGAGATCGCATTGCGCGACTCATTGCTGAGGTGATGCTCGGGCAAAACCCTCGCAGAAAAGATGCCAACAAGAGCGCCGCCGAAGATAGCGACGAAGGCGATGAGTCCGATAGCTACATGGCTCATGAGAGAAAATTGCGCATCGAATCACCTCGGAATTCCTGCCGTAGTGAGGAAGGCTCGCGCCGCATGCAAATCGCGAGTCAACCATGCCAAGCAGTCCGTTCGAACCGCGTTGCGAGCGGCGCGTATAAATCGTTTACTGCTGTGGTGGAGTGTAGTGCGATTTCAGCGCCAAACCTTCCATGCCCATCAGTTGTCGACCTCGATCTCATGTCTTCGGAGGTTGCTTGTCATGGTACTAATACGGTGATTTCCAAGTGTAACTGTTGAAGGCATATTGTTCGGAGGAATACCGAACACCTAGTGAACCTTAACCGCCTTGCGGTACCACTCGAGCGTCATTACCTGAGCCTTGGATATAAACATTCATGCCTTTACCGAGGGATGGATTGATCGGCTGGGTAACCGATACCAGCACGCCACTTTTGACCCGCACGATGATCTGTTGCGCTTCTATCGGTTGGTCGTATTTTTTCTTCTCCACGTAATTGCCGCCGACAGCGCCAGCGAGAGCGCCCGCAACCATGGCGACGTCGCGTCCGGTGCCACGACCGATCAGGCTACCGATACCAAGACCGCCAAGGCCACCGAGAACAGCGCCTACGCCACTGTCGTGATTGGTCTGCATCTGCGTCAGCGAGATATGCTCGATCTTCCCTGAGCGAATCTCGACTTCACCGGCACCGCCATCGGTTGATCCCACGGTGGAGCAGGCACTGATCAGCACAACCACCAACGTAAGCGTCAGCCAGGACAAGATTGTTTTCATTCTGTGCACCTCATTATTGAAATCGGATGGCAATGCCTTTGAGCTTGCGTCCCTGGATCGTTTCTATGTCACGGCTCTACAGTGGGCCTGTCACGTAGGCGGCGACGGGCTGAATCTGGTCGTAAACGACGACCACTGCGTCTGCGCCGAGAGTGGCTGCTTGTTCACGCAATTTTCTGTTCGACCTGCGTGATCGGCGCCGCCGGGTCGACACCTGGCATCGATCAGTATTTCGCCCAGTCGCACATTGGGCCAAGGGGCTCCACACGTAATATCTGTACTTCGCTGGCCAACGTTGGCGCAGGGTGTTCAACCCTGACATAAGCAGTCGTCTGGGCATCGACCGTTGCGCAAGCACTCAGCGCGAGTACGCTCGCGAAGAGCGCTGCGCTCAGTAATGGCCAGTGTAATGTTTAGAGTCGAAGCGATGAACAAGCTCAAATGTCGGGTGTCCTCTCGTTGAGGGATATTCAACCGCCAACGAGTGTTGACGATTGAAGCGTGGCTTAGCTACGGATGAAAGCCCAGAGATCGGCGTTCAATTTGTCGATCGCGGCTTTGAAGTCCTTGGTGGTGATTTTCTCGCTCTCGTTCGAAAGCTGGCTACCGAACACCTTGCGCACCACCTTGGCAACGGTCTGATTGGTGTTTGCGTCTATAAACTCAGCTTCGATGAACAAGTTAGTGTCTTGGTCCCGGTGGCCGGTGGCCGGTGGCCGCTTGTGTCGCCCCGACCACGGCAGCGACCGGAACTATTTCATACCACTTCATGCCTTCGTTCGAAGCGGTTACCCCGGTGATGGCCGCGCGGAGGATCAAGGGTTTCGACCCGGCCGGTGCTGCGTCCGTAGTGGATACCAGCCGGTATTTCTGACCTAGCACGCCTTTGGCCTTTGTGGTCATGTAGTTCTGGATATCGTTAAGTGTCTGCTGGTTGACCCGCTCATTGGGCTTAGGTGCCGGATAGAGTTCCAGCCGGTTGAACGCCACTGTGTCATACGCATTCGGGTACCACGACGGACCCACCCAACGCATCGCAGTGCCGCCGCTGGGGGGTGGTGACTTCTTGTAGGTTGTTGTAGTTGGACAGGTAGCCGGAGTACTGCTCACGCTCGGTGACTTTCGAGGTGCAACCGCCGAGCAGAACCCCGGTCAGAGCGGCGCCGACGAGCAATTTTCGGGACTGGTTCATAGTGCTTTATGCTCCTTGGATTAAGTCGTATTAGTCGTCAACAGAACATCAGAAACGCCAGGTCATGTTGCCCGTGAGCGCATGAATCCACGCATTGCTGAATTCGCCCGAGGTGCGATCGCCGGACAAGGTTTTTGTCTGATCCACCGGCATGTCGCCGAGCCAGAGGGAGACCCCGCTGAAGTTCACGTCAGTGTCCTGGTCCCGCGCGTGGCTGAGTCTGGTTCTTTTCCCATTGGTCATTGCTCATCGCCAAGCGAAACCCGAGATGCGACATGGAGTTCATAGGATCCGCGCCCTGCCTGGCACTGGTTCGAAAGCTCGTGCAGTAACTGTCGCTACAAAGAAAGGATCCACCGCGAATCACACGCTGCGGTGCGTTGGCCGTTACCCCGAGATCTGGGTCATAGCTATCGGATGGACCCACCGGGTTAACCGCTACTTCACCAGCCGACTGACGCTTGAGCCCAACTCTAAACGCATCGGCACGATACCAATCGGCGACCCATTGCCAAACGTTCCCGGACATGTCGTACAGCCCGTAGGCGTTAGGTCTGTAACTGCCTACCGGTTTGGTACCGATCTTGAATTTATTGCTGGACTCGGTCACGGGAAACGGTTGTACCTCGTCCCAGGTGTTGGCCATCTTTTCTCCACCGGGCGAGAAATCATTCCCCCACGCATAGTTCGCTTGTTCCAGTCCGCCTCTGGCGGCGTACTCCCATTCGGCCTCCGTCAGTAGGCGCTTATGAGCCCATGCCGCGTACGCCTGTGCATCCTCGCGTGAAACCTGAACAACCGGATGGGTTTCCTTGCCCTCGATTGTACTGTCGGGGCCTAACGGGTGGCGCCAGTCGGCCCCTGGGACAAATGCCCACCACTGACTGAAGTCATTCAGCGGGATTGGTCTGTCTGTGCCCACGAAAACCAATGCCCCAGGTACCATTACACTGTCGTCCGGCTCAGGAGTACCCGGCGGTAGCTGAACTTTCAGATCGTCCCATTTGGGTTTGCGTTCGGCGGTGGTGACGTAATGCGTTTCAGAAATGAAACGGGCGAAATCGGCATTGGTGAGGTCGTAGCGGTCGATCCAATAGCCATCGAGTCGAACCTTGTGAGCCGGCCCCTCGTTGGGTCGCGCCTGCTTATGATCGCTACCCATCAAAAATTCGCCAGCAGGAATCCAGACCATATCCAGGGGGCCATTTTTCCCATCACCGAGTGTCAAAGGCAACGGACCGCGAATGTCCTGGTACACAGTAAAAGCCAGGCAGGCAGACACTATTCCGATTGCGACTAAAGCGATGCCTAAACTCCGTTTCCTGATGAGCATCTGCGTTCCCCTTGGTGTCTGTTGGCGGTGACCACTGCAAAACTATTGGCCATCGCCCGGTGCCACGACCGAAACGTCCTCCAGCCCCCTCGTCTTCGGATCACCATCGGTACCCGTTACTCGCTGGTCTTGTTATCCCGTTGCGCCTGTAACAGCTTCTGTTCGTCTTCAGGCGTCAGCTTTGGCCGGTTGATCGTCAACGTGATCTTGTCAATCTTGCCGGTGAAGGCGAATGGCGGCTGGTAGTCCTGGTCGGCCACCCCGGTAAGCGTGTCTGAACCAATGTCGAGGCTTTCGTCCCATTGCAGGATCAGAGGGATGGTGTGCTCCATCTTCTGCTCCGCAACGGACTTGCCGTCCACTTTCAGCACTCCGGTGCCACCGCGTCCGATGCCGGACATATTGTTGAACGCCAGCGTCCCCATACCAAGGCCGTCGTACTTGAAGTCGAACTCCAGTGTGTGTTTGCCGGGCGTGAGCTCGGGTCCCTCCCAGCGCTGACGCTTGAGGTCCACCAGATTCCATAGGAACACCGGTTTGTTCTTCAGCAGGTAGAAACCGTACCCACCGAAACGACCACCCTGGGTGATCAACATGCCTTCGGCACCGCCGGTTGGCACATCGACCTCGGCCTTGAAAGTGTAAGAGGCATTGAGAACGGAGGGCGCATCACCGTTCGGAATACCCGTCAGCGGCAACGTCCATGTGAACACGTTACGTCCGGCAGTCAGGCTCGGACGCGGCGTCACCAATCGCGTCGCAACCGTCGAGTCGAGTGGCAGCACCTGATATTTCTCCGCTTCTGCCCAAAAGATATTTTGCATTTCCTTCAGCTTCTCTGGATATTTGGCGGCGACGTCTTCGGATTGAGTCCAGTCCTTATTGAGGTCGTAGAGCTCCCAGGGAAAAGCGGCCGGGTCCTGGCTCACGTTACCGACGATGATCCATGGTGGTCGCATTACTTTCGAGCTGGCGATCCAACCGTCGTTATAGATCGCGTGGTCGCCCATCATTTCGAAGTATTGAGTTTTGTGGGTCGAGGGCGCGTCGGCATTTGCTTTGTTGAACGTATACATCATGCTGGTCCCCTCGATGGGACTCTGCGTGATGCCATCGACCACTTTGGGCTGATTGACCTGCGTCGCTTCGAGGATTGTCGGTACGACATCGATGACATGTTGGAACTGGTTGCGGATACCACCCTTGTCCGTGATCACCTTCGGCCACATGATCGCCATGCCTTGCCGCACGCCGCCGAAATGTGAGGCAACCTGTTTGGTCCAGGAGAAGGGGGTGTCGAATGCCCAAGACCACGCCACCGACATGTGATTGTAGGTTTTGTCGGAGCCCCAATCATCGTAGAAGCTCTTGAGCTGGTCGGCGACCGGCACGTCCACACCGTTGAAACTTGCGACCTCGTTTGGCGTGCCGAGCAACGTGCCCTCGGCGCTACCACCATTGTCGCCGCTAATGTAAATGACGAGGGTGTTGTCGAGCTTGCCCATGTCTTCGACTGCCTGGATGACACGGCCGATTTCGTGATCGGTATAAGCGACGTACGCTGCGAATACATCGACCTGGCGGATGAACATTTTTTGTTCGTCCGGCGATAGCGTGTCCCAATCTTTGAGCAGGTCTTTAGGCCACGGCGTGAGCTTGGCGTCGGCTGGAATCACGCCGAGCTTTTTCTGGTTTTCGAAAATCTGATCCCGGAGCTTGTTCCAGCCCTGGTCGAACAACCTCATCTTGCTAATTTTCTCGATCCACTCGGGTGTCGGGTGGTGTGGCGCGTGGACACCTCCGGGGGCGTACTTGACGAAGAACGGCTGGTCGGGTGCAAGCGCATTGATGCGG
The DNA here is from genome assembly GCF_059695575.1 of Pseudomonas sp. LBUM1678. Lineage (NCBI taxonomy): Bacteria > Pseudomonadati > Pseudomonadota > Gammaproteobacteria > Pseudomonadales > Pseudomonadaceae > Pseudomonas > Pseudomonas sp. LBUM1678. Next base: position 2,443,912 of record NZ_CP166775.1, read on the forward strand.
TTCACATAGGCAATTGCGTCGTCGGCCATCGCCGTGGTCAAGTTCCAGCCGGGTTTGCCTACAAACGGGTAGATCTGGGTGGTGTTACGGAACAGGTTCGGCGCCCATTGGTTGGCGTCGCCACCGATGAAGCCATAGAAGTATTCAAAGCCCATTCCGACCGGCCACTGGTCGAAGGGGCCATCCTGGCTCGCCTGAAAGGTGGGAACGTTGTGATCTTTGCCGAACCACGCAGTGCGGTAGCCGTTGTCTTTAAGCATTCGTCCGATTGTCGCTTTATCGCGTGGGATGATGCTGTTATAGCCAGGGTAGCCAGATGATTGCTCAGAGATGACGCCGAAGCCAGCTGAATGGTGGTTACGCCCAGTAAGTAGCGCCGCGCGAGTGGGCGAGCACAATGCTGTCGAGTGAAAGTTCGTATAGCGCAGTCCTTCCCGAGCGACCCGATCAAGGGTAGGAGTGGGTATTACCCCACCAAAAGTGCTGGGTGTGCCAAAACCTGTGTCGTCAGTGATGATGAGCAATACGTTTGGCGCTCCCTTGTGTGGCTCGATACGAGGCGGCCAGTAGGGTTTGGATTGCGCAGCGTTACGCTCGATCTTGCCTTCGAATTTTGAGGGAGGTGCAGGAATCTGTTCACCGCTGATATTCAGCGTGGCGCTGGGCGAGCCCGGTACACCGTTAATCTCATCGGTGCCCGCACTGGCCTGCTGCATGACGATTGCGGAAATAGCGAATACCAAGATGCTGAGCAGTCCGCCTTTTGGTGAGTCGATGTCCAGTTTGACGTTGCGCATAGGACCTCCTAGATGTTTGATCCATCACCCAGGCGGCGTGCGACGCCGAACCAGGCAACACACTTAAGTCGCTATAGCTTTAATTCTGTTTTGGAATTGATGGGCCTAAAGAAGGTGCGTTACGCATACCGCGTATTTATATGGCGCGGAAAACACGATCAACGCAAACATCGAATATCACACCCGCTTGTGGACGATATTGATGATTCAGCATAGATCAATAATCTCGCTCGTCCAGCCAAGTGGGCTGAGTTTGTTTCAGGCGCTCTTCGTCACAACAGACAAATGACCTCTGCGATTTTTTCAGCGCTTTAAGTATTTCTAATGTGCACGGCCATAACGCCTTTCGGTGTCTCATTTAGTTAACAGTTTCACTCATTCGAGAGCATCAGCCATTGATATCAGGTCAGCCACATTTGGTGCTGGGCGCCGTTATTACACATGGACATATGGACATATGGACAATATCGAATCCTCAGCAATACTTAAGTTCGCCAAAAGAAACCGGTTGCAATTTTACCTGAACCATAGTGATTAAAAATCCTCAGTGAGGGGCGTCATGCAGTCGAACAAAATTGCATTGTCGATCACTGCCCTTGCACTGCTGACACTTTCCATCAGTGAGCGGGGAGTTGCCGGCGGGCTCATGTTGTATGAGATCGCCACGGACAACACCGGGCTGGCCAACGCCGGCGCAGCGGCTAGGGCGCAGGGCCCTTCAACGATCGCCAGTAACCCTGCTGGTTTGAGTTACTTGGCTGGCACTCAGATCAGCGCCGGCGCCCAGATTCTTTTCGGCAACCTGACGTTTGACCGGGACGGTGCAACCAATACTCCAGGTACCGGCAGCGGCAATGTGCTCGACCCGATACCGGCCGCCAGCTTCTTCATCAGCCACCAATTGAATGAGCAGTGGAGCGTCGGCTTTGGCTCTTATGGCGACTTCGGGCTGGCAGAAAACTACGACAATGACTGGTCCGGACGTTATTTCGTGCAAAACGCCAGTATTGCCGGTCTGTCACTGGTCCCCAGCGTGTCCTATCGCTTCAACGATGAATGGTCGGCGGGGGGCGGGTTCAAGGCCATGTACGGCATGTTGCAATCAGAGGCGGCGATCAATCGCGGGCCATTCGGTCTGACTGAGCGCTCGGACGGTAAATACAAGTACGAAGACAGCACTTTGGGCTATGGCGCCCATCTTGGCGTGATCTATGCGCCACAGCCTGGTACACGGATTGGCCTGGCCTATACCAGCAAGGTCGATCTGGACTTCGAGGATCGTCTGGATGTGAACGGCACTGGCCCATCGATGGATCGACTCAATGGTCTTAATACCAAGCTTGATATGCAAGTTCCACAAACTGCCAGCCTTAGTCTGTATCAGCAACTTGACAGTCAATGGGCATTATTGGCCACGGCGAACTGGCAAGACTGGTCAGAGTTTGGTGAGATTAACGTCGAAGTTGATACTTCAGTTGCCGGTGCGCAATCGAGTACCGTTGATGCCAACTTCAAGGACACTTATCAACTGGCTGTGGGTGCGCAATACCAGCAGACGCAAAATCTGTTATGGAATTTCGGTATCGCCTATGACACCTCGGCAGTCTCCGATGGCAACCGGACCTTTACTGTTCCTATGGGTGATGCCTGGCGCTTTGCTGCCGGACTCAGCTATGCCCTGGACCAGAACACTGACGTGAACTTCAGCTGGGTCTCCCTCTGGCTGGGCGATATGGCTGTAGATCAGACAAAAACCTTGTCTGGCGATCGCACCTCGGGCGAGTTCAGCGATGCCTGGATTCATGCCCTCACGGGCAACATGACCTGGCGTTTCTGAACCGGACAATCGAACAGATAACTTCCACCCGAGGAGTACGGCCCCATCAACCTGTCCCATAAATGGTGTGTTGGTGTCGCGTTGAGACAAACGATACGCAGGTGCTTCTGAAGTAAGCGGTTCAACCCTCCTAAGCATTCGGGTTCCACGACGGACTCACCCAGCGCATGGCAAACAGGTTGGGTGCGGGCAGGGCGGATGCATTTATTCGCATAGGGTGACCTCAGCAATATCAGTCACGAACGCGGGTGGCCAGCACCAGCCACCCTTGTATTCGACCGCTTACTTGGCCATCGCCGCCCGGGCCGCTTCGATCTTGGCTTTGACAGAATCGAGATTGAAGCTCGCGCCTTTTTGCATAGGTGGGTATTCAATCGCCGTTTCAGCTAGTTTGGCGACTTGCTGCTGGACAAACACGAAACGCCAGAACTGATACTTGAACCAGTCGAAATACTGCTGGGAACCCTCAGCCGTCTGGTTCTCCGGCCAGCCGGTACGTTCAAACGGGTCAAGTCGCAACTTGGTCAGAATTGCAAGCTGGTTTCCACCAGCACTTGTGGCTCTTATTTGGACATCGATGGCTGAAACGAGAGTGCCGAGTGTCCAGTCGGACTGACTGCTTTTGGCCGTTCTCTGCCGGTCATGTCTCCGCGAATATTGCTGTACAAATACGGTGCATTTGACTGGTCAGGTCGAACGCAAATGGGGGCATATGTAACGCAAACGGGTGGTCAAGGGTGCAATTTGCATCCGAGAAAGAAAGCCGATCGGATACCGACCGGCTTCGGTACGACCTTTTTCTATCAGGGCTGTTTGATCCATCCTAGTAACCGGCTGCAACACTCGTGTGCGTCAGCTACAAAACAAAAGCTACCGACACCTCCAGCGCCAAGATCCCTCCGTTCGTGATTGGCGTGAAACGTTCGAGCCCGATCCCGATGTATGGAAGGCCTCTACGGTAGTTGCCATACACCTCGCGCATTGACACTGCGGGAAATGACTCTCGGCGAATGAGCCACTGAGTGTCGAGCGTCGTACCTAGTGAGGTGCGCAGTGCGACGGAGACAGATTGGTAGAGCTCACATCCACAGAAATCTCTTCGAGCCACCATTAGAGCGCTTAGTGGTCGTTCTCTGGCTCGTACTCGTTAACGTACCCTACCTGTGCGTGCAAGCGCCCGAGCAAGTTCACCAGAGTATCGATTTCGGCTGGGGAGAGATCACTTAGAAGTCGCTTTTCCCGCTCAATCGCTACTGCGAAAATTTGGTCATGAAGTGCCTCACCTTCGACTGAAAGACTGACCATATTGCGGCGTCCATCTTTTTCATCGGCCTGTACTTTTACGTAGCCCGCATTTGCCAAATCCTGAAGCGCACGACTCACCGCGCTCTTGTCGAGCCCAATCACCTGACTGATCCGGTTGGCGGATATGGGGTTTTCCACAGCCAGCATCGACAGCATCCGCCATTCCACTACCCCTACGCCGAAGTGTTTTCGGTAGCAAGTCGACGCACCTGACGAGAGCTTGTTCGAAAGGAACGTGAGTAGCCCAGGGACATAACGGGACAAGTTGAGATGCGGAGAGTGAGGCATGTTGCTTCTCTGATTAAGGAACGACGGGCTGGGTTAGCCACGCTGGGGCGGGATGTTACCTCGGCACAATCAGCCACGGGGAGACGGAAGCGAAAGAATATTTATTCATGCAGAAATGGTTGACACCGCAACCAAATTGACTGAGTATCAGTTTCTACCTAGTCGGTGCCATGGCAATAAAAAGCCACGGTGTCGTAAAAAACGTCCGCCAGCGCTTTGCTGATTGAGAAAGTGCTGTTTATTGGTCTGCATGGGTGTAGTTAATAACAAGATCGCCGCCAGAACGTGACTCGGCATTTTGATTTGGTGAGCGCCGCCCCGGCGTCGCCAGTTTCGCGATGCGCTACCCGTGGCCAAAACGCCACACTCAAGTCGGTCGGCGCAGTGTCAAGCTCTGGTCTGAACCTGCTGGCCAGAGCGTGAAGCGGAGTCTGAGGGTCCTTGGCCTGACTTCTAACCTCCGTGTGCAGGTCTATGCCTTTAATAATCATAAAAAGTGGAGAAGCATCATGTCTGTATCCATTGAAAAACTCGATATAAAGTCGAGCCAAGTCGAGCACCGCCCCTCTAGTTTTCCTCTGAATCAATGGTATGTCGCTGCGCTCGGCTCGGAGCTGAAAGATAAACCAGTGGGTCGAATGCTTCTGAATAAGTCTGTAGTGCTGTTTAGAACGGCCGATGGGCAAGTGGCTGCACTGGAAAATCGTTGCTGTCACCGCGCGCTTCCGTTGTCCGATGGAACGCTAGAAGCGCAGGGTATTCGCTGCGGGTATCACGGCCTTCTGTACGACGGACAGGGCATGTGTATCGAGATTCCCGGGCAAGATAAAATCCCTACTAAGGCGTTGGTATCGGCCTGGCATGTGCGGGAGCGAAATCACATTGTATGGATGTGGTTTGGCAGCAAAGGGAATCCCGCTCCGACTCATGAGCCGCCTGATTACGACGTCCATGGCAGTGGTAAATATCTGTTTGATGGCGGTGTCTTTCACTACGACGCGCCGTGGCAGCTTGTTCACGACAACTTGATGGATCTTAGCCATTTGGGATATGTCCATCTTCGCACTATCGGTGGCAATGCCAGCGTCCACATGAAGGCTCAGATGAAGGTGGAAGCCGAGGGCGATACTGTACGAGTGGTGCGCCATATGCCCGGATCCGAGCCCCCGCCGACGTACAGCGCGGCCTATCCGTTCAAGGGGCGGATCGACCGCTGGCAGGAGATCGAGTTTTTCGTAAACCATCTACGTATCTGGACGGGGGGTGTGGATCAGGGAACGGAGTCTATGGACGATCCTGAGCGCGGCGGTTTTCATATGCGCGGTTTCCACGGTATCACTCCAGAAACTGAAACTAGTTGCCACTACTTCTGGACTATGGCCAGTAATCCGACACAGGACCAGGATGTGATCATGGCGAAAGTACTTGAGCAGACAGTGATGACCTTTGAGGAAGACAAGGTAGTCATCGAGTCTCAGTATCAGAACATGCGCAAATTCGATGCCTCGCCGATGATCGACATCCATGTGGATATTGGGGCCAATCGGGCCCGCCGTATCATTCAGCGGCTGTGCGAGGTATCCGACTGAGAGTGCTTTCGGCGCGGCTGAGGCCCGTCCTGATTCCTTTTTATTTCAAGGCCTACAGCTGCAGTGCAAAAAGAGGGTGAGCCCATCTCGTCGCAAGTCGAACAGGATATGGAAGCAAGGCTCACCGCTCGAGGCTATGGCATCGACCCCTCCCAGCGGGCCGCCATAAAGGTTCTCGAGCATTGGCTTGCTGACTGGCGACGTGAGCGGCGGGTTCGGCTCCGTGCTCCGAAAGCTGGCGTTTATCTGTGGGGTGGAGTAGGGCGCGGTAAGAGTTTTGTGATGGATGCCTTCTTCGCCGCTGCTCCGGTAGAGAAGAAACGGCGCGTGCATTTTCATGCCTTTCTGCAAGACGTTCTGGAACGTCTCAAACAAATCATGGGTCAGCCAGATCCATTGGTGCTTATCGCGAGCGAAATAGCAGCGGGCACCCGGCTTTTATGCTTTGACGAGTTTCACGTGCACGATATTGGTGACGCGATCTTGCTCGGCCGTCTTCTCGCGCTTTTGATCAATCACGGTGTCGGAGTGGTTGCAACATCCAACTACGCCCCTCAAACGCTGTGTCCAAACCCTCTTTATCGGGACCGCTTCAAGCCGACAATCGAGATGATTGAGTTCCGGTTTGAAATTTATCATTTGGACGGTGGCAAGGATTACCGGCTTGATGCTGACGGCGGCTATATTTGGGGTGAATTGGCTCAGGTCGCAGCTGATGCTCAGGCGGTCTGGGTTGAGCGACGCTTGCAGCTCGATTCCTCAGCCCGGCGTAACGTGCCGGTTGAGGTCAATCATCGCCTGATGATGTTGTTGGCCTGGCAGCAAGCCACCGCTTGGGTGGACTTTGATGAACTATGCCGCATGCCACGTTCCAGCTCCGATTTCCTCTGGCTCAATCGAACCTTCGAACGATTGGTCATAACCGGCGTACCGATAATTAATTGTGAGCGGGTCGACGTTCAGCAGCGCTTCCTCAATTTAGTCGACATTCTTTACGACGGCGGTATTCAGTTAGTTTTAGTGACCGATGTTGTTCCGCAGGCACTGTTGATGGCTAGCGCACATGTCGACTCCGCACGAACATGCAGTCGGCTTCAGCAATTGCGGATACTGGAGTGACTGCTCAAAGCTGGCAGGAAGCTCTACAGAAACGCTATTCGCTCGTGGGGCTAACCAATCGTCGACTGAGACCCGTCACAATTTCTGGGGGGCGCGCGCTGTGTGGATGATCTACTACTTGAATGTACAGTAATAGAAAAATCATAAGCTTCATGAGTATCCCAAACACTGCGAGAGATCTCGGCGACCACACACTATTAACGTAACGTTTATATGTGTGTTTTATAAACAAGTTTATGTAGGCAATCGGTTGCCACATTAACTAACTGGCTGACAAAACATCCACTTCCAGTTGTTGTAAGGCTAATGCTAGATTCTGTATGGAGAGGTTATTGTTGCGAGACCTTACTGCCATGCCATCTACCCGCGAAGATATTTCGGCTGCCGTATGCGTCTGATTACTCAGTTCCTGAGAAATTTCGTCGACGATTATTGCTGAGCGATGTGCGCCTTCGCGGATATGCTGCATGGCGAGTCCCGCCTCTGTTGCCAGTGCGACGCCATCATTCGCACGCGTTACTGCAGCTTGCATGCTGTCGACCACCTGCGTTGTATGGGTCCTTATGCGCTCAATCATGTCAGTCACTTCCCTGGTGGACTGCGCGGTGCGGGCAGCCAGGTGACGAACCTCATCGGCTACTACTGCAAATCCACGCCCCGCATCTCCTGCCCGCGCCGCTTCAATGGCAGCATTCAATGCCAACAGATTGGTCTGTTCGGCGATGCCTCTGATGACCTGAATAATTGACCGGACCTCCTCGGAGGATTGCCCGAGGGCAACAATCCGGGTAGAAGACTGATGGACAGCCTGGACAATACCTTCCACTCCACTGATAACATTGGCGATTACATCGCTACCCTTATCGGCCAAGAGCTCCGATTGACTTGAAATACCTTTTGCGTTGCTTGCCTGGCCGGCAATATGACTGATGGCGACACCCATAGAGTCCAACAATTGCACCATTGTCTGAGCGCCATTCGCCTGGCTCCCGGTGTTGTGGGCGATGGAAAGAACCTGGTCATTCAGTGATCGGGCCGAGACCCGCAATGTTTGATTCTTTTCGCTGCGTTGGAAACACTGCGCGTGCCAACTTAACTGCGCATCCAGTAGCGACTGAGCAAGCTGCCACCCACGACCCCAACTTGCCGCAACTGGCTCCTGGCTGAAATCGCCGCAGCCCATTCTCTGCGCGACAGTTACCGCGTGTTCAAAGGCTACCAGCAGCTTCGTCAAATACCGGTTCACTTGCCATGATGACAAGAACAATCCAATGGCCAGCAGCATGAAAGTCCATCGTGAAAAAAGTTCTTCAGTGTTCACTGCGCCGAAGACGGCGACTGACGCCGGCGCGAATGTCACGACAGCCATAGCTTGTTTCATTCGTACATTCATTCGAGATTCCCTGCGAAAACGATGGTGTTCAGATGGGTGTGACGGTCATCATCAGATTGATGGCCCTGTCCGCCACGGCCATTACCGCTGCATTCGTGTTGGCGCTGATGATGTTGGGCATCATGGAGGCATCAATGACCCGTAAGCCCGTCACCCCTCTCACACGCAAATCCCCGTGCAGTACACTCATCGGATCATAATCAGGGCCCATTTTGCATGTGCCGACAGGATGGTAATTGCTCTCGGTTGTGCGCTTGATGTACGCCAGCAGCGCCTCGTCCGTCTGCACATCAGCACCCGGTTGAATCTCTTTGCGGATAATGCCGGCCAATGGTTCCGTCGCGGCAATCGAGCGCAAGTATTTGAGCGCCCGCAATAGGCGCGAACAATCACGGGGATCGCTAAGCCAGTTAGGATTGATCAGCGGGTCGTCACCAGGGTTAGCCGAGCGTAAACGCACAGTTCCTCGTGACAGCGGTTTCACCAGATTGGCCATCAAGGTGAAACCATGGGTTACATTCTCTTCATCCTCCATGGGCCACATCACACCGACCCCGTAAATCTGCAAATCCGGATCCGATAGCGGATCCTGCAGGTTGATGAAAGCCATCGTTTCGGCTCCATTCGAGGAAACGGGGCCATCATGAAACGCAAAGTAACGCAGCGCGTTCCGCACCGCTGCCCAGCCCTTGTCTTCACCGTAGTAGCCGTAGGCGCCTTGGGTGGTCATCGTCAGCAATGCCGTGTTGTGATCTTGCAGATTTTCCCCGACCCCCGGTAAATCGACTCGCACGTCGATGCTGTGCTGGCTCAGGTGCCGGGCAGGACCGATGCCGGACAACATGAGCAATTTCGGCGTCGCAAAAGCCCCAGCAGCCAAGAGTACTTCCGACTCGGCATAAGCCTGATGCATCGTTCGCTTGAGCTGATACTCGACTCCCACGGCCCGGTTATTGTCGAAGAGGATTTTATCAACGCGAGCGCCGGTAATGACTGTCAGCAACGGGTTGGCCAGAATCGGTTTGACGAACGCGGTTGAGGCGCTGCTACGTTCACCGCGCCAAGTGGACGTCTGCAAGTAACCGACGCCATAGAGATCTCCGGCATTAAAATCAGACCGGAACGGCAGGCCCATCCGCTGCATCGTGCGCACGAAAATGTCGGCGGCCTCAACCCGGTAACGAGGATCGGAAACTTTCAACGGCCCCTCGGCACCATGAGCATCGTTATCGAAACGCTGATTACCTTCCTGGCGTTTGAAATAGGGCAGCAAAACGTCCCAGCCCCATTGCGGTTGTCCGAGCGCCGTGTTCCAACGCTCGTAGTCTTGGCGCGAGCCACGTGTGTAGGCCATGGCATTGATGGAGCTGCCGCCGCCCATGACATTACCTTGTGGCACTCGCACTATCCGTCCGTTCATTCGCAGCTGCGGTTCGGATTCATATTGCTTGACGTAAGGACTTCCTTCAAAAAGCATCTTGAATGTTGCGGCAGGCATTTTTAGAAGGATGCTTTTGTCCACTGCGCCCTGCTCGAGCAACAACACTCGCTTGCCGTGGTCCACGACCAGACGGTTCGCCGCGACGCAGCCAGAACTGCCCCCTCCGACGATGATGTAGTCGTATTTCATAATTTACCTACGATTGGAGGCTCAGGCAGCGGGGAAGTAGATAGCTTGAGATTCGAGAAATGCCTCCAACCCCTCCGGGCCGCCTTCACGTCCCATGCCTGATTGCTTGAAACCACCAAAGGGCACGTTGGGCGCCAACTGCAAGCCGTTGATACTCACGTTGCCGGTTTTGATCTGGCGGGCGAAGGCAGCGGCTCGTTCGGTAGAGGCACTGAATACACTTCCGCTCAATCCGAAGTCACTGTCATTGGCCAAGCGCAACGCGTGTGCTTCATCTTCATAGGCCATGATCACCACCACAGGGCCAAAGATTTCCTGGCGTGCAATCGTCATTTCAGGTGTTACATCGACGAATACGGTTGGTTGAATAAAGTAACCTTGCTCACACCCTTCGACCCGCGCGCCACCTGCGGCGATGCGCGCTCCTTCTTCAAGGCCGATCTGAATGTAGGCCAGGATCCGCTCATATTGGACAGCGCTGGCCACCGGCCCCATGTGAGTCGCATCGTCCCAAGGATCGCCGACTGTCAGGCTGGCGATTGCCTGCGTATAGGCGGCCACGAACTCTTCATATCGGGATTGGGGCACCAGAAGCCGCGTCTGAGAGAAACATATTTGCCCAGAAAACGGCATGCTGAAATTGACCAGAGTTCCGACAGTCGTTTGCAGGTCGGCGTCATCTAGCATAATCGCGGCTGACTTGCCGCCCAGCTCCAGGGTAAACCGTGCCATGCGCTTGATACAGACATTCGCGATGTCTTTGCCTACAGCAGTGCTGCCGGTAAAGCTGACCTTATCGACCCCGGACGACGCCACAAGGTAGGCGCCTTCTTCACGATCTGCTGTGACAACATTAATCACGCCGGCGGGAATGCCCGCTTCTTCGGCGCACTCGGCCAACACCAGGGCATCGAAGGGGGATTCAGGGGGGGATTTGATAATTACCGTGCAACCCGCTGCGAGTGCGGCTCCAAGTTTGAAAGCCAGGATAGGTAACTGCGCATTCCAGGGGGCAATAAGAGCGACTACTCCCACTGGATGATGGACAACATTGGCGCTGCCTTGGTGCGTCTCGCGTACTTGAGTGAAATCGAATGTTTCAGCCAAATGCGCATAGTAGTCGAACGCAGTCGGCGCGAAGCTGGTGAAAAGGTTCGCAAAAGCCACCGGCGCTCCAACCTGGGCTGTCCAAAGACGAGTCAGCAGTTGCAATCGATCATTGACGATCTCTGAAAAATTGCGCACGTGTGTTGCTCGCTGCGGGCCTGTCATACGCGCCCAAGGTCCGACATCGAAAGCCTCACGGGCTGCAGTGACGGCTTCATCTATGTCGGAAAAATTCGCCAAAGGTGCATCGCATAAGGGTGCCTCGGTCGAAGGGTCAATCAGCACACAGCGCTGAACTCCGTGCGCCGGCATCCACTTCCCCGCGATATAGAATCGTGAGCGAACATTGTCCGACAGTTCTTTTTTAAAGTCGAAGATAGGTTGTTTCATGGCAACTCCCGGTGATTGGCGATATTGATCAGAATTTGTAGCCATAACCCATTACGACGTAGCCGTATTTGATGTCGAGGGTCGATCCGCTGCTTTTGCCAGTGCCGGTGACATGCTCACTGATATCCTTGACCAGGCCGAAGGTCGCTTCTCCGTTATCACCTACCGTGCGTGTCACACCGGCGCTGTAAGATTTGTGCAGCATCCCGGGCACCAGGATGTTGGCGACGAGGGAATCACTGGCTAATTGACGGTTGGCGTAGTTGATACCCGTACGAACCGTCCACTGCTCATTGAGTTGATAGGCCAGCCCCAGGCGCATGTTGTGCTGATCACGCCAGCCAAAGGTCTGGTCGCTGTTTAATGCTTCAACACCAGACCAGCGGATCAACCGATAATCGAAGGCAACGGTCAGCTTGCCGGTGGGTCGCCAGGCCAAGCCGGCACCGAGGATCTCGGGGCTGTCGAGCTTCCCGTCGGCCACTGCCAACAGATCATCCTTGTAACCGTCGAAGCTGCTCGCTTTCTGCTTGCTGATATAGGAGAGACCCAGGGTCAAGGGCGCTATGGGTGTCCACAAGGCGCCCAAGCGGAACCCATAACTCCAGGCGCCTTGAGTGCCATGATTCGGCAAAATGACTGGTCCGACGGGTGTCGGCAGCGCGGCGCCACGAATAAAAAGAGACTGATAGGCTGCTGTTATTGAAACACCCAGCGCAAAGCTGTCAGTGACTTTGTAAGCTACCGTAGGCGCGATGCCGGCCTGTTTAAACATTGCCTGAAACCGTGGCAATCCCTGATTCTGAAACAGCGGGCCATCGTAATCCCAGCCCACTCCAGCTCCAATCGAAGACACGCCGACGCTCCACTTTGGTGAAAGGTCGTAGTTGAAACCGAATTCGGGAATGACGGCAGTTTTATGACCTCGCAGACGGTTGTCAGGGGAGCCATAACTTGCCTCATTGCTGCCAATGAATATCTGAACGTCGCCGTCAACTCTATTGCCTACATACGCCATGCCTGCCGGATTGGACGCCGCGGCCATGGCGTCCTGCGGTAATGCAATTGCAGCCCCCCCCATCGTCGTGCTTTTTAGTCCTTGACCATCGGAGTACATACCGTTTGAAGCGTGCGTCAGGGCTGAAGCACCCAACGCGAGTCCGCTCATGCAACATGCAAAACTTCGGACAAAGCGATGCTTGAACGCAGTGTTCATGTTTCCTCTCTTTTATTTTTATGGTGAGGCGACAGCAAGTGACTACGCCGAGAACCGGGTAGGCGTTAGTTTGATTTTTGGGGCGAACGCAGGTAGCTGAAATGCTCAACCTGCGTAAGCATTCTGATACCCATCAGTGTCAGATCCGTGGAAAAGCGATCTAGGACAACAACTAAGCTATTGCTTAGTTGCCGTTAGATACTTGTCCGCAAGAGGAATTAGACACGTACCGATGGTAGGGAGGCCTATGGACACCAGCAATGCGATCTGGCGCATCGCTGTTATCGAACAAAAGCATGGCTCAGCTGGGGAGCATCAACGAACGCAGGGCAACCGAACGGTGCCGGATCTCTTCTCGAATGACGGAGTCGATAATCCTCAAAGCTTGCTGGGTCAACAGGTTGCAGGGGCGGTGAGTAGAGGTGGCCAGCCAAAGGGTAGTGACCAGTTCAGGCTCTATCGCCCGAACACTGAGCAGGTTGTCTACGCGACAGAGGTCCACATCTATGGCATTCATGGGCAGGACGACATGGCCGTATCCGCGCCGCACCAGTTCGTGGGCCGCAGGAATGCTTTCTATCTCATAACGAATTTTGACTTTTCTCTCTACCGTCGCCAGCGCCTGTTCAAGCAAGAGACGAATGTTGTTCGGATGCGGTGGCATGATGAATTGCAGCTCTGCGAGCGCTTCGAGCTTGATGGATCCTCCGAAAGTGGAGGTGTCATCAGGGGCACGCGGAGAAATCAGAAATAGGGGTTCCTCGGAAAGTGGCAAAAGATCCACATTCGCCGTCGGCGTGGTGTTGTACACCACGCCGCAATCGAGGCGGCCAATGCTCAGCCACTCGAGAATATGCGTCGACAAACCTTCCACCAAGCACAACGTCACACGTGGAAATTGTTCCCGAAACGCTTCCACCAACGGCACCGTGGCGGTGCGGCTAAAACTGGGAGGCCAACCCAGCACCAGTCGCCCTTCGGCTATATCCCGGTTTTGATCGATATCTGCTCGCGCAAGATCGATTTGCCGAAGGATGGCTCGCGAATGCTTTAGCAACCGAGTACCTGCCGCCGTCAGCGTAACGCCACGGCCAGTGCGTTCGAACAGTGATGCGTGCAGTTCGATTTCCAGCTGTCGGATCTGACGGCTTAGTGCCGGCTGAGCGATATCCAGAAACGCCGATGCACGGCTGAAACTGCCGAGTTCGGCGACCTGCCTGAAGTATTCAAGCTGCTTGATGTCCATTCCACTCCTGTTTTTTTTCTTGTCGGACTTGGTTGATTTTGTCGTTGCGATACAAAGCAGGATGCACCCCTGCGGCACCTATCACAACTGTCAGTAGATCGAGCAGCGCTATCAAATTCTGCATAGCTGCTAGTCATTGGGCGCCATTGATCGGGCCCGTCACCAGGCCTCACTGTTGACCTCAGCCAACGACACGTAAGTCTCCAATAAAAACGTAACCGTTCGCCTGCGTAGGAGTTCCTCCTTCCGGTGGCGAGTTACTTGATAACAGGATTTAACCGATGGACCCGACCAGCCTGACCTCTGTGGTTCAAGACAGCATTCCCAAGGAACGCGGTCCTGGGCGCTATCAATATCTGACGCGCACCAATCGTGGAACGCCGGCCGGTGAACTATTGCGCCGCTATTGGCAGCCCATCGCTTTGGCGGGCGCAGTGCCGCTTGGCTCGGCGCCCTTTCCCGTGCGGATCATGGGCGAAGACCTGGTGCTCTTTCGCGACAATGAAGGGACGGTCGGCCTGATCAATCGTAAGTGCGCGCACCGCTGTTCAGACTTGGCGTTGGGCCGTATCGAAGACGGAGGCTTGCGCTGTCCGTATCACGGGTGGTTGTTCGACAGTAAAGGTAAATGCCTGGATCAACCGGCTGAAAACTCCCCGACCGCCAAGGACAAGGTACGAATTAAATCCTATCCACTGCATGAAGCTGCAGGTGCGTTTTGGGCCTATATGGGGCCAGGCGAGCCGCCGCTTTTTCCACGTTATCCGGCGCTGGCAGGCGGCAATGAGCACCGTTACACCTGCCGCTGGCGCGGTGACTGCAATTGGCTTCAAGCCAGTGAAGGCAACATTGACCCTGTGCATACCTCCTATCTGCATCAGGTGAATCTTACCGATGAAACCATGCAGGCGCGGTGGGGTGTATTTTCAAACAAGGCACGTCCGATCATCAGTATCGAAGACACCCGGTTCGGTGTTCGTCTTTATACCAAGCGCACAATTGGTGAAACCCGCGATACCTCAATCCGAATCACCAATTACGTCATGCCTAACGCCTGCGCCGTCGGTGGATACGAAGGCTATCTGGGAGATGGCGGCCTCACCATGTTGTGGGATGTCCCAATCGATGATCACGCGCACTGGCGTTGGGAGTTCATCTATCACCGCAGCGGGCAACTTGATAAGGAAAGCCTGGATAAGCAATACAGTGCGGAGAAAGACGAGAGCGATCGCATGCTGCGAGCCGAAGATCCGCTCTTCATGCAAGATCGCGGGTCGATGCAAGAGGCCACTTACCTGGGCATGGGCGAGTGTTTCTCGGTGCACGATGTTGCCATTACGCAATCCCAAGGCGTTATCCACGACCATATCCATGAACATTTGGGCACCACGGATGTGGCGATCATGCGTGCCCGCCGGATGCTCGACGAGGGCGCTCGAGATGTACTCGAAGGCAAGGATCCACGTGGAGTCGTGCGCACCCATGAAGAAAACAATTTCAAAGACATGGTAGTGATCACCGGCATCATTGATCCCAATACCAGCCAAGAGGCGTTCTGCAGTATCCACGCCGAGGACGAGCACCTGTTCGCCCCGCAAGCGAGTGGAGGTCGTGATGTTTGAGGTCATCCTCACCCATAAGGAACTGGAAGCAGAGAACATTTTCCTGTTCGAGTTCCAGTCCTCCGATGGCAGCGCTTTACCACCATTCACGGCGGGCTCGCACATCGACGTTCAAATCCGGCCCGGACTGATCCGTCAGTACTCGCTCTGCAATAACCCGCAAGAACGCCATCGCTATCAGTTGGGTGTCTTGAAAACGGCAGAATCCCGAGGCGGTTCCAAAGGGATGCATGAAGAGCTGCACGTCGGTCAAAGAGTATTGATCAGTGCACCACGCAACCTTTTCGAATTGGACGCGAGCGCTGGTCAGTCGCTGTTATTCGCGGGAGGTATTGGCATCACCCCGATCCTCAGCATGGCGGAATTCCTGAGTGACCGAGGACAACATTTTTCCCTCTTTTATTTCGCCCGCAACGCCTCCAGCGCAGCGTTCGTCAAACGATTGGAGGCGGGGCCCTATTGCGATAGCAGTCAATGCCAGTTCGACGACGATGACGGTCAGGCACGGCTGGACGTCAGGCTTTTGCTCTGTAACCCGGACCCAAAAAAGCACCTCTACATTTGCGGGCCCGGCGGGTTCATGGACTTCGTACTCGGTGTTGCGCGCGAGCTGCATTGGCCAGAGTCAAATCTACACCGCGAGTATTTCAGCGCCCCAGTTAGCGGTGAAGAACAAGGTGGTGATCAGTTCGAGATCCAACTGGCGAGCACTGGCCAGGTACTAGAGGTCGGACCACAGCAAACGGTCCTGAGTGTGTTGCTGGAGGCGGGTATCGAGAT
This sequence comes from Pseudomonas sp. LBUM1678, assembly GCF_059695575.1. NCBI lineage: Bacteria > Pseudomonadati > Pseudomonadota > Gammaproteobacteria > Pseudomonadales > Pseudomonadaceae > Pseudomonas > Pseudomonas sp. LBUM1678. The sequence goes on from NZ_CP166775.1 coordinate 2,460,231, forward strand.
CCCGGTTTCCTGTGAGCAAGGCATTTGTGGCACCTGTGTAACGAAGGTGTTGGAAGGGGTTCCGGATCATCGGGATTTCTACTTGAGTGATCGCGAAAAAGCCACCAACGACCAGTTCACACCTTGCTGCTCACGCGCCAAAAGCAAGCGTCTGGTCCTCGATCTTTAATCGGCAACCGGCGAGTGATCACATTCGCTCGTCGGCCTTGCTCCTTAGCCTGGTGGCCTGGCTCGCCGTCACCAGTACAACGATCGTGTATTCCGAACAAAAACAACAACGGAGAACAACGCATGATTTCTATACCTCGCAGCATACGGAAAACCACTGTCCCGATCGGCGCTGTCGCTGCACTCGGGTTTCTTCCGGAGGTCTTGGCGCTGGACGTCTCTCCCGGTGCCTACGTGCCGGCCCCGGCCGGTAGCAGCATTGCAATGCTTTACCTGGGAGGTGGACGGGCAACTGAATATCACCCGGAAGAGGGCGCGACCGTCGACCACGACACGCAGCTGGACACACGGATCGGACTGGTTCGGTTGTTCCACATGTTCGATATAGACCAGACGAGGGTTCAGGTGCAACTCGGGCTTCCTTTCGGTTCGCAAAAACTGAAAGTGAACGGCAACCACATCGGTGATGATTCCGGCCTGGCTGATCCATTCGTAGCGTTCACCGCATGGCCTCTCAACGACACGGTGAATAAGCGTTATCTGGGGATCACTGGCTATCTGTTCCTGCCCGCGGGCGGCTATGACAATGACAGCAGCGTCAATATGGGACAGAACCGCTTTTCCGCAGCACTGCAAGCCGGTTATTCAGAGAGCTTCGGTGCCTGGCGTGCCGAGCTGACCGGGGACGTCATTTGGCATAGCGATAATAAGGAATCTACGCCAGTCAATCGCACGTTCAAGCAAGAACCTGTCTTCACTCTGCAACCCTGGCTCAGTTACACCTTTGCCAACAAGGTCACCGGCTCAGTAGGGCTGACCCGAACTTGGGGAGGGGATTCGACACTGGACGGCTTTGATACCGGCAGGCGTTCGGATTCTACCCGGGCGCGTGTCGGACTGGGTTACTGGATCAGGCCCGACGTGCAGCTGTACACCGAGCTCACGCGCGACCTGCAAGTCGATGGCGGGTACAAGTTCGATTACTCAGGCTTTGTACGTATTGGCTACCTCTTCTGATTATTGAAAGACAAAGGAACTCCAACATGTCAAACGAACAAAAATCCGCCCTGGTGGTGAGCGCTCACTCCGCCGATTTTGTCTGGCGCGCCGCTGGGGCCATTGCTCTGCATACCCTACAGGGCTACAAGGTTCACATCGTGTGCTTGTCCTTTGGCGAGCGCGGTGAGTCGGCAAAAATGTGGCGCAAGGGTGAAATGACCGAAGACAAGGTCAAGGCCGGGCGCCAGGCGGAAGCCCAGGCCGCAGCGGACATTTTGGGCGCCAGTATCGAGTTTTTTGACATCGGTGATTATCCGATGCGCGCCGATAAGGAAGTGTTGTTTCGCCTGGCAGATGTGTTTCGTCGGGTGCAGCCGGCATTTGCATTAAGTCACTCTCTCAAAGATCCCTACAACTACGACCATCCCTTGGCCACGCACCTCACCCAGGAAGCGCGCATCATTGCTCAGGCGGAAGGTTATCGTCCCGGAGAAAAAATTGTTGGCGCCCCACCGGTCTACAGTTTCGAACCGCACCAACCGGAACAGTGCGAGTGGAAACCCGACGTGCTGCTGGATATCACATCAGTGTGGGATCAGAAACTGGCCGCTATCAAATGCATGGCCGGGCAGGAGCATCTTTGGGAGTACTACACCCGAGTCGCTTTGCAGCGTGGAGTTCAGGCCAAGCGAAATATCGGAATTTCGGCCCAGCGTGACATTATTTACGCCGAGGGCTATCAGAGTGCCTTTCCGCGGGTAACAGGAGATTTGTCATGAGCGGGGTCGCGATCCGAAACCTTCCACGATTCTCCACTCAAATTGGCGAGGAACTGGCGAAGTTGGGCGTGGCTACGGTGCATGAGGCGCAGGGTCGTAGCGGCCTGCTTCAGCCTTACATGCGGCCGATCTACAAGGGCGCAGCGATTGCTGGCCCGGCGGTGACGGTCCTGGCCCAGCCTGGTGACAACTGGATGCTCCATGTGGCGGTGGAAATGTGCAAACCCGGAGACATCCTGGTTGTAGGTTGTACCTCGCAAAACCATGACGGTATGTTCGGTGATCTGCTCGCGACTTCACTTATGGCAAAAGGCGTACGCGGCTTGATTATTGATGCGGGGTGTCGAGATGTTTCGACGCTGACTGAAATGGGTTTTCCAGTCTGGTCGCGATCGATCAATGCCAAGGGTACGATCAAGGCGACCCTGGGATCGGTCAACATTCCAATTGTCTGCGCTGGGGCTTACATCGTTGCGGGTGATGCCATCGTGGCAGACGATGATGGAGTGGTCGTGGTGCCTCACCTACGCGTGGAAGAAGTCCGTGTTGCAGCCAGGCAACGCGAAGCAATGGAGATCGGCAAGCGTAATCGACTGTCCAGCGGCGAGCTCGGGCTGGACATTTATAATATGCGCCCAACTTTGCAGGAACATGGGTTGGTTTATTACGACGACTTGAATCAGTACCAAAAGTCAGGGTGTTAGTTAAAGGGGCTCGGCAAGCTGAATGTCGGGCGCCAGTCTTTAGTAAGTCATCGAGCATTGAATATTACTGCCGAAAACAAATTTATACTTAATACTTATCGGAAGATCTTCTTTGGTGTGGCGTAGGAACGGAAGGTTTTACGGTGCTCAGTAGGTATCGATTTTATTCGCGGTTGGCTCGGTATCGCCCCGCATAAGTAAAACGCTAGTTTGGGTGTGGACGTCTGAATGGCGGTTTCGCTTCAAACCGCGCATGGATTTTTTCCTTGTCAGTTGTGATATGGCAACAATAATAGAGAGGGTTGCGATGAAAACCAAAGTTGCTATTGTCGGCGGTGGGCCGGCAGGTCATCTGCTGGGTCAACTGTTACAAAACCAAGGTATCGATAATGTAATTATTGAGGCTAAAAGCAAAGACTATGTCCTTGGTCGGATTCGTGCGGGTGTTCTAGAACAGTGTACGGTCGACATTCTGCGTGAAGCCGGAGTCGGTGAACGCATGGATCGCGATGGTTTGGTTCAAGAAGGTTTTGAATTGTTCTTTAATGGTCGAAGTGAACGCATCCCCCTCACGGAGTTGACGGGGGGCAAGATATTGATGGTGTACGGCCAGACTGAAGTTACGAGAGACTTGATGGATGCTCGCGAAGCGAGTGGCGCGGTTACTGTCTATGAAGCTGCAAATGTAACGCCCCACGGCTTCAATAGTGGGAAACCATTTGTTACCTATGAAAAAGATGGCGAAACGCATACGGTCGAATGTGACTTCATCGCTGGGTGTGATGGTTTTCATGGTGTTTGCCGTAAATCCATCGCACCGGGAGAGATCACTGAATACGAATATACCTATCCGTTTGGCTGGCTAGGTGTACTGGCGGATGTGCCGCCCGTCTCCAACGAAATCATCTATTGCCATCATGAAGATGGTTATGCACTTTGCTCAATGCGTTCAAAAACCAGAAGTCGTTACTATATTCAGGTTCCGATTGATGAAAATATTGAAAATTGGTCTGAAGATCGTTTCTGGACTGAGTTGAAACGCCGCCTTCCTGCCGAAGCAGCCAATAGGTTGGTCACAGGGCCGGCCCTCGAAATGAGCATCGCCCCATTACGCAGCTTTGTTTGCGAACCGATGCAGTTTGGATCGATGTTTCTTGCTGGGGACGCGGCGCACATTGTACCGCCAACGGGTGCTAAAGGTTTAAATCTCGCAGTCTGCGATGCTAAAGATCTATCTGATGCGTTAATAGATTTTTACCAAAACGATGACCGAGTAAAACTTAACGCGTATTCGGAGGTTTGTTTGGACCGAGTGTGGAAAGCTGCACGCTTTTCGTGGTGGATGACGACGCTGTTTCATAAACTCTCTGATAACCCATTTCATCGCAAGGTACAACTCGCAGAATTGGAATACACCATGAGCTCAAGCGCTGCGCAGACGGTAATTGCCGAGAACTTTGTTGGCCTGGATTAACTGAATAAATCTTTTGGGCTGTGCAAATGTCGCGAATGCTGGCGGCCGTGATCAAGGGAACTTGACGCTATAAACCATGGGCAGATCGTCTCGCGATTGTTTTTTTCGGGTCGTCAGCTGAGTGCCCATGGCGGTGTTTTCTTTCGTGGAATTCTTTGAGCAATGCTTATATTCGATAACAGTCATGCAATGGATCGCGTTGCTGGCCTCGGTGGTGCTCCCTATCATCACCCTAATGTAAAGGCGGCGAAAAATACGCCCACCTCTGACTAATAAAAAGCGACGATTGCGAGCACACTATGATGACTCAGACTTCGATCCCTTGCCTATTCATGCGCGGCGGTACCTCACGTGGACCGTTCTTTGATCGCGCAGACCTTCCCAGCGATCTTGTTACTCGTGATCGTGTATTGCTCGCTGTTATGGGCTCTCCAGATCTTCGACAGATCGATGGTTTGGGCGGCGCACATCCGCTAACTAGCAAAGTGGGTATTGTTGCACTCAGCGATCTACCAGGTGTGGATCTAGAGTTTCTCTTCGCACAACTTCAGCCTGACAGCGATCAAGTTGACACCACAGCCAATTGCGGAAATATGCTGGCGGCCGTGGTGCCATTTGCCCTGGAGCGTGGATTGATTGATGCCCAAGACGATGTGACGACATTGCGTGTGCTGACGCTTAACACCAGCATGCAGTGTGACATCAGTGTCCAGACACCGAAGTTCAACGGTGTACGCCACGTCGAATATGCCGGCGATACCCGCATCGATGGCGTGCCGGGACAGGCTGCGGCTATTGGCATCAATTTTCTGGACACTGCCGGATCGGTCTGCGCAGATCTACTGCCCACGGGCAATCGGCGAGATAGGATCATGTTGACCGATGGCCTCTCGCTCGACGTGACGTGCATCGATAACGGCATGCCCATGGTCCTGTTCCCTGCGAGTGCGTTGGGTCGCACGGGATATGAATCGACTTCGATGCTCAACTCCGATGATGAGCTTAAAACTCGGCTTGAATCCCTGCGCCTGATTTGCGGCGAATTAATGGGACTCGGTGACGTCAGTACGCGCAACTACCCGAAAATGTGTTTGCTTGCCGCCCCGTTGCACGGCGGCAGCATCGTTACGCGCTGTTTTATTCCGCATGTTTGTCACGACGCTATCGGTGTCCTGGCAGCCGTTACCGTAGCCACCGCTTGCGTACTAAGCGGCACGGTGGCTGATGGGCTGGCCGTGGTGCCGGGTGGGCTTCAACAGACCGTCAGCGTGGAGCACCCGACGGGCGAGTTCACCCTGGAACTGGGCCTTGAGAGTGCCCCGGATTCAAGCGAACCGAATGTGACGAGTGCAACCCTGTTGCGTACTGCTCGCCTATTGATGCGGGGCGAAGTCTTGATTCCACGTGTCGTCTGGCCTGGATTCTCTGCTGATTCCAGCATTTAAACATTGCCGCTTCACCCAAATCGAGAGCAATCATGACGAGCTATCTCACCCCTGGCTGGCTTAATTTTCATCCCGACCCCAGTAAGCCGATCTTTCAATTACCACCCGGTGCGGTGGATGCCCACTGCCATGTGTTTGGTCCAGGCGCCAGTTTTCCCTACGCTCCTGAACGAAAGTACACCCCGTGTGACGCCTCCAAAGAGCAGTTATTCGCGTTACACCGACGGTTGGGTTTCGACCGAAGCGTGATTGTGCAAGCTACCTGCCACGGCAGTGACAATCGAGCATTGGTAGATGCTTTGCTACATGCCGGCAATAAGGCGCGAGGCGTTGTGACGCTGAAGAACAGCGTAACCGACGAAGAGTTGCAAGCGCTCCATAACGCTGGAGTCAGGGGTGTGCGGTTCAACTTCGTAAAGCGTCTGGTGGATTTCACACCACGTGAAGAATTGCAGGCCATTGCGAAGCGTATTGCGCCGCTGGGCTGGCATGTAGTGGTGTATTTCGAGGCGCAGGATTTGCCCGAACTCTGGGACTTCTTCGTGGGTCTGCCGCTGCCGGTAGTGGTCGACCATATGGGGCGTCCGGACGTCAGTGAAGGCGTTGACGGGGCGTCATTCGAGCTGTTTCTGCGCTTGCTCGGCGAGCATTCCAATATCTGGACCAAAGTCAGTTGCCCAGAGCGTTTAAGTGTTATCGGGCCGGCGGCGCTGAATGGCGAATCACATCCGTACCGTGACGCGATTCCGTTTGCGCGAAAGGTCGTCGAGACATTCCCCGACCGAGTACTTTGGGGGACTGATTGGCCCCATCCCAACCTCAAGGATCACATGCCTGACGATGGACTCCTTGTGGACGTCATCCCACGTATAGCTATCACTCCCGAATTACAGCAAAAGCTGTTGGTCGACAACCCGACACGTTTGTATTGGGCTTGATTCAACGGCGAACCAGTCTGTTTAACCCCGATCTTTCATAACGGAGCCGCTATGAACCGGCCAAAAGACTACGACGACATACCTGGCACTTATGTGTTCGACGGTAGCCACCATCGTAAGGGCTATGCACTGAACATGTTTTGCAAATCCCTGGACCTGATTGAAAACCGTGAGGCTTTTCGCCTGGACCCACTCGGATATTTGGCGCACCACCCAATGACCGAGCAGCAACATTCGGCAGTGCTGGCACGTGACTGGCTGGAAATGTTGAAGTTGGGTGGGAATATTTATTACACCTTCAAATTGGCCATCTTCGATGGTTTAAGCATGCAACAAGCAGGGGCAGCCATGTCCGGCAATGGGATGTCTCTCGAAGCGTTCCAGAAAATGATGATCGATGGAGGTCGCTCCATCGTCGGCAACCGTAGCAAGAAGGAGCAACTTCATGGCTGACTTAATTGGTGGGATAGGCACATCACATGTGCCGGCAATTGGCGCGGCAATCGACCACGGCAAGACCGGTGAACCCTATTGGAAACCCCTGTTTGACGGCGTCGCTCCTGCACGTGCGTGGATCGCCGAACACAAGCCGGACCTTTGTATCGTCGTCTATAACGACCATGCTTCACAGTTCGATCTGTCGCTGATTCCAACCTTCGCGCTGGGCATGGGCGCGACATTCGACATTCATGATGAAGGCTATGGGCCACGGCCTGTGCCCCAGGTTCAAGGTGATCCTGACTTCGCCTGGCACCTCGCGGAGTCACTGATTCTTGACGAGTTTGACATGACCCTGGTGACAGACATGACCGTCGATCACGGTTTGACCGTGCCCTTATCTTTGGCCTACGGACAGCCTGATGCGTGGCCATGCAAAGTGATCCCGTTGTGCGTCAACGTTATTCAATACCCGCCCCCTACAGGCAACCGCTGCTACCAATTGGGCAAGGCGCTGCGCCGCGCCATCGACAGTTACGATAAAGACATCAAAGTCGCCATCTTCGGTACCGGTGGAATGTCTCATCAGCTACAGGGTGAGCGGGCAGGGCTGACCAACCGCGACTACGACCTTCAGTGGATGGATCAATTCGTCAGCGATCCAGTGAAGCTCCTCAATATTGGCCATACCGAATACTTGCGTGAAACCGGCTCCGAAGGCATCGAGCTGGTGATGTGGCTGATCATGCGTGGCGCCATGGACGAGCGAGTGAGCGAGGTGCATCGCTTCCACCACATTCCAGTCTCCAATACAGCCTATGGACTGCTGGTACTGGAAAATGACTAATTCAGACGAAAGCTCCCGAGTGCGAATTGCGCTGGTTGGTCTGGGTGCGTTTGGTCGTAAACATCTGGATGTGCTGACAAAGATCGAAACAGCCGTGGTCACAGCGCTAGTGGGTATTGATACCCAGCAGAACCAGTTACTCGCTGCACACTATGGAGTTGGCAGCACTTACAGCGATCTCGATCAGGCGCTGGCTGATCCGAATGTAGACGCGTTGATCCTGTGCACGCCAACACCCCTGCATGCTTCTCAAGCCATGAGATGTCTGGCGGCCGGCAAGCACGTGCTGGTAGAAATCCCGATGGCGGACAATCTTGTCGATGCCGAGCTCCTGCTGCGGGCCAGTCTGGCAAGCCGTTGCGTTGCCATGGTGGGACATACGCGGCGTTTCAACCCGCCTCACCAGTGGCTGAATCGGGAGGTCCGTGAGGACCGTTTACGCCTCCAGCAGTTGGTAGTTACCACGCACTTCATGCGCCGTGAAAATCTAAACGCGCAAGGTCAGCCGCGCGAATGGACTGATAGCTTGTTGTGGCATCACGCGGCGCATACGGTCGATCTTTTTCAATATCAAACCGGCAGTCAAATCGTTGCCTGGAATGCGTTGCTGGGCCCAATAGATACCCATCTGGGGACGGCAATGGACATGTCACTGCAACTCAAGAGCGACAGCGGTGCGTTGTGCAGCTTGAGCTTAAGTTTCAACAATGAAGGGCCTTTTGGCAGTGACTTTCGTTTTATTGGCGACCGAGGTACCTACATCGCCCGCTATGACGATTTAACTGATGGGAATGGTGTGCCAGTTGACCTCTCGAGCATTGGACCCCAAACCGACGGCGTAGAGTTGCAGGACCGTGAATTCATCGATGCCATACGCAGCGATCGCGCGCCGCGCTCTAGCGTCAGCAGCGTCATGAGCTGCTACCGCTTGCTGGGTGCTATACACGCTTCTCTGTTTACCAGTGAAAGTTTGACCCCTCCCACTGACCTCTTACCGGTCTGTGATTGATACATCACCAGCTATTAAGGCAGAACAATAATGAATAATGCTGCTGATATCTTGGACGCTATAAAAAAAGGGAAAATGAGCCGCTACCAGATTCTGATCGTAGCGCTCTGTACTCTAATTGCCGCCCTGGATGGCTTCGACGTGCTGGTGGTGGCTTACACCGGACCCGCCATATCATTGGAGTGGGCGCTTGCACCCACTGCGCTGGGGCTTTTGTTCAGTGCTGGTTTAGCGGGGATGGGGCTTGGCGCCGTTACCGTTGCGCCAATTGGCGACATTGTCGGGCGAAAGCCGACGATCATCTTTTGCATGGTTCTATTGCTGGTTGGCATGGGGTTGTCCGCGTTTACCAGCGGCCTCGGAGAACTCACTGTAATGCGCTTCATCACCGGAATCGGCATTGGCGCGATTCTGGCCAATGTAAACATTATGGTGACTGAGTACTCCTCGACCCGCCGTAAAGCTTTGTGCGTTTCGCTCATGGCGCTGGGATATCCAATTGGCGCTACATTGGGCGGGATTTTCTCTGTCATCCTCATTGAAGACTATGGGTGGCGGGCAGTGTATCTTTTTGGTGCCGGTGTCGCGGCTGTGTTACTTCCCATCGTTTGGGTCTCTATGCCCGAGTCGGTTGATTACCTGATTGCTAAAAGACCGAGCAACGCTTTAACGCGCTGTAATCAAGTTTTAAGAAAAATGGGAATGCTTCAACTTGATCAACTTCCAATCCAGCACGATGTAACAGCCTCAAAACCTGGGATATTTGCGCTGCTGAAAAACGGTGATATGGTCAGTAGATTGTTCTTCACAAGTGTCGTTTATTTTTCAGTGATGATGACTTGTTACTTCCTGCTCAGCTGGACACCACAAATTCTTACGCGTAGTGGTATGACACAAACTATGGGGATCTCCGGGTCGTTGTTGATGAACCTGGGTGGAATTGTAGGCTGTCTGGTCTATGGTTTTTGGGCACAAAAGCTCGGACCTAGACTGATGGCTGCAGGGTTTATGGTGGGACTGATTATAACGGCGGTGTCATTTGCCGCCGCACCGGACGCGAGTGTGACGTTATTGTTGGCAGCCATTGCGGTAGGCTTCTGTTTGTTCTCCGCGGTCAATTCACTTTATGTGCTGATCCCAGGTGTTTTTCCTGTGCACCTGCGCAGTACCGGCACGGGCATAGCAATGGGCGCTGGAAGGCTGGGTGCAGTAACAGGACCGCTCTTAGCCGGCTATTTGATCGCAATGGGTCTGGATAAAGTCGTGTACATCGCCATCCTCTCGGCACCTATGATAATTGCAGCGATCGTGTTGATTAAGCTTAAACCTTTCGAGCGTTCAGCCAAAGAAAGCGTTGAGAGCTCGTTAAACCCAATGAATATGAGCAGCAGTTCAATGGGTGGCAATAGCCACTAGTCTGCCCAGGCATATACACGGGGTGTTCGTCATACGATACATGGCGATCTCCTGGTTCTATGGGATGGCACGCCGAATTCCTTTTTGGATAACGGCGGTGCCTGTAATCAGAATAATCAACGTGTCGCCGTTCCATGGCGATACGGTAGCCACATAAAAACAACAGCGAGGGGAAAGCATGTCTGGAAATCGTGGTGTGGTATATCTCGGCAATGGCAAAGTTGAAATACAGAAAATCGACTATCCGAAAATGCAGGACCCGCGCGGCAGGAAGATTAACCATGCTGTCATCCTGCGCGTTGTGTCCACCAACATCTGTGGTTCCGATCAGCACATGGTGCGTGGCCGTACCACGGCTCAAACCGGCCTGGTGCTGGGTCACGAGATCACGGGGGAAGTGATCGAAAAGGGCAGCGACGTCGAGAACCTGCAGATTGGCGATCTGGTGTCTGTACCGTTCAACGTTGCCTGCGGGCGCTGCCGTTCCTGTAAGGAAATGCACACCGGTGTCTGCCTGAGTGTAAACCCGGCGCGCCCGGGCGGCGCCTATGGCTATGTTGATATGGGTGACTGGACCGGCGGCCAGACCGAATACGCGATGGTGCCGTACGCCGATTTCAACCTGCTGAAACTGCCTGATCGCGACCGCGCGATGGAAAAAATCCGCGACCTGACCTGCCTCTCCGACATCCTGCCTACCGGCTACCATGGCGCAGTGACCGCCGGCGTTGGCCCAGGCAGCACCGTGTATATCGCAGGCGCCGGCCCGGTCGGCCTGGCGGCCGCCGCTTCCGCTCGTCTTCTGGGTGCGGCGGTGGTGATTATCGGCGACGTCAATACCGTCCGCCTGGCTCACGCCAAGGCCCAGGGTTTCGAAACCGCCGACCTGTCCCTCGACACTCCGCTCCACGAGCAAATTGCCGCATTGCTGGGCGAGCCAGAAGTGGATTGCGCCGTCGACGCCGTAGGCTTTGAAGCGCGCGGTCACGGCCATGATGGCGTGAAACACGAGGCTCCGGCCACCGTGCTCAACTCGTTGATGGGGGTGGTCCGCGTAGCCGGTAAAATCGGAATACCTGGGCTGTATGTGACTGAAGACCCGGGTGCAATGGACGCCGCCGCGAAAATGGGCAGCTTGAGCATTCGTTTTGGTTTGGGCTGGGCCAAATCCCACAGCTTCCACACCGGCCAGACGCCGGTGATGAAATATAACCGCCAGTTGATGCAGGCGATCATGTGGGACCGAATCCACATAGCCGACATTGTTGGCGTTGAGGTTATTAGCCTCGATGATGCGCCACGTGGATATGGCGAGTTCGATGCGGGCGTGCCGAAAAAATTCGTGATTGATCCGCATAGGTTATTTAGTGCGGCTTAGCTATTTTTAGTTGAGAGAAAAGGGCGGCGAGTTGTCGCCTTTTTTTACCGGCCGTTGGAAAGATATTCTTTTTTGAGTTTCTGCTCCTATGCAATGTGCCTAGACATCGGTGAGTTTTTGTCGTGCCTCTGTATTGTTTTATGAAGAGCAGGAAGTTAGTCCTGGGCTCGCGCTACAGGTTCAAGCTCAACTGGTGGGATGCATGGATATTCTCGAGTCAGCGCTGATAGATGGTGACAGGGGCTCAGTTGCACCCTGAATGAGGTGGTTGTGGCTTATGCCAGCAGTCGCGGCCTGGTCTGAGATGCACTTTATTTACTGGAATTTGTGAAATGACTGATCTGAAAACGGCTGCATTGCACTATCACGAACATCCACGGCCGGGGAAACTCAGCGTCGAGCTGACGAAATCAACTACCACGGCTCGAGATTTGGCCTTGGCGTACAGCCCAGGCGTTGCGGAACCCGTGCGGGAAATCGCCCGTGACCCGCAAAACGCATACCGCTATACGGGAAAGGGCAATCTGGTGGCGGTCATCAGTGACGGTACTGCGATACTGGGCCTCGGGAACCTTGGCCCGCTGGCCTCCAAGCCTGTGATGGAAGGGAAGGGCGTGCTATTCAAACGCTTTGCTGGAATTGATGTATTCGATATCGAAATCGAGGCTGAAAGTACTCAAGCTTTTATCGATACGGTCAAACGGATCTCCATCACGTTCGGCGGTATCAATCTTGAAGACATCAAAGCACCAGAGTGCTTTGAAATCGAACGAGCTCTAATCGACCAGTGCGACATCCCAATATTCCATGACGATCAGCATGGCACGGCCATTGTTACTGCCGCTGCCATCCTTAACGCGCTGGAAATCGTTGGCAAATCCATCGCGGATGCGAGGATTGTCTGCCTGGGCGCGGGTGCTGCCGCTATATCCTGCATGAAGCTCTTGCTAAGTCTGGGCGCAGCTCTAGAGAACATTTTTATGGTTGATCGCCAAGGTGTGATCCATACCGGGCGTGATGGCTTGAGCGAATACAAGGCGATGTTCGCTCAAGGAGGCGATATTCGTACTCTGGAGCAAGCGCTAGAAGGGGCCGACGTGTTTGTCGGTTTGTCTGGTGCAAATCTGTTATCCGTCGAGGCACTCAAACGAATGGCTCGGGACCCAATTGTTTTTGCCTGCTCCAATCCTGATCCGGAGATAGACCCTCAACTGGCCCGCGCCGCCCGGCCTGATCTGATCATCGCGACCGGTCGTTCCGACTACCCGAATCAGGTCAACAATGTATTGGGTTTCCCTTTCATATTTCGTGGAGCACTAGACGTCAGGGCGCGCATCATCAATGAGGAGATGAAGGTTGCCGCCACCCATGCGCTGCGGGAGCTGGCGAAGCAACCGGTGCCCGCTGATGTTAGTGAAGCTTATGGCGGCACGCAGTTTTCGTTCGGCCGTGACTACATTTTGCCTAAGCCCATGGATGCACGTCTGATCACTGAAGTGTCCGCAGCCGTTGCCAAAGCCGCAGTTGAGAGTGGCGTGGCGACGTTGCCCTATCCAGCGCACTATCCGCTGCTTTCGGTTTCGCAGGTTTTTGGTGAGTGAGGGCAGGCAAAGGCACTAGCCAGCGCATCAAAGCACTGGGACGTCAGTTGGGTGTGCCCCTGCTATTAAGAGTTGGCAATCTGTCGACCCCGACAGAGGCATGCCTGGCCCTGCTGCCACGCGCGAAAAAAATTCTGTTGGAGGTCAATGCACTGGCGGGAGATGCCGATGCTTCGGGATTGACTGGCCCCTATCGTATAGGCGCCAATTCAACGGTCCTGACTGGAGTCCTGCCGGGGGTATTGCGCTCGCTAACTCAAGAGGCCGCACGCATCAAACCTATTTTTCACCCCGGTACTTTCACAGGCGTCTTTCAACAGCTGTTGGCCGATGAGTTGGACGCTGCCATCCTGGTTGCCCCATCATTTGTGCTTCCGAAAACAGTGCACAGCCAGTCCCTGCTCCGGGAAGAGCTGATCCTGCTTTCTGAGGATGAGCCATTACAGGGTATTGAAGAATGCCCACGGACCAATCCTTACATACATTATGACCCGCTGTCTTGGGGAGGCATGAGAGGTGAGCAGTATTTGAAAGACAGAGGCCTCCCCCTGAGTTCGTTGCTAGAGCTAGACGGTCTAGAGACCATTGCGATGCTGGTCGCACAAGGTGTCGGCGTAAGCCTCGTACCTCGCTGGCATGGCCTTGAGCATTTCGCCTACTGCTGTGCAATGACGCCTGTTGGCGATCGTGACTACGATCGGGAAATTGTAATGCTAACCCATGTTCCATCTCGGCGTTCCAGCATGGATGCGGCGTTGTCATCCGTGCTGACGAGCTGTGTGAGTAGGTCTTCTCAGAAGGCAGGGATTTGATGCGTAAGCAGCAAACACACCTTGCGATGGAGGCGCATAGCTTGATTGTTGGCTTACTCACTCAACTGTTTTTGATTACTGGCGAGTCAAATTTGAAATCGCGGCGACGACCTTTATCACCATCTCTGCGTCAGCGAATTCTGTGTTTAATTTGAGGTGCTAAAGGTCATTCCGATTACGTTGGAGTGCCGTTTGGATTTGCCTAATAATTAAAACAGGTATTGGGAAAGGTAAGGTGTGGATTCGCAAAAGGCTATCAAAGCTTTTATTAGGGGGCGTTGTGAAGTTTAAGGAGGCTTGCGCAAAATCAATCGGCACTAAATCGTTTTAGGTTAAATTGCGAAAATCTGCTCCGGCTCAATACACTTTGCCCGACTGGTCGGCTGTATGATTTGTACACCATGAAAAACAGTTAATGACTGTCCTTAATAGAAAAGGGCGTCAATTTTTCAGGAGCTATCCATTGAATATTAGAAATATAGGAATTGCCCCAAGGGCAGCTATCGGATTTGGTATTGTTGCAGTCCTGTTGTTATTTAATGGGGTTTTCAGCTTGGCACAAATGCATATTCTGTATAGCACGTCAGAAAAATTTAATGAACACTGGATCCCCGCTTTGGTTGATGCTCAAAACTTAAGCGCCAGCATCGCCAATATTCGTATTCAGAACCAACGCATGCGCAGTACTAATGATGAAAAATTACACGAGGAGAGTAGGCGTATTATTGCTGAAGAACAGCAGCGTGCCGAAGAGATATTCCCTAAACTCAAGTCTGCGTACGCGTCGGCGGAGCAAGATACGTTAATCGAAGATATACGTGTGTCATTTACTAAGTATTTGGTTATTGTAAGCCAGCTTTCAGCGTTGATTCAAACAGTCTCGGTTGACGAAGATACTAACGAAACTGCAAAAATATCGCGAAATTTCGGTGATCAACTAGATGCTAAGCTTACTGCTCTCCGAGAGCAAAATCAAAAGGGCGCAGATATGGCAGCCCTCGAGGCGTCGAGGGGCTACAGTCAAGTTTCCTCAATAGTCATAGTGTCTCTTGTTATTACGATGATGCTATTAGTGTTTATTGCTTGGCAATTAAGCAGAAGCATTACTACGCCGATTAAACAAGCACTAGCCGTGGCCAATACTATTGCCGGAGGCGATTTGGGGACTCCCATTACAGTCGTCGGAAATGATGAGCCGGCATCACTGCTCAAAGCCATGGCCAAGATGCAAGGAATTTTGCGTTCGACGATTCAGGGCATCGCTGATTCGTCTACCCAATTGGCCGCTGCTACCGCAGAAATGAACTGCGTAGTGGATAAAAGCACGCGCAGTTTGCAACGTCAGCGTGATGAGATTGAGCTGGCGGCCACCGCAGTCACGCAAATGAGTAGCGCAGTGGACGAGGTAGCTAATAATGCGGTTAGCACCTCAGAGCTATCCGAAGCGTCGAGCCAGGAAACCATCAAGGGACACCAGCAGGTCGCTGAAACAGTAACCTTGACGCAAAACCTTGTCAGTGGGCTATTGAATGCAACTAAGCGGGCCGATAGCCTATCGAATCACACTCAAAGCATCAGCAAAGTGCTGGACGTGATTCGCGGGGTTGCAGAACAGACTAATCTGCTCGCGCTGAATGCCGCCATTGAGGCTGCGCGCGCCGGAGACGCCGGCCGAGGATTCGCTGTGGTGGCCGACGAGGTACGCTCTTTGGCACAACGGACACAATCTTCCACTCAAGAAATTGAAGACATCATTGCCAGTGTCCATACCGCCACTCGTGAAACGGTGGAGGCGTTAGCGAGAAGCACACAGCAGGCCGATCAAACACTGATCCGCGCACGCGCCGCCGGCGAAGTACTGAATCAGATTACCCACGCCACGGCACAAATCACTGCGCGTAACCTGATGATAGCCAGCGCTACCGAGCAACAAGCATTGGTCGCGCGGGAGGTCGACCGCAGTCTTGTGAACATTCGTGACCTGTCCCACCAATCCACGGGGGGCGCGGTTCAAACATCTAAAGCCAGCGCGGGGTTATCGAAACTGACGGTGGATCTGAATGACATGGTGGTAAGGTTCACGTTGTAGCAAAGTCGGACGCTGACACGACTAGGGCTGAAGTCGTAAACGACCGGCGCCAAATAGGAGAACTGGCTGGTGGAATACGGCCAGAGGTACGCACGATGAGTCTTCTTCGCGCCAAGCGTCAGTATCTGGACCGGAGTTACGTCGGCGTGGACGACGCCGTGCGTGAGCACGGAGCGCATTAACCAGCGGCTGTAATTGCACGCCGAAGTTGCCCGCCCACCGTACCAACGTCGAACGGGAGATGGGCAACCCGGCGCGACCAAAGACTTTCTCTTGCTAATACAGCGGGAGATGGTCGGCGAACTTGGCCACCCTTCAGGGTTTAATTGATCGAGATCTGGATGCGAAGTCACGCCTCCGATTTTGCCAGAGAGGGCTCATGGCGATGATAGACGGATGGACCAATTGAGCTGGCAAGCGCGCCATGGCAGACGAATTAGAGCTTTGTGATAACACCTGCGACTTCCTTCAGGACCTGAGCTGGTGGATTCGATATTTTTAGCTCTTTTACAAGGCAGGGCGACAGCTCGCTTGAAACTGCTAGTGGGGCAGGTATTCAATGATAGCCAGTGATAAAACGGATTGTTCCCGCCTGCGAAGGCGAAGTGGTATTTGGTTCAGCGAAACCCCAACCCAAACTTCCCGCGCATCAGGGTCATGTAAGACTCTTCTGAGGTTTCACGGCGCGCCAGCACCAGCGGTTCGATGTCCTGCGTCGCGAGATAACGCAAACGATCGCTGCCATCGCTTGCAGCGTCGACAATCACCTGCGCCACGTCTTCTGACGTTGCCAGGCGCTGTCCACGCAGGCCTTCGAATACCTTTGATGTATGGCTGATAAAACCGTCGTAATCAGTTGGCGTAGTCAGTTGTGCTACTTCGTTTGCCGAACGGGTGCCAAATTCAGTGCTGATGACTCCACCGGGCTCGACTATTTTCACCACGATGCCTTGTGACGCCAGTTCATATGACAACGATTCGGAGAATCCTTCCAAGGCGAATTTGCTGGCGGTGTAGATCGAAATCATCGGTAGACCGAACACTCCAGCGCCGGAGCTCACATTAATAATGACTCCCGCTCCACGCTGGCGCATATGCGGCAGAATTTGCCTGGTGACGTCCATGACGCCAACTCAAATAGGCCGACCTTGGCGTCTGGCATAATGCGACTGGAATTTATGGCCTGAACTAGTCAGGGGCTTTCTTTAAAAAGACGATCGCCTTGTTTTGTGGACGGTGTGAGACGAAGAAGTTAACGTGAGTGAATACCCACTAATGTCCTGGACGTAGTTTGCTATCGGACTCGTGGAAGATGAATGATTTGTTTATCTGGGGAGGCATTATTGTGCGAAAGCTTAATAAATCACCCAAGCGAGGTAATTGGGCTATCAATGAAGAAAATTTTGGTGGGCCCAGATCACGAGCGAGCAAAAATATATCTCAATCGAAGTGAGTTGTTAACACACTAAGTGACCTACACGCATCGAATTCAGTGCCGTTACCACTGAGGTGTTTTTCATTCTAAGCGGCACCGTGGAAAATGCTAACGAAGGTTCGGTGTAAGATCTAATGGCTCCATTTTATTTTCTAATGACCACTGAAGGGTAGGGTGGTACTAATTGCAATAGGCTGCGTAAACCAAAAGTTTATAGTGACGTCTATGGAAACCTTCAGGTGTATCGAATGCTTTGTGCGCAGTGCCGAGGCCGGTAGCTTCGCCAATACGCTTGATGCTTGAGCGATGCTAACTGCAGGGCAAAAGTGTTGCCAAGCCGGAGGTTTGCTTCGGAGTGCGGCTGTTCAGCGCCACTCCGTGGAAACTCTTCTAGCAACTGCCCGGCTTCACGACATAAAACCTTTCACAAACGACGCCCACGTTGGTGTTTAAGGTTTTCGCGACACGGCTGGCTATGGTTGGCTGGTTCCATTCTTAATGAAAAGAATTCCAATCGTAGTGAAAACTCATGGCCGGTTTGCGAGCTGGATAGGGACCATGCCGGCGCTTGTTAAGTGACGCTGCGCATTTCAATCAGTAATTTGTCAATTCTGGTCAATTAGTGCCGGCTAATTCGGGTCAGTCTCTTGCCGCCAGATCAGAATCCAACTCGTGGAGAGAAAGCGTTTCAGGCAAGAGGTACTGAGGCTCGCATTCCAGGACGTTGGCTATGCGATATAGCTTCTCTACGGTGATATTCACTTCGCCGCGCTCAATACGCCCCATATAGCTACGATCGACAGTGCAGGAGTGCGCCAACGCATCTTGGGAAAAGCCTTTGGCTTTCCGTTGTGTCCGTATTCTTTCGCCCAACGCCTTTGCAAGCTGATGCATATCCGCCTCGGTCTCCACTGAGGCGGCACTATCTTGCGTTTGCGGATGAATCGGCCACGGACTATAATCCGCATTTTGACCGTTCCGCGAATTTCCCTTCCAGGTGCCTGCATGAAACCCGATTCATTCATCTTCGACAGGCGTCTCTACGACCTGTTTCAGCAGGGGCACCTACGCCAATTTACGACCAACGACTTACGTAATGCTTACGCTACTCGCCTAGCGGGTATTACGTTCAACAGCAGCGACCTGCGCAGATATGTCTATGAGCAGATCAGACGGATGCTGCGTACCGGATGGGTTATTCAGGATGAAAAACGACAAAAGCGGGGTCAGATCTATCACTGGCAGGGTATTCCAGCGAATCTACAGGTGGAGCTCATCGATAATGGGTACGAGAACAGTGTCAAATCGGTGAATAAACCGCTGCATCAACCCGCACAAAGCATCGACTCAGAGAAGCCTGGGCCAGATGTGGTCAAACACCTGGAATCCATACTCAAAGAGATTCGGCTCGACTTCCTTTCTTCCATGGGAGAAACGGAGCGCTATAAGCAACTGCTCGACGAAATGCCGCACCTGAAGGACCAAGTCGAAGGTGATTATCTCGAAGCTCGAGACCGAAGCTCTCGTCTTCTAGGGCATCTCCGAGCGGTCGAAAAGACGCTCAAGACAGTCATGTCCGCACGATGAAAGCATCGCCGAGAAAATGGCAGAGCCAATGCGTTGAAATAGCGCTGGAGCACTACACCACAACGCCGCACTTCTTCTGTCAAGCCACTCCCGGGGCCGGGAAGACACGAATGGCCGCAGAGCTGGCTCGACAACTGTTGGAGCAAGGCAAGATTGATCTCGTGCTGTGTTTCGCTCCGTCTTGCCAAGTCGTCGACGGCTTTCGCTCGACTTTCTCGGCTGTACTTGGGAAACGTCTGGATGGGCTTATCGGTGCCGTAGGAGCCGCGAGTACCTATCAAGCGATGGAACACCAGGATGAAGCCTTCTGGAGGCTTTTCGATGACTACCGCGTGTTCGCAGTATTCGACGAGATCCATCACTGCTCAGGATACGATCCGCTGTTGAGCAATGCTTGGGGTCAAAAAATTCTTTTAAAAATGCAGGATCGCGCTGCCTTTACCTTGGCGCTATCGGGCACACCATGGCGCTCGGATGATAGAGGCATTGCTCTGGCTCGTTACTCCAATCCGGAGGGGCGATTGATTTGCGACTATCGCTATGGCCTTAAAGAAGCCATTTCCGACGGCGTTTGCCGGTCACCTCGCATCGTTCTCTTAGATAACCAGATGCTGAGACTCAAGGAAAATTTTGTAAACGACAGTACAGTTAAACTTTTTCCCAGCATCGCTAAGCTATTGCGCGAATCTCCGGTTTCATATGAGGACTTAATTCGTCATGAGGACGCGCTGAACCAATTGCTTGATCTGGGAAGCAAGAAACTCGATGAAGTACGAATACTCAAACCGAATGCCGCGGGATTGGTTGTTGCTACAAATATTGAACATGCTCACCAGGTTGCTTTGGCGCTAAAGGGCAAGGGCGAAAGTTTTCAAGTCGTGACTACCAGGACGCCAGACGCACAGAAGGTCATCAACGGGTTTAAAAATAGCGACTGCCGATGGATTGTTGCGGTGGGAATGATCAGCGAGGGGACTGATATCCCTCGGCTCCAGATATGCTGCTATCTCAGTCGAATTCGTACTGAACTGCATTACCGTCAGGTCTTGGGAAGAGTCCTTCGACGCGTGGGCGAGATTGACGATCAAGCTTGGTTGTTCGTCTTGGCGGAGCCGACACTGAAGCGATTTTCTCAGCGTATCGCCGATGATCTACCGGACGATTTGGCTGTAGTGTGCGCTGTAGGTGCAACTGCAATTGAGGCTTGGTCAACAGAGGGGGAATTGGACAGTTCGATGCAAGGTGAGCTGAAAGAGCCATTCAACTCGGTGCCTACCACTACAGCGCAGAAGTTTGTACCGCCGGGGAATCTGGCCTATGTATCTACTTATCAAATAAGCTTCTCGAAAAATTATCGCCAGCAACTGCTGGCCGTTTTCTGATGTGTTGTTTATCCATTCCCAAGCCCTAACAGCGTTGGCGAAACCACCGAGAGGCTCAGCCATCCAGCAAATTCGCTCCCGATCGACCGTTAGGTTCAAAACATTCATGCAAAAAACTACCTTGGCACTTGGCCCTTGGCCCTTGGCACCTTGGTTTGAGTGGTTTTTCATTGATTGAAACGTTGCTTCGGTGGATCACAAACCGCTTGTCGTACATTGCTGGTCCGAAATTGAAACCTGGCTTTTGCAACTGACTGAAAAATAAAGAATAAAAAATAGATCAGTCGAATATTTCGCTACGTAATAGATACAACCTGCAGCTCATGTTGAAATTTATCCCTATGTTGACTAGCCTGCAATTGGGCCAGCGTAGCCTCATGGATCACAGTTAATGACTCGTCTATCAGCATAACGCGTGAAGCGACCATAGCTGTGCAAACGACTAATATTGTCGGGAGCACGACTATGCATGTGAAAAATCTCAACTTAACCGCCCATATCTTTTTTTCATCATCGGCCGCAATTGAACTTCGCGTGTCCGATGCCATTGTTTGTGTCTACGTGATTTGTTCCGCATTGAAGAAAATCACACGAAAAGTTTTTTTCAAGAGCAGATCAATCGTTTGCCAATCCTCCTCACGGTACAGGGTTTATTCAAAAGGTGAGGTTAATGTGCCATTAACCTCCAAACATCGGTTGATGAAATACGAGTATATATTTTTTATAATTTTAATTGGCGTGAAATATTTCAGCGCGCATGAAGGCTTTGCTAGACGGATTGTCCTGCTGATAAGAATAAAATTCTTTATTGTTTGTCTGGTATTTCAGGAGTCTTGAAATGAATTATAAGATTTTAGATTGTTGCATAGTTTTTTATATAGAGCACCCAGCTAAAGACAGTCTAGTATATAGGAAATTTTCATTTGCCGGCTCTGTACTTGCGTTGGATGAAATAAGCATGGTTTGCGAGTTGATATGTAAATCCAGGATTGGGCGATTAGATAGTTCCAATGCCACATACCTCAGTTTTTTTCTAAAGCCGTTGTTGGATTATTTCGTTACGACTGGTGTCAGGTTTCCAAAAAACTCAAACGAGTGGCAGTCATTTGTGTTGGATTTTTTCAAATTTTATTTAACAGATACTACTTGTTCTCAATCTTCGCCAAAAACTCGATTTCAGTGTTGGACTGGTGTGATACGAAATACGTTTTTGTTTTGGACTACTGAGGGGGCCATCCCCATCGGATTGTTAATTCCATCCATCGACAGAAAAAAGACTAACGATGAGAGCAATAAATTTCTGTTGGGGGAAACACAAGCAGAGCCGTTGCCAGCATCGAAACAGATACAAAAACTAACGGTAAATGTAAATTTTGCGCAAGCCGACGACGAGTACTTAGATTCAGTGCATAGGGATTGCAAAAAATCAATTGACCTTATAAAGCAGGTTTGTCTCGAGCATTGGAACAACCTCATGGTAGACGGAGAGGTATGTGCTGAGCTTGAAATGAAAAAAAAATCTGGCCCATTGAGTGGCATTCTAGTGCAGCCATATTTTACTGAGAGTATGGAAGTGGGGCGAATAGAACTGTTGTCTCAAAATTCTCTTTGTGAGAAAAGTTGTTATTGGAAAATTTCTTTTATTAGACAGTTACTTAAAGTTGGTGAGAATAAAGAATGCATCTCAAGTAAAATTCTAAAGTCTTATAGTTTTTTTACGGAAAAAGTACTTGATAGTGTTGACTTCGAAGCTTTGACGCAATGCACGGCTATGCCGATCGACGCATTCAAAAAACTATCACTGCGCGCACAGTACACTAGGTTCATTGGGATTCTTACTCCAGTAGATGTTGCTGCAGTTTGCTGTCTCTTAACAATTGAGCACCCAGAATTCACTTCAACATCGTTACAAAGCGCCAAATTATTAAATACTAGAGGGAAGTACCATATTTTAATGACTGATGTTGATGGTTCTTCCGTTTTTAGTGTTGATAAGCCTAGGGCGGGACAGCGAAAATATGTGGTACTTACACCGTTATCGCAAAAGTTACTAAAGCAAATAGTAAGGTGGACAGCACCTATTAGAAAGATCATGGAGCAAAGTGGCGACAAGGGATGGCGTTACCTTTTTTTGGGGCAGTTAGGAGAAGGTAAGTTAGGTGTGATTGATAAAGTCACACATTTTCTAGCATCAAAAGTCAGCTATAGTTTGAAGAACCTATATCCTGACCTTGCTTCTGCAGGGCTTATTTCAGGTGCATTTGACTTTCGTCGTATAAGAACCACCATGGGTGTTATTCGTTGGTTCGAGACTGGGTCGGTCATGGAAATGAGTCGAAGGTTAGGGAATAGTTATAAGGTTGTAATCGAAAATTATCTTCCCGCTGCTCTCCTACAGGCCTGGAATAGGCGAATTATTAGAAGGTTTCAGAATACGTTGATTGTTGTTGCCGCATATGGCGAGGACTATTTACTTGAAATTACTGATTTTTCGAAAATTGCAGATCTGCAAAATTTTGTATCTCAATTGATTTTTGAGTATCCACCAAATAGTAGCCCTCTGGCTGCAGAGTTGAATTTCAGGATAAATTCAACTTCTAAACCAGCTGTCGAGAAAAAAATAGAGGTAGGTGCTAGTGTCTTAAATATTCGTTTGTCGGCAACTAGTTTGGGTTACTTATACGCGTTTAGCGAGCTTGTATCGAGGAACATGAATGAAAGTGAAATGGCGGAAATTGATCCTGTATCAGGGTTAGCTCCTCTTCAGTTTGTGGATTTGGCTAGGCTACTAAGGCATGCATGCGAAAATGAGAAGGTGTCAGCTGATTTAAGTGAATTAATGGATTTATCGATGTTGAGGCGAGTTCATATGGAAGCGTTTGACATGCAGAAAGAGATTGGTGAAAAAATTAAGCTTTCCATTTTTTCTGAGTGGGCAATGTAATGAGAAGTTTTTTTTCTGGGTTTAGTCGATTGCCAACTCCTTCGGTAGATGACATTTTTAGTGATGAAGATAGAGAAATTATTCTGAGGTCGCTAGATACTGCAAAACAGTTGGCCCGCCCGTATGAAGGTAGTTACAAGGCTGCTTGGTTACTTTCTGAGTTTACTGATTTAGTGTGGATAACAACAAATCACGGGCGAGAGGAAAAAGTGAATGGCACGTGGAAAAACGTAGTGGTAGTAAACTGGGATGTAGTGTTGCCTAATGGAGAGAGGTTGTCAGATCCAAAGTTCTCCAAGTTATTGGATTTGAATCGTCGGATCGCTTATTTGGTTCGTTCTGGATTTGTCAATGGTGAATATGCCGTAAAGCCCTGGAGAGCGGTTGTTGCGGTTCTATTACAATTGACTAGTTGGCTTGTATTGCATGAGGAGCTTTTTAGACCGTCGGAATATGGATTTAAATTACTGGAGCAGGAAGACATCAATGTACTGCTTTCCAGCTTTTCTGAAGGCGGTTGGGTTGTTGCTCGAAAAGTGCCTGAACGATTGCTTGCATATCTATATGTGCGTGTTTTTGGAAAAGCATGCCCTGATGAATTGAATGAAACATTATATGATTTACCTATTTCTCTACGTGAGGAAATAGTTAAATGGCTGGAGGATAATAAATTTTACTCTAAGCCTGTGAGTGGCCCTAATTCTGGCAAGCGATATTTGAAGCGAGGACTGCTTGCCGAAATACTTGGAGAGAGTGTCTCTGTAATTTCAAGTGGATCTCTAAAGTTCAGCGTTTTTTGCAGACAGTTTGAGCCTGATTTAAATGATGGACCATTATTATTAAAAATACATCAAAAGACAGAGTTTCCAAGTCAAAAGGTTAGGCCCATTCGAGCGCCTATTGAGCCCAGTTCCGAGTCAGCGCTACATTCAGTATGCACAAATCTCAACGTGATTTTTGCAACCCATCGCCATTCGCCTGATTTATTACCAGATCCATGTATAGTTTCCGTCAGAGAGGCTGAAAATTCGGTATTAAAATCCACCAAACTTGGGAGCCATCATTCGTTCATTCCGATGGATGTGGGTTTCAATTACTTAAACGAGGCATTTCGTTTTGTGCATGTGTATGGAGAGTCAATCGTTGATTATTATCTTGCAATGGGTCCCACCAGGCCTAAAGGCAGGTTTGATAAAAACGTTGAAATGCTGAACAAAAAATGCAATAAGCTTGCGAAGCGGTTTGTTATAAAGGATAGGGGGGATGTTAAGCCAATTGCTGAAGCTCTAGGAATTAAAGATTTTCAGATAATGAGTGTAATCGACTTCGATTTGTTTCGAAAACAACCAACTTTAACTCAAATGCTTCGTGTGTTGATTGGTGCTTGCATCATATGCATCGCGATGATGAAGCCTTCTAGAGCGGATGAACTTAAACATCTCAAGAGAAACTGCTTGCATCATAATAGTGATGGGTATCATTTGAATTTTTCATTGGGTAAAAGAAATGTAGGGGCTACTCATCTAGAGTCCTGTATGCCAATTCCGGTGATTGCTGCTAAAGCAGTAAAATTGCTGCAAAAGTTGGGTTCCGCTTTAGTTGAGTTGTTCAATGAAAAACGGAAAATCGCAAACAATTTGTTTTACTTGCCGAAGCTGCATGGGCAGGGTGCAAAAAAAGCCGATACATATCTACTAAATATGCATATTGACATTTTCTGTGACTATGTCGCACTGGACCCAGATGGCCTTGGACGTCGTTGGTACGTACGTATCCATGAGATGCGTAAATGGTTTCTTTTGCTGTTGTTTTGGTCTGGTCGCTTTGATGTGTTAGACGCTGCACGCTGGATTGCAGGACATGCTAACATTAATCATATTTACGCTTACATAGAACGTGAGTTTCCAGGTGAGGAGCTACCTGCTTTAGAAGCTGAGTATGCTATTGAGCGCCTTCGTGTATTGGAGTCCTGCAAGGGTCAAGGTTGTGAAGTGGAACATGGGCTTCATGAACTTTATGAAATTGTTTTGTCACATTTTAATATTGCCTCACTTTCGATGATTTCCGAGTTTGAGTGGATTGATTATATATCTACTCTTCGTAATGATGGTGGATTCCTTCTTGAACCTCATTCCGTATTTGATGATGATAACGAGGTAGTTGGGGTTAATGTCTCCTTTGTACTTAGAGAGACTACGAGATGAATAAAAAGGGAGCGTATCGAAAAAAATTAAAAAATATGGAGAACGTTCGGGCTAGACGTGAGTGGTTGTTGGCAGGTATTGATAATCCAGAGATGTTGGAGTTATGTGTCCAAGAAAAGATCTCGAGCCAGAGAGGGTTTGCGGCTCTTGCAATACCGAATAAGTCAATAACTTCAATTGCATTGAATACTATGAAGAAGCTCGCAAACGAACTGTTCTCCAGTCAAAAAGGTTATTCTGATGGGTTTGCGTATTTTGATAGTCTTCGGCTACAGTTATATAAATCAATAAAGCAACGTTCCTGTTCGAGGAGTACTGATAGTGAATCTTCGCGTCAGGCTGATGTTATTAAAGAGCAGACGGAGAAGTTGCGCGGGGTTCAGTTGCAAAGTATATTTCGCTCAAAGGCATATATTGATTTGCTAGGTAAGGTCAATAATCTGCTGAAAGATGGTGAGATAGATGAAATGGCAAAAATACGGCTTCTTAAAATCCTACATGGTCATAATGCTAAATTTGGCAAGCTCTTTGATCCACCAGCTTCTTCCAATAACACCGATTTAGGTGTGCTTGTAATGTTGGCTGGGGGGCGAAATGAATGATACGGGGGCAGTTGTTTAATTTGTTATCTGTGCGTGTTCCTTTTAGCAGTTCTCCTGCATTTGATAGCGGTCGAATAATATATGAGCACGTAGATCGTTTTCCTTTTATGTACTGGCCTGATGGCCGTCCTTGTGAATTGGTAAATATGTATTTGTTGTCCGTGGCTTATTCGACTACGGGGGACTCATTAAAGACATATGCTTCGCTGCTTTCTCACTTGGTTCGTTACTGTTTTAAGAATAATGTCAGTATTTTTGATCTTTCGGATGGTCACTTTTTCGATTTTTCGGAGCTGCTACAGAAGGAGAAGTGTAAGTCTGATAAAAATAGGAGTGTTAGAAATAAGAATACCGTAATATCGATTTTTAGGAGAGTTATTCATTTTCTTTTTTGGTGTCAGAAGAATTTTGTATTAGTGTCGGCTCAACCGCTTATCGGAACAATCGAGCAGTCACCACGAATAATTGTTGAATTAATTAGAAGTGGCGCCATAAGTAAGCGCAGTAAAGTGATATTTGGTGGGTGTGGCTATTGGCATCGCGCAATGCCCGTTAGTGAGAGTCGGGAGCCAAAGCGTCCAATTTCAATTGAACTGATTGAAGGTATTGAAAGTTTGGTTGATACTATGAGTTTGCCAAATCGGCAATTTCATACGTCGCTTCACATTTCCTCTGCGCTTTCTCCTCTAAAGCTTGCTAGATTGGAGTATATAAAATCTCGCAGACACTTTATGATTTGGTTGATGAAAAGGACCGGTTTACGCCCTAGCGAAATGATTGAAATCAGTGTTGAATTGCATCTGAAGATTTTACACGCTAAAGCAATATATATTCCAACGAAGAAACGGCGTAGAGAGATTGCGCCACTGCGCAGCTTTCCAATTACCTTAAAAGATGCTGCAACCTTTCAGCGATATCTCACAGCCAGGGATAAGTATTTGGGCGTTTTGTTGCAGCACAACTATGAGGGTTCCAGCAATGATGCATTGTTTTTAACAACTGATGGGCGGCCCATTCAAAAAGTTTCGCTAGAAAGTGACTTTAAACGGCTAGTAATAGCTGCAGGGTATCAGGATCATCAAGCCTGTTTTAGTATGTTTCGACACCGATTCATTACATTGGAGGTGATGGTTCATCTTAAGGAGTTTATGAAGGGGGCGGGTAAGTCAAGACGCTTAATGACTGATAGCGATTATGAGTCCATACTCAAACGTGTCGCTGTTAAAACTGGTCATAAGAGTGTTCAAAGTTTGTGGCATTATATTGATATTGTGTGGGGTGAAATTGACGTATGGGGAGGTGTTGACCGCGCCATTGCGCGATTGCATGCAGCTGATCGCTTACATGATGAATTATTGGCTCTCATGCTCGAACTTAGAACACGTGAAGAATCTCCGGACGTAGAAAAAACTCTAAAAGACGTCGTCAATAAGCTTCAGACCATTCTGCGATCAGCAAAGCAAGACATTGATACAGACGAGACGGTTTAAAGAGTGATTTGGTCATCAAATGACACGTGTTGCGGTCTGCCCACAAAATTCGCCGCGAGCCGTTCGTGCAGGATCAGCCGATCGTCTACGAAGGCAAAGTCGACCAGCAGGCCGCGTCGTCCTACTGGTTCGTCCACACCCTGGGCGCAATCTTCACCGCCGCCATCGAGGCGGGGCTGCAGATCAGCCACTTCAAGGAGTACCCGCATTCCAACCGCGAGGAACTCTACGACCGGTATGAGAAGCAGACGGCGCAGTTGCCGATGTGTTTTACGTTGGTGGTGGAGAAGCGCTAAGAAAAGTGTCGCTCCCACTGACGCCATCGTCGGAACGCCGCCCGGAGCAAGCTTGCTCCCACATTTGATCGTCGTCGAACACAAATCCCGTGTGCGCTGAAGATCTACTGTGGGAGCGAGCCTGCTCGCGATAGCAATTTATCAGGCACATCGATGCTGAATGTCCCACCGCTATCGCGAGCAGGCTCACTCCTACATTTGAATCCCGTCGAACACAAATCCCGTGTGCGCTGAAGATCTCCTGTGGGAGCGGGCTTGCTCGCGAAAGCGATTTATCAGTCACATCGATGTTGGATGTAACACCGCCATCGCGAGCAGGCTCACTCCTACATTTGATCGTCGTCGAACACAAATGCCGTGTGCGCTGAAGATCTACTGTGGGAGCGGGCTTGCTCGCGAAAGCGATCTGTCAGTCACATTAATGCTGAATGTGCCACCGTCTTCGCGAGCAAGCCCGCTCCCACATTTGATTCCCGTCGAACACAAATGCTGTGTGCGCTGAAGATCCCCTGTGGGAGTGAGCCTGCTCGCGATAGCTATCTGTCAGTCACATCAACGCTGAATGTCCCACCGCCATCGCGAGCAGGCTCACTCCTACATTTGAATCCCGTCGAACACAAATGCTGTGTGCGCTGGAGATCTCCTGTAGGAGCGAGCCTGCTCGCGAAGGCCGCAACTCGGTCCTCTATCAGTAATCAGGCGTTCGCCGCCCCCGTCACCACCGGCCGTCCGGGTTTGCGCAGCGGATCAAGCCTTGAGCCGGTGTAGCGGGTTTCGCGGTAGAACCGCCAGCGGCCGAACAGGCCGTAGACGTGGGTGACGCGACCCTGTTCGTGATAGCCCATGCGGATGTGCAGCTTCAGGGCAGGGACGTTGTGGGTTTCGCAGACGTCCACCACCTTGTGGCAGCCCTGGGCCGCCATTGCCGCCCAGAGGTCTACCTGAGCATCCACCGACAGGCTGGTGCCGAAGTAGGCGCGGGTCATTTCGCCGCCGAACTCGAAGAACTCACCAGGTTTGACCGGGAACCAGCAGCCGTAATAGTGACGGTCGTGGTAGTCGCGGGTGCTGCCCCAGATGAACGCAATAGCGTGGCCTTCTTCGTCCAGATACATGTGCCCGGTGTGACCCTCGGTGGCGAGTTCGGCCATGGTCTGGACGCGGTCACCAAAATGCTTGCTGAAAGCGATGGCGTTTTCCGGGGTAATGGTCACCTGGCGCAAACCCGAATAGGGGCGCAGTTTGTGCGGTGCTACCGGGCTGATCAGGTCGCGTTCCATCCATAAAAGCTCCCAGTGGAAGAACACGTAGCGTTTCCACAGCGTGTTGAACGTGCGGCTCAGGCCCTTTTGTTTTATGCGTTCGCGAAGCTTTTCGATGATGCTCATGACGCTCTCCTTAGCCTAAGCCAGGGTGTGGGTGGAAACGCTTTTGTTGTGTATAGATCAAGCTTGAAAGTTCATATCAAAGCGCCAGCTCAGAATATGTTGCAACTTATGTAACTCATTCGAGCGCTGCTTCGCCTGTCATCAAATGGCTGCTGGCAGCGCCATAGGAAACCCGCGGTACACCGTGAAGGCGCCGCTCTAGAACAAGGGTTAGCGACTCTTCTGCCGGCAAGTAGGCATCGCCGAAATCCGCGCCCAACTGAGTCGGATGAGCCACGATTTCCAGCAGTCCGTCGGTCGGCATTTCTTCATTGCGCAAGTCCACCGGGGTGCACACATAATCCGCGGTCACACCGGCCAGACTCTGCAAACGATTATTGAGCAACGTCTTGAACACGCGCTTGGGCACACTCAGGTTTTGCCCCAGATTGCGCGCAAGGCGCACCGCCACCCCTTGGCTGGCGGCGAAGCGGGCGACGATTTCGCCGATGGGCCAGATGTTGTGGACGTGTTGATGGGAATCGATGTGGCTGGGCCGTACGCCGTTGTCCACGCAGCGTTGCCATTGGGCCTTGAGCTCTTCCAGCACCGCGTCGCGGTCCCGGCGACTGAGCCAGAAGCGATGGCGGGGCAGGTTGAGATCGAATACCCCGTTGCGGTCGCAGAAGTTCGATCGAGCCAAAATCGACTGACTCAAGGGGCGACCGTAGGTGAGGTTGAAATGCAGGCCGATCCGATCCTTGAGCAACGGGTGCTGGGCCATGACGCACGCCGCCTCGAAGGCCGGCATATTGGCCATGGCCGTGGCGGAGCTGATCACGCCGGCCTGGAACGCACCGAGGATCACCGCGTTTTCGCACGGGCTAAGACCGAAATCGTCAGCGTTGACTATGACTTGGCGAGGCATGTCCGCTCTCCCTGTTGTTGTCGGTTGGCTCCACAGCTTTAACCACCGCGGCGACGGGGGCAGGTGCGGCGGCAACGGCCGCTGCTGCACGTTTGGCTCGCCGTTTTTGCAGCCCGGGTTTGAGCCACTGCCAAAGTCTCAGGGCCAGGCCCAACGCAAGGCCGCTGGGGCGCCAGGAATAGAAACTCCAGCGCCAGTGTTCCAGTTGCCCGGTCATGCGTTCGTGCAGTTGATGGCTGGAGTTTTCCAGGCTCACCCGCGAGGCGTCGATCCAGCGCCAGTGCTCGTCCAGGCCCCAGCGAATCCACTCTTCGAGCAGCACGCGACCACTGCCCAGATCGGCATATTGCGGCAGGAACGCCAGGTTGTAATCGTACAGTCGACCCTGCTCCAGCAACCCGAGGCGGTAGCTGATACAGCGTCCGTCCAGTTCCAGCACCACGACCCGCACCAGACCCTGTTCGGCGAGAGCGGTGAAGGCACGGTCCATCCATTGTCGGTGGCGTTCGTCGGCGAAAATCCCGACGCCTTCATCACCTTTCCAGCTGACCGCTTCGACTTCACTGATGGCCTGCAACAACGGGCCCATGGTCGACGCGTCGGGGGTGATCCGCCGAACCTGGGCGCCACACGCCGCGATGCGTTTGCGTGCGCGGCGCAGTTTGTAGCGCGGGTCGCCGGAGATTTCCTGGTGGTCCGCGTCGCTGATCACGTGCACCGGCACCCGACAGCTAAGGCGTCGTTCACCGGTCGAACTGTGGGTCATCCACTCGGTCAGTGCGCTTTCTTCGCCGACCGGTTCCGACATTTCGTTGAGTTGCAGCAGGGCATGGGGCAGCTGTCGACGGATTTCGATCAGTGCTTTGCGGATATTCTCCGAGTCCGTTTTCGCGAGGAACGCGAGACGGTCGGCGAGGGGATAGCCAAGGTGATGCAGCACGCGAAACGGCAGCCGGCCGAAACGTTCGACGCTGGCCACCAACGGCAGGCACAAGACCAGTTCGTTGCCATGCCAGCCGAGCAACACGTGCAAGCGTTGCCCGGTGGTCAGTGCCTGTTCGGACGCGCGCATCCAGGCCAGGGTGTTGAACGGCGTGTGGTCCGTCACTCGCAGACGCAACGCTTCATAAGCCGTTGCCGGGAAGTCAGCGGCGCACAGTGAAGTGCGCCATTCGAATCGTGCTGCCATAGGGTCAGGTCACCGCTGCCGGGGCAGGTTCACGCGTCGGTTTGCGAAAGGCATCCAGGCGTGAGCCGCTGTAATGGGTTTCGCGGAAGAAGCGCCAACGACCAAACAGCTCGTAGACGTTCATGATCCGCCCTTGTTCCTTGTAGCCGGTGCGTATGTGCAGTTTGAGGGCCGGGACATTGCGGTACTCACAGACATCCACCACCGTGTGGCAACCCTGGGCCAGCATGGCTTTCCACAAATCCGTCTGCAGGTCCATCGAGAGCGCAGTGCCCCAATAAGCACGGGTCAGCTCGCCGCCGAATTCGAAGAACTCGCCTTCTTTCACCG
Organism: Pseudomonas sp. LBUM1678; assembly: GCF_059695575.1. NCBI lineage: Bacteria > Pseudomonadati > Pseudomonadota > Gammaproteobacteria > Pseudomonadales > Pseudomonadaceae > Pseudomonas > Pseudomonas sp. LBUM1678. The sequence goes on from NZ_CP166775.1 coordinate 2,492,082, forward strand.
GGAACCAGCAGCCGTAATAGTGCTTGTCGTGGTAGTTGCGTGTCGCGCCCCAGATGAAGGCCACGGCGTTGCCCTGATCGTCCAGGTGCATCTGCCCGGTGTAACCTTCTCGGGCCAGTTCGGCCATGGTGTCCACGCGGTCGCCAAAGTAACGGGTGAAGGCCACGGCGTTCTCCGGGGTGATGCTGACCACCTCCAGCGGTGGATAGGGCCTGAGTTTGTACGGCGGCACCGGACTGACCAGGTCGCGCTCCATCCACAACAGTTCTTCGTGGGAAAACACGTAGTGCTTCCAGATTTTCTTGAGGGTGGCGCGCAAGCCTTTTTGTCTGATGTGGCGGCTGAGTCTCTGCAAAACGCTCATGTTATTGACTCCTGACGGTCTGGGCCGTAAGTGGAGTGATGCGGGGCGCGGCCAATGACCGGCGTCGCTATTCAATTCGTGGCAATTCATGAGGCGCTCCAGCTTAGATTAAACAGGGTCCGTCCTGGCAGCTCGAAGCTGACGCGACCGTCCTGACATTTGAATGGCGCGTCGCGGGCACGGTTGTCGGCGCCGAAGTAACGTAATGAACCGTTGGCCAGAGGACACTGGACTCCGGTCAGGGCTACACGCTGCAAGCGCGTTGCTTTGTTGACCCCCAGCAAACTGCGTTTGAGGTCTTCGGCCATGGCCAGCACGTCGACCTCGAAAGCGTCATTGTCCAGGCTCATCACGTCGTGCAGCCACTGCTCGCGGATGAACTGATGGGCCATGCCTACGGGCTTGAGCTCGAAGGAATTCTCGCCGAGCACGCGCAACATGCCTTTGGGGTAGTTCGGTTCGTCGGCGGCCTGGAACCAGCTCAGCATCTCCAGCAAGCCGTCCTGGGACGAATTGATGACGACCGAAGCCCACCACAACGACGCGAAATCGGTTTCCTGATCGTAAGGACTGAGGCTGGAACCGCTGGACATGTTGGTCTGGTCCAGCAGCAAGGCTTTGCGCGGCCGACCCTGGGCGTCGAGGCCGACCAGCTCGGCGGCGCGGCGCACGCTGTCACGGTAGACCCGTGTCGCCAGCAGGTCGCGAATCATCCATTCGTGCCAGGCCAAGGCATCGATGTTGTCGCCGGATTCCGCCAGTAAGCGCTTGGCCCAATCGATGCCGCGCTTGTCGGCGGCGTTGTCGGCAAACGGGCCGTTGACCAGCCGCGAACTGGCGGGCATGGCAATGCGCACGCCGGCCTTGGCATTGGCAGGGTTGCTGCGCACTTGCCGGGCCATGCTGTTAAAGATGCTTTGGTAGTTGGCGTAGTCCGGGTAGTTAAGGTTCGGCTCGTCGGCAAAACCGATGTAATGCGTGCCTTTGCCGCCCAGGGCACGGGTCGCGGCGAGCCAGGCGTCGAGCCCGGCGTTGCTCATGGTGTCGGCGCGCAGGTCAGCCTGGCGCTGGCTCCCGGCCAACAGCGTAATGTCCTGGGTGATGCCGAAGCGGTCCTGATACAGCTGGCGGAAAGCGTCTTCGTAGTGCGGGTTCTTCGCCATGATGTCGACGAAACTGTAATAAGTCCCCGCCTGTGGCTTGAGTGCATCGAGCACCGCATAACTCGATTCCGGCACCTTGACGTAGGGCAGGGCGATGCCGAGGTTCGGGGTCGGCCCCAGCACTTTGTTGTGCAACGTCAATCGGACCTGACCGTCGTCCTCGCGCAGGGGCTTGAGCTGCTGCGGGTTCTGGGCGAAGAGGTTGGCGGTGCCGTCGAGCCAGAACGCCACTTTGCCGCTGCCTTGCAGGCGCAGGCGCCAAACCTGTGGCTCGGTGGCGACGGGCAACTCGACCTTGTCGAACTGCCAGTAGCCCCGATACGGTTTCAGCGCCAGCGCCACTTGTTTGCCGTCGCCCACGCGCTGCGCTTGCAGGGCGCTGACACCGCCGTGGAATTTGCCGGCCAGCACCGCGTGTTCACCCGGCGCGACTTTGAAGTACAGCTCATCGTTATTGTGGGTTTCGGCGCTGAAATGCACCTTGGCGGGGGCGAACAGCGCCACCGTACTTTCGTCGTGTTCAACCCGGTAGCGACGGAAGCTGTAGCCCGGAATTTCCAGTTGATAGCTGGAGGCACTCGGCGTCAGCGGCCAGCTCTGACTGCCGCGTGATTCACTGGCGGCGATCAGGCGCTCGCCTTGAAGTTTGCCTTGGCCATCGAGCAGGTACAGGCGCTCTTCGTTGGCATCCGCCTGCCATGCCGGCGCCCATCGGATGGTCAAGGTGTCGGGGCGATCCGGTTGCAGGTACAGGCTGCCGTCGCGAATATCGGCCCAACGCATGGGCGCCGCGTGGGCGCTCAGTGAGAGGCCCAGACTCAACAGCAGGGCCAGGCGCTTCATGCCGACTTCCGTTGCAGCATTTGCAGCATCGGCGCTACATCGCTGGGCAGGATGATCAGGGTTTGCCAGACCGGCACGCCGCTCAACCGGCAGTACATCACCAGCAGCGCGAGGGTTACCGCGACGTAGGCGATGGACGATGCCGCCGCCGCGCCGACGATCCCGTAAGCCGGAATCAACACCAGGTTCAGCGCCAGGTTGAGCAAGGCGCCGAGCCCCATCAACAGCGAAATCGTGCCGGGGCGGTTTTTGCCCAGCAAGTCCAGGCGCAGGATGCTCGCGTAGCACAGGCCCAACAGGCCCGGCAGCAGCGCCAACAAGGCGGGATAGGCGGGCTGATAGGCCACGCCGAACAGCGTCACGATCAGCCATTCGCCGATCACGGCCATGGTCACGCAGGCGCCGAGCATCACGGTGGCGGTCAGGCGCAGGGCCAGCGGTGTGACTTTGTCGATGCCCTCTTCCTGTTGCAGCAGGCGTTTCATTAGTGGCGTGGTCACCGCTTCCGGGACGATCAGCAGTAACTCGGCAGCGGCGCTGGCCATGGCGTAATGACCGAGCGCGGTGCTGCCGAGCAGCGCGCCGATGAACAGGTAATCGGAGCGCAGGATCACTTGCTGGAACAGCAGGTCCGGATGGCTGCGGGCGCTGTAGCGCAACAGCTCGTTCTGGCTGGCGCGGTCCCACTGCAATTTCAACGGCTGATCGCGTTTGAGCCAGAACCAGCCCGCCAACACCACCAGGCTAATGCCGGACAGCCAACTGATCAGCGCCGCTTCCAGCGCGGAGTCTTTCCACATCCAGAACAAGGCGAGAAACAACAACAGCGGCGCCAGGGATTCCAACAGGCGCAACGCATTGAATGCCACCACGCCGCCGGAGGCGTTGTGCAACGTCAGCAGTCCGCTCTTGAGCACCGTCAGCGGCACCGCCAGCAGCAACAGCCAGGCGAGCAGGCCCAATTGCGTGGTGATGTCGAGTTCGTTGCCGAACTCGCGCACCAGGGCGACCACCAGCAAGGTCAAAAGACCGGCCAACACGCAACCGAACACCAGCACCTGACTCAGCAGCAAACCCATGGGCCGCTGCTTGGCCGCCTGAAAACCCACCGCCGAATTCAGCCCGCCACTGGTGGCGGCGCTGATCAGGTCGGGCAGGGTGCTGAGCAGGGCAAACAAGCCTCGTTCGCTCGGCCCGAGGATTCGGGCGAGCAACACGTTGCGCATCAGCCGCAAACCGATCATCGCCAGTTTGGTGCCCATGCTCAGGGCGAGATGCTTGAGGTATTGGCTGCGGCTCATGCGCGTGCCCCGCGGTACAGGCGCCAGGACAGCAGCTGTGGATTGCGCGCCACCCGTTGGCTAACGCCGAAGCGTGGCAAGTTCAAGGGGTCATCGGTGCCCCGATAAATCCCGGTGCCCGTGCCCAGTGCAAACGGGAAGTCATGGTCGGCCACCTGTTCGCGCACCCGCGCATCGTTGTCGCCGTTGGGGTAGCAGTAGACCGGCAGTGGCCGGTTGCAGCCATTTTGCAAGGCATTGCGGCTGCGGCTCAGCTCCTCGTGCAAACGCTGATCATCAAGGCCGGTGAGAATCGAATGGCTGGCGCCGTGCGGGCCGAACCGCACGAGCCCCGAGGCTTCCAGCGCGCGCACCTGATGCCAGTCCAGCGCCTGGGGCAATGACTCGTCCGGGCACTCATCGGTGAGTCGATTCAGGTCGGCAGGGCTCAGGGTTTTCAGGCTGTGCAGAAAATGCAGCAAGGCCAGGCTGCGACGCTCCACATCCAGTTCGTCGAAGGGCACCGGCAACGGCCGACTGACCTGTTCAAGGCAATCGATCAATTGCATCCGGGCCCGTTCACCGTGGCTGCCCCAGAGGGTTTCGCCGATGCTTTCCCACCAGAACCGCTGGCGGCTGCCGATGAAATCGGTGGAGAGAAAAATGCTTGCCGGCACCTGATACTTTTGCAGCAGCGGGAAGGCATTCAGCGCATTGTCGCGCCAGCCGTCGTCGAAGGTCAGGGTGATCTTCGGACGATCCGATCTCACTTTGCCGGGTTGCAGGATGTCCATCAACGACACGCAGTCGAAGTGTTTTTTCAGCCACACCAGCAAGTGTTCGAAGGCTTTCGGACCGACGCACAATTCATTGCGGTGGGGCAGGTCGGCGGCCTGGTCGCTGGCCAGCACCCGGTGCAACATCAGGATCACACCGGCGCCTTGCAGCTGAGTGCGGCCCACCGACGAGTTGAGGTAAAGCCAGCCACTGGTGCGTTTTAATAATTGTTTGATCGCCATGGCACAGTCCTCTCAACGGTTTTGCTCAGGGTTCCACTGGGCGTACCGCTGCCCCCGCAGGAACTGCCACAGACCGATACTCATCCCGGCCAGGGTCACCAGAAGGAACGCGGCGAGGCGAAAGGGTTTGGGCAGACGGTGTTGCGAATCCAGCAGACCGGCGATGGCCACGGCGTAACCGAGCAGTTGCGCAACCAGGCTCAGGCGATAGAAACCGTGTTCTTCCCACAGCCAGAAATTGCTCAGCAATAGCGGCAGCAACAGGATCGGCGCCAGTCGGCGGATCAACTTGTGGCTGATCAAGGCAATCGAATACAGGCCATGCTTCAACGGATTGAGCAGCTCACTGCGTTGGGCCAGGCTTTGCAAACCCCCGACGGTGACTCGCTGGCGACGGCGGAATTGTTTGTCCGCTTCATCGACGCCCTGGTCGATCACCTGCGCCTCGGGCACATAGACAATTCGCTTGAACGCCACCGGTGCGCAGGTGCTGATGAAGAAGTCATCGTTGACCTCGGCCGGGATGTCCTGGAACAACTCACGGCGCAGGGCGAGCAGGGCGCCGTCGGCGGAGACCATGCAGCCGGTGCGGTTTTCCACCCTGCGCAGCCAGCCTTCGTAATGCCGATAGAGGCTGTCGCCGATGCTCAGGCCACCGCCGGTGACCGGGATCACCATGTGCCCGGCGCAAGCGCCGACCTGTGGATCGCACAGGGGCGCAAGCAGGTGACCGAGGGTGTCGCGGGACCATTGGTTGTCGGCATCGGTGAACACCAGAATATCGCAGGTGCTCAACGCAACGCCGGCATTCAGGGTCGCGGCCTTCCCCTGGCGGGGCAGGTCGAGAATGGTGATGCGCGGGTCGATGACCTTGCGTGCACAGGCCACGGTGTCATCGGTCGAACCGTCGCTGGCGAGAATGATCTGCAGCGAGGCCGGCTGATAATCCTGAGCGAGCAAGGTGCGCAGCTTGTGTTCGATGTGCCGCGCTTCGTTGTGCGCGGCAATCACGATGCTGATGTTCATCGGTTCCGGCGGCGCATGGCGTCGCGAAGCAAACAACGGCGCCAGCAGCGTCAACAGCAGCGGATAACCGATATAGGCGTAAACCGGCAGCAACAGGCACAACCAGAAAATGAATTCAGCCACGAGCGGGCCTCCTGGCATTCCAATGACAAAGACTGAGGATGAACGCGGCACCGGCCAGTTGCAGACGCACCCAATGCAGGCCCCAGAGTTGCAGCGTCAGGCCCAGGTCGCGGTGTTTCATGCTCTGGCGCATGCTCAGGGCGAGCGCGGGCAGACTGGTCACCAGCAAGAAGAACAGCGTCAGATGAACCTGGCCGTTGAGCAGGGCAAAAAACGCCGCAATATCCAGCACCCAGGCGGCGATCGACAGCATCGGGAACCGCAGCAAGCGCAGGCTCATCCCGTTGCTGCGCAGTAACTGCAGGTGACTGCCCTGACGCCAGAATTCCTTGCCCATCCATTCGCGCCAGCTGGCTTCATAACCCCAGTGCAGGGCGACGCTATGGTTCACCGACAGCAAGCGCGCACCCGCGTGGGAAAGGCGCATGGTGAAGTCCTTGTCCTCGCCGGTACGCAGGCTTTCATTGAAGCCACCGATCTTGTCGAACCAATGGCGACGCATCAGCAGGTTGGCGCTGGGCAACCAGCGCACGGTTTGCACTGTTTCCGCGCTGGGGCGCAACAGCCGGCGTTGCCAGGCATCGGCATACCAGGGGGCTTGCGCCGGGGTGTGCAAATCCAGTCCGAGGACGTCGACTTGAACCGCGGGCTCGATTCTCAATAACAGCGTGAGCCAGTCCTCGGGCACTTCGATATCGGCATCGAGAAAGGCCAGCCATTTACCGGTGGCGACGGCAGCGCCGCGATTGCGCAATGCGCCGATCAGCAAGCCCGGCAGCACCAGCACTTGCGCGCCCATTTGCCGGGCAATGTGCGGGCCCTGATCATCGGAGCCGTTGTCGGCCACGATCAGTTCGCATTGCACTCCGGCGGCGATGGCGGCGCGTTGCGCAGCCAGCAGGGTCCGTGCGATGTGAGGGGCTTCGTTGTACATCGGAATGACAATGCTGATGCGGGTCATGCCTTGGCCTCCACGAGTGGGCTTTCTTCGGCTTTCAAACGCAGCACGCTGGTCAGGGCGAGCATGATCCACACGTACTTCTGGTTGGGCGCGCTGAGGAACATCAAAAACAGGCTCAGCGCCAGGAAGCTCATGCCCAGGTGCGTCAGCAAATCCGCCTGCTCGCGGTTGCGTCGCTGCATCCACGCACGGCGGGCGCGGACCAGGTTGTAGAAGCCGAGGGTGAGCATGCCGACGAACAGCAGGCCGGCAGGAATCCCCAGTTCACTGAAGATTTCCAGGTAGGTGTTGTGGGCACGGCGGTACAAGTCGCCGATTTTGCGGTTGGCCGAAAACGCCTTGGCATACCCGGTGGTGGCGTAGTGCAGCGGGAACGTACCGGGGCCGGTGCCCAGCAGCGGGTTCTCGCGGATCATCTGGCTGCCGACCACAATGTACGAGGCGCGACGGCCGAGGGATTGGTCCTGACTCTTGGCGCCGGCGCTCAAAATGCTCAAGGACTGTATGCGCTCGATGTAACCCTTCGGCATCGCATAAATGGCCAGCGGAATCACGATCACCAGACCCAGCATCGCGAACCCCAGATGCCGTGGACGGATGCGTTTCAGCTCGGCGCGGTAGTGCCAGGCGCCAATCATCAGGCTGAGGAACAGCACCACCAGCCCCGAACGGGATTCGGTCTTGGTCATGCCGCCCAGCAGCAAAATGCAGCAGCCGACCCAGAACACCCGATGCAAAAAGTGCGGACTGCGGACCACCAGCAGCAAGGCGAGTGGCACGGCGAAGGCGATCAGCATGGCAAAGGCGTTCGGGTCTTCCAGCAGGCCGGCAGCGCGACCCTGGTCCTGATACTTGCTGGAGAACACCGCCAGCACGCAGGTCGCCGTGACACTGAGGGTGACCAATTTGGCGAACAGGTCCATGTTCAGCTCGCGGCCTATCAGCAGGGTGATCACAAACAGCACCAGGCCGACGCTCAGTTCCCGCAGATGCCCCATCGACATGGCCATGTTATCGGTGTTGATCACGCTCAGCATGTACAAGACCATGAACCAGATCAGGAAGCGCCAGATGTTGCTGCGCAGGCGTTCGGAAGGAATCTGGTGGATGGCCAGTTGCAGCATCAGGATCACGGCCAGTGACGCGCCGAGGAACTTGGTGCCCGAGACTGAACTGTCCTTGAAGAAACCTTCGAACGGTATCAGCGCCGCGATCCCGAGCAAGCCCCAGGTGGGTTTGCGGTAAAGCAGCGCGACACCGACCAGGCCAAGCACCGCCCCCGGTGCCAGATACGGATACGGGCTGGCCAGCAAACCGAGGCAGACCAGGCCAAACAAACTGACGATCGAGAGCGGAAAGATCACGCGCGTGCCTCCCGTGCAGTACGGAGATAAAGTTGCGACCAGCGTTCGGCCAGGGCCTTGAGGTCGTAACGGTCCAATTGCGTACGTTTTGCGTTGTCGATCAGTTCGCGAGCCATGGCCGGTTCAGTCAACAACGAGCCGATCTGGCGGGCGAGCGCGGCGCTGTCGGCGGGTGTCGCCAGCAGGCCGTTGTGCCGGTCTTGCAGCACATCGGGAATCCCGCCGACTCCAAACGCCACCACCGGCACGCCGGCTTGCATCGCTTCGAGCAGAATCATCGGTGTGCCTTCGGTGCGCGAGCTGATCACCAGCGCATCGAGTTGCTGCCACCACTGACCCATGTCGGTCTGGTAACCGGGCAGGGTGATGCGGTCTTGCAAACCGGCTTCGTTGATCCGCGCCAGCAGCGTTTCCCGTTCCGGGCCGTCGCCGAGCATCACGGCGTCCAGTTGCGGGTGTTGCTGACAGAGTGGAATCAGCGCATCGAGAAAAAAGTCCGGGCCCTTTTCACTGCTCAGCCGCCCGACGTAACCGGCCAGCCAACGCTGGCGATCCACGCGGTGCGGCAGCAGTCCGGTAGCCGCCGGTAAACCATTGGGGATCACTTGCAGTTTTTCCGCACGGACACTGGCCTGGCGGCACAACACGGCAATGCTTTCGGCGACGCAGACCACGCGAGTCACCGACGCGGTGCGGCACAGTTGCAGGCTCAGCCAGGTGTAGAACTTCTGTTTGCGGCTGCGCGGGGTAAAACCGTGTTGCGTAATCACCAGCGGCAGGCGCAACAACGTTGCGCCCACCCAGCCAAACAACAGGCCCTTGAAGTTATGCGTATTGATCAACGGCCGTTCCGCCCGGCGCTGGCGCAAATGCGCCAGTAATTCCCCCAGCCCCGCGCAACCCCGGCAGTCGACCCCCGCCTGGCGAAACCGCGCGATCAACTCTGGCGGCGCATCGAGAAACAGCACCTGGTGCTGCCCCGGCGTCGCCAGGCAATGGTCCAGCAGCATCCGCTCAGCCCCGTAGAAGCCGCCGCTGCTGAGCAAATGAATGATCGGCAGGGAAGGGCTGAGCGGCGCGTTCAATTGCGCACCCAATGCACGAGGCCAGGCACGGACCAGTTGCTGTGCGGATTGGTCGGTTCCACGTTTTGATCGTTGATCACCAACAGCACCGGCAAGCCCAGTTCGTGGGTGATTTGCGCTGGGTGTTTGAAACGGTGATCGAAGAACTCACGCACGTAGACCAGGGCAATCGCCAGCAAGAGACCGGTGAACAACCCGAACGGAATGATCAGTATCGGTTTCGGGAACGCGGCTTCGGTCGGCTCATACGGCGGGCTGAGCACCCGTGCGTTGGACAGGTCGTTGTCCAGCGAGCGAGACGTGCTGCTTTCGGCGAAGCGCTGGGCGTAAGTCGCGAACGCCGCGTGCAAGCCGTTGATCTCGGTGTCCATCTGCCGCAGCTTGCTCTGGGTTTTCTGCAACTGGTGGATGCGTTCCTTGAACTCGGCAATGCGCGCGGTTTTCTGGTTGATCACTGAACTGACAACGGCCAGGTCGGTGGTGCGCTCCTGAATCCGGTTGCTGACCACTTTCAGAAACTGCTGACGGGTGCGGGCGATTTGCTCGCGGGTCAGCAACATCGGTTCGCTGCTTGGCTGGAAGATCGCCAGGTCGTTCATGTAGCGGCTGACCTGAGTGGTCAGGGCCTCACCCATCTGTTTGATCTCGCGATCTTCGAACGCCACGTTGTCCACGGTGGTGGTGAAGGTGTAGGGGAAGGTGTAGTCGTTGAGTTTGGAGTTGCTGGCAGCGGCCAGGCTGGTTTTCAGGTAATCGAGCCAGCGTTGGCTTTGCAGCAGGCGGTCGCGGTACAGGTTGAGCGCTTGCTCCTCGGTGTTGATGGCATTGAGGCGGAAGGTGATCTCTTCCTTTGGATCGGACGAGCCGACTTCTTCAAGCAAGGCCAGCCGAGTGCCTTCCAGGCCATCGAGCCGAACCTGGTACTGCTTCTTTTTGGTTTCGTAGAACGATTGTGGCAAGTCGATGGATTGCAGTTCCTGACGGCTGGTCAGGTAGTTCTGCAGCAAGGTGGCGACAAAATTGGTGCCTTGGGCCGGATTGTCAAAGCTGTAGATGATGGAGATCACGTTGGAGCCTGGCAGGGTCTCGATTTTCAGACTGTCCATCGCCTCTTGGGTCAGTGCATCCAGCACCGTGTCGCGCACCGGATCGGTTTCCAGGCCCAGGGTGGCTTTTACCGGGTTGATCACGTATTCGCGCAGCGGGGTGGTCACGTACTGTTTGAACGGCTGAGTCACCAGTTTGTTGAAGACGCCAGGGGTGGGCGTGTACTCACCCTTGTCGCGCAACTCGCTGATGGTCTGCCGGATCAACGCCGGCGAGCGCAGGATATTGCTCTCGGTTTCCATGTCCGCCAGGGACGGTGGAATGAACGAGGCGTTCTCCTGATTGAGGGATGTCGTGGCGTCTCCCTGGGAGAGTTTTTTGGACTGCACGATCACCTGGGCGGTGATATCGAAGCTCTGTTTGAGCATCAGCGGCAAGACCAGCGCGATCACTGCAAAGATCAGGAAGACTCGCTTCACCAACTGCTTGTTGGCGAAGAAGATCCTGAAGAACTCGTGCAGGTAGTTTTCCTTTGGATTCATGGTCGGTCACCTGAGAGTTAGTTACTGTCACTGTCTTTGTTGTCGACGCGGTAGCCGAAGCTGAAGCCCACGCCCTGGAACAACACCACGTCTGCCAATTGCCGCGCGAGTTCACCGGCGCTGGCCAGTTTGGTCTTGGGCACATAGAGCATGTCGTCCGGTTGCAGGTACGCAATCTGCGACGCATCGCCGGCCAAGGCTTTTTCAACGTCGTAGCGCACGGCCTGCACCTGGTTGCCATTGCGGCGCATGATCATTACCGAATCGAGCCGTGCCTTAGTGTTGCTGCCACGGGCCAGGGTCAGTGCTTCAAGCACCGAGACCGGCCGGCGGATCGGGTAGGAGCCCGGTTGGCCGACTTCGCCCAGCACGTAGATTTCATTGCCGGCGGTGGATTTGAGCAGCACGTCGACGGTCATCCGCCCCGGCAGTTGTGCGTAGCGTTTGTTGAGGAAGGTTTCCAGTTGATTGACGGTCATGCCTTGCAGCGGCACGGAGCCAATTTCCGGAAAGCTTGCGTAGCCGTCGGTGCCCACGGTGATCTCCCGGCTCATGCCGGTACCCGGGTGGTTCAGGGCACTTTTGAGGTTCGCTTCGTTGCTCAGCGGGCTGATGACCTGCACGGACAGCTGGTTGCGGTTAGGCTGGAACAGCTGTTTGCGCTGGTATGCCCGCTGGATTTCCTCACGCGCCTGTTCGGACGTCAGCCCGGCGATTTTCACCGAGGTGTTGGCGCCCGGCAGTTCAATGGTGCCGTCGGGCAGCACCAGTTGGCTGCCGTTGAGCTGGCTGGCGGCGGTGAAGTTCAGGCCGATCTGGTCACCGGACTGGATGCGGTAGGCGTCCGAGCCGCTGGTGCTGATGCGGAAGATCACGTCCAGCACATCCTGTGGCCGCAGGGTCTGTTCGACCTTGGGCATGTCGGTGGCCTGGGCGTTGGCCGGTGAGGCCGTGAGGATATTCACCGGCATGTGCTGGGTTTCGGAAGTGCTGGAGCAACCTGCAAGCGGCAGCAACAGCAGGACAAGCATTTTGGCGTTCATGTCGTCATCCTTTGGCGATTGCTTACAGGTTTTTGTAGAGCCACTTCGGCATGTAGTACTTGCGCCGGTTGAACACGCTGCCGACCAGTTTCGCGCCGGCCTGGGTCAGGCGCTGAACCGCCGCCTGGGCCACTTCCCAGCGCGTGTCTTCGGAGCGCACGACCATGATCACGCCGTCCACCTGGGTGCTGATGATCATGGTGTCGGCGGCGGAGTACACCGCGTCGCCGTCGATCACCACAAAGCGATACTGACTGCCGAGCTGATCGAGCAACGGGCCCAAGAGTTCGGGTGTCAGGTGTTCGTTGCCGCGCACAAACCGGCCGTTAGGCAGGATGTGGAAGGGCAGGCTGGAAACGTTCACCACGCAGTCCTGCAGCAGTGGCGGGTTCTGGGTGTTGAACAGCAGGTCGCGAAAACCGCGCTCCTTGGTCAGCCCCATCTGCTGGGTGAGGTTGGTCGACGACTGGCTGGCATCGACCAGCAGCACCTCGCCGCTGCTCATTTGCGCCAGTTGGCTGGCCAGCGCCAGGGCACTGGTGGTTGTACCTGCGCCGGGGTTGGCGGCGGTCAGAAATAGGATCCGCAGATCTTGATCGAGCACGGTCGAGGTCAGGTTGGACTCGCTCGGGTTGGCAATGCTTAGGCTTTTGGCTGATGAACCGTCCATTTAACTCGCTCCGTGGCCGCTGAATACTTTGAAGGGGGTTTTCAACAGGATCTTCAGATCAAGCAAGAGGCTCTGCTCGGCGATATAGCTGAGGTCCAACTCAACGCGCTGGTCGAAGTCGATATTGCTGCGCCCGGAGATCTGCCACAGGCCGGTCATGCCGGGGTAGATGCTCAGGCGTGCAAGGTGATTGTCCTTGTAGCGGTAGGCGTTGAACGAGGTTGGGCGCGGGCCCACCAGGCGCATGTCGCCGAGTACCACATTGATCAGGTTCGGCAGCTCATCCAGGCTGCTTCGCCGCAGGAATCCACCGATGCCGGTGATGCGCGGATCCTTGTCGATCTTGAAATCAATCGCGTCGGCACCGTGCTTGTTCAGGTGACGCAGGGACTCCTTGAGCTCCTCGGCGTTGGCCACCATGGTGCGGAACTTGTACATGCCGAACTTGCGACCGCGGTAGCCCGTGCGTTTCTGCACGAACATCACCGGTCCCGGGCTGCTGAATTTGATCGCCAGTGCCAGGCCCATCAGGATGGGCGAGATCAGCAGCAGAATCACCAGCGCACCGAAGCAGGCGACCACGCGGTTGGTGCGTGACAGCGTCCACGGCCGACCGCCATCACGGCCGGTCATCCAGCCACGACCCTGCATATGGATCGCAGTATCGAGGCGCATTCGGTGCTCCGGGTCCAGGCGCTTGTCTCGGCGCATCTGTTGCACGGGCACCGTTTTTTCATGTCCAGTCATAGAATCCTCCGCTGAAGTTCAGCCGCGAGCGGCGCGTGGGCGATAGGCAGTGGGTAGTAATCGCGGAACCAGGCGATGAAGCGCCCGAGTCCTTCATCCAGCTCGATACAAGGCTGAAATCCGGTTGCCCGAGCCAGGTCACTGGCATCGGCGCAGGTGTTGAGCACATCGCCCGGCTGCAGAGGCAGCAACTCGACGAGGGCTTTTTGTCCGAGGTGTTTTTCCAGCAGCGCCAGGTAATCCTTGAGTTCCACCGGGTGCTGGCCGCCGATGTTGAAGATCCGCCACGGCGCCATGCTGCTGGCCGGGTCCGGTTGTTCACGGTCCCATTCGGCGTTGGCTTGCGGTGGACGTTCGATCAGACGCGTGATGCTTTCGATGATGTCGTCGATGTAGGTGAAGTCGCGCTGGTGCTCGCCGTAGTTGAACAACTTCAACGGCTGACCTTCGGCAATCGCCCGGGCAAACTGGATCGGCGACATGTCGGGCCGACCCCAAGGCCCGTACACGGTGAAAAAACGCAGGCCGGTGCAGGGAATGCCGAACAGATGGCTGTAGCTGTGGGCCATCAGCTCGTTGGCTTTCTTGGTCGCGGCGTACAGCGACAGCGGGTGGTTGACGCCGTCCTTCACCGAGTACGGCGTGTGCTGGTTGGCGCCGTACACCGAACTGGATGAGGCGTAGATCAGGTGCTTGACCGGGTGGTTGCGGCAGCTTTCGAGGATGTTGAGGAACCCGTTCAAATTGCTGTCGAGGTAAGCCCGAGGGTTTTCCAGGGAGTAACGCACCCCGGCCTGCGCCGCGAGGTGAATCACCACCTCGGGTTTTTCACGGACAAACAGTGCCTCGATGGCCGGACCGTCGGCCAGGTCAACCGTCGCGAGCTGGAAAGCGCCAACCTGCTCCTGCACCCAATCCACGCGGTCGTGTTTGAGTTGCGGGTCGTAGTAGTCGTTGAAATTATCCAGCCCGCACACATCGTGCCCGTCGCGTATCAGCCGCAATACGCAATGGGCACCAATGAAACCGGCCGCTCCGGTGACGAGAATCTTCATGGTCGCGGCGCCTCCGGAACGATGTGCCGCAGGCCGATGCCGCTGTAGTGCAACCCTGCCGCTGCCACTTGTTCCGGGTTGTAGAGGTTGCGACCGTCGACGATCACCCGTGAGCGCAATTTGCTCGCCAGGAGGTCAAAGTCGACCACGCGGAAGTTCTTCCACTCGGTGCAGATCACCAAGGCGTCGGCGTCTTCCAGGGTGTCGTCGCGGGTGGCGCACAGGTGCAAGTTATTGCGGTAGCCGTAAATGCGCCGGCATTCGGACATGGCTTCCGGGTCATAAGCCTGCACGCTCGCGCCTTCGGCCCACAGCGCTTCCATCAGGTAACGGCTGGGAGCTTCGCGCATGTCATCGGTGTTGGGTTTGAACGCCAGGCCCCAGATCGCGATGGATTTGCCGGCCAGCCCGTTGGGGAATTGCGCTTTCAGTTTGCTGAAGAGGATGTGGCGCTGACTGTCGTTGACGTCGGTGACGCTGCGCAGTAGACGCAACGGCATGCCGTTGTGTTCGGCGGTGTGCAGCAGGGCGCGCAGATCCTTGGGGAAGCACGAACCACCAAAACCGCAACCCGGGTAGATGAAGTGGTAACCGATGCGCGGGTCCGAACCGATGCCTTTGCGCACCGCTTCGATGTCGGCCCCCAGCAGCTCGGTGAGGTTGGCCAGTTCGTTCATGAAACTGATGCGCGTGGCGAGCATCGCGTTGGCCGCATACTTGGTCAGCTCGGCGCTGCGATTGTCCATGAACATGAGCTTTTCACGGTTGCGGCAGAACGGTGCGTAGAGCTCGCTCAGCTGGCCACGGGCTTCGTCGTCGTCGGTGCCGACGATGATCCGGTCCGGGCGCATGCAGTCGGCGAGGGCGCTGCCTTCCTTGAGA
Organism: Pseudomonas sp. LBUM1678; assembly: GCF_059695575.1. Lineage (NCBI taxonomy): Bacteria > Pseudomonadati > Pseudomonadota > Gammaproteobacteria > Pseudomonadales > Pseudomonadaceae > Pseudomonas > Pseudomonas sp. LBUM1678. Next base: position 2,507,296 of record NZ_CP166775.1, read on the forward strand.
AACTCGGGGTTGGACACCACCCGCACATTCAGGGCGCTCTTGCCACGGCGATGCAGTTCTTCGTTGGCGGTGGCGGCCACCTGGTCCGCGGTGCCGACCGGCACGGTGGACTTGATGATCAGGGTGCGATCGGCCTCCATGTAACTGGCGATCTGGCGGGCCACATTCAGGACGTGGCTGAGGTCGGCCGAACCGTCTTCATCGGCGGGCGTGCCGACGGCGATGAAAATCAGCTCGGCGTGTTCGACCGCATCGCTGGCCTGGGTCGTGAACAGCAAACGGCCGGCCTTGATGTTCTCTTCCAGCGTGCCGGATAACCCCGGTTCGCTGATTGGCGGTACGGCCTGTTGCAGTTGTTTGATCTTGTTCGGATCAATGTCGACACATAAGACACGATGTCCGACATCGGCCAGTGCCGCTGCTTGTATCAGGCCGACGTAGCCCGTACCAAATACGCTCACGTCCATATTGGCGTGCCTCGTAAGACGGTTGAAAGAACTGAAATAAGACTGTCAAAAGGGGTATAGCCCAGCGCTGGGAAAACGTGTCAGCAAAATGACATGTTGCGTTGCTATAACAGGCCCATTTTTGGGGCGATTTGCCATCAAGTGCTTGCCGCAGCTGGATTTGCCGCGGTTTTGACGGGTTTTTCACATTTCGAAGAAAACGATAAACGGTCGTAGGGCTTGAAACACAAGGGTTGTAGACGATCGAGTGTGTCAGATTTGAGTCAACGTTTTTTTGACGCTTTGTTGAAAAAACCGACATTTCTTGCGCTTTGATGGCCCGGTGCTAGTGTCAAAAAATGGCCGACAATCTATTGGCCAACGAACGGCCGCGAGCATCGGAAATACTATGATTCGATACCTCAAAGAACTGCTCTTAGTTCTCTATTTAGTTAAGAACTACGACTATTACCTGGAACGCCTGAGCGCGATGGGCATCGGCTTCCCGGTGCTGCTGTTTGGCGGGATGTTTATCGCGCTGACAGTGGCGCTTTTCATGACCGCCTACATTCGCCAGACATTGATCCGTCACGTGTTCGCCCTGGCGATGTTCGCCTCGGCGGTGTTTTTTGATGTCTATACCCGCGTCACGGCCGATTACCTGACGTACAGCAGCTTCGTGTCGCTGGTGTATTCCGGCGGGTTTATCCAGGAAGCGGCGTACCAGTACCGCGACGCGATCATCAGTGGGGTGGTTGGCGGCTTGCTGCTGCTGTTTGGCATCGGGCTCAAGCCGCGTCGGCGCATGCCGTTGCCCGGTGCGCTGCTGGTGGCGGCGCCGGTGCTCGGGGTGCTGTTGCTCAGCGCGGTGCTGTTTGTGCGAGCCGGCGAAGGCGCTCGTGGCCTGCCGATCATGTACACGCCGCTGGCCTATCTGAACCTGTTCACCTATGAAGCCCTGCACAACACCGTTGGTCCGCGGGAATCAGTGAGCCTGGCGCGCAACGACTCAGCGCCGGGGCACGACATCGTGCTGATCATCGACGAAAGCATTTCCGGCAACTACCTGGACATCAACGCGCCGTTCGGTGTGCACAGCAACCTCAAGGAACCGCGCCCGGGCGTCGAGATCTTCAATTACGGTTACGCCGCGTCCATTGCCAATTGCAGCGCCGACACCAACATCACCTTGCGCTACGGCGGCACCCGTGCCGACTACATGCGCATCAACAGCACGATGCCGTCGATCTGGCAGTACGCCAAGAAGGCCGGCCTGCGCACCGTCTACATCGATGCCCAGCGCACCGGCGGCAACTTGCAGAACCTGATGAACGAGGCCGAGAAAAAGGACATCGACGAGTTTGTGCAATTCGACCAGACCAGCGTGCGCGACCGTGACATGGCGACAGCGGCGAAACTGATCGACTTGCTCAATGACGGTAAACCCGAGTTGGTAGTGATTAACAAGGTCGGCGCGCATTTCCCGGTGCACGACAAATACCCGGATGCGTTCATGGCCTATCGTCCGACCTTGCCTCGTGGCCAATTTGTGGAGATCGCGGACACCGGCACGCGGGATGGCTTCAACGGTCAGCCCGATGACTGGGTGCTGTACCGCAATGCCTACAAAAACACGTTGCTGTGGAACGTCGGGGAGTTTTTCTCACGTGTTTTTGCCAAGGCAGACATGAGCAATGCGCTGCTGATCTACACCTCGGACCATGGGCAGGACCTGCATGAGCGGGGCAACCCCGGGTTGAATTTGCACTGTGGTGGTGATCCGGTGCAGGAGGAGGGCCTGGTGCCGCTGGTGGTGATTCAAGGGGATCAGTTGCGCACACTGGATTGGCAGAAGGCGCTGGCCGGGAACAAGGATCGGTCGAGCCACTACAACATCTTCCCGACGTTGTTGCAGTTGATGGGGTATGACCTGGCGGGGATCGAGGCGGTTTATGGCAAGCCGTTGAGCGTGCCGACGGCGGACGACTTTACGTTCAACTACCGGTTCAATGCGCGGCTGGGGGCCAAGCCTGAGTGGAAGCACATTGATCTGAAGAGCATTGTGACGCCGGGGCAGGCGGCTACGAGTGTGGCGGCGGGGCAGTGAGGATTTTGGTTGTCTGATACGGCCTCTTCGCGGGCAAGCCTCGCTCCTACAGTGTTTTTTTGGTGTTCACAAAACCTTTGTGGGAGCGTGGCTTGCCCGCGATGAACGATAACGCGGTGCCGCTGCCGTCCGCTATCCTAGGCGCACTGACTTCAGCGAGCCTTCCCTCATGCTTCAAGTCCAAGGCGTCTTCAAAAGCTACGCCACTCCGCAAGGTCCACTGCCGGTGCTGCAAGGTGTCGACCTGACATTGAAACCTGGCAGCAGCTTGGCGCTGATGGGCGAGTCGGGCAGCGGCAAGAGCACCTTGCTGCACTTGATTGCGGGGCTGGACAAGGTTGATCGCGGCAGCATTCAAAGCGGCGAGCATCGGCTGGACCAGATGAACGAAGGACAACTCGCCACCTGGCGCCGGACCGAAATCGGCCTGGTGTTCCAGCAGTTCAACCTGATCGGCAGCCTGCGGGTCGAAGACAATCTGGCATTTCAGGCGCGGCTGGCCGGGCGACATGATCCGCGCTGGCAGGCGCATCTGGTGCGGCGATTGGGGTTGGGTGATTTGCTGCGGCGTTATCCGGAGCAGCTCTCCGGCGGGCAACAGCAGCGCGTCGCGTTGGGTCGCGCCCTGGCGTCGCAGCCGAAATTGCTGCTGGCCGACGAGCCCACCGGCAGCCTCGATGAAGCCACCAGCGATGAGGTATTGAAGTTGCTGCTGGAATTGCTCGACGACAGCCCGACCACCTTGTTGATGGTCACTCACAGCCCCCATGTGGCAGCACGCCTGGCGGAAAAAGTGGTGCTGCACCGCGGCCGTCTGGCTGGTGCGGGCGAGCGCTGAGGTGCGAGTCTTTCGCGAAACACTGCGGGCGCTGCTCAGCCATTGGCGGCAGCACCCGGTGCAATTTTTCAGTGTGCTGACCGGGCTCTGGCTCGCCACCAGCCTGCTGACCGGCGTGGAGGCATTGAACAGCCAGGCGCGGGAAAGCTATGCCCGGGCCAGTCAGTTGATCGGCGGTGAACCACAGGCCAGCCTCAGTGCACCCAGTGGCGCGACCTTCTCCCAGCAGTTGTTTGTCGACCTGCGCCGCGCCGGCTGGCCGGTCTCGCCCGTGCTGCAAGGTCGGGTGACGCTCAAGGGCCATGAAGACCAGCGTTTGCAGCTGATGGGCATTGAGCCGGTGTCGCTGCCGGCCGGCTCGGCGGTGGCGGGGCGATCATTGGCGATCGAGCAGATTGTCGAGTTTTTCACCCCGCCGGGCCGCACCTGGATTTCACCGCAGACCCTGCAGACGTTGGGGCTGCATGAAGGTGAACAACCGCAGAGCGCGAGCGGCGTGGCATTGCCGCCGCTGCAGGTCCAAACCGACATGGCCCCCGGCATGTTGCTGGTGGACATCGGCTTCGCCCAGCAGATTCTCGGTCTGCCGGAGCAACTGTCGCGCCTGCTGCTGCCCAAGGATTTCAGCGCTGCATTACCCGATCAATACATAGGCCAGTTGCAGCTCAAGACCAGCGGTGAAGAAAACAATCTGTCGCGACTGACCGAAAGCTTTCACTTGAACCTCGATGCCTTGGGGTTTCTGTCTTTCGTGGTCGGCCTGTTCATCGTTCACGCCGCGATCGGGCTGGCGCTGGAACAACGCCGAGGATTGCTCAGAACCCTGCGCGCTTGCGGGGTCAGTGCACGCATGCTGATTACGTGTCTGGTGGTTGAACTCGGTGCGCTGGCGCTGATTGGCGGCATTGCCGGTGTTGCCAGCGGCTACCTCCTGGCCAGCGTGCTGTTGCCGGATGTGGCCGCCAGTCTGCGCGGGTTGTACGGCGCCGAAGTGGCGGGGCAGTTGAGCCTCAGTCCGTGGTGGTGGTTCAGCGGTGTGGGCCTGAGTCTGTTCGGCGCGCTGCTGGCCGGAGCCAGCAGTTTGTTGCGGGCGGCGCGTTTGCCCTTGCTGGCCCTGGCCGATCCGCAAGCCTGGCATCAGGCGCACGCGCGGTGGTTACGGCGCCAGGGTTGGGTCGCGGCACTGGCCGCGGTCATCGCGCTCATCGCCTTGTTCTGGGGGGACAGCCTGGCCAGTGGTTTTGTGCTGATGGCGGCGCTGTTGATCGGCGCCGCACTGGCCTTGCCGGTGGTGCTCAATACCGTCTTGAACCTGGCGTTGAGCCGCAGTCATTCGGTGCTCGGCCAATGGTTTCTCGCCGACTGCCGCCAGCAATTGCCGGCGCTCAGCCTGGCGCTGATGGCGTTGCTGTTGGCACTGGCGGCGAACATCGGCGCCGGCAGCATGACCGCCGGTTTTCGCGAGACCTTCAGTGACTGGCTCGAACAACGCCTGACCGCCGAACTCTACGTCAATCCGCAAAACCCCGCCCAGTCCCGAGAACTGCACACTTGGCTGAAACAGCAGCCTTCGTTGACCGCCGTGCTGCCCAACTGGCAAGTGTCGATCCAGTTGCAGGGCTGGCCGGCGGATGTCTTCGGCGTGATCGATCACCCGACCTATCGCCAGCATTGGCCGCTGCTGGAAGCCTTGGGCGACAGTCCCTGGGACCGCTTGGCCAAGGACGATGCCCTGATGCTCAGCGAACAACTGGCCCGGCGCTTGAACGTGCGGCTCGGCGATCACTTGACGCTCCCCACGCCGGGCGGCCCGTGGTCGCCACGGATCGTCGGGATCTACGCCGACTACGGCAACCCCAAGGGTCACCTTCTGGTCAACGCCAACCATCTGCTGCGCGGGTGGCCGCAGCTCACGCCCAATCGTTTCAACCTGCGCATCGAGCCGGCGTTGATTCCGGCATTCCTCAAAACGCTGCAAGCACGCTTCAACTTGGACGACAGCCGAATCGTCGATCAGGCGCGGCTCAAGGGGTGGTCCACGCAAGTGTTCGAACGCACCTTCGCCGCCACCGCCGCGCTTAACAGCCTGACCCTGGCCGTTGCCGGTGTGGCGCTGTTCATCAGCCTGCTGACCCAGAGCCAGAGCCGTCTCGGGCAACTCGCCCCGCTGTGGGCGCTGGGCGTGACGCGGCGGCAATTGATGCTGCTCAACCTGGGGCAGACCTGGCTGCTGGCGGTGCTGACGCTGGTGCTGGCGTTGCCGTTGGGAATCGCCTTGGCGTGGTGCCTGGACACGGTGATCAACGTGCAGGCGTTTGGCTGGCGATTGCCGTTGCGGGTGTTTCCGCTGCAGCTGTTGCAGTTGATGGGGCTGGCGTTGCTCGCAACCTTGCTGGCGTCGGCGTGGCCGCTGTATTCGCTGTATCGCACGCAACCGGCGGACCTGCTGAGGACGTTTGCGCATGAGGATTAAGGTCGCGATGTTGCTATTGGCGTTGTTGAGCGGCTGCGACAACTCGGCGCCTGACGATAAAGGCTTCGCCGGGCTCGGCGGTGAGGCCTCCGCGTTTACCCCGGTGGTGCCCGGTCGGGTCTTCAGCTTCCCGGCCGATCATGGGCCGCATGACGGTTTTCGCATCGAATGGTGGTACGTTACAGCCAATCTCAAGGACGATCAGGGCCGCGAGTTTGGCGTGCAATGGACGCTGTTTCGCAGTGCGTTGAAGGCTGTTTCAGAGCAGTCGGGTTGGGGCAATCAGACCATTTGGCTGGGGCACGCGGCCGTGACATCGGCAACGGCCCATCACGCGGCCGAACGCTACGCCCGTGGCGGCGTTGGTCAGGCGGGTGTGAATCTCGCACCGTTCAATGCCTGGATCGACGATTGGCGCTTCAGCAGTCAGGGAACCGATGCCTTGGCGGATCTTCAACTCAGCGCTCGGGACAAGGGCTTCAGCTACCAATTGCGGCTGACGTCCACACGTCCGCTGGTGCTTCAGGGTGACAAGGGTTTCAGTCAGAAATCCGAACAAGGGCAGGCGTCGTATTACTACAGCCAACCTTTTTTCCAGGCCAGTGGTGCGCTGGAAATCGATGGCAAAACGTATCAGGTGAACGGTCCGGCCTGGCTCGACCGCGAGTGGAGCAGCCAGCCACTGACCGTCAATCAAACAGGCTGGGACTGGTTTTCGCTGCACCTGGACAGCGGCGAACAGGTCATGCTTTACCGCATGCGGCAAAAGGACGGCGCGCCTTACCTTACAGGCACCTGGATCGACGCCCAAGGTCAGACGCAATTGCTGCACGCCGACGACATCAGCCTCACACCGCAGGACACCGCCAATGTCGCCGGTCGTGACATGCCGGTGCGCTGGTCGATCAAAATCCCCGCCAAACACCTCGACATCACCATCACCGCGCTCAACCCCAATGCCTGGATGGATCTGCGCATTCCTTACTGGGAAGGCCCGGTGCAATTCAACGGCGGCACGGGCTACCTCGAAATGACCGGGTATTAAGTCGGAACTCTCGACTAAACGACGTCCTCCTACGTTATGAAGCCCGTTCACAGGAGCCCGCCATGAGCGACGATCTCAAACCGCCTGACCTTGCCGCGTGGCAGCGTTTGTTCGAAGACAAGGCCTACTGGCAGCAATCCCCCGACGCCCATTACAGCGAACTGCTGCGGGTGGCCGACGACTTGCTGGGGCAGGGCGCCATCGATCTGGAGCAATGGCAGGCCTTAAAGGCCAAGGCCGAGCAATCCCACAAAGACTCGCCCGCGGTGAACGTCGCCCAGGAAGTCGATGATCCCGAAGCCTGAGGAGAATAATCATGAAATCCCAATCCCCCGACACCGCTGAACACCCCGACGAACCGCGACCACCCGGCGAAGTCGAGCGCGACAACGACGCCCTGCGCCCCACCGACCCGACCCGGCGCAAAGACAGCGGCAAGGGCACGAAAAGCGGCGAATCCACCGCGCAAGAAACTGCAAAAACTCCCTGAACTGTGTCTATGCTGATTTGCACAGTCGGCGCTGACCCACGGGCCAGAGCCGTCTGCTGCCACCAAAATCACAGGGAAAGTATTGCTTATGAAACTCCACGCACTGACTAAAGCCATCACCCTCGCTACCTTGCTGTCTGCCACCAGCCTTGGCGCCATGGCTGCGGACATTCCGCTGTCTGCCGTTGTGGAAGCGGATCAGGTCACGACCAAAGTTGTCTCGGTCGATGCGGCGAATCACCAGGTCGTCCTTGAAGGGCCGGAAGGTCGCCAGGTTCATGTGCAACTGACCGACAAGGCGAAAAACCTCGCCAACCTGAAAGTCGGCGATCAAGTCGACGTGAAGGTCACCAGCGCCGTCGCCGCGTACCTCGACACTGATATCGACAAAGGCCTGCCAGGCACTGTCGAGCGCACCGGCGAAGTCCGTGCCGCCCCCGGCAGCGACAACCCGGGCGGCGAAGCCTACCGCCAAGTACAGGTTCAGCTGAAAATCACCAAAATCGACCTGAAGAAAAACCAGGTGACCTTCGAAAACCCAGCCGGCCAGTCCAAAACCATCGACGTCGTACGGCCCGAAGTTCAAGCAAAACTGAAAGAGCTGAAAGTTGGACAGAGTGTCGTAGTGACCTACACCGACATACTGACAGTGACCAGTAAACACAAAAGCTGAGTATTAACTCTATATATTGATTGTTCTTGTACAACTTTTTTGTATAAGAACAATCAGTTTTAATGGTCTAACCGGTGAGTTTTTTGTTGTCGTACAAATCATATTTAAAATGACATTTAATTAATGTTGTATCGATAAATTTCATGATTATGTATACGGACAACTTTACCGACTTCAATTAAAATACTTCCCGTTCGCCCAGTGGCAGGGCTCTTTACCAGTGCAGGGATTGCCGAGGCCATTACACTGGGCGAACACCTCCCGAGTTCGATACGCACCTGCAGCAATACGTTAAGATGCGCGGCACTTTTCACATCAAGGATGAAAACGGCCGCCGCCGTTCTGACACGGATGAAACCACTCTCCCTCTATCACCCGGCTCTCTACTGGCTGCGCGTGTGGCAAAAAAGACTGTTTCGACAAATAGCCTGGCGCTTCTCCAGTCGGCAATACGCCGTTTCCATCAACCCCGAATCCCGCTTGCCCTTTCGCTACCTCAAACACACCTCCAAGCTAATCCGAAAGCTCGGCAACTCCGACCTTGCGCTGCAACATAACAAAGTCATCAACCTCAAACTGGCCGTGTCATCGATAAACGGCATAGTCATCGCGCCCGGCGAGTACTTTTCCTTCTGCCGACTGGTGGGCCGACCGACCCGCAAACGCGGTTACGTCGAAGGCATGGAGCTGTCATTTGGTGAAGCACGCAGCGGCATCGGCGGCGGCATCTGCCAATTGAGCAACCTCATTCACTGGATGGCCATTCACTCACCGCTGGTGGTGGTCGAGCGGTCGAACCACAGCTTCGATCCGTTTCCTGATGAAGGTCGAGTGTTGCCGTTCGGCTCCGGGGCGGCGATTTTTTATAACTATATTGATTTGGTGCTGCATAACCCGACGGATCGGCATTTTCAGTTGAAGTTGAAGGTTGGGGAGCAGCAGTTGGAAGGGGAGTTGTTGTGTGATCGGGTGAGGGAGGTTCGGTATCACGTTTATCAGGTTGGGCATCGGTTTTTGCGCGAGGGCGGGCGGGTGTTTCGGGAGAATGAGATTTGGCGGGAGGTGAGGAGCAAGGGGCAGGGGAGTGAGGTGTTGGAGGATGAACGGCTTTATAGGAATCGGGTGATGGTGAAATACCCGGTAGATGAGAGCCTGCTTTCCTTCCAGCAGGTTTACCGATGATAACGGTGGCTAACTTTCAATTTCAGTTAATGGCCTTATGATGGCTTTTTCGCTAAGGTGTTCATTGTTTTTAATGTAACCGCGAGGTAAATATGTCCCAAGGAAACGAATCTACAGTGCCGGCGATGCTTTGGTGGGAGAAAACTGTCGAATATGCTTTTGTTCGCCATATTTTGCCTTTGGATTCTCTAGCAGCTCCTTTGGCGGGTGATGCGGAGAAATTCTTCGGTGACCTAATGAGCGAAGATAACGATGGGCAGGCTCGCCTTATTGAGTTCAAACGTGAGGACGGTGATATCAAGCATGAAGTGGTCAAGTACTACCCAAAAGATCAAGTGCCCGATAACCAGACCTTTCATGGGGCCTGGCTTGAGGCTATGGATAACCGGCCATGTGCTGGCAGTCTTGGGCACTGGTTCGTTTTCGGTGCTCAGCTAAAGGCGAACGGACTGTTTGTGTTGATCAGTCGACAGTACGGCCCTGCTGACGCAAAAGCATTCAAGATTGAGGATGATGCACAACTAGGTTACGTGAAACCTAAAGCGCTCCTGGAGTACATGCAACGCCTGTTGGAAAAACGAACACGAGGAGGAGGTTGGTCAGGCTCCATGGTCGTCGCCAAGTTAAATGGAAAAAGTATGGTAATGAATCCACAGGAATTCATTGAAAAAACAGTGAGAATTCAACCTGCTCCCAAGCCAGCTGCAGCGACATCTACGTTTGAATATCCGAAACCAAGATGATTCGGAGCAAAGAGGCGCCGAATTGAACACCAAAACGGGACGGATTTATTTTCATCAGAGAAAATAAATTCGTCTTCTTTTTGAAATTGTTCTCGTCTCATTTGTGCTATTGGAGATATGATTTTTGTGGTGTTAAGTCTCGAGCATGTAGGATTCGATCTTGTCAATAAATTCCGATTTGTTCTTTGTTTTGAAATCGCCTAAAAAAACCTCAGAATTTTTTACTGGTAAACCTTTGTTATCATATTTAATTGTAAGAAAATCAATAACAAATTCCCCGTCTGGATCCCCCTCGGGTTCAACTCTGGCATCAAAGCAATTACCAGTGCTTTTTCTAACTCCTCCGAGAAGAACTGAACTGCTGAACCATTCTGTAGTGTCTTTAGTGAGCTCTACTTCAAATAAATTATTTATTGTAATTGTCCACCCGCTAGGTACCCGGATTGGCTGTAAATTATATTTTAGTGTGGAATTCATATTGTTTAGAAAAAAGGGGCGGATTTATTTTTATCAGAAAAATAAATCCGTCCCCTTTTTCTGTCCCCGTTGATTAACTCTCGATTGGTTTCAGATTTCAAGTTTCTCCAATGCGTGGGATATCGCGCTGTAAAGTTCTTCCCAGTTTTTTGCTTTATCGCTGAAAATAGGGTGCTCCCAGTCGCAGGCTTTAATCAAAGAAACTCTAAATGTTCCATTTTCACAGAATTCCGGATACCAGCCGATATCAATGATTTGATCTTTAGAAAAAACCGCCTGAAATAGGTCCTCCTTTAAATCATCAATAATTCCGGATGTGCCAACAAGTTGATTTAGGTGGGAAATATCATCAAGTGTGATTGTTCCGCCGAGTTCAATTATTTTTTTTGTGTCCATTTAGTTTTTCTTCGCTTTTGTGAGCTTTTTAAATGCATCTTCGGAAATAGGGTGGCCGTGGATAGTGTTTGCACTTAACTCGACCCTCATAAATTGTGTTTCCTTGCCATCGTTGGCGCCTATGGTCTTGCCCATATCAATGACTTTCCATGGCTTTCCATTATTGACATCTTGGCCATTTTTGAATGCATGACGTTCTAGTGCTTCGATATCCGTTCCGGGCAAATATTTTGCGGCACCTCCATTTGCCGTTGATTTAACTACGTTTGGCCAGGGTGCCTTGGGGGCTACGTGCTTGTTGCCATGATTCGTCCATTGAACATCAGGTGTTCCTGGGGTTCCTTCATTAACCTTGGCCTTGCTAGTCGGGTCTTCAACGTTATCAGAATTGCTATTCGCTGCCCCCGGACAATTGCGATTCAACCCCAACGGATCCACCCACCCCGTAGGGTTAGGCACGTACTGGTAGCTGTTCAACCCACCCGCAAGCTTGATCGGATCTGGCGTCAGAAACCGCCCGGTCCCCGGATTGTAGTAGCGATGCCGGTTGTAATGTAAGCCTGTCTCCGCATCGAAGTACTGTCCCTGAAAGCGCAGCGGGTTGTCGATTTCAGCTACGTCGAGGGCGGCGAGGTTGCCGTAAGCGCGGTACTTGGCCGACCACATGATCTCGCCGCTGTAATCGGTGAGTTCCTGCGGAGTGCCAAGGTGGTCGAGTTGGTAGTAATACGGAGTGGCCTTCAGCGGGCCTTCACCGTCGAGCATCGCCAGCGGCCGGAAGCTGCCAGGCTCATAGAGGTAAGTGCGATAACGGTCGTCGGCACTTTCCGCGATCAGGCGTTCGCCTTGCCATAGGAATTCGGTGGTGCTGCCGTTGACGGTTTTTTCGATGCGTCGGCCGAAGGCGTCGTACTTGTAGGTTGCGACGCTGCCACCTGGCAGGCTGGCGCCGATCAAGCGGTGCTGGCAGTCGTATCGGTATTCGGTGACAAGTTTTTGCCCGGTGCCGCGACGTTCGCGGGTCAGGTTGCCGTAGGCGTCGTAGTCGTAGTGGCGGTCGCCCTGCATCAGCAGGCGGTTGCCTTTGACGTTGGCCAGGTTCGCACTGACTTGGTCGCCTTGGCCCAGCAAGTTGCCGGCCGGATCGTGGGCGAAGCTTTCCGGCGTGCTGCCACGGACGTTGATCAGTCGGTCGAGCGGATCGTAATGGAAACTGCGATTGCCTTTGCGGCTGTCATCAATGCCGGCAAGGTTGCCATTGGCGTCGTAGGCATATCGACGGCGGAACAGGTTGCGTTCCTGCTGGCTGACGGTATGCGCCTGCAACCGGCCTTGTTCGTCGTACTGGTATTGGCTAAGCAACAAGCCTTGTTGGCGCTGCAGTTCGCGACCGGCGCTGAATTGGTGCGTGGTCAGGCGCGAGCCGTTGAGGTCGATGCTGTTCAGTCGGCCGCCGGATTGGTGGCGGTAGTCGAGTTTGCTGCCGTCAGGCAGGCGGCAGTGGCTGAGTTGACCGAGCTTGTCGTACTCGTAACGGAGCGTGCCCCAACCTTGGTGTTCGGTGATCAGGCGATCTTGCAGGTCATATTCGTAGGCGAGCGGCCAGTGACCGTCATCGACGTTTACGAGTCGCCCAAAGGCGTCGTAGCTGTAGTGAATTTCTTCGCCATCGGCCAGGGTTTTTACCAGCAAGCGGCCAGCGGCATCGCGTTGGTACTCTGTGGTCAGTTCGCTGCCGTCATCACCGAATTCGGTTTTCTTCAGCAACTGGCCGTTCAGGTCGTACTCGTAGGCGGTGCGACGTCCGTCGAAACCAGTTTCCTGCTGGATCAGGCCGTTAGGGAAATAGTCGAGGTGGTATTGCTCGCCACGTTCGTTTTCGATCTCGGTCAGCAACAGGCGCGAGTTGTCGTAGCGGTAGCGCAACTGGCTGCCATCCGGATTGAGGCGGCGGCTGACCAGATGCAGGCCATCGGCGTATTCGTAGCGGGTGATGCGGCCGAGTTCATCGCGTTCGGCGGTGACTTTGCCGTAAGCGTTGTAGGTGAATGCGCGAGTTGCACCACCGGGCAGTGTGATTTGTGCAAGGCGGTTGGCGGCGTCCCATTGGTAGTGGGTGATCGCGCCGGTTTCTTCCTGACGGGTGATCTGCCGGCCCAAGGCGTCGTAGCGGTATTTACGTTGCCCGCCGTCGGGTAGGCTTTCTTCCAGCAGTTGACCGAGGTTGTTCCAACCCAGTTGATGGCGGCTGCCATCAGGGTGGCGGATTTCCAGCAGACGGCCTTGGCGATCGTAGTTGTAAAGGGTGGCGTTGCCATCCGGGTCGATCTGTTGAGTGATGTCGCCCTGGTTGTTGCGTTGATACTTCCACGTGGCTTTGCCGTGATGAACATCGCTGACGAATCCATTGCTGTATTCGTAAGTAACGGGTTCATCTTCTGGGGGAATGACAGCCGTCATCAGGCCGTCTTCGTCGTACCGGTATTCGGTCACGGCGCCCAGTGGATCTTTTTCTGCAATCAATTGGCCCTTTTCGTCATAGGCCTTGAGGTGTTCAGCGCCGTCGGGATCGACCTTGCTGATCAATCGCGCTTTATCGTCGTGGGTGTAGACCTCTTCGCTGCCATCGGCGTTGGTAACGGTCACGCTACCTTTATCGTCCCAGGCGTAATGCGCTTCCATCTGCGAGAAACTCGCCCAGTGATGGATGCAACGAGCCAGCTTGCCTTCGTTTTCCCATTCCCAGAAGAAACTGGCGCCACCCGCCAGCTGTCGTTCAAGAATCACGTGTTGATCGTCGTAGCGATAGTGCTCGGCTTCACCGGCAGCGTTCTTCGCTTCGATCAGGCGATGCTGTGCGTCATAGCTGTACGTGACCAGCGTCTGTACGGTATTCCAGGCGTCTTCCAGATTGTCTGCCGGAATAAACTGCTGATAGTCGACAGCGACGATGTGCTTGCGGTCATAACGCAGGAGGAGGGCGCGACCGGCACCATTGTCCAAGCGTTTGATCCGTCCGTGAATGTCACGGGTGATGTGCAGCCGGTTGCCATAGCTGTCGCTGATGGCGATCAGGGTTGCGCCTTTGCTGTTGAAGCGGAAGTGGTAGAACGAGGGGCGGTTTCCAGCTTGTGCCAGAACCAGCTCCGATGGATCGTCACCGATGAAAATCGCAGCCCGCGACAGGCTGTTGGTGATGGCAGGGCGTTGTTGGCTCGGCAGCGGGAATGGTGTGGCACGGTTTTCGTGGTCAGTCCAGATGACTTCGTCACCGTTGATTTCGACACGGTGTGCCAGCGCATGGCTCCAGCCGTAACCCAGACCACAATCGATTTCCACGGCACTGGTTCGGTACAGGCGCGTCCACTCAAAGGGCAGTAGACCGTCGAGTTGGCCATCGCTCAGCGTCAACAACTCTTCGCCGGTGACCATCGAGACGGGGCACTTGTCGGTACAGGTTTTGGCGGCGGGCTCGGCACTCTGGTCGGCGGGCGTCTTTGCTTGCCTGGAAGCATCATCGCCGGTCTTCCCTTTGCCCAGTTTGGCGTTTTTCTTTCCGTCAAAACGCAGCTGCGCCAAACCCTTCTTCATCTGCGCCGTCACACCGCGCGCCGCAACCGCCGTGTACTTCGTGACGTATTCCATGAAGCCTTTGATGATCTTGAACACCGACTCCACAAAGCCGGTCACCGCCTTGATGATGATTTCCCCATACTTCTTCAACCGTGCGGCAAGGTAGATGACACCAGTACCTTCAGCCGCAATGGTCAGTACGATCGAAATGACGATGTCGATGGCGATTCCAACGACCGCGGCTGTGGTCATTTTCGCGACGTCGCCGGCCATCTTCATCGGTGGCAGGCCCGCCAGCCAGATAACGGCACTGCGTACCATCAGAAACAGGGCTGCCTCGTCGCTGGCCAGCAACATGGCTTTTTTCATGACGTCAGGCGTTTGTTTGGCCAGATCGATCAGTTTCTGGGTGCCAGCGCCGAGATCCTTCGCAAACTTGCTAGGGTCTTGCAGGATATCGAGCACCAGGCTGATGCCGTCCCAGACGCCTTTGATCGCTTCCCAGCCGCCTTCAAGGATGCCGTTGCCGATGGCCATGGCCGTACCGGAAGCCGACATGTTCGACCATTGCGGCTTGAAACCGGCCCACTCTTTGCGCAGGAAACCTTCCAGGTCCGCGGTGAGACCGCTATAGGAGCTGAACAGCGTATCAATCTGTGCCGGTGTCACTTCATTGTGAACGCGGATCTTGTAGAACTTGCCGGGCACACCACCTGTCCAGGCCGCTTTGCCTTGAGCATCCAGCTTGACCTTGCTGATCGCGCCGCCTTCCACCGCAACGATTTCGACTTCGATATCGCCCAGCGGAATGTCATAGACCGATTCGAATTTGCTCTCGATCAGCAACGGGCCTTTGAGGGGACACTGAGCCACGCTCGAGGAGAAGTCACCGTCGCTCATGCTGACCGATTTGCTGGTGTTGCCAACCTTTATCACTCGTTCCATGCCGAGCAGGGAGGGCAGGTCTGCTGCGCGGCTGCCTTTATCGGCGGCCTTCGCATACCAGGTTTTGGTTTGTTCCTGGTACAGCTTCAGACTGTCCTTGAACGTACTCAGTTGGTTGTCAACGTAGGCAACGCGATCCATCAGCCTTGCTCCAGAATCAGGTGGTTTAACAGTGCTTCATTCAGTTTTTTCGGAGCATCCGGGCGACGCACGAAACGTGCGATTTTCAGCTTCAGGTTGCTCTCGGGGTAAGCGGCGTAGATGTCTGGACGTTCCTCTTCCAGCCATTGCATCAGGTTGCCAATCAGGGTCGACGGGTTTTTCCTGGCCAAGCCATCGAGCAACGTCTTGGGCACTTCCCACCACGGCCAATCCTTCGTTGGCGGCACAACCCTCGGCCCAACCTCCAGACGCTTGCCATTAATCAAATATCGATCGAACACCGGCAGTACTTCACCGGCGGCTTCGCCGAGGCCTTCCAGAATCGGATAGATATGCCGTCCATCCCAGAACCGGAAAAACACTTCGGTGCCATCGGGCATGCGCACTTGGGTCAGGCTGCGAAGGTGTTCGAACACTACGTCAGGCGAACTGGTTGAAACCGCCAGCCAACCCCAGTCCTGTACATCCGTCTCGGCAACCCACTGCAAGAAACCGGAGTTGGGTTTCAACTCGACGAGGTAGGGCATGACCTGTTGCCAGCCCGCGTAGGGGGTTCCGCCCCAAATAGGAGTCGCTTGGGTCGTTGGGTTGTTCTGATAAAGCGTCTTCAGCGCATCAGCATCGCTGGCGGCGCTGATGATTAAGTAAAGGCGCTCACCTGCCTGCAACGGTTTGTCAGCAAGCCACACCTGCGGAGTCAAAAGATCAGATCGCACAAGCACCTGCCTTGCACTTCTCGCACTCTTCACAAAACGGCGCATTGCGTTTCAGCGTATTGATCTGCGCCGGCGTCAGAACCGCACCAGCCTTGTCCGCATCCGCCTGTTTCAGCACGCCGGGCATCAGCGGCGCAGCGCCAGTTCCACTTCCCGGCCCACCTCCGGAGTTCATGTTGATCACCGGCCCGCTCAGGGTCACGCCGCTGGCGTCGATCTTGATGAAGCTGCCCCCGCCGATCAGTGTCAGTTCACTACCCGCTTCAAGCACGACTTTCATGCCGCTGCTCAGGTGGATTTCCTGGCCTGCGTCGATGAACTGCCCGGTGCCGATCTTGATGTGCTGGTTCACGCCTACGGTCAGGTGGTCGTTGGCGCGGGCCTCGACTTTGCGGTCGGCGTAGACGGTGTGGTGTTCTTCGGCCTTGAATTCGCTGTAGCTGTTTTTCTCGACGGTGTCGTGGCGTTCGTTGCCGACGCGGATTTTCTGGTCGTGTTCGACGTTTTCGTCCCAGTCGCGCTGGGCGTGCAGGAAGATTTGTTCCTGGCCTTTTTTGTCTTCGATGCGCAGTTCGTTGAAGCCGCCACCGCCCTTGGAGCTGAGGGTTTTGAAGGTGCTGCGGGTTTTGTTCGCCGGCAGGGGGTACGGGACGACGTTTTCCTTGTGGTACAGGCAGCCGCTGATCAGCGGTTGGTCGGGGTCGCCTTCGAGGAAGGTGACGACGACTTCCATGCCGATCCGCGGGATGGCGATGCCGCCGTAGTGGGCGCCGGCCCAGGCGGAGGAGACGCGCAGCCAGCAGCTGGTCTTGTCGTCGGCCTGGCCTTCGCGGTCCCAGTGGAATTGCACTTTGACGCGGCCGTACTGATCGCAGTGGATCTCTTCACCCTTGGGCCCGGTGACCACGGCACTTTGGCTGCCGAGGATGCGCGGCTTCTTTTGCGTCAGCGGCGGGCGGTTCGGCACGTCCCACGGCGTGGCCTGGAAACGGTTGCGGTAACCCTGGTGGAAATCGCCCTTGAGGCTGGTGGTGTCGCTGGTCACCGACTCTTCCAGCACTTGCGGCTGTTTGCCTTCGTGGAGGACTTCGGTCAGCAGCCACAGGTCGTTCCATTTGGCTTTCGGGTGTTGGGTCAGGGCCAGGAAGTGGCCGCTGACCAGCAACGGCTGATCGCTTTTGCCTTCGGCCAGCTGAAAGTCGCTGCGGTGACGTTCCAGGTTGCGCTTGGCCAGGTGTTTGCCGCGCTCACGGTCGATGAAACGGCCGGGGTAGTCGTAGTCTTCGAGGTCGGGCAGAGCGTCGCCGCGGTTTTCGCTTTCCAGCGTCAAGCGCGGTTTTTCGAAGTCGTAGTCGCGGCGGGTGGTGCGGCTGGTGCGGGTTTCCAGGCGCAGGTCGAAGCGCTTGATCACCGGGTCGTTGGCGACCATGCCGGAGTCTTGCTGATAGGCCACGGGTGCGAGTTTCGGGAACACCGTCTGGTCATCGCCGAACACCAGTTTGTGGGCCGTGGCGCTGTGCTGGAAGTGGTAGTGGATACCTTCTTCCTCGCACAGGCGCTGGATGAATTGCAGGTCCGATTCATCGTACTGAACGCAGTAAATGCGCTCGGGATAGATCGCCCCGACTTTGAATTCATAGGCGTTGCTTTGGATGCCGTGCTCTTCGAGGACCATACCGATGATTTTCGGCGCGCTGAGGTTCTGGAAGATGCGTTGGTTGATGCGGTGCGCGAGGTAGGACAGTTGCGGGCGCAGGGTCACCGCGTAGCGGGTCAGGCGTTTGCCGGAATCACCTTGGGCGGCGCGATAGATCTGGCCATGAATGCCGCTGCCGTCAGGCGAGAGCTGCAAGAAGGCCGGTTTGTGGAGCAGGGTCTCGAGGTCCAGCGACGGCTGTTCACTGACAAGTTCCACCTCAAACACAAAAGGCTGGCTGATGGCTTCCCGACCTTGCAGGGAAAGGACCTGGAAGTCGCTGGAAAGACCTTCGATGGTCAGGGCAAAGTGAGTTTGATTGGCCGGCGCGAACATCCCTTGTTCCTCGTGCAGTGCTGCGGCATGCGCTGACACCCGGAAACCGGGTCAACGGACGCGAAATTCTGGAAGGGCGGAAACAACATCGACCAGCAGAGCTGGCCGATGCTTTAGACGGTCGGCCTGACTCAGGCGACCGGCAGACGCCAGTCATCGGAACCCGAAGTACCGGATACTTCGTGGGTCCAGGTGATTTTGCGGTAGGTGAACTGCACTTCTTCCAGGTGCGTGAAGTGGGAGTTCGACGGATCCTGGCAGTTGTGCATTTTGTTGTTGATGGCGACGATGATCGCGTCTTCCAGTTTGGTGGTGTAGTAGTGCTCTTGGGTACCTTGAGCCGAAGTGCGGTACCACTGGATAACGATCTCGCTCATGCGCTCGCCGGAAGTCAGAGCGGCTTGCAGCAGTGGCGAAGCCTTGTCGTAGACCTTGGTGATCACAACTGGCTTGTGAACGCGCTGACCGGTTGGTTGGCCGGACTGTGGGTCACGCGGAATGATCACGTCGTGGCTGAAAGCCTGAACCATGACCTGGTCTTCGTGACCTTCTTGATAAGTGTTGCCAACCGAGTCGGCGGTGAATGCGCCGGCAGTGATCAGACCTTGTTTTTCGCCAGTGACGGACATGTACGCTGGAGTAGCCATGGATGTGCTCCTTGCTGAATATAGTGAGGGTGCCCGGGAGGCGGTATCGCCCGGTGGGTGCCTGACTGTTATCAAGGTCCGTGCCAGAAATGGTGAAGGCCATGTAAATCAAGGTGTTGAGGCTTGTTTTAAAGGGCCGCGAATATTTCTAGAAGCGCTGTCGCCTGAATATGCGCAAGTTCTTGCGCAGCACTGCGCAAGAACTTGCGCACTCGGCTGGAGGGCCTGACAGGCCGGGCGATCAGCGCCTCGCAAGGACCTTTTAATCCAAGCAGTGCGCAACTTCTTGCGCAGCAAGGCTTTGCGCCATCACTCAAAGACCCCTGGCATCCGGTGCAACGAATCGACTGGCCGAGTGGTCCATAAAAACAGCGCCGTCGAGCGCCCGACAACCCCGAAGTGGAGTGAGCACGACATGAAAATCCTGATGGTTTTAACGTCCCACGATCAATTGGGTAACACGGGTAAGAAAACCGGCTTCTGGCTGGAAGAATTCGCCGCACCGTACTTCGCCTTCAAGGACGCCGGCGTTCAACTGACCCTGGTCTCGCCCATGGGTGGCCAGCCGCCGCTGGACCCGAAAAGCGACGAGCCGGACGCGCAAACCGCCGCTACTGAACGCTTTCGCAAAGACCCCGCGGCCCAGTCAGCGCTGGCGTCCACGTCGGTGCTGAGTACCGTAAGACCCGACGATTACGACGCCGTGTTTTATCCCGGCGGTCATGGTCCGCTGTGGGACCTGGCTGAAGACAGCTATTCGATCTCGCTGATCGAGGCGTTTATCAAGGCAGGCAAACCGGTCGCGGCGGTCTGCCATGCGCCGGGTGTGTTGCGTGATGTCAAAGGTGCGGATGGCCAGCCATTGGTCAAAGGCAAGCGAGTCACGGGTTTCACCAATTCTGAGGAAGAGGCGGTGCAGCTGACGAAGGTCGTGCCGTTTCTGGTGGAGGACATGCTGAAGGAGAAGGGCGGTGAGTATTCCAAGGGCGCGGATTGGGCGAGTTATGTGCTCACCGATGGTTTGCTGATCACCGGGCAGAATCCGGCGTCGTCTGAGGCTGCGGCTGAGGCGTTGTTGGCAAAACTAGCCTAACCGCCGGACCTGTAGCAGCTGTCGAGCAGCGCGAGGCAGCGTTCGGCTGCGCAGCAGTCGTGAAATCAGGCGATGCGGTGTTTCAGGAAAACCGCAATCTCAGGTATTACGACTGCTTCGCAGCCGAACGCAGCCTCGCGGGCTCGGCAGCTGCTACAAGTCCGTGTCACGCCTTAGATAGAGGGGGGCAACGCGGCAAAACACTGCTCGATCGAGCGTCGCTGCGTCTCGGCATACAGTCCCAACTCGTCAATGGTCGGCCGCCCCAGTGCCTTTTCAAACGCCTGCTGGTTCGAATGCACGCCATAATTGACCTGCGCCGCATCCCCCAGGTTCGACTGGAAAATCCCCGCCGCACTGACCGGCAGAAAATCCTCATACACCAACGGTTCAACCCGCAAATAGCCGCCACTGAGCAACGCTTCCAGCGGCAACGATTTCAGCTCGTCCGCCGCCAGGCCTTTTTCCGTGAGGAAGTAGCGAAAGTACGCCAGTTCCTGTTGGCGCATGCCTTCGTAGGTGTCAGGGAATTCGCTGAAGTGCTGAGCCATCAGCGCGTTGTAACGTTCGGCATTGGCCTCGTTAGGGAAGTCCTTCAATTCATCACGGGCAGCGTTGAGCAAACGGTCATAAAGCGCCCGGCCTTTTGGCGTGAGCGCTGCGCCGCGCTGTTCGATTTCACCAAAGCGGGCGCTGTGGCTGCCGCGAGTCTCGGCTTGATCGGTGAAGGCAATCGGCTCATCGAGCGCCTTGAAACTGGTCTGGCGCAGCAGGATCGGGCACTGGCGGCGGGGTGGCCCTTCGATGACGGCTTTGGGCGTGATGCCGTGGGCGGGCATTTGCGCCTGGACGATGTCGATGTCCAGCGTGCGCGGCGTCAGGTGATTGATGTGCGGGCCCTTGAACGCCACCACGTCGGCGATCAGTCGATGCTGCGCACTGAGTTTCTGGTACTGCTCGGCGGTGACGGTTGCGCTGTGGTGCCAACGAAAGGTTTCCAGTGCCTGATCGACGAAGTCCTGGGCACTTTGTTCGGTCAGACCGCCCTCGGTTTCAGCGCGGTCGATCAGTGCAAGGGCAGTCGGGGTGAATATCTGACGCTTATACAGCACCGACTGGGCGAAGGCTCGCAGTTCCAGGTCTTCGATCAGTTCCAGACGCAGCAGTGAGGTGAACACCCGGAACGGGCTGACTTGCAAAGCCGCTTCGTGCACGGCGCGGAACGCGGTGGAGTGTACCGGCACGCCGGCCGGGGTCAGGTCGTAATAGCCGACGGGTTGCATGCCCATCACCGCGAACAGTCGGGCGAGGGTGGCCAGTTCGTCAGCGGTGCCGACGCGGATCGCGCCGTGACGCTCCAGGTCCAGCCGCTCGATTTCGCCGGTGCTGTTCAGCTGGCGGGTCACCTGCGGATCGCTGTCCAGCACGTGACGGTTGGTCTGCTCCACCAACTTCATCAGCGCGCCGTACAGCGGCACTTCTTCGCGGTACATGTCGGACATCGCTTTGGAGAAGCGTTGGCGGATCAGGTCAGGGCTGACGAAGCTTGGGTGGCTCATGAAAGAATTCCTGGCGCGGGTGACGTGAAGGATGTGGGAAAAGATCGCAGCCTTCTGCAACGCCGACAAACGAAGTTTCTGACGGACTTCATTCTGCCAAGGACTGACGCAGAACCGGCCTTGTAGCAGCTGCCGAGCAGCGCGAGGCTGCGTTCGGCTGCGCAGCAGTCGTAAAATCAGGCACCGCGCAGTATCAGTAATACCGTGCATTCAGGATTTACGCCTGCTTCGCAGCCGAACGCAGCCTCGCAGGCTCGACAGCTGCTACACCAACCGGGGGTTACTGGTGAGAACGGCTTTCCGAGCGCAGCGATCCCAGGAATTCCCGGTACAACCGTGCGGTATTGGCCGGTTGTTCGACCATCGGCATATGGCCAATGTGGTCCCAGATGTCCACGCGTAAATCAGCGATGCCTTTACTCCAGACGGCCACGCTGCTGACGTCGATCAGGCGGTCCTTGTGCCCCCACAGCAATAGCGCCGGGCACTTGATGTCGGGCAGTTTGGGCTCCATCGGCGGGCTGGCACGGAAGTCGTTGAAGATTTCTTCCAGATCATCGCGACTCTGTTCATAGCGCTGCGCAATAGCGTCCAGCACCACGCCGGGCACCCACGGCGGCTCGGCCATGGTCATGGCATAGAAGCGCCGGAATTCTTCCCGAGAGTGAATCAAAAACGGGTTGTGCCCCTTGGCCAAATGGCGCTCGAGGTCGCTGGGCTCGGGAGAAGTGACGCCGGCCGGGTCAATCAGGGCGACGGAGGCAATCCGCTCCGGGTAAGTCGCCGCCAGCCACGCCGCGATGTAGCCGCCCATCGAGTTGCCGATCACATGGACTTTCTCGACTCCGCAAACGTCCAGCAGCTGGATCATCCGCTTGGCCTGCAGAGGAATATCGTAGCCGCCACCGGCCTTGAACCCGGTTTCGCCATGGCCGGCGATATCAGGGATGATCACCCGATAGTTGCCGACAAAGTGCCGGGCGAAGCGCAGCCAGATGTTTTTGTCGGCACTGTAGCCGTGCAGCATCAACACACTGCTGGACGCTTCGTACGGCCCGCCTTGCCAGGTCGAGACGGTCATTTCCGTGATCGGCACGACGATCTTGTGCAGCCGATACAGCTTGGCTTCCATAGCCATACTCAGGTCATAGAGCCAGTAACCGATGGCCGGGTAACTCAGCCAGCTCCAGGCTACAAAAACCGCGATAAGGACAACCAACACAAGCATCAGGCATCTTCCTTTTACGTGTTCAGGACAAAATGTGGTCAGCGGGTTTCAGTGCCCGGGTCAACCGGTGATAGCTGAAACTGAACCCCGGAAACATCGCGATCACATGACCGCTCTTGCTTTGATACCAACTGTGGCAGCCCCCGGACTTCCACACGGTGCGCTCCATTTCGCGGTGGATCATCTCAGTGTAGGTACGTTCTGCCTCGGGGCGTACTTCGATGCTGCGCAAACCCTGTTCTTTCAGCGTGCGGATGCAGTCGAGGATGTAATTCATCTGCGATTCGATGATGAACAGCGCCGAGGTGTGGCCGATGCCGGTGTTGGGCCCGGTGACGATAAACAGGTTGGGAAAGTCCGGCAGGCTGGTGCCCAGATAGGCCCGCGGGTACTGGGCCCAGACGTCTTTGAGTCGGGTGCCGTTTTTGCCGGTGACCGGGTAGGAAATCGCCCCGTCGGTGGCGTCGTAACCGGTGGACCAGACGATCAGGTCCAGGTCGATGTGCTGACCGTCCTGGGTAACGATGCCGGTTTCGTCGATGGAGGCGATGCCCTGTTCGCGACTGTGCAACGTCACGTTGCTGCGGCCGAGCGCCGGGTAAAGGGTGCTTGAGACAATCACTCGCTTGCAGCCGATGGTGAAGTCCGGTGTCAGTTTTCGGCGTAATTCGGGGTCGGGCACCTGGCGTTTGAGGAAGCGCAGGGCGTGTTGCTGGACCATGCGGATCGCAGGTTTTGAGTATTTGAAGGCGATGACCCGGGTCTCAAACTGCCAATAGAGCATCCAGCGCAGCAGTTTGTAAGCCGGTTTGAGGCCCAGCAGCCAACGCTGGAAAGGTCCGAAGGTGCGGTCGGCGCGTGGCAATACCCAGTGCGGCGTGCGCTGGAACACATGCAAGTGCTCGACGTCGGGGGCAATGGCCGGAATCACCTGCGCCGCACTGGCGCCGCTGCCGACGATGGCAACGCGTTTGTGATGATAGTCGAAGGTGTGATCCCAGTTGTTTGTGTGAAAAGTCTTGCCCTGAAAGCGTTCCTGGCCTTCAAAGTGTGGGACGACGGGTTGGCTCAGCGGCCCCGTCGCATTGATCAGGAACTGCGCGTAAAACGTGCCTTTGGCGCCGGTGTGCACCGCCCAGCGTTGGCCGTCGGCGTCCCACTCGATGCGTTCGACATTGGCTTGCAGTTCGACCTTGTCCCGAAGGCCGAAATGCTCCACCACGTACTGGGTGTAGTGGTGCAGTTCAGCCTGTTCGGCGAACATTTGCGTCCAGCGGTACGGGGCGAAGGACAGTGAATAGAGCGGCGAGGGCACATCGACGGCCGCGCCGGGGTAGGTGTTCTGGCACCAGGTGCCGCCAAAGAAGTCCCGTCGTTCCAGCAGGCGAAAATCGTCGATGCCTGCCTTGAGCAAATTGATCGCCGCGCACTGACCGCCAAAACCGCTGCCGATGATCAACACTTGAAAGGTCTGCATGGGCCTCCTTTTTTATCGTGGTTTATCCAATCCTCCCTTCATGTATAGCCCAAACAGTGCACACATAACCTGTGGGAGCGGGCTTGCCCGCGAAGAGGCCCTCAAAGCCGCCAAAAGCTTCGCGGGCAAGCCGGATCGCCGCCCGCTCGCGCCTACGGAACTGCGTCTATTCAGGCTGCCCGCCGGTGATGGCTATTTAACGTTGCCCTGATAGACTCCCAGCACACCCGCAACCCTTGTGTTGTCAGGTTCCGTTCTGTGGCTCAGAGGCACCTATGGGGAAATCGGGAGGAAAAGGACTTTCACTGGCCAGGAGGCTCTATACATCGCGAACCCTGGGTCTGGCCTTGGGGCTGTTGTGCGTGGGCGCGGCGATGTATCCACTCAACCCGGCGCCTTGGGTTTGGGGGCTGATGCTGTTCAATGGCGTTGTCTGGCCGCACGTTGCCTATCAATGGGCGCGTCGGGCGAAGGTGCCCTTTCACGCCGAACATCGCAACATCCTGGTCGATGCCTTTCTCGGCGGCTTCTGGGTTGCCGTCATGCACTTCAACCCGCTGCCGAGCGCGGCGACGCTGTCCATGATGGCCATGAACAACGTGGCGATCGGCGGATTGCGTTTCCTGCTGGTGGGCACGGCCGCGCAGATGCTCGGGATCGGTGTCGGCATGCTGATTTTCACACCGGTCGTCTTCGCGCAAACCAGTCCGTTGCAGCTGTACGCCTGTTTACCCTTGTTGATTCTGTATCCACTGGCGCTGGGCTGGATCTGCTTTCGCCAGGCCACCACCCTTGGCCGGCACAAACGCGAACTGCTGGCCTTGAGCCGAACCGACAGCCTCACCGGCCTGCTGAATCATGGCGCCTGGAAAGACCAACTCGAAGTTGAATTCCAGCGCTGCCAACGCCAGCAGCAGGGCGGGGCGATTGCGTTGATCGACATCGACCATTTCAAAATCATCAATGACACCTACGGCCACGTCGCCGGGGACATCGTGCTGCGGCAGCTGAGCAAAATGCTCAAGCAGAACCTGCGGGCGACTGATGTGGCGGGGCGTTATGGCGGTGACGAATTCTGCGTGCTCCTCCCGGACTTCCCCCTCAACAGCGCGGCGGCTGCCATGGACGCCTTGCGTGATCGCTTCGCCACCCTGGGCTACGAACAGGACCCGGCACTGAAAGTCAGCCTGAGCATTGGCCTGGCCGCGTTCAACCCGGCCCACACCGACGCCACCCTGTGGCTCAACGACGCCGACCAGGCGCTCTACGAAGCCAAGAGCACCGGCCGCAACCGCGTCATCTGCCGCGTCGACGGCCAGCCCCAACACGAACTGCTCGATCCGGTCTGAAGTCACGTACAAATCCCCTTGTGGCAGCAGGCTTGCTCGCGAAAGCGGTGGGTCAGCTTGCAATGATGTTGAATGAACTGTCGCCATCGCGAGCAGGCTCGCTCCCACAGGGATTGCAGGTGTCCGCAAATCATGCGTTCACTAAAAAACCTCTGTGGGAGCGAGCCTGCTCGCGATGGCGTCAGGTCGGTTAACACCTTCAAACGCTCTGAGCGGTTATTCCTTCACACTCATAAACTCTTCCGCCCAACGGATGTATTCCTCAGGCTGCGTATACGTGTGAGTCAGCTCGGTAGCGCTCAAATCCGATGCCTGGGTAAAGATCTGCCGTTGCTCACGCAAGCTGTCGTAAGTCGCTTTGATCGCCGCGAAGTAAGCGCCGTGACCGTCAATGGTCACCCGCACGCCCAGTTCAGCCAGGCGTTTGTCGTCGCGCAGCGCCGGGTTGCCGTAAGTCACCAGCATCAGCGGTACGGTCAGGTGTTCGGCAATCTGTTCGAGGTGATCGAAGTCCCGCACGCCCACCATGCAAATCCCGTCCGCACCGGCCTGCTGGTAATGGCAGGTACGGCTGATGACTTCCTGAACTGGCAGGATCCCGGCGTTGGTTCGCGCAATGATCGCCATTTCCGAGTCGACCCGGGCTTCCAGTGCCGCGCGAATCTTGCCGACGCCTTCCGCCACCCCGATCAGGTCGGTGGATTTGCGCCCGAATTGCGCGGGCAGCAGGGTGTCTTCGATGGTCAGCGCGGCGATGCCGGCGCGTTCCAGTTCGACGATGGTGCGCATCACGTTGAGGGCGTTGCCGTAGCCGTGATCAGCGTCGGCGATAACCGGTAATTGGGCGACACGGCCGATGCGTGTGGCCTGTTCGGCGAATTCGCTGAGGGTGATCAAGGCAAAGTCGGGGGCGCCCAGCACCTGCAACGAGGCGACGGAACCACCGAGGATACCCACTTCAAACCCCAGGTCAGCCGCAATGCGGGCCGACATCGGGTCGAAGACCGACGCCGTGTGGTAGCAGGCGTTGGAAGCAAACAGCTCGCGGAAATTACGGCGCAAATCTTGATGAGAAAGCCTGGACATATGAGTTCCACCAATACAAAGGAATGGAAAGGCTTGAGCAAAGGTGTCAACGCCGAAGGAACAAAAGGCTATCACGCGGACGAGGGGAAGATGATGACGAATTTTGCACAGAGAAGATGACACCCTTCCTGTGGCGAGGGAGCTTGCTCCCGTTCGGCTGCGCAGCAGTCGTAAACAGCTGAGCGCGGTGTGTCTGAAAAAAAGTGGAGGCTGGTTTTGGGGCCGCTTCGCAGCCCGGCGGGAGCAAGCTCCCTCGCCACAGGGTGGTGAGGATTCAGGATCTGATCAGGCCGCAACAGCCTGCCGCTGTTGACTGGGCAGCGGCACCGCTCTCACAGAATTACCCGGTTGCAGCTGCAGGCGTTTGGCGGTAAGTCGGTCGACGACCAGGCTATTGCCCACCAACCTGGCCTGGGCGGTGGTGATGCGGCAGTTTTCCAGGCGGCGGTTGTGGATCAGCCACACAGGGGCCTGCTCGTCAGGCGTGCCGATGGCCAATACCAGCGGTTGGCTGTCGCGTACGGTGCGGATTTTCGCGATCGGGGCTTCGATCACCGGGCCTGCGTCGAAGATGTCGATGTAGCCCTGATGAACAAAACCTTCGGCCTTGAGAATCTTCAGCGCCGGTTCCGTGTTCGGGTGTGCCTTGCCGATGACGGCCTGGGCCTGTTCCGTGAGCAGGCAGGTGTAGAGCGGCTGGCGTGGCATCAATTCGGCGATGAACGATTTGCTGCCCAGCTCCGACAGGTGATCGGCGTGGCTGAAATCCATCTTGAAGAAGTGTCGTCCCAGGCTGTCCCAGAACGGTGAACAGCCCTGTTCGTCGGCGCTGCCGCGCAGTTCGGCGATCAGCTTGTCGCCGAACAGGTGCGGAAACTCGGCAACGAACAGCAGGCGCCCCAGGGACAGCAACCGACCATTACTGCCATGGCGTTGATCGGGACGCAGAAACAGCGAGCAGATTTCCGATTGGCCGGTCATTTCGTTGTTCAGGAACAGCGTCGGAATCTGTCGCTGAATACCCAGGTCCGGCGACGAACTGACCGTCAGCCCGACCCGATAGTTGTACCAGGGTTCACGCAGGCCAACGGCGCCGGCCAGCGCACTGATGCCGACCACTTGCTGATCGTCATCTTCCAGCACGAACAGGTAGTCGGCATCCGCACGCTCGACTTGCTCGGCGAAAGTCCGCTGGGCCCAGCGCACCCGGTGCGTCAGGCGTTCTTCGTTGGCCGGCAGGGTGGTGAACCCGGGGCCGGCCTGTTGCACCAGATCCATCAAGGCGGGCAGGTCGGTGATGCGAACCGGGCGGACAATCATGATGCAGCTCCTTCTTCACGCCCGTCCGGGCGCTGTCGTTGGGCACGGGGCCGGGTGATGCTCACAGGGCAATCAGCCGGATCGGGCTGCCATCAGTGACATTCAGGGCGGCGCACATCTCGGTGCTCAACCCCACCGGTTGCCCGGTCTGTACATTCAAGTCGGCGACGATGGCGCGATAGTCCTTGAGCGCATCGTTGCTCACCAGATAACTGCCGCGCGTATCGATGGGCGAAGCCAGTTGCACCATGGCGGTCTGGCTTTGGGCGATGGAGAGGATGTTCGAGTTGCGCGCATACAGCGTCGGGCCAGCGTCGAACAGGTCGATGTAGCTGTTGGTTTCAAATCCCTCGCGCTCAAGAATATCGAAGGCCTCCTGGCCATCGGGGTGGATCCGGCCGATGCAATCCTGTGCAGCCTGGGGCAGCATCGGCACGTAAATCGGGTATTGCGGCATCAGTTCGGCGAGGAAGGTCCGGCTCTCCAGACCGCAGAGTCGCTCGGCCTCGGCGTAGGGCAGGTCGAAGAAGTGCTTGCCCAGTGCATCCCAGAACGGTGATTGCCCTTCATCGTTGCTGTAACCGACGATCTCGGTGATCACCGCTTCGGCAAAGCGCTGTGAATGGGCGGCAATGAACAACAGGCGCGCCCGGGACAGCAGCTCTGAAAACCGTGTGCGCACCAGCGCCGTGTCGATATGAAAGCCCCGCAGCAATGTGTGGCCGCTGAGGTCCTGGCACAACGACAGCGCCGGCACACCGTGCTCGATGTTCAGCTCTCGGGAAGCGCTGGTGAAGTGACGGTTGCGCAAGCTATAGAACGGTTCATTGAACCCTGCGGTGGCAAGGATTTCCGAGCACCCCACCAGACGCCGGGTCGCGAGATCCTCCAGCACGAAGAAATAGTTCTCCGGGCCATGAACCTCAACGTCGTTCTCGAACGAGGCGCAGGAGTCGAGAATCCTCAACCGCAGGCGTTCCGTGTCGTCCGGCAAGGACGTGACACCGACCAAACTGTCGCGCGCCAGTTGCTGCAACTGGGGCAGGTCGGTTAACTCGACTGGGCGTAAGACCAGCATGGATGTACTCCTGTATCAAAGGGTTCGGCGGTGTGTGCCGAACCTGACTATCACTGTCGGTTTCCACGCGTTAAATCGGCGGTCGCCTGATTTGTTGTCAGACGCCGCTCTTTTTCTTGTCAGCCGTTGCTCGGGTCGGGCAACGCCGTGCTGGCGCCCAGCTTGTTGAGGAAAAACAGGTACACCAGGCCCAAGGCAATCCAGATCAGGCCAAGTTTTTGTGCATCGACGCCCATGTTGTACATGATGGCCGCGACGATGATGAAGCCAATCACCGGGCAGATCAGGTGACGGATCACCTGGCCGGACTTCTGCCGGCGCCAGTAATAATTGATGACGGTCAGGTGAAGCAACATGAAACCGCTCAACGCGCCGAAGTTCACCAGCGAGGTGAGGGTGTCCACCGAGTTGATGAACAGGTAGCAGATCACCAGCGACAGCACGGCCACCAGATAAATGCTCAGGTAAGGGGTGTTGTGTTTCGGGTGAACCCTGGCCAGCACTTTTGGCAGTTTGCCGTCCCGCGCCATGCCGAACAGCAGGCGAGATACCGCCGCTTGTGAAGTAATGGCGACCGCTACACCCCAGGCCAGGGCCGTGGCCACGCCGGTCAGGGTTGCCAGCCAACTGCCGGCGGCTATTTCGGCGATTTCATAGAACGCGGTGTCGGCGGAGGTGAAACCCATGCCGGCCGCCAGGTCAGTGGCAATCCAGGTCTGCACGACGAAGATCACGCCCATCACCAACAAGGTGATCAGCGCAGCCTTGCCGACGCTGCGGCCCGGGTCGCCCTTGATTTCTTCGGCGAGGGTGGAGATCGCATCGAAGCCGAGGAAGGACAGCACCGCAATCGACACGGCTTGCATCAGCAGGGCGAAGTTGAAGGTGTCGGGGTTATACAGCGGCGCCAGGGTCAGCTGACCGTTGCCGCCGCCGCTGTGCAGCGCATTCCAGGCGTAGAACAGGAAGATCCCCAGAACCACCAGTTGCGCCAGCAGAAAGACAATGTTCATGCGTGCGGTGAACGTGATGCCCCGGAGGTTGACGAAGGTCGCGCTGACCAGAAACGCCAGGATGAAGCCGACTTTGGGAATGTCCGGGTACAGGTGATTCAGCGCCATGGCCGCGTACACGTAAAGCAGCGGCGGAATCAGCAGGTAATCGAGCAGCATCAGCCAACCGGCGATAAACCCGACATGGGGGTTGAGGCCGCGTTGCGCGTAGGAATAAACCGAGCCGGCAATCGGAAAGGCCCGTGCCATGCTGCCGTAACTCAGGGCCGTGAACAGCATCGCGACCATGCCGATGATGTAGGCCAGCGGCACCATCCCTGGGGCTTCGGCGTTGACGTAACCGTACACGCCGAACGGGGCGATGGGGATCATGAAGATCATCCCGTACACCACCAGGTCGGTCAGCGACAGGCTACGTTTCAACTCTTGCTTGTAGCCGAATTCTTCTATTTCCATGAAGCCCTACTCCTTGGGATCAATGCAGCTGCAAGCTGCGAGTTTGACGCGATTTTCTTACAACAGTGGTGAAAGGAAACCTGTCCAGCGACTGACGTTTTCAGGTGTGCGCAGCAGATCGTTGCGCACTTCGATCAACACCGATTCCAGCCCCCGTGCATCGCCGTGCACCGGCACCGTCATGTCGCCCAGCGGGTTGATTTTGTACGGTTCATTGCCGGCGACCTTCAAGGGGTGCTGGCTCAACCCGTCAATAACGCGTTGGGCGTAACCTTCGGCTGCACGAAACAGCACGCCGACTTCGAGCGCGCGCGGCTGGCCGTGGTAAACCGGGGTGAAGCTGTGAATGCCGACGACCCGAACCGGCCGCCCTAGTGCGACACGCTGGTCGATCAAGGTTTGCAGCCGGGCATGAAACGGTTTGAACAGGCATTCGCGGCGGTACTCACGCGTGGCCTCGTCCAGATCCCGGTTACCCGGTATCTGATAAATCTCGCTCTGCGACGGGATGCTGTCCGGGGCATGGCGCGGGCGGTTGAGGTCAATCAACAGCCGTGAGTAATTGGCCGCCAGCAGCGTTGCACCCAGAGCTTGGGACAAACCCTCAGCCAGTGCCAGTGCGCCAATGTCCCAGGCGATATGCTCGCGCGCCGCGTCGTGACTCAGGCCCAGGTCATTTAGCCCGGCCGGGATAAAACGACTGGCGTGTTCACACACCAGAATCAATGGGTGCTCTGAGTCTTCGCGGCTCAGGGTGTACGCGGGCTTGGTAAAAAGACCGAGTTCAGCGGATTCAGTACAGGCGTGCATAGTGCTCACAGCGTTCGGCGGGCGACAGCTGTTCCGTCAGCGTCAGTTCCTCGGTTTTAAGGGCGAAGTAGGTGTCCATCAACGCGCTCGGCAGGGCTTCTATCAGCGCCTCGCTGTTGCGCAGGCACTCGAGCGCCTGGGCAAGAGAAGCGGGCAGGGCGACGATGCCTCGGGCGTGGCGTTGTTCTTCATTCAGGGAATCAGGGACTTCATCGGTGATCGCGTTCAAGGCCAGGCGTTGCTCGATGCCCAGGCGACCGGCGATCAGCAGTGCGGCCATGGCCAGGTGCGGCGAGGCCGTGGCGTCCATGGCGCGAAATTCCAGGTTGTATTGCGCCGCCACGGATTTGCCGCCCAGGCTCACCGTCGGGCAGATCCGCAGCGCCGCTTCGCGGTTGCGCTGGCCGAGGCAGGCGTAGGAGGCGCTCCAGTGATGCGGCTGCAAACGCTCGTAGGACACCGGTGTCGGCGCGGTGAACGCGCACAGCGCCGGCAAGTAATGCAGGATGCCGGCGGCCCAGTGCTGGCCGAGGGTCGAGAGGCCATTGAGGGTGCCGGCGTCGTACAACAGCGGCTGGCCGTCCAGGTCCAGCAGGCTGACATGCAGATGGACGCCGTTGCACACGGCATGCTCGGAGGTCTTGGGCGCAAAGCTCACGTCCAGGCCCATCTGCCGGGCGATTTCGCGGGTGATCTCGCGCACGTTCACCGCGCGGTCCGCCGCCGCCACACCGAGGGCGGGGCGGCAGGTGATTTCGTATTGATGCTTGCCGTATTCAGGCAGGAACATTTCCGGTTCGACGCCGCCGGCACGCAGGGCGCTGAGCAGCCAGCCACCAAACTCGGCGCCCTGACGCTGGGCCTCAAGGGAGAACGCCAGTTGATCGGCCGCGTCGCTGCTCAGGTTGAATTCATGTTCGAACGCGGCGTTGACCTGCAAGCCCAGTTCGGCGCGATAACGCTCCACTTCATTGCGCAACAACGTTCGCGGACAGGCCCCCCACGGGCGGCCATCGGTTTCGTTGATGTCGCCGTGGATGAAGTCCAGCGCCGGGGCCGTGGTGTCCGGGCCATTGTTGACCGTCACCCGGCTGCTCAGGTCGGGAATCAGGCGCAAGTCGCCATAAGCGCCCCACGGGTTGGTGGAGGCGATGATGTCTTGCGGGGTCAGGGCGCTGTTGGCCGGCACCCAGCCGCAGCCCGCTGCCCGATAGTGTTCGAGTTCGTCCGTCGGGAACGAGCGACCGCGGGTCACGCCGATCAGGTCGGTGGTGACGATGGTGGTCATGGGCAGCGGCGCCAGGCGTTCGCTCATGGCTGCATCTCCTGCAACCGGCCGAGCACGGTCTGGGTGTCGGTGATCCAGCAGTAACCCTTGATCGCGTTCAGGCAGGCTTGATGACGCTGCGGCGTGTAGGTCGCACAGGCATCCTCCACCAGCGTCACCAGGTAGCCACGGTCCGCGGCGTCACGCACGGCCATGTCCACGCACTGGTCGGTGACGATGCCGGCGATGATCAGGTGCCGCGTTTCAAGGTTGCGCAGCACGTAGTCAATGTTGGTGGAGTTGAACACCCCGGAGGAGGTCTTGGGCAGGACCATTTCGTTTTCTGTCGGTGTCAGGTCGTCGATGATCCGCGCCTGCGTACTGCCCTTGGGCAAGTGCATGTCCGAGAGTTTGTGGTCCAGCGAGCGGTCGCGCCCATCGGCGGTCAGGCTTTCGATGATCGTGTGCAGCACGTTTTGTCGCGCGCTGCGAAAGGCACTGAGCAGCCGACGTTGATTGGGCACCACCTGCATGTGGGTGCGGGTCAGGAAGTATTCGCCGTCCGGTCCGTTGAGGTGCGGATCGAACTGCGGTTCGAGCCAGGCACGCTGCATGTCCACCAGCAACAGCGCGGTGTGATCGGCAGTGAACGGCAAGTCCCGGGGCGAGTGGTGGGGGAGCGTGAACATCCTTATTTATCCTCCAGCAGGTGGGTGTCGAAGTCGGTCCGCAGGGCATCGATGCCTTCCAGGCGATCGGCCAGCTCCGGACTGCGCAGGGTCAGGCAGGCAATCAGCGCCTCGATCTGGGCCAGCGCCGGGACCATGCTGTCGAAGGCCGACACCGATTCCACCGGCGCACTGATAATCAGGTCGGCCATTTCCCGCAGCGGTGAAGCATAGATGTCCGTGAACAACACCACGCGGGCATATCGGCTTTTCGCCGCATTGGCCACGCGCAGGGCCTGTGATTGGTAGCGGCGATAGTCGAACACCAGCACCACGTCCTGGCGCTGCACGTCGAACAGCCGGTCCGGCAGTTGCGCGTTGTCTTCCAGGGCGAAACAGCCTGGGCGCAGCAGGCGCAAATGGTTGAGCAGATAACTGGCGAGGAAACTGCTGAAGCGTCCGCCGAAGCAATGAACCTGATGGCGGGTGTCGAGCAGCCATTCCACCAGAATCCGCACATCTTCGGGTTGGGTCAGCGCGTGGGTATCCACCAGCGCCCGATGGGTGCCCGCCAGGTAATGACTCCATGCGTCGCCTTTCTGAAGGTGAGAACGAAGCTGCAACAGAGCGCTGGGGGACCGGAGGCGGTGGTCCATGTCGCTGAGCAAGGCATCCTGAAAATCGGCGTAACCGCTGAAACCCAGTTTTTTTACCAATCGCACGATGGTGGGGTCGCTGACACCGGCATGTTCGGCCAAACGTGACATCGGCCCCAGTCCGTTACGCGGGTACTGGTCCAGCAAGGCACGAATGACTTTGCGTTCCGACGGTGTAAGGTCCAGGCCGGGATCGGTGATCAGGTCTCTGAGAGAGGGCATCCGGGCTCCTGCTGGATGGGTATGTCGGTTTTGTTTCATAAATTGCTAAAACAGTATTTATGTAGCGCATGCTACATGTCTAGTGAATTTTTCCATGGTTTTTCCAGCGTCAAAAATGAGGCGAAAAGCCCGTGCGCTGGGGGCTACACGGAAGTCGACCGGCCTTGTAGTCCATCGCCCGCAAGGGTGTCAGAGATTGCTGAATTTCAACGGTTAAATGAGTCCGCGCCCCGTCGTTGCTGATTCAAACGAAACGCCCTGGATCAAGCGTCTTGCGGCACAATTGCGTGATTATTTGCGGCATCGTGCCGTTTTCCATTTCGTCGACAGGGTGATAATCCGTGCAGGCAACCCGTTTGACCCTGATGTGCCACGCTCGAACCGTCGCACAAAAATTGGCGAGTTTTCCTACGAATGAGCCGTTGGAATTTTATAGGCAATCGGCGAAGGGTTCGCGGAGCCGCCAGTTCGAGGGGGCGCCACGGTTGCTCTGTGGTCCGGAGTTACGCACGCAGCAGACGGCCGAGTTGTTTGGCAATGATGTTGAAATCGTCTCGGCCTTGAGGGATTGCGACTTCGGACGGTGGAAGGGCGCGCGGATCGATGACCTGCAAAAGTCCGAACCCGAGGCTCTGCAGGCCTGGCTCGACGACCCGACCTCGGCGCCCCATGGTGGTGAGTCGGTCGCACAACTGGGCGAGCGCGTGGCGCAGTGGCTCAAGTCCCTTGAGACAACACCGGGGCATATCCTTGCCATCACCCATCCCTTTGTCATTCGCGCCGCACTGACGCAGGTGTTGCAGGCTGTGGCGTTCAACCTGATCGACGTCGAACCGTTGTCGGCCATCGAGTTGCGCTTCACCGGCCGCTGGCGCCTGCGTTTGCTTGAAGGAGTCATTTGATGAAAAAGCTTCTGGTCATCGGCATCGGCGCCGGCAACCCTGACTACATCACGATGCAGGCCGTAAAGGCGCTGAACCTCGTCGATGTGTTTTTCCTGATGGACAAGGGCCAGAGCAAAGACAAGCTGATCGACCTGCGCCGTGAGATCTGCGAACGCTACATCACCGATCATGACTTCCGCTTCGTCGAAGCCCACAGCCCGGAGCGCGAACGCGGGGATGTGGACTACAAGACCAGTGTCGAAGATCTGAATCTCGCCAAGCAGCAAACCTTCGAGCGATTGATCAATGAGGAAATCTCCGACGATCAGTGCGGCGGTTTTCTGGTGTGGGGCGATCCGGCGTTGTACGACAGCACCCTGCGGATTTTGCAGGCAATCCTGGCGTCGGGCCGCTGTGCGTTCGAGTATGAAGTGATCCCCGGCATCACCAGCGTTCAGGCACTGGCGGCGCAGCACAAGGTGCCGCTGAATCGCATCGGCCGCTCGATTGAAATCACCACCGGCCGACGGCTGGCGGCGGGGCAGGTGAGCGATGCCGACAGCCTGGTGGTGATGCTCGATGCCGAGGATTCCTACCATCAAGTGGCGGATCAGGAGACCGATATTTACTGGGGGGCGTATTTGGGGACGCCGGATGAGATTTTGATCCGCGGCAAGCTCAAGGACGTGGCGGATGAGATTGAGCGGGTGCGCAAGGCGGCGCGAGTGGCTAATGGGTGGATTATGGATACCTATTTGTTGCGTAAACCTTGAGGTAGGTGGTGTCTGGGCTGACGTCATCGCGAGCAGGCTCGCTCCCACATTGGATCTTCAGTGTTTACACAAATCCCTGTGGGAGCGAGCCTGCTCGCGATGGGGCCCTAAAACTCACCTCAGATTATTGCTTTGACCTCGCGCCCAAACCGCTCCCGATACACCGAAGGCGGCACACCCACCACCCCTCGAAACGCCACCCGAAAACTCTCCACCGAGCGATAACCACACTGGTCGGCAATCTGGTCGGTGTTCTGATTAGTGCTCTCCAGCAACTCCCTCGCCCGCGCCAGCCGCTCATGCTGCAACCACGCCTTGGGCGGCATGCCAGTGGCTTCGGTAAACCGGCGCAGGAACGTCCGTTCACTCATCGCCGCCTCACTCGCCAGTTCGCGAACCTCCAGCGGTTCGTGCAAGCGCTCCCGTGCCCACTGCATGACGCGGGACAAATCGCTGCGCGGCGTTGGACTGACGGGCGTAGGAATAAACTGCGCCTGTCCGCCGGTGCGTTGCGGCGACATCACCAGGCGCCGCGCCACCGAATTGGCCACTTGGGTGCCGAAATCCCGCGCCACCAGGTGCAGGCACGCGTCGATACCTGCCGCACTGCCGGCCGAGGTGATCAACTGACCGGAATCGACGTAGAGCACGTCCGGGTCCACCAGAATATTCGGAAAACGGTCGGCCAACTCAGCGGTGTAGCGCCAATGCGTGGTGGCGCCGTGACCGTCCAGCAGGCCGGTCGCCGCCAGCACAAACACGCCGGAGCAGATCGACAGCAACCGCGCACCCCGCGCATGGGCCTGGCGCAGGGCGGCGAGCAAGTGTTCCGGCACCGGCGCGCTGCGGTCGCGCCAACCGGGAATGATGATGGTGCGGGCGTCTTCGAGCAGTTCCATGCCGCCATCGGCCAGGACCTGAATACCACCCATGGCGCGCATCAGGCCCTGATCCACCGCCA
This sequence comes from Pseudomonas sp. LBUM1678, assembly GCF_059695575.1. Taxonomy (NCBI): domain Bacteria; kingdom Pseudomonadati; phylum Pseudomonadota; class Gammaproteobacteria; order Pseudomonadales; family Pseudomonadaceae; genus Pseudomonas; species Pseudomonas sp. LBUM1678. Next base: position 2,544,141 of record NZ_CP166775.1, read on the forward strand.
CGATACGATGCTCATACCAAGGGAATTGGAACTCCGGCCGCGCCAGGCCAAAGATCTCCACGGCAATGCCGAATTCGAAGGTACAGAGGCCGTCGTAGGCCAGAATCGCGACCAATCCAGGGTTAGGCTGCATTTGGCGGAAAGTTCCCGGTGAGTGTCTTGTGCGCCACTGTAGCCTCAAGTGGTGGGCGGATAAAGTCTTCTCACACCCACTCAAGACTTTGGAGTACAGCCCATGACCAGCCTTGTCCGCGCCATTCCCGCAGCCCCTTCGGCCATCGCCCTGATGCACTTCAGCAACCGTTTGACTTATGAAACCGATTGCTCCGACGTGTACGGCAGCCAACAGGCCGGCGATGTGGATTTTGTTCTGGTGGACGTGCGCGGACCGTTGGCGTTCGAACGCGGGCATGTGCCGGGTGCGATCAACATTCCGGGACGCCTGCTCACCGCCGAGGGCCTGGCGGACTACCCGACCTCCACCTTGTTCGTGGTCTATTGCGCCGGGCCACACTGTAACGGTGTGCACAAGGCGGCGGTGAAACTGGCGGCGCTGGGTTACCCGGTGAAGGAGATGATCGGCGGCGTGACCGGGTGGCTGGATGAGGGGTTGGCGTTGAGTGTTGCGGTGCATCGGTCAGCCACCACCGTCATTGGATGTGAATGCTGACGTTCGGACAACACTGAACAATTGTGGCGAGGGAGCTTGCTCCCGCTGGAGTGCGCAGCGCTCCCAAAATCTTCGACAGTTGCCGATATTCTGGGGTTGCTGCGCAACCCAACGGGAGCAAGCTCCCTCGCCACAGAAACCCATCAACCCTGAAGTTCAGCGAATGTTCGAGGACGCCGCCCACCACCCATCCAGCTCCGCCTGCAACCATTCATTCACAGCTGCATAGGCGGCGCTGTCCTGTTGCCCCCGAGGCAGCGGTGATTCCTCGGCGAAGTGCTCATTAAGCATCGCCACCGACGCCGCATTCCACTCCGGATGAAACTGCAATCCCACCCGCGTCGGTCCCACGCGGTACATCTGCTGTTCACATTGAGCACTGCTGGCCAGCAACTGCGCATCGGGCGGCAAGTCGATCGCGTCTTCGTGCCACTCCAGCACCTTCAGCGTCTGACCATCGACGAACGTCACGGTGGTCCAGCCGGTTTCGGTTCGATCCATCCGCCGCACTTTCCCACCCAGACTCAGCGCAAGCAACTGCGCCCCCAGGCAAATCGCAAACACCGCCGCGCCCTGATCCAGGCTTGCCTCCAGCCACTGCCGTTCCGCTTCCAGCCACGCTGGCCCGGCACTGGATTCATAAGGCCCACCCAACACAATCACAGGCGCCGCACTCACCGGCGGTAACTGGCCGAGGTCGGCGCGAAAGACGTTCAGCGTCACCCCTCGGGACGCTGCCCAACCGGCAATGGCGCCAGGACCTTCGGCGGGGTGGTGCTGGATCAGATTCAAAGTCGGCATCGGTACTCTCTTGTAGTTTTTGCGTGTAGGTTTTGTCTGAAAAAAGGGCGTGTCCTACAGTCCTTGCACCGCCTTGGCGCACGCTTCAAGGGCTTTGAATTAGCGGGCCACTTTTTTATAAGTATTTGTCGCTTAAACACAATCTGCTCGCTGAAAGCCGCTCTAGACTGCCGGCCACTTCGATCGTCACCGACCGAAAGTCATTCGAAAGCTGCCAATAAAAGTCTCCGCACACAGGAGTTATAAATGAAGAAGCTAGTGATGTTTGGTGCCCTGGCACTGTCGATGTTGTCCCTGACCGCTGTGGCCGATGACGCCAAGCCGATCCGCATCGGCATCGAAGCCGGTTACCCGCCATTCTCGATGAAAACCCCTGATGGCAAACTCACCGGTTTCGACGTCGATATCGGCGACGCGCTGTGCGAGCAGATGAAAGTGAAGTGCACCTGGGTCGAGCAAGAGTTCGACGGCCTGATCCCGGCACTGAAAGTGAAGAAAATCGACGCGATCCTGTCGTCCATGACCATCACTGACGATCGCAAAAAGAACGTCGATTTCACCATCAAGTACTACCACACCCCGGCGCGCTTCGTGATGAAGGCCGGCACCGACATCAAGGATCCGCTGACCGAACTCAAAGGCAAGAAAGTCGGTGTGCTGCGCGCCAGTACCCACGACCGCTTCGCCACTGAAGTGCTGGTGCCGGCCGGTATCGAGCTGGTTCGCTACGGCTCCCAGCAGGAAGCCAACCTGGACATGGTCTCTGGCCGCGTTGACGCGCTGCTGGCCGACTCGGTCAACCTGGACGACGGTTTCCTGAAAACCGACGCCGGTAAAGGTTTCGCTTTCGTCGGCCCGACCTACGAAGACGCCAAGTACTTCGGCGGCGGCGCCGGTATTGCTGTGCGCAAGGGCGATGCCGAGCTGGCAGACAAATTCAACACCGCCATCACCGAAATCCGCGCCAACGGCAAGTACAAGCAAGTGCAAGACAAGTACTTCGACTTTGACGTTTACGGCCAGTAATCACGCCGTGCAAAAAAGTGGCAACCGTTGACGCGGTTGCCACTTTTTTTATGCGCGCTCTCTGTTGAAATGAGATCCCTTGTAGGAGTGAGCCTGCTCGCGATAGCGATTTTTCAGTGGAAAATTTGCTGTCTGACACACCGCCATCGCGAGCAGGCTCGCTCCCACAGGTGATTTTCGCCGCTCAGACATTCAGGAGTTCCCATGCAACGCATCGACCATCCTCTGCCCTGGAGCCACCTGGGCACCGAACGCACCCTCAGCGTGTTTCGTTATGGCGCCGGCACCCGCAAGGTCTACATCCAGGCCAGCCTGCACGCTGACGAATTGCCCGGCATGCGCACGGCATGGGAGCTGAAGCAGCGCCTGGCCGAACTCGAAACCCAGGGCCAGTTGCAGGGCGTGATCGAACTGGTGCCGGTGGCCAATCCGATCGGCCTTGACCAGCACCTGCAAGGCAGCCACATGGGTCGCTTCGAACTGGGCAGCGGCAAGAACTTCAACCGCTCCTTCGTCGAACTGAGCGCCCCGGTGGCCGAGTTGATTGGCGACCGGTTGGGTAATGATGCGCAGGCCAACATCGCGCTGATTCGCCAGACCATGGGCAGGGTCCTCGACGACTTGCCAGCGCCGGCCTCGCAGCTGGAAGCCATGCACCGCTTGCTGTTGCGCCACGCATGCGAGGCCGACATCACCCTGGATCTGCATTGCGATTTCGACGCGGCAATTCATCTGTATGCCTTGCCGCAACACTGGCCGCAGTGGCAGTCCCTGGCGGCGCGCCTGAAGGCCGGAGTGGCTTTGCTGTGTGAAGATTCCGGCGGCAGTTCATTCGATGAATCCTGTTCGTCGCCGTGGTTGCGCCTGGCACGGGCCTATCCCGAGGCGGCGATTCCGCCGTCCAACCTGGCGACCACGCTGGAACTGGGCAGCATGGGTGACACCCGGGTCGATCAGGCCCAAGCCAATTGCGAAGCGATTCTGGGGTTCCTCGCCGAGCAGGGTTTCATCAATGGCACCTGGCCTGCAGCCCCGAGCGAGTGCTGCGAAGGCATGCCGTTCGAGGGCACCGAATACCTGTTCGCGCCGCATCATGGGGTGGTGAGTTTTCTGCGCGACTCGGGTGAGTGGGTGGAGAAGGGCGATGCGCTGTTTGAGGTGGTTGATCCGCTGAGCGATCGCGTGACCACCGTGCGCGCCGGGACCAGCGGGGTGTTGTTTGCGATTGATCGCGGGCGATACACGCAGCCGGGAACATGGCAGGCGAAAGTGGCGGGGCGAGAGCCGATTCGGGTGGGGAAACTGATTAACGATTAACTGCGAAGTCTTCGGCACTTTACATGGCCTCATCGCGAGCAGGCTCACTCCCACAGGGGAATGCATTCCAAATGTGGGAGCGAGCCGGCTCCGGGCGGCGTTCCGACGATGGCGGCATCAGCAGCACCGAATAGGCCCCGGCAGCTTCGTGGTGTTAGGCTCCCCCGAATCCTGCGCTCCATGAAGGAAGGTTTATGTTGAAGTTTCTCGCTCTGCTGACGCTGCTGTCCTGCGCTACCGTCCACGCTGAAACCCCGCTGCACACCGATCTGCCGCTCAAGTACCTGGAGCAGGCCAACCCCGAATCCCGCAACCAGCCCTTGGTGATTTTCCTCCACGGTTACGGCAGTAACGAGGGGGACCTGTTCGGCATCAAGGATGAGCTGCCGGCGCAATACAACTTCCTGTCCGTGCGTGCGCCGAAGACGATGGAAGAGGGCAGCTACCAGTGGTTTCGTCAGAAAGGCCAGGGCGCCTACAACGGTGAAACCGATGATCTGAAGGCCAGCGGCCAGGTGCTGCTGGAGTTCATCGCACAGGCAGCGAAGAAATATCACACTGAACCCGACAAGGTGTTCCTGGTCGGTTTCAGCCAGGGCGCGATCATGTCCTACGAGGTGGCGCTGCGTCATCCGGAAGCGGTGGGCGGGATTGCGGCGCTGAGCGGGCGGATTCTGCCGGTGCTGAGGTCAGAACTCAAACCGGATGAAAAACGCCAGAAGCTGGCGATCTTCATCGGTCATGGCACGGCAGACAAACGCTTGCCCTACATCGACGGCACCGAGGCCGACAGCCTGTTGCAGAGCCTGTCACTCAAGCCTGAATTTCACGCCTATCCTGGCGTCGGCCACAGCATCAGTACCACCGAAATGCAGGATCTGAGCGCTTGGTTGCAGCGCCTCAATCCGTAAGTCTTATTTGCCGGTGACGATCTGTTTGACCAGCGTCTCGTGGCCGCCATTGTCGCTGAGGCGGGAAATCACCTGAACGATCGCCATGCGCGTGTTGGACGCGGCCATCACTGTGGTGTCGAGGGTTTTACCGCCGCCCTGGGTGGCGGTGCTGTCGATCTGCCGCAGGCCCAGGCCGGTGCCTTTCTGGGTCAGGCTTTTTTCGCTGAGCTTGGTGAAGTCCGGCAGCGCCTTGGCTTGTTCGGTGGCGAAGTCGGCTGCGGCCGAGTCGAGGAACGGACCGTCGTTGTCCTTGACGTTGGCGCCACCGGGGATGGTGTTTTCAGCGGCGATCACCACGGTTTTGGTGGCCTCATTGGTGTACATGGTGCCCGTGGCCCCGGCGGTGCCGGTGGCCGCGTCGCCGGCGGGCAACGGGTTGGCGATGAAGCCTTTGGGCAGGGTGAACTTGAACTTGCCGCCGAGCATCGAGACGACTTGTGCAGGCGCTTTGTCGCTGGCAGTGGCCTTGGCGGCATAGGCATTGAAGGCCCCCAGGCTGGCGGCCGCCGTCAGTAACAGGACAACGGCTTTTTTACTCAACAATGACATTCGGAAACTCCAGGGATGATCGCGCATTCGCCGCAATCATCCCATGGAATACGATTTGTAGCAGCTCCCGCACACCGCCCTGTAGCAGCTGCCGAGCAGCGCGAGGCTGCGTTCGGCTGCGAAGCAGTCGTAAATCCTGAATGCACGGTATTACTGAAACTGCGCGGTGCCTGATTTCACGACTGCTTCGCAGCCGAACGCAGCCTCGCGCTGCTCGGCAGCTGCTACAAGAGTGCGGCGCGACGGGTTGTTTTTATCGCGCCCAGAAACTACTGCGCCTGATTCTGCGGAAACAGATTGCGGCGGGTTTCTTCGTCGAATTCGGCCTTCAACACCAGTTTCTCTTTCAAACCCTGCGCACGTTGGGCGGCCGGACGGCCGCTGATTTCATCGAACAGACGCTTGACGTTCGGGTAGGCCGCCAAACCGTTCTCGCCGAGGATGTAATGCGCGTAGCTGGCCCAGCCCCACAGCGCCATGTCGGCGATGCTGTAGGTGTCGCCGGCCAGGTATTGATGATCGGCCAGGCGCTGATCGAGCACGCGGTAGTGGCGTTCGACTTCCTTGAGGTAGCGGTTTTTCGCGTAGGGCAGGTCTTCCGGTGCGTGGTGCAGGAAATGCACGGCCTGGCCCGAGAACGGCGACAGGCCGGTGGCGATGAACATCAGCCATGACAGGAGCTCGGCCTGGCCGGCGACAGAGGTTGGCAGGAAGCGCTGATGCGTTTGCGCCAGGTGCAGCAGGATGGCCTGGGAGTCGAACACCGTGGCATCACCGTCGATCAGGGCCGGAACCTTGGCGTTCGGGTTGATCGCCAGAAAGGCTGGTAAATGTTGCTCGCCCTTGAAGGTATCAACGCCGATCAATTCGTAGGGCGTCTGCAGTTCTTCAAGCAGCAGGGCAACTTTCATCGGGTTCGGCGAAGGGTGGAAAAAGAACTTCATGGTGTAGGCCTCAGTCAGTGGGTTAGGAACTGAGGCTGATGGTGGGGCAAACCCGTTCGATTGACGTACGAGGTTTTTGCTCTACTCGTTCGAAACGATCGAACGTGTTGTGGGGGCCTTTTCGCTTGCTCGTGATGTAGCGATCACCGCCCCGGCAATAATCAACACCGCGGGGACGATCAGGATCGGACCGGCATGGCTACGTCCCACGCCGATCAGCAATAACGTCGAAATCAGCGGCGCCAGGTAGGAAAGCGCCCCCAGTGTCGCCAGACTGCCGTGTTTGGTGGCGTGGTCCCAGGCCAGAAATGCCATCCCGACCGGCCCGAGGCCGAGCACCACAATCGCTGTCCATTGGCCGGGATCAGGCAGCACCGTGGTTTCAAAGGCCAGGTGACAGATCAGGCCGGACACGGCCGACATACCGCAGATCCCTCCGATGATGCTGCTGGGCACGTTGCTGAAGCGTCGGTTAATCACCGAATAACCAGCCCAGATCAGCGCACAGCCGAAGGCCGCGAGATAACCGGCGATAGGCATCGATGCGCCAGCCTCCGGGCCGTGTTGTTGCATGATAAACGCCGTGCCGGCCAGCCCCAGCAGCGCGCCAAGCATTTGCCGTTTGTGCAGCTTTTCCCCGGCCGAAAGCGCCGAGAGCAGCACCAGCAACAGTGGCCAAAGGTAGTTGATCAGGCTGGCCTCGGCTGCCGGGGCGACTTTAAGCGCGAAAAAATACAACGCGTGATAAACGAAAATGCCCACGAACCCGGTCGCCCAAACGGCCCAGGGCTGTCGCCAGCTTCTGAAGCCGGCGATCCCGCGTCGACCCAGAATCACCAGGCTCGCCACAAATGCGATGCCGAAGCTCAGCGTCAGCAGTTCAAAGGGTGGAATGCCTTCGGTGAGGGTGGTCAACAGCGCCAGGCAGGACCAGAGAAATATCGCGATCACACCCACGGCGGTGGCTGAGTGGGGGGTACGGACGAGGGACGTTGTGAGGCTCATGTCTGTTCCTTCAGCACGTAGCGGGCGACATCCTGGCCCTCTGGATGTGAAGAAGCTTAGCGTTTGATCGCTGATCGTCCAGCCGCGGTCGTCGGGTTGACCGGTCGCGCCAGCAAGCGCCTGGTGATTCCCAGCATCCCCACGGACACCGCAACCCCCAGCGCAAACGCGCTCATGCCCATCTCGGGCAACGCCAGCGCCAACACCAGGCAAAACGCTGCGAACGAATACATCCCGGTCGCCGTCGCCCGCAGCAGCGCGGCCGTAAAGGCCGGGCCGCGGGTTTGCTGGGAAAACACCGCCATTACGCTGCCGAGCACCGGGAACACTGCGAGCAGGCCGCTCCAGCCTTCGCCGACGGTGCTGGCGAGTAATGTCACGGCGAGGGTGAGCAGGGCGCCGGCAATCATGCGCAGCAGCAGTTTGTCGGACTTCGGTGCCGGGCCTGCGACGATGGGTCGCACGCTGGGGAACAGGTATGGCGCCGCCAGCAGTGCGGTGGCAGCCGCGATCACCGAGAACGCCAGCGAGGGCGGAATCAGTGACAGCACCACCGCCACGGTCGCCCAGACCAGCAGTGAAATCGTCAACGCCCATGGCCATCCTGCCCGTTGAGCGACCTGGGCGTAGGTTACGCAGAAGGCAATCATCGCGAACATCGCCGACAACGCCGCCGTCGCTGACTGCGCGGCAAACACTTCGCCTTGCTCGATGGCGAGGAAGAACAGAATCGGCCCGACCACCACCGGCAACCCCGACAGCCAACCGGCCACACTCGGGCCCCAGCGTTTGCCCGCAAGGGAAATCAGCAACAGAAAACCAGGAATCACCAGCAGTTTGAGGATCAACACGCACGCGTCTCCGACCTGAGTGAGGCGCCAACGTTAGCACCGCGGACGTTGGATTGCTCTAGAAAATGATGGATTTTGTATACAAAGCTTTCGGCCAAATAATTGTACAAACAGATACTTTGCGTATAAGTTTTTAGCAGATGCCCACGGTGAAAAGAACGCGATGAACAGACCCCGATTTCGCCTGCACCACAGTGTGTTGTTGCTGGGATTGTTAGGCACCCAGGCCCTGGCCAATTGGCAGGAGGCATTGCCCGGCGCGCAGATCATCGGCGCCGGCGAGTTTCGGGTGTTTGGGTTTGATGTCTACAACGCCCGGCTCTGGAGTGCGGCACGGCCATTGGCGCTGGACCAGCCGTTTGCCCTGGAACTGATCTATCAACGCAGCATTTCCCGCGATGATCTGGTGCAGGCCAGTGTCGATGAAATCAAGCGATTGTCCGGCGCCTCGGTCAGCACCGAGCAGCTCGAGCGCTGGAAGGTGCAGATGCAACAGTCGTTCGTCGATGTAAAAGCCGGCACCCGCATTACTGGCATTTATTTGCCGGGACAGGGCGCGCGGTTCTTTGTCGGCCAGCAGCCGCAACACGACGTGAAAGACCCGCAATTCGCCCGGGCCTTTTTCGCTATCTGGCTCGACCCACGCACGCGTAATCCCGAGTTGCGCCAGCAGTTGCTGGGCAGCGCCAATCCTTGAGGTGCCTGACATGCTGAAGAAACTGCTGCTGGTGTTGTTCGTCTGCCTGGCCGGTTGCAGCGTTGATGTGCAGCGCTACAGCGAGCAAACCCCCAAGCTCGATCTGCCCGGGTTCTTCGTCGGGCGAGTGGATGGCTGGGGAATGTTCCAGAAACGCTCGGGCGAGGTGATCAAACGCTTTCATGTGCTGATCAACAGTCGAATGGACGGCCAGAATCTGATCATGCATGAAGCCTTTACCTACAGTGACGGCACGAAACAGACCCGCGTCTGGACGTTGTACCCTGACGGTCCAGGCCGTTGGCGCGGCACGGCCTGCGATGTGATCGGGGAATCCCGCGGTGAGGTGGCCGGCAACGCTTTGCATTGGCGCTATGAACTCAGCCTGCCGGTGGACGACAAGGTCTACCAGGTGCATTTCGACGACTGGATGTACTTGCTGGACGAAAACACCATGGCTAACCGCTCCGCCATGACCAAGTTCGGCGTTGAGTTAGGGCAGGTGACGTTGTTCTTCCGTCGACACGGCGCCTGATACCCGGGCATTTGCCCCTTGGGCGCACAGGCTGAAACGTCTAAGCTGCGCTTTTCCACCTGTCGACGGATGTGTGCGTGAAATTCAGTTTGCCTAAAGTCGGCACGGCGCCGTTCTGTCCTCCGGAAGTGGCCGGCAGCGTCGCCGTTGACCCGCGTGCGTCGTTCTTCAAACGGGTCCTGCGCTTTGCCGGCCCCGGTTTGCTGGTGTCCATCGGCTACATGGACCCGGGCAACTGGGCGACCGCCATCGAGGCGGGTTCGCGGTTTGGTTACAGCCTGTTGTTCGTGGTGCTGCTGGCGAGTCTGGCGGGGATGGTGGTGCAGTGTTTGTGTTCGCGCCTGGCCATCGCCACCGGGCGTGATCTGGCGCAACTGTCCCGGGAACGCTACAGCACGCGGACCGCGCGGACTCAATGGCTGCTGGCGGAAATCTCGATCATCGCCACCGACCTGGCGGAAGTGCTCGGCTGTGCGCTGGCCTTCCATCTGCTGCTGGGCTGTTCGCTGACCGTCGGTATCGCGCTGACTGCGTTTGACACGCTATTGGTGCTGGCCCTGCAAAACCGCGGTTTCCGCCGACTGGAAGCGATCATGCTGGTGCTGGTGAGCACCATCGGCGTGTGTTTCTTCGTCGAGTTGCTGCTGATCAAGCCGTACTGGCCGGACGTGGCCCGTGGTTTTACGCCATCCCTGTCCGTCCTTGGCGATGCCGCGCCGCTGTACCTGGCCATCGGCATTCTCGGGGCCACGGTGATGCCGCATAACCTGTACCTGCACACCTCGATCGTACAGACCCGAATGATCGGCAAGGACCTGGCCAGCAAGCAGGACGCGGTCAAACTGGCGCGGATCGATACCATCGGTTCGCTGGCGCTGGCGCTGCTGGTCAACGCGGCGATCCTGATCCTCGCCGCGGCGGCGTTTCACAAGAGCGGGCATACCGACGTGGTGGACATCCAGGACGCCTACCACTTGCTCGATCCGCTGGTGGGCGGCGCCTTGGCCAGCGTGTTGTTCGGGGTGGCTCTGCTGGCTTCGGGGCAGAGTTCGACGTTTACCGGGACCATCGCCGGGCAGGTGATCATGGAGGGCTATCTGAACCTGCGGCTTCCTTGCTGGCAACGGCGGCTGATTACCCGGGGGCTAGCGTTGATCCCGGCGTTTATCGGCGTCTGGCTGATGGGCGACAACGCGATTGGCAAGCTGCTGGTGTTAAGTCAGGTGGTGCTGAGTTTGCAGTTGCCGTTCGCGTTGTATCCGTTGATTCGCATGACCAACGATCACGCATTGATGGGGGCGTTTGTGAATCGCTGGCCGACTCGGGTACTGGCGTGGGGGTTGTTTGTGGTGATCAGCGGGGCGAATAGCTGGTTGATCTTCCAGTTTTTGGGGTGACCGCGCTGGCCTCATCGCGAGCAGGCTCGCTCCCACAGGTTTGATGTACGACACAAATCCACTGTGGGAGTGAGCCTGCTCGCGATGAACGATGACGCGGTTTACCTTTGAAATGCATCCACCACAAAATTAATAAACACCCGGGTCTTGGCCGGCATCAACGTCCGGCTCGGGTAGTACAACGAAATCGGCCCCGCGTCGGCATGCCAATCGGGCAGCAGGCGCACCAGTTCGCCGCGCTGGATATTCGCGGCCACGTCCGGCAATACCAGCAGCGACACGCCCAAACCGAGGATCGCCGCCGCACGCATGGCGGCCGGGTCGTTGAGGACGATGTTTTCGTTCAAAATCGCCTGCGCCTCATTGCCCGCACCATCCTGCATGACCCACTGCCGGATCCGTCCGGTGCGGGTGCCGCGCATCACGATGCCATGCAATCGGGCCAGGTCTGCCGGGTTGTCGGGCAGGCTGTGTTGCGCAAGGTAGCCCGGTGAAGCCACGGCCACGATGTGCGCCGCCGCCAATGTTCGAGAGATGACCCCGGGCGTTAACTCGAAACCGCCGCCAATGGCCGCGTCGTACCCCTCGGCAATCAGGTCCACCTGACGGTTTTCGAAGTGCCATTCCGGTTTGACCAGCGGGTATCGCTTGAGGAATTCCGGCAGCAACGGCAGCACATGACTGATGCCAAACGTCGGCGCCAGGCTGACTTTGAGCACCCCGGCAGGTTCACCTTGATCGCTGCTCACGGCGCTGATCGCCGACTGCAACGCCTGCAGATTACTGCCGATGCCCGCCAGAAAACGTTCGCCGGCTTCGGTCAGCGACAGGTGGCGGGTCGAGCGCTGGAACAGCCGCACACCGATATTTCGTTCCAGCATCGCCACGTTGCGGCTGACGGCGGCGGGAGTCAGCGCGAGCAAACGTGCCGCCGCAGAAAAGCTGCCGGTCTCGGCGCTGCGGACAAAAGACTCAAGGTTGGCGAGGGTTTCCATGGTTGACACCTGAAAGCAATGCTTGAAAATCATTCAGGGCATTACCGTCTAATCAAGCGCTAATGGCAAGCGCAGTATTCACGCCAACGACAACCCCTTGGAGTGAACAATCATGAACACCATTGGAATCATCGGCGCCGGCGCCATCGGCTCAGCCTTTGCCCGGGCGCTTTCACGCAAAGGCATTGAAGTTGTTATCGCCAACAGCCGTGGGCCAGAAACACTGGTTTCGCTGGTGGCAGACCTCGGGCCGACGGCACGCGCCGGCACCCGTGAAGAAGCGGCCGCACAGGCCATTGTGCTGGTGGCGGTCAATTGGTCGAAATTACCGACGGCATTGGCGGGCCTGCCGAATTTTGAAGGGCGGATTGTCATCGATGCCAACAATTCGATCGAGGCGCCGTCGTTCAAAGCCGTGGATTTGCAGGGGCGGATGTCCAGCGAAGTGTTTGCCAAATGGGTGCCGGGTGCGCGAGTGGTCAAGGCGTTCAATCATCTGGCGGCGCGGTTGCTGGAGAGCGATCCGGCAGCGGAGGGCGGGCAGCGGGTGCTGTTTGTCTCGGGTGATGACGCTGAGGCGAACGCTCAAGTGATCGGGTTGACCGAGCGATTGGGCTTCTGCGGGATTGATCTTGGAGAATTGAGTGTCGGCGCGCGACTGGCGCAGTTTCCGGGAGGGCCGTTGCCCACGCTGAACCTGGTGAAATTTGCCTGAAACCACGACCCGTAGCAGCTGCCGAGCAGCGCGAGGCTGCGTTCGGCTGCGCAGCAGTCGTGAAACCTGAGTACATGGTCTTTCTGATACACCGCATTGCCTGAGTTCACGACTGCTGCGCAGCCGAACGCAGGCTTCGCCAGCTGCTACACAGTAAGCGGCGCAGCAAAGATGTTTGAACTGTAGGACCCGGTGCGACATGAGTCACACACCGGGTGTTTTGCCAGACCGCGCGGTTCTTCGTGGGTCCCCGCGCAGTCTGTTGAACGCTTTACGCCCGCTCGATCGCCAGCGCTACACCCTGACCGCCACCGATGCACAAGGTGGCGAGGCCTTTCTTGGCGTCACGCTTGATCATTTCGTGCAGCAAGGTCACCAGCACCCGGCAGCCCGACGCACCGATCGGGTGACCGAGGGCGATGGCGCCGCCGTTGACGTTGACCTTGTTCAAGTCCCATTCCAGGTCCTTGGCCACCGCCAGGGATTGCGCGGCGAAGGCTTCGTTGGCTTCGATCAGGTCCAGTTGGTCGATGGACCAGCCGGCCTTGCTCAGGCAACGACGAGTCGCCGACACCGGGCCGATGCCCATGATCGCCGGGTCGACGCCCGCGTTGGCGTAGGCAGCGATTTTCGCCAGCACTGGCAGGCCCAGCGCCTTGGCTTTGTCGGCGCTCATCAGGATCACGGCGGCGGCGCCGTCATTCAGGGACGAAGCGTTACCGGCGGTCACCGAACCGTCCTTCTTGAAGGCCGGTTTCAACTTGCCCAGCGCTTCAGCGGTGGTGCCGGCGCGTGGCTGCTCATCGGTGGCGAAGGACAGTGGATCGCCCTTGCGCTGAGGAATCAGGATCGGTGTGATCTCATCGGCAAAACGCCCGGCTTCGATGGCGGCCGTGGCTTTCTGCTGCGAGGCCGCGGCGAAAGCGTCCTGTTGCTCGCGGGTCAGGCTGTACTTCTCCGCCAGGTTCTCGGCGGTGATGCCCATGTGGTAATCGTTGAACGCATCCCACAGGCCGTCGCTGATCATGGTGTCGACGATTTGTGCGTGACCCATGCGCAGACCGGTGCGCGCGCCGGGCATGACGTAGTTGGACAGGCTCATGTTTTCCTGTCCGCCGGCAATGATCACGTCGGCGTCGCCGCAGCGAATCGCCTGGGTGGCCAAGTGCAAGGCTTTCAAGCCCGAGCCGCAGACCTTGTTCAAGGTCATGGCCGGCACGGTAAACGGCAGGCCGGCCTTGATCGCCGACTGACGCGCAGGGTTCTGCCCGGCACCGGCGGTCAACACCTGGCCCATGATCACTTCATCGACTTCAGCAACGTCCAGGCCGGTTTGCGTCAGCAACTGACGGATTACCGCAGCGCCGAGGTCAACGGCGGAAACATTCGCCAGGGCACCCTGGAAACTGCCAATGGCAGTACGGGTGGCGGCGACAATGACGACTTCTTGCATGGAATGATTCCTCACTGGGCAGCGAACTGCATTTCCGGAACGTGATCCGGCACGATCAGTTTACCGGCGGTCTTGGCGACAATCTCTTCGACGCTGACGCCCGGCGCACGTTCTTTGAGAATGAACGCGCCGTTTTCGATTTCAAGATAAGCCAGGTCGGTCAGCACACGCTTGATGCACCCGGCGCCGGTCAGCGGCAGGCTGCATTTGGACAGGAGCTTGGACTCACCGTCCTTGGACGCGTGGGTCATGATGACGATGATGTTGTCTGCACCGGCCACCAGGTCCATCGCGCCGCCCATGCCCTTGACCAGCTTGCCGGGGATCATCCACGAGGCGATGTTGCCTTGCACGTCCACTTCAAAGGCACCGAGCACGGTCAGGTCGACATGACCGCCGCGGATCATCGCGAAGGACTCGGCCGAGGAAAAGATCGACGCACCGATGCGCGCGGTCACGGTTTGCTTGCCGGCGTTGATCATGTCGGCATCGATGGTTTCTTCAGTAGGAAAGGGGCCCATGCCGAGCAAGCCGTTTTCCGACTGCAGCATGACTTCCATGCCTTCAGGGATGTAGTTGGCGACGAGGGTCGGAATGCCGATGCCCAGGTTCACGTAAAAGCCGTCCTGCATTTCGCGGGCGACGCGTTGAGCCATTTGTTCGCGGGAAAGTGCCATTGTTGTTTTTCCTTCAGGTCCGGGGGCTGGGGATCACTTACGCACGGTGCGCTGTTCGATGCGCTTCTCGAACGTGCCGCAAATGACCCGGTCGACGTAGATGCCAGGGGTGTGGATCTGCGACGGGTCCAGCTCGCCGGGTTCGACGATTTCTTCGACTTCGACCACGGTGATCTTGCCGGCAGTGGCGGCCAGCGGGTTGAAGTTCTGGGCGGTGTGGCGATAGATCACGTTGCCGAAATGGTCGGCTTTCCAGCCTTTGACGATGGCGAAGTCACCGGTGATGGATTCTTCCATCAGGTACTGGCGACCATGGAACTCGCGCACTTCCTTGCCATCGGCAACGGGGGTGCCGACGCCGGTGGCGGTGAAGAAAGCGGGGATGCCGGCACCGCCTGCGCGCATTTTTTCAGCGAGGGTGCCTTGCGGGGTCAGGACGACTTCGATTTCGCCTTTGAGCAGTTGGTCTTCGAACAGTTTGTTCTCGCCAACGTAGGAGGCCACTACTTTTTTGATCTGCCGGTCTTCCAGCAGCACGCCGAGGCCGAAACCGTCGACGCCGCAATTGTTGGAAACCACGGTGAGGTCACGGGTGCCTTTGCGCTTGATCTCGGCGATCAGGTTTTCCGGGATCCCGCACAGGCCGAAGCCGCCGGCGATCACGGTCATGCCGTCTTCAAGACCTGCCAGAGCTTCCTCATAGGAACTCACGCGCTTGTCGAAACCTGCCATATGCACCTCTTTTATTCTTTGTGGGCGGCTGGCTAGCCGTAGTGGAAGTGAGTGTCGCGCTGACGTATTCATTTGTTAAGTTGATTTTTAAGGTTGATTGATAGATAAAACTCACCAATGTGAGGCCGTAGAAGCCTGTAGGAGCTGTCGAGTGAAACGAGGCTGCGATCTTTTGACTTTGATCTTTAAACAACAGGATCAAAAGATCGCAGCCTCGTTTCACTCGACAGCTCCTACAGAGGGTTTTTACGTTGAATTAATGTAGTTACCTTGGAGAGACCGCCCATGACAGTCAAGCAGATCCGCGCATTCCTGGCCGTGGCCCAGAGCCTGAGTTTCGCCGTGGCGTGCGAGCGGTTGCACTTGTCGCAATCGGCCTTGAGCCTGACCATCAAGGCCCTGGAAGAGGGGTTGGGCGGCCGGCTATTCACCCGCAACACGCGCAATGTGGCGTTGACGGCTGAAGGCGAGTCCCTGGTGCCATTGGCCCGCCGGCTGATTGCGGATTGGGACAACGCCGAGGATGAACTGCGCCAGCGTTTCACCCTGCAACGTGGACGCGTGACCCTGGCGGCGATGCCCTCATTTGCCGGCAACCTGCTGCCGCCGATCCTCAAAATCTTCCGCGCCCGCTATCCCAAGGTCAACGTCACGGTGAACGACGTGATCAACGAACAAGTGCTGGAAATGGTGCGTGACCGGCAGGTGGAACTGGGGGTCGCGTTTGAGCCGACGCAGAGTTCATCCCTGGAATTCACGCCGTTGTATAGGGACCGTTTTGTTGCCGTGGTGCCGGACGATTCTCCCTTTGCCGAACTGCAAGACATCGATTGGCAGACCTTGCTCAAGGAACCGTTCATTACCTTGCAGCGCCCATCGACGGTGCGGGTGATGCTGGAGGAACACTTGCAGGCCCGGGGGATGAAATTGCCGGTGGAGTTCGAGAGCCATCAACTGGCGACGGTCGGGCGAATGGTGGCCAGCGGGTTGGGGGTGAGCGCGGTGCCAGCATTGTGCGCCGGGCAGATGCGCGAGCTGGGCGCGCGGTGCATTACCTTGCGCGACCCGGTGGTGGAGCGGGCGATCGGGGTGCTGACCAAGCCTGGGGTGGAACTGTCGGCGGCGGCGCAGGCGTTGTTCGATATCCTCAAGGCCGAAAACCTCAGCGAGCGCGTTTCTATGCTCTGATCACAATCCCCTGTGGGAGCGAGCCTGCTCGCGATTGCGGTGTATCAGGCGACATCAATGTTGAAGGTGCTGGCCTCATCGCGAGCAGGCTCGCTCCCACAGGGATGTGGTTTCGTCAGTTTTTAAGTCGTCAGGCGTTGCGTCAGTAGGGGTAGAAGCTGTTCGCAGGAGGCTTCTATTTTCAGATCAAGAAGGTCATCCGCCCGAGTCTTGCCCAGATTGATCGCAATCAACGGTTTCCCCTGATCCGCGACCACCCGGCACAACCGAAATGCTGAATACGCCATCAGCGACGACCCCACCACCAACAACCCCGCAGCCTGTTCCACCGCAGCCATCGCCTTGGCCGCCGTTACCTGCGCGACATTCTCGCCAAAAAACACCACGTCCGGTTTCATCCGCTCCCCCGCGCAATGCGGACAATGCGGCACTTGGAACCGTGCCTCGAATGCCGCATCCAGCAACGTGTCGCCATCCGGCGCCTGCACCGCATCGACTCCGTCCAGATAGGGATTCTGCGCTTCCATCAATTGCTGAATCGAATCCCGCTCGCTGCGCTGCCCGCAGTCCAGGCACAACACCCGGTGCAGGCTGCCGTGGAGTTCGATCACATCATGGCTGCCGGCCTGGTCGTGCAGGGTGTCGACGTTCTGGGTGATTAGCCCGCTGATCTGCCGGGTGCTTTGCAAACTGGCCAAGGCTTCGTGGGCCGCGTTCGGCTGAGCCTGGCGCACGCGCGGCCAGCCGAGCATCGCCCGCGCCCAATAGCGTCGCCGTGATTCCGGGGCCGACAGAAACTCCTGATACATCATCGGTTGCCGACCACGCCGCACGCCCTGGTTGTCGCGGTAGTCCGGAATGCCCGACGGGGTGCTGATGCCGGCGCCGGTCAGCACCACAAACGGTTGATCGGCCATCAGCTGCTGGAGCCGATCGAGTTGTTCGCGGATGCGGCGGTCGAGCATGTTCAACACTCCGGTGGACCTTGAGTGTCTGCAGGGTAGCACTTGCTAACCTGCCCGAACGCAATCCACTCGATCCCCTGTAGGAGCTGTCGAGTGAAACGAGGCTGCGATCTTTTGATCTTGTTTTTTAAACATCAACGTCAAAAGATCGCAGCCTCGTTTCACTCGACAGCTGCTACAGGGGGCGTCAGTGAATATCCGTCAGCAGGTGCTTATTTTCGCGCCTCCAGAATCAGGTTGAACGGCGTTTCCGTGGCCCGCCGGAAACTCTTGAACCCCGCCTCGGTGAAGACCTTGCGCAACCGCGCCTCACCCGCCTGGGCGCCGAGCCCCAGGCCGACCTCCTGAGACAGCGAGTTCGGTGTGCAAATGAAGGTCGACGCGGCATAGAACAATCGCCCAACCGGGGTGACGTTGTCGTCGAGCGAGTCGTTGGCGAACGGTTCCACCAACAGCACCGTGCCGTCCGGTTTCAGTGCGTCATAAGCGTGTTTTGCCGCGCCCACCGGGTCGCCCATGTCGTGCAGGCAGTCGAAGTAGCAGACCAGGTCATAGTCGTCGCCGGGAAAGCTTTTTGCGGTGCCCTGGAAGAACCGCGCACGCCCGGAAACGCCACCTTCTTCGGCGCGCTGGGTGGCGACGGTGACGGAGGGTGCGTGGTAGTCGAAACCGACGAACCGCGAGTCCGGGAACGCCTGGGCCATGATCACCGTGGAGGCGCCATGTCCGCAGCCGATGTCGGCGACTTTGGCGCCCGCTTGCAGTTTGGCGACCACACCTTCCAGGGCCGGCAGCCACTCGGCGATCAGGTGCGCCTTGTAGCCGGGTCGGAAGAACCGCTCCGTGCCGCTGAACATGCACGGATGGTGATCGCCCCAGGCCAGGGCGCCGTTGCCGCGCATGGCGTTGACCAGTTTGTCCTTGTCATGGAAAAACGACGCGACCACCCCGACACCGCCCGCGATATAGACCGGTGAGTCTTCGATCGCCAGTGCCAGGGCTTGCTCTTCGGGCAGGCGGAACTGGCCGTCACGGTGTTCCATGTAACCGGAAGCGGCGTGGGCACTGAGCCATTCGCGCAGCAGGCGGGGGTTGCAGCCGGTTTTGTCGGCGAGTGTTTCAGGGGTGATCGGCTGACTGTCGGCCATGGCCCGGTAGAGGCCGAGCTCTTCGCCGAGGATGACATTGGCGAGCATCGCCGCGCCGCCCATGTCGTTCACCAGTTTGCCCATGAAATCATTGAGTCTGGCCTCGTCCATCACGTGTGCTCCTTCAACAGGATCACGGTCCAGAGGCCTTGTTTTTCGAGGCGTTCACCCCTGGGCGGTGGTCGTGGGAATGAACAGGACGATAAGCCCGTCCTGCGTGCAGTAAGTTTAGTCCGGGGGCTGTGTGTCGCTGCCTGGAGCGACGAAAGCCCATCTCCCAGACACCACTGATCCCCTGTGGGAGCTAGCCTGCTAGCGATGGAGGTCCAGACACCGCGTTCATTCAGACAGCAGGCGTCATCGTTAAGGCCCATCGCTAGCAGGCTAGCTCCCACAGGGTATTGGTGGTGTGTATCGCACTGTATCTAACCGGCATCCCGACACATTCCAGTTCATTCCCCGTCACCGCCGAACACAGACGAGATACAAACCTGCGCTGAACTGTAAAGGCTGTCCAGCGCCCGAAATCCGGGGCTGTCGAGGCACTTTTAGGGTCGTCGCACCAGGCGGCCGTCTTCGCTCGTGACTCCGCCAAGGGAACAATAATGACCACGCTCCTGCCTGAAACCGACCTGAAATCCACTCCCGTCAATCGCCTGCGCGTCGATCAGTACACCAACGGCCTCATCGGCCCCAGCCAACCGATGCTCGGCCCTCTGGCCGACGGCGGCACCCTGATCACCGGCACGCCGCCGGGCTGCTGGGGCCCGATGATTACGCCGGCCTTCGAGGGCGGCCACGAAGTGACGCAACCGGTGGCCATTGCCGGTGCGGAAGTCGGCGATGCGGTGGCGATCAAGATCAAAAGCATGCGCGTCACCTCGCTGGCGACGTCGTCCGGGGTCATGAGCTTCGTGGAGGGGCGCTACAACGGCGACCCGTTCGTTGCCAAATTCTGCTCCAAGTGCGGCACCGATCATCCTGCCAGCCATGTCGAAGGCATTGGTGAAGAGTCGATTCGTTGTAATAACTGTGGCGCCGAGGTCAGCGCGTTTCGCTTCAGCCATGGCTACGTGATCGTGTTCGATGCGCAAAACCAGGTCAGCCTGACGGTCAATCAGGACGTCGCCAACCAACTGGCCGGCAATGCCTCCGAAATGTCGGCGCTGCCCGAGTTCGCGGCCCAGCATTCGATCCTGTCCCTGGCCCGCGCCGACATCCCTGGCGTTGCCGCGCACATGCGGCCGTTCCTCGGCAACATCGGCACCACGCCGTCCCGTGACTTGCCCGATTCGCACAACTGCGCCGACTTCGGCCAATACCTGATCAACGCGCCGCACCGTTTCGGCATGACCCGCGAAGAACTGCACGCGGCCAAGACCGACGGCCACATGGACACCAACTCGATTCGCGAAGGCTGCGTCTTGATCTGCCCGGTGAAAGTGCCGGGGGCCGGTGTGTACATGGGCGACATGCACGCCCAGCAAGGCAACGGCGAGATCGCCGGGCACGCCACCGATTGCTCCGGTGAAACCGAAGTGGTGGTGGAAGTGGTGAAAAACCTCACGCTCGAAGGGCCGATCCTCCTGCAAAACCTCGACGATCTGCCACCAATGGCCCGGCCAATGAATGCCGAACAGCGGCAGAAAGTCCGTGAGCTGGGTGAGCGCTGGGGCCAGACCGAGATCGAGCAGAGCGGCCCGATCACCTTTATCGGCAGCGGCGAGAACCTCAACGGGGCGGTGGAGAACGGCTTGAAGCGCGCCGCTTCGGTCACCGGCCTGCCGTATGACGAAGTGCTCAACCGCGCGACCATCACTGGCTCGATCGACATCAGCCGCTTGCCGGGCACCGTCCGCGTGACCTTCTTGTGCCCGATGAACGTGCTTGATCGCATCGGCATCGGCCATCTGGTGCGCGAGAAATACGACCTGGCGTAACGCCTGCCGAAGGGTCTGTATCGAAGTGTGTACAGACCCGCCGGCGATACAACCGCCGCGATTTACCGCCGGACCGGAACACAACCCCGATACAGCACCTCGGTTAACTGTGATTCCGTACTGGCAACCCTTGAGACCGACATCATGCAGACCCCCATCACCTCAGCGAAAGCGACCGTCGGGCTTGGCCTGCGTCGCGGTTTAATGAAAGACGTTCAGGCCGCCCGTACCGGCGATTTCGACTTTCTGGAAGTCGCGCCGGAAAACTGGATCGGCATCGGCGGCGCCCATGGTCATGCGTTGCGCGCCCTGGCCGAGCGTTTTCCGATGTCCTGTCACGGCTTGTCCCTGTCGTTGGGTGGACCGTCGCCGCTGGATGTCGGGTTTCTCCAGGAAGTCCGCGTGTTCCTCGATCAATACAACGTGCCGCTGTACAGCGAGCACCTGAGTTATTGCAGCGATGACGGTCACCTCTACGACCTGTTGCCGCTGCCGTTTACCGAAGAAGCGGTGCATCACGTGGCCGCGCGAATTCGCCAGGCGCAGGACATCCTCGGTCGGCGCCTGGCGGTGGAAAACGTGTCCTACTACGCCGCGCCCCAGCAGGACATGGACGAAGTGACCTTCACCAACGCGGTCCTGCGTGAAGCCGATTGCGACCTGTTGCTGGACGTCAACAATGTCTACGTCAACTCGATCAACCACGGGTTCGATCCGCAGACCTTCCTGGCGGGCATCGATGTGGGTCGGGTGGTGGCGATGCACGTGGCCGGGCACTTCGATGAGTCCGATACGTTGAAAATCGACACCCATGGCGCGTCGGTGAAACCGGTGGTCTGGTCGATGCTGGCGCAAGCTTACGCCCGGTTTGGCGCGCAACCGACGTTGCTGGAGCGGGATTTCAACTTCCCGGCGTTCTCTGAACTGGTGGCGGAATTGCAGACCATTCGCCGTTTGCAGGCCGAGGGGGTGAGCCGTGGATAAGCCAAGTCTGCATCATCAGCAATCCACCCTGGGCTTGTACCTGCGCGATCCCGATCACTGCGCGCCGCCGGCCGGGATGGATGTGGCGCGGGCCCAGGTTTACCGCGACCTGATTTTCGCGAATCTGTCGGCGCTGCTCAGCGGGACCTTTCCGGTGCTGATTAAAATTCTCGGTGATGAGCACTGGCGCTCGCTGGTGCGAATCTTCCTGCGGGACTACCGCGCGCGCACGCCGAAATTCGGTGAAATTGCCAAGGAGTTTGTCGAGTTCCTTGCCTCGGAGCCGCAAGCGTTGAGCGAGGGCGTGTGGCCGCCGTTCATGGTGGAGCTGGCGCATTACGAGTGGGTCGAGATGGCATTGCAGCAATCCGAGGCTGAGCCGTTACCGGCCAGCGATGCCAGGTTGTTGCTGGATCGGCCGTTGCAGGTGTCGCCGCTGGCCTGGCCATTGGCGTATGCGTGGCCAGTGCAGTTGGTGGGGCCGGATCATCAGCCAGAAGAACCACCGGCACAGCTGACGTTATTGTTGGTGCGTCGGGCCGAGGATTGGAGTGTGAAATTTTCCGAGCTGAGCCCGTTGGCGTGGCGGTTGTTGCAGCGGATCGAGGAATTTCCCGAGCTGGATGGGCGCGCGCAGCTGGAAGGGTTGGCGGGGGAGGCGGGGGCTGCTGGGTCGCCAGAGTTTATAGCGAGTGGCACGGCGTTGCTGCGGCAGATGCACAGTGAAGGGGTGGTCGGCACAACCGCCTGACCCACCACAATCCCCTAAACACCCCACTTACCACTGTGGGAGCGAGCCTGCTCGCGATGGCGGAGTATCAGCCAACAGGAATGTTGGATATGCCGGCCTCATCGCGAGCAGGCTCGCTCCCACAGGGTCAAGTGGTGTCTATTTTATGGGGCGGAGAAGAAATACCGCGTCAGGTGAAAGAAGATCGGCGCCGCAAAGCAAATCGAGTCCATCCGATCAAGCATGCCGCCATGACCTTTAATCATGGTCCCCCAGTCCTTCGCGCTGAGGCTGCGTTTAATGGCGGACATGACCAAGCCACCCAGAAAACCCATCACCACAATCACAAACGACATCATCAATGACTGCCAAAAACTGAACGGCGTCATCCAGAACATGCACCCGCCAATCAGCGCCGCAGACAGGCCGCCACCGACCAATCCTTCTACTGTTTTCGACGGACTCACCAGCGGTGCAACCTTGTGCTTGCCGAAGAGTTTCCCGAACACGTACTGCAACACGTCACTCAACTGAACGACGAACACCAGATAAAAAAGCAGCAGCGCGTTCTGTCCCTTGAAGCCTTCCAGGTCCAGCAGCAACAGGGCAGGCGCGTGGCTGATGCAATAAACGCAAATCATCACCCCCCACTGAATCTTGGCCGCCCGTTCCAGGAAGGCGTCGGTGTCCTGACTCAGCACCGCAATCGCCGGCAACAGCAGGAAGGCGTACACCGGAATCAACAGCGTGAACAGCGAATACCAGTGCGTACCGATCAGTACGTATTGCAGCGGGATCAGAATGAAGAACGCCGAAAACAGCGCGTTATGGTCGCCAGGCCGGGTCGGCGTCAGGGTGATGAATTCCCGGAGTGCGAACAGGGAAATGAAGCCGAACAGAATGACCGTCGCGTTCCCGCCCAGCAGGTAGGACACGAAAAAGATGATGACCATGCCCCACCAGGCATTTACGCGCTGATTGAGGTTTTCGATGGTCGAGATCGAGCCTTCTGTTTTGGCGCGCTTGGCCAGTATCCGGCCGATGATCGAAGCGATTGCCAACAGGGCGGCAATGGCGCCGAAGAACCACAAAAACTTTTCATCAAGATTCATTCCGACAACCTCACAATCGCTTCACGCGCCCGATCCAGAAACACCTGTTTTTCCTCACCACTGATCCGTGGCAGCGGGTCGCCGATACGGATCGTGCAGATGATGGGCAGTGGGACGTGTTTGCCTTTTGGCATGGAGCGATGCAGGTTTTCCAGGTAAATGGGCACCAGATCAACCTCGGGGAACGTCTCGGCCAAGCGGAACAGCCCCGATTTGAAAGGGCCGGGTAACGCCTCGGTGCCGCGCGTGCCTTCCGGAAAGATGATGATCGAATGGCCGGCGCGCACCACATCAAAAATCGGCTCCAGCACGTTGACGCCGGGTGCCGGGTTACGATCGATCAGCACCGCGTTCAGGCCTTTCTGCGAGATGTACGACAGAAACCGGTTCTTCCCCCAGTAGTCAGCCGCGGCGACCGGTTTCACGTTTACCCGGGCTTCCGGTGGCAGGGCGGCGATGATTGCCAGGGTGTCCATGTGACTGGAGTGGTTGGCAAAGTAGATGCGCTGGCGTGTCAGGTCCGGCGGGCTTTCCCATCGGGCCGTGACGCCGATGACGAATCGAAGAACAGAAATCAGCGCGTTACTGATCCACATGGTGATTCCCCTTCAGCTGGCGAGAGATGGCCAGTGTTCGCGTGACGCAGGTCGCGGCGGATCCGGCGGCGATGATGACCAGCGCGATCAACAGCGCATAGTGGGTGCCATAAACCGTGGCTTCGACGGCATTCAACACAAGGCTTGCGGTCATCACGGCCATTCGATGCTGCTTGGCCATGGGTCCGATGAAGCTCTGCTTCAGGCCAATCGAGCCGCCGAACACCCTGACATACGCCGTCAGTGCAGCGGCCAACGCAGCAAACCAGCCAAGATCGGCGTAGCCGATGGCATACCCCAGCGCGACGATCAGCAGACTGTCGGCAATGCGGTCGGGGAATTCGTTGTAAAGGCTGCCGATGTCGGATTTCTTGCCGCCCTCGATCGCTACCATCCCGTCGAAGAGGTTGCACAGCAGACGCAGCTGAATGCCGACGGCGCAGAGGATCGAGCCGATGAGTCCGTTATCGATATACAGCGCCACCGCCCCGGCGAGCGCGAAGGCGATGCTGGCAACGGAGATCTGATTGGGGGAGATGTCTCTTTTCACCAGGAGGTCGGTGATGTGTTTTGCCCAGCCCGCAGAACGCGTCTTGATGGGCCTTCGGTTGTCATCCATTTGCCAATATCCATATAAGTGTCGGTTGCTATCGGGTGCGCCGTACCGGCGCGCAGCGCGATAGTGTCCGACAATATAGAGGCTTTCCTTCGCCTTTGGGGTTTCTGTAGGAGCGAGGCTTGCCCGCGAAGAACGGTAACTCGGTTTTCAAGTGGAACCGCGTGACGGCCTTCGCGGGCAAGCCTCGCTCCTACAGAGAGCGTACGGGCAGCTTCAACTCCGCATACAACCCGCCACCCTCACGATTGCTCAACGTCAGCGATCCCCCGAGCGCCAACGCCAATTGCTGCGCAATCGCCAGCCCCAGACCGGTGCCGCCGGTGCTGCGGTTGCGTGAATTCTCTACCCGATAAAACGGTTCCATCACGTGGGCCAGTTCCTCTTCGGCAATGCCCGGTCCTCGATCCATGACTTTCACCGAGAGGCTGCCGTTTCTCGCTTCCACCTTCAATTCAGCGGCCCCGGCGAACTTCAGTGCGTTATCCGTCAGGTTCACCAGGATCCGCCGCAAGGCATGCGGCCGGATATCGATCACCGCGCCACATTTGCCACTGAGCTGCACGTCTTTGCCCACGTCCTGATAGTCAAACACCAGGCTGTCGAGGAACGAATCCAGGTCGGTGCGACGATTTTCTTCGGTGGCGCCGTGAACGCTGCGGGCATACGCAACGCCTTCGCGCACCAGATGCTCCATCTCGCCGAGGTCGTTCCACAGTTTGTCTTTTTCGTTGGAGTCGTCCATGAATTCGGCGCGCAGTTTCATGCGGGTGATCGGGGTTTGCAGGTCGTGGGAAATCGCTGCCAGCAGTTGCATGCGCTCCTTCAGGTACGCGGCGATGCGCGCCTGCATCGAATTGAAGGCGATGGCGGCATGGGCGACTTCGGTCGGGCCTTTTTCGTCCAGGTGCACCGCGTGGGTGTTGGGATCAAGGTTGTCCACCGCCTCGGCAAGGCGGGTGAGGGGGCGGATGGCGATTCGCACGGCCAGCCAGGTGCAGAGAATCATCAGCGCCAACTGGCCCAGCAAGACGATGGGCAACCACGGCGACAACGGTATCATCGATGGCCTCACGTCGATGGTCACCGGGCTGCCGTCCGCGAGTTTCAGGTGAACTTGAAAGTGTTTCTGCTCGCCGGGAATGTCAGTCACGGTCATCGGGTAATCCTTGCCGATGGCGTCTTTGATCGATGTCATCGCGATGGGCGTATCGCTCATGGCCACGCCCGGTGAACCTTCGTCCAGCAAATAACGATAGTTGCGGCGGTTCAGTTGTTGCAGCCAGCTCATGCGCTCTTCGGCCGGCAAGCGGTCGAGGATCGCGATGGAGGTCGAGACGTCGGTTTCCAGGTTGCCGAGCATGGTGTTTTTCGCGCTTTCGTAACGCTCGTAATACTGCGCGCCGAAGGACAACGCCTGGGCCAGGATCAGGCCGATCAGAAAGATCAGCGACAACCGTGAGGCGAGGGTGCGTGGCCAACGCAGCGAAAGGTTCATGAGGGCGCACCGAGTACTTCCACCGGCAGGGAAAACACATAGCCCTCACTGCGCACGGTTTTGATGTAGGCCGGTTCGCGGGCATCGTCCAGCAAGCGCTGGCGCAAGCGACTCACCAGCAAGTCGATGGAGCGGTCAAACAGATCGGCGTCGCGGCCTTGGGTCAGGTTGAGCAGCTGGTCGCGATTGAGCACCCGCTGAGGGTGATCGAGGAACACCCGCAGCAATCGGTATTCCGCGCCGCTGAGGGCGACCATGGTGCCGTCTTCATCCAGCAAGTGCCGGGCCGAAGTGTCCAGGCGCCAGCGCCCGAACGCCAGCAGGCGACCGCTTTCGGTGACCACCAGGTTCGGCGGCAGCATCCGCGTGCGGCGCAGCACGGCGTTGATTCGTGCCAGCAGTTCACGGGCGGCGAAGGGCTTGACCAGGTAATCGTCGGCGCCCATTTCCAGGCCGATGATGCGGTCGGTTTCGTCGTTGCGGGCGGTGAGCATCAGCACCGGCGTGGCCTTGTGTTTGCCGGCGCGCAACTCGCGGCAGAGCATCAGGCCATCGTCGCCCGGCATCATGATGTCGAGCACGATCAGGTCCACTGGCGTGGAGTCAAGGAAGGTACGCATCTGACGCCCGTCGGCGACAACCGTGGTGCGCAGGCCGTTCTTCTTGAGGTAGTTGCCTACCAGTTCCCGGATCTCGCGGTCATCGTCCACGATGAGAATGTGATCGACGTGTTCCATGGGGCCAAGCCTCTATCAATGGGGGATGTTGCGCAGTCTATCGAGCCTTGGCCCGCTCGCCCGCCCCCCTTTGTATTGCAGTGTATCTGGCGTAGCGGCGGATACACACAAACGTAAAAATGCGGTTTTCCAGCGGTTTTGTATCGCTCTGTATCAGGGGCCGACTTTGATACGTACCGATTTACACGCGGCTGTTTTCGACACAGACGAGATACCTCGCGAGCTTCTAATAGGTTCCATCGAGGCAAACCAGAACGCCTCGGCTCAATTGAACGACCTACCCATTGAAGCCTTGAGGAAATCACCATGAACACTAAAGCCATCTACGCCGCTTGTCTGTTTGCCGCCCTGAACATCTGCACCTTGTCGGCCCGCGCCGAAGCCGCCGATGTCAGCGCCAAAACCTACACCTACGGAAGCCACCTGGACATCAAGAAAGTGGTGTCGTTGAAAGAAGACGCCGCGCCTGCCTGCGGGATTGTGAATGCCCAGCTGACCTACCTCGATTCCCAGCACAAAACCCAGGTGCTGGATTACCGCAAGTTTGCTGACGGCTGCAGCGCGGACAACTGAGTCCTTCGCTGACCGATTGCCAACCCCCCTTTGAAACAGGAAGAACACCATGAAAAACGTCACCCGCTTTTTGACCGCTGTTGCTTTTTCCGTAGCCGGCGCGGCTGCCCATGCCAATGCCGCTGTTGAACAGAAAAGCTGTGGCAGTGCGACCTGCTTCCAACTTACGCCGGTGGCGGAGCAGAGCGGTCACGCCTTCCTGGCCCAGGACGGTGCAAGCCGTACGCCGCAGGGCCAGCAGCTGGATAACCAGACGGCCTGAAGTCCGAACACTGTTTTGTGAACACCACATTCCAGTGTGGGAGTGAGCCTGCTCGCGATGGCGGTGTGCCAGATAACACAGATGTCGACTGACACTCCGCTATCGCGAGCGGGCTCACTCCTACAGGGGATGGGTGGTGTGTCGTCCCTCTCTATTTCAAGGTGATTACCATGTTTCTCATCGCTTTCCTGGGCGGCATATTGACCGTCCTCAGCCCTTGCATCCTCCCGGTCGTGCCGTTCCTGTTCGCCGGGGTCAAACGCACGCGTTCCTCCATCCTGCTCACCCTTGGCGGCATGGTCCTGACCTTCGCCCTGATCTCCAGCCTGGCCGTGGTCAGCAGTGAATGGGTGGTGCAAGCCAACAACACCGGTCGCCACGTCGCGCTCTTCGTGATGGGGTTGTTTGCTCTGTCGCTGATTTCCGCCCGTGTTGGTGACTGGATGGCCCGGCCGTTCGTGGCGCTGGGCAATCGCCTCGACCCCGACACCCGCAAAATGTCCGGCCCGCTGGGTTCGGTCATGATCGGCGTGGCCACGGGTCTGCTCTGGGCGCCGTGCGCCGGACCGATCCTCGGGGTGATCCTCACTGGCGCCATGCTGCAAGGCGCCAACGCCCAGACCAGCCTGTTGCTGCTGGCGTACGGCCTGGGCAGCGCGTTGTCCCTGGGCACCTTGATCTTCTTCGGTCGCGGCCTGGTCAATCGTTTGAAAGTGTCGATCCCGGTCACCGGTTGGCTGCGTCGTGGTGCAGGTGTAGCTGTTTTGGCCACCGTTGCGGTGATTTCCACCGGTGCTGATAGAAACCTGCTCGCCGGTACTTCATCCGAAGGCGTCAGCAGCCTCGAGAAAGGTGTGCTGGAAACCGTACCGAAAGTCGTCGATTACTTCGTCAGCAAGGTCAAGGCAGACTCGTCCATGGACAACGCCCAAGGCGCCATGCCGTCGCTGTCCGGTGCGGTCCAATGGCTCAACTCGCCAGCGCTGAGCAATGACTCGCTCAAAGGCAAAGTGGTGCTGGTGGATTTCTGGACCTACGACTGCATCAACTGCCAGCACACCTTGCCGTACGTGAAGGACTGGGCGAAGAAATACGAGAAGGATGGCCTGGTGGTCGTCGGTGTCCACACCCCTGAATACGGTTACGAGCGCATCATCGACAACGTCAAGGATCAGGTCAAAGAACTCGGCATTACCTACCCGGTGGCCATCGACAACAACTACGCGATCTGGCGCGCCTTCGACAACCAGTACTGGCCCGCTCACTACCTGATCGACGCCAAGGGCCAGGTGCGTTACACCCACTTCGGTGAAGGCGCCTACGAAACCCAGGAGAAAATGATTCAGCAACTGCTGGAAGAGGCCAAGGCACCTGCCGCGTAACCCTCGACATCAATGGCTCACTGGCTGCGCGCCGTGGGCCATTGGTTTTTTCTCCTGATTGCGCCGCCACGCCGCCGGTGGTGCGCCGTACTCTCGACGAAAGGCCCGGCTGAACGCCGTGTCGGTCTGGTAGCCCACCTCTTCGGCAATCCGCAGCAACGAGCTGTTACTGCTGCGTAACAGATTGGCCGCCAGCAACATCCGCCACTGCGTCAGGTACTGCATCGGCGAACTCCCCACCAATTGCGCAAAGCGTTCCGCCAGCACCGACCTTGATGTGCCGGCGGTCTTCGCCAGTTCATCCAGGGTCCAGGCGTGACAGGGTTGTTTGTGCAACGCGTTGAGAGCGGCGCCGACGATCCGGTCGCCCACACCCGCCAGCCAACCGGTCCGGCCTTCACCGTGCTCGTTCATGTACAGACGCAGCACTTCGATGAACAACACCTCGGCCAGTTTCGCCAGTACACCTTCACCGCCAGGCCTGGGCGAGCGCGCTTCGGCCAGGGCATAACGAACCGAAGATTCCAGCCAGATACCGGCATTCGAGCCGCGCACATTGACCCGGACCACGGCCGGCAACCCCGTCAGCAACATGCCCGCCAGCCGCGTATCGCACGCCAGATAGCCGCACACCAGACGCGTAACCGCGCCGCCACCGCCGTAACTCAGTTGCCGGGGACGGCGCGCCAGCACCACGTCCAGGCGCTTGCCGGTGACCGGCGTCAGTCCCGGTTGAGAGCTCATGCGATGGGCGTCGCCCTGAGGGAACACCACCACATCGCCGGCCGTCAGCCTCAGCGGCGGATCGTTGCCCATCTCGACATAGCACTCGCCTTCGGTGATCAAGTGAAAGATCACCACTCGCTCGGCGCCGGGCTCCAGGAACGGTGCCGCGGTGTCGGCGCTGGGCGACTGGTAGCACCAGGGCGCAGTGAACCTGGCATTGATGAAAATCGCACCGACCAGGCGGACGACGCGCAGGGTTTGGGACAGGGCGTCCATGGTGGTTTCCCGTGCGGAGGGCTTTCTGATTGTGAGCGCGTCTGCGCCAAAGGTGAATTCTCCGGACGATCGGGCAGTGTTGCCCGACGATCGGGCAGGACGCAGGCGTGCGGCAGGGCGATAGTTTGCCTACAGGGCCACTGCCGACCCTGTCATCCATAATAAGAATGAGAGGTTGCCATGCCGAAGTTCGTTATAGAGCGCGAGATTCCAGGTGCTGGAACACTGTCAGAAAGGGATTTGAAAGCCGCTTCGCAAAAGTCCTGCCGGGCGTTGCGCGAGTTGCCGGAGGTGCAGTGGCTTCAGAGTTATGTCACGGGCGACAAGTTGTACTGCGTGTACATCTCGCCCAGCGAAGCGCTGATTCAGGAGCACGCCCGGCAGAGCGGTTTCCCGGCCAACCGCATTTCTCAAGTCATGAACATCATCGATCCGACCACGGCGGAGTAAGCCGGGGCAGCGTTTCAACCTGTACGGAGCAGAGTTAATGAGTACACCCATTGATCTCACTGCCTTGAAGAACCGCCAGATGGCCTCCTGGGCCAGCGGCGACTATGCCGTGATCGGCACCACCCTGCAGATTGTCGGCGAGCAACTGGCCGAAGCCTGTGACCTGCTCTGCGACGAGCGTGTGCTGGACGTCGCCGCCGGCAATGGCAATGCGACGCTGGCCGCCGCACGCCGTGGCTGCAACGTCACTTCCACTGACTATGTCGCGGCGCTGCTGGAACGCGGCGAAGACCGGGCCCGGGCAGAACGCCTGGAGGTGACCTTCCAGGTCGCCGATGCCGAGGCGCTGCCGTTCGAAGATGCGAGCTTCGATGCGGTGCTCTCGACCTTCGGTGTGATGTTTACGCCGGACCAAGCCAAAGCGGCTTCGGAACTGGCGCGGGTCTGTCGCCCTGGCGGCCGCATTGGCCTGGCCAACTGGACGCCGGAAGGCTTTGTCGGCCAGATGTTCAAGACCCTGGGCCGTCATCTGCCGCCACCGGCAGGCGCGCAACCGCCTTCAAACTGGGGAACCGAAGCCTGGTTGCACACGCACTTCGATGAGCGCGACTTCCAGGTCCAGGTGACGCGTCGCACCTTCAACTTCCGTTATCGCTCGGCGGCGCACTTCATTGACACCTTCCGCACCTGGTACGGCCCGGTTCACAAGGCCTTCGCGGCGCTGCCTCCGGAGAGTGGCCAGGCCTTGGAAAGCGACCTGAGCGGACTGATCAACAAGATGAACCGGGCGGGAGAGAAGTCGCTGGTGGTGCCGAGTGAATACCTGGAGGTCGTCATCACCCGGCGCTGACCAGACACCACAAAACCCCTGTAGGAGCGAGGCTTGCCCGCGAAGACGGAGTGTCAGGCAACATATTTATCGACTGACACTCCGTCTTCGCGGGCAAGCCTCGCTCCTACAGGGATTGTGGTGTTTTCAGTAGGGTCACTCATCCACCCGCTCGGTGTACACCACCCACACACTGCACGGCATTTTGTACAGCAGATGCTCCACCGTGCTGCCGATCAACCGGCCCAGACCGCGATGACCCACCCGCCCCATGACAATCACGTCGACGTCATAGGCGTCGGCGTAACGGGTCAGAACCTTGGCCGGGTTGCCCATGATCATGTGGCGTTGCTCGGGCGCAATGCCGTTGCGCTCGGCCAAGTCGTTGAAGGCGTCTTCCTGGTAGTCGAACAGGGTCTTGGCCTTGCCGGAATTGAAAAACGCCGAACCGTTGTCGAAGCCGAATTCGTCGGCGCTGATGGATGAAAGGTCGTAGGCGTAGACCACATCCAGCTCGGCGTTACAGGCACTGGCCAGTTTCGCCGCTTCATGAAGGATCCGGTCGTTGAACGTTTTGTAGTGATCATCGCGATGGAAAGGGTCGACCGCCGCGACGATCCTGCGGGGCAGGGCGTGAACGGCATGGCTGACGAAATGCAGCGGCACCGGGCATTCGCGCAGCAGATGAACGTCGAGGGGAGTAAACATCAGCCGCGACAGCAGCGATTCGTGCTCAAGGGCCTTGATCAGCACGTCCATCGGCTGCTCTTTGAGGTGAATCAGGATTTCTTCCAGCGGGCGCTCGACCCACGCGACTTCAGTGGTGACGTGCACGCCGATCTTGCGCAAGGGACGGGCTTGTTCCTCAAGCCACAGGCGGTGTCGATCGACGTAGCCCAGACGCATCTGCTCCAGGGCCTTTTCGTTGACCAGGCTGGCGGTGGCCAGGCCTTCCAGGTAATCGAAAGCCACGATGTGCAACGCCGCGTCTTCGGCCTTGGCCAGCGCCGCAGCCCTGTCGAAGGCGGGGCTGTGCTCCATCAATGGCGAGGCGACCAGCATGAAGCGTGATTGACCAGACATGGCAAACCTCCCGTGGGTGAACGAAGAGACAGTGATCATTCAATAGCCATTCAATCCCTTAAGTATTGACCATGATCAACGTCCCGTCCGGCGGTCTGGCAGGTGCAGTTCCATGATGATGGTGCGCTCGGCACCGTGGAATTCGTCGCGGACTTTTCGAAAACCCAGCTTGGAGTAGAAGGCTTCTGCGGTGATGGAGGAGGGAACGCGCAAGACTTCGATTTTCGCCTCGGTGGCGAGGGTTTCGATCATTGCCATCAATTGCCGGCCGAGGCCCGCTTTTTGGTGTCCGGGGTCGACAAACACGCTGCGCACCACATCGCGATCAAGGCTGGCGGTGGCTACTACGCAGCGATCGATAGTTGCGACAAGGACCTGGCGTTGGCTCAACAACGCGCGAACGGATTCGATGGAAAAGCTCTTTTCCACCTGCGCGATGATGTCGGGGGAGTAGTCCAGGGCATTTGATTGGCGCAGAGACTGGATGATGACCTGGCTGATGGCGGCCGCGTCTGACGGGGTGGTGGGCCTTATTTGCGGTTTCATAGTGCTACCTCAGTCCTTTGAAAACACCAATCCCCCTGTGGGAGCGAGCCGGCTCCGGGCGGCGTTCCGACGATGGCTGAATGTCAGTCGACATCTACATCGGCTGGAAAGCAGTCATCGTCGGAACGCCGCCCGGAGCCGGCTCGCTCCCACAGGGAATGATCATGTAATCCGGGCGCCCCGTGCTTCCAGCAGTTCGCGTAATACGGAACGATGGCAATGCGCTTCTTCCTCGCAATAACACCCAACCGCCAGCGAGGTTTGATGGGAGAGGGCAGCCAGCAGATCCAGCAACTGATTGGACGCGGGATGGTTCATTTCAGCCTTGAATTTGCGTCGGAACGCCTCCCAGGCTTTCTCATTCTCGGCCGCTTTCGCTTCTGCAACCAACTCGGTACTCGGCGAAAGCAACGGCTGCCACACATCATAAAAATCCCGACTGGCAAACTCGGCCTTCGGCACCCCGCGAGGCGGGCGGCGCACCGTGCCGATCCGCAGCCCCTCATCGGGCGTGCGGGGTGAGCCGAGTCGTACGATATGGATGGCCATGCCGGGTTACTTGTGACGCGATCCGTCAAACCACTCCATGGCGGTGCGCCAGATACAGATCCCCAGGAAGTAAGCCGACATCAGCAGCCAAAGGCCCATCACCATCGGGTTGATGACCGGATGGTTGACCACCAGCGACAAGCTGCACAGCAACCAGATGGCGGTCACGGCGATGTTGATCGGCATGAACTTGCGCACACGGAACGGGTGCAGGAATTTCATTCGCGTCACGGTCAACAAGGCCAGGCCGATGACGGTCAGGAAGGTAATCCACGGTGACGGGGCGATGATGTACAGGCACAGGGCAACCACGTTCCACGCGGCGGGGAAGCCCTGGAAGTAGTTATCCTTGCTTTTCATGTTGACGTTGCAGAAACAAAACAACGACGAGACCAGAATCAGCGACACGGTCAGCAGTAGCGTGTAGTCCGGCAACGGGATGTAGCGATAGATGAACAGCGCGGGGATGAACACATACGTCAGGTAGTCGATCACCAGATCGAGGATCGACCCATCGAAGCTCGGCAGCACCGACTGCACATTGACCTTGCGCGCCAGGGCACCGTCCAGTCCATCGACGATCAGGGCCACGCCCAGCCACAGCAGGCAGTTGGTGGCCTGGTTCTCCAGCAAGGCGAGGGTGGCGAGGAAGGCAGTGACCACGCCGGTGGCGGTAAAACCATGGGCGCCCCATGCTTTGAGCCTGGCGATGTGTAGGGTGGATATCACGGGGGCGTTCTCCAGAAAGTGAAGCAAGCCAGTCATCACCCTCATCATCAAGGGCGGCGGCAAACCATTTTGGTTGCAGGTATCGACCGAAAATCGGGGAATAAGGTTCACCGTGTGTAAATCTTAGCTGGGCCGGCAAGAAATACTCCGGATTAATCCGTACCGATGTTCACTTAAATCAGGCACACCTGCTTTTGTGGCGAGGGAGCTTGCTCCCGCTGGGCTGCGTAGCGGCCCCAAAAAAATGTGACAACAATACCGGTTTTTGTGAGTGCTACGCACTCAAGCGGGAGCAAGCTCCCTCGCCACAGGCCAAACGGTGGTGGCGCATTTAGTAGCGAGGACTATTGTTGCCTGACCGGTCACTCCAATCGATGAGGACGTCGTCATGAACACCAGCGATTTGCTCGAACAACTCCTGCGGGGCCAAGGCTCCGGGATGCGACAGGGTGGCGGATCCGCTCAGGGAGGCATCGGCGGCGGCCTTGGCGGATTGCTGGGCGGCCTGTTGGGCGGTGGCGCCGGCTCAAGCGCGGGTGGTGGCGGATTGGGTGGTTTGCTCGGTGGTCTGCTGGGCGGCGGTTCACCCATGGGCGGCGCGACCCGGACTCGCTCGGGTGGCGGCACCAACTACGCGGCCCTGGCGTCGCTCGGGATGATGGCATTCCAGGCGTATCAGGCGTGGCAACGCAGTCAGGCTGCTGCGCCGCAACAGGCACCGCGCACCGTGGATCTTTTATCCGGCCCGGAAGTCGAGGACCACAGCCATGCAGTCCTGCGCGCATTAATAGCTGCAGCGAAGGCCGATGGCCGGATCGACGATTCCGAGAAGCAGATGATCAGCACCGAAATCGGCCGCCATACCGATGACCCGGAACTGCAGCAATGGCTGGATGACGAAGTTGCCCGGCCGCTGGACGCTGCCGATGTGGCGCAGTCGGCGACAGATCCAGGCATGGCGGCGGAGATGTACCTGGCCAGTGTGATGCTGGTGGACGATCAGCAGGATGCCGAGCGCAACTATCTGGATGAACTGGCCGCGGCGCTAAAAATCGATCCGGAGCTGCAAGTGCATCTGGAGCAGCAGGCCAAGGGGGGTGTTGCTTAAGTGATGTAACGCCGAACACCGACTTTGTAGCAGCTGCCGAGCAGCGCGAGGCTGCGTTCGGCGACGAAGTCGTCGTAAAACCTGCGCATGCGGTCATCCTGGTGCACCGCGCGGCCTGATTTCACGACGACTTCGTCGCCGAACGCAGCCTCGCGCTGCTCGGCAGCTGCTACAAGTTCGGCGGTGCTTTGGGGACCAGGAAAATAACCCCGTGCGCTTCGGCAATCTCCAGTATCCGCGGCAAATCCTCCGGCACCCTTAATTGATCCACCGCCGCAAAAAACTGCCCGCCACGCGGATCAGACACCACGCCAATCATCTTCGCGGTAGGGCTGATGTTCTTGTACGCATGGATGGAACCCCCGGGAATATGCACGTATCCCCCGGCGGAGACGGTGGTGGACTTGCCCGCCACGGTCACTTCGACCTGGCCGTCGACCACGTAAAACGCCTCGTCCCACGGATGAAAGTGCAGCGGCGGCCCACCGCCCTGCACGCCTTCCTGGATATGCATTTCAAAGGGTTTGCTCAGATCGCCGCCCGCGAGGATGGTGATTGCCTCGCCCACGACGTTCACCGGCGCCGGCGATTGCTCGATGACGTGCACCGTTCGCATGATTGCTCTCCGAAGATGAGTAAACACCCGCTGAGTATATGCCTGGCGCGTCAGATGGACGCCGCACCACAGGCCCGTCCGTCAGGGCAATTTCAACGCCGATTGAATTTTTTTCCGGGCAAATCGCTCTTCTGAAGTAGAGACGCGTTGATTCAGCGTCCTGCCACTGGCCTCAGACCGAGAGATGCGCCCATGACTGCCCTGACACGACTTGAATCGCGGCCCGCCCACGAACACCCGATCCCGGCCGCCGGGAGCCTGAAACAGGCCTATGAACAACTGCTGCTTGGCGATGATCCCGAGCAACGGCGCGCCCTCGCCCGAACCTTTCTCGAGGCGCAGCTCGAACACGCCACCAACCTGCCGCAGGACATGCCGAATGACCTGTCGGCCCTGCAATCTTTCGTCGAACAGCACAGCGTCGATGTCGCGGGCCAATACGCCGAATACCTGAAACAACGCAAGGAAGGCGGGCCCCGGCAATTCTTCACCAACAAGTCGCACGCACTGTTTTTCCTGCAAGCCGTGGCCCCGACCAAACTGGTCGACGGTGCGTGGCTGTATGGCCTGTTGCGTCACTGGCGCGACCCGCGTTTCGAAGGGCTGATTTGCACCTATCTGGAGGAGTTGGGCGACGGCAACCCGGCACAGAATCATGTGGTGATCTACCGAAAATTGCTCGCCGAACATGGCTTGCAGGACACCGGGGTGATTGCCGACGAGCACTACCTGCAAGGCGCGATACAACTGGCGCTGGGCGAATCCGCCGACGAGTTTCTGCCTGAGGTGATCGGCTACAACCTTGGCTACGAACAACTGCCGTTGCATCTGCTGATCAGCGCCTATGAGCTCAGCGAACTGGGCATCGATCCGTACTACTTCACCCTGCATGTGACCATCGACAATGCCAGCACCGGCCACGCGCACAAAGCCGTGCAGTCGGTGCTGCAACTGCTGCCGGTGGAAGGCGACCGCGAAGACTTTCTGCGCCGGGTCGCGTTGGGTTATCGGCTTAATGATCTGGGGCAGGGCAGTCGCG
The DNA here is from genome assembly GCF_059695575.1 of Pseudomonas sp. LBUM1678. Lineage (NCBI taxonomy): Bacteria > Pseudomonadati > Pseudomonadota > Gammaproteobacteria > Pseudomonadales > Pseudomonadaceae > Pseudomonas > Pseudomonas sp. LBUM1678. Next base: position 2,581,140 of record NZ_CP166775.1, read on the forward strand.
CGATCATCGAATCGTTCGACCTCGATGCCGAGTTGCTCAACATGCTTGAGCGCAAGCGCCCGTTCGGCCAGCACATGCATTCCGACTATTGCCGTTTCGAAGGCAAGACCGTCAACCAATGGCTATCGGCGCCAGAGCAGCTGCCAGGTTTCCTCGCCGCCCTGGAAAACAAAGGCTGGATCAAACGTCAGCAGGATCCTCAAGCCAGCCGTTTCTGGCAGTTGATCGAGGGGGACGGTGCCGCCATGTTCGGCGTGTTCAGCCCCTATGAAAAACAGCTGCTGCACGACTGGATCGCCGGCGACTGGACACCTGAGCGCTCGGCCACAGCGGTTCGCCGGGGCACAAGTGTCGCGACAGAACCGCCGGTACCCGAAAACGACCCGGATATCCAGAGCCTGCAAACCGCGTTGGCCGGACTCGCCGCACACGAGCAGATGCAGGCGTTGATCCCGTGGCTGTCGGCCCATCGCCATTCCCATCCGGCCGGCCTGATGGCCACGCGGCAGTTCATCGAACTCAAATCCAGCTTGCGATAGGAGCACTGCATGAATCAGGAAGAGCAACTGGACGCTGCCGATCTGGCCTTGGTGCAACTGGGGCGCCGTTTGCAGGCCGATGGCTATCGGTTTATCACCCCTACGCCGCTTACCCACCGGCGGGTGAATGACCGGGCCTTCGGGCAGAGCGCCAGGACCCTGCGCGATGTGTTCGGCTGGTCGCGTTCATTTGAACCAGGCCTGCTGTCGACGGATGAGCAGCGGCAGTTGCAGCAAGCGGGCGTCCTTCAAGAAAGCAACGGCCGACTGAAAAGCCGTGTGCGCTGGTCCAGCCTGGATGATCTGCTGTTCGTGCACTCGGGGTTCCCCACCGATGCGGCGGATGCGGTGTTCTTCGGCCCGGACACTTACCGCTTCGCGCAGTTGATTCATGCGCATCTGCAACAAACCTTCGCGCCGATCAGACGCGCCGTGGACATTGGGTGCGGCGCAGGTGTCGGGGCGATTGTGATTGCCCGCGCACGCCATGAGGCCGAAGTGCTGGCCGTCGATATCAACCCGGCAGCGCTGCGGCTGACGGCAGTCAACGCAGCGCTTGCCGAAGTCACTAACGTCACCGTCGAGGCCAGCGATGTGCTGCAGGACGTTGACGGCAATTTCGACTTGATCGTCGCCAATCCACCGTACATGGCCGACCCCGCTGAGCGTGCTTATCGCCATGGCGGCGGCGAGTTGGGCGCGCAATTGTCGTTGCGCATTGTCGAGCAAGCGTTGTATCGACTGGCGCCCGGTGGCTCTTTGGTGCTGTACACCGGAGTGGCGATGATCGATGGCCAGGATCCGTTTCTCGAGGCGCTGACCCCGCGCCTTGAGTCGTCGATGTTCGGCTGGACCTATCGCGAACTCGATCCCGATGTGTTTGGTGAAGAGTTGCTGACCCCAGGCTATCAACGGGTGGAGCGGATTGCCGTCGTGGCCTTGATCGTCACGCGCATCGGTCCCGGCATTGGGGGAAGCGTTGAGCCAGCAGGTGCGCCATGAGCAAGAATCTGGACGACTACAACCGCATGCGCGATTTCTCGGCGACCTCTGAACCCGCCGCGAAACGCTCGGGCAAGAAAACCGCGAAAGACCATGCCTTGCAGTTCTGTATTCAGAAGCATGATGCCTCGCGGTTGCACTATGACTTTCGCCTGGAACTCGACGGTGCCTTGAAGAGTTGGGCCGTGCCGAAAGGCCCTTCGCTGGACCCCAAGGTCAAGCGCCTGGCGGTCCACGTTGAAGACCATCCGATCGACTACGCCACGTTCGAGGGCAACATCCCCGAAGGGCATTATGGCGCCGGCGATGTGATTGTCTGGGATCGGGGCGTGTGGATCCCCCAGGAAGATCCGGCCAAGGCCTATGCCAAGGGCAAGCTCAAGTTCGAGCTGCAAGGCGAGAAACTCGGCGGCCTGTGGAACCTGGTGCGCACGCACATGCCGGGCAAGCAGGAGCAGTGGTTTCTGATCAAGCATCAGGACGGCGCGGCGAAACCTGAAAGCGATTACGACGTGGTCGTCGCCGAGCCAGACAGCGTGCTCAGTGACCGGACCATCCTCCCCAAAAAGGCGAAGACTGCAGGCAAACCCAAACCGGTGAAGAAGCCGGCGCGCAAGGTCGCGCCTAAAGCACAGTCAGCGCAACTCACCGGGGCTCATAAAGCCAAACTGCCCGACCAGCTCAAACCCGAACTGGCGACGCTGGTGGAAAAAGCCCCGCAGGGCGAGTGGAGCTATGAGATCAAGTTCGACGGCTACCGGATCATGGCCCGCATCGACCATGACGAGGTGAAACTCTTTACCCGCAACGGCCACGACTGGACCCACAAACTGCCGAAACAGGCCGAGGCACTGGCCTCTCTGGGCCTCGAATCCGCCTGGCTCGACGGTGAAATGGTGGTGGCCGACGAGCAGGGCGTGCCGGACTTTCAGGCGCTGCAAAATGCTTTCGAATCCAACCGCAGCGGCAACATCGTTTACTACCTGTTCGACATGCCTTACCTCAATGGCGTCGACCTGCGCGAGGTGCCGGTCGAGGAGCGACGGGTCGCGCTGGCGACGGTGCTCAAACCCAATAAGGATCCGCTGCTGCGCTTCTCCGACGCGTTCGGCGAAGAACCGGAAGCCTTGCTCAACAGCGCCTGCCAGATGCAAATGGAAGGGTTGATCGGCAAGCGCTTGGGCTCGCCTTACGTGTCCCGGCGCAGCAGTGACTGGATCAAGCTCAAGTGCAAGCATCGGCAGGAATTCGTCGTGGTCGGCTATACCGATCCCAAAGGTGCGCGCAATGCTTTCGGTGCGTTGCTGCTGGGCCTGCATGACCGTGACAGCGGCGAGTTGCGCTACGCCGGCAAGGTCGGCACCGGTTTCAACGAGACCACGCTCAAGCACATTTACGAACAGCTGAAACCGTTGCTGGCGAAAAAGCCCGCGGTGGTTAATCCGCCCACGGGTTTTGAAGCCAAAGGCGTGCATTGGCTCAAACCGGTTTTGCTCGCAGAAGTCGCGTTCGCCGAGATGACCAAGGATGGCTCGGTGCGCCACGCGGTGTTCCATGGGCTGCGCGATGACAAACCCGCCGAAGACATCACCGAGGAGCGTCCGAAAGCCGTGAAAGCCGAGACCACCAAAAAAGCCGCCGCTGCCAAACCGGCCGCCGCGGCGAAAGAGAAGCCTGCCAAGGCAGCGCCCGCGCCCTCACAAATCGGCCTGGGTGCGGGCAAGGTGCGCATCACTCACCCGGATCGGGTGATCGACGCCAGCAGCGGCACCACCAAAGTGCAACTGGCGGAGTATTACGCCAGCGTCGCCGAATGGATTTTGCCCGAGCTCAAGGACCGGCCAGTGGCGCTGGTGCGCGCCCCGGACGGCATCGCCGGCGAACTGTTCTTTCAGAAGAACGCCGAGCGCCTGGCCATTCCCGGGATCACCACTCTGGACAAGGAACTCACCGGCCAACCGGTGATGATCATCAACAACGCCGAAGCGTTGATTGGCGCTGTGCAGATGAGCACCGTGGAGCTGCACACCTGGAACGCCACCTCGGACAACCTCGATAAACCTGACCGCTTCGTCCTCGACCTCGACCCGGATCCGGCGCTGCCGTGGAAAAGCATGGTCGAGGCGACCCAACTGACCCTGTCGGTGCTCGATGAACTCGGGCTCAAGGCCTTCCTCAAGACCAGCGGCGGCAAAGGGATTCACCTGGTGGTGCCGCTGACTCGCAAGCTCGGTTGGGATGAGGTGAAGGACTTCAGCCATGCGATTGTCAGCCACATGGTCAAGTTGCTGCCGGAGCGTTTTTCCGCGGTGTCGGGACCGAAAAATCGGGTCGGGCGCATCTTCATCGATTACCTGCGCAATGGCTTGGGCGCCACGACCATTTGCACCTACGCCGCGCGTACCCGCGAAGGGATGCCGGTGTCGGTGCCAGTCTTTCGGGATGAGGTGGCCGAATTGAAGGGAGGTAATCAGTGGAACATTCACAACGTGCACGAGCGCCTGGCCGAAGTGGGTGACGAGCCCTGGGCGGACCTGAAGAAAACCCGGCAAGCGATCACCGCCGACATGCGTCGGCGGGTCGGCATGAAAAAATAACCCTGATTAGCCGTAACCTTGTAGCAGCTGCCGAGCAGCGCGAGGCTGCGTTCGGCGACGCAGTCGTCGTGAAATCAGGCCGCGCGGTGTATCAGGATGGGCGCATGCGCAGGTTTTACGACGACTTCGTCGCCGAACGCAGCCTCGCGCTGCTCGGCAGCTGCTACAAGGTTGCCGTTAACGGATAAACGCCTGCAAGTCGCTGGTCAGTTTGTCGATCGCTGCTTTGAAGTCTTTGGCGGTGATCTTCTGGCTGGCGTTTTCCAGGGTGCTGCCAAACACCTTGCGCACAACCTTGGCCACGGTCTGGTTGTTGCTCGCGTCGATAAACTCGGCCTCGATGAACAACGTGGTGTCCTGATCCCGATGCCCGCTGGCCGCCGAAACACCACCGACCACGGCCGCGACAGGCACCACTTCATACCATTTCATGCCTTCGTTCTCGGCGTTCACCCCGGTGATTGCCGAGCGCATGATCAGGGTTTTCGCACCGGCCGGCGCTGCTTTTGCGCTCGATACAACCTTGTATTTCTGGCCCAGCACACCTTTGGCCTTGCTGCTCATGTAGTTCTGCAGTTCATCCAGGGTTTGCCGATTGACCCGCTCGCTGGGCTGCGGCGCCGGGTACAGCTCCAGCTTGTTGAACGCGACGGTGTTGTAGGCATCCGGATTCCACGACGGACTCACCCAGCGCATGGCGGTCTCGCCGCTGGTGGTAGTGACTTGCTGCAAGTTGTTGTAGTTGGACAGGAAGCCTGAGTACTGGTCTTTTTCGGTGATTTTCGAGGTGCAGCCGCCGAGCAACAGGCTGGCAAGTGCAGCGCCGATGAACAGTTTCTGCGACAGGTTCATATGCTTTCTACTCCGTGGGTTCAGCGCAGGGTCGGCCCGGCCAGTCCAGGCAAGAAACTCTGGCTGAAACCGGATCCTTCGCGATGAGCGTAGGTTCGCCCCGAGAAATTTCCAGTCAGACATGAACGTGTTTCAGGGTCGAGAGGCGGCGAGCAGTACCCGCCGCCCGATGACGGCTACTTGCCGACCGTGCCGGCCAACAGCGGCGCCATCTGCTCATCGGTCAATGCCGCCTGGACGTCCATCTTCATGATGTCGTTCCACTCCAGCACCCACTTCTGAATCAGCACCAGATCACTGGCTTCTGCTACGCCAAAACCGCTCGAACCACCGACGGCATGCCAGCGCCCGAGCATCTTGACGCCGGCGGGTGGAACGGCCCCGGTCTTGAGAAAACGCTCGATCGCCTTGTTACGGTTGTCCGAATTGATCGACCAACTGACGATGAATAACATTTGCCACCTCCTGCTACGGATTGGCACCTGTTTGTCTGTGCGCACCGGGTTGGCGCCGGGACCACGGTGACGCTGTGTCTACAGCTTCTTGCCCCTTGTGAAGGCATAGCAGCGCCCGGCCGTGTGCGTACGACCGCTGATCCTGTTAATGGGCTTTTTCAAGGAGCAGGCGACGTTGTGGCCGGCACCTGTATCACCAGCGAAACATGGGCAGCGGCTTGAGCGGGGAGCGAAGGAATTGGCGTGCGGTTTGTCTGAGCAGCATCCCGTGAAAGCCAAGATTGGGCAGCGCCGATTTCACGGTTTTGATATAGGCCCGTGGCAGGCCGAACGTCAGCAGCCCGAGGGACACATCAATGACATCGGCACGCCGGAAGGGCTCGACGCTGAGCGCATGGTCGGCACCGTAGGGTCGCACCTTGTGGTGTTCCAGAATCAGCGCCGTCACTTCTTCGTTCAAGTGTGACAGTTGCCGATTGGCCAGATAGTCGGTGGCCTGGCGCACCGAGGGTTCCAGGTAATCGATGGTGCCATCCGTCCAGATGCCCAGATCATGAAACGCCGCCGCGATTTGCACGGCCTCGGATGGCAGGCCTTCAATGCCGCTGATCGCGCTGTAGAAGTTCAGCACCCGATAAATGTGATTGCGATAACCCGGCAGGTCAGCGCCGATTGCCAGCGCATAGGACGTCAGTATTTCGTCGGTCACGGGGAATTCGAGAACGAGGTTCATGGGGCTGACCTCAGGCGTCGCGCAACAGGTCATTGGCGTTGAGGATCTCGAAGGCGATCTCCGGGCGCTTCTCCAGGCTGCGACGAATCGCGGCCGGGATCGACTGCCGGGTCTTGCGACACAGACCGGGCAATTCGCCGAGGGAGATGCCGATGCCGCGCATGGTGCGTACTTCGTTGAAGCTGGGGACGATGTCCACGCGGATGCCCAATTGTTCGTACATGCGGTTTTGCAAGCGTTCGAGGTCAGCCAGGCTTTGCAGGTTTTCCAGACGATCGAGCAGACGCTTTTCTTCCTGCCGGGTCAGAAACAGGATGCGCACGTCCGCGCCCGGTGTTTCCAGCAACGGGTCTCGCCCGCAGATGCAGGCGCCGGGCGGGCAGGGTGAGCGGATCGGGGTCGAGGTCGTCATGGGCCTTAATCATAGAGCGGCCCGGACAAATCGTCAGTCGGAAATATCAGTCACAGGGATGATCTGTTCGCCATCGGGCTGAGTGCCGGTCGCGGTTTTCTTTTCCCGACGATCATTGATCCAGTTGTCCACCTGGGCGCCGAACTCGGCCGGGGCTTTACGTCCGACCCTTCGGGCCAGGTCGAGAATGGTCTGCTGGGCGAGAGCGTCTTCCATGCGTTGTTGCGCAGTCATCATCACCGCGTGCACCGAGCAATGACCTTCCACCGCCCACGTCGGCGGAGAACCTGCGAACAGCGCACAACGCTCACGGACATCACGGCAATCGAAGATCAGCTTCTGGCCATCGATGGCGTTGACGATATCCAGCACGCTGATTTCGTCCGCCGGCCGCGCAAGCTTGAACCCGCCGCGCACGCCCTCGGTCGCCACCACCAGTTTGGCCTTGGCCAGCTTGGTGAAGATTTTCGCCAGGTAATCCAGCGGCACGCCTTGCAGCTCAGCGAGGTCGCGCACGCTTGCCTCACGGCTGTCGCCGTAATCGCCTACCAGAAAAAGCAGGCAGTGAATGCCGTATTCAACGCCTGCGCTGTAAAGAGACATGGTCATCTCCGACTGAATGAGTCGCCAATATTACCAGCCGATGGTTAGAGGTGCAACGAACCATCGGCTTGGGTTAAATCGTGTTTCTGTCCTGAGCTGCTTATAGATAAGAGCTTTTATCTGGATGTCAGGGGTATCTGGATGTGTGATGGCAACCATCGATAGAAGGTCGTTGCTTCTTGTAACTCGGATCACTATAGTCGCCGTTGTCAGCTCGGCGACGGGTTCAGTAATTGGTCTTCTTCGGAGTTAAAACAATGAAACAGCACATTCTGGTAATCGGCGCGGGTTTCGGCGGCATGTGGACGGCATTGAGCGCCACGCGCCTGTTGGACCTCCATGATCACAACCACGTAGAAGTCACGGTACTGGCGCCTCAGGCCGAGCTGCGGGTGCGTCCGCGCTTCTACGAACCGAATGCTCATCAACTCGCTGCACCCCTCGGCGACCTGTTCGATGCCGTGGGTGTGAAGTTCATCAAGGGTGCCGCAGACACCATCGATGTGGCGCAAAAACACGTCGGCTACACCGATGCGTCGGGTGCCAGACAGGTGTGCAGCTACGACAAACTCGTTCTGGCCACCGGCAGCGGTCTTGCGCTGCCAAATACTCCGGGCGTGGCCAAGCATGCCTTCGACGTGGACCAGATCGAACAAGCCGTACGCCTGGAAAACCACCTGAAATCTTTGGCCAACCTGCCAGCCAGCAAAGCCCGCAACACCGTCGTGGTGGCGGGTGGCGGTTTCACCGGGATTGAAACGGCGACTGAAATGCCGGCGCGCTTGCGGGCCATCCTCGGTGACAAGGCCGACATTGAAGTGATCATCGTTGATCGCGGTGAAAAAGTCGGCGCGTCCATGGGCAGCGAAATTGCCAAGTCGATCGCCGAAGCCAGCACTGAGCTGGGCGTGCAATGGCGCTTGAAATCTTCGGTGGTGGCCGTCGATGAAAACGGTGTGACCCTGGCCGATGGTCAACGCATCGACGCCAAGACCGTGGTCTGGACCACCGGGGTACGGGCAAGCTCGCTGACCGAGCAGATCCCGGCCGAACGCGATCACCTCGGCCGCCTGCACGTCGACGCGCATCTGAAAGTCATCGGCCAGGACGACATTTTTGCCACCGGCGATGTGGCGTACGCCGCTTCGGATGACATCGGTAACTACGCCCTGATGACGTGCCAGCACGCGATCTCTCTGGGGCGTCACGCCGGCAACAACGTTGCTGCGCAAATCCTGGGTGTGGATCCGAAGGCGTACAGCCAGCCCAAGTACGTTACCTGTCTGGATCTGGGGGCATGGGGCGCGGTCTACACCGAGGGTTGGGATCGCCAGGTCAAACTGGTCAAGGAAGAAGGCAAGTCGCTCAAGACCCAGATCAACACGATGTGGATCTACCCGCCGGCGGCAGACCGCGCAACAGCGCTGGCGGCAGCGGATCCGATGATCCCGGTTGTGGCCTAAGAGGTTGGCAGAGCTGTCTCGATGAGGCGGTCTGCCTGAAAAAATCCCGCTCAAGTGACCTTGGGCGGGATTTTTTATTGTTCAGATGCGGAAGGCTTGCCGGCCTACCAGCAACCATTTGCCAGCCTTCTTTTGCCAAATCTGGAAGTTCTCGATTTCAGTCGGGACGACCTCGGTGCCCTTGATCGCCTGTGCTGAGAAATGGTGCCGAACCAACGCTACATCACCCGAAACGGTGATGGTCTGATTCTGCATTTCCAGGGTTTTGAAGGCGCTCTTTCCCGTTTCGATGTCGGCGATAAAATCTTTCTTGTCCTGAACCTTCCCGCTGGAATGGCCGTAGGTAAGGTTCTCAGCGGTCAACGCTTTCAGTTCGGGGATGTTCTTGTTGAGCATGGCTTGTGTCAGATGGTCCACCGCGACCGCGACATCCTTCTCGCCCGGCGCGGGGGCTGCTGCCACGTAGCCACTGAACAGGCACAGAAAACCAATCAGCACGTTCACTTTTTTCATGGGTATTTCCTTGTTGTTATGAATGACTCGTCGGTCATCGTACAACCTAGCAGGAATTAAATGAATAGTGGCAAAACGACGAGGCAAGACTTCTATTGCTGATAGAAGTCTTGCCGACTGAAGGGAATGGCATTTGGATTACAGCGTCAGGCCAGCATGGACAACAAGGCACCTTGACGGTCCAGTTTGGCCAGGTCGTCGAAACCTCCGACATGGGCGTCACCGATGAAAATCTGCGGCACGCTGCGACGACCGCTGCGGGTGAGCATCTCCTGGAATTTGCCGGGCTCCGACTGAACGTTGATTTCCCGGGTGGCGATGCCTTTGCTGGCCAGCAGCGCCTTGGCATTGCGGCAATAAGGGCAGGTGTCAGTGGTGTAAAGCGTCACAGTGCTCATAGCGTGTACTCCTCAGATTTGAGATCCGATTCAGGCGTCGATTGCAGGAAAGTCGATCTCGGTCAGGGCCAGATTGTTGAGGTAGTTGGTCAGGGTCTGCGAGGCAATGTGGGCGACCACCTCGATGATCTTGGCGTCGGTGATCCCGGCTGCACGCGCCGCTTCAATTTGCTCGTTGCTCAGGTGGCCGCGACTTTCGGTGATTTGCCGTGCAAGCGTGGCGAAAGCATTGAGTTGGCCGTGCCGAGCGCTGAGGATGTCTTGTGCGGACAGCCCGGCCTTGCCGGCAAACAGGGTGTGCGCCGCCAGGCAGTAATCGCAACCGTTGACCTGCGAAGTGGCCAGAAAAATGGCTTCTTTCTCAGGGGCGGTCAGGGACGTTTTGCCCAGGGCCACCGACTGTTGCAGATAGGCTGCAAGTACGGCAGGGGCATGGGCCAGCGTCTTGAAGACGTTGGGCAAGAAGCCGATTTTTTTCTGCACGCCTTCCAGCAGCGGGCGGGTGGTTTCGGTGGCGTGTTCAAGGCTCAGGGTAGTGATGCGGCTCATGGGTGATGCTCCGTCGATTCAAGCGCGGTGTGCGCTGGGTACGGGGTCCATGCTATTGATCAACGCTGGCCTTGAGGGTGCAAATCGTCGACGATATGCGACAGATCGTCCAGATTTGTCCCCGGGAGTCTTTCCATGGATCGCTTGTCCACCTTGCTCACGCATTTCGGTATCAGTGCCGGAACCTTCCACAGTGGGGATTTTTGCGGCGTCACGGCGTTTGATGGCGAGCAGGCCACCGGGCACCTGCATTTGCTTCAGGCCGGCGAACTGACGCTCAAACTGGCCGATGAGCGCGACCTGCATCTCAATGAGCCGACGCTGATTTTTTTCCCGCGACCTTATCGTCATCGGTTGTTCGCCAGCGAAGCGTCGGGCACTCAACTGGTGTGCGCCACCCTGGAATTCGACGGTGGGGCGGGCAATGCCCTGGCCGCCGCGTTGCCTGAATACCTGGTGCTCAAACTCGACAGCATCCCGACCATGGCCGGCACGCTGGACTGGCTGTTCAGCGAGGCGTTCGGCGGCATCTGTGGTCGCGAAGCGATGATGGACCGGCTGTTCGAACTGCTGGTGATTCAGTTGTTGCGGCACATTCTGACCAGCCGCGATCAGACGCCCGGCATGATGGCCGGTCTCGCCGATCCGCGCCTGGCGCGCCCCTTGAGCCTGATGCACGACTCGCCCGGCAAGGCCTGGACGGTGGCCGAACTGTCGGCGGCGGCCAACATGTCCCGCGCCAGTTTCGCCGAATACTTCCGCTCGGTGGTGGGGCAGACGCCGGTCGATTACCTGGTGAGCTGGCGCATCAGCCTGGCGCAGAAACGCTTGCGTGAAGGCAAGTCGATTGCGCTGATCGCCGATGAAGTCGGTTATGAAAGCCCCTCGGCGCTGGCCCGGGCTTTTCGGCGTAAAACCGGCACCAGCCCGCGTGAATGGGTGCAGGACACTAAACGCCCGCGATGACCGTGCGGGTCGGCTCAGCGCAACCCAATGTGGGAGTGAGCCTGCTCGCGATGGCGGTGTATCAGCCAACATTGATACCGACTGAAACACCGCCATCGCGAGCAGGCTCACTCCCACAGGGATTGCGCTTAACCAGCGGGCTGTTTGGTGGCCGTGAGATAGACTCATCAACGGGCATCGAACCGTGGGAGTGACACCTGTGGCGCAATTCAAATGGACTCGCTGATCACCGCTGCAGCACACGCACTCGCGGCGGGTGATCCCCTCGGTGCGCTGAACCGGGTTGCCTTGCGCGATGATGCACCTGCACTGGCGCTTCGCGGTATCGCCATGGCGCAGTTGGGCGATCTGGTTCGAGCAAAGGAATTGGTGCGCCGTGCCGCCCGCGCCTTCGGTCCGAAAGCACCTTTGGCCCGCGCGCGATGCGTGGTCGCCGAGGCCGAAATCGCCCTGGCTTCAAGGGATCTCGGATGGCCAGTGAAAGCGCTCGAAGCGGCACGAGTGACACTGGAGGCACATGGCGATGGCCTGAATGCGGCCCATGCGCGGTATTTGCAGATTCGACGGCTGTTGTTGATCGGGCATCTTGATGTGGTCGAAGGGTTACTCGCCGAGCTCGACCCCGCGCCACTGCCGCCGGCATTACGCGCCGTTCATGAGCTGGTGGTGGCAGGGATCGCCGTGCGGCGACTCGAGACAAGGCGGGCGCGGTCTGCGCTGGAAAGGGCCGAACGCGCGGCGTTCCTCGCCGGCATTCCTGCACTGACCGCCGAGGTTGAACACGCCGCTCATGTCCTCAACACGCCCGCCGCGCGATTGATTGCCCGTGGCGAAGAGCGCCCTCTGTTGCTGGATGACGTTGAAGCGCTGCTCGGTTCGACATCCCTGGTGGTGGACGCGTGCCGATACGGCGTGCGCGCTTCCGGGATGTCGGTGTCCCTGGCCAAACGCCCGGTGTTGTTTACCCTCCTGCGGGCGTTGGCCGAAGCCTGGCCTGCGGATGTGGCGAGGGAAACACTGATCACCCACGCCTTTCGCTTGAAGCTCACCGATGAATCCCATCGCGCAAGGTTGCGCGTCGAAATCGGACGGCTTCGCACGGCGCTGAAGCCTCTGGCCGGTGTCAGTGCGACGAAGCGCGGGTTTGCGCTGCAACCACAGATTACGGACGACGTTGTGGTGCTGGCGCAGCCCGTCGAAGAGCCGCAGGCGGCGTTGCTCGCCTTCCTCGCGGACGGCGAGTCGTGGTCGAGTTCGGCGCTCGCCTTGGCGCTGAAGGCCAGTCAGCGCACCGTGCAGCGTTCGCTCGAGGTGTTGGCAACCACCGGCAAAGTGCAGTCGTTTGGCCGCGGGCGGGCGCGGCGCTGGATGACGCCGCCGATGCCGGGATTCGCGACGACTTTGTTACTCACAGCTTGGGTGCCGGGTGACTAGGATCCATTCCACCCCCCAACGAAGAGGATGCAACCATGAAGCAATCATCCGCCGAAATCATCCGCGAATACGGACCCTTTCCGGGCGTCGACAGCGTGCATGGCGTCACCCATGACGGTCAGCACGTCTGGTTCGCCTCCGGAGAAAAACTCAACGCCCTTGACCCGGTAAGCGGCAAGACCCTGCGTTCCATCGATGTCGCCGCCCATGCGGGAACAGCCTTTGACGGACAGCACCTGTTCCAGATCGCCGAGGATCGCATTCAGAAGATCGATCCTGCGAACGGCCAAATTCTCGGCACCATTCCTGCGCCCGGCGGTGGTGGCGACTCAGGGCTTGCCTGGGCCGAAGGCACGCTGTGGGTGGGGCAGTATCGGGAGCGCAAGATCCATCAGATCGACCCGGACACCGGCAAGATTCTTCGCACGATCGAGTCCAACCGCTTCGTCACCGGCGTGACCTGGGTGGAAGGCGCACTCTGGCACGGCACATGGGAAGGAGAGGAAGGTGAATTGCGGCGGGTAGACCCGAACACCGGCGAGGTGCTGGAAAGCCTCAAGCTGCCAACCGGTGTCGGCGTGTCAGGGCTTGAGTCCGACGGTGCGGACCGGTTTTTCTGCGGCGGTGGGAACAGCGGCAAGGTGCGGGCCGTTCGTCGGCCCGCTTCATCCTAGAACGTGAACGCACGGGACGACCGAGGCGCGCTTTGAGCCAATTCGATCTCCAGCAGATGTTCAACCAAGACGTCATTGAGAAACCGGAACTGATCATTGAGCCCGACCACTTCGTTGTTGAAGTGGTTCGCGGCTGCCGGTATCAGCAAGGCCTCGAATTTTTTGTCGAACACCAGCGACAGCTCTTTGCGAGAGACGAATTCCTGCGAATAGAAGTTGTTGCCGAACACCGGGAAGCTTACGGACAGGGTAATGGCGTGGATCATGATCTGCGCTCCTCGGCGAGGACGATGTAGGAAAAAACAGTCAGAGTAATGGCCGTCAGGGCCAGGCAGGTCAGGAGATGGATCAACATGATTTTCCCCTCCGGTGTGGGGTTTTGCCTTGGGATGGGTTGATCCTGCGCCTGGCGGTTTTTGAGCGGAAGGCAATCATCGCGATGGTGAGTATCGACGGCGTTGATAGCGGATTTTTTGGTGCTCTGGAGGTCCTCATCGCGAGCAGGCTCACTCCTACAATGTGGCGTTCACCGCGATCCAATGTGGGAGTGAGCCTGTTCGCGATGAGGCCCTGAAAATCACCCCCAATCTCAAGCGAACAAACACCGCCACCTATACTCAAATAAATAGGCTTTTCGAGTTCCGGACATTCCGTCCGGGGATCACTGTAGGAAACCGCGATCTTGAACCTGCGTTCGCTGATCGTCGCCGTGATGGTGGTGTTGGCGGGATGCGCCACGCCCGTGCGTGCCCCGGTGGTGGTGCCGATTGTGGTGGTGTCCGACAGTACCTGGCGCCAAGTGGACCAGGAGATTGTCGCGGCCTCCCAATCAGCCACCGAGCAAACCAAAATCTACGCCCGCGGTGCGATGGATTACTGGCGTACCCGCGTTTACCAACTGACCGAAGAGAACTTCATTCCCTGGTTCAGCAGTTACTGGACCCAGGAATGGCTATCGATGAAGGTCAGCTGGTACTCCCTCAGCGCCGCGGGCGAACAGGATGCCTCGGCCAAGCGCCTGGCGGCCTACCTGCTGGAGCAATACCAGAAGCGCGTGCTGGCGCCGGTCGCGGTGGAGATCGATCCCGACGCGATTCTCGGCCTGGCGACGGCTTTCTACGTTGATATTGTTCAGGAAGAGCTACAGAAAATCTCCCAGCGTCACGGCGTGCCGATGGCCCAGCTCAACGGACGTATCCAGAAAATCCCCGCGATTGCCCTGGGCCCGCCATCTGCTCGCGATGCGTCGCTGTATCAGGTCGTACGCACCCAACCGCTGAACACATTGCCGGCCTACGCGGCGTTGATCGAAAAGATTCACAAGGCGGGCGGTGACAAAGGCGTTGGGTCGACCGACACGGCGATGGCGCCGGTGGCCAAGCGCGCCAGTCGACGGATGGAAGCCGAAATGGCCCCTCGAGGCGCAGCCAGTGCCGTGGCTGCGGCGGCCGGCAAACTCGCGGGGGGATTGATTACGGTAGGGGTGGCGGGAATCCGCGCGATGATTCAGGCCGCCGACCGCCCGGACAGCGAGGCGCTGATTCGCAGCAGCCTGGGCAACACGTTCGACAAAGCCTGGATGAAACTGGTGCAGAATCCGACCACCGGCGTGATGGCGGGAACGTTCTACCTGGCTGCGCAGATCGAGGGCAACCTGGCGGGGAGTGCCGACATACCGTCGGTCAGTTCGAGCAACGGCGCTGTCGATTGGAGCCCTGCGGAATCGACTAACCAGCAGAACGTTCCATAGCCGAAGGAGAAACACCATGTCCTACGTTGATGGCTTCCTCGCTGCCGTACCTACCGCCAATCGCGAGAAATTCAAGAAACACGCCGAAACCGCCGCCGTCATTTTTAAGGAAAGCGGCGCGCTCAGCGTCACCGAATGCTGGGGCGACGATGTGCCGGACGGGAAGGTGACCTCGTTTCCCATGGCGGTGAAACTCAAGGAAGACGAAACCGTGGTGTTCAGCTGGATCATTTGGCCCGACAAGGCCACCCGTAATGCGGGTATGGACAAACTCATGAACGATCCGCGGATGCAGCCGGACGTCAATCCCATGCCCTTCGATGGTCAGCGCCTGGTCTTTGGTGGTTTCGAAGTGATTGTAAAGGCCTGATCCCAACCAAAGGATCACTCCGCCGACGGGGTGATCCTGCAACTTTTGCGGTTGCGGATCTCACTGTCCGTCGGCCGCTCTCTCACGAATTCGAAGCGCGGCTCACCTTCGCTATAGTGAACCAGCCAGCCCCACTCCAGCTCGGACTCATCCTGACCCGGTTTCGGTGGCATCGCCCACCATGGCTCTTTGCTGATGATTGTTCGCATGGCCCCCTCCCGTCGATTCGGCTGGTTCAACTATAACGTGCATGTCAGGAGCTGCCAGGCATGACTGACGAATCCCGTGAGCCGTCCAAACGGCTGTTTTTCGCCCTCAATTGCCCTCCGGAGCAACGCAAGGCCATTGCCCAGTGGCGCAGCGCACTTGAGCTGCGCAGCGGGCGACCGGTGCCGGCGGAAAACTTTCACCTGACGTTGTTGTTTTTGGGGGCTGTGGGTGTGGCGCAGATCGGCGAGATTTGCACGGCGGCGGCAAAAGTTCACGTGCCGGGCGTGCCGCTGAGGTTGGCGCTGGATCGAATGGATGTCTGGCGCCGGGCAGGGGTTCTGGTACTGGCGCCGGAGCAGGCACCACCGGAGTTGCTGCGTCTGGTGTATGCGCTGGAACAGGCGATGTTGCCGTTCGCCTTTGAGGAGGCGCCGAAAGAGTTTCGACCGCACCTGACGCTGATGCGTGATTATCGAGTGCCGGTGCCTGAGTCTGCGACGCCGCCCGAATTTTTCCTGCGGGCTGATTGCTTTGTCTTGTTTGAATCCCATAAGGGACGGTATCGGGCACTGGCCGAATGGCCGCTCGTCCCCTCATAAAAAAAGGCGCCCGAGGAGGCGCCCAAATTCACCTGAACCGAGGAAGCCAGGTGAGGCCGTTCGTCAGAGAGGAGTGCAGCGGTGGTAAGGCGCTGCGTGAACGGAAAACGGGTAAAAACCACATATTTATGTCATGCCTACGTCCCTGTAGGAGCGAGGCTTGCCCGCGAAGAGGCCATCACATTCAACATTGATGGTGACTGGCACACCGCCTTCGCGGGCAAGCCTCGCTCCTACAAAGGGCGCGAGCAATTACTTCCCGAGCTTCACCCGCGTCCAGCCCCGGGTCATCACCCGCTGAACGCCGATCGGCATATCCGGAATGGCATACAACGTCGCCATCACGTCTTGCGGCGGATACGACCCCGGATCATCGCGGATCGCCTCATCAACCAACGGCGTGGCCGCTGCGTTGGCATTGCTGTAGCCGATGTTGTTGGTGATCTCGGCGATGATGTCCGGGCGCATCAGGAAATTCATGAACAGGTACGCGTTTTCGACGTTCGCCGCGTCCCGTGGGATGGCGACCATGTCGTAGAAGCTGCCGGCACCTTCTTTCGGAATGCTGTAATCGATCTTCACCTTGTCGCCCGCTTCCTGAGCGCGAGCCTTGGCTTGCAGCACATCACCGGAGTAACCGACCGCGACGCAGATGTTGCCGTTAGCCAGGTCGGAAATGTATTTCGACGAGTGGAAATACGCCACCGAAGGGCGAATCTTCATGAACAGCGCTTCAGCTTCAGCGATCTGACCCTTGTCCTGCGAGTTCACCGGGTAACCCAGGTAGTGCAAGGCGGCTGGGAGCATCTCCGTTGGCGAGTCGAGGAAACTGATGCCGCAGGCTTTGAGCTTTTCCGCGTTTTCCGGTTTGAACAGCAGGTCCCAGGAGTTGGTCGGTGCATTGGCGCCGAGCACTTCCTTGACCTTGGCCGGGTGGAAGCCGATGCCGATCGAACCCCACATGTACGGGAAGGCGTGGCCGTTATCCGGGTCGCTCGCGGAGGCGTTTTTCAGTAGCACGGGGTTGAGGTTTTTCCAGTTCGACAGCTTCGACTTGTCCAGTTCCTGATAGACACCGGCCTTGATCTGCTTGGCCAGGAAACTGTTGGACGGCACGACGATGTCGTAGCCGGATTTGCCGGCGAGCAGGCGTGCCTCAAGGGTTTCATTGCTGTCGAACACATCGTAGGTCACGCGAATGCCGGTCTCGTCCTCGAACTTCTTGACCGTGTCCGGGGCGATGTAATCCGACCAGTTATAGACGCGCAGTACCTTGTCATTGGCCTGGGCAGCCGTGGCAATCGCGCCCAGTAAGGACAGTGTCAGCAGAGTCCTGCCAAACATTTTCATCGGTACAACTCCAATTCTTTTTTATTCAAAATCACACAGCAAAATGCAGTGAACACACAACTTGTGCAGCCAACCTAAATCCCATGCATCACACACAAACCCTGTGGGGCAAACACAGAACCTGTGGCGAGGGAGCTTGCTCCCGCTTGAGTGCGCAGCACTCACAAAATTGGCAGGGTTGCCAGAAATCTTGGGGTCGCTTCGCAACCCAGCGCGAGCAAGCTCGCTCGCCACAGGATGAAGTTCACTTACCTCATCAGCAACGGCACTACACCGTCGCTTCTACCATTTGCTTCTTCGGTTGCTGCCACGACTCGCTGGCAGTCTGGTCCATCGCTTCCTGGATCGCACGTTTGCGGGTGGCTTCAGCGCGGCGGCTGAAGTACCAGACCATGAACGTCACGATCGAAACAGCCAACAGAATCAAGCTGGCCACGGCATTGATCTCAGGCTTCACACCCAGGCGCACCGCCGAGAACACTTCCATCGGCAAGGTCGTCGAACCTGGGCCGGACACGAAGCTCGCCAGCACTAAATCATCCAGCGACAAGGCAAACGACATCATGCCGCCGGCCGCCAGTGACGGCGCAATCATCGGAATGGTGATCAGGAAAAACACCTTGAACGGCTTCGCCCCAAGGTCCATCGCCGCTTCTTCGATGGACAAGTCCAGCTCACGCAAGCGCGCCGAGACCACCACCGCCACATACGCCGCGCAGAACGTGGTGTGGGCGATCCAGATCGTGACGATGCCACGCTCCATCGGCCAGCCGATCAACTGCGCCATCGCCACAAACAGCAGCAACAGCGACAGACCGGTGATCACTTCCGGCATCACCAACGGTGCGGTCACCAGGCCGCCAAACAGCGTACGACCCTTGAAGCGCGTCACGCGGGTCAGCACAAACGCCGCCAGCGTCCCCAGTGCGACCGCCGCAATCGCCGTGTAGCAGGCGATTTCCAGCGAGCGCAGCACCGAGCCCATCAGTTGCGTGTTGTCGAGCAAACCGGCGTACCACTTGAACGACCAGCCGCCCCACACCGTCACCAGTTTGGATGCGTTGAACGAGTAGATCACCAGAATCAACATCGGCAGGTAGATAAACGACAGGCCGAAAATCAGCATGAACTTTGAAAATCCGAAGCGTTTCATCCCCGACCCTCCATCTCTTTGGCCTGACTACGGTTGAACAGCAGAATCGGCACAATCAGGATCAACAGCATCACCACCGCCAGGGCAGACGCCACCGGCCAGTCGCGGTTGTTGAAGAACTCTTGCCACAGCACACGTCCGATCATCAGCGTCTCCGGGCCGCCCAGCAGTTCCGGAATCACGAACTCACCGACCACCGGAATGAACACCAGCATGCAGCCTGCAATGATCCCGTTCTTGGCCAGCGGCACGGTGATTTTCCAGAAGTTGTTGAAGTTACTCGAACCCAGGTCGGACGCGGCTTCCAGCAGACTCTGATCGTGCTTGACCAGGTTGGCGTACAGCGGCAACACCATGAACGGAAGATACGCATACACCACGCCGATATAGACGGCGGTGTTGGTGTTGAGGATCTCGATCGGGTGATCCGTCAGCCCGGTCCACATCAAAAAACCGTTGAGCAAACCGTTGTTGCTGAGAATGCCCATCCACGCATACACGCGGATCAGGATCGCCGTCCAGGTCGGCATCATGATCAGCAACAGCAGAACGTTTTGCGTTTCCTTGTTCGCCTTGGTGATCGCGTAGGCCATTGGGAAACCGATCACCAGGCACATCAGTGTGCTTAAAAACGCGACCTTCAACGAACCGAAGTAAGCCGAGATGTACAGCTCATCCTGGGTCAGCAGCGAGTAGTTACCAAGGTTCAGCAGTAGCTGGAATTTCTGCTCGGCGAAGGTGTAGATCTCGGAGTAAGGAGGAATGGCCAGCGCCGCTTCCGAGAAGCTGATCTTCATCACCAGGAAGAACGGCAACAGGAAAAACAGGCACAGCCACAGGAACGGAATCCCGATGACGAGCTTTCGACCACTCGGCATCAGCCGCATGAACTGCTGATTGAGTGTTTTCATGAGCGCAGTACCACGCCGCTGTCGTCTTCCCACCACACGTAGACTTTGTCGTCCCAGGTCGGACGGGCGCCACGGCGTTCGGCGTTGGCCATGAACGATTGCACGACCTTGCCGCCAGGCAATGCCACGTAAAACACCGAGTGACCGCCGAGGTAGGCGATGTCATGCACCTTGCCTTCGGACCAGTTGTAGTGGGTGTCCGGCTTGAGGGTGCTGACCAGCATTTTTTCCGGGCGGATGGCGTAGGTGATCGACTTGTCCTGCACCGAGGTGCTGACGCCGTGACCGACGTAAATCTTCTGTTCCAGATCCGGGCTGTGAATGATCGCGTGACCTTCAAGGTCTTCCACAACGGTGCCTTCGAAGGCGTTCACGTTGCCGATGAATTCGCAGACCATGCGGCTGACCGGTGCTTCGTAGATGTCGACCGGGCTGCCGATCTGCGCGATCCAGCCCAGGTGCATGATCGCAATGCGCTGGGCCATGGTCATGGCCTCTTCCTGGTCGTGGGTCACCATCACGCACGTCACGCCGACGCGCTCGATGATTTCCACCAGCTCCAGTTGCATCTGCGAACGCAGCTTTTTATCCAGTGCGCCCATCGGTTCGTCGAGCAACAGCAGCTTCGGACGTTTGGCCAGGGAGCGGGCGAGGGCCACGCGCTGACGCTGACCGCCAGACAGCTGATGGGGTTTGCGTTTGGCGTACTGGGTCATGTGCACCAGACGCAGCATCTCTTCAACGCGGGCGTCGATTTCGCTGGCGGGCAAACGGTCCTGCTTGAGGCCGAAGGCAATGTTCTGCGCCACGGTCATGTGCGGGAACAAGGCGTACGACTGGAACATCATGTTGATCGGCCGTTCGTACGGCGGCATGTCGGTGATGTCCACGCCGTCGAGGAAAATCCGTCCTTCGGTCGGGCGCTCGAAGCCGGCGAGCATGCGCAGCAGGGTCGATTTTCCGGAACCGGAACCGCCAAGCAGGGCGAAGATTTCGCCTTGATGGATCTCGAGCGAGACATCGTCTACCGCGCAGGTTTCGTCGAATTTCTTGGTGACGCGGTCGACTTTCACCAGCACCTTTTTCGATGTCTGGTGACCTTCAAGAGCCTTCCTGTAAGTGCTGGAGGCATTTGCCATGTGAAACTCCCAACAGGTTTCAGTCGTCGGGCCAACGCGGCCTGACTTAAGAGTGGATTGCAAGCCCGGGGCGGGTGATGCCAGTTGATTCAGCGATGGACCCTTGTGGGAGCGAGCCTGCTCGCGATAGCGGCAGATCAGTCAGCATTGATGTCGCCTGACACTCTGCAATCGCGAGCAGGCTCGCTCCCACAGGGGGATTACGTTTGACTCACTGGCATCGCCCGGCCTGGGCTTATTCGGCGCCGCCGTCCTGGCTGCCGGGGTCGTACTTGTTGTTATTGCAGTGTGTTGTTTCGCAAGTCACGGACGCGCAAAGGCACGCCCGCCTGACTCGCGGGGGCAGTAAATTCGTGTTTTAGGTCAGCGGGTTTTACGCAACGCGGCCCGTCGCCGGCACGCATCGCCGAACGCCTGGAAAATACTCAAGTAAGGCGGGTTCGACAGGACCTGCCATTCCGGGTGCCATTGCACGCCGACGGCAAACGCCTTGCTGTGTTCCACCGAAATCGCCTCGATCAAACCGTCCGGCGCGATGGCTTCCGAGCGCAAGCCCGGCGCCAGTCGATCAATGCCTTGGCTGTGAATCGAATTGACCATGAACTCGGCTGGCAACTCCAGCGCTTCGAACACACCGCCCGGTTGCACCGTCACCGCATGCGCCGGAGCGTATTGCACCGCCAGCTCCGGACTGTCGGCTTCCCGGTGATCGAGCATGCCGGGCAGTTCATGCACCTTCTGATGCAGGCTGCCGCCGAACGCCACGTTCATTTCCTGAAAGCCGCGGCAGATGCCGAGCACCGGCACGCCCGCCGCAATGGCTGCGCGCAATAAAGGAAGGGTGGTGGCGTCCCGCGCCGGATCATGATCCGTGCCGGGGGCGCTGGCCGGGCCTTGATAGTGAAAAGGTTCCACATTCGAGGGTGAGCCGGTCAGCAGCAGACCGTCGAGATGCGCGAGCACATCATCGATTTCAGTCAATTTGCCTAAGGAAGGAATGATCACAGGCAGCCCCAAAGCCGCGACGCTGACAGCACGCAAGTACTTGTCGCCGCTGACGTGGTAGGGGTGCAGGCCAATCTGTTTGACGCACGCAGTAACGCCGATCAATGGCTTGAATGCCATTTTTATCACCTCGAAGTTTCACACTTGAACGAGCTTTTCCGGAGCTTAGCCTTGTTGATTTTAATTAACAACTCTCATGTAAAAAATTCTAAACGCCGTGCGTCCGATCGCCAGTCTTTGTACGGCGTAGAAGACCTATATGGCACTCTCGTGCCCAAAAAAGCCCTGAAAATAAAGGTTGAGAGGCTAGGTGTTCGCTATTGACTTCACTTTGCCGTTCGGGTTGACTGGGCTCGCAACAAGGTAGTGAACATAATAATTAACAGCTAATAGGTGCAAAATGTCGGTCCCTCTGCGTGCCGTTCAACTCAACGAAGCAAACGCATTCCTTAAGAAATATCCTGAGGTTTTGTACGTCGACCTTCTGATTGCGGATATGAACGGTGTGGTGCGCGGCAAGCGCATCGAGCGCACCAGTCTTCATAAGGTTTACGAAAAAGGCATCAACCTCCCGGCATCTCTGTTTGCCCTGGACATCAACGGTTCTACGGTGGAAAGCACCGGCCTGGGTCTGGACATCGGCGACTCTGACCGGATCTGCTTCCCCATCCCTAATACCTTAAGCATAGAACCCTGGCAGAAGCGCCCGACCGCGCAACTGTTAATGACCATGCACGAACTCGAAGGCCAGCCGTTCTTCGCTGACCCGCGTGAAGTACTGCGTCAGGTGGTGAGCAAGTTCGATGACATGGGCCTGACCATCTGCGCCGCGTTCGAACTCGAGTTCTACCTGATCGACCAGGACAACGTGAACGGTCGTCCGCAATCGCCACGCTCGCCGGTGTCGGGCAAGCGTCCAATGTCGACTCAGGTGTATTTGATCGACGACCTGGACGAGTACGTCGACTGCCTGCAAGACATCCTCGAAGGCGCGAAAGAGCAGGGCATTCCTGCCGACGCCATCGTCAAGGAAAGCGCCCCGGCGCAGTTCGAAGTGAACCTGCACCACGTCAATGACCCGATCAAGGCCTGCGACTACGCGGTGTTGCTCAAGCGTCTGGTGAAGAACATCGCCTACGACCACGAGATGGACACCACGTTTATGGCCAAGCCGTATCCGGGTCAGGCGGGCAACGGTTTGCATGTGCACATTTCGATTCTCGACAAAGAAGGCAACAACATCTTTGCCAGCGAGGATCCCGAGCAGAACGCCGCGCTGCGACACGCGATCGGCGGTGTGCTCGAGACCCTGCCGGCGCAGATGGCGTTCCTGTGCCCGAACGTCAACTCGTACCGCCGTTTCGGCGCGCAGTTCTACGTGCCGAACTCGCCAAGCTGGGGTATCGACAACCGTACCGTTGCCGTGCGAGTGCCGACCGGTTCGCCGGACTCGGTGCGCATCGAACACCGTGTCGCGGGCGCCGATGCCAACCCGTACTTGCTGATGGCCTCGGTGCTGGCCGGTATTCACCACGGCCTGACCAACCAGATCGAACCGGGCGCCCCGGTGGAAGGCAACAGCTACGAGCAAAACGAGCAGAGCCTGCCGAACAACCTGCGCGATGCCCTGCGCGAGCTGGACGACAGCGAAGTCATGGCCAAATACATCGACCCGCTGTACATCGACGTGTTCGTCGCGTGCAAGGAAAGCGAGCTGGCGGAGTTCGAGAACTCCATCTCGGACCTTGAGTACAACTGGTATTTGCACACCGTTTAACGGGCTGACACTAAACCTGTGGCGAGGGAGCTTGCTCCCGCTGGAGGCCGAAGGACTCCCTTTTTGGGGCCGCTTCGCGACCCAGCGGGAGCAAGCTCCCTCGCCACAGGTTACTCATCGTTCATGCCATCGGTTAACACGATCAACTATTCCTCTGCGTCGAGTCACAACCATGACAAACACTCGCAGCGACTGGGAGCAACGCTTCCAGTCCCTCACCATCGAAAGCCGCGCCTTCATCGACGGCCAATACCGCCCGGCACTCAGCGGTGACACCTTTGAATGCATCAGCCCGGTCGACGGCCGTTTCCTGGCCAACGTCGCCAGCACCGACGAAGCCGATGCGAACGAAGCTGTGGCCGTCGCGCGCCGCACTTTCGACTCCGGCATCTGGGCCAACCTCGCCCCGGCCGAGCGCAAGCGCATCCTGATCCGCTTCGCCGACCTCATCATGGCGAACCAGGAAGAACTCGCGCTGCTCGAAACCCTCGACATGGGCAAACCGATCAACGATTCGATGAACATCGACATCCCGGCGACCGCCAACGCGATCCGCTGGAGCGCCGAGGCCATCGACAAGATCTACGACGAAGTCGCCGCCACACCACACGACCAACTCGGCCTCATCACCCGCGAACCTGCGGGCGTGGTCGCCGCCATCGTGCCGTGGAACTTCCCGTTGATCATGGCCAGCTGGAAGTTCGCCCCGGCCCTCGCAGCCGGCAACTCGTTCATCCTCAAGCCTTCGGAAAAGTCGCCACTGACCGCCATCCGCATCGCGCAGCTTGCTCTGGAAGCGGGCATCCCGAAAGGCGTGTTCAACGTCCTGCCGGGCTACGGTCACACCGTCGGCAAGGCGTTGGCGTTGCACATGGACGTCGACGTTTTGGCCTTCACCGGTTCCACCGCGATTGCCAAGCAACTGCTGATCTACGCCGGGCAAAGCAACATGAAACGCGTCTGGCTCGAAGCAGGGGGGAAGAGTCCGAACGTGGTGTTCGCCGACGCGCCGGATTTGCGCGCGGCAGCACAAGCGGCGGCCGGTGCGATTGCCTTCAACCAGGGCGAAGTCTGCACCGCCGGTTCGCGTTTGCTGGTCGAGCGCTCGATTCGCGAGCAGTTCATTCCGCTGCTGGTGGAGGCGCTGCAAGCCTGGAAACCGGGTCACGCGCTGGACCCGGAAACCACCGTCGGCGCGGTCGTCGATCAGCGCCAACTGGAGAACGTGCTGCGCTACATCCAGGTCGGTAAAGACCAGGGCGCGCAACTGATCGCCGGCGGCAGCCGCACCCTCGAAGCCACCGGCGGCCTGTACGTGGAACCGGCGATTTTCGACGGCGTGACCAATGCCATGACCATCGCCCGGGAAGAAATTTTCGGCCCGGTGCTGTCGCTGATCACCTTCGACACCGCTGAAGAAGCCTTGGCGATTGCCAACGACAGCATCTTCGGCCTGGCCGCCGGCGTCTGGACCAGCAACCTGAGCAAGGCCCACACTTTCGCCCGTGGCTTGCGCGCCGGCAGCGTCTGGGTCAACCAGTATGACGGCGGCGACATGACCGCGCCGTTCGGCGGGTACAAGCAGTCGGGTAACGGTCGGGACAAATCGCTGCACGCGTTCGACAAATACACCGAACTCAAAGCGACCTGGATCAAGCTCTAACACCTTTACAGCGGCGGTCGCAGGCCATCCTGCGGCCATCGGAGAAACGTATGAAACAAACAACACATGTAAACAGCTACTACGCCGCTACTCGCAACTTCACCGGCGACTTCCCGGTGCTGGAACAAGCGGTGGACTGCGACGTCTGCGTGATCGGCGCCGGCTACACCGGTTTGTCCTCGGCCCTGTTCCTCTGCGAAGCGGGTTACAGCGTGACCGTGCTCGAAGCCGCCAAAGTCGGTTTTGGCGCCAGCGGTCGCAACGGCGGTCAGTTGGTCAACTCCTACAGCCGCGACGTCGATGTGATCGAAGAACGCTACGGCGACAAGACCGCCGAAGTCCTCGGCAGCATGATCTTCGAAGGCGCCGACATCATTCGTCAGCGCATACAACACTACGACATCCAGTGCGACTACAAGCCGGGCGGCATCTTCGCCGCGCTGAACAAAAAGCAACTCAAAGGCCTGGCCGAGCAGAAAAGCAGCTGGGAGCGTTACGGCAATAAAAACCTGAAAATGCTCGACGCGGCCGACATCAAGCGCGAAGTCGGTTGCGACAACTACGTCGGCGGCCTGCTCGACCTGCAGGGCGGCCACATCCATCCGCTGAACCTGGCCCTCGGCGAAGCCTCGGCCATCATCGGTCTGGGCGGCAAAATCTACGAACAATCGGCCGCGGTGGAAATCACCTATGGCGAACCGATCACCGTGCGCACCGCCAAAGGCCTGGTCCGCGCCAAGTACCTGCTGATCGCCGGCAACGCCTACCTGCCCCAAGACCTCGACAACCGCGTCACGCGCAAAAGCATGCCGTGCGGTTCGCAAATCGTCGTCACCGAACCGTTGTCCGAGAAAGTCGCGCGCAGCCTGATCAAAAACAACTACTGCGTCGAAGACTGCAACTACCTGCTCGACTACTACCGCCTCACCGCCGACAACCGCCTGCTGTACGGCGGCGGCGTGGTCTACGGCGCCCGCGAGCCGGACGACATCGAGCAACTGATCAAGCCGAAAATTCTCAAGACCTTCCCGCAACTCAAGGACGTGAAGATCGACTACCGCTGGACCGGCAACTTCCTGCTGACTATGTCCCGCATGCCGCAATTCGGCCGCATCGAGAAAAACGCCTACTACATGCAAGGCTACAGCGGCCATGGCGTCACCTGCTCGCACCTGGCCGGCAAACTGATCTCCGAAATGATCCGCGGCGACGCCGAACGCTTCGACGCCTTCGCTTCGCTTCCGCACATGCCCATGCTCGGCGGCCGCACGTTCCAGGCCCCGCTCACCGCCATGGGCGCCGCGTATTACGCGTTGCGTGATCGGTTCGGCATCTAACCCCCGACACAGGCTCTGCTTACACCACCGATCAAAAATGTGGGAGTGAGCCTGCTCGCGATGAGGCCACATCAGCCACCATTGATGTAGCTGACACACCGTCATCGCGAGCAGGCTCACTCCCACAGGAGATCTATGGCGTATACAGAATCTGAGATCGACCGGGACCCACCTGTGGGAGCGAGCCTGCTCGCGATGGGGCCCTTTCAGCCACCATGGATATTGGCTGACACACCGCCATCACAAGCAGATTCACTCCCACAATTCGCACCACTGAACTCGCCGCCATCACCACCCAACAACCTTTTCACCCAACCACTTATCGAACCTGCTGAGCAACACCCCCAAACGTGATTTAATACCCGCCTTTCACAATTCCGGGACAGGGAAGCGGTACTTTCGCGGCCAAAAGTCGCCCGCCATCCACCCCCATAACCCTTAAGTATTTCTCGCATAAGGCTGTCATGGACACGGGCTCACGACTCAAACTAGTACGCGAAAGCTACAAACTGTCCCAGCGCGAGCTGGCCCGGCGTAGCGGCGTCACCAATGCCACCATTTCCCTGATCGAACAGAATCGCGTCAGTCCCTCCGTCAGCTCTCTGAAGAAACTGCTCGAAGGCATTCCCATGTCTTTGGCGGACTTCTTTACCTTTGATCAGCCGCCGCGTGAGCACCAATACGTGTTCCGCGCCAATGAACAGCCGGATCTCGGGCGTCATGGGCTGCGGTTGCTGCTGATTGGTGCTTCGGTGCCGAGTCGGCAGATGCGGCTGTTGCGCGAGCAATACGCGCCTGGGGCGAGTTCGGGGGAAGAGCCGATTGTGCATTCGGAAGGAGAGGAGTGTGGGCTGGTTACGCGGGGCACTGTTGAGCTAACTGTTGATGGGCAGATCAGTGTGCTCAACGCTGGCGACGGCTACTACTTTCCGACAACGCTGCCTCACAAGTTTCGCAATATCGGCCAGGATGAAGCTGAAATCATCAGCGCCAACACCCCGGCCAACTTCTGATATCAAACCGGACACTACCCTGTAGCAGCTGCCGAAGGCTGCGTCCGCGGCCACCACCCATGCTGAATGGAAGCACCTGCTACAGGGTTTATACAAAGCAAATGGACTTCACCTCATGACCACACACCGCATCCGCCCCCTCGCACTCTGCATCTTCCATCACGATGGCAAGATTCTGGTCAACGAAGCGTACGACCCCGTTACTGGAAAGTCATTCATACGCCCAATCGGTGGCGGAATCGAGTTTGGCGAAACCAGCGCCCAAGCCGTAATACGTGAAGTCGATGAAGAACTCGGTTTATCCATCACCGATGTTCGCCTACTCGGCACGCTCGAAAACATCTTCACCTATGCCGGCACGCCTGGGCACGAAATCGTGCAGGTCTACGACGCGAAATTCGTGGATGCCAGCGTCTATGAACGGCCCCACTTGAACGCTCAAGAAACCGATGGCACTACCTTTATGGCGAAGTGGCTGCCGCTCGACAATATTACTGGCGATACGCCGCTGGTTCCTGCCGGGTTGTACGAGCTGCTGAAGAAGGTTGCACTGTTGGACTGATGCTCTGTCATTAGAAATGGCGCTGTGTAGCTTATCGATCGTCAGGATGCGATCACTTTTCAAGGAACGAAAATGACAAGCGCTGATGCCGACGCCGTTGAGGGCCCGACGATCAGTAACGGAATAGATGACAGCGCTCAATCAGTCAGCGCGCTCAAGGTGTCGGCGGTGATAACCGGTCCAGAGCACAGCCGTTGGCCGATGACTGATTAGCCTGAAAGAGTCGAACTCCGGAATCCAGATCAACGATGTTGATATGGCAGGCGCTCATGACATTGGGGCCATCCGTGATGCCGCCCTTTATCACATAGCGGGCGCCCGGCATGAACTCACTGACAAAATCGACCGTGCATCTGCGGTTACCGCTGGCCCCGCCCTCCAGCACCAGGTGTATCGGTTTGCCCGCTTCAATGGCTCGAAAACCTTCGGGTTTCGATGGGTGTCCACCGCTGATCGAGAACAGTTCCCGAGCGGGTACAACGGGTACCGACCTGCCGTACTTGCAGGCCATGGTCGGCGCTGTGCTTAGGGTCAGGTAGTTGCGACGGTTGCTTAGTGCGTCCATTTCACTGCGAATCTGCGCTTGGGGGACATTGGCGGGGGGTTCGTATTGCGGGATCGGCGAGCAACCCGCAATCAGAAGCAGGAGCGAGCCTGAATACAACGGTTTCATGGGAGTTTCTGTCCGTAGCGGTTTGAGGTGGGCACTCTAATACTATTTGTTGGAAGTGGAAAAATAGAACTGGTCCCTTTTTTTAATTTTTTTCCATTCAGGTATAGGCCAACAGTCGACCGCAGAACACCACGCTGACCCATAACATAATCGAAAAAATCGCCTGGATTTTCGCTATTCCAGGCGCCGCGGTGTCGGTGTTCCACCGGGCTACTGAACGGAAGACACCCACGTGAAAAAGAGCCGCATTGAGGCCCGCAATACCGATCAAGCACAGCTTCAGAATAAAAACGCCATTGGATGCGAAGTCGTGCGGATGGGCTGAAAACATCATCAGCCCGGCTGGAACTATCAATAGCAGGGCCGTGACACCCCACCTCAGGAGATGGCGAGCCAGTGCCGTCACCGGAAGATCTCTCGACAACCCGAGAACCCTCAGGTCGAACATGACGACAGAGCCGACAAGCACCACGAAACCAAGGATGTGAACCACCTCGACTATCGGATACAGCCATATTTCGCTTCGCATGGCCGACCCGAGTTGCGAGTCACCCACATAGTCCAGCCAGCCATCCAGACCCGATCCACCGCTGGTGCTGGTTGTCTGCATCAGCGTAACTCAGTGGTTTTGTTGTCGACCGTGATGCGTTCTGCGCGCAGTTCATCGGGTTTGTTGCGATTCTGATATCCAACCACCGTAGCCCGCTTGCCGACAGTCAGCATTTCCTTGGAAAGACCACGGTTCTCCATGCGTGAGGGTGGCGCCAGCACGACGTTCCAGGTCTTGTCGTCGGTCTTCAGGCGAACGAACCCATGCGGGTGAGAGTAACCGGATTCCTCGATCGTTCCGTCCAGCTGCAGGGGTTTGCTCGAGTCGTACTCACTCCAGCCGTGATGAGCGAACACCGCCGATGCCACCAGTAACAATGAGAATCCAAGGGACGCAAGTAAGCGCTTCATGATGCGGACTCCTGTTACGGATCTTTGATGACCGTCAGCCCGTTCTGATCAGGAACAGGTCAATCCAGAGAATCTACAAAAATAGTACAAATTCGGCTTTTGCGTTGATTGGGGAAGGCGGGTAGCGGGAAATACAGGTCATGAATAACCCGCAGTGACGCAACCAGAAAAAGGTGACAGATTTAAATAAAAGACCTGTCACCTTTTTCACGCAGCTGTCGCTGTGCCGTTCAGCTAAGGCGCCATGGATTTGCACTGATTGCGCAGACCGTTGTCCTTGATGTTCTGGCAACCTCCGGAGCCTTGCTGGGCCTTGCAGTAATTGCGCTGGTCGTCATCGCGAATGTTTCCACAGTCACTCGTACCTTCTGTTTGCGCTTTGCAGGCATTGCGCATGTCGTCGTTCTTGATGTTTTGGCAACCGCCGGAGCCTTGCTTGGCCTTGCAATAGTTGCGTTGGTCATCATCGCGAATGTTTCCACAATCACCCGTACCTTCCGTTTCCGCTTTGCAAGCGTTGCGCTGGTCGTCGTTCTTAATATTCTGACAACCGCCCCGGCCCTCACGCGCCTTGCAATAGTTACGCTGGTCATCGTTGCTGATGTTTTCGCAACTGGCGTAAACGTAGCTGCTGAACATCAGCATCACTGCGAGTATTAGTCTCATTGCACACTTCCTTGATTGCCAGGGAGCCGCATGGCGCGGAGTGACCCAGGATGAATGGGGATTCGGATGAGCCGTGCACTTAGTGATTCAAGGCATTACATTGGCTGCGCAGGTCGCTGTTACTGATACCCGCACAGCTCCCGTTACCTGCTTTGGCATTACAGTAGTAGCGCTGGTCACTGTCACTGATGCCCGCACAACTGCCGTTGCCGGTCTCCGCATTACAAGCATTGCGCAAATCTGAGTTATTGATACCCGCACAGCTCCCGCTACCTGCTTTAGCATTACAGTAATTGCGCTGGTCCCTGTCACCGATGGCGGCACAACTGCCGCTGAAGTTGCCGGTGCCACTGCCACTGCCTCTGACGTTGACGCTGCCGTTGCCTCTGACGTTGACGCTGCCGGTCTCCGCATTACAAGCAATGCGCAAACCTGAGTTACGGATACCCGCACAGCTCCCGCCACCTGCTCTAGCATTACAGTAGTGGCGCTGGTCACTGTCACTGATGCTGGCGCAACTGGCGTGGGCATACCCGCTAAGCATCAAAAGCACTGCAATAATCAGTCTCATCACACACGTCCATGGTTTTCCAGGAAACAGCCTGGCGCTGGTTGGCCCACTGATTGATGTTGTGGTGCGCCATCATATCGACATCAGTTTGTAGATAAGTTCCAAGGCTCAAAAGGAGGGGCGAGCAGGGCGATAAAAATGCCCGTATCCAAGGAACGGGCATTTTGTTTTCCAACGAGGGGTGACCCGACATCAGGTGGCAGGTCTATTTCAATAAATAGACCTGCCATCGTTTCTCGAATGGCCAGTCAACTCAAGATTCCACCACCTCAATCGTCCATTCGCCCAGCACGTTCTTCGTGACGTATTGGAACGGCACAAACATTCCATACGCTTCGAGGTAGACGTAAATGTCGGTGCTGTATTGGTAAGTATCTTTTATGCAGCTGATTACCTTGGCCGTCCCGGTCAAACTCGGGTGATAGGTGCTGGCGGGTTTCTGCGACTGCACCTCACAGCTGTATCTGTCGTCGACCGGTACCAGGGCTCTGGGGCCTTTCCCGCCGTTGGTATATCGAAACTGCATATCCTGCGCGGTATATCGCAGGAGTGCGCCGACCGGCATGTTCGCCCAATCGCCCTCGAAGCTGAGGTTCGTCAGCGTCTTTTTCTCGATCGTTATCTCACCTGCACGAGTTCTGTATTTACTTTCACCCAAGTCAATCAGGCCTCGGAAAGTGGCTTTGACCCACTGACTTCCTTGCTTTTCAAAACGTTCCGTCAGTTGATTGCCCGCCTCGCCAGAAAGGTATTTCGAATCACGCCCGTTGAGCCGCACGCCTTCATCTGAATACTGTCTTGGCTCGGAGTGATCCTTGAACACCCGGCGCAGGTGCTGAATAGTTTTCTCCGGTTTGGGCATATTCAATGCCTCGATGGCTTTCAACACCGGGGCGGCAACGACGGGGACCGGTAATTCGAAAGGCGACTGCTCACGCCCTTCAAATGGTTTGTATTGGTCCAAAGACTGCGGTTTGCCACAGGCCACCTGAACCAACTGACGCTCATCGACTCCGAGGCTTTGCAGGCCGATGGCTTTAAGATTTTTCTGCATGCTTCCAGCGAGCACACGACTATGAGTATCAAGGTAGAAACGGCTTAACTCGGTCAGTTGTTGCAGGGCGCAGTTGGCCGTCCACCGCTGGCGTACCTGCCCATACAAGACTTTTCCGTCGGGCACCAACATTTCGCCGGGCAGTACCCGAGCCGTCCAAAAAGTCACCTCATCACCTTTTACTTTCAGGCTGCTGCGGTCGATCATCTGCCAATCCTGATGCTCGGGTGCTGACAACACGCGCCATTGAGGAGGTGTTGTCTGGGCGCACACCTGTTTCAATTGCGCACTTTGCAGGTACTGGCTCTTTTGTTCAGCAGGCAATTGCCAGGATTCCCCCGAGCGCCCCCTCGGGTTGGCGGCGAATAGCGACATTCTCCCTTTGTTGTAGTAAGTCATTTGTGCATCCGGCTGGCTGCAGTGGGCGTCGAAACGTGCCAGATAGTGCAGTTCCGGACTGGGGGACGAAGTCACTACATAGGTGATCCGATCTCCCTCGCGCACGATCGAGTTCGGCTCGGGTGTCTCGAACAGCACACTGTTGAAAACCGTAAAACCCGGCTTGGGCTCGGATGTTGTGATTTGAGCGGGTTTTGTTGCTTGGCATCCAGAGAGGATCACGGCAACGGTCAGCAGTGAAAAAAAGGTGGAAGGGCGGGACGTGGCATCCATGCGGGTGTACTTCATTGAAAGAGTGATGGCATATTAACATGAGTGCTGGCTGCCAAATAGAACGGTGCTTATAGCGACAAACAGGCCTCTGGATTTCAGGGCTGCTACTCAAATTATGGAGAGGCAAGGATGACTGGAGAGGTTTTGAAGTCGAAGTTGGTCAATTTCCTGGTGGCCGATGCCGAGGTGAACTATGACAACGTCGACGATTTATATTCCATGGCTGAGGCTGGCAATGTGGACGCGTTGGGCGATGTGCTGGAGGCCTTCAAGGAAGCATACGGAGGACTTTGGGTTGGCGGGAAGATGGTGCTGACTCAAACCGCAGTTCACTTGAGCGCAAATGCCATGAACCGCCTCGTTCAGGATGGGACGCTGGATGTTGAGCTCCCACTGGCATTAGTTCGAAAGGTCACTATTGAGGGTGGGTTCATGACGAAGATCATCCGTTTGGATACCAGCGCTGGTAGCGTTAAATTCCGCTGTTTTGGTGCGAAGGACGTCGCTGCGTTGATAGAGAAGATGATCCTCTCGCCAACTCGACAGGCCTGAATAGAACAAAAAACCCGCAACTCAATGCGGGTTTTTTTACGACTCAACTCTGATCACTGACTCTTTGGTACATCAAACCCACGCTGTTCAATCATCCGAAACACATCGCTCACATCCTGGACCATGATCCGGGCGATATTGGTCACGGTGTTGATGTCGTGTTCGGCGTAGTCGGGGAGGCTGGTGCAGGCCATGAGGTTGAGGTATTTGAGGACGGCGTTGAGGCGTTCGCTTAGGCAATTGTGGAGTTCGCGGAGTGGAGCGTCGTAGTCGATGAGCAGGACGGGGTAGTCGGTGGCGAGTTGGGACATTGGGGTGAAGCGGCGGGGTGGTTGTTGAGTTGTCATGGTGTAAATCCTAATAAAAGAAGAATTACCACCGTTTGCTGCGAAACAAATTGGGTGGCAGCTGTGCGCGGGTTCGCAGACCGGAAGATTTACACCAAGAACCGGCAGACCCTAGGGTCTCCCACGCACAACCGCCATAAAACATTTTGCAGCCGGAGCCGGCTGCATCATGCCTGACGGTACTTTGGTGTCAATCTTGAGGGCTGCGAAACCCAATCGCTAACTTTGGTCAGCGATGGGTCGAATATAGGCGTCGATTTTGGGGGCTGCAAACGGGGTTGTAGGACGTAAATCCGTGTTTTGTGGCTGATGGTGGAGACTGCGTTTAGCTGAGAAGCTGATGTGAATTCAGAGGTTGTTTAGTGCCAGGTGGACCGTGCGTGCTGGATTTGCGGCCGCTGCGCAGCCGAACGCAGGCTTCGCCAGCTGCTACGGGACGTGGGCATGTTTAAAAGTTTGGTGGGGTTTGGGGCGGCTTCGCCGCCTAGCGGGAGCAAGCTCCCTCGCCACAGAGGGTGGTTTCCTACATGATTTTCGGAAGGGAAAATCAAAAGGTTTTTGGCTTTTGGCGGACCCTCACGCTGATCAGATGGCCAGAAACAACAAAGCCCCGAATCGTCGGGGCTTTGTCATTTTGAATTGTGCAGTTTTCACATTCTTATCGCGGACCATCCGACGTCATTGTCTAGCCTGCGGCGAATGCGGATTGTGCCCAGTGTGCTTCGGTCCGGCCAATGCCCACGCCACCAACCCGATCAGCGGCACAAACACGATCACTACGATCCACAAGAGTTTGTTGCTCGATTTGCCTTGGGCTTTGCGCACTCGGTTGATGGCCCATAGCTCGATCAGCAAAAGAACGGCTGTCAGTACGATCCAGATTGTTTCGATTTGCATTGGTCACCCTCCAGATAGTCTTTTTGTTAGGTGGGTTGTGGTGGGCGGGGTTCATTTAATTTTGGGGAGACGTAAGCGGGGTTGCTCGCGATGGTGGGCTGGCAGGCCAATCCATATTGGCTGTCAGGGCCTCATCGCGAGCAGGCTCGCTCCCACAGGGGATTGGGGGATTAGTTAGATTGAGTTGGCCAGTTTTCCGGTTGAGAGGCGGCGTTTGTAGGCGGTGTCGCGGTTGGCCAGCCAGTAGTAGAGCGGGGAGGTGATGAGCAGACCGACAAGCCAGGACAGGTCAGCGCCGTTGATGTGTTCGGAGATAGGCCCGACGTACAGCGGCGTGTTCATGAACGGAATCTGCACCGCAATCCCGATCGCATACGCCAGCAACGCCTGCGGGTTGTACCGACCATAGATCCCGCCATCGACCTTGAAGATCGAGTTGATGTCGTACTGACCTTTGTGAATCGCATAGAAGTCGATCAGGTTGATCGCGGTCCACGGCACCAGCACGACGAGCAGCACCAGCACCATGTCGACGAAGTGGCCGATGAAGTTGGCGGACGCGCCGACGGCGGCGAAGCAGCAGGCGGCGAGGATGACTACCGAAAGCACGGCGCGGCTTTTGGCGGTGGGGATCCAGCGGTAGGCGAAGGTCTGGATCAGGGTGATCAGCGACAGCACGGCGCCGTAGAGGTTGAGGGCGTTGTGGCTGATGACGCTGAGCAGGAACAGTACGAGCATCAATGGGCCGATGGAGCCGGTGGCGAGTTTGACGGCGTCCATGGTGTCCATGCCAACGGGCGTGGCGAGAACGGCGACGGCGCCGAAGATGAACGAGAGGCTGGAGCCGAGGACGGTGCCGAGATAAGTGGTCCAAAACGTTGCGGCGACGGGCACGTTAGCCGGCAGGTAGCGCGAGTAGTCGGAGACGTAGGGCGCGAAGGCGATTTGCCAGAGCGCGGCGAGCGACGCGGTGGCGAGCCAGCCGGAGATGTTGAAGCTGCCACGGGTGAGGAAGTCGGCAGTCTGCACGTGGGTGAAGATGTAGCCGAAGCCGAGCACGATGCCGGCGCCGAGCACCCAGGTGCCGATGCGGTTGAGCACATGGATGAAGCGGTAGCCGATGATGCCGATGATGCCCGAACCGAGGGCGCCGATGACGATGCCCACCGGCACCGGGACGCTGTCGACTACGCCGTGCAGGGATTTGCCGGCGAGGACGATGTTGGAGGCGAAGAAGCCGATGTACATGATGCCGGCGATCAGCACCACCAGCAGCGCGCCGAGGGAGCCGAACTGGGCGCGGCTCTGGATCATTTGCGGAATGCCCATCTGCGGGCCTTGCGCCGAGTGCAGCGCCATCAGCACGCCGCCGACCAGGTGGCCGACGAGGATGGCGACGATGCCCCACACCAGGTTGAGGTGGAACATTTGCACGCCGAGGGCGCCGGTGACGATAGGCAACGGGGCGATGTTGCCACCGAACCAGAGGGTGAACAGGTCGCGGGTTTTGCCGTGGCGATCTTCGGGCGGCACGTAGCCGATGGTGTGTTTTTCGATGAGCGGGGCGGCGGTTGTTGCTGTGGTAACCATGACGGACTCCAAGGCAATTTGAGTACGTGGACGTACTTCGGTGAGCGCTGCACGGGGGCGACGCTTTTCTTGTTGGAGTTGATGATGTGCGGTGGGGGCGGATAGATAAATTAGTAAGATTGTGGGTATAGACGTTAAAAAATGTAGGTCGATTGGACGCCGAAAAACCTGTGGGAGCTAGCCTGCTAGCGATAGCGGTTTGACAGTCAACAATGATTTGGCTGACAGATCGCTATCGCTAGCAGGCTAGCTCCCACAGGGGTTTTGGGGGTTCAGATCTTTGTTATTCAGTGATCGATAGCAGCATCCGTTGCAACATAGCGTCGCAGGTGGTGAGTTGTTCTAGGCTGACGAATTCGTCGGGTTTATGGCCTTGATCCATGCTGCCGGGCCCGCAGACGACGGTGGGGATTCCGGCGGCGTCGAACAGGCCGCCCTCGGTGCCGAACGCTACCGTACCGAATTCTCGGGAACCGGAAAATGCGGCGATCAACTCAGCCGCTTCGCTGTGCGCATCTGTCGCCAAACCGGGGTACGCCGACAACTCGCTGAATCGAATCTCACTCTGCTCACTCACCGCACGCATGCGCGGCAACACCTGTTGCTCGGCATAAGCCTTCAGCTCCTGCGCAACCTCACTCGGATCATGCGAAGGCAAGGCGCGGATTTCGAAATCGAAGCGGCAATCGGCGGGGACGATGTTCAAGGCTTTACCACCGGAAATCACCCCGGTCTGCACGGTGCTGAACGGCGGATCGAACCGCGCGTCGTGATGCTCGGGCGCTTTGAGGCGATGACCAATCCGTCCCAGTTCACCGATCAGTTCAGCGGCGTATTCAATCGCATTGACCCCAAGCGGGGCGTACGCCGAATGGCACGCTTCACCCTGAATGTCACAGCGCATCGCCAGTTTGCCTTTATGCCCGAGCACCGGTTTCAGTTCGGTTGGTTCGCCAATGATGCACAGCATCGGTTTGACCGGTCGCTGCTCCAGTTCCGCCAGCAACGAACGCACGCCGAGGCAGCCGACTTCTTCATCGTACGACAGCGCGATGTGCACCGGCAGCCGCAGGGTGGCCTTCACCAGCGACGGAACAAGGGCGAGCACGCAAGCGATATAGCCTTTCATGTCCGCCGTGCCACGCCCGTACAGCTTGCCGTCGCGCTCCGTGAGTTCGAACGGCGCAACGGTCCACGGCTGGCCGTCGACGGGCACCACGTCGGTGTGCCCCGACAGCACGATGCCCGGTCGATTCGCCGGGCCAATGGTCGCGAACAGATTGGCCTTGCTGCGCTGCTCGTTGTAGATCAGTTCGCAAGGCACATCGAAACTCGCGAGGTAGTCGCGGACGAACTCGATGAGGTGCAGGTTGGATTCGCGGCTCGTGGTGTCGAACGCCACCAGGGTTTGCAGCAAATCGCGGCTGGTGCTCATCGGTCGTCTCCGGCGACGCCGTAGCCCGGGGATTTGTCGGGGGCAAGGGCGCGGTCGATGTAGTCCTGCACTTGTGGGCGATAAGCGTCCCAGAGTTTTTCCAGCTGGCCGATGGGGTTTTCGTCAGCCCAATCGACCCGCAGGTTGATGATTGGCCATGTCAGTTCGCCGACCACCACCATCGCCGCCGAATGCACCGGTCCGGCTTCGCCACCTGCGGCGATGGCGGCTTTCATCGCCGCGAGCAAGCGGTCGGCGAGTTGACCTTCGCCGTGTTCGAACGCCTCGACCATGGCCTCGATCACCGAACGGTCCGCGAGCATGTTGCCGGCGGCGACGCATTGTTCACCGGACACGGCGTTGTGGTTGCCGAGGGTTTGTGCGCCGCTGAAATGGGCGGTCTGGCCGAGGTGGTTGATGGCGGTGATCTGCCGGTACTGGCTGTAGCCGTTGCGGGTCAGGACTTTGTCCAGCGCCTCGGCCGGGGCGAGGCCTTGCTCCATGAGGGCGAGGACTTCCGGGCCTAACGACGGCAGGGTGATGTTTTGTGTGGAGACGGCGCCGACACCCGGCAGCAGCCAGGGGCAACGGGCGCCGACGGCGATGCTGGAGGAACTGATCGCAATGCCGAACTGACCGGTTTCGGGGCAACGGGCGGCGATGGAGAAGGTCATGGGTTTTGCTCCTTGGGTGGCCTTGGCAAATGAGGTGTCTGGGCGGGCCTCTTCGCGAGCAAGCTTCGCTCCTACAGAGGATCGTGGTCGTGCGTGAAATCGAGATCTACCGTAGGAGCGAAGCTTGCTCGCGAAGGCCGCAACTCGGTGAACCTGCTTACTCAGGAATCACCGCAATCACATCAATCTCCATCAACCACTGCGGCTGCCCCAGCGCCGACACCACCAACCCGGTCGAGATCGGAAACACACCTTTGAGCCACTTGCCCACTTCCTGATACACCGGCTCGCGATACCGCGGGTCAATCAGGTACGTCGTGGTTTTCACGATGTGGCTGAGGTCGCTGCCTGCCTCTTCCAGCAACTGCTTGACGTTGCGCATGGCTTGCTCGGCCTGGGCACGCGGGTCACCCAGACCCACCAGTTTGCCTTCGAAATCAGTCCCGACCTGGCCACGGACATAAACGGTGTTACCGGCGCGGACTGCCTGGCACAGGTCGTTGTCCAGGCTCTGGTTCGGGTAGGTTTCCTTGGTGTTGAACATGCGAATTCGGGTATGGGTTGGCGTGGACATATGAAGCTCCTGAAAAGAGAAAGGCTTAAGCACTGACCGTGGTTTTATGGCCGACCGGGGCCTGTTCAGCCTCCCGTTGCGCCGCGTCGTGGTAGTCGAGGTAAGAGCGCTGAATGGCGATGTGATCAGCCACGTACTTGGCGTCATGCCAGACACCCCAGATGAACGAAGAGCCGCGACGGGACTGCCACGGCAGGCCGAGGAAATACACGCCAGCCTCGCTCGATACACCTCGCTGATGCTGCGGCTTGCCGTTGTCGTCGAAGGCATCAACCTTGAGCCAGCTGTAATCTGTGGCAAAACCGGTGGCCCAGATGATCGAGGTGACGCCGGCCTTGGTCAGGTCGAGCTCAAGAATCGGCTGGGTGACGCACTCCGGATCCGGGAACACGTGGCGCGCTTCAGGTTCTTCCGGCAGGTCCAGACCGTTGCGTTCGATATAGGCGTCGGCGGCATTCAGCAGCGCCAGGTAGTTCTCATCGCCACGCGCCAGATTGTCCGCTAGGTTCGGCTGGAACGTCGCCACGCCACCGTTGAACGATTGGGTCAAACCGACCAGCGTCATGCCGCGATGGGCCAAGCCACGGAAGTCCACCGTGCGGCCGCCATGGGCGCCGCTGACCGCGATGGTCACGTGTTCCCGACCCGGTTTCATCGCCGCCTGATCCCACTCGCCCAGCACACCCAGCCACCAGCAGAAATCACGGTTGCGATAAGCGCGAGGAGGGCGGTCGTGGGCGCCAACGGAGAGGTAAACCTTTTTGCCGGCACGCTGCAACTCGTCGGCAATCTGCACGCCGGAAGAGCCCGCGCCGACCACCAGCACCGCGCCTTCAGGCAGTTGCGCCGGGTTGCGGTAGTCGGCCGAGTGGATCTGCAGGAAGGGTTGATCGTGCGGTGCAATCGGCGGGATGACCGGACGCTGGAAAGGCCCGGTGGCCGCCACCACACGATTGGCTTCGATCACGCCTTCGGAGGTTTCAATGGTGAAGCCCGGGCGACCGACATTGCGTTCGACTTTCAGCACGTCCACGCCGGTGCGGATCGGTGCGTTGAATTTCTTCGCATAGGCTTCGAAGTAATCGGCGACGCGCTCTTTCGGGGCAAATTCGTCGGGACTGAGGTCGTCAAAATCAAGACCTGGAAACCGGTCGTGCCACGCCGGACCATTCGCCACCAGCGAATCCCAGCGCCCGGTACGCCAGCGCTCGGCAACACGGTTGCGTTCCAGCACCAGGTGCGGCACGCCGAGTTTGCTCAGGTGTTCACTCATGGCCACGCCAGCCTGACCGGCGCCAACAATCAGCGTATCTGTTTTTATTTTTTCAGTGGTCATCTCAATGCCCTTCGAAGTTGGAGTGAGGTCGCGAACGGCCTGCCATTTCTTGGGCTCAAGACTAGGGATGACCCTGGTATCGGTAAAATATTATTAAGCTGGCATTTGAGTATAAATAACTGAGGCAGAGCGTTATCCAGCGTTCCATCAAGGCGCGTGGATACGCCAACGTGGCGCTGCGGGGTAACATGGCGACCAAGACAACCGGTTCGGTAACGTAATGGAGTGGGGCGAGATTGATCGAACGACGCCAATTTAGCGGAGGCATGAAGGGCAAAAACCTTCGCTATCTGAATGAACACCCTGATGGGACCCAACAAACGGTCCGCGCCGGATTTCTGCTGCTCGAGCATTTCTCGCTGCCCGCGTTCACCCAGGCGCTGGATACGGTAATCACGGCCAATCTGCTACGCCCCGACTCGTTCTCTTCCCGCACGTTCGGCTTGAATGAAGGCGAGGTCGTCAGCGATCTGGGCCTGGTCATCCGGCCCGATGCGCGCATCGATTGTGCAGCGATCAAAGCGCTGGACCTGCTGGTGATTTGCGGCGGCTACAGGACAGAACTCAAGGCCAGCGAAGGCTTGATCAGCCTGTTGCGGACGGCATCAGACCAGGGCGTCAGCCTGGCCGGGTTGTGGAACGGTGCATGGTTCCTGGGGAAGGCCGGTTTGCTGGACGGTTACCGTTGCGCGATTCACCCCGAGCATCGCCCCGCGCTCGCGGATTTCTGCAAGGCGACGCAGGTCAGCAGCGAGCCTTACATCATCGATCGAGACCGGCTGACGGCGTCCAGTCCTTCCGGCGCCTTTCACATGGCGCTGGACTGGATCAAAGGGCTGTATGGCAAAGCACTCGTCGAGGGGATCGAGGACATCCTGGCATTCGAGGAGTCCCGCTACCGACGCATCAAGCCGACTGAAAATGTCTGTGTGAGCGCGCCATTGCGCGAGGTGGTGAAGCTGATGGATGCCAACCTCGAAGAACCTTTGGAGTTGGAGCAACTGGCGGTTTACGCCGGTCGCTCACGTCGACAACTCGAGCGCTTGTTCAAGGAGCAACTGGGCACCACGCCACAGCGGTATTACATGGAGCTGCGGATTACCGAAGCGCGGCGGCTACTCCAGCATACGGAACTGTCCCAGGTAGACGTGCTGGTGGCGTGCGGCTTTGTATCGCCGAGCCATTTCAGCAAGTGCTACAGCTCGTATTTCGGCTACAGACCTTCGAAGGAAAAGCGACTCGTTAAATAGGACCAGCCGAGCATAAACCCTGTGGCGAGGGGGCTTTTGTGGTGAGGGGATTTATCTGTGGCGAGGGGATTTAGCGAAACGTCGCACCGCCCCGTTCGGCAGCGAAGCGGCCCCCAGCGTCTATTCAGACAAACCGAGTTGTCTGGATTTACGACTGCTGCGCAGCCGAACGGGGATAAATCCCCTCGCCACAGGACAGCCTTAATGCATGTTGCTGTGGTCAGCCATGCCAAGTGCCCGGGCCTCGGCGTCTACCTTAATTGTCTCTTTCTCGCCCTTGGCGTTTTCCACGGTCAGGGTCAGGGGGACTTTATCGCCTTCCTTCACCTGCGCCGTCAGGTCCATCAACATCACGTGGTAACCGTGAGGATCAAAGCTCACCGGTTTGCCGGCCGGCAGCGCGACGGTCTCGACCTGACGCATGCTCATCACATCGTCTTTCATGCTTGATTGGTGTATTTGAACGGTTTTGGCGACAGGCGATTGCACGCTGAGCAGCTTGCTGTCGCTGTCGGCTTGCAGGGTCATGAAGGCACCGGTCGACGGTTGGCCGGCAACGGTCGCGCGGACCCAGGCGTCGTCCACTTTGGTTTGAGCGGATACCTGCCAGGCCATGCCGATCAGGGCGCATCCCAGGATCAATTGCTTGGCACGTCGCGAGAAAGCGGTGTTTGCGCAGATCGAATTCATTAGCAGACTTCCATGACGGTGAGCAGGTCTTCTGCGCACTCTTTAGCCGTAAGGGACGCGGACAGCCCCAGGCGCAGGTTGCCCCGAGAGTCGAAGACGTAGCTGGTCGCGGTGTGAGAAAGGGTATAGGTCGAACCGCTGGGGATTTTTTCGAAGAACACGCCGAACTCTTTGGCGGTGGCGGCGGTTTCTTCCAGCGTGCCGTGCAACGCCTCGAAACTCGGGTCGAACGATTTGACGTAGGCGTCGAGCATTTGCGGTGTGTCGCGTTCGGGGTCGAGGGTGATGAAGATCACCTGCAGCTTCTCGCCGTCGCGGCCCATCAGTTTCTTGGCCTGCGCCGCACGGGCCAGCGTTGTGGGGCAGACCGCCGGGCATTGGGTGAAACCGAAGAACACCATCGGCATCAGGCCGCGATAACTGGTGAGCATCTTCGTTTCGCCCTGGGCGTCTTCGAGCTTGAAGGTACGTCCCATGATCTTGTCGCTGAGGTCCTTGCCGTATTTAAACGACAGCTTGGGGCCGTCATCGCAGCCGGCGAGCAAGCCAAGACTCAACAAGCCCATACCGCGCAGGACCGTGCGACGGGTAAACAACGTACTCATGGAAAAACATTCCTGTGTTGCGACGTGAAATCTGTAGCGCCTGATGTATCAGACGAAAAAAACGCGTGGATATTAACAAACTGTGACCGTGCTTCGCTCATTGTTGGACGAGGGGTGGTTTTGGTACAGGTGCAGAAATCGCAAAAAACTACGGATCAGCAGAAAAACGCAGACCACCGACGTCCCTGCCTTAACGCGATCCCCTGTAGCAGCTGCCGAGCAGCGCGAGGCTGCGTTCGGCTGCGAAGCAGTCGTAAAATCGGGCAGTGCGGTGTGTCAGGTAAACCGTGTTCTCTGATTTTACGACTGCTGCGCAGCCGAACGCAGCCTCGCGCTGCTCGGCAGCTGCTACAGGGTATGCGTTGCGGTTGATGGCGGGTATTGGACACATTGCCGCGCGGACACATTCCAGATACATAAGTGCGCTTTCATGGCCCTGTCCCCCCTCACAATGAGAGCGTTGCCATGTTCCGCAAACTGCAGCAAGCCGCCCGACTGCTCAGCCAGAGCGCGCGTTTGATGATCGGCGTCCCCGATTACGACAATTACGTCGCCCAGATGGCGCTCAAACACCCGGAACAGCCGGTGATGAGCCATTCGGCGTTTCTTCGTGAGCGTCAGGAAGCCCGCTACGGCGGCAAGCAATGCACGACGCGCTGCTGCTGAAAACCGCTCGCAACGCGGCAATCAGCACAATATCTTCGCCATTGCGTTACGGCTGCTAAGCTTCGACGTTGCAGCGTCCGTGCCTTAACGGGATCGGGCGCTGAGCGTGGCCATGGAGTACGACTTCAGTATCAATATCCACTTCAACAGGGGTGGCGAGCGATTGTCGGTAACCTGCACGGAGGCAGGCAATGGTGATCAAGCACGTAGGCAATGCGAGTGCCGAGGGCGTTCCCGAGCCCCTCGATCGTGAAGAGGTAGAGCGGGTGCTGGCGCTGTTGCTGGCCAGTCCGGTGTTTGCCAAGTCCAGGCGCATGGGCAGTTTGCTGCGTTTTCTGGTCGATCACGACCTTCAATTTCCCAATATTGCGCTCACCGAGCACGCCATCGGCATTGCGGTGTTTCGCCGTGACCCGGCGGTTTACTGCACGGGCGACGATCCGGTGGTGCGCGTCCAGGTGGGCCGGTTGCGGCGCAAGCTCGCAGCTCATTACGCCACCCTGGGTCAGCAAGACCCAGTGCGTCTGAGCCTACCGGCTGGTTGTTATCGCCTGGCTTACCAGCGGCTCAGACCCAAAAGCCTCGCGACTCGCCATCCGGTCCTGCAGATTCAGCCGTTTACCTGCATCACCCGCGACGGCGATGACTTTACCCGGGGCTTGTGTGAAGAGTTGAGCTGCCGGCTGTTCGAGTCGTTCGAGCAGACGCAAAGCCATGGCAACCATGTGTTGATGAAGGTGCCACGCAACAGCGTCAAAGCACTGGACGTTGTGCGGGCGGGGCGCGGTAACTATTCCCTCGAGGGCAGCGTGCGGGTGGAGCCGAGCCGTGTCCGGGCATCGGTGCGCCTGATTGATGTCGCTCAGGGGCGGATCCGCTGGTCAGAGCAGTTCGATCGCAATCGACCTTATGGCATCGCGACCCAGGAAGACCTGGCGGAGTCGATCTGTCGGTCGTTGACGGGTTATTTCGCCCGGGGCGGCGGGGACGTTTCCTGAGGAGAAGGGGCAACCGCGAGGTTGCCCCCGGTGCGACGATTACACGGTTTTCCAGGCACCGTCTTCGTACAGGCGGGT
Source organism: Pseudomonas sp. LBUM1678 (assembly GCF_059695575.1). Taxonomy (NCBI): domain Bacteria; kingdom Pseudomonadati; phylum Pseudomonadota; class Gammaproteobacteria; order Pseudomonadales; family Pseudomonadaceae; genus Pseudomonas; species Pseudomonas sp. LBUM1678. The sequence goes on from NZ_CP166775.1 coordinate 2,625,457, forward strand.
GGCATCGTTAACGACGGTCAGGTCGATTTCGATGGCCTTGGACCGCGAAGTGCTGAACATGGTGCTGGTCTGCACGTTCTGTTCGAACCACACGAGAATGGTCTCGACAGGGGTCAAAACGGTATTGCCGGTGACCACCTGGTTCGTGGCGACGTAGATCGGGGTGCTGACCTGCTTGCCGTCGATGCCGACCGACAATTGGTTGATGCCGGGGTGAATCGGGCCGTATTCGTTATCCAGGGTAATGGAAATGTCAGGGCCTCCGGTTACCGACGGGCCCAGCAAACCTTCCGGGCTGAGTACCGATTGTTGACCCAGGCCGATCGTGACGATGTTGGTCGAGACCTTCACCGTCACGTCAGCCTGAAAAGTATTGGACCCGAACAGCTGGTACTGAGGTGTCCAGCTGAAGCCGTTGTTGCTCAGGTACTTGTCATAGGACTGCCAGACCACGTTATAGGCTTCGTTACCGACTTTCTTGGCAAAGCACAGCTTGTAGCCTGACTGCTTGAGCAGGGTCAGGTCATCGGGTGCGATTTCGATCGTGACCGACTTTTGAGTGGCTGCCAGGGTCGACGTCAGCACCTTGCTGTAGTCCGACGTTTTCAGGCTGGTCGGGGCGAGACTTTGGAACGAATTGAAGGCCTCTTGCACATTCTTGTGAAGTTGCAGAGCTTGATTGCTCACAGCGCTCGACTTACTCATGGCTTTCCTCTTCCTTGGTTGTGTTAGGCAATCAATGGGCAGCGGGCAGCGAATCCGACAAGTGATCGGGCAGCACCCTCTAAACACATTGACGGCTTCACAGTAGGCGCAGGATTCAGGGCGGCGAAGTGTCTTGGCGTTACAGCGGGGAGGGCGGTTTAAGCGGCAAGGTAACAGGCTGAGTAACCGGGTTGTATCAAGGGCTCTGTGAGTTGAAACAACGGGGCGGTCGTTCGACCGCCCCGTTGTGACTTCATGCAGCTGGGCTACTCACCTTCGCGTCGGCCCAGACAAAGTTCCAACTGGTCCGTTTACCCTTGGCAATCTCGATCAGCTTGTTCTCATACACGGTGTGATTAACCGTGCCGGTGTAAGTCAGCTTCCGGGCCGCGTTGGTCCCGGTGACATCGCCGGGTTTGCCGCCAGAGTCGGTCATGGCCTTTTTCATATCGGCTTCCGACGGGGCACTGCTCTGGTTTTTTTCAACGGTTACGAAATTCATGGTGTCACCTCTTCCGTGATGGGGGGATCGGCGCACAGTAGGGTCGAGACGTTTTCTCGACCCTGCCCACACACCGAAGCCAATACTTTATTGGCCTGCCGCGCACCGCAGAAGTGACAACACGGTCGATAAGGTAACAACGCGGATACTGCAAAAAGGGCGATGTAACGGCTACGTATCAGCCCGTGACATCACTTCGCTTTCCAGTGCCCACCGCCCGATTCGCAATCAATCTTCGATTGATTCAAGTGTTCCGCGCCGTAGTAATACGTGGTGACTTGGGCGTTGTCGGGAATATTCAACGACTTGCTGTTCTTGTCCTTGCTGGTGGAGTGGGGGTTGGCCAGCGATTCTTGCGTCAAGGTCGCGATGCACGCGGCCTGATAGTGATCGTCGCACTGTTCGACTTTTTTCTTGGTGCTGGTGAGCATCTCCTTGCTCTCGTTGCTGCATGACCAATCGATGGCGTTCACCGGCATGCCTTCGTACTCATAGCAGGTATGGGACTCGACCACCGGAACGGAAGGGCTTTGGGATCGGGTCAGGACGTCACAGCCTTCAGCGAATACCAGCGTGGGACTCAGGCTGGCGAGCAGAAACAGCAGTCTACGGTTCATCGGGATTTCCTCTCCAATGGCGCCGCTCGTGATCAAAGATTGGCGCTGATAGGGTTTCGAAAACACGATGAGGTGTGGGGTTCAATTCGTTTTGTGATTCGCTGGGCTGTGAAGCCACAACACATGGATCTGCCTCGAACCCTGTAGCAGCTGCCGAGCAGCGCGAGGCTGCGTTCGGCTCGGTCCGCGCTCGGGCGCAGCAGTCGTAAATCCTGTGCACGCGGTTTACCTGATAGACCGCAGTGCCTGATTTCACGACTGCTGCGCCCGAGCGCGGACCGAGCCGAACGCAGCCTCGCGGTGCTCGGCAGCTGCTACACAGGACGAGTTGCGGCTCTACTGCGTAATAAACTCGCGAATCGCTTGAATGGTCGGCGTCGGCGCTTCTTCCATCAGCCAATGCCCCGCCCCCGGAATCACCACTTCCGTCACCGTGTCCGCCGCGTTGCGCATCACGATCGCTTCGTTATTCCCAAAGGATTTTTCACCGCCGATGGCCAGCACCGGCATGGTCAGGCGGGTTTTCATCGACGCTTCGTTGTCCACCGCGTCCTGACGAATGCTGCGGAACTGCGCGAAGGCCGCGTGCATGGCGCCGGGGCGGGCATAGAGTTTGGCGTAGTGCTGACGGGTCGCTTCATCGACCTTGCTCGGGTCGCCAGCGAACTCGTTCCAGAAGCGGTCCAGGTAGATGCGCTCACGACCGGCGACCAAACGTTCGGCATCCGGCCCGCCAAAGTCGAAGTGCCACAGCATCGGTGAGCGAACAATCTCGTTCCAGGGTGGAATGCCCGGCACGGGCGCGTCCATCACCACCAGGCGATCCGTCAGCTGCGGATAACGCGAGGCGTAGGCGAAGGCGACCATGGTGCCGATGTCGTGGCCGATGACCACCGCGTGTTCGATCTTCAATGCTGCCAACACCCCGCGAATGTCGCCCGCCTGGGTTTTCTTGTCGTAGCCGCTGTCCGGGATCGACGACAAGCCCATGCCACGCAGGTCCGGGACCACGACGGTGTGGTCCTTGGCCAGGTCTGCTGCCAGTGGCGCCCACATGTCGCCGGTGTCGCCGAAGCCATGCAACATCACCACGGCCGGGCCTTTACCGCCGACGCGCACATGAATTGTCGCGCCTTCGACCGGGATGTCCTGAACACGAAAACCGGCAGGAAAGGGCGTCACCCCGGCATGGGCCGGGATGCTCAGTGCAAGCAGAAAAGCGCTCAACAGGATACGGATCATCACGGTGCCCCCCGTCAGTGCCCGGGGAAGGCCCGAAGCAATGTGGATGAGCGTAGACCGTTTGACCCGTAGAAGAAGTGCCCTCTCGCTCGCACAAGAGGGCAGGTGCCAGACTCAGGTGTGGTGAATCTCCCGATCCTTGGTTTCCGGCATGAAGAATATGCCCAGCACGGCCGTCATCACGGCGATGATGATCGGGTACCAGAGGCCGTAATAGATATCACCCGTGGCCGCGACCATGGCGAACGCCACCGTCGGCAGGAAGCCGCCGAACCAACCGTTGCCGATGTGGTAGGGCAGTGACATCGAGGTGTAGCGGATGCGCGCCGGGAACAGTTCCACCAGCCAGGCGGCGATCGGGCCGTAAACCATGGTCACGTAGATCACCAAGATAGTCAGGAGCAACAGCACCATCGGGTAGTTGGTCTTGGCCGGGTCGGCTTTCTCGGGGTAGCCGGCTTCTTTGAGCGAGGCGCCGAGGGAAGCGGTAAAGGCATCGTTCTTGGCTTTGAAGTCGGCGGCCGGCATGCCGGTGCCCTCGAAGCTCTGAATCACCTTGTCGCCGATGCGCACCTGCGCGACGGCACCCGGCTCGGCCTTCTCGTTCTTGTACGGGATGGCCCGCTTCGCCAGCACGGTTTTGGCGAGGTCGCAGGAGCTGGTGAATTTGGCCTTGCCCACCGGGTCGAACTGGAACGAGCACTGGTCGGGATCGGCGATCACCGTGACCGGGTTCTTCTCCTGCGCGACGAACACGTCGGGGTTACCGTATTGGGTCAACGCATGGAAGATCGGGAAGTAAGTCAGCGCTGCGATAATGCAGCCGGCCATGATGATCCCTTTGCGGCCGATGCGGTCGGACAGGCTGCCGAAGATGACGAAGAACGGCGTGCCGATCAGCAGCGAGCCGGCGATCAGCAAGTTGGCGGTCTGCGGGTCGATCTTCAGCGTTTGCAGGAGGAAGAACAGCGCATAGAACTGCCCGGTGTACCAGACGACAGCCTGGCCGGCGGTGCCGCCGAGCAGGGCCATGATCACGATTTTGAGGTTGTCCCAACGGGCAAAGGATTCGGTCAGCGGCGCCTTGGAGGCCTTGCCCTCAGCCTTCATCTTCAGGAACACCGGCGACTCGCTGAGCTGCAAGCGGATGTACACCGAGACGATCAGCAGCAGAATCGACAGCAGGAACGGAATGCGCCAGCCCCAGGCCTCGAAGGCTTCGGTGCCGAGGATCGTCCGGCAAGCAAGGATCACCAGCAGCGAGAGGAACAGGCCGAGGGTCGCCGTGGTTTGAATCCACGAGGTGAAATAGCCACGCTTGCCTTTCGGCGCATGCTCGGCGACGTAGGTCGCTGCGCCGCCGTACTCGCCACCCAGGGCCAGACCTTGCAACAGGCGCAAAGTGATCAGGATGATCGGCGCCGCCACGCCGATGGTCGCGTAGCCGGGCAGAAAGCCCACGATGGCGGTGGAGATACCCATGATCACAATGGTGATCAGGAAGGTGTGCTTGCGCCCGATCATGTCACCCAGTCGGCCGAACACGATGGCACCGAAAGGACGCACCGCGAAGCCTGCGGCGAACGCGAGCAGCGCGAAGATGAAGGACGTTGTCTCATTGACGCCGGCGAAGAAGTGCTTGGCGATAATCGCGGCCAGTGAGCCGTAAAGGTAGAAGTCGTACCACTCGAACACGGTGCCCAGGGACGAGGCGAAAATGACCTTGCGCTCCTCCTTGGTGATGCCGTGGTGGGGCGCACTGCCCGTGGAAGTGTTGTCGATTGCGGCCATGAGTCTTCTCCGTCGTTCTTGTTATAGGCCGGAGTACCCCATTACCTCTTTTCCGCACCCAGGCCCTTGGGCTGATGTTGTCAGATTACGGATTGCGCGAAGCATGCACACAGGTTGACGGCCTCGCATCGCTGCAAGGTTTCCTGAAGCATAATCGGCTTCTCGCAGATATCCACTCGCCATCACGCTCAACCGTTGGATCAGGCGCTGGGTCATGCCGCAAGCCTCACTTCGCAACCATTCGTTTGATCAATAATCACCATCAAGGAATGCAAGTTCAGTTTTATTGTCATGAGAGGAGGATAGCGTCATACCAAAGTCGCCTCTGAAGGAACCTGCGCGATGAGAATCTCTACCTTGCTGGCCCTTGTCGCCGTATTAACCGGCAGTGTTGCCGCCACCGTGCCGGCTTTCGCGGCTGACCCGTCGTGCCATTTCCTTCCGGTGGCCGACAGCCCCGCCAGTTTGCAGCACACTCAATCGGTGGGCGTGCTCTACAGCGAAAACACCCTCAACACGATCGAATACCTTGAGCAGTACCATTCCGTCGCGCTGAACGGCGCGAAGAACCCTGCGCTGGATTCGCGCATCAGCAACGCCTTCGTCAACAGCTCCGATCCGAAACGGGCGATCAACTGGCTGATGGGCTCGCTGCAAAAACAATTCGCTTCAGTGACCGTCTACGACAACCTCGACGCGGTGGTGCAAGCCCATCCGGATGTGGTGGTGATGCTGGACACCTACAGCCGCCTGGTGTCCAAGCGCAACAACCAGGTTGAAGCGCGTTTCCTGGCCAAGTTCTACGACTCGAACCTGCAATACATTGGCAAGGCCGAAGGTTCACGTGAACAGCAAATGCCTTCGGTGTGGGTGCATGGCAAGGCAGCGCCGGAAATTGCTGCGCAGATTGACCGGCAAAACGTGGTGCAAGTGAATGCGCTGAAGCAGTTTGATGCGTCGTTAAAGGCACTGGTGACGTCTGGTAACGGGGCGCAAGTGGCCAGCAACTGAAGCATTCAAAGTGATCCATCAAACCGCCAAACCCTGTGGCGAGTTCCACACATCGGTCTGACCGACCCCTCGCCACAGCACTTTATGATCTCCACACATTGGTCTGACTGCCCCGCACCTGTGGCGAGGGAGCTTGCTCCCGTTCGGCTGCGCAGCAGTCGCAAAGCCAGTACACGCGTTTCACCTGAATGACCGCGATTGCAGTTTTGGGGCCGCTTCGCGACCCAGCGGGAGCAAGCTCCCTCGCCACAGGTTTTGAGTACTAGCCACGTCTGACCGCTCCCTCTGTGAGGAAGGCCGGCCGGATGATTCGCAGTTTTATTTAAGCGCCACGCTCTTCAGGTGGCGCACGACCTCGGCTTCCACAGCGCCTTCCTCGCCACGTTCACAAAAGACCGCGCAACTCGCCGTGCTGCCAGCATCAACGCAGCGGTAAACCGCAACGACGCTGCCCGGACCGGCGCCGGTGTGACCACTCAAGGTGAGGCCACCTTCCACCGTGCCCTGCATCAGACCGAGGCCGTAACCCGGAGCAATCCAGGGACGTCCGGCCATCGGTCCGCCCAGCGTGCGTGCCGTTTGCATCTCCCGCAGCAATGATTTCGGTTCCAAATGCCCACCCAATAAACGGTCCAGGCACAGGGCCGCGTCAGCAAGCGGACCGACCAGCAATCCGTGATAGACCCAGCCAGGGTCGTAAGCTGAAGCCGCTCCCATGTTCACGCCCTCCAGATCGCTTCGCGTCGTTGCCAGGCGCACGCGCGATAAACCGAGAGGCGAAAACACGCGGTGCATCAGCGCGTCCTCAAGCGCGAGGCCTGTCACGCGCTCAATCAGTCTGGCGACAAACAGGTAGCCGACGTTCGAATATCGCCAACCGTCTCCCGGTGCGTAGCGCAATCGGGCGGCATCAAGCCGTTGCAGCATTTCATCGGCCGACCAAGGGGTCTCATGGCGGGCAACGGCGGCGTGGTATTCGGCGAGCTCACCATAATCCGCAAGCCCCGCTTCATGCCGCAACAGTTGGCGCAACGTGAACGGGCCTTCAGGCACCGCATCATCCAGACCGATCAACCCATCACGCACCAACGACAGCGCCGCGGCAGCGAGTACCGTCTTGGTGAAACTCCACCACGGCACGGTTATGTCGGGCTGCTCAGGTGTGAGGAGTGAACCGTTTGAGACAAGGGTGAAATGCATGGCGAGACTGCTCTGGATGGAGGCGCCGAGGGAGTTTGCCAGAAACAAAACCGCGATTGTGTTTGCGCGACGGTTTGGCTAATCTCGCGCAAACACGCAAAATCAGGCATAAACATGCAAGATCAGCATTCGGCAACCGAGCTTCCGTCCGTCCGCCGGCAGAAAATCCTCCTGATTCTCGAACGCGACGGCAAAGTCATGGCCTCGGAACTGAGCCAGCATTTCGCCGTGTCAGAAGACACCATTCGCCGCGATCTGTCAGAGCTGCACAGCGCCGGCCTGGTGCAGCGCGTTCACGGAGGCGCGCTGCCGCGTCCCAAGGACACCGGCAAGGATTTCTTCACCCGCGTCGGCGAAACCGATGAGGTGAAAACCCACCTGGCACAACTCGCCTCACGCCGCGTGCAAAATGGCCAGATTGTGATTTTCGATTCCGGCAGCACCACGCTGCAAATCGCGCGGTCGTTGCCTTTGGACGTTTGCATCACGGCCATCACCGCGTCGCCGATGATCGCGATCACGTTGGCGGAATACAAAGGCGTCAAGGTGATCCTCGCCGGCGGCCAACTCAATCCGGCGACGATGTCGGCCAGCGGGCATGAAACCTTGCGGTTGATCCAGGGCATCAAGGCTGATCTGCTGTTCACCGGGATCTGCGCGATTCACCCGGACGTCGGCATCAGCTCGCTGCATTTTGATGAAGTGCCGGTGAAGCAGGCAATGCTCGACAGTGCTTCCCACGTGGTGGCCGTGACCACTGCCGATAAACTCGGGGCAGTGGAGCCATTCGTGATCGCCCCGTGCAACCGCGTGCAGACGCTGATTACCGAGCAGCACGTGGCGTCGGGCGATGTCGGGGATTACCGGAAACTGGGGATTGAAGTGGTGCAGGCCGACGCGTGAAGCGCAGCCTGCACGCAAAAACGCAGAACGCTAAACCAGGTATTTGTTGAACCACGCCACTGTCCTGTCCCACGCGAGTTTCGCCGCGGCCTCATCGTAGCGAGGCGTGGAGTCGTTATGAAAGCCGTGATTGCAGCCTGCGTAAATGAACGCCTCGTAGGTCTTGCCCGACGCTTTCAACGCTTTTTCATAGGCCGGCCATCCTTCGTTGATGCCCTTGTCCAGTTCACCGTAATGCAGCAGCAGCGGCGCCTTGATTTTCGGCACATCTTCGGCTTTAGGCTGACGGCCATAAAAGGGCACGGCCGCCGCCAGTTCCGGGTAGGCCACCGCCGCTGCATTGGAGACGCCGCCGCCATAGCAGAACCCGGTGATGCCGACTTTTCCCGTGGTCTTGTCGTTTTTCATCAGCCAATCGATGGCGGCGAAAAAGTCATTCATCAGCTTTTCCGGATCGACAGTGGCTTGTAATTCCTTGCCTTTTTCATCGTTGCCGGGATAGCCGCCCACCGAACTCAGGCCATCGGGGGCGAGCGCAATAAAACCTGCCTTGGCGACACGCCGGGCGACGTCCTCGATGTAAGGATTGAGCCCCCGATTTTCGTGCACGACCAGCACCGCCGGCACCTTGCCCGTGGCTTTGGTCGGACGCACCAGGTAGCCGCGGACATTGCCGTGGCCCTTGGGCGATGGATAGGAAATGTACTCGGCGAGGATGTCCGGATCGGTAAATTCAACCTGCTCGGCGAGCGCGTAGTTCGGGCTCAGGGCAGCGAGGAGGGCACTGGCCGTCAAACCGCCCAGGGTGAACAGCGCGGCTCGATCAAGAAACTCGCGTCGGTTGATCTTGCCGTGGGCGTAGTAGTCGTAGAGCTCAAGCAGTTCCGGAGCGAAGTCTTTGGCGGTGAGACGGTCCATGGGGGCGCTTCCCGTTGGTTCAGGATCTGAATCAGTAAAGCAGTGTTTGGCGCACGGACTCAGTTTTCGAAGCAGGACGCCAGGAAACTCATCACCGCCTGCACCGACGGGGTATGCCGGATGTCGCTGTGGACCACCAGCCACACTTCACGCGCAAGCCCTGCGCCCACGGTCTCCATCGCTTGCAAACCATAGTGCTCGCCAAGGAAGTACGGCAATGCTGCAACGCCGGCGCCTGCCTGGGCAATGGTCGCTTGGATATTCAAATCATTGCTGCGCAGCAAAATCGGCCGATCACCCGCTTGTTGCTTGAGCCAGACCTGTTGCGGGGTTTGTTCCATGGTCTGGTCGTAGGCGATGAAGGCCAGATCCTCCGGGGCCGTTCTGGACAAATAATCCGCCGATCCATACAGATGAAATTGCACCGTCGCGACCTTGCGTGCTACCAGGTCCGGTTCCTTGGGACGGCTCAGGCGCACGGCAATATCGGCTTCGCGCCGCGACAAGGAAGCGCTGTCCAGACTGCCGATCAACTGCAACGACAACTGCGGATGCCGGGTGCGCAACGCATTGATTCGTGGCGCGATCAACGCGCAGGCGAGGGCGGGTGGGGCACTGACGGTGACTTCGCCGCTAAAACTATCCTGCCCGGCCAGTGCCGTGCGCTGCACCGCGAAAGACTCGCTTTCCATGCGCCGCCCCAGCTGCGCGATGCGTTCGCCGTCCTCGGTGATGACATAAGAGCGAGGGCGCCGGTCCACCAACTTGAGATTCAGCGAACTCTCCAGCGCGCTGATGCGCCGTGCCACTGTGGCGTGGTCGACCTTGAGCTTGCGCGCCGCCGCGGACAAGGACTGCTCGTGGGCGAAGACGATGAAGTAGCGAAGATCCTCCCAATCGAACATGGGCGTTTTCTCACATGAAGGGTGAATAAATGGGGAATTTTGCCCCGCTGGCAAGCCTGCAAGAATCCTTCAATACCTGACAAGCAGGTCTGAAGCATTCCGCAGTTTGCTGAGTGTTCATCGCACGACTTGACGAGGAAACAGCCATGTCAAAATCAACGCCTCTCGCCTATGCCGGCATCGTAGGTGCCACGTTTTTCTGGGGCACCAACTTCAACGCTGGTGCCTACATCATCAAGAGCATGGCACCGATCAGCGCGTCCATTGAACGCTTTGCCATTTCCACCCTGTTACTCGTGCTGATTTTCGGCCTGGCGGGCAAGTTGCGCCTCAGCACGCTGAAGCAAAATCTACCGGCCTTTATCGGTCTGGGCCTGCTGGGCTTTACCGCGTTCAACCTCGCGACCTTCTTTGGCCTGCAAACCACCACGCCCATCAACGGCGCGCTGATCCTGGCGACCACGCCGCTGTGGACCATGATCTTTGCGGTGCTGCTCGAAGGCGAGCGCATTGATCGCGGCCGTGCCATCGGGCTGGTCCTGGGTTTGCTGGGCGTCGGCCTGGTGATTACGCGAGGGGATATCCAGGTGCTGCTCGGGCTGAAAGTGGCGACCGGTGACGCGATCATTCTGGCCGGCAGCATCGCCTGGGCCGCCAACATGGTCGGCACCCGTCGCTTCGTCAAAGACTCGACCCCACTGGAAACCACCACGTTTTCCATGTTGTTCGGGGTCATTGGCCTGATCGTGCTGGGCTTCATTTATGAGAACCCGATTGCCGCGATCAGCACCGCTTCGCTGTCGATTCATGGCGCCGTTGTCTACCTGGCCGTTTTCGGTTCGTTGATTGCCTACTTGCTGTGGTTCAAAGGCATTCACACCATCGGTGCGGCGCGCACGTCGATCTTCTTCAACCTGGCTCCTGTGTTCACCATGCTGGTGTCCTCGATACTCGGTGTACTGCCCAATGTCTGGCAGTTGCTGGGGGCGGGCGGCGTGATTCTTGGGGTGGTGTTTGCTTCGGGGTTGGTGTTCGGACCGGGGCAATCTTCGGCGATGAAGGTTCGTGGGGACTTGGCAGATAAGGCTGCCTGATAGGGCTATTTCGTCCACTAGAGCGCGAGCCCCCATCTGTGGCGAGGGGATTTATCCCCGTTCGGCTGCGAAGCAGTCGCAAATCCAGACAACTCAGTCTGTTTGAAAAGACGCTGGGGCCGCTTCGCAGCCCAACGGGGATAAATCCCCTCGCCACAGGTTCTGGTTTGACTGAGGATTCATCTGGTGTGGGAAGCTGGCGCCTCGTCAATAAACATCGCCGAAAAGTCTTTGTTTAAAACCTCTCAAGGTTACGTCCTGAAAGCTACAAAACCTTGTGCCTTTACCTACGGCTGCGCCAGAATCCGCCGGCTTGTGTGTCGTGGGCTTTGGTTTTATCGTTTCCGTGTCGCTGACAATTCAGCGGTCGGGCTTGGAAACTCGACGGGTAAACGACACGAAGGCACCTCTTCATAACGTACTTTTTCGCACGATGTGCATTCCGTTATGGCGGCTGTGCGTGGGAGACCTTATAGGTCTGCCGGGCTCGTTTACCCTGGTTTTCCAACCCGCGTACAGCTGCCACCCCTTCGCTTGGAAACGAACGTGGCAGCTTCACCCGTAAACGAGGATTTACCATGTTCAAAGTCACACCAAATCCGCCGGACACCGATCCGGCCTCCCCGTACGAACCCGATTCAACGAAGCTCAATGAGGCCGCCGAGCGGGCTCTAGACTTTCACTTCCCATCGAACGCCGACATCAAGGCCACGGCGCGAACACGCAGCACCCTGTTTTCCGTAGACCCGGAGGCAACGGCCGAAACATTGGCGGTTTATCTGGTCGAGACGTTGGCCTCGGTTGACGTGATGGTCCATCAGTTGGTGGATCATCTGGAGGGGGAGTCGCGCTATGCCTTGCTGGGCATTTCCAACAGCATCATGGTGGCGGAGATCACCGCGAACCGGGTGTTGGATAAAATTGATCTGCCCAAGTAGGTGCGGTCAGTCGGTTGAATACCACGGCAGTTGCCAGCGCTTGATCATCTTTAATTCGATGTAAAAAAAGACCCGCTGATGCAATGCAACAGCGGGTCAATTGACTTGCCGTTCAATGCGGCTTTTGTTGTACGCCCCGACATTCAGTTCTGCTCTTCACAGGCCTGGGCCATTTTGAAGTAGGTAAAGGCCTCGACATTCCCGGAGGAGTCCAGATAAGTGAGTTTGGCGTTGACCACTTCGCAATCGGCGGAAGGGGGTTCCTCAAGGGAAATGACTTTGGCCACGTCAATCGGCATGCCGTAGTAATAAGGCTTGGCGGGGACGTTGGAGGTGTCCGCCTGGGCGTAACCGGTGAGTGCGGCAAGGGTAAGCGTGGTTGTAGCCAGTAACGTACGAATGTTCATGATGATTTCCAGTATTGATGTGAGTGAGCAACGTCTGCCGTTGATGGCAGGCGCGGGGTCATTCTGGAGAAGCGACGCACTGTGCGAAATTCCCCAATTACTCACCTGACATGTGAATAAATACTCATGTGGTTTTACGTTGAACCCGTCGGCGGATACCGGGTTGGATACTGCAACGCCGACCCACACAAACGACTTCGGATATCCATCACAACTTCAGGTGGTCGCGCACCGTGTGGGGGCGTGAGGATCTGTAGAAGCAATATGAAAAAAGTCGTCGGTGTCATGTTCAATTCAACCAGGGTGCTCCCTCTGAACCCGTTGCGTGGACGAGCACGGAGGGAGCGGGGTGAAACTTTACGGTCGGCAACTTGACGCGTTGAAGTTCAGAGCCCGATCAAATCACGATGAACTTCCAGCGCATTACGCTCCACCCAGTTGTGCGCCAGCAGGCCGTCCGGGCGAACTTCCCAGACCGCAGTGCCGAGCATTTCAAACGGGCTGTTACACGTGCGGCCACCGATAAAACCCTGGTTCTTTCCGGCCAGTTTCCAGCGTGAGGCGACGCGAGTGCCTTCGGCATTCTGGAACGTCTCGATACTGCCAAATTCGAAGTCGTCGATTTTCGACAGAAACACGCCGATCCATTGAATGAAGGCTTCGCGGCCGACGATATCCATACCGCCAGAAGTGATGACAAAGTCTTCGGCCACAAAGCGCGCTGCGGCTTGCGGATCTTTGGCTTGCCACACTTCACGCCAGAAACTTTCAACAATCTCTACCGCTTTATTGACTGCCATTTTCGAACTCCTCGTATTCAGGTTGAGTACGATGTTCGGCATTTGCTATCTAGAAGACAAACGCATAAATTTAATGGCATCCAGTTGAAAGGCGAATTCATCATGCAAGCCAGCGACCTTGAGATCGACCTGCTACGGGCGTTTATCGCTGTGGCGGAGACCGGCAGTTTCACCGCCGCTGCCGAGGTGATCGCGCGGTCGCAATCGGCGGTCAGCCAGAAAATCATCCGCCTGGAAGAGGTGCTCGGTTTTCGTGTCTTCGAACGCACCAGCCGCGCGCTGACGCTGACCCCGGACGGCGAGCGCCTGCTGGTGGGCGCGCGCCGGATGATGGTGCATTTCGACACCTTCATGCGGGACATCAAGGCGCCGGCCACCGTCAACCTGCTGCGCCTGGGGATCTCGGAAAACCTCGTACCGACCCAACTGCCCAAGCTGCTGTCGCGCTTCACCCAGTTGTATCCCGACATTCAACTGGAACTGACCACGGGCCTGAGCGACGACTTGCTCACCGACTACGAAACCGGGTTACTCGACGTGGTCATTTCCAAGCGAAAATTCAGTTCCGGCACCACGCGAGGCCGAGTCATCTGGCGCGAACCCTTGGTGTGGATTGCCGCGAAGGATTACCAAATCGAAGCGTCCAAACCTGTGCGCCTGGTGATGATGCGGCCACCCTGTGCGTACCGGGCAATCATGATCGAGGCCCTTGCCACCGTCGGGCGGGAATGGGCATCAGCGTGCCTGGCCAGCAACTTGATGGGCGTGCAAGCGGCGGTTGCGGGCGGATTGGGCAGTACGGCGTTGGGGACGTCGTTTTTGCAGGAAGGGATGCGGATACTGGAACCGTCGGAGAAGTTACCGACCTTGCCCAATACCGAGGTGGCGGTGGTGGGCGATGATGTTCGTACTCAGCATTTGGTGCAGCCGTTGGTGTCGTTGCTAACGGAGGGCTTGATGGCGGGGAGCAGTCTGACTTGATCCGTGCGTTAAAAGCCATAACCCGGGCGGCTTGCCCGGGTTATGGACCGATCGATGTCTAGTGTCCGCCGACCACCATACTGCTGAACGGCGCCACATACGCCTGCAACGTCACCAATCCACCGACCAGAATCGCCAGCACAATCGAGTGGAAGAACACGTAGCGCAGAATCTCCCCTTCATGCCCGTACCAGCGAGTCGCCGTAGACGCGACCACGATCGACTGGGCGTCGACCATTTTGCCCATGACCCCGCCGGAACTGTTGGCCGCAGCCATCAACACCGGGCTGATCCCCAATTGCTCGGCGGTCACCCGTTGCAAGCCGCCGAACAGCACGTTGGAGGCGGTGTCGGAGCCGGTCAGCGCCACGCCGAGCCAGCCGAGGAGGGTGCCGAACATGGGGTAGAAAATGCCGGTCGCGGCGAAGGCCAGGCCCATGGTGGCGTCGAGGCCCGAGTAGCGGGTGAGGAAGCCGAGCGCGAGCATGGCCACGATTGTGATGAGTGAGTAGCGCACCACCCACAGCGTTCGCAGGTATTGGCGTGCCAGTTGCGGGATGGAATAGCCCATCAGCAGGCCGCCGACGATGGCCGCCAGGAGGATGCCGCTGCCGGTGCTGGTCAACCAGGTGAACTTGTACACCGCTTCCTCGGTTTTAGCCGCGGGCACCACGGGTGGCACTTTCTCGATCTGCTGGTGAATGGTGGTGAAGGTCACGACCGGGGCGAAGATCGGGTTGGCTTCGCGCATCGGTTTGCCTTGAGGGTCGAGCTTGGCCGAGTTGGTGGCCGGATCGATCGCCGGGCGGGTGTCGAACAAGTTCTTGAAGCCCTGGGTGCCCCAGGCGAAGACGAAGACTGTGAGGATGATCCAGGGCATCCACGCGCGCATCACCGCCGGTTTCGCATCGCTGGCAAAAGTCCCGCTGGCCTCGGGTTTTTGCTGATACTCCTCGTCGATTTTCGAGTTGTCGACGCGACCGGACAGGGCAGCGGAGGTGTGGATCGTGGCCGGTTTCCAGACCTTGAGGAAACCGGTCAGGCACGCCATGGAGATCAGCGCAGCGATCACGTCCACCAGCATCGGCCCGTGGTAGTTGGACACCACGAACTGCGGCACGGCGAAACTGACCCCGGCGACCAAAATGGCCGGCCAGATTTCCAGCATCTTGCGCCAGCCGGCAAAGGCCCAGATCAACCAGAACGGCACCAGCACCGAGAAGAACGGCAGTTGTCGGCCGACCATCATCGACAGCTCCATTTCATCCAGCCCGGTGACCTTGGCCAGCGTGATGATGGGCGTGCCCAGCGCGCCGAACGCCACGGGCGCGGTGTTGGCAATCAACGCCAAGCCGGACGCCGCCAGCGGCGAGAAGCCTAGCCCGATCAGAATCGCCCCGGTCACCGCCACCGGCGTGCCGAACCCGGCAGCCCCTTCGAAGAAGGCGCCAAAGCAGAAGGCAATCAGCAGCAGTTGCAGGCGTCGATCGTCGGTGATGCGCGCCAGGGAATCCTGCAGCACTTTGAACGAGCCGTTTTCGGTGGTCAGCCGATGCAGGAAGATGATGTTGAGCACAATCCAGCCAATCGGCAGCAGGCCGTTGGCGGCGCCGTAGAGTGCCGCCGAACCGGCCATGTCCGCGGGCATGCCGAAGGCAAAGATTGCGATCAATAGCGCCGAGCCAAGAGCCAGCAAGGCCGCCAGATGCGCCTTGATATGGAAAAACGCCAAGGATGCCAGCATCACCACCACGGGCACCGCCGCCATGATGGTTGAAAGCACCGGGTTACCGAAGGGGTCGTAGATTTGCTGCCAGACCATGTTCCACCTCTGCTTTTTATTGTTGGTAGTGCAGGCCCCGGGCGGGGTTGGTGGGATGGAGTATAGGTGGCATTACGCCGCTGTCCCGGGAGGTTCGTCGCGGGCAATCCCCAACGCCAAATCAGCCTCGTTACCACCCCTTGCGCGCTCTTGTAGCAGCTGCCGAGCAGCGCGAGGCTGCGTTCGGCTGCGAAGCAGTCGTAAAGTCAGGCACTGCGATCTATCAGGTAAACCGCGTGCTCAGGTTTGACGACTGCTTCGCAGCCGAACGCAGCCTCGCGCTGCTCGGCAGCTGCTACAGCTGT
Source organism: Pseudomonas sp. LBUM1678 (assembly GCF_059695575.1). Classification (NCBI taxonomy): domain Bacteria; kingdom Pseudomonadati; phylum Pseudomonadota; class Gammaproteobacteria; order Pseudomonadales; family Pseudomonadaceae; genus Pseudomonas; species Pseudomonas sp. LBUM1678. The sequence goes on from NZ_CP166775.1 coordinate 2,641,598, forward strand.
TACAGGTGTCCAGAATAATTTCAATCGGGCGGGCTGACCCTCTACAGGATTAGCGACATGAACAAGATTCGGCGTGCGGGTTTTACCGAAGTCGTCAACAATGAGGAGATCATGATCAACGCGTTGAAACGGCTTGCACAGAAGGGGGTTATTCCCGGTTAACCCGTTACTCGGCTATCACCGACGAGAGGAATGCAGCAATGACTGAACGCCATGAGGAACACAAGGAGACGCTTTCCAACGGATGCAGGATCGAAGTGAAAGCCGAGATATTAAAAGACGGCTCTCTGAAGATGTTCATCGGTGTTTACCGGCCGGACGGTTCGGTCATTGAGGAGGACAATCACCCGTCCCCGCATCTGCTGGACATGGAGGATTCTTTGGAGTGGGCAATCGAAAAAGCCAAAAAAATCGGCGACAGCCAACATACGTTATAAGAGCGGTGAATCACCGCTCTGTCCATCGCCCTTACGGCGTGCCGAACATGGCTGTCCAGTAAATCCCGGCGTCACTCTTTGGATCAACCGCATAGGCTGCGCCCAGTTCACGGAACTTCGGGTTCATCAGGTTGGCGCAATGCCCGGCGCTGGCGAGCCAGCCATCGACGACCTTGCGCGGGGTGTCTTGCCCGGCGGCGATGTTCTCGCCGACCTCCTGATAGTTGTAACCCGCCAGCTCGGCGCGATCACCCGGGGTGCGGCCGTCGCGGTCCTTGTGGTCGAAGAAATTGTTATTGGCCATCGACCGGGTATGTTCTTGGGCCGCGGTTGCCAACGTCGCGTTCCAGGTCAGCGGTGTGGTTGCGGCAAATGGTTGACCACCGCACTGACGAGGCTGCGCGCGGGCGGTGTTGAGCATTTCCAGGAGCTTCTGGCCTTCTGCTGCGGCGTCGCCCAGGCGCGCGGTCAGCAGCGGTCGCGCGAGCACAATGCGCCAGTCGCGTCCCTCGTGGCTGACACCGACGTCGATGAACTGCGGGTTCAGCACCACCTGGCAGAAGCTCTCCTTGATCGCCGTTATGGCGGACTGCGCATCACGCGGTCCAGACAAGGTGATCGCCTGCACGTTGACCAACGGGTACGACGCCCGGGCCATGGCCTGCTGCAAATCGACGGGCCCGCTGGCCGATAAAACCAGCCGCGCATCGCTCGTCAGCGGTGGCAACTCCGATGAGGCCTGACCGCCACAGCGCTGCACCTGGCTGCGGTAAACGTTGATGGATTCGACCAGTTGCGTCTCTTCGGTGGCCATCGCCGTGGCGGTGAACACCAGACCGAATGACAACGCGGCAACACGCAAAACGGATGACGGAACGCGCATGGAAATCCTCCTTGAACTGAGTGCGCCCATGATGCGCGATTTCACCCCATGCCGCGCAACGCCTTTTTGCAGATTGTTGCGTGCCTGCTGACATGATTTGGCTACTACACTGAAGCCAAGTCGCCCAATGGGCGCTTCCCTCGACGCCCTGCAGAGTGTCTCCATCATGCCCCTCAAATGGTCAGTTACGTTTCTCGCCATTATCCTTCTTGCCGGTCAGGCCATCGCTGACGACCAGCAGCAAAAAAAAGAAGTAGCCGAAGACAAGGCCCAGGTGCTTGAGCACAAAGCCGCGGAGAAGGGCGGCGACGTGTCCGTACCGAAATCCGAGGCGATCACCCAATCCGAAGTCCAGGCCGTCGATCCGGCCGGCAAGTCCCCGCTGGACGATGCGATCACCTGCATGGCCCGCTCCATCTACTGGGAGGCCAAAGGCAAGGACACCGCCGAAATGCAAGCAGTTGCCAACGTGGTGATGAACCGCCTCGGCCACGCCGGTTTTCCCGACTCGGTGTGCGCGGTGGTCAAGCAAGGTTCCGAAACCAGGAGCTGCCAGTTTTCGTGGTGGTGCGATGGGAAATCGGACACGGTCCAGGAAGAAACCGAATATGCACTCGCCAAGGAAATCGCCCGCAAGGCGCTGAATAAACAACTGCCGGATCGCACCGGTGGCGCGTTGTATTTCCATGACCGCACGGTGAAACCGGATTGGTCCAAGGCGTACACCAAAACATTTGAGACCAAGATGTTTCGGTTCTACAAACCGCGTAATGGGTCGGCGAAGTAATCCGATACGCCAGTGCCAGTCAGTCAAGCCAAACGCAATTCTGTAGCAGCTGGCGTAGCCTGCGTCCGGCTGCGCAGCAGTCGTGAAGTCAGACGATGCGGTGTTCCAGGAGGACCGCATACTCAGGTTTACGACTGCTGCGCAGCCGGACGCAGGCTACGCCAGCTGCTACGGATCGCGTTATGGCGTGATTGATTGGCATCAGCCCCAATCTTGTGCCTTTTTTTGAACCGAAGCTGAACGCCCTCAGGGGCCAGCCCTGCGCCTGGCCCTTTTCAAATCAACAAGATAATCGTGCACTCAACCGCCAACACGAACGTGGCACGCACATTGCTCTATCTCTCAAGCACCTTTTCTGGTGCGATTGATCCGGGACGACCCGGAGGCCTTACGGCTCTGCGATATCTGGACGACCAGGTGACATTTTGACTAATCATCAGGAGGTTACTTATGGCGCCCGAGCCTCGAATCACACCCCATTCAGCGTTCAAAACCTTGCCCCTCGTGGATATCCACGGCCTGTTTTCCAAGCACGAAGTCGATCGCATCAAGACAGCGACGGCGTTGGGGCATGCCGCGTCGCATGCCGGATTCCTCTATGTCACGGGGCACGGTATCGACCCGCAGATCATCAGTCGGCTCAAGCAGCGCGCGGTGGAGTATTTCGCCCAGTCGTGCGAGCAGAAGATGCAGGATTACATCGGGCTTTCGAGTAATCACAGCGGCTATGTGCCCGAAGGTGAAGAGCAGTTTGCCGGAGGCGGTATCGATCATAAGGAAGCCTTCGATGTCGGTTTCGACTACCCCCTGAAGGAGGGGCGTCGACCGATGTTGGGCGCCAATCGCTGGCCGGCACTGCCGGGCTTCAAGGACGACATCAAGGCCTACTACGACGCGGTGTTCAGTTTGAGCCTGACATTGTTTCGAGGTTTCGCACTGGCGCTGGGGTTGCCGGAAGACGCCATCAGCCAACGGGTGACCAACCCGCCCAGTCAACTGCGGCTGATTCACTACCCATTCTCGCCGGAGGCACCGGTGGATCGCCCGGGGATCGGTGCTCACACCGATTATGAATGCTTCACCATTCTGCTGCCGACCGCACCGGGCCTCGAAGTGTTGAACGGGGCAGGGCAGTGGATCGACGTGCCGTTGGTGGAAGACGCTTTTGTGATCAACATCGGCGACATGATGGAAGTGCTGAGCAACGGCACTTACGTTGCCACCGCACACCGGGTGCGCAAAGTCGCCCAGGAGCGCTATGCCTTCCCGATGTTTTGCGCCTGTGACTACGACACGGTGATCGAGCCCATTGCGCAATTAGTCGACCCGGCAACGCCCAGTCGGTACGGGCCGGTTGCCTGCGGCGAACACCTCTACGCGCAAACCCTGCAAACCTTTCGTTACCTCAAGCAGCGTCTGGCCGCGGGCGAGTTGAACTTGCCCGACGGCTCGAAGGGGTTGTCCTCGTTCGGGCGTGCCGCCATGGCCGGGGAGGTTTGAGACATGCACCTTCTCGATCTCGTCGCTCGATACCCACAACAACCGGCTCACGGCGTACCGGACTGGATGCTCGGCTTCTACAAGCGCCGGGCGATCAGCTTCGCCAACGGCTTGACCGATATGCGAACCCACGTCTGCTGGTTCCAAAGCCGCAACTTCACCATCGACCTGCGCCTGCCGCTGGAAGATCGGCAAGTGCCGGCCAAACCGTTGCAAGCATGCAGCGCTGAAGAGTTGCAAACCCTGGCCAACTACGAAGGCTGGGAAGCCTTGTGTTCTTGGGAAGGCGAGGTCTTGAGTTGGCACACCGACACATCTTTTCAGGTGCACAACCGTTGGCCGGAGCCCGGCGTGCTGAAGCGGATCGGCAACTGCATGATCGAGTTCGCTCCCAGCGGAGCGTATGTCGAGGACTGGCGACTTCAGTCGTCGGCTCCGGGCGTCTTGATCGGCCTGCGGCTACTGGAAGAAAAAGAGCTCGAAAGCGGATGTGTGCTTCATCGTGGCGGTGGGTTGATCGTCTGTGGCGAGCATGCGGCCATGGTGCTGGGACGCGCCGATCCGCTGGAATCCAGTCGCGAGTCGCTGCGCGATCAGGTTGCCCGCAACGGCGATGATCCGCAGTGGCTCAAACGGGCTTTCAATTTCGAGACCTCGGTGGCCGAAGGTTCTCTGGAAAAGGGCTACCACGTGACGCTATCCACCTGCGCCAGGCGTGTCGGTCAGGCCTTGATTGACCTTGAGGGTTTCGAGCTTCTGGCCGACGGCAAACACGTGCGCCAGTCACTCAACATCGATGGCGTTGCCCGAGAGCGAGTGTTCGTGATCGACACGCTTGAGGCGCACGTCAGCTACGCACAAGCCACCGGATTCACCACCAGCGCCGTGCAGTGGTACGAACGTGAATCCCCGACGTTGAGCCGCTACACCCAGCCGCTCGTTTGACATCAACGCGTCACCCATTTCATAACCCGTGAGGTTTCCATGAAGGCATTCTCGTGCGTGTTCTACCGTTTCGCCGCCGTGTTGCTGGCCTTGTCCTGTCTCACTTTCGGTGCGTCTGCGGCTGAGAAAAAACAAGAGTTCAAGGTCGCCTGGTCGATCTATTCAGGCTGGATGCCGTGGGGTTATGCCAGTGAGCGCGGCATCATCGACAAGTGGGCCAAGAGGTACGGGATCAAGATCGAACTGGTGCAGCTCAATGACTATATCGAGTCGATCAACCAGTACGCCGCTGGCGCTTTCGATGCGTGTGGCATGACCAACATGGATGCGCTGACCATTCCGAGTGCCAACGGCGTGGACACCACCGGCCTGATCCTCGGCGATTACTCCAACGGCAACGATGCGATCGTGCTCAAGCATGGCAAGACCTTCGCCGACATCAAGGGCCAGCAAGTCAACCTGGTGGAGCTGTCGGTCTCCGACTACCTGATGTCCCGCGCCCTGGATATCCATGGCCTGTCGCAACGGGATATCAAGATCATGAACACCTCCGACGCCGATGCCGTGGCTTCTTTCACCACGCCCGGCGTGACCGCTGCGGCCCTGTGGAATCCGCAACTGAGCATGGTGATGAAGCAGTCGCCGACAGCCGTTCAGGTCTTCACCTCCAAAGAGATTCCGGGGGAGATCATCGACATGATGGCGGTGAACACCGAGACCTTGAAGGCCAACCCGGAGCTGGGCAAAGCGCTGGTCGGCGCGTGGTTCGAGACCTTGCAATTGATGTCCGGCGACAGCGAGCAGGCCCAGGCTGCGCGCACGTCCATGGCCGAACGCTCGGGCACTGACTTGAAGGGGTACGAGGATCAACTGACCCAGACCATGCTGTTCTACACCCCGACCACCGCGTTTGAATTCGCCAACTCCGACGCCATCCGCCACACCATGGACAAGGTCCGCTCCTTCTCCTTCGCCAAGGGTTTGCTCGGTCAGGCGGCAACCAGCGCCGATGCGGTGGGCATGCAATTCGCCGATGGCTCGACCCTGGGCGACAAGAACAACATCAAGCTGCGCTTTGATACGCGCTTTGTGAACATGGCGGTGGCTGGTCAGCTTTGATCTGGCATGGGGCATGGGCGTTCGAGAGACGCCCATGACGCATTGCTAGAAATATAGGTGGCGGATCACCTGATACCGATCAGTTTTTGGGATGACGCAATTCTTTGTAGCAGCTGGCGAAGCCTGCGTCCGGCTGCGTAGCAGTCGTAAATCCTGAACACGCGGTTTTCCTGTTACACCGCATCGACTGATTTCACGACTGCTACGCAGCCGAACGCAGGCTTCGCCAGCTGCTACGGATCGGGTTACGGCTTAACTGATCGGCATTAAGCGGGTGACAAAAAAGTAATTCCGTTGATCGCAGCACTATTTACCTGAAGACGCAGAGGCGTAGAGTTCGACCCCAATGGCTTGAAACCCCTCATGCCACCATTTAAGTCAGAAGGCACCCTCAGTGCACCACATCGGACTCATCGTCTATCCCGGCTTCCAGGTACTCGGCCTCGCCATGTGCGCCACCTTTGAGTTGGCCAACACGACCTCCGACGAGCCGGTGTACAGCCTCACCTTGCTGTCCGAGCATGGCGGTTCGGTGCAGACCTCCGCCGGGTTCGGCGTGGAAACCAGCGCATTCGATCAGCGCACTTTCGACACGCTGCTGGTGATGGGCGACAACCTGATACGGCCGACATCACCGGGTATGGTGGCGTTTTTACGCAACGCCAGCCTGACCACCCGGCGCCTGGGTTCGATCTGCACCGGCGCGATTGCACTGGCCGAGGCCGGTTTGCTGGATGGTCGGCGGGCGACGACGCATTGGTGTCATGCCCCGGCCTTGCAGCGGGCGTATCCAAAGGTGTTGGTGGAAGAGGACCGTATCTTCATTAATGACGGCAATATCTGGACCGCTGCGGGCATGAGCGCGTGTGTCGATCTGGCGCTGGCCCTGGTGGAAAAGGATCTGGGTGCGGAGGTGGCGCGCCTGGTGGCCCGGCAACTGGTGGTTTATCACCGACGGTCGGGAGGGCAGTCGCAGTTTTCGGTGATGCTTGATCTTGAGCCCAAGACCGATCGCATCCAGGCCGCGTTGACCTACGCCAAGCAACACCTCAAATCAGCGCTGTCGGTAGAAGAACTGGCCGGCGCAGCCAATCTCAGCCCACGGCAGTTCAGTCGGGTGTTCCATGCCGAAACCGGCCAGTCCCCGGCCAAAGCCATCGAAAACCTGCGGGTGGAGGCCGCTCGGCTGATGATGGAAACCGGACGGCACTCTATCGATGTGGTGGCCACCGACACCGGTTTTGGTGATCGCGAGCGTATGCGCCGGGCGTTTATCCGTGCGTTCGGGCAGCCGCCGCAAGTGATCCAGCGCGCCAATCGCGCCTAGGAACCGTGTAGCAGCTGTCGAGTGAAACGAGGCTGCGATTTTTGATCTTGATTTTCGGCAGATCTGAAACTGCTAAAGATCAAAAGATCGCAGCCTCGTTTCACTCGACAGCTCGTACAGAAGGGGGAAGGTGTCCTAAAAGGTGGTGTATTCGGCATTTGAGACAAAATATTATTGTCGTAATCTTGATCTCGTTGAAGCCCATTCCCTCAGTGAGATCACCGCCATGACCATTGTCAAAGCCGCCGCCGTCCAGATTGCTCCTGTTCTCTACAGCCGAGAAGGCACGGTAGAAAAGGTCGTCAGCAAGATTCGTGAACTCGGCGAGAAGGGCGTGCAGTTCGCCGTTTTCCCTGAAACCATCGTGCCGTACTACCCGTATTTCTCCTTTGTGCAGAGCCCGTTCAAGATGGGTTCCGAGCACTACAAACTGCTGGAACAAGCCGTGGTTGTTCCATCTGCGACTACCGATGCCATCGGCAAGGCAGCCAAGGAAGCCAACATGGTGGTGTCCATCGGCGTCAACGAGCGCGATGGCAGCACCCTCTACAACACGCAATTGCTGTTCGATGCTGACGGCACCCTGATTCAGGCGCGGCGCAAGATTTCGCCGACCTATCACGAACGTATGATCTGGGGCATGGGCGACGGCTCCGGCCTGCGCGCCACCGACAGCGCGGTCGGGCGTATCGGCCAACTGGCCTGCTGGGAACATTACAACCCGCTGGCGCGTTACGCCTTGATCGAAGACGGCGAACAGATCCACGCCTCGATGTACCCGGGCTCGTTCGCCGGTCCCCTGTTCACCCGCCAGATGGAAGTCAGCATCCGCATGCACGCACTGGAATCGGCTTGCTTCGTGGTGAACTCGACCGCGTGGTTGTACCCGGAACAGCAGGCGCAAATCATGGCCGACACCGGTTGCGAGATCGGCCCGATCTCCGGCGGTTGCTACACCGCGATCATTGATCCTCAAGGTGAAGTCGTCGGCGCACTGACCGAAGGAGAGGGCGAAGTGATCGCTGACATCGACCTGTTCCAGATCGAAATCCGCAAACGTCAGATGGACGGCCGCGGCCACTACAGCCGTCCGGAAATACTAAGCCTCAACATCGACCGTACGCCCCATCGGCATGTTCACGAACGCACGTTTCATCCAGTGCAGGTCGCTGCGACGACGACGGAAGCGGTCTGATAAAAACGCGGTCTGGGGAAGTTCTTAATCTCGAACCCCCAAACGAACTGTAGGAGCCAGGCTTGCCGGCGAAGGCGTCTTGAAGGACGCTTTCGCCGGCAAGCCTGGCTCCTACAGGTTTTGCGTCAACTCAATGGCATGCCGGGTTACAGTTCTTGACCCAAAAAGATCAACGTATTGCCATGGGCCTCAGCCGCTGCACGCTGGTTGTAGCTGTCGCGATGGGAGCAGTTGAAGCCATGTTCGGCCTCCGGGTACACGACAATTTCCACGTTATCGTTGTTCTCGAAACGCTCGGCGATTTTCTCCACGGCTTCCAGTGAAATGTGGCTGTCCTGTTCACCGAAGTGCATCAGCAGCGGCACCTCGATTTCATCGGCGCGGTCCAGATAGTTCTGGATGCCGCCACCGTAGTAGGCGACGGCCACTTCCACCAGCCCGTTGGTGGCGGTGAGGTAGGACAACAAGCCGCCGAAGCAATAACCGATGGAAGCGATCCCGCCGTCCAGGCCAGGTTGCGCATCCAGCGCGTCGATGGCCAGTTTGATGTCGGCCTGCGCCTTGTCGATGTCCGTGGCGTTCATCAGCTCGACGGCGCGTTTCCAGCCGGCTTCGTCGTAGGTCAATTCGATGCGGTGGCCGTTGCGCCAGAACAGGTCCGGCGCGATCACCAGGTAGCCATCGGCGGCGTATTGCTCCGCAACCGAGCGGATGTGTTCATTCACGCCGAAGATCTCCTGGATCAACACGATCCCCGGGCCTTTGCGGGTATGCGGAATCGCCAGGTACGCGCCGAATGTGCCTTCGTCGCTGTCGATCTCGATCCATTGGGTGGTCACGCTCATGGTGGCTCCTGTCTACACAAGTGAGGGGGGAAGCTTATTGTGGTGGAGTGGCCTGAAAGCTCGGCAGTGCCTGAATCCGTTTCCACCAGTCATCGAAGCCGTTGACGGCAAACACCTGCGGTGCATCCGGCGTCATCGCCATGTAAGCACAGGCCGGTGCCAGGTAAAAGTCACCCAGGCTCGGATCCTGGCCGGCGACGAATGGATCGGAGCCTTTGATTTTCATCAATTCACGCAGGACCATTTTCGAGGCCTCGATGCCTTTACGGCGCGACTCTTCGTTTTTTCCTCCGATGAAGTCGGGGAACAAGTGATAGCCGAACACCGAGCCTAGCGCACCGTAGCCGTAGGAGTCGTAAATTCCCATGACCATATGTGTGCGGGCACGGTCGTGGGCATTGTCGGGCGTCAGGGAAGGGCCCGGCAGGACTTCGTCAAGATACGCCACGATTGCGTCGGTTTCGATAATGCGGAAACCGTCGTGATCGATGACCGGCACCTTGCCGAACGGATGGCGTGCCAGGTGTTCGGGCAGGTGCGGTTCGCCTTTCATCACATTGACCTGCAACTGGTCGAAATCCGCACCTTTTTCCGCAAGCAGCATCTTCACTGTGCGCACATACGTACTGCCGTCAAAACCGTAGAGAGTGAGGCTCATGGCGAATGCTCCGTTTTTATGGGAGTGGAGGACGCGATGAAGACTCTGGCGCATCAACGGTTATTGCGACGCCAGGCGAAACGAGCCAACAGTGCATCCAGGCTGAGCTTGCCGGCACCCGAGAGCAACAACGGCGTAAGGGCTGCGAGGTAGATCAGCGGCAGTTTGAAGTTGCCGTGACCTTTGTTGCTGATGGAGTAACCCTGGGCAAGCTCACTCAATGTAGACCAATCGGCCGGCCAGTGAACGGCGGCGGTCGCGACGATGGTGACAACGATCAAAATGATGGCCGACACCCGCGTCCCGAGACCTACCAGGATGGCCAGGGCGCAAATCAGCTCGGCCCACATCGACAGTTCCCAGTTGAGCGTCGCCGACACGTGGTTGAACGGAAACGGGAAGGCGTCCTGGATGTCGGCAAACCAGTTGTCGCCGTTCCATTTTTCCAGGCCCGATTCGAAGAATTCCCAGGCAATGAACAGCCGCAGTGTCAAAGGCGCGAGCCAGCTACCGGCACGATCGAGGTTCAGGTGCAGGCCTTTCACGGCCGATGAGAGTGAGGTGTTCATGGGCTTGATCTCCGTTCAGACAGGGAGGCGGGGCAAGGTTGCCCCGCGCACAGGGTTACTCGCCGGCGCCGCACTTGCCTTCGCCACATTTACCTTCGCCACATTTGCCTTCAGCGGGTTTTTCCGAGGTGTCGGCCTGGGCCTGGCTGTAGCCGTGGGCCAGTTGTTTCATGCTGAACGCCTCGGATTCGGAAGCCGAAGCCACGTTGGACAGGGCCAGGCCGCCTGCGATGATCAGGCCGAGGGTCAGGGAAGAAGTCGAGAGCTTGAACATGGTGATACTCCGTAGCGTTGAGTGAGTTGAGCGCTTTGATCGGCTTGGCCAATCGACACGCACAGTTCATCAAGCGGGTGTATCTGCGATGTGTCTTTTGCCAGGGGTTTTAGGGGCAGGGTGTGTCGCAGGCGGGTCTGTACACACTCCGATACACAGTCCCAGAAATTGCTCAGCCAACCCCCAATCCTGTAGCAGCTGCCGAGCCTGCGAGGCTGCGTTCGGCTCGGTCCGCGCTCGGGCGAAGCAGTCGTGAAATCAACCGATTCGGTAGTTCAGGTAAGTCGCGTGCACAGGGTTCACGACTGCTTCGCCCGAGCGCGGACCGAGCCGAACGCAGCCTCGCAGGCTCGGCAGCTGCTACAAGGCAGTGGTGTTCGTGAGAGGAGGGGCGGCAATCTGTGATCCCGCGCCAATCAACAGCGTCTAGCCTCCGTGTCCCCGCAATCCCATGGGGCGAGACTTCGGAACCCGGCATGCAAGCGCTGTTGAACGAGATCCTTGACGCTGTCCGGCCGCTGATCGGTCAGGGCAAGGTGGCTGACTACATTCCTGCCCTCGGCACGGTGCCGGCCAATCAGTTGGGCATTGCCGTGTATGGCAACGACGGCGAGTTGTATTGCGCGGGCGATGCCGACACGCCGTTCTCGGTGCAGAGTATTTCCAAGGTGTTCAGCCTGGTGCAGGCCATCGACCACTCCGGCGAAGCGATCTGGGAGCGTCTCGGTCACGAGCCCTCCGGTCAACCGTTCAACTCGCTGGTGCAACTGGAATTCGAGCGCGGCCGCCCGCGCAATCCGTTCATCAACGCCGGTGCCCTGGTGATCTGCGACATCAATCAGTCACGCTTTGCCGCGCCGGCGTTGTCGATGCGCGACTTTGTCCGTCGGCTGTCCGGCAACCCGCAGGTCATGGTGGACGGCAAGGTCGCCGAATCCGAATACCAGCACCGCGCGCGTAACGCGGCCATGGCGTACCTGATGCAGTCGTTTGGCAACTTTCACAACGACGTCGAAGCCGTACTGCGCAGCTACTTCAGCCATTGCGCGGTGCGCATGAATTGCGTGGACCTGGCGCGGGCGTTCTGCTTTCTGGCCAACGACGGGTTCTGCAAACACAGCGGCGAACAGATCCTCACCGCCCGCCAGACCCAGCAAGTCAACTCGATCATGGCCACCAGCGGGCTGTACGACGAGGCCGGCAATTTTGCCTATCGCGTCGGTTTGCCGGGCAAGAGCGGCGTCGGCGGGGGGATTGTCGCGGTGGTGCCGGGGCAGTTCACGGTGTGCGTCTGGTCCCCGGAATTGAATGCCGCCGGCAACTCCCTGGCCGGGATGGCGGCGCTGGAATTGTTGAGCCAGCGGATTGGCTGGTCGGTGTTCTAAGGCATTCGGGTTGGCGCGGTTAATGACGCTCCCTGGATTTTCCTATACATTTTCCAGCCGCCCCCTGCATGGTGAAACCGCTTCATGTCTCTTGCGCTCGAACGTCTAGTCGCTGGCACGCCGATCCCTTTTGCCGGTAATCGTGTCACTGTCGTCAGCCCCGAACTGGCCGCGCGCTTTCAGCCCGGGGACCATTTGCTGGTGGAACAGGTCAGCGGCGAGTTGTTGCTGATCCCGGTGGCTGACCAGCAAGCGGCGGCCGTCGCCATCGAGCGCGCCGAAGCGGCGTTCACCGCGCTGTCCAGCGTCTCGGATCAGGCGATCAGCGCGTTCTTCGATCTCTTCGCTCAGCGTTTGGAAAACCCGGAGTGCTGGGCCTTGATCGAGGCCGCCAACCTGGCCGATATCGAACGCGCCAAGGCCCGCGGACGTTCAACCACACGGCTGCTGGCCGATGAGCGCATGCGCCGCGACATGATCGCCGGCCTGCGAGCCTGGCGTGATGCGGCGGCGACTCGCGGCAAAGTGATCAGTTGCGTCGAGCACGACGGCTGGAAAGTCGAGCAAGTGGTGTCGCCACTGGGCATCGTCGCGTTCGTGTTCGAAGGCCGGCCGAATGTCTTCGCCGACGCCGCCGGTGTCTTGCGCACCGGCAACACCGCCGTGCTGCGCATTGGCAGCGATGCGTTGGGCACGGCTCAGGCCATCGTCACTCACGCACTGAACCCGGCCCTCAGCGACGCCGGTTTGCCGACCGGCGCGGTGTCTTTGGTGGAAAGCGTCAATCACGCCGCCGGTTGGGCGATGTTCGCCGACCGGCGTTTGTCGCTGGCCGTGGCCCGTGGTTCGGGCCGTGCGGTCAGCCAGCTGGGCAGCATCGCCCAACAGGCCGGCACCGCCGTCAGCCTGCACGGCACCGGTGGCGCCTGGCTGATCGCCGATAAGGATGCTGACGCCCAGCGCTTCGCCGCCGTGGTGCGCAATTCTCTGGACCGCAAAGTCTGCAACACCCTGAACGTCTGCCTGATCCAGCGCGACCGCGCCGCTGAACTGGTGCCGCTGTTTCTCGACGCGCTGCAACAGGCCGGTACAGCTCGGGGTCAGGGTTGCAAGTTGCATATCGTCGAGGGCAGCGAACCCTGGTTGCCGACTGAATGGCAGACCGGCAGCGTTGAGGTGTATCGCGCCGAAGGCTACCAGACCGAGGCGCTGGCCGAACCGTTGCCCGAGGATCAGTTGGGCCGCGAGTGGGAATGGGAAGAAACCCCGGAAGTCAGCCTCAAAATCGTTGATGACCTGGACAGCGCCATCACCTTGTTCAATCGCTACAGCCCGCAGTTCACCGTGTCGCTGATCAGTGAAGACGGGGCGGCGCACGAACGTTTCTACAACGCGGTCAACGCGCCGTTTGTGGGCAACGGGATTACTCGCTGGGTTGATGGGCAGTACGCGCTGAACAAGCCGGAGCTGGGGCTTTCGAACTGGGAAAGCGGTCGCCTGTTTGCCCGCAGCGCCATTCTTTCGGGAGATGGGGTGTTTACTGTTCGTAGTCGCATGACCCAGACGGATTTGTCGGTCAAACGCTGAGCATTCCGGGCGCAGGCCGCGAGCGCACTATAATTAAGGTGTGTTTGCGTCTGTGTTCTGAGTGAGGGCTGCGCCATGAAACTTCATTCCTTTCAGCATTACTCCCATGACCTGGAAGCGGTCATGCACGATACGTGGATTACCGCCAGGGTGAAGTCGGCTCTGGCATTGGCCAAACCCAGCCTTGGCCTGCAGATCCATGTCAAAACCCTTGGGTCTACGGTGGCTTTGAGCGGTCGAGTCGATACCCATAAACAGTGTGAGCAGGCGGTTGCGCTGGCCCGTTCGGTGCCGGGTGTCGTCGAAATCGATGCCCGGGAATTGCTGACTCACGTGTTCACGCCAGGCAGTAATCCAGTTCCCCCCAATGCCGAAGAAACTGTCGAGCGACGGCCATCATCGTCAGACCAGGACGACCACTGATCAGGGCGACCTTGTGAGCAGCGCTCCCCTGAACCGGGAGCGCTGCGACGCGGGCATTTCAGCTCAAGCAACACTGGATTGCGTTTTTTGGGTGTTCTCTCATGGGAAGCAAAGGCGGACTATCTGCCGGTCCCTGAGAGGTTTACCCAATGAAACGCGTCCTTATGTTGTTGGCCAACGGTGTCGAGCCGCTAGAAATGGCGGCGTTTACCGATGTGCTCGGTTGGGCCAATCTGCTTGGCGACCAACCCGTGGAATTGATCAATGCCGGCCTTCGACCGCAAATTGTCACGACCTTCGGGCTGTCCCTCAATCCCGGTCATTTGTTGGGTGAGCTGGATCTGGACAGCTTCGATGCCTTGGCATTGCCCGGCGGATTTGAACCGTCGGGCTTTTATGAAGAGGCCTTGAGTGAGCCGTTTCTGGCGGTCATCCGGCACTTTGTCGCGGCCGGTAAAATCGTCGCCAGTGTCTGCGTGTCGTCGGTGTGCCTGGGCGTTGCCGGGGTGCTGAAAGGCAAAGACGCCACGACCTATCACCAAGTGGGTGGCAAGCGCAAAAACCAATTGGTTGAATCCGGTGCCCGCTTCGTCGACTGGCCCGTGGTGGTCGATGGCCGCATCATTACTTCGAGTGGCCCCGGCACTGCAACGGAAGTCGCCTTCGTGCTGCTCGAACACCTGAGCAGCGCCGCGAACGCAGCCAATATCCGCCAGAAAATGCGTTTTCCGACCCCGTCTCGCCAGTGGTATGAAACGCCGCAAGTGCCTTGATCCGGCACGCCCTTCATCTGCTCCGTACATCCGACGAACCGCCATAGTCCGACACGGCGAACTACGCTTCAACGCCTGAGCCACAAACGCAAGCCCAGGCTTGCGGGCGAAGACACCTGTTTACGAAGGCGTAGAGGTCGTCATGAATCAGTCGCAAGAGCAGGGCGCGTCACCCTGGCATGCGGGCGAGCGGCAGTTGCAGGAAAGCGTCGGTGTGGCCGAGCGCATGGAAGTCTTCGGGCGCAAGGTGGTGCGCGATTATCTGCCCGAGCAGCATCAGCTTTTCTACGCGCAACTGCCGTATTTGCTGGTGGGCGCTGTCGATGAGCACGGCGTGCCATGGGCGACCCTGATTGAAGGGCCGCCCGGATTTGCGCATTCGCCGGATCCCCACCAGTTGCAACTCGAACGCCTGCCTGCCGAGGGCGATCCCGTCCGGGCCGCGCTCAAGGCGGGCGCCTCGGTGGGGCTGCTCGGTATCGACCTGAAAACCCGCCGACGCAACCGAATGAATGGCCGCATCAGCACCGCCACCCAAGCCGGTTTTGCCGTTGCCGTCGAGCACGCCTTTGGCAATTGCCCGCAATACATTCAACTGCGAGCCGTCGACCCTGGCTCGGTGGGCCGCCCTTCATCTGCGGTGGCTGTCGAGCGTTTCGATGAGCTCGACGAAGCCGCCCGAACGACTATTGGCAACGCCGATACCTTTTTCCTTACCAGCTACGTAGACCTCGATGGCGATCCGACAAAACGCTCGGTGGATGTCTCGCATCGCGGGGGCAATGCCGGCTTCGTGCGTGTCGAGGGCAACGTGCTGACGATCCCCGATTTTGCCGGCAATCTGCATTTCAATACCTTGGGCAATCTGCTGCTCAATCCACGGGTGGGGCTGCTGTTTGTCGACTTCGAATCGGGTGATGTGCTGCAAGTCGCGGGGCGCACCGAGATCATCCTCGAAGGCCCTGAAATAGCGGCGTTCCAGGGCGCTGAACGGCTCTGGCGAATGACGGTAGAGCACGTCGTACGCCGCGCCGGCGTGCTGTCGCTGCGCTGGCAATTTGAAGGATTCTCTCCCAACAGCCTGATGACCGGCAGTTGGCAGCAGGCTGAAGGTCGAATGCAGGCCGATGCCTTGCGCGATCAATGGCGATTATTGCGTGTGGCCCGCATCGTTGAAGAAAGCACCAGTATCCGTTCGTTTTACCTGGAGCCGACCGACGATGCCGGCTTGCCGCGCTTCGAGGCCGGCCAGCATTTGCCCGTGCGCTTTTGCCTGGCCGAGGGGCAGGCGCCTTTGGTGCGCACTTACAGCCTGTCGAGCGCGCCGTCGGACAGTTTTTTCCGAATCAGCGTCAAGCGTGACGGGCTGATTTCATCGCATCTGCACGAGCGTGTCCGCGAGGGCGATCTGATCGAGGCCCGCGCGCCGCAGGGCCGGTTCACGGTGAAAGCGGATGAGCGTCGGCCGCTGGTGCTGCTGGCCGCGGGCGTCGGCGTGACGCCGTTGTTGTCGATGCTGCGCGAGGTGATCTACGAAGGCGAACGCATCCGCCGCACTCGGCCGACCTGGTTTATTCAAAGTGCCCGCAGCCTCGCCGAGCTGGGGTTTCGCGATGAGTTGTACGAACTGGCCACCCGTGCCAAGGATTCAGTGCGCGCGCTGCGTCTGCTCAGTCAACCTGAGGACCATGCCCGAGAAGGTGAGGATTTCGAGGTGGCGGGGCGGGTCGACATCGAGTTGCTCAAGGCGTTACTGCCGCTGGACGATTACGATTTTTATCTGTGCGGGCCCGGTGCGTTTACTCAGGGGATTTATGACAGTTTGCGAGCCTTGCGCATTGGTGACGAGCGCATTCATGCGGAAACGTTCGGGCCTTCCACGTTGGTCCGTCTGCGCGACCAACTGAGCCCGGCTCCGGCACAAGTGCCGGCAGCGGACAGTTCGGTGAAAGTGGTGTTTTCAGCGTCGGCCAAGGAGGCACGCTGGGAGCCGGGTGGCGGGAGTTTGCTGGAACTGGCTGAACGCCGTGGCTTGACACCGGACTTCAGTTGCCGTGGCGGCTCGTGCGGGACGTGCCGCACCCGGTTGCTCAGCGGGCAGGTGCATTATCTGAACATGCCCGCCGAGCTGCCGGCACCAGGGGAAGTCCTGATCTGCTGCGCGGTGCCGGCCAAGGGTGATGAGCCCTTGGTGTTAGAGATCTAGTACGGCCCCCCATCAAGCGGCTTCGACGGCTTTGCCGTAAACGGCGCAGGTAGTCGGGTGTTCGGCGAGCGACACGAACGCGCGGGTGCCGGCCTCCAAGGCGTCGATCGAACCTGTCTCGATGTCGTAGACCCAGCCATGCAGGTTCAGCTGACCTTTTTCCTGGGCCAGGCGCACGCTCGGATGCGTCTGGATGTTGGCCAGTTGCGCGATGACGTTCTCGCGGACCATCGAACTAACCTTCGCCGCGTCATCGGCGTGAGGGCGGGACTCGTTGATGACCTTGGCTGATTCAGCGTGTTGCAACCAGCCGCTGACAGCCGGCAGGTGATCCATGCATTTGCACTTGGCGACGGCGGTCATGGCACCGCAATCCGAGTGGCCGCAGATCACAATGTCGGTCACGCCCAGTACTGCGACCGCATATTCGACCGTGGCCGACACACCGCCCGGGTGTGGACTGTAGGAGGGCACGATGTTGCCGGCGTTGCGGATCACAAACAATTCACCGGGTTCTTGCTGGGTCAGCAGTTCCGGGACCACGCGGCTATCGGAACAGGTGATGAACAACGTGCCGGGATGCTGGGTGGTGGCCAGGTGTTTGAACAGGTCAGTGCGTTGCGGAAACGCTTCTTTCTGGAACTTCAAAAAACCTTCGATGAGCGCTTTCATGGTGATGTCCTCTTGAATCGGATGGTTACCCTGTAGCAGCTGCCGAGCACCGCGAGGCTGCGTCCGACTGCGGAGCAGTCGTATGGGGCTGCGAAGACTTCGTCTTCGGACGCTGCCTCGCGGTGCTCGACAGCTGCTACAGGGAATTGCGTGTATTCAGATTGGTTAGAACGGACGCAATGGCAGGAACTTGCCATCCAGGGTGATCACAGCGCGGTGGCCGCCTTCCGGATCTTCGACCTTCTTCATGTCGAGCTTGAAGTTGATCGCGCTGATGATGCCGTCACCAAACTGCTCATGAACCAGGGCTTTCAAGGTGGTGCCGTAAATCTGGATCATTTCGTAGAAGCGGTAGATGGTCGGGTCGGTCGGCACACCGGAGAGGCTGCCGCGCAGCGGGATGATTTGCAGGCGGGCCACGGCGTCGGCGTCCAGGTCCAGTTTTTCGCCAATGACTTTGGCGGCAGATTCCGGCAGCGGGTGCTGGCCGAGCAGGGCGGCGGTGACGTAGGCCAGGCCCAGGCCGGTGCCGTCGGTCAGGTCCTGCCAGGACAGGTTTTTGCGGGCCTTGGCATCGAGAATCGAGGTGGTCAGGGCCAGGCTTGGGTCGTTGTAAGCGTGGGACTGTTGCATGGTGTTTCTCCTGTCGGGGTTGTATTGCTTGGGTGTGAAGCAATCTTCTGCCGATTGATTCATAGCGTCCAAGACCGATATACAATGCTGCGCATAAGCCCTGCCTATAGATGGTGTGCCCATGTTGCTGCGACATTTGCGTTATCTGCTGGCAGTTGCCGACCACGGCGGTTTCACCCGCGCCGCCGAGGCGCTGCACGTTTCACAACCGACCCTGTCCCAGCAAATCCGCCAACTGGAAGAAACCCTGGGCGTGAGCCTGTTCGATCGCACCTCGCGCACGGTCAAACCGACCGATGCGGGCGAGGCCTACATCGAGTGCGCACGTCGAGTATTGGTGGAACTGGAAGCCGGCAAGCGGGCGTTGCATGACGTGAAGGACTTGTCGCGCGGCACCTTGCGCCTGGCCATGACACCGACGTTCATGGCGTATCTGGTGGGGCCGTTGGTGCGCGATTACGTGGCGCGGTTTCCTAACATCCATCTGCAGATTTTCGAGCTGTCGATGGATGACATCGAGGCGGGGCTGGCGGATGACTCGCTGGACATCGCCATCGCCTTTACCCAGGTCAGAAATGCCGACATCGAATCGATCCCGGCGTTTACCGAAACCCTGGGAGTGATGGTAGGGCGGGATCACCCGTTATATGAGCGCCAGGTCGCGCTGTCCGCTGAAGAGGTGGCGCAACTGGATTTTGCGCTGTTGGCCCAGGACTTCGTCACTCGCACCCGCATCAATGAGTATTTTGCTCAGGAGCAGATCACGCCGAAGGTGGTGATTGAGGTCAATTCGGTGAGCACGTTGCTGGAGGTGATCCGGCATACGGCCATCGCCACCATCCTCCCGGAGCCCATCGCCACCCAGGACCGGGCACTGCGCAAAATTCCGTTGCTGGGGGACGCGCCTACACGCGGGGCGGCGCTGCTGCGGCGCAAGAACAACTATCACAGCGCGGCGTCTGTGGCGTTCATGAATCTGGTGTTGGGGGCGGCGACGGAGTCAGTCGTCCAGTGATTGGCAGACGCCATTGGGGGCCTTGCCCGTGGAGGTCACTGTGACTGAGTCGTCATCGGCGAGGACGATCGAAATCGTCACGCCCGAACCCTTGGCTTCGAAGCTGCGCTCTTTGATCATGGCTTTGGTTTCGGCTTCTACGTTGTTGATCAACACCGGTCCGTCCTGATCCGCGTGAATAATCATTTTTCCGGGGCATTCCACATCGAATGAGGGAACACCTTCGATCTTGTTTGCTTGAGCAATCGTTGCGGTGGACAGCAACAACAGAAATGTCAGGGTATTTTTCATCGCAAGTCTCCAGGGGCACAGCAGCGAATACGCTTAACAATAGCTGCATTTGCCGCGCACGAGACAAACAAAAAAAGGCCCCGCTCGATCATTCGAGCGGGGCCTTTTTTATTGATGAGCAGCGGGGGGATATCAGTAGAACCGGTCAATCACCCGAACTTCATTCTGGTTCTGCATCGAGGCCCACGCCTGTTTCAGCGTTTGCAGAACATGACCGATGAAGTCCTTGTCGGCCGCGGCTTTCTTGCCGACGTAGCCCTGGCCGCGACGGTACATCTTCAGTCGGGCAAGCAGGTTCTGATTGTTCTGGTCGAACTCGGCTTCGTGGGCATGCGGCGACAGGCAGTCGATATGAACCTGGCCCGATTTGCTGATCCACAGAATGTGGCTGTCGTGGCTGTCTTTTTGCGCAGCGAAGATACCAGCCAGTTCATCGATAGTAGGTTGATTGTTCAGATTCATAATATGCCCCTTGACCATTTGGTGATCTTTCAAAGTTGATTCGCTAATACAGGTAGCCCATCGGTTAGTTGATCCCTGGCACCGAAACCAGGACGTCAGCGGTCAGCCGTCAATTCGACGGGGTCTCGCGTCTGTTGCATGTAGTCGTGTTGAATAACTGCTACGCAATAGCGTCACAACGAAGAGAAGCAGCGAAAACCTGGAGGCCACCGCCGACTTTTAAGGGTCGGCCACAAGCTTCATGAGGATTGATCGCCAGCGCTTCTCGTCCTTGTACTGGACGTTCGGGCCAGGTCAGCTTCTTCAATCTGCCTTGTGGGCAGCGTGTATCCGGGAAAAACAGCTCGGCGGTCAGACGAGCTTGCTCAAACATGTTGCTGTACTCCCGATCGGGGAGATGTCTGCATCATGCAAGGGCAAATCGGAGGCGTCAACCGTTATGTAGTGATTATTTTCAGTCACTACATATTGTCGGACAATGCGCTTTGGAATTAAAAAAAGGACTCGCAACGCGCCGGTCAGGACGATGGCAACGAGCGTTGGAAGCGGTAGAAGGTGCAGGGATAATCGTCTACTGGCAGCTGATGCAGGGTGAATCCATCGCCCGCGAGCTCTGGCATCACCTTGGCCCAGAACCGCCGTGCAGACTGGTTCGCGTCGATGTGGAAAATCTGCCATTGACCGGGGAACCGGCTCAAGAGGGTGGAAACGACAAACTTCGCGATACCTTGGCCACGAAAGCGCCGACTGACAAAAAGGTAACCGATGTTGTGCTCGGCACCCTCGATATGAATGTCGTCGTCCACGGTCACGAAACCGGCGAGCTCACCGTCCACCTTGATCAGAAACGGCCGGGTCGCGGGGTTGCGCCAGTAATCCAGTTTCGGCTGAATGTTGTAGAAACCGTGTTCGCCGAGTTTCAGGGGCAGCCACTCGCTGAAGTCGTGCATGTAGAACTGCATCAGGTTTTCGATTGTTTCCAGTTCGTCGCGGTGCGCGGCGTGCAGTTCTATCGAGGGCATGCTGGATTCTCTCCAGATCGCAGGGCCGTCCGTGGCCCTTTCGGGATCACTCAGTGGGGCGCGAAGTCGTACGTCCCGCCTGTCTTCAACGCTGCGGCGTAAGCAGGGCGTGCCTGGAAGCGTTCAACCCAGGCCGTTACATGAGGGTAGTTGCCCAGCTTGCCCTGAGCCCGGGCAATCTCGCCGATAAAGCTCATCTGGATATCGGCGGCGCTGAACTCATCACCGAGCAAGTAATCGGACTGGTTCAACGCCGTGTCGAGATAGCCGAGGTAGTTGGCCACTTCCGAGTTGATGCGCGGATGCAGCGGCGCACCGGCTTCACCCAGACGTCCGACATACAGGTTCAACATCAGCGGCAGCATGGCCGAGCCTTCGGCGAAGTGCAGCCACTGGACGTATTCGTCATAGGCGGGGGTAGACGGATCGGGTTGCAGGCGCCCCTGGCCATGACGGCGTATCAGGTAGTCGATGATGGCGGATGACTCGATCAGTTTCTGCGCGCCATCTTCAATGACCGGCGATTTGCCCAGGGCGTTGATCGCTTTCAATTCCGGCGGCGCCAGATTGGTTTTCGGGTCACGCTGGTAACGTTTCAGCTCATAGGGAATGGCCAGTTCTTCCAGCAGCCAGAGAATCCGTTGGGAGCGGGAGTTGTTCAGGTGGTGCACGATAATCATAAACAAGGTTCCTGTAGCAGCTGTCGAGTGAAACGAGGCTGCGATGCCTTTTCAGAAAATGGGCCATCGCCGGGCTTGAAGAACACTAGACCATCACAGTCCATTCGAAGTGCCATCAAGCCTTGCTGGCCGGTTTGGCGGCGCGTTTGGCGCCCGTCGCTGGCTTGCGCTTGGTGGGCTTTCGTTTGTTTTTCCACGGTGTGGCACCGCGACCAGCCGGGCTCGCCGGCCCACTGATGGTCAGGCTCAGGCCGGCGCAACGGGCGACCTGCTTGCTCATCCACGCGGCCTGTTTGGTGACGAATTCTTCCAGGCTCATCTCGCCGCTTTGCACCATGTCCAGCGCCTGCTCCCAGATCGCCGTAGTGCCGGGATCGGCAATCGCGCGCGGCACCGCATCGATCAGGCTGAAGGCCGCCGGGGTCGCGGCCAGGGCCTTGCCGTTCTTGACCAGGTAACCGCGGTCGAGCAGGCCCTGGATGATCGAGGCGCGGGTGGCTTCGGTGCCAATGCCGGTGGTGTCCTTGAGCTTCTGTTTGAGCAGCGGGTCTTCCACCAGTTTGGCGACGTTCTTCATCGCCTTGATCAGGTCGCCTTCGGTGAAAGGCTTGGGCGGTTGCGTCCAGAGGTCCTTGAGCTTCACATCGGCCACCGCGCAGTCACGCCCTTTGGCCAAGGCCGGCAGGGTTTGCGGTGCCGGTGCCTCGCGACCCTTCGCCGGCGCGAGCGCCTCGGGCAGGGCACGTTTCCAGCCGGGCTCGACGATCTGTTTGCCGACGGCACGCAAGGCTTCACCGGCGCAGTCGAAGTCAGCCTGGGTGCGGTCGTATTCATGGTTGGGCAGGAACTGCGCCAGATAGCGCGCGCGGATCAGGGTGTAGACCGCCCGTTGCTTGCCCACCAGTCGATCGAGATGCTTGGCCGCCGCCGTCGGAATGATGCCGTGGTGAGCCGTGACCTTGGCATCGTTCCAGGCCCGTGAGCGGCGCTGTGGCTCCAGGTGATCGCTCAAGACGTTCAGCGACGGATCGGCCTGCCGGAGCGCGGCGAGAATGCCCGGGGCTTCGCTGTGCTGACTCAGCGGCAGGAAACCGCAATCACTGCGCGGGTAGGTGATGACCTTGTGGGTTTCGTAGAGCGCCTGGGCGATGTCGAGGGTTTCCTGGGCGCCAAGCCCGAGCTTCTTCGAACAGACTTCCTGCAAGGTGCCCAGGTCGAACGGCAACGGCGCGACTTCACGCATCCGCTCGGTGCGCAGCTTGATCACCCGGGCACTCGCCGCGCTGCTGATTGCAGCGGCCGCTTGCTGGGCCAGCGCCTGATTCAGGCAGCGATCCTGATCGTCACAGACGTCGGATGCCGCGCGCCACTGGGCGGTGAACGCCGTGCCGTCGTGCAACAGTTGCACGTCGATGGCCCAATAGGCGACCGGCACGAAATCGGCAATGCTGCGGTCGCGATCCACCACCAGCCGCAAGGTCGGCGTCTGCACCCGGCCCACCGGCAGCACGCCCTGATAACCGGACTGCCGCCCCAGCAGCGTAAACAACCGGCTCATGTTCATCCCGATCAACCAGTCGGCCCGGGAACGTCCCAACGCCGAATGATAAAGGCTGAAGGTCTCGGCCCCCGGTTTGAGCGCCGCCAGCGCCTTGCGGATCGACGCATCGTCCAGCGCCGACAGCCACAGTCGCCGGATCGGTCCGCGATAGCGGCAATGCTCGACCAACTCCCGGGCGATCATCTCGCCCTCACGGTCGGCGTCGGTGGCAATCACCAGCTCATCCGCCTCGCCGAGCAAGCGTTTGACCGCCTTGTACTGGCTGGCCGTGCGCGGTTTGACCGTCATCTTCCATTTTTCCGGAATGATCGGCAGATCCGCCAGCACCCAACGCTTGTAACGCGCGTCGTAGGCATCCGGTGGCGCGGTTTCCAGCAGATGGCCGATGCACCAGGTCACCGTGACATCCGTTCCCAGCCAGCAACCGTCGCCCCGACGCTTGGCGCCGAGCACTGCCGCGATGTCTTTGGCCTGGGAAGGTTTTTCACAGAGGTACAGCTGCATAACCACCATCGTTCATCAAGTGTGCAAGAGGCGCACAGAATGGCCGGTGATGAGCAATGGATCAATCATTATCTGTATGGATGTACAGCAAAGCTGTTGCGTATGTTTGCGGCAGTCAAAACGCCCCGTTCGGCCGCGGGGCCGTCGCGATGTCGAATTTTGAGTTATACCTGACATTCGTGGTCTCAGGTTTTGGGGCCGCTGCGCGACCTATCGCCGCGCCGCACGCTCCCACAGGTCCATCACCGTCATGAGGAACGTATTCCATGAAAAGCAACGGTCCCAGTCCTGTCATCACCATCGCCGAGCAGCCGGGCATCCTGTTGGTGAAGTTTCACGGTATTCAGGTGGCCGCCTCCTCGCGCGCACTGGTGCTGCTCGAGGCCAATTATCCTCCGGTGTATTACGTTCCATGGGAGGACATTGCCGAACAGTATTATGCCCGTACCGACCACACGACCTATTGCCCGTACAAGGGCGATGCCACTTATTACAGCCTGCAGATCCCGGGACATGAGGGCGCTAATGCGGTGTGGCGCTATGAGGAGCCCAAAGTGTCGGTGGATCAGATTCGCGGTTATGTGGCGTTCTATCCGGATCAGGTGACGTTTGAGCTGCTCAAAGACGTTGAGTGAGATTTCGCGAAAATGCCACGGCGGCCCCCTGTAGCAGCTGTCGAGTGAAACGAGGCTGCGATCTTTTGACTTTGCTTTTGTAAAAACAAGATCAAAAGATCGCAGCCTCGTTTCACTCGACAGCTCCTACAGGGAATAGGGGCGTTTTCAGCGTCAGTGTTCAGCCCATTCGTACCGCTTCGACCAACGTCGATTCATCAATCTGACCAATCGAAGTCACCCCCGTCAGCGTCATGGCCACGCGCATTTCCTTGGCGAAAATATCCAGCATATTCTCCACCCCGCGTTGACCATCGGCCGCCAGTGCATAGGCCATGGATCGCCCCAGCAATACGCCTTTCGCGCCCATGGCCAGCATCCGCACGACATCAAGCCCCGAGCGAATACCCGAGTCGACCAGCACCGTCAAATCATTGCCCACCGCCTGCATGATCGGCGGCAATGCCTTGGTGGTGGACAGCACGCCGTCGAGCTGCCGCCCGCCGTGGTTCGACACCACAATGCCATCCGCGCCAAAGTTGACCGCGTCCCTGGCGTCCTGAGGGTCGAGGATGCCCTTGATGATCATCGGGCCTTTCCAGAATTCACGAATCCACTCCAGATCGCTCCAGCTGATCGAAGGGTCGAAATTGTTGGCCAGCCAGCCCATGTAGTCTTCGAGCGTGACGGCTTTGCCCAGGTACTTCGAAATGTTGCCCAGGTCGTGTGGCCGCCCCATGAGGCCGACGTTGAACGCCCAGTCGGGTCGGGTCATGGCTTGAAGCATTCGCCGCGATGAGGCGAAAGGACCTGACATGCCTGAATGCGCGTCCCGGTATCGGGCGCCGGGTGTGGGCATGTCGACGGTGAACACCAGGTTTTTCACCCCGGCGGCTTTCGCACGCTCAAGCGCATTTTTCATGAAGCCCCGGTCTTTGAGCACGTACAGCTGAAACCAGATGGATTGCTGGCTCTGCGCCGCGACTTCCTCGATCGAACACACCGACACCGTTGAAAGGCACAGGGGAATGCCTTTGTTCTCCGCCGCTTTGACCGCCTGCACTTCACCTCGGCGGGCGAACATCCCCGTCAGACCGACCGGCGCCAATATGACGGGCATTGAAAGCGGTTGATCGAAGAGGGTGGTTTGCAGGCTCAGGGTTTCGACGTTTTTCAGAATGCGCTGACGCAGGCTGATGCCCGTCAGGTCGGCACTGTTGGCCCGGAGCGTGTGCTCGGCATAAGCCCCGCCATCGATGTAATCGAACAGGAAACGCGGGAGTTTGCGACGTGCTGCCTCGCGGTAGTCGGATGCGGATGAAATGATCATGGTGCCTCGGTCGGTGGAATGGCGGGGCTGCCGATGTCGTTGAGCTTACCCTGTGGCGAGGGAGCTTGCTCCCGCTGGCCTGCGCAGCAGGCCCAAAACAGCCGCCTCGGTGTGTCAGATCAATCGAGTTGGCTGGATTGGGGTGGCTTTCGCCACCCAGCGGGAGCAAGCTCCCTCGCCACAGAGGCCACAGAGGCCACAGAGGCCACAGAGGCCAGAGGCCTCAGGGGATTGCGGTGGACTCAGTTGGTATCCAAATCCACGTTTTTGGTCTCACGCAAACAGATCATCCCCACCACCAGACTCACCGCGGTAATCACCACCGGGTACCACAGCCCGTAGAAGATGTCCCCGGTATACACCACCAACGCAAACGACACCGTTGGCAGGAACCCGCCGAACCAGCCGTTGCCAATGTGGTACGGCAGGGACATCGAGGTGTAGCGGATGCGGGTCGGGAACAGTTCGACCATCAGCGCCGCCAGCGGGCCGTAGCACATGGCGGAAATGATGATTAGCACCACCATCAGCGCCACGATCATGGTCTTGTTGACCTGTTGCGTATCGGCTTGTGACGGGTAGCCCGCCAGGGTCACCGCACCGCGCAAGGCCGCTTCGTCGAAACCATCCAGTTTCACGTCACCGACGCTGACTTGCACGCCGCTACCGGCCGGCGCGGCTTCGCTGCGGTAGGGCAGGCCCTGTTTCACCAGGAAGGTTTTGACCTTGTCGCACGGGCTGTCAAATTTCGCCTTGCCCACCGGGTCGAACTGGAACGTGCAGGTGGCCGGGTCCGCCAGTACGGTGATCGGTGCCTGACGGCTGGCCTGGTCGATGGCCGGGTTGGCGTAGTGGGCGATGGATTTGAAGATCGGGAAATACAGGGCGGTGGCCAGCAGCAGGCCGATCATCAGCACCGGTTTGCGCCCGACCTTGTCCGACAGCCAGCCAAAAAAGATGAAAAACGGCGCGCCGATAATCACGCTGACAATCAGCAGACTGTTGGCCAGGGCAGGGTCCATTTTCAGGAACTGGGTGAGGAAAAACAGCACGTAGAATTGCGCCGCATAGAAGGTCACCGCTTGCCCGGCGTTGATGCTGAACAGGGCAATCAGCACGACTTTAAGGTTTTCCCATTTACCGAAGGAATCGCGGAGCGGCGACTTGCAGAGCTTGCCTTCCTCTTTCATTTTCACGAAGGCCGGCGACTCGTGCAGGCTCAAACGAATCCAGGTCGAAATGCCCAGCAGCACGATGGAAAACAGAAACGGAATCCGCCAGCCCCAGACTTCAAACTGATCACCGGTGAAGTAGCGGCAACCGAGCACCACCAGCAGCGACAGCAGCAACCCGAGGGTCGCAGTGGACTGAATCCAGCTGGTGTGGAAGCCGCGCTTACCCATCGGCGCGTGTTCGGCGACGTACGTCGCGGCGCCGCCGTACTCACCGCCCAGGGCCAGGCCCTGAAGCATGCGCAGCACCACGAGGATGATCGGCGCGGCAATGCCGATGCTTGAATAGGTCGGCAGCAAACCCACGCAGAAGGTCGCCAGGCCCATGAGGACGATGGTCGCGAGGAAGGTGTATTTACGCCCGATCATGTCCCCCAGCCGTCCGAACACCAACGCGCCGAATGGCCTCACGATGAAGCCCGCGGCGAAGGCCATCAGCGCAAAGATAAACGCCGTGGTGTCATTGACCCCGGCGAAAAACTGTTTGCTGATCACCGCCGCGAGGGCGCCGTAGAGGAAAAAGTCGTACCACTCGAAAACCGTCCCGAGTGACGACGCGAAGATGACTTTGCGGGTGTCGGGGCTGGTGTCGACGCTGCGCGCGGCATCCAGCGGCTGAACATGTTCTGACATATCGGTATCCCTCACAGTGATTGTTTTTGTTGTTCCACTGGTGTTGCGTGTTCCTTGCAGCGGGTAATTTTCTACGTCCGTAAATCCAGCGCGATCCTTTGTGGGAGCGAGCCTGCTCGCGATGGCGGAGCATCAGTCAACATTGATGTTGGATGTCACACCGTCATCGCGAGCAGGCTCGCTCCCACAGGGGAAGTGTCAACAGTAGTGGTAAGCAGCAGTTGCGCAGCCTTTTCGGCAATCATCAGCGTAGGCGAACAGGTATTGCCCGAGGTAATCCGCGGCATGATCGACGCATCAGCAACGCGCAGACCGGGAACCCCGTGAACGCGAAGCTCGGCATCCACCACCGCATCCACATCGTTGCCCATCCGACAGGTACCCACCGGATGAAAAATCGTCGTGCCAATCCGCGCCGCGGCTTCGTGCAATTCTTCTTCCGTTTGCAAGCTGTCACCGGGCAAGTACTCCACCGGTTTGAACGCTTGCAAGGCTGGCGCGGCGACGATGCGTCGGGTCAGGCGAATGGCATCGGCGGCCACCCGCAAATCCTCTGGATGGCTCAAGTAATTGGGCTGAATCAACGGCGCTTCCTGCGGATCGGCAGAACGAATCTCCACCCGTCCACGACTCTGCGGCCTAAGATCGCAAACCGACGCCGTAAAAGCGGGGAAGGCGTGCAACGGTTCGCCAAACCGCTCCAGCGACAACGGCTGCACGTGGTATTCAAGATTGGCCGAAGTCTGCTCCGGCCCCGACCGGGCGAACGCCCCGAGCTGACTCGGCGCCATCGACAGCGGGCCGCTGCGGTCGTACAGATAACGCAGGCCCATGCCCATCTTGCCCCACACGCTGCCGGCGATCTGGTTCAAGGTGCGCGCGTTTTCCAGTTTGTAGATCAGCCGCAATTGCAGATGATCCTGCAGATTGCCGCCAACGCCGGGCAGCTCATGAGCCACGCCGATCCCCAGTTTTTCAAGCAGCGGGCGAGGGCCGATGGCGGAACGTTGCAGGATGCTCGGCGAACCGACGGAGCCTGCGCACAACACGATTTCCTTGCGCGCCTTGAAGGTTTTCGCCTGACCTTGATAGCGCGTGCTGACCGCCGATGCCCGGCCATTTTCCAGCAGCACACGGTCCACTTCGACATCGGTCAACACGGTGAGATTGGCGCGGTTGCGGATCGGTTTGAGAAACGCCTTGGCCGCATTCCAGCGAATCCCGGCCTTCTGATTGACCTGAAAGTAGCCGCAGCCTTCGTTATCGCCCTGGTTGAAGTCATCGATGCTGGCGATGCCGCTTTGCTCGGCAGCGCTGCGAAACGCGTCGAGAATCGGCCACGACAGCCGTTGACGCTCGATCCGCCATTCCCCGGCAGCACCGTGAAATTCCGAGTCACCGGCAAAATGGTTTTCGCTTTTCTTGAACAGCGGCAGGACGTCGTTCCAGCTCCAGCCCGGATTGCCATCGGCGGCCCAACCGTCATAGTCGCCGGCCTGGCCCCGCATGTAGATCATGCCGTTGATTGACGAGCAGCCGCCCAGCACTTTGCCGCGCGGGTAACTCAGGGCACGACCTTGCAGGCCGGGTTGCGCTTCGGTCTTGAAGCACCAGTCGGTGCGCGGGTTGCCGATGCAGAACAGGTAACCCACGGGGATGTGAATCCACGCATAGTTATCGCGGCCGCCGGCTTCGAGCAGCAATACGCGGTGTTGCGGGTCGGCTGACAGCCGATTGGCCAGCAAACACCCGGCCGGCCCGGCGCCGACCACGATGTAGTCGAATTCATCAAGGGAAGTCTGCATCCCTGACCTCGTATTGTTGTTCTTGTTGTCGGTCATCCTAGTTGTTAGCTTTCGTCAAAAGAATGTTAGTTTTTGCGCAGCCGCTGTGCGTTTTCAGACAGCGCCTCACCCAGCGTAGCCCCAAGGACGACTCATGTTTGATTGGAATGACCTGCGGTTTTTTCTCGAGTTGCAGCGCAGCGGGCGTTTGCTCACCGCCGCCCGCCGTTTGAACACCACCCACGCCACCGTCGCCCGACACATCGAGGCCGTCGAAAAGAGCCTCGGCACGGCGCTGTTCGTCCAGCACGCCCAGGGCTACGAACTGACGCCGGCCGGCGAAGCGCTGCTCAAACACGCCGAAGCCATGGAAAACGTCGCGTTGCTGGCGCAGGAGGAAATCACCCAATCCACCGCGCCACTGGGCAAAATCCGCGTCGGCGTGACCGAAGGGCTGGGCATCATGTTCCTCGCCAGCCGCATGAACGGCCTGTTCGAGCGCTACCCGGGATTGGAAGTGGAACTGGTGGCCGTGCCGCGCTTCGTCAGCATCCTCAACCGCGAAGCCGAAATCAGCATCCACCTCGAACGCCCGGCCGCCGACATGCTCGTCACACGCAAACTCACCGACTATCGCCTGGCGCTCTACGCCAGCCAGGCCTACCTCGACAAGGCGCCCCCGCTGCACAGCCGCGAAGACCTCGGCCACCACGCCTGGATCGGCTACGTCGACGACCTGCTGTTCAGCCAGGAACTGATGTTCCTCAACAGCTTCTGCCGCAACCCGCAAGTGGTGTTCCACAGCACCAGCGTCATCGCCCAGCAACAAGCGGCGCGCTCGGGATTGGGGATTGCCGTTTTGCCGTGCTACATGGCCAGCGCCGATCCGGAATTGGTGCCGTTGTTTGCGGATGAGAGCATTGAGCGCAGTTACTGGATTAGCACGCGGCGGGAGCTGCACAAGTCCGTGAGATTGCGGGTGATGTGGGATTACGTGGTGGAGCTATGCGAACGCGAACAAACCTTACTGCTAGGCCCAACCTAACCGGTCTACGCAATCCCCTGTAGGAGCGAAGCTTGCTCGCGAAGGCGCCAAGCCTGACACACCGCTTATTCGTTCTTCGCGGGCAAGCCTCGCTCCTACACACCCACATCAGGTAACTCATTTTTTCTTCATGACGGCCGATGAAGTTCACACGATTTCAACGGACGCACTTCATGAACAAGGCTGTTGCTTTACTGGCGTTCACTGCCCTCATTGCAGGATGCCACCCCATCGCCCCTTTCAACGATTCGGACGATCAATCAAATCTGCGCTGCGCCAATTACTTTTTTCACGACCCCCTCAACTCATGGCAGGTTGATTACATCCACGATCACAGCAAGCGCGGCGACACCATATGCACTATGACCCTCGGCAAAATGTATGAAATTGGCCATGGCGTGCCCCAAAACATACTGAAAGCCAAGGCCCTTTATTTGTCCGTGGCCGAAGTAGACCTGTTTGCCTATGCCCGACTCGGCCGCATGGCGGAAGAAGGCATCGGCGGTCCGCCCAATCTGGTTGAGGCCAGACAGTTTTATCAACTCGCTGTCACCAAACCCTTGAACAGCAACCTTGAAGCCAAACTGGCCAGGTTCATGGAGGAAGGCATCGGTGGTCCACAGGACTTCGAAGGCGCGCTGACGCACTACCTAAACGCCCCCGGGTTCGTCGGCGACGCTTCATGGCAGGGCATGGAACGGATGCGCGCGAAAGGCCTGACCCTCACGAGCGAACAGCAACAGCGCTACAACGATCGCTTCATCGACACCGTGCAATACGGATTCAGAAAAAAGATCGAAGCCATTCAGGACGTCTTGGCGAAGGAGAACACGCCAATTCCGGCCGGCAAACAGGTTCGATTGCAGCTGGAATACACCCTCGGTTCGTTAGTGCCCGGTTTCTCGCTTGTGGAGAGTTCCAGCGTTAGCGCCATCGACCAAACGGTGATGCAGGGCTTCAGCGACTACCGATTCCCCGCCGATCCAATAATGCCCCCGGGCCTGAAGAGTTTTAAGTTGATCGCCGTTGTCGGGCCGGGCGCGAAAGACACACTCGCGAGCAAGAAGGACTGACCCGGGCCTTTCCACCGTCCGAGCAAAAAGGCTACGACTTCAAAGGAAGCAAGACATGAACAAGGCTGTTGTTTTACTGGCGTTCACTGCCCTCATTGCAGGATGCCAATCCATCCTCCTTCCAAGCGGTCTGGACAATAAAGTTTCCCCCGGCTTGCGTTGCTTTGGTTACTGGGGTCATGAGTCCACCAACGCGCTGGAGGCCGCCTATATCCAGGAACTTAGCAAAAGCGGCGATAGCTTATGCAGATCGATCCTCGGCAGTCTTTACGAGAATGGCCATGGTGTGCCCCAGGACATACCGAAAGCCAAGGCTATCTATCAGTCCTTGGCCGACGCAGATCCGAGGGCCTATGGCGAACTCGGCCGCATGGCGGAAAAAGGCATTGGCGGGCCCCCCAACCTGGTTGAGGCCCGACAGTTTTATCAGCGTGCCGTCGCCAAACCGGGGGCTCCCGACAATGAAGTCAAACTGGCTGAATTCATGGAGTACGGCATAGGTGGCCCCCAGGACTTCCAGGGTGCGCTGAAGCATTACTTGAATTCCGCCGGGGTCATCGACAGCGCCTCATGGGAAGGCGTGGCACGGATGCGCGCCAAAGGCCTGACCCTGTCAACTGAACAGCAACAGCGCTACAACTACGTCTTCGCTAGCCGCGTGCAGGACGGCGTCAGAAAAAAGAGCGAGGCCATCAAGGAGAGCCTGGCGGCGGAGCACACGCCGGTGCCTGCCAGCAAACGTGTTCAAGTACAGCTGGTATATACCCCCGGCTCGGTAGTGCCTGCGATCTCGTTGCTGGAAAGTTCGGGTAATGGCGCAATCGACCAAAAGGTAATGCAGGGCTTCAGCGACTACCGATTCCCCGCCGATCCAATAATGCCCCCGAGCCAGAAGACTTATAAGGCGATTGGTACCCTTAATGGAGAGTTGAAGTGACAGGCTCCAGCCAACACCGCTGAGTTGTTCGCAATGACGAGGCGGGTCGAGTGAAGGCGGGGCAGGGTGGTTGCCGGATTAACACTTGGCGTCCAATCTTAGGCGTGACGACAAGGAGCGTTATCCGACACTCCGTCGCGAAACAGGGAGCTTGCAGCATGAGCGAAGAGACAAAAGTGAAAGGCCCGGCGTCGTACTTTCCGTCAATCGAGAAAAAGTACGGCCAGCCGATCAGCCATTGGCTGGATCTGCTGGGAACCGTGAGTGGCAAGAAGCATATGGAAATGGTGGCTTGGCTGAAGGATAAACATGAGATGGGGCATGGGCATGCCAATGCGTTGGTGGCGCATTATTTGGCGAGTGCTAAAAAGTGAGGGAACTGTAAACGGCTTGCAAAGTGGCATGGCAATGACTTCAAGGCTGGATGTGCCACCGCCATCGCGAGCAGGCTCGCTCCCACATGGATTTGGCGTCGTTCGCGAGTGTTGTGGTCGACACCGGCCCCTGTGGGAGTGAGCCTGCTCGCGATGGCGTCGGAACTGGCGCACCGCATTCAGGCGAGGATTACTGAAGAACTCACACCGCAAGCCCCAGTTAGGGATAACTCAAGCATTCGGCGGCAACTCGCGCGTGGTGCGCTGCAGCGGATAGCGCGGCTGGCTATCAGGAATGGACAGCGTCGCGCGCAACCCACCTTCCGCCCGGTTGGCCAGCGTGATGTGTCCGCCCATCCGGGTCGCGATGGTGTTGACGATGGTCAGGCCCAAACCCGCTCCATGAACATTCCCGCGGCTGTAGAAACGTTCGAACAATCGCCCGCGATCCGCTTCGTCGATGCCGGGGCCCTGGTCCTCGACGCTCAGCGAATAGAACCCGTCCGCTTGACTCAACTGCACCGTGATAACGCCGTGTTCGGGGGAAAAGTTTGCCGCGTTGCTGATCAAGTTGTTCAGGGCGATGTCGATGGCGGCGGCGTCGGCCACCACTTCAAAGGGGCGATCGGTAACGTCAAAAGCCAGCTCAAGGTTTTTACTCAGCAACCACGGCGTCAATTGCACGAGGCTGTCGCGCACGGTGGCGGCCAGGTCGATGCGCTGCAACACCGGCGCGATGCCTTTGGGTTCGAGTCGGGCCATGGTCAGCAGTTGATTGACCAGACGGCTGGTGCGGTCAACGCCCGCGATCAGGAATTCCAGGGATTCACGGCGCTCCTGTTCAGTGCCAGCCTCCAGCAGGTTTTGCGCATGCACCCGCAGCACCGCCAGCGGCGTGCGCATTTCGTGGGCGGCGTCAGCGATGAAGCGCCGCTCGCGGCCCAGCACTTCCTGAATCTGCGCGAGCATGCGATTGAGCGCCGCTTGCATCGGCTCCAGTTCACTGGGCAACGGCGTCAGTTGCAGCGGCTCCAGCGAACCGCTGTGCCGCGCCCGCAAAGTCGCCGCCATGTCTTCCAGCGGCTTGAGGCCCCAACCGATCGCCATCCAGATCATCGCCGCCAGAATCAGGCTGCCCAGCACATTGGGCCACAAGGTATGCCGCACGATCCGGTCCACCAGGTCCGAACGCACGTCGTCCCGTTCGCCAACCCAGATTCTCAGGTCATTCTGTTTGTCTTCCAGCAGGAACGCACGCCAGTGGCGGTTGTTCAGGTCCACCACGTCGCTGAAGCCGGGTTTGGTCGGCGGCAAGTTGAAGGAGGGCGCGCTGGCCGTGTGCACCAGCACTTCACCGGAGCGGTTCCAGACCTGAAAAGCCAATTTGGACTCGTAGGGATGGCCGTCGACCCTGGGCTCCGCTTCGCCGAGCGCCTGGTTGAAGGCCTGATACAGTTCGGCGTGCTCCTTGCTGGCCATCGGCATGCGCATCACGCCCTGCAACAGCCGCGCATTTTGAGCGAGTTGGGCATCATAGACTTCGGCGATTTCGTGATTGCTGTCATGCAGGTTGAACAGGCTGATCACCGCCACCCCCACCAGCATCAAGCCAATGATCAGCGTGAGGGTGCGGCGCCGGATCGACGTCATCGACGTTCCTCCACCAAGTAACCGACCCCGCGAATGGTGCGGATCAGGTCGGTAGAGAATTTTTTGCGCAGATGATGAATGTGCACTTCCAGGGTGTTGCTTTCGGCTTCCTCGTTCCAGCCATACAGCAACTGCATCAAGTGATCGCGGGTCATGACCCGGCCCGGCGGCGAGAGCAATTCGTGGAGCAACTGATATTCCTTGGGCGTCAGCGCCACCGGTTCGCCCAGGTAACTGACTTGCTGCGTACCGGGGTTCAGGCTGATGCCGGCGTGCTCGATCAGCACCTGGGCGCGGCCGGCACTGCGGCGCAACAAGGCCCGCAGGCGAGCCTTCAGTTCCGCCAGATCAAAGGGCTTGATCAGGTAATCGTCGGCCCCGGCATCCAGCCCGGCAATGCGGTCTTCGGTCGCGTCCCGCGCGGTGAGGATCAGCACCGGCAGGTTGGAGCCGCTGTCACGCAAGCGCCGCAGCACTTCAAGCCCGTCCATGCGCGGCAGGCCGAGGTCGAGCACCGCCAAGTCGAAGGTTTCACTGAGCAACGCATGCAAGGCGCTGGTGCCATCTTGCAGCCAATCGACGGTGTAACCCTCGCGGCCCAGGGCTTGATGGATGCCCTCGCCGAGGGCCACGTCGTCCTCGATCAGTAATAAGCGCACACGAGCTCCTTGTCAGTCGAGTTTCTTGTTCACGTCCACCAGCAACGCTTCGATCTCTTTGCGCCGCCCGGCATCGGCGGTTTCCCGGCCTGGCCTTGGGGCGGCTTGCAGGGATTTTTGCAACGCGGCCCGCGCTTCGCCGTAACGTTTTTGACGGTAGAGGTGATCGCCCCAGAAGTACAGACTATCGATGCCGTCCGGGTTGAGTTGCAAGGCCTGCTTGAGCAACTGCTCGGCCTTGTCCGAGTCACCGAAACCGATGGGCCAGCCGGGAACGCGGTCGTACAACGCGCCGAGGCTGGTATAGGCCGAGCCTTGCAGGGCTTTGGGGTCCAGCGCCATGGCTTTTTCCAGATCGACTTTCGCCGCTTTGACTTTGCTCAGTGCACCGAGCCCACCCTGCGCACCGGCCCAACTGCTGCTGACGATGCCGGACCAAATCCACGCTTCCGCCACCGATTGGCGTTCCTGGGTGAACGCGGACGCCTGGGCTGCCAGCTTCTCGAATGCTGCGGTGCGTTGCGCCTCCGGCACTTCGTATTGAATGTGCGCCCAGCTTTGCTGGATGCCCTGGAGGCGTTGCTGGTCGGCGGGCTCCAGTGCCCAGACGCTTTGGCTCAGGGCTCCCAGCAGCAGGCACGCGATGATTTTCTTCATGGTTTGAGGTTCTCGTTGTCGGGCTTTTGACTCAGGCGACGGATCAGCGGCAATTGCTTGCGCAAGCCCCGGTCCACCAGATTGGGCAGCAGGCTGTTGAGGCGCACGAAAAAGCGCTCCGGCCAGCCTAGATACAAGTCGCGGCGGTCACCGGCAATTGCATGCATCACTGCGGCGGCGACGGTTTGCGGATCATCGACGTTGGCCTTGAGCGCATCGTTCAACGCCTGCGCCGCCGGGCTGTTCATGCTCGTGCGGGTGGCGCGCGGGGCGACGTAGAGCACGCTGACCCGGGTGTCCGCCAGTTCCCGGCGCAGGGCTTCGGAAAACCCGCGCAAGGCAAACTTGGTGGCGCAATAGCTGGCGTAACCGGGGTAGCCGATGGAACCGTAGGTTGAACCGACGTTCACCACCATCGCGCTCTCGGCTTGCTTGAGCAGCGGAAGCAGGGTTTTGGTCAGGCAGATCGGCGCGCTGATGTTCACCGCCAGCATGGCGTGGATGTCGCTGTCCTCCAGTTGTTCGAGCATGGCGAAGTGATTGACCCCGGCAGCGTTGATCAGCAAGTTGACCCCGCCAATCGCTTCGGCCGCGCTCATCACCTTGCGTCGGTCGGACAGCACGGTCAGGTCCGCGCCGACCCAGCACAGGTGTTGCGGATAGCGCTCAAGCAAAGGCGCCAGTGGTTCCTGATGCCGAGCCACCGCCAGCACCCGGGCGCCGTTGGCACACAGGGCGGTGGTGATCGCCAAGCCGATACCGCCGCTGGCACCGGTCAGCACCACGCGAGCTTCATGCAGCTGCATGCAAAGTCTCCCCGTCGCGCGGCAAGCCACGAAACATGTCGGTGTACAGCCTGTACACCACTTTGGAGGCGTGAATCACCGCCGCCTGATCGGCTGGATCGTCGAGGGTGTTCATCAACCGGCGATAGGTCTGCATGTGCTCGATGTCCAGCGAGCCATGGGAACTCAGGTAGCTGAAGGCGCTTTCCGGCAACGCCAAACGCTCGCGAATGCTGCCGGCGGCGTGGGTGGCCAGGGCGATGCTGGTGCCTTCCAGCACGTTGACCATGCCGAACAGACCGACCGGGTTGTCGCGGGCGATCAGGTCGTAGAGAAAGCTGACCATCAATTCAATCGGTAGGGAGGGGCGACCGTCGCGCACTGCGTGCTTGTCCCCGCCGCAGGCTTCAATGTCATTCAGTACCCATTGTTCGTGGCCGTATTCATCCTCGATGTACTCGCAGACCGCTTCACGCAACCATTCCAGGCGCGACGGCAATTTTGCACCGCAGGCCATCATCAAGGGCACGGTGTGGCGCACGTGGTAATAAGCTTGCGCGAGAAAAGCCCGGTAGCTGTCCAGGCTGACCTTGCCCTCAAGGGCATCGCGGATGACCGGCAGATTGAACAGTTCATGGCGTTCGTGTTGCGTGGCTTCTTGCAGCGTGTCGAAAAAACTCATGATGCGGATTCCTCGGAAAATACAGATTCAGTCAGTTGCGCCCGGTAGCGCTCGACGATGGCGTCACGGCGCGGGCGGCCATTGGCGGTGAGCAGGCCATTGGCGGGGGAGAAGGGTTGATCGAGACGGGTCCAGTGATGGACTTGGGCGTAACCGGGCAAGGCCTCGTTGGCCTCGGCGACGGCGGCGGCCAGTTCACCGTCGGTGCACGCCGGGCGATGGGGCCAGAGCAGCGCGTGGTTGCGTGGCATGGCTTCGCCGTAGACGAAGGCCTGGGCGATATGGCGGCGCTGGGTCAACTCGGCCTCGACCCATTCCGGGTTGACGTTGCGCCCGAAACTGGTGACGAATTGATGCTTCTTGCGCCCCTTGAGGTAGAGAAAACCATCGGCGTCAAACTCGCCGAGATCGCCCGTCGGCCACCATTCATCGGTTTGCGGCGCCTCGCCCAAATAACCGAGCAAAGTCGAACCCTTGACCAGCACTTCGCCGTCCTCCGCCAAGCGAATCTCGACGTGGGGCAGGGGCCGGCCGACACTGCCGGGGCGGCGTGCTTCGGGCCGATTCAGACACACCACCGAGGCGCATTCCGACAGCCCATAACCTTCATAAACGGGTATGCCGATCCGTTGCGCACGATGCAGCAACTCCTCGGACACCCGCGCGCCACCCACTGCGGCGAAACGCAAAGAGTAGGGGCTGAAGGCTTTCTGCTCGGCGGCGCTGACCAGCATCAGCAACAACTGCGGCACCAGAATCAGGCTCTCGGGCGCACGGGTCGCCAGGCAACCGAGCAACCGTGGCACATCAACACCGCTGGCCCCCTGAATCCCGAGGGTTTTCTGACTGGGCAAGCTCAACGTTGCCCCGGCATACAACGCGGCATAGCAACCGAGGTTTTCCAGCAAAATCGCCAAGGGCAACAGCGCCAGATGATGCTGCGGATCGCTGGGTTTGCTGGCCTGATTGAGTTCGCGAGCGACCGTTAAAAGACTCTCGGCGCTCAGGCACACGCCTTTGGGCGTTCCCGTGGTGCCGGAAGTGAACGTCAGTTTGGCGGTCCCTTCAGGCATCCGGTTCGGGCCGCTGAACGTACGGCGCCAGAACTCACCGCTTTTCTCATACCCGGCCGTTTGCAATTCATCGTCCAGCTTAGGCTCCGCAATCACCCGTTCCGCCTGACTCTGTTCCAGGCAATGGGCACGTTGAGCCGGGCTGAAAAACGGCGGCAGCGTCAGGCACGTCAGGCCTTCAAACAGCGCCGCCAGGTCCCAGAGCATCGCTTCGACGCCATTGTCCAACGCCAGCGCGATCACCTTGACCTTCTCATCGCGCAGCCGTTGCTGGCGGTACACCACTTCGGCATACAGCGTCGCGTAATCCACTTTCAGCTGATCACCCCACAACGCGATGGCGTGGGTCTTGCGCTGGGCATGGCTGCGCAGCGTCTGTTTGAAACGCTCGGTTTCAGGCGACATGGCTGGATTCCTCAAGGGACGTCGGCAACCCCAGGCGATTGAACATCCCGATGTTGCGCAAATGAATGAAACCGGCGCGGATGTTGCCGACGTGCACCCAAGGCTTGCTCTCGTAATAACTGCCCCAGTGCTGGCGCTCATCCCCCAGCCGCTTCGGGTCGGCCGCGCACAGCGTCACCGGCTTCAAGCCCAGGCGATGAAAGCTGTTCACCAGCCCGATATTGCCGGTAAACGCCACCCATTCCAGACCGCCCATGGCCAGCAAATAAGTGATGGCGATGATGCTCATCCGCGCGCTGCCAGTGTCGCTGGCGGCCAGGTTGCCGACTTCAACGATGCCGGCGCGATCCACCGGGCGGTCAGCCGCAGCGCTGATCAGCGGCTCGATCGACTCGTCCAGATAACGCTCGAGAAACAACGATTCGACGTTGGCCAGCCGTACACCAGCCACCGCACACAGCGTGCCCGAGGCATTGCCCATGCCAAACAACTCCGGCATGAAATGACGAATATCAGCGCCGTGAGCCTTACGAAAACGTTGCTGGATAAAGGCTTCGAAGACAGGACGCTCGACGTCGTCCGGCAACGCTCTGGCCAGACTCATCGGCGGCGTTTCGGCCTGGCCGAAGCGCAGGGGTAGAGGAATATTCCATTCAAAATCGGGCATTGGAATGCGCCTCCCGGGTCAGTGTGGGAGGAGTATCGGAGGCATTTCTTAACGGAGTCTGAAGGTGAAAAAAAGAGCGACCGACGCAGTCTTCAGATTGCCTTAAGACTGGGCGGGCAGGGTGTGGCCCGTCGGTGCGGTGACACACCGGACCCCGGCCGCACGAATGACTCGGCAGCCGGCCATCAGGTTCACGAGGCCCTTTATGACCCGCGATTCAGTCGCACAACGCTATGGAAAACTGTCGATCACAATGCACTGGCTGATGCTGGCGTTATTTGTGGGCGTGTATGCCTGCATTGAAATCAAAGGCCTGCTGCCCAAGGGCCACGCCTTGAGGGGAATGTTCCTCGGGCTGCACGGCCTCTTTGGCTTGAGCATTTTTGCCTTGGTGTGGGTGCGTCTACTCGGACGCCTGACGCCTCGGCCACCGATTACCCCGGCGCTTCCTAAATGGCAGACCGGCGTTTCGCATCTCATGCATCTGGCGTTGTACGTATTGATGATCGCCACGCCGTTATTGGCCTGGCTGATGCTCTCGGCCGGTGGCAAGCCGATGCCCTATTTCGAGTTCTTCCTGCCATCGCCAGTTACGGCTGATCCGGACTTGGCTAAGCAATTCAAGTACTGGCATGAACTGCTTGGCAGCGCGGGTTACTGGCTGATTGGCTTGCACGCAGCGGCAGGGTTGTTCCATCACTACTGGGTCCGCGACAACACCCTGATCCGCATGCTGCCCGGCCGATCCAGTAATCCCATCAACCAGCGCCAGCGATACCCCCGAACCCGGCGCCAGCCATAAACCGGACGTGCTAATTGCCGCCCCAAGCCCCCGCGCCTAACACAATCCCCTGTGGGAGCGAGCCTGCTCGCGATGGCGTCAGATCTAACAACATCAATTTCAGCCTAGGATTTTTACCCGACTGTTGATGCACTTAAACAGGTTTCAAGGCTCACGTTTAAAGACACTCAGTGTTACGTCCCAACGGCTACAACGCCTTGCGTCATTACCTACGCGTACGCCAGAATCCGCCGGCTTGTGCGCCTGTGGGGCGGGCTATATCGTTTCCCGGTCACTGAAAAACAGTGATCGGGTTTGGTAGCCCGCTTGTGACAGTCGCATGGCGACACCTTTCACAGTCTCCTTTTTTGGGCGCTGCTTTATGGTGGTCATGCGTGGGGCTCCTTTGTGAGCGCCGGGTTTCCTGTCGCAACCGGTCTACCAACCCATGCATGGCCGCCACTCTTCGTTTGGTAGCGAGGGTGATGGCTCCTTAAATTTGCGATGGGAGCTTCATCTATGATCAAACCAACACCAAACCCACCGGACACCGATCCGGCATCCCCCTACGAATCCCTCGATTCCAAAAAACTCCACGAAGCCGCCGAACGCGCCCTCGACCACTACCTCAACCCAGGTGCCAACATCATGGCCAGCACCCACGAACCCGAACCCATGTTCCTCGCCAACCCGGCATACGACACCGAATCCCTGCTGGCCAACGCCAGCGAATCACTGGGCTCGGCTACCACCATGCTCAGCAATTTTGCGGCGTTGCTGGATAACTCACACCGCAAGACGCTGCTGGGGATCACGCAGGTGGTGATGTTGGGGGAATTGGCGGTGAATCAGGCGTTGGATAAGGTTGAGGTGAAGGAGTAAGTAGAAACCCTCTGTGACGGCCGGTTTGTCCGCCGTCACAGTGGGAGTAGTAACTCCGCATTCATATGCACGATTCAGCTTTCGGGCGAAATCGAATCAGGACTGGCAGCTATCGGGCCAGAAGAGGCACTCGTGAGCAGGTTTAAAAGACCAAATGCGACCTGCACAGGATGCTGTTGTTCTCTAAGAAGCTCAAGATGGCAGAGTACTCGGAAACTTTAATGTTATTAGTCACACCGCTCGACCAATTCTGGGGGCTTGTGCAACTCAGTTCTCATACCCCATGATGATGTCAAAGGGACAGCCGGAGTTTCTCACGGTTTTGTACCGATACTTCTTCCGGAGGGTTGCATGGACGCCAACACTTTTTCTAAATCGGGCAATTTTTCCGATTCACTTCAAGCACCCGAACAGTTTGTAGTTCTTCCTGCAGCGGTCGGCGACGACTGCACAATTAGCATCAGCACCTATCAAAAAATAGCCAAAACGACTGACAAGCTGCCTGATACTGGCTTGGAGCTTACGATCTTGGGGCTATTCGGTGAGGTCGGCAGTCTTCTGAGCGCACTTAAGAAAAGGCAGCGAGATCGGGCCGCTTTCAAAAGGTACAATGCCATTATTATCGAGGAGCTTGGGGACGTCCTTTGGTACTTCTCTAACCTTGCGTCCCGCGCCCACCTGGATTTAGCCGTGCTATCCCAACGGGTCAATCGAGAGATCGAAGATTGGGACGTCGTTGAACATGAGGAGCCAAACCTTGTATTTGGTGATATGCAGAGGCCGATT
Source organism: Pseudomonas sp. LBUM1678 (assembly GCF_059695575.1). Taxonomy (NCBI): domain Bacteria; kingdom Pseudomonadati; phylum Pseudomonadota; class Gammaproteobacteria; order Pseudomonadales; family Pseudomonadaceae; genus Pseudomonas; species Pseudomonas sp. LBUM1678. The sequence continues at coordinate 2,683,400 of NZ_CP166775.1, forward strand.
GATGAACCTGTCACGGAAGAGGCTTTTAGCGCGCAAGTTTTAACGCTCGCGGGTTGCGTAGGGGACCTGTTGAACGATTTCAAAAATGATACGTTCACAAAAAATCGCGACAAGTTATCTGCACATCTGGTGGATATTTTCCGAGCATTGGTCGCTGCTGCAGACTCCGCTGGCGTGGATATGGATGCAGCCGCAATTGGAAACCTCAAGAAGACGTTCAGCCGCTGGCCTGGGGAAGTTATCTACCCGCCCAAAATTGATGCAGCTATGCCAAAAAATGAAAGGCTGCCTCCGCATTTAGAGTTTTTCATCGCAGAAGAGAACATTGGTGGTAAGCAGTACGTCATTCAAAAATGCAACAAAATTATCATTGGCGACCGCCTGACCGACAACAAAATGGAGCGAGATGACTATCGTTTCCACGATGTATTCCATATCACTTTCGCGGTGCATCTTGGCTGGTCGCCTGTACTGCGAGCTCTTCTTCACCTGAAGCGTAAAAGTGTTCCAGACTTGGACGAAAACCAAGACGGCGCCAGGGCGATTCTCATAGAAGAAGGTGTGGCCACGTTCATTTTTGGCCGTGGGCTCGAGTGCGATTTATTTAAGGAGGTCGATCACATCGACTATGACCTGTTGAAATCAATTCAAGAATTCGTACGCGGTTATGAAGTCGAACGATGTGCATTGTGGCAGTGGGAGAAAGCGATCTTGGACGGGTTTGATATTTTTCGAAAGCTCTCGCACTCTAGAAAAGGGTACATCACCGCTGACTTTGACGATCACACAATCAGCTTTCGTGAGGGTGATGACGATGAGTAGGAGCCTTCCTTGGGCTAAGTATTGCACAGCATCACGGTATGCTAGTTCTGGGCGGTTTGATTACGCACTGTAAACTTTAAGCGAATCACTGATCGCCATTGAGCAAAAAACAAAAACAACGACACCAGGTGTTTGAAGAGGGTCCTTATTATGAGCAATGAAAAAGCGTGCATCGTGTTCACGATCGGAATGGAGGCCGAAGCAAAGTCAATCGCCCATAAGCTCGGCGAGGCCGGATTCGATGTTTGCACTGCCGAGGCTGAACAGGAAGTCGTGGAGGTAGCACAAGCGAAAGGTGTTGTTCCAGCCGAAATTAGAAGCTGCATCGACAATGCAGCTATCTGCTTTTTTCTCATTCCAGAGGAAGGTAATGACTGCTTGGCGGCCGCTGCGGGTCATGCAGGCACGTCCGGAAAAAACATTGTTGCTGTCGCTGAAAACGTTGATTCTCTACCGCAAATATTTGATGACATTGCCAGCTCCGTCCTAACTATAGACAGCCCTCAATTGGATAAAGTGATCGATGGGCAAAAAGTATGGGAGCGGCCTGATGGTACTCCTAGCCCTAAACGCGGTATAGACCGAGTCAAGTGTCAATGAACAGAGTACCAAAAGTCTTTTCATATAAGCTCGTGAGGGATTATGGGTTCGCGCCTAACCCATTTCATGGTATCTGCACGTTAGGAACATGCAAGCCGCAAATCAGGCAAGCAGCCCAGATAGGCGATATTGTGGTCGGCTGTGGCAGCGTGAAATTGAACCGGGTGGGAAAAATCATTTTCGCAATGAGAGTCTCCGGAAAAATGTCGTTTCAGGAATATTGGGATGACGAGAGGTACGGAATAAAAAGGCCTAATTTGTACTCAAGTAAAAGCATGGCGTATGGCGATAATATTTACCACGTCGTGAACGATTCGTGGGTCCAAGAAGACTCTCATCACAGTTTTGATGACGGACATACTAACCAAGCGAATTTAAAAAGGGATCTTGGTTCCGATAATGTGCTTATCGGAGAGCAGTTCGTTTATTGGGGTACCAATGCGCTCACGATACCTCCACATCTACGTGATTTCCAAGGCGAGGATCTCTATCCCCCAGCCCGGAACTACCGATCTAAATTTTCGGAGATGTTTAGGGCCGAGGTGGACACTTGGTTTAAATCACTTGATGCCTGTGGCTATCGAAGCCGACCAGCCTCATGGAAGTAAGGGTGGGCTCTGGAGTTTTGCTCGCTGCGCTTATACGGCTACCAGGCTGTTGATGCTATTTCTTACTGTAAAGTTTGTTGAATTAATGCAAAATATTTGCACTAAATTTTATCTAAACTAGTAGTCATGCTGATCGATGTCGATACGGAGGGATTTTGCTGGTTTTGGTAGTAAGTGTTCCATCTCATGAGAATGAGGACCGCTCGGGCGATGATCATCGCGGGAGGTATTGCGACCTGAATTTTCACTACGCCAGGACGATAACTTCCAAAGCCCAAATAGGCGACCTTGAGAGCGGCGTCCTTAAGCAGATTTAGAGCATGATCCGGGGCTCCAGGTTGAAAAAATGCAAGCTCTGGCAGTAGGAAATAGTCATACTGATGTGCTTTCAGGTCCTCCGAGACTTTAGACACACTGCGGAAAACCCTGTGATCGCTGGCGTTTATCAGCACACAATGCGTTTGAACCTCCTGTAAAGAACGAGCAGCAATGAACCCTACAACCTTCGTGAATGCCCTGTCTAAGTTGAAGCTGGACAACGTATTCAACCCATACGCTGACAAGTGTCCAATCCACGACCGTTCAGACGCCGTGTCGGCGCGTTGTCGCAATCTGCGTGGCTATCTAAAAGCCGCAGCAGAGATTGGCGTAGACACGATTTGGATGGGGCGCGACCTCGGCTATCGTGGCGGGCGACGGACAGGCCTTGCATTGACGGATGAATACCACCTCACCGAGATGACTCAGAGATATCCGGGTTCAGACTTCAAGCAGGCGACCGTTGGTCCGGCTCTTGCGGAACGCACAGCCTCTGAGATTTGGTCAGTATTGAGAGCGGTTGATCTGCCCCCCATGTTATGGAACGTCTTCCCGTTTCATCCACATGAGCCAGGAAATCCGTTCACCAACCGCAAATTCACGGCCCGTGAACTTCAGCAGGTCAACGTACTAAATGAAATGCTGATCAAGTGGCTAAAGGTTCGTCGCGTGGTAGCGATTGGGCAGGATGCGTTCAATTACGCCAGTCGGTTCGGAATTGAGGTGGTTGCGATTCGCCATCCTAGCTACGGCGGCATCAAGGACTTTCGCAATGGAATGAGCGCTCTCTACGATATCCCAGTCGAGGTGCTCAATCCAAAGCGTCAGGCTTCACTTTTCTGAGTCTCAGCAAGTAAGAAAGTGCACGGATTTATTTTCTTGGAAATAGATGCCTGCTTTTTTCTTTTGGAGTTGGCGCCGTGAATATGAAATTGTCCTTTTACGGCAATGTCGGATGAATACTAAACGCGGAATGCATCAGATTTGGCAGCATTTAATTTGTTAGAAAATTATCCGCTGCTATTTTGAAGAGAAGAGGCCCACTGCTCAGATAAGTCAATGAAGCTCTCGGTGTAAATTAGGGCGGCTTCGGCTTCATCACTGTGGTAAATAAACAAGCTGTGTGCGGCGTCGTTGCCAGTTAACCTTATGTTATGCATATCATAAAAAATCCTGTGCTCGATTTTGCTGTGGTCAAGCTGGTCTCTTATGTCGGCATCGCTATCTTGGCTAAAACCCACTAATAACAGTTTTTTGAGTCGGTCGGCAAGTTGATTTGCGGGTTTTCTTTTTGGATGGCGCAATTCCCACATTTTGATTGATTCAATATCAATAATTTTCCTACATATAACTCCCACCGCATCCCATGCCTGCAAGCTATAGCATTTCTTCGCTTGTGCATACAGGTCTCGAATATCAATAATTTGTGGCGAAGAAAAATTCTGTGGTGGTGGAAGAATAGGGACGTCGAAATCTATAAAGAGGTCTCGGTTGCTCTTAATCTGTAGATCGGTCTCGGCAAAGTCCTTGAGAGTTGCAATTGAGTTTTTAATTTCATCATTTTTAACAGATACAGTTGCGCACACAAAATTTTTGCAGCTTTCGCAAAATGAGGAGATTGAAAATAGGCCGAAATCAAAAGTTAGCCATTGATCATGATGGAATTTCTCTATTACGGGAGGTTCGTTTTCAGTGCTGCTCGCTAATATTTTGAATTTTCCATAATGGCCGCATCTAGGGCAATTTGATATAAAAAATAATTTATCCGTCATTTAGGCACTCCTTAACTAGTGTTGTTGCTCTGCGAATATATTCTCTCAATCATGCCTAAGCACGCTAAAAACAAGCCGGGGATTTCTGCATGTTTGATGCCGTCTTTGTAAAGTCACAGGCGATAGGTGAGTGAAAATTTTTGCCTGTTTAAAAACGATACAAAGATGGCTGGGTCCTGAAGAGTGGGACGGATTTATTATCCAGAAGGGTGCGGATAAATAAAACCTTCTCTTTTTTTTGCCCAAGAGGGCTTGAGTTATGGGTACAACTTATGAAAATTATGCTTCAGCATCGTCGGAAATGTAATCTTCGTCCTTACTACCCGTTGTTTCTAAGGAAGCCCCCACCAATTCATCAAGCCCTCTTTCGATAATTCTAGCTACTCTGGGATCTGATACTTCGTATAAGAAGGAGGGTTTTCCTCCTGAGTCGCCGGGCACGGAACCGCTCTGACGGACTAAGCCTACATCGCTCCACTTTGTGATCTTATTGCGTGCGCCTTGGTCACCTATCCGGAACGTTGTTTGAACGTCTTTGTTTATAAAGGTCGTTTTTCCAAGACGATAAAGCTGAAACAGTGTGTCCTTTTTGTACCAGGTTTGAATAGTGTCTCTCGCGTATTTGTCTTGAGCTAACTCGATCGAGATTATGTCGATTTTGGGAGGAGCTTCACTTCCGCGAGCATCGTGCTCCCTAAACAGGGTGTCCATTAATCTGATTATTTCTCGGGGGGATCGTTAGGATAATGCGCAGAATTGCTTGAATATAAGCTCGGGGCTTATATCCTCGGCGAATATATCAGAAAATTTAGTCATGCCTTCAGAGTAGAACTCAATTCTTCGGTCTAGCATCTGTTGAAGTTGTTCGGCTGTCCAAACAATTTTGGCATTGGCAATTTTATCTAGTCGAATTTTTAACTTGTTGTTGAAATGATCTTCGACATTGCCCCAGACAAAAAACATCCACGAGAATCCGTCTACTTCAAGGAGCTGGATGTTTGCAAGTAAAGGATGGATAAGGCGCGCAGTAGCCTCTACGGAATTGTCGGTTTCGCTGGTTTCATCGAGCTTATCAACAAGAATGCACACTCCTGTAAAGCCAAACATACGACTAAGTTCAACTAATTTAGAAAGAATTGCTCTGGGTGTGTTGGCGGAATCGCTAACCAAGCTGGTCAATATGCGCTCAGCAGAATCTTTAATGTCGAGGCTCTCATCAACCTTGTTTTTGACAAACACGTGGAGCAGTCCTGCAAAGATGTTGCTTACAGATCCCCATCTTCTAGCAATCCAAACTTTGCTCTTGGTGGTCCATGCACTGCCGAGTAATTTGAATGCCTCCGATGTGGACGTGTCTCTATCCATTTCTGGGGTTGTTAAGTATAAACCTTCGAGCAAAGCTAAAACTAATGCTTTGTCATGCTTGTCTAGATCGTTCAGATGCTTCTCGCGATCTTCATCTTCTAATGAAGAAAGCCAAGCGAACATTTGTTCAATAACAAAAAATGCAGCAAGGGTGCAGATATCTTTGTCTTTCAGTTGGCCGCGTTTGAATTTATCAAGAATTTGACCGAAGTCGGTAAGGTTGACGATAAACGGCTGAGCAATCTCGGGTTCTCTGGCGGCCGCCTCCCATGCTTCTTTATATACAGTTAGCCTCGTGGCGCTCTTTCCGGCACCACGGTCTCCAAATAATATAAAAGAACTAAGGCCAACCGCACGTTGTGCAATCGTTTCTAGGTAAGGAGGCCGAACCGCGTAAGCAGCGATGTCGGGTTCTTTTTCGGCATTATAGTGCTCAAAAGGATTTCCCTTTAGACCTAGGCTCTGCGCGATATTCATCCTGCTCCCTTCCGTCGGAGTTTTTTAAGGATGTCAAAATACCATTACTCAGCAGGCCGTGAAACCCATCAGATGAATCGCCCCAAATTTCGCAGGCGCATCGACGGACCAACCGGAACCACTCCCGGGTTAACGTCCGCCGTTAGCCGATTGTTGCCTATCGCGAAGCCCTGCAATCGACTCGAATCGGACGGCGAAAAGGAAAGGTTCATTTTTTGCGATAACGCGCTAGGTCAGGCCTGAAGCCATCGCGAGCAATTTTCGCTCCTACAGAAGAGCAGCATGTCTCAGACGAGAATTTCGAATGACGTACTGGCAAGGCGTTCGCCGTTCACCAGGACGTGCACTGCGTGTCTGCCCACATAGTGCTTCCGAGTGGTCAGCTCCTTTATCTGCTGCCCACGACTGACCCGTTCAGTCGCCTCACCAGCCAACGTCAACGCCTTAAGCTTGAACACCTTCGCCGAAGTGCTGCCATTGGCTTTGACGTAATCAATCGCATAATCAATCACCAACCGCTGACTCTCCGCCACCGTGGATTTCACCGCAAACGACAAAGTAATCTTCTCCCCCAACCGAATCACCGCCGGCTCAACCTTCACCCCAACAATCTCAACCTCCGCCTTACCACTAGCCCCAATAATCGCGAGCGCCCGCTGATTCCCCTGCTTGATCAAACTACGCAACGCATGCTTGGCAATCCACGCGGTGTGCTTGTTCTCCAGCGACCACCCCTCAATCAAGTCCAACACCCACTCCGGATGGTCCTTGGTAATGTCATTAAGGTGATTGGCCACCGACTTGCGCACGTAAAGGCTGTCATCCGCCTTGAGGTTGTCCAGAATCCCGGCGGCCAACGTCGGATCACTCTGAATCTGCTCCAACCGAAACGACCACGGCAACCGTGGCCGACTGCCTTCACTGGCCAGGCGTCGCACATGCTCATTCTCATCCCGAGACCATGCCTGCATCAGCGCCAACGACCGCTCCAGATCGCTGCGCAGAAAATACCGAATCGCAAATTCCGCCGACCCAAACGCGGTGAAGTACTTGAGCGCGTCCATCGAGCGCTCGAAATCATGCGCGCCATACATCGCCACGTAATGCGGCAGCGAGATGCTGACAAATCCGCTGTTCAGGCGGGGGGCGAGGGCGCGTAACACTTCGAGGGATTCGTGATAACCCAGCGGCAACACGGCGTGCAGGCATTCGCTGACGCGGGCCATGCGTTGCATGATCGACAGGTCGGCGAGGCCGTCGTTGGCCATTTTCAGGAAGGCTTTGGCGTTGAATGCCGGGTAGACCGCCGTCATTTCGGTGGCGATGTGCTTGAGGCGCTCGGCGTTGAAGATTTCCTTCAGCGCCGGGGCGGGTTGTTCGGCGGCGGTCATGGTCGGGTCCGTTCGAGGGGGCCGGTCAGGTTATCGGGGTACTGATGAAGGCCTCAAGCTTTTCCGCCTGCGCGGTGAATTCGGCGATTAAAGGAAACCGTTCGGCGTCGACTTGGTCCGGTGTCACCAGGTTGGTGAAGCTCCAGGCGACGGCGAGGGTGATGCCGTCTTGCCCGATCAAGGCGCCGTTTGCCAGAGGCTGTTTTTCCAGCTCGCGTTCAAGTGCCGAATAGGCTGCGGCGAGTTGCCCTTCAACCCGCTCGACCCAAGGCTGGTATTGAATCTCGGCAGGGCGCAGGTTGCGTTCGTAGTAAAGCTGCACTGACTTTTCGCACGCCGCCAACCCGAGCCCGATCAGGCGCCATGCGCGCAGTCGCTGCTTGAGGTCGTTGGGCATCAGGCTTTTGCCGGGGCCGGCCAGGGCTTCCAGGTAGTCGATGATCAGCGTTGAGTCGATCAACACCTCGCCATCGTCGAGCACCAGGGTCGGCGCCTTGACCACGGGGTTGATCTGCTGGAAGTGTTCGAAGTGGCGGAACACGGAAACCGATTCGTGCTCCAGGTCGATGCCCAGGTGCCGGGCGGAAATGGCCACGCGCCGCACGTAGGGCGAATCCAGCATGCCGATCAGTTTCATTGCGCCGCTCCTTCAGGTGTCCATGTCGGGATGGACTACCTTAGCTGAGGTTCAGCGACCTGCAAACGGCGCTGGGCTAATCCTCGAAACCGACCTGTTCGTGAATCTCGTCGACCTTCAATTCCAGTCGATAGGCCACGGCGATAAACAGCGCCTGGCACAGGCACAAGGTCGCGCTCAACGAGCGGAAGGCGAACGAGCTGCCTTCATTGACCAGCAGCACGGTGTTGGCGCGTTTGGCCAGGGGCGACAGGCTGCTGTCGGTGATGATCAGGGTTTTCGCCTGGTTGTGCTGGGCGATGCGCAGGCAGTGCTGGGTTTCCTTGCCGTAGGGCGTGAAGCTGATCGCGATCACCAGGTCGTTGGCGCGCACGCTGCGCATCTGCTCGCGGTAGCTGCCGCCGAGGCCGGAGACCAAGTGGATGCGTTTGTTGGTGTGTTGCAGGTTGTAGACCAGGTAATCGGCCACGGCGAACGAGCGGCGCACGCCGACCACGTAGATGTTGTCGGCATTCACCACCAGATCCACGGCTTTGTCGAAAGCCTCGTCATCGAGTTCCTGCCCCAGTCGCTCGATGCCGGACAGGGTCGCATCGATGCACTCGCGGGCGAGGTCGCCGCCGCTGGCTTTCTGCGATTTGTTGGCGATCATGCTGCGGATGCGCTGCTGGTAGTTCTGCACCGGCGTGGTTTTGTGCGTGTACGCCTCGCGGAACAGGGCCTGCATTTCGCTGAAACCGCTGAAGCCGAATCGCTGGGAGAACCGCACGATGGCCGACGGGTGCACTTCGCACTCGCGGGCGATGTCGCTGATGCGGTCGACCATGATCCGGTCGCTTTGCTGGCTCATGTAGCTGGCGATGCGTTTGAGCTGGCGCGGCAGGCTTTCGTATTCGTTGGTGATCAGCTGCAGCAGACGCTCGGCATTGATCGGGGGGCTGACGAGATCGCTGTCGGGCGTGCTCTCGGTCGTAGCCGGCTGATCGGTGCGGGACATAGGGAATCCTTCTGGCTTGTTCTTATAGGGCTGACTTTTGTGTCGTCCCCTGACAATAGGTTGGCTGTGCGCAGTCTACAGGGTAGGCCGAAATAAAATCTTGAGCTTGCAGTGCGCGTGAGGTTTGCTGAAACGATGCACTGTGTCTGGAATGCTTTTGTAAAAGTTTATTGGAAAATATATTCCATGTAAAAATTATTTGGAATAAATATTGATTGTTCGGTCCCGGTCGTTTTAGTCTGCATCCCACCAAGAGTGTTCGGCGCCTCCATCGCCCCGAACGCAGGCTGATAAAAATAACAGGAGCCAGCATGGGCCAGACTCGTTTTGCCAGTGGGCGTCAATTGGATCTGATTTGCCTGGGGCGCCTTGGCGTCGACCTCTATGCGCAGCAAGTCGGGGCGCGGCTGGAAGATGTTTCCAGCTTCGCCAAATACCTCGGTGGATCGTCCGCCAACATCGCCTTCGGCACCGCGCGGTTGGGCCTGAAATCGGCGATGTTGAGCCGGGTAGGGGACGACCACATGGGTCGGTTCCTGCTGGAATCCCTGGCCCGCGAAGGCTGTGATGTCAGCGGCGTCAAAGTCGATCCGGAACGCCTGACCGCCATGGTCCTGCTCGGTCTCAAGGACCGCGAAACCTTTCCTTTGGTGTTCTACCGCGAAAACTGCGCCGACATGGCGTTGCGGGCCGAGGACATCAACGAAGCCTTCATCGCCTCCAGCAAAGCCTTGCTGATCACCGGCACCCATTTCTCTACCGACGGCGTGTACAAGGCGAGCATTCAGGCGCTGGATTATGCCGAGAAGCACAACGTCAAACGCGTGCTGGATATCGATTATCGCCCGGTGCTGTGGGGGCTTGCCGGTAAGGCTGATGGGGAAACCCGCTTCGTCGCCGATCAGAAGGTCAGTCAGCATGTGCAGAAAATCCTTCCGCGTTTTGACTTGATCGTTGGCACGGAAGAGGAGTTTTTGATCGCTGGTGGAGCGGAGGATCTGCTCACCGCGTTGCGTAATGTCCGGCGCCTGAGCGACGCGACGCTGGTGGTCAAGCTCGGCCCGCAGGGTTGCACGGTGATTCACGGGGTGATTCCGGTGCGTCTTGAAGACGGGGCGATTTACCCCGGCGTGCGGGTCGAAGTGCTCAATGTGTTGGGGGCCGGCGATGCCTTTATGTCGGGCTTCCTCAGCGGTTGGCTGGAAGATGCCAGCGACGAGCGCTGCTGCCAGTTGGCCAATGCCTGCGGCGGTCTGGTGGTGTCGCGCCATGCGTGCGCACCGGCGATGCCGACCCGCGCCGAACTCGACTACCTGTTCAACAGCCCGGTACCGATTACCCGGCCGGATCAGGATGCGGTGCTGCAGCGTTTGCATCAGGTCAGCGTGCCGCGCAAACAGTGGCAGCAACTGTTCATCTTTGCCTTTGATCATCGTGGGCAACTGGTGGAACTGGCACACAAGGGCGGTCGTGACCTCAACGCCATCTGCGAACTCAAGCAACTCTTTATCAAAGCCGTGGAGCGGGTTGAAACCGATTTGCGTGAGCAAGGGATCGATGCCGATGTTGGCTTGCTGGCTGATCAGCGTTTCGGCCAGGACTCGCTGAATGCCGCCACCGGTCGTGGCTGGTGGGTGGCGCGGCCGGTGGAAGTGCAGGGCTCGCGGCCGTTGGCGTTCGAACATGGTCGCTCGATCGGCAGCAACCTGATTGCCTGGCCGCAAGAGCAAATCATCAAGTGCCTGGTGCAATTCCATCCCGACGACGAGCCGATGCTGCGTCTGGAGCAGGAAGCGCAGATCAAGGGGTTGTATCAGGCGTCTCAAGTCAGCGGTCATGAACTGCTGCTGGAAATCATTCCGCCGAAGGATCATCCGTCGACCCATCCGGATGTGCTGTATCGCGCGCTGAAACGCCTCTACAACCTGGGGATTTACCCGGCGTGGTGGAAGATCGAAGCGCAGAGTGCTGAGGAGTGGAAGAAGCTCGATGAACTGATTCAGGAGCGTGATCCGTACTGCCGTGGCGTGGTGTTGCTGGGGCTGAATGCACCGGCGGCGGCGTTGGCCGAAGGGTTTCAACAGGCCCGGCAGAGCCAGACGTGCCGTGGTTTTGCGGTGGGCCGGACGATTTTCCAGGAGCCGAGCCGTGCGTGGATGGCCGGTGAAATCGACGATGAAGGATTGATCCGCCAGGTGCAGGACACCTTCGTCGAACTGATCGATGCCTGGCGCACAGCCCGCGCATGAACAACGCACCTGATTAATGGAGCTATTTGTGGCGAGGGAGCTTGCTCCCGCTGGACTGCGAAGCAGTCCCAAATCAACCGGCTCGGTGTATCAGATAAACCGCATCCACAGGTTTTACGACTGCTTCGCAGCCGAGCGGGAGCAAGCTCCCTCGCCACAGGTGATCTGTTGAACATTTTAGAAAAAACAATAAAAGGTGCAGCCATGCCCGCTATCCGAATTGGCATCAACCCGATCTCCTGGAGCAACGACGACTTGCCGTCCCTCGGTGGCGAGACGCCGCTGAGCACCGCTTTGAGCGAAGGCAAGGAAATCGGTTACGAAGGTTTCGAACTCAACGGCAAATTCCCCAAGGATGCCAAAGGCGTCGGTGACGTGCTGCGGCCCTACGATCTGGCGCTGGTGTCCGGCTGGTATTCCAGCCGACTGGCTCGCCGTTCCGTGGCCGAAGAAATCGACGCCATCGGCAGTCACGTCGAGATGCTGGCGAAGAACGGCGCCAAGGTGCTGGTTTACGGTGAGGTGGCTGACTCGATCCAGGGCCAGCGCATTCCACTGGTGGAACGCCCGCGTTTTCACACCGAACAGGCCTGGCAGGAATACGCCGACAAGCTCACCGAACTGGCGCGTTTCACCCTGTCCCAAGGCGTGCGCCTGGCGTATCACCACCACATGGGCGCTTATGTCGAATCCCCGGCCGACATCGACAAACTGATGGCGTTGACCGGCAGCGAAGTCGGTCTGCTGTTCGATTCGGGCCATTGCTACATGGGTGGCGGCGAGCCGTTGCAGGTGCTGCGCAAACACATCGAACGCATCTGCCACGTGCATTTCAAGGACGTGCGCAAACCGGTGGTGCAACTGGCGCGCAACAACCTGTGGAGCTTTCCGGACTGCATCATCAACGGCACCTTCACCGTGCCCGGCGATGGCGACATCGACTTTGCTGCGCTGCTCGATGTGTTGCTGGCCAACGATTACCGCGGCTGGCTGGTGGTCGAGGCCGAGCAGGACCCGGCCGTGGCGCCGAGCTACGTCTACGCGAAAAAAGGCTACGACACCTTGCGTGCGTTGCTCGATGAGAGGATTGCGCGATGAGCCTGCTGGTCAAGAGCAACGCCCGTGGCCGGACGATGGTCGAGTTGGGCAAAGGTGAACTGGAATACGTCGGCTTCGCCGCTTACCGCTTGAGCCTGGGCGAAACCTTGCCGGTGGCGGCGGGCGATAAAGAACTGTGCCTGGTGCTGCTCAGCGGTCGAGTCAGCATCAAGGGCGAAGCACCGGGGCAGGGCGCGTTCGACTGGGACAACCTCGGCGATCGCCAGTCGGTGTTCGAAGACAAATCGCCGTTCGCTGCGTACTTGCCTCCGGGCAGTCAGGCTCAAGTCGTGGCGCTGAGCGATGTGCAGATCGCCGTCTGCGCCGCACCGGGCTCAGCCGAAAAGGGCCTCGGCCCACGGTTGATCAAACCCGACAGCATGAAGCGCAGCGTGCGCGGCAAGGGTGCCAACACCCGCTACGTGTGCGACATCCTGCCGGACACCGAACCCGCTCATTCACTGCTGGTGGTGGAAGTGCGCACGCCGTCGGGACACTCGTCGAGCTACCCGCCGCACAAACACGACACCGACGATTTGCCGCACCAGAGCTTTCTCGAAGAAACCTATTACCACCAGATCAACCCGCCCCAGGGCTTCGTGTTCCAGCGCGTCTACACCGACGACCGCAGCATCGATCAAGCCATGGCCGTGGAAAACAGCGACCTCGTGGTCGTGCCCAAGGGCTATCACCCGGTCAGCGTGCCCTACGGCTACGAGTCGTATTACCTGAACGTGATGGCCGGGCCGAAGCGCGTCTGGCAGTTCCATAACGATCCGCAGCACAGTTGGCTGCTCGATCTCTGAACTAAAAAGCCTGATTTCACTTTCTGCACGGAGAACAAGAACAATGAGCGACGCCCCGGTCATCGGCCATTACATCGACGGTCAAGTGCAAGACAGCGGCAGCGAGCGGTTCAGCAACGTCTTTAACCCGGCCACCGGCAACGTTCAAGCGCGCGTCGGGCTGGCCAGCCAGAAGACCGTCGACGACGCCGTTGACTCGGCCCTGAAAGCGTTCCCGGCCTGGTCCGAGCAATCGTCCCTGCGCCGTTCGCGGGTGATGTTCAAGTTCAAGGAACTGCTCGATCGTCATCACGATGAACTGGCCGAAATCATCAGCCGCGAACATGGCAAGGTGTTCTCCGACGCCAAGGGTGAAGTGACCCGCGGCATCGAAATCGTCGAATACGCCTGCGGCGCGCCGAACCTGCTGAAAACCGAGTTCAGCGACAACATCGGCGGCGGCATTGATAACTGGAACCTGCGTCAGCCGCTGGGCGTTTGCGCCGGCGTCACGCCGTTCAACTTCCCGGTGATGGTGCCGTTATGGATGATCCCGCTGGCGTTGGTCACCGGTAACTGCTTCATTCTCAAACCCTCCGAGCGCGACCCGTCCGCCAGTTTGCTGATGGCGCGCCTGTTGACCGAAGCGGGGTTGCCGGACGGGGTGTTCAACGTGGTTCAGGGCGACAAGACTGCGGTCGACGCGCTGCTGCAACACCCGGACATCGAGGCGATTTCCTTTGTCGGCTCGACGCCGATTGCCGAGTACATCCACCAGCAAGCCACCTCGCGCGGCAAGCGGGTTCAGGCGCTGGGCGGGGCGAAGAATCACATGATCGTCATGCCCGATGCGGATCTGGATCAAGCCGCTGACGCCCTGATCGGTGCGGCTTACGGCTCGGCCGGCGAGCGCTGCATGGCGATCTCGATTGCCGTTGCGGTGGGCGATGTGGGTGACCAGCTGATTGCCAAACTCCTGCCGCGCATCGATCAGCTCAAAGTTGGTAACGGTATGCAGGGCGACAGCGACATGGGGCCGTTGGTGACGGCTGAGCACAAGGCCAAGGTCGAAGGTTTTATTGACCAGGGCGTGGCGCAAGGCGCGCAGCTGATTGTCGATGGTCGTGGATTTAAGGTGCCTGGTGCCGAAAATGGCTTCTTCGTCGGGGCGACGCTGTTCGATAACGTCACGACCGAGATGAGCATTTACCAGCAGGAAATCTTCGGCCCGGTGCTGGGCATCGTCCGCGTCCCGGATTTCGCCAGCGCCGTGGCGTTGATCAACGCTCACGAATTCGGCAACGGTGTGTCGTGTTTCACCAGCGACGGCGGCATTGCCCGAGCCTTTGCCCGCACCATTAAGGTCGGCATGGTCGGCATCAATGTACCGATTCCGGTGCCCATGGCCTGGCACTCGTTCGGCGGTTGGAAGCGTTCGCTGTTTGGCGATCACCACGCCTATGGCGAAGAAGGCATTCGCTTCTACAGCCGCTATAAAAGCGTGATGCAGCGCTGGCCCGACAGCATCGCCAAGGGCCCTGAATTCAGCATGCCGACGGCCAAATAATTCATCTATGCGGAGAACAAAAATAATGAGCAAACCCCTGCGTTTCGCCCTGAACCGTATGGTCGCCCCACGTTTGTCGCTGTCCGCGTTCATCGACCTGGCGGTGGCCCTCAAGGCCGACGCCATCGAGATCCGCAACGACCTCAAGGGCGTCGAAATCGAAGACGGCACCGCGCCCGAACGTGTCCGTGAGTTGTGCGCGGCCAAAGGCATCACCGTGCTGTCGATCAACGCGCTGTATCCGTTTGATGTGTGGAATGACGAGCGCCGGGCGCAGGCCTTGAAACTTGCCGCCTATGCCCGGGATTGCGGTGCACAGGGTTTGGTCATGTGCCCGCTGAATGATCGCGCCGACCCGCGAAGTGAAGCCGAGCGCGCTTCAGGCTTGCGCACCGCGTTGGCTGAACTGGCGCCGATCCTGCGCGATCACGGCATCCTCGGTTTCATCGAGCCGCTGGGTTTCGAAGAATGCTCGCTGCGTCTCAAGCGGACGGCGGTGGATGCGATCAAGGGGATTGGCGGGCTGGATGTGTTCCGGCTGGTTCACGACACCTTTCACCATCACTTGGCCAGCGAGCATGAGTTCTTCCCCGAGCTGACCGGGCTGGTGCACATCTCCGGTGTCGAGGATGCCGAGGCACCGCTGGCGACCATTCGCGACGGTCACCGGGTGCTGGTGGGCGAGGGCGACATCCTCGGCAACGCCGCGCAGATCGACACCTTGCTCAGCAGCGGTTACAGCGGCTACCTGTCGTTCGAGCCGTTTGCCGACAGCGTCCATGGGTTGGCAGATATCCAACAGGCCATCGGTGCAAGTATGGATCACCTACAAAAATCCCAAGGCTAATGAAGATCCCCTGTAGGAGTGAGCCTGCTCGCGATTGCGGAGTGTCAGGCACATCAATGTCAACTGACACTCCCTCATCGCGAGCAGGCTCACTCCCACAATGTTTTTTGGTGTATTGAAGGATCGGTTATGACCACAACAAGACTGACCATGGCCCAGGCCCTGGTGAAATTCCTCGATAACCAGTACATCGAGGTCGATGGCGTCCAGAGCAAATTCGTCGCCGGGATCTTTACCATTTTCGGTCACGGCAACGTGCTGGGCCTGGGGCAAGCCCTGGAGCAGGACAGCGGCGACCTGATCGTCCATCAGGGCCGCAACGAGCAAGGCATGGCCCACGCCGCCATCGGTTTTGCCAAGCAACACCTTCGCCGCAAAATCTACGCCTGTTCCTCATCCGTCGGCCCGGGCGCGGCCAACATGCTGACCGCCGCCGCGACGGCCACCGCCAACCGCATTCCCTTGCTGCTGTTGCCCGGCGATGTCTACGCCTGCCGCCAGCCGGACCCGGTGCTGCAACAGATCGAGCAGTTCCACGACCTGAGCATCAGCACCAACGATGCGTTCAAGGCTGTGAGCAAATACTGGGACCGCATCAACCGCCCCGAGCAGTTGATGACCGCGGCAATCCACGCCATGCGCGTGCTCACCGACCCTGCCGAAACCGGCGCGGTGACCCTGGCCTTGCCGCAAGACGTGCAAGCCGAGGCCTACGACTATCCCGATTACTTCCTGCAAAAACGCGTGCACCGCATCGAGCGCCGTCCGGCCACCGAAGCGATGCTCGGCGATGCCTTGGCGCTGTTCAAAGGCAAGCGCAAACCGCTGATCATTTGCGGTGGCGGGGTCAAATACTCCGGTGCCAATGCGGTGTTGCAGGCGTTTGCCGAGCGCTTCGATATTCCCTTCGCCGAAACCCAGGCTGGCAAGAGCGCGGTGGTGTCCAGCCATCCGCTGAACGTTGGCGGGATCGGCGAAACCGGTTGTCTGGCGGCGAATCTGTTGGCCAGGGAGGCGGATCTGATCATCGGTATCGGCACCCGCTACAGCGATTTCACCACCGCGTCGAAGTCCCTGTTCCAGCATGCCGACGTGCAGTTTCTCAACCTCAACATCAGCCCGTGCGATGCCTTGAAACTGGATGGCGTGCAACTGCTGGCGGATGCCAAAACCGGCTTGCAAGCCTTGACTGAGGCCTTGGGCGATTACCGTTCCGCGTGGGGCGATCAACCGCGTCAGGCCAAGGCGCAACTGGACGAGGAAGTCGACCGCCTCTATCAGGTCGACTACCAGACCCAGGACTTCATCCCGGAAATCAACGACCACATGGACCCGGCGGTCCTGCGCGAATTCATCGAGCTGACCGGTTCCTGCCTGACCCAGAGCCGTGTGCTCGGCGTGCTCAACGAAACCCTCGCCGATGACGCCGTGATCGTCGCCGCCGCCGGCAGCCTGCCCGGTGACTTACAGCGCAGCTGGCGCAGCAGGGGCGTGAACACCTATCACGTCGAGTACGGTTATTCCTGCATGGGGTACGAGGTCAACGCCGCATTGGGCGTGAAACTCGCCGAGCCCGAGCGCGAGGTCTATGCGCTGGTAGGCGACGGCTCTTACATGATGCTGCACTCGGAGCTGGCAACCTCAATCCAGGAGCGCCGCAAGATCAACGTGGTGCTGCTCGACAACATGACCTTCGGCTGCATCAACAACCTGCAGATGGAACACGGCATGGACAGCTTCGGCACCGAGTTCCGCTTCCGCAACCTGGAAACCGGCAAGCTCGATGGCGGGTTCGTGCCGGTGGATTTCGCCATGAGTGCGGCGGCCTATGGTTGCAAGACTTACAAAGTGAACACCGTTGAAGAGCTGAAAGCCGCGCTGGCGGATGCACGCCAGCAGACCGTATCGACGCTGATCGACATCAAGGTGTTGCCCAAAACCATGATCCACAAATACCTGTCGTGGTGGCGGGTCGGCGTGGCGCAAGTCTCCACCAGCGCCCGCACCGATGCGGTGGCCAAGACCCTGAACGAACGACTGGCCAAGGCCCGTCAGTACTGACTGCTCGACAAAAATTCCAACAGGAGATCAGAAATGTCTTTGAAACTGGGTGTTATCGGTACAGGGGCCATCGGCCAGGATCACATTCGTCGTTGCAGCCAGACCTTGCTCAACAGCCAGGTTGTCGCCGTCACCGACATCAATTTGCAGCAAGCGGCCAAGGTGGTTGCCGACCTGAAACTGACCGCCGAGGTCTACCCCGACGGCCACGCGCTGATCAAGGCGCCGGAAGTCGAAGCGATCCTCGTCACCTCTTGGGGGCCGAGCCACGAAGAGTTTGTGCTGGCGGCGATTGCGGCGGGCAAACCGGTGTTCTGCGAAAAACCCCTGGCCGTCACTGCTGAAGGCTGCCGCAAAATCGTCGAGGCAGAAGTGGCCCACGGCAAGCGCTTGGTGCAGGTCGGTTTCATGCGTCCGTACGATGAAGGTTATCGCGCCCTCAAAGCGGTGATCGACAGCGGCCAGATCGGTGAACCGCTGATGCTCCACTGCGCGCATCGCAACCCGACCGTGGGCGAGAACTACAAGACCGACATGGCCATCACCGACACGCTGATCCATGAACTCGACGTGCTGCGCTGGTTGCTCGACGACGATTACGTCTCGGTGCAAGTGGTGTTCCCGCGCAAGAGCAGCAAGGCCCTCGCGCATTTGAAAGACCCGCAAATTGTGCTGCTGGAAACTGCCAAGGGCACGCGCATCGACGTGGAAGTGTTCGTCAATTGCCAGTACGGCTACGACATTCAGTGCGAAGTGGTGGGGGAGACCGGCATCGCCAAACTGCCGGAGCCTTCGCAGGTTCAACTGCGCAGCGGGGCAAAGCTGTCCAACGCGATCTTGATGGACTGGAAGGATCGCTTCATCGCCGCGTACGACGTCGAGTTGCAGGCGTTCATTGATGGTGTGCGAGCGGGGCAGGTGGGCGGTCCCTCGGCATGGGATGGCTTCGCAGCGGCGGTGGCAGCGGATGGCTGCATCGAAGCCCAAAACAGCGGCCAGATCGTAAAAGTCACCCTGCCAGACCGCCCACACTTCTACGGCTAACCCCGTTCCCCTGTAGGAGCGAGCCTGCTCGCGATAGCGTCAGCGCATTCAACATTAATGTCGGCTGATCGTCCGCAATCGCGAGCAGGCTCACTCCCACAGGGGAAAGTGGCAAGGCTGAGGCAATGGTGAAGGAGAACAATAAAATGCGCATCGCACTAGACCCTTACATGTACCGCACCCTGTCCCTGGGCAAGATGGTCGATAAAGTCGCCGAACTTGGCTACGAACACATCGAACTCTCGCCCCGGGAAGATTTCCTGCCGTTCTACAAGGCCCCGCGGGTCGACAAGGCGCGGATCAAGGAATTTCGCAAAGCCCTGAGCGACACCGGGGTCAAACTGTCTTCTTTATTACCGATGTACCACTGGGCCTCCGCCGACGAAGGCCTGCGTGTGGCTGCGGTGCGCAACTGGAAACGCGCAATCCAGATTGCCGTGGAAATGGACTGCGAGTTGGTCAACACCGAGTTCACCGGCCAGTCAGACAATCCGCTGGTCTGCGAGAACCAGTTCATGCGCTCCATGGATGAGCTGATCCCGGAGTTTGAACGCGAAGGCATCAAGCTCGACATCCAGGCCCATCCGTACGACTTCTGCGAGCGCAACAACGAGTCGGTGGACATCATTCGCGGTCTGGATCGCGAGTGGATCAACTACCTCTATGCCGCGCCGCACACCTTCTTCTATGACGATGGCAGAGGCGATATTGCCTCGATGCTCAAATATGCGGGCTCCAAGCTGAGCCACTTGATCATCGCCGACACCTACAACCACAAGGCTTCATCGGGTTTGCGCTACATCGTCAACCCGCCGGGCGTTACGGCCACCGTGCACCAGCATCTGGACATCGGGCAGGGCGAAGTCGACTGGGAGGCGTTTTTTGGCACCTTGCGCGAGATCAAGTTCGACGGCATCGCCACGGTCTCGGTGTTCGCCTGGGAAGACCGGCCGGACGCGTCCAACCGGATGATGCTCGAACGAGTCAAAAGCGAACTCTGCCGCTAAAGGCCTGCACAAAACCTGTAGGAGCGTAGCTTGCTCGCGAAAGCGGCGGCACAGTCAATATTGATGTCGCCTGATACAACGCTTTCGCGAGCAAGCTTCGCTCCTACAGGGACGATGTACACCCGATAAGCGGTTTACAGAACAATAAGAAGGAATGCACACATGCGCATCGGACTTGTCGGTTACGGCCATGGCGGCCGGTTTTTCCATGCTCCGCTGATCAGCAGTCTGCCGGCGGCGAAGTTCGTTGGTGTGGTCACCCGTTCCCCGGAGCGCCGACGGTTGCTGGCGGTTGAGCACCCCGGCGTGCCGGCCTTCGACAGCATCGGCCAACTGGTGGAAGCCCGTGTCGATGTGCTGGTGATCTCCACACCGCTCAAGGGTCGCCCGGCGCTGGTGCTCGACGGTATTGAACACGGAGTGGCGGTGGTCAGCGACAAGCCGTTCGCCGCCGATGCGCAGCAAGCCCAAACCCTGATCACCATGGCCGAGCGCCAGGGCGTGCAGCTCAGCGTCTACCAGAACCGCCGCTGGGACTCGGACTTCCTCACCGTGCGCAAACTCATCGAGTCCGGTGCGCTGGGCCACGTCACCCGTTTCGAATCGCGTATCGAGCGTTACTCGCCGCAATCGGTGAACAACGGCAGTGGCGGTGGCTTCCTGCGTGATCTGGGCAGTCACCTGGTGGATCAGGC
Organism: Pseudomonas sp. LBUM1678; assembly: GCF_059695575.1. Lineage (NCBI taxonomy): Bacteria > Pseudomonadati > Pseudomonadota > Gammaproteobacteria > Pseudomonadales > Pseudomonadaceae > Pseudomonas > Pseudomonas sp. LBUM1678. The sequence continues at coordinate 2,703,740 of NZ_CP166775.1, forward strand.
GTTATTGCTGTTCGGCCCGGTGACACAGGTCTACGCCGAACTGGATTACCTGGAAAAAGGCCAAACCTTCGACAACGGCTTCTTTGTGTCCCTGACCCACGCCAGCGGGGTGATCTCGCACCTGGGCGGCAGTTGCCTGCAAAACACACCGGGCCCGCGATTCCGCGTGACCGGCACCCAAGGTTGTTACAGCGTCGATGGCCTGGACGGGCAAGAAGCCTCGGCGCTCGCCGGACTTTCGCCGAAATCCGAGGGTGAACGCTGGGGCGTGGAAGAGCATCGCCGCTGGGGTTGGTTCGAACAGGGTGAAGTGCGCGAGCGCGTTCCCTCGGAGCGCGGGTGCTGGAACCAGTTCTATTTGCAGCTACAAACCGCGTTACAGAGCGGTGGCCCACTGCCTGTGGAAGCCCGTGATGCACTGGCGACCACCCGCGTTCTAGACGCTGCGCGACTGAGCTTCGAGCAGCATCGGGTGGTGGAATTAAGCCCGTTTGAGAGCCATGGAACAAAATCAGAATAAAATTCTAAAATGAGTTGATATAGAAATAATATTCCAATAAAGTCATTTCCAGCGAACTGCCTCTCGCTCGTCATCAACGCTTTTACCGCTTGCCTGCTTACTGAAATCGTCACGCCTCATCCATAAAACCAACAAGAATGTGGAGAAAGACTTTTCATGAAGACCAAGATCCGTTTTGCCTCACTGGCCTTGTCCCTGATGTTCGCCAGCGGCGCTGCACTCGCCGATATGAAAATCGGCGTCAGCATGTCCCAGTTCGATGACACCTGGCTGACCTACCTGCGCGAATCCATGGACAAGAAAGCCAAGTCCTATCCCGATGGCGTCCAGTTGCAGTTCGAAGATGCCCGCAGCGACGTGGTCAAGCAGTTGAGCCAGGTAGAAAGCTTCATCAGCCAGAAAGTCGATGCCATCGTGGTCAACCCGGTGGATACCGCCGCCACCAGGAAAATCACCGAAGCCGCCGTCAAGGCGGGCATCCCGCTGGTCTACGTCAACCGTCGCCCGGATGACCTGAAGCTGCCAAAAGGCGTGGTCACGGTCGCCTCCAACGACCTCGAAGCCGGTGAAATGCAGATGCAATACCTGGCCGACAAGATGGGTGGCAAGGGCGACATCGTGATTCTGTTGGGCGACCTCGCGAACAACTCCACCACCAACCGCACCAAAGGCGTCAAAGAGGTGCTGGCCAAATACCCGAACATCAAGATCGAGCAAGAACAGACCGGCACCTGGCTGCGGGATAAAGGCATGACCCTGGTCAACGACTGGCTGACCCAGGGTCGCAAGTTCGATGCGGTCGTGGCCAACAACGACGAAATGGCCATTGGTGCCGCGATGGCCCTGCAACAGGCCGGCGTCGACAAGGGCAGCGTGCTGATCGCCGGTGTCGACGGTACGCCCGACGGCTTGAACGCAATCAAGAAAGGCAGCCTGGCGGTCTCGGTGTTCCAGGACGCGAAAGGTCAGGCCGACGGCTCCATCGATACGGCAGTGAAAATGGCCAAAAACGAGCCGGTTGAACAGGCCGTGTGGGTGCCATACCGCTTGATCACCCCGCAAAACGTAGACACGTTCAAATAGGCTGTCCGCCAAATAACAACAATAAGCACGCAAGGTTGCCACCGCGACCTTGCTGATGGAGTACCTGATCATGTTCGCTTCAGCGACTGCTTCGAGCACCCCGTTGGTGGGTATCCAGCCAACCGCAACACCTGTCGATGAGCCGTACCTGCTGGAGATCATCAACGTCAGCAAGGGTTTTCCCGGTGTGGTGGCGTTGTCCGACGTGCAGCTGCGGGTTCGTCCCGGCTCCGTGCTTGCGCTGATGGGCGAGAACGGCGCGGGTAAATCGACCCTGATGAAAATCATCGCCGGCATCTACCAGCCGGACGCCGGCGAACTGCGCCTTCGCGGCAAACCGGTGGTGTTCGACACGCCACTGGCCGCGCTGCAGGCCGGGATCGCCATGATCCACCAGGAACTCAACCTGATGCCGCACATGAGCATCGCCGAGAACATCTGGATCGGCCGCGAGCAGCTCAACAGCCTGCACATGATCGACCACCGCGAGATGCACCGCTGCACCGCGAAACTGCTCGAACGCCTGCGGATCAACCTTGACCCGGAGGAGCAGGTCGGCAACCTGAGCATCGCCGAACGGCAGATGGTCGAGATCGCCAAGGCAGTGTCCTACGACTCGGACATCCTGATCATGGACGAACCGACCTCCGCCATTACCGACAAGGAAGTCGCGCACCTGTTCTCGATCATTGCCGACCTCAAGGGCCAGGGCAAAGGCATCATCTACATCACCCACAAAATGAACGAAGTGTTCGCCATCGCCGATGAAGTGGCGGTGTTCCGTGACGGCACCTACATCGGCCTGCAACGGGCCGACAGCATGGACGGCGACAGCCTGATTTCGATGATGGTCGGCCGCGAGCTGAGCCAGTTGTTCCCGGTTCGCGAGAAGCCCATCGGCGATCTGCTGCTGTCGGTGCGCGACCTCAAGCTGGACGGTATTTTCAAAGGCGTGTCCTTCGACCTGCATGCGGGCGAGATCCTCGGCATCGCCGGGTTGATGGGCTCGGGCCGCACCAACGTTGCCGAAGCGATTTTCGGCATCACTCCGAGCGACGGTGGCGAGATTCGCCTCGACGGCGAAGTGGTGCGCATCAGCGATCCGCACATGGCGATCGAGAAGGGCTTCGCGTTGTTGACCGAGGACCGCAAGCTCAGCGGCCTGTTCCCGTGCCTGTCGGTGCTGGAAAACATGGAGATGGCAGTGCTGCCGCATTACGCCGGCCACGGTTTCATCCAGCAGAAAGCCCTGCGGGTCTTGTGTGAAGACATGTGCAAGAAACTGCGGGTGAAAACCCCGTCGCTTGAGCAATGCATCGACACCTTGTCCGGCGGCAACCAGCAGAAAGCCCTGCTGGCGCGTTGGCTGATGACCAATCCACGAATCCTGATCCTCGACGAGCCGACCCGCGGCATCGATGTCGGCGCCAAGGCCGAGATCTACCGGCTCATTTCCTACCTCGCCAGCGAAGGCATGGCGGTGATCATGATTTCCTCGGAACTGCCGGAAGTGCTCGGCATGAGCGACCGGGTGATGGTCATGCACGAGGGCGACCTGATGGGCACCCTCGACCGCAGCGAAGCGACCCAGGAACGAGTCATGCAACTGGCCTCGGGTATGTCCGTACGCCATTGAGTCAAGGGTGAGCAGAGTCCAAGGGTGAACAGGGATTCTGTGGCGAGGGAGCTTGCTTGTGGCGAGGGAGCTTGCTCCCGCTGGGTCGCGAAGCGGCCCCAAAAGAATGGGACTGCTGCGCAGTCCGACGGGAGCAAGCTCCCTCGCCACAGGGAATCACAGGTCACAAGGTATGTATTCGGTGCCGGAATTCATTAGAAGGGTGAGTGGTTATGAACGCGATACTGGAAAACAAGCCAGCAACGGCACCGGTCAAGAGTCGCCGGCGCTTTCCGACCGAGTTGAGTATTTTCCTGGTGCTGATTGGTATCGGCCTGATCTTCGAAGTGTTCGGCTGGATCGTGCGCGACCAGAGCTTCCTGATGAACTCCCAGCGCCTGGTGTTGATGATTTTGCAAGTGTCGATCATCGGCCTGCTGGCGATTGGCGTGACCCAGGTGATCATCACCACCGGTATCGACCTGTCATCCGGTTCGGTGCTGGCGCTGTCGGCGATGATCGCTGCCAGTCTGGCCCAGACTTCGGATTTCGCCCGGGCGGTGTTTCCGTCGCTGACTGACTTGCCGGTATGGATTCCGGTGATCGCCGGGCTCGGCGTGGGACTGCTGGCGGGTGCGATCAACGGCAGCATCATTGCTATCACCGGGATTCCGCCGTTCATTGCCACCCTCGGCATGATGGTGTCGGCGCGTGGCTTGGCGAGGTTCTACACCGAAGGCCAGCCGGTGAGCATGCTATCGGATTCCTACACGGCCATCGGACATGGCGCCATGCCGGTGATCATTTTCCTGGTCGTCGCGGTGATCTTTCACATCGCGCTGCGCTACACCAAGTACGGCAAGTACACCTACGCCATCGGCGGCAACATGCAGGCGGCGCGGACCTCGGGGATCAACGTCAAGCGTCACCTGGTGATCGTCTACAGCATCGCCGGGTTGCTTGCCGGCCTGGCAGGAGTGGTCGCCTCGGCACGTGCCGCGACCGGGCAGGCGGGGATGGGCATGTCGTATGAGCTGGACGCGATTGCCGCAGCCGTGATCGGCGGCACCAGCCTGGCCGGCGGTGTCGGGCGCATTACCGGTACGGTGATCGGTGCCTTGATTCTCGGGGTGATGGCCAGCGGGTTTACCTTTGTCGGGGTGGATGCGTATATTCAGGACATCATCAAGGGACTGATTATTGTGGTGGCGGTGGTGATCGACCAGTACCGCAACAAGCGTAAACTCAAGCGCTGAGTCTTAGAACAGACAGCCAATGCGCCACGCCTGACCCGCGTGGCGCAGCCGTTTGTCTTCTCTATACAGCCGCTCGATTGAATTTCTTGCTATAAACGCACTCCGATAACCACCGCAGAGGCTGCCATAGAGCACTTTCCGGGCTTTGTCGGACAAATTCGCTGTCTTTTCAGTTGCTGAGGCCTCAAGTCGGCCTTAGACTGCCGGCCCTCGTAAATTGAGTGCCGGGTGGCGCTTGGAATAAACGGCGCCTTTCCGATGGCCAGACCTGGTCTGCCGGAATGCTCCCTAATTCGCCTTAATGCACGTTTTTTTATAGAGATATCAATGACAAAGGACAAGTTGCTGGCCATGCCGGCGGATGACTACATGAATGCCGAGCAACATGCTTTCTTCTCCGAGCTGTTGCAGAACATGAAAGTCGAAACCCATGAGCGCATTGAGCAGAACCGCATCGCCATCGAGAGCCTGGACACCCCAGCCGATCCGGCCGACGCTGCTTCTGTCGAAGAAGAGCGCACCTGGCTGGTGAACGCGATCGATCGCGACCAGCGCATGCTGCCTCAGTTGGAACAGGCTCTGGAACGCATCAAAGAAGACAGCTTCGGCTGGTGCGACGACAGCGGCGAGGCCATCGGCCTGAAACGCCTGCTGATCAGCCCGACCACCAAGTACTGCATCGAAGCTCAAGAGCGTCACGAACAGATCGACAAGCACCAGCGTCAGGCCTGATTCCGTAACGCCCCGCATCGCGGGCAATCCTGCTCCCACACGTTCATCGAGAACCATGTGGGAGCGGGCTTGCCCGCGATGCTTTTTGCCGCCTGCGAAAACCCCAAGCACTTCTATTGATCTGCTGCAACGCCCCACTACTAATGGACCATAGATAATGGCCCGATAGTGGCGTTTAATGCCTGCACAACAATTAGAAGGACCATGGGGTGACGAAGATGACGAGAGACGGATCTCTGGTTGCGGCAGTGCCCGCACCAGTGTTTTTGCCGAAAAACCTTTGGCTGACGCCAACCCTGCAAAGCATCGCCCTGATGCTCCTGCTATCCGGCATGGCGCTGGGTGGCTGGTCGCTTTACCTTTGCCTGCCACTGGCCATTCTGGTTATCTGGCTGCCACGCCTGCGCTCACGCGCCACTCCCCAGGCAACCCCTTCCGACGGCGCCAGTGCCATCGCCGAGTTGACTCGCGATCTTTCCTACACCACCAGTCATAACGCCTTGTCGGCCGCAGGCGTAGCCTTTTCGGTCAAGCAACTGGCGGACAAACTGCAATCGCAACTCGACGCGGCGGCGCAAATCGTCAGCAACGCCGAAGTGATGATCGCGACCGAACAAGCCACCTCGAAACTCAGTCGCGAAGCCCTCAGTGCGGCCAGCGAAGCTCATCAGAGCAGCGCAGCAGGGCGTACGGAATTGATTGAATCCATCAGCCGCATGCATCAGCTCAGTCAGCGCGCCAGCAGCAGCCGTGAACTGATCGAGGCCCTGAGCCTGCGCAGTGACGATATTCAACGGGTCACCCTGGTGATTCAGTCCATCGCCAGTCAGACCAACCTGCTGGCCTTGAACGCCGCAATCGAAGCGGCCCGGGCCGGGGAACACGGTCGCGGGTTCGCTGTGGTGGCGGATGAGGTTCGCGGTCTGGCAGCGCGCACGGCGACGGCAACCGGCGAAGTCGGGGAGATGGTCGCCGATATCCAGCAGCGCACGGCGCAAGTGGTGGAGCAGATCCGCCAACTTTCCAGCGACCTCGACACCGGTGTCGAGCAGGTCGAGCACACCGGCCAGCACCTGGAAAACATTGCGCGTCTGGCCGCCGGCGTCGAAAGCCAGGTCGGGGAAATCGCCAGGGGCGCGGACACCAATCGCGAACAACTCGACAGCCTGTTCCACGCCATCGAACAGATGCGCAGCGACCTGGCGGTCAGCGACCAACAGACCCAGCGCCTGGCTCAGGCTGCAGTGCAAATGGAAGGTCAGGCCGAAACCATCAGCGAGCGTCTTGCCGAAGTCGGGCTGGATGACTACCACCAACGGATTTATGACTTGGCCCGCGAAGGCGCGAGCCAGATTGCCGCGCGTTTTGAAGCGGACATCGATCAGGGCCGTGTCAGCCTTGATGATCTGTTCGATCGCAGTTACCAGGCAATTCCCAACACCAGCCCTGCCAAGTTTCAGACCCGCTTCGATCGCTACACCGATCAGGTCTTGCCGGCGATCCAGGAACCGTTGCTGCCGCGCCATGAAGGCCTGGTGTTTGCCATCGCCTGCACCCAGCAGGGTTATGTGCCCACCCACAACACCATTTTCAGCCAGCCGCTGACCGGCGATGCGCAGGTCGATACGGTACAAAACCGCACCAAGCGCAAATTCGCCGACCGCACCGGCATCCGCTGTGGCAGCCATCAACAACCCGTGTTGTTGCAGACCTACACCCGCGACACCGGCGAACTGATGCACGACCTATCGGTGCCGATCATGCTCAAGGGGCGGCATTGGGGTGGATTGCGGTTGGGCTACAAGCCCGAGAGTCCTCGCTAGAGGCGTGATGCTGGCTTTTGTGGCGAGGGAGCTTGCTCCCGCTGGACTGCGCAGCAGTCCCATCTTGGGGCCGCTTCGCAGCCCAGCGGGAGCAAGCTCCCTCGCCACAAGTTTATCGTTGACTCAAGGTTGGCGGGTCAGTGAACCTGGTGCATACGCAGGTTCAGGTCATCGACCACCCGCGCCCAATCGGCGTCTTCTCGCAATTGTTCTTTGAGGAAACCGGCTTGTTGCGGCGTCCAGAACTCGGCATCGATGAGTTTCTTGTCGTCGGCCAAAGGGGAATGGCTGGCGATGAAATCGTCGATGGCTTGCTGGCTGGAGTCCAGGCCGAGCTGGTCGAACAAACCTTTCAAGTCGTGGGTAGGTGAATCCATCTTTATCTCCTTGCGGTCGCGATCTGAGGTGCGGCTTCATTGCATCTGAGGGGGCCGCGCTTCAGGAGTTCGAAAGCGATGTTGGAAAGCAGGAGAGAGCATAGACGGCAAATCCGACGATCAGGCTTTCAATGCACCTTCATCGACGGCAGTTTTCAATGCCTGGGCGGCTTCCTTGGCGGCGATGGCGGCGACATCCGAGGTCTTGAACCAGCGATCCTTCTCGACCTGATGATACGTCTCCTTGGTCAACGGTGGTTTAGGACGCATGACAATGACTGCCTGGAATTCGCCTTCGACCTCTCTGGCTTCGCCCCGGATAAAAAACTCACCGATATCAAATTCCGTCACGTAGCTGCCTTCCCTTGAAAATATGTTGTTGTATTGAACGCCGTCCGTCCTGAGGACGGATTTCATTGGTCGGGCAGTATGGCAGCAGTTGCCTGCCGGCGGCTGAGTTAAGTCGCCGGCATGACGAAACGTCTATTGGCATGAATGCAGACGAACGCGTCAGACGCGTGACTCGAGTGAGCGGGCGAGGGCGCAGGCTTCGTTATGGCAGCCACGGAAACCTCTTACACGGCCGGTGGAAATTTCCTTGATATGGAAGAAGGCGTTACCGGCCAGTACCACTTGAAAGCGTGCCAGCAGAAAGCTTTCCGGCTGCAACTCATGCGGCTGGAACAGCATCGGGAGCAAGGGGACGGAGCTGTTTGCGCGTTCTGTTTGGGAGGAAGCGAAGTGAGTCATTGTGCACATGTGAAGTCCTTTTCATTGTTTTGCCGACGTGTGTACGTCGTTTTGGGTAGTCTCGGCGAGCATGGCTGCTCTAGAATCACCCTCACTGGTGGGCGAATGGTGTTCATCTAAAGCAATTTTTTACTGGCGATATGTCGGAAAAGTGCTTTTTTTAAAGAGATTTTTCCCTAAAGTTGGTAATCCGGTTTCCTCTGGCTGTAAGAAGGGCGTTTTCCTTCAACATCTGACGACTTTCACAGAGGACGGCGCGAGGGGTATTCCAGTAATCTCACTGACCTCGCGAGGCACGAGCGCTCTGCTCAGCTCAGGATTTCAATCCGGGTTTTACGGTAAACCTTCGGCATGGCCGCTTTTTTCTGCTGTTCGCTTTTTCTGCGTGCGGCATCATTTTCAGATGTGGGGATGTTTCCTTGGCAGTAAGTAATCTCGATATGCATGCTTTGTTCGTGCTGGGTGATTTGCGCGCAAAGCTGGTTAAACAGTTCCAGTCACGTTTCGTTTACATCACCGAACAGAACGCTGAAGGCATTTACATTGCCGAGATCGACACCGAAGAGGCACTGGTGGTCGATGACAAGCCTGGGCTCAAGCTCAAGGTCGGCGATCATTTCACTGCTTCGGTATTGCCCAGTCGTGAAGGCGGCAAGCTCGACATCAAGTTCCGTGAAATCAAACTGACGGTATACGGGCTGGGCGATTACGCCTTTGTCACCACCGCAGACGGTCACGCGATTGTGTTCAAGGAAGGTCATAGCGTGGTGATGGTTTTCGCCGCCCACCAGCAGTTGCAGGAAGGCCTGACCAAAACCCTGAAAGCCGTGACCGCCAAAGCCGCCAAGTGGCGCAAGGGCGAACTGGTCACGTTCAAGGCCGGCGAGTAGTGACCCTGACCCGCGCTGATTTCCACGAACAGAACCAGGCCAGTGCGCAAGTCGAAGCCCGGCGGCTGTTCGAGCAGAAGGCTGTTCTGCAGGGAGGCTGGCTGAGTTGGGTGGCGTCACAGATCTATACGCTGCGCCCGGCGGCGTACGCCAGCATGGTAAGAAGAGAGCTGGCTCGCTTGCAGGAAATTTCCGAAAAGTAATTCATGCCCCTCGAAAGCAGGAACCTCTACTACAGTCAGTTGACTGAGTATTCAGAGGCTTGCGGTCTTCTGCCAGGCCATCCTGCTATTGCTGTGAACAGCACGAGGTGCAAAAGCATGAAAGGATTTCGACGGTTGCTGGCCGTTGCCCTGGCCACGTTTGGCGTGTTGAGTTCATCCCTTCCGGTATCCGCTGCCCAGGCGCCGATCCACTTCGCCGACCTGAACTGGGAAAGTGGCAGCCTGATCACCGACATCCTGCGGATCATCGTCGAGAAGGGCTACGGCTTGCCGACCGACACCTTGCCCGGCACCACCATCACCCTGGAAACCGCACTGGCCAACAATGACATTCAGGTCATTGGCGAAGAGTGGGCCGGTCGCAGTCCGGTCTGGGTCAAGGCTGAAGCCGAGGGCAAAGTCGTGAGTCTGGGCGATACGGTCAAGGGGGCGACTGAAGGCTGGTGGGTGCCCGAATATGTGATCAAGGGCGACCCGGCCAAGGGCATCAAGCCGCTGGCGCCCGGTTTGCGCAGTGTCAGTGATCTGCCAAAGTACAAGGATGTGTTCAGCGATCCGGAAAGCCCGGGCAAGGGACGCTTCCTCAACAGCCCGATCGGCTGGACGTCGGAAGTGGTGAACAAGCAGAAACTCACGGCCTATGGCCTGAACGACAGCTATGTGAATTTCCGCAGCGGTTCCGGGGCGGCGCTGGATGCAGAGATTAGTTCGTCGATCCGTCGCGGCAAGCCGGTACTGTTTTATTACTGGTCACCGACGCCGCTGCTCGGGCGCTTCAAGCTGATCCAGCTGGAGGAGCCACCCTTTGATGCCGAAGCCTGGAAAACCCTGACGGACGCTGACAACCCCAATCCGAAACCGACTCGCTCGCTGGCCTCGAAGCTGTCGATCGGCGTGTCCACGCCTTTTCAGAAGCAGTATCCGCAGATTGCCGATTTCTTTAGCAAGGTCGATTTTCCGATCGATCCATTGAACAAGGCGCTGGCTGAAATGAGCGAAAAACACACCCCGCCACGTCAGGCGGCGGAGGCGTTCATGAAGGCGCACCCGGATGTTTGGCAGGCGTGGGTGCCGAAGGATGTGGCGGATAAGGTTTCCGCCAGTCTTCAGTGAATCCTGTGGCGAGGGAGCTTGCTCCCGCTGGGCTGCGAAGCAGCCCTAAATCCTATCAACTCATATCTTCAGGTTTACGCATTATTTCTGATGACGACTGCTACGCAGCCGAATGGGACGGTGCGGCGTTCCGACGAGCTCCCTCGCCACAAGACATGTGCAGGGTTAAAAAGAGTCTGCACCGCCACCAAATACCCTTACAAAAACGTTCAAGGAGGTTCATCCTGCTGCGACATTTCACGCTGGATGTCTAATATGAGCCTGATGATCGCGCAAGGGATGGCTGCCATCTTTCTGTTGATCAGCCTGATCCACCTGTACTGGGCGGCAGGTGGCAAGTTGGGTAGCGAGGCGGCGGTCCCGCGAATATCGCCTGAGGGTGGCGGGGAACCCAGGCCGGCGTTCAAGCCGTCGGGGTTTGCCACGTTGCTGGTCGCGGTGGGATTGCTGTTGATCGCGATGCTGGTATGCCTGCGGGTCGGCCTGTACTTGCCGGCGGTGCAGCACTGGGCGCTGCAATGGGTGATCAGCGCCATTGCGATGCTGATGTTTGCCCGGGCGATCGGCGATTCGAACCTGGTGGGGTTCTTCAAGCAGGTCAAGGACTCGAAGTTCGCCCGGTTCGACACCTGGGCTTATTCACCGTTGTGTGTGGTGTTGGGGGCCGGGTTGTTGGCAGTGGCCTGGATCTGAGTTGCCCTGACTGACGCCTTCGCGAGCAGGCTCACTCCCACAGTGGATTTTCAGTGAACACAGATTGTGTGTCTGACAGAGATCAACTGTGGGAGTGAGCCTGCTCGCGATGAGGCCAGTCGAATCACCGCAAACCTCTAAACCTAACCCTGATTCTCAGTGCGCCGACTACTCACCTCGGCCGGCACATCATCCCCCGCCATGCGCTTGCGAAACAGCGCCGCCCGGGCCAGCAGCAACGTGGTCACCGGCACCGTGATCGACAGCAGGATCGGAATCAGCCAGGCATGCAGCACCGGCCCCGACTTGAGCGCCGAAAAGTAGATGATCGAGGCCAGCGCCACGCACCACGCGCCCAGTGTCGAGGCCAGCGCCGGTGGGTGCATGCGCTGAAAGTAATCCTTCATCCGCACCAGGCCAATGGCGCCGATCAGCGCAAACACGCTGCCGAGCACCAGCAGGATCGCCACCGGAATTTCAACCCACAAAGACAGTTCCGCGTTCATTCGATCACCTCGCCACGCAGCAGGAATTTGGCCAGGGCAAACGAGCCGACGAAACCGAACAGGGCGATCAGCAGCGCCGCCTCGAAATAAGTGTCACTGGCATAACGAATGCCCAGCGCCAACATCATCAGCATCGCAATGATGTACAGGTAGTCCAGTGCCAGAACCCGGTCCTGGGCCGACGGGCCTTTGAACAGGCGAATCAGGGTCAGGATCATCGCCAGGGAAAAAATGAACAGGCTCAGCAGGATCGCGTTCGACAGCAATTCGCTCATTCGAAGATCTCCATCAAGGGGCGCTCATAGGTCGCCTTGAAGTGCTCGATAAACAGCGCTTCATCATCCAGATCGAACACGTGCAGCAACAGGATGCTGCGGTCCAGCGCCAGTTCCGACCAGACCGTCCCGGGGACCACCGTGCAGATCATCGACAGCGCCGCGAGGCCATTGGCATCGCGCAAGTCCAGCGGCACTTTGATGAAACGCGAGCGCGGTGGACGGCGACCGGCGTTGAGCACGCCCCAGGCCACGGCCAGGTTCGACACCAGCACATCGCGACCGACCAGGAAGAACAGACGCAGGATCACCCCGGGCCGACGAATGCGGATCGGCAGCGGCCGCAACTTGCGCATCATCAATGGCGCGCAGAACCCCAGCACCGCGCCGAGCAACAGGTTGCCGGGGCTCATCGACAAGTTCAGCACCAACCACAGCAGCCACAAGGCCAGCGACAACCACGGTGCCGGAAACAAATGCTTCATGGCTGCACCTCCAGCATCGCCGCCCTGGCTTCCGGGCTCGGAACCACACGGGTGCCCAGCACCGCCATGACGTATTGCTGCGGGTTGTTCAAGGCATCGGCGGCGGCCTGGGTATAACGCATCAGCGGCTCGGCCTTGAATGTCAGCGCAACGCTCAGCCCCAGCAGGACGATGATCGGCACGCACTCGAAGCGGCGCAACAAGGGCGATGGCCGTTCTTCGGGTGTCCAGAAACGCTGGATACCCAACCGCGAGAAGGCGATCAACGACGCTAGCCCGGACAGGATCAACAACGCCAGCAACCCCCACGCCGCATTCGATACCGGTTCATCGGTTCCATTGCCCAACCCCAACGGGTTAAGCAGGGCGCTCAGCAGGCTGAGTTTGCCGATGAACCCGGACAGCGGCGGCATGCCGATGATCAGCAGCGCGCAAGCAATGAAGCTCAAACCGAGGAACGCCATGGTCCAGGGAATCACCTGGCCGACCACGGCTTTCTGTTCGTCATCGAGGTTGATGCCTTTGGGCGGTTGCAGGGATTCCATCGGCCGTGGCAGCAGGTCGCCGTCGTCGAACAGCGGCATTTCATTGGCCGAACGGGAGCGCTCGATTAATTCCGCGAGCAGGAACAACGCGCTCAACGCCAGGGTCGAGCTGACCAGATAGAACAGCGCCGCGCCGATCAGGTTGGGCTGGGCAAAACCGATGGCCGACAACAGGATCCCCGCCGACACCAGAATGCTCAGGCTGGCCAGGCGTTCCAGCCGTTGTGCGGCGAGGATCGCCACGCCGGCGCAGACGATGGTCGCCATGCCGCCATAGATCAGCCAGTCGCCGCCGAAGTATGCCGACGCCCCGGCCTGACCGGAGAACAGCAGGGTCCACAGGCGTAGCAAGGTGTACACGCCGACCTTGGTCATGATCGCGAACATCGCCGCCACCGGCGCGCTGGCCGCCGAGTAGGCCGGCACTAGCCAGAAGTTCAGCGGCCACATCCCGGCCTTGGCCAGGAACGCTACCGCGAGAATCCCCGCGCCGGCATGCAGCAGGCCGCGATCGGCTTCCGGGACCAGCGGGATTTTCAGCGCCAGATCAGCCATGTTCAGCGTGCCGGTGACGCCATAGATCAGCGCCGCGCCGATGAGGAACAGCGACGACGCCAGCAGGTTGATCGAGATGTAATGCAAGCCCGATGACACCCGAGCCCGGCCCGAGCCGTGGAGCATCAGGCCGTAGGAGGCTGCCAGCAGCACCTCGAAAAACACAAACAGGTTGAACAGGTCCGCGGTCAGGAATGCGCCGTAAAGGCCCATCATCTGGATCTGGAACAGCGCATGGAAACTCGAACCGGCGCCGTCCCAACGGGCCATGGCGAACAGCAAGGTGCTGACGCCGATGATCCCGGTCAGCACCAGCATCAACGCCGACAGGCGATCGACCACCAGCACAATACCGAACGGCACCTGCCAGTTGCCCGGCAGGTACACGCCGATCGAGCCGGGCACGCCGGTGGTCTGCGTCCATTGCAGCAACAGCACGGAGATCCCCAGGCCCAGCAGGCTGGAGAACAGGTTGATCTTGGCCTTCAACGGGCGATGTTTCTCGCCGAGCATCAGCATAATGGCGGCGGTCAGCAGCGGCAGCAGAATCGGTGCGGCGATCAGGTGCGTCATCGCATTCATTCTTTAGGCTCCCGGCCATCCACATGGTCGGTCCCGGTCAAGCCGCGGGAGGCCAGCAGCACCACCAGAAACAGCGCGGTCATGGCAAAGCTGATCACGATGGCGGTCAGCACCAGCGCTTGCGGCAACGGGTCGGTGTAATGCAACAAGTCCTGCGGCACGCCGTCCTTGATGATCGGTTCCTTGCCGATGAACAGGCTGCCCATGCTGAAGATGAACAGATTGACGCCGTAGGAAAGCAGGCACAGGCCCATCACCACCTGAAACGTCCGTGGTCGCAGGATCAGCCAGACGCCCGACGCGGCCAGTACGCCGATGGCGATTGCGATGACTTCTTCCATCAGACGGCTCCTTTGGTGGCGACGGATCTAGGCAGGGCCGCGGTTTTGTGACCCCGAACCGATTGGTGCGCGAGGGCGGTGAGGATCAACAGCGTCGAACCGACTACTACGGCGTAGACGCCGATGTCGAAGAACAGCGCACTGGCGATGTGGATGTCGCCCAGCACCGGCAGTCCGAAATGCCAGGTGTGGGTGGTCAGGAACGGGTATCCGGCGGCCATCGCGCCGAGCCCGGTGACCGTGGCGAACAGCAAGCCGGTGCCCATCCAGCGCAGCGGTCGCAGGCTCATTTGCGCCTCGACCCACTGAGTGCCGGCCACCATGTATTGCAGGATGAACGCGACCGACATCACCAACCCGGCGACAAAACCGCCACCCGGTTGATTGTGCCCGCGCATGAACAGGTAGAAGGACACCACCACTGCAATCGGCAACAGCAGGCGCACCAGCACCGCCGGGACCATCATGAAGCCGAGCGCGGTGTCGCTGGCCTGACGCGGGTTGACCAGGTCGGTGACGACGTCGGGCGCCAGCAGGCGTTGCTGGGCTGGCAACTGCAGGCTTTCTTTCGGCGGACGGAAGCGTCGCAGCAGGGCGAACACGGTCAGGGCCACGGCCGCCAATACGGTGATTTCACCGAGGGTGTCGAAGCCACGGAAGTCCACCAGCATCACGTTGACCACGTTGCTGCCGCCGCCTTCGGGCAGGGCGCGACTGAGGTAGAACGAGGAAATGTCGTTCGGCGTCTGGCGCGTCAGCATCGCGTAGGACAGCAACGCCATGCCGCCACCGACCACGGTCGACAGCAGCAAGTCTCGGATACGACGCACGCGTGCCTTGCGCAGGGTGCTCGGTAGCGGCGACACCTCTTCGATCCGCCGAGGCAACCAGCGAAGGCCGAGGAGGATCAGCACCGTGGTCACCACTTCGACCGCCAGTTGCGTCAGCGCCAGGTCCGGCGCCGAGAACCACACAAACGTGACGCAGGTCATCAGGCCGCAGACGCTGACCATGGTCAGGGCCGCGAGCCGGTGATACTTGGCCTGCCACGCCGCGCCGAGGGCGCAGGCAATCGCCAGCAGCCAGAGGGTCACGAACACGATCGACCCCGGAATCTTCGGCCGGTCACCCCAGCTCAGGCTGCTGTGCAGCATCGGGATCAACCCGGCGAACACCGCCGCGAGGACCACCAGGAACAATTGGGTTTGCAGGCGTTTGGTGCTGATCCGCCGCTCCAGCCGACGGGCCAGGCGCATCATGATCACCAGGCTGCGCTCGAACTGGCGCTTGCCGTTGAACCGTCCAATGATCGGCGGATATTTGAAACGCCCGAGTTTGAGCTGATTGCGCAACAGCAGATACAGCACGATGCCGCAGGACATGGCGATCAGGCTCATGATCATCGGCGCGTTCCAGCCGTGCCAGATTGCCAGGCTGTATTCAGGCAGGACTCCGCCCACCACCGGCAGGGCCGCCGCGGCCAGCAACGGGCCGACCACTTGCGCCGGGAAAATCCCCACGACCAGGCAGGCGAACACGAGCAGTTCCACCGGCGCGCGCATCCAGCGTGGCGGTTCGTGCGGGGTGTGCGGCAGGTCGGTGGCGGTCGGGCCGAAGAACACGTCGACGGTAAAACGCAGCGAGTAGGCGACGCTGAAGGTGCCGGCGATGGTCGCGACAATCGGCAAGGTCATCTCGATCCAGGCCGTGGCGTTGATGAACACGGTTTCGGCGAAGAACATCTCTTTCGACAGGAAGCCGTTGAGCAGCGGCACGCCGGCCATCGAGGCGCTGGCGACCATGGCCAGGGTGGCGGTGAACGGGATCAGCTTGATCAGGCCGCTGAGCTTGCGAATGTCGCGGGTGCCGCTTTCGTGGTCGATGATCCCGGCGGCCATGAACAGCGAGGCCTTGAAAGTGGCGTGGTTGAGGATGTGAAACACCGCGGCCACGGCGGCCAGCGGACTGTTCAGGCCCAGCAGCAAAGTGATCAGGCCCAGGTGGCTGATGGTCGAGTAGGCCAGCAGGCCCTTGAGGTCGTTCTGGAACATCGCGCAGTACGCGCCGAGCAACAGGGTGCAAGCACCGGCACCGCTGACGATGTAGAACCATTCTTCACTGCCGGATAGCGAGGGCCACAGCCGCGCGAGCAGAAACACCCCGGCCTTGACCATGGTCGCCGAGTGCAGATAGGCCGAAACCGGTGTCGGCGCCGCCATCGCGTGGGGCAGCCAGAAGTGGAAGGGGAATTGCGCACTTTTGCTCAGGGCGCCGATCAGGATCAGGGGCAGCAGGATAGGGTAGAGGTAGTGGGCGCGAATCAGATCGCCGGCGGCCAGGACCTTGTCTAGGTCATAGCTGCCGACCACATGGCCGAGCAGCATGACCCCCGCCAGCAAGCACAATCCGCCTGCGCCGGTGACCATCAGCGCCATATAGGCGCCGCGTCGCGCATCGGCGCGGTGGTGCCAGTAGCCGATCAACAGGAATGAAAAGAGACTGGTCAGCTCCCAGAAAAACACGATCTGGATCAGGTTGCCGGAGATCACCAACCCGAGCATCGCGCCCATGAACGCCAGGAAAAACGCAAAGAACCGCGGCACCGGATCGTCCGGCGACATGTAATAGCGGGCGTATAAAGAAACCAGGGTGCCGATGCCCAGCACCAGCATCGAGAACAGCCAGGCGAAACCGTCCATGCGCAGGACGAAGTTCAGGCCCAGGCTGGGCAGCCAGAAAAACTCTTCACGAATGACGCCGCCATGGGCGATTTGCGGGTACAAGAGGGCGACCTGAACGGTGCCAATCAAGGCAACCAGACCAGCCAGCAACGATTCGGTGTTACGCGCGTTGTGTGGCAGCAAAGCCGCCAGACAGCTGCCGATAAAAGGCAGAAGCAGTAGAACTATCAGGGACATAGGCTTCTAATCTGCGGAAGTTTGTGAAGCATCATACGTGCCAGCTCCCGGATCACCAAACGCCAAGCTGTCGCAGAATCCTACAAGATAGATGGGAAAAGCCTGATTCACATTGTTTCAAAGGGGTGTATTCAGCAGGTCTGGCCCCTTCGCGGGCAAGCCACGCTCCCACAGGTTTTGTGTCGATATCAATGCATGCGAACGACACAAAACCTGTGGGAGCGTGGCTTGCCCGCGAAGGCAATCGACTTGGCGCTACAAATGTTGCGTTCTAACCCTGTGTCTCCTGCTCCAACTCTTCCTCGGTCGCAGCAGCCTTACCCTTGGTCTTCAACTCACTCACAATCACCGCCGCCACAATCAACCCCGCACCCACCAACGCAATCGCCGGCAACCGCTCCCCGGCAATCCTTCCAACAATCCCGGCCCACACCGGCTCTCCTGCATAAATCAACGTCGCCCGGGTCGGTGAGACACTCTGCTGCGCCCAGTTCATCGCCACCTGAATCGCCGCGCTCGCTGCGCCCAAGCCAAGCGCACTGCACAACAACAGCCATGAGAAATCCGGAATCACTTCCTGAGTCGGCACCACCATCAGGAACGACAACACCGAGGTGGTCGCCAGTTGCACCACCGTCACCCGGCGCACATCGACTTGACCGGCATAAGTGCTGATCAGAATGATCTCCGCCGCAATCGCGACAGCGCTGATCAACGTAGCGACTTCACCCGGACTGAAATTAAAGGAAGCACCGGCCGGCCCGGACAGCAACATCAACCCGGTGAACGCCAGCATGATCCCGATGCTCGGCATCAGCCCCGGGCGCCGCCCCAGCACCAGCCATTGCAGCAACGGCACGAAGGGCACGTACAGCGCAGTAATAAACGCCGACTGACTGCTGGGAATGCTCTGCAAGCCGACAGTCTGCAAGCCGTAACCCAGCATGATCGCCACGCCGATAAACGCGCCAGCCTTGAGTTCGAACAGGGTCAGTTCCCGCAGGTGACGCCAGGAGAACAGCGCCACAATGATCGCCGCCGCGGCAAAGCGCAGGCCGACGAAAAACATCGGCCCGCTGACGGTCATTGCGTGCTGGACCAGCAAGAATGTCCCGCCCCAGACCATGGTGATCAGCACCAGCACGCATTCGGCCTTGCTGAACCGCGAGAAACGGGAAGAAGTGTGAGAGGCGTTCACCGACGTCATGACCTTGCGCGCTACCTGAGGGGGACGCACAATGCGCCGAATGTTGCGCAGTATACTGCCCAACCCCACCAAGTGAGCAATATAGTGCACAAAGATTCTACCCCGCGGGCTTCGGTCCTTCAGCACGTCAGCCAGAACGTTCGACGCCTGCGCCATGCTGCCGACATGAGCCAGACCGCGCTGGCCGAAAAGTCCGGGGTCAGCCGCCGCATGCTGGTGGCCATCGAGGCCGGCGAGAAAAACGTCAGCCTGACCACCCTCGACCGCGTGGCCGAAGCGCTGGACGTGGCGTTCAGCGATTTGATCCAGGCCCCGGACGCCCGCGACCCGAGCCGCATCAATGAAGTCGCCTGGGCCGGAACGATTCCCGGCAGCAAAGCCGTTTTACTGTCCAAAGCCACCGCTACCCGAGAAGTGGAACAGTGGGAATGGTGCCTGCAACCGGGGGAGATTTATCCGTCGCAACCGGATGCGGAGGGTTGGAGTGAGCAGATCTATGTGTTCGCAGGCTGCTTGACGTTGATGCTGGGAGATACGCCGCATCAGATTGGCGCGGGTGAGTTTTTCATGTTTGCCAGTGACCAGCCGCATTCCTATCGCAATGATGGGGCGGTGGCAGTGCAGTTTGTGCGTAACGTAGTGATCTAATTGTTCGCCAATCAACACTGGACAGACATTTTGCTGTTCCTATTATCGTTCAGGAGATTTCGAGATAAACCATTGACCAGTGAGAACGCCATGACTCAAACCCAACGCGGACAGGCGCCCGACGCCATCCGCCACGCGGACATCCTGATCGTCGGCGGCGGGCTCAGCGGGGCGACGCTGGCGGCGCAGTTGTTGCGATTGCCTGGCAAGCGTTCGTTGCTGGTGGTCGAACCGCGCGCCGAACTCGGCCGGGGCGAGGCGTACAGCGCGGTCGAGTTGGGCCACACGCTCAACGGCAATGCCGCACGCATGAGCGTCGACCCGGACAACGCCGACGATCTGACCCAATGGTTGACCGAGCACATCGCGGCGGGTGGCTGGCCGGAGTCGGATGAGCAGCATGTGCCGATCAGCGAATTGTTCCCGCCCCGGGGGCTTTTCGGTGTGTACGTGCAGCAGCGCCTGGCGGAAGCGCAAGCGGTGGGCGCGGTGAATGGTTCAACGGTCGAGCATGTGCAGGCCGAAGTGGTTGATCTACAAACCCGCGACGATTCCGTGCTGCTGACCCTGAATGACGGGCAACGGTTGCAAGGTGCTTATGCGGTGCTGGCCACGGGGATGTTTCCTGCCGCGCGCACGCCGCAGACCGAGTCCAGCGGCTTGAACGCTGCAGCGCTTGATCCGTGGGATATCGCGGCCATGCGCCGGTTAGACCCTCAGTCAACGGTGTTGATCATCGGTTCGGGCCTCACCATGGTCGATGCCGTGGTGTCGCTGGAGCAGGCCGGGCATCGCGGGCCGATCGAAGTGTTTTCCCGTCACGGCTTGCTGCCGCACGTGCGCCGGCAACCGCCGGCCTGGGTGGATTTTCTCGCCGAGGATCAGAGCATTTGCACGCCTCGACAGTTGGTGCGCGAACTGCGTCGGCATTGCCGGGATGCCATCGCTCAAGGGATCGACTGGCAGTCGCCGCTCGACACCGTGCGGGCGCATATTGGCCGGTTGTGGAATCAGGCGACGGACGTGCAGCGTCGGCAGTTCGTGCGGCATGTGCGGCCCTGGTGGGAAAGTCATCACCATCGCTCGCCTCCCTTGAGTGCCGAACTGGTGGCACGGCTGCACGAGGAAGGGCGGTTGCGGATTCAGGCGGCGTCGTTCAAGGGGCTGGAATCGACGGTCAAGGGGCGGGTGTGCATTCGCATCCGCCGTCGGGGTGAGGTTGAAACCACGGTGGTCAGCGGCGCGGCGTTGATCAATTCCAGTGGTATCGAATACGACTGGCGCCGGGTGGCCCGACCGTTACCACAACAACTGCTGGCGCGCGGTCTGATTCGCCCGGGGCCGTTGGCGTTGGGGATTGCGGCAGCGGTTGATGGCGCAGTGCTGGACGCCGATGGGCAGGTTGCCCAACGACTGTTCGCCATGGGCCCGCCGTTGCGGGGTATGTGGTGGGAAAGCACGGCCGTCACCGACGTGGCCAGCCAGGCCAAAGCCCTCGCCGAACGACTCGCCCGAGCTTTGTAGCAGCTGTCGAGCTTGCGAGGCTGCGTTCGGCGGCGAAGCCGTCGTGAAATCAGACGATGCGGTGTTTCAGATCCAACACGGTCACAGGTTTTACGACTGCTTCGCAGCCGAACGCTGCCTCACGCTGCTCGACAGCTGCTACATGGGATCGGTGATCACCTGATACGAAGAAACCCCGGGTAGATCGGATCTACCCGGGGTTTCTTGTTTCAAGCAGCGCAAAGCCGTTGATCAATAACGCTGATACTTCGAACCAAACTCAGGGCGGTTTTCAGCGACGTAGAGTTTGCTTGCCTGGCTGTCTTTGTGATCAACGCCGACAGTGTTCACGTTCAACGTAGCCGGTTGGCTGACTGTAGCCGCGGCAACAACTTGCGAAGTGGCGTGTGGGGCGGCGATGGCGGATGTAGCGCCAAGAACCGAGAGGGCGAAACCAAGACCGATGATGCTTTTCATGATGTTGCTCCAGTAGGGTGGGGAGAAGATGTGCCCACTGTAGTGCTGGAGCGTTGTGATGAAAAAACACCCTTGCGCATAGTTGTTATCGAGCGCGTTGATCCACCGTCAGCGGGGTGGGTTGTCGTTGAGCCAACGCTGCTTGAGCTGTTCGAGACGTCCGTCGCGGCTCATCTCCTCCAGCGCCTGCTGCCAACGCGCCACCTGACGAGCATCAGTGAGCGGAGAAAACGCGATGTAGGTGCCTTGCTTCATCAGCGGCATTTGGTAATGCAATTGACTGGGCGCCAGGCCTTCTTCCCGCGCCAGGGTGGGAGCGGAGAGGGTGTCCGCCACCACGAAACGGGTTCGGCCCAGGCGCGCCAGGCGCATCATTTTTTCGGGTGTTTCCACGCCGTATAGATTGTTCAAACCCTGCTTCTGCAAGTAGCTGTAGACCAGCCATTTTCGCGGGACAACGATGCGGTCCAGGCTGCCGGCTTCCTGCAAACTGCGCACCGGTTGCTGGGTGGCATTGGCGGAGTAGAGCGCCGTTTCCACTTCCATCAAGGGACCGACCCACTGGTACTGGGCATCGCGCTCAGCGGTGCGCATCACGGTAAACACCCCGGTGGCTGGCTCGGTGGTGGCGATACGCAAGGCGCGCAGCAAAGGGACTTGTAGAAAATGCACCTTGTCGCCGGCACTGTCGGCCAGGGCTTGCACCACATCCACGCCAAATCCCACCAGTTGGTTGCCTTGCTGGAAATGCAGGGGCGGATGGTTGTCGGTGAGCAGGTTCAGATCGGCCGCTACCGCAGTGAATGTCAGGAAAGACAGCAGGCAACCGGCAATGCGCTTCATGAATCGTCCTTGATTGAATGAGGTGCAAATCTTAGTACGCGCTTATGCAACTGTCTCGAGAAATTGTCGGACTATTGCGTCAGATTTCAGGATTTATGAGCGTGTACAAAAGGTGGCAGGCAAAACACTAAACAACTGTGGGAGTGAGCCTGCTCGCGATGAGGCCCTGCCAGTCAATATCATTGTTGAATGACACACCGCCATCGCGAGCAGGCTCGCTCCCACATTTGAACTCAGCCGGTTTGTAGAGCTTGATCAGTAGCGCTGATATTTAGAACCGAATTCAGGGCGGTTTTCCGCGACAACCACACCGCCTTGTACGGCATTCTTCGGGCTGATCAGCGCGACGCGCTCACGCAGTTCTTGCAGGCGATCCGCGCCGCCTTCAGCCACACGATTCTTTTGCAGGTTTTCAGAGCCATATTCAGCGACGCGATTTTGTTGCAGTCGGTCCGAACCACCTTCCACCAGCAGTTGCTGGATTTGGCTGTGGGACACAGTGCTGGTGGTGCTGGCCGATGCCAGGTTCGACAGGCCGAGACCCCCAACCAGTGCCAGACCGAGTGCCAGGGACGAGACTTTCGAGAAGTTGAACATGGTGTGATTCTCCGTGCGCTTAAGTTTGAGTGGGTCAGTAGCTGCTGCTATCTGGTGGACTCAGTTAAACGCCCGGGTGTATCGGCGATGTGTGCTCGAACGCGCTGAAATCGGCTTCTACGTATCCGTTCGGGGTTCATATACAGACGGATACAAAACCCTTCGACTTTCTACGTTCTGTAGCAGCTGCCGAGCAGCGCGAGGCTGCGTTCGGCTGCGAAGCAGTCGTAAAACCTGTAACCGCGTTGCATCCGACAAACCGCATTCGCTGAGCTACGACTGCTTCGCAGCCGAACGCAGCCTCGCGCAGCTCGGCAGCTGCTACACGTGGTGGGCAGCGAGGGTAAGTTCAGCGCACAAGCCGCCGCCTTCGCGGTTGCTCAGGGTCAGCGAACCGCCTATGGCCAGAGCCAGTTGCTGCGCGATGGCCAGGCCCAGGCCCGTGCCGCCGGTATTGCGGTTGCGTGAATTCTCGACGCGATAGAACGGCATCAAGACCTGCGCCAGTTCCTCTTCGGCGATCCCCGGCCCGCGGTCCAGCACCTTGATGGAATGACTGCCGTCGGCCTTCGATACCACCTGCAACTCGGCGGCACCGGCGAATTTCAGCGCGTTATCCGTCAGGTTAACCAGCACCCGGCGCAGGGCATGGGGGCGAGTATCAATAACCCCGGCGTTGTCGCCGTTCAGCTCCACGGCCTTGCCCATGTCCTGATAGTCGTAGACCAGGCTGTTGAGGAACGAATCCAGATTGATTCGGCAACTGGCTTCGGTGGAACCGTGAACGCTTCGGGCATAGGCCACGCCTTCGCGCACCAGGTGCTCGATTTCGCTGAGGTCGTTCGAGAGTTTTTCTTTCTCGCTGGAATCGTCCATGAACTCGGCCCGGAGCTTCATGCGGGTGATCGGGGTTTGCAGGTCATGGGAAATCGCCGCCAGCAGTTGCATGCGCTCTTTCAGGTAGGCGGCAATGCGCGCCTGCATGGCATTGAACGCCCGGGCGGCATGGGCGACTTCGGTCGGGCCTTTTTCGTCCAGATGCACCGCATGGGTGTTCGGGTCCAGGGTGTCCACTGCCTGAGCGAGGCGGGTGAGGGGGCGGATGGCGACTCTGACCGCCAGCCAGGTGCAGATCAATAAAAGGGTCAGCTGCACCAGCAATACCATCGGTAACCATGAGGACAGCGGCATCACCGACGGCCGGACATCGATGGTGAGCGGGCTGCCATCGGCGAGTTTCAGGTGCGCCTGGAAATGCTGCTTTGCGTCTTCAATGCGAGTGAAGGCCAGGGCATATTGCTCACCGACAGCGTCCTGGATGGACTGCACCGCGTCGTGGGCATCCTTGAGGTTGATTGGCGTGCCTGGCAGGCCTTCGCCCAGCGAGTAGCGATAGGTTCGGCGCTCGAAGCGTGGCACCCAGTCGGCGCGTTCGGCGGCCGGCAAGCGGTCGAGGATCGAGACCGCAATCGACACATCGTTTTCCAGGTTGCCCAGCAGCATGGCTTCCGCACTGCGATAACGTTCGTAGAACTGCACGCCGAAGGACAGGCCGTGAGCGACGATCAGGCCTGCCAGAAAAATCAGCGACAGCCGGGACGCCAGCGTACGTGGCCAGTGCAGGGAGAGTTTCATGATTCTGCGCCGAGCAATTCCACGGGGTAGGAGAACACGTAGCCTTCGCTACGCACGGTTTTGATGTAGGTCGACTCCCGGGAGTCATCCATCAGCCGTTGGCGCAGGCGGCTCACCAGCAAGTCGATGGAACGGTCGAACAGGTCGGCGTCGCGGCCTTGGGTGAGGTTGAGCAATTGGTCACGACTGAGCACGCGCTGCGGGTGATCGAGGAAAACCCTGAGCAAGCGATATTCGGCGCCACTGAGTGCAACCATCGTGTTGTCTTCGTCCAGCAAGTGGCGGGCGGTGGTGTCCAGGCGCCAGCGGCCGAAACCCAGCAACCGGCCGCTTTCGGTGATGAGCAGGTTGGGCGGCAGCATTCGGGTGCGGCGCAGCACGGCGTTGATCCGCGCCAGCAATTCGCGGGCGGCGAACGGCTTGGTCAGGTAGTCGTCGGCGCCCATTTCCAGGCCGAGGATGCGGTCGGTTTCGTCGTTGCGGGCGGTGAGCATCAGGATCGGCGTGGCTTTGTGCTTGCCCGAGCGCAATTCGCGGCACAGCAGCAGGCCGTCATCGCCGGGCATCATGATGTCGAGCACGATCAGGTCCACGGTGTTGGCGTCGAGAAAGCTGCGCATCTGCCGGCCATCGGCAACCACGGTGGTGCGCAGGCCGTTCTTCTTCAGGTAATTACCGACCAGTTCGCGGATCTCGCGATCGTCGTCGACGATCAAAATGTGGTTCACGTGTTCCATTGCTCAACCCTCTTGTTATTCGCACGTCGCGCATTCTAGGGAGCCGTACCGCACCTGCCTGCTGGCCTTTGTATCTCACTGTATCTGGTGGTGACTTTGATACATGGGCATACAAGACGGGTTTTTTCAGGTGCGTGTGTATCGAACTGTATCGGGTGCTCTGTGTGACACCTTACGCCTTAATAGTCCCGGTTTTACGACACATGGCAGATACCTCCGGCCGGTTAAATGGGTTCCATCGAGACAGGGCGACTTGCCTTGCTCCACTGCCCATCGACTTAGAGGACATGATCATGAACTGGAACAAACTGGTTGCCGCTGGCTTCTTTGCTGTCTTGAACGTTGCGGCGTTTTCGGCCCATGCGGATGTTCAGGCGCACGGTACCCACCTGGATATCAAGAAGGTGATTTCTACTGTAGAAGACGGCGGGGCGAATTGCGGGATTGTGAATGCGAGGATGACGTATCTGGATTCCAGCGGTGTGCAGAAGGTGCTTGATTACAGCAAGTTTGCGGCGTGTGGGAATCAGGGCGGTTGACCTTGGCGGCCTTCGGGCCGACCAGGTTCCCCCCGGATGCACTCAGTCCCTGTAGGAGCGAGGCTTGCCCGCGAAGGCGGCCTGACAGCCGACCGATTTCTTTCAGGTGTACATATCCATTCCTGCGGTAACGGCGGCTTATGGTTCCGCCCTTACGGCGTGTCACTTTTTCAAACGCCAAAAAGTAACCAAAAGGCTTCGCCCCAACGTCCAGCCCCTCGCCTAGGCTCGGCGTACCCTCGCTCCAGCATTCATCTGGGGGCATCGCCTCCGGTCGGCTTCGCTTCGACCTCCTCTCGATGTGTGCGGCTTCGCCGCACGGCGCTTCGCGCCTACCCCCCAGATGAACGCCTCCACTCGGCCTCCCGACGGGGCGGGTAGATCAAAATCAAGAGCTGCAGGCGAGCTAACGCTCGGCCTGTTGAGTGGTGAGGGGCGGAAGGTGTACGCCGATCTAATTGTGGGAGTGAGCCTGCTCGCGATGGCGGCCTGACAGCCGACCTGGTGTTGGCGGATGCACCCATTCCCCTGTGGGAGCGAGCCTGCTCGCGATTAGGTCCTGTCAATCAACATCAATGTTGGCTGACACACCGCCATCGCGGGCAAGCCACGCTCCCACAGGGGAAAGAGTCGGGCACAAAACCGGCGTTCGACACCGCTTTACTGTGGGAGCGAGCCTGCTCGCGAATGCGGTGTGCCATTCAGCATTGATGTTGGCTGTCACTCCGTCATCGCGAGCAGGCTCGCTCCTATAGTGGGTTGGCTATTTGTCAGGCACCCTTTCTTACGAAACCACCTGATAACAAGGAACATAAGCCGCGCCACCCGGCAGTTTCATCCGGTGCTGGGCAACGAAGGCCTTGAGCAGTTGATCCAGTGGATGCATGACCGCAGCATCGCCACGGATCTGGTAAGGCCCGTGTTCTTCGATCAGGCGGATGCCCTTGTCCTTGACGTTGCCGGCGACGATGCCGGAGAACGCGCGGCGCAGGTTGGCCGCCAGTTCGTGGGCGGGCAAGTCGCGGCTGAGTTTCAGGTTGGCCATGTTTTCGTGGGTCGGGTCGAACGGGCGCTGGAAGCCTTCGTCGATTTTCAGCAGCCAGTTGAAATGGAACGCGTCGTTGCGCTCGCGGCGGAACTGTTTGACCGCTTTGAGGCCTTGAGTCATCTGGCGCGCGACTTCAGCCGGGTCGTCGATGATGATTTCGTAGTGCTGTTTCGCGGCGTCACCCAGCGTCGCGCCGACGAAGGCGTCCAGTTGCTCCAGATACGGTGCGGCATGTTTCGGCCCGGTGAGGATGACCGGGAAGGGCAGGCCGGCGTTGTCCGGGTGCATCAGGATGCCGAGCAGGTACAGGAACTCTTCAGCCGTGCCGGCGCCGCCCGGGAAGATGATGATGCCGTGGCCTACGCGCACGAAAGCTTCCAGGCGTTTCTCGATGTCCGGCAGGATCACCAGTTCGTTGACGATCGGGTTCGGCGCTTCGGCGGCGATGATGCCGGGCTCGGTCAGGCCCAGGTAACGGCCGCCGTGGATGCGCTGTTTGGCGTGGGCGATGGTCGCGCCTTTCATCGGGCCTTTCATCACGCCGGGGCCGCAACCGGTGCAGATGTCGAGGCTGCGCAGGCCCAGTTCGTGGCCGACTTTCTTGGTGTATTTGTATTCTTCGGTGTTGATCGAGTGGCCGCCCCAGCACACCACGATCTTCGGCTCGACGCCGGGGCGCAGGGTGCGGGCGTTGCGCAGCAGGTGGAACACGTAGTCGCTGATGCCCTGGGACGTGCTCAGGTCGATGCGCTGGGCGTCGAGTTCGTTTTCGGTGTAGACGATGTCACGCAGGGCGCTGAACAGCATTTCCCGGGTGCTGGCGATCATTTCGCCGTCGACGAAGGCGTCGGCCGGGGCGTTCAGCAGTTCCAGGCGTACGCCGCGGTCCTGCTGGTGAATGCGGATTTCGAAGTCTTTGTAGGCTTCGAGAATGGTCTTGGCGTTATCAACATGGGCGCCGGTATTGAGGATGGCCAGGGCGCACTGGCGGAATAAGGTGTAGGTGCTGCCGGATCCGGCTTCGCTCAGTTGCTGTACTTCACGTTGAGAAAGGGTTTCCAGGCTGCCTTTAGGGCTGACGGAGGCGTTGATTACATGTCGTTGGGTCATTCAATGATCCTTAAAACGATGTCATTCATACAGGCAAATGGCATCCGAATAGTGTGTATCCATGAAAGAAGATGGCACGAACTGCGCTGTATCGCCATGTTCCCCGATTGATGATGAAAAGATGAAGAGACGCCCAGCATAGCTAAATCCTGCGCAGGGGCGATAATGCCCCGCAGTCTTTTCGCTCACCGAGCCTTTTACCATCGAAGCAAGGAACCCCGTCACGATGTTCGAAATCCAGCCGATGAACGCCGAACTCTTTCGACAGCAGACACGGCGTAGCACGGTAATTATTGCGCTGATATTCCTCGCCCTGGCAATGGTGCTGTCCACCGCAGCGGTGGCGTTGTTTGGTGAGCCCGGGGGCGACAATCTGCGGTTTAATGTCGGCGGCGTGTTTGTCGCGTTGCTGCTGATGGCGGCGCTGATGCGCGGCACGTTCTGGTCTCAGGCCTGGATGGCGCCAGCGGTGTACGGCTGGCAGCTCAAACGCAGCCTGATGAGCATCACCAATGTGATGCATCAGGTAACGGCGGCGGTGGAGGCGGGTGACCCGACGGCCATGAAGTTGCTGCGGTTTTACCATTTGGGTTTGAGCCAGATGCACGAACTGGACGGCAACTCCAGCGACCATAGCCAATTGAGCCGCGAAATGGAGCAACACAGGGCGCGAATGGAAGCGCTGGGCCTCGACACCGAGCAGACGCAATTGAATCCCGCCTGGCTTGAAGCGGTGAAGCAGACGCCGAATTAAAAACCGTGGTGTGGCATCGTCAACCCACACAAACCCGTCACAACGCTAGCAGATCGCCTATCTTGTTTCTGATGGGGTACCGCAATCCACGACTGGATGGTGCAAAAAGGGCGAACGGGAAAAGTCGCCATGTCATAACGATTCAGGGAGCGTCATGGGGCATCCGTCCATCAACGACCGAATTGAACACACCCGGCCCACCGCGCCTTGGGAGCCCGAGCCGATCGAGTCCAGGCTCAGGGTCCGCTACGCGGTTGTCCTGCTCGTGGCGGTGTGCCTTTCCATGACGGCCATTGTGATCTGGGAAGCCTGGAACTCGCGCCAGTACCATTTGCATGACAAAGAAGTGGCAATGTCCAACCTTGCTCAGACGTTGGCATCGCAAGCGCAATCCTCGATCAAGCAGGCCGATACGCTGCTGTTTACCCTGGTGGACCGCCTCGAAAACGAGGGTGTGTCGGCGGCGCAGCTACCCAGGTTGCGACGTTTGCTTAGCACCCAACGCAGTGAGCTGAGTCAGCTCCATGGCTTGTTCGTATTCGATGAACGAGGGGGCTGGATCGCCAATTCCAACGGTGCGGATATGCCCGGTGCGAACAATTCCGACCGCGAGTATTTTATCTACCATCGTGATCATCCAGACCGTGGCCCGCATATCGGTCCCTCGATCAAGAGCCGTTCGACCAGCGAATGGATCATGACCGTGTCACGCCGGATCAATCACCCGGATGGCAGTTTCGCCGGTGTGGCGCTGGCAACGATCTATCTCAGCCATTTTCTCGGGCTCTACGACAGCATCGACATGGGCAAAAACGGCGTGATCAACCTGATCGCCGACGACGCCTCGATCGTCGTTCGCCGGCCATTCAACGAAGCCGAAGTCGGCACCAGCGTCGCCAAGGGACCGCTGTTTACGCAATTGTTGCCCAAGGGCAATTCCGGCACGGCCACCGTCAAGTCATATGTGGACGGTGTCGAGCGAGTGGTGGGGTTTCGACGGGTCGATGGTTATCCGCTGATCGTCTTCGCCGCTCTCGACAAGGATGACGTGCTGGCCGGCTGGCGCGAGGAGTCAATCCTCAGCGCTGTCATCGTGCTGTTGCTGCTGGTGTTTCTGGGAGGGCTCGGTTATCGCCTCATTCGCTTCATGAAACAGCAGAATCACATTCAGAGTGTGCTGCTCGATGCTCAGGAAAAGCTCATCGAGGTCAACCGCAGCCTGGAATTGCTGGCGCTCGAAGACGCACTGACCGGGCTTTCCAACCGGCGTCAGTTCGATCTGTTCATCCTCGCGGAAATGGGCCGCGCCCGGCGTACCCTGACCCACCTCGCCATGCTGATGATCGATGTCGATCACTTCAAGAGCTTCAACGATCGTTACGGGCATGTGGCAGGCGATGAGTGTTTGCGCAAAATCAGCGCAATCATCAAGGACAACATCAAACGCCCCGGCGACCTGGCCGCCCGCTATGGCGGCGAGGAGTTTACGGTGGTGTTGCCCGGCACTGACTATGTGGGGGCGTTTCTGGTCGCGGAAAAAATCCGCCGCGCGGTACAGCAGGCGGGGATTGAACACAGCGAGTGCCCGGAGGGTACGGTGACCGTCAGTGTGGGGGGTTGCGCCTATGACCCGGCTTCACAGGATCAGCCCAACGATTTGGTCAGCGCGGCGGACAAGGCCTTGTATGTGGCCAAGGCCAGTGGGCGGAATATGAGTGTCATTGCAAACTGAGTTCAAACGAAGCGGTCGCTGCCCTGGACCAGTTTTGTGGACAGGTAAGATTGCTTGAGTTTTTCCAGCCACCAGCCCAGTGCACGACCGTCATGATCGCCGCGCCAGCCGGCGTACAGAATGTTCGGCTCGCGCGGATCAGCCATCTGTTTTTCCACCAGCGTTCCATTTCTCAGTAACGCGCCGACCCGATGCCTGGGCAACCAGCCCACACCGAGGCCATCGCACTGGGCGAGAATCTTTGCGCGCATGGTCGGCACGGCGAGTACCGGTTGGCCGCCGGAGACGCCATACGTGCTGCCCTCGGAAACCCTGGACGAATCGGCCACGACAATCGCCCGGTGCTGCGCAACCATCGCCCGTGAAATCGGTTCCCTGGCCTTGGCCAGCGGGTGTTTGGGCGAGACCGCGAATACCCACTCCATTTCCCCCAACTGCATCCAGCGCAGGCTGGGGATCGCCGGCGGCTCATTGGTGGCGCCGATGATCAAGTCCGCGCGGCCTTCGCGCAGGGCTTCCCACACGCCTTTGAGCACTTCGTGAGTGATGCGCAGCGGTACGCCGGACTCCAACGCATCGAACTCGTGAATCACCGGGATCAAGGCTTCGAACTCGAGCAGTTCGTCGGTGACGATCCACAACCGGCTCTCCCAGCCATTGGCTACCTGTTGCACCCGTTGGGTCAGGCGCGAGACGTCTTGCATCAGTCGCGCCGCCTCGTTCACCAGCAACTCACCCGCCGGGGTCAGCTGCAAGCGATAGCGACGTCGGTCGAACAACAAGGCGTCGAAGCGTTCTTCCAGTTGCCGCGCCGCGTAGGACACCGTTGACGGCGCTTTGCCCAAGTGAGCGGCGGCCCGGGACAGGCTGCCAGTTTCGCGGATGGCTTCGAGCAACATCAGGTCTTCAATCGACAGCATTTTCTATCCTCGGCGGGTGTTTCAGGCTGCCCGGCGTAACTTCCACAGCCTGATCAGTCGAAGATAGACCACAACGTTGATTGCCAGCACCACGCTGCCCAGCGCCAGTTGAATCGCCGGTGTCAGCCCGGCCGGGTAGATGACCGGCCAAATATAATGTTCGATGAAACCACCGCCGTAGCCGGTTTGCCCGGCGGCCTCGCGCATGAGGTTTTCCCATTGCGTCAGCGGGCACGTCAGGTGGAAGACCTCCACGGTAACGCCCCAGCCAGCAGCGGGCAGGTGCCACCAGATCAGGGGGCGCCATTTGAGCACCAGCAGCCCGCCGAACAGCACGAACAGAATGAACATCAGGTGAAACAGCACCAGCCCATCGGCGGCAATTCGGTAAAGCATGTCGACTCCCTGACGCGTTATGCGAATGGCTCCATGGTACTCGGTTCTCTTCATTTACAGCGCTTCAGAGCCATTCGGCGAACGTTGCGCGCAAGTGCGCAAGATTGTTCAAGCCAGCGAACGCAACTGCTGGCACAGTCTGGTGACTTTCCTTGGCTGTAGAGCGTTATGTCGAACTCACTTATGCCGCGCAGTGCCTTTCTTCGCGGCGCCGTGGCGATCATGCCGTTGTCCCTGGCAACTGCGCCCTGGGGGCTGTTGGCCGGGTCCATGGCCATCGAGGCCAACCTCACGCCGCTGCAGGGGCAGGGGTTGTCGAGCATTGTGTTTGCCGGTGCCGCGCAACTGGTTGCCATCGGCATGCTCAAGGGTGGCGCCGGGATTTTTTCGATTCTGCTGACCACGCTGCTGCTGACCTCCCAGCATTTGCTGTACGGGATGAGCCTGCGTTCGGTGATTTCACCGCTGCCGGGCCGCTGGCGTGTGGGGCTGGGGTTTCTGCTCACTGACGAGTTGTTCGCCCTGACCAGCCAGCATGACAAACAGCAGTTCAATCGCTGGTACGCCTTGGGCGTCGGCCTGACGTTTTACATCGCCTGGAACCTGTTCACACTGGCCGGCATCGTCCTGGGCAGCAGCATTCCCGGCCTCGAACACCTGGGACTGGACTTCTCCATCGCGGCGACCTTTATTGCCCTGATCACCCCGGTGGTGCGCAACGTTCCGACGGTGGTCTGCGTCGCGGTGTCGCTGTTTTGTTCGGTGTTGTTCAGCTACTGGCAATGGGGTTCGGCGCTGGTGTTGTCGGGGTTGCTGGGCATGACCGCAGGCTTTATCTGCAACAAATTCTATGGGGGCCGCACATGATGGTCTGGGCTGTGATTATCGGGATGGGCGTGCTCGTCTTCCTCAACCGCTACGTATTCCTCGAACCCAGGCTGCCGCTACGCTTGAGCAGCAACGCCCGGCAGTTCCTCGGTTTTGCCGTGCCGGGGATGTTGACTGCGATCTGCGGGCCTATCGTGTTCATGCCGGAAAAACAGCTGAATTTGCAGTGGGACAATCCGTACCTGATCAGTTCGCTGGTGGCGGTGGGATTGGTGCTGTACACCCGTAATACCTTGCTCAGCATGTTGTTGAGCATGGGGTTTTTCTTTTTGCTGCGTTGGTGGCTTTGAGTCGCGCTCGGGAACTTGTTCTACGCTTAAAGAGGATTCCATCAGGAAGCGAGGTAAGTATGGCCAACGATCCTAAACGTACGGACCTGGATGAAGAAGAGGATGAACCCACCAAGGAAGAGCTTGAGCGGCAGAGGCGTTCAACGCAGACCTGGAAGCATGACGACGGTCGGGAGCTGTCAGACCGAGATCAAGAGCGTCCGCTGAAGCCTTGATCGATTTGCATCCTCGCAGTCATGCGAAATGCTGTTCACTTATTTTCAATCAGTGACAAAACTGTGGCGAGGGAGCTTGCTCCCGCTTGAGTGCGAAGCGCTCACAAAAATTGGCATTGTTGTCACATTTTTTGGGGCCGCTACGCAGCCCAGCGGGAGCAAGCTCCCTCGCCACAAAGTCAGGGTGTGCCTGAAGCACCGCGGTTAAAGTGAATAGAAAGTCCGCAAGGGCTTTGTATAAGTCGTCGAACAGGGCATTCGGAAAGTCTGCGGTGCAATCCTTGTGCAAATAATCAGAGCTGAAAAAAGAGGCCTTGATGGGCCTCTTCGCATCACCTCAAAGATCTTCCAGTGGCGGAAAATCAGGGTGGGAGGCTCGATAGCCCAACGTCTTGTCGATCCAGGCATTCAGCTCGTTGACCATGACCGGCGGTTTGCCGGAGTAGGCTGCGAGGGTTGAGCGCAGGATGTCGTTGATATTGGGTATGGAATGCAGGTTTCGGGTCTTTATGTATTGCCCGATAAAACAGTCAAGTTGATAGCGTTCTGTCAGCGACAGGTACACGCACTCCAGACCGCTGACTTGATTAATTACAAGATCGTCGCGCAACTTAGTTCTCTGCAAGGCTTGTTAGATTTAGGGATTTCCTTAGTTATTGACTCTTTGGTCAACTGGATACTGCCGACGGAAATGCGGCGCGCATGCTAGCTGTAGCGTTACTAAATGTATGTACGATGATTCGATTGTCGGACAAGCGGTTAATGCGTCGTTTGGTCGCACATCGACAAGTGTTTCTGATATGAGACAGTCTGTGTAACGTTTATGTCGTGTGGTTATTCAGGCCAAGGAATGGATCCACTTTAAATAAGCTTATCAATCAACATCGCACCCTGGTTCCTGACATTTCCCACGGCTTTATCGACCCTGTACCACTCGAACATTTCGCTGACTTCACCTTGTGCAAGCACCATCTGCTCGGCGCGTTCCTTGGGCGTGGCCGGGTCCAGCCATTCGCGCGCCAGTTCCGCCGACAACACAACCGGTCGCCGGTCATGAATGTCGAGCATGCCACCCACGCTGTCCGCCGTGATGATGACAAAACCGTCGTCGCTACGCGGCTCGCTGCCAACATGGGGAAACTGACCGATGGCCGCGCAGCAGATCGGCGCCCGATCCCGTCGACGAATGAGCCACGGCTGCCTCGTCGAATCGCCGGCATCGACCCATTCGAACCAATTGTCGATCGGCACAATCGCACGGTGTGGCCAGATCGCCCGGAAGAACGGGCCGTGAGCGACTTTCTCGACGCGGGCGTTGATTGGTGCCGCGCGATCCTTTGCCCAATGCGGGCGCCATCCCCAGCGCACCGAATCGGCGTGCAACCCATCGGGCTCAAGGTGCAGCAGCGCGAGCTGGGTGGTGGGCGCGGCGTTGTAGCGGGCCAGCGGTTCATCACCGACATGGTTGATCAGCGCGTCGGGAATGCTCAGCACCGCGACAAAGTCGTGAATGCCACGGTACTGCGACAGTCGTCCGCACATCGGCTAATCCTCCGGCTGGAGCTTTCAGTGTAGGAGCACGGCTTGCCGGCGAAGGGGATTTCACGGACACCCATCAAATCACATGCGCACGCTGCAACTCGGTCAACGACAACGCCTTCAATTGCGCGAGCAACGGGTCCCGCCGGTCGCGAGGATGGGGCAGCTCCACGGCCAATTCCTGACGAATACTGCTCGGGCGATTGTCCATCACCAACACGCGATCGCTGAGGTACAGCGCTTCATCGACATCGTGCGTCACCAGCAGCAGGGCGATGGCGTGACGCTCGGCCAGTTGCAGCAGCAAGTCCTGGAGTTTCATCCGCGTGAAAGCGTCGACTGCGCTGAATGGTTCGTCGAGCAGTAAAACCTGCGGTCGCGAGTAGAGGCCGCGGGCGATCGCCACCCGTTGCGCCATGCCGCCGGACAAGGCTTTTGGCAGCGCCTGAGCGAAGCCGCCGAGGCCGACTTCTTCGATCAATTGTGCGACCCAGGCCTTGTCGTAATGGCTGTCGGCGCTGAAACCAATGTTTTGCTCAACCGTCAGCCAGGGCATCAGCCGGGGTTCCTGAAAAACGAACGCGACCTCCCCGGCGTTGTTGCGCAGCTCCCCCTGGAAGTCCTTTTCCAGGCCGGCGACGATCCGCAGCAAGGTGCTTTTGCCGCAGCCGCTGGGGCCCAGAAGGCTGACGGTTTCCCTCGGTTGCAGTTGCAAATGAATGTTCTTGAGGACCGTAACGGCGGCGAAGGTTTTGCGCTCGACGCGAATGTCCAGCAGGTGTTCGGTCATGGCTCAATCCTCGGCGCTTTGGCCGTTGAAGGTGTCGCGCCAGGCCAGGAAGCGTTTCTCCAGGCCGGCGAGAATGCCGTCGCTGAGTTTGCCCAGCAGCGCCAATACGATGATGGCGGCCAGGACGATGTCCGGGCGTGAGGTTTCGCGCCCGTCACTAAGCAGATAACCCAGTCCTTTGGTGGCAGCGATCAGTTCGGCGGCCACCAGAAACATCCAGGCCAGGCTCATGCCGCTGCGCAATCCGGTGAACAGGCCGGGCAGGGCGGCGGGCAACAGAATCCGCCGCACCAGGCGCCGCCGACTGAAGCCGTACATTTGCCCGACTTCCACCAGTTTGCGATCGATGTCGCGGATGGCCGCGACGCCGTTGAGGTACACCGGAAAGAATGCGCCGATGGCGATCAGGACGATTTTCGAGGTCTCGTCGATGCCCAGCCACAGCAGCAACAGCGGCACCCAGGCCAGGCTCGGAATCGAGCGCAAACCGGCGAACGTCGGTTCCAGATACGCTTCGGCTTCGCGGCTCAAACCGACCCACGCGGCGAACACCAGGGCCAGGCTGGCGCCAATGGCGAAACCCAGCAGCACCCGCAGCAGACTGGCGCTGATGTGTTTCCACAGCGCACCCTCGGCCAGGTCACTGAGGGTCAACGCGACCTCGCTCGGGGCCGGCATTTGATAGGACGGCAGCCAGCCGATGCGCACGACGAATTCCAGCACCAGAATGATCAGCACGGGCAGCGCCAGGCCCTTGAGGCGCAACTGCCAGGCATTGCTCAGGCGACGGGGTGCAGGCAGTGTCAGGCAGGCGGGCAGTTCTTTGCTTTTGCTTGTCATGGGTTTCTCCAGTCACGACGAATCCGCGCCAGGCGCGGGCAAAATCAAGAGATCGCAGCCTCGTTTCACTCGACAGCTGCTACAAGGAACGCCTATTTCCGTGTAGCAGTTGTCGAGTGAAGCGAGGCTGCGAGCTTTTATTGTTACTGACGGGCCACGGTTTCCTTGAAACCGGTATCGATCAACTGATCGATCACCTGGTCGACGTTTACCCCACGGCGAACCAGTTCTTCAGAGACCAGGATCGGGGCGGCGGCCTTGGAGGCGATCACATCCTTGGCGGTCAATTGCGGGCTGCTCAGGTCGGTGCGCGACAGCTGCAGCTTGGCCACTTCTAGCGGCAGGCCGGATTCGGTCGCGAGCAACTTCGCCAGTTCGTCAGGGTTTTTCACTGCCCAGTCACGGGCCTTTTCATAGGCGCTCAGGACGGTTTCGATGGTCTGCGGATGTTCCTTGGCGTAGGTGTCGGTGACGCTGACAACGCCGTAGCTGTTGAAGTGGGTGTTGCGATACAGCAGGCGCGAACCGGCCTGAACTTCGCTGGCCGCCATGTGCGGATCAAGGCCGGCCCAGGCGTCGACGTCACCTTTTTCCAGCGCGGTGCGACCGTCCGGATGCTGCAAGTGCACCAGCTCGACATCTTCCTTGCTCAGGCCGGCCTGTTGCAGGCTGCGCAAGGTGAACAGGTACGGGTCGGTGCCTTTGGTGGCGGCGATTTTCTTGCCCTTCAGATCAGCCACGGTTTTGTACGGTGAATCCTTGCGCACCACCAGCGCGGTCCATTCGGCGCGGCTGTACACGTAAACCGATTTGATCGGGCTGCCGTTGGCGCGACTGAGCACGGCGGCCAGGCTGGCAGACGAAGCGAAGTCGACGCCGCCACTGTTGAGGTATTCCAGCGAACGGTTGCTGCCCTGGCTCAACACCCAACTGACCTTGGTCTGTGGCAATGCTTTTTCGAGGAAACCGAAGTGCTTGAGCACCAGGCTCACCGGCGAGTAATAGGCGTAATCCAGATGCACTTCGGCCGGTTCGGTGTCGGCTGCCTGCGCCACGGGTTGCAGGGTCAAAGCCAGGGTGCAGGCGCTCAGCAGGAACCTGAGGTTAGGAAAGCGGAAGGTTGGTTTCATGGAACGGCTCCGGGCAAGGCGGCGAGATTCTTATGTCCAAATAATTATTTTTTACGAATGCTTCCTGCATAAAAGGAATAGTGCAGGCTCTGTGCCATGTCTCGCAGTGGCAGGTTTTCGGGGCTTTTGCGGCGAGGAGGAGGGAATGGGCTGCACCGGTGAAGACAGTCTGTTGAGTCGCTGTTGCTGGGCGAACAGTAACTTTTCCTGGTCATGAGCTTATGCATAAATCGAATTTATAAACGTGGCAGTAAGAGCGTTAGGGTCTATACGAATCTCGTTCCTGGAGCCTTCGATGAACCTGTCCCGATTTGTGCGCGGTCTATTGATCAGTGCAATGTTTGCCGCACCATTGAGCCATGCCGCAGAACCCGTCGTGTTGCACGTCGGGGATCAGAACTACTACAACGTTCGCGCCTCGGTGGAGGCGTCGGGAGTGCTGGAAGGGGCGCCCTATACCGTCGACTGGAAGCATTTCCAGGCTGCCGCTCCGCTGGCCGAAGCGCTGAACACCGGCGCGCTGGACGTGGGCTTTCTCGGTGATTCCGGCTTCCTGTTCCTGGCGGCCAAACAGGCGCCGGTGAAGTTGATCGGTGTGTCGCGGCAGAACCCCGACACCATTGCCCTGTTGGTACCCAAGGATTCACCGGTCAAAACCATTGCCGATCTGAAGGGCAAGAAAGTCGCTTACTGGCCCGGTGCCTGGAGCCAGCAACTGACCCTGCGCGCCTTGGAAAAAGCCGATCTGCCGGAAGACTACGTCGACTTCATCAAACTGATGCCGATCGACGCGGCCGCCGCGTTGCCGCAAGGCAGCATTGACGCGTTCCCAGTGTGGGAACCGTACATTTCCCAACAGATTCTGTTCTCCGGCGCCCGGCCGATTCTCACGGCGAAAAACCTCATGCCCGGCCTGAGCGCCATTGCCGCGTCGACACCGTCGATCGAGAGCAAGCGCGAAGCCATTGCCGACTTCCTGGTGCGCCTGAAAAAAGCCCGGGCCTGGGTCGACAACCACACTGACGAGTACGCCGACCTTTGGGCGAAGAAGGCCAACCTCGACCAGAACGTGTCGCGCCATTGGCTGCGTCAGGCTCACATGACCGTCGGCCCGGTGGATGCGCAGGCGGCAGAGGATCTGCAAAGCACTGCGGACTTCCTGTTCAAGGTCAAGGCGCTGCCGGCGGCATTGGCGACCGCACCGATTATCGACAGCTCGTTCCAGCAGTCGCTGGCGCAGTAATCCATGAGGATGAGCGCTGGAACCAAACACTGTGTACCCTGATCCAACTTCGGCCTGCAGCCACCTGCGGGCCGACAATGGATGAATGGGCGAAGGGTTTTTGCCGTTAACGTGATGACCGTAACGGTCTGGCCCAAGGCAAACCATGAAACAGCTGCTCAAGGTTCTCTCTGCGCTCGTCCTCGCTGCCGGGCTGG
Organism: Pseudomonas sp. LBUM1678; assembly: GCF_059695575.1. Classification (NCBI taxonomy): domain Bacteria; kingdom Pseudomonadati; phylum Pseudomonadota; class Gammaproteobacteria; order Pseudomonadales; family Pseudomonadaceae; genus Pseudomonas; species Pseudomonas sp. LBUM1678. The sequence continues at coordinate 2,742,301 of NZ_CP166775.1, forward strand.
TTGGCTGCATCGCCTCACCGATCGAACTGACCCCACAGACCGAGCAGCGCCTGCGCGAGCAGCCACCGATCCGCTTCCTGCTGACCTTCGACGACGGTCCCAGCGCGTCGAGTTTCTGGAACCCGAGCATGACGGTGCTCGACAGCCTCGCGCAGAACCCGGTGCAACCTGGGATCAAAGCGGTGTTCTTCGTTCAGACCGGCGCACCACGGGCCGGCGACAGCGACATCGGGCGCGGGGTCATGCACCGGGAACAGGCTGAAGGGCATGTGCTGGGTTTCCACACGGCGACTCATACACACACCAATCACCGCTCGCTGAGCCCGCAAGAGCTGGAGCAGTCGCTGAGCAAAGGCAGTGCCGACATCGCCGCGATCACCGGCGCGCCACCCTCCCTGGTGCGCCCGCCGTTCTGGAATTACGACAAGCGTGTGTTTGCTGCCTACCAGCGGCACGGGTTGCACCTGTTGCTGACCGACCTGAGCGCCAACGACGGCAAGATCTGGGGCTTCAATGCCAGCCCGCGTCGGCGGGCCAACATGCTGCGGCAATTGTCCGAAGTGCGTGAACGCATTGCGCTGGGCGAGTTGCCGACGGTGGACGGTGTGGTTCCGGTGGTGGTGACCTTCCACGACCTGAACCGCTACACCGCCCGGCATGCCCGCGAATACCTGCAAATACTCCTCGACAGCGCCCGTGCCACCGGCATGTCCTTGGCGCAGAAACCGTTTTATGACGACACCGCAGCGCTGCAACGGGCGGCTCTGGCGCGCACCGTCAGCAGCGGTTCAGAGGCAGAGAAGTTACCGGGGATCTGGAACTGGCTGTGGGATGGGGATTCGCATTGAACAACCGCCAGACACTGTAGGAGCTGTCGAGTGAAACGAGGCTGCGATCTTTTGATCTTGTTTTTTAAGAATCAAAGTCAAAAGATCGCAGCCTCGTTTCACTCGACAGCTCCTACATAAAGCATCACGGTTTTAGCCCGGAGGCAACAGTTCATCAATCATCTTCAAACAATGATTCAACCCCGGCGTCACGTCGCCCACGCGTCGGCTGAGAATGATCGGTGAAGTCGCGTTGTCTTCCAGCAGCGGGGTGAATCCAATGTCGTCGCGGTGCAGCAACTGCACCGAAGCGGGCACCAGCGTGACCCCGATCCCGGCCCCCACCAGTCCGATTGCTGTTTGCAGTTCGTTGGTCCATTGCGCCACGTGGATGCTCACACCGTAGGATTCGAACAGTGCAATCACATGATCGGCGTAGCTGGGGCGCGGATTTCCGGGGTACAGCACAAAAGGTTCCTTGGCCAGTTGGCGAAGGCTGATCGGCCCGGCCAGCAACGGATGGCCGGCGGGCAGGGCGGCGACCAGCCGGTCTTCGGTCAATACCGTCTGGATGATCGCCGGGTCGTCGATGAGAATCCGCCCGAAACCGATGTCGATGCGCCCGGCCTTGAGCGCCTGCACCTGTTGCAACGTGGTCATTTCCGAAAGCCCGAGCTCAAGCTCCAGTGGCTCGCCGCTACGCAAACGGCGAATCAGTTCCGGCAGCACGCCATACAGCGTCGAAGGCGCAAAGCCGATGCCGAGCCAGGTCTTTTCCCCCAGACCGATCCGCTTCGTGTTGTCGCACACCTTGGCCAATTGTTCGAGCAGGGCGGTGGAATGCTCATGGAAGAAACGCCCGGCGTCGGTCAGCTTCAGCGGACGGCCGCGCTCCAGCAATATCACCCCGAGTTCATCTTCCAGTTGCTGGATCTGCCGGCTCAGGGGCGGCTGGGCGATGTGCAGCAATTCGGCGGCGCGGGTGAAGTTGAGGGTTTGAGCCAACACCTGAAAATACCGCAGGTGACGCAGTTCCATGGTGCCTCCAGGCATTGATCAGTTGAATACCTTTAAGGTATCGAGCCAGACCAATTCTATATTGGCCGTGGGCAAAAAGCCGTACGAGAATCCAATTCAGAACTTCAAGAACCTGACGGGTATCGACATGCGTGCAACAGCCATTGAATCGATCGAGACAATCATCGTCGATCTGCCGACCATTCGCCCGCACAAACTGGCCATGCACACCATGCAGAACCAGACCCTGGTGATCATCCGCGTGCGTTGCGCCGATGGCATCGAAGGCATCGGCGAGTCCACCACCATCGGTGGCCTGGCCTATGGCAACGAAAGCCCGGACAGCATCAAGACCAACATCGACAAACACTTCACGCCCCTGCTGATCGGTGAGGACAGCGGCAATGTGAATGCGGCGATGTTGCGCCTGGAGCGCAGCATCCGTGGCAACACCTTCGCCAAATCAGGTATCGAAACCGCCTTGCTCGACGCCCAGGGCAAACGCCTTGGCCTGCCAGTCAGCGAGTTGCTCGGCGGCCGGGTTCGTGATGCGCTGCCGGTGGCGTGGACCCTGGCCAGCGGTGATACCGACAAAGACATCGCCGAAGCGGAAAAAATGCTCGACCTGCGTCGCCACAGGATCTTCAAACTCAAAATCGGTGCCGGCGAAGTCAATCGCGACCTGGCCCACGTCATCGCCATCAAGAAAGCCCTGGGCGATCGCGCCAGCGTGCGGGTCGACGTCAATCAGGCCTGGGACGAAGCCGTCGCACTGCGCGCCTGCCGGATACTGGGCAGCAACGGCATCGACCTGATTGAACAGCCGATCTCGCGCAACAACCGCGCCGGCATGGCGCGTCTGAATGCCATGAGCCCGGCGCCGATCATGGCCGATGAATCCATCGAATGCGTGGAAGACGCCTTCAATCTGGCACGCGAAGGGGCCGCTTCGGTGTTCGCCTTGAAGATCGCCAAGAATGGCGGTCCACGCGCCGTGTTGCGCACTGCCGCCATCGCCGAGGCTGCCGGTATCGGTTTGTACGGCGGCACTATGCTTGAAGGTGGGATCGGCACGCTGGCTTCGGCCCATGCCTTTATCACTCTGAATAAACTGGCCTGGGACACCGAGCTGTTCGGCCCGTTGCTACTGACTGAAGACCTGCTCAGCGAGCCGCTGGTCTATCGCGATTTTGCGTTGCACGTGCCGCAGACACCGGGCCTTGGTCTGAGTTTGGATGAAGAACGCCTGGCGTTTTTCCGTCGCGACAAAACATCCACTTCCGTTCATCAAGCCTGAGGAGAGCATCATGCTATTCCACGTAAAAATGACCGTGAATCTGCCGGTCGACATCAATCCGGACCTCGCCACCCAACTCAAGACCGATGAAAAGGCCCTGGCCCAGCGCCTGCAAGAGCAAGGCAAGTGGCGTCATCTGTGGCGCATCGCCGGGCACTATGCCAATTACAGCGTTTTCGACGTCGACAGCGTTCAGGATCTGCACGACCTGCTGATGCAATTGCCGCTGTTTCCGTACATGGCGATCGAGGTCGACGCGATGTGCCGACATCCTTCTTCCATCCGCGAGGATGACCGCTGAACCCAGCCTGTTCAGTTCGCTACGCTAATAATTACAAGATGAGGAACCACCCAAAATGAACGTCAAGATTTCCCACACTGCCAGTGCCCAGAAGTTTCTCGAAGACGCCAGCGGCTTGCTCAACGACGCCGGCGACCCGCGGGTCAAAGCCTTGGTCTACCGCATTCTGCGTGATTCGGTGAACATCATCGAAGACCTGGCCGTGACCCCGGAAGAATTCTGGACAGCCGTCAACTACCTCAACGTGCTGGGCGCGCGTCAGGAAGCCGGTTTGTTGGTCGCAGGGCTGGGTCTGGAACATTACCTGGACTTGCTGATGGACGCCGAAGACGAGCAGGCGGGAAAGGCGGGCGGTACGCCACGGACCATCGAAGGCCCGCTGTATGTGGCGGGTGCGCCGCTGTCTGAAGGTGAGGCGCGACTGGATGATGGCGTCGATCCGGGCGTGGTCCTGTTTATGCAGGGCCAGGTGCGCAACACCGCAGGCGAACCGCTGGCTGGTGCGGTGGTGGATGTCTGGCACGCCAACACGGGCGGTACTTATTCCTATTTCGATACCACGCAATCGGAGTTCAACCTGCGCCGCCGCATCGTCACCGATGCCGAGGGTCGCTATCGTTTCCGTAGCATCGTGCCGTCGGGCTACGGTTGCCCGCCGGACGGTCCGACCCAGCAATTGCTCGATCAACTGGGCCGTCATGGCCAGCGGCCGGCGCACATTCACTTCTTCATCTCCGCGCCGGACCATCGTCACCTGACCACCCAGATCAACCTCGACGGTGACCAATACCTGCACGACGATTTCGCCTACGCCACCCGCGACGAGCTGATTGCCCACATCACCTTCAGCGACGATCCGCAGCGTGCAGCGGCGCATGGGGTCAGGGGGCAGTTTGCAGAAATCGACTTTGATTTCACTTTGCAGATGTCTGCGCAACCGGATGAGCAGCAGCGCCACGAACGGGTGCGTGCGCTGGAGGATTGATCGCCTCGATTGCCGAAACTTTGTGGGGGCGGGGTTGCTCCGGGCGGCGTTCCGACGAAAGCGGAGTGTCAGTCAACGTTGATGTTGAGGCTGATGCCCCCATCGCGAGCAGGCTCGCTCCCACAGTTGACCGGGTTTCTTCAGGGTCAACGCGGTCAAAATGTGGGAGCGAGCCTGCTCGCGATAGGGCCAGAATTGCCCACAGGTCAGCCCACTGACACACCGCTGCAAGTACTGCCTTAGAATGACCCGACGCAGCCCATAAGAACAACGAGAGTGACCCGATGATGCACGCGCAATTATTGAGTCAGCGCAGCAGAATATTCGACCATGCCGACCCTTACGCGGTGTCGGGTTACGTCAATCAGCACGTCGGCAACCACTGCATCCTGATGCCCAGGGCCGGCCGTCCGCTGGCCAGCCTCGATCATCGAAAATTCGCCAGCCTCGACCTGTGCCGCATCAGCTACGGCGCCAGCGTGCGGGTGACCTCCGGTGCGCTGGAAACGATCTATCACCTGCAAGTGCTGCTGCGCGGCAATTGCCTGTGGCGAGGTCACGGTCAGGAACATTACTTTGCGCCGGGTGAGTTGCTGCTGATCAACCCCGACGATCCGGTGGACCTGACGTACTCCGACGATTGCGAAAAATTCATCCTCAAAGTGCCCACCCGGCTGTTTGAATCGGTGTGCGAGGAGCAACGCTGGCGCTATCCGGGGCAGGGCGTGCGGTTTCTGGAGAACCGTTATCAGCTCGATCAGCTGGAAGGTTTCGTTGGCCTGCTGGCGATGATTTGCCAGGAAGCCGAAGCCACCGAGCAGATCCCCCGGGTGCAGGAGCACTACGCGCAGATCATCGTCAGCAAGATGCTCAGCCTGATGAAAACCAACGTCATCCGCAGCAGCCTCGGTTCGTCGTCAGCGACGTTCGAGGCGATTGCCGATTACATCGCGCACAACCTCAAGCAAGACATCGACAGTGAAGAACTGGCGCGCCAGGCCAGTATGAGCCTGCGTTCGCTGTACGGCTTGTTCGAGCGCAATGCCGGCACCTCACCGAAAAACTACATCCGGCAAAAGAAACTCGAACGCATCAACCTGTGCCTGAGCGACCCGACCTGCAACGTGCGCAACGTCACGGAAGTGGCCATGGATTACGGCTTCCTGCACTTGGGACGGTTCTCCGACAACTACCGCAAACAGTTCGGCGAATTGCCGTCCGACACCCTCAAACGCCGCGACTGACTCACCACAAACCCTGTAGCAGCTGCCGAGCTGCGCGAGGCTGCGTTCGGCGACGAAGTCGTCGTGAAATCAGCCCCCGCGGTGCATCAGGAAAACCGCGTTCGCAGGGTTTACGACGACTGCGTCGCCGAACGCAGCCTCGCGTTGCTCGGCAGCTGCTACAGGACGTGGGTCGTTTGCAGTAAACGGATACACCTCTGCACCCATCGGATAGTCCGCCCCATCCCCCCGTCCTAGCATGGCCCTGCCTGAATAAAAACAATGGAGGCGGCGGCCATGTCCCTGCGACCCGAATACCTTCACTCCCTGCTTGAAGATGACAAAGAAAAAGGCATCTACCGCTGCAAGCGCGAGATGTTCACTGATCCACGGCTGTTCGACCTGGAGATGCAGCACATCTTCGAAGGCAACTGGCTGTACCTGACGCACGAAAGCCAGATCCCCAATATCAACGATTTCTACACCACCACCATGGGGCGTCAGTCGATCTTCATCGCGCGCAACAAGGAAGGTGTGCTCAACGCCTTCATCAACGCCTGCAGCCACCGCGGCGCGACTCTGTGCCGGCACAAGACCGGCAACAAGAGCTCCTACACTTGCCCGTTCCACGGCTGGACTTTCAATAACTCCGGCAAGCTGCTCAAAGTCAAAGACCCGGCCGCTGCGGGTTACCCGGCGAGCTTCAACTGCGAAGGCTCCCACGACCTGACCAAAGTCGCGCGTTTCGAATCCTATCGCGGCTTCCTGTTCGGCAGCCTGAAGGCCGATGTGGTGCCGCTGGTTGAACACCTGGGCGAGTCGGCGAAGATCATCGACATGATCGTCGACCAGTCCGCCGATGGCCTCGAAGTGCTGCGCGGTTCCTCAAGCTACATCTACGAAGGCAACTGGAAACTCACCGCCGAAAACGGCGCCGACGGTTACCACGTCAGCTCCGTGCACTGGAACTACGCCGCCACCCAGAACCAGCGCAAACAGCGTGAAGCGGGCGACAGCAACCCGACCATGAGCGCCGGGACCTGGGCCAAACAGGGCGGTGGTTTCTACTCGTTCGACAAGGGCCACATGTTGCTCTGGACCCGCTGGTCCAACCCCGAGGATCGTCCGCTCTACGAGCGTCGTGATGAACTGGCCCAGGATTTTGGCAAGGCCCGCGCCGACTGGATGATCGAGAACTCGCGCAACCTGTGCCTGTACCCGAACGTGTACCTGATGGACCAGTTCAGCTCGCAGATCCGCATCGCCCGGCCGATCTCGGTCGACCGCACGGAAATCACCATTTACTGCATCGCCCCCAAAGGCGAAAGCGACCACGCCCGTTCGAGCCGGATTCGTCAGTACGAGGATTTCTTCAACGTCAGCGGCATGGCCACCCCGGACGATCTGGAAGAGTTTCGCTCCTGCCAGACCAGCTATCAGGGCAGCGTCACGACGTGGAATGACATGTCCCGCGGTGCCGAACACTGGGTCGAAGGCGCCGATGACGCGGCCAAGGAAATCGACCTGCATCCGCTGCTCAGCGGCGTGCGTACCGAAGACGAAGGCCTGTTCGTGCTGCAACACAAGTATTGGCAGCAAACCATGCTCAAAGCCCTGGCCGCCGAACAGTCCGGATTGATCGCTGTGGAGGCAGTGCAATGACCATCACTTATGACGCCGTGCGCGATTTTCTCTACCGCGAAGCGCGCTACCTCGATGACAAGCAATGGGACGACTGGCTGGAACTGTACGCCGCCGATGCGTCGTTCTGGATGCCGTCCTGGGACGACAACGACGAGTTGACCGAGGACCCACAGCGCGAGATCTCGCTGATCTGGTACGGCAACCGCACCGGCCTGGAAGACCGCATCTTCCGCATCAAGACCGAGCGTTCCAGCGCCAGCGTTCCGGACACCCGGACCTCGCACAACATCAGCAATATCGAGCTGCTTGAGCAGGCCGACGGCCAGTGCAAGGTGCGCTTCAACTGGCACACCCTGAGCTTTCGCTACAAGACCGTCGACAGCTATTTCGGCAGCAGTTTCTACACCCTTGATGTGCGCGGTGAAAACCCGTTGATCAAGGCCAAGAAAGTGATCCTGAAGAACGATTACGTTCGCCAGGTCATCGATGTCTACCACCTCTGAGGCGGCCGTCATGACTCATTCCATAGCATTCAATTTCGAAGACGGCGTCACTCGGTTCATCGACGCTAATGTGGGTGAAACCGTGGCCGATGCCGCGTATCGCCAAGGCATCAACATTCCGCTGGATTGCCGTGACGGCGCCTGCGGCACCTGCAAGTGTTTCGCCGAGGCCGGTCGTTATGACTTGGGCGAGGAATACATCGAAGACGCGCTCACGGCGGAAGAAGCCGAGCAAGGTTTCGTCCTGACCTGCCAGATGCGCGCCCAGAGCGATTGCGTGGTACGGGTGCCGACTTCATCGCAAGTCTGCCGTACGCAACAGGCCAGTTACGACGCCACCATCAGCGCCGTGCGGCAGCTGTCCGACAGCACCATCGCGCTGTCGATCAAGGGCGAGGCGCTGAGCAAACTGGCGTTCCTGCCGGGCCAGTACGTGAACCTCGGGATTCCCGGCAGCGAGCAGACCCGCGCTTATTCCTTCAGCTCGTTGCAGCGTGACGGTGAAGTCAGTTTCCTGATCCGCAACGTGCCTGGCGGCTTGATGAGCAGCTTCCTCACCGGTATGGCCAAGGCCGGCGACAGCATGAGCCTGGCCGGGCCGTTGGGCAGTTTCTATCTGCGTGACATTCGCCGTCCATTGTTGCTGCTGGCCGGCGGTACAGGCCTGGCGCCGTTCACCGCGATGCTGGAAAAAATCGCCGAGCAGGGCAGTGAGCATCCGCTGCATTTGATCTACGGTGTGACCAACGATTTCGACTTGGTGGAACTGGACCGGCTCGAAGCGTTTGCCGCGCGAATCCCGAATTTCAGCTTCAGTGCCTGTGTCGCCAACCCCGACAGCCAGCACCCGCTCAAGGGCTACGTCACCCAGCACATCGAGCCACGGCATTTGAACGATGGCGACGTCGACGTCTACCTGTGCGGCCCGCCGCCAATGGTCGAAGCGGTCAGTCAGTTCATTCGCGAACAAGGCGTCGCGCCGACGAACTTCTACTACGAGAAATTCGCCGCCAGCGCGGCGTAAGTGTTAGCAACGACACCGTCTTTGTAGCAGCTGCCGAGCCTGCGAGGCTGCGTTCGGCTCGGGCCGCGTTCGGACGAAGCAGTCGTGATACTTGAGTGCACAGTCTTCCAGATGCACCGCATGCACAGATCTCACGACTGCTTCGCAGCCGAACGCAGCCTCGCAGGCTCGGCAGCTGCTACAGATAGCCGTTTCCCGCGAAATTGAATTTCGCATGGAGGTATTTATGAACAGATTTCAGGAAAAAGTCGTGCTGATCACTGGCGCGGCGCAAGGCATCGGTCGGCGGGTGGCCGAACGCATGGCCGCCGAGGGTGCGCGGTTGATTCTGGTTGATCGCTCGGATCTGGTGTTCGAGGTGCAGCAACAATTGGGGCAGGGCAGCCAGGTGCTTGCCCTGACCGCCGACCTTGAGCAATACAGCGAATGCAGCCGTGTGATGCGTACCGCCGTCGAGCGCTTTGGGCGTCTGGATGTGCTGGTCAACAACGTGGGCGGCACGATCTGGGCCAAGCCTTTTGAGCACTATGAAGAGCAGCAGATCGAAGCCGAAGTCCGTCGTTCGCTCTTTCCGACCTTGTGGTGCTGCCATGCCGCGCTGCCGTACATGCTTGAACAGGGCAGCGGTGCCATCGTCAACGTTTCGTCCATCGCCACCCGCAGTATCAATCGCGTGCCGTACGGCGCGGCGAAGGGCGGCGTCAATGCGCTGACCGCTTGCCTGGCATTTGAAACCGCCGGGCGTGGGGTTCGGGTCAATGCCACCGCGCCCGGTGGCACCGAAGCGCCGCCGCGGGTCATCCCACGTAACAGCACAGAGCAAAGCGCTGAAGAAAAGGTCTGGTACCAGCAGATTGTCGACCAGACGCTCGACAGCAGTTTGATGAAACGCTACGGCACGCTGGATGAGCAGGCAGGCGCTATTCTGTTTCTGGCCAGCGACGAAGCGTCGTATATCACCGGCATGATCATGCCAGTGGGCGGAGGCGACCAGGGCTGACGCAAACTTACAAGCGACGCTGAAAGGCTTTGACGATTTTAAGCGTGGCGTCGCTTGTGTTCAGGTTTTGGACCGCGTCCAGCGGATACCACATGCAATCGACAATTTCATTTTGTGGCCGGGCCTCGTCCGAGTTGAGCACTGACGCCTCATAAACATGGTGTCGGGTGCCGCCCGTTTCCAGTTCCATCAAATACAGCAAGCCGTCGACTCCCAGCCCTGTTTCCTCCTGGAGTTCGCGCATGGCCGCACCCGCAGTGGTTTCACCGCGCTCGACTTTTCCCCCGGGCAAGGTCCAGCGACACCTGGGTTTGCGCACCAGGAGAACATGCCGGTCCTGCTCGCAAATGACTGTTGCCCGTACTTTCATGTGTTACTAAACCGCCGCCTGTCATCAAACCGTCACAAAAATGCAATATTCAGGCCGGAGCCTCTGTTTAAAGGGTTGGAGTCAGGGGGGCGACAGAAAGTGCAAAGGGATGTCGAAAACCTGGCGCGACGTCTGGTCGGCACCTGGGCAAAGGCCGGGTGTAAGGTAGCCAAGTCAATCGTGGCTTATCACTGCCCAAAAGGAGGTGACTATGAGCGTTCCGATGCTGAATAAAATGCACATGAACGGTTATGAAGTACTCAGCGTAAACAACGGCCCCTGGCGGGTATGCACCAAAGGCGACCGGCTCGGTGCCTTTGGCAGCAGAGAGGAAGCACTGGCCTACGCGGCTGCGCTGCCTGCCTGCAGAGCATCTCGGCGAACTCAGAAATCAGAATGAGCGTGCGTTTAAAGCCCTGGAATGCCGGGGCTTTTTTTTGTCGTAAAAGCACGGTCAGGAGGATTTTAAACGCGGCATTGCGGTGATAGGGTGGCGACTTTTAATCCAAGGACGAACTCATGTTGAAAGGTCGCTGGACTGCACTGGCAGTGTGCTCTGCTCTATGTTTGGCGGGTGCAGGTCAGGTCCAGGCCCAAACGCTTAGCGAAATCCACACCAATCAAAAGGTCTGCGATGCTTTCCGAACATTGGCCGGATCGATCATGCAATCTCGGCAAAATGGCGACTCGAAAGAAAGTTTGCTGGCGGTGAAGTCGGGTAATCCTGAGCACGACAAGTTAGGCGCAATGCTGATCAACGAAGCGTACAACCAGCCCGTCCTCGATTCTCCAGATCTCAAAAGTGACGCAATCAATACGTTCGCTGATAAATGGCGGAACACCTGTAATAAACCGGTTTCCAGCTAGCCCGGTACGCCACCTTGCCTATAACCACCGCCAACCGGTGCCAGGCACCACCGTGCGCTCCGTTATTGATTAAGGCTGACCGCCAATCTGCTGAACCTGGTCCTTGCTCATGCCGGTATCGACTTTTGCGACCAGCGGCTGGTCGCGATAAACGTGCGAATCAGTGCTGCAGCCACCCGTCGCCGCCAGCACGACGACCAGCGCGAATAGTGGCTTGTTCATGACACCGCTCCCGTTAGTGGGCTTTCGTCCGACTGATGACCTTGGCTTTCACCTCTTCGGCATAGCCCGCCAGGCGCTGTTCATCGCCTTGAAACAGGTCGCACAATTTCAGGGCAGCTTGCGCATCCACATCATTACCGGCCTGGCGTAGTTGCTCTGCGATGCGCAAGAGTTCCACTGCTGACCATCTAAGGTCCGACGCAACACTTTGCAGATCGCGCCGAAGTTGGTTTTCATCTTCGTTGAGCCACATGATGACCTCCCGCAAATACCCCTCAACAAAAGAGTAGTCCCGATTAGCCGGAGGGGCGTTTGTTCAGCTGATGCTCAATGGATGGAAAGTACGCCGCTTGTCGGGAGGATGGGCCCGAACGGACAGGCGTGATGTCGTACTGAAGTGGCGAATTTTCGCTAGGCGAGGCAACTTCAAATGACCAATACCGATGATTTCAGATTCCATGCGCAAGCGCTGATTGTTGATCTGGATGCAGCAACCACGGAGATGATGAATCTGATTTCGGCTCATCAGTTGAGCGGTCCGGAGTGGGAGCGGGTGACTCAATGGCAGCATGAAGCCTATGAACGATGGATGGCGTATTTGAACGAAAGGTCCTATCCAGAGCACGGCGATCACAACGCAACTCCTTGAGGGGCGATTCTATAGATGGATGTCTGGTCCGCTACGCGCTACATTTCCCGTTTTTCAGGATAGGGAAGCGTCATGCGGATGTTGATTGGGGGAGTAGCGATGGCGATGCTGGCGGGTTGTTCGCTGCCGGCATCCCTGGTTCCAGGTGAGCCTAACGTCAGCAAATACAGTAACAAGACGCCCAAAGAATACGCTGGATGTCTATTGCCGCTATGGCAGCAGGAAGTTTCCAGAACGACTCAAACTGCAATTTCCAATGGCTACCGGATCAACGCGCCAAGCATCATTACGGCGGACGAGATTCTGGACATCGTGAAATACAAGGACGGCAGTCGGGTTTCGCTGTATCAGGGGCCGCCGTGGGCCAAGTCGGACGCGATGCGTAAAGCGGTTCGCACGTGCTTGTAAAGCTCACTTCTTGTGAACTTCGTTTGTTAGCGCCATCTGTCGGAACCGAGGAACGGTTATTCGCTGGATAACTTCCAAGAGAAAACTGTCCTTGGGAGTTTGGCGATGAATGATGATCAAAAGAAGCAAGCGCTGGCTGCCTGGTACAAGCTTCTCAACGAGCCGGAAATTCGCATGGATTGTGAAGAACAGTACGACGAGTTGCTCAAGGCGGCAGATGAAATGGAGCGTACTGGGCTGATCAACGGCGTGGAATGGCGCATGTTAGTGAGGGAGGCGGGTACTGCATTTGCAAAAGCGATAGAGGGCGTGGGCGGCGGCACCTGAGTGGCCCGCACGCCGGCATTTACGGTAACTCCTCCCAGCTAACCTGCATCAAGCCATATTCCTGTGCATGGCTGCGCAGCGCGTCGAAATTTTGTTGATCGTGATTGTCCCCATACGACAGTCCGATCCCCGAATGCAGGCAAGCGTAGTACCAAGCGTCTGCCTCAGTCATGTAAGAGTCGGGTTGAACAAAAATATGCCGAGTCTTGTTGTAGCCATATGTGATTTGAAAATATCGAGGGCGGGTCATCCGAATCTCCAGGTGCTGTCACTACGACATTGATGGCGTAGTGCCAGTTCCCTCTGTTTTCGGACTTTTATCAGCTTCAGCAAAACGCGAAGTTTTTCATTCAGTCGTGATGCACGCGCTCATGGCGCGCTCAAGCAGGGCGCTCAGCGAGCATGCATTGGAGGCACTTAGTATTGAGCTGCGAGCACTCTTGCTCGGCCTCTACTCGTGTCGGGTAAGTGGTAGGGAGCCTGCGCTTTTCTTCATTGTCGTAGAGGTTGAACCCTATGGGGGCGGTTTTGCAGTAGAAGCGCGTTCCGTTGCGCATTGATCCCGTTTCCGTGGGAATTGCAGGGACGACAACGAATCTTGAAATCATCTTCGCGTACTCCTTCCGAATTCACCTTAACGTGTAGCGGCTACTGGCCACCACCGCAAGGGTGCGCTTGAAGTATCCGATGAACAGACTGATTTTTGCTTGGGGTAGCGGTCAGGAATTCGGATGGCGCCGATCTTTGCCAGAAGGGTTGCCAATGTTTATCAGCCTCCTTTCTGCCAGGACATTCTCAAGTGCCTGGCGATTATCAGGGTCCATCTCATCCGCTCTCTCTTTGAGTGCAAGCAAGATAGGGCTGGACCAGGTGCGATAGGTTTTTTCGGCTTGATAAATGGACGTCATCTATCCTCCTTGATCAGGCGCCCGCTGGAGAATCAGCGCCGTTCGATTCGGTAGAAACCCTAGTTGAGGAAACGTCTTTACGCCAATAAATTGCACTGCAATGGTGCGCCTGCTGATGCGTGGCGGTTCAGCCAGAAGTGGACGATCCCGACTACTATAAACTTACCCCTACAGGTGAACGGTGGCTTCCAACGTCGTCCCGGCAGTACGTGGGGTGGCCACCGGGTCGTGCAGCAACGAGTAGCCTCGGTCCAGTAACGTGCGGCCGATAAAACGCGAACCCACATCATTCAAGTGCGAATCATCCAGGTACAGCAGCTTGCCCTTGATAATCGGGCTGCACACGCCTTCCGGGCAGATCACTTGATTGGGGTCGATAAAGTGCACCTTCGGGTACTTCGCACTTATATCAGTCCAATAGGGCGCCCTGGCGCTTTGTGCGACCGAGCAACTGTGGTCGGTACCGAACATCAAGTGGCGAATCGGGCAACTGGCGGCTTTTTCGATGTGCTGATTCCTCAGGATGACGATGACCTCTTCGCTGTGCTCCGCCACCCGCTTGATACTCGCTTCGACCATGTCTTTGGCAATCGCGTCCCTGGGCCAGATCGCCGCCAGCACCACGTAGCGGTAATGGTTTTGCTCGATCAGGCCGAACGCCCGCTCGTTGCGTTGTGCACAATGGGCGGCGTACACCGCATTCATGTCGACGGTGTAGCCGAGGATCGGCGGGCACGAGTCCATGGTGTAATCCATGATCGAGAGTTTGTCTGGTTTGGCCAGAAGATCGACCATGCCCGTGAAGTGATTGGCAAACGAATCACCGATCATGATGCCGTCCAGCTCTGCTTTTTTGACCCCCAGGCGACACGCGTCATTAGGTGCTGTGCCGTACAGGGCATTGGTGACGTGGCACCCCTTGCGAATCTCGCTCGGCTTCTGCAGGGTCATCGCTTCGAGTAGCGAAACATCAGGGCTGAAACGTTGCGGGAAGCCGTTGAATTGCAGGCTCAGCACCGCCAACGCGGCCAGGCCCAATGCCGGAACGGCGAATCGACGGGCGAAGACCCGGGAAAATTTCCACGTCGCCCCGTTGCGTCGAAAGGGTACCTCGACATAACGCCAGGACAGCCACGCGAGGATGACCGAGACCGCGATCAGCATCGCCCCGACAGGCAAATCGATGGGGATCTCCAGGTAGCTCAGGTAGGCAATCAACGGCCAGTGCCACAAGTACAGCGAATAGGAAATCAAACCGATAAACACCATTGGCCGGCTGGTGAGCAAACGCGAGCGCGTGTCGCCGCTGCCGGCCAGGATCAACAACGCGGCCCCCAGGCAAGGGATCAAGGCGTTGATCCCGGGGAAGGTCGAGTAGGGGTTCAAGGCAAACAGCGAATAACCGATCAGCAGGAAGCCCGCCAGAGCAATGCCATGAGCCGTCAGCTTCCCGATGATGCGCGGTTGATGCAGATAGATCCCCAGCAACCCGCCCAGCATCAATTCGAAAAAGCGCGTAGGCAGCAGATAGTAGGCGGCTGTCGAAAAGATGCCTGCCGCGTATTCTGAAACGCCAACCGCGACGACCACGCCAATGGCCAATACCGGCAGCACGTAACGCGGCGCGAAGCGATAGAGCAACACAATGAATAACGGCCAGAGCAGGTAAAACTGCTCTTCAATACCCAATGACCAGGTATGCAGCAGGGGAGCTTCACTGGCGTCAGCGGCGAAGTAGTTACCGTATTTGACCCAGATATAGATGTTCGAGACGCCCATCAAAGAGAGCAGTGCACTGACGTTGAGCCGGATCAGGTCGACCGGCGAAAGGATAAAGGCCCCGACGATCACAGTCGCCAGCAATACCGTGACCAGCGCAGGAACAATGCGATTGATACGCCGTTGATAAAAACCCTTCAGCGAAAAAGCGTTGCGCTTGACCTCGGAATAAACCTGGGAGGTGATCAAAAAGCCGGAGATGACGAAGAAGATGTCAACGCCAACGAACCCCCCTGGCAACAGGTTGGTGTTGAGGTGATGCAGAAGCACCGCTATCACCGCCACAGCCCGCAGCCCATCGATGTCCGAACGGTACTTGCCCTGTGCCATGTGCCTGACCATCCCTAACGCTGTTTCTATCTGTCGGACGTCCGGCCCATGACGACCACTGTCAAGATTTGGACATAACCCACCTCACATATCATTTGTAGTTGGAAATTTGACGGTTAGCAAAAATGAAAGGCGAAATAACTGCGTCGATTCCAAGAGGCTTGGGAGCCTGCGAAGGTGTCGTCAAAACTGACGGGCTGCGGTGCCGCAAGTTGGGCAGGCGGTGGACTTTCAGCAGTCTCGCGCTCTATTTTTAGGCGAGCCTGACAGCGCCGCGTAGTAGTCCTGGAACTGCTCGCGTAGCTTGATTTTTTGTAGCTTGCCGGTTGCCGTATGCGGCAGCACCTCAACGAAGACCACATCGTCTGGCAACCACCATTTCGCTACACGGGCCTCTAGAAAACCCAGCAGCTCTTCCTTGCTGGCGATCTTGCCCGGTTTCAGGACGACGACCAGCAGAGGTCGTTCCTGCCACTTGGGATGAGCAATACCGATCACGGCGGCCTCCGCCACCGCGGTTGACCCAGTGCGGCGTTTTTCAGATCGATCGAGGAAATCCACTCACCACCGGACTTGATGACGTCGATCATTGCGTGCTGCCCCGTCCGGGGCACACGCTTTTCATTGTGTCGAGATCGGTCCGGTGTGTTGCCACTTCGGCGTGCCACGGGATCGGCCGGCACCGCATTTGCAATTACTCAGGTATTTTTTGCGAGCCATGTTCAGGGTGGTGCCCCCCGCAAAGCCGTGTTCGCTGAAAGTGGGTAACACTTCTGCATAGCAGTTTCGGCCTATGCAGAAGTCAAGAGGATCGCCTCGCCGTATCGACAAGGCTGATCATCACCCGGTGCGAACAGGTTAACGGTTGTTTTTACCCAGCCAGCGATAGGTCACGCCACCGATGACCGCACCCAACATCGGCGCCAACCAAAACAGCCACAGTTGCTCAATCGCCCAGCCACCCACAATCAGTGCCGGGCCTGTGCTGCGCGCCGGGTTGACCGAGGTATTCGTGACGGGGATCGAGATCAGGTGGATCAGGGTCAGCCCAGGCCGATAGCAATCGGTGCCAGACCGGCAGGGGCACGTTTGTCGGTGGCACCGAGGATGATCAGGATGAACATCGCGCTCATCACCAACTCTGTGACAAACCCCGCCGCCATCGAGTAGCCACCTGGCGAATGTTCGCCGTAACCATTGGACGCGAGGCCACCGGCCAGTTCGAAGCCGGGTTTGCCACTGGCGATGAAGTACAGCAGGGGTGCTGCAATCACCCCGCCCAGCACTTGGGCGAAGATATAAGCGGGCAGTTCTCTGGCCGGAAACCTTCCACCCACCACCAGTCCGACCGAGACCGCGGGGTTGAGATGACAGCCGGAAATGTGGCCAATGGCGTAAGCCATGGTCAGCACGGTCAAACCAAACGCCAGGGAAACGCCCAGCAAACCAATCCCCACGCCTGGAAAAGTCGCGGCCAAAACTGCACTGCCGCAACCACCAAACACCAGCCAGAACGTACCTAACAACTCAGTAGCCGAACGTTTAAACAGAGACATAATACGGTGTCCTATCGATATGGAGCCGAAACACTAACGAGAGATGTCCGCTATCGATGTTGGACATTTCCCAAGCGTCACGCTTCATTTTCCTACGCTCTGTTTACGCTGAAGATGGGTGGCAAGTGCTCCGAAAAAAGGGGACGCCTGTTAGCCGGCCTCGACTCAATGCTGACTTGGCAACCGTTCAAACATCTTCCCGCCAGCGCCGCGCCTGCACGATCAGCGCCGGTGCAAAGTGCAGCACCACCATCCGCACCAAGTGATGCGTCAAGATGAACACTACGTTCAACCCGCCACTGAACGCGACGATGGCGATGGTCTCGATTGCACCCGGCATGTAAGCCAGCCACAACGACAACGGATCGCTGCCCAGCACCCGCCCGGCCACACCGGCAAACGCTGCGGCGATCACCAGCATCAGGCCGACGGCGATCAGCCCGGCGCGGCCATGACGGACGAGCTCGACAAAGCTGATGTCCTTGAATTTCGAGCCGATCAGCACGCCGATGAGGACAGAGGCGGAGTCGACACTCCACTGCGGCAGGTGGAACGTTTCGAGATAGCCCAGCTTAATGTAGGCGCCGGTAAGCACGATTGCGGTGAGCATGAACGGTGCCGGCACGCCGACACTCAACAGCAGACGGCCGAGCAACAGGCACAAGGCGATCAGCGATAGCAGGGTCAGCGCCGTGCTCACGTCCAGCGGGCTGCTCTGCGCAAGCGCCACATCGAGATGCCCGGGAATGCAAAAACTGACCAGCAAGGTGATCGACAACAGTCGGACCAGGTGCACGACGATCACTTTGCCGGACGCGCGTTCGGACTCGATCAAGTCGAAGACGGCGGCGAGTGCGCCTGGATACACGGATAACATCGAGTCTTTGAGGTTCCAGCCCGAGACTCTGAACAACCAGAAACCGGCCACGGTGCTCTGGACCGTCAGGCACAGCAGCATGAAACCGAGGCTGGGCAACATGGCCGCCACGGTGTGGTTGTCCCACGAGGTGAACATCAGACCGGTCGCGATCCCCAGCACGATCTGCACGTAGCCAAGACCGAAGGGAAGGGTGGGGGAGAATCGCAGGTTGCTGGCGATCAACGCGGTCGCGAGTATCGAGCCCAGCAACAGGCCGTGGGGGATGCCGGCGTATTGAAGCGCGGTGCCGACGCCGGTGGCGATCAGCAAACACAATAGGGTTTTCATGAGTCGTCCTTGATGTGTGAAGTAAGCCAACGCTTCCATTTGGGCCATGCACGTTTTCCCACTTAACGGCGTGAGGCGTCAAGTACGCGCGTCTCAACGCGGTAAAACGTGATCTCTGTCAGATGCGCCTTAATATCGCGTCTCCCGCTTTGACGTTTATTTTTTCCTTCTGAGTTCGCGAATTCACGCAGCCATCGAGCGGCAAAGCGGCAATTCTGTGCGTGCCGATTGTCATCCCGAAATGAGCTTTCTCACCTGATTCAAAATCAGCAGCATGCTTCCCATCTATGAAAAATCTGATCGTGCAGTTCACCCCGGTTGAGTCATGTAACACCACCAACTGTGCATCAGATTTTTTAGTGAACCCGTAAAGCCTTGAAGGTGGAACGCTGTCAAATTCCTCCGGAATTTTGGCTGCTTGCGAACAACCCATTAGTGACGCGCAAACCACAAGGAAAATGATAGTTCTCATCCCGACCCCTCCTGCAGTACGTAGGGATTTGTGCTAAATGCCTAAGGCAAGAAATCTCAGCCTGCTCTCCGTCACTTCATCGAATTGCACTGCGAGCAATTCACAGCGTTCTAGTGGAAGACCACCCGCGCACATCACCCCCAGCACAAATCCGTTTGCCTTTGCGCCATTTTTCACAGCGACAATCATGGATCCGGCGTTGTTGATGTCTTTGAGAATTCTGTCAGCCTGGCGTCGAATGACCTCAGGCAGATCACTGGTAACTACATTCATAGCCTTCTCCACTTGCCTGTTCGCTGCACGTTTTAGCAATAGGGATTTCTTTGCCGCCAGCAATACTCGACCGGGCTATGTGTGCCAGGTTCGCTTTTTTTCTTCTTCGTTACAGTTTCCTTATCTCCCTTGAAAACATCTGCTCGTTTTGTCGGAAAAAAAGGATGTCCAAAACGGATGAGATGCACGGAATGAACCGGTTTCGCAGGGGTCAATGAATATGACCCTCTCGGACAATTGCTATGTCTATTGTCGGCGACAGGAATGAGTGTATTCCGCCGCGAGCATCGATTCACTGGTTCTAGGTGGCAGGTTCAGCGTTGGGTAGCAGACCACTCATTAGAGCAACTGCCTCATTTTCATCAACGCGCTTTGGCCGGTGAGCGAGGATAGATAAATCCATGACTGACGAATCTCGTCATCCCGATTACCAGAGCCGTGATTATCCCATTCGCGAAGACATGGCTTATCAGGCCAAAGTCTGGCGATTCGAACGATGGGGTTGGTATGCACTGGTACTCATGATTGTGCTCGCGTTATGTGGACTTTTCTCCCGCGGACCGCTGAGCAGTCATGATGCTCATGGAAGCGATGGAAAAGTGAGGGTGCAATATGAAATGTTCCACCGTAATGGATCCTCCAACCCGATGAAGATAACGTTGATCGGTGTGGCAAATGCCCCGGTTGAGCTGGAACTGGCGGGAGAACTACTGGACGGCTTCAGTATTGAAAGCATGCAGCCGGAGCCGATTCGAGCCAGCAGTTCGGGGCAAGGGATGAAGCTGTGGCTGCAAACAGATTTTCAAGGGCGTGCAAGCTTGTACCTAACCTTGCAAGGTGAAGGGTTAGGGCTTTTTCACACACGTATCGCATCACCGGGAGCTGAACCAGTAAATCTGAATCAATTCATTTTCCCTTAGGTGACTTATGGATTCGGTATTGCGCGCTGCGGCGATGTATCTGGCATTAATGGTTCTGTTCAAGATTGCCGGACGGCGCTCACTAGCGGAACTGACGACTTTCGATTTCGTGTTGTTGATGATCATTGGAGAGGCTACGCAGCAAGCCTTGCTAGGGAACGACTTCTCCCTGACTAACTCGGTGCTTGTTATTGTTACTCTGATAGCAATCGATGTTGGGCTTTCACTACTAAAGCAGCGCTCTGCGTGGTTGTCACGATTGATCTCTGGTGAGCCGACGATCATCGTCGAAAATGGAAAGATGCTCATTCATCGTTTGCGTCATGCACGGCTGGTGGAGGCTGATGTGATGGAGGCAGCACGATCAAGCCAAGGAATCGAAACAGTAGACCAGATCAAATTTGCGATTCTGGAACGCAATGGAAAAATTTCGGTGATCCCTAAAGAGATGTAGCGCCGTGAAATTGAAGAATGGTCATCCTTTGAGATGAAGCTTGGGTAACCTGACAAGGAAGGTAGTGCCGTGTTCTTGATTCGATATCACCTCAATGGCACCGCCATGCGAGGCAACGATCTCTGAGGCGATAAACAAGCCCAAGCCCAATCCTTCACTAGGCCCATGGTCGATAATCGAATGCTGGGAAAACCGGCCCATTGGATTAAAAATGAAGGGCAACACGTCGTCAGGGATCGGTTTCCCGCTGTTATGGACGGAGAAAATAACGCTCTGCTCTGAAGCGTCGAGCGACACCTCTATAGGGAACTGGTTACCACCGTGCTGCACAGCATTGCTAATGATATTGGAGAACACCTGCTCCATTCGCGCACCATCAAACTCTCCGTAAGCTGACGCCTTCTTCTCGAAAAGAATATCCGTATTGGGTTGGAACGCCCGGATCTCATCTACGATGTGCTCGCACAGGGGCAATAGGTCCAAGCCCTCCTTTTTGACAGGAATTCCCGGGCCCATCTGGCACCTTGTGAGATCCAATAGATCACCGACAATCTGACTGGCGCGCTTAACGCTGGTGTAAATCTGAGAGGAAATTTTAGTCGCCCTTACGCCAAGTCCCTCCGAGCGCCGCAACACGTCAGCACCGAGCAAAATAGCGCCCAACGGTGTTCGTAAATCATGGCCCAGGATGCCGAGAAAAACGTTGCGGGATGCCTCAACTGCTCGCGAGTAGCTCGCAATGGACTCTGCTAGCGCTTGGTCTATTGCTTCATGAAACCGAGTCATATCTTCCACATCAAGTGGACTGTCAGCCTTGATTTGCTTTAACCACTGGCTGAGTACGCTTGTCCTGAGAGCGCGATACTCCGACACCATTTGATCAATAGTGAAGCCTGCCATCAACCTCGTAACCGCATGCGTTTCCGCAGGCGTTTCCGTATCGGTCGTTGGTGCGTTTCCCTGTGCTTTCGCGATTTGCTCTGCCACCGATTGTTTTGTGCGCAGGTCGAGCACAATGGCATGAAGCATTTGTTCGGCATGATCCCGAAGAGCCTTGGTATCCAGCGGCATGCCTGGTGTGTCAATCGTTCGCGCAAAATCTTCTCAGGCCTGCAGAATTGGCTCAATATTTTCGTTGATAAAATTTGAGAGACGCATGCCTGTATTCCTGGTTGAGAGGCGAACTCCAGACTAGATCGGAAGGGAAGCCCCTAGGTGCAGTAGAGCACGGGTATGTTGTTCGGCATGACCGCCAGTAGAGAACGTAATGCTCTATT
Source organism: Pseudomonas sp. LBUM1678 (assembly GCF_059695575.1). Lineage (NCBI taxonomy): Bacteria > Pseudomonadati > Pseudomonadota > Gammaproteobacteria > Pseudomonadales > Pseudomonadaceae > Pseudomonas > Pseudomonas sp. LBUM1678. Next base: position 2,764,141 of record NZ_CP166775.1, read on the forward strand.
GGAGACCTTGTCTTGCGTCTACGAGTATGACTTGGTTTTTTGCCCCCCTTACTCTTTCCGACTCCTCAATGCCATGCGCAGTTCACCAGGCAAAAAAAAGGACGAGATAGCGTGAACATAGGCGTAGTCATCCGGCCCTTTAATAACCATAACCAAGCCTATGTCTTCATACTTGGCTGCGGCCATCGTTCACACGCGTTGAGGGCTGGTCGCCGCCTGGCGTCAGAATGACCTTCCTGCAATCCTCTTCCTTCTTGTCAAAGATCTTGTAGCCCTCAGCGGCCTGTTCCAACGACATTCGATGGCTGATGATGACCTCGGGTGCAAGACGTCCGGTCTCGATGTGCTCAAGAAGTTCGGGTAGATAACGCTGGACATGGGTTTGTCCCATCTTGAACGTCAGGCCTTTGTCGAACGCGTCGCCGAACAGGAACCCATGGATGAATCCGGAGTACACGCCTGGCACACTCACGACACCGCCGCGTCTGACGGCAGCGATGCATTGTCGCAACGCTTTGCCGCTACTGCCTTCCAGTTTGAGCGTAGCCAGCACGGTCTCTGTTGTACTGCCTTTTGCTTCAAAACCCACCGCATCTACAACACCGTCCACACCACGCATGCCTTTGGTTTGTCGAATGATCGTGTCTGCGGGATCGTCATCCTCATCGAAATTGATCGGAATTACGCCGTAGGTTTCTTGTGCGTAAGCCAGGCGATAGGGGTGGTGGTCGACCATGAAAATCTGATCTGCACCCAGCATCCTTGCGCATGCGGCACTTAACAGACCGACAGGGCCTGCGCCGTAAATGGCGAGGCTTGAGCTTTTGCCAATCCCTGCGTTAGTGACGGCTTGAAATGCGGTAGGCAGGATGTCAGAGAGGAACAGAACCTTTTCGTCCGAGAGTGTCCCCGGGACTTTGAAAGGCCCGGTGTTGGCTTTGGGGACACGTACGTATTCTGCTTGCCCCCCAGGTATCCCACCGTACATATGACTGAAGCCGAAGAGTGCAGCACCCGAAGGGATGGCCTTTTTATTCAGAATCGCTCCCCGTCCTGTGTTGGTCGTTTCACACGCGGCGAACAAGTCCATCTGACAAAAGAAGCAGCTCCCACAGGCGATAACGAAAGGAATGACTACACGGTCGCCTGGTTGAACGGCAGTGACTGCTGAACCTGTCTCTTCAACGATCCCCATAAATTCATGACCGAAGATATCGCCATGCTCAACAGTCGGGATCTTTCCGCGATACAGATGGAGATCAGAACCACAAATGGCGGTGGCCGTAACTCGTAGAATGATGTCGTCGCTGTCCTCAATAACCGGGTCGGGAACAGTGTCGACTTTTACGCTATGCGCGCCGTGATAGGTAAGTGCTCTCATGACGTCCTGCTCCTCACATTAGCTTGATGGTAAGCGGGAGAGGAGCAATGACGGATGGAAGTTCAGAGATATGTAGATAGACGAGACTAGCGGTCGATGAGTGGGGCTGCCGTTATGGAGAGGCGGGCGAAGTCAGCGGTCGAGTTCAGTTAATGTAGGTTACAGCTCTTGAATTTGTCTAATCCGCATTTTACTGAGTGAAGCATTGCTTCACACGTCCAGGGTTTGGCTAAAAAACTGATATTGGGGCCAAGCTCGAGTACTTTTTGAACGCCTCCTGAAGTCAATATCATGGGAAGCAAAGGCCACCGAAGTGTCACAATTTTGCTCAGGTCGTACCCATCCAAAAGGCCGGGCATGTTTATATCGCTTACTATCAGGCAAAGTTGATGGGTGCCGCTTTCCAGAAAAACCATTCCATCATCCGCCGAAGCGTAAGAGACGACAATTTCCCCCATGTCCTCGATGATTTCTATGAGCAACATTCTTAGCAGTTCATCGTCCTCCAAAACAAGTACCGACGGAGCGGTCATTGTTATGTACTCCTCTGATTGGCATTTGCAGGCTGCTTAGCAAGCTCGATCGGGAGCGTTACAATAAACTCACTCCCTTTGTCCTCACCTTCACTTCGGCCAATAATCGTCCCACCATGTGCTTCAACCAACTCACGAACCACGGTTAGACCAATCCCCAATCCGGACCCGCAAAAGCCTACAGCTTTGGCGTCCCGCACATACGGATCGAATATGAAGGGGAGCGTCTTTGCGGCGATGCCGATGCCGTCGTCGGAAACACGGATATGTAACAAGTCAGGTTCTAAAGTAACGGATAACTCGACGTTACCTTTATTTGGCGTGTATTTGACTGCATTGCTCAGGAGGTTGTGCAGAATTTGAGTGAGGCGAACCGGGTCGCCATTCATTACCAGCGTTTCATGTGGAAACCTGGTGCGCAATTGCAGAGCTTTAGCCACCATCATTGGGCGGCACGCCTCAATGGCAGCACTGATGATTTGAATAATATCGATATCTGCGCGATTAAGTTGCAGCCTGCCACCGCTGACGCGAGAGACGTCCAACAAATCCTCGACGATGCGAGACAGATGCTGAACCTGTCCTTCAATCAACGCCCGCATTCGGGGCGGTTCAATGCTGGGCACGCTGACCATTCGCTCTGCAATCATGCTGATCGGAGTTAACGGATTACGAAGCTCGTGGGCCACCTTAGCCAGTACACTTTTTTGCGCGGCCAATGCCTGCTCAGCTTTGGATTGCATGTCTTGGGCGTTAAACGCGGCCAAAACAAGCTGCTCGTTAGCTTCAAGCGTTTCCTGACATTGATCTGGTACTCCATCGTGCGGCGCTGTGGAATCTGGATCATCCAGCAGCTTCAACACCAGTTGTTGATTGGCCTCAATCAGAAGTTCAATTTTCTTCTTATCTCTAAGGTCACCCTTTACTCCAATTAGCTCTTTTTCCAGCGATACAAGGAGTTCTCGGGATTGGACGATTTTTTTCCCCAACAGTAAGAGTTCGCGGGCGGCATTTGCCACTCCACGTTCGTTCTCGCTATTGGTCTCACTCATAGGTGGCACTCAACCATTTTGATCTCCAAGGCGTGAGTCATCAGGGCTGCTTTTTTTGGGTCGACCACCCAGTAAACCTTCCTGACCGTGAAGCATTTCCCCTACCTGCAAGCCGTTTTTGTCAATATGGTACAGGCGCAGTTCATCGGAGTGAGCGCTGGCCCGAACCTTGACTACACCCATGATGCGCTGCAGGCGGCTGTCTACTTCGATGTAGCGCTGAACGATGATTGCATCGGTCAGGAACGCTGTACCGTAGGGGCTGAACCGTAGATCGGTGTAACGGTCTTCGAGTTCAGAGGTCATCAACACAGTAACACCGATACCGGTCAGCGCTGTGACCAGGCGTGACAGCGATTCACGGTAGTCTTCGCGAAACGTTGGTGCTACCGCCATTTCGAAGCCCGAGAGCGAATCGATGACCACCCTGGTGGCTCCCAGGCGGCGGATCTCTGTCAGCAGCAAATGGACGATCTCATCGATAGAAAGATCAGGTGCGTGGCTCTCTACCAGTCCGACCTTGCCTTCAAGAATCAATGCTGCGAGGTCAGCGTTGCGCAAGTGATTGGGGCGTTGCTCGAATACCGCAATAACTCCGGCTTCACCGTTACGGGCACCTTCGGCGAGGAACGTTGACGCCAATATGCTTTTTCCTGAACCGGAGGGGCCAGCCACCAGCAGCGAGTAACCCTTGGGCAGACCTCCGCCGAGCATTTCATCAAGCCCCGGCACGCCCATTTTCAAACGTTCAAGTAGTTCGTTAGTTGATGGCTTCAGGGCTTCTAAGGCATTCGCACTCGCTGGCGGGAAGATCTCCATCCCTGAACTGGCAATGCGGAAGGTATGTAGCCCCGGCAGAGTAGGCTGGCCGCGCATTTTCATGATTTCCATTTTGCGCACCATGGAATTGCGCTGAACGCTCTGGCGCAGCCAGATCAGGCCATCGGCTACGGTGAAAATCGGGTTGGTGTCGGTTTCGGTGAAGTATTCGCCGATCAGGAAGGTCGTCGCCTGCCAGGTGGTCATCAACATGCCCAGTTGCTGAACGAACTGCGGCAGGTTGTTGTTGGGGTTGTCCTGAGTCTGACTGGCCAGCACGACTGAGCGGAACGAGTCGACAAACACGAGTGCTGGCGTATGGTTTTCGACCTCGACAACGATACGGCGCAGTACCTCGTCCAGATCACCTGCAAGGGTGTCGTCCGCCAGATTGATATAGCGAACAGACTTGTTGATCGCCTCGCTGTCGAAAAAATCGAATTGCTGTTGGTAACGCAACATCTTCAGCGGTGGTTCGCCAAGCACCGTAAAAAACAATGCAGGACGCTCCGGTGTCGCCAAAGCGAACATCATTTGATGCGCCAACGTGGTTTTGCCGCAGCCAGGCGGGCCGGCAATGAGGTTGAAGGAGAACTCCGGCAACCCCCCACCGAGCACCTCGTCCAGCCCAGGTACGCCGGTAGCCAAACGGTTTATTGTCACTTTGGTGTTCATGGCGAGGTTTCCTGCAAAGGTGGGGCGCTCAAGTTGTTGTCCCACACGTCAAGTAGCAGGCGTGAGGAGAGTGATGAACCGATCAGCGTGGCCAGCAACTCGTAGAGCGCTTTTAACAATTCCTCGCCAAAAAATATGATGTCGTCTTGATTTTGCTGAATGAGTATGGATTTGAGGTGGATCAGATCCATCGTCTCTGGGAGGGGTAGGTAGGTGGCCTCCAGGCTGCGATGCTTAGACGTACATAATTGAACACTCCGGCGATAAAGCGCAGCGACCCCTTTCGGCCCGATGATCGAAACAAGAGAGGCGTCTGTATCTCGAAGCATCGTGATAATCACATCGGCGACGTGGTCAATGTCTTCGACGTGATCAAGCCGGAGCGTCAAGGACGCTACGATCCGGCGGCCCTCTGCGCTATCCGTAGACATGGCTCAAAGATTTCCGATATGTGTCCGTGAATTTGACACGAACCGGGGAGGCGGTTTTTTCGGATCTGTGCATCACTTACCCATAGACATTTAGGGTAGGCGATTAGTTTTAAAAATCGTAAATCTGGCCGCCATGCCCGTTTCAGGGCGTTTCATCCCGTTCTTAACTGCACGCGACGGACCTACCATTGGCCGAACATTGAACCAGGTCAAAAGCAGACAGTGGATGAAGGCTTATCACGCTCCGAACTCCGCTCGTCAGCTACTCGAAACGCTAACCACCTGCAGCAACACTAAGTAACAAGCTTTCGGGATCTATCAATCATGTGTCCAACAGTGCTGGTCGTAGAAGATGATGAAATACTGCGTTCCCTGTTGGTAGAGGCGATGTCGCTGTTGGGATTATTCGTAATTGATTGTGCATCTGCAGATGATGCTCTTCTCGCGCTGGAAGGCTCATCTTCAATATCATTGGTAGTGACCGACGTGTGTATGCCTGGCAGTATGGATGGGCTGGAATTGGCACAGGTGATTTGGTCACGCTGGCCTTGTTTGCCTGTCATCGTCACATCCGGCGACAGATCGATTCCTGATGGATTGTTGCCAACCAACGCAATGTTCCTGCGCAAGCCATCTTCGCTGGATATATTGCATAAGGCGGTCAGGAAATATCTACCGTTGTAATGTCAGCATCGAACAGATCTGCAACCGACGTTTGACGCCAGCCCATTCCCGGCGCTTGCCGTTGACGCTGAACACTTCCCAGCGCGCTCGACTGCTGCCTAAGCTTACGGGAACAGGTTACCCGGTTGTCCTTTTAAAACTAGGGCGCTAAAACATATTCATGAAAAATCTGCGGCCCATGTTGGTCATCGTTTCTGCTGGTAAATCCCATCCTCATTGCCAAGGCGTGCATCGCGTCGTTACCTGACGAATCCATTGACGAGATTTTTCTGAAACCTTCGCGAGTTGCAGTGTCCATCAAATGTTGTAACAGCGCAGTGGCGACCCCTCGTCGTTGCCAGCGGTCACGAACAGCAACGGCGAACTCGCAATGAGCATCGCCTTCGTATGCCCCGTAACGCGCAGTACCGATTTCAATGAGCTGGGCGCCTTCGTATGCCAGAGCAATGTAGGCCATGCGATTGTGCAGATTGATGTCCATGAGCTGGTCGTGGGGTTCTACCAGATTGCTGAACGAGGCTAGAAAATGAAAATGCGGTTTGCCTTTGCCCAGCTCGTTGAAAAAGGCCAGATCCCGGTCTCGATCAGTCTCTGCCAACTCACGAATGAGTATGGGAGTTCCATCTGCCAACGATTCCACCCAGTATTCGCCGGCCAACCCATCGGTTTCATCCTTGAAACGTTTGTTGATGCTTGCGTCATAAGACATGCGATGAACTCCGGCTCAATGATGGGACTGCTTCTTCACCCTAGTCTTATGCGAGGTTAGCGGGAGCAATATCCGCTCGCTGGCAGGTTTAAGGGACAGCCGGTATTGCCGCCGGTAATCAATTCGAACGCATCACTCGTCCTGACGACGGGTGTAATGCAGCAGCCGATCGGTTTCGGCCTTGACCACCAGGTAGCACTCGCAGCTGAGCCGTTCAAGACGCGTTCTATCCAGGACCGTGATCTGGCCTCGGCTGTACTCGATGACGCCTTGGCGCTGCAGTTTGCCGGCCGCTTCAGTGACGCCTTCGCGGCGTACGCCCAGCATGTTGGCGATCAGCTCCTGGGTCATGTTCAGGCGATTGCCGTGCAGGCGATCCAGCGACAACAGCAGCCAACGACACAGTTGCTGATCGATCGAGTGGTGGCGATTGCACAATGCGGTCTGTGACATCTGGGTGATCAGCGCCTGGGTGTAACGCAGCATCAGCAGAAGCAGATCGCCGTGACGGTTGAACTCTTTCTTGAGCTTTTGCCCAGGCAGACAAAATGCAGTACCGGCACTCTGCACCACCGCCCGACTGGAGGTGCTTTCGCCGCCCATGAACAGCGCAATACCGATCAAACCCTCGTTTCCGACCACGGCGATTTCTGCTGACGAGCCATTTTCCGTGACATGAAGCAGGGACACGATGGCGTCAGTCGGAAAGTAAACGTGCCGCAAGGTATCCCCCGGTTCATACAGCACATCGCCCAGCGCCAGGCTGACTTGCTCCAGATGCGGAACAAGGCGTTGGAGGTCGACGGCCGGTAGCGCCGCAAGTAAATGATTGTCGCTTGGTGCGTGGGAGGCATGCATGGCAGAGCATCCTTGGCGGCGCAGGGGTGTGCCGGCTCAGGGTACTCCCATGCACGCCAAGGTTGGCGATCAATGTCTACTCATCGGCGGCACGCTCGTATTCCAGCGCCTGAGGCCTGGGTATTCGGGCGCGGCAATCCACCCGAACCCAACGCTCCAGGCCGTCGTCATCCAGTGTCAGCGCAGCGTCACTCAAGGGCCGGCCGTCGAGCGTCATGGAGGTGAAGGTCGAACTGCCCTGACGCACATCAAAGTGGTAGAGGGTTTTGCCGAAGCGGTAGTGCAAGATAAAGCCCGGCCAGTCGACGGGCATCAGCGGTTCGATTCTGAGCGTGCGGCCGCTGCGTTGTACGCCCAGCAATGACTCGACTATCAGCCGGTACATCCAGCCGGCAGAACCGGTGTACCAGGTCCAGCCTCCACGCCCGGCGTGGGGCGCGGCGCCGTAGACATCAGCAGCCATGACATAGGGCTCGACCTTATAGGTGTCGATTCGAGCATTGTTGGCAGCATCGGCGGGATTTATCAGATTCAACAGTTCCCACGCTTTGCCAGCTTCACCCAACTGCGCAAACGCCATGCCCGCCCAAACGGCAGCATGGGTGTACTGACCTCCGTTCTCGCGCACGCCAGGCACGTAGCCCTTGATATAGCCCGGGTCCAAGGCGCCCTTGTCGAACGGCGGATCAAGCAGCAACACGGCACGGATCTCACGTTTTAGCAGATGCTCATCCAGTGACTGCATGGCCTGGGTCTGGCGCACTGCGGAGCCGGCACCTGACAGGACTGACCAGCTTTGAGCAATGGAATCGATACGACATTCTTCATTGCTCGCCGAGCCGAGCAGTTGCCCGTCATCGAACCAGGCACGGCGATACCAGGCGCCGTCCCAGGCACTGTTTTCGAGGTTGCGTTGCAGTGTCATCGCGCCGTCGCTGCAGCGATTGGCAAATTCGTGATCACCGTGCAGGCGGGCGGTCACCGCAAATTGCTCCAACACCTGGTAGCTGAAGAAACCCAGCCAGACACTTTCACCCGCGCCCAGATGGCCGACGCGATTCATGCCGTCGTTCCAGTCACCGGAGCCCATCAGCGGCAGCCCGTGATGGCCGCGACGCAGGCTATGTTCGATGGCCCGCACGCAGTGTCGATACAGAGAGTCTCGCAGGTCCGATACCCCGGGGAGGTCATAGTAGGACTCTTCGCCAGCAGCCAACAAACGGCCTTCCAGATACCCGACGTTTTCTTCCAGTACACCCACATCTGCGGTCATTTCAACATAGCGGTTGGTGGCGGCCACCAGCCACAAAAAGTCATCGGAGCAGGCTGTGCGAACCCCTCGATTCATCGGCGGGTGCCACCAGTGTTGCACGTCGCCTTCCACATACTGATGGCCGGCGCACAGCAACAGATGCGCCCGCACGGCTGCCGGATCGGCATGGATCATCGCCATGCTGTCCTGCAACTGATCGCGGAAACCGATGGCACCTCCTGACTGGTAGTAACCGCTTCGGGCCTGGAAACGGCAGGCGATGACCTGGTACATCAACCAGCCGTTGACCATGACGTCGACCGCAGGCGCGCCCGTTTCAATACGAATCACTCCGAGCAATGAGCGCCAGTGTTCCCGTACTTTATGCAATTCCTCGGCGGCCGCCAGGCTGCCCCGATAACGCTGCACCAGCTGGGTGGCGGCGTTACTGGAAGACGCTGCCCCCAGACGCAGAATGACTTCCCGGGTATCGCCCTCGCCGAGTTCGATCGACACTTGCAGGGCGGCACAAGGGTCCAGACCGCCGCCCATGCGCCCGGACAGACCGGCATGCTGCATCGCTGCCGGTGAGGCGAGGGTGCCATGGCGGCCAATGAATTCGGTACGGTCACCGCTGACACCGTGATCGATCGTGTCGGTGTCAAAGAACGCCACCCGCTCGGAAAACTCCACCGAATAGGCGTTGCGAGCGAAGAAGGCCCCACTGGCGGGGTCCGATTGGGTGACCACATGCATCGCCGATTTGCTGCGCAGATCGCCCAGCACCCATTCCACATACCCTGTGACCGACAATGACCGGCGGCGCCCCGAGCGGTTGCTCAACAATAGCCGAGAGAATTTGATCGGCGCATCCAGCGCCACGTAGATCCACAGTTCACTGTAAATGCCGTCTTCTTCATGTTCGAACACGCTGTAACCGAAACCGTGACGGGTCTGGTACGGGCCTTGTCCGGGGCAGGGTTGAGGCGCTGCAGACCAGAAGTGCCCGGTCTCTTCATCACGCAAGTAAATGGCTTCGCCGCTGCGATCGGTGACCGGATCGTTGTGCCAGGGCGTCAGGCGAAATTCATGGGCGTTTTCGGCCCAGGTATAGGCGCTGCCGGCCTCCGAGACCACCGTGCCGAGGTGTGCATTGGCGATCACGTTGACCCAGGGCGCGGGTGTCGGATCGGGCGCGAGCCCGGTGATGATGTATTCACCGCCATCGGCGCTGAAGCCGCCATATTCGTTGCTCAACAGCAGGAAGGGACGGTTCGGTCGTACCGATGCCGGCCGAGCCTGAAAATGCCGGGTCGCCACAAACGGCGCGTGCACCGGTGATACTTTGCGGCGGTGAATCTGTTCGGCAAGGCTGCCCAGATCTTCGTTCAGCACCAGCCTGGCAACCGAGAGGAACAGCACGCGATCTTCATTCGACATCTGCTGCGCAGGGCGCACAAAAATTCCGCCCGGGCGATCCAGCAGAGTGGCTTCACTGCCTGAGGTGATTAGGCCCAGGATCGCGTCTTGCAGTTGCTGGCGATAACCCGCCTGATCTTCGTTCCAGATCAACAAATCGACCACCAACCCTTTTTGCCGCCAGTAGGCGTGGGCCTGAATCAATTGCTGCACAAGGGCGATGTTGTCCAGGCTTTGGATTTGCAGCAAAACGATGGGCAGGTCGCCGGAGATGGCCTGACCCCAGAGTCCTGGCTGATTGCGGCGATTGGCAATCAGCACAGCATTGTCGGCGCGCGTCGAGGCGTTCGCATACAGCAACGACGAGGCCATCTGCTCGAACAGACGGGCGTCCGACAAAGAGGCGTTGAGCTGACGCAGAAGCACCTGGCTATGCGTCCAGGACAGGTCAAACACCCGGTCGGCGAGGTGTCGGTCGCGGTATTTGTTGATGAGATAGAGGCAGTCGTCCCGGTTGTCGGCTACGCCGGTGACCAAGTCGATGGTGGCCTGCTGGCCGGGTTGCAGGGTAATCCTGCAGCGAATCGCGACCACCGGATCGAGCACAGGGCCTGCACTTCCTGACAAGCGCTGACAATTGGCATCCAGGGCGGCAGGTGACACAAGGCTGCGTCCTCGGCCGATGAACCGGGCGCGATCGGTTTCGTACGAGATCGCATCGATGTCCGCTCCGTGTGCCGCCAGTAAATGGCACATCCACGGCGTTGGTTCATCGCTGGCGCGGGGGCGGCGGCTGCAGACAATGGCCTGAAGCGCAGGCAGTAATTCGGTCTGCACGAACAACTTGCTGAATGCGGGGTGCATCGCGTCGCTGGCTGGGGATGTCAGCACAACTTCGGCGTAGGTGGTGATCTCCAGTGTTTTGGCTGATGAGGCGAGGTTTGTGACATGCAGGCGGCGCAGTTCGATGTTGTCTTCAGGCGAGACGACAATTTCCAGATGTGTGTCGAAATCCAGGTTGCGCGCGCGGAACTCTGCACGGGAATCGCAGAAGATCGCCTCGTGGCTCTCGGGTTTTTGCAACGTCGGTTGGTGCGCAGCCGACCAGACCGTGTTGGTCTGGACATCGCGCAGGTAGCAGAACATCCCCCAATTGTCTTGTGAGGTGTCCTCCTGCCAACGGGTGACGGCCATTTCATTGTGCCGGCTGTATCCGCCGCCGCCGCTGGTCAGCATGACGTGGTAGCGACCGTTGGAAAGCAACTGCACGGCCGGGCGTTTGCGTCCTGGATCAGAGAACACCCGAAGCCCCGTATCCTGGCCCTGGCCAACTTCGCCGAGCACTGGCGACTGTGCGGTTTGCAGGTACGGCGCGGCGGATTTTGGCACCCGTTCCTGCAACAGCAGCAAGGCTGATTGCAGCGCCGGTTGAGCCTCGAATCGGCGTTGCATAGGTTGATCGAGCAGCAGGCTGGTCAAGGCCAGCAGGCTCATGCCCTGGTGGTGAGCCATGAACGACCGGACCACGGCGAAGCGTTGGCCGCGCGGTAACCGGGCCTCGGTGTAATCCACCGCTTCATACAGGCCGAAACGCCCTGAAGAGCCCTGCAAGGCCAGGCGTTGCAGGTTTTTGCAGGCTGCATCGGCATCGACCATTAACGCCAGGGCGCTGGCGTAGGGCGCTATCACGACGTCATTGCTCAGCCCGCGCTGGAGCCCCAGGACCTGAACGCCGAAAGCGCGGTATTGATAATTGAAGTGCGCGTCGACGGTGTTGTAACCCGACTCCGAAACGCCCCAGGGAATGCCCAGCCTGTTGCCATGGTCGATCTGCACCGATACGGCGGCGCGGCAAGTCTGGTCCAGCAGGCTGCCGTCATAGTTGGGCATTACCACCATCGGCATCAGGTATTCAAACATCGAGCCCGACCAGGACAGCAACGTCGGGACGCCAGCGTTTTCACTCAGTAGCCTTCCCAAGGTGAACCAGGCGCGCTGGGGGATCTGTCCTTGCGCGATGGCCACGAAATTGGTCAGCCGCACCTCGGACGCCAGCAGGTCGTAATAACCGGTGTCGAGTCTGCGCTCCTCGGCGTTGTACCCGATGACGAACAGGTCTCGCTGGTTGTCGTAAAGCCACGAGAAATCCATCTGCGCCAGCGACGTCGCCAACAGCGCCAACTGCTCCAGGGTCTCCATTCGCTTCGCGGCGTCACTGCGGACCCGGTTGATTTGAGAATGATGGTCGGTGGCCCAGTCCGCGGGGTTCAGACCTGCCAACTGACGCAAGGTGCATGGAGATTCAGTTGCAACCAGGGGGGCAGGGAGTTGATAGCGCTGCAGTTCCTCTGTCCAGTCGATGCATTGCCGGGTAAACGCTTCTCGCCAGTACAGGCTTTCCGCGTCGGTGTCCGTTAGCTTGCTTGTGGCCGTGACGTGAGCCGTTTGCAGCAGGTCTGCCAGCGCCTCGGTAGTCGCCGCTTGCGAGGCATGTTCAAGGCCTTCTCTCAGTTGATTCAGGGCGTATTCATCCGCCCCCGAGGCGCGCTGGGAGTCTGCAAGGATATCCAGGGTATCGCGCAGGCCCTTGATCACGGCAGGGCCAAACATCGGGGCGTCTGCAAGTTGCGTAACGCCGGTGCTCAAGGTCAGCAGCACGCCCGCCAGGTTCCCGCTGTCGACGGTGGACACGTAATGCGGACGCAGCGGCTCGAGGGTCTGCGTGTCGTACCAGTTATAGAAGTGCTGCCGATAACGCTCCAGGCTCTCCATGCTGTCCAACGACGGCGCAAGCCGGGACAGCAGCCGTTCGGTACTCAAATAGCCGAAATCGTGAGCGGCCAGGTGCGCGAGCAAGGACATGCCCATATTGGTCGGCGAGGTGCGGTGGGCAATGGCAGGCCTGGGTACTTCCTGCACGTTGTCCGGCGGTAGCCAGTGATCCTGAGGTCCGACGTATTGATCGAAGAATGCCCAGGTCTTGCGCGCCAGCACCCGCAGGAAGCGCAAATCTTCCGTTGACGGTGCGAACTCCGACTGCTGGGGGGCCGAGCTGAGCCACCAGGCGATCCAGGGACCTGCCAGCCACGACAGCAGCAGGGGACTGGCAATGGCCAGCGTGTGCGGATCGTTCGCCAGCAGGGCCAGTGAGATCAGGGCCGACACCGGCGCGATCCACATCTGGCGATAGAGGCCAAACAGCTGATTTTCGGTGGTGCGCTCCACCTCGCGTGAGGGCTGCCATTGCAGAAGCCGGCGCCTGCTGAAGCCGATTCGCCAGAGCGAGCGCAGGACTGCATCTGCACTGTAGAACATCTCGAAGGGCAGCCAGGCGAGCGTCAGACACGCCCGGGCCAGGTCCTGTGCCAGATCACCCAGCACCGCCCTGAGATATTGTCCATAAGGCACATCAGCGAGGGGCTGCATCAGATCAGTCACCGCGCGAAGCACCGGTTGAATCACCATCAAGCCGATGACTGTCAGGGTCCAGTTCATCGGCTGACTGCTGGCAAACCAACCCCATGCAAACATCAGCAATAGCGCCAGCGGCTCCAGGCTGCGTCGCAGATTGTCCAGAATCTTCCAGCGGGCCATGACGCTCAACCTGTTGCGCACCCACTTGCCGTCGGCGTTGCGCGCCCAGGGCAATGTCCACGGCAGCAGTTGCCAGTCACCGCGGACCCAGCGATGCCGTCGTTTGACATCGGCACCATAGCGCGAGGGGTATTGCTCGTAGACCTGCACGTCGCTGAGCAGGCCGGATCGTGCATAACAACCTTCGATCAGGTCGTGGCTGAGAATCTGGTTATCCGGCAAGCAACCTTCCAGTGCGCAGGTGAACGCATCTACGTCGTAGATGCCCTTGCCGATGAAGGAGCCTTGCTGGAACAGGTCCTGGTAAACGTCCGATACCGACCGAGTGTAGGGATCGACGCCGGCATCACTGCCAAACAGACGGGCGTAGATCGAGCGCGTGGCGCTGGTCAGGCTGATGCCCACTCGCGGTTGCAACACCGCGTAGCCGGAAATGATCTGCTCGCCCGCACTGTCGAACAACGGACGATTCAACGGGTGCATCATGGCCTCCACGCATTGGCGAGCGACGTCGCGCGGCAGCAGGGTGTCGGTGTCCAGCGTGATCACGTAACGCACCCCGTGCAACGGCGTGAGGTCGCCGACGATGGCGTTGAAACGATCCAGTCCATTGCCGCGCAACAGGGCGTTGAGTTCAATCAGCTTGCCGCGTTTGCGCTCGTGGCCCATCCACACGCGTTCGCTCGCGTTCCAGCGACGCGGCCGATGCAACAGGAAGAATCGGTCGCTGAGTCCGTCCGCGTATTTTTGGTTGAGCAGGGTGATTGCACGGGAGGCCCGTGTCAGCAGCTCGGCGTCTTGCGGCTGTGACTCTTCAGTCGCATCGAGAAAATCGCTGAGCAAGGCGAAATACAGGTTGCTGTCGCGGTTGGCGAGAAAACGCACTTCAAGACCTTCCGCCAGTTCGTCCACATCTGCCGGGCTGGCGATCAGTGTCGGGATCACCACCAGGCATCGCGCTTCATCGGGAATGCCGTTGGCGAAATCCATTTTCGGCAGCGTCGTCGGCAACATACTGAAAGTGACAAGCCAGTTGATCAGGCTGATCGCCAGTCGGCTGGTCATGATCAGGCATGGAATCGCCATCATCAGCAGCGCCGTATCGGGCATCCCGTCGCGCTGCGCGGAGGCCAGTAGAGGCCAGGCGAAGATGAGCGTCAGAAACGCCACCGGCGCCAGGTAAAACATCAACGGTGACTGCTGCAACAAACGTTTCCAGCGCTCATGAAGCGGTACCCGGGCGTTGAGTCGTCGCTCGAGCGTCGGCAACCCTGCGCTGATCAGGTAATACCCGACATGGTGGGCCAGCAATGGGCTGGAGACTGAGGCGATTCCGGTTGCGGCGAGATTGATCGCGGCGCGGGCGACCTGGATTTCCGAGTGCTGGGGGCTTCTTCGAGCCAGGCGTTCAATGACATGCCGGTAGCTGTCACGGGTTTTGAAATCCATCGCCCGGTAAATCGCCGCCGGGTCTTCATTGAGAATCTGTTCGACATGACTCATCGTCTCGACGAACTCGCGCCAGTCAGTGGCGGACAAGAGGCGCAAGCTGCCGATGCTGTTACCGATGGACACCTGATCCGCTGCCTGTTGTTGCGCATCAAGCTGCACCTGGCGTTCGATGCTGGAGCCTGTCTCGCTCAGCATCTGTTCGATCCAGTTCAGCGCCAGCGCCAGGGCTGCGTTCTGACCCTGCAGGCTGCGGGTGAATTCGGCGACAAAGGCGGGGGTCATCGGCGGAGCGGAGCGGGCCATGTCGGCAACGGTCAGCACCACGTTTTTGGTGTCTCGCTCTGAGGTTTCGATCAAGCGCTCGGCCCAGTCATCCGCCAGATTGCGATCATCGGCATTGGCCATGACCCGCGAGGCCACTCGCCGCAGGTTTTCGATCAACGCCAGACGCAGCATGATCGGTATCGCCCATAGCTCGCCCAGCGCCAGTGGCATCACTGTCTGATAGGAAAGAATGAAACGGCTCAGACTGTCCTCATCGACTCGACCGTCGCCATGGGAGATGGTCTCCAGGGCGATGTCATAGACGCGAGGCAGCCCCGCGGACGGGCCGTTGATCAGGCGTGGCAACTCACGGCTATAGCCTTTGGGCAGGTGCGTTCTGGCGGTGCGGATGTGGTCATCGACCAGATAGTAATTGTCCAGCAGCCATTCCGCTGCCGGCGTCACGCGTCGGCTGGACAGTTGCGCGTTGGAAAGCGCCGTGCAGCTGCGCTTGAGCAGCGCCTCGTTATCGTCGAGCCTATGCAGCATCGAGTCCCGTGCGGACAGCGTGGTCAGGCGATGCTGACCGGCCAGGGCGATGCCGTGATTGGCCATCTGGTCGGCGCTGAAAAGCTCCGAGCGCAATATCGGCTCGTATTCGAATCGCTGTTGGGAAAACTGTCGGGTTCGCCAAAAGCCGGACGAGCGAGAAATTACCTTTTTTATGCGTGTCCATATGCTGTTCATAAGGTCCTGAGCCTGAAACGCACAATGCAATTGCGTGCGTTTTGATAGGTGCGCCAACGCAGTGCGCCAGCCCCGAGCAGCGCTTGGTGGACATAGCTTCTCAGCTTCAGTGTGGGGAACTGGAGGGCTGTTCGTCTGTTCGCTGGCGAACATAGCCGGCGCTCTTTGGATGCGGTCAAGTTAAATGGAACGCGTGAGCGCTGGTGACATCTACTCCCCACGACAACCGGGGGGAGCACGATGAAAGAGGCGAGAAGAAGGCTGGCCGTAAAAACCTGGCAAGAGCTCTTTACAGTGTCCGAAAACCGCATCGATGCTGAAGACAGGTACGACAGGCTATTGCGATCTGCTGACGACATGGAGCGCGAGGGTCTGATTACCAGTTCCGAGTGGCGCAAACTCGTTCAACAAGCCGGGACATTGTTTGCAAGTAACGCAGAGTGCATGCGCGAGGCACGTGCGAGACAAAATCGGCACGCTGCCATTCAATGGTGGGCTCCGGCGAAAGTCGCGCGCTTCTAGCCAGAAGCTGCCTTTCGCCGGGCCCTCACGGCCGACCCTGGTTGTTTTCAGAACGACGCTGAACAAACTTCTCTAATACAGTGGTGTCGAGGGCCCAGCGTGATGACTGCTTACTCGGAAGTAAGCGCGACGTTCCCCTTCACGTGTTGGGTATCAGCTGCCGTCTGGCGACCCACCTTGAACCATGCGGCGTACAACGCCGGGACGAAGAAAATCGTCAGCAGCGTCGCCACGGTAAGGCCGCCCATGATCGCAATTGCCATCGGTCCCCAGAACACACTGCGCGTTAGCGGGATCATTGCAAGCACGGTGGCCAGCGCCGTCAGCATCACCGGACGGGCTCGGTGAATGGCGGCATCCAGCACAGCATTCCACGGGTCGCGCCCTTCGGCGATCTCGATTTGCACTTGATCGATCAGGATCACGGCGTTGCGCATGATCATGCCGCCCAGTGCGATGATGCCCAGGATCGCGACGAAGCCCAGCGGCGACTGAAACACCAGCAGCGCGGGCACCACACCGATCAGGCCCAGCGGTGCGGTCAGCACGACCATCCACATGCGGGAGAAGTTCTGCAGTTGCAGCATGAGTAACAGCAGGATGGTGATCAGCATCAGCGGGGCCACCGCTATCAGCGCCTTGTTGGCCTTGTCACTTTCCTCAACGGCTCCGCCCACGTCGATGCGGTAGCCCGACGGCAGCTTCGCTTCGACGTCCTTAAGCAACGGCTCGATCTCCTGCGTCACCGATACACCTTGCTCGCCATCTATCACGTCAGCACGCACCGTGATCGCCATGTCGCGGTTGCGGCGCCACAGTACCGGCTCTTCCAGTTCAGAACGCACCTGTGCGACTTGCGACAGTGGCACAACCGTGCCCTGGCGCGTGTAGAGGTTGATGTCTTTCAGTGTGTCGAGGTTCAAGCGTTCCTCTGGTACGGCGCGGGCGACGATGTCGATCAGGTCCTCGTGCTCACGCAACTGCGACAGGGTTGCGCCGTTCATCACGGTCTGGGTCGCCAGCGACACGTCGGCCGGCGTGAGGCCCAGCGCGCTCGCCTTGTCCTGATCAAGTTCCACCTTCATCGTGCGCACCGGGTCGTTCCAGTCGAGCTGGAGGTCGCGCACCTTCGGGTTGGACGCAACCACTTTTTCCACCTCACGAGCAATCTGCCGCACCTTCTGGGTATCAGGCCCTACGACGCGGAACTGCACCGGGTAGCCGACTGGTGGCCCCAACTCGAGCCGGGTCACGCGTACCCACGCCTGTGGGAATTGTTGGTCAGCCGAGGCCACCAGCCGCGCACGTACTCGCTCGCGTGCATCCAGATCTTTGGTCATCACAACGAACTGGGCAAAACCCGGATTGGGCAGCTCGGGGTTGAGCGAGAGATAAAAGCGCGGGGCGCCAGCGCCGGTGTAGGCGGTATAGAAACGCACGTCCTCGTCTTTCGCCAGGATCTCCTCCATGTGCTTGACCTGCTCGGTCGTCGCGGCGAACGAGGAGCCTTCCTTGACGCGCAGGTCAATGACCAGTTCAGGACGCGAACTGTTGGGGAAGAATTGCTGCGGCACCAGCTTGATACAGGCCAGAGCAAGCACCAGAGCGGCAACCGTCGCACCGATGACCACCCAGCGACGCTCGATGGCGGCGTCGATCAGGCGGCGCAGACCGCGGTAAAACTTCGTGTCGTGCGGATCGGCGTGCTGGTGCTTGCCCAAATCGTTAGGCAGCATTTTCACCGCCAGGTACGGCGTGAAGATGCCGGAACAGATCCACGAGAACAGCACTGCGGCGCCGACGATCCAGAAAATGCCACCCGCGTACTCACCGGTGGTGGATTTCGAGAGGCCGATCGGCAGGAAGCCCACGACCGTGATGAGTGCGCCGGTCAGGCGCGGCATGGCGGTGGACTGATAGGAGAAGGCGGCCGCCTTCACACGGTCCATGCCGGTTTCCATCTTCGCCACCATCATCTCGATGGCGATGATGGCGTCATCCACCAGCAGTCCCAGCGCGATAATCAGCGAGCCTAGCGAGATGCGCTCGAGGTTCCAGCCCATCGCCAGCATCACCAGCGCCACGCCGCCCAGCACCAGCGGCACCGTAGCCGCGACCACGAGGCCGGCGCGCCAGCCCAGGCTGGCGAGGCTCACCGCGATCACGATGATCAGTGCCTCGGCCAGCGCACGCCCGAAGTCCAGGATTGCATCCTTCACCGTGGTCGGCTGGTCGGCCACCAGCTCCAGCTCCACGCCGTGTGGAAGTTCCGACTGGATCTTGTTGACGGCGGTGTCCATCGCTTTGCCAAGGTCCACGATGTTGCCGTCGCTGGTCATCGTGATGCCGAGCATCAGCACGGGCTGGCCGTTGTGGCGGACCGTGTAAGTGGGCGGATCTTCGAACCCACGTGTAACGGTCGCGATGTCGCCGAGCTTGATCTGCCGGCCACCCGCAGAGATGGGCACGTTGCGGATCGCCTCTTCGCTGGCGAACTGGCCGCTCACGCGCACCATGACACGGTCGCCGCGGGTGTCGATCTGGCCTGCGGGGACCATGGCGTTCTGGCTCTTGAGGCTTTCGGCAATGGTCAGCGGTGTGATGCCCAGCGCGGCCAAGCGTTCGTGTGAGAACTCGACGTAGACACGCTCGGCCTGCTTGCCGATGAGATCGATCTTCTTGACCATCGGCACCTTCAGCATTTGGCGCTTGATGTTTTCGGCCGCGTCCGTCAGGTCGGCGTGGCCGACGCCGTCGCCCTTGATGGCGTACATCAGGCCGTACACGTCGCCGTACTCGTCGTTCAGGATCGGGCCGATCACGCCGTCAGGCATCTCGAGGCTCAGGTCGTTGAGTTTCTTGCGCGCCTGGTACCAGGCCTCGCGCTGGTCAGCCTTGGAAGTGCCACCGCGCACGGTGAGTGTCATGCCGGCATAGCCTTGCCGCGCGTAGGTGACCACCTTCTCGAAGTTGTCGATCTGCTCGAATTTCTTCTCCATGCGGTTGAGGACCTGATCCTGCAACTGCTGGGCAGTGGCGCCCGGCCAAATGACCATGGCGGTCATGGAGGGTACGGAAAAGTTCGGGTCTTCGAGCTGGCCGAGCCGGGTGAAGCTGAAGGCGCCGGCCACCGCCACAATAAGTAGCATGAACAGAACGATGGCGCGATGGCGCAGCGCCCAGTCGGTGAGGTTGAAATTGTTCATCGGGCGGCCTGCTGTGTGGTGTTCGCGTCAACAATCGCTGCGCCGGGAAGCGCGACCTTCAGGCCGGATGTCATCTTCTGGACGCCAGCAGTGATGACCGATACGCCAGCCTGCGGCCCGGAGACGAGCACCTGGTCATTGCGGTAGCCCCAAACTGCCACACGCTCCAGTTCGACGGTGCCTACCAGATCCTTGCCCGTGGGCGTCACGACCCAAAGCGCTGGCTGACCGCCGTTTTGCGTCAGCGCCGTGGCTGGCACTGCCGCCACAGAGACACTTGTCATTACACGCTCGGCCATCACCGTGGCGGTGGAGCCCAGCGGCAGCGCCTGCACTGGCTTGAGCCGCGCGCGATAGGTGCGCGTCTGGGCTGCCGCCTGCGGCGACAGCTCGCGCAGCGTGACATCGAAGACCTCGCTCGGCGCACTGGCCAGCGAGGCCTTGAAACGCGCGTCCTTAAAGACGGCCAACTGATCTTCGGGCACGTCGATGACGATCTCGGATTCATCCGGGTTCGCGATCGAGACAACCGGTTGACCCTCCGGCACGACCTGTCCGGCCTCAAAGCGCACAGCCGTGACGACGCCGCTACGCGAGGCGCGCAGTACGGTGTACTTGAGCCGATTGCGCGCGAGTTCGAGCTTTCGCGCCTCGGCCTCGGCGGTCGCATGGGTGGTTTGGGCATTGGTCTGCGCGCGCTCGGCGTCGGCCGCACTCACCGAGCCGTCAGCCTTCAACGCAGTCAGGCGCTGGCGGTCCGAGTCGGCCTGACGCGTCTGCTCGACGGCAACCGTCCACTGTTGTCGCGACGCTTCCTCGGCGAGGCGGTAGTCGCTGTCATCCAGCACAGCCAGTATGTCGCCTTCACGCACAAACTGGCCTATCTCGACCTTGCGCTGGGCGACCTTGCCACCCACGCGGAAGGCTTGGTCGACTTCATGTCGCGATTGTACGGTGCCCACGTAGCGATTGATGTCGCGAGCATTGTCGTAGCTGATTTCAACGGTGCGTACCGGTCGTGGCGCTTGAACGGTCGGCTTGTCCGGGCTGCACGCGCAAAGCATGGCAGCTACGGCCAGGGCGCCGGCCGCAGTAAGGGAGGTTTTCAAGGCGGTTCCTCTAGTAGAGCGGCAGAGTCTTAAGAAAGTGGTGGCAGGTCGGCTTTGGTGGCTGCTGTTGGGGTGGAGGGTTGTTCGAACACCTCCCAGCCCCCGCCCAGTGCCTTATAAAGCTGCACGCTATCGATCAGCAGGCGGGTGTTGCTTTCGTTGGAGTTCAAGCGGGCCGCCAAGCGCGCCCGCTGCGAATCCAGGAGTGGCAACAGGTCGATCTGCCCGCGGGTATAGAGCGATTGGGCGCGGTTCTGCGCAGCCTCGGCGGACGCGGCGGCCAATTGCAGCGACCCGGCACGGCGCCGCTCTTGCGCTAGCGTGACGAGGGCGTTCTCCACATCCTCGAGTGCCCGTACGATGCCGTCTTCGGCACGCAGCAGCGCCTCTTTTTGAGCGCTTTCGGCAGCATCGTTGATGGCTTGCGTGCGCCCGGCGTTAAAGAGCGGCATCGCCAGCAGGCCCGCCACGTTAGTGAAGCGTGCGACGCCGAGATCGGCTCCGTTCAGGCTCAAGCCCTGGCGGCCGAAGGAGGCATCGAGGAACAGCCGTGGAAACCACTCGGCCGCGGCCTGCTTGCGGCGCGCATTGGCAGCATCGAGTTGCGCCATCAGCGCCAGCACGTCAGGTCTGCGTTGCAGCAGCTCGGCGGGCTGGCCCGGCTTGGCCTCGGGCACCACTGTCACGTCGCTAATCGAAGTCTGGATGTTCGCGGTATTGAAGGACTGGTCGGCAATCAGCACCGCGATACGATGGCGCGACACAGCCACCTGCGTTTCCAGCGGCGGAATCTGCGCCCGCGCCGACAAGGCGTCGGTCTGCGCGCGTTCGACGTCGAAGGCGGATGCCAGTCCCGCCTGCTGGCGCGCAACGACTAGACGCAGCGTCTCGTCCTGCATCGCCGAGATGGCACGCAGTGTCGCGACCTGGCGTTGCGCGCCGACCAGTGTGAAGTAGTTGCTGACGACATCGCTCATCACCATCAGGCGTACGCCGCGCATGCTGTGCTCCGTGGCCAGCGCATCGGCGTCGGCCGCCGCTGCGCCGGCGCGCAGGCGGCCGCTCAGGTCGAGCTCCCACGAGACGTCCAGGCCCGCACTGGTGGTCTTGGTATCCGGATAACCCTGTTTCGTGGCCGAGTTGTAGCCGCTACTGCGATCGCTGCCGGAGGCGGATGCGCCGACACTCGGGAACAGCCATGAACGGCTGACCGTTTCGCCAGCACGCGCGGCGCGCAGGCGCTCGGCGGCAATCTTGACGTCGCGATTCTCGCGCGCAGCCCGGCGCACCAGATCCGTCAGCACCGGGTCGTGGTAAACCTCCCACCATGCCGCCTCGGGTTCCATTTCGGAGGCCGTGCTCGCGGAGAAGTTGCTCGGCAGGTCTACCGACGGCGCGAGCACCTCCGTGGAGCAACCGGTCAAGACCAGGGCAACAGACGCGGCGAGCGCTGCCCCCATGACGAGGCTGACCACGCGTTCGGCATATTGCAGGGGCATCTGCCCGTTGCGGGTCAACAGATGGAAAGTTGGAAGTCGCGGCATCGGATTGGGACTCGTGAAGATTCGAGGTGGCATCAGCGTAGGGCCCGGAGTGCGCGAAGTCGTCAGCGAAGGGTCGCCGTTCGGTCGCCATATCGAGCGCTGATTTTGTGGTGGAGGCGTCACTCGCCGCCGTCATCGGCCGTGTGCTCGCCGGTTGCCAACGCGAGGTCCGATGCAATCGACTCCAACAACTCTTCGGCGGACGAAAACTCGCGCTGTCGTCCGGTGACCAGGTTTTCGAGGCGGCCCACCAGGGCCCCCGGCGCGGCGTCGCTACGCAGCTTCACTACATACGAGCGGCGGCTCGGGTATTTGGATTCAGGGTTCAGGATCATCGCAGACCAGGGGGGGCAAGAAAGTTCGACGACAGCGTAAGCCGCCCCCTGGGTCGAGTCGTAAGCGAAAGGTCAGGCTTCGGTCGGGACCGCACTTTCTATGCAGAGAAATCGTGTCGCTTCAAGCCGGCCTGGCAGCGTGAATCAACGAGCGCGCACGTTTCGCCAGCGTGGTTCCGTCAGTTTCGGGTGACTGGTCAACCAGCGTGGCCAATGCCTGTAGGTCCTCGGCCGTAGCGTCGTGGTGCTCGCACAGTTCGACCAGCGCTTGCAGCTCCAGCCACGGTGCTTCCTGGGCGCGAGCTTCTTCAACAGCGCGCCGCACTGCAGCGATGCCGGCGTCGGGCTGGCCCTGTGTTCGCGAGATCGCTGCCTCCAGCAGCAATAGCTGCGGCAGATAGACGCGCTCGCCCAGTTCCTCGCCCACCCGAAATGCTTCCTGCAGCGCGACTTGCGCTGCGTTGCAATCACCTGCGAGCAGCAGCGCCTCGGTGGCGTAGCCGAGGACCTCGCTGGCACCGGAGCGCATTCCAAGCCCGGTGTGTTCTTCATAGGCCTTACGGATGCGACGGTAGCCGTCGCGCGGCGCACCGTTGCGCGCATCGGCCCAGCCGCGCCACCAGCGGCAAGCCGTACGCCCGAGGGCGAGTGAATATTCATCGACCAGCGCCTGCATGTCGTCTGCCAGCGCAGCCACACGCACGTGGTTTCCCATCCGCACCTCGATCAACACCTCCTGCCAGGCGGCGACCAGCCAGGTCATGGGTTGGCGCAACGCTTGCGCCCGTGCCCGGGCCTGCTGCATGTGGATTCGGGCTTGTTCAAGCAGGCCAGAACGCACCAGCTCTATGGCCAGCATGCCGTGCAACATGACTTGAGGATCCGCCGCAAAGACCTCGTTTGCCCCAATATCCAGCGGTTCGGCGATTGCAAGGGCACGCTCTAACCAATGGCGAGTCGCTTGCGTGTGTCCCTGCATATGATGCACCTCGCCCTGGACGATGCACGCCGCCAGCATGAGCTCTTGATCATTTGCTTCGCAGGAGAGGGCTTCAGCACGCTCCGCCACCTCAAGCGCCAGCGCATAGTCGCCGCGCAGACCAAGCAGATAGCCGAATCCGTGCAGCAGGCGACCGCGCATCGGGTGTTCAGGTACATCCGCCAGTAGCGTGTATGCACGTTCAAAAGCGTTCCTGGCTTCGCTGCCGACACCGAACATGTGGAATGCCGAAACCCCCTGCAACGTAGCCAGGGTAATTTCGAGGGAATTGCGCTCTGTTCCTTCGGGTGCCTGCATCAGCAGGACCAAGGCGCGCTCAGTGAGGCCAATGCACAACTCCGGACTGAAGTGCAGTAGCGCGGCTTCTGCGGCCTCGGCGTAGTAACGCAACGCAATCATCGGCTGACGAGCCCGGTCGAAGTGCATCGCCAGCTCCGAGGCAGCAACCGGCACGCCGGTCGCGCGCTCACGTTCGAGGGCAGCGCCGACCTGGCGATGGAGTTGGGTGCGCAATGAGCGCGGCGTGCGGTCGTACAGCACCTGGCGGAAGAGAGCATGTCGGAAAGAGTGGGGTGGCTCCACCGTTTCTTCAACTTCTGTGGCCCGCGATCGTATGAGCCATACCTGTTCGAGTATCAGCTCCTCACAGGCGTGGGCCACCGAAGCGAGGTCGCGCTCGAGGGCCAGCGAAACCGTCTCGATTCGGAATTCACCCCCGCACACCGCTGCGGCCGAGAGGAGGGTACGTTGCTCCGGACCCAGCCTGGCGATGTAGTGATCAATGATTGCTGCGAGGTTTTCGGGAACCGCCAGATACGCAAGCCGAGCCTCGATGGTGGTTTTGTCGTCTTTTGGGTCCATCACTTCACTGGTGATTGACGAAACGAACAACGGCACACCGTCGGTCCGTTCGTGCAGAGCGCGCACGAAGGCTTCATCGCGTGCCAGCGAGGTCGAGCGCAGCGCAACATAGTCAGCGACCTCGGTTTCCGAGAACGGGTCTAGCACCACTTCCTCGCACAGACGTTGCAGGCGCAGTTCGTGGCGCAACGAGCTGAGTGGATGATCGAGCGCAACCACCTCGGCGAGTCGGAAGCTAGACAGCCACATCAGCCGCGTGCGGCCACGTCGCCGAGCCACATAGTTGATGAGCTGGACCGTCGCCCGATCGCTCCAGTGCAGGTCTTCGGTCACCAGCATCAGCGGGCGCTGCTCTGTATAGCGGTCCAGCAATTCGCCCATTTCCCTCAGCATGCGATCCGGGCCGACACCGGCAAGCTCGCGCCTCAATGCGTCTCTCTCCTGCGCGGTACTCAACCAGGGGAGTTGCAGCAGCCAGGTGGGTGCTGTGGCGCGCATCAGCGCCGGCAGGGTGGGGTCGCTGCGGCACAGATCGGCTAACGCCTCCAGCACCGGCAAATACGGCTCGCCGGCGCCGTAGTGCTCCACGCAATGGCCGCGTGCGCAGGCGATGTCGCCAAGGCCGGTGAGGAAATGTTCGATCAGCGTGGTCTTGCCGATCCCCGGCTCTCCGGCGAGCCAGACTACTGCGCGCTGGCCGCCATTCGCCCGCTCCCAGGCCCTTTGCAGCCTCGCAACCTCGTCAGTGCGACCGATGAATGACGGTGACGAAGGTGTGCCGGTCGCTGTAACCGTCGCGGATGCAGGCGGCATCGAAAGTGCGGAGGAGGGTGGGGCGATGAAGCGATAGCCGCGCCGCGACACCGTCTCAATGAAACGAGGATGCCTGGGGTCGTCGCCCAGCACCTTGCGCAGATCGCTGATGGCCGTTTTCAGGACCGAATCACTGACAAACCGATGCCCCCACACGGCATCAAGCAAGGCGTCCTTGGTCACCAGCGATCCTGGCTGGCGTGCAAGCGCGCATAACAATGTGAAAGGCGTTGGTGCCACTGCAACGGATTCCCCATTACGCACCAGGCAGGCGTTGGACTCGTCGAGCTCGAATTCGAAGAAGCGGAGCAAGACTGGATCTGGGTGGGGCTGCGGACGTGCCACGGTTGATTCCTGAAGACTAAAACATTATGTGCGCCGCGAAGCTTCACAGGGGGGTCGATACTGAAAACCGACTTCCCTGTCGACCAGCCTTTTGAGTTAACGGCTCTACGGCCTCGGCAGTCTTGAGCCATTGCTCCAATGACAACGCTGATCGGCTCTGAAGCCAAGCGTCGCCGGTCGGAAACTGGCACACGCGCAAACTCGGTTCACACCGCGTACTTCGGCTCGCCCCTTGGCCCAAACGCGGCTTCAGCATGATCTCAAAAAAATAATGACAAAAACATCAATATTGAAATATCTCTCAATATTGAATACCTTCACCTTGCCTGACGATGAGACCACGCTTCTCACGACTTCAATCACAACAAGGGCTCGAGATGAACAACAACAAGAAAGTTTGCGAATTGCCTCCCGCCGCCGTCGACGTGCTGGTTATCGGTTATGGTCCGGTAGGTGCGACCATCGCTGCGCTGCTCGGCCGCTATGGGGTCACGACCCTGGTACTGGACAAGGTTCATGACGTCGTACTGATGCCGCGTGCCATTGCTCTGGACAACGAGGCGCTGCGCATCCTGCAACAGGCCGGTTTGTCGGAAGACGCTTTCGAGAAGATCGTTATCCCTGAAGTGAGGATGCACTCCCCGGTACTCGGGCAGTTCGGTCGAGCCAATACCGAGGGGTGCGTCGACGGCCATCCGAAACTCGTGACGTTCTATCAACCTGATCTCGAACACGCGATGCGCGGCCAGGTTTCCCGGCTCAAGACCGTGACCCGCCGGGGTGGCTTCGAGCTTGAGAGCCTGGTCGAGGAGTCGGATGGCGTCGTCGCCTCCGTACGGGATCAGAATGGGCAATCGCATTCCATTCGCGCCCAGTACCTGATCGGAGCGGATGGCGCCAGCTCCAGGGTCAGAGGGCTGATTGGCCAGGAGTTCGAAGGGCAGACCTATGCGGAGGATTGGCTGATTGTCGATGTCAAGAACCGGCATAAGTCTGCGATTGATCACGTTGAGTTTCTCTGTAATCCGCGCCGCCCGACGCCGCACATGCCTGCACCCGGCGGCAGGGAGCGTTGGGAGTTCATGCTGCAACCCGGCGAGTCCCGGGAAGAGCTGGAAAGCCCGGAAAGCATAGCCCGGCTGATCGCGCCATGGATCAACCCGCAGGAGCTGGAAATCGAACGCAAGGCGGTGTATCGATTCCACGCGCGCTGCTGCAACAGATTCAGCAAGGGACGCGTCTTCCTCGCCGGCGACGCAGCGCACATCACGCCTCCGTTTGTGGGGCAGGGTCTCGTCGCGGGACTTCGAGATGGCGCCAACCTTGCCTGGAAACTGGCTTGGGTCCTTCGCGGTCATGCCGCGCCTGCAATACTCGAGACCTATGACATAGAGCGCCGCCCCCATGCCCGGGCAATGATTAATCTCGCGAAACTGATGGGCCGTCTGGTGATGCCCAAGAACAAGATCGCCGCGTTCTTTGTGCACGGCCTGATGCGCACGCTGGCGTTGACACCCGCGACCAGAAGGTACTTCGAGCAGTTGGATATCAAGCCGAAGAACACCTTCAAGCACGGCCTGTTCGTGCAGCATCGCCGGGGCGACAAACTGGTACGTGGCAGCCTGTTTCCCCAAGCCTGGATTCGCACCCTGCAAAAGCAGATCAAACTGAGCGACGATGCGCTTGGAGACAACCTGACCCTGGTTGGATTCGGTGTTGACCCGTTGTCATTGCTGACCCCTGATCAGATCGTTTCCTGGGAAAAAATAGGAGGCCACTTTTTAGAGGTCAGAGCACGGGGCCAACGCTCCGGCGGCAGCTGTGACTTCATCGAAGACATGAACCATGAGATCCTGCCGCTGGCTGCCAAGGGAACGCTCGTCGCGGTTCGCCCCGACCGAATCATCATGCACCACGCCCCTGGCGCCGAGGCAGGCAACCTCCTTCGAGACTGCAGGAATCTGTTTGCCAGCGCAGACGCCACTCCGGACAACGTTTCCATTACCATCAACGAGCCCATTAGATTGCGAGCTTGATCATGCATTCCCCTACACTTCCTTTAGAAGCTGATGCGCCAGAACCTCTCACGAGAGGTCACAAGAAGCGTGAGCGCACCCGTCGCGGCCTGCTGGACGCGGCATTGCGTCTTATCGCACGTAAGGAAGTGGGGGAGATCGCATTGCTCGAGGTCGCCGCGGAAGCCGCGGTATCCAACGGTACCATCTACAACTATTTTCGAACTCGCGACGAAGTACTGGAGGCGGTGGGCATCGCCATGGCCGCCGAGTTCTCCGATGCCATTTTCGCCATGAGCAGGGACGTGCACTGCGGCGCACAGCGGCTTTCGATCGGTGTACGCATGTTTGTATGCCGGGCCGCTGCCGACCACCAATGGGCGAATGCGCTGCTGCGCATTATCCATTTCGACCAGGCCATGCGCTCGCGTCTGGCTGATCATGTAATGGGCGACCTGCGTGAGGGACTGCGTGCGGGCACATTTGCTTACGAGGACGAAGGAGTCGCCCTGGACATCGTCCTATCGTGCACAACCGGAGCCATGCGCTCGGTTGTCGAGGGGCGTGCAGTGGCGGAGCACGATCTGCGGGTTGCCGAAATGGTTCTCCAGGCTCTGGGCGTCACACCTGCCAGAGCCAGGAAAATCGCCGGCAAGCCGCTACCGGCCTGATCCACTACCTGGCTTGATCAATCCATTGCCGATAGCTCTTCGCCTGGCGACGAGCCTTCAGTTGGTTGCCGATCAATGCCATGAGTGGCGACGTGCAGGGGTTTGTCCGTTTCCCTCGACTCAGCAAGCCGAGCTGCTTCTTGATCACCGATGCCACTGCCAGCGATGCCAGCGTCTTGTTCTTCCAGCGGACGACGATGGGCTCCACTTTGATATCCCGACCTGCCATCCACTGCCTCGGCAGGGCTGGTTCGATTGCCAGTGCAGTAGCAAGTCCGACCATCGACACCGAGCCGCTTACCACTCGCTCCGCGACCTCCTTTCTGCGCACACCGCCGGTGACCATCAGCGGCATGCGCGCTATTTCTCCTATTTTTTCCGCGAATTCGAGAAAGTAGGCTTCTCGAGCAAGGCTGCTGCCATCGCGGGTTTGCCCCTGCATGGCCGGACTTTCGTAGCTGCCACCCGACAACTCGACCAGGTCGACCGCCTTGGCGTTAAGCATTTCCACTACGCGAGCCGCATCCTCGGCACCGAACCCGCCGCGTTGAAAGTCCGCGGAATTAAGCTTCACTGCGACGCAAAAGATCGGTGCCACTCGCTGGCGAATGGCGTCGATGGTTTGCAGGAGAATTTGCGCACGGTTTTCCAGGCTGCCGCCCCAGCGGTCGTCACGCCGATTGGTCAAGGGCGAAAGGAATTGGCTGAACAGGTAGCCATGCGCGGCATGAATCTCCACACCGGTGAATCCGGCACGCTCCGCCAGTACCGCCGCTTGGGTATAACGCCCGATCAGCTCTTCGATCTCCTGCTCCTCCAAAGCCCTGGGCGGCACAAACGCTTTTGAAAGCCCGGGTATATCGACCGCAACTGCGGAGGGCCCCCTTGCCGATTGTCCCATCGAAGCCAATAGCTGCCGTCCGGGATGATTGATTTGCATCCAGGCCTGGGCTCCACGGCTGCGGCAAGCATCGGCCCATAGCTTGAATTTGCCCAGGTTCCGATCGTCCTCAAGGACTACGCCAGCGGGGCCGGTCAAGGCGTGGCGGTCAACCATGACGTTGCCAGTGATGATCAGACCGGCACCACCTTCCGCCCAGCGCTGGTAGAGCTTGACCAGCGCTTCCCCTGGAGCGTGTTCCTCATTGGCAAGGTTCTCCTCCATGGCAGCCTTGGCGATTCGGTTTGGAATCACCGTGCCGTTGGGCAATGGAAGTGGTTTGAAGAGATTTGAGCCGGTCATGTTCTGTCCTTCAGCTAATAAAATTCGGCCAGCACCTAATTGAACACGCGTGTTCAATTATGTCAATGCGCATGGCTTTTAATAGACTTCCGTAACATTGATCAATGCATCCAGGTGATTAGGATGTAGGCCGTTTTCAGACAGGCGAACCAAAATGCTGAAAAATAGTGTTGACGTAAAATGAACACGAGTGTTCAATCGGTTCATAAGGTAATCCTGGAGAGAGAACCGTGGAATCCCTGAATCCAACACAGCGCCGCATTCATCAAGCCGCCTTTCGCCTGTTCGCTGACAGAGGCACCTCGCAAGTCAACATTCTCGACCTCGCACAAGAGGCAGGCGTGGCGCGTGGAACGGTTTATAGCAACATCGACAGCATGGAAAGCCTGTTCGAGGCAGTCGCTGGCCAGCTTGCGAGAGAGATGCATGAGCGCGTCAACAAGAGCTTCGATTCCCTCACCGATCCGGCTCAGCGCCTTGCCAATGGCATTCGGTTCTTCATTCGGCGAGCGCACGAAGACTCCCAGTGGGGCGCGTTCATCCATAAATTCGCCATGAGCAATTCGTCGTTGCGCGAGATGTTCAGCAGCCAGGCGACCACGGATCTTCTGAGCGGGCTTTCCACCGGGCGCTACACGTTTGCGCAGGAGCAATTGCTCTCAGTACTGACGTTGATTTCAAGCAGCGTTCTGGGCTCGATTTTCCTGGTACTGGAAGGTCACAAAACGTGGCGCGAATCGGGCTCTGACACCGCCGAACTGGTACTGCGGGCATTAGGTGTGCCGCCAGAAGAGGCTCGTGCGGCGGCGACCCAAGAGCTGCCGGCACTTCCGTCTCTCGACTGAACGCGTAACTGACTTGATTAGAAAACGCCCCTGGTTTTCCAGGGGTTAGGGACAGCTTTGCCCTAAAAACCCGGAAAACAACAACAATGAACAACAAAAACGAATTGCACCGGTTGGCGACACAACAACCCGCCCGGCATCCGCAGCCAACGGTGAAGGCCCAGGATCTGACTCACCTGATCTTTCAAAGGCCGGACTTGAATGAGGCGGCGCGTTTCCTGACTGACTTCGGCCTGACGGTCAGTCGGCAGGACGCCGATACGCTCTATCTGCGGGCCACCGATGCCCCTTCATATTGTTACCGTGTCCATCGCGCAGAACAGGCACGTTTTATCGGGTTCGGACTTGCCGTGCAGTCTCTGGACGATCTGGAAAAACTCACTCGAATCCCGGGTGCGTCATCGGTAGAGAAGTCGGAACATCCTGGCAAAGGGTATTGCGTCAGGCTGACGGATCCTTCCGGTTTCATTGTGGAAGCGGTTTGCGACCAGACACCAGGCAAGGCTCTGGCACATAGAGCTCCTTTGCACTGGAATCTGGCGAACGAGCAACCGCGAATCAACGCCACGCAGCGCCCGCCAATTGCTCCTCCTGAAGTACTGAGGCTTGGCCACATCGTGATTGAAGTGGCCGACTACCAGGCGACTTTAGCCTGGTATACGCGCCATTTCGGGTTGATTCCCAGTGATGTGCAGGTGCTTCCCGACGGCACCCCTATCGTCGCTTTCATGCGCCTCGATCTCGGCGACACTCCCGCGGATCACCATACGCTCGCGATTGCGCAAGGATTCATGGCGACCTATAGCCATAGCGCCTATGAGGTTGTCGATGCAGATGCGGTGGGAATGGGCCAGCGCGTCCTGCGCGAGCGCGGTTGGGAGCACTCATGGGGAATAGGCCGACACATTCTGGGCAGTCAGATCTTCGATTACTGGCAAGACCCATGGGGCGATAAACACGAGCACTACTGCGACGGGGATATTTTCACGGCCACGCGGCCGACGGGCATTCATCCGGTGAGCCCCGAGGCAATGGCCCAGTGGGGGCAGCGCATGCCCAAGAGTTTTACAAAACCCAAGATGAGCCTGACCAATCTGCGTGCGCTGATTCGCAACCTGCGACGCAGCCCGGACTTGAGCATTCGCAAGTTGATGACCCTCATGCGGATGTTCGGGTAGACCCGCCGCCATGTCAGGTAACCCAACCCAGTATGGCCGGCGGGACGTGCTTAAGGCCGGCGCCTTGATCGCCGGCGGCGCGTTGGTCTACAGCGTGGCCAGTCCCCCATCAGAACAACACCACAGTTCTCGCGCCACCGAGCGCGAGACAAACGCCGCTCCAGGAGTACCTTCAATGTCTGCTGTACACGTCGTCCGCTTTGAATTTGAGAACGGTATCCACTGGGGCGTGCTTCGCCAGGGGCGTATCACGGTCATCCCCGGTGTTTTTGAAACCACCGGTGACTTCATTCGCCAGAACAGTGTCGAGGACCTCGCTCAGATAAAAGGTACGGAGCTGGATGCGGGCGAAGTGAAACTGCTGTCGCCGGTGACCCGAAACCAGCAGTTCGTCTGCCAGGGTGCCAATTACCGTCAGCACATGATCGAGTCAGGCATGGACCCGGACGCGAAGAAATTCAACATGATCTTCACCAAGGCAACGAGTTGCCTGGTGGCGGCTGACAGCGACCTGATCAAGCCGCGCCACGTGCGCTTCCTTGATTACGAGATCGAACTGGGCCTTGTGATGAAGCGCTCGATCACCGGCGCTGTTTCTGTCACCGACGCCAATTTGCATGAGTTCATTGCAGGCGTGGTCATCGTCAACGACTACTCGGCGCGTGACATTCAGATTCCCCAGATGCAGTTCTACAAGGGCAAGAGCTACCGCACTTTCGGCCCGGTCGGCCCTTACCTGTGCCTGCTGGATGCCAAGAGCATGCATTACCTCAAAGCACTGCAGTTGCGCCTGACCGTCAACGACCAGGTGCGCCAGAACGACAGCACGGCCAATCTGGTTTACGGCCCCGCTGAAACCCTGACTGAACTCTCCGCCTTGCAAGATCTCGAGGTTGGAGACCTGATCGCCACCGGTACGCCTGCCGGCTGTGCTCTGACGATCCCTTCACCTGCCAAAATGCGCATTGCAGCCCTGTTGCCAGAAGCCACCAAGTGGAAGCTTTTCCTCAAGGCGCAGGAAGGCCGGACGCAGTACCTCAAGGCCGGTGACGTGGTCGAGGCACGCATTCGCAGCGCCGACGGAGTGATCGATCTCGGCGTGCAACGCAACCGCGTTGTGGGGGAAGCCTGATGGTTGTGCAGACCCTGGAAGACATCGAAAGTCTCGAACGAGTCCCCTTGTCGGAGCGTGGTCTGGTTTGCAGCACTTATGAAGCCCTGCGACAGGCGGCCGAGCGCAACCCCCAGGCACCAGCGCTGAGTTTCTTCGCTGATGCTGCCGATTTCAAACGCACCCACGAGTGGAACTACGCCCAGCTCTTCGCAGAGATCACCCGCGCGGCAAATGCGTTCCATGACCTGGGTATAACACCGGGTGAAGTACTGGCCTTCATCCTGCCCAACCTGCCGGAAACCCATTTCACGATATGGGGCGGGGAAGCAGCGGGCATCGTCATGGCGATCAATCCGCTGCTCGAAGCGAAGCAGATGGCTGGCTTGCTGAATGCCGCGAAGGTATCCGTAGTGGTAACGCTTGCGCCAACTGCGGGTAGCGATTTGTGGCCCAAACTGGCTTCGCAGCTGGATCAGTTGCCTACGGTCAGGTCTGTGGTTTGGGTCAGCATGGAGCCCTATATCGCCGAATCGGTGCGTGGGGCTCGGCAAGCCATGGCGCAGCATGAACGAGAGTTACACAGCGATATCGCAATCCACGATTGGCGATCGCTGATGAATACTCAGCCGCACACCCACCTGAAGAGCGGTCGGCAGATCCGCGAGGATGAGTGCTCCTCCTACATCTGCACGGGCGGCACCACCGGGCTCCCCAAGATCGCCGCGCGAACCCATGGCTCGGAAGTATTCAATGCATGGGCCATCGCCGCTCACATGCAGCCACGCAGTGATGTCCAGGTTCTGTTTTGTGGCCTGCCGCTGTTTCATGTCAATGGACAACTGGTGACCGGACTGATGCCTTGGACTCAAGGCGACCATGTGATTCTCGGGACGCCTCAGGGGTATCGTGGCGAGGGGGTGATCCCACGATTCTGGGAGATGGTCGAGCACTTCGGTATCAACCTCTTTTCCGGCGTGCCAACGGTCTATGCCGCGCTTTTGCAAAATGAATGGCAGGGCCGCGACCTCTCCAGTCTCCGCTATGCAATCTGTGGCGCCGCACCCATGCCGGCGGAGCTGTTCCGAGAGTTCGAGCGCCGGACCGGGGTAAAGATTCTGGAAGGGTATGGTCTGACCGAGGGCGCCTGCGTTTCTTCAATCAATCCGCCCCATGGTGAGCGCCGTATCGGCTCCATCGGGATACGGATCGCCTACCAGAACATGCGCGCGGTCGTGCTCAATGATTCGGGAGAGTACCTGCGCGACGCCAACGTGGATGAGATCGGCGTCATTACGATCAGTGGTCCGAACCTTTTCGAAGGTTATCTGGAGGCGCGTCATAACCAGGGCCTCTGGATCGATATCGACGGTCAGCGCTGGTTGAATACGGGCGATTTGGGTCGCCAGGATGCGCAAGGTTACTTCTGGCTGACCGGACGCAAGAAGGAATTGATCATCCGTGGCGGCCACAACATCGATCCCAAGCAAATCGAGGAAGCCCTGCAGGCGCATCCTGCCGTCGCTTTGGCCGCTGCAATCGGCAGCCCCGATGCCTACTCGGGCGAGGTGCCGGTCGCCTACGTCCAACTGCGTCCCGGGCAAGTTTGCGACGCCGAAGAACTTCAGGCGTTCGCTCATCACAACATCAGCGAGCGGGCAGCCGTTCCCAAGCGCATTGAAATCCTCGAAGCGTTGCCACTGACTGCCGTGGGCAAGATATTCAAGCCTGCTTTGCAGCAGCGGGAAATTGCCAAAGTAGTCCAGCAGGAAGTGGGGCGCCTGGGGCTTTTGGACATTGCTGTTGAGGTCGTGCAGGACAATCGCCGTGGGCATGTTGCCTGCATCAGGGCCGGAACTGACCAGGAAATACTGGCTCCGCTCTTGGGGCGCTATAGCTTTCAAGTCGAGTGGATTAATTGAGTCACTGATTCGCATCCGTAAGCCCGGCAATCAAGCCCTGGCCCCGGTAAGCCAGGGCCTTTTACACAACTTCGATCAACTCCAACCTGCACTGAAAAGTGCACAGGACGGCGAAGCCTTGCCTGCGTGCAATCAACAAAAATAATAAACAAGAGGTGGAAAATGAAACTCAATAGCCGTGTGATTCCGTGTCTCTTTACTGAGCGAAAGTGTGCGGTCTGGATTAAGTTCACCAGTGCCATGGCACTATTCAGCGCCTCTACAATTGCAGGCGCCAACGGCATCGGCCTGAATGAACAAAGTGCAAGCAGTGCAGGGACTGCTTACGCGGGAAGGTCGTCTTCGGCGCTGGATGCCAGCACCATCTATGGAAACCCGGCAGGCTTGACCAAGTTGAAGCGCAGTGAGATTTCCGGCGGCGCCTCGGTCGTCTCGGCCAGCATCGACATCAGTGACGCGCAGAGCAGTGCCCCAGGAACGAATGAAGGGGACTCGGTACCTTTGGGGGTGGTCCCCTTCGCATATATGTCGACGCCGCTTGACGATCGTTTTTCTATTGGCCTGGGCCTCTATGCTCCGAGTGGTCTGATCAATGATTACGAGAGCAGTTTTCAGGGCCGCTACCATGGCTCCTATAGCACGACCAAGGAAATAACCCTGCAGCCCACCATTGCCTATCGGATCAATGATCACGTGTCCATTGGTGGCGGACCGACCATAAACCGTTTCAATGCCAAGCTTCAGAATTATATGGCCACCGGCGCCCTGAACAATGGCGAGGATACACTGGTCACCATCAAAGGCGATGACACGGCCATTGGCTACAACCTTGGCCTGCTGGTTGACTTTAATGAGGCAACCAGTTGGGGAATTACTTACCACTCGAAGGTGAGCTATCACCTCAAAGGGCATACGGAAGTTTCCGGCTCCCCGAGCGCTGTCATGGACGGAAATTATGACAACAAAGTAGACATTACTATGCCCGAATCAGTGGATACGTCCATCACCCATCGATTCAATAGTCGCTGGACCGGATACCTGGGAGCCACCTGGACACGTTGGAGCCGGATCCAGGAGGTCAAGGCAATCAACAGCGGTGTTTCCCCCGTGGGCCAGGCGGTTGGCATGGAGACCATGACCGAACTAATGAACTGGCATGACACGTGGAGCACCGCGGTGGGCGCATCCTATCAATGGAACCCCCAATGGCTGCTCCGCGCAGGCTACGCCTATGATCCCTCGCCAGTGGGAAATGAGGATCGCAGCGTGCGCGTTCCGGTTGGTAACCGCCAGGCCGTCACCTTCGGCGCCGCTTATTCGCCGAACTCCGATCTGACGATAGACCTTGCTTATGGTTATCTGTGGGATTCCAAAGTCTCTGTAAAACAGTCGAACAACTCCGGTCTTCAACCGGAATACAGTGCCAACTACGAAAACAGTGCGAATGGATTTTCAGTGCAGGCCACTTATCGGTACTGATGGACGCGATTGCGTTTCTTACCTAAACACAAACATTCAAAGCTTCGATTCAGGCTCACTCTGACGCGTAATGCCAAAAGCCCGCAAAAAGCGGGCTTTGGTTTGTTACGAGAAGGGCTTTAAGCCTGGCGCGCAGTAAATGCCGAGTAGCTGTTCATCAGGTTGCGGTAGTTCGGAATACGCTGGGACAGCAGATTGCCCAAGCCTTCGATGTCGTTGCGCCAGTCGCCCTGCAACTCGCAGGCTACCGAGAACCAGTTCATCATTTGCGCACCCGCTTGCGTCATGCGGGTCCACGCAGCCTGTTGCACGGTGGTGTTGAACGTGCCGGAAGAGTCCGTGACCACGAACACTTCAAACCCTTCAGCCAGGGCCGACAGCGTCGGGAAGGTCACGCAAACGTCGGTCACGACGCCGGCGATGATCAGTTGTTTGCGACCGGTTGCCTTGATCGCCTTGACGAAGTCTTCGTTGTCCCAGGCGTTGATCTGGCCAGGACGGGCAATGTAAGGCGCGTCCGGAAACATTTCCTTGAGCTCCGGCACCAGTGGGCCATTGGGGCCTTGTTCGAAACTGGTGGTCAGGATGGTTGGCAGGTCGAAGAACCTGGCCACGTCAGCCAGGGCCAGCACATTGTTTTTGAACTCATTGGGCGAGAAGTCCTGCACCAGCGAGATCAGGCCGGTCTGGTGGTCGATCATCAGGACTACGGCGTCGTCTTTGTTCAGGCGGTTGAGAGTGGCGTTGCTCATGATGAAATCCTTTATCGAGATGGGTAAGTGGCTTCGTTCAACATGGGCCCAGATTAATCATCTACGGATAAGGGAAAAAGAGGGTGAAAACGGTTTAACTGTCAACTCAGGGAGGACAATCGATTGGAGCGTCAGGCGATGGAGGGCAGAAGTCCGAGAATATGAATCTTTAGCGGTGGCCACACTCCACTGCTTGAGAGGTGCCTGCTTCTCACATGGCGGTGATACCCCGCTGGGGCTCACATCATGACTTCGATAGAAGACTTCAGAATCCATTCACATGCACTGCTGATCGAGCTGGATGCTGCGACCATGGGCATCATGACGCTGGTTTCATCCCGCTGTGTTTTCGGGCCCGACTGGGACGAAGCGACTAAGCGACATCACGATGCTTATGAAGTGTGGAATGCGTTTCTCAATAGTCCTGCATCTACCCTGAGTCCTCGTTGAATTCGGGTGACGCGTCTACAGAAAGTGTCCGGCCACTGTGGGCGCAAGGTCTCCTGAAGTGGGGGATTCGCAGAAAAAGTCAGTCTGTCGCGTCCTGCGATTATCTTGGGGGCACCTGGTTCGGGACTACGCTAACGCTATGCAGGCCGTCGATCAATTGTGATCCACTGTTTGCGCTGCGTCCGTCCCTGGAGCGTCCAATGCCGCCCATCACCACGCGCCTGGTGGCGCTGTTTGTTCTTTGCCTGACGCATGAAGTGCCAGCCCAGGACAACACTTGCCCAGCCGGCGAGAAACAAGTGTGCCTGGACGGCTGCATCTGCCTGCCAGACGTGGGACCGCTGCTCGGCCCGCTGTCTGACAACATCTACCAGATCGCGGTGCCTGCCCTGGCGCTGTGGCTGGCCCAAGCCCGCGCTGAAGCAGCCAATACCGACATTCAACCCATTCCATCGCATATACGGGAGCAACTGCTGCGCTGGTACGACCCCAGCGTCCTCGATGCCGCGCGCTACAAAATCAGCGACAACAGCCAATTCAACGCCGCCACTGCCATGTTGCAAAACCCCGATGTCGGTGCCGTGACGCTGATCGACATCATCCTCTTCCGGGACGCTCAAACCGCAGAACAGAACATCGCGCTCTGGGCGCACGAACTGAAGCATGTGCAACAGTTCAAGGAATGGGGAGTAGAAGGATTTGCCCAGCGGTATACACAAGATTTCAACGCGGTGGAGGCGCCGGCTTATGCCATCCAGGCTGAGGTCAGACGGTCGGTGCGGGAAGGGGCTTACTGAAGGGCAATGGATCGGTCACGGAGCAAGCCGCTATGCTTTCGGCACTCCCGGCACATCCATGTTTATCTTGCGCCAAGCGGCTTCAGACAAGCTGTAAACCGAAAAAGCGATCAACCCCAAGGCCATTACCATCAAAATCACACCTCCGGCCGGCAGGTTCTGGAGCGCATCCAGGGCTTCCTTCATGCCGGGTGGATCCATGGTTTTATAGCGCGAGCCACTGATTATCAGCAGCAGAGCGATCTCGATAAAGACGACGCCGCGGGCTATCAGCCCGAACCGAGACACCGGACGGACGTACCGCATGACGTCTTCGTCAGCTTCAAAATACTTCTCGAACGACGACTTCCATCCCTTGATGATGTGAGCGATGCCTACGCCGAGAGGGACGAGTGCGACGAGGTACACCAATACATTTGAGTGTTCCCAGGACAATAGATGCGCCAGTAAATCGCTGGTTTGCTCACCCCCGGAGTTACCCGAGCTTCTGATGCCGCTAACGAGTAAGCCCAACGCAAAAAACGCCAGCGCGCCGTTGACGACACCTCCCGCCAACAAGCCTGCCCGAATGACCAAACCCTTCATTTTTTTACCGTGATGATCGACGTCGCGTATGGCTTGCAACACTCGCCAACCGGCGAACGCGAGCAGACCCGCTACCACCAACCCGACTAAAACATAACCGAATGGCTGGCTTAACAAGGCCTCCAGGCTCTTTTGACTGTCCTTCGGTTTTGTCGAGTCTTGAGCCGCCAGCAGCGCGAAGATGCCAATGATCAGGTAAAGAACGCCTCGAGCGGCATATCCGCACCGAGCGAGTACTACAAGGTTGTGGTGCGCAGACATGGCCCTTACTCCGCAGAGGTATTAAAAGAGCAGACCTGTCCACGGGGAAGGGGTTCGATCGAAGGCCGGATTTGATCTATTCCGGATTTCAATTGCGGTAACAACGTCTGGTTCCGGAACAACGGGAATGAGCTTTTCCAAAGGCCACCTCAATCCCTATCACCGGATCGAGGTGGCCCATTCCAGGCCTCACAGATTCAACAACGGCATCACTTCACGTCGAACCGATCCAGGTTCATCACCTTGGTCCACGCCGCCACGAAGTCCTTAACAAACTTCTCCTTCGCATCACTGCTCGCGTAAAGCTCAGCCAATGCCCTCAATTGCGCATGAGAGCCAAAGACCAGATCAACACGGGTCCCGGTCCACTTCACTTCGCCGGTGTTCCGGTCGCGTCCTTCAAACTCCTCATTGGCCTCCGAGGTCGGTTTCCATTCCACGCCCATGTCCAGCAGGTTCTTGAAGAAGTCATTGGTCAACGCCTCTGGCTGCTTGGTGAACACGCCGTGTCTGGTCTGCCCGACGTTGGTGTTCAACACGCGCAGGCCACCCACGAGCGCGGTCATTTCTGGCGCGGTGAGCGTCAGCTGTTGCGCCTTGTCGATCAACAGATGCTCGGCCGAAACGCTGTAGCGGGATTTGAGGTAGTTGCGGAAACCATCGGCGATGGGTTCAAGGAAGCCGAAAGACTCGACATCCGTCTGCTCTTGCGAAGCGTCCGCACGACCCGGTGTGAAAGGCACCGTGACGCTGTGACCGGCATTTTTCGCCGCTTGTTCGACACCCGCGTTACCGGCCAGCACGATCAGGTCTGCCAGCGAGATTTTCTTGCCACTGTTGTTGAACTCGCTCTGAATGCTCTCGAGTTTCGCCAGCACGTTGCCCAGTTGCTCAGGCTGATTGGCTTGCCAGAATTTCTGCGGAGCCAGACGCAGACGACCCCCATTGGCGCCGCCACGTTTGTCGGAGCCGCGGAACGTGGAAGCCGCTGCCCAGGCCGTTGATACCAGCTGCGAGACGCTCAGGCCCGAAGCAAGCACTTTGCTCTTGAGCGCTGCGACGTCACTGTCGCTGATCAGGGCATGGTCGACTTCTGGGATCGGGTCTTGCCACAGCAATTCTTCGCTGGGCATTTCCGGGCCGAGGTAGCGGGAGAGGGGGCCCATGTCACGGTGGAGCAGTTTGAACCAGGCACGGGCGAACGCGTCGGACAACTGATCCGGATTGGCCAGGAAACGCCGCGAGATCGGCTCGTAGATTGGGTCGAATCGCAGGGCCAGGTCCGAGGTCAGCATGGTGGGATTGCGTCGTTTGGACGGGTCGTGAGCATCCGGAATGGTCCCGGCACCGGCGCCGTTTTTGGTGACCCACTGGTTCGCTCCGGCGGGGCTTTTGCTCAGTTCCCACTCGAAGCCGAACAGGTTTTCCAGGTAGTTATTGCTCCAACGGGTGGGCGTGGTGGTCCAGGTCACTTCCAGGCCGCTGGTGATGGTGTCCGGGCCTTTGCCGGTGCCGAAGCTGTTCTTCCAGCCAAAGCCCTGGGCTTCGAGGCCGGCGGCTTCGGGTTCGGCACCGACGTTGTCGGCAGGTCCGGCACCGTGGGTTTTGCCGAAGGCGTGGCCGCCGGCGATCAGCGCCACGGTTTCTTCGTCATTCATCGCCATGCGCCCGAACGTTTCACGGATGTCCTTGGCTGAAGCGACAGGGTCCGGGTTGCCTTCAGGGCCTTCGGGGTTCACATAAATCAGGCCCATTTGCACGGCGGCGAGCGGGTTTTCGAGATTGCGTCCTTGTTCGGTCCGGCTCTCCTCGTTTTCCCCCGGCTCAGCAACGAGCGGGCCTTCGCCAGGTTCTTGCATGGGTTCGTTTTCTTTGCCATAGCGGGTGTCACCGCCCAGCCATTTGTTTTCCGAACCCCAATACACGTCTTCATCCGGTTCCCAGACGTCCGCACGACCACCGGAAAAACCAAAGGTCTTGAAGCCCATGGACTCCAGCGC
The DNA here is from genome assembly GCF_059695575.1 of Pseudomonas sp. LBUM1678. Lineage (NCBI taxonomy): Bacteria > Pseudomonadati > Pseudomonadota > Gammaproteobacteria > Pseudomonadales > Pseudomonadaceae > Pseudomonas > Pseudomonas sp. LBUM1678. Next base: position 2,805,055 of record NZ_CP166775.1, read on the forward strand.
GACGTTGCCGGTGAGGACGATCAGGTCAGCCCAGGAAATCTTACGACCGTACTTTTGCTTGATTGGCCAGAGCAACCGGCGCGCCTTGTCGAGGCTGACGTTATCCGGCCAGCTGTTGAGCGGTGCAAAGCGCTGCTGACCTGAACCGGCACCGCCACGACCGTCACCCGTGCGGTACGTGCCTGCGGCGTGCCAGGCCATGCGAATGAAGAGCGGCCCATAGTGACCGAAGTCCGCCGGCCACCAGTCCTGGGAATCGGTCATCAGCGCCGTCAGGTCCCGCTTGACCGCTTCAAAATCCAGGGTCTTGAATTCATCGGCGTAGTTGAAGCCCTCGTCCGTGGGGTCGGACAGGGACGAGTGCTGGTGCAGGATTTTCAGGTTCAGTTGGTTCGGCCACCAATCGCGGTTCGTGGTGCCACCGCCAGCGGCGTGATTGAACGGGCATTTCGATTCATTTGCCATGTGCGAGCTACCTTTGGTCGTGTTCATCCGGCTATCAGCCCGGGGTGGGCGTTAGATAGCAACGAGCGAAATCAATGACATAGGCTGCAGGGCCAGCAGTTGGATCAACTGATTTGTCTGGACCACACGGGAATGCTGAACAGCGGCAATCGAGTTGCCTGTGCGGTGGCCCACGGGTGGCCTAGTCAAGCTTCGGACTCATTCCTGTCTCCCTATCAGCACTAAACCGGCCAGCTTGTTCCGCCAGCGCTGGATACAGGGTAGACCCCACTTGGGAAGTCAGCTAATAGGAGGAGTATTGGGGGGTGATAGGCAGAGTCTTTTACGGGTGTTGCGGGGAGGACCCGCGTCTATCTGAAGCTTGGACGCGGGTTTCAGGCCTGTGAGCTTACTTTTGCACGTTCTGGTACAGCATCAATCTAGAGGTTTCATGCATGGCGCGTGTCAGCTCCGACAGGCGCTTGAACTCTTCAGGGTTTTTCTCGGCGACGTTGTCCAGCGGCGTCATCGAAGCCAGGTCATGAAGGGTCGGCGAGCTGCCGTCGTGCTCCATCTGCACCATGTAGTGTTGCGTCACCCCGGCAATCAGCGGGAACGTTCCCTCACGCAATACCAGCGGTACCACGCGTTCACCTTCGGGCGCGGGCTGCTGGATATCACGGCCCATGCCGCTGTTGCGAAACTCAAGGCCGGCCATCCCCGCCACGGTCGGCAGCAAGTCCACCAGGCCAACCGCTTCCTCGACCTTGCGCGTCCCGATCAAACCCGGCGCGTGGATCAACATCGGCACCGCGTTGCTTTCCAGGCCCAGTTGCTCGTAGGCAGGTGCCAGGAAAGGGATCTGCGCGATTCGGGTGTTGTGGTCGCCAAACATCACGAAAATGGTGTTTTCGTACCAGCCGCCAGCCTTGGCGATTTCCATCAAGCGTCCGAGGTTGAAGTCCAGCAAGCGCACGGCGTTGTACTGCTCGACGCTGCGTGAACCTGCGGCCTGTACTTCGGCCAGGGTAGGGTGCTTGACCTCGAAACCGTCATTGCTCTTGGGAATCGTGAACGGACGGTGATTGCCTGCCGTCTGCACATACGCAAAGAACGGTTTGTCCTTGGGCAGTGCTTGCAGGATCTGATCGGTTTCCTTGAACAGATCCAGATCGGAAATGCCCCAGACATCCACCACCGGGGATTTCCAGTCCCGCTCTTCGAACAAGCGTACGCCGTCGATGCTTTGCCGAATCAGGGCATTCATGTTGGCCCAGCCGGAGTTGCCGCCGATGGTGTAAATCTTCTCGTAACCGGTGAAGGCATTGATCAGCGTGTTTTGCTTGGTGATCAGCGGATTACGCGTCGCGGTTTCCTGTCGAGTGACGTCAGGCACCCCGCTAATGCTGGCCCAAACGGTTTTCGCAGTCCCTGTCACCGGCACATAGAAGTGTTCAAAGAACCAGCTCTGCGTGGCCAAACGGTCGAGATTGGGCGTCGGATTGATCGGGTTGCCGTAGGCCCCGACGGCGCTGGTGCCCAGCGATTCAAGCATGATGAACATGACGTTCGGGGGACGCGAGCCCGGTATTTTGTAAGGTTGTGGCGCCTGGTGACGGACGAAATCAAGGGTCTGAGGGTCAGGCTTTTTGACCCCCAGGTAGTTGGCCATCACCGCATAATGTTCACGTACCTGCGCTTCGTCGTAGCGCGACTGGCCGACTTTGACCGTATCGTAAAGGAACAACACCGGGTTCAGACCCAGCGCGGCCATCTGGTTATTACCCGAGAAGAACGCATCGCTCCAGCGCAACGGGACGGGGTTCTCAAGGTTCATGTTTTCGACACGACCCAAAATGCCCAGCAGCACAACCACGACCATGACCGCGCCACCCCACGTAGCGGAGAGCGGGTGAATGACTTTGCGAGGGCGGTCCAGCGTGACGCTTTCCAGACGCACCAGCGCCAGGGTCACAAACGCAACTGTTGCCAGCCATCCCAGTGAAATCCAGATCACAGGGTAAGTCTGCCAGACCATGTCGCGGGAAATTTGCGCATCCTCGATGAAGCGCAGGACGGTGGCGTTGATCCTCACGCCCAGATAAGCGTAATGGCCAAAGTCGATGATGTAGATCAGCAGCATTACGCTCAGTGCGGCGACCAGATAGACCCGTGCGATCCGCCGCAGCAGGCGGCTGCGAAGCAAGTTCCAGCGAGGAATCCATGCCAGCAACGCCAACGGCAACATCGTCAGGATGGCCAGGCGCAAATCGAAACGAAAGCCGATGTTCAGGGTTTCCCAGACGCCCTTTGTGTCGATCAGGGCTTTGGGTTCGAACCCGGAAAAGCCGAAGAAGAACACCACCCTCAGCAGTGCAAACAGCACAAACACAATCGCTGTCGCGCCTAGCCAGTAATGTAAACGTCTCGAGTGCAGCCAACCCATCCCTGTTCCCCTGTTAAAAAGTCGTTAAATCTCAAACGGATTTGAATTCGTCGCTCACCGCACCACGTTGCTTGTTTGAGCGGCGGTACGTCCAGCGTATGGCAAGCGTCAGCAATGCCACGCAGCAATACAGACCCAGCAGCGGGTCAACCAGGTAATCCCAATAATTTTGCGAAGGTTTGATTCCGGCGATAAAGGCCAGGGTCGCGCTGGCCAGCATCAAGACGGCCAGGCCGTTGCGCAGGTAAAACAGGCCCAGTGTGAGCACGGCGAAGAAAATCAACATGGGCCGCGGGCTGTAGCCCAGGCGATAGGGGTCCACATCACTCATGCCCAAGGTGGCCGGGTACAGCACCACGGCCATCGCGGCAAAGAGGATCAATACGCCGGTTTTTCCCCGCGCCGGTGGCAGCAGGTCCAGCCGCCGTAAACAACCCCACGCCATGAACACCAGGGTGGTGATCGCAAGGTCATCAATGTAGCTGCGCAAATACGCGGCCAGGGACAACCCTTCCAGCGATATGAAGCTGGCTGCCAGCAACGCGGCCAACAGCGTGATCCGCCAGGCCCTGGACAGGCCGAACGAAGGCAGCATCAGGAAGATGATCATTGCGAAGCTGATATGGGCTTGCCACAGGCTGATCATTTGAGACGCTCGTTGAGCCATGCATCGTTGAAAGTAACGTGCTTGATGAAGGTGTTGTTCCAGGAATAAACCAAGTGATACATGCCGTCAGGACTGCGGATGAAGTAGGGGTATTCGTATTCGAATTCACACCCTTGGTTTTTACAGACACGGTTGTCGAGGTTATCCAGGAACTCCGCTTCCAGCGGTTGGCGGCGCGCGCCGCTGGACCCACGGAACTCCCGGCCGATAATCTCCTTGTAGGCTTCGGGAGAAAACGGAGCGCCCTGCGGATCAGGTGATTTGTCCAGGTCGCGCAACGAGCGCCAATCGTCCATTTTGGCGTCGGTTCCGTACAGACTCAGCTTGAATCGGCCCTCTTGCAGGTCGTTGAGCGCCACCAGCAACCCGTGTTCGGGCGTTGCGACGGCCGCCAACGAAGAATTCGGATTCGAGGGATCGAGCGGATAAGGTTCGCTCCAGGTTTGCCCGGCATCTTCAGTGCGGGTCGCCAGGACACGGTGATGGGTGTTGCCGGCATAACGCAGCAAGGCGATGCCGCGCTGTCCGTCCAGCGGAACCACCGTGGGTTGCAGAGAGTTCATGCCATGGCTGATGCGGAATTTGTCGATCACATCGCCGTCTGCACTCAGGTAGAGGTACTCGGCAAACTTGCCTAGAAATTCGTGGTACACCGGCAGGCCGATAGAGCCGTCGGCATGAAACACCGGTGCGGAGCGGACCAGGGTGCTGATGTTCAAAAAGGGCGATGTGATTAGCTGGCGCGGAGCGGACCAATGTTCACCGAAGTCGTCGGACACCATCACATTGACCGCGCTACCGGCCCAGCCACCCATGGACACCGACACGTAGAACAACCACACGCGGTTATCCGGCGCGAGGGCCACCACCGGGTTACCCAGCTTGCGAATGTATTTTCGAGTGCCCTGTTGGGTCGAATCCCGAGTCGCCAGGACCTGTTCCGCCCCCCATTCACCGGTTTTCGAGTCGAACCGGGCGGAGCGCACCTGCACATCGGCTGCACCTTCGCGCGAGCCTGCAAACCAGACCGTCATCAGGCTGCCGTCGGGCAGGGCGGTGACCGCCGAGGAATGCACGAAATCGACGAGTCCGGATGAGGCGAAACGGCTGGTATAAATGGGCTCGGCCACTTTGCCGGCCACTGCCATCACTGGACTGATCAGGGCAAAGGAAGAATGTGTATTGGCAGGATTGATCAACCACGCGGTCGCAAAAAGGCAGGAGAGAGCGAGGTAGGCACAGAAGGCAGGAATACTGGGAAGTTTGATGCGCATGACTACGTTGGCATTTAATGGCCCGATTAGGCGCTCAACGTAACACTCGGTAGTACACGATCGGGTTTTATGATTGGCTAAATTGTAAGTAAGTATTTGTAGCTTGCTGCCAGGTCGGCATGCGGAGGTTGGATTAGCGTCTGAGACCGCCGGACTAGAGGGATTCCTTTAGTCAGTCGGGCGTGCTGGCCATTGGTCGCAAAAGTCAGGCTGGTAACAGGCGAGTCATCGGGATATGGGTTGTTTATTCGGGCGTCTTCGTCGGAACGCCGCCCGAGGCAAGCCACGCATTCACCCCTTATCGGCGTCACCCAGATGATGGGTGATCGACTCAACGGGATTGATCGACGACCTCTATCTGCGTCAACCCTATCAGCTCAGCCTGTTTTAAAATTTCCTCCGGCGTCGCGTCCGCAGTGGGCATGATCAGGCTGTTCTCTCCATCCCCAAAATGCAGCTGTAACAAATGCATCGTCGCCTCATGAACGGATAGCTGCGATTGCTTCAGTTCGAACACGTATGTGCGGTGCTCGCCTTCGAACAGGTAATGCAGCGTGTACTTGTGCATGGTGGGATCCTTGTTATGGGAGAAGAGATGCTAATTATCCCGACTGGGTCGTCAGTTGTTAGTTCAACTGCTCGGCTTACCCTTTCCCTATCGAGCCCGACTCGAGGTTATCGAGGCGCTATAGAAGCTCATCGGCGTGATACACGGGGAGCAGCGCAACAAACATCATGCTCCTGATCTGATTAGCATCTGCCCGATGGGCTAAAACTCCTCGTACAAGGGCTTTTAGTTTCTCGGTCTGCTAGGTGGGTGGTCTACGCTTGCCAAAACGCTTTTTACAGCGGGTGTTATGAGCAACTTCCCAATCGTTGCCACGGTGCTTTCGATGATATTGGGGCTCTCCGTCACCCGTCTTCTTTTGGGTGTATTGACCGTGTTCCGCATTCGCCGTGTGGCTGCGCCTGATTGGGTCGCCCTTGTCTGGGCCATTATGCTTTTCACGACACAGCTGGATTTTTGGTGGGCCGTCAACGCACTGCCTGCGGTAAAAGTGACATTCTCGTTCGCGGAATTTTTATTGCTCGTCCTGTTGGCGTTATCGCTTTTTGTATTTGCCGCATTGTTGCTTCCAAGCCGAAGCGAGGACGAACAAAACGGGCTTCGCATTTACTTCGAACAGGATGGCCGCTACGCACTTCCATCGCTGTCGACTTTTCTGGTTCTCGGTCTCATCGTGAATGCTGTAGCAGCTGTCGAGCCCCGCGAGGCAGCGTCCGGCGGCGAAGCCGTCGCAAACCCTGCAACCGTGTTTCTTCAGGCAAACCGCAGACGCAGCCTCGCGCTGCTCGACAGCTGCTACAAAATCCCAAGTTCCCAAGTTCCCAAGTTCCCAAGATCCCCACTCCCCAAAATCCCAATGCCCGGTTGCGGCCGCGGTGCTTTAGCGAAAAACCTGCCTTTGGTCGGTGTACCTGAACCGGATTCACGCTGTATTGATCCATTCTGAAAGAACTTCGGGGAGCGCTGCCATGCACTCGTTTGCCAATCTACTGACTCCGGCCCAAGAGCTAAAGCTGCGAGCGCTCAACACCTGGCATCTCGCCCTTGAAGACTTGAAGCTGCGTATGGAGTGTCCCGACGCCTATCACGAAGAACTGATTCGTCAGTCTGACGAGATGGATCGACTGGGAATAGTGAGCTGGCAGGAGTGGCGCGATCTCAGGGTTGAGGCGGATCAAGCGTATCTGCGTGCTATCGCAGGCGAGGATTATCACCGAGCGCTGAAAAAGGAGAGCGGCTGATTGAATCGGATAAAAGCATGAACAAAACCATCGGCGCCACGGATCTGGGCATAGATTTGCAGCACGGGGACGAAAGTGCCCTGTTCAAATGGTTCATCGCCAGCTTTCTGATGGGCAAGCGGATTCAGGCTGAAATCGCCGCGCAGGCGTATCGCGTCATTGTTGAAAAACATGCGAGAGATTCCGCACTCAAACTTGGGCACTGCACACACCGACAACTGGTCGGCATGTTGGGCGAAGCCCGTTACGTGCGTTATGACGAAACCACAGCCCTGCGATTGCTAAAGCTCAGCGCCAAACTGCACGAAGAATACGCCGGGAAGATTGGCAACATTCAGCGCGTCAGTGAAAACCGCCAGGCGTTCGAAAAACGCCTGGCGGAGTTCGAAGGGGTAGGGCCCAAGACCATTGAGATTTTCATGCGTGATGCGGGGACCGTGCTGTATTGAAACACCTGTGGTGAACGCTTAAAAACTGCAAACGGCACCCTGAAACACCACCCGTCCAAACTGCGCATTGGCGTCCAGCGGCGTGACAGCCAGCAGTTGATCCAGACGGACTTCCTGCTGGCCATCAGCCGTTTCAAGGCACAGAAACTCTTCCTTGTCACTGGAAGTTCGCGTCGTCAGCGCCTTGGCGATCAGGCGTGCGCCGTCGTTCAGCTCGATATCCAGTCGATAACCGCGCAGGCAAGCGATCTCCAGATAGTCGTGCAGATCGCAGTTCAAAGGCTGATACGCGTTCATCTCGTTACTCCTGGCAACCTTGCAGTTTGATGATGAAGTGACCTTGCTTGCTGATCGCTTCGGCGACGACCGGGTTCGACGGTTCAACGTGGCAGAACCGGCATTCGTTCTGGGAAATATCTTCGTCCTGAACGCCCTGTTCATCAAGGAAGCGTCGGGCGTAGGACTTCGCCAGTTCAGGGTCATTGCTGTCGATCAACACATCGAAATGCAAGTAGCGGCCATCTTTGGTACGCACGTGGGTATCGAACACTTTAACGCTCATCATTTGCTCTCCTTCAGTTTCCAGGTGCCGGGCAGAGACAGGTCGCCCGAGGCAATGTCATAGACGCTGCTCACGCAAAGCAGTGGGTTGTGCAGATCGGCATTGACCTTCAGGGCCGCGGTGACGCCGTCGTAGTTGAAACTTTCAGGAAAGCCCACGGCTGCCAGCGGCACGCGAATTTTCGCGGCATTTTTTTCGACGCTCAGGTCGTAGCCGGGGGAGTCGATGTAGATCGGCGCGCCAGGCCAGGTCGCCGGTAGCTTGGGCTTGGCATCTTTGGGGATGTCGCGGACTTTCAGACCACCAGGTCCGCAGCTTTCATCTTTGGTCAGCACTACCCAGTGGGAATGCCAGAGGCCGCCGTCGTTGTCTTTCTTGCCGTCCTTGTTTTCGTCCAGTTGCGGGGTGTCGTCGAAGTCCGGGTGCGAGGTCAGTGCCAGGGCGAGAATGCCTGACTTCGCTTCAAACCCGACGGCTGAGCTGTCCAGACTGGTTGGCCAGACATAGCTGTAGACGTCCGCACCTGCGAAAGCGCCTTTAGCCGCAGGCACCCGACTGCCGGCCTTGCCGTCGACCAATTGTTCGAATACCAGGTTGGTGCCTTCCTTGAAGACACGGGTATTGACGAGGTCGAACGCGGCGTCCGCCGTGCTCTTCGCGCTGCTGATACCTGCCGAATCGTGGGCCCACGCGGGTGCTACCAGAAGCGTGCTGATGGCCAATGCCAGTACCGATTTCATGATGACCTCCTATCTCAGTGTGTTGTGAATTTAGTTTCGAATCGATACCGACAAGCCTAAGCCAAGGCTGGATTTTGTCAATATGGTTTTTATCCGATACTATTTATCAACACTCTTGATCTGGAAATACCCCTGTGTTGTTCGATCTGCTGGAAAGACTGTCGAGCCTGACGCGCGTCTGGTTTCGCGAACACCCGAAGCTGACGGATCTGCAGCCGATTCAATTGAGCGCGCTGATGTATCTGGGCCGCTGCAATCGTTACTCCAACACGCCATTGGCGGTGACCGAGTATCTGGGGCTGACCAAGGGCACGGTGTCGCAATCGCTCAAGGCGCTGGAAACCAACGGGCTGCTGATCAAGACCCCGGACGCCAAGGACAAACGCAGCGTGCACCTGGAATTGACCGCGCCGGCCAGAGCCCTGTTGGATGCCGTGATGCCACCGGATTTTCTGGTAGCTGCCGCCCAGCGAATGGGCGCACGGTCACAGGATCTGGAAGGGTTGTTGCTGGAGCTGTTGAGGAATATTCAGCAAGGGGAAAATGTACCGGGTTTCGGGCTTTGCCGAAGCTGCCGCTTCCATCGGACAGTGGCGGGCGGGGCCTTTTGTGGACTGACTCAGGAACCCTTGGAGTCCGGCGAAATCGATTTGATTTGCAGGGAGCATCGAGTGCCTGAAGAGGTGCTCGATTGAGACTGATCCACAATTTCGACCATCACAAGGATTCCCCATGGGTTTAAGCAAACGCGATCAGGCACGCATCGAACGTCGCCTGGTTGCCACCCTGACCGAGGCGTGTGAAACGGCCAAAGCGCAAATCGTCGGATTCGAATGGCTGACCCACGAAGTCGATTACGACGAATTTCCTTCCAGCCTGAGGGTTGTCTGGGTCTTCAACACCCAGGCCAACAAGGATCAAGCGTTGGCGAGCGGGCAGGGCGAGCGCATGGTCGAACTGACAGCTAACGCGTTGAACGAAGCGGATGTACTCGTCAGCCAAGTCTCGGCCCATGTGCAGTTTGATTCTGAAGAGCAATGCCAGCGAGCCAATGGCGGCAATTGGCAGCAGCGTCTGGCGCGCAAGCGCTAATCGGCACCTACCGCATGTCGCAAAACATCGAAAGTACGGCGTCAGTCTTCAAAGACTGGCCAGCGCAGCCGATAACGTGTTCATAAAAGCGACGTACCGAGAGGGCTACCCCATGTCTATAAAATTACGCTTGTTGCTGCTGATTGGTACGAGCTTGCTCACCGCGTTGATCGTGAGTCTGGTCAGTTACGTGGGAAACACCCGAATGGCTGAAGCGGTGAAGGACAACGAGGTCAGCATGACCGCGCTGCGCAATCACCTCGAAGGCGACATGATGCACGACGCACTGCGCGCCGATGTGCTGTCCGCGATGGTGGTCGGGCTGGGCAAAAGCACCAGCAGCAAAGCCGAGGTGCGCAGCTCCATCGAGGAGCATGCGGCGAATTTTCGTGAATTGCTGGGTGAAAACCTCAAGCTGCCGGTCAACGACACCATCAAGGCGGGCCTGAACAAGATCAAGCCGAGCCTCGATACCTACATCAGCGCGGCCGAGCGCATTGTCGGTCTGGCGCTGGAAAATCCGGATTCCGCCCAAAAGGAACTGGGCACGTTCAATACCGCATTCAGCCAACTGGAAGACCAGATGGCGGCCCTCAGCGAGCTGATCGAAACCTACACCCAGCAGACCAGCCAAGGCACCGAGCAGGCCATCAGCAGCGCGAATTTCACGCTGGGCGTCGTGCTCATCGCCAGCCTGTTGTTGCTGCTCATCCAGGGCCGCTGGGTGATTTTGAGCATCATGGGTCCGTTGCAGACCGCCAGCCGCATTGCCCAAAGCATCGCCCATGGCAACCTGAGCGAACCTATCGTCGAACCGACCCACAAGGATGAAGCCAGCGCATTGATCCGCAGTCTGGCGACCATGCAGCGTGACCTGCGCGGCATGATCGAGGTGGTGCGCAGCAATGCGCATGGCGTCAGTGGCATGAGCGTGCAGTTGAGCAGCGGCTGCCATCAGGTCGCCGACAGCAGCCAGCAGCAAAGCGTCGCGGCCAGCACCATGGCCGCTGCCGCGAGTGAAATGACTGCGAGCATCGAGGAAATTACCCGCCACGCCGAGCGCGCACTAAACATGGCCAACCAGGCCGAGGCACTGGCCAAGGATGGCGGTCGCGTGATCCATCAGGTGGTCAGCGACATGGACGGCATCGCGCGTTCGGCGCAGCAATCGGCCCAGGTGATCCGCACGCTGGACAAGGAGTCCGAGGGAATTTTCAGCATCATTCAGGTGATCAAGGGCATCGCCGATCAAACCAACCTGCTGGCCCTCAACGCCGCCATCGAAGCTGCTCGCGCCGGTGAGCAAGGCCGAGGTTTTGCGGTGGTGGCCGACGAAGTCCGCAGCCTCGCAGGACGCACCAGCGCTTCCACCCAGGAAATTGCCAGCATGGTCTCGCGCATCCAGCAAAGCACCCGCGAGGCAGTGACCAGCATGGAGGCGGGGGTTGCGCAGGTCGACAAGGGCATGGCGGTGACCGCCGACGTCGAGCGCGCCATCCGCGAAATCCTCGAAGCCACGCTCAATACCACTGAGCTGGTGAATGACATTACCCGCACGATCGGCGAGCAGAGTCTGGCCAGTAACGAAATTGCTCATCAGGTGGACATGATTGCGGGGATGTCGGAAGGCAACAGCAAGGTGATTGGGCAGACTGCATCGACGACTGATGAGCTGTCGACTTTGGCGGGGAAGCTGTCGCAGTCGGTGGATCGGTTTCGGCTTTGAGGCTTGTGTATCGATCAAATGATTTCAGGTGATTGTCAGGGCCTCATCGCGAGCAGGCTCGCTCCCACATTTGATCTGCGTCGAACACAAATTCTGTGCTTAATGAAGATCCAATGTGGGAGTGAGCCTGCTCGCGATTGCAGCAGGTCAGACAACACAGAATCCTGTCCCTAAAGGTATTTATCCGTAACCGCGCCCTCCGAAGCGCTGGACACAGTCTTCGCATACTTGGCCAGCACCCCGCGTTTGTACTTGGATTCCGGGCGCACCCAACGGGTCTTGCGCTCGGCCAGTTCGGCGTCGGAGACGTCCACCGTAATCTGCCGGGTTTCAGCGTCGATGGTGATCCTGTCGCCATCTTCAATCAGCGCAATCGGCCCGCCCTCAAAGGCCTCCGGCGTGATATGCCCCACCACAAAACCATGTGAGCCGCCGGAGAAGCGGCCATCGGTGATCAGCGCGACTTCCTTGCCCAGCCCTTTGCCCATGACCGCCGAGGTAGGCGAAAGCATTTCGCGCATGCCGGGCCCACCCTTGGGCCCTTCATAGCGAATCACGATGACGTCGCCGGCTTTGACTTCGCCATTGAGAATCCCGGCCAACGCGCCTTCCTCGCCGTGATACACACGCGCCATACCTTCAAAGCGCAAACCTTCCTTGCCGGTGATCTTGGCCACTGCGCCAGTGGGCGAAAGGTTGCCGCGCAGCACCACCAGATGGGAGTCCTTTTTGACCGGCTGGTCGAACGGCAGAATCACGTCCTGGCCTTCGGGGTAGTCGGGTACGTTTTCGAGGTTTTCTGCCAGGGTCTTGCCGGTCACCGTCAGCACATCGCCGTGCAGCATGCCGGCGGCGAGCATGCGTTTCATCAGCGGCTGGATGCCGCCGATGGCCACCAGCTCACTCATCATGTATTTGCCGCTGGGGCGCAGGTCGGCCACCACCGGGGACACCTTGCCCAGCTCGACGAAATCATCCAGCGTCAGCTCGACATCCACCGCATGTGCCATGGCCAACAGGTGCAGCACTGCGTTGGTCGAGCCGGCGAGGGCGATCACCACGCGGATGGCGTTCTCGAAGGCCTTGCGGGTCATGATGTCGCGCGGTTTGAGGTCCAGTTTGAGCAGCTCCATGACCTGCTGGCCGGCACGGTAGCTGTCTGACGCCTTATCGCTGCCGACGGCGTCCTGAGAACTGGAACCGGGCAGGCTCATGCCCAATGCTTCGATGGCCGAGGCCATGGTGTTGGCCGTGTACATGCCGCCGCAGGAGCCGGGACCGGGAATCGCCACTTCCTCGATCTGCTTGACCTGAATCTCGTTGATATCGCCGCGTGCATTTTGGCCCACGGCCTCGAACACGGAAATGATGTCGGTGTGGCCGGCGCCCGGGCGGATGGTGCCGCCATAGACGAAGATCGACGGGCGATTCAGCCGGGCCATGCCGATCAGGCACCCCGGCATGTTCTTGTCACAACCACCCACGGTCACCAGACCGTCAAAGCCTTCGCAACCGGCCACCACTTCGATGGAGTCGGCGATCACCTCCCGCGACACCAGCGAATACTTCATGCCTTCGGTGCCGTTGGCGATGCCGTCGGAAATGGTGATGGTGTTGAAAATAACGCCCTTGGCGCCGGCGGCATTTGCGCCTTTTTCCGCTTCAACGGCGAGCTTGTCGATGTGCATGTTGCACGGCGTGACCATCGCCCATGTCGAGGCGATGCCGATCTGCGGTTTTTTGAAGTCCTCATCCGTAAAGCCCACGGCACGCAGCATGGAGCGGCCGGGCGCGCGCTCCACGCCGTCGACCACTAGAGAGGAATACTTGCGTAAATCGACTTTGTCGCTCATGACGTTCCCTCATATCCAGATCGCTGGCCCGACCGGTGTGGCCCGAAGCAACGGATTGAGTCTAGTCCCGACAGCGACAAAAATCAGTTTGCTAATCCAAGGGCCCCGCACACACCTCCCGAATACATCCGCGCAACCACTGGTGCGCGGCATCGGCGTCCATTCGGGGATGCCAGAGCATTGAGATGGTGATGACTGGCGTGGCGACCGGAAGGGGGAAACTGTGCAGGCCGGCGCGCAGATTGTGGGTGTGGCGTTCGGGCACCGTGGCGATCAGGTCCGACGCCCGGGCCAGCGCCAGGGCTGCGGAAAAGCCCCCGACGATGGTGACGATCTCCCGCGCCAGCCCAAGCGGTTTCAAGGCGTCATCCATCGGCCCTGTGTCCCGTCCACGTCGCGAGACCAGCACATGCCGGCCGGACGCATACCGGGCGGGCGTGATCTTGCCCTTGCTCAGCGGATGCCCTGGGCGTACCACGCCGATGAAGCGGTCCTGGTACAACGCGCGGGTGCGCACTTCCGGGCTGGTGGTGTCCGCGACCACGCCGGTCTCCAGATCGACCGTGCCGTCACGCAGCAGCGTGCTGTCTTGGTTCAGTTTCTGCAAAAAGTGCAGCCGTACGCCAGGTGCTTCTTCGCTGAGGCGAGCAATCAGCGCCGGCCCGAAGGTCTCTACAAAACCGTCGCTGGTGCGCAGTGTGAAGGTTCGCATCAGTTGCGTGAGGTCGAGTTGCTCGGCGGGGCGCAGCACCGCTTCGGCGTGCTGCACCAGTTGGCTGACCTGCTCGCGCAGTTCCAGCGCCCGGGGTGTCGGCACCAGGCCGCGTCCGGCGCGGACCAGCAATGGATCGCCGGTGGTTTCACGCAATCGCGCCAGCGCCCGGCTCATCGCCGACGGGCTCAGCCGCAATCGTTGGGCGGCACGCGCAACACTGCCTTCGGCGAGTAGCGCATCGAGGGTGATCAGCAGATTCAGGTCGGGAGTCGTCATGTTTTAACGTTAGCACGGCTGGGCCGTGACATGGCGTCGTGTGCAGGTATCAAGTGCAAGTGGTGCGGCTTCCGCCATGTCAGGTGCGGGCATACGCTGGAGGCCAACACTTCATCAAGGGGCCAACCATGACTCTCACCACGCAATCCGGCTCGGCCCGATGGGCGCTCGCCTGCCTTTCGCTGTCGATGTTGATGCCTTCCCTCGACACCAGCATCGCCAATGCAGGCTTGCCGACCTTGTCCCAGGCACTCGACGCTTCTTTCCAGCACGTGCAGTGGATCGTCCTGGCGTATCTGCTTGCGATCACGACATTGATTGTCAGTGTCGGACGCTTGGGCGACATCGTCGGTCGCCGTCGCTTGCTCCTGGCTGGCATCGCCATTTTTACCCTGGCTTCACTGGCGTGTGGCCTTGCGCCGTCGCTGGGGTGGCTGGTCGCCGCCCGGGCGGTGCAAGGCCTCGGCGCGGCGACCATGCTGGCGCTCACCGTGGCGTTTGTCGGTGAGACGGTGCCCAAGGCGCAAACCGGCAGTGCCATGGGATTGCTCGGCACGATGTCGGCGATCGGCACCACGCTGGGGCCATCGCTCGGAGGCGTGTTGATCTCCGGCTTCGGCTGGCAGGCGATTTTTCTGATTAACCTGCCGCTGGGCGTTTTGAACGGCGTACTCGCTTACCTCTATTTGCCTGCCGATCGCCAAACGCCAAAGGTTCAGCGCGGCGGTTTTGACCTTGCAGGTACGTTGGTGTTGGCGCTGACACTCGGTGCTTATGCATTGGCAATGACGTTGGGTGAAGGGGTTTGGGGTTCGATCAACCTCGCGTTATTGCTGATCGCGGTTGCCGGAACCGGGGTTTTTCTGTTCATTGAGGCAACGGTTGAATCGCCGCTGATCAAACTGGCGCTGTTGCGTGATCGAGGGTTGAGCGCGAGCCTGGCCATGAGCATGCTGGTCTCGACGGTGATGATGTCGACGCTGGTGGTCGGGCCGTTTTATCTCTCGGGCGCGCTTGGGCTGAATGCAGCGCTGGTCGGGCTCACGTTGTCAGTCGGCCCGCTGGTTGCCGCGTTGGCTGGCGTACCCGCCGGCCGCCTGGTGGACCGTTTCGGCGCACAACGCATGAGCGTTTCCGGGCTTGTTGCGATGGCGCTCGGTGCATGCGTTCTGTCCATGATGCCGACGCGATTCGGCGTTCTTGGCTACCTCATGCCCATTGCTGTGATCACCGCCAGTTATGCGCTGTTTCAGGCGGCCAACAACACGTTGATCATGACCGGCGTCAGCGCGGATCAGCGAGGCGTCATTGCCGGCCTGCTCAGTCTGTCACGCAATCTCGGGCTCATCACCGGGGCCTCGGTCATGGGCGCAGTGTTTGCGTTGGCTTCATCGGCGACCGACGTCACCAGCGCACCGCCAGAAGCGGTCGCCCGTGGCATGACATTCACTTTTGCGGTTGCGGCAGGGCTGATTGGCCTGGCACTCGCCATCGCGTTGCCAGCCCTGAAACGTGAACGCGCAGAGGCGTAAATCCGGAGCAAAAAAAAGCCCGCCAAAAAAACGGGTTGGTTGGCAGGTTTATGGCTCGGCTGAGTGAGTCGTTGCCGTTAGCAAGCCTGTTGTGGCAAGGAGGGTAATGCCCAATCCTGAATCCTCAAGCGCCAATGCAACGAATGCCGCCTCAGGGCCTCATATGAAAAGGACGAGTCCACCGGTGCAGGTACGCATGGGATGGCCGAGCGTAAATTTACCCCCGACGACAGGTGACTGTTTTTATGACTGCGGCTGACAAGAATCATGTGACCTGGCTGGTTGAACAATCGATGCTGCATGCCGCCAGGCAGCGCGCCAAGCTGTACTCCGGGCAAGGTCGGCTGTGGCAGCAGCCTTATGCCCATACCCGGCCCCGTGATGCTTCAGCCCTGGCGTCGGTGTGGTTCACCGCTTACCCGGCGTCCATCGTCACCCGCGAAGACGGCAGCGTGCTCGAGGCGTTGGGCGATGAAACCTTGTGGCACGCCCTGTCGAAAATCGGCATCCAGGGCATTCATAACGGTCCGCTGAAAATGTCTGGCGGCCTGACGGGCACTCAACGCACACCGACCATTGACGGCAACTTCGACCGCATCAGTTTCGAGATCGACCCACAGCTGGGCACCGAGGCGCACCTCCAGGCGCTGGTGCGCATGGCCGCCGCGCACAATGCGGTGATCATCGATGACGTGATCCCTTCACATACCGGCAAAGGCGCGGATTTCCGCCTGGCCGAGATGGCGTATGAAGACTATCCAGGCCTCTACCACATGGTCGAAATCCGCGAAGAGGACTGGCCATTGCTGCCGGACATCGCCGACGGTCGTGATGCGCAAAACCTCAGTCCGCTGCAGGTCGATGTACTCCGGGACAAGCACTACATCGTCGGTCAGTTGCAGCGGGTGATTTTCTTCGAGCCGGGCGTCAAGGAAACCGACTGGAGCGCGACACCGATCGTGATCGGCGTCGATGGCAAGCCGCGGCGCTGGGTCTATCTGCATTACTTCAAGGAAGGGCAGCCGTCACTGAACTGGCTGGACCCGACCTTCGCCGCGCAGCAGATGATCATCGGCGATGCCCTGCACGCCATTGACGTCATGGGCGCGAAAATCCTGCGTCTGGACGCCAACGGATTCCTCGGCGTGGAGCGTAAGCTCGACGGTACGGCCTGGTCTGAGAGCCACCCGTTATCGATCACTGGTAACCAGTTGCTGGGCGGGGCGATCCGCAAGGCCGGCGGTTTCAGTTTTCAGGAACTCAACCTGACCGTCGACGACATCGCCAGCATGTCCCACGGTGGCGCCGATCTCTCGTACGACTTCATCACCCGACCGGCCTACCAGCACGCGTTGCTGATGGGCGATACCGAGTTCCTGCGCTTGATGCTACGCCAGATGCACACCCTCGGCATCGACCCCGGCTCGCTGATCCATGCCTTGCAAAACCACGACGAACTGACCCTGGAGCTGGTGCATTTCTGGACGCTGCACGCCCATGACACCTACCTCTATCAAGGCCAGACCTTTCCGGGCAGCATCTTGCGTGAACACATTCGCGAGCAGATGTACGAACGTCTGGCGGGCGAGCACGCGCCTTACAATCTGAAGTTCGTCACCAACGGCGTGTCTTGCACCACCGCCAGCATCATCACGGCGGCGTTGGGGATTCGTGATCTCGACGCAATCACGGCGGCGGATATCCAGCAGATTCGCCAGGTGCATTTGCTGTTGGTGATGTACAACGCCATGCAACCGGGCGTGTTCGCGCTGTCCGGCTGGGACCTGGTCGGCGCGTTGCCGTTGCCGGCGGAACAGGTCGAGCATTTGATGGTCGACGGCGACACGCGCTGGATTCATCGCGGCGCCTACGATCTGGTAGATCTCAATCCGGAGGCACCGCTGTCGGCGGGGCAAATGCCGCGTCCGAAGACCTTGTATGGCAGCCTGCCGAGCCAATTGAAGGACCCGGATTCGTTCGTCTCGCAATTGAAAAAAATCCTCGCCGCGCGCCGCGCCTACGACATCGCCGCCAGTCGTCAGATCCTGATTCCAGACGTGCAGCACCCAGGGCTGCTGGTCATGGTCCACGAATTGCCCGCCGGCAAAGGCACGCAAATCACCGCGCTGAATTTCGGTTCGACACCGATCACCGAAACCTTGCACCTGCCCAATATCGCGCCGGGGCCGGTGGTCGACATCATCAACGAGCGAGTCGAAGGCGATCTCACGCCTGAGGGCGATTTCACCATTACGCTGGATGCCTATGAAGGCTTGGCACTGCGGGTGGTGAGCAGTTCGCCGATGATTTAAAGAGTGGACGAAATCCGTGTGGTGTTCTTCTGTCGAGTGGGGGAGGCGAGATCGCAACGGAACCTGTGGGAGCGAGCCTGCTCGCGATTGTGGAGTGTCAGTTGACAACAATGTTGGATGACACGCCCATCGCGAGCAAGCTCGCTCCCACAGGGTTTAGTGCTTGGCAATCAGTCTTGGTAGACCGGAAAATCACTGCACATCGCAGACGTCTTGTCTGGCGACGGTTCCACCTGACACAAGGAACTCTGTCAGGGCTGATCAGCCTCGATACGGTTGAAGGATACTAAAAGGAATTTTTTCATTCGCCTGGCAATGGGGGTTTCTATTTTTTTGTGGATGATATGAGAGGCACCTATCATAAAGGCGATGGTCCCCCATAGCAGGATGTGCGGGTTCACAGCCGGATAAGCAATATTAAAGATCATAAAGCCGATCATTTGATGTAATAGATAAAGTGGGTAGGTTAGCGCTCCTAATGCAGTCCAGTTCAATGCCCCTATGGCTGCCATTTTGTCCGTTGCGACCAAAAAGAACGTTATAAAGAAAAGGGTAATGACGCTGCATACAATCAGAAGATTGTAGTCGGTTGAATATTTTGTTTCGAGCAATTCGGCCCATACAATTGCGGTGTAGCAGGACAATGCCAATGCACCCGCCAACAGGAGAATTCGTGTTGTTGTGATGCCCTTGGACCAAATCATGTAGAACGTTGCACCCGCTATGAAATAGGCAGCGTAATCGGTGACTAATACCGAGCGCATTTTTTCGAAAGTGAATACTTCAGCAATGGCAGAGATCAGCAGCCAGAGCACGAGGTAGGTCTCTATTTTTTCTATCTTCTTGAAGGCCAACACAATGGATATCATTAGATAAAATTTTATTTCTGCAAATAGAGACCAGTAAACGCCGTCTATCGGCGTGACACCCATCACGTCGCTAAGTAATGTCATGTTCGCGATGTATTGATAAAGATCAGCTGTATATCTAGGCTGTCCGATGACAAGTATGACCAGAAAAGTGATGGTGCAGCACACCCAGAAAGCCGGGCAGATACGAACGACGCGGGATATAAAAAATACTTTGAGATTGTTGCTCGAAGCGGTCATCAGAATGACGAATCCACTGATCATAAAAAATAGTTCAACGCCTAAATAACCGTACTTGGCAGGCTCAGCCAATAGCGGGTAGGGCATTGTGGACATGTCGCCCTTTGCATATCCGCGAAAGGCATAGTGAAAAAACACGACTGCGATAGCCGCCAGGAAGCGCAGCAAATCCAGTTCTTTCAGCCGGCGCTTGATCATTTGAATGCGCTCCAGACGTGTTAGCGCTAATTGAAAACTGACCATCTGCCGATTGAGATTTGAACCGGGCGGTTGTCGATTGGGTGTGGCGGCTATCGACTCCGTTGCCACACCTTGACGTAGTCGACGCTGAAGGTAGAGGGCAAGTCAGCATCGTCCACCACGCCGAACCACTGCCACATGGCCTCACTGTCAAAGACGATCTGCATCGGGAAGAAGAAATGGCTGTTCTTCGATTCCCTGACCAGCACGCCATCGACGTACCAGCGCAGGGTGTCGGGCTGCCAGTCGAAGCCGTAGATATGGAAGCTGTCCGCCAGGCGCCATGGACTGACCCAGACGCTGCCATCGGCAACATGTTCGGTGCTTTGCGGCGTGGCCCACAGGTGGGCATTCATGTTGTAAAAACGGTCCAGGGCAGCGTTTTTGGTCTTGCCACCAATCTCGAAGATGTCGATTTCGGTGGCATTGTCAGTCATGCCCGTCCACGCCAGCCAGAATGCGCTGGAGCCTGCCGAATCCATGGGTTTGGCGCGCGCCTCGTAATACCCGAAGAGCCCACGGGAATGGGTGCGAACCATCGCCGAGGAGTAGTCCTTGAAGCCGAGCTTGACGTACTTCTGCGGCAAGGTGTCCTTGCGGAAGACGATGTTCAGGTTGCCATTCTTGACGCTGGCATTGTCCGGCTTGAACAGCGCCGGTTTGCGTCCGAGCGATTCGTTCCCTTGGGCATTGTTGACGTGCCAACGTACAGGATCGAGGGTGGTGCCGTTGAAGTCGTCGGACAGGTTGGTGTCGAGTGCCCACTGGCCGGCATTGGCCTGATCGGACAGCGGCAGGTTGGGGTTGGTATGGACCGGCAACGTGCCCAGCGGTCCGACACGGGTCCAGGTGTCAGCCAGTCTGGGAACGACAATGGACCATTTGTCCGCCAGGTACTCAAACGCTTGTTGCCGGTCGGCGAGGGAGGCAAACGGGCGGTCGTAGACCAGCACTTCGGCGATGTCGCCGCGGAAGTTCTCGGCCTTGCCGACCACGTTGCGCCCGACGGCATACGGACCAATCGGCACATCGAAAAGCTCCAGCACGGAAATGGTCGGCGCATACGCGGTGGTCTGGCGCAGGCTGATGGCGAAATTCGGCAACACGTTATCGTTGTTGGCGATTTGCGGTCGCGAACTGAACAGCCGCTGCCAGGGATCAACGTTGGCTTCTGCTGGCCGAAGAGATACGAGCAACACCGTGACCGGGCCTTTTGCGCTGCGGATGTTTTTGCCCAGAAACCCCTCAACGCCACTGAAGCGCACCACCGATTGACCGTTCAGGGCGTTCGCCACCTGCTTCGGGCCCAAGGCGGCATCGTCTGCCGTGGCGTCGTTGGACTGGCCGGATTTGTCGCGCCAGTACTGCACACGGTCCTGTGCATCGACGGTCATGGTCGATGCATCGGCCGCGTCGAGCCACAGCACCAGCCCGCTGGCCGGCGGACGGGAGGGCGCTTGCGCCGCCGCCGTGCCAGCCAGTGAAACCGACCACAGCAGGACCAGCAGATATTTGCTGAGCATCTGCATCACTTCGCCGTCATCAGGGCCGGTATGTCGAGTGACGACTGGTACCCCAGCGGATTGCGCGACTGCCACCGCCAGGTATCGACGATCATCTGTTCCAGGTCGCGTTGTGCGCTCCAGCCCAGCTCACGTCCTGCCTTGCTCGGGTCCGCATAGCATTTGGCGATGTCACCGGCACGTCGCGGGGCGAAGCGGTAGGGGATGGTGATCCCGGTAATGTCCTCGAAGCTCTGGATGATTTGCAGCACGCTGTAGCCGATGCCGGTGCCCAGGTTCCAGGCGTTGATGCCGCCTTTGCCCTGCAACACCTCCAGCGCCTTGAGGTGGCCGATGGCAAGGTCGACCACATGGATGTAATCGCGCACGCAGGTGCCATCCACGGTGGGATAGTCGCAGCCGTACACCGTGAGTTCAGGAATTCGTCCGATCGCCACCTGGGTCAGGCACGGCAGCAAATTGGCGGGGCGCCCGCGAGGGTCTTCGCCGATGATCCCGCTTTCGTGGGCACCGATCGGGTTGAAGTAGCGCAACAAGGCAATGCTCCAGCGCGGATCCGCGTGGCACAGGTCGGTCAGCAACTCCTCGATCATGAGTTTGGTGCGGCCATAGGGATTGACCGGTTTTCCGGTACCGATGTCTTCCAGGATCGGGGTTTGCGCAGGGTCGCCGTACACCGTCGCCGAGGAGCTGAACACCAGATTGAACACTTCATGACGCACCATCGCCCGGCAAAGATTGAGTGTCCCGGCGACGTTGTTGGCGTAATAGTCCAAAGGCTTGCGAATGCTTTCTTCGACGGATTTTAGGCTCGCAAAATGCACCACGGCATCGACGTCGTAACGACTGAAAATCTCGTCGAGCAAGATCGAGTCGCCAATATCGCCATTGATGAAATCGACCCGGGTGTGGGTCAGCAGCTCAAGACGCGCGATGCACTCTCGACAGCTGTTGCACAGGTTGTCGAGCACCAGCACAGAATGCCCGGCATTGATGAGCGCCAGGACGGTATGGGAGCCAATATAGCCGGCCCCGCCAGTAATCAGCGTGGTTTTAGGCATGGTGAGGTGTTCCTGTCTCAGGGGGGAATTCAGCGCGCGGTGAAAACCGTTTTGAATTCTTGCGGCCAACGCGGGTGCAATACGCTGTACGCCACGGCATAGGTCAGGGCGCCAATACCGATGGTGAAAATCAGGTTCAGATAGCCTTGAAAACCCACTCGGGGAGCAACCATCACGACGGTTGCCGCCATGACGAGCGAGGCAATCACACTGCGGTAATTGGCGTCGAAGAACCGGTGCCAGCCATAGCCGATGGCCGTGTTGAGGCCGCGTATTTGCAGCGGCGTGATGATCAGCATCCTCGCCAGCAGAGCGAGGGCGGCCGCCATGCCGCCATAAAGACTGCCGAAGCTGTAAACCAGCGCCAGTGCCAGTACCGTGGTTGCCACTTCGGCCTTGATGGTCAGGTGGCTGCGATTGACGGCGATCAGTGCGGTCGTGGCATACATGGCTGTATTGCCAATGGCTGCGGTGCACGCCAGCACTTGCAGCAGGGGAATGGCCTCGGTCCATTTGGCGCCGAAGATCAACAGGATCACGTCGTGCGCCGTGAGGGCGATGCCGATGAACAGGGGCGTCAGCAGGAAGCCGCTGACGGCGGTCGAATCGCTGATGATCGCGCGTAACCGTGAGGGATCGGCGCTACGCCGGGCAAACACCGGCAGCGCATAACTGATCAGACCGTGGTAGATCGCCGTACGCGGCAGATCGATGATGCGCATCGCCATGTTGAACATGCCCACCGCGTTGGTGCCGGCGGTCATGCCCAGGACCACATTGACCCCGCGTTGCAGCGCTTGCGAGCTCAGCGCGTTGACGGCCACCGGCGCACCGGACTTCAACAGTTCGCGCAAGACCGGGCCGTCAATACGAAAGGCAATGCGTCGCGGGTCTGCGCGCATCAATACGATGATGGAGACGAACTCCATGATCAGTGCCTGGGCAACGACCGCCCAGGCCCCCAACCCCCACAGCGCGACAGCGATGCCGCCGACGCCACCACACACCTTGCCCATTAACGTGCGTGAAGCCAGCATCTTGAAGTTACCGCTGCGGCGCATTTGCGCCACATAGACCCGCGCCATCATGGTGAACAGGATTTTCACCGAGGCCACTGCCGTCATCCATTGCAACACCGGATCGGGCGTGTAAAGCATTGCTGCGCCCGAGATGACGACGATGGACACCAGGCTGACGAGTACCGCCGCCCAGAACGCCGTGGTGATGTGCTTGTCCTCCAACCGTTCGAGTCGTACCAGCGGGTCTTCCAGAACCGATGAATACATCAGACCGATCAACTCGACGATGGCAATGATGACAGTGCCCACACCCAGCTCTGCGGGCGACAACAGCCTGGCATACGCGACAAAGGTAATCATCGACAGGAAGATCAAGCCGAATTTCTCGGTGAAGATCCAGATCAATGTCACCAGACGGTGATTGGCCATGGCGGATACCGGTTCAATGAGCGGTGGTTGATGCCGTTGCCTTGCGCAAGGTTCGGGCGCAGGCATAGAGGTAACGCAAGGTCGGTTTGCCGCTGGCGAAGATCAGCGTTTGCCAGGAATACTCCAGCATTCGCCGGTACACGCCGATCACTTCGGCATGCTCGCCACGTCGGGAAAAGGCATTGAGAAAATCGGTGTGGTTGCCCAGCACAAAATCGATCCGTTGCTGCTTGCTGAGCTGCGCGCCATAGCGGGCGAGGTACACGTCGATGAACCTGATTTTGTTGGCATAGTACTTTTTCGGTTGCGCGGTCATGTTGCCGCCGTTGACTGTGCGTTCCAGCAGCACCTGAGGCACCGTGTGGACCTCCCAGTGTTCGGCGATCCGGGTCCACATGAAACGGTCTTCGGAGTAACGCAGGCTGGCATCGAAGCCGCCGTATTGCATGATCACCTCGCGCTTGACCAGCGCGGTGGAGACGCCATTGAGGACGTTGGCGTGGATGAAATCGTAGAAATGCCTGCCGTTCTTGAGATGGTTGTCCAGCTGCCGCCTGCCGTCGCTGTAATTGACCTGCGTGTAGCAGTCGATCAGCCCCACCGGCCGTCCCTGACGAGTGAGTTCGTCGTACAGCGCCAATTGCAGCTCGAGCTTTTGCGGACGAAATTGATCGTCGGCATCGAGCAGCGCCACAAACGTCTCTTCACTGTGCCGCAATCCGTGGTTGCGGGCACTGGCCTGGCCTTCGTTGGCCTGCTGCAACAGCGTCAGGCGGAACGGCGCCACGAAGTCTCTGACCCGTTGTGGTCCGTCATCGGTGGAACCATCGTCGACGACGATGACGTGATCGGGCAGTCGGGTTTGCCCGACCAGGGACGCCAGTGTTTGCTCAATGCTGTCGGCGCCGTTGTATAGCGGGATCACGACGCACACTGAATGCGCTGAAGGGGAGGCTTGGTTGGGCACGGGTGTTTCTCCTTTTGTCACGCCTGGGCTGAATCGCGCGCTAAATCCCTGCCAGACGGACGCTGACGCAGGGTTGTCGGTGATAACTCGGGGAATGTCGCGTGGTGATGCCGAAAGGACAGGGCCAAGGTGCAGAACACCAGGAACTCGGCGGAGCGATAGTTGGGAATTACGTACGCCACATAATTGGTGACGACGAACAAGCCGATGATGACCAGGGCGCTGGCGCGAAACCGTGCCGCCTGGTTCGCCGTCACGGCGCGGTATTGTTTGAGCAGTGCTTCGCCCAGCAGCAGCGCCAGCGCAGTCAACTGGATAATGCCGCCGTTGAGCAGGGTCTCCATGTAGCCGCTGTGGGCGTTGCCGATGTAGCCCCAGCGAGTGATGAAGGCACTGGCATCGGGGCTGGCCCAGAAGGCACCGAAACCGTAACCCTTGAGCCATTGCTCGTCGACAAATGGCGCGAGCAGCTCCCAGATCATTGTGCGGTCAGTGAGCGACGGATCGCGACCGGCGATCTCCAGCAGCCACGCAACGTGGCTGTACAGCAACAGGCAAACCAGCAGAAACACCAGCGTGCAACCGAAGAACAGCCACTGCGAGCGGTTGATATGCAAGCGGATCAGGGTGAGGAAATACCAGTAGCTCACCGTACCGGAAATGATCAATGCCACGCCGGTCGCCGATTGGGCGAGCAGGATCGCGATCAGCGAAAAAAACGAGCAGAACAGGGCCCAGCGGTTGCGTTGGCGGATCATCGGTAGCAACAGCAGAATGGCGATTGCGTTGAGCCGTGCCCCGGCGTTCTTTTCGGCGAAAATCCCCTTGAATGCACCGTCGCGAATGCCACCGGACAAGAACGCGACGTCAGGCATGACCACGGCGAGCATCAACCCGATCAACGCTGCCACGCCGATGGCACAGCCGAGCATGAAGGTGATTTTTTCAAGGGGGTAGTTGTAGGCAATGAAACCGGCAAAAAACACCACGCTGAGCATTGCGATAAACCGCTTGAAACTCAGCATCGGGTCGTGGGACCAGCCGATCGATGCGATGACACAGAGCATGAACACCAGCAGAAAGAAGTTGCTGCGGTAAAAGGTTTTGCTGAGGAACACTTTGTTGCGGATGAAGAAGAACAAGGGCACCAGCAGGGTGATGAGACCGCAGATCTGGTTGGCGACGTTGCCTTCGAGGTCTTTATCGATGTCGCCGAAGCTTGCGGCTCCACCCAGACTGAGGACAAACGTGATCACCTGGATGTAGAACAGCACACCGAACAGAGTGAACACGTCGCGCAGTGTGGAATATCGGATCTCCAGTGTGCTCATGGCGATGGCCTCCGGAGCAACGCGGCGAGGTAGGTTTCTACCGCGCTGGCATTCATGAAACGCGCGGCGGCGTCGATGCGGGACTGGCGTTGCAAGTCTCGCGGTGTCGAGAGTTGCAGGGCGATGGCCTGCGCCAATGCGCTGGGGTCGTCGACGGCCACCAGCGGCGCGACGAGGCCACCGATGAGAATGTCTTGCGGGCCATGGGGGCAGCGGGTCGACACCACCGGGGTGCCGGTGGACAAGGCCTCGACCAGCGCGTTGGGGCTGCCCTCGAAACGTGACGACAGCACAAAGCAGTCGGCCGCGGCCACTTCTGCCATGGGATCGCGGGTGTAGCCTGGCAAGTCGAACCGATCAGCCACACCCAGCGTGCAGGCCTGCTCAAGCAACTGCGCCCTGAGCGTGCCTTCGCCAAAAATGATCAGGCGAGCGTTGACGTCCGGCAACCTCGCGAAGGCGTTGATCAAGGTGTCGAAGCCTTTTTGCGGAGCCAGGCGACCCACGGCGACAATCACCGGGCTGGACTTTTGCAACAGCCAGCGGTGGCTCGGCCGACCCGGCGGCTTGTCGCGAAAGTCGTCGTCGAGGACCGGATTGTCGGCAATGGTCACGTCCTGGAGACGTGCAAGGGTGGTGTCGACCAGGTCCTGGGCGACGCCTCGCGAGACGCAGATCACCGGGTTGGGGATGAGCCGATACAACAGGGGTGCCACCCGATACGCCAGCCGGACCATGAAGCCGGGGTTAACGTGCTTGTCATGGGAAAACGTGTTGCGTTCGCTGACGTGCAGCCGTGCCAGTGTCCCTGACAGTGAGGCGGCGATGATGGCGACCACGTTGACGTGAGTGAGGGCCGCCAGTTGTGCGTCGAAGCGATTGGCGCGAAGAAATCGCGCGAGGGCCGGCACCGCATGCGCGGTACGCTGGCTTTGCAATTCGACTTTCTTGACCCGCGGGTCGAGGTGCACCGCATGGAGGCCGCCGCCGGTGAGCATCAGCAATGTCACATCATTGCCCGCGTCCACCAGGGCACTGGCGAGGCGCGCCATCATTTTTTCAGCCCCGCCAGCGCTGAGGTCATGCAGGATAATCAGCAACTTTTTCATTGGTTCCATACCTGGTAATACGCTTGCGCGGCGTACCGGCTGGTGTATGGATGGATGGCGTCACTGAGCATTTTTGCGCTTGGCGCAACGCCGCTCTGTGCCTCCAGGCTTTGGAGCATTCCCCGCGCCAACGCCGGTACGTCGTTGACGGCGACCAGTTGACCCAGTCGACCGTTGTCCAGCAGTTCCCTGGGCCCGGTCTCGCAGTCGCATGCCAGCACGGGCGTACCCAGTGCCAGCGCCTCGATCAGGACGGTCGGCATGCCTTCCTGCACGGAGCTCAGAATGAACAGCCGTGCGTGCCTCAGCAGCGGATAGGGGTTGCTCAGGAAACCGGTGAAATGCACCCGGTGCGCGATGCCCAGTCGGTTTGCCTGAGTGGTCAGTGCATCGAGCAAGGGACCGTCACCGACGATCACCAGATCCGGCAGTGCTTCGCTGCGCAGCGCCAGGGCGTAGGCATCCAGCAACAGATGAAAGCCTTTGGGTTCCACCAGTCGGCCCAGGCTCAACCAATAGTCGCGGGGTAAATCGGCGGGCAGCGGCGCTTGTGCGGCTTCAAGCAGTTGTTCGGTGACGACGGCGTTGGGGCAATAGCGGATCCGTTTCCGACCCCAGGGCATCCAGTCGACAAGGGACTGGCGCAAGGCCGTGGAGACCGTTACCACCTTGCCGCTGCCAC
Source organism: Pseudomonas sp. LBUM1678 (assembly GCF_059695575.1). Lineage (NCBI taxonomy): Bacteria > Pseudomonadati > Pseudomonadota > Gammaproteobacteria > Pseudomonadales > Pseudomonadaceae > Pseudomonas > Pseudomonas sp. LBUM1678. The sequence continues at coordinate 2,832,422 of NZ_CP166775.1, forward strand.
AGAGGTACAACGTATAGAGCAGGCGCAGGCTTGAAGGGCCGGTTTTCTGTTCAGTGCAATCCAGTGCCGCGTGGCGGCTATAGATGACTTTGCAAGGACGGCCCAGGGTGGCAATCCAGGTGCAGAGATTGGCCTGCTCCTTGGCGGAAATCAGGTGGGTGACGCCCTCACGGCGAATAAGCCGGCGCAACAGCACAATGGACTTGAGCAGGCCGACGATGCCGCTGCCGTTGCCGTTGCCGCTGGTGAGCGTTGGCGCACCTTCAATGTCCGGCGTGTCACCGTTCATGACGAAAAAACTCACACGCTGGCCGTCCTTGAGAAACTGCTCGGACAACCGTTGCTGGACGCGCTCGACGCCGCCACCGGATTGGAAGTCCTTGAGAATGAACAGGATGTGCATGGTCATTCCCCAACGCTGATGGCAACTTTGCGTTGAACGATCATCGTCAACAGGTGCAAAAAATTGCTGGGGTAATCGATGAGGTAGCGTTTGATCGTATGCGGCTCGCGATACATCCGATAAAACGCGCGCATATGCAGTTGATTGATCATTGCCGGGTAGTAATGCTGCGTGGCCATGGCTTCCTGGCGTATGAACCCGCCACAGGTGAAGGCGACACCCCGAAAACCTGCACGCAGCGCATCCTGTTCGAACTGCTCCTGCAGCCCGGCACCCAGGCCGACGATCAGGATGTCTGCTTCGCTGCGGCAGATGTCGGCCTGAATGCACCGGGCCTGTGCCGCATCGAAGTAGCCGTTGTGATAGCCGGCGATGGCCAGCCGCGGATAGAGCATCTTGATCTTGCCGACAAACAGATCCAGTTCAGCCTGGCGGGCACCGACGAAGTACACGCGCTTGCCCTGTTGCTCGGCGCTGCTGAGAACAGCGTCGGCAATCGAGGTGAAATCAAAGCTGACCCGACCGATCGTACGGCCGGTCACGCGCGACATGAACGTCGACATCAGCATGCCGTCGCAGAAGTAGGCGACGGTGCCTGGGGCCTGTTCGAAAAGGCAGCCGATAGAAGCAAAGTTGATGAAGGAATAGGCCTGGTTGGCGTCGAGTAACTTCGGTGAGTAATGCCTGACTATTTGCAACCTGATCATGGCGCGACTCCCTTCAGATGACCGGGTAGGTCTGCCGACCCACGGAGACATAGGTGAAACCGCGTTTGCTCAACCGCTGCGGATCGAACAAGTTGCGTCCGTCGAAAATCAGCGGTTGCTTGAGCTGCCGGCTGAGCAGGTCGAAGTCAGGCGCGCGAAACGATTGCCACTCGGTGACGATGATCAAGGCGTCGGCGTTTTTCAGCGCCGCTTCCTTGGTGCCCGCCAGCGTCAAGTCATCGCGCGAGCCATAAATACGCTGGGCCTCCTCCATGGCTTTGGGGTCGAACGCCTGGACGCTGGCGCCGGCACGCCACAAGGCTTCCATCAACACCCGGCTGGGGGCTTCGCGCATGTCGTCGGTGTTGGGTTTGAAGCTCAGGCCCCACAGGGCAAAGGTCTTGCCGCGAAGTGCGCCGTCGAAGTGATTGAAAATCCTGGTGTACAGGCTGGCTTTCTGTTCCTCGTTGCGCGACTCCACGGCCTTGAGTACCCGAGCGTCGATGTCGACGCTGGCGGCGGCGTGTATCAGCGCCTTGACGTCCTTGGGGAAACACGAACCGCCGTAGCCCACACCCGGGTAAATAAATTGATAACCGATGCGTGGATCAGAGCCGATGCCATGCCTGACCATTTCGATATCGGCACCGAGTTTTTCGGCGAGGCTGGCCATTTCGTTCATGAAGCTGATCTTGGTCGCCAACATGCTGTTGGCGGCGTACTTGGTCAGTTCGGCGCTGCGCAGGTCCATGACGATGATCTTTTCGCGGTTGCGATTGAACGGTTCGTACAGTTCCCGCATGACCTCTTCAGCGTGCTGGCTATCGGTGCCGATGATGATCCGGTCCGGACGCATGCAGTCTTCGACCGCGCAGCCTTCCTTGAGAAACTCGGGGTTGGAGACCACGTCGAAGGTCAGGTCGCCGCGACCGTTGTCGGCCAGCACCTGCTCGATGTGCGCGCGCACCCGGTCGCCGGTCCCGACGGGGACGGTGGATTTATCGACGATGATGTGATGCCGGTCCATGTTCAGTGCGATGGTTTGCGCAACGCTCAGAACATGTTGGAGGTCTGCCGACCCGTCTTCGTCAGGCGGTGTACCAACGGCAATCAACAGCACATCGCCATGGTGGACAGCGTTGGCAAGGTCAGTGCCGAACTGCAGTCGTCCACTGTGGTAATTGTTGTGGACCAGGCTTTTGAGCCCCGGCTCATAGAGCGGCAGCGTGCCATCCTTCAACGCCTGTACCTTGTCGGCGTCGACGTCCACGCAGAGGACGTTGTGGCCCACTTCTGCCAGCGCCGCGCCTTGGACAAGTCCAACGTAACCAATACCGAATACGCTCACATTCATGATCAAACCTCGGGTCGTCGTGACAGCGATCAACGATGGGCAGGGGTCAATAGATGTTTTTCGAGAACAAGGTGAAGGGCGTCTTGATGAGGATCTTGATGTCCAGCCACAGCGACCATTGGTTGATGTAGTTGAGGTCCTGGGCGACGCGCAGCTGCATCTTTTCCACCGTTTCGGTTTCGCCTCGATGCCCGGTGATCTGGGCCAACCCGGTAATCCCCGGTTTGAGGCGGTGACGGGCCATGTAGGCGCGCACTTTGCCGGTGTAGTAAATGTTGTGGGTGACGGCATGCGGGCGGGGCCCGACCAGGGCCATTTGCCCGAACAACACGTTGAACAGCTGCGGTAATTCGTCGATGGAACTGCGGCGCAGAAAGCGTCCGAGCGGTGTGACGCGATCATCGTCACGGGTGGCCTGGTGCACTTCGCGATCGTCGTGGAGGCGCATCGAACGAAATTTCCAGACCTTGATCACTTCGCCGTTGCAGCCGTGGCGATTTTGCTTGAACAGCACGGGACCGGCGGAGGTCAGCTTGACGGCGGTCGCCACCATCAAGAGCAACGGACTGAGGGCAATAATGGCCACGGCGGCCAGGCTGCGTTCGAACAGGTCCTTGCAAAACAGGCTGGCGGGGTGGGAGCTGATCAGGCTCTCGTTGAGGTAAATCGCCGGCATTCGCTCGATTTCAGAGATCGAGTGATTGAGCAGCACCATGCTGCCGAAATCCGGAATCCACACCACGTCGACGTTCATGTCCAGCAGATCGATGTAGAGCGCTTCGATGGTGGCGGCATGCGCCATCGTCAGGACAATGTAGACGCGGCGCACGTCCAGGCGGGTGATGATCTCGCGGATCCCGTCGACGTGACCCAGCAGCGGCAGAATGCTCGGTGCCGGGCCGCTGTTATCGGCGGCGGCGATGAAACCCAATACCAGCGCGCGGTTCGGCTGGAAGAGTTTTTTCGCGAGTTCATGGGCGGTCGGGCAAGTGCCGATGATCACCGAGCGACGTTCCCTGCAGATCATTCGCGAATGCAGCCGGGCGAAATAATGCAACGGCAGGAAAGTCGCAGCCTGGACGAAAAAGCCCAGCACTGCCCAGACCATGATGACCTGGCGCGAGTAAATCGCACTGGTCTGGGTGGTGAAAGCAATGGCCGCCAGCACCGCCAGCAGGATCAACCAGCCGGCCAGTAACCGGCCGAGCCCGACCACCAGACCGTGTCGCTTGTGGTAGACCTGCATCATGCTGTAGATGGGCACCGAACCGAGCACGGTCAGAATCATCAGGATGCGGTATTCGCTGGTCAGACTGCCAACACGCCAATACACCAGTAGTGTCAGCAGCGAGATGGCCAGTGTCATCGCACATAACCACTGGCCCCAGAACGTCAGGCCTCGGCGATGTGCAATATGAGCGGTGTATTGCGGAGTCATGGGCTTGACCTCGAGGCATGAGTGATCTAATCGGCACTGAACGGCAGCCACGACGTGGCTTCCGCAGGGCTTTTCCGTAGCTCGGCAGAGGTGAAGTCAGGTGTGAGGGGCAGATAGAGGTGCAGCAAAAGCGTGACCGGCAGTTACCTGGGCACGAAGTCGTAGTTGTAGAACGTTCGGGAATGGTTGTAGCCGTACTTGCGCGCCTTGCGCAGATCGACTTGATTGAGCACCGCGCCAAATACCGGTACATGGCTTTGTTGCAACATTGAAATGCCTCTCTGCACCTGATTGATCGGCGTGCTGTCGGCCTTGACCACATAGATCACGGCATCCGAATGCCTGGCCAGCAACAGCGCGTCGCTGATCATCTCTGCAGGGGGAGAGTCGATGATGATGTGGCGGTAACGCGACTTGAGTACCTCAAGCATGCGCGCCATGCGCGGTGAGCTGAGCAGGTCCTGTGGCGGCGGCTGGCGTGTCGAACTGAGCGGGTCCGCAGGGGATGGCAGGCGCGGTGCGCTGAACAGATCCTGCGATACAGGCGCCATCCTTCCGGCCGGCAGCATGTCCAGGTTGCCCACCGAAACGATGCAGTCTTCGAGCCGGGCAGTGCCCGCAATCACATTGGCCAGCCCCGGAATGTCAGGCGGAAAGTCGAAGTTCAGCGACAGGGTTGGCTGACGCATGTCTGCATCGATCAGCAGCACACGCTCCAATGGTGTGAGTGAGCTGGCCAGGTTGTTGGCAATCGTGCTTTTCCCTTCACCGGCCACGGTCGACGTGACCAGGACCACCTGCGACGGCATGTCACTGCTTTGCAACATCAGCCAGGTGCGCAGGTTGCGAATGGTCTCGGAGAAGCGCGGGTTTTCATTGTCTTCGAACAACCGCGCCAGTTGCCGACGGCTTTTCTTCATGACCAGCGGAACGACGCTGAGCAGCGGAATGTTCAGCGTGCTTTCGATCGACTCATCAGTCTTGAAGGTGTTGCTCAGTTTGTCCATGAGCAAGGCCAGCGCCATGCCAATCACCGTCGCGATTATTCCGACGATCCCCACAATCAATGTTTTACGGGGCTTGCTCGCTTCGACAGGAACAATGGCCGGATCGACGATGCGCACTTTAGTGGAGTCCATGTCGGCGGTGGCGGCGGTTTCCTTCAAGCGGGTGACGAAGGTTTCGTACAGTGCGCGGGTGCTGTCGACTTCACGCTGGAACTCGCGCAACTGGAATTCCTTGCGGGCGATGTCCTGGATCTGCGCCTTGTTACTGTTGAAGGATTGGCGTAGCGAGGCTTCACTGGCCGAGGCCAGCTGGAATTGGCGTTCAATCCCGGCGACCACTTGCTGAACCTGCAACTGCAGGCTGGTGGTCGCGGCGCGCAGTTCGGATTGCGCGGAAATCAGGCTTGGGTGTTTCGGCCCATAGCGCCCCGCCAGCTCATCGACCTTGGCTTGTGCCTTGGCCCGATCCGCCTGGAATTGCTGGACCAATGGGTTACTCAAGACCGCCGGCACACTGGAGAGCCGGCTCAAATCGCCGCTGCTCAGGGCCTTCGCCTGGCGGTATTCGCTCTCGGCTTCCGCGCGGTTGCGACGGGCGTCGACCATACGATTGCCGGTCATTTCCAATTCATTGGCGCTGATGGTTGCGACCCCTCCAACGTCGACCAGGCCTTGCTCCTCCCGGTATCCCTGAAGCTTTTTCTCGGCGGTGCGCAGGTTGTCACGCAGCTTGACGAGTCGTGTGTTCATCCACGCCGTGGTGGTCTGCGAGGACTTCTCGCTGGTGTCCAGTTGGCTGTCGGTAAAGCCTTGGGCCAGCGCGTTGGCCACCGCTGCCGCCAGAGCCGGGTCGGGCAGTTCGACCTCGATTTCCAGCAGCTGGCTCTTGCCGACGAACTTGACGCTGGTGTGCAACATGAGGTTCTGCGTGACCTGATTGAAAACATCTTCCTCGCTGGGCGCCTCTTTCACCGGGGCCAACGTGCCCAGTCCTGGCAGCCATTGATCCAGTTCGAGGTCCGCCAGCCATTTGCGCGGCGTGAACCACGGCTTCGGTTGCTGGCGCGGGTCGGTGACCGGGTGGGTCGTCAGGTTGAGTTTTTTCACCGCGCGTTCGGCAAGGTCCCGTGATTGCAGGAGCGCCTGTTGTGTCTGCAAGTATTCGGTGGCGTTGCTGCCTGAATCCTTGACCTGCTGGAAGGACATGAGGGGCGGTGTTTTATCGTTGAACAGCAAAGTGGTGCTGCCGATGTACTGCGGGGTAATGGCCGACACCGCAATGGCCGCCAGGGCACAGCAGAACAGGACCAGCCATCCGATGGACCATTTGGCGCGCCAGATCACCCTCCAGATGTTGAGCAAATCAATGGTGTCCTGACGTTCGCTGTACGGCTGATGTACATGCGTTTGAAGAGGACGCTCGACGTAGGGGCTAGGGCTGTTGTCCATGGTCAGAAAAACCCTTGTGCAATGGAAATGGTATCGCCGGGGGCAATCGTGGTGCTTCGGGTGACCTCATCGGTGAGTGTGGCGCCGCCGTCACCGCGCACGATGGTCACGCGTTTGATCGAGGCCCGCTCGGTCAAGCCACCGCCCAGGGCGATGGCTTTCTCCAGAGTCAGCCCGGGTATGAATGGATAATTGCCGGGTTTTTTCACTTCACCGTTGATGTAGAACGGGCGGTATTCGATCTGGCTCAAGCTGACTTTCGGGTCGGTCAGATACCCTTGTTTAAGTCCGTCGACGATGATTCTCTCGACTTGACCGGGGGTCAGTCCCGTCGCGGAAATCTCCCCCAGGAAGGGGTAGGAAAAGGTGCCGGCATCGCTCAGGCGAATCTTTTTCATGCTCAACTCTGGCTCGCCAAACACGATGATGCGCAAGACATCGCCAGCGGCCAGTTTGTACTGAGTGCCGGGGTCTGCTGCATAGGTATTGGGTAGAACCGCCAATGCGAACAACAAGCCGAGTGTGTGTATGTTCATGGCGAAACCCTCTAGAGGCTTACGTTGAAGCTGATCTGAACCACATTGCGGGTAAAACTTTCGTTGTCGGCATCGGAGTCGTTATCGCGGAACCGATAGCCGAGTTCGATATCCAGCCATCGGCGCATCGCATACACCACGGCCAGGTGGTAATCCTGCAAGTCGTCCGTGCGGCTTTGGCCCTCGTAGACATAACGACCGAACCCGGCTTGTGCCACGGTGGTGATCCGCTCGGTCCAGCCATGGCGCCAACCGACCTGGGTGAAGGTCGACTTGACGGCATCGGCGCCATCGTCGCCCTCGGCGAGGGCCTGACGAGCCACAAAGGTGAACGTTGAATAAGTTCGCGGCTTCCATTGCAGGTCCACTTGCCAGGTGGGGTTGTCGAGGTCCTTGGATTCGCTGCTGTCGAAGTCCTTTTTCTCATACCCGACGCGGACTTTGCCGGTGGTCTTTGCAGTGAAATCCCAGACGGCACCGGCCAGCACTGCGTTGGATTTACTGCTGCGCAGGCTACCGGGTTGCTGGTAATCAAAATTGGTGTGGTCGTATTCGAGCAGGCCACGGGTATTGCTGCCGATGCGGTGATACCAGGTGGTGGTCAGGCCGGCGGTGTTGCGCTCTTTGTCGTCATTGATGCCGTCGGCATTGTCGTAGCGGAGTTCTGCGTAGCTGGCGCCGAAATCGATCTGATTGTCAGCGCTCTTGGCGCCGTAGGTGTAGAGGCCACCCACCCGTTTGTTGTTGAGCTTGTCATTGACGCCTTCGACTGCAGTCGATTCGGTGCGCTCGTATTTTCGATACTCGGCTTCGAGTTTCAGACGGTGCCGGTCGGTGAATTCCATGACGCTGTCCGCCCGCACCCGTTGTGCGGTGTACGAGGCATCAGACTCGTCATGATAAATGTAGCGGGCAGGCTGCCAGATCAGTCGGGTGGCGCTGTTGCGATCTTCGGCCTTGAGTTCGAAGTTGGGCACCAGCTTGGTGATCATGGAGGATTGTTTATTGTTCTCCACCTCCCGGAAGTTATCGTCATGGCTTTCTGAAAACAGAAAGGTGGGTGTGAAATCGAACCCGTAAACATCAATAGGCGCCGGATCAATACTCCAGGCCATTCCAGGGTAGAGAGAAGCCATGATCAGTGCAAAAGGGCAACGTGAATTCAAGGCCATGTCATGGCTCCTGGAAAAAACATGGAAATCAGAGAGTTAGAGAGTGGTGTGAGGCGTGCTGACGTTCAAGGTCACCTAGTGGCAAGCAAATAGCCTGTTCCCGATTAAGGAACTGCATCAGGATCATGACGCGCTCAGACCCATGGGACGCGATGAAAACACCTTCGAGCGTCGACAGCGGACCGCGGATAATTTGCAGGTGATCGCCGGGCGTCAGGGGTGGGTCATCGGGGGATTCTGCGAATTCGCCACAGCGCGCACGCAGATGCTCGATGACGTGCTCGGTCACCATCGCAGGACCGTGATTGAATTCGACAATACGGCTGACGCCGCGCGTAGATCGTATGGGCGCCCAGTTATCGTTACCGCCAAGATGGATAAACAGATACCCGGGGAAGAGGGACTCGCGCACCAGGTGTTGTTTGCCGCGAATCCTGCGTTCACTCAACAGTTGAGGGTGGAACACGACATAGTTTTGTTGAAGCAGGTTGAGGTGGGCGCGTTCATCCTGATGAGGCTTGCATTGCAACAGGTACCAGTTGGAACGTTCGGAACTGATGGCTGACATGCTGGTAAACCTCGTAGAGATCGAAAGTTTAGGCAGGCAGAGGCTCTATTAAGGCCCGAAAAGTATTAAAGCCAGGCAAAATTGCTGTTCTTATTTGGACGAGCGACAGTGTGTTTCAACAATGAGACACAACATGTTGCATTAGTGAAACAGTGCAGTAATAAGGGTGCGTTATATATGACAGCGTGTTGGATATAAAGCCTGAGCAGTTTGCCGAAGGCAAAGCTACCGCAGGGTCCCGGTGAGGGGGCCATCAAAAACCAGGATTTAAAAAGTTATCTGGCGAAGCAGCGCATTCAAAAAAAACTGCACTCGTATTCTGTTCCACCAGACCATGGGTAGTTATTGACCAGTCTCGATAATCTGTCAAACGTTCCTTGTCAAAAAACATGCCTTTTGTCCAATAGTGCATTCAGCTGTAGTCAAGTGTTTGTTTTTACAAGTGAATTGTTTTCCGGCAAACGGTTTAAACTTTTTATGATATTTATAGTCGTGCTCTGCCAAGAGGGTCTGGAGACGGTTTACCCATTAATGGGTGTTGTAATGGAATCTGGAACCTCGGCTACTGTAACGCTATAACTAATTGCCTTGGATCGGACAGGCGGGATAATCACTATGACCATTCTTGTGACCGGCGCGGCAGGTTTCATCGGGTATCACACCGTCAAACGATTGTGCCTGGAGGGGCGAGAAGTTGTCGGTATCGACAACCTTAACAATTATTACAGCGTGGAATTGAAACGCGCTCGGCTCAAACAGCTAAGCGAGTTGCACGGTTTCCGTTTTCAAACGATGGATATTGTCGATAAACCGGCCTTGATGGCGTTATTCAAAAACAGTGCGTTCACCGAGGTCGTGCATCTGGCGGCGCAAGCGGGGGTTCGTTATTCGCTGGATAACCCGGATGTGTATGCGCAATCGAATCTGGTGGGATTCCTCAACGTGCTGGAAGCCTGTCGCCACTATCGGCCTGCGCATCTGATCTATGCGTCGAGCAGTTCGGTGTACGGCGCCAACAGCAAGCTCCCGTTCAGCGTCAATGACCCGGTCGATCAACCGGTTTCGCTGTACGCCGCCAGCAAGCGAGCCAATGAGTTGCTTGCCCACAGCTACTGCCATCTCTACGGTCTTCGCGCCAGCGGCCTGCGTTTTTTTACCGTATACGGGCCTTGGGGCCGTCCTGACATGGCTCTGTTCACGTTTACCGAAGCGATGCTCAGTGGCCGGCCGATTGATATTTACAACCATGGCCAGATGGCGCGCGACTTCACCTATATCGACGACATTGTCGAAAGCATCGCCCGCTTGCGTCCAAAGCCGCCGGTACCGGACAAGGAGGCTGATGGCGCCAACCGTATTTTCAATATCGGGCGCGGGAAACCGGTCGCGTTGCTGGAGTTTGTCGAATGCCTGGAAACGGCGCTGGGCATAAAAGCTCAGCGCAACTATTTGCCGATGCAAAAGGGCGATGTCTTCAAGACGTGGGCCGATGTGTCGGCGCTGGCAGACTGGGTCGGCTTCTCGCCCCAAGTGGAGGTTGAAGCAGGTGTGAGGCAGTTTGTGCAGTGGTATCGCGATTTCTATCAGGTATGAGTCTGACACCTCACTCCAACACGAAATCCACCGGCTCCAGCGCTGGAGGAAGCTTTGTTTCCCCTAATGCTGCAAGGATTTCCCGCTCGATGTTGCGCACGATGGCGTCGATGGGCAGGTCGTTTTCATCGCGTCCAAACGGATCCTCCAGTTCATCGCCAATCGCGTCCAGACCGAAAAAGGTATAGCTGACAATCGCGGTGAAAATCGGTGTCAGCCAGCCCAGCGGTTCGGCCATTGCGAAGGGCAGCAAAAAGCAGAAGAGGTAGCTGGTCCGGTGCAGCAACAAGGTGTAAGCGAAAGGGAACGGCGTGTGTTTGATGCGTTCACACACCGCTTGGGCTTGGGTCAGGTGCGCCAGGTGATTGGTCATGATCGTGTAGCGCCATTCGTTGATCACCCCTGACTCGCTGAGCGCCGAACACTGCTGGCCCACCTGCTGCACAATGTGTTCGCTGAAATCAGGCGCGTGGTCCTGCGGTGCCGGGTTGAGCCAGCGGCTACTGGCGACCAGCTGATTTTCCAGGCGCAGCTTCGCGTTGAGTGCATGGGCAAACCCGCACAGGTGATGAAGCATTTTTCGGCGCTGATTGGCGTCCTTGATGACCCTGGTTTCGCGAATCATTGAGCGGATCGCGACCGTCACGTCGCCCCAGGCTTTGCGGCCTTCATACCAGCGGTCATAACAGGCGTTGTTGCGAAAGCTCATGAAGATCGACAGCGACAAACCCAGTAGCGTGAAGGGCGTTGCGCTGACCTTGGAAAAATAGCTCGGGTGCCATGTCTCGACGAGCACGATAACCGAGGCGAGCAGCGTCACCATCAGGCAGCGCAGGGCAATCCGTTTGGCGATCGAGCCCTTGATCGCGCTCACAATGTTGAGGAAAGTCGGTTTGGGTCTGACGATCATGGTGTTCCTCCTAAGGAGAAAACAGGTGATTCACGTGTTCGATGTGCCGCACGTTCAGAGCGGGCGCAGGCTAAGAGCCTGTGGGCTGTCCGTCCAATCACTGTTGATGACCGAGTGATCGATGGGCTCTATGACCCACACTCTTACCTTGTAGCAGCTGCCGAGCCTGCGAGGCTGCGTCCGGCTGCGAAGCAGTCGTAAAACCAGAGCTCGCGGTGTATCAGTCAGACCACGGAAACCGGGTTTACGACTGCTGCGCAGCCGAACGCAGCCTCGCAGGCTCGACAGCTACTACAGGTCGCGGAGCAGCTTTGTTCACAGCGCATCGCCCAGCAATTTTAGATATTCGGGGCTCTCGGAAATTGAATTGTGGCCCACCCCCGGCACGACCCGCAGCGTGGCCACGCCTTTGGCGAAATGGGTGTAGAGCTGCTCCGTGCTTGAGCGCGGTATGACTTCGTCGTGCTCCGCGGCGATCAACAGCGTCGGTATGGAGATGTGCGCGGCGTACTTCCATGATTCAAACCGCTCCTGTAGCAGCCATTTCACCGGAAACCACGGGTACTGGCGAACGGCGAGGTCTTCCAGGCTGTTGTAGGGCGTGATCAGGATCAGGCTGGAGGCCGGGCGTTGGCTGGCAAGGCGCACGGCGACCCCCGAACCGAGGCTGCGCCCGACCACGGCGATGTGCGGATGAGTATCGTAAACCTTGTCGAACAAGGTCATGGCATCGCGCTGGATAGCCTCCTCGGAAGGCGAGCCCGAGCTTCCCCCGAAGCCTCGATAGTGCAGCAAGTAGATCGCATGCTCCGGGAAGGCCTGCGCAAACCCGGGCAGGTTGCGAGAGACGTCCTCGGCATTGCCGCCGAAATAGATCAACGCCTTCGGTCCGTCGTGGGGCCTGACCGATACCATCACCTGCGCATCGTCTACTGTCAGTTTGAGCAGCGTATCGGGCGTCTCGATGGCGCTGGGTTGCGGGAAGTAGATGAGCGCGCGCTGAAACACGAACAGCGCCGCACAGAGCGCCAGGTACAACGCGGCAAGGATGACGACGATTAACACCAGGGTTCGTGGCATTCGACTAACTTTAGTGGGCGACATTGACGGCTCTGGGCTGAGTAACCCAATCCACTGGCTCGGAGCCAGAGTTTAGTTCATCGGTAGCCGGGCACACCGAGCCCGGCTACAGAGGAGGGCGCCCATGCCCATCGCTGCAAAGTGGCTCAACGTCCAGCCTAGCGAAAGAACAGCACTGATGCTTGGGTTCGCGTTCCATTTCTGCGTGCTGGCCAGCTATTACCTGGTACGACCGCTGCGCGATGCCTTGGGCCTTGAGGGCGGTGCCGACAAATTGCAGTGGCTGTTCACGGCCACCTTCGTGGTGATGCTGTTGATGGTCCCGGTGTTTGGTGCGCTGGCCTCGCGGCTGCCGGCCACGCGTTTCGTGCCGCTGATCTACCGCGTGATCGCCGCGTCGATGCTGGTGTTTGGCGTGTTGATCGCCAACCACATCGCGCCGGTGGCCGTCGGGCGGGTGTTTTTCGTCTGGATCAGCATCTACAACCTGTTCATCGTCAGCATTTTCTGGAGCGTGCTGGTCGACCGGTTTACCAGTGAACAAGGACGACGGCTGTTCGGCTTTATCGCGGCGGGTGGCACCCTGGGCACGTTCATCGGGCCGTTGCTGGCGGCGACCATGGCCACGCGTCTGGGCCCGGTGGCATTGACCGTCGCGGCGGCGCTGCTGCTGGAAATCGCGGTGCGCTGCTATCGGGCGTTGTTGTCCCGGACCCAATCGCAATCCGGCAGCCGCTTGTTGGATGAACGACGCATGGGCGGCAGCATGCTGGGCGGGATCACGCTGATTGTGCGCTCGCCTTATCTGCTGGGGCTGGTGTTGTTCATGCTGCTGCACACCAGCGCCGCGACCTTGTTGTATTTCGAGCAGGGACGGATTGTGGCGGGTAGCTATGCTGATGTGGCCAGCCGGACGCAATTCTTCGCCGTTGTTGATTTGATCGTGTCGGCGCTGACCTTGATCTTTCAACTGCTGCTGACGGCGCCGTTGATTCGTTGGGTCGGTGTCGGCGGGGCGCTGGTGGCGTTGCCACTGGCGACCATCGTGGCGTTTACCGCCATGGCCCTGGCGCCCGTGCCAACCACCGTCGCACTGGCGCAGGGGCTGCGGCGTGCGGTCGAGTTCGCCATCGTGCGCCCGGCGCGCGAGGTGTTGTGGACCGTGGTCAGCCGCGAGGAAAAGTACAAGGCCAAGAATGTGATCGAAACCCTGGTGTACCGCGGCGGAGATGCCGCCAGTGGCTGGTTGTCGGTGGGATTGACGGCACTGGGCGCGGGTTTTGGTCTGGTGGCGCTGCTGATCGTGCCCTTTGCCGGGCTGTGGGGCTGGTTATGTCTGTGGCTGGCCAGGCGCCAGGAACAAAGGGCTGAGAGTAAAACTGTGGAAGGGCAATTCCATGAGCCACACTGATCGGTATACGCGTCGCCAAATACTCACGCTGGCTGCCGGTGCTTCGGCGGTTTTCACCTTCGGCCCAGCCTTTGCTGCCACCACGCCGTCGAAGGAAACAGGAGGCAAGAACATGCAGACCCGCGCCATTCCTTCCAGCTCCGAGCCATTGCCCATCGTCGGGTTGGGTACCTATCGCGGTTTTGATGTCGAGCCTTCGAGCCCCGCCTACAAACAGCTGCCCGCCGTACTGCGGGCATTGTTCGAGAAGGGCGGAACGGTGATCGACAGCTCGCCCATGTACGGCCGGGCCGAAGAGACGACCGGTGAATTGCTGTCGATTCACGAGCCGCGCTCGCCGGCTTTCCTGGCCACCAAGGTCTGGACCCGGGGCCGCGAAGAAGGCATCGCGCAGATGGAGCAGTCTTTCAAACTGCTGCAAACCGATCGCATCGATCTGATGCAGATCCACAACCTGCTGGACTGGCAAACCCATCTGCCGACCTTGCGTAAATGGAAGGAAGAAGGGCGCATCCGCTACATCGGCATCACCCATTACACGGCGTCGGCGTATGAAGAAGTGGAAGCAGTGCTCAAGGCCGAGCCACTGGATTTTTTGCAGATCAACTATGCGCTGGATGACCGCGGCGTCGAGAAACGCATCCTGCCGCTGTGTCGGGAGCGCGGCGTAGCGGTGATCTGCAATCGACCGTTCGGCGGCGGCAACCTGCTTAGCCGATTGAAGGACAAACCCTTGCCGCGCTGGGCGGCGGACGTGAGGGTCAACAGCTGGGCGCAAATGGCGCTGAAGTTCCTGCTGACGCATTCAGCCGTGACCTGCGTGATTCCCGGTACCGGCAACCCGCGTTACATGGCGGACAATGCCGGCGCCGGTTTCGGGCCGATGCTGACCGGCGCGCAGCGTGAGCAGTTGATCGATATCGTCGGCTAAGCACTAGCGAAACCGTTCCGGGAGGGCCTCGGCAAACGGATACATCGAGAAGTAGGATTTGGCTTCGTCGAGGACCCGCTGGACAGATGGCCGGGCCATCAGTCTTTCGAAATACAGCATAGTCGCCGCAGCGCAGTGGCTCGGGAGTCAAAAGACTCCCGAGCCACTGGAGGCGATCAGCGACGATCCAGCCACACGGTTTGCGCGTTGCAGAACTCACGTACCCCGAAGTGCGACAGTTCGCGGCCAAAACCGCTTTTCTTCACGCCGCCAAAGGTGACGCGCGGGTCGCTGGCGCAGTAGCCGTTGATGAACACGCCACCGGTTTCCAGTTCGCCGGCCATCTGCTGGGCACGTTCAACGTTGCTGGTATAAATGGTCGCGGCGAGGCCGAATTCGCTGTCATTCGCCAGTTCAAGTGCATGGGCTGCGTCGCGCGCGGTGATGATCGACGCCACCGGGCCAAACAATTCCTGCTTGAACGAGGTCATCTGGTCGGTGACATCACCGAAGACAGTCAGCTCGTAGAAGTTGCCCGGGCCTTCAGCCTTCTTGCCGCCCAGCAATAACGTCGCGCCTTCCTCCAGGGTGTCGCGCACCTGTTGATCCAGTTCATCACGCAGGTCAAAGCGAGCCATCGGGCCAATGTACGTCTCGGTCGCCAGTGGATCGCCGACTACCAGTTTGCGCGTGGCCTCGACAAACTTGCGGGTGAATGCTTCGACAATGCCTTGCTCGACAATCAAGCGTTTCGCGGCGGCGCAGACTTGCCCGGTATTTTGATAGCGGCCAATCACGGCGGCTTTGACCGCTTCGTCGAGGTCGGCGTCGTTGAGCACGATGAAAGGGTCCGAACCGCCCAGCTCCAATACGCATTTCTTCAACGCTGCACCGGCCTGCGCGCCGATGGCCATGCCGGCGCGCACGCTGCCGGTGAGGGTGACTGCCGCGATGCGTGGATCGGCGATGGCTGTGGAAACACCTTCCGGCGTGACGTTGATCACCTCGAACACGCCTTCAGGGAAGTCAGCTTGTTTGAAGGCTTCTTGCAGCAGGTAAGCACTGCCCATCACGTTCGGCGCATGTTTGAGCACGTAGGTGTTGCCGGCAATCAGCGCGGGGACGGCGCCACGAAGAACCTGCCAGATCGGAAAATTCCACGGCATCACCGCGAGAATCGGGCCGAGCGGGCGATATTCGATGCGTGCTTTGCCACCTTCAACCAGGGTCGGCTCGGCGGTCAGCATGGCGGGGCCGTGTTCGGCGTACCACTCGCAGAGCTGCGCACATTTTTCAATTTCACCGCGCGCCTGAGTGATCGGCTTGCCCATCTCCAGGGTAATCATCTTCGCCATCGCTGCAGCGTTGTCGCGCAATGCCTGCGCCAAGGCGATCAAGTGCTGTGAGCGTTGTGCAACTGCGGTGATGCGCCAGACGCGGAACCCGGCAGCGGCACGGGACAGTGCGGCTTGCAGCACCGAGTCGGATTCAAAAGGGTAGTGGCCGATCTGCTCGCCAGTGGCGGGATTGATCGAAATGGCATGGGTGAGGCTGGAAACGCTGGTCATGGCACCGTCCTGCAAGGTGGGAATGCGCTCAGGTTACGGTGGTGTTTGTTTTCTGGAAACTGAATAATGCTGAGCATATCGTTCACGTTTGGAGAATGACTTGGATCTGGTTCAGCTGGAAATTTTCAAAGCGGTGGCCGAGCACGGCAGCATCAGCGTGGCCGCCCAGCACATCCATCGGGTGCCGTCGAACCTGACGACACGGATCAAGCAACTGGAGCAGGACCTCGGCGTGGACCTGTTTATCCGCGAGAAAAGCCGCCTGCGCCTGTCTCCGGCCGGTTGGAGTTTTCTGGATTACGCCCGGCGCATTCTCGACCTGGTCCAGGAAGCCCGAGCGACGGTGGCCGGCGAAGAACCCCAGGGTGCCTTTGCGTTGGGTTCGCTCGAAAGCACGGCGGCGGTGCGCATCCCTGAGCTGTTGGCCGCCTATAACCAGAAGCACGCCAAGGTCGAGCTCGACCTGTCTACCGGACCTTCCGGGACCATGATCGACGGCGTGCTGTCGGGCCGACTGGCCGCAGCGTTCGTCGATGGACCGGTGCTGCACCCGGCACTGGAGGGCGTGCCGGCGTTTGAGGAGGAAATGGTGCTGATCGCACCGCTCAACCATGCCCCGATCCACCGCGCGCGGGACGTCAATGGCGAAAACATCTATGCCTTCCGCTCAAATTGCTCGTACCGACACCACTTCGAAAGCTGGTTCAGCAAGGACGCGGCGGTGCCCGGCAAAATCTTCGAGATGGAGTCCTATCACGGCATGCTGGCCTGCGTCAGCGCCGGTGCCGGCCTGGCGCTGATGCCGCGCAGCATGCTCGAAAGCATGCCGGGCTGCACCACGGTCAGCGTCTGGCCGTTGTCGCAATCCTTCCGGTATTTACGCACCTGGCTGGTCTGGCGCAGAGGCACGGTGTCGCAGAGCTTGACCATGTTTGTGAGGTTGCTGGAGGAGCGGGGCGTGGTACGCGAAGAGTCGGTGCGCTAGTTCTCGCGTCCAAGGATGGCTTTTGCGCGTCCAATGACGGGTGCATCGACCATTTGCCCATCCAGCACGAACACACCTTCACCCGAGCCCGCGGCCGCCATGATGCGGTGCGCCCATTGCAGTTCCTCAGGGTTGGGTTTTAGCGCTTGATGGATGATCTCGACCTGACTCGGATGGATACACAGCGCACCGCCGAAACCCATGTCGCGGGCAAACTGAATAGCGTCTTGCAAACCTTCGGTGTCCTGGATCGACGCAAATACACCGTCCAGCGCCGGTGCCAGGCTGGCAACCCGGGTCGCCAGCAGAACGGCATAGCGAGCATGGCTGAGTAATTGCGCAGCGGCGCGGCTGCCGGTTGTGAGGTTCAGGTCCAGGCCCAGATCAAGGCTGCCGAACGACAGTCGCTCGACACCTTGTGTCGCGGCAATCTCACTGAGTGCGGCCAGGCCCTTGGCACTCTCAATGATGGGCCAGATCGGCTTGCCCGTGCGGCCGGCAATAAGGACCTGGGCGGCATTTTCTGCTTTGGGCAGCAAGACCCCGATCACGCCGGCGTGCCGCTGGCAAAGCGTCAGATCCGCTATGTGAGCCCGATGATCGGGGGCGTTCACCCGAACCAGCACTCGAGCATCCGGGGTTTCACTCAAAAAGCGTTCCAGGTTGTCTCTCGCCTGATCCTTGAGATCTTCCTGGACGGCGTCTTCAAGGTCGACGATGACCCTGTCGGCACCGGTGGCGATGGCTTTGGCGATGCGCTCGGGGCGAGTGGCCGGTACGAACAGGGCTGACCTGACAATCGAAGTGCTCATGATGCCGCCCCTTCGCTGAATTCCACTTCGCCGATTTGCGCGGTGCCGTCCTGATTGCCCGCCCAGACCTGCGCTTTACCGCGTCCGGTCAAACGTCCGCCTACCTCGAAAGGTAGCGGTGAAATCAGTGGGCGCAGACCGCGAAAGGTGAAGCGTTCCAGACGCGCGGTCGGGTGCGCTTTGGTAAACGCTCGAAGGTTGAGCGTGGCGATCAACGGGCCATGGACCACGAGGCCCGGATAGCCTTCGGTCTCTGTGACGTAAGGCCAGTCGTAGTGAATTCGATGGCCATTGAAGGTGACCGCCGAGTAACGGAACAACAAGGTCGGGGAGGGCTGCACCTGTTCCTGCCATTGGCCCTCGGGGAGCGCTTCGGTGCCGCCGGATTTAGGCGGCACAGGTTCGCGATAGACGATGTCCTGCTCATCCAGCAAGGCGCGTTGACCGTCCTGGAAATACTCATGGCGTACGGTGACAAACAGCAAAGAGCCCGTGCGGCCGTGCTTCTCTTCGATGTTGAGGAGGGTGGATACACAGGTCACATCCGCCTCGACCCTCAGCGGCTGGAAGAATTCGATGCGGCTGCCGGCCCACATGCGATTACGGTCGTGAGCCGGGGGCAGGAACCCACCGAGTGCGGGATGCCCGTCGGGTCCCAGGTCATCAGCCGCCACCGGCTCCTGAAAGAACGCCCAGTGCCACAACGGCGGCAGCGGTTCGCCAGGCTGCGGCGCCACTTCGCTCAATGTTGCGGCAATTCGTTTGACCAGGCTGAAACTGATCCGGTCCTGGCTCTCCTGACGACGGCCAATCCAGGCAGAAAAATCGACATTACTCATTTTCATCGCTCCCGTTAGTCGGTGATCAGGCCAGGGACCTGACGTAGTAGTCGGCCACGCGAATTCGGCTAGATCGCCCCGATTGCGCGCATGTGTTCAATGCGGTCGGTGTTCAATCCCAGCTCCCTGAGCAGCTGTTCGGTGTGTTGACCAAGGCCCGGTACGGCATCCATGCGCGGGGCGAACGCGCTGTTGCTGCCCGGTGGCATCAGGCTCGGAACGCTGCCTGCAGAGGTCTCGACTTCTCGCCAGCGATCACGGGCCTTGAGTTGTGGATGATCCCAGACCCCTTGCATGTCATTGACCCGGGCGTTGGCGATTTGCGCATGCTCCAGTCGGTCAAAAACGACATCGAAGGTGAGCTTGGAGAAGGATTCAATGATGAGCTCTCGCAGCACCTGGCGGTTTTCGGCGCGTTTGAAATTGGCAGAGAAGCGCTCGTCTTTCGCCAGTTCGGGCTTGAGCAGCACCTCGTCACAAAACAACTGCCACTCACGCTCGTTTTGCAAACCCAGCATCACGGTGGTGCCGTCACCGATGGGGAAGGGGCCGTAGGGATAAATGGTGGCATGTGCAGCACCGGCGCGAGGGGGCGGAGGTGCACCGTTGTAGGCGTAGTACATCGGATAGTTCATCCACTCGACCAGGCTCTCCAGCATCGACACATCGATGTGACTGCCTTCCTCGGTTCGCCCGCGCAGCAGCAGTGCAGACAGGATGCCGGTGTAGGCGTACATGCCGGCTGCGATGTCGGCGATCGAGCACCCGGCCTTGGCCATCTCTTCGTCACCCGAGCCGCCGGTTACCGACAGAAACCCACCCTCGCTCTGGATCAACAGGTCGTAAGCTTTTTTCTTCTCATAGGGCCCCCCCATGCCATAACCTGAAATGTCACACACAATCAGCTGCGGAAATCGCTGATGCAGAACCTCAAATGACAGGCCCATTCGCGCTGCAGCGCCAGGTGCCAGGTTTTGCACGAACACATCGGCGGTGGCCAGCAGACTGTCCAGTACCTCAGTGGCTGTGTCTTGCTTCAAATCGAGGGTCAGGCTTTCTTTCGAACGATTGGTCCAGACGAAATGCGAGGCCAGGCCGTTGACGCGCTGGTCGTAGGCGCGAGCAAAATCACCGGTGCCTGGACGTTCGACCTTGATCACCCGGGCTCCAAGGTCGGCCAGTTGTCGGGTGCAGAAGGGCGCGGCAATCGCATGCTCAAGGCTGACGACGGTAATGCCATCGAGCGGACGAATACCTTTGGACTGGCTCATGATTTTATCTCTCTTGTTATTAGAACGAGCGCGGCAGTTCGAGGAGGTGTTCGGCAACGTACGACAAGATCAGGTTGGTGGAGATCGGCGCTACCTGATACAGACGGGTTTCGCGGAACTTGCGCTCTACGTCGTATTCGCAGGCAAAGCCAAAACCGCCATGAGTCTGCAAGCAGGCGTTGGCGGCTTCCCAGGAGGCTTTCGCCGCCAGGTACTTGGCCATGTTGGCGCTGGCCCCGGCATTGATGCCGCTGTCGTATTCCTCGCAGGCGCGCCAGCGCATCAGGTCGGCGGCTTCGATTTCGATGTGCGCTTCGGCGATGGGGAACTGCACGCCCTGGTTCTGTCCGATCGGGCGGCCGAACACGACACGGTCGCGGGCGTAGGCACTGGCCTTTTCAATAAACCAGCGGCTGTCACCGATGCATTCGGCGGCGATCAGGGTGCGTTCGGCATTCAGGCCGTCGAGGATGTAGCGGAAGCCTTTGCCTTCCTCGCCGATCAAACTGTCAGCGGGGATTTCCAGGTTGTCGAAGAACAACTCGTTGGTTTCGTGGTTAACCATGTTCGCGATCGGTTGCACGGTCAGGCCGTTGCCGATGGCTTCACGCAAGTCCACGAGGAAGATCGACATGCCTTCGGATTTTTTCTTCACGTCGGCCAGTGGTGTGGTGCGCGCCAGCAGGATCATCAGGTCGGAATGCTGGATCCGCGAGATCCAGACCTTCTGCCCGTTGATCACGTACTTGTCCCCGCGCTTGATCGCGGAGGTCTTGATCTTGGTGGTGTCGGTGCCGGTCGTCGGCTCGGTGACGGCCATCGATTGCAGGCGTAATTCGCCGGCGGCGATCTTCGGCAGGTAGTAGCGTTTTTGCGCGTCACTGCCGTGTCGCAGCAGGGTGAACATGTTGTACATCTGGCCGTGCACGGTGCCGGAATTGCCGCCGCAACGGTTCACCTCTTCCAGGATCACAGAGGCCTCGGCCAACCCCAGACCGGAGCCGCCATATTCAATCGGGATCAGCGCAGCCAGCCAACCGGCGTCGGTCAGGGCCTTGACGAAAGTTTCCGGAAAGCCTTTTTCTTCGTCGACTTTGCGCCAATAAGCTGCATCGAATTCAGCGCACAGAGCGCGTACGCCCTCGCGGATGGCATTGAGTTCTTCAGAGTTGCGGTCGGTCATTATTATTCTCCTGAACGCGTCACGCACGGCATCTGCCCTGCGTGACCGGTTCCGGGCAACGAGCAATCAGATCGGGTTGAAACCCAAGGCAGCACGAAAGCGATTCTTGACGTAGTGACCATCGCGCGGTGGCAGCACCCGTGGCGGGTTTTCTGCTTTGATCTTGATCGTTGCGAGCTTGACGCCGTCGCGGGTGGCGAAGCGTTCGCGCAGGTTGTGTACGCCTTCCATGTCGCGGATTTCATCGGTCCAGCTGAAGCCGCAAGTCTTCGCCACCTGGTCCAGGGAAATACCGAAACCGGCGTGGCTGACTTGCATACCGGTTTCGCCGAAGTGACCGTTATCCAGCACAGCGATGGTCAGGTTGGCGGGCTTTTGCAAGGCTACCGTGGCCAACGCGCCGAACCCCATGAGCAACTCGCCGTCACCGGTGACCACCACCACCGACTTGTTTGGCTGCGCATTCGCCAGGCCCAGGCCCACCGTGATTGCGCTGCCCATGGCGGCCCAGAGGTAATAATTCAGATCGTTGTCACCGGCGGCCATAACGTCATAGGACGCCGAGCCCAGGCCGGTCACGACCAGCACGTCTTTGCGGTCGGCCAGCAATGCCTTGACCACTTCGCGGCGGCACAGGGTGTGGTTTGCGCTTACTTGACCCATTTCTTTTCTCCAATCAGGCGCTGACCGAGCAGCAGGGCAGTGGCGCAATCACCGTTGAAGGCCATGGTCGCGGCACCGTGCAGCAGCGGAGCGACATCTTCCGAAACGTCCGCGCGCCAGGTCATGACCTTCATCAGGTTCAGGGAGGCTTCGGTGGCCTGGCCCATTGGGTTTTGCCACGCATTGAACTCGGCCCAGTCACCGCGCATGGTCACCACTATCAACAGCGGGAACCCGGCACAGACTTGAAGTGCCAGGGTGTTGATGCAGTTACCGACGCCGCTGGATTGCATCAAGAGTGCACCGCGCTCACCGCCCAGCCAGGCGCCGGCGAGGTAGCCGATGCCTTCTTCTTCGGTGGTAAGGACGACGGCCTTGATGTCCGGGTCGGCATACGACATGCGGATGGCCGCCGAGTGACCTGCATCCGGTACGAAGACCACGTGTTTGACGTCGTGGGCCTTGAGTACGCGGAACACGTCCTCCTGCCAATCCTGTCCCACGGTGTGTTCAGCTTCTGTTGACATGCCCATCTCCCAAGCAGTGCTGCTTTTGTGTTTTCACACATTCTGGGAGTGCTGGAACCGAACGACGACTACCGTTTTTGTCTTTGAGATATGCCCGTTTTGTATAGCTGGGCGATGTACTTCTGGCGTAGCAGTCAGCAGCATTAACGACGAATCAGGATGCATAAGCAAAAAAAAGCCCTCACACCGCACTGTCGTGGGCAGGCGGTGAGGGCAAAGGGAAAAGGGACGTAGGGCGACGATCAGGACTTGCGTTGCAGGGTGTGGTAACCCAGTTCTGACCTGGCTTCCCTAAGGGATTTGCCTTCAGCGATCAAGGCGCGGATACGGGCTTCCACTGCTTCGATCGAACGGGCACAGGCGGCCACTTCACTGGCGCGTTCCCGGGGCACGATTACCACGCCGTTGGCATCGGCGACCACGATGTCTCTGGCGCACACGCGGGCCTGGCCGATGGATACCGGTTGATTGACCGACTCGACTTCGACCCGATCTTTCCCGGTACGCATGAATCGGCCTTTGCTGAATACCGGGTAGCCGTCACCGAGTGCCTTGCTGACATCCCGGCAGACGCCGTCGATAACGGTCGCGGCAATCCGTTGGCTCCCGGCATATTGGGTCATGATGTCGCCCAGACGGTACAGTCTGTGCGCCCGTCATTGTCGATCACCACCACGTCGCCTTCTGCCACATCATCGATGAAATCGCCGACCGTGCCCGGCGGGCAACTGGCGGTAACGTAGCGCACGGTGAAGGCAGGCCCGACCACCACTTGCCGATAGTTGTCCAGGGGCATGACGCCCAGGCACTGGCCAGGCAGACCCAGCTTATCCAGGGCATCGGAGACGCCCGGCGTATCCAGGCCTTCAAACAGGGCAACCAATTCTTTGTCTTGGGGGGACATGTGTAACACCTCGCAGGGATGACAGAATCGTTCAGACAGAAGCCGCTCACATGAGCGGCTCGGCTTTGTTCGGAAGGCACTTCAAGCCGGGGTGTTTAATCTCGGACGAGGCTCGGAAATGGTCAGCAAGATGATGAAACTGATAAATGAGCCGACCGCCAGCCAGGCGAACACATAGTTCCAGCCATAGTTGTCCAGCAGCAGCCCAGTGATGAAAGGCGTCGCCGCCGCGCCCAACTGGCCGATCATGTTCACGATGGCGTTAGAGATGGGGAATGTTTTTTTGGTGGTCAGACCCATCGGGTAAACCATGTAGGAAGAGAAGCCCAGGCTCAGCACGACGCCGGTCAGCATCAGCAACAGGCCGTAGGGCAGGGGTTCGGCGGGTGAATTGATCAGCAGGTACATCATCAGCGATGTGCCGAGCGCGGACAGCAGCATGCCGGGTTTACGCCGCCCACCCATCAACCGATCCGAGCAGAATCCACCCAGCAGGTTGCCGAGCACGGCGCCCACCCATGGCGCAGCCGACACCAGCCCCATGTTCATGATCGAGAACTGTTTGACCGTCATCAGGTAGGTCGGAATCCAGGCCAGCAGTACGCTCGATACACCCAGTTGGAAGCAATAACTGGCCGCGCAGCCCCAGATGTTCCAGGACTTGAACACCTGCCGGTTGGTCTCCAGAGGCGTTTCATGGCGGGCACGTATGACGCGATCGAGTTTGCTCACCCAGGCTGGAGTCTTCTGGGAACGAGTTTGCTGAGTTGCTTCAGTACTGCCGGTTTCTTCGACGATGTAGTTGAGCTCGGCGGCGTTGACGAATCGGCTTTTGGAGGGATGGTCGGTGACCATGAAATACCAGACGACTGCCAGTGCGATGCCGGGCACGGCAAAGAAGTAGAAGATCTCTCGCCAGCCCCATACCGAAATGATTACGGCACACAGGGGTGGCACGATCACCGGCCCGAACTTGACGGCGGACAGAAAGATCCCTGACGCAGTGCCTTTTTCCCGCGCAGGAAACCAGTTGTTGATGGTCGTGGTCATGCTGATCGGCAGCGGACCTTCAGCAACACCAAGGCCCAGGCGATAAAGTTTAAGTGCCAGCAATGAACTGGCTGTACCTACCAGCCCCGTCAGTATTGAAGTCAGCACCATGGCGCCGGGCAGTATCCGGCTGACGCCAAAACGCCCGAAGGCAAAGCCTGAGGGGATCTGTGCCAAGGCATAGGCCAGCAGAAAAAGGCTCATCAAGCCGCCGGCCTCGGCATTGCTCATTTCAAACTCTTTACGAATGAACGGTAGCGCGACACCGAGGTTGGCCCGGTCGGCGGCCGCAACGGTGTAAATCAGAAAAATCAGGGCTGCAACCACCCAGCGGTAATGGCTGCGCACAGCAGGTTTTATGACTTCAGGCATAGACATGGGGCGGACCTTATTTTTCTGTTGGTGTTGTCCGGCCAAAGTAATGATTGTGAATCTGCAAAAAAAGCGACAAATACTCCGGTCAACAGATCACTTTTATTGATGAAAAGGCGCGAGGCACAGGCATAAAAAAACCGGGCTGTATGCCCGGTTGGATGGCGCTGCGAAGCGTGCGAGTCAAGCGATTGCGAGGCGCTTTTCAGTTCGCCAGCCCAGCCTTTTCCAGCACCTTGTCCAGCCATGACTGATCGATGGCGCCGGTGGCGATTTCGGCTTTGACTTGCTGTTCGTGGGCATCATGCTCTCGCGCCTTGAGCAACACCTGTTCGGCGTGTTCGGGGGAGAAGGCAACCAACCCATCTTCGTCACCGACAATGATGTCGCCTGGGTTGATGATCATCCCCCCGATGGACACCGGGACATTGATCTCGCCGGGGCCGCTTTTGTAGGGACCGCAATGCACCACGCTGCGGGCATAGCAAGGCGTGTCTTCAAAACTGGCGACATCGCGGATGGCGCCGTCGACGACGAAGCCGACACAGCCACGTTGCTGCGCGTAGAGCTTGATCAACTCACCGATGACCGCATTGGTCTCGTCGCCCTGGGCATCGATCACCAACACATGCCCCGGTTCGATCAGCGTCAGTGCCTTGTAGATGTAGAGGTTGTCGCCGGGGCGGGTCTTCACCGTCAGGGCGGTGCCCACCAGTTTGCCGGTGTGGTTATAGCGCGTCAGCCCTCGGGCACCGATGTGACGCCCGAGGTTGTCGCTGATATGCGGCGTCACTACGTTCTGAAATGCGTCTAGCAGTGAGCGTGGTGCCTGGGGCGGAGAAGGGTAGATGCGTGAACCGGGCAATGACATAGCGACCTCCATAAACGACTGAACCCTTTTGGGCTATGCGCTCATAGTAAGAAAGGTCGCTCGGCACTATTAGCGATATTTATCTATGCAAAAACATCGCTTTTTTTCCCGTGTCTGGCGCTAGCGTTACCACACCATGCGGCTGAAATCACAGCAGCGCGCTGCCAGACGTGCAACCTCGACACTGAGGCCCTGAAGTCGATCGGCGCGGTGCACGGCGATGTAGTGGATGGGAGGCAACGCAGGCTCGGTTTCGATGACCTGCAGCCGGCCCTGGTCCACCAATGGCGAGAGACACTGGCGAGGCAGGTAGCTGATGCCAACACCGGACAGGGTCAGGCCCAACTGGGCGATCAGGTAGTTGCTTTTGATCGTACGGTTGACCCGGACGTCATTCTGGGCAAACCAGCGTTCATAGATTAACCCGGTCCCGGAGCCGCCGCCTTGAGTCAGGACGGTGTATGAGGAAATGGCCTGCATGTTCATGATCTCGTTACCCTGATGCAGCGAAGGTGCACACATCCAGGCGTTCTCCACCGAACTCAGCGGGGTGCTGACGAAACGCGCGTCGGCAAAGATGTCGGGAACGATGATCAGGTCAAGCTGATCGTTCTCCAGTTTAGCCACCAGTTCGGTGCTGAGCTCGACCGAGGGTTCCAGTACCACTTTGGGATAAGCACTGCGAATCCCCTCGACCAGCGTCGGCAACCAAGTCATGGCGGTCAGCTCGGTGACACCGATGCGAAAGCGCCTGACCAGCACTTCCTTGGAGCTTATGCGTTCAAGCAGGTAATCGCGCTGGCGCAGAATCTCCGTGGCCTGCTCGAACAACTCTGTGCCTTTTTCCGTCAGGCGCGCACTGCGTTTTGAACGATCAAAAATGGGCATGTCGAAGGCATCTTCCAACTCCTGAATACGCTTGGAGATGGCCGACTGGGACATGTTCAGTTTCATGGCTGCGGATTCGAAGCTACCCAGTTCCACAATCCAGTAAATAGCTTCCAGTTGCTTGAACGTGATCATTGCTCAGGCTCGGTTGAAAAAAAGTGGTCCATTATTTACCAAAAGCATCGAGTTTACGCAGCTGATAAACAGCAAAACCCGGCCATGGCCGGGTTGGTTTTTCAGCGATGGATTAACGCAGGCGGGTACAGAACGCGCGGATGGCCTCGCAGGCCTTGCGCAATGAAGCGTCATCCAGGGCGTAGGCAATGCGAATGTAGGGGCCAAGGCCAAAAGCGCTGCCATGCACCACGGCCACATTCGCTTCGTCGAGCAACGCGTGGGCGACATCTTCATCGGTGAGCAACGCTCGACCGCCCGCCGAGGTACGACCGATCAGCCCCGCACAGGAGGCGAACGCGTAAAACGCCCCCGCTGGACTGACGCATTCAAGACCCGGTGTGGTGTTCAACAGTTCCACCATCAAATCGCGACGCCCCTGGAACGCGGCACGGCTTTCGTAAATGAAGTCTTTGGGACCCTCCAGCGCGGCGAGTGCGGCCTGTTGTGAGATCGAACTGGCACCAGAGGTCTGCTGACCTTGCAGTTTTTCCATGGCCTCCAGCAGCCAGCGTGGCCCCGTGGCAAAACCGATGCGCCAGCCGGTCATGGCATAGGCCTTGGAAACACCGTTCATGGTCAGGGTTCGCGCTGCCAGCCGTGGTTCAACCTGTGCCAGGGTATGGAACGCTTGATCGTCGAAGATCAGGTGTTCATAGATGTCATCGGCCAGAATCAGTACGTGGGAATGGGCCAGCAGAACCTCAGCCAGCGCGTGCAGTTCTTCTCGGCTGTACACCGCGCCCGTCGGGTTGGACGGCGAGTTGAGGATCAACCAGCGGGTCTGCGGCGTGATCGCCGCGGCCAGCGCCGCGGGCGTCAGTTTGAAACCGGTATCGGCATCGCAGGTGACGATTCTGGTTTCACCGCCGCACAGTTGAACCATCTCCGGATAACTGACCCAGTACGGCGCCGGCACGATGACTTCGTCACCCTCATTGAGGGTCGCGGCCAAGGCATTGTAGATCACCTGCTTGCCACCGTTGCAGACGAGGGTGTCTTGCCAGGTGACGTCCAGGCCGTTCTCACGGCGGAACTTGGCGGCCACCGCTTCTCGCAGTGAACGTACACCGGCGACCTGGGTGTAGCGGGTGTGGCCGTGTTCAATAGCGTGAATGGCAGCTTCACGTACATGTTTAGGCGTATCGAAATCTGGCTCGCCGGCACACAGCGAAATGATCTGCGCACCTTGCGCCCGACGTTCTGCCACGCGGTCTATGATGCGATAGGTCGCCGATGGTTGCGCGCTGGCCAGGCGCTGATTCAGCCGTTGGATGTCGGTACTCATGCCCGGGTTCTCCACTCTGTGAGGTTCATCAATTCCAGCGTCGTGCGGCCGTCAGTGAGCGCTTTCATCATCAGCGCCTCCTTGCTCGCGCGCGCTTCACCTTCGGCCAGGGTGCGTGCTGCGTTCGCCTTGGGAATGATGATCACACCGTCGTCGTCGGCCACCACCCAGTCGCCCTGTGCCACAAAAGCTCCGTTGAAATTGAACGGTTGCCCCACCGAAGGCGCGCTGGCCTTGACCG
Organism: Pseudomonas sp. LBUM1678; assembly: GCF_059695575.1. Lineage (NCBI taxonomy): Bacteria > Pseudomonadati > Pseudomonadota > Gammaproteobacteria > Pseudomonadales > Pseudomonadaceae > Pseudomonas > Pseudomonas sp. LBUM1678. The sequence continues at coordinate 2,860,617 of NZ_CP166775.1, forward strand.
TGCCTTTCACCGAGATCCCGCAGGCGAACACCGGGAACTGGCGTTTCTTCAGGGCCGCAATATCGCGTACGCCACCATCGATCACCAGTCCGACCACGCCAGCCGCTTCGGCCGCCACGGTCAGCACTTCGCCCCAATAACCGGCGATGAAGCTACCCGTACCCACGACCAGCACGCTGCCACGGGGCACTCGTTCCATCGCCAGGTGCAGGGCGAGGTTGTCACCCGGCGAACATTCCAGAGGGTAGGCGGGGGCGGAGATGAAGGCGCCGTCCCAGATTGGGCGGATCGCACTGTCGACAGCGCAAGGCAGATGGGATGCTTCATACAGCGTCGAGCTGCCCAGCACTTTTGCCCGTGCATGAAAATCCAGGGGAAGGGGGAGCGAGGTCATCAGACTTTCCTCTGCAAGCTGTGGTAACCCAGTGCGGCCCGGGCTTCTTTAAGGGTTTTGCCTTGGGCGATCAGGGCGCGGATGTCGGCTTCGATCGATTCGATCTGACGGGCACACGCCGCCACTTCAACCGCACGAGCGCGGGGGACGATCACCACGCCGTTGGCGTCGGCGACCACGATGTCGCGGGCACAGACCCGGGCCGTACCAATGGACACCGGCTGGTTGACCGACTGAACTTGCACGCGGTCTTTGCCGGTGCGCATAAAGCGGCCTTTGCTGAAGATCGGATAGCCATCGCCCAGTGCTTTGTTCACGTCACGGCAAACACCATCGATGACCGTGGCAGCGATCTGCCGAGTGCCGGCGTACTGAGTCATGATGTCGCCCCAGACGGTGCAGTCGGTGCGGCCGTCGTTGTCGATGACCACCACGTCGCCTGGCGCCACGTCTTCGATGAAATCACCCACGGTGCCAGGAGGAACGCTGGCCGAGACGTACTGCACGGTGAACGCAGGTCCAACGACGACCTTGCTGTAATTGTCCAGTGGCGCCACGCCGAGGCATTGGCCAGGCAGACCGAGTTTGTCCATTGCGTCAGATACGCCAGGGGTGTCCAGGCCTGCAAACAAGGCGACCAGTTCTTTGTCTTCAAAATTCATCGGGCGTGCTCCACGTGGATCGCTTCGAACTGGGTGTCATGCATCACTTCGGCGACTGAGCGGCCGCTGCGAACAGCCTCGACCATGCCGTCCTGGCGGCGGGCGATGCGCTCGCCAAGGTCGAGTACCTTCTCGATTTCAGCCTTGGGTATAAACACCGTCCCGCAGTTATCGGCGATCAGGTAGTCATCCTCACTGACGTCGACACCGGCTACGGTGATCGTGACACCCGCATCAATCTGCACCACCCGATTGCGCGCGCTGATCATGGTCACGCCGCGGCCGTAAACCGGGTAGCCAATCGCTTCGCTGCCGTCGATGTCGCGACTGAAACCGTCGATCACCGTGCCGCGTACGTGCTTGCCGGCCGCGGCGTTGGCGAGGATGTCGCCCCAGCAGGAAATACCTTCGATGCCGCCGGCGATCACCAACACACGATCGTCGCTGGCAATCTGTTCAATCACTGGCGTAATCAGGTGCACCGTGGGGACGTTATCGGACTTGGGGGCCAGCAGCACGGTACTGGCGCGACCGGCAATCCTTGGGCAGTTCCACAAGGGGCGCAGCCCAACGGTGGCACCCGGCAGGCCGAGGAAGTCGAGCGCATCGGAGACCGTGTTGGTATCCAGCGCCGCCAAGCGATTGAGCAAACTCTCATGGATCATGGGGGAGCCCTGTGGTGACGGAGGCGCCCAGTGTCGGCGAGGTAATTTGATAGGTATATTACTAATCACAGAAGTATTAGATACGTTAAACCTATGGAATGATCATGATCAATTTCCGCCTGATTCGTCACCTCTGGTTGTTCCTGGCCGTCGCCGAAGAACAGAATTTTGGCCGCGCCGCCAAGCGCCTGGGAATGTCCCAGCCACCGCTGAGCGAACAGATCCAGGTGCTGGAGCAGGCGCTCAAGGTCAAGCTGTTCGACCGCTCGCGACGCGGGGCGAAACTGACCCCCGTCGGCGCGGCGATCCTGCCGGCGGTGCGTAAATTCGCCGAGCAACTGGAGCGCCTGGAACTGGCGGTGGAAGAGGCGGTTGCGGGGCAGTCAGGGATGTTGACCATCGGCGCAATTTCCACGGCCATGTTTGATGTGTTGCCGGGCTTGATCGAGCAACTGAAGAGTGATTACCCGCAACTCACTGTGTCCGTGCGGGAGATCGACAGCGTCGAAGCGGTTCCTGCGCTGGAGGCCGGCGACATCGACTTGGCTTTCGCCCGCCTGGACGGTGACCTCGGGGCCTCGATCAAATCGTTGCCGCTGACCGAGGATCGGCTGGTCGTGGCCTTGCCCATTGATCATCCGCTGGCTTCGCGCAAGCGGATCAGCCTGTCCAGTTTGTCCAACGAATCGTTGGTGATGTTTTCCCGAAAGGTCAGCCCGGTCTACTTCGACAACCTGATTGCGACCTGCCGGGCCAGCGGCTTTTCCCCTCGGGTGCTACATGAAGTGCGCTCTGTGGCTTCCCAAATCGCGTTTGTCAGCTATGGGCAAGGCATCGCCCTGGTCCCGGCCTCACTGAAAAAACTCGCGCCCGATAATGTGGTGTTACGACCGCTGAGCAAGCCACTGAATGTCGTGACTACCGCAGTGGCCTGGAATACGGACAGGGCCAATCCGCTGGTGGACGAGTTGGTCGCCCGGTTTCGAACCCGGTCCTGATAGGTTTGACGTATCAAAGCGTTCTTCAATCAGCCATTTGCTGCATTCACTGGGCATCCTTTTCTTCGCAAGCACTGCGCCATGACGCAAAAAGGACCCAGCGGGCCCTTTTTTATCGTGCCGCTGTAATGGTCAGGCCCTGGCAGCGCTCGGTTTTGAACAACCTTTGAGCCCGGTGCGCTCTTCGATCTCACCGGAACCGCTGATGTACCCGTAGCGGGACAGATTCGGCATCAACATCGCAGCGATGAAGGTGATGGTCACTACCGCCGCGACGTAGAAGAAAAAATACTCCTCGATACCCTGTGATCGGAGCGACAAGGCCACGTACTCGGCGGTGCCGCCGAATGCCGCGTTGCCGACGGCGTACGGAAAGCCCACGCCCAGCGCACGCACCGCTGGCGGGAACAGTTCCGCTTTGACGATCCCGGCAACCGGGGTGTAGAGCGACGCAATGACCAGGCCGCCAAACACCAGCAGGAACGCCATAAACGGGTTGCTGACCGACTGCAACGAGTAGAGCAGCGGGATCACCAGCAGCATGGCCAACCCTGAAAACATCAGCATGTGCGTCTTGATCCCGATGCGGTCGGCAAGCAAACCAAAGAGCGGCTGACAGAACATGAAGCCGACCAGGGCTGCCGTCATGATGAAGCTGACCGTTTCCGGGCTGAAACCGGCCGAGATCACCAGAAACTTCTGCATGTAAGTGGTGAAGGTGTAGAAATACAGCGAACCGCCAATCGTGAACGCCACCACCAGAGCCACGGCGCGTTTGTGTTTGAACATGCCGCGCAGAGAGCCTGCATCCTTGCGGTTCATGTCTTTCGTGGTCGCGGTTTCATGCATGGCGCGCCGCAGATACACCACCACGATCGAGCTCAAGGCACCGATGAAGAATGGAATTCTCCAGCCCCATTCGCGCAACTCATCGCCCGTCAGGGTTTGCTGGAGAATCACCACGGTCATCAAGGCCAGCAGTTGACCGGCAATGATGGTGAAGTACTGAAAGGAACCATAGAAACATCGACGACCGGGTGTCGCGATTTCACTGATATAGGTGGCACCGGTGCCGTACTCTGCGCCAACAGACAGGCCCTGTATCAACCTGGCGATAACGAGCAGGATCGGGGCAGCCACACCAATGGATTCGTAGGTCGGCATGACGGCGATCAGCAGCGAACCGGCGCACATCATGAATACCGAGATAATCATCGAGACCTTACGACCACGGGTGTCGGCAATCCAGCCGAAAATCCAGCCACCGAGCGGACGCATGAAAAAACCAACGGCAAAGACGCCGGCGGTTGCCAGCAGTTGGCTGGTTGTGTCGCCTTTGGGGAAAAACGAGGCCGCGAAATAAATGGCTGTATAGGCGTAAATGAAAAAATCGTACCACTCCACCAGATTGCCTGAACAGGCACCCATGATGGCTCTGACACGATTCGGACTTTTCACCGGATCGGTCTTGGTAACGTGGCCTGTTGAGTCTGAAGTTGATGCGGACATGGTGTTCACCCTTTGTTCAAGGCGAGGCGATACGAGGAGCACACTGAGGCGTCTCCGACGCTGCTGGCTCGACGGGTTGATGTGCTTGACGCAGCGGCTTTAACCCGCTGACGGCCAGGTGATCGGAGGAGGGAGGTACAGGCGAGAGGTCAGCTGTTCACTGTCCGTATAAAACAGGTAGCTCGGGTAAAGAGGAAGGTAGTAAATCATGGCGCGAGTCCTCGAATCTTATTCTTGTAGTTAGTCGGGCGCGCTTGGCGCCGACGTTGATTGCACGCTACCGCAGAGTGACGAGGGTAATAAGCCGTCAGCAGGGCCTAACTGATATACCGAAATTTTATAGCTTGTCGCGTAGGCCCGGAGGGTGGGGCAATGGGATCGGCTCGAACGCCGCCAAGGCTTATACGATGCGGGCCTGCGGCATTTCACTGAGCGCCAATGCGTTTACACTCACACTACTTTCGACGCATATCGCGCCGAGCCCGACTTTGACTGGCCTGGTAATGGATGTCGTTCAACTCAAAACCCTGATTCACGTGGCCGAGCTGGGCAGCTTGAGCAAGGCCTCCGATCGGCTACACATTGCACAGCCGGCACTGAGCCGACAGATTCGATTGCTGGAAAAAGAACTGGGCACCTACCTGTTTGATCGGCATGGGCGAGGTATGGAAATAACGGATGCCGGCCGCGAAGTGCTGGCGCATGCCACCCGCATCATGGAAGAAATGGAGTCCATTCGAAGTTCGGTGGTGGGTGGAAGGTCTTCTTTTCGGGGATTGGTCGTCATCGGTACAACGCCGACGGTAGCGGAAATAGTCACCGTCCCTCTGGTGCGCAAGATCAAAGAGGCGCATCCGAATCTCGCCATCAGGTTTTCCTCGGCTTTCAGCGGCTACCTGCTCGATTGGGTTCAGCGTGGTGAACTGGAACTGGCAATCTCTTACGACCCCCAACCCTTGCACACGCTACGTATCGTGCCGGTGATGATGGAAAATCTGCTGCTGGTCGGTCCCGCCAGTGCCAACCTGCGCCTTGATGCGCCGGTGTCATTCGCGTCGTTGACTGAGCAGCCCTTGGTATTGCCAAGCGCTCGGCACAGTCTTCGCCTGATTCTGGATAACTGTGCGCGTGAAGTCGGGATCAAGCTGAAGACGAGCGTTGAAGCCGACTCTTTCGGCGCGATGATCGACCTGGTCCGCAATGGCTTCGGCTTGACCGCTTTGCCTCTGGCATCGATTTACGCGCAAATCGAATCGGGTGTGCTCAGTGCGGCGCCCTTGGTCGACCCCATTCCCATGCGTAAATTGGTCCAGGTGTTTCCCGCGGACAGGCGAGTCAGTCCGGCAGCCAAATTCGTAGGGGATGCGTTCATTGAGATTGCTGTCGATCTGGTTAATCGCAGGATCTGGGCTGGACACATGCTCTGAGCGATAAAAATCGCATAGCCATCGATTGATAAGAGTCAAACCTCATTCGTGCTGTTCGACCTGCCCGGCAAACCATTGCATGACCAGCGCACACGCCGGATGAGAAGCCGCCGAAGGTTGCAGGTACAACGAGTAGAGACCCCGCGTCTTCAACGGGCGCCCAAACGGAACGACCAGCACCCCGCGATCAATCGATTCCTGCGCCAGGGTCAAGTCTGTCACCGCCACCCCCAGCCCGCGCGCCGCAGCATCGAGCGCCAATTCGTCGAGGTTGAAGGGAATGTGCCGATAGTCCCCCAGCGGCCTGCCATCATTGGCGGCCAGCCACTCAATCCAGGCTTGCTGGTCGGCCGAACGGTGCAGCAGCGGGAACCGCACCAGATCCTCCATCGACGCCAGCGGCTGGGTGGCGCTGGCCAGGCCGGGCGCACACACCGGCACCAGCGCTTCCTCGAACAGGGTCAGGCAGGCGGGATCGCTGGACGGTTCGGGCAGGTAGAGGATGTAGGCGTCGCTGTCGCTGGCCGGCTCGACGATCTCCGTCGCCACGGTTTCGATCGACAGGGAAATGTCCGGGTGAGAGCGATAGAAGTCGCTCAGTTTCGGCAGCAACCAGCGCACCGCCAACGAGACGTGCATGCGGATGCGGAACGGGCGTTTTTGCGGAGACAGCCGATCCTCAAGGGTTTTCAGTTGTTCGAGAATATTGCGCGCACTGGCCAATACCTGTTCGCCTTCCGGGGTCAGGCGAATGCTGCGGCTGCTGCGGACGAACATCGGCACGCCGAAATGACTTTCCAGCTGCTGGATTTGCCGGCTGACGGCACTTTGGGTCAGGCAGAGCTTTTGTGCCGCTTGGGTAAAGCTGCCCGAGTCAGCAACTTCCACCAGTGCCTGCATGGCTTGAAGGGAGGGGACGTGACGAATCTTATCCATGCGTTTTATGAATGGCTCAATGAATTTATAACGTTGGTTGTATCACCGAAGACCTAATAAATTCTAGCCGTAGCAGCCGCCATCTCTCATTGCCTATGCAATTACCGCATGTGCCGGCGAGCAGAACGACAGTCTAGGCAGGTGACGCATGAATAATGAATGTGGCTGGATCGCGCAAGCAGGAAGTGCTCCGGCGCGTGATCGTCTGATCGGCGCGCAAAAAGCCGATTGGCTCATCATCGGTGCCGGCATTACCGGCCTGAGTGCCGCCCATGCGCTGGCGCAAATGCACCCGCAGGCGCGCATCGTGGTGGTCGACCGGCAACGCGCGGCGCAGGGCGCATCGGCGCGCAATTCCGGGTTCGTGGTGGCCCACGAACACCCCGCCAACGATGAACTGATTGGCAGTTCCGGGTTTGCCGGGTTCGAGGTGGACACGACGATTTCCCGTGCCGCCGGTGCGGAAGTGCGCGAGGTGATTGCCCGTCATGCCATCGAGTGCGATTTCCGGGACTCTGGCTATTTCTTCGCCGTCAGCGATCCCGGCAAGCTGACCCACATCGACGAAAAGCTGCACACCTTGCGGGCACTCGGTGCATCCGCGGAGTTTTTTGAAGGTGAGCAACTGAATCAAAAACTCGGCACCCGGCATTACCGCGCCGCGATCTGGTGCGGCAAGGGCAACGCGTTGCTGCAACCGGCGAAGTACGTGAAGGGTTTGCTGGAGGCGCTGCCGGAGTCGGTCACCGTTTACGAAAACACCGACATCACCGGCCTCGATCGTTTGGGTAAAGGGCGTGTGCGGGCCAACGGCATCGATGGCAGCATCGAGGCCAGGCAGGTGCTGATCTGCCTCAACGCCTTCGTGCCGCGTGCCGGCATTCAGGACAGCGGCACCTTTGCCATGGAGCTCAGCGCCAGCCTTACGCGGCCGTTGAGTGACGAAGAGTTTCGCAACATCGGCAGTGTCGAGCCTTGGGGCGTGCTGTCTACCCGGCCGCTCGGCGCCACGGTGCGGCTGACACCGGATCGTCGGGTGATGATCCGCAACACGGCGGAATACCGCTCGCGGGATTTGTCCGGCCATGAACTGGCGATCCGTCGCCAACACCACGTATTGGGTTTGCAGCGGCGTTTCCCGTGGCTGACCGAGCAGGATATCCAGCACACCTGGACCGGACACCTGAGCGCCTCGCGCTCCGGGCAGCCGTTTTTTTCCAGGGTGGAAGAGGGCGTGTTTGCTGTGGCCGGCTGCAATGGTTCGGGCGTGGCGCGCGGCACCCTTTGGGGCCGACTGCTCGCCGAACTGGCATCGGGTGTTGGCTCGCCGATGCTCGATTCCGTGATGGATAGAGCCCAGCCCGGCTGGCTCCCACCTCGACCCTTGCTCGACATTGGCGCGATGTTTCGGATGCGCGTCGAAGCCGTCCGGGCCAGGACAGAAATCTAGTTTCCGGTTATCACAAAAGAACAAAAAGGTGATTGAACATGCAGGTCAATACTATTTCCCTGATGGTTGCGCTCACGGCATTTTCGGCGGCCACTCAGGCGGCTGAAGAGGTCAATATTTCCAACTGGAACGGCTACATCGCCGACGACACCTTGAGCAACTTCACCAAGGAAACCGGGATCAAGGCGACGTACGACATTCATGACAGCAACGAAGTGCTGGAATCAAAACTGATGACCGGCAACACCGGTTATGACGTGGTCAGCCCTTCGAACCATTTCCTGTCGCGATTGATCAAGGCCGGCGCGATTCAGAAGCTGGACAAAAGCCAGCTGCCGAACTGGAAAAACCTTGATCCGGCGCTGATGAAAAAGCTCGAGGTCAATGACCCGGGCAACCAGTACGGCTATCCGTACATGTGGGGCACGGCCGGTATTGGCTACAACGTCGAGAAAATCAAAGCGATCTTCGGCACCACCGACGTCACCCATTCCTGGAGCCTGATTTTTGATGAGAACAACATCAAGAAGTTGAGTGAATGCGGCGTGGCGATTATCGATAACCCGACGCAAATCCTGCCGATCACTCTTAATTACCTGGGGCTGGCGCCCCACAGCCACGAGCCGGCGGATTACAAGAAAGCCGAGCAGGCGTTGCTGAAGATCCGGCCTTACATCCAGTATTTCCATGCGTCGAAGTACGTCAGCGACCTGGCCAACGGCAATATTTGCGCGGTGATTGGCTTCAACGGTGATGTGGTGCAAGCGGCGGCCAGTGCCAAGGAAGCCAAGAATGGCATCGAGATCGCCTATTCGATCCCGGACGAAGGCTCGACCCTGTGGCTGGACATGGTGGTCATGCCCAAGAGCGCGCCCCACGAGAAGGATGGCTACGCGTACATGAACTACCTGTTGAAGCCTGACGTCATCGCCAATATCAGCAACAGCATCCATTACGCCAACCCGAACCTGGCGGCGGACACGCTGGTCAATCCGGCGGTGAAACAGGACCTGGCGATCTACCCGCCGAAAAACGTGATGGACAAGTTGTTCACCGTCGAAGACCTGCCCGCCGCGATTGCACGGCTGAGCACACGTCTGTGGACCAAGTTGAAAACCAACACCTGACGGAACGGCGCCCGGGTTCCGTGGCTGGAACCCAGGCCTCACCGCATCATGCTCGCTTCGGCAGTTTCCAGTTCGGCCGAATGAAATGACAGGTGTAACCGGTCGGCAGTCGTTCGAGGTAGTCCTGATGCTCCGGTTCTGCTTCCCAGAACGGGCCGGCGGGCACGATTTCAGTCACGACCCGGCCGGGCCAGATTTTCGAGGCGTCCACATCGGCTGCGGTGTCTTCGGCTACTGCTTGCTGCTCTTCGTTCAGATAGAAAATCGCCGAGCGGTAGCTGAGGCCGATGTCATTGCCCTGACGATTGGCGGTCGACGGGTCATGGATCTGGAAGAAAAACTCAAGGATCTCACGGTAGCTGGTGATCGCCGGATCAAACACGACCTCGATCGCTTCGGCGTGGGTGCCATGGTTGCGGTAAGTTGCATTGGGCACATCGCCCCCGGAGTAACCGACGCGCGTCGACAGCACGCCTTTTTGTTTCCTTATCAGATCCTGCATGCCCCAGAAGCAGCCACCGGCCAGGATTGCGGTTTCAGTTTGCGTGGTCATCGCTTACTCCTCAGTGTTCATTGATTTGATCAGGTTGTTGCGCAGGGTCACGATCGCCTTCTGCAGTAGCGTGAACTCGTCTTGCGTCAGGCCCGTTGCGCCGGCGAGGCCGTTTTCCGGTTGGTCTTCGCGCAACGCCTTGCCTTGTTTCGTCAGGTTGATGCGCACCTGACGCTCGTCCTCAGGGTCGCGCTGGCGTTGCAGGAAGCCCATCGCTTCCAGTTTCTTCAGGATCGGCGTGAGTGTGTTCGATTCAAGAAACAGCTTTTCGCCGAGGCTGCCGACGGTCTGATTGTCCTGCTCCCACAGCGCAACGATGGTGATGTATTGCGTGTAGGTCAGGCCCAGGTGTTCGAGGATCGGCTTGTACGCCTTGCCGAACGCGAGGTTGGTTGAATAGACCGCAAAACACAGGAAGTCGGAGAGCTTCAGGTCTTCGGGTACCGTTTTGTCGGTGGATTTCATGGGTTGCCTCGTTCGTCAAAGACGGCTTTGTCGCCTGCGTGAAATATACCTCGTGTGCGATGGTGTCGTAAGTGCCGTAAGTGTTGGTGTGATCAACGGCAAGGAGCAGGTTCAACGCAGGGAGTCGAACCTGCCGCGCCGTGCATCACGCCGTGAGGACGTTCAAGTCCACGTCGATGTTGCCGCGCGTTGCCTTCGAGTACGGGCAAATCTGGTCGGCGGTGTGCGCCAGTGTTTTCGCAATGTCGTCTGCCAGGCCGGGCACGCGCAGGGTCAAACGAGCTTGAAGAAAGTACTCTGCACCGGTCTGACCGACGTCGACTTCGATGTCGACGGACATATCCGCCGGCAGCACCACGTTCAGGTCATTGGCCACCAGACCGACGGCGGCGGTGTAGCAGGCCGACCATGCCCCGGCAAACAGCTGCTCGGCGGCCGGGTGCGGCTGGGTGGCGGCGAACACGTGCGTTGGCTGGGCGTTGCCGGGCGACGAGATGGCGATGTCGAGGCTGCCATTATGGCCGCGCGAAGTGTTGCCGGTGCGGCTGGCGGTGGTGTGGGTTTTGCCGGTGGCCAGTACTTTTTCGATCTTGCTCATGGGGTGATTACCTGAATGTTTCAATAAGGTTGTTGTGCGTATGCGCTTACATCGCATGCGACATATGTGATGTTTCTACACATGCAAAAGGGTACTAAAGCTTCCCGGTATTTCAGGCCGTGAGAACGTTCAGGGCCACGTCGATGTTGCCGCGTGTTGCTTTCGAGTACGGGCAGATCTGGTCTGCTGCGTGGGCGATTTCCGTCGCTACACCGTGATCCAGACCTGGAGCCCGCAGCGTCAGGCGTGCCTGGAGGAAGTATGCGTCGCCGGTCTGGCCGAGGTCGACTTCGATATCGACGGACAAATCGGATGGAAGCTCAACGTTGCGCTGCTTGGCGGCAAGACCGACGGCGGCGATGTAGCAGGCCGACCATGCACCGGCGAACAATTGCTCGGCTTTCGGGTGCGGCTGGGTGCCTTCGAATTCGTGGACTGGCTTGGCATTACCCGGCGACGAAAGCACGATGTCGAGGCTGCCGTTATGGCCGCGTGACGTGGTGCCAGTGCTGCTCATGGTGGTGTGGGTTTTGCCGGAGGCCAGGACTTTTTCGATCTTGCTCATGGGGTGAATCCTCAAAGGTGCATTAGGGTTTGTTTATGTGTCGTATACGTTTGTGTCGTATGCGATTGAAATAATACTCTCGCAGCCGCCACTCCAAGTCAAGAGGGGGAAGGGGGACTTGGCGACGAATGGTCGAATGACTGCGGAGGTGGCACTGGCTCCCGATTCTGCGCAACGAAAAAGCCCGCACAAGGCGGGCTTCGGAATCGAGTAGGTGGCCAGCGCTGGTCTCTGGCTTACAAGGTTTATCAGGCTTCTGACAGAACAGTTTTGTGCTGTCCTGCTTCACACGGCATAAGGGCTGGACCTCACCTCGGAGATCTTTCTAACCGTGTACCCTTAGGAGCGCGCCCCACGCTTCCTCGCTATCCTCTTGCGCATCAGTCTGCGTCTTCACCTACAGAATTTAGAATAGCAAAGGCTGCGGAACGCAAACCGGGCTTTTTAGACCGATTTCGTCCTTCCGGAAAAGTGGCAGGATGGAAAACTGCTATCAGATACAGCCTGCCGGGAAGGCAGGCCGCATTGGGTGCCTGGATTAGATCAGATTGATCGTGACGTCGATGTTGCCACGGGTCGCTTTGGAGTACGGGCAGGTCTGGTGCGCGGCATCGACCAACGCCCGTGCAACAGCAGGCTCCAGGCCCGGAAGGCTGACATTGAGGCGCGCCTGGAGGAAAAAGGCGTTTTCGGTCTTGCCCAGATCCACTTCGGCATCAACGGCGACGTCGCTCGGCAAAGTCACCTTCAGCGCAGCAGCCGCTTTACCGATCGCACCGATAAAGCAGGCCGACCAACCTGCAGCCAGCAGCTGTTCCGGATTGGTCCCGGCGCCTGAAGAGCCGGGCGGGGAAAGCTTGATGTCCAGACGTCCATCGTCGCTTCGCGACTCGCCGTTGCGGCCGCCAATCGTGTGGGTCTTGCCGGTATACAGCACGGTGTCGATTTCATTGATCATGACGGGGTTCCTGCTAAAGGTTGGGGGCCTCACCTGTTGCCGCCGGTTCTTTGGGCGAAGGGGTGAGGTCCCCACTTTTTCACCTTTATGTAGTGCCTATGTGTCCTGATCCTGTGGTTGTGTATCGCTGTGTAAGATCGCCTGCGAACATACACACCGATACAAACCCGTTACGCCTGCCAGTTTTTTCTGTGAGCCGGTGCGCCCAGAGGCGAACTGGTTGCACCGCCATCGACGACAATCTCTGCGCCTACGACGTTTGAAGAATCGCTGGAAGCGAGGAACAGGGCGACGGTAGCGACTTCATGCGCTTCACCGATGCGACCGAGCGGGATGGTGGTCTTCAGTTTTTCCTCCAGTGCATCCATTCCAACCTTGGCGGCATGGGGGTTCCAGACCGGCGTACGCGCAGCCCCGGGCGTGATCTGGTTGACGCGAATGCCACGGGGAGCAAATTCTGCGGCCATCACTCGTGTCATCGAGCGAACGGCGCCTTTGGTGGCGGCGTAGGCGCTGTATGCCGGCCAGCCCATGTCGGCGTGCACCGACCCGTTCAAAATGATCGAAGCCCCCGGGTTGAGGTGCGGTTCGGCCGCTTGCACGGTAAAAAACGTGCCGGTGAGGTTGGTGTTGATGATGTTCTGGAACGTTTCCAGCGTGGTGCCGCCGACCGGGGTCAATCCCGCAATGCCGGCATTGGCGAACACGATATCCAGCTTGCCGAATACCGCGACCGCTGCTGATACGGCGCGCTCGATCTCTTTCACGTCGGTCAGGTCTGCCTTGATCGCCAGCAGGTTTGGCCCCAGCGCCTCCCGGGCTTCATCCAGGGTTTTTTGACTGCGACCGGTGATCGCCACTTTTGCGCCTTCGGCGATAAACAGTTTGGCGGTGGCCAGGCCGAGGCCGCTGTTGCCGCCGGTGATGAATGCAGTTTTTCCAGCCAGTTTCATTGGGAATCTCCTACGGTTTTATTATGCAACCATTGATGGCGAAGTGACTGTGCGTCTGGCACAGAAAACGGGTTACTGGTTTTGTCATGAAACCAAGTGCTGTGATTTTTACCAGCGTTGGTTGTATTATGCAACCACATGCCGACTGAAACATTTACATCAGCGTTGGCACCCTTTTTTGGAGGTTCGTTTACGTGAAGCGCAAAAGCTTGCAGGGCAATCCCTGTCCGGTCGCTCGATCCCTGGATCTCATTGGCGACTGGTGGTCCTTGCTGATCATTCGTGATGCGCTCTCAGGCACGAAGCGCTTCAGTGATTTTCAGAAAAGCCTGAATGTCGCGAAGAACATCCTGAGTACCCGCCTCAAAGGCCTGGTGACAGAAGGGGTGATGCGCATGGAACCGGCTGCTGACGGGAGTATTTACAAGGAGTATGTGCTAACGGAAAAGGGCAGGGCGTTGCAGACCGTCCTCATTGCCCTGTCGCAGTGGGGCAACGAGTTTTTATACGAGCCCGGCGAAGCGGGGTCCGTCATGGTCGACGCAAAGGATCGTCAGCCGATCCAGAAACTGCAGTTGGTTTCAACGGACGGGCGACGTCTTAAGCCAGAAGACATCGTGACCAAACTGGGCGTACCGCACTGACGTGCGCCCGCGGTTGTATCCGAACGTATCCCCGGCACCGATAGTTACCTGGGCATACAAAACCACGCTTTTCTCGACACCTGCGCGATACACAGCGACCTCGTAATGAAGCCACCGCAACCGCGGCATTCTTTGGAGAATTGCGATGTCCCGTATCAAATCCCGTCACACCGCAGGCCTGCTCGGCATCGCCCTGGCTGCCGCCGTTTCACTCAACGCATTCGCGGCTGAAGAAGCAAAAGCGCCCGCGCAAGCCACTCCGGCAAAAAGCTGGCAGACAGGCCTTCACCGCACGGACCTGGTGCGCGAGGACCTCGATATTTCCAAGGGTGAGGTGATTCAGGTTCGTGTCGATTTCGACCCGGGCGTCGTATCCCCCAAGCATTCGCACCCTGGCGTGGAAGTCGCTTACGTGATCTCGGGCACCTTCGAGTATCAGCTTGAAGGTCGGGCGCCGATCACGCTTAAGGCCGGCGACTCCTTGTACATCCCGGCAGGCACATCGCACGTCGCGAAGAACGTCGGTGACGGCAAGGCCTCGGAGCTGGCGACCTACCTCGTGAAAAAAGGCACACCGCTGTTGATCCTGGATAAATAAGCGATAGCCGCCCGATGCAGTGCATCGGGCGGCATGGTGAACAGCGTCTTCAGATCCCGGCTGTCTCCCCTGGCCAACCGGCCTGGCGCAAGGCCTTGAGCAGTGTTTTCGCATCTAGTCCCGGCACTGTGTGGCCGTTACCTTCAGTGGTTTCAGCGGCCAGCAGGGCGTTGATGATCGCTTCCTCTACTGCTTCAGTCGCGGCCAAAAACAACTCGCTGATGTGGTCGTTGTTGACCATGCTCAGGTTGTCACAGGTGGGCGCACCTTTCCCTTCGTAAGCGGCTGGTGGCACGTGTTGGTTGCCGGTGGCGAAGGCGATGAAAATGTCGCCGCTGTGGTCTTCGTTGCCGCCGCCGGTACGGGCAAGCCCGAGGCTGGCACGCTGTGCGAGGCGCGTGCATTGATGCGGCAGCAGCGGCGCATCGGTGGCCAGGCAAACGACGATCGAGCCCATCCCCGGATACGGCAGCGATGCCCTGAGGAACGGTGAGTCAGCCTGTTCCATATAGCGCCCGACCGGGTAACCATCGACACGCAGTTCATTGCGAATGCCATGGTTGGCCTGGACGATGGCGCCGACGGTCCAGCCGCCCTGAGCCTTGCTCAATTGCCGCGACGACGTGCCGATGCCCCCCTTGAATTCGTGACAGATCATCCCGCTGCCGCCGCCCACCGCGCCTTCCATCACCGGTCCGCCCGCGGCATTGCGCTGGGCCTCGGCCACATGCTCGGGCTTCACATGAAAGCCGTTGATGTCGCTGAGCAGACCGTCGAAGGTCTCCAGCACCACCGGCATGTTCCAGTAAAGTCGCCCGTCATCGGGCTGAGCTTCTCGATCCAGAGCAATCAGCGCATCCCGCACCACGCCCAGGCTGTGAGTGTTGGTGAAGGCGATCGGACTGGTCAGCAGCCCGGCTTCACGAATCCACTCAAGACCCGTGGCGTCGCCGTTGCCGTTGAGCACATGGACGCCGGCAAAGCACGGTTGCTGATTGGTCGATCCGGCACGCGGTTCGATCAGGGTCACCCCGGTGTAGATGTCGCGGCCATTGGCAGTGCGGCCGCGCACATCGCTGTGGCCGACACGCACGCCGGGCACATCGGTGATGGCGTTGAGTGGGCCGGGTTGCAGTTGGCCGAATTGGATATTCAAATCGCGGGCACGTGGTTTCATCGTTTTTCTCATCTTCTATTTATTCAAAAAATGCGTGGCTGACGCGATCCCTGTAGCAGCTGGCGAAGCCTGCGTTCGGTTCGGGCCGCGTTCGGACGCAGCAGTCGTAAAACCGGCTTTCTCGGTACGCCTGACATACCGAGTGCTCTGAAAAGACGACTGCTTCGCAGCCGAACGCAGGCTTCGCCAGCTGCTACAGGTCTCGTTGGGATTACTGACCGTTCTTCACCTTGCTCCAGATCCGCGTGCGCACCCGTTCAGTGGCTGGCGGCAACGGCTGAAGGGTGAACAACGTGGCGAGCGCTTCGGCCGACGGATAAACCGCCGGGTTGTTGCGGGTCGCTTCGGCCACCAGCGGTGTCGCGCTGCGGTTGCCGTTGGGGTAGGACAGGTGATCACTGACCGGGGCGATGACTTCGGGGCGCATCAGGTAGTCGATGAAGGCCAGACCTTGCTCCGGATGCGGTGCGTCCTTGAGCAACACCAGCGTATCGAACCAGACCGGCGCACCTTCCTTCGGCAGGCTGTAAGCGATCTTCACGCCGTTGTTGGCCTGCTCGGCAGTTTTCCTGGCTTCGAGCATCGCGCCGGACCAACCCACCGCCACGCAAATGTTGCCATTGGCCAGGTCGCTGATGAACTTCGACGAGTTGAAGTAAGCGATGTGCGGACGCAGTTTGAGCAGCAGCGCTTCGGCCTTTTTGTAGTCCTCGGGGTTGGTACTGTTCGGTGGCAAGCCCAGGTAGTGCAGGGCGACCGGCAGCATTTCCGACGGCGAATCGAGCATCGCCACGCCGCACTGGCCGAGCTTGGCCAGGTTCTCTTCGTTGAACACCAGGTCCCAGGAATCCACTGGCGCCTTGTCACCCAACGCGGCACGCACCTTGTCGATGTTGTAGCCGATGCCGTTGGTGCCCCACAGGTACGGCACGGCGTATTGGTTGCCTGGATCGTTGTTGGCCAGTTTCGCCAGCAGGTCGGTGTCCATGTTTTTGAAGTCCGGCATCTGGGCGCGGGGCAGTGGCGCCAGGGCTCCGGCCTTGATCAGGGTCGGCAGGCTGAAGTTGCTCGCCACCACCACGTCGTACCCACTGCGGCTGGTCAGCAGTTTGCCTTCGAGCACTTCGGCGCTGTCGAAGGTGTCGTAGACCGGCTCGATACCGGTGTCGCGCTTGAAGTCATGCAGGGTGGTGGGACCGATGTAGTCATACCAGTTGTAGACATGAACCGTGGGACCTTCGGCAGCCACCGCCGACAGCGAAACGCACAAACAGGCGCTCAGTCCAAGATTGATCTGTTGACGGGGACGACTCATGATGCGGCACTCCTGGCCTGCTGCAGGCCGGTGATGAACAGGTGCTTGCAGCGTATCGGCAGGCGGGGTACTCACCCATTCCCATCATGGGTTACTCGAAAGGGGTAGTGCGTGGACGCGTTGTTGAAAGAGTTGCCGGTGCACCAGGGGCTGGCGCGGGTATTTGGCGCGTTGGGTCAGGACGGTTTCTGGCGCGCGCTGGTCGACACGCTGCGGCTGCTGGTGCCGCTGGACAACGCGTTGGTTGCGGTGATGCGGGCGGGGCGAGTGCCACGCTTGCTGATCGACTTCGACTCAAAAGGTGGCGCCACCGAGCAAGAAGAACTGGCGGACTACAGCGCCGGCATGTACCTGCTCGATCCGTTTTACCAGGCGGCTTGCGCCGGCATTGCCGATGGCTTGCACAGCCTCGATTCGGTGGCCCCCGACCAGTTTCAGCAGAGCGAGTATTACCTGAGCTACTTCCGTTCGGTGGTGGGCGGAGACGAGTTGCAGTTCATGGTCAACAGCGACGGCGCCGTGCTCGGTTTATCGCTGGGGCGCTCGACGCGGTTCACCCTCGAAGAGCAGGGGCGTTTATTGTGCGTGCGGGATTGGGTGCTGTCGGCAATGCGCCGGCATCTGCAGTTGATGCCGCCGGAAGGCACGACTGCCGAGGCCGTGGCCGGCGATCTGGCGACCTTGCTGGATCGCTTCGACGCGCGATTGTCCATGCGGGAAGTAGAAACGGCGCGACTGATTCTCCAGGGCTTCTCCAGCAAAGCCATCGCCCAGCAAATGGGCATCTCCCCGGAGACGGTGAAAGTGCATCGACGCAATCTCTATCACAAGCTCAACGTGAACGGTCATGGCGAGCTGTTTGCGCTGGTGTTGCAGCCGCGTTGACTGGCTCACCCCAATCCCCCTGTAGGAGCGAGCCTGCTCGCGATAGCGGTTCATCATTCAACGCGGATATCGACTGACCCAACGCCATCGCGAGCAGGCTCACTCCCACAGTAAAAGCAGTACTCACTCTTTCAGTGTGAACACCAACGCCTTCAACCCGCACTCAACATCAGCATCCGGAAACTCCGGCGGATTCTCCAGCCGCCGCTCAAATCGCAACCCTGGTGCCTCACGCATCACACCGTCGATCAGGAAGTCCGCCCCGAACGCCGGATCGTTCATGCACGCCAGCACCGTCCCCTCAGGGCTGAGCAGCTCCGGCAGCCGACGCAGCACGCGCTGGTAGTCCTTGGTCAGCAGAAAACTGCCTTTCTGAAACGACGGCGGATCGATGATCACCAGGTCGTAAGGCCCTTTGCCGATTACCTTGCCCCAGGACTTGAACAAGTCGTGGCCGAGAAAACTCACCTTGCTCATGTCGTGGCCATTGAGCCGATGATTGTCGCGACCACGGTTCAGCGCCGGGCTGGACATGTCCAGATTGACCACGTGCTCGGCGCCTCCCTCAATGGCGGCGACCGAAAAGCCGCAGGTGTAGGCGAACAGATTCAACACGCGCTTGCCATCGGCATTGGCCCGTACCCAGTCGCGGCCATAACGCATGTCGAGGAACAGCCCGGTGTTCTGCTTGCGGCCCAGGTCCACGCGATAACGCAAGCCGCCCTCGGTGATGGTCATGTCCTCGATCACTTCCCCGATCAACCATTCGGTGGTGCTTTGCAGCAGATAACGATGCTGCAGCGCCAGGGTGTGCGCGCCGGATTGCGTCCACTCGGGTGACCGGGTGATGTCCATCAGTCGCTGTTTCAACGCATCCAGCTGCGTAGCTTCAGGTTCCTTGAACAGCGACACCAGCACCACGCCCTGCAGCCAGTCGACGGTCAATTGCTCCAGCCCCGGCCAGCAGCGTCCGCGACCGTGGAACAGCCGGCGGGTTTCTGCGGGTGCCGTTGCCAATGCGGTCAGCAGATGATCGTGGAGGGTGGTGAGCGCTTCTGAATTCATCGGGTCGGGTCGGTCATTTGAGGGGGCGGCATTTTAACCACAATTGCGGCGCAAGGGCCGCTGCCGGGGATCAAGAGTTATCACGGTTAATTTAACTTTACGTGAGGATTTGGCGACTTGTCGGCTCCCATACTCGGCTCCAACAACAAACAACAACCGCCGGGAGCCCATCATGTCGCAGTTGCCTGCTTCGCCCACGGTCAGCACGCACCCACGCTGGCTACGGCTCACCCATTGGCTGAACGCCCTCGCGGTGCTGGTCATGGTCACCAGCGGTTGGCGCATCTACAACGCGTCGCCACTGTACGACTTCAGTTTCCCCAAAGGCATCACCTTGGGCGGCTGGCTCGGCGGCGCGTTGCAATGGCATTTCGCGGCGATGTGGTTCCTCGCCATCAACGGTCTCGTCTACCTGATCATCAACCTCGCCAGTGGCCGACTGTCACGACGCTTTTTCCCCGTGTCGCCCAAAGGTGTTTTGCACGACCTGTGGGCCGCATTACGCGGCCGGCTGGGGCATGCCGACTTGAGATATTACAACCAGGTGCAACGGCTGGCGTACCTGTTCGTGATGGTCGACATCACGCTGTTGGTGATCTCCGGGCTGGTGTTATGGAAGTCCGTCCAGTTTCCGCTGTTACGTGAACTGCTCGGCGGCTACGAAACCGCGCGCCATGTGCATTTCATCGCGATGACGCTGTTGATGGCCTTCGTCGCTGTGCATCTGGTGATGGTCGCGCTCGTACCTAAAACGCTGCTGGCCATGATCGTCGGTCGCAAGGAGCCCGTATGAAACAGCGCATCGAAGGTCTGGACGAGTCGTCCATTCTGAAAGACGCCCGGAAAATCATTGCGCCGCATATCGAGGACCGCTCACGCCGCTCGTTCCTGATGCGTGGGCTGACCCTCGGTGGCGTGGCCATGTTGTCTGGCTGCAACATCACCGACAACGACAGCGTCGAGACCGCGTTGTCGTCCATGTCGCGGTTCAACGATCGGGTGCAGGGCTGGCTGTTCAATCCCGACGCGCTGGCACCCACCTATCCGGCGTCGATGATCACCCGGCCGTTTCCCTTCAATGCCTTCTACGGCATCGACGAGGCGCCGACTGTCGAGGAAGAAAGCTATCGACTGGAAGTCACCGGGCTGGTCGCAGACAAACGCAGCTGGCGCCTCGAAGAGCTGCGCGCAATGGCGCAGAACGAACAGATCACCCGGCATATTTGCGTCGAAGGCTGGAGCGCGATCGGTCGCTGGGGCGGCGTGCGGTTCAGCGATTTCCTGAAGCGGGTCGGTGCCGACACTGATGCCAAATATGTCGGTTTCAAATGCGCCGACGATTACTACACCAGCATCGACATGGCCACCGCGCTGCACTCGCAGACCTTGTTGGCGCTGACCTACGACGGCGCGGTGCTGCCGCGCGAATACGGCTTCCCGATGAAGCTGCGCATGCCCACCAAGCTTGGCTACAAAAACCCCAAACATATCCAGGCGATTTTCGTCAGCAACACCTACAGCGGCGGCTACTGGGAAGACCAGGGCTACAACTGGTTCGGTGGCAGCTGACGGCACCAGGCAACTTCAACGCGCAGCTCACGCTGCGTTCAATCGCAACCTGCGCTCCAAGGAGTTTCATCATGAAAAAGCTAACCACCGTCGTTCTGTCCATGTGCCTCGCTGTGGGCGCTGCCAGTGTGTTTGCCGCCGAAACAACCAACGGCATGAGCAACGACAGCATGAGCAAGGACTCGATGTCCAAAGACGCCATGAAAAAAGACACGATGCAAAAGGATGCCATGAGCAAGGACACAATGAAAAAAGATGCCATGTCCAAGGATTCGATGAAGAAGGATGAAATGAAAAAAGACGCCATGTCCAAGGACACCATGAAGAAGGACGACATGTCGCAGTAATCGGATACAACTCAATCCCTGTAGGAGCAAGCTCTGCTCCTACAGGGTCGTGCATTCCAGGGTATGACTTGAAGTCATGCCCTCATGACTTTTAATGGTTACAGCCCCGCCAACCCTCAGTGTTAAAAAATCGCAAACACAGCTCATCAACAACAAAAAAGAGCGTTTGCACCCATGACTGATTCCCTCCGCCACGTCCTTCGCTCTTCGACCCCCGACCAATGCCACGCGACCTCCACGGTCTGCGTGCGGTTCTGATCACCCAAAATCACTGAAGAGTAACGACTCATGAAAGAACTCGACCTGTACATCGGTGAAGGCTTCGAAGGCCCAGGCGTGAACGCCGCGCACATCAATATTCTGATCGGCCCGCGCAACGGTCCGGCGGGGCAGGCGTTTGCCAACAGCCTTGCGTCGCCGAGCCAGGGCCATTGCCCATTCATGGTCATTGCCCAGCCGAACATCCCGGTCAAGCCGATGACCCTTTACGTCAACAAAGCCGCGATCAGCAGCGACCTGCACGGCAACGCCACCTGGGGCGCGTCCCAGGCCGGGATCGCCAAGGCAGTTCTGGAGGCGCTGCTCGACGGCACCTTGCCGCCGGAAGCCGAAGACGAGTGGGCGATCGTCACCGCGAACTGGGTCAATCCGGCCTGCGATGACCTGGACGCGGTCTACTTGAACAACTACAACGCCTGCCGCACCGCAATCCGCGCCGCCCTGACCGGCAAGCCGGAAACCGCGCAACTGGCGGATGTGGTCAATCACATCTGCAACCCTTTCTACACGCCAAAAGCCTGAGGTCCGCGCCATGCAATACATTCGTCTTGGCCACTCCGGCCTGCAAGTCTCCCGCCTGTGCCTGGGTACCATGAATATGGGTACCCCCGACTGGAAACCGTGGATCTTCGATGAGAAGAAGAGCGAACCGATCGTTGCGCACGCGCTGGACAACGGCGTGAACTTCATCGACCTCGCCGACTTCTATTCGGCCGGTGTCGGCGAAGAAGTCGTCGGGCGCATCGTCAAGCGCCTGGCCCGTCGCGAAGACCTGGTCATCACCACCAAAGTCGGCTACGGCACCCGCACCGGGATCAACGCCAGTGGTCATTCGCGCAAGCACATCATGGACAGCATCGATGCGTCGCTGAAGCGCCTGAACATGGATTACGTCGATGTGTTCATGCTGCATTACTTCGACGTGAACACGCCGGTTGAAGAAACCATGAGCGCCATGAACGACATTGTGCGTTCCGGCAAGGCCCGTTACATCGGCGTGTCGACCATGCTCACCGGGCAACTGGCGAAGATCCTCATGGCCTGCGAGCGCAACGGTTGGGTCAAACCGATCAACATGCAGTTGCAACTGAATTGCGCCTACCGCGAAGAAGAGCGCGAGATGATCCCGTTCTGCCGCGATCAGGGCTTGGGCGTCTCGGTGTTCAGCCCGCTGGCCCGTGGCTTGCTCACTGGCGACGTGCAGTCGACCCGCAACCAGACCGACTTCTTCACCCAGCAGATGTACAGCGACGAAGCCTCGTTCCAGATCGCCCATTCAGTACAGCGTGTGGCCCGTGCCCGTGGTGTGTCGAATGCACAGATCGCCCAGGCCTGGGTCGCCAACCATCCGGGCGTGGATTGCATGCTGGTGGGCGCCGACACCACCGAGCAATTCGACAGTGCCTTGGCCGCGCTGGACACCAGACTCGACGCCGACGAGCTGCACGAGCTGGAACGCAATTACACCCCGTGCGACGTGATCAACGATTACACCGCCGGAAAGCGCATCTTGCGTTCGGCCCGTCCGGGTCTGGAACGCTTCAATCTGACCGAGGCTGTGGCATGAGCGCGCTGATCCGTAACGGCAATTTCATCGACGGCCAATGGTCCAGCGGCGGTCCGACCTACCCGGTTTTCAACCCGGCCAACGGTGAGTTGATTGCCGAAGTACAAAAGGCCGGCGCCGAAGCAACCTACCTGGCCATCGACGCCGCCAACCGCGCCTTGCCGGCCTGGCGCAAGTTGACCGCCAAGGAACGCAGTCAGAAGCTCAAGCGCTGGAGCGAGCTGATGCTGAGCAACCAGAAGGACCTGGCGACCTTGCTCAGCCGCGAACAGGGCAAGCCGCTGGCCGAAGCCATGGGCGAAGTGGTCTACGCCGCGAGCTTTCTGGAGTGGTTCGCCGAAGAAGCCAAACGCGCTTACGGCGACGTGATCCCGAGCCACAAGGCTGATGCGCGGATCATCGTGGTCAAGGAAGCCATCGGCGTGGTTGCGGCTATCACCCCTTGGAATTTCCCGCTGGCCATGGTCACCCGCAAGGTCGGACCGGCGCTGGCGGCGGGTTGCACGATGATTCTCAAGCCATCGGAAGAGACGCCGTTGTCGGCCATTGCCCTGGCGGTACTGGCCGAGCAGGCCGGGATTCCAGCAGGTGTGTTCAACATTGTTTCGGGCGATGCCGTGGCCATTGGCGGCGCGCTGCAAGCCTCTGGCATCGTGCGCAAACTGTCGTTCACGGGCTCCACCCGCACGGGCAAGTTGCTGATGCGCCAAGCGGCCGACACCTTGAAAAAAGTTTCGCTGGAGCTGGGTGGCAACGCGCCGTTCATTGTCTTCGACGACGCCGATCTGGACGCCGCCGTCAAAGGCGCCATGGCCTCGAAATTCCGCAACACCGGGCAAACCTGCGTCTGCGTGAACCGCTTTTTCATTCAGGACGGCGTGTACGAAGCCTTCACCGGCAAGCTGGCCGAAGCCGTGGCGGCGATGCGGGTCGGCAGTGCGCTGGACGGGGAGACCGAGCAAGGTCCGCTGATCAATGCGGCGGCGCTGGCCAAGGTTGAACTGCACGTAAGCGACGCGCTGCAGAAGGGCGCGACGCTGTTGTGCGGCGGCCGTCGCCATGCGCTCGGCGGCACTTTTTATGAGCCGACCATCCTCGCGCAAGCCAACAGCGACATGCTGATCGCCCAGGACGAAACCTTCGGGCCGGTGGCGGCGTGTTTCCGCTTCAAGGACGAAGCCGAAGTGCTGCAAAAGGCCAACGACACGCCCTACGGTTTGTCCGCTTACTTTTACAGCCGCGACATCGGCCGCGTCTGGCGCGTGGCCGAAGGCCTGGAAGCCGGCATGGTCGGAATCAACGAAGGGATCATTTCCACGGAAGTGGCGCCGTTCGGTGGCATCAAGGAATCGGGCCTGGGGCGCGAAGGTTCGAAGTACGGTCTGGATGACTACCTGGAAATCAAATACCTGCTGATGGGCGGCCTGTAACGCCACCAACCCCCTGTAGGAGCGAGGCTTGCCCGCGAAGGCGGTGTGTCGGGTCAATACAGATGTTGGCTGACACACCGGCTTCGTGGGCAAGCCTCGCTCCTACAGGGGCTAAAAGCTATCGGTTTCATTTCTCCGTCAATAACAACAATTGGAGACTTACATGTCCGTACAACCGGTAAAAATCGACGACCTGCCCATCGGGCGCTTCCACCTCAAAATCGCCGGACTGACCTTTGGCGCGCACTTCACCGACGGCTACATCCTCGGCCTGATCGGAATCGCGTTCACGTTGCTCAGTCCGCAAATGCAGCTGGACGCATTCTGGCAAGGATTGATCGGCGCTTCGGCACTGATCGGTCTGTTTCTCGGCAGTCTGTTTTTCGGCTGGATTTCCGACAAGGTCGGCCGGCAGAAAATCTTCCTGGTCAGCTTCGTGCTGATCACCATTGCCTCGGTCATGCAGTTCTACGCCGAGACAGCCATGGGCTTGTTTCTCTGCCGGGTGTTGATCGGTATCGGGCTAGGGGGTGACTTCAGCGTCGGCCACGCCATGCTGGCCGAGTTCGCACCGAAGAAACATCGCGGTGTGCTGCTCGGTTCGTTCAGCGTGATCTGGACCTTCGGCTACGTCGCGGCCACCTTCGTCGGCACCGCCATGCTCAGCCTTGGCGACGATGCCTGGCGCTGGATGCTGGCCTCGTCGGCCATCCCGGCGGCGTTGATCCTGATTGCCCGCATTGGTACTCCAGAGTCGCCTCGCTGGCTGGTGAACCAGGGCCGAATCGCCGAGGCGCGAGCGATCGTCAAAAAACACCTGGGTGACAACGTTGAGCTAGACGAAACCCAATCCACCGAAACCCGTTCCGGCTACGCCGTGCTGTTCAGCCGTGAATACCGCAAACGCACCGCGTTCAACTGCCTGTTCTTCGTTTGCATCGTGATGCCGTACTTCGCCATTTACACCTTCCTGCCGTCGATTCTGCAGAAGATGGGCCTGGCCGAAGGCTTCGGCACTGAGCTGATGCTTAACATGCTGCTGATCCTCGGTGCGCTGATCGGGATCTGGTGCACGATCAAATTCTCCCGCCGGGGGTTCTTGATCAACTCGTTCATTATCCTGGCCGTCGCGTTATTCATGTTGGCGGTGTTGCCGAGTAGCGCGGCGTTCTTGATGGTGTTGGTGTTTGGCTTGTTTACCCTGGTGTTGTCGGCGGTGAGCAACCTGGTGGGGGTATTCCCGGCCGAGAGCTTCCCGACTGAAGTGCGGGCCAGCGGGATTGGCCTGGCGACTGCCGTCAGCCGTTTGGGCTCGGCGGTGAGCACGTTCCTGTTGCCGGTGAGCGTAGCGGGGATTGGCTTGAGCCCGACAATGGGCATTCTGGCGGCGATTCTGGCGCTTGGGGCGTTGCTGTCCTGGGCCTGGGCGCCGGAGACTAAATCGTTGACGCTGAGCCAGGCGTGCAAGGCGCAGAGTCCGGTGGAAGGAAGTGCGTCGGTCGCCGTGAAAGTCGCAGCACCGGTCTAAACGAGGCTCACCACCGTCTTCTGTAGCAGCTGTCGAGCCTGCGAGGCTGCGTCCGGGTGCGAAGCAGTCGTAAAACCATGTACCGCGGTGCTTCAGACAAACCGCGTATTCAGGGTTTACGACTGCTTCGCACCCGGACGCAGCCTCGCGGGCTCGGCAGCTGCTACAGGTTGTGTGGCTTCAGGGATTACTGACCAGTTCCAACCACTGCGTAAACAACCGCACTTTCGACAACCCTTGCTTGTCGTTCGCCACATCCAGCCAATACCCATATGGCCCGATCACTTCCACCGGGGTGATCGGCAACAAACTGCCATTGGCCAGTTCCTTCTCGATCATCTGCCGATCAATCACCGCCAATCCACCGCCCGCCAGCGCGGTGTGGATAACCTGATCCAGGGTGCTGAATTCCAGGCCTTGCCCGGCATCCACATCGTCCCGGCCCATCGCGGCCAGCCAGTTCTCCCAGACCTTTAAACGCTTGCCGTCGTGCAAGATGTGCAGCAACGGAAACTGCCGCAGATCCGGGGCTTGCCCGTCGTTGAACAGCTCCGGGCTGGCCACTGCGATGTGACGTTCCATCACCAGCAACTGACTGCTGCAATGGCTGGCGGCTTCGAGGCCGAAGCGGATGTGGCAATCGATTTCTGCGAGGTTGTCGTGGCTGGCCTGGTTGGTCACGCTCAGGCTGATGTCCGGGTAGCGTTGGCAGAACACTCGCAGGTGCGCCGACAACCAGCGCGTGGCCCAGGTCGGTGGCGCGAGAATACGCAGGCGCTGACGCAAGTTCGGCACGCGCACGGCTTGCAGGGCGCGTTCGATGTGGTCGAAGGCTTCCGCCAGATGCGGGGAGAGGGCTGTGCCGGTTTCGGTCAGTGACAAGCCTTGGGGCGTACGTATGAAGAGTGCCACGCCGAGGTAGTCTTCGAGCTGTTTGATCTGGCGACTGACGGCACCTTGAGTGACGTTGAGGCCCAGGGCGGCCTGGCTGAAACTGCGATGCCGTGCGACTTCTTCGAAGACACGCAGCATGTTGAGCGAGGGCAGTTGACGCATGGGAGGAGGGCTCCGCACCGGCCTCGGGTGGTATTTCGGGTCGGTTTATTGTTTTTGTCGGGATGGTGATTGTTCTGTAGGGCCTATCTGACTATTGGAAATGGGCTTATGCAAGTGTTGTTTGGGCTGACGTCTTCGCGGGCAAGGCTGTTCCTACAGGGGGGGCGATCAACTGTAGGAGCGAGGCTTGCCCGCGAAGGCGTCCTCAAGGACGCCAAAAACGCCGGATCAGAAGTAATACCCAATGTTCATGTACAACTGGTTTTCCCACTGGTCGCTACCGCCAGCCCCCAGACTCTGGGTGTAGCTGCTACCGCCGATGTACGGATCGTTCTTGCCGTAGATCCATTCCGTCGCGATCCACAGTTTGCTCAACGAGAACGAGGTGCCAAAAATCATTCGCTGCGAGGTCTTGAAGTCGTCGGCAGATTTATCGAAGGCGCTGTAGTTGGCGTACAGCTTCACGCCGCTGACCTGATCGAACAGGTATTTGCCGGCGACGTCATAACTCACATCCGCCACATACAGATTGCCGCGACTGGCGACGTTGTAGGTGCCGTCGTAACCGCCCAGCGTCACCAGTTCGTCCGTGCCGGCGTTACGCGGGGACATCTGCTGACGTGCCGCTTGCAGCTGAACACCCCATGGACCGTTTTTACCCAGGTAATGCACGGCCACCGCATTGCGCCGACCATCGTTGCCGGTGTCTTTGTTTTCCAGGGTGGAGCTCAGGCCGGAAAGGCCCACTTCGGATTTCCATGAGCCCAGGTCCAGGGCCCTGGCCACTCGCAACACCACGGTATTGCGTTCCTGGTTGTCGCTGCCATCGGCCACGTAGCTGTCGGCGCCAGAGACCACGCTGGAATAGGTCACGCCTTTGCTGGTGCCTTTACCCTGCCAGGCCGGACGCAGGTAGTAGCCGGCCTGAAGGTTCCAGTCACCGCTTTGCTGGATGTACTTGGCGCCGATCTGTTGCACATCCTCCAGGCCGATGACGTTACCCAGGGTTTCGTAGAACGTGCTGCCGAAGTACGGCTGCAAACCAAATGGCACCGTGTTCAAACCCACCTGTACCTGCTGGTCTGGATTGAACTTGTAGCCAGCCCAGGCGAACTTGGCGAAGCGAATATCGCCGTAGTTTTTGGTGTACTGGTAAGGGTAGGACCGCCCGTAGAAACGGTACTGAGCCTCACCGATCCAGGTGTCGGAGTTGTATTTGGCGCTGAGAAACACCGTGTCCAGGCCGAACTTCTGAATGTCACGGTCCGGGTCGTAATCCCAGCGGGCACGAATGGCTCCGCCGAGGTCCAGGTTGTCGGTCACTTGTACCGCCATGGCGGGCGCCGCAAACGTGCAGAGTAGAGCGAGGCAAGATGAACTTAGGCGCAGGGAAGCAGGGAAGTGCATGGGGCGGCTCTCGGTTATTTTTATTAGAGATGCCGGCCAGTCTTGCGATCAGCGATGCGTTGAACAAACGATAAAAAATGTGAGAGAACCTTCGCCAAATGCATGTTACTGAGAAAATCCTGTAGGACAATGCGCGACAGGCGTGGGATGCTTTGCGTCTTGTCATTGGTCTTGAGAGCCCTCCATGAAACGAAAAATGCCCGGCCTCAACGCGCTGAAAGCCTTTGAAGTGGCTGGCAGCACGGGCAGCTTCACCCGCGCCGCCGAGTTGTTGAACGTGACCCAGAGCGCCGTCAGTCGCCAGGTGCGTCAGCTTGAAGAACAGCTCGAAGAGACGTTGCTGGAGCGCCGCCACCATCACCTCGAACTGACGAGCGCAGGGCGAATCCTGCTGCGGGCGCTGCATCAATCCTTCGACAAGATCGAACTGACCGTGCGCAGCATCCAGCAGAAAACCCATTCCAATCGCCTGCACATCAACGCGCCGCCGACCTTCACCAATCGCTGGCTGATGCCGCGCCTGGGACGCCTGCGGGAAAAGCATCCGGAACTGGAATTGAGCATCACCACTCGTTTGCAGGACAGCCTGGCCGAGACCAGCACGCTGGATTGCGCGATCCGTTTTGGTGATGGCGAATGGGACGGGCTGGACAGCTCGCTGCTGATCCAGGAACGGCACATCGCGGTATGCGCGCCGTCCTTGTATGCGCGGGAGTGGAGCGGGCAGGGTATTGATCTCAATCGCCTGACCCTGCTGCACGTACTGGCCCGGGAGGACCAGCGCTACCTGACCTGGAAACACTGGCTGGACGCGGCGCGCATCACCGGTGTCGATACCCAGGGCGGCTATGAATTCGATTTGCTGGACCTGGCGATCCGCGCGGCCATCGACGGGTTGGGCATCACCATCGCCGATTGGCACATGGTCGCCTCGGAACTGGCCTGCGGGCAGTTGACCCAAGTGCTGAACGTGCACGTGGAAGGTCATCAGTCCTACTGGCTGGTGACCCGGCCGGAGCAGACGCTGATGCCGCAATTGCAGGTGTTCAGCCAGTGGTTGCAGGAAGAAATCTGGTTGGCGCAACGCCAGCTCGAGCCCTCGACCGCCGCCCTCTAATCTACTCCCCCCCTGTAGGAGTGAGCCTGCTCGCGATGGCGGTGTATCAGTCGACAACTTCATCGCCTGACACTCCGCCATCGCGAGCAGGCTCACTCCTACAGGGGATCGCATCGATTTTTGGAGTAATCTGCATTTTTCGAATGTTACATCGCTCAATAAATCGTTTGTTCAACTCGGTCCAGATGCCAAGACTGCATCTCACTGGATAAAAACAACGATGGGCGATGCACATGCGACTCGAGCGAAATTTTGTTAACGGTCACTTCATTGAACCTGCCAGCCAAGCGCTGATCGCAGTGTTCAACCCGGCAACCGAAGCGCTGGTTGGCCACGTCTCGGCCGCGACCGCCGATGAAGCGACCCATGCGGTCGAAGCCGCCGCTGCAGCCCAGAAAACCTGGGGCAAACTCACCAGCATCGAACGCGCCGAACACCTGCGTTCCTTCGCCGACGCCCTTGATGCCTGCGCCGAAAACATCGGCGCCGCCCTGGCCGCCGAATCTGGCAAGAGCGTTGTCGATGCCTGCAATGAAGCCCGCTATGCGGCGCAGATCACCCGTTACCACGCTGAATGGGCGCGCCGCATCGAAGGCGAAATCATTCCCAGCGACACCTCGAACGAAAACCTGTTCCTGCACCGCGAGCCGATTGGCGTGGTCGCGTGCCTGATTCCGTTCAATTACCCGGTCTATACGTTGCTACGAAAAATCGCCCCGGCGTTGATTGCCGGCAACACCGTGGTGGTGCGACCGAGCAACAACACTCCGACTTCGGCGTTCGAAATCGCCAAGGCAGTGCAGAAATCCGGTTTGCCGGCCGGTGTGGTGAACATCCTGACCATGGATCACGCCACGGCCGCCGCTGTTTGCACGCACAAAGCCGTCGGTTTGATCACCCTGACCGGCAGCGTCAACGCCGGGCGCATTGTGCTCGATTACTGCAAGGCCAACATCGCCAAGCCGTCGCTGGAGTTGGGCGGCAAGACCCCGGCGATCATCGAAGCCGACGCCGACCTTGAAGCCGCCGCTACCGCGATCGTTGCCTCCAAGACCACTCACTGCGGCCAATTGTGCACGGCGGTCGAGCGGGTCTATGTGCAGGAAAGCGTCTATGAACAGTTCCTCGCCCTGCTGAAAGCCAAAATCAGCGCCGTGAAGTTCGGCGACCGCGCCACCGATGCGAACCTGATGGGCCCGTTGGTCAACGCCAGCTCGCAACAGAACATTCACGCCATGGTCGAGCGCGCCATCGCTGCCGGTGCTGTACTGGAAACGGGCGGTGTGCTGCCGCAAGGCAAGGGCCATTTCTACCCGCCGACCCTGCTCAGCGGCTGCCGCCAGGACATGGAAATCATCCAGGAAGAAATCTTCGGCCCGGTGCTGCCGGTGCTCAAGTACCGCGACATCGACGAAGCGCTGGCCATGGCCAACGACCATCAGTTCGGCCTGTCTTCGGTGCTGTACACCGAGAACTACCGCACCACGATGAAAGTCGCCAACGCCATCGAGGCCGGCGAGTTGTACGTCAATCGCACCCCGGCGGACCCGTACCAGGGCTTCCACGCCGGCTGGAAACGCTCGGGCCTGGGCGGCGACGATGGCAAGCACGGCATGCTCGAATTCACCCAGACCCGTCTGGTGGTCATGAAATATTGATCCGCCCGCAACACGCCTCACGCTGCACCCATAAAAACAATTATCAGGGGCGCCCGGACCACCGGGCTGCCCGAGGTCTCCTAGATGTCCAAGCATGCATCCACTGCTGCCGCTGTTCAGGGTTCGAACGCGGGTTCAAAAAGCCACAGTGACAAGGGAAGTCGCTATTTCCAACTGATGCTATTGGTGCTGGCCGCCGGTGCGATCTATCCGATCCTGTACTTGCGCCAGGTCTACCAGACCACCATGCTCGAAGTGTTCCAGATCAACCACAGCGAGCTGGGTTATCTGTACTCGATGCTCGGCACGATTTTCCTGCTCAGCTATTTGCCCAGCGGTTGGCTGGCCGACCGCATAGCCCCGCGTTTTCTGATCTTCTTTTCGCTGGTCGCTACCGGCGCCTTGGGCCTTTGGTATTCCACCGCGCCGTCGATGACCGGGTTGATGATCATCTTCGGTTGCTGGGGCCTGACCACCGGCCTGACGTTCTGGGCCTCGGTGCTCAAACGCGTGAAGATGATCGCTCATCACACTGAACAAGGCCGGTTCTTTGGCATCCTCGATGGCGGTCGCGGGCTGGTCGAAGCCTTGCTGGCGACCGTCGCGCTGGGGCTGTTTGCCTTCGCCACCGAAACCCGCGGCGAGTCAGCCGCTGAAGGTTTCAAACACGTGGTCTACCTCTATGCCTTCACCTGTATCGCCATCGGCTGTGTGCTGGTGTTGATCAAGGATCCGAAGTCCATGGAAGACACGGCGGCGGTGGAGAAGGGCAAGTACAACCTGCTCAGCGATCTGACGACCCTGGTGAAAATCCCCGAGCTGTGGCTGGTGACGGCCATCGTGTTCTGCGGTTACCACATCTTCTGGGCCACCTACAGCTTCTCCGACTACTTGCAAGGCGGCGGCATGACTGCGGTCATGGCCGGCACCATCACCACCATCAAATTGTGGATGCGCCCCATCGGCGGTATCGGCGGTGGCTGGCTGGGTGACAAGTTCTCGAACATTTCGGTGCTGATCGTGGCGCTGTTCCTCGCGACCCTGGCGATGGTCGGCCTGATCGTATTCCCGGCGCTCAACAGCATGGGCTTGCTGATCGGTACGGTGATCTTTATCGGCCTGATGACCTACGCGATTCGCGGCTTGTACTGGGCGATCCTCGATACCTGCAACATTCCGCTGCGCATCACCGGCCTCGCTATCGGCATTGTTTCGGTGGTCGGTTATTTGCCGGACGCGTTCATTCCCTTGATCAATGGCTACCTCACCGAACATTTCCCGGGAGCCCCTGGTTACAAACTGTATTTCGGCTACATCGCTTTCGTCGGCCTGCTCGGAACCCTGGCGGCCCTGACCCTGCGCGCTCGAATCAACCGCAAAACTTTGAACAAGACAGGTGCCTGAGATGAAAATCGTCGCCCTTGAAACCCATATCGTTGCCGTACCGCCACCGCATATCGGCGGCATGTACTGGCTGTTCGTCAAGCTCAAGACCGATTGCGGCATCGAAGGCGTGGGCGAAATCTACGCTGCGACCTTCGGCCCGAAAGCCATGCTGCCGATCATCGAAGACGTGTTCGAGCGCTACCTGCTCAACCACGACCCGCACCACATCGAACGCTTCTTCCGTCAGGCCTATTCGAGCGGTTTCACCCAGCGTCCGGACCTGACCATGATGGGCGTAGTCAGCGGCCTGGAGATGGCGTGCTGGGACATCATCGGCAAAGCAGCGAACAAGCCGGTGTATGAACTGCTGGGCGGCAAGGTCAACGAACGTTTGCGTTCCTACACCTACCTGTACCCGGTCAACAGCAAGGGCGAGTACGACTACGACGACCCGGACCTGGCGGCCGAGTGCGCGATCGAGAACATGAACAAAGGTTTCACCGCCGTGAAGTTCGACCCGGCCGGGCCGTACACCGCGTACTCCGGGCACCAGATCTCTCTGGAAGTGCTGGAACGCTGCGAAACCTTCTGCCGCAAGATCCGCGAAGCGGTGGGCGACAAGTGTGACCTGCTGTTTGGCACCCATGGGCAGATGGTGCCGTCCTCGGCAATCCGCCTGGCCAAGCGTCTGGAAAAGTACGACCCGCTGTGGTTCGAAGAACCGGTGCCACCGGGGCAGGAAGAGGCCATGGCGCAAGTCGCGGCCAAGACCAGCATCCCGATTGCCACCGGCGAACGCCTGACCACCAAATACGAATTCTTCAAGCTGCTGCAGGCCGGTGGTGCGTCGATTCTGCAGATGAACGTCGCCCGTTGCGGCGGTCTGCTGGAAGCGAAAAAGATCGCCAGCATGGCCGAGGCTTATTACGCGCAAATCGCACCGCACCTCTACAACGGGCCGATTGGCGCGGCGGCGAGTTTCCAGTTGGCCACCTGTACGCCGAACTTCCTGATCCAGGAAAGCATCATGACCTGGGGCGGTTTCCACGCCGAAGTCCTGACCAAGCCGCTGCAATGGGAGGACGGCTACATCATTCCGTCCACCGAGCCGGGCCTGGGTGTGGAGTTGAACATGGACGTGGTGCGCAAGCATTCGCCGTACACCGGCGAGCGCCTGCACCTGCAAATGGCGCCGACCCCGGCTGACGTCAAAGACACATCGCCAGCCCGAGGCTGACGGGGCAGGCGCAGCTACTGTAGGAGCCAGCCTGCTGGCGATAGCGGTGAATCAGTCGACATTGATGTTGAATATCACACCGTCATCGCCAGCAGGCTAGCTCCCACAGGAACGCCTCGTTCATTCGAATTTTGTACAACGACTTACGCGGTAACCGTGCATGACTTACGACTACATCATCGCTGGCGCTGGCGCCGCAGGCTGCATTCTTGCCAATCGGCTGTCGGCTTCCGGGAAATACTCGGTGCTGCTGCTGGAAGCGGGCGGCAAGGACAGTTCCCTGTGGTTCAAGATTCCGGTCGGCTTCGCCAAAATGTATTACAACCCGACCTTTAACTGGATGTACTACAGCCAGCCGCAAAAACAGCTGAACAACCGCGAAATCTACGCCCCGCGCGGAAAAGTGCAGGGCGGCTCGGGCTCGATCAACGCGATGATCTATGTCCGTGGCCAGGCCCATGACTTCGACGACTGGGCGGCCAACGGCAACGAGGGTTGGGGCTTCAAGGATGTGCTGCCGTACTTCCGCAAACTGGAAAACCATCCGCTGGGCGACAGCGAATACCACGGCGGCAGCGGTCCGATCAGCATCACCCCGATGAAGGGCCAGACCCATCCCATCTGCGATGTGTTCCTCAAGGGCTGCGACGAACTCGGCTATCCGCACAGTGATGATTTCAACGGGCCGAAGTTCGAAGGCTCGGGGATCTACGACGTCAACACCCGCAACGGCCAACGCTGCTCCAGCAGTTTTGCCCATCTGCATCCGGCATTGAGTCGGCCGAACCTGACGGTCGAGCATTACGCGCTGGTGGATCGGGTGTTGTTCGACAGCGGTCGTGCGACCGGTATTTCCATCACCCAGCACGGCGTAGTGCGCACCTTCGCCGCCAACAAGGAAGTCATTCTTTGCGCTGGCGCCGTGGACACGCCGAAGATTCTGCAATTGTCCGGCGTCGCGGATCAGGCGCTGCTGGCCAAACACAACATCCCGCTGGTCAAACACCTGCCGGCGGTGGGGCAGAACCTGCAAGACCACCTGTGCGCCAGCTATTACTACAAGGCCAACATCCCGACGCTCAATGACCAACTCAGCTCGCTGTTCGGTCAGTTCAAGCTGGGTCTCAAATACCTGTTTACCCGCAAGGGCGCACTGGCGATGAGCGTCAATCAGGCCGGCGGATTCTTCCGTGGCAACGAACAGCAAGCCAACCCGAATCTGCAGCTGTACTTCAACCCGTTGTCGTACCAGATTCCGAAAAACAACAAGGCCAGCCTCAAGCCCGAACCGTACTCAGGCTTCCTGCTGTGCTTTAACCCGTGCCGGCCGACCAGTCGCGGACACATCGAGATTGCTTCGAAAAACCCACGGGACGCCGCGCTGATCGACCCGAATTACCTGAGCACGCAAAAGGACATCGACGAGGTGATTCAGGGCAGTCGCCTGATGCGCAAAATCATGCAGGCGCCGGCGCTCAAAGGCATCACAGTCGAAGAAGTGTTGCCCGGTCCGGCCATCGAAAGCGACGAACAGATGCTGCAGTACTTTCGGGAAAACAGCGGTTCGATTTATCACCTGTGCGGTTCCTGCGCGATGGGCGCGGACGAGCAGCACTCGGTGGTCGACAAGCGCCTCAAAGTCCATGGTCTGGAGGGTTTGCGTATTGTTGATGCGTCGATTTTCCCCAACGTAACCTCTGGCAATACCCACGCGGCAGTGCTGATGGTGGCGGAGAAAGGCGCTGATCTTATTCTGCAAGACGCCTGATTTGTCATCTTCCTGTATCAAAAATGAATTTCCGCCGAGTCCGCTGCTCATACCTGTAAGCAGCGGATTTGAGCCGCGAAATCATTAGGCAATCAGGGAGTGGCAAAGTCATGTGTCCAATATCGATGGCGGGCGAGCAGCTTCCAGGCGGGTTGATTCTTGTGGTTGAAGATGACCCGCTGATTCTGGAGTTTCTCTGTGAAATTCTTCAGGAAGAAGGTTTCAAGGTAGAACCGCAAGTCAGCGCGGACGCCGCATCGGTGTACCTGGAGTTGCACGCGAACGAGGTGGGTCTGTTGCTGACGGACATCACCATGCCCGGCAGACTCAACGGCGCGGATCTGGCCAACCAGTTCGGCGATCGCTGGCCGGACAAGCCGATCATGATCATGTCCGGATATGAAACCCCCGAATCCTCCGGGGTGCGGCATGAAGTGTCTTTTATCAAGAAACCCTGGGCGTTGGGCCAACTGCTGGATTGTGTCGATGGGGCCTTCAAGTCGCGACGGTCGCTGTAGGTCGTGTACATTGACGGACCTGCCTGACACACGAAGGAAGCCCATCCTTGTCTGCCCACGATTCCGTTTTTAATACGCCGTATCGCGCGTTCCTGTTCGACATGGACGGCACCGTCCTCAACTCCATCGCCGCCGCCGAGCGGATCTGGACCACTTGGGCCTTGCGCCACGGGGTGGATGTCGAGTCGTTCCTGCCGACCATTCACGGCGCCCGCGCCATCGACACCATCAACCGTCTGGCCTTGCCCGGGGTGGATGCCGAGGCACAAGCGTTGTGGATTACCGAGGCGGAAATCGAGGACGTGGAGGGGATTGTCGAGGTGTCCGGCGCGGCGAATTTCCTCAGGTCCTTGCCGGCCAATCAATGGGCAATCGTTACCTCCGCACCGAGGGCGCTGGCATTGCGTCGGATGGCGGCGGCGGGGATTCCCGAGCCAGATGTCATGGTCACGGCCGAAGATGTCAGTGCCGGCAAACCGGACCCTGCGGGCTATCGCCTGGCGGCTCAACGGTTGGGGGTTGAGGTGACTGATTGCCTGATCTTTGAAGATGCCGCTGTAGGGATTCTTGCAGCAGAGGCGGCTGGGGCGGACCTCGTGATCATCACCTCGACACATGACCATCCGATTCAGACGGCGCATGCCACGCTGGCGAGTTACGACTCGGTTGCGGCGCAAGTGGCCCCCGACAACCTTATCCACCTGACAAAAATCTAAAATGTGGGAGTGAGCCTGCTCGCGATAGCGATGACACATTCAGCATTTATGTGACTGAAAGACCGCTATCGCGAGCAGGCTCACTCCCACATTTGGGGTTGTGTTGTTTCAGTAAACCCCGGGAATCAACCGCCAGCTACGGGCGCAGTACGCCTCATACTCACCGCCAAACTGCGCCCTCAGCAGCGCCTCTTCGGAGTGAATCCGGGCGATCAGTGGAATCACCGTCAGCGCCGCCAGCAACAACCCGACCCCAGAACGAAACGCCAGTGCCCAGCCTACAGCGATAACCAACATCCCCAGATAACTGGGGTTGCGCAAACGGCGATAAATCCCGTCGGTGACCAGACTGTGCCCCGGTTGAATCGCCACCAACCCGCTGAAACGCTTGCCCAGCACAAACACCGGCCACATCCGTAGCGCGCCGCCGACGATGAACAGCAAAGCCCCCAGCCAGCGCACCCCCTCGCCACCGAAGGTCCAGAAGTCGATGCGGTCGGTGTACGCCGGCAGATACCCACTCAACAATCCGATGACGCCGAACGCCGGCAGCACCCAACGGTTGGCCCGGTCTTCACGTTACCCGGAGCTCAGATTGACCTCGGTGAACAGCGAGGCAACGACCATTACCAGCGTTGCGATGGCAACGACCACCAGCGGCGCATGCGCGAAAAACGCCGCAAAACCGCCCAGCCCCCACAACGCGAGACCGAGGTAGGCGAGGGTGGAGACGATGGCGAAAAACGCCAGCCTGGCCGAGATTTTCATGGGCACCCATTCCTGCTTTTAACCGATGTCTTCAGTGTAGAGGGTCATGCTAATCCACCGGATTGCGCTAGCTTCACCGAACGGTTCAGTCGGGCGAAAGGAGGGGCGTGTGAACCCATCGATGCTGGCCTGCGGCGTCGGTTTCCTCGGCATGCAAGACCTGCGCTTCCCGCGCATTCACTAACACTCACGCCGTCATCTGCGACCTGGCATTACGCCGAATCACCTGCGGCGGCTGGCCGAATGCCCGAAGGAAGGCTTCGCGCATGCGGCGACGGTCAGTGAAGCCAGCCTCGGCGGCAATCTGGTCGAGGGTCAGGCGCCCGCGTTCGAGCATCTGTCGCGCCGCTTCCAGGCGCAGGTTTTCGATGGCTTTGGCCGGGGACTGCCCGGTCTCGGCGCGAAAGGTCCGGCTAAATTGCCGTGGACTGAGGCGTGCCACCTCCGCCAGTTGCTCCACCGACAACGCGGATGTCAGGTGTTCCCGGGCGTAGCCGAGGACGGTTTGTATGCGGTCGGATTTGGGCTCCAGTTCCAGCAATGCCGAATGCTGCGACTGGCCACCCGCGCGGCGCTGGTACATCACCAGCTTCTGCGCGACGGAACGGGCCAGTTCGGCGCCATGGTCTTTTTCGACCATGGCCAGCGCCAGGTCGATGCCTGCGGTCATGCCGGCGGAGGTCCAGATGGCACCGTCGATCACGTAAATACGGTCCTCTTCCACTTTGATCGATGGAAACCGCGCTTGCAGGTCCCGCGCGTACGCCCAATGCGTGGTCGCCCGCCGTCCGTCGAGCAGACCGGCCTGGGCCAGCACGAATGCCCCCGAACAGATCGATGCCGTGCGCCGTGCGGTCTTCACGCTGTCGCGCAGGTAAGCAAGCACACCTTCGGGCGCCTGCTCGAGGATCGAATCACCACCGACCACGATCACCGTATCGAACACCCGCTCATCAAACGCCTGGGTGCCGACACTCAAGCCACCGGAAGCCCGTAGGGCGCGGCCATCCTCAGAGATCACGCTTACCTCATAAAGCGCTTCACCGGCGCTGAAGTTGGCGTACTCGAACACCGGCATGGCCGCCAGCGCCATGGACTGGAAACCCTCGAAAACCACGAACGCGACAGAAGTCATGATGATGCCCTCAAAGGCCTGTGTCCTGAAAACGTACTTTAAACGTCATTTGAGACGAGCGTGAGTCAATTTATAACTGTTCACACCCGGCGACCTTATCGCCTCACTGTGAAGGAAATTGCACATGGCTCTCTCATCCAAAGGCACTGCACTGATCACTGGCGCTTCTTCGGGCATCGGCGCGGTCTATGCCGACCGTCTCGCCCGGCAGGGTTATGACCTGATTCTGGTCGCCCGCAGCCAAGGCAAACTCAACGCGCTGGCCAACCACCTGAGCAACGAAACCGGCCGCGCCGTGGAAGTAGTCGCCGCCGACCTGAAAGACAAGGCGGGCCTGCTGCGGGTTGAAAGCATTCTGCGCAATGACGCGAGCATCACCTTGCTGGTCAACAACGCCGGGGTTGGCGGTGTGATGCCGTTACTCGGCAGCCCGGTGGACGACATGGAAGACATGATCACCCTCAACATCACCGCGCTGATGCGTCTGTCCTATGCCGTGGTGCCCGGCTTCGTCGCACGGGGCGCCGGCACCGTGATCAACATTTCCTCCATCGTCGCAATCGCTCCGGAAATCCTCAACGGCGTTTATGGCGGGACCAAGGCATTCGTGCTGGGCCTGAGCCAATCGATGCACCATGAGTTGGCCGACAAAGGCATTCGCGTCCAGGCAGTGTTGCCCGGCGCCACCGCCACCGACTTCTGGAGCGAGGCCGGGAACCCTGTGGAAAACCTGCCGCAAGAAATCGTAATGTCCGCCGAAGAGATGGTCGATGCTGCGCTGAAAGGGCTGGAGAAAGGGGAAGTGGTGACCATCCCGGGCTTGCACGAGGCCGACAAATGGGACACCTACGAATCTCAGCGCCAAGTGCTGTCAGGGTCTTTTGGCCACTCATCGGCGGCACCGCGTTATCAGTAAGACGGTAGCCGTGGGGCAGGGTGAACTAAGCTTGGATAAGGATCATTCATCACCGGCGCGTCGACACCTCGACACGCCGGTGCTGCCCAAGGGAGCTCGCGATGCTACACATCAGAACGCCTTTGATTCTGCACCCTGGCCTGTCAACGCCGACCCGGCGCATTTGGCTCAAGCTGGAAAACCTGCAACCCAGCGGCTCGTTCAAATTGCGTGGCATGGGCCTTTTGTGCAGTCAGGCAAAGGCCCAGCGCAAACGCAAAGTCGTCTGTCCTTCCGGCGGCAACGCCGGTTTTGCCACCGCCATGGCCGCCGCTGCCCTCGGGTTGAAAGCCTGCATTGTGGTGCCGCACACCACCCCGGAATCCACCCGCGCCAGGATCAGGAAAACCGGTGCCGAGGTGATCGTTCACGGCAAGGTCTGGGACGAGGCCAATCAACGGGCGAAAGAGCTTTCACAGGATGCGGATACCGAATACGTGCCGGCCTTCGATCATCCCGTGTTGTGGGAAGGGCACAGCACCCTGGTTGATGAAGTCCTCGAGGACTGTCCTCAAGTTGATGCGCTGGTGACATCGGTGGGCGGCGGTGGTTTGTTGGCGGGCATCCTGACCGGTTTGATGCGGCACCATCGCCAGGACTGCCGGATCGTTACGTGCGAAACCCGGGGCGCGGCGTCCTTCGCGGCTGCAATCGAGGCTGGGCATCCCGTCAGATTGGCGCGCATCGACACCGTCGCGACATCGCTGGGCGCTGCAAAAGTGGCCGCGTGGCCGGTGCAGCACATTCTCGAATTTCCTCACGAATGCGTGGTGCTCAGTGATGACGAGGCGATCATGGGCGTGGTGCGTTATGCCAACGACCTGCGCCAACTGGTCGAGCCGGCGTGCGGTGTTTCATTGGCGGTGGCGTACCTGGACCATCCGGCGATTGCCGAAGCCCATGATGTGGTGATTGTGGTGTGTGGCGGGGTCAGCATCAGCGCGCCGCTGGTGGCCGGGTGGGCGCGCTTATCCTCGGGGTGAAGCAAGGCAGGGCTGCAAACTATCCGGGTGGCGCGAGCCCTGCCTCAACCTTCATTGGCCGCCAGCGACGGTTTCATGGATCAGGATCGCTCTGGCGAGCTCTTCGTCGCTTGCTTTGATTCCTGGATTTGCCTGGCGAATCTGATTCAACACCGACTCCAGGTACACACCGCGAATCGTACCGCCACTGGCAATGAAGCTGGAGGCGTCATCACGGGCGGGAATCGCCAATTTGTGGTCCTTGAACGTCGAGTACAGCGATGCGGAAACCCCGGCAGAGGTGGCCACATCGCCTGCGTCCACTTTGGCCATCGCAGAGCCGAAGGGTAAACACAACAAAAGGGAAGACAGGATAATCAGACGGCGCATGACGGTGTCCTCTGAAAACGTGAAGCAAAAAAGGAAGTACCTCATTATTTAGGATGCGCGGCGACCGTCAGGAGTTCCCTGTTGATGCGTTATCCGCGCCCGTTAGCGTTCAAAACCGCAGCGTTGCCCCAGTGGTCAGCCACTGATCACGTTCCCCCGTCAGGTTGCGTCCCACCACCAGATCGACATCGATGCGCTCACCGATATGCAGCCTCGGACCGGCCTGCCATGCCTGTTCTCCGCCGTGTTGGCCGTAGCGTTCAGCGATCAGCGTCAGGGAGCGGGCCAGGTCGTATTCGACGCCGGTGCCCCAGGTCCAGCGATGGTTTTGCTCGCCCTCGTCATAGGCGTGGGTCCAGCCGGCATTGAGGTTCAGACGCAGGGTTGCGAGCGGTTGGTAGGTGAAAGGCAGGTTCAGGTCGGCACCATCGAAGGCATGGGCCCGATTGAAGGCGAAGTGCGCCGAACCTGCCAGTGCCAACGCCAGGCCAAGGTCTTCCCGGGAGAATAGTTGCGCCTTGAATTGTGGGCTCAACTGGGTTTCTGAATCCCCGTCACCGCGGTTGTGCTGCACGGCGGCGCCGAGTTGCACGTTGGGCAGGCTTTTGAATGTGCAGTCCTGTGACACCACGCTGGTGCTGGATGAATTGTGCCGACCGTTCTGGTACCAGGCGTCGATGTTGCACTCACCGGGGGCGTTGATCCCGGCGTCATCCACCGCATAGGCACCGCCGGCAGCGTTGGCGCTGGAGATGATGCTGAGCAATGAAATCAGGCCCAGGGTGAGGCTGACGAACAGCAGGTTACGTCGCACGCCCCGGCTTTGGGTGGGCGGCAGACTGCGCATGAAGGACGTAAACAGGCGAGTTGGTTTTTGCATGAGATATACCTCGAAGTTTTTTGATGGCGAGCAGCGAATGCGGTCCCGTAGCAGCTGCCGAGCAACGCGAGGCTGCGTTCGGCTGCGAAGCAGTCGTAAAACCAGCGATTGCGGTCCATCAGGCAGACCGCATCAGTCGGACTTATGACTGCTGCGCAGCCGAACGCAGCCTCGCAGGCTCGACAGCTGCTACGGGACCGCGTTGTGAAGTGGGGCTCAGCCCCGATCCTCTACCGATAAGGTTTGCAAACCGGCCGTCCGGGCCTGGGCGACCAGTTCTTCGGTGTCTTCGCCGCCGGGCAGGGCGATCACCACGTCCGGTCGGCTGTCGAGCAACATGAAGTGGTTGCGCAGGCGTTCAGCCGACTTGCCGTGGCGCTGCCAATTGGGCGGGTAGCGCACGATGTCGGCGCCGTGTTCCCGCGCCCACTCTTCGATTTCGCCGCCCAGGTATTGATTGCCGCCATGGATCAGCACGCGCACCGGGTGCATGCGCTGAAAGGCGTCGAGGACCCGACGACACAGACGGCTATCGGCGTAATGGCGACCCGCGCAGATCAAGACGCGCATGACGGGTTTTCCTTGGCCAGATCGGTGCTCTCAACCGCTTGCTCACCGGCACGCTCCAGCAGCGGATAGCCCAGGGCGGCGATGTGGTGATGCACGCGGCGGTAATCGCGCAGGACTCGCTGGAAGATGTCGCCGGATTCCGCCCAGGTATTTTTGTCTTCCTGCAACTTGCGAAAGTGCTCGCGGCTGGCGTGTGCTTCGAGCCTTCTAACGGTCTCCTTGCGATGGATCAAATGGTGCGCGGTGGGAATGTCTTCGCGCAGAAACACGGTGATCGCCAGGCTCAGGCTTTCCAGCAGCGCATCGTGCAGCGGGGCGATGTTGCCCAGCTCGAACGCCGAGAATTGTTCGCCTCGGCGCAACCGGCGCATGGCCAATTGCGTCAGGCTGCTGGAAAGAATGTCCGCGGCATGTTCGAGGTTGATCACGAACATCAGGATTTCCTGGGAGCGATCGGCGTCGCTGTCACTGATGCCTTCCTTGCCGATGTCCGCCAGATAAGCGCGAATGGCCGCGCCCAGCAGGTCCAGTGACTGATCGATGCGCCGCACTTCATCGGCACAGTCGGGCGCCGAGGTCTGGAACAGCTGCACCAGTCGGTCGAGCATCGCCGAGAGCATGTCGGCCATGCGCAACGCTTCGCGGGCGGCGTTGGACAGGCCGATGTTGGCCACTTCCAGACCCGCTTCGTCGAGGTAGTGCGGCATGCCCGGATCGACATCCCGCTCGGGCGCTGGCAGCAGCCGGGTGAGCCATTTGGCGAGTACATCGGTCAGGCCGATGAACACCAGCGCCAGCAGCAGATTGAAGCCGCTGTGCAGGGACACCACCAGCACCGACGGCTCAAGCTTCAGCTCGGCCAGCAGCCCGGCGAATGGCAAGACCACCAGGGCACCGACCGCACGCACCAGCAGATTGCCCAGCGGCAGACGCCGGCCAACGCTCGAACCGGCATTGATGACCGAGGGCAGCGCACCGCCAATGTTCACGCCCAGTACCAGCGCGACGAGGGTGGTGGCCGACAGCATACCGGTAGCGGAGAGCGAGACGATCAGCAACACCACGGCCACGCTGGAATGGCACAGCCAGGTGAGGATCAGCGCCACCAGCAGCGCAATCAACAGATCACCGTCCAGGCTCTGCATGATCAACTGGAAGACCGGCGTGCCTTCGACGTCCGCCAGTGTCGCACCGAGCATGCGTAGGGCCAGGAGCATCAACCCCAGACCGATCAGCGCACAGCCGACGCTTTCATAGCGCGAGTCATCGCGCAGACGGAACACCATCAAACCCGCCAGCAACACGATGGGCGTGAGGATTGAAACGTCAACGCTGAGCAGTTGCACCACCAGGGTCGAGCCGATATTGGCGCCGAGCATCACCGCCAGCGCGGGCGCCAGACCGAGGGTGCCGGCGGCCGTGAACGACGTCGCCATCAGGCTGACGGCGGTGCTGCTTTGCAAGATTCCGGTGATGCCGATACCCGAGAGCAAGGCCATCCAGCGGTTGTTCAAGTTGTGGCCCAGGCACTGGCGCAGCGGCGTGCCGAAGCCGCGCAACAACGCCGAAGAAATCATGTGAGTGCCCCACAGCAAGAGTGCGATAGAGCCTGCGAGGTTGATCAGTAGAGTAGTTCCCGACATCAGGACTCTCCCTTTTTCGATAGGGTTAAGCGCATCCCCTGTAGGAGTGAGCCTGCTCGCGATAGCGGTGGATCAGTCGACATCTCTTTTGAATGTCAGTCAGCTATCGCGAGCAGGCTCGCTCCTACAGGGGATTGGTGGTGTTCAGGTGATTTGGGTTTGTCAGGCCATCAGAACCACTGCTTGAAGCGGCGGATGTAGATTGTCTTCATGATCTGCGCGAACACGCAGTAGCTGAGCAGGGTGCCCACCAGCCAAGGGAAGTACGCCCACGGCAGCGGTTGCAGGCCAACCAAAGTGCCCAGTGGCGAGAACGGAATGTAGATACCCAACGCCATCACCAACCCGGTCATCAGGATCACCGGCAACGCCGCCGTGCTCTGGAAGAACGGAATCTTCCGGGTGCGCAACATATGCACCACCAACGTCTGCGACAGCAGCCCTTCGATGAACCAGCCGGACTGGAACAGGCTCTGCATTTCCACGCTGTTGGCGGCGAACACGTACCACATCAGGGCGAAGGTGGTGATGTCGAAGACTGACGAGGTCGGCCCGATCCATAGCATGAAACGGCCAATGTTCTTCGCGTCCCACTTGCGGGGTTTGCGCAGGAACTCCTTGTCCATCTTGTCCCACGGCAGCGCCAGCTGAGAGATGTCGTACATGAGGTTTTGCAGCAACAGGTGGATCGACAGCATCGGCAGGAACGGAATGAACGCACTGGCCACCAGCACCGAGAACACGTTGCCGAAGTTGGAGCTGGCGGTCATGTTCAGGTACTTCATGATATTGCCGAA
This sequence comes from Pseudomonas sp. LBUM1678, assembly GCF_059695575.1. Taxonomy (NCBI): domain Bacteria; kingdom Pseudomonadati; phylum Pseudomonadota; class Gammaproteobacteria; order Pseudomonadales; family Pseudomonadaceae; genus Pseudomonas; species Pseudomonas sp. LBUM1678. Next base: position 2,905,244 of record NZ_CP166775.1, read on the forward strand.
GGTTTCGCGGCCCTTGAGCACGCCTTCCTCCAGCACCATCAGGCTCTTCTCCAGCAGAATGATGTCGGCCGATTCCTTGGCGATGTCGGTGCCGCTGTCCACCGAAATGCCGACATCGGCATCGCGCAGGGCAGGGGCGTCGTTGATGCCATCGCCGAGGAAACCCACGGTGTGACCGTTGGCCTGCAGTGCCTTGAGCACCCGGGATTTCTGCAGCGGCGTCAGCTTGGCGAACACCGTGCGTTCTTCAACCCGCAGCTTGAGGGTGGTGTCGTCCATGTTCTCGATGTCTGGCCCGAGCAGCGGCGTGCCGGGCTCCAGCCCGACTTCGCGGCAGATCTTGCAGGTCACCACGGCGTTGTCGCCGGTCAGCACCTTGACCGTCACGCCCATGTCACGCAGTGCGGCAATCGCCGGGCCCGCGGTTTCCTTCGGTGGATCGAGAAAGGTCAGGAAGCCGCGAATCACCAGCTCGCGTTCATCGGCGGTGTTGTACTGGTTTTTGCTCTGCGCTTTCGGAATGTCGCGGGTGGCGACCAGCAGCACCCGGAAACCGTCCTCGTTGTACTCGTTGGCCAGGGCCAGCAGGTCTTTGCGGCGCTGTTCATCGAGTGCCACGACCGTGCCGTTTTCATGAATGTGGCTGGCGATGGTCAGCATTTCCTCGACCGCGCCTTTGCACACCATCAGGTGATCGTCGCGGCTGTCCTTGACGATGATCGACAGGCGCCGACGGACGAAGTCGAACGGCAACTCATCGACCTTGCTGTAGGCAAACGGCACGCGAAACTTCGGATTCGCGTTGGCGAACTGCACCACGGCCTGGTCCATCAGGTTTTTCAGACCGCTCTGGTGATGGCTGTTGAGCCACGCCAGTTCGAGGATCGTGTCATCGCGCCGACCGTTGCTGTCGACGTGGTGTTCAAGAATGATTTTGTCCTGCGTCAGAGTGCCGGTCTTGTCGGTGCACAGCACGTCCATCGAGCCGAAGTTCTGGATTGCGTTGAGGCGCTTGACCACCACTTTGCGCTTGGCCATGGCCATCGCGCCCTTGGCCAGGTTGGCGCTGACAATCATCGGCAGCATTTCCGGGGTCAGGCCGACCGCGACCGCCAGGGCAAACAGGAATGCGTCGCTCCAGTCGCCCTTGGAGAATCCGTTGAGCAGGAACACGATCGGCACCATGACTAGCATGAAGCGGATCAACAACCAGCTGACGCTGTTCACCCCGCGATCGAATGCGGTTTGCACCCGCGAGCCGACAATGGCTTTGGCCAGCGAGCCGAAGTAGGTGCGCGGGCCGGTCGCGACCACCACCGCTTTGGCGGTGCCGCTGACCACGTTGGTGCCCATGAAGCAGATGTTCGGCAGGTCCAGCAGGTTGGATTGATCGGCTGCGTTGCAGGTCGCTGACTTCTGGGCGACGTCGCCCAGGGTGTCGTACTTCTCGACGGGCAAGGCTTCGCCGGTCAGCACCGCCTGACTTATGAACAAGTCGCGGGATTCGATCAGGCGGATGTCCGCCGGGATCATGTCGCCGGCGCTGAGCTGGACGATGTCGCCGGCCACCAGTTCGCGCATCGGCACTTCGCGCAGCACCGGGCCGTTGCCCTTTTGTCCACGCCGCAGCACGGTCGCCGTGGTGCGCACCATGGCTTTGAGAGCTTCGGCGGATTTGGCCGAGCGGTATTCCTGCCAGAACCGCAGCAGGCTGCTCAGGGTGACCATGGTCATGATAATGATGACCTTGGTCAGGTCCGCCTCGTCGGCTTCGCCCTGGCTGATTGGCAGCCAGTAGTCGGTGAAGAAACTGATGCCGGCCAGGGTCAGCAGGACATAGATGAAGGGATTGTTCAGGGCTTTGAGCAGTTGGACGAGGGCGTGAGGCGGCTTGTCGTGGGCGACTTCGTTGAAGCCGGCGCGGGCCAGCCGGCCTTCGGCCTCAAGTTCGGTCAAACCGTCAGGGGTGGCGTTGAGGTTGGCGAGGGTCACGGCCAGGCCGTTTTGGGCTTCACGGGCGGCACGCATCGACAGTTTGGCGTTGTCGCTGCTGGCGCCTTTGGCGCGGATATCCGGAGTTTTTACAGTCGTCATTGTGTGTGCTCCTGCCGCCGTCTTGCGGCACGACACACAGCCCACTCATCTATTCATAGGCGAGCGAATGTATGTCGAGTCGCAAACAGGCGATCAATTTCGAAAGTGTTGTTTTCTTGTGTTTTTAACGTTCGCTGCGTATCAATGGAAAGTTGATGCGCAGCGAACCGTCTACTGGCTTCGTCCATAACTAACTCCAACTATTTTATGGTTTAACAGGCAATAAGAAGTTGCCGAATTCCGTATTAAGGAAAACGTCGAGGGAAGGACTTTGAAGTGCCTTCAGATCAACTGAAAGTGTGGGCCCCGAGGGTCAGGCCGAACATTCGCGCGATGCGCCGACTCGGTGGTTCCGGGCTGTCGTCGAAGCTCCAGCGTTGCTGAAGCCGGCCCGTCATCGGGCAGACGCGCCAGTTGGCACGAGGGTGTGCCTTGGCAGGGGAAGAAGGGGTGGAGAACGGGGCGCTGACCCGAGTCGTCAATAGACGCTCACGGCACAGTTTGACCCGCATGGTCGATGCAAAGGCGCGTACGCCCGGCATTACGGTGGTTTTGAAGTTCATAACATGCCTCTGGACCGGACGGACGCCGGTGAGGCAAGTCACGGTGGAGCATCAAGCTCTAGCGCAGCTCACCCGACCGAAAAGTCGAGTCCCGTCATTTACTGGGTTATGTGCCAGGTTCCGCAAATTCGCAGTGTCCCGACAGCGACTAGATACTGTGTCCATTGGATTCTTTTGTGAGTTGAAAAAAGGCCTTCGTAGAAGGCCCGGGCAATTTACTCAGGGAGGTCGCTGAAGTCAACCTTCAATGGCCGCTAAATGCCGAGTTGAATGGAAAAAACAGCGGATTCGAATATTGAAGTTGGAACTCGTTCAGCTAAATGACAGTTAGTTACATGTTCTGTGATTAACGAGAGAATCGATTGCGATAATCCCTCGGCGAGACTCCAAGGTGTAACTCCAGTCAGATGTCCCTGTGGGAGCGCGCCGCTTTTGTGGGAGTGAGCCTGCTCGCGATAGCGATCTGTCAGCTAGCGCATCTATTGAATGTGCCGCCGTCATCGCGAGCAGGCTCACTCCTACAGGTGTCACTCGTGACAATCCAGAACAATTGTATTGCCCATACCTGTCTGTTTCCCCACAGACGGGCTGCGTACCTTGGGTCCACTGCAACCTCACAAGGACTCGCTCATGCTCAATCGATTGGTACTGCCATTTGCCCTGTTGTTCACCCTCAATGCCGCTCACGCTGCGGATGCTGAAAAGTGGTATCCCTCGAAATACGGCGCCAACGATGAAATCGGCGCACTGAATCTGTTGAACGCCGAGTCGGTGATCAACGCCTCCAAACTGATCAAGACCGGCAAAACCTACCCGCTGGCCGTGCCCATCGACAAAACCCTGCCGGCCTTCCGTCATCGCAGTTTTCACCTGACCAACATCCAGCCGGGCGAGGCGGGCGGTACCACCATGGGGCCGAATAAATTCACCTCCAATGATGAACTGGTGGTCGGCTGGACCGGCGTCGGTACCCAACTCAACGGCATCGGCCACATCGGCATCGACAACGTCTATTACAACGGTAACCGTGCCGCGGACTTCGTGACCGTTGAAGGGGTGAAGAAACTCGGCATCGAAAAAGTCCCGCCCATCGTCACCCGTGGCGTGGTGCTGGACATGACCGCCGTATACGGCAGCGCCATCGTGCCGGAGAAAACCGAGTTCAGCGTTGCCGACATCCAGAAGGCCCTGGACCTGCAAGGCATCAGCATTCAGAAGGGTGACGTGGTGCTGTTCAACACCGGTTGGCTGGAACTGCTGGGCAAGGACAACGAGAAATTCCTCGCCGTGGAACCGGGGATCGGCATGGCCGCGGCCAAATGGCTGGCGGACAAACAGATCGTCGCGTTCGGCGGTGACACCTGGGCTTCGGAAATCTACCCGGCCAAAGACGGCCAGGAGTTCCCGGTCAACCAATTCATGCTGGCCAAAAACGGTATCTACAACCTTGAACTGATCGACAGCCGTGCGCTGGTGAAAGACAAGGCCTGGGAATTCATGTTTGTACTCGGACAGCCGCTGTACAAGGGCTCAACCCAGGTCAACATCAACCCGGTGGCGATTCACTGATACCCGCAGTGGTAACGTAGAAACCTGCGTCAACTACTCCACTTGACAGGCACAGGAGCAACATCATGGATTTGGCTATTTCGGGGCGCTGGGCGATCGTCTGCGCGGCCAGCAAAGGGCTGGGTCTGGCCTGTGCTCGCGCCTTGGCGAAGGAGGGGGTCAACCTGGTGATCAACGCGCGCGGCAGCGAAGCCTTGCAAGCTGCGTCCCAACAATTGCGCAGCATGGCGCCGTCCATTGATGTGCGCACGGTGACCGGCGACATCAGCGATCCGCGGGTGCGCGAGCAAGTGCTGGCCGCGTGCCCGCAGGTTGATATCCTGATCAACAACGCCGGTGGACCGCCGCCCGGAGACTTCCGCGACTGGCAGCGCGAAGACTGGCTGAAAGCGCTGGATGCCAACATGCTCACGCCCATTGAGCTGATCAAAGCATGCGTCGACGGCATGGCCGAGCGGGGGTTCGGACGCATCGTCAACATCACTTCGGGGGCCGTGAAAGCGCCGATTGATGTGCTGGGCCTGTCCAACGGCGCCCGTAGCGGATTGACCGGATTCATCGCCGGGCTCGCGCGCCAGTCGCGGCTGGCCGGGCACAACGTGACCATTAATAATCTGCTACCCGGGCCGTTTGAGACCGAGCGGTTGCACAAGACACTGAGCGCCGCCGCCGAGGCCAATGGTGCCAGCGTCGAAAGCATTAGCGAACAGCGGCGCAGAAACGTACCGGCCCAGCGCTTCGGACAGCCTGATGAGTTCGGTGCGTACTGCGCGTTCATTTGCAGCGCCCACGCCGGTTTCCTCACCGGGCAAAACCTGTTGCTGGACGGCGGCAGTTACCCTGGAACGTTCTGAGTTTTTGGGCTTGAAAGGAGCGCAAGCAAGTAAGCGTCGATATCGAATGCGTGGTGGTCGGGGCTGGTGAACCTGTTCGGCATTGAATCACCGGGTCTGACCAGCTGCCTGGCACTGGCGGATCGAGTGCTGATCCATCTGACTCCGCATTCCCTGTAGCAGCTGCCGAGCAGCCCTGTGGCGAGGGGATTTATCCCCGTTCGGCTGCGCAGCAGTCGTAAAACCTGAACCCACGGTCTTTCTGATGCACCGCGTTGTCTGATTTCACGACTGCTTCGCAGCCGAACGCAGCCTCGCGCTGCTCGGCAGCTGCTACCCAAAACCGTGTTGCGGCGAAGTGCCGGTTATCAGCCTTTGCGCTGCCGCCCGCCGAGCGGGCTATGCTTGCCAGTGCGCCCATCGTAATGGGAGAACTCTGATGATCAACGTACGCACTGCGCGCATGCTTGCCGATTACAAGCAATGGGCCGATCAGCGCCTCTTTGACAGCCTGGCCGCGTTGCCGCCGGGTGAGGTCAACAAAGAGCGGGTGTCGGTGTTCAAAAACATGATCGGCACCCTGAACCACATCTACGTCGTGGACTGCATCTGGCAGGCTCACCTCGAAGGCCGAGGGCACGGCTTCAAAACCTCACACGATCTGCTGCATCCCGACCTCGCTGAATTGCGCATGGCGCAAAAGGAGATCGATCACTGGTATTGCCGGTGGAGTGCCCGGCAAAGCGAGACGTCGCTCGATAAACCCGTCGAGTTCACATTTGTCTCGGGCGAGAGCGGCACCATGAGCGCCGGGGCGATGCTGATGCATGTGGTCAATCACGCCAGTTATCACCGTGGCTGGGTGATCCAGATGTATTTCGACATTCCCGCCATGCCACCGATGACCGACATGCCGATCTTCCTGCGCGAGACCGATCCGGATTTCAACTCGCTCAGAGCACCGGCAGTTCAGCCGACATGTGTTGGGCTATTCGCGAGCGCAACCAACGTTCTGCCGGATCGTTATCGTTGACACCGTTCCAGACCATGGACAGTTCGGACAGCACGATGTCAAACGGCGGGTCGTCGGCGCGCAACTGGCTGCTGCCTTCGATCAGCGCGCACGCGGCGTAGTCAGGCACCGTGGCGAGCATATCGGTGCCGGCAAGCAAGGCGCGCAGCCCGGAGAACTGCGGCACCGCCAGCACCACCCGGCGTGAACGGCCGATGCTCGCCAGATCGTTGTCGATGGCACCGGTCAAATCTCCGGAAAACGACACCAGCGCGTGAGGGCGGGCGCAGTATTCATCCAGGGTCAGGGGGCCGGGCCGGTCATCGCCCCGCAGGATCTTCACACTCAGGTCTCGCAGTTTCTTGCGCTTGGCATTGGCCGGCAATTCGGTGGTGTAGCTGATCCCGACGGAAATCTCCCCGGAGCCGAGCATCGACGACATCAGCAAGTAATTCACCCGACGCACCACCACCACGACGTTCTGCGCCTCTTCGCGAATCTGCTTGAGCAACGGCGGAAACAGACCGAACTCGGCATCGTCGGACAGTCCGATGCGAAACACATCGCGGCTGGTGGACGGGTCAAAATCCTTGGCCCGACTGACCGCGCCGGAAATGGTGTCCATCGCCGGCTGCAACTCCTTGAGAATCACCAGGGCACGCTGGGTCGGCTCCAGCACCCGACCGTTGCGCACCAGCAACGGATCGTCGAACAGATCCCGCAACTTCGCCAGCGAAGCACTGACGGCGGGCTGACCGAGGAACAGCTTCTCCCCGGCCCGGGTCAGGTTCTTCTCGAACATCAACGTTTCGAAAATCACCAGCAGATTCATGTCCACGCGGCGCAAGTCGTTGCGGTTCATGTGCGGGTACTCGCAGGGTTTTGGGGTCTTTTCAGTAAAGCATCAAACCCTGTGGCGAGGGGGTGACTGTGATGAGGGGAGTTATCTGTAGTGAGGAGGCATACCAGTGGCGAGGGAGCTTGCTCCCGCTCGACTGCGCAGCAGTCGCCAGGCCATCCGTCGCGGTCATCCTGACAGAGCGCGGTTGCAGGTTTTGAGGGCCGCTGCGCGACCCAACGGGAGCAAGCTCCCTCGCCACGGTCTTTTTTGGTTCCACATCAAGATCTCGCCACCACTCACCTGTGCAAGGGGGGTTAGCGAAACGCCGCACCGCCCCGTTCGGCTGCGCAGCAGTCGCAAAAAAGTGACCGCTGCACAGCGCAACATCAGTTAACGGCTCACCACAACAAGCGGCACCTACTTGGGTAGGTCAATTTTATCCAACACCCGGTTCGCTGTGATCTCCGCCACCATGATGCTGTTTGAAATACCCAGCAGGGCGTAACGCGACTCACCCTCCAGATGATCCACCAACTGATGGACCATCACATCGACGGAGGCCAGGATTTCGACCAGATAAACCGCCAGGGTTTCGGCCGTGGCCTCTGGGTCTACGGAGAACAGAGTGCTGCGTGCTCGCGGGGTGGCTTTGATGTCGGCGTTCGATGGGAAGTGGAAGTCGAGGGCGCGCTCGGCGGCCTCGTTGAGTTTTTTTGAATCGGGTTCGTATGGGGAGGCCGGATCAGTGTCCGGTGGATTGGGCGTTACTTTGAACATATGCTGAGTTTCCAGATTGGGTGCCACCCCTCTTGCGACTAAACGTAAGGGGAGGCAGCTGCACGCAGGTTAGTCGACCGGGAAACTCAGCAATCCGGCGCGCCCGAGGGCGCCCTACGTACAGCCACCATCAAGTACAGGACGGAAGACCTGCATGACAGATGCACGCACAACTGAGTTAACGCGGGCGACTAAACCCGATCACTGAAGGGCAGTGACGGGAATCAAGTTACCGAGCGGCCCTCAGGCGCACAAGCCGGCGGATTCTGGCGCAGCCGTAGGCAACGGCGCAAGGATTTGTAGCTTTCAGGAAGTATCTTTGAGGGTATTTAAACAAGCACCGTTTCACGGTTAAACAAACGAGCAAGGTTGCCGGGCTAGCGCAGATTTGTGAGGAGGGCGCTTACCTGTGGCGAGGGGGTTTATCGGGACGCCGCATCGCCCCGTTGGGTCGCGCAGCGGCCCCAAAACCTGCAACCGCGGTTATTCAGGCAAACCGAGTGCACAGGATTTGCGACTGCTGCGCAGCGAACGGGGGTAAACCCCCTCGCCACAGGGTTTTTGTGGGCTCCCCATTGAAGTTTCACCACCACAGGGGTTTGTGAACTCCACACATTGAGGACTCACCGCCACAGGGACTCGATCAGGCCAACTCCACCTCCGCACAGCGCATCGCATTGGACGCCAGCAAATCAGCAATCTCATCCTCGGAAAAGTCGAAATCACGCAACACCGAACGCGAGTGTTGGCCATTCTCCGGTGCCGGCGCATACGGCGTTTGTGCCGCCTCCAGGCTATTCACCGGAAACCCCGGCACCCGCACCACGCCGTGCTGCGGGTGGTGCAGTTCCACCAGCATGCCGTTGCTGGCGATCTGCGGATGGGCCAGCACATCGTTGTAATCGCTGACCTTCGAACAAAGGATGTCGGCCTCGCGCAGCACCTTAAGCCAATGAGCAACGGGCCGGGTGAGGAACACGTCGGTCAGTGCCGCGCACATGGCTTCACGATGAACCACGCGTTGCGCCGAACTGGCGAAGCGCGGGTCGTCGATCCATTCCGGATGCCCGAGCACTCCGCACAGGGTGGGCCAGCGGTTGCCGTTATAGGCGGCGACCATCAGCCAGCCATCCGCCGCCTCAAAGGCTTCGTTGGGCGCGGAGTAGGGCGCGGCGCTGCCGATGCGGGTCGGCAGCTTGCCGTCGCACAGGAAGCTGGCCAGTGACGCCTGTTGCAGCGCCAGTGCCGAGTTCATCAGGCTGACGTCGAGGTGGCCGCCCAAGCCGTCCTTGTCCCGGGCATGCAGCTTGGCCAGCACGGCCATGCAGGCCATGTAGCCGGTGACCACATCGACCACCGGCGCTTGCACCTTGGACGGCGCGGAGTTCGGCGTGCCGATCAGGCTCATCAGGCCGGAGTCGGCTTGCAGAATGCCGTCGACTCCCGCCCGGTCGGCATACGGGCCTTGCTGGCCGTAGGCGGAAATCGAGCAGTAGATCAAGTCCGGTTTCAGCGCGGCCAGGTCCTCGTAGCCCAGTCCGAGCCGGGCCATGACGCCGGGGCGCATGCTTTCGACCAGCACGTCGGCTTGCAGTACCAAGCGTTTGATTACCGCTGCGCTGTCCGGGTGTTTCAGGTCCAGGCTCACACCCAGTTTGCCGCGATTGAACGCGTGATACAGCGCGCTATCCTCGCCGACCCACGCCGGGCCGAGGGTGCGGCCCAGCTCGCCTTCGTGGGATTCGATCTTGATCACCCGCGCGCCCATGTCGGCCATCAGCATGGTTGCCGTTGGGCCGGCGGCGATCTGGGTGAAATCGAGGACGGTCAGGCCGTCCAGAGCTTTGCGTAACATGTTCGCCTCCTCGGGCTCTTCAGCGGCCCGTGTAATGCGGTGCGCGTTTTTCGGCAAACGCCTGCCGGCCTTCGAGGCGATCTTCGGTGTCGCGCAACACGCCCCAATACAGTTCGGTCAAGCGCTGGGCGTCGCTGTCGCTCAAGTGCGCGGTGCTGCGGGCCAAGGTTTGCAGGGCCTGAATTGCCAGCGGTGCCTGGCGGGCAATCTGCTCGGCCAGCACCATCGCCCGTTGCAGCAAGGCTTCGCGACTGTCCAGACGTTCCGAAATCAGGCCGATGGCGTGGGCCTGCCACGCGTCGATGCGCGCCCCGGTCAGGGCCATTTGCATGGCGTGGGCGGGCGGCACCGCGCGCATCAAACGATGCAGGCCACTGACCGCCGGAATCGAACCGACGGCGGCTTCCGGCAGACCGAACGTCGCGCTGGCACTGGCAATGCGCAGGTCACATTGCAGCGCCAGTTCCAGGCCGCCGCCCAGGCAGTGACCATTGATGGCGGCAATCAACGGCTTGTGCAGGTCGAGGTCGGCGAGGTCCATCTGGCGGATATAAAGCCCCGCGTCTGCGGCGGGCTCGTTAGCCAAAAACAATGCCTCGGCGTACGAAGCTGACGAGGCTCGCGTACTTTTCATATCGGCGCCGACGCAAAACGCGCGTTCACCGCTGCCGGTGATCACGGCCGCGCGCAGTTCCCGGCGGTCGCGTACTTCACGCAGATGCCCGCGCAGGGCCTGGAGCGAATCCAGGTCCAGGGCATTCAGCGCTTGCGGGCGATCAAGGGTGATCAGCGCCACGGGGCCGTGTAGTTCCAAAGTGACTGACATGGTGCTCACCTCACACACTGGCCGAGGACAGACTGCGTCCGCCGCACACATACAGGGTTTGTCCGGTGACGTAGCTGCTGGCCGGGGCGAGGAAAAACTCCACGGCATTGGCGATGTCGTCCGGGGTGCCGATGCGTTTCACTGGCACCGTTTCCTTGAGTTTTGCCTGCACCTCAGGCGCGAAACTCTGGAACAACGGCGTGTCGACGATGCCGGGGGCGATGGCGTTGACGGTGATGCCTTTGGCCGCAAACTCGATCGCCAGGCTGCGGGTCAGGCTGACCACGCCGCCCTTGGCCGCCGAGTAGTTGGCCTGACCGAAACCGCCCAGCCAGGCCCGGGACGACATGTTGACGATGCGCCCGAAGCCTTTCTCCAGCATCAGTGGCAAAGCCGCCTTGCAGCAGAGAAATTGCGCCCGTAGGTTGGTGTCTACCACCAGGTCCCAGTCCTGTTCGGTCATGTTCAGGAAACGTTTGTCGCGGACCACGCCGGCGTTGTTCACCAGAAAATCCAGGCGGCCATGGGCTTCGCGGATCTGCGCGAAAGCGGCGTTGACGGACTCGCCTTCGGTCAGGTCCAGCGCAATGCCGGCGACCTTCCAGTCCTCGGCTTGCAATGCGCTGACGCTGTCGTTCAACGCCTGTTCGTCGCGATCCAGCAAGTAGACAAACACGCCTTGGTGCGCCAGTCGTTTGGCAATGGTCAAGCCGATGCCACGAGCGGCGCCGGTCACGACGGCTACCTGGCCGGCGGCAAAATGTGAGTTGTTCATGGCTCAGACTCCCAGGATGTGCACGGCCGATGCCGCGTGGTCGACCCCGGCGATACCGCCGCCGGTGCATTGCGCCAGGCCCAGGCGCGGTGTGCCGGCTTGGCGGCTGCCGGCGCGGCCTTGCAACTGCCAGAGCAACTCGACCATTTGCGCGACGCCGGTGGCACCCAATGGGTGACCTTTGGCCAACAGGCCGCCACTCGGATTGACCGGCACCCGGCCACCGAGAGCGGTGGCGCCCGAGTGCAACAGCGCGACGGCTTCGCCCGGTGCGGCCAGACCCAACGCTTCGTAATACAACAGCTCGGCGATGGTGAAAGCGTCGTGCAACTCGACCACGCCGATATCGGTGGGGGCGACACCGGCCTGTTCATAGGCCAGGCGTGCGGCGCGTGCGGTGATTTCGGCGTCGAGAATGTCTTCGTCACCGCTCTCGCGCAGGCCCGAAACAATGATCGAACCCAACACCTTGACGTCTTTGGCGTGGGGGCCGGGTTTGTTGCCAAGGACCAGCGCGGCGGCACCGTCCACTTGCGACGGGCAGCACTGCAACAGGGTCAGCGGGTCGGCGATCATGCGCGAGGCGAGCACTTCTTCGAGGCTGACTTCAGTGCGTTGCTGGGCGTATTCGTTAAGCGAACCGTGGCGGCGATTCTTCACTGCCACCGCAGCCAGATCGGCAGGCTTGGCGTCACGCTCGTGAATGAACCGCGTGGCGCGCATCGCGTAAACCGCCGGCAGCACCATGCCCGCCGTAGCGTAGAGGTCGGTCATGCGGTCGTTGCGCTGCATCGGTATCATGCCGCCGCCCAACGCAGTCAACTGCTCGATGCCGAACACCAGCACGCGTTCGTATTGATCGGCCAGCAAGGCGTGGCGTGCCAGGTGCACCGCCGTCGCGCCGCTGGCACAGGCGTTTTCGATGTTGTAGACCGGAATGCCTTGCAGGCCCAGATCGCGCACGATCACCTGCCCGAGAATCATCCCGCCCAGCACATTGGCGCAGTACACGGCCTGAATGTCGGCCAGTTGCAGGCCGGCATCGGCCACTGCATCGAGAATCGCCCGTTGCGCCAGTTCCGGTGCCATGACGCCGGGGTGACGGCCGAAGACGGTCATGGCGCCGCCCATTACATGCATCTGGCTCATGGACGGGCCTCCTGGGATTGGAAAACGTAGCCGTAGGTGTCGTCGGCAATCACTCGGCATTTTTCGCCGATGGCAGGCACGCCGGGGCTTCCGATCAGGCGCCCGAACAAACGCACTGGCCCGGGCAGGTCGACATACGCCAGGACGAACGGTGGCAGGCCGCTTTTCGGGCTCGGGTGCATGATGGTGAAGCTGTAGACCTGGCCCTCAACGTCGAGCACGGTGTCGTCGAACTGGCTGCTCAGCGGCGACTCGGCAGGCACGGACGGAAAGAAGATTTCCCCGCTGTGGTGATGGCGCGAGGCATGCAGGCCGGGTGGCGTGGTAGGCGTCCAAATGGATGTGGAAAAACTCATGATGACCTCCTGTTGTTATGCGCTTGCGAGCAAGCTCTGGAGGTCATGGTCGGGCAGGGCACAAGGCCCGACAAACGATATAAAAACCCGGTTTGGTTGAGAAAAAATCAAACCAAGGCGATAGCGGGTTCACCCGATATCCGTCAGTTGAAACGCAAAAACTGTGGGAGCGAGCCTGCTCGCGATTGCGGTGTGTCAGGCAACAAACATATCAACTGACACGCCGCAATCGCGAGCAGGCTCGCTCCCACAGGGGGATTTGCGGCGTTAATGGAAACTCAGCCTTGCAATGTGACGCCTGCCATCTGCTCCAGCACTTTCACCACTTGGGTCATGTCCCGCGCCGGATCACCTTCGCTCAAGGCCTGATCGAAGAACTGCTTGACCACCGCAGAGGTGAAGGCCGGCACCCCGGTGCTTTCGGCCTCGGCAAGAAACAACCGCACATCCTTGCGCATCAAATCCAGGCGAAAGCCGAAATAGAATTCCCGGCGCATCACGGTGCCCGCCAGGATCTGTTCGCTGGTAAAGCTGCGCGCGGTGCTGGCGTTGAGCATGTCCACCATTTGCCGTGGGTCGAGCCCGGCCTTGACCCCGAACAGCATCGCTTCGCTGGTGGCCACCAGGGTGGCGGCGACGATCATGTTGTTGACCAGCTTCAACGTCTGGCCCAGCCCCGGCTCGGTGCCGATGTGTTCGACCTTCTTGCCGAAGGCAGCGAATACCGGCGCGCAACGCTCGTAGGCGGCGCGATCACCGCCGACCATCACCGACAACGTGCCGTTTTGCGCGCCCGCGACTCCGCCGGCCAGCGGTGCATCGAGTGCGGCGATGCCACGTTCGGCCAGTGCCGCGTGCAGGTGCCGGGCCAGGCTCGGGCCGGTGGTGGAATGGTCGACCAGAATGCTCACCTTCTGGCCGTGGATCACGCCATCATCACCGAGCACCACATTTTCGACGATGTCCGGGGTCGGCACGCATACCAGCACGATGTGCGCGTGGTCCGCCACTTCCCGTGGAGTGGCGTGGCTGCGCGCACCCCGTTCAAGCAACGGCGCCAGGGCTTGGGGATTGGGGTCAAACAGGTTCAGGTCAAAGCCCTGGTCGAGCAGATGGTGGGCCATTTTCTGGCCCATGGCGCCGATGCCGATGAAGCCGATGGAAGGCGTATCGAGGGTCGTCATGGCAGGTCTCTTTTTTATGAATGGAGACCCATGCTAGACACGCCGACAATTGACCGGCAAAGCAGTTTTACGCCGCTGTACGTTGACTAAACCTCAAGCCAGTTCGCGGGTAATGCGGGCCTGTTCGAGGACCCATTCACGGAAAATCCGCAGGTCTTCGCTTTCCTCGCGGTGCTTGGGAATCAGCAGGTAGTAGGTGTACACGCCCATGTCCACCACCTGCTCGAACGGCCGGATCAGCGTGCCGTCCTGCAACTCCTTGCTCACCAGAAACAGCTGCGCCATGGCAATGCCCTGACCGCCGACAGCGGCGGCGTACACCATCGACGAGCTCTGGTAGGTCATGCCCGCGTGGGCATCGACCTCGCGGCTGACGCCGCAGGCTTCCAGCCAGTAACGCCAGTCTTCGAGGCGGGCGATCGAGTGCAGCATCGTGTAGTTGGCGATATCGGCCGGCGTCTGCAACCCCGGGCCATGCTGCAGCAACGACGGGCTGCACACCGGGGCCAGTTGGTTGTCGCTGAGGACATGGCAATTGCAGTTGGGCCACTCACCGGAACCGAGGCGAATGGCGGCGTCGATGTCTTCCTTGTAGAAGTCCACGGGCTCGAGAGACGCAGTCAGCAGCACTTCGATCTTCGGGTTCTGCACATGGAAACTCGCCAGGCGCGGGATCAGCCACTGCATGGCGAACGTGGTGTAGGCGCGGACCTTGAGCTGACGGCGCAAGGGCGGGGACATGAGTTTTTTGGTGGCCCCACGCAGGTCTTCGACCACCCGGGCCACGGCGCGAAAGTACTGCTCGCCGGCAGCGGTCAAAGTGATCTGGCGGTGCCCACGCACGAACAGGTCGAGCTTGAGGAATTCTTCCAGCGTGCGGATCTGCCGACTCACTGCGCCGGGGGTGACGTTCAACTCATCGGCGGCCAGGGTGATGCTCAAATGCCGGGCGACGGATTCGAAGGCACGAATGGCATTCAGGGGTGGCAGACGTTCCATGGTGAGCAAACTCTTGTTCTTATGGGAGGAGCGGCGCGCAGTGTACGTAAACAAGAGCCTAAACCCACTTGATTAAAACTCAAGTAAAGGGCGTGTTTTTCTCGATTGTCGGTCGGCAGCGCGGCTTTCAGGATCGACCGTCACGCGCCGGTCTGGCACGTGGCCGAACCTGACAACAATAAGAGAAACACACCCATGAATAGCCCCTTTTCCAACGCCCGGAAGGGCTTCCCGCTGGTTTCGCAACTAGCGTTGTGCAGTGCGGCGAGCACCCTGTGGAACCCGGCCTGTGCCGATCTCCTTCAGGACAGCAAAAGCAGCCTGGAGCTGCGCAACTACTACTTCAATCGTGATTTTCGTCAGTCCGGCGTCGCTCAAAGCAAGGCTGAGGAATGGGCGCAGGGGTTCATCCTGCGGCTGGAATCGGGTTACACCGACGGCATGATCGGGGTCGGTTTTGACGCCATCGGGTTGGTGGGGATCAAGCTCGATTCATCGCCGGATCGCTCCGGCACCGGCCTGCTCAATACCGCACGAGTACCGGGCGGGCGAGCCGAAGATAATTACGGCGAGCTGGGCCTGACCGGCAAACTGCGCATGGCACGCAGCACCCTGAAAGTCGGTACCTTGCTGCCGCGGATGCCGGTGGTCATGTACAACGATACACGCCTGTTGCCGCAAACTTTTCGCGGGGCCTGGCTCAACAGCGCGGATCTCGACAAGCTGTCGCTGGATCTTGGACGGTTGGATCAGACCAACCTGCGCAACTCTTCCGACAATGAAGACATGAGTGTTTTCAACGGTGGTTCGCGCAATATCCGCCTGGGTCGCCACGCCACCAGTGACCGTTTCGACTTTGCCGGGGCCACCTACCGCTGGGCGCCGGCGCTGAGTACAGCTTATTACTACGGTGAGCTGGATAGGATTTATCAGCAGCATTACCTGACCCTGAACCACAAATGGACGATCAGCGAAGGGCAGACGTTGAACTCCGATTTGCGCTGGGCGCGCAGCCTCGACGAGGGCGGCAGCAATGTCGATAACTCGGCGCTGGGTGCGATGTTTACCTACAGCGCCCGTGGCCATTCATTGGGCCTGGGGTATCAGCGCATGAGCGGCGACACCGGTTTTGCCAATATCAACGGCACTGACGGATATCTGGTCAACCTGGTGCAGATCAACGATTTCGGTAATCAGGACGAACGCTCATGGCAGGCGCGCTACGACTACAACTTCGCCGCCGTGGGGATTCCCGGCCTGACCTTCATGACCCGCTACCTCTCGGGTGACGACGTCACCGTGCGCAATCGTGCGGATGGCGGCAAGGAATGGGAACGTGATTCCGAGCTGGGGTATGTGATTCAGAGCGGGCCGCTGAAGGACCTCGGGCTGAAGTGGAAAAACGCCAGTGCACGGAGCAATTTTTCCAGTGATATCGATGAGAACCGGTTGATCGTTACTTACTCGTTGGCGATTTGGTAACTCCAAACAAAACGCGACCGAGAGGTCGCGTTTCTATGTGGTATGCAATTTCATCTGCGACGCACTGGCATGTAGCAGCTGGCGAAGCCTGCGTTCGGCTGCGCAGCAGTCGCAAAACCAGAGAATGTGGTCTTTCTGAAACACCGCGTGTTCTGATTTCACGACTGCTGCGCAGCCGAACGCAGGCTGCGCCAGCTGCTTCAGGTCGCGGGTTACTTAGAGGCGAATAATCACCGATTTGAGCTGCGTGTAATGCGACAACGCATCAACCCCTTGCTCACGCCCATAACCGCTTTGCTTGAACCCGCCGCACGGCGTCTGGACGAATCCGCCGCTGTATTCATTGACCACAATCCGTCCAGCTTCCAGATTCCCGGCGACCCGATGCACCCGACCAATGTCACGGCTCCAGATCCCGGCCCCCAGGCCGAACTCGCTGTCGTTGGCGATGCGCAGCGCGTCCGCTTCATCCTTGAACGGAATCACGCACACAATCGGCCCGAAGATTTCTTCCCGGGCAAGGGTCATGTCATTGGTCACGCCGGTGTAAACGGTCGGCTCGATGTACCAGCCGTTTTCGAAACCGGGATGGCTCGCCACCTTGCCGCCGATCGCCGGGGTCAGCCCCTCGCGTTCGGCAATTGCAAAGTAACTCTGGATTTTCTCGAACTGGGCGTGGGTGGTGATGGGGCCGGACGTTGCATCGTCCTGCGGACCGACCCGCAGCTTGCCGACCTCGGCCACCAGTTTGTCGACGAAGCGATCGTAAATCGATTCCTGTACCAACAGCCGCGTTCCGGCAGCGCACCATTGGCCGCTGTTCCAGGTGAACGCGAGGGTCGAACCTTTGGCGGCGGCGTCCAGATCAGCGTCGTCGAACACGATGTTGGCCGACTTGCCACCCAGTTCCAGGGTCAGCGGCAGGATCCGGTCCGCCGCAATATGGCCCAGCGCCTGGCCGGCATGAATGCCGCCAGTGAAGGAGATTTTGCGGATGTGCGGGTTGTGCGCCATGGCCGGTCCGATGACGCTGCCTTTGCCGACGATCACGTTGAACACCCCCGGTGGAATCCCGGCCTCCACGGCCATGCGCGCAAGTTCAACCAGAGAAGCCGAGGTGTGCTCGGAAGGCTTGGCCACCACCGTGTTGCCGGTGGCCAGCGCCGGGGCAATCGCCCGGGCCGCCTGATGCAGCGGGGCATTCCACGGCAGGATCACGCCGATCACGCCAAACGGATCGCGGCGGGTGTAGACGTGGTAATTAGGGCCCTGGTTGATGACGTCGCCGTCCATGACATTGACGATGCCACCGTAGAACTCGAAGTACTGCGCCGTGAGGTCCATCAGCGTCGCCATCTCGCGTCCGGGCTTGCCGGTTTCGGCCTGCTCCAGCGCGCCGAGGGTGCTTTCGCTGGCGCGGATCAAACGGCCGAAGTCGTTGAGGATGCGCCCGCGGTCAGCCGGGCGCATATCGCGCCAGACTTGCAGCGCTGCAGCGGCGGAGTCGATGGCGATGGCCACGTCAGCCGGGCCGCTGCTGGCCACTTCGTTGAGTTTTTCGCCGGTGCGCGGGTCGATTTTGTCTTCGTACTGGCCGTCCAGCGGCGGCACGGAGCGCCCATCGATAAAGCTGTTGGTTTGCTCAAACATTGCGGGATCTCCTCGCGAAACTTTTGTTGTCGATGCGGTACATGGGGGAGGTCGTGGGCAGCCCCATGATTACCTGCATTTACACTCGCTCGCCCTAGCGCCTTCAACCGAGTTTTAAAGGACGGTGCGTTGAGAAAATCTCAATGCAGTGGGTTGATATTTAGTCAACCGAACCGCCCTGAAAACTCGCTTCACGAGAAGCCGGCGACGCTGGATATTTCTCCCGTAGCAACACTGAGGCCGCGTCTAAAGGTCAACAATAATAGCGCCCACGGGAGCCAGAACCATGAGCAACTACCCTACGGTGGACGGCGAACTGCCGTCCTCATCCAAAGCAACTGCCACGATTGAAACTCAAGGTCGAAAACTCAACAGCGCAGAGAAAAAAGCGATTGTCGCCGCGACCCTGGGCACCATCGTCGAGTACACGGACTGGGTCATCTACGCGACCTTTTCCTCCATTCTGGCCAAGCAATTTTTCCCTGCCGGTGACGGGGCAACCGCCTTGCTGTCGGTGCTGGCCGTGTTCGCGGTCGGCTTCATCATGCGCCCGATCGGTGGCGCGGTGCTGGGCCAACTGGCTGACCGCTACGGTCGCAAGAAAGGCCTGACGCTCTCCATCCTGCTGATGTCTGTCGCCTCGCTGGTGATCGGGATCTGCCCCAACTATGAAAGTATCGGCATTGCCGCGCCGATCATTCTGGTGCTTGCCCGGCTGGTTCAGGGCTTTTCGGCGGGGGGTGAGTTCGGCTCCGCCTCGGCGTTCCTGATCGAATCGGCCCCTGCGCATCGACGGGCATTCGCCGGTTCGTGGCAGTGGTTTGCAATCAACGCCGGCACGCTGGTGTCTTTCCTGCTCGGCTTCGCCCTGGCGTCGATGGGCAGCGACACCGCGCTCTACGATTGGGGCTGGCGCGTGGCGTTCGTGATTGCCGCGTTGATGGGCATGGTCACCCTGTGGATTCGACTGTCGGTGCGTGAAACCGAGGTCTTCAAATCGCGCGTTGCCAGCCACAGCAAAAAACGCCCGATTCGCGAACTGCTGTTCAGCCATCGCCGCGATGCCATGCGCGTGATCGGCATCGCCATGGCCGGCAACCTGCTCAACTACGTGTGGATGGTCAGCTATCCGAATCAGGTGCACCTGATCACCGGCATGTCGATCCGCGACACCTTGCTGGCCGGAGTGATTTCGGTTGGCGTATCGCTGGTGTTGCTGCCGTTCGCCGGCAAGCTGGCGGATCGCGTCGGGCGACGTCCGGTGCTGATTGCCTTCGCCATCGCCTCGATCCTGTGGGCCTGGCCGAGCTTTGGCCTGCTGCATGTCGGCATCAGCCTGATGGAAGTGACGTTGATCCAGACCGTCTCGATGGTGATCATGACCGGTTTCGGCGCCGCGTCGGCGGTGACCATGGCCGAACAATTCCCGGCCGAAGTTCGCGTGACAGGCATCGCCTTGCCGTACGCCTTGTCAGTGACCTTGTTCGGCGGCACCGCGCCGTACCTGATGGCTGCGATGGCGGGCTGGGGGTATGGCGGGTTGTTCTGGATTTACCTGGCGGTGATCAGTGCGATCAGCGCAGTGGTTTACCTGCGCATGCCGGAGACGCGGGGCCAGCCGTTGCGTTGATCGGACATCAATGAAAAGGGGCGGATAATCCGCCCCTTTTTTGTGCCCGAAACACAAACCCTGTGGGAGCGAGCCTGCTCGCGATAGCGGTGTGTCAGGCAAAGATGATGTCGCCTGATAGTTCGCCATCGCGAGCAGGCTCACTCCCACATTTGGTTATGTGTGGCTGTTCTCAGCACGTCTGGAATGGAAGATCGAGACCAGTCCGCACACCGCAAACGACGCGCCCACCGCTGCCAACCCTGGCCAGCCGTGATACTCGGCGGCGCTGGCCCCGAGGGCCGATCCCAATGCGCCGCCAGTGAAGTAGGTGACCATGAACACCGTGTTCAGGCGGCTGACTGCCTCCGGGGCCAGGGCCAGAATGCGTGCCTGATTGGCCAGTTGATTAGCCCGGTTGCCGATGTCCAGCGCGGTGGCACAGGCAAGGATCAACCACCAGAAACCTGCGGCACCGCCCACATACAAGGCGATGAAAGCCAGCAGCACCGCGCCGGTCCCCAGATAACTCAGCTTGATGCCGTAGTGTTGCGTGAGTCGTCCAAGCCATGAGGCGGCGACAATTCCGACGATGGCCGAAAGCCCGAACAGCCCGGCCTGTCCGCTGGAGTAGTGATAAGGCTCAAGCGCCAGCAGCGAAGCCATGGATCCCCAGAACACGTTCAACGCCCCGAAGATCAGCCCACCGCTCACTGAAGATCGACGCAGGGTCGGGTGATCGCGCACCAGTTTCCACATCGATTTCATCAGGTCCAGATAGGGCAGGGTGCTGGACGGTGCGGTCACGGGCATGCGGATCAGGATCGCGATAAACAGCAGCACATTCATCGCAGCAGCGGCGAAGAACATGCCGCGCCAGCCGATCCAGGTGCTGACGGCACCGCTCAGGGCCCGCGCCAACAGACCGCCCGCCGACAAGCCACTGACCATCATGCCCAGCACGCTCCCGCGTTGCTCCGGGTGCGCGAGGGCGGTGGCGGCGGGAATGATGATCTGCGCACTGACGGCGGACAGGCCGAGCATTACGCTGGCCAGCAGCAAAAAGGAATAGGTCGGTGCGACGGCGGAGGCGATCAGGCTGAGGAAGTTCAGGCTCAACATGCCGAGGATCAGCGAGCGCCTAGTGACCCGATCACCCAATGGGACAAACAGCAGCAAGCCGAGGGCGTATCCGAGTTGAGTGAGCATGGCGATCTGGCCGACATGCGCGCCCGAGATGCTGAACGTCGCGCCAATCAACGGCAGCATGGTCTGGTTGTAATAGATGGTCGCAACCGAAAAGCCGCAACACAGCGCCAGAGTGATCGCCAGGCTGGCGGGCAATGCGGTTTTGTTTTCAGGCATCTGGTGTTCCCCTGGGAATGACAAGCGAGTTGCTGTTGTAGTCGGCGGAAGGGAAACGGGTCAAAGCACAAAACCGCAGGCCCGCTTGAGCAAATCTCATGCGTTGGATCTGCGGTGGTCGGGCCGGCCTCATCGCGAGCAGGCTCACTCCCACAGGGGAATGCATTCCAAAATGTGGGAGTGAGCCTGCTCGCGATGAGGCCGGTCCGAACGCCACACATTTCAGCTGGTGGGACCCGGCTCCGATTCGGTCAGCACCTTCCTGAACGTCTCCACCAACGGCCGCAAATTGATCCGGTGCCACGCCGCCCATAGCGGTCTGGTGTAGCCAATCCACGGCACTTCCCGCAACACCACGCCCGGCGGTGCGTTGCGGCTCAAGCCTTTCTGAATCATCGCGATGCCTAGCCCCGAGGCCACCAGAGCCATTGCAGTAAAAGGGCCGGTGGCTTCCATGCGGATGTCCGGGGTGAAGCCGGCGCGGATGCAAGCGCTGACGAAATCTGCGCGGCTAGTGAGGTGCTGCACGCCGATCCACTCCTGATCGGCGAGGTCGGCCGGGGTCAGTGTCGCTTGGTGGGCGAGGGGATGGTCTTCGGGCAGGGCCAGCAGCATCGGGTCGTCCAGCACTTGAAAACCCAGCAGGTCCGGATCGTCGGCGACGGGCGGTTCGCTGACCAGCGCGATATCGAGACTACGCTGACGCAGGCGTTCGAGTTGTTCGGCGGAGCTCTGGTTGTACAGCGCAACGTGCACGTTCGGCCGGTCGACGCGCAGCACCCGCAACGCGTTGGGCAGCACGCCGGCGTGCATGGCGTTTTCGATGTAGCCGATGCACAAGCCGCCTTCTTCGCCGCGACCGAGGCGTTTGCCGAGGGATTCGAGGCGGTTGGCGTGGGTCAGCAGGGCGCGGGTTTCGGCGAGGAAGGTCTGGCCGTCGCGGGTCAGGCGGATGCGCTGCTGGCTGCGCTCGAACAGGGTCAGGCCCAGGCGTTCTTCGAGCTGGGCGATCTGCCGGCTCAGGGGCGACTGGGAAATGTGCAAACGTTCGGCGGCGCGACCGACGTGTTCTTCTTCGGCGACGGCGACGAAGTAGCGCAATTGACGGATGTCGATCATGTCAGACCTCGGGGGACTCAAGTGCTGCGCATTATGTCTTGGACGGTCCGATCATCGCAATCTAGGATCTGCTCAACGGTGTAGGAGCCGGCTTGCTGGCGATGCGGTTCGTCAAGCGATAGATGTGTCGACTGTTTCGCCGCCATCGCCAGCAAGCCGGCTCCTACAGGGTTTATCAGACATTTGAGAGGTATTTTCCATGAGCTTGAAAGACAAACTGCCCGGCGCGCTGGGTTTCGGTACCGCCCCATTGGGCAACATGTTCCGCGTCATCCCTGAAGACGAGGCGCAGGCCACCGTCCACGCTGCCTGGGATGCCGGCGTGCGTTACTTCGACACCGCACCGTTTTACGGCTCGGGCCTGTCGGAGATTCGCCTGGGCACCGCACTGGCTAAATACAACCGCGACGACTACGTGCTGAGCAGCAAAGTCGGCCGGGTCATCCTGGACGAAGTCGAAGACGCCGCCGCCCGTGACCTGGGTGAAAAAAGCGGCGTGTTCGAACACGGCCGCCCGAACAAAATCGTCAACGACTACAGCGCCGACGCGACGATGCGTTCGATCGAAGACAGCCTCAAGCGCCTGCAAACCGATCACCTGGACATCGTCTGGGTGCATGACATCGCGCAAGACTTCTACGGCGATCAGTGGCTGGAATACTTCAACCAGGCCCGCGCTGGCGCGTTCAAAGTGCTGACCCGTTTGCGCGAAGAAGGCGTGATCAAGGGCTGGGGCCTGGGCGTGAACAAGGTCGAGCCTTGCGAACTGACCCTTGATCTGACCGAAGCCCAGCCTGACGGTTTTCTGCTGGCGGGTCGCTACACTCTTCTCGACCACGACCGTGCCTTGCAGCGTTTGATGGACGCAGCCCTGGCGCAGAACGTCGAGATTGTGGTCGGCGGTCCTTACAGCTCGGGCATTCTGGCCGGCGGCGCGCACTTCGAATACCAGAAGGCCAGCCCGGCGATCGTCAACAAAGTCGAGCAGATCAAACGCATCGCGGCTGCCCATGGTGTCGACATCAAGGCCGCTGCGTTGCAATTCTCGCTGGCTAACCCGGCCGTGGCGGCGGTGATTCCGGGCTCCAGCCGTCCGGACCGGATTGCTGAAGATGTTGCCGCACTCTCGGCGGTCATTCCCCCTGCTTTCTGGCAGGCGATGCGCGACGCGAAACTGGTGAGCGAACGCGCTCCATTGCCAATCTGAGGAGTTTGAGCATGAAGATCGATCTGACTGGAAAACTCGCCATTGTCAGCGGCAGCACCGCCGGCATTGGCCTGGGCATCAGCAAGGCGCTGGCCGAATCCGGCGCCACGGTGGTGGTGATCGGCCGCGAAACGGCCAAGGTCGAACAGGCGCTGGCGAGCATTCGCCAGAGCGTGCCGGGCGCGCAACTGCGTGGCCTGACCGCCGACCTTGGCACCGCCGAAGGTGCCGAGCAGTTGTTCGTCGCTGAACCGCGTGCCGACATCCTGGTGAACAACCTCGGGATCTTCAACGAGGTGGATTTTTTCGACACGCCAGACAGCGAGTGGACGCGCTTCTATGAGGTCAACGTGATCTCCGGCGTGCGCCTGTCCCGGCATTACGTGCCGGACATGGTCAAGCAGGGCTGGGGCCGGGTGATTTTCCTGTCCTCTGAATCCGGCATCGCGATCCCGGCCGACATGCTCAACTACGGCGTGACCAAAAGCGCCAACCTCGCGGTGTCCCACGGCTTGGCCAAACGACTGGCGGGCACTGGCGTGACGGTCAACGCGATCCTGCCGGGCCCGACGTTGACCGATGGCCTGGAACAGATGCTCAAGGACGCCACCGCCGAATCGGGGCGCAGTGTTCGCGAAGAAGCCGATGCATTCGTGCGCAAGGCGCGGCCGACCTCGATCATCCAGCGTGTCGCGGATGTCGAGGAAGTCGCCAACCTGGTGGCCTACATCGCCTCGCCACTGTCCTCCGCCACGACGGGCGCGGCCTTACGGGTCGACGGCGGTGTTGTCGACAGCATGGCGATCTGAATTCTATTGATTAAGCGAGAACATTACATGGCAAGTGCATCAGCGTTTATCGACATTCCGGCTTCGGCCGATGAGGTTTGGCAATTGATTGGTGGCTTCGACACCCTGCCGGACTGGCTGCCGTTTATCCCGAAAAGCGAACTGAGTGAAGGCGGGCGGGTGCGTAGCCTGCAAACGGCGGACGGGGCGGTGGTGGTTGAGCGGTTGGAGACGTTTGATAACGCCGGGAAGACGTACAGCTACTCGATTATGGAGGCACCGTTTCCGGCGACCGAGTATCTGGCGACGATTAAGGTAGAGGCCCAAGGGCGGGGCGCTCGGGTGACGTGGTCAGGGCGGTTCTTGCCGGTTGGGGTGAGTGATCAGGAGGTTGAAGAGTTGTTTGCCGGGATTTATCAGGGCGGGCTTGAGGCCCTGCGGGCGAACTACCCAAACTAGAAGCCAACGCACCCTTGTAGCAGCTGCCGAGCCTGCGAGGCGGCGTTCGGCGACGCAGTCGTCGCAAACCTGCGAACGCGGTTTCCCTGACACATCGCGGGGCCTGATTTCACGACGACTTCGTCGCCGAACGCAGCCTCGCAGGCTCGGCAGCTGCTACGCAATGGTGTGCCGCTTCAGGTTTGGGGAATCAGATCCTGTCCGCAATCGAGCACCATCCGTGCCCCTCCGAGTTCACTGGTACCCACTTCAAGCGCAAACCCATGCAGGCTGACAATCGCCGCGACGATCGACAGGCCCAACCCGAACCCGCTTTTCTGAATCCCACCCTCGGCACGGTAAAAGCGCTGGAACACCGCTTCGCGTTCGCTTTCTGGGATACCGGGCCCTGAATCGAGCACTTCGATTCGCGTGCGCCCACCGTCATTGACCCCCCGCAAAATCACCTCGCCACCCGGCGGGGTAAATTTGATCGAGTTGCTCAGCAGGTTCGCGACCGCTTCAAACAACAGTGCCCGATCGCCATTCAACATCGGCAACGACGCTGGCAATTGCAGCTTGAACACCAGTTCGCCTTCCTCCGCCAGCGGCAGGTAAAAGTCATGCAGCTCCTGCAGCAACGGCACCGGGTCCAGTTGCACAAAACCGGAACGGCGCTGGCGGTCCTCCAGTTCGGAAATCCGCAGCAATCCACGAAACCGCGCCATCAAGGTATCCGCTTCACCGAGTACGGAGTCCAGCTGCACGGCCAGGGTCGAGCCGTCATCTGCCTGCTGCTGGATTCGGTACAACTGGGCCCGCAAGCGGGTCAGCGGTGTGCGCAGGTCATGGGCGATGTTGTCGCACACACCCTTGACCTCGTTCATCAGGCGTTCGATGCGTTCAAGCATGGCGTTGACGATGGCGGCGAGCATGTCCAGCTCATCGCGGCGATTCGACAGCGGCAAACGCCGGGTCAGGTCACCGGCGACGATGGCCTCGGCGCTGGCCTGAATCGCACGAATCCGCCGTAACGGACGCCGTCGCAACAGATGCCAGCCGGCGATGCCGGGCAGGATGGTCAGCGTCACGCCCCAGAACAACGCGTGCAAAATGATTCGGGTCACGGCAAACAGCGAACCGTTATCGCGCACCAGCACCAGCCAGCGGCCGTCCTTTGTCTGGGTCGCGACCGCGTCGCAACTGTCGGTGGGCAGGCTGGGGTCGTCCGACTCGGCGCAGTCGCCGAGCATGTGAATCTTGCCATCCAGCAGCAGGCCTTCGGGCATGTGCCGCAGCGCTCCGCTGAGGTAGCGGTGCTGCGAGTCGAACAGGCCATAGGCGTCGATGCCGCGAATGTCGAAGGTCATGCTGACGGCGAGGGCGTCGGCCAATTGTTCGCCCTGGAAGTGCGAAAACAAATGCTGACGCTGCATCAGCGAGTGTTTGGCCAGGTTGTCCAGATAAGCGGACACCTCGTAGTACATGACCCCCATCAGAATCCCGCTCCAGATCACAAACAGTGAACTGTAGAGCGCGAGCAAGCGGCTGCTGGAAGAGCGCCAGCCGTTAGAGGGGTTCAGCAATGACATAACCCGAGCCTCGCACGGTCCGAATCAGGGGGACTTTGCCAGGCGGGTCGATCTTTTTGCGCAGCCGGCCGATGTGCACGTCGATGAGGTTGGTGCCGGGGTCGAAGTGATAACCCCAGACCTCTTCGAAAATCATCATCCGCGACAGGATCTGCCCGGTGTTGCGCATCAGGAATTCCAGCAACTTGTATTCAGTGGGCAACAGCGTCAGCAACTGATCGTCGCGGCTGGCTTCGTGGCTGATCAGGTTCAGCTCGAGATCGGCGACCCGCAACGTGGTCGCCTGGGCGGTCACGGTGTTCTGGCGGCGCAACAGGACTTCAACCCGGGCGGCCATTTCATCGGTGGCAAACGGCTTGGTCAGGTAATCATCGCCGCCGGCCCGCAAGCCGCGTACTCGCTCATCGACGTCGGAAAGGGCGCTGATCATCAGAATCGGCGTGGCCACGCCCATGGTCCGCAGGGTGGTGACAATGGCCAGGCCATCGAGCTCCGGCAGCATGCGGTCGAGGGTGATCAGGTCGTAATTGCCGCTGACCGCACGCTCCAGGCCTTCGCGGCCATTGTTGACCCAATCGACGTCGAGGCCGTGGCTACTGAGTTCGGCGACGATTTCCCGGGCGGTCACGGCGTCGTCTTCGATGGTCAAGATGCGGGTCATAGGGCGTGCCTGATAGTCAGTTCATGGCGGAGTGTGTGGGCATTTTGCCTATAAATGCATGCCGACTTTCTAAATAAAACTTCACGTAAAGGAAAGTCAAAGATCGCAGCCTCGTTTCACTCGACAGCTGCTACATAGAGCTGCGTATCCCCTGTAGCAGCTGTCGAGTGAAACGAGGCTGCGATCTTTAGATCTTCAATGCATAAAACCCGCTGAGATCGACCCTACCTTGCAAAATGCATGGAAATCGGAAGTTCAAAATTTATAAGTCGTTGAAAGAAAACGAATTATCTAAATTCGGCGACTGGCACGGTGACTGCACTCACTTCTTTGAAGAGTTGTAACACCATCTTTCCTGCCTGGAGCGATACAACAATGAATAGATCCTCTGATGGTTTCTATCCTGCCGCAGAAGAATCAAGCACGCTCTCGGGTGTGTCCTGGGGAGCGATCTTCGCCGGTGCCGCTGCGGCGGCGGCGTTATCACTGATTTTAGTGCTGCTTGGGTTTGGTCTTGGATTTTCAGCTGTTTCACCATGGGCCCACGAGGGTATGAGTGCCAAGGGCCTGGGGATTTCAACGATTGTCTGGCTGGCCGTTACGCAAATCGTGGCGTCCGGTGCCGGTGGTTACATCGCCGGTCGTCTGCGGGTGAAGTGGGCCTACATGCACGGTGATGAAGTCTATTTCCGTGACACGGCCCATGGCTTCCTGGCCTGGTGCGTGGCAACGCTAGTGACCGCGACGTTGGTCGTCGGCTCGGTCAGCAGTATCGTCAGCGGCGGTGTGCAAGCCGGGGCGAGTGTTGTCGGTGGCGCTGCGAGTGCCGCGACTCAAGCCGCTGGCACTGCTGCGGGCAATACCAGCAGCGACCAATATGGCTACTTCGTCGACACTCTGTTCCGCGATGATCGCCCGGCTGCTATCAGCGATGACGCCGCCCGTAGCACCGTGACTCGCATCTTCGCCCGCTCCCTGAGCAACGACGGTCAACTGGCTGCCGAGGACCGGACTTACCTGGCGCAAATGGTTGCTCAACGTACCAACCTGACCCAGGCCGATGCCGAGCGCCGTGTCGATGAGGTCTACGCCCGCACCCAAAAAGCCGTGGCCGACGCCAAACTGGCTGCGCAGCAAGCTGCTGACACTGCCGCCAAAGTCGCTGCCTGGACTGCGCTGTGGATGTTCATTGCGCTGCTGATCGGTGCGTTTTTCGCCAGCCTCGCCGCGACCTACGGCGGTCGTCGTCGGGATGCCGTGGAGTATCTGGAATCCGACGATTACGTGACCACTACCACTACGCTGCCACCCGTTCGCTAACCCAGGAGAATTACCATGCGCTCATTACTGCTGTTATTTCTTGGCGTGCCAATCCCGATCATCATCCTGATCGCCATATTCATGCATTGATTATGAGGCTCATGCCTCTGCCGCTTCTGCCTCTGGTGGAAGCGGCGTTTTGCTTTCTGGCGCCCATTAAAGCGAAGATGAACCCTTGTGGGAGCGAGCCTGCTCGCGATAGCGGACTTAAGTTCAGCCTCTTCGTTGACTGACTGTCCGATATCGCGAGCAGGCTCGCTCCCACATTTATTTTCGTTGACTCAAGAAGGGGAGAAGTACGTTGGACAAAAAGGAAATCAAACGGCAACTGGTGGCCATGCTAGACGCCGGGCGCTCGAAAACCGAGACGTTCAAGGCGTTCTCCGGTGGGGCGGTAAAGGACCGGGTGCTGGCTTACTGGATCGGCGCCCGGCCGGACCCGGCACTGCGGGAAAAACACTCACTCAAAGTCAACATTCTGATCGCGCTGACTTGCGTTCAAGCCTTGCTGGGTGCGGTCTCCGGGTTTTTCCTGGGCTTGATGATCGGTCCCGGTGCCGTGGTGTTCTTCACCCTGTTTGCGGCGTTGGTACCGCTGGCGTTTGCCTGGGGCTTCTACAAGTACGTGCCACAGGCTTACACCATTTACGTGATTCTGACGGTCAGCCAGGTGTCGCGGATGTTCAAGGGTTATGAAGAAGACCCGGTGATGACCGTGGTCGGCGTAGCAATCACCTTGGGCATGGCGTTCTTCGTCGCCTTGGTCAAAAACCTGCTGTTCCCGGACCTGGGCTTCATCGGCGCGAAAAAGGTCAAGGGCGAGTACGTGTTCTCCAACTGATCGATGGGTTGGGGCTCGGCGTCTTTCACTGGCCTGGATCAATATTTCCTTCGGCGATATCCCCTACCGTAAAAGATCCAAGCCCCTTCTGCGGCTTCGACTACATTGCTTTGACGCGCAGTTGTTGCGCTGTCGAAGTACCGGTGCGAGCGTTTTACCTGGCTGTTGGCCCGCAAGGTGTAGTGCAGCAAGGAGCTGTGGAACCTCACCTGAACTCTCATGGAAGAACATCGCAATGCCTCGCTTAGACAGAACGTTTGATATCCAGCCGCTGCCGCGCGCGGATATGACTGTGCACATCAACGGCCAGGTGGTCAGTGCCGCCATCGGCGAAACCGTCCTCTCGGTCATTCAATCCCTTGGCGTGCGCCAGGTGGCCCGCAACGATCACGACCAAATCAGCGGCGCCTATTGCGGCATGGGCGTGTGCCAGTGCTGCCTGTTGAAAATCAATGGCCGGCACAAACGTCGTGCCTGCCAGACCGTGGTGCGTGAGGGCATGAAGGTCGAAACCCAAGTCAACCGCGTCGTTGAGCAGGAGGGCGTATGAGCCTGCTTCCGGTGATCGTCGGCGGTGGGCCGGCGGGGATGGCCGCGGCCATTGAACTGGCCCGACACGGCGTGCGTTGCACGTTGCTCGAAGAAGCTTCGCGGCTGGGCGGCGTGGTCTATCGCGGACCGTTGCGCGATGGCGTGCAACTCGACTATCTGGGGCCGCGGTATTCGGAAGTGCTGGCCAGGTTGCATGGCGAGTTTCAGGCACACTCGGCGCTGATTGACGTGCGCTTGAACCACCGCGTGATTGGTGCTGAAGGTACGCGCGCGTTGGTGGTGCTGGACGCCGACGAACATTTGCAGGAGATCGAGTATCCGCAACTGCTGCTCGCGGCCGGTTGCCATGAACGCAGCGTTCCGTTTCCCGGCTGGACCTTGCCCGGCGTGATCCTGCTGGGCGGCCTGCAATTGCAAATCAAGAGCGGGGTGGTTAAGCCTCAGGGCCCCGTGGTGATTGCCGGCACCGGGCCTTTATTGCCGCTGGTGGCTTGTCAGCTGCACGCGTCCGGCGTGACCGTCGCGGGTGTTTATGAGGCGTGCGCATTCGGCAAGATCGCGCGGGAAAGCCTGTCGCTGCTGAACAAGCCGCAGCTGTTCCTCGATGGCTTGAGCATGCTCGCGTTCCTCAAACTGCACGGTATCCCGATGCATTACGGTTGGGGCGTGGTGGCGGCGCAGGGCGACGGTGAGCTGAGCTGCGTTACCGTAGCACCGTATTCCAGCACCTGGGTGCCGGACCTCAGTCGTGCCGAGCAGATTCCGGCGCAAACCCTGGCGGTGGGCTACGGTTTCATCCCGCGTACCCAACTCAGTCAGCAGATGGGCCTGAACCACGGCTTCAGCGACGACGGTTACCTGCGGGCCAGCGCCAATATCTGGCAGCAAAGCAGCGAGCCTCACGTGCACCTGGCCGGCGACATGGGCGGGATTCGCGGTGGCGAAGCGGCGATGCTCGCGGGACGGATCGCGGCCACGTCGATCCTGTTGCAACGGGACGTGCTGGACGCGGAACTGGCCCTGGTGCGGCGCAACCGCTATATGTCGAAACTCAAGGCCATCGTGCGCTTTCGCGCGGCGGTCGATCGCTACACCGAACGCGGTGCCGGGCAAACCGCGCTGCCGGCCGCCGACACGGTGATCTGCCGCTGCGAACACGCGACCCGCGCCGACATCGACCGGGCGCTGGAACAGGGCGTGCAAGACCTGGCCAGCCTGAAAATGCGCACTCGCGTGAGCATGGGCGATTGTCAGGGGCGGATGTGCGTTGGCTATTGCACCGACCGCTTGCGCGAAGCCACGGGCCGCAAGGACGTGGGCTGGTTGCGGCCGCGCTTTCCGATCGATCCGATTCCCTTTTCTGCCTTCACTTCCATCGGCACGGAGGCCGCGCATCATGAGTAAGTTCTATGACGTGGTCATCGCCGGGGGCGGAGTGATCGGGGCGTCCTGCGCCTATCAATTGTCGAAACGCAAAAACCTCAAGGTCGCGTTGATCGACTGCAAGCGCCCGGGTAACGCAACCCGTGCTTCAGCCGGTGGCTTGTGGGCAATCGGCGAATCAGTAGGGCTGGGTTGCGGGGTCATTTTCTTTCGCATGATGTCGGCCAATCGCAAGCGCGAGGCCCAGGGTTCGGCGGTGGTGGTGGATTCCAGCACGCCGCACATCCTGCCGCAGTCGTTCTTCGATTTTGCCTTGCAGTCCAACGCCATGTACCCGGCGCTGCACCAGGAGTTGAAGGACAACCACGGGATGGATTTCAAGTTCGAAAAGACCGGGCTGAAATTCGTGATTTACGACGATGAAGACCGCCTCTATGCCGAGCACATCGTCGCCTGCATTCCCCACCTGGCCGATCAGGTGCGCTGGCTCGATCAGGCTGCGTTGCGCGAGGCCGAACCGAGTGTCAGCCATGAGGCGAGCGGGGCGCTGGAGTTTCTCTGCGACCATCA
This sequence comes from Pseudomonas sp. LBUM1678, assembly GCF_059695575.1. Taxonomy (NCBI): domain Bacteria; kingdom Pseudomonadati; phylum Pseudomonadota; class Gammaproteobacteria; order Pseudomonadales; family Pseudomonadaceae; genus Pseudomonas; species Pseudomonas sp. LBUM1678. The sequence continues at coordinate 2,936,654 of NZ_CP166775.1, forward strand.
GGTCAGCCCGTTTCGGCTGGCCGATGCCTACACCGAGGGCGCGCGGCAAAACGGCGTGGACCTGTACTTCAACACCAACGTCACCGGGGTTTTGCACCATGGTTCGCGCGTCAGCGGCGTGCAGACGGCCGAGGCCGGGGTGTTTCACTGCAACACGCTGATCAACGCGGCGGGTGCCTGGGCGGCGGATTTGAGTGAGCAGGCCACCGGGATCCGGATTCCGGTGAAACCGGTCAAGGGGCAGATTCTGCTGACCGAGCGCATGCCGAAAATCCTCAACGGTTGCCTGACCACCAGCGATTGTTATGTGGCCCAGAAGGACAATGGCGAGATCCTGATCGGTAGCACGACGGAGGATAAAGGCTTCGACGTGACCACCACCTACCCAGAAATTGCCGGGTTGGTGCAGGGGGCGGTGCGGTGTCTTCCTGAGTTGGCGGATGTGAACCTCAAACGGACCTGGACGGGGCTGCGGCCGGGGTCGCCGGATGAGTTACCGATTCTCGGGCCAATGAGCGGGGTGGAGGGTTATCTCAATGCCTGCGGGCATTTCCGCACGGGGATTTTGACGTCGGCGATTACCGGGGTGTTGCTGGATAAGCTGGTGAATGGTGAGACGTTGCCGCTGGATATCACACCGTTTTTGGCGGATCGGTTTGGTGGCGAGAGGGTTGAACTGAAGAAGTTGGCCTGACGTCAGACCGCGTTATCGTTCATCGCGAGCAGGCTCGCTCCCACAGGGTTTTTGTGATCGACACAAATCCAATGTGGGAGCGAGCCTGCTCGCGATGGCGGCATATCTGCCGCCACAAACCTCAAACTTTACCCGCTTGCCGCTCCTCCATCTGATCCGCCTCAAACAACCGCGCCAATTCCGCTCGCGCTTCCTGCGCAGTCTGCAGCACTTTCGCCGCATCGTCATAAACCGCATGCTGAGCTTCCAGCACCTGTTCATCGTGATGCTTGAAGCGCTTGATCCGCGCATCAGCCTGCGCTTGGGTCAGCCCCAGCCCGACCAGCGTGCGCCGGCTCATTTCCAGACTCGAATAATAAGTTTCCCGAATCGCCTCGGCGCCAAGGTCCACCAACCGGTGCACGTGCTGACGGTTACGTGCCCGGGCGATGATTTTGATGTGCGGATAGAGCTTATGCACCACCTCGGCAGTCTTGATGTTGGTGTCCGGGTCATCGGTGGCGATGACAAAGTATTCCGCCTGCTCGACCTTGGCCGCGCTGAGGATTTCCGGGCGCATCGGGTCGCCGTAGAACACCGGCACACCGCCGAAGCTGCGGGACAGCTCAATGGTTTCCACTGAAGTGTCCAGCGCCACGAACTTGATGTTCTGCGCCCGCAGAATCCGCGCCACGATCTGTCCCATCCGGCCCATGCCGGCAATCACCACGCGCGGTGCGTCGGTGTCGATTTCGCGGAATTTCTCCGGCACCACCACGGGCTGCACCTTCGGCGAATACAGGCGTGCGCAGAGCAGCAACAACAGCGGAGTGACGGCCATGGACAAGGTAATTGTCAGCACCAGCAAGTCATACAGGCGCGGCTCGAACAACCCCTGGTCGCGACCAATCTTGAACACCACAAACGCAAATTCACCACCGGCCGCCAGCACGATGCCCAGGCGAATCGCACTGACTTTGCCCAACCCGCCGGCCAATCGGCCCACCACAAACAACAGCGGCAGTTTGATTGCGATCAGCAACAGGGTCAGCCCCAACACCGCGATCGGCGCGCTGAGCAGCAGGCTCAGGTTGGCGCCCATGCCGACGCTGATGAAGAACAGCCCCAGCAACAGGCCCTTGAACGGCTCGATCTGCGCTTCCAGTTCATGACGGTATTCAGAGTCCGCCAGCAGCAACCCGGCGAGGAACGCCCCGAGCGCCATCGACACGCCGACCAGGTCCATCAGCCATGCCGTGCCGATCACCACCAGCAACGCGGTGGCCGTGGACACCTCGGGCAAACCGGTCTTGGCCACCACGCGAAAAACCGGGCGCAGCAGATACCGCCCGCCGATCACCACCACCGCGATGCTGCCCAATACCCGTAAGCCGTGATTCAGGTCCTCGGTCGCCGTAGTGGTGTGGTCGCCACCCGCCAGCAGCGGCACCATGGCAATCAACGGGATCGCGGCGATGTCCTGGAACAGCAGAATCGCGAACGCCAAGCGCCCGTGAGGGCTGGTCAGTTCCTTGCGCTCGGCCAGGCTTTGCAGGCCAAACGCGGTGGACGACAGCGCCAGGCCAAGGCCGAGCACGATGGCGCTGTTCAACGACTGGCCGAAGACAAACAACGCCAGCACGCCGATCACCGAGCCGGTCAGCAGTACTTGCGCCAGGCCCACGCCAAACACCGATTTGCGCATCACCCACAAACGTCGCGGCGACAATTCCAGGCCGATGATGAACAGCAGCAACACCACGCCGAGTTCGGAAATATGGCTGACGCTTTGTGGATTGCCGATCAAACCCAGCACTGACGGCCCGATGATCACCCCGGCAAACAGATAACCCAGCACCGCGCCCAGCTGCAGACGTTTGGCCAAGGGCACGGTCAGCACCGCCGCGAACAGAAAAACGACAGCGGCTTGCAACAGGTTGCCTTCATGGGGCATGGCTTACTCCAGAACTCGGTACGGCGGAGTGCCAAGGATAAAGGGTGGGGCTTCAGGCGTCAGCCATGAACATGAATTGATGTTGACCGATAGACCGCCATCGCGAGCAGGCTCGCTCCTACAGGGGTGTGCTCGACACGAATCCAATGTAGGAGCGAGCCTGCTCGCGATGGCGTCCGAAGGGGCAACCGATGAATCAGATAAACCCCTCAATATGCGCCATCCCCCGAGCCACATACTCTTCCTTCTCACCCACCGGCGCGAAATTGTACAACGCCTCCCGCGCCGCCTCAGTGCTCTTGAGCCTCGCCAGCAACCACACCGCCAAATACTGCGCCGACAGACACCCCCCCGCCGTGGCGATATTGCCGTTGGCATAGAACGCCTGATTCACGACATTGACGCCAGCCGCCTGCACCCACGGCTTGCTGATGGCGTCGGTGCAGGCCGGTGCATCACCGAGCAGCCCGAGCTTGGCCAACAGAAAGGTGCCGGAACATTGCGCCCCCAGCAACTGACGGCTTGAGTCGAAGCGCAGCTGATCCATGATCGCCGGGTCGGCGGCCACTTCACGGGTCTTCCTGCCGCTGCCCACCAATACCGCGTCAGCCTGACAGGCTTGCGCCAGATCGATGTGCGCATCGAGGGTCAAACCGTTCATCGACGTGACGCGTGGCGTCGGCGAGGCGATGCTCACGCGCCAGTCCTTGTCACCCAGCAGGGAAATCCGGCTGAGCATGCCGAAGGCGATCAGGGAGTCGAGTTCGTTGAAGCCGTCGAAGGTCAGAATGGCGATGTGCATGGCTAATCCTGCTGGTTTTTGCCAAGCGTACGCCCGGCGAATGCCCGGTTCCCCGTACAGTCCGCGGCAGAATCATCGCAACAGTAAGGAATGATTCCACACGGGCGCAGTCGGAGTTCAGGTGCCACGAATTTACTGGAGGTTCATCGATGAACAACAAGACCCTTATCGCCAGCCTTGCCCTCGTCGCAGGCCTCACCGGTATCAGCCCCATCGTTCAGGCGGATGATCCCCCCGCAAAAACCGTTCAGCCTGGGGTCAGCAACACCCGCCAACTGGTGGTCGGCGACCGCGCCCCGGACATTTACCAGCGCAGCGAAAAAGCGCTGGGCAACTGGAAAGCGAAAGGCCTGAAAGCACCGAAGGAACAGGCGCAGTGGGTGCAGATCAATGACAAGTACATGATGGTGATGGTGACCAACGGGACGATTGTGGATATCACGCCGATCGAGCGTTAGGCCGCCAGCCCGTCGGTATGGGTACGATTACACGCCGATGTACAAGTTTTTACTGTCCAGAGTCGGTGAGCGTTGGGACGAAGTTTTCAGTGAGGCGGTCGCTCGGCTTGATCGACCTGAGCCGGTTTTCTGGATAGTTGCTTTACGTAAAAGTGAGCAGCAGGATTTCGTCAGGACAGGTGAGGCCAGCTACTTCAGCGGCTTGTTCGTCGATGATCAAGGCCTGCTCGCAATGGTCGCGCCTGAGTTGACTGCCGAGAACATGGCCACTTTCTGCCGCTGCTGCACCCATAGCTTCAACGGCATTCCTTACGGGCAACCGCTTGAGCGCAGTGCCATCGTGTCGTATTGACGCGTGTGTCTTGATGTCGCTTATCTTAGTTGACGATAATTCTGAAAACCGTACCGAATGAGTTGCCAATGGCGCACATTTCTGGGAAAACGGCGCCCATTGGGCCTGTCGGGTGAGAGAACAATCGAGTGAACGTGATGAATGATGAATTGCAGGTAATCGATCTTGAAATTGGCGACGGCAAAGCCGCCGTCAAAGGCGCGCTGATCACCACCCAATATCGCGGCTGGCTGGAAGACGGCACTGAATTCGATTCTTCCTACAGCCGTGGTAAACCTTTCCAGTGCGTGATTGGCACGGGGAGGGTGATCAAGGGTTGGGATCAGGGGATTATGGGCATGCAGGTTGGCGGCAAGCGTAAATTGCTGGTGCCGGCGCATTTGGCCTACGGCGAGCGGACGATGGACAAGATCACGCCGAATTCGAACCTGATTTTTGAGATTGAGTTGTTAGAAGTGCTGACGCGGGATGATTGATTGGCGCGTGGGTTGAAATGGCACATGCGGCGAGGGAGCAAGCCCCTCGCCGCAATCAAACAGCTTTCCCCACTACTCTCGCACCCCTATGAAGAGATCCAGGTCCGTCGGTAGCTGCACATCGATCGCCATGGCGATTTTTCGGATTTGCGTGGCGGTCAGTAAACAGTCCCCGTACGCGCTTTCTTCAAGATTTTTCCAGCCGAGTACACGCATCATTGCGTCTTCAAACTCAGGCAGAACGGTCAGTTCGTACTTTAAGTCGTCACCCTCTTGATCACCTTTTGAAAATCCACTGATCCAAAAAACATAATGGGCCTCCTGATTTTTGCCCGGGTAGTCCTGCGGGGTGTTGCGGGCGAGGTGCCCGTCGCCTGACGATGGGTTTTGAATCGGAGGTATGTTTGTTTTGCTAGCCATGAGCGTCCTTGTTTCAACTTTTGAAAGCGATGCGGACGCTATCTCAACGGGCATTAAATGGATGTAGGCATTTTCTGAATGTTGAGTTGTTGTTGCAAAAGGTACGGCTCGCTACGTCCGTGGCGCTGAAACGGGCGGGCCAAAGGCTTTCCGGTTTTTTTGTGGTGAGGGAGAAACCCCCTCACCACCGATTCCCGCTAGCCTTTCGGATCGATGTTATCCAGCGCCCGGTTTACCGCCAGTTCGCCCAGCATGACGACTTGCGCAATCCCAAGCGCCTTGTTGCGATGCGGGCCTTCCAGCAGGTCGGCGAAGTCGCTGAGCATGACGCTCGCGGAGGCCATGGATTCGCAGGCATTGGCCAGCAGGCTTTCGCTGTCCATGTCGGGGGCGAGCATGAACATGGTGCTGGGTTTGCGTGGGGTTTTGGCTTCTTTGAGGGCGGCGGGATTGAGGTAGTGATCGAGGGCGCGCTCGGCGGCTTCGTGGAGTTTTTTTGAATCGAGGGATTCGTAGGGAGAGGCCGGATCTGTATCGGTTTCTGATTCAGGGGGATTTGGAGTGTGCTTAATCATTTGCTTAGGTACCTTAGTCGATGCTGAAACCACCTCGCGACTAAACAAAGGGGGTGGCAGCTGTAGGCAGGTTAGTCGACCGGGATACCAAAGCTTTAACCGGCGCACCCGAAGGTGCCCTGCGCACAGCTGCCATTAAGCGCAGGCGTGGGAGTACCTGACTGAACGGAGTGCGTGCTGCTTTGGAAATCACCGGGCGACTAAACCCGATCACTGATGAGCAGTGACGGGATTCAAGTTACCGACGAGCCCCAAGGCACACAAGCCGGCGGATTCTGGCGCAGTTGTAGGCAATGGCGCAAGGTGATGTAGCCTCCTGCGACAGTTACAAATGATGTAGTGATTTAGCCGCTGCCACCGCCCGCAATGACTGACGATCAGGCCTGAAACGTCTCCCGATACGCATACAAACCCGGCGTTCCACCCGTCATCACAAACAGCACATTGTCACCGCGCTGAAAGCGTCCTTGCCTGAGATCAGCCAACAACCCGGCGAAGGCCTTTCCGGAATACACCGGGTCAATCAACAAGCCTTCAGCGCGAGCCATCAAGCGCACCGCGTCCAGCATGGCGGAGGTTGGCAGACCGTAACCGTCGCCCAGTTGACTGCCATCAATGACAATCTCTGAAGCCTGAACAACGTCATTGCTGCCCAGCAACGTCAGCGCGTCCTGAGTCAATCGCACGGTTCTTTCCGCTGACGTGTCCCGATCAGACAAGACCGAATACGACTTGACGATCGACGTCCCTCGATCCAGCAATTGGAAACCCGCAGCGAGCCCGGCGTGGGTGCCAGCGCTGCCATTGGGCACGACAACCTGCTTAAAGATGAGGCCCAGTTCCGTTTCCTGCTGCGCGATCTCCGCTGCACAGCGCGCATAGCCGAAGCTGCCCAGCGGCGTTGACCCCCCCGTCGGTATCACCACAACTTTGCGTCCGGTGTCCCGAAGCTGTGCGGCGCGTTTTTCGGCCTCGGCGAGTGAGTCGCTGCCACCGGCCAGCACCCGTATTTCAGCGCCGAACAACTGGTTGAGCAGGACGTTTCCGTTCAGCTCGTAGTCCACTTCGGATTTGGGCACCGACCGGGTCAGGATCAATTCGCAGGCAATGCCCAAACGGGCACACACGGCGGCGGTCAGGCGCGCATGGTTGGACTGCAGGCCACCGATGGTGATGACCGTGTCGACCCCGGCCGCGAGCGCCGCGCCGAGATGGAATTCGAGTTTGCGCAGTTTGTTGCCGCCACCGCCGATCAACATGTGATCATCGCGCTTGAGAAACAGGCCGATGCCTTGAGCCTTCAAACCCAGCAGCTGTTCCAGGCGTTCGGCCCGCTGAATCGGCGTGGGGCCTTGCAACAGGTCTGCCCGCGCAAAAGAATTCAGTGACGTGTCCAGTAGGGTTTGCATCAATGGCGCCTCGTTATGCACTTTATTAAAGTGACTCTAGGGACAAAGTCCCGGGTGATAAACGTATCGCCGGTTATTACTCCTTTAACCTGATGTATTGAATGCAAGGCAGGGTGATGAGCAAACTCAGGCAAATGGAAGTCTTCGTCGCGGTCGTCGAGGCGGGCAGCTTCGCCGATGCGGCCAATGCAATCGGCATGTCGGCGGTCATGGTCGGGCGGCATATCCAGAGCCTGGAGAAAACCCTCAATACCCAGCTGATTCAACGCACCACCCGGCGGCAATCCATCACGGGCGAGGGGCGATTGTTTTACGAAGAAGCCAAACTGGCGCTGGAACAAGTGAGGTACGCGTTCAGTCGGGTGGAAGCGTCCAGCCCTGAGCCCAGCGGCCTGTTGCGAATCACCGCGCCGATGAGTCTCGGCGTTTCCCTGGTCGGGCCTCTAGTGGCCGAATTCATGCAGCGTTATCCGCAGATCCAGGTTGAGTTGATCTTGAGCAATGAAGTGGTGGACTTGTACGAAACGTCATTCGATCTGGCGTTCAGGATCTCCGAACTGATCGGCGTCAACCTGCTGGCCACGCCGTTGCCGCCGTATCGGATGGTGATCTGCGCCTCACCGCGGTATCTGGAGAAATGGCAGGAGCCCCAGTGTCCCGAAGACCTGCACCGACATAGAATTCTCACCCATACATCCTGGAACAACCGCTTCGCCTGGCCATTGAGAAACGGCGCCAGTGAAGTGCCCTGGCCTGAGAGCGCGGTGTTGAAGAGTAATGATGGTCAGGTGCTGTTGCAGGCGGCCGTGGCTGGAGAGGGGATTTTGATGCAGCCTGACTTTTTGGTGTCGGCGGCGTTGGCCAAAGGGGAACTGGTCAGGATCATGGATGCCTATGTTCCGCCGCCCAAACCGGTGCAGATGGTGTATCCGCGTTACAGAAAATCGCTGCCCAAGTTGCAAGCCTTTGTCGATTTTATTGCGGATCGATTGGGGTGACAGGGCAGAGGTGCGTCGTTTGTTATGCCGCCATCGCGAGCAGGCTCGCCCACATTTGTCCGCATTTCTCCTGTAGGAACGCGGTTGAATGTGGGAGCGGGATTGCTCCGGGCGGCGTTCCGACGAAGAACGATGATGCGGTTTTATGGCGAAACGCTGAAGACCGGAATACGCCCGTTCAGTGAAGGCCGGTACTTCCAGGCCAATCGATCCAGCACCGGTTGATGCGCCAGAAAATTGCTCAACGTGGCACTGGCAATCCCCAGCGCCAGCATTTGCCCCGGACATTGATGTCGCCCGGCGCCAAACGTAAAACTGCGCCGATGCGGGCGATTCAGAACAAAGGCGTCGGGACGTTCATTGAGCAGCGGGTCCCGATTAGCCGAAGCCAGCAGCACCAGAATCACGTCGCCTGAATTGAGGTTCACACCTTCGATTTCGCAGGGTGCCGCGACAAACCGGCGGGTGTTCTGCACCGAAGGGTCGAAGCGCTGAACTTCGTTGATCAAGTCGTCAACGCGCGGCGAATCGCGCAGTAATGATGGGTTTCGTATCAGCGCCACTATCGCGTTTCCAATCAACCCGGCGGTGGCTTCATACGTCTGGGAGAACAGCCCGATCAGATTGGCAATCAGCGTTTCGGTGTCGCCGGCGAAGCGTGACCGAATCCCGGCGAGCAGTGCGCTTCTGTTGTCCGGATCATCCAGTAGCTCAACGAAATACCCCCTCAACTGTTCCGCCGCTGCATGGGACGCCTTCAGTTGTGCCTGATCACTCAGCGGCGACAGGCACGCCACGAAATCCGCCGTCAGCTCGCTGATCACCCGTCCCTGAGCCGGCGAGAACCCCAACAACGCTGCCACCACGCAAACCGGCCCGCGGAACATGGCGTTGTACAATCCAGCGGCATCCGGCGTGATCAACCGCGAGGTCACCAGTGCATTGACCTCGTTCTCATCAATCAGCGCCAAACCCGGCTGAATCGCCGATCTCGGGCAACACTGTCGTTCGCCCTCATTCATCCGCATCAATTGCCCAAACACCTTGCCGGCCAACCCGCCGACAATCGCTTTGGGCACAGGCTCAGCGGCCGGCCGAACATGACAATCCGGATGCGCCAGCACCGCCGCAACGGCTTGGGCGCTACTCGCCACCCAAAGGTTCAGTCCTTGATGAAACACCAGTCCACACTCGGCACGCAGTCGGGCGTAATAGGGATAGGGGTCGGCATGAGTCGCAGCGATGATCGGGTCCATGGGTCGCAGCCTTGTTCTTGGTGGGGGAAGTGTTGCTACTATCTCCAGTTCGAAAGGGCCTTGATTCGTCCGGGAGCGAAATATGAACGTTGAACAACACGACATCGGCGTCTCTCAAGTGGCCGCGGCCATCGCGGAACAGGCCCGGACGAAAATCCTCTGTTCGCTGATGGACGGCCACGCCCGCACCAGCACCGAGCTGGCGGCGATTGCCGAAGTCAGCGCCTCCACCGCCAGCGCGCACCTGGCCAAGCTCAAGGAGCTGGCGCTGCTGCGCTTGCACGTGCAGGGCCGCCATCGCTATTACAGCCTCGCGGACAAGCGCGTGGCCCAGGCACTGGAAGCGCTGATGGTGATTGGCCAGAACAGCGCGCCGACCTTTAACTCGCGAACGCCGGATCGCCTGCAATTCGCCCGCACCTGCTACGACCACATGGCGGGGACGCTGGCGGTGCTGTTGCATGACCGGATGCTGGAAAAAGGCTGGTTGCTGGAAACTGACGAACAGGTTTATCGCCTGAGCGACAGCGGCGAGGCGTTGATGCAAGGGCTGGGCATCGAAGTCAACGACCTGAACACCTTGCGCCGCCGCTTTGCTTGCCCGTGCCTGGACTGGAGCATGCGTCGGCCACATTTGGGTGGGTCGCTCGGGGCGGCGTTGCTGCAAGCGGCGATCAAGCGCAAATGGGTGATCCAGGATCTGGACAGCCGGGCGCTGGCATTGACGGCGCTGGGGCGCAGGGAGCTTGGCGCGCGGTTCGACCTGACGCTGCCAGACGTACAGCCGGTCCGGGCACGGCGCCAACCTCTGCCAGCGCATGATGTTATCTGACCCGACCAAGGGTCCGTTGATGGCTTGTGCCTTGGAGGTCGACCCTATACTGTATATCCACACAGTAAAAGGCGTGCCTCATGGAACTCATCGACAAGCTCAGCATTCTCGCCGACGCCGCCAAGTACGACGCGTCTTGCGCCAGCAGTGGTGCGCCGAAGCGCAGTTCCGAGGGCAAGAGCGGCCTGGGCTCGACCGACGGCATGGGCATTTGCCACAGCTACACGCCGGACGGGCGCTGCGTGTCATTGCTGAAGGTGCTGCTGACCAACTTCTGTCTTTACGATTGCCAATACTGCGTCAATCGACGTTCCAGCGACGTGCCACGCGCACGCTTCACGCCGGAAGAAGTGGTGACGCTGACCATGGATTTCTACCGGCGCAACTGCGTCAGTGGGCTGTTTCTCAGTTCCGGGATCATTCGCTCGGCGGACTACACCATGGAGCAACTGATCCGCGTGGCCAAATTGCTGCGCGAAGACCACGAGTTCCGCGGTTACATCCACCTCAAGACCATTCCCGAAGCCGATCCGGCGCTGATCGAGGAAGCGGGGCGCTATGCCGATCGCTTGAGCGTGAACATTGAACTGCCCACCGACGCCAGCCTGCAAACCCTGGCCCCGGAGAAACAGCTGGGCTCGATCAAGCAAGCGATGAAAACCATCTACACCGGCGTGCAGACCGTACTCAACGAACCGCGCGCGCCGAAATTTGCCCCGGCCGGGCAGAGCACGCAAATGATCGTCGGCGCCGATGACACCGATGACAGCACCATTCTCCACAGTGCCCAGGCGCTGTATGGCAACTTCAGTTTGCGTCGGGTCTATTACTCGGCGTTCAGCCCGATCCCCAACAGCCCGAAAAGCGTGCCGCTGGCCGCGCCTCCGCTGATGCGCGAGCACCGCTTGTATCAGGCGGACTTCCTGTTGCGCAGCTACGGCTACACCGCTGGCGAACTGTTCAAGGGGCCCGGGCACCTGGCGCTCGACATTGACCCGAAGCTGGCGTGGGCACTGGAGAATCGCGAGGTCTTCCCGCTGGACCTCAATCGCGCCGAGGCAGCGTTGATCGCGCGCATTCCCGGTATCGGCCTGCGCACCACCGAGCGGCTGGTTGAGTTGCGCCGTCAGCGACGCATTCGCTACGAAGACCTGGCCCGAATGCGTTGCGTGCTGGCCAAGGCCAAACCGTTCTTCATTACCAGCGACTACCACCCGCAGCAGGCCGAGGTCACCAGCCATTTGCTGTATCAGCAATTGCGCGACCGGCCGCAGCCGCAACAAATGGGGTTATGGGGATGATCAGTCTGGATTGCGACGACCTGTTCGACACCTGGCGCCAACAGGCGCGCTGGCTGCTCAGTCATGAAGTGGACCCGAGCCGCGTGAGTTGGGCCAGTGAAGGCGTGCCCGATCTGTTCGCCAGTGATGATGCGCCACCCCAAACCCAAGGGCCGTTTCTGGCTCGGATACCGCGAACGCTGTTGGACACCCTTGAGCGCGCCGCCCGTTATCGGGGCGATCAACGCTGGAGTCTGTTGTACGAAGTGCTGTGGCGGGTCAGTCATGGTGACCACACCGCGATGCTGGCCGGGGACAAGCTTGGTAGTGAATTTCATAGAAGAATCAAACAGGTACAGCGTGAAGCTCATCATTTACATGCATTTGTACGCTTTGTCGCGATGCCTGTAGGTGAGGGGCCGCAGTACGTCGCCTGGCACGAACCGGCGCACGACATCCTGCACAGTGCCAGTGAGCACTTTATTGGGCGCATGGGCCGGCATCGCTGGTTGATTGCCACGCCCAGGGATGGGGTTTATTACGATGGCGAGCAGTTGGTCTACCAACGGCAGTGCCCGATTGAATGGCAGCAGCTGGCGCAAAACGTCGACGACCCGCACAGCGACATGTGGTTGACCTACTACAGCCACATCTTCAATCCGGCGCGCCTGAACCCGAAAGTCATGCAGGGGCATTTGCCAGCCCGCTTCTGGAAAAACCTGCCTGAAGGCGCGCTGATTCCGGGGCTGATCACCCAGGCACGCACGGGTAAGCAGCAAGATGGCCAGGCGAGCGGGATCAAGGGCAGGGGAGGTAAACGCATTGCGCGGGCAGATGCCGATCATCGCTCATAAAAAAGCCCCCCATCGCCAATGCGATGGAGGGCTTGGATGCAGCAGGGGTCAGATCAAACCTTAACGATCCAGCCCGCTGGTGCTTCGATGTCGCCAGTCTGTACACCGGTCAGCTCTTTGTAGAGCTTCTGGGTGACCGGGCCGACTTCGGTTTCGCTGTGGAACACGTGCAGGTGGTCGTTGAAGCTGATGCCGCCGATCGGAGTGATCACGGCAGCAGTACCGCAAGCGCCGGCTTCCTTGAAGTCGGACAGCTTGTCGATGAACACGTCACCTTCAACCACTTCCAGGCCCAGACGCGATTTGGCCAGTTCGATCAACGACAGACGGGTGATGCCCGGCAGTACCGACGGCGAGTTCGGCGTGATGAACTTGTTGTCGTGGGTGATCCCGAAGAAGTTGGCCGAGCCGACTTCTTCGATTTTGGTGTGGGTCATCGGGTCCAGGTAGATGCAGTCGGCGTAATGCGCCTTCCTGGCCTGGGAACCTGGCATCAGGCTGGCCGCGTAGTTGCCGCCGACCTTGGCTGCACCGGTGCCTTGTGGTGCAGCGCGGTCGTAGCTGGAGATCAGGAAGTTGTGCGGGGTCAGGCCACCCTTGAAGTAAGCGCCGACCGGAATGGCGAAGATCGAGAAGATAAACTCGGGTGCGGTACGCACGCCGATGTTGTCACCCACGCCGATCACGAACGGACGCAGGTACAGCGCGCCGCCGGTGCCGTAAGGCGGGATGAAACGCTCGTTGGCACGAACCACTTCCTTGCAGGCTTCGATGAACTGCTCGGTGGACACCTGTGGCATCAGCAGACGGGCGCAGCTGCGTTGCATGCGTGCGGCGTTCTGATCCGGGCGGAACAGGTTGATCGAACCGTCCTTGCAACGATAGGCCTTCAGGCCCTCGAAACATTGCTGGCCATAGTGAAGGGCAGTGGAGCCTTCGCTGATGTGCAGCACGTTGTCTTCGGTCAGGGTGCCTGCGTCCCACTCGCCATTACGCCAGTGCGACAGATAGCGCTTGTCTGTCTTGATGTAGTCAAAACCCAACTTGTCCCAATTGATGCTTTCGTTACCCATGACACCCTCTATCACTTAACAACCGCCGAAACGGTTCAAGGCTTCTGACGTTTTTCTGGATGGGGACAACAATACTTCATTCCGGGCCCATTTCGCAGCCCGGACTATCGGATGGCAGACAGATAAATCGAGTTGACCTCAAGAAATCGCCAGCAGGCTAGCTCCCACAGGAGAACGCATTCCAAATGTGGGAGCTAGCCTGCTAGCGATGGGGCCCTCTATGCCGCCATCCATTGTTCTGAATCACAGGTGCAGCGCGTGGCCAAGAGCACGCAGCGCGGCTTCTTGCACCGCCTCGCCGAGCGTCGGATGCGCATGGATGGTGCCGGCAATGTCTTCCAGCCGCGCGCCCATTTCCAGGCTCTGGCCGAACGCGGTCGACAACTCCGAAACGCCCACACCCACCGCTTGCCAGCCGACAATCACATGATTGTCTCGCCGTGCCACGACGCGCACGAAGCCGCTTTTCGATTCCAGCGTCATCGCCCGGCCATTGGCCGCGAACGGGAAGCTGGAAACGATGCAGTCCAGGCCCACAGCCTTGGCGTCGTCCGGGGTCTGGCCGACGACCACCAGTTCCGGGTCGGTAAAGCACACGGCAGCGATGGCGGTCGGGTTGAACTCGCGGGACTTGCCGCTGATCAGTTCCGCAACCATCTCGCCCTGAGCCATGGCCCGGTGCGCGAGCATCGGTTCACCGCTCAGGTCGCCGATGGCGTACACGTTGCGCATGCTGGTCTGGCAGCGATTGTCAATCTTGATCGCCGAGCCGTTCATGTCCAGATTCAGTGCTTCAAGGTTCCAGCCCTGGGTGTTCGGCTTGCGGCCGACGGCCACCAGCACCTGATCCGTTTCCAGGTCAAGGGTATCGCCACCCGGCTCAAGAACTTGCAGTGTATTGCCAGCAGAATCAAAGCCTTGAACGCTGTGCTTCAAGTAAAGCTTCACACCAAGTTTTTTCAGTTCGTCATGTACCGGCTGGGTCAGTTCGGCATCGTAGGCCGGCAGAATGCGATCCTGAGCCTCGACCACGCTCACGTCAGCGCCGAGCTTGCGATAGGCAATCCCCAGCTCCAGACCGATGTAACCGCCACCGACCACGACCAGCCGTTTCGGCACGGATGTCGGCGCAAGGGCTTCGGTGGAGGAGATGATCGGCCCGCCAATCGGCAGCATCGGCAGGTTCACGCTTTTCGAACCGGTCGCCAGCACCAGGTGCTCGCACTGGATCCGCGTGTCGCCAACGTCAACGGTTTTGCCGTCGATGACTTTGGCCCAGCCTTGAATGACCTGGATTTTGTTCTTCTTCAGCAGGGCCGCGACGCCGGTGGTCAGGCGATCGACAATGCCGTCCTTCCACTCGACGCTCTTGCTGATGTCGAGGGTAGGCGCGGACACGCTGATGCCCAGAGCCGAGTGTTGGCTGTGGTGTTGCGTCTGGTGGAACTGTTCAGCGACGTGAATCAACGCCTTCGACGGAATGCAGCCGATGTTCAGGCAAGTACCGCCCAGTGATTCGCCTTCCACCAGAATGGTCGAGATGCCCAGCTGGCCAGCACGAATCGCCGTCACATAACCGCCAGGGCCGCCGCCGATAATCAGCAGCGTGGTGTTCAAAGTCTGCATTGCTTACTCCATGAACAGGGTGGCGGGTTGTTCGAGCAGGCCACGAATGGCCTGGATGAATTGCGCCGCGTCCATGCCATCGACCACGCGGTGATCGAAGGAGCTGGAGAGGTTCATCATCTTGCGAATCACGATCTGGCCTTTGACGACCATCGGGCGCTCGACGATTTTGTTGACGCCGACGATCGCCACTTCCGGCAGGTTCAGCACCGGCGTGCTGACGATACCGCCCAACGCCCCAAGGCTGGTCAGGGTGATGCTCGAGCCGGACAGCTCATCGCGGCTGGCCTTGCCATTACGCGCGGCAGTGGCCAAACGGGAGATTTCCTGTGCGTTGTCCCACAAGCTGCGGGCTTCGGCGTGACGCACGACCGGCACCATCAAGCCGATGTCGGCTTGCGTGGCGATGCCCACGTGGACGGCGCCGAGGCGGGTGATGACCTGGGCTTCGTCGTCGTAACGGGCATTGATCTGCGGGAAGTCACGCAGGGCGACGACCAGGGCGCGGACCAGGAATGGCAGCAAGGTCAACTTGCCACGGGTCGCACCGTGTTTTTCGTTCAGGTGTGCGCGCAGTTCTTCCACGGCAGTCACGTCAATTTCTTCGACATAGCTGAAGTGAGCGGCACGTTGCGTGGCGTCCTGCATGCGCTGGGCGATCTTGCGGCGCATGCCGATGACCGGGATCTGTTCTTCGTCGTTACGCTGTGCGTAAGCAGCAGCCACGGTCGATTGCGGCTGCTGACCTTGGGCCAGATAAACGTCGAGGTCTTCGTGCAGCACGCGACCGGCAGGGCCGGTGCCACGAACCAGACGCAACTGGATGCCGAGGTCCAGCGCATGTTTGCGCACGGCCGGGGAGGCCAGCGGGCGTTCGTCGGCTTCGCGAGCGACCATCGGGCCTTGGCAAACGGCGGCTCTTGGCGCTGCAGCAGCGACCGGCTTGGTTGCCACCACGGCTTCAGCTTTAGGGGCCGCAACCGGCGCTTCTTTAACAGGTGCAGGCTGAGCCGACTCTTTAACGTTGCCCGCGCCTTCGACTTCAATGCTGATCAGGATGCTGCCAACCGCCATGACTTCGCCCGGCACACCGCCCAGCGCAATCACCTTGCCATGCACCGGCGAAGGGATGTCGACCATCGCCTTGTCGGTCATCACGTCGGCCAGTACCTGATCCTCGACGACCATGTCGCCGACCTTGACGTGCCACACCGACAATTCAACTTCTGCAATGCCTTCACCAATGTCCGGCATTTTAATAACGTGCGTGCCCATTCAGACCTCCATAACCCGTTTCAAAGCCGCGCCCACTCGGGACGGACCAGGGAAATACGCCCACTCTTGCGCGTGCGGATAGGGAGTGTCCCAACCGGTGACGCGTTCGATCGGCGCTTCCAGGTGATGGAAGCAATGCTCTTGCACCAGGGCGACCAGTTCGGCGCCGAAGCCGCACGTGCGGGTCGCTTCGTGAACGATCACGCAGCGGCCGGTTTTCTTCACCGACTTGACGATGGTATCCAGGTCCAGCGGCCACAGGCTGCGCAGGTCGATGACTTCAGCATCAATGCCGGTTTCTTCAGCGGCAACTTGCGAGACGTAAACGGTGGTGCCATAGGTCAGGATGGTCACTTCTTTGCCCGGACGGGCAATGGCGGCAACGTCCAGCGGCACGGTGTAGTAACCGTCCGGGACTTGTGCAGCCGGGTGTTTCGACCACGGGGTTACCGGACGGTCGTGGTGGCCGTCGAACGGGCCGTTGTACAGGCGTTTTGGCTCCAGGAAGATCACCGGGTCATCGTTTTCGATGGAGGCGATCAGCAGGCCTTTGGCGTCGTACGGGTTGGACGGCATGACCGTGCGCAGGCCGCAGACCTGAGTGAACATCGCTTCGATACTTTGGCTGTGGGTCTGGCCGCCGTAGATGCCGCCGCCGCATGGCATGCGCAGGGTCATCGGCGCGGTGAACTCGCCGGCCGAGCGATAACGCAGGCGCGCGGCTTCGGAAATGATCTGGTCCGACGCCGGGTAAACGTAGTCGGCGAACTGAATCTCGGCCACCGGTCGCAGACCGTAGGCACCCATGCCCACGGCGACGCCGACGATGCCGCTTTCGGAGATCGGTGCATCGAACACCCGGGAGGTGCCGTATTTGTTCTGCAAGCCTTCGGTGCAGCGGAACACGCCGCCGAAGTAGCCCACGTCCTGGCCGAAGACCACGACGTTGTCATCACGCTCAAGCATCACATCCATGGCCGAGCGCAGGGCCTGGATCATGGTCATGGTGGTCGTGGTCATGGCGGTTTCCGGCTGAATATTGTTGTTGTGATCGTTCATGTCAGATCCCCAACTCTTGACGCTGGCGCTTCAAGTGCTCCGGCATCTCTTTATAGACGTCTTCGAACATGGTCGCGGCGCTCGGAATCTGGCCACCGGCGAGGGTGCCGTACTGCTCGGCTTCTTTTTGCGCGGCAATCACTTCGGCTTCCAGTTCGGCGCTGACGGCGACGTGTTCCTCTTCGGACCACTGACCGATTTTGATCAGGTGCTGCTTCAGGCGCGCAATCGGGTCGCCCAACGGGAAGTAGCTCCAGTCGTCGGCAGGACGGTATTTGGAAGGGTCATCAGACGTGGAGTGCGGACCAGCGCGGTAGGTGACCCATTCGATCATGGTCGGACCGAGGTTGCGGCGGGCGCGTTCGGCAGCCCAGGCAGAGGCCGCGTAGACCGCGACGAAATCGTTGCCGTCGACCCGAAGGGAGGCAATACCGCAACCGACGCCACGACCGGCGAACGTAGTGGCTTCACCACCGGCAATCGCCTGGAACGTCGAGATCGCCCACTGGTTGTTGACCACGTTGAGGATCACGGGCGCACGGTAAACATGGGCGAAGGTGAGGGCGGTGTGGAAATCGGATTCAGCGGTGGCGCCGTCGCCGATCCAGGCCGAGGCGATTTTGGTGTCGCCCTTGATCGCCGACGCCATGCCCCAGCCCACACCCTGTACGAATTGGGTGGCGAGGTTGCCGGAAATAGTGAAGAAGCCGAAGTCTTTGACCGAGTACATGATCGGCAACTGACGTCCCTTGAGCGGATCACGCTCGTTGGACAGCAGTTGGCAGATCAGGTCCACCAGCGGCACATCCCGCGCCATCAGGATGCTTTGCTGGCGGTACGTCGGGAAGCACATGTCATCGACATTCAGCGCCAGGGCCTGGCCGCTGCCGATGGCTTCTTCGCCAAGGCTCTGCATGTAGAACGACATTTTCTTCTGACGCTGGGCGACCACCATGCGGTTGTCATAGATCCGCGTCTTGAGCATGGCGCGCATGCCTTTACGCAGGATCTCGGCCGGTACGCCTTCAGCCCATGGACCGAGGGCATTGCCTTGGTCGTCGAGCACGCGAATCAGGCCCTTGGCCAGATCAGCTGTGTCGGCCGGTTCAACGTCGATTGGGGGTTTGCGCACCGTACCGGCGTCGGTCAGACGCAGGTAGGAGAAGTCGGTTTTGCAGCCAGGACGGCCCGATGGTTCGGGAACGTGCAGTTGCAGCGGTTCGTACGCTTGGTTCATGGCTTCTACGCTCGATCTTGTGAATTTCTTGTAGTGAGCTGACCGTCATTCCACGTGTTATGGAAATCTTGTCCTACAAACATCATAGGCCCGGCGCAGAAGAATATTTATCTCTGTTTCGTTGCGTTGAAGATCATTTGAGGATAAAAAATCTGCATAAACATAAAAAACAGGTGGTTTTGTCTCATGCGCAAACTGGACCGTACCGATATCGGCATTTTGAACAGCCTTCAGGAGAATGCCCGAATCACCAACGCCGACCTCGCACGCTCGGTCAACCTGTCGCCGACACCGTGCTTCAATCGGGTCAAGGCGATGGAGGAATTGGGGCTGATTCGCGAGCAAGTGACGCTGCTGGACGCCGACCTGCTGGGGCTGCACGTGAATGTGTTCATTCATGTGAGCCTGGAAAAACAGGTGGAAGAGGCGTTGCAGCATTTCGAGGAAGCGATTTCGGATCGCCCGGAAGTGATGGAGTGCTATTTGATGGCCGGTGACCCGGACTATTTGATCCGGGTGCTGGTGCCGACCATTCAGTCGCTGGAGCGTTTCATGATGGACTTCCTCACCAAAGTCCCGGGCGTCGCCAACATCCGCTCAAGCTTTGCGCTCAAGCAAGTGCGCTACAAAACCGCACTGCCATTGCCGGCCAACGGCCTGACCCTCAACAACTAAACACAAATCCCTTGTAGCAGCTGTCGAGCACCGCGAGGCAGCGTTCGGCGGCGAAGCCCTCGCAAACCTGCAATCGAGTACCTTCAGGCACACCGCAGACGCAGCCTCGCGCTGCTCGACAGCTGCTACACAGTCGGAATTTATTCAGAAAGACCGAATCGTTCCCCAGTAGCAGCTGTCGAGCCCCGCGAGGCAGCGTTCGGCGGCGAAGCCGTCGCAAACCTGCAATCCAGTACCTTCAGGCACACCGCAAACGCAGCCTCGCGCTGCTCGACAGCTGCTACACATTCGGAATTTATTCAGAAAGACCGAATCGTTCCCCAGTAGCAGCTGTCGAGCCCCGCGAGGCAGCGTTCGGCGGCGAAGCCGTCGCAAACCTGCAATCGAGTACCTTCAGGCAGACCGCAGACGCAGCCTCGCGCTGCTCGATAGCTGCTACACAGTCGGAATTTATTCAGAAAGACCGAATCGTTCCCCAGTAGCAGCTGTCGAGCCCCGCGAGGCAGCGTTCGGCGGCGAAGCCGTCGCAAACCTGCAATCGAGTACCTTCAGGCACACCGCAGACGCAGCCTCGCGCTGCTCGACAGCTGCTACACAGTCGGAATTATTCAGAAAGACCGAATCGTTCCCCAGTAGCAGCTGTCGAGCCCCGCGAGGCAGCGTTCGGCGGCGAAGCCGTCGCAAACCTGCAATCGAGTACCTTCAGGCAGACCGCAGACGCAGCCTCGCGCTGCTCGACAGCTGCTACACAGTCGGAATTTATTCAGAAAGACCGAATCGTTCCCCAGTAGCAGCTGTCGAGCACCGCGAGGCAGCGTTCGGCGGCGAAGCCGTCGCAAATCTGCAATCGAGTACCTTCAGGCACACCGCAGACGCAGCCTCGCGCTGGTCGACAGCTGCTACACAGTCGGAATTTATTCAGAAAGACCGAATCGTTCCCCAGTAGCAGCTGTCGAGCCCCGCGAGGCAGCGTTCGGCGGCGAAGCCGTCGCAAACCTGCAATCGAGTACCTTCAGGCACACCGCAGACGCAGCCTCGCGCTGGTCGACAGCTGCTACACAGTCGGAATTTATTCAGAAAGACCGAATCGTTCCCCAGTAGCAGCTGTCGAGCACCGCGAGGCAGCGTTCGGCGGCGAAGCCGTCGCAAATCTGCAATCGAGTACCTTCAGGCACACCGCAGACGCAGCCTCGCGCTGGTCGACAGCTGCTACACAGTCGGAATTTATTCAGAAAGACCGAATCGTTCCCCAGTAGCAGCTGTCGAGCACCGCGAGGCAGCGTTCGGCGGCGAAGCCGTCGCAAACCTGCAATCGAGTACCTTCAGGCACACCGCAGACGCAGCCTCGCGCTGCTCGAAAGCTGCTACGGAGGTGGGAAGTTCGAGTTTTGATGACCGTTCCCACGAGTGAGAACGATCGAGCGTCAGAGTTTATTAAGGGGGATTTTCAGGTAGACCACGCCATTGTCTTCCGCCGGCGGCAAATTTCCCGCCCGCACATTCACCTGAATCGCCGGCAGCAACAGCGTCGGCATGCCCAACCCGGCATCGCGCTGGGTGCGCATGGCGACGAATGCTGCTTCATCAATGCCGTCATGAACGTGGATGTTGCTTTTACGCTGCTCGCCCACCGTGGTCATGCACCGGGATTCGCGGTCTTCGGGCGGGTAGTCGTGGCAGACGTAGAGCCGAACGCTGGCGGGAAAGGCCAGCAGTTTGTGGATCGAGGCGAACATCTGGTTGGCGTTGCCGCCGGGGAAGTCGCAACGGGCAGTGCCCACGTCCGGCATGAACAAGGTATCGCCCGCCAGGATCACATCACCGTCGATCAAATAAGCCATGTCTGCCGGTGTGTGGCCGGGCACATGCAGGGCGGTGGCCTTGAGGTTACCGATCATGAACGACTCGTCCGGCGCGAACAAATGGTCGAATTGCGAACCGTCACTGCGAAACTCCGGCTCAAGGTTGAACAGGGTCTTGAACACGCCCTGAACCTTGCTGATCGACTGGCCGATGGCGATTTTGCCACCCAGCTCCAGACGCAGATACGGTGCGGCGGACAGGTGATCGGCATGGGCGTGGGTTTCCAGCAGCCATTGCACCTGCAACTGGTGATCGCGCACGAAGGTGATGATTTTGTCGGCCTGGGTGGTGGCGGTGCGCCCGGCGGCGGGGTCGTAGTCGAGGACCGGGTCGACGATGGCGCATTGACCGCCATTTCCTTCGTAGATCACGTAGCTGTAGGTCGACGAGGCAGGGTCTAGAAAAGCTTCAATCAAGGCAGGCATGGTGGCCGTTTTCTTTCAGGACAAGCCATGAGGGTAGTGTCATTTTCCCTGCGCTGACCAGCCCCGCGTTAATTCATGAAGGAAAAAATCCGCACGGGCTCTATCCTGTCAGTCATCGATACCGGGCGTTCCCGGCTTTTTTTCGCGGATCCCGAGCGTTTTATGTTGTTGGCGAGTTTTTTTGGTGTGGTGATGGGCCTGGTCCTTGGATTGACCGGGGCCGGTGGCGGCATTCTTGCGGTGCCGGCCCTGGTGCTGGGACTGGGTTTGACCATGACCCAGGCCGCGCCGGTGGCGTTGTTTGCGGTGGGCAGTGCGGCAGCGGTCGGGGCCATTGACGGTTTGCGCCATGGTCTGGTGCGCTATCGCGCAGCGTTGCTGATCGCGCTGCTGGGGGCGGTTTTTTCGCCGGTCGGCATCTACTTTGCCCATCAGTTGCCGGAAAAAATCCTGATGATCCTGTTCAGTCTGCTGATGGTCATGGTGGCCTGGCGGATGCTGCGACGTGAGCGCCAGGAAGAGGGCCCGAGCGACCACGGCCACGCCAACTGGGGCCAGAGAAACTGCATGCTCGATCAGCAGACCGGGCGTTTTTCCTGGACCGCCAAATGCACCGCGACCCTGGCAGCCCTCGGCGCAGTGACTGGCGTGGTGTCGGGGTTGCTCGGCGTCGGCGGTGGCTTCCTGATCGTGCCTGCGTTCAAGCAACTGACCGATGTGCAGATGCGCGGCATCGTTGCCACTTCATTGATGGTGATCAGCCTGATATCGGCCATCGGGGTCATCGGCGCGTTTCATGCCGGTGTCAGGATTGACGCACTGGGCGTGTCATTCATCGTCGCCAGCGTGGTCGGTATGATCGTTGGCCGCAAGCTCTGCGCGCGAGTCCCGGCCCGAGCGCTGCAAATCGGCTTCGCCAGCGTCTGTGTCGTGGTCGCCGCTTACATGCTGTTCAGAGCGGGCGTCTAGGAAGTACCGGTTCCTGTGGCCGCCAGTCTGGCGGGCGAGCGTACATCCTAAGTTCCGGGTTTTGGCGTGCTGGGGGCGGTGTTGAACTGGTAATCGCTGGAATCGGCATCACGCAGATCCAATGTTGGAGCGGGCTTGCTCGCGAAAGCGGTGTGTCAGGCAACATCATTATTGGCTGGACGGCCGCCTTCGCGAGCAAGCCCGCTCCCACAGGGGATGTGTGGTGTTTTGTAGATTTTCGACACCACTCTCATCCCATCGAAGCGGCTACCCACTACCCAAGTAGCATACGTCGCAGCCCGCAGGCTTCGTACACTCGTGCCTCATACACGCGCACCTGCGGGGGGCGACCATGCAGCAGGTCCAGAGTGAAGGGGTGGTCAGTGGCATGTCCCAGGCCACCGATGCCCAACAAGTGGCACAGGAGCTCGCGCGTCAGCTATTGCACCCGCATCTGGGCTTCGTGCTGTTCTTCTGTTCCGCCGAGTACGACTTGCAGACGCTGGGCCAGGCCTTGCAACAAAGCTTCGGCGGGATTCGCCTGGTGGGCTGCACCAGCGCCGGGGAAATCACTCCGTTGGGCTACGGTCGCAACTGCGTGACGGCGGTGGGGTTCGATCATCGGCATTTTTCCATCGACGCCGAACTGATCAGCGAGATGGAGCGCTTCAGCCTGATCGACGCCCAGCAAATGGTCGAGCGCCTGGTCAGCGGCTGTCGCAGCAATACCCTGGCGCCGATCAAGGGCAACAGCTTTGCCCTGACCTTGCTCGATGGCCTGTCCAGCCGTGAAGAAATGGTCCTCGCCGCCTTGAGCGCAGCGTTGGGCGACATCCCGCATTTCGGTGGTTCGGCCGGCGACGATAACTACCTGACCCACACCCACGTCTATTTTGGCGGCGAGTTCCACAGCGGCGCGGCGGTGGTGGTGCTGGTCAATACCTGGCTGGATTTCGAGGTGTTCACCACCCACCACATTCTGCCAAGGGCCGAGAAACTGGTGGTCACCGGCGCGAACAGCGCCTCGCGCCGGGTCTTCGAACTCAATGCCGAACCGGCTGCCGAGGAGTACGCCCGACACATCGGCGTACCGGTGGCCGAGCTCGATCACCGTGTCTTTGCTGCGCACCCGTTGGCCGTGCGGATCAACGATCAGTATTACGTGCGGGCCATCCAGCAGGTTCATCCGGACCTGAGCCTGAGTTTTTACTGCGCCGTGGAAAACGGCATCGTCCTCACCGTCATGACGCCCGGCCCGATGCTGCCGAACCTGCAAACCTTGTTTGAAGGCTTGCAGGAGCGTCTTGGCGATCTGTTGCTGACCATCGGCTGCGACTGCTTTCTCAGGCGTCTGGAACTGGAAGACGGCGGCAGCCTGGAGCAGATCGGAACGTTTTTGCGCGACCAGCGGGTGATGGGTTTCAACACCTACGGAGAACAGTTCAATGGCATGCACATCAACCAGACCTTCACCGGGGTTGCCATTGCCCGAGGCCGGTCCCCTGGACATCGTTGAGCTCCAGGCACAGCTCGCCAGCCTGCGCCACGACAATCAAAAACTGCAGCGCATCAATGGCGCGCTGATCGAGCGGATCGAATCCGGCATCACCCGCGGCAACGACCCCTACGCGGCCTTCCAGCATTCGGTGGTGCTGGCCGAGCAGGTGCGTGAGCGTACCGATGCCTTGAATCAGGCCATGGCCGAACTGAAGTCGGGCAATCACTTGCTCAGCGAAGCGCGCCTGCGCGCAGAAACCGCTCACCAGCATTTGATCGATGCCATCGAGAGCATTTCCGACGCCTTTGTGCTGTTCGATGCCGAGCAGCGCATCGTCTTGTTCAACAGCCGTTTCAAGGCGTTTTGGAGCAACAGCCGGGTGCGAATCAACGCCGGTATGCGCCTGGCCGAGGTCAAGCGCCTGATGAGTGCCACCGGGCTGTTCACCGAAGAACCCCGGGGGCATGCTGACGAAAACCTGATTTATCGCCTGCAAAACGGGCGTTGGTTGCAAGTCAGCGAACGGCCCACCCAAGAAGGCGGTCGGGTGATCCTGTTCACCGACATTACCGACGTCAAACTCAGCGAAACCGTGCGCCGGGAGCAGGCGGTGGCGCAGAAATCCCATTTGCTGCAACGGGCGGTCGACAACCTGTCCCAAGGCGTGGCCATGGTCAATGCCGAGGGCATCCTGGAACTGTGGAACCGCCGTTTCCTGGAACTCAGCGGGCTGGCCCCGGTGGCGGCCCACCGGCCGTTTGCCGAGGTGATCGCCGACAGCGAGTTAAACCTGCTGACCCCGGCCAGTCGCGATGCCAACGGGCGGCACGTGCAGGAGTTAGAGCAGCGCCTCTACGATGGCAGGGTGCTGGAAATCCGCACCCATCCGTTGCCCACCGGCGGCTTCGTCAACACCTTCACCGACATCACCGAACGCTACCAGCACGCCGAAGCACTGAGCGAAAGCGAGCGCTGGATTCGCCTGATCACCGACCATGTGCCGGCGCTGATTGCTTACCTCAATGCGGATCTGGTCTACGAGTTCACCAACAAAGTCTACGAAGAATGGTACTGCTGGCCTCGCGGCGTGATGCTCGGGCAGAGCCTGCGCGAAGTCCACAGTGAGCAGCATTACCAGCGCCTCGAAGCCTATGTGGCCCGGGCCCTGGCCGGTGAGAGCGTGACGTTCGAATTCGCCGAAACCAACATCAATAATCAGGAACGCTACATGCTGCGTTCCTATGTGCCCAATCGCCTGGCCACTGGCGAAGTGGTGGGGATTTTCGTGTTGATCCGCGACATTACCGAGCGCCGGCGCACCGCCGAGGCGCTGCACCAGGCTTATCAAAATCTCGAGTTGCGGGTGCGCGAACGCACCACCGAACTGACCACCCTCAATGACCAATTGCTGCGGGAAATCGACGAGCGTCGACGCGTTGAATCGCGCTTGCGCGAGGCCAAACTAGAGGCCGAGCAGGCCAACCTGTCAAAGACCAAGTTTCTCGCCGCCGTCAGTCATGACCTGCTGCAACCGCTCAATGCCGCGCGGCTGTTTACCAGCGCTTTGCTGGAACGACGCGAACCGGTGGCCAATGCGATTTTGGTGCGTAACGTCAGCAACTCCCTGGAAGACGTGGAAAACCTGCTGGGCACCCTGGTGGACATCTCCAAACTGGATGCCGGGGTGATCAAGGCTGACATTGCGCCGTTCGCCCTGAGCGAACTGCTGGAAAACCTCGCGGTGGAGTACACCCAAGTGGCCCGGAGTGAAGGGCTTGAACTGCATTTCATCCCGTGTTCGGCGTTGGTGCGCAGTGACATCCAGTTGCTCGCGCGGATCCTGCGCAATCTGCTGAGCAACGCCATTCGTTATACCTATAGCGGTCGTGTGGTGCTCGGGTGTCGGCGTCATCATCAGCGGTTGACGATCGAGGTGTGGGACAGCGGGATGGGCATTGCTGAAAATCGGCTGGAAGAGATTTTCCAGGAATTCAAGCGTGGCGATGTGCAGCGTCCGGATCAGGATCGCGGGTTGGGTCTTGGGCTGGCGATTGTCGAGAAGATTGCCGGGATCCTCGGTCACCGCATTCACGTGCGTTCGTGGCCGGGCAAGGGCTCGATGTTTTCCGTCGAAGTGCCGTTGAGCGCCACCGCCCCCAAGGCTCAACCGGCGCTGCTGATGAGTGAGCCGATGCTGGAACGTCTGCGCGGAGCGCGGGTGTGGGTGCTGGATAACGACGCGGCTATTTGCGCGGGCATGCGCACGTTGCTTGAAGGGTGGGGGTGTCGGGTGGTCACGGCGCTGTCGGAACAAGACCTGGCGCGGCAGGTGGACAATTATCATGAAGAAGCCGACTTGCTGATCGCCGACTATCACCTGGATGACGATCAGAACGGCGTCGATGCGGTGGCCCGGATCAACGCCCGTCGCGGTTCAGCGATCCCGGCGATGATGATTACCGCCAATTACAGCAATGAGCTCAAGCAGCAGATTCGCGAGTTGGGGCATACCTTGATGCATAAGCCGATAAGGCCGATGAAGCTGAAGACGGCGATGAGTCATTTGCTTGGCCCATCCCGGTAGTTACGCCGGAAACCAGTCCCGTGGCGAGCAGGCTTTCTGTGGCGAGGGAGCTTGCTCCCGTTCGGCTGCGAAGCAGTCGTAAATCAGGCAACTCGGTTTATCTGAAGTTTGAAGGGGGCCGCTTCGCGACCCAACGGGAGCAAGCTCCCTCGCCACAGTATCAGGGAAACCCCAACATTCAGCGCCGAAGATAAGACCCAAAATCTATGTCCCCGGCACTCAATATCGCCTGCACCCGGTTGTGCACATTGAGTTTGCGCAGGATCGCCGAGACATGCGCCTTGACCGTGGTTTCGGCGATTTCCAGGGTGTAGGCGATCTGCTTGTTCGATTCACCCTTGGTCATGCGTTCGAGCACCAGCAATTGTTTGCGGGTCAGGGCCTGGAGCAGTTCCGGCGGGAAGCTTGGGTTGTCATTCATGCGTCGGTGGGTGCCACATTTTTGCGTACGGATGATGTCCGGTGGCAGGTACACATTGCCGTTGAGAATCTGCTGGATGGCCTCGGTCATCTGCACCCGTGGCGAGGATTTGGTGATGAAACCCACCGCGCCATAGGTGATGGCTTGCAGCACGATCTGTTTGTCCTGCTCGGCCGAGACAATCACCACCGGAATGGTCGGCGCCTCGTTGCGCAGGTTGATCAGGCCGTTGAGGCCGTGCATGCCGGGCATGTTCAGGTCGAGCAGGATCAGGTCCAGGTCGTCATGTTCCTGAGTCAGCAGCAGGGCGCTGTCGAGGTCGGCAGTTTCCATCACCTCGCTGCCCGGAAAACCGTCGCTGATGACGTTATGGATGGCTTCGCGAAACAGCGGGTGATCATCGGCAATCAGAATTTTGTACATAGCCTTTCACCTCATTATTTTCATTATGGTGTGGCAACAACACGCACGCGTAAAGGTCAGGGGAAGGGCTCAGGCCGGGCCGGTTCAACGGGCAGGTTCGCGGCTTGCCAGGCGTCCAGGCCGTCGCGATACCAATACAATGTTTTATAGCCCATGGCAGCGGCGCGTTTGACCGCATTCCAGCTCAGCCAGCAGTCGGAGCGGCAGTAGAAGACCAGCGGTTTCGCGAGATCTCCTGCGGTCAATGTGTTCAGGTTACGCGCAAAATAGCCCTGCCAGTCAGGTGTCAGGTCACCGTCGCCGGTATTGGCCAGCCAATGGCTGCCGGGCAGGTTTTCGTGAGGCTGGTCTTCGATGAATTGTCCTTTCAGCCATTGGCGGCGGTAGACGTCGATCAGCACCGGGCGCGGTGTCTGAGTGAGCAGGGTTTGCAGGGCGGCGGTGTCGATGATGGCCGCGCCTTGAAGCTGATTCGGCGTCGGGCTGCGGTAGAGGCTGATGCGATAGCCGTCGGCGGAGAACAGCGGTGTGCCGGCGTGCGCGGCGCTCAGCAACAGGCTCAGCGACAGTGCAGCAAGGGAAGGGCGCAACAGACGACGTTGGGCACGCGGCATGGGGTTCAATCCTTACAGTTAAGAACCCATTACATGCCAGTCTCGGTGCATTGGGAATGCGACGATAGACAGGGAAACCAGTACTAAAGTAGTAATTTCACCCCATTCAACAGAGATCAACTGTGGGAGCGAGCCTGCTCGCGATGGCGGTTCAACATTCAACATCTCTATTGACTGACACTCCGCTATCGCGAGCAGGCTCGCTCCCACAAGGGGGATGTGGTGTCAGCTGGTTTTGCGCAGGGCGGCGTGTTGTGGGTTGAAGGTGAGTACGGCGAGCAGTGCGAACACCAGTGTCAGCCCCGCGCACACTGTCAGTGCCAGCGGATCGAAGCGCTCATACAAGGCAAACCGCACCAGCTCCACCGCATGGGTGAACGGGTTCAACGCGCACAGCCAGTACAACCATTCGCTGGACTCGCGCATCTTCCACAGCGGATACAACGCCGACGACAGGAAAAACAGCGGGAAGATCACGAAATTCATCACCCCGGCAAAGTTCTCCAGCTGGCGGATCGCATTTGACAGCAGCAAGCCCAGTGCGCTGAGCATCAACGCCACCAGCAGCAACGCAGGCAAGGCGATCAGCAAACCCATGGCCGGCGGCTGCACGCCGTACACCCAGGCAATCGCCAGAAAGGCGTACACCTGCAACAGCGAAATCAGCGAAGTGGCCAGCAGTTTGCTGCACAGCAAAAAGGTTCGGGGCAGGGGGCTGGTCAGCAGCACGCGCATGCTGCCCATCTCCCGGTCGTAGACCATCGACAGCGAACCTTGCATGCCGTTGAACAGCAGAATCATGCAGGCCAGCCCCGGGATGATGTAGACCTCATACGGAATGTAAGTGTCGTAGGGCTCGATGATCGCGATCCCGAGTGCCGCGCGAAACCCGGCCGCGAACACCAGCAACCACAGCAGCGGGCGCACCAGCGCACTGAGAAACCGCGTGCGTTGCAGCACAAATCGCAGCCATTCACGCAGCACGATGCCGCTGAAGCATTGCCAATACGCATTCATTGAGTGGCTCCTGATGTGGTCAGGCGGGAGAAGGCTGAACCGAGATCGCCGCCATGTTCCTGGCTCAAAGCATCAGCCTGCCCGCTGGCGACCAAGCGGCCCTGATGAAGAATCAGCAAGTCGTCGCTCGGCTGCACTTCATCCAGCAAATGAGTGGTCCAGAGCACGCTGATGTTCTGCTCGCGGCACAGACCGCGAATGTGTTGATTGAGCGCCAGACGGCTGGCCGGATCGAGGCCGACACTGGCTTCGTCGAGCAACAACAGCCGTGGCTCATGCAGCAAGGCGCGGGCGATTTCCACCCGGCGACGGTGACCACCATTGAGTTCACGAACCCGCTCGCGACGGCGTTCGGTCAGGGCCTGGCGCGCCAGTTCGGCGTCGACACGCAGGCCGGTCTGGCGCCGAGACATTCCATGCAGCGCCGCGTGATAACGCAGGTTTTGCTCGACGCTAAGGTCCAGGTCCAGCGTGCTTTGCTGAAACACCACACCCAGTTGCTTGAGCGCCGGGCGCGCCGCATTGCGCAGCGAACAACCGCCGACCCGGATATCACCGCGCTGCAAATCGTAGAGTCGAGTGAGCAAGGCAATCAGCGTCGATTTCCCCGCGCCGTTCGGCCCCAACAGCGCCGCGAAGCGCCCGGGTGCCAGGCTGAAACTCACCTGGCGCAATGCCTCCCGCGCCCCATAAGCGAAACTTAGGTCGCTGACTTCCAGTGCGTTCATGGCGTCACCACCACGCCCCACGGATAGCGCCCGACCTTCACAGATTTGGTGACCTTGAGGCTGTCGACATCGATCACCGACACATCGCCGCTGACCCCGTTGGTGGCCAGCAACTGCTTCTGATCCGGGGTAAACGACATCTGCCAGACGCGCCGGCCCACCAGCAAGTAATCGAGAATTTCGAACGTCTTGGCGTCAATCACCGCCACATGATTGGCCGGACCGAGGGCAACAAAACCGTACTTGCCGTCGGCGCTGAGCTTGATGCCCACCGGTTGGACCTTGTCCGGGTGCACGCCCTTGATCTGGAAGGTCAGGGTCTTGAGGATCTGCCGGGTGGCGACATCGAGAATGGTCACCGTGCCGCCGATCTCCGCCGAGGCCCAGAGCTTGGAGCCATCCGGGGCAAACTCGACGAAACGCGGCCGCTGATCCACCAGGGTGCTGTCGGCCAGGGTCTGGGTGCTGGTGTCGATCCAGTGCAGCATGTTCGTGGTTTCGCTGGTGTTCACCGCCCACTTGCCGTCGGGGCTGACAGCCATGCCTTCGGGTTCGATGCCGACGTTGATCTGACTCAGCACCTTGGAAGTTTCGGTGTCGATCACCGTCACCAGCGCATCGTCTTCGTTGGAAACGTATAGCCAGCGATTGTTGGGGTGCAGGGCGAACTGCTCGGGGTCTTTGCCTGAGGGCAGTTCCTTGATGATCTTGCGCGTGGCGACGTCCATCACCTGGACCCGGTCCGAGTCACTGGCGCAGATGTACAGCAGCTTATTGTCGTGGGACAGCAGCAAACCGCGGGGGCGCTGGCCGACGGGCAGGGTGTCGGTGACCTGCAGGGTTTGCAGGTCGATCAGGCTCAGGCTGTTGTCCTTTTCGTTGGAGACCCAGGCGGTGCTGGCCGCGGCGTGCCCGGCGGCGAGCAGCAGGGCCCAGAAAAGTAGGGAGCGGCAAAGCAGGGTGCGACGCATGGCGGATTCCTTTTTTGTTGTCGTTGTCTGGAGGCGATATCAGGGAAAGCGGCAACTGACCTCGGGCTTGTCGTAGCCGAGGCTGTCCATTTCGTTGAAGGGGTGCAGGAACCCGTCCTGCGGCGACGTGCTGACCAGCGCGCGGGGCTGGACAATGGGAATCGGCTGACGCAACTGGCCGTTCCACGGGCGATAACTGAGCTTGCGACCCTTGAAACCGTCCAGCGGCAATTGATCGCTGATTTCCAGCGCACGGATCGCCATCGGATCGACCTGGCGCAGCTTGCTCACCGCACTGGCGATGCTGCGCACGGCGATCCATGATGCGAAATCGCGGTCATTCATCCAGCGCCCGGCCAGCGCTTCGAAGCGTTTCTGCAACTGGGCGGCGCCGTAGGTTTCCACAGTTTTGTGCCAGCCCACCGGGGTCAGGCCCTGAGTGCCGGCGACCGGCCGCGGGTACCAGGTCTGGTAGGGCACGTATTCGCCGAAATCACCGCGTTCATCCGCGACCAGCACCACGTCGTACTCGGTGGTCTGGGTGAACAGCGGCATGTCAGCCTGGGCGCTGCGGCGCTGATCGTTGTCGAAACTCCAGGCTTTCTCCGCGACCAGTTTCAAACCGAAACGTTTGGTGGCGCGGCGCAGGGCGGCGGCATAGGCCTGATCGTCCGGGGTCGGGCCGACGATCAGCAGCGCCCGTTGCCATTTGCGCACCACCAGAAACTGCGCCAATGCATCGGCGAGCATTGCCCGGCTCGGCAGGCTGTGCAGCACGTTCGGCAGGCAGTCGGTGCTGCGCAGGCTGTCATCCGGGCTGCCGGCATTGAACAGCAAACTGTCGGGCAGCACGGCGGCGAGCCGACGCAGACTCTCCGCGGGAGCATTCACCACAAACAGGCGCAGACCCTGTTCGTGCTGGGCCTTGGCCGCGTCGATCAGGGCATCCGGGCTCTCGGCGTTGACGCTGACCAGGCTGTAACTCTGGTTCAGAAAACGCCCGGTGCTGTTGCTGTCGGTGATCGCCAGTTCGGCACCGCGAAGTCCGGCATCGACCGGTTCGGGAATCACGTTTGACAGCAGCGGGCCGGGGTCAGGTCGATAGCCCAGGTAGCCGATCTGCACCTGCAACGGCGCCTCCGCGGCCTGGCTCTGAGTCGCTAACCCGGCGGCGCAGGCAATCGCCAGCAGGTAGATCAGGGCGTAAGGGGCAAGCAGGCGCATAAAGGCACTCCATTACAGGTAGCGCCAGCATAGGAAGCCTGCGAGGCAGAATGAAATATGCAGAAAGTACCAGTCAGGCAGTACCAAGGTAGTAGCTCTGATTTGGGTGTGCGCCACAAGCCCTACTACCAAGGGACGAGAAGGCGGCCACCAAAGCAGCATGGGGATTGTGCGAAGCCCTTCCTAAGATGGGTGCCATAGCCTCTTCACAGAGGTTTTGCGTGCAATCAAGAGGGCATAACAATGACAACAAAACGCAACGCCTTACTCGTTGCCGGACTCCTGGCCGGTTTGATCGGCGCAGGTTCGGTCTGGGCCCACGGCAACGTGGTGCCTCAGGCCATCGAAACCAACGGGCTGACCCCGATCAAGGACGCCGGCGTGCAGGTGGATGCCGATGGTTGGGCGGCGGTGAACCCGTATCGCACCTCCCCGGAACACGACAAGGCCGTGGAAATCGGCTCGTCGGCGTACAACCAGAACTGCGCGGCCTGTCATGGCCTGGAAGCCAAGTCCGGCGGCATCGCCCCGGATTTGCGCATGCTCGATGTCGCCGAGGCGGGTGATGAATGGTTCGTCGAACGTGTGCGTAACGGTGCCGTGCGGGACGGTCGGGTCTACATGCCGAAGATGGCCGATTACCTGAGTCAGGAAGCCTTGTGGGCGGTGCGCACTTACCTGGACAGCGTTCACGTCGAGGAGTAACCCATGCGCCTGCTCGCTGTGTTGATCAGCGCTGTGTTGCTGTGCTGCCAGGCAGTGCAGGCGCAGGTCCGAACCTATGACGAAATGATCGCCGCCGGGGAGCTGAAAGTGGCGGTCTATAAGGACTTCGCCCCCTACAGTTTCGAAGACGCCGGTCAGGCCCGCGGGGTTGATGTCGAGCTTGCCGCAGCGTTGGCCAAGGCGCTGGGTGTGCGCCTGACGCTGATCTGGGCGCCCGCCGGCGAAAAGCTTGATGACGACCTGCGCGATTACATCTGGCGCGCCAGTCAGCTGCACGATCTGCAACTGGCCGACCTGATGATGCGCGTGCCCTACGACCGTGATTACGCGCAAAAACGCAACGAACTGGGTGAACTGGAAAACGGCCACGTGGTGATGTTCGGGCCGTACCAGAACGAACAATGGCAAGTCGCTTTTGACCGCCGCCGTCTGGAATCAGTGGGCAGCGTCGCGGTGTTCGAACACCACCCGATCGGCGTCGAAGTCGACAGCGTGCCGTCGTTCTACCTGACCTCTGTATTCAACGGCATGCTCGCGGGCAAAACCCACCATTATCCCGGTGTGCCTCAAGCGTTCGCGGCGATGAAGGCCGGTGAAGTCGACGCGGTCATGGCCATGCGCGGCGAGATCGACTGGCAAGTTCACGAAGCCAACGATCCGCAAGTGGCGTTGGCGGAAAACGCCTACCCGAACATGGGCAAGCAGCTCTGGGAAATCGGCATGGCGGTGCACGAAAGCAACCGTCAACTGGCCTATGCCGTGGAGGAGGCGCTGGAGGCGTTGATCCGCGAGGGTGCGGTCAAAACCATTTACGGTCATTACGGCCTGCGCTATGACGTGCCCGAGATGTATCAACAGTGAACTGGCGCGCGAGTTGTCTGTTGCTCTGCTGGTTATCCTTGGCGGCGCACGCTGCCACCATCGAGCCGGGCAAAGACCCGGTGCCCTCGGTGATGTGGGCCTTCTATCACAAGCAGATGCTCGGCGACGCACCGTTCGTGTTCGATGACCGGGTCAAGTTGCTGGCGCCGCCGTTCGCCGAAGATGCCCGGCAAGTGCCGCTGGAAATCGACGCCCGGGCGTTCAAGGGTGAAGTGGTAAAAATCCTTGCCTGGGCTGAGCTCAATCCGCTGCCGAAGATCGTCGACTTTCAACCCGTCGACCGCGTGCTGCCTTGGCTGTCGATTCGTATCCGTATCGAGCAAGCCACGCCGTTGCGTGCGGCGGTGCTGACCCGCGATGGACTGTGGCATGTCGGCTCGACCCTGATCGATGCGGCGGGCGGTGGATGCACGGCGCCCAGCGTCGTGCGCACCCAGCCGGGCTGGGAAGACCATATCGGTGAAGTGCTGGGCGGTCGTTATCCCCGTGGAGAGTTCAGCCGTGTACGCCTTCAAGTGGCGCATCCGATGGACAACGGCATGGTCAGTGGCATTCCGGAATTCTTTATCAACCATGCCGAGCTGCGCGACCAGAACGATCAGCTGCTGGCCCGGATGGAATTGTTTCCCGCCGTCAGCGAAAACCCCAGCCTGGCCTTCGACATCGAAGGGGCAGGGCAGACGCGCCTGTTGCTGCGCGACAACAGCGGCAATCAATTCGATGCGGCCATACCCTGACCCCAAGGAGCGCGTCATGCGCTGGATGCTGCTGTTGTTTATAAGCCTGAGTCTGCCGGCGCTGGCCGAGCTCGAGTATTCACTCAAGCCCCGACAAATCGCCGAAGACACCTGGCTGCTGGAAGGCAGCACCGACAATTTCGCCAAGGCCAACGGCGGCAACATCGTCAATACCGCGTTCATCGTCACCGAACGTGGTGTGGTGGTGATCGACACCGGACCGTCGAAACGCTACGGCGAAGCGATGCGCAAAGCCATTGCCGCGATCACCGACAAACCGGTGATCCAGGTGCTGCTGACCCATCACCATCCCGACCATGTGTTGGGCAACCAGGCCTTCAGCGACGTGCCAATCGGCGCGCTGGCCGGCACCACCGATCTGCTGCATCAGCAGGGCGACGCCATGGCCGAGAACATGTATCGGCTGGTGGGTGACTGGATGCGCGGCACCGAAGTGGTGCTGCCGACCCGGACGCTGACGCCCAGCGTCCAAAGTTTTGGGAATCACGATCTGCGCCTGCTGAGCCTGGGTGGGCACACTGGCGCGGATCTGGCTGTTCTCGACCAGCAAACCGGCGTGCTGTTTGCCGGGGACCTGGTGTTTTACCAACGGGCGCTGACCACGCCCAACAGGCCGGGGCTGTCAGTGTGGCTGGCGGACCTCGCCACGCTTCAGAGCCTGCCGTGGACGCTGATCGTGCCCGGCCATGGGCCGGTGGCCAGCGATCAGCAACCGTTCGAGCAAATGCGCGACTACCTCGGCTGGCTCGATCAGCTTATGCGTGATGGTGCCGCCAATGGCAGCGACATGAGCGAGATGATCCGCAGTCCCATTCCTGAGCGGTTTGCCGGGATCAGCCTGAGTCGTTACGAGCTGATTCGCAGCGTTAGCCATCTGTATCCCCGTTACGAGCGCGCACAAATGACCCGAGTCGATTCCACCGCAAACAAATGACCCAGCGGCCCCGCAATCCCTTGTAGCAGCTGGCGAAGCCTGCGTTCGGCTGCGCAGCAGTCGTAAACCCGACTTGCACGGTTTGCCTGATGCACCGCGAACTCTGATTTCACGACTGCTGCGCAGCCGAACGCAGGCTTCGCCAGCTGCTACAGGTCTGTGGCGATCAGAAACCAGTGTTTATCTTTTCCGACCCACTACTAAGGAACTAGCAATCTCAACACTGCGGGCAATTGTCCCAAGAGCGGCGGCGCCGAAGAATCTGCACCAGACCGGGAAAATTTCCCGGGTATAACAAAAACCGCAGAGGTAGCTGTCATGACCCAACCCGCACGTCGCCAACCCTTTGTCTTGAGTGTGCTGCTCAGTGCCATGCTGTTGTCCGGCACCGCGCTGGCCGGCGTCTCCGATCAAGACATTCTCCAGGACCCCAAGAACCCGGAGCAGATCGTCACCAACGGTCTGGGCGTCCAGGGTCAGCGCTACAGCCCGCTGGACACCCTCAACGTCAACAACGTGAAGGACCTGCGTCCGGTCTGGGCATTTTCCTTCGGCGGGGAAAAACAACGCGGTCAGCAAGCACAGCCGATGATCAAGGACGGCGTGATGTACATGACCGGTTCCTACTCGCGGGTGTTTGCGGTGGATGCGCGCACCGGCAAAAAACTCTGGCAATACGATGCGCGCCTGCCCGATGACATCCGTCCCTGCTGCGATGTGATCAACCGTGGTGTCGCGCTGTACGGCGACCTGGTGTTCTTCGGCACCCTCGACGCCAAGCTCGTCGCCCTGAACAAGGACACCGGCAAAGTCGTCTGGAGCAAGAAAGTCGCCGATCACAAGGAAGGCTATTCGATCAGCGCCGCGCCGTTGGTGATCAACGGCAAACTGATCACCGGTGTGGCCGGTGGCGAGTTCGGCGTGGTCGGCAAGATCGAAGCCTACGATCCGAAAAACGGCGACCTGCTGTGGACCCGGCCCACCGTCGAAGGCCACATGGGTTACACCTACAAGGACGGCAAAGCGGTAGAAAACGGCATCTCCGGCGGTGAAGCGGGCAAGACCTGGCCTGGCGATCTGTGGAAAACCGGTGGCGCAGCGCCTTGGCTCGGCGGTTACTACGACCCGGAAACCAATCTGCTGCTGTTCGGCACCGGCAACCCGGCGCCGTGGAATTCGCACCTGCGTCCTGGCGACAACCTGTACTCGTCGTCGCGTCTGGCGCTGAATCCGGACGACGGCACGATCAAGTGGCACTTCCAGAGCACGCCACACGACGGCTGGGACTATGACGGGGTGAACGAGCTGGTCTCGTTCAACTACACCGAAGGCGGCAAGGAGATCAAAGCCGCCGCGACCGCTGACCGTAACGGTTTCTTCTACGTGCTGGACCGCACCAACGGCAAATTCATTCGTGGCTTTCCGTTCGTGGACAAGATCACCTGGGCCACCGGCCTCGATAAAGAGGGCCGGCCGATCTACAACGAAGCCAGCCGACCTGGTGCGCCAGGCACCGAAGCCAAAGGCAGTTCGGTGTTCGTAGCCCCAGCGTTCCTCGGCGCGAAGAACTGGATGCCGATGGCCTACAACAAGGACACCGGGCTGTTCTACGTGCCGTCCAACGAGTGGGGCATGGACATCTGGAACGAAGGCATCGCCTACAAAAAAGGCGCGGCGTTCCTCGGCGCCGGCTTCACCATCAAGCCGCTGAATGAAGACTACATCGGCGTGCTGCGCGCCATCGACCCGAAAACAGGTAAGGAAGTCTGGCGCCACAAAAACTTCGCGCCGCTGTGGGGCGGGGTGCTGACCACCAAGGGCAACCTGGTGTTCACCGGTACGCCGGAAGGTTTCCTGCAGGCGTTCAATGCCAAGACCGGCGAGAAAGTCTGGGAATTCCAGACCGGCTCCGGCGTCCTCGGTTCGCCCGTGACCTGGGAAATGGACGGCGAGCAGTACGTCTCGGTGCTGTCCGGTTGGGGTGGCGCTGTGCCGCTGTGGGGCGGCGAAGTGGCCAAGCGCATCAAGGACTTCAATCAGGGCGGGATGCTCTGGACCTTCAAGCTGCCGAAAGACCTGGTGGTGGCGAAGCACTGACCCATACAACACAACCTGTGGCGAGGGAGCTTGCTCCCGCTGGGTTGCGAAGCAGCCCCCTACGTTCCCGGCCCCAACCGAGTCGTTTGGATTTACGACTGCTGCGCAGCCGAACGGGACGGTGCGGCGATCCGACAAGCTCCCTCGCCACAAAAGCCTGCTGGTACAGCGGCGTTTTCTACTACCAAATAACGAGAGTCCCCCTGCCAACGGCGCATTCGTCTGGCGCGCGGGGCTCTCTACTATCGGTTCATCGCCTGTTTGCCCGACAGGCATCGACCCAGACAGAGGCCCACCATGATCTATGCACAACCCGGAACACCCGGCGCCGTCGTTTCCTTCAAAGCGCGCTACGGCAATTTCATCGGCGGCGAGTTCGTTGCCCCGGTCAATGGCGAGTACTTCACCAACACCTCGCCAGTCACCGGTGAAGTGATTGCCGAGTTCCCGCGCTCCAGCGCCGCCGACATCGAAAAAGCCCTCGACGCCGCCCATGCCGCGGCGGATGCCTGGGGCAAGACCTCGGCTCAGGATCGCTCGTTGGTGCTGCTGAAAATCGCCGACCGCATCGAACAAAATCTGGAAATCCTCGCCGTCACCGAAACCTGGGACAACGGCAAGGCCGTGCGCGAGACCCTCAATGCCGACGTGCCATTGGCCGCTGACCATTTCCGTTACTTCGCCGGGTGCATCCGCGCTCAGGAAGGCGGCGCCGCCGAGATCAACGAGCTGACCACCGCCTATCACTTCCACGAGCCACTGGGCGTGGTCGGACAGATCATCCCGTGGAACTTCCCGTTGCTGATGGCTGCCTGGAAACTCGCCCCGGCCCTGGCTGCCGGCAACTGCGTGGTGCTCAAACCCGCCGAGCAGACGCCGCTGTCGATCATGGTCTTCGCTGAGCTGATCGCCGACTTGCTGCCGGCCGGCGTGCTGAATATAGTCCAGGGTTTCGGTCGCGAAGCGGGTGAAGCGCTGGCCACCAGCAAGCGCATCGCCAAGATCGCGTTCACCGGCTCCACTCCGATTGGCGCGCACATCATGAAATGCGCGGCCGAGAACATCATTCCAAGCACCGTCGAGCTGGGCGGCAAGTCGCCGAACATCTTCTTCGAAGACATCATGCAAGCCGAGCCGCAGTTCATCGAGAAAGCCGCCGAAGGTCTGGTGCTGGCGTTCTTCAACCAGGGCGAAGTCTGCACCTGTCCGTCGCGAGCGTTGGTGCAGGAATCGATCTACGACGACTTCATGAAAGTGGTGATGCAGAAGATCGTCAAGATCAAGCGCGGCGACCCGCTGGACACTGAAACTATGGTCGGCGCCCAGGCGTCCGAGCAGCAATACGACAAGATCCTCTCGTACCTGAAAATTGCTCAGGAGGAGGGCGCCGAGCTGCTCACCGGCGGCGCGGCCGAGCGTCTGGAGGGTGACTTGTCCAGCGGCTATTACATCCAGCCGACCCTGCTCAAGGGCCACAACAAAATGCGCGTGTTCCAGGAAGAAATCTTCGGGCCGGTGGTGGGCGTCACCACGTTCAAGGACGAAGCAGAAGCCCTGGCGATTGCCAACGACAGCGAGTTCGGCCTCGGCGCCGGCCTCTGGACCCGCGACATCAACCGCGCCTACCGCATGGGCCGGGCGATCAAGGCCGGGCGCGTCTGGACTAACTGCTACCACCTGTACCCGGCCCATGCTGCGTTCGGTGGCTACAAGAAGTCCGGTGTCGGCCGTGAAAACCACAAGATGATGCTCGACCACTATCAGCAGACCAAAAACCTGCTGGTGAGCTACGACATCAACCCGATGGGGTTCTTCTAGCCCCGTAATCACGCCGCAACTCCTGTGGGAGCGAGCCTGCTCGCGATGAGGCCAGTACATTCAACATCTCAGTTGACTGATACACCGTCATCGCGAGCAGGCTCGCTCCCACATTGGTTTTGTGTGTACCGGAAACCGCGCAAACACCCCCTACCAACGCACGCCGCCAACTCGTTCCAAAGTAGCATTCGGGCACCGGGCGCCCCGTGCATTAATGGCTTTACCGGAATAACCCGGCACAAGAAGAGGATTGACCCATGTGGAATAAACCCGCGTTCACCGATCTGCGCATTGGTTTTGAAGTGACGATGTATTTCGCCAACCGTTGATTGTCCACCCGGCCAACCGTGGCGTTGGCCGGGCCTGCCTTCTGGAGCCTCCCATGCACATCCGCGTTCTCGGTTCCGCCGCTGGTGGCGGTTTTCCGCAATGGAACTGCAACTGCCGCCAATGCGCCGGAATGCGCAATGGCAGCCTGCGCGCGCAGCGTCGCACGCAGTCGTCAATTGCCCTGAGCGACAACGGTGTGGAGTGGGTGCTGTGCAATGCTTCACCGGACATTCGCGCGCAGCTTGAAGGTTTCCCGGCGATGCAACCGGCCCGTCAGCTGCGCGATACGGCAATCGCCGCGGTCGTGCTGCTGGACAGCCAGATCGACCATTGCACCGGCCTGTTGAGCCTGCGCGAAGGTTGCCCGCATTCGGTCTGGTGCACGGAACGCGTTCATCAAGACCTGAGCAGTGGCTTTCCCTTGTTCACCATGCTCGAGCACTGGAACGGCGGCTTGCAGTGGCAACCGGTGGAGCTGGACCGTGAACCGTTTAGCATCGCGGCGTGCGAGCACCTGCAATTTCGTGCGATTCCCTTGGTGAGCAACGCACCGCCGTATTCGCCCAATCGCGGCAATCCGCAGCCGGGCGACACCATCGGTTTGTTTATCGAAGACCTGCGCAATGGTGCCAGCGTGTTCTATGCCCCGGGCCTTGGCCAAGTCGACGATGAAGTGTTGAGCTGGATGCAGCGCGCCGATTGCCTGCTGCTGGACGGCACGTTGTGGCGCGACGACGAAATGCGCGTGTGCGAAGTCGGCCAGAGCCTGGGCAGTGAAATGGGGCATCTGCCGCAAAGCGGTCCTGGCGGGATGCTTGAGGTGCTGGAGGGGTTCAGCCGCCAGCGCAAGGTGCTGATCCACATTAACAACACCAATCCGATCCTTGATGAAGACTCCGCGGAGCGGGCGTTGCTGGCGCGGCGGGGGATTGAGGTTGCGTTTGACGGCATGACTCTTGAGTTGTAGCGGATGGCCCCTTCGCGAGCAGGCTCGCTCCCACAGGGAATCTCCACTGGATACAAAATGTGTGAACAACAGAGAACCAATGTGGGAGCGAGCCTGCTCGCGATGAGGCCAGACCAGACACCGCAGAGCTTCAGGAGAACCCCAATGACTGACCAACCCATGTCCCCCACCGAATTCGAAGCCGCCCTGCGCGCCAAAGGCGCCTGCTACCACATCCACCACCCCTTCCACCAAGCCATGTATGCCGGCCGCGCGACCCGCGAGCAGATTCAGGGGTGGGTCGCCAATCGCTTCTATTACCAGGTGAACATTCCGCTCAAGGATGCCGCGATCCTCGCCAACTGCCCCGACCGCGACGTGCGCCGTGAATGGCTGCAACGCATCCTCGACCACGATGGCGTCCCCGGCAGCGAGGGCGGCATCGAAGCCTGGTTGCGGCTGGGCGAAGCGGTGGGACTGGACCGTGAGCAAATCCTCTCTCAGGAACTGGTGCTGTCCGGCGTACGATTCGCGGTAGACGCCTACGTCAATTTCGCCCGTCGCGCCTGTTGGCAGGAAGCGGCCAGCAGTTCGCTCACCGAGCTGTTCGCGCCGCAGATCCATCAGTCCCGTCTCGACGCCTGGCCCACGCATTACCCGTGGATCGACCCGGCCGGTTATGACTATTTCCGCACGCGTCTGAGCCAGGCGCGGCGCGATGTCGAGCACGGTTTGCGCATTACCCTGGCGCACTACGTGACGGTCGAAGGCCAGCAACGCATGCTGGAGATTTTGCAATTCAAACTCGACGTGCTGTGGAGCATGCTCGACGCGATGAGCATGGCCTACGAGCTGGGCCGTCCGCCGTATCACACCGTGACCACGGAGAATATCTGGCACCGGGGGATCACCCTGTGAACCTGATCGAACAGCCACCCGGTCCGCCTTTATGGTTACTGGCAGAGCTGACGTATCGCTGCCCGTTGCAATGCCCGTATTGCTCCAACCCGCTGGATTTCGCCCAGCAAGGCGAGGAACTGAGCACCGAAGAGTGGATTCGGGTGTTCCGCGAGGCGCGGGAGATGGGCGCGGCGCAACTGGGTTTTTCCGGCGGTGAGCCGTTGGTTCGCCAGGACTTGGCCGAGCTGATCAAAGCCGCGCGGGACATGGGTTACTACACCAACCTCATTACCTCAGGCATCGGCCTGACCGAGCAAAAAGTCCGCGACTTCAAGGTCGCCGGGCTGGACCACATTCAGATCAGCTTTCAGGCCGCCGACGAGCAGGTCAACAACATGCTCGCCGGCTCGCGCAAGGCCTTCGCGCAGAAACTCGCCATGGCCCGGGCGGTGAAAGCCCAGGGTTACCCGATGGTGCTGAATTTCGTCACCCATCGGCACAACATCGACCAGATCGCGCAGATCATCGACCTGTGTCTGGAGCTGGAAGCGGACTTCGTCGAACTGGCCACGTGTCAGTTCTACGGTTGGGCCGAGCTCAACCGCGTCGGCCTGCTGCCGACCCGTGAGCAATTGCAGCGCGCCGAGCGCATCACTAATGAATACCGCGAGCGTCTTGAGGCCCAAGGCCATCCCTGCAAGCTGATCTTCGTCACCCCGGACTACTACGAAGAGCGCCCCAAGACCTGCAT
Source organism: Pseudomonas sp. LBUM1678 (assembly GCF_059695575.1). Taxonomy (NCBI): domain Bacteria; kingdom Pseudomonadati; phylum Pseudomonadota; class Gammaproteobacteria; order Pseudomonadales; family Pseudomonadaceae; genus Pseudomonas; species Pseudomonas sp. LBUM1678. The sequence continues at coordinate 2,978,817 of NZ_CP166775.1, forward strand.
GAACGGCTGGGCCAACCTGTTTCTCGACATCACCCCCGACGGCACGGCGCTGCCTTGTCACAGCGCCCGTCAGTTACCGGTGGAGTTTCCCAACGTGCGCGAGCACAGCATCTCGCACATCTGGACCGAATCGTTCGGCTTCAATCGCTTTCGTGGCGATGACTGGATGAAAGAGCCGTGCCGCTCCTGCGATGAAAAGCACAAGGACCTGGGCGGGTGCCGCTGCCAGGCGTTCATGCTGACAGGCGATGCCGAAAATGCCGACCCGGTGTGCAGCAAGTCGGCGCATCACGGGGTGATCCTCAAGGCCCGCGACGAAGCGGACGCGCCGGGGCAGGGCATGGAACACCTGACGTTGCGTAATGAGAAGGCTTCGCGGCTGATCTATCGCGGATGAATCCAGGACGACACACATCCCCTGTGGGAGCGAGCCTGCTCGCGATGACGGAGTGTCAGTCAACATCATTTTTGACTGGAAGTCCGCTATCGCGAGCAGGCTCGCTCCCACAGGGGATCTGGGGTGAATACAAAATCCCCGTGTGAGCTCTACCCATTGGTCTGATTGCATTCGCGACGGGATGGGTTAGTGTGGTTCTACCTTCAAAACAATAAAAACAGGCTTTCCAATGAGCCAGAGTCTCAGCCAGCTGCGTAAATTCGTTTCGCCTGAAATCATCTTCGGCGCCGGTTGCCGGCACAACGTCGGCAACTGCGCCAAGACCTTTGGTGCGCGCAAGGTGCTGGTGGTCAGCGACCCCGGTGTGATTGCCGCCGGTTGGGTGGCCGATGTCGAAGCCAGCCTGCAAGCCCAGGGCATCGACTACTTTTTGTATAGCGACGTTTCGCCCAACCCGCGGGTCGAGGAAGTCATGCTCGGCGCCGAGCTGTACAAGGAAAACCACTGCGATGTGATCGTCGCGGTCGGTGGTGGCAGCCCGATGGATTGCGGCAAAGGCATCGGCATCGTCGTCGCCCACGGGCGCAACATCCTTGAGTTCGAAGGCGTGGACACCATCCGCGTGCCCAGCCCGCCGTTGATCCTGATTCCGACCACCGCCGGCACCTCGGCCGATGTCTCGCAATTCGTGATCATTTCCAACCAGCAAGAACGCATGAAGTTCTCCATCGTCAGCAAGGCCGTGGTGCCGGACGTTTCGTTGATCGACCCGGAAACCACCCTGAGCATGGACCCGTTCCTGTCAGCCTGTACCGGCATCGATGCGCTGGTGCATGCCATCGAAGCGTTCGTCTCCACGGGCCACGGGCCGCTGACCGACCCGCATGCGCTGGAAGCGATGCGCCTGATCAACGGCAACCTGGTGCAGATGATCGCTAACCCTACCGACATCGCCCTGCGCGAGAAGATCATGCTCGGCAGCATGCAGGCCGGTCTGGCGTTCTCCAACGCGATCCTCGGCGCGGTGCACGCGATGTCCCATAGCCTCGGCGGCTTCCTCGATTTGCCCCACGGCTTGTGCAACGCGGTGTTGGTGGAACACGTGGTCGCGTTCAACTACAGCTCGGCGCCGGATCGCTTCAAGGTGATCGCCGAGACCTTCGGTATCGATTGCCGTGGCCTCAATCACCGGCAGATTTGCGGGCGTCTAGTGGAACACCTGATCGCCCTGAAACATGCGATAGGCTTCCATGAAACCCTCGGTTTGCACGGGGTCAGCACCGCAGACATTCCGTTCCTGTCGCAACACGCCATGCACGACCCGTGCATCCTCACCAACCCACGCGAATCCAGCCAGCGTGATGTCGAGGTCGTCTATGGCGAAGCCCTCTGACGAGCAGCAACGCGCGCTCGCCGGGCTACTGGGATTAGGCAGCCACTCGGCGCGCAAAAGCCATTATCCGGAACTCTCCGCACGACTGGACGAGCTGGAAGCCGAGCGCAATCGCTACAAGTGGCTGTTCGAAAACGCCGTGCACGGGATCTTCCAGGCCAGCCTCCTGGAGGGCATGCGTGCCGCGAACCCGGCGCTGGCGCGGATGCTCGGCTATCAGGACCCGCAAGAGGTGCTGTTCTCGCTGGCGGACCTGGCGAGCAATCTGTTTGTCGGCGGTGCCGGGGAGCTGGAAAACATCGGCGAAATCCTCCGGCATCAGGGCAGCCTGCACGGCTATGAAACCCAGTTGCGGCGCAAGGACGGCAGCAGCCTCGACGTACTGATGAACCTGCTGCTCAAACCCGATCAGGAAGGGCTGGTGGAGGGCTTTGTCGCCGACATCACTGAACGCAAACTCGCCCAGCAACGCCTGCAACAACTCAATGACGAACTGGAGCAGCGGGTGACCGCGCGCACCAATGAATTGCTGGAAGCCAACCGCAACCTGCAACAGCAGATCACCCAGCGCAAACAGATCGCAGAAGCCTTGCGCGATGCCCGGGACGCCGCCGAGTCCGCCAATCGCAGCAAGGACAAATACCTCGCCGCCGCCAGTCATGACCTGTTGCAGCCGCTCAACGCTGCCCGTTTGTTGATCTCGACGTTGCGCGAACGCAAGTTGCCCGATGTCGAGCAGGTGTTGGTGGAGCGAACGCACCAAGCCCTGGAAGGCGCGGAAGATTTGCTTACCGATCTGCTGGACATTTCCCGGCTCGATCAGGCCGCGGTCAAACCGGACGTCGCGTTGTACCGCCTCGACGAATTGCTCGCGCCGCTGGTCTCGGAGTTCCAGTCGGTGGCCGAGGCCGCCGGGTTGAACCTGCGGGTGCACATGGGCGATTACGCCATTCATACCGACTTGCGCTTGATGACACGGATCCTGCGCAACTTCCTCAGCAATGCCTGCCGTTACACCGATGAGGGCAGCATTCTGCTGGGGGCCAGACGGCGCGGCGACATGCTGCGCCTGGAAGTGTGGGACACCGGGCGCGGGATCGCGGCGGATCGGCTGGATTCGATCTTCCTGGAGTTCAACCAACTGGATGTCGGGCGCGCCGCCGACCGCAAGGGCGTGGGGCTGGGGCTGGCCATCGTTGAGCGTATCGCCAAGATCCTCAACTACCGGATCCAGGTCCATTCACGGCCGGGACGCGGTTCGGTGTTCAGCATCGACGTGCCGATTTCCCATGAGGTGCCGCTGCCGATCAGTCTGGCCGCGCCGCAACCGGGCACGGGCAATCCGTTGCCGGGCCGGCGCCTGCTGGTGCTGGACAACGAAGTGAGCATTCTTGAGAGCATGAGCGCGCTGCTCGGGCAGTGGGGCTGCGAGGTGGTCATTGCCACGGATGAGCACTCCGCATTGGCAGCTTTGGAGGGGCAGGCGCCGGAACTGATTCTCGCGGATTATCATCTCGATCACGGGGTGGTGGGTTGTGATGTGGTGCGGCATTTGCGCGAGCATTTCAATCTGACGATTCCAGCGGTGATCATCACCGCCGACCGCACCGACCAGTGCCGGCGCTCGTTGCAGCGACTCGCCGCACCGCTGCTGAACAAACCGGTGAAACCCGGCAAGTTGCGTGCGGTGCTGAGTCAGATGCTGGGCTGATCAAGCTTGCGATAGTGCAGGCTGAATCCGAGTTCGATGGATTGACCTTGCTCCAGCAAACGCAGCCCCGGCCGGCCAGGCAAGTGGTGGGCGTTGACCGGGTGGCTGACCGGTTCGATGCAGAAAAACTCCAGGCCCACAGGGCAGTAGAGCAGGTAGTAATCGCTGCCGGTGGCCTGGCATTCCAGTTCATAACCGAGCTCGGGTTGCTGGATCAGGCAATGACCGTCCCATTCGCAGAAACCGTTGTCGACCAGTGTGTCGGGCAGCGCCTTGAGTTGATGAAAGTCCCATTCGGCGGGCAACTCCATCAGCTCGGTCGGCAGTTTCGATCCATCGCATAACCAGGCATTTTTCGCCTTGGCCTGTAGCCGGGTGTTCGCTGTGCGCGGAAAGTAAGGGTGCAGTCCGAGCCCATGCCACGCGGGGTGTTTGGCCAAGTGGGTGACGTGCAAATCGATGCTCAATCGGCCCTCGGTCAGATGAAACCGCTGCCGGGCGCGATAGGCGAAGGGTGTAGCGCTGTTGAGTTGCAAGACGACTTCGTCATGGGTCTGCGACAGCACCTGCCACGGCTGCTGCCAGGCGCTGCCGTGGATTGGCAGTGGATCGGTGAGGCTGTTGGGCGTCAAGGCGAGCCAGCCATCGGGGCAGTCAAATCCCCCTTCGGCGATGCGGTTTGACCATGGGACCAACGGGTAGCAGCCGAGTTTTCCTGGCAGGCCAGTGTTCAGAGCGTGGGCGTCGTTGTGGCGCAACAGCGGTTGCCCGGTGCTGCGAACGGTCCAGTTGACGAGGCTGCCGCCGAGTTCGGGGGCGAGGGTGAGGTGGGTGAGATCGTCTTTGAGTTCGAGAATCTTTGGCGTCATATCTGTCGAGCCCTAATGAAAGAACACCGATGTCCCCTGTAGCAGCTGGCGAAGCCTGCGTTCGGCTGCGAAGCAGTCGTCAATTTGGTATCCACGGTTTTCCTGATACACCGCGTTGTCTGGTTTTGCGACTGCTGCGCAGCCGAACGCAGGCTTCGCCAGCTGCTACAAGAATGTGCGTGCCCCTCGTTTACGGAGGGGCCATTTGTTACAACACCAAATGCGGCAACCACAGCGACAGCGCCGGAATGTAGGTCACGGCCATCAGCACCAGGAACAGCACCGCGTAGAACGGCAGCAACGCTTTCACGGTTTTTTCGATGCTGACTTTGCCCACGGCCGACCCCACAAATAATACCGCGCCCACCGGCGGCGTGATCAATCCAATCCCCAGGTTCACCAGCATGATCATGCCGAACTGCACCGGGTCCACGCCAATGCCCAGAATCACCGGCATCAGGATCGGCGTCAGGATCAGGATCAGCGGCGCCATGTCCATCACGGTGCCGAGCAACAGCAGCATGACGTTGATGCACATCAGGATCACGTAGCGGTTATCCGACAGGGTCAGGAACATCGTGGTGATCTTCGACGGAATCTGCATCAGAGTCATGATGTAGCCGAAGCTCGCGGCAAAACCGATCAGGATCATCACGATCGAAATGGTCCGCACCGTGCGATGCATCAGTTTTGGCAACTCGCTCCACTTGTAGTCGCGGTAGATGAACATGGTCACGAAGAACGACCACAGCACCGCAATCGCCGCCGATTCGGTGGCGGTGAAAATACCCGAGAGAATCCCGCCGAGGATGATGACCATCGCCATCAGGCCCCACATCGCTTCGCCGCAGATTTTCAGCGCCTGCTTCAAGGGAATGACTTCGCCCTTGGGGTAGTTGCGTTTTTTCGCGAAGATCAGGCACAGCACCATCAGGCACGCGCTCATCAACAGGCCCGGGACCACGCCGGCCATGAACAGCGACGCAATCGACACCGTGCCGCCAGCCGCCAGCGAGTAGAGCACCGAGTTGTGGCTTGGCGGCGTCAGCAGGGCTTGCACCGAGCCGCTGACGGTGACCGCCGTGGCGAATTCCCGGGGATAACCACGGCGTTCCATTTCCGGAATCAGCACTGAACCGACCGAGGCGGTGTCGGCCACTGAAGAACCGGAGATTGCGCCGAAGAAGGTCGAGGCCATGATGTTGACCAGCGACAAGCCGCCTCGCACAAACCCGACCAGCACCCCGGCAAACGCCACCAGCCGCCGGGACATGCCGCCCTCGGCCATGATCGCGCCCGCCAATACGAAGAACGGAATCGCCAGCAAGGAGAATTTGTTCACGCCGCCCGCGACCTGAATCATCAGCGCCTGGAACGGGATGTCGATCCACCACGCGCCGATCAGGGCGGAAAGGCCCAGCGCATAGGCGACCGGCATGCCGATCAGGATCAACGCGATAAAACTGCCCAACAGAATCAACGCGTCCATTCAGGCAGCCCCTTCGCTTTCTTCAACGAGGTCGAAACGCACGACCCGACGATTGCTCTGGTCACCGAGCAAGAGTTTTTCCAATACAAAGATCAGCGTCAGCACTCCGCCAATCGGGATCGGCATGTAGGTAATGCCCACGCGCAGCGTCGGCATGGCGCTCATGAACTGGTTCCAGGTCGACAGGCACAGCTTGGTGCCCCAGATCGCCATGAACAGGCAGATGGTCGCCATCAACAGCTGGGAGAAAATACTCATGGCTCTGCGCAGCTCGGGTGCCATGCGATCAGTGAGCATCGCCACCGCCATGTGCGCACCGGCGCGGTAACTGGCGGCGGCGCCGATGAAGGTGAAGACCATCATCAGCAGGATGGCGGTGGGCTCCGGCCAGCTTGAGCCGGTGCCGAGTACGTAGCGGGCGAAGACGCCCCAGGGAATGATCAGGGAAATGGTCAGGACCGACAGACCGGCGACCCAGATGCAGGCCATGTAAATCCTGTCGTTGATGCGTAGCAGCAGATTCTTCATCGGGTTTCACCGTAACCGGGCGCGCGCGGGCGTCAGCCAACGTCCGCGGCGCCGGGCCTTTCATGAGTGCTGGGAGGGTTACTGAACGGCTTCGATGCGCTTGATCAGGTCGGCGTAAGGCGCGCCATATTTTTCGCGGACCGAGGCGGTGGCCTCATAGAAAGGTTTCTTGTCGACGGTGATGAATTCGACGCCCGCTGCCTTGAGTTTTTCTTCGCTGCTGGCGGATTTGGCGTCCCACAACGTGCGTTCCTGGGCCTGTGCAGCTTTGGCGGTTTTCTTCACCAGGACTTGCTGCTCGGGAGTGAGTTTGTCCCAGGTGATTTTCGACATCACGATAGGCTCAGGCAGGATCAAATGGCCGGTCAGGCTGTAGAACTTGGCGTTCTGGAAGTGGTTGTGTTCGAGCAGGGTCGGTGGGTTGTTTTCCGCGCCGTCGATCACCCCGGTCTGCAAGGCACTGAAGATCTCGCCGGTGTCCATCGCGATGCCGTTGCCACCCATGGCGTTGATGGTCTCGATGAACATCGGGTTGCCTTGCACGCGGATTTTCATGCCCTTGAGGTCTTCAAGTTTACGCACCGGTTTTTTCGTGTAGATGTTGCGCGTACCGCCGTCCATCCAGGCCAGGGCGACGAGGTTGAATTCGGACTGGGTGATCTTGTCGAGGATCTCGTCGCCCACGGCACCGTCGATGACTTTGCGCATGTGTGCCTGGTCGCGGAACACGAACGGCATGTTGAACACGTTCACGTCCGGTACCACCGGCCCGACGATGCCGAGGCTGACCCGGGCCATTTGAATGGCGCCGACCTGGGCTTGTTCAATCACCTCTTTTTCCGAGCCGAGCACACCGCCGGCGAACATCTTGAAAGTCAGTGTGCCGTTACTGTCGGCCACCAGGGTTTTGCCCAGCTGTTCCTCAGCCACCACGGTCGGATAACCGGCGGGGTGAATGTCGGCGAATTTGATTTCCAGCGCCTGAGCGGCACTGCTGAGGGTGAAGGCCAAGGGGAGTGCAGCGGCGAGCAAGGTGCGTTTGAAGTCCATGGGGGTGTCTCCAGTTTGTTATTTTTTTTGTATTCAAGGCGCAGCGGTGCAGCAGAAGCGGTTAAAGCAGATCGTTGAAAAGCGGTTCCGGTAAACCTTTGACGCCGGGGTTGAGTGCGAACACGCCGCCGGCCAATGACTGAGGGTCATGGTCGTCACCGGGGCGGATCGAGGTCACGAACAGCGTGTCCAGTCGACTGCCACCGAAGGCGCACATGGTGGGTTTTTTCACGGGGACGGCGAGGGATCGGTCCAGTTGGCCGTCCGGGGTGAAGCGGTGAATCAGCCCGGCGTCGTTGGCGCAGATCCAGTAGCAGCCTTCGGCATCGACGGCGGCGCCGTCGGGGCGGCCGGGGAACTGACTCATGTCGACGAACAGCCGCCGATTGGACGGCGTGCCGTTGTCGATGTCGTAATCGAAGGCCCAGATCTGCTGAACCAAGGGATGAGAATCAGACAAGTACATCGTCCGGCCGTCCGGGCTGAAGCCCAGACCGTTGGGCACGATGAAGCCGTTGAGTCGCGCTTCGAGCGGCCCACGCTGTCCGGCGCTGTAGCGATACAGCGTGCCGTCGGCGGCGTTGGCGCCCATGTTCAGCACCATGCTGCCCGCCCAGAAACGCCCCTGACGATCACAGCGACCGTCGTTCAGGCGCATGTCGGGGCGGGCATGATCGACGTGCGCGAGCAGTTCGCTGTCGAGGCTGCCGTCGTTGTGCGGTTGCAAATGGAAGAAGCCGCTTTCCATCCCGGCGACCCAGCCGCCGTCGCTGTGGCGGGCGATGCAGGCGAGCATTTCCGGGGCGGTCCAGGCATGGACATGACCGCTGTCGGCGCTCCAGCGCTGCAGTCCACCGGCAGGAATATCCACCCAATACAGGGCGTTTTCCTCGGGGACCCAGACCGGACTTTCACCGACCGCGTTACGGGCATCGACAATCAATTCGGCTTGCATGGCAACTCATTCCCTTGGGTTTTTGTTGTGGGGATCAAGTGAGGTCAGCGGGTTCAGTCACCGAACGGGCCGGAGGCGACAAACGCGCCACCCTGGTAAACCATGGCCGGGTCATCAGCGGCGGGCATCGGTTGCGCTTCGACTTTGTCGCGGAACACTTCGGAGGTGTCCTGAGGTGCAAAACCCAGGGCGGTCGCGAGACGGTTGTCCCACCAGACGTTCTTGTTATCGGACATGCCGTAGACCACGGTGTGGCCGACGTTGGGGGCGTACAGCGCGCGTTCGAGCAAATGGGTCAGGTCGCCGAAGCTCAGCCAGGTGCTCATCATTCGGCGGTTTTGCGGTTCCGGGAACGAGGAGCCGATGCGGATGCTGACGGTCTCGATGCCGTAGCGATCGAAGTAGAAACTGGCCATGTCTTCGCCGTAGGACTTGGACAGGCCGTAGTAGCTGTCCGGGCGGCGAGGGCACTGGGCGTCGATGATTTCGCCTTGCTTGTAGAACCCGATGACGTGGTTGGAACTGGCGAAAATCACCCGCTTCACGCCATGACGGCGCGCAGCTTCGTAGATGTGGAAGACGCCGCAGATGTTGGCGCCGAGGATTTCTTCAAACGAGCGCTCCGTCGATACGCCGCCGAAGTGCAGGATCGCGTCCACACCTTCGACCAGTTGGTGGACGGCCTGCTTGTCGGCCAGATCGCAGGTGACGACTTCTTCGCGGTCATCGACGGCCGGTGCCATGTTGGCGATGTCCGACAGGCGAATGACGTTGGCATAAGGGCGCAGGCTTTCGCGCAAGACTTTACCCAGGCCACCGGCGGCACCGGTCAGCAGCAGACGATTGAAAGGGGCTGTAGGAGTGCTGGTCATGGAAGTCCCTGAGTACGCAATTATTGTTGTAAGTTGTCGTATGACTTTGTCGGAGTATCGTTAGGCTTTCCGAGTCTTGTCAACGCGACTTTGGTTGAAAATGACGGAGGGTCATTACGCACATCTTTGTGTCAAGCAAGACGTCTGTGGCGAGGGAGCTTGCTCCCGCTCGGCTGTGAAGCAGACGTAAATCATACAATCCGTTTTTCCTGGATGATTGCAGGGGGCCGCTTCGCAGCCCAGCGGGAGCAAGCTCCCTCGCCACAGATTTAATGTGAGCCTGCCAAGGATGTCTGCGTTACAACAACGAAATCGGGTAGCTGATGAAGATCCGGTTTTCGTCGAATTCGTTGGTGCTGAAGCTCTTGCGGATGGTCGCGTTGCGCCATTTGACGTTGAGGTTCTTCAGCGGGCCGCTTTGCACGGTGTAGGCCAGTTCCGATTCGCGGCCCCATTCCTTGCCGTCGGTGATCGCCCCGGTGTGCACGTTATCGCCGCTGATGTAGCGGTTCATCATCGTCAGGCCGGGGATGCCGAGGGCGACGAAGTTGTAGTCGTGGCGCAGCTGCCAGGATTTTTCCTTGGCGTTGTCGTAGCTGGAGTTGTAACTGTCGTTGGCCAGGGTGCCGCCGCTGGTACCGTTGACCCGCATCCAGACATCGTCGCCGCTGAGTTTTTGCAGGCCGACATAGAAGGTGTTGCCGCCGTACTTGGCCGAAAGCATGGCGAACGCGGTTTTGTTGTCCAGGTCGCCAGCGAAGGCGCTGCCGTCTTCCTTGCCGATGAAGTAGCCGAGGTTGGCGCCCAAGGTCCAGTCGCCGATGGGCTGGCTGTGGCTCAGGTTGAAATATTGCTGCTGGTAAATGTCGCTGAGTTCCGAGTACCAGACGCCGACCTGGGTGCGCTTGTCATTGAAGGCATATTCGCCGCCACCAAAGTTGAAGCGGTCCGAGGTGAACGCGGCTTTGGTGTTCATGGACATGTCTTCCATGCTCGCATCGTTACGCGGGCTGTTCTGGCGGAACTGGCCGCCGTAGAGCGTCAGGCCGCTGATCTCGGTGGACGTCACCTGTCCGCCCCGGAAGGTTTGCGGCAGCGAGCGGCCATCGTCGGAGCGCAGGATCGGCAGCACCGGCATCCATTCCCCGACCTTAACTTCGGTCTTCGAGATTTTGCCTTTCAGCGCCACGCCCATGCGACCGAAATTGTCGGCAGGACGGCCGTCATCGTGGATCGGCAACAGTTGTGTGCCACCCGTGCCTTTGCCGCCGTCGAGTTTTTGCGAGTACAGACCCAGCACATCCACGCCGAAACCCACGGGCCCCGGAGTGAACCCGGACCTGGCGTCGAGGATGAAGTTCTGCGTCCACTCTTCAGCCTTGCCCTGTGGATAGGCCGGGTTGGTGTAGTTGCGATTGATATAGGCGTTGCGCAGGTTCAGCGTGGCTTTGGCGTCATCAACGAAACCTTCTGCGTTGCTGGTCATGGGCAAGGCGAAGGCCAGGCTGCTGCAACCGATCAGGCTCAGGGTGTGGCGGCGTACGAAGGTCGGGCGAGGGGTGCTGGCGAAGGAATTGCGGACGAGTTTGCTCACAGTGACGCTCCCTTTTTTTTGTTGTTTTTATTTTTTGTCATACGTCGTCGTACAACATTGGGGCGATTATTTGCGGGGCTTTCAGGGAATGTCAATCAGAAGTTGTACGATGAGTTGCGGAGGAGCTCACTTCATGTAGGCGAACCCCTGTGGGAGCGAGCCTGCTCGCGATAGCGGTAGTTCAGCTTGCATTGATGTTGACTGTGCCGCCGCCATCGCGAGCAGGCTCGCTCCCACAGGGGCCCGGTTTCAGTTCACGATCATCGGGGGCAGGGTGCCCAGCAGGGAAACCGCAGCCACTGCGCCTATCCCCAATAACCATTCCACGATCACGCTGGTTCTCAGCGTCGCCAGGCGTTGCTCGCACGCCTTGATCCGCAACCGATTGAACAACGCCAACCCCAGCATCATCGCCACTAACACAACCTTGATCAGCAGAATCAACGCAAACCCGGACAGCAACGGCGTTGGCCAAAACTGCCCGGTGAGGACACGCACGTTGATCAAACCGGTCACCAGCAACCCGGCGACCAAGGCATAACCGACGCCACTAAAACGCAGCAATAGTGCGCGGACGGGATGTCCCGTCGGTTGCCGCAGGATCATCACCAACAGCATCAACCCCCCAAGCCAGGCGCCGACACAGGTCAGGTGAATGATTTGATTAAGGATCAGCAGTTGGCCGCTGAGGCCGTCGAGCATGGCGCCGTGACCAACCGGTGCAAGGGTCGCCAACAACAGGCTCGCGAGGCCGATCCGCAGGGGCATGCTGGAGCACAATGGCGTCAGCAGCAGCGCCACCAACAGAACATTGAACAGCAGATGCCAGCGCCAGACCTGACCGAAAAACGCGTTGCCCACCACCAGCCGCAGGGTCGACGGATCGAATGCCGCGTCCCAGGCCCCGGCCATGCTGGCGGTGATCAACAGCAACCAGCAGACCCCAGTGACCAGCGCCACCGCAGCGAGCAATCGGGTCACTCGCACCAGCGGCTGATCCAGCGTCGTGTCACGGCCTAAAAGCAAAGGCCTGAACACCCAGGCCCCGAACAGCATCAGTACCACGGTGAAATGCAGAAAGCGGCACAGCACCATCGCGTTGGTCATGAATTACTGGCCAACCTTGAAGCTGTACGCGCCTTCACTTTTGTGGGTATCGACCGACACCGCATGCCATTCGACTTTGTAGGTCCCCGTCGTCAGAGGCACTGCTGGCGTGACGATCAGGGCCTTCTTGTCACTGCCTTCGGTGGCCAGGTTTTTCACGGGCACATCGGCACCGTCCTTGCTGATCGTGACCTTGGTGAAAGTCGCTTCGACGCCTTCGGAAAACACCAGGCGCAGTTCTGACGGCGCGCTCACGGTGCTGTCGGCGGCCGGGGTCTGGTCTTTCAGATGGGCATGGGCAAACACCGACGAAGCGGCGAGCATCGAGCCGAGCAGGGCGGCGGTGGTCAGGGCTTTCTTGAGCAGCATCGTGAAGACCTCAGAGGCAAGTTCGAAGAGGCGCCAGTTTACCTGCGAGAACCTGGGTGTACGAAGTTTCGTTTTCCCTTGTCGCCGCGAGGTAGAGCGGATGCTAGTCTTGGCCAACGCTGTTGTCAGGGAGGCTTCATGGGCAATCACAAGATCGAGATTCGTCGCAGTAACGTCGAGAAGATTTTGCTGGGGGCCGAAAAGGTCTTTGCCGAAAAAGGCTTCGGCGGCACCGCCATGGCCGACATTGCAGCTGAAGTGCAACTGCCGCGCTCAAACCTGCATTACTACTTCAGCACCAAGACCGAACTGTACAGCGCGGTGCTGTTCGATCTGCTGGAAGTCTGGAAGCAGGACGCGTTGTGCTTCGAGATGTTCGACGACCCGCGCGTGGTGCTCAGCAGCTACATCCGCGCCAAGATGAACCACTCCCGCAGCCGGCCTTATGGCTCGAAAGTCTGGGCCAACGAAATCATCCACGGCGCCCCCACACTGGGCGTGGCGCTGGACGCGAGCCTGTACGACTGGGCGAAGATGAAAGAAGCGAAAATCCGCCAGTGGGTGGATGACAAACGCATCCTGCCGGTGGAGCCTTCAAGCCTGCTGTACATGATCTGGGCCTCGACCCAGCATTACGCAGACTTTGATCATCAGGTGAATATTTTGAATGATCATCAGCCGCTGTCGGACATGCAGTTCGAGCGGGCGGTGCAGACGGTGACGAGTGTGATATTGCGGGGGATCGGGTTGGAGCCTTGATATTTTTGGGGTGGCTGCTGGCCTCTTCGCGGGCAAGCCTCGCTCCTACAGGTTTTGTGTCGTCACCGATTAAATGATCAACGCTGGACCCTGTAGGAGCGAGGCTTGCCCGCGAAGGCGTCAGTTCAGGCGACGCACATCTCAGACCGCAACATGGTACGGATTCCTCGGATCATGATTCCAATCCAGAAACGGCTTCCCATTCTCCATTGGCACCATCTCAATGCAGTCCTCCACCGGGCAGGTGATCTGGCACAAATTGCAGCCCACGCACTCATCATCAATCACTTCATACTTATGCGTCCCGTCCGCCTGTTTCAGGCTGGCGACCGCCTGGTGTGAAGTATCTTCGCAAGCGATGTGGCAACGCCCGCAACCAATGCACGCTTCCTGGTCAATCTTCGCGATCACTTGATAGTTGATGTCCAGGTACTTCCAGTCCGTGGTATTGCCCACCGCCCGCCCGGAAAACTCCGAGATGCTGGCGTAACCCTGACTGTCCATCCAGCGTGACAACCCGTCCTTCATCTCCTCGACAATCCGGAAGCCATGCAGCATCGCCGCGGTGCACACCTGCACCGAGCCGCTGCCCAGGGCGATGAATTCCGCGGCATCGCGCCAACTGCCGATGCCGCCAATGCCGGAGATTGGCAAGCCTTGGGTCTGCGGGTCGCGGGCGATTTCGGCGACCATGTTCAGCGCAATCGGCTTCACCGCCGAGCCGCAATAACCGCCATGGGTGCTTTGGCTGCCGACGGCAGGATTGGCGACCATGCGTTCCAGATTGACGCTGGTGATCGAGTTGATGGTGTTGATCAGCGACACCGCATCGGCCCCGCCGCGATGGGCCGCACGGGCGGCGACGCGGATGTCGGTGATGTTCGGCGTGAGCTTGACGATCACCGGCAGCGAGCAATACGTCTTGCACCAGCGGGTGACCTGCTCGACGTATTCCGGCACCTGGCCGACCGCCGCGCCCATGCCCCGTTCCGGCATGCCATGCGGGCAACCGAAGTTCAGCTCGATGCCGTCGGCGCCGGTGGCTTCCACCAGCGGCAGGATGAATTTCCACGACTCTTCGACGCAGGGCACCATCAGCGAAACGATCAGTGCGCGGTCCGGCCAGTCCTTTTTGACCTGGGTGATTTCCCGCAGGTTGATCTCCAGCGAGCGGTCGGTGATCAGCTCGATATTGTTGAAACCCACCACTTCTCGGTTGGCACCGAAAAGTGCGGAGTAACGCGACGAAACGTTGACCGCCGCCGGGTCTTCACCCAGGGTTTTCCAGACCACGCCGCCCCAGCCCGCCTCGAAGGCGCGAACCACGTTGTACGCCTTGTCGGTCGGCGGCGCGGAGGCCAGCCAGAATGGATTCGGGGATTTGATGCCGGCGAAGACAATCGAAAGATCGGCCATTTACGCAGCCTCCACATTGAGCATCAGTTGAACGTTGATGGCTTCGGCAGCCCGTTTGCCGTGCTGCACGGCTTGCACGGTGAGGTCCTGATCGAGGCTGGTGCAGTCGCCGCCGGCATACACGCCGGGGATGCTGGTGCGCAGCTGTTCATCGACCTCGATTCGATCGCCTTGGCGCTTGAGTTCGCGCGCCAGCGGATCGGCGAGGGCGCTTGCATCGAAGGCCTGGCCGATGGCTTTGAAAATCGCATCGGCGGCCAGTTCGAAAGTATCTCCGGTGGTTTGCAGACGACCTTCTACCAGATGCGTTCGGGCGAAGCGCATGCCGCGCACGTTGCCTTGGTCGTCGAGCAGCACTTCTTCGGGCTGTGCCCAGGTCAGCAAGCGCACTTGATTGGCTTTGGCGATGTCCTGTTCGTGGCCGGTGGCGCCCATTTCCTCGACACCGCGGCGGTACACCAGATTCACGTCGCGGGCCCCGAGGCGGGCCATTTGCACGGCCATGTCGATGGCCGTGTTGCCGGCGCCGAGGACGATGCAATGATCCGCCAGCGGCAGTTGGCTCAGATCATCCGCCTGACGCAGTTCGCGGATGTAATCGGTTGCGGCCAGCAGGCCGGGTGCATCCTCGTGAGGCAAGCCGAGTTGTTTGCTGGCGGCCAGGCCGAGGCCGAGGAACACCGCGTCGAATTGCTGATGCAGTTCACTGAGGGTCAGGTTCTCGCCGAGTTTCTGGCCGTGGCGGATTTCGATGCCGCCAATCGCCAAGAGAAAATCCAGTTCCTTCTGCGCGTAGTCGTTCACCAGTTTGTATTTGGCGATCCCGTATTCGTTGAGGCCGCCGGCCTTTTCACGGGCTTCGAAAATCACCACGTCGTGGCCATGCATCGCACTGCGATGAGCACAGGACAACCCGGCCGGGCCAGCACCGACCACGGCGATACGTTTGCCGGTAGAGGCGGCACGCTGGAAGGGGTGTTCGCTGAAATGCGCGTTGTCGACGGCGTAACGCTGCAACAGACCGATCAATACCGGTGCGCACTCGTGATCGTTGTTGCGCACGCAAGCTTGCTGGCAGAGGATTTCCGTCGGGCACACTCGGGCGCAACTGCCGCCGAGGATGTTCGCCGAGAGGATTTTCTGCGCGGCGCCCTGAACGTTTTCCTGATGGATATTGCGAATGAACGACGGAATGTCGATCTCGCTCGGACAGGCATTCACGCACGGCGCGTCGTAGCAATACAGACAGCGCGAGGCTTCCAGATGCGCCTGGCGGTCGTTGAGGGGCGGCGCGAGGTCGGTGAAATGGCCGGCGAGGGCGGCTGCATTCTCGTAGGGATGCGGGAGGTGGCTTAGAGTCTTGATCACGGTGTTGGCCTCACGGTTATTGAGGGCTGCCTCTGATGGGCATTGGTTTTTTCACATCATCCTGTGGCGAGGGAGCTTGCTCCCGCTGGGTGGCGAAGCCGCCCCATGTCCAGCCAACTCGGTTGTCCTGACACGCCGAGTCGACTGGTTTTGGGCCTGCTGCGCAGTCCAGCGGGAGCAAGCTCCCTCGCCACAGGGACGGGTCAGCGTTTCACTGCAGTCGGCCTGTTCAACTCAGCCCGCTTGCTCAGCAAATCAAACACCGCCGGATAAGCCGGCCGTTCGACATACCGCCCGGCACCACGCTCGGCCCGCAGATCGCCATCCGCCCAAACCACCCGGCCCTGGCTCACGGTATGGCTCGGCACGCCGCGTACGGTCTTGCCTTCGAAGATGTTGAAGTCGACCTGCTGGTGGTGAGTCTTCGCCGAAATGGTCCGCGTCCCCTCCGGATCCCACAGCACCAGGTCTGCATCCGCACCCACGCGAATCGCACCTTTGCGCGGGTAGAGATTGAAGATCTTCGCGGTGTTGGTGGAAGTCAGCGCCACGAAATGCTGCATCGACAACCGCCCGGTGTTCACCCCTTCATCCCACAGCACCGCCATGCGGTCTTCGATACCGGCGGTGCCGTTGGGGATCTTGCTGAAGTCATCGCGGCCGGCGGCTTTTTGCTCGGCGCAGAAGCAGCAATGGTCAGTGGCGGTGGTGTGCAGGTTGCCGGATTGCAACCCGTGCCAAAGCGCCTCTTGATGGCCGCGTGGACGGAAGGGCGGGCTCATCACGTAACCGGCGGCGGTCTGCCAGTCCGGGTGTTGGTAGACGCTGTCGTCCAGCAGCAAATGCCCGGCCAGCACTTCGCCGTAGACTTGCTGGCCCTTGCTGCGGGCATAGGTGATTTCGTCCAGCGCTTCCTTGGTCGAGACATGCACCAGGTATAGCGGCGTGCCCAGGGTTTCGGCAATGCGGATCGCCCGGCTCGCGGCTTCGCCTTCCACTTGAGAAGGCCGCGACAACGGATGCGCTTCCGGGCCGGTCATGCCCTGGGCCATCAACTTGCGCTGCAGGTGATAGACCAGCTCGCCGTTTTCCGCGTGCACCGTCGGCACCGCGCCCAGTTCCAGGCAGCGCTCGAAACTCGCCACCAAGGTGTCGTCGGCCGCCATGATCGCGTTCTTGTACGCCATGAAATGTTTGAAGCTGTTGACCCCGTACTGGCTGACCAGCTCCCCCATGTCCTCGCGAACCTGTTCGCTCCACCAGGTAATGGCGACGTGGAAGCCGTAATCCGACGCCGATTTCTCGGCCCAGCCGCGCCACTGATGAAAAGACTCCATCAAGGATTGCTGTGGATTGGGAATCACGAAATCGATGATCGACGTGGTGCCACCGGCAAGTCCTGCCGCGGTGCCACTGAAAAAGTCTTCGCTGGCCACGGTGCCCATGAAGGGCAGTTGCATGTGTGTGTGCGGGTCGATGCCGCCAGGCATCAGGTATTGGCCGCTGCCGTCGAGCACTTCGGCGCCGGCCGGAACATCAAGATTTTCGCCGATGGCTTTAATCACGCCGTCGGCGCAATAGACGTCGGCGCGATAACTTTCATCATGGGTAATAACGGTGGCGCCACGGATCAACAGAGACATTCCGAGTTCCTCGCAGGCAATGACCGACTTATGTCGGTTCTAAATGTTTTATATGAAGCCGACGCAAACAGGTGTATTCCTGTCAACGCTGTCAGGAATAGAAGCTAGTCTGAGTTTATGGAATGAGCAAGAATATTTTTTATAAGCTTATTCATGTTTTAAAGTATTGATTAATAACGATTAAAAATGAAAATCACCAAAATGGTGTGGCCTCGAACCATTTTGACGCACTTGACAGGTTCTAAAAATGGACGAGATTTCTTATGTGAAATCAGCTGCTTGAGGATGGTCTATGGTTGATGCGCAACTTTAAAAAAAACAGGCATGCACCAGATTGATCCCTGGCTCTTCGGACAACTTGCCTGGCATTCGGCCTGAGTGAACAAGCAAATAACCGGGGGCTTATCCGGACTCTATATAAAAACTGATAAACATCAGTTGGTTGCGAAGTTTTTGTGGAACTGCCCGATGCGCAAACGGGGTGCCCGGCACGTTTATTGATGCCGCCAGCCCCTGATGAGCAAAAAATAATTCAAAGAACAGTGGAGCGGCCATGCAACAGATCAGATCGCAAGTGACCGAGCGCGACGGCTTGTTTGAGCTCGAAGCCGGCACCGACGTCCTCGACAGTCCCCGTTATAACCACGACATGGCACCGACCAAGGTGCGCGAACGAACCTGGAACAAATGGCACATCACTGCGTTGTGGGTTGGCATGGCGATCTGCGTGCCGACCTATACCCTCGGTGGCGTGCTCACCGCTTATTTCGGCCTGAGCGTCGGCGAAGCACTGCTGGCCATTCTGTTCGCCAACATCATCGTTCTGATCCCGCTGACCCTGAACGCCTTTCCCGGCACCAAGTACGGCATTCCGTTTCCGGTGCTGCTGCGTTCGTCCTTCGGCATTCTGGGCTCCAACATTCCGTGCCTGATCCGTGCGCTGGTGGCGTGTGGCTGGTTCGGCATTCAGACGATGTTCGGCGGGCTGGCCATTCACCTGTTTCTCGGCTCGGTGTTCGACGGTTGGAAAACCCTCGGCGGAACCGGTGAAGTGATCGGCTTCATGGTGTTCTGGGCCTTGAACCTGTGGGTGGTGATTCGCGGTGCGGACTCGATCAAATGGCTCGAAACCCTCTCGGCGCCGTTGTTGGTGCTGGTGGGCGTGGGGCTGCTGGTGTGGGCCATGCCGAACGTATCGATGACCGAATTGATGGCGATCCCGCCCAAGCGTCCAGAAGGGGCCAGCGTGGTCAGTTACTTTGCCGCCGGGCTGACCGCCATGGTCGGGTTCTGGGCCACGTTGTCCCTGAACATTCCGGACTTTAGCCGCTATGCGAAAAGCCAGAAGGATCAGATCGTCGGGCAGATCATCGGCTTGCCCCTGACCATGTTCCTGTTCGCCTCGCTGGGCGTAGTGATGACGGCGGCCTCTGTCAAACTGGTGGGCGTCAGCGTCTCCGATCCGGTCACTCTGATCGGCCATATCCAGAGCCCGGTCTGGGTCGCGTTGGCCATGGCGCTGATCATCATCGCCACGTTGTCCACCAACACCGCGGCCAACATTGTTTCGCCGACCAACGACTTCCAGAACGTCGCGCCCAAGTTCATCAACCGCACCAAAGCTGTGATCCTCACCGGCCTTGTCGGCCTGGCGCTGATGGCCCATGAGCTGTTGAAGAAACTCGGGTTGATCGTCTCGGATCTGAGCCTGGAAACGGTGTATTCCAACTGGCTGCTGGGTTATTCGAGCCTGCTGGGCCCGATCGCCGGGATCATGGTGGTGGACTATTTCCTGATCAAGAAACAGCAACTGGACCTGGCCGGGTTATATCGCGATGACGTGTACCCGGCGTGGAACTGGTTTGGGTTTATTGCGTTTGGCGTGCCGGTGATGCTGACGGTGCTGTCGCTGGGCAGCGATGCGTTTAGCTGGTTTTACAGCTACGGCTGGTTTACCGGCTCGGCGCTGGGTGGGCTGATTTATTACGGGTTGTGCTCGATGCGACCTAACCCGTCTGTTGCGAAATCTGCGGTGTGAACACTGGCCCCATCGCGAGCAGGCTCGCTCCCACAGGGGAATGCATTCCAAATGTGGGAGCGAGCCTGCTCGCGATGGCGGCCTCAAATTCACCAAAGAAATGCCTGAAGAAATCCATAACAACTGCCTGAGGAGATCATCATGAACGCTGCTGTAGACGTTCTGCAGTCCACCCATCAGCACATCAACCGCGACCGCTTGTGGCAGTCGCTCATGGACCTGGCCAGACTCGGCGCCACGGTCAAGGGTGGCGTCTGCCGCCTGGCCCTGACCGATCTGGACCGTCAGGCCCGGGACATCTTCGTCAACTGGTGCGAAGAGGCCGGTTGCACCGTCAGCATCGACGCCGTCGGCAACATCTTCGCCCGCCGCCCCGGGCGCAACCCGAACCTGCCACCAGTGATGACCGGCAGCCACATCGACACCCAACCCACCGGCGGCAAGTTCGATGGCTGCTTCGGTGTGCTGGCCGGCGTCGAAGTGCTGAGGACCCTCAACGACCTCGGCGTGGAAACCGAAGCGCCGCTGGAAGTGGTGGTCTGGACCAACGAAGAAGGCTCGCGCTTCGCCCCGTGCATGATGGGCTCCGGCGTGTTCGCGGAAAAATTCACCCTTGAAGAAACCCTGGCCAAGGTCGATGCCGAGGGCGTCACCGTCGGCGAAGCACTCAATGCCATCGGCTACGCCGGCCCACGTAAAGTCAGCGGGCACGCCGTCGGTGCCTATTTCGAGGCGCACATCGAGCAAGGCCCGATCCTCGAAGACGAACGCAAAACCATCGGCGTGGTGATGGGCGCCCTCGGCCAGAAATGGTTCGACCTGAAACTGCGCGGCGTCGAAGCCCACGCCGGCCCGACGCCGATGCACCTGCGCAAGGATGCCCTGGTCGGCGCCGCGGTGATCGTCGGTGCGGTGAACCGCGCCGCTCTCGGCCATCAACCTCACGCCTGCGGCACCGTCGGTTGCCTGCAAGCCTATCCCGGCTCACGCAACGTCATCCCCGGCGAAGTGCGCATGACCCTGGACTTTCGGCATCTGGAACCGGCGCGCCTGGACTCGATGATCGCCGAAGTCCGCGAAGTCATCGAAACCACTTGCGAGGAACACGGCCTGACCTTCGAACTCACGCCCACCGCCGACTTCCCGCCGCTGTACTTCGACAAGGGTTGCGTCGAAGCGGTACGTGGCGCCGCCCAGGGTCTGGGGCTGTCGCACATGGACATCGTCAGCGGAGCAGGGCACGACGCGATTTTCCTCGCCGAACTCGGCCCGGCCGGGATGATCTTCGTGCCGTGCGAAGGCGGTATCAGCCACAACGAAATCGAAAACGCCGCGCCGGATGACCTGGCGGCCGGCTGTGCGGTCCTGTTACGGGCGATGCTGGCGGCTTCGGCAGCGATTGCCAGCGGCCAGTTGGCGGCCTGAAACCTGTGACGTACGCTGAAAATTTCAGCGCACGTCACAAACCCGATGCCTCAATCGTCATCCTGTTGAACCCCTCAAACAGTGGAGCAACACGATGTCGTCGAACACCCAACGCAGTAGTCACACCGCCTGTAGCAGCTGTCGAGCCTGCGAGGCTGCGTTCGGCGACGAAGTCGTCGTAAATCCTGAGTGCTGGATCTCCTGATACACCGCAGTGCCGGATCGAGCGACGGCTGCGTCGCCGAACGCAGCCTCGCAAGCTCGACAGCTGCTACACGTGCCACAGCGGCTGCACCTGCTTTGCACTATCCCACCCCCCCGCGGTCGTAATCTTCACAGGCGGCGTGTCACTGCGCCGTTGCACCCGTGGAGATCCAATGAGCCAGGACGTCCTGACCACTGAAACCAATCGCCGTCAGTTGCAGCAGATCATCGCCGGTTTGTCCGACGGGGTGATTCTGCTGGAACTCGATCAGACGATCCTGTGGGCCAATGATGCCGCGCTGGCCATGCACGGCGTCAGTCGGATCGGCGAACTGGGCGTCAATGCCAAGGAGTACGCCAGGCGCTTTGCCTTGCGCTATCGCAATAATCACCCGGTGCTGCCGGAGAATTACCCGATCAGCCGCGTTGCCAAAGGCGAGATGTTCAGCGATGTGCTGGTGGAGGTGACGCCGGCCGATGACGAAGAACGGACGTGGGTTCACAGCGTGCGCAGCCTGGTGCTGGCCGACAGGGCGGGCGAACCGGAGTTGCTGGTTTTGATCATGGACGATGTCACGGAGTGGGCCAGCGCCGAGCAGCGTTTCGAAAAGACCTTCAACGCCAACCCGGCGCCGGCGGTGATCTGTCGTCTCAGTGACTTGCGTTACATCAAGGTCAACGCAGGCTTCCTGGAAATGACCGGCTATACCCGTGAGCAAGTGATTGGGGTATCGACGTATGAGCTGGACATCCTTGACGGTGCCGAAAAGAAAGACCTGGCGATCGAGCGCCTACGTGAGCACGCGACGATTCCGCAGATGCAGGCTGAGCTGAAAATGGCTGACGGCGGCAGCAAGCAAGTGATCGTCGCCGGTCAACCGCTGGAGTTCAACGAGGAAGACTGCATGCTGTTTTCCTTCGTCGACATGGAGCCGCGACACAAGGCCGAGGTTGCGCTGCGTCAAAGCGAGGAGCGGTTTGCCAAGGCGTTTCGCCTGACGCCGGTGCCGACATTGGTCTGCGATGCGCAGGATCAGGTGGTGATCGACGTCAACGAAGCCTTTCTGGATACCCTCGCGTACCCCAGTGAAGAAGTGCTCGGCAAGACCGTTGCAGAGATCGACTTCATCGATGACAAGGGCGCGCGCAGCCGGGTGTTTGCGGCGTTGGAGAAGGCCGGTAGCCTGGATCGGGTCGATGTCAGGATCCGCAGGAAAGACTCGACCCTGATTGACTGCACGGTGTCGGCCGACACCGTGAATATTCAGGACAAGCCTTGCTACCTGCTGGTGTTGATGAACATCACCGAACGCAAGCGCACCGAGCTGGAGCTGGTGTCGGCGATCGAGGAGGTGATGAAAGATGCCTCGTGGTTCACCCGAACGCTGATCGAGAAACTCGCCAACGTGAAGAACATCAACTCGCCGCAGTTGCCCAGCGTGTCCTTCACCGACCTGACCGCCCGCGAGCGCGATGTGCTCGGCCTGATCTGCGAGGGCCTGGCGGACAAGGAAATTGCGGCACGCCTGAAACTGGCGCCCAACACCGTGCGCAACCATGTGTCGACGGTGTATTCCAAGCTTGATGTACACAGTCGCAGCGAGGCGATTGTGTGGGCTCGCGAGCGCGGTTTGTTCTCCAGCGAGTGGCGGCCGAAGGGGCAGCGCTAAGGTGCAAATGCACTAGGTCGGGCAGTGCAAATGGATGTTCTGGCGGGCGGTGGCAATTCTTAGTCTGTAAGGGTGCGACACGGATCTTTTGCCGGTGTCGTCTCCTCTACGAAACAGCTTAAGGAACAGCCGCATGCTTGGCCAATTCAACAGATTTTCAGTCGACGGGGTCAGCCGGCCCATGGGTGAATCGCGATGATTTATCTGACGCAATTGCGTGCGCAACTGGAACAGCACTTTTCCCCGCTGGCTTGTGACTGCAGTGTGTCGGGTGACAACTCGGTGACGGTGAAACTGTATCACCCGGTATCGGGGCAGGTGGATCTGGTGGTCAGTGGGTTGAGCGTCGCGAACCTGAGATCCCCGGAAGCGGTCACGACGTTGATTGACGAGCTGCGTTATGAACTTGAGAGCAACAGCTTGCACCGGCGGTCGGATACGGTTTCGTAGGAGCTGTCGTTTTTTCCGGGTTGAAGGCGCAAAGTGCCTTGTTTGCTGGCATTGGCCGCTGGCTAGGCTATAAGAACTGCGAGGGTATTGTTTTCTGTGACCAGTCCGCGGCTTCGCGGTAGGTGTGTCGGGTCGCGGAAAGTGTCGATTACTTATCGCGGGACAGCCTATGAACAGTCTTGGGAAACGTGCTTTTTCGCCTCTGTCGCTCGCCTTCTGCGTAGCGATTCTCAGCGGTTGCGCCAGTCCGCCACCTCCGCCACCTGCCGCACCACCACCTATTCCTGAACGCACCTGCGAAACCATTGAACAAACCGATGTAATGGGAGATGCGAGAGTAACCGAGGAAGTGACCCGGGAAACGACGCTGACCCGTTGCGTCACTCAATAAGCCAGGGCGACTGCATCGTTGAAGCCCCGTGTCGAAAAAATCGTGTTGGTGGCCGACCTGGTCGGCACCGCGGTGTTTGCCGTTGAAGGCGCGATCAGCGCCATGCGCAGCAACCTCGACCTGCTTGGGGTGATGGTGATCGCTTTCATCGTCGCCCTGGGTGGCGGGGTCACCCGGGATCTGTTGATCGGCGCCACGCCGCCCAATGCCGTCGCCGATTGGCGTTATCCGGCGCTGGCCTTTTTGATGGGCGGGGTCGCGTTTGTCCTGCATGAACAGGTGCTGAGCTGGTCCGGTTCGACGTTGATCGTCCTGGACGCCGCCGGGCTCGCGTTGTTCGCCGTGGCCGGGGCGCAGAAGGCGCTGAATTTCGGCATCTCGCCGTTCGTGTCGATGCTTATGGGCACCATTACCGGCGTGGGTGGCGGGGTGCTGCGCGACATCGTGCTGGCGCGAGTGCCGGTGGTGTTGCAGGCCGATCTGTATGCGAGTTCGGCCTTTGTTGGTGCCGCTGTGCTGATTATTGGACGCCGTTGCGGCGTGCCGCCCGTGGCCTGCGCGTTGCTGGCGGGGGCGGCGTGCCTGGCGTTGCGAATGCTGTCAGTGAGTTACGGCTGGCAGTTGCCGAAAGTTACGGGCGCCTGAGCTTCAGACGTCCTCGATCCTGACCCAGCGTGATTCGTTTGCCGCCAAGCGGATCGCCGTCGCCAGGCGTTCGACTTCCCACGCTTGCTCAAAGTCAGTGCCACCCTTGGAAAGGCCGGCCAGCGCCATCACCAGGTCATGCACTTCCAGCGTCTTGAGTTCGTTG
This sequence comes from Pseudomonas sp. LBUM1678, assembly GCF_059695575.1. NCBI lineage: Bacteria > Pseudomonadati > Pseudomonadota > Gammaproteobacteria > Pseudomonadales > Pseudomonadaceae > Pseudomonas > Pseudomonas sp. LBUM1678. Next base: position 3,003,326 of record NZ_CP166775.1, read on the forward strand.
TATCCCAACTGATGACCCGCCGCCGGACTGAACGCCGCGTAACCCGGCAGGTTCGGCCCCGCGAGCAAACGCTGGAAACCGTCCTGGTCGGCGCGATACAGCCGCAGCTCGTTCAAGCGTTCCTGGTCGAACGCCAGCGTGCCTTCAGTGCCGCTGATTTCGAAGCTCAGGTGATTCTTGTAGCCATGCTTGAGCCAACTGCTGCTGAACGTACCGCGCGCGCCGTTGGCAAACCGCAGCAACGCGTGAACCTGATCGTCGATCGCAATGTGCCGTTGTTCCTGGCTGCCCGCCGTCGCAGGACGCTGCCGGTGTACGGTTTGGGTGTCGGCGCACACCGATTCGACATCGCCCACCAGATAGCGCGCCATCGCCAGCAAATGACTGCCCAGATCCGCCAGCGCGCCGCCCGCGTGATCGGCATCGCAACGCCATGACCACGGCGAAGAAGGGTCAGCCATGAAGTCTTCGCTGAACTCACCCTGGAAACTGATGATCTGCCCCAGCTTGCCACTGTCGATCAGCTCCCGCGCCAGCCCTATCATAGGGTTGTGCTGATAGTTGTAACCCACCCGCGTCACCAGGCCCGCGGCTTTGGCGGCCTGCCGCATGGCGTTGGCTTGCTGCAGATTCACCGCCAAAGGTTTCTCGCAATACACCGGTTTGCCAGCGGCGAGGGCGGCCATGGCCATGGGATAGTGGAGGTGATTGGGGGTGGTGATGGCGATCAGATTGACCTTCGGGTCATCGATCAGCTGTTGCCAGTCGCTGTGCGCGGTTTCGAAACCCCAGGCGTCAGCGCAATGTCGCGCGCGGTGTGGATCGGCGTCGGCGAGGGCGGCCAGTTTGAGCTTCAGGGGGAGTTCGAACACTGCGCTGACGTTGCGAAAGGCCAGGGCGTGGGCGCGGCCCATGAATCCTGTGCCGATGAGTCCGATTCCGAGTTCGCGCATGATGGAAGGCCTTTTGAATTTTATTTTCAGAAGGTCTTTATGGAATAAATATTCGGTTATTGCAATCGTCGGAATAAATATTCATTTGGTTCGTGGTTTGATCGTTCCCACGCGTTGGAACGATCGGGTGAACAAAAGTCAGTCAAGCCGTAACGCGGTCGGTGTAGCAGCTGGCGAAGCCTGCGTTCGGCTGCGAAGCAGTCGTAAAACCTGAGTTTGCGGTCTTCCTGAAGCACCGTATCGTCTGATTTTACGACTGCTTCGCAGCCGAACGCAGGCTTCGCCAGCTGCTACACCGACTGCGTTACGGCTCGACTGACTGGCATTAGCCCAAAGGCTGCCTTTTGTACATCTGCAGAAACGAATCAGGACAAGAACCCGCCATCCACGTTCAACGAAACCCCGGTCGTGTAGCTCGACGCATCGCTGGCCAGATAAAGCACGGCACCGGCCATCTCACTCGGATCGGCCACGCGCTTGAGTGGAATCTGCTGCAACGCGGTCTTCAGGATCGCATCGTTCTTCACCAGTGCCGACGCAAACTTGGTATCAGTGAGCCCTGGCAACAAAGCGTTGCAGCGAATACCGAACTGCGCGCATTCCTTGGCGAACACTTTGGTCATGTTGATCACGGCGGCCTTGGTCACTGAGTAGATGCCCTGGAAGATGCCCGGCGAGATGCCATTGATCGACGCAACGTTGATGATGCTGCCGCCGCCGTTTTCGCGCATCAGTTTGCCGGCTTCGACCGACATGAAGAAGTAGCCGCGGATGTTGACGTCGACGGTTTTCTGGAAGGCGCTGAGGTCTGTGTCCAGCACGTTGCAGAACTGTGGATTGGTCGCGGCGTTGTTGACCAGAATGTCCAGGCGCCCGAACTGTTCCTTGATGCCGGCGAAGACCTGGCTGATCTGTTCCATTTCACCGATGTGGCAAGCGACAGCGGTGGCTTTGCCGCCGGCGGCGATGATCGCGTCGGCCACGTGTTGGCAGCCGTCGAGCTTGCGGCTCGAGACGATGACGTGGGCGCCTTGCTGGGCGAGCAGTTTGGCGATGGCCTCACCGATGCCGCGGCTGGCGCCGGAGACGAATGCGATTTTGCCGTCGAGGTCGAACAACTGAGTCTTGGACATGGTTTTTCCTTGTTATAGGGGCCAGGGAATGTAATCAGAGCCGCGCGATCAGAGGCTGGATTTCGAGATGACTTGCAGGCTCATCTGCTCCAGCAGTTTGTTCATGTGAATGAACTGCGCGAAGCGTTTGTCCTGGGTCTGACCGTGGAAGAAGCGGTAGTAAATCTGCTGCACGATGCCGGCCAGGCGGAACAGGCCATAGGTGTAATAGAAGTCGAAGTTGTCGATCTGAATGCCGGAACGCTCGGCGTAGTAATCGACGAATTCACGGCGGGACAGCATGCCCGGGGCGTGGCTCGGCTGACGACGCATCAGTTGCACCGGCGCTGGGTCTGCGGCTTCGATCCAGTAGGCGAGGGTGTTGCCGAGGTCCATCAGCGGGTCGCCGAGGGTGGTGAGTTCCCAGTCGAGCACGCCGATGATTTGCATCGGGTTGTTCGGGTCGAGGATCACGTTGTCGAAGCGGTAGTCGTTGTGGACGATGCTGGAGGTCGGGTGATCGGCCGGCATTTTGTCATTGAGCCAGGCCTTGACCGCTTCCCACTTCGGCGCGTCCGGGGTCAGGGCTTTTTCGTAGCGATCGCTCCAGCCTTTGATCTGCCGCGCCACATAGCCTTCGGGCTTGCCGAGGTCGCCCAGGCCGTAGGCCTTGTAGTCGACCCGATGCAGTTCAACGAACTTGTCGATGAAGCTTTTGCACAGGGCTTCGGTTTTCGCCGAGTCCAGGTTCAGTTCCGGCGGGAGTTCGGAGCGCAGGATGATCCCGTTGACCCGTTCCATCACATAGAACTCGGCGCCGATCACCGATTCGTCGGTGCAGTGCACATAGGCCTTGGGGCAATACGGAAAACCGTCGCGCAGCTGATTGAGGATGCGAAATTCGCGGCCCATGTCGTGCGCGGACTTGGCTTTGTGGCCAAAAGGTGGGCGACGCAGGACAAATTCCTGCTCCGGGTATTCCAGCAGGTAGGTGAGGTTCGACGCACCGCCGGGAAACTGGCTGATCACAGGCGCGCCACTCAAGCCCGGAATGTGGGCCTTGAGGTACGGATCGATCAGGCTGGCATCGAGTTCTTCGCCGGTACGGATACGGGTGGACTGGTCAGTAAGCGCCATGCTTATCCCTTCTGCTTATTTTGGAGGCCAGACATCATTGGCTAATCTAATGGTGCGCCGGGGTCGCCACAAGCGTGGCACGGTCTTATAGGTTAGCGTGTTGCTGGATAATCAGCGTTCCTGATACGCGAGAACAGGCACAGCGGACTATGGATCAGCGGGAGAGCTCTGTTCCAGGAAGGAGGTTTGAAATGGGCTGTCTGCCAGTCGTTGATTGCCGAGTACCTGGCGCGCACCGAACCTCACAGCCCCGTCCCGTATTTGATCAAGCGCGGGGTGGAGTGGGGCAACAAGCCGCTGAGCGAGATGCTGGGCGAACTGATTTGGCCCACGCCGAATCACGGCGCCTCTGGACGCTGTCGGGCGTCCTTTGGTCTCAGCGAACGTGTGCGGCCGTGAGCGGCGCGGGCAAGGCAATGGGCGTCAATACCGGCAGGCCGGCAAAGAACGCCATCAGGTTTTGTCCCACCAGCTCAACGGTGCCTTGGGTCGCTTCCGGGGACAATCCCGCGACATGCGGCGTCAGGATCACATTGGTCAGCGCCTTGAGTGCTTCCGGCACGTGAGGTTCGGCATCGAACACATCCAGTGCGGCACCGGCAATGCGTCGTTGTTCAAGCGCGCTGACCAGGTCTGCCGTGGCAATCACCGAGGCTCGGGCGATGTTCACGACGAACCCCTTGGGGCCCAAGGCCTCGAGTACTTGTTTGTTGATCAGGTGTTTGGTGCCCAGGCCACCGGGCGTGGCGATGATCAAGAAGTCCGAGGCGCGTGCCAGTTCGGTCGGCGTCGAGCAGAAGGTATAGGGGACGTCGCTGCGATGTTGGCGGTTGTGGTAGCTCACGGTCATGTCGAAGCCTGCGGCGGCGCGTTTGGCGATGGCCATGCCGACGGCGCCGAGGCCGAGAATCCCCAGGCGCTTGCCGGCCAGGGAAGGGCGCATGATCTTCGGCCACTCGCCGCGGCGTACAGCGGCGTCGCATCGGGGAATGTCGCGTACCAGCGCCAGCAACATCGCCATGGCGTGGTCGGCGACTGACGAGGCATTGACACCGGCGCCATTGGTGACGGTGATGTCCCGGTTGGCGGCGGCTTGCAGGTCGACGTGTTCGTAACCCGCGCCGATCACGCAGATGATCTTGAGGTTGGGCAGGGCGGCGATTTCATCGGCGTACAGGCCCAATGGGCCGCGGGTCAATACCGCATCGATCTGAGCACCATGCCGTGTGATGGCGGCGACGCGCTCGGCAGGCGTCGGGGCCAGAATCAGGTGAAAGCCCTGATGTTCGAGAATCGGCAAGTAATCATTGATGGTTTCAACCAGTACCAGAACGGTTGCAGGCATGCTGGGCTCCTGTGGGTATTGAATGTCGGATCTCGAATGTTGCTTCAGATTGCTGATTCTAGAGGAGTTTAGCAATGACCACGGATCGCACATGCTGTTGGTCAGATTGATTGACCTTGCGAGGTCAGAAAATTGCGGGCGGCGTCGAGAATCTCATCGGACAGGCCTTGCCCGTGGGTGGCGCGAGCCAGGGTCAGCGCGCCGACCATCAAGGAATAATCCACCAAGGCTTGTTGGCGATTGGCTTCGGGATTATCCGCACCCATCAAGGGTGTGAGTATCTGCAGCAAGGCTTCCAGCCCTTGGGTGTAGGTCTGGTGCAAACCGCTTTCGGCTGTTTCGTGGCACATGTCCCCGGCAAACGCAGTCACCGGGCAGCTTTCGCCCGGGTTGTCGCGATTGGCCGCCGACAGGTAGCGCGCGATGATGCTCGTGCGCGCCGAGACGCTGTCGTCGTTGGCGTCGATTTTCTGTTTCCAGCGTTCCATCGACTGGGTGAACGCCCGAGTGCAGGCCTCTGTCGCCAGCGCTTCCTTGGATTCGAAATGACCATAGAAGCCGCCATGGGTCAGGCCGGCCGCGCCCATTACATCGACGACGCTGATCCCGTGCAGGCCGCGCTCGCGAAACAGCCGCGTGGCGGCTTCGACGATGATCTCGCGGTTGAGTTCGGCTTGTTTACGGGAGACTCGAGGCATGGCGGCTCACAGGTGTTGAGGGTGTATGGATGACTGCATCTTAGGGGCAGTAGTCGCGTGTCAGGCCGCTCAAAGGGCGTATTGAGCGATGCCGTTGCCAAACGACCAGTTCTCTTTCTTCACTTCCACCAGATTGATGAAGACGTCTTCCAGCCGCACCGCCAGTTCCGCGTCAAGGCTCTCGGCGATGGTTTTATAGAGGAGTTTCTTCTGCTCGACGGTGCGGCCTTCGCTCAGTGTGATCTGAATCACCACCAGGCTGTCGGTACGACTGATGCCCAGGTAGCCGGGATCAAAGATGAAATGCTGTTCATCGTGCTCGGCAAGAATCTGGAAATTATCGTTTTCCGGCACGCCAATCGAGCTGTGCATGGCGGCGTAAATCAACTGCCCGACACGTTTGGCGAAAGTGGGGTCTTGATGCTTTTTGATGTCGACGCGAACGAGTGGCATGGGAGGGCTCCGCAGTCAGGGCTGCTGGTCAGCAGGCAGGGGTTGAAAGTACCTGACGCTGATTCTTTATCAAATAGATTTTTTAAAGCATCTATTTGATAAAGTACTGCGGAATCTGATCCGCACAACCACTCCTCAGCTAAGTCTTTGCTTCTGTTGATTAATCCCGGACAATCGCGCCCCTGTTTCGGCCAGGGCGCTGCCCGTCGGATTTTTCCGACTCGTCCTGACCGGGTAGCAAATGACCGGAATGCGGAGATCCCACCGGATGAATGATCAGGCCAATAGCGTCGACGAACGCTATGTAGCGGCGACACCAGCGACTCTCACAAGCTGGAATCGCCATGACACCACCTGGATGCTGGGCCTGTTTGGCACGGCAATCGGAGCCGGTACCCTGTTTTTGCCGATCAACGCAGGCCTGGGCGGTTTCTGGCCGTTGGTGATCCTGGCGGTGCTGGCGTTCCCCATGACCTTTTATGCGCACCGTGGCCTGACCCGCTTTGTGCTGTCCGGACGCGAAGGCGCGGACATCACCGAAGTGGTTGAAGAACACTTCGGCATCAAGGCCGGTGCGCTGATCACCTTGCTGTACTTCTTCGCGATCTTCCCGATCCTGCTGATCTACAGCGTGGCCCTGACCAATACCGTGGGCAGTTTCCTCGAGCATCAACTGCACATCATGCCGCCGCCGCGCGCCGTGCTCTCATTGGTGCTGATCCTCGGCCTGCTGGCCGTGGTGCGTTGCGGCGAGCAAATGATCGTCAAGGCCATGAGCCTGATGGTCTATCCGTTCATTGTGGCGTTACTGTTTCTGGCGGTATTCCTGATTCCGCACTGGAACGGCGGCATCCTGGCCACGGCATCGACCCTGCCTGAGCCGTCGGCGCTGCTGCACACACTGTGGCTGGCGATTCCGGTGATGGTGTTCTCGTTCAACCACTCGCCGATCATCTCGGCGTTCGCGGTGGACCAGAAGCGTCGTTACGGCGAACATGCTGAAGAACGTAGCTCGCAGATCCTGTCCCGCGCCCACGTCTTGATGGTAGTGATGGTGCTGTTCTTCGTCTTCAGCTGCGTGTTGACCTTGTCGCCAGCGCAACTGGCCGAAGCCAAGGCGCAGAACCTTTCGATCCTGTCGTACCTGGCCAACCACTTCAGCAACCCAACCATTGCCTTCGCGGCGCCGTTGATTGCGTTCGTGGCGATCTCCAAGTCGTTCCTGGGCCACTACATCGGCGCCAGCGAAGGCCTCAAAGGCCTGATCGTGAAAAGCGGCAAACGCCCGACGCCCAAGACCCTGGACCGCATGACTGCCGCGTTCATGCTGGTGGTGTGCTGGATCGTTGCCACGCTAAACCCGAGCATCCTCGGCATGATCGAAACCCTCGGCGGCCCGGTCATCGCGGCGATTCTGTTCCTGATGCCGATGTACGCGATCCGCAAAGTGCCGGCGATGGCGCGCTTCCGTGGGCAAGCGTCCAACGTCTTCGTGACGGCGGTTGGTTTGGTGGCGATTTCGGCGTTGATCTACTCCCTGACTGCCTGATGGATTCTGTGGGGGATGTGAGTCCGCTATCGCGAGCAGGCTCGCTCCCATAAGGACCGCGCAGAACCTGTGGGAGCGAGCCTGCTCGCGATTGGGGCGACTCGGTCGTCAAGTAGACCAAGCAGTGAGCCCCACATTTGTTAGGGCATAAACAAACGCCGCTCATCTAACGATGCGCGGCGTTTTTTGTTTCGTTGAAAAACGCTCGCCCCTGACCCAGAGCATCCGTTCAGTAGGATTAACGGCTAAGCTTGCGGCGGCTTCAGCGCGTCGTAGAGCGTTTGCCGCAGGATGGCCCCTTTCTCTGGAGACGTTTTATGGCAGGTGCCCACGGCGCATCGGTGCAACCCCGTGCCGATACGCCAAACCGTTGGCTCGACGTTTTGGCCGGTTTGTCTATTGCCGGTTTGTTGTTACCCGAGGCCGTGGCCTATTCCAGCATTGCCGCGCTGCCGCCACAGGCCGGGGTGATTGCGCTGTTTGCCGGACTGCTGTGCTACGGACTGTTCGGCACCAGTCGTTTTGCCATTGTTTCCGCGACTTCCTCTTCCGCCGCCGTTCTGGCCGCCGCCACCGCCACGCTGGCCAACAGTGATTCCGGCCTGCGCATGACCCTGGCGATCGGCCTGGTGCTGGTGACCGGTGGTTTCTTCCTGTTGGCCGGGCTGTTCAAACTCGGCAGCGTGACCTCATTTATCGCCAAGCCGGTACTGCGCGGCTTTGCATTGGGGCTGGCCGTGACCATCATCCTCAAGCAGGTGGCGAGCATCGTCGACGTGCACTTGAGCAACGGCAACCTGATCCGCTTCCTGCCGCAACTGCTGGAGCAGTGGCCGCAGTGGAATCGGGTCGGTTTGCTGGTCGCGTCCGTGGCGTTGCTGGTGTTGTGCGTGTGCGCGCGATACCGGCGGGTGCCCGGCGGTTTGCTGGTGGTGGCGCTCGGCATCGCTGCCAGCCAATGGCTGAACCTGCCGGCCTACGGGGTGAAACTGATCGGTGTGATCGACCTGAGCCTCGAAGTGCCCCGGTTGCCGGTGCTGCCGTTTACCGACTGGCTGCGCCTGGGGGAGTTGGCGTTCGCCATGGTGATGATTCTGTATGCCGAGTCCTACGGTTCGATCAGCTCCTTTGCGCTCAAGCATGGTGATCGAGTGTCGTCGAACCGCGACCTGCTGGCCCTCGGCGCGGCGAATTTGCTGTCCGGCCTGTTCCATGGCATGCCGGCGGGTGCCGGTTACTCCGCGACGTCGGCCAACGAGGCCGCCGGAGCCGCCTCGCGACTGTCCGGCGTGGTAGCCGCGGCGGTGGTGCTGCTGATCGTCTTGACGATGTTGCCTTACATTGCCCTGACTCCCGCGCCGGTGCTGGCCGCCATCGTCATTCATGCCTTGGCGCGAGGCTTGAGCCTGCAGCCATTGGGCCGCTATTTCATCTGGCGCCGCGACCGTCTGCTGGTGATCTGCGCGGTGGCGGCCGTGCTGGTATTGGGTGTGCTGGACGGCTTGCTGGTGGCGGTGGTGATCAGCGTGGTGCTGATGCTCAAGCAGATGTCGTCGGCGGATATTCAAGTGCTGGGGCAAATGGGCAGCGGTCACGATTACGTCGATGTGCAGCGGCATACGGATGCCCGGGAGATCCCCGGGGTGTTGATCGTACGGCCAAGTGAAGCGCTGTTTTTCGCCAATGTGGAACGCATTCTGGGTGGTGCACTGCGCCTGGCGCGGCACGCAGAGCCGCCGGTGCATACGATTATTCTCAGCCTGGAAGAATCGCCCGATCTGGACGGCACCAGCATCGAAGCGCTGGGGGCGTTCTTTTTGCAGGTGCGGGCCGAGGACAAACTGTTGATCCTGGCGCGGATGAAGCACCAGGCTAAAGCGGTGCTTGCGCGTTTACCGGCGCAGGAGCTGGAGCAGGTGATTCTGAGCGGGTTAAGTGTCGACGAAGCGGTGCAACAAGCCATCAAGCCGAACGCATAACCCCTGTGGGAGCGGGCTTGCTCGCGAATGCGGTGTGTCAATCACCATAGCTGCTGACTGACACACCGCATTCGCGAGCAAGCCCGCTCCCACATTTGATCTTCATAGAGGCATAAAAAAACGCCGCTCATCTCACGATGGGCGGCGTTTTTTATTGCGTTGCAGCGTTAGGCTTGAACGACCGGGATGTTGGCGTTCGCAGCAGCTTCACGGAACTCGGCGATCTGGTCGAAGGACAGGTAGCGGTAGACATCGGCCGCCATGCTGTCGATCTTGCCAGCGTATTCCATGTATTCCTCGACGGTCGGCAGGCGACCCAGGATGGAAGCGACAGACGCCAGCTCGGCCGAAGCCAGGTAGACGTTCGCGCCGTCACCCAGACGGTTCGGGAAGTTACGGGTCGACGTCGACACCACGGTGGAGTTCGGCTCTACACGTGCCTGGTTACCCATGCACAGCGAGCAGCCTGGCATTTCCATGCGTGCGCCGGCCTTGCCGTAGATGCCGTAGTAGCCTTCTTCGGTCAGCTGGTGAGCGTCCATCTTGGTCGGCGGCGACAGCCACAGACGGGTTGGAAGCTGACCCTTGACCTGATCCAGCAGTTTACCGGCAGCGCGGAAGTGACCGATGTTGGTCATGCACGAACCGATGAACACTTCGTCGATCTTCTCGCCAGCAACGCTGGACAGCAGACGGGCGTCGTCCGGATCGTTTGGTGCGCAGAGCACAGGCTCTTTGATGTCGGCCAGGTCGATTTCGATGATTTCAGCGTATTCGGCGTCAGCATCGGCAACCATCAGCTCAGGGTTGGCAACCCAGGCTTCCATCGCTTGAGCGCGACGTTCCAGAGTACGAGCATCGCCGTAGCCTTCGCCGATCATCCAGCGCAGCAGGGTGATGTTCGAGTTCAGGTACTCGGTGATCGAGTCTTTCGACAGCTTGATGGTGCAACCGGCAGCCGAACGTTCAGCCGAGGCGTCGGACAGCTCGAAAGCCTGCTCGATGCTCAGGTTGTCCAGGCCTTCGATTTCCAGGATGCGACCGGAGAATGCGTTCTTCTTGCCTTTCTTCTCAACGGTCAACAGGCCAGCCTGAATCGCGAAGTAAGGAATGGCGTGAACCAGGTCACGCAGGGTGACGCCCGGTTGCATTTTGCCTTTGAAACGCACCAGGATCGATTCCGGCATGTCCAGCGGCATAACGCCAGTGGCTGCGGCGAACGCTACCAGACCGGAACCGGCCGGGAACGAAATGCCCATCGGGAAACGGGTGTGCGAGTCACCACCGGTACCGACGGTGTCCGGCAGCAGCATGCGGTTCAGCCAGCTGTGGATGATGCCGTCGCCCGGACGCAGGGAAACGCCGCCGCGGGTCATGATGAAGTCTGGCAGGGTGTGGTGGGTGGTCACGTCGATCGGCTTAGGGTAAGCCGCGGTGTGGCAGAAGGACTGCATCACCAGATCGGTCGAGAAGCCCAGGCACGCCAGGTCTTTCAGTTCGTCACGGGTCATAGGACCGGTGGTGTCCTGAGAGCCGACGGTGGTCATTTTCGGTTCGCAGTAGGTGCCAGGACGAACGCCTTTGCCTTCTGGCAAGCCGCAAGCCTTGCCGACCATTTTCTGTGCCAGGGTAAAGCCCTTGCCGGTGTCGACAGGTGCTTCAGGCAGTTTGAACAGATCGGTAGGGCCCAGGCCCAATTCGGCACGGGCCTTGTCGGTCAGGCCACGGCCGATGATCAGCGGAATACGGCCGCCGGCACGAACTTCGTCCAACAGCACCGGGGTCTTCATTTCGAAGGTGGTCAGGACTTCGTCGGTGCCGTGTTTGCAGACTTTGCCAGCATGCGGGTACAGGTCGATCACGTCGCCCATGTGCATGTTGGAGACGTCGAATTCGATCGGCAGCGCGCCGGCATCTTCCATGGTGTTGTAGAAGATCGGAGCGATTTTGCTGCCGAAGCAGAAACCGCCGGCACGCTTGTTCGGAACGTTAGGAACGTCGTCGCCGAAGAACCACAGTACCGAGTTGGTAGCGGATTTACGCGAAGAACCGGTACCGACCACGTCACCGACGTAGGCGATCGGGAAACCGGAGTTGCGCATTTCTTCGATCTGCTTCATCGGGCCGGTAACGCCCTGGACGTCAGGCACGATGCCTTCACGGGCCATTTTCAGCATGGCGAGGGCGTGCAGCGGGATGTCCGGGCGGGACCAGGCGTCCGGAGCAGGGGACAGGTCGTCGGTGTTGGTTTCGCCGGTGACCTTGAACACGCGCAGGCTGATCTTGTCGGCCAGAGTTGGGCGGTTGCGGAACCACTCGCCGTCAGCCCAGGACTGGATCACGCCTTTGGCGTGTTCGTTGCCGTTGCGGGCTTTTTCCGCCACATCGTGGAACGCATCGAACATCAGCAGGGTGTGCTTGAGTTGAGCGGCAGCGACAGGGGCCAGTTCGGCGCTGTCGAGCAGGTCAACCAGGGTCACGATGTTGTAGCCGCCTTGCATGGTGCCAAGCAGTTCAACAGCGCGTTTCTTGTCGATCAGAGGGGATGTTGCTTCGCCTTTAGCGAGGGCAGACAGGAAGCCAGCCTTTACATAGGCTGCTTCGTCCACGCCAGGCGGAATGCGATTGGTGATCAGGTCAACGAGGAAAGCTTCTTCGCCAGCCGGGGGATTCTTCAGCAGCTCAACCAGGCCTGCAGTTTGTTCGGCGTTTAGCGGCTGGGGAACGATACCCAGTGCTGCACGCTCTTCGATATGTTTGCGGTAGGCTTCAAGCACAGTTATTACCCTCATCAGTGGTCCCAAATGGGTGTCCGGGACGCTCATCCCGAAATTGCCGTACTCATGCGCTGCGTGGCGTTGTGGGCCACTTAGCCAGAATTACCGACAATTCCTTACAGAAGCTGCTTTCAAAGTTTTACGCCTGCAGAACGGGAGCTGATGAGGGTTGGCGTTGGGCTTTTCCCCGCTGGAAAAACCCGTCGCCAACACCGCTCTGAAGGAACGACTGTGCTCGTGACGCTTTGAAAACAGCTTCTAACGGACATTGGCGCCTTAAAAGGCTGGCTGATTCTACGGCAAAAAAAAATTAAAGGTAAGTCAGGGGCTATTGGACTTTGGTGGCGAGCCGCATTGCCGGGCAACGTGTGCGAGACAAAGCGCGGGCATCCGTCGTGGCCGTCACCAAAGTCCCACAGACCCTGAACCCCTGCATTTTGAGGGGTGATGAATGCCGGACAAAGGGCTAACATGCCGGCCTGTTCTGCTTTCCCGTGCTTTGCCTACCTATGCCCAATCAGACCATCAAGACCCCCTGCGTCGGCCTCTGCTCCACTGTTTACGGTGATCTCGTGTGCCGTGGCTGCAAGCGTTTCCACCATGAAGTGATCAATTGGAATGGTTACAACGAGGAGGAAAAGCGCGCGGTGTGGCTGCGTCTTGAGCAGCTGTTGTCCCAGGTGATGGCCAGCAAGCTGGAGGTTTTCGATGCCCAGCGCCTGCGCTTGCAACTGGAGCAGCGCAAGATCCGCTTTGTGCCGCATCAGTCCGAGTATTGCTGGGCTTATCAGCTGATCGCCCGTGGTGCGCGGGTGATCAACAATCTGGAGGCCTACGGGATGGTGCTGATGCCGGAGTTTCGCGACTGGAACCTGCCGGAATTGCGCGATGCCATTGATCGGGAATTCTTTTTGCTCTCCGAGGCGCATTACCAGCGCTACATCGCCCCCGGTTTCCTCAGAGACGCCTTCGGCGCCTAAAAGCATCGCTAGCAGGCTAGGCCTCCCACACTGGATCTGTGGCGTTCACAAATCCCCTTGTGGGAGCGAGCCTGCTCGCGATGGCGTCCTTATCGGCGCCGCACATCTCAATGCTGCGTCACAATCTCCTCCAGATGATCCATGATCGTATCCGGCTTCAGTACCAGCACATCGCTCTCCACCGCATCCAGCACCACCTCCGCCGTATTCCCGATCAACGCCCCGGACAGCCCGGACCGCGCGACAGTACCAATGACGATCACCGACGCCTGAAGCTTGTGCACCATGAACGGAATCAACACATCCGCCGGGCCTTCGGCGATATGCAGGTGTTCATCGTCAATATCGAACTCGGCCTGAAACGATTTGCACTGTTCGCGATAGCGCGCCTCAATGGTTTCGCTGAGCTGCAACGTCGGATCAGCCGATGAAAGCATCGGTGACGGGTGCGCACTGATCACGTGCAGGTGAGCCTTGGCCAGGCTGGCGATGTCGTAGCCGTGATCGACGATGGCCGCGTGCAAGGTGCGGTGCTCCTTCTCGGTATTGCCGACGTCGATGGCCGCCAGAATGACCCCGCCCATCCACGGTTTCGAGGTTTTCACCAGCAGCACCGGTGTCGGGCAATAACGCAGCAATTTCCAGTCCGCCGGGGTCAGCAGGGCTTTTTTCAACGGGCTGTCGGGGTAATGCTGCTTGACCACCAGCCCGCAGCCTTCCGCCTGCTGCACATCGACAATGGTTTCGTACAGGCTTTCATTCCAGGCCTGTTCGGTGGTGACGCTATAGCCGTCCTCCAGCAGGGCTGCCTTGAGCACGCCCAACATGCCGCTATGGTCGTGCTTGCGATCGCACACCAGCAGGTGCAGGTGAGCCTGGGTCACGCCAGCAATCAGTTTGGCCCGTTTGAGCGCCAGGCTTTCCGAGTGTTCGGGTTCGATGACCACCAGGATGCTGCGAATGGCTTGCATGATCGGGATCTCCAGGAAGGTAAAAAATACTGCGTTGGACAACTATAGTTGCTCGCCGCCAACCCGGTACTTGATGCATATCAACGGTGGCGACTGGTGGTCTTGCGGCAGGCCGGTATAATCGGCGCCCTTCGATTTATACCTTTTATTCCGTGAGCCCCATGATCCTTCCCGAAATTCACGAGTTCCTCGGCTGCCGCACCCCCGACGGCTGGGTCCAGGCCGCGCTTGCCGATCAGGAAACCCTGCTGATCGACCACAAGAACTGTGAGTTCAAGGCGGCCAGCACGGCGTTGAGCCTGATCGCCAAGTATCACTCCCACGTCGACCTCATCAACCTGATGTCGCGTCTGGCCCGGGAAGAGCTGGTGCACCACGAACAGGTCATGCGCCTGATGAAAAAGCGCAAGATCGAGCTGCGTCAGCTGTCCGCCGGGCGTTACGCCTCGGGCCTGCGCAAAGTGGTGCGCAGCCACGAACCGGTCAAACTGGTGGATACGCTGGTGGTTGGCGCATTTATCGAGGCCCGCAGTTGCGAGCGTTTCGAGGCGCTGGTGCCGCATCTGGACGAAGAACTGGGCAAGTTCTATTTCGGCTTGCTGAAAAGTGAAGCGCGGCACTTTCAGGGTTACCTGAAGCTGGCTTACCAGTACGGTGACGCCAAGGACATTGCCCAGGTGATCGACAAAGTCCGCGCGGCAGAGCAGGAGCTGATCGAATCGCCGGACGTGGAATTCCGCTTTCACAGCGGCGTGCCAGCCGCGGCGTGAAGATCAAAAGATCGCAGCCTCGTTTCACTCGACAGCTCCTACATAGAACTGCGTATCCCCTGTAGCAGCTGTCGAGTGAAACGAGGCTGCGATCTTTTGCGTCTGAATTGTTAAAAACTCTTAAGAGTATGAAACATCGCCAGAAACCGGCCCCCGAGGCCGGTTTTTGCTGCCCGTCATCACCGTCCCGTCACCGATTGGCGCCATAATGCCGGCCACTTCACACAAGGGGCAGCAGACGGTCGTTATGGATAACCTGGGTTTTGGCAAAGTATTGCTGGTGGAAGACGACGAGAAGCTCGCCGGGCTGATCGCGCATTTTCTGTCCCAACATGGCTTTGAGGTCCGGCAGGTGCACCGCGGTGACCTCGCGTTGGCCGCATTCCTCGAGTTCAAACCGAAAGTTGTCGTGCTTGACCTGATGCTGCCGGGTCAGAGCGGCCTGCACGTGTGCCGCGAGATCCGCAGCGTGTCCGACACGCCGATCGTCATCCTCACGGCCAAGGAAGATGACCTCGATCACATCCTCGGCCTGGAGTCCGGCGCCGACGACTACGTGATCAAACCGATCAAGCCGCCGGTGCTGCTGGCCCGTCTACGCGCGTTGCAACGGCGTCAGACCCCGGACAGCAGCGTGTGCAGCGCCCTGGAGTTCGGCCACCTGAGCATCGACCGCAGCTGCCGCGAAGTGCGGCTGGCGGGCGATGTCATCGAAATGACCACCATGGAATTCGAACTGCTGTGGTTGCTGGCCAGCGCTGCCGGCAAGATTCTGTCCCGCGACGACATCCTCAACCGCATGCGCGGCATCGCCTTCGATGGCCTCAACCGCAGTGTCGACGTCTACATCAGCAAATTGCGCGGCAAGCTCAAGGACAACCCGCGCGAACCGGTGTGCATCAAGACCATCTGGGGCAAGGGTTACTTGTTCAATCCGTTTGCGTGGGAGCTGTAAATGCTGCGGTTATTTCTTGGGCTGTTTCTGGTGATGACGGTTGGCCTGGTCCTGGGACTGCAAACGGTCGAGCGCACGTTCGATGCGCTTCTCGACGGTCAGATGCAGAGCTACAACCGTGAGGCGGTACGCGGCCAGGCCTGGACACTGGCCGAGCAGTTGCGCGATCTGGACGGTTCGGGCCGGGAGCGACAACTGGAAGCGGTGCGGCCCCACTATGGCTTGGGCCTGACCTTGGTCGAGAGCGGGAAACTGTCCCTGACCGATCAGGAGAAAGCCGAGTTGGCCCTGGGGCTGCTGGTGATTCGCGACAAGTACACGCAGTTCATCTCGCGCATCGACGACGGTTCTCAGCTGCTGAGCATCAAGTTGCCAGCCGAGCCCAGTCTGATGCCGTTCTACATTGCTGCGGCGTATCTGATGATCGCGGTGATGATCGGTTTCGTGTTGATGTTCTGGGTCCGGCCGCATTGGCGCGACCTGGAGAAGCTGCGCCTGGCGGCGGAGCGTTTTGGCGATAACGACCTGTCGTCGCGGATCCAGCTGTCCAAGCGCTCGAACATTCGTGATTTGTCCGGACACTTCAACCTGATGGCGGCGCGCATCGAAGGTTTGATCGCCAATCAGCGCGAGCTGACCAACGCGGTGTCCCATGAGTTGCGCACGCCGATTGCCCGGTTGTCCTTTGAACTCGATCAGCTCAAGCAACAATCCGATCCGACCCAGAACCGCGAACTGATTGCCGACATGTACGCCGACCTCGGCGAGCTGGAAGAAATGGTTTCCGAGCTGCTGACCTACGCCAGTCTGGAGCGTGGCGCCACGGTCATCACTCGGGAAAACATTCAGGCCAGCAGTTGGCTCGACAGCGTGGTGGGCAGCGTGGCGCTGGAGGCCGAGGCTGCCGGGGTGCAGTTGTTGATTGTCGAGTGTCAGGTCGATCAGGTTCGCCTTGAACCGCGCTTCATGGCCCGCGCTGTGATCAACCTGCTGCGCAATGCCATTCGTTATGCCGATGAGCGGGTGGAAGTGTCGCTGGCCCGTACCGGTGATCACTACGAGGTACTGGTCAACGACGACGGCCCAGGCGTGCCAGTGGACGGACGCGAGAAGATCTTCGAACCGTTCTCGCGCCTGGATGCCAGCCGTGATCGCCGCACGGGTGGGTTTGGCTTGGGGTTGGCGTTGGTTCGGCGGGTCTCGCAATCCCATGGCGGGCAAGTGGAAGTGGCGGACTCGCCGTGGGGTGGGGCGTCGTTTCGCATGACCTGGGCGCATCTGGATTAGTTGTGTTGCTGTTACTGACGCCATCGCGAGCAGGCTCACTCCCACAGGGGAATGCATTCCAAAATGTGGGAGTGAGCCTGCTCGCGATGGGGCCATCAGCAACACAGCATGGTTAGAAGGTGTACGCCACCTGCCCACCCACCGAAGTCTGCATCCGCCGCTCAACAATCGAACTGTCCGCTGCATCACCCGCCAGATACTGCACGGCCAGCACCGTCGAAACACTCCATTGCTCATCGATCGGCAACAACCAGGTCAAATCAGCCCCGCGGCTCACCAGCCCACCGCGAGTGTCATGCGTCCTGAACTGACTGCGCGACGCCTGCGCCGCACTCACCCCATACCAGGTGCGCACGTAATTGCTGTCACCAAACTGACTGTTCAGGCTGCCCGTGACCTTGCCGTAGTCACCCTCATAAAACGGCGCGCTGATGCTCAGCTTCAGGCGATTCCAGGCTGAGCCGGTGTCGTGATCGTCATCGTCATCGTCATCGTCCTTTTCCAGCGCATGCTCAAAACTGGCACCAAGAATGATCGGGCCCATGTGGTAAGTCCCGTCCAGACCCAGCGCCGGCCGCGATTTGATCGAGCCCATGCCGTTGAGCTCATCCGAGCCTTTGAATCCGGTCTTGCGATCCTTGCGCACATCGCTTGCGCCGATGTACACGCTCAGGCCGAAGTCTTCTTCATCGAACGCCCAGCCCAGTCCCTTTTCAGTGTCCAGAAAGACTCCATACGGGCTGACCACCTTGGCGCCCAGCAGCGGCACGACCACGCGCTCGTCACTGCCGCTGTAACGCGGCACGCTGGCGGCACCGGCGCGTAGGGTGTATTGCCAGTCTTCAGCGCGTAATGAGTCAGCGGGAAGGAGCAGGCCAAGTGAAGTCAACGACAGACACAGCGAACGTAACATGGGAGTACCCGAAGGGAGATTGGATACGCCCATGCTAGGCGGCTGCCGGTCCGCAATCTTTGACAGCTTTGTCGGGAAACTGTCAAAGACTGTGAAGGGGCTTAGCGGCTCAAACCCAAGCGTTCATGCCAGTCGGCAATGGACTCTTCGGGATAGACGTCGAACCGCTTGTCGCCGGGACGCATGTCGACTTCCACCCATGGCGCCTTTGAGTCGAGCAACAAGTGCGTGTGTTCAGGCGGCACCGGCAGCGGGGTGTCGATGGCCGACGCGAACGGGTGAATCAGCTCCGGCCATTCAGGGCTATACACCCACAGGCCCGAGCCGCAAACCGCGCAGAAATGCCGGCCGAGGCTACTGCGATGGGCGCGCTTGTCGCCTTCGTTCTTGAGTTGGGCATGGTAAACCGCGACGTGCTTGCGCCCACGGACCTTCAGGCTGGCGGCATCACCGGCAATATTGATCGAGTAACCGCCACCGCCCTGGGTCTTGCGGCAGATCGAGCAGTAGCAACGCTGATACGGGTAGGGGTGGGCGCTGTTCAGGCTGAACGACACAGCGCCGCAATGGCAGGAACCTTCAAGCTGCATGGGAACCTCCGACGAGGGTTGGAGTTACCCAAGACAGCCTAGACCGTCAGCGCCCCTCGACCGGCACCAGAATCGCATCGCCGGTCGCCACCAGTTTCAACTGGTCGCCGGTTTGTGCGAACAGCTCCGCGCGGGCGAACACCTGCTTCTTGCCGGCTTTCACCACCCGGCCCCGGGCGATGAACACTTCACCGACAGCGGGCGCCAGGCAGTTCACCGAAAAATGCGAAGCCAGCACGTTGCCGGCGACCGTTCCGGCGGCGAATCCGCAGGCCGTGTCGAGTAGCGCGCCGATCAGGCCGGCGTGCAGGAAGCCGGCGTATTGCGCCATGTCGGCCTCGCGAAAAGCCAGGGTCAGCTCGGCTTCGCCGCTTGCGGCGGCGGTCACTTCGAAACCGGCCCAGCGGTTGAAGGCCGAGGTTGAGTTGATTTGTTTGAGAGCGTTGAGCATGGCGAATCCCTCCGGTTGAGACACCAACATGCGCCGGGTTTGGGGGGATGTCATGGTGGATAAGGGAGGGTGATGGGCTGTTGGATTTGTGGTGAATGTGCCGACCTCATCGCGAGCAGGCTCGCTCCCACAGTTGACCGAGTTCTTCCCGATGAATGCGGTCCCCTGTGGGAGCGAGCCTGCTCGCGATGAACGATAACTCGGTCTTACTGGACGCCCACCAACGGCCAAGGCAGCATGGGCGCCTTCATCACCGGGGCTGAATTCATGCGACGACTGCCTTCCTTAGCAGCACTCAGAACCTTCGAATGCGCCGCCCGCCACGCCCATTTCGGCCGGGCAGCCGCCGAGCTGTGCGTCACCGACAGCGCCGTCAGCCATCAGATCCGCCAGCTCGAAGAGCATCTGGGCGTTTCGCTGTTCATCCGCGAAGGCCGGCAGATCCGCCCGACCATGGCCGCTGGCCGGTTGATGCAAAGTCTGCAGCAAGCCTTCGAACTGATCGGCGAAGCCTGCGATGAATTGCGCGACCCGTCATCGTTGGCCGTGTTGCGTCTGGCGGTCACCGCCGAGTTGGCGCAGAAGTGGCTGATGAGTCGCCTCACTGACTTTTACGCGCGCTATCCGCACATCACGCTGCACCTCTACGAACAACCGATTGACGCCACTGCGCCGGGGGAAGACATCGATCTGGCGATCACCTACGGCACCGGCCCGGTCGACAGCAGCGCGTACTTCGTCAGACCCTTGCCAGCGCTGCAATTCTTCCCGGTGTGCAGCCCCGGCCTGTTCAACCAGGGCACTCTGAAAACCCCGAAGGACCTGGCGCGCCATTGCCTGTTGCATGACGATCAAGACGGCAAGACCTGGACCGCGTGGCTCACCAGTCACGCCGGCGATCAACGTCCCGAACGGCAACTGTATTTCGCCCACGCGGGCCTGGCGCTGGAAGCCGCGGTGCAAGGGCAGGGCGTGGCCATGGGCGACAATCTGACGGCTCAGGAAGACTTGCTCAGCGGTCGTCTGGTCCGGCCCTTCACTGCCAGCATGACCGCGCTCGGGCAATATGCGCTGGTGTGTGAGCGGGTGCGGCTGGAGCGTCCGGCCGTGGCGCAAATGCTGGAATGGTTCAACGATCAGCTGATCGATTGATGAGTTGAATTCAAGTATTCCGAAATAATCATCGTTGGCGAGGAGGGCGCCGACGACCTTAGCCTGTGGTCATTCCAATCCCCGCTGATGAGGTCTGACCATGGCACGTTTGCTCGAATCCACCCCGAAACTCGACGGCTTTCGCCTTCCCGGCGAATTCGAAACCAAGTCTGGTTGCTGGCTCGGCTGGCCGGAGCGCACCGACGTCTGGCGCAACGGTGCCAAGCCTGCGCAGAAGGCTTGGGTGCAAATTGTTACCGCCATTGCCCAGAGCGAACCGGTGACGGTGTGTGCTTCCGCCGCGCAATTCGCCACCGCCCGCCGCCAGTTGCCGCCTCAGGTTCGGGTGGTGGAAATGACCTGCAACGACACCTGGTTCCGCGACAGCGGCCCGTGCTTTGTGGTCAACGATGCCAGCGGTGAAGTGCGCGGGGTCGACTTCGAGTTCAACGCCTATGGCGGTCTTGACGGCGGCTTGTACTACCCGTGGGACAAGGATGATCAGATCGCCAGCAAAATCCTCGAAATCGAACGCTTCGACCGTTATCGCGCGCCACTGATTGCCGAACTGGGCGGGATCCAGAGTGACGGCCAGGGCAGCATCCTCACCACCGAACAATGCCTGCTCAACCGCAATCGCAACCAGCATCTGGGCAAGGATGAAGTCACACGCCGCCTGACCGATTACCTCGGTGCCGAGCAAATCATCTGGCTGCCACGGGGTTGCAAGTTCGACGAAACCGACGGCCACGTCGACGACCTCGCCTGCTTCGTGCGTCCCGGCGAAGTGGTGCTGCAATGGACCGACAATCGCGATGACCCGCAGTGGGAGATCTATCAGGAGGCCTACGACATTCTGCGCAGCACCCGCGACAGCCGTGGCCGCGAGTTGATCGTGCACAAGCTGCCGCAACCGGATGTGCTGGAATGGACCGCTGAAGAGGCCGAAGGCCTGGACCAGCAGGACAGCACCCATACCCGTCAGGCCGGGACCCAAATCTGCGCGTCGTACATCAACTACTACGCCGGCAACAGCTCGATCGTGGTGCCGCTGTTTGGTGATCGCAATGATCAGGCAGCGCAGGCAACCCTGGCCGAATTGTTCCCGCAACACAAAATCGTCGGCATCGAAAACTCTCGGGAAATTCTTCTGGGTGGCGGCAATGTCGCCTGTATCACCATGCCTCAATACGCCGCAAAGGGGGTTTGAACATGGGCCTGCACAAACTGACTCAAGCGTTATTGCTGGTGCTTGCACCCTTGTGTGTGCAGGCCGCCGACACCGCGAAACCGGTGGTAAACCTGTACATCTGGGGCGAGTACCTGGCCCCGGATACCCTGACCAATTTCGAGAAAAAAACCGGCATCCATGTGGTGGTCGATCACTTCGACTCCCTGGAAACGGCGGAGACCAAACTGCTGACCGGCCGCAGCGGTTATGACCTGGTGCTGACGGCGGGGCAACATCTGTCCCGGGCGATCCAGAGCGGGGCGATTCAAACACTGAACCCGCAACAACTGCCGCACTTTGCCGGCGTCGGAGAAGAGTTCCGCCAGCACATGGCGGCGTTCGATCCGGGTAACCGTTACGCCGGGATCTACGCCTGGGGCACTACCGGCGTCGGCTATCAGGAAGAGGCGGTCAAACAGCGCTTGCCGGACGCGCCACGGGACAGTTGGGCAATGCTGTTCGACCCGGCCGTGGTGGCGAAATTTTCCGATTGCGGGGTCAGCCTGCTCAATGATCCCAACGAGGTTTTCGCCGCGGTCATGAAGTACATGGGCCTGGACATCAACAGGCAGAATCTCGATGACCTGAAACTG
This sequence comes from Pseudomonas sp. LBUM1678, assembly GCF_059695575.1. Lineage (NCBI taxonomy): Bacteria > Pseudomonadati > Pseudomonadota > Gammaproteobacteria > Pseudomonadales > Pseudomonadaceae > Pseudomonas > Pseudomonas sp. LBUM1678. Next base: position 3,025,222 of record NZ_CP166775.1, read on the forward strand.
GCCGAGCAACAACTGGCGAAGATCAGGCCGTACATTCGCTACTTCGACAATGACCTGAACATCAGCGATCTGGCCAACGGCAACACCTGCGTGGCGATGTCGTGGAACGGCAACGTGGCCATCGCGGCCGGGCAGGCCGAGGCGGCGAACAAACCGTTCAAGCTCAATTACCGGATACCGAAAGAGGGCACGTTGATCTGGTTTGACGCCATGGTCATTCCCAAGGATGCACCGCACCCCGAGGCCGGGCTGGCGTTGATGGATTACCTGATGACGCCTGAAGTGATTGCGCCAATCACTGACACCATTCACTACGCCAACGCGATCACGGCGGCGGATGGGTTGATCGATCCGGCGATCCGCAATGATCCGGGGACGTATCCATCGGCGCAGGTGAGGGCTTCGTTGTATAGCAAGAATGACAATGGCAAGGCGTTCAACCGGGCGTTGATTCGGGCGTTTACTCGGTTGAAGTCAGGATTGTGATCGGTTTTGAGTCATGCGGTGAATGTGAAATCGCCATCGCGAGCAGGCTCGCTCCCACAGGGGTTTTGTAAACACTCGAGATCCAGTGTGGGAGCCAGTCTGCTGGCGATGAACGATAACGCGGTCTACTTGCCCGTCATCCGACCTTGGATAATGGAGGGCATGTGACACCGCTTTCGCGAGCAGGCTCGCTCCCACAGGGGCGGTCTACTTGCCCGTCATCCGCCACAAATACCAGGAAGCCACCGTGCGATACGGACTCCACGCCAACCCGATCTCAACCATCTGCTTGCGCGTCAGCTGCACCTCCAGCCCCTTGAGCCGCCGATACCCCTCACGCACCCCAAAGTCATCCGCCGGCAAAATATCCGGGCGCTCCAGGCTGTAGATCAGCAGCATTTCAACCGTCCAGCGCCCAACCCCACGCAAGGTGATCAAGCGCTCAATCAGCGCCTCATCGTCCATCGCCAGTGCCGTTGCGTAATCCGGCACCACACCGTCCAACGCTGCCTGCGCAATCCCTTGAATGGTCGCGATCTTGCCTGCGGAAAACCCGCAGCTGCGCATCTGATCAAACCCGGTCGCCAGAATCTGCTCAGGCCTTGGAAACGTCGTCGACGGAAACAACGCCAGCAGCCGACCGACAATCGCATTCCCGGCCTTGGCGTGCAGTTGCTGATACGCAATCGCCCGCACCAGCGATTCATACGGATCGCGAGCCGCATGGGGCTGATGCAGGCACGGGCCGACGGCGGCGATGTGGAGCCGCCAGTCGTCATCGATCGATGACAGAAATTCAGTCGCGGGCAGGTAGGGATCGGGCATGGCGATCAAGCGTTCCCGGCCGTTTTCAGCAGGGCGTTAACTTCCCCATACGTGAAGGCCTTGAGGTGGCTGCTGTCCAGTTTGCCGTTCTCCAGAAAGCCTTTGGCCAGGGAAGCCATGGCGCCATACAGAAACTCGGCGATGCCCGAGCCGGCGCTCAAACGCCGCACGCCGAGCGCTTGCAGCTCTTCAGGCGATGGCAAACCCGGTAGCCCCAGTACATTCACCGGCAATGATGTGCCCTGGCACAGTGCCTCAATTTCATATTTTGCAGTGACGCCCGCCGCAAACAACCCATCGGCGCCCGCCGCCTGATACAACGCGGCGCGCTTGAGCGTTTCGGCTACGCGATCTTCGGCAGGCACCAGGCCTCTGAGGTACACGTCGATGCGGGCATTGATGAACAGCTTCACGTTGCGGCGATCGGCAACCTGACGGGCGACTTCGATCTTGCGTACCAGCAACTCCGGCGGGGAAGAGCCGTCTTCGATATTGATCCCGACTGCACCGGCCGCGATCACCGCATCGATGACCTCGCCAACTCGCGTCAGGTCATCGGAATAACCGGCCTCGACGTCGATGGTCAACGGCACCGAGATCACGCGGGCGATGGATTCAACGGTGGATATCAGGCGTTCAAGGGGCAGGGCATTGCCGTCCGCGTACCCATGCGCCCAGGCCACCGCTGCGCTGCTGGTGGCCACGGCCTTGCAGCCCAGTTGCTCGACGATGCGCGCCCCGGTGGCATCGGCGACGTTGGCGAGGATCAGCAGGCCGTCGTGGTGCAGTTGATGAAATTGCGTGTCCATCGAATGTCCTTCCTTATGACTTTTTGCAGAGAATCAGGGGATCAGAAAGCGAGTTGTCCGGTCACCTGTACGGCGGCTTTTTCCAGCCTGAGCAAAAACGCCTTGCGCGGTTGTCCTCCACCATAGCCCGTCAACGAGCCGTCTGCACCGATCACCCGGTGGCAGGGCAACACAATCGAAAGACGGTTATGCCCGTTGGCCAGGCCCACTGCACGACTGGCGCCGGGCTTGCCCAGTGTGGCAGCGATGGTGCCGTAGGTGCTGGTCTGGCCGTAGGGGATCTTCGCCAGTTCGGCCCAGACTTGCCGCGCGAATTCGCTGCCGGGCAAATGCAGCGCAACGTTGAACTCGGTGAGTTTGCCGGCGAAATATTGCGTCAGCTCGGCTTCAATCTGCTGTAAATGAGCGTTGTGCCCCGGCGCCACGGCATAGCCATAACGGTTCTGCAGTTCTTCGACTTCCCGGGTCAACGCCGGACGATCAAGAAATTCCAGCAGCACCAGCCCACGGCGTTCGGCCATGGCGATCATCGGCCCCAGCGGCGTGGTCAGGCGAGTGAACAGCAGCGGCTCACTGTTGGCCGCGCGGCCCGGCGTGATGTGGAAGGATTTTTGAAACGCATCGCGAAAACCACTCAGGGATTCGTAGCCCGAGTCGAACGCCGCGTTGTCGATGGAGTCACCCTGCTTGATACCGCCCAACGCCATGCCCAGGCGCCGGGTGCGCAGCCAGGCGTGGAACGTCATGCCGAAATGCTGCTTGAACCAGCGCCGCAGTTTCAGCGGCTCGATGCCCTCGGCCACAAGCTGGGCATCGGTCCAGCGCAGGTCGGGATCGCTGTCCACCGACTTGAGCAACGCCTGCACCCAGTCCGGCGCGATGGCCGCTGCGTCCAGCGGCTTGCAGCGCAGACACGCGCGATAACCCGCCGACATGCACTCATCAGCGTGAGCGAAGAACTCAACGTTCTCCGGCTTGGGTTTACGCGCCGTGCAACTGGGGCGGCAGAAGATCCCGGTGGTCTTCACGGCGGTAAAGAACACCCCCTCGTAGGCGGTGTCTCGTTCGAGCATGGCGCGAACCATCTCGGCGTGGGGCGGAAGCAAAGCGTTTTGTAGGTTCATGGGTTGAGCATAAGACGCGTTGACCGACGCCTCCACCGGAAAATCGACAGAGAATTCCGCTGCTTCAGATCGAGCGTTGATTGACCCGCTTCGACAACTCTTCCGCGCTCTCTTTGCGCTCTGAATAACGGTCCACCAAAAACTCCTCGCGGCCACGCACCAGCAATGTGAACTTCATCAGTTCTTCCATCACATCCACCACCCGGTCGTAGTACGCGGAAGGCTTCATCCGGCCAGCCTCGTCGAACGCCATAAAAGCCTTGGGCACCGAGGATTGATTGGGGATGGTCAACATGCGCATCCAGCGGCCCAGCACACGCAGTTGATTGACCGTGTTGAACGACTGGGAGCCGCCACAGACCTGCATCACCGCCAAGGTTTTGCCTTGGGTCGGACGAACCGCGCCCATCGTCAGCGGGATCCAGTCGATTTGCGCCTTGAACACCGCCGACATCGAACCGTGGCGTTCCGGTGAGCACCAGACCTGGCCTTCTGACCAGAGCACCAGCTCGCGCAGTTGCTGGACCTTCGGATGGTCGCTGGGCGCATCGTCGGGGAGGGGAAGGCCGGAAGGATCGAAGATCACCGTTTCGGCGCCCAGCAGACGCAAAATTCGTGCGGCTTCCTCGGTCAGCAGCCGACTGAAAGAGCGCTCACGGGTGGAGCCGTAGAGCAGCAGGATGCGTGGTTTGTGGGTGCTTTCGGTTGAAAGCGTCAGCAGTTCCAGGTCGAGATTGGGCAGGTCGTCATTCATTAAAGGGCTCCGATGCGGTCCAGTTCGACTTTCAGTTCGGCGTCCGAAAGTTTTTCCAGGTCCAGGGCGAAGAAGGCTGCAAACCGTTGCTTGATCGTTTCGACGGTGCTGTCGAACGCGGCCTGAATCTCCTGCTCGGTACCATGCACCTCCGACGGATCGGCCAGTCCCCAATGACTTTTGATCGCCGGGCCAAAGTACACCGGGCACGCTTCCCCGGCGGCTTTGTCGCAAACGGTGATGACGATATCGGGTGGGGAGTCGGTGAACACCGAAGAGTCTTTGCTGTAGAGGCCTTCGGTCGAGACACCGAGGGTGTGCAATGTTTGTACGGCTTGAGGGTTGAGCCGGCCGCTGGGGAAACTGCCGGAACTCACTGCCTCAAAACCTTCGGGAGCCAGATGATTGAACAGCGCTTCGCTCAACACGCTGCGGCAGCTGTTGGCGGTGCACATGAAAAGGACTTTGGTGGGATGGGGGAGTGGGCTCATCGCTGAAGGCTCGTATATATGGATATCCGAATATACGGATGCTTTCACGAGTTGCCAACTCCCTTTTACGTGCCGTTGCCTCAGGCGTAGGCGCTGATGGCAATCCATTCCAGCATCAGAAACAACGCGCCGAGCAACGCAAATTGCGGCGTCACCGCGCGGGTCGGGTCGACGAACTGGGGCAAGAATGCGGTGAAGACCAGAATCGCCTTGGGGTTGCTGGAGCCTAATTTGATTCCGCTATGCCCGGAGGGGCTGCTTTCGGCTGTGGATTCAACCGGTCGACGCAACAGATTGGCTAAATCGATCCGCGGTCGTTCGCTGTTTACTGCCGTTTAGGGATTGCCTGAACCAATAGCCGGACGATCGATACACGACGCATCCCATAACGTCATGATTTGCGTCACCGCGTCATCTATCTGTTTGAGGGGCACGCCGTCTCGGGCCAGTACCGAAATCCCCAACACGAAGCTGTCAAACACCGTGGCCAATGCCTCGGGCACAACCGTGGGTGGCAGCTCTCCAGATGCGATAGCGCGTTCGACACATGCCACCATCCCTGCACGGTTCAAGGATCTTGCGTCAGCCAGCGGCTGGGAGATGGCTTTGCTTTCATCCGTGCAGGCACTCAGCAGACCCAGCGCCACCAGGCATCCTGCTGGGTGGTCGGGCTCACACTGCATTTTCGCGGAGCGCCGCAGCGTTAGTTCGATCGACTCTCTCGGGGGGAGCGTGGTGTCAAACAGGCTATCGGTCACCCGGCCGTGGGTGTTCAGATAACGTTCCATCACTTCATTGAACAGCGCCTGCTTTGAGCCGAATGCAGCGTAGAAGCTGGGTGCGGTGATGCCGCCGCCGATATTTGCCTTGAGCTGGCTGAGTGATGTTGCGTCATAGCCGTGCTCCCAGAACAAATGCATCGCTTGAGTAATTGCCACGCCACGGTCAAAGGTGCGTGGACGTCCCATCTGTGCCATGTGAACCTCCTCTCGATCACTTAAATACTAATCGATATATAAGTCGTTGACTAGATCGCGGTACGCCTCCATATTATACCGATCGGTATACATGTGAGGTGACAAATGACTACAGATGAGCGACAGGGCGGAAAGCTTCCGCTTGGGGCATTACTTGCACTGGCGATGACGGGTTTCATTTGCATTGTCACTGAGACCTTGCCAGCGGGCTTGCTGCCCGAAATTGGTAGTGGCCTGGGTGTCTCTGCGTCTCTGGCCGGGCAGATGGTGACTGTCTATGCGTTGGGATCGCTGCTGGCGGCAATCCCGCTGACCATTGCCACGCAAAGTTGGCGCCGTAGAACGGTACTGCTGGTGACCATTGTCGGCTTCCTGGTATTCAACTCCCTCACGGCGCTGTCTTCCGATTACTGGTTGACGCTGATTGCACGGTTTTTCGCCGGGGTTTCAGCCGGGCTGGCCTGGAGCCTTATCGCGGGCTATGCACGGCGCATGGTCGCCCCTCATTTGCAGGGGCGCGCATTGGCGGTGGCCATGGTGGGTACGCCCATCGCGTTGTCGTTGGGTGTGCCGATGGGAACGTGGCTGGGTGGATTCATGGGCTGGCGCATGGCCTTTGGATTGATGTCCGGCATGACCCTTGTATTGATCGTTTGGGTGCTGATCAAAGTGCCGGATTACCCAGGCCAATCATCCTCACAGCGCATGCCGTTACGTCAGGTGTTTTTCACCCCAGGCGTCCGCTCGGTATTGGCTGTCGTCTTCACCTGGATGCTGGCCCACAACATTCTTTACACCTATGTCGCGCCCTTTGTTTCCAAGGCTGGGCTGAACAGTGACGTCGATTTGGTATTGCTCACATTTGGTGTCGCGGCGCTGGCCAGCATCTGGCTCACGGGCCGACTGGTTGATCGGCACCTGCGAACAACCGTGCTGGTCAGCCTTGCAACCTTCGCAGCGGTTTCGATTTTCCTCGGAGTGTTCTCGGGCTCCGCCGCGGCCATTTATGTGGGTGTCTTCATGTGGGGGCTGACCTTTGGTGGCGCGGCCACCCTGCTGCAAACAGCACTCGCCGACGCCGCAGGTAAGGGCTCCGATGTTGCGCTCTCCATGAACGTAGTGGTCTGGAACAGCGCTATTGCCGGCGGAGGACTGCTGGGTGGCGTGTTACTCGGCCAATGGGGAACGAGTGCATTTCCGGGGGTGTTGCTGGCGTTGCTATTGATCAGCCTGGCCATTGCATTTCGGGCACGGGCGCATGGTTTTCCGCAAGGTCAACGGCACACCACCCAGGCGATCCACAGTCATTGATCGACGGGTAGCACGCCTTCGCATGGTCGTCATTTTCAGTCATAACTCGATGGAGAAATAAAATGAAAAAGAGCATTAGATCGGCCCTCGCCGCAGTCGCAATCACCGTGGCTTTGCCATACCAGGCACAAGCGGCAGAGTTTCCTGTTCCAGCGGGATTCAAGAGTGAGTTTAAAATCATAGACGGCGTCAGGCTCCACTATGTGAAGGGCGGTTCAGGGCCTTTGGTTTACCTGGTCCACGGATTTGGTCAAGCCTGGTATGAGTGGCACAGCTTGATGCCCGAACTTGCGAAGACTCACACCGTCGTTGCGGTGGATTTACCGGGCCTGGGCGAGTCGGAACCGCCAAAGACCAGTTACACCGGCACTGACGTCTCGAAATATCTGTTCGCCCTCGCGACACAGCTAAGCGGCAACCAGCCGTTTGACTTGGTTGCGCATGACATCGGTATCTGGAACACCTATCCAATGGCAGTAACCCACCAAAGCCAGATAAAGAAACTGGTCTACATGGAGGCACCGATTCCCGACAAGCGCATTTACGATTTCCCGGCATTCTCACCACAGGGTGAGTCACTGGTCTGGCATTTCAGCTTCTTCGCCGCTGGCGACCAGTTGGCCGAAAAGTTGATCACAGGGCATGAAAAGCTGTTCCTCTCGCACTTCATCAAAGAACACGCGACCAACAAGGATGTCTTCACGCCTGAGCTGCTCGATCTGTACGCCAAGTCATACGCCAAGCCCCATACGCTGAACGCGTCGTTCGAATACTACCGAGCGCTTAACCAATCGGTCGCTGAAAACGTCGAGCTGTCGAAGACCTCCCTGAACATGCCCGTGCTGGCAATCGGCGGTGGAGGGCACGGCGGAATGGGGCAATTTCAAGTGGATCAGATGAAAGAGTACGCGACGAATGTAGAAGGCCAAGTCTTGCCCAATTGTGGGCACTGGTTGCCGGAGGAGTGTTCCGCTGAATTGAATCCTCTGGTGGTCAAATTCTTGAATAACTGACGGATGCTCTTGATACGTAAGGTGGCTGCTATTTGAAACGCGGGTGCCACTGATGAGAGCCGTGGTCGGGGGCTTGGCCAACGTCGGCTTCTGGCCCAGAGTGTGTCAAAACCCTTGTTAGCCGCTTCCACTCCGGAATGTTTTGGCTTACTCAGCCCAGGTCACACATCAGTTGCTCACTTCCCTTCAGGTATTTTTCAATTAGCTCTTTGAGGGGGCCGCGGGCCTGCAGGTTGGTTAGCATTTTTAATTCTCTGGCAAAATAGTGACTTCATCCGCGTGCAGCGGTGTAGGCAAGTCGCCGTACACTTTTATTGCTCAAAGTGAGTGCGCGCCCGTCATTCAACAGAATTTGAGGGCGCTTGTTTAAACGCCATCGGGTTTACTTCCTGAAAGCTACAAATCCTTGCGCCGTTGCCTACGGCTGCGCCAGAATCCGCCGGCTTGTGCGCCTAGGGCCTGGGTTTTATCGTTTCCGGGTCGCTGAATATCAGTGATCGGGTTTGGTAGCCCGGGTCTTTAGTTGCAGAGCACTGCCTGTTGTCGAGTCTTTTCGTCTCGTCTTTATGGTGGTCATGCGCAGGGCACCCTCGGGTGCGCCGTTTTCCTAGAGCCCGGTCTACCAACCTGCGCATGGCCACCACCACATTCGTTTGGTAGCGAGGGTGATGGCTCCTTATTAAGTGCTTTAGGAGTTTCATCTATGTTCAAACCAACACCCAATCCACCAGAAGCGGATGACGTTTCCCCCTACGAATCCACCGATTCCAAAAAACTCAACGAAGCCGCCGAGCGGGCACTCGACTTCCACTTCCCGTCGAATGCCGACATCAAAGCCACCCCGCGAACCCGCAGCACCCTGTTTTCCGTAGACCCTGAGGCCACGGCCGAAACCCTGGCGGTTTATCTGGTCGAGACGCTCGCCTCGGTCGATGTGATGGTCCATCAGTTGGTGGATCATCTGGAGGGTGAATCGCGTTACGCGCTGCTAGGTATTTCAAACAGCATCATGACGGCGGAGATCACAGCGAATCGGGTGTTGGATAAGATTGATCTGTCCAAGTAGGTGCCGCTTGCTGTGGTGAGTGGCGAACTGATGTTTGGCTGTTAATCAGGGCCAGAAGTGACATAGCAGCGACTCGCTGCGTTTCATAACGCGATGAAATCCCCCGGTGGTTTGCCGATCACAGGGGGCTTTTGTTGGCAGCAAGACCGGACGGCTTCATCGCCGGTCAAATGCTCATGTAAGCAGTGATGTGACTGCGCCAGTTCCGCACCGCAGTTTGAACCTGCGCAGCATCCGGTCAACCCTGGAACTCACGCACGGCGCGCCATCAACAGCACCGAGGCCGCCGCCGACAACAACCCTGCACAGCAACGGTTGAATATCCGCTTGCCCCGAGGCTCGGCAAACCAGCGGCGCATGTGCAGGCCCATGTAGGCGTAGGCGCTGATGGCGATCCATTCCAGCATCAGGAACAACGTGCCGAGTAACGCAAATTGCGGCGTCACCGCGCGGGTCGGGTCGACGAACTGGGGCAGGAATGCGGTGAAGATCAGGATCGCCTTGGGGTTGCCGGCTGCTACCAGAAACTCCTGCCGCGCCAATGCCAACACGCCGACCGACGCGCCCGTTACAGCTTTCTCGGCCCCCGGATCGGCGCGCCACAATTGCCACGCGAGGTAAAACAGATACGCCGCGCCGACAATTTTGATGCCGTAGAACAGCAACTCTGAAGTTTGCAGCACCACCGCCAACCCGGCCGACGCCAGGGCGATCATCCCGGCAAAGGCCAGTAACCGACCGATCCCGGCCACGCACGAGATGCGGTAGCCGTAGCGGGTCGAATTGCTGACCGACAGCAGATTATTCGGGCCCGGCGCCATGTTCAGTGCGAAGCAGGCGGGGAGAAACAGCGTGAGCGTGGCGAGGTCCATGACCGGTCTCCGGAAGCGAGAACGGTATTTTTATCATGGACGGCGGGGGGCTTTCCCCGTACAGCGGTGGACGCAAGTCGCCGTACACTTTTGCTTCTCTTAGAAAATAAGCTATCGGGTAAACCTACTCGGTTTTCTTGAGGTTTTAACTGCGTGTAGACAGTGCGTGCCTGGAGGCCTTGAAAATAGTGGCGCGGGTAAAGGGAATCGAACCCTCCTTATCAGGGTGGGAAGCTGATAACGATTGTTGCCCAAGACCTGGTCTTTGCGCACGCGTTTGGGAAGCTAAGGTCGACTGTCCGCTCTTGGGTCACGCTCTACCCATTTCCTCGTACGAAGCATCGACGACCGTGACGCGCTCATCCCAAGCAGCTTCAGCGACATCCCGGATAATTTCCGCGAGCGTCTCAACATCCACCCCTTGGGCTTTGATGCAGGCCAAGCGTCCAACCGACCAGTCGATGACGGAGCACTTTGGATGCTTCCCTAGCAGTGCGGACAGGGCTTCCTGAGGCGGCTCTTTGCGGGTGTACATGAAGTCAAAGTACGGGGCACTGGCATTCTGAAGCGAGTACACGAGAGCCCAAGCATTTGATGGGCCGGGAAAGCATATATTGACGTTACGATGCGCCCATTCAGGCCCACCGTGTTTGATGCGGCGAAGTACTTCGATGATCGAATGACAATCGGGTATTCGGATCATGCGATCAGGGTCAAATGTCCAGCCAGGCCCAGACTGGGGAGCTGCTTTACTGGTCAGAAGTGCAGTCATTCTTGTTTTTCCCTTCATCGCATTACCTTAGGTTTGAACGTCTGCTCTTGGCTGTGGGCACGGTTTCGGCTCCAATGTAAGCAATGATGCTAGCGCGCAGGCCCTGCGAATGTGGTGTCCATCGTGTGTCGGTCGTAATCCAGCAGGTATGAATGATGCAGACGATACAGCTGTGAAAGCAGATCTTTGTTGGGGCCGACTACGTCCATACCTCTGTCGTCGTAGGGAAAAACCATGACGTGCTTCTTCAAATTGAAGAGGTATAAAACGCAGTTGGGCTTAGGCTGAATTGCGGCAAAGTCCCTAGCCAAAGCACACCAAAGAAAAGCTTGAAGCAGAGTCGCAGGCGCTTCAAATGCGACGTTGATCCAATACTCCGGCTCGCTTTCGCAAAACCATTCCTCCGGATCTATCTCCTCACTCCAGACTGAACATTCCGTGGGTATGTTAATGCCGGCAGATCGAAGAGCGTGAATCAGGGGCCGATGAGCAAATCGGTTGTTGCCAGAATGAATGCGCAGACAAGCAACAAGCGTCGCGTCATCAAGGAAAATATCGCTGCATATCTTTGTTGATTTTCGTAGTGCTGTTAGAAATTGCTCAATCACTCCACCAGTTTCAGATAGCTCAAAACGCAAACCTCCTGGATAGGAATAGAAAAGTGGCCTAGCAAATGCTCTACCCCCAAAGATCCTCTCAATTTCAAGTTGTAGATTCACTTGATCCCTTCATAGCTGATTGTCCGACTCCATAGCTTGGGTGGTGCAGACGGATATTACTGTATACGTAAGATCTGAGCTAAGCCGCGAGCGTCCGCTGTTGGCTGTGGATTCAACCGGTCGATCCAACAGAGCGCGCGTCCGGCCATTCAACATGATTTGAGGGCGCGTGTTTAATCGTCATCAAGTTTACTTCCTGAAAGCTACAAAACCTTGCGCCGTTGCCTACGGCTGCGCCAGAATCCGCCGGCTTGTACGCCTTGGGCCGGGGCTCTATCGTTTCCGGGTCGCTGCCAATTCAGCGTCCGGATTTGACCGTCCGACTCAATCAAGGCGTACCAGTGCCCAAGAAAAGCTTCCGGCTTTTTTGCGGTGGCTGTGCGTGGGACATCTTCGGGTGTGCCGGATTCCTTGATTTCCGGTCGGTCAACCCGCGTACAGCTGCCACCTCGTTTTAAACGCGAAGAAAACCCCCGTGTTCTGCCGATCACTGGGGGTTTTTGGTAGCCGCAAGACCTGCGGGCTTTGCCGGGTATCGGGGCGTTATCTCGCAAACCGTCTCGCACCCACCACACACAGGATCACCGCAACAGTAACCCCAAGCATGCCGATGCTGACCTGCTCGTGAAGCAACGTGGCCGCCAGCGCCAACCCAAAGAAAGGCTGAAGCAGTTGAAGCTGTCCAACGGCCGCAATCCCTCCCTGTGCCAATCCGCGATACCAGAATACAAAGCCGATTAGCATGCTGAAGAGCGACACGTACGCCAGGCTCAACCAGGCCGGCGCAGTGATCCCCGAGAACGTAGGGGGCGTCAGCCACCAGGTCAGCGGGGCGACAATCGGCAGCGACAAAACCAATGCCCAGGAAATCACCTGCCAGCCGCCCAGTGTCTTGGACAGCTTCGCGCCTTCGGCGTATCCGAGGCCGCAGGCAAGGATGGCCAGCAGCATCAGGATGTCGCCTGTCGGCGAGGCAGTCAGCCCTTGGGAAACGGCGAACCCGACCACCAGCAGGCTGCCCAAAACCGAGAAGAACCAGAACGCCGGCCGGGGACGCTCGCCACCGCGCAACACACCGAACGCGGCGGTCGCGAGCGGCAACATGCCGACGAAGACAATGGAATGCGCGGAGGTCACGTACTGAAGCGCCAACGCGGTCAGCAGCGGAAACCCGACCACAACGCCCATCGCGACGATGACCAGGGGCAGCAATTGGTTTCGCGAAGGCCGCTTTTCCTTGAACAACCACAGTATGCACAGCGCCAGAACGCCGGCGATGGTGGCTCGGGCCACGGTCAGAAAGACCGGGTCGAATTCCAGGACGGCCACCCGTGTCGCGGGCAGCGAACCGCTGAAGATCACTACGCCGATCAGCCCATTGATCAACCCGCTGGTGTTCTTTTCCAGCGTCTGGTTTTGCAGCTTCGATGTCCGTTCCATTTTGGGTCCATTCATGTGCCGGGTTGCATTCCGCGCATCGTATGACCGACTATCGATACAATCAAAAAATTGTCATGGATACATTTCCTATGCCTCGCTCCCGGTACAAGTCGCTGGTGGACGCCTTTGCAGCCGATATCCGTTCAGGGCGTTTGCCGCCGGGTACGCGCTTGCCGACTCACCGTCTGCTTGCCGCCAGCCACGGATTGGCCCTGGTCACTGCCAGCAGGGTTTATGCAGAGCTGGAGGCGATGGGCCTGGTCAGTGGCGAAACGGGGCGCGGGACTTTCGTCCGCGAGACTTCGCTGCCACCGAGCCTGGGCATTCAGCAGCCCAGCGTTGTGGCGGGGATGATCGACCTCAACTTCAACTATCCCTCCGTGCCGGGGCAGGCCGAACTGCTGCGCACTGCCTTGCGTCAACTCGCGTTGTCCGGAGATCTGGAATCCCATCTGCGCTACCAGCCGCATGCGGGCCGTCCGCATGAGCGGGCATCGGTCGCGCGCCATCTGCAGGCGCGCGGGCTGACGGTCCAGGCCGAGCAAGTGTTGCTGGTCAGTGGCGCGCAGCATGGATTGACGGTGGCCCTGATGGCGTTGTTGCAACCCGGTGATGTGATCGCCGCAGATGCGTTGACCTACCCGGGGTTCAAGGTGCTGGCTGAAACGCTGCATCTTGAAGTCGTGCCCATTCCCGGCACTGACACCGGGCCTGATCTCGATGCACTCGAAAAGCTCTGCAGGAGGCGATCGGTACGTGCCCTTTACACCATGCCGACGCTGCACAATCCGCTGGGGTGGGTGCTGGCAGCGGATCAACGCGAGCACCTCGTGGCGATTGCGCGCAAACATGATCTGCACATCATCGAGGACGCTGCGTACGCGTTTCTGGCTGAAGATTTACTGCCGCCGATAGCGCAATTGGCACCCGAAAGAACGGTGTACGTTTCAGGATTTTCCAAGAGTGTCGCCACCGGGCTACGCGTCGGATTTGTCGCAGCGCCCGTGCAAACGGTGCCCGCACTGGAGCGTACGATCAGGGCGACCACCTGGAATACTCCCGGGGTGCTGACGGCGATTGCTTGCGCGTGGATCGATGACGGAACTGTCAGCCTGCTGGAAGCGCAAAAGCGCGCAGATGCACAGGCCCGGCAAGCTGTGGCCGACCAGCACCTGGCCGGGCTGCATTTCGTGCGCCACCCATCTTCCTACTTCATCTGGCTGCCCTTGTCGGAAGACGCACGGGCCGACCAGATCGCCATGGCGTTGATGCGCGAGCAGGTGGCGGTATCGACCGCCGAACCGTTTGCGACCTCGGCCCATGTACCGCACGCGATCCGCCTGGCACTGGGCTCGGTGGACATGGACGCGCTCGCCGTGGCGCTCAAGAAGGTGAAGCGGGTGGTGGGGGCTTATACGTAGCGAAGCCATACCTGGCCAAAGCCGGATGACTGGCAGATATACCGCGTTATCGTTCTTCGTCGGAACGCCGCCCGGAGCAAGCCCGCTCCCACATTTGAAATGCGTTTTCCCTGTGGGGCCGGGGCATTCACCACTCTGGCGATCTGATCTACACTTTGCTTTTTTTGATGGAGGCCAGCCGCGAGTGGATGTTCTGGCGCTTTTCCATGACTTCCTGTCTCTGTGGGTGATCAAGCCGGTCACCGACCAGTTTCTTGGCATCTTCGATTTGAACGGCCGCTTCGGTCTAGTGTTTCTCTTTTCCTCCTACAGCGTTGCCTATGGCCTGTTCCGTTTCAGGAAATCCCGCGGGCTGACTGACGCACGTTCTTTCGGGCAATTCATCGGCGGGACCCGGGTGCATTTGCATCGCTCGGCGTTGCTGGATTATCGGTATTACTTCGTCCGCGCCATCCTGAAAGTCGCGCTGGTAGTGCCCATCGTCGGTCTGGTGGACCCATACATCCTGCGGTCCGGGGACTACGTCCGTTTCATGACCAACCTTTGGGGCTCGCGGGTGCAAGCCGGGGACCACCTCTCACTCTCGCTACTGTTTGGATTGGGGGTGTTTCTGGTCAGGGATTTTGCCAACTATTGGGTGCACCGAGCGTTTCATTCCCGATGGCTGTGGGAATTTCACAAGGTCCATCATTCGGCCGCCGTTCTGGTCCCGGCCACCGCCAGCCGGGTTCACTTCGTGGAAAAAATTGTGGAAAAACTGACGAATACGGTCTGCATCGCAGCCTTTGCCGGCATCTTCTGGTACGCCTGTGGTGGTGAGATCAGCCGCTACACCTTGTTTGGCGTGACCTGGCTGGTACTGATCTTCAACGGTTTTGCCGCAAACCTGCGTCACACCCATGTCTGGCTGTCGTTCGGGCCAGTGTTCGAGCATGTGTTGAACAGTCCGGCCCAGCACCAGATTCACCACAGTGACGCGGCCCGACACTTCAACAAGAACTTCGGAGTCAACCTGTCACTCTGGGACTGGATGTTCGGAACGCTCTACGTCACCACCTCGAAACCGGAAGCCATTCGCTTCGGCACCGGTGAGCAGGACCACGAACGTTACCTGTCGGTCTACAGCCTGATCGTCACGCCGTTCGTGGACATCGCTCGCAAAATTCGTCTGGCGAAACGCCCGCAGGCTGCTGCCCCCGCCGCTTCACACCCACCAACGTTGCCCGCCGAAGGATCTCGTAAAGCATTCAACTGAGCGAAGGGCGTCACCAAACACAACCATGACCTACGCTTGTTCACAGACGCATGTTCAGTGAGCAGGGTCTGCTCCTGAGCGAGATTCAATCGGCACCCACAAAAACAATATCGGGAGACTCCATATGCTCGCCTTGTTCCGTCGATTCAGCCGCTGCATCGCAGTTGCCATCACCGCTGCCGCGCTCACTACGCCGGCCTTTGCGCTGGACACCGTCAAGTTCATGGCCCCCGGTTCGGTCGGTGGCGGCTATGACCAGACCGCCCGGGATCTGGGCAAAGCCATGGTCGAAGCCAAAGCGGCCAAATCCGTCACCTTCGAGAACAAGGGCGGGGCAGGCGGTACTCTGGGGCTGGCGCAGTTTGCCAACAGCACCAAGGGCGATCCGAATGCGCTGCTGGTGGTCGGCGCGATCATGGTCGCGGGTATTGAACAGAACAAACCGCAAATCACCTTAAAGGACGTGACGCCGATCGCCCGACTGTTTACCGAATACAACGTGATTGCCGTGCGCAAGGAGTCCGAGTTCAAAACCCTCGACGACTTGCTCAAGGCCTTCAAGGACAAACCCTCCAGCATCACCTGGGGCGGTGGCTCCAAGGGCTCGATTGATCACATCGGTATCGCCGATCTGGCCAGCAAAATGGGGATCCCCGTCAACAAGGTGAACTACGTGGCGTTCGCGGGTGGGGGCGAAGTCGTGGCTCAGGTATTGGGTGGCCAGATCAAGGTGATTACCGGTGGTTATGCCGAGCTGGGTCAATACATCAGGAACGGCCAGTTCCGGGTGCTCGCCATCGGCGCGCCCGAGCGCGTTGCCGGGATCGATGCGCCGACGCTGAAAGAGAGTGGTTACGACGTGATCATCGGCAACTGGCGGGGTGTTTACGGTGCGGCGGGCCTCACGCCCGAGCAGCGCAAGGAAGTGACCGACGCCGTCCTGGCTGCCGCCGAAAGCCAAGGCTGGAAAGCCAATGTCGAGACCAATAAATGGGCCCCCAACGTCCTGACCGGCGATGAGTTCGGTAAATTCGTCGACGAAGAACACGTGCGGCTGCGTGCGATGCTGGTCGAGGTCGGGCTGGTTGCGAAATGAACCCGTCTCATAAAGTCCTGCCGGTACAACTGGCGATCGGCTTGGGAGTGGTCGCCATCAGTGCCGTGCTGGCCCTCGGCGCCTACCGCTTTCCCGAGGAGATGGGCTTCGTCATCCTCGGCGCTTACGTCTATCCCTACGCGTTGGCGGCGTTCCTCGGTGTCGTCGGTCTGTTGCTGTGTTATCAGGCCGTCACCGGTGGTTTCCGCGAATTGGCCGACCACGATGACGAGTCCGCCAAAGCGCGGCCCGGAGGCAAAATTGGGGCCGCCTGGGTGACCGCAGGGCTGGTGGCCGTGGCCGTGCTGATTAACGTCATCGGGTTCGTCCTGGCGGCCGGGTTGCTGTTTGCCTGTTCGGCCCGGGGGTTTGGCAGTCGCCGTCCGGTGCGGGACCTGGCCATCGGCATTGCCCTGACGCTGCCGATTTACTGGCTGTTCAACGCCGGGCTCGGGGTTTCCCTTCCGCCCCTCATCAACGCCTGGCTCTGACCCCGGCCCAAGGAGATCAACACGGTGGAAATTCTCTCAAGCCTGGCCGTCGGTTTTGCCGCCGCCCTGACACCGATCAATTTGATGTGGGGGTTCATCGGCTGTTTGCTCGGCACCGCGATCGGTGTCTTGCCGGGGATTGGACCGGCACTGACGGTTGCGTTGCTGTTGCCGATCACCGCCAAGGTCGATCCCACCGGGGCGCTGATCATGTTCGCCGGCATCTACTACGGCGCACAGTTCGGCGGCTCGACCACCTCCATACTGCTCAATACTCCCGGAGAGTCGTCGTCCATGGTCACGGCCCTGGAAGGCAACCTCATGGCCCGTAACGGACGGGCAGGGCCGGCCCTGGCGACGGCGGCTATCGGTTCGTTTGTCGCCGGCACCATCGCGACGGTTCTGCTCACCCTGTTTGCGCCCATCGTTGCCACCTTGGCGCTGAAATTCGGTCCTGCGGAATATTTTGCGATTCTGGTGCTGTCCTTCACCACCGTGTCGGCAGTGCTCGGCGCTTCGATGCTGCGGGGTTTCGCCTCGCTCGGGATTGGGCTGACCATCGGCCTGATCGGCCTGGACTCGACCTCTGGCATTGCCCGCTACACGTTGGGTGTGCCGGAATTGGTGGATGGCATTGAAGTGGTGCTCGTGGCGGTCGGCTTGTTTGCCGTGGGCGAGGCGTTGTACAGCCTGCTGTATCAAAAAGAAGAAGCGTCCGGCCGGCACCGGCTGACGTCCTTGTGGATGACGCGCTCTGACTGGAAACGCTCCATTCCGGCCTGGTTACGGGGCACGTTTATCGGTTTCCCGTTTGGTTCGATTCCGGCGGGTGGTGCTGAAATCCCGACGTTCTTGTCCTATTCCGCCGAACGCAAACTGAGCAAATTTCCTCAAGAGTTCGCGGGGAACAAAGGTGAGGGTGCCATCGAGGGGGTTGCCGGCCCCGAGGCCGCTAACAATGCCAGCGCAACCGGTTCTCTGGTGCCGCTGCTGACGTTGGGTATTCCGACCTCCGCGACAGCGGCGATCCTGTTGGCGGCGTTCCAGAACTACAACCTGCAGCCGGGGCCGATGCTGTTCCAGACGTCAGGTGATCTGGTCTGGACCCTTGTCGCTTCGCTGTACATCGGTAACGTCATCCTGCTGGTGTTGAACCTGCCGCTGGTGGGGTTGTGGGTCAAGCTGCTGCAGATTCCCCGACCGTACCTCAATGCCGGGATTCTGGTGTTCGCCACCATCGGCGTGTACGGCATGCGCCACTCTTCGTTCGACCTGCTGCTGATGCTCGCGATCGGTTGGGGCGGGGTGCTGATGCGGCGTTTCGATTTCCCCGTCGCGCCAGTGATCGTGGGCATGCTGCTGGGGCCGATGGCTGAAAAACAACTGCGTAACGCGCTGTCCATCAGCGAGGGCGACTGGATGATCTTTCTGACGCAACCCATCGCCGCGTCGGTCCTGGCGCTGACGCTGCTGGTGTTGATCGTGCCTCATCTGCTGCACGCTCGGGGCATCAAGTTGCACGAGGATGATTGATCATTTAAAGCTCACCGCACCCCGTGTAGCAGCTGGCGAAGCCTGCGTTCGGTGCGGGCCGCGTTCGGACGAAGCAGTCGTAAAACCTGAAAACACGGTCTCCCTGAAACACCGCATTGTCTGATCTCACGACTGCTTCGCAGCCGAACGCAGGCTTCGCCAGCTGCTACACAGACCGTGTCTCTGTAACTTGGGCAGTTTTCTTCAATACGCAGGGCAAGGCGCTCAGTACCTTGAGCGCTGATTTCCCTGAATTGAAGAAGGTGTGCGATGAGTCTGATTATTTCCATGGCGACATTTGCCCTGGTGGCGTCGATAACGCCGGGACCGGTGAACATTGTTGCGTTGAGTTCGGGGGCGCAGTTCGGTTTTCGCGCCAGTCAGCGGCATGTGGCCGGGGCCACGTTGGGTTTTGTTTTGTTGCTGGTGTTGATGGGTTTGGGCTTGCATGAGGTGTTGCGGCTGTGGCCGGCGCTGACGCGGGTGGTGCAACTGGCGGGGGTGGCGTTTCTGTTGTTCATGGCCTGGAAACTGGCGGCGGACGATGGACGCATCGATGCAAAAGAGTCACGCCGGGCACCGTCGATGCTCTACGGCGCGGTAATGCAATGGCTCAACCCGAAAGCCTGGCTGGCGTGCGTGGCGGGCATGGGCGCCTTCGTCGCGGACGGCGAGGCGCGGTTGGTCTGGCAGTTTGCGGCGGTGTACCTGGTGATTTGCTACGTATCCGTCGGTTGCTGGGCTTACGCCGGAACCTTTTTGCGCGGCTACCTGGACAACCCGGCCGGGATGCGTTTGTTCAATCGGATCATGGCGTCACTGCTGGGGGCGAGTGCGGCGTATCTGCTGTTTACCTAAACTCCCCCCAGACAATCACCTCAATCGAGGCCGTGCAGCAAACTGAACTCGTTTTTTGTCAGCGGCGTGAACCGGTTGTTTCGAAGTTGGCCGATGGCATACAGCGCACGACCGGTGCGACCGTTACCGTCGCCCAAACCGTGGAAACCCACGACGGTCGCCAACAAATGTTTGTCGAAATGCTCATGGCCGGTGTCCAGTGTTTTCAGATGCTGTTCCATCGCCGCGAATCCGCTGATGTTGCTGGCGTATTTCTTGTCATTGACGCCGATGCGCACGATGTCCGAGGTGGCAGGTGCAATCCGTGCGTGCACCTCTTTGATGACGGCCGGATCGGTCAGCGATTTTTTGTTGCCCGCATACTCGCGCAGTACCCGAACGATGCTGTCAACGTCATTACCTGGAGAGGTTGAACCGTTGACTATCCAGGCGCCGGCCCGCTGCGAATTATCGGTCAAGCCGTTGGGGTTGAACGCTGATTCCGGCATGACCTGGTTGAATGGCGCCTTACCCAGATCCTGCTTCAGCACGTTCTGCTGGTAGCCCTTCATGTAATTGACGTTTTTTGCTTCGACTTGGGCATAGGTTGCCAGCGTATCGGCATAACCCTGGGCACCTGACGCGGAACGTGCGGTGGTGTAGCCGTATTGAGATTTGTCCAGGACTGCCTTGAACAGGTCATCGACAGCCGTTCGGCCGATCAATGCCTCCAGGTCTTGCGCCTGCTTGAATTTGGACGCCGATTCAACAACCGCATTCTTGAACAACTGCTCCAGTTCGACAGGTGAGGCGCCTTCCGGTAAGCGATTATTCTTGTTACCCAGACGGGTCACAATCTGTTCGACGGTCGCAATGTTGTCATCTTTGAATAGCGCACGCCCATGGGCAACCGTGTCCAGGGACATACGGATCCGGGGTGCCGAGCCCGTATGGTCGATGGCTTTGATCAGGTTGTAGCTGTTTGTACCGGTGAGATAACGCAGTTGCTGTCTGGCAGCGTGTGACTCGGAGAGGACGTTGCCGCTTAATTTCGTTACGCTCCGGCCTAGTAGTTTGGCGCCACCCTTGAGCAGTTGAGGTACACCGCTAACAGGGTTGAAAAGACCGACGGCGGTGCTGGCAACAACTTTGGAGGCAGACAGCAGTTTCGAAACCAGGGTCACGGCTTTTGCGCTGATAGCGGCAATTCTTACACCGATCACCGCGACGGAAATCAGCAGGACCGCTGCGTCCATGACGCAACCCAGAAGTGCGCCCCTTTGTTTTGCCAGATCACCCGAGGTCAGCGCCTCTATACACCCTTTGAATGGAATGATCAGGTTCAAAATTACATTGAACACAGCGTCGGTTTTTTCAATCGCTTTTTCACGTTGCGTCGAGTCGAGGCCCAGTTCCTTGAGTTCATCTTCAGTGAAATGAGGGTTCTCTTTAGCAATAAGGGTGCTGATAGTTTTCTTGCGTTCAGAACGGAAGTAGCGATTCGGCGACGAGGAGTCCGCGTCATCTGTCGAAGCCTTGAACTCACCGATCTTGCGAATGAACAGATCAGTGCGGACATTTTCGCGGGGCTCTATGTTTTCTTTATAAGCACGCATGTCCAGCGGGGCTCTCAGGAACTCTTTCTGGTTTACAAAATCAGCTTCGGTTGCAAAATCATCTGCCGTCAGAAGGGGACGAAAGGTATCGCTGAGTTCTTCGCGGAACTTGCATTCCATTCGCATAGGGAAAATTTGGTAGCAACGAATTTTTGAATCAAGTACTGCGCAGAGAAGCACGCCGTAACGACCGGTTTTTCCAGGCAAAGAAGTAAGGGGTCTGACAGCACCTCCGGGATTAGGCAAATCCGGAAACCGGGTGGTGGTGTGTTCTTGAACGCAGTAAACACCCAAGTGGCCATCTTCGATGAACTGCCTATCCAGCGGTCTGAGTTGCGAAAACGCGACATTTATTGTGGCGGCCATCGCTTCCAGCATTGCGTTGTGATGGTTGTGAATGGCCTGTTCGTATAAGTCAGCAACGGGATACAGACGGGCCAAGTCAGGGAACGCCTGGTAAATACTTTTACCGGTTGCTCGGTCCCAATCCTGGCTATCAAGTTCATCACCCATGTAAAGGTCTAACACCGATACGTTTCTCCCGGCGCCTCCACCTGTGCCACGATGCTTGACCAGTAGTTCGTCCGGGTCGCAGGCAGGCACTTGGGATGTGAGTTCTTTCAGAGCCAAAGGCTTGCGGTGGGGCAGTGGCTTGTCAAGTTGGCTCAGAGCGTTCGTCATCATATCGACGTGTTGTCGATACTCTTCCAGTGCAAGGGTAACGGCCTCCTGACTCAGATGACCCTCGGCGTCGCGGGCAATAAGCCGGTTAGTCAACGCCCACGTGATCACCGGGTCAGTCGAGTGCGAGGCGAACAATGTGTTCAATTCAGGGCTCAATTCCGATATCCGGCCAAACCCTAGCAGGTGCTGATACGTCATGCTTCGGGATACGCCCGGAGCAATCGATTCGGCAAAATGGACGGCTTGGGTGAACACGACCCATGCAGGTGTTCCCACACGCAATTCGGAAGGCACATCACGGAAAAGGTATTGCGGAGCCATGCCGCCCAGGATTAGTTCTGCCACCAACGGCGCAAAGAGTTCATGAAGATTGAATTTAGAAATCAAATGCTGTTCAAGTTGCGTGCGCACCTCTGCTGGGCTGGCGAGTAAATAACGTTTTGAATAGAGATCGAAGCCGGCAAACGTGGTACCAGCCCGATCAGCGTCGGGGTCCAGGTCAAGCAGCATCGCCGCAATGATCAGCTGCTCAATAAACTGCTCTGTGGGTTTGGGGCCATTCTCATCGGCAAACCATCCTAAGGCGTCGAGGTATTCTTGCCCTCTGTCGGATGCCCACACGGCGATGTCGATCAGCCTCGCCATTCGGTAGCCTTGGCTGGTGGGAAATCCATCGGCGGAGCCGCTTTCAGTAATGAGCGAACCGCCCAGCAGTGTCACCAGAGGGACTTCCCCTGCCGTTTGGTCCTCGGAAACACTACGAATGATTGCGCGATTTTCTTCCGTGAGATTGAACGGCGAGTCTGCAGGAGCATCCAGCAGTTGCCAGTAATCTTGATACTGCTGGCTGTCCGGGAGTGTCGAGTTATTGATCAAGTCGATCAGCTCTCTGGCACTTTCTACCGTGGCAGGAAGTGGCAAGCCGTAAACGCGTAACCACTGACTGATCGCCATTTTTTCGGTGGACGTCACCCACCCACCGGTTAACTTGGCCATGCTTGCCAACAGTTGCAGATCTTCTTCGAAAGATTCGAGGCCGGCGAGATAGCGAGTGATGTCTGTGCGAGCAGAGAAATAGCCAACGGTAAGATCTTCGGAATCGACAGTGCGGGTACTTACATTCTCATGGGTGTAAAAAAGATGACCCCGCTCATCGACTTGAAATGAACTTGTCGGCGGGATGGGCTGTTCGGATCGGATCTTTAAAAAGTCAGGATGACGAATTAGCCTCGACAGGCACATGGCGGCGGGGCGATGCAGGTTCTCGAAGTGGGAGTCGGTAATACGATTGACCGATAAGCGATCCCACGACCACCCGATGCTTTCCATGACATATTCATCACCGAGGAAGTTGGTAATGGCGTCAATGACGGATTGCTTCTCACGGTGCTCGTTGGAATGAAACAGGATGTTGTCTGGATAGTTCAAGTTAGAAGCTCCGTCTTCTGGTGTTGAGTTGGTTGTAAAGTGGAGCGGGAGCTTAGATAAGAGGGTGGTGTGTTGTCATTTTAGTTATATGTCTAGGTATGACTTCCAAGTGGGGCGGTTCGTTTGTTGCAATACGGATAACCAGGTTTTTAATGTGTTTGAAATTAACTTAGCCGCGATACTGCCCCGGCGTCGCTGCCAAGTGCTGTTTGAATACCCGCTGAAAGTGCGCCTGATCGGCAAATCCTGCTTCCAGCGCTACATCAGCAATCAACTTGCCGCTACGCAATTGATCACGGGCGAACTGGATGCGCCGGTTGACCAGAAAGGCGTGGGGCGTCATCCCGTAATGGTGTTTGAAGGCGCGAATCAGATAGGACGGCGACAGTTGTGCCGCCTCGCAAATGTCCTCGAGCTTGAGCTGGAGTGTGCAGTGGTCGCGGATGTAGTCGGCGGCCCGTTCCAGCTTGAAATTGGGTTCGCGCAGCGGTTGATCGATCGGGTTGAGCCGCTGTTGCACCTCGGTAAAAAACTCCACCGCCGCACTGTGTTTGCACAACACGTCTTGCAGGGGATCCACCAGGATTTCGTACAGACCGTTGAGGCCGGCGAACAGGTTGCCATCGCGGGTGTGGGTGATGGAAAACCGCCGGAACGCAGAGTCCTGGCTGAAGCCGAGCTGATGCTGCAAATCGGTCAGCCAAGGCGTCTCAACGTACAACATCAGGTACGACCAAGGTTGATCGTCGATCGGATTACAGGCATGCACATCATCAGGGTTCATCAACACCACGGTGCCGGCGTTGACCTGGAACTGCGCTTGCTCATGAAGATAGGTACTGCGCCCAGCGGTGATCGCACCGATGGAAAAGTGCTCGTGGGCATGCCGGGTGTAGCAGACCTCGCGGCCGTCGGCGATGGATCGGGCTTCGATGAAGGGCAGGGCATCGTCGCGCCAGAAGCGGGGGGCTTTATCAGCGTCTTTGGCAACGGTGTGCTTCATCGTCAGCGTCCTCGGCAGGCCAGCAACGGAGTGTATTAGCTCTCGCCGTCAAAGGCGCGCTGCAAGGCGGCGATGTCGAGTTTTTTCATCTGCATCATGGCTTGCATGGCGCGTTGCGATTTCTTCGTGTCGGGGTCTTTGAGCATATCCATCATGGCGACCGGCACGATCTGCCACGACAGGCCGAACTTGTCCTTGACCCATCCGCACTGCTCATTCTCTGGATGGGCGGAAAGGGCGCCCCAGAAATGGTCGACTTCGTCCTGGGTCTGGCAATTGACCTGAAATGAAACCGCTTCGCTGAACGTGAAAACCGGGCCGCCATTGAGCCCTGTCATCGGCTGTCCATCGAGTTCGAAGCTGACCGTCAGCACCGAACCTTCAGGCATGCCATGCACCTCCTGGCCAGCCTTGCCGTAGTGGGTGAGGGCGGTGATTTTCGAATGATCGAAGATCGAACAGTAAAACCTCGCAGCCTCTTCGGCCTGATTGTCGAACCAGAGGCAGGGAGTCAGTTTTTGCACGCGTTGCATGGTGATGCTCCTCTACGGGTTACTCATGCTGGATTATCAGCGTAGCCAGCTTGTAGTCGATTGGCTGGACCGTAGATCGACATTTGCCAGCAGGCATAGCAGTGCAGAGTCAAAATGACAATCATGTGAGTCATATCGACTATTTGAGTAAGTAGTCGATATGACTCCGATTGCTTCAGGCTGCTGATTTGTATGGATTAAAAAACTGGCACGGGACTTGATAAGTAAAACGTACAACTGAACTGCATCAGGAGTACGGAAAATGTTCGATTTCTTCAGCAATCCTCAGAACGTTCTGCACTTGTCGAGTCGCGTATTAGGCGCAGGCCTGGCGCTGCTTTTGGTGGGTATCTACGGCGCTTACCTCTACGACGGTCATTTGCCGATTGTCGCTCTGGTGACGATGCATGCCATGACCATTATCGGGCCGACCCTGATCAAGATCGGCTATGTCATGCGCCTGCTGGCCCAGCATCGCTTGGGTAAAGGCCTGGTCGGGGCGGTGGCCTGATGCGCCGACTTTCCGCTGCGCCAGTCTTCAGTCTCGGCTTTCGACCGTTCTTTTTGGCCGGTGCCGGGTTTGCTGCGATCGCGGTGGCAATCTGGGCGCTTTGGCTGTACGGACGATTGCCCGGCGCGCAGCCTGTTGGCGGGATGCTGGCCTGGCACCGGCATGAAATGCCGTTTGGTTTTGCCACGGCAATCATCGCCGGCTTCTTGCTCACCGCTGTGCCGAACTGGACCGGACGCCCGGGCTTCAACGGCTGGCCGTTGATGGGGTTGGTACTGGTGTGGCTGCTGGCGCGACTGGCCTGGATGCTGCCCGTTTCCGATAGCGTGCTGCTGGTGTTGCAAGTGCCGTTTCTACCGCTTCTGGCTTGGGCGATCGGACGGGATCTGGTGGCGGCCGGCAAGCGCGACAACTACCCGATTCTGTTGGTGATTGCGCTGATGGCCGGCTGTCAGGGCATGACGTTGTGGGGGATCGCGATGGATGACGCGGGCCTGCAACGGCGTGGCGTGTTGGCGGCCTTGTGGTTGGTGGCGGCGCTGATGACGGTGATTGGCGGCCGGGTCATTCCCTTCTTCATCCAGCGCGGCTTGAACCGTGCCGCTGCACCCGCCGCTCACCCGTTGCCAACCAACGTGTTGTGGCTGTGCAGCCTGCTCGCGGCCGTGTCCTTTGCCGGTGGGTTGAACGATGCCCCCAGACCCTGGCTGGCCGCGTTATTTCTGCTGATAGGTGCATTGCATCTGCTGCGCCTGTGGCGCTGGCATGATCGGGGTATCTGGCGCGTGCCGCTGCTCTGGTCGCTGTACCTCGCTTACGCCTGGCTGGTGGTTGCCGCGTTGGCGATGGCGTTGTGGCATGCGGGCTTGATGCCACAGCAAAGTCTGGCCACACACGCCTTGGCGGTCGGCGGTATCGGCGGGTTGATTCTGGCGATGATCGCGCGGGTCAGCCTCGGTCATACCGGGCGCCTGTTGCAGCCGTCGAACGCCGTGGTCCTGGGGTTTGCCTTGCTGGTGATCGCTGCGGCGAGCCGGGTGTTTCTTGTGCCGTTTTCCGGGGTCGGGCTAGGCCTTTCGGCGCTGCTTTGGAGCAGTGCTTTCGGCCTTTTTCTCTTGCACTACACCGGCATCTTGCTCAAGCCGAGGCTCTAACGCGCCAGAACTCCCTTATCAGCAATCCACTGCGTGGCCATATCGATGAAGGCGCGCAGTTTCGGTTGAGTCTGAGTACGGCTGGGGAAGTACAGGTACAACGCCGAACTCAGCGGCACAAATGGCTGCAGCACTCGCTCCAGCTGACCGTTCGCCAGCTCGTCGATGATCTCCAGGTTGCAGGCGTAAGCTAGTCCGAGCCCGTTTCGGGCTGCGGAGACCAGTAGCTTGCGATCGTTGACGATCACGCCACTCTCGACGCCCACCGTGAAGTCTCGCCCATCGCGGCGAAACTCCCAGCGATGCGCGCTGCCGGAGTTGGCGAAGCGAAAGCCGATGCACTCATGCCGGGTCAGCTCTTCCGGGCTGAGCGGTTTGCCGGCCTTGGCGAAGTAAGCCGGCGAGCTCACCACCGACCATTGCAGGTCCGGTGTCAGGCGCACGGCGATCATGTCTTTCTCGATGGACTCTCCCAGCCGGATCCCGGCATCGAAACCGCTCTCCATCAGGTCGACCGTGGCGTCGTCCAGGGAAATGTCGAGGCTGACCTGCGGATAAGCCTGGCGAAACAGCGGCATCAGCGGCTCGATCAACAAGGCGCCGGACAGGCGAGGTGCAGTGATGCGCAGCGTGCCCATCGGTTGGTCGCGAAAACCGCTGAGCACTGCAAGGGCTTCATCGATTTCACTGGCCGCCGGACGCAAACGGGCGAACAGGCTGGCACCGGCCTCGGTCAACGCCACCCGGCGAGTCGTGCGCTGGAACAGCAACACGCCGGTGCGCCGCTCCAGCAGTTTGATCGCGTGGCTGACCGCCGTGGGCGTCACCGCCAACCGGGTGGCGGCGAGGGTGAAGCTTTTGTGCTCGGCCACCGCCAGAAACTCGGTCAAGCCGTCGAATGGGTCGTGATTCATGTCGGCGCCATTATGAAAGACAGTTTCATAGTGCTTGTAACACGAGGGCATTTTTCCGACCAATCTTCCTGCGTACCTTGTGCTCACCCCAACCCAAACAAGGAACTCGATCATGACCACTTCCCATAACTTCAAACGTGTCTGGCTCATCACTGGTGCTTCCCGCGGTATTGGCGCCAAGATCGCCGCCGCCGCGCTGGCCAACGGCGACGCAGTGGTTGCCACCGCCCGTGATGCCAGCAGCGTTACAAAGCGTTTTGGCACTCAATCCGCGTTGCTCGCCGTGTCCCTGGATGTCACCAACGAAGCCCAAGGCGTTGCGGTCGCCAAGGCTGCCATCGACCACTTTGGGCGCATCGACGTGCTGGTCAACAACGCGGGCTTCGGCTTGCTGGGTGCGGTCGAAGAAGCCAGCGCCGACGAAGTGCGGCGCGTGTACGAAACCAACGTCTTCGGCTTGCTGAACGTCACTCGCGCCGTCCTGCCGTACATGCGTGCCGCTCGCAGTGGGCATGTGATCAACCTGTCATCGGTGGGCGGTTACGCATCGGGGCCGGGCTTCGGCGTCTATTGCTCGACCAAGTTTGCCGTCGAGGGCCTGAGCGAGGCGCTGCACGCCGAGTTGGCCCCGGTGGGTATAAAAGTCACAGTGGTTGAGCCTGGTTACTTCCGCACCGAATTCCTCGAAGGCAATTCCCTGGTCGAATCCCCGTCGACGATTGCCGACTACGACAGCACCGCAGGTGAAGTGCGCAAAATTGCCAAGGCCGTGACCCTGAATCAGCCGGGCGACCCGGACAAGCTCGCCCAGACCATGATCACTCTGGTGGAAGCGAAAAAAGCACCGCTGCGCCTGCCGCTGGGCAGTGACTGCGTCGCGGCGATCGAAGCCAAGAACGCCTTCGTTGCCGATGAATTGCAGACATGGCGTGAAGTGTCAGTCTCTACCGACTTCTAAGCCCCATCACGGTCTGTAGCAGCTGCCGAGCCTGCGAGGCTGCGTTCGGCGACGCAGTCGTCGTGAAATCAGCCCCGCGGTGCGTCAGGAAAATCGCGTCCGCAGGGTTTACGACGACTTCGTCGCCGGACGCAGCCTCGCAGGCTCGACAGCTGCTACAAAGCAATCCAGTTCACCTTCCTTGTGTGACCGGTGGTCGATGAACCGGTCTCCCCCGGCAATTTGCGCTTAGCTGAAGGGATAACCCGAGGCGCGCGTAGGCATTCCGTTGTCACAGCGACGTCCCTTCAGAACACCGTGAGTCTGAGGAAATTCGCAATGCTGACCCTGAACATCAATGGCAAGGATCAGGAACTGGATGTCCCCGCAGACATGCCGCTGCTCTGGGTCCTGCGCGATGTCGCGCACCTGACCGGCACCAAATTCGGTTGCGGCATGGCCCAGTGTGGCGCCTGCACCGTGCACGTCGACGGCGCGCCACTGCGTTCCTGCATCACGCCCGCCACTGCGGTGGCCCACGGGCAAAAAATCCTCACCATCGAAGGCCTTTCCACCGACGGCTCGCACCCGGTGCAGCAAGCCTGGGCCGAACTCGACGTGGTTCAGTGCGGTTACTGCCAGTCCGGGCAGATCATGTCCGCCGCCGCGTTGCTGGCGAAGATCCCCAAGCCCACCGACAGCGACATCGATCAGGCGCTCTCCGGCAATATCTGCCGCTGTGGCACCTACCCAAGGATCCGTGCCGCGGTCAAACGCGCCGCCGAGATCGGTTGATGCCACGTTGACGGGAGTCATGAGCCATGAACAGCTTCAACCCTCTGTCACGCCGCGGTTTTCTCAAGGGCAGCGCACTGTTGGGCGGTGGTCTGGTGGTGGCGTTCGTCATCCCCGGCGCTCATCGCTTTGCCTTGGGGGCGGAGAATGAAGGCAATATTTTCGCGCCCAATGCGTTTTTACGGATCGGCAACGACAACGTCGTCACCGTGTTGCTCGGCCACTCGGAAATGGGCCAGGGCATCTGGACCGGCCTGACCATGTTGATCGCCGAAGAGCTGGACGCCGACTGGTCAAAAATACGCGTTGAACATTCCCCCGCGTCGGCGGCGGATTACGGCATGGCAGGGTTCGGCGGCATGCAGATCACCGGCGGCTCAACCTCGACCTGGATGGAGTTCGACCGCTACCGCCAGGCCGGCGCGGCAGCGCGCTTGATGCTGATCGATGCGGCCGCCAAGCGTTTCAACGTCGCGCCCTCGGCGATTCACACCGAGTCTGGCGTGGTCATTGCCGGCGACAAACGCGCGACCTACGGCGAACTGGCGGATGACGCCGGCAAGCTGCCGGTACCGGATCCGGCCTCGATCAAGTTCAAGGAGGCCAAGGACTGGAAGCTGATCGGCAAACCCACCAAGCGCCTGGACACCCCGGAGAAAATCACCGGCCGGGCCAAGTTCGGCATGGACGTGCAATTCGATGGCTTGATGACCGCCATGGTTGCCCGTTCGCCGGTCTTCGGCGGCAGCGTCAAATCTTTTGAAGGCGCCGAAGCGCTGGCCGTGCCGGGCGTGCACAAAGTGGTGCAGGTGCCTACTGGCGTGGCGGTGATTGCCGACCATTACTGGGCGGCGAAGCTTGGGCGCGATGCGCTGAAGGTCGAGTGGGATTTGGGGCCGAACGCCGGCCTCGACAGTCAAAAACTGCTGGAGAGTTTCCGCAAACTCGCGGCCACCCCCGGCACCTCGGCCAGTAAGGCCGGCGATACCACTGCCGCACTGGGCAAAGCCGCCAAGACCATCGACGTCGAATACAGCGTGCCGTACCTGGCCCACGCGCCGATGGAACCGCTCAACTGCACGGTGAAAATCTCCAAGGACAAGTGCGAGATCTGGACCGGCACGCAGTTCCAGACCCTGGATCAAATGATCGCGGGCAAGATCACCGGGCTCAAGCCGGAACAGGTTGAAATCCACACTGAATTTCTCGGCGGCGGCTTCGGTCGTCGGGCCAATCCGACTTCGGACTTTGTCGCAGAAGCCGTGCAGGTCGCCAAGGCGGCAGGTGGGCCAGTGAAAACCGTATGGTCCCGGGAGGACGACGTGCGCGGCGGCTATTATCGCTCGGCGTTCCTGCATCAGGCGCGCATCGGCCTGGACGCCGGAGGCATGCCGATTGCCTGGAAGCACGTGATGGTCGGTCAGTCGATCATGGCCGGCACCCTGCTCGAGGCGACCATGGTCAAGGACGGTGTCGACAAGACGTCGGTCGAAGGCGTTGCCGACAGCCCTTACCTGGTAGGCATGGCCAATCACCAGGTGGAACTGCACTCACCGACAACCGGCATCAGCGTGTTGTGGCTGCGTTCGGTGGGGCACAGCCACACGGCGTTTGTCATGGAGTCGTTGATCGACGAACTGGCGGAGGCGGTCGGCAAGGATCCGGTGGACTACCGACGAACCTTGCTCAAGGCGCATCCGCGGCATTTGGGCGTGCTGAACCTTGCCGTCGAGAAAGCCAACTGGAAGGCGCCATTGCCGGACGGCCACGCGTTGGGCGTGGCAGTGCATGAATCTTTCGGCAGCTACGTGGCCCAGGTCGCTGAAGTGTCCCAGGACAATCTGGCGATTCGGGTGCACCGGGTGGTGTGCGCGGTGGACTGCGGGATCGCGGTCAACCCGATGAGCATCGCTGCGCAAATGGAGTCCTGCATCACCTTCGGCCTCGGCTTTACCTTGCACAGCAAACTGACGTTCAAGGACGGCCAGGTGGTGCAATCCAATTACCACGACTATCGGGTGCTGCGGCTGAACGAAATGCCGGTGGTCGAAGTGCATATCGTGCCGAGCACCGAAAGGTCCGGCGGTATCGGTGAAGCCGGTGTCCCACCCACGGCGCCGGCGGTGGCCAACGCGGTGTTCGCCCTGACCGGGCAACGCTTGCGGGAACTGCCGTTGCAACTGTCGGGGGTGTGACATGAAACGACATTTGATACTTGGCACGGTGGTGTTGATCGGCCTGGCTGTCTACGCCGAGCACGTGCTTGCTGACGACAAGGAAGCCATCAAGGCGTTTGATACCGTGCAAAAAGTTTTCCAGAGCCCGCGTTGCCAGAACTGTCATATCCCGGGCGATTCGCCGTTGCAATTCGACGCCGGGACTCCCCATGCGATGAGTGTGGTGCGCGGAATGGACGGCAAGGGCGCTGCCGGTTTGCCCTGCGCGACCTGTCACGCCGAGACCAATCCCCCCGCCAGTTACGGGCCACATACGCCACCGGGAGCGCCGCATTGGAGCTTACCGCCAGCCACACACAAGATGGCCTGGATCGGTCTGCCGGCCGACAGGTTGTGCGCGATGATCAAGGATCGTTCCAGTAATGGTGACCGAGACTTCGCGGCACTGATCAAGCACGTCAGCGAAGACAAGCTAGTGCTGTGGGGCTGGAATCCGGGCGAGGGAAGGGCGCCGGTGCCGGTGCCCCACGATATTTTCGTCAGCCAATTCAAGCTGTGGGCTGACGCGGGTGGGCCATGTCCGGTGGAGGGCAGTTGACCGGCGGTCCGTTAACAGGGAGTCAATCCGGGTACGCACGACTCTAAAGTGCATATCCGCCAATGGAGTGAGTAATGCTGATCCCAGGCAAACCGGTCAAGCGAGGTGCTTGCACAGACCCGATGCGTTCGCCACTTAAGGAACGTGAATTGCTGCGCGATCTGGCCCGCAAGGCCGAGCAAGAACTGACGGGCGTGCAGATGGCGAGCATGGACGAGTTGACGCTGCTGCCCAACCGTCACGGTTTCACGGCGCTGGCCCAACAGGGGCTGGACGCCTGCCAGCAATTGGGAATACCGGCAACGCTGCTGTATTTCGACCTCGATAATTTCAAGCGAATCAACTATCTGTTCGGTCGAGCCGAGGGTGACAACGCCCTGAAAACCTTTGCTGACGTGTTGCGAATTGCCTTTCGTGAAAGCGATGTGATTGGCCGGCTGGGCAACGACGAGTTTGTCGCCCTGCTGACGGGGGCAAGCGTTGTAGAGCTGTCGGCGATCATGGCACGCCTCGAAGAAATACTCGCCGAGCGCAATGCCACGGCGAATCGCAGTTTCATCATTCAGTTCAGCATTGGCCAGATCGAGTTTGATGCGCGGCTAAACCAGACAGCCGAAGACGTGTTGGCACTGGCCGATACGGCGATGCACGACACTCATCATTCTTGAGTGGCCCGGTGCAAAACGGCTGTAACGTGCCCGGCGGTTCTCAACAACCGGCCGTCGTCCCTGAACCTGCCGATCAGCTGTAATCCAATCGGTAGACTGCCTTCCGTGCGCTTCAGCGGGATATTGACCTGCGGCCAGCCAAACGCTCCCCAGAACTTGATGAAATCCGACGGTCCGGTGCTTTCCAGGCCCATCGGCGCAACCATTCCGCAAGAAGCACCGAGCATGGCGTCGAAGGGTTGGCAAAGCTCATTCAAACGTGGGGCAAGCACGGCCAGACGCACCTTGGCAGCGGATTCCTGTTCCCACGTTGTCGCCGCCGCTCGCTCGAACATGGCCAGTGTCGAGGGGCTCAATTGGGTACGGTGGCGTTGAAATTCCTTGGCCAGCGAGCGGGCACCTTCGCAATCGTTAATCAACTGATGGTCGTCGAATACACCGGCAAATTCGTCGGGCAGTTGCAGTTCGCTCACGTGATGGCCGGCGCGGCTCAACTGATCCGCTGCCTGCTCCAGAGCGTGGGCCACCTCGGGGTCCACCTGATCCCAGCGCGACGTGCGGCAGAAACCCAGTCGCAGAGGACGCCGCTCGACATCAGGTACAACGAAACCGGGAATCAACACGCGCGCCACGAGGTGCAGATCGCGTACCGATCGTCCATACCAACCCACGGTGTCGAAGCTCGGCGCCAGCGGTTTTACACCTTCCAGCGACACCAGTCCCAGCGACGGCTTGTAAGCGAAGAGGCCGCAATAGGAGGCCGGCTTGAGCAATGAGCCAGCGGTCTGGGTGCCCAGCGCCAAGGCAAAGAAACCCGCCGCCATCCCGGCCGCCGAACCCGCGCTGGAGCTGCCGGGCGTGCGAGCGAGGTCGTGGGGATTGCGGGTCGGGCCGGTGTGCATGTAGGCAAATTCGGTGGTGTGGGTCTTGCCCATGATCAGCGCGCCGGCCTGGCGCAACAGCGTCACCACGTGGGCGTCCCGGGACGGTTGATGGCCGTTGTAAATGGGCGAGTTGAATTGCGTCGGGTAGGCCGCGGTGTCGAAGATGTCCTTGATGCCCACGGGGATGCCGGCCAGCAGGCCACGGCCGTTGTTCTGCGCAGCATCGGCGCGTACCTGCCGGGTGTCGAACGAGACGAAGGCCTGGATATCCGGTTCCTGCGCCTGAATGCGCTCAAGAAAGGCTTCGGCGATGGCGGCAGCGGTGGTATCGCCATCGACCACCGCTTCACTGAGGGTGGTGGCGTCAAAGTCCGGGCGAATCATCTGGCGAACAACTGAGTGATGTTCTTGAATGCCTTGAACTCCAAAGCGTTGCCACAGGGGTCGAAGAGAAACATCGTGGCTTGTTCACCCACCAAGCCCTGAAAGCGGATACCCGGCTCGATCACGAAGCGAGTACCCAGGTCTTTCAAGCGCTCGGCCAGCGCCTCCCATTCCGCCATCCCCAATACCACACCGAAATGCGGCACCGGCACGTTATGTCCGTCCACGGCATTGGTGTGCGCGGCTTCCTGAGAAGCGTTTTTCGGCGCCAGGTGAATCACCAGTTGATGGCCGAAAAAGTTGAAGTCGACCCAGTGGTCACTGGAACGTCCTTCTTCCAGGCCGAACACTTCACCGTAAAAGTTACGGGCCGCTGCCAAGTCATACACCGGAATCGCCAAGTGAAAAGGGGATAGTTGCATCGGGTTCGCCTTCTTGTTGTTAGGGGACGAGGCTAAGTTTAGCGCTATGCTTTTTGATTGAAAGACGATAGTTTTTGCGTCGAGCTCAAAATATTTCGTTCAATCGAGACCGCCTTATGCTGCGCGAATTGAAAACCTTCATCGCCGTGACACGCTACGGCACGTTCGCGGCCGCCGGGATGCACATCGGCCTGACGCAGTCGGCGGTCAGCGCACAGATGCGCAATCTGGAACAGGCGCTGGGTATTCGCCTGTTCGATCGCACCGGGCGCCAGGCGATTCTCAATGCAGCAGGGCAGCGGGCGTTGCCGATGGCGCGGGAAATCCTCGAGACGTTCAGCCGGATGGCCGTCAGCGATGATGTCAGCGAGTATCGCGGCGAGTTGAAAATTGGCGCGGTGGCCACGGTCCAGACCGGTTTGTTGCCTCAGGCGTTGTTGCGGTTGAGGCAGCAGGCGCCGTTGCTTGAACCGAAACTGGTGCCCGGCGTGTCATTGAACCTGTTGAGCCAGGTGGACACCGGGGAGGTCGACTTGGCGATATTGATCAAGCCGCCGTTCGAACTGCCCAAGGAGTTGTCGGCGCAAGTTATCCGTCGGGAACCGTTTGTGTTGATTGTGCCAATGGACCTTGAGAGCAATGAACCGTTGCAGATCCTTGCGAGTCACCCGCACGTGCGCTACGACCGCAATTCATTTGGTGGTCGCCTGGTGACGCGGTTTTTGCGAGAGCAGCAGATTGAAGTGGGGGTGGCACTGGAACTGGATGAGCTGGAAGCCATCGTGAAGATGGTCGAATGCGGGCTCGGCGTTTCGCTGCTGCCCGAGGCCGGGTTGTGGCTTGAGCATGGGGCGAAGGTCAGGATTATCCCGCTGGGCGAGTTGACGTTTTATCGGGAGATTGTGCTGTTGCAGCGTTATAGCCAGCGGACACAGCCGATTCAGCAGCTGTTTGCCCTGTGCCTGACCCAAATCGAAAACTAACCACAACCTCCCCCTGTGGGAGTGAGCCTGCTCGCGATAGCGGACTAACATTCAAAAAATGATATCGACTGATACACCGCTATGGCGAGCAGGCTCACTCCCACAGGGGATTGCATCACGCCTGAAATCTCAGGCACAAAAAACCCGCCTGAAGAGGCGGGTTTTTTATTGGCTAACCGAAGATTACTCTTCCAGGCTACCCATCGCAGTGGTGTTGAAGCCACCGTCTACATACATGATTTCGCCGCTGATGCCGGACGCCAGGTCCGAGCAGAGGAAGGCGCCGGCGTTGCCGACTTCGTCGATGGTGACGTTGCGACGCAGCGGGGTTTGCGCTTCGTTGGCAGCCAGCATCTTGCGGAAGTTCTTGATGCCGGAAGCGGCGAGGGTGCGGATTGGGCCCGCCGATACGCAGTTGACGCGGGTGCCGTCCGGGCCGAGGGAACCGGCCAGGTAACGTACGCCAGCTTCCAGCGAAGCCTTGGCCATGCCCATCACGTTGTAGTTCGGCATGGTGCGCTCGGCGCCCAGGTACGACAGGGTCAGCAGGCTGCCGTTGCGGCCTTTCATCATTTCGCGGCCAGCCTTGGCCAGGGCCACGAAGCTGTAGGCGCTGATGTCGTGAGCAATGCGGAAACCTTCACGGGTGGTGGCTTCGGTGAAGTCGCCGTCCAGTTGGTCGCCCGGGGCGAAGCCGACGGAGTGCACGATGCAATCCAGGCCGTCCCACTTCTTGCCCAGCTCAACGAAGACCTTGGCGATTTCTTCATCGCTGGCCACGTCGCACGGGAAGCACAGATCAGGGTTGGAACCCCAGCTTTGTGCGAACTCTTCGACACGACCCTTGAGTTTGTCGTTCTGATAAGTGAAGGCAAGCTCAGCGCCCTCGCGATGCATGGCGGCAGCGATGCCGGATGCGATGGACAGCTTGCTGGCGACACCGACGATCAGTACGCGCTTACCGGCGAGAAAACCCATGTGTTGCTCCTCTCTTTCAGGTTATTGCGCAGTGGCTGGAGCCAGGAAAGCGGCTTCCAGCAACTGCTGTGTATACGGATGTTGGGGGGCGGCAAAGATACTTTGCGCGTCTCCCTGTTCGACCACTTGGCCTTGCTTGACCACCATCAGCTGGTGGCTCAGCGCCTTGACGACAGCCAGGTCATGGCTGATAAACAGATACGTCAGGTTGTACTTGGTTTGCAGTGAACGCAAAAGCTCCACCACTTGGCGTTGCACGGTGCGGTCGAGGGCCGAAGTCGGCTCGTCCAGCAGAATCAACGCCGGTTTTAGCACTAATGCCCGGGCAATGGCGATTCTCTGCCGTTGCCCACCGGAAAATTCGTGGGGGTAGCGGTTCCGGGTTTCCGGGTCCAGACCTACCTCCTTCAATGCCGCAATAATCGCTTGTTCCTGTTCCGTCTCGGTGCCCATCTTGTGGATCCGCAGGCCTTCGCCGACGATCTGGCTCACGCACATCCGCGGGCTCAGGCTGCCGAACGGGTCCTGAAACACCACCTGCATCTCCCGGCGCAACGGCCGAACCTCGGCCTGAGTCAGGCAGTCTAGCTGCTTGCCTTCAAAACGGATGGCGCCTTTACTGCCGATCAGCCGCAAAATCGCCAGACCAAGCGTCGACTTGCCAGAACCGCTTTCTCCCACAATCCCCAAGGTCTGGCCCTGGGGCAGGCTGAAATTGATTCCGTCCACCGCTTTGATGTGGTCGACGGTCTTTTTCAGAAAGCCTTTTTTGATCGGGAACCAGACTTTCAGGTCCTCGACTTGCAGCAGCGGCGGGCCAATTATGTTGGTAGCCGGCTTGCCGCTGGGCTCAGCTGCCAGCAGTTCCCGAGTGTACGGATGCTGCGGCGCGCGGAACAACTCTTCGCACGATGCCTGTTCGACGATGCAACCGCGCTGCATGACACATACGCGATGCGCAATTCTTCGCACAAGGTTCAAATCGTGACTGATCAGTAGCAATGCCATGCCCAGACGGGCCTGCAATTCCTTGAGCAATTCGAGGATTTTCAGCTGAACGGTCACGTCCAGCGCGGTGGTCGGCTCGTCGGCAATCAGCAGTTCCGGCTCGTTGGCCAGGGCCATGGCGATCATCACTCGCTGACGCTGGCCGCCGGACAATTCATGGGGCAGGGCCTTGAGACGCTTGTGCGGCTCGGGAATGCCGACCATCTCCAGCAATTCCAGGGTGCGTTTGGTCGCCACTTTGCCGACCAGCCCCTTGTGAATGCCCAGCACCTCGTTGATCTGCTTCTCGATCGAGTGCAGCGGGTTGAGCGAGGTCATCGGCTCCTGAAAGATCATCGCGATCCGGTTGCCGCGGATGTGGCGGATGGTCTTCTCTTTCAGGCTCAGCAGATTTTGGCCCGAATACTCGATGGTCCCCGACGGATGTCGGGCGAGGGGGTAGGGCAGCAGTCGGAGGATCGAATGCGCAGTCACCGATTTGCCCGAGCCGCTTTCGCCCACCAGTGCCAGTGTTTCACCACGCTTGATGTCGAAGCTGACGCCTTCCACCACCCGCTGGCAGTGATCGCCGACGACGAATTCGACGGCCAGGTCGCGCACTTCGATCAGATTGTCCTGATTCATTTCACTTCCTCGGGTCGAAGGCATCGCGAGCGGACTCGCCGATGAACACCAGCAAACTCAACATCAATGCCAGCACCGCAAACGCACTCATTCCGAGCCACGGCGCTTGCAGGTTGGATTTGCCCTGGGCCACCAGTTCGCCCAACGATGGCGCGCCCGGCGGCAGACCGAAGCCCAGGAAATCGAGGGCGGTCAGGGTGCCGATGGCGCCGGTCAAAATGAACGGCATGAAGGTCATGGTCGAGACCATGGCGTTGGGCAGGATATGGCGGAACATGATCGCGCCGTTCTGCATCCCCAGCGCCCGGGCCGCGCGCACGTATTCAAGGTTACGCCCGCGCAGGAACTCGGCGCGCACCACATCCACCAGGCTCATCCACGAGAACAGCAGCATGATCCCCAGCAGCCACCAGAAATTCGGCTGGACGAAACTGGCCAGAATGATCAGCAGATACAGCACCGGCAACCCGGACCAGATCTCCAGGAAACGCTGCCCGGCCAGATCCACCCAGCCGCCATAAAACCCCTGCAAGGCCCCGGCAATCACGCCGATGATCGAGCTGAGAATGGTCAGGGTCAACGCAAACAGCACCGAAATCCGGAAGCCGTAAATCACCCGCGCCAGCACATCGCGGCCCTGATCGTCGGTGCCTAGAAGGTTGTCGGCGGAAGGCGGCGCGGGCGCCGGGACTTTCAGGTCGTAATTGATGCTTTGGTAGCTGTAGGGAATCGGCGCCCACAGCACCCAGGCATCTTTGGCCTTGAGCAATTCGCGGATGTACGGGCTCTTGTAATTGGCTTCCAGCGGGAATTCGCCGCCGAACGCGGTTTCCGGGTAGCGCTTGAGTGCCGGGAAGTACCAGCCATTGTCGTAATGCACCACCAGCGGTTTGTCGTTGGCAATCAGTTCGGCGCCGAGGCTCAGGCCGAACAGCACCAGAAACAGCCACAGCGACCACCAGCCACGCTTGTTGGCCTTGAACAGTTCGAAACGTCGGCGATTGAGCGGGGACAAATTCATCTCAATGCTCCCGGCTTTCGAAGTCGATGCGCGGATCGACAAAGGTGTACGTGAGGTCACCGATCAATTTCACCACCAGACCGAGCAAGGTGAAGATAAACAGCGTGCCGAACACCACGGGGTAATCGCGGTTGATCGCCGCTTCGAAACTCATCAATCCGAGGCCATCCAGGGAGAAGATCACTTCAACCAGCAGCGAGCCGGTGAAGAAGATCCCGATAAACGCCGACGGGAAACCGGCGATCACCAACAGCATGGCGTTGCGGAACACGTGGCCGTAAAGCACGCGGTGATTGGTCAGGCCCTTGGCCTTGGCGGTGACCACGTACTGTTTGTTGATTTCGTCGAGGAAGCTGTTTTTAGTCAGCAGGGTCATGGTCGCGAAGTTGCCGATCACCAGCGCGGTCACCGGCAATGCCAAGTGCCAGAAGTAATCGAGGATCTTGCCGGCGGTGCTCAGTTCATCGAAATTGTTCGAGGTCAGCCCCCTGAGCGGGAACCAGTCGAAATAGCTGCCGCCGGCGAATACTACGATCAGCAGGATCGCGAACAGGAACGCCGGGATCGCGTAGCCGACGATGATCAACGAACTGGTCCAGACGTCGAAGTGGCTGCCGTGTCGCGTTGCCTTGGCGATCCCCAGCGGGATCGACACCAGGTACATGATCAGCGTGCTCCACAGCCCGAGCGAGATCGACACCGGCATCTTTTCCTTGATCAGGTCGATGACCTTGGCGTCGCGGAAGAAGCTGTCGCCGAAATCCAGGGTGGCGTAGTTTTTGATCATGATCCACAAGCGTTCCGGCGCCGATTTGTCGAAGCCGTACATGTGCTCGATTTCCTTGACCAGCATCGGGTCCAGGCCCTGCGCGCCGCGATAGGCGGAGCCGGCCACCGACACTTCGGCACCACCGCCGGCAATGCGGCTGGTGGCGCCTTCGAAGCCTTCGAGCTTGGCGATCATCTGCTCCACGGGTCCGCCGGGGGCGGCCTGGATGATCACGAAGTTGATCAGCAAAATGCCGAGCAAGGTCGGAATGATCAGCAGCAGTCGCCGAAAAATATACGCCAGCATCTGATTACTCCGTGCCCGCAGGGTCGGCTTGCAGTTTGGTTTCGACTTCTATCGCCGGTGTCGCGTCAGGTTTGACCCACCAGGTGTTCGTGCCGATGTCGTACTTGGGAGAGACTTTCGGGTGACCGATGTGGTTCCAGTACGCCACGCGCCAGGTTTTGATGTGCCAGTTGGGGATCACGTAATAGCCCCATTGCAGCACGCGGTCCAGTGCCCGGGCGTGGGCCACCAGGCTTTTGCGCGAATCGGCGTTGATCAGTTGTTCGACCAGTTGATCGACCACCGGATCCCTGAGGCCCATGGAGTTGCGGCTGCCGGGTTTGTCGGCCGCGGCGGACATCCAGAACTCGCGCTGTTCATTACCCGGCGAGTTGGACTGCGGGAAGCTGCCGACGATCATGTCGAAGTCCCGTGAACGCACGCGGTTGATGTATTGCGAGACATCGACCCGGCGGATCACCAGGTCAATGCCCAGGTCGCTGAGGTTGCGCTTGAACGGCAGCAGCACCCGTTCGAATTCGGTCTGGGCCAGCAGGAATTCGATATTCACCGGTTTGCCGGTGGCGTCGACCATCTTGTCGTCGACGATCCGCCAGCCGGCTTCCTGCAACAGCTGATAAGCCTTGCGCTGCTGCGTGCGGATCATGCCGCTGGCGTCGGTCACCGGGTTTTGGAAGGCCTCGGTGAACACCTGTTCGGGAATCTTGCCGCGGAACGGACTCAAAATTCCAAGCTGATCGGCGTCGGGCAAGCCGGTCGCGGCCATTTCCGAGTTTTCGAAGAAACTGCGGGTACGCACATAGGCGCCGTTGAACAGTTGCTTGTTGGTCCATTCAAAGTCCAGCAACAACGTGAACGCCTGGCGCACGCGCACGTCCTGGAACACCGGGCGGCGCAGGTTGAACACAAAGCCCTGCATGCCGGTCGGGTTGCCGTTGGGGATCTGTTCCTTGTTCAATCGGCCTTCGGTGACCGCCGGGATGTTGTAGGCGTTGGCCCAGTTCTTCGCGCTCATCTCCATCCAGAAATCGAACTGACCGGCCTTGAGGGCTTCCAGCGCCACCGTATTGTCGCGGTAGTAGTCGGTGGTCATCACGTCGAAATTGTAGAAGCCACGGTTGGCAGGGAGGTCTTTGCCCCAGTAATCCTTGACCCGCTCATAGCGTATCGAGCGCCCGGCCTTCACTTCGGTGACCTTGTAGGGGCCGCTGCCCAAGGGGATTTCAAGGTTGCCCTTGTTGAAATCGCGGTTTGCCCACCAATGCTTCGGCAACACCGGCAACTGGCCGAGGATCAGCGGCAGTTCGCGGTTGTTGGTGTGCTTGAACTTGAACAGCACGGTGAGCGGGTTTTCGGCGACCGCTTCCTCGACATCGCTGTAGTAACCGCGAAAGAGCGGGGCGCCGTCCGTGGTCAGCTTCTGGAAGCTGAACACCACGTCTTCGGCGCGGATCGGATGACCGTCGTGGAAGCGACCTTCAGGACGCAGGTAGAAACGCACCCAACTGTTGTCCGGGGCCTTCTCGATCTTGCCGGCGACCAGCCCGTATTCGGTGAACGGCTCGTCCAGACCTTGTTTGGCCAGGGTGTCGTAGATCATGCCGATGTCGTCGGCCGGCACGCCTTTGCTTATAAACGGGTTAAGGCTGTCGAAGCCGCCGAACCCGGCCTGGCGAAAGATCCCGCCCTTGGGTGCATCGGGGTTCACGTAGTCGAAATGTTTGAAGTCGGCCGGGTATTTCGGCAGCTCGTTGTACAGGGTCACGGCATGTTGCGGGGCGGCGCAGGCCAGCCCGGCGAACAGCAGACCGCTGGCCTGCAACAGCAGGGCGCGTACGGGTTTCATCGATCTTTCTCCGAAGATTTCAGCCACCACGCGGAGAGGCCCAGGGTGTAGGGCGGCGTGGTGACAAAGGCGAACCGGTTGCGGTAGGCCAGGCGGTGATAATTGAGGTACCAGTTGGGAATGATGTAGTGCTGCCACAGCAATACCCGGTCCAGGGCTTTGCCGGCGGCGACTTGTTCGTCGCGGGTTTGCGCGGCGAGTAATTGTTCGAGCAAGTGATCGACCACCGGGTTGGCGATGCCGGCGTAGTTTTTGCTGCCCTTGACCCCGACCTGGCTGGAATGGAAATACTGCCATTGCTCCAGGCCCGGGCTGAGGGTCTGGTTTTGAGTCATCAGGATCATGTCGAAATCGAACTGATCCAGACGTTGTTTGTACTGGGCGCGGTCGACGGTGCGCAGCCGCGCGTCGATGCCAATGCTGGCGAGGTTCTCGACGTAAGGCTGAAGGATGCGTTCCAGGTTAGGGTTGACCAGCAGGATCTCGAGCTTTAGCGGCTGGCCTTTGGCGTTCTCGATCCGTTGACCATTGAGCTTCCAGCCGGCCTCGGCGAGTAGCGCCAGAGCTTTTCGCATGGTTTCCCGGGGAATGCCGCGTCCATCGGTCTTGGGCAGGCTGAACGGCTCGGTGAAGAGCTTGGCGGGCAACTGCTCGCGATACGGCTTGAGCATCAGCCATTCGTGCCCGACCGGCAGGCCTGTCGCGGAGAACTCGCTATTGGGGTAGTAACTCATGGCGCGTTTGTACGCGCCGCTGAACAGGGTGCGGTTGGTCCACTCGAAGTCGAACATCAGCCCCAAAGCTTCACGGACTTTGGTCTCGGAGAAGGTCGGGCGCCGGCTGTTCATGAACAAGCCCTGGGTCTGGGTCGGGATCTGGTGCGGGATCTGCGCC
Source organism: Pseudomonas sp. LBUM1678 (assembly GCF_059695575.1). NCBI lineage: Bacteria > Pseudomonadati > Pseudomonadota > Gammaproteobacteria > Pseudomonadales > Pseudomonadaceae > Pseudomonas > Pseudomonas sp. LBUM1678. The sequence continues at coordinate 3,067,651 of NZ_CP166775.1, forward strand.
TTGATCACGTCGCCGCGGCGCACGGCCGGGAAGTTGTAGCCGTTGTCCCAGTTCTTCGCCTGGTGTTCGATGTAGATGTCGAATTCGCCGGCCTTGAAGGCTTCGAAGGCCACATCGCTGTCGCGGTAGAACTCGACTTCCATGCGGTCGACGTTGTATTTGCCGCGATTGACCGGCAGGTCCTTGCCCCAGTAATCCTTGACCCGTTCGAAAATGATCTGACGTCCAGGCGTTACCGACGTGATGCGATACGGCCCGCTGCCCAGTGGCGGTTCGAAGGTGGTGGCCTTGAAATCACGACCTTTCCAATAATGCTGCGGCAGCACTGGCAACTCGCCAAGGCGCAGGATCTGCAACGGATTGCCGGCGCGCTTGAAGACGAACCGAATGCGCTGCGGATTGAGGATGTCGACCCGCAACACTTCCTGGAGGCTGGTGCGGTACTGCGGATGACCTTCCTTGAGCAGCAAACGGTAGGAGAACGCCACGTCGTAGGCGGTGATCGGTGTGCCGTCGTGGAACCGCGCTTCAGGGCGCAGGTTGAACACCACCCAGCTGCGGTCTTCGCTGTATTCCACCGATTGGGCGATCAGGCCATAACTGGAGGTCGGCTCATCGCCGGACGGCGCGTATTGGCCGGTGCCGACCATCAACGGTTCGTTGAGCTCGTTGATGCCGTACTGCAGGAAGTTGGGCGTGGAAACCGGGCTGGAACCCTTGAAAGTGTAGGGATTGAGCGTATCGAAGGTGCCAAACGCCATCACCCGCAACGTACCGCCCTTGGGCGCTTGCGGGTTGACCCAGTCGAAGTGGGTAAATCTGGCCGGGTACTTGAGCGTGCCGAACTGCGCATAACCATGGCTTTCGCTGATCGTCGCACTTGCGGGGGAGCTCAAGGCCAGGCTGATCAGCAGTAGGAGGAGGGGACGCTTCAAGTCAGAGATCCGATCCAGGCGGCTTGGGCTTTGTGGGCCGTACAGTAACAGCTTGTATCGACAGGAAAAAGACACTGGCTTAATGCGTTGTTAATTACACATGCGGCCCCTGTAGCAGCTGGCGAAGCCTGCGTTCGGCTGCGCAGCAGTCGTGAATTCAGACGGCGCGGTGTTTCAGTAAAACTGCATTCTCAGGTTTTACGACTGCTGCGCAGCCGAACGCAGGCTTCGCCGGCTGCTACAGGGATTTGAGCAAAACTTTGGGGGCAAAAAAAGCCCCTGAAAATCAGGGGCTCGTTTTTAGCGCGGCGAAGAAACCGTCAACATCTGCCCAGGCTTCAACGCCTGGCCGACACGCGGGTTCCAGCGCTTGAGGTGTTGCATCTCGACATTGAAGCGCTTGGCGACTATGTACAACGAGTCACCTTGCTTGACTTTGTACTGGGTCTGCGGCTTTTCTTTGGACGCCTTGCTGTTTGCCTTGCTGTTCGCCGCCACGACCGTGTTAACGCGACCGCCGCTGCTGCGCTTGTTGGTGTCCTGCATCACCAGGGTCTGGCCGACCTTGAGGTTCTTGCCGGTCATCTTGTTCCAGCGCTGCAGGTCCTTGACGTCGACCTTGTTGGCCTTGGCGATGGCCGCGAGGTTGTCGCCGCGTTTCACGCGGTAGGCACGTTTGAGGCTGGCAATTTCGGATTCATCAGCACCTTCGAAGACCGGTTTGATCTGCTTCTTGCTGATCAACTCTTCAGGACGCATGGTCGAGAGGCTGGCGGTCAGCAATTGCGCCTTGGACGTTGGCACCAGCAAATGCTGGGGACCGTCGATGGTGGTGCGCTGTTTGAAGGCCGGGTTGAGCTGGAACAGTTCGTCTTCGTCGATGTTGGCCACTGCGGCAACCTTGGACAGGTCCATGCGCTGGTTGATTTCGACGACCTGGAAGTACGGTTCGTTGGCGATCGGGTTGAGGTTCACGCCGTAGGCTTCGGGGGCCAGCACGACCTGGGACAAGGCCAGCAACTTCGGCACATAAGCCTGGGTTTCCGCTGGCAGCGGCAGGTTCCAGTAATCGGTTGGCAGGCCAAGTTTTTCGTTGCGCTCGATGGCGCGGCTGACCGTGCCTTCACCCGCGTTGTAGGCTGCCAGGGCCAGCAACCAGTCACCGTTGAACATGTCGTGCAGGCGGGTCAGGTAATCCATGGCCGCGGTGGTCGAGGCGGTGATGTCGCGACGGCCATCATAGAAACGGGTCTGACGCAGGTTGAAGTAACGCCCGGTGGAGGGGATGAATTGCCACAAGCCAACCGCGTTGGCCCGGGAATAGGCCATCGGGTTGTAGGCGCTTTCAATCACCGGCAACAGCGCCAGTTCCAGCGGCATGTTGCGTTCTTCAAGGCGTTCGACGATGTAATGAATGTAGAGGCTGCCACGTTCACCGGCGTTTTCGAGGAAGGACGGGTTACTGGCGAACCACAGGCGCTGTTGCTCGATGCGCGGGTTGACGCCCAGGCTGTCCTGCAACTGGAAGCCCTGCCGCATGCGCTCCCAGACATCTTGTGGAATTTGTGGAGTCGGCTTTTCGCTAAGCCAGATAGTTTTCTGCTTGGCTCGCGCGGCAATATTCGGAACGTGTGTCGCTTCGGTCTGCGGCACATGGCTGGAACAGCCCGCCAGAGTGGCGGACACAGCCACCGCTATGGCTTGAGCCAAGCGGGTCAATGCGTCTGAATTGATGGCTTTACGAATAGATGACGACATTGGCTGGAAGTAAGTTCCGGGCAAAAATGTCGGGCGATTCTAGAAAGCGTACCCCTTGCGGTCAACCATTCAGAATTTTTGTACCAACGGGCCGGCTAGTTAGAACTTATCTTTCCAAGCCCGAAGAGCAGCAAAGACCGCACTCGGAGCCCGGTTTTGGGTTCCATTCCGTTCGTCCACTTTTTCTTTAACGGATGTTTCGTCGACACGCAAAAAGGGGTTGGTCTGCTTTTCAAGCGCCAGAGTAGAGGGCAGCGTCATGATTCCGGCTTCACGTTGCGCGGTGACTTTTTCCAGACGTGCGGCAGTGTCCGGGTTGCCCGGTTCGACCGCTGCGGCAAACTTCAGGTTGCTCAGGGTGTATTCGTGGGTGCAATAGACCAGCGTATCTTCAGGCAGGGCAGCGAGGCGGCTCAGCGAGGTGTGCATCTGCTCTGGCGTGCCTTCGAACAAGCGCCCGCAACCGGCGGCAAAGAGGGTGTCGCCGCAGAACAGCAGGCCGTGATGGTAATAGGCAATATGTCCCAGAGTATGTCCGGGAACGGCGAAGACATCGAAGTCCCAGCCCAGCACGTTGACGCGATCGTTGTCCTTGAGCGCCATATCCCGCATCGGGATGGTTTCGCTGGCCGGGCCGTAGACTTTCGCGTCCGTCGCTTTTTTCAGCTGCTCGACGCCGCCGACATGATCATGATGGTGATGAGTGATCAGAATATCGCTCAATACCCAACCCGGATGCGCTGCCAGCCAGGCTTGCACGGGCGCAGCATCTCCCGGATCGACCACAGCGCAGCGATGGGTGTTGTGGTCTTGTAACAACCAGATGTAGTTGTCGGTGAAGGCGGGCAGGGCACTGATCTGTATCATCGTCGAATTCGCCAAGCGGAAAACAATGGCGCATCTTAGAACTTCCTGGCGCGTTGGAGAATGCAATGACCGATAAAGCGTTCGCTCAGGCCGATCCTGACTGGCTGGCATTGATCAGCGCAGCCCGTGAATGGCTGTCCGGCCCCATCGGGCAATTTTTGCTGGACGAAGAACGACGCATGCTCGAAGACGAGCTGGGCCGCTTCTTCGGTGGCTACCTGGTGCATTACGGTCCGTCCGCCCAGACGCCACCGTCTGCACCGCAAGTACAACGCAATGTGCGGCTCGGTGCACCGTTGCCGGGTGTCGAGATCGTCTGCGAAGAGCAGGCCTGGCCGTTGAGCGAGCACGCCGCTGATGTGGTGGTGATGCAGCATGGTCTGGATTTCTGCCTGTCACCCCACGGTTTGCTGCGTGAAGCCGCGAGCAGCGTACGGCCCGGCGGGCATCTGCTGATCATCGGGATCAATCCGTGGAGCAGCTGGGGTTTGCGCCATGTGTTTGCCCACGATGGGTTGCGCAAGGCGCGCTGCATCTCGCCGTCGCGGGTCGGCGACTGGCTGAATCTACTGGGCTTCGCGCTGGAGAAACGCCGCTTCGGGTGCTATCGTCCGCCGCTTGCGTCACCCGCCTGGCAGGCTCGTTTGGCCGGTTGGGAGCGCAAGGCTGGTGACTGGCAACTGTCGGGTGGCGGCTTCTATTTATTGGTGGCGCGCAAGATCGTGGTGGGCCTGCGGCCGGTCCGTCAGGAGCGGCGCGAACCGATGGGCAAGCTGATTCCATTGCCGATGGCCAAGGTCAACCGTCGCAACATCGAACCGTAAGACACTCTTTATTTCCCGGCCGGGTTCGCCCCGGCCTCGGGCATCGTCGGTCACTGATCGGCGAGCCACCGCATTTTCTGGATAGATTGGCATGAGCGATAGCGTAGAACTGTTCACCGACGGCGCCTGCAAAGGCAACCCTGGCCCTGGCGGCTGGGGCGCATTGCTGGTGTGCAAAGGCGTGGAAAAGGAACTGTGGGGCGGCGAAGCCAATACCACCAACAACCGCATGGAGCTGATGGGCGCGATCCGCGGCCTGGAGGAGCTCAAGCGTTCCTGCGACGTGCTGCTGGTGACCGACTCCCAGTACGTGATGAAGGGCATCAACGAGTGGATGGACAACTGGAAGAAGCGCGGCTGGAAAACGGCGGCGAAGGAACCGGTCAAAAACGCTGACTTGTGGAAATTGCTGGACGAGCAGGTCAACCGCCACAACGTCACCTGGAAATGGGTGCGCGGGCACATCGGCCACCACGGCAACGAACGGGCCGACCAACTGGCCAACCGTGGCGTGGATGAAGTGCGCGGGTACAAACAAGCTTGAGCCTCAGACTGATCGTTCCCATGCTCCGCGTGGGAATGCAGCCCGGGACGCTCTGCGTCCCATTGGAACGCGGAGCGTCCCTTGAAGTATTCCCACGCAGAGCGTGGGAACGATCATGTGACGGGTTCACAGCATCAAGATCGCACTCGCCAGTTGTTGGTCGGTATAGGACTTTTCCGGAATCACCCCACGAATCCGCAAAAACGCCGCCTCGATCCGCGCCCCGCGGATCGCCCCCTCGCTCGCCACAAACGCTGCCGCATCATCTTTCGCCGCCAGCACAATCTTGTCATCGCTGAATGACCCGCTCGTGCCTTTGCTCGAGCTCAGCGTCAAACTAACCGTCACGTCAGTACTGATCACCAAACTGGTGGCCTGCGCGCCCGTACCCCACAAGCAGGTACTCAATAATAGAAATCGTGCGGTCTTCATGGCGGACTCAATCCCTTGGAAACAAGCACCGCACGCTAACAAGCCGTACTACTCCAGACTTTATGAACATTGCTAATGTTTGTTAAAAACTGCATGAGCGTCAGTCACCTGGCTGTGCGCGCGCCGGATCCCGCGAGCGTGTTAACATCGCCGCTTTTGCACGATTGACCCGTTGAGAGCTGAGCACTGATGGCCACCAGATCCGTTGTACTCGATACCGAAACCACCGGCATGCCGGTGACCGACGGCCACCGGATTATCGAAATCGGTTGTGTCGAGTTGATCGGTCGGCGCCTCACGGGCCGGCATTTCCACGTTTACCTGCAACCGGATCGCGAGAGTGACGAAGGCGCCATCGGCGTCCACGGCATCACCAACGAATTCCTCGTGGGCAAACCGCGTTTCACTGAAGTGGCCGATGAGTTTTTCGAATTCATCAAGGGCGCGCAGCTGATCATCCATAACGCGGCGTTCGACGTTGGCTTCATCAACAACGAATTCGCCTTGATGGGCCAGCACGATCGTGCGGACATCACGCAGCATTGCTCGATCCTCGACACCCTGATGATGGCCCGGGAACGTCACCCGGGACAGCGCAACAGCCTCGATGCGTTGTGCAAACGTTATGGCGTCGACAACTCTGGCCGTGAACTCCACGGCGCCTTGCTCGACTCCGAGATCCTCGCCGACGTTTACCTGACCATGACCGGCGGCCAGACCAGCCTGTCGCTGGCCGGTAATGCGTCCGATGGCAACGGTTCCGGCGAAGGCGCGGACAACTCAGCCACCGAAATCCGCCGCTTGCCAGCCGATCGCCAGCCGACCCGGATCATCCCCGCCAGCGAAGACGACCTGGCCCGGCACGTAGCGCGTCTGGAAGCCATCGCCAAGTCCGCCGGCGCCCCATCGCTGTGGCAGCAACTGGTCGAGGCCAAGGCGCAGGCTTGACCTGTCAAATATCGTGGCCAGGCATTTGTTGAGTAGAACCGGCACACGTGGCCTGTAGCAGCTGTCGAGCTGCGCGAGGCGGCGTCCGGCGACGAAGTCGTCGTAAACCCTGCGAATGCGATTTTCCTGGCACTCCGCGGGAATGGTCTCACGACGACTTCGTCGCCGGACGCCGCCTCGCGCAGCTCGGCAGCTGCTACAAAGGGCCAGCGTCTCTATTTCAGCTAGTGTTTGATGGCCACATGATGGTGCACTCATTGACCCGCTTCGGGGCATCGACGCTCGCCACATCCGCTTCAACCCTCTACCCTGAGCATATTGGCAGGCCACGGTCTGCAGCCTCAGGACACTGAGCCCCATGTATAAAGATTTGAAATTCCCGGTTTTGATCGTCCACCGCGACATCAAGGCCGACACCGTCGCCGGCGATCGCGTGCGTGGCATCGCCCGGGAGCTGGAGCAGGAAGGCTTCAGCATTGTTTCGGCGGTGGATTACACCGAAGGACGGCTGGTTGCTTCGACCCATCACGGCCTCTCCTGCATGTTGATTGCCGCTGAAGACGCCAGCGCCCATTCGCATCTGTTACACAATATGGCTGAGCTGATCGGCCTGGCGCGGGTGCGTGCGCCGGACTTGCCGATCTTCGCGCTGGGCGAACAAGTAACGCTGGAAAACGCTCCGGCCGACGCCATGGCCGAGCTCAATCAGCTGCGCGGCATTCTCTATCTGTTCGAAGACACCGTGCCCTTCCTCGCCCGGCAAGTGGCCCGGGCGGCCCGCAAATACCTTGATGGTCTGCTCCCGCCCTTTTTCAAGGCGCTGGTGCAACACACCGCCGACTCCAATTATTCCTGGCACACCCCCGGACATGGCGGCGGCGTGGCGTATCACAAGAGCCCGGTCGGCCAGGCCTTTCACCAGTTCTTTGGGGAAAACACCCTGCGTTCGGACCTGTCGGTATCGGTGCCGGAATTGGGCTCGTTGCTCGATCACACAGGTCCACTAGCCGAGGCGGAAGCCAGGGCGGCGCGCAATTTCGGCGCCGACCACACCTTTTTCGTGATCAATGGCACCTCGACCGCCAACAAAATCGTCTGGCATTCGATGGTCGCTCGCGACGACCTGGTGCTAGTGGACCGCAACTGCCACAAGTCGGTGCTGCACTCGATCATCATGACCGGCGCGATTCCGCTGTACCTGTGCCCGGAGCGCAATGAACTGGGGATCATCGGCCCGATTCCGCTGAGCGAATTCAGCCGCGAGTCGATTCAGGCCAAGATCAACGCCAGCCCGCTGACCCAGGGCCGTGAGCCCAAGGTCAAGTTGGCCGTGGTGACCAATTCGACCTACGACGGCCTGTGCTACAACGCCGAGTTGATCAAGCAGAAACTGGGCAACAGCGTCGAGGTCCTGCATTTCGACGAGGCCTGGTATGCCTACGCGGCGTTCCACGAGTTTTTCGCCGGCCGTTACGGCATGGGCACGTCCCGTACTGAAGACAGTCCGCTGGTTTTCACCACGCACTCCACGCACAAGCTGTTGGCCGCGTTTAGCCAGGCTTCAATGATTCATGTTCAGGACGGCGGTGCGCGGCAACTGGACCGCGACCGCTTCAATGAAGCGTTCATGATGCATATCTCGACATCGCCGCAGTACAGCATCATCGCGTCGCTGGACGTCGCATCGGCGATGATGGAAGGCCCGGCCGGGAGCTCGCTGTTGCAGGAGATGTTCGACGAGGCGCTGAGCTTTCGCCGGGCCCTGGCCAATTTGCGTCAGCACATCGCTGCGGATGACTGGTGGTTTTCCATCTGGCAGCCGCCCTCGGTGGAAGGCATCGACCGTGTTGTCACCGGAGACTGGCTGCTGCAACCCGACGCCGACTGGCACGGCTTTGGTGGCGTGACCGACGATTACGTGTTGCTCGACCCGATCAAGGTCACCCTGGTCATGCCCGGCCTGACGGCGGGTGGTGCACTGAGCGAGCGCGGGATTCCGGCGGCGGTGGTCAGCAAGTTTCTGTGGGAACGTGGGTTGGTGGTCGAGAAGACTGGCCTCTATTCATTCCTGGTGCTGTTCTCGATGGGCATCACCAAAGGCAAATGGAGCACGCTGCTGACCGAGTTGCTGGAGTTCAAGCGCAGTTACGACGCCAATGTCAGTCTGGCTACGTGCCTGCCGTGCGTGGCGCAACAGAACGTCGCGCGTTATCAAGGCATGGGTTTGCGGGATTTGTGCGATCAATTGCACGCCTGTTATCGCAGCAATGCTACGGCTAAACACCTCAAGCGCATGTACACCGTGCTGCCGGAAATCGCCATGAAGCCGGCGGACGCCTATGATCATTTGGTGCGTGGTGAAGTGGAGGCGGTATCGATCGATGCCCTGGAGGGGCGAATTGCCGCGGTGATGCTGGTGCCGTATCCGCCAGGTATCCCGTTGATCATGCCGGGTGAGCGGTTCACCGAGTCGACCCGGTCGATCATCGATTACCTGTCGTTTGCTCGCACGTTCGATAGTAGTTTCCCCGGGTTTGTCGCTGATGTGCATGGACTGCAACACGAAGACGAGGGCAATGGACGGCTTTACACCGTTGATTGCATCAAGGAGTGAGGACCTTTCCCAGCATGCAACCGATCATGAATCCCAAATACCCAGGCCTCTCGGTGCGTGTCGCCGACGAGGGTTTCGCGCCTTATATCTGGGGCAGCGACTTCAGTTTTGAAGTCGCGGCCTATGGCGCAGCCGAAATCGGCAAGCCAGTGGAGCAGTGGCCGGTAACGCCGATCACCCCTTATCGAAAGTGCTACGGCATTGATCCCGAAGAGTTCAGCAGTTTCCGCGATGCGGCCGACAGTGCGGTGTTCATGGCTTATCTCGATGACGAGCCCGTCGGCCATCTGGTGGTCAGCACCAATTGGAACGGCTTCGCTCATATCGACGAGTTGGCCGTGCATGCGCCGGCGCGCCGGCACGGTGTGGCCAAGGCGTTGCTGGACGTGGCGCAGTTCTGGAGCCGCAAGAAGAAACTGCCGGGCATCATGCTCGAAACCCAGAACAACAATCTGGGTGCCTGTCGACTGTATGAGCGCTGTGGTTTTGTGATTGGCGGGATCGATCATCTGCGTTATCGCGGCATTGACCCGAATACCGCCGAAGTGGCGCTGTTCTGGTATCGCTTGTTCGATAATCCGCTGGAAAATCCGCTCAGCTCGACAACATCGCCGCGGCTTGTACCGTGATGATCTCCAGCAGCACCTGAACGGCGGGCATTGGCTCGCCGTTCTTCAGGGTCAGGGCATACAGGCTGATCGGTACCGCAGGCGCCAGCGGGCAAGCATCCAGCCCGCTCGACTTGGCGCCGAGGGCGGTAAACGGGTCGACGATCGCCAGGCCTTCGCCGGCCTCGACCATGCTGCGCATCATTTGATGAGTCTGCACCCGCGTCTGGATGACCGGGGCAGGGCGCAAGGCATGCAATTTATTATCGAGCGCCGGGCTCAGCGGATCATGACCTTCCAGGCCAACCATCGACTGGCCGGCCAGGTCCTGCAACGAAATGTACTTCTGTTTCGGTTGCAGCCAGCCATGGGGCGCCAATAGCTGAAGTTTGCCCTGGGCAATCACCTGGCAATGAATGTCGGCGTGGTCGGGATCATGCAGGCTCAGCCCCAGATCGCTTTCACGCAGCAGCAGGCTTCTGACGATCTCGCGGGTGGGTTGGCTCAGCAGGGTGCAAGGCGCATCGGGAAGGCGTCGGCGCAGGGCCGCGATGCTGTGGGGCAACAACTGTTGCGCCAACGGCGGGGTGCAGATGATGCGCAGCGGGTGCGCCTGATATTGCTTGAGGCTGCTGGCCATTCGCTGGACCGGCTCAAGCGCGTCGTAGACGTGGGCGATTTCAACCTGTAGCTCCCGCGCCTCACGTGTTGCCTGCAGACGTCCACGCACGCTGGAAAACAGCATGAATCCCAACTGGTCCTCGGCGTCGCGCAGAATGCTTTCAACCTCGGCCACCGGCAACTGCAGCCATTCGGCGGCGGTGCCCAGGTGACCGGTCTGCAGGAGCGCGTGGATCACTTCGATATGACGTAAACGCATGCGTGAAGTCCATGTTCAGCAGGTGAGGGAGTCAGTGACTGAATCCTAACTCAAGTGCGCGCATATGACTTCTGCTCATAACGCAGGGTTATGAGGCGGTGGTGGTTTCCGGCCGGCTGCCGACGTAGGTGTCAGGCTCGCGCACGATGGTGATGTTCGATTGCACCAGCAGAAATTGGTTGTCGTCGAGCTTGTTGACGCGATCGCCAATGGCCAGTTTGTAGGTGGTCACAGGCACCGAGCCAGTGAGGCCGTCATGCGAGGGGGTGGATTCCTGGAACTCATGCACGGAATAAACGCGGCCTTCCGCGTCTCTTGCATGGAACTGACCGACGAGTACTGCTGCCATCTGCTTAGAACCTCTGGAGATAAATCACTCAATTTGCGGTTCTGTAGACCGTGGTTAAGCGAAGTAAGTTTTCCTACAGGAAAAAAATAGTCATGGGCGGTGAATTCAACAGCCCACTGGGTGAATCGTCATCTATAACTACAAGTCTTTCCACCGAACAGTCGAGAATCTTCCATGAGCAACGTCTACACGATCGCCGTACTGGTCGGCAGCTTGAGAAAGGAATCGATCAACCGCAAGGTTGCACTGGCCCTGGCCGACCTGGCGCCTGACAATCTCAAGCTCACCATCGTCGAAATCGGCGATCTGCCGCTCTACAACGAAGACATCGATGGAACTTCACCGCCGGCAGCCTACAGCACTTTCCGACAACAAGTGAGTTCATCCGACGCAGTGCTGTTCGTCACCCCTGAATACAACCGCTCGGTGCCGGCGCCGCTGAAGAATGCGATCGACGTGGGATCGCGCCCGTATGGCAAGAGCGCATGGAGCGGCAAGCCAGGAGCGGTGATCAGCGTTTCACCGGGCGCTGTCGGCGGGTTTGGGGCCAACCATCATTTGCGCCAGTCCATGGTGTTTCTGGACGTGCCGTGCATGCAGCAACCGGAAGCCTACCTGAGTGGTGCGGGTTCGGCGTTCGATGAGGCGGGCAAATTGTCCGAATCGGTGAGGCCGTTCTTGCAAAAGTTTATCGATGCTTATGGAAAGTGGGTCGAGCAACACAAAAAAGAGTGACTGGAAAACCCGTGTAGCAGCTGCCGAGCAGCGCGAGGCTGCGTTCGGCGACGAAGTCGTCGTAAACCTTGCGAGTGCGGTTTTCCTGATGCACCGCAGGGTCTGATTTCACGACGACTACGTCGCCGGACGCAGCCTCGCGTTGCTCGGCAGCTGCTACAAAGACCAAGTTTTCAGTCTTTGCTTTACTGCATATTCGAAATTCCATATATTCACGCCTCGTTTGTCCAGAGGCGTGTTCCTTCATGTCCAGCTCTCGCAACCCCGTCGATATCTTCAAGGCCCTGGCCGATGACACCCGCAGTCGAATCGCACTGTTGATCGCCCGCGAAGGCGAGTTGTGCGTGTGTGAGTTGACGGCCGGGCTGGAGCTTAGCCAGCCAAAGATCTCCCGTCATCTGGCGCAGTTGCGCAGCAATGGATTGCTGACGGACCGGCGTCAGGGGCAGTGGGTTTTTTATCGCCTGCACCCGCAATTGTCGCCGTGGGTCATCACGCTGTTGCAGGGCGCACTGGCCGATCACGCTGAGTGGCTGGCCGCTGATGTCGACCGTTTGCAGGCTATGGCTGATCGCCCGGTACGCTGCTGCTAATCCCCCGATTTTTCTTTAAAGGCTGCTCCGCATGCTCATCGCGTCGCTGATTTTTCTGCTGACAATCACCCTGGTGATCTGGCAACCCAAAGGCCTGGGAGTGGGCTGGAGTGCGGTATTCGGCGCAGTGCTGGCGCTGATTTTCGGGGTGGTGCACCTGGGTGACATCCCGATTGTGTGGCAGATCATCTGGAACGCCACCGGCACCTTCGTGGCACTGATCATCATCAGTCTGCTGCTGGACGAGGCGGGGTTCTTTGCCTGGGCAGCCTTGCACGTGGCCCGCTGGGGGCGGGGCAGCGGGCGCAAACTCTTTGCTTATATGGTGCTGCTCGGCGCGCTGGTGTCGGCATTGTTTGCCAACGACGGCGCGGCGCTGATTCTGACGCCGATTGTGATTTCCATGCTGCTGGCGCTGCGCTTTTCCCCGGCCGCCACCCTGGCGTTCGTGATGGGCGCCGGTTTCATCGCCGACACCGCGAGCCTGCCGTTGGTGGTGTCGAACCTGGTGAACATCGTTTCGGCGGACTTCTTCAATATCACCTTCAACCGTTATGCGGCGGTCATGATTCCGGTCAACTTCGTCAGTGTCGCCGCCACGCTGGCGATGCTGATGTGGTTTTTCCGTCGTGACATTCCCAAGGATTACGACCCCGAACAACTGGAACTTCCGTCAACCGCGATCCATGACAAGACCACGTTTTATGCCGGTTGGGTGGTGCTGGTGATTCTTCTGCTCGGCTGCTTTGCCCTTGAACCGCTGGGCATTCCGATCAGCGCCATTTCCGCCGTGTGCGCGGCGTTGCTGCTGGCCATCGCCGCCCGTGGCCACAAGATTTCCACGCGCAAGGTAATTAAAGAAGCACCGTGGCAGATCGTGATTTTCTCTCTGGGCATGTACCTGGTGGTGTATGGCCTGCGCAATGCCGGGCTTACCGGGTATCTGGCCGGGTGGCTGGATGGGTTTGCGAATTACGGCGTTTGGGGCGCGGCCATGGGCACGGGCGTGCTGACGGCGCTGTTGTCGTCGATGATGAACAACATGCCGACAGTGTTGATTGGTTTGCTGTCGATCGATGCAAGCCAGGCCACAGGGGCAGTGAAGGAGGCGATGATTTATGCCAACGTTATTGGCAGCGATCTGGGGCCGAAAATTACCCCGATTGGTAGCCTGGCGACGTTGCTGTGGTTGCATGTGCTGCAGCGCAAGAATATTCAGATTGGCTGGGGGTATTACTTCAAGGTCGGGGTTGTGTTGACGGTGCCGGTTTTGTTGGTGACCTTGGCGGCTTTGGCTTTGCGGTTGTCCATCTAGACCGGGGCGACCCCTTCGCGGGCAAGCCTCGCTCCTACAGGGATTTGGTGAGCGCAGAAATCCTGTAGGAGCGAGGCTTGCCCGCGAAGGGGCCAGTCCAGCCACTACAAATCTCAACCACTACCCGGCACATTCGGCCAAAGATCCGCCACCAGAAACAACCGCTCCGCTTCCTCCCAATCTCCCTCTGCATTCTCGATCAGCCGCACCATCAACTGCGCCGGGGCCAAAGGCTCCAGATCGTTGAGCCACGCATTCAACTGCTCGGTATTCCAGGTCTGTTCCACCGGATAATGCGCCGGCGCCAGCCAGGCATGGCGGGGCAGGGGTTGCCAGCGGCCGAACGGGCGCTGCACGACAAAATCCGCCCAGTCCTTCTGATGCAGCCAGCTGCCGCGCAAATGCTGCGGATGCGCGCCGTTGGGTGGTTCGGCTTGTCCTGGCCACGGATACAACAGATAGCCGCCCAGCCACAAATGCGCGCTGAACTGCTGGATATCCAGCGCCGCCAGCACCTCGCGGCTTTCTGGTCGGGCGGAAATCGGTAACTGATGTTGCGTCAGGTGCGCCAGTTTGCGGTCCAGACGATCATGACAACCCGGCCCGAGCCACTGCGCCGTGTCGTGTCCGTCACCCTTCTGCGGGCCCAGATAAAGTTTGATTGCCAGTTCCAGGTGATGCACGCCATCACGGTCGCGCAACAGCATGTCCAGCTCACCCAGCGTGTGGCCTTCGCGGCGGATCGGCATGTTGGCGGCAATCAACTCGATACCCGGCGCATGACGCACGGCGTATTGCCACAGTCTTTCGTAATACAGGCCCAGTCGCCGGGTCCTGGCCTGTGCCAGCCAGTGCAGCAAGTCATAACTGTCACGGTCGAGTTGTCTCAGCCACTGTTCCAGCCGCTCCGGCGCCCGCACCCAGTCGCTGCCGGCCAGCGGATGGCGTTGCGGCCACGGGGTGATGTCGAGCATCGGCGGCGCGAGGATGACCCAGGCCAGGTCGCGCACTTCGGGGTGGCGCAACTGGTGGGGTAACTGGAGCAAATCGGGAAATAGGATCATCTTGCGAGCATAGCCCTAAACATGAGTACACCCTTGTGGCTGAAAGGATTTTGTCTATCCCGCGCTTTCGACCATAATCGAGTTTTTCACCGTCGCGCAGGAACCTCATGGAGCAATTTCGTAATATCGGCATCATCGGTCGCCTGGGCAGTTCGCAGGTGCTGGATACCGTCCGCCGACTGAAACGGTTTCTGCTCGATCGTCACCTGCACGTGATCCTCGAAGACACCATCGCCGAAGTCCTGCCGGGTCATGGCCTGCAAACCTCGTCACGCAAGATGCTCGGCGAAGTATGTGACATGGTGATTGTGGTCGGCGGTGACGGCAGCCTGCTCGGCGCCGCGCGTGCCTTGGCCCGACACAATATTCCGGTGCTCGGCATCAACCGCGGCAGCCTCGGCTTCCTGACCGATATTCGCCCTGATGAACTGGAAGTCAAAGTCGCCGAAGTGCTCGACGGCCACTATCTGGTGGAAAACCGCTTCCTGCTGCAAGCCGAAGTGCGACGCCACGCCGAGGCCATCGGCCAGGGCGACGCACTGAACGACGTGGTGCTGCACCCCGGCAAATCGACGCGGATGATCGAATTCGAGCTGTACATCGACGGCCAGTTCGTCTGCAGCCAGAAGGCTGACGGCCTGATCGTCGCCACGCCCACCGGTTCGACCGCCTACGCGCTGTCGGCGGGCGGACCGATCATGCACCCCAAGCTCGATGCTATTGTGATTGTGCCGATGTACCCCCATACCTTGTCGGGCAGGCCGATTGTGGTCGATGGCAACAGTGAGCTGAAAATCGTCGTGTCCAAAGATATGCAAATTTACCCGCAAGTCTCCTGTGACGGGCAGAACCATTTCACCTGCGCGCCGGGTGACACCATCACCATCAGCAAAAAAGCCCAGAAGCTGCGGCTGATTCACCCGCTCGACCACAACTACTATGAGGTCTGCCGGACCAAGCTTGGCTGGGGCAGCCGGTTGGGTGGTGGAGGCGACTGATGCTCGATCCCGCGCGTAGCTACGACCTGATCGGTGACGTGCACGGTTGCGCTCTGACCCTTGAGCACTTGCTCGACCGGCTCGGTTACCACAAACAAGGTGGCGTCTGGCGGCATCCGTCGCGCATGGCGGTGTTCGTCGGTGACATCATTGACCGCGGCCCGCGGATTCGCGAGGCGCTGCACATCGTCCACGACATGGTCGAGGCCGGTCAGGCGCTGTGCATCATGGGCAACCATGAATTCAACGCCCTTGGCTGGGCCACGCCGGCGCCGCCGGGCAGCGGCAAGCAGTTCGTGCGCGAACACACGCCGCGTCACGCGCGCCTGCTCGGTGAAACCCTGACCCAGTTTGAAGATCATCCCGGTGACTGGCATGACTTCCAGCAATGGTTCTACGAATTGCCCTTGTTCGTGGATGCCGGACGATTCCGGGTGGTGCACGCCTGCTGGGATTCCGGCCTGATCGAACCGCTGCGAGCGCTGTTCCCCAATGGCTGCGTCGACGAACATTTCCTCCAGGCCTCCGCCGTGCCGGGCAGTTTCGCCTGCACCGTGTTCGATCGCTTGCTGCGTGGCACCGACATGCGTCTACCCCACGGGCTGACCATGACCAGCGGCGATGGCCTGACGCGATCGTTCTTCCGCACCAAGTTCTGGGAAGATGACCCGCAAACCTACGGAGACATTGTGTTCCAGCCTGACGCCTTGCCCGACCCCGTGGCCCAGACGCCACTGTCGTCCACCGAAAAAAATACCTTGCTGCGTTACGGCGTCGATGAGCCGCTGTTGTTCGTTGGGCACTACTGGCGCAGCGGTAAACCGGCACCGATCCGCCCGAACCTGGCCTGCCTGGATTACAGCGCGGTGCTTTACGGCAAACTGGTCGCCTATCGTCTGGATCAGGAAACCCGTCTCGACCCGCAAAAATTTGTCTGGGTCGATGTCGAGCGGCCGGAGGTGCTGCAATGAGTACCGTTGCCGTTTTACGTCTGCCGCTGGCGGTGGATTTGAGTGGGTTCGTCAAATTGTTGCAACGCATGCAGGTGCCGCATCGGGTCAGCGAAGAGGCGGGCGAGCAGGTGCTGTGGGTGCCGGCCAATATCAGCGAAGACGTTCGCTCCTTATATGAACGTTTCCCGGCGGGCGACCCGGATCAGCAGCTGGACATTCCGGTCGCGCAAACCACCAAGCGGCCCGGTTTCGTCGAGCAGCTGCGTCATGCCAAGGCGACCGGGTTGGTGTTGCTGCTGAGCCTGATTGTCGGTGCGGTGACGCTGCTGGGCGAAAACCTCGACACGCTGCGCTGGCTGACCTTCCTCGATTTCCGCATTGTCGGCGAGTACATCCATTTTGTGCCCTTGGCTGACAGCCTGGCGGCGGGGCAGTGGTGGCGCCTGGTGACGCCGATGCTGATCCACTTCAGCATCCTGCACCTGGCCATGAACGGCATGTGGTACTGGGAGCTGGGCCGGCGTATCGAGTCGCGCCAGGGCAGCATCAACCTGATCGGCCTGACCTTGCTCTTCAGCCTGGTTTCCAACTACGCCCAGTTTGTTTTCAGCGGTCCGACCTTGTTTGGCGGGTTGTCCGGTGTGCTGTACGGCTTGCTCGGGCATTGCTGGATTTTCCAGTTGTTGTCGCCGAACCCGGCTTATCGCCTGCCGCGCGGTGTGCTGGTCATGATGCTGGTGTGGCTGGTGCTGTGCCTGTCGGGGCTGGTCTCGATGATCGGTTTCGGTGAAATCGCAAACGCCGCCCACGTCAGCGGGTTGCTCGTCGGATGCTTGACCGGTTTGTTGGGTGGTTTGTACAACCGCCGTAAACTGGCCGTCTAAATCAGTTATGTATTAAAGAGCGGAGCCCTTGATGTCCTCTTTTAACGAAATGATTCAAAACATCACCCCCGATATTTACCAGAGCCTGAAACTGGCGGTGGAAATCGGCAAATGGTCCGACGGTGGCAAACTCACCGCCGAGCAACGCGAACTGTCGTTGCAAGCGATGATCGCCTGGGAAATCCAGAACCTGCCCGAGGAAGAGCGTACTGGCTACATGGGCCCGCAGGAATGCAGTTCGAAGTCGATCAGCGTGCCGAACATCCTGTTCAAGTCGGATGCCGTCCATTGATTGAGATTGGCCGCGGTGCAATCAGCAAAATGTCGGCGCGCCTTGACGGGCCGAACGTGCAATACGCGTTTCGTCTGGATGACGTCGAGGTGCCGGTCAATCCATTGATCGGCTCCACGGTGCGTCTGGAATACCTGGGGGCGATCCATTGCTCCCATTGCGGGCGCAAGACCAAAACCAGTTTCAGCCAGGGCTATTGCTACCCGTGCATGACGAAACTGGCGCAGTGCGATCTCTGCATCATGAGCCCGGAGCGTTGCCACTACGACGCTGGCACTTGCCGTGAGCCGGAGTGGGGCGAGAAGTTCTGCATGACCGATCACATTGTGTATCTGTCGAACTCATCCGGGGTTAAGGTTGGGATTACCCGTGCCACCCAACTGCCGACTCGCTGGATCGACCAGGGCGCCCGTCAGGCATTGCCAATCATGCGCGTCTCGACCCGCCAGCAATCGGGTTTCGTCGAAGACCTGTTCCGCAGTCAAGTGGCGGACAAGACCAATTGGCGTGCTTTACTCAAGGGCGACGCGGTGTCGGTGAACCTGGCCGAGGTCCGCGATCAGTTGTTCGACAGTTGCGCCGAAGGGTTGCAAGGTTTGCAGGAACGATTCGGCCTACAAGCAATCCAGACTATTGCCGATGTAGACGTCCTCGAAATCCGCTATCCGGTCGAGCAATACCCGGCCAAGATCGTCAGCTTCAACCTGGACAAGAATCCGATTGCCGAAGGCACGCTGTTGGGGATCAAGGGCCAGTACCTGATTTTTGACACCGGCGTGATCAATATTCGTAAATACACGGCTTATCAGCTCGCCGTGCATCAGTAAGGACTCCAGCATGCGCACCGAACAACCGAAGATGATTTACCTGAAGGACTATCAGGCGCCCGAGTACCTGATCGACGAGACGCACCTGACCTTCGAGTTGTTCGAGGACCACAGCCTGGTCCATGCGCAACTGGTGATGCGCCGTAATCCTGATCGTGGCCCGGGCCTGCCGCCGCTGGTGCTGGATGGCCAGCAACTCGAACTGCTGTCGGTCACCCTGGCCGACAACGAGTTGAGCGCAGCCGACTACCAATTGACCGAAAACCACCTGACCCTGCACCCGACCAGCACCACGTTCACGGTCGATACCAGCGTCAAGATCCACCCGGAAACCAACACTGCGCTGGAAGGCCTGTACAAATCCGGCACGATGTTCTGCACCCAGTGCGAGGCCGAAGGCTTCCGCAAGATTACTTATTACCTCGACCGCCCGGACGTGATGAGCACCTTCACCACCACGGTCGTCGCCGAGCAGCACAGCTATCCGGTGTTGCTGTCCAACGGCAACCCGATTGCCTCAGGTCCTGGCGAAGAGGGCCGGCACTGGGCGACCTGGGAAGACCCGTTCAAGAAACCGGCCTACCTGTTCGCGCTGGTGGCCGGTGACTTGTGGTGCGTCGAAGACACCTTCACCACCATGAGTGAGCGCTCCGTCGCGCTGCGCATTTACGTCGAGCCGGAAAACATCGACAAATGCCAGCACGCGATGAATAGCCTGAAGAAGTCGATGCGCTGGGACGAAGAGGTCTACGGTCGCGAGTACGATCTGGACATCTTCATGATTGTCGCGGTCAACGACTTCAACATGGGCGCCATGGAGAACAAGGGCCTCAACATCTTCAACTCCAGCGCCGTGCTGGCCCGCGCCGAAACCGCGACCGACGCCGCGCACCAGCGTGTAGAAGCGATCGTCGCCCACGAGTACTTCCACAACTGGTCGGGCAACCGCGTGACCTGCCGCGACTGGTTCCAGTTGTCGCTCAAGGAAGGCTTCACCGTGTTCCGCGATTCTGGTTTCTCCGCCGATATGAACTCGGCCACCGTGAAGCGCATCCAGGACGTGGCTTATCTGCGTACCCATCAGTTTGCCGAAGACGCAGGTCCCATGGCTCACGCCGTGCGCCCGGACAGCTTCATCGAGATTTCCAACTTCTATACCCTGACCGTGTACGAAAAGGGTTCGGAAGTGGTCGGCATGATCCACACCTTGCTCGGCGCCGAAGGCTTCCGCAAAGGCAGCGACTTGTACTTCGAACGCCATGACGGCCAGGCCGTGACGTGCGATGACTTCATCAAAGCCATGGAAGATGCCAACGGTGTCGACCTGACCCAGTTCAAACGCTGGTACAGCCAGGCCGGTACGCCGCGTCTGGCGGTGAGCGAGTCTTACGATGCGGCAGCGAAAACCTACAGCCTGACCTTCCGCCAGAGCTGCCCGGCAACCCCGGACAAGGTGGAAAAACTGCCGTTCGTGATTCCTGTGGAATTGGGCCTGCTGGATTCGAAAGGGGCGGCCATTGCGTTGCGTCTTTCCGGAGAAGACCGCGTTCAGGGTACTTCGCGGGTCATTTCGGTGACCGAAGCCGAGCAGACCTTCACCTTCGTCGACATCGCCGAACAGCCGCTGCCTTCGTTACTGCGCGGCTTCTCGGCACCGGTGAAACTGAGCTTCCCGTACAACCGCGATCAACTGATGTTCCTGATGCAGCACGACAGCGACGGTTTCAACCGTTGGGATGCCGGTCAGCAATTGTCGGTGCAGGTGCTGCAGGAGCTGATCGCTCAGCAGCAGAAGGGCGAGAAACTGGTGCTGGATCAGCGCCTGATTTCTGCCTTGCGCACCGTGCTGTCCGACGAGACGCTGGACCAGGCGATGGTTGCGGAGATGCTTTCGCTGCCGGGCGAGGCGTACCTGACTGAAATCAGCGAAGTGGCTGACGTCGATGCCATCCATATCGCTCGCGAGTTTGCCCGCAAGCAATTGGCTGAGGGTTTGTTCGAAGCGTTGTGGCTGCGTTATCAGGCCAACCGTGACCTGTCGAAGAAGACCCCGTATGTGGCTGAGGCGGAGCATTTTGCGCGTCGCGCGTTGCAGAACATTGCGCTGTCGTACCTGATGCTCAGCGGCAAGCCGGAAGTATTGGCGGCGACGCTTGAACAATTCGAGACCAGCGACAACATGACCGAACGCCTGACGGCGTTGGCGGTGTTGGTCAACTCGCCCTATGAAGAAGACAAAGCCCGGGCGCTGGCGAGTTTTGCCGAGCACTTCAAAGACAATCCGCTGGTCATGGATCAGTGGTTCAGTGTCCAGGCGGGCAGCACGTTGCCGGGTGGTCTGGAGCGTGTTCGTCAGTTGATGGAGCATCCGGCGTTCAACATCAAGAACCCGAACAAGGTGCGGGCACTGGTCGGCGCGTTTGCCGGGCAGAACCTGATCAACTTCCATGCGGCCGACGGTTCCGGGTATCGCTTCCTGGCGGATCTGGTGATTGAGTTGAACGGGTTTAACCCGCAGATCGCTTCTCGCCAACTGGCGCCGTTGACTCGCTGGCGCAAATACGACGACGCGCGTCAGGCGTTGATGAAAGGTGAGCTGGAGCGGATTCGTGCTTCGGGTCAGCTGTCCAGTGATGTGTTTGAAGTGGTCAGCAAAAGCCTGGCTTGAGTTTGGCTGTGCTCCCTCGGGGTTCACTTGGGCCCTGTGGGAGTTGGCTTGGCTGTAATGGCGGCCTTCGGGCCGACCATGCTGTTGTTGACTGAGTACATATCCATTCCTGCGGTAACGGCGGCTTAGGGTTTCGCCCTTACGGCGACTCACTTTTTTTTCAAACCGGAAACGCCAAAAAAAAGTAAGCAAAAAAAGGCTCGCCCCGAGCGTCCGGCCCCTCGCTAAGGCTCGGCGTTCCTTCGCTCCGGTATCCATCCGGGGACACTGCCCTCCGGTTGGCTTCGCGCCACCTACATGCAGCGTGTTCGACTGCGTCGAACGGCGCTACGCGCCACTCCCCGGATGAACACCTCCACTCAGCCTCCCGAAAGGGGCGGGTGGATCAAGATCAAGAGCTGAAGGCGAGCTAACGCTCGGCCTGATGAGTGGTGAGAAACAAAAGCCGTACGTTGCTCTGCTTTATGTGGGAGCTGGCCTGCCAGCGAAGGCGGCCTGACAGCCGACCGATTTCTTGCAGGTGTACATCAATCCACTGTGGGGGTGAGCCTGCTCGCGATGGCGGTGTGTCAGGCAAAGCAATATTAATCGAACTACCGCAATCGCGAGCAGGCTCGCTCCTACAGTGTGAGGATGCTTTGGCTTTGGCTTTGGCTTTGGCTTTGGCTTTGGCTTTGGCTTTGGCTTTGGCTTTGGCTTTGGCTTTGGCTTTGGCTTTTGATCTTGATCTTGATCTTGATCTTGATCTTGATCTTGATCTTGATCTCTCGCCCCTTCGGCAGGCCGAGCGTAGGTGTTCATCAGGGGGTTAGGCGCGCAGCGCCGTGCGGCGAAGCCGCACACATCGAGAGGAGGTCGTCGCGAAGCAGACCGTAGGCGATGCCCCCTGATGGACACCGTAGCGAGGGAACGCGGAGCCTCAGCGAGGCGCCGTACGCCGGGGCGAAGCCTTTTGGTTCCTTTTTGGCGTTTGAAAAAGGGACTCGCTGTAAGAGCGAAACCGCCAGCCGCCGTTACCGCAGAAACGGATATGTACACTGAACACCGAACACCGAACACCGAACAAACTCAGAAACCCCAATCACCCCACCTGATACCCAATCATTCAACCAACCCCCCATCCACCTCAGGTTAACAAAACATAACGTGGCGTCGATTGTCAGACCTTTCCAAACCCCGATAGGATAAGCCAGCTTCCGAAGGGGCTCTAGATTGCGCATTTCAGGACTATGCTCCAGAACAGGCAATCCCGATGAGCACCCCTTACGGCGCCCAGAAAGGTTGAACGACCTAACAATAATAATGGGGGAAGGTCTATGAGTGAGCCTGTCATGGGTGTGGGTATTTGCCGCCCGCCGGCATTACGCAAGTTCGCGTTGCTGGCCACAGCGCTCTCGCTGTTGGGTTGTGCGGTGCTGTCGGCACCTGCGTTGGCCGCTGCGGCGCCAGCGTCCGACATTGTGTATTCCGTTGAATCAGCCAAAGCCACCAAGAGCCTGATGCTCGACGTCGTGCACGCCGGCAAGCGCCTGGTGGCCGTCGGGGATCGCGGGCACATTCTGTATTCTGATGACCAGGGTGCAACCTGGACCCAGGCCAAGGTGCCTACCCGGCAATTGTTGACTTCGGTGTTTTTCGCCGATGACAAACACGGCTGGGCCGTCGGCCATGACGCCCAGATCCTCGCCAGCGAGGACGGTGGTGTCACCTGGACCAAACAATTCGAAGAATTGAAACGCGAATCGCCGCTGCTCGACGTCTGGTTCCAGGACGTCAACAGCGGCTTTGCCGTGGGCGCCTACGGTGCGTTGATGGCCACCACTGACGGTGGCAAGCACTGGGAAGATGTCAGCGATCGCCTCGACAACGAAGACCAGTACCACCTCAACGGCATTGCGGCGGTCAAGGATGCCGGGCTGTTCATCGTCGGCGAGCAGGGCAGCATGTTCCGCTCCGCCGACTGGGGCCAGACCTGGGAAAAGCTTGAAGGCCCATACGAAGGTTCGCTGTTCGGCGTGATCGGCACCGCTCAAGCCAATACGCTGCTGGCCTACGGGTTGCGCGGCAATCTGTTTCGCTCCACCGATTTCGGCACCACATGGGAGCCAGTCGAACTCAAGGCTGCCCGCGGTGCGCTGGAGTTCGGTCTGTCCGGCGCAACGCTGCTTGACGACGGCTCCATCGTGATTGTCGGCAACGGCGGCTCGGTGATCCGCAGCAACGACAACGGCGAAACCTTCAGCGTGTTCAACCGTCCGGATCGCATTTCCGTTTCGGCAGTGACGGCGGCAGGCAACGGCAATCTGATCCTGGCAGGACAGGGCGGCGTTCGCGTCACCTCGTTAACCGGCGCCAGCGCAGAGAATGGCAAAAACGGGTCGTCCAAATGAGCCGGGCAAATAATAAGAAGGCGGGTCTATGACATCCTTGAGCAGTCATCACCAAGACAAGGCGACGTTTCTTGAACGCCTGATTTTCAACAACCGCCCGGCAGTGATCGTCATCTGCCTGCTGGTCAGCATCTTCCTGTTCTGGCAGGCGACGCTGATCCGGCCGTCCACCAGCTTCGAAAAAATGATCCCTCTGGAGCATCCATTCATTCAAAAGATGATGGAGCACCGTAACGATCTGGCGAACCTGGGCAACACGGTGCGCATTTCGGTGGAAGCCACCGATGGCGACATCTTCTCCAAGGAATACATGGAGACCCTGCGTCAGATCAACGACGAGGTGTTCTACATTTCCGGTGTCGACCGTTCCGGCCTCAAGTCGTTGTGGAGCCCGAGCGTACGCTGGACCGAGGTGACGGAGGAGGGTTTCGCCGGTGGCGAAGTGATCCCGCAGAGCTATAACGGCTCCCAGCAAAGCCTCGACCTGCTGCGCAACAACGTGCTCAAGTCCGGTCAGGTCGGACGTCTGGTGGCCAACGACTTCAAGTCGAGCATCGTCGATATCCCGCTGCTGGAGTCCTACCCGGACCCGCAGGACCAGGGCAAGCTGCTGGCGCTGGACTACCGCAAGTTCTCCCACGAGCTGGAAGATAAGATCCGCGACAAGTTTGAAGCGCAGAACCCTAACGTGCAGATCCACATCGTCGGTTTTGCCAAGAAAGTCGGCGACCTGATCGATGGCCTGGTCATGGTGGTGATGTTCTTCGGCGTCGCCTTCATCATCACGTTGATCCTGCTTTACTGGTTCACCAACTGCATGCGCAGTACCGTGGCAGTGTTGAGTACCACGCTGGTGGCGGTGGTCTGGCAGTTGGGTCTGATGCACTTCTTTGGTTTCGGACTCGATCCTTATTCGATGCTGGTGCCGTTCCTGATCTTCGCCATCGGTATCTCCCACGGCGTGCAGAAGATCAACGGTATCGCCTTGCAGTCGAGCGAGGCGGACAATGCCTTGACCGCCGCACGGCGGACGTTCCGTCAGTTGTTCCTGCCGGGGATGATCGCGATCCTCGCGGACGCGGTGGGCTTCATCACGCTGCTGATCATCGACATCGGTGTGATTCGTGAACTGGCCATCGGCGCATCGATTGGTGTGGCGGTGATCGTGTTCACCAACCTGATCCTGCTGCCGGTAGCGATCTCCTACGTCGGTATCAGCAAACGCGCCGTAGAACGCAGCAAAAAAGACGCACACCGCGAACACCCGTTCTGGCGCCTGTTGTCGAGCTTTGCCAGCCCGAAAGTCGCACCGGTGTCGATCATCCTGGCCTTGCTGGCCTTCGGTGGCGGCCTCTGGTACAGCCAGAACCTGAAGATCGGTGACCTCGATCAGGGTGCTCCCGAGTTGCGTCCGGACTCGCGTTACAACAAGGACAACAACTTCATCATCAGCAACTACTCCACCAGTTCCGATGTGTTGGTGGTGATGGTCAAGACCAAGTCCGAAGGCTGCTCGCGCTACGAAGCCATGGCGCCGATCGACGAACTGATGTGGAAGATGCAGAACACCGAGGGCGTGCAGTCGGCGATCTCCCTGGTGACCGTGTCCAAGCAGATGATCAAGGGCATGAACGAGGGCAACCTGAAATGGGAAACCCTGTCGCGCAACCCTGACGTACTGAACAACTCCATCGCCCGTGCCGATGGCCTATACAACAACAGTTGCTCCCTGGCGCCGGTGCTGGTGTTCCTCAACGACCACAAGGCCGCCACCCTGGATCGCGCGGTGCATGCGGTGCAGGACTTCGCCAAGGAAAACAACAAGGACGGCCTGGAATTCATCCTCGCGGCGGGTAACGCGGGCATCGAGGCGGCCACTAACGAGGTGATCAAGGAGTCCGAGCTGACCATCCTGATCCTCGTCTACATCTGCGTCGCGACCATGTGCATGATCACCTTCCGTTCCTGGGCGGCGACTTTGTGCATCGTGCTGCCGCTGGTGCTGACGTCGGTACTCGGCAACGCCCTGATGGCCTTCATGGGCATCGGCGTGAAAGTCGCGACCCTGCCGGTGGTGGCGCTGGGTGTAGGGATTGGCGTGGACTATGGCATCTACATCTATAGCCGTCTGGAAAGCTTCCTGCGTGCGGGCCTGCCGTTGCAAGAGGCGTACTACCAGACGCTGAAGTCCACCGGTAAAGCCGTGCTGTTCACCGGCCTGTGCCTGGCGATCGGCGTGTGCACCTGGATCTTCTCGGCCATCAAGTTCCAGGCCGACATGGGCCTGATGCTGACCTTCATGCTGCTCTGGAACATGTTCGGCGCATTGTGGCTGTTGCCAGCGCTGGCACGGTTCCTGATCAAGCCGGAGAAACTGGCGGGGCAGAAGGGCAACTCGCTGTTCGCTCACTAAACTTCAGGCAGTGCCAAAAGCCGCAACCTCAGGTTGCGGCTTTTTTATGGGCGATTGAAAAACTCAGCGCGGTTCCAGCGGGAGAAAATCGCTGTTTGCCAGTTCCTTGCTGATGATTCCATGATGAATATCGATTTTTTGCTTGGGATCTTTAGCCTTGGCCATGGCCGATTCGTAGGTTTCGAAGCGTTGTTCCCGGGTTTTTAGATGGGCCTGGGTGTAGTCAGCCTTGGCATCATCCGCGTTGGCGTAGTGGAAATGCCCGTACCACCAGGGTTGACTGTCGTTATTCAACAAGACGTACTCTTGCATGAAGTCACGCCGTCCGGTTTTCAGCTGAACCCGGTTGCCGATGATCCGCGCAAAAATTGCGTTGCGCCGCAGCAGATATTCCACACCTTCACTACTGGGCGGCCGGGCGAGGGTCATGCGGGTGCGCAGTTCGGTCGCCTTGGTGTCGAGGGCGCGCGCTTTATCCCGGAGCCCGCTGATCAGCGAAACGTCTGGGTCCCGATTGGCCGGAGGGCTTTCATGCTGTTCGAGGCTATCGGCGTACCCGGTCAGTTTCTGCGCCTCACGCTGCAACTGCTCTTCGATTTCCTTGGGAGAACTGGCGCGTTGCGCGTAACCCTCGATCTTTTGCACATGTTTATCGACGTCGGCCAACGCTTTGCGAGCATCACCTTTGACCTGCTGATAGGGGCGTGGGGCTTTGGATGTTACGGGTCTGGATTCGACAATTTCTACCCAGACATTGGGCTCATGTTCATGAAACGAGGCCAGTGGTTTTTCTTCGACAGGACCGTTGATGTCGACAATGTCTCCTCCCTGGTTGGCAATGCGCTGGCGAAGATCGCCGATCAACGTGCCCTTGGCGGTTTTGATAACCCGCTTGCGACTGGACCATGAATAGGGATGTTTCGCCGGCGTCCTGCTGGATCCTGGTACAGAAGTTGGCGGTGCGTCGGCTTGCGGCTGCAGTTCAAGTGCTTCCGCCAGCCGTCGCTCGGCATCGATACGCAGCTGATCAATGAGCTCGCGAAGACGATTGAAGGGCTGTGTTTGCAGTTCATCGGTACTGAAAATGCCTATCGTCTCAAGACCGTCCCGAGCCTTGTTGTACTGATCGACCAGGTTGTCCAGAACGGCGATCCGGTCGCTGTCGGTGTAAGTGTGCTCCGTTTGCAGTTCTGCATGTGAGCGAGACAGCAACAGCAGGGGGCTGACGGTGCGTTCCAGCACTTTCATGGTGGTGCTTCCAAGTATCTTGAGGCTGAGTATGCGCAAGACACTCAGTTGGTAGGACTTGACCCGCAAAGCCGTCATTTCATTTTCGGGCCTGTTGCCGGTCAGTCGCTTCCAGTACTCGATGCCCAGGCGAGGAATCTGTTTGAGCTCCTGCAGGCGGCTGTCCACCTGTTCATAAAGCCTGATCATGGTTTCGTTGATTTCGGAGGTTTTGCGCATGAATTCGAAGTACCGATCCAGCACCACGTCGCCCTCGGTTTTCAGCACTTCATGCAAATGCCCGACGCCATTTCTCAAGTCCCCGTAGGTTTGGTCGGCAGCTTCGCGCTCCCAGTCGGCGATAACGATCTGTTTGCGAGTGTTGTTGATGAGATTTTCCGACAGGCTGCACAGTTGCACCGGATCGGGATCGGATTTGGTCAATTCGCTCAACTCCCGGATCTCGTCCATCAGCGTGGCGTAGCTTTCGGTCTGTTTGCCCAACTCATCAACGAACCGTTGCCGGTACGTGGCGCGATCGAGTTCGGTGCTGGCGGGGTCGTTTCTTTTCAGCTGCATCAGGTTTTCAGCGATGTCGACACGCTTCTGCACCCGAGCTTGTTGGTCCACGAACTCTTGACGATTCACTTCCAGCAGGCTGATGCGTTGTTGCGTCATTTCTCGCTGGGCGTTGATTCGCGCATTGCGCCCGCCGCCGAGCAGTTTTAGCCCCTGATTCAGCGTCCAGCGGCCATCTCCATTGGTTTGAAGTTTGACCCCCGGATGATCCGGGTGCTCTGGATGGATGAGATAAACCTCACCGAACCCGGGCACGATACTGACGCGAAACAGCAGACCCGCGACGGAGGCGTGCCATTTGTTGTCGATCAGGTACAAGCTCTTGAAGGCGCCGCTTGCAACGGGTTCCGGCAATGGAGTCGGCCATGGGACCCGCACCTCCCTTAACGTGTTGAACAGGCGGGTTGATGCCGAATCGCGAGCGTTCGACAGGTTGAAGTCCAGCAGGGTATTGCCGCTGCCTGGCGGCTCGGAGGGCAGACCCGGAGTGTCCTGGGTGATGGTCGTTTCGGTAGGCCCTGAGAACGTCTGTGGAGGACGGCGCAAGGAGACGAGTGCGTCCGGAACCGCCGTCGCTGCGCCGTCGGAAAATGACGGGCTCCCTCCCTCTCGGGCCACATGCAGAACCAGCAGGCCAATGTTCAACAGCACATCGATCCATGCCTGGTTCCGCGCTTTCGGGTCATCACTGTCCAGCTCTGGAAGATCGTTGATCAGGCTGTGGGCGATTTGCAGCATCCAGCCCACCACCATGGCGGGGCCGCGCAAGAAGGGCAGAATGACGTTGTTGAATACCAGCCAACCCCCTTCAAGGATGATCGCCCAACGGCTCTCGGCATTGGACACCGATTGCCGGTCAGCCAGATCGATCAATGTACGCGCGTTGCTGGTATACAGGCTGGCCAGCAATCGACCTTCTTCCAGCGCGGTTAGCCAGTCACCGACGGCTTCGTCGCCTGCCAGAATTGTCGGGCCCGGTTTTTCCGGCCGTGTGAATTCGTCGCCGGCATGGAAGTGAACAATGTGTGGCTCGTTGAAGCCGTTGTTATCGTAAATCGGTCGTGCGCGGTCCGGCAGCCAGGTCAGCACACTGGTTTGCAACGGGCCGGCTTGAGCAATTGCAGCGTGCAAGGCCTGACGGGTGGAATATTGATGCAGCGGTTCCGGGTACAGCGGACGGTAAAGAATATGGGGGGCGACGGCATTCAGGTCTTTTGGCTCGATGATGAACATGTTGCTGACCACGTCACACGCGGCGCCTGCCTTGCGCTGAAACGCCAAAGGCCTGATGACGATCGACTGCTCATCAACGACTCGCTCGGCAGCCAGCGGATGGAGCACAGCATCGACATATCGATAGCCCAGGAGGGTGAATCCGTGCTCACCCTTGATCGAGTGTTCAAGGGCACGCAACGGTAAATGCAGGCTCAGCTCCAGACCAAAGAGTCGCAGACGTTCCTTCGCTTCGGGGCTATTCCCCAGAAGCTGTGTCTCAATGTATTCGGGGTAATGTTTCCCGATATCAACCTGGCCCACCAGGTTGATCAAGTAGGCCTCGGTGGTCCAGTCTTGAATCAGCTGGTTCTCGGTGTGGCGGATGGTCATTCGGCCTTTGGGTTTGCCTGACAGGTTGATGATGGCCAGGTCGGTCAGAGACATTTTGACGGGCTCGAGGTAGCCGCTGCCCAAGTCGCCGACAGGCACATGAAAGGTCAATTCCAGTTCATCGGACTTGTAACCGGGAGCCAGGGGCTGGTCTTTGAGCATTTGCTCATGCAGCGCATTTCTGGCAAAGGTGCGAAGGTCAACGACGTCGTCGCGTAACGTGTGCCCCTGAGTCTGCTGTTTGACGCTGGCCATCGACAACGTGTGCTTGCGCCACGCCATACGATCAGTGCTGCTCGCACCCTGCAACCACTTGGGAATCGTTGTCTGTATCGGCTGAAGGTGCGCCGGGTTGTGGTCGCCGCCGATAAACCGCGCGGCGACATCGGTGATCGAATCAAAGCGTTTTTCAAGCTCATCCAGGCGTTGCATTGCCGGCAGTTTGAGCGCTTCCAGATCTTCCAGTTGCTGGTTCAGGAGCAGGGCGGCCTGGGTATCAAAGATATTGCCGTCAGGTTTGAAACGTTTCCATGTCATGGAATCAAACACGAAATCTTGCTGAAACCGCGCGCCCCACGCCTGGCCAAATGCTTGCGGGGAAGGGTAAGACTCGATGGTACCGGTCACGCTGCACAATAAATGGGTGTCACCGCAAATCACCAGGATGTCGGGCGTCTGCAGCGTGAAGGGCATATCGCCTTTGGTCAGCGTGGTTTGAAGCGTGCAAGCCTCTATGACGCCTTTCTCCCAAGGTCGCTGGAGGCGTTGCCGGTTGTCGGGTTGGCGGGCCAGTTCCATGAGGATTTCTGCCTGCAACGAATCATTTGCTGACAGGCGCGTAGCGGATGTTTTCAACACGCCGGCGAGCAATTCCCCCAGCCATTGCCAGCGGCTTACGCCGGTTTCATCTTTCTCGTTCCAGCAGGCTGTCAATGATTCCTGAAAGCCGATGTAGAGAATGCCGGGTAATTCGCGGATGACATCCGCGATCACTTGCATATCGGGCAGCCGGGAGGTCGTTTTGTCGACGGTGAGTAGCGCGGGGGCTCGGTTTGTCAAAAAGCAGCTGCGACCCAATTGCTCGTTCAAATCGGGAAACGCACCGCTGGCCAGATATTCCAGCACCACGTCCACAAGTGGTGTTAGCCGCCAGGCACCCTCCGGTATGGGTTGGGCCACTTTGGTTCGGTCAGGGTCGAACTCCAGTTTCGGGTATTTTTCCAGAATGCCGTCCTTGAGCATGCGAGCGGTTTGCGAGCGAAAGGTGGGGCGGGTATTGAATCGCGTGTTGACCGCGCGCGCGGTGATGTCGGTGTAGTCCGCGGTGACGGGTGGTGAGGCAGATGTCGGCATGATGCAATCCATTGCATGAAGGGTTCCTCAACGTAAATCAACGTCGGACAGGATGTGCGGTAGCCGGTTACCGCACATTGATCGATTCGATGGGGTAAGAGACGCTTTCATGCCGCAAACGAAAAAGCCGCAACCCGGGTTGCGGCTTTTTTTTCATCTGAATATTCACACAACCCTTTGTAGGAGCCGGCTTGCTGCGGGCGGCGTTCCGACGATGGTGTGTCAGTCGACATCAATGTGGCTGACACACCATCGCCAGCAAGCCGGCTCCTACAAGGGATCGCATTGGTTATGAGGGATCGCTGCCGAGCACGACGTTCAGTGCACTGCGCGCATCATCCAGCTGCACCAGCGTCGCATGCCGCGCACCCAGCGCATCACGATTCTCGATCGCGGTCAGAATCGCCTTGTGCCGAGGCAACGCCAGCTCATGCAGATTCGGCCGCTGGTTGGAATGCTTCAGCGCTTCAGCAATCGCCACCGACAGCATGTTGCACAGGTTGGCCAGCAGATCATTGTGGGTCGCATCGGCGATCCGGCTGTGGAAGTCCAGGTCCGGCTGCAACAAGGCTTCAGGCGTCGGTGCGGCTTCCATGCGCTGGTAGGCTTCACCGATGGAGGCGATGTCCGCATCGGTGGCGAATTGTGCGGCGAGGGCGGCGGCAGCGGGTTCGATGATGCTGCGTACGCTGGTCAGCAAATCGAAGAATTCATTCTGCGGGCTGCTTTGCATCAGCCAATGCAGCACATCCGGATCGAGCATGTGCCATTCCTTGCGCTGCTTGACCACGGTGCCGACCCGCGGACGGGAATACACCAGGCCTTTGGCAACCAGCACGCGGGTGGCTTCGCGCAGAACCGGGCGGCTGACCGCGTACTCCTCGCACAGCAAGGCTTCGGCGGGCAGTTTGTCACACGGTTTGAAGCGCCCGGAAACGATCTGCATGCCCAATTCCTGGACGATGCGCGAGTGCATGCTTTTGCGGTCGGAGGGTTTGCGGTAATCCATGGGGAACGGCGCGATCCTGTGCGATGGAGATGCCGCGCATGATAGCAGGCGCGGCGCGGACGGTCGCCAGAGCAAGCACGGTCTTGAATAAGATGAAGAACCAATGTGGGAGTGAGCCTGCTCGCGATAGCGGTAGTTCAGTCAACATCAATGTTGAGTGTTCGATCGCTATCGCGAGCAGGCTCACTCCTACAGGGGGGGGGGGTGATCAGTGGGAGTGGCGGGGCACTTCGGAGCCGCGGCATCCGACCAGGAAGTCGAAGTCGCAACCCTGATCCGCTTGCAGCACATGGTCGATGTACAGCTGACGATAACCGCCGACGATCAATTGCTGCGGCGGTTGCAGATCCGCCATGCGCGCCGCCAGTTCCGCATCCGGAATATCCAGGTGCAAACGCCCGTTGGCGCAATCCAGTTCAATCCAGTCGCCTTCCTTCACCGTCGCCAGAGGCCCGCCGGCTGCCGCTTCCGGGGTGACGTGCAAAACCACCGTGCCGTACGCTGTGCCGCTCATGCGTGCGTCGGAAATGCGCACCATGTCCGTCACGCCCTGAGCCAGCAGCTTGGCCGGCAAGCCCATGTTGCCGACTTCGGCCATGCCCGGATAACCCTTCGGTCCGCAGTTCTTCATCACCAGAATCGAGTTGGCATCGACGTCCAGTTCCGGATCGTTGATCCGCGCCTTGTACATGTCGAAGTTCTCGAACACCACCGCACGCCCGCGGTGCTGCATCAATTCGGCACTGGCCGCGGATGGCTTGAGCACCGCACCCAGCGGCGCGAGGTTACCACGCAACACGCAAATGCCGCCGTCGGCGCGGATCGGGTTGTCGAGGGTGCGGATCACTTCGTCCTGGCCGTAGATCGGCGCGTCCTTGGTGTTCTCGCCGAGAGTCTTGCCGTTGACGGTCAAGGCGTTCGGATTGGGGATCAGATTGGCTTCACCGAGGCGGCGCAGCACGGCTGGCAGGCCGCCGGCGTAGTAGAACTCTTCCATCAGGAAACGCCCGGACGGTTGCAGGTCGACGATGGTCGGCATACCGCGACCCATGCGGGTCCAGTCATCCAGGTCCAGCTCGACGCCGATGCGACCGGCGATGGCTTTCAAGTGGATCACGGCGTTGGTCGAGCCTCCGATGGCGGCGTTCACACGGATGGCATTTTCGAAGGCTTCCTTGGTCAGGATCTTCGACAGCTTCAAATCCTCGCGAACCATCTCCACCGCACGCATGCCGGACATGTGCGCCAACACATAACGCCGCGCATCCACCGCTGGAATCGCCGCGTTGTGGGGCAGGGACGTGCCCAGTGCTTCAGCCATGCAGGCCATGGTCGACGCGGTGCCCATGGTGTTGCAGGTGCCGGCCGAGCGCGACATGCCGCCCTCGGCCGCGAGGAAATCGTCGAGGGTGATGGTGCCGGCTTTCACTTGTTCGCTGAGCTGCCAGACCACGGTGCCGGAGCCAATGTCCTGGCCTTTGTGCTTGCCGTTGAGCATCGGCCCGCCAGTGACGACGATGGCCGGCACGTCGCAACTGGCCGCGCCCATCAGCAGCGCCGGGGTGGTTTTGTCGCAACCGGTCAGCAACACCACGCCATCAATCGGGTTGCCACGAATCGCTTCTTCGACGTCCATGCTGGTCAGGTTGCGGGTGAACATCGCGGTCGGGCGCAGGTTCGATTCGCCGTTGGAAAACACCGGGAATTCCACCGGCCAGCCACCGGCCTCGATTACCCCACGTTTGACGTGCTCCGCGATCTGGCGGAAATGCGCGTTGCACGGGGTCAGTTCCGACCAGGTGTTGCAGATGCCGATGATCGGCTTGCCGTGGAACTGGTGGTCGGCGATGCCCTGATTCTTCATCCAGCTGCGGTACATGAAGCCGTTCTTGTCGGCGGTGCCAAACCATTGGGCGGAGCGCAGGTTGGGTTTCTTATCAGACATGATCGATTCTCTTATTGTATGACTATATTGTTCGAGCTAAGGCGTAACATAAGCGCAATTTGGCTGCTTTGGAAGTGTTGTTGGGTAATTAGTATTACTATATAGTCGCTTTCAACGGAGGGATTGCCCTGGCAGATTTCGGCGAGAGGCGTCCCCCGAGGTTCTATAACAACAACAATCGGAGACCGATCTCATGAGCCAGGAACTGCGGCTTATCCGTCGCATCACGCTGAAACTGATTCCCTTCCTGATCCTGCTGTACCTGATCGCCTATGTGGATCGCTCCGCCGTAGGTTTCGCCAAGCTGCACATGGGCGCCGACATTGGCCTGGGCGATGCGGCCTATGGTCTCGGCGCAGGGTTGTTCTTTATTGGTTACTTCCTGCTGGAAATCCCCAGCAACCTGATGCTCGACCGCTTCGGCGCCCGGCGCTGGTTCGCGCGGATCATGGTCACCTGGGGCGCCATCACCATCGGCATGGCCTTCGTCCAGGGGCCGCACAGCTTCTATGTCATGCGCTTTCTGCTCGGCGCGGCCGAAGCCGGTTTCTTCCCGGGCGTTCTCTACTACATCACGCAATGGTTTCCGGTTCGCCATCGCGGCAAGATCCTCGGGCTGTTCATCCTTTCCCAACCCATCGCGATGATGATCACCGGCCCGGTGTCCGGCGGCTTGCTCGGCATGGACGGCATCCTGGGTCTGCATGGCTGGCAGTGGCTGTTCATCGTCATCGGCACCCCGGCGATTCTGCTGACCTGGCCGGTACTGCGCTATTTGCCGGACGGCCCGCAGCAAGTGAAATGGATGGACCAGGCCGAGAAAGACTGGCTGACCGGCGAGCTGAAAAAGGACCTTGAGGCATACGGCCAGACCCGGCACGGCAATCCGCTGCATGCCCTGAAGGACAAGCGCGTGTTGTTGCTGGCGCTGTTTTATCTGCCAGTGACCTTGAGCATTTATGGCCTGGGTCTGTGGCTGCCGACGTTGATCAAACAGTTTGGCGGCACTGACCTGGTGACCGGATTCGTGTCATCGGTGCCGTACATCTTCGGGATCATTGGGTTGCTGATCATCCCGCGCAGTTCCGACCGCTTGAATGATCGTTACGGCCACTTGGCGGTGCTTTACGTGCTGGGTGCCATCGGCCTGTTCCTCAGTGCCTGGCTGACGGTGCCGGTGCTGCAACTCGCGGCGTTGTGCCTGGTGGCGTTTGCGCTGTTTTCCTGCACCGCGGTGTTCTGGACCTTGCCGGGTCGTTTCTTCGCCGGCGCCAGTGCGGCGGCGGGGATCGCGCTGATCAACTCGGTGGGCAACCTGGGCGGCTATATCGGTCCGTTCGTGATCGGTGCGCTGAAGGAATACACCGGCAACCTGGCGTCGGGGCTGTATTTTCTGTCGGGGGTAATGGTGTTCGGGCTGGTGTTGACTGGCGTGGTGTATCGGTTGCTGGAGCGCAAGCATGTGCTTCCAGGTGACCAGTTTGCCGCCAGTGCCAGAGGCGCAACCCGTACCTGAGGAGTTACACCGATCCACTGTGGGAGTGAGCCTGCTCGCGATGACTGACTCACTTTCACCAATGGAGTCGACTGTCAGATCGCTATCGCGAGCAGGCTCACTCCCACATGGGTTTTGCGGTGTATTCAATTTTTGTTTATGGGAGAAAATCCATGCGTTTAGTGCAGTTCGAACTGAGTAACGGCGAGCGCCGGGTGGGCGTGGTCGAGGAGGGGCGGATCCGCGAAGTGCAGGACGCGCGGACGGTTCGCGACCTGGCCCTGGCGGCGATCGAGGCGGGCGTCAATCTGGAGCAGCAGGTAAAAACCCTGGGCCTGGGCGTCAGCCATGACTACGCAGAATTACAGGCCCAACTGCGGATCCTGCCGCCGCTGGATCACCCGGACCCGGCGCACATGCTGGTCAGCGGCACCGGCCTGACCCATCTTGGCAGCGCTTCGGCCCGGGACAAGATGCATCAGCAGGTCGGCGACGAAGCCGCGATGACCGACACCATGCGCATTTTCAAATGGGGCGTGGAGGGCGGTAAACCGGCGGCCGGGCAGGCCGGTGTACAACCGGAGTGGTTCTACAAGGGCGACGGCAGCATCGTCGTGCGTCCGGGCCAACCGTTCCCGCTGCCGCCCTTTGCCGAGGACGCGGGTGAAGAGCCTGAACTCAGCGGCCTCTACGTCATCGGCCACGACGGCAAACCGTATCGGCTCGGTTTCGCGGTGGGCAACGAGTTCTCTGACCATGTGATGGAACGCAAGAACTACCTCTACCTGGCGCATTCGAAACTGCGCAGTTGCAGCTATGGCCCGGAACTTCGCGTCGGCCCGTTGCCGGCGCATCTGGCCGGCACCAGCCGCATCCTGCGTGACGGCGAGGTGCTGTGGCAGAACGAGTTCCTCAGCGGCGAGGCCAACATGTGCCACAGCCTGGAAAACCTCGAGTACCACCATTTCAAATACAGCCAGTTCCTGCGTCCGGGGGACGTCCACATTCATTTTTTCGGCACCGCGACCCTGTCCTTTGCCGACGGCATTCGCACCCGACCGGGTGATGTGTTCGAGATCAGTCAGGCCGAGTTCGGCGCGCCGTTGATCAACGGGATTGCACCGGTTGAAGCAGCGTTCGAGCCCGGCACCGTCGGCACCCTTTAAGGAGACACCCATGACCCGGATTCTTGGTCACAATTACATCGGCGGCCAGCGTAGCGCTGTCGGTACCATCAAGCTGCAGAGCATCGACGCCAGCACCGGCGAAGCCTTGCCTCATGATTTTTTCCAGGCCACGCCTGAAGAAGTGGATGCCGCCGCGAAGGCAGCCGCAGCCGCTTACCCGACTTACCGCAGCCTGAGTGCCGAACGTCGCGCGCAATTTCTCGATGC
The DNA here is from genome assembly GCF_059695575.1 of Pseudomonas sp. LBUM1678. Lineage (NCBI taxonomy): Bacteria > Pseudomonadati > Pseudomonadota > Gammaproteobacteria > Pseudomonadales > Pseudomonadaceae > Pseudomonas > Pseudomonas sp. LBUM1678. The sequence continues at coordinate 3,104,149 of NZ_CP166775.1, forward strand.
GATTGCCGATGAACTCGACGCCTTGGGCGATGATTTCGTCGCTGTGGTCTGCCGCGAAACGGCATTGCCTGCCGGACGTATTCAAGGCGAGCGCGGGCGCACCAGCGGCCAGATGCGGCTGTTCGCCAAAGTGCTGCGTCGCGGTGATTTCTACGGCGCGCGGATTGATCAGGCATTGCCGGATCGCCAACCGCTGCCACGTCCGGACTTGCGCCAATACCGCATCGGTCTTGGGCCCGTTGCCGTGTTTGGTGCGAGTAATTTTCCGTTGGCATTCTCCACCGCGGGCGGCGACACCGCATCGGCGTTGGCCGCCGGTTGCCCGGTGGTGTTCAAGGCTCACGGCGGCCACATGGCCACTGCTGAACAGGTGGCAGACGCGCTGATTCGCGCGGCGGAAAAAACCGGTATGCCGGCCGGTGTATTCAACATGATCTACGGCGGCGGAGTCGGCGAAGCGCTGGTCAAGCATCCGGCGATCCAGGCGGTGGGTTTTACCGGTTCGCTGAAGGGTGGCCGCGCGTTGTGTGACATGGCCGCAGCACGTGCGCAGCCCATCCCGGTGTTCGCCGAGATGTCGAGCATCAACCCGGTGATCGTGTTGCCGCAGGCCCTGGACGTTCGCGCAGACACCGTTGCCCGTGAGTTGACCGCTTCGGTGGTGCAGGGTTGCGGTCAGTTCTGCACCAATCCCGGTCTGGTCATCGGTATTCGCTCGCCGCAATTCACCGCCTTCGTGCAGCAGGTCGCGGGGCTCATCGGCGATCAGCCGGCGCAGACGATGCTCAATGCCGGGACCTTGAGCAGCTATGGCAATGGCCTGCAAAAACTCCTCGCTCATTCGGGTATCGAGCATCTGGCTGGCAGCCCGCAGCAGGGCAATCAGGCGCAGCCGCAGTTGTTCAAAGCCGACGTCAGCCTGTTGATCAATGGCGATGAAGTGCTTCAGGAAGAAGTGTTCGGCCCGACCACGGTGTTCGTCGAAGTCGCGGATCAAGCGCAACTCAGTGCCGCATTGAACGGCCTGCACGGGCAGCTGACGGCGACCATCATTGGCGAACCGACGGACTTCGAACAGTTCAGCGAGCTGACGGCGCTGCTGGAGCAAAAGGTCGGACGGATCCTGCTCAATGGGTATCCGACGGGGGTTGAAGTCTGCGACTCGATGGTCCACGGCGGGCCTTATCCAGCAACTTCCGATGCGCGCGGCACGTCGGTGGGCACGTTGGCGATTGACCGTTTCCTGCGTCCGGTGTGCTTCCAGAACTATCCGGACAGCCTGCTGCCGGAGGCGTTGAAGAACGCTAATCCACTGAGAATCCAGCGCCTGGTGGACGGCAAACCCTCCCGCGACGCCCTCTAACTGTTAACCGCAATCCCTGTGGGAGCGGGCTTGCTCGCGAAGTCGGAGTGTCAGTCGACTAATCTTTGACTGTTGCACCGCATTCGCGAGCAAGCCCGCTCCCACATTTGTTCTGCGTTTTGTCCGAGTTTACTGGTCGGCGTTAGGGCGCCCTCACATTGAGCTATCATTGCGTCTTTCCCCTTCAAAGATTGACTGCCATGACTGCCCCAACCGACACCTTGCTCGCCACCCTCGAACACTGCGATATGGTGGAAATCGACGGGCTGCACGCCTTCGAGTTCTCCCTCGATGAAGACGACAATCTGCACATCGAATGCCTCGACGGCCGCGTGTCCAAGCACTGGGAGTTCACCCCGGCCGAGGTCGAGGCCGCGACCTTCGACCCGACTCTGCAAAGCTGGCTGATTACCGGTGATTCCGGCGAGCACCGCTTGGTGTGCATGACCGCGTTCCGCGGTGATGACGACGAGGAAGAAGAAGGGAATCAGGATGCATAAGTTCTGGCCACTGTTGATGGCCGGCAGCCTCGGCGCGATGGGCATTGAAGCTGCGTCCGCCGACGACTATCAATTGCTGGTCGGTTCCTACACGGCGGGGCAGAGCCAGGGCATTTATCGCCTGAACTTCGACAGCGCCACCGGGCAGATCAACGCCAAGCCGCTGCAAGTGGTCACCAGTGAAAACCCTTCCTGGCTGACCGTCTCCAAAGATCAGCAACGCCTGTTCGTGGTCAATGAAAATGGCCCGGGACAGAAAGATCCGGTAGGGCGCGTCAGCAGCTATGCGATCGATCCCAAGACCCACGAACTGAGCCTGATCAATCAGGTGCAGAGCCTGGGCAACGAGCCGACGCATTCGAGCCTCAGCGGTGATGCCAGTCACTTGTTCGTCAGCAACTATTCGGTGGTTGAAGACCCGGGTGGCACGCTGGCGGTGTTGCCGGTTGGCGCTGATGGCAAGCTCAAACCCGTGGTGCAGATGAGCAGTCACCCGTCGAGCAGGGTCAACCCCGAGCGGCAGATGTCGGCGCATGTGCATTCGACGGTTTCGTCGCCGGATGGCCAGTTTGTGTTCTCCAATGACCTGGGCGCAGACAAGGTCTTTGTCTACCGCTTCGATCCCAAGACGAATGCGGAGCTGCCGCTGGTTGCCGCCACCCCGGCATCCGTCCAGTTGCCTGCCGGCAGCGGGCCGCGTCATTTGCTGTTCAGCGCCGATGGAAAACACGCCTGGCTGACCATGGAAATGAGCGCGCAGGTGGCGGTGTTCGATTACCAGAACGGCAAGCTTGAGCAAACCCAGATGGTTGATCTGGCGGCGGGTCAGCCTGTCTCAGACAAGGCCGCCGCTGCGCTGCACGCGTCGGCCGATGGCAAGTTCCTTTATGTCAGCAACCGTGGCACCGCCAATCAGTTGCTGGTGTTTGCCATCGATCCCGCGACCGGCCACCTCAAGGAGTTGCAGCGCCGTTCGGTGGAAGGTGATCACCCGCGCGAGTTCAGCCTCGACCCGAGTGGCAAGTTCTTGCTGGTTGCCAATCAGAAGAGCAACCAGATTGTCGTCGTCGAACGCGATGCCAAGAGCGGTTTGCTGGGTAAAACCGTGCAGAAGCTGCCGATGGATGCCCCGAGCGACCTCAAGTTCCTGGTGCGTCAATAGGCCGCAGGCCCCGGTTGATGGGGCCTGCATCCTTGTATTAATGAGACTGATATCTGCTAATGCTACAAAAGATTTCAAGGCGCCAACCTCGAAGGTTAAGTTTGCTTCACGGCCCCACCGGGCAAGCAAGCCAACTGAATCCGAGGAATACCGCCATGAACTTCAATCTCTTCTCCATCATCGCCGCTTCTGCCATCTCTGCCACCGTTGCTCTGCCAGCCAGCGCCAACGTTGAAATCAGCGACAAAAAATCCCACGCCCAGAGCTATACCCAGAAATACCTGCAACAGAGCGCCAACTTCTACGCGGCGCTGGATCACAAGACCCAAGCCTGAAATTCCAGCCCTGCACCTTTTATGCAGGAGCGAAGTCACTTGCGCCGATCGGGCTGAACAGCTTCGAGAAACCTGAGTGATGTCGCTCCTGCATAACGCGTTTTCGACAGCATCACATTGCCATCAGTCAAGCGCTTGATATCACATAGCCACGCGTTTAGATTTGACGCTGAGTTTTTGACTCCTTATCTAATAACAAGGATCGACAGCATGGCGATGCGTCTGGCAGTGGTTCTTCTTTTTCTCTATTCCACCCCCATTCTTTCGGCTGCCCAGCCCGTTCCAGACAAGCCGGATGCGGCCCGCGAGCGCTTGATGAGTTTTATTGAAGACTGAAATAGACTGGCTTAATGATTAACGAAGCTGATGGCTACTATGGAAAACCCTGAGTGGTTATCACCGCTTTTTTGATCGATTCTGTGGGCTCTGAAACATGCCCACGGAGAACACCATGGCCAGCTCAATTCTCACTTCTGCCAAATACGGCGCCTACCTGGCCATAGGTCTTTATGTGGCCCTGGTGTTGGTCGTCAGCCTGTCGGCTCAATTGCAACACACCGTTGAAGCACCCATTCAGGTCGCTTATCCCGCCATCCAGTTCGAACACCGCGCTCAAACCGTGGTGGTCGATCAAGCAGACTTGGCGGGAGTGGCAGGGGCATGAAAGGGGGCAAACTCTGGGTCATCGCCTTCCTGGCGTTCATGACCAATGGCTCTTCCCTGTTAGGGATAGGGCAGGGCTCGGCAGGTTCCGTTGCACGGTCCATCGAAGCCAATCACAACCTTGCGCGTGACATTGAAACGGCGAAGGCCTTGGGACTGCTGGCAGGTAATCCGCCAATCAAGCGCCAGGACGATTTCTTCGGGCCGTTCCAGGTTGATTGCTCGGTGCTGGAGATGTGTGAGGTGTTCGCCTGAACCTCCAGACGACGCACTCTTTGTAGCAGCTGGCGAAGCCTGCGTTCGGCTGCGCAGCAGTCGTGAATCCGGTATGTCAGATGTATCTAGAAGACCGCGTGCTTTGGTTTCACGACTGCTGCGCAGCCGAACGCAGGCTTCGCCAGCTGCTACAGGGGGTGGTGCGACTACTTCTGCATCACGCCTACAAACAGATCTGACTCCAAAAACCGCTGCAACCAAACCTGCAACCGCACATAAGGCGTCTGCCCGAACCACTCGCGATCGACATGGGCGAATTGCCGTATGAACGGCATCAACGCCACATCCGCCAGACTCGGATGCCCGGCGAGCAAGTAGTCGCGCCCCTCCAGCAACTCATCCAGCTTGCGCAAGAACACCTCACCCGCAGCGCGATAGGTTTCCATCGGCTGCTCGGGGTAACGCTCGGCGTACTTGTAGCGATTCAGATGCACCTTGAATGTCTGATCGTTCTCTTCAATCAGCGCGGCGATTTGCGCCTGTCCGGCTGGATCATCCTTGAGCAACCAATCCTGCGGGTCATTCTGCGCCAAGGCCCAGCGCATGATCGCCAGGCTTTCATCGATCACCTGACCGTCGACACTCAACACCGGGACCGTGCCTTTTGCCGACAGCGCGAGCATCTCGGCAGGTTTGGCCTTCAGGCTGACCTCGACAATCTGAACCGCAACGCCCGAATACCGCAGGGCCATGCGCGCTCGCATGGCGTAAGGGCAGCGGCGGAAGGAGTACAGCGTGTTCATTTCACCTCCAGGGTGCTCAAGCCATTGCCCTGGCGGTGGACCTGAATCTGTACCGGAATCCGTTCATGCATTTCCTGCACGTGGGAAATCACCGCGACCTTGCGGCCCTGGGCTTGCAGGCCATCGAGCGCGTCCATGGCCAGTTGCAGGGATTCCGGATCGAGGCTGCCGAAGCCTTCATCGATGAACAGCGATTCGATTTTCAGTGTGCTCGAAGCCATCGACGCCAAGCCGAGCGCCAAGGCCAGCGACACCAGGAACGTCTCGCCGCCCGACAACGAATGCACCGAACGCAGTTCGTCGCCCATCTCCGTATCCATCACCAATAAGCCGAGCATGCTGCCACCGCGTTTCAGGCGATAACGCCGCACCAGTTGCCGCAATTGCACGTTGGCGTGATGCACCAGCAAATCGAGGTTGTAGGCCTGAGCGATCTTGCGGAAGGTGTCGCCTGTGGCCGAACCGATCAACGCATTCAACCGTGCCCAGCGCTGGTATTCGCTATAGGCGTCAGCGATCTGCTGCGCCAGGGCCTGATTGGCGTTTTGCCGACGCTGATCCTCGGCCTGTTCGGCACGCAGTTCGGCGCAACGGTGTTCGCTGGCGGCGAACAGGTTTTGCAGCTCTGTCAGGGCCGTGGCGAGTTGCTCAGCGTCGAGATTGCCGTTGTGCTGCGCCTGATGATTGAGCAGACGCTGATCGCGTTCCTGCAAGCGCACATTGGCCTGCTCGATGGCTTTTTCGCTTTGCTGCAATTGCTGGCGCAGCTCGCTGACCTGTTGATCGTCGATGCTCAGCAGTGCTTCCAGTCCGCCATCGTCCAGCTCCGGATGCAAGGCGCGCCAGTCGGCGATCTTCGCGCTCAGCTCGCGGTCCTCGGCTTCCAGGGCCAGCAGACGCTCTTGTTTGGCTTTGAGTTCGGCGGCCAGTTCGACTAACCGCGTGCGCACGGTTTGCAGTTCCTGATTGGCCGTAACCTGGGCATTGCGCGCCTGTTCGACGGCCTGATCCAGTTGCTGCTGCCATTGTTCGGCGCTGCTGTGTTCGCCAAGCAGTTGCATCAGTTGTTGCTGACAAGCCTGTTGTTGCTCGGCGAGGACGGTGAACTGTTGCTGAGCCGCTTCCAGCGTCTGGACGCGGGCCAGTTGGCGGTCCTGTTCTTTTTCCAGGGTCTGCTGCCGTTGTTGCTGCTCGCCAAGTTCATCGCGTTGCTGGTCGAGTTGCTCCAGACGCTGGGCGATCTGCCGGTCGAGCTGCATAAAGGTCGCGGCTGGTTCGTTGCGCAAGGCCTCGAGCGTGTCGGCAGGGAGCAGGGTGCTGAAGGCGTTCGACTCTTCGTCAAGTCGCTGACGATCACTGCTCAGTTCACGTTGCTGGTTGCTCAGGTGCTGCGTCGCTTGTTGGCTGGCTGCTTCGGCACTGCGCAGTTGCTGCTGAAGACGAGCGGCGTCATGTTGCAGGGTGAGCAGGGCGGTTTGCCGTTGTTCGTCCTGGGCGATGCTCTGGTTCAACTGGCTATTTTGCTGCACCAGCCAACCGTCGCGTTTGCTCGCGTCCTGAGCCAGCAATTGCGTGGACAACGGATGCGCTTCGAGGCTCGGTGTCAGGCCCTGTTGCTGGGTGGCGAGTTGGTCCTGTTGCTGCAACAGCTCTTTTTGCTGAGCGATCAAACCGCCGACTTCGGCGCGCAAATCGGTGAGTTTTTCTTTCAGCAGATCAACCGCTTTCTGCGCGCTGGCCTGCTCGCTTTCATCATGGCGACCAAGGCTTTGCAGCAACGCTTCGGGTTGATGATAAGGATGGTCGGGGCTGCCGCAGACCGGACACGGCTGATCGTCCTGCAGCTGTGCGCGCAACTCTTCGACGCTGGCGCTGCGGGCCAGACGCTGACGCTCCAGCAGTTCGCGAGTGACGGTGAGGGTCTGTTCGGCGACGACTAGGTCGTTCTTGGTCTTCACGCCGTCCTGGGTCAGGCGATCACGTTCCAGCTGCGCGCTGAGCTGGCGTTGCTGAAGCTCGGCGCCGCGTTTGTCGATCTCTTGCTGGCTGGCCCACAACCGTGTCAGTTCTTCAAACGTTCGCAGCTGTTTGCGGTTGTCTTTCAACAGATTGCCCAGCAGCTGGATCTGTTCGGCCACGGCCTCAGGTTCGGCGCCGGCTTCTTTGTAGAGCACTTCCAGATGCTGCTTTTGAGCCGCCAGTTCTTCGCCAGCGCGGGCGGCGCTTTGCTCCAGAGCGGCCAGTTCAGCCTGGCCCTTGTTCAAGCGATTGCCGATCAGCATCAGCTGTTGCAGGCGATCCCGGTAGGCGTTCCACGCCTCGCTCAACGGCGCCAGAGGTGTGCTTTGCTCAAGCTCCCCGGCAATCCGCTCCAGACGTGCAGCCACCTGCTTTTGTTGCTCGAGCAGGCCTTGAATGGTGTTCTGCCCTTGGATGCTGGCCAGTTCCGCTTGTTGCTTGAGGTCCGCACTCGCGCTGGCGTCTTTGATCAGCCGGGCGAGGGTGCTTTGCGCTTCAAAGGCCTGTCGCAGCAGCGGACCCTTTGCGGTGTGTTGGCTTTGGGCTTCGACCAGCGCGGTCTGCGCAGCGCTCGAACTCTGTTCGAGTTGCGCCTGACGCTCGTTCAACTCGGCTTGCTGTTGTGTCTGCTGCTGAATCTGCGCCGACAGCGGTGTGAGCTGGGCGGTGAGTTCGGTCTTGCGGGCGAACTGGTGTCGCTGCGGGGCCAGTTGTTCCAGGCGCGTCAGTTTCAACCGTTCGCCAGCCAGGCTTTCCCAGTGCTGGCGGGCGCTGGTCAGTTGCTCGGTGGCGCTCTGTTGCTCGTCCTGCAATTGACGCAGGTCCTTGAGCCAGGTGTGCTGCAATTCAAGCTGTTTGAGCTGCGCTTGCTGGGTCTTGAGTTGCTGCTGCGCCTCGTTGAAGCGCTCATCAAGCTCGGCCCGGGCTTCGGGTGACAGCGGCGTCACGCCGGTGGCCTGATCCTGCAACAGCTTGTGCGCTTCACGGGCCTCTTTGGCTTTGTCGAAAGCCCGGCGACCGAGACGGGTATAAAGCGCCGTGTCGGTGAGCTTCTCCAGCAGTTCGCTGCGTTCGTTGTCGTTTGCCTTGAGGAAGGCGCTGAACTCGCTCTGGGCGAGCAGCACGGCGCGGGTGAACTGTTCGAAGTTCAGGCCCAGCACGGCTTCGAGTTGAGTTTTGAACTCGACTTTCTGACTGGCCAGGAGTTGATCCTGATCGATGTCGCGCAAACTCTGACGACTGGCCTGCAGCTTGCCGCCGGCCTTTTCCCGGGCACGATTGGCTTCCCAGCGCGCGCGGTAACGACGGCCGTCGATGCCGACGAAATCCACCTCGGCATACCCTTCGCCGGTGCCACGGCGCAGCAACGTGCGCGGGTCTCCCGTGCCGATTTCGCCGTCGGCATCCGGCGCTTTGGCCGACACCTGGGCGTTGCTCAACCGTGGCACGGCGCCAAACAGGGCGAGGCACAAGGCGTCGAGCAAGGTACTTTTACCGGCGCCGGTCGGCCCGGTGATCGCGAACAGGCCGGCGCTGGCCAGCGGTTCAGCGGTGAAATCGATTTCAAATGGCCCGGCCAGCGAGGCGAGGTTTTTCAGGCGGATCGCGAGGATCTTCATGGTTGTTCGCTCTCCATCTGCACATCCTGCAACAGCTCGGCAAAGTCTTTCAGCGTCTGCTCATCGACCTCACTGCCGTAGCTGTCCTGCCAGGCGCGACTGAACAATTCCTGAGGCGTGAGCTGGTCCAGCTCTATCAACGTCGTGCCGTCATCGACGCCCTCGCGACTGCCGTTGCCGGCATATTCGGCGGCGATGCGCACCAGGCGCACGGCTTTGCCTTGCAGGGCGGTTTCTACTTGATGACGCAGGTCGGGTTGCGGTTCATCAAGACGCACGCGAACTTCCAGCCACGGCTGGCGCTGGATATCGGCGAGCAAGTCGATGTTCGGCAGGTCAGCCAGTTGCAAGAGGATTTCGGCCAGGGGCGCCGGACCGATGCGTTGCAGGTTGACGGCGCGGGGGATCAGTTTCGGTTCGACGCTGACCAGGGTTTCGCCGTCGAGCGTGACGTCGAGAATCTGATGCTGATAACCGATTTCGGAGAACGACAACGGAATCGGCGAGCCGCTGTAGCGGATGCGTTCTTCACCGTTGACCTTCTGTGGCTTGTGCAAATGCCCCAGCGCCACGTAGCTGATACTCGGCCCGAACAGGCTGGCGGGCAGCGCTTCAGCGTTGCCGATGATCAGGCTGCGCTCGGAGTCTTCCGAGACGGAGCCACCGGCCATGTGCGCATGGCTGATGGCAATCAGCGCCTGGCCAGGCTTGCGTTTGGCATTGGCCGCTTCGATCAGCCATTCGTGAACCTGACCGATGCCCCGCAGGTAGTTGTCGCCCAACTGCGCACCGGTCACTTCGGCGGGCCGCAAAAACGGCAGCGCCAGGCACCAGCCGGCAATTTCTCCGCTGGCATCCGGCAATGGCAGCAACAACCGTTCGGCATCCAGTTGGCCGTCATCCAGCCACAGCACTCGGCCCAGCGCGTGGGTACGCAAACGGCGCATCAATGGCGCGGGCAGTTCGATCCGCGAGCCCGAGTCGTGGTTGCCGGCGATAATCACGATGGTCAGCAACGGTTGCTGCTCGTGGGCGCTGACGATGAATTCGTAGAGGCGTTCCTGAGCTTTGACCGGCGGATTGACCGTGTCGAAGATATCGCCGGCGATCAACAGCACATCGGGCTGGTCCAGCTTCAGCTGACGCAGCAGCCATTCAAGAAAACAGGCGTGCTCGAAATCGCGTTCCTGGCCGTGCAGGTTCTGCCCAAGGTGCCAGTCGGAGGTATGAAACAGACGCAAGGCGAACTCCGTAGGAAATAAGGTAATGGCCGCGAGGAAAATGATGGCGGCGAAAGGGGAGAGAGTTTACTGGCAAACTGTCGTTCGGGCGCGTCAGGGCCGTTATTTTTGCCCTGGCTTGATGTGTGTGGTGATTTTTAGGCCGTCATCGCGAGCAGGCTCGCTCCCACATTGGATTTGTGTACACCGCAGATCCCCTGTGGGAGCGAGCCTGCTCGCGATGAACGATGACGCGGTCTTACTTCGGATACAGCGGCGGGAGGCCACTGTCACCCACCGGATCCTGCACCCGCTCGGCGATCGGGATCGCCTTGATCGCCCGCCACAATTCTTCGCCTTGCCAGTGCTGGCCGGTTTCGCTGTAGAGCGCGCCGTTCAAGCCGTCCAGCGCATCGGACAGCGGTACGAAGCGGGCGGCCATGTCGGCAAGGGTTTCCGGTTGTTGCCGGGCCCAGGCGTCGAGGGCCTGGCGGGTGGCGTGGGAATCGTTGGCCTGGCAGGCGCGCTTGAGTTCGTCGAGGACGGTGCGCGGGCTCGGGCCGGTCTGCGCGGCACGCAGGACGGCTGGTTGCCAGCGGCCGCGCCACCAGAGACCGAAGCCGAGCAGGGTAGTGCAGGCCAGGATCAGGGTGCTGAGCTTCCAGCGCCAAAGGATTTCGCTGTCGACGCCTGCATTCACCTGCGCGGTGTTCGCCGGCGTATCGACCACCATGCTCGGATTACTCGCCACTTGCAGGCTTCGGGCCGGCAGGCTGCTGTGTTCCAGGTGATCTTCGAAGGTGTTCCACCAGACCACTTCCACCGCGGGCAGCTCGATTGCGCCGCTTCGCCCCGGTACCAGCGCTTCGCGATCTTCACGACTGCCGATCAAGCCGCGCTCGGTGCTTTGGTTGCTCAGCACCGGTTGATCCGGATAGCGCCGCAGACCGTTGACGTCGGTGGCGGGCAGCGGCGGTAGTTGTGAACTGGCCAAGCCTTCGGCCTTCAAGGTCAGGCTACGGGTCAGCGAGTCACCCACCTGCGCATGGTCCGGCTCCGGGTTCCAGCTTTCGCTCAGGCTCAGGCTGCGGGCCGGCAGCCATGGCAAGTCGGCAGGGTAAGTAATGGGTTTAGCCTTGACCGTCAGCAGAATCGGGGAGGAGCTGACGCGCAGCAGCTTTCCGGATTTCGGCACCTGGGCGGCGGCGTCCTGGGCGGGCTGCGCGTCGACGAGCGTGGCACTGAACATCTGCGCCGGAATGGTCAGTTCGCCGCTGTGTTGCGGGTAGATCGCATAGCGCATTTCGATCACGCCATGCCGCAGATTGTTGATGACTTTCTCGTACGTGCGTGACTCGCCGAGTTGTTCGATACGCGCATCGGGAATCTGCAACGGGGTCAGGCTGCTGTCGTCGTACAGCGACACCGAATGGTAGATGCGCAACGTCAGGATGGCCTGGGCTTGCACGTACACGCTGGTCTGGTCGAGGCTGGCATCGATAAACACCGGGGCCAGTTTGTTCGTGGTGTCCTGGGTTTCGCTCTCGACCACTTGCACGGTGATCGGCTGACTTTGCACCTCGCCCAGCTGCAGCGGTGGAATCGTCACGCTGCCGTTTGCCTTCGGCAGCAAGGTGATGATCCAGCGCGTGGTGGCGCGATTGTCGCCGCTAAGGGTCGTCAGTTGGTTGACCTGGCGGGTGCCGCGCACTTCGAACAGCGGTTCCAGCGGCGCCAGGTCAGGCTTGCCGAACTGCGTCACGTCGTTGGATTCCAGGGTCAGTTCGACCGTCTCGCCGGAGTTCAGGCGACTGCGATCCACACTGGCGACCAGCGCCGCTGCCTGGGCCTGAACGGTGCAGAACAGCAGGGCGAGCATGAGAAGGGTGAAGCGGGTCATCGAGTTTTTTCCTGATCCTGATGTTGTTGCTGTTCGTACCAGAATTTGCGCCTGAGCAATTCACCCGGATCATCCGGGATCTTGCGCAGCCATTGCTCCAGCGCCTGACGCTGTTCGCCATCGATATTGTCGGTGGCCGGACGCAGCGGTGGCGTGGTGGTTTGCTCGTCCCCCAGTTCGCTGCCCGGAACTTCATTGGCGCCTGGTTTTGGCGGCGTTGTGGCCTGTTGCCCGGCGTCCGGCGTGGTCTGCTCGGCGTCGGATTTCGGATGGTCATTGTCCGCCGGTTGCGTGGCGGCACCCGGTGGCGGTTCCTGCGCGCTGGACTCGGCGTCGTCATCCGCGGATTTCTGCGGCTCAACCGGCGGCGCGTTTTTCTGCTTGAGCAGAATTTCTACCAGTGCCTTGTTGGTCTGTGCCGGGCGCAAATCCGGTTGCCGTTCCAGCGCCTGGTCGTAAGCATCGAGCGCCGCTTCCAGTTCGCCGCTTTTGGCGAGGGCGTTGCCACGATTGTAGTGGGCGTGGGCGTCATTGCCCTCGGCGAACCGCTGGGCGGCGCCGCTGTAGTCACCGGCCTCGTAGAGCGCCACACCTTGCCACTGCGCATCTTCGAAATGCTGCGAAGCCTTGGCCGGATGGCCTTGCCTGAGCAAATGCAGGCCCCGTTGATCGGGGCGCAGCCACAAGTCTTCGAAGTCGAAGGCATAGCTCGGTTGCGGCAGCAGGAACAGTAAAGGCAGGCAGAACAACCAGCCACGGCGACCGGCGCACGCCGCCAGCAACAACAACGGCAGCAGCAACCAGTAACCCTGATCGGCCCAGGTGTCCAGGCGCAAGGTCTGGCCGTCGTTGCGCAGCGAGCGTGGACCGTCGAGCAGGCCGAGCCCACGCAGGTCGGCATCGCCCAGACGCGCCGGGCGATAGCGACCGCCGAGTTCATTGGCAAAGGCTTTCAGGCTTGGGCTGTCCAGGCGCGGCACCAGAATCGCGCCCTGATCGTCCTTGAGGAAACTGCCGTCCTCCTGGGCGACCGGCGCACCTTCGGCGGTGCCGATTCCGAGCATCAGAAACTGCGTCGATTTTCTGTCCAGCGCCTGGTGAATGCCTTCCCGTTCAAGCTCCGTCAGGGTTGAACCGATCAACAGGATCCGTCCGTCACCCAAGGCGCCTTGATTCAGCAGCGCCAGGGCCTTGGTCACCGCAAGATCGGCGCGATGGCCGGCCTCGGGCATCAGCGAAGGCTTGAGTGCGTCCAGCAGATTGCGGCTGGTCGAGAGGTCATCCGACAGGGGCACCAAGGTGTGGGCGCTGCCGGCGTAGACGACGATGGCGGTCTGGGCGTCGCTGCGGATTTGCAGCAGGTCCAACAGTTTGCGTCGGGCCTGTTCGAGCCGGTTCGGCGCAACGTCGGTGGCGAGCATTTCCGGGGTCAGCTCAAGCACGACCACCAGCGGGTCGGCGGGTTTCTGACTGATTTGTTCGACGCGCTCCCAACTCGGCCCCAGCAAGGCCAGGATGGTCAGCACCCACGCCACGCCGAGGACGACCCACGGCAACTTGCTGTCGCGACCGTTTCCACCGCTCAACAGGGCGGCGTGAAAGGCCGGTGGCAGGATCATCTGCCAGCGCCCGGCGCGTTTTTGCCGATGCCAGAGTTGCCAGAGCAACAAGCCCAGCAACGGCAACAACAGCAGCCACCAGGGGCGGAACCAGTACGGCCACAGGGCACTCATCGGCGCCTCCGCAGACGCAAGCGTTTGAGCCGCTGGCGCCAGTCAGGCAGTTGCGTTTGCAAAAACAGATCCTTGGTAAACAGTCGCTGCAGCGGGTTGTCCGGCCAACGCTCGCGCACCACCAGCAACATGCTCAGCAGCAGGGCCATCGCCAGAGGCCAGTGATACAACGCCTGCGCCGGGCGGGCCTGGGTCGGTTGCTGAGTCACCGGCTCCAGTTTGTCGAGGGTGTCCTTGATCGTCTGCAATTCTTTGCCATCGTGGGCGCGGAAGTACTGGCCGCCGGTGGCTTGGGCGATGGCCTTCAACGCCGGTTCGTCCAGGTCCAGGCTCGGATTGATCCCGAGGAAACCCAAGGTGCCACTTTGCTCCGGGTCGGCGCCGATGCCGATCGGGTAGATTTTCACGCCTTCTTTAGCCGCCAGTCGCGCCGCCGTCAGCGGGTCGATTTCACCGCCGTTGTTGGCACCGTCGGTGACCAGAATCAGCACGCGGCTCTGGGCCGGACGCATGCGCAGCCGTTTGAGGGCCAGGCCGATGGCATCGCCAATGGCGGTGTTCTTGCCGGCGATGCCGATTCGCGCTTCGTCGAGCCACACCCGCACGGTGTGCCGGTCGAACGTCAATGGCGCTTGCAGGTAAGCCTGGCTGCCGAAGAGGATCAGGCCGACGCGATCACCGTCGCGACTTTCAAGGAAGTCACCAAGCAAATGCTGAACCAGCGACAGTCGGCTGACGTCCTCGTCCTGCCATTGCATGTCGGGGAAATCCATCGAGCCGGACACGTCCACCGCCACCAGAAGATCGCGACCACTGGCGGCAATCGGCAGTGGCTCGCCCAGCCATTGCGGGCGCGCCGCGGCGATCAGCAGCAACAGCCATAACAGAATGAACGGCGCTTGCTGGCGCCAGGCTGGCAGGTTGGCCCGGGCACGGCGGCGGGCCAGGCCTTCGAGGTCGTTGAGGAAACTGACTTTGAGCGCCGGTTCGCCACTGTCGGCCACCGGCAGCAGGACGCGCATCAACCAGGGCAGCGGCAGCAGGGCAAAGATCCACGGCCAGGCGAACTCAAACATGTTTGCGAATCCAGGTGTCGACGGCCTGGGTGAGGCCGGCGATGGCCTTGTCGTCGAGTTTGCATTCGGGTTTGTAGGCACCTTCGACCAGCACCATCCAGCGGGTCAGGCCGGCGGCCGGGCAGCGATTGTCGAGGAACGCCAGCCATTTTCGCCCGTTGAGGGTATGGCTCTGGCTGTAGGGGTAGTGGTTGCGGCACAGGCGTTTGAGCAGACCGTTGAGTTGCTGCAACCAGGCGCCGGCCGGTGCGCCGTCGTAGGGTTTCGGCAACCGCGCCAGTTCGGCGAGCGCGGCGACACGCACCGGGTCCAGCGGCTGTTCGGCGCGTACGATCGGACGTTTATTTGGAATGAATCGCCGCGCCTTCCACAGCCCGAAACCGATCAGCGGCAGCAACAACAGCAACAGCCACCAGCCAGGCGCGGGCGGCCAGAATTCGATGGGAGGCGGGGAGATCAGCGGTTGCAGTTGATCGAGGCTGCTCATCGACCTTTCCCCGGTTTCTGTGGGTTCAGGTACTCGCGCAGTTGCTCGACCATCGAGCTCTGGGTGCTCAGCGGCATCAGCAATACACGCAGCTTTTGCGCGAGCAATTCCCAGCGGGCGATGCGCGCTTCTGCTTGGGCGCGGTAAGTCTGGCGCAGGTCGAAATTCAGTGTGTCGAGTTCCAGTTGCGCGCCGCGCTCGGCGAAGCGCAGAAGCCCGGCGGCGGGCAGGGCGTGGTCCAGCGGGTCGGACAGCGGCAGCAGCAACAGGTCGCAATGGCGCGACAACAGGCTCAATTGCTGTTCAGAACCTTCGGTCAAGGCGCGTTCATCACAGATCACGATCACCAGACTGCCGGGGCGCAGCACTTCCCGAGCCCGACGCAACGCCAGGTTGAGGGAATCGCGATTCTGTTCGTTTTCGGTGTGCAGGGACTGATTGACCCGCACCAGACGGTTAAGCAGTTGCAGCAGGCTTTGTTTGCTGCGCCGGGGCTTGATCTCGTAGTGCTCGTTGTCGCCGAACACCAGTCCGCCGACCCGGTCGTTATGGCCAAGGGCTGCCCAGCCAATCAGACTCGCAGCCTGGGCGGCGAGCACCGATTTGAACATCAGCCCGGAGCCGAAAAACAGCCGGCGGCTTTGCTCGACCATGATGAAAATCGGCCGCTCGCGTTCTTCGTGAAACAGCTTGGTGTGGGGTTCCTGGGTGCGGGCGGTAACCCGCCAGTCGATGCTTCGCACGTCATCGCCGGCCTGATAGACCCGCACCTGATCGAAGTCCACACCGCGGCCACGCAGCTTGGAGTGGTGCAGGCCGATCAGCGGGCTGCGCTGGCTCGGCGTGGAAAACAGCTGCACTTCGCGCACGCGATGGCGCATCTCGATCAGCTCGGCGAGGCTGACGCGGATGCCCGGCTCGGGCGGCAGGGGGGCGTTCATCGGGGTCAAGCGACGGCTACGACGTCGAGAATCCGCTGGACCACCCGGTCCTGATCGATGCCAGCGGCTTCGGCTTCAAAGGAAAGAATGATGCGGTGGCGCAACACGTCGAACAACACCGCCTGAATGTCTTCCGGGCTGACGAAGTCACGACCGGCCAGCCAGGCGTGGGCCCGGGCGCAGCGGTCGAGGGCAATCGAGCCGCGAGGACTGGCGCCGTAGGCGATCCATTCGGCCATCTCCGGGTCGAACTTGGCCGGGGTGCGCGTGGCCATGACCAGTTGCACGAGGTATTCCTCCACGGCGTCGGCCATGTACAGACCGAGGATTTCCTTGCGCGCGGCAAAAATCGCCTGCTGGCTGACCCGACGCTCTGGCTTGGTTTCGCCGTTCAGGGCTTCGCCACGGGCCTGTTGCAGGATCCGACGCTCGACGGCGGCGTCCGGGAAGCCGATTTTCACGTGCATCAGGAAACGGTCGAGCTGGGCTTCAGGCAGCGGGTAGGTGCCTTCCTGTTCGATCGGGTTTTGCGTGGCCATCACCAGAAACAGCGGCGACAGCTCGTATGTGCTGCGTCCGACGCTGACCTGGCGTTCGCCCATGGCTTCGAGCAGGGCGGACTGAACCTTGGCCGGGGCGCGGTTGATTTCGTCCGCCAGCACCAGGTTATGGAAGATCGGCCCTTGCTGGAACACGAAGCTGCCGGTTTCCGGGCGATAGATTTCCGTGCCGGTGATGTCGGCCGGCAGCAGGTCAGGGGTGAACTGGATGCGATGGAACTGGGCTTCGATGCCTTCGGCGAGTTCTTTGATGGCTTTGGTCTTGGCCAGCCCCGGGGCGCCCTCGACCAGCATATGGCCGTCGGCGAGCAAGGCGATGAGCAAGCGCTCGATGAGTTTTTCCTGGCCGAGAATCTGCGTTGAAAGAAAGGTTCGCAGCGCTAGCAGCGCTTCACGATGTTCCATCGATGACTGTTCCTGGAAAGGGTGACCGAAGACGTTCGAATAACGCCAGGGCTGGGGGCGTTACTTTAATCCATCGCAGGGGGCGGCGACTAACGGCATTTTGTGCAAATGTGCGCAGGGGTGGGGTGATCGATGTTTTTTTCCAATGCAGTGATGATCTTGCGGACGCCTTCGCGGGCAAGCCTCGCTCCTACAGGATCAGGGCCGCCGCGATATTGCGTTCGGCCAAACGTGTAGGAGCGAGGCTTGCCCGCGAAGAGGCCCGCCCAGGCACCATCAGAGTTCGCTGATGTAAGTGCCAGTCCCTTTAAGAATGTTCTGCAAGGTTTCTTCAACCTCAGCCAGATCGCCCGCATCCGTGCTGTGAATGATCTCCAGCGAGTCATCCCCATTCAGCGCATCCGCATCCGCCGCCGCGATTTCGATCAGCAGTCGGGTAGCGCTGAGGGTCACTTTCACGCCGTCGAGCGTCGAAGGCTCGTCGCCGAGGCTGATGTCCAGCGCGTCTTCGTCCGGGTAGCGGGTCATCAGGAACATGTCGCCCTGTTCGCTGTGGCAGCAGAGCATGGCCATGTTGTCTTCTTCGTCATCGCACGGGTTGACGATCAAGAGTGAGGTGGTCATTTGCATGGGAAAATCCTGGCTCGGCGAGCGTTGTGAACGCAATAAAAGGCGATTCTGCCAGCCCTCGGGAATTTCTGCTTGCCTGAGTGTCAGAGGATGTGTCGTGAACACTTGGCGTGCTGCTGGTCATTTCTGGTACGGATGTGCCGTAAAACCGGGGATAAAACGCCCGTTTTCCTGCGCGACTGCTAGTGTTGTTCGAGGCATATGACGCGAGCTGCGTACCGATGACCGAATATGTCGCAGCACCGCAAGCACAGGCCTTGCCGCACTCGTTAAGCTGCGCATCGAATGGATATCCGTAAAGGCATTGTGCAATTCATCGCACAGGCGTTTTTGCCGATAACCCTTCATGGAAGGTGAATGTGACCTGAGTGTCTCGTCCAGCTTCACCCACCTGTCATCCTGTTTCCTCTGCCCGAGAATCAGGAACAGGGTGACGGATCGCCCCGAAAGGGGTTTTGCACGCGACGCTTCCATCAATAACAAGCCCAAGCGGAGTACCACAGATGGCGTTCTTCACCGCAGCCAGCAAAGCCGACTTCCAGCACCAACTGCAAGCGGCACTGGCCCAGCACATCAGTGAACAGGCACTGCCACAAGTGGCGCTGTTCGCTGAACAATTCTTCGGCATCATTTCCCTGGACGAGCTGACCCAGCGTCGGTTGTCCGACCTCGCCGGCTGCACCCTTTCTGCGTGGCGCCTGCTTGAGCGCTTCGATCACGCGCAACCGCAAGTGCGCGTCTACAACCCGGATTACGAACGCCACGGCTGGCAGTCGACCCACACCGCGGTCGAAGTGCTGCACCACGACCTGCCATTTCTGGTGGACTCGGTGCGTACCGAGCTGAACCGTCGCGGCTACAGCATTCATACCCTGCAAACCACTGTGCTGAGCGTGCGTCGCGGCAGCAAGGGCGAGCTGCTGGAAATCCTGCCGAAAGGCACCCAGGGCGAAGGCATTCTGCAAGAATCGCTGATGTACCTGGAAATCGACCGTTGCGCCAACGCGGCCGAGCTCAATGTCCTGACCAAAGAGCTGGAGCAGGTTCTCGGTGAAGTCCGCGTCGCGGTCACCGATTTTGAACCGATGAAAGCCAAGGTCCAGGAAATCCTGAGCCACCTGGACAACAGCCAGTTCGCTGTCGATCCAGAAGAAAAAGCCGAAATCAAAAGCTTCCTGGAATGGCTGGTGGGCAACCACTTCACGTTCCTGGGCTATGAAGAGTTTGTGGTTCGCGATGAAGTCGACGGTGGCCACATCGTCTACGACCAGGATTCCTTCCTCGGTCTGACCAAACTGCTGCGCACCGGCCTGACCTACGATGACCTGCGCATCGAAGACTACGCCGTGAACTACCTGCGTGAACCGACCCTGTTGTCGTTCGCCAAGGCTGCACACCCAAGCCGTGTACACCGTCCGGCCTACCCGGATTACGTGTCGATCCGTGAAATCGATGCCGACGGCAAAGTCATCAAGGAATGCCGTTTCATGGGCCTGTACACCTCGTCGGTGTATGGCGAGAGCGTGCGGGTCATTCCGTACATCCGCCGCAAGGTCGAAGAAATCGAACGCCGTTCCGGCTTCCAGCCCAAGGCTCACCTGGGCAAGGAACTGGCGCAGGTGGTCGAAGTGCTGCCGCGCGACGATCTGTTCCAGACCCCGGTGGACGAGCTGTTCAGCACCGTGATGTCGATCGTGCAGATCCAGGAACGCAACAAGATCCGCGTGTTCCTGCGCAAAGACCCGTACGGCCGTTTCTGCTACTGCCTGGCCTACGTGCCGCGTGACATCTACTCCACCGAAGTGCGCCAGAAGATCCAGCAAGTGCTGATGGATCGCCTGAAAGCCTCGGATTGCGAGTTCTGGACCTTCTTCTCCGAGTCCGTGCTGGCCCGTGTGCAGCTGATTCTGCGCGTCGATCCGAAGAACCGTCTGGACATCGATCCGGTTCTGCTGGAAAAAGAAGTGGTTCAAGCCTGCCGCAGCTGGCAGGACGATTACGCGAGCCTGACGGTTGAAAGCTTCGGTGAGGCGAGCGGCACCAACGTGCTGGCCGATTTCCCGAAAGGCTTCCCGGCCGGGTACCGCGAGCGCTTCGCCGCGCATTCGGCGGTGGTCGACATGCAGCACCTGCTGAGCCTGACCGAAAAAAATCCACTGGTGATGAGCTTCTATCAGCCATTGGGTCAGGTCTCCGGTCAACGCGAACTGCACTGCAAGCTGTATCACGCTGATACCCCTCTGGCGCTGTCCGACGTGTTACCGATCCTGGAAAACCTCGGCCTGCGCGTGCTGGGTGAATTCCCGTATCGCCTGCGTCACAACAACGGCCGCGAGTTCTGGATTCATGACTTCGCGTTCACCGCCGCCGAAGGCCTGGAACTCGACATCCAGCAACTCAACGACACCTTGCAGGACGCCTTCGTCCACATCGTGCGTGGCGATGCCGAGAACGATGCCTTCAACCGCCTGGTGCTGACCGCCGGCCTGCCATGGCGCGATGTGGCGCTGCTGCGTGCCTACGCCCGTTACATGAAGCAGATCCGTCTGGGCTTCGACCTGGGTTACATCGCCAGTACCCTGAACAACCACACCGACATCGCTCGCGAGTTGACCCGGTTGTTCAAGACCCGTTTCTACCTGGCGCGCAAGCTGACCGGCGACGATCTGGAAGACAAGCAGCAACGCCTGGAACACGCGATCATCGCCGCGCTGGACGAAGTCCAGGTGCTGAACGAAGACCGCATCCTGCGTCGCTACCTGGACTTGATCAAAGCCACGTTGCGGACCAACTTCTACCAGACCGATGCGAACGGCAAGAACAAGTCCTACTTCAGCTTCAAGTTCAACCCGCACCAGATTCCAGAGCTGCCGAAGCCAGTACCGAAGTTCGAAATCTTCGTTTACTCGCCACGCGTCGAAGGCGTGCACCTGCGCTTCGGCAACGTTGCGCGCGGCGGCCTGCGCTGGTCTGACCGTGAAGAAGACTACCGCACCGAAGTTCTGGGCCTGGTAAAAGCCCAGCAAGTGAAGAACTCGGTCATCGTGCCGGTCGGCGCCAAGGGCGGCTTCCTGCCGCGTCGCCTGCCACTGGGCGGTAACCGTGACGAGATCGCGGCCGAGGGCATCGCCTGCTACCGCATCTTCATCTCGGGCCTGTTGGACATCACCGACAACCTGAAAGACGGCGCGCTGGTTCCGCCGGCCAACGTCGTGCGTCATGACGACGATGACCCGTACCTGGTGGTCGCTGCGGACAAGGGCACTGCAACCTTCTCCGACATCGCCAACGGTATCGCCATCGACTACGGCTTCTGGCTCGGTGATGCATTCGCCTCGGGCGGCTCGGCCGGTTACGACCACAAGAAGATGGGCATCACCGCCAAAGGCGCGTGGGTTGGCGTACAACGTCACTTCCGCGAGCGCGGCATCAATGTCCAGAAAGACAGCATCACCGTGGTCGGTGTCGGCGACATGGCCGGTGACGTGTTTGGTAACGGCCTGTTGATGTCCGAAACGCTGCAACTGGTTGCCGCGTTCAACCACCTGCACATCTTCATCGACCCGAACCCGGAGCCTGCCAACAGCTTCGCCGAGCGTCAGCGCCTGTTCGACCTGCCGCGTTCGGCGTGGTCGGACTACGACACCAGCATCATGTCGGAAGGCGGCGGGATCTTCTCCCGTAGCGCGAAAAGCATCGCGATTTCCCCGCAGATGAAAGAGCGTTTCGACATTCAGGCTGACAAGCTGACCCCGACCGAACTGCTGAATGCCTTGCTCAAGGCGCCGGTAGACCTGTTGTGGAACGGCGGTATCGGTACCTACGTCAAAGCCAGCAGCGAAAGCCACGCCGATGTCGGCGACAAGGCCAACGATGCACTGCGCGTGAACGGCAACGAACTGCGCTGCAAAGTCGTGGGCGAGGGCGGTAACCTCGGTATGACCCAACTGGGTCGTGTCGAATTCGGTCTCAATGGCGGCGGTTCCAACACCGACTTCATCGACAACGCCGGTGGCGTGGACTGCTCCGACCACGAAGTGAACATCAAGATCCTGCTGAACGAAGTGGTTCAGGCCGGTGACATGACCGACAAGCAACGTAACCAGTTGCTGGCGAGCATGACCGACGAAGTCGGCAACCTGGTACTGGGCAACAACTACAAGCAGACTCAGGCGCTGTCCCTGGCGGCCCGTCGTGCTTTCGTGCGGATTGCCGAATACAAACGTCTGATGAACGATCTGGAAGGCCGCGGCAAGCTGGATCGCGCCATCGAGTTCCTGCCGGCTGAAGAAGCGATCAACGAACGCCTCGCGGAAGGTCACGGCCTGACCCGTGCCGAGCTGTCGGTGCTGATCTCCT
This sequence comes from Pseudomonas sp. LBUM1678, assembly GCF_059695575.1. Classification (NCBI taxonomy): domain Bacteria; kingdom Pseudomonadati; phylum Pseudomonadota; class Gammaproteobacteria; order Pseudomonadales; family Pseudomonadaceae; genus Pseudomonas; species Pseudomonas sp. LBUM1678. The sequence goes on from NZ_CP166775.1 coordinate 3,126,140, forward strand.
ACAGCAAGATCGACCTCAAGGAAGCCCTGCTCAACTCCCAGGTGCCGGACGACGACTACCTGACGCGCGACATGGAAACCGCTTTCCCGCCAAGCCTGGTGAGCAAGTTCTCCGAAGCCATGCGCCGTCACCGTCTGAAGCGCGAAATCGTCAGCACCCAGATCGCCAACGATCTGGTGAACCACATGGGCATCACCTTCGTTCAACGACTCAAAGAGTCGACCGGCATGAGCCCGGCGAACGTGGCCGGTGCGTACGTGATCGTGCGTGACATTTTCCATCTCCCGCACTGGTTCCGTCAGATCGAAGCCCTGGATTACCAGGTCGCCGCCGACGTGCAACTGGAGCTGATGGACGAGCTGATGCGTCTGGGCCGTCGCGCTACGCGCTGGTTCCTGCGTGCCCGTCGCAACGAGCAGAACGCTGCCCGTGACGTCGCTCATTTCGGCCCGCATCTGAAGGAGTTGGGTCTCAAGCTCGACGAACTGCTGAGTGGCGAGATCCACGAGAACTGGCAGGCCCGTTATCAGGCGTACGTCGAAGCCGGTGTGCCGGAGTTGCTCGCGCGCATGGTGGCGGGCACTTCGCACCTGTACACGCTGCTGCCGATCATCGAGGCCTCCGACGTGACTGGCCAGAACCCTGCGGACGTGGCGAAGGCTTACTTCGCCGTGGGCAGCGCGCTGGACATCACCTGGTACCTGCAACAGATCAGCGCTCTGCCGGTTGAAAACAACTGGCAGGCCCTGGCCCGTGAAGCGTTCCGTGATGACGTCGACTGGCAACAGCGTGCGATCACCATCTCGGTCCTGCAACAGGGCGACGGCACCCAGGACGTGGAAACACGCCTGGCGCTGTGGATGGAAGAGCACAAAGGCATGATCGAACGCTGGCGCGCGATGCTGGTTGAGATCCGTGCGGCGAGCGGCACTGACTACGCGATGTATGCCGTGGCCAACCGTGAGTTGCTGGATCTGGCGTTGAGTGGGCAAGCGGTAGTGCCTGCACCTGTCACTGCAGCTGCCGAGCTGGAACCGGCTGCCTGATCAGGCGATAAATGAAAAAACCCCGCATTGAGAGATGCGGGGTTTTTTTTGTCTGATGGTTTTGTGTTGTCTGTTCGGCCTTCATTGCGAGCAAGCCTCGCTCCTACAGGGAACTTCGCGTGCCCTGTAGGAGCGAGGCTTGCCCGCGAAGAGGCCATTAGCTTAATTACAACTTCTGACCTGATGTGTTATCGATCATCGACACTTTATCTGTCGGCTTGGTCAATAAATTGCTGAGCGACTGGTCAAACTTCTGCAGCGCCCGAACTTGCACATTCTGTTGTTCGTTAATATCCGCCACTATCTCTTCGCTACGTTTGTAATCTGCCCATAACGGACTCAGTGCTTTGGCATCATGCCCCTGCGCGGTACCAATGTAGTTGAAGTTCGAGTCATAGAACTCCGCACTCACGTTCGCCTCAATATCTGAACTGCGCGACGTCATCAATTGGCTGCGGGCGTCAACAATGGCGACTACGTCCGGCTTCGCCGCTCTAAGGCTTTGCATGTCCGGGTAAACCGTCACCAAGCCGAACTGGCGTTGCAAGGATGCCTTGACCCAGTCCACCGCATGGTCTGGCCTGGAGGTGGCCACGTAGGCGTCGTGGATCGGCTGCACCAGCAGGCTCTGGCCGAAACCGGTGCCGGCGTTGGCCTGGTAATGCTGCAGGTAGGCGCGGTTGGCCTGGGTGTTGCGGCTGTAGACGATGCCCAACGAAACCTGGCTGCCGTTGGGAACGTGCGTGGCGCTGCTGCGGCCAACCGGTTCGGTGAAGAGGCCATCCAGCGACGACACGGCTTTTGGCGCTGTGGGAACGGAGCAACCCGTCAAGAGAACAGTCATTGTTAATGTACTGACAAGCGCAAGTTTCATGGTGTTTCTCCAGTGAAACAACTTGAGTCGCAAAGTTGTAGTGCCAGGTTGTCCGGCGTGCTTCCAGACTAAACCTGTCGCCACTGAATGAAATAGCCAATAACAGTACTTCTTGGGTGACCAATAGTTTAATTGGGTTTAAACGATGCCCGGTAATGACGTCGGGAAATAATAAGGCCCGAAAAGTTAATTCGGGCCTATTTATTTATGGCTATCCCTTCAGCTATCAGTTTTCCAAGGGGATCAATACTTTCTCGTCCGGGGACAACACCATGAATACCAACAGTTTGGCAGGCTTGGTTGCACTGGCGTTTTTCGAGACCAAGTGTTCCGAGCCAGCCGGTTCGTACCAATACTGCCCGGTCTTGTAGGTGATCGCTTTTCCACCCTTCACTTGAGAAATGATCGAGCCGGAAAGGACGTACGCCATGGCAGTGCCTTCATGCTTATGGGCAATAGAGGACTGGCCAGGCGTGTAGTCGACCTCGATCATCATGGCCTTTTTGCCGGGCACGTTTTTCAGCGCTTCATCCTGCAAAACCGTGACCTTCTCTGAAGGGCCTTCGTGAGCAATGGCGGCCGCGGATACGGTCAGGGCAAGGGCGGCTAGCGGAGCAGCAAGGAAACGCAAAGCTTTCATGGTTCTGTACCTGCGGTGGTGAGTTGTCAGAACCAACGATAGTCCGCAGGTGGGGCCGATCAAACAGCCAATATTCGCAAAGGTGAGGGGACCAATCGGGCGGTGCAATTTTTGTAGCAGCTGCCGAGCAGCGCGAGGCTGCGTTCGGCGCTGTAGCAGCTGTCGAGCCTGCGAGGCTGCGTTCGGCTGCGGAGCAGTCGTAAAATCAGCTTGCGCGGTGTGTCATGAGTATCGCGTGCGCCGGGTTTACGACGGCTTCGCCGCCGAACGCAGCCTCGCGCTGCTCGGCAGCTGCTACAGGGCGTCTAGCGAATCGGGAAGCTGTTGAAGTCGACGGAATTAGCCAATTGGTTGTCGATCAGGCCAATAAAGCCTTGTACTTCAGGGCAGTTGAAATGCATCTGCATGGCCGCTTCCGACTGCCAGCGGGCGCTGACGGTCCAGCGGTTGCTGTCCTCTGGGCAGCGGTCGACCATATAGGAATCACAGCCCGGTTGTTGACGCAGGGTGTCGACAATCTTTTGCAGTTGCTTACCCAGTTCTTCCGAGCGGCCGGCGGCGGCCTGCACCTTTACGGTATTGATCACTTCGTTGGACATTGCTCACACTCCTGAATCAGGCCGGACGAATCCTGCTCACTGAGGGATAACGCTTATGCAGGATAGGCCTGCACCTTGGGACCGCCAATAGCCAATCGCCGGATAAAGCCGCAGTCCAATCGATCAGGCCACCTGTTGCAGAATGTCGCGCAAGCGGTCCAGGGCGATGTCGATGTCCAGGGTTTCGATGGCGCCAAAACCGAGGTAGAGCCCGGCCCGCGGCGTTTGCTGGTAGAAAAAGCTGTCGATCGCGTAGAGCCCGACTTCGACTTTTTTGGCCAGTTCGATCACCAATGGAATATCGATAGGCACTTTGCACATAACCACCATGTGGAAGCCGGCCGTGGTGGGCACAGGTTCGAGCCAGGGTGAGAGGTCGCCCGCCATGCGCGTCAGGATCCGCTCGCGGCGCCCGGCATAGATCGTATGGCAGCGCCGGATGTGCTTGAGCAGGCAGCCTTCGGCGATGAATTTGGCCAGGGCCCATTGAGGCAGGGTGGAGGTGTGCAGGTCGGTGAGCTGCTTGGCGCGGATCACCGCTTCAAGTATCGCCGGCGGCAACACCGCATAACCGAGCCGCAGCTCCGGCAACATGGTTTTCGAAAAGGTCCCGACGTAGGCGACGATGCCGCGCTCATCCATACTTTGCAGTGAATCCGTCGGGCGGCCTTCGTAGCGGAACTCGCTGTCGTAATCGTCCTCGATGATGATCGCGCCCAGCTCGTAAGCCCGTTCCAGCAGCGCGACCCGGCGCGCCTGACTCATCGGCATGCCCAGCGGGAACTGGTGGGACGGCGTGACGTAAATCAGCCGAGTGCCCAAGGGGATTTTGTCCACATCTATCCCTTCGGCATCCACCGGCACCCCGATCACTGTGGCCCCGTGGCTGCCAAACAACAGGCGGGCCGGCGGATAGCCGGGGTCTTCCATGGCGACAATGCTGCCGGGACGCGTCAGCACCCGGGAGATCAAGTCCAGCGCCTGTTGCGCACCGTTGCACACCACCACGTCTTCGTCCTGGCAATTGACCCCGCGAGAAAACGCGATGTGCCGAGCGATCGCGTTGCGCAGCGCCGGCAAGCCTTCCGGCAGGCTGTAAAAGCCCTTCGACGCGGCGATCTGGCGCAACGCGTGGGAGGTGCAGCGCCGCCAATCGTCCTGCGGGAACTGGCCTTTGCTGGTCGCGCCACCGATGAAGTCGTAGCGTAACGAGCCTTCCAGGGTCGGGTGACGCAAAAATACCGGCAGCTTGCGCCAGGACTCGATCACCTCAAAGCTCGCCAGCTGCGAATGGCTTTGCTTGGGCGCGGCTTTCGCTGTCCGGGCATTGACGAACGTGCCTTTGCCGATCACCCCGGTGAGGAAGTTCTCATACGTCAGTTGCGCATAGGTGTCGGAAATGGTCTTGCGCGAGATACCCAGCTGTTCGGCCAGCAAGCGGCTGGGCGGCAACTGCGTCCCGGCTGCCAGGCGGCCGGATTCAATGGCGCTGCGCAGTTGGTTGTACAACTGGCCTGCCAGGTCCTTGCGGCCGTTGATGACAACATGAAGTTCCATACCGGCGAGGCTCCCGGGGCGATTGAGGCGCGTATGCGTCGCGCCAGATTACCCGCATGAGACGTCGTGCAGAAGTTGCGTGGGCGAAAAACCGCGGATTGGTCTGCCGTCGAATGGTCCACGGTTTTTTCGCTGAATTGGATCTGTAACGTCCGTGCGTCAGCGCCTACCTTGGAGGTCTCTATTTGATCCAAGAGGGTCGCCCCATGAGTTCCCGCCTGGATTACTACAGCGCCTCGCCCAAAGCGATGAAAGCGATGATTGCCATGGAGGCCTTGACCAGTAACCTCAGTATCGAGCCAGCGTTGCTGCACCTGATCAAGATCCGCGCCTCGCAACTCAATGGCTGCGCCTTTTGCACCGACATGCACTCGGTGGACGCGCGGCGCCTCGGCGAGACGGATCGGCGCTTGTATTCGATAGTGGTGTGGCGCGACAGCGGCTTCTTCAACCCTCGCGAACGCGCGGCGCTGGCCTGGACCGAAGCGGTGACCTTGCTCTCTGAAAACCATGTGCCGGACGACGTCTACGCCTTGGCCTGGGAGCAGTTCAACGAAGGCGAAATGGTCGACTTGACCATCGCGGTCACCACCATCAACAGCTGGAATCGCCTGGCGGTGAGTTTTCGGCAAGCGCCCAGTGCCTGATCACTTTGCGTTGAGCAGCGGCGAAGTCCCGGAGAGCGGCGCAGGCCGCTGCGGTTTCACGGACGTACCGAACGTATTGCCCATGCGCATACTTGTTGCGGCCGGGGTCGCCAGACCGACCTGATTCGGGGGACGTTTGTTCACCGGTACATTCATGGCATCCCTGTTGTTTTTTGCTGCCGCCGCGCCATTGGTATTGCCGCCCATTTGCTGGCTCAGGCAGTTGTAGTCCGGTGCCTTGTAACCGGCGACCGTAACGTCAACGCACCCCAACGGTTCCTCGGCTTGAACCGCTGTCAATGCGCTGATCAGCAGCACGCCCACTGTCACCCGCCACACATTTTTCATTGAAGGCCTCCTGACCGGCCGCGAACGGGCCGCTCTGGAGCCTGAGTCTAATGCAAAGCGGTCAGACGGCTCGTGATGGTTTTTTTGCACCGGCCGTCACATCAGATTCATATACAGCCCTCAGGATGACGGTTTTCAGGGGTACGTCAGCCGTGCATCAAGGCAGAGCCAGGGACGGGCGCCAGGCTTTAACGATTCACCTTCGCCAGGCTTGCCTGGCGTTGCTGTTTTGGCTGACGTCGTCGGCGTTGGCTGCCGGCACGGTTGATTCGCACGTAATACTGGACATGGATATCCCGGCCCAGGAGCTGGCCAGCGCGCTCGAACAGTTCAGCCGTGCAACCGGCATGGCGGTCCTGGTGGATCGCCAACTGAGTCGCGGTCGTCGCTCCGTTGCAGTGAAAGGGCGCCTGAGTGCGACCGATGCCTTGAACCGGATGCTCGGTGGCAGTGGCCTGATGGCTCGGTATGCCCGAGCGGATGCCTTCACCTTGCAAGTGGCGCAGGTCGCCGACGTGCCAACGCTTGCAGAGACGGTCACCCACACCACGGCGCTGTCCGGCAGCAGTTATGCCACGGCGATTCAAGCAGCGATCGAACGCAATCTGTGTCGCTCGTCACTGACCCGCCCCGGGACTTTTCGGGCCTTGTTGCAACTGTGGATCGGCCGTGACGGCGTGGTGCAGCACAGCCGTCTTGTCAGTTCTACAGGTGATGTCCAGCGCGATTCGGCGTTGGTGGAAAGTTTACGCGACCTCAACATCGAACGTCCGGCGCCCAGTTCTCTGGGGCAGCCGGTCACGCTGCTTTTGCTACCGCAATCGTCAGGAAAACGCATGGAATGCACACAATGGGAAGGAGTTTCCGGGGGATGAAAGACACCGGACAAAGTTCGATGGTCAGGCTGTTCCTGACGTCCTACGACGATTTCAAGGTGCGCCTGCGCCGGCGCCTGGGGTCGGAGGATCTGGCCAATGACGTCCTGCACGAGACCTATTTGCGGGTCGACCGCATGGAAACACCGCCGAACATCGCCCAGCCCAATGCCTACCTCTATCGCATGGCGCTGAACATCGCGGCGGACCGGCGCCAGTCGGATGCCCGGTTGCTGACCGGCAGCGAAGTGGAAGAGTTGCTGCACATCTCGGACGAAGCGCTCGACCCGGCACGGGTGGTGGGCGGCCAGCGAGAAATCCAGTCTTTGCTCAACGCGTTGTATGAGCTGCCGGCGCGCCGACGCAAAATCTTCATCGCCGCACGCCTGGAAGAGGCTCCGCACCTGGAAATCTCCCGGCGTTTCGGGATTTCCACGCGAATGGTCGAGAAGGAAATCAAAGCCGCTTTGGGCCACTGCGCCGCACGCCTTGAAAGAAAAGTGGTTCAGCGGTTCGGTCCCGGCGCGGGAAAACCGTCTTGATAGAAGAGTCCAGATAATTCGTGAGTATCGCCGCGCTTGAAAATCTTCCATATGTCATCTCCTGAGGCGACACCCCAGGACCCGCTGCAAAGCGAAGCCATGGACTGGTTGATCCTGTTGACCTCGGGTCGGGCGACCGTCGCCGATGCCCGGGCCTTGCGTCAGTGGTGCGCACAGAGCCCCGAGCATGCCCGCGCGTTTGAGCAAAGCAAGCGGTTGTGGCAGCAATTGCAGCCTGCCACCGAGCGCTTGCAGAGCCCGCGCCATTTTGGCCGACGGGCATTTCTCGGTGGGGCGATCGCGGCCTCTGCGGCATTTTTTCTGATTCGCGCCACCGTGCCCGGGGGGTTCTCCGGGCTGGGAGCCGATTACATCACCGAAGTCGGCGAGCAACGCCGTGTGGATCTGGCAGATGGCGTGAGCCTGGAGCTCAACACTCAGACACGCATCAATCAGCGCGACAGTGCCGATGGCCGTCGCCAACTGGTGTTGCTCAGCGGCGAAGTCGAAGTCCTGGCGCGAACCCCCGCGCCGCTGAACTTGCAGGCCGGGGCAGGGTGGTTGAGTGCCAGTCAGGCCCGGTTCAACCTGCGCAACACCGACCAGAGCGTGTGCGTCACTTGCCTGGACGGCGCGTTGCAGGTGGATGTTCTGGGGCGCAGCATTCGCCTGGAGGCGGGTCAGCAACTGACCTATGACGTGCAGCACGTCAGCGCGCCGCAAACGGTCGACACCTCGGCCGTGGTTGCCTGGCGTCAACAAGTGCTGTTGTTCAACGATGCCACGTTGTCGACGGTCATCGATGAGATCAACCGCTACCGCCCCGGCATGTTGCTGTTGCTCAACAGCGAACTGGGCAAACGCAAAGTACAGGCACGCTTCAGCCTCGATCAACTGGCGGGAGTGGCGCTGTTGATTCGTGATGCGTATGGCGTCAAGTGCACCGAATTGCCGGGTGGAGTGGTGGTGCTCAGCTGATGGCTGGCTGGGGCAGGAGGTGCCTTGACTGACATCTTCGCGAGCCTGCTCGCGAAGGACGATGACGCGGTCTGTCAGACTTACTCCAACGGCCCCATCACCTGCCGATATTTTTCGATCCCCTGAGGCGTTTGCCGCGTCAGGCTGATCTCGATCCCCAACGGATCTTCCTTACGGTTACCACTGAGTTTGCGCCAACCCTTGTCGGCCTCCCAGACCCGCAAAGCCGCCTCACTGACCTCATTAAGCACTGCCACGCCCCCGGTGGGTGCCGGTAGCGGGTACTGAGTGCGCGAGGGTGCTTGCGCCCGATACAGCGTGTCGCCCTTGAGCCACCAGCGCACCCGCTGCAACGCACCATTACCGTCAGCCGCGACGCGAATCACGTCCAGGCGAAACCCCTTGTCGTCGGTACTGCGCACGGTCAATGCCGCTGGCGCGCTGGAAGGCTCATTATCGACACCGGGCTGCGCCGGCTCGGTCAACTCGATGCTGGCGCGCATCGCCACATCGCGCTCCATCTGGTTCAACGCGCGCAGCAGGGCTTCGGTTTGCCCGGTGCTGGCCTGTAAATGTGCGTCGGCCCGGGTGACGCTGTCCAGGCCACGCCAGGCGATCAGGCTGACGACTGCCATCAGCATGATCGCCACCATGACTTCGATCAGGGTAAAACCTTGTTGGACCTTCATTGGACACTCACTTGACCGGCAGCGCTGCGTTGCACACTGATGCTGTTGAGGCCGTCCGACAGCGTCACCTGCAAAGGCGGGTTGATCCATTCTGCGTTCAGCACGACTTTTTGCCTGGACGCCACGCGCACTTCCAGCCCGGGTGTCTGCCAGGGACGAGGGCGCAGTTGTGGGTCGCTCTTGAAATGGTCGAAGCCTTTGTCGCTGTCATTACGCCGACTGAAGTGATAACCCTTGGCGTCGGCCAGCCAAGTGATCGCTCGGCCATCGCTGCGCGCTTCGGCCTGCGCCACTTGCAGCAGTTGCGCGACACGCTCGGCATCCTTGCGCAATAAATGCAGCGGGTCCGGTTTGATGCTCAGGCTGATGGCCGCGCTGGCAATGCCGATGATCACCAGCACCACCATCAACTCGATCAGCGTGAAGCCCTGTTGTTTGAAACCATTCATCAACTGCGCGCTCCTTTGCATCGTTTTTTATCCTGACGGTTGAAGATGATGGGCGTGTGAAATAAAAACGTGAGAATTGCGCTGTAGGCTCTGAGCAGGGACTAAAAGGAGATTCAGCCCATGTTGTTTACCGATCGATTTTCATCGGCCCAGTGTGTCCAGGCCGTTGCCTTGCTCGCCGCATTAGCCGGCGTTGTTACCTGGTCATCGCTGCTGCTCACGTCCGCCGAATCCAGAACCCCGGATGCCGCCCCGCAACTGCTCGCCCCACGCTCCGATAACCCGGCGCTGCAATGGTTTTCCAACCAGCCGGCTGCCACTGATATCAAAGTCAGCGGTGTGCTGGCGGGGAGCCGTGGGGCCGTGGCCATCCTCAGCCTCAACGACGGCCCGCCCCGCAGCTTTCTGGTGGGCGAGCGCGTGAGCCAAGGGGTGAAAGTCGTGGCCATCGAGGGCGACGCCGTGGTGATCGAACGCGGCGCCGAGCGAACCCGCCTGCTGCTCGGCAAGCTGGCAGTGTCACCGTTGCTGCCCGTGTTGACCCAACCGTAGTCCGCAATCCCTGGAAGGCCGCGTTGCGGACTCATTTCGTTGGCGGCCGGCTCAATAGGGTGTCGAGCCGCGCCAGTGGCGGCGCATCACGACTGCGGTCGAACACTTGCAGATCGACCCGCAACAAGCGGCCATTTTGCGCGTTGCCAATCGCCTGCTCACAGCGCAACAACAGCCGTCCCTGATCGCATTCCATCGCTTTCGCGCCCAGCGGCAATCGGCCTTCCAGTCGCAATTCGGCCATACGACTCTGCGCCGCCAGCAGCGCGATCGATTTGTCGCGCAACAGGCCATTGCTCTGGGTCATCAACCCGGATACCCGCACGGCGGCGGACATCGCGACGGCGATGATCGCCAGCGCCACCAGCACTTCAATCAAGGTAAAACCGGCTTGTCGGGGAGGGCTGCGCATCGGGTTCTCGAGCGGTCTGGACAGCGCTTTACAGTAGCGCCCGGGCTTGACCGCTTGACGACCAAAGCTCCCGTGAATTTTCAACATCACTGACATATCTTCTTGCAACACTGCGCGTCGAATCGAATCAAGCCAGGGAATGTCGAGATGGATATCGCGCACTTCAAGTTGCTGGATCACAAGCCCCGTCTGCCTCGCGGGCAACAAGGCTTCACCCTGATCGAGATCATGGTGGTGGTGGTTATTCTCGGGATTCTGGCGGCAATGGTGGTGCCCAAAGTGCTGGACCGCCCGGACCAGGCACGAGCCACGGCCGCCAGGCAAGACATTGGCGGGCTGATGCAAGCCTTGAAGTTGTATCGCCTCGACCACGGCACTTATCCCAACATGACTCAGGGGCTGAAAGTGCTGGTGGAAAAGCCGGCGGATGCCAAGAACAGCAACTGGCGTTCGTACCTGGAGCGGTTACCCAATGACCCTTGGGGCCGGCCTTACAACTACCTGAATCCGGGTGCGAACGGCGAAGTCGATATCTTCTCCCTCGGTGCCGACGGCCAGCCCGACGGCGAGGGCGTGAATGCCGATATCGGCTCCTGGCAGCTGTAAGCGCGACCATGAAAGCGTATTCACTGACAGCGGCGAAGCAGCGCGGCATGGCGATCATCAGCGCCTTGTTGATCGCGGCGGTGGTGGCGGTGATTGCTGGTGGCATGCTCACCCGGCAAACCGTGTTTACCCGCAGCCTTGAGGCCGAGCAGTCAAGGGTGCAGGGCACCTGGGTGCTGCAGGGCAGCATCGAAATCAGCCGACAGTTACTGTGGGAGTCCCGCCAGCGTGATCCGTTGACGCGGCTCGATCAGTCGTGGGCGCAACCTGTGCTGATGCCGCGCTACGACGCCCGCGACTTGCCGTTCGAAGGCCGGCTGGAAGATGAGCAGGGCAAATTCAACCTGCGCAATCTGGTCGCCAATGAGCGGGTCGATGAAGAGCAATTGGCGAATTTCCAGCGTCTGTGTCAGTCGATCGGAATCAATGCGGGCCTGAGCCAGCGCATCATCCAGCGGGTTATCGCTTCGTATCCACGATTGTTGAATCCCGAGCTGGCCGACAAGGTACCTTCCCAAAGCACCTTTGACAGTGGCCGCGACACTTCGCCCAATGCCGCGCGCAAACCGCAGTTGCCCACGCGTCCAATGTTGCGCAGCCTCGATGATTTGATCAGTGTCGAAGGGATGGACCAGGCGCTTCTGGCAGAAATAGGGCCTTACCTCACGATTTTGCCGGCCAACACCTGGCTCAACGGCAACACCGCCAGCGCACCGGTCCTGGCCGCCTATGTGCCGGGCCTGTCGATCCAGCGCGCGACCGCACTGATCGCTGAGCGGGACGGCGGCCAGTGGTTTATCAATCGTGGTGATTTCGTCAACCGTCTGCGCATGCCGCAACTTGAGCTCACGACCCTTAAGGTCGGGATCACCAGTGACTGGTTCCGTTTGCGCGGCAAGGTTCGCAGCGATCAGCGTCGGGTCAGCCTCGACGCTTTGCTCCACCGCAACGAAGACCGTTTGCCCCAAGTGATCTGGTCACGGGTGGGCGTATGAGTCAGCTGCGCGTTGCCTTGCCACCGCTGGCCGACCTGACCCTGGATAGCCCGCTGGAGTTCGCCTGGCTGGACCGTCAGGGGCAGTTGACTCGCGAGGGGCAAAGTACGTTGTTGCAATTGGGCCAAGGCGGCAAGACCCCGCCGATTGCGTTTTTTCTGCACCCGCAGGACAGCCTTTTAGCGAGTATCGATTTACCGATCCTGCCCGCCAGCAAGACCGTCGCGGCGGTGCAATGTGCGGCGCAGGCGTTGATCCTTGGGGCGTGCGAGCAGATGCACATCGCCCATAGCCCAAGGGATGAACAGGGTCGGGTGCATATTGCATGGCTGTCCCGTGAGTGGTTGACCCGCTTTGGTCAACTGCTGCGAACGGCGCGGTTGACCCTGCGCGGGGTGTACTCGGCGGCCTATTGTCTGCCCGTGATGGACGGCCCCGTGGCGTGTGTCCGTGACGGTCATCTGATGGTGCGTTACAGCCTTCAACATGCCGTGGTGCATCCGGCAATGGATGAAGCGCTGAGCGATGTGTTGCTGGAGGCCGGTGATGGCGTGCGGTGGGTTGGCGACACGCTGGCGGATGCGACCGTCACTCAGCTACCGGCCGAGCAGCGCTGGACCGGTGCGTTGCCCGGTTGGGGGGTACACGGCGGGATTTCGCAACGCACAGGCAGTCAACCGGGTTGGGGCCGAGCCGCCATTTTCTGTGCAGTCGCGGTGGCGGTCTGGACCCTGGGTTTGAACCTGTACGCCGCCCGTGAAGCGGCGCAAGGGCAGCAATTAAAGACGCAGATGAACCTGCGGGTAAAGCAGGCCTTTCCAGCGTTGCCAGTGATCCTCAACCCGCTGCAACAGGCCCGTCAGCAATTGGCTGCGCGCAACAGCGGTGCCGCAACTGACCCGAACCAGCGCTTTGCCAGCCTGGTATTGCAGGCCGGCAGCGGCATGCCTTTGATGGCGGGCAGCGTCCAAGGCCTGGTGTTTGAAAACGGTGAATTACAACTGAGCCTGTTGGCCGATGCACGCAAAAGTCCGGCTGCCCAGTCGTGGCAAACCGCGCTGACTCAGGCCGGCATCGACGTCATCGCCACCGACAAAGGCTGGACCCTGCGTCCAGCCAGCACTACCGCAACCCCCGACGCTGACACCGCCCCCGGAGCCGACGATGAGTAAGCCGTCCCTCGCGAAGTATCGCGCCCGCTGGCAGCACTTCAACAGCCGGACCCGCCAGTTTTGGCAGGGCTTGGCCTTGCGTGAGAAACGCATGGTTGGCAGCACGGCAGTGGTGCTGGCGGGCCTGGTGAGCTGGCTGCTACTGGTTCAGCCAGCGCTGAAAAAGATCGATTACTGGCAAGCCGAAACCCCGAAGTTACGCACTCAGACTGAAACGCTCGAGGTGTTGTTGCGTGAAGTGGCGCGCCCGGTTGACGGACAAAGCCTCGAACTGTCGCTGCGCCAGAACCTCGACGCCAGCGGCTTGGCCGGGCACTACCAGTTGCAGGCGCCGGACACAGCAACGCCACAGGCCTGGCACCTTACGTTCGAAGCAGCGCCGGCAGATGCCTTGATCGGTTGGCTGCTGGGCAATCCCCGACAATTTTTGCTCGAGGTGGTGGAGGTTCGTTTGCAGCGCGCAGGCGATCCTCTGCCCAATGACACGGCAGGCACTCTGTCTGGAACCGTTCGCATGGATCAGGCGCTCGGCGCTAAGGAAGCTTCATGAAGTGGTCAGGTTCTCTGTATGTGCGCCATTGCCGCATGGCTGCGCCGTTTTTGTTGCTGGCGCTGGGTGCGTGCAGCAACACCGCAACCTCGCCGCAACCCCCGTTGCTGGTGGACAGCGATTTAGGACGCCCGTTGGCCGAAACCCAGCGCAACGACGATCCCTTGGCGGAGCGCCAGCGGCTTCAGGCGCAGCTCAAGCAGCCACCGGGTGTGCTGCATAAAATCACCACGCCGGGGCGCAGCAACCCGGCGCCGGCGGGCGCTGCATTGGCGAGCAATCCGTTGGGCAATCAACCGGTGACGCTGAATTTCGTCGACGTCGATATACCGGCGGTGATTCGTGCATTGTCCCGCTCTACCGGGCGCCAGTTCCTGGTCGATCCCCGAGTCAAGGGCAACCTGACCCTGGTCTCTGAAGGTGAGGTGCCGGCGCATCAGGCCTACGACATGCTGCTCTCGACATTACGCATGCAGGGCTTCAGCGTGGTCGATGTCGGCGGCGTTTCCCACGTGGTGCCGGAGGCCGACGCCAAGCTGCTCGGCGGGCCGATTTACAGCGCCGACAAACCAGCCGCCAACGGTATGTTGACCCGCACTTTTCGCCTGCAGTACGAAAACGCGGTGAACCTGATTCCGGTGTTGCGCCCGATCGTTTCACCGAACAACCCGATCAATGCCTACCCCGGCAACAACACCATCGTGGTGACCGATTACGCCGAGAACCTGACGCGGGTGGCGCAGCTGATCCAGGGTATCGACACGCCGAGTGCCATTGACACCGACGTGGTGCAGATCCAGAACGGTATCGCGGCAGATATTGCCGGCATGGTCTCGGACTTGCTGGAGGCCCCGGGCAACGATCCGACGCAGAAGATTTCGGTGATCGGTGACCCGCGCTCCAACTCGATCATCATCCGTGCCGGCAGCCCGGAACGCACCGAGCTGGCGCGCAACCTGATCTACAAACTCGACAATGCGCAAAGCAACCCGAGCAATCTGCACGTGGTGTACCTGCGTAATGCTCAGGCGGCGAAACTGGCTCAGGCCTTGCGCGGCTTGCTTACCGGTGAAAGCGACAGTGGCAGCAGCGACGGTGCGCGCTCGGTACTCAGCGCGATGGGCAGCAGCACCAATGGCGGGCAGAACGGACAAGGTGGCAACGCAAGCAGCACCGGGACACAAACCGCACTGTCGGGTGCTTCCACCAGCGGCAATGGTTACGGGCAGGGCGGCGCTGCCTCCGGGGCTCAGGCGGGGAGCGGTCAGCAGAATGATCAGAACGTCGCTTTCAGTGCCGGTGGCGTGACCATTCAGGCCGATGCAACCACCAACACCTTATTGATTTCGGCCCCGGACCCGGTGTATCGCAACTTGCGCGAAGTCATCGACATGCTCGACCAGCGTCGCGCACAAGTGGTGATCGAGAGCCTGATCGTCGAAGTCGGTGAGGACGATGCCAGCGAATTCGGTGTGCAATGGCAGACCGGCAATCTGGGCGGCAGCGGTGTCATTGGCGGTGCCAATCTGGGTGGCACGGGGATCAACCTCAATGGCAAGACCAGCATCGACGTGCTGCCCCAAGGCCTGAATCTCGGGTTGGTAAACGGCACCGTCGACGTGCCCGGCATCGGCAAGATCCTCGACCTCAAAGTCCTCGCCCGCGCCTTGAAGAGCAAGGGCGGCACCAACGTGCTGTCGACGCCGAACCTGCTGACCCTCGACAACGAAGCCGCGAGTATTTTTGTCGGCCAGACCATTCCGTTTGTCAGCGGCAGCTACGTCACTGGCGGTGGTGGCACCAGCAATAATCCGTTCCAGACGGTGACCCGCGAAGAGGTTGGTCTGAAGCTCAACGTCCGCCCGCAGATTTCCGAGGGCGGCACCGTCAAGCTCGATATTTACCAGGAGGTCAGCAGCATCGATGAGCGAGCCTCAAACAGTGCGACAGCGGCGGGCATTGTCACCAACAAACGCGCGATTGATACCAGCATCCTGCTCGATGACGGGCAGATCATGGTGCTCGGTGGCCTGCTGCAGGATGGTTACAGCCAGAGCAACGACGCCGTGCCGTGGCTCTCGACCATTCCCGGGATCGGCGCACTGTTTCGCAATGAGCGCCGGGCAATCACCAAGACCAACCTGATGGTGTTCCTGCGGCCGTACATCATTCGCGACAGCGCGGCGGGGCGCAGCATCACCCTTAACCGTTATGACTTCATGCGCCGCGCCCAGGGTGGGCTGCAACCTGAGCGCAGCTGGGCGATGCCGGATATGCAGGCACCGCAGTTGCCGACGACGGCGCAGGGTGTTCCCGCCGCGGTGCCGGCCTCCGCCACCCAACCCCGGGCGACCATTCGTGCGGTGCCGATCCAATGAACACACCGCCCCCTGTAGCAGCTGGCGAAGCCTGCGTCCGGCTGCGCAGCAGTCGCCAAGCCTGCATCCACGGTTTACCTGAAACACCGTATTGTCTGGTTTTACGACTGCTGCGCAGCCGGACGCAGGCTTCGCCAGCTGCTACAGGGGACGTGTGGAACTCATTGATCAAGGGGGCCTGTTCATGAGCGCATTACCCTACGCCTGGGCCAAGGCCCAACGGATTGTGCTGCGCAATGGCGAGGAGGGCGCGGTGCTGACGGTGTGTCCGTCGACACCGGGCTGGTCGATCAGTGAAGTTCGGCGGCAGTTCGGGCCAGCGCGGCTGGAGCGGGTGCGCGACGATGAGCTTGACGGATTGCTCGCCAGCGCTTACGCCGACACTGGCAGCGCGGCGGCGGTGGTCGGCGCGGCGGAAAACGAAGTCGATCTCGACCGGTTGATGCAGGACATCCCGGAAATCACCGACCTGCTCGACACGCAGGATGGCGCGCCGGTGATCCGCATGATCAACGCCTTGCTCACGCAAGCCGCGCGTGACGAGGCCAGTGACATTCACATCGAACCCTATGAAAGCCACTCGGTGGTGCGCTACCGGGTCGATGGCACGCTGCGTGACGTGGTGTCGCCGCGCAAGGCGCTGCACGGTGCACTGGTCTCGCGGATCAAGATTATGGCGCAACTCGACATCGCGGAAAAACGCCTGCCACAGGACGGACGCATTGCCTTGCGCGTGGCCGGTCGGCCGATCGATATCCGCGTTTCCACCGTGCCCACTGGCCATGGTGAACGGGTGGTGATGCGCCTGCTGGACAAACAGGCCGGGCGCCTGCAATTGGAGACCCTGGGCATGGACGCCCAGGTGTTGACCAGACTGGATAGCCTGATCCGCCAGCCCCACGGCATTGTGCTGGTCACCGGCCCGACCGGCAGTGGCAAAACCACCAGCCTGTATGCGGCGCTGGCCCGGCTGGACGCCAGCACCAGCAATATCCTCACCGTCGAAGACCCGGTGGAATACGACTTGCCGGGCATCAGCCAGATTCAGGTCAACGCCAAAATCGACATGACCTTTGCACTCGCGCTGCGGGCAATCCTGCGCCAGGACCCGGACATCATAATGATTGGCGAGATCCGCGATCTCGAAACCGCACAAATCGCCGTGCAGGCATCGCTCACCGGGCACCTGGTATTGGCGACCCTGCACACCAACGATGCGGTCTCGGCAGTCAACCGGCTCATCGACATGGGTGTTGAACCGTTCTTGCTGGCGTCATCAATGCTCGGTGTACTCGCGCAACGCCTGGTGCGACGTTTGTGTCAGCACTGCAAGCAGGAGGACCCGACGGTCCCCGGGACCTGGCGCCCGGTTGGCTGTGCCGTGTGCAACCACACCGGCTACAGCGGGCGGACCGGTATTCATGAGTTGTTTTGCATCGACGACGACATTCGCAGCCTGATTCATCAGGGTGCCGGCGAGCAGGCATTAAGGGCCGCGGCCCGTCAGGCCGGGATGTTCAGCATGCGCGAAGATGGCGAGCGTTGGGTGCGCAGCGGCACCACTGCGCCGGAAGAAATCCACCGCGTGACACGGGACGCCTGATGAACCGCTACCGTTTTGAAGCCGCCGATGCCACCGGCAAGATTGAGACCGGGCACCTTGAGGCCGACAGCCAGAGTGCTGCGTTCGGTGTACTGCGCAGCCGTGGACTGACCGCGTTGCTGGTGCAGATTGAAAACAACCCCCCTGCGAGCGGTGGTGGCGGGATGTTCAGCGCCAGGCTCTCAGACAACGATTTAGCCTGGGCCACCCGGCAACTGGCGAGCCTGCTCGGCGCCAGCCTGCCGCTGGAAGCCGCGTTGAGCGCGACGGTTGAACAAGCCGAACGCAAACACATCGCCCAGACGTTGAGCGCGGTACGCGCCGATGTTCGCAGTGGCATGCGCCTGGCTGAAGCACTGGCGGCGCGCCCCCGGGACTTTCCAGAGATCTATCGGGCGTTGATTGCGGCGGGCGAGGAGTCCGGCGACCTGGCGCAGGTCATGGAGCGGCTCGCCGATTACATCGAAGAACGCAACAACCTGCGGGGCAAGATCCTGACGGCGTTCATCTATCCGGGCGTCGTCGGGCTGGTATCGATTGCCATCGTGATCTTTCTGCTCAGCTACGTGGTGCCGCAAGTAGTCAGCGCGTTCTCACAGGCCCGCCAGGATTTGCCAGGACTGACGCTGGCGATGCTCAACGCCAGTGATTTTATTCGTGGTTGGGGCTGGTTGTGTTTCAGCGTGATCACCTGTGGTTTCTGGGGTTGGCGCTTGTATTTGCGCAACCCGGCGGCACGCCTGAGCTGGCACAGCCGGATCCTGCGCTTACCGCTGTTCGGGCGATTTGTCCTGGGGCTGAACACCGCACGTTTCGCCTCGACCCTGGCGATTCTCGGCGGCGCTGGCGTGCCGTTGTTGCGTGCGCTGGAAGCGGCCCGCCAGACCTTGTCCAACGACCGGCTCAGCCTGAGTGTCAGCGACGCCACCGCCAAGGTGCGCGAGGGCGTTAACCTGGCGGCTGCGTTGCGGGTCGAGAAAGTCTTCCCGCCGGTATTGATCCACTTGATCGCCAGCGGCGAGAAAACCGGCTCGCTGCCGCCGATGCTGGAGCGCGCGGCGCAAACCCTGTCCCGGGACATCGAACGCCGGGCGATGGGCATGACTGCGCTGCTCGAGCCGCTGATGATCGTGGTCATGGGCGGGGTGGTGCTGGTGATCGTGATGGCGGTGTTGCTGCCGATTATCGAGATCAACCAACTGGTGCAGTGAAGGCATCGAGTCGCAATACGACCTGTAGCAGCTGCCGAGCCTGCGAGGCTGCGTTCGGCTGCGAAGCAGTCGTGAAACCAGAGATTGCAGTACATCAGACTAACCGCGTTAGCCGCATTTACGACTGCTTTGCCCGAGCGCGGACCGAGCCGAACGCAGCCTCGCAGGCTCGGCAGCTGCTACAGGGGCACATGATTTTGTTCACCCACACAAAATTATTATCAAGCCTTGCACCATCACCCGAGCCTCAATTGCGCCATCCTCGGGTTCGTCGTTCTGTCATGTGCCGCGACCCATTAAGCCCTCCAGCCGCGCTTGGGCCAAACCGCCGAAAATCTCGTGGCAAACACCGTTGAAAGCCCCCTCGAACACCCGAGAATCTGCTGGAAAATCACCGCGTACCTCCCGAGGTTTTTTCCTTTCTCTGTCACCGGAAGCTGCGAGTTTCTACTCCATGGCCTCACCCCCACGGACTTGAGCGCCATGGCGTCATGCACGAGCAACTCACTCAACGTACGAACACGACGAAAGGAGATTCTTCATGTTTAAGCGCAACGTTCTCGCGGTATCCCTGACCCTCGCTGCCCTGTGCTCGGCACAGGCTGCAATGGCTGACATCAATGGTGGTGGCGCGACCCTGCCACAACCGCTGTACCAGACCACTGGCGTACTGACCACTGGCTTCGCCGCCTACATCGGTGTCGGCAGCGGCAACGGTAAGGCTGCCTTCCTGAACAACGATTACACCAAGTTCGTGGCCGGCACCACCGGCAAGAACGTGCATTGGGCCGGTAGCGATTCCAAACTCAGCGCTACCGAATTGAGCAACTATGTGTCGGCGCATGGCGCTGCCTGGGGTCCACTGATCCAGGTGCCTTCGGTGGCCACTTCGGTTGCCATTCCGTTCAACAAGGCCGGCACTGCCAACGTTGATCTGAGCGTCAACCAGCTGTGCGGCGTGTTCTCCGGCCGTCTGACCGACTGGAGCCAGATCACCGGTTCGGGCCGTACTGGCGCGATCAATGTGGTTTACCGTAACGAAAGCAGCGGCACCACTGAGCTGTTCACTCGCTTCCTGAACGCCAAGTGTGCTGAAACCGGCACCTTCGCCGTCACCACCAGCTTCGCCTCCAGCTACTCGGGTGGCTTGCCGGCCGGTGCCGTTCCAGCCGTGACCAGCCAAGGCGTGATGGATGCCTTGAATGCCGTTGACGGTCGCATTACCTACATGAGCCCGGACTACGCTGCACCAACACTTGCTGGCCTGGACGACGCCACCAAAGTCGCCAAGGTCGCCGGTGTATCGCCAGCTCCAGCTAACGTTTCGGCCGCTATCGCCGCCGTCGCCGTGCCGACTGCTGCCAACCTGTCCAACCCGAACGCCTGGGTCCCAGTGTTCGCCGCCACCACCAACCCGTCCGATCCAAGCGTTGTCGCTTACCCAACCACCGGCTACCCGATCCTGGGTTTCACCAACCTGGTGTTCAGCCAGTGCTACGCCGACGCGACCCAGACCACACAGGTTCGTGCGTTCTTCAACCGTCACTACGGTGCCCTGGCTGCGAACAACAACGACGCAGCCATCAGCAGCAACCGTTTCGTGCCACTGCCTTCGGCCTGGAAAACCGCTGTACGTAACAGCTTCGTCACCGCCTCCAGCGGCCTGAGCATCGGTAACACCAGCGTTTGCAACGCCATCGGTCGTCCGCTGTAACCCTCGCTTCAACGACCCGCAATACCTGATCAGCAACGGCGTGAGCCGTTGCTGATTTTTTGCGTGTGACCTGCGCAAAACAATCAGATGAACATTGCGTGACAGCAGTTCGGTCGCGCACCGGTGTAACCGACTATCCCCTATAAGCAACGCTGGCCGCTTGATGGCACGGCGTTGCAGACCTTCCGCAATTCGAAAGGATGAGTAGTGATGCTGCGCTGCAAACCTCTGGCAAAACCGAATGCCCCGCGTCGTGATGGCGAGCTGTCGATACTGCGGCTCAAGCCGTTGGCCCAGGCCATCGCGCTATTGATGGTCGCCGGCAATGCCCACGCGGCCACGGCATTCAGTTCCAGCTGGTTTGCCGCCAAGGGTGCCGCGCAGTCGGCTGGCGCGATGCGACCCAGTGCGACAATGCCGGGCATACCGCCACCGCTGGCGCAGCAGCAAAAAGCCAATCAGCAGTTGCAGCGCTCATTGACCAACCTCAACAACACCGTGGCCGCGATTGCCGCTCAACAGGCGGCGCAAGCGGCAGGGCGGCAGGCCTCGTTCGGCCGGGTACAAACGGTGCCGGATGGATTGGGCGAGGGCGGTTTGAAAGTCGACAACAGCCTGACCCAAGGCTGGCTCAATGCCCAGGCACCCGAGCAAATCCAGGCCGACGGCAAGACAACGGTGAAGGTCCAACAGACGGCCGACAAGGCGATCCTGAACTGGGAAACGTTTAACGTCGGGCGCAACACCACCGTGGATTTCCAGCAGCAATCGAACTGGGCGGTGTTGAACCGCATCAACGACCCAAGTGCGCGACCGACTCAGATTCAGGGACAGATCAAGGGTGACGGCACGGTGATGCTGATCAACCGCAACGGCATCGTGTTCAGCGGCACCAGCCAGGTCAACGTGCGCAACCTGGTGGCCGCCGCCGCGACGATTACCGATGAGCAGTTCAGCCAGCGCGGCCTGTACGTCGATGCGACCGGTAGCCAGCCGACCTTCAGCGATGCCGCCGGCAAAGTGCTGGTGGAGCGTGGCGCCCTGATCGAAACGCACAAGGCGGCATCGTCCACCGACGCTGGCGGTTACACGCTGTTGCTCGGCAACGAAGTGGAGAACGCCGGTTCCATCGTCGCCGCCAAAGGCCAGGCGACATTGGCGGCTGGCGACAGCTTCTATATTCGTCGGGGTGTCGGCACCAGCGGCAACCTGCGCTCGACGACCCGGGGCAACGAAGTGGCGACTGCGCTGAACACGGGGAGCAGCGCCGGCACGGTGATCAATAACGGCCTGATTCAAGCGTCCACTGGCGACATCACGCTGACCGGTCATCAGGTGCAGCAGAACGCTGTCGCCGTGGCCAGCACCTCAGTCGATATTCGCGGCACTGTACACCTGCTCAATTCGGCCACCGACGACACCGGTAGCGTGACACTCGGCCAGGGCAGTACCACGGCGATCCTCCTCGACGCCGCCAGTGGCCAGGCCCTGAACAGCCAGCGTGACGCCGCCTTGGCTGGGCTCGATGGCGCCTCCAACACCTTGAACACTGGCCGATTCAACAACCTCAGCGCGGTGGCGGACCGCACCGATCAGTCGCGGGTGGAGATCGTCAGCGGCGCCAGTGTCGATTTCCAGAAGGGTTCGATCACCCTCGCCACTGGCGGCCAGGTCGCGGTCAGCGCCGGGGTTCGCAGCCTGGTGCGCGACGGCGCGGTGATCGACGTGTCCGGCGCCATCGGCGTCAAGGTGGCGATGGAAGCCAACAGCATCAAGGTCAACGTCCAGGGCAACGAGCAGCGTGACGCGCCGGTCAACCGCGAGGGCGGCAAACTGAGCAACAGTGACGTGTGGGTCGACATGCGTGACCTGGTGAAGGTAGCCGCAGGCACCAACGGCTACGCCACCGAGCGTTGGTACACCGCCGGTGGTTTGCTCGAAGTCGGTGGTTATCTCGGCACACAGAACCACAGTGTCGGCGAGTGGATGGCCCAGGGCGGCACCTTGAGTTTCACCGGTAACGATGTGGTCACTCAGGAGCGCGCGCAGCTCAACCTGTCGGGCGGCACGCTGGATGTGCAGAGTGGATTCGTCCAGCAATCCTGGCTCAAGGGCCCGAATGGACGGTTGTATGAGTTGTCGCGCGCACCGGGGGACATTCTCTATTCAGGGTTTTACAACGGCTACGAAGACCACAGTCAGCGCTGGGGGCAGACGTCCTATTACTACAGCCCCTTGATCGCGCCAAAGCAACGTTACGAAGACGGCTACACCGTGGGCCGCGATGCCGGCAAGTTGGTGGTCGCGACCAACAGCGCGGTGCTGGAAGGCCAGATTGTCGGTGAAGTGTTCAAGGGCGAACGCCAGACCCAGGCACCGAACCCGAGTCTTGACGGTTACCGGCAATCGCAGACAGCGGTGGCTCGACGGGCGCAGTTGCTGGTCGGCAATTACACGCCGGTCTACGACAAGACCACGGGCGTGGTCAACAGCGGCCTGAACCCGGTACTGGATCAGGTATTGATCGGCGATGTCGAGCAGAAGATCGCCGCCGGCCTGGACCTGACTTCGGCAGTGGCCAGTGACCGCAAGGGCAAGCTGCAACTGGATAGCGACCAGCTCAACGGTTTCCAGCTCGGCGCGGTGAACGTCGCGGCGCGGCAACAGGTACAGGTCGATGCGCCGCTGGTGGTGGCTGACGGGGGCGAAATTACGCTGTACGCCCCCCAGGTCAACGCCAACGCTGATCTCACTGCGCGCGGTGGCAGCCTCCGTCTGGGCAACGTGCTCAAGCAAGTGGCCAGTGATCGCAGCTTCGTGGTGGGGGATGTCGTGCTGGCTCCCAATGGCAACGCCAAGGCCCAGGTGACGGTGGCGCAGGGTGTGCAACTGAATACGGCCGGTCGCTGGAGCAACCTGCTGCTGGATGCCGGTGACACCAGCCGATTGCCTTACCTCAATGGCGGCACGGTGTCGTTGCGCAGCTCCGGGGACATCGATTTGCAGGCGGGTAGCCTGATCGATGTCTCTTCCGGCGGCGCTGTGCTTGCGGATGGCAAGACCCGTGGGGGCAAGGGCGGTGACCTGACCCTGGCGGCGGCTGATGGCGTTGCTTCCGGCGCGGGGAAATTGACCCTGGGAGCCGAGTTGCGCGGGGACGGTGTAACGGGTGGTGGCACCTTGAAAATCCAGTCCCGCACTGTACAGATTGGCGACACGGATACAGCGTCGGGCAGCGATTCGCTGAACCTGGCCACCGATTTCTTCAACAAGGGTTTTTCGGCCTACGTCATCACCGGCAACGAAGGCTTGATCGTCGCCGACGGTGCGCAGGTCGACGTCACCGCACCGGCGTACCGCTTTGCAGAAGAGGCGGCGAGCACCGCCTCGGGCGCAGAACCGGCGATGGCGCTTGAGCGTTGGTTGCCGACCCTGTATCAGGAAGACCCGCTCAAAGGCCTGCTGACCCAGCGTCGCGGCGCCAGCCTGAACCTGAACGCCGGCACATCGCTGTCGGGCGCCGCGCAGATGGCCAGTACTGCGTTGACCCTCGGCCAGGGTTCGGTGATCAGCGTCGATCCTGGCCAGTCAATCAACCTGCGCAGCATTGGTCAATTGACGGCCAACGGCACGTTGAATGCCTGGGGCGGGCAGGTCACTCTGGGTGCGCTAAGTGTCGCACAACCGGTTTCCGAGGCCGTGAACGCCACCGGCCACGGTCGCTCCATCTGGCTCGGAGAGCAGGCGCTGATCGACGTGGCGGCACGCGCGGCAACGGCGGTGGATGCACGTGGCCGGACCTATGGCCTGGTGCGTGACGGCGGCAGGATTGTGATCGGCGGCCAGATCGACAGCAAAACCGGGGTGTCCACGGCGTCCGATCTGTTCGTGGTGCTGCGCGAAGGATCGCGCCTGGAAGCCTCAGGCACTCAGGCCTTGCTGGACATTGCGGGCCAGGGCAAAACCTGGGTGGCAAGCAATGGCGGCAGTATTTCCCTGGCCTCCAACAATGGCTTGTACCTGGACGGTCGCTTCAACGCCCGGGCCGGCGGCGCGGGTGCGGCGGGCGGCAATCTGGCGGTGGCGCTCGAAACTCCGTATTACCCGAACGCCAGTGTCACGGATCGGGTGTTGCAGGCCCGTGAGTTGATCCTCAGCCAGACGCATGTGTCCGAGACCTTGAAAGATTCGCCCGAAGACGCCGCTGGTTCGCTGGTTTACGGTCGCGGCCGGTTGGGCGTCGATCAGGTGCAGGCCGGCGGTTTCGACACGGTGTCGCTGCTCAGCAATGGTTTGTTGAGCATGGCCGGGGATGTGTCGCTGACCACCGGTCAAAGCCTGAATCTGTATGCCCGGGGCATCGGCCTTGCCGAAGGCGCCGCCAGCAATTCCCGGGTTGAACTGAGCGCGCCGCATGTGCTGTTGGCCGGTGTCCCGGAGGTCGTGGGCAAGGACGGCTATAACCGCCCGGTGCTTGATGCCACTGTGTTCTCGTCGACCAATCAGGCGTTGTTTTCGATCAATGCCGACCTGCTTGATGTTCAGGGCAGCGTGACCTTCAGCAACAAAGGGACGTTCAGGCGCGCCGACACGTCGACGGTTACCGTCGAGCGCGACGGTTTCGACCGGGTCGAACTGACCAGTCGTGGTGATCTGCGCTTCCTGGCCGGTACTGGGGGGCAGGGGATGCCGGTCGGCTTTACCACGCAAATAGTGACCCCCGGCGACATGACCTTGCGGGCGGCACAGTTGTACCCGGCCACGGGCGTCGGCGCCCGGGTCCTGGCGGGTTTGAGCATGGGGTCAGTGGCGGGGTCAATGTTCTATGACCTGTCGCGGGCGTTGGTCATCGGCCGCGTCGGTGACGTGACCCCGGATGTACCGTACTCGGTGTTCGGTCGGTTACAGCTGGGTTCTGCAACGATCAAACAAGGTGGCGTGGTTCGCGCACCGTTGGGTCAGCTCGAACTGGGTACGACGGACAACACCTCCGCGGCCAAGACGACACAGGTGCAACTGCTGTCCGGCAGCCTCACCTCGGTCAGCGGCAAAGGCTTGGTCTTGCCCTATGGCGGCACCGTCGATGGTCAGACCTATAGCTACGGGGGCAAAAATGTAGCGCTGGTCGGACAAGGATCTGTTCTCAACGAGAACGGTGATCTGACCGTCGGGGTGATTCTCGGAGGCCAGTCGATCGAGGCCCAGGCAGGGTCTGTCCTGGACCTGTCCGGTGGCGGCGACCTGCTGGGGGCCGGGTTTGTCTCCGGTCGCGGAGGTTCGACCGACGCCCGTTACAACCCGCTGGTGCAGATCGGCGCCAACGGTGGTTTCACCTTGCCGGGCCTTTCCACCAACCCGGTGTACGCCATCGTGCCGGGCAACCAGAGCGCTTACGCACCCGTGGCGGCCGAAGGCGGGGGCGTCGACCCGGTGATCGGTCGCCAAGTCACCATTGGTGCGGGCGTGCCCGGGCTGGCAGCCGGCACCTACACGTTGATGCCTTCCAACTATGCGTTGCTGCCGGGAGCGTTCCGGGTCGAGGTCAACGGTCTGGCGGGGTTGGGTAGCGTGGCGGGTGCACAACGGATGCGCAATGGTTCGTGGACCACCGCCGGTACGTTATCGGTGGCCAATACCGGACTGCGCGACAGCATCACCAGCCAGTTGATCCTGACGTCGGGTGATGTCTTGCGCCGCTATTCGCAATACGACGAAACCAGTTACGCCCAGTTCGCAATGGCTGATGCGGCGCGCTCAGGCGTTCCGCGAGCCATGCTGCCGATGGACGCGAAAACCCTCAAGCTGGCGATGCTCAAGGGGGCACAGGAACAGTCGTTTTCGTTCAATGGCAGCGGCAAGTTCGACGCTGCACCGGGCGGGTACGGCGGAACCGTGGTGGCGTCTTCGGTCATCCCCAATGTCGACCTGGAAATCGTCGCGCCGGGGCAACAGACTACCCCGGGCTTCGCCGGTATCACGCTGGACGCCGACAGTCTGAATGCCTTGCAGGCGACGCGGTTGATGGTCGGCCGGCTGCCTTACGTGCTCTATGGCCAGGGCGGTAACTACATCAACTTTACCGGCGTGGGTGCCAGTTCGAACATTACCCTGCGCCAGGGTGCAACCCTCTCTGCCCCGGAAGTCTTCCTGGTGACGGGGAACGGTAATCTGGTGGTGGAACAGGGGGCGATGATCAACACCATTGGCCGAGGCGCGGCGTCGTTCGATGCCCGGGACGGCTTCATCTACCAGGCGACAAACCTGCTCGCGGTTTCCAACGGCTTGCTCAACGTGCGGCTCGCGCCCAATACCGTGAGTGGTTCGATCAGCGTGGGTGGTTGCGACAGCACGCCCTGCACCGGCCAGACACGGCTGTACTCCGACGGCAGCATCGTCGCGGCGACAGGCACAACCCTGGAGCTGGGCGATCAGGTTCGCTATGGCACTCGCCACCTGACCCTGGCCGTGGGCAACATCAACGTCGGCAGCAGCCAGGCACTCGCCGATGCGGCGACGCGCAACGTGTTGCCCACCGGTTTGAGTTTGAGCCAGCCGGTGCTTGAGCGCTTGCTGCGAGGCGACACCGAGTACGGTGCTCCTGCACTGGAAACCCTGGAGCTGTCCGCCCGCGAGGCGATGAACTTCTATGGCAGCGCCACCCTCGACACCTACGACGCCCAGACCGGTCGCTCGCGCCTGAGCAACCTGATGCTCACGACCCCGGCGATGTATGGTGCGGGCGGTGCGAACGACGTGGCGACGATCCACACCTCCAACCTGATCTGGAACGGCGCCCAAGGCTCACCCGGCACCGTGATCGCCGACGGCGCCGGTACCGGCAGCGGGCGCCTGGACATTCAGGCCGAGCGCATCGAGTTCGGTTATGGCGATTTCGCCCAGCCTGCTTCTGTCGATACGCTTGATCGTCTGGCGGTGGGGTTTGCCGACGTCAACCTGAATGCCAGCGAACGCATCACGGCCAATCACAAAGGCAGCCTCGCGGTGTACCAGACCCAGGGTGCTTTCGACGCGCAAAAGGGTTTCAGTTACAGCGGCGGCAACCTGAACATTGTCACACCGTTGATGACCGGTGAAGCCGGTTCGGTCAACCGCATCACCGCCGGTGGTGCCATTGATGTGAGCGGCGCGGCGAATGCCGGAGCCGGCGCTGTCGGCCTGGGCGCCGAACTGTTGCTGAGCGGCAGCCGGATCAGCCTGGCCAGTGCGGTGGTGTTGCCCAGCGGTAAATTGACCCTCAATGCGACCCATGATCTGACGCTGGCCGATGGCTCGCTGATCGATGTGGCCGGGCGGGCCATCACCTTCAATGACCTGACCAAGTACAGTGGCGGCGGCGAAGTCATTCTTCAGAGCCGCAACGGCAACATTCTGCAGAGCGCCGGTTCTCGGATTGATCTGTCGGCCCGCAACAATCGCGCCGGCCAACTCAGTGCCGTGGCGCTGGATCCGGCCGCCGGGGTGGTCGACCTGCAAGGCAGCATTCTGGGCAGCAGCAGTGGATTTTTCGACGCCGGCGGCACGTCGATGCCGTACCAGGCCGGTGAGGTCGAGATCCAGGCACAACGCCTGGGTGGCAGCGGCAACCTGAGTGAACAATTCGCGGCCCTGAACCAGCGTTTGAATCAGGGCGAGGTGTTTGGCGCGCGCAGCTTCCAGCTCAAGCAAGGCGACCTGGCGATCGGCAACGATCTGAAAGCGTCGAACATCACCGTGTCGCTGGATAACGGCAGCCTGTCGGTCAACGGTACGGTGGACGCCAGTGGCGAACGGGTCGGCAGCATTCGACTGGCGGCGAAAAATAACCTGACCCTGGGCAGCGGTGCGGTGCTCGATGCCCATGGCAAGCGCCTTCGGGTAGACAGCTACGGCAAGATCATCGACTCACCGAACCGCGCCATGGTCGACCTGACGTCTCGAGAAGGCGTGCTGACCCTGGCGAACGGTGCGCGCATCGACCTGCGTCATGGCACCGATGTGGCTGTCGGTAATCTTCCGGGGCAGAACGACGGTCGTGCGCGCGGCACCCTCGAACTCAATGCCCGACGCATGGGACCCGGTGCTGCCGATCCGGTCTACGGTGACATCGCCATCGATGCCAGTGGCAACCTGGATATCCAGGGCGCCCGGTCCATCGCGTTGAACGCCACCTGGCAGTACGACGACGCACCGCTGGGCGCTGACCCGGCGGCCAGCGGTCGTCCGTATCAAGTGATCGACCAGGCGTACCTGGACGGCAAGCATGTGCAGAGCGGGCAGTTCATTAACGCCGCACTGGCCAACAACGACTTGATGCAGCGCAAACTGGCCGGCTTGAACAATGCCCGTTATGCCGATGCGTTCCACCTGCGACCGGGGGTCGAGATTGTCAGTGCCAGCGCCGATGGCGACCTTGTGGTGCAAGGCGACCTTGACCTGTCGGGTTACCGCTACGCGAGCGTCAATCCTCATACCCAGAAGACGTCGATTTATGGCTCCGGCGAGTCCGGCAGCCTGACCCTGCGTGCCGGTGGCGACCTGAGTATCTACGGCAGCATCAACGACGGGTTCGCACCGCCTCCGGCGACGCAGGACGACAACGGCTGGTCCTTGCTGCCCGGCATTGATTTCACCGGTGGCGATATCGTGGTACCGGGCGCCGGCGTGACGCTGGCCGACGGCACCGCGTTTCCGGCCGGAACGACGTTGAACTACGACGTGCCGATCAAAGACGTGAGCCTGGCCGCCGGCACCCGTTCGCCGGTAGCCGTGACCCTCGATCAGCCGTTGCTGTTGCCGGCGGGCACCGTTCTCGCGGCCGCTGTACGCGATGGTTCGGGCAATGTCCTGTTCGCCGCCGGGACGTTACTGCATCAGAACTTGACCCTGGCCGCCGGCTCGCAACTGGATGCCGGGAGCCTGCTGACCAGCGGCGCTTCGCTGCGCGCCTTTACCTGGCCCAAGGGCGTGCCGTTGCCGAACGTCGAAGGTGCGGGCAATCCACAGAACAATGTGTTGAAACTCAATGGCAGCCTGGCGCTGAATCGGGGCTCGCTGATCCCGTCCGGCACCGATGTGAAATTGCCCACCGGGGTGGATTCGGTCCAGTTGCGACCGGAAGTGGCAGGCCGTCAGGGTGCGATCTGGGCGATTGCGCCGATGCTCGCCGACGGTTCGCAATCCTGGTCGCTGCGCCTGGTCTCCGGCGCGGACACCACGGCAGCGGACAGTCGTGTCGTGCAGGCCAATCCCGCCCATGGCGATTTGCGTCTGGCCGACAGTCACTATGGGATGTTTGGCCAGGCGTTGCCGCCCAAGGCCGGTTTTGTCTGGAGTGCCCAGGCGGTGCTGGAGTTGGCGGACGCCGGGATTATCGTCAAGGAAGGCGATCCGGTAGATCCCGACCTGGTCGGCAATGTCGAAGACTTCTGCGCCAGCACGCCGACCTATTGTGCCCCTGCGGTCACGTTCGTATGGAGTGCCCAGGCGGTGCTTGAACTCGCCGATGCCGGCATCAATGTGGTGGAAGGCGATCCGGTAGACCCGGCACTGGTGGGAGACGTCGGTGACTTCTGTGCCAGTACCCCGACCTATTGCATCGCCGGCGGCAAAGTCGAATACGGACTCAAGCCCGGCAGCAGCCGGTTCAGCGTGATCCGCACCGGCACCGGAGATCTCGAACTGCTGAGCGGTGGCAGCCTGCGCATGGATTCGTTGTTCGGTGTCTACACCGCCGGCACTTCGGCCAGCGCGACTTTCCCTGGCGACCCGTTCAATCAGCCCAAGGCCCTTGGCGCCAAGGGAATGGTGCTCAACGACGAAAACGGCAGTTACGAAAAACTCGTCAATGGCGGTGCCGACAGCGTCTATCGCGCCTGGTACCCGGACGGCGGTGGCAACCTGATGCTCAAGGTCGGTGGCGATCTGACTGGCAACGCTGCCGCGTCAGCGGGCGCTTTCGGCCGACCTAACCCGGCGGATGTGGGTTATGACTCGGTCAACACCGGCAACTGGCTCTGGCGACAGGGCAGCGGCGCAGTGGCCACCGGCGGTACGACGCAACCTGCGGCGTGGTGGATCAACTTCGGCAGCTACACCGCTTCAATGGTCGCCAACGGTGCCGATCAGATGGTGGGCTTTACCGGTTTCGGCACGCTGGGCGGTGGCGATCTGAATGTTCAGGTGGGCGGAAATGCCGGGGTACTGAATACGCTGGCTGGCAGCACGTTCAACTCAAATATCAACGCGCGTAGCCAAGGGCTGGTATTGGCAGTAGGCGGCACCGGCCGGGTAGCCGCCAATGGCAGCGTGCAGCTGACCGGCGGGGGTGACCTTGATGTGCGCGTCAGCGGTGCATTGAATCCAGCCAGCCAGATTGTCGCCGATCATCTCAATGGCGCTGCGATTGACCTGCGGGGTCACGCTCAAATCGAGAGTGGCGCAACGGGCAGCATTGCCCTGCATTACGGAAGCCAGGCGACGGACCAGTCACCGGGGGAAAGCCGCGCCTATGACTCTTTCCGGGCCACCCGCGCCATTGCATCCGGGGGGCTGACCTTGATGCCGGGGGACGCGGTGTTCAGCTTGTCGACCCGAGGCGATCTGGTGCTTCAAGATGTGGCTGACCCGGGACGTGCGCCGCTGATGAGCGGTTCGCCCTTTACGTCCAGCACCGGTGAAAAAGGCGTTGGCAACAGCTGGTTCACCTTGTGGACCGACCACACTGCGATCGACCTGTTTTCGGCGGGCGGCAATCTCACGCCGTTCACCCAGGCCGTGGGCAGCGATTCGGCAGTGATCTACCCTTCGATTCTCAGGGCCGTCGCGGCTGCCGGCAGCCTGTACTACGGCAAGGCTGCCGCCGTTGCCAACAGCGATGTTTTTTATCGACAACCGTTGGTGCTGGCGCCTTCGCAAAACGGCCAGTTGCAGATGCTGGCAGGCGACTCGATCTACGCTGGCGGTTTTACCGTCAGCCAGTCCGGGGCGTCTGCGGACGCGTTAGCGACACCACAGCGCCCTGCGTTCGTCGGCACAATCAACGGTGTGAGCGCCGCGGGCGGCAGCAATTTGTCCGAGGAAGGCAATCGCGCATCGGTCAGCAGCGGGGTCTTGCCGTTGTTTGCGTTCGGCGCCAACAGCGCGTCCTCCCGAACCAGCAGCGAACCTGCACGCTTCTATGCAATGAGCGGTGATCTGCTGGGTGTGTCCAGCGGTCGTGCGGTCACCTTTATCTCGGCAATCGGCGATAGCCGTTTTGGCAGCACCTGGTACGAGGGCGGCGGACCTGTATGGATGATGGCCGGGCGAGACATTGTCAGCAGCGGCACTGCGCTTGGAAAGGATGAAATGGCCGGCGCCAGTGATGCATTGGGCAACTACCGCAGCGCTGGCAACCTGTTCATCCACAACGACCCGAATGACATCTCCATCGTCTCCGCCGGTCGCGACATTCTCTACAGCAATTTCAACGTCGCCGGGCCCGGCACGCTGGAGATCAGCGCCGGTCGCAATCTGCTGATGGAAGACAAGGTCGGCGTCACCAGTATCGGCTCAGTGGTGCCGGGGGATTCCCGAGCCGGCGCAAGTATCGTCATGCAGGCCGGTGTCGGTCCCGACGGCCCTGACTACGATCGCTTCGTCAGCGCCTACCTGTCTGCCGCGAACCAGGCGGCCAGCAGTCTTTCGCTGGCCAGCCAGGACGGCAAAGTCGCCAAGACCTATGAGACCGAACTGATCAATTGGCTGGCTGCCCGTTATGGTTTCAGCGGCAACCCGGAGCAGGCGCGCCGTTTCTACGCGGCCTTGCCGGCCGAACAGCGTCGAGTGTTTGCCCGTGAGGTGTACTTCGCCGAACTCAAGGCCGGTGGTCGCGAGTACAACGAAAAGGGCGGCCCGCGTCAGGGCAGTTACCTGCGAGGTCGAGAGGCCATCGCCGGGTTGTTCCCGGAAAAGGACGTGGCCGGGAATCCGATCGCTTACCAGGGCGATATCACGATGTACGGCGGCGCGGGCGTCCACACCGACTTTGGAGGCGGTATCCAGATGCTGACGCCGGGCGGTGGACAGATCTTCGGTATCGAAGGCACGGCGCCGCCGTCCACGGCGGGGGTGATCACCCAGGGTGAGGGCGACATTGAGTTGTACGCCAAAGGCAGCATCCTGCTCGGCCAGAGCCGGATCATGACCACGTTCGGTGGCTCGATCATGGGCTGGTCGGCCGAAGGCGATATCAACGCCGGTCGTGGTTCGAAAACCACGGTGGTCTACACGCCGCCCAAGCGTCTGTATGACACCTGGGGCAATGTGACCCTGTCGCCGTCGGTGCCAAGCACCGGGGCCGGTATTGCGACGCTCAACCCGATTCCTGAAGTGGCGCCGGGTGACATCGACCTGATCGCGCCGCTGGGTACGATCGATGCGGGCGAGGCGGGGATCCGTGTTTCCGGCAACGTAAATATCGCGGCGCTGACGGTGGTGAATGCGGCGAACATCCAGACCCAGGGCAAATCGACCGGGGTGCCGGTCACGGCATCGGTGAACACCGGGGCGATCACTTCCGCCAGCTCGGCGGCATCGTCGGCCACCCAGGCAGCGGAGGACGTGGCACGGCAGCAGCAGGCTGCGGCGCGGCAGCATCAGGCGTCGGTGTTTACCGTGCAGGTGCTGAGTTTCGGCTCTGAGCAACTGGCTCCGTCGCGTGATGGCGCCAGCCGTGCGCCAGCGACCGTATATAACCCGGACAGCCCGGTGCAGGTGCTGGGGGCGGGTGTGCTGGATGAATCCGCGCGGCAGCGGTTGACTGACGAGGAGCGGGGGAGCCTCACGTTGTAGAACTCTCGTTGTAACGTTTGGGGCGGCCTTTGGGTCGCCTTTTTTTTGCGATGTACATATCCGTTTTTGCGGTAACGGCTTCTATTGGTTCCGCCCTTACGGCGGGGCACTTGGAAGAGCGCCAAGTAACCAAGCGCTCGCGCCCCTGACGTACGGTGCCTCGCCTAGGCTCGGCATGCCCTTGCTCCGGTCCTGCTCCGTGGGCCCGCCGCCATCGGCCATCCATGGCCGGGGGCGGCTACCGCGGCATCCCTGCCGCGGTGCCCACTGGGCAGAACCTGCGCTCGGCCTCCCGACGGCGCAGATCAAGATCAAAAGCTGCAGGCGAGCTAACGCTCGGCCTGATGAGTGGTGAAAAGCCTGCGCCCCCCGACCTCTGTAGCAGCTGTCGAGTGGAACGAGGCTGCGATCTTTTGATCTTGGCTTTTTCTTTGATCGTTCCCAGGCTCTGCGTCACCGATGCACAAGAGTTAAGCCTCGTGTCGATAGCGGAACATAGAAACAGCGAAAGCAACGGCAAGATCAAAAGATCGCAGTCTCGTTCCACTCGACAGCTCCTACAGGGAAACACGTGCGCGAGCCAGGCCGGCCGGTAGGCCGCCTCGCGGCGCTGTGGCGGTGAGCGCCCCCTCGAGAGGCCGAGTGGAGGTTCTGCGCAGTGGGCAACCCGGCATGGATGCCGGGTTAGCCGCCCCCGGCCATGGACGGCCGATGGCGGCGGGCCCACGGAGCAGGACCGGAGCGAGGGCATGCCGAGCCACAGCGAGGCACCGAACGTCAGGGGCAAGAGCGCTTGGTTACTTGGCGCTTTTCCAAGTGACCCGCCGTAAGGGCGGAACCAATAGCCGCCGTAACCCAAACAACGGATATGCCCCCAACCCCGAATCCCCCCCAAAAGAAACCAACCCCGCAGAAATGAAGCTTTTGTGACAAAAGTTCGGTAGCACATCGCCAGTCCCGTCATGCCTATGTGACGCGCTTGAGGGGGCCGATAGGCCACTTTTTTAAGCCGAGGCGGGACGCCGGGAGTGAGGCAATGGGGACTATGGAACGCTACTCGAAAGTGGGCATGCAAGAACTCGATCAACGCCTGTCGAAGATCGTCGAAGCCGCGCGCAAGAAGCCGGTTTCGGTCTATCGCTACGGCGCACCATGGGTCTGGATCGTGTCACAAGATGACTGGCAGGGCGCTTTGAAGGAAGTGTCCAGCTACATCCCGCCGGGCCATTCACTGGTGCTGCTGCGCCCACAAATCGATGACCTGCTCGACGATCATCGCGACGTTCTGCACAGCCTCAACGCCGAGTCCGGGATGCTCATCGCCCCGCAAACCGTCATGCACATCCTGCTGTTGCAGTTGCTCTATTCGGTGCCCAGCGAGCAGCAGTTGTACGAGCAGCTCAATTACAACCTGCTGTTCCGCTGGTTCGTCGGCCTGGACCTGAATCAGAAGGTCTGGAGCTTCAACGCATTGAGCCGCGACATCGCCACGCTGCTGAACAACCCGCGGGCGGTGCAGGTGATCCAGAAAATCATTGGCGAAGTGTTCTGCGGTGCCTTGCTGCAAATGCCCGAGTTCTCGTTGAACTTTGCGCTGCTGCACACCTGGCTGGGCAAACACGCTGCGACATCGACAGCAAGCAATTGAGTGGGCCAAACGCTGAGCAAACAGCGACGGTCATTTCGAATTCAGGGGGTGGTGTGGAGCATCTTTTCAAGTCACGGCTGGCGCTGTGGAGCTGGCTGCTGGTGGCGGCTGGCGCGCAGCCGGCATTCGCCGAAGACGCGGCGGCGCCGGCCAGGCTGGTCGACGTGAACGAGTATTTCGTGCGCGGCAATACCGTGCTCGATGCACGGGCGATCGAAGAAGCGGTGTATCCGTTTCTCGGCCCGCAAAAGGCCTTGAGCGATATCGAAGGCGCCCGCGAGGCGTTGCAGAAAGCGTATCAGGCTCGCGGTTATCAGTCGGTGTTCGTCGAGTTGCCAGAGCAGAAAGTCGACGATGGCATCGTCTACCTGCAAGTCAGCGAAACCAAGGTCGGCCGGGTGCGCGTGGTCGGTGCCAAACACTATTCGCCCTTGGACATTCGTGAAGAGGTGCCGGCGCTGAAGGAAGGCGAGGTGCCGGATTTCAGCAAGGTCCAGAGCGAACTGGCGCAACTCAACAAAACGCCGGGCCGGCAAGTCATGCCGCTGGTGCATGAAGGTCAACGCCCGGGAACCATGGACGTCGACTTGCAGGTCGAGGACCAGAATCCGTGGCAGGCCAGCGTGGGTCTGAACAATGATTACAGCGCCGACACCGAGAAGCTGCGCGCCGTCACCAGCTTGGGCTACAACAACCTCTGGCAGCTCGGGCACAGCATTTCGCTGACGTACTTCACCGCCCCCCAGGACACCGACAACGCCAAGGTCTGGTCCGGTTCCTACACCGCGCCGCTCAGTGAACGCTGGAGTGTGCAGCTGTCTGGTTATCAGTCCGACAGCAACGTCGCCACCATCGGCGGCAGCAACGTGCTGGGCAAGGGGCACTCCTACGGGATCTCGGCGATTT
Organism: Pseudomonas sp. LBUM1678; assembly: GCF_059695575.1. NCBI lineage: Bacteria > Pseudomonadati > Pseudomonadota > Gammaproteobacteria > Pseudomonadales > Pseudomonadaceae > Pseudomonas > Pseudomonas sp. LBUM1678. The sequence continues at coordinate 3,161,962 of NZ_CP166775.1, forward strand.
ACACCTTGCCATCGAGCGGCAACTGGTCGAACTCGCTGTCGGCCGGGGTCGACTTCAAGGACTTCGACGAACGCCTGACGCTGTCCGGCGAGAGTGACAAGGTGCCGCTTCAATATGCGCCGTTCACCTTCGCCTACAACGGCTTTCGCTACACCGAAAACTCACAGTTGGGACTTGGCCTGAGCCTCGTGGCCGGCACGCGCAGTCTGTTTGGCTATGGCAGCTCCGACGAAGACTTCGACTACAAGCGCTACCGTTCCAACCCGAGTTTCGCCGTGCTCAAGGGCGACAGCAATTACACCTACACCTTCGCCAATGACTGGCAGAGCGCATCCAAGATCGCGTTCCAACTGGCCTCCGGGCCGTTGGTTTCCAACGAGCAATTCTCCGCCGGCGGTGCGACCTCGGTGCGCGGCTATCTGGCCGCCGAGCGTACCGGCGACGACGGCTACCTGCTGAGCCAGGAGCTACGCACGCCGTCCCTCGCCAAGTACCTGGGCAGTTACGTCCAGGAATGGCGTTTGTATGCCTTCGCCGAAGGCGCCCAGTTGTACCTGCGTGACGAGCTCCCCGATCAGGACGCGGATTACGCCCTGGCCAGTGTCGGCCTGGGCACCCGCGCGAGCTTGAGCAAATGGCTTTCCGGCAGCCTGGATTGGGGCTACCCGCTGCTCGAAGGGCCGAATACCTCGAAACAGGAATCGCGCCTGCATTTCGACCTGCAAGCGACATTCTGACCCCTACACGGAGTAACTCTTCATGCAGCGCTTATTCATCACCTTCCTGATTTGCCTGGGCTTCGTACTCCCGGCCACCGCCCAGGCGTGGTGGCAGGACGACTGGCATTACCGCAAACAGATTTCGGTCGACACCACACCCCAGGGCGCGGCGATCAACCAGGCGCTGGGGCGTACCGCGCTGCTGGTGCGCCTGCACACCGGCAACTTCACCTTCGACGGCGTCAAGGAAGACGGTTCGGACCTGCGCTTCGTCGCCGCCGATGACAAGACTGTGCTCAACCACCAGATCGAAAGCTTCGATCCGCTGATGGGCATGGCGCTGATTTGGGTCGACGTACCGAAAGTCGAGGGTGGCCAGCGTCAGGACCTCTGGATGTATTACGGCAACCAGAAAGCCCCGGCCACCGGCAACGGCCAGCTGACGTTCGACCCCAATTACACCGCGCTCTACCATTTCGATGGCGCCAATGGCACGCCGGCCAAAGACACCACGGCTTATGGCAACACTGCGCAAAGCGCCACGGGTGCGAGCCTCGACGGCGTCATCGGCCGTGCCTTGCAGTGGAACGGTCAACCCTTGCTCTTGCCCGCCAGTCCGTCGTTGCAACACAACGCGGGCAGTGCATTCACCTTCAGTGCCTGGTTGCGTCTGGATCAGGCCAATGGCGAGCAACTGGTGCTGGCCCGCCGCGAAGGCGCGAACAGCCTGTTGCTGGGGTTGAACCAAGGCATGCCGTTTGTGGAAATCGACGGTCAGCGCGCGGTGTCCACTCAACCGCTGAACCCAGGCCAATGGCAGCACCTGGCACTGACCGCTGAAGGCAGCAAGGTCTCGCTGTACGTCAACGGTCGCGAAACCGCGAGCCTTGCGGTGGCAATGCCAGCCTTCAATTCGGCCATGGCCATCGGCGCCGACCTGTCCGCCAGCGCTTATTTGCCCTTCAACGGCGCCATGGATGAACTGCGCCTGTCAAAGGTCGCCCGGCCTGCCGCACAGTTGCTGGCTGATGCGAATTCCCAGGGCGCCGAGTCGAAACTGGTGGCCTACGGTGTCGATGAAGAACAGTCGGGTTATGGCTTCGGCAGCCTCGGCTTCCTGCTCAATGCGGTACCGATCGACGCGTGGGTGATCATCGCCGTGCTGGTGCTGATGATGTTCCAGTCGTGGGTCATCATGATCCGCAAAAACCGCATGGTCAGTCGCCTCAGCGCCGCTAACGAAAGCTTTCGCGAGCAGTTCGCGAAGGTCGGCACGCGCCTGGAAATGTTTGCCGACGACCAGGAACTCGCCCAGCGTCTTCAGTATTCCTCGCTGTGGCGTTTGTATCAGGTCGCGGTGAAGGAAATCCGTACCCGTCGCGAGCAGGGCGCTGACACGTCATCGGTCTCGGCGGCGACCATCGAAGCCATCCGTTGCTCGATGGACGGGGTACGCACCCGGGAAAACCAGGCACTCAGTTCCAAACTCTCGACGTTGTCCAACGCTATTGCCGGTGGGCCTTACATCGGCCTGCTTGGCACCGTGTTGGGGATCATGGTGGTGTTCCTCGGCACGGCCATGGCCGGCGACGTCAACATCAACGCCATCGCGCCGGGCATGGCCGCGGCATTGCTGGCCACGGCCATGGGCCTTTTTGTCGCGATCCCGGCGCTGTTTGGCTACAACCGCCTGATCACGCGCAACAAGGAAGTCAGCGCCGACATGCGGGTGTTCGTCGATGAGTTCATCACCCGCCTGGCGGAGATGCACGGCGAAAGCCAATTCAGTGAAGCGGCCCATCGCCGTGGCAACCACACCCCATCGTCCGTACCGGCCTGAGGAGCATCGACATGGCTTCCGTAAATGCCTCCCATGATGACGACGATGACGCCGCGGTGGACAGCATCAACATCACGCCCCTGGTGGACGTGCTGATGGTGGTGCTGGTGATGTTCATCCTCACCGCCACGGCGCAGGTTTCAGGCATCCAGATCAACTTGCCCAAGGCCAGTGCCTCGGTGTCGCTGTCTGAAGCCAAGACCAAGGCGATTTCGGTCAACGATGGCGGGCAGGTGTTCCTCGATGCCTACCCGGTGACCCTGGCGGAGCTTGAAGATCGCTTGCGCATCGAGAAGGCACAGAACCCCGATTTTCCGGTGATTGTGCGCGGCGACGCTACGGTGCAGTACCAGAAAGTCATCGAAGTGCTGGACCTGTTGCGCCGGCTTGAACTGTCCCAGGTCGGTCTCGTGACCGGCAAACCGACCCAGGGCTGACCATGACTGCACAACTCCCAATCCGCCCGTCACCCGTCAAACCCTCACGCCTGGGTTTTGTGAAATGGGGCGCAGGCCTGCTGCTGGGTGCCGTGGCTGCCTGGTTGCTCTGGCAATGGGCCAACGACATGAGCGGTGTACGCCGGGAAGCGCCGAAGGTGCCGACGATTATCCCGTTGCCGCCACCGCCACCTCCGCCGCCGGAAAAACCACCGGAGCCCGAGACGCCGGTGGAAGAAAAAATGGTCGAGCCCGAACCGACGCCCGAGCCTGCTGAGGTTAAACCCGAGGAAGAGGCGCCACCGAGCCCGGCCGACGATCTGGCCAATCCGATGCAGATGGATGGCGATGCACAGTCCGGCAACGACGCCTTCAACATCGGCGCGGGCAAGGGCGGCGGCATGGCTGGCGCGGGCGGCGGACGGTTGGGCAATGGCACGTACAGCCAGTTTCTGGCGTTCACCTTCCAGCGTTTGCTGCGCGAGAACCCGGACCTGCGCAACCTGGCTTTTTCGCTTCAGGCCGATGTCTGGCTGAGCAGCGTCGGCGAGATCACCCGGGTCGAGTTGGTGAAGTCCAGCGGCAACCCCGAGGTGGACACGCAGGTGATCGCCGCACTGCGCAGCGCACCGCATTTAACCGAGCGGCCTCCGGCCTCCATGACTTTGCCTGTGCGCCTGTCCCTGCAAGGGCGGCGTCCGGGTTAACCGAATATTTCAAGTGTTGCCAAAAGGAGTTGTGTGCAGATGATTTCCAACGTGAATCGATTGTCCCTGGCAGTCGGCATGGTGCTGGTGACCCTGGCCGGCCACGGGTTGGCAGCCCCTGCGCCCTCGGAAAACGCCACGGTCAATCTGATCCGCTTGCTGGTCGAGCAGGGCATATTGAAGCAGGACAAGGCCGACGCGCTGATCGCCCAGGCCCAGAACGAAGCAGTGCAGGCCCGCCAGGCGGCGAGTGCGTCCACCGTCGTCGCTGCCGGTCCGGTCGCGGCACCGGGTGACGTGCGGGTGCAATACGTGCCGGCTGCGGTTCGCGATCAGATCCGCGATCAGGTCAAGGCCGAGGTCATGGCCACGGCCAAACAGGAAAACTGGGCGCAACCCAACACCTTTCCAGACTGGATCTCGCGCATCAGTTTTGACGGCGATATTCGCCTGCGTGACGAATCGCGCTACTACTCGGGGACCAACAGTAACGAAATCGTCGACTTCGCCAAACTCAACAACAACGGCCCGTACGACGTGAACCCCAACAGCAGCACCAACCTGCCGCCCTTGCTCAACACCCGCGAAGACCGCGAAAACCTGTTTCGCCTGCGGGCCCGCCTGGGCATGAAAGCGGTGATCTCGCCAGAATGGACTGCCGGCATCCGCATCGGCACCGGTTCCGACAACAACCCGGTGTCCACCACCCAGACCCTCGGCGGCGGTTTCGCCAAGAAAGACATCTGGCTTGATCAGGGGTACCTGAACTGGAAACCGTCCGATCAGTTGACCCTGACCGGCGGGCGCTTTGCCAATCCCTTCCTGTCCACCGACATGCTCTATTCCAACGACCTGAATTTCGACGGTGTGGCGGCGATCTTCGATCACAAGCTCAACCGCGACTGGGGCGTATTCGGCACCGTCGGCGCGTTCCCGGTGGAATACACCAACGACACCAGCAGCAGTAACGGCTTCGACAAGGAAGAAAGCGACAACAAGTGGCTGTACGGCGCGCAGATTGGCGCCAAATGGGCGATCAACAGCAGCAACCGCTTGAAGGGTGCACTGGCTTACTACCGTTTCGACGATATCGAAGGCCAACGCTCCAGCCCTTGCGAACCGTGGGCCGGTGCCCCGGGCTGCGACACCGATGGCACGCGCTCGGCCTTCATGCAAAAGGGCAACAGCGTATTCCTGCTGCGCGACATCACGCCCAATCCGCTCAACCCGGCCACCACGGCGCAACCGCAATTCGTCGGCCTGGCCTCAGAGTTCAATCTGTTGGACCTGAACGCGGTGTGGGACGTCGATTTACCGCAGGACTTCAAGTTGCGCAGCCAGGGCAACTACATCCACAACCTCGGCTATGACGAAGGCGACATGCGCAAGCGCTCGGCCGGGCAGATCGTCAACAACCTCGACAGTGACGGCAATATCGAAAGTGGTGCCAATGCCTGGATGGTTCAGTTCACCCTCGGCAACGAACTGGAGCTGAAGAAGCAGGGCGACTGGAACTTCTTCGCTGGCTACAAATACATCCAGCCCGACGCCTTGCCGGACGGCTTCAACGACTCGTCGTTCCACTTGGGCGGCACCAACGCCAAGGGCTACTTCCTGGGCGGCAACTACGGCCTGGCCAAGAACGTGGTCGCCACCGGTCGCTGGTTGAGTTCCGAAGCGGTGTACGGCGCGCCGTTCGACATCGATGTCTTGCAGCTTGAAATCAACACGCGCTTCTAAGGCGCAGGGAGGGCTTCATGAAATCAACATTCCTGCTGCTTGCACTGGGGCTGATGATGGCTCAGGGCGCGAGTGCCGAAGGCATGGAGGAGCGTCTGCGCATTCAGTTGCGCAGCACCACTCAACAGCTGCAAGCCTTGCAAAGCCAACAGGCTCAGGCCAGCGCCGCGCAACTGGCGGCGCAGGGCGAGGCCAAGGCAGCACAGGCGCAAATCAAGCAATTGACGGCCGACCTGGCCAAGACAAAAGGCGTGGCAGAGCAATTGGCCGGCCAGCATGACAGCCTGCAAAGCCAGGCTCAGGCACAAGCGGCAGCCAGTAGCGAGCAAATCGGCAAATTCAAGAAGGCTTACGAAGAACTGTTGGTAATGGCCCGTGGCAAAGAGGCCGAACGAGCCAGGCTTCAGGCACAACTGGCTGAACGTGACACACAAATGCAGCAATGTTCAGTCAAAAATCAGCAGATGTATGGCGTGGCCAAAGAGATTCTCACGGCCTACGAAAAAATCGACGTCGCCGAAGTGATGAAGATTCGCCAGCCGTTCGCCGGCGGTGCAAGGGTCAAGTTCGAAGAACTGGCCCAGGGCTTTGGCGACGAACTCTATAAGACGCAATTCGACGCGCCTCAAGCCGCGATCGCTCACTGATCACCAGGGAAGAACATAACATGACGCAATTGATCACCCACGTATCGCCATTGTCCCTCACCGAGGTCCTGCAAGCTGCCGGTTATCGGGTCAACCAGACCGAACAAAACAACATCGTGCAGCTGCTAAGCGCCAGTCAGGGCATCGGCTATGCCGTGCGCTTCGGCAACCCGGCGGTTGAGCCGGGCCAATACGTCGACTTCACGTTCAGCTGCGCCTTGCGGGTGCAGGGCGAATTACCGGCCGGGCTGGCAGAGCTGTGGAATGCCTCGCGCCGTTTTGCCCGGTTGTCGGTACCGGGCGAGTTTCTGGTGATGGAAATGGACGTCGTGGTCGCCGCCGGGGTCAGCGCCGATCATCTGCGGGGCAATCTCGAACTCTGGGATCGTTTGCTGCAGGAATTCATCGTGTATCTGCGCGAGTACAGCCAGAACGCCGCGCAGATGCAAGCCGAGGCCGAGCCCGCCGGCGTGCCGGTGCAAGAGGTCGCAGCCCTGTGAAAAAACGTACGGTAGTGGTCAGTGCAGGCGCATTGGCCGTGCTGGTGGTTGCCGTGGCACTGGGACTGCGACCGGGTAACGACCCGGTCGCGGCCCAGCAGTCTGCGCCCTCCGTGCTGACGACGAATGAACCTGCGGTGGCGCGCCTGGGCAATCAACGGGTGACACCCGAAGAACTCAAAGCGGTACTCGCCACATTGCCACCCGAATCCCGGGAGCAACTACGGGCCAATCGTGCTGCGCTGGAAAGCTGGATTCGTTCACGACTGGCCGAGAAAGCCGTGCTTGAACAGGCCGATGCCCAGGGCTGGAGCCAGCGCCCCGAGGTGGAGCGACAAACCCGCGCAGCCACCGAGCAAATCATCTTTCGTGATTATTTGCAGTCGGTCAGCCAAGTGCCCGCCGATTACCCCAGTGCCGCGCAATTGCAGCAGGCCTACGAGGCAGGCAAATCGGGCTGGATGACGCCGCCGATGTACCGCGTCAGCCAGATTTTCCTCGGTGTTGCCGATGCGCAGAACCTTGAAGCCGTGCGCAAGCAAGCGTCGGAATTGAGCAAAAAAGCCCAGGCCGCTCCCGCGGAATTTGCGGTCTTGGCCACTCAGTATTCCCAGGATCGAGCCAGCGCCGAGAAGGGCGGCGACACCGGTCTGCAAACGTTGCAGCAACTGGTGCCGGAGGTGCGCGGTGCCGTGTCGCGACTCAAACCGGGTGCCGTGTCGGAGCCGATACAGAGCGCTGCCGGTTTTCATGTGATCAAACTCACCGAGCAGCAACCGGCACGCGTCGCCACCCTGGATGAAGTGCGCGAGCGCCTGTCCGAGGCATTGCGTGCCCAGCGTCAGGAGCAAATCGCCAAGGCGTATCTGGAAGGAATGCTTAATACCGCAACGCTGAGTATTGATGGCGCCGTGCTGAACAAGGCGCTGGAGGAAAAGCCATAGCGCTTGGGCGCATCCCTCCGTGGGAGCTGTCTTGCTCGCGTAGGGAATGGGCTGAATATTCAAAAAACAAAGATCGACAGGGAGTCATCGATGTCATTTATAGAACCCACAGGACGCCAGGGTGTAGCCGATTACCGATCCCCCGGCGTGAAGTCCGATTCCTGGCTGGCGCTGGCGACGGGGATTGATGCCGAGGTGGCACAATATTTTATGGTCAGCGCCCGTTGTGCCTGTTTCATGCAGGCTGCGCGCAGCCTCAATGTGCGGGCAAGCCTGTTACGCAAGCACTTGGCGCAGCTGGAAGATCAGCTGCAACGAACGCTGTTCAAGTTCAAGGGCAGTGCGCTGACCCTCAGTCGTGACGGCCAGCTGTTGCAGGCGCAGTTGATCGCTCTGGTGCATGAGCGAAAAATACCGGTCATTGAGCAGCCCTTGGTCAGGTTGGCCGTGGCCGAGTCGATTCTGCACGACATCCTGGGCCGCGATCTGGTCTCGCTGTTGCGACGCAATGCCAGCGTGCGCCTGGATATCATCTCCCTCGACAGCGAATTGTCGTTGCAAGCGATCAGTGCCGACGTGGTGCTGTGGCTGGCCGGCCCCGATTCACCGCTGCCGGGCCCGAGTTTCCCGATAAGTGAGCCGCAGCGCCTGGCGCGACTGGATTATCTGCCACACATCGCTAAACGTTATTCGCGAGTATCGGCCCGGCCCGACAGCCTCGATGACCTGGCTGACTTCATGTTGGTGCAATGGCAGCCTGATCGTCAGGTCGAGAGTTTCCGGCCGTGGAACGGTGTGGTCGATCAGCGTCTGGCCGGGGTGGTGCAGTTGCATTCTTATGAGCTGATGCTGGAGATGATCCGTTGCAGCGCCTGCATCGGTCTGCTGCCCAATTACATGAGCCGGTTCGACCGGGGCCTGATCGCGTTATCGGGGTTGTTCAACCAACCGATGCAGCGCCAGGTATGGATGGCGGTCAATGCCGGGTCCACGGGGCAGGCAGAAGTGCAGATGATCGTCGAGCTGATCCACAACACCTTCAACGAACGCCGCGAGTGGTTCGAAGGCTGATCGCATTACCCTGTGGGAGCGAGCTTGCTCGCGATGGGGGCTGGACAGTCGACATTGATGTTGAATCCTAAGGCCCAATCGCGAGCAAGCTCGCTCCCACATGGGTGCTTCACATTGGATCTCGCCATGCCGCAAGCCTGCGTTGTAGAGTAAGCGGCCATGTCTGCATCAAGGATGAGTCACCCATGCCCGCCACCGAACCGGCCATCACCCTCGAACGCTTCAGCGAATCCCACATCGACGGCATCACCGCGCTCTACAACGACCCGGCCATTACGCGTCAGGTGCTGCAAATGCCGTTTCAATCCACCGAGATCTGGCGCCAACGCCTGGCATCGGATAACGAGCGGCTGGTGAAACTGGTGGCGCTGCATCAGGGCGTGGTCATCGGCAACATTGGCCTGGAGCAATTCTCGCGGATCCGCCGTAGCCATGCCGGCAGTCTCGGCATGGCTGTTGCGGTGGCGTGGCAGGGCAAAGGCGTGGGCTCAAAACTGCTGGCAGCGGCGCTGGACGTCGCCGACAACTGGATGAACCTGCAACGGGTCGAGCTTTCGGTGTACGCCGACAACGAAGCGGCTATCGGGCTCTACGGCAAGTTTGGCTTCGAAACCGAAGGCCTGTTCCGCGACTACGCCGTGCGGGACGGCCGACTGGTCGATACCCTGAGCATGGCGCGCTTGCGTCGCACGCCCAGGTCTGACTGACTCAGTCGCCCAATGCGAACGCCACCGCCGCCTGCGCATGCAGTTCGGTGGTGTCGAGCAAGGGCAGGGCGCTGTGCTCAGATTTGATCAACATACCGATTTCGGTGCAGCCAAGAATAATCGCCTGAGCGCCTCGCGCCGTCAGCGACTCGATGACCTGCTGATACACCTTGCGTGACGCCTCGCTGATCACCCCGACGCATAACTCGTCATAGATGATCCGGTGTACGGCGTTGCGTTCCTCGGCGTCCGGCACCAGCACCGTCAAACCCATCGCGCTCAAGCGATCCTTGAGAAAATCCTGTTCCATGGTGAAGGCAGTCCCGAGCAAACCGACCTTCAGTGCACCGGCATCCACGGCAGCTTGACCGGTCGGGTCGGCGATGTGCAAAAACGGAATGCTGATCGCGGCCTGAATCTGCCCGGCCACCTTGTGCATGGTGTTGGTACACAGCACCACGCATTCGGCGCCGCCAGCCTCCAGCCGCCGCGCCGCATCCACCAGAATCGCCGCCGCATCGTCCCAGCGCCCGGCATGCTGAGCCTGTCGACAGGGCCGAAGTCGACGCTGTACATGAGCAATTTCGCCGAACGCAACGGCCCGAGCCGGTCGCGAACCTGTTGGTTGATGAGACGGTAATACTCGGCGCTGGACTCCCAGCTCATGCCGCCGATAAGGCCGATGGTGCGCATTGGATTTCCTCAGGCTATGGCCTGTGCTGACAGATCAGGCCTGAGAGGGAGTTTCCCTATGTTCGATGGGGGGCACCAGCGACAAATCAACTGTAATGCTTATATTCCGTTGAAGTGTCATGGTGCTTTTTTCAGGCAAGGGGTAATCCCTTTAAAGTAACCGCTCGTCGTTATCATCCACCGTTAAAAAATGCTCACACGTCAGCTTTGTCGTACGCCGGCGGCTTGCATCTGCCATGATTGATTTCCGCAGCACCGCTTCAACCAAAGGAACACCGCAATGGACGACGTACAGCAACTGGGCGAAATGCTTCGCCACTATGCAGAAAGCGAAGCGCACAAGAAGCAAGTGTTTGAGTCGCAATCAGCCGTGTGGACGACGCGCATCGGTGAACTGTTCGATCAGATCCAGCAGTGGCTGGAGCCGGTCCAAACGCCGAATCTTCTGGAGGTGAGTCGCGAGTCGTATGTCGCTTCAGGGCCGAGTGTTCCGGTCGAGACCTCGACGTTCAAGACCGAGAAACTGGGCATTGTCATTGCCGGCAAGCCGGTGGAGTTTGTGCCGGATGTGATGGGCACGGGCGGGCAGATTTCATTGGCGGTGATGGGGTTGACGGCCGCGCGCTATGGCAGCATTTCGCTGGTGTGCCTGCCGCCGTCGACGAGCTGGCAATGGCGCAAGACCAATGGGCTGAAGGACCCGGATACGTTTGCGTTTGATGCGAACTTCCTGGCGCAGCAGTTGCAGAGCCTTATTCCCCGCGAACGCGGCTGATCGCTCAGCATTAACACCAAACCCTGTGGGAGCAAGCTCGCTCCCACATTAGATTGGTGTTGGTCAGATTTCGATGTTGCCCCAACCGGGTTTAGCTTCTTCCGGGGCCACCGCTTTCACTGTCTTCCCGGTCGCCAATTCCACCCGCCGCGCCACCTCAGGGTCATCGGCAAACGGCATCAGGCTGGCTTCCTCCAGGCTCTCAGCCGTCTGGTGTTTCAAGCAATACTCGATCACTAGCCAAAACCCCACGACCCCAAACAGATTCAGCACAATCTCGGTCATCTCAAGTCCCTCGCTTCAGGCAATCTGCGCTTCACGTTCGGCCAGCGCCACGTCCGCAACCCGCACCGTGCGCCAGGTGTTGTACGCCATCAGCAACATCCCGCTGAGGAAGAACACGCCACCGGCAAAGCGCACCACGAACCCGGGATGGCTGGCCTGCAACGCCTCGACGAACGAATAGGTCAGCGTGCCGTCGTCGTTGATTGCACGCCACATCAACCCTTGGGTGATGCCGTTGACCCACATCGAGGCGATGTACAACACCGTGCCGATGGTCGCCAGCCAGAAGTGCAGGTTGATCAGCGGCGTGCTGAACATCTGCTCGCGGCCGAAGACTTTCGGGACCATGTGGTAGATGGCGCCAAACGTGATCATCGCCACCCAACCCAGGGCACCGGCATGCACGTGGCCGATGGTCCAGTCGGTGTAGTGGGAGAGGGCGTTCACGGTTTTGATCGCCATCATCGGCCCTTCGAAGGTCGACATGCCGTAGAAGGCCAGCGACAGCACCAAAAAGCGCAGGATCGGGTCGGTGCGCAATTTATGCCAGGCGCCCGAGAGCGTCATCATGCCGTTGATCATCCCGCCCCAGCTCGGCGCCAGCAGGATCAGCGACATCGCCATGCCCAGTGACTGCGCCCAGTCCGGCAACGCGGTGTAGTGCAAGTGGTGCGGGCCGGCCCAAATGTAAAGGGTGATCAGCGCCCAGAAATGCACGATCGACAGACGATAGGAATACACCGGCCGACCCACCTGTTTCGGCACGAAGTAATACATCATCCCGAGGAACCCGGTGGTCAGGAAAAACCCGACTGCGTTGTGCCCGTACCACCACTGGACCATCGCGTCGGTGGCCCCGGAATACACCGGGTAGGACTTGAACCAGTCCACCGGAATCGACAGGTGATTGACCACGTGCAGCATCGCGATCACGACGATGAATGCACCGAAGAACCAGTTGCCGACGTAGATATGCTTGGTCTTGCGTTGCACCACGGTGGTGAAGAAGACGATGGCATAAGCGACCCACACCACGGTCATCCATACCGCGCCGGAGAATTCGATTTCGGCGTACTCCTTGGTGGTGGTGTAGCCCAGCGGCAGGGTGATCAGCATCACCACAATCACCGATTGCCAGCCCCAGAAGGTGAACGCGGCGAGTTTGTCGGAGTACAGCCGCACCTGGCACGTGCGCTGCACCGCGTAGTAACTGGCGGCGAATTGCGCGCTGCCGGCAAAGCCGAAAATCACCAGGCTGGTGTGCAGCGGGCGCAAGCGGCCGAAGGTGGTCCACGGCAGGTCGAGGTTCATTTCGGGCCACACCAGTTGCGAGGCGATCCACACCCCCATCGCCATCCCCACGACACCCCATATGATGGTTGCCACGACGAATTGGCGGACGACCTTGTAGTTATAGGCCTGTCCGATTGTTGCTGTGCTCATGGTCAATGCTTCCACGGTTGCAAAGTCTTGCCAGGCCACCCGGACTGGCATGCCGTCAACTGTAGAAACCCTGCCGGAAACAAAACAGGCTCAGAAAAACCGAGTTTATGCGGATCAGATACAGGGCTTGCCTGCGGTGTTCTGACGCAGTCTGATACGGTTTTTTAGGAGTCAGGTGAATCTGTAACGCACTGCGCCGCAGGTTCATAGTCCCCATCACAAGCACCGCCACCCCCGTAGCAGCTGTCGAGCACCGCGAGGCAGCGTTCGGCTGCGAAGCAGTCGTCAAACCAGGCGACGCGGTCTGTCAGGTGAACCGTGTGTGCTGGGTTTACGACTGCTGCGCAGCCGAACGCTGCCTCGCGGTGCTCGACAGCTGCTACGGGGTATGCAGAGCGTGCGATTCACCCTGATGAGGTAGCCACATGTATCAGTACGATGACTATGACCGGGCCCTGGTCTTCGAACGCGTTGCGCAGTTTCGCGATCAGGTCGAGCGTTTCATGACGGGCGAGTTGAGCGAAGAAGAGTTCCTGCCGCTGCGTTTGCAAAACGGCCTGTACATGCAAAAGCACGCCTACATGCTGCGCGTGGCGATTCCTTACGGGACCCTCAGCGCCAGGCAAATGCGCACGCTGGCGAGCATCGCCCGGGACTACGATCGAGGATATGGCCACTTCACCACCCGGCAGAACATGCAGTTCAACTGGATCGAGCTGGCGCAGGTGCCGGACATTCTCGAACGCCTGGCCCAGGTCGAGATGCACGCGATCCAGACCTCCGGCAACTGCGTGCGCAACATCACCACCGAAGCGTTTGCCGGTGTGGCGGCTGACGAGCTGATGGACCCGCGCCCGCTGGCCGAGATCCTGCGCCAGTGGTCGACCATCAACCCGGAATTCCTGTTTCTGCCGCGCAAGTTCAAGATCGCCATCTGTTCGGCTGAGCAGGACCGCGCCGCCATCATGATGCATGACATCGGGCTCTACCTTTATCGCGATGACAGTGGGCAGATGCTGTTGCGCGTCATTGTCGGCGGCGGGCTGGGGCGCACGCCGATTCTCGGCCTGCAGATCCGCGAGGGCTTGCCGTGGCAGCATTTGCTGTCCTACGTCGAGGCGGTGCTGCGGGTCTACAACCGTCACGGTCGACGCGACAACAAGTACAAGGCGCGGATCAAGATTCTGGTCAAGGCCCTGGGCATCGAAGCGTTCGCCAAGGAAGTGGAGGAAGAATGGCAGTACCTCAAGGACGGCACGGCGCAGTTGACCGACGTCGAATATGAGCGTGTCGCCAGTGCCTTCGTGTCCCCCGACTACCGTTCACTGTCCGACACTGACCTGGATTTCGGTACGCGCCTGGCCGAGAACCCTGCCTTCGCGCGCTGGGTCACGCGCAACGTGCAGCCGCACAAGGTCGCGGGGTACACCAGCGTGGTGCTGTCGACCAAACCGGGCTTTGACTCACCACCGGGGGACGTGACGACCGAGCAGATGACGGCCGTGGCCGAGTGGTCCGAACAGTTCGGCTTTGGCGAAATTCGCATCGCCCATGAACAGAACATCGTACTGCCGGACGTGCCCAAGGCTGATCTCTACACGCTGTGGTGCCTGGCCTGCAAGCAGGGCCTGGGCTGCGCTAACATCGGTTTGCTGACCGACATCATCGCGTGCCCCGGCGGCGACTTCTGCGCGCTGGCCAACGCCAAATCGATCCCGATTGCCCAGGCGATTCAAGGCCGTTTCGAGGACCTGGATTACCTCCACGACTTGGGCGACATCAGCCTGAACATCTCCGGCTGCATGAACGCCTGCGGTCACCACCACATCGGCAATATCGGCATTCTGGGGGTCGATAAAAACGGCAGCGAGTGGTACCAGATCACCCTCGGCGGTAGCCAGGGCAAGAACAGCGCCCTGGGCAAGGTCATCGGCCCGTCCTTCAGCGCCGTCGAAGTGCCGGAGGTGATCGAGCGGATCATCGCCACGTTCGTCAATTATCGCGAGAGCGAAGAACTGTTCGTCGACACCTTGCAGCGCATCGGTCTTGAGCCTTTCAAGGAGCAGGTTTATCCGAAGGTGCTGGAGGTCTCGGCATGAACAATCTGCTGCGACTGGAGGAGGGTGTGGCGCGGATCGTGGCTGACGATCCGTGGGTGCTGGTCCGGGAACCGGAGGGTGAGTTACCGACCGGGTCGCTGATATTGCCGTTGAGTCGCTGGCTTCAAGCGCCGGCACAGCGTGCGGTCTGGCTGGGGCCGGATGACGAGGTGGAAAGCCTCAAACCGTGGTTTGACTCATTGCCGCTGATTGCCCTGGATTTTCCGAGCTTTCGCGACGGTCGCGGTTACAGCCAGGCGTACCTGCTGCGCACTCGGTTGGGCTGGACGGGGGAGTTGAGAGCGGTCGGCGACGTGCTGCGCGATCAGCTCAGCCACATGCGCCAATGCGGGTTCGACAGTTTTGCGGTGCGCGAAGACAAATCCGCCGAGGATGCGCTGAAAGGATTGGCCGGGATGAGCGTGTTGTACGGGCGTTCGGTGATTGAACCGCGGCCGTTGTTCAGAAGACGCTGACACACAAACCCCAACACCTGCTTTTTGTAGCAGCTGTCGAGCCTGCGAGGCTGCGTTCGGCGACGAAGTCGTCGTGAAATCAAGCGATGCGTTTTTACAGGAAAACCGCGTTTGCAGGGTTTACGACGACTTCGTCGCCGAACGCAGCCTCGCAAGCTCGACAGCTGCTACAAGTCCGCCCTCGGTATTTTTGCTTGGGCCGCTGATGGCATTTTGGTAGAGTCCGCGCCTCATCAGGGAGTTGGCAAAGAAAGGAGTCTGGTTTGAGCGTGGGCAAAAAGATTTTGGGGCTGATTGCGCTGTTGCTGATAGTGGCGCTGTGGGCCAGTTACTTTTATGTGTTCAAGGAAAATCGCGACGGCCAGTTGGGCGGCGCCTTCGACAGTACGGCCTGGTGCGGCACACCACCGACCAGCGATGCCGCTGCGCTGGGCAAGGATCAACTGACGCTGCGCGTCACCAACACGCTGCGCGGCGAGTTCATGCTCAGCGGCGCAGTGGTGGTGTCCGAACGCACCTTCAACCGCTACGACCTGGGCCGCAACGAACTGCGCCTGCGTCTGGAACCCTTGCAGTGGTCGTTCGGTGTCACGCCGATGTTCCTTGAACAGGTCAAGATCCAGCCGCTGAGCCGCAACCTCGCGTCGGCCAGCAAAAGCGCCTACGCCGAACTCGAACCACGACCGATCGGAGTGCAGGGCCGGGCCACGGAATTTCCCTTCGATACCTACCGCTATGGCTACAAGCCGGTGCTGTATTACCTCAAGGGCAACGAGCGCATCGATCTGAGGTTCAAAAACATCACCACCCTGATGGAGATGTCGAACACCTTCACGCCGATCCAGAAGTACAACCGCGTCGACTACATCAACGAACGCAACTCGATGATCCGCGATGAAGACTACAAGGCCTATGGCGCCCACGAGTGCGCATTCAGCGTCGAGCGCAAAGGCTCGTTCAAGGTGATCGTGCTGTTGTTGCTACTGGTGCTGTGCCTGCCGCTGCTGCACGTGTTCTATCGCGATGAACCGGGGATCGATTTTCTCGCCACGCTGGTGAGCATCGGTGCGATTCGGGTTTTGCTGGTGGGGCCGGTGAAGGACTTCCAGCTGTACACCATCGACTTCCTGTTTGCCGGGGTGATTATCCTGGTGGGCACGGTGTCGCTGATCAAGGCGATGCGGGCGAACAGTCGGCGGGAGTTGGCGCTTAAAAGCGGCTCGTCCTGGTGATTCCACGGTTCATGTAGCAGCTGCCGAGCAGCGCGAGGCTGCGTTCGGCGACGAAGTCGTCGTGAAATCAGGCCGCGCGGTGCATCAGGATGACCGCATGCGCAGGTTTACGACGACTGCGTCGCCGAACGCAGCCTCGCGCTGCTCGGCAGCTGCTACAAAGCGTCACTTCAACGCCGGATCGCCCCTGTTCATTTTCTTCCAGCCTTGCAACAGCACCTGCGCCTTCGGTTCCTGTCCGTTATCCAGGTAGTACTGGATCAGCGACAGCCGCGCATTGCGATTGGCCGGCTGCACTTTCAACAATCGCTCCAGCTCTTCGCAAGCCTCATCGACCTTGCCGCTGTCGTGCAACGCCACGGCCAGCACGTAGCCGTATTGGGCGCTCTGCGGTTCCAGTTGCGCGGCTTTGCGCAAGGCCTTCATGGCTTGGGCTGATTGGCCTGCACGCACCAGCGACAAGCCTTGGGTGTGTTGCAACAGGGCGGCATCCGGGTGGTCTTTCAGGCCTTGCGCCAACAGCGTTTGCGCCTCTTGACCGCGTCCATTGGCTTCCAGCCATTGCACCAGCGTCACCAGCGCCGGGTAGAAATCCGGATCACGCTTGAGGGCAGTGCGCAGCAGCGCTTCGACTTCGCCGTTGCGACCGCTGGCCTGATAGAGCATCGCCAGGTTGAGGTTGGCCTCGGCGCGCTCGGCCAGGCTGATCTGCACCGCTTCGTACTCGGCAATCGCCGCATTCCAGTTTGCCTGGGCGTTGCCCAATCCATTGCGAGCCACGCTCAGCAGGTCCCGGGCCGCGACGATCCGTACAGCCTTCACCGGATCGCCCAGCAGCGACGTCAGCAGCGGCGCGCGCTCCGGTGGCGGCAGGAACGCGCTGATCGCCCGCACCGCGCTTTCACGCACTTGCGGTGCCGGGTGGCTCAGGTCTTTGGTCGCAAGTTTTAACGCTTGCTCGCTCGGGTACAGCGGTAATTCCGCCAGCAAGGTGGCACGCTGGATCGCCGGCAGGTTGCTGCGCTGCAGTTGCTCGTACAAGGCTTGCGCGGCGCCGGGCTGACCGTTACGAACCAGCCACAGACTTTCGTCATAACGTGGCGCCTGCGCGGTGTCGGCGGTATTCCACAGCTTGAATTGCTCGGTGATCTTGTCGCCGGCCTTGCCTTGGTGACAGGTCAGGCAGGCGTCCGGTGTACCGAGTTTTTTTGCTCGCTGCGGGTTAGGAATGCTGAAGCTGTGGTCATGCCGGAAATCGTTGCCCATGTAGAACTTGCCGGGCATGTGGCAATCCACGCATTGGGAGCCGGGCTGGCCCAGGGTGTGGCGGGTGTGTTTGATGGAGTCGTAGTTTTTCGCTTGCAAACCCTTGCCGTCGACGCCCGCCACCGAAGTCTTGCCGGCGGTGTTGTGGCATTGCAGGCAAACGCCGTTGCCCGGGGCCTTGAGTTCGGTGCTGTGGGGGTTGTGGCAGTTGCTGCAACGCACACCCTTGTCGAACATTTTGCTTTGGGCGAAGGAGCCGTGCTCGAACACTTCATCCTTGATCTTGCCGTCCAGCGCATACAACTCGCGGGTCAGGGGGCTCGGCAGGTAATCGTCCATCAAACGCTTGCCGACGGTGTAGCCGTCGTCCAGCGGTGCGCGGCGCGAATGGCAGCGGGCACAGGTTTCGATTTCGACGGTGGCGTCCTTGTCCTTGAGGTCGACCGCAAAACCGGCATGGATCAGATCGCCTTTTTTCGCCGTCCATTCCAGGTGACTGGACGCGGGGCCGTGGCACGCCTGACAACCGACACCGAGGATGTTCCAGTGACTGTCGAAGGTGTTTTTTGCCGCATCGAAATTGCGCTTGAAACCGGTGGTGTGGCACTCGACGCACATGAAGTTGGCGTTCTGGCTCGGCTTGCTCCAGTGCAGCGGGTTCTTGAAGTTCACGCCCTGGCCCGGATAGAGATGGAACCAGCGGTTTTTCTCGGTATCCCAGGCTACGCCCAGCGCCTGCAAGCGACCTTCGCCGACCTCGATCAGGTATTGCTGCAACGGCGCGATGCCAAAGGTGTAGGCCACTTTGAAGTCGGCATTCTTGCCGTCAATGCCGGGTGTGTTGACCCAGAACCCGTCGTCCTTGCGCGAGAAGCGCGTGGTTTCGTTTTGCGCTTTGAACGTGACGTTATTGAAGTCGCCCAGCATCGTCTCGGCATTGGCCTCCTGCATCGCCAATTGGTGATGGGAGCCTTGCCAGTCCTTCATCTGTTCGCTGTGACAGCCCTGGCATTGTTGCTCGTCGACCATCTTCGCCGGTGCCACGGCGACGGGTTGCGGTTTGGTCGGGTGAACGACCGGAGTACTGACGGACACGGTGTTGAGCGGCGCTGGAGTACTGCTGAACAGAAACCAGCCGATCGCCGCGACGGCCACCAGTAATACGCCGATGGTGACGGGAAACAGGTAACGGTGAATCAGGGATGGCGGCGAATCAGGGTTTGGGGTTGCTGCTTTATTTTTAGGGTTCGGCATTGCGACTTCCGTAGTCCGGTTGCGTTTGCCGTCAGGCGCGCGTTCAAGCTCGGTGCAGCTTTGCCGGATGATCCGCGTCTGTCAAATGGCGCGACGGGCGAAGCCACTGGGCGATATGAATATTGTGCTTTTTGATCGCAAAACGCCGTGTGTTGGCTATAACTGTAATTCCCGTATGCAATATCGTTGTCGGCCTTCTGACAGGAGTTACAGCATGAAGCTAGCGTTAATGATGGGCACGTTGTGCATTGCCTCGCTCGGGGTAGTGGGGTGTGCCAGCAAAGTCGTTGAGCCGGACCAGTATTCAGGTTTCCTCAAGGACTACAGCCAGCTCAAGGAAGCCAAGTCGCCATCGGGTGCGACGGTGATGCGCTGGGTCGATCCCAAGCTCGACATCAGTAAATACACCAGCGTCTACATCGAGCCGACCCAGCTCTATCCCAAGCCACAACCGACGGTGAAAATCCCCCAGGCCACCCTCAACGGCATCACCGGTTACTACGACCAGGCGCTGAAGCGTGAAATCGGTAACTCCTTGCCTCTGGCCGCAGGTCCCGGCCCGGGCGTAATTGTGGTGCGTGCCGCGATTACGGCAGTGAGCAGCAAGACAGAAGGGCTGAAGCCTTATGAAGTGATCCCGATTGCGCTGGTGGCCGCGGCGGTCAGCACGGCCAGCGGTATTCGTGATCAAGAGACCGATCTGGCCACCGAAGCAGTGTTTCTCGATGGCGGCAACAATCACGTTTTAGCCCAGGTCGTGCGCAAGGGCACCGGCAAGCCGCTGGAAAACGATTCACAGGTGATGAAGGCCGATGACGTGAAAGGCGTGATCGATGGTTGGGCGTCGGATTTGCATCAGTCGTATCTGAAGCTTAAGTCCAAGTGATGCAGTGAGGCGGATGGCCTCTTCGCGGGCAAGCCTCGCTCCTACAGGTTTCGGTGACCCTTGTAGGAGAGCGAGGCTTGCCCGCGAAGGCGGCCTCAAAAACAACACTTTTCTCAATACTCAGCCCGCGCCAACCGGTTGTAATGGCTGATCAGCGAATCATACCCACGCGTCACCGCATAAAAGTCATCGCTCAATCGCTGCGGTTCGGCTTTGTTCTGCCAATCCTTGTGCAAGGTGTTCAACGCATTCAGATACTTCTGCGTCGGCCTGGCAATATGCGACCAGAGATAACTCGGCACTTCGTTGCGTTGTTGCGTTTCCGGCAATTGACGTCGGATGAACTGCTGCCGGTAATCCCAGGCCAATTGCAGTTCAGCGGTGGTTTTAGCCAGTGCCTGCGGCGTCAGGGTCCGATTTTTCACGCCCTCGGTGACAAGGTTCAGCGTGTCTCTGGCCTGGATCATGTAAGCCAGCAAATACCAGTGAATGTCCTTGCCCAGACGCGTTTCAATCAGCTTGAGCTGAGCCTGTCGCTGTTCAAGGTCGAGCGATTCGACTTGTTGTCTCAGCGCCGTTGAGGCCGCGAGGTACTGGTCAGCCCTGGGCTGAAATTGCTCGGCAAAATCGGGCGGCAATGCGTAGTTGGTCGGTAAATAGGTGGTTTGCTGGAAAACGCCGATGTTCAGCGTCAGGGGCGTCACCCCCTCCAGCACCTGCACGTAACGGTCAGCCATCAGTGCCAAGGGGCTGTCGTACTCAAGGATGTTGAGTTTCTCGCTGATTTTCTGCGAACAGACATCCCTTTGGGAAAAGGACGCATCACTGAAGCCGCCATCGTCGAAATCATGTTTGTTGGCCATCCAGTCACGCACCGGCTCCACCGGATGCTCCGACGATGTGTAGCGCTCATAAGCAACCCGCCAAGGTACGTCGACCCGATTGAGACAATTGATCACCGGGCTCAACGCATTGGCCTGCGCGGTGACGGATGCATCGTGCTTGTCCAGCCACAAGTCGAACGTTGTCAGGGGTTTTCCGATCCCGAACATCCCCAAGGCAATCAGCCCCCAGAAAATCCCCAGGGGGAACATCCATTCCCGATTCATCGCCCGGCCTCCTTGCCATACCACTGCTCATGGTTGGCTGGAGCATTGCATTCGGCAGCGCTGGCCGGCATGCGGCTGCACAAACGTTCGCTCCATTGTTGCAGGCCCTGATTGCGGTTGACTGTGCCTTGGTTGGAGATGACTTTGAACACGCCAAGTAGGACGACCAGCACCAGAACGCCAACGCCCATCAGGCCGTACTTGAAAATCGGGCTGGCCTGTTCCCAGGAGACACGGGGTTTGATCTGGCGCCGGCGTATCAGGCCGACACCGAGCAACGTGCTGGCGTAAACGGCACTCGCCAGCGGACCGTAGACATAACCGAGTCCGGTAGACATGGCCGCGCAAGGCATCAGGTCGCGCAGCACGCCAGGTTGCGGCGGATTGCACCGGGGCAACAGGCGTGCGCTGAGTCGATCATCCAAGAGCCAGAATCGATGGGCGAGTTGATGCATCAGCCAGTTGAGTACCCAACCACCCACGGCGTAAATCACCGACCAGAACACCGCGACACTGATCAAGCTCCCCAGCCGGGCGCCGTCCGGCGCGTATTGAACAAAGGTGCAGATCAGGCAGGCGAGGGCGATGCCCAAGTACATCGGCCAACTGTCGTAGCTGTATTCCCAGTCACGCCAAAAGAACGGTGTGCCGCCCGGCAGGTCTGCGCAGATGTCCGGGTGGTTGGCGTGCAACGCAGAGCTCAGCTTGCGACATTGCACCCAGTCTTCGTCGCGCAAACGTCGGGCGAGGGCGCGGCGCTGACTGAAAGGGCCCGGCGCCAACAGCAAGTGGGCGGCGCGATGCTCCGGCGTGGCGGCAGGTTGCGTGGCCAGCAGCTGATGCCGGGCCAGAAATATCGGCGCTTCACGACGCTCGGCCAAGCGCTTGCGCTGTTCCGACAACTCTACGATTAGCTCTTCGTCCAGTTCCAGTCGCTGCCAGAGACTGAACCAGTGAAAGGTTTCCATCGCCCATTCGAGCAGTGTTTCGCACGTTTCGAAGTGTTCAACGCAATGCCTCAGCACCGCATCTTCCATGACGTCCACCGCGCCATGTTCGACGGCGGTGGCATGACGTCGTTCGAGCTCGACACGGCTGACACCCTCCAGCGAACGGGTAACCAGTTGCAGCGTGTCGACTTCCACGACCGACAGCCCGGTCAGGTCCCACGGGGCATCGTCGCCCGAGTTCTCCTCGCGCAATTGCTCCCACTCTTTGATGCTCAGCGCGTGTTCATACGCCTCACGCAAACGCTGAAAACCCTCGGGGTCTTCATCCGGGCGCGTCTGTTTGAGCAGGGCTGCGTATTGGCGTTTGATACTGCGCGTATCGGCATCGGCCGGGAGGCCAAGGATGGTCCAGCAACTCATTGCGTGTGCAACTCCATGAAAACCCGCGACGCGATCCAATAGTGGCAGTTTGATTCTGCGCACCCTACCTGTTTCGCGTCGAAAAGTCCTCTGGTCTTACTTCAAGTCGCCGACAAACCAGCGGTAATACGGATTGCCGCCATCACCGCGCATCACTTCGCGGATGTCCCTGGCCCAGGCGTCCCGGTCACCGTCATAAGCGTGCAGGCTTGCCCGATAGAACTGCATCAGCCGCTGCTGATGGGCGTTCATGCGCTCGATGAACGTTGTGTCGGCATTCAACAGCAACGGTGGCTGACGCAGGTCGAGCAGGGTTGGCAACACCCGACTGATTTCCTTGGCGCGCACCCACGGTGCGTATTCGATGCGCGGTTGGTCGTCGGTCACAGGCAACGCATCGACGGCGAAACCCAAGGGGCTTGCACCGATCACACACAGAGCCAGCAAGGGACGCACTGCAAAAGACCTGCCCATGACTGACTCCGCTTACTGTTTTTGTGAGTTGACGGGAGTCAGCAGCGGCATTTTCCACTGGCGGCTGGCGACTTCCGGTTTTGGCAGGTACAGGCGCAAGACCCCATAGAACGGGCCGTTCGGCGCTGGCAGCCAGTTGCTCTGCAAGTCCTTGTCCGGGGCCTCGTTTTGTAGATAAAGGGTCAGGCCACCGTCGGCGTCGAGCTTGAGCTCGGGCAGCATCCGCGAGTTGATCAGGTAGCGATTCAGCGGGTTGGCCACCAGCAGCTTGTTTTTGCCGTCGTACATCGTCAGCGACCAGAACGCATCGGCCGGGGGCAGGGCGCCTTTGTCGAAATGCAGGGTGTAATCGTGTTTCGAGGCGTCGACCGGCTGACCGTCCTTATCGACGAAATAGCCGATGTAATTCGCCTCTTCGGCCGAGTTGCCGAAAATCCCCATATTGGCGCCGGCGTAGCGGTACAGGTAATTGCCCTTCAGGTGATCGCGGGTGCCAAAGAAGTCGCCGCTGGTGATCTCGTGGGTATCGACCTTGTCTTTTTTGAACTGGGCAAATTCGGCCTTGGCATCGCTGATACCGTCTTCCAGGGCCTGGCGCTGTTCAGACGTGAAGTCGTGCAGCTTGAAAGGCTGCCCGGCTTCGATGCCGATGGTCTTGAAGCGCGCGAGCAGGTCCTTTTCCGCGTCCTGCGCCGGGGCGAAGGCCAGCATGAAGTTCAGGTAGCGGAACAGGTCAGGGGTATCGCTCATGGTCGGTGTGGGTTTCGGCCAGGCGATCTTCGGCGCTTTTGGCGGGGCCTTCTGTTTGACGTAGTGGCTCAGCGTCTCGACCTTGTAGCCTTTCTGGATTTTCTTGACCTTCGCCAGGTCCTTTTCATCCAATAGCTGCGTGCGATACAGGGCGTAGGCGATGTTGGTTTCACTGCGCAACAGGCGATCCATTTTTACGGGTTGCTGCCCCTTCCAGTCGGGGCCTGCGACCATGAAATGCCCGCCGTTGTTGCCCGTGCTGCGGGTGCCCAGGTACGCAAAATTCTGCGTGTAGGCGTCGATCAATTGCACGGAGTAGTAACGGTGTTCATCGATGGGCGGCAAGGTCAGCACCACCGGTTCGGCGCGCAGGTCCATCCAGACGAACGAGTAGGGCGTGTCTGCGTTCGGTGTGACGAACGCGGTGTCCTTGTCGGTGAAGGCTTTGGCGGTGTTGCCGATCCAGTTGAACGGCGCCTTGAAGTTCGCGCTCTTTTTGTCCACGGCTTGGGTGTAGAGGGTTTTGTACATTTCCACCACGGGGAAGCCGTACAGGTAGGCCTCCTTGGCGATGCCTCGGGCTTCTTCGGGTGTCGCGGTGAAGTCGGCCCAGGCGCTGGTGCTCAGGGTGACGGAGAGAACGGTGAGCAACAGGCGACTATTCATAGAGCTTCCTAAGTGAATCCTTGGGCGTCATTCCACGGCCGTGATGTCGTCGAGTGCCGGGCGCGACGGCAGTTCGATCACCAACGGAGCGGTGTAGAGCCTGGGAATGGATTCATGGGCCGGCAGCTCGCCTTCCATCGCAATCTTGCCGATCCGCGTCTCAACATCCTGTGCGCCAACGCCACAACTGACGAACATGGTCATCAGGCTGTAGCCGGCTATGCGAATTGCACTGTGCATACGGAGTTCCTTATTTGCCAAACGTAACGTTGATCCCGGCGAACAGCGTGAACTGTGGCAGGCCATCGCCTTTGCGCTCTACGGTCCACTGCGGTTCGCCGTTCGGGGCGGGGCGCGTGCTGATCGGCACGGTGGCGCGCAGTAATTGCGGCACACCGATGAAGTTGCCCGGGGCAATCGGCAGTGTGCCGCGCAGCAGGAGATCGTTGGTGTGGGCGTTGGTGTCGTAAAGCTTGGGGGTGTAGTAGTCCTGAAGGTTGGCACCGGGTGCCAGGTTCAGCGGGTTGTTACTTTTGTTGGCCGTATCCGCGTTGTCTGCATGGGCGCAAATGGCAGACGCCATTGATGCCGCCCACAAACAGGCGTGCGCTCCCAAACTCTTCGACATGACTCCCCCGTTCCTTCGTGGCTCATTGGGCGACTCGGCACTTGACGGCCGTTACTTCGTAAGCTCTTTCCTATCAGGCCTGTAGGACGCGTCTGTTGAAGTTAGCAGTTAAAGAGGGGTTCGCCAGTCGAAGGGGAAGAATCTTTGGTTTTCTGTGCCCGTTTGCGTGAATCTCTGTGTACTAAAAAGTTAATACTAAACAGGAGGTTGGGAGTGACGGATCGCTGATGTGGCGAGAGGGCTTGTCGGAGCGCCGCCCCCAAAACGTCGCCTGGATCCGCAGTGCTCGATCAGTGCCGATCCTCGGAATAAATCAACTCATATAACTATGTACCGCACCTCACTACTGCTTCATCGACATGCTGTGCCCTACAGACAAGGAGTGACTGTATGGCACAACACACATTTGACGATGGATCATCAGGGAGCGTAGTTATCAGGTCCGGACCGCCCGCTTCGAGTGGTGGTTCTGGCGGAGGTTTCGGTGGCGGCGGTGGGGTTTCAGGCGGCTTTGGTAAAACCAGCAAGAGAAAGAAAAAAGCCCGAAAGCGGGCCATAGAAGCTGATCGTAAGGCAAGGGAACAAGCGAGCGCGCAAGCAGCGGCTCAGGCGCAAGCCGAGGCGGCACATGCTCAGGAACAGGCGCGCATCCAGGCCCAGAATCAGTTTTTTACGGGGCTGGGGCAGCGTTATGACGCCATAAGAGCCGAGGCCGACCGCGGCTTTGCCGACAAGGCCGCACAACTCGCGCCATTGCTTGACCACGAAATCTCAGCATCGCGCCGGCACCATACCTCTGACTCAACCGAGCGCTGGCAGCTTTACCTCATCACCAAAGAAAAAAACGAAATCGACGGGTTGATCGCCCGCAAGACTGCAGAACTCAATGCCAAGAACGCGGTTGCCCGATCATTTGACGGGCACGATCCACTCACCCGCACGACGAGCGATTACCTGACGCGCCTCAGGCAATTCGGTGCAGGACTCAATGACGGCCATCAAATCTGGGAAAACGCCTACAACGCAGCTCATGAAGCGCGACTGCTATCGGCACAGATAAATGCCCTCACGGGTAAATCCAATGCACTGGCCAGGCATCATGCCGAGCAGACCATCGCCTGGCGCGAGCGGGAGGCCGTCTGGGAGGCTCAGCGGCAATTCGCTGAGCAGCGCGAAGCGCGAGTCCGCTTCAAGCAGCAGGCTGATGAAGATGTTCGTGTCGAACGGGTCAGGCACGCCAACACGCTGACGGCTCCGGTAACTTCGGTGGCCGCTGGCGGAATGTTTTTGACTCGAGAAAGCGTGTTGGTTGCGCAAGACGTCGCCGCTGCGCTTGAAAGGGCTGTCCAGGCTGCCATCGACACCCTTATCGATGCCGGGCGCATCGTAGCCAGGACGGGGCCAGTATTTGTCACTGCAATGGTTTATTCGCCAACCCTTGGCAATGGCGAATTGACTGCGGAACAACGCCGGCGTTTGTTCCAAGGCATTGGTGTCCCGGTCAAGGCACTGGGCCTTACTGACAGTCGGGCGCTGCAATCAATCGCAGAGGCGGGTGGTTCGGTGGAGGTTGCGTACCGGCTCAAACCCGAAGCCGTGCCGGAAGGTACCGCGATCATCGTTACCAGCACCGGTGGTGAGGTGGATGCTCATGTGCCGGTCATCAATGCCGTAATTGACCCGCTGACCGGTGTCTACAGCGCCGAAGTCCCGGGTTCACCGCGACGACTCCTGCAGTTCACAACCGAATCCACACCTCAAGTCGCCACTTCCGGCCAAGCCGGGCTGGCGGTGACGACACCGCAGATCCTGGACATCCCGGCAGGTGTCGACTTGCGCATTCAGGATTGCATCGTTTGCGTGCCGGGCCAGCCGCCAATCTATATGTCCTTCAACCTGCCGCCCTTGGGCTCAGGCGTCGTCATCGGGACCGGTCAACCTGCTGCGAATGATTGGTGGAAAGCTGCAAGCCTGGCGCAGGGTGCGGCCATTCCCGTGCAGATCGGCGATCAATTTCGCGGCCGGGAAATCCCGTCGTTCAGCGCCTTCGATGAAGCGCTGTGGCGTACGGTTGGCGAACACCCGGTGCTTGTCGCCCAATTCGATGAGGTGAACAAAAAACGCATCGAACAAGGTTTCGCGCCGTATGCGCCGAAAAGTACCTGGGTCGGTGAACGACGTGAATTCGAACTGCGTTATCAGGAGCGGGCAGAACTCGGCGCGAACCTCTTCAATCTCGACAAAATAAGCATCACCACACCGCAAAGCACCCAAGGTCGGCCGGGGATCGTGCCGGCGGTTATCCCCTGGCCGGTTCGGCCGATTGGTGGTGGTACCTGGACCCCGTTGGTTCCACCCGGCATCGAACATCTCGGGCCAACGACCTCGCCGGTCTCACCATCGATCCCCGCGGTTTATCCCGGCGCACCAATCATCCCGGTCCTACCGCAAAACGAGACGTTTCCGGCTGTTGACGAAGGGCAGATTGGTGCCAGTATTCCTGGGTATCCGGCGGACATGGAATTACCTTCGCCGGATGTTCTGTTTTTTGATCGGCGAGACGATCCGGGTGTGGCGACAGGGGTTGGACAGTCGGTTTCAGGAGTATGGTTGGGAGAAGCCTCTCGAGGGGAGGGAGCGCCTATTCCTTCGCAGATCGCTGATCAGTTAAGAGGGAAGGAATTTCCTAATTTCCATAGATTCAGGGAGGCATTTTGGAAGGCAGTTGCGGCTGACGTAAGTTTAAGTACTCAATTCAATGCCACAAACTTGAGGTTTATGCGCAAGGGCGCTGCACCTTTCCCTATCGCAAACGATCAGTACGGAGGTCGAGTAAAATTTGAACTCCATCACCAATTGGAGGTTGCGCAGGGAGGTGCTGTGTACGGCATGGAAAACATTGTCGTGATGACACCGAGACGACATGTTCTCGTGCATAAAGGAGGTAAGCAGCTATGAAAAACTACTCACGTCTTGAAGATTACACAGAGTCTGAGTTTATGGACTTCCTCAGAGAACTTTTTAATGGTGGAGAGAGCTTAACGGCGGACGAGTTTGATAAATACATGATTGAACGCGTCAAGCATTTCGAGGTGATCACCGAACACCCAGACCGATCAGACGTCATTTTCTATCCCAAGGAGGGTCAGGAGGACAGTCCCGAAGGGATTCTGAAAGAAGTCAAGAAGTGGCGAGCAGCCAACAATAAACCTAGCTTCAAACCCGAGTGACTTGCCGCCATTGACTAACTGGCATCTGTTCATAACGAAATGAGCAGATGCCATTGTTTTCTGCAGTTTGCCCAATAGACACAAGGAAAAACCAAAGATGGAACTTAGACCAACTCTCAAGGATTACACCGAGCCGGAATTCCAGGCGCTGTTCAACAAGATTTTGGCCGTTGATTTATCCAAGCAAGATCATGACCGGCTGATCAATCATTTCGACCGGATCGTCGGGCATCCCAACGGCGCGGACTTGCTGTTTTACCTTAACGACAAAGTCAAATTGAATCGCGTTGGATCGGTTGTGCTTTTCGTCAAGGACTGGCATCACAAGCGGGGTGTCGCAGCATTTAAGGACGAGCATGTTTTAGTATCGACTCCGCTGGTGCAGTCAAGCCATGCCGCCCGGAACCTGGCCGAGGTACAAAGGATCGCTGCAGGCGCGGACGAATCGGAACGGGCTGTCGAAACGGCGTTCGGCTTTTTCGAACAAGGTATCCAGCACTTACGGAGTCAGCTGAAGGTCCACCTGAGTATCCCTGAGCAGGAAACAAACAGCCGGACTCTGGAAATTGCCCAGTATGAAACTGTTATAGCAATCAGTAAGTTCGAACGCTGGAAAATGCGTATGGAATTTGCCACAAGCGATGCTTCGCGCAACCTGACCTATGCCCGGTCCGAGCAAGCGCTGTGGCAGAGCATCGTGCTACAGATCAACTCGACACACGACCGGTACATCGCGCAATTGGCCGGCATTACCCAACGCCATCGCGTTCTGCATGACGAGGCCGAAGTGTTGTTGATAGCGGCGCAGAATCAATTGATTCGCTCACGTCATCTGACAGGGGCCGGTCCGGCTCAGGCTGCCTGTACGATCACTGCATCATTGGCTTTTGCCGATAAACGCCCCGATGTTTTGCTTGAAAGCGGGCCATCGGCATTGTTGGTGTCACAACAGATAGAGCTGCAAAAAGCGATTCGCTCGGCCGTTGCAGAATTTACCTGGCAGAACACCTCAGGCGAACCCGCCGATGAGATCCAGCGCGCTGCGGTGTTGCACTTCGAGTTTTCCAGCCGCGTAGATAAGCAGGTTTACGGTCTCAGCGTTCCCCTGGCTGAGCTTCTACCAATCGAAGGACTGGATTGGCAAAGTCTGGCGTCGAGCAGGGCTGAGGTCGACGTTCCGTACAGGATGAGCACCGCCGTGGTCCCGGCAAAACCCAGAGCGATGTTCCAGGGATTACGCGAAATCAAAACGCTGTCACAGGTTCACATCACACCGTCCAAAGGCAGTCATCCGGCATCCGGAGTTCGGGTCAGAGCAGCACAACATAATGAGCGACTGAATACTTTCAGTTTTACGGCTGATGACGCCGCACCGATCACTGTTTACTGGTATGCCCCGGTCACTCTGGAAGCTAGCCCACCCGTTTCTCCAGCCCCATGGCGTCGTTTGGGTTTTGTTCGATCGTCTTCGGTGCCGGTACTTGAAACTTCGATGGGAGACGTCCGGTTCGACGACTACATCGTTGTCTTCCCCGTCGAGGCAGGACTGGACCCGGTGTACGTCATGTTCAGAGATCGGCGCGAATATCCTGATACGACAATCGCTGAAGCAAGGCCTTAGGCCCTACGTCGAACACAACCGGCTGTTATCAGAAAAACAAAGGAATGTCGCTTTCTATGCCTGTACTGGAACTCACCACGCTGATTCCCAACCGAACACCCGAATTTGTCCTCGACTTCTGTCTGGAGGGCCTCAACTTCCCGAAGATTTTCCCCGAGCGAGTCTCGCTGCTGAGCGACATCGACTTGAGTAACCTGCGTATCGAAGCCGGCCGACAATTCTGCTTTCGGCACTGGATGTTCAATTGCATTCCGGCGAGCTGGACGGTGGTAATACGCGAGGTCGGCGAGCATCATTTCATCGACGAAATGCTCAAAGGTCCGATGGCTGCCTTCCGACATGAACACAGGGTTGCGGCCAGCGACGGCGGTACGCTGTACACTGATCGGGTGACTTATTCGGCGATTGGCGGTGCACCGTTGGAATGGCTGGTGGTTAATGCCTACATGCGCCGAATCTTCCATGCTCGGCACTGCAATATGCTGCGCTTGCTCGGTTAACGGCGCCTGTATGCAGACCTGTGGGAGCGAGCACGCTCGCTCCCACAGCGCGTCAACGGTTCTTCATCTGCTCGCGAATCCGTTCTTCCTGCTCGCGCAGCTGCGGCGTGAACTCCTCGCCGAAATCCTCCGCCCCGTATATCGGGCGAATCTCGATCTCTGCTTCGGTGCCCGGCATCGGATTGGGGCAGCGTTTGACCCACTCGATCGCTTCCTCTTTCGACTTGACCTCCCAAATCCAGTAACCGGCGATCAGTTCCTTGGTTTCGGCGAACGGGCCGTCGATGACCGTGCGTTTTTCGCCTGAGAATCGCACCCGCGCGCCTTTGCTGCTCGGTTGCAGACCGTCGCAGTCGATGAGGATGCCGGCCTTGGTCAGTTCTTCGTTGTAATTGCCCATCGCGGTCATCAGTTCCTCGGTGGGCATCACACCGGCCTCGGAGTCCGGGCTGGCTTTTACAATGATCATGAATCGCATGGTCTTGTCTCCGCTGGATTGTGGGTGATTCATCGTCTAGTCGAATAACCGTGGCCTGAATCGACAGGCGATGTATGAAATGTGGTGGCGA
Organism: Pseudomonas sp. LBUM1678; assembly: GCF_059695575.1. Classification (NCBI taxonomy): domain Bacteria; kingdom Pseudomonadati; phylum Pseudomonadota; class Gammaproteobacteria; order Pseudomonadales; family Pseudomonadaceae; genus Pseudomonas; species Pseudomonas sp. LBUM1678. The sequence continues at coordinate 3,192,600 of NZ_CP166775.1, forward strand.
TGGCTGCCTTTCGTCATGAATGCCGGGTGGGGGCGGGAGAGGGCGGTACGCTGAACCGACCGTGTGGATATACGCCGGATTTTCGAGGCGCGGCACCGCAATATGCTGCGGTTGCTGAGATAGTCGGCACGCATCCGACCCGGTGGGAGCAAGCACGCTCCCACAGGTTTTTGTGTCGTTTGGGGGAGTTGTATCCAATTGAGGGGGCGACACTTCACAATTTGTATCCGGGCATAGGTCGTCGGACCATTTCGTGGTTAACTTCGGCCTCTTCAAAATTCTCCACAACAACGTCAGAAGGACTCCGTTCATGGCTCAAGTCACTCTTAAAGGCTCCCCGGTTCAAGTCAACGGCCACCTGCCACAAGCCGGTTCCAAGGCGCCAGCCTTTTCCCTGGTTGCCGGCAATCTGTCCGACGTGACCCTGGCGAACTTCGCCGGCAAGCGCAAAGTGCTGAACATCTTCCCAAGCGTCGACACCCCGACCTGCGCCACTTCGGTGCGCAAGTTCAACGCCCAGGCCAACGACATCGCCAACACCGTGGTGCTGTGCATCTCCGCTGACCTGCCGTTCGCTCAAGCACGCTTCTGCGGCGCCGAAGGCCTGGACAACGTCCAGAACCTGTCGACCCTGCGCGGTGCCGAGTTCATCGAGAACTACGGTGTGGCTATCGCTGACGGCCCGCTCAAAGGCCTGACTGCCCGTGCCGTCGTGGTGCTGGACGAAAACGACAACGTTCTGCACAGCGAACTGGTCAAGGAAATCGCTGAAGAACCGAACTACGAAGCGGCACTTGCCGTTCTGAAGTAAGTAGCTATTACAATTGTTAACGGCCTGGCCCTGTCCAGGCCGTTTTCATTTGTGATTCAGAGTCTTGGCAAAACATCCTGTTACGTAAGCCGAAGGTAAATTGCCGGTAAAGGCGCTTTGCTTAATACCCACCAGTGCTTATCGTTCAGCCTCCTGTAGAAAGAAGCTCACGCGCCCAATGGTTGATCATTCCATGCAATCCTCCGCTTCCCGTAATCCTCGTCGCTGGCTGCTCGGCCTGCTTGTCCTGTTGGTCATCGCTGGCCTGTGCTGGAAATTCTGGCCTGCCGGCACTGCCCACAAGGACGGTGCTGCGCCCAAAGCCGTGGCCGGCCACACCGGCAAGTCAGGGGGGATGCGTCCAGGTTTCGGCGGGGCGACCGGGCCGATCCCGGTGCGCGTGGCGCCGGCGGTCAAGGGTGATTTCCCGCTGTACTACAAGGCGCTGGGTACCGTTACCGCGCTGAACACCATTAATGTGCGCAGTCGCGTTGGCGGCGAACTGATGAAGATCTCCTTCGAAGAAGGGCAGATGGTCAAGGCTGGCGACCTGCTGGCCGAAATCGACCCGCGCCCTTACCAGAACGCCTTGCTTCAGGCCGAAGGCACCTTGCTGCAGAACCAGGCACAGCTGAAAAACGCTCAAGTCGATGTCGAGCGTTATCGTGGTCTGTTCAAGGAAGACAGTATCGCCAAGCAAACCCTGGACACCGCCGAAGCACTGGTCGGTCAGTACCTGGGCACGGTCAAGACCAATCAGGCAGCGGTCAACGACGCCAAGCTCAATCTCGAATTCACCAAGATCCGCGCCCCGATTGCTGGGCGTGTAGGCCTGCGGCAACTGGACGTCGGCAACCTGGTGGCCGCCAACGACACCACGGCGCTGGCGATCATCACCCAGACCCAACCGATCAGCGTCGCCTTCACCTTGCCGGAAAACAGCCTCGACGTCGTGCTGGCCCGCTATCGCACCGGCGCCAAACTGCCCGCCGAAGCCTGGGACCGTGGCGACACCAAGTTGCAAGCCACCGGCGTCTTGCAGAGCCTGGACAACCAGATTGACGTGACCACCGGCACCTTGAAGTTCAAGGCGCGCTACGAAAACCGTGATCAGGCGCTGTTCCCCAACCAGTTCGTCAACGTCCACCTGCTGGCCGACACCCTCAAAGACGTAGTGCTCGCACCTTCGGCGGCGATTCAGTTCGGCACCAACGGCACCTTCGTCTACGCCCTGGACGGCGACAAAAAAGTCGCGATCCGCCAGCTGAAAGTCGGCGCCAGTGACGGTGAAAACACCGTGATTACCGAGGGCCTGGCCCCTGGAGATCGTGTGGTCCTCGAAGGCACCGACCGCCTGAAGGAAGGCAGCGAAGTGGAAGTGGTCAACGACACCAAGGACGTACCGACCACCCCGACTGGCCACCTGCAAGGTAAATCGGCGGCCAGCTCGACTGAGCCGGCCGCCGCCGACAAGGCGAAAAAGGGCGGCGCATGAACATCTCGCGGCTGTTCATCCTTCGCCCGGTCGCCACCACGCTGAGCATGCTGGCCATTATCCTGGCCGGCGTGATCGCCTATCGGCTGCTGCCGGTGTCGGCATTGCCTCAGGTGGATTACCCGACCATTCGCGTCATGACGCTGTATCCCGGCGCCAGCCCGGATGTGATGACCAGCGCCGTGACTGCGCCGCTGGAGCGTCAGTTCGGGCAGATGCCCGGCCTGACCCAGATGGCGTCGACCAGCTCCGGCGGTGCCTCGGTGCTGACCCTGCGGTTCAGCCTCGACATCAACATGGACGTTGCCGAGCAGCAGGTGCAGGCCGCAATCAACGCCGCGACCAATCTGCTGCCCAAGGACCTGCCGGCGCCGCCGGTGTACAACAAGGTCAACCCGGCGGACACCCCGGTGCTGACCCTCGCCATCACCTCCAAGACCATGCTGTTGCCCAAGCTCAATGACCTGGTCGACACGCGGATGGCGCAGAAAATCGCCCAGATCAGCGGCGTCGGCATGGTCAGCATCGCTGGCGGCCAGCGTCAGGCGGTGCGGATCAAGGTCAACCCGGAGGCCTTGGCGGCCAATGGCTTGAACCTGTCGGATGTGCGCACCTTGATTGGCGCGTCCAACGTCAACCAGCCGAAAGGCAACTTCGACGGCCCGACCCGGGTGTCGATGCTCGATGCCAACGATCAACTGACCTCGCCCAAGGACTACGCCAATCTGATTCTCGCCTACGCCAACGGCGCGCCGTTGCGCCTCAAGGACGTGGCCGAAATTGTCGACGGCGCCGAGAACGAGCGGCTGGCGGCGTGGGCCAATGAAAACCAGGCGGTGCTGCTGAACATTCAGCGTCAGCCCGGCGCCAACGTCATCGAAGTGGTCGACCGGATCAAGGCCTTGCTGCCGAGCATCACGGATAACCTGCCGGCCGGCCTCGACGTCACGGTCCTCACCGACCGCACCCAGACCATCCGCGCCTCCGTCACCGACGTGCAACACGAATTGCTGATCGCCATCGCGCTGGTGGTCATGGTCACCTTCCTGTTCCTGCGGCGGGCCAGCGCTACGATCATTCCGTCAGTGGCCGTGCCGCTGTCGCTGATCGGTACCTTTGGCGTGATGTACCTCGCCGGGTTCTCGGTCAATAACCTGACCTTGATGGCCCTGACCATCGCCACCGGTTTCGTGGTGGACGATGCGATCGTGATGCTGGAGAACATTTCCCGGTTTATCGAAGAAGGGGACAGTCCCCTCAATGCCGCGCTCAAGGGCGCCAAGCAGATCGGTTTCACCCTGATTTCCCTGACCCTGTCGCTGATTGCGGTACTGATTCCGCTGCTGTTCATGGCGGACGTGGTGGGGCGCCTGTTCCGCGAATTCGCCATCACCCTGGCGGTGGCGATCCTGATTTCCCTGGTCGTGTCCCTGACCCTGACCCCGATGATGTGCGCACGCTTGCTCAAGCGTGAACCCAAGGAAGAAGAACAGGGCCGGTTCTACCGGGCCAGCGGCGCGACAATTGATTGGATGATCGCGGCTTACGGACGCAAGTTAAAGTGGGTTCTCAAGCATCAACCGCTGACGTTGCTGGTGGCTATCGGCACGTTGGCGCTGACTGTGGTCCTTTACATGGTCGTGCCCAAAGGCTTCTTCCCAGTGCAGGACACGGGTGTTATCCAGGGAATTTCCGAGGCGCCGCAGTCGATTTCCTTTGCGGCGATGAGCGAGCGTCAGCAAGAACTGGCCAAGGTGATCCTGGCCGATCCGGCGGTGGAAAGCCTGTCGTCCTACATCGGCGTCGACGGTGACAACTCGACACTGAACAGCGGTCGCCTGCTGATCAACCTCAAGTCCCACAGCAACCGCGACCTGAGCGCCACCGAAGTGATCGCCCGCCTGCAACCGGAACTGGACAAGCTGGTCGGCATTCGCCTGTTTATGCAGCCGGTGCAGGACCTGACCATCGAAGACCGGGTCAGCCGCACGCAATACCAGTTCAGCATGTCGTCGCCGGATTCCGAGTTGCTCAGCCTGTGGAGCGGGCGTCTGGTGGAGGCACTGGCGCAACGGCCGGAATTGACTGACGTCGCCAGCGACCTGCAGGACAAGGGGTTGCAGGTCTATCTGGTGATCGACCGCGATGCGGCGTCACGGGTGGGTGTGTCGGTGTCGAACATCACTGATGCGTTGTACGACGCCTTCGGCCAGCGGCAGATTTCCACCATTTACACCCAGGCCAGCCAGTACCGTGTGGTACTGCAATCGCAGTCCGGCGAGAAAATCGGCCCGGATGCGTTGAACCAGATTCACGTCAAGACCACCGACGGCGGACAAGTGCGACTGTCCAGCTTGGCGCACATCGAGGAGCGCCAGGCTCAACTGGCGATCACCCACATTGGCCAGTTCCCGGCGGTGATGATGTCCTTCAACCTCGCACCCGGCGTGGCACTGGGGCATGCGGTGGAAATCATCGATCAGGTGCAGAAAGACATCGGCATGCCGATTGGCGTGCAGACTCAGTTCCAGGGCGCAGCCGAGGCGTTCCAGGCCTCGTTGTCGAGCACCTTGCTGCTGATTCTGGCGGCGGTGGTGACCATGTACATCGTGCTCGGCGTGCTCTATGAGAGTTACATCCACCCGATCACCATCCTCTCGACGTTGCCCTCGGCAGCGGTCGGCGCCTTGCTGGCGTTGCTGTTGAGCGGCAACGACCTGGGGATGATCGCGATCATCGGCATCATTTTGCTGATCGGCATCGTGAAAAAGAACGCGATCATGATGATCGACTTCGCCCTCGACGCTGAACGCAATCAGGGCATGGACCCGGAAACAGCGATCTATCAGGCAGCGCTGTTGCGTTTCCGACCGATTCTGATGACCACGCTGGCCGCCTTGTTTGGTGCGGTGCCGTTGATGCTGGCGACCGGTTCCGGCGCGGAATTGCGCCAGCCGTTGGGTCTGGTGATGGTCGGCGGTTTGTTGCTGAGTCAGGTACTGACGCTGTTCACCACGCCGGTGATCTATCTGTATTTCGACCGCCTCGGTCGACGCTGGGGCCGCAAGTCTGAAGCCGCGGAAGCGGTAGAGCAGCCATGAACCTGTCCGGACCTTTCATCAAGCGCCCGGTTGCGACCATGTTGCTCAGCCTGGCGATCATGCTGCTGGGCGGCGTGAGCTTCGGCCTGTTGCCGGTGGCGCCGTTGCCGCAGATGGACTTCCCGGTGATCGTGGTGCAGGCCAGCCTGCCCGGCGCCAGCCCTGAAGTGATGGCCTCGACCGTGGCCACGCCGCTGGAACGCTCCTTCGGCGCCATCGCCGGCGTCAACACCATGAGCAGCCGCTCCAGCCAGGGCTCGACCCGGGTGATTTTGCAGTTCGACCTGGACCGCGACATCAACGGCGCGGCGCGGGAAGTGCAGGCGGCGATCAACGCCTCGCGTAACCTGCTGCCGAGCGGGATGCGCAGCATGCCGACCTATAAGAAGGTCAACCCGTCCCAGGCGCCGATCATGGTGCTGTCGCTGACCTCCGACGTACTGGAAAAAGGCCAGCTCTACGATTTGGCCTCGACAATCCTGTCCCAGAGCCTGTCCCAGGTGCAGGGCGTGGGCGAAGTGCAGATTGGCGGCAGCTCCTTGCCGGCGGTGCGCATCGAGCTCGAACCCCAGGCGCTCAACCAGTACGGCGTGGCCCTGGACGATGTGCGCAACACCATTGCAAACGCCAACGTGCGCCGGCCGAAAGGCTCGGTCGAAGACGGCCAGCGGCTGTGGCAGGTGCAGGCCAACGATCAACTGGAAAAAGCCAAGGATTACGAGTCGCTGATCATTCACTACGCAGACGGCGCCGCACTGCGCCTGAAGGATGTGGCCAAGGTCAGCGACGGGGTAGAGGACCGCTACAACAGCGGCTTCTTCAACAATGACGCGGCGGTGCTGCTGGTGATCAACCGCCAGGCCGGTGCCAACATCATCGAGACGGTCAACGAAATCAAAGCGCAGCTGCCGGCATTGCAGGCCGTGCTGCCGGCCAGCGTCAAGCTGAACCTGGCGATGGACCGCTCACCGGTGATCAAGGCGACCCTGCACGAAGCGGAAATGACCCTGCTGATCGCCGTGGCACTGGTGATTCTGGTGGTGTTCCTGTTTCTCGGTAACTTCCGCGCCTCGCTGATTCCGACCCTGGCGGTGCCGGTGTCGCTGGTCGGCACGTTTGCGGTGATGTACCTCTACGGCTTCTCCCTGAACAACCTGTCGTTGATGGCGTTGATTCTGGCTACCGGGCTGGTGGTGGACGACGCCATCGTGGTGCTGGAGAACATTTCCCGGCACATCGACAAAGGCGTGCCGCCGATGAAGGCCGCCTACCTCGGTGCTCAGGAAGTCGGCTTCACCTTGCTGTCGATGAACGTCTCGCTGGTGGCGGTGTTCCTGTCGATCCTGTTTATGGGCGGGATTGTCGAAAGCCTGTTCCGCGAGTTTTCCATCACGTTGGCGGCGTCCATCGTGGTCTCGCTGGTGGTTTCGCTGACGCTGACGCCGATGCTCTGCGCTCGCTGGCTCAAGCCGCACACACCGGGGCAGGAAAACCGTTTGCAGCGCTGGAGTCAGCGGGCCAACGAGTGGATGGTCGGCAAATACGCGACCAGCCTCGATTGGGTGTTGCGTCACCGCCGGTTGACCTTGCTCAGTCTTTTCGTGACAGTTGGCGTTAACATCGCGCTGTATGTTGTTGTTCCTAAAACATTTATGCCGCAGCAGGACACCGGCCAGCTGATCGGTTTTGTGCGTGGCGACGATGGGCTGTCGTTCAGCGTCATGCAGCCGAAAATGGAAATCTTCCGCCGCGCCGTGCTCAAGGACGACGCGGTGCAAAGCGTCGCCGGTTTCATCGGCGGCACCAACGGCACCAACAACGCCTTCATGCTGGTGCGGTTGAAACCGATCAAGGAACGCAACATTTCCGCGCAGAAGGTCATCGAACGCTTGCGCAAGGAAATGCCCAAAGTCCCTGGCGCGCAATTGATGTTGATGGCGGATCAGGACCTGCAATTCGGTGGCGGTCGCGAACAAACCACCTCGCAGTATTCCTACATCCTGCAAAGCGGCGACCTGGGTGATTTGCGCGAGTGGTACCCGAAAGTCGTCACCGCGTTGAAAGCGTTGCCGGAGCTGACGGCGATCGATGCTCGTGAAGGTCGCGGCGCGCAACAGGTGACCCTGATCGTCGACCGCGATCAAGCCAAGCGCCTGGGGGTCGACATGGACATGGTCACTTCGGTGTTGAACAACGCCTACAGCCAGCGGCAGATTTCGACGATTTACGACAGCCTCAACCAGTACCAGGTGGTGATGGAGGTCAATCCGAAATACGCCCAGGACCCAATCACGCTCAAGCAGGTGCAAGTGATCACGGCCGACGGCGCACGGATTCCGCTGTCGACCATTGCCCACTACGAAAACAGCCTGGAAGACGACCGGGTCAGCCATGAAGGCCAGTTCGCGTCCGAAAGCCTGTCTTTCGACATGGCCGACGGGGTGACGGTGGAGCAGGGCACGGCCGCGATTGAGCGGGCCATCGCCAAGGTTGGTCTGCCGGAAAGCGTGATTGCGAAAATGGCCGGCACCGCCGATGCCTTCGCTGCCACCCAAAAGAGCCAGCCATGGATGATTCTCGGCGCGCTGGTGGCGGTGTATCTGGTGCTGGGTGTGTTGTATGAAAGCTACATCCATCCGCTGACCATTTTGTCGACGTTGCCGTCGGCCGGGGTCGGCGCGTTGCTGTCGATCTATGCGCTGGGCGGTGAGTTCAGCCTGATTTCGTTGCTCGGGTTGTTCCTGCTCATCGGCGTGGTGAAGAAAAACGCCATTCTGATGATCGACCTGGCGCTGCAACTGGAGCGCCATCAGGGCCTGGAGCCGCTGGAGTCGATTCGCAGCGCCTGCCTGCAACGTCTGCGGCCGATTCTGATGACCACCCTGGCGGCCATCCTCGGCGCCTTGCCCTTACTGCTGAGCCGTGCCGAAGGCGCGGAAATGCGTCAGCCGCTGGGCCTGACCATCATCGGCGGGCTGATCTTCAGCCAGGTGCTGACCCTTTACACCACCCCGGTGGTTTACCTCTATCTCGATAAACTGCGCCATCGCTTCAACAAATGGCGTGGGGTGCGTACCGATGCTGCTCTGGAAACTCCGCTATGACTGACCGTTCGCTTATCAATCTGGCCACGCCGTTGGCGGCGGCCCGGGGCTCGCGTTTGCTGAGCCTGGCGCTGTGCGTGGCGATGCTCAGCGCTTGCGCTGTCGGCCCGGACTACCAGCGCCCGCAGGCCGCTGCGCCGGTGCAATACAAGGAAGCCGCCGGCTGGCGTCAGGCCAGCCCGAGTGATGCCCTGGCCCGTGGCGCCTGGTGGGAGTTGTATGGCGATCAGCAGCTCAATGGCCTGATCGAAAAACTCAACAGCTCCAACCAGACCGTCGCCCAGTCCGAAGCCCAGTACCGTCAGGCCCAGGCCTTGGTGCGCAGCGCCCGCGGTGCGTTTTTCCCAACCGTGGACCTGACCGTCGGGAAAAACCGCTCCAGCCAGGGTACCGGCAGCAGCAGTTCGAGCCTGACCAGTTCCTCCAGCGGTATTCGCGACACCTACACCGCGCAGGCCGGGGTCAGTTGGGAAGCGGACATCTGGGGCAAATTGCGTCGCGGCCTTGAAGCCGACACTGCCAACGCCGAGGCCAGTTTTGCCGATCTGGCAGCGATGCGCCTCAGCCAGCAATCGGAACTGGTGCAGAACTACCTGCAACTGCGAGTGATCGACGAACAGAAACGCCTGCTGGAAGCGACCGTCGAGGCCTATCAGCGCTCGCTGAAAATGACCGAAAACCAGTACCGCGCCGGCGTCTCCGGCAAGGATGCGGTGGCCCAGGCCCAGACCCAGCTCAAAAGCACCCAGGCGGACATGGTCGACCTGATCTGGCAACGCGCCCAGTTTGAGAACGCCATCGCCGTATTGATCGGTCTGCCGTCAGCCGAGTTCAGCCTGGCCGAATCCAAGAACATACCGGCGTTGCCCGAAATACCGCTGAGCCTGCCTTCGCAGTTGCTCGAGCGCCGCCCGGACATCGCTTCCGCCGAGCGTTCGGTGATGGCGGCCAACGCCAACATCGGCGTGGCCAAGGCTGCCTACTACCCGGACCTGACCCTGAGCCTGAACGGCGGTTATAGCAGCAGCACGTATGCCAACTGGATCAGCGTGCCGAACCGCTTCTGGTCGGTGGGGCCGCAACTGGCCATGACCTTGTTTGATGGCGGCCAGCGTTCCGCCGAGGTCGATCGCAGTGAAGCGGCCTACGACGAAACCGTCGCCAAGTACCGTCAGACCGTGCTTGATGGCTTCCGCGAAGTAGAAAACTACCTGGTGCAGCTCAAGGTGCTGGAAGACGAAGCCGGTGTGCGACAGGAAGCGCTGGATGCCGCGCGTGAATCCCTTCGCTTGACGCAAAACCAATACAAGGCCGGGGTGATTGCTTACCTGGGAGTGGTGGTGGTCCAGGCCACCGCGTTGAATAACGAACGCAGCGTGTTGAGCCTGTTGCAGAGCCGCTTGATCGCCAGTGTGCAGCTGATTGCGGCGCTGGGCGGTGGTTGGGATGGCGCGCTTCAAGTGAGCGAAAACAAATAGCGCGGCTGTTGTAGCAGCTGTCGAGCCCGCGAGGCTGCGTTCGGCGACGCAGTCGTCGTAAAACCTGCGCATGCGGTCTTCCTGAAACACTGCGTCGCCTGATTTCACGACGACTTCGTCGCCGAACGCAGCCTCGCGGGCTCGACAGCTGCTACCAACGATTGCTTGAGTCATCGGGGAGTCAAACAAGCGTTTCATCGGTTTGATGGCCATCTGATTACTTTGTCAGTGCGTTCTTGTGTGCAATCAGTACAATCGCCCAATTTGCCCTCCCGAGAACGGAAGCAGTACGGTGGGGTGATCGCGAGAAGTCACATGCTCATTGGTAGCTATTCACCCACGCTGGTTATCATTTCGCTCTGCGTAGCGATTCTCGCCTCCTATACCGCGCTCGACCTGACCGAGCGCATTTCCACGGCCAAAGGCCGTGCCGTGTTTTTATGGACGGCGGGCGGTGCGTTTGCCATGGGCGTGGGCGTGTGGTCGATGCACTTTATCGGCATGCTCGCGTTCACACTGCCGATCGATCTGGGATACGACTTCACCCTCACGGCACTCTCGCTGCTGACCGCGATCCTGTCCTGCGGTTTTGCCCTGTGGCTGGTCAGCCAGCCACGGCTGCCGACCTGGCAACTGGCGTTCGGCGCGTTGATCATGGGGGCCGGGATCAGTGCCATGCACTACACCGGCATGGCCGCCATGCACATGCAGCCGGGTATCGATTACGACCCGACGCTGTTCGGAGCGTCACTGCTCATCGCAGTCGGCGCTTCCGGCGCCGCGTTATGGATCGCCTTCCGCCTGCGTCAGCACACGCCGTATGTGGGCCTGTTTCGCGCCGGTGCTGCGGTGATCATGGGCATCGCCATCGTCGGCATGCACTACACCGCCATGGCCGCGGCGCGATTCCCGGACGGCAGTTTCTGTGGCGCCGCCATCAGCGGCTTGAACGGCAAAGGCCTCGACAACCTGGTGCTGATCACCACGCTCGCAGTGTTGAGCATCGCCTTGTTGACCTCGGTACTCGATGCACGTCTTGAGGCCCGCACCGCTGACCTGGCGCGCTCGCTGACGGAAGCCAACCGCGAACTGACCCAACTGGCCCTGCACGACACCCTGACCGGTCTGCCCAATCGCATGTTGCTGGCCGACCGCATCGAGCAGGCCATGTCCAAGGTTCAGGAGCAGGGCGGTTGTTTTGCGCTGATGTTCATCGACCTCGACGGCTTCAAACCGGTGAATGATGCGTTCGGCCACCACATGGGCGATCAGTTGTTGCGTGAGGTCGGTTTGCGCCTGCGCGAGGACATGCGCAGTCAGGACACGTTGGCGCGAATTGGTGGCGATGAGTTCGTGCTGCTGGTGCGGCTCAGTGAGCCAAATGACGCGTTGAGCCTGGCGGCACGTCAAGTCGGGCTGATCGGCAGCTCGTTCCGGGTCGCCGAACATGAGCTGCAGATTTCCGCCAGCCTCGGCATCGCGCTGTATCCGGGCAATGGCCAGACTGCCCAGGAATTGCTGATGAACGCCGATGCGGCGATGTACCACGCCAAGGGCGCCGGGAAAAACGGCTACAGCTTCTTCGACGCCTCGATGAACAGCAACGCGCGCAAACAACTGCAATTGCTGCAGGATTTGCGCAACGCCCTCGATCAGCAGCAGTTCAGCCTCTATTACCAGCCCAAGTTCGACGCCGGCAACGGCCGCCCAGTGGGCGCCGAAGCGCTGCTGCGCTGGGAGCATCCGACCCAGGGCATGCTGCTGCCGGACAAGTTTATCGATCTCGCGGAAAGAACCGGCCTGATCATTCCCATTGGCGAATGGGTCCTGAACGAAGCCTGCCGCCAGATGCGCGAGTGGTACGTGCTCGGCTACACCGACTGGCGCATCGCGGTGAACCTCTCGGCATTGCAGTTCTGCCATGCAGGCCTGGTCAAGAGCGTCTCCAAAGCCTTGACCACGCATCAGCTGCCGGCCAATAGCCTGACCCTGGAAATCACCGAAACCACCGCGATGAGCGATGCCGATGCGAGCATGACGGTGCTTCAGGAACTCTCGGAAATGGGCGTCGACCTGTCCATCGACGACTTCGGCACCGGCTATTCGAGCTTGATGTACCTCAAGCGCCTGCCAGCCAACGAACTGAAGATCGACCGCGGTTTCGTCCGCGATCTGGAACACGACAGTGACGACGCGGCCATCGTGTCAGCCATCGTCGCCCTCGGCCAGGCGTTGGGCTTGCGCATTGTGGCCGAAGGCGTGGAGACCGGTGTCCAGCAAGACTTCCTGACCAAACTGGGCTGCGATTCATTGCAGGGCTACCTGCTCGGTCACCCGCTGCCGGCGGATCGCTTCATGGCCGACATTGTTCGTGAGGAACGAGTGGCGACGGGCGTTATGCCTGTAGCAGCTGTCGAGCCTGCGAGGCTGCGTCCGGCAGCGAAGCTGTCGTGAAATCAGGCGACGCGGTGATTCAGTAAGATTTCATGCGCAAGTTTTACGACGACTGCGTCGCCGAACGCAGCCTCGCAGGCTCGACAGCTGCTACAGAAGATCGCAGCTAGCCGCTACAGGGAAGGCCAATGCGCACAGCGTTGACGGGATCTGTTGATGTGAGTCCATGCAAAAACCGGCAATGGCGGTTACTCTTGGCCCCGACTGCTTACGCGTGAAGGGGGAAAGTCAGCATGGACAAAGTCATTGTCATCACCGGCGGCGGCCGTGGCATCGGCGCTGCAACCGCGCTGTTGGCCGCAGGGCTTGGCTATCGGATCTGTATCAACTATCAGGCCGACGAATCGGCTGCGCATAGTGTATTGGCGCAAGTTCGCGCACTGGGCGCTCAAGCCATTGCCGTGCGCGCTGACGTCAGCATCGAAGACGAAGTGATCAGTCTGTTCCACCGTGTCGACACCGAACTGGGTCGGGTCACGGCGCTGGTAAACAACGCCGGCACCGTCGGGCACAAATCCCGCGTCGACGAAATGTCCGAGTTCCGCATTCTCAAAACCCTCAAGACCAACGTCCTGGCGCCGATCCTCTGCGCCAAGCACGCGATCATGCGCATGTCGCCCAAACATGGCGGGCAGGGCGGTAGCATTGTTAATGTCTCTTCGGTTGCAGCACGTCTGGGCGCCCCGAGCGAATATGTCGATTACGCCGCCTCAAAAGGTGCGCTGGATACCTTCACCATCGGTCTATCCAAGGAAGTTGCCGGTGAAGGCATCCGCGTCAACGCCGTGCGCCCCGGCTACATCTACACCGACTTTCATGCACTGAGCGGTGATCCGGATCGGGTCAGCAAGCTGGAATCGGCAATCCCGATGGCCAGGGGTGGACGGCCGGATGAAGTGGCTGAGGCGATTATCTGGTTGCTGTCGGACAAGGCTTCTTATGCGACCGGGACTTTTGTTGATCTTGGCGGCGGGCGTTAACCCCCAAGATTCGTATTGCTGGAGCTGGCCTCATCGCGAGCAGGCTCGCTCCCACAGTGGACTGATGTGAACACAGTATTTGTGGACGACACTAAACCCCTGTGGGAGTGACGGTGCGACGATTCGACCTGCTCGCGATGACGATAGCCCAAACGACATCAAATTCTCAGAACGACCGCACAATCCGCCCCAACGTCTCCATCGCCTTCTCCGAATCCTCAGTCCACGGGCTCCCATAATTCAGCCGTATACAATTCCTGAACCGCTGCGTCGGTGAAAAGATCGGCCCCGGCGCGATGCTGATGCCTTGCGCCAGTGCCATCTGAAACAACTTCAGCGAATCCATCTGCGGCGGCAGTTCCAGCCATAAAAAGTAGCCCCCGGCCGGTTGGCTGACGCGCGTCTGTGCCGGGAAGTAGCGGGCGATGGCCGCAAGCATGGCGCTTTGCTGTTCTTCCAGGGCATAGCGCAGTTTGCGCAAGTGCCGGTCGTAGCCGCCGTGTTGCAGGTAGTCGGCGATGGCGGCCTGGGCCGGCATCGAGGCGCACAGCGAGGTCATGAGTTTCAGCCGTTCGATCTTCTGCGCGTAACGCCCGGCGGCGACCCAGCCGATGCGGTAGCCCGGGGCCAGGCTCTTGGCGAAGGAACCGCAATGCATCACCAACCCTTCGGTATCAAACGCCTTGGCCGGTTTCGGCGCCTGTTGCCCGTAATAGAGTTCGGCGTAGACGTCGTCCTCGATCAGCGGCACCTGGTGGCTGCGCAATAATTCGACCAGCTCCTGCTTCTTCGCTTCGGGCATGGTGGCGCCCATCGGGTTCTGGAAACTGGTCATGCACCAGCACGCCTTGATCGGGTGGCGTTCCAGGGTTTGGGCGAGCACGCCCAGGTCGATGCCATCGCGCGGGTGCACCGGGATCTCGACGGCCTTGAGCTTCAGCCGTTCCAGGATTTGCAGGCAGGCATAGAACGCCGGCGCTTCTATGGCTACCAGGTCGCCGGGTTCGGTGACCGCTTGCAGGCACAGGTTCAGGGCTTCCAGCGCGCCGTTGGTGATCAGCAATTCTTCCATCGGCAGCATCAGCCCGCCGACCATGTAGCGCAGGGCAATCTGGCGCCGCAGTTGCGGGTTGCCCGGCGACATGTCGGTGACGACCATGCGCGGATCCATGTCCCGGGCGGCGCTGGCCAGGGAGCGGGACAGGCGCTGCAACGGGAACAGGGTCGGGCTGGGGAAGGCCGAGCCGAAGGGCACGGTGGTCGGGTCCTTGATCGAGTCGAGGACCGAGAACACCAGTTCGCTGACGTCGACTTCGGTGGATTCGTTGACCTGGCTGCTGATCACCGGCTCCGAGAACGGGCTCGGCGCGTGCGCGTTGACGAAGTAGCCGGAGCGCGGCCGGGCACGGATCAGGCCACGGCGTTCGAGCAGGTAATAGGCCTGGAACACGGTGGAAGGGCTGACCCCGTAGGTCTGGCTGGCGTAGCGCACCGACGGCACGCGCTGGCCGGGGCCCAGGACGCCGGAGCGGATCAGTTCAGCGATGTCGTCGGCGAATTTTTCGTAGCGTTTCATCGAGTGCCTGGATTGAAGTAATTCAATGGGTACGCTGTTGTGGCGAGGGAGCTTGCTCCCCCTGGGGTGCGAAGCGCCCCCAAATCCACGACTGCTGCGCAGCCGAACGGGACGGTGCGGCGTTCCGACAAGCCCCCTCGCCACAGGGCACCGCAGTCTAAGGGATCAACGGTTCATCGGCGCAACAAACCGGCTTTTGGCCACGCTGTAGATGTCCGGCTCGTCACTGTCGACAATCTTGAAGCTGATCGTCTGTGAGCTGCTGCTCGGCCGATCCGCCAGCATTGCCACCGACACCGGCACATCAACAATCTCCCCCGGCGCCAGGCTCAGTTCGGTCTTGCCTTGCAGCTGGAAGCCTTCGCCATCCACCAGGCTCAGTTGGTAATCCTGACGTTGCTGGGTCTTGTTGATCACCTTCAGGCTGTAGATGTTTTCGATCTGCCCCTGACTGTTCTCGCGGAACAGGCCACGGTCTTTGCTCACGTCCAGCGACACCATCGGCCGTTCGACCAGGGCGAGGGCGAGGGCACCGATCATCACCAGCAGCACCGCGGTGTAACCGATCAGCCGCGGCCGCAGCAGGTGGGTCTTGCCACCTTGCAACTCATGCTCCGAGGTATAGCTGATCAGGCCACGGGCATAGCCCATTTTGTCCATGATCGAATCGCAGGCGTCTATACACGCCGCGCAGCCGATGCACTCCATCTGCAAGCCGTCGCGAATGTCGATCCCGGTCGGGCAGACTTGCACGCACACATGGCAATCGATGCAATCACCCAGGCCAGCCTCGGCCGGTTTCACGTCACGTTTGCGCGGGCCACGGTTTTCACCGCGGGCCACGTCGTAGGAAATGGTCAGGGTGTCCTTGTCGAACATCACGCTCTGGAATCGCGCATACGGGCACATGTGCATGCACACCGCCTCACGCAGCCAGCCGGCGTTGATGTACGTCGCGCCCGTGAAAAACAACACCCAGAACAGGCTGACGCCACCCATCTGCAAGGTCAGCAGCTCTTCGGCCAGTGGCCGGATTGGCGTGAAGTAACCGACAAAGGTCAGCCCGGTGAGCAGGCTGATGGCCAGCCACAGGGTGTGCTTGGCCGAGCGGCGGATGAGTTTGTTCAGGCCCCACGGCGCCGCTTGAAGCTTGATCCGTTGGTTGCGTTCGCCTTCGGTGATCTTCTCGCACCACATGAAGATCCAGGTCCAGGAGCTCTGCGGGCAGGTGTAACCGCACCAAACCCGACCGGCGAACACGGTGATCGCAAACAGGCCGAAGGCGGCGATGATCAGCAGCGCCGAGAGCAGGATGAAATCCTGCGGCCAGAAGGTCGCGCCGAAGATGTGGAATTTGCTTTCGGAAAGGTCCCAGAGCACCGCCTGACGGTCGCCCCAGTTCAGCCACACGGTGCCGAAGAACAGCAAAAACAGAAATCCCGCACCGCTCAATCGCAAGGTACGGAACAGGCCGGTGAAGCTGCGGGTGTGGATCAGGTTGTCGCTGGATTTGGCCTTTATCTTTGGACGTAAAGGCTCAAAAGTTTTTACTAACGTGGGGCTTTTTACGGTTCGGACGGGGATTCTTTCGCTCATGGTCTTTCGCTCATCAGCCTCCATCAGGCATGAGCACTATGACCAGCGATCTGTTTGCATAACAGACTCAGGTATTGCAATAAAAAGCGGATCAGATGGGTTTTGATCCGCTGCCTGCGACAACTTGATGCACCCCGTCACAGCGGGACGCAGGTACCTATATCAGGCGCCTGCGGGCGTTGCTGATCCGGGTCAGTCAAATCACCGAATCACTGTCGGTAGCCTTCAAATGCCTGCGACCGTCCACTGCGCCTGCTACGGTCAATGCGTCGGCTTCTGCTTCGGTGATGTAGACGCGCTGGCCATTGAGCTCAACCGCCGACATCGCTTTTTCCGAGTCGGTAATGATCGTGACATCGGGGCACAGGCGAATTTCTTCGCCGTTCTCGATTGTGAAAAAGCAGGTCTGGTTTTCGATGCGCACAGTCATGGCGGTGTCCTTTTTTTTGCGGGTTCTAAACTGTTAGGGCGCATCCGACGGTCATCGTTCTGTGCAACCGATTAATGGTCGGCGCGGTCCATCCTTCCAATAACAATCAATCACAAGGATTGCACCATGGACGCCTGGTGGCATGAGGTTTGGGTAACGCTGCAAGCGGAGTTCGCCGACATCGGCGATGCGTCACAACTGACACGTATAACCGTGAGATTGCTGATTGCGGCAATTTTGGGCGGCATTCTTGGTTTCGAGCGTGAGCAAAAGGGTAAGGCTGCCGGGGTTCGCACGCACATGCTGGTGGCGCTGGGTGCGGCGTTGTTTGTGCTGGTGCCGCAAATGTCCGGCTCCCAGGCCGATGCCATGAGCCGGGTGGTGCAGGGCGTGATCGCAGGCATCGGCTTTCTCGGTGCCGGCACCATCCTGAAAAACCAGGGAGGCGATGATGGCCATGTCAAAGGCCTGACCACCGCCGCCGGGTTGTGGATGACCGCCGCCATCGGTGTTTCGGCCGGACTGGGTCGCGAGGCAACGGCGGTGTTCAGTACGCTGCTGGCATTGGCGATTTTCAGCGTCATGCCAAGGATCGTGAAAATGATCGACAGGGAAAAAGACGAGCAAGAGCGGCCGTAGCCATCACTCTGGCGTCAGGATCACCGGCGGCATGGTGGCGGGTGGTTCTTCCCGAGGCGGTGGAGTGGTGCCAGGCGGCTCTTGCTCGGGTACCGGTTCCGGCTCGGTCGGCGGAATGGTCGGGCTGTCGATGTTCGGATCGGGTGTTTCGGCCGGGATTGGAATACTCATCGTTGAAGCCTCCAGTGGCACATGGCGTAAGTCGTGCTTAAGTGAGTTGACCGTCGCGCAAGGGATTTGATTCCCCGGCAAATGGGCGTGAACTTTTCCCCGCGCTTGTCGCTCGGAACCTAAGTGAGTTCATTTCGGGGCAGACGGTTCCGTGTGAATGACGACCAGACACAAGAGCGTCCATGGGGCGTAAAGGAGAGATGCTCGATGACTGCTGAAAAACCGACAGAGCTGAATTACAACCCTCATATGCCGCTTTCGCAGGCTCTGCTGCTGCCGCGCATTGCCATCGAAAATATCATGCCGACTCTGGATGGCGGGCAGTTTGCTGCCAAAGCCGTGGTGGGTCAGGACGTGGTGGTCACCGCCAAAGTGTTCGCCGACGGTCACGACAAGCTGGCCGTGCGCATACGCTGGCGTGCCGACGGTGATGAGGCCTGGCACAGCGAGGCCATGACCGAGCTTGGCAACAACGGCTGGCAAGGCCAGTTCCGAGTTGAGGAGCAGGGTCGATTCGTCTTTTGTATCGAGGCCTGGATCGATCAGTTCGCCAGCTTCTGTTATGAGATTGAGAAAAAGAACATAGCGGGCGTGCCCGTCAGCCTGGAATTGCAGGAAGGTCGCAACCAGGTGCAGCAGGCAGCCGAACGCTCGGAAGGGCCGTTGAGCGAAGAACTGGCGGCGTTGCACCATGAATTGTCCGGTCTGCTCGAAACCGAGCAGGTCGCCCTGTTTCTGCACCAGCGTAGCGCCGACCTGATGGCCCAGGCCGATCACCGTGCCTACTTGAGTCTCAGTCCCGAGTTTGCGCTGGACGTCGAGCGGGAGTTGGCCCAGTTCGCCAGTTGGTATGAGTTGTTTCCGCGTTCGATCACCGACGATCCGGCCCGCCACGGTACGTTTAACGACGTGCACTCGCGACTGGCGATGATTCAGGACATGGGTTTCGATGTGCTGTACTTCCCGCCGATCCACCCGATCGGACGCAGCTTCCGCAAAGGCCCGAACAATTCACTGACCGCCGGCCCCGACGATCCGGGCAGCCCGTATGCCATCGGCAGCGAAGAGGGCGGGCATGAGGCGATTCATTCCGAACTCGGCACGCGCGAAGACTTCCGTCGACTGGTTGCAGCGGCGGCGGATCACGGTCTGGAAATTGCCCTCGATTTCGCGATCCAGTGTTCCCAGGATCACCCGTGGCTCAAACAGCACCCGGGCTGGTTCAACTGGCGCCCGGACGGCACGATCAAATACGCCGAGAACCCGCCGAAAAAATACCAGGACATCGTCAACGTCGATTTCTATGCCAGCGATGCGATTCCCAGTCTGTGGGTCGAACTGCGGGACATTGTGGTCGGTTGGGTCGAGGAGGGCGTGAAGATCTTTCGCGTCGATAACCCTCACACCAAGCCGCTGCCGTTCTGGCAATGGCTGATCGCCGATGTGCGGGCGTTGTACCCCGAGGTGATGTTCCTCGCGGAAGCCTTTACCACCCCGGCGATGATGGCGCGGCTGGGTAAGGTCGGTTACTCCCAGAGCTACACCTACTTCACCTGGCGCAATACCAAGACGGAACTGGCGACCTATTTCACCGAATTGAATGAATCACCGTGGCGCGAATGCTATCGGCCGAACTTCTTCGTCAACACGCCGGACATCAATCCCGCGTTTCTCCATGAGTCAGGACGCGCCGGTTTTCTCATCCGTGCCGCGTTGGCGACCATGGGCTCCGGGCTGTGGGGCATGTATTCGGGCTTCGAACTGTGTGAAGCCGCGCCGGTGCCGGGCAAGGAGGAATACCTCAATTCCGAGAAGTACGAAATCCGCCCACGGGACTTCAACGCACCCGGCAACATCATCGCCGAGATCGCCCAGCTCAACCGCATCCGCCGGCAGAACCCGGCGTTGCACACGCACCTGGGCCTGACGGTCTACAACGCGTGGAACGACAACATTCTGTATTTCGGCAAACGCAGCGCGGATGGCAGCAACTTCATTCTGGTGGCCGTCAGCCTCGACCCGCATAACGTCCAGGAAGCGAACTTCGAATTGCCGCTGTGGGAAATGGGCTTGCCCGACGACGCCAGCATCCAGGGCGAAGACTTGATGAGCGGCCATCGCTGGACCTGGCACGGCAAGTATCAGTTCATGCGGATCGACCCGGCGCATCAACCGTTCGGTATCTGGCGCATAACCGCTTCCTGAAGGCACCGCGACCCCTGTGGCGAGGGAGCTTGCTCCCGCTGGGCTGCGAAGCGGCCCTATTTTCTCCAGGTTCATCTGACTTACAGGTTTTGCGACTGCTTCGCAGCCGAGCGGGAGCAAGCTCCCTCGCCACAGGTAGGCGTTCGGCTCAGGGGCTGCACTGAATTCAACAGGAGTTTCAAATGGCGAAGAAACCCAAGGCAGCCACCTTCATCAAGGACCCGCTCTGGTACAAGGATGCGGTGATCTACCAGGTACACGTTAAATCTTTTTTCGACTCCAACAATGACGGGATCGGCGACTTTCCCGGTCTTATCGCCAAACTCGATTACATTGCCGATCTCGGCGTCAACACCATCTGGCTCTTGCCCTTCTATCCGTCGCCACGGCGCGACGATGGCTATGACATTGCCGAGTACCGTGGCGTCCACCCCGACTACGGCACCATGGCCGACGCCAAGCGTTTCATCTCCGAGGCCCACAAACGTGGCCTGCGGGTGATTACCGAGCTGGTCATCAACCACACCTCCGACCAGCACGCCTGGTTCCAGCGCGCACGTAAAGCCAAGCCCGGTTCGGCCGCGCGAGACTTCTATGTCTGGTCCGATGACGATCACAAATACGACGGCACCCGCATCATCTTTCTCGACACCGAGAAGTCCAACTGGACCTGGGACCCGGTCGCCGGCCAGTACTTCTGGCACCGCTTCTATTCGCACCAGCCGGACCTGAACTTCGACAACCCGCAAGTCATGAAAGCGGTGCTGTCGGTGATGCGCTACTGGCTCGACATGGGCATCGACGGCCTGCGGCTGGACGCGATTCCGTACCTGATCGAACGCGACGGCACCAACAACGAAAATCTGCCCGAAACCCACGACGTCCTCAAGCAGATCCGCGCCGAAATCGACGCCAATTACCCGGACCGCATGCTGCTGGCCGAGGCCAATCAATGGCCGGAAGACACGCAGCTGTACTTCGGTGACACCGACAAAAAAGGCCTCAACGGCGACGAATGCCACATGGCGTTCCACTTTCCGTTGATGCCGCGCATGTACATGGCGCTGGCCCAGGAGGATCGCTTCCCGATTACCGACATCCTGCGCCAGACCCCGGAGATCCCGGCCAACTGTCAGTGGGCGATTTTCCTGCGCAACCACGATGAGCTGACCCTGGAAATGGTCACCGACAAGGAGCGCGATTACCTGTGGAATTACTACGCGGCCGACCGTCGGGCGCGGATCAACCTGGGTATTCGCCGCCGTCTCGCGCCGTTGATGGAGCGTGATCGTCGTCGCGTGGAACTGCTCAACAGTCTGCTGCTGTCGATGCCGGGCACGCCGACCATGTATTACGGCGATGAAATCGGCATGGGCGACAACATCTACCTCGGCGACCGCGACGGCGTGCGCACGCCGATGCAGTGGTCAATCGACCGTAACGGCGGCTTCTCTCGCGCCGACCCGGCGAGCCTGGTGCTGCCACCGATCATGGACCCGCAATACGGTTACCTGTCGGTCAACGTCGAAACCCAGGCCGGCGACCCGCATTCGCTGCTGAACTGGACCCGCCGGATGCTCGCCGTGCGCAAGCAATCCAAGGCCTTCGGCCGTGGCACACTGAAAATGCTGTCGCCGAGCAATCGGCGGATTCTGGCCTATACCCGTGAATACACCGGGCCGGATGGCAAATACGAAACCATCCTGTGTGTCGCCAACGTATCGCGCAGTGCGCAAGCGGCCGAGCTTGACCTGTCGGCCTACGTCGGCATGGTGCCGGTGGAGATGCTCGGCGGTAACGCCTTTCCGCCGATCGGCCAGTTGAATTTCCTCCTGACACTGGCGCCGTACGGCTTTTACTGGTTCGGACTCGCCGCGGAGAATCAAATGCCTAGCTGGCACGTAGAACCGGCGCAAAGCCTGCCGGACTTCACCACCCTGGTGCTGAAAAAACGCCTGGAAGAACTGCTCGAAGCGCCGTCCCGCGGGACGCTGGAGCAGGGCATCCTGCCGAACTGGCTGCAAAACCGCCGCTGGTTCGCCGGCAAGGACGCGGCCATCGAGAAGGTCAACCTGGCCTATGGCGTGCGCTTCGGTGACGCGCAGCATCCGGTGCTTTTGAGCGAAATCGAAGTCACCAGCGGTGGCCAGACCAGCCAATACCAGTTGCCGTTCGGCTTCATTGCCGATGATCAGGTCGGTCCGGCGTTGCCGCAGCAACTGGCGCTGTCTCGGGTACGACGTGGCCCTCAGGTGGGTTTGATCACCGATGCCTTCAGCTTGGAAAACTTTATCCGCGCAGTGCTGCAAGGCATGCAGGAAAACACCGTGTTGCCTTCGGATGGCGGCGAGATTCGTTTCGAACCGACCGCCGAACTGGCCAAACTGGGCCTGACCGCCGAATCGGAAGTGCGCTACTTGTCTGCCGAGCAGTCCAACAGTTCGGTGGTGATCGGCAGTAGCCTGGTGCTGAAGCTGATCCGCAAAGTCGCGTCGGGCGTGCACCCGGAACTGGAAATGAGCGCGTACCTGACCCATGCCGGTTTCAGCAACATTTCGCCGCTGTTGGGTTCGGTGGTTCGCCGCGATGCCAAGGGCGAAGACAATCTGCTGATGATTGCCCAAGGCTATTTGAGCAATCAGGGCGACGCCTGGGAATGGACCCAGAACAACCTTGAGCGGGCGATACGCGACGAACTGGCCGATGCCATGTCGGAGCAGGAGCAGCACTACAACGCCTTGGGTGAACTGAGGGACTTCGCCGGCATGCTCGGCCAACGGCTGGGTGAAATGCACCAGGTGCTGGCGGCCCCGACCGATGACCCGGACTTCGCTCCGCAGGCCACCACACAGAAAGACGCTCTGGCCTCGGCCAAGGACGTCGCAGCGCAACTTGAGCACTCGTTGAAGTTGCTCAAACAGCATCAAAGTGAACTGAACCCGGCGGACAAAGCGCTGGTCACTCGTTTACTGGACAACAAAAAAGCCATCCTCAGCCATGTCCAGGACCTGGGCAAAAAGGCCGTCGGCGGTTTACGCATTCGCGTCCACGGCGACTTGCACCTGGGGCAGGTGCTGGTGATCAAGGGCGACGCTTACCTGATCGATTTCGAGGGTGAGCCGGCGCGGCCGCTGAGCGAACGACGCGGCAAGCACAGTCCGTATAAAGATGTCAGTGGCGTGTTGCGCTCCTTCGATTACGCCGCGGCGATGGCGATCAACGTGCACAACGTCGACAACACCGCCGAGGCCCGCGCGGCACGGCAACGGGTAGCCGATCGTTATTTGAATGAAGCAAAAAAGGCATTTGTCGACGCTTATCGGCTGGCGGCAGCTAGTCTTGCTCATGCGTGGCAAGATCCGGAAGGCGAGGACGCCGCGTTGGCGTTGTTCGGGCTGGAGAAGGCGGCGTATGAGGTGGCCTATGAGGCGGAAAATCGCCCCACGTGGCTGCCGGTGCCATTGCACGGTTTGTTTGGATTATTGAGTGGGCTTAAACCCTTTTCCGATCTTGGTGGAGAGTAGTTATGAGTTTCTCGAACAAGGAACAGGGTCACGCCAAAGAGGCGCTGCTGCCCAGATCGCGGGATATCGACGCGCTGGTTCGCGCCGAACATCACGACCCTTTTGCAATTCTCGGCCCCCATGGCGATGACGCCGGTGGGCAATTCATTCGGGCTTATCTGCCAGACGCGCTGAGCGTTCAGGTATTGGCCAGGGACTCCGGGGAAGAACTCGGCAACCTTGAGGCCACCCAGACGCCAGGGCTGTTTGTCGGGCATTTCGATCGGGCGCAGCCGTATCTGCTGCGCACCCGTTGGGCCGGCGGTGAACAGATTTCCGAGGACCCTTACAGCTTCGGCCCGTTGCTTGGCGAGATGGATTTGTACCTGTTCGCCGAAGGCAATCACCGCGACCTCAGCGCCTGCCTCGGTGCGCAGCTAAAGTCGGTCGACGGTGTCGACGGCGTGCGTTTCGCCGTGTGGGCACCGAACGCCAAACGGGTGTCGGTGGTCGGTGACTTCAACAATTGGGACGGCCGTCGGCACCCGATGCGCCTGCGCCATCCTACCGGGGTTTGGGAAGTGTTCATTCCGCGCCTGCAGGCGGGGGAAACCTACAAATACGAAATCCTCGGCGCCCAAGGCATTTTGCCGCTGAAGGCTGACCCGATGGCCCTGGCCACCTCGCTGCCGCCGGATACTGCGTCAAAAGTCGCTTCGCCGTTGAACATCGATTGGCAGGATCAGGCCTGGATGGAGTCCCGTGCCGACCGTCATATGCCGAGCGCGCCGCTGTCGATCTACGAACTGCACGCCGGCTCGTGGCAGTGTGAACTGGACGATCTGGGTGAAGTGGCGCGCCAGTACACCTGGCACGAACTGGGCGAACGGCTGATTCCTTATGTGAAGGAGCTGGGGTTTACCCACATTGAACTGATGCCGATCATGGAACACCCGTTCGGCGGTTCCTGGGGTTATCAGCTGCTCTCGCAATTTGCCCCGAGCGCTCGCTACGGATCGCCGGAAGACTTCGCGGCCTTCGTCAATGCCTGCCACCAGGCTGACATCGGTGTGATCCTCGATTGGGTACCGGCGCATTTCCCCACCGATACCCACGGCCTGGCGCAATTCGATGGCACCGCGCTGTACGAATACGGCAATCCGCAAGAAGGTTTCCATCAGGACTGGGACACGCTGATCTACAACCTGGGCCGCACCGAAGTGCACGGCTACATGCTGGCCTCGGCACTGCACTGGCTCAAGCATTTCCACGTCGATGGCCTGCGGGTCGATGCCGTGGCGTCGATGCTCTATCGTGATTACTCGCGCAAGGCCGGGGAATGGGTGCCGAACCGTCATGGCGGGCGCGAGAACCTTGAAGCCATCGACTTTTTGCGCCACCTCAACGATGTGGTCAACCTCGAAGCGCCGGGTGCGCTGGTGATCGCCGAGGAATCCACCGCGTGGCCGGGTGTCAGCCAGAGTACGCAACAGGGCGGACTGGGCTTCGACTACAAGTGGAACATGGGCTGGATGCACGATTCGCTGCATTACATTCAGCAGGATCCGGTGTACCGCGCGCATCACCACAACGAACTGAGTTTCGGCCTGGTGTATGCCTGGTCCGAGCGTTTCATTCTGCCGATCTCTCACGATGAAGTGGTTCACGGCAAGCATTCCCTGATCGACAAGATGCCCGGCGACCGCTGGCAGAAATTCGCCAACCTGCGGGCCTATTTGAGCTTCATGTGGGCGCATCCGGGCAAGAAGCTGTTGTTCATGGGCTGCGAATTCGGCCAGTGGCGCGAGTGGAATCACGATCAGCAACTGGACTGGTACCTGCTGCAATACTCGGAACACAAGGGTGTGCAGAAACTGGTTGGCGACCTTAACCGGCTGTACCGCGAAGAGCCGGCGATGCATGACCAGGACGACGCGCCGCAGGGCTTCCAGTGGTTGATCGGCGATGATGCGATCAACAGCGTTTACGCGTTCTTGCGCTGGAGCAAGGAAGGGCGGCCGGTGCTGGTGGTGGCGAACTTCACGCCGGTGCCGCGTCAGGCTTATCGCATTGGCGTACCGGTCGCCGGGCGCTGGAGCGAGTCGATCAACAGCGATGCTGCGATGTATGCCGGGTCCAACTACGGCAACAGTGGCGGGGCGTTTACCGAGGAGGAGCCGAGCCATGGCCAGGCGCTTTCGCTGGTGTTGAATCTGCCACCGCTGGCGGTGTTGATCCTGCGGCCGGAAGGTTGATCTAAAACCGCTTTCGCGGGCAAGCCTCGCTCCTACAGAACGGTGATAACCCGTAGGAGCGAGGCTTGCCCGCGAAGGCGTCAGCTCAAACAATACTAATCTTGAAGTCACCACCGCATCCGCACACCCAGACTCCCAATCAGCCCGTTCAAATCATTGTCATCCACATCACTGCTGTAATCGGCACTGACGTAAAAACTCACCGCGGGCGTGACTCTGGCCACCAGCCCCAACCCCACTTCGACCGTCGATGAATTGCGACTGCTGCTGATCTTCTCGACCTGATCGAGGTTCACGGTATTGCCGGTGTACACGGTGTGCCACAAGTTGGTCCGCACATAGGGTTCGACCCCCAGGCCATTGATGTCGTAGCTACCTTTCAATCGTGCGCCGACCCGGCCGCTCCAGGACGTCAGGTCGCTGGACGTCGCATTGCCTGAACCGGCATACGGCGTATCCAGGGTGATGCGCTGATTGATCAACTGCGCTTGCGGTTCGACTACCCAGTTATCGCTCAGGCCAATCGGGAAACCGCCTTCAACCGACAACGTCACCGCGCTGCCTTCGGTCGCTTGTCGTGCGCCCTGGTCGTTACGGCTGAAGCCGTTGACCCGGCCGCCGCTGGCCGACAAATCCACGTGCCAGCCTTGGGGGCCAGTCAGGCTCCAGTAGGCGCCGAGGCTCTCGCCCTGAAGGTTGAGGGTGTCAGTGGCAGGGTCGGCGAGGGCGCGACTGGTCAGCAGACCGTTGCTGTTGCCTTGTAACTGGGTTATCCCGCCGATCAGGCCGACCCGCTGGGTATGGCCGCTACCGCTCTGCAGGGTCAGGATCGCCGGGCCTTTGAATTCTGTGCTGGCAGGGTTGGAGAAACCCTGCGCCATTACATCGGTTTGTGCTTGTCGCGAAGCCTGCCCGTACAGTTGATCCCAGGCCGAAGGCGCGGCGTCTTCGATGGTCAGGCGTGAACTTCGGGTATCGGAGGCGGCGCTGAAGTGGCCGGGGTAGGGGGCGGTGATATTGACCGTGGGCAAGGTCATTACCGGAATATCCTGGCGATACCAGGGGGCGGTGTCATCCTCTGCGGGCCCTGCCTGCACCTCCATGGAAGAACACAGCAGCAGCGAACTTGAGACAGTGCAAAAAGTGATTTTGATCTCTTGTTGGGTGAATGAAGTTTTCATGGGGGTCTACCTTGCAATCGCATGCGGAATCTCGCTTTGGCGTCTCTCCTACCCCGAATGAGGGGCGACCGAATGGATTGAGGCAAGCCGCTGGCCGCCCGATTTCGCGGGTGTCCTGGAGGTTTGCCCCTGGTGGAATTTCCGGGGGTAGTACGTGTAGCTAAGAAGACCCTTGACATCGCGTCAAGAAAATGCCCGATAAGTGGTAGTGTTATTTTAGTGCTCGCAAGTGACTGATTTATGCCGCACTTCTAAGTTCTTGTTTGTACGAAAAATCGTCAAAAAACCCGCGTGCCAGAGCCTTTGGATAGTGGGCTATCGGTCTGTTGGGGCGTGTTCCCCGGCAAGGTTTGCCCACCGATGATGTGTCTCGATAATGTCAGTAATGCTGCGTCGGGATGAACGCAAGGTCACCGGCATCCCCGCATCGATTTGTCTGTCTGGCGAACAGGGTAGGCAGCGACTAGGCTGAACAATCAGCCATGAGATTCGGGCCTCATGCCCGGCGCAGGGACAGGAGCGAAATCAATGAGAACTCAACCCGGTGTTTTCTGCCTGATGTTCACTCTGGCTCTTGCCTCGGGAGCTCGCGCCGAAGATGCCCCTGCGGCGGACGTTACCCCGACCATCAATCCTCAAGTGGTCGATAAACTGATTGATATGGGCAACTACCTGCGCAGCCTGTCGAAGTTTCAGGTAGACGCCGAAGTATCCCGGGATACCGTTCTGGAGACCGGCCAAAAGATCAAGTCCGAGGCCTCCACCACCCTGAAGGTGCAGGGGCATGATCGAATGTACGCCAAGACAGAAGGCGATGTTCGAACGCGAGAGTTCTTCTACAACGGCAAGAAACTGACTCAGTACTCACCGTACCTCAAGTACTACACCACGGTGGATGCCCCACCCAAGGTGGCCGAAGCCCTGCACATGATCGAAGACCATTACGGTATTCAGATCCCCATGGAAGACCTGTTTCTGTTCGGCAGCGATCAGGCGCAGATCGATGGATTGAAAGAAGCCCTGTACGTTGGCCCGTCGACGATCAAGGGCCAACTCTGTGATCACCTGGCCTTTCGGCAAGAGGGCGTGGACTGGCAATTGTGGATCACCCGGTCCGAGAAGCCGCTGCCGTGCAAACTGGTGATCACCACCACCGATGAGAAGAGCTATCCGGAATACAGCGCGGTGTATCACTGGAACCTGAAGCCTGGCCTGCAGGAGTCGATGTTCACCTTCAAACCGGGCAAAGGCGACGTGGCGATTCCGCTGAAGAAAGCCGCTGAGCAGGGAGGGGAATGACATGAACCGGACAATGTCGTGGAGCCTGTTGTTATCGCTCGCTACCGCCACCGTGTTGACCGTCGGCCTGATCGCCGAAGCGGATGCCCGGCCACGGGGCCAAGGGCAGGCACGGGCGTCGGTCAACCGCGCACCAGCGCCAAATGCTCAACGGGCGCAGCGGATGAACACGTCGCAACGAGCGACCAATGTCAATGCGGGCAATCGGGTGAACTCAGGCAACCGGGTGAATGCCGGCAACAACGTCGGCAACCGTACCAACATCAACAACAGCACCCGTAACGTCAACATCAATAACAACCGCGATGTCGACATCGATGTCGACGGGCGGGGCCGCTATGGCTACGACAATCACTACCATCCGATCGCCACGGCGGCGGCCGTTACTGCGACGGTCGCGGTGACGGCAGCGGTGGTCGGCTCGATCATGACACCGGCACAAATGCCCACCAGTTGCGTGCAGGTCATGCAGTACAACACGGTGTACATGCAGTGTGGATCGACCTGGTATCAACCGCAGTATCAGGGCAGCAATGTGACCTACATCGTGGTCAACGCACCTTGATGCGCGGACTGCTCAGAGGTGCACTTCAACCGCCAACGGCAAATGATCCGACAGGTGTGTCCAGGGCTTATTGCCGAGAATGCGCGGGTTGTGGCTGCTGGCGTTGCGCAGGTAGATCCGGTCCAGGCGCAGCAGTGGAAAACGCGCCGGGTAGGTTTTTGCGGGTCGGCCATTGTGGCGTTCGAAGGCTTCATGCAAGTAATCGCGACGGGCGAGGGCGGTGTTGCCGTGCAGCTGCCAGTCGTTGAAGTCACCGGCGATAATCACCGGCGCATCTTCAGGCAGGGACTCGAGCAGCTGGCAGAGTAGCTGGAGCTGCAACTGACGATGGCTTTCCAGCAGGCTCAAATGCACGCAGATCGCGTGGACTTCAGAGTGCCCTGGCACGTCCAGTACGCAATGCAGCAACCCGCGCCGTTCGGGGCCGGTGATCGAGACGTCGAGGTTGCGGTGCTCGCGAATCGGGTATTTCGACAATAAGGCGTTGCCATGATGGCCGTCGGGGTAGACGGCGTTGCGACCGTAAGCAAAATCGCTCCACATGCTGTCGGCCAGGAACTCGTATTGCGAAGTCTGCGGCCAGTCGTTGTAACGTGAAGAATGCCGATCGTGCTCACCGACCACTTCTTGCAGGAACACGAGGTCGGCCGATGTACTGCGCACCGCTTCGCGCAGCTCCGGAAGGATGAATCGCCGGTTGAAGGCGGTAAATCCCTTGTGGGTGTTGACCGTCAGCACTCTCAATCGATGAACCGCCGGGGGCGAATTCAAGGGCACTGATTCGACGGCTCGCTGCTCGGAATCGCTGGTCACGTTCACTCCTCTGAATCTGGGCTGCTTATGTATGCGACTGACGCAGCGGCGGGCAGTTCAGAGTGATTCGTCGCCAGCAGTCTCCACACAAAAATGTAGCAGCTGTCGAGCTTGCGAGGCTGCGTCCGGCTGCGGAGCAGTCGTAAATCCTGAATGCACGGTTTATTTGATAATCCGCGTTGCCTGATTTTACGACTGCTTCGCAGCCGGACGCAGCCTCGCAGGCTCGACAGCTGCTACAGCGCGTGTTGGGTCAGACGAAAACAACTTCATAGGGCAAACGCATGCGCTCCAGGATCACCCGGGGCAGCAGCGGTGCGATGCCTATGGCGGGTTCGCCGTCGAGCTGGCTGGCGTAGGCGTGGGTGGCGTGGCTTTTGCGGGCGACGGTCCAGGTGTCGAGGCGAATCTTGCGCGCACGATGCCAGGGGAACAGTCCTTGATCCCGGCTCGGCCAATGCCAGGCCCAGACCGGCAGTTCGTTGAACGTTGCCCCGACCATGCTCGCCGCATTGGCACTGGCGCGGCCGACGGCGTCATGATCGGAGGTGCCGTCTTCGCGCCAGGTGCTGAACACCACGTCGCCAGGGCGCAGGTAACGGGCGATGAAATCGGTCATTCGGGTCTCGCGCTCGGCCAGGGCGTTGTCGGTGAAGCCGCCGCGAATCCACTTCAGGCTGTGCATCGGCAATCCCAGCCGACGCAAGGCTTCGACGCTTTCCTGGCCGCGAAACACGCTCAGGCGCTTCTCTGACCATTGTTGTGAACCCGGATGGCTGGCGCTGCCATCGGTCATCGAGATGATTTGCAGGGGATGACCGAGGGTGGACAGCAGCTGCAGCAAACCGCCGCAGGTGACCACTTCATCGCCGGGATGCGGCGCGATCACCACGGCGCGTGCGCCAAAGGGGACCAGGGTCTCAGTGTTGATGACGGGAATGTTGTCCAGCTGCCGGGCGCTGTTCCAGATTTGTCCTGGCAGGCTGCTTTCGATGATGGAAACGGATTTCATCGGCGCTACGTCCTTGTTCAGTTTGATAGCAATGTGCAGCGCTCCGTACCCTGGATTGCCGCGAGCAGAGTATTGCTCAAGTAAGACTATTCGTCGCGTAGTGGTGACCTCTGAGACGTTTTTTTTTAACCAACCTGTGCCAGGCCTCGCAAATAATCGCCGAAGCCGCCGCGCGCCCGACTGTCCAGTCGAGTACTGGTGAGTACTTGCGGGCGATGGCTCCAGGCAATATTGGCGCCGCAGCGTTCGAGTTGCCGCACCAGTTGCACGTCTTCATCACAGGCCAGCGGTTCGAAACCGCCGGCGCGCTGATAGGCGTCAGCACTGATGCCAAGATTGGCGCCGTGAATGTGCCGATGACCATCCCGGGCCTGATAGCCCTGGTGATAGCGAATTTGTGCCGACTCATCGATCGACGCGTGCCATTCGTCCACCGTGACCGTGCCGCACACCGCATCGACGTCGAGGGCCAGTTGCGCCACCAGCCAATCCTGCGCCACACGGCTATCGGCATCGGAACAGGAAATCCAGCGCACCCCGCGATCCAGCAGAAACCGCGCACCGGCCGCGCGAGCCTGGCCGACGTTACGCGCCTCGATCACCAGACTGTGCACGGGGTAAGCACTGACGATCTCTGATGATCGGTCGGTGCAACTGTCGAGCACCACCAGCACCTCGACGGTTTCACCGCCCAAATGTTCGTGTTGTGCGGCAAGCAGGGCCGCCTCAAGGCAATCTGCGAGCAAGTCTTCTTCGTTATGCGCGGGGATCAGGATACCAATCATCGCAAGCCCTCCAGAGCCGCCACGGAGCGTGGTTCACGACTCCAGAGTTCCAGCAGAAAATCCGCTTCCTGATGCAGGACCAGGCGCGGCAAATGCAAATGTTCGTGGAGCAAGTCATGGACCTGCCGGGCATTCAACGGGCAGTCGTCGATGGGCGGGCGCCAGTGGCAGGCCAGGAGTTGGCCGTCGGCAGTCAGCGAGTTTTCGGCCCGCTCGATCAGGCGTTTCAGGTCGTCGGCATCGAGGTAATAGCCGACTTCGCTGAGCACGATCAGGTCGAATTTTTCGTCCGGCCAATCCGCAGGCAAGCGGCTGTGGCGGACTTCGGCATGGTCGAACGGCCCGAGGCGGGTGCGGGCCAGCGTGACGGCCGCGGCGGCAGTGTCGCAACACAGCAGACGATCACAGCGGCTGGCCAGCTCAAAGCTCAGCTCGCCGTTGGCACAGCCGGGTTCAAAGATCGCCCGGTAGTGCGGACGCGGCAATGCGGCGAGGGTGATGGCGCGTTTGCGCTGTTCATACCAGCGCTGACGAAAGGACCAGGGATCATCGTTGCCGGCAAACAAACCGTCGAAATAGCGATCCTCGACGCTCATATAAACACCACCTCGAACGGTTGCAGCAGCCGCTCCAACACATAGGGCGCCAACACCGGTGGCAAGCCGATTTGCGGGTCACCTTCCAACTGGCTGGCAAAGGCGTGGATCGCGTGGCGTTTTCGAGCCACCAGATGCGGGGCAAGGAGGATTTTCCGCGCCCGGTGCCACGGCACAAAACTGTCTTCGGGCGCGGCCCAGTGCCAGGTCCACACGGGAAGCTCATGCACGGTCGCCCCGGCCCGCTTCGCCGCAGCGGCGCTGGCCCGGCCCACGGCCTCGTGATCGCAATGGCCGTCTTCGCACCAAGTGGTGAACACCACGTCGTTGGGGCGCAGATGACGTTCGATGAATTCGCTTAATTCGGTTTCTCGAGCCGCGACCTGGCTGTCCTTGAAACCGCCGCGCAGCCATTTCAGGCTGTGCAGTGGCAGGCCGAGACGACGCAAAGCTTCGACCGACTCCTGAGGCCGGACCGCGCTCAGGCGCTCCACCGGCCAACGTTCGGAGCCGGGGTGGCTGGCGCTGCCATCGGTGACCGAAATCAGTTGCAAGGGGCGGCCGGCGGCGGCGAGCAATTGCAGGAAACCGCCGCAGCCCAGCACTTCGTCATCCGGATGCGGTGCGATGATCACCGCGCGGGTGCCTTCCGGCACCAGGCTGAGGATGTCGATGACCGGCAGCTGTGCCAGCTGACTGGAGGTCTGCCACATATGAAGCGGCGTGCCCTGGCCGACGATTGGATTGGCTTTCATAACGTCCATGTCCCGGTAATGACTTGCTGGCCGAGGGCGGCGAGGTCCCGTTCGGCGTGGCTTTGGCGCAGGAACACCGGCAGGTCGGCGAGCAGTCGGGCGAACTGCCGATCCCTGCAATAGGGACCTGCACCGAGGGCGTGGCCGACGTGCAGAATCACCTGTTCGGCGGCGTGTTCCACCACCGCCCGGGCACGCCGGGCCGGCAGTTCGGCGTCGTCCAGCGGTGCCGCGTCGATCATCAATGCGCTGACCCGCAGCACCTCGGCAGCGGCATGCAACGCACTGTCGACGGCGCCCAGGTGGGCGAGGGCGTGGGGCTCTTCACGTTGGGCGCAATGGTCGCGCAGGCGTTCGGCAATGCTCTGTGCCGCGCCGTACCAGCACGCGGCAATGCCGATTCCGCCTTGCCAGAAACCGGGCCGATTAAGGTAATCGCCGCGGTAACCGATGGCTTGGGCTTCGGCGCCTTCGAACAGCACTTCGACGCTGCCGGTTGCGCCCATGCCGACCGCTTGCCAGCCCTCATCGGTAACGGTTACGCCGGGTTGATCCAGCGCCACCGCGACCAATTGCTGGCAATCTTGATGATCCCAGGCCGTGAGCAACGCATGACTCAATACCGACGCGCCCGAGCACCAGGCCTTGCGCCCGTTCAACACGACCATCTGCCCCTGCGGACGCACGCGCACCCGCGCTTGTGGCGGTTCGGCCGCCCACATCCCCCACGTGCTGCCGGGGGTTGGCGAGCCACCGAGTTGCTGGATGATTGCCAGCGCATCGGTATGGCCTTCGTACAATTTGCACAACCCGAGGTCATGGCCACCGACTTCGGCCAACCGCTGGAATCGCTCCAGCGTCTGGCCGCTGCCCGGCAGCGGAAGCTGATCGAGTCCAGCCTCCACCAGCGCCCGCAGGCACCGGCCTAGCGCCTGAGTATCGGCGTAGTCCGGTGGCTGACGGGAGAGAAACGCCTGAAGGCCCATTTCACTCTTCTTCCTCATGCTGCAATTCGAACAGCAGCAGCGAACGACCGGTGACGGAATATTCGTGACCGAACTCGAAAAGCTCCTGCCCGCGAATCTTCGGTTGATTGGTGTCGATCATGCACGTCCAGTGAAAGCCGTCCGGCACTTCCGGCAAGGTGAAATTGACGATGTCGTGGTGCGCGTTGACCACCAGTAACAAGGTCGCGTCACCGCCCTTGCGGCGGATACCGGTTTCCTGTGCACGGCCATCGAGCAGCATGCCGAGGCAGCGACCATGGCCTTCTCCCCATTGTTCGGTGGACATTTCACTGCCATCCGGGGCGAGCCAGGTCACGTCCTTGACGCCGATGTCCTCGTTGTAATTGCCCACCAGGAAGCGTCCACGACGCAGGATCGGATAGGCCAGGCGCAACTTGATCAGGCGTTTGACGAACTTGAGCAGGGCCTTGCCGTCTTCGCTCAGGTCCCAGTTGACCCAGCCGATCTCGCTGTCCTGGCAATAGGCGTTGTTGTTGCCTTCCTGGGTGCGGGCGAATTCGTCGCCGGCCACCAGCATTGGTGTGCCTTGGGACAGCAGCAATGTGGCGAAGAAATTGCGCATTTGCCGCTGACGCAGCTCATTGATTTCCGGGTCATCGGTCGGGCCTTCGACGCCGTGGTTCCACGACAGGTTGTTGTTGCTGCCGTCCTGATTGTTCTCGTCGTTGGCTTCGTTGTGCTTGTCGTTGTACGACACCAGGTCATTGAGGGTGAAACCGTCATGCGCCGTGATGAAGTTCAACGAGGCATAGGGCCGCCGGCCGCGCTGGTTGAACATTTCGCCGGAAGCGGTCATGCGGCTGGCGAAGTCTGCCAGTTGGCCGTCATCGCCTTTCCAGAATGCACGCACGGTGTCGCGGAATTTGTCGTTCCATTCGACCCAGCCCGGCGGGAACCCACCGACTTGATAACCACCAGGGCCACAATCCCAAGGCTCGGCGATCATTTTCACCTGGCGCAGCACCGGGTCCTGGCGACAGGCGACGAGGAAGCTGTGACGTTCGTCGAAGCCCTCGTGGTAGCGGCCGAGAATGGTCGCCAGGTCGAAGCGGAAACCGTCCACGTGCATTTCCGTGGCCCAGTACCGCAGGGAGTCGGTGACCATTTGCAGCACGCACGGGTGACTCAGGTCGAGGGTGTTGCCGGTGCCGGAATCGTTGATGTAGTAGCGCTTGTCATCGGGCATCAAGCGGTAGTACGAAGCGTTGTCGATGCCGCGCATGGACAGGGTCGGGCCTTGTTCGTTGCCCTCGGCGGTGTGGTTGTAGACCACGTCGAGGATCACTTCCAGATTGGCCTCGTGCAGATGCGCGACCATCTCCTTGAACTCGGCGATCTTGCCGCTGGCCAGGTAGCGCGGGTCCGGGGCGAAAAAGGCGATGCTGTTGTAGCCCCAGTAATTGGTCATGCCTTTATGCAGCAGGTGCTGGTCGTTGACGAAGGCGTGGATCGGCAGCAATTCCACCGACGACACCCCGAGTTTACGAATGTGTTCCAGCACGTCATCGACCATCAACCCGGCGCAGGTGCCGCGCACGTTCTCGGGGACGGAGGGGTGACGCATGCTGATGCCGCGCAGGTGGGTTTCATAAATGATCGTCTTGTCCCACGGGATGCTGACCCGTTGATCGTTGCCCCAGGTGTGAGCCGGGTCGATGACCTTGCACTTCGGTACGAACGGCGCACTGTCGCGCTCATCGAAACTCAGGTCGGCGTCGGGGTGGCCGATGGTGTAGCCGAACAGCGCTTCAGACCATTTCAACTGGCCGACCAATTGCTTGGCGTAGGGGTCGATCAGCAGTTTGTTGTGGTTGAAGCGATGACCGTTGGCCGGGTCGTATGCGCCATAGACACGGTAGCCGTAGATCAGCCCCGGATGGGCGTCGGGCAGGTAGCCGTGGTAGATCTCGTCGGTGTATTCCGGCAGTTCGATCCGCTCGAGTTCGACCTCGCCGGCATCGTCGAAAATGCACAGTTCGACTTTGGTGGCGTTGGCGGAAAACAAGGCAAAGTTGACCCCCAGGCCATCCCAGGTCGCGCCCAGCGGGAAGGGCAGGCCTTCACGGATTCGCGAGGCCTCGGCGTGAGGTTCTGGCGCGGCTTTCTTTGGACTGGTCATACATGCTCCTGCAAAAAAGGGGTAAACGAATAACTTAATGCCACGAAACCATGTGGGAGCGACTTGTGGCGAGGGGATTTATCCCCGTTGGGCTGCGAAGCGGCC
The DNA here is from genome assembly GCF_059695575.1 of Pseudomonas sp. LBUM1678. NCBI lineage: Bacteria > Pseudomonadati > Pseudomonadota > Gammaproteobacteria > Pseudomonadales > Pseudomonadaceae > Pseudomonas > Pseudomonas sp. LBUM1678. The sequence continues at coordinate 3,228,656 of NZ_CP166775.1, forward strand.
CCCAGCGTCCGTTCAAACAGCTGAGTTGTACGGATTGGCGACTGCTTCGCAGCCGAACGGGGATAAATCCCCTCGCCACAGTTCGCTCCCACAATGGCTCTTTATTTCGGGCGAACGATTCCACGGTGGCCAGGGGGCTGGCCACGAGGTCAATCAGGAAGCGATAGTGAAGCGTCAGACTGCCGGAGGTTTCTTCGCGGCGCGAGGCTTCTTCTCTGCAGCTTTTTCGCCTGGCGGAATCACCTTGGAGGCCGCTGCAGGCTTGGATTTGGCTTTCGGCTCGGGAACCTTGCCATTGGCGGCTTTGGCCACAGCAGGTTTGGCAGCCGTTTTACTGCCGGCAGCCTTCGGCGATTTACTCGGTGCCAGCGCTTCGGCTTCAGCCAGTTTGCGCGCCATCTCCCAATGCCGGGCTTCCTGGCCTACGGGTTTCCCTTCCGACTCCCAGATTTGATAGGCAAATTCGCGAACGCGTTTATCGTCGGTACTCATCGCAATACTCCTGAACTGAACTCAAGCTTGGGTAAACGTTTGAATAAAGAGATTGACCGGGAAATCCCCCAGCGCGGCGCTGATGTTCAGCTCCCTGTGGGGTGTGACTGCTGTGCTCGAGAAAAGTCCCTTCAGATTTTCCTCAGAGGCGGTGAACGGCAGTTTGACCCGCGTATCGCCCCAACGCAGCGCGTCAACCCGGGGTTCGGCACTGTTTTCCAGCAGTGGGGCACAACGTATCGGTACGATCACGATGGCCCGTATTCCTTCATGCTCGCGAGCAAAGGCCAGCACCCGGTGAGCCTGGCTGCCGACGACCTCAAGGGCTTGATACGTCCCGCGCCGAAACAGATCGGCGTGCTCGGCCCGCAGGTTCAACACCAGTTTGATCAGGGTTTGCTTGATCCGCCCGTCACGCCAGTTGGCCAAGAGGTCGGGCAGATTCAACGGCACCTGCATTGCCTGTTGGCGGGCGGCGTAATCCACCGGCCGGCGGTTGTCCGGATCCACCAGCGAGAAATCCCAGTACTCGTTGCCCTGATAGAGGTCCGGGATCCCCGGTACGGTCATGCGCAGCAAGGTTTGCGCCAAACCGTTGATCGCGCCGGGGGCGGTAATCGTTTGCACCGCTTTGCCGAGGGCGGCGCGTAACAGTTCACCCTCCGGACTCAGCAGCAGGCGCTCGATAAACACCTGCATGGCTTTTTCATAAGGCTCGTTCGCCGCGCTCCAACTGCTTTGCAGCTTGGCTTCACGCAAGGCTTTCTGTTGCCACTGCCACAGACGTTTGGCGTAGTCCTCGAGCGCCGATTGATCGTCACCGCGCAGATCCAGCGGCCAACTGCCGAGGATTGCCTGATACAGGATCAATTCATCGCCGGCCGAGGGCATGTGGTCGTCGTCACGCAGGGGCCGGGCAAGCGTCCTCCACAACGGGACCTGCTCGGCATACCAGGCACTGCGTTCGCTTAACACTGCCAAACGCGCACGGGTGTCTTCGCCGCGTTTATGGTCGTGAGTGGCAGTGGCCAGCAGGTTGTCCGGAAACTGTTCCAGACGGTTAATGCAGACGGCATGAAAATCGGCAACCGGCGCACTGAACTGCTCGGTGCTGAACCCCACATCATTGCGCGACAGCAGAACCGCCGAGCGATAGAACGCGGTGTCTTCCACTGCCTTGGCGGCCGCCGGTGACGTCAGTTGCTGGAAACGTACGCAGGCGTGCTTAAGGATCTTGCGCTGACGACCCACCGGGCGTTTGCGCCACGGCTCACCGCCGAGCCAACCGGCCAGGCAGTCCAGCACGGGCCAATCAGCCTCGCTGAGGGTTTGCCGGGCACCGTCCATGGCTTGCTGGAAAAACACGTCGTCTTCGGCAGAACGGCCACGCGGACTGATATAGGTGCGATACACCGGGAAATGTACGATCAGCTCCTGCAAGGCCCGACGGATCGCGCCCAGGGTCAGGTCGCGGGTCATCAAGTCGTCCCGGGCCACTTGCAGCAGTGCTTTGGCCACACTCTCGAAATCACCGGCCAATGAGCCGTTGAGAATCTGCTGACGCGCCAGTTGCGCTTCCTGGCGGAAGTCCGCAGGCCGTTCGCTGTAGCGATTCCAAAACTCGCCCAAGGTCTGGGCGCCGTCGGGATCGTGCTGCAGCAACGACAACTGGTTCATGAATTCGTAACCGGTGGTGCCGTCCACCGACCAGTCACGGTGCAGGGTTTCGCCTTCGCCGAGGATCTTCTCGACGAAGATCGGCAAGTGCCGGTCGGGCGACAGCGTATCGACCCGACGCCGCAGTTTGCGGCAGTAACCACGCGGGTCGGCGAGGCCGTCGATGTGGTCGATGCGCAGACCGTCGACCAGGCCTTCAGCGACCAGCTCGAAGATTTTCGCGTGGGTCGCTTCGAACACCGCCGGCCGTTCGACCCGCAGGCCGCCCAGTTCGTTGATATCGAAAAACCGCCGCCAATTGATGTCATCCGCCGCCGTGCGCCAACTGGCCAAGCGATAACTCTGGCGTTCGAGCAAGTGGTGCAGGCGCTGGAAACCTTCGGGCGTCAGCGAATCATAGGCGCTGAGATTCTGCTGGATGCACTTGAGTAGCGCAGGGTCACTGGCCAGTTCACGCAGCTCCGCCTTCAGCGGTTGCGCCAGGCTGTGCGCATCGGTCTGGTAGCTCAAGGCACTGAAGCGGTCGGCGAGAAACTTGAGCGGTTCGTCGTCGGTCCGCAGCAGTTCACCGTAGCTCGACGGGCAGATCGGAAAATGATGCTCGTAGTGCTCGACATAAAACTCGCCGCGCTCTGCATCGAAACGCAAGGGCAGGGTGCCGTCTTGCAGCGCGATACCGTAATCGCTGCCGAGGAAAGGCAGCAGCAACTGACCCTCCATCAGCGGGTCGGGCGAGTGCCATTGAATGTCGAAGAACTCGCCGTAAGGGCTCAGGCGTCCCCATTCCAGCAAGTCCAGCCACCACGGGTTATCACTGCCACCGACGGCCATGTGGTTGGAGACGATGTCGAGGATCAGCCCCATCTTGTGTTCGCGCAGGGCACCGACCAATCGGCGCAAGGCCGCTTCGCCACCCAACTCAGGGTTGACCGTGGTCGGGTCCACTACGTCGTAGCCGTGCATGGAGCCGGATCGGGCAGCGAGCAGTGGCGAGGCGTAGACGTGGCTGATGCCGAGGCTGGCAAAGTACGGCACCAGCGGCACCGCTTGATCCAGCGTGAAGCCTTTATGAAATTGCAGCCGCAGGGTTGCGCGCAACGGTTGGATTAACGGGTGATTCATTGGTCACGCTCGCCAGCCTGAAGTCGCGCGCAGGCGAGTAATTCCAGGCGCCGGGCCGCGTCCGGGTCGTCGAGCAGCGCTTCGCTGCCGCCGGGCAAACGCCGCGACCAGTTGGGATGCGTGTCGATGGTGCCGGGCAGGTTGGCCTGCTGTTCGACGCCCAAGGCATCTTCCAGCGGAAGCAACACCAGCGGCGCCCGGGTATGCCCGAGAAAACGGACCGCGGCGTCCAGCACCTGGTCGGTTTCATGGGACTCTTCGCGAAAGTTCTGCGGGTCCTCGCTCAACACACGACGCAGGCCTTCGCGCTCGCGTTCACGGTGGTGGCGCCATTCGATTTCACTCGTGGCGTCGACCAGGCCCAGTCGGGCATTCCAGTCGATATCACGGCCATGCCACCAGCCATTGAGCGTCGGCAGGTCATGGGTGCTGGTGGTCGCGAGGGCGTTGTCCGGCCAGTCGAGAATCGTTTTGAAGTGCGCGTTGTCCTGTTCAAACAACAACACCCGCATGCCGAGGATCGAGCGCGCGATGAGTTTTTCCCGCAGGCCATCCGCTACCGTCCCGAGGTCTTCGCCGAGGACGATTGCCTGATGACGATGGGATTCAAGGCTCAGCAAACGCAGCAGGTCGTCCACCGGGTAATACAGGTAGGCGCCGTCGGCGGGCGGTGAACCATTAGGGATCACCCACAACCGTTGCAGGCCCATGACGTGATCAATGCGCAAACCGCCGGCGTGAGCGAAATTGGCCCGGAGCATTTCGATGAATGCGCGAAAGCCGTTGCGCACCAAGCCTTCAGGGGAAAACGCGGAAATGCCCCAGCCCTGACCGGTGCGGTTAAGAATGTCCGGCGGCGCGCCGACCGTCAGTGAGGCGAGCAATTCGTCCTGGCGACTCCAGGCCTGACTGCCACCACCGTCGGCACCCACGGCCAAATCAGCGATCAGACCGATGCTCATCCCCGCACTGCGGGCGGCGGTTTGTGCACGCTCAAGGCAGCGGGTTATCAGCCATTGGCTGAAGGCGAAGAAGCCAATACGCCCGGCGTTCTCTTCGGCAAATTCGGCAAGGGCGGCGCTGCGCGGGTCGCGCCATTGTTCCGGCCACTCGCGCCAGTCGAGGGTTTCACCCTTGGCGGCGCGGGCTTCTTGAATGGCTTCGAAGCGGCAGTGGTTTTCCAATGCTTCGCCCTGTGCATGGCGGAAGCTGCTGAAGTCGGCATGCAACGGGTGTTCGCCCTGGACGAAGCCTTCGTACAAGGCTTGCAGCAAGCGATGCTTGGCTTCGGCGGCCACGGGCCAGTTAATCAGCGGCTGTTCTTCCAGCTGTTGCAGTTCGGCGGCCAGGCCAGTGGCGTCAATCGCGGCACGCCACGCACGCTCGCCGAGAATCGCGCCCGGTGCGGCATAGAGGCTGTTGAGAAACAAACGGCTGGACGGTGAATACGGGCTGTAGCGTTGGGTGTCGCTGCCGAACATCGCATGCAGCGGACTGATCGCCAACGCCTCGGCGCCGCGTTCGCCAGCCACTCGGGCGAGGTCTTCCAGCGCCTGGGTATCGCCGAACCCGCCATCGCCGGGGCGACGCAGCGAATACAACTGCACGCTGAGGCCCCAGGTGCGCGGGATCGGACTGTCGACGGCATCGCCGACGCTGTAGCAGCGCGTCGGTGCCACGGCCAGAGTGAATGATTGTCCATCGATGCTGACGTGTTGATAACCAACCGGAACCAGGCCGGGCAGCAACGCCTCGGCATCCAGTTTCAGGTTAAGCCGTGAGCCATCTTCAAGGTGGATCTCGCACGGTGTTTCCGGCTCGAAGAAATGCGCCAGATCAAGGCTGACGCCGAAGTCTGCGGTGATCAGTGGCGGTAGATGACGGGTCTGTTGCACCTCCTGCAATTGCAGGAGGCTGGCGTCGATTTCCTGCGCGGTGCTGGCAGGGTGGCCAAGTCCGATCAGGACGTTACGCAATACCGATGGGGCGACTTTCTGCGGGCGGCCGTTGGCGTCGATCCAGTCGACTGCCAATCCGGCTCGGCTGGCCAGTATTTCAAGTTGCGCATCACTCATTGGCGCTCTCCATCCGGGGGTAGCAAGGGGGCTGCGGCCGTGAGGCTGACTAGCGCGCAATACGGGGCAAGGGTGCCCTGTTCCAACAGGCCGGCTGACTGAGGCGGAGTTTCAAACAACAACCTGGCGTCGGCCTGTGGGGAGTGGACCACTGGCGTGTCGCTGAGGTTCAGGTCAATGCGCAGCTGACGGCCATTACCCAGTAACCAGCGCGCCGTCACCGCACCCTCGGCCAGCACCTCGGCACCCAGGGCCTGAGCACCCGGCAGATGCGGAATGATGTGGTCATGGCGAATCTGCAACAGCTGGCGATACAGGCCCTGCATGGCCGATTGTCGGGTGGCGGTCAGTTGCGGCCGCGACGCTTCAAAGGTCTGTTGTGCGTTGGGATCGGGGATCAGTTCGCGTTTATGCGGATCAGTAAAAGCGCTGAACGCTGCAAATTCGTTACGTCGCCCTTCGCGGACCAGCTCCGCCAATTCACCGTGGTGGCTGGTAAAGAACAGGAACGGCTCCTCGGCGGCGAACTCATCGCCCATGAACATCAGCGGGATCATCGGTGACAGCAGCAACAGCGCGGTCGCGGCTTTCAAGGCGTCTAGGTGGGTCAGTTGATGCAGTCGTTCGCCAAAGGCACGGTTGCCAATCTGGTCATGGTTCTGCAAAAACAGCACAAACGCGCTAGGCGGCAAGTGACCGCTGGGCTCGCCCCGGGTTGTACCGTGGCGGGTCACGTGGCCCTGAAACACAAAACCCTGGCTCAGGCAGCGTGCCAGTTGTCCGGTGGGGTTCTCGGCGTAGTCGGCGTAATAGGCGTCGGTTTCACCGGTCAGCAAAACGTGCAAGGCGTTGTGGCCGTCATCGTTCCACTGCGCGTCGAAGCCTTCTTCCAACAGGCTGGCCTGGTTGTGTTCGTTCTCGACCGTCAGCCAGACATGCCGCGCCGGATCGGTCTGTTGCCGAACCCGTTGCGCCAGTTCCTGAAGAAAGTCCGGGCTCTCGATGGCGTGCACCGCATCCAGACGCAAGCCATCGAAGCGGTATTCCAGCAACCACATCAGCGCGTTGTCGATGAAGAAGTCCCGTACCTCGCGCCGCCGGAAGTCGATGGCCGCGCCCCATGGCGTGTGCTTGTCTTCGCGAAAGAAGCCCTTGGCGTAATGATGCAGGTAATTGCCGTCCGGGCCGAAGTGGTTGTAGACCACGTCGAGAATTACCGCCAGGCCATGGCCGTGGGCGGTGTCGATCAGGTGTTTGAGTTGTTCGGGAGTGCCGTAGGAGGCTTGGGGCGCGTAGGGCAGAACCCCGTCGTAGCCCCAGTTTCGATCGCCGGGGAACTGCGCCAGCGGCATCAGTTCGATCGCGGTGATGCCCAAGTCAACCAGGCGCGCCAGGTGCTGTTCGACTTCACTGAAGCCGCCGAGCGCACCGACGTGCAATTCGTAGATGACGGCCTCGTTCCAGGGGCGGCCGGTCCAGGCGCTGTTTTGCCATTGATAGGCGAGGGGATCGACCACCACGCTGTGGTCGCCGATGTCGCCGGCCTGCGCGCGGGAGGCCGGGTCCGGCACCTCCAGCTCGCCATCAATGTTGTAGCGGTAACGCATACCCGCAGGGCAGCGGGTCTTGATCACGAACCAGCCATCTGCCTGAGGCAGGAGTGGCAAGGATTGTCCATCTTCCAGTTCGACACTGACGTAAAACGCATCTGGCGCCCACAAGGCAAAACGCGTGTGTTCTGCGTCCAGCATAATTGCGCCGTGGGGCCAGGTCTCAAGGGTCCGTAACGGCATCTTTGAAAACCTCTTTTTACTGTTTGCCCGATTTACCCAAGGCTTTGGCGACAAGTTGTTCGTAGAGTTCGGCGTAGGGTTCTACTGCCTGGCACCAGTTGAAAGGCGCGGCCATGGCGCGGCAACGCATGGCGTTGAGCAGGCCAGGGAAAGCAAACACCTTGAACGCGCGGCTCAGGGCTTCCTGGTAGCTCTCGACCGTGGATTCGTCGAACAGGAAACCGGTCACGCCGTTTTCAATGGTGTCGGCCAGACCGCCGGTATTGCGTGCCACCGGCAACGAACCGAAGCGCTGGGCGTACATCTGGCTCAGGCCGCAAGGCTCGTAACGCGACGGCATCAACAGGAAATCACTGCCGGCGAACATGCGACGGGCGTCGGTTTCATTGAAGCCGATGCGCACACCGATCTGCCCGGGGAAGCGCAATGCCAGCTCACGCATGGCTTGTTCTTCTTCCGGCTCGCCACGACCGATGATCGCGATCTGGCCGCCGTTGTTGACGATGTATTCGGAAACCCCTTCGGTCAGGTCCAGGCCTTTCTGATAGACCAGACGCGAGACCACGGCGAACAGCGGGCCTTCGGAGTCTTCCAGGCCGAACAGTTCACGGACGTGGGCAGCGTTGACCGCTTTGCCTTCCCAGTCGCCGATGCTGAACGGGCGGAACAGGTGCGTGTCGGTGGCGGCGTCCCAGCTTTCATCAATGCCGTTGGGAATACCGCTGAGCAGGCCTTGCTGGGTCTTGGCGGCGAGAAAGCCGTCGAGTCCACAGCCGAAGGCCGGCGTGGTGATTTCCTGAGCGTAGGTGGCGCTGACGGTGGTGATGTGGCTCGAGTAGGCCATGCCGGCCTTGAGGAACGACATCTTGCCGTAGAACTCCATGCCTTCCTGTTGCAAGGCATGGTTTGGAATACCGAGTTCCGGGCACGAACCAAGGCTGGTGACACCTTGATAGGCCAGGTTGTGAATGGTGAACAGCGTCGGGGTGCGCTGACCACGCCAGTGCATATAAGCAGGCGCCAGCCCGGCTGGCCAATCGTGGGCATGCACCAGATCCGGGCACCAGTGAATTTGTGCAAGATTGGCGGCAATATCGGCGGCGGCGAGGCCCAGGCGTGCAAAACGGATGTGGTTGTCCGGCCAGTCGCGGCCGTTGTTGGCACCGTAAGGCGAACCTTCGCGCTCGTAGAGCTCGGGGCAGATCAACACGTAAATGACCAGACCGTCCGGCATGTCCATGCGCCCGATCTGGCAGGGTGGTAGTGCGGCGTGCCCGCCCAGTTCACCGATGATATGAATCGGGTTCTCGCTGTGCAGCACTTGCGGATAACCGGGGATCAGCACCCGCACATCGTGCAGTTGCGCCATCGCCCGGGGCAGTGCTGCGGAAACGTCGCCCAAACCGCCGGTCTTGACCAGATCGGCGATCTCGGAGGTGACGAACAACACTTTCTTTCTGTTCGGATTCTGACTGGCAGCCGGTGTCAACGTCTTGGTGCCCGGAACGCTGATCGATTGGGCGCCCGGAGCATTCACGGCGCTTGATTCGCCGACCTGCTGATGAGCACGCTCTCCCTGAATATCTAAAGCCGCACTAATCATATGAATCTCCCGTGTTGTTGATCTAATTCCAGGTCTGACACAAACGGTGTTCGTGGCCAAATCCTGTGGCCGGGCGCAAACGCGCTACGCATCGGTGAGCAATGCTGCCCAATGCGCTAATGCAGAAAGGGTGGAGGGGCCGTTGCAAGGAATGCACCAGTCGCTGTGGCCCTACCTTTAACCTGACCCCCTGCCAGGACCAAAAGTTTCGAGTTTCTTACCACCAGATGACTGACCGGTTTTACCTCGCGAAAATGAGTCTAGGCCAGATCCTAGAGCGGGACAGGTCAAGTGGCGAAATTGTTCGACAATCAGTGAGAAGAGGGTAAAGGCACAGCGCTTTCAGGGGGGAACGCACCGACGAAGGGCAGGTTTATTTTTGAGAGTGGGTCAAAACGGGACTGGAGAGTCATGGAAATGGGCGGAATTTATAGGGCGACGCACCATTGCGGTGCGAGAGGTGTCGGGTTTGAGGGCTTCTTCACGAGCAGGCTCGCTTGTATTTTCAGGCTTGGAGGAGTGGTGGGACTACCCTTGAAGCAGCCGCTTCATCAGCAGTGCAGGCAGACTCTTTCGGGTGTCAGCAATGATGTGGACATAGATCGTCTGCTCTCGAATCTCATAGATGATCCGGTTCATCCCTGACAGGGTTTGTCGATACTGACTCAGATTAAGTTTCTTGATTTCCTCCGGCATCGATCCTGAATAGGGCTGTGTCCCCAAATAGCGGATGGCGGCCTTCAGATCGGCATAGGTGCTTTGCCAGGTTTGGGTAGAGAACTGTTGGATGAGATAAATACGAAGTTCTTTCAGGTCAATCTCGGCAGACTGAAGAATGACGACCTTTAAACTCATTGAGGGTCAGCCCTGTCCAGTTCAGCAAAGACATCTTCGGCATCGCGAAACTTGCCGTCTTCTACCTCACGATTTCCCATCGCCAAGAGCTTAAGCAAGGCCATGGTGTCTTCCTGCTCTTCGAAACTTTTTACGTCCATGACCACAAGCTTCGCTTCACCGTTTTGGGTAATCACCAAGGGCTCGCGGCTCTCTGTAAGTGCTTTGACGATTTCGGCAGTGTGGCTTTTCAGGTAGCTGATCGGCTTGATTTGAGATGAAAGCTTCATGGGTGAGCCTCGCTGGATTGAGTAGGACCGAGTTTAGTCTTAATTCAGTCCTGCGTCAGATTCAGTTGACCAGCGTTTATTGATTCCGGTTCTACCTGGCCATTACGGCTGATGCCTTCACAAATGGGCTCGCTGCCGCAGAGATGAGTAGATGACACAGATCCAACGTGCGAGCCCATTCGCGAAAATACTATGCCGTACGCGGTTTACGTCCTGAAACAAAATGACTCACATCATTGAACCCCGGCGTCGAGGAATGCCCCGGCGTGACCAGCGAATCAATAAACGCCTCATCTTCAGTCGTAATCTTCACCGCCTGCGCCTTGGTGTACGCATCCCACTGTTCCTCGGTGCGCGGTCCGACAATCGCCGACGTCACGGCGCCGTTGTTCAGCACCCAGGCAATCGCGAACTCGACAATGCCCACGCCACGCTCCTGGGTGTACCGCTGAATCTGTTGGGCAATGCGCAACGACTCCACCCGCCACTCGGTTTCCAGAATACGTTTGTCCGCGCGACCGGCGCGGCTGTTGGCGTCCGGTTTCACGTCGGGTGCGTACTTGCCGCTGAGCACACCGCGAGCCAACGGGCTGTAAGGCACCACGCCCAGACCATAATTTTGCGCGGCGGTGATCTGCTCGGTCTCGGCCTGACGGTTAACAATGTTGTACAGCGGCTGGCTGATCACCGGCCGGTCGACGCCCAGTTGATCGGCCACACGAATCACCTCGGCAATCCGCCAGCCACGATAGTTCGACAACCCCCAATACCGAATCTTGCCCTGGCGAATCAGATCGCCAATCGCCGACACTGTCACTTCCAGCGGCGTGTTGTGGTCTTCGCGGTGCAGGTAATAGATGTCGAGATAGTCCGTGCCCAACCGCGTCAGGCTGGCGTCGAGGCCGTTGAAAATATGCTTGCGGCTCAACCCGCTGCGGTTCGGCACACCATCCACCGGGCCGAATCCGACCTTGGTCGCCAGCACCCATTCGTGCCGGTTGCCGGCAATCGCTTCGCCGACGATCTCTTCGGAACGGCCGCCGGTGTAGACGTCAGCGGTGTCGATGAAATTGATGCCCTGGTCCCAGGCCTTGTCGATGATCCGCAGGGAATCTTCGGTGCTGGTCTGTTCGCCGAACATCATGGTGCCCAGTGTCAGGGTCGACACCTGTAAACCCGAATGACCCAGCGTGCGATAGCTCATGACGAAATCCTTTTACCGGTGGGAAAGCCTCAATCAAATACCAGAACGCCTGCGCGCAGAAAAGTGAAATTAACGACACAGACGTGACAGTAATAAACAGCACTGTTTAACGGACACCTTCAGACACGTACTCAGGCTACACATCCTTGCGCCGTTGCCTACGACTGCGCCAGAATCCGCCGGCTTGTGCGCCTTGGGCCTGGGTTTTATCGTTACCCCGTCGCTGAAAACAGCGATGGGGTTTGGTAGCCCGGTTTTTCACAAGAGTGCAATGCACCATCAATTGAGGCGTCTTTCCGCCTCAGCTTTTATGGTGGTCATGCACAGGGCGTCTTCGGACGCGCCGGTTCCTTGTGCCCGGTCTACCAACCTGCGCATGGCCGCCACCCTTCGTTTGGTAGCGAGGGTGATGGCTCCTTTTTTGGTAGCACAAGGAGTTTCATCTATGTTCAAACCAACACCAAACCCACCAGAAGCGGACAACGTTTCCCCCTACGAAACCGCCGATTCCAAAAAACTCAACGAGGCCGCCGAGCGAGCGCTCGATTTCCACTTCCCGTCGAATGCCGACATCAAAGCCACCCCGCGAACCCGCAGCACCCTGTTTTCCGTGGACCCGGAGGCCACGACCGAAACCCTGGCGGTTTATCTGGTCGAGACACTGGCCTCGGTCGATGTGATGGTCCATCAGTTGGTGGATCATCTGGAGGGCGAGTCGCGTTATGCGCTTTTGGGGATTTCCAATAGCATCATGGTGGCGGAGATTGCGGCGAACCGGGTGTTGGATAACGTCGGCCTGCAGAGTTAACCCAGATCCTGAAGAGCGCATAAACCTGTGGCGAGGGAGCTTGCTCCCGCTCGGCTGCGCAGCAGTCGTAATCGTGTGCGCGGTTTGACTGAAACACTTCGGTGAATGGTTTTGGGGCTGCTTCGCAGCCCAGCGGGAGCAAGCTCCCTCGCCACAAAAGTGTGTCTGCCCCCCGTAAAGCGTGTCTGCACGCGCGAAATGAAAAACGGCCCGAAAGGGCCGTTTTTGTTGGTGATCACGCGTGGTGAAGTGAAGCCTTAAACCCGCAACGTCCGCGTCATGCGCAGTGCCAACATGCTCCCGCACACAATCACGCCCGCCAGCAGATAAAGCGCCGCATCGGTCGAGCCGGTGCTGTCCTTGACCCAACCCACCAGGTACGGGCTCAGGAAACCCGCCATCTGTCCCATGGAGTTGATCAACGCCAAACCGCCCGCCGCCGCGCCCGCGCTCAGCATTGCTGTCGGCACTGGCCAGAACATCGGCAAGCCGGTGAGGGCGCCCATGGTGGCGATGGTCAGGCCGAGAATCGCAATGGCCGGCGTGGTGGCGAAGTTCACGGCGATCAGCAGACCCACCGCGCCCATCAGCATCGGCACCACCAAGTGCCAGCGGCGTTCTTTGCGTAGGTCAGCCGAGCGGCCGACCATCAACATGAACAGCGCCGCGAGCAGGTACGGAATCGCGCTCAACCAGCCGATCACCAGGTTATCGCTGAAGCCCAGGTTCTTGATGATCGACGGCAGCCAGAAGTTGATCGCGTAGACGCCGCTCTGGATGCAGAAATAGATCAGGCCGAACGCCCAGATCGCCGGGTTCTTGAACACGGCCAGCAGCGAGTCGGTGTTGGTTTTTGGTTTGTTGGCCAGGTCTTCGGCGTGGTCGGCTTCCAGCACCGAACGCTCGAACGGCGTGAGCCATTTGGCGTTGGCGTAACTGTCGCTCAGCAGGAAATAGGCGAGGGCGCCGAGGATCACGGTCGGAATGCCTTGCAGCAGGAACATCCACTGCCAGCCCGCCAAACCGCCCTGGCCGGCGGCGAAGTGGTTGAGGATCCAGCCGGAAAACGGGCTGCCGAGCAGGCCGGAGACCGGGATCGCCGACATGAACAGCGCCATGATGCGGCCACGGCGGAAGGTCGGGAACCACTGCGAGAGGTAGAGCACCACGCCCGGGAAGAACCCGGCTTCGGCCGCGCCGGTGAACAGGCGCAAGGTGTAGAACTCGGTCGGGGTGGTGACGAACAGCAGGCAGGTCGAGAGCGTGCCCCAGACGATCATCATCAGCGCGATCCAGCGCCGTGGGCCGAATCTGGTCAGGGCCAGGTTGCTCGGCACGCCGCACAGCACGTAGCCGATGAAGAAGATCCCGGCGCCGAGGCCGTACACGGTTTCGCTGAATTTCAGTGCGTCGAGCATCTGCAGTTTGGCGAATCCAACGTTGACCCGGTCGAGGTAGTTGAACAGGTAGCAGATGAAGATGAAGGGGATCAAACGCAGGGTAATGCGTTTGTAGACGGCGTTTTTGTCGTCAACGATGGCCTGGGTAGCGGCGGCGCTCTGTGACATGGCGGGCTCTCTCTTTATTATGATTTTTTGCGATGCGCAGGGTAACGTTGATCGCCCAGAGAGTCTCGGCCACCCTCGGGGTTGCTGTCTTTGTGCCTGAGCACAGGGTTTGCAACCAAGCCCTGTGCGGGTGAACAACCCCGTCCCATCACGCTTCCAAGGATCCCGATATGTTCGAACTCGATCACGACCTGGCCCAGGACATCGTCGACCGGGCGATGGCCATCCTGCCGTACAACGTCAACGTCATGGACAGTCAGGGATTGATCCTCGGCAGCGGCGAACCGGAGAGGATCAACACCCGCCATGAAGGCGCGCAATTGGTGCTGGCCAACGGGCGGGTGGTGGAAATCGATGCGCAAACCGCGATTCATCTCAAAGGCGTGCAGCCGGGGATCAATCTGCCGTTGCTGCTCGATCAACGCTTGATCGGTGTGCTGGGGATTACCGGCGAACCTGAGCAACTGCGCACCTACGCCGAGCTGGTGCGGATGACCGCCGAAATGCTGGTGGGCCAGCGCAATCAGCAGGCCGAGCAGCAATGGCGGCGACAGCGTTGCGATGATCTGTTGGCGTTGCTGCTGAGCGAGGCGGGGGATTCGCCGCGACTGCTGGATGAAGCGCAGCAACTGGGACTCAAGCCGCAGATGACTCGGGTGCCGTATTTGTTTGAGTTGGGCATGGAGCACGGTCCGGGGCAAACCGTCGATGCGCTCAGTGCTTGGCTGACATCACGTTACCCGGACAGTTGGTGCGTGAGTTCGGCGAAGTCGTCGTTGCTTTGGTGCCGACCGGCAAGTCAGGCGATCGAGAATGATCGGCTGCTGGAGAAGCTCGACGGTCTGGGCTGGAACATTTTGCGCATTGCCGTGGGTGGGCAGGCGGATGGATTGTCGGGGCTGCGTCGTTGCTATCGACGGGTCGGCGACTTGCTGGCGTATGGGCGCGATGTGTTGCCGCGTTCGCGGTTGCTGACGCTCCACCGTTATCGGCTGCCGGTGATGCTGTGGCGGCATCGCAATGACGACGCGCTGGATGAGCTGCTCAAGCCACTGCGCAAAGTCATCGCCAAGGACGGCAACGGCCAACTGCTGGCGACCTTGCGCAGTTGGTGCGAACACGACGGGCAGAGCCAGGCGTGTGCGGAGGCGTTGGGGATTCATCGCAATAGCCTGCGCTATCGGATGGAGCGGATTGCCGAGTTGAGTGGGGTTGATCCGCTGAAACTGGACGGGATGCTTGCGCTGTACCTGGGCGTGCAGCTCCTCCCCCCAACCGACTGACAACCCCCAATTTTGTAGCAGCTGCCGAGCAGCGCGAGGCTGCGTTCGGCGGCGAAGCCGTCGTGAAATCATCCGCTGCGGTGAATCAGACAAACCGTATATACCGGATTTGCGAGGACTTCGTCCTCGAACGCAGCCTCGCGCTGCTCGGCAGCTGCTACAACAAGTGTGTACGTCGGCAGGGCTTTGTGAAAATGAACAATAAACGCCACACCCGCTTGTGCAGCGGACCGGCGTTATTGTTCGGGGCTGCTGGCAGCATGGAACGCATTGGAACTGGAGAATTCGCATGAAAATCGTCATCGCCCCCGATTCGTTCAAGGACAGCCTGAGTGCCCAGGGTGTGGCCGACGCCATTGCCCTTGGCCTGGCGCAGGTCTGGCCCGACGCGCAGTTGGTCAAATGCCCGATGGCCGACGGCGGCGAAGGCACGGTCGAGTCGATTCTGGCGGCGTGTGAAGGCGAAATGCACAGGACGCAGGTTCGCGGCCCGCTCGGCACCACCGTCGATGCCGCGTGGGGCTGGTTGCCGCAAACCCACACCGCGATCATCGAAATGGCCGAAGCCAGCGGCCTGCAATTGGTTCCGCCGGGGCAACGCGATGCGTGTATCAGCAGCACCTTTGGCACCGGCGAGCTGATTCGTGCGGCGCTGG
Source organism: Pseudomonas sp. LBUM1678 (assembly GCF_059695575.1). Taxonomy (NCBI): domain Bacteria; kingdom Pseudomonadati; phylum Pseudomonadota; class Gammaproteobacteria; order Pseudomonadales; family Pseudomonadaceae; genus Pseudomonas; species Pseudomonas sp. LBUM1678. Next base: position 3,244,061 of record NZ_CP166775.1, read on the forward strand.
ATGCCGGGGCGCAACGGGTGATCCTGGCCATTGGCGGCAGCGCCACCAACGACGGCGGCGCCGGGGCGATGCAGGCGCTGGGCGTTAAATTGTTGGACGCCCAAGGGCAGACGCTGGCACCGGGCGGTTTGGACTTGGCGCAACTGGCTCGGATCGACCTGAGTCAAATCGATCCGCGCCTGGCCAACGTGCGCTTCGACATCGCCGCCGACGTCAACAATCCCCTGTGCGGTCCCCACGGCGCTTCAGCGATTTTTGGTCCGCAGAAAGGCGCATCGCCTGAGCAGGTTCAGCAGTTGGATGCAGCCCTTGGACACTTCGCCGGGCTGTGCGCACAGGCATTGGGCAAAGACGTCAAGGACGAACCGGGCAGCGGCGCGGCGGGTGGTCTGGGGTTCGCGGCCAAGGCATTTCTGGAGGCGCAATTCAAGGCCGGCGTGGAAGTCGTCGCCGAGTTGGTCGGGTTGGCTGAGGCGGTGAAGGGCGCCGATCTGGTGATCACTGGCGAAGGACGTTTCGACGCGCAGACCTTGCGCGGCAAGACGCCGTTCGGCGTGGCGCGTATTGCCCGAGAGCAAAGCGTGCCGGTGATTGTGATCGCGGGGACGTTGGGCGAGGGGTATCAGGATTTGTATGCGCATGGCATCGATGCGGCGTTTGCGTTAGCCAGTGGGCCAATGACGCTGGAACAGGCCTGTGCCGAGGCACCGCGGTTGTTGCAAGATCGCGCCAGTGATATCGCGCGGGTTTGGCGAATGGCCGCTCGCAAATCCTGAAGTCAATCCATTCCTGTAGCAGCTGCCGAGCCTGCGAGGCTGCGTTCGAGGACGCAGTCCTCGCCAATCCGAAACATGCGGTTTGCCTGAATGACCGCGTTGTCTGGTTTTACGACTGCTTCGCAGCCGAACGCAGCCTCGCAGGCTCGACAGCTGCTACAGGGATGTGTGTTTCAAGGTTGAAACACTTGCAGCCCCTTGAAATATTTTTCCCAATTCCCCGCATAAAACCTCATCCCCAGCCGATACACCCAATAGGCGCACACAAACCTATTACAACAGTGGCGCCAAGCTGACCCCGCGCGCGCCAACGCCCGCCACTCAGCCATCACCGCAAGGACGCTCGCCGCCTCAATCACCCGAGTATCGTCCTATGTCCCTGCGTAATCTGAATATCGCGCCTCGAGCTTTCCTGGGGTTTGCCTTCATTGCCTTGCTCGTCATCGTACTGGGCGTTTTTGCGGTGAATCGCATGTCGATCATCCGCCAGTCCTCGGTCGACATGGGCAGCACCCAACTGCCCAGCGTCAGCTACCTGGGCAATGTCACCGAAAATATCCTGCGCATGCGCATTTTGTCGTTCCGGATTCTGGTCAACCGCGAGCCGGCGAGCTTGCAAGAGGCTGAAACCCGAATTGGCGTGCTCACCGACAAGGCACGCAAGGCACAGGCCAGCTACGCCGAGTTGCCGGCAGGCCCGGACGAAGCGGCGCTGTACAAGGTGTTCAGTGCGACATTGGACAAATACATGCAAGCGCAGCGCGAGATGATGGACCTGTCGCGCCAGAACAAGGTGGATGAGATGCGCACCTTGATCAACACTCGGATCAAGGAAGGCACTGACCAGATGGGCGAACAGCTCAATAAACTGGTGGCGTACAACCAGGATGGCGCGAAAGCGGCCGGTGTGATCGCTGAAGAAAACTACAACACTGCCGTGAACGGAATCATCGCGGTGTCGGTAGTGGCCTCGCTCATGACCGTGCTGCTCGCCTGGCTGTTGACCCGCAGCATCGTTACGCCGCTCAATCGCGCCGTGCAGGCCGCCGAAACCATTGCCGGCGGCAACCTGAGCAAAGCCATCGAGATCGACGGCAAGGACGAACCGGCCCGTCTGCTCGGCGCCTTGTCTGTCATGCAGGGTAACTTGCGCAAAACCATCGAACAGATCGCCGGTTCCGCCACGCAACTGGGCGCGGCAGCTGAAGAGTTGAGCACCGTGACCCAGGAAGCGTCTCGCGGCCTGCAACAACAGAACAACGAAATCGAACAGGCCGCCACAGCGGTCAACGAAATGACCGCCGCCGTGGAAGAAGTCGCGCGCAACGCCGTGTCGACCTCCGAAGCTTCGAACCAGTCGACCCAGGCCGCGCGCGAAGGCCGCGACCGCGTAGTGGAAACCGTCGACGCAATCCAGACCATGACCCACGACGTGCAAAACACTTCGCTGATGATCGAAGGCCTGGCCGCTCAGGGTCGCGACATCGGCAAAGTGCTGGACGTGATCCGCGCCATCGCCGAACAGACCAACCTGCTGGCCCTCAACGCGGCGATTGAAGCGGCGCGTGCCGGTGAAGCCGGACGTGGGTTTGCCGTGGTCGCGGACGAAGTCCGGGCCCTGGCCCATCGCACCGCGCAATCGACCCAGGAAATCGAAAAAATGGTCGCCGGCATCCAGAACGGCACGGGCGAAGCCGTCTCATCGATGCAGCAAAGCAATCAGCGCACCCAAAGTACTCTGGAAATGGCTCGCGCCGCCGGTGTGGCACTGGAGCAAATCACCCAGTCGATCCACTTGATCAACGAACGCAACCTGGTGATCGCCAGCGCCTCGGAAGAACAGGCCCAGGTGTCCCGTGAAGTTGACCGTAACCTGGTGAACATCCGCGACCTCGCGACTCAGTCCGCCGCCGGTGCCCATCAGACCAGTGCCGCGACCCATGAGCTGTCGCGCCTGGCGGTGGATTTGAATGCGATGGTGGCGCGTTTCGTGATTTGAGATAGGGTTGAGTCTGGAAGTCCGCGCGCGACAGGAGAAACACATGCGCTATTCAGCCTTGACCCAACGAATCGCCGGCGACGGAGCAGCAGCCTGGCAGATTCATGACCGAGCGCTGGAAATGCGCGAGCAAGGAATCGATGTGCTGCTGCTGTCGATCGGCGATCCGGATTTCGACACGCCGCCGCCCATCGTCCAGGCGGCCATCGACAGTTTGCGGGCCGGTGACACGCATTACCCGGAAGTGCGCGGCAGCCGCGGGTTGCGCAACAGCGTTGCGCGGCGCCATCGACAGCGCAGTGGTCAGGCGGTGGATGCCGATCATGTGATCGTGTTTCCGGGGGCGCAATGTGCGGTGTATTCGGTTGCGCAATGCCTGCTCGATCCGGGCGATGAGGTGATCGTCGCTGAGCCGATGTACGTGACTTACGAAGGCGTATTCGGCGCCTGCGCCGCCAAAGTGGTGCCAGTGGCGGTGCGGCCGGAGAACGGCTTTCGCGTTGACCCGGCGGATGTGGCGGCGCTGATCACGCCGAAGACCCGCGTCCTGTTGCTCAACAGCCCCAACAATCCGTCGGGTGCCAGTTTGCCGCTCAAGACCTGGCAATCGCTGGCCGCGTTGTGCGTGCGCCATGATCTGTGGCTGATCAGCGACGAGGTCTACAGCGATCTTTTGTTCGAGGGAGAACACATCAGCCCGGCGAGCCTGCCGGGCATGGCCGAACGCACCACGACGATCAACAGTCTTTCCAAATCCCACGCCATGAGCGGCTGGCGGGTGGGTTGGTCAATCGGCCCGAAAATGCTCGCCGAACACCTGGTGCATTTGTCGTTGTGCATGCTGTTCGGCATTCCGGATTTTGTGCAGAAAGCCGCGCAAGTGGCGCTGGATGAAGACCTGCCGGAAGTGGCGCTGATGCGTGAGGAATACCGTCAGCGTCGCGATTTGGTGTGCGCCAGGTTGAGTGGTTGCGCGGGTATTCGCCCGATCCAGCCGGATGGCGGGATGTTTGTGATGGTGGATGTGCGCCCGACCGGGTTGTGCGCCCAAGGATTTGCCGAGCGCTTGCTGGAAGGTTACGGCGTGTCCGTACTCGCCGGGGAGGCTTTCGGACCGAGTGCGGCGGGGCATATCCGGATCGGGTTGGTAGTGGATCAAGTGAAACTGGCGGATGCCTGCCGGCGGATTGCCTTATGTGCGGCGGACCTGCTCGAAGCACGGCGTGCCTGACAGTTTTGTGTTGTTTGTGCTGGCCTCTTCGCGGGCAAGCCTCGCTCCTACAGGGTTTTTGTGAACCCCACAAACCCAGTGTAGGAGCGAGGCTTGCCCGCGAAGGCTGACTGACAGACGACGAAATTCTTACGCTTCGGACCACGCCCCAACATTCACCAAATTTGCAGGCCGATCCCCAGCCAACGCGGCCAGCAGATTATCCACCGCACACCCAGCCATCGCCTCCCGCGTCTCATGCGTTGCCGACCCCATGTGCGGCGTCGCCACCACGTTGTTCAACGCCAACAACGGAGAATCCAGATTCAGCGGTTCACGCTCAAACACATCCAGCCCGGCCGCGCGAATCTGCCCGGTGCGCAACGCCTCGATCAGCGCCACTTCATCCACGACCTTGCCCCGGGAAATATTGATGAAAATGCTCTCCGCCCGCATCAAGGCGAATTCCTCGGCGCCAATCAAGCCTTCGGTCTCAGCCGTCAGCGGCAAGGTCAGGCAAATGAAATCCGCCTGCTGCAACAGCTCGGTCAGGCTGCGGTACTCAGCATCAAATCGTTGCTCAACCGCCGGTTTCGGCGAATGGCTGTGGTAGATCACCGGCATGCCAAAGCCGAAATGCCCACGTTGCGCCAACGCCTCGCCAATCCGCCCCATGCCAATGATGCCCAGCGTCTTGCCGTGCACATCGGTGCCAAAATGCACCGGCCCAATGTTGCGAGTCCATTTCCCGGCACGGACCATGTTGGCCAGCTCCACCACCCGCCGGGCCGTCGCCAGAATCAGCGCGAAACCCGTATCAGCCGTGGTTTCCGTCAGCACGTCGGGCGTGTTGCTGAGCAGGATGCGCCGCTCGGTCAGGTAGTCGATGTCGTAATTGTCGACGCCCACCGAGACGCTGGCGATGGCTTGCAGATTCGGCGCCATGTCGAGTAGTTCGGCGTCCAGCTTCAGGCTCGCACCGAGCAGGCCGTGGGCACGGGGCAGGGCGGCGCGCAGTTGTGCGATACCCTCCGGGTTGAGGTTGTCGATCAGCGTCACGTCGGTGTGTTCATGCAGGCGAGCCATCAACAGCGGCGAAAGTTTCTTGTACAGCACGACCTGCTTTTTCATCGTCATCATCTCAACTTCAATTCAAGGGTGAGCAGCCGCTGGCCGTTGCGCAGCGGCCTTGGCGACGACCCGGTCACTGGCGCCGGGCTTGAGGGAAATCGTCAGCACCACCGAGAGCATCAATGCGCCGCTCATCAGCAAATACGAAGCGCCGGGCGACCCGGTGGAGCTGTTCAGGTAACCGACCAGATACGAACCGCCAAACGAACCCAGCGCACCCATGCTGTTGATCAACGCCATGGCACCCCCGGCAACGTTGGCCGGAAGGATTTCCGGAACGATCGCAAAAAACGGTCCATACGGCGCATACATGCAGGCACCGGCGATCACCAATAGCGTGTAGGACCACCAGAAATGTTCGGCGCCCAAGGCGTAGGAGCCGTAGAACGCAATGGAGGCAATCAGCAGCGGTGGCCAGACGAAGCGTTTGCGCTTCTGCAATTTGTCCGAGCCCCAGGACACCAGCAACATGGCGATCACCGCGGCCAGGTACGGCAGCGCCGAGAGCCAGCCGGCTTCGATCATGTCCATCTGCGCGCCGGCCTTGAGGATCGACGGCAGCCACAACACGAACCCGTAGACCCCAATGCTCCAGCAGAAAAACTGCAGCGCGAGGATGATCACTTTCGGCGAGCGGAAGGCTTCGGCGTAGTTCTTCACCGCTTTGATGCCGACCTGTTCGGCGGCGAGGGCGCTTTCCAGATCGTGCTTCTCCTGGTCGGTCAGCCACTTGGCCTGGGCCGGACGGTCATCGGCCAGGCGCCACCAGATAAAGGCCCACAGCACCGCCGGCAACCCTTCGATGATGAACATCCAGCGCCAGCTGTAATGCTGCACCAGGTAACCCGACACCACCGACATCCAGAGCATGGTCACCGGGTTGCCGAGGATCAGAAAGGTGTTGGCCCGGGAGCGTTCGGCACGGGTGAACCAGTGGCACAGGTACACCAGCATCGCCGGCATCACCGCGGCTTCGACCACGCCGAGCATGAAGCGAATCACGATCAGCCAATAAGCGTTGGAGACGATGCCGGTCAATGTGGCGAGCCCGCCCCAGAGGATCAGGCTGACGAAAATCAGCTTCTTCACGCTGTGCTTCTGCGCATAGATCGCGCCCGGCACCTGGAAGAAAAAGTAACCGAGGAAGAACAGCGCGCCGAGCATCGACGACAGGCCGGGGGTGATCATCAGGTCGGCGGCCATTCCGGAGGCGGCGGCGAACCCGTAATTGGCGCGGTCCAGATACGCCAGGCTGTAGGTGATGAAGACGATGGGCATGATGTACCACCAGCGGCGGGTGGCGAGTGAGGCGGTTTTCATGATGGTGCTCCTGAGCTTGTTGTTTTTGTCGCAGCAGGTAACGGGTTACAAATCTTCAGTGACTGTGCGGGCCTCTTCGCGGGCAAGCCTCGCTCCTACAGTGGTGCGTGATCCTGTAGGAGCGAGGCTTGCCCGCGAACAGCTATCTCAAATTCAGCAGACATCTCGGCTCGGGTAGGCAACCCCTCCATATCCCCCCGACTCTGCACCGCCCGGCTGCCAATCCAGTTGGCCCGTTGCACGGCATCGGCAAAGCTGTGGTTTTCCAGCAAGGCGCTGATCATGCCGACGGCAAAGCCATCGCCAGCCCCAACCGTGTCGACCACCGTTGCCACCGGCACGCCCGCGACAAACCCCTCATCCTGATGCGTGCGGTAATACGCACCGTGCGGCCCGAGCTTGATGGCCACCGCTTCAGCACCTTGATCGAGATAAAACGCTGCGATATCCGCCGGGTCTTCAAACCCGGTCAGCAACCGGCCTTCACTCAACCCCGGCAACACCCAATGGGCGAGGGCGGCGAGGCGATTGATTTCGCGGATCATCAGTAGCTCGCTGGCCCACAGGCTCGGGCGCAGGTTCGGATCAAACGAAACGCTGCGCCCGGCATTGCGCATGCGGGTCATCAGTTCAAACGACATCTCCCGGGCGGACGCGGACAGCGCCGGAGGAATACCAGTGACGTGCAAATGCCGAGCGTTGAGCAATGGCGGGGAGATCGACTGCACCGACAAATGACTGGCCGCCGAACCGCGACGGAAATACTCGACCGCCGGATCGCTGCCATCCTCGGTGCGGGACTTGAGCTGAAATCCGGTCGGGTGCGCCGGGTCGATGGCGACATGCCTGCAATCCAGGCCTTCTTTTTTCAACGTGTCGACGACAAACCGCCCCAGCGAATCGGCACCCACCCGGCTCAACCACGCTACGTTGAAACCCAGCCGCGACAGGCCGATCGCGACGTTGCTGTCCGCCCCGGCAATGCGCTTGTGGAATTGACTGACGGCCGCCAGATCACCGTTCTGCTGGGCGACAAACATCGCCATGGTTTCGCCGAACGACAGGATGTCGAACTCAGACATGAGCACTCTCCAGGCGGGATTGACCGAGGCGGGCGAGGGTGGCGACGTGCTCGGTGGTCAACCGCACCAGGTCATCGCCTTGCAGCGGATATTCCGCCGCACGCATTACGCCTTGGGCCATGTGCCGCAGCAGTTGTTCCCACAGATGCACGTCGCAGGCGGCCGGCGGGATGGCGACCAGTTTGCCGTCGGCCCGCCGCGCAACAGCTTTGCAATGCACATAGCCGACATGCCGGCCGAGCAACCGCGCAGCGCTGGCGGCGGACTGGTCCTGCCATTGCCAGTTGCCGATGTCGAAGGTCATTTTGATCGGCAGATTGTGCTGCTCGACATCGCCGAAGAACCGTTGAAACGGTTCGATACGGCCGCCGTGCAAGGTCTGGTCGTTTTCCACCAGCAGCTGCACCGGGCTTTGCGCGAGGATTCGGCTCAAGGCCTGGAGATCGTTGTTGTCGGTGAAGTAACCCAGGGAGACTTTCAGCCATTTGGCGCCAAACGCTTCGGCGCGTTGGAGGGTGGTGACCAGTTCAGGATTGGGTTTCGATTGACCGGCGAGCCACAATTCCATCGGCGACGAATAAATGCTTTCCAGACCTTGGGATTGGGTAGCGTCGGCCAGTTGCAACGGATCTTCATCGGTCAGCAACTCTTCGCGCCATTCAATACGCGTGGCACCGGCCGCGGCCAATACCTCGATAAAACTGCCTTGGCCGCGTTGGCGGACCAGGTCGGCGCCGTAGCTCGACAGACTGATGGAGACGGGTGGTTTATTCATTGTTTTACACCTCTGAAACCGGTTTCATTTTTGTTCAAAAAAAATGGCATAAGTGATGGGGTGTGCTTTCGGGCCTCATCGCGAGCAGGCTCGCTCCCACATTGGAATGCGTACACCTGTGGGAGTGAGCCTGCTCGCGATAGGGCCCTAACATTCACCGAAGATTTCCAAGAGTCGACCCCCGCACAATCAACCGCGCCGAAAAATCCATCTTCCGCACCGGCCCGTCATCCCCGCGCAACCGCTTGAGCAAACACTCAAACGCGCTCGCGCCAATCTCCGCCGTCGGCTGGGCAAGCGCCGTAATCCCGCTGCCCACCAACGGAAACCAATCCAGATCATCCAGCGCGATCAGCCCGACATCCTCAAACAGATTGCACTGCAACTCACGCAAGGAATGAGTAACGGCCAACGCCGCAATGCCATTGGCACAAAACAACGCTTTCGGCCCCGAGCCAGGTGTGTCGAGGAAGGTTTTCAGCTGCGCAGTCAACTCACTACCGGTTTCCACCACCGCGCCGGTCAGCGTCGGACGCTGCCCGATCTGCGCCTTGAAACTGTCGACCCGCTCAATCCGCGAACTGGTGCCGTCAAACGGTTCCGTCACCATCAGCACGTCGCGATACCCGCGTTCCTGCAAATGGGCGATGGCCATTTCCACCGCGGCCGGGTTGTCCAGGCCGACCAGATCACTCTCAAGCTGTTCGACCTTGCGATCCACCAGCACCATCGGCATCTCCCGGTGCAGTTCACGCAACTCATCGCGGTGGTGGCCAAGGGTGTTCACGATCAAGCCTTCGATGTTGTACGAACGCAGCAACGCCAAATGCTGGCGCTCCTGCTCGTCATCGCGATCGGTGTTGCACACCACCAGGCTGTAGCCATGACGACGGCAGGCGGTTTCCACCCCGTGCATCACGGCAATCGAATAAGGGTTACGGATATCGGCCACCAGCATGCCGATCAGGCGAGTGCGCCCGCGCTTCAGGCCGCGGGCCATCTGGTTGGGGCGATAGCCGAGTTCGGCAATGGCTTGTTCGATGCGCAGGGCAATGGCATCGGAGAGCAGGGCACGGTCATCGCCGATGAAGCGCGAGACACTGGCCTTGGAGACGCCAGCGTGTTCGGCGACGTCGAGCATGGTGACGCGGCTGCGCTGGGCGGCGGAAAAGTCGTTCACGTAGATGGACCTTGTTCTTAGAAGCGTTCGGGATTCAGCCTGAAATGACTGAAACCGGTTTCAGGAAACCCCATAACGGGCTTCGCCGTCAACTGGCAGATGATGATTGCAACCGCCGGATAACGAGTTTTTCCGACGGGCGGTCGTAATACCTGTCAGATCTGACAGTAGGCAAGTGCGGTGCGTAAGTATCTAATTTCTATAAATCGAACGTAACAGGTTCAAGGCGAGAGACTCGATGCCATTGACTAACGACCCGAAACGAACATCTGCCACAACGGCCTCCGATTCGGGGGTTTTGGTGGATATTCCCGGTGTTGTGGGCGTCGATCCCTCGGACCCGATGGGAGCACTGCCGTCAGATGCGAAAGAAAGAGGCATCGAAGTCATCGTTCCTCGCTGGCCCGATTTTCCAGCAGGGGGGCGGACGCACACGGTCGACATTTATATAGTTGGCATCACCGATTCGGTCGCGCAACGAACATACGGTGCCGCAGATAGCGCCCCCGAGTTTTTTATCCTGGTACCGCCGGCATCACTGCCCAACACGGCTTCATTTGAAGTTTTTTATATTGTACGGACGCCTAACCCTACAACTTCACCCTCTCGGCGTTTGACGTTCACCCTTGCGCCACCACCGCTGGTGCTTAAAGAACCCATATTTCCTGATGCCAGTTTATGGGGGTATATCCACTGCCATAAGAGTAATTCCGATCCAGAGGCGTTATACATTTGGGAGGGGGTTCGAATATTCATCCCGTTTGATGATCGCTTTCAGCCACTGGATATTATTGAACTCATGTGGCAGGGATGGGATTCGCTGAACGGCTCAGGTGCCGCACTAACACCATTAACCAGGTTTTCGGGCACGGTCACTGCGGCGGACGTCAGAGATAAAAATAACGTATTGATTGTTGTCAGACCGTTCATTCCTCATATCGAGCCCATGACGAATAATGATTCGGCACTGGCAACTTATACATTGGTGCGAAATGGCATTCCGATGTTCAGGTCTCGTACAGGGTTGGTGAAAATAGACAGGGTTATTCCAGGTGAGAAAGAATTTTGCTCGAGTGCGAGCTGGATGTAGTAACGCATGTTGTGGAGTCGTAACGAATGTTTGACTGCAAGAACCGAGATGGTTAGAGCGCTTTATCGGGGACTTGTAGTTTCTCATTAAACTTTCATCGTAATGGAGAATACAAATGACAACTTATCAGGATAGTGAGGCAGGCGTATCCGGAGGAGCAGGCAGCTTACGGTTTGCCCCCGTCCCCACAGTGCCGGACGGTCGTGGGTCGAACGCCGATATTATTCCGTTTGCTGCGATTCCTGCAGGGCGGGACTTGTCGCTCGAAATATCGACGACGACTTGGGATGGCCCCCATGACAATGACACAGTGGCAGTACAGGTTACGCGCATCCAGCCGCCTGCCAATCCGACAAATGCGGACTTTGAAACGCTTGCACGGGTCCAACTAGGACCGGTGGCAGGCAGGCCAGCGGTTTTCCCGGTGACTCTACCCGCGAGGTTTCTGGGCGAGGCTGCGACTCCAGAAACGGCGACACCGATTTGGGTAAGGGTTGTCATTTATCAGCGCAATCTCAATGGTTTGACATCCAACATCGCTCAATTCTTTATTGACCGTCGAGCTCCTTGGCAGGCAAAACCATTGCAGACAGGGCCGGTTCCGGGTGTGACACCCGGTTTGAAATCGATTCCGCTGGTGACTTTTCCCAATGCGCAAACTGTTGGCACGAACATCGACGACAGGTGGGCAGAAATCCCTGGCAACGCACCCGGGTTGCAAGTGACTGTCGACTTGACGTACGTGAATTTCGATGCAAATGATCAACTCACAGTTTATGCGGCCGGTACCCGAACTGACCCGCCCGAAGTAGCGCCCATTTTCGATGGGCCTGTACCTGCCTGCGGTTCAGTCCTTGTTCCGATGGACGTTCTTCGCGCGGTGACCACCGGCAGGATTCAGATCTGGTTTCGTCTTACTGACGTGGCGGGCAACTTCAGCAATTGGTCGGTGAACTACAGAAATGTCATGTTTCTACCGTTGCCGGTGCTGGGCGATCCTGTCGTTCTGCAAGCACAGACAGACAATCTGATCGATCTCCCGGATGTACGCCTAGGGGTACAGGTGAGGGTAATGCGCCCGACCAATGCACTCAATACCGACAGTGTGAGTTTGAAATGGGGTGATGAAGCGGCCGAAGACCTCACTTTTGGTACACTAATGCAACTGTTGTTCACCATTCCCTGGGCGAAATTGCAGAACGAATACTTTACTAAACAAACCGGTACCGACTATATCCTGCCGGTGTTGGTCACCGCTGATCTGATGCGGGGTGGCAGCTCCATCAGCAATTCGAGTACCACCGTAGATACAGACTACTCAGTGGTCGGTGTTCCCTATCCGCCTGACCAGATCAACCCTCCCGCAGAAATCAACCCTGAGTTGAAACCGCTGATTGTTCGCGGCCAAGCCCCCGTTACAGACAACGAACTCGGCCCACAGGACGTCAATCAAACCGCCACGATTTTCATTGATCTGTCTCCGGAGAGCGGCGGAACGTGGCCGGACCCGGCCCCGGATCGAACGAGCTTGTAACTGTGCATTATCGAGGGGACGCGGGTGAAGTTGTAGTTGGCTCGACGGCGTTGACCACCACTAATGTCAATACCATCATCGAGATGGATTTGACCCCTGGCATTGTTAACCCTGGCGGTCTTGGGCAGAAACGGATCTGGTGGACGACGGAAAGCCCTGATCGCACCAATGATCAAAAGGCAGCAGAAACAGCACTGACGGTCAATACAGTGGTCATTATTCTGGATAAGCCGGAGTTCGTAAGGCCGCCTGAAGATAATACACCGGATGATTTCATTATTTGCCCGAGTTTGACGGGTACCGACCACGTGGCCCGATTCCGCATCCCACCCAATCCTCATTTCGAATTGGATATGGATATAACCTTCAACTGGCGCGGCTTTCGAACCGAAGATTATAGCCAACCAGCTCCTACAGACACCGATTTCACAAGGACCCGGAAAATTACTGCAGCTGAGTTGGTCGCCGGAATGATCTTCGATGTTGAACCTTATGACCCGGTCATAAGGAATGTCCCGCGACCTCCGCCAACTACACCAGACGAAACCGAATTTTATGCCGGTTACGTGAAAGTCTGGTATTCGACTCCAGTAGTGACTACATCGGTGGTTACTGAGATGACTGTTTATTTACTCAACGCAGACTACTTGTATTGTGAGTCTGAACCTGGATGGGACCCAGCCCTGTAGCTGCTAATCAATAACAGTGATGCCGCGGTTGCCGGGAAAGCGTGACGCTTTTCCGGCCCGCAGCAGTTCCTTCCTGCTGGTGAAAAATACGCAGTGTGTTTTGGGTCCGAGGAATTTATCCGACTTATAAAAAGATTTGTCCTACATAGCCGGCGTTGAAATGTAGATAATCTCCGACGCTGTCAATGACGGTGGTCTGAAGAAGCTCGCCTGTCGATCCTCCTTCCGCTGTTCCACAGAAACACTAATTGAGTAGTTTTCCATGAGGTTTAAAAACAAGTCCGGGTTTGTTTTTTTTAAGTTTACCAGTGCAATTTCATATACTTTTTTTATGGTCGCTGCACCCGATTTCGCGTATTCAAGGACTCTGCTGCCAGGGGAGATAGAAACAGTATCCTCAGGCGCTACGCCTGAACAATGGACTATTCCAGCTACCGCCGAACTCAATATAAACAATGCGGGCGCTTTGGATATTAGCGTCGGTGGCGGAACACTTAACGCTGACACAGCCATCACGTCGCAAATAAGTGGTTCTGCGAATGCCCGCATCAATCTGACTTCCTCTACAGTGACCAGTACGGGGTTCGATGCGGCGTTAGCATTAATGGACAGTCATGCCTCGGTGACAAATAGCACTTTAACCAGTCAGAACACGGCATTGACGTTGGCACGCGATCAGCTTATTCCTGTGGGTTCTGTCGCGACGGTTACCAATAGCTCCGTGCTGGGCGGTTTTTCCGGTGCTGCAGTCACTTCTTTAAGTACATTGAACCTGGTTAATACCCGGGTGGAAGGCACCGATTTGGACGGCATCGGTCTTGAGTTGATTGGCGGTCACGCCAATATCAGTGCAGGCAGCCAGGTCGTTGGCGGCCTGAATGGCATTATGTTCGAGGAAGATTTTTTTCTGGATCCTGGCGCTGTCACGGGGCAAAGCCTGGTAACCCTGGACCATTCAACTGTGCAAGGCACAACCGGTGCCGCGATCAGTGTCAATTACGCTACGCCGACCGGCCAGCCAGTCCTGATCGACGTGCGAAACGGTTCGAGCCTGATTGGGGGCAATGACAATATTCTTGAGGTCATCGAGGGGGCCGCAGCCCGATTCCAGGTCGACAACAGCGAGCTGGAAGGCAACATTGAGGTTGCTACTGGCGGTAGTGCCAGTGTGGTGCTGCGAAACAATGCCCGCCTGAACGGTAATCTGAATAACGTTGATTCGGTGAATCTTGATACACAAAGCTTCCTGACCGGCAATGTCCAGGGTTTCGGAGCCGGCGTGGTGACGCTGGACAATAACTCGGTTTTCCACGGAGCCGTTACCGGTGTCAGCGACATCTCCATCAGTCGTGATGCCGAGTGGTACATGGCGGGTAGCAACTCCATTAAAAATCTGAAACTGGGAGGAGGCGGTGTTCGCTTTGGCACGACCGAAGACTTCACGAGTCTGGACATTGAGAACCTCTCGGGCGACGGTAAATTCTATATGCGGGCTGACCTGCCCGCCGGAAAGTCCGACTTTTTGAATGTCACACAGTCTGCAACCGGGCGTTACGAGTTACAGGTAGCCGCGACCGGGAGTGAGCCTGCCAGTGGTACACCAGTCATGATAGGCACCATCGCCTCCGGGGACGCGGAGTTCTCCCTGAAAAACGACCAGGTCGACGTCGGTGCCCTGGCCTACAAACTGGTCAAGGATGGCGAAGGCCTGTACTTGCGACCCGATGCAGAGAATCCGGCTCCAAGCACGGGCACAACAACGGCTATGGCCATAGCCGGGACGGTCCCAACAGTGATTTATGCGGAAATGACGACGCTGAACACTCGTCTTGGGGACCGGCGCATGGCCGGCACTCAGCCGAAAGCACCATCGGCCAACCGACTGTCTGCGGATGCCGAGGGTTCCGGATACGGTATCTGGATGCGAACTTACGGCAATCAATACAACGTCAAAAATTCCTACGGTAATGGATACAAGCAAAATCAGGCGGGTGTCGCGATCGGGGTGGATGCCCCCTTGCCTATAGGGGACGGTCAATGGCTTTACGGCGCATTTGTCGGCAAAAGTACCACTAACCTGAACCTGGCGAGCGGCAGTACCGGATCGATTGACAGCATGTATGCAGGAACCTACTTGACCTATTTCGATGAAGCGACGGGTTATTACGTGGATATTGTTGCAAAGGTCAACCGCTTTGATAACGATGTGAACGTCACGATGAGCGATGACTCCCATGCGAAGAGCAGCTTCAGTAATACAGGCGTAAGCGGTTCTGTCGAGGTCGGCAAGCACTTTGTCCTGGACAATGGCTACTTCTTTGAGCCTTCCGCAAACGTTGGGGCTGCCATAGTGGGAGGCGAGGACTACAGCCTGAATAATGGCCTGCACGTGAACAATGACAAGACCCGTTCTCTGATCGGCAAAGTCGGTATGGCGGTAGGGCGGGAGATAGCTCTGCTCAACGGAAGCAAGCTTCAGCCCCGGGTACGCGCCGCGGTCAGTCGTGAGTTCGTCAATAACAATCGCGTCAGTGTCAACGATATTGAATTTGATAATGATCAGTCCAGCAACAGCGTTGAGTTGACGGGTGGACTCAACTGGATACCTGCTGCCAGGAAATGGCAGGTGTACGCCGAAGTGGGTACCAGTCGCGGCAACAAAGTTGACCAGGAACTGGGGGGAGTATTGGATTGAGCTACAACTTCTAAAAATCTTGCATGGAACCCTAAGATTAATCCCTGCCAGTCAAGCTGACCGGTTTTGATTCAGGTCAGCTTCTCAGCTACCGCATTCGAATCCAATGCATAAATAAACCGATGCCTGTTCAGGCATCGGTTTATTTTTTGCAAATACATCAAACGGTGGACATAACAGGCTGGCTTTAACGTCAAGCTTCATTTTGATCGCATATTTGAACGGACTCTATGTTCGAGTGGGTTTACAACCAGTAGCATAAAAAGACCCGTCGATCGGGAAGATATCGGCACCTCCATCACCTCCATGATCAAACAATCCATTGAATTTTCCGCTGAGTGTCTCCTCTGCTTCGTCATATTCTATCGTGATTGAACCACCGACACCGAGGTGCAAAGCAGCATTCACGGGATCGGAATAGTAAGTGAGGGCGATCGTGTCGCTGTACTCGCTTATTGTGTAAGTGGTCGATGTTGGCTTTACCCAAAAAACGATCTGAAAGCTTCTGGTCAAACCGTTTTCAGTGTGGTCGGCGTTTAACCGCAAGAAAGTACCGTTCGGGTACTCCACCCATTTAAAGGTCGGGGCGGATGTCGCTCGAAACTCAAGTTGGGGGGGCTGCTTGATGTGGGCATATTGAGGGATGGACGATCCGTTTACTGCCGCGGAAAAATAAGGCTGCGCAGTGGCTGGCCGGATCGTCGCGAATGTTTTTAGCGCTGCTTGGCTCATGAGAGTATCTCCAGAAGGGTGGTGTGTGGAATCCAAAGACTGAGTAGTCCTAATCCTGGATGAGGTATAAAACCCCAACTGACGACTGACTGTAAACTGTCAGAGCTGACAGTTTACAGTTGATGATTTTTGTGAACTATTCGATGCGTTGAATCAACGGCTTGTAGTTTAACCAGGTATAAAACTTAACCAGGCAGACACAAATAAAAGCAGTGCCATGAATTGGTTAAGTTTTTGACGCTTTATTGGCGAATCAAGATGTAATCGGGCGCCGGTTCCCAACCATGCCCAACTTGTCAGGCATGGAAGCGAAACGCAAAAAAAGATGACAGACAACGTTAGTAGCCGAATTTGCCGATTATTGTGGTCATCGGCAAATACACTGACAACCGCGATGGCCATCATCCAGGTTTTGGGATTCACCCATTGCAATGCCGCTGCGCCCCAAAACCCGATCTGTACTGGTGATGACTTTGGGTCAGTCACCTGCGCCGACGCCCGAAAAATTTGCCATGCGAGATAGCTCAGCCAGAACGCCCCGACCCAGCGCATTACCTGCTGGACATCGGAATGCTCCTTTAGGGAATGAGAAATGCCGCTACCTGCCAGCCACACAAGCAACGCCGCACTGGTGCAGGCTCCGAGAACGATCGGCAGCGCGGACTTGAAGCCAAATCGGGCGCTATTGCTGAGCACCAGAATGTTGGTCGGCCCTGGCGTGATAGAGGCAACAAAGGCAAACAGCACAAACGGTAAAAAAGACGTGGCGGTGGCTAGCATTATCAGAGCTCCAGAAGATTCATTCCCCGGAGTCGATTTTTACGGTTAAAGCATCACGCGTCTGGAACATTTGAGCAGCGCTTGCGGTACAGCGCCGGCGTCATCCCATAAGCCCGGACGAACCAGCGTCCCAAGTGACTTTGATCGGCAAAACCCAACTCCATCGCCACCGCCGCCGGTTGCACGCCGCTGGAGAGCATTCGCCGAGCCTTGGACAGGCGCAATTGCACCAGATAGGCGTGGGGTGCGAGCCCATAGGCCGCCTTGAATGCGCGGGTCAGTCGGAAGCGGTCGACGCCTGTCGCGACTGCGAGTTGGTCCAGGCCGATGTCGTATTGAGCGTTGGCGTGCAGATACTCCCGAGCCCTCTGGGCCACCAGCGGCAGGCGTGGGTCATCACCGTAACGAGTGCGCCAATGCAGGTGGCTGGTCAGGCGTTCGAGCAAGCCGTCGAGAGCGGTCTGGCGAACGATTTTCAGCTCACCGTGATGCAGGGTTTGAAACGCAAGGCTGGTGGCGTGGGCCAGTCGGCTATCGCTGGCCAACGTATTGGCGAAACTCAGTTGACTGTTGTCGGTGGCATTTTCGAAGACTGCACTGAGTTCACGTTTCAGCCACTGTGGATCGAGGTACAACATGCGGTAGGTGAAACCATCGTCGGTCGGTGCGTCGCCGTCGTGGATGTCACCCGGTTCGAGCAGGAACACCTTGCCCGGCGTGCTCTGGTGCTTTGTTCGCCGACAGTGAAACTGCTGAACCCCTTGCTCCGTCAAAACCACCAGATAACTGTCATGCCAGTGCGGATCGTAGGCATGGCCTTCGAAATGCGCGCGCAGGGTTTCGATGCCGGTATCGGCGTCCTGGGTCAGATCGATCCAGTTGTGAGTGGTCATGCTGCACCTGATAGACGGATTGCAAACTTATTTAATGCTTGCGGCGATTTGTGTGGCTAGAACGTTTGTGCAGCCCTCAGCCAAACAACCCCGCTGCAATATTGATCGAAAACCCGAGAATCGCCGTGTTGAACAGAAATCCGATCAATGATTGCGCCAGCACAATCTTGCGCATGCTCCGGGTCGCCACGCCCACGTCCGAAGTCTGCACCGCCACGCCGATGGTGAAAGAGAAATACAGAAAGTCCCAGTAATTGGGGGTTTCGAGTCCTTCAGCGAAGCGCAACGCCAGGTCCTTGCCGTCCCAGGTGTAGAACAGGCGAGCGTAATGCACGCTGAAAATCACCCCGATCAACAACCATGAACCGATGATGGTCAACGCGGTAAAGCCGTAATGCAGCAGTTTGAGATTGGTTTCCAGCTCTTTGCTGCCGGCCAGTTCGAAGGTGATGGTCGCGAGGCTGGCAAGCGCGGCGATGCACACTACAAACAGCACCAGGCCGGCGTTTTCGTCTTCGACCTCGGCAATACGCTTTACGTCAGGCGCCTTGGCGCGTGCGGCGAGCCAGATCATCAGGATCAGATAAGTCCAGACCCCGACATTCCAGCCAATGAGGATTTTGCTGATGACCGAATCGGCCGGAGCCAGAATGCCTGCCGCGACACCGAGGGTGGCGGCGGCGGACAGGCGAGGGTGGGTGCGGGCGAGGAAGGGCATGAAGACTCACGGTCAGGGGCTTTGCAGCACCATAGCCCTGCCGTGAGTGATGCAGCAAGTGCGGGGTTTTTAACCTTTTTCAAAAGCACTCAAGTCAGTGTTTTGTGCCGTTGAAATTAAACACCCCGTTTTCCACCTCGATGGTTTTTGCCCCGTCGGAGTGTTCGGCTTCGAAATTGATGGTACCGGTCAAGACGCCCGTAGATGAACCCTGTGGCGGAACGGAGGTGAGTATGAGCGTCCCGTCGATTGAGACATGACTCCGTATCCCGGAGGGATCAAAATCGATGTACATCGCCCGAACTTCAGCACTGTCCCGGGTGAGCGTGTACTTCTTGTTGATCTCAAGCGTGTCCGCGATAAACAGGGCGATAACGACATTAGGGGAGCCCGACTGCTTGGACCAGGCCCACCAATGCGGAGCCGGAAAATTAGTGTCGTTACCGTGTTGCCAGGAAAGGGCAAGCTCACTGGCGCTGTAATCTTTCGTGATCTCGCCGTCTTGAATAGCCGCTGTGAAGTCGCCAGACGCTTTGAGGTCCATAGGTCCGGTGAGGCTTGGATCAAAGCCTTCAAGGTCGAACACCCCTTCGGTCACGATAACGTCCAGGTTCTTTGTCTTGAACTCGAAGGTGGCGGTGGCTTGCTCGGTACTTTCGTCGATGGTGCAGGTTAAACGACCCGTTTTAGCAATGAACGCTTCGACGCCCGGTCCATTGCGCTTCCAAAAGATCGCCTTTACGGTTTTCGGGTTGGCGAAATCGTCATCAATTTCGTAATCCTTGTTCTCCACATTTCCATCAAAAGGAATGATGAGGTCGAGATCGTAAAAACGAAGTTCATCTTCCTTGACGTTATGGGTGGCCATTGCATACCAGCGACCTTCATCAGGATCCTTGTATAACTTCATTTTATTTTCGTCGCCCACAAACTTGTCGCGCTCGCCAAGATCAGCGGTGCACGTTCCGATAGTGGCGTTGGGTGTACGACTGGTTGATTTTTTCATCTGGGCATTCCTTCGCTGAGGGTTCATCTCGTGCTCAACGATGTCGTCGAGCGTTGATCCCAGCGTAAAGAGGAATGCAGCCCCCGTGAACTGTCAGATCTGACAGTTCACGGGGGCGCGTTGGCTTAAAAAATACAATTAATAGAATGAAAAGACTCAGTGCGTTTTCTTTAAACGTATGACCAGCCTCATCACCACCACAAAAAACACCGGCACGAACACCACCGCCAGCGTCGCCGTGATCATCCCGCCAATCACCCCGGTGCCGATCGCTTGCTGGCTCGCCGAGCTGGCCCCGGTAGCAATCGCCAATGGCACCACGCCGAGAATGAACGCCAGCGACGTCATCACAATCGGCCGCAATCGCAGGCGCGCGGCTTGCAGCGTGGCGTCGATCAAGTCATGCCCTTCGTCGTACAGGCTCTTGGCGAATTCGATGATCAGGATCGCGTTCTTCGCCGACAGGCCGATGATGGTGATCAGCCCGACCTTGAAGAACACGTCGTTGGGCATACCGCGAAAGGTCACCGCCAGTACGGCGCCGAGCACACCCAGCGGCACCACCAGCAGCACCGAGGTCGGAATCGACCAACTCTCATATAACGCCGCCAGACACAGGAACACGATCAACAGCGACAACCCGAGCAGAATCGGCGCCTGGCTGCCGGACAAACGTTCCTGCAATGACAACCCGGTCCACTCCTGACCCAACCCTGCCGGGCCGAGCGCAACCAGGCGCTCGACTTCCGCCATGGCTTCCCCGGTGCTGTGACCGGGCGACGGCTCGCCGGAAATGCTGATCGCCGGATAGCCGTTGTAACGGGTCAATTGCGCGGGGCCCTGAATCCATTTCACCTGAACAAACGCCGACAACGGCACCATTTTTCCGGCATCGTTACGCACGTGGATCTTCAACAGATCGGCGACCTGACTGCGCTGATCGCCTTCAGCCTGAACCACCACCCGCTGCATCCGCCCCTGATTGGGGAAGTCGTTGATGTAGGAGGAACCGACCGCCGTGGACAGCACGTTGCCAATGTCGGCAAAGGACACGCCCAGTGCGTTGGCCTGTTTGCGGTCGACTTCCAGCTGCACTTGCGGCGCTTCGGCCAGCGCGCTTTCGCGCACGTTCATCAGGATCGGACTTTTCTCGGCGGCGGCGAGCAACTCGCTGCGTGCTTTCATCAGCGTGGCATGACCGAGGCCGCCACGGTCCTGCAAGCGGAACTCGAAGCCGCTGGACGTGCCGAGACCGTCAACCGGCGGCGGCAGTACCGAGAAAGCCACGGCGTCCTTGATCTGGCTCAGTGCGATGTTGGCACGGTCGGCAATCGAACTCGCCGAGTCATCGCTGCCCCGATCCGACCAATCCTTCAGCGTGGTAAACGCCAGCGCGGCGTTCTGCCCGCTGCCGGAAAAACTGAAGCCGAGAATCACCGTGCTGTCGCCAACGCCGGGTTCCGTGGCGTTGTGCGCTTCAATTTGCTCCACGACCTGCACCGTGCGGTTTTTGCTCGCGCCCGGTGGTAGCTGAATGTCGGTGATGGTGTAACCCTGATCTTCAACCGGCAGGAACGAGGAGGGCAGGCGACTGAAGCACAGGCCCAGACCGATCAGCAGCACGCCGTAGATCAGCAGATAACGACCGGTGCGTTTCAGCGCATAGGCGACCCAGCCTTGATAACGCGCGGTCAATCGTTCGAAACCACGGTTGAACCAGCCGAAGAAACCGGTTTTCTCGTGATGCTCGCCCTTGGCAATCGGCTTGAGCAGGGTCGCGCACAACGCCGGGGTCAAGGTCAGCGCGAGGAACGCCGAGAACAGGATCGAGGTGGCCATCGACAGCGAGAACTGACGGTAAATCACCCCGACCGAACCCTGCATGAACGCCATCGGAATGAACACCGCCACCAGCACCAGGGTGATGCCGATGATCGCCCCGGTAATCTGTTTCATGGCCTTGCGTGTCGCTTCTTTGGGCGACAGGCCCTCGGTGGCCATGATCCGTTCGACGTTTTCCACCACCACGATGGCGTCGTCCACCAGAATGCCGATGGCCAGGACCATGCCGAACATGGTCAGCACGTTGATCGAGAAGCCCAGCGCCAACATGGTCGCAAAGGTGCCCATCAGCGCCACCGGCACCACCAGGGTCGGGATCAGCGTGTAGCGGATGTTCTGCAGGAACAGGAACATCACCGCAAACACCAGCAGCATCGCCTCGCCGAGGGTGTAAACCACCTTGGTGATCGAGACTTTGACGAACGGCGAGGTGTCGTACGGGATCTTGTATTCCACGCCCGCCGGGAAGTAGCGCGCCAGTTCGTCCATCTTCGCCCGCACCAGGGTCGCGGTGCTCAGGGCATTGGCGCCCGGCGCCAACTGCACGCTGACGGCGGTGGACGGCTTGCCGTTCAGACGTGTGCCGAACTGGTATTGCTCGCTGCCGATCTCGACCCGCGCCACGTCCTTGATACGGACACTGGAACCGTCGGGATTGGCCTTGAGGACGATCTCGGCGAATTCTTCCGGGGTCGACAATTGGCCTTTCACCAAAATGGTCGCGGTGATTTCCTGGGTGGTGCGCGTCGGCAAATCGCCGATGCTGCCGGCCGAGACCTGGGCGTTCTGCGCGACGATGGCGGCGTTGACGTCGGCCGGAGTCAGGTTGAAACCGACCAGCTTCTGCGGGTCGATCCAGATGCGCATCGCCCGTTCGGCGCCATACAACTGGGCCTTGCCGACACCGTCCAGACGCTTGATCTCGTTCATCACGTTGCGCGCCAGGTAATCACTGAGCGCCACATCGTCGAGCTTGCCGTCGCTGGAAGTCAGGGTGATCAACAACAGGAAACCGGCGGAGACTTTCTCCACCTGCAAGCCTTGCTGATTGACCGCTTGCGGCAGACGCGATTCCACCACTTTCAGGCGGTTTTGCACATCGACCTGGGCCATCTCCGGGTTAGTGCCCGGTTGGAAAGTGGCTTTGATGGTGGCGCTGCCGAGGCTGCTCTGGGATTCGAAATACAACAGATGATCGGCGCCGTTGAGTTCTTCCTCGATCAGGCTGACCACGCTTTCATCAATGGTTTGCGCCGAGGCACCGGGGTACACGGCGTAGATTTCGATCTGCGGCGGCGCAACGTCGGGGTATTGCGCCACCGGCAACTGTGGAATGGCCAACGCGCCGGCCAGCAGGATGAACAGGGCAACCACCCAGGCGAATACCGGGCGATCGATAAAGAACTGCGGCATAAAAAGCGTCCTGCTTACTGACCAGAAACCTGGGCAAGTGGAAGAGGGGTGTTGTCGATCTGGACTTTTTCACCGGGCTTGGCATGTTGCAGGCCTTCGGTGACGATGCGGTCGCCGGGTTTCAGGCCGCCGATGACGATCCAGCGATCGTTCTGCACGGCGCCCAGTTCTACCGGTTGCTGGCCGATGCGCTGCTCAGCGTCGAGCACCAGCACTTGAGCAATACCGGCGCTGTCACGCTGGATGGCCCGCTGCGGCACGCTGATGCCTTGCTGATTCACCGCTTGCTCCAGGCGCACCCGCACGAAACTGCCGGGCAGCAAGTCGAGGTCCGGGTTGGGGAACTCGCTACGCACGATGATCTGGCCGGTGCCCGGGTCGACGGTGATGTCGGTGAACAGCAACTTGCCCGGCAGCGGGTAGAGGCTGCCGTCATCCTGAATCAGCGTGGCTTTGGCCTGGCCCTGACCCACTTCCTTTAACTCACCAGAACGGAACGCGCGGCGCAGGTCGTTGAGTTCGCGGGTCGATTGGGTCAGGTCGGCATGAATCGGGTTTAGCTGCTGAATCAGTGCCAGTGGCGTGGTTTCGTTCTGCCCGACCAGCGCGCCTTCAGTTACCAGTGCACGGCCGATGCGCCCGGAAATCGGCGCAGTGACGGTGGCGTAACCGAGGTTGAGTTTCGCCCGGTCCACCGCGGCTTTACTGGCGGCGACATCGGCGGCGGTTTGCCGGGCACTGGCCCGGGCGTTGTCGTAATCCTGGCCGCTGATGGCGTTGCCTTCGATCAACTGGGCATAACGCTGTTCTTGCAGTTTTGCCTGGAAGGCGTTGGCTTCAGCTTTGCGCAACGCGGCTTCGGCGCTGTCCAGGTCTGCCTTGAACGGCGCCGGGTCGATACGGAACAGCACATCGCCTTTTTTCACGTCGCTGCCTTCGCGAAAGGCGCGTTGCAACACGACGCCGGCCACCCGGGCGCGGACTTCGGCAATCCGTGGCGCCGCAATCCGCCCGCTCAATTCGCTGGTGATCGACAGGGGCCGGGCTTCGATGGTCTCGACGCGGACCGTGGCCAGAGGTGCCTGTTCCTCGGCGTTCGAGGACTTGTCACAAGCGCTCAGCGTCAACGCCAATGCAATCAGGCTGAGCTTGGCAAGCAGGTTCTTTGACATGTAAATACCCCAATAATGACTGCCCGCATCCTACGGGGAGGCGAGGAGAGTAGCGGTGAAGCTTTGTTGGTGCTGTGTGAAATTGTGTAAGGGTTTTACTCAAGGGCGTGTGTGGGCGTATATCCTTGGCCGCTTGAAATTTATTGCGCCTGTCAGGCCGCCTTCGCGGGCAAGCCTCGCTCCTACAGGTCATGCGCCAGTTTCGAAATAACGCATTCCTGTAGGAGCGAGGCTTGCCCGCGAAGAGGCCCTAAAGGTCGCCACTGCACTTTCTGGAAACACCCCATGCCCAACATCCTCCTGGTCGAAGACGACACCGCGCTCTCCGAACTGATTGCCAGCTACCTGGAACGCAATGGCTATTCAGTCAGTGTGATCAGCCGTGGCGACCACGTGCGCGAGCGGGCGCGGGTCAATCCGCCGGACCTGGTGATCCTCGACCTGATGCTGCCGGGGCTCGATGGCCTGCAAGTCTGCCGCTTGCTGCGGGCGGATTCGGCGACGCTGCCAATCCTGATGCTCACCGCCCGTGACGACAGCCACGACCAGGTGCTGGGCCTGGAAATGGGCGCCGACGATTACGTCACCAAACCCTGCGAGCCCCGCGTGTTGCTGGCCCGGGTGCGCACGCTGTTGCGCCGCAGCAGCCTCAGCGAACCGCAGACCGCCAACGACCGCATCCTCATGGGCAACCTGTGCATCGACCTGTCGGAGCGCACCGTGACCTGGCGCGAGCAACTGGTGGAACTGTCCAGCGGTGAATACAACCTGCTGGTGGTGCTGGCCCGGCATGCCGGCGAAGTGCTGAGCCGCGACCAGATCCTGCAACGCCTGCGCGGCATCGAATTCAACGGCACCGACCGCTCGGTGGACGTGGCGATTTCCAAGTTGCGGCGCAAGTTCGACGACCACGCGGGCGAGGCGCGCAAAATCAAAACCGTATGGGGCAAGGGCTACCTGTTCAGCCGCTCCGAGTGGGAATGCTGAGACGATGTTCAGGATCCTGTTTCGCCTGTACCTGGTGATGATCGTCTCGTACAGCGCGGCGATTTACCTGGTGCCGGACCTGGTGATCAAGGTTTTCCACGAGCGGTTTGTCACCTACAACCTCGATTATTCGCGCGGGCTGCAAACCCTCATCGTCAAACAGTTTCACGCCGTGCCCGAAGCGCAGTGGCCGGCGCTGGCGAGCGAAATGGACAAGGAATTTTCCCCGCTGCACATCGTCCTGACCGGCAATGACGACCCCGATTTCACCCCCGATGAACAAGAGCGTTTGCAGCGCGGCGAGAAGGTCGTGCGCATTGGCGACTGGGGCTGGCGCACCCTGGCCGTCGCACCGTTGAACAAATCGACGGTCGTGCAAATGGTCGTGCCGCCGGACCCGATGGACGTCAGCCTGTTGTACTGGAGCATCAACGTCCTGATCGGCGCGACCATGCTCGCCTGCCTGTTGCTGTGGCTGCGCCCGCACTGGCGCGACCTGGAGCGCCTCAAAGGCACCGCCGAACGCTTCGGCAAAGGCCACCTCGGCGAGCGCACGCAGATATCCCCGCACTCCAACATCGGCAGCCTGGCCAACGTCTTCGACACCATGGCCGGCGATATCGAAAACCTGCTCAACCAGCAGCGCGACCTGCTCAACGCCGTGTCCCACGAACTGCGCACACCGCTGACGCGCCTGGATTTCGGCCTGGCCCTGGCGCTGTCCGACGACTTGCCGGCCGCCAGTCGCGAGCGGCTGCTGGGGTTGGTCGCGCACATTCGGGAACTGGATGAATTGGTGCTCGAATTGCTGTCCTACAGCCGACTGCAAAACCCGGCACGGTTGCCTGAGCAAGTCGAAGTGTCACTGGATGAGTTTATCGACAGCATTCTGGGCAGCGTCGACGAAGAGCTCGACTCACCCGAAATCGTGATCGACGTGTTGCTGCATGGGCAACTTGAACGCTTTGTGCTGGACCCACGACTGACCGCCCGAGCGATTCAGAACCTGTTGCGTAATGCCATGCGCTATTGCGAAAAGCGCATTCAGATTGGCGTGCAGGTCTGCCCGAAAGGCTGCGAAATCTGGGTCGATGACGACGGCATCGGCATTCCCGATGATGAGCGCGAACGGATTTTTGAACCGTTCTATCGGCTGGACCGCAGCCGGGATCGGGCGACGGGCGGGTTTGGTCTGGGGCTGGCGATCAGTCGTCGGGCGCTGGAAGCGCAGGGTGGGACGCTGACCGTGGAACCGTCGCCGCTGGGTGGTGCGCGGTTCCGGTTGTGGCTGCCCACCTCAGCCTGAAGCAGATTTTGTAGCAGCTGCCGAACAGCGCGAGGCAGTGTTTGGACGAAGCAGTCGTAAAATCAGGCAAACGGTTTTATCAGGAAAGCCGCGTATACCGGATTGGCGAGTGCTGCGCACTCGAACGCAGCCTCGCAAGCTCGACAGCTGCTACAACATTAGCGGCAGCCTCGCTCGACAGCTGCTACAACGTTAGCGGCAGCCTTACGCGCTAAGCCGGCTTCGCAATAACTTCGCCATGACCTCCAGTTCCGCCGCCGGGTTATGCCCGATCAGCATCCAGGCATGTTCCATGTCCGCCCAATACACCACATTCATCCTGTGTCGAACCTCATGGGCAAAATGCCGGCTGCCGCTGTTGGAACGCTTGGCGCACAGGGCAATCGGACCATGGGCCGGGTCCAGATAAGTAATCTGTGCGATCGGCATACCGTCGTATTCGAGGATTTGCGCGCGCTTCAATTCGGACCGTGGCAGGGCCAGTTGCGCAGGTGTCAGGCTCAGGCCCAGCCGTGCGTCGATGGTGCGCAGTTGCGCCCGTTGCGAAGCTTCATCGACGGGCAGGTGCTCCAGGGTTTGCGGCACGTACAGCGACATATAGTCGGCGACCAGGCCCCGCCAGTTGCTTTTTTCCTGACTCAATTGCCAGCCGAGGAACAAACGATCCGCCACCACACCGCCCACGACCAGGCTTGCTGCAGCGGCGAGAAACCAGCGTCGATTCATGGCTGGGCGTTCAGGCAAAGGCAAGGTGTCGAGCATCGACTGCAAGCGGTCGACGGGCGCTTGTTGCGCCAGTTCGTCGTAGGCTTCTTTGAACGGCAGGCTGCTGCGGGCCAGCCATTGCAGGCGCAGGTTGAGTGTCGAGTCTTCGGCAATGGCTGTGTCGATGCGGGTGCGCTGGTCGGCATCAAGTTGATCGTCGAGGTACGCCACCAGTTGCTCGTCCGACGGTGTCGTGCGTTCGTTCATCGACGTTCTCCCGTGAAAGGGTTCGGTACCGTGTGCAGTGGCGGGTATTCGGCCAGTTTCACCCGGGCGGCGGCGAGGCGGCTCATGACGGTGCCGATGGGCACCTGCAGCACCTCGGCGACTTCGCGATACGACAGGCCTTCGACGTAAGCCAAATACACCGTTTCGCGCTGCGCCTCGGGCAGGGCGTCGACGCGGCGGATGACCTGGGCGGCGAGCACATGGGTCTGCGCCGCCGATTCTCCGTCGAACGACAACTGGCTCTCGGCGTCGACCAGGCCCTGACCCTGGCGCACCCGCCGGGCGCGCACTTCGTTGAGCCAGATCGAATGCAGAATGCTCAACAGCCAGCGGTCCATGCGGGTCCCAGGGACAAACTGCCCGGCGCGTTCAAGCGCCCGCACGCAGGTGGCCTGCACCAGGTCTTCGGCGACATGCCGTTGCCGGGACAACAGCAGGCCGTAACGCCATAAACGCGCCAAATGCTGGCCCAGCTCTGCTCGTATTGCCTGATCGCTGGCGATAGCGACCTCCGTCTGTTCGGTGTATCAGGTTTTCGATGAATCGTTGATGGCTTCGGCCAGGTCCTGGTATTCCTCGCACGTGTTGCCACAGATCGATTTGATCTGCTGCAACTGCTCTTGCGCCAGGTCCAGTCGCCCTTTGACCACGTAAGCTTCGCCGAGGTATTCACGCACTTGCGCATACTGCGGATCAAGTTTGACCGATTGCAGGTAATAACCGATGCCTTCGTCGGTGCGCCCCAGTTTACGCGTAGCGTAGCCGCGGTAGTTCAGGGCCTTGGCGGTATTCGGATTCTTGAGCGTGTCGAGCAGGGCCAAGGCTTCTTCGTAACGACCGTCCTTGGCCAGACGATAAGCGTAGTCGGTGCGGTCGGCATCCGGGACCAGGCTGCTGGTTTGCATCAGGCACTTCTGTTGCTTGCTGTCCCAGACCTGGCCTTTGGGGCAATTGGGTTTGGCCGGTTCTTCTTCGTCACCATCTGCCCAGGCGAGCGAACCGGACAAAGCGACGGCGAGCAGCAGCGGAGCGGTGAAACCAGCAAAACGGATGTTCATAAGCAATTCTCCGCAGTTGAATTCGTTTCAGTTCGAACCACGCCCGGGCAGCATCCGGCGCAAGGTGTTGTCCCGCAGGCCGTAATGGTGAACCAGCGCCATGACCGCATGCAGGCCGGCCAGAATCACGATGGCCCAGGCCACTTGTTCGTGCAGGTCGCCGAAGACCGAACGCATGCTTTTATCAAACGTCAGCAACGTTGGGACATCGAACAGACCGAAAAAGTTGAAAGGTTCTGCCTGAGCCCAGCGAAACACAAAACCCAGCACGATCTGGCTCAGCAGCAAGACATAAAGCGCCCAGTGCGCGGACTTCGCCAGCACATTCATCACGCCCCGGTTGGCGGGTGGCAAACGACGCCCGCGAGACAGGCGCCAAAGCAGTCGGCCGATCACGATCACGGCCAGCAGGATGCCGCAGGAAATGTGCAGCGACTGCAATTCCTTGCGCAGCGGCGTGCCTTTTTCCAGTTGCTCCCAGACCTGTGCGCTGGCGAACATGCCGATCACCAGCAGGGCGGTCAGCCAGTGCAGGGTCATGGTGAGGCGGTCATAACGGGGCGGTGAATCGACGTTCAGGTTGTTCACGGACAATACTCATGGGGCGTTGATCGGAGAACACCGCAGGGTGAACAATTATTCATTTCCTTCTGACGATAATTGCAGGGAAAGCTCAAACCCAGGCGCTATGCTCGACAGCATTCGTTGTGGGAGAACTGCCATGAAAGATCAGGTCCATCACTCTGCGGCTGCGGGCTATAAAATCGGCGCCGACACCTATGTGCTCGGCCGTCCGGACTATCCGCCGCAAGTGGCCGAGTGGCTGAGCGAGACGCTGGGGTTGAACGCGGAAAAAACCGTCATCGATCTGGGAGCGGGCACCGGTAAATTCACCGGGCGTCTGGTAGCGACCGGGGCGCAGGTGATTGCCGTGGAGCCGGTGCCGCAGATGCTTGAGAAGTTGTCCGCCGCGTTCCCCGATGTGTTGGCGGTGAGCGGCACCGCGATGGACTTGCCGCTGCCGGATGCTTCGGTGGATGCGGTGGTCTGCGCCCAATCCTTTCACTGGTTTGCCAGCACCGAAGCACTGACCGAAATCGCCCGGGTCCTGAAACCCGGCGGCAAGCTGGGTCTGGTCTGGAACCTTCGGGATACCCAGGTGAATTGGGTGCTGAAAATGGATGCGATCGTCTGCGCGCTGGAAGGCGATACGCCGCGCTATCACACCGGGGTGTGGCGTCAGGCCTTTCCTCATCCGGCGTTCGGGCCGTTGCAGGCGCAGCATTTCAGCCATGGGCACACCGGGGCGCCGGAGGATGTGATCTTCAATCGGGTGCGCTCGACCAGTTTCATTGCGGCGTTGCCTCAGGAGCAGCGGGAGAGGGTGGATGAACAGCTGCGGGCGTTGATTGCCGGGGAGCCTGAATTGCGGGGGAAGAATGTGGTGACGGTGCCTTATGAAACGGTGGCGTTTGTGGCAGTGAAGGGCCGTTAGATCGGTGGTGCGGCGAATCGCGAGCAGGCTCGCTCCCACAGGGGATTTGTGAACGCCACAGATCCAAATGTAGGAGCGAGCCTGCTCGCGAAGAGGCCGGCCCAGTCACCCGAGATTCTGAAGCCAGTCCCGCTTTTGGCCGAACCACTGCCTTACTCCCCCAGGCAATGCCTTGTTATAGTCCGGACCTCATTTTTTGCCCGGTAAAAGGATCACTGCCATGTCTCAGTACACTGCGTTCACCGTCGAACTGGCCAATAAAATCGCCCATGTGCAGATCAACCGCCCGGAAAAGATCAATTCGATGAACGCCGCGTTCTGGAGCGAGATCATCGAGATTTTCCAGTGGATCGACGACACCGACGAAGCGCGGGTGGTGGTCCTCAGCGGCGCCGGCAAGCACTTTTCCTCCGGCATCGACCTGATGATGCTGGCCGGGGTGGCCAATGAACTGGGCAAGGACGTCGGCCGCAATGCCCGCCTGCTGCGCCGCAAGATCCTCGCCCTGCAAGCCTCGTTCAACGCCGTCGATAATTGCCGAAAGCCCGTGCTGGCAGCCATTCAGGGTTATTGCCTGGGCGGCGCCATTGACCTGATTGCCGCGTGCGACATGCGCTACGCCGCCGAGGACGCACAATTTTCGATCAAGGAAATCGACATCGGCATGGCCGCCGACGTTGGCACTTTGCAACGCTTGCCGCGGATCATCGGTGACGGCATGCTGCGTGAACTGGCTTACACTGGTCGCACCTTTGGCGCCGAGGAAGCGCGCAGCATCGGCCTGGTCAATCGCGTTTACAGCGACACTGCCAGCCTGCTGGAAGGTGTGATGGGCATTGCTCGCGAAATCGCCAGCAAGTCGCCGATTGCGGTCACCGGCACCAAAGAGATGATCAGCTACATGCGCGACCACCGCATCGACGACGGCCTCGAATACGTCGCCACCTGGAACGCCGCCATGCTGCAATCCACCGATTTGCGCGTGGCCATGGCCGCCCACATGAGCAAACAGAAACCCGAATTTCTGGATTGATTAAAAATGATTTCACGCTGGACCACCGCAGTACTGGACACCGATCAACCCGGCGGCTGGGCCGTGGCTCGCAGCCCCGAAGGCTTTCTGTTCGATGACAACGGCGCGCTGTTCCCTCGCGAATGGCTCAAGCGTCAGGACCTGTCGATCCTTGCCGAACATGGCATCGGTCACCTGGATGGCGAACCGGTCTACCTGCTGGAACTGCGCAGCCACAGCGACGTACCGGGCTGCAACTGGAAAGGCTTGCGGGCGTTCATGCTCGAGGGCGATCACACGGTCTACAAGGTGCTCGGTTACGCCGCGCAAATCGGGACGTGGTATCGCGAGCACCGCTTCTGCGGTAATTGCGGTCAGGCCACCCATCAGGTGCCGCGTGAGCGGGCGATGTACTGCGAGCCGTGTGATTTGCGTTATTACCCGCGCATCTCGCCGAGCATGATTGTGCTGATCACCCGTGGTGACGAGATTCTGCTGGGGCGTTCGCCTCGCTTTGTGCCCGGGGTGTACAGCACGTTGGCGGGGTTTGCCGAGCCGGGTGAATCAGCCGAGGACTGCCTGATTCGCGAGGTGCGCGAGGAGGTGCAGATCGAGGTCAAAAACATCCAGTACCTGGGCAGCCAGTGCTGGCCGTTCCCGCATTCGATGATGCTCGGTTTTCACGCCGAATACGCCGGGGGCGAGATCGTCTGTCAGGAAGACGAGATCGAAGACGCCCAGTGGTTCAACGTTCACGCGTTGCCGCCCTTGCCGGCGTCACGCTCGATTGCCCGTTACCTCATCGACGTCTATGTGGCGCGGCGCTTAGGCCACGCTGAACCAGTGCTGCCAGGCTAACCGCACGGTCAAGCCCAGCACCACGGTGATGAACACCGGGCGAATGAACTTCGCGCCGCCGCTGATGGCGGTGCGAGCCCCGAAAAACGCGCCGACCATCACCGACAGGCCCATGCTCAGGCCGATGATCCAGTCCACCTGCCCGGAAAACACAAACACCGACAGCGCCGCAATGTTGCTGACAAAGTTCATGCTGCGCGCCACGCCGCTGGCCTTCACCAGGTCAATGGGATACATCAGCATGCTGCTGACGGTCCAGAACGCGCCGGTGCCCGGGCCGGCCACACCGTCGTAGAAACCGAGGCTGAAGCCTTGGGTCGATTGCCACTTTTTCTTGATGGGTGCGTCGCTGTCCAGCGGCGCTTTCGGCGTGCCGCCGAACAACAGGTACAGGCCACAGGCGAAGACGATCACCGGGAGCATTTTGTTCAGCCATTCGGCCGGCAGGTAATGCGCGACCACGGCACCGGTCAGCGCACCGACCAGGGTGCCGACGATGGCGTGCACCCACTGGCGGGGATGGAACAGCTTGCGCCGGTAGAAGGTGAAACTGGCGGTGGCAGAGCCGAAGGTCGAACTCAGTTTGTTGGTGCCCAGCACCAGGTGCGGCGGCAGGCCGGCGGTCAACAGCGCCGGAGTGGTCAGCAGACCACCACCGCCGGCAATGGCGTCGATGAAACCGGCGATGAAGGCAACGACGGCCAGAATGGCCAGGGTGGTGAGGTCAACGCTGAGTTCGAAAGGCATGGAAATCGGCTTATTCGGCGGGGAGCAGCAAGGGGCTGCGGGGAAGGGCCGATATCTTACCTATATCCAGACTTTGCGGCGACCCGTCTGGCCTCATCGCGAGCAGGCTCGCTCCTACAGTTGAAATGCATTCCCCCTGTGGGAGGTTCCTTGGAACGGCAGTGGATGCCAAGGGGATTGCACGGTCCATGCCTGGCGCTTCTGGCGAGGTTTTGCGCGGTGTGGTCGATTTCCAGGTGTGCCCAACTGTTGCTCAGCCAACAGCGCATCCGCAAATTGCCTCAGACACACCGACATCTGTGGCGAGGGAGCTTGCTCCCGCTGGGCTGCGCAGCGGCCCCAGAATTTTTGTGAGCGCTGCGCACTCAAGCGGGAGCAAGCTCCCTCGCCACAGGTCTCTCGCAAGTAACCAGCACTGGCACGGTTGCTGCTCTGACTCTGGGACTTCCCAACATCCCGAGGACAAGCCAATGAGTCAGCAAGCCGTCAAATTTGCCTACTGGGTGCCGAACGTCAGCGGCGGGCTGGTGGTCAGCAAGATCGAACAACGCACCCATTGGGGCATCGATTACAACCGCAAACTGGCGCAGCTGGCCGAAGAGGCCGGGTTTGAATACGCCCTGACCCAGATTCGTTTCACCGCCGGTTACGGTGCCGAGTTCCAGCACGAATCGGTCGCCTTCAGCCATGCGTTGCTGGCCGCTACCACTAAACTGAAAGTGATCGCGGCGATCCTGCCGGGGCCTTGGCAGCCGGCGTTGGCGGCCAAGCAACTGGCGACCATCGATCAACTGACT
This sequence comes from Pseudomonas sp. LBUM1678, assembly GCF_059695575.1. Taxonomy (NCBI): domain Bacteria; kingdom Pseudomonadati; phylum Pseudomonadota; class Gammaproteobacteria; order Pseudomonadales; family Pseudomonadaceae; genus Pseudomonas; species Pseudomonas sp. LBUM1678. The sequence continues at coordinate 3,277,351 of NZ_CP166775.1, forward strand.
GACGGCCGGGTGGCGGTGAATATCGTCAGCGGCTGGTTCAAGGGCGAGTTCCAGGCGATTGGCGAACACTGGCTGGAACACGACGAGCGTTATCGCCGTTCAGAGGAGTTCATCCGCTCGCTCAAAGGCATCTGGAGTCAGGACAACTTCACGTTCCGCGGTGACTTCTACCGGTTCGACAACTACAGCCTCAAGCCCAAACCGCTGGGCCAGCCGGAAATCTTCCAGGGCGGCAGTTCGCGCGCAGCCCGAGACATGGCGGCGCGGGTGTCGGACTGGTACTTCACCAATGGCAACACGCCTGAAGGCATCAAGGCCCAGGTCGACGACATTCGCGTCAAGGCTGCAGCCAACAATCATTCGGTGAAGATCGGGGTGAACGCGTTTGTCATCGCCCGGGATACGGAAGAAGAGGCGCGGGCCGTGTTGGCGCAAATCATCGATCAGGCGGCCCCGGAAGCGGTGAATGCCTTTGGTGATGCGGCGAAGCAAGCGGGCAGGGCGTCGCCAGAGGGCGAGGGCAACTGGGCCAAGTCGACGTTTGAGGACCTGGTGCAGTACAACGACGGCTTCAAGACCAACCTGATCGGCACGCCGCAACAGATTGCCGAGCGCATCGTGGCGTTGAAAGCAGTGGGCGTGGACCTGGTGCTGGCGGGGTTCCTGCACTTTCAGGAAGAGGTGGAATATTTCGGCAAGCGGGTGTTGCCGTTGGTGCGAGAGCTTGAAGCAAAAACAGCGGCCAAACCGCAAACCGCAGTCGCTTGAACACCCTAAAACCCCTGTAGGAGCCGGCTTGCTGGCGAAGCGGTTTGCCAATAAACGATGATGTCGACTGGATGACCGCTATCGCCAGCAAGCCGGCTCCTACAGTGGGCTATGTGGTTACAGGCCCAAGTCGGACAGGCTCGGGTGATCATCCGGACGACGCCCCAGCGGCCAGTGGAACTTGCGGTCGCTTTCCTTGATCGGCATGTCGTTGATGCAGGCAAACCGGTTGGCCATCAAGCCGTTCTCGGCGAACTCCCAGTTTTCGTTGCCGTAGGAACGGAACCAGTTGCCCGAGTCGTCGTGCCATTCATAGGCGTAACGCACGGCGATGCGGTTGTCGGTGAAAGCCCAGAGTTCCTTGATCAGGCGGTAATCCAGTTCCTTGGCCCATTTGCGCGTCAGGAAACCTTTGGCCTCTTCACGGTTGTAGGCGAACTCGGCGCGGTTACGCCACTTGGTGTCCAGGGTGTAGGCCAGCGACACGCGTTCCGGGTCGCGGGAGTTCCAGCCGTCTTCGGCCAGGCGAACTTTTTCGATGGCCGATTCACGGGTGAAGGGCGGTAATGGCGGACGAACTTCGGTGTTGGACATTTAAAGTCTCCCTCTCAAATTAAAGTTCAAGCAAGTTGTCGGGCTTGGTTTAAGTGTTTACAGGTCCAATAACTTTCGCGCCATGCATTGCGCATTATCGGCGGCACTGTGATCACCCATGACAAGCGCCACGGTGATGGCTCCATCGATCAGGATCAGCAGCTGTTTGGCCAGCTTCTCCGGATCGGTAGCGCCATGTTCGGTGCAGAGCTCGCACACGTAGTCGAGCAGCTTTTGTTTATGGTCTTTGGCGACGAGGCGAACCGGGTCTTGCGGGTCGCCGGTTTCACCGCTTGTGTTAATGAACGCGCAGCCGCGGAAGCCTTCGGAGGCGAACCAGGCCTTGAGCACGGTAAACAGGTTGAGCAGGCGATCAGCCGGGGTTTCGGCCTGGTCGACTTCGCTTTTGTACCAGTGCATCCAGCGCACGTCGCGGCGTTGCAGGGCGGCGACGGTCAGCTCCTCCTTGTTGGCGAAGTAGCGGTAGATACTCTTTCTGGAGACGCCGGCGGTTTTCACCAGAAGATCCATCCCGGTGGCAGCGATGCCACTTTTGTAGATCAACTTTTCGGTGACATCCAGAATGATGTCGCGTGTGTCGTTGCTAGTGATTTCGTTCATGTGGCGAACAGTAGAACGATCGTTCTCCTTGGTCAAGCGGATATTTGTGGCGCCTGATAAATTGCTATCGCTAGCAGGCTAGCTCCCACATTTGAAATGCATTCCCCTGCGGGAGCTAGCCTGCTAGCGATGGGGGCAGTACAGACGCCAGCAAGACCCAAGCTGATCCATGGTGTAAGCTCTCGGGCTATTCGGAATTGACCCTTTGCGAGCCCTATGCCGTCGCTTTTCAAACGCTCTCTGCTGCCTAAACTGCGCAGTTTTCCGCTGACCGCCGATGCCGTCACCATTCTTTCCGGCGCTGCCGAGTTCCGTCGTTGCCTGCTGGAAAAAATCGCCAGTGCCACCCAGCGCATCTATATCGTCGCGCTGTACCTGCAACAGGACGAGGCCGGTCAGGAAATCCTTGATGCCTTGCACGCCGCCAAACTGGCGCGTCCGGAGCTGGACGTGGTTGTGGTGGTGGACTGGCTGCGCGCCCAGCGCGGCTTGATCGGTGCCGGCAAACAACCGGGCAACTCGGCCTGGTATCAAGAGGCGACGCGCACTCACGCCAGTGAAGTGCCGGTGTACGGCGTGCCGGTGCAGACCCGGGAGCTGTTCGGCGTGCTGCATTTGAAAGGCTTCGTGATCGATGACTGCGTGATCTACAGCGGCGCGAGCCTGAATAACGTTTACCTGCACAAGTTCGACAAGTACCGCTACGACCGTTATCACCTGCTGCAGAACCACGCGCTGGCCGATTCAATGCAGCACCTGATCCAGCATGGCCTGGTCGCCTCCAAAGCGGTGCATCGTCTCGACCTGCCGAATCTGCCGACCACCCGCAGCCTGCGCAACGACATCGGCGATTTGCGCAGCCGCCTCAAGCACGCGACGTACGACACCACGGCCGGCAGCACGGCGAAGGGCGGTTTGTCGGTGAGCCCGTTGCTGGGCGTGGGCAAGAACAACCCGTTAAGCCGGGTGATCTGCGAATTGATCGCCAGTGCCCAGCATCAGCTGACCATTTGCACGCCGTACTTCAACCTGCCGCTGGCGGTGACCCGGGAAATCAACCGGGCGCTGGGCCGTGGTGTGAAGATCGATATCGTGGTCGGCGACAAGACCGCGAATGACTTCTTCATCCCGCCGAGCGAGCCGTTCAAGGTGATCGCGGCGCTGCCGTATCTCTACGAGATCAGCCTGCGGCGCTTCGCCAAACGGCATCAGCACAGCATCGACAGCGGCAAGCTCAACCTGCATCTGTGGAAGGACGGTGACAACACCTATCACCTCAAAGGCATGTGGATCGACAAGCGCTACACCTTGCTGACCGGTAATAACCTGAATCCACGGGCGTTCCGTCTCGATCTGGAAAACGCGCTGCTGATCGACGATCCGAAGGGCGAACTGCTGGAACCGCGCAGTAAAGAACTGGGCGAGATTTTCCAGAACACCACGCGCATCCAGCGTTATCAGGACCTGGAAACCCTGCTGGAATACCCGGCGGCGGTGGCCAAGTTCCTCAAGCGTGTCAGTCGGGTGCGGATCGAGCGGTTGCTCTATCGCATTCTGTAAGGCTCAGTGCTGCCGGGGCTGTGGCCACACCGCCACCAGCAGCAATAGCCCGGCAGCCACCAGATAGGGCAGGCGCGGTTCAATGTCGTAGATCAACGTCGCCGCCAACGGTCCGATGACCACGCCAAAGCCCTGCGCGGCGCCAATGGAACCGGCGGTGGCGCCTTGTTCCGAGGCGTCGACCGCGTTGGCCGCCAGGGCGGCGAACGACGGAAAAATCAGCCCCATCCCGCCCGCCGACACGAAAAAGCACAGCCACAAACCCCACGCGGTATCCGCCAGGATGCTGCCGGCAAAGCCCACGGCCGCCACCAGTGCGCCCGCGCGAATCAGCCGCAGCGGCGGCCATTCGAGCCGACGCACCACCAATTGCGAACAGATCAGTGCGAACCCGACCATGGTCAAGGCGATGCCAGCGGTTTGCGCGGCGTCGGCCGGGCTCATGCCGAGCCTGTCGAGGGCGAAGAAGCCAACGGTGATCTGCGCAATCGACACGCACAGCATCGCCACAAACGCGACCGCCATCGGCCGACGCAGTCGTGGATCGTTCAGATGAACCTTGCGCGGCGCTTGCCGTAGATGCAGTTCCTGACCTTTGAGCTTGTAGCGCAGCACCACGAACGCCAGCAACGGCAGGATCGCCATGGCGTAAAACGGCAAGCTCAGGCTGAAGCGTGACAACAACGCCGCAATCGCCGGGCCGATCACCAGGCCGCAGGCGTTGGCCGCGCCAAGGGCAGCCATGGCTTTGGCGCGGTGTTGCGGTTCGATGTTGTCGGCGATCAGCGCGTTGCCACCCACCGGAATCGCCGCATAGAACACGCCGATCAGGCCGCGTCCGATCATCAACCCGATAAACCCCAACAGCGCTGACGGCAGAAACCGCAACGAGGCATCGATGAACAGGCACAAGGCCCAATAGGCGAGGGTGAAACCGGCCGTGGCGATCAGCAGAATCCGTCGCCGGCCATAGCGATCACTGGCCTGGCCCCAGGGGCGGGCAAGCAACATCCAGATCACCCCGGACACCGTCACCGCCGCGCCGGCCTGCCAGGTGGCCAGGCCCAACACCCGGGCGATCGGCCCGATCAGGGAAACGAACGCCATCATCGACATGGAACAGGCCATGTTGGCGACCATGAGTGGGCGCAGGTCGAAGGCAGGGGTGGTCATGGGTGAGTCTTCCGTGAGCTTTTGTTATTGGCGGGGGATGTTAGCGCGGGTTATGTGCAAGGCAGGAGGAATATTGGTGAGCGTGATAATGTCTTCGCGGGCAAGCCTCGCTCCTACAGGGGAATGCGATCAACTGTAGGAGCGAGGCTTGCCCGCGAAGAGGCCCGCACAGACGCTAAAAAAACGTCAATTCAAACCCAGCTTCCCACGCAAAGTGGACAGATCCTCAGCCAACGTATTCACCGGCCCAACCAACGCCTTCCGATCATTCTCTTTCACCTTGTCATACGTCTCAAAACCGCCATCTTTGGTTTTGTACTTCGCCAGAATCGTGTTCACGCTGGCGAAGTTCTTGTCGACCTTGGCAATAAACGCCGCGTCCTGCTTTTCAATCTGCGGACGGAACAGGTCGACGATTTTCTTCGCACCGTCGATGTTGCCCTGGAAGTCATACAGGTCGGTGTGGCTGTAGCGATCTTCTTCACCGGAGATCTTGGTGGCCGCCACTTCTTCCAGCAGCGCAGCGGCGCCGCCTACCACTTTTTCAGGCGGGAAGGTCAGGCCGGCAACGCGGGTTTGCAGGTCTTTGACGTCTTTGTTCAAGCCATCGGCCAGTTCATCGAGGCCCTGGGTGCTGTTTTCCGAGAACAGCGAATATTCGATGCGGTGGAAACCGGTGAAGTCTTCGGCCTTCACACCTTTTTCGTGGTCATCCACCCGCGAATCGATGGAGGCGTCCAAGTCACTGAACAGCTCGGCAATCGGCTCGATCGACTCGTAGTAAACCCGGGTCGGCGCATAGAGTTTTTTGGTGGTGGCCAAGTCACCTTTTTTCACCGCATCGGTGAATTGTTGGGTGTGGCTGGCCAGCTCATCCAGTTGCTCGGTGACGTAGATTTTGTAGTCCGAAATCGGCTGTACCAGCTCCAGCGGAGCCGTCGCCGCGAAAGCCGAAAGCGGGGTATTGAGCAAGCCAAGGGTCAGCAATAACGCGAGTGGCGACTTTTTCATGGGACGGTTCCGTTGGGGGTTGATCAGGTGTTGGTTTTTGGTGAGGTGGCGTCAAGCAGCGAGCGACCGATGAAGTCCTTGTCGCCCGTCACACCCGGCAGGGTGAAGAAGTAACCGCCGCCGACCGGTTTGAGGTATTCCTCCAACGGCTCGCCGTTAAGTCGGGTCTGCACGGTGATAAAGCCTTTTTCCAGATCGGCCTGGTAGCAGATGAACAGCAAGCCCATGTCCAATTGCCCGTTCTTGTTCACGCCGTTGGAATAGTTGAACGGCCGCCGCAGGATCAGGTTGGCCTGGGTCGCGGTGGTGCGCGGGTTGGCCAGGCGGATATGCGCGTCGAGTTTGGTCAGCTTGCCTTCCGGGTCATTGGCATAGTCCGGGACCTGGGTTTCATGCGCTCCGCCCATGGGCGCGCCGGTGCTTTTGATGCGTCCGAGAATACTTTCCTGTTCCTGCAAGGGCGTACGGTCCCAGCGCTCGACGAAGTTGCGGATGATCCGCACCGCCTGGTAGCTGCCATTGGCCGCCCACGCCGGTTCGTCACTGCCCGGTTGCACCCAGACGAGGCTGTCCATGGCCTTGGCGTCGTTGGAATCCGGGTTCGCCGAGCCGTCGCGAAAACCGAGAAAATTGCGCGCGCTCTGCGCCGGCACACCGGGTTTCGCCGGGGCCTGGGGCGGTACGCTGCCTTCCTGTTTCCAGCGCACCAGCAGCAGGTCCGGCAGGTTTTTCACGATGTCGCGCAGGGCGTGGATGTTGGTGTCGGTGGTGTTGGCGCAGAACTGCAAGCTCAGGTCGCCGTGGCAGCAATTGGCTTCCAGCGCATCGTTGGGAAAACCGACCATGCGCATCAGCCGTTTCGGTTTGGCGGCGGCCAGGCCGAAGCGCTCGTCGAACAGCGACTCGCCCACCGACACGGTGATGGTCAGGTTGTCCGGCGTGACCACCGGGCCGAGAATTCCCGAATCCACTGGCGGCAGTTTTGGATCGACTTGAGCCACCGGGCCGCCCTGCATCAGGAACGCGATACGTTCGTTGAGGGTGCGGAACAGACGCTCCAGGTCTTCGCGATCACTGGCCAGCACATCAAACGACACCAGCATGCCGGACGCCGGGCGCGGGGTGACGATGCCGGTCTGGTGCTTGCCGTGGAACGCGTGGCGGTCTTCGGTCTTGTCGCTGCTTGGCGCTTCGGTGACTTGCGCGGGGCTCGCGGCCATTGCGGGGCAGCTCAACGCCGTGCCCGCCAATGCCACGCCTGCGGCACCCATGCCCATCAATACGCGGCGACGCTGGAGGTTGAAGTGTTCTGAATCGTTCATCGGTTTGGGTCTTCTGCTTAAAGGCCGGAAAGGCCAAGGGCGGGATCGATTCCATCGAGTGCATCGGCCAGCGCCTTGGCCTTGTCGGCGATCTGCTTACGCTGTTCGGCGCTCACCGTGTCGTAGCTCGCGTAGCCGTCCTTGACCTTGAGGCCATTGAGTTCGGCGTCGAGGGCGGTGACAGCGCTGTCGATGCTCGGCAACAGCACAGCGGCGGATTTGGTCAGCAACGGGCGCAACAGGTCGACGACTTTGCGGGCGGCAAAGAGGTTGCCGGCGAAACCGTTCAAGTCGGTGTGGCTGTAGCGTTCTTCTTCACCGCTGCTGGCACGTACATCGGCGAGGCTGTGGAAATTGCGCGCGACAATGCTCACCAGTTGCTCCGGTGGCAGCGACTGGGCGAGCAGTTGCTGTTTGAGTGTGGAGACATCGCTCTTCAGACGCTGGGCAACCGGCGTCATACCGTCAAGGTTGCGTTGCTGGAACAGCGCGTATTCGATCCGGTGGAAACCGCTGAAGGCCGGATCCTGTTCGCGTTTCTCGAAGTAATCGGCGCGGGCGTTGATGGCGTTGTCCAGTTGGGCCAGGCGCTGGGCGGCCGGGGCGATCCGTTGATAGGCCGCTCGAGCGGGCACATACAGCGCTTGTGCCTGGCTCAGGTCACCGGCCGTGATCGCTTGCTCAAGTGCGTTGACCGCTTTGATCAGCGCGCTGCCCTGGCTGCTCAGGTACACCCGGAACTCCGACAATGGCCCCACGAACGCGACCATTGACGGTTTGGCCTTGGCCGCCGCTTCGGAAGCAGCCGTCGGGGTCACGTGCAAGGTGCCGCGCGGGTTGCTCAGCAGTCCGCAGGTGATCGCGTAGTCACCAGCCAACAGGTTGGCATTGATCACCTGACTCAGGCCCGGCGCGATGTTTTCCCGTTCTTCGACCACCAGCACGCCGTCGAGAATTTCCCACTCCACCGCCCGGTCCGAGCGATTGACGATGCGGAAACTGGCTTGGCCGGCCGGAACGGTCAGCGCATTCGGCTCGCAGCTGTGAGAGTGAATGGTCACTACGACTTCGTCATGATTGGTCTGGCGCTTGGCCGCCGCCATTTTCGAGGCGTAGTAGAACAGGCCACCGGCGGCGATCATCACGATCACCGAACCGGCCACCGCCCAGCGCAAGGCGCGGGGAGGCGAGGCCTGGGGAGGGGCTTGATTTGGCATGGGTGCCCTTACTGGCTGGAAACGGAAGAAGGTTGTTCGGCGGGTGCCGGACAGGTAGCCGGAACCGGGTAAAAAAACATCACCAGCGCCACCACCAGATAAATCAGATACGCCCCGAGGGTGCTGACCGTCGGCGCGTCCTGGTAACCGAACATGCCGGCCAGCACCGAGCCCACCGGGCCATCCATCGGTAGCGTCGCACTGAAGTCGAACAGCACGGTTTGCAGCTGATTCCACACTCCGGCTTCATGCAGGGCCTGCACCGAGTTGGCGAGAATGCCGGCCGCCACCACCAGGATGAAAAGCCCGGTCCAGCGGAAGAACGCGCCGAGGTTCAAGCGCATGCTGCCGGTGTAGATGAGGAAGCCGACGATGATCGCCAGGATCAGGCCGAGGAGGGCACCGATCGGTGCCGCCGGGCCTTCGCTCTGCTGGAACACGGCGAGCAGGAAGAACACCGTTTCCAGGCCTTCACGGGCCACAGCGAAAAACACCATGGCGATCAGTGCGATCACTTGATGCCTGGAGCCAGTCAGCGCGTGATCGAGGGAGACGTGCAGCGAGTGCTTGATCGAACGCGCCACTTTGCGCATCCAGAACACCATGGAGCTGAGAATGCCGACGGCCACCAGGCCGACCACGCCTTCAAACAGTTCCTGTTGTTTCTGCGGAAATTCAGCGCTGACCAGCTCCAGACCACCGCCCACCAGCAGGGCCAGCGCCACGGCGAGGAACACACCGATCCACACGGCCGGCATCCACTGGCCACGGCCGGTCTGTTTGAGGTAGCTGGCGATGATGCCAACGATCAACGCGGCTTCAATGCCTTCGCGCAGCATGATCAGAAAAGGAACAAGCATTCAGCACCGTCTCGGAATTAGATAGGGTGCTAATTTGTAACATAATGACACTCATTCCCAAATGGCATTCATTGGCATTTACCTGAACGTAAGCTGAACAACCCTGAATATCCCCCGATACCCTGTAGGAGTGAGCCTGCTCGCGATAGCGGTCTTACATTCAACATCCATGTTGACTGACAGGTCCTCATCGCGAGCAGGCTCACTCCTACAGGGTTCTGCATCAAGCTGACGGCTGCGCTAAGATGCCGGCACTCAACCAAGAACAAGGCCCACCCCGCTCAATGTCGGAAAAAGACACCATCGCGATTCAACTGGTGCGCGAAGCACTGTTGCAAAGCTGCGCCCCCGGAGCCGCCACCGACGAGGTGTTGAACAAGGTCGGCATCGATCCGGCGCTGCTGCAAACCAACAATGCCCGGGTTCCGGCCACCGCCTATGCACGCTTATGGCGTTTACTGGCCCGGCGCGGGGATGATGAGTTTTTTGGCATGGACCCGCGCAAGCTCAAATCCGGCAGTCTTGAGTTTCTGTGTCGCAGCTCGATGATCCAGCCGAGCCTGGCGGCCGGCCTTACGTCTGGCTTGAGCTTTCTGTCGTTGATGCTTGAACACATGCCGGCGCAGCTGGTTCGTCAGCAAAGCCTGGCGGAGATTGTGTTGCTGGAAGACGATCAGGACCCGCGCCGCGCCTTCACGTATTTCACTTACTGGATGATCGTTCACGGCGTTGCCTGTTGGCTGGCAGGGCGGCGCATACCTATTCTGGCCATCGAATTGCGCTGCCCGGCGCCGGATTTCTGCGATGACTATCAGGTGATGTTCTCCGAGAACCTGCGTTTCGACCGGCCACGCACGCGGATGATTTTCTCGGCAGATTGCCTGGACCTGCCGATCAAACGCAGCACTGAAGAGCTCAAGCGGTTTCTGGCCCATGCGCCGGCGAATATTCTGGTCAAGTACCGTGACCTCGAGAGCCTGGCGAGCCGGATCAAACATGATTTGCGCCAGTTGCCCGCTGAACAGTGGCCGGAGACCGAACCTTTGGCGCAGCAACTGTGCATGTCGGCTTCGACCTTGCGCCGGCGGCTGGCTGAAGAAGGGCAGACCTACCAAGGGCTCAAGGACAGCGTGCGCAAGGAGTTGGCGATTGTGTGGCTGGCCGAGCCGCATATCAGCTTCGCCGAAATCGCTACGCGGTTGGGGTTTGCTGATGCCAGTTCGTTTTATAAGGCGTTTCGCAAGTGGTCGGGGTCCAATCCTGGGCATTACCGGAGTTTGATCCTCAACGAAGCCCACTGATCCGGATTTGTTGGTGTTGCAGCCGGCCTCATCGCGAGCAGGCTCACTCCCACAGTGGATCTGTGGCGTACAAAAATCCCTGTGGGAGATTCTATGTTGCAGGGGAACCCTGCAGCCTCAAATTCGGCTGGTATTCGCTCTGGTTTTTCATGAGCGCGAATGCCACCCGGCACAGCTTGCGGGCGAGAATGACCAGGGCTTGGGTTTTTGCCAAGCCTCTGGCCAGGTAGGACTCATAGTACGGTTTCCAAGTGGGGGACCGACATGCCGCCATTGCCGCGTTGTGAGCCAGGCGCCGTATCTCCGTATCGCCTTTTTTGCTCAGGTGACGTGGGCCGTTCTTTTTCCCGGAATCTCTTGCTCTCAAGTCCATCCCCAAAAAGGCAATGAACGCATCGCCACTGACGAATTGGCCACGCATGAACGCGGTCGCCAAGCCAATAGCAGTAAGATCACCAATCCCCTCAATGGCTTTGCAACGCTTGATGTTTTCGGTGATCCCCGCTTCTTTGCTGACTTTGTGCAGTAACTTCTGAATGACCTGCTCAGCTTGTTTGAAGGACTTCAACTGCTGGGCCAACTCCTCTTTCAGAAGCGGTTCGCTCGACCAGCTCAACGTGATCCCCACACGCACGTTGATGAGTTCTGCGCGTCTATGCAGCAGACTTTTCAATACTTTGTAGGCCTGCGGAGGTGGACTCCAGATGCGCAGCCGTTCCTGCTCGCTAGTCAGGTAACGCGCCAGCAAACGCGCATCACAAGGGTCGGTTTTCGCCCGCTGGCCAATGCTTTCGCGGTAGTGGCTCAGCCGATAAGCATCCACAACGTAAACCCGATGCCCCATTTCGTGGGCCAGCTCAACCGTGTCTAAGTGGTAAATGCTGGTAGCTTCCAGGGCAATTGAGCTTTGCGCAGGCAGCGTTTTGAGCCAACGGCCAAGAGTTTCCCGATCGTTGTTGATGGCTTGAGTGATTTTCAGGTCTTCGCGGTAAGCGACGATTTCGGCCTTGGCCACATCGATACCGATTACCGTTGGCGAGGTAAGGATTGTCATGACGAATCCTCGGAGCTAGGGTTTAGGTGCTTGTCGGGGTTTACCCTTGCGCTGGCTTGCCTCTATCGTCGGTTTTACCGATGAATTCCTTATCGGCGCTTTGGGTAGAAAGGGCGGGACGAGAAGTCTCCCACGGTCCGTACTGGCTAGAGTCGGAATCGAGCTTTTAGTCCCGCCCACCCCTTCAAGTCTAAACATACAAGCGAGCCTGCTCGCGATGAGGCCCGCAAAGGCACCACACCTCCTGAACCTTGGCCAAACCAGTCAGACAATTTGATAGCTTTGACCATTGCCCCGATCCTCGCGCGGGGCGAGTATTTCTGTGGTTTTTACGGTTCCCCCAACCTAATAAAAATACAGAGGGATTCTGGCAATGCGCGATTACTTGTCTGCCACGTCACAGTTCAATTATCAGCACACCGTCGACGCCGCACTTGCGGGTGATTTGACTGCCCTCAACGCCTGCGTCGAGTGCTGCGACCGGCATGCCTTGCCGGGGCGCATTGCGCTGTTCTGGGAAGGCCGCGACGGCGCCAGCGCGACGTACACCTTCAGCGACCTTCAGGACAAAGCCGCGCGGTTTGCCAATTTCCTCCTGGCCCAGGGCGTGAAGAAAGGCGACAAGGTCGCCGGCCTGCTGCCACGTAACATCGAATTGCTGATCACCGTGTTCGCCACCTGGCGCATCGGCGCGGTCTATCAGCCGCTGTTCACCGCCTTCGGCCCGAAAGCCATCGAACACCGCCTCAGCTGCTCCGGTGCCAAAGTGGTGGTCACCGACGCGGTCAATCGCTCCAAACTCGATGAAGTCGCCGACTGCCCGACCCTCGTCACTGTCGCCGGTCCAAAGGGCCAAGGCATCGTCCGTGGCGATTACAGCTTCTGGGCCGAACTGGCCAATTATCCCTCCGAGTGTGAACCGGTGTTGCTGACCGGCGAAGACCCGTTCCTGCTGATGTTCACCTCGGGCACCACCGGCCCGTCGAAAGCCTTGTCCGTTCCGCTCAAGGCCATCGTCGCATTCCAGAGCTACACCCGCGACGCCGTGGACCTGCGTCCCGAAGACGCGTTCTGGAACGTGGCGGATCCGGGCTGGGCTTATGGCATCTATTTTGGCGTCACCGGGCCGATGGCGATGGGGCATCCGATCACCTTTTACGACGGCCCGTTCACCCTCGAAAGTACCTGCCGGGTGATCAACAAATACGGGATCACCAACCTCACTGGCTCACCGACCGCGTACCGCTTGCTGATTGCCGGGGGGGACGAATTCGCCCGCTCGATCAAGGGCAAGCTGCGCATTGTCAGCAGCGCCGGCGAGCCGCTGAACCCGGAAGTGATCCGCTGGTTTGCCGACAACCTCGGCGTGGTCATTCACGACCATTACGGCCAGACCGAACTGGGCATGGTCCTGTGCAATCACCACGGCATTGAACACCCGATCCACATGGGCGCCGCCGGTTTTGCTTCGCCGGGCCACCGCATCGTGGTGCTCGACGACGAATACAAAGAACTTGGCGTCGGTCAGCCAGGCATCCTGGCCATCGACCGCACCCAGTCGCCGATGTGCTGGTTCGCCGGTTATGAAGGCGCGCCAACCAAAGCGTTCGTCGGCAACTATTACCTGAGCGGCGACACCGTCGAGTGGAACCCGGACGGCAGCATCAGCTTCGTCGGCCGTAGCGATGACGTGATCACTACTTCCGGCTATCGCGTGGGCCCGTTCGACGTGGAAAGCGCGCTGATCGAACACCCGGCGGTGGTCGAAGCGGCCGTGGTCGGCAAACCCGATCCGGAGCGCACCGAGTTGGTCAAAGCCTTTGTCGTGCTCAGCGCGCAATACCGCGCCGCGCCGGAACTGGCCGAAGAGCTGCGCCAACATGTGCGCAAGCGTCTGGCCGCGCATTCATACCCGCGTGAAATCGAATTTGTCAGCGAGTTGCCGAAAACCCCAAGCGGCAAATTGCAGCGCTTTATCTTGCGCAACCAGGAAATCGCCAAGGCTCAAGAGGCCGCCGCGAAGAACGTTAAAGCTTGAATCAAGGACACAATGATGCAGATCGAAAACAAGGTTTTTCTCGTCACCGGCGGTGCGTCGGGCCTCGGTGCAGCCACCGCTGAAATGCTGGTGGCGGCCGGCGCCAAAGTGATGCTGGTGGACATGAACGCCGAAGCCGTTGCGGCCCAGGCTGAACGTCTTGGCGCACAAAGCGTGGTGGCCGACATCAGCGACGAAGCCGCCGCCGAAGCCGCGGTGCAGGCGACGGTGAAAGCCTTCGGCGGCCTTAACGGGCTGGTCAACTGCGCCGGCATCGTGCGTGGTGAGAAGATCCTCGGCAAGAACGGCCCGCACGCGCTGGCCAGTTTCAGCCAGGTGATCAACGTCAACCTGATCGGCAGCTTCAATATGCTGCGTCTGGCGTCGGCGGCCATCGCCGAAACCGAAGCGGATGCCGACGGCGAGCGCGGCGTGATCATCAACACCGCTTCGGCGGCGGCGTACGATGGCCAGATCGGCCAGGCTGCCTACGCCGCGTCCAAAGGCGCGATTGTCAGCCTGACGCTGCCCGCCGCCCGTGAACTGGCGCGCTTCGGCATCCGTGTGATGACCATCGCCCCCGGCATTTTCGAAACGCCGATGATGGCTGGCATGACCCCGGAAGTCCGCGCGTCCCTGGCGGCCGGCGTGCCCTTTCCGCCACGCCTGGGCAAACCGGGCGAGTATGCCGCGCTCGTCAGGCATATCATTGAAAACAGCATGCTCAATGGCGAGGTGATCCGTCTCGACGGTGCCTTGCGCATGGCCGCCAAGTAAGGAGATTTGTCATGACTATTGCCAACGATCCAATCGTAATCGTCAGCGCCGTCCGCACCCCGATGGGCGGTTTCCAGGGCGAACTGAAAAGCCTGACCGCACCGCAACTGGGTGCTGCCGCGATTCGTGCAGCGGTCGAACGCGCCGGTATCGCGCCTGAATCGGTCGAAGAAGTGCTGTTTGGCTGCGTACTGCCCGCAGGCCTCGGCCAGGCCCCGGCGCGGCAAGCCGCATTGGGTGCAGGGCTGGATAAATCGACCCGCTGCACCACCCTGAACAAAATGTGCGGCTCGGGCATGGAAGCGGCGATTCTGGCCCACGACATGCTCGTCGCCGGCAGCGCCGACGTGGTCGTTGCGGGCGGCATGGAAAGCATGTCCAACGCGCCGTATTTGCTGGACCGCGCCCGCAGCGGTTACCGCATGGGCCATGGTCGCGTGCTCGATTCGATGTTCCTCGACGGCCTGGAAGACGCCTACGACAAGGGCCGCCTGATGGGCACCTTCGCCGAGGACTGCGCCGAAACCAACGGTTTCAGCCGCGAAGCCCAGGACGCATTCGCCATTGCCTCGACCACCCGTGCGCAGCAAGCGATCAACGACGGCAGCTTCAAGGACGAGATCGTGCCGCTCACCGTGACCGTGGGCAAAGAGCAGGTTGTGATCAGCAACGATGAACAGCCGCCAAAAGCCAAACTGGACAAGATCACCTCGCTGAAACCGGCGTTCCGCGAGGGCGGTACGGTGACGGCGGCCAACTCCAGTTCGATCTCCGACGGTGCGGCGGCGTTGGTGCTGATGCGCCGTTCCGAAGCACAGAAACAAGGTCTGAAACCGCTGGCGGTGATCCATGGCCACGCCGCGTTTGCCGACACCCCGGGCCTGTTCCCGGTGGCGCCGGTGGGTGCGATCAAGAAGCTGATGAAGAAAACCGGCTGGTCCGTGGATGAAGTGGAGTTGTTCGAAGTCAACGAAGCGTTCGCCGTCGTCAGTCTCGTGACCATGACCAAACTGGAAATCCCCCACGAGAAGATCAACGTGCACGGCGGCGCTTGCGCCTTGGGTCACCCGATTGGTGCGTCTGGCGCGCGAATCCTTGTGACCTTGCTCTCGGCCTTGCGCCAGAAAGGCCTGAAACGCGGCGTTGCTGCGATCTGCATCGGCGGCGGCGAAGCCACGGCCATGGCCGTGGAATGCCTTTACTAGGCCAACCTCGCCCCTGTGGGAGCCAGCCTGCTGGCGATGACGGTGTGTCATAAAAGTAAACATTGACTGACACGACGCCATCGCCAGCAGGCTGGCTCCCACAGAGTTCTGTGTCGTACCCCGGATTTTAAGGATTCACCATGATTCCCAATGACGAACAACTTCAGATCAGCGACGCGGCCCGGCAATTCGCCCAGGAACGGCTGAAACCGTTCGCCGCCGAGTGGGACCGTGAGCATCGCTTTCCCAAGGAAGCCATCGGCGAGATGGCCGAACTGGGCTTCTTTGGCATGTTGGTGCCAGAAGAGTGGGGCGGTTGCGACACCGGCTACCTGGCCTACGCCATGGCCCTGGAAGAGATCGCGGCCGGTGATGGCGCCTGCTCGACCATCATGAGCGTTCACAACTCGGTGGGTTGCGTGCCGATCCTCAAGTACGGCAACGACGATCAGAAAGAACGTTTCCTCAAGCCCCTGGCCAGCGGTGCGATGCTCGGGGCCTTTGCCCTGACCGAACCGCAGGCCGGCTCCGACGCCAGCGGCTTGAAAACCCGCGCGCGTCTGGAAGGCGATCATTACGTGCTCAATGGCTGCAAGCAGTTCATCACCTCCGGGCAGAACGCCGGAGTGGTGATCGTGTTTGCCGTGACCGACCCGAGCGCCGGCAAGCGGGGTATCACGGCACTGATTGTGCCGACCGATTCGCCGGGCTACAAAGTCGCACGGGTCGAAGACAAACTCGGTCAGCACGCCTCCGACACCTGTCAGATCCTGTTCGAAGACGTGAAAGTGCCGGTGGCCAACCGATTGGGTGAGGAGGGCGAAGGTTACCGGATCGCCCTGGCTAACCTTGAAGGCGGCCGTGTCGGCATCGCCTCGCAATCGGTGGGCATGGCCCGCGCCGCGTTTGAGGCGGCCCGCGACTACGCCCGTGAGCGTGAGAGCTTCGGCAAGCCGATCATCGAACACCAGGCGGTCGCGTTCCGCCTGGCAGACATGGCAACGCAAATCGCCGTCGCGCGGCAAATGGTGCATTACGCCGCAGCACTGCGTGACAGCGGCAAACCAGCCCTGGTCGAAGCGTCCATGGCGAAACTGTTCGCCTCGGAAATGGCCGAAAAGGTCTGCTCCTCCGCGTTGCAAACCCTCGGCGGTTACGGTTACCTGAACGACTTCCCGCTGGAGCGGATCTACCGCGACGTGCGGGTTTGCCAGATCTACGAAGGCACCAGCGATATTCAGCGCATGGTTATTTCGCGCAATCTCTGAAAAGGACCTGTAGCAGCTGTCGAGTGAAACGAGGCTGCGAGCTTTTGATGTTGTTTTAACGAGCAAGATCAACAGCTCGCAGCCTCGTTTCACTCGACAGCTGCTACAGAGATCGAGCTTTTTGCAAAACAGGAGTTAGTTATGAGTTACGAAACGATTTTGCTGGAAACCCACGGTCGTGTTGGCCTGATTACCCTCAACCGTCCGCAGGCGCTGAACGCGTTGAATGCTCAGATCGTCAGCGAGCTTAACCACGCCCTCGATGGCCTGGAAGCCGACTCGAACATCGGCTGCATCGTGCTGACCGGCTCGAAAAAAGCCTTTGCCGCCGGTGCTGACATCAAGGAAATGGCCGAGCTGACCTACCCGCAGATCTATCTGGACGACCTGTTCAGCGACAGCGATCGCGTGGCCAACCGCCGCAAGCCGATCATTGCCGCGGTCAACGGTTTTGCGTTGGGCGGTGGCTGTGAACTGGCGCTGATGTGCGATTTCATCCTCGCCGGCGACAAGGCGAAATTCGGCCAGCCGGAAATCAATCTCGGCGTGCTGCCGGGCATGGGCGGCACCCAGCGCCTGACCCGCGCAGTGGGCAAGGCGAAGGCCATGGAAATGTGCCTCAGCGGCCGATTGATCGATGCGGTTGAAGCCGAGCGTTGCGGGATTGTCGCGCGGATCGTGCCGGCGGATGAACTGCTGGAGGAAGCGCTGAAAGTCGCCGCGCTGATCGCCCAGAAGTCGCTGCCGATTGCGATGATGGTCAAGGAAAGCGTCAACCGCGCGTTTGAAGTGAGCCTGTCGGAAGGCGTGCGCTTCGAGCGCCGGGTGTTCCATGCGGCGTTTGCGACGCAGGATCAGAAGGAAGGGATGGCGGCGTTTATTGCCAAGCGTGAGGCGGAGTTCACCGGTAAGTAATGCGGCGTTCTCAATGACGCCATCGCGAGCAGGCTCGCTCCCACATTGGATCTCCAGTGTTCATGAGATCCCTTGTAGGAGCGAGCCTGCTCGCGATGCTTTTAGGGCTTACACCAAATAATTTTTGAGTTCACGGGCTATCACCATCCGCTGTATCTCACTCGACCCTTCATAAATCTGCGTGATCCGCGCATCCCGGTAATACCGCTCCACCGGGTAATCCTCCAGATATCCATACCCGCCATGAATCTGCATCGCCGACGAGCAAACCTTCTCGGCCATCTCCGACGCAAACAGCTTGGCCTGCGAAGCCTCGGACAGGCACGGCTTGCCGGCACTGCGTAAGCGCGCAGCGTGCAGAATCAGCAAACGTGCTGCGTTCAACCGGGTGTGCATATCGGCCAGCAGGTTGGCAATGCTCTGGTGCTCGATGATCGGCTTGTCGAACTGTACCCGATCCCGCGAGTAAGCCAGCGCGGCTTCGAACGCCGCACGAGCAATCCCCAACGCCTGCGCGGCGATGCCGATGCGACCGCCTTCGAGGTTGGACAGGGCGATGGCCAATCCCTTGCCGCGATCACCCAGCAGGTTGGCTTCGGGAATCGTGCAATTGCTCAACGTCACCGCGCAGGTGTCGGAGGCGCGAATGCCCATTTTGTGTTCGGTGCGGTCGACGATGAAACCGGCTGTATCAGTCGGCACCAGGAACGCCGAGATGCCGCGTTTGCCCAGGTCCGGATCGGTCACGGCAAAGACAATCGCCAGTTTCGCCCGTTTGCCATTGCTGACAAATTGCTTGGCACCGTTGATCACCCATTGGCCGTCGCGCAATTCGGCGCGGGTGCGCAGGTTGTGCGCTTCGGAGCCGGCTTGCGGTTCGGTCAGGCAAAAGCAGCCGATCGCCTGGCCGCTGGCCAGATCCGGCAGCCAGGTTTGTTTCTGTTCTTCGGTGCCGTAATTGAGCACCGGGCCGCAGCCCACGGAGTTGTGGATGCTCATCAGTGCGCCCGTGGCGCCGTCGCCGGCGGAAATCTCTTCCACTGCCAGGGCATAGGCGACGTAGTCGACATAGGTACCGCCCCATTCTTCCGGCACCACCATGCCCAACAGGCCCAGCTCGCCCATTTTCGCCACCAGACCGTCATCGATCCAGCCGGCCTTTTCCCAGGCTTGCGCATGGGGCGCGATTTCGCCGCGGGCAAAGTCCCGGGCCATGTCGCGGATCATGACTTGTTCTTCGCTCAATTCGATATCGTGCATGGCTCAGTTCCCGCTCTGGTCAAAACCGCTGAAGAAACTCGCGACGTGCTCGGCGTCCAGCGCCTGCAAGGTCGGTGGGTTCCAGCGCGGCTTCTTGTCTTTGTCGATCAGCAAGGCGCGCACGCCTTCGATCAGGTCGCCGCGCTCGAACCACTGACGGTCCAAGTGCAGCTCAAGGGCGAAGCAGTCTTCCAGGCTCAAGTGCCGGCCACGACGCAGCATTTCCAGGGTCACGCCCATCGCCAGCGGCGAACGGCTTTCCAGCAGGTCGGCAGTGGTCGTGGCCCATTCATGGCTGTCAGCGACCGTTACTTCACGCAGTTGCTCCACAATACTCGGCACGTCGGGCAGGGCGAAGAAGTGATCGATGGCCGGGCGCAACGCTTTCAATGGTGCATCGGGGAGTTGTTGCACCGCGAGTTTCGCCAGCAGGCCTTGCAGGTCCTTGAGCGGCGTGTCGCACCATTCGAGCTGATCGAGTTGCTCGTCGAGGGTGCCGAGCTTGTCGCTTTCCAGGTACCAGTCGGCCAGACCGCAATAGAGCGCATCGGCCGCACGGATCTGCACACCGCTGACGCCGAGATAAATCCCCAGCTCACCGGGGACCCTTGGCAGGAAGTAGCTGCCACCGACGTCCGGAAAATAGCCGATGGCCACTTCCGGCATCGCCAGACGGCTCTTCTCGGTGACCACCCGCAAGTCGGCACCTTGCACCAGGCCCATGCCGCCGCCCAGGACAAAGCCGTCCATCAAGGCCAGCACCGGTTTGCGGTAGTGGTGAATGGCGAGGTCGAGGGCGTATTCCTCGACGAAGAAATCTTCGTGCAGCGTGTCGCCACTTTTGAAACTGTCATACAGCGAGCGGATATCGCCGCCGGCACAGAATGCTTTCTCGCCGGCACCGCGCAAGACCACTGCATGGATCTGCGAATCCTGCGCCCAGGCGTCGAGCTGACGCTGCAGGTGGCGAACCATGTCGAGGGTAATGGCGTTGAGACCGGCGGGGCGATTGAGGGTCAGGTGACCGATGTGGTTGCGAACCTCGGCCAGCACTTCGTTTTGCGTGGCATCCATGGACGAAGTCCCCTTCGATGAAACCTGAGCAGTCATCACTAACTCCCTGCTTTTATTGTTCTTTATAGAGAAGCTCGCGCGCGAGCGATCCCGGATCGTACCAGTGCAAAATTGTGATGTACAACCGGGATATATGCAGGTGCTTCCTGCATATTTGCATGACTTTCAATGTGGGAGGTGTGCTGTCAGGATCTTTGGCTAAGGACTTCACCAATACTGCGACGTTTGGCATGCAACTCACTGATATGGATCAGTTGTTCAAGGTCTTCCGGCGTGACATCGAAGAACGCTTCCATCTCCGCCAACGCCAGTTTCAGGTCCTGGGCGGTGATGGCCTGGCTATCGATCGGTGGATGATCGGCCGGCACCACGGCCACCGGTTCGCTGGCGCGTTTGGGATAGCGAATGCGCGTCAGGTTGTTATAAGCCAAGGCACTGAGCAGCAGGGTCGATGCGCCGAGCATCACTGGGCCGAGGGCTTGCCAGTCCATTGCGATGGTCGCCGGGTCTGCCAATACCAACAGCAGCGCCAGCGCCCCGGCCGGCGGGTGCAGGCAACGCAGCCAACACATCAGAATCAGCGCCATGCCGGCGGCCAGGCATGCGCTGCCGAGGGTTCGTCCGAGTACGTGAGCGACCAGCAGCGACACGACGCCGGCGCTCAAATATCCGCCCAGAATCGACCACGGCTGGGCGAGGGCGCCGGAGGACACCGCAAACAACAACACGGCCGATGCGCCCAACGGCCCGATCAAATGCTGGGCGACCTCCATGCCGAAGACCTGCGCGCAAATCCAGACGCTGAACATCGTGCCCAGGGACATGCCGATGGCGGCGCGGCTCCATTCGGAAGGACGGGTGTTGATGGCGGCAGGTAACCAGCGAGCGAGCATGAGGCAAACGATCCGTTGGCAAAAAACCATGAAAAAAAAAGGCTTAGCTGGGAAACCCAGAAAGCCCTTGAAGTTGCTCCAACAATTGGGGGAGGAACGGGCACAGTGTGCCGTTCATTGCCGATGCTGACAAATTCATATTAATGCAGTTTGAGTGCATTATTTTTGCTGTAAGGCGACTCGGCGACCACTCATGAAACACAGGAACCCGCCCATGGCTGTCAGCGCACTAAGGGCATAAAACATGGTGGGCGCCGGTGTGTGCATCAGCAGGAATCCGCAAATCACCGGGCTCAGCGCACCGCCGAGGGCTGCGAGGTTCTGTGCGCCGTAGTAACTGCCACGCAGTTCTTCCGGGGCCAGGGTGTCGACGAAGAGGAATTCGGCGGGGTAAATGATCATTTCGCCTAGGGTGAAAATGAACATCGCCACGCACCAGCTCACCAGGCTGTCGGCCAGACTGAACCCGATCAGCCCGACGATAAACAGGCTGGTACCGCCCGCGATCCAGTAACGCAGTTGCTCGCGCTTGAGGAAACGGCCGATCTGGTATTGCAGCAGGATCACGCTGATGGCGTTGCACGCGAGCAGGGCGGCCATGGTTTCCAGCGCACGCTTGGAGTCGTGAGTCACCAGCAGGTATTGCGACAGATACAAGGTAAACCGGCCGTGGACCACGGTACTGAGCAGGCAGCCGCAAGTGAACATGATCAGCGTGCGGTCGTTCTTCAGGGTGATCAGCGTCTTGAGAAAACTCTGGGGCTGGCCGATTGCGGGCGTCGGGGCCGAGTCCTTGGGGATCCCGATCATCAGGAAAATACTGAAGAACGCGATGCCGCCGGCAATCAGGAACGGCGCAATCGGGTACACGCCGGCAATCACCACGCCGAGCATCGGGCCGGTGGCGTAGCCGATGTTGGTCAGGGTGTAGCGCAGCGAAAAGGCCTTGGCGCGCTGGCCCATGGGCAGGTTTTCGCTGAGGATCGCCTTCGAGCCGATCAGGAACAGCGCCGAGGCGGTTTCGGTGATCACCAGGGTGGCGGTGGTCAGGTAGAGGTTTTCGGCGAAGGTCAGCAACACGAAGCCGATGGCGCTGGAGAGCATGGCGAGGATCAGCAGCCGACGCTTCTCTAGACGGTCAATGATGTAACCGCCGTAGAGCGCGAGCAGGGTGGCGATGAACACCGCGATGCCCAGCAGCAAACCGACATCCTGTTGGTTGAGGCCGAGCTTGTTGCTCAGGAACAACGTGAGCAGCGGGCTGGTGATGGCGCGGCTGACGACGATGGTCAGCGAAACGATCATCAACCGACGGATTACGAGCGAGTAAGTGGCCACGGTGGGGCAAATGTCCTTATTTAGATTTTGTAGTGTTCGACGCGGGACCGAGGCGCGGCCATTCGCGGGCAAGCCTCGCTCCTACGGGTTGTTGGTGTTCGCATGATCAACGCATGACCTGTAGGAGCGAGGCTTGCCCGCGAAGAGGCCCGCACAGACAAGACACCGATTCAATCGTGTCCAACCGCCACAACTGTTCAAGCAATTCCCCAGCCTGCTCCCGCAGCATCACCCGCATCGCCAGACTGAAAAACTTCTCCTCCAGCGCCTCATCACTCAACGGATTCCCCGGAGCGCCCAATGGTGGGTCGACACAAAGGCTTGCCTGCCGACCGTCCACGGTCCGCACGCTGACAACGGGCTCGCCATCCTCTGACAGTTGCGGGTCCACTTCAAGGCGAATGCGCGACATCCAGTGAGCAATCCGCGGATCGCTCCGTTGCGCATCTTCATACGCCTCCAGCCGGCAATGCCCATGCACCAGCCGGGCGGCGAGGGCATACGGCAGGCTCATCTGGGCCGCCGCCAGACTGGTCACATCCTGGCCGCCGCACATATCCTGAAGAAACCCGCACAACGAAACCTCGATGTCTTCAATGTGATCGACGCCGACCTGCAGTTGATCCAGCAGCAGCCCCAACGCATCGATTGCCGAATGAGTCCCCCGGCACGCGGCGTAGGGCTTGATCGAACAGCGGGCGAGTTTCCACACGACGCCCAGATCCGCATCAAGCGCGCTCGGGTCTGAAGCCACGCCGGACAGGGTTCTGAGAAAACCGCCCCAGACATCCTCAAACAACTTCTTCGGCCCGCTGATGCCTTGTTGAGCAAACCGCGCTGCAAGCAATCCGCCTTCGGCCGCTCGACCGCTGTGCAGCTTTTTACTTTGCGAGCCGTCGTGGATGAAGGCCCACAAACCGCCGCTGAAACTGCCAGCGATGCCCAGTGCCGACACGGTTTGCGCGGCGTTCAGGCCGAGAATCCGCGCACTGGCTGCCGCGGCGCCGAACACCCCGCAGGTCGCGGTCGAATGCCAGCCAGCGCCGTTGTGCGCCGAGTAACCGCCGCACGCTTCGAGCACTCGGCGGCTGACTTCGTAGCCAATCACCACCGCGGTAATTAACTCGCGACCGTTGACCGGTTTTGTCTGCATCGACACCGCGGCCATGACCGCCGGCAGCACCACCGCGCCGGAGTGATCGCAGCCACCGGTATCGTCGAGTTCCAGGGCATGGGCGGCGATGCCGTTGAGGATCGCTGCCTGAGCAGCACCCACCCGCAAGTCCGTGCCCCAAACCAGGGTGTCGCCGGTTTCACCCGCGAATACCTGCCGCGCCTGTTTCGCCACTTCGCTGTCCGCCCCAGCCAGGGTCACGCCGAAGGTGTCGAGAATGTGCCGCCTGGCTTGCGCCACCAAGGCCGGTGGCAAATCTTCAAATCGAGTGTCGACGCAAAACTGCGCCAGTCGCTGCATGCGTTCAGTCATACGAGGTAATCCCGATAATGGCGCTCATACACCGATGCCGGGTGATCTTCGGTCACGGGTACTGCCGAATTCGCCCACCATTGCGCGACTTCGCCGGCCGTGGCGATCCACACGTCATCGTGCTGCTGGATGCCCTGAAGCAATTCGCGCAACACCCCGATTCGCCCTGGCGTGGCGATGATTTCCGGGTGCAGGCGCAGCACGTAACACAAGCCAAAGCGGTGAAACCCGGCGAAGTCCATTTGCAGGTTGCCCAGGGTGTGGCTGTAGGAGGCGATTCGCGATTGCGCCGGGGGCACCGCCGGGCTGAGGTTGAAGGCGAAGTAGGGTTCGTCTTCCAGTTCGTAGTGCAGCGGCAACTCGATGACTTCGGGGGCCGTGGGGTGAGCGAATGGCAAATCATCGCCGCGCCACGACGACGACCAGCGAATGCCTTGATCCCTCAACGCTTCGATGAAACCCGGCGCGCCGTTGCCGGCCGGAATGCGAAACCCGGTCGGACGCTGACCCGTCAACGCCGTCAGTGCTTCGCATCCCTTGGCGATCTCGGCGCTTTGTGCGGCGAGATCGAGCAGGTCGTAGTTCTGATGGCGATAACCTGCGCAGGCGATCTCATGCCCGCCGGCCTGAATCGCCCGAATGTGTTGCGGGTTTTCCTCGGCGACGATGCCGGGGATGCACCAGCTGCTTTTTACGCCGAGTTCGGCGAACAGATCGAGCAAACGGTCGACGCCGCGCTGGGTGCCGTAACGCCAGACCGATAACGTCTTGTCGCGCCCGGCGACTTCAGGCGCTTGAGTCAGGATGCCGTGGATGTCGTTGTAGTCGACGGTCAGGACCACGGCGCAGCGGTAGCCTTTGGGCCAGACAGTGGAATCAGCCATGGTGATGCTCCTTGAGCCACCACTGGGCGACATCGCGGCAGGTGGCAAACCACACGTCGTCACGCTGACGCATGTGTTCGAAGAGCTTTTCCAGCAGCAGGATGCGCCCCGGTTTGCCGGTGATCTTGGGGTGGAACAGGGTGGTCAGGCACAGGCCTTCGTTCATGGCGCCGTCGAACTCGCGGCACCAGTTGTCCAGCGTCAGTGCGTAACTGGCGGTGCGGTCCAGTCCGGAGGGGAAGTCCGGCGCACGGGTGTAGGCGAGGGAGGCGTAGTCGTCCATTTCCCAGCGACCGGGGATTTCCACCAGCGGCGTTTCATGGCCCGGCACTTTCACCAGGTACGGACGGTCGTCGCCGCGCATGCTGCTGGAATAGGTCACGCCCGCTTCCACCAGCATTGCCGGCGTCTCGGCCCGCCAGTCCCCGGACGGGGTGCGGAAACCTTCGGCGCGGATGTTCAGGTGTTTCCAGAACACCTCGCGGGATTTGTTCATCACGTCCTTTTGCTGGTCCAGCGTCAGGGCGTAAAAGGATTCGTGTTTGTAGCCGTGGTACGCCACTTCATGCCCGCGCTCGACAATCGCCTGGCATTGTTTCGGCCAGTTTTCCACGACCCAGGCCGGGACGAAAAACGTCGTCGGGATCCGGTATTCGTCGAGCAGATCGAGGATCCGTGGCAAGGCCCGGTAAGGGCCGTAACCGCCGAAACCGAAGTACTCGGGCTTGCGCCAGATCGAGCCGTTGAGCATGGCATCGCCGGTGGGGCCGTCGAGATCGAAGGCCAGGGCCAGGCAGGCTTTGTGCGGGGCGGGCCAGATGGGCGGAGCAGAGGCGGACATCAGTGGCACTCCGGCAATTTATGATTGAAACATCTGTAGCAGCTGCCGAGCCCGCGAGGCTGCGTTCGGCTGCGAAGCAGTCGTCAAACCAACACGCGAGGTTCTCTTGGCACACCGCGTTGTCTGATTTCACGACTGCTTCGCAGTCGGACGCAGCCTCGCGCTGCTCGACAGCTGCTACGAGCAGACGCAGCAGCTGCTACGGCCAGTGAGTTACTTGCCGGCGTTGATGGTTACGGTTTTGATCGCACCCAGTTCCAGGTCCCATTTCTTCAGGATGGTCTGGTAAGTGCCGTCATCCACCATGCTCTGCATCGCAACCTTCACCGCTTCACTCAATTCAGGTTTTTTCTTGCTCACGCCCAGCCCGGTGAACTGCACGGAAATCGGCAGGCCCACAGTCTTGTACATGTCCTTTTCCTGAGTCTTCAGGTACGACAAAGTCTCGCTGCCCTGCATCGCCGCATCGATACGGCTCTGACGCAGTTGCGCACGGGCGTCCGCCGAGCCTTCGGTGCCGACGACCACGATGGCCGGTTTGCCGGCGGCTTCGCAGTGGGCCTTGCTGTATTCAGCGATTTCCGCCGGGAAGGTGGTACGGCGGCTGGTGCCGACTTTCTTGCCGCACAGGTCGGTGATCTCGTTGAAGTCCTTGTTCTTCTGCAAGGTGTAGAACTGCGGACCGCTGGTGAAGTAGTCGACGAAGGTCACGCTGGCCTGGCGTTCGGCGGTGTCGGTCATGCCTGACATCACCATGTCCACACGGTCGGTGGTCAGCGCATTGATCATTTGCTCGAAGCCGGTTTCCTGCCATTTGATCTTCACGCCCAGACGTTCGGCCAGGGCGTTGCCCAGGTCAACGTCGAGGCCGGTGAGGGTGTTGGTGGCCGGGTCCTTGAAATCCATGGGCGGGTAGTTCGGCATGATCGCTACCACGACCTCGCCTTTCTCTTTGATGCTGGCCGGCAATTCGGCGGCGAAGGAGACGCTGGAAGCCATCAGGCCGGCGAGTACTGCTGGGATAACTATGTTCTTCATGGTCGTTCTCTTATGAGTGTTGTGAGCGCCAAACGGCACCTAGGTTCGAACGGCAGAAATGAAGCTTTGGGTGCGCGGGTTTTGCGGACTTATTAGTATTTCTTCGGGGCTTCCAGCCTCCACGATCTGCCCGCCGTCCATGAACACCATGCGGTTGGAGACTTCGCGAGCGAAGCCCAGTTCATGGGTGACGACGATCATGGTCATGCCGGTTTGCGCGAGGTCGCGCATCACCGACAGCACCTCACCGACCAGTTCCGGGTCGAGTGCCGAAGTGGGTTCATCGAACAGCATCAGCTTGGGGCGCATGGCCAGGGCTCGGGCAATGGCGACGCGTTGTTGCTGACCACCCGACAGCTCGATCGGGTAGCTGTCGCGCTTGTCGGCCAGGCCGACGCGGGCGAGCAGTTCCAGGGCTTCTTCGTGCGCCTCTTTGGGCGAACGCTTGAGCACCTGGCACGGCCCTTCGGTGATGTTTTGCAGCACCGTCATGTGCGGGAACAGGTTGAAACGCTGGAACACCATGCCGGTGGACAAGCGTTGACGGGCGATCTGCGACTCGTTGAGTTCGTGCAGTTTGTTGCCGACGACCCGGTAGCCCACCAGTTCGCCGTCGACCCAGAGGCCGCCCTTATCGATCTTTTCCAGCTGGTTGACGCACCGCAGCAAGGTACTTTTTCCGGAGCCGGACGGGCCGATGATGCACAGCACTTCGCCTTGCTCGACTTCGATGTTGACGTCCTTGAGGGCGTGGAACTGGTCGTAATACTTGTTCAGGCTCACGGCCTTGACGATGTTTCGCATGTTCAACTCCTCAAGAACGCTTGCCGGCGCCACGAGCGAATCGACGCTCCAGACGGCTTTGACCAAAGGACAGCACGGTGACCGTCGCCAGGTACCAGATACCCGCGACGATGAGCAGCTCCATCACCCGGGCGTTGGCGTAATAGATGTTCTGGGCGTTGTAGAGCAGTTCCGAATACTGGATGACGCTCGCCAGGGAGGTCATTTTCACCATGCCGATGAATTCGTTGCCGACGGGCGGAATGATCACCCGCATGGCTTGCGGCAGGATGATCCGGCGCAGCGCTTGCAGGCGCGGCATGCCGATCGACTTCGCCGCTTCGTACTGACCGGTATCGACCGACAGCAGGCCGGCGCGCACCACCTCGGCGGTGTAGGCGCCCTGGTTGATGCTCAAGCCGAGCAGGGCTGCCACGAACGGCGTCATCAGGGTCACGGTGTCCATTTCGAACAGGCCGGGGATGCCGATGGTGGGGAAGATCAGCGCCAGGTTGAACCACAACAGCAGTTGCAGGATCAGCGGCGTACCGCGAAACAGCCAGGTGTAGGTCACCGCCACGTAGCGCAGGATCGGGTTGGCCGACATGCGCATGATCGCCGTGATCACCCCGAAGACGATGCCCAGCGCCATCGCCAGCACCGCCATGACGATGGTGTTGAGCAAGCCCCACATGATCGCTTGTGAGGTGAGGAACTGGCCGATGTACGACCACTCGATCTTGCCTTCGGCGAAGGCCCGTACCAGCCCGAGAATCGCAATGACGATAACGGTGGCGAAGAAAATCCGCCCGTAGTAGCGCCGAGGCACATGGTGGTACTGGGTGATATCGAACTGGTTTTCCGCCAGTTTTCGCTCCGACTGGAGTCGTTCTGCCTGAGTCTGGCTCATGTTGTTTCTCCGTACACTGTTCTTTCAAATCCAACACAGATCCTTGTGGGAGCTAGCCTGCTAGCGATTGCGGTGTGTCAATCAGCGAATGGTTGTCAGACAGAGCCAAATCGCTAGCAGGCTAGCTCCCACAGGGTTATGCGTGGCGGCCGTTAGAGGCGGAAACCCTGATAGTTCTCGGTCCACTGCTGCTGCGCGGCGAGGGCGGTCTTCAAACGGCCGATCTGCTCGCGCACCTGTTGCGGCGCCGTTCCGCCCCAGCCACTGCGCGCAGCGATGGCGGCTTCGAGGGTCAGGCTGTCGCGCACTTCCGCGGTCAGGCGTGGATCGATCTCGGCCAACAGCGCCGGGGACGCTTCCCACAATTCAATGTCGTGTTTCTCGCAAGCCTGGACCAGCGCACCGGTGATTTCGTGTGCTTCCTTGAACGGCACGCCACGCATGGCCAGCCAGTCGGCGACTTCGGTGGCGAGGGTGAAACCCAGCGGAGCCTGACGACGCAATTCTTCAACGTTGACCTTCATGGTCGCGACCATCCCGGCCATGGCCGGCAGCACCAGCAACAAGGTATCGACGCTGTCGAGCACGCCGTTCTTGTCTTCGCTCAAGTCGCGGTTGTACGACAGCGGCAGGGATTTCAACGTCGACAACAAACCGGTGAGGTTGCCGATCAGCCGGCCAGCCTTGCCCCGGGCCAGTTCGGCAATGTCCGGGTTCTTCTTCTGCGGCATGATCGAGCTGCCGGTGGCGTAGGCATCGTCCAGTGCGACCCAGCGAAATTGCCGCGACGACCACAGGCAGAATTCTTCGGCGAGGCGGGAAATGTTGATCCCCAACATGCTGGCAATAAACAGGAACTCGGCGACGTGGTCGCGGCTGGCCACGGCATCGATGGAGTTTTCGCAGACGCCGCTGTAACCCATTTCCTTGGCCGACTGCTGCGGCAGGCGAGCGATCGCAGAACCGGCCATGGCCGCCGCGCCCAGTGGCGACAGCGAAGTGCGATTGTCCCAGTCCACCAGGCGTTGCACGTCACGCAGCATCGATTGCGCGTGGGCCAGCAAGTGGTGGGCGAAGACGATCGGCTGGGCTTGTTGCAGGTGAGTAAAGCCCGGGCAAATGCTCTCGATATGTTGCTCGGCCTGATCCACCAATGCTTGTTGCAAAGCCAGCACTTCGACGGCCAGGGTGCGCACGTGATCCCGCAGGAACAGACGCAGGTCGTTGGCAGTCTGGTCGTTACGCGAACGACCGGCGCGCAGCTTGCCGCCGAGGGCGCCGAGGCGTTCGGTCAGCAGGCGTTCGATGAAGGTGTGGACGTCTTCGTCGTCCAGGGTCGGCGCAATGCTGCCGGCGCGGAAGTCATCACCGATGCGTTGCAAAGCGTCGAGCATGGTCCGGGTTTCTTGCTCGCTCAACAGCCCGGCGCGTTGCAGTTCACGGGCATGTGCCTTGGAACCGGCGAGGTCATACGGGGTGAGGCGAAAGTAGCGCTCGGGGCAACGGGACAAGGCCGCCAGGGCTTCGGATGGGCCGCTTTTGAAGCGCGCACCCCAGAGACGGTCGGTGGTTTGAGACATTGTTGTTTTCCTCGTCGGTAAAGCGAATTGAAATCGGTGTGCCGGGCCTGGAACCGTTGCCGGGATCGTTAAAAAATCAACCGGGCGTGGTCAGGCCAAAGCAGTTTTCAATAGGGGCAGTTACGAAGTGGCGAGAGCTGATCGAAGTGTCAGCTTTTAATAGTTCGAAATCAGTGAGTTGGCACTGAAGTACGGGGATTATTAGCGGTTGCCAAGCCTGGTTTTCTGTGTTCATTATTATTTACCAGCACTATTTTTGTTGTTGGGCACAGAGTGTTGAATAGGGCGCCAGAGGTAAATAAGCATTATGGAAACCCCACTTTCCAATTCCGGAAACCCGCCGCTGAAAACGGCGCATCGCGCACCGCTGACCCTCAGTGGTCTGGACTTCAAACTGCTCAAAGTGTTCAAGGCCGTGGTCGAGGCCGGGGGCTTCAGTGCCGCCCAGAACGAGCTGAACGTGGGGCTGGCAGCCATCAGCAAACAGATCTCCGACCTTGAAATCCGCATCGGCATGCGCCTGTGTACCCGCGGCCGCGAAGGATTTCACCTCACCGAGGAAGGCAGCCTGGTGTACCAGGCGTCCATCGACTTGTTTGCCTCGGTCGACAACTTTCGTGATCGGCTTAGTTCGGCGCAGAATGAACTTGTCGGCGATCTTGGCGTGGGCGTAATTGACAATACAATCTCTGACGCTAATTCACCGTTAGTTGCTGCGCTTAGAAGGATTAATGAAGAGTCTCCGAAAGTAAGGTTTCAACTTCAGGCCTCGCAACTGGATGAAGTGGAAAGAGGCGTGGTAGAGGGTCGGTTAGTGGCAGGCATTGTCCCGGTTTATCAGAAACGCGAAGAGTTCGATTACTACGCACTCTACGAAGAACGTTCTGAGGTTTATTGCGCGGTCGGGCATCCGCTGTTCTCGGTGCCGGAGGCAGAAATTGGCAGCCATGTGCTCAAGGATTACGAGTGCATCAACCACCGATACGCGATTCATCGCGACAAACTGAATTTTGCCCACTACGACAGTTTTTCGGCGTCGGCGACCCAGGTCGAAGCCGTGGCGTTGTTGATCAAGACCGGGCGCTTCGTGGGTTTTCTGCCCCAGCATTACGCCGCATCGATGGTGGCTCAGGGGCAATTTCGCGCGGTGCGCCCGGACCTGATCAGCATCGTCACGCCGTTCAATCTGATCCTGCGGCACAACACCGTGCGCAGTCCGCTGGTCAAGGCATTTGCGCGGGCGCTGGGTGTGGATCTTAAGGCGCCAGTCTAAGGATCAAACGCATTGCACAACGGCGTTCGCCGGGTAAACCATGGGCCACTTCGTTGTTCAATACCACTGTTAAACGGGAGCTCAGTTGTGCGGGGCTCAATGTTTCAAAGCCCATGCGCTGATAAAACGCTTCATTCCACGGCACATCGCGAAACGTGGTCAGGGTCAGACCATAGAGTTCTCGATCCCGGGCACATTCAATGGCTGCTAACAGCAACTTTCGTCCAGCGCAGCGACCCTGAAAGTGTTGGCTGACTGACAGTTCCTGAATATGCAGTTCGTTGTCGACCTGGACCGCGCTGACAAATCCCATAAGTGCGCCATCGGCCGATTGCGCCACCCAGACGTCATCCGTTTCGATCACCCGTTGATGGTGCCCAGCATCGTGCACCTTAGCGTCGGCGAGCCAGGCCAGAGAAGCGTCACAGCGAAACAGCCCGGCCGCCGAACGCTCGATGGCGGGGAGGGCGGTGGCGTCGGAAAGTTGGGCACGGCGGACAATGAAATTCATGCGCGGCACTGTAGCAGCTGCCGAGCAACGCGAGGCTGCGTTCGGCTGCGAAGCAGTCGTGAAATCAGCCAACGCGGTTTATCAGGCAAACCGTATGCGCAGGTTTTACGACGACTTCGTCGCCGAACGCAGCCTCGCGTTGCTCGGCAGCTGCTACAAGGGATCGGTATGCGTCAACACCTCGGTGTCAAATCAAGCGACAACCTGCGCCGCCGGCCATTGCTGATGCGGAATCGGCAGTTTGCGTGATTCGCCTCGGCCCATCGGGAAGTACAGGAAACCATTGCGGGCGAGGCGTTCGGCGTCGTACAGGTTGCGTCCATCGAAGATCACCGGCGCCTTCAACCGCTGCTGAATAAGGCCGAAATCCGGGGCCTTGAATTGCTGCCATTCAGTGCAAATGATCAACGCGTCGGCGCCGGCCAGTACCGATTCCGGTGTGCCCATCAGCATCAACTTCGACTCGTCGGGATACAAATGCTGGGTTTCCTGCATGGCTTCCGGATCGAACGCCCGCACGCTGGCGCCGGCGGCCCACAGCGATTCCAGCAGGACACGGCTCGGCGCATCACGCATGTCATCGGTGTTGGGTTTGAAGGCCAGCCCCCACACAGCGAAGGTCTTGCCGCGCAAGTCGCCTTTGTAGAACGCATTGATGCGCTCGAACAGCTTGTGCTTCTGCCGCTGATTGATCGCTTCCACCACTTGCAGCAGGTCGCTGGAACAGTGTGCCTCTTCAGCGCTGTGGATCAGCGCGCGCATGTCTTTCGGGAAGCACGAGCCGCCATAACCGCAGCCGGGGTAGATGAAGTGGTAACCGATGCGCGAGTCGGCGCCGATGCCCAGGCGCACCGATTCAATGTCGGCACCCAAGTGTTCGGCCAGTTCGGCGATCTGGTTGATGAAGCTGATCTTGGTCGCCAGCATGCAGTTGGCGGCGTACTTGGTCAGCTCGGCGCTGCGCAGGTCCATGAACATGATGCGGTCGTGATTGCGGTTGAACGGCGCGTAGAGGTCGCGCATCACATCGCGCACGTCATCGCTTTCACAGCCGATCACGATGCGGTCCGGGCGCCGGCAATCCGCCACGGCGGAGCCTTCTTTCAAAAACTCGGGGTTGGAGACGATATCGAACTGCAGCAAGCGGCCGACCTTGATCAGGCACTTGTCGATATGCGCGCGCAAGGTGTCGCCCGTGCCCACCGGCACCGTGGATTTTTCTACCAGAATTACCGGCTGCTCACGATGCCGGGCCACCGCTTCGCCCACGGACAGCACGTAACGCAGGTCTGCCGAGCCATCGTCCCGGGACGGCGTACCGACTGCGATAAACAACACCTGACCATGCTGCACCGCGAGTTTTTCATCGGTGGTGAATTGCAGGCGTCTGGCTTCCAGGCTTTCGCGCACCAGGCTGGCCAGCCCCGGTTCGAAAATGCTCACGTGGCCTTGTTGCAGCAACTCGACTTTCTTCTCGTCGATGTCCATGCAGACCACGTCGTGGCCGACTTCAGCCAGGACGGCGGCTTGCACCAGGCCAACGTAACCGCTACCAAATACACTGATTTTCATGAGGCACTCCTGAGTTCGGGCGCGCGAGCTGGACGTGAATTGATGGCGATGACCCCGAGCATGACCAAGGCCACCCCAAGGATTTTGGAAAGGCTGAACGTTTCGTTGAACAGCGGCAGGCTGGCGGCCAGCAGATACACCAGCGCGTAGCTGATGCTCAGCAGCGAATAGGCCCGGCCCAGCGGCACATCGCGCAGGGCGGCGAGCCAGCAAACCATTGAAAGGGCGTAGGCCAGGATCGCGCCCAGCACCACGGCGACGGCTGTCGGATCGATGCTGGACGTCAGTAAGTGTTCGGGGGACGGCAGGCGCGTCATGCTCCAACGCATGCCCAATTGCGCCGCGCTGCCGAGCAACACGCTGCCCATGGCGAAAGTGATTCCGCGACGCCGGCTCATGCGTGTTGCCCCAGCAGAATCACGCCGCCGATCACCAGCGCCACGCCCAGCCAGTGCTGACGGTCGATGGGTTCGTGGAAGACAAAGCGGGCGATCAGCGTGATAAGTACGAAGTTCAGGCTCAGCATCGGATAGGCAACGCCGACTTCAAGGCGCTGCAACACCAGCAGCCAGATCAGCAAGCCTGACCCCAGCGCAGCGAGTGCCAGCCACAACCACGGCGAGCGCAGTTTCTCGCCCCAGGCCGACGGCTTCGCGCGCCAGCTCTCGACGGCGTACTTCTGGGCGATCTGGCCCAGACAGGTCAGCAGGCACGCGGCCAACAGCAGAAGCAGGCTCATGACGCACCCTGAGGAAAGATCAGAATCACCAGATTGCCTTGTTCATAGCGTTTGCCATCCTTGGGCAGGCGTTCGATTTCTTGCAGCTCGTCCTCACCCTTGACCCGCATCACCACGCCGACCGAGCCGCTTTGCCGGGCGTTGCGCATCCACTGTTGAACCTGATCGGGATCGACGCGCTGCTGCACCGAGTCAGGATAAGCAAGGCCATATTTCAGTTCGCCTATCGTGTTGTACAACGCCACGTCCGGGCGTTTCAGGCGCCAGGCCAGGGCGGCTGCGGCGCCGAGATCGTTGGCGAGCAGTCGGTTGGTCTGGCCGAGTTCCTGGGCATGTTCGAGGATGAATTGGTCGGGCATCTTGTTGGCCACCACCGAATTGGGTAGCCCCGCGGGCAGCAGACCAATCAGCAAAAGACTGCCGAACGCCGGTGCTGCCCAGCATTGCAGGGGTCTGAAGGCTTGCAGCAGGTTGGCCATGATCCAGCCGATCAGGCCGATGAACACCAGCACCAGGTTGTGCAGTTCATGGTCATAGATCGGCTTTTGCAGTTGCAGATAAACCAGGGCGAGCAGGGTGGTCAGGCCCAGCAGCAGGTTCAGCAAGCCGTTGATGCCCAGGACCCGGCCTTGTTCCAGCTTGAGCCGGTCGGCCAGGGCATGGCCCAGCAGCAAGGCCAATGGCAGCAGGCAGGGCAGGATGTAGCTCGGCAATTTGCCGTTGCTCAGGCTGAAAAACAGCAGCGGCATCAGCAGCCACAGCAGCAGAAAACCGATGCTGGCCTGGCCACGGCTTTTCCACGCCTGCGCAAGCGCCGACGGCAATAACGCTGCCCACGGCAGACTGAACGCCACCAGCAACGGCAAATAGAACCACCACGGCGCGTCGTGCTGGGCGTCGTCACCGGCAAAGCGACGGATGTGTTCGTGCCAGAAGAAGAATCGCCAGTAATCGGGTTCCTGGGAGTGGACCGCCAGCGCCCACGGCAAACTCACCGCGATGGCCACGATAATCGCCACAGGGCCGTAGATCAGCAGCTCACGCCAGCGTTTTTGCCACGCCATGAAGGGCAGGGCGATCAGCACCGGCAGCAACCAGGCCAGGAAACCCTTGGTCAGGAAACTCATGCCGCAAGCCAGTCCCAACACTGCCCAACCGATCAGGCGCGGGCCACGGCGGACGCTGTCCAGCGCAAACCACAGACCGACCAGGCTCAGATTCACCCAAAAAGTGAATTGCGGATCAAGGTTGGCGTAGCCTGCAGCGCCGGCGATGACGGTGAAACTCATGTACAGCAGCGCACAGGCAAAGCTCTTGCGCGGGTCGTTCCACAGTCGGCGGGCAATCAGGAAGCACAGCATCACACTCAGGCCGGTGCTCAGGGCCGAGGCAAAGCGCACGCCAAACAGATTCTGGCCAAACAGCGCTTGGCCGGCGGCGATCATCCAGTAACCGGCCGCCGGTTTTTCGAAATAGCGCAGGCTCAAGAAGTGCGGCGACACCCAGTCGCCGCTCAGGAGCATGCCTTGGCTGATCTGCGCGTAGCGGGTTTCGTCGGGGATCCATAAACCATGGCTGCCCAATGGCAACAGGTACGCCAACAGGAAAATCCCCAGCAGCAGCGGCAATGCCCAGCGTTTACTCATACGCCTTGCACTCCCAGCCAGCCTTCCCGGCCTGCGAGCGTGCCGCGCACGACACGGCCGCTTGGCAAGGTGCCGAGGGCTTCGGGCAGCAGATCGCCCAGGGGTTTGAAGCAGATGCCACGCTGGCGTGCATCGGCCAGCAGTCGGCGGCAATCGTTGGCCATCAGAATCCCTTCTACTTCGGCGTGGACCGTATAGACGTTGAGTTTGTCGGGGGTGAATCGATCGAGAATGAAGCCGTTGAAGTCCTTGGCCGCGACGCTAGGGCCGACCACTTCATCGAAGGTCGGCAGGTCCACCGGAATTTGCGGCGCCCCCAACCCACCCCCGGCCAGGGTCGGCCGGAACAGGCTTTGGCCACGACAATCGCTGTTGTAGCGAAAGCCGAACGCCTGCTTGGCCTCGATCACACGCTCGTCCGCGCGCCAACCGGCAGACGCCGAGCACTGGATTGTTTGCCCAAGGATGTCACTGAGGGTGTCCACGCCCTGGCGGATCTGTTCGATCAGCTGCGCGTCGCTCCAGCGCCCGGCATTGGCTTGCCATGCATGGTGATCCCAGGCGTGCAGGCCGACTTCATGGCCGGCATCCCGGGCCTGACGCATCAGGTGCCCAAGGTCGCGACCAATGGGTTTGCCCGGCCAGGCCGTACCGGCCAGCAGAATGTCCCAGCCATACAGGCCGGCAGCATTGGAACGCAGCATCTTCCAGAGGAATTGCGGGCGGATCAGGCGCCACAGATGGCGCCCCATGTTGTCTGGCCCTACGCTGAAGAAAAACGTCGCCTTGACCTGTGCTTCATCGAGGATTTCCAGCAGCCGGGGCACTCCATCACGAGTGCCTCGGTAAGTGTCGACATCGATTCGAAGGCCTGCCTGCATCAGCATGCTTCTTCTGTAGCGTGCTCCGCGATTTCAAGCATGGCTTCACGCAGGAAGAAATCCAGGGTGTTGCCGATGGTCTCGCTCATTTCCACGGTCGGCGTCCAGTCCAGCAGACGCCTGGCGTTGGCGATGCTCGGTTTGCGGTGGGACACGTCCTGATAGCCGGTGCCATAGAACGCCTTGCTTTCCACGTCGCGGAAACCGGCGAACGGCGGGAAGTTGCCCCGCAGCGGGTGCGCTTCGAATTGACGCAATAGCTCTTCGCCCAACTGACGAATGCTGGCCTCGTTGTCCGGGTTGCCGATGTTGATGATCTGGCCATTGCAGGCATCGTTGTCGTTGTCGATGATCCGGGCCAGCGCTTCGACGCCGTCGGCGATATCAGTAAAGCAGCGTTTCTGCTCGCCGCCGTCGAACAAGCGAATCGGCGTGCCTTCCACCAGGTTGAGGATCAATTGGGTGATCGCCCGGGAGCTGCCGATACGTGCCGAGTCGAGACGATCGAGGCGCGGGCCCATCCAGTTGAAAGGGCGGAACAGGGTGAAGTTCAGGCCTTTCTGGCCGTAGGCCCAGATCACCCGGTCGAGCAATTGCTTGGAGATCGAATAGATCCAGCGCTGCTTGTTGATCGGGCCGACGACGAGGTTGGAGGTGTCTTCGTCGAAGTTCTGGTCCTGGCACATTCCATAGACTTCGGAGGTGGAAGGGAAGATCACGCGCTTGTTGTATTTGACGCAGTAGCGAACCAGTTTCAGGTTCTCTTCGAAGTCCAGCTCGAACACCCGCAACGGGTTGCGGGTGTATTCGATCGGCGTGGCAATCGCCACCAGCGGCAGGATCACGTCGCACTTCTTGATGTGGTACTCGATCCACTCGGAGTGGATGCTGATATCGCCTTCGACAAAGTGGAAACGCGGATGGCTGCGCAAGCGGTCGATGGCGTCCGAACCGATGTCAAGTCCGTACACCTCGTATCGTTCGTCACGCAGCAGGCGCTCGGACAAGTGATTGCCGATGAACCCGTTGACGCCAAGGATCAGCACGCGAGTGCGACGCGGCGCACGGCCGGACTCCGCGCCTCGCAACACCGAACCCTCGACCAGCCCCAGTTCGTTGGCCAGTTGCGGTCCGCTCAGGAAAAAGCCGTTGTCGTTGCGTTGGCCAGCGGTGATCACCAACGAGTCTTCGCCACAGGCGATGCGCAGCGGATCGACGCTGATGACCCGGCCCGGTGCCTGGCCTTCATTGCCCTTGGCAACGTCTGCGCTCCAGACAATCAGCTTGTGTTCACCCACGGCGCAGAACGCGCCCGGATACGGCTGGGTCACGGCACGCACCAGGTTGAACAGTGCTTCGGCGGGGCGCTTCCACACCAGCTTGCCGTCGGCCGGGGTGCGACGGCCAAACACTGTGGCTTTGGATTCGTCCTGCGGGGTTTCGCTGACTTGACCGGCGAGCAACGCCGGCAAGGCATCGCGCAGCAAGTCGGTGGCGGCCACGCGCAATTTGCCGTGCAGGCTCAGCGCCGTGTCGTTGCGGTCAATGGCGACTCGTTGCTGGGCGACGATCGCGCCGGCGTCGGCACGGTTGACCATGCGGTGCAGGGTCACGCCGGTTTCGGTTTCACCGTTGACCAGCACCCAATTGGCCGGCGCGCGACCCCGGTAGCGTGGCAGCAACGAACCGTGCAGGTTGAACGCGCCTTTGCGGGCCGTGGCCAACAGTGGTTCGCTCAGCAGGTGGCGGTAGTAGAACGAGAACAGGTAATCGGGATTGAGCTTGCTGATGCGCTCGATCCACAGCGGGTGGTTGGCATCTTCCGGGGCGTGAACCGGAATGCCCTTGCTCGCGCACAGTTGCGCCACGGAGCCGTAAAAGGCGTTTTCCTTCGGATCATCGGCGTGGGTAAACACCGCGGCGATATCAAAGCCCGAGTTGAGCAGAGTTTCGATCCCGGTACAGCCAATATCGTGATAGGCGAAGACAACAGCTTTTGCGCTCATGAGAGAACCTGATCGGAAGAAGTGGAAGTGAGGCCGTCGACGGTGACAACGGGAGCAGGGGTGGCGGGCTGGCTACGCAGGACCTTCTCGACGAAGAAACGGGGGCGGGCGCGGACGTCGCTGTACATGCGGCCCAGGTATTCGCCCAACAGGCCCATGCCGATAAATTGGCCGCCGGTGAACACGAACAGCACGGCGAACAACACGAACGTGCCGTCGCCGGCCCATTGCGCGCCGAAGACCAGGCGCAGGACGATCAACGCGGTGGCGAACGCCACACCGAGGCCGGCCATGGCGAAACCGACGATGCTCAGCAGCCGCAGCGGCGTGGTGGTCATGCAGGTAATCAGGTCAAACATCAGGTTGACCAGACGCATGGGGCTGTACCTGGATTCGCCGTGTTCACGTTCGGCATGCATCACCAGGATTTCCGTGGTGTGCCGGGCAAAGCTGTTGGCCAGGATCGGGATGAAAGTGCTGCGTTCGCGGCAGGCGAGCATCGCGTCGACAATGCTGCGGCGGTAGGCGCGCAGCATGCAGCCGTAATCGCTCATGGCCACGCCGGTGGAACGCTGCACCGCGAGGTTGATCAGCTTCGACGGCCAGCGGCGGAGCGCGGAGTCCTGGCGATTGCTGCGCACCGTGGCGACCACGTCATAACCAAGCTCGGCCTGCGCTACCAATCGAGGGATTTCTTCCGGCGGGTTTTGCAGGTCGGCGTCGAGGGTGATCACCACGTCGCCTTTGCACTGTTCGAAACCGGCCATGATTGCCGCGTGCTGGCCGTAATTGCGGTTGAGAATGACCGCCACCACCGGGCTGCACTCGCGATTGGCGGCGTCCTCGAGGATTTGCGCCGAGTTGTCACGGCTGCCGTCATCCACCAGCACAATTTCGTAGTCATGGTGCAGTTGCTGGCACGCCGCTTCGGTGCGCCGCAGTAATTCGGGCAGACTGTCTTGCTCGTTGTAGACCGGGATAACGATCGACACGCATCGGATCGGATAGGGTTTCAAAGGCTTCTGTCCAGGGTGTGTTCAATGGCATCGACAACGCGATTGACGTCATCGGTGGTCATGTCGGGGAACAACGGAATCGAGCACAGGCGCGCCGAGTTCCATTCGGTGTTGGGCAGGTAAATGTTGGGGAAACGGCGGCGGTAATAGGTGTGCAGGTGCGTGGCGATGAAATGAATGCCGGTGCCGATGTTCTGTTCCTGCAAGGCTCTCATGAACGTTTCGCGGTCGAGCCCGCAGCGCTCGGCGTCGATGCGCAGGATGAACAGGTGCCAGGCGTGTCGCTGCGGGTATGACGGAATGGCCAGCGGTTGCACCGTTGAACCTTCGAGGCGTTGCAGGTAGGTACGCGCCAGCGCGGCGCGCTTGGCATTGATCTCCCCCAGACGCTCCAGTTGCACGAGGGCAATGGCGGCATTGATGTCGGCCAGGTTGTATTTGAAACCTGGTTCCATCACTTGCGCCTGAGGTTTACGGCCGTGGGTCATGCGGTCATAGGCATCAACGCCCAGACCATGAAACTTGAGCATGCGCACCCGGTTTGCCAGTGCTTCGTCGTCGCTGACGAACATCGCGCCCTCGGCACAGGTCATGTTCTTGATCGCGTGGAACGAGAAAATCGCCGTGCCTTTCGCTCCGACATGCCGACCTTTGTAGAAGGTGCCAGCCGCATGGGCGGCGTCTTCGATGACGGGGATGCCGTGTTTGTCGGCCAAGGCGTAGAGCGGATCGAGGTCGAAGGCGGCACCGGCGTAATGCACTGGAATGATTGCCCGGGTGCGCGGCGTGATCGCCGCTTCAATGCTTGCCAGGTCGCTCATCAGCGTGTCGCGGTCTACGTCGACGAAAACCGGTTGGGCACCCAGCAGGCAAATCATGTTGGCGGTGGACACCCACGTCTGGGACGGCGTAATGACTTCGTCGCCAGCACCGATTCCCAATGCCAGTAATGCGATGTGCATACCGCCGGTGGCAGACGAAAGTGCAACGGCGTGTCGGCAGCCGACATAGTGGGCGAATTGCTCTTCCAGTTGCTGGTTTTTCGGTCCGGTAGTGATCCAGCCGGAACGTAATACTTGCTCTGCGGCAGCGATTTCTTCATCGCCGATAGTGGGGCGGGAGAAGGGGAGAAATGCCTCACTCATTAGAATCTCCGGGCGAACGACGCCCTTCAGCGAAATCGCCGAAAGAAGCGTGTTTTCAAGGGTTTATCCGCCAGAGCAGGAAGCCATCAATTGACATTCCGGGCTGCGGCCGGCAGCGTGACGGCCCACAAGGGCTCGTCGGGTTGATTGAAGGTTATGCCCGATTTTGTGAAAGGAACATGAAAAACCGGTCTGCGAATCGTTTATCTGAAAGTCATACAGCCACTGTTCAGACTTCTACCGTTTATCGCGATTTGCAGAAGAAAAGTCCCACCGAAGTGTTCCGCTTTATATGAAGAATGTTTCAATCCTTAGTTGTCTTTACTGAATTGTTTCCACTCAAGGCCGTTTCGTTTGATTGACTTACCTGATACCGATCCTGTTGCGTCGAAAACCAGCCCGATGACCGTGTACCTGGCCCGACTGGCGCCGTCCAGCCAACTGACCATGCGTTACGTTTTGCAGGATGCGGCCGACCGTCTGGGCTTCGAAGACATGAACGTCGAGGAGATTCCCTGGCATCAACTCCAACCTGAGAATGTCATTGCGCTGGTCGCGGCCCTGCGTGAAGACGGGTACGCACCGAATACCTCTTCGCTGTACGTCAACGCGGTGCGCGGAGTGATGAACGAGGCG
This sequence comes from Pseudomonas sp. LBUM1678, assembly GCF_059695575.1. NCBI lineage: Bacteria > Pseudomonadati > Pseudomonadota > Gammaproteobacteria > Pseudomonadales > Pseudomonadaceae > Pseudomonas > Pseudomonas sp. LBUM1678. The sequence continues at coordinate 3,318,547 of NZ_CP166775.1, forward strand.
TGGCGCATGAGCCTGATCAGCCAGGAACACTTGCTGAAAATGCGCTCGGTGAAAGGGATTGCCGGCACGCGGTTGTCCCAAGGCCGCAACCTCAGGCGCTCGCTGATTCAGGAGATGATGGCGGCGTGTGCCGCCGACCCGCGTCCTCAAGGGTTGAGAGACGCGGCGATCATCGGGATTTTGTATGGCTCGGGGATGCGCAAATCCGAGTCGGTGAACCTGGACTTGTCACAAGTGGATTTCAGCGAGCGCAGCTTGCGGGTCATCGCCAAGGGCAACAAGCAGTTGATCAAATACGCCCCGGCCTGGGCCTTTGAAAAACTGCAGGCGTGGCTGGAACTGCGCCGTTCACACCTCAAGGAAGGCGAGGTGGACGACCCGTTCCTGTTCAACCGTATCCGTCGTGGCAGCCACATCACCCGCGAGCGCATCACCAAACACGCGATCTACTACATCGCCCGGCAGCGCGGTGCGCAGGTCGGGGTGAAAATCATGCCCCACGATTTCCGGCGCTCGTTCATTACCCGGGTGATCTAAGAGCACGACCTGTCGATCGCGCAGAAACTGGCTCATCACAGCAACATCCAGACGACGGCCAACTACGATGTGCGCGATGACAACGAGCGGCGTCGGGCGGTGGATCGTTTCGATCTTTGATGTTCACGGTTCGCTCAGCACATGGGCATGGCCGATGGTCGAGACATGAACCGCACTGCCGGCGGGTGGCGCGTACATGCCGGAACTGCGCACCATCAATGATCGACCGTGCGGGTCACCGGCGACGGTAGGCTGCAACTCCACGGTCAAGGTGCAGGTGTTGCCGCTGAAATCCCGCTCGGTTACCACGGCGCGGCACCCGGCGACTTCGGTCGGACTGGGCTGGATGCTGACCAGTTGCAGTTGCTCGGGGCGCAGCATGATCTGCGCCGATTTGTTGTTGCGGTGGTTGTTGACCGGAATACGGCCCAGATCGCAATGGGCCCAACCGGCTTCGATCCGGGCGGGCATGACCACGGCATCCCCGAGAAACAGCGCGGTTTCTTCATCGTCGGGATAGCGGTAAAGGTCCAGCGGATGCCCCGACTGCACCAGACGACCGTCGCGCATCACCGCCAGCTGATCGGCGAACGACAACGCTTCACTCTGGTCATGGGTCACCAGAATGGTGGTGACGCCGGCGTCGCTCAGCAGCCGCGCGACCATTTTGCGCATGTCGCCCCGAAGGCCGGTGTCGAGTGCCGAAAACGGCTCGTCCAGCAACATCAAGCGCGGCTGCTGTGCCAGGGCCCGGGCCAATGCCACACGCTGTTGCTGGCCGCCGGAAAGCTCATGGGGCCAACGTCTGGCCATGCTCGAATCGAGGGCGACGCTGTCCATCAACTCAGCGATTCGCTGGTGCTTGGCGTCACCCTTGGTCGAAAGCCCGAATCCGATATTGGCGGCCACGGTCATGTGCGGGAACAGGGCGCCGTCCTGGGGAACATAGCCAATCAAGCGCTGGTGGGCCGGGATTTCATGGGTGTCGTCGACCAGCGTCTGGCCATTGAGCGACAGCTTGCCGGTGTCCGGGAATTCGAAGCCGGCGATCATCCGCAGCAATGTGGTTTTGCCGGAACCGGATGGGCCGACGATCACCGTTCGGCTGCCGGCGGGTACCGACAGACTGATGTTCTCCAGGGCTTTGTGAGCGCCGTAGGATTTGTAGATTGAATCGAGCTCAAGAGCGTTCATCGGCCAGCCGTTCGTTTGGATTGGTGATAAAGAAGTCCGGTCAACGGAAGCGACAGCAAAATCATCAGCAAGGCATAGGGCGCCGCGGCGGCATAGTCGATTTCGCTGGTCAGTGCCCAGAAACCGGTGGCCAGTGTGCGCGTGCCATTGGGGGCGAGCAGCAGGGTCGCGGTCAGCTCATTGGTGATCGCCAGAAACACCAGCGCGGCGCCGGCGGCAGCACCGGGCGCGGCCAGGCGCAGGGTGATCAGCCACAAGGCCCGCGCAGGCGAGCGACCGAGGCTGCGCGCCATGTTTTCCAGTTCTATCGGCGCCTGCGCAATGCCTGCACGCAAACTTACCAACGCACGGGGCAAAAACATCAGCAGATACGCCAGCAGCACCATGACAGTGGTCTGGTAAATCGGCCGGGCGAAATGGATGGTGATGGTGACCAAGGCCAGGGCCACAACGATCCCGGGCAACGAGCTGGTGATGTAGTTGCAGCTTTCCAGCAATCGTTGCAGCCGGCCCGGTGAGCGGATCGACAGCCACGCAATCGGGATGGCAGCGCAGGTGGTGAGGACTGCGCCGCAAATCCCCAGCAGCAGGGTTTGTTCCAGCGCCGGCATCAACTCCGCCAGGTCCCAGACTTGCGTGCCGCCTGCGATCAACCATTTGCCCAAAGTGATCAGCGGTACACCCAGTGCCAGTGCGCAGGTGCTGATTTGCAGCATCAATCCAAGCACGGTGGCTTGCGCGCCAAGACACACCAGCCGCTGCTCCCGTGCGCTGCCGGAGCCCACTCGGGCGTAACGCGCCGTACCGCGAGCGGCGGATTCGGCGGTCAGCATTACCAGGCAACACAGCGCGAGCACGCTGGCCAGCATGTGGGCGGCGGGGCCGTTGAAGGTGGATTTGAACTGATCGAAGATCGCCGTAGTGAAGGTGTCGAAGCGGATCATCGCGTACAGGCCATATTCGGCCAGCAAGTGCAGGCCCACCAACAAGGCACCGCCGCAAATGGCCAGGCGCAGCTGCGGCAACACCACGCGGAAAAAGATCGCCCAAGGCTTGAGCCCCAGGGATTCGGCGACGTCTTCGATCGCCGGATCGAGCCGGCGCAGGGTGGCGGCAATAGGCAGGTACAGGAAAGGGAAGTAGGCGATCACCGAGACCAGCACCCCGGCAAACAGCCCATGAATCGGTGGAACCAGGCTGACCCACGCATAGCTGTGTACGAAGGCCGGCACCGCCAGCGGCGCGGTGGCCAGCAACGACCAGCCACGTCGACCCGGCAGGTTGGTGCGTTCTGTCAGCCAGGCCAGGGCCAGGCCAAGCGCAACGCACAGGGGAATCGTGATCACCACCAGCAACACCGTGTTGATCAATAACTCGCCGACCCGTGGACGGAATACCAGCGGCACCAGCGTTGCCCAGCCGGTTTGTATCGACACGCCGATGACGAAGGCAATCGGCATCAGCGCCAGCAACGAAACCAGCACTGACAAACCGATCACCCACGCGCCACCGCGACCGGCGAAGACGCCACGGGCGCGGCGTCGCAGGTTATCGGGTATCGCCGTGGGGATACCCGTTGGCAGGGTTTCAGGCATCACTTAAAGCAGTCCCGCCTGAGTCATCAGCTCCACGGCTTTTTTGCTGTCGAGTTTTGAAGCATCGACCGCAGGGGCGTCGAGCTGCTGCAAAGGCACCAGTTTCGGGTTGGATTGTGCGTTTTTGCCCACGGCGTATTCGAACGATTTGCCGGTCCTGAGGATTTCCTGGCCGTCCTTGCCGGTGATCCATTTCAGCAATGCCTGGGCCTGTTCCTTGTGTTGGCTGGACGCGAGAACGCCGCCCCCCGAGACACTGACAAACGCACCGGGGTCCTTGTGCTTGAAGTAGTGCAGGGCGGTGTTCTTGCTGTTTTCGCCGGTCTTGGCCTGGTCGCCGAAGCTGTAGTAGTGATAGATCACGCCGCTGTCGACCTGTCCGGCATTCACCGCTTTGAGCACCGAACTGTTGCCGCGATAGGCGGTGAAGTTGGTTTTCATCCCTTTGAGCCACTCCAGCGTTGCCGCTTCACCCTTGAGTTCCAGTACGGCCGCGACGATCGCCTGGAAGTCGGCACCGGCCGGCGAAGCGCCCCAGCGACCTTTCCAGGCCGGGGTTGCGAGGTCCATCAGCGATTTTGGCAAGTCGGCTTCGGGCAGTTTGCTCGGGTTATAGACAAACACTGTGGAGCGCGCGGCGATCCCGACCCATTTGCCGTGGGCCGGACGATAAGCGGCATCGACTTGTTCCAGGGTGGCCGGCGCAACCGGTGCGAACAGCCCCGCGTTGTCTACCAGCACCATGGCCGGGGAGTTCTCGGTCAAGAACACATCGGCCGGAGAAGCGGCGCCTTCCTGCACGATCTGGTTACCCATCTCGCTATCGTCGCCATTGCGCACGGTGACCTTGATGCCGGTTTCCTGGGTAAAGCCTTCGACCCAGGCTTTCGTCAGGCTTTCGTGTTGCGCGTTGTAGACCACGATGCCGTCGGTGTCCGCTGCAAACACCTGTCCGGCGCTGAGCAGGGCAGTGGCCAGCAAGGCCGTTTTGAGGAATGAAGGGGTAGGGGTGATCATTCTGTCGGCAGCTCCAGTTCTTTTAGAAGGCATGCACGTCAATTCGCTGGCAAATCGATGCGAACCGTTTGCATGGTGCAAGTCGCAGGGAATGTAGAGCGCAAAATGAGAAAAAAACGTCAAAGAGACCGTTAATACATGTCATTTTCATTCAGATTAGCAGCGACTCGGCCCCTTGCCCGATGGATCTGAATCAAACGATGTCGTCATTGACTGGATGGGCAGCCTTTCGAAGCTCCGCCGGCAGCCTGACTGATCGCAGCGGCCAAACGCTTGACGTTGTTCTGATGCGCCGCCACCAACTCGTCAACGCTGGGCCCTGAAGGTGTCTGCAACGTGCTGCGGCAGGTCACCAGCGTGGTATCGCTTTCGCCGAGATCGCGCAGGCGCCATTTGACGTCAATCAAGGCGTATTGCCCGGGAATCGAGTCGAAACGCTGCACATCCAGGCGCACGGACAGTTTGCGCGCAGGATTGCTGTTGACCAGTTGATCGACCATGGCGCTGCGCAATTCATCCACGAGACTGGCGGCCCACCATTCAGTTTCGAGTATTGCCAGGCCGCTGTTGCCCTGGCGAATAACGATCTGCGGCCGATCGACCTGGGGCGGAACGCTGATGCCTTCAATCTGAATCTCTGCGGCACCACCCCTCGAATTGGCGCTCAATTGCGCTGGAATCAACGTGTGAAACTGGATCGGATCACTGCGGCAAGCGGTGAGCAGTAACAGCGCGGTGACCAAGGTGATCTTCAGCGATAAAGCCATGGGTGTTGCTCCTTTGGTCAGTTGCGCGGTGGCGCCTGCATATCTATTGGTGCGGCGTTGTTGGGCCGGCCGCGAATCAACGATTCCGGATGCCGCCCGAGGTAATCCGAGAGTTCACGCAAGGAGCGCGACATGCGCCCGAGTTCGTCCAGGGTCTGGGTCAACTGTTCCCGCTGCGGCGAGTCTTCGGCGAGCGTCGAACTGGCCGATTGCAACGTCTTGCTGACGTCGGCCAGGGTGGTTTGCACGCCGGGCAGGGTCTTGGCATTGAACTGGGTCAGGCCTTTGCGCAGTTCGACGAGGTTACTGTCCAGATTGCCGGCAATCCGCCCGATCGGCAGTTGATTGATCTTGTCGACCATGCCTTCAAGTTTTTCCTGCAACTGTTCGAGGCTGCCGGGAACGGTCGGAATACTGACCGGACGGGCACTCGGATTGAACGCGACTTTTTCGGCCTTGGGGTAGAAATCCAGTGAGATATACAGCTGGCCGGTCAGCAGATTGCCGCTGCGGGCCTGGGCGCGCAGACCGTTCTCGACGAAAGTGCCCATCAACCGCACACCCGCGGCTTCATCATTGGGATCATGATTCAGCGCCTGGAGCATTTTGGTGTGGGCCTGACCCAGGCGCTGCGGGTAGATCATGATCCCAACGTTGACCGGAAAGGTGCGTTTTTTCGCATCGAAATCCAGATTGATCGACACCACTTTGCCAAACTCCACGCCGAGGAACTCCACCGGGGCATCGACCTTGAGGCCGCGCAGGGCCTGGTCGAAACGCAGGCTCAGGTATTGACCCTTGCCACTGGGCGGGGCGAGGGCGGTTTGCTGATCGGGGAACAGTTCGTACGCATACTCTTCAGGCGCCGGTTTATCGCTGGGGCTGTACTCCGGCGCGCGGAAGGCGATGCCGCCCACCAACAGCGAGGACAACGACTCGGTCTTCACCGCAAAACCATTGGCGCCGACGCTGACATCGATGCCGCTGGCGTTCCAGAACCGGGTGTTTTCGGTGACGTAGGCGTCATTGGGGGAGTGAATGAACAGGTCGATGTTCACGCCTTTGCCGTCAGGGTCGAGGGCATAGGCCACCACCTGGCCGACCGGAATTTTTCGGTAATACACCGGCGAGCCGATATCCAGCGACCCGAGGTCCTGGGTGTGCAAGGTGAAGCGCTTGCCCGGCTCGCCATAGGTGATGGGCGGCGGGTTTTCCAACCCTGTGAAGTTCTTCGCGCGGTTGTTCGCCTGGCCGATATCGGCGCCGATGTAGTCACCAGAAAGCAGGGTATCGATGCCCGACACGCCGCCGGCACCGATACGCGGACGCACCACCCAGAATTGCGAGTCTTCGCGGGTGAAGCTTTCCGCCTGTTTGGCCAGTTTGATCGTGGCGTTGACACTCTTCTGGTCGTTACTCAGTTCCACGTCCGAGACATGCCCGATCACCACATTGCGGTATTTGACCTCGGTTTTGTTGGCGGTGAGACCACTGCCGGTCTTGAACGTGACCGTGATGGTCGGGCCTTCCTGCATGATGCTGTGGATTACCAGGGAAATCCCCACCAGTACCGCGACGATGGGCACGATCCAGACCAATGAGACGCTGAAACGACGAGTCTTGATTGGGGCCTGTCCAGGGGGCTGTGCCCCTTCAGTGGCTTGCGACTTCATCCATGGTCTCCTCGTTGTGTGGTTTATCCGACGGCTCTTTATCCCAGATCATTCGCGGATCGAAGCTCATCGCTGACAGCATGGTGAACACCACCACCAGACCAAAAAACAGAATGCCCGGGCGCGGTTCGATATCGGCCAGGGCTTGAAACTTCACCAGCGAAGCGACCAGGGCCACCACGATCACGTCGAGCATGGACCAGTAACCGATGACTTCGACGAAACGGTACAGCTTCGATCGTTCTTTGCGCGCCCACAGGCTGTCGCGCTGCACCGTGATCAGCAGCAGCATCAGGGCGCCGAACTTGATGCCCGGCACCGCGATGCTCGCGATAAAAATGATCAGGGCGATGTCCCAGGCGCCGTGCTGCCAGAAATCCAGCACGCCGCTCATAATTGTGCTGTCGGCGCCATTGCCAACCATTTTGGTGTTCATGACCGGCAACAGATTGGCCGGGATGTAAAACACCAGGGAGGCCAACAGGTAGGCCCAGGTCCGGGCCAGCGCGTTGGTTTTGCGTTGATGCAGCGGTGCGCCGCAGCGTTCGCATTCGTGAGGATGCAGGGTTATGTCACAGGCCAGTCCGCAACTGTGGCACAGGCACAGGTTGAGTTCGCTGGCGATCGGAGGCCTTGTCATAAGGTGTCCCACAGATCACGGACATCGCGCCCGGCGATGCGGATCATCATCAGGCTGAGCACGGCCAGGGCGAACAGGCCGATGCCGGGCAGCACATCCAGCAGCCCGGCGAGCTTGATGACCGCGACCATCGCCCCCAACAGACAGACTTCCAGCATGCTCCACGGCCGCAAGGTTTCCAGCCAGCGCATGCAGAATTTAAAACCGGGTGAGCGCCGGGAGGCGAGGGCGTAGCTCAGCACCCAGATCAGCAGCAACAGCTGGAAAATCGGTGCGATGATCATCGCGATTGCCGCCACCATGGCGATGAACGTAATAGGCCCAAGACTCAGGGCTATTACTGAATCCCAGAGTGTTGCACTGTTTTTCAGGCCTTTGAGGCTGATGCTCATGACCGGGTAGAAATTGGCGAAAATCCACAGCACCAACGCGGTCCAGGTCAACGCCAGGCGTTGCTCCACCGTCAGGCCGTTATAGCGCTGAAGCACGCCGCCGCAGCGTGTGCACAGGGTTTTTTGATGTTTGGCGAGCGTGACTTTTTCATACACGCAGTCGCAGTGCTCGCAGATGATCAGTTGGTCAGTCGTAGCCATAGGCCGCACTCGCCAGGAAGCAGGAAAGTCAGAGCACACCCTCAATATAGAAGTGCCTTGCGATTGAGCAAATCGAAAGGCCTAAACAATTCATTGGGATAGACGAGGACCTGTGGTCCGGGGGGGGCTTCTGTGGCGAGGGGGCTTGCCCCCGTTGGGTTGCGCAGCAGCCCCAAAAATCTTGGCAACTGTCAAAAATTTTGGGAGCGCTTCGCACTCCAACGGGGCGGTGCGGCGGTCCGACAAGCCCCCTCGCCACAGAAGCCCCATTGCCACAGGTTTTGCATACGGCTGATATTCAGCCAACCAACTCACGCAGGCGATACCAGAACATCCCAAGCGCCAGCAAAGGCGAGCGCAGCATCGGCCCACCCGGAAAGGTCATGTGCGGCACCGCGCTAAACACATCGAACCCTTTACTGTGCCCGGCATGGATCGCTTCGCCCAACAGCTTCGCGCACCAATGCGTCACGTTCAGCCCATGCCCGGAGTAACCCTGGGCATAAAACACGTTCGGGTGCTGACTCAAGCGCCCGACCTGCGGAAAACGATTGGCGGAGATGCCAATCCTGCCGCCCCACTGATAGTCGATGCGCACATCGCGCAGTTGCGGGAAGACCTTGAGCATCTGCGGGCGCATGTACGCGGTGATATCGGCCGGATCGCGCCCGGAATAGTGGCAGGCACCGCCGAACAGCAAGCGCCGGTCCGCCGAGAGCCGGTAGTAATCGAGGCCGACTTTCTGGTCGCACAACGCCAGGTTCTGCGGGATCAGTTGCGCTGCAACCTCAGGCGCCAACGGTTCGGTGGCAATGATGTAGCTGCCCGCCGGGAGCACCTTGCCGCTGAGTTTCGGTTCGAGTTCTTCCAGGTGTGCGTTACACGCCAGCACCAGACTGCCGGCGCGCACCGTGCCGCCGGCACAACGAACCTGCACCGTGCTGCCATGGATCAACTCCAGCACCGGGCTCTGCTCGAAGATCTGCACGCCAAGGGATTGCGCCAATTTTGCTTCGCCCAGCACCAGATTGAGCGGGTGCAAATGGCCCGAGCCCATGTCGATCAGACCGCCGGCATAGACGCCTGAATTCACCACTTGCTCGCGGATCTGCTCCGGCCCGACCAGGCGCGTTTCATGGGCGTAACCTGATTCGGCCAGACTTACCTGCTCCGCCTGGAACGCCACGAACTGTGCCTTGGTATTGGCCAGCTCGCAGAACCCCCAGCGCAGGTCGCACTCAATCCCGTGTTCACGGATGCGATTGCCCACCAGTTCCACCGATTCGATACCCGCACGCTCCAGATAGCGCACGCCGTCCTCACCGACGTAACGGGTGAAACCGCTGACGTCATGCCCGATGCCGCGGATCAGTTGCCCGCCATTGCGCCCGCTGGCGCCCCAGCCGATCCGCCGACCCTCCAGCAGAATGACCGAGAGCCCGCGTTGAGCCAGTTCGATCGCCGTGTTGACGCCGGTGAAACCGCCGCCGATCACGCAGACATCGGCCACAAGGTCCGAGGCCAGCGTGGGGTAGGGCGTCAGGCTATTGGCTGTCGCCGCGTAATAGGAATGTGCGTGTTCGTTATTCATTTGTTGGACTTCACTTTGCTCCAGGAACGGGTCATCAGTCGCATGATCGCCTGGGGCGGGGTGGTCGAAATGTAGAGTTTGTCGAGAACTTCCTGGGGTGGATAAACCTCAGGGTTGTTCACCAGCTCAGCGTCCATGTATTGCTTGGCGGCCGAATTCGGGTTGGCGTAGCCGACCGAGGCGCTGACCTTGGCAATCACTTGCGGATCCAGCAGGTAGTTGATGAAAGCGTGGGCGTCCTTCGGGTTGCCGGCATCGGCGGGAATCGCCAGCAGGTCAAACCACAAGTTACTGCCTTCCTTCGGAATGGCGTAGGCGATGTTCACGCCGTTCTTGGCTTCCTTGGCCCGGTTCGCGGCCTGGAACACGTCACCGGAATAGCCAAAGGCCACGCAGATATCGCCGTTGGCCAGATCCGAGACGTACTTGGACGAGTGGAAATAGGTGATGTAAGGCCGGATGCTCAACAGCTTGGCTTCGGCTTTTTTGAAGTCCTCGGGGTTCTCGCTGCGCGGGTCCAGGCCCATGTAATTGAGAATCGCCGGGAACACCTCATCGGCCGAGTCCATCATCGACACGCCGCACTGGCTGAGCTTCTTGATGTTTTCCGGTTCGAACAGCACCGCCCAGGAATCGATGCGGTCGATGCCGAGCACTTGCTTGACCTTGTCGACGTTGTAGCCAATGCCGTTGGTGCCCCACAGGTACGGCACGGAATGCTCGTTACCCGGATCGTTTTTCTCCAGCAGCGCCAACAGTTTCGGGTCGAGGTTCTTGAAATTGGGCAACTGCGCTCGGTCCAGCTTGAGGAACGCGCCGGCCTTCACCTGACGGGCGAGGAAGTGGTTAGACGGCACGACCACGTCATACCCGGTGCGGCCGGCGAGCAATTTGCCCTCAAGGGTTTCGTTGGAATCGAATACGTCGTAGATCACCTTGATCCCGGTCTTGGCCTGAAAGTCGACGAGGGTGGTTTCGCCGATGTAATCGGTCCAGTTGTAGACGCTGACGGTAGGCTGAGCCTGGGCAACGGCACTGAACAGCACGGCCAGCGCGGCCGGAACCATGGGTTTCAATAGACGCATTCGACACCTCTTCTAATTATTGGATTCTTCCGGCGTTTCTTTGGTGTTCGGGCGGCCGCCATCGCGAGCAGGCTCGCTCCCACAGGGGAATGCATTCCAAATGTAGGAGTGAGCCTGCTCGCGATGGGGCATCAACATCAGACACTAAGCATCAAAAACTCACGCTCCCAGGAGCTGATCACCCGCTTGAAGTTCTCGTGTTCGGCACGCTTGACCGCCACATAACCCCGTACGAATTTGTCGCCCAGATACCGTCCGATGGTTTCGCACTCTTCCATCTGTGTCAGCGCATCCTCGATGGTGATCGGCAGGCGCAGGTTGCGGCGCTCGTAGGCTCGACCTTGCACCGCCGCACTCGGCTCGATGCGCTCAACCATGCCCAGGTAACCGCACAACAAACTGGCCGCAATCGCCAGGTACGGGTTGGCGTCAGCCCCCGGCAAGCGGTTTTCCACGCGCATCGAATCCGGCGTGGAGGTCGGCACACGCAGGCCGACGGTGCGGTTTTCTTCGCCCCATTCGACGTTGACCGGTGCCGAAGTGTCCGGCAGGAAGCGGCGGAACGAGTTGACGTTGGGTGCGAACATCGGCAGCACTTTCGGGATGTACTTTTGCAAGCCGCCGATGTGGTGCAGGAACAGCTCACTCATGGTGCCGTCGGCATTGGCGAAGATCGGCTGCCCGGTGGCGATGTCGACCACGCTCTGGTGGATGTGCATGGCGCTGCCGGGCTCGTCGCCAATCGGCTTGGCCATGAAGGTCGCTGCGACGTTGTGCTTGAGCGCCGCCTCACGCATCGTGCGTTTGAACACGGTGATCTGGTCGGCCAGGTCCAGCGCATCGCCATGCCGGAAGTTGATCTCCATCTGCGCCGGGCCGTCTTCGTGGATCAGCGTGTCAAGGTCCAGGCCTTGCAGTTCGCACCAGTCGTAGACGTCTTCGAACAGCGGATCGAATTCGTTGGCCGCATCGATGGAAAACGACTGACGACCGCTTTCCGCCCGCCCCGAACGACCCAGCGGTGCCTTGAGCGGCAAGTCAGGGTCTTCGCAGCGCTGGGTCAGGTAGAACTCCATTTCCGGCGCGACAATCGGCCGCCAGCCTTTGTCGGTGTACAGCTGCAGCACTTTCTTCAGCACGTTGCGCGGCGACAGCTCAATCGGGTTGCCGAACTTGTCGAAGGTGTCGTGGATCACAATGGCGGTCGGTTCGATGGCCCATGGGATTACGTAGACCGCGTCCGCGACGGGCTTGCAGACCATGTCGATGTCGGCGGGGTCGAGCAGGTCGTAGTAGATGTCGTCGTCGACAAAGTCCCCGGTTACCGTTTGCAAAAGCACACTTTCCGGCAGGCGCATGCCTCGCTCATGCAGGAACTTGTTGGTGGGTGCAATTTTGCCGCGTGCAATGCCGGTCAAGTCACTGACCACACACTCGACTTCGGTAATCTTGTGATCTTTCAGCCACGTGAACAGCTGATCGAAAGGGACATTCATAAAGACCTCGTTATTGGTTTTTAACGCCGGGGAGGGCGGTTTCATCCACCACACACTTCCCCTGAGACGCGTTGACGACTATCTTGGGCGAGCCTTGCGGTTCCATCTATCCACTTTAAGCAGCACCAAAACGCACCAAATAAGTGCGTAAGGTCTTCATGTCAGCGTCCAGTCCGATCCATGTTCAAGCGTTCAACACCGACGATGTCGCCGCGCAAATTCGCGCCACGCCGGGTTGGGTCCAGCATTACCAGCAGATGTCGCCGGGGCATTTCGCCGGGCGCGTGCGCTACCTGGACCTGCAAGGCGTGGAGATTTACGAAGAGCAGATGAACACCCGGGTCGAACAGAATTTCAGTGCGCCTGAGGGTTCGCTGGCGTTCTGTTTTGATCGCAGCGACAACGCGCTGTACGTGTTGAATGGCGAAAGCCGCAACATCTGGATCACCCCGGAGAACTACCAGGAAATCGCCGTGGTGTTCGGTCCGGAGTTCGTGCAGCGTCACGGTTTGAATGTTGCGCGGCTGGAAGGGTTGTTCATGTCGCCGCTGAACTCGGGGCAGAACGCATTGTTCAGCCGCTGGTTGAGCGGCACCTTGACCCGGCTCGCCGAAACCCTCGACCCACCCAGCAAAGAAGCGCTGACTCAGCAATTGCTCGAGGATTGCCTGTACATCCTCGACAACGCCTGCGTGTGCCTCGATCGGGGCGGCCTGCAACGCCGCACCGAAGAACGCGCGGTGATGAAACGCATCGGCGAGTGGGCCGCCGATTCACCGGAAGAAACCCTCAATCTGATGGAGCTTTCGCAGGTGGCCGGGGTTTCTCTGCGTCAGTTGCAGCACGCGTTCAAGGCCTTCACCGGGATGACACCGACCCACTGGCTGCGCCTGCGCCGACTCAACAGCGCCCACCGCGAATTGCTCGCTCGAACGCCGAATGACACCACCGTTGCCGAAGTGGCGATGAATTGGTCGTTCTGGCATTTGGGGCGGTTTTCCAGCAGTTATCGGGCGTTGTTCAAAGAGTTGCCGAGCGAAACCCTAAAACGCACTAGTCAACGCTGATCGCACTAATAAAAGAAGCGGTTATTGCAAACTTGAAATTCTTGTACGAGTTCAGGCGTTTTCTATAATCCTCGTCTGTAGGTCATTTCCTGCAAGTGTGGCTCGATGTTTCGAGATTCTTCAATTCTGATATTTATTAGTTGAAGATCAATCAGTTACGTCATCTGTATTGTATTTAAGCTGATTTGAGTCAGGCGCAAAGGTCATCTAGGTTTCTGCTCGTCGATACAAGTCGTGTATCGATTTGAACGAACCGAGGCAAACACAATGACTGTGCTGTTGAATGAATCAGAAACCAGCCATGACCTTCCAAAAGCGGTACTGCAACTTATCTCGGGCGAGTTTCCCGGCGCGGCCCGCAGCGCCGGGATCTTTACCAAAGAAGATGTGATCCAGATAAAGCAGTATGTAAAAAAAGGCCTCGCGCTGCCCAGCGAGTTGCCGCAGGTTGAGTCATACCTGAAGTACACCCGCGTGGACATCGCCGGGCTGGAACCCAGCGATATCCAGGTGTTGTTCAAGAAAATCAGAATTCATGCCGCCAGCTGGGATGCGGTGGAAGACAAAATCGTCCAGCAAAGTATTGACCTGAGTTCCGCCGCCAAAAACATCGTCAGCAGTGGCAGCGAAATCATTTCCGTCATCAAGGAAATGCCCATCATGGACCGCGTCCGGACGACGTTGGGCGAGATGAGCCAAAACGATCTCGAAGGCATCCGCTATACGTCTGACGACGGCGAAGTAGCGTCTGCCGTGACGGAAATCATCGAGCTGATGAAGGTCGATATCAAACGCCAGCAAAGCGCGACCCAGGAGCTGAAAGATCGTCTGTCCAATTTCAAGATCGAGCTCTCGGGCGGCGAGCTGTCCGGGGGTAAACGGGTCTTTGGCTTGCAGTCCGAAGTGAAGGGCAAGTACGAATTGATGGAACGCAACAACTTGCTCGCATCCATCGCCAGTACCAAAGAAACGATCAAGGAAAAGAAGGCGCGGATCACCCAGCTCGACAAGGATTACGACTATTACGTCGGCATGTCGTTCTCGGGAGGACTGCCGATTTTCTGGCCGATTTCAGGTTCGATCTTCGGCCCGAAAGCCGAGACCGCCCGTAAAGAGCGCAATGCCCTTAAAACCGAGATCGACGCGCTGGAACTGGCCGTCAGTGGCAAGGAGAACTTGCAGAGCGCCATCGAAAGTTCCATGTCCAACTTCGGTGATATCGGCATCCGCATGGCCGGCGCTGAAGCGGCACTCAATATCTTGAACACGATGTGGCAAACCATTCTGAGCAAGGTTGATTCATCGGCCGATCAGTTCGGGCGCATCAACAACGCCTTGCGCCTGACCTCGTTTGTCGCCGAATTCGCGCAGGTGATCGATCCGTGGCGCGACGTAAAGAACACTGCAGGTGATTTGGTGACGGTGTTTAACGAAGCCCTCGAAGAATACAAAAAAACCTTCAACTGATTTGCCCAGCGGACAAAAGGATTATTGCCATGAGCAGCGTGACGCAGATCGACGCCCCGGTTATTCCGGTCATTGACGTAAAAAACATCATTCAAACCATTCGTGATATCTCCAGGCTGGCGAACTTCAGAAACGATCGGCCAGACGTGCTGCAGGAGCGAGCACATCGTGTGGTCGCGTATTTGAACAATATCGATACCGCCCTGCGTGAATCATTCCCGGTCTTGCTGACCGCACTGAACAACGCCTCCGGGCAACAGTGGTTTGAGGTGCTTGATGAATTGAATGGCGCCTTGGCCAGGTATGACCTGACCCCGGAAGATCGGGCGCTGGTGGTCGACGAACTGGCGAATGTCAAAGGTAACATCGAGGCGTTGCTGGAGGGCGTTGAGGCGAAATTCATCGCACGCTCGCGGCTGCTTGAGAGCGAAGTCCAAAGCCTTTACAAGATCGAAATCGGCGAGCACACAGATGAACCTCTGAAGGTCGCGCGCGACCGCAAAGCCAGGATTCTGGCCCAGCTTAATGATCACCACCTCAATAAAGCGACGTGCGTGGAGCAGCGGGACACGTTGATCAAGGCACAGGACGTGATTCGCGAATTCAACCTGGCCGACATGTACAAGAATTACATTCCTGACGGAAAAATATTGGACGGTCTGGACATGGCCAATCCGAAAAAGGAAGCCGTCAAACAAGGCATTGAACTGGTCAGGAAGGTACTGGGGGTGGTCTCTGACGGCATCAAATACACTCAGCTCGCGACCTCACGCAACAATCTGGACCTGGAGATTGAGTCAATTACGCGGTTGGTCGAAGGCCTCAATAACGAGCTTCAGAGTGCCGAAGACCTCTTTTCCGATATCAGCGCCGTCGCGGAAATAGGCCGCCGACGCAGGACTGCCGGTGAAGAGATCATTGTCGTGGCGGGTGTGTGGCGCGGGTTTTCAATGCACCTTGAGACGCTGAAAAACCTGGAATACAACCAGGCTGGGCTGTCCAGATTGCTGACGCGGTACAGGAATCATCTTGAGGGGCTGTCGGGGGACTACAACAGCACGCTGATCAACTAGGCCATTAAACGCAGCCTCGTTTCACTCGACAGCTGCTACAGGTGTGCGCGTTCCCCTGTAGGAGCTGTCGAGTGAAACGAGGCTGCGATCTTTTGATCTCAGACCGTAGCTGCTGGTTTCGCCAGTTCAATACCCGCCGCGCCCAACCGCTTGAGGATTTCAAACAGCAGATCACTCTTGGTCGTGCCGACGATTCTCGGGCTGCTGACGTAACCGGTGACCGTCAGCGTGATGCCATCGGGGCTCAGTTTGCTGAAGCGAACGAAGGGCGCCGGTTTATCGAGGATGGTTTCGTGCTCTGCGTAGGTGTCGTACAGCAGGTTTTGTACCTGCTCGGGATCGATGTCCAGCGGGAACACCAGTTCAAGTGTCGCCACCCCTTGTGCACTGCCGCCGAGGGTGACGTTGCGCAGGTTTTGTGAAATCAGTTGGGAGTTGGGCACGATGACGATCGAGCGGTCACTGAGTTGTATTTCGGTGGCCCTGACGTTGATGCGGCGGATGTCGCCTTCGACACCGCTGATGCTGATCAGGTCGCCGACCTTGACCGGGCGTTCGGTCAGGAGAATCAGCCCGGAGACGAAATTCTTGACGATTTCCTGCAAACCGAAACCGATCCCCACCGACAAGGCGCTGACGATCCACGCCAGGTTGGTCCACTTGATGCCCAGGGATGACAACGTCATCAGAATCACCAGGGCGTAGCCGATATTGGCGAACAGTGTGCTGAGGGAGGCACACATGCCGGGGTCCATGTCGGTTTTCGGCAGGAACTCGTTATCCAGCCATCGGCGCAGTGATCGGATCAGGTAGATGCCGATCAACAGGGCCAGTACCGCATTCAACAAGTGGCCCGGGATGATATTGAACTTGCGCAGGCCGTCGCCGCCGAGGATGGCAAACATCTGGGTGAATAGTTGCCCGAGCGTTGTGCCGACGCCACCCACAAACAGTGAAATGACGCCAAACAGCAGTAAAGCGGCGCGACCGGCCCCGGACAAGATGACCGACACTTGCTCAAGGCGCACATCGCCAATCCCGAGCAATTGTTTGAACGCCTTGCCGCTGGGACTCTTGGGTGAAAACAGGTACTCACAACTGTCTTTCAGCAATTGAGTCAGCAAGTAGAAGCCAGACAGGATGATAAATCCCCAGACCAGTTGGTAAGTGATGAACCTTGCCAGGGAGACATAGCCGATCAGCAGCGAAAGCATCGCGACAAAAACGGCAATGCCGGCAAACGAATAGATCAGGCCGGCGAGGGTAGTGCTTGATTCGGGTGCTTCACCGGTGGCTACCACCGCTCTTCGGGCTTTGCTGGCACGCCGGAACAACGCACCGATAATCAGCGTGACCACAAACGCGATCACCCCTCGGCCAAAGAGGATGGCGGGGGCGCTCATGCCGGTGACGTTGGTGATTTGTGCCAGGCCTACCAGAATCAGCAGCGTGACGGCCAATACCCTGGGGAAGGGCTTGATCGCCAGTGCCACGGGATCGGCGATAGCCGGCAGCCGCCAGGAGGGATGGTTGGTCGACAGCAGCGCCCGGCTCAGACCGGTAATCAGGATGCAGACATAGATGACTTTTTCGAATTCATCAGCAAAGTTCTGAATCAGCGGTGTCAACGGTAGTTGTCGAGTGAGCGCATAAAACAGCAGATGCATCGCACCGGCGGTGGTTAAAAGCGTGGCCACGACAGACGCCAGTGCGAGCGTACTTCGACGCAAACGTCCCTCAGGCATTCGATGAATGCAAAGCCAGGTCAGCCCGCGCTCTGCGACTCTTCGGCCCCAGGACCAAATGCCCACGGCCAGCACGATCAACAAGACGGCAAACAGGCGCTCGCCGGGTTGCCAGGCTGCCTTGATTGCGCTGGAGGCCTGCTGGATAAAATCGCTCAGGCGCTGGCGGTCCTCCTTGAGCGGATTAAACAACGGCGCCCAAAACGCCGACCCCAGAATACTGCCGCTGCGCAGCGTGACTTCGGTTTCCAGCAGGCTGCGTCGAATACCGGCAATTTGAGTGATGAGGCCGGCAGCATTGTTTCTAAGTGCCGTCAGGGTTTTAAGGTTGGAGTCGACTTTGGTCTTTTGCTCGGACAGATAGGTTCTTTGCGTCGAAATATCCGACTCCTCCGACCCGACATCCTCCGGTGATACCGGGCCCAACACATCAAGTTGGGCTTGCAGTTGCTTCTGTTCGGGCAGCAAGGATGACTGCAGACTATCCACATCATTGATAAACAATTGAACGGAGTCTTGCAGGCCGACCATCTGGGTGAGGTTATTGGCCAGCGAAATCTGTTGCTTGATTCGGTCAAGGCGGATTTGCAGGTTTTGCAGATCACTCTGGGAGACTGCAAACGACGAAGTGCCCGACGTCGCGGCTAGAGTCGCCGGTATGTCGGCGGCCGACAGCGCTCCGCCACTGGTTCCAAGCAGCGTGAGCACGACGAACATTATTGACTTCAATGCATTACGCATGGGAGTGCTCGACTCTGTTGTGGGTCGCTCAACCTATGAGGTTAGGCCATCACGCCAAAACGATCGAAAAGAATCCTGTTCACCGTCCGGATCCGGCAATACCACGCGGGGAGTGGATGCCGCGTGATCTACACTCTTGGTTGCTCAACAAGGCCCCGGGGAGGTCACCATGAACAAGCTTTCGTCTATTGGCCTGTGCGTTCTATTGTCGGTTTCATGCACCCGGGTCTGGGCCCAAACGGTCGTGCCGATGCAGGGACAGACCTCGCAACAAGCCCAACTCGATATTGATGACTGCCATGACGTAGCGCTCAGCCAGGGCACTACGGCGGCGCCTGCTGCAGGTACAACCGTGGCTGAACAGCCCGGGCGTCAGCATGACGAGTTTTATGAGGGGGGCGATGACGCCACGAGGCTGGCGTATACAAACTGTCTGCTGGGGAAGGGATATCAGGTGACCCCTTAAGGGGCGGGTTCAGGCCCTCGACTAGCAGCCTCAACAGAAAGAACATCCACAGAGAGCGGGTGCTGGGTGATCTACACTTCTTGTTGCTGAATCGAGCCCGTCATCAACCGTCAGCGGTTTATCCAGCCTGCGTTCTTGCAGAGTGACGAGCTGCGTTGGAGGTCATATGAGCAATGTATCGTCCCTTGGCTTGTGGGTTCTCTTGTCGGTTTCATGCACCCAGGGTTGGGCTGCAACGGTCGTTCCGATGAAGGGGCAGAGTTCGCAACAGACCCAACTGGACATCAATGAATGCAACAGCATCGCGGCCAGCCAGGCTGCGTCGACGGCGCCGCCTCCCTCCGGAGGGCGTCTGAAAGGTGCTGCCGTGGGGGCCGCCGCCGGAGCGGCCGGGGCGCAAGTGCGTGGGAATCGGCATGACGAGGCTTATGACCGCGTCGATGACGACGTGAAGCAGGACTATCGGCAGAATCGCGCCAAAGAGACCGCTGCGGCGGGGGCGGTGGTCGGCGGTTCGCGACAGCGTCAGGAGCGCCGGGCACAAGAGAAAACCAGTACCGCGAACACTTCAACGGCGTACAGCAGTTGCCTGCAAGGCAAGGGCTATCAGGTTAATCCCTGAGCTTTTTGCGGCCGCTGCTCAAGCAGATAAACCATCAGGCAGGCATACAACGTGACGGCGAGGAACAAGCCCATGCGCACCGCAAACGCGGTGTATACGTCCTTGCCTGCGATGCTGTCCTGAACTGACTGGCCCAACAGGATAATCAGCGTAATCAACGTGTTGAGCCAGAACCCCGGGGTGAACCGGGTCGGGCTCAGGGCATACATCTTGCGCGCCAGCACCAGGCCGAACAACAGCATCCACAAATAGAACATCCACAGGTGCACAAACAGGCTGAGGGCGCTCCAGAACAGGATCGCCAACAAACCGGCGAGCAAGGTAGACCCGACGAGTTCACGACCGGCGTTGTGGGCGTTTGTGGTTGAGCTTTGCTGACCCAGGCTGACGGCCTTGAGGATGATCGGCAGATAGCCGGCCGGGTCAACCAGGGCCAGCAGAAACGTCGGCAACACGATCAGGGTTGCACGTAGCGCCACTCGGCTGACCTCTTCGGCGGGCAGGGGTGGCGCGGGTGGCGGGGAAGGGGCATTCGGCGGATCCGGGAATAGCCCGTGACTGAGCGCCACGACCGCAACGGCGAGCATCAGCCCCTTGACCAGGGCACCGATAACCAGCGCCGCCAGATCGAATTCGGCGACGCCGGCCGAGGAAATCATGGTCAGGCCAATCACCAGAAAGGTCACGATCAGGGCATTGCCGCCGCGCAAACCGAAACGGAACACCAGGAACAGACTCAGGCCGATCAGCAGTACGCCCGTGACGGGGTAATAACGCAGGATCGGAATCAACAACAGGCCGAGGCCCGTGGTCAACATCGCGGCCACTGCGAGCACCACGGCCGCTTTTAATGGCAACGGGCGATTGATCGAGGCCAGCAGGATCAGGCACAACACCGGCGCCAGAAAGGGGATCGGTAATCCCAGGCCAAAGCTGGCGGCGAGGCACAACGCCGTGCCGGTGGCGAGTCGCAGTGCGCGCTGTTCCCGGGGCGTATGTTTAGTAGGCATACGAAAGCCAGCTCATGAACCCCACAAACATCCGGCCCAGCGGGTTCAGCGGGTTGCCTTGGGTGGGGAAGGCCATGACTTCAGCCTGCCCGCCGGCACGAATGGCGCGGCTGTCCCGCAAGTTTTTTCTGGCGTCCTCGGAGAACTCGATAATCACCGGAAAACGCTGGGCCGGCCGCAGCCAGTCGCGGCTGTTTTGCACGCTGGGCAAGGTGCCGGGCGCAGGGGACAGGCCGACACTGACCCCGTAACCGACACTGCGCACACGTCCCTCGAACACTTCGCCCGGTAGCGCATCCAGTACGATCGCCACCGGCGTATCAACCTCCACCAGACCGAGGTTGTTTTCGGTCATGTCTGCGCTGATCCATACATCATGGATGGCAATCAGGGTCATGACCGCCCCACCGGCCGCGGCGAACTGCCCGGCGTCGGTGCGCAAATCGGTGATCAGCCCCGCCGAGCGTGCGCGAATCTGCGTGTTGGACAAATCCAGTTCGGCTTTCGACAGTGCCGTGGCGGCGCTGCGCAACAGGGCGTTGTCTTCCTCGCTGCCGCCTTCTTGCTCGCGCGCCCGTTGCACTTCGGCGCGGGCGGCAGCGACCTGACTGACCGCCTGTTCACGGTTGGCGCGAGACACTTCGAGCAAGCGTACGGAAATGGTGCCGGGGTCTTCGCGGTACAAGCCTTCGAGGCGCTGATTGTCCTGTTTCGCCTTGAGTTCGTTGGCCTGCGCGGCCCGCAAGTTGGCTTGTGCCGAGGCGATGCCGGCGGTGCTGGCGCCGATCTGTCGACGTGTCGATTCAAGGTCTGCGCGGGCGCGGTCGACGGCAATCTGGTACGGCTGCGGGTCCACCTCGAACAGCACGTCGCCGGCCTGGACGTCTTGATTGTTGCGCACGTTGACGCGGATCACCCGGCCGGCGACTTCCGAGGCGACCGGAATCACAAAGGCACCCACCCGCGCTTGTTGCGTATAGGGCGTGAAGCGATCGGCCGACAGGTACCACGCCAGGCTCAGGAGAATCAGGAGCAGCACCCATTTAATGCCTTTTTTCGCCGGGTCGGCGGCAGGCGCTGGCGGCTGGGGGGAGGGCGCCTCGGGGACAGGCTGCGCGGCTTCACTCATGGCTGTTTACCTTGTGGGGCAGGGGGGGCGGCGGGCTCGGTCAGCAGGTCGCCCCAGTCGGTGCGTTTTTCCATCTGCTGGCGGGTGGCTTGATCGACTTTGGGCTGGGCGCTGTACCAACCACCGCCCAGTGATTTGTACAGGGCAATCAGATTGCTCACGGCGTTGCTGCGGGCGACCAGGTAGTTGTCCTGTTGTTCGAGCAATGCGCGCTGTGCATCCAGCACGCGCTGAAAGTCCGAATAACCTTCGCGGTACTGCGCGCTGGCCAGCACCAGCGAGCGTTTGGCGGCGACTTCGGCCTCGCTCAGGATGCGTTCGCGCTCCAGCGATTTGATCAAGCCTGTGGCGGCATCGTCAGCTTCGCGCGCAGCCTGGCGGACTTTGTCGCGATACGTCTCGATCAGTTGCTGCAACCGCGCATCCTGGACGCGCACGTTGTTGCTGATCTGGCCATGGTCGAACAGGTTCCAGCGCAGGCTGGGGCCGCCGATCAGGTCCAGGCTTCTGGACGTACCGTTGAGGGTGTCAGCCGACCAGACGATGCTGCCGAGCAAGGTCAGTGACGGATAGAAATCACTTTCGGCCACGCCGATCAATGCCGACTGGGCAGCGACATTCAGCTCGGCGGCACGCACATCGGGCCGACGCAGCAGCAGATTGGCCGGTACATCCTGGAGCACGACGCGATCGACCAGCGGGATCAGCCCTTGGTTTTCCGCCACCTGCGGCAATGTACCGGGCGGTTGCCCGATCAGCACGGCCAACGCATTGCGGGTTCGTTGTAGCTGATCTTCGAGGGTGGGGATGGTGCTCAGCGTGCCGAGGTATTGGGTTTTGGCTTGTTGCAGGTCGAGTTCGGCTTGCTGGCCGCTGTTGAACAGCTTTTCGGTGATTTCAAAATTGCGTTTTTGCTGCTTGGCGTTCTCCCGGGCAACGCGCAATCGCGCCTCGGTGGTGCGCAACGAGAAGTAAGTGTCTGCGACCTGGGCGCGCAGCAACACCAGCACATCTTCATAGTTGGCCTGGGCCGAAAAGTAACTGGCGTCGGACGATTCAATGGCTCGGCTGAAACGCCCCCAGAAGTCCAGCTCCCAGCCAACGTCAAACCCGGCGCTGTATTGCCAGAAATGGCTGTCTTGTGGATTGGTGCCACCCGATTGCCGGCGGTTAAAGTACAAACTATCGGCGCTGGCTTGTTGCAATTGCGGGTAGAGCCCGCTTTGCGCAATGCCCAACTGGGCACGGGCTTCCATCACGCGCAGGCCGGCGATTTTCAGGCTGGAGTTATGGGCATCTGACTCGGCAATCAACTGATTGAGCAGCGGATCGTCGAAGGCCTCCCACCACTGGCGAATATCCGGGTACGTCCCGCGTTGGCTGGTGTGTTCAAGGGCGGCGGTGTTCCAGTGTTCGACCCAGGTTTCGCCCGGTGGCTGGAAATCCGGCCCCAGCCGCACGCAGCCACTCAGGCCAAGTACGCCGAACAGGAAGAGGTGGCCTGGCAGCCTCAGCAGGGAACGGCCTCGATGCATTGTGTATCGTCCAACCAGGGAAGGTCACTGGAGCATAGCCGTCCAAATGAGCAACCGACTGCTAAGCTTCTCAAGCACCCTCAAACCTTCTGCGATCACTTATAGGCAGGACACTCATGAGTAACCCCCAAGGTCAGGCTGAACCCCATTCCGCTGGTTGGCGCTTCAAAGTAGGCATCGCCATTATTTGTTTGATGTTGGGCTCGTGGCTGATGGTGCCGATCGCCGCGGCGCTCGACATTCCAGGCTCAAGAATCGCCGCGCTGACTGGCGTTTTGTTCATCAGTAACAAAGTCCTGCTGATCCTCGTCATCGCCGTCATGGGCAAGGCCGGGTTCCAGCAGTTGAAAAGCAAGCTGTTCGGTTACGTATCCGGCCTGGCGCCGTCCATGGATACCGAAGTGGGTCCGATCCGTCATCGGATCGGCATCGTGATGTTTTGTCTGCCGCTGATCTCAGCCTTTCTTGAACCCTACATCGACACATTCTGGCCTGGGCTCAGACCAAACCTGTGGCAACTGCAGGTGCTGGGCGACGCGATGCTGATCGGCAGCTTTTTTGTGCTGGGGGGCAATTTCTGGGAGAAGGTGCGGGCGTTGTTTATCCGCACAGCCCGGGTCGTCAGTCCCGATACTGTGTGAGTCTGGCCTTTATCGCGTAATGATCCCGTGATCGATCGCGTATTTGACCAGGGCCGCGGGTTTGTCGATGTTGAGTTTGCGACGGATGCTCAGGCGATGGGTTTCAACCGTACGCACGCTGATGTCCAGCTCGCGGGCCATTTCCTTGTTGTTCAGCCCTTGGGCCATCTTGTACAACACCTGGCTTTCACGGGGGGTGAGCTCGTTGTCGGTGCTTTTGTCGGCAATCAGCCGCTGGGCAATTTCGGCGCTGTAGAACGTTCCGCCACTGGCGATGGCTTCGATGGCCGCAATGATTTCCCGCGACGGTGAGTTTTTCAGCACATAGCCGCTGGCACCGGCGCGAACCGATTCACTCACGTATTCATAATTGTCGTACATGCTCAGCACCAACACCTTCAGCGCCGGGTACTGGCTGCGCAACACGCGGGTCAGTTCAAGCCCGTTCATGTCGCGCAGGCTGATGTCGACCAGCAACAAGTCTGGCTGGCAGCGCCCGACCATCTCGATGGCATCCGCGCCGCTCTCGGCTTCGCCCACCACTTCCAGGGGCGCCATGACCGCGAGCAGCGCTTTGATCCCGTCGCGGACCAGGGAGTGATCGTCGACCAGGGCGACGCGGATCGGGTAGGGCAGGTTCATCGCGGGTATTCACTCTTGTTGTAATGGGGTGAGTCAGCGTTTTGCGCCGGGCATTTTCATCGGCAGCAACACGTCCAGCTCACTTCTTCCGGGCATCGATATCAGGTCGAAACGCCCGCCAAAATGTTCGACACGCTCACGGATGTTACGCAGGCCAATACCCGCGTGGCGACGTTCGACCTGGGCGACGTTGAAACCGACACCGTCGTCGACCACCGTCAGCCGCACAGTTTCTCCCGACCCGTGCAGGGTAATCGAAACGTTTTTAGCCTGCGCGTGGCGTTCGATGTTGGTCAGGCCTTCTTGCACAATCCGGAACAGCGAAACCGCCGCGCCATCGACCAGATCACAGTCGAATTCATTGTCGTCGTAGGTCACGGTGAGGCCGCTGCGCTGCTCGAACTCTGCGGCGAGTTGGCCGATCGCCGCCGGCAGGCCCAGGGTATCGAGCAGTGACGAACGCAGGTCGTGAGAGAGGCTGCGTACCTCGCCAATCGCGTCGCCGAGGCGCGTCGTGGCATCTTTAAGCGTACTCAAGCCCTTGTCTCGCGCCTGGTCATTCTCCAGCAGCAGACTGGCCAGTTCGAACTGAAACTTGATGGAGACGAGCACCTGACTGATGCCGTCGTGCAGCTCCCGGGAAACCCGTGATCGCTCTTCTTCCTGGAGGCTGACGATCCGCTGGGTCAGGCGCTGAAGCTTTTTGTCCGCCAGACGATGCTCGCTGACGTTGAGCGTCATGCCGCTGGCGAAGACAAACAGCACGGCCACGAGGGCCACTGCGGCAATCGCCAGCATGGTCTTGCGAATGCCTTGAGCCACTTCGTCGCGCGCCTGTTGAGTGGCGCGTTCAACGTCTTCCAGGTAGATGCCGGTGCCGAGCATCCAGCCCCAACGATCCAGCATCACCACATAAGCGAGTTTGTCGGTCACCTGGCCAGAAGAGGGCTTGTTCCAGGCGTAGCGCTGAAAACCTTCACCGGACTGCGCACTTTTGAGCAGCGCCTGAATCACCGGCAAACCGTGCGGATCCTTCATGTCCCACAGGTATTTGCCCACCAGTTCGGACTGGCGCGCGTGCATCAGGCTGCGACCCTCGCGGTCATAGACGAAGAAGTAGCCGTTGATGCCGAAGCTGAGCTTGCGCAATTCTTCCAGCACTTGTTGCTGGGCGTGCTCGTCACCGTGGCCGTCGTCGTATAGCGGCGCAATCAGACTTTGCGCCATTTCCACGTAGTTTTTAAGTTCGGCACGCTTGCTGGCCAGAATGCTGTCTTCGATCAGTTGCGCCTGTTGATCGCCGAGTTGACGATTCAGGGAAATCACCAGCGCGCAGATCACAGCGATCGCCAACACCAGCGGCAGAATCCCGAGCGCGACGATTTTGTGTTTGAGCTGCATCTTGGCTCCTGACCGGACCGAGGGAAGGCGAAGGCCGGCATCATATGCCAAAGATACGCGCGCCCAGTAGCGGTGCTGGACGGAATGACCTGCGGCGTCCGCCAATCGTAAATACAAACCCCCTGTGGGAGCCAGCAGGCTGGCTCCCACAGGGGTATTGCATTTCAGCTGACAGATCGGTGGCATCTACGTAGAACTACGTAGGCGCCACGTACGTAGTAACGCGGATTTATTTGTAGACGGCATGCGGGGATATTGGGCCAGCTCCGCACCGCGGACACAATTATAAAAATTACCGCCGCAGTCACTGGCTGTCGGCAGGAGACACGCTATGCCCCGTCTGGCTAAACACCTTGCCTGGTTTGCCGTGGCTGTCCTGGGAGCGTTTGCGCTGAGTGTCGTGGCCCTGCGCCGCGGCGAAGCGATCAATGCCCTCTGGATCGTAGTCGCAGCAGTCGCTATCTACCTCGTCGCATACCGCTACTACAGCCTGTTCATCGCCACCAAGGTGATGCAACTCGACCCCAATCGTGCCACGCCCGCCGTCATCAATAATGATGGCCTGGACTACGTGCCGACCAACAAACATGTACTTTTCGGTCACCATTTCGCCGCCATTGCCGGCGCGGGTCCGCTGGTCGGTCCGGTATTGGCCGCACAGATGGGCTATCTGCCCGGCACGCTGTGGCTGATTGCCGGTGTGGTGCTGGCCGGTGCCGTTCAGGACTTCATGGTCCTGTTCATGTCCACCCGCCGCAACGGCCGCTCGCTGGGCGACATGGTCCGTGAGGAAATGGGCCGCATCCCCGGGACCATCGCGCTGTTTGGCTGCTTCCTGATCATGATCATCATCCTCGCGGTGCTGGCGTTGATCGTGGTGAAAGCCCTGGCCGAAAGCCCTTGGGGTATTTTCACGGTGATGGCGACCATCCCGATCGCGATGTTCATGGGCATTTACATGCGCTACATCCGCCCGGGCCGCATCGGTGAAATCTCGATTGTCGGCGTGCTGTTGCTGCTGGGTTCGATCTGGCTCGGTGGGCTGATCGCCGCTGATCCGGTCTGGGCCAAGGCCTTCACCTTCACCGGCATTCAGATCACCTGGATGTTGATTGGCTACGGTTTTGTCGCAGCGGTCTTGCCGGTGTGGCTGATTCTGGCCCCGCGTGATTACCTGTCGACCTTCCTGAAGATCGGCACCATCGTGGCCTTGGCGATCGGCATTCTGGTCACCATGCCCGACCTGAAAATGCCGGCACTGACCCAGTTCATCGACGGCACCGGTCCGGTGTGGAAAGGCGGCTTGTTCCCGTTCCTGTTCATCACCATCGCCTGTGGCGCGGTCTCGGGTTTCCATGCTCTGATTGCTTCCGGCACCACGCCGAAACTGTTGGCCAGCGAAGGCCATGCCCGTTACATCGGTTACGGCGGCATGTTGATGGAATCCTTCGTCGCCATCATGGCGATGGTCGCGGCTTCGGTCATCGAGCCGGGCGTTTATTTCGCCATGAACAGCCCGGCGGCGCTGGTCGGCTCGGATGCTGTTTCGGTTGCTCAGACGGTCAGCAGCTGGGGCTTTGCAATTACCCCGGAAGCGCTGCAAGCGGTGGCCAAGGACATCGGTGAAACCACCATCCTGGCACGTGCCGGTGGTGCGCCGACCCTGGCAGTCGGTATCGCGCAGATCCTGCACCACGTTCTGCCAGGTGAAAACACCATGGCGTTCTGGTACCACTTCGCGATTCTGTTTGAAGCGCTGTTCATCCTGACCGCAGTCGACGCCGGTACCCGTGCCGGACGGTTCATGCTGCAGGATTTGCTCGGCTCGTTCGTGCCATCCCTGAAGCGCACCGAATCCTGGACCGCTAACCTGATCGCAACCGCCGGTTGTGTGGCGATGTGGGGTTATCTGTTGTACCAGGGCGTGATCGACCCATTGGGCGGCATTAACACCTTGTGGCCACTGTTCGGCATCTCCAACCAGATGCTGGCCGGTATCGCGCTGATGTTGGCGACCGTTGTGCTGATCAAAATGAAACGCCAGCGTTATGTCTGGGTGACCATGTTGCCAGCGGTATGGCTGCTGATCTGCACCACCACCGCAGGCTTTATCAAGCTGTTCGATGCCAACCCTGCGATCGGTTTCCTGGCCTTGGCCAAGAAATACAGCGACGCGCTGGCCAACGGTCAGATCCTCGCTCCGGCCAAGAGCATCGACCAGATGCATCACGTGATTTACAACGCCTACACCAACGCAACGCTGACGGCGCTGTTCCTGCTGGTGGTCTTCAGCATCTTGTTCTTTGCGCTCAAGGTTGGCATTGCCGCTTGGGGCAGCAAAGAGCGTACGGATAAAGAAGCACCGTACCAGGCGCTGCCGCGACAAGCGTGACGGAGGAGGGCGCCCATGTTCAATGACTTGAGTCGTCTCGGCAAATACCTCGGTCAGGCCGCGCGCCTGATGGTCGGAATGCCCGACTACGACACCTACGTCGAACATATGCAGAGCAAACACCCGGACAAACCGGTGATGAGCTACGAGGTGTTCTTTCGGGAACGACAGGAAGCTCGTTACGGGAGCAAGGCTGGGCCAAAGTGTTGTTGATCTGCTGAGTCAGGTCATGATGTGAAGCAAAAACCTGTGGGAGCGAGCCTGCTCGCGATAGCGGACTATCAGTCAACATTGATGTTGAATGTTATGTCGCCATCGCGAGCAGGCTCGCTCCCACATTTGTTTTGTGTAGTTCTTTTTAACCATCGGCTGGAAGTCAGCCCACAGGAACAGACCCGCCGACTCGAGGCACGCATCAAGTTGGCACTAAAGCGAATAAAACGATTGAAAAAAACTTATATAAGCTTTAAACGGGAAGCTCACCGGCATACTGCTGGAAAATAATAAGTGCGTGCCGCCAGTTTTGGCTCAGGGAGCGCTGATGAGTGTTAGTCCATTGACCGACTCCCCGCGGCAATCGATTGATTGCGACGTTGTCGTCTCTCAACTAAAAGGTAGTTCGGATACTGTCGGTATGGCCTACGCAGGCAACGAAGACGCGGTCGAACGATTGCTGGCCTCTGCGCGTCACTGGGCCCACACCACCGCATGGGCGGTGTATCGCGCGGGTGAACAAATGCATTTGGTCGGGCAGGGCGACCCGCAGGTGAAGTGGCCCTCAAGCGTTGCGAATGAAGATTTTGAAGCCTTTTGCCGGACCCGGCGCTTGCACCGTTGGCCGACCGGTAGAGGTGAAAGTGTGCTGGGTTGGCTACTCGCGCCCGTCAACGATGCCGAGGAACCGGCGCTTACCGAGTTTGCCCGGTGCCTGGGCATACAGGTACAAACCAATACCCTTGCCCGTGCGCAAATCACTCAGCGTGTGCTGTATGAAATTACCTACCTGGCCAGTTCCACCCGCGACCGGTCGGTGTTTCTGGTGGGGGTTCACCGGCTGCTGGCGAGCCTGATCGACGCCGAGAATTTCTATCTCGCGCTATATGACCCGCACAGTGGCAAGATTGACTATCCGTATTACGTCGACATCATCGACGTTGATGCTGTGGAGTCCTCGCACTACGAATACCTTGATCCTACGCACCTGTCCTTGACCGGCCAGGTGCTGACCAGTGGCCAGCCGTTGCTGATCGACGCCGCCGGCATTCGCGCGGCCCAGGCCGACGGGCGTTTCTACTGCGTGGGTGATCGTCCCGAGTTCTGGATGGGCGCGCCGCTGAAAAATGCCTCGGATGAAGTGTTTGGCATGCTGGCGATGCAGGTCTACGACGTTTCCCGTACCTACAGCGCTGAAGACCGCGCGCTGTTTCTGGTGGTAGCCCGCCACGTGGCCATGGCGCTGGACCGGATTCTGCACCGAGAGGGCCTGGAAGCGACGGTGATGCGCCGCACCCAGGAGCTTTCGGCACTCAACGACGCATTGAGGCAGGAAGTGGCAGAGCGAGAGCGCGCGGAACATCTGCAAAGCGCGCTGTTCCAGATTGCTGAACTGTCGAGCCAGCCTGGCGACATGGCTGAACTTTTTCAAACCTTGCATGGCATCGTCGGTGATCTGCTGTTCGCGCAGAACTTCTACATCGCGCTATTCGACGACGCAACCGGTGAAGTGACCTTTCCTTATTATGTCGATGAGCGACAGACGACCTGCCCGGTGGCACGGCGTGGGCGCAGGGGCTTGACTGAGTACGTTATCCGTCAGCGTCGACCGTGCCTGATTGATCCCGGCGAGGCTGAACGATTATCTGCGCAGGATGAAATCGAACTGGCCGATGAATATGTCCGGTCCTACTCCTGGCTCGGCATTCCATTGTTCGATGGCGATGTGGTGCGTGGCGTGCTGGCGGTGCAAAGATATACCTCGCAGGTGCGCTATACCTTGCGTGACCAGGAACTGCTGACTTTCGTGTCGCGGCACATCGACACAGCGTTGTCGCGACGCACGGCCGCCGAAGCGATCCACGCCGCAAACCTCAAGCTCGAAGCCCGAGTGCAGAACCGCACCCGCGAGCTCGATCACGCCAATGCCAAGTTGCAACACGAAAACTCTCACGATGCGCTGACCGGGCTGCCGAATCGTACCTACCTGCAACAGCACCTCAATCAGGCCTGGTCGCGATTCGGCAGCGAAGGCGGGCACCTGGCGGTGATGTTCATCGACCTCGACCGTTTCAAAATGGTCAACGACAGCCTCGGCCACCATTTTGGCGATCTGCTGTTGATGCAGGCTGCCCACCGTTTGCGCAGTTGCCTGCGCGAGACTGACATGCTCGCGCGATTGGGGGGCGATGAATTTTCGGTGCTCGCTCCCGAGGCGCCACTGGACGTGGTGATCGAAATCGCCGAACGGATCCTGGTGGCGTTTGACCTTCCGTTTTTTATCAACGGCCATGAGGTTTTTTCGTCCTGCAGCATCGGCATTGTCAGTGCCGACAGTCAGTTCCATGACGAACCCGCCGACTTGCTGCGCGATGCCGACGCGGCGATGTATCGGGTCAAGAGTGCCGGTCGCGACAGCTACGCGGTGTTCAATCAGGAAGTGCGCCGCGAAGTCTCGGACCAGGTCGAGCGTGAAGGGGCCTTGCGCAATGCGCTTAAACGTACCGACGAACTGTTGCCGTATTTCCAGCCGATTGTCAGCGTCGAAAGTGGCGAACTGTTGGCCCTTGAAGCGCTGATCCGCTGGCATCAGCCGGGCGGCCGGGTAATCGCGCCGGGGGAGTTTTTGCCGAATGTCGAGGGTTTGCGTCTGATCGGTCGACTGGACCTGTACATGCTCACCAGCGTCGCCGTGATCCTCGCACAACCCCAGCACGCCAATTGGCCTGCGGTGCATGTCAATTGCTCCAGCTACAGCATGACGCGCCCGGACTTTGCCAGCGACGTGCTTGCACTGTTGGCGCAGCACCGGGTCGCGCCGTCGCGGATCTGCCTGGAGCTGACCGAAGGTGCATTGGTGGCTGAGCCGGCGATTGCCCGGCTGAACATGCAGCAGTTGGCCGACAACGGCATGTCTGTAGTGCTCGATGACTTCGGTGCAGGATTTTCATCCCTGAGCTACGTGCATCAATACCGTTTCAGCGGTTTGAAAATCGACAAGTCATTCATCCTCGAACTGACCACCAGCGCCCGCAGTCGCGCGATCGTGCGGGCAATCGTGCGGATGGCCGAATCGCTGGACCTCAGCGTGGTGGCCGAAGGTGTCGAGGATGAAGCGACACTTGTCTTGCTGCGCGAAATGGGGGCAGGGCAGGCCCAGGGTTATTATTTTGCCAAGCCGATGGGGTTAAAGGCGTTGTTGGAAACTTCGCTGGTGGGTCGCTAAGGTAGAGACCTTGCATATAACTAAACTAAACAGACATTTAGAATAGTTATAAGTTATAGATATATATAAGCTGATAGTCCCTTTATAAGGAAGGGCTCAATCCAGATGATCAATAATGTATTTAAAACACTCGATCCTGGTGCTGAAGCTCTGATTGCAGCACTGGATCTGGAGCCTCATACGGAAGGTGGTTTCTATCGCAGGACCTTCCAATCGGATCACCATGCCATGGTTGAAACTGATAGCGGCCCGCGCTACCTGATGACATCCATTTACTATTTGCTGACCAAAGATGCACCGACAGGTCATTTTCATCTCAACCAGTCAGACATCGTGCATTACTACCATTTGGGAGACGCGATTCAGTACAGCCTGATCTTTCCAGACGGCACATTGAAAACTGTGGTGATGGGCAGCGACGTTATCGCCGGACAATGTTTGCAGCTGCACGTACCGGGCGGTGTCTGGAAAGCTTCGCGGCTGTCAGATGGATTGGCGGGATACGGATTGATCAGTGAAGCGGTTTCACCAGGGTTTGATTATGCGGATATGGAATTGGGTCATCGGCAGAAGCTCGGCAAACGGTTCCCAGAGCATTCGGAGCTGATTGAAGGGCTGACACAAGAATGAGGGGCTGAGGTGAATTGAGCGCTTCAAAATCTGCGTGTAACCGGGCTAATCCCGAAACATCCTGTTACGTGTAATGTATATTATGTTAAATGATGTGTCTGTTGAGGAATTCCCATTGATGGATTCTCACCGTCATTAGCGTCAACAAAGCGTTACTTTTTTGAAACACTTCACAACCGCCGATCAGTAAAGTCCGGTTTTTTGACACTCCCCCGATATGCGGTCACAACTATTGCACTCCGCTGGGTCCTAACACGGTGGTCGTCGATGGAATATTGGCGTCTAGCGAGGTTCTTACCCGATACGGAGATAAGCTAATGATTTTCAATGTGCAAAATTTTGGCGCCAAAGGAGATGGCATCACAGACGACACGGCAGCGATACAAAGTGCGATTGATGCGGCGGCCGCTGCAGGCGGTGGCCAGGTGTATATGCCGACCGGGACCTATATTGTTTCGGGAGGTGAAGAACCCTCCGACGGCTGCCTGATGCTCAAGAGCAACGTCTATCTGTACGGCGACGGCATGGGCGATACCACCGTTAAGGTGGCTGACGGCTCCGACACCAAAATCACGGGGGTCATCCGCTCGGCCTATGGCGAAGAAACCCATGACTTTGGCGTCAGCAACCTCACTATCGACGGTAACCGCGACAACACCACCGGCAAGGTCGACGGTTGGTTCAATGGCTACATTCCCGGTCAGGAAGGTTACGACTCCAACGTCACCCTCGACAGCGTCGAGATCAAGGATTGCTCCGGGTACGGTTTCGACCCCCATGAGCAGACCGTCAACATGGTCATCAAGAACAGTGTGTCCCACGGCAATGGCCTGGACGGCTTCGTTGCGGACTTCCTTAGCGACAGCACCTTCGAAAACAACGTCGCCTACGACAATGACCGCCACGGTTTCAACGTCGTCACCAGCACCCACGACTTCACCCTCACCAACAACGTTGCCTACAACAATGGCGGCAATGGCATCGTGGTCCAGCGCGGCAGCGAGGACATCCCCTCCCCCAGCAACATCACCATCACCGGTGGTGAGGTGTACGGCAACGGCGCTGAAGGCGTGCTGGTCAAGCTGTCCAGCGATGTAACCGTCAGCGGTGTTGATATTCACGACAACGCCAGCGCCGGGATCCGCATCTACGGCAGCAACCATGTCGAGATCATCGACAACACGCTCAACAACAATTCTCTGGGCAACCCCGTACCGGAAATCATCATCCAGTCCTACGACGACACGCTGGGCGTGTCCGGCAAGTACTTCAACGGCAGCGACAACACAATCCAGGGCAACATCATCAGCGGCAGCAACCTGTCGACCTACGGTGTTGCAGAGCGCAATGAAGACGGCACCGATCGCAACGCCATCATTGGCAACACCATCAGCCATACCAGCAAAGGCGCCACACTTGTCTATGGTGACGGCAGTTACGTCAGCGCTACGGTGCCAATGACTACCGTGCAAGGCACGGCTGGGAACGACACTCTGCTGGGCAGCGCGGCCAGCGAAATTTTCTATGGTGCAGCCGGCAACGACACGATCAATGGCGGGGCCGGTGGCGACACTCTGGTGGGTGGTGCCGGCGTCGACAAACTCTCCGGCGGTACGGGTGCCGATACGTTTCGTTTCGTCGCCCAGTCCGACAGTTACCGCAATGCAACCGCAAGCTTCGATGACACCATTACCGACTTCGATGTCACCCAGGACAAGATCGACCTCGCCGGCCTTGGTTTCACCGGCCTGGGCAATGGCCGAGGCGGCACTTTGCAGGTCAGCTACAGCGCCAGCAACGACCGCACCTACATCAAGGACTACGATGCAGACGCCAGCGGTAATCGCTTCGAGTTGATTCTGTCGGGCAACCTGGCGAGCACCCTGACTGCCAGCAACTTCATTTTCAATCGGGTGGTCACCGGCACCAGCGGCAGCGACTCGCTGTTGGGTAGCGATTCGGCCGACACCCTGCTCGGCCTGGCGGGCAACGACAGCCTCAGCGGCGGTGCGGGCGACGACAAAATTGACGGCGGCGCCGGCATGGATACCCTTACCGGTGGCGCCGGGGCGGACACCTTTGTGTTCTCCAACCGCCTGGACAGTTACCGCAACTACAACACCGGCGGCGCCAACCTTGGCGACCTGATCACTGACTTCAATATCGCCGCCGACAAGATCGATCTCTCGGCCATGGGTTTCACCGGCCTGGGTGACGGCAAAAACAACACCGTGTACCTGGTGCTCAACACTGCCGGCACCAAGACTTACATCAAAACCCTGACCGCTGACGCCAATGGCAACCGTTTCGAGGTAGCGCTGGATGGCAATTATCTCGACAAGCTGACCAGCGCCAATTTTGTCTTTGCCACTTCTCCAACGGTCAACCACGCGCCGGTGGTGGCAACGGCGTTGCTGGATCAGAGCGCCACCGAAAACACCCCGTTCAGCTACGTCGTGCCGGCCACCAGTTTTACCGATGCGGATAACGACAGTCTCAGCTACACCGCCAAACTGGCCGATGGCAGCGCCCTGCCCGGTTGGCTAACCTTCGACGCCGCCGCCCGTACCTTCAGCGGCACGCCAAGCGACACGGCGTCGGGCACTTACGCCATACAGGTCACCGCGTCCGATGGCAGCAGTGCAACCGTCAGCGACAGTTTTACGCTGGCTGTACAGGACGTACCCGCCGCACCCACTGTGATCAATGGCACGCCGAACAACGACACGCTGACGGGCACCGCTGCCAACGAACAACTGTTCGGTGGCGCTGGTAACGACACCCTTAATGGCGGCGCCGGCAACGACATCCTGGTCGGCGGCGCCGGCGCGGACAAACTCACCGGCGGCGCGGGCGCCGATGTTTTCCGCTACACCTCAAAACTAGACAGCTACCGCACCGCTTCCACCAGTGTCAGTGACCAGATCCTCGATTTCGACGTGAACGCCGACAAAATCGATGTCTCGGCGCTCGGCTACACGGCCTTGGGCAATGGCCTGAATGGCACGCTGCAAGTGACCTACAGCGCTTCGAGCAACCGCACCTACCTCAAGGATCTCACTGCCGACGCCAATGGCAACCGTTTCGAAGTGTCGCTGGCGGGCAACCTGGTGAACAGCCTGACGGCCAGTCATTTTGTCTTCGCTGACCAGAACACCCCTAGCAATGTTGCGCCGGTGGTGGCCATCCCCCTCCTCGACCAGAACGCCACCGAAAGTTCGCCGTTCAACTACACCGTCACCCACGACAGTTTCACCGACGCCAACCAGGATGTGCTGACCTACACCGCGACCCTCGCCGACGGCAGCGCCCTGCCCGCTTGGCTGAGTTTCAACGCCACCAGCCTGGCATTCTCCGGCACGCCCATCAGCACGGCGTCGGGCAATTACAACGTCCTGGTCAAGGCCACCGATCCTTCTGGTGCTTCGGTCAGCGACAGCTTCGCCCTGGTGGTGGCCGATGCGCCCGCCAACACCATCACCGGCACCAACAACGCTGAAAGCCTCAACGGCACGGCGGGCGCCGACCTGATCCTCGGCCTCGGTGGCAACGACACCATCAAGGCCGGCACTGGCGTGGACATCGTCGACGGCGGCGGCGGACGCGATTCGCTGTACGGCGGCGACGGGGCCGACACCTTCCGCTACACCGACGTACTCGACAGTTACCGCGACTACGACGCCGGGGGTGTCACGGCGACCGACACGGTCTACGACTTCACCGCGGGCGTCGACAAGATCGACGTTTCAGCGCTGGGTTTTCTCGGCCTCGGCGATGGCAGCAATGGCACGCTGTACATGACCCTCAACGCGGCCGGCGACAAGACCTACATCAAATCCGCCGAGGCCGACGCCGATGGCAATCGCTTCGAAATCGCCCTCAACGGCAACTACCTCAACACCCTGACCGCCAGTGATTTCGTGTTCGGCGAGCGCGCCCAGCAAGACATCCTCTACCTGCCCACTCTCGGCCAATCCAATGCGCGCCTTTTGCGCATGACGGAGGACGACGATCAATCCGGCACCTCGATGCTGGTCAAAGACCTGGACCGCTACACCCCCTATGACGTGCGCAGCCAGTTCACCGACGCCGATGGCAATGGCATCGACATCGCGGTGGGTGGCAGCACGGTCAATGGCCTGTCGACCTTGGGCGCCGAGGAACTCAAGTTGTGCTGGTGGCTGACCGACACTAACCAACCCGGGCCTGCACTGTTACGTGCCGTGGCGTTGCTGCAGGACCAGCTCACCGAACTCAAATCCATCGATAACGTCACCATGGGCATCATCTGGGGCCAGGGCGAGGAAGCCGCCCAGGAGATCGGTCGCTCCGCGGATAAAGCCGCGGCTGCAGCGGCTTACAAGGCAGCGACCCTGAATGTGTTTGATTACCTGCACGCCCAGTTCGGCAACTTCAGTGTGTACATGATGGAAACCGGTCACTACGAGCAGGACGCCGCGCGTGCCCGTGGTTATTCGGAAGAGAAGATTGCCTCTATCGTCACGGGGGTTGGCTATGTCCGCGCCACCCAGGAGGCCATCGCCGCCGAGCGCGCCGACGTCAAGCTGGCGGTGGACTACACCGACCTGCCCTTGCGCTACGAAGTCGATCCGCTGGTGTATCCCGATGACGTCTGGCACCTGCACGAGGAATCAGCGGAAATCGTTGGCCAACGCCTGGCCGATTACATTGCCAATGACCTGGGCTTCCAGGGCAATCCCGACGACAACAACAGCGTGCAGGCCATTTTCGACAACGCTCAGAACCAGGGAGGGATGATTTCCGGCACAGATCAAGCGGATACCTTGGTGGGCAGCTCGGGCAACGACACACTGGATGGCGACTTGGGCGCCGACACGATGACAGGCGGCGATGGCAACGACATCTACGTGGTCGATAACGCGTTCGACAGTGTGGAGGAAACCAACACCTCAACCGCGCAGATCGATACCGTGCAGGCCTCGGTCAGTTGGACGCTAGGCGCCAATCTCGAGAATCTGGTGCTCACCGGCGTGTCGGAGATCGACGGCACCGGCAATGAGCGGCGCAACTTCATCACCGGCAATGCCGCCGACAACGTGCTCGATGGTGCCGCAGGGGCCGACAGCATGAGCGGTGGCGATGGTGACGACACCTACTATGTCGACAATGTCGACGACACCGCGATCGAGACCAACAGCAATACGGTGCCTGGAGGAATCGACAACGTGCACAGCAGCCTGGCGGCATATACCCTCGGCAGCAACGTCGAGAATCTGTATGTCGATAGCGCTGGAGCCGCCAATGGGACAGGCAATGCGCTGGACAACACGCTGTTCGCCGGTGCCGGCAACAATGTGCTGGATGGACGCGATGGCAACGACACAGTGTCCTTCGAGCGAGCCCTGGCGGGCGTAACTGTAAACCTGTCGACGTCTGCACAACAAAACACCGCGGGGTCCGGGCTCGACACCTTGAAATTCCTCGAAAACGTGACGGGAAGCGCCAACGCCGACAGTCTGTCGGGCAACAGCGCCGCGAATATCCTGGACGGTGGTGCCGGTAACGACACGCTGGTGGGTGGTTCGGGCGATGACCGACTGATCGGCGGCGCAGGCACCGACAACCTCACTGGCGGCACTGGCGCGGACACCTACGCGTTTGGTGCGCTGTCGGACATGGGCGTCGGGGCTTTACGCGATGTGATTAGCGGTTTCAAGACCACTGAGAGTGATCATCTGGATTTCACCAGCCTTGACGCCAACCCGCTGACCGCCACCGTCGACGCCTTCATGTTCATTGGCAGCAACGCCTTCGACCCCACAAACGCCACCGGCCAAATACGCTTTGCCGATGGCATCCTCTCCGGCAGCGTCAACGCCAACGTCACCCCCGAGTTCGAATTCGAGATGGTGGGCGTCAGGGAGCTGCAGGCCAGCGATTTCACAGCCTGACCTGATGTGAGGGAACCTGCTCGCGGTGACGGCGGTACATTCAGCATGGAAGCTGACTGACTGACTGACTGACCGCTATCGCGAGCAGGCTCGCTCCCGCAGGGAATTTTCGGTTCCTGAAAATCAAAGACCAACACAATCTAATGTGGCGAGGGGATTTATCCCCTCGCCACAATTCACCACGGCCAGTCGCGCAGCCAGCGCAGGGCTGGCTTCAACGCTCATTCCTCTTTGAAGGCCGCAAGCAAGCGCTCACGCAAAGGTTTCATCAGGTAGTTCATCAAGGTTCGCTCCCCCGTCACCACCGTGACATCGGCGAGCATGCCGGGGCGTACCAACAGACCAGCGGCCTGCAGCGAGGCAACGGTGTCGGCGGGAATTTCGACCTTGGCGGAAAAGTACGGCTGGTGCGTCTGTTCATTGATCAACTGGTCCGCCGACACCGTAGTCACAGTGCCGGTGACCGTCGGCGTATCCACCCGTTGCAGGGCAGTGAAATGCACATGCACCGGCAAACCCGGGCGTAACTTATTGGCCATCAGAGGCTCGAAACGCGCGGTGATCGCCATCGGCGCATCCAGCGGCACCACCTGCATCAGGGTTTGGCCGGCCTGCGCAACGCCCCCGACCGTGTGAATGCTCACGTCCATGACCTGCCCGGATACCGGCGCACGGATCGCACCGTTGTCGACTTCAAACTGCAAGGCATGAATCTGATCAGCATAACCGGCCGCCTCGGCGGAGACTTCGCTGAGCTGCGTTTCGGCATCACGGCGAAATTCCTGCTGCGCCTGCAAGGCCTTGAGCCGGCTTTCGCTGATCGCTTGGCGGGTCCTGCCAACATCGCCCACTCCGGAGGAAATCTGTCCAGCCAATTGGGCTGCATTGCGCTCGGCCTCGAGCAGTTGGTTGCGCGGAATGTAACCTTCACGGGCCAGATTGCGCAGGCCTTCCAGCTCCTGCTGCTGGAAGCGCATCTGCGCGTCGTAGTTTCGCTTGACGCCCTCGTAGCCGAGCAATTGCTGCTGCAAGGCCGCGGCTTCGTGTTCGATGATCTGCAAACGGCTGCCCAGTTCTGCAC
This sequence comes from Pseudomonas sp. LBUM1678, assembly GCF_059695575.1. Classification (NCBI taxonomy): domain Bacteria; kingdom Pseudomonadati; phylum Pseudomonadota; class Gammaproteobacteria; order Pseudomonadales; family Pseudomonadaceae; genus Pseudomonas; species Pseudomonas sp. LBUM1678. The sequence goes on from NZ_CP166775.1 coordinate 3,357,749, forward strand.
GGCGGGTCAGAAACAACTCGCTCTGTAAGGCCATGGCGGCCTTGACCCGCGGCTCGTCGGCACGCTCCAGCAGTTCAACGGGCCATTGGATCTCGGCTGAACCCAGGCGCTCGGCGATCAACCGCGCCTCGACGCTACGATCATTGAGCAACTTGCCCAAGGTCACGTCCCGTTGCGCCTGTGCCTGCACCGTATTGAGCTGGACCAGCAACTGTCCCTGGGTGTCGCGCTCGCCATCGCTGACCAGCAGCTTTTCTACCACCCCACCGACCAACGACTGCACAGCCTTGCGTTCGCCCGCCACCACCACGGTGCCGCTGCCCACGACACCCTGGTCGAGCGGCGCCAGACAAGCCCAGAGCAGGAAGCCGCCCAGTGTCAGGACCAGGAAACCCACACCATAGCGTGCAGCGCCCCCGGCGTCGGTACTGGCGCGTGGCTGCACTGTGGTGCCGCGCACACTCAGCCCCTGCTCGCTATACGTTTGTGCCTCTGGGGTCAGATCACGCATCTTCGCCAGCCTCCCTGACCGCGGCCGGTCTTGGCCCCGGTCTCAATGCCTTGAGCACCCGATCCCTTGGACCGAATGCATGTTGAGTACCGTCCTTGAGCACCAGGATGTGATCAACCACCGCCAGCACATTCGGCCGGTGGGTAATCAGCACCACGGTGCTGCCAGCAGCCTTGAGCGCATTGATGGCCTGCACCAGCGCCATCTCTCCGGCTTCATCGAGGTTGGAGTTGGGCTCATCGAGCACGATCAGCGACGGGTGCCCATAGAGCGCGCGAGCCAGACCGAGGCGTTGCTTTTGTCCACCGGACAAGCCAAGCCCGCCGGGGCCCAGCGGCGTATCGTAACCCTTGGGGAATTTCAGGATCATCTCGTGAATGCCGGCGTGACGCCCAGCGGCGATGATCTTGTCGGCGTCCTGCTCGCCGAAGCGGGCAATGTTGTCGGCCACACTGCCGTCGAACAGCTCGATGTCCTGCGGCAGGTATCCAAGGTGCGGGCCCAGGGCGTCGTGGGACCATTGACTGATCTCGGCGTCGTCCAGGCGCACCGACCCGCCCATGGCCGGCCATACCCCGACCAGCGCCCTGGCCAGCGTTGATTTACCACTGGCGCTGGGGCCAACGACGGCGAGCACATCACCTTTGGTCAGGCTGAAATTGATGCCCCTCAGGATCGGTTGCGAGGCGCCGGGCGGGCCGACATACACCTGATCCAGGCGCAGCGCGCCGGTGGGCGGTGGCAACGGCATGCGCAGGCGCTCGCGCGGTTGCTGAGCAAGCAGTTGGCTCAGGCGCTGGTAACTCTGGCGGCCAGAGTTGAATTGCTTCCACGAACCAATGGCGATTTCCACGGGTGCCAGAGCACGCCCCAGCAGCAGCGACATCGCAATCATCATGCCCGCAGACAATTGGCCTTCCAGCACCAGCAGTGCCCCCAGGCCCAGGGCCAGCGACTGTCCGGAGATGCGCACGAAGCGGGTCGTCGCGGTGATACGCGAGCCGCGGTCGCTGGCATGGGACTGGGCGGCAATGATGCGTTGCTGCAGCAGGCTCCAGCGCTGGCGCAACGGCCCGAGCATGCCCAGAGCCCGGATGACTTCGGCATTTTGTAGCGTGCTGTTTACATAGATCGACGACTGCACGCCCAGGCGATTGGCTTCGTCCAGGCGTGTGCGAGTCGCTAACTCGCCCCACAGCGCCAGGCCGATCAGTACCAGCGCGAGAACCAGCGTCAGCACGCCGAACCAAGGATGAAAGATGAACGCCACTAGCACGAAGATGGGTAACCACGGTGCATCCAGCAAGGCGATCAGGCCCTGGCCGGTGATTAACTGCCGTAGCGTCGCCAGATCGGTGAGCACCTGCGCCGGGTTCGCGTTGTGCTCACGCAGGCTGCGGGCGAAGGCGGCGTCGAAAATCCGCTCGCCCAGGGCCTCGTCCAGCCCGGCGCTCATGCGAATCATCACCTCGCCCCGTGCCCACTCGATCAGGGCGCTGAACATGAACAGTCCCAGTGCGATCAAGGTGAGCATGAATAAGGTGGTTTCGTTGCGACTGGTGAGGACCCGGTCGTACACCTGCATCATGTAGAGCGACGGCACCAGCACCAGCAGGTTGATCACACCACTGAACAGCGCCAACGACCAGAACACACGGCGATAGCTTAATAAAGCGGCATCAATGTCATGCCGTGGATCGAGAAGCAAACCCATAGAGTGTCGCCCGCAAAAGGAATGGTCGGTCCAAGACGCAATCCATCGCGAGCTTTTTGCCCTCAGGCATTGGAAAAAAATAGACGTAGTCTGACGTGCCGCTATCAGAGACGATCCTCGTCGCTACAGGCGTGAATACTGACAACGCAACCTCGGGTTAGTGCGGGCTGGGTTGTTGGGGGTGACGGGCGGGTATGTTGCACAACGCCACGAGGGAGAAAGCATGGAAGACCGCGACCTAGGTCAAGGTCGCCTCGAAATCACTTGAAAAAAGCATGAAGCGGCTTTGCCTCCTATAAGAAGGAAAAGTCGAACGGCCAGACCCTCTTCTAAACAAAAAAAAGGGAGGGCATCCATTGCCCCCCCTCCTCTGTTCACGCTCCCTGCGACAATACTGATCAGGACCTCAAGTAGCCAAAATGAAGTCTGTGGCAGTTACCGTTGTTGCGTCGGCCACACCGACCAGGCGGATGGACTCAGCTCCTGCGGAGCTGATCAAGGTATCCGCACCGACATCGGTGATGATGACGATGGCGGCAAAGGTCGCAGCTGTGACGCCGAACGCGGAAATATCGAGCAGGTCCTGGCCTCCCGCCGCGTTGGCATCGAAGCCGAAGATCTGATCGGCCCCGAAGCCCGCTGCGAACATGAAGATATCGTTGCCACTGCTGGCATCCATCATGTCGTTGCCGGCACCACCCGTGACCGTATCGTTGCCAGCACCGCCATCGAACAAGTCATTGCCGATGCCACCCAACAACGTGTCGTTACCGATACCGCCGAGCAGCGTGTCGTTGCCATCGCCACCCTCGAGCAGATCGTTGCCGGTACCGCCATCCAGGCGGTCGTCACCCAGCCCGCCGAGCAGCGTGTCGTTGCCGAGGTCACCATTGAGCGTGTCGTTACCGCCGTTGCCGGTGAGGATGTCGTCGCCGCTGCCACCATTGAGGGTGTCATTACCTGCCCCGGCGGTGATGACGTTGTTCGACACGTTGCCGTTGCCAGCGAAGTTGCCGACGCCGGTAAAGGTCAGGTTCTCGACGTTGGCGCTGAGCGTGTAACTCGCCTGCGACGCCTGCACGGTATCCGTACCGCCACCGGCCACTTCTACCACCACGTCCGCGGTTGTATCGACGATGTAGGTGTCGTTGCCGGCGCCCCCAACCAACTGGTCAGCGCCCGCACCGCCATTGAGGACGTCGTTGCCGACCCCGCCGGTCAGGGTGTTGGCCAGCGCATTACCGGTACCGGTGAAGTTACCGGCCCCGGTGAAGGCCAGGTTCTCGACGTTGGCACCCAGCAAGTAGGCGGCCAGACTGGTTTGCACCAGATCGGTACCACCGCCCAGCGCCTCGATGACGGTGTCACCGACGTTGTCGACCACAAAGGTGTCGTTGCCGACACCGCCGTTCATGACATCCGCGCCGAGCCCACCATTGAGGATGTCGTTGCCGCTATCACCATTGAGGGTGTCATTACCTGCACCGCCGGTGATGACGTTGTTCAACACGTTGCCGTTGCCGCTGAAGTTGCCGACGCCGGTAAAGGTCAGGTTTTCGACGTTGGCACCCAGTGTGTAACTGGCCAGCGACGTCTGCACGGTATCCGTACCGCCACCCGCCACTTCAACCACCACGTCCGCTGCAACATCGACGACGTAGGTATCGTTGCCGGCGCCCCCAACCAACTGGTCTGCACCCGCACCGCCATTGAGCACGTCGTTACCGACTCCGCCGGTGAGGGTGTTGGCCAGTGCATTACCGGTACCGGTGAAGTTGCCGGCACCGGTATAAGTCAGGTTCTCGACGTTGGCACCCAGTACGTAGTTAGCCAGGCTGGTTTGCACCAGATCGGTACCGCCACCCAACGCCTCGGTGACAGTGTCACCAGCGTTGTCGACCACAAAGGTGTCGTTGCCGGTACCGCCGTTCATGGCATCCGCGCCGAGCCCACCGATGAGGATGTCATTGCCGTCCCCGCCACTGAGGACGTCGTTCCCGACCCCGCCGGTGAGGGTGTTGGCCAGCGCATTACCCGTACCGGTGAAGTTACCGGCACCGGTATAGGTCAGGTTTTCGACGTTGGCACCGAGCACGTAGTTAGCCAGACTGGTTTGCACCAGATCGGTACCACCGCCCAGCGCCTCGGTGACAGTGTCACCAACGTTGTCGACCACAAAGGTGTCGTTGCCGGCACCGCCGTTCATGGCATCCGCGCCGAGTCCGCCGTTGAGGATGTCGTTGCCGTCCCCGCCATTGAGGGTATCGTTGCCGACCCCGCCGGTGAGGGTGTTGGCCAGCGCATTACCGGTACCGGTGAAGTTACCGGCACCGGTAGAGGTCAGGTTTTCGACGTTGGCGCCGAGCACGTAGCTAGCCAGACTGATTTGCACCAGATCGGTACCACCGCCCAGCGCCTCGATGACGGTGTCACCGACATTGTCCACCACGAATGTGTCGTTGCCGGCACCGCCGTTCATGGCATCCGCGCCGAGCCCACCGTTGAGGGTGTCGTTGCCGTCCTCGCCATTGAGGACGTCGTTGTCGTCTCCGCCGTTGAGAATGTCGTTGCCAGTGCCGCCAAACAGCTGGTCAATACCGGCCAGACCATTGAGCGTATCGTTCCCGCCCAGGCCAAGCAGCACATCGGCACCCGCGCCGCCGGTGAGGGTGTCCGCCAAAGCGGTACCTAGCAGCACAAGGCCGAGCGGCACCGTAACCGCTGCGGTCGCCGCAGAGGTCACCGACTCCAGCGTGCCGAAGCCATCGGTATAGCGCACGATCACCCGCAGTTGCAGATTGCTCTGCAACAGACCCGGGGTGAAGGTCGCAGCGGTCGCGCCGGTGATGTTGGTGAAGGAAGTGCCGATACCTTGCTGCCATTGGAAGCTGAAGGTACCCAACCCGTCCGCATCGGCAATCCCGGCAGTCAGCGCGGTCAACACCTGCCCTTGTTCAGGCGTCGTGTCGCTGATCAGCAACGCGCCTGTCGGTGCATCGTTGACGTTGGCCACCGGGTCCGAGGGGTCGGACGCGACGCTTTCGGCCACACCGAAGTCATCCACGTAACTGACCACCACGCGCACCTGATCGCCGACCTGGTCCTGGCCCAGCGTGAAGGTGTTACCGGTGGCGCCGACGATGTTGACGAAGCTCACCCCATTGGTGGCCTGCCACTGGTAGGTGAACTGCGGATTGCTGAGACCATCAATGTCGATGATGCTCGACGGGTCAGCGGTCAACAGTTGGTTCTGCACCAAAAGCCCATTTATGGTCGGCCCTGCGGTCGGTGTACTGTTCCCCGACGAGTCGATGATCTCCAGTGTGCCCTTGGTATCCTGATATACCGCCCGGACGCGGATGTTCAGGCCCGCTATATCATCCGCCACCCGGTAAGTGGTGCCGGTCGCCCTTGTAGCTTCGCCGGCAGCGACAACGGTGATGTCTTCATAGATGCCCGTGCCAGGGATGTTTTCCACCTGCCAGTAGTAAGCCACCGCACCGGTTACCGCGCCGGTTGGATTGGCCAGGCTTTGGTTGTCCGCATCGTGTACCGACCGATTGCTGACGCGCAGCAACTGGCCGGCAACAGGCGTATCGTCACGCAGGCCGGTAGCATCGTCGAGAATCGCCAGATGACCCGATGGGCCTTCGTTCAAGGCAGTGCCCACTCCGGATGCCTGCGCCTGGTCAGAGAACTGCAGTCGCTCGATGCCCGTCAGTCGATCGACGCCATCTCGCCCCGCCACCAAGTCGGTCACGATAACGTCGTCGCCCTGGACTTCGACAAGGTATTCCGACGCATTGCCAGAGAACACCGCAGTGTCGAAGCGGTCATTGCCGGTCAGAATCTCCCGCACGATGACCAGCTGGCCTGGGTTGTAAGTACCGTTCAGCATAAACGGCACCATCGGCTCCATGCTGTCGAACGTGGCGATTTCCGGGCCAGTACCATCAGCGTTTGCCCGTACGCTGATGCGTACGTTCAGCCACTTGTCCCCATGGATGATGTCGTCACCACCGCGACCTTCGATGAGGTCGCTGCCGCTGCCACCGAGGATAATATTGCCGCCGTCGAAGAACGTCGCTCCGTCTGGCAACAGATCAGCCAGGCCGTTGATCAGGTTAATGTTGGTCAGCACACTGCCGGTCGCTCCTGCGCCGGGTAGCGAAGTTGCGTCTTCGTTATCGCCACGCAGGAAGTCACCGTGCGCCGAACCCGACAACCCTTCCATGATGTCGAAACGCACGAGCGCCGAGGCACCCGAGCCCGGCACCGGAGGTACATCGAAAAAGCGGTCGGTGAAATCGATGGACACGCCTTGGGCGAGATCCTTGAAGGTTGCCCAGTCATAGCCGGAACCACCGATATAGCGGTCACCGAGGCCGAGACTGCCGACCATGATGTCGTCGCCGCCTTCGCCGTTGAACTTGTCGTTTTCGCCAGCGCCGATGTACACGTCGTGGCCGATGACAGGGTCGTTGCCGAGCGGGTCGAAGTTGTCGCCAGGTGCACCGTCCGAGGTGCCCTTCTCGATCCAGTCGTCGCCTTCGTTACCCATGTCCTGTTCGTTGGCTTTGCTGCCCAGGATGAAGTCGTTCCCCTGGCCACCAATGGCCTCGGAAGCGTCCTCGCCGGTGACGATGAAGTCATTGCCGAACCCGCCGATGATCAGGTTGACGCCATTACCACCGTGCAGCACGTCGTTGCCGTCGCCACCCTGGATGTTATCGTCGCCACCGCGGTCGCTGATGATGTCGTCGCCGGCGCCACCGCGCAGTTGGTCATTACCGTCACCCCCTTCGATGCGATCGTTGCCGCCGTCACCCCAGACAGTGTCATCGCCTTCACTGGCGATAAGGATGTCTGCGTTGTTGGTGCCGCCCAGTACGATGTGCTCATCACCGGTGTACCTGATGTAGTTGGAGTCCGGCCCTGCGGTCAGCGGGTTGTCGCGGAACACCACCTGCTCGCCGTTCTCGCCCAGTGGATCGGCGTTGCCCAGGCCATCGTTGAACTGCTTGCTCTGGTCCCTTTCCAGATAGAACCCCGGGTCCGAGAACACCAGGCCTGGCAAGTGCGTGGCCGAGGTGTTGGCCATGATCAGCTTGGCGAACGAGTTGCTTTCCAGCTCGGCATTCATCGACAGGCCGGAGGTACGCTCCAGATAATAGAAGCGGTCGCCGTCCTGCAGTTTTTCCATCTGGTTCTCGAACACGAAGTTGAAGGTCGAGCCGAGCATGCCGCCGAACGGCGTTTTCTCTTCGGCCAGGCCGCCGATCCAGAGGTCGATGGCATCGACGCCTGTGACGGTCACACCCTTCAGATCGTCGGCAGTCCCCAGCACCCCGTCCTTGCCGGCACGCGTCACGTTGGCCCAAGTGCCAGTACTGTTGAGGAAGTCCATACGGTCAGCCGGCGCATCCGTACCGCCAAATACCAGCGCCATGGCAGCAGCGCGTTTGGCTTCCAGAGTGGTCGCGGCCGTGATCGTGCCATGCGTGCCATAGGCCGCGATGAAGTTGATCAACGACTCCGGATGTTTGAGGTGTTGCACCAGGTCGACCCAGCTGGTGTAAGGCTTGAGTTGGGTATCACCGGTCTGGCTGTAGATGTCGCGGCGGATCGCGTTGAGTGAGGGAATCCCCACGTCGCGGCCACGGGCGATGTTGATCGCCGGCAGGTCGAGCGGCAGGCCGAGCAGGTTATTGCGCAGCGCCTCGGTCACGAACTCGTCGATCTCGTTACCGGCTTGCCGAGTCACCCCACGAATGATCGCACTGGTCGCATCCTCTGGCGTCACGCCACTGGCGGCGAACGCCAACGGGTTGAGGAACGCTGCGATCAAGCCCAGTTGCTGATCGGGATCAGCGCTGTTCGGATCGCCCACCACGTTGAAATCGGCATCGTAGCGATCGACGGTCTCGGTCAGCATCGAGTGGCCAAACCGGTACACGGTATGAGCGAACTCGGCGACGATCGAGGCATCGAGGTCGACGTCATAGACCTGGGTCGGTGCGAAGAACAGGTCGACTCTGGGCTGGATGGTCCGTGCAAACTCCTCGAACACCAGGTGTTGATACTGCATCTCGGTGCCGAACTTGGCCGCCTGGAACAAGCGCTCGCCATTCCACACCAGCGCATCGATTTCAGCCTGGTTGGCTGGCAACGCGCTGACAGGCGTGAGCAGCCACTCGTTGAGGAAGGCCACGTCAGCCGAATCGAGCACGGTGTCCATGGTCTGCGCTACCAGCCGGTTGTGCTCGGCGTGGAAGATCGCATGCACGGCAGTCAGGCCGATGTTCTCGTTGACCCGGCCGTCGCCGGCGATGTAGTGCGCATTCAGCAACTCGTTGTCGTAGGCCAGGTTGGCCCCGGTCTGCGGATTGACCGGCACTGCGTTGCCAATGTTGGAATCCGCGTCAGGTACGAGCACGCCACTGCTGAACACCGGCGCTGCATTGTGGGCAATGTCGGCGAGGAACTGGTGACCGGTGCGCACCGCATTGGTCAGGTCGACGGGAGCAAGCGGATTGCCTTCGACCAGAACGTCATCAGCCGTGCCGCCAAGACCGTCAGCCCCTTTCATCACAACCATCGGGAAGCCGTTTGGCCCTTTGATGAAGTTGCCATAAGCGTCGGTTGCCAACAACGGAGAGTTATCGACATCGGCATCGGTGAGGCGGATACCCAGAATGTCATTGGCCTGCGCCTTGACCACCTTCCAGGTGGCCATGCCACCGATTTCGGTGTCGTCTGCAGTCCCGAACTTGCCGTCCGTCCCCAGGTCACGGTTAGTGATCAGTCTGCCGGTCGCGATGGGGCCATTGTCAGTCAGCTCATAACCGCGCAGGAAAACCTGGTGCGAGGGGTGCGAGCTGTAAGTCTGGTTCTGGTCCACGAACGGCGTGGTGGTATTCGTGTGCTCACGGACATCGTCGGCCGTGCCGAGCACGCCATCCGCCCCGGGCTGGTTGGTCGCGCGGGTCAGCACCATAAAGTTGGTGTGGCCGCCGGGTACATACAGCGGATCATCCGGTTGCAGTGGAATGTAGACGGTGCCCGAACCGCCCTTGGTGAGCAGGTCCAGGCCATGGTCGAAGAACTGCCCGAAGAAGGTCATCCAGGCGTTGAACGGCGCGGACAATCCCGCATCCGCGGTGGTGTTTTCGAACAGGTACACATCGTGGTCGTCGGCAGTACCGAACTGACCATCCATGCCAGGGCTGGCGACGATCCGCACACCCTCCTTGAGCACGTCATCATTGTTCGGCACGCCGTAATTGAGCACACCGTCCGCCCCCGTGTCGTAAGCCGTGGCATAGGCCGCCGGGTTGTTCGACGTCTGGTCGACGATCAGATTACTGATGGTGCGCGGCTGCGAGTCAAACACAGCCCCGCTGGTTTGCTGATAGGACGATCCCGGGATGGCCGGCGAGCCGGGACCGAAGAATCCGGCAGGAGCACCTTCGGCCGGATTGAACACCGGATCGGTCAGCCGCGGAAAGACGTTATCGGCAGCACCATACTGGGTGTTGTTGATGCCATTGAGGTTCAGCAGGTTGTTGTTCGATCCATCGACCGAACGCAAGCCCAAGGGTGCGCGGATATTCGGGATCAACGAGAGGATGTCCTGACCGGCCGCGTCAGCCTCGGCAATCTTGATCTGATCAAGAATGAAGTTGAGGTCGGAGCGGACCATGTTGAGGCCCTCACCGCCCGCTGTCGCATCGACGACAGGTGCCTGCGCCACCGGCACAACCGGGGCGCCGGGAGCGACCACGGCAGTCGGTTGCGAGAACACCACTTCTGTCGTGCCATGACCATCCTGGTAGATCGCCTTGACCCGCAACGACAACCCGGCGAGATCTGGAGAGACCTTGAACGAGGTGCCGTCCGCACTCTGGAACGCCAGGTCACCGGCAGGTAGCAGGATGATGTCCTCGAACACGCCAGTGCCTGGATCGGCCTCGAACTGCCAGTAGTAGGACACTGAAGAATTGTTCAGAGTACCCCCGACATTGTTGGCATCGGTCACCCCGGCCACGCTGACGGTCAGCATGTCGCCCACCGTAATCGCCCCGCCGTTTCCATCGGCAATGGTCGGTCTGCCAACGGGTTGCGCATTAAGCCCCGGCACCAGCACTTGCTGGGTATCGGCGAACTGCAGGCGCTCGATATGCATCAGGGTATCGACGCCGTCGCGACCCACTTCGGTATCGGTCACCGTCCAGACATCGTCCGCCAGGCTGGCCGTGCCGCGATCGTCCCGTGTCACCACATACTCGGACTGGACGCCGGAGTAAAAGGCGGTATCGAAAGCCGCCCCGCCCGTCGAGGTCCCGGGCAGGATTTCCCGCACCGCCTTGAGCTGGCCCGGGTTATAGGTACCGTCCAGCATGAAAGGGATCATGTCGACCATGCTGTCGAAACTGGCGATCTCTGGACCGGTATGGTTGACATCTCCAGGCTCATAAACCGCAATCCTGACGTTGAGCCATTTGTCGCCGTCGATCAGGTCATCGCCCCCGCGACCTTCGATCAAGTCACTGCCGTCGCCACCCAGGATGATGTTGCCGGTGGCAAAGCCGGTGGTCGGCAAACCGGCATCCTGCAGAAGCTGAGCCAGTCCCCGAATCAACGCCACATTGGTCAGCGCGCTACCGGTGGTGCCACCGTGGTCGATGATGGTGGCCGCATCGACATTATCGCCCTTGAGCACATCGCCGAATTTCGAACCGGACAAGCCTTCGACCTCGGCAAACCGGTCGAGGATCGAGGCCGGCGATGCGCCGACCGGATTGAACGGCCCGTTGTTCTGGTTTGGCGCGTTGCCGTGTGGCTGAGCCAGCGTGGCCATGGTCAGGTCAACGGTGACGCCGATCCTGTCATTTTTGTGGGTCACCCAGTCGAAACCGGACATGCCGTCCATATTGTCCTGGGCATCGCTGCCGACGAAGATGTCATCGCCACCCTCCCCGATCATTTCGTCGAAGCCAGCACCCCCTATAAAGATGTCGTTGCCGATCACATCGTCGTTGAGCAAGGGCGAGGCGTTATCGCCAGGCGCACCGTCCTGGGTGCCCTTTTCGATCCAGTCATCGCCTTCGTTGCCGGTGGCTGGCAGGTTGGTCTTGGCACCCAGGATGAAATCGTCGCCCTGCCCGCCGAAGGTGGTGCTGACATCTTCGGTGGTAACGATGAAGTCCTGCCCATCGCCGCCCAGGATCAGATTGCCTCCAGCCAGCATGCTACCGGCCACGATCACATCGTTGCCGGCATTGCCTTCCAGGCGGTTGTCACCGAACGAGTCGGTGATGATGTCGTCGCCCGCGCCGCCCAGTACCGCATCGTTCCCGGCGCCCCCTTCGAGACGGTCGTTACCACCGTCACCGTAAAGGGTGTCATCGCCGTCACCGGAGATGAGGATGTCATTGCCGGCGGTGCCGCCCAGGACAACATGGTCTTCACCGGTGTATTGCAGATAATTGCTGTCCGCGCCAACGGTGTCGGGGTTGTTTCGGATCACCAGTGGCACGATTTCCACGCCGTTGATCATCAGGCCGCCAGTCGGGTCGGCGCCGCCGTTGGTGCCCAGGCCGGTGAACTGATTGGCCTGATTCACTTCCAGGGTGTACGTAGGCGTCAGGAACACGGTGTTCGACAGGTGGGTCACATCGGTGTTGAGCATGATCAGCTTGGCAAAGGAGTTGTTTTCCAGCTCGGTGCCGAAGTTCAGGCCAGCGGTGCGTGACAGGTAGTAGAAGCGGTCGCCGTCCTGCAACGCCTCCATCTGGGTTTCAAACACGAAGTTGAACGTCGAGCCGAGCATGCCGCCGAACGGCATCTTCTGCTCGGCGAGGCCACCGACCCAGAAGTCGATGTCGTCGACACCCGTGATCGTCACACCCGTCAGGTCGTCTGCAGTACCCAGCACCCCATCCTTGCCGGCCTTCGTTACGTTGGCCCAGGTACCGTTGCCGTTGAGGAAGTCCAGGCGGTCAACCGGCGCATCTGCACCACCGAAAACCAGCGCCAAGGCTGCAGCGCGTTTGTCGGCCAGCGTGGTCGCCGCGGTAATTGTGTCATGCGTGCCGTAGGCCGCGATGAAGTTAACCAACGACTCGGGGTGCTTGAGGTTGTCTGCCAAGTCAGCCCAACTGATGTACGGCTTGAGTTGGCTGTCGCCGGTTGACTGGTAGAACTCACGCCGCGCCTCATTCAACGTGGGGATGCCAGTGTCGCGACCACGCGCCAGGTTCAGGACCGGCAAATCGAGCGGCAGACCGAGCAGATTGTTGCGCAACGCTTCGGTGACGAACTCGTCGATCTCGTTGCCGAGCTGGCGGGTCACACCGCGAATGATCGCTCCTGCCGCTTCGTCCGCAGTGGCCCCGCTGCCGGCGAACGCCAGCGGGTTGAGGAAGGCCGCGATCAAACCCATTTGAGAGTCCGGGTTGTTCGGGTCAGTGAGCAGCGGATTGAATTCGGGGTCGAAACGATCGACGGTCTCGGTCAACATCGAGTGACCGAAGCGATACACCACGTGGGCGAACTCGGCGAGGATGGCCGGGTTGATCGAGGTGTCATACCCGTTGGGTGCAAGGAATGCATCGATCTGCGGCTGAATGGAACGCCCGAACTCCTCGAACACCAGGTGCTGGTACTGCATCTCGGTGCCAAACTTGGCGGCCTGGAACAGGCGTTCGCCGTCCCACACCAAGGCTGAGATTTCGGCGAGCGTCGTTGGCATTGTGGCGACGTCGTCCACCAGCCACTCATTGAGGAACGCCAGATCGCCGGCGGCCAGGATGGTTTGCTTGGATTGCTGGACCAGGCGGTTGTGCTCGGAGTGGAACACATGGTGCACGGCGGTCAGGCCAATGTTTTCGTTCGCCCGGCCGTCGCCGGCAATGTAGTGGGCGTCGAGCAGTTCGTTGTCATAGGTCAGGTTTTTGCCGCCCGCACCAACGGGCTGCGCATTGCCGACATCGGCGTCGGTATCCGCCTGCAGAACCCCACCGACGACGACCGGCGCGGCATTGTGGGCGATGTCGTCGAGGAAACCATGCCCGGTGCTTACGGCGCTGGCCAGACTGATCGGAGCATCCCGATTGCCTTCGACCAATTGCGTGATGTCATCAGCCGTCCCGGCAATACCGTCGGCACCGTTACTGGTGCGCATCACCACCTGCGGCATACCGTTCGGCCCCCGGACGAAGTTGCCATAGGCATCAGTTGCCAGCAGCGGCACGTTGTGCACATCAATGTCGGTCAGGTTGATGCCGAGAATGTCACGGGCCTGAGCTTTTACCACCGCCCAGGTCGCCATGCCGCCACTTTCGCCGTCGCCATCATCGGCAGTGCCGAACTTGCCATCGGCGCCGAGATCGCGGTTGGTAATCAAGCGCCCCGTTGCAATAGGGTCACCTGCCGCGTTCAGGACGTACTCACGCAGAAACACCTGATGCGACGGGTGCGAGCTGTAGGTCTGGCTCTGGTCTACGAATGGCGAGGTGGTATTGGGCTGGCCATCATCGGCAGTGCCGTTTATTCCGTCCGCGCCGGCCGTACGCACTGCTCGTGACAGCACCATGAAATTAGTCGGGCTGCCCGGTATGAACAACGGATCGTCCGGCTGCAGCGGAATAAACACGATGTCGGTACTGCTCTTGCTGACCAGGTCGAGGCCGTGGTCGAAGAACTGGCCGAAGAAGGTCATCCACGAGTTAAAGCCGGCGGTCAGACCGACGTCCGGCGACTCGTTGGGGATAAAGAACACTTCCTTGTCGTCGTCCGTGCCGAACACGCCATCCAGACCGGGGCTGATCACCGGGTTGGCACCTCCGTTCGCCGCAACCGCGGCCGGGTTGTTGGCGGTCTGGTCGTTGATCAGGTTACTGATGATCCGTGGCTGCGGGTCGACCACCGTCCCTGTCCCGGCATATGCCGCTCGATACGAAGCATCAAGCAAGCGCAGGAAGGAATTGTCCGCAGCGCCAAACTCGCTTTGCCCGGCGACCAGGTTGTTGTAGCTGCCATCGACGGTTCGCAGGCCGAATGGCACCTGACTGTTGGGTAGTAAATCACTGAGGCTGGTGCCGTTGGCATGCGCTTCTGCGATGAAGATTTGCTTGAGGATGAATTCCAGGTCCGACTTGTTGAAATTGGCCATTTCGATTGCCCTCGATCTATATGGGAAAGGCTCGGGACGAATAAATCCTCCCGCGCCAAGTCACGTGCTGGCTTGCGCAGTTCGTTGTTTCAGTGTCTGGCGAGAGCAGGCGTGGGGCAGGCAAAGCCGTCCCCTGCGCCGGTGAATGCGCGCCTGGAATTCGCTGGATGAATTGCTCGCTGAGCGATTAGGCAGAGCGATTCCGAGCCACTGGTGGGCCATGGAATCGGGAAGTCGAAGCGAACTTCCTGAACAGCTCCGTCACGGTGCTACAGAACGAAATGATCGACATGCCGTGCTCCTTCAGGGCCACCGTGCCTTGCACTTTCGAAGCGATGGCAGGCTTCAGACGGGCGCCCTTGAACATGACTAAAGTTCCATAGCAATGCGCTGTCAATATTACGACGCAAAAAACGACGATTGGCATTTGACATGCCAACTTACTGTTCTTGAACGGGATATAGAGATTCATAAGAACTGCTAGAGCGAAATGTTATTTAAAACTGTATCGCTAGAGAGACAAACGCCACCTACGCTGCTGCTTGTAAACGTAAAAAGTTAGGGAACTTTTCCAGGAGCGCTACAGCTTGTGTCAACGAGACGCGCTTGCAACTACATCTATGGTTTGCCACAACATTTGCTGCTGCTGCTTGCCGCAAGCAAAACCGGTTTTTCGGTGAGGGACTATCAAATGAACAAGCTCTCGAGTACCCGCTCCGAACTGGCCGACGCGATTTTTCGCCTGCGTCGCAGTTTTTATTCGCTGGCAGGGTTCAGTGGCATCATCAACGTCATGATGTTGACGCCAGCCGTGTACATGCTGCAGGTCTATGACCGGGCCCTGGTCAGTCGCAACGTCACAACGTTGACGATGTTGACCTTGCTGGTGATAGGACTGTTCTTGCTGATGTCCACCCTGGAACTGGTCCGCACCCGCGTGCTGATCCGGGTCGGCAACTGCCTCGACATGGACCTCAACCGACGCATTTTCACGGCTGCGTTCGAGCGCAACCTGAGCCGCGCCGGAGGTAATCCGGCCCAGGCCTTGCAAGATCTGTCGCAGGTTCGTCAGTTCCTCACCGGCAATGCCCTGTTCGCTTTTTTCGATGCGCCCTGGACGCCGATGTACCTGCTGGTCGCCTATCTGATCCACCCACTACTCGGACTGATCACCCTGATCGGCTCGCTGATTCTGGTGTTCCTGGCTTATCTCACCGAAAAGGCGACGCAGAAGCCGCTGGCCGAAGCCAATCAGGCCGCCCTCTCCTCCGCCTGCTACGCCAACAACAACCTGCGCAACGCCGAGGTCATCGAGGCCATGGGCATGCTGCCGTCGATTGGCAAGCGCTGGTACCAAAGCCATTTGCGCATCCTGGAAATGCAGACCCTGGCCTCCGACCGCGCCGCCCTGATCAGCAGCACCGGGCGCTTCGTGCGTATCACTTTGCAATCGCTGATCCTCGGCGCCGGCGCACTGCTGGCGATCGAAGGCAAGATCACCCCCGGGATGATGATTGCTTGCTCGATCCTCACCGGCCGAGCGCTGGCCCCGGTGGAACAAGTCATCGCGTCGTGGAAACAACTGCTCGGTTGCCGTTCGGCCTGGGGCCGGCTCAACGAGATGCTTGAAGACTTTCCGCGCCGGCCACCCAGCATGTCGCTGCAGCGGCCGCTTGGCATGCTGGCGGTGGAGAATGTGTATGCCGGTGCCCCCGGCACCAGCAACACGATTCTGCGCGGGGTGAGCTTCAACCTTTCACCCGGCGAAAGCCTTGGCATTATCGGTCCATCCGCCTCGGGCAAATCCACCCTCGCCCGGCTGTTGGTCGGCGTCTGGCCGGCACAGGCCGGCAAGGTGCGCCTGGACGGCGCGGACATATTCACCTGGAACAAGGGTGAACTTGGTCCCTGGCTCGGTTACCTGCCGCAGGATGTGGAGCTGTTCGAGGGCACCATCGCCGACAACATTGCGCGCTTTGGCGAAGTGGACAGCGACGCGGTCATCCGCGCCGCAAGAGCGACTGGCGTGCACGAGATGATCCTGCGTTTTACGCAGGGTTATGAGACCCGTCTGGGCACCGATGGCAGCCCGCTTTCCGGTGGCCAGAAGCAACGCATCGCCCTGGCCCGCGCGCTGTATGGAGAGCCCAATCTGATTGTGCTGGATGAGCCGAACGCCAACCTCGACGACGTCGGTGAAAAGGCCCTGGTCGATGCGCTGGCCCAACTCAAGGGCCGTGGCGCCACCGTCATTCTGATTTCCCACCGTCCCAACGTGCTCTGCGCCGTCGATAAGGTGCTGATGCTGCGCGACGGCGGCGTGCAGATGCTTGGCACACGTGACGAAGTATTCGCAGCGCTGCGCAAGACCAATGTGATGCCTGCAGGCGCGTCGACTCCGCTGGCCTCCGTCAAAGCACGGGAGTGACCGATCATGCAAATGAACCAACACATCGAGATGATTCGTACCGATCCCAGAAACGAGGTGGATCTGGACGTCGGCAAACCCATGCGCTGGGGCATTTGGCTGGTGCTCGCCGGCTTCGGCGGCTTCCTCCTGTGGTCCTGGCTGGCGCCGCTGGATGCCGGCGTGGTAGCGACAGGCACGGTAAAAGTCACCAGCAATCGCAAAGCCGTGCAGCATCTGAGCGGCGGCACCGTGGAGGCCATTCTTGTTCGCGAAGGCGATGCTGTGAAAAAAGGCCAGGAGGTGGTTCGCCTCGACTCGCTGCGTGCCGTTTCCGAACAGGGTGCAGTCAGCGCCCAGTACATCGTCAGCAAGACAGTGGAAAACCGCCTGGAAGCGGAACGTGACGGTCGCGATGTCGTGACCTACGACCCCGAATTGCTCAAGCGCTTCGGGAACGACCACCGCCTGGTGGCCGCCATGAATCTGCAACAACGCTTGCTCGATACCCGGCGCGCCGGCCTCGCTGGCGAAATCAGCATCCTGCAGGAAAATCTCGCAGCGTCGGCGGTGCAGCTCAAGGGTCTGCAGCAGGTCTATGGCGCCCGCGCCTCGCAGATCAACTTCCTCAACCAGGAACTACAAGGCACCCGAGTGCTGGCGGCCGAAGGCTACGTGCCGCGCAACCGACTGCTTGAGCTGGAACGCAGCAATGCCGACCTCTCCGCCGGCCAGGCCGAGAACCTCAATAACATCGCTCGCATACGTAGCCAGACCACCGAAATCAAACTGCGCATCCTGCAGCGCCAGCATGATTACCAGAAGGAGGTCGAATCGCAGCTCACCGACACCGCCAAGGAAAACACCACCTTGGCCGACCGCTTGCGTGCGCTGGACTATGAAGTGACCCACACCGTGATTCGCTCGCCCATCGATGGCATGGTCCAGTCACTGAGCATTGCGACCATCGGCGGGATCATTCAGCCCGGCTTCAAAATCATGGAAATCGTTCCGGACAACGAACCGCTGCAGGTCGACGCGATGATTCCCGTACAGGCCATCGACAAGATGGTCCCCGGCCTGGCTGTGGACATTGCCTTCCCGGCCTTCAACCATGCCCAGACGCCCAACATCCCTGGCCGCGTGAAGACCGTCTCCGCCGACCGCCTGCTCGACGAGGAAAGCAAGCAACCGTTTTACCTGGCTCAGGTAGAAGTCACGCCCGATGGCATGAGCCTGCTTGGCAGCAATCACATTCGTCCCGGCATGCCCGCCAGCGTCACCATCAAGACCGGCGAACGCAACTTGATGAGCTATCTCCTCAAACCAATGCTCGAGCGTGTCGACAGCTCCTTCAAGGAACAATGAAATGGACCGTCATTGCCTGTTCTTCTGCCTGCTGGCGCTGTCCCTCCCGGCCACCGCCATGGACCTCAAACAAGCCTGGGATCTGTTGCAGTACCAGGGCCCCGTCTACCGCGCCGCCGTACATGAAAAACAGGCCGGCCTGGAAAACCGCGCCATCGGCCAGGCCGGCCTGCTGCCGCAAATCAGTGCCTCGGCCTACGACAACAAGGTCAATGGTACCCAGCGCCAGAGCGGCATCGAAAGGGATCTGGACTACGACTCCAAGGGCGCTAACGTGCGCCTGCGCCAGCCGCTGTTCAACAAACAGAAAATGGCTGAGTACCGCCAAGGTAATCAGCGAGCCGACTACAGCGTCGCGGTGTTCGATGCCAAGAGTCAGGACGCCGCGGTGCGCCTCGCCGAAAGCTATTTCGACGTGCTTTTGGCCAGCGAAACCATCGTCCTCGCCAAGTCCAAGCTGAGCGCCTTCGATGAGCAACTCGCTTCGGCGAAACGGCGCATGGAGCTGGGGGCCGGCACCGTCACCGACATTGACGAGTCGCTCGCTCGCCGCGACCTCGCCGAAGCCGAGCTGATCGAAGCTCAGGACAACCTGATCAATGCGCGCCGCAAGCTTGAGGAGCACATCGGAGAAACCCCCGAATCGCTGATCACCTTGCGTCCGGGCTTCGATACACCACCGCTACTGCCGAGCAACCTGCAGGACTGGCTGATCAAGGCTCAGACCGATAGCCCGCTGATCCATGCGCGCCGTCATAGCAGCAACCTCGCTGAAGAAGAAGTGAAGCGCGCCAGGGCTGGCCACTGGCCGACACTGGATTTCGTCGCTGGCTACACCGCGGGCGATAGCCAATCAATCTCCGAGCTCAATCAACGCAACCGCTACGGCTCAATCGGGCTGGAAGTCAATTTCCCGCTGTACAGCGGTGGCGGTACCAGCGCGCTGGCACGCCAAGCCAGCGCCAATAGTTACAAGGCCCTGGACGAGCTCGACGCCACGCGTCAGGAAGTCATCTCCGGAACCACCCGCGAGTATGCCGGCATACACAGCGGCGCCAAACGTATTCATGCGCTGAAGCGGGCCGTGGAGTCCAACGAGCGCTCACTGGCTTCGACACGCAAGGGCTTCAAGGAAGGCGGCACCAGTACCAACTCGGACGTCCTCAACGCCGAAGAGTTGCTCTTCGTTGCGCGTCACGATCTGTTCGAGGCCAAGTTGCGCTATTTGATGTCGCGTCTACGCCTGGCGTCTTCGGTGGGCAGTCTTGGCGACGACGATATCGACCAGATCAACAATTACCTTGGCCCGGAACTGCTGGTCACCAACTGAAGTTCGCCGGTCGGCCGGTCGCGCCAAATGATGGCCGACCGGCTCCCCACTTCCGGGTCACTCTGATTCATCAAATCCCGCCGCTCATCACCCTCCCACTGAACCACTCTCAACGCTCTGGCGCTGATTTTGCACTGTCGAAAACGGGCAACTCCATTCCCATAACCGGGGCACTACACCCACCATAAACGGGGAGTTTCAACCGTATTTGAGGAATATCACCCACCCTGTTTTACGATCACTTGTCACACTCACAGCCGCCAGTCAATAAAATTGAACTTTTTCTTCGCGCTGCTGTAGTGGCTCGTTTGTTGCTCCGCTCCTTGTAACCGCATTAGCTGTCGTCCCAAACATGGAGACGGCGGGGCATCACGCGAGGGGTGAAAAATGAAACGCGCAAAACCACCATGCAATTCCATCGACTTGCTGCGCAGGTCAAGTTTGCCCTGTGCGATGCTCCTTACTCTCAACACCGCCAATGCCGTGCCGCTCGACGATGTCAGCCAGCCGCCACCGACGGACCCCTCGGCGTATACCAATCCGCCCGCCGACCCTGCGGCAGCGCTGGAAGCATTGAAAACAATGCCGTCGACCAACCAGGGCGCGATTGCCCTGCCCAACGGCGCGTACGGTGACCGCAATACCCCGCGCGCCGACAACGTGCTGCCGCCCAGCCTGCAAACTTCGTTCAAAATCCCCACCAACGGCAAGCCCAGCCCATTGTTCGGGGCGCAGCCCTATACCCAGCAACTGCTGCTGTTGGAGGAATTCGGCACGGAAAAACTCGACCCGACCCTGCCCGCGCCGACACTGACATTCCCTGTGCCCCTTGCCGGCCCGGCGCCACAGCAGGACCCCGACAGCATCGCTCGCAGCGGCCCGTCGAGTTCGGCACTGGAAGCCTTCATGCGCCAGCCCGGGCTTTACCCGTTTCCGTCGCAATACTCCAACGTGCTGGATCGCAACCCCTGGAAATCGCAGATTGAAGCCTTCCTCAACCGCCATCCGGTAGGTTCGCCGGCCGAAGGTCGTCCGCCAGGAAAAGGCTGGTCCCATCAACGCTGGAACGAGTTCTACCCGCAGGTTGCCTTCAAAACCGTGCAAGCGGGCGCCAAACTCAACGGCGGCATGCGCGACCGCCGACAAATGCACAACTACGCCGTCGGTGAGTTCGGGCCTGGCGGGCTCTACTACCAGACTTCGGACATCCCGGCCACAACGGGCACGACCAAAGGCATCGACACCCGTTTTCACCCCAAAATGCCGATTCAGAACCACAAAGCGCTATGGACCTTCGACGGCACCTTTCCGGTAAAACTGCTGATGGTGCGTTACGGCCAACCGGTGCTGATGCGTCACTACAACGCCCTGCCGATCGACCCTGCGGCAAACATGGGTTTTGGCCTGCATACCCTCAGCACCCACGAACACAACGGCCACAACCCGGCCGAAAGCGACGGCTATACCAATGCGTTTTTCTTTCCGGGGCAGTACTACGACTATCGCTGGCCGATGCAACTGGCCGGCTACGACACCATCAACACCAAGGCTGAAGATCCTCGCGCGGCGTTCCCCTGCGCACCGGGCGAAACCCTGTTCGTCAACGACGCCAACCCGGGCCTGAAGACCTGCAACAACGGCACCATCAAGATCCGCGGCGACTGGCGCGAAACCATGAGTACCCACTGGTTCCACGACCACATGCTCGATTTCACCGCGCAGAACGTCTACAAGGGCAACGCCGTGATGATGAACTACTACAGCGGCCTGGATCGTGGCAATGAGGCGGTCGAGGACGGCGTCAACCTGCGCCTGCCCAGCGGTTCGGCGCTGCCCTGGGGCAACCGCGACTATGACGTCAACCTCATGATGGCCGACAAGGCCTGGGATAAGAACGGCCAGCTGTGGTTCAACCCGTTCAACACCGACGGCTTCCTTGGCGATCAGATCCTGGTCAACTGGCAGTACCAGCCGCGCCTGAACGTGCGCGCGCGCAGTTATCGTTTCCGCATACTCAACGGCTCGATATCACGCTACTTCAGGATCGCTCTGGTGCGTGAAATCGCCGGAACCAGTGGCGAATTCCCCGGACCGGCAGGTTCCGGCCTGTCCTATGCCCGTGTGCCGTTCCACCTGATCGGCAACGACGGCAACCTCATGGAACACGCCGTGCCGTTCGACGGCAGCATGGACCTGGACGCCGACGGCGACATGCAGGACCACAACGCTATCCTGCCGACCCAGGGCATTGCCGAGCGCTACGACATCATCGTCAACTTCGCGAAAAACGGGATCAAGACCGGGGACAAGCTGTACTTCGTCAACTTGATGGTGCACCAGACCGGCAAGGGTCCGGAGGCAGAGGTGGTGAGCCTGGCCGATGTCCTGTCCGGGAAGTACAAAGCGGTGCTCAAGCTGGGTAGCAAAGGGCTGGAATGGGACAACGGCGACCCGGTGGTAGGCAAGTTCATGCAATTGGTGGTTCAGCCTTACAGCGGCACGGATGTGAGCATGAACCCTGCCGACTACGAGCCGGCCAAACCGGGTAAGCCGGAGGGTAAAATCATGATTCCGCTGACCCTCAACCGTGACGATCCGACGGTGCAGGCCAAACTCAAACTGGCGCGGCATCGCGAGTTCATCTTTGGCCGCTCCGACGGCACCGACGAAGAACCCTGGACCATCAAGACCGACGGTGGTTTTGGCTACCAGATGGACTCGCGTCAAATCAGCGCCGCCCCGCAACTGGCCAACGGCCCAACCGATGCCGGCTACAGTGGCGACGGTACGCTGGAAGTGTGGAAAATCAAGAATGGCGGCAACGGCTGGACCCACCCGGTGCACGTGCATTTCGAAGAAGGCATCGTCCTCAACCGCGACGGCAAGGCGCCGCCGGAATGGGAAAAAGGAGCACGCAAGGACGTCTATCGCATTGGCGAGGGCATCGACAGTTCGGTGGATGTGGAAATAGCCATCCGCTTCCGCGAGTTCGCCGGGACCTACATGGAGCACTGCCACAACACCCAGCATGAGGACACTTCGATGCTGCTGCGCTGGGACATCGAGAGACCCGGCCAGTTCCAGTTGATGCCAACACCCCTGCCCGGCTGGGACGGCGTCACCTATGTGAACTCTGCGGCGCTGCCGACCTTCCGCACAGGCGAAGGCGAAAACAAAAAACCGGTCGCCAAACCCGACAGTGCCACCAGCAGAGACGGCAAACCGCTGACCATCAATGTCCTGGTCAACGACACCGACCCTGACGGTAATGTGCCACTTAAAGTGGTAGGTCTGACGCAACCGAGCGCCGGCAAGGGCACGGTCACGGTCAGCACCGACGGCTTACGCGTGATCTACACACCACCGTCTACAATCGCCGCGTCGTTCGTCGCCAGCTTTACCTATCAAGCCAGTGATACCAAGGGTGCGATGTCGACACCGGCGACGGTGACCGTGGCCGTCTCGGCACCAGTAAGACGCTGACGGTGAGCGGTGATCGCAACGATCACCGCAGGCCTGCCAAGGATTGCCTGAAGGCAATGGGTCGATAGCTGCCGTTTATGCGGCAGCTATCGATTCCAGCCATTCGCAACAGACAGCATTCGTCCAGAGTGCCTACCAAAGCCTATAAAATGCTTACGCGAAACACACTCCGGCGGGCGCCTCCAAAACCAACTTGAAAATACCTCCCCATTTCAGAGGAAACATCCCCATATACGGGCTTTTTTTACCCCAACCCTATATCGAAAGAGGCCCATAAAACTGGTTACACCGGCAGGACTTATATGCTCTTGAAGTTTGGCATAGAGCTTGCTGAACGTTAACTAACACATTAATCAAGAGAGTAAAGCTGCTTCAATCGGGTGAGCAACACTCTCAAAGCACATGCATTCAACAGGCGCATTAATAAGATGCCCTCGCCGCAGTCCGCCGCACATTAGTGCTATGCCATTCCAGGGAGATACCGTCATGCCCCATGAGTCGATAACTCTTACATTGGTACTCATTCTTTTCATTTTTACTATTGGGGTAGGCTGGAACATTATCGGCTTGTTTATCGATTAAGAATAAACGGTAAATACTTCGGATTGCCTTGATGTCCTCTATGGGGCGTTTGCTGCCCATCGCGGCAGGCAGCAATCGGCCACACACTGACTCTCACATTGATATTTTTTAATTAGCTGCATCCAGTTCGTCCTCCAGCGGGTAGTACAGGTAGTAGCCATAGCTGCTGAACTGATCATCTTTCTGGAGAGATTTACATGAACGCTAAACGATTCCTCGGCATTGTCAGTACTACGCTCGCTGCCACCTGCTTGTTGGTCACAGTGCCAGCGGTGTATGCGCAAACAGATCTGCCCGACAGCATCAAGGTCCCGGACGGTCATAAGGTCGCGTTGGAGACCGTGGGCGTGGGCGAAATCACGTATGAGTGTCGCGACAAGGCTAATGCTGCCGGCCAGACAGAATGGACTTTCGTCGGACCCAAAGCGGTACTGAATGATCGCAGCGGCAAGCAAGTCGGTACCTACTTCGGGCCGCCTGCCACCTGGCAAGCTAAAGACGGCTCTAAAATCACCGGGACGCAACTGGCGATTGCACCCTCCGGGACTGGTGATCTCCCTTTTCAGTTGGTCAAAGCTAATCCTGCGGAGGGCAAAGGCGCAATGAGCAATGTCAGTTATATCCAGCGGGTGGCCGTTAAAGGCGGCGTAGCGCCAATGATCGAATGCTCCGCCGCAAACAAAGGCAAACGTGAGGTAGTGAAATATCAGGCTGACTATATTTTCTGGGCAGCCAATTAAGCCAACGATCCAGGACAGGTCGTCAGTGCACAAAGTCGTCTACTCTGCTCCGATGCAACCCCAGCCGCAGGGCTGGGGTAATTACCACCTACTGGCGGCTGAAAACCTTGTCCCTACCTGAGCCCTGTTTTGACTATGAAGCCTGCTTGGCTGCTTGCGCCCGAGGCGAGCAGCAGGCATTACAGGACTTGTATGAGCAGGAAAGTGCTCGACTTCTGGGTGTTGCCAAGCGTATCGCTCGCAGTAACGCCTTGGCCGAAGACATCGTGCACGACGTCTTCATCAAGATATGGACCCGTGCCGGCAGCTTCGATCCGGCACGAGGCTCTGCCCGTGGCTGGATCTTCAGCGTGACGCGGCATCTGGCGCTCAACTTCATGCGTGATAACGCCCGGGAGGTACAGGTCAGCGAGCAAAGCGAAATGGCACTGCAAGCTTTAGCGTCCATGGAGACATCGTCAGAGAGTGTGGACACCTTCGATTATCGAGCCCGCTCAGGACGTATTTATGTGTGCCTTGAACAACTGGAGCCGGCGCGTCGCAACTGCATACTTCATGCGTATGTGGACGGCTATTCGCATTCAGAGATATCGCAGAAACTGGGCGCACCGCTGGGGACCGTCAAAGCCTGGATCAAACGCAGTCTGGTGGCATTGCGGGAGTGCATGGGATGACCATAAGCCCAGAGGATGACAGCCCCGACAACATTGACGAACTGGCGAGTGAGTACGTGTTAGGCACGTTGCCGGCCGAGCAACGCATCGAGATACAAAAGCGTCTCGCTAAGGAGACGGATTTGCGAGCTGCTGTAGATGCGTGGGAACAGCGTTTGCTTGCGTTGACCGAACTGGCTGAACCGCAACCCCCTACTCCACTTCTCTGGCGGCGAATCGAGCGCAGCTTGAATAGCAGTGACCGGCGAGCACCTCAAGTGAAGGCCGCTGTGAAGCCTGTCTCGTGGTGGAATCTTCTTCCTCTATGGCGCGGGCTCGCGGGGGCAGGTCTTTTCGCAACGCTGTTACTCGGAACAGTGCTTCTGACACGAACAGTACCGTTGAATCCGACCACCTATCTGGTAGTGCTGGTGGCTCCACAGAACCAAGCACCCGGCTGGGTCATTCAGGCAAGCGACCGAAAGGAAATCCAGCTGATTCCTTTAGGAGTAGCGCAAGTCCCAAACGACAAAGCACTTGAGTTCTGGACCAAAGCGGACGGCTGGCAAGCACCTGTGTCCCTTGGATTGGTCAAACCCGGGCAAACGCTTTCTGTCCCACTGGATAAATTACCGCCGCTGGAAGCCAACCAGCTCTTTGAATTGACTCTGGAGAACCCCAATGGATCTCAGACTGGCAAACCCACAGGACCGATTCAGTTCATTGGCCGGGCGGTTAAAGTGATCTGATCTCGGGCGTCTTAGAGGAAAAGGCCGCAGACGCGGCCTTGTTTGTCCTTCACATCTCTACCTGAGTCCCCAGCTCAATCACTCTATTCAGTGGCAATTTGAAGTACTTAAGGTTGCTATTAGCGTTCTTCAGCAAAAACGCGAAAAGACTTTCCCGCCAGCGCGCCATCCCAATGCGCTTGGTGGGGATCACTGTCTCCCGGCTGAGGAAATAGGTGGTGCGCATCGGACTGAAATCCAGTTCATTCAAGTGACACAGACTTAGCGCCATGGGTACGTCAGGCTCCTCCATAAAACCAAAGTGCAGACTGACCCGGAAAAACCCTTCGCCATAAGCTTCAACCTCAAACCGCTTGTCAGCAGTAACGCGAGGACTGTCTTCAGACACCACGGTGAGCAGCACGACTTGCTCATGCAAGACCTGGTTATGGAGCAAGTTGTGCAGCAACGCATGCGGTACAGCATCGGCCCTGGCCGTCAGGAAAACGGCTGTACCTTGCACACGATGAGGCGGCTGCGAGCGGATACTGCTGATAAACAAAGGCAGAGGAAGCGCGGTCTCGTCCAGCCGCTCGACGATGATTTTGCGCCCCCGCTTCCAAGTGGTCATCAAGATGAACAGGCCAATACCAGCGATCACGGGGAACGCACCACCCTGGAAAATTTTGGGCGCATTTGCGGCGAAGTACAGGCTGTCCACCAGAAGAAAGCCGAGCAGCATCGGGATTGCGAGCCAGCGCGGCGTTTTCCAAAGCAGCAGGACGACAGCTGAAGACAAAAGCGTGGTAATCAACATGGTGCCTGTCACCGCGACACCATAGGCAGCCGCCAAGGCACTGGATGATTCGAAACCGATCACCAGCAGTACGACTCCGACCATCAATGCCCAGTTAACCGTGCCGATGTAAATCTGCCCCTGTTCCTGGCTCGAGGTGTGCTGGATAAACATGCGAGGAACGTACCCTAGCTGGATTGCCTGGCGTGTCAGGGAGAAAGCACCAGAGATCACGGCTTGAGAAGCAATGATGGTGGCAAGCGTAGAGAGAGCAACCATCGGCAACAGTGCCCAACTCGGCGCGAGCAGATAGAACGGATTGCGCACAGCCTCCGGGCTCTCAAGGATCAACGCACCCTGGCCAAAATAATTGAGTACCAGCCCTGGCAACACCAGAATGAACCAGGCACGAGAAATGGGTTTGCGACCAAAGTGGCCCATGTCGGCATACAGTGCTTCAGCACCGGTCAACGCCAACACGACAGCACCCAAAATCGCCACGCCCATGCCCGGATGAACCACGAAGAACTGCACTGCCCAAACAGGGTTGAGGGCTTGCAGTACCTCGGGGCGCTGTAAAATCCCGTAGATCCCGAGCGCGCCTAACACCACAAACCACAGCACCATGACCGGGCCAAACAGAATCCCGATGCGAGCAGTGCCGTGTTTCTGTATCAGGAACAGCGCCACCAGCACGATCACCGACAGGGGTACAACCCAGTGCTCGATCCCGTCAAACGCCAGCTGTAGCCCCTCAACCGCAGAGAGCACCGAAATCGCCGGGGTGATCATGCTGTCCCCATAAAAAAGTGCGGCGCCGAACAAACCGAGCAACACCAGTACTTTGCTCATGTGCGGATAAGGTGCTGCTGCGCGGCGGGCCAACGCCGTCAACGCCATGATGCCGCCCTCACCCTGGTTATTGGCACGCAGGATGAACAGTACGTATTTGATCGAGACGACCCAGATCAGTGACCAAAAGATCAACGACAGAATACCCAGCACTCCGTCGTGATTCACCTGAACGCCGTAGTGGCCGGAAAATACTTCTTTCAGCGTGTAGAGGGGGCTGGTGCCGATGTCCCCGTAAACCACCCCGACAGCAGCGACGAGCAAGCCCACTCCTGAGGATTTGGATGGGGAGTCTTCGTTTACAACGGTCGCGGTCTCACTCAAGGGGCGCTTCTCTCAATTAGCGGGGAGTCACTGCAAGCCATCCTTGGGCAATACATTTTTTCCAGGGCCATCGGAAAAGCAAGGCACATGGACGATCTAAAAAATCGCGGCCAGTATCGTTGCGGGTTAAATCACCTACCGTAAAGAAAGCGTAAAAATTTTACGGCGATGACTGCCCGTTTTTTCGAACACTTAAACTTAGTTCGGTTTCGATTGTATTTTCAGTGTGGGAAGTGTTGACCCTATGCAGTCGCCTACGGGGCATCGAAGGACTTTATAGATCTCGGAAACCACCTGCATCGTTGCGTCTTCGATCGTTCCTTCATTACGGCATAAAACCCAGCCGTGATCTGCAATCGCTCGCTCGAACGCCTTGGTACAAGCGACATGTTCTTCCAGCTTATGGATCACAGTACTGCTCAGCCCACGCCCCCGTGCCGCTGCCCTCGCCCATGAAATATCAGGGTCGGTGACAACCCCGACATGCAGGTCTGGTACTCGCACGTTTCGATCAATGTTCAACTGCAGAATCTCTGCAAACGGGACTATCCGGCGAAACGCGGCCTCGGACGGGTACCAGCGATCGATCAAGATGATGCTGTCTGGTGGCTGTTTAGCCAGCACGTGCAGGGAAATCCAGGTACGGCTATCAGCAAAGCGTTCACAAACCCCCAACTCCAGATCCCGGGAGGGATTTCTGACGAGCTTGTTAACGAGGGCCATTGTTTCACCCCTGAAGGGATCGCTTTTTTTCTCGCAAAGTCGGATCACCTTTTTGTTGTCTGCCCTCAGTACTTTCGTAACGGCTTCCAACAGTGTGGTTTTGCCGGTTCCCTTGGGCCCATCTAGAGAAACAAACAGCGGACGATTCATTCTTCAAACAACGATTGATATACGGTTTTTTTTGCCCGGTTCGTTCGCTGGAATCGCCTGGCGCGACGACGCGAATCGAGTGGCGGGCCCTTATGAACAGACATTGACGAACACTCTAACCCGGTTTCTGGCCAATGGGTCTCAAAATTCAGGGTTACAACCGCGCGAGCCAGCACGACCGGCGAAGCGCTGGCATTGCCAGCGCCCATTTTTTCCCCGCCTGATTCATCCGATGCCCCCCGCCGTGGGGGGTCGTCAAGGGTATCGAACTTACTACTTTTGAGCGGCGCAGAAAGCGGTGGTCACCTATCGCTGTATCTGTATCGATGAATTGAACGCTCAAGTTGCGGCGCGCAGTGAGGGCAGTTACAGCCCCGACAATTGATACGAGTTCCTAGCGATTGTCATGCATTGCTCCACCCGCCTCGCCTACCCAACAACATCAAGAGAATAAAAAATGGCTAAGTATCCCGTCGTTGTCTATGGCGCCAGTGGCTACACCGGCATGCTGATTATGGATTGGCTGATCGATCAGAACATTGCGTTATCGCTGACCCAGGCATTCCGGGGCGCCAAGGTCGTTTGCAATACCGTTTGCCCCTTCGCCAAGTGGCTAGGCCGGGACCGCAGTCGATCAGGCAACGGGAGCTGCGCTTTGGCAGCGGTGCATTTCATTTAGGGAAGAGCAGTGTGTAGGCCACCCGAAAGCCCCAGCCATGGGCGCCATCTTCAGGACTTTCCGCCCAATAGCGCGGCCCCACCTGAAGACTCATGGGTTGCTTGCCTACCTTGAACAGTTGCGTCACGAACAGATTGATCGGTACGTTCCACTCCTTGGCCTCCCAGTCATAAGTGGATTCGGTGTTGATGCCAAAACTGGTGTAGGTCTTCGTGGTGTACACCAGAAACGGTTGCAGGTAAGTCTGGTTCACTTTTTCCTTGTCATCAGCCGGGCTGTTTTCCAGTGACCAGATGTGGTCGGCCAGAATGCCCGTTGTCCAGCCGTCGGCCTGCTTCAGCGCAACCGCTGTCGGCCCCAGCCCCCACTGCTCGTTGCTGAGCAACTTGTCGCTGCCGGTCGGCAACAGCAGTGCCGGCCCTACACCCCAGATCCAGCCATTTTCGGTGGGCTTTTTCGGTGAAAAGAAAAAGCTTTGGGACGTATCCCCTACCCCGCTTTTATCGGCGACACCACCCGGCGCCAATCCGTGTTGATCAATGATCGGAAGAATTGTGCGAGAGATCAGGTTCCAGTCCTCGTTGAGCGAGAAAGGTAAAACCGGCTGGATATTGGTGACGCTTTGAATGCCTTCGCCGGTGGGTCCCATTTTCTGGTTCCAGTTGTACTGGATCGGCAAGCTGTACAGCGCCGCAACCGGGTTCAGCGCCTGTTTGGCCAGCTCAGCCTGGCTGTCCGCGTAGCTGGAAACAGACACACCGAAGGCGATCAATAAGAGAACACACCGTTCAATGCGCTTGTTCATATCGAACTCCTGGAGTACGGCTCGCAGTACGCGGCCAGGTTGTATGAGGCACGAGGCGATCATTGCAACCTTATCTGTGCCGTTTTGCTCTTGAACATCGGCGATTCCTTTGTTCAATAACGCCAGGTCATGTTGGCCGACAGGGCTTGAATCCAGGCGTCATCGAACTCGCCTGACGTGTGATTGCCGGACAGGGCTTTGGTCTGGTCGACGGACATGTCACCCATCCACACCGTGACCCAACTGAAGTTGAAGTCGGTCTCTTTGTTAAGCGAGTAGGTAAGGCCGGCGGCGAAGCGCCAGGCGGCCCCCATGGGCACGGTCAACGTGCGATTGCCGTCAGAGACTGCCGAGGTGTCGTAGGCGATACCGAAGTCCCATAACAAATCAGGATTCATCTGGTATTGCGCGCCCAGGGCCAATTGATAAGTGTCTTTGTAATGCGCATCGATAGTGGTCGCCCGCGAGCCGGCGGCAGAGGTGTCTACGTCGATTTCGATGTCGCCGAATTTCGACCAGTCCTGCCAGTTGACCGAGGCCAGTAATGCCCATTGCGAGTGCAGTTGCTGGTACAGGCTGAGCGTTGCGGTTTGCGGTACGTTCAGATCGAGCCCGAGGTTGGTGCCGTCCAGTCGACTCACCAGCGGCGCATTGCTTTTCACATCCAGGCCGTCTTCAAAATCCAGGTCGACCTGACTGGTGTAAGCCAGGCCGACACGGGTGCCCGGTTGCGGCGCATAGATCACGCCGACGTTGGCGCCATACCCCCAGTCGTGGTCCTTGTACTTGTATTGTCCATCTGCACGGTCCGTAAGGCCCAGCGGTCGTTGATCGATCGCTGCCTCGGATTTCAGCATGCCGTACATCGCTTTGACACCGACACCCACTGACCACTGCTCATTGAAGCGATACGCCACACTGGGCACCAGTGACAAACCCGCGATGCTCGCGTTCTGCACGAAATAACGCCCGGACCAGTCGTTGTCGTAGTTTTCCGCGAGTCCGAAATCGCCATAGGAACCGAAGCCGACGGTCCACTGATCATCCAGTTGGTGGCTGATGAAAAAACTGGCGCCTGGTATGGGATCAAGCACATTGCCACTGCCGGTACCCGGGGTATTGGTTTCACCGTCCCGATGGAACGACAAATCACCGAACAGGATCTGCGCCCCGGCGGTCATTTGAGTGCCGCTCAGATAACTCAGGCCTGCGGGGTTGCTGGCGATGGTCGAAGGGCCCTGTGCCCTCGCCGCCGCACCGGCATTGGCCAACCCGGCGTTGTCAGTCGCGATTTCATACAACATTAGCCCGCCGGCAGAACCTCGTTCACTAACAGAAAACGTCAGCAATCCGAATACTGCAACAAGCAGTGCATTTTTATTCGACTGCATGACGCCCCTCTTTAATGATGTTTAATCACTATCGATCAGCTAACAGCGCAACCGGGCTCTATATGGCGAAGTGAAGTATTGCTGATGATTCGACATTGTCCATTGGTGCCCGGGCATAACTGTAATCAAGCTGCAAATCGGTTCTTTACCGGACAGATGGTCGCATCAGAAAGTGTAGAAGCGCTTTGCACCGCCCCATTCACGGGGGGTATGGTTCAGTCGGTTGAGCTGGAGCAATGGCAAATGTGCACCTATGCTTTGCTTGCTGGAAAAACTGATCAAGCAGACTGTGCTGCTCCGACAATGGTGCGCAACATTTGTGAAAGGTCATCCGAGCGAATCGATGTCAGTACCACTCAGTGATGACGAGAGCGCAGGAAGGATGGTTCAACGCGCCCTGAGGAATGTCACTGCGCCATTAGTTCCTGAGTTTGGGTAGTCAATACATTTGGCATCCTTCAAGGAGAACTCCATGACGCAAACTTTCAGACCACTTGCCGTATTGTCAGCCTTGGTTGCGCTGGCCTCGCCTGCGGCGCAGGCGGCAACCGCAATCCCACCCGGCATCACTACGCCGGATCGCATCGAAACCCGTGTCGGCACCCTGGAATTCAAGGACGGCGCGCCGACCGTAAAAACCAGCCGGGACGTCTACGACACACTGGCATTCGTTCGCGGCATTGACGCGTTCATGAACAGTTTCTCGGGGGCCTCGGCCTATGCGATTCGCGAGGGCTTCCACAGCATTGGGGCTGACGACAACTCGGTGATTATCTTCTCTGAGCTGATGGACTCCAACTCGCTCTTTCTTACCGCCAACGCCGACACCATTTATTCCCTCTCGGTCCTCGACCTGACGAAGGGCCCCTTGGTGGTCGAGGTGCCGCCGAAGTCGCTCGGCACGCTCAATGACATGTGGTTCGGCTGGATCATTGACCTGGGTACCCCCGGACCCGATCGGGGCGAAGGCGGCAAGTACCTGGTGGTGCCGCCGGACTACGAGGGGCCTCTCCCAGACAGTGGCTTCTTCGTAGGCCGATCGAAAACCAATCATGTGCTATACGCCGTTCGTGCATTTATGGAGAACAACGATCCCAAGCCCGCTGTAGATCTGATCAAGGACAAGCTGAAGATTTATCCCTACACACCCGGTGGTTACGGCACCAGCATTGCCACGGCACTCGCCGGTCAAATCAGGCTGGAGCCCAGCCCGCCAATACCGCCGACGAAGTTCATCGAGGGCACCGGCAAGTCCTTCAACACCATTCCTCCCAACGATTTCGCCTATTTCGAGACGCTCGACAAGCTTGTGCAGCTGGAACCGGCCACCTCGTTCGACCCCGAGCTCCTGGGCCAACTGGCAGCCATTGGCATCGTAAAGGGCAAGCCCTTTGCTCCGGACGAGCACATGAAGAAGATCCTCACCGACGCAGCGGCTGTGGGCAATGCGGCGGGACGATCACTGAACTTTCGTGCGGCCGAGTACCCCGGATGGGGCTACTACCCGAACTCGATGTGGGCCAGCATGCTGTGGCAAGGAGGTTTCGACTTTCAGACGCCGCCGCCCATGATCACCAAGGAAGGCTATTTCAAACCATTGCCGCCGACGGGCGCGCGGACGCTCGACTCCCGCACGGCCTTCTACTACGGCTACACCATGGATTCGCCGGGCATGATCATGCGACTGCCCAATGTGGGCTCGCAGTACCTCATGGGCTTCTCGGACGCGAAAATGAATCCCTTTGATGGCGGCAAGACCTACAAGGTGACCCTGCCGCCGAAGATTCCGGCGGGCAAATTCTGGTCGTTCACCGTCTACGACAACCAGACGCGCTCGATGCTCCAGACGCCGCAACGCTACCCGCGAGCGGGTAGCCAAACCTACCCTTCGCCGGCCGCCGTCGAGAACGCGGACGGGTCCACGACCATCTACTTCGGCCCTACGAAGCCCGCCGACGCCAAGGCTGGCAACTGGATTCAGACCATGCCTGACAAAGGCTGGTTTACGATCCTGCGCCTCTACAGCCCGCTTGAACCGTTTTTCACCAAAACATGGCGGCCGAGCGAACTCGAACAGGTTCAGTGAAGGGACCGCAGTGCTCTGCCAGGAAGCGCCCTGACGGCCTATCGCCAAGGTACAGCGTGCGCGCTAGCTCAGTACCCCGTCGCCTGCCGATACTGCCGCGGTGTAAACCCCGTCAATGCCTTGAACTGTCGAGTGAACGCACTGTGGTCGGTGTAGCCGCACTGCAGGGCGACTTCGGTGATGGGAATCTCGGTGTGCAGCAGACGGTGCGCGTGTTCGAGGCGAACCTTTTGAATCATCTGCCGCGGCGTCAGGTGGAACACGCGCTTGCAGTACCTTTCCAGTTGCGCGACTGAAATGCCGGCGATCCGCGTGAGCTCGCCCAAGGTGATGCGTCGATTGAAATGCGCGCGAATATGTTCATCTACCGCGGCCAGACGCTGATACGCCGGATGCGTATCACTGGCCGATTGCAGGTCGACCGAGATCCCTGCCAAACCAATGATTTCACCGCTGCGGTTATATAAGGGTCGTTTATGCGTCAGGCACCAACCGGGCTCTCGACTCCCATATAAGTGCAACTCCAGCTGGTCTTCCAGGACAAAGCCTTGCTCCAGCACACGGCGATCCTGTTCGGTATAGCCAGGCCCCAATTGCGCTGGGAAGACTTCGGCGCTGGTTTTTCCAAGCAGCGGTTGCAGCTGCTTCAATCCGCAGCGCTGCACCAGCGTGCTGTTGGCCATGACATAGCGCGCCTTGATGTCTTTGATAAAGATCGCGGCATTGGGGATGACATCCAGCATCGGCAACAGCAGTGCCACGCCCGCCAGTAATTCTTCGAGGGTGTCGGGACGATTCAGGTCGTTCCCCTGGCACAGGATCGCCATTGCGTTCTGCGTCATGAAGCTTGTTCTCCCACTCTCCGGACAGGCAAAAAAACCACCCTGCGCCCTCTCCTTCAGCGGCGGCATTGAGGCACGCGCAAGCAGATTGCCCCAAGGCTTTCGCCATGTCGAGTTGATAGCGACATAGCCAGATCAGCCATCCGAATTGTGCCGATTTCGTCATCCGCCCCCATGGAAAACATCAATCGCAATCGCCCTGACGCGTTCACTCTATCGCCATTGCATGCACACCTGCCTATCCAATAACTCACAAGAAGGCGACGCTATGTCAGGCAAAGGCAAGTTCAAAAAACAACTGTCGTTGATGGACCTTACATTCATCGGATTGGGCGCCATTTTCGGTTCCGGCTGGTTGTTCGCAGCCAGCCACGTTTCCGCAATTGCGGGGCCAGCCGGTATTTTTTCCTGGCTCCTGGGCGGCTTTGCGGTGCTGCTGCTGGGCATCGTTTACTGTGAATTGGGTGCGGCGCTGCCGCGTGCCGGTGGCGTGGTTCGTTATCCGGTGTACTCCCATGGCCCGTTGCTCGGCTACTTGATGGGTTTCATCACGCTGATCGCCTTCACCAGCCTTGTGGCGATCGAAGTGGTTGCCGCTCGCCAGTATGCCGCCGCCTGGTTTCCCGAACTGACGAAGGCCGGTTCCAGCGATCCGACGATCATTGGCTGGCTCCTGCAATTCGGCCTGCTCTGCCTGTTCTTCCTGCTCAACTACAGAAGCGTGAAGACCTTCGCCATGGCCAATAACCTGGTCAGCGTATTCAAGTTCATCGTCCCGCTGCTGGTGATCGGTGTTCTGTTCACCTTCTTCAAACCGGCAAACTTCCAGGCTCAGGGCTTCGCGCCATTCGGCCTTTCTGGCATCGAGATGGCGGTTTCCGCTGGCGGCGTCATCTTCGCTTACCTCGGGCTGACGCCGATCATCTCGGTGGCCAGCGAAGTGAAGAACCCGCAACGGACCATTCCAATTGCATTGATCCTGTCCGTGCTGCTTTCCACCTTGATCTATGTGCTGTTGCAGGTCGCCTTCCTCGGCGGCGTGCCTACCGAGATGCTGGCCAACGGCTGGGCCGGTGTTGCCAAGGAACTGGCCCTGCCTTACCGCGACATCGCCCTGGCACTGGGCGTGGGCTGGTTGGCCTACCTGGTGGTCGCCGACGCGGTGATCTCCCCCAGCGGTTGCGGCAACATCTACATGAACGCGACACCGCGAGTGATCTATGGCTGGGCGCGAACCGGCACCTTCTTCAAGGTGTTCACCCGCATCGACGAAAAATCCGGCATTCCGCGCCCGGCGCTGTGGCTGACCTTTGCCCTGTCGGTGTTCTGGACCCTGCCCTTCCCGTCCTGGGAAGCCCTGATCAATGTGGTTTCCGCCGCGCTGGTGTTGAGCTATGCCGTCGCTCCGGTATCCGTCGCCGCGCTGCGCCGCAATGCGCCGGATATGCCGCGCCCGTTCAGGGTCAAGTGGATGAGCGTCCTCGGTCCGCTGTCATTCATCATCGCGGCGCTGATCGTCTACTGGTCGGGATGGAGCACCGTGTCCTGGCTGCTCGGCCTGCAGATCCTGATGTTCGTGGTTTACCTGCTGTGTGGCCGTTTTGTGCCGACCCAGCATTTGAACCTGGGCCAACAAGTGCGCTCGTCCGCATGGCTGATCGGTTTCTATGCCGTGACCATCGTGCTCTCCAAACTCGGCAGCTTCGGTGGCCTGGGCGTGATCAGCCACCCGTTCGACACCCTGGTCGTGGCGATCTGTGCGATGGGTATCTATTGCTGGGGCGCGGCCACCGGTGTACCGGCGCACTTGGTCCGTCTGGAAGACGAGGACGATGAAAGCGAAGCCGATTTGACCCGCACCGGCACCACTACAGCCCAGCGCCCTGCACCTGCGCACTTCTAAAGGATAGGTCTATGAAACGGGTTCATGTCATTGACTCCCACACCGGTGGCGAACCGACTCGCCTGGTGATGAGCGGCTTCCCCCAACTGTCCGGCCAGACCATGGTCGAGAAGCGTGATGCCCTGCGCGATCAGCATGACCAATGGCGTCGGGCTTGCCTGCTTGAGCCCCGAGGCAACGATGTGCTGGTCGGCGCCCTGTATTGCGAGCCGGTCTCGCCGGATGCGACCTGCGGGGTGATTTTCTTCAACAACGCCGGCTACCTCGGTATGTGCGGTCACGGCACTATCGGCCTGGTCAACTCCTTGCATTACCTGGGGCACATCGCTCCCGGTATACACAAAATCGACACCCCCGTCGGACCGGTCAGCGCCACCCTGCATGGCGACGGTACGGTGACCCTGCGCAACGTGCCCGCCTACCGCTACGGTAAACAGGTGCCGGTGGAAGTCCCCGGGTACGGCCGCGTTTACGGCGATATCGCCTGGGGCGGCAACTGGTTTTTCCTGGTGTCCGACCACGGGCAGGCGTTGCAACTTGACAACGTCGAGGCCCTCACCGAGTACACCTGGGCGATGCTCAAAGCCCTGGAAGCCCAGGGCATTCATGGCGAAGACGGCGCACTCATCGATCATGTCGAGCTATTTGCCGACGACGACCAGGCCGACAGCCGCAACTTCGTCATGTGCCCGGGCAAAGCCTACGACCGCTCGCCCTGCGGCACCGGCACCAGCGCCAAGCTGGCGTGCCTGGCGGCCGATGGAAAACTGGCCGTCGGTGAGCCCTGGGTACAAGCGAGCATCACCGCCAGTCAGTTCATCGGCAGTTACGAATGGGAGGGCGAGCGCGTGCGCCCGTTCATAACCGGCCAGGCCTTCATGACGGCCGACAGCACGCTGCTGATCGACGAACAGGATCCCTTCGCGTGGGGCATTTGAGCGACCACGCGGCACTTCCCCTCAATACATTTGAATCAACGCTTCAAGGAGTTACAACAATGAGCGATAGCATCTTCACTGGCTGCATTCCTGCACTGATGACCCCATGCACCGCCGAGCGCAAACCCGACTTTGACGCGCTGGTGGCCAAAGGTCGCGAACTGATCGATATCGGCATGAGTGCGGTCGTGTATTGCGGCTCCATGGGTGACTGGCCGTTGCTCACCGAAGCCGAGCGCCAGGAAGGCGTGGCGCGTCTGGTCGCCGCCGGCGTTCCGACGATTGTCGGTACCGGCGCGGTCAACAGCCGTGAAGCGATTTCCCACGCGGCCCATGCGGCCAAAGTCGGCGCCCATGGCCTGATGGTGATCCCCCGCGTCCTCTCCCGAGGTGCCTCTCCCGCTGCGCAAAAAGCTCACTTCGCCGCAATCTTGAAGGCCGCGCCGGAGTTGCCATCGGTGATCTACAACAGCCCTTACTACGGCTTCGCCACCCGTGCGGACCTGTTCTTCGAACTGCGTCGCGAACACCCGAACCTGATCGGCTTCAAAGAGTTCGGCGGTGCTGCCGACCTGCGCTATGCCGCCGAGAACATCACGTCCAAAGACGATAACGTCACCCTGATGGTCGGTGTCGATACGCAAGTGGTCCATGGTTTCGTCAACTGCAACGCCACCGGCGCCATCACCGGCATCGGCAACGCGCTGCCCCGCGAAGTCCTGCAATTGGTGGCCCTGAGCAAGCAAGCCGCCAAAGGTGACGCCAAGGCTCGCCGCCTGGCCAGGGAGCTGGAATCCGCGCTGGCCGTGCTGTCGTCCTTCGATGAGGGCTGCGACCTGGTGCTCTATTACAAGCACCTGATGGTGCTCAACGGCGACAAGGAATACACCCTGCATTTCAACGAGACCGACGCGCTCAGCGATGCCCAACGTCGCTACGCCGAGAACCAGTACACGTTGTTCCGCCAGTGGTACAAAAACTGGTCCGCAGAACTGAACGTCGCTTGATCCCAGCTTGAACCCGCCCGCTGCGAAACCACAGCGGGCCACCCTCTTTTCCAGGAAAGCGCCATGACTCTGACAGGCCA
Organism: Pseudomonas sp. LBUM1678; assembly: GCF_059695575.1. NCBI lineage: Bacteria > Pseudomonadati > Pseudomonadota > Gammaproteobacteria > Pseudomonadales > Pseudomonadaceae > Pseudomonas > Pseudomonas sp. LBUM1678. Next base: position 3,396,016 of record NZ_CP166775.1, read on the forward strand.
GATGCTGATTGGTCAGCACGCCATCACCGGTACTCGCGAAGCGATCCGGGCGATCAATCCCGCCACCGACAAACCGCTCGAACCGGCCTATCCCGGTGGCACTGACGAGCATGTCGAACAAGCCTGCGCTCTGGCGTGTGCAGCCTTCGACAGCTATCGCGAAACATCACTGGCGGCACGCGCGCATTTTCTCGAAGCGATTGCCGATCAGATCGAAGCCCTTGGTGATGAGTTGATCGAGCGCGCTGTCGCCGAGACAGGCCTGCCGCGCCCACGCATTCAGGGTGAACGTGGCCGCACCTGCCAGCAACTGCGCACCTTCGCCCGTACCGTGCGGGCCGGCGAATGGCTGGATGTACGGGTCGACACGGCGCAACCGGAACGCCAACCCCTGCCGCGCCCGGACCTGCGTCAGCGCCAGGTGCCGCTGGGCCCAGTGGCCGTGTTCGGCGCCAGCAATTTTCCGCTGGCCTTTTCGGTCGCTGGCGGTGACACCGCTTCGGCATTGGCTGCCGGTTGTCCGGTGGTCGTCAAAGCCCATGGCGCTCACCCCGGCACGAGCGAACTGGTGGGCCGCGCGGTAGCCCGTGCCGTGGAAACCTGCGGCCTGCACCAAGGCGTGTTCTCGCTGCTGTTCGGTTCCGGCCGCGAAGTGGGTATCGCGCTGGTCACCGACCCGCGTATCAAGGCCGTGGGTTTCACTGGCTCGCGCAGTGGTGGCATCGCGTTGTGCAAGGCGGCCCAGGCACGTCCCGAGCCGATTCCGGTGTATGCGGAAATGAGCTCGATCAACCCGGTCTTGCTGTTCCCGGCGGCGCTGCAAGCACGCGCCGAAGCGTTGGCGCAGGGATTCGTCGCCTCCCTGACCCAGGGTGCCGGCCAGTTCTGCACCAACCCCGGCCTGGTGATTGCCCGTCAAGGCCCGGCCCTGGATCGTTTCATCAACGCGGCGGCGGACCTCGTCCAGCGCAGCCCGGCGCAGACCATGCTCACACCTGGCATCTTCAATGCCTATGAGGCTGGCGTCGGCTCGATGCTTGAGCGTGCCCCAGTGTCCGCCACCGGCCTCAAGGGTGAAACGCCGAACCAATGCGAGGCCCATCTGTTCGTCACCCAGGCACAGGATTTCCTCGCCGACGCCACGTTGCAGGCAGAAATGTTCGGTGCTGCATCGCTGATCGTGCAATGCGCCGACGACAACCAAATCCGTCAGGTCATCGAACACCTTGAAGGTCAGTTGACCGCCACCCTGCACCTGGATGACGCCGATCTGGATCGCGCCCGGGCGTTATTGCCGGCGCTGGAGCGTAAGGCCGGTCGTCTGCTGGTCAACGGCTGGCCCACCGGTGTCGAGGTGTGCGACGCCATGGTCCACGGCGGCCCCTTCCCGGCCACTTCCTACCCGCGCACGACCTCGGTCGGCACAGCTGCCATCCTGCGGTTCCTGCGCCCGGTCTGCTATCAGGACTTTCCGGACACCCTGTTGCCTGCCGCGCTCAAGCACAGCAATCCGCTGCAGCTGCGCCGCCTGCTCGATGGCCAGAGAGAAGCCCAGGAAAATGTCTGACTCCCCTGCGACACACAACCCGCACGACAACGCGGACATTGCCGTGGTTGGCGCCGGAATCATCGGCGTCGCCTGCGCCCTGCGGCTGGCACGCCAAGGTCTGCGGGTGGTGGTCATCGACCAGCAGGACCCTGGCCGGGGCGCCTCGTTTGGCAATGCCGGGCATCTGGCAACCGAGCAGGTGTTTCCTATCGCCGACCTGTCCATCCTCAAACGCCTGCCCGGCATGCTCATGGACCCGATGGGCCCGCTGCGTCTGGACTGGAAATACCTGCCGCGCGCCCTGCCCTGGTTCACGCGCCTGTTGCTGAACCTGCGCCCGGCCCCCTTCCAACGGACCGTGGCCGGCATCCGCGCGCTCAACGAAAGCAGCCTTGGCGCCTGGCACCGTCTGCTGGGGGACATTGCCCGCCCCGATCTGCTGCGCGAGGACGGCTCGTTGCTGGTGTTCGAACGCCCCGACTCGCACCCGGTGATCGAAGCGTTACAAGCACGGATGCGCCAGCAACACGTACCGGCCGACTACTGGCAGGCCAACGCCGTGCGCGAAGCGGCTCCGCAACTCAGCGAGCGGATTCAGGGCGGGCTGTTCTTTCCGCGCACCGGGCATTTTCTCGACCCCTACCGGGTGGTGGGCGAACTGGTGCATGCCGCCAAAGCCAGCGGCGTGCATTTCCTCAAACAACGGGTGTTGGGCGCAAACCTGCAGGAGCACGGCGTGTCGCTCATTACCGACCAGGGTCGTTTGACCGCTCGCCAGACCCTGATCGCCTGCGGCGCCCACTCCGCGAAGCTGACGGCAGCGCTGACCGGCAAGAAGGTCCCGCTGGATACCGAGCGCGGCTATCACCTGATGCTGCCCCATGAACACGGGCGGTTGCCTTTCGCCGTCACCTCACTGGAGCGCAAGTTCATCATGACCCCCATGACCGATGGACTGCGGTTGGCCGGCACCGTCGAATTCGCCGGCCTCGACCGCCCTCCGGCCATGGAACGCGCCTGGCAGTTGCACCGGCTGAGTGAAGGCCTGTTCAAGCGCGACTTGAATGCTGACGCGGCGACGCCCTGGATGGGTTTTCGCCCGTCCTTGCCGGATTCCCTGCCGATCATCGACCGGGTGTGCGACGGCAAGGTGCTGCTCGCCTTTGGGCACCAGCACCTGGGCCTGACGCAGGCAGCCGTCACTGCCGAACTCATCGCTCAACTGGTTTCGCCGGCGACCGTCCCCCATTCCTATGAATTACCGGCCATTGCGCCCTACAGACTGGATCGATTCTGAGAAACACCCGCCGCCGGGCGGGTGTGGCAAGTTTTGAGCACTGACTTACACTGCGTACACCCAATGCACACGAATGACTGTTCAACGGATCGAGAGGTCCCACGGCAATCCGGGCATCACATAATGATCTGGGTAAAGCCAACATGAAAACGGTCACGGCCCCTTTCACCTGTCTGTTCGCTGCCAGCCTGTGCGCGGCGGCGAGTCTCTGCGCGAATGCAGCGTCCCCTCCCGGCATCGACTGCGCCCAGGCCAAGGCAAACGTCGAAAAGCTGATCTGTCGCGATGCGCAACTGACGCAGATGGATATCGAACTGACGCGTCTTTATCGCCTCGCGCTCACGGATGAACGTTCCGTTCCGCCCCCCGACAAAGTCATCATCGACCAACAGTTCTGGATCGATGCCCGCAATGATTGCGCCCCCGGGCCGGAGCTCAAGACGTGCATCATCCGAAGTTATGCCGAGCGCGCACATCAGCTACGCCAAGGCTCGGCCATTGTCAGAACCAAGGACCCGGACCGACTCACCGAAGGCCCGCTGGCTTTTCGTTGCGAAGGGTTTAACGCGCCGATTGCCGCCACCTTCTTCCACACGCAGCCGGGCGTCGTGTACCTGAAATGGGCGAACACCGCGATCACCCTGACCCAGGTGCAGAGTGACTATGGGGCCCGATACACCGGCAAGGATAAACAAGGCAACTACAGCTTCTGGCAAGACGGTGGCGCGGTGCTTTTCCAGAAGCCGGGCTCAAGGGAAATGAGTTGTACGGTCGAGCCGGTCAGTTGATTGTCCTGCTCTCAAACCACTCCGACTTCCACCACCCCACCGTTCAACCGCACCGGCCATACCCGCAACCGCTGTTGCGGGAACTCCAGACAACTGCCGTCCTCAAGCCGGAAATGCTGTTTGTAGATTGGCGACGCGACGACCAGATCGCCCTTGATGCTGCCAATCAACCCACGACCGATGACATTCGCCCCGGATTGCGGGTCATGGTTGTCGATGGCGTACAGGGTCTTGCCCTCCGCACCCGGCAGGTAGAACAGCGCCACTTGCGCGCCGTCGAGCCAGACGACCACGCCGGAGTTGCTGACCAGGTCCTGTTGCTCGCACACGGTTTGCCAGGCGTCGGTGTTTTCCAGGGAAGCGATGCGGCGGGTAGTGGGCTGGCTCATCAGGCAATCTCCTCGGTGACAGGGATAAGGTTCAGTTCGGCGGCCATGATCGGGCGTCGTTGACCGCGCTCCTGGACAAAGTGGATGTCCGGGTCCGGGCGTTTATCGTTGACGAAAGTGCGGAAACGCTTAAGTTTTTCCGGGTCCTTGAGGGCGTTGGTCCACTCGCATTCATAGCGGTCGACCACCAACTGCATCTGCGATTCGAGTTCTTCACCCAGACCGAGGCTGTCGTTGATGATCACGTCCTTGAGGAAATCGAGGCCGCCCTCCAGGCTTTCGCGCCAAACCGAGGTGCGCTGCAATTTGTCGGCGGTGCGGATGTAGAACATCAGGAAGCGGTCGATGTAGCGGATCAGGGTTTCATCGTCCAGGTCGGTGGCGAACAGCTCGGCGTGACGCGGGCGCATGCCGCCGTTGCCGGCGATGTAAAGGTTCCAGCCTTTCTCGGTGGCGATCACACCGACGTCCTTGCTTTGGGCTTCGGCGCATTCGCGGGTGCAACCGGATACGGCGAATTTGAGCTTGTGCGGCGAACGCAGGCCTTTGTAGCGATCCTCGATGGCCAGCGCCATTTTCACGCTGTCCTGCACGCCGTAACGGCACCAGGTGCTGCCGACACAAGATTTCACCGTGCGGGTCGATTTACCGTAGGCATGCCCGGTTTCGAAGCCCGCTTCGATCAGCTCGGCCCAGATGTCCGGCAACTCATGCAGTTGCGCGCCGAACAGGTCGATCCGCTGGCCGCCAGTGATTTTGGTGTAGAGGTCGTATTTCTTCGCCACCACGCCGATGGCGATCAGTTTGTCGGCGGTGATCTCGCCCCCGGGAATGCGCGGCACCACCGAATAGGTGCCGTTTTTCTGCATGTTGGCCATGAACGTATCGTTGGTGTCCTGCAGCGGCACCAGCGAGGCGTCCATGATCGGCTGGTTCCAGCACGACGCGAGGATCGAGCCCACTGCCGGTTTGCACACGTCGCAACCGGTTTGGCCACTGCCATGTTTGGCCAGCAGTTCTTCGAAGGTGATCACCCCTTCTACCCGCACCAGTGCATAAAGTTCCTGACGGGTATAGGCGAAGTGTTCGCACAGGCTTTTGTCGACGCTGACGCCACGGGCAATCAGCTCGTGCTCGAACACCTGCTTGAGCAACCCGGCACAACCGCCGCAGCCGGTGCAGGCCTTGGTTTGCGACTTGAGCAGGCCGAGGTCGGTGCAGCCGCCGTCGATGGCCGAGCAAATGGAGCCCTTGGTGACGTTGTGGCACGAGCACACCGTGGCCGACTCGGGCAACGCGCCCGGGCCCAGAGTCGGCGCGCCTTCGGACGACGGCAGAATCAGGCTGGCGGGCTCCGCCGGTAGCGCAATCGCGTTCTGCATGTATTGCAGCAGCGTGTCGTAATAGCTGTTGTCACCGACCAGCACCGCGCCGAGGACGTACTTGCCGGTCTCATCCACCACCAACCGGCGGTAGCTGGCGGTGGTTTCGTCGATGAACTGATAACTGCGCGAGCCCGGCGTGCTGCCGTGCGCATCGCCGATGGAGCCGACATCGACGCCCAGCAGCTTGAGCTTGGTCGACATGTCCGCGCCCATGAACGGCTCGGCGGCTTCATTGCACAACAGCGCGGCAACACCGCGCGCCATCTGGTAACCCGGGGCGACCAGGCCAAAAATGCTGCCGTTCCACGCAGCACACTCACCGATGGCATAGATATGCGGATCGCTGGTCAGGCATTGGTCGTCAATCACCACGCCGCCACGCGGGCCGACTTCCAGCGAGCACTGGCGGGCCAAGGTGTCTTGGGCGCGGATGCCGGCAGAGAATACGATCAGGTCGGCTTCAAGAAATTCGTCATTGGCGAAATTCATCCGGTAGCGATATTCCTCGCCGGCACTGATCGATTGAGTGCCGTGCGACAGATGCACGCCAACACCGAGACGTTCGATCTGCGCCTTGAGCGCACGACCGCCCTGCTCGTCCAACTGCACCGGCATCAGGCGCGGGGCAAACTCGACGACATGGGCTTCGAGGCCCAGGCTTTTCAGCGCGTTGGCGGCTTCCAGACCGAGCAAGCCACCGCCGACGACCACGCCACGTCGGGCATTGGCCGCCGCGGCACGGATCGCGTCGAGGTCTTCAAGGGTGCGGTACACCAGCCGCGAATCACCCTCGGCGCCTTCAATTGGCGGCACAAATGGATAGGATCCGGTGGCCAGGACCAATTTGTCGTAGGCGACGCACCCTTGCGCGGTGATCACTTCGCGCCGGGCGCGGTCAATTTCCAGGACCGGCACACCCAAATGCAAGGTCACACCCGGAGTCTGGTACAGCGAGGCTTCACCCAAGGCGAGCGATTCGGCATCACGGCCGGTGAAGTATTCGGAAAGGTGCACGCGGTCGTAGGCACGCATTGGCTCCTCGCTGAACACGTGCAGCTGATAGTGATCAAGGGCACCGCGCTCGATCAGCTGTTCAACACAATGGTGTCCGACCATGCCGTTACCGATCACGATCAGCGTTTGCAGCTTGTTCAACGCGGCCACATTGGAATTCATAAGAAGCACCCGGCTCAGTTCAAAAAGCAAAAAAAAACGCCTGAAACCTTGCGGTTCCAGGCGTCTTTGCCTGTTCTTTTGCGGTGTTGAAACCAGACGTCTCTGCCTGATCCACCGATGTTGCCCACGAATCGATCGTCGTTGACCGAGGGGGCTGCCCACTCGACTGCGTTCACGGTGGGCCTGATCGATGTAATGCAGCGATTGTGCCAAGCGCTGATTGTCGCGGTTTTACGGCTCCCGCCGGGGCTTAAAGGGTATGAACTCTGCAGTTTTTGCCTTGGCTTAGTGCATGCCGCCGCACGAAAGCTTTATTAAAGTGCATCGGCATGCCTGGATTACAGGTACCAGCGATACTCCCGCGCACTGATCTCCTGCATGAACGCCAGATGATCCTGGCGCTTGTTCTCGCAATACACGTCCACGAACTCCGCGCCCAGCCCTTCGCGCAGCTGTGGCTGATACTGCATGGCGCGCACCGCTTCGAGCATTTCCAGCGGGAAGTCGACCCCGCTGTTGCGGTCTTCGTTGAGTGGCTGGATCGGTTCATTGCCCGCTTCCAGGCCATGTTCGAGCCCCACCAGAATCGCTGCCAACACCAGGTATGGATTGGCATCGGCGCCGGACAGCCGATGTTCAATGCGCAGGTTCTTCGCATCCGATTCCGGAATGCGCAGGCACGCATCGCGATCTTCAAACCCCCAGCTCGCCCGCGTGGCGATGTTTGTCGTGCCGCCCAAGCGGCGAAAAGCGTTCTGGTTGGGCGCGAAGATCGGCATGCAATGCGGCAGCAACTCCAGGCAACCTGCCACGGCATGACGCAGCGATTGCTGCTGGTTTGCCGCGAGGATGTTATTGCCGGCAGCGTCGTAAAGGCTGACGTGCACATGCATGCCGCTGCCCGGGTGCTGCAAGTAAGGTTTGGCCATGAAACTGGCGCGGTAACCGTGTTTCAGGGCCACGCCACGGCTGCTGCGACAAAACAGGGCCGCCCAGTCCGCCGCGCGCAACCCATCATCGAGATGGCCGAAATTGATTTCGAACTGACCCGGGCCAAGTTCGGCGGTGATCACCGTGGTATCGATGCCTTGGGCCCGGGACGTCTCGACCATGTCATCAAGCACCGGGGCAAAGCGTGACAGGCGCTCAATGTGCATGTTCGGTTGATCATCGGCATCGTCGGTCAGGCCATCCCGGGGAAATTGAGGTAGCCCGTCGTGCAGCTTTTTATCGAACAGATAGAACTCCAGCTCGAACGCCACCACCGGATGAATGCCTTTGCCCGCGAGCCGGTCCAGCACCTGCGCCAGGACCTGGCGCGGCTCGAAAACGATCGGGTTTTCGGTACCGTCCGAGGTGATCAGCATCTGCCCCAACGGTTGTGCTTCCCAGCTCACCGGTTTGAGTGTGCCCGGCACCAGCCGGCGCAGCGCATCCGGGTCACCGTCGTTAAAGCAGTAATCGCCAATCTTGAACAACCCGCCCTGTGCGCCCAGCAGCACACAGTTTTGCGGCAGTTTCAGCGCGCTGCCGGCCGCGACCTTTTCCAGCATCTCCACGGGATAGCGCTTGCCGTAGAAGTGCCCCGGAATGTCCAGGGAAATCAGGTCGACGTAACGTACATCAGGGTAGCGTTGGCGGAAGGCTTGCACCTCGGCCAGCAGATCAGCGTCCATCATCGTTGGTCCTATTGTGGTTATCAGGTGTAAACCCAAAGCACTCGCGTGAGGTGCTCGGTGAGGTTGCCGTAACGGCAACGGGTATGGCTGTCGAACTGAAAGCTGTCGCCGGTCTGCAAGGTGACGGCGTCGTCATCGCCCAACCACAGCGTCAACTCGCCTTCGAGCACGTAGCCGCCCTGTTCCGAGCTGTCACTCAAGTGTCGTTCGCCACTGCTGGCGCCGGCTTCGAGGTGACTTTCGAGCATGGAAAACGAGGCGCGCATTTTCGGCGACACCAGGATGTCGGTGATGCCATTGGCGTAATACAGCGTGCGGCGTTCATCCGGCCGGGTAACCCACGGCAGTTCCTTGGGTTTCGGCAGGCTGTAGAAGTAGGTGGTCGGCACGCCGAAGGTTTCGCTGATCGCCGTCAGGTCGGCCACGGTGGGCCGTGACAGGCCGCGTTCGACTTGTGAGAGGAAGCCGACGGAACGACCGATCTGATCGGCCAGGTCCTTCAAGGTGTATTTCTTGTGCTTGCGCAGATCGTGAATAAGGATCGCCAGCGCAGCGATTTCTTCTTGCTTGTTCATGCATGGAATTCCGCCAAGTAATTCATCAAATGCTGTCGCGCAGTCGATACCACGCCTTGCCGATGGCTTCCAGCGGCGCCGCCAGGTATTTACCGCCGGGGAAGCTGCCGTTGCTCAAGCCCTGATACAGCGCCAATTCATCCGCCTGGCCGAGAATTGCGTCCGACACGGCGCGGGCGGCGGCCAGCGTCGGCAGCACGCCATGCCCGGAGTAGCCTTGGAGCCAGTAGCGATCACCCGTGCGACCGATGTCCGGTGTGCGGTTGAGCGTCAGGTCGATATGCCCGCCCCAGGCGAATTCCAGCTCTACGCCTTTGAGCTGCGGGAAAACCCGCTCCAGAAACGGCCGGGTCGCGCCGGCAATGTCTTTGGGCATGCCGCCCAGGTACGTGCAGCCACCGCCGAACAGCAGGCGGTTGTCCGGCGTACGACGGAAATAGTCGAGGACGAATTGATTGTCGGTCACGCAGGCATTGCTCGGCAGCAGCGCCGTGGCCTGCTCTGGCGTCAGGGGGGCGGTGGCGACCTGATAAGTCCCCACCGGCAACACGCAACTGGCCAGTTGCGGGTCGAGCCGGTCGAGGTAGGCATTGCACGCCAGCACCAGCACATCTGCGCGAATCGATCCGCGTTCGGTGCTCACCAGGAACTGACCGCCCTCTTCTCGATAACTCAACGCCTTGCTTTGTTCATGGATACGGCCGCCCGCACGTTCGATGGCGGCGGCCAGGCCGAGGGCCAGTTTCAGCGGGTTCAGGTGGGCGCCCTCGGGGTCATAAAGCCCTGCCTGGTAGCGGTCGCTGGCGACCCATTCCGGCAACTGCTCACGGCGGATGAACTGCAAGCCATCGTGGCCCCACTTGTGACTGGCTTCGCGCTGCCACTCGGTCAGCAGGCCGACCCGACGGGGCATGACCGATGTCCACAAATGGCCGGCGCGGTAGTCACAGTCGAAACCATGGCGAGCCGGCAACTCACGCAGTTCTTGCGCGGCCCAGCGCATGCCATCCCACAACCGTCGCGCGCGTTCGTAACCCAGCGCCGCTTCCAACGGTGGCATGTCGCACGACCAGCCAAGGATGGCCTGTCCGCCATTGCGCCCCGAGGCTGCCCACGCCACCCGACTGGCTTCCAGCAGCGTCACGCGTTTGCCGGCTAACGCCAGGCGCAACGCGGTGTGCAGGCCGCTGAAGCCGGCACCGATGATCACAACCTCGGTGGTTTGTTCACCGGCAAGCGCCGGCCGGGTGGTCAGGCGATCAGCGCAACTGTGGGCGTAATAGCTGGCGACATGCTGCGTGGACTGCTGAAACATACAAGCCTCATGAAATTATCTTTTTATAATTTCATGAAAAACTACAGCATAAATTTCATTCCGACAACTCACGCGTTCGGCGATTTATGCCAGGGATAGCCTTTCGCGCTAAGTTGAAAGGCGTACTCGAACAAACGCTTCATGTACTCGCCATCGAATTTCTGATTGCGCGGAAAATGAAAGTCGGCGCCGATGTACGCCAGATTGAAGTCCGCCCCATCCTGCTGGGCGATGCGGTATATGCGATCGAGATCGCTGATCCCCTGGGTCTGGATCAAGGTGCTGATGGCGCGCCCGCCGATGCTCAAGGTACGGCGCTTGGTTCCGGACCATTGCGGCACCAGTTTGCCGTTGCGGATCACATAGAAATGCCGTTCCCGACGTATACGCGCGCCGGTCACGCTGTTCAGCGCCATCACGGTGCCCGGCGGGTAAAGGAACACCTGAGTGAGCACGCCTCCGTCCACGTGCATTTCCTGAAACTGTTGGCCGTCGACCTCCACATCGATCATGACCGGTGAGACAGCGCCGGGAATGCTCATAGACGCGATCATGATGTTGCGAAACAGGTGCAGCGCCCCCGGTGCTCCGCTGGAGGCAATGGCGCCCATGTTCCAGGTGACGGGCCGCCCGGCATCCAGATCGGTGGTACCGATCATCAGCAGTCGTCCCCTGGCGTATTGCGCGGCGATGGCCGCGAGCACGTCGGCGGTGATGTATTTGGCAATAAGCCGCGCCAGTGGCTTGCTGTCCGCGATACCGTCGCTGGCCAGGCGAGTCAGCACACTTCGCGAATGGAACACGTCTTTTGGACCGATTGCACTGCAGATCCCCAGAATGACGCTGTCGTACTCAGGCCCCAGGTAAGCGAACGGGGCAACCAGGGCGCCCGCGCTGATGCCGGTGACGACCTTGAAAGCAGGTCGGCTCCCATGCAAGGTCCAGCCCGCAATGATGCCCGCCGCGAAGGTGCCGGCGTCGCCGCCCCCCGAAATGGCCAGGTAATAACCTCGTGGCAGCATGTCGGTCGGCAACTCCGAGTCGCCGAGCGCCTCGACCTCACGATCGTTGGCCAAAGTCGCGTCACGAATGAACAGCGTCAGGTCCTGGTCCAGCCAATAGCGCGCATTGGGGATGCCCGGGATGACCGCTTGCTCCGTCAGCGTTTGCGGCACTGCTTCACGGCGTTGCAGGCAGCCTTCACGCAACATGTTCATCGTTGAGGCGCTGGGCCTGGGCAGAAATGGTTTCAAAACGCCTCCTCCGGTCCCTGCCATCGACAGAGCACGCGCTCGACTGACTCATGAATCTGACCTCAGCCATCATGCGCGCGGCCCCACACCCATGACTACTTTTCAGTCGGGCGGCGGTCTTCGGAAGACCAGCAGTTTGCCGGTGGCTCGCTGCACCACCTTGTCATTTTGATTGAGGGTTTCCATGAACATCGTCACCACACCCCGGTCGGGCTTGGTGCTGGACGGGTCGATGGCCTGCACGGTGCATTGCAGGCGCAACAGGTCGTCGGGATAGGTCGGCGTCGGCCAGCTCAGCTCGATGCCCAAACCGATGATTCCGTCCGCCAGCGGCACGCTTTCCACCAGCAGCTTCATGGTCAGGGCGGCGGTGTTCCAGCCGCTGGCGGCCAGGCCGCGAAACAGGCTCAGCTCGGCGGCTTCAGGATCGAGGTGAAACGGTTGCGGGTCGTACTCCTGAGCGAAGGCCAGCATCGACGCTCGATGGACTCGCAGGCTGTCGCTTTCGAACTGCTGACCCAGGCTCAGGTCATCGAGGTAGAGTTTTTCCCAGGAATGTACGGTCATGATTCATCCCTCCGCGGAGTATTACGAATAGCCGAGTTCGCTGAGATCGATCGCCACCAGCAGGGCCTCCTTGTCAGCCTGGCCATCCTCTGCGCGTCGGTAGGCACGCCGCTTGCCGGGCATGCGCAGCCCGTCAGCTTCGATGTAGTCAGACACATATTGGGCGGCAGGCAGGCCACCACTGACGTCGGCGGTGTAGTCGTGTCGGCGAAGCAGGAAGTCTTCGCCGAAGTAGAAATCCTGAACGGCGCAGTGGGTGGCGATGCTTTCGGGGAAGCTCACCCGCAAGTGGCGCCAGCGCTCTGTGCCTTCTTGCCAGGGTTCGATTTCCTCGGTCACCACACCCGGCAAGGTGAACAGGAACGGCATGGTCAGGTAGGACCAGAGCGCATAGCCGTTGAAGTACGCGCGATGCAATGGATCCCAGGGGGTGTTTTCGTCGTGGTCGCGGAAGGATTCCCGGGGCGCCTGGCGCTCGGCAATCAGCTTACCGTCGGTGGTTTCGATGGCGATTCTGCCGGGTGAGTAGGCCGTGCGTTTGTCCGGGCCACCGAAGGGCGTTACCGAGGCTTTCTGTTCGTGCAGCCACACGGTCATCTCGCGGGGATCGCTGTCCTGGGTCAGCCCTTTCATCGCCCAGAGCCCGCCACCGGTCACGATAGTGGCGCGTACGGTGTTGAAGCTGTTCCAGCGGTCCAGACCACCGTGGGCGATCAGCACCTGATCCAGCAATTCATGGTCCTGCGCAGTCATAGTGGCGGCCCTCCTCCTTCCGGCGGTCGATCCTGCACCCATTGCCAGAATAATTGATAGCCGACGGCAAGCACCACCGGGCCGATGAACAGCCCGATGATACCGCTGGTGACCATGCCGCCCAAGGCGCCGATCAGCACCACCGGCATTGGCACGTCGACCCCGCGCCCCAACAACATAGGTTTGAGGACGTTATCCACCAGGCCGGCAACAAACACATAGATAGCGAAGATGATCGTCGTGGTGCTGGCACCTTCGGTGGCGAAGACAAAGCCAATCACCGGCAGTGTAATCAGCGACACCGGCAACTGCATGATCCCGAGCAGCAGCACCGCCAGGGCCAGCAATCCTGCACCGGGAATGCCCTTGAAGACAAAACCGAGGCCCACCAGCAGCATCTGGATGAAGGCGATGCCGACCACGCCCAGCGCGACCGCACGGATGGTGGCGGTGCACAGTTCGGCGATTTTCGGCCCCCTGGCTGGGCCGCTGACTCGCGAGGCAATCTGGACCGCGGCGCGGCTCCCGCCTTCACCATGGGCCATGAAAATCCCGGCAATGATCAAGGCGAAGATGAACGTGAGGAAACCCATGCCGACGCCGGCGAGTTTGCCCAACAGGCCCAGGCTGGCGTGTTTGATCTGCGGCACGTATTTCGCGGTCAGGTCGGGAAGATTGGTTGAGGCCTGCAGCCAGAAATCAGACAACGGCTGGCCCACCAACGGCCAACTGGCGACTGAGTCAGCCGGCGGCGGAATGTGAAAGCCGCCGCCCTTGACGATTTCCATCGCATGCTCGACGGAGTCGGCAATCGAGGTGCCCAGCAAGTAGATCGGCACCATCAGGATGACAATGGCGACCAGGATGATCAGCGTCGCCACGTGCCCCGGTTTGTGCGTGCCCCGAATCCGCTCTTGCAGCGGATAGAGGGTGATCGCCAGGATCAGCGACCACAACATCAAGTCGCGGAACGGGCTGAATATCTCGAAGCAGAACAGCACCAGGACGGCGATCAGCCCGGCACGAATCAGCACATCGAGCAGCGTGCGAGTGAGCGTTTTTTCGGAAAAGGTTGTGGGCTCCACGGATGCCTCCTTGCAGATCACTGCAACGGTAGCGGATCGGTTAGCCCAGCATAGACGCTCAATACCCGGCGCGAGGCGTCATCGCAATTTCAGCGGGTCGACCAGTTCGGCGGCAATGGCCATGCCGACCAGGTCCGGCAGGGTATTGGCCTGCATGCGCTTCATCACGCGCGAGCGATACAGGTCGACGGTTTTCGCGCTGACGCCCAGTTGCTCGGCGATTTCGCGGGTGGTGTAACCCTGCACCAGCGGCAGCAAGACATCGCGCTCCCGCGGGGTCAGAGTCAGCAAACGGGCCTGCAAGGCTTCGTGGCCCTGATTGCCCGAACGGTTGGCCGCGCAGTTGCTGAGCGCCTGTTGCACGCTGTCCAGCAACAACTGCTCGTTGTAGGGTTTCTCGATGAAGTCATGGGCGCCGGCCTTGAACGCGCGCACCACAATCGGCACATCGGCATGCCCGCTGACGAAGATGATCGGCAGGTTCAGCTCCCGAGCGCGCATTTCTTCCTGCACGTTCAAACCGCCCATGCCGGGCATGCGCACATCGAGCAGCACACAGGCATCGAGCGTGGCATCACAGGCACTGAGAAACTCCACGCCGCTGGTGAACGGCAAGGCCTTGAGCCCGACCGATTCCAGCAACCAGACCGTTGAGTCGAGCATGCCCTGGTCATCGTCGACCACATACACCACGTGCTCCGTCACACCTGCCATTGCATTATTCCTGTTGTTGTTTTGTTGGGCCGGCAAGCGGCAAGCGGCAACTCATCAGCAACCCGACCGGTTGGCGTCGGGCCTGCAATTCACCGCCGAAACCTTCGATGATGCTGCGGCTCATGGACAAGCCAAGGCCCAGCCCTTCGGCCTTGCTGGTATAGAACGGGGTAAAGATCTGCTCAAGTTCAGGCTCGCTGACGCCCGGCCCCTGGTCTTGCACGCTGATTTCCACGGATACACCACCGCCCTGCTCCGCCGCCATCACGATCAGCGAAGGTTGCCCCGGATGTCGTTCGCGGTTGGCGTCGATGGCATTGCGCAACAGATTGAGCAGCACCTGCTCCAGCAACACCCGGTCGGCATAAACGGGCGGCAGATTATCCGGCAGTCGATCCTCGATTGTCACTTGGCAATTACTCGCCTCCCACGCACACAAACGCACGGCCTCGCGGGCGACGTCGGTAAAATTCAGCGCCTGCATACGGCGCTGGCCCTTGCGCAGAAACGCCCGTAAACGCTTGATCACTTCCGAGGCATGGGTGGCGTGATGGGTGATGCGTTGTAGCCCTTGGGCCACTCTTTCGGCGGCCTGGGGATTGGTATCGAGTGTCTGTAAATAGCGCTGGCTGGCATTGGCGTAATTGACCACGGCGGCCAATGGCTGGTTGATTTCGTGGGCAATGCCCGAGGCCAATTCACCCAGCGTGACTAACCGTGCGGTGTGGGCCAGTTCGTCCTGATGGCGGCGCTGTTGCACCTCACGCAGTTCACGCTCGGTCATGTCCCGTGCGACCAAGGAGTAATAGCGCTCGCCGCCGGCCGAACGGTGCGCCAGCAGCACCAGCGACACCGGCACTGAAGTGCCGCCACCGGGTGGTTGCAACCGCGCATCGGTGCTCCACACGCCGTCGCGCTCGGCGCTGCTCCAGCCGTCACGTTGCAGGCGCGTCAGGTCAGCGCTGGAAAACAATTGCGCCAGGGCCGGCATCGGTTGTTCCTCGTCGATAACGAGGATGCGCCGCGCCGCCGGGTTGAGGTAAGTCACTTGCCCGTCAGGGTCGATGAACAGCACCGGATCGGTGTTGGCCTCGACGACTTCCGCCAGGCGCCGCTTGTTCTCTTCGGCTTGCACGCGGGCGGTGATGTCCCGAGATACGCTGACCACTTCGACCACCGCGCCGGTGTAGGTTTCACGAATCGCCCGGCTGGCGGTTTCGAACCACAGGTAATGCCCGGCCCGATGACGAATGCGGTACGTCATCGTGTGATAACCGTCCTGCTCCAGAGCGTCCCGGGCGCGCTGCACCAGGTTGGCGAGGTCCTGGCCATGGAACAGCCCCTGGGCCATTTGCCCGCGCAACTCCTCTGGCCAATAGCCGAGCAATGTCCAGGACGCCGGCGAGGCATCGAGAAAGCGCCCGTCCGGGGTGTGGCGGGAAATCAGGTCGGTGGTGTTTTCGATAATCAGCCGGTACAGCCGCCGTGCCGTGGCCGCTTCACGTTCGGCCAGCACTTGTACCGTGGCGTCGCGGCATCGGGCGAGCACGCGGTTGTCCTGGGGATCGGGGATAAACGTCCAGATCAGGATCTGCGCCTCGAACTGAGCTTCCACCCCTTCGATGGCACGCTGTTGGTCCAGGCAGGCGCGCACCAGCACCCGGTGATTCACCGGCAAAAAGCCCAGCACTTCGGTCAGCGGCTTTTCTGCGAGCAGTGCCAGCAGCGCCGCATTGAACTCCAGCGGTCGGCCCTGCGCATCGAGCAACAGACTCGGTTGCGGGTCGTGACCCAACAGCGGCGAACCCCGCAGCATGCCATTGACGCTGCTGAGCAAGGTGGTCAGCAAATCCTGCACCCAACCGAGCCAGTCAAGGCTCACGCCGTCACAGACTTCCACCAGCAACAGGCCTGCCTGCCCCGCCTGCAAGGCCAGATCAAACACTTGGCCATGGCTGATCGCCGCCCGGCGCAACCGGCCGGACAGCCAGCAATCGAGCTGCCGCACTTGCGCCAGGTCCAGGCGCCCTGTCTCGACCAGCCGATCAAACAGCAACTGATCGCTGGCCAGCGACGGATCGCCCAGGCCCGGAGGAAAATGCTGGGCCGCGCCCTCGTGGCTGTAAATCCGCGCATTGGGTTGCCAGCTGAGATACACCGCCCGGCGCACCTCGGGACATTCCTGCAACGCACGGCACAACGCATCAGCCCGGGCGGCCAGAGACACGCCTTCGCGTTGCAGGCGCAACCAGCTGTGCAATCGAACGGGGGTCAGGGTCATCACGGGTCCGCTTTGTCGGGGGAGCCAAGAATATACCGGCTCTAGAGGTATCGCCGCATTCATTTGGAAGCCGAAGAATCAAATATAGTACATCTACTATACTGCGTAGGTTGTACTTCCATATGCTTGGCAGATTGTTATATAAAGCAAGCCTGACAAAAAGGATGACCTCAGCGGCTACGCTGAACAGGCCATCCATAGAGCTAACAATCAGCCACCGAGTACCCGTCATGTCGATCTATGAACAAGGGCTAGGCCCTTCGGCTGTCAATCACATTGCCTTGTCTCCGCTCAGCTTCATCGAGCGCACCGCCAGCGTTTACCCCCACTACCCGGCCGTGATCCACGGTTCGATTCGTCGTACCTGGGCGCAGACCTACACCCGCTGCCGACGTCTGGCCTCGGCGCTGGCCGGTCGCGGCATCGGCATCAACGACACCGTGGCGGTGATGCTGCCCAATATTCCCGAGATGCTTGAAGTGCATTTCGGTGTGCCAATGATCGGTGCGGTGCTCAACCCGCTCAACGTGCGCCTGGATGCCGAAGCGATTGCCTTCATGCTGCAGCATGGCGAAGCCAAGGTGCTGATCACCGACCGCGAATTCCACGACGTGATCCACGCGGCCATCGGCATGCTCGATCACCCGCCGCTGGTCATCGATGTGAATGACCCGGAATACGGCGAAGGCCAGGCCGTCAGCGACCTCGACTATGAAGCGCTGCTGGCCGAAGGCGACCCGGATTTCGCCTGGCAATGGCCGGCCGACGAGTGGCAAGCCATTTCGCTGAACTACACCTCCGGCACCACCGGCAACCCGAAAGGCGTGGTTTACCACCATCGCGGCGCGTACCTGAACTCCCTGGGCAACCAGATGACCTGGGCCATGGGCAACCATCCGGTGTACCTCTGGACCTTGCCGATGTTCCATTGCAACGGGTGGTGCTACCCGTGGGTCATTACCGCAATGGCCGGCGTGCATGTATTCCTGCGCCGGGTAGATCCGCAGAAAATCCTCACCCTGATCCGCGAGCATCAAGTGACGCACCTGTGTGCTGCGCCGATCGTACTCAATGCGCTGGTCAACATGCCGGAATCGGCGAAAGCGGCCATCGATCACCCGGTCAACGCAATGGTGGCGGGTGCTGCACCGCCGGCCAAAGTGATCGGTGCCGTGGAAGAAATGGGCATCAAGGTCACTCACGTCTATGGCCTGACCGAAACCTACGGCCCGGTGACGCTCTGCGCCTGGCATGCCGAATGGGATGAGCTGGCGCTGGATGACCGAGCGCAAATCAAATCCCGTCAGGGCGTGCGCTACCCGACGCTCGAAGGCGTGATGGTCGGCGACTCGAAGACCTTGGAACCGACCCCGCGTGACGGTCAGACCATCGGCGAGATCTTCATGCGCGGCAACACCGTGATGAAGGGCTACCTGAAGAACCCGACCGCCACGGCCGAAGCCTTCGAAGGCGGCTGGTTCCACACCGGCGACCTGGCGGTGTGTCATCCCAACGGTTATGTCGAGATCAAGGACCGGCTCAAGGACATCATCATTTCCGGCGGTGAGAACATTTCCACCATCGAACTGGAAGGCGTGCTGTATCGCCATCCGGGCGTGATGGAAGCGGCTGTGGTTGCCCGTCCCGATGAAAAATGGGGCGAAACGCCTTGCGCCTTTGTCACCTTGAAGGCTGATCACCA
The DNA here is from genome assembly GCF_059695575.1 of Pseudomonas sp. LBUM1678. Classification (NCBI taxonomy): domain Bacteria; kingdom Pseudomonadati; phylum Pseudomonadota; class Gammaproteobacteria; order Pseudomonadales; family Pseudomonadaceae; genus Pseudomonas; species Pseudomonas sp. LBUM1678. Next base: position 3,414,524 of record NZ_CP166775.1, read on the forward strand.
GGACGTTCGCGAGGCCGACATCATCAGTTTCTGCCGCGAGCATCTGGCCGGTTTCAAGGTTCCGCGCACGGTGATCTTCACCCTGCTGCCGAAAACGTCCACCGGCAAGATCCAGAAGTACGTTCTGCGCGACAGGGCTAAAGCGCTCTAACCGAACCGACGTTTTACCTAACAAGCGGCAGGTGCCTTTACCTGCCGCTCAGGGTTCGTGCAGGCCGAATTCGGCTCTGCCCTGCCCCCGGACACATAACAAAAACAAAGTGGAGCCACCCATGATCGACATCCATTCAACCGATACCCAACGTTGCGAACGCATTCGGACCAACCCGAAATTCCTTCAATTGGTGAGCAGCCGTTCGCGCCTGGCCTGGTCGCTGAGTGCCGCCGTACTGTGCACTTACTACGGCTTCATGCTGGTGGTGGCGTTTGCCCCGCAGTGGCTGCATGCGCCGATCGCCGAGCATCGGATGTTGACCCTGGGCATGCCGGTTGGCGCGGCGATCATCATTTTTTCCTGGCTCCTGACCGGCTGGTACGTCTACCGCGCCAACACGCGCTTCGATGCACTGGGCGCCGCCATTCTCGAGGAGAGCAAGTGATGAACCTGTTCCGTAAACTCATCCTCGCCACTGCCGGTCTGTTGCCGGCCTCCGTCGTCTTCGCCGCCCCGACATTGGGCGCGGTGGAAAAACAACCGCTGAACCTGCATGCCATCGGCATGTTCTTCGTCTTCGTGCTGGGTACGCTGGCGATTACGTGGTGGGCCGCGCGGCAAACCAAATCCACCTCGGACTTCTATACCGCAGGCGGTGGCATCACCGGGTTCCAGAACGGTCTGGCGATTGCCGGTGACTACATGTCCGCGGCCACGCTGCTGGGGCTCTCCAGCCTGGTGTTCGCCAAAGGCTACGATGGTTTCATCTACACCATCGGCTTCTTCGTCGGCTGGCCGATCATTACCTTCCTGATGGCCGAGCGTTTGCGCAACCTGGGCCGCTACACCTTCGCCGACATCGTGTCCTATCGACTGGACCAAAACAAAGTGCGGATCTTCGCCGCGTTCGGTTCGCTGACGGTGGTGTGCTGCTACCTGATCGTGCAGATGGTCGGTGCCGGTCAGTTGATCAAGTTGCTGTTCGGTCTCGACTACCCGGTTGCCGTGGTGATCGTCGGTGCGTTGATGCTGGTCTACGTGATTTTCGGCGGCATGATCGCCACCACGTGGGTGCAGATCATCAAGGCTGTGCTGCTGCTCGCTGGCGGTACGACCCTCGCGGTCATGGCCATGTCACAGTTCGGTTTCAGCTACGAAACCCTGGCGGACAAAGCCGTCCAGGCCCATGCCAGCGGCTGGAACATCATGGGCCCCGGCTCAATGCTCGCCGACCCGATCAACACCGCTTCGATGTCCCTGGGCCTGGTGTTCGGGATTGCCGGCTTGCCGCACATCCTGATGCGTTTCTTCACCGTGCCCAACGCCAAGGAAGCGCGCAAGTCGGTGTTCTACGCCACCGGTTTCATCGGATTCTTCTTCCTGGTTGTCTGCACCCTGGGCTTTGCCGCGATGGTGATCATCGGCACCGACCCGCAGTACTACGTCAACGGTGAAGTCGGCGGCGCCTTGATCGGCGGCGGCAACATGGTTGCCATGCACCTGGCCAAAGCGGTCGGCGGCAACCTGTTCTTCGGTTTCCTCTCGGCCGTAGCCTTCGCCACCATCCTCGCGGTGGTCTCCGGGCTGGCATTGGCCGGTGCTTCGGCGATTTCCCATGACCTCTACGCCACGGTGTTCAAGAAGGGCAAAGCCAGCCAGAAACAGGAAATGCGCGTGACGCGCATGGCGACGGTCGGCCTGGGCATCATCGCGATTCTGCTGGGCATTTTGTTCGAGAAGATGAACGTCGCGTTCCTGGTGGGCCTGACGTTCGGCATCGCCGCGTCGACCAACTTCCCGGTGCTGATCATGGCCATGTACTGGAAAGGCCTGACCACCAAAGGCGCGATCATCGGCGGTTTCGCTGGCCTGATCTGCGCGCTGGTGCTGGTGATCCTGTCGCCGGCGGTGTGGGTCACCGTGCTCGGCCATGCCCACGCGATCTTCCCGTACGACCACCCGGCGCTGTTCTCCATGCCGCTGGCGTTCTTCGTGATCGTGGTGGTGTCGAAACTCGACCGCAGCGTGCGCGCCGACAAGGAGCGTGATGCCTACGCCGACCAGTTCGTTCGCGCCCAGACCGGCCTCGGCGCCGCCAGTGCTTCCGCTCATTGATTGAAAGGGCACGGCCCGCCGTTGCTGCGCCGTGCCCATCGCACACCTTTTGAGGTTCACGTTATGCCCGAATTCAACGCCCCGCTGCGCGACATGCGCTTTGTGCTGCATGAAGTGTTCGACGCCCCGGCCCTGTGGGCGCGCCTGCCGGCCCTGGCCGACAGCGTCGATGCCGCCACCGCTGACGCCATTCTGGAAGAGGCGGCGAAAGTCACCTCGCACCTGATTGCACCGTTGAATCGCAGCGGCGACGAAGAAGGCGCCCAGTGGCTGGATGGCCAGGTCAGCACGCCAATCGGTTTCAAACAGGCTTATGCCACTTACATCGAAGGCGGTTGGGTGGGCCTGTCCGGTAACGCCGATTTCGGCGGCATGGGCATGCCGAAGATGCTCGCCGTGCAATTCGAAGAAATGCTCTACGGCGCCAATTCCAGCTTCGCCCTGTATTCGGCGTTGAGTTCCGGTGCCGGCCTGGCGCTGGATGCCCACGCCAGCGAGACCCTGAAAAATCTGTATTTGCCTCCGATGTACGAAGGCCGTTGGGCCGGCTCCATGTGCCTGACCGAAGCCCACGCCGGCACCGACCTGGGGATCATCCGCACCCGCGCCGAACCTCAGGCCGACGGCAGCTTCAACATCACCGGCAGCAAGATCTTCATCACCGGTGGCGATCAGGACCTGACCGAAAACATTGTTCATCTGGTGCTGGCCAAACTGCCGGACGCGCCGGCCGGGCCGAAAGGCATTTCACTGTTCGTAGTGCCCAAAGTGCTGGTGAATGCCGACGGTTCCCTCGGCGAGGCCAACGCCGTGAGCTGCGGTTCGATCGAACACAAGATGGGCATCAAGGCCTCGGCCACCTGCGTGATGAACTTCGACGGCGCCAGTGGCTGGCTGGTCGGCGAAGCCAACAAAGGCCTGGCGGCGATGTTTACCATGATGAACTACGAACGCTTGTCCATCGGCATTCAGGGCATTGGCTGCGCCGAGGCGTCCTATCAGAGCGCCGTGGCGTATGCCCGTGAACGTGTGCAGAGCCGCGCGCCGACCGGTGCGATTGCCCCGGACAAAGTGGCGGACCCGATCATCGTCCACCCCGACGTGCGCCGTATGCTGCTGAGCATGAAGGCCATGACCGAGGGCGGCCGCGCGTTCGCCAGTTACGTCGGACAGCAACTGGACCTGGCGAAGTTTGCCGATGACGCCAAAGAACGCGACAACGCCCAAACCCTGGTCGCGCTGCTGACCCCGGTGGCCAAAGCGTTCTTTACCGACACTGGCCTGGAAAGCTGCATCAACGGTCAGCAAGTGTTCGGCGGCCATGGCTACATTCGCGAATGGGGCCAGGAACAATTGGTCCGTGACGTGCGCATCGCGCAGATCTACGAAGGCACCAACGGCATTCAGGCCCTGGACTTGCTGGGACGCAAAGTGCTCGCCGATAGCGGCGCCGCGCTGCGCCAGTTTACCGGTGAGATCCGTCATTTCGCCCATCAGCCCGACGCGCCCTACTCCGTCCAGTTGTTCGATGCCGTGCAGCGTCTGGAAGACTTGAGCGACTGGTTGCAGGATCAGGCCGCGACCAATCGCAACGAAGTCGGCGCGGCTTCGGTCGAGTACCTGCACCTGTTCGGTTACGTCGCTTACGCCTGGCTTTGGGCGCGCATGGCTCAGGTGGCCAAGCAAAAGCTGCACGAGGACCAAGGGTTCTACGGTGCGAAAATCGCCACCGCCGATTTCTACATCCATCGCCTGCTGCCGCGCATTTTGAGCCTGGAGCAATCCATTCGCGCGGGCAGCGCCTCCTTGTTTGGCCTGAGCGCCGAACAGTTCTAATGATTGAACCGCACGCGGCGCCACGCTCCTCTCGATTCGGCGTTCGCGTTTTTTTATTGATCAGCCCTCGCCCACCTGGCGAGGGCCGCGGGACCTGTCTTTCCATAATAAAAACAAAGGGGCTTCACCATGGACCGCAACACCCGCACCCTCGCTACCCGACTGTTGCTGGCCGGCGGCGTCATCGGCCTCTCGGCCCCCGCCGCTGCTGACTTTGTCAAAGACAGCAAGGCCAGCCTCGAGCTGCGCAACTTCTATTTCAACCGTGATTATCGTCAGGACAACGCCGCCCAATCCAAACAAGAGGAATGGGCCCAGGGATTCCTGCTGCGCTATGAGTCGGGCTTCACCGACGGTTTGATCGGGGTCGGTTTCGATGCCATCGGTCTGGTCGGCGTCAAGCTCGATTCCAGCCCTGATCGCGCGGGTTCCGGCTTGCTCAAACGGCATGGCGACACGAGCAAAGGGGCGCAGGACGAGTACGGCGAACTGGGTTTGACCGCCAAACTGCGCGCCTCCAAAAGCACGCTGAAACTCGGCACGCTGCTGCCGAAACTGCCGACGGTACTGGCCAACGATTCACGGCTGTTGCCGCAAACCTTCAAGGGCGGTCAGTTGACGTCGCTGGAAATCGAAGGCCTGACCGTGGATGCCGGGCGGCTGACGCAGGTCAATCAGCGTGACTCCTCGGACTACGAGGACATGGGCATCACCCGAACCGGCGCCAAAGGCATCACCACGCGGCATGTCGACAGCGACAGCTTTGATTTCGCCAGCCTGAACTACAAATGGACCAGCAACCTCGCCACCGGCTACAGCTACGGTCATCTCGACAACTTCTACAGCCAGCACCTGGTGAACCTGACCTACGTGATGCCGGTGACCACGGGGCAGTCGTTGAAGACGGACCTGCGCTTTGCCCGTTCAACGGATGATGGCGGCAGCAATGTCGACAACAACGCGATTGGCGCGATGTTCACCTACAGCCTCGGCGGGCACGCGTTTGGCCTGGGTTATCAAGGCATGAGCGGCGACACTGGTTTTGCCTACGTCAACGGCACCGATGCGTTCCTGGTGAACTTCGTGCAGATCGGCGACTTCGCCAGCAAGGATGAAAAATCCTGGCAGGCGCGTTACGACTACAACTTCGCGGCCATTGGCGTGCCGGGGCTGACCTTCATGACCCGCTATATCACCGGCGACAATATCGACTTGGGTGGCAACCGTCCGGAAGGCAAGGAATGGGAGCGGGATACCGACATTGGTTATGTGGTACAGAGCGGTCCGCTGAAAAATGTCGGGGTGAAATGGCGTAATGCGACGGTGCGTTCGACTAATTTTGGTAGTGACCTGGATGAAAATCGGTTGATTGTCAGTTACACGTTGCCGATCTGGTAAAACTGCATAACGGCCACCACCGCTTCGCCAGCAAGCCGGCTCCTACAAGGTTTGTGTCGTTCATAAAACATCGGCACACCCCGATTCTGTAGGAGCCGGCTTGCTGGCGAAGGGGCCTTCAACGACTCCCGGAATGTCGGCCCCGACCTCTCTCCCTCCCCGACACCATCCCGCGGCCGTAGCCATAGTAGGTTAAGATGCCTGCAAACCAGGCTCGCCACGAGACGCCCCGCATGCCAGATAACAGTCGGAACACGCCCCGCCTGATCAAGAAATACCCCAATCGCCGACTGTATGACACGCACACCAGCAGTCATTTGACGCTGGCGGACGTCCGCCAATTGGTCGTCGATAAAGTTGCGTTTCAGGTGGTCGATGCCAAGAGCGGCGAAGACCTGACGCGCAGCATCCTGCTGCAAGTGATTTTGGAAGCCGAAAGCGGCGGTGAGCCTATCTTCACCAGCGAGATGCTGATGGGGATTATCCAGTTCTACGGTCCGTACCAGGGCGTGCTCGGCAGCTACCTGGATAAAAGCATCCAGACCGTCATCGACATCCAGTCGCAGACCGGCGCGCAGTCGTCCGAAGCGTGGAGCGACTTCATGCATCAACAGGCCCCGGTCATGCAGGACCTGATGCGCCAGTATGTCGACCAGTCCAAGGCGTTGTACCTCAATACCCAGAACCTGTTCGGCATGTTTGGCGCCAAACCCGGCACCGATAACGGGCCGAAAAAAAATGGCGATGGGGAATAAACCCATCGCCATTTTTTGTGCCGCTGGCCTGATCTGACTTACTTGTTACCGCTGGTTGCATTGGCGCCCGCTTCCGGCGCTGCTTTGGTGGCAGCGGCCGTGGCGGCGTCAAAATTGCTCTGAGCCACATCGGAAGCCTGTTTCACGGCTTTTTGTGCGCTTTCAAACACGGTGCCGGCATTCGCCAGGCCCGACTTGAATGCAGCCACTACAGGCTCGGAGCCAGCCGGTGCATTCTTGCTGATCGATTCAACAAACTCATTCACCTGCTGGGTGCCCGCCTCGACCTGACTCGACGTCAGTTTGGCGATGTCCGACTGCGTGCCCACGATCAGCGCTTGAACCTGACGATTGAACTCGGCCAGACGTTCGGTTTGCGCGCTCGGTTGGGTGAACGACGCCTGCAAATCAGCAAAACCTTGTGGATCACGCACGGCCAGCAGCTTGCGCACGCCTTCGAAATGCTCTTCGGTGGAGTCGCGCAGTGCCTTGAACTGCAACTGGCTCAGCTGTTCAACGCTGGCGAAGACTTTGCCGCTGATTTGCTGCAAAAGATCGAGGTTGGCTTTCTGAGCGGTTTGCAGTTTTTCCGAATTGAAAAAAGACATGCTTGAATCTCCTGGTACTGGAAGGCCCGGATGGACCTGAGGACGCGATAGCGATCCTGCCAGACATCGCGTTAGCCTTGATATTGCAGTGCACAAATCTTTTTGGCAATGGCTATTTTGTGCAGCGCACAATAAAGTTCGCTTCCTCTGCTCTTATTCCCTATACACTCGTGAAAATCAGATGGCCGGCCTGACTTCAATAAATCAGGGCGACATTTCCACGCATGGCGTCAGGAGTTCACGATGGGTCAGGAAGAAAATATTGCGCTGCAAGATGAAGGGCTTTCGTCTCCGTCCGGTTTGTTCGAGCACCTGAGCCATCTGCAGCGCCTCAACACCCGCAACGTCCTCGACGCCGTGCAACAGCGCCAAGCCAAAACCTACGCGCCTTCAAGCCTTGGGCTGCTCAAACAGCCGACCGCCGCTGACTGGCAGGAATACCTCACCGACCTCGGCCAACGCAGCGTGCTGTTCTGGGACACCTTGCGTCAGCGCGGCGACAACACCCTGGCCCACGAACGCGCCGGGTATCCGCTGCTGCTCAAGTTCAATCATGAAACCCTGGTCGCCGGCGAAGACCTGCCGCGCCCGGTCAACTACTCGCTGCTGCAGATCCTCGCGGGCCCCGGGCAACAGCTCGACAGCAAAAAACAGCCGGTGATCATCATTGATCCACGGGGCGGCCACGGCTCGGGGATCGGCGGTTTCAAACAGGATTCGGTCATCGGCGAAAGCCTGCGCGCCGGCCACCCGACCTATTTCATCTCGTTCAGTCATTCGCCACGTCCGGGGCAAACCCTCGCGGACATCGTTGAAGCCCAGGCACGGTTTATCGAGGCCGTCAGCGAACGACATCCCGCCAGCGCCAAACCCGTGGTGATCGGCAACTGCCAGGCCGGCTGGGCATTGATGGGCCTGGCGGCGACCCGCCCGGAATTGCCGGGGCTGATCATCGTCAATGGCGCGCCGCTGTCGTACTGGGCCGGGGTCAATGGCCGCAATCCGATGCGCTACACCGGCGGTTTGCTGGGTGGCGGCTGGATGGCGCGCCTTGGCAGCGACCTGGGTAATGATCGTTTCGACGGCACCTGGCTGGTAAGCAATTTCGAAAGCCTCGACCCGGCCAACGCCTTGTGGGGCAAGTACTACCACCTGTTCAGCGAAGTCGACAGCGAGGCCCCGCGCTTTCTGGACTTCGAACGCTGGTGGGGCAGCCCGACCCTGCTCAACGGCGAAGAGATCGAGATGATTGTCGATGACCTGTTCATCGGTAATCAGCTGTCCGGCGGCCTCGGGCGCAAGAGCAGCGGGCTCGACCTCAAGCGCATCGAAGTGCCGGTGGTGGTGTTTTGCTCCTATGGCGACAACATCACCTCGCCGCAGCAGGCGCTGGACTGGATCACCGACGTCTATCCCAGCGATCTCGCCCTGCAAAATGCCGGGCGCACCATCGTGTACCTGCGGCACGCGAGCATCGGTCATCTGGGCATCTTCGTGTCCGGTGAAGTCGCTCGTCGTGAACACCGTGAGTTACTGGGCGCGGTCGACGCGATCAATGAACTGCCGGGCGGGCTTTATGAAATGCTCATCGAGGACCAGCCGGAAAACTCGCAAACGCCGTACGCCGTGCGTTTCGAGCCCCGACGTATCGCCGACATCCACGGTGAGGTGCAACCGCCCCGTGATGACGATCGCGAATTCGCGCTGGTCGAGCGTGCCTCTGATATTAACAACAGCCTTTACGACGGATTTGTACGACCGTGGTTGCGCCAGTTGATCAACGAGCCGGCTGCCGAACTGATGCGCAAGGCCCATCCGTTTCACCAGCAGCAGGTGATGTGGAACAGTTTGAACCCGGCGCTGTGGTGGCTGGCAGGCAGCGCCGCTCAAGTGAGCAAGGATCGACACCCCGCCAGCCCGTCCAATCCGTTGCTGGCCTGGCAGGCTCTGTTTTCCAACCAGATACAGGACGCGTTGAACGGCTATCGGGACCTGCGCGATGCCGCTCAGGAAATGTGTTTTTACGGCGTGTATGGCGTGCTCAACAGCCTCACCGGCAATTCATCGGGGCGCAATCTCCAGGCGCATGCCGAACAGCACGATAAAGTCCTGATCGAACGCCTTCAGGACGCCCTGCCCCTTGGCGGTCTGATGGAAGCCTTGATCCGGATCCTGTTCCTGCTGGGCCGCGACAGCGATGAGCCGGGCAAGCAAAGCGTCGAGAAACTGATCCTGCAACTGCAAGTGCTGCTCCAGGACTACAGCGCCGAGCCGCTGGACCTGCGCGAAACCCTGCGCCTGCAAAAACTGCTGGTCGCCACCCATCCTCAGGAAAGCCTGCACAGCCTGCCCCTGATACTGGCCGAGGTCGAAGAACGCCAACAAGTGCTGGCGGCCGTCGCCAATTTGCTGCCGGAATTGCTCAGCAGCGGCGCAGACAACCCGTTGTGGTGTGAGCTGCATACGCTGCTCGATGTGCCGCTGCCGGGTTTCGACCTGACTCAACCACCTGGTGAAGCCGATGTGGCCGAGGAGAACGTCCCGACGATAACCCCGGAGCCGATCAAGCCGAAAGTTCCGGTCGTCGTGCCAGAGCCTGTCCAACAAAAGACCCCGGTGGTCGTCGCTGAGCCGATTGTGCCGGTAACGCCGACAAAAACGCGCAAACCGGCCAAGGGCAAAAAAGGCGCGAAGAAACCTCCGGCACAATGATGAGCAACCTGTGCGAGCGAGTCTGTGTGTGTGTGTATGTGGCGAGGGAGCTTGCTCCCGCTGGGTCGCGAAGCGGCCCCAAAAGTTTGCGACTGCTTCGCAGTCGAGCGGGAGCAAGCTCCCTCGCCACACACAGGCTCGCTCACACAGGGGATTCGTTGTTCACAAAATGTTAGAGCAGTTCACCGCGTCACACCGGCGCGGCCTCCTCGATTTCAAACGATTCATCGGAGCGGTACTGCCCCGGTGTCATGCCAAACCAGCGGCTACAGGCTTTGTTGAAGCTGCTGTGGTCATGAAAACCAAGGAGATACGCGACATGCTTCATGTTGAAGTGAGAATGGCGCAGGTAGAAATCCGCCAGTTGCCGGCGCACCGCGCTCAGCACGTCCTTGAATTGCGTCCCTTCCTTTTCCAGGGCGCGTTGCAGCGTGCGCTTGCTGATGTTCAAGGCCGCCGCGATCGACTCCATGTCGCACTGCCCCTGGCCCTGACTCAAGCGCTCGGTAATCAGCGCGCGAATCCGGCCGACAATGCAGAAACCAAACAGCAGGTCCAGTTGCGCCTCGGCAAAACTGTCATGCAGCACCGCCAACGCTTCGTTGGCCATGCTCAGGGGTCGCATCAGCTCCTGCCCGTCAAACAGAATGCTGTCGTAAGGCGCGTCGAACTGCAGATTGGGGCCGAACAGCCGCCGATGCTCGGAGATGTCTTTGGGCTCGGGATAAGTGAACTCAACGCTCAAGGGATGCGGTGCGTCGCCGCCCAACAGCTTGCGGCAGAAACCCAGCAATGACGCCAGAGCGGCATCGGTGTACTGGCGCGGCTTGACCGAACCATGCTGCTGATGGTCGAGGCTGGACAGGCGGTAATGCTGCTGTTCAGCGGTAAAGAAAAGGCTGAACCCGGTGCCGATCAACGGACTGAAACGGACCAGACGTTCAAGGGCTTTTTTCAGATTCAGGCTGGACATCATGGTGTAGCCGACGATCTGAAAGCTGCCGGGGTGGAAACTGCCATAGGCCCGTAAGCCAACGTCCGGATCGCCCGACGCCTCAGCGGCCAGATCCCATAATCGATAGATGGCCTTTCGCTCGCAAAACGCTCCTGGTTTGTTCGCGAGATTAATGTCTAGTCCAGCCTCCCGACACAGACTGGCAACATCCAGTCCTTGAGCCGAGAGCGTATTTACCAGCACGCTGGCATAGCCTGAACTCATTCTATACATGGCGTCCTCAATGACCTGTGGAACCGAACATCCTGTCCGGAGCCATAACTGATCTGCGGTGAATCAAAACTCTAACGCGTTGTTTCGTTGCCAATATTGATCCCAGTATAGGTAACTCTCATTTTTAGCCACTGTTTCCGGTCATTCGTCGCCCTGTAGCAGCTGCCGAGCAACGCGAGGCTGCGTTCGGCTGCGAAGCAGTCGTAAACCCGGGATGCAGGGTTTTCCTGACACACCGCAGCGTATGACTTCACGACTGCTGCGCAGCCGAACGCAGCCTCGCAGGCTCGGCAGCTGCTACACCGGCAAGTGGCGATTTGTGCCTGTCACCGTTGGACACCACACCGTCACCTCCCAACACTTCCGCATACCCCGCCAATGCCGAACAATCCTTGCATCTTGCAGCGCAAAAACCAAAAAGGAACGAAGCTTATGAAGTCGCTTGGTCGTATTGCGTTGGTCACGGGTGGTATGGGTGGGATTGGCACTGCGATAAGCCAGCGCCTGTACAAGGAAGGATTCAAGGTCATCGTCGGTTGCAGCGCTGATTCCGCCCGCAAGAATGACTGGATTGCCACTCAATTGGCGGCGGGTTATCAGTTCGAATGCATCTACGGCGACATCACCGATTGGGAGTCGACGCGCAAGGCATTCGAGATGGCGCGTGAACAATTCGGCCCGGTCGATGTGCTGGTCAACAACGCCGGCATCACTCGCGATGCCTCCTTTCGCAAGCTGACGCCCGAGGACTGGAACGCGGTCATCGGCACCAACCTGAGCGGCGTGTTCAACACCACCAAGCAGGTGATTGAAAGCATGTTGGCCAAGGGCTGGGGACGGGTGATCAACATCTCATCGATCAACGGTCAGCGTGGCCAGTTCGGCCAGACCAACTACAGCGCGGCCAAGGCCGGCATCCATGGCTTCACCATGGCACTGGCGCGGGAAGTGTCCGGCAAGGGCGTGACCGTCAACACCGTCTCCCCGGGTTACATCCAGACCAGCATGACCGCGGCCATCCGCCCGGACATTCTCGACACCATGATCGCGGCCACCCCGGTCGGGCGCCTCGGCCAACCCGAAGAAATCGCTTCGATCGTCGCCTGGCTGGCGTCCGATGAGTCCGGCTACAGCACCGGCGCCGATTTTTCTGTGAACGGCGGCATGAACATGCAGTAGACCGATCAGGGCAAGGACGCCCTGCTCCCGCTCGACAAAATCTTAATGAGGTCACGCATGAACGAAGTCGTAATCGTTGCCGCTACTCGTACCGCCATCGGCAGTTTTCAAGGTGCCCTGTCCGCGATTCCAGCCACTGAACTGGGCGCAGCAGTCATTCGCCGTCTGCTGGAAGAGACCGGTCTGGACGGCGCGCAGATCGATGAAGTGATCCTCGGCCAGGTGCTCACTGCAGGTTCCGGGCAAAACCCGGCACGCCAGACAGCCATCAAGGCCGGCCTGCCGTTTACCACCCCTGCCCTGACCCTGAACAAGGTCTGTGGCTCAGGCCTCAAGGCTGTGCAACTGGCCGTTCAGGCGATCCGTTGCGGCGACGCCGAACTGGTGATTGCCGGTGGCCAGGAAAACATGAGCCTGGCGCCCTATGTGTTGCCCAAGGCACGCACCGGCCTGCGTCTGGGTCATGCGCAACTGCAAGACAGCGTGATTCAGGACGGTTTGTGGGACGCCTTCAACGACTACCACATGGGCATCACCGCGGAGAACCTGGCTCACCAACACAGCATCAGCCGAGAGGCACAGGACGTCTTCGCCGCCACTTCGCAACAGAAAGCTGCCGCAGCCATCGAAGCGGGTTACTTCAAGCGTGAAATCACCCCAATCCTGATTCCCCAGCGCAAGGGCGACCCGCTGGTGTTCGACACGGATGAACAACCGCGCCCGGACAGCACGCTGCAAGCCTTGGGCAACCTCAAGCCGGCGTTCCAGAAAAACGGCAGCGTGACTGCCGGCAACTCGTCGACCCTCAACGATGGCGCCGCCGTGTTGCTGCTGGCCAGCGCCGCCAAGGCCCAGGCCCTCGGTTTACCGGTGCTGGCGCGTATCAAGGCTTACGCCAGCGCGGGTGTGGACCCGTCGATCATGGGCATCGGCCCGGTCCCGGCCACCCGCCTGGTGCTGGAGAAAGCCGGCTGGAGCCTGGACGACCTCGACCTGATCGAAGCCAACGAAGCGTTCGCCGCGCAATCACTGGCGGTCGGCAAAGAACTGGGCTGGGACACCGCCAAGGTCAACGTCAACGGTGGCGCCATCGCGCTGGGTCATCCGATCGGCGCATCGGGCGCACGGATTCTGGTGTCGCTGGTGCACGAACTGATTCGCCGTGACGGCAAAAAAGGCCTGGCCACGTTGTGCATCGGTGGCGGCCAAGGCGTCAGCCTGGTCATCGAACGATAACAAGAAATACAGGACTGCTTGCTTGACTGCTGACGCGGTGCCGAATTCCGGCACCGCGGTTTTTTTCTGCCCGGTTTACCGATGTGGGCAAGGAGTTCCATGGACAATAACGCGCACACTTTCAACACCTTCTGGTCCGGCCAGGTCCCGTTCATTGCCTCCTTTGCAGTGCAACAATTACGCCTGTGGGTCAGCACCAATCCGTGGTTCACCGGCCAGGCATACGACGAGTGGTTCGACCTGCCGCGCACCACCCTGGAAAGCCTGCAAACCGAGTATCAAACCCAATGGGGTGACCTGGGCCAGCGTTTGCTGACCGGTCAGCCGTTCTCCTTTGAAGACCGGCGTTTTTCCAGCGGCAACTGGAGCACGCCGCTGTTCGGCTCCCTTGCGGCGTTCTACCTGCTCAACGCCGGTTTCCTGCTGAAGCTGCTCGACAAACTGCCGATCAAAGACAAGAAACCCCGCCAGCGCCTGCTGTACCTGGTGGAGCAAGCGATTGCCGCCGGAGCGCCCAGCAACTTTTTGGCGAGCAACCCCGATGCCTTGCAGCGAGTTGTCGACACCCAGGGCGGCAGCCTGTTCACCGGCCTGTTGCACCTGGCCAGTGACCTTCAGGAAGGCAAGATGCGCCAGTGCGACAGCGGCGCTTTCAAGGTCGGCGTCGATCTGGCCAACACCCCCGGCGAAGTGGTGTTCGAGAACGAACTGTTCCAGCTGATTCAGTACTACCCGCAAAGCGAAACCCAATACCGGCGCCCGGTGTTCATCGTCCCGCCGTCGATCAACAAGTACTACATCCTCGACCTGCGCCCGGACAACTCGATGGTTCGCCATCTGCTGCAACAAGGCCACCCGGTGTACCTGATGTCGTGGCGCAACTTCGATCAGGCGCACGCCGGCACCACCTGGGATGACCTGATCGAAACCGGCATCATCAAAGGCCTGCAAGTGACCCGCGAGATCAGCGGCGAGCAACGCCCCAACTGCGTAGGCTTCTGCATCGGCGGCACGCTGTTGAGTTCGGCGCTGGCCGTACTGGCGGCACGCGGCGACAAGGACATCGGCAGCGTGAGCCTGTTGACCACCTTCCTTGACTACCTCGACACCGGTCCCATCGACATCTTCGTCGACGAGCAACTGGTGGCCTACCGCGAGCGCACTATCGGCGGCCTGGACGGCCCCATCGGCCTGTTCAAGGGCGAGGACATGGGCAATACGTTCTCGCTGCTGCGCCCCAACGATTTGTGGTGGAACTACAACGTCGACAAATACCTAAAGGGTCAGAAGCCAATCCCCCTCGACCTGCTGTTCTGGAACAACGACAGCACCAACCTTCCGGGGCCGATGTACTGCTGGTATCTGCGCCACACCTACCTGCAGAACGACCTGAAATCCGGCGAACTGGACTGCTGCGGGGTCAAGCTGGACCTGCGTGCCATCGATGCGCCGGCGTACATCCTCGCCACCCATGACGACCACATCGTGCCGTGGCGCAGCGCTTATGCCAGCACCCAATTGCTCTCCGGGACCAAACGCTTTGTGCTGGGTGCCTCCGGGCATATCGCCGGGGTGATCAACCCGCCGGCCAAGGAAAAACGCCATTACTGGACCAACAACCGGATCACGAAGGACCCTGAGTCCTGGTTCATGAATGCCCAAGAGCATGCCGGCAGCTGGTGGAATGACTGGTTCGTCTGGCTCGCGGAACAGGCCGGCGAGCGCCAGCCTTCGGTGCTGCACACCGGTAACACGCAATACCCGGCGCTGGAATCGGCACCCGGGCGTTATGTGATGCAATGACGGACAGCCCCGCGCAGCGAAAAACCCGGGCTCAGCGCCTACCTTGTAGCAGCCTGCGCCCGGCTCTGTAGCAGCTGTCGAGCTTGCGAGGCTGCGTTCGGCTGCGCAGCAGTCGTAAAAACCTGAGTCCGCGGTGAGTCTGACGCACCACATTGTCTGACCTTACGACTGCTGCGCCCGAGCGCGGACCGAGCCGAACGCAGCCTCGCAAGCTCGACAGCTGCTACAGAAGCGGCGTTCCGAAAAGCTCCCTCGCTCCCCGCAAAAAAGCGCCAAACACAGCACATCGACTCAATATCCCCGCCCGAATCTGCGCAACCATGGCCTCCTCACTCACCCGTAAGGACCTCGCCATGGCCATCGCCAAAGCTGTTCCCGGCAAAACCCTGCTGACCCCGACCGACCACACTCTGATCATGATCGATCACCAGTCGCAGATGTCCTTTGCGACAAAGTCGATCGACGCTGTCACCCTGCGCAACAACGCCGCACTCGTGGCCAAGGCTGCACGGGGTTTCAAGGTCTCGACGATCCTGACCACCGTCGCCGAGAAGAGCTTCTCCGGGCCGATCTTCGACGAAATCAAGTCGGTGTTCCCGGAACACATCGTCATCGACCGCACCAGCATGAACACCTGGGAAGACGAGCGCATTGCCGTTGAAGTCAACGCCTTCGGCAAACAGAAAATCGTCCTCGCCGGCCTCTGGACCTCGGTGTGCATCGTCGGCCCGGCGCTGTCGGCCATTGACCAGGGTTTTGAGGTCTACGTGATTGCCGATGCCTGTGGCGACGTCAGCACCGAAGCTCATGAAATGGCGATGCAGCGCATGATCCAGATCGGCGCCCGTCCGATGACCTCGCTGCAATACCTGCTCGAACTGCAGCGCGACTGGGCGCGTACCGAGACCTACGAAGAAACCGTGAAAACCTCGATTGCCAACGGCGGTTCCTACGGCCTTGGCCTGATCTACGCCAAATCCATGTTCGGTGCCTCGGAAGGCCACTAAGCGCTTTTCCTATAAAAAGCGCGACTGCGGATATTCCGCAGTCGCTGCTGCGTGGTGATTGACGATGAAGTTTCGCAAGCAAGACCTTCCCTTTTGGTTATCGATGCTATTCGCCGGGACAGCCTTGGCTGATGAACCCGCACAAGGGTTTCTGGACGGTGCGACCCTTGAAGTGCTCAGCCGCAACTTCTACCTAAACAGCGATTACCGGTCCCCTTCGCCCACAGGAAAAAGCTATAAAGCCGAGTGGGCTCAAGGCTTTATCAGCGCTTTTGAATCTGGTTTCACACCCGGAATGATTGGTTTTGGCCTGGATGCCCACGCCTTTCTGGGATTGAAGCTGGATGGCGGCAAGGGACATTCCGGGACGGGATTGCTGCCCGTGGACGATGACGGTCGTAGCGAAGACAACTATTCCAGTGGCGGTGGCGCACTGAAAATCAGAGCCTCGCAAACCACCCTGGCTTTCGGGGAAATGATGGTGGAAACCCCGGTGTTCGACACCGCGGACAAACGCCTGCAACCGGAGTACGCCACGGGCTTTCTACTGAACAGCCGCGAAATCGATGATGTGAATCTGGTGGCCGGACATTTCACGGCATTCAAGAACCAGGACAGTTCTTCGGGCAAGGGCAACTTTTACGGCTACGGCGCCAACACCGAGGCCGGCGGTATTACGTTTCTCGGCACCGACCTGTTTACGCAAAGTCCTGTCGGCGGCGCGCTCTATGCCTCAGAGCTGACCGACACCTGGCATCAGTACTACGCCAACTTGCATCTTAAGCAGTCCGGGGTATTCCTCGACGCCAATCTCTACCACACGCAGGACACCGGCAAAGCGCTGGCCGGCGCCATCGATACCACCGCGTTCAGCCTGTCGGGCAAGTACACCGTCGATGCGCATGCCTTCACCCTGGCGTATCAAAAAATCAATGGCGACACGCCGTTCGATTTTGTCGGCGGAGACTCGATCTACCTCGCCAACTCGATCAAGTACGCCGACTTCAACGGCGCCCACGAACGCTCATGGCAGGCCCGTTACGACCTCGATTTGAGCACCTTCGGGATTCCCGGTCTGAAATTCATGACGCGTTACGTCATGGGCAGCCAGATCGATGGCACCCATGCGCCCAAGGGCGGCGCCTACAACCCTTTTGATGAGTCAGTCGGTGAGTACGTGCCGCAACAAGGCGATGGCGGCCGGCATTGGGAGCGCGACATCGACCTGCATTACATCGTGCAGTCTGGTGTGGCCAAGGGTTTGTCCCTGCAACTGTCCCATGTGTCGCATCGAGCCAATACGGCGCAGGCGGGGGATGACATCGACCGGGTGTATGTGGTCGTCCAGTACCCGCTGAACTTCGGGCATCTCTGAAGGGAAAATGGCGGAAGGCAGCCGGAGTCGAACCTGCCCGGGAACGGATGCCGTCCCCAACCGGGTTTGAAGCCCGGCCGCGCCACCGGGCGCGATTGCCTTCCTTGAAGTCAGTGTTCTGCTCCCTGGGCCAGGGCATTGTCGAGACGGAGATGGCGCGTGTCGCCAAAGCGTCGGGTCAGGCCCAGTCGGTCGAAGTATTCGAGAATCTGGATGCTGCGCTTGCGGCCCAGGCCCACCGCATCGCGAAACGCTGCGACCTGAATCACCGGGTCCCGCGCCGCCAGTT
Organism: Pseudomonas sp. LBUM1678; assembly: GCF_059695575.1. Taxonomy (NCBI): domain Bacteria; kingdom Pseudomonadati; phylum Pseudomonadota; class Gammaproteobacteria; order Pseudomonadales; family Pseudomonadaceae; genus Pseudomonas; species Pseudomonas sp. LBUM1678. Next base: position 3,432,219 of record NZ_CP166775.1, read on the forward strand.
GCACAAGCATAGCCGCCAATCGGCGGATAACTGCGTCGGTGTAGAACAGGTCGCGGACGACTTGGTGCACCAGCCCCAGCCTCGCCATTTTGCGCAATAGCAAGCGCACGGCGACTTCGTCATGACCAAGATCGCGAACCCACGGCGCATTGACCCCGGCCTGTTCGAACAACGGCTGTAGCTGTTGCCACAGCGCTTCATCGTCTTCACTCAAGCGCACCTGATGCTCAGGCAGATGCAGCCATGGCCCGCTGGCAACCATGGCGCCGCTGGCCAGTAATTCGTCGAGCAGGCTGATGAACGTCGGCCGATCCAGCGCGGTCCCGGCGAAACGACGCAGGCGATCCCGGTCGGGTCCCATCTGGTCGGGTTCGAGTTGGTGAAAGCGTTCCAGATGCTCCAACAATGGCGCTTTCATCGACTCCCAGCGGTCAGCGCAAAACAGCAACGGGCCTTGGCGCGTATCGATCAAACGGATATCGGCGGGCAAGTTCCAGGTGTCACGCGGGCGGTTGAACTGACGCTCAAGGCGCTGCGGATCGAGCCCGGTTTCGCTGTTCAGCAATAGCGCTGGCAGGACGGCTTCCAGGTCATTGCATGTAGCGAGAGCCTGGAGCTGCGCCAGTCGCTCGGGACTGCGGCGGTGTCGGGTCGGCGCGAACGGGTCGAGTACCCGACCACCGCCGAGGGTCCGTTGGGCGCTCTGGTCACGCAGAATCAAAGGGTCGCCCTTCACTGCCTGTACCGGTGCATTCAGGAGTATCTGCGCAAACATCCGCTCACCCGGCGCCAGGCTGGAACCCTCCAGCAACGCCACTCGCCCCGTGACATCCTGGGTGCCGACGTGAACATGCACCGGCTGAAAATGCTCGAAGGCCTTGGGTTCGCTGACCAACAATTGCATCTCGATATCCAGGCGCAGAGTCGGTGCATACAGCCACTCGGCCACCAGCCATTGCCCCCGGTGGATCTGCTCCAGTGACAGGCGCTCGGCGCTCAGGTTCAGCGCGACTCGGTGCCCTGCAAACCCGGTGTCCGCAGCTTGATTCTGCGCATGCAGACCACGCACCCGCACGGCTTTGCCCAGCGGACCGAGCGTCAGCGTGTCACCCACGGCAACCTGCCCCGACAGTGCGGTGCCGGTCACCACGATACCGGCGCCGGCCACGCTGAACGCCCGATCAATCGCCAGACGAAAACCACCGAGGGTGCTGCGCTGAAGGACATCGCGCTGCGCGTCCAACAATGCCTGTCGCAATGTCTCGACGCCCTCCCCGGTTACGCTCGACAACATAATCTGCGGCGCGCCGGCATACGGTCCGGGCGACAGCAAAGTTTCGATCTGCTCGCGCACGGCCTGCACGCGGGCGGGATCGACGCGATCGCATTTGCTGATCGCCACCAGTGCCCGAGGAATGCCCAGCAGTTCGACAATCGCCAAGTGCTCGCGGGTCTGCGGCATGACGCCGTCATCCGCGGCGACCACCAGCAACACCAGATCGATGCCCTGAGCCCCGGCCAGCATGTTGTGGGTGAAGCGTTCATGACCGGGCACGTCGATAAACCCGGTCAGTACCGCGCCCGGTTCCAGCGCGGCATAGAGATAACCGAGGTCGATGGTCATGCCGCGTTCGCGTTCTTCCCGCCGACGGTCGCCGGCCTGGCCGGTCAATGCCTGGAGCAACGCCGTCTTGCCGTGGTCGATGTGCCCGGCTGTGCCGACGATCACCCTGGCACCTGCAATTGCCCGAGTTGCGTCAGCCACGCGGCTTCGTCATCCAGTTGGCGCAGGTCCAGCCACAGCGCATCGTCGTCTAGTCGGCCCAGCACCGGAATGGTCAACTGACGAAACGCTGCCTCCAGCCCCAGCAATTGCCGTCCCCGCAAGCGTTTGGACACATTGGGTCGCAGGCATAACGCCGCGCTCGGCAGGCGAGCCACCGGTTGGCTGCCGCTGCCAATCATGCCCAACGCCGGCACCGCGCTGACGTTCCAGCCATCGCCCACGGCCTGCGCCAACGACGTTTGCAGGCGCTCCGCCTGGGCGAGGATGGCGGCTTGCGGTCGGGTGAGCAGGCGCAGGCTCGGCAGCCGTTCGGCCAGACGATCAGGGTCGCGGTACAAACCCAACACCGCTTCGAGGGCCGCCAAAGTCAACTTGTCGACCCGCAGCGCACGCTTGAGCGGGTTCTTTTTGATCTTCGCAATCAGGTCTTTGCGGCCCACGATCAACCCGGCCTGTGGACCGCCGAGCAACTTGTCGCCGCTGAAGGTGACGATGTCCGCCCCATCGATCAGTGCCTGACGCACCGTGGGTTCGGCGGGCAAGCCCCAACGCGTCAGGTCAAGCAAACTGCCGCTGCCGAGGTCTTCGAGCAGCGGCAATCCGTATTTATGCGCCAGTTCAGCCAGTTCGGCCGTCGGCACTCGAGCGGTGAAACCTTCAATGGCGTAATTGCTCGCATGCACCCGCATCACCAACCCACTGCGCGGGCCGATGGCCGCCTCGTAATCCCGTGCATGGGTGCGGTTGGTGGTGCCGACTTCGTGCAGCCTGACGCCGGCCCGGGCCATGATGTCGGGAATGCGGAACGCACCGCCGATTTCGATCAGCTCGCCCCGGGAAATGATCCCTTCCTTGCGCGCGCCCAGACTGTTGAGTGTCAGCAGCACGGCGGCAGCGTTGTTATTGACCACGGTCACCGCTTCGGCACCGGTCAGCTCACGGATCAGGCCTTCGATCAGGTCGTCGCGGTCGCCACGCTTGCCGCTTTGCAGGTCGAATTCCAGATTGAGCGGGTAGCGGGCGGCCATTTGCACCGCGTCGATGGCCTCCTGCGGCAACAACGCGCGACCGAGGTTGGTGTGCAGCACCGTGCCGGTCAGGTTGAACACCCGGCGCACGTGGCTGCGATGTTGCAGGGCCAGGCGCTCGCCCGCTCTGCCGGCCAACACGTCGGGGGTGATTTCGACGGCATCGAGTTGGCTCAAGAGCACCGGTTCGCGCAGGTCATCCAGCAGTTGTCGCAGACTGGCCAACAGCGCGTCACGCCCATAGCGCTCGGCCAATGGCTGACACGCCGGATGGCGCAACAAACTGTCGATGGAAGGCAGCCGCAAGGCTGGGCTGGCGGATCTGGCAGACATCAGGCACTCCCGCAAACGTTGACCGTCGCGCCTGAGTGTAGCCGCTGTGCTTATTCGCCTCCGGGTGCCAGCAGAAGATTCGGCGCCGGGCGCACGTAACCTTCCTGCTCCAGCCGCATGTCCAGCATCAGGCTGGTCAGGTCGGTCGAGAGCGCTTCGGCCTCGGCGTCGTTTTCCAGGTACAGCAGTTTCAGGTAGCTGTGGCAGCCGGGGCAGGTTTCGGCGCGCAACGGCGCCTGATTGGCGGCATGGCGGTCGTCATCGAGGCTGACGTATTCCAGGCCTTTGCTTTGTTCGCAATACACGCATTTGACCCGCACCACATGCCATTCGCAGGCGCACAACGAACACACCAGATAACGCAAACCGTTGTGTTTGCCGCGATGGCGGATGACCCCGGCCATCGCAGGTGAACCACATGCCGGGCATTGGCTGAGGCTGTCGCCGGGTTTCAGTGCAAGGTGCGGCGTGCTCAGCAGCCAATGACTGAAGGCTGCCTGCAAAGCCGCGCCGAGAAACGGCACCAGCGCCGCCGGCAGCAGTGAATACTGGCCGCTGACCAAGGCGATCGCCCAGGCTTTGCGTTGCCCGTTATTGGCGTTGCGCAAGGACGCGACGGCTTTCTCAACGGCAGAGTTTGTCGGTGGCGAATAACGCTGCAACAAGGCGTCGAGATACGGCAACCAAGTGTCCTCGCGCACCAGGCTGTCGGCGGCGAACGGTGGCAAGCCGTGTTGCTGGCACACTCTTAGGCGGTCGAGATCAAGCGGCGCAGCGTTCGGTGGATCGTCCATCAGGTTCTGCTGGACACGGCACAGGCCGACCACCAGTCGCAGGTAATCAGCCAGTGGATGCCCCTCCGCCAGTTTTTCCAGACGCAGCGCCCGCAACGCGAACAGGTTGTTCGGTGGCAGGTGCAGGAACGGCGGTGAACCCGCCGCCGCTTCGATCTCTCCAGGCTCAAGAATGGTCGCCAAGGGGTTATCCTTTTTTGCGGATCGGGTGATCAGGGTTTTCGTCCCGGGTCACTTCCCGATACCAGAGCTCATGGTGCTTCCTCGCCCAGGCGCGACTGACCCAGCCATGCACCATGGCGCTGACCGAGCCTTTGATCCAGATGCCGGCATAGATGTGGATGATGATGCTCAACACCAACACAAACCCCGCCAAGGCATGCAGCAGCATCGCCCAGCGAATCGAGGCGATGCCGAAATACTCGCTGAAATACGCTCGCCAGATCACTAACCCGCTGAACAGCAACACCAGCATGCAAAGCAGCAACGTCCAGAACAGTAGCTTCTGTCCCGGGTTGTACTTGCCAATCGGCGGCACGCCCTCCTCTTCGTTGCGCATCACCCGCCCGACGCGCCTTAGCCACAACCGGTCGTTGCTGATGAAGAAATTCGCCCTAAAGAACTGAATCACCAGGCCGAGGAACAGCACAAACATCACCACGCCCATGAACGGGTGCAGGATGCGCGTCCACGACCCGCCGCCGAACAGGTGGCTGAGCCAGAACAACGCCGGATGAAACAGGGCCAAGCCTGACAGTGCCGCCATGAAAAACAGGATCGCCACCAGCCAGTGGTTGGTGCGCTGGTTCGAGGTGTAGCGCAGGATCTGTCTACGGATCATGGTCTGTCCTCCCCACGCGGATCAAAGGTATGCACCGATGGATCGACTTCATGCACCGCCGGGTCCTTGAGCGGCGGCAACTCACCCTCTTCAACCACCTGCGGCCCGACGCGCACGTAATGGAAGAATCCGGCCAGCACCGCCAGGCCCATGGCCAATAACCCCAACGGTTTGCTCACGCCCTTCCACAATTCCACCAACGGGCTGATCGTCGGGCTGCTCGGCAATCCAGCGTAGAGGGTTGGCGTGTCCGCGTGATGCAGCACGTACATGACGTGGGTGCCGCCGACGCCTTCGGGGTCGTACAGGCCAGCGTGTTCGAAGCCACGGCTTTTCAGGTCGACGATGCGTTCGGCGGCGTGTTCTTTCATGTCTTCCTTGCTGCCAAACACGATCGCCCCGGTCGGGCAGGTTTTCACGCAGGCCGGTTCCAGCCCCACTTCCACCCGGTCCGAACACAAGGTGCATTTGTAGGCCTTGTGATCCTTTTGCGAGATCCGCGGAATATTGAACGGGCAGCCGGTGATGCAATAACCGCAACCGATGCAATGGTCCTGATCGAAGTCGACGATGCCATTGGCGTGTTTGATGATCGCCCCGGGACTCGGGCACGCCGCCAGGCAACCCGGCTCGGCGCAGTGCATGCAGCCGTCCTTGCGGATCAGCCACTCAAGGTTTCCGGCGTCGGTTTCATGCTCGGTGAAGCGCATCAAGGTCCAGGTTTCTGCGCTGAGGTCGTGAGGGTTGTCGTAGGTGCCGAGGTTGTGGCCGACCTCGTCGCGCAGCTCGTTCCATTCCGAGCAGGCGACCTGGCAGGCCTTGCAGCCGATGCACTTGGTGGTGTCGATCAGCTTGGCCACTTCCTCCTGATTGCGCACAGAGGACGGCACGGTCGTGGTGGCCGAACGGGCGATGATGTCTTGGCTGGCCATTTAGACTTTCTCCACGTTGACCAGGAATGACTTGGATTCCGGGGTCTGTGTGTTGCCATCGCCGAGGAACGGCACCAGGGTGTTGGTCAGGTAACCGTGGCGCGTGAGGCCGGTAAAGCCCCAGTGCAGCGGGATGCCGATCTGGTGCACCACCTGATTGTTGACCTGCAGCGGTCGGATCCGCTTGGTCACCACCGCCACCGCTTCGATATGCCCGCGCTTGGAGCTGACGCGGACCCGGTCGCCGGCCACGATGCCCTTCTCCTTGGCCAGCACTTCACCGATCTCGACGAATTGCTCGGGTTGGGAAATCGCGTTGAGCTTGCAATGCTTGCTCCAGAAGTGGAAATGCTCGGTCAAGCGGTAGCTCGTCGCCGCATAGGGATAGTCCTTGGCCACGCCGAGGGAATCCCACACCGAATCGAAAATTCGCGCCGCCGGGTTGCTGGTGGCTTTCTTGTTTTCCGGGTGCAGCGGGTTGATGCCGATCGGGGTCTCGAACGGCTCGTAGTGCTCGGGGAATGGGCCCTCGTTCATCTTGTCGACGGCAAAAAACCGTGCCACACCTTCGGGGTTCATGATGAACGGATTCATCCCGGCTTCCGGTGGCGTGTCGGCCTTGAAGTCCGGCACGTCGGTGCCGCCCCAGGCTTTGCCGTTCCACCACACCAGGCGCTTTTTCTCATCCCACGGTTTACCTTGCGGGTCGGCCGAAGCGCGGTTGTAAAGAATCCGCCGGTTGGCCGGCCAGGACCAGGCCCAGCCCTGATGTTGGTGCATGCCGTAGGGGTCGTTGTTGTCGCGCCGGGCCATCTGGTTGCCGGTCTCGGTCCAGCTGCCGCAGAAAATCCAGCAACCCGAGGCCGTGCTGCCGTCGTCCTTGAGCTGGCCAAAACCGGCCAGTTGCGCGTTGCTCTTGATCGTCGCGCCGGTGGCATCGGTGAAGTCGGCGGTGGCATAGCCGTTGATTTCCCGCGCCAGTTCTTCCGGCGAGGGTTCGTCGGCGATCTTGTACGGCCACGACAGTTTGAGGATCGGGTCGGGGTAAGCGCCGCCCTTGGCTTGATAGCGCTGGCGCAGACGCAGGAACAGCTCGCTCATGATCGCCACGTCGGTGCGCGCTTCGCCCGGCCCGTCCGCGCCTTTCCAGTGCCATTGCAGCCAGCGGCTGCTGTTGACCAGAGAGCCGTCCTCCTCGGCAAAACAAGTGGTGGGCAGGCGGATCACTTCAGTCTGGATACCGGCGGTTTCCACATCGTTGTACGGCCCGACATTGCGCCAGAACTCCGAGGTTTCGGTGGACAGCGGGTCCATCACCACCAGCCATTTCAACTTGGCCAGCGCCGCCATCACGCGGTTTTTGTCGGGCAGCGCCGCGATGGGGTTGAAGCCCTGGCAAAAGTAGCCGTTGACCTTGCCCTGGCCCATCAGGTCGAACACTTTGAGGATGTCGTAGTTGGGAATGTCCAGTTTCGGCAAGTAGTCGTACGCCCAGTTGTTCTCGAGCGTGGCGTTGTCGCGGTACCAGGCTTTCATCAGGCTGACATGGAATTTGCTGTAGTTCTGCCAATAGGACAGCTGCCCGGGACGCAACGGCATTTGCGTGCGCTTGGTGATGTAGGCGGTGTAATCCTGCTCGGCGTCGCCCGGCAAGGTCAGGTAGCCCGGCAGCGAGTTGGACAGCAGCCCGAGGTCGGTCAGGCCCTGAATGTTGGAGTGCCCGCGCAAGGCATTGACGCCCCCGCCCGGCATGCCGACGTTGCCCAACAACAGTTGCACCATCGCCGCGCTGCGGATGATTTGCGAGCCGATCGAGTGCTGGGTCCAGCCCAACGCATAGAGAATCGTCATGGTCTTGCCCGGTTGCGAGCACGTGGCGATTTCTTCCCAGATCTTCTGCATGGCATCGACCGGCATGCCGCAAATCTGGCTCGCCAGTTCAATGTTGTAGCGGCTGTAATGCTGCTTCATCAATTGATAGACGCAGTGCGGGTCGTGCAGGGACGGGTCGACCTTGACGAAACCGTCCTCACCGAGTTCATAACCCCAGCCGGACTTGTCGGTATACGCACGCTTGGCCACGTCGTAACCGCTGAAGATGCCGTCCTCGAACCCATACCCGGCTTTGACGATGAACGACACGTCGGTGTAGTTGCGCACGTACTCGTGCTGGATCTTGTCCTCGGTCAGCAGGTAATTGATCAGCCCGCCCATGAAGGCGATGTCGGTGCCGGTTCTAATCGGCGCGTAATAGTCGGCCACCGAGGCAGTCCGGGTAAAACGCGGATCGACCACGATCAGCCGCGCCTTGTTGTGCGCCTTGGCTTCGGTCACCCATTTGAAACCGCACGGGTGCGCTTCTGCTGCGTTGCCGCCCATCACCAGGATCAGATTCGCGTTGGCGATATCGGTCCAGTGATTGGTCATGGCACCACGGCCGTACGTCGGGGCAAGACTTGCCACCGTCGGGCCGTGTCAGACACGCGCCTGGTTATCAAACCCCAGCATGCCGAGACTGCGAATGACCTTGTGGGTGATGTAACCCGCTTCGTTGGACGCCGCCGAGGCCGCGAGGAAACCGGTGGTCAGCCAGCGGTTCACCGTTTGGCCCTGGTCATTCTTCTCGATGAAGTTGGCGTCGCGGTCGGCCTTCATCAGGTCGGCCACGCGGTCCAGCGCTTCATCCCAGGAGATGCGCGTCCACTCGGTGCTGCCCGGTTTGCGTACTTGCGGGTATTGCAGGCGCCCGGGGCTGTGAATGAAGTCCAGCAGGCCTGCGCCTTTGGGGCACAGGGTGCCGCGATTGACCGGGTGGTCGGCATCGCCTTCGATGTGGATGATGCTTTGCGCGACGTTCTTGGCGTTATCGCCCTGGCTGTACATGATCAGCCCGCAGCCGACCGAGCAGTACGGGCAGGTGTTGCGGGTTTCATGGGTGTGGGCGAGTTTGAAATGGCGTACCTGCTCGGCAAAGGCAGGCGCCGGGAGCATGCCCAGCGCGCCGAGGCTCGAGCCCGCAAGGCCGATACCGGCGACCTTGAAGAACTGACGACGGTTGAGGTCCATCGTGCACTCCTGATCAGGTGGAGACCCGGTACTTTTGCCGGGTTTTTCTGGACGATCACGGTGGCGGCAGCGTGGCTACCGACACTTCAAACTCTAGCCAATGGGAGAACTGACTGCATGAAAACCGACCATCGGGCAGTGCGCAGATTCCAGCCAGTACACAAAACCTGTGGGAGTGAGCCTGCTCGCGATAGCGGTGGGTCAGCTTGCATTGATGTTGAATGAACTGATGCAATCGCGAGCAGGCTCACTCCTACAGGTTTTGTGTTGTTCAGAGCCATTACCGTCTCGCTCCCACAGGGTCTTGGCGTTTATCATTGCGCCACGTTCAACCACGCTTTTTATGAGACTGAGCATGACCTTCGATTTTGATCAGGTGTTCGACCGCCACGACACCGGCAGTACCAAGTGGAGCCGCTACCCGGCCGACGTGTTGCCGATGTGGGTCGCCGACATGGACTTCGCCGCGCCGCCGGTCATCCTGGAAGCCCTGCGTAAACGCCTGGAACACCCGATGGTCGGTTACAGCGTGCCTCAGGAAAATTTGCGCGCCGCGATCGTGGCCGACCTCTGGAACAAATACGCCTGGCGCGTTTTGCCTGAAGAACTGATCTTCCTGCCGGGTGTGGAGTCGGGTTTCAACATGGCCCTGAAGGCGCTGGTCGAGCCGCAACAGAACGTAGTGGTTCAGGTGCCGAACTACCCGCCGTTGCGTCATGCACCGGGTCATTGGGGTTTGAACAAGGTTGAACTCGAATTCGACGCGTTGGCTGACGGCACGTATGACACGCCGCTCGCGGCCTTGAGCCAGGCATTGACCGGCGGCGGTGCGTTGCTGCTGAGCAACCCGCATAACCCGTTGGGCAAAGTTTTCCCACGGGAAGAACTGCAAGCGGTGGCCGACATCTGCCTGGAACAGAACGCCTGGATCATCTCCGACGAAATTCATGCCGAGTTGTGCTTCGACGGGCGTGTGCACATTCCCACGGCATCGCTCAGCCCGCAGATCGCCAAGCGCACCATCACTCTGATGTCAGCGAGCAAGGCTTACAACATTGCAGGCCTGAAAACCTCCTTCATGATCATTCAGGATTCGGCGTTGCGAGCGAAGGTCAACCACGCCCGCTGCGGCATGGTCGACAGCGTCAACCCATTGGGCATGGAAGCGACCCGCGTTGCCTACAGCGAAGGCGGCCCGTGGCTGGCCGGGTTGAAGGCGTACCTGCAAGGCAATCGGGATTACCTGGTGGAAGCGGTTCGCAGCCGTTTGCCGGGTGTGACGATCAACATTCCGCAAGGCACGTATCTGGCGTGGCTCGATTGCTCGGCGTTGGGACTGGACAACCCGCAGCAGTTCTTCCTCGACCAGGCTAAGGTAGGCCTGAGCCCCGGTCTGGATTTCGGCGACAACGCCCGGCAATTCGTGCGCCTGAACTTCGGCTGCCCGCGGTCGTTGCTTGAAGAAGGTTTGGCGCGTATGGAGCGCAGCTTGCGCACCCTGAAAGCCTGACAACACAACAAATCCCTGTAGGAGCGAAGCTTGCTCGCGAAAGCGGCGTACCAGTCGACACATGTATGACTGACACACCGCCTTCGCGAGCAAGCTTCGCTCCTACAGGGGATTTGGGTGGGGTCGGGTATTCGGGAACCCGCTGAAATCCAACCGAACTCAAGGCAAAACACCAGGGTCAACCCTTTGAAGCCTGTGCCCAGAGATCGGAGATTTCCCATGACTGACTATCCAAAACCACCCTTCCCCAAGCAAGGCCAGCCTGTTCCCGGCTCCCAAAAGAAAATGGACCCGTACCCGGACTGTGGCGAACAAAGCTACAAAGGTTCGGGCCGACTGGACGGCAAGATCGCGCTGATCACCGGGGGCGACAGCGGCATCGGTCGAGCGGTCGCCATCGCCTTCGCCCGTGAAGGGGCCGACGTCGCGATCGCCTACCTCAATGAACACGAAGACGCGCAGGAAACCGCACGCTGGGTCGAACAGGCCGGTCGTCAATCTATACTGCTGCCCGGCGACCTGGCGCAAAAAGTGGAATGCCAGGCCCTGGTGGACAAGACGGTCGAGCGCTTTGGCCGGATCGATATTCTGGTTAATAACGCCGCGTTCCAGATGACTCACGAGAATTTTGAAGACATCCCGGACGAAGAATGGGTGATGACTTTCGACGTGAACATCACGGCCATGTTCAGAATCTGCCAGGCCGCGATGAAGCACATGAAGGCGGGCAGTTCGATCATCAACACCAGTTCGGTCAACTCGGACATGCCCAAGCCCACCCTCCTCGCTTACGCCACGACCAAGGGGGCAATCGCCAACTTCACCGGCGGCCTTGCGCAGATGCTCGGGCCGAAAAACATTCGGGTGAACTGCGTGGCGCCGGGGCCCATCTGGACACCGCTGATTGTCTCGACCATGCCCGATGAAGAGGTGCAGAATTTCGGCGCGCAAACCCCGCTGGGCCGCCCGGGACAACCGGTGGAAGTGGCACCGATTTACGTGCTGCTGGCGTCGGACGAAGCCAGTTACATCACCGGGCAACGCTACGGCGTGACCGGCGGTAAACCGATGTTGTGACGCGATCCCTTGTAGCAGCTGCCGAGCAACGCGAGGCTGCGTTCGGCTGCGAAGCAGTCGTAAATCCGCATACACGGTTTTCCTGATACTCCGTGGTTGAATGGTTTTACGACTGCTGCGCAGCCGAACGCAGCCTCGCGTTGCTCGGCAGCTGCTACAAGGACCTCAGCGGACTCGCGAAAAAATGAACCCCTGCCAAATCCCCCCGCTCAATACCTTTAGGGCCCCCATCACGGGCCGCTCGAGGAGGTCGTCATGTCCGCACCTATCGTCAAACTCTTCACTCAGCCCAATTTCGCCTGGACGGATATTCGCCGCGAAGAGGAAGCGCACCCGCGCCATTACCTCGCGCACTTGCTGCTGCTCGCGTTGATCCCCGCCGTCTGCCTGTTTATCGGGACCACCTATGTCGGCTGGAGCCTGGCCGAGAACGAAACCGTCAAACTCAGTACCCATAGCGCGCTGCAACTCTGCGTGCTGCTGTACGTCACCATCCTCGCGGGCGTGGCGGTGATGGGGGGATTCATCCGCTGGATGTCGCGCAGCTTCGACGCGCGGCCAACCCTTAATCAATGCATCGGTTTTGCTGCCTATACCGCGACGCCGTTCTTCCTGGCCGGGTTTGCCGGGCTGTACCCGAGTCGTTGGCTGGCGATCATTGTGCTGATGGCGGCTTCGGCCTATTCGACGTTTTTGCTGTTTGTCGGCCTGCCGACGTTCATGCACGAGCGCAAGGAACAGGGCTTGCTCAATGCCACGTGCATTTGGGGCGTTGGGCTTCTGGTATTGGTGACTATGCTGGTGACGATGATTCTGCTGTGGTTCAACGTGCTGACGCCTGAATACCTGCGCGCGACAGTCGGTTGATCCCCAGAGGCCCAAAAACGCGGCCCACCCCCAGCGAGAACCGAGCATGAGTTTCATTTTATGGGTGGCCGTGTTGGGTGCCGTACTGCTGACGCTGGCACTGACCTCGTCCTACCTGCGCTGGATGCCGGTTACCACGTCAGCGGTGTGCCTGGTGCTGGGTGTCGGCATCGGGCCGGCCGGGCTCGGGCTGTTGAAGCTGGACACCGCAGACGCGTCGATCTGGATGGAGCACCTGACGGAAGTCGCGGTGCTCTTTTCTTTGTTTGTCTGTGGCCTGAAATTACGCTCGCCACTCAAGCATCAAAATTGGCGGGTCGCGTTCGGCCTGGCCGGCCCGGTCATGCTGCTGACCATTGGTGGCATCTGCCTGTTGCTGCATTACGGGCTGCAATTGTCGTGGGGCGCGTCGATGCTGATCGGCTCGATCCTTGCGCCTACCGACCCGGTGCTCGCCGCCCTGGTCCAGGTCAACGACGCGCGGGATGACGACAGCGTGCGGTTTGGCCTCTCCGGTGAAGCCGGGCTCAATGACGGGATTGCTTTTCCGTTCGTGATCCTTGGCCTGCTCCTGCTGCAACACGACGGCAACCCCGGCTGGTTTGGCGACTGGGTACTGCGCAGTCTGCTCTGGGCCGTCCCGGCCGGTTTGCTGACGGGTTACTGGATGGGGCGCGGCATCGGGCGCCTGACATTGGTTCTGCGGATCAAAAATGATGACAGTACGCTGTCCCCGAATGATTACCTCGCGCTTGCCTTGATTGCCTTGGCGTACGTCGGGGCCGAGTCAATCCATGCTTACGGGTTTCTGTCGGTATTCGCCGCCGGCCTCGGGCTGCGGCAGGAAGAAGTCAAGTCAACGGGCAATGCCGAGCTACCTGCCGAGCATTTGGTCCAGCCCGTCGTCGGGCACCAGAACGTCGAACCGCAGCACGCGGTGCATGGCGATACCGAACACCTTGAAGACACCCAGGTCGCTGCGGGCATCATGATGGGAGACATGCTCGCCTTCGGCAGTCTCGTGGAACGGGCCATGGAAGTGTTTCTGGTAACGCTGCTTGGCGTTGTACTGGTCGCTCATTGGGACTGGCGCGCCCTGCTGGTCGGCGGGGTGTTGTTTTGCGTTATTCGTCCCTTGAGTGTCGTCGTTATGCCGTGGGGTCGATTACTCGATTGGCGTCAGCGACTGTTGATTGGCTGGTTCGGCATACGCGGCATCGGCAGCCTGTATTACCTGTTCTATGCCTTGAATCACGGGCTGGGCCAGTCGGTCGCGACCCTGTGCACCGACCTGACCTTGTCCGTGGTCGCGTTAAGCATCCTGATCCACGGAATCAGCACGCAACCCACCCTCGCCCGTTATGAACGGCGCAAGAAACAAGTTATTTGATTATTTATCCAAGCATTTATGGGCGGATCAAACGAATTTTCGCCTTCAAAAATTTGAAATCCCTGCACAACCCGGTAGTCACAACCTTAATTCCGCCTGGATTTCTTGCACGGCGGGACCCGACAGGTTCGGTTCCACTGTGGTAACGACGCCGTTCAAAAGGAACCTCGGAAAAGATTAAGGTGCCGGTCATGATTCACTGTTCAACCTCCGATCAAATCAAAGCCTGCCGGGCGTTCGCCCTGGAATCCAATCGCCTTATGTTCGAAGAAGCCCAGTCGCTCAGCCGCTGCGCCTTTGAAATGCTTGAGGCTGGCGATATGGACCTGGAACTGTTTGATCGCTATCAGGCGATGCGCAGGAAGGCTGATCTGAAATTTCAGGAAGCCATTGAGCACCTGCGATTACTCAACGAAGACTTTCCGCCGATCCCGATGTCCGTGAACAACTCCCACCGGTTGCGCCAGCAGCTCGAAGACCGGGTTTAAACCCGGCTACGCAAATCTGTAGCAGCTGGCGAAGCCTGCGTTCGGCTGCGCAGCAGTCGTAAAACCTGAGGTTGCGGTATTCCTGATAGACCGCATCGTCTGATTTCACGACTGCTGCGCAGCCGAACGCAGGCTTCGCCAGCTGCTACAGAAATCGCGTTGCCGCAGAAAGCGTTCTCTGCAACCCCATTTTTTGCGAGACATAACACCACGCCGCGAACTGCATGAGTCAATCTCCGGACTCATGCAGCCTGCACGACCTCAATGCGCCATCAACCGTCTCAACTTACTGTTTTTTATGGTGTAAATAAAAGCCCAAAAGTCGGCACGACAAATGCTCCAGGTCTATGAGCGACCTACGGCCATGAGACCGTTTGCGCTCATCCCCGTGATTACTTGAGAGATTCGACCATGAACGCCATCGACCTGTTGAAAGCCGACCATGAACGCGTAAAGGGCATCCTGACTCAGTTGAGCGAGTCCACCGAGCGTGGTGTTAAAAAACGCACCGAGCTGCTGGCCAAACTTGAAATGGAAATCGCCATCCACACTCGCCTCGAAGAAGAAATCCTGTATCCAGCGTACAAAAAGGCCGGAGGCAAAGAACAGGAGATCATGTACTACGAAGCCAAGGAAGAACATCGCACCGTGGATTCACTGGTGCTGCCGGACCTGAAAGCCACCGACCCTTCCACCCCGGAATTTTCGGGTCGAGTGAAAGTTGTCAAGGAGCTGCTGGAACACCACATCGAAGAAGAGGAAACAGAAATGTTCCCTGAAGCCAAAAAGCTGCTGGGCAAAGCCACGCTGGAAGAGTTGGGGGCGCAGATGGAAACGCTTAAGGCTCAGTACAAGAAAGAAATCAGCGCACCTAATATGGCGGCTTGATTCGGAAGGCTGATAAAAAAGAAGCAATTTCGTGAAAACGCAATTTCTGTAGCAGCTGGCGAAGCCTGCGTTCGGCTGCGCAGCAGTCGTAAAACTTGAGGTTGCGGTCTTACTGAACACCGCATCGTCTGATTTCACGACTGCTGCGCAGCCGAACGCAGGCTTCGCCAGCTGCTACGGATCGCGTTACGGCTTAACTAGCCTGCTTGCATCAGGCATCTGGCGGATCAGCCACCAGGGTTGGTGACCTGGATGTAAACCGCATAGGTGCCCAGCAACACCCAGAAAGTTGCGAAGATCCACGGCGTGCGCACGGAAAACAGCAGCGATTTACGGTAACCCTTGTGCGACGACTCCATCTCACTGAACAGCGGCGATTCATCGTACGCCAGCCCCATTAATGGCTCGCTGCGCAGCAACTCACTTTGCTTGAAGTGCCAGTGATCGATGATGTCATAGGCCGCACGAATCCCCGGCCAGGCGTTCAGCGAACTGAGTAACCCGAGCAGTGCAAGGAACGGCGGCACCACCAGGGTGAAGAGTTTTCCCCACTCGGGATTGAGGTTGGACATGCAGGAGGCGAAGGCAATCAACAGGAACGATTGCGCTGCCAGATAAGCATCGGTTCGATTAGCGAGGATGCTGGTTTCGTACTGGATTTCACGACGGTAGAAATCCAGGCGCTCCTTTGGCGAGCCGAACATCTTGGCGTTGTGTTCGGTCATGGCTTCATCGGCGGGCTGTTCGGTCAGTATTCTGGGCACAAGCATCACACGTGGACTGGGAAAGCATCTGATGAAACCTGTCAGCGCAAAGTTCAGCCGAATTTTAATGCGTCTGCCAAGGCTTCCGGTCGAAGTAAAAAAACCAGAAGAGGCAAATCTCTCGAACGGTGCCCCGCCGCCGTGGTCCTCCGGAGACAGAGGCTGACTTTAAGGACTGCGAATGGAAGCTCTCGATTGGGTGCAATGGCCGGCGATGCTGGTCACGGTGCTAGCGGCGTGGCTGATCGGCTCGCAAGAATCTTCGCGCAGGGTGTGGGGGTTCAGCTGTTTTATCGTCAGCAACCTCTTGTGGGTGATTTGGGGTTACCACACCCACGCCTATGCATTGATCGTGTTGCAATTTTGCCTGTGTGCCATGAACCTGCGCGGCTTCAAGAAGAACGCGGACGGCTGAGCGCAACGCCAGTCACTTCATGGCCAAGGCAATAACTTCTACCAGATTGAGTTGGGTAAAGGGTTTGGACAAGCGCGGGAGCTTGGTGGCGAAACCTTCCAGGCGCTCGGCATAGCCCGTGGCGAGGATAATCGGCAGGTCCGGTTTCAAAGTCCGGATGGCCTGCGCCAATTGCGCGCCGTTCATTTGTGGCATGGCCATGTCGGTGATAACCAGGTCAATATTCTGCTCGACGTCAAACATTGCAAGCGCTTGTGCACCGGACACCGCGCTGATCACCCGGTGGCCGAGGTCCTCCAGCAATAGGCCGGTACTGGTCAACACCAGGCTGTCATCGTCCACGACCATTACACACAATTGAGCCACCGGCGGCGCTTCCACTTCCGCTGCAGCGGGCTTGGTGACCGAAGCAGCCGTGGCGACGGGTATCCATAGCTCGGCGACCGTGCCAATGTCCTTCTGGCTCTTGAGAATGAATCGACCGCCCAACTGCTCGATAAAGCCATGAACCATCGACAACCCCAGCCCCGTGCCTTTGCCGACTCCTTTTGTGGTGAAAAACGGGTCCATCGCAGACGCCAGGGTGAGTTCATCCATCCCTTCGCCCGTATCGGTGACACTCAGGCAGACATATTGGCCAGCCGGCAGCAGCAAAACTGATTGGTCGAGGACGTCTTCTGTCCTGGCGCTGATGACGATTTTACCGCCGTCAGGCATGGCATCCCGAGCGTTGGTTGCCAGGTTCAGCACCGCCAGTTCGAGTTGATTGACGTCGGCCATGACCGGTACGAGTTCGGGGAAAAAGCGTGTTTCGAGCTGCACGGCTGGCCCGAGGGAGCTGCGCAACAGTCCGCTGATCCCTTCCACCAGCGCAGGTATCTCGACGGATTCGGACTTGAGTTCCTGACGTCTGGCGAACGCCAGCATGCGTTGGGTCAGGGATACACCGCGCAAGGCACCCTGGGTGGCGTTGTCCACCAATCGCGTGACTTTCGGATCTTCGCCTACGCGTTTGCGCACGATTTCCAGGTTGCCAAGGATGACCGTCAGCAGATTATTGAAGTCGTGGGCAATCCCGCCACTGAGTTGGCCGATGGCCTGCATCTTCTGCGCCTGGAACAACGCCTCTCGAGTTTTTTCCAGATCCTTCTGAGCTTGCGTAGCTTCGGTGATGTCACGGGTAATTTTGGCAAAGCCCAACAAAGTACCCGTTTCGCCCCAAATCGGATCGACCACGACATGGGCAAAAAACCGCGTACCGTCCTTGCGCACGCGCCAGGCCCTGTTCTCAAAGCGCCCCTCCCGCGTAGCCGTTTCCAACGCGCGTTGCGGTTCCCCGGCTTCGCGGTCTTCAGGGGTGTAGAAGATCGAAAAATGCTGACCGATGACTTCTTCGGGCCGGTAGCCCTTGATCCGCTGGGCACCCTGATTCCAGTTGGTCAGGCGTCCATCCGGGGCAAGCATGTAGATGGCATAGTCAGTGACGCTTTGAACCAGCAAACGAAACTGCTGCTCGCTTTGCTTGAGGGTTTCTTCAGCCATTTTGCGGTCGGTAAGGTCCCGGGTGATCTTGGCAAAACCCAGCAACTTGCCCGATGGATCGATAATCGGATCAATCACTACATGGCACCAGAAGTGCGTGCCGTCCTTGCGAACCCGCCAGCCTTCGCCCTCGAAACGACCTTCGCGAATCGCCGTATCCAGCGCACGCTGGGGCATACCGACACGGCGATCCTCTTCGGTATAAAACCGCGAAAAATGCTCACCGAGGATCTCCGCCTCCTCATACCCCTTGAAACGCCTGGCGCCAGAGTTCCAACTGGTAATGATGCCGTCGGGATCAATCATGTAGATCGCATAGTCCACCACGGCATCAATCAGCAGGCGAAAACGCATTTCCTCGATGGAGTAGGTTTTGGACTGGTTATCGCTCATCGATCACACCCGTGATTGTTATTTTTATGGAGTATGCGACAAACCGTCGGTTTGGAAAGCCAGAAAACGGCCGCACACTGGAGCATAACGCCCTGACCACCTATTCTCGACGCCAATCGCCATCCTGGCCGATTCAAGGCGCCCCCCCGATGATCCTCATTCTGTTGCCCACCTCTGACTACGATCCCACTGAGAGCAGCGTTCCATGGCAAGCCATGCGCAAGGCCGGCATCGAGGTGCGCTTCGCGTCACCCGAGGGCTTGCCCGCCTACGCCGACTCACGCCTGGTGGATATCGGCTTCGGCCCATTGAACCCGTTGCTGATGACGCGCAAGGCCGACCTTGCAAGCTACGCCCGGATGATCGAAGACGCGTCATTTCGCAAACCGCTGTGCTATGACGAGATTGACCCCAGCGAGTTCCAAGGGCTGCTGATTCCTGGCGGGCATGCCAAGGGCATGCGCAGCTTGCTGGAGTCCGAGCAGGCCCGGCGGATCGCCCTGCACTTTTTCAAGGCCGACAAACCGGTGGCGGCGGTCTGTCATGGCGTGCTGTTGCTCGCCCGCACGCTCGACCCCGATTCCGGGCTTTCGGTATTGCAGGGCCGCAAGGTCACCGCACTGGTGGCCAACACAATGGAGCTGCCTGCCTGGGCAATTACCGCCGCCTGGCTCGGACGCTACTACCGAACTTATCCTAAAACCGTTGAAGCGGAAGTTACCGCCGCCCTGTCCAGCCCGATGGATTTCCAGCGGGGCCCAATCCTCGCGGTACGTGATTCGACGGACCAGCCACAACGAGGTTTCGTCGTCCGCGATGGCCAGTTGCTGACCGCCCGCTGGCCGGGAGACTGTCATCGCTTCGCCGCCGAATGGGTGCGCCTGCTCAGCGGTTCACGTATTTGACGATGTAGGCGTACAGGTCGTTGTAGACAGCGTTCGGGACATACTGGGCTTGAGCCCGAGCCTTGTGCAACGCCACATGACACTCTTTGAGCACTTCGTCCCGGTCGCTCGCCGTGAGGACGTGGTTATTGGCAATGTTGAAATAGGCGCTGTAGGCAAAAACAACCTTGGATGTCGTCACGGTGACAGTACCGTCGGCAGCCTTGGCATAGGTGCTCTGGGCACGCAAGGCGCGCTCTTTCAACGCGCCGAACCCGCGCTCGTACACATACAGTTGGGAACCATTGACCGCTTTTGCCGCCGTCTCGAACGCCAGGATGATTGCTTGCGTGTTATGCATGCTGGTCTCAAGTGCCGATAACGTGACGAACCTTTCGAGTTCCTGTTTCTCCAGGCTTTTGAGTGCTCTTTTCATGCTCGACAGGTGAGCGAACGCTTGTGTGCAGCCGACGATATGGACCTCGAACTGATAACCGGCGGTCGTTGCCAGCGGTGGGAAGACAGCAAACTCGATATCGTCGAAAGCACACTCCATGATGATGTTGTATTTGAGCGTAAAGGCTTCGGTGAAGATTTTCTTGCTGACTTCCCGGACGAAGGCTTCCGTATGCTCGTAGGCATGCAGGACGCCGAGCTTGATCATCTCCGCGTATTGAGGATGTTTTTGTCGGTATTCGGGCAGGTAGAGACGAACATATTTGTCGTAGCGTCGGGTCGGCAGGAGTTTGTTTTCCAGCAGGAAGGTTTTGCCCGACCCTTGCAGCCCGGCAACCACCAGGATTTTGGGCGTTACCTCAGCCGTGATACCGCGGAACAGCGTGGTTTTGATTTCATTGAACGCTGCCGTGACCTGCTCAGGGGTATAAGCGTAATTCGGTGCGGAGGACATGCCTTGATTTCCTTATCAACGAACCGGCTGAAAGTGATGCCGGCCCTTTGAATAAAGCGGTGTTTCGCTGTTTGTTAAAATGAGCGAGTCTTGCAAGATATGTCACTGTTTTAAAAGGTAAAAAATCCTACGCAATAGAGTGAAAATGCGTCTGTTCAACCGACCACCAGCGCGGCAGCAAATTTTTCACTTTGCTGTCGCCAAACCGGTCATCAATCAACATCACCACCCCTTGATCCTGCTGAGTGCGGATCACCCGTCCTGCCGCCTGCACCACTTTCTGCACGCCTGGGTATAGATAGGTGTAATCGTAACCAGCGCCGAAAATCGCCGCCATCCGATGCTTCAACTGCTCGTTGACCGGATTGAGCTGCGCCAGCCCCAGGGTGGCAATGAACGCACCGATCAGGCGTGCGCCGGGCAAGTCGATGCCTTCACCGAACGCTCCTCCCAGCACCGCAAAACCGACGCCCTGGCTGTGCGCGGTGAACTGATCGAGAAAGGCCTGACGCTGCCCTTCCGCCATGCCCCGGGACTGCGACCACAGGTTGATCTGCGGGTGTAGCTCGGCCAGTAACTGTGCCACTTGCTGCAGATAATCGAAGCTGCTGAAAAACGCCAGGTAGTTGCCGGGGCGTTGGCTGAATTGCCGGGCGATCAGTTCGACAATCGGTTCGAGGGACGCTTGGCGGTGAACGAATCGGGTCGATATCTGGCTGACGATGTGCACTTTCAACTGGTCGGCATGGAACGGTGATTCCACATCGATGCACACCGTGTTAGGCGGCGTACCCAGCAGGTCCGCGTAGTAATGCCGAGGGCTCAGCGTCGCGGAAAACAGCACCGTGCTGCGCGCAGCGGTCAGGCGCGGGCGGATGAAACCGGCCGGCACCACGTTGCGCAGGCACAGTTGCGACAGGTTTTGTTTGCGTTCGAGGTCGCGCTTGCTGATGTCGAACAGGAACTGCTCATCGAAGAGTTCGGCCACGCGACAGAACTGCAGCATGTCGAAGTAAAAACCCTGCAAGGCGCTGTCCAGGCCCTGAGGATGATCGTTGAGATAATCGCCGATGCTCGCGCTGCACGAAGACAGCGCCTGGAGGAGTTTTTCCGGCGCCTTGTCATAAGCCTGATACGGCGCCAGTTGCAGATTGTGCAGGGCATTCCACTCTCGATTGACCCGCTGCAACGGTTTTTTCAGCGCGTCCGGTGCGGTTTTTCGCACCCCGTTGAGGGTCGACTGGTCGAGCGTGGCGCTGTACATCTGCCGGCCGCGCTCCACGAGGTTATGCGCCTCATCCACCAACACCGCGACTTTCCAGTTGTTGGCCTGGGCCAAGCCGAACAGCAGCGCACTGAAATCGAAGTAATAGTTGTAGTCGGCGACCACCACGTCTGCCCAGCGGGCCATTTCCTGGCTCAGGTAATAAGGGCAAACCTCATGCGCCAATGCCACCTCGCGCATTGCGCTCTGGTTCAGCAGGCTCAGCTCACTGGCGGCCTGGCGGGCGGCCGGCAGACGATCATAAAAACCCTGGGCCAACGGACAGGATTCACCGTGACAGGCTTTGTCCGGGTGCTCGCAGGCTTTGTCCCGGGCGATCATCTCCAACACCCGCAGTGGCGGCGCACTGACGCTATCAAGGATCACTTGCGCGGCGTCCAGCGCCAGTTTGCGCCCCGGCGTTTTCGCCGTGAGAAAAAACACCTTGTCCAATCGCTGCGGCGCCAGGGCCTTGAGCATCGGAAACAGCGTGCCCACGGTTTTGCCAATGCCGGTCGGTGCCTGGGCCATCAGGCAACGACCGGTGCTGACCGCTTTGAACACCGATTCCGCCAGGTGCCGTTGCCCCGGACGAAAGTCGGCATGGGGAAACGCCAATTGCTGCGCCGCGCGATTGCGCGCCTCGCGATGGGCCATTTCCTGCTCGGCCCATTGCAGGAACAGCTCGCAATGATGCACGAAGAACTGCTCCAGTTCCCCGGCGCTGAAGGCCTCGACCAGACAGGTTTCCTTTTCGCTGACGATATCGAAGTACACCAGCGCCAGATTGATCTGCGCCAGCTCCAGCTTCTGGCACATCAGCCAACCGTAGACCTTCGCCTGCGCCCAGTGCAGTTGCCGGTGGTTGGCCGGTTGCTTGCTCAGGTCGCCGCGATAGGTTTTGACTTCTTCCAGGCAGTTTTGCTCCGGGTCATAGCCGTCCGCCCTGCCCTTTACCCTCAAGGTTTCGTACAGGCCTTCGAGGGCGACTTCGCTTTGATAACCCTCGCTTCGACGCGAGGCAACGGTGCGGTGCCCGACGATGCCCTCCAGCGCGGTCGGCGACGGGGTAAATCGCAGGTCGAGGTCGCCGACCTTGGCGGTGAATTCACACAGCGCCCGCACCGCAATGCTGTAGCTCAAGCGCTCTGCTCCGCCCATTGCACATAGCAGACGGCGATGGGCATCTGATGTTCATGACAGAACTCCAGCCAACGCAATTGGTTGTCTTGCAAGCGATCGCCGGGGCCTTTGACTTCGATCATGCGGTAGGTCTTGTGCTGCGGCCAGAACTGGATCAGGTCCGGCATGCCGGCACGGTTGGCCTTGATGTCCAGCAGCAGGCGATTGAACCAGTGCTTGAGGTGTTCGGCCGGCAGGCAATCGAGGGCCTGGTCCAGCAGTTCTTCGCTCAGCGCGCCCCAGAACACGAAGGGTGACTGCACGCCCCACTTGGCGACGTAACGTTCACGGATGGTCTGGAGGTAGCGGCCGTCATCGAGTTCGGCGAGACAAGCCTGAAACAAATCCGCCCGACGCCCATGAAAGTCTTCATTGAGCAAGTCCACCGGCCCGCGCTGGAACGGGTGGAAAAACGCCCCCGGCAACGGTGCAAAGATCGCCGGCCAGCACAGCAGCCCGAACAGCGAGTTGATCAGGCTGTTCTCGACGTAATGCACCGGCGCGGAATCCTCCGCCAGATGCGCCTGGACGTAAAACTCGACCGACAACGCCAGATCGGTCCTGGGCAATTGAAGGTCCAGTCGCAGCATTTCCCGAGGGGATGGCCGTTTCATCGCCGGGCCGCCCAGTTTGCGCCGTAGCCTGGGCAATACACGCAGCACATGCTGATGCTCGGTGGCACTTTCCGGCGATTGCTCCGCGTGCGCGGCCAGATGCAGGGCCAACTGATATTCACCGCAGCGCTCCAGCACACGAATAAGGCGCACGCGTGCGCCGGGGTAGGCGCAGTCGCGGTAAATAGTCAGTGCCGTGGAGAAATCCGCCATGCGTTCGCAGTGCTGGCCGATCTGGAACAACAGCTTGCCCCGGCGTCGTTGCAGCCACGGGTTGTCGAGTGCCAGCCCGTTGACCTGCTCGACAATGGCCGCCGCCGCCTCGCCGGCCTCGAAACGCTGCTGGCAGTGATGCAGGAACAGGCAGGCCTCCACGTCTTCACGGCAGCGCAGGCCCCGGGACTCGGCGCAGAATTCGACTTTCTCATAGGTAAAGATGCCGAGATCGGCCAGCACGAACTCCGACCAGTCCTGATAAAGGTTGCCGAAGAACATCAGCCGCAAGCGGTCACACAAGTCCATGATGGTCAGCGTGAACAGCCGGTCGTTCAGTTGCGGGCACCACTGCGCGAAGCTTTGCTCCTCGCACAACTGCTCGCTCAGACACGCCAGCCATTCGGTCTTTTTGCCTTTCGGTTGCTCGATGGCAGCACCGAAGCAGTGAAGAATCTCGCCCTTGAGCAGAACGTCGAACAGTTCCTCGATCCGCAGCGGCGACTGATCAGAGATCCAGCCTGCCGCCAGCAACGGCTCGGCAGCGCTGGAGATGTCCCCGATCTCGACGTAACTCAATTTTCCGGCCCTGAAATGCAAACCCTTGCGCATTACCATCCTGACCAGCAGCGCCCGGGACTCGCGGGGTTGCCGACTGAATTCGCGGATGAAGGTTTGCTCCTCGACGCTCAGCACATCGGCATAGCGATGCTCAAGCCAATCAAGCACTTGCATGAAGTTGTTCAAGTAGTAGAACGGGTCGTCGAGAGGATTTACAGTCACAGGGAAAATGGGCCATGGCAAGCGAGTACTGGTTATGCGTACAGATACCAGCTACGGCGCATCCGGTGCAAACGGAAAAAGATAAGCGGCTGCGCTATTTGGCTATTTTCGGGTGGCCATCGAACTTTCTGCCGATCCATGGCACCAACCGGCATAGCGGCTTTTTTTAGCATTTTTTGAGAGGTGGGTATGAATATCAAGACTCTGGGTTTGCCTTTGGCAGCGGTGGCCTTCCTGGCCCTGGCCGGTTGCTCCACGCCAACGGTCGTGACCCTGCAGAACGGCACCCAGTATTTGACCAAGGACATGCCGAAAACCAAGACCAAGGACGGGTTTTACGAGTTTGAGGATATTTCTGGCGCGAAAGTGAAGGTCAATGCCAACGACGTGGCCACGGTTCGCGAGGAAGACTGAAGACCGAGTTATCGTTCATCGTGAGCAGGCTCGCTCCCACATTTGATCTTTGTTGTGCCCAATTGCCAGGTTCGCTGAAGATTAAATGTGGGAGTGAGCCTGCTCGCGATGAGGCCATCACAAACACCGAGTAACTAAGGCATCCACGGCGTAGTGTTGTCGCAGGAGATGAACTTCCCTCCCCGCAGCCTCAATTCTTCATGAATCTTCTTGCAACGGTCGTAATCCTGCTGCATCGCGTGATCGATGCTGATGTTGCCGGTGATCTCCGGTTGCTTTTCCCCCGAACGCAATGTCAAAAAGGGCTGTTCCGGCTGGAGCTGGAAACGGCTTTTCTCTTCCAGGGGTTCCACGGTTTCCGGCGATACCGGTGCCGGCAGTTGATCTGGCGTCATGCCAAAGCGGCTTAAAATCGAGCTGTGAGGCAATTCTGCGGCGGCACTTGCCGATAACAGGGCCAATGCCAAACCGATGATGTGCCTCTTGCTGTTACTCACGTTCCTTAATCTCCTGATCCAGTACTCAATCCTGTTGTTGCAAGGTATTGGAGTCCGCAGGTGACTGTCGGGTCACGTGTTTCAGCCGGTTTACCGCGTTATCGTTCTTCGTCGGAACGCCGCCCGGAGCCGGCTCGCTCCCACAGGGATTTTGCAAGCACTGAAGATCCCCTGTGGGAGTGAGCCGGCTCCGGGCGGCGTTCCGACGATGAGGCCCTTACCGGCGCCACATCACTGTCAGGCAATCACAATCCCTGAGCCAGCCAAACTATCCAGCCCAACCCCCACCAACGTCACAGAATCCGCGCCAAACGTCAGCACCGTATCCTGCCCCACCGCGGTGGCATGAGCCCGATAATCATCATTCGGCGCCACCCCCTGAACCCCAAGAAATACCAGCTTGTCGTTAGCCTCGTACCCCACCACCCTGTCCTGACCAAACGCACCGTTGAACAAAAACGTATCAACTCCGCCCCCCGATTCCATCAGGTCATTCCCCGCCCCACCGACAAACACATCGTTGCCCTTGCCGCCGATCAAGTGATCGTTGCCGTCCAGACCGAACAACCAGTCGCCCGTCACATGCGCCTTGAGCGTATCGGACCCCGCGCCGCCCTTCACCGATGACGCGTACTGGGTCAGGTTGTTGCCGACTGCAAGACCATTAGCCGTGACGCTGTGCGTCACGTCATCTTTTAACAGCCCCCACAAGAACCCCGGTTCCTTGGTGACAATGCTGCCGATGTCCCGGGTGATGCTGATGCCGCCGTTGGCATCACGGACGTAGAGATTACCGGCGCCGTCATTGGCAAAGTCGAAGCTTTTCACTGACTGCTGCAAGTCCAGCACGTTGCTGCCCTTGCCACCCAACAGGATGTTGTAGCCACCACCGTCACGGAAGGTGTCGTTACCGTCGCGCCCCTCCAGGTAGTCGCTGCCCTTGCCGCCCTGAATCAGGTCGTTGCCGTCGCTGCCGATGATGAACGTGCTGCCTTTGTGGGTTTCAGCGTTGCGATTAAGGTCCTGAACCCAGGTATTGGCGCGCGCCGGGTCCGAGAGATTGGCGACGATGATCGTCGAATCCTTGCTGGTGAGGTCGTAGAACTTCGACTCAATCACCCGGTTCATGCCGTCGCCATAGGCGGTCGGCAGGTGCGAGATCCAGGTCGGGAGATTGAGGACGGAGAACGGCAGCACATTCCACGCTGTCGAGGCGTAGTGGTCGTTGAAGCTGACGATGTTATCGGTTGCCGAGGCCTTGGCGGCATCGTGCACGCCCACCGACGACAGATTGAAGGACGAACCGTCGAGCGCTCGAAACACCGGGTCGTTTTCATAGCCGACGTTGAGCACTTTGTCGGTGCTGCTCTGGGTCGGGGATGCGTAGGCGATGTAGTTGGAATCCTTGTAGAACCCGGACCACTTGTCCGTGCTCAAGTCCGCCAGGCTGTTGACCGCCAGCCCGCCGAGGCTGTGGCCGCTGACCAGCACATTTTTGCCCGACAGGCCATTGGCCTGGGCAAAGGCCATGACGTCGCCGAGCAAATTGCCGAAGGCTTCGCCTACATAGTTTTTCGCATAATCCTTGGGGCCGAACGCTGCCAGCAGATCGTTGATCACGTCGCCGAACGAGTCGCTGATCAAGGTTTCCCGTGGGCCGCTGGTGCCGCGAAAGGCGATGCCGATTTCGCTGAGGTGTCCCTGGGCATCGTATTTGCCGAGGATCTCGACCTGCGCGCTGGTGTACCCGGCCTTCTCGCCGAAGAACGTTCCGCGAGCGTCGACCTTGCCGTCATAGCCCAGCTGCGAGGCCGTGATGGGCGTCCAGCCGGCTTTTTGCACGGCCTCCAGTGCGGCTTTTTCCGAATCGGGGTTCCAGGGAATACCGGGAATCACCCCCTGGGAATCGGTGCCGCCCAGCAGTGCAGTGACCAGGGTCGCCGGCAAGCCAAGGCCGAAGCCGTTGTGCTGGTAACCCGTGGCAAAGCCATTGTCGAGGTTGTGATAGGAATACAGCGTGATCGCCATCGCGTCGGTAAATAACGCTTTGGAATCGGCTGTGCCGAAGTTTTTGTAGTCATACACACCCATTGGTATTGCCTCTCTTTTGTTGGAATTGTCAGAGATAGCTCACAACCAGGACGCCTCGCTCCCGAGGCGCCCCGGAGCATTTAGTGCATGCAGCCTTTACGCAAACGTGATGCCTGAAGCCGACAGGTTGTCCAGCCCCACTCCCACCAGAGTCACGGCAAAGTCGCCCACCTTCAGCACCGTGTCATGGCCCGACTGCGAAGCGTGTTGCTTGTAGTCATAACCCTGCCCCGCGCCCTGAACACCGAGGAATACCAGTTTGTCGTTACCCTGGTAGCCATTGATCGCGTCGAAACCGAAGGCGCCGCTGAACAGGAACGTGTTATTGCCACCCGACGCCTGCATCACGTCATTGCCTGCGCCACCGACGAAGGTCACCTGGCTTTTGTCGCTGCGCAGCAGGTCGTCGCCGGCATTGCCGAACAACCAGTCGCCGTCGATGCTGGCCGCCAGTGTGTTGCCGTAGGCATCACCGTTGAGCGAGTGGTTGTAGTCGGTCAGTTCACTGCCGTTGAGCAAGCCGTTGGCGGTGACGCTGTAGGTCACCTCCTTGCTTCCCCACCATGACCCCGACTCCTTGCTGACCAGCGCGCCGATGTCGCGGGTCATGCTGATGCCGCCATAGGCATCGCGCACATACAGCGTGCCGTCGCCATCGTTGGCAAAGCTGAAGTTCTGCAGCGGCTTCTGCAATTCGAAGGTGTTGCTGCCCTTGCCGCCCAGCAGGAAGTTGTAGCCACCGTCATCGCGGAACCGGTCGTCGCCGTCGCGGCCTTCGATGAAGTCATTGCCGGCACCACCCTTGAGCAAGTCGTTGCTGTCGGTGCCGATAATGAAGGTGCTGCCGGTGTGGGGCTCGCCGCTGCGACCGAGGTCCTCGACCCAGGTTTTGCCCCGGGACGATTCCGCCAGGTTGGAGACGATCAGCGTCGAGTCCTTGTCGGTGAGGTCGTAGAAACGCGAGTCGATCACCCGGTTCAAACCGTCGGCATAGCCCAACGAGCCATGGGCCGACCAGTTCAGCGGATTGAGGATGCTGAACGGCACCAGGTTCTGCGCGGTGGACGCGTACTGGTCATTGAAGTTGACGATGTTGTTGGTCGCCGAATCCTGATGACCATCGTGCTTGCCCAGGGAACCACTGCTGAACGTGGTGCCGTCGAGTACCCGGAATACCGGGTCGTTCTCGTAGCCGATGTTCAGCACGTTGGTGCCGGTGGCGCTCTGGGTCGGTGAGGCGAACGCGATGTAATTGGCGTCCTTGTAGAAACCGCCCCAGTTATTGCCGCTCAGCTCAGCAAGGCTATTGACCCCCAACCCGCCGAGGCTGTGGCCGCTGACCATCACATCTTTGGCGCTCAGGCCATGGGCGATCGAAAACGCGGCGACGTCCTTGAGCAAGTTGTCGAAGGCATTTTTCGCATAGTTCGTCGCGTAATCCACCGGGCCGACGGCGGCCAGCAGGTTGTTCTTCATGTCGCCGAAGGTGTCGCTATACCCCAGGCCGCCGGTGCCACGGAAGGCAATGCCGATACCGATCAGCTTGCCCGCCGCGTCGTACTTGCCGAGGACTTCGGCCTCGGCGCTGGTGAAGCCCTCCTTCTCGCCATAGAAGGTGCCCTGAGCACCGACCTTTCCTTGATAACCCAGCTGCGTAGCGCCAATCGGCGCCCAAGCGGTGGCCGGCAGCGGCTGACCGGTTGGCGTGTACGCATACAGCGTCAACGCGATGGCGTCGCTGTACAACGCCTTGCCGTCAGCATTTTCGTAATCAAACAGTCCCATGTTGTTTGCTTCCTTTGCGTGAAATCAGAACTGCCAGTCGAGTGTCAGACCTACACCGTGGTCTTTCTCGTTGGAGCCCAGCAGTCCGTTGTAATCCAGGCTCACCCGCACATCCTGAGCCACTGCCAGACCGGCCCGCGCACCAATGACGGCGGCGTTTCGATCCAGGGACACGCTCTGCACGCTGAACCCGGTGTTACCGTTGGCGAAGGCCAGATGATCTTCGGAACGGGTGTTGCTCAGGTTGTGCTGCCAGCCCAGGGTGCCGGACAGTTCCAGCTGCTGTTTGTCCGACAGCGCAATGGCTTTGCTCGCCCGCACACCGAGGGTCGAGAGCACGGCGTCACGGTTGTCTTCGCCACCCTTGAGCGCTGCGGCATCACCCTTCTCGGTGAAACTGTCGCGGTTGAGGTGCACGTAAGCCAGGTTGGCGAACGGTTCCAGTGCCAGCGGTTGCAGGTCCAGGCGATACGCGGCTTCGGTAAACAGTTGTGCGGTGGTCGCATCGCGTTTGGATTTCTGCTTGCCGCTGACGTCGCCGAATTGCAGGTCGCGTTTCACGTCGATGCGATGCCAGCTGTAAGCGCCACCGACGCTCAAGCGCAGTGCGTCGATTTCATGGCCCAGGTAGGCGCCCAAGTGGTAGCTGTCGACGGAGGCCGATGAATGCGTGCCATCGCCCATGCTCAACGAACTGTCGCTATAACCGGTGACGAAACCCAGCCGCGTATCTTCAGCAATCAGACCGTCGACACCGGCCAGCAAGCCGCCGATGGAGCTGTTGGAACTGGCGTTGTCATGCCCGCCATCGCTTTTGCCCCAGGCGCCGAGGACTTTGACCCAGGCATTGCTGCGGTCATCGGTCGGTGCCGCGGCATCGAACAGATCACGCTCACGCAGGCGTTCGCCGACGGCATCGCGCAGGTAACGGCTGTCGTTGATCAGCAATGTGCCAATCGCCGGGTGAATCTCACCGGACAGTTGCTGGAACGCTTGTTGCGCGACAGCCGCGGTCGGCGACAGCAGCAAGGTTTCATAGAGCGGATTGCCCGCGCCCAGTTGCTCGGCGGCAGCCGCGACCGCACGTTGGTTCGGGGTTTGGCCGACGCTGGCGAAGGAGGCGGCGTTGCGTTCTACCGCCAGTTGGATGCCATTGGCCGAGTAGTCGAGTGTGCCGCCGATGAACAGGTAATCCGGCAGCACGGCGCCGAAACGCCCTTCGATGCCGCCGGCCGCTTGCAGAATGTTGTATTGGGTGCCGAGCAGGGATTGCACTTCGCTGGTGGTCAGCAAAGTCGGGCTGTTTTCCAGGGACAGGCTGACGGTGGCGCCATCGATCACGGCTTTACCGCCCGCGACGATCTGGTCGCTGCTGGTTGGCGACAATTCCACGGCGTAAGTCGAGCCAGGCTCGAAGATTACGTCGCCCGCCACTTGCAAGGTGCCGATGGAATTGCCGGGCGCCACGGTGCCGCCGCTTTTCGCGGTCAATGCGCCGATGCGGCCGTTACCGCCGAGAATGCCGCTGTCGTTGACCGTGACCGCCGAGAGCAGCGAGCCGTTGATGGCCAATCGGCCCTGATTGACCAGCGTCGGGCCGGCGTAAGTGTTGGCGCCGGTCAGCACCAGCGTGCCGATGCCCTGTTTGGTCAGGCCACCATGACCGGAAATGTCGTTGCGCCAGACGTCCAGACCGCAATGCACGTCGTTGCACACCCGTTCGGTCGGTTTGCCCGCGTCGATAATCGCGCCGATGCCCGGCAAGTCCGCCACAAACTGGCTGGAACCGTAGGCGCCCTGGATGCGGAATTCCTCGGGTATGTCTTGCTCGGTGACAAACATCCCCGGGCCATCGATGCCTTTGCGCAGGTTGATCATGCCCCAGCCGTACAGCGCGTCGACATCCGGTGCGCCCATGTCGGTGGCTGTGGTGCGGAGCACGCTGGCCACCTGGGCGCCGGTCATGTACGGAAAGCGCTCCATCAGCACCGCCACCGCGCCCGCGACGTGCGGTGCTGCCATGGAGGTGCCGTTTTTGTTGGCGTAGCCGATGGTCATGTTATCGGCATTGGTGCCGCCGATGACGGCGCTGAAGATCTTGCTGCCCGGTGCCGACACGCAAAAGCTCGCGGTGTAGCCGCAGCGCGACGAGAAGGTGCTGATGTTGTAAAGGTCCGGGCTGTTGAGGTCCGGGTTCTTCTGCAGGGCCGCGACGGTCATCCAGTTCGGTGCGATTTCCGGAACGAAATAGCCCAGCCCGGCAATCGCGTCCGGGTTGTTCAGGTTGTAGTCGTTGCCGGCGGCGAAGATCGTCACGATGCCGCTGCGAGCGGCCGCGATTGCACCGTCGTAGGCACCGCCCTGGCGCGTGCCGAGGATGGGCTGGATCTGATTGAACTGCAGTTGCGCGTCCTGCACGGTGAAGTGCGGATACGCCGGGTCACGGCCGCCCAGATCGAAACGATCGGTGATGCCGATGCCCCAGCTGTTATTGATGATTCGCGCACCGCTGGCGATCAACGCATCCCAACCGGCCTTGTACACCGCGCCGTCGTTGCCGAGGATGATGCCGTCTTCAGGGCCCGGGTCGCCGTTGTCGGCGCTGATGATTTGCGCGTTGTACGCCACGCCGTGCATCGGGTTGCCGTCGCGGCTGCCGGCGGCGATCCCGCCGACGTGAGTGCCGTGGGAGCCGAGCTTGCCGTCGGAGCCAACCGAGGGCGAACCGTCATACCGAAACGCATCGCCGGCTTTGACCGGGATGTAGGGGTCGGTGTATTCGCGGATACCGCTGGTGACCAAGGTGACCACTTTGTTGGCACCGGAAAATTCCGGGTGCTGGGCGTAAACCGGTTGATCGAAGATCCCCAGCTTCACCCCTTTGCCACTGTAACCGGCGGCGTAGGCATCCTGGGCGTTGATGGCGCCCAAGCCCCAGTCAGCGTTGAATTCAGCGCTGCGCCAGCTGTTGGGATCGCCTGCTCGACCGTTTTCCACGTAGGGCGCCGCCTGCGCGGTGGCTATTGAGGCTAACGCGCAGAGCAAGGCAAGGTTGTTGTACTTCTTATTCATCCAGCTACCGTCCTTAGTTGTGTTGTGAAAATCCTGTTCCTTGAAAGCACACTTTTATGTTGTGAAACACGCCCCGTGTAGCAGCTGCCGAAGGCTGCGTTCGGCTGCGAAGCAGTCGTAAACCCTGCTAGCACCGTTTACCTGACGGACCGCAGTGTCTGATTTTGCGACTGCTGCGCAGCCGAACGCAGGCTTCGCCAGCTGCTACAGGGTTCGCGTTAGAACTGCCAATTGAGGCTCAGCCCTACGCCATGGCTCTTCTCGCGGCTGGCCAGTTGGCCGGTGTAATCGAGGTTCACGCGAATGCCGCGGCTCAGGGCCAGGCTGGCATGGGCGCCGACCAGTGCCGCATCGCGCACCATGGGCGAACCCTCCACCGAGAACGCCGTGCTGCCGCTGGCAAACGCCAGGTGTTCCTCGGCATCGGTGTTACTCAAGTTGTGCTGCCAGCCGAGGCTGGCTCCCAGCTCAAGCTTCTGCTGGCCGGACAGGTTCACGGTTTTCAATGCGCGCACACCCAATGTGCTGAGCACTGCGTCACGTGTGTCGCCGCTGCTTTTCAGTGCGGCGGCATCACCTTTTTCGGTAAAACCTTCGGTGTCGAGGTGTACGTAGGCCAGGTTGGCAAAAGGTTCGAGCGCCAGTGGTTGCAGGTTCAGGCGATACGCCGCCTCGCCGAACACTTGCGTGGTGCCGGCATCGACCTTGGGCTTCTGCTTGGCGCTGACGTCGCCGTATTGCAGGTCACGTTTGACATCGGCGCGGTGCCAGCTGTAGGTACCGCCAACACTCAGGCGCCAGGCGCCCAACTCACGGCCGGCATAAGCGCCCAAGTGATAGCTGTCGACCTTGGCCGATGAATGAGTGCCCGAGCCCATGCTCACCGAGCTGTCGCTGTAGCCGGTGACCAGGCCGATCCGGGTTTGCTCGTCGATCGCGCCATCGACACCGGCGAGCAAGCCGCCAATCGAGGTGGTGTAACCGGCGGTGTCATGACGGTCATCGGTCTTGCCCCAGGCACCCAGTGCCTTGATCCAGCCATTGCTTTGAGTGCCTTTGGCGTCAACCAGCCGCTCGCCGACGGCATCACGCAGGTAACGACTGTCGTTGATCAGCACCGAGCCCAACGCCGGATAAATTTCCCCTGACAACTGCTGGAACGCCTCTTGTGCGGACGTCGCGGTGGGCGACAGCAACAGGCTTTCGTAAACCGGATTACCCGCCCCAAGCCCTTCCACGGCGGAGGCGACGGCGCGCTGGTTCGGCGTCTGGCCGACGCTGGCGAAAGTCGTGTCGTTGCGCTCCACATTCAGTTGAACGCCGGTGGCGGCGTAATCGAGGCTGCCACCAATGAACAGATAATTGGGCAGCACCGCGCCAAACTGGCCTTGGATACCGCCGGCTGCTTGCAGGATGTTGTATTGATGACCGAGCAGGCTTTGCACTTGTTGAGTGCTGAGCAAGGTCGGGCTGTTTTCCAGTGACAGGCTGACCGTCGCGCCACTGACCGTGGCCGTGCCACCTGCGATGATCCGGTCGCTGGCGGTCGGCGACAGCTCCACCGCGTAGGTCGAGCCGGGTGCGAACGTGACGTCGCCGCTGACCTGCAACGTGCCAATGGAATTGCCGGGCGCAACCGTAGCGCCACGGTTGGCCGTCAGTGCGCCGATTCGGCCCGACCCGCCCAACGTGCCGCTGTCATTGACGGTCACCGCTGATGCCAGCGAACCGTTGACCGAGAGCAAACCACCATTGACCGTGGTCGGCCCGCGATAGCTGTTGTCGCCGGTTAGCATCAAGCGTCCGGCACCGGACTTGATCAAACTGCCTTCGTAGACCCGGCTGGCGGCGGCTGAATCGCGAGCCATGCCGACGGCGTAATCCGTCTGATCCTGCTGGCTGGCACCGGCCGGCACACCGTTCTGCCAACCTTTGGTGCTCAAGGTCTGTTGCCAGGCATTGCGTTCGGCCGTGTCTTCGCTCTGCCGCTGGATCAGCGCGTTGTCCGAGATGTCGTTGCTCCAGACATCGCTCTGCCCTGCTCCCAGATTGGCATCGAAGCGCCCGAGCAATTGCCCCGGCCCGCGCATCGCCCGTTCGAGATTGGCCACGCCCCAGCCGACGCGGGTATTTGGCGCCTGGGTGGTGGAACCGTCGAGTTGGGTGGCAGTGGTCAGCAGGGTTTCGAGCGCCTGCTGGTTGGTCATGTACGGATAGCGTTCCATCACCAGTGCCAGGGCGCCGGTGGCATGCGGCGCGGACATGGAGGTGCCGGACTTGATCGCATAACCGGCGTCGGGAATGGTGCTGTCGATCTTCGCGCCGGGGGTGGTGATGCACCAATACTTGGCGATCCCGCACTGGTTGTACTTCTGCTGATTGCTCAGATCCAGCCCCGACACCGCCAGCCAATGACCTTCCAAATCCGGATGGAAATACGGCAAGGCCGAACGCACGCTGGCATTCGGGTAACCGCTGTTGCCGGCGCTGAACACGTTGATCACACCGCGACGGGAAACGTCAGCCGCCGCATCAATCCAGGTGCCTTTGTTCCAGTGTTGCGCGTAAGCGGCGTGCAGATCGCCGAGGGTGCGGTAACTGACGTCAGGCGGCTGGCTGCCCCAACTGTTATTGATCGCCCGCACGCCAGCATCGGCCAAGGCGTTATAGACCGCTTTGAAGTAACGCGGATCGGGACTGGGACCGAACAGAAAACTGTCGTTCTTGTTGGTGTTGCCGACGTAGACCTGCGCGTTGTACGCCACACCGTGCATGCCGGCGCCATCGCGGGAGGCACCGATGGTGCCCGCGACGTGGGTGCCGTGGGAGTCGTTGTTAGCGTTGAGGGTGCCGTCGACATTGAACAGTGAGCCGTCGACGTAACTGCCGCTGGCCAGCACCGTGTGGTAACGGTCGGTGGCGAATTCGGGATGGGCCGCATCGAAGCCTGAATCGAGCTCGCCGATTTTCACGCCTTTGCCGGTGATGCCGGCGGCGTAGGCTTGGTCGGCCTGCATGCGGGCCAGTCCCCAGTCACGCTGGAACTCTACGGTACGCCAACTGGCGGCATCGCCCAGGGTGCCGGTTTCCTGATTCAGCGCCTGGGCCGATCCCGGCGTTACTGAAATCCAGAGCAATAGCGTGCCGACCGACATCGGCTTGATCTGTACGTCCATGTTCATCACATCTCGCTTTTTTGGCGTTTTTAGAATTCTTGTTTGATGCAGTCGAGCAACACATCTCCCTGTAGCAGCTGGCGAAGCCTGCGTTCGGCTGCGCAGCAGTCGCCATTCGGTCTTCTGACAAACCGCGCTGTCAGGTTTTACGACTGCTTCGCAGCCGAACGCAGGCTTCGCCAGCTGCTACAAGTTCATCATTGAGTCCTCGGGCCCTGTCCGAATGCCTCATCCACCTTGGCCAGATCCTGCTCGGTCAAGGTCCCGGCGTAGTAATGCAACTTGGTCCAGGCCATCAGGTAGTCATACCTTGCCTGCGCCAAATCCCGGCGGGTGGTAAATAGTTGTTGTTCTGCATTTAACGCATCCAGGTTCACCCGCTCACCGCCCAGGATGCTTTGTTTGGTCGAGACCACCAGCGCTTCGGCCGACTTCAGGGCTTTCTGATAGGCCCGAAGTTTGTTCACCCCGGACAGGCAGGCACTGAATTGCCGCCGCAGCTCGATCAGGGTTTCCCGGGTCTTGCCGTCCAGTTCGTACTCGGCCTGCTCCATGGTGCGGCTGGCCTGACGAGTCGACGCCGACACCCCGCCGCCCGCGTACAACGGCACGCTGACTTCAATGCCGATGGTGTTGGTGTCGTAACGCTGGTTGTAGGTGTTGCCGCTTTCCGATTCGTTCTGACGCACCGAGGCATACGCACTGACTTTCGGGAAATGCCCGGCACGGTTGCGTTCGACCTCATAGCGCGCGACGTCCACCGCCTGGCGCTGGGAAGCCAGGTTCGGGTTGTTGGCCACGGCCATCTCGTGCCAGGTGTCGTAGTTGGCCGGCTGCAGGCTGAAGGTCTGGAAGTTCTGGTCCAGCGGCGCCAGATCCGTGATGTCGACAGCGGGCACGCCAATCAATGCGCCCAGTTCGCGCAAGGACGCGTCCTGCTCGTTGCGCGCCTCGATTTCCTCGGCAGTCGCCAGTTCGTAACGGGACTCGGCCTCGAGAATATCGGTGCGCGTGCCCTCGCCCTGGCGGAACATCTGTTCGTTCTGCTGGAACTGCTGCTCGAAGGCTTTCTTCTTGGCCAGCGCGATGTCGATCTGATCCTGGGCGAACAACGCCTTTGTGTAGCTTTCCAGCACACGAACCAGCAATTCCTGGCTCTTGCCGCGGAACGCTTCGTCGGCAAACAACGACTGCGCCACGCCTTTGCGATACGCCGCATAGGCTTCGTAATCGAGCAACGGTTGTTGCAGGGTCAGGGTCGAGCCGTAACTGCTGTAGTTGCGGTCCTCAGTGAAGTCCGGCCGCCCTTCATTAATTTGGGTGACCTTAGAGGTGTTGCGGCCCTTGTTGTAGTTGTAACCCACCCTTGGCAGCAAGCCTGCACGGCCAATAATGCGGTTCTCGAGGCCGGCATCCCGCTCCTTCATCGCGCCAAGGAACACCGGGTCATTGCGCAACGCTTGCTCGTAGATATCGAACGGCCCCATGGCGGCCATCACACTGTTGCACGTCAGCAACGCCAGGGTGGCTGCGAGTATTGAAAGCTTATTCATACAGCCGAACATCCTTATTCCTCGGTCAACGCGGAGCCTGCCCGGTCGAGCAGCGGTTTGAACAAATAGTTGAGGAGTGAACGTTCACCGGTCCGCACGAACATTTCCGCCGGCATGCCGGGCTTGATCACCAGACCGTTGAGTTTTTCCATGGCCTGATCGCTGACGCTGCTGCGCAGCACGTAGTACGGCGCACCGGTTTTCTCGTCGACCATCTGGTCGGCGGAGATCAGGCTGACTTCGCCAGGCACCCTTGGTGTACGGCTCTGGTTGAACGCGGTGAACAGAATGTCCACCGGCAGGTGGGTGCCGACCTTGTCGATCAGGTTGATCGGCAAGTGCCCTTCCACCTCCAGGCGAGTGCCTTGCGGCACGATCTCCAGCAAGGTTTCGCCCTGGCGGACCACTGCGCCTTCGGTGTGAACCCCAAGGTTGACCGCAATGCCGTCGGCGGTGGCGATGATTTCGCTGTGTTGCAGATCGAAGCCGGCGGAGGTCAGTTGCTCTTCCAGCGTCACGCTTTTGAGTTGGGCGTCGGCCAGTTGCGTGCGGACTTCCTTCTGGTATTCCTCGATGTGCTGTTGCAGTTTCAGGCGCGACTCGAGGATGCCCTGTTCCACCCGGCCGCTTTCACCGCTGTTTTCCGCCAATTGCTGCTGCACCTGCGACAGTTGCCGCTGGTATTCCATCAACCGGTTGCGCGGGATGTAGCCGTTGTCCGCCAAGGGCTGGAGATTACTCAGCTGTTGTTGCAGCGAACTGGCCTGAGCCGTCAGGTCCGTACGCGCGCGCCGCATGCCTGCCAATTGCGCACCGGCGCCTTCGATGCTGGCGCGCAAGCCTGCCTGCTCGCGGGAAAACGCTTCGCGGCGGCTGCTGAACAATTGCCGCTGGCCTTCCAGCACCAAGGCCAGGCGTGGGTCGGGATCGTTGCTCAGTTCAGCGGGGAAATTCACCTGCTTGAGGTTGTCCCGTTCGCTCTGCCAACGCGCCAGGCTGGCCCAGGCCATGCGGTATTGCGCTTGCAGCGATTGCACGTCGGCCGCGACCTGGGTCTGGTCGAGCTGGAACAGCGGCTGGCCCTGCTTCACCACTTGGCCTTCGCGCACCAGAATCCGGCTGACCACGCCGTTGCTCATCGATTGCACGGCTTTGCGCTTGCCCGATACCACCACCGTGC
Source organism: Pseudomonas sp. LBUM1678 (assembly GCF_059695575.1). Lineage (NCBI taxonomy): Bacteria > Pseudomonadati > Pseudomonadota > Gammaproteobacteria > Pseudomonadales > Pseudomonadaceae > Pseudomonas > Pseudomonas sp. LBUM1678. The sequence continues at coordinate 3,469,951 of NZ_CP166775.1, forward strand.
CTTGCACCGGAATGCCTTGATCGAGCGGCGCCAGGCTTGCCCAGGTGAAGAAACTGCCAGCACCGACGATCGCCAGGATCCAGCCCATGCGGGCGAAGAAACGCGCATCACGCTCGGGGCGTTCGGCGATGTAATCGTGTTCCATCGTCGCTTCGTTTTCAGTATTCATGCGAGCGCTGCTCATACACCCGAATTCCTTGTCGTGGGCTGATACTGGCGACTCATGCTGAGCCCGCCCGGTGCTTGCGGCGTTTTTTCGCGTTGCTGTTCCTGGGCGCCTGACTGGTGACCGGCAAGCGCCTTGAGCACTTCCTGGCTTGGGCCGAAAGCCTGCAAACGCCCTTCGTTGAGCACCAGCAATTTGTCGGCCTGGGCCAGCGCCGATGAGCGATGGGTCACCAGAATCACGCTGGTCCCCTGGGCTTTCATGTGCGCGATGGCGCTGGCCAGTGCCGCTTCGCCCACGGTGTCGAGGTTGGAATTGGGTTCATCCAGCACCACCAGGCTTGGGTTGCCGTACAGCGCGCGGGCCAATGCCACCCGTTGCTTCTGACCGCCGGACAAGCCGCTGCCGTCCTCGCCGAGCACCGTGTCGTAGCCCTGCGGCATGCGCAGGATCAATTCATGGACGCCCGCCTGTTGCGCGGCTTCAACGACTTTTTGCGGATCGGCCTCGCGGAAACGGGCGATGTTTTCGGCGATGCTGCCGCTGAACAATTCGATGTCCTGAGGCAAGTAACCGATGTATGGACCGAGGTCGTCGCGGTTCCAGCGGTGGATGTCCGCGCCGTCGAGCCGCACGGTACCGCCGAGGGTTGGCCAGACGCCGACCAGCACCCGGGCCAGGGTCGACTTGCCGGAGCCGGAGGCGCCGAGCACGCCCAACACTTCGCCGGCACCCAGACTGAAATTGACCAGGTGCAGGGTCGCCGCACGCTGCCCCGGTGGACCGGCGCTGACTTGTTCGAAGGTGATCTGGCCTTTCGGCGGTGGCAGCGCCATGGCCTCGTCACTGGGTGGAAACGCTTGCAGCAGCGAATCAAGCCGACGGTAAGCGAGCTTGGCGCCGCTCCACTGTTTCCAGACCGCAATCAGCTGATCGATGGGGCTCAGGACGCGGCCCATCAGGATGGAACCGGCGATCATCATCCCGGCGGTCATGTCGCCCTTGATCACCAGCAACGCCCCCAGGCCCAGGACCAGGGATTGCAGGCACAGGCGCAAGGTCTTGCTCAGGGAACTGATGATGGCGCCGGTGTCGCTGGCCTGATTCTGCAGGCCGAGGAAACGCGAATGCACCTGGAACCAGCGCTTGCGCAACACCCCGAGCATGCCCATCGCCTGAATGGTTTCGGCGTTGTGCAGGTGACTGGTGGCCAGTTGGCTGGACTTCTGGGAAAAACCGGCGGCTTCACCCAAGGGCTTTTTGGTCATCGCCTCGTTGAGGCAAGCCAGGCCAATCAACACCACCGCGCCCACGGTCGCGAACACGCCGAGCCAGACATTGAACAGGTAAATCACGAAGAGGTAGACCGGAAACCACGGCGCATCGAAGAACGCGAACAGCGCCGGACCGGTGACGAATTGGCGAATGTGGGTCAGGTCCCCGAGGGACTGTCCGGCGTTGCCCTCGCCGTTGAGCAGGTTGCGCTCGAACGCGGCCTGATACACCCGCAGGTTGAAACGGCGCTCCAGTTGGCTGCCGATGCGGATGACGATGAAGCTGCGCACGATCTCGAGCAAACCGATGAAGGCGAAAAATCCGACCACCATCAGCGACAACATGGCCAGGGTGGTTTCATTTTGCGAAGACAGCACGCGGTCGTAGACCTGGAGCATGTAAATCGACGGGACCAGCATCAGCACGTTAATTAACGCGGTGAAACAACCGACGCTGATCAGGATGCTTTTATAGTCGCCCAGTGCCTTGAATAACGGTGCGGTGGCTGGGGCCTTCGCCATCTTCATTGATTTTTCCTGAGATGATATTTCTCGCCCTTTTTTGGCGAGGCTTCAATTAACTGTCCGCACACGGGTCGAGACATTCTTTGTCCATTAGCGCTTACAAATGAATAACAACTTTTTATGCTGTATAAAAGTTCGGTTATTGATCTGTCGCTTATAACGGAAACCAAGCGCTTTATATTCAACACTTACGTCGGTTCGGCACTTTTCGCTTAACGCGCAACACGCTCCAGCGTAATGATCAGACCCGACTTCAAAGTGCTTTGATAAAGCCCTTCATGCTGTCGGCTGAAAAACACAATTCTTGAGCCTTCCTTGCCGGTGACTGCGATGCCATCCGGCTCCGTGAACCAACCAATCGCCATCTCTGGCAGCCAGGCACCGAGGCAGTCAGCGCCCTCGCCCAGGGTCTGGTTCGCTTCAAGCGCAATGATGCAAACGTTCGACGGCTTATCCTGCAGCGCCTGAGACTCGGGCGAGTCCGTTTTGGCTATCAAGGTGGCCTGCCATTTCCCGACGAGTTCCGAGGGGTCCGCTAATTTCAGGCTGCTTGCCATGGCAACATCTCCAAGAAACATCATCAGCGTCGCCAAAAGCCACGCAGTTGTTCTGTAGGTAAAGGCGTTATGGGTCATAGGGCTTTTAACTCCGGCGTGTAGCCTTACGCACAGCGCGCATCGATGCAAGGACAGAGCGCGACGCAGCAAGCGTCGCGCTCCTTTTAGCCTTGAATCAAGCCACGATGTCCGAGAACGCCGCCTGGCCAACGGTGCTGACCAGGAAGTCAGCCACGCCGTGCCCGGAGAAGTCCACCGACAAGAGGCTGTTACCGCCCGAAGAGGTCAACACTGCATCGCCTGCCGCACCAGTGAACGAGCTCACGAAGTGCAGGCCCGCGCCTTTGGTGATGCCGGTCAAGTCGATCTTGTCCAGGCCGCTGACAAAATCGAGGATCTGATCCGCTACGCCCGGCTTGGAATCGCTGCTGGCCGCGAACACAAAGGTGTCCGAGCCTGCACCGCCCCACAGTTTGTCCGCCCCACCCGCGCCGAAGAGGATGTCGTTGCCGGCACCGCCCTTCAGTTCGTTGGACACGCCATTACCAATCAGCAGGTCGTTACCCGAACCGCCAATCGCGTTCTCGATGGTGGCACCCTTGGCAATGGACACGTTGCCCACCAGGCCGCCAACGTCAGAGAACGAGGTTTCATTGAGGTTGATCTTCTGGTTTTGAGTAAAACCGGAGAAGTCCAGGGTGTCCTTGCCGCCCGCATCCCATACCGAGAACACGACCTTGTCCGACGACGAAGACGCGCTAAGGAAATCGCGACCGGCGTTGGAGTTGAAGCCGTAAGTGGTGTCACCGGTGCGGGTGGTGGTGTTGGCACCGTAGAGCTTCTGGATGGCGGCGATATCGTCCAGCAGCGGGCCGGACGCATAGGCTTCGACGCCGCCCTTGCTGAAGTTCTGGTCGGTGTTGCTTTCACTCCAGTAGCTCATGAGGCTGTAGCCGCGGGTGTCTTCCGCGTAGGTCGCGTCGTTGTAGGTCGGCGCGCCCTCACCGGCGTTGTAGTCGCCGGGGTGGGCCAGGCCCAGGCTGTGACCGATTTCGTGGGTCAGGGTTTGACGACCGTAGTTGTTCAGGTCCGGCGTCTTGTTTGGCGTGTAGCTGCTGTTGGTCAGGTACCAGGAAGTACCGTCATAACCGGCTCCGGTGCCTGGCAGGTAGGCGAATGCCGCTGCGCCGTCCTGGCCGCCGCTGTAGTTGCCGAAGGTCATGTGACCGTCGCCGCCTGTGGCCTTCTCGGTGAAGGTGACTTTGGCCACATCGGCCCAGGATTGCATGGCGAGCACCGCCTGGGCTTTCTGTTGAGCGCTGAACTGACTGAAGCCGGTAATCCCGTGCTTGTTCATGGTGCTCGACGACGCCGAGGTCAGGAACGTGTAGGTCAGTTCGATTTTGCCGCTGCCGTCCTTGTCCTGGTAGGCAGCGCCGTCACGCAGCAATTGGGTCGCTGCCTCGTCGACGGAGTAGGAGGGTTTGCCATTGACCGTGAGATTGCCACCCCGGTCATACTGATGGCTGAAGCTGTCGATCTGGTTGTACGCGGAACTGGGCGCAGCCAATGCTTGCAATGGCGAAAAGGCCTGTTCGGCAAGATCAATAGCGTTGTTTTTAACTTTCGACATAAACACACTTCCTTGTTTAGCAATGGAACAGTTTTTGTCAGATAGCGACAATCTCTGGCGAGATCGTCCTATCACTCGCCCAATGAAGGCGAAAGAAAACTGACACAATTCGAAATCAAACGTCTACATTTTTTTTGACGTCAAATTGTGTAACTCCAGCAAGTACCCGGAAACAATGCCTGCGCTGTCGAAATATAGTTTTAAGTTGAGGGTTTCGGACTAATTGTCTGACAATTGCGTATTTAAATATTAAATAGAGGTAAGTTGTTTTTTGTCGAAGGTGTCTCGTTTTTTTGGACTTATTAGTATGAGTGCCAGTGGATTGATATCAGACGGATTTGTGGCGGGTTTGAGATTTTGACGACTGCTGCGCAGCCGAACGCAGCCTCGCAGGCTCGGCAGCTGCTACAGGATCCGTGCGCACCGCAATCTTTGTAGCAGCTGCCGAGCCTGCGAGGCTGCGTTCGGCTGCGAAGCAGTCGCCTGACTATTACAACCAACACGCATCCCAAAGCGGATAATCATGCACTCGTGTCACCAGACCCGCTCGTATCGGGTTGGCCACGACATACCGAGCAAGATCCTTCACATCCTCCTCCCTGCGGATCGCTCGATCGTGATAGCCCTTCTGCCATAACTGCCCTTGCCTCCCTAATGCCTGATTGACCGCCAAACTGCTCCGAGATTTTATTCGGCACATCAACTCCGCCAGTGTCTTGTCGTGCCGCTGCACCAAGCAATGCATATGATCAGGCATCACAACCCACGTCAAAAAGTCGGCCCACCCCTCTTCCTGGGCCATACGCAGTTGACGAACAACCAACCGCCCCAATCGCCAATCAGCAAAAAACGGCTGTCGTTGGTCAACGACAACCGTTAGCAGATAAATACGTCCTGACTCAGAGAAGCGACCGACACGTAGCTGACCCGAATTTGTACAAACCGGCATTCCATTGCCTCCTGATCCATTGAAAGGGGACCAGAAATCTACAGCGTTGCCTTCAAGCCCGAGCGACCGCAATGGCTACAAAACATGAACCCTCAACTCCCCGTCCGAATCTTGTTCCACACCCGCGTCCGAATCCGGTCAATATTCAGCGGCATCGCCTCAAGAGCAAACAGCTTGCCCATCATTTCCGGGCTCGGATACACCTTGGTGTCGTTCTTGATGGCCGGGTCGATCAGGCTGTCGGCCTGTTGGTTGCCGTTGGCGTAGTGCACGTAGTTGCTGATGCTGGCCATCACGTCCGGGCGCAGCAGGTAGTTCATGAACGCGTAGCCGGCCTTTTCGTCCGGGGCATCGGCAGGCATGGCGACCATGTCGAACCAGATGGCGGCGCCTTCCTTGGGAATGGCATAGCCGATATCGATGCCGTTCTTGGCTTCTTTGGCACGGTTTTCGGCTTGCAGGATGTCGCCGGAAAAGCCGACGGCCACGCAGATATCACCGTTGGCCAGGTCGCTGGTGTACTTGGATGAGTGGAAATAGCTGACGTACGGGCGGACTTTCATCAGCAGTGCTTCAGCCTTTTTGTAGTCTTCCGGGTTCTTGCTGTGGTGCGGCAGCCCCAGGTAGTTCAGCGCGGCCGGCAGCAGTTCGGGGCCGTTGTCGAGGATGGCGACGCCGCACTTTTGTAGCTTGGCCATGTTCTCCGGCTTGAAGATCAGGTCCCAGGAATCCACCGGCGCGTTGTCACCCAGCACGGCTTTTACCTTGGCGATGTTGTAGCCGATGCCGGTGCTGCCCCACAGGTACGGGAAGCCGTGCTCGTTGCCCGGATCGTTGGTCTGCAACGCGGTGAGCAATACCGGGTTCAGGTTCTTCCAGTTCGGCAACTGGCTCTTGTCGAGTTTTTTCAGCGCCCCGCCCTGAATCTGCCGCGCCATGAAATGGTTGGACGGGAACACCACGTCGTACCCGGATTTGCCGGTCATCAGCTTGCCATCGAGGGTTTCGTTGCTGTCGTAGACGTCGTAGCTGAAGGCGATGCCGGTTTCTTTCTGGAAGTTTTTGGTGGTGTCCGGGGCGATGTAGTCCGACGAGTTGTAAATCTTGACGGTCTCGGCGGCGTGGCTGAGGGACGCGACAAGCGCAAGGGGTGCCAGGGTCAGTGTCTTTCGGATCATGAGTCGATTCCTGTATGGGCTTTTGTGCTTTTTATTGGAGGGCTGGCAGGCAATCAAAGGATCAAATTCAAAAAGTCAGAAAATCAAAACGTAGGTCTTGCGCACGGTTTCCTGGATGTCCCAAATGCCGAGGCTGTTGGCCGGCAACATCAGTGCATCGCCGGCTTCGATGTAGAGGGTTTCACCGTCGTCCGGGGTGAAGGTGCAGCGGCCCTGGATGAAGTGACAGAATTCCTGCGCAACGATCTGCCGACGCCAGCGGCCGGGCGTGCATTCCCAGACGCCGGTTTCGACGCCGTCGTCGCGTTCAACGCTGGTGGTTGAAGCCACCGCCACCGGCGTTCCCAGCGGCACGGCAACGGGGTTCGACTCTTCCAGTTCCAGTGTTGCGGTGTTCTTGAATTGCGTGATGCCCATGGGAATACCTGTCGATTGAGCCTATAGATGAAGAGCGCGCCGTTTACTGCATGAAACCTTCCATGAACCCCGCCACCTTGCTCGCCAGTTTGCGGCGCCAAGGGGCCGTGGCCGGGTTGGCCAGGGTCTGGTCTTCGTGGACGAAGCTGCGGATGATCGCGTTGTAACCCAGCCAGCGGCAGGGTTCCGGCTCCCAGGCCCTGAGCGTGTCGAGACCGCCCTGGGGGATAACCCAAGGCTGGTGAACCAGTTCGGTATCGCGCTCGAGAATCAGATCCGCCAGGGTTCTGCCGCCCAGGTTGCTGGCGCCCACGCCTTCCCCGCCATAACCGCCGGACAAAGCAATGCCGCTGGCCTGATCGCAGAGCATGTGCGGCCTGAAATGCCGGGACATGCCCAGGTTGCCGCCCCACGCGTGGGTAATCCGCACGTTCTTCAGTTGCGGGAAGAGTTCGCCGAACAGGTAACGCCGCAACTCCACTTCGCTGGTGGTCAAGTCAAAGTCATGGCGCAACTTGCCGGCAAACTGATAGCCGCCCCGGGCGCCGAACACCAGGCGGTTGTCCGCGGTGCGCTGGCCGTAGGTGACCTGCCGGCTGCTTTCGCTGAACGCCTGGCCGCGGCTCAGGCCGATTTCATCCCAGGTCGCGGCGGACAGTGGTTCAGTGGCCACAATCAGGCTTTGGACCGGTAACTGATAGCGGCCGAGTGGTGGCAGAGTGACCGAATACCCCTCTACCGCCGGCACGATCCAGCGACTGCGAACCTGAGCCTTGGCAGTACGCAAACTCCCCGACTGCCATTGCGTGACCGCGCTGTTTTCGTAGATTTTGACGCCCATGCGCTCGACCGTTTCTGCCAGACCTCGCACCAACTTTGCCGGGTGAATGGTCGCAACGTGCGGTGCATAGATACCGCCATAAGGCTTCGCAACTCTGATCTGTTGCGCCAGCTGCTCCGGGCTGAGCCAGCGATAATCGCTTTCGGTCAGGCCTTGGCTGTAAAGCTTGTCGAGGTAGCTCCGCAGACTGGCTTCCTGCTCGGGATAGCGTGCGGCGCAATACAGCACGCCACCCTTGCGATAATCGCAGTCGATGCCCTCACGTTCGATGACAATCTCTACTTCATCGGGAATGCTGTGCAGCAGATCGAAGGATTCCCGACGTTGGTCCGGCGGCAAACCGGCCAGCAGGCGGTCTTCGCCCAGCAGGTTACCCATCAGCCAGCCGCCGTTACGGCCCGAAGCGCCAAAACCGGCGGTTTGCGCTTCGATGATGGCGATGTCCAGACCTGGCGCCAGGCGCTTGAGGTAGTACGCGGTCCAGAGCCCGGTGTATCCCGCGCCGATGATGGCGACGTCGACGTCCAGATCGTGTTCCAGCGCGGGACGCGCCAACAAGGGCTCGTCGAGTTGATCCATCCACAAACTGATAGTGCGCCACGCCGACATGCAAGAATCCGCCACTCAAACTTCGATGGCGTCGATCCTAGTGCGTGGGCTCAGGGACTGTCGTGCGCGCGTGCACGCAAAGAAATTTGTTTGACGTAAGCCTTGGGCGACAGCCCTGTGTGCTGGCGGAAACAACTGTAGAACGCCGATAACGAATTGAAGCCGGCGGCAAATGCCAGTTCATCAATGCGCAACGGTGGCGTGGCGGCATCCAGCGTCTTGAGCAAATGTTGCAGCCGTGCCTGATTCACGTAGCGATAGAAACTCTGGCCCAACACTTGATTCAGCAGATAGGAAATCTGATTGCGGCTGTACCCGCATTCCTTCGCCACCCGTTGCAGGTCGAGTTCGGGGTCCAGATAAGGCTGCTGACGCTGGAAGTACTGTTGCAGGTCCTCAGCCATGAAACTCAACTGTCGCGGTGAAAGCCCGAGACGGCTAACGGCCGGACGCAAGCTCGCAGCAGTGCTTGTTTGCGGTTGTTCGCGCACCAGGGACGCGTATTCGTTGACGCGCCAGATCAACCCGTCGCGTACCGTGATGGCCTCACTGGAACGGAACGACACCAGCCCCTCACCGCCGCGCAACGTCATCTGGTACTGGATGAACGCGGTGTTGCCGTCCAGGCGTATGCGATCCGAATGCTCCAGCGCTTCATCCGGGTTGCGCGGCATGCTGCCCCGGACGTATTCGCGCAACTCGTCCAGGCCCATGACCCGGTTCTGGAAAAAATCGTTGTACTGAATGTCCGGGTGATACAGCGCCATGACACCGTCCAGATCCCGGTGTTTCCAGCACAGGTGGTAGCGCATGACCGTCTCGCCCGTGGCCTGGGTTTGCTGGGGGCCATCATCATCGGCGTGCATAAAGGACTCGGCGAAAAAAAAACGAGCTTGCCCAAGTTCGGCCACCGCTTCAATGACCAGACCGAATCGGCAGAAGAGCAAGCCAGCCCCGGCACATGATCCACATCAAAAAAACGCAAGCAATCGCCAAACAGACTGAAAAAAATCACATGGTTTTCACATCCGGATGCTACTTTTAAAGGCAGTCACCGGTTGAGCCATTGAAGGCTCTTCCCTCCTAACATGAGCTAAAGGAAGCGCTCGATGAAGAAGGCGGGCAACACATGAATAAAGGGTCTTTCAGCAAAGTTACGTTTCCAAACGCCTGCCAGCTGATGCGCTGGCATTTTCATCCCATGGGATTCGAGGCGAGCATGGACGCGCCGGGCAGCATGATTGCCCGCCTGTTTGACCGCGCCAGTGGCGAGACCATGATCGCCATTGCAGGCATTCCTTGCGCTACCGTGATGAATGCCGCGGACGTAGAACGAATAATCGAAGCCGTGGAAGACGAACTTGAGTCTTTCATTCCTCCAATGGCTTTCAAGAGTTATGCCTGAAGGTCAAACGACCAGCAAAAAGCCCACATCTTGTGGGCTTTTTTGTGGGGTTCAGGTCACGCCAGTTTTTGACCCTGGCGGTGATCCGCGAAGAACGGCTTGTCCTTGCCAACCCGGTCGGACGCCTTGGGCATATTCGCCGCCTGAGTGTCCTGGCCATCGACATACCAGTAGCAATGACTCACCGCCCGAGTAATGCCGACGTAAGCCAGTCGCAGGATTTCGTCTTTCTGTGCGTTGTCGTACGGCTCGTTGTCACCCGACTTGCCAAGTCCGGCCATACGATAGACCTGGTTCTTGTAAGGAGAGCTGGTCAGGTGCTGGCAATCGCCGAGCAAAAAAACCGCGTCAGCTTGCAGGCCTTTGGCGCTGTGATAAGTCAGTTGTTTGATCCGGCGCGCCTCGTACGGCAAGCTAGAATCTACATTAACTACCGACTGAATATGCTGCTCTATCAATAACTTATCGCTGCTTTTTCGATACAGCATCAAGATTGAATCACCCTGTCTGTAATGCTGAATCAAGCGTTGGGCCATGCCTTGATCGTCCCTATCCATGACGTTCACCGGCAGCAGCGCCTTGGGTTCACCGCTGGCCTTGGCCTTCTTTCCTGCGATCGATGGCGCCGCGCGGACGATATGTTCGGCAGCATCAATGATGTGCTGATGACTGCGGAAGTTGTCACTGAGCATCACTTTCGTAGTGCCAGGTGATGGGAACTCCTTGTTGAATTCCATGAAGTACGTCGGCGAACTGCCGCGCCAGCCATAAATTGACTGCCAGTCATCGCCGACGCAGAGCAAAGATGACCGTTGCGCGCCACGCCCCACGTGCATCGCCGGGCCGCGACTGCGGATCTCGGCCAGACTTGCGCGGATCCACGAGACAATTTGCGGCGATACGTCTTGAAATTCGTCGATCATCAGATGAGACAAAGGCCTCAGCAGCTCATCGCTCAGCAATTTCAGGTTTTCCGGGGAATGCTCGCTGAACAAGGCAAACATCCGGTTGTAGGTCATTACCGGCGGCTTCTGGTCGAGCAAGTGATCTTCAAGGGCGCGCCAGAACAGGCTCAAGGCCTCGAAGAAAAACCGGTCCGGGTCATCCTTGGCGAAACTCATCTGGCCGACGGCATTCGGCACATCCAGCCCCAGGTTTTCGATAAAACCGGCGGCAGCCACAAAACAGTCCAGCAAGGGAGCCGACCCCAGCTCCCCTTTGACCTTGTAATCAAAGCCAGGCCCGGCGCTGGCATCGCCTGCGAGGGAGGCTAAAACGCGCTTCGATGATTCGTAACTATCAAACCATATCAATGGCTTACGGCAGAAAGCTTGAAACAGGGTGCGCTTTACTGCCCATTCCGCACGAACGGTTAACTTGGCATTCGGGCGACTGACTTGCGGATTTTCCCGAGGGTCAAATCCCAGCACCACCCAGGCATCCAGCGTCGGGATGTAGCCGTGACAATGGAAAATCGCACCATTGATGTCGAAGGTCTGACGTTTGGGCTCGATGCCTTGGATCGGCCAGGCGCCGGCGCGAAACCACAGATCCTCAATCGTGTCGCAAAGCTCCTCGTCGCGTTTGGCCGCCAATTCGGTCACCGCCATGCGCTTCTGCACGTCAGGGTGATCGCGCTCCAACTCCTTGAGCTGCAAGGCGTGACGGGACAATGGCTTGATCAGCTCGCGAAAACGTTCATCGCGGGTGTGCAGGCTGTGAAAACAGGCATTGAGTTGCTGACGCTGGGCGTCGTTGATGCGCAAATCGAAAGGATTGCTGTCGACCTCCTCATCGCCGTTGTGTGCGCGATTGCTGAGGTTTTCGAACGCTTGCAGACGCTCGAAGCCCGGCAAGCTGCGAACCATTGGCAGAATTCGCGAGTGGAAGGTGCGCACCAGATCCCGCGCCTCTTTGAGGCTCAACGCCCGGCCCCACAGTGCAAACAGTTCGATCAGCTTATTAATGAAGTCTTTGCGCGACTCGCGGGTGAAGGTCACCACGGTCATCGAACTCAGCTCGAACCCCAGATAATGGGTCAGCAGCAAGATGCGCAGTACCAAAGTCGTCGACTTGCCCGCTCCGGCCCCGGCAATCACCGACGTCGAAGGCGTGTCGCTGAAAATCATCTTCCACTGGGCAGCGCTTGGCTGGGCGTGCGGTGGCAGCAGTCGGGCGACATCGGCCTTCATGCGCTTCTTCAACTCGGCGCTCAATGGCAGGCGCCAATCGTCGAACAAGTTGTCGTCCACGTTAGGTGGCCGATGCTCGGCTGAACGCGAATCGCGGATCAACAGAACCTGCCGACCCTCTTCCAACCCCTCGGCTTTCCCTTCTTTATAGCCGTAATCAACACCGGCGCTGTGACCACTGCGAAAACCGTCGGCTTGCCCGTGCAGCCACGACGCACGGTGTTGCGCTCGCAATCGGGTAAGGCCGTGACCGAAGAATCGGGCAGCCAGGCGCTTGAGCAATGGCATCTCGGCCAGGGGACGAAGTTCGGGAGGAAGATCGGGGGTGTGTTGCGGCACGCGGACTGACTCCAGGGTGTGAGGCTGTTGAGGGCTATGGTGTCCGTATTTGCCGTTGAGTTCTAGTGAAATGCTTACAGGTCATTGGCTTATACGATGAAGTGAAGGCTGGGTGAGAATGTTTCGAGGTTATTTGATATCAACTAATTCGATCATGATGAGGCATTTTTTACGCTTTTTATCGATTGGTGCCTGATAGATGATGCTCGCCATCAACCACCGGTTCTCGTTTCGTGGCCCAGGCGCTCTGCCCCATGACGAACCTTTCAGGAGACGATCATGCTTGAACTCAGACCTTTCAACTCGCTGGGCGGCGCCCACCATGGCTGGTTGGATGCGCATCACCACTTTTCGTTCGCCGAGTACCACGACCCGAAACGTATGAACTGGGGCAACCTGCGAGTATGGAACGACGACGTGATCGCCTCGGGTACCGGGTTTCCGAAACACCCGCACCGGGACATGGAAATCATTACCTACGTTCGTGAAGGTGCAATTACCCACGAAGACAACCTGGGTAACAAGGGTCGCACCGAAGCGGGCGATGTTCAGGTCATGAGCGCCGGTACCGGGATTGCCCACAGCGAATACAACCTCGAAGCGGGCGAAACCAGGATCTTCCAGATCTGGATCATCCCGAACGAGTCCGGTCTGGCCCCCTCCTGGGGTGCCAAGCCTTTCCCGAAAGGCCAGCGCGAAGGTTTCGTGACTTTGGCCAGCGGCAAGACGGGTGACGATCAAAGCCTGCGCATACGTGCCGATGCGCGGCTGGTGGCGGCGAATCTGAAGGCCGGTGAGTCCGCCGAATATCGCCTGGACAGCGGCCGTCGCGCTTACCTGGTTCCGGCCACCGGTGTCATTGAAGTCAATGGCTTGCGTGCACAAGCTCGAGACGGTGTGGCCGTCGCGGATGAGCAGGTGTTGCGAGTGACTGCAGTTGAGGACAGCGAGATCGTGTTGGTGGATCTGGCTTGATCGGGTAAACGAAGAGCAAAAAAAGGGGCGACCGGTAATGGTCGCCCCTTTTTACATCTGAATTTTGACTGGCCGTGCTGGCGCCTTCGCGGGCAAGCCTCGCTCCTACAAGACAGGTGTCGCCCACAGTCATGTGATCGACTCCGTCCTTGTAGGAGCGAGGCTTGCCCGCGAAGGGGCCCTCAATCACTTCGCAGAAATCGCGCCATCCACCAGCGTTTGAGCTTCAGCTACCAACTGCTTGAGGTGGTCATCACTGACGAAACTCTCGGCGTAGATCTTGTAGATGTCCTCCGTCCCCGAAGGCCGTGCCGCGAACCAGCCGTTCTCGGTCATGACTTTCAAACCGCCGATGGCCTGGTCGTTACCCGGCGCATGGCTGAGGATGACCTGGATCGCTTCGCCGGCCAGCTCGGTCGAAGTGACCTGATCCGGTGACAGCTTGCTCAACAAGGCTTTCTGTTCAGGAGTGGCCTTGGCGTCGACGCGTACCGAGAACGGTTCGCCGAGCTCGTCGGTCAATGCACGGTAGGCCTGGCTCGGGTCGCGGCCGGTGCGAGCGGTCATTTCCGCGGCCAGCAATGCCGGAATCAAGCCGTCCTTGTCGGTGCTCCAGACGCCGCCATCCTTGCGCAGGAACGAGGCACCCGCGCTTTCTTCGCCGCCAAAGCCCAGCGAGCCGTCGAACAGACCGTCAGCAAACCATTTGAAGCCGACCGGTACTTCGTACAGGCGACGGCCCAGACGCTTGGCCACACGATCGATCATGCCGCTGCTGACCACGGTTTTGCCCACGGCAGCGTCGGCGCGCCACTGCGGACGGTTCTGGAACAGGTAGTCGATAGACACGGCGAGGTAGCTGTTCGGTGCCAGCAAACCACCGGACGGGGTCACGATGCCGTGGCGATCGTGATCCGGGTCGCAGCCGAACGCTACGTCAAAGCGATCTTTGAGACCGATCAGGCCTTGCATGGCATGGCTCGACGATGGGTCCATGCGGATTTGCCCGTCCCAGTCGACTGTCATGAAACGGAACGTCGGATCGACCTGTTTGTTGACCACTTCCAGGTCCAGACGGTAATGCTCGGCAATCGCCGACCAGTAGCGCACCCCTGCTCCGCCCAGCGGATCAACACCCAGATGCAGCTTGGCATCACGGATGGCGTCGAAGTCGATCACGTTGATCAGGTCGGCGACATAGGTGTTGAGGTAATCGTGACGATGGGTCGTGCCGGCCTTCAGCGCCTGCTCGTAGCTGATGCGTTTGACGCCGGCCAGCTTGTTGCCCAGCAGCTCATTGGCCTTGGCCTCGATCCACTTGGTGATGTGGGTATCGGCCGGCCCGCCGTTGGTGGGGTTGTATTTGTAGCCACCGCTTTGCGGCGGGTTGTGCGACGGAGTAATGACGATACCGTCCGCCAGACCCGAAGTACGGCCGCGGTTGTAGCAAAGAATCGCGTGGGAAATTGCCGGGGTCGGCGTGTATTCGTCACCCTCGGCGATCATCACGGTGACGCCGTTCGCGGCCAGCACTTCCAGGGCGCTGGCGCCGGCCGGAGTGGACAGCGCGTGGGTATCGATACCGACGAACAGCGGGCCGTCGATGCCTTGGGCTTCGCGGTACAGGCAAATCGCCTGGCTGATCGCCAGAACGTGCCATTCGTTGAAACTCAGGTCGAACGAGCTGCCTCGGTGTCCGGACGTGCCGAAGGCGACGCGCTGGGTAGAGATGGCGGCATCAGGCTGGCCGGTGTAATAGGCCGTTACCAGTCGCGGGATGTCGACCAACAATTCTGCCGGTGCCGGTTTGCCCGCAAAAGGACTGAGTGTCATGCAAAACCTCTGGAATAGAGTGGTTCAGGAATAGGAACGCAGTTTACTGGCAGTTTGACCGTAGCGCGACGTTATCGATCCCGAGCGAAATGTTATCAATCTCCAAAGTCCCCGACCCTGCTCAATCGATAGATTCCAGTCGCAATGCATCGCCCAACAAACCCATGGCCGCCGCGAGGTCGTGGTCGCCGCCGAAGGTATGGCTCAGGCGCAAGTGTTGCGTGTGCAACCCCTGAAGGCTGAACAGCTCCCCTGGCGCGATCACCACCTGGTGTCTGAGCAGACGCTGGAACACCCGGCGCACATCGACCTGGCGCAATGACCGGACCCAGATCGTCGCACCGCCCAAGGGTTCGACGAAATGCAAGGCATCGCCCAGGCGCTCCTGCAACAGCTGGGTCATGTGCACTTTGCGATCCCTGAGCAACCGTCGCAACACCACCAGGTGCTGATCGATTCGCCCGTTGCTGTACAGCCGTGCGATGGCTTTCTGGCGAATCGGCGACAACCGGAAAGAACGCAACAAAAAATGCCGCTGCAGTTCGGCGCTCAGTTGCCGCGAGAGCAAATAGCCGTAGGGTGCCTCCGGCCCGATGGATTTTTCGAATGTCGAGAACACGATCAGTCGATCCGGGTTCAGCAGATCGCGAAAACGCGGGCCTTCGGCCTCGAATTCGAGTTCGCCGTAGCAGTCGTTCTCCAATACCCAACTGCCATGACGCTCCAGTAGTTGAGCGGCTGACTGCCTGTTGCTGCGGGAAGCCATACTGCCACGCGGCATGTTGAGGCCGGATGAAAGCATGACCAGCCGCACCGGCTCGGTCTCCAGCAGTTGCGTCAGCTGCTCAAGGTCCAGGCTGCCACTGGCTTGCAAGGGCAGCTCGATGACGTGGACGTCAGCGTCCTGGAGCAAGCGCAGAATCGTCCAGTCGCAGGGCGATTCGACGACAACCTTGGCGTCTTTGAGACACAGCACCGCAATCAGTATTTCCAGCACCCCACGCAAATCGGCGCCGATATAGACATCGTCGGCGTGCCAGCAACGTGCTGGAGAGGAGGTATAGCGCGCGGCCAGGGCGGCTCGCAGCTCCAGTTCGCCGCAAGGTTGTGAAGTCGGTTGCGGCTGGCGCGGATACTGGCGCAGCAGTTCTCTTTCAAGCAGCAATAACGGGCTGTCCAGGGGCTGTAACAACGCCGGCTCATCCGCGCTCAACACCAGCATTCCCGGACGCCTGGCGTTCACATAGACAGTCTCGAGCAAATCATTGCCGCTGCTGAGCGGGCGAATGGATGACACGGGCAGCGCGTAATAACCGGACTTGGCGACCGAATACACCCGCCCTTCCTTTTCCAGCAGCGAATAGGCGTACTGAATCGTCGAAATCGACACACTCAGACGGTCCGCCAACTGCCGCAACGAAGGAAGACGGACTCGCGTGTCGCTGACCGGTTCGTTGATGAGGTTAGTCAGGTAACGGTACACCGCCTGATAAGCGAAGTCGGTTTCGCGTGGGCCCTTCATGGGTAATGACCGAATGCGCAGCGCTTATGGGTGGACGCGGTAAAACCGGGCACTTTCAACGACCCGTTGACCGTTCGCCATTCGCGGCGGCGCCCGCGTCGAGGTCCAACGCTTGCACACCCGAATCGTCGATCGCCGTGCCGGGTTCCTCGCCCCTGGCCACCGGCCCCATGCGGTAAAGCGTGCCAATCAAGCTGACGGGCAAGCCGCTGACGTCAACCATCCATTGCAGAACCTGCTCGGGCGCCGGGTTGCCCTGCATCGCCCGGTGCAGATCAGGCAATGCCACGAGCATCCCGGGGTGGCACTGACGCAGAAAACGCTCAAGCGAGGCGCCGTTCTCGACAAAGGGCGCGAACAGCAAACACACCAGTTGAGCCTCGCTCAAGCCAAGGCTCTTCTGGGCCTCGGCCGTCGCCAATGCACGCTGGTCGAACATTGTCGCCGGGGTACCAAGTGCCTCCATTGCCATCTCGCAAAAGCGCTCGGGAATTTGTTTGCGACGCATCATGACCAAGGCTCGCTGCACGTATTCGGCAACGCCCGCTTCATACGTGCGACCGTGAATGAAACAGGCCTCCAGCCCCCGAACGTGCGCGGAAACTGGAAGGCTGACGAATTCGTTATCGCTGAGCTGAGCGCCCAGTTCGTCAGGTTGAAACCCGAGGAAATCGGTGAGCAGTGGCCAGCGATCTTCCAGGTTGCTGACCAGCATGTCGTGGATATCGATGAAGGTCGTGCGCCGACACGCCTCAAAACATTCGGCCGGGCGCCACTCGGCCTGGGTATGTTCAGGATAAAATTCGCGGTAGCAATCACTGCCCAGTTCATCCAGGCGTGCGAACAGCGCTTCGTAACCGGATTCAGGGTAACTCGACGCCTTGAGACCAGCCTTTCGCGCCGCCCGGTTCAATCCATCCATGAACTGCTTTTGCTGACGAGGGGTATCGCTGCTGACCAACGCATCGACGCCCCGCTCCCACCGGGAGATTTGCCCGTAAAACTCGCCGGCTGCCAGGTACCCGTCGTCCCACAGGTCGAGCGGTTCGTTCCAGGCTCGACGGTGGCCGACCATCAATAGATTGAGGCGATGCGACTCGCGGCCAGCTTCGGAGACCGGCGTCAGGTGGCTGAACGGCAGGACTTCCCTGTTATCGACCATCACCACTTCGACCCGAGGATCGTCGTAGAGAAACAACGCACTGCAGCTGTGATGGATGTTTTCAAGGGCTGTCGAGCTTGCCCCGTTCGTGCGCAAGGTCGCCACTCGCAGCTGGAACGTCGCAGGTGCCCGACCGGCGATGCTCAATTGCGCGGCACGCAGCAGCGCAAGCGTGTAACAACTGTCGCGGCTTCCGGACTGAATCGCCAACACCTTGTATTCGCCGATACGCTCCATGCCACCCGCGGCGACAACCAGACGCTGAATCATCAGCTGCAATGCGGTGCGCTCGGCGCGTGAGAAAAAACTCAGCAATCGCTGCAATACTTGCTGATAAACATAGTTCATTGCCTGTTCATGGGTATGGGTCATCATTGTTTACCTGTTACGCATAGGTTCGATGTCACGCAAACAACTGTATGCATTGCGCAAACGGCTGCCTGTCATGATTAAAGTGTTGTGCTTGATATCAAATGCTAACACTTAGTTTTTCGGTAATTATTTGAAATGAATCGAGCTTACTGGTGATCCCGCCAATGAGCGATTGCCGCAAAGCCCCACAGAGCAAGCGCCTTGAGGCCGTTCGCGAGATCCTAGGAAATATCCGACAGCGTCCCACAGACATGTAGCACGAGAAATAAGGAAAGAAGTCGCCATTAATTTTTCGGCAATTGATCGATAACGCGCTATTTGTCGAGTTTGTATTGCCGGAGTGCGATGAACAGTATCTATCCGATACCCAGCCATAGCTCATTCCTTGAGATGAAAGTAATCATTCAATTATCGGGGCTTATATGCTGATTAGAAGATACAGATTGAGAGCAAAAACCAGTTCAGTTGCTGAACTGATCCGTCGCAGGTTGACGGAACGTCTCGGATTTTCGGAGGGAGAATGCAAAAGTCCGTGCAAGCACGGACTTTTTCAGGGGTATCAGGCCGGTTCGACCTGGAGGGCGACCCGTTCGCGACACGGGCATTCGTCCATGTAGCGGTGTGCTTCGACAAACTCGGAAAACGGGAAGACCCGAGTCTTGAGCGGCAGCAGCACGCGATCAGCGGTCAGCTGGTTGATGTCACGCAAGGCACGTTGCAGTGCGACCTGGTCCTGGATGATGCCCAGCTCCGGCTTGCCGGTGAAGTTGCCGATACAGTGAACGAAGAACTGAATGTTCTTCTGGAACGCTGCGCAGGCCGGGAACGGCGTCTGGTTACCACCTTGCAGGCCGTACAGCACCAGGCTGCCACGAGGCGCGAGCACATCGCCGAGCAACGACATCTGCGGACCGCCAAGGCCATCGAACACCACGTCGACGCCACGGTTGTCGGTGATCTTGTTGATCTGCATCAGCAGATCCTGTTCTTCGGTGACGATGACTTTCTCGGCGCCGAGGGACAGCAGGTACTCACGCTCCTCCGACGTCTTGGTCGCGGCAATGACCCGGATACCCAGTGCCTTGCCCAATTGTACAAAGGACGGACCGGCACAGTGGCTCGCGTCGGTCACCAAGGCAAATTGCCCGGGTTTGACCCGTGCCAGATCGACATAAGCGAAGTAGGCGATCAACAGCGGCGTGTAGTGCACGCTGGCTTCAATCGGGCTGAGCACGTCCGGATAACGGGTCAGTGCCGAGCGCGGCAACACAATCTGCTCGCCGTAGACCGGATAGTCGTTCGGGCTTTCAGCCGGGAAGCTGGCGACCTTGTCACCGACCGCCAGGTCATCGACGCCCTCGCCGACCGCCGTTACGACGCCGGACATTTCATGGCCAAGGCCAGAAGGCAGACGAGCGTGGGATGAGGCCAGGTTCTGGCGCCAGAGAATGTCGTACCAGCTGATGCCAATCGCCTCGACGCGCACCTGCACTTCGCCCGGAGCAGGGAGAGCGGCCGCATGCTCTTCGCATTTGAGCACCTCGGCTGGACCAAACTTGTGAAAACGGATCGTGCGTGACATCGCAAACCTCGTCAAAGAAACCTCTAATGCCCTGAACTCTATCTGGGCTTTCTACCCAAGACTATCAGTGGCTATTAATAGTCGACATGCCTGTCATTGATTCCGCAGCATCCATTGGATCAACGGTTATCGTAAAAATCCGGAGCATCCGTTCCAGGGAAACTGAATTATTCGGTGCAGAGTAGCAGCCTTTCCCCGTAAGATTCATGCCGGCCATTGTTCTCATATGGCCGCTCTCGTCAAGCTTGATGACTCTGCCAGGACTCCAGATGAATCGTAATGACCTGCGTCGTGTCGACCTGAACCTGTTGATCGTTTTCGAAACACTGATGCATGAGCGCAGTGTGACCCGTGCTGCGGAGAAATTGTTCCTCGGCCAGCCGGCCATCAGCGCGGCGCTGTCGCGCCTGCGCGGGCTGTTCGATGATCCGTTATTCGTGCGTACCGGGCGCAGCATGGAGCCGTCCGCCCGCGCGGTGGAAATCTTCGCCCTGCTCTCCCCGGCACTGGATTCGATTTCCACCGCGGTCAGCCGTGCGGCGGAATTCGATCCGGCCACCAGCACCGCGGTGTTCCGCATTGGCCTGTCGGACGATGTCGAGTTCGCGCTGTTGCCGATGCTGCTCAAGCGCTTGCGTGCCGAGTCACCGGGGATCGTGCTGGTGGTGCGTCGGGCCAACTACATCCTGATGCCGAGCCTGTTGGCCTCGGGTGAGATTTCCATCGGGGTGAGCTACACCGCCGACCTGCCGGCCAACGCCAAGCGCAAAGTGCTGCGTCGCAGCATGCCGAAGCTATTGCGTGCCGATACGGTGCCGGGCCCGTTGAGCCTGGATGATTTCTGCGCCCGCCCCCATGCACTGGTGTCATTTGCCGGTGACCTGAGCGGCTTTATAGATGAAGAACTGGAAAAGCTCGGGCGCAAACGTCATGTGGTGCTCGCGGTGCCGCAGTTCAACGGGCTCAGCACGCTCATCAGCGGCACCGATATTGTCGCGACGGTGCCGGATTACACGGCTGATGCGTTGACAGCGGCTGGCGGTGTGCGGGCTGAAGACCCACCGTTGCCGGTGCGCAGCTTTGAATTGCACATGGCGTGGCGCGGGTCGCAGGATAATGATCCGGGTGAGCGTTGGTTGCGGTCGCGGATTCAGATGTTCTTTGGGGATCCGGATAGTCTGGCCTGACACTGACTTTGTGTTGGGGCTGATGGCCTCTTCGCGGGCAAGCCTCGCTCCTACATTGGAATGCATTTCACTGTAGGAGCGTGGCCTGCCCGCGATGGCCTTAGCATGGTTTCAGGATTTTTCTTTGCATCGGCTGCAACACTGAATTGTCATGAATCCAATTGATTGCTCCTCAATGCAAGGCGCATGCTAGAGGGCTTGCTTCAGCCTCATATCATTCCGAATGATAGTTACCTTCGCTTCATTTGATTCGTGCGAT
The DNA here is from genome assembly GCF_059695575.1 of Pseudomonas sp. LBUM1678. Taxonomy (NCBI): domain Bacteria; kingdom Pseudomonadati; phylum Pseudomonadota; class Gammaproteobacteria; order Pseudomonadales; family Pseudomonadaceae; genus Pseudomonas; species Pseudomonas sp. LBUM1678. The sequence goes on from NZ_CP166775.1 coordinate 3,490,928, forward strand.
ACCACCCCGCCGCTCATCATCCGCCCATCTCAATACATTGGCGGATGCATCCATGGAACAGTCACTCAAACATTTGCGCTTCCCGTTGGCCATGTTGGCCGTACTGGTGATGAGCGCCTGCGGCAAGGCTCCGGAGTCTGCCGCTACCATGCCTGCGGCGAAAGTCAGTGTCGCCAAGGTACTGGAACAACCGGTCAACGAGTGGGACGAATTCACCGGGCGTCTTGAAGCGCCAGAAACCGTAGAAATTCGTCCACGGGTCTCCGGCCAGATTGATGAAGTGGCCTTCACTGAAGGTGCACTGGTCAAGAAAGGCGACTTGCTGTTCCAGATTGATCCACGTCCCTTCCAGGCCGAGGTCCGCCGCCTCGAAGCCCTGGTTGCCCAGGGTCGCGCAAACGCCACCCGCAGCGAAAACGAAGCCCAGCGCGGCGAACGCTTGCGCACCAGTAATGCAATCTCTGCTGAACTTGCCGATTCGCGCACCAGCGCTTCCCAGGAAGCTCGCGCCGCCGTCGGTGCCATCCAGGCTCAACTGGACCTGGCCAAGCTGAATCTGAGCTTCACCCGTGTCACCGCGCCAATCAGTGGTCGCGTCAGCCGTGCGGAAATCACCGCCGGCAACCTGGTGACCGCTGATACCACCGCGCTGACCAGCGTCGTTTCGACTGACAAGGTCTACGCCTACTTCGACGCCGATGAACGTGTGTTCCTCAAGTACACCCAGCTCGCTCGTCAGGGCAAACGCGGCGCCACCACCCCGGTTTACCTCGGCCTGTCCAACGAAGACGGCAACCCGCACCAGGGCGTGATGAACTTCGTCGACAACCAGGTCAACCCGAAAACCGGCACCATCCGCGGTCGCGCTGTCTTTGATAACGCCGACGGACAGTACACCCCTGGCTTGTATGCCCGTTTGAAACTGGTCGGCAGCGGCACCTACTCCGCCGTGCTGATCAATGACGAAGCGGTCGGTACTGACCTGGGTAAAAAATTCGTGCTGGTGATGGATGCCGACAACAAGACAGCCTATCGCGCCGTTGAGCTGGGTCCGAAAATCGAAGGCTTGCGCATCGTGCGCAGCGGCCTGAACAAGGATGACACCGTCATCGTCAAGGGTCTGCAACGGGTTCGCCCTGGCTCGCCGGTCACCCCTGAAGTGATCCCGATGGCCAGTGAACAAACCCTCGCGGCACTCGCACAACAACGACAAGCGCTGGAAGCCAGCAACCTGCCCCAAGTCGCACCTGCCAAGGTCGCGCCGGGTTCGGTTGTGAAACTGGCTGCTGCGACTCCACGCGGTTAAGGGACGACAACTCCGATGAATTTTTCCCAATTCTTCATCTCACGGCCGATCTTCGCAGCGGTACTGTCGCTGCTGATCCTGATCGCCGGTGCCATCTCGCTGTTCCAGTTGCCGATCAGCGAATACCCGGAAGTCGTGCCACCGACCGTTGTGGTCCGTGCCAACTTCCCGGGCGCCAACCCGAAAGTCATCGGTGAAACCGTGGCAGCTCCCTTGGAGCAAGCCATTACCGGCGTCGAGAACATGCTGTACATGTCCTCGCAGTCCACTGCTGACGGCAAGATCACCCTGACCATCACCTTTGCTCTGGGCACCGACCTGGACAACGCACAGGTGCAGGTCCAGAACCGTGTGACCCGGACCGAGCCGAAACTTCCAGAAGAAGTGACGCGTATCGGTATCACCGTCGACAAGGCTTCGCCCGACCTGACCATGGTTGTGCACTTGACCTCGCCGGACAAACGCTACGACATGCTCTACCTGTCCAACTACGCCTTGCTCAACATCAAGGATGAGCTGGCGCGTCTGGGCGGTGTCGGCGACGTGCAGCTGTTCGGTATGGGCGACTACTCGCTGCGGGTCTGGCTTGATCCGAACAAAACCGCTTCGCGTAACCTGACCGCCACCGATGTCGTGACTGCGATTCGTGAACAGAACCGTCAGGTGGCTGCCGGTGCGTTGGGTGCACCACCTGCACCGAATGCCACTGCGTTCCAGCTGTCGGTCAACACTCAGGGCCGTCTGGTTTCTGAAGAAGAGTTCGAGAACATCATCATTCGCTCCGGCGACAACGGTGAAATCACGCGCCTGAAAGACATCGCTCGGATTGAGCTGGGTTCCAGCCAGTACGCCCTGCGTTCTTTGCTGAACAACCAACCGGCGGTGGCGATCCCGATCTTCCAGCGCCCAGGCTCCAACGCGATTCAGATCTCCAACGACGTTCGGGAGAAAATGGCCGAGCTGAAGAAGAACTTCCCGGAAGGCATGGACTTCAGCATCGTCTATGACCCGACGATCTTCGTGCGCGGCTCCATCGAGGCGGTGGTTCACACCCTCTTCGAAGCGCTGATCCTCGTTGTGTTGGTGGTGATCCTGTTCCTGCAAACCTGGCGCGCCTCGATCATCCCGTTGGTGGCGGTGCCGGTTTCGCTGATCGGTACGTTTGCCGTGATGCACTTGTTCGGCTTCTCGCTGAACGCCCTTTCGCTGTTCGGTTTGGTGCTGGCCATCGGTATCGTGGTGGACGACGCCATTGTGGTGGTGGAGAACGTCGAGCGAAACATTGGACTGGGATTGACACCGGTCGAAGCGACCAAGCGGGCCATGCGTGAAGTGACCGGCCCGATCATCGCGACCGCGCTGGTGCTGTGTGCGGTGTTTATCCCGGCGGCGTTCATCTCCGGCTTGACCGGCCAGTTCTACAAACAGTTCGCCTTGACCATTGCGATCTCGACCGTGATCTCGGCGTTCAACTCGCTGACGCTGTCGCCTGCACTGGCTGCTGTGTTGCTCAAAAGCCATGACGCACCGAAAGACCGTTTCTCCAGGGTCCTCGACAAGATCTTCGGTGGCTGGCTGTTCCGTCCATTCAACCGTTTCTTTGACAAGGCCAGCCATGGTTATGTCGGCACTGTAGGCCGGGTTATCCGCAGCAGCGGTATTGCCCTGCTGCTGTACGCAGGCCTGATGGTATTGACCTTCTTCGGTTTCTCCAGCACCCCGACCGGTTTCGTTCCCGGCCAGGACAAGCAATACCTGGTGGCCTTCGCGCAACTGCCGGACGCCTCGAGCCTGGACCGTACCGAAGACGTGATCAAACGCATGTCCGACCTGGCCCTGAAACAGCCTGGCGTGGAAAGTGCGGTGGCCTTCCCCGGCTTGTCAATCAACGGCTTCACCAACAGTCCTAACGCCGGCATCGTGTTTGTGACCCTGAAACCGTTCGACGAGCGCAAAGACCCGAGCATGTCCGCTGGTGCGATTGCCGGTGCACTGAACGGCCAGTTCGCCGGGATTCAAGAAGCCTACATGGCGATCTTCCCGCCGCCGCCGGTACAAGGCCTGGGCACCATTGGTGGTTTCCGCCTGCAGATCGAAGACCGGGGCAACCTGGGTTACGACGAGCTGTACAAAGAAACCATGAACATCATCACCAAGAGCCACAACGTGCCGGAACTGGCCGCCCTGTTCACCAGCTACACCGTGAACGTGCCGCAGGTCGATGCCGCCATCGACCGGGAAAAAGCCAAGACCCACGGCGTGGCCGTCAGCGACATCTTCGACACCCTGCAGATTTACCTGGGTTCGCTGTATGCCAACGACTTCAACCGCTTCGGCCGTACCTACCAGGTCAACGTTCAGGCTGAACAGCAGTTCCGTCTCGAACCGGACCAGATCGGTCAGCTCAAAGTGCGTAACAACAAAGGCGAGATGATTCCGCTGGCGACCTTCATCAAGGTCAGCGACACCTCGGGGCCGGATCGCGTGATGCACTACAACGGCTTCATCACCGCTGAAATCAACGGTGCGGCAGCCCCCGGCTACAGCTCCGGCCAAGCCGAAAAAGCCATCGAGAAACTGCTCAAGGAAGAACTGCCTAACGGCATGACCTACGAATGGACCGACCTGACCTACCAGCAGATTCTGTCCGGCAACACCGCGCTGTTCGTGTTCCCGCTCTGCGTATTGCTGGCGTTCCTGGTGCTCGCGGCTCAGTACGAAAGCTGGAGCCTGCCACTGGCGGTGATCCTGATCGTACCGATGACCCTGCTGTCGGCCATCACCGGTGTGATTGCTTCGGGAGGCGACAACAACATCTTCACCCAGATCGGTTTGATCGTACTGGTGGGACTTGCGTGTAAGAACGCGATTCTGATCGTCGAGTTTGCCAAGGATAAACAGCAGGACGAAGGCCTCAGCCCGCTCGCCGCGGTACTGGAAGCCTGCCGTCTGCGTCTGCGGCCGATCCTGATGACCTCCTTCGCGTTCATCATGGGTGTTGTGCCTCTGGTGTTCTCCAGCGGTGCCGGTGCTGAAATGCGTCATGCCATGGGTGTGGCGGTGTTCTCCGGGATGCTCGGGGTGACCTTCTTCGGTCTGTTGCTGACGCCAGTGTTCTACGTATTGATTCGTAACTTTGTGGAGCGCGGTGAAAAGCGCAAAGCGGCCAAGGCGCTAAAACTGGAAAAGCAACTGGAGGCGCAACAATGAGCCTGAAAGCCTTCCTGCCGAGTCTTCTGGTACTGGCCCTGAGTGCCTGTACCGTCGGCCCGGACTACAAGACCCCAGCGACTGAGCCCGCAAACATCACCACCGCTACCGATGGTGCTGCTGGTCAGAAAAACTTTGACCGCACGCGTTTCGAAGGCATCTGGTGGCAGCAGTTCGAAGACCCGACCCTTAACCAGTTGGTGACTCAATCACTGCAAGGTAACCGTGATTTACGCGTCGCCTTCGCCCGCTGGAAAGCGGCCCGGGCGATCCGCGATGACGTCAGCAATGACGCCATGCCAACCATCACCAGCCGCGCCAGCAGCGATTTGGGTAAAGGTCAGATTCCAGGCCAGACCACCAAGCGGGTCAACAGCGAACGCTACGATCTGGGCCTGGACATGGCATGGGAACTGGACCTGTTTGGCCGTATCCAGCGCAACCTGGAATCCAGCGACGCCGAACAGCAAGCAGCCGAAGCCGATCTGTACCAACTGCAAGTCACCATGATTGCCGAACTGGTGGATGCCTACGGTCAACTGCGCGGTGCACAACTGCGTGAAAAGATTGCCTTGGCCAACCTGAACAACCAGCAGGAGTCGCGCAAGATCACCGAAAGCCTGCGTGATGCCGGCGTCGGCGATCAACTGGACGTGGAGCGTGCCGATGCACGCCTCGCCTCGGTCGAAGCCAGCGTGCCGCAGTTGCAGGCTGAACAGGTTCGGCAGAAAAACCGTATCGCCACCCTGCTGGGTGAACGTCCGGACAAGCTGACCGTCAACCTGAGTCCAAAAGACTTGCCGGCCATCGCCAAGGCGTTGCCGATCGGTGATCCGGGTGAATTGCTGCAACGTCGTCCGGACATCCTCAGCGCCGAGCGCAAACTGGCCTCCGCCACTGCCCGTATCGGCGTGGCCAAGGCTGATTTGTTCCCTCGGGTCAGCCTCAGCGGTTTCCTTGGCTTCACCGCCGGGCGTGGTTCGCAAATCGGTTCCGCGGCGGCCAATGCCTGGGCGCTCGGCCCAAGCATCACTTGGGCAGCGTTTGACCTGGGCAGCGTGCGGGCCCGCCTGCGCGGCGCCGATGCCGATGCCGAAGGCGCTCTGGCGACCTACGAGCAACAAGTGCTGCTGGCGCTGGAAGAATCGGAAAACGCGTTCAGCGACTACGGCAAACGTCAGCAACGGTTGATCTCGCTGATCCGTCAAAGCGAAGCGAGCCGTGCCGCCGCAGACCTGGCCGAAATTCGCTACCGCGAAGGCACTGTGGACTTCCTCGTCTTGCTGGACGCCCAACGTGAGCGCCTGGCAGCCGAAGATACCCAGGCCCTGGCCGAAACCGATCTGTATCGCGGCATTGTCGCGATTTACAAAGCCCTTGGCGGTGGCTGGCAACCCGAGACGGTCGCCAGCAAGTAAGTTTTTAAAGAGCTCCTTTGGTTGGCCGCAACCGACCAAATTTTTTAGCCCTGCGCCTCATTCGGTCGCGGGGCTTTTTTTATCGGTCGAGAAATCAATACAAATCCCTGTGGGAGCGGCGGTGCGGCGATCCGACTTGCTCGCGAAGACGGCGGCACATTCAACATTAATGTTGAGCATTGCCTTGAAGTACGGGAGCAGCGGTTGCATGGGAACGCTCTTTGAGTCATCTCCACCAAGCGTAGTCACTGCTTCATGGCTTCGACGGGTTTCAATGTCGACGCGACCTGTAGGCAAAATCGCCGGCATTGAACTGAGTCAGGGTTTGACTCACACGCCCACCTGACCGAAGCTGACAGCTTTGCAAAAGCCGCCAGCCCCCGGATTCCTGCATGCCCCAGTCCCGCCGCTACTTGCTCATCAGCCTCTGTGTCCTGTTTGCCTTCGCTCTTGCCTGGTTTTTCCTGCGCAGCACGACACCAGTGGTGCCGGAAGCCATCAAGCGCGGATACAGCGAAGCGTTGACCCAGGCGCGCGCCGGGCAACCGGGGGCCGCACGGGTTCTGTACCAGCAATTGGCTCGCCCTGACCTGTCGCCCAAACGTCGTGTCTGGCTGCATGCCGAACTGCCTAATTACCCCAGCCCACAAGCCCTGAAACTGGCGGACGCAGACCTGCAAAACTCCTCGGCCGACGTGCGCATTGCGGCGATCAAAAGCATCGGCGGACTGGTGCCCAGCGGGCAGCGCAGCCTGCTGATCGGCCCGCTACTCGATGACAGCGAACAAAGCGTCCGGTCTGCGGCGATCAACGCGCTGTTGGGCTTGTCGCCGGATGACCTGGGCTTGTATTTCGGGCCGTTGCAGCAAGCCATTGATGCCTGGGAACAGGTCTTGAAGAGCCAGCCGGAAAGCGCCGAAGCCCAATACCAACTGGCCCGCCTGCACCTGCACAACGGCGAATTGAAAGAGACGCAGCAGGCGCTGGAACGCTCGTTGAAGCTGGCCCCGGTCAATCTGCCGGCGCTGGTCATGCAGATTGAAGTCCTGGACAAACAAGGCCAAAGCGACGCAGCCCGGCAATTGCTGGCAAAACAGTTGAAGGCTCAACCCGAGTCGGCCTACCTGCAACATGCCTTGGGGCTTTGGTTGCTGCATCACGGACAAAGCGAATTCGCCCTGCTCGGTCTGTCCAAAGCGGTCGAGATTGATCCGAACAACAAAGATTACCGCTACGACCTGGCGACGACCCTGCATGGCGAGCAAGAACTGGAAGCAGCGCAAAAGCAGTTGCAGGAGATCGTCCAACGCCACCCGGCCGATCGCAAGGCGCGGGTATTGCTGATCAACTACTGGAAGGAAAGCGGACAACTGCAGAACGTGCAGATCCTTTTGGCGCAGTTGGAACAGCTCAATCCTGACGATCCGGCGTTGCAGCAAGGTTTGTAACGGCACCCTCCATCAACCAAAAAGGTTGAACCGTCGCATCGGCAAAAGGTCAAGTGATCAGGCAGTCCATTCAGGCACTTCAGGCCTGCTGCCTCGCTTCCCCTAGTCATGAGAGGGTTTTTTTTGTCTACATCTAACGAGTTGTTCAGTGCAAAAGCCGCCACCGGCATCGAAGGTCTGGATGACATCCTGGCCGGTGGATTGTCCCGCGGCCATGTGTTTTTGCTGGAGGGTGAACCCGGAACCGGCAAAACCACCATCGCATTGCATTTTCTGTTGGCCGGCGCCCGTGCCGGCGAGCGCTCGTTGTACATCACGCTGTCGGAAACCGAGCGCGAACTGCGCCAGGGGGCGTTGTCCCACGGTTGGGAGCTGGATGAAAACATCCACATCTTCGAGCTGACCCCACCTGAAAGCCTGCTCAATGCCGACCATCAGCAGAGCCTCCTGTATTCCTCGGACCTTGAGCTGGGTGAAGCGACCAAACAGATTTTCGAAGTGGTCGAACGGGTCAAGCCGACCCGTGTGGTGCTCGACAGCCTTTCCGAAATCCGCTTGCTGGCCCAGAGTTCCCTGCGTTATCGCCGGCAGATTCTGGCGATCAAGCATTACTTCGTGCGCTACGACGCCACCGTGCTGTTGCTGGATGACCTGACCACCGAATCCCTCGACAAGACCGTCCACAGCGTGGCGCACGGGGTGGTTCGCCTCGAAGAACTGACGCCCAACTATGGCGCCGAACGCCGGCGGATCCGCGTCGTGAAGTACCGCGGCCAGAAGTACCGCGGCGGTTTTCATGACTTCACGATCATGGGCGACGGCGTTCACGTGTTCCCTCGTCTGATCGCGGCGGAACACCGTGGCGGTTACACCCGCCAGCAGTTGACCAGCGGCGTCGACGAAATGGACGCCCTGCTCGGCGGTGGCATCGAGACGGGGTCCAGCACGCTGATTCTCGGCCCGGCCGGTACCGGCAAGTCGCTGATCTCGATGATCTTCGCTGCGGCAGCTGTCGCCCGGGGTGAGAAAGCCGCGCTGTTTATTTTCGACGAAGAGCTGGGTCTGCTGTTCGAACGCATGAAACACATGGGCATCGACCTGCAGGCGCTGCAAGACACCGGCAACCTGCTGATCGAGCAAGTCGACGCCGCCGAACTGTCCCCCGGCGAGTTCTCCCACCGGGTTCGTCGTTGTGTCGATGAGCGCGAGATCAAAACGGTGGTGATCGACAGCATCAACGGCTATCAGGCTGCGATGCCCGAGGAAAACGCACTGGTGCTGCACATGCACGAGCTGCTGCTGTACCTCAATCGCCGAGGCGCCGCGACGTTCATGACAGTGGCCCAACACGGGCTGGTCGGGGACATGCAGGCGCCGGTCGACATTACTTATCTGGCTGACACGGTGATTCTGTTGCGTTACTTCGAAGCTCTGGGCAAGGTCCGCCGGGCCATTTCAATTATCAAGAAACGCACCGGTAGCCATGAATCGACCATCCGCGAATACCGCATCGGCAGCACGGGCATGACCATCGGTGAACCTTTGGATGCATTCCAGGGCGTATTGCGCGGCGTGCCGACCTATATGGGCGCCGGCCAGCCACTCCTTCAGGATGATGTCCGGTGAGGGTTGTCGAGGCGATGTCCGAGCGTGCGATCATTCTCGCGCCGCTGGGACGCGACAGCCAGATTGCGCTGATGATGCTCAACGAAGCGGGTTTCGAAGGCCTGGTGACCCGGGATCTGGGCACGCTGTGCAGCGAGCTCGCGAAAGGTGCCGGCCTGCTGGTGATTGCTTCGGAAGCCTTGCTGGGTTGCGATCTCGAACCGCTGCTGGGTTTGATCGAGCAACAACCGACCTGGTCAGACCTGCCAATCGTACTGCTGACCCATCACGGCGGACCGGAACAGAACCCCGCGTCGCGTCTCGGCCCGCAACTGGGCAACGTGACCTTCCTCGAGCGCCCGTTTCATCCGGTGACGTTGATCAGCCTGGTCACCACTGCGTTGCGCGGGCGACGACGGCAATATGAAGCCAGGGACCGGTTGATAGACCTGAGCCAAAGCGAACTGCGTCTGCAAAACACGTTGGAAACCCTTGAGCAACAGGTCGAGGAACGCACCGCCCAACTGCGACACAACGAAGAAGCCCTCAGGCAGTCGCAGAAAATGGAAGCGGTCGGCCAACTCACCGGCGGCATCGCGCACGACTTCAACAACATGCTGACCGGCATCATCGGCAGCCTTGAGTTGCTGCGTCGACGCCTGGCCCGGGGGCGTACTGATGATCTGGACGGCCTGATCGATCTGGGGGTGACCTCCGCCAATCGCGCGGCAGGCCTGACGCATCGTCTGCTGGCGTTTTCCCGACGCCAGTCACTGGATTCCAAACCGGTGGAAATGAACACCCTGGTGGTGTCCATGGGTGAACTCTTGCAGCGCAGCATCAACGAAAGCATTCACTTGGACATGCAGTTGAGCGAAGACCTGTGGGTGGCCGAGGCTGACCCCAATCAGCTCGAAAGCGCCCTGCTCAACCTGGTGCTGAACGCCCGTGACGCCATGCCTGAAGGCGGAAAACTGGTGGTCAACACTTCAAATCAACACTTGGACAAGGGCTTCACTCAGGTCCACAGCAACCTGCAACCGGGTGATTACGTGGTATTGAGCGTGACCGATACCGGCTGCGGCATGCCGGAGGGTACGATCAGCAGGGCTTTTGACCCGTTCTTCACGACCAAACCGATCGGCCAGGGCACGGGGTTGGGTTTGTCGATGATTTACGGCTTCAGCAAGCAGTCCCGCGGCCACGTGACCATCGAGAGTGAAGTGGGTAACGGCACGACGGTGAGTCTGTATTTGCCGCGCTACAACGGCGATCTGATCGAAGAAACGCTGGTCGATATCGCACACGCGCCTTACGCCCGGAAAGGTGAAACCGTGCTGATCGTCGAGGACGATCCGGCGGTACGCGTGCTGGTCAGCGCGGTATTGAGTGAGTTGGGCTATGCCTTCGTCGAAGCGGGCGATGCCGACAGCGCAGTGCCGATTCTCGACTCCGGCCAGCGAATCGATTTGTTGATCAGCGATGTGGGGTTGCCTGGAATGAATGGCCGGCAACTGGCAGAAATCGGTCGGCAATACCGGCCTGATCTCAAGGTGTTGTTCATCACCGGTTATGCCGAACACGCGGCGGTGCGCGGCGGCTTCCTCGACCCTGGCATGCAGATGATCACGAAGCCGTTCACCTTCGACCTGTTGACGGCCAAGGTGCGGGAGATGATCCGAATCTGAAAGCCCCCATGACGGGGGCTTCGGGGCATTTACGACAGCATGTCCTGCATTAGCTCTTGCAGCACATCCAGATCGAAAGGCTTGCCGAGGATCGGCGCCTTGCGCGTGATCGGGCTGTCGGTCTCGCGGATTTCCTGCGGATAACCGCTGATAAAAATCACTTTGAGTTCCGGTCGCAGCTTCACGGCAGGCTCGGCGATCTGCACGCCGGAAATCCCGCCGGGCAGGCGAAAGTCCGTGATCATCATGTCCAGGTGCGGCTTGCTCGCCAGTATTTCGAAGGCCTGCTCGCCGTTTTCGGCCTGCAGCACCCGGTAACCCTCACCCGACAAGTAAGCGGACAATACCATCAGAATCGAGGGGTCATCCTCGACAATGAGTACTACATCTTGTGCATCTTCACTCATGGGAAGCCTTTGTTCGGTCAATAGCTGCTGATACGACCATGGGGTCGATCAGAGGTTGCGTTTATCCGGCTGTTTTCCTACAGCGGCAGACAAACGCGAAATAAGGCGCCCTCGTTGATCTTGCTCTCGACGGCGATGGAGCCACCATGGGCGGCGACGATCTGCTCCGAAATAAACAGCCCCAGTCCCAGCCCCGCGACCACGGTCTTGGCTGACACCCGTTCGAACTGTTGAAAAATACGCTTCTGGTTTTCTTCACTGATACCAATCCCGCGATCCTGCACTTCGACCCGTGCCTGATCCTCGTGACAGTAGACCCTCACATCGATCCGGCTCTTGCCACCATAACGCAAGGCGTTGGTCAGCAGATTTGAAATCACTTGCTCGATACGAAATTCGTCCCAGTTGCCGACCACTGGCTGTTCAGCCGTAAACGTAATGGAACACTCGGCGGCGTCGACCTGCGGCGCGAAGTTTTGCAACAGATTGCTGACCAATTGCACGAGGTCAAATCGGCTCGTGCGGATCGACAGCTTGCCGGTGCGGATGCGTGAAACATCCAGCATGTCTTCAATCAGACGGATCAGGCTTTTGATCTGCCGCTCGTCCCGGTCGACCATGGCGTGCATCTTGTCGAGGGTGAACGCTGACGCGTTGTCCCGGGCCAGGTGCATCTTGCGCAACTGGGTTTCGAGGATCAGGCCATTGAGCGGCGTACGCACTTCGTGGGCGACAATCGACATGAAGTCATCACGCATGCGCACCGCTTGTTCCAGCTCATTCTGGGTGGACTGCAATTGCTTGAGCAGCGCTTCCTGTTCGCGGCGAGCCTGTTCCAGCTCTTCAACCTGCTGCTTCATCGCCTTGCTTTGGCGATACAGGTCGACGAACACGTTGACCTTGCTCTTGACCGCGTGAATGTCCAGCGGCTTGTGCAGGAAGTCCACGGCACCGCTTTCGTAGCCCTTGAACGCGTAATTCAATTCGCGGCCGGCGGCACTGACAAACACGATCGGGATGTTCTTGGTTTTTTCCGTGCCGCGCATTAACTCGGCCAGCTCAAAGCCGTTCATGCCCGGCATCTGCACGTCGAGAATGGCTATGGCGAACTCGTGTTGCAGCAGCAACGACAAGGCTTCGTCGGCGGACAAGGCTTTATAGACCATGCGGTCTTCACGCTTGATCAATGCCTCAAGCGCCAGCAGGTTCTCGGGCAGATCGTCGACAATCAGCAATTTGGCTTGGATGTTACTCAGCATGCTATTCGTTCCAGCTCGACAAGCAGACGGCCGATGCCGCGTATAGGGAGAATGTGGTCCGGGTGATGCAAATCCAGCGCTGCCCGAGGCATGGTTGCGACCTGGGCTTCGTCCGGGTCCTGCACGATGGTCAGGCCACCAAGGTGTTTGACTTGGGCCAGCCCGCGTGCGCCGTCGCGGTTGGCACCGGTCAACAGGACGGCGGCCAGGGTCGGTCCATAGGCATCGGCGGCCGATTCGAACAGGAAATCGATGGCGGGCCGCGAATAATGCACGCGGTCTTCCAGGCTCAGGGAAAAGCTGCGGTCGTGCTCCACTGACAAGTGATACCCCGGCATGGCGAAATACAGTGTTCCCGCTTCAATCTGCGTCTTGTCACGGGCCTCCTGGACACACATGTGCACGCGCCGGGCAAACACTTCGACCAGGTGGCTACGACGCTCGTCAGGCAGGTGCAGCACCACAATAATCGGCAGCGCGAAGCCTTTGCGCAGCGGGCTGAGAATATCCAGCAACGCCTCCACACCACCGGCCGAAGCACCGATCACGATAGCCTCCACAGTAGGCAAATCCGCTGCGTTGTTCATGATTTACGGTAGATCCGTTCTTGTTTGACCAAAGGCACAAACTGGTTGCCGAAGGCCGAAAAATCCGGGGTTTCCTTGCTGCCCAGCACCAGGAATCCACGGTGGCAAAGGGATTCATGGAACAAACCGAACGCACGATCCTGAAGCTTTTTATTGAAGTAGATCAAAACATTACGACACGAAATCAATTGGGTTTCTGAGAACACGCTATCCGTCGCCAGACTGTGATCGGCGAAGGTCACGTTCTCACACAAGGTCTTGTCAAAAATCGCGTAGCCATACGCCGCCGTGTAGTAGTCGGCGAACGAACGCTGGCCACCTGCCTGCTGGTAATTATGAGTGTAGGCGCGGACGTTCTCCATGGAGAAAATCCCCTGTTTGGCCTTCTCCAGCGAGCGCGGATTGATGTCGGTGGCGTAAATGATGGTGCGATCGAGCAAGCCTTCTTCGCGCAGCAGAATCGCCATCGAATAGACTTCTTCGCCCGTGCTGCAACCGGCAATCCAGATCTTGATCGACGGATACGTCTTGAGCAGTGGCACCACTTCATTGCGGATCGCCAGGAAATGCGAAGGGTCGCGAAACATTTCGCTGACCGGAATTGTCAGCAATTGCAGCAACTGCATGAACGCGGTCGGATCGTGCAGCACCTTCTCTTGCAGGGCCGAAATGGTGTTGCACTCAAATTGCACCAACGCATGCTTGACCCGGCGCTTGATCGAAGCGCCGGAGTAGTCGCGAAAGTCGTAGCTGTACTTGAGGTAGATCGCCTCGATCAACAACCGCAATTCGATTTCGCTGTTTCGCTCCACTGAATCAATGCGTTCCACTAAATGCGTTCCATCTTCGGTAACCACACGCGAATCAGCGAAAACAGGCGATCCAGGTCGATGGGCTTGGCCAGATAATCGTTGGAGCCGGCTTGCAGGCAGCGCTCCTGATCGTCCTTCATGGCCTTGGCCGTCACCGCAATGATCGGCAGCTTGCGCCAGCGCGGGTCCTTGCGGATCTCGATGGTGGCTTCGAAACCATCCATCTCCGGCATCATCACGTCCATCAACACCAGATCGATGTCCTCGACTTCATTCAGTTTTTCAATCGCTTCACGGCCGTTCCGGCCGATGACCACGACTGCACCCTTTTGCTCCAGCGCGCTGGTCAGGGCGAAGATGTTGCGAACATCGTCGTCCACCAGCAGCACCTTGCGGCCCTCGAAGACCTTGTCGCGGCTGCGCGCGGTCTTGAGCATCCGTTGGCGTTCATGGGACAACCTGGATTCGACTTTGTGCAGAAAGAGTGTGACCTCATCCAGCAAGCGCTCCGGTGAGCGAGCGCCCTTGATGATGATCGAACGCGAGTACTTGCGCAGTTCGGCCTCTTCATCCCGGGTCAGGTTGCGTCCGGTGTAGACGATGACCGGCGGGAACGAGCAAATATCTTCGGTCGACATGCGCTTGAGCAGATCGTTGCCGAGCATGTCCGGCAGCTTCAGGTCGATGATCATGCAATCGAAAATGGTCGTACGCAGCAAATCGAGCGCTTCCTGGGCGAAGCCGACGGCGGTGATCTCGATGTCTTCGTCGCCGATCAGGCGAGCAATGCTGTCGCGCTGCAAATCATCGTCTTCCACCAGCAACACCCGCTTGACCTTCTGGGTCAGCTTGGCCTCGAGGCGGGCGAACACGTCCTTGAGCTCTTCGCGAGTGGTCGGCTTGACCGCATAACCGATGGCGCCCATATGCATGGCGGCCTCGACCCGGTCTTCGACGGAAATCACGTGAACCGGAATATGGCGGGTTTCGGCATGTTCTTTCAGACGCTGCAAGACCGTCAGCCCGGAATGATCGGGCAGGCGCATGTCCAGCAGGATGGCGTCGGGAATGAACTCTTTGGCCAGGTCGTAGCCTTCATCGGCGCCGTGGGCGACCAGGCATTGATAACCCAGTTCGTGGGCCAGATCGTAGAGGATGTGTGCAAAGTTCGGCTCATCTTCCACCACCAGAATGCAACGGGTGGTGAATGGCGCCTTGCTGCGGTCATCGTCGAAACGCGGGATATCGACTTCGGCAATTAGCGGCACCAGCGCAGGCGTTGCCGCTCTCGGTGCCATGGCGACCGGCGTGGCCTGCATCGGTGCGACTGGCACTTCGTTCGGCTCAACGTATTGCTGCGGCAGCACCAGGGTGAACACACTGCCCTGCCCCGGCTCGCTGGTGACGCTGATCGAACCGCCCAGCAACGCGGCCAGATCCCGGGAAATCGACAAGCCCAGCCCGGTGCCGCCATAACGGCGATTGGTGGTGCCGTCGGCCTGGCGGAAGGCTTCGAAAATACTTTCCTGCTGGTGGGCGGCGATGCCGATCCCGGAGTCGCGGACAATAAAGGCGATGCCATCGTTTGGTTGGGACGCCACCGTCAGGCTGACCGTGCCTTTTTCGGTAAATTTCACTGCGTTCGACAGCAGATTCTTGATCACTTGCTCCAGGCGCTGGCGGTCGGTGAAGAGCATCATCGGCGAACCCGGCTGCAAGTCGACCTCGAACTTCAACTTCTTGTCAGCGGCCATCGGCTCGAACATCCCGCGCAGCCCGTCCACCAGACGCGCAACGCTTGTGTTCTCGGGGCGCATTTCCAGCTTGCCGGCCTCGACCTTGGAAATATCGAGAATGTCATTGATCAGATTGAGCAAGTCATTGCCGGCGGAATAGATCGACTCGGCGAACTTCACCTGCTCGGCGCTGAGGTTTTCCTGAGGGTTTTCTGCCAGCAACTTGGCCAGGATCAACGAACTGTTCAACGGCGTGCGCAATTCGTGGGACATGTTGGCAAGGAACTCGGACTTGTACTTGCTCGAGCGCTGCAACTCTTCGGCGCGCTCTTCAAGCTGCACCTGGGCTTGATTGAGCTCGGTGTTCTTCAGGTCCATCGCATCGCGCTGGTCGGCGAGGATCTGAGCCTGATCGGCGAGTTGTTCGTTGGTCTGCTCCAGCTCGACTTGCTGGGTTTCCAGGTGAGCCTGGGACTCTTTGAGAATCCGTGACTGCTCTTCGAGTTCTTCGTTGGCGGTCTTCAGTTCTTCTTGCTGAACTTGCAGCTCTTCGTTGAGTTGCTGGGTTTCGGCGAGTACTTCCTGCAAACGCTGACGATAACGAGCGGCCTCGATCGACGTACCGATGTTGCTGGCAATCAACTCAAGCAACTCGATGTCGCGGTCGTCCAAGGGGCGCAGGAAGCCCAGTTCGATCACACCGTTGACCCGGTCATCGTCGCTGGTGGGCACCACGAGCACGCTATGCGGCAGGCCTTCGCCCAGACCAGAGCTGACTTTGAAGTAGTCGCTCGGAACGCTATCGAGACGAATCAGGCGGGCCTGTTGCGCCACTTGGCCGACAATCCCTTCATCACTGTGAATCTGCTGCTCGCGCTCTTCCTGCTCACGAGAAAATCCGTATGACGCCACACGCTTGAGGCCGCCATGTTCTTCACGCACATAGATAGCGGCGACGGCAGAGCCCAGATATTGCGCGCAGAACTGCAGGATGTTACGCCCCAACAGGTTGAGGGACAGTTGCCCCAACACCTGCTCGGCCAATTCGGTCTGGCCATTGCGCAGCCACGCTTGCTGTTCCAGACGCGAAGCGCTGGCCTGTTGCGCGGCAAGGTTGGCACCGTAATTTTGCGAAAGGTTGAGCAAATCGCGACGACCGATATAGGCCAGTAAACCGCTGATACCGAGGATGAACAAAAGGTAAAGGGTGATGCTCCAGATCGTGGTGCGGCGCACTTCCTCGTTGCGCGTCGTACGCAACTGCTGCTCCATGTCGATCACGTCTTCGAATTGCTTGCGGATCTCATCGGTAAGCCGCTTGCCGCGCCCGGCCTTGACGACACTGCGATAATCGCCGCTGGCGCGCTGCAAATCGATCATCGACTGCGCGTAGCTGGCCCACTCCTGCTGCAAGGCCTGAAGCCTGTGCAGACGGTCGGTTTGAACCGGGTTGTCGGCCGTGAGTTCGAGCAAGGTATTGAGCGCGACCGCGATTCTCGGCTTGGCGGTTTCGTAAGGGTCGAGAAAATGCTCATCGCCACTGAGCAGAAAACCCCGCATCCCGGTTTCCAGATCAATCGTCAGCTTCGCTGCTTCATTGGCGTTATTGATCACCCGGTCGGTGTGCTCGACCCACTGGATCACCGACAGGAGGTATGTAATCAGCGAAACAAAGAACACCGCACTGAGCACACCGACGCCCAGCGGGAGGCTGATGTTGCGGCTCAGGAGTTTACGGAATCGTTGCTCATCAACCGAAGACGCAGGGGTCATGGGAAGGCCTTGTCGAACTGTTCAAAACCAAGGAGTTTGCCCCAAAACTGGCACATTGATCCAATTTTCTGAGGTGTCTGCGGGCAAATCCCTGCATTTAGCTGCTCTCGGTCAAAGGAGCGGTTATCCTGCCGCCTCTTGTACAGCTATTCTTTTTACACAACGCTGGGAACTTGTCGGGTTCCGCCACTTACTCATGCTAGAGCCCGGTGATTTCGATCCGCCGGCGACCCTGAATTTAACTTGAGAGCCTTCTTATGTCCTCCGACCCATCCATCATCCTGGTAGTAGAAGACGATGCCATTGTGCGCATGCTGATCGTCGACGTCTTGGAGGAGCTGGAGTTCAAGGTCCTAGAGGCCGATGGCAGCGAACAGGCGCTGGAGTTTCTCAACGATGAAGACCAGCACATCGATTTGATGATGACTGATGTGGGTTTGCCGGTGATGGACGGCCGAGAACTGGCGACACAGGCGCGAATGCTGCGCCCTGAATTGCCGATTCTGTTTGCCAGCGGTTATGCCGAAAGTATCGACGCACCTGAAGGTATGCAGGTGATCGGCAAGCCGTTCTCCATTGATCAGTTGCGGGACAAGGTCAAAGGCATGCTTGCCTGATCACTCATTAAACTCTTCCCTTTACAAACTATTACTCTCACAAATAGTTTGCCGTGCCACTGGCAAACTATATCCGACCATTAATCACCCCGCCCCCTGCTCATTCAACACGCCTCGCCATCTTATTGAAACAAGCCATCACACTACTGACATTGCTACTTAATCCAAATCAAAAGAGGATTGTGGCCGACCATCGACCCACGCCAAATAAACGGACTTATTTATGGCCAGCATTATTACTTCATCCACGTCAGCACCTGAACATCTGACTGCAGTAAATCGCGGTGAAAAAGAGGATTTTAACCGTGCTTTGGAGATTGTCATTCATGGCGCAGAGGACCGTCAGGAAGTTGATCTTTCAAGCGTGCAGATCCCTCATCGCAGGGGCTCTTCGTTCGATGACATCTACGATCCTGGAAGAGCGTTACTGGAAAAGCTTGTGCTCACCCCCGACTTCTCAAAACTCCGTGAAACCCTTTCGATATTTGACGAGGCTTCTAGCCTTCGAGTGAACGCACAGGGCGACCTGGATGTACGTCGTAACACCCCGTGGATAAGTCTGAAAGACGAACTGCGATACTTTCCCGACCTCGAAAACTCGTTGTCATTGATCGCTGAAATCGCAGCGTTGGCAGGCGGTTATATTTACGTTAATGACCATGTCAGCATTGAACAGTGGCTGAGCTTTCATCAGTTCGACATCCCGAAGACTGTCGGCGAGACAAAAAATCTTATTGGATTTTTACACCTCGACTTGCCTGACCCATCGCCGGTGGGTAACTGCTGGCATACACTCTCTGGCTCCGAAACCTCTCCGTTATCGCTGAGTACCGAGGAACGTGAGCAAGTATTGGCGCTCACCCATCAAGTGTTCAAGCATCCTCATGAAATACTGGAAGAGCTCGCCCGCCCCGTGATTGCCGGGAAACCGATTGAAGAGGTTGAAGCGGGAGCAGGTTACCTGCTGGACCAGATTCTGGAGACCGAGCGTGCGATCGAATGGGCGCGCGAATACCACGCTGTTGTTGGATGGTATGGCAGCCTTGAAGGGCAACCTGCGTGTAAAGAACACCTTCAGGCGTTGCTATTGGCGGCAATCATCCTCGGATTTGATTCATCTGCTGGCCAGGTACGCAATCAGATTGCCGGTTATGACCTTTATCAGCCTGGCAACGTTGATCGGAGCCCACTCGACGTACGCGCAGACCTTGAGAACCACCTCCTCCGCTTGAACAAAGGCGCGGGCCTTGCAACACCGCTGGCGTCATTGATTCTACTCGCGGGGATCGCGCCTGAATTTACCGTCAGGGACCTCCCCGAATCCTTGCGACTGGGCACCCCGGCCTGGGTGACACTGAGTCAGGCGGTGGCGCTGGCCGAACTCAATGCCCCTGGCGCATCGCGGTTAATGAATTACGCTCAACTGCTGGACTTCGCCGCACTTGACCCTGTAACACAAGAACTCGCGCTACTGCACAGCGTTGCGACGATCAACCCGATTATCAATTGGGCGGCTATTAACGGCGTCATCTCGCCTGATGTACATGGCAATTACGATGAGTACGCCTTGCAGGATGCGACCTTTGCCTTCAAACACTATATCGGTGACCTCGACAGCGTTATCGGTGCGCTGAGCAGTCCTCTTCCCTCCAGGGAGACGCTCGCGCGTGCTCAGTTGCAGAAAGAGCTTCCAGGGTGCGACTTCCTTGAAAAAAAAATCTTTGTGCAGGAAGGCAAGGGATTTTATGGCAGTCGAGGATCCTCGTTAAAAATGTCCATGGTCGACTTGCACATGTCTGATGATCTGGCAACGGGCGAGTGGAATCGCAGAGGAACGAGTGTCTATACGTCGTTCCCGCAGGTGAAAACCTTGTATCCGGTGAGCGAGCTGTTTGAGCCAGCCTTCAATGCTTATTACGAAAAGCTGGAAACCGGGGTGCTCGCAACGATCAAGCTGGCACTGTCGCAGTTGCCCGAACGAGATCGAATTGCACTTCTGGCGGGTGAAATCAGCTGCTATACCCTTCGAAAATCGGTAGCGATCCAGCACAACATGTCGGGCAGTTCAGTCGGCGTGGTGGGCGTCAATACCAAACCTGGGCAACTTAAAGAAACACAGGCCGACAAAGACGCTGCCACTTGCCGATACGCAATAGTGCTGTGTGCGACTTACCAAGGGCAACTCAGCTGTTATGAAGTTTTCACGCTGCGTGGCGAATGTCGGAAGAACCCGGGACTCGGGCGCATTCTTGTTGACTCGGGCAAGGTCAGTTCATTTTCAAGAGTGGACTTCAAGGGGAGCATGACCGACCCGACTCCAGCGATCAGCCCCCTTTCACTGCCCATCGATTTCAACGCTTACAACCAAGGTGTGGAACCCGTCAGCGGTATTACCAGTCGCGCAGTGATTGAGAAACTCGGCGTGTTGCCTGCCCCGTTGACACGTGCGCCCTCGACAAGCAGCCCCTACCAGAGTTTTTGCAGCGAGCCATTCAAGGCGATTGCTTCCTTCATCTTCAAACACCGCCCCATGGCCAGCTACGAAGAGTTGTATCGCAACGCTGAAGGTAGAACGGCGCTGGAGCTTGAACGCGAAAAGGCGGAACGCATTGGCACGTTCATCATCGACCTGGTTGTTCCATTTAAAAGGTGCATTGAAGACCTTTCATCAGATGACAAAACGCGCCAGGCCGAAGGAGCCGTCGGGTGCATCATTGATGGGCTCGCCCTTCTCGGAACGGTGGTCGGTGTCGCCGGAAAGTTTGCAAGTGCTGCCGCGAAAACGGCTTCACTGACCTCCAGAACTGCTCAGTTGGCCAGAATCGGTGCCGGCGCGACGTTCTCTCTCTTCAATCCTCTGGACGGAACGCCCCAGTTACTGTTTTGCGGTGCCCGCCTGCTTAAAAAGGGTTTCTTGAAACTCAGTACACAAGGAGCGGCTGCCTTGGAGAGTGCGACGTTTCAACTGCGTCGACTGACTGGCAGCGCGCAATCCTATGACCTCCTCAAGGTGGTGAATCGCAAGGATGTCGGACACGGTACATGGCGACCACTGGGGGACGCTGGTGAAGCGGTTTCGATATGGGCAGTCCGCGACAAACACCAATGGTTCGGTCTCAATCTGCGCACTGGCGAACCATGGGGACCAGCCCTGAAGAACTTCCGGATCACCAACGACTATAAACGAGTGCCTGGGTTGCATCGGGTCATGCCTAAACGTTATGCGCGAAACGTCATCGCCAACGCGCTGCCCGTTGCCTCGAGAAAAATCGATGTTGCGATTGACGTACTGAGTAAGGGCATGACCGACCGAGACAGCAAGTTTGTGCTCAAGGCGCTGTTTGGCTCCGACTCGACTGAGGTGACCGACTGGTATCTGGAAGGCCTCAAAGTCATGAAGGACGATCTCAATTCCATCTCGATTAACAATTTCATAGTCGATAGTTCAAATGCGGGTGATTTGATGGCCGGGCTCTATCCCGAGCACTACCGCGCGTGGCAAGCGGCGACGAAGGCCGATCAGGTGCACGAAAAATTTATCGTCTTTTATACAACACCCCTTAATAACCACTATCGCCGCCTGAATTACGACGACAGTAAAATTGCAGACATAGTAGTGCACGAAATATCCCATGGCGGGCCAGGCACCCTGGATCTTTTCTACGCGGACCCCGCCTATATCAAGGCCGTGATGCAGGGTGATATGGAGATATCCGAACTGCTCAATCTGGCCAAGGGTGGCGAGTATGTCGCTCCCTCCAGCAAATTTGCCGGTGCCGATGTCGGGGTACTTCTTGATCAACCCGGAGACGGCATCGGGACATTCATCAAAAAGGCGCCCGGCTTGCCCAACGCCGACTCCCAGACGTTGGTAACTGCCCTGCTGAGCCAATCGGTAACCAATCCTCAAAAGTTTCAAAGTAATCTCGCTCAACTGCGCATTGCATTGAAACGTAGCGCTAACCAGCGCATTAACGAACCTGTGGTGATAAACCTCAGTACGTTCTCTATAGCTGCAATCTAAGCCCCGTGCGGACTGCCCACAGCCGGTGCGCAGGCCGCCGTTTTATGCCAGAACTCCTCAATCGCTGTCGTATCGCAATGATCCCGTGCGGCTAGCTATGGTTTAATCGCGCGCTTGTCGCATCAGCCCCAAAGCCTCACAACCCGAGTCAAGAAAACAAAGTAAAGAGCATTATTAATAGATATATCGACAATCAAATCCCTTCAAATGGCAACGAAGGGATCGCCTTACATGGACAGGTTATCAATGACATAGCTCAGAACTAACGACACCAGCAAAGCGCACTTACATAGCAACTCTTGATTAATGCAAGACAACAAAAGAGGATCTCTCAAACACCAACCAAAAACATGGATTTAATCATGACCCTCAAATTTGCAAACTCTCCCGCTCAACGTTTCTTATCCCGATCTGTTCCCGACACCACCATTCAATATCGCCATGTTCAGAGCGACATTAATGAGCGAATAGAGGTTGTATACAAACTAAATCAGCGAGGAGAAGAACTCAGCCCTTCGCAAGCCATCAACCTGAAAGGAGCCCTCATCTCCCTGGAGGCCAGGTCGACGCTTGATGACGCTCTGCAACCCGGCAGGGACCTGCTGCAGAAAATGTCCGAACAAAATTCTTTCAAAAAATTGATGGCAACCTTCCACATTCCCGAGCACTCACTGTTCGAGGTAACTTCCGAAGGCGAAGTAAACGCAAGGTACTCTGGCAAAACAGTAGGCTTTGCGAACGCATTCAAACTTGCACCGGACCTGACAGATGATCTTCATGCATTGGTTGAAATGGCGCAATTGACCGGTGGCGTCATCTCTCTCGCTGACCATGTCGAATTGGCGCAATGGCTGAAATTCCATGATTACATCATTCCCCAAACTGCCGCCGAAGTTTCCAGGCTGACAGCATTCATGGAACTGAAGCCTCCAGTGAGTCCACCGCTTGGTAATTATTGGGAAATGGTCAAAGTCGGGGGAGAGAATTCAGTCACTCTTTCTGCCGTTCAGCGCAGTGAATTCCGCAAACTCATCACCAGTTACATCAAGGATCAGTCGTTACTTGAGCATCTGGTCAATAGCATTTTGGGAGGACGGTCTACCCCCTTCAAACGCTCGGAGGCGGAGAGCGTTCTTGAAAAACTTGTTTCCAGTCCCATCGCTTTTGACTGGGCCAACGCTTACGTGCGGGATCTGGGCTGGTATGGGGCGCAAGAAAACCAACCCCAATCAGATGAGTCGTTCAAGCAAATAATGCTGACTTCGCTCTTGCTCGATCTACATCCGGGCGTCGGCGAACAAGAGCCTCGCAATCATGTGGCAGGTTTCAACTTGTATGCTGTCGAGCACATGGAAAAATCCTTCGCCGACATTCAAACGGAATTCGAAAGGCACCTGATCAAGAACCACCGGATTACCGAAAGCAATGCGGCACTGGCCGCTCACCTGTTGCTGGCAGAGGCCGCACCGGAATTTCTGGTAAGAAATATGCCTTCCACCCTGTCATTGGGCACGCCGCAATGGGTCGAATTTTGCCGGATCGTCTCGGTGCAGGAAATCATTGCGCCGGGATCGACGCGCTCGATGACTTATGCAGAGCTACGCCAACTGTCGAAGTTTGATTCGGTCTCCGAGTCGCGAAAGACGCTTGACGCTCTGGCTGCCGTGGACCCGGTGATTGATTGGGGGCTGCTCAACGAAATCATCACGCCGGATGACGTAGAGAAGTCGGTCACGGACTCGCTTGAAGTGGCATTAGGCGCGTACGCCCGACATGCCAAGACGCTTGCCGAAACCGCTGAAACATTGTCTCGCCCCCTGCCAACTCGCAAAAGCGTGGCACTGGACATCCTCACGCAGGTCGCCAAAGGATGTACCTATCTTGAAAACGACGTCCTTCACCAACAGAAAAATCGACCGCTGGAGGACGCTTACGCCGACCCGTTCCCCGTATCGCCTGTCGAACTGCACATGTCCAATGATCTGGGGACCGGTGACTGGGATCTGAAGAATGGCGAAAGTATTTACAAAGCGTTTCCCAAAATGCTTCCTAACCTGATTTCTCCTGACGGTGAGTTTCACCGTCAATTCAATCGCGACTATGTGGTGCATGTACAAGCAATGAACATGCATTTGAAGCAGGCTTTTTCATCAATGCCACTGCCTGATCGGACACGCCTGCTAAAAGGCAAGTTGACGATGTTCACCGTAAGACCGTCAGTCGCGAAACTCCACTCGATCACCAGCCTTCCCACGAATCCCATAGCCTCGACCATTGAAGCGGTCCTGAAGGTGACCGAGCGCAAACCCACTGAAAGTCATAAGGACATAGATGAGGCAAAGGGTCGCTACGGTGTAGTCATCTGTTCGCACTTCGAAGGCCGAGTGACGTGTTACGAATTATTCACCTTGCACGGAACCTGTCGCGAAAACACCGGGCTGGCTGCACTTATCCAAGGGGAAAATCTTTTAAACACAACCGTTCGCAGCAGTGAGAAAAACTATTCTCCTCCTGCGAAGGTGCTCCAGCTGCCCACGAACATCGAGTGTTATACCCACGGGGTCACGCCCGGCCTCGTCAACGACAGTCCTGGTGTAATCGAAAAAATCGGTGAATTGTCAGCGTCCCCACTGGCGCCAGAAATCAACGGTTATTACCAGAGTTTCTATTCGACAGAGTTCGACCCATTGGTGAACTTCGTACTCAAGCACAGACCCCTCGCGACCTACGACGAATTGGTGAAAGAGTGCTGGGGACAGACCAGGCTGGAGGCATTGCGCGCAAAACGGGAAAAGGATCTGGATACGTTTCTCAACTTTGTCGTGCCCTTCAAATCCTGTATTGAAGACCTGAGCTCAGACGATCTTGATCGACAATTCCAAGGGGTGGCGGCCTGTACTTTAGAAGCTGCGATGACCGTTTTGTTAGTCGTCGGAGCCGTCGCTCGGACTGCCAGCCTGGCCGCCAAAAGCATGAGCATTGCTACCAAGGCCAGCAAGATCGCTTCGACGGGACTCGGATTGGTGAGCACCCTGCTCAATCCGCTGGACGGAGCATCCGACTTGTTTTTACAGGGCGCAAAACTGTTGCGCAAAACGTGGCGCAGCAGCGTGGCCGCATTGGACAACGCGGTTATCGACGCGCGCAAATGGGCGGGCGTAACGCCACACCGCCAACTGGCCGCAACCGTCGACCCTGACACTATTCGCCTGGGAACCTGGCGTCCCGCGCAAACTTCCCAAGAGGCCTTCCAGGTATGGGCTTTACGCCGCAATGACGAGTGGTACGCTCTGAACCGATCGGGCGAGCCTTGGGGAGCGAAACTGAAGGGATTTGATTTCAAACTTAAACTGCCCATCCCTCACTGGCATAAAGTCATGCCTAAAAGCTATGCTCGTACAGTGATCAAAGAAGGTTTACCACTCGCCAGCAGAAAAGTAGATGATGCCATCAACGTATTGAATGACCCAACGCTGATTCAGGAATCGAATGCGGTTCTTGACCTTCTGCTTGCGAATGACTCTTCAGCAGCCCGAAGCACTTACCGCGACTACCTGATGGCAGTCAAAGAGGATCTTTCAAATATCAAACCCGGCAACTTCATAATCGACAGCGGTAAAGAAAGCGACGCAATAGCCGAGCTGCATTGGGGGATTTACAACGATTGGAAGACCGGCAACAAGGCACAAAATACCCATCACGAATTCATCAGGGTCCACAGCAACAACTTCAACGAAGCTTATCGTAAGGATCATTTCAACCCGGGCATTACTGCCGATACTTTCGTTCATGAAATTTTCCACGGCTCGCCGAAAACCAAAGATTTCGCCTACGCCGAACACAGCGGAATCTATGAGCGTGGTTCTCAGCAATTGGACGTAAGTCCACTCCTGAATCTGGCCAACGGCAAGATATCCATGGGCTTGCCAAGCTTTCCAAATACCAACTACAACCGCGGCACGGCGTTTAAAAATGCCGACTCGTTTGCATTGGCGACATCGCTGCTAAGCCAATTAAAGACCAACAAACAAGCGTATCAACAGAATATAGCGATCATGAAAGCGGCACTCAAAAATGCAAATCATGAACTCATCAGCGGGCAGACACTGGTAAAAATCAACATCCTCTGAGTTTCCGACGTACCAAGCTACTGAAACCGGGCGCATGCGACCACTACTGTACTGTGGTTTAATTGCGCCCTTTTTCGCCCCCCTCGCTTGCTGCAAAGGATCACCGTTCATGACTCAGCCGCCCGCCACCAAAGTCCTGGTCATCGGTTACGTCTGGCCCGAGCCTCGTTCTTCCGCCGCCAGTGGGCATGTGATGCAAATCCTCGATACGTTCCTGCAAAAGGGCTGGGACATAACATTCAGCAGCCCGGCCGGCACCGGAGAACACCGGGCGGACTTGACGGCGATGGGCATTCGCGAAGTACCAATCGAGCTGAACAACAGCAGTTTCGACGCGTTTATCAGAGAGTTGGCACCGGACATCGTGCTGTTTGACCAGTTCATGATGGAGGAGCAGTTCGGCTGGCGTGTGGAGAAGCACTGTCCTGACGCGTTGCGTGTACTTGAAACTTCGGATTTGCAAAGCTTGCGACACGCCCGGCATCAGCGCCTCAAGGATCGCTTGAAGGGCAGCGACGACAACAATGATTTCAGCGACCTGTTCGCGCCAGCATTGCGCGAAGAGTTCGAACTGATGGCTGATACCGATCTGGCGAAACGTGAGATTGCGGCACTGTATCGGTGCGATTTGAACCTGATGATCTCTGAAGTGGAAATCGAGTTGCTGGTCGAGCAATTCAACATGCCGCGCAACTTGCTGCATTGGTGTCCGCTGATGGTCGAACCGCCGAGCGTGCAATCGCCTGCCTTTGAAGATCGGGCGCACTTTCTCAGCATCGGAAATTTTCGACATGCACCGAACTGGGATGCGGTGCTCTGGATGAAAACGGCGATCTGGCCGTTGATCCGCGAACAACTGCCCAGCGCTCAGCTGCACATCTATGGCGCCTACACGCCGCCCAAGGCCACCGCACTGCATAACCCGGCCCAGGGTTTTCATGTCATGAACTGGGCGGAAGATGCCTTGCAAGTGATGTCGGCGGCGCGCGTGTGTCTGGCGCCGCTAAGATTTGGTGCCGGGATCAAAGGCAAGGTCATTGATGCAATGATTTGCGGCACACCGAACGTCACCACCCCGATAGGCGCGGAGGCCATGCACGGCGACGAGCCGTGGCCCGGATCGATCACCCGATCGGCCCAGGCGTTCGCTGATTGCGCAGTGCAACTCTATAGGGACAAAACGCAGTGGTTGAAGGCACAGACGCTTGGGTTGGAATTATTGGCGAATCGTTACCAGCAAGGTATTCATGGACCGGCGTTGATTGCCAGACTCGAGGACTGCCGACAACGTCTGTCCTCTATTCGCCGAGATAATTTCACCGGCAGCATGTTGCGACATCATCAGCACAAGAGCACTCAGTACATGTCGCAATGGATTGAAGCGAAGAATCGCCACAAAGAAGACGCCTGATACTAAAACAACTCTGAAGATACGTTTTGCATCAACCATAAGTTGTTTTTTTGATGGGGGCATGTTTATAAATAGGCACTGGATCGCTTAACGTTAAACGAAAGCGATTACCACACTAACTACTTACTAAATATGCAAGGATGCATCATGACTAACACCCTTACAAACAATGTTAAATTTTCCCCACACGAAAACCAGAACCTCACACTTAACAACTGGATGAGTGACACACCCGCTCTGGATTCTTTATCGCTCACGGAACTTACCCTGCCAGGCGCTCACAATGCAGGCGTCGATAAGAAAGCCTCTTACGTAGCACCCGGCGTGAGCCACTGGGCGGCCTGCCAAAACAACTCCTTTTACTTCCAGTTAACCAAAGGCGCTCGCGCGCTTGACTTAAGGCTGGACTATGAAGTCAAAAGTAACGGCGTTCCTGTGTTCTGGTTTCAACACAATGGTTTCCGGTCTTCCCGCTCATTGGAAAACGTAATCACGAGCGTTATCCGTTTTCTTCAGGAAAATCCTGACGAATTCATCCTGCTCGATTTTCATGAGTTGAAGTCGGACAGCATTCCTTTCAATTTCAGGGAATTCAGCAGGCTCATGTTGACGCACCTGGGTGACCGGATGATCCCTTCAGGCAATGCTCATCTGACACTGGGCCAACTGAAGCAGGTCAGCGACGTTCAACGCGTGCTGGTGTGCACTGGCAGTCATCCGGACCTCGACTGGCGCTGGTTTTGTCCGCAAATTGAACACAAATGGAGCGGTATCGCGACCACCAGCGTCAGCGAGCTGGTCACCCACATCACACAGGTGATGAAGAACCCGCCTGGCGGCCTGCCATGGTCACTGTCCGCTACCAGCTACCATGCGGTGGGAGGGCCGGTGAATATCGCGGAACACCTTGATCAATGGTTTGATCCTGCTGTTAACGATTGGGTACTAAAGAGCAGCATTATCAATATTGACTTTTTAGAAGCATCGAACTTGGTACGCCAGTGTCGGGACGCCAACATCATCAAGGCGAACGCCAAACACCGCTAATACCGGGATCAAAGTGCAACTTTCGCCGCGCCATCAATTAGCTATATTTATAAAAATGTTTCCGTTGCTGGCATTATCCTGATGCTTTTCTATGCTTTGCCATACACATCAATCAACTCGCCCAATGGATGGGGTGAAGATAACCAACAGGAGTAAATATGGCAGTGTCTATAGAAGGGAATCTCGACAAACAAAAGTGGATGAGCAATGTCGTCGACATCGATCGGATTAAACTGACCGACGTTGTCTGGCCCGGCGCCCATAACGCCGGCATGGATAAACAAGCGCCTAATTATGAAGTGGTGATCGGCAACTGGACGACGTGTCAAAACGGTTCATTTGCCTGGCAACTGTCTAACGGCGTACGGGCCTTTGATATTCGCTTGGGCTACAGGGAGGGTGCTGACCAGTCGATCTTCTATTTTCATCACAATGGATACCAGTCCCATCGCGTCCTCGATGAACTGATCACGGATGTACTAGCGTTTCTTGAGCGTAATCCGGATGAATTCATTGTGCTGGATTTCCATGAGCTCGCAGATGGGTCCAAACCCTTTGATTTTCAGAAACTCAATGACCTGCTGGTCAGTCGACTCGGACAGCGGGTCATCCCGCCCGACAACGACACAAAAACCATTGGCGAACTCAAGCGGATCAGCACTCGCCGCAGGGTGGTGCTGGCGGCGCCTTCACGGCAGGAACTGCATGAGGATTACTTCTGGCCGCGCATTACACACAAGTGGAGCAGCAGTCGATTTACCGACACCGAAGATCTGAAGACCCATATTTCCAACACCCTTAAAAACCCGCCTTTCGGAACATTTCTATGGTCGTTATCGGCCACCAGCTACGCGTTTCTGGGAGGCCCTCAAGACATCAAGAACCAGATCAATGACTGGTTCAATCCAACCCGGGACTGGGTGACGCGCTGCAGCATCATCAATACCGACTTTTTCGACGAGTCAGAGATCGTACGTTATTGCTGGACGGCAACCAGTATGAAAGCGGTTTACGGTCATGCGTTGCATGATCGGAACCCGGCGTAACGCTCGGAGCGTTGCAGCTGGCATTACAGGCCTGGAAAGAGGCATGATCAGGGCGCAATGACAATAAGAAGCGCCCTGACATGACCCGAACCGCCAGAGTCACCGATCCTTCCTACGAACTGATGGACGACCACAACGGGTTGTCGATCATCTATCGCCAGCATGGATTCCCCTGCCCTTTGGTGCGCTGGCATTTCCACAAGGAATACGAACTGCACCTGATCGTCGCCAGTTCCGGCAAGGTGTTCATCGGCGACTACATCGGCAACTTTTACCCGGAATCCCTGTTCCTGACCGGCCCCAATCTTCCCCACAACTGGATCAGCCAGGTGGCCGAAGACGAGGTAGTGCCCAAACGCGACATGCTGGTCAATTTCACCGATGAGTTGTTTGAGAGCGGTCATCAGGTGTTCGCGGAACTCAGGACCCTGGAGCCACTACTGGAGCGTGCGCAGTACGGCATCGAATTTCGTTGCAAGCGCACCATCCGCCAGGCCATGACCTTGATGCAACGCATTGCCGATACGCAGGGCATCACCCGGCTTGGGCACTTTTTTATTCTGCTCGAGCTGCTCGCAGCTTCTGATGATTTTCAATTGTTGTCGGGTGCAACCACGCCGCAACTGGCGGATGAACACAACATCGATCGCACCAACCGGGCGGTGGACTACATCTTTGCGCATTACGCCCGGGACCTGCCGCTCGAGGAGGTTGCCGAGCACTTGGGCATGAAGCCGACTTATTTCAGCCGGGTGTTCAAGCAGGCTACCGGGCGCTGCTTCATCGAGTTCGTCAATCGCCTGCGTATCAGCAAATCCTGTGAGTTGCTGGCCGATGGCGACAAACCGGTGACCGATGTGTGTTTCGAATCGGGCTTCAACAATATTTCCAACTTCAATCGGCGTTTTCAGCAACTCAAGGGCATGACGCCTTCGCATTACCGGCGGCTGGCGGTGCAGCGGTTGACTGAGCAAAATCAGCACTGACCCCTGTCCCTGTAGCAGCTGCCGAAGGCTGCGTTCGACTGCGCAGCAGGCGCCAAACGCACGACCACAATCTTCCAGAATTACCCTGAACTCCGCTCCGGCGAGGGCTCCGCCCTCGAACGCAGCCTTCGGCAGCTGCTACAGGGCGCCAAGCGTTAAATTCTGCCTTTCCAGATCGAGTGCAAAATAGTATCGATTCAAGTGCGACGGATGATTTGTCACATCTTCAATTGAACGCTGTAATCAGTGCACATTCTTCCCCCGCAGGAAGACACAAAAACAATAACTGTCCTTCTGTAACCCATGGGTGCAGAAAAGGAGTGCACGATGCAACCTTCTGTAAAAGCTCTGCTTGCCCTCACCTGCATGACCCTCAGCAGCGTCAGCCTCGGCGCTCAGACCCTGACCATTGCCACCGTCAACAACAGCGACATGATCCGCATGCAAAAGCTCTCGAAAACCTTCGAGGCCGAGCACCCGGACATCAAGCTCAATTGGGTGGTGCTGGAAGAAAACGTCCTGCGTCAACGCCTGACTACCGACATCGCCACTCAGGGCGGGCAGTTCGATGTGCTGACCATCGGCATGTACGAAGCCGCACTCTGGGGGGCCAAGGGCTGGCTGGAGCCGATGAAGGACTTGCCGGCCACTTACGCCCTCGACGATGTCTTCCCTTCGGTGCGTGAAGGCCTTTCGGTCAAGGGCACGCTCTACGCCCTGCCGTTTTATGCGGAAAGCTCCATCACCTATTACCGCACCGATCTGTTCAAAGACGCCGGGCTGACCATGCCTGAGCACCCGACCTGGACGCAGATCGGCGAATTCGCCAGCAAGCTCACCCATAAAGACAAAGAACAGTACGGCATCTGCCTGCGTGGCAAGGCCGGCTGGGGCGAGAACATGGCGCTGATCACTACCGTCGCCAATGCCTACGGCGCGCGCTGGTTTGATGAGAAGTGGCAACCGGAATTCACCGGCCCCGAGTGGAAGAACGCCCTGAACTTCTACGTCGAGACGATGAAGAAGTCCGGCCCTCCGGGTGCTTCCAGCAACGGTTTCAACGAAAACCTGGCGCTGTTCAACAGCGGTAAGTGCGCGATCTGGGTGGACGCCAGCGTCGCCGGCTCCTTTGTCACCGACAAGACTCAAAGCAAGGTCAGCGAGTCCGTTGGCTTCACCTTCGCCCCCCACGAGACCACTGACAAAGGCTCGGCCTGGCTCTATTCCTGGGCGCTGGCAATTCCGACCAGTTCCAAGGCCAAGGACGCGGCTAAAACCTTCAGTGCCTGGGCCACTTCCAAGGAATACGGCGCCCTGGTCGCCGAAAAAGACGGCATCGCCAACGTGCCGCCTGGCACCCGAGCCTCGACCTACAGCGAGGCGTACATGAGCGCTGCGCCGTTTGCCAAAGTCACGTTGGAATCGCTGAAAGCGGCGGACCCGAGCAAGCCGACCCTCAAACCGGTGCCCTACATCGGCATCCAGTTGGTGACCATTCCTGAATTCCAGGCGGTGGGTACCCAGGTCGGCAAGTTGTTCTCGGCGGCGCTGATCGGCCAGACCACGGTCGACCAGGCGTTGGCGGCCGCACAACAACAAACCGAACGTGAGATGAAGCGCGCCGGTTATCCAAAGTAACCCGCTGCTATCCAAATTGTGGCGAGGGAGCTTGCTCCCGCTCGGCTGCGAAGCAGTCGTAAACCCGGAAAATGCGGCCTGTCTGATGTATCGCGTTTACCGGTTTGGGGCCGCTGCGCAGTCCAGCGGGAGCAAGCTCCCTCGCCACAGGGAACTCGCCGTATTACGAGCAAGTGATCGCCATGAATATTTCAACTGCCAAAGCTCACATGGACATCCACCAACCGGTGCGTAAAAGCCGGTTGGCCAATCCCGGCTGGTTTCTGGTCAGTCCCTCGGTGGCGTTGTTGCTGCTGTGGATGATCGTCCCGCTGGGCATGACCGTTTACTTTTCGATGATCCGCTACAACCTGCTGTACCCCGGCGAAAACCAATTTGTCGGGCTGGAGAACTTCACGTACTTCCTGACTGACTCCGGGTTCATGCCCGGCGCCACCAACACCCTGTTGCTGGTCGGCAGCGTGTTGCTGATCAGCGTGGTGCTGGGCGTGCTGATCAGTGCGTTGCTGGAGGCCAGTGAGTTCCTCGGTCGCGGCATCGTGCGGGTAATGCTGATCTCGCCGTTTTTCATCATGCCCACCGTCGGTGCGTTGATCTGGAAGAACCTGATTTTCCATCCTGTCTCGGGGATTCTCGCCTACGTCTGGAAGCTGTTCGGTGCGCAGCCGGTGGACTGGCTGGCGCACTACCCGCTGCTGTCGATCATCATCATTGTGTCCTGGCAGTGGCTGCCGTTCGCGATCCTGATCCTGATGACCGCCATGCAGTCCCTCGACCAGGAACAGAAAGAAGCCGCGCGCCTCGATGGTGCCGGGCCGATTGCGATTTTCTGGCACCTGACCCTGCCGCACCTGGCGCGGCCGATTGCGGTGGTGGTGATGATCGAAACCATCTTCCTGCTCTCGGTGTTCGCCGAAATCTTCACCACCACCAACGGCGGCCCCGGCTACGCCTCGACCAACCTCGCGTACCTGATCTACAACCAGGCGCTGGTGCAGTTCGACGTCGGCATGGCGTCCGCTGGCGGATTGATCGCGGTGGTGATTGCCAACATCGCGGCCATCGTGCTGGTACGGATGATCGGCAAAAACCTGACAGACAAAGCCTGAGGCCTGCGCCATGACTCTTCAACAATCCCGCCGTCTGCAAAGCCTGCTGCTCGGCACCCTGGCCTGGGCCATCGCGATCCTGATTTTCTTTCCGATCTTCTGGATGGTGCTGACCAGTTTCAAAACCGAAATCGACGCCTTCGCCACGCCGCCGCAGTTCATCTTCACGCCAACGCTGGAAAACTACCTGCACATCAACGAGCGCAGCGATTACTTCAGCTTTGCCTGGAACTCGGTGGTGATTTCGTTTAGCGCCACGGCCCTGTGCCTGCTGATCGCGGTGCCGGCGGCCTACTCGATGGCGTTCTACGAAACCCAGCGCACCAAAGGCACGCTGCTGTGGATGCTCTCCACCAAGATGCTGCCGCCGGTGGGCGTGCTGATGCCGATCTACCTGCTGGCCAAGAGCTTCGGCCTGCTCGATACGCGCATCGCGCTGATCGTGATTTACACGCTGATCAACCTGCCGATCGTGGTCTGGATGATTTACACCTACTTCAAGGACATCCCCAAAGACATCCTCGAAGCCGCACGCCTCGACGGTGCCACGCTGTGGCAGGAAATGGTCCGGGTGCTGCTGCCGATCGCCAAGGGTGGCCTCGCTTCCACGGTGTTGCTGTCGCTGATCCTCTGCTGGAACGAGGCGTTCTGGTCGCTGAACCTGACCTCGTCCAAAGCCGCGCCGCTGACCGCATTGATCGCTTCGTACTCAAGCCCTGAAGGCCTGTTCTGGGCCAAGTTGTCGGCAGTGTCGACGCTGGCCTGTGCGCCGATCCTGATCTTCGGCTGGATCAGCCAGAAACAATTGGTCCGCGGCCTGTCGTTCGGCGCCGTCAAATGAGGATCGCCGACCCAACGCGAATGACTGACCGAACACGCACCCTGTAGGAGCCGGCTTGCTGGCGATGACGGCCTAAAGACCGATGCACATTTAATGGCCTCATCGCCAGCAAGCCGGCTCCTACAAAAGCCCACTGGGCTCAACTGAATAACAACAAGTGGAGGCCCATCATCATGGCCAACCTGAAAATCAAGAATTTGCAAAAAGGCTTCGAAGGCTTTTCCATCATCAAAGGCATCGACCTGGAAGTGAACGACAAGGAATTCGTGGTCTTCGTCGGCCCGTCGGGCTGCGGCAAATCCACCTTGCTGCGCCTGATCGCCGGGCTGGAAGAAGTCAGCGGCGGCACTATCGAGCTGGATGGCCGCGACATCACCGAAGTCAGCCCGGCCAAGCGCGACCTGGCGATGGTGTTCCAGACCTACGCCTTGTACCCGCACATGAGCGTGCGCAAAAACATGTCGTTTGCCCTCGATCTGGCCGGTGTGCCGAAAGCTGAAGTCGAGAAAAAAGTCGGCGAAGCGGCGCGCATCCTTGAACTGGGACCGATGCTGGAGCGCAAGCCGAAGCAACTGTCTGGCGGCCAGCGTCAACGCGTAGCCATCGGCCGCGCGATCGTGCGCAACCCGAAAATCTTCCTGTTCGACGAACCGCTGTCCAACCTCGACGCCGCGCTGCGGGTGCAGATGCGCCTGGAGCTGTTGCGCCTGCACAAAGACCTGCAAGCGACAATGATCTACGTGACCCACGATCAGGTCGAAGCCATGACCATGGCTGACAAAGTGGTCGTCCTCAACGGCGGCAAAATCGAGCAAGTCGGCTCGCCGCTGGATCTGTATCACCAACCGGCCAACCTGTTTGTCGCCGGGTTCCTCGGCACGCCGAAAATGGGCTTCCTCAAGGGCAAAGTTACCCGCGTCGACAGCCAAAGCTGCGAAGTGCTGCTGGACGCCGGCACCCGCATCTCGTTGCCGCTGAGCGGCGCCAATCTGAGCGTCGGTGGCGCGGTAACCCTAGGCATTCGCCCGGAACACCTGAATCTGGCGCAAACCGGCGACTGCACTTTGCAGGTCACCGCCGACGTCAGCGAACGCCTGGGCAGCGACACCTTCTGCCACGTTATGACCGCTTCCGGCGAAGCGCTGACCATGCGGGTTCGTGGCGACCTGGCCAGCCGTTACGGCGAAGCCTTGAGCCTGCACCTGGACGCCGAACACTGCCATTTATTCGATGCCGACGGCGTGGCGCTGACCCGCCCGCTGCGCGCAGCGGCCTGATTTAGAGAGCCTCTGATGAAACTCAATAAACAGAACCTCAACCGCCTCGCCCCCGAGGTGGTCCTGCCCGCCTACACCCTGAGCGACACGCGCCAAGGCATTGCACACATCGGCGTCGGCGGTTTTCACCGTGCCCATCAGGCGTATTACACCGACGCCTTGATGAACACCGGCGAAGGTCTCGACTGGGCGATCTGCGGGGTCGGCCTGCGCGCCGAAGACCGCCGCGCCCGTGACGATCTGAAAGAGCAGGATTACCTCTTTACCCTGTTCGAGCTGGGCGACACCGACGACACCGAGGTCCGGGTCATCGGCGCGATTCGCGACATGCTGCTGGCCGAAGACAGTGCGCAGGCGTTGATCGACAAACTCGCCAGTCCAGAGATCCGCATTGTCTCGCTGACCATCACCGAGGGCGGTTACTGCATCGATGACAGCAACGGCGAGTTCATGGCGCACCTGCCGCAAATCCAGTACGACCTGGCGAACCCGAGCGCACCGAAAACCGTGTTCGGCTTTCTCTGCGCCGCGCTGGCCAAACGCCGCGCCGCCGGCACGTCGGCCTTCACCTTGATGTCTTGCGATAACCTGCCGCACAACGGCGCGGTCACCCGTAAAGCCTTGTTGGCCTTCGCCGCTTTGCGCGACGCCGATCTGCGCGACTGGATCGACAGCCATGTCAGCTTCCCCAACGCCATGGTCGACCGCATTACCCCGATGACCAGCACTGAGCACCGCCTGCAACTGGCTGACAAACATGCGCTGGACGATGCCTGGCCGGTGGTCTGCGAACCTTTTGTGCAGTGGGTGCTGGAAGACAAGTTCGTCAACGGGCGTCCGGCCTGGGAAAAGGTCGGCGTGCAATTCACAGACGACGTCACGCCGTATGAAGAGATGAAGATCAAACTGCTCAACGGCAGTCATCTGGCCCTGACGTATCTGGGGTTCCTGAAGGGTTATCGCTTCGTGCACGAGACCATGAACGACCCGCTGTTTGTGCGCTACATGCGTGCCTACATGGACCTGGATGTCACGCCGCAGCTGTCGCCGGTGCCGGGGATTGATCTCACGGATTACAAAAACACGCTGGTCGCGCGCTTCTCCAATCAGGCGATTGCCGATCAGCTGGAACGTGTGTGTTCGGACGGATCGTCGAAGTTTCCCAAGTTCACCATTCCGACGATCAATCGGCTGATTGCCGATGGCCAGGAGACTAAGCGTGCCGCGCTGGTGGTCGCGGCCTGGGCGTTGTATTTGAAGGGGGTGGATGAGAATGGGGATACCTATTCGATTCCCGATCCGCGGGCGACGTTCTGCCAGGCCTTGGTGGCGGATGATGTGTTGATTACCCAGCGGTTGCTCGAAGTCGAGGAGATTTTCGGGACAGCAATTCCGCGTTCGCCCGAGTTTGTGGCGGCGTTTGAATGGTGCTGTAACAGCTTGCGGGAGGTGGGAGTGACGCGGACGTTGGAGCGGGTGTTGGCGTAAGCATGGCGGTGAGACCACCGCCGTCTTCGCGGGCAAGCCTCGCTCCTACAGGTCCGGGGTCAACCATCTGATCCGCGCTCGACACTAACCTTGTAGGAGCGAGGCTTGCCCGCGAATGGCTTCACCTAGATTGACCTGACGATCCAAGGATTTTCCATGACAGACCAACACCTCTTCCTCGGCATCGACTGCGGCACCCAAGGCACCAAAGCCGTGATCCTCGACGCCCACAGCGGCCAGGTCCTCGGACAGGGCGCCGCCGCGCACAGCTTGTTCAGCGGCGCCAACGGTCGTCGCGAGCAAGACACCAATCAGTGGCTGGAAGCCTTCACCCTGGCCACCCGCCGTGCGTTGCTCGCCGCGAAAGTCGACGGTCAGGACATCCTCGGCATCGGCGTCTCCGGCCAGCAACACGGCCTGGTGCTGCTCGACGACCAGGGCCGGGCGCTGCGTCCGGCGAAGCTTTGGTGCGACACCGAATCCGCCCCGGAAAACGACCGTCTGCTGGCCCACCTTGGCGGCGAAAAGGGCTCGCTGGAGCGCC
The DNA here is from genome assembly GCF_059695575.1 of Pseudomonas sp. LBUM1678. Lineage (NCBI taxonomy): Bacteria > Pseudomonadati > Pseudomonadota > Gammaproteobacteria > Pseudomonadales > Pseudomonadaceae > Pseudomonas > Pseudomonas sp. LBUM1678. Next base: position 3,528,335 of record NZ_CP166775.1, read on the forward strand.
TCGGCGTGGTCATTGCGCCGGGCTACACCGTTTCCAAACTGCTGTGGACCAAAGAACAGCACCCGGACATTTTTGCCCGAATCGCCCGCATCCTCCTGCCCCACGACTACCTGAACTACTGGCTCACCGGCCGCAGTTGCAGTGAGTACGGCGATGCCTCCGGCACCGGATATTTCAACGTGCGAACCCGCCAATGGGACTTGCAGTTGCTGCGCGACATCGACTCGAGCGGACGCCTGCAAGCCGCGTTGCCGGAATTGATCGATGCGCATCAAGCGGTCGGCACGATCCTGCCAGGCATCGCCGAGCTCTTGGGCATCAACCCGCAGGCGCTTGTCTCCAGCGGGGGTGGCGACAACATGATGGGCGCCATCGGCACCGGCAACATCAAGCCCGGCGCCATCACCATGAGCCTCGGGTCGTCGGGAACGGTGTACGCCTATTCCGACCAGCCGACAGTCAGCCCGGATGCGTCGGTCGCGACGTTCTGTTCTTCCAGCGGTGGCTGGTTGCCGCTGATCTGCACCATGAACCTGACCAACGCCACCGGGGTTATTCGCGAGCTGTTCGATCTCGATATCGAGCAGTTCAACGACTTGGTCGCGCAAGCACCCATCGGCGCCGAAGGCGTGTGCATGCTGCCATTCCTCAACGGCGAGCGCGTCCCCGCCCTGCCCCATGCCACCGGCAGCCTGCTGGGCTTGACGATGACCAACCTGACCCAGGCCAACCTGTGCCGCGCCGTGGTGGAAGGCACGACCTTCGGTTTGCGTTATGGACTGGACCTGCTGCGCCAGAATGGCTTACAAAGCCGCAGCATTTGCCTGATCGGCGGCGGCTCGAAAAGCCCGGTATGGCGGCAGATGGTCGCCGACATCATGAACACCCCGGTCATCTGCACCGAGCAAAGCGAAGCCGCCGCCCTCGGCGCGGCGATCCAGGCGGCGTGGTGCAAGTCTTGGGCAAACGGCCACGAGGAGAGTCTGGCGGACCTTTGCGAGCGTTGCGTGAAGCTCGATCCGGCCAGTGAAACCTTGCCGATTGCCGACAATGTAGCGGCCTGTCAGCAGGCCTATGAGCGCTATCAACAGCATGTCGCAACCCTTTAAAGAGTGAACAATTATGTATCTGGTGTGTGGCGAAGCGCTGTTCGATTTCTTCAGTGAAGACGACGCCAGCGGCCTGGCTTCAAAAGTGAATTTCAAGGCGATTGCCGGCGGTTCGCCGTTCAACGTCGCGGTCGGACTGCGGCGGTTGGGTGTCGAGTCGGCGCTGTTTGCCGGGTTGTCGACCGACTACCTTGGCCGGCGTTTGCAGCAAGTGCTTTCAGATGAAGGCGTGCGTCCCGACTATTTGGTCGATTTCGCCGCACCTACGACCTTGGCGATGGTTGCCGTCGGTGCCAATGGCTCGCCGCACTACAGCTTTCGCGGTGAAGGTTGTGCGGATCGGCAGCTCAAACCTGAGCATCTGCCTGAGCTGGGGCCTGACGTGCGCGGTTTGCACATCGGCTCGTATTCGCTGGTGGTGCAGCCGATTGCCGACACGCTGCTGGCGTTGGTGCAGAGGGAAAGCGGTAAACGTTTGATCAGCCTTGATCCGAATGTGCGACTCAATCCTGAGCCGAACATCAATCTGTGGCGTTCGCGTGTTGCGACGCTGGTAGAGTTGGCTGACTTGATTAAGGTCAGCGATGAAGATTTGAGCCTGTTGTACCCCGAGCAGGATCCGCAGCGGGTGATTGAAGGCTGGCTGCAGCATCGCTGTCAGTTGGTATTCCTGACCCTTGGTGGCGAAGGGGCGACGGTGTTCAGCCGCAAGCATGGCTCATGGTCGGTGCCGGCCTGCTCGGTGAAAATCGCCGACACCGTGGGCGCTGGCGATACGTTCCAGGCGGCGTTGATTACCTGGTTGACGGAACAGCAGCTGGATTCGGTCGAGGGCGTGCAATCGCTTGAGCGCGAGCAAATCGACGGGATGTTGAAGTTTGCGGTGCAGGCAGCGGCGCTGACGTGCAGCAAGACCGGGCCGGATTTGCCGTATCGGCATCAATTAGATCTTCGCTGATTGACAGGCCCCTATCGCGAGCAGGCTCACTCCCACAGTAGATCTTCAGTGAACACGGATATTGTGCTCGGCAACGATCCAATGTAGGAGCGAGCCTGCTCGCGATGGCGGTGTAACACACACCGCCAATCCTGCGGTCACACTACCGAACGCCTGAAAATGACTGTCAATTCCGGATCGCCACAAGGGTATGACGCTGTCATGTTCAGGAACGGACGACGAAGTATCCCCCGCAATCATTGGCCGAAACCCTATATCTAAGGGTTTTCCCGATAGCACAACGCATCCACGCCTACGGCATTTGCGCCTTGAACGGGGCGGTTTAATGCTGCACCATCCGCACCAGCTTATTCAAAGGACGGAATTAAAGGCATGCTGGACGCGAACGCAACCCATATTTCCCTGACGCTGGAAGGCGTTTCCGTTGACCTGCAAGTGCTCAGCTTCGTCGGTCGCGAAACCCTCAACCAGCCGTTCTGCTTCGACATCGAACTGGTCAGCGCCCGTCCCGACCTGAAACTCGAAGAGTTGCTGCACAAGCCAGGCTGCCTGACCTTCGGCGCCACCGGCAAAGGCATCATCCACGGTCTGGTCTATCGCATCGAGCAAGGCGATTCCGGCAAAAGCCTGACGCGCTACAGCATCAGCCTGGTCCCGCAACTCGCTTACCTGCGTCACAACCATGACCAGCAGATTTTCCAGCATTTAAGTGTGCCGAAAATTATCGCCCAGGTACTTGAGGCGCGCGGCATCCTGGCTGATGCCTACAGTTTCCAGCTCGGCGCGATCTACCCCGAACGCGATTACTGCGTGCAGTACGACGAATCCGACCTGCACTTCATCCAGCGCTTGTGTGAAGAGGAAGGCATTCACTTCCACTTCCAGCACAGCGCCAGCGGCCACAAACTGGTGTTCGGCGATGACCAGACAGTGTTCCGCAAACTGTCGCCCGTGGCCTACCAGCAAGACTCCGGTATGGCCGCCACCAAACCGGTGATCAAGCGCTTCAACCTGCGCCTGGAAACCCGCACCTCCCGCGTCAGCCGCCGCGATTACGACTTCGAAAAACCACGCATCCTCCCTGAAGGCGCCGCCAAGACCACCTTCGCCCCGGACCTTGAAGATTACGACTACCCCGGCCGCTTCACCGACCGTGCACGCGGCAAACAACTGGCGACCCGCGCGCTGGAACGCCATCGCAGCGACTACAAACTTGCCGAAGGCAAAGGCGACGAACCCACCCTGGTCAGCGGCCACTTCATGGCCCTGAGTGAACACCCGCGTGCCGAGTGGAACGATCTCTGGCTGTTGCTCGAAGTCGTGCACGAAGGCAAGCAGCCGCAAGTGCTCGGCAAAAACGTCACCAGCGACGTCACCCACAACAAAGACGATTTCCATCAGGGTTACCGCAACACCTTCCTCGCCACCCCGTGGGACGCGCACTTCCGCCCTGCCCTCGATCACCCGAAACCGAAAGTCCTGGGCAGCCAGACTGCCATCGTCACAGGCCCGCCGGGCGAAGAAATCCACTGCGACCAATACGGCCGCGTCAAAGTGCAATTCCACTGGGACCGCGACGGCCAGGCCAACGACAACACCAGTTGCTGGCTACGCGTCGCCACCGGCTGGGCCGGCAGTGCCTACGGCGGCATCGCCATCCCGCGCGTCGGCATGGAAGTCCTCGTCACCTTCCTCGAAGGCGACCCCGACCAACCGCTGGTCACCGGCTGCCTGTTCCACAAGGAAAACGTCGTCCCCTATGACCTGCCCGCCAACAAGACCCGCAGCACCTTCAAGACCCTGAGCTCACCGGGCGGCAAGGGTTACAACGAGTTTCGTATCGAAGACAAGAAAGGTGCGGAACAGATCTACCTGCACGCCCAGCGCGACTGGGACGAAAACATCGAGCATGACCAGAAGATCCGCATCGGCAATGAACGCCATGACACGGTCGAAGCCAATGTTTTCAGCGAGTTCAAGGTTGAAGAACACCGCATCACCCATCTGGACCGCAAAACCGAAGCGCGGGCGGATGATCACCTGACCGTGGCGGTGACCCAGCATGTGAAGGTCGGGACGGCGCAGTTTGTCGAGGCGGGTCAGGAGATTCATTACCACGCTGGCGAGAAGGTCGTGGTTGAAGGCGGGATGGAACTGACAGCCAAGGCTGGCGGGAGTTTCGTCAAGGTTGATGCGGGGGGCGTGACGATTAGTGGGGCTGAGGTGAAGGTGAACACCGGGGGCTCGCCTGGGGTGGGGACAGGGATTCAGATTCTGCCGCCCGTCATCCCGTGGGCCGCCGCCCAGGACAAGGCCGGCGCCCTGCTCGTCCCGGCCGCCGTACAAATGGCCATGGCCAAAGCCGCCCGTGCGGCGGGCGACATACGTTGCCCGATTTGCGAAGCCTGCCGTGAAGGCAAGTGCGATCTGGGGACTGCAGCATGAGCGACGCACTGAACAACTGGCTCGGCGAACAGGCAAAACTCAATCGCGTGCTGATCCTGGCCCTCGACAGCCTCGCTGAACCGAACCCGGTCACTTCGCTCTACAGCGCCGGATTGATGAAGCGCTCGGTGCAGCTCTATCGACGCACCCAATATGCCGACTTCGCCGCCATCAGCCCGTGGCTGACCGAGCTGCACGAACCCAACGCCGATGCCTTCCGCAAACTGCTCGACGACCCGCAGCGCAACTGGGGCTGGATCGGCAGCATGGAAAAAGCCGACCTCGACGGCCTGACCCAACACTGGCAGGCACGGATGGTCATTGAAGAAGACGGCGAGCGATCGTTGTTCCGTTTTCAGGACAATCGGGTGATGGCTCGTTGCCTCGCTAACTTGAGCGAGACCGAACGGCCGTTACTGTTAGGCCCGATCAGCAGCGTGCTGTATTGGGACGAGGAGCAATGGAAAAGCGCCGATAACGCCCGCCCCGGCATGTACCCGGTGCCAAATCCGGCGCCGTGGTTGCGAATTCCAAACTCGCCGGAGCGTACCCGCAGCATCCTGCGCGAAAACCTGAAACGTTGGCTGCTGGTGTACCACACCGAAGCGGCCGCCAGGCTTTCCGAAACCCGCAATGTTCGTGAGTGGCTGGAAGAACAGATGGACCTGCTCGAAGCCTGGCAATGGAATACGCCTGATCAACGTGAATTCATGCTCAGTCTCAGACTTGATCCCAAATGCGCGGACGACGTGGCTTGGCAGCCATTACCGAGTGAAACCCCAGAGCAGCATTTTGCGCGGTGTCAGCGGGTGTTTGATGCGAGTTTGGGCAAACCAGAGCGTGAGTAAGTTTGTGCCGGCTGGCGCTGCTAGACGTGTGCTTTGGTTTTCTGCTGTAGCGGGTGTGATGGTGGCTTCTGGTTGTTCGACCATCAAGCCTACTGACAGTTTTACGTTACTGACGGAGCTGCCGCCGGGGTTCAGCATTAAAGGTGAAGCGTCTTATGTGCCGCGTACGGGTGAGACTTGCACGGTCCCTCCTCGAAAAAGCAGAAGCTATCCTGGATTAAAGTTATTTGAGCAAAAGCTTAATAACGACGCTCAGACAGCGCATTTCGAAGTACCACTAACCAGTAACGAAGGTGGCTGCCCCTTGGTACTTGATAACTTCGCATATGAGGTTGACGCTAAATATGGTGCTGACTTTCGAAATGTAGGTAGGGCCCATACAGGAATTTCGTTTCAGGACGGAAATGTAGAAAGTCCGGCCCCTCCTCCCGTTCTAGTCTTGCAAAAACAGTGTGAATGGTTTTTTCGCACCGCAGGACCAAAACGCTACATCGTAAAACTTCTGAAATGTAGATCTGTAGAACGTCAGGATCAGGCAAGTGACACAGATGTTAAAGGTCCCATGCAACGCGCTCAGTTCGCAGGAAAGACAATAAACGTAGCTTTCGCTATTTCAAGCGAAGAGAGCCCGGCCATAAGTGACAACTGGGTAAGGTTTCCGGTGGGCTGGAAACGTTGCATGGGTGACAGCCTTGAGGATCCTTATGCGTTCTGCGGAGACAATAAAACTGAGTTTAAAGCATTCAAAATGCCGGATGGACGTGATTGCACTGTCTACCCCAACTGCACCGAACAAGGACTATAAAATGTTTTATCGAGACTTTTACACTGGACTTGTTCGAGCAGCGGCTATCGGTTTGGGAACGTTTGGGGCTACAGCTTGCTCCGTCGCACAACAGGATAGCTTTACGCTGATCACTGAACTTCCACCCGGATTCAGCATTAAAGGCGAAGCGTCCTATGTGCCTCGTACGGGAGAGAGTTGTACAGTCCCACCTCGAAAAAGCAGAAGCTACCCCGGATTGAAGTTCTTCGAGCAAAAGTTTAGTAACGACGCCCAGACAGCGCAATTCGAAGTACCGCTAACCAGCATCGAAGGGGGGTGCCCCTTGGTGCTTGATACCTTCGCGTATGAGGTTGATGCCAAATATGGTGCTGACTTCCGGAATGTAGGTAGGGCACACACAGGGGTTTCGTTTGAGGATAGAAGTTCAGAAAGACCAAGACCTCCCGAAGCCTTGATAAAGCAAAAGCAGTGTCAATGGTTGTTTCGCACCGCTGGACCCGATCGTTACATCGTGAAGATTTTGAAATGTAAATCTGTCACAGCGCCCAACGAGGTGAGTGACGAAGTTGAAAAGGGTCCCATACAACGAGCACAGCTCGCGGGCAAAACGATCAAAGTTGTATTTTCAATTGCCACGGAAGAAACCCCATATATGGGAGATACATGGGTTAAATTTCCTGAAGGCTGGAAACGGTGCATGGGAAAGAGCCTCGAAGATCCTTATGCGTTTTGTCGCGGCAATACTACCGATTTTAAGCCCTTTAAAATGCCAGATGGACGCGATTGTACCGTTTATCCCACCTGTACTGAATAAGGATATTTTTTATGGAGCCGAAGGCACCTTGCAATCCACTCTTAAGTGAAAAATCAGGAGCATGCCCACTGCGTGGCGACTGGATTAGTTTTCAAGTAGTAGATGAAACCGGCGATGGCAAGCCTTACGCTGGGCTCTCCTATGTCCTTCAGGATAGTGCGCATCAAAAATATCCCGGAGTACTGGACGCTGATGGAAAAGCGAAGGTTTTCAACCATTATCAAGGCCCTGTCGTACTGACTCTTGACGCCCCTTATATAGGTACTGATGATCTTTATTCTGTCCTTTCGCGGCGAGAAAGCTACCCCATTCCCATCACAGAATTTCAGGTAAAAGCCGAGAAAACTCGTTTTGTACGGAAAGACGGTTTACGCGTTGAGAAAAATCCTGCAAAGGAAAAGGCAGACCAGTTTTTTCATGTCGAAGTGAAAGACTTGGTGAAATTTACTGCTCATCTGCCACCCTACTCTCCTAGAAAATACCCTCCAAACCAAAGTTTAATGAAAGCCATGGGCGACCTCGGGTTCGGACCAATAGAATCGGAACTCTATGGGATTGGCCTATTACCTAACAAACATACCGTTCTTGAAGTACGCCCACTGCGCGCCTTCCGCCCCATGCTGTCGAAAGACAACGCATTCAGCGCATTGAACCTGTATCAACTGTCTCTATTTTCAAGCTTGAGCTACTGTAATTTTGGTCAAGAGCCTGCCGAAAAACCAATCGACACTGTAACGTTTCCATTGGATCCGAGCGTCGGACATATGTTTGGTAATAGCCTTGCCAGTTACACAGAGTCTTGGAAAATCAACTCAGCCCAGACATTAGCTTACTATCCACTTTATGAAGATGTGCCTTACTCCAAGCGTTTCGAGATTTTGCCGTTCGACCCCACATTATACGAAAAAAACAAGCGAGAATTAGGCCCAAATCAAGAGCATCCCGCCACGTGGCACTTCTTCGATGATGGCAAATCCGAAGGCGGCACCAATACTCAGGCTTTCATAACCCACCATGACGAAATTATTCTAATCTCCGTTCGAGGAACGTTAGAACTAGTGGACTTCGTGCGAGACACAGATGCAGAGCAAGTTCCTATTACGGGTGGCATAGGTAAAGCGCACAAAGGCTTTTACGATGCCTACCGAGCGATGAGTACTTTTATACTTACCTATCTCGATAGTTTTCACGTAGACCAAAAAGTCATTATTTGCGGACATAGCCTCGGCGGAGCCATTGCAACTTTGCTTGCTGAAGCGCTGCGACGCGATACCAAAAAATACGACGTCCTTCTCTATACCTACGGCTCCCCACGAGCCGGCGACGCCGACTTCGTCAACGGCGCGGCAGACTTGGCCCATCACCGCATGGTCAACAGCAATGACCCGATTCCAAGTGTTCCCGCGCCATGGATGAACACCCGCAAAAGTATCTGGATGCCCGGCGTGGTCCTCAGTTTTATCACCGCTCCTTTAGGCGCACTTATTTTCGCTATAGGCCTGTCGCGAACCGGCGGTGCACCCTACGAACACCAAGGTAGTCTGCACCATTTCATGCCTGTTCATTTTAAAGGGCGCGAGAAATCCGCGGTTCTCTGGGACCCAGGTTGCGACTCCATCGAAGAGGCGGCTTGCACCAAGGCATTGAAAAAGTTCGGTGACATGCCCGATCGTGATGCTTTTGTGCTGCAACTGTTCCAGATGAGCGATCACTACATGGTGCCCTCCTACATTCCGTACGCTTGGGCAACATTACGCCGCTGGCAGCAAACCCAGGAAAGCGGGACTACGGTGGTTACCAAAACAGAGTACGACCAGGTTTACTACCAATTGCAAGAGATGCAGGACCGGCTGAAAGCGAAGGAAGCTGAACTGAGGTTCGCTTTCCAGTCTGACCGTCGGCAGTATCAGCAAGAGGCGAATGTGTTGAGAGCAGAAATAGGACGGCTTAATACATCCCGGCAACGGATTCATACCCTGAGCTTCCTCAAACTGGCGCCCGTGGACGTTTACGGCTCCGCCACCCAGGCACCGGAACATAAAATCAACGTAGATCGCTGGATGGCGAAAAAAGAAAACAGTGTCGAGGTCCAGCTCGCGATGATTCCTGATGCAAGCAGCAGTGATCTGAGGACAGCGTAATTTTCAGGAACGCATTAACTCGGTGCGCCGTGTAAACAAGCCAGTGTCCGCAGGAGACTGGCTTGTTATGTACCGCAGTGGCGTCAGACCGGCGCCTTCCACCCCATCATCCGCTGCTGAGCCACCTGCAACAGATCAAAACCATCCTGAGTCAGCAGGTAAAGCGCATGGGTAATGTGCGGGATGTCTTGAACATCGCCATGCTTGAAACATTGGCAGTGAAGGGTTTCAAGTAATTGACTGGCAGCCCGGACCCGCTGTAAGGCGGCTTCGAGAATGTCTTGGGGATTGGCTTCGGTGTCGATCACCAAAGGATTCGAGTCGGTGACGCTGCTGTTGATTGAACGGTAACGATCGGGAAACGGGTTTAGCGTAGGCATAGTAATTACTCGGGTGTTAATTAGTAATCGCCAGCACCGTGACCAAACGGTGGGAGGCGGCTGTGTACAGGCTTGGTCAACCGACAACACCCAATCGGCTCGCCCTAAGGCGTCCCGCACACAGCCACCATTGCAACGCACCACGAGGACGTAGAAGTCCGCGGCGCGAATCATGGCACATATATGTGCGGTGTTATCAGGTGACCAAACCTGTCCGCTGATTTTGCAGCGAGCCCAAACAGTAAACGCTGCCCCCCATCCGGCGAAAGTCGACAAGGCATCTGACCTTGTAGGACCAAGCCGAAGATCCCGTAGATCGTTTCCCACATGAAACTTCTGACAGAAACGCCCTCGCGACAAGCGGCGTTCAGCCGGGTTAACCATCCGTTAACCCCGCGGTCCAAAACTTTACTGGACCGCACGCCCTCAGGTTCTTCTGACGCCCAGTGCGGCAGGTTCGACGCCAATTCGTCGAGCTGACTTTACGTCTGCACTGGAGATCGCCACATGAACGTCCGTACGCTGCTGATCACTTCCGTCCTCGCCTGCACCGCGTTTACCGGGCTTGCGCAGGCCAACGACACGTCGTCCTCGCAAGCCACCCCGTATCACTACGGCATGCCGTTGAACATCGACAAAGTGGTCGCCCTGACTGAGCCGAGCACGCCGGAATGCAAAGTGATAACGGCTGACATGAAGTACATCGATACGTCAGGCAAACCTGAAGAAATCAGCTACCGGAAGCTTTCTGACGCTTGCAGTTATCAGAACTGACCGAAAGGTCTGATTTTGCACTTTGCGGTATTCCTGTGAGGGATCAGGCGCTATGCTTTGGCGCGTCCCTCACTGCCGCAAGGATCCGCCATGCAGTTATCGTTTCGCACCCTGTCGACCTTCACTTCCCTTCTGTGTTTTTTACTGGCCCTGGTCTGGGGTTTGATGCCGGACGGGTTGCTGGCGCTCTGGAGTATTGAGTATTCGTCTGCGACAGGTTTTGTCGCGAGGCGCAGCGCGGTGCTGTTCGCGGCGTTGGGCGTAATGTTTTATCTGGTTCGAAACGAGGCGCCGTCCGGCATCCGCAATGCGCTGAGCACCGGGTTTACCGTTGGCTGTTTCGGTTTGGCAGCGCTGGGTTTCGGCGAATGGCTCAACGGCCATGCCGGGCCAGGCATTTTGCTGGCTGTGGTGGTCGAGTCGGCGCTGGGACTGGGGTTTGTCCAGACCCGGCGCGTGTCAGTGGAACTCGAAACTGCCGGTTAAAACGCTTTCCTGTCCAAGTGCAAAGGCTGGGCAACGGCTTGTGACCGATGCTCCATGTCAGAGCGCAATCCGGCAATCAGGTCGTTGATTTCACGGCAACCATTCAGGTGCTTGGCATCTATCCCGGTCTTTATCAAATCGAGGTGATCGGTTTCACGGTCTGAGTACACCTTGACGGTCATCGACAGGTCCGGCGACAGCGTGCATTGACAACGTTTCGGCAGAAAACTGCTTTCAATAATATTTCGTAGTTCCAGGGCAGAAAGAAACATGGCGACCCTCTCCTAATTGTGAGATTGCCAAATAAATTCAAGCGTTGGTCCGTGCTGAAATCTCCCGCTTTTCTTCCGCATGCGGGGTTTCTACGTCTCAAACACTAGACCGTCCTCGCGTTCCAAGCTGACTCAATACTGTCCCGTTCAACTCAAGACCTGAATGAGCATAAAACATGCCGCAAATTTCGCCGTGCAGCTCATCGGTAAATCAACCATTTAACGGACATGCCTATAAACAGCCTCATGCAATTTGCAAGAAAAGGCCGTTTCAGCCCTGCAATTTGCATACAACCCGGTTTGCATTTAGCGGAGGTCGACAGTAAGAATGCGCCTGTCATTCCAGTATCCGCTGACCCCACTCACACGCAAGGAGGCACCATGGGTTCTTTGACCTCTGTCACTACCGTCGGGCTGATTGTTGCCAGTCTTTCAAGCGCGGCTCATGCCGCAAAGCTCGAAACGGTCGCGCCGTTTCCCAAGCCTGAGAGCGGTTTTACCCGCCAGGTCATTCACGTTCCTGAGCAACAGCAGGAAGAAAGCTTCCAGGTTGAAGTGCTGGCCGGCAAGAACCTGACCGTGGACTGCAATCGCCAACGACTGGGCGGTATCCTTGAAGAAAAAAACCTTGAAGGCTGGGGCTATCCCTTCTACCGCCTGGAGAAAGTCATCGGCCCGATGAGCACGATGATGGCCTGCCCCGACGGCAAGAGTAAAAAAGAGTTCGTGCCGGTGGTCGGTGACGGCTTTATGCTTCGCTACAACAGTAAGTTGCCGATCGTGCTCTACGTGCCCAAGGACGTCGAAGTCCGCTATCGGATCTGGTCGGCGTCGAGCAAGGTCCAAAAAGCTGTTCAGGAATAACCACAGCGCCCCTCCTCACGCTGAGGCGCCGCTCAACGCGGCGCGCTCGGCGACGTGCCGCAAACTATCAAAATTGATGTTGGCGCCCGAGTCGATGGCTACCAGGGTTTGACCGCGCACACCGGTTTGTGCGATGTACTTCTTGATTCCGGCCACCGCCAAGGCGCCGGAGGGTTCGGTGATCGAGCGGGTATCGTCGTAGATATTCTTGATGGCGGCGCAAAGTTCGTCGTTGCTGATGGTCAATACCTCATCAACGCAAAACCGACACACCTCAAAACCATAAGCGCCGATCTGCGCTACTGCCACGCCATCGGCGAACGTTCCTACATCGGGCAGTACAACCCGCTCACCTGCCCGCAACGAGGCGAACAAACACGCGGAATTTTCTGACTCGACACCGATGATGCGCACTTCAGGGCGCAGGTATTTGACATACGCCGCGATGCCGGCGATCAAACCTCCGCCACCCACCGGGACGAAGATCGCGTCCAGCGGGCCTTGATGTTGGCGAAGAATCTCCATGGCGACGGTGCCCTGCCCCGCGATCACGTCCGGGTCGTCGAAAGGCGAAACGAAGGTGCGACCGGTTTGCTCGGCCAGGCGCAGCGCGTAGCCGAGGGCAAACGGAAAACTTTCGCCGTGCAGCACCGCGTCAGCACCCCGACTGCGCACCCCGAGCACCTTCAACTCTGGTGTCGTGCAGGGCATGACGATGGTCGCGGCGATCCCCAGCTCACGCGCCGCCAACGCCACGCCTTGGGCGTGATTGCCCGCTGAAGCGGTGATCACGCCGCGAGCCTTTTGCTCATCGCTCAGTTGCACCAGTTTGTTGTATGCGCCACGGATCTTGAATGAAAAGGTCGGTTGCAAGTCTTCGCGCTTGAGCAGGACCTGATTACCAAAGGCCTCGGACAGCGCTGGCGCGGGTTGCAAGGGTGTGCGCACGGCCAGTTCATACACCGGCGCGGCGAGGATCTTTTTCACGTAGTGCTCAAGCAAAGCCTGCTGGGCGGGGGTGCTGCTCATGGTCGTCTCCTGACATTGATCGGAGCCCGGGAGACAGAAAGTAAAAACCCGCCTCTAGGGCGGGTTGGGTGCTGCAGTCGTGAGCTAGCCCGCCAGATAAGGAATGGCGGTAATAATGCTTGGCTGGCAGCGCAATACGGTGGAAGTCATGGCTGGAAATTAGCGGGAGGTTGATGGCAAGTCAATGGCCAATTTTCTTCGGCCTCTGTAGGCTGGCGACATCGCTCATTGTCCCAAGGAAGGAAACCATGAAGTCTGTCGCCCTGCCCCTCATTGCCCTGATTGCCTTTGCCGGGTACACCGTTTCAGTGATGCTTCAGGCGGAGCAGTCGCTGATCGACTTCGGCATCAGCCTGATGTCGCGCCCGGATACTGCGCAGGTGGTGATTGATCTTTATCTGCTGGCGATTCTGGCCGGAATCTGGATGTACAAGGATGCGCGCAAGCGTGGGCAGTCGGGGGTGTCGGTGATTCCGTATTTGTTGATCACGGCGGTTTTCGTGTCGGTCGGGCCGTTGTTGTACCTGGTGGTTCGTGGGCTTAAAAATCGTAAGAAATGCATCGATGCAGGCCAGCAAGCCTGATCCAGAAGTTACTGTGATTCTGATAAAGCCATCGCGAGCAGGCTCGCTCCCACATTGATCTTCACTGAATGGAGATTTTGTATTCAACACAGAACCCATGTGGGAGCGAGCCTGCTCGCGATAGCGCCATGACGGGCAACACATTCACTTCGCCAGGCGCCTGAGCCCAAGCACCATCGCTCCCGCGCCAATCATCATCGCCGTCAGAAACAACGGATACGACACCCACCAGGGCGTGTCCCCGGTCATCATGCTGAACTCGGACATACCGCCAATGCTCGCAATCAGGTTCAGCGGCAAAAACACCACGTTGATTAACGTCAGTTTGCGCAGCAGGTTGTTCATGCTGTTGTTCATCAGGTTGCCCCGGGCATCGATCAGCCCGGAGAACACCGTGGAATAGATTTCCGCCTGTTTGTAGCACTGGTTGTTTTCGATGATCAGGTCGTCGATCAGGCCGATGGCTTCGGTGTTGAAGTGCTCTTTGGCCGCGTGGTTGCGCAGCCGCGTCAGGACCGCGCCGTTGCTGTGAATTGCGTTGATGTAATAGATCAGGCTTTCGCTGAGGTTGAACATCTGGATCAAGTGCTGGTTCTGCATCGAGGCGTTGAATTTCTGCTGCAACTCCCGGGCAACCATCTTGATCACCTTCAGATGCCCCAAATAGTGATGGATGTTGTTGAACAACAGGTCGAGCAACACATCCAGCGGCGTGTTCAACCGCTGCCGGGTGCCGAGTCCGTGCAGCGGCGCATCGTCGGTGGCGATCACCAGCAATCGCTGCGCAGAAAACAACAGGCCACAGGACGACACTTCAAAGGCAAGGCTGCCGGCGCCGGAATAATTCTCCGGGCGCTTCCAGATCAGGAACAGGTTGTCGGGGTGGAACTCGATGCGCGACACCTCATCGGGGTCCAGGGCCGAGGCCAGGGCATGCTCATCGAGCTTGAAGTGGCTGTGCAACAAGTCTCGCTCGGCGGCATCGGGGCTGCTGAACAGCATCACCTCGGCGTCTAGCCGTTCGACCGATTGCAGGGCGCCGCCGGCCAGTTGAAAGCTTTTGATCATCGGCCGCTCACCAGGCCTGGCCGCGTCGTTTCAGTTCCAGACGACGGACGAATTCCTCCAGCACCAGCGAATACAGATCGTCCTGCAAGTACGCGTCTTCGATGCCGGCGTCCATGTTCGGGTTATCGTTGACTTCGATCACCACCACTTTGTCGCCGGACTGCTTGAGGTCCACGCCGTAGAGGCCGTCGCCGATCAGATTGGCGGTTTTCACGGCCAGTTCGACCACGGCTCGCGGGGCTTCGTGGACCGCCAGGGTGCGACATTCGCCGTTGATGTCCTGGCCTTTGGCCTTGTGGTTGTAGATTTGCCAGTGGCCCTTGGACATGAAGTATTGGCAGGCGAAGATCGGTTTGCGGTTGAGTACGCCGATACGCCAGTCGTATTCGGTGTAGAAGAATTCCTGAGCCAGCAACAGCACCGAGTGCTCGAACAGTTCCGCAGTTGCTTCGAGCAAGGCTTGCTGGCTTTCGACCTTGATCACGCCACGGGAGAAACAGCCGTCGGGGATCTTCAGCACCAAGGGAAAGCCCAGGCGTTCACCGACCCGTTCGAAATCTTCCGGTCGATCCTTGTAGAGGATTTCGGTGGCGGGCATGCCGAGTTGATGACTCTTGAGCAGATCGGTCAGGTACACCTTGTTGGTGCAGCGCAGGATCGACGCCGGATCATCCATCACCACCAACCCTTCGCTCTCGGCTTTTTTCGCAAAACGATAGGTGTGGTTGTCGACGCTTGTGGTCTCGCGGATCAGCAGGCCGTCGTATTCGGCGATGCGCGCGTAGTCCTTGCGTTCGATCAGCTCGACATCAATGCCCAAGGTCTTGCCGACGCGTACGAAATTATCCAGCGCTTTCGGGTTGGAGGGCGGCAAGGCTTCCTGCGGATCATGCAGGATGGCCAGGTCATAACGGGCCAGCCGTCGTGAGCGTGGCACACGCCAGATCTTGCGACTGAAACTGTCCAGAGAGTTGGCAAATTGATCTTCCTGGTCTTCGCGCAATTTATGCAAGGCGCCGGACTTTATACCTTCGATGTGCCAACCGTTGGTTCTTCTAAATTCAACTAACAATATCGGGCACGGGAAAACTTCAAACAACTGACGCGCCAGATCCTGCAAGGGTTCTATATTGGTTTTGCCGAAGTACAGCGTCAGGGTAAAGCCTTCGGTGTCGCTGTAAAGATGATTGCTGAGGGCTTTTTCCAGGGGTTTATCCAGGTCGTCCAGCGCCAGGCCGTACAAGGATTTTTTGGTCAGTTCACTGATGGTCCGCACCGACGGAATGACCTTGTGCCCCCGTGCTTCGGCCAGCAATGAGCAGTAATAGCCGTGCCCCAGGTACTTGTAGCTGCGGCACAGGTTGATCACCTGGACCCGTTTACCCTGTTCGTTGTCCCGGGTCTGCTCAAGGTATTCCTGGGCACTGACGATGTCCTCGCTGGGGAAATACGAGGCCCAGTCTTCTTTGCGTTCGACGATGATAATCAACTGACTTGAAGTTCTGCCTGCGTCATTTAAATAAGTTGCTGCCGGCAAAGTTTGCTCGGATACTTCGCGCCAATGACCTTGTACCGCTGACATAGTGATTGATCCGTTGGAGAACTAGACCTTTCCTATTAAGCACGAACTTTTTCGAAAGTCCCGTTTCGTTACGCAACTTTTACGGCGGTCATATGAATACTGTCTTTCGCTTGGCGGTAGTTGAAGACTTACCCGCGCTGCTGGAACTCGAACAGCAATGTTTCACCACGGACCGACTCAACAGTCGCAGTTTTCTGTGGATGATGACCCGGGCCCACGGCCGACTGTTGGTGGCCCAGCGTGGCGAGCAATTGCTCGGTTACGCGGTGGTGCTGTTTCACCGGGGCACTTCGCTGGCGCGGCTTTATTCGATTGCAATCGCGACCGGCGCACGTGGCAGCGGGTTGGGCAAGCAGCTGCTCGCACGCGTCGAGTCCTGTGCCCTTGAACACGATTGCGCCTACCTGCGGCTTGAAGTGCGTATCGACAACCCGGCGGCGATTGCCTTGTATGAACGCAACGGCTACCGGCGTTTCGCACTGATCCATGACTATTACCAGGACCATGCCGACGCGCTGCGCCTTGAAAAACGCATCCTTGAGCACCGCGATTCGCGCAGCATCAAGGTGCCCTGGTACCGGCAAACCACCGATTTCACCTGCGGCCCGGCCTGCCTGCTGATGGCCATGGGGGCGCTGCAAGGCGATCGACGGCTGGAGCGTCGCGAAGAACTGCAAATCTGGCGTGAGGCGACGACGGTGTTCATGACCGCAGGCCATGGCGGCTGCAGCCCTCAAGGCCTGGCGCTGGCGGCATGGCGTCGGGGTTTTCGGGTGCGTCTGCAACTGAGCATGGACGGGCCGTTGTTTCTCGATGGCGTGCGCGATGAGCATAAAAAAGACGTAATGCGTCTGGTGCACGAAGAGTTCACTGCGCAGCTACTCAAGACTGATGTGGAACGTGAGATCGGTGGCCCGCTGAGCCTTCCACGGTTACTGGGCGATGGCGGACAACCGCTGGTGCTGATCAGCAGCTATCGGCTGACCCGCTCCAAGGCGCCCCATTGGGTAATCGTTACCGATTGCGATGATGAATTCGTTTATCTGCACGACCCGGATGTGGACCACAGCCAGCATCGACAACCGATGGACTGCCAGCATTTGCCGGTCAGCCATGGGGAGTTCGATAAGATGTGCAGCTTTGGCCGGGGCAAGCTTCGGGCGGCGGTGATCCTGTATGCCCGGTGATGCCACCGATCCACTGTGGGAGCGAGCTTGCTCGCGATAGCGGCGTCACATCCAACATTATTGGTGACTGATTCACCGCTATCGCGAGCAAGCTCGCTCCCACAAGGGGGTTTGGTGGCTTCAGAGCTGGTTACTTCAGACCGATCTTGTACAGCCCGCCATCTTCTTCATCGGTCAGCACATACAAGTACCCATCCGGCCCCTGGCGCACATCGCGAATGCGCTTGTTGAGTTCGCCGAGCAAGCGCTCTTCGTGAACCACTTTGTCGCCATCAAACTGCAAGCGGATCAACTCCTGGCTGACCAGCGCACCGATGAACACGTTGTGCTGCCAGACCTTGAAGCGATCAGCGTCGTAGAACGCCATGCCACTAAGGCCGGGGGACTTTTCCCAGACATGGCGCGGCGCCACGGCACCTTCAGCGGTCTTGCCCTTGGCTTCCGGAATTGGCTGACCGGAGTAGTTGATGCCGTGGGTCGCCAGCGGCCAGCCGTAATTCTTGCCGCGCTCGATGACGTTGATTTCATCACCACCCTGCGGGCCATGCTCGTTCTCCCAGAGAACGCCGGTCCACGGATTGAGTGCCGCGCCTTGTGGATTGCGCTGGCCATAGGACCAGATTTCCGGGCGCACCCCGGATTGGCCGACAAAGGGGTTGTCGTCCGGCACCTTGCCGTCGGGGTAGATCCGCACGACCTTGCCTTGCAGCTTGTCGAGGTCCTGGGCGGTCGGACGATCGTTGTTTTCGCCCAAGGTGATGAACAGATAGCCATCGCGATCAAATACCAGTCGCGAGCCGAAGTGGTTGCCGACCGAAAGCTTGGGCTCCTGACGGAAAATCACTTTGAAATCCTTGAGGGTTTTCAGGTCCTCGGACAATTGCCCTCGCCCCACCGCCGTGCCGGCCTTGTCGCCCGCGCCACCGCCCTCGGCGTAAGACAGATACACCGTGCGGTCCTTCTTGAAGTCGGGCGACAGCACCACGTCGAGCAAGCCGCCCTGCCCCTTGGCCCAGACCTTTGGCACGCCATCGATCGGCGCCGAAAGTTTGCCGTCGTAATCCACCACCCGCAGATTGCCGGGCCGTTCGGTGACGAGCATGCCCTTGCGATCGGGCAAGAACGCCAGGGCCCACGGATGTTCCAGGCCCTTGGCAACTTGCCAGACCTCAAGGGTGCCCTGCTCGCTTTTCATGTCCTGGGGCGCCGCCGCGAGAACGGGCGCCGTGGCGGTGATCAGTACGCTGGCGCAGAAGGTGGCCAAGAGGGTTTTACGCAACATGCACGATTCCTTTTGTCGTTCGAATGGCTGGCAAGAACGCTGTCCTGCCGTTCAACGGTTGCTGGTGTCTGCGTCTCGAGGAGGCGGATTGGGAACGAATTTGGGTGGGCTGGCGGGAACCGTTCGGTCCTGCGGATAGCGATTGCCGATGCCACCGTTATCAAGGGTGGGCGGCCGCGGCACGGGTACGGTATTTGGCCCTCGAATGACCGGGGCGCCGGGTTGCGTGCCTTGCATGCTATTGGGATTGGCCCGGCGAATCGGGCTGTTGTAAGGGTTGTTATTGCTGCTCCCCGTTGGACTTTGCGCCAGCAGTAAAGAGGATGCCGGCACTGCGACGTCGGCCCGGGCCAGATTGCTCAACAGGCCACTGAATGCCAGTGCGGTGCAGGCGAGCACGAATCTGTTCATGGGAGGCCTCCGGGCGTCAGCGTGGATAGGGTCTTCGATAGCACGCTACGCCCGGGGTTCGAATTTGTTAACTAAAATCTCTTTCATAAGATGTAACACCAGTTGACCGCCTGGCAGTGCCGGGCCGCAGCCCGCTGAAACTTTTGCGCCGCGCGGCAGGTCACCTGAACACATCACTTGCGAGTAGACGACCATGGCACGGGCAATCTGGAAAGGCGCAATCAGTTTCGGGCTGGTGCATATCCCTGTGGCGCTGGTCTCGGCGACCTCCTCGCAAGGCGTGGATTTCGACTGGCTCGATAGCCGCAGCATGGACCCGGTGGGTTACAAGCGCGTCAACAAGGTCACGGGCAAGGAAGTGACCAAGGAACACATCGTCAAAGGTGTGCAATACGAAAAAGGCCGTTACGTGGTGCTCAGCGAGGAAGAAATCAAGTCGGCGCACCCGTTATCCACGCAGACCATCGACATCTTTTCCTTTGTCGACGCCGAACAGATCCCTCTGCAAAACATCGACACGCCCTACTACCTGGCGCCGGATAAACGAGGTGGCAAGGTGTATGCGCTGTTACGCGAAACCCTGAGCAAGACCAATAAAGTCGCCCTCGCCCACGTTGTCCTGCATACCCGTCAGCATTTGGCTGCGTTGATGCCACTGGAATCGGCGATGGTGCTGGTGATGCTGCGTTGGCCCGCAGAAGTGCGCAGTCTGGAGACGTTGGAGCTGGGCGCTGAAGTAACCAAGCCTGAACTGGCCAAAGGCGAACTCGACATGGCCAAACGTCTGGTGCAAGACATGAGCGCGGACTGGAAGCCTGAGGATTACCGCGACAGTTTTGAAGACAAGATCATGGCGCTGGTCGAGAAGAAAGCGAATGAAGGCAAGATTGAGGATGTGGAATCGGCGACGGGCGAAGAGGAACGTAAAACGGCTGATGTGATTGATTTGACTGAGTTGCTTAAACGCAGTTTGGGGGGCAAGGCTGGCGGGAAGACGGCTGCGAAACCGAAGGCTGCGGAGAAACCGGCAGCAGCGAAAAAAGCCACGAAACGGTCAAGTGGTTGATCGATTACGGAGTGTCTGAGCGTTTTTCGGAGAATCTACCGGCCCCATCGCCAGCAGGCTAGCTCCCACAGTTGGAATGCATTTCATTGTGGGAGCCAGCCTGCTGGCGATGGCGTAATAAGCGGCGACGCAGAATTCAGATCCAGACAAAAAACGCCAGCAACCCACCAAAAAACGCCCACTTCTCAAGGTAATAAAGTTTGCGATTACGCTTCTTCAGCGCCTTGCCCCGCAGGCGAATCGTGTAGATTTTGGCAAACAGGCGGTTGATACCACCGGTCTTGTCCCCCGCATCATTCGGCGCGCCCGCCGCCGACATCACGTTACGGCTGAACCAACCGTTGAACGCCGCCGCCCACCGATACTTCATCGGTCGCTCGACGTCGCAGAACAAAATGATGCGGTTCTGCTGGGTGGTGTTTTCGGCGTAGTGAATGAAGGTTTCGTCGAACATCACCGCTTCACCGTCGCGCCAGTGGTAGTTCTCGCCATCGACGTTGATGTAGCAACCGGCATCGTTCGGCGTTTCCAGGCCCAGGTGGTAACGGTAAGAGCCGGCGTAAGGATCGCGGTGCCGTACCAGTTTGGAGCCCGGCGGCAACTCGGCGAACATCGCGGCTTTGATAGAACCGATGCTTTGCACCAGTTCAGTGGTGCGCGGGCAGAGTTTCGTCGCCGAAGGATGGCTGTCGCCGTACCACTTCAGGTAGAAGCGTTTCCAGCCGGTCTTGAAGAACGAGTTGAAACCGACGTCGTCGTATTGGTTCGAGCGCTTGATCTCCCCGGCCCGAAGCAGGTTCTGGCCTTCCGCGCGAATTTCTTCCCAATGCTCCTGCAACGGACTCAAGTCCGGAAAATCGGCCGGATCGAGGTAAGGCTTGTTGGGGATTTTCGAAAACATATAAAGGAAGCAATTGATCGGCGCCAGAAACGACGAGTGATCACTCAATTGGCGGCCCAGCTTGTGGCGCACCCGACCGCGCAGGTGGACGTAGGCAATGGATACTACATAAACAGCGGCAATAATCAGTTTCACAGAAATCGTCACACGTCAGAGGTGAACAAACTGCTTCCCTCCAGGCCTCGAAGCCCTGGGATCGTGTGCAGCGTCTGAATACGAAAGAGCGCTCCCGAGTGGCCCGTCCTAGAGCCTGCCGATAGTCGGCAACAGGTAGAAAAATGGCATTTTAGTCTCATTTTGTAACCAATAGTTAACCTTCAAATGTGAAAATCTGTCCGCTGATGCCGCCAAAGTGCCCGCGCGACCTCAACGCCCTATCGTTTAAAGAGCCAGACCAGTACAATCGCCGCCAAACATTACGCGCCCCCCTTGGTTGATGACGGGAATGAACCCCGCCTCAGCGCACTTCGACTCGGGCCAAGCGCTCCATATGCTGCTGTCCACTTATTGCCAGATGGACCTTCCGCTTCTGACCGGGATGCATTTCCCGTGGTTCGGATACCGGAAACGGGTACTGAATCGGTACTGCCGCAACCCTAGCTACTCTGAATGCTTCGCAGGAAAAACCTTTGATCTCTACAGCTAACATCACGATGCAGTTCGGCGCCAAGCCGCTATTCGAAAACGTTTCGGTCAAATTCGGCGCGGGCAACCGCTACGGTCTGATCGGCGCCAACGGCTGCGGCAAGTCGACCTTCATGAAAATCCTCGGCGGCGACCTCGAGCCGTCCGGCGGCCAGGTCATGCTCGAGCCGAACGTGCGTCTGGGTAAATTGCGCCAGGACCAGTTCGCCTACGAAGAATTCACCGTCATCGACACCGTGATCATGGGTCACGAAGAGCTGTGGAAGGTCAAAGCCGAGCGCGACCGTATCTACTCGCTGCCGGAAATGACTGAAGAAGACGGCATGGCTGTGGCCGAGCTGGAAACCGAATTCGCCGAAATGGACGGCTACACCGCCGAATCCCGCGCCGGTGAATTGCTGCTGGGCCTGGGTATCGGCATCGAGCAGCACTTCGGCCCGATGAGCGAAGTTTCCCCAGGCTGGAAACTGCGCGTATTGCTGGCTCAGGCGTTGTTCTCCGATCCTGAAGTGCTGTTGCTCGATGAACCGACCAACCACCTGGACATCAACACCATCCGCTGGCTGGAAAACATTCTGACCCAGCGCTCCAGCCTGATGATCATCATCTCTCACGACCGTCACTTCCTGAACAGCGTGTGCACCCACATGGCTGACCTGGATTACGGCGAGCTGCGTCTGTTCCCGGGCAACTACGACGAGTACATGACCGTGGCGACCCAGTCCCGCGAGCAGCTGCTGTCGGACAACGCCAAAAAGAAAGCGCAGATTTCCGAGCTGCAATCGTTCGTCAGCCGCTTCTCGGCCAACGCCTCGAAAGCCAAGCAGGCCACGTCCCGCGCCAAGGCGATCGACAAGATCCAGCTGGCTGAGGTCAAGCCTTCGAGCCGTGTGAGCCCGTTCATCCGTTTCGAACAAACCAAGAAGCTGCACCGTCAGGCGGTCATCGTCGAGCGCATGGCCAAAGGCTTCGACGGCAAGACACTGTTCAAGGACTTCAGCTTCCAGGTTGAAGCCGGCGAGCGCGTGGCGATCATCGGCCCGAACGGTATCGGTAAAACCACCCTGCTGCGCACCCTGGTCAACGAACTGACCCCGGATGCCGGTACCGTGAAGTGGACCGACGCCGCGGAACTGGGCTACTACGCCCAGGACCACGCACACGACTTCGAAGACGACTGCAACCTGTTCGACTGGATGGGCCAATGGACCCAAGGCGGCGAGCAAATCGTTCGCGGCACCCTCGGCCGGATGCTGTTCTCCAACGACGAGATCCTCAAGTCGGTCAAGGTCATCTCCGGTGGTGAGCAAGGTCGCATGCTGTTCGGCAAGTTGATCCTGCAAAAGCCGAACGTGCTGATCATGGACGAACCGACCAACCACTTGGACATGGAATCCATCGAGGCGCTGAACCTGGCGCTGGAAAACTACCCGGGCACGCTGATCTTCGTCAGCCACGACCGTGAGTTCGTATCGTCCCTGGCCACCCGCATTATCGAGTTGAGCCCTAGCGGCGTGATCGACTTCAGCGGTACTTATGATGACTACCTGCGTAGCCAGGGCGTTGTGTTCTAAGCGTTCGCTGTAAATCAAAAGCCCTGTCCTTGTGACAGGGCTTTTTGCATTCCAGGATCAAAAAGTTTTAGCCTGCGTACCGCCACTCTGTAGGAGCCGGCTTGCTGGCGATGGCTTCCTCGAGATCGCCATCGCCAGCAAGCCGGCTCCTACAGAGTGGTGTATTTCAAGGCAAGACCTGCTTGCTTTGATCGTTAGCCTGCTTCCTTTTATTTCACACCCACGCCATGATGCAACTCTCCCACCGCCGCCCGCGAACGAGCCGTCATGTCTGTGCAGCAACTGCCACCGCAAAGCTCCATGGCGATCACCCTACAGATCGTCTCCATCGTTTTTTATACCTTTATCGCGTTCCTCTGCATCGGCCTGCCGATTGCGGTGTTGCCGGGCTATGTCCATGAACAACTGGGTTTCAGCGCGATCATTGCTGGATTGACCATCGGCTCCCAATACCTGGCTACCCTGCTCAGCCGCCCCATGGCCGGGCGTATGTCGGACACCATTGGGACCAAACGGGCGATTGTTTACGGCTTGTCGGGGATCGTGCTGAGTGGCGTGCTGACGTTGATTTCAACCTTGCTGCAAAGCTTTCCGCTGCTGAGCCTGTTGATCCTGATTGCCGGCCGCGTGTTGCTCGGCATCGCCCAAGGCTTGATCGGCGTGGGCACGATCAGTTGGTGCATGGGCCAGGTCGGCGCGGAACACACCGCACGCTCGATTTCATGGAACGGCATTGCGTCTTACGGCGCCATTGCGATCGGTGCGCCGCTGGGCGTAGTGATGGTCGCCGAATACGGCTTTGCCAGCCTGGGGATCGCGCTGTCACTGCTGGCCCTGGCCGCACTGTTGCTGATCCGCAACAAACCCTCGGTGCCGGTGATTCGCGGTGAGCGGCTGCCATTCTGGGCGGTGTTCGGACGCATTGCCCCGTTTGGTGCGAGCCTGAGCCTGGCTTCCATCGGTTACGGCACCCTGACAACCTTTATTACCTTGTATTACGTCAGCCGTGGCTGGACCGGCGCGGCCTACTGCCTGACAGTTTTCGGCATCTGCTTTATTTTGTCGCGATTGCTGTTTATCTCAGCGATCAGCCGCTTCGGCGGCTTCACCTCGGCCATTGCCTGCATGAGTATTGAAACCGTGGGCCTGGTGCTGCTGTGGCTCGCGCCCTCGACCGGCTACGCACTGATCGGCGCCGGCCTGGCCGGGTTCGGTCTGTCGCTGGTGTACCCGGCGCTCGGGGTGGAAGCGATCAAGCAAGTGCCCAACTCCAGTCGTGGTGCGGGGTTGAGCGCCTATGCCGTGTTTTTCGATCTGGCACTGGCGATTGCCGGGCCGTTGATGGGCGCGGTGGCGTTGAACCTGGGGTATTCGTGGATTTTCTTTAGTGCAGCGATGTTGTCGGTGGCCGGACTCGGCTTGACCCTCTTGCTCAAACGCCGCGCAATGGCCTGAGCGAGCGCTATTCCTGTAGCAGCTGCCGAGCCTGCGAGGCTGCGTTCGGCTCGGTCCGCGCTCGGGCGCAGCGGTCGTGAAATCGAGCTCCGCGGTGTTTCAGACAAAAATGTAGATGCAGACTCTACGACTGCTGCGCCCGAGCGCGGACCGAGCCGAACGCAGCCTCGCAGGCTCGACAGCTGCTACACAGATCGGTGGCGATTACTGATCCGCAGTCTGCATCCCGGCCCGGGTTGGCTTGCCCAGCGCACGGGAGAAGAACCGCCCGGCCTCGGACACCATATTGCGATGGATATCTTCGCGGTCGACGCCGTCAGCGTCGGTGCACAGCGCCGGCATGGCGGCGATCTGCTCTTCATTGCAAGGCGCCATGAACACGAAGTGCCCTGCCCCGGCCAGCAATTTGAAGTCCGGTGCGATCGGCAGTTTGCGCGCCAGGGCGGCGGCGTTTTTGTCGAATGCCACCAGTTTGTCGCCATCCCCGCTGTAGAGCAGCACCGGCACATGCACATCGGCCAGGGTATGGCGGCCGAACTTCAGGCTCAGCGGCGCCATCAGCAACAACGCATGCACACGCGGATCCGCCACGGGTTGCAAGTCATCACGGTCGACAATCAACTCGCCTTGGGTGTTGCAGGCATCGCGATCGTCCGGGCGCTCCTGGCAGTAGCGGCGCAGACGATCCAGATCAGGTGTCGCACCGGACAGGATCAACGCCGTCTCGCCGCCCGCCGAATAACCAATCACGCCGACCTGGTCGGCATTGACGAAAGGCGCGAGCATCCGGTCGCCCAGGGTCGCGGTAATGGCTTCGGAAATCTGGATGGGCCGGCCGTACAGGTTACTCAACGTACCGAGGCGGCTGTGATCTTTGGAGTTGTCACCGGGATGGATCACCGCCACCACCACAAACCCTTTGCGCGCCAGCGAGGTGGCGAGGTCGTGCAGCGCCAGCGGGGTTCCGGTGTTGCCGTGAGACAGCATCAGCATCGGGAAACGACCCATCGCAACGCGAGTGTCTTCGCCGGCTTCGACCGTGTAACCCTCGATTTTGCTGGTGTGTTCCCGGTCGCTGGAAGGATAGAACGCGATGGCGCGCATCGGCTGCAAATCCAGGGGGTCGAGAAAACTCATCTCATGGTAGCCGACGCTCCAGTGAGGATGCGGTGCAGGCGCGGCGTGCACTGAATTCAGGCTGCTGAGCAGGCAAATCAGTAATGTTGCACAAAGACGCACCATGGGATGCCCCACCTTGTTACTGGACCGGACGGTAACCCCTGACTGCATAACGCGGGCCACTATATGAATCAACCAGAAATAGACAGAAACAAAAAACTCCGTATCTGGCACTTGCGTGATCAGAATACAGAGTTTTTTGGGTGGTGCCTGAGCTGTTTGAACTCTTTACGCAAGTCTTACGCAGCGGCGAACAACTGCTCGCTGATTTGCGTGTGAGCGTCGCTCATGGCTTTGGTGCGCACTTCGTCACCATAGGCCAGGCCATGGGCGCGAACAAACTCAATGTCGGTAATGCCGATGAAGCCGAACAGCACCTTCAAGTACTCTTCATGCGCAACGCCAGTCGCCTGGCCGGCATGCAGACCGCCAGACGTCGAGACGATCACGACTTTCTTGCCACCGCACAGGCCTTCAGGGCCGGCTTCGGTGTAGCGGAAGGTCTGACCGGCAACGGCAATGCGGTCGATCCAGGCCTTGAGTTGGGTCGGGATGGTGAAGTTGTACATCGGCGCTGCGATCACGACGGCGTCGGCAGCGAGGAATTCGGCCAGGGTGGTGGCGCTCAGCTCGGCTTCGTGCTGTTGCGCGGCGTTGCGCAGTTCAGCGGTGGTGCCGGCGGCTACCAGGGTGGTGGCGGAGAAATGGCTGATGGCATCAGCGGCCAGGTCACGGTAAGTCACCACGGCGGTTGGCTCGGCGGCTTGCCAGGCGGTGACGACTTCGCTGCTCAGCAGACGGGAAGCCGAATTGTCACCAAGAATGCTCGAATCGATATGCAACAGTTTCATAAGGGATCTCCAGGTGAGGATCGCCACCGGGCGATCTGATGGGGAGGATCCTACAGATGAAACCAATAGCTGATTAGCCCGCAACAATGCGATAGTTCGTCCCACTGATAGAACAATCGGATTCCCATCATGCAAGACCTCAACGACCTCTACTATTTCGCCAAGGTGGTCGAAGCCGGCGGCTTCGCAGCGGCCGGGCGTTTGCTGGGGATTCCCAAGTCCCGGCTGTCGCGACGCATTGCCGAGCTGGAAGAACGCCTCGGCGCACGCCTGCTGCAACGCACCACCCGCCAGCTCAAGCTGACGGCAGTGGGCGAACGTTACCTGCGGCATTGTCAGGCGATGCTGCTGGAAGCCGAGATGGCCGATGAAGCCGTGGCCAGCATGTCCAGCGAACCCCGGGGACGCTTGCGGGTGTCCTGCCCCGTCGGCCTGGCCCACGAAATGCTGCCGATGGTGATCAGCCGTTTTCTTGAAAAACACCCCCAAGTGCAACTGGAAGTCATGCTGCTCAATCGCCGGGTCGACCTGGTCACCGAAGGTATCGATGTCGCGCTGCGGGTCCGTGAGTTGGGCGATGAGGACCCGTTGCTGGTGACCCGTCGCTTGCGCCAGGCGCAGATGGCGATGGTCGCCAGCCCGGCCTTCCTGCACGAACGTGAGATCAACCACCCCGAAGACCTGAAAGCCTTGCCGGTGCTGGGCGCACTGGAAGCCGACCGCATGGTGCACATCCGCATGCTCGATCAGCAGGGAAAAAGCTATGACTTAAGCCTGGAAGCGCGACTGGGCATTGACGATTTCATCGTGCGCAAGGCCTGCACGCTCGCCGGTCAAGGCTTTACGATGCTGCCAATGATGTATTGCGAACAGGAACTGGAAAATGGCTCGCTGGTGCAGTTGCTGCCCGACTGGTCGTTGCCTGGCGGCTGGCTGCAAGCGGTCTACCCTCATCGGCGCGGGGTGATGCCGGCCGTGCGTGCCTGGATCGACCATTTGATCGAATCATTCAATGCCTGTGGGGACCGATTGATATGAAGGCTGGACGCATGAGCGAAGAGGACGTCGCGCAATTCTGTCTCGCGCTGCCCGGCGCGCGGGAAGACTATAAATGGGGAGGCGTACGCGTATTTTCGATTGCCGGGAACAAGATGTTCGCCTTGCAGAACCTGCGCGGCGATTCCCTGGCCTTCAAGGTCGACAAGGATCTGTTCCTCGGGCATTGCGACCGCCCGGGCATTCACCCGGCGCCGTATCTGGCGCGGGCTCAGTGGATCATCATGCAAACGCCCTACCCGCTGGGCAGCGAAGAGTTGCAAGGGTTATTGCAACGCTCCCATCAACTGGTGGTGAGCAAGTTGCCCAAGCGTACCCAGGTCAGCTTGCTGCTTTAGAACAACGCGAACAGATGGGCACCAAGGAACAGCTGGTCAATCCAGAACACCTGGTGCATCAGCACAATGAGCCAGAACACCAGCTGATACGAGACCTTGCGGGTCTTGTGCCGAAACACCTGCTGAGCCAGCAACGCGCCCGGCCAGCCGCCCGCCAGCTCGACCGCGTGCAACACGTTTTCCGGAGTGCGCCAGCTGTCGGCGCGCGCCTTGCGCTTGTCGCTCCAGTACAGAAAGAACGCCAGCACGCTGACGATGCCGTAGGCCGCCAGCGGAATCAGCGAAACCCCGCGCAGCCAAAGCGACACCGAGCCCGTCAGCGGCAGCACGCACAGGATCGCCAGCACCAGCAGTTTCAGCCGTGGATGCTGGACCCACTCGCCTCCGGACCTGCGTCCGGGGTTGTTGTTGCGCGCGCCGGAGTCATTCATGGGCGTGCAGCGGCCCAATCGACCCAACCGAACTGCCAGGTAGCCAGAATCAGCAGGCCGAACGCGATGCGATACCAGGCGAACACCGCGTAGCTGTGAGTGCCGATGAACACCAGCAAGCCTCTGACGGCAATCATCGCGAAGATGAACGCGGTGACGAAACCGATCGCGAACACTGGAAGATCGGCCGGTACGAACAGGTCGCGGTATTTGTAGCCCGAATACACCGCCGCACCGACCATGGTCGGCATCGCCAGGAAGAATGAGAACTCGGTGGCCGTCTTGCGCGACAAACCGAACAGCAACCCGCCAATGATGGTCGAGCCGGAACGCGAGGTCCCGGGAATCATGGCCAGGCACTGGGCAAAGCCGACTTTAAGGGCATCTTTCCAGGTGATTTCGTCGACGGTGTGGGCATGCACTTCGTGCTGACGCTTTTCCGCCCACAACATCACGACCCCGCCCACGACCAATGCCGTCGCCACAGTAATCGGGTTGAACAGGTATTCGTGGATCAGATCGGCAAAAATTACCCCCAACACCACGGCCGGCAGGAAAGCGATCAACAGGTTTGCGGTAAAGCGTCGGGCGCTCGGCTGCGTTGGCAAGCCGATGACCACGTCGAAGATCTTGCGGCGAAATTCCCACACCACCGCCAGGATCGCCCCGAGCTGGATAATGATGTTGAACGCCATGGCTCGCTCGCCACCGAAGTTGAGCAAGTCCGCCACAATGATTTGGTGACCGGTACTGGAAATGGGCAAAAACTCCGTCAGCCCTTCTACAACTCCAAGAATCAGTGCCTGCAAGGCGGTCCAAAGTTCCATCAATCCCCCAAAGGCGATGCGCCAAGGCATGCCCCATTAATTTTTTTAACGTTCATCGCGCCAAGCGTAGCTGAGGTCCCACGCGCAAAGGATCCAGACGGAGCCGTAAAAATTCCGTGAAAAATCAACTCGGGTTCAGGTTTTTCCGCGCGGGGCCGAAATCCTATCAGACAAGCCTTGATAACGCTTCCGCGTAATGAGACTTGGGTCGCATATGCCCGACCGGCAAAGCGTGGTTGGATGCTGGCAATCGTCTATTACAAGAAAAAGAAATCGGAGTGACAGCGTTATGAACAGCTTGCGCAGTGTGTCGATCAGCCGACGCTTGTGGCTCATCTTGATCGTGTCGGTGGTGATGTTATTGACGTTGGGCGTATTGATGCTCAAGCAGATCCACGACGACCTTTACCAGGCAAAGGCCCAGAAAACCCAGCACGTGGTGCAGACCGCCAGCGGCATTCTGACTTACTACCACGGCCTGGAAACCGCCGGCACCCTCACCCGCGATGCCGCGCAGAAACAAGCGCTGACCGCCGTGCGCGGGCTGCGTTATGACCAGAACGATTATTTCTGGATCAACGATCTGACGCCGGTGATGGTGATGCACCCGGCCAACCCCAAACTCGATGGCCAGAACCTCTCGGCAATCCGCGACCCGGACGGTTTTGCGCTGTTCAACGAAATGGTGGCCGTCGCCAAGGCCAAGGGCGCCGGCACGGTCGACTATCGCTGGCCTAAACCGGGTGCCAGTGCCCCGGTCGAGAAAACCTCCTACGTCAAATTGTTCGAGCCTTGGGGTTGGGTGATCGGCTCGGGGGTGTACATCGATGACATGCAGGCTGAGTTCTACGCTCAAGCCTGGAAGGCTTCTTTCGTCGGCCTGGTGATTGCGTTGATCATGGCGTTGCTGGTGATCATGATCGCTCGCAGCATCGTGCGTCCGCTCCAGGCCACCGTAAATGCCATGGCCAATATCGCCAGCGGTGAAAGCGACCTGACCCGCAGCCTCGACACCCACGGCCAGGATGAAGTCACTCAGTTGGCCCGGCACTTCAATGCCTTCACCGCCAAACTGCGAGGCGTGATCAGCGAGCTGCAAGTGTCCGCCAGCGCTCTGGGCCAGTCGTCCAGCGAGCTGGGCAACGACGCCGCCCAAGCCCAGCAACGCAGTCAGCAACAGTCCCAGCAAATGGAACTGGTGGCGACCGCGATCAACGAAGTGACTTACGGTGTGCAGGATGTGGCCAAGAATGCCGAGCACGCGGCCAGCGAAATGCGCGATGCCGAATCCCAGGCGCAGCAGGGCCAGATCAACATTGATGGCAGCTTGCAACAGATCGACAAACTGTCCGGCACCATCGATCAAGCTGTTGAAGTGATTCGCACCCTGGCGGCTGAAAGCAACCAGATTGGCAGCGTGCTGGAGGTGATCCGCTCCATCGCCGAACAAACCAACCTGCTGGCGCTCAACGCAGCCATCGAGGCCGCTCGTGCTGGTGAACAAGGTCGAGGGTTTGCGGTGGTGGCCGATGAGGTGCGCCTGTTGGCCCAGCGCACCCAGAAGTCCACGGCGGAGATCCAGTCGATGATCGAACGCCTGCAGACGCACTCCGAAGCGGCGGTCAAAGTGATCGGCGACAGCAGCCGTGCCTCGCAACTGACCATCGAACAGGCCGGTCTGGCCGGTGCCAGCCTGAACGCAATCGGCCAGGCGCTGCGCAACCTAAACGGCCTGAACGCGTCGATCGCCAGTGCGACTCTGCAGCAAGCCCATGTGGTGGAAGACATCAATCAGAACGTCACCCAGGCCGCGGGTTTGTCCCACAGCACCGCGCTGGCGGCGGAACAGTCGAGTGTGGCCAGTGTCCGGCTCAAGGACTTGAGCGAGCAGTTGAACGGCCTCCTCAAACAGTTCCGCGTGTAAAAACGCGCTCTTGTAGCAGCTGCCGAGCCCGCGAGGCTGCGTTCGGCGACGCAGTCGTCGTAAACCCTGCAAACGCAGTTTTACTGTTGCACCGCGGGGGCTGATTTTACGACGACTTCGTCGCCGAACGCAGCCTCGCGCTGCTCGGCAGCTGCTACAGGCCATGTGAGTTGGTTCTACTTAGCGGCGTCTGTCGGTACAATCCGCCCCCTCTTTTGTCTTCCCCCAAGGAACCTCCATGTCCGGGCTTGAACTGTTTGCCGCCACCCTCGGCGTGATTGCCGTCTGGTTGACGGTCAAACAGAACCCCTGGTGCTGGCCGATCGGTCTGGTCATGGTGCTGCTTTATAGCTGGATCTTTTTTGAAGTGAAGCTGTATTCGGACATGCTCCTGCAAGTGATCTACGCCGCGCTGCAGCTTTACGGCTGGTGGCAATGGACCCGTGCGGGTGAGGCGAATACCGGTCGGCAGGTCAGTCGGCTCGATGGAAAATCGATCGCAGGGAGCCTTGTGGCCGGCGCCATTGGCAGTCTGCTGCTGGGTGCCGCCATGGCGCACTGGACCGATGCCGCCCAGCCCTGGCTCGACGCTGCGCTGACCGGGTTCAGCCTGGTGGCGCAATTATGGATGGCGCAAAAACGCGTGCAATGCTGGCCGTTGTGGATCGTCGTTGATGTGATTTTCGTCGGGCTGTTCCTCTATAAAGGCATGTACCTGACCGCCGCCCTTTATGCGCTGTTCTTGTTGCTGGCCGTGCAAGGTTGGCGTGAATGGCGTGCCGACCCGGCATTGCGCGCATGAAGGTTCTGGTGCTGACAGGCCCGGAATCCAGCGGAAAAAGCTGGCTTTCGAACGAGATTCACGCCAACTTTGGCGGCATATTGGTCAATGAGTACGTTCGGCATTTTATCGACAGCGAAGCCCGAGAAACCCGCTACGATGACATCTCATCCATAGCGAATGGCCAGCTGGCTTGGGAAGATGAAGCACGCGCCAGACAACCGTCACTGTTGATTCTCGATACACACCTCTTGAGCAACATCCTTTGGAGTCGCACTTTGTTCGGCGCTTGCCCGACCTGGATCGAGCAAGCTTTGCTGGCACGGCACTACGATCTGCATTTGCTGCTGAGCCCTGAAACCGTGGCCTGGCATGACGACGGGCAACGTTGCCAACCGCAGCTGGCAGAACGCCAGGCGTTTTTCCAGGCCAGCCGCCAATGGCTTGACCTGCACCAGCAGCCTTTCCAGGTATTGCAAGGTGATTGGCAACAGCGCAAGGATGCGGCACTTGAGGCGGTAACACGCTTGCTCAAGGCCTGACAGGGTTGCCCACCCTGCCAAGGATGTTGCATTCCTGAAACACCCTCCCCTGTGCAGAGCCGCGAGCTAAAGCGGTCCGAGCGCTCCAGCACCGATTTGTTAAGCCACTGATACAACCTGCTTTCAGCACCGTTGACGAGCAATGCCGCCGCATGGGGCGACGCTTTGACGTGGGTCTGTCTCAGTGTCTTTACAATAAATTTTTGACTACCTCGACAATTAAATCCAACCCTCTGTTTATAAAAGAAAACCCGAAAGCGGCACACCTTCTGCTCTCTACCTCGCAACGCTGATAAGGGCCAGCGTTCCACTTACAGAAGGAATTGCCGCCGTGGGGAAATTTGATAAGCGCATCTTTAGCGTCCTGCTGATCGGATGCGCACTGGGCTCAAGTGTCTGCCTGCCAGTACAGGCTGAAAACGGCATCATTCTGATCAAACGTGATGTCCAACCGCGCAACGCAACGACTCCACCGTTGATTCCCGATCCTAACCCCACGACCGTCAATGCCAACCCGTCCAAACAAATCCTCAGCCAAACGAACGAGTTGAGCGACGGCGACTTTGCCGGTGTCGCCAGCGGTGCAGGCATCAACCGGTTGGTCTCTCAAAACACCAACAACCTGGGCGGCAATATCTCCAATCAGACCCAACTCTCCAACCTCCCCGCTGGGCGTTCCGGAAACTCGGGCAGCGGTATTGCCAACATGGTCAATTCAAACGTCCAGCAGGGCCTGGGTGCTCTGAGAATCATAACGGGAGACCGTTAAGATGAATCGTACGCTGCTCTTTATCGCCATGTTTTGCAGTGCATCGATCTTTGCCCAACCTCCCGTCATCAATAACGCCGACATCGACGGTTCGGGCATGCAGTACCAAGGCAACCTCACGGTCAACCAGGCGGCGGGCGATTATCAGCAACAGGCCAACGCCCGGGCCATCGCCATTGGCACCAACGCCAGTGCGACCACAGAGATCCGCCAACGGCTGCGTACGCATGTCGACCCCAGGATCGATGCCCGATCCAGCATTCAAGGCGACTCCTTCAGCCACGGCAACGGCGTACTGGGCGTCAACCAGAGCACGGGCGCGAGTAACCAGCAAGCCAATGCCCTGCGGATAAGCATCAGTACACAGCCGCAAAGTATCGACGACAGCGTCCTCATGCAACAGAACGTGGCGCTGCTCAACAACTCCGATCCGACTGACTCTGCACCAGGCTTTCGCCAGGTCACTACCAGTGACCAGGCTTTCACCGGTAGCCGTGGGGTGATCCAGTTGAATCAGAGCGCCGGGGTGGGAAACCGAATGGCCAACACCCTAAGCGTACGGGTCGCGGATTGACCCAAAAAGGTAGGAAACAACACTTAACCTAAAATAAGTACGGAGAATCACCATGAAACCTTCGATGGCACTAAAGCCTCTGGTTTTCGCAATTGCTGCGGTCATGGCTGTAGCTGTACAAGCTGGGCAAAACGATCGGCGTGGCAACCACCATGGCCATCACAACGGCGGCCAACAAACCCCTCCTGCAAGAATGGTCCCTATCAACGCGACTGCCGAAGCAAACGACAGGCAGACCAGTGCCGACAACAGCATCTGGAATGAAGGGACACAAAACTCAGCCGAGATGAGCAGTTCGGCCTCAGGCTCGAGCGGTAACGTCGGTGTCAACGTGGCGGCCGGTGCCGGCAACCAGCAAGACAACGCCGCCGCCATCGCAAACGCTGCCTCCGACAACGCCGCGATCGATAACAGCTTTGTGTTCGGCACTTCCACTGCCACCGCTGACGTCAGGCAAGTCAGCAGAAATAACCGCGTCGACAACTTTGGCGCTACCAACTCTGCCGTTATGAGCGGATCCGGCGGCGGCAGCAGCGGCAATATGGGTGTCAACATTGCTGGCGGCGATCTGAACCAGCAGAAAAACACCATGGCAATTGCCAACACCAATGCCCCACTCGGCAACGCAACCGCCACCGCCTCCGCCAATCAAAACGGTCCTGGCCTGGTTGTGAATAACAACGCCGATCGGACTTATCGTGTGGATACGATCACCGTTACCAATACGGCGAGCGGCAGTTTCTCTAAAGATAAGTCCTTCGAGGCAAGCGGCAGTCAAAGCGCTTCTTCCAGCTGGAACAAGGCCGGTTCCAAAAGCTATGACGCCAGTGGTTCAAAAAGCGTTGATATAAGCGGTTCCAGCAGCAGTAATGCCAGCGGTTCCAACAGCAGTAATGCCAGCGGATCCAACAGCAGCAGTGCAAGCGGTTCTTCAAGCGCTTCTTTGAGTGCTTCCTTGAGCGCTACTTTGGACGCTTCTGCGGCGGCTTCCAGCTCCACTACCGTCAATAATGGCTGGGGCGACCGCACCCGCAGCAGTGCTTCCGACGCATCGTTTAACGGATCGCTCGACGCAACGCTTGACGCTTCGATAGACAAATCGTACGACAGATCGCACGACTCCTCGTACGACAAATCGCGCGACTCTTCGTACGATAGATCGCGCGATTCGTCGTTCGAAAAATCCTACGATAAGTCGTACACGAAGTCGTCTGACTCCTCGTACGAAAAATCGGGCAGTAAATCGTCCGAGTCTGCGTACGACAAAGCGAAAAGCTACAGTGAAAGCAGCTCTTATGATTTGAGTAACACCTACTCCTATCAAGTGCTGACTCCAACTGGCTGGGCCAACCCTGTGACCAACACTGCAACCCTGAGCGGTTCGGTGAACGGCGGCAGCGGCAACCTGGGCGTCAACGTGGCTGCGGGTGTGGGCAACCAACAAAGCAACTCGCTGGCGATCTCCAACCAATCGTTCTAATGGCTGTCTCTGGAGGCCCCCTAACGGGGGCCTTTTTCAACACCACCAGAGGACGTACCACCATGCGCATTATCGCCTTGGCATGTTTGCTTTGCGTGGCCAGTGTGATCGAGGCTGCACAAATGCCGCTTTCCGTCTTGCCGGGCGGCGCGTTGGTGTACAAGCCGATCCAGAGCGTTCGCGAGCGTAAATTTGAGGACCTGGTACAACAGAAAACCGACTTCAGTTGCGGCGCAGCTGCGCTGGCGACCATCTTGCGCCAGGCCTATTGGCTGGACGTGGATGAAGAACAGATCATCGAAGGCATGCTGGCTCATTCCGATCAAGACCTTGTCCGCGTACAGGGCTTCTCCATGCTCGACATGAAGCGTTACGTGGAAAGT
This sequence comes from Pseudomonas sp. LBUM1678, assembly GCF_059695575.1. Classification (NCBI taxonomy): domain Bacteria; kingdom Pseudomonadati; phylum Pseudomonadota; class Gammaproteobacteria; order Pseudomonadales; family Pseudomonadaceae; genus Pseudomonas; species Pseudomonas sp. LBUM1678. Next base: position 3,564,132 of record NZ_CP166775.1, read on the forward strand.
ATCGGCATGCGGGCCCGTGGCTATCGAGTAGCGCCGGAAACGTTGAGCGATATCAGAATTCCGGTAGTGGTCCTGATGGATATCCGTGGCTACAAACATTTTGTGGTCATGCAAAGAGTCCATAACGGCTGGGTGTATATCGGAGATCCGGTGCTCGGTCATAAACGTTACAAAGTCGACGACTTCATCAAAGGCTGGAACGGAATCATCTTTGCCATCATTGGCCAGGGCTACGACAAAACCAATGCGTTACTCGACCCGCCCATGCCACTGACCGCCAGGAACCGCATCAACGCCTTCAGCCCGGTGCAGGACGCAGAGTTGATGGATTTTGGATTTATCCAAAGCGACTTCTTCTAATAACAAGCGAGCATGACGCTCCGGGAGCATCCAATGAAGACTTCAATCTGGCTGGCCGTGGTTTGCCTGGCCGCCAGCCTGCCGACCGAGGCACAGTCGTTCAAGCCCATCGAACTGAAGGATCAGGAACTGGCGACTCTGCGAGGCCGTTATGTCATGCCGGGACGGATCATCAGTTTCGGCATTACGATGACAAGCACTTGGCAAAATGCCAACGGCGAAGTGATCGGGGCAACGTCCTCGATGCAAATTCAACAATCAACCATCAAGCCACAGTTCTATGTGTCTATGATCGACGAAAAAGGTAATGGCTCGGCGCGCTCGCAAAACACGGGCACTGGCACCGTCACTGGCGGCAGCGGCCTCAACACCACCGAAGGCGTCACTCAAGTCGTGCGGGCTGCCGGCGACAATAATACGGCCTACAACAACGTTGATATCAACGTTACAAAAGCTAACCAGGCGCCAGCAACGCAACAGCAGGGTCAGGCGCTGGCCGCAGGCACGACAATGGTCGGCGCCAATGGCGCGGGCTCGCTCAGCATTTCCTCGACCGGTACTGGTGTGCAACTCAACATCGTGGCCAACAACAACCAGGGCAGTACCGTACAACGCCTGGCCCAGGGTGGGCTTATGCAGAATACGACTTTGCTCGGCAGCAGCAACCAGGTCCGCAACTTCACTTCCTTCAATGTCGTGCTGCGTGACAACGTGCCGACAGCCGGATCGGTGAGCGGCAACCTGGACCAGCTTAAAGGCCTTCGCACTAGCGGATTCTGATCTACGCTCAGTCTCATCAGATGTAGTCAGAAGGGACGGCTAACCCATGCACCGATCTTTAACGTTCAGAGCTTTCGTTTGTTTGAGTAGCCTGGCCCCGGCCACTTTGCTATACGCAGCAACGGACCCCCAGGTCGAAATCCTAAAACAAGAACTCATGGAGCTGAAACAGCGTTACGAAGCACAACAGAACGCGCTGATGGTACTCGAGCAACGCGTTCGCCAAGTCGAAGAAACACCTGCGACACCCGCTCCCAAACGCCTGACAAAATCCCCCGCCGATCCGGCCAGGGGGGGCCAGGCGGTGGCCGCCGGTGCGCCGGGAACCACCGGCAGTTCATATGGCCAATCGCTCAAGGACGATTCGGAGCCCGCTCAAAGCGTTTCCAACCTGTATGACGAAGCCAGCGGCTTCTTTGGTGGCGGCAAGTTCAGCGTCGAAACCGGCCTGACCTACACGCACTACGATACCCGTGCTTTAACGCTCAACGGCTTCCTGGCACTGGACTCGATTTTTCTCGGCAACATCAACCTCGACCGCATCAAGGCCGATAACTGGACACTGGACCTGACCGCCCGCTACAACGTGGCACAACGCTGGCAGTTCGACATTAACGTCCCCGTGGTTTATCGCCAATCAACATATTCCTCCGGTGGCGCCGGCGGCGCGGGCCCAGTGACGTCGGATGCAACCGTTACGCGGGATCCGACCATCGGCGATGTGAACGTTGGCGTTGCTTACAAGTTTCTGGATGAGTCGGCCAACCTGCCCGACGCGGTCGTTACACTGCGCGTCAAGGCACCAACCGGTGACGACCCTTACGGCATCAAGCTGATCGAAGACCCGAACAACGACAACCTCGCGGTACCCGAGGACTTGCCTACCGGCAATGGTATCTGGTCGATCACCCCGGGGATTTCGCTGGTCAAGACGTTCGACCCGGCCGTACTGTTCGGCAGCCTGTCCTACACCTACAACGCGCAGGACTCTTTCAGCGACATCAGCCCTCAGGTTGGCTCCAAGGTGAAAGGGGACGTGAAACTGGGCGATTCCTGGCAGATCGGCGCCGGCATTGCATTCGCCTTGAACGAGAAGATGAGTATGTCGTTCTCGTTCACTGATCAGTTCGCCCGCAAGAGCAAGATCAGGCCGGACGGTGGTGACTGGCAATCGATCACCAACAGCGATTACAACTCTGCCAACTTCAACATCGGCATGACCCTGGCAGCAACCGATAACTTGACGATCGTTCCCAACCTGGCCATCGGCCTGACCGACGACTCACCAGACTTTTCCTTCAGCCTGAAATTCCCGTACTACTTCTGATCCACAACAACAAGCCCCGCCGAGACTTCAATCCTGGCGGGGCTTTTGTGTGTGTGTGGACCTAAAAAGCTCGCAGCCTCGTTTCACTCGACAGCTGCTACATTGGAATGCGTTCATCCTGTAGCAGCTGTCGAGTGAAACGAGGCTGCGATCTTTTGATCTTGCGTCTAACGGATCTGATGTTTGTGCAACAAACGGTAGAAGGTAGGCCTGGAGATCCCCAGCACCTTGGCGGCGATGCTTAAATTATCGCTGTGGCGGTTAAGCACATCGCACAAGGCCTGGCGTTCAGCGCGGGTCTTGTAGTCTTCCAGCGTGCCCATCGGCGCGGCAATCGTATGCTGGCTGATCAATCCCAGGTCACGCGCTTCGATCTGCCGGCCTTCGGCCAGTACCAAGCCTCGACGTACCCGGTTGGCCAGCTCGCGAACATTGCCCGGCCAGTCATGCTTGCCCATGGCAGTCAAGGCGTCGTCGCTGAAACTGCGAGGGCGGCGGCCTGTTTCATGGCTGTAGAAATGGGAGAAGTGGTTGGCCAGCATCGATAAGTCACCATGGCGCTCACGCAGTGGTGCAGTGACGACTTGCAGCACATTCAGGCGATAGTACAAATCTTCACGAAAGCTTTTTTTCTCGACCGCCGCCTCAAGGTCGACGTGAGTCGCCGCCAATACCCGCACATCAACAGGAATCGGCTGGCTCCCGCCGACATGCTCGATGTGTTTTTCCTGCAGGAAGCGCAGCAGATTGGCTTGCAACTCCAGTGGCAGGTCACCTATCTCATCGAGAAACAGTGTGCCGCCATTCGCCGCTTCAATCCGACCAACCTTGCGTTGGTGGGCGCCGGTAAAGGCACCTTTCTCGTGGCCAAACAGTTCGGACTGGATCAAGTGTTCGGGAATGGCCCCGCAATTGATCGCCACGAACGGTTTACTGTGACGCTGGGATTGTCGGTGCAGGGTGCGGGCGACCAGTTCCTTGCCGGTGCCGCTTTCGCCCCGGATCAGGACCGGAGACTCGGTGGGTGCCAGCTTGCTCAGCAATTTGCGCAGTTCACGAATGGGCTTGCTGTCGCCCAGTAGCTCGTGTTCTGGCTGATCAATGTGAACCGTGCCCTGCCCGCGCAGGCGCGCCATGCCGAACGCCCGGCCCAGCGTGACTTGCACCCGGGAGACGTCAAACGGCAAGGTGTGGAAGTCAAAAAACCATTCGCAAACAAAGTCCCCGACATTTTGCAGGCGCAGGACTTCCTGGTTGAGTACGGCGATCCACTCAGTGCCACTGCGGCTGATCAGTTCTTTGACGGCTTCCGGGCGTTCCAGATGAAAGGGTTGTAATCGCAAAAGGCCAACGTCGCACGTTCGGTCGGCGGCATTCTCCAGGGAACAGCTGTCAACATCCCAGCCCACAGAGCGCAGACCCGGCAACAGACGATAGCAGTCATCACAGGGGTCAACTACTAACAGACGTCGTAACGCAGGCGTTTCGATCATGACTGTTCCTTGACGCCAAACTTTAGGAAATATTATTAAAAACAGTCGTTTGGCGGATCTGGCTGTAACATTAGCAAGAATTTGACGCACCCTTGTACCGTTTGACTATAGGGACGTCGAGTTATTAGTTATAAGAACAAGTTTGTTAGTTACCTAACGAGTTCAACCTTTCATTCAGCTTTCAAAAACCGGCCCTGCATTGAGTATATGAAAGAAAGTTGAAATTTCTTTTGATTGTGTGTGACCTGACCCCCGGTTGAGGGCATCAGTACAAGTAACCAGCCGAACGGTAAGCCCAACCGACGGCCTGTCACTTGATTGGGCATAAAGAGAGAAGATCCCATGACCGCCCCGCTCCGTATCAACGAAGCTCTTTTGATTGCCGACCGCGCATTCCAACCTTTTCAATGCGTGGCTTGGGCCCCACAAGACGGTAACGGCGAACTCAGCCTGACCATTATCGACCGCACCAATGCCCGTATCGGCCGCACACAAATCCCAAGCAGTGCGTACTCGGATCCTGAGCAACTTGAACACATCCTGGAAGAAGCTCGCGCCGTACTGAGCGAGGATGGTTACACACTGCAATCGTGGTCCATGCCGCACTAATGGGCTTTGGCGGATTACTTAAGTGTAATCCGCCCCCTTGCCTTTCTTTTAGCGGACTGTTTTCGGCAGTCATTGCACCCCGTATTCCAACTTGCCCGCCACGAATTGCTTGGCAGGCTTGTCAGTGGTTCGAAAAGACACTGTTCTGGCACAAAACGACCCTCCATCCGTTAGTTGTGACAGTTGTGCAATCGAGCATTCAGGGATTGAATGTTTTGCACACGTAGTTGTCCTCCCGGCACCCGGGTTTCGGTCAGCTCGCAAGGAGATGCGCGCATGCCAGACCAGACTGCTTTTGCCCGACCTGCAGCGCAGTACACGGCCGGTCATCTCGATAAAAGTTTCGCCTCCAACGGCAAAACCCAAGTGTATTTCGCCGGCAGTACGTCGAGCATCGCCAACAGCGTGGCGATCGACTCGAGCGGTCGGGTGCTGGTGGCGGCGAAAGTCGGCACTCGCGACGGCCATTGCTTTGGCCTGGCCCGCTTGCTTGAAGACGGCTCGGCGGACCTGGCATTCGGCACTCGCGGCAGCGTCATCGGGCAGTTCCAGCGCGGTTATGAAGCAATGGCGGGCAAAGTGCTTGTGCTGGCGGACGGCAACATTCTGGTCGCCGGCCTGCACTATGCAGACGCACACCAGACGTTGCCGGCCCTTGCGCTGTTCGACTCGCAAGGTCACCCAGTCAGGGATTTTGGCGACAATGGATGCTGCGTCATACGCCTGCCGGGGAATCTGTCGCTGGGCGTGCGCGACGCCTGGCTCCCTCCCGGAGTGCCGGGGGCCGAAGCCTGTGACGTCCAGGTACAGGCTGACGGCCGAATCCTGCTGCTGGCCAATCACCATTTCGAACTGGCCGATCACGTTGGCCTGCTGATTTGCCTCACCTGCAATGGCGAGCTGGACAGCGCCTTCAATGGCCGCGGCTTTGTCATCGTCAGGCATTTGCTGATGAACTCCTGGCTCAGCAGCCTGATGGTGCAGCGGGACGGTCGGATCATGGTGGGCGGATCGATCAATTTCCCTGAAGAAGGCTTGCTGGCGCGCTACCTCCCCGACGGCAGTCTGGACGTTAGCTTCGCCGTGGATGGTTTCATGACCTTCAGCGTTCAGGGGCACAGCGCTCAGGTCAGCCAGATCGTCCAGCAGGACAATGGCGATTTGCAGTGTTTTGGCAGCAGCCGTGACCCGATGCACTGCCTGGCGCTGAAACTGCACAGCAACGGTCGCCCGGACGCTCATTGCAACGGTGGCCAGCCACACCTGCTGAAAATCGGCCGCAGCGGCTGCCAGTGGACCGCTGCCCAACTCCAGCCAGACGGCCGCGTGCTGGCGGTTGGCGCCACGATTGGCGGAGTCGAAGCCGACTTCCTGCTGGCCCGATATTTACCTGGCGGGCAGCTGGATCCCGGCTTTGCCGAGGGCACCTGCTGGGTTCGCACCCGCCTCGGCCGCAGCCTGGACACCGCCACGTCGGTTGCCGTTCAGGCGGATGGAGGCATCGTCGTAGGCGGTTATTCGCTGGATGGCAACTATCGGGCGGTCGTGGTGCGGTATCTCGGTCAGGACAACAACTTTTCCCACACTTGATCTTCTCTTCGGCTTACGGCAACTTGCGCGCTTCTTAATACAAGGAGTAGCCGATGTCCGGTTCAATGGCTCAAGCCTTCGCGCACAACTTTCTCGGCCACTCACCCCGCTGGTACAAGGCGAGCATTGTCGGCTTTCTGATACTCAACGCCCTGGTGTTGTGGACGGTAGGTCCGGTGGCGGCCGGCTGGCTGCTGGTGCTGGAATTCATTTTCACCCTGGCCATGGCCCTCAAGTGTTATCCGCTGATGCCCGGAGGGCTGCTGCTGGTTGAAGCGCTGCTGCTGAAAATGACCACGCCGCAGGCACTCTATGACGAACTGGTGCACAACTTCCCGGTGATCCTGCTGCTGATGTTCATGGTGGCGGGCATCTACTTCATGAAGGACCTGCTGCTGTTTCTGTTCTCGCGCCTGCTGCTGGGGGTTCGCTCCAAATCCCTGCTGTCCTTGATGTTCTGCTTTCTCTCGGCGTTTCTCTCGGCGTTCCTCGATGCCTTGACGGTGACGGCGGTGATCATCAGTGCCTCCGTGGGGTTTTATTCGGTGTATCACCGCGTTGCCTCGGGCAATGATCCGCGCCAGGACAGTGAGTTCAGTGATGACCAGCACCTGCCCAAACTTCATCATGAAGACCTCGATCAATTTCGTGCGTTCCTGCGCAGCCTGCTGATGCACGGCGCCGTGGGCACAGCATTGGGCGGTGTTTGCACGCTGGTCGGCGAGCCGCAGAACCTGTTGATCGGCCATGAGATGGGCTGGCACTTCGCCGAGTTCTTCCTGAAGGTTGCCCCGGTGTCGCTGCCGGTGCTGGCCGCGGGCCTGGTGACGTGCGTGCTGCTGGAGAAATTGCGCTGGTTCGGATACGGCACGCTGCTGCCGGACAACGTCCGCACCGTACTGGCCAATTACGCCGCCGAAGACAACGCCGAACGCACCTCGCGCCAACGCGCAGCCCTGATCGTTCAAGGGTTGGCGGCGCTGGTTCTGATTGGCTGCCTGGCGTTTCACGTGGCTGAAGTGGGTCTGATCGGTTTGATGGTGATCGTGTTGATCACCGCCTTCACGGGCATCACCGACGAGCACCGCATCGGCAACGCGTTCAAGGACGCCATGCCGTTCACTGCATTGCTGGTGGTGTTCTTCGCGGTGGTCGCGGTGATCCACGATCAGCAGCTGTTCACGCCGCTGATCCAGTGGGTGCTGGCGCTGCCGGTCGATCAGCAGCCAGGCATGCTGTTCATTGCCAACGGTTTGCTGTCAGCCATCAGCGATAACGTGTTTGTGGCGACCATTTACATCACCGAAGTGAAACAGGCGTTCATCTCCGGCCACATGAGCCGTGAGCACTTCGAAACCCTGGCCATTGCGATCAATACCGGCACTAACCTGCCGAGCGTGGCGACGCCTAATGGCCAGGCGGCATTTCTGTTTCTGCTGACGTCGGCGATTGCGCCGCTGATTCGTCTGTCGTATGGGCGGATGGTGTGGATGGCAGTGCCGTATACGGTGGTGATGGGTGTTCTTGGTTGGTACGCCGTCAGTTACTGGCTGTAAACACCGACCACAATGTGGGAGCGAGCTTGCACGCGATAGCGGTCTGACACTCAACAATAATGTTGACTGGCATGGCCTCATCGCGAGCAGGCTCACTCCCACAGGGTTTTGTGTGTTTATGGGCGGAGGATGTACCGCTCGATCGCCTGGGCCGCGCCGTCTTCGGTGTTGGCGCCTGTCACCACATCGGCTTGGCGTTTCACTGCCTCTTCCGCCTGCCCCATGGCGATCGACAGCCCGGCGCAATGAAACATCGCCGGGTCATTGCCGCCATCGCCCATCGCGGCGGTTTGCTCCAGCGGCACACCGAGAAACTCGGCCAGTGTCGCCAACGCAGCGCCCTTGTTCGCCTGCATCGCCGTCACGTCCAGATACACCGGCTGCGACCGCGAGACCTGTGCCTGGCCTTCCACTTTCGGCAACAACTGCGCTTCCAGTTCGATCAACAACTGTGTGTTGTTGCTGGTGGCAACGATCTTGTCGATGCGCGTCAGAAATGGCTCGAAGCTCTCGACCACCACCGGCGGATAACCGAGGCCGTGCTGCTCGCGCGGAACCATCGGCCCGGTCGGGTCTTTCAGCAACCAGTCGCCGCCACTGAACACCCAGACTTCAACGTCCGGCTGATCGGCAAACAGTGCCAATGCCGTCAGCGCAGCCGTGGCCGGCAAATAATGCGCGACCAGCAAACTGCCGTCCGGATTGACGATTGTGCCGCCATTGAACGCCGCCGTCGGCAAGTCAACACCGAGGGCCTCGATCTGCTGCAGCATGGCTTTCGGTGGACGCCCGGTGGCCAGGCTGAACAGCACGCCGGCCGCGCGTAAGGATCGGACGGCCTCAATAGTGCGCTGACTGAGCGTGTGATCGGGCAGCAGCAACGTGCCGTCCATGTCGCTCAGCAGAAAACGGATGGGTTGTTGCGTGACGTCACTCATCCGAGGCTGTGCCAGACGCGCCCGTCGCGGGCCAGCAGCTCATCAGCCGCCTGCGGTCCGTTCTCGCCGGCCGGATAAGGCTGCACGCTCGCGTCCTGCTGCCAGGCATCGAGGAATGGCTGCACGGCGCGCCAGCCGTTCTCGATGTTGTCGGCCCGCTGGAACAGCGTCTGATCGCCGGTCAGGCAATCGTAGATCAGCGTCTCGTAGCCGGTGGACGGCTGCATTTCAAAGAAATCCTTGTAGGCAAAACCCAACTCGATATTGGCCATTTTCAGGGCCGGCCCGGGCCGCTTGGCCAACAGGTCGAACCACATGCCTTCGTTGGGTTGAATCTGGATCCGCAGGTAGGTCGGTTGCAACTCATCGACCTCGGTATCGCGGAACTGCGCGTACGGCGCAGGCTTGAAGCAAATGACGATCTCGGTGTCACGCACGCTCATGCGCTTGCCGGTGCGCAGGTAGAACGGCACGCCGACCCAACGCCAGTTGTCGATCATGACTTTCAGCGCAACGTAGGTTTCGGTATTGCTGTCCGGCGCTACGTTGCCTTCCTCGCGATAACCGGCCAAGGATTTGCCATCGAGTTCGCCGGCTGCGTATTGGCCGCGCACCGAGTTGGCCCGCGCCTCTTCCGTGGACCATGGACGTATCGCCCCGACTACTTTGGCTTTCTCGCCACGGACCGCATCGGCGCCAAAGGCTGCCGGCGGTTCCATCGCCACCATCGCCAGCAACTGGAACAGGTGATTGGGCACCATGTCCCGCAGGGCGCCGGTGTGCTCATAAAAACTGCCACGGGTTTCCACGCCGACGGTTTCAGCGGCGGTGATCTGAACGTGGTCGATGTAATGGTTGTTCCAGAACGCTTCGAACAGGCTGTTGGAGAACCGGCTGATCAGAATGTTCTGCACGGTTTCCTTGCCCAGGTAGTGATCAATCCGGTAGATCTGGTTCTCCGACATCACCTTGAGCAGACACGCGTTCAACGCTTCAGCGGTGTGCAGATCGGAGCCGAAGGGTTTTTCGATCACCACCCTTCTGAAGGCTTCGGGTGTCTCTTGCAGCAAGCCGGCAGCACCGAGACGGCGCACCACTTCACTGAAGAAACGTGGCGCGGTGGCCAGGTAGAACACCGCATTGCCCGTGCCGCTGGCGGCGATTTTCGCCGCCAGCGCTTGATAAGTGCTGTCGTCCAGGAAGTCGCCCTGAACGTAGCTGATGCCTTTGGCCAGTTTCGCCCACAGCGCCGGGTCAAGGGCTTCATCGCCCTTGCCGACTTTGGTGGCCGCCTCGGTCCGAATGAAATCTTCGAGCTTCTGCGCAAAGGCTTCGTCGGTGATGGCGTTGTGGTCAACGCCGATGATCCGCAGTCCATCGCCAAGCAGACCGTCGCGACTCAGGTTGTACAGCGCCGGCATCAGCAAGCGCTTGACCAGGTCACCATGGGCACCGAACAGGAACAGCGTGGTCGGTGGTGCGGGTTCTGCCTTGGATTTATTGCGGATCAGACGCGTCATTTTTTCGCAGTCTCCACATGGCCGCCGAAGCCGAAGCGCTGGGCCGAGAGAATCTTGTCGCCGAAGGTGCCCTGGCCACGCGAACGGTAGCGGGAGAACAGCGAGTTCGACAGCACCGGCACGGGCACCGATTGCTCCATGGCGGCTTCGATGGTCCAGCGGCCTTCACCGCTGTCAGCCACCGAACCTGAGTAACCGTCGAGCTTCGGATCGCTGGCCAGCGCGTCGGCGGTCAGGTCGAGCAACCACGACGACACCACGCTGCCACGGCGCCAGACTTCGGCGATGTCAGCCACGTTCAGGTCAAAACGCTGGTCTTCCGGCAGGTTGGTGCTGGCCTTGGTCTTGAGGATGTCGAAGCCTTCGGCGAAGGCCTGCATCATTCCGTATTCGATGCCGTTGTGGATCATCTTCACGAAATGGCCAGAGCCTGCGGGACCGGCGTGGATGTAACCGCGCTCGGCGCGATCATCTTCCGACTTGCGGTCCTTGGTGCGAGGGATGTCGCCCATGCCCGGTGCCAGGCTGTCGAACAGCGGATCAAGGCGTTTCACCACCTCGGCTTCGCCGCCGATCATCATGCAGTAACCGCGCTCCAGGCCCCAGACGCCGCCGGACGTGCCGACGTCGATGTAGTGCAGGCCTTTCTCCGACAGGGTTTTCGCCCGGCGGATGTCGTCCTTATAGAAGGTGTTACCGCCGTCGATGATGGTATCGCCGGCTTCGAGCAAAGTGCTCAGGGTGTCGATGGTGTCTTCGGTCGGCGCGCCGGCCGGCAGCATGACCCATACCGCACGTGGCTTGGCCAGGCCTGTGACCAGCGCCGGCAGGTCGATGACGCCCTTGGCGCCTTCTGCGGCCAGGGTGTCGACAAAGGCGGTATTGCGGTCGTAAACAACGGTGGTATGCCCGTTGAGCATCAGGCGACGCGCAATATTTCCGCCCATGCGGCCCAGTCCAATAATCCCGAGTTGCATGTGCTGATGCTCCCTACTACAAATAATGTGTGTCAAAGGTTATAGCCCAACGCGACTAATGTGGGTTAGTCCAGAGCGTCGGCGTGAAGTTTCCGGGCATTGTGCCCGATCCTGATTGATAACGTCGGAAATCGCACCGAAGACACAGCGACCATGAAAAATAAAAAAGTTCCCTTCAGGGGCAAAAGAAATCAAGATTGGCGCCGATAGTAAATAAGCACCGATGTCGGGGCGGATTTACAGTTGAGACAGCCATTTGCGAGGTGAGCAATGGGCATAGTACAAGCAGCACGGCCAGCACAAACCCTTTACGTCACGATCCGTCGTGATGAATTGCGCCAGTTGAAAGAAGAGCGCGACCTGTTGAAACAGGAGCTCGCGCAGCTGCGCTTAATCACACAAAGCTCCTCGACTCAGCCATTGCCCGTCGTCACTCAGGGCGCTCCACACGCCTGATCCCCTCGCTTGATTCGGAAACAGCCCTCTGCTGTTTCCGACACCGCTTCCCTGCCTTGCCGTTTGCGGCGACTCACAAAGTTTTCACATCGTCCTGTTGATACTCCGGCTCATTATGGCCGCTCGGTATCCGTGCGGCTTCCGTTCGTCGGCAACATGGAAGGCTCCCGACGTGTCGACGTGATTTCTTGGAGCGCTGAATGACTGTGTTCAAACGCAGCACTACGACTGCGAAAGGTTTCGATTGGGCAGGACTTCTCTGGTTGTTCCTGTTCTTCTGGTATTTTTCCGGCATTACCCAACTGCTGATTCAGCTGACCGGCACCTCGGGTTTCACCGGGTTCCGCCAGGCCTTTGTGATGAGCGCCATCTGGCTCGCGCCGATGCTGCTGTTCCCTAGACAGACACGGGTGATGGCCGCGCTGATTGGCGTGGTGCTGTGGGCCTGTTCGATGGCCAGCCTGGGTTACTTCTTCATCTATCAGCAGGAATTTTCCCAGAGCGTCATCTTCATCATGTTCGAATCGAACATCTCTGAAGCTGGCGAGTACATGACCCAGTATTTCGCCTGGTGGATGGTGGCGGCGTTCCTCGCCCACACGCTGTTCGCGTATTTCCTGTGGACTCGCTTGCGCCCGGTATACATGCCCCGCGGTCGTGCGCTGGTGGCCGCGACCGCCATCCTGGTGGCCGTGGTCGGTTACCCGCTGATCAAACAAACCGCACGCACCGGCAGCCTGGCCGGCGGCTTCGAGAAGTTTGAAACCCGTATCGAGCCGGCGGTGCCTTGGCAGATGGCGGTGGCGTATCACCGTTACCTCGACACGCTGGCCGGCATGCAAGACATGCTCGACAGCGCCAGCAAGATCGCGCCTCTGAAAAACCTCAAGGACACGATGGCCAACCAGCCCGCGACGTTGGTGCTGGTGATTGGCGAGTCCACCAACCGTCAGCGTATGAGCCTTTACGGTTACCCGCGTGAAACCACGCCGGAACTGGACAAGCTCAAGGATCAAATGGCGGTCTTCAACAATGTCATCACCCCGCGCCCGTACACCATCGAGGCGTTGCAGCAGGTGCTGACCTTCGCCGACGAAGAAAACCCGGACCTTTACCTGTCCACGCCGTCCCTGGTCAGCATGATGAAACAGGCGGGCTACAAGACCTTCTGGATCACCAACCAGCAGACCATGACCAAGCGCAACACCATGCTCACGACGTTCTCCGAACAGGCTGACGAGCAGGTGTACCTGAACAACAACCGCAACCAGAACGCCGCGCAGTACGACGGCGACGTCATCGCGCCGTTCAACAAGGCACTGGCAGACGCCGCCCCGCGCAAGCTGATCGTTGTGCATTTGCTCGGTACGCACATGAGCTATCAGTACCGTTACCCGCCAACCTTCAACAAGTTCACCGATCGCAAAGGTGTGCCTGAAGGCGTGCGTGACGATCAGGTGCCGACGTACAACAGCTACGACAACGCGGTGTTGTACAACGACTTCGTGGTGTCGAGCCTGATCAAGGACTACGCCAAGTCCGATCCGAACGGCTTCCTGATGTACCTCTCGGACCACGGCGAAGACGTCTTCGATTCCGCGGGCCACAGTACGCTGGGGCGTAACGAAGCCAAGCCGACGGCGCCGATGTACACCATTCCGTTCATGGCATGGGCTTCGCCGAAATGGCGTGAAACCCACGACTGGAGTTTTGCCGCTGACCTGGCGCGGCCTTACAGCAGCTCGCACCTGATCCACACCTGGGCGGATCTGGCGGGCCTGAGCTTCGATGAACTGGACCGCAGCAAGAGCCTGGTCAGCGACAGCTTCAAGCCGCGTCCGTTGATGATCGGCAATCCGTATGAGCGTCAATCGCGTCCGTTGATCGACTTCAGCCTGATGAAGCCCAAGGGCAAGCCTGGCGATCCGGAAGTTGCGCATAACTAGAGCATGGCTCTAACGCACACCTTGTAGCAGCTGGCGAAGCCTGCGTTCGGCTGCGCAGCAGTCGTGAAACCTGTGCATGCGGTATTGCTGAAATACCGCATTGTCTGATTTTACGACTGCTGCGCAGCCGAACGCAGGCTTCGCCAGCTGCTACAGGTCTCGTGTTTCCAACTTTCTTCTGCATTCAAAGCCACTTCCGAAACTTCTTAAAATAACAATTATTCTCGTTTAGAACTAAATCCCCTCTCCCCCCTTCGTCTTTGAACAAACGGAATTTTTCCCTCGAAGACAAGGAGTCGGCTGCGATGTTCGCGCCTATCACCCGTTCCATGACCTTTACCCTGGGCCTGTGCAGTGCTGCCCTGAGTCCAGATCTGCTGGCTGAAACCGTCCCCGACCAAGCGCCGAGCCGCACCCTTGAACTGGGCGCCACCAATGTGACCGCCCAGGGATTGGGCAGCACCACCGAAAGCACAGAGTCGTACACCACCGGCGCCATGAGCACCGCGACGCGGCTGAACCTGTCGATCAAGGAAACGCCGCAATCGGTGTCCGTGGTCACGCGCCAGCAGATGGACGACTTCAAACTCGGCACGCTCTCCGAAGCCATGAGCCAGACCACCGGCGTGGTGGTTCAGCACAACGACTCGGACCGCATCAGTTATTCGTCCCGCGGTTACCCGATCAACAATTTCCAGATCGACGGGATGCTTAACACCTTCGGCTACATGAAGTCCGATTCCGACACGATCATCTACGACCGCATCGAAGTGGTTCGCGGCGCGACCGGCCTGACCACGGGCGCCGGCGATCCGTCTGCGACGATCAACATGGTGCGCAAACGGCCGACCGCGCAATGGGAGGCCCAGACCGGTGTCAGCGGTGGTAGCTATGACGATTACTACAGTTATGTCGACGTCGGCGGACCGCTGGCCTTCGACGGGCGCCTGCGCGGTCGCGGGGTGCTGGCCTATCGCGACAGCGGTTCCTACCGTGACAAGTACGCGCTGCAACGGGAAGTCGGCTACGGGATTCTCGAAGCCGACCTGACCGACGACACCGTGCTGGCCGTGGGTTACGACTATCAGGACAAGCAGGTGCAAGGCACTTCCTGGGGCACCGTGCCCTACTGGAACGCTGACGGCAGCAAAGCCAACCTCGGGCGCTCCACCAACATGGCCACGCCGTGGAGTTCCTGGCCGCTGAAGGACAAGACCGCGTTCGCCACGCTCAACCAGCAACTGGGCGCCGGTTGGCAGCTCAAGGCTGCCTACACCCACCGCGAGAGTGACACCGACGGCAAGATTTACTACGGCGGTGGCGGCTTCCCCGAGGCGGATCGCAGCGGCATGTCCGCCAACGTCAGCCACATGATCGGCACAGAAAAAATGAAGGCCTATGACTTCAACGTGTCCGGCCCTTATTCGCTGTTCGGGCGTGAGCACGAAATGATGATCGGCTATGGCGAAGCCGAACGAAGCGAAAACAACCCTTACACGGTAGATGGCGCACGGTCATCGGATTACGAGAAAGTCCCCGACTGGAAATACATGGGCGGCATTCCAAAATTCCCCGACACCGTCACCGGCCTCAAAGGCTCCGATGAAAGCACCCGGCAAAAGGCCGGTTACCTGGCCACTCGCCTGACCCTGACCGACGACCTGCACGCGGTACTCGGCAGTCGCTACGGCACCTGGGAAATTTCGAATAAGGCCAACAAGTACGACGGCAACCTGCAACTGACCAGTGTCGAAACCACCAGTCAGCAGCACAACGACATGTGGACGCCGTACGCCGGTCTGCTCTACGACCTCACACCTGAATACACGATGTACGTCAGCTACACCGACATTTTCAAGCCGCAGGACGAACGCGATAGCAATCGCAAATACCTCGAGCCAGTGGTCGGCAGCAACTATGAGCTGGGGCTCAAGGGAAGCCTGCTGGAGGAGCGACTCAACCTCGCGACGGCGGTGTTCTGGAGCAAGCAGGACAACGTCGCCGAACGCGACGACTCGGTGCCACCGGACCCGGTCACCAATGAGGAATTCTTCAAGTCGGGGGGCAAGGGCAACAAGGTTCAGGGCTTCGAAGCCGAGGTCTCCGGCGAAGTCATGGCGGGCTGGAACATGACCGCCGGCTACACCTACACCCACTCGGTCAATGGCGAGAAGCAGCGCAACAACACCGCCCAGCCGTTGAACATGTTGCGCTTCTCTACGGCCTATCGCCTGCCCGGCGACTGGCAGGCACTGACCGTGGGCGGCGCGGTGAACTGGCAAAGCGACGTCTACCGTGCCGCCAGACGCCCGGTCGGCCGTGGTGCCAATGGCGAAATCATCACCGCCAGCACCAACATCCGCCAGGAGGCGTACACCGTGGTCAAACTGATGTCGCGTTACGAGTTCGACAAGCACCTGTCGGCTTCGCTGAACGTCGACAACCTGTTCGACAAAAAGTATTACGACAACGTCGGGTTCTACAACGGCGTCTATTGGGGCGACCCGCGCACGGTCACCCTGAGCCTGGACTGGAAGCTCTGAGGCGGTTAATTCCCAAATAGCGGAATCGGCGGATAATGTCCCGGCAACATTGGTTCATGGACGAAAGGCACCCGATATCCGTAGTGGGAGGCACACCATGAAACGTACCGCGTTGATCCTCGCCAGTCTGATGATGTTCGGCTCGACCGCTGCCTTTGCTGAAGGCGGCGCCGAGCGCATGAGGTATTACTTCGAAACCCTGCGACTTAAACAACAGCAGGCTAATGGCGTCGAAACCAGATCTATTGAACTGAGGGTTCCGAACGATCAAACCGCACAAGTGACCGAAACCTATCGGCCGAACTAAACGCTGTCAACCGGGCGTCCTGATGGACTAATGCCGATCAGTTAAGCAATTTCTGCGGCAACGCAATTTTGTAGCAGCTGGCGAAGCCTGCGTTCGGCTGCGAAGCAGTCGTAAAACCTGAGTTTGCGGTTCATCTGAAACACCGCATCGTCTGATTTTACGACTGCTACGCAGCCGAACGCAGGCTTCGCCAGCTGCTACGAAGACCGCGTTACGGCTTAACTGACTGGCATTAGTCCTGATGGACGCCTTTTTGTGCCCGTTTCAGGCCCCCAGCAGCACACCAAAAATACCGCCCAACAGCACCAGCAACCACGGTGGGCATCGCCAGACCAGCAGCGCCATCAACGCCAGCATCGCCAACAGCACATCCAGCGGGCTGAGGATCGAGGTGGTCCACAACGGCTGATACAACGCGGCCAGCAACAACCCGACCACCCCGGCATTCACCCCGGCCAGCGCCGCTTGCACCCGGCCATTGCCACGCAAGCGCTGCCAGAACGGCAGCACGCCGATCACCAACAGCAGCGACGGCAGGAAAATCGCCACGACGCACACCAGCGCACCACTCCAACCGCTGATGGACCCGCCCAGAAACGCCGCGAACGTGAACAACGGCCCGGGCATCGCTTGAGCGGCGGCGTAACCGGCGAGAAACACGTCATTGCTCAGCAACCCTGTGCTCACCACCTGACTTTGCAACAGCGGCAACACGACGTGGCCACCGCCGAACACCAGCGCTCCCGTGCGGTAGAAACCGTCGAACATGTTGATCAACGAGTCCGGCCAGCGGTGCGCAATCAGCGGCAAAACCAGCAACAGGACCACGAACAGACCGAGCGCCAGCCAGCCTGCCCGGCGGCTGACCCGAATCGACAAGCCCTCCCGTTGCGCTCCATCTGCGTTCTGTAGCAAAGCCAACCCGATCAGCGCCGCCACGGCCATCACCGTCATCTGTCCACCGAACGCAGGCCAGAGCAACACCCCGACAGTTGCCACCAGCATGATGCCCACACGCACCGGACCTCGGCATAACGTGCGGGCCATTCCCCACACGGCCTGGGCAACCACGGCAACGGCGACAATTTTCAGCCCGTGAATCAAACCGGCCGGTAAGGCCCAGCCACCGTAGGTGATGGCGAACGCCAACAGCGTGAGGATCAGCGCCGAGGGCAAGGTGAAACCCGCCCACGCCGCCAATGCCCCCGCATAGCCGCCACGGGCCAGTCCCAGCGCCATGCCCACCTGACTGCTCGCCGGGCCCGGTAGAAACTGGCACAGGGCGATCAATTCGGCGTAAGCGGCTTCGCTCAGCCAGCGCCGACGCTGCACGAATTCACTGCGAAAATAGCCCAGATGCGCGACGGGGCCGCCAAATGAGGTCAGCCCCAGACGCAGGAAGATCAGGAAAATCGTCCACGGTTTGTCTGCCATGAGTGCCCTGCCCTGCGCGCCATCGAGGCTGTTCATCTGCCGTTAAAGCTCCTTGGTCCAGAACAGCATTCGGCCATGGGCCGGGTCGAACATGCCGGGCGCAAATCCGAATTTGTCATAAGAGGCCTGCGCGACGGCATTGCCTTCGAGGACTTCCAGGGTGATCTTGCAGCAACCCCGTTGACGAGCGATGTCTTCAACCTTTTGCAGCATCTTCTGGCTCAACCCCAAACCGCGAAACTTCGGCGCTACCGACACATCGTGGACGTTGACCAGCGGCCGACAGGCGAACGTCGAGAACCCTTCGAAACAGTTGACCAGCCCGGCCGGCTCGCCGCGGACAAACGCCAGTACGCTGAACGCATGAGGACGCTTGGCCAGTTCTCCCGGCAGTTGTTGCAGGATGTCTTCGGGCAATGGCTGCCCGCCGCCCATCGGGTCTTCAGCATACGCATTGAGCACCACACCGATGGCCTCGGCATGCAGCGGATTGGTGTAGCTGGCCTGAAGTACCAGAATTTCTGCGGATTCCATTTCCATCGTCAACGTCCCGTCAAGTTGTCCCGGCGCGTCTGTCGCGTCGGAAGGTCGACGGACATTATCGCGAGGCGCCATCGTCGACAACCCGAACCTGTCTCAAACGCCCCAGATCAGCGTTTCGGTCCAGCCCAATTCGGCGAAATCCTCGGCCCTCAAACGCGATTCACCGGCACAGAAAAACTCGTCCAGTTGCGGCGGCTTGACCGAAGTGTCGCTGAGCATGGCGTGAACCTGACCGCGATGATGAAGCTGGTGCTCGAACAGGTGGGACAGCATGCGCAAACGGCTGTCATGTTGCGGCGTGTCCCGGGCGATGGTCACGATTCGCCCCAGGTCGGCGTCGCGCAATTGTTCGCAGTAAGCAATCAGGCGACGATCGACATGCGCTTGTTCGCGCTGCAGATCGGCGCCCGCCGCGAACGGTTCGTCCTCGGTGAAGAACACATAGCAATCAGGGTGCGGATCGTCACCGCGCAACTCCCGCTCCAGCGCATCCACGTAAAACCAGTCGCAGGTCAGGATGTGGTTGAGGGTGGCGATCAGGCTTGGGAAGAAGCTGACGCGCGGGGCTGCCAGTTCGGCCGGGGTCAACCGATTCCAGGCCTTGGCGAGTCGGTAATTGGCCCAGGCATTCTGATAAGCCATGGTCAGCAAATGGTGAGACAGGGGCTGATTCATCTTCGCGGCTCCCGGCAATTAGGCTTCGGCGAAACGCTGCAGCTGCATTTCCTGTAATCGGCTTAACGTGCGGCGGAACGGGAATTCCAGATAACCCTCGGTGTACAACGTCGCCATCGGCACCTGCGCTTCGAGGTACAACGGCACCTTGCGGTCGTAGCATTCGTCCACCAGGGCAATGAAACGCCGGACACCGTCGTCATGCACCGACAATTGCGGCAGCTCGCGATCACCGGCCACCACTCGTTCGGCCCCGTCTTCGGTGCCTCGGGCGATGCGTCCTTCGCGTTTCTGAGCGCTGAGGTTGGGCACGTCACTCAACAGAATAGCGCTGAAGGTGTCGCACAGCGCCATGAAGTCCATCGCCGCAAACGGTTGTTCGCACAGATCGGCGTAGCGGCACCAAAGCACGGTGGCACTGGCCTGCACCACGTTGACTGAACGGTAACCGACCGTGATCGGTTCGTCGGACAGCGACTGGCCGGCGGTCAGCGCCTTGAACACATCACCGAGCGCGCTGGGCTGCCCAGGCGCCGTCACCCAGTAACGTTGCAGAGCAGCGCCGGGATGCAGGCGATGGTCTTCGCTGCCGTCCACCGCGATCACCTGCATGTGCTTTTTGATCGCCTCGATGGCGGGCATGAAACGGTCGCGGTTGAAGCCATCGGCGTATAGCTGGTCCGGTGGCTGATTGGAGGTGCACACCACCACCACGCCCTGCTCGAACATCACCTGAAACAAGCGCCCGAGAATGATCGCGTCGCCAATGTCGTTGACGAACAGTTCATCGAAACACAACACCCGCACTTCCTCGCTCAACTCACGGGCCAGTGCCTTCAACGGGTCGGCGGTGCCGGTCAGCTGGAACGAGCGCTGATGCACCCATCCCATGAAGTGGTGAAAGTGCTGCCGCCGGGCCGGGACCTTGAGGTTTTCGTAGAACTGGTCCATTAACCAGGTCTTGCCCCGCCCGACCGGGCCCCAAAGGTAAACGCCGGTGACCGGCGTGCGGCCTTCATGCAAGGCTTCGTGGCATTTTTGCAGCGCCCACACGGCATGTTCCTGGGCTTCGTCCTGGACGAAACCCTTCTGTTCGATGGCGTGTTGCCAGGCGCTTAAGGGAGAGTCGACATTCATGCGCGGGAGTATACGTTTTCCTGTAGCAGCTGGCGGAGCCTGCGTTCGATCGCGAAGCGGTCGCAAATTCAGGCACTACGGTCTGTCAGATAATCTGCGGGACCCGGATTTACGACTGCTGCGCAGCCGAACGCAGCCTTCGGCAGCTGCTACAAAGGTTGCGTTCGGTTTATAGCGAGATGTCTAGCCGGGCGATCTTGCCCTGTTCGTTGAGGCGAAACATGTAGCGCAGTTCCAGGGGACTGCCGGGAAACGTCCCGGAAATCAGGTTGTGTACCAGCACTTTGCCGGTGCGCAGCTGAACGTCGAGCACTTCGACCCGTGGTTCATAACGTTGCGCAGTGTCTTGCATCCATTGGGCGATGGCTTGCGTGCCGATCCGGTGCTGACCCTCATCGAACACGTTGGCATCCTCAGCAAAAAAACTGCCGACCCGCGAGGTGTCGCGGGCATTGGCGGCGGCAATGTAGGCGGCGATGGCGGGTGCCAGTGAAGAGGCTGGATTGGACATGGGTGCGGCTCCTTGTTTATTGATTCTGGCGCCATGCTAGAACAGGTCTGTGTCAGTTCTTGTCAGGAGTGAAACGCCCCGCTTCATCCAGTTGCATTTGCTTGCGCCAGGTGCGCAACAGGTCGCTGCGCCGCCCCGGATAGCGTTCGCCCTGTTCATGGGCGGCGGAAATCCGGTCGGTGCGAAACGTGCGATAGGCTCCGCGCAATTCACACCAGGCGACAATGATCCGCACTTCATTGAGAAAGCCCAGCGCCAATGGCCAGATCAGCCGCTGACTGGGCACCTGATGGGCATCCGCATAGTCTATGCTCAGCCTGGACTGATCGCGGATCGCTTGGCGAAACACGTTCAACGGCACTGCATTTTGCGGATAACCGTAGCCGCGCGGGCCCGGCAGCACCGTCGGGTTGCGCAATGCATCTTGAGCTTCAGGGGCCAACACGGCAGCAATCTTCGCCAACGCGTCGGCCGCGGCTTTGCTCAACACCTCGTCGCCACGCTGATCCACGTAACGCAAACCCAGCACGATGGCTTCGGTTTCGTCAGCATTGAGCATCAGGGGCGGCAGGAACAAACCGCTGCGCAACACATAACCGACTCCCGCCTCACCGAAGATCGGGGCGCCCAGCGCGGTCAGTTCGGCGATGTCGCGATACAGCGTGCGTTCGGAAATCTCCAGTTCACCGGCGAGCGTCGCGGCGGTGGCCGGACGACTTTTACCTCGCAGCACTTGCAGCAACGTGAGTAAACGAGTGGTACGCGACACGATCGGCAGGCTCTGTCCTGAAAAGTCGCCGGAGCTTAGCAGAGGCTGCTGTCAGAAACTGGCAGGAGCAAATCTTCAGTGATCGTAATGCTGCTCACTTAAGCGCGGATCTTCAGGCACACCAACTTTGTGGCGAGGGAGCTTGCTCCCGCTGGGCTGCGTAGCGGCCCCAAGATGTGACAGCAACACAGATTTTTGTGAGTGCTACGCACTCAAGCGGGAGCAAGCTCCCTCACCACAGGTTCTTGCTCGACTGGAGATTGTATTAAGCCCGGTGGTCGGCCCTTTTGCCCTAAATGCAAATGCACCTTGACGACCAATATTACTCGCATCATATTAAATACATGTTGATGGACATTTAAATTAACCCCGGCGTCGTTCTTCAGGAGTCACCTCATGCATTACAAAGTCTTCGGCCGCAAAACCGGCTTGCGGGTTTCGGAACTGGCGCTGGGCGCCGGTAACTTCGGCACCGGCTGGGGCCATGGCGCCGAGCGTGACGAAGCCAAGCGCATTTTCGATGGTTACCTGGAAGCCGGCGGCAACTTCATCGACACCGCCAACGGTTATCAGGCCGGCCAGTCGGAATCCATGCTCAGCGAGTTCATCGCGCCGGAACGAGATCGCCTGGTCATCGCCACCAAATACACCATGGGTACTACGCCCGCCGCGGGCATTTCCCACACCGGTAACAGCCGTAAGAACATGGTTCGGGCCGTGGAAGAGAGCCTGAAACGGCTCAACATCGATCACATCGACCTGTTCTGGGCCCACATCAGCGACGGCGTGACGCCAATGGAAGAGATCTTGCGTGGCTTCGACGATCTGGTGCGTGCCGGCAAGATTCACTACGCCGGGTTGTCGAACTTCCCGGCCTGGCGCATCGCTCGCGCCGACGTGCTGGCCGAAGTACGTGGCTTTGCGCCGATTGCGGCCATTCAGGCCGAATACAGCCTGGCCGAACGCACCGCCGAACGTGAGCTGCTGCCGATGGCCGAAGCGCTCGGGCTGGCCGCTACTATCTGGTCGCCGCTGGGTGGCGGGTTCCTCACGGGCAAATACCGCAGCAGTGATGAGAACAATCGCGCCGCCAAACTCGGCATGCTGATTCACACCGAGAAAAGCGCCCACGAAACCGCCCTGCTCGACACGTTGCTCGCGGTGGCGGCCGAACTTGGGGCCACGCCGACCCATGTCGCCATTGCCTGGTTGCGGGAAAAGGCCAAGCGCTCAACGACAGCACTGATTCCGATTCTGGGTTCGCGTACCCGTGAGCAACTGGATGCGACGCTGGGTGCGTTGAACGTGCAGTTGAGCGCCGAGCAATTGTCACGGCTTGATGAGGTCAGTGGTGTGCCGAAGGGCGTACCGCATGAAACGATTGCCGGTTCGGCAGCGCGGTTCACCGGTGCTGAGACCCTCGACCTGCCATCCATCCCAGTGGCCTGACACAGATCAAACTGTGGGAGATTCTATGTTGCCCGGCAACCCTGAATTCTCAGGCTGACAGGTATTCGCTCTGATTTTTCATCAGGGCAAATGCCACCCGACAGAGCTTTCGGGCCAAGGCGACCAAAGCCTGGGTTTTCGAGAAGCCTCTAGCCAGGTATGCCTCGTAAAACGGCTTCCATTTAGACGAGCGACACGCCGCCATTGCGGCGTTGTAAGCCAAACGACGAACCTCCGGATCTCCTTTTTTGGTCAGGTACCGCCGCCCATTCTTCTTGCCGGAATCGTCGACTGCCAAGTCCATTCCCAGGAATGCGATGAACGCATCGCTGTTCGCAAAATCGCCCCGCATAAAAGTCGTCGCTAACCCCGTTGCGGTCAGCTCCCCAACGCCTTCTATGGCTTTGCAGCGATCAATATTCGCCTCAATCCCTGCCTCTTTGCTGACCTTGCGCAGCAGTTTCTGAATAGCCTGATCCGCTTGCTTGAATGCCTTCTGCTGAGCGGCCTGCACTTTCTTCAACAAGGGTTCATTGGCCCAACTCAACATCAGCCCAGCATGGTTCTGGATCAGCGTTGCACGTCTATGGAGAAGGCTTTTCAGTGAGCTGTAGGCCTTGGGTGGCGGGCTCCAGACCCGCAGTTTGGTTTGTTCATTCTCCAAGTAACGCGCCAGCAAACGCGCATCGCAGGGATCATTCTTGGCTCGTTGTCCGACGCCACGGCGGTAATGACTTACCCGATAAGCGTCCACCACGTAGACCTGATGACCCATTTCATGAGCCAACTCAACCGTGTCCAGGTGGTAAATGTTGGTGGCTTCAACGGCGATAGCGCTTTGGGCGGGCAGGGTTTTAAGCCAACGTTTAAGGGTGGTTCGATCGTTCTTGATGTCTTGAATGATTTGCAGGTCGGTGCGATAGACAGCAATTTGGGCCTTGGCGATATCGATACCAACAACCGTCTGCGAAGTAAGGATTGTCATGACAAATCCTCGGAGCTAGGGTTTAAGTGCTTGTTGGGGTCTACCGTTGCGCTGGCTTGTCTCTATCGTCGGTTTACCGATGAATTCCTTATCGGCGCTTTGGGTAGAAGGGGCGGGACGAGAAGTCTCCCACGGTCTGTACTGGTCAGAGTCAGAATCGAGTCTGTAGTCCCGCCCACCCCTTCAAGTCTAAACATACAAGCGAGCCTGCTCGCGATAGCGGACTTACATTCGACATCAATGCTAAATGTAATGGCCTCATCGCGAGCAGGCTCGCTCCCACATTGGTATCTACTGTGAGCCCACTATTTTGTGAGCGCCAAAGATCGACTGTGGGAGCGGGCTTGCTCGCGAAAGCGGACTGACATTCAGCATACATATTGAATGTTATGGCCTCATCGCGAGTAGGCTCGCTCCCACATTTCTGACTGTGTTTTACCGGTCGACCTTATGTTTGGCCGCATACAAACACAGCATCTCCATCGCCAACGTCGCCGCTGCCAGTGAGGTAATGTCCGCGTGGTCGTAGGCCGGCGCCACTTCCACCACGTCCATCCCCACCAGATTGATCCCCCGCAACCCGCCGAGTATTTCCAGCGCCTGCACCGTGCTCAAACCGCCGCACACTGGCGTTCCGGTGCCCGGTGCGAAAGCCGGGTCGAGACAATCGATGTCGAACGTCAGGTACACCGGGTTATCCCCCACCCGCGCACGGATCGCCTCGACAATCGCCTCACACCCTTGCCGATGCACTTGCCGCGCATCCAGCACGGCAAAGCCCTGGTGATCATCATTGGTGGTGCGCAAACCGATCTGCACCGAACGCGACGGGTCCACCAGACCTTCCTTGGCCGCGTGCCAGAACATCGTGCCGTGATCGACGCGCTTGCCCTCTTCGTCCGGCCAGGTGTCGCTGTGGGCGTCGAAGTGAATCAACGACAGCGGACCATGCTTGCGCGCATGAGCCTTGAGCAGCGGGTAACTGATGAAGTGGTCACCGCCGAACGTCAGCATTGCGCAACCGCCGTTCAGGATGTGCTCGGCGTGGGCCTCGATGCTTTCCGGCACCGAATGCGGCGAGCCGTAATCGAAGTCGCAATCGCCGTAGTCAATCACCGCCAAATGATCGAACGGATCAAAGGTCCACGGCCAGTGGCGTTCCCAGGCGATGCCGGTAGACGCGGCGCGAATCCCGCGCGGTCCGAAGCGCGCACCCGGACGGTTGCTGGTGGCGGTGTCGAAGGGCACACCGCTGACCACCACGTCGACGCCGCGCAAATCACGGCTGTAGCGACGACGCATGAAACTGGTGATACCGGCGTAGGTACTTTCGGCGGCAGTACCAAAGAGGCTGTCGCGGGTCATGGCCTGATCGTTTTGCATCGGGACGTCCATGGTGATCTCCTTTTTTTATTTATTGGCGGCTACGGAAAGTGGTCCACAGACGAGTGCGCAAGCGCATGTCCTTGAGGCTCATGCTGCGGTCGGCGTACAGCCGTTCGCGGGTGTCGGCCAGTGGGTAGATGTCCGGGTCGGTGCGCACGGCTTCGTCCACCAGCGGGGTCGCCGCCTGATTGGCCGTGGCAAAGAACAGCGTGTTGGTCAGCGCCGCCACGGATTCGGGGCGCAACATGAATTCAATGAACGCCCGGGCTGCTTCGGGGTGCGGCGCGTCCTTGGGAATCGCCAGGTTGTCCTGCCAGACCAGCGTGCCTTCCTTGGGAATCCGGTAGGCCACCTCGAACGGTTTGTTGGCTTTGCGCGCCTGGTCGGCGGCCATGCTGGCGTCACCGTTGTAGGTCAAGGCCAGGCATACGCTGCCATTGGCCAAATCACTGATCTGCCGCCCGGTGGCGACGTACAGCACATTGGGCTGCAACTGATGCAACAACGCCTCGGCGGCGGTCAGATCAGCCTTGTCGGTGCTGTAGGGATCTTTACCGAGATAGTGCAACGCCAGGCCGATCACCTCTTGCGGCGAATCGAGAATCGCAATGCCGCAGTCCTTCAACTTGCTGGCGTATTGCGGATTGAACAGCAGGTCGAGGCTGTTAAGCGGCACACCCGGCAAGCGCTGTTGCACCGCTTCGACGTTCATCCCCAGCCCCAGCGTGCCCCAGGTATACGGCACGCCATAACGATTGCCGGGGTCGACGGCGGCGAGTTTTTCCAGCAGGTCCGGGTCGAGGTTGGCGTAGCCCTTGAGCCCTTCGTGATCAATCTCCTTCAGCGCCCCGGCCGCCAAACCACGGGCCAACACGCTGGATGACGGCACCACCACGTCATAGCCGCTGCCACCGGTCAGCAGTTTGGTTTCCAGCACTTCCGAAGAATCGAACGTGTCGTAACGCACGTGAATGCCGGTTTCCTTTTCGAAACGCTGCAAGGTTTCAGGCGCCACGTAATCGGCCCAACTGTAGAGGTTGAGGGTCTTTTCCTCAGCTTGGGCCGACACGGCCATGGCGAGGAACAGCGCGGGTAAACACAGCTTGAATGCGGGAGCCATGACGGACACCTGACCAGAGGAAGTGGTTGCAGCGTGCGCGCTCGGATACATTGGCGAAATATCAAGTTTGTTAACCTGACTTTATTGCGGAGTAATGTTTGATGCTCGGTCAACTCCACGACCTCGACCTGCAATTGCTGCGCTTATTTGTCCGCGTGGTGGAGTGCGGCGGTTTCAGCGCGGCGCAGGGTGAATTGGGTTTGAGCCAGTCGAGCATCAGCCAGCAAATGGCCAAACTCGAAACCCGGCTCGGTTATCGCTTGTGCAGTCGCGGCAAGGGTGGATTCAGGATCACGCCCAAGGGCGAGCAGTTGCTGACGGCGACGCGCGGACTGTTTGAATCCATCGAAGCGTTCCGTCATCAATCCAACGGCGTGGCGGGTCGGCTGATCGGCGAAGTGCGCCTGGGCTTGTCCGAGGCTCTGGATCAATCGGTGCTGCAAAAAGTGGCCGATGCCATCCGGCGTTTTCGTGAACGTGACGAATCAGTGCGCATCGAGTTGATGAGCGCCATGCCCGGCGAGATGGAACGCCTGCTGCTGCAACAGCGACTGGATCTGGCGATCGGCTATTTCTCCCAAGTGCAAAGCGCGTTTGACTACCGCGAACTGTTTACCGAAACCCAACACCTGTATTGCGCCCCCGGGCATCCGTTGTTCACCGACGATGCGCCGGATGACCTGGCTTTGCAGGCGTGCGACCGGGTCGATCACCCTTATCGTTTCCTGCGCATGGATGAGCCGTTCCAGGGAAAGCTGTGTTCGGCCAGGTCCGAGCAGGTCGAAGGCACCCTCGCCTTCGTGCTGTCCGGCAAACACGTCGGTTATTTGCCCAATCACTTTGCCCGCAGCTGGGAAGACAAAGGCTTGCTGCGCGCCGTGCGCCGGGATGAGATGAGCTTCGACGTGGCGTTTCATCTGGCGCGCCATCGCGCTCAAGTGCCGGGGGATGCGCAGAAGGCGTTTGAAGAGGATCTGCTCGCCGCGTTCGCCTGACACTCACCGATCTTGTGGCGAGGGAGCTTGCTCCCGTTCGGCTGCGCAGCAGTCGCAAGATCTGCACACAAGGTATGCCTGAAGGTATGCCGGGGGCCGCTTCGCAGCCCAACGGGGGCAAGCCCCCTCGCCACAAGGTCCCGGGTGTGTCGCCGCTGTATCGTTTGCCCTCGATGCCCGCTGCTGGCATCCTGCGCCTCCATTTTCTGACCCGGCCTGCCTTTCGGCCCGCAAACAACCATGACCATCTCTGAAAAAGCCCCTGCCCCGCGCAACAACGACCTGATTTACGGCCTCAACGATCGCCCGCATCTCACCGCCACGGTCTTCGCCGCCCTGCAACATGTGCTGGCGAGTTTCGTCGGCATCATCACGCCGACCCTGATCATGGGCGGCGCCCTCGGGTTGCAAAGCGAAGTGCCGTACCTCATCAGCATGGCGCTATTTGTCTCGGGCCTGGGCACGTTTGTTCAGGCGCGGCGGTTCGGTCCGATCGGTTCCGGCCTGTTGTGCCTGCAAGGCACCAGTTTCTCGTTTATCAGCGTGATTCTCAGTGCCGGGTTCATGGTCAAGGCCCGGGGCGGTGGCACCGATGAAATCCTCTCGACGATCTTCGGCGTGTGCTTTTTCGCCGCGTTCATCGAAGTGGTGTTGAGCCAGTTCATTGGCAAGCTGCGCATGCTGATCACGCCCGTGGTGACCGGCACCATCATTACCCTCATGGGCCTGTCGCTGATCAAGGTCGCCATGACCGACATCGCAGGCGGCTTCGGTGCAGCGGACCTTGGCGCGGCCAGTCATCTGGCGTTAGCGGCACTGGTGCTCGGCACGATCGTGGTGTTGAACCGGGTCGATGTGCCCTTCCTGCGCCTGGGGGCGATTGTCATTGGCCTGACCCTTGGTTATGTCGTCGCCTGGCTGATGGGCGATGTCAATTTCGCCAGCCTGCCCGACGTGCCGCTGATGAGCGTGCCGGTGCCATTCAAGTACGGCTTCAACTTCGATTGGGTGGCGTTTGTGCCGGTGGCGGTGATTTTCCTGGTGTCGCCGCTGGAAGCCGCCGGTGACCTGACCGCCAACTCGATGATTTCCCGGCAGCCGGTCA
The DNA here is from genome assembly GCF_059695575.1 of Pseudomonas sp. LBUM1678. Lineage (NCBI taxonomy): Bacteria > Pseudomonadati > Pseudomonadota > Gammaproteobacteria > Pseudomonadales > Pseudomonadaceae > Pseudomonas > Pseudomonas sp. LBUM1678. Next base: position 3,592,643 of record NZ_CP166775.1, read on the forward strand.
AGGGCCCGATCTACATCCGCCGGATCAAGTCCGGTCTGCTGGCTGATGGCCTCAACTCGGCCATGGCGGCGGTGTTCAACAGCATGCCGATGGTGACCTTCGCCCAGAACAACGGCGTAATCCAGCTCACCGGCGTGGCCAGCCGTTACGTGGCGTTCTTCATTGCCGGCCTGCTGGTGCTGCTGGGGCTGTTCCCGATGATCGGCGCGGTGCTGCAGTTGATGCCAAAACCGGTGCTCGGTGGCGCTGAACTGGTGATGTTCGGCACCGTAGCGGTGGCCGGGATCAAGATCCTCGCCGAAGCCGGTTTGCATCGACGCAACATGCTGATCGTGGCGATTTCCATCGGCATGGGCCTGGGTGTCGCCGCGGTGCCGGAAGTGTTGCGCGAGCTGCCGAAGGCGCTGCACAACATTTTTGAATCACCGATCACCGTCGGGGCGTTGTGCGCTATCGTGCTGAACATCTTCCTGCCCGAAGAGTTCATCGAGCTGGAAGAGGACGATTTCGATCCGGAAGCCTCGATCCTCCAGGTCATGGAAAATCCGGATGTCCCGGCCAAGGGTGAACCCGCACGGCCTGCGACGGTCGCACAGTTGAACCGCTAGAAAGGCTCGAGGGCTGAGCCGCTGCGGTTCAGCCCTTTTCTACATGAGAGCCTGTCCATGCGCAGCGTCAACGCGTTCCTCCTTTCCCTGCTGTTGCTCTCCCTGAGCGCCTGCGCCCTCTTCCCCCATCGCGACCCGTTGAACATCAATGTGGTCGGCATCGAGCCACTGCAAAGCCAGGACATGGAAGTGCGCTTTGCCGTGAAGATCCGCGTGCAAAACCCCAACGAATCGCCGATCGACTACAACGGCGTGGCGCTGGACCTGGAGGTCAATGGCCAGCCGCTGGCTTCCGGCGTCAGCGATCAGTCGGGCTCGATTGCACGCTTCTCCGAAACCGTGCTGACGGTTCCGGTGAGTGTTTCGGCGTTTTCGGTGATACGCCAGACCTTGGGGCTGAGCCATACGCAAACCCTGAACAACCTGCCTTACGTGCTGCACGGCAAACTGGCCGGCGGTTTGTTTGGCACGATGAGGTTTGTTGATACTGGCAAACTGAGCTTGTCGGGTGCGACAGCCGGAACCTGGTAAAGCCGAGGGGTCAGCAACGACGATGTACCAAATGTGGGAGCGGGCTTGCTCGCGAAAGCGGTCTGACATTCAACATCGAAGTTGACTGACTGGGCCCCTTCGCGAGCAAGCCCGCTCCCACATTTGTCATGTGTTGAAGCGGACGCCGGGTTTGGCTCGTTCGTCGACGGTCAGCTCAAACACATCCGGACGCGCGTAGTGACCGACCACATCGAAGTCGTACCGCGCGCGGATCAAATCGTCGGTGTCGATCTCAGCGGTGAGCAACCCCGGCCCGTCACGCAACGGCCCCGCCAGAAGGTCGCCCATGGGGCCAACAATCACACTGCCGCCGGCAATCAGCGGTCGATCCGCCGGCCAGTTGGCAATCTCCACGCCCAATTCGTGCGGTGAGTCCTGAACCTGACACGCGCTGACCACAAAACAACGCCCTTCATGGGCGATGTGGCGCATGCTGACCTGCCACATTTCCCGCTCATCCACCGTCGGCGCGCACCAGACCTCGATGCCTTTGGCGTACATCGCGGTGCGCAGCAGCGGCATCATGTTTTCCCAGCACACCACCGCGCCGATCCGCCCGACCTGGCTGTCGATCACCGGCAGCGTCGAGCCATCGCCCTTGCCCCAGATCAAGCGTTCGGTGCCGGTGGGCATCAGCTTGCGGTGCTTGGCGACCAATCCGGCCTGCGGATCGAAATACAGCGCCGTGCAATGCAACGTGCTGCCGGCGCGCTCGATGACGCCGATGACCAGGTTGGCCCCGGTACGCGCTGACAATCCGGCCAGGGCTTCAGTTTCGGCGCCGGGCACGTCGATGGCGTTGGCAAAATAGCGGGCAAACGCCTCACGACCTTCCGGCAGGCGGTAGCCCAGTTGGGTACCGAATCCTTCGCCTTTGGGGTAGCCACCCAGCAACGCCTCGGGCATGACCACCAGCGCGGCGCCGGATTCGATAATCGCGTTTTCCCAGGCAAGAATCTGTTCAAGGGTCTCGGCCTTGCCGCCGGGCAAGGCGCCGATTTGCAACGCTGCAACAATGGACTTGGGCATGGCGGTCACTCCGAAAGCAATGAGGTGTTGCCCATTCTCATGCGCCACGGGATCATGAATAAAGCCCGATTCACTGCTGAATGATATGAGCCGTATGAATATCGCCACCGTCGACCTCAACCTGCTCAAAGTCTTCGAAGCGCTGCACGAAGAGTCCAGCGCCAGCCGCGCGGCACTGCGCCTGGGCGTGACGCAATCGGCCGTCAGCGCGGCGCTGCGACGACTGCGCGAGATGTATGGCGATCAGTTGTTTGTGCGCACCGGCCGTGGCCTGGCGCCGACGCTCAGGGCCAACCAGTTGAAACCGGTGGTCAGTGATGCGCTGAACAAATGCCGTCAGAGCCTGGCGATGGTCGATCCGGCGGCCAATCATTACGACGGCCGTTCGGTCACCGTGGGCTTGTCGGATGATTTCGAAATTGCCTACGGGCGGCGATTGATCGAGGCAATTGCGCGCAGTGCGCCGAAGTTGCGCCTGATCTTTCGGCAAACCCACAGCCAGATCGTCGGCCAGGCATTGATGGAGCGCAGCATTGATCTGGCGATCACTGCGGGCGGGTTTACCGAGCGGTTGCTCAGCCGCCAGGTGCTGGGTGAAGGCGGTTATTTGTGCCTGGTGGATCCGCTCAGCCTGGCGCCGGGACAGCAGGCAATCAGTCTTGAAGAGTTTGTGGCCCGCGAGCACATTCTGGTGTCGTCGGGCGGCTTTATCGGGATCACCGATGAAGGATTGGCGGCGTTGGGGCTGAATCGGCGGGTGTGCGCTTCGACGACACACTTTGCGGCGTTGCCGCACTTGCTCAAGGGCAGTCAGGCGGTGGCGACCATTCCGGCCCACGCCGCTGAAAGTATTGCGGCGCTCTGCGGACTGGCGCTGCTGCCCTGCCCTTTGGCCTTGCCGCGCTACCCGATCGAACTGGGCTGGCGCACCAGCACGCAGCTCGATCCGGTGGTGTTGAAAGTGCGCGAGGCCATTGTCGCGAGTTTTACCTGAGACGGGCCTTACTTGGCGGCCATCAAGCGATTCACTTCACTGCGCACCATGTTTGCGAATTCCGGCGGCGACATCGCGTCGAGTTCGGAACGGACCCATTCCGCCCATTTGCCCTTGCGCTTGGCGCGCTCGCCAAACAACCGCGCGGCCTCGCCCTTGGATTTGCCAAGGTTGCTTTGCCAGAGGTCGAACAGACGGGATTTCTCATCTTCAAGCGCGGCGCGCTCAGCCAGGGGTTTGTCGGCCAGATTGAAGCTCATGGGAATTACCTGCTGCGTAAAATAGGCGACATCTTACACTGTAGGAGGAAATGTCCGACTCTGGATTTTTCCTCGTCGCACAGTCAATACGCAAACCCGCTGCAACTTTTTCAGTCGCGCAAGACTCCATTGTTCACTGCCCATTTACCTGCAAGGAGTACCCAATGGCCCGGAAAACCGCCACACAAGTCGCCAATGACCAGATCAAGGATCAGGCGTTCAGCGAACTTCAGTCCCTGATCGAAGAGTCGGAAAAACTGCTCAAAAGCAGCGCCTCACTGGTCGGTGAGGAAGCAGAGACCCTTCGCGGGCAAATCGCCCAGAAACTCCAGCAGGCACGGGACTCGGTCACCAGTGTTCGTGACCGCACAAAACCCGTGGTCGATGCGACCGAGACCTACATTGGTGGTCATCCATGGCAAACCGTGGCCATTTCCGCCGGTTTCGGCCTGGTGGTCGGGTTGCTGCTGGGCCGCCGTTAAACGGAAACACATCGAACCTGTAGGAGCCAGGCTTGCCGGCGAAGGCGATTTCAAATACGCCTTCGCCGGCAAGCCTGGCTCCTACAAAAAGCGTTTCAGAGCCCTGCCAGTTCTCGCAAATTCGCCAATGTCTGAGCATCCAGTTGAATGCCTTGAGCGGTCGACTTGGTTCGCTGGTGGTGACGTCGATCACCCGGCAGGCGCTTGAGCCCTACGCCGTGCATCTGACGGACCAGTTCCTGGCTGCGTTCGGCAAAATTCTGCCCGGCTGCCTTGCTCGGGTCGATCACGATCAGCAGTTGGCCGGTCCAGGGCGTCTTGGCCCCCGGGTGGTTCGACCAATCGAACTCGAAAGAGAAATTGCCCCCCGTCAGGGCCGCTGCCAACAGTTCGACCATCATCGACAACGCTGAGCCTTTGTGCCCACCAAACGGCAGCAACGCGCCCCCCTCAAGAATCGCTTTCGGGTCCTGAGTCGGCTGGCCTAGGCTGTCCACGCCCATGCCCGCCGGCAAGCGTTCGCCTTTTTGTGCGGCAATCTGCACATCACCATGGGCAATGGCGCTGGTGGCCAGGTCAAACACAATCGGTTCACCGTCAGCCCGGGGCGCAGCAAAGGCGATCGGGTTGGTGCCGAACAACGGCCGGTCGGCGCCGTGGGGCACCACGCAAGTCATGCTATTAACCACGCTCAACGCCACCAACCCTTCGTAGGCGAAAGGCTCGACATCCGGCCACAGGGCCGCGAAATGGTGGGAGTTTCGGATCGCCAGCACCGCAATCCCGGCGCTGCGGGCTTTTTCCACCAGCAGTGCACGGGCCGCCGCGAGCGCGGGCTGGGCAAAACCATTGCCGGCATCGACCCGGACAAACCCCGAGGCTACGTCCTCGACCACGGGCACGGCCTGGCCATTGACCCAGCCGCTCTTGAGCGTCGAGACATAACCTGGAATACGAAACACGCCATGGCTGTGGGCGCCATCGCGTTCAGCGCCGGCGCAGTTGAGCGCCAGGGTTTTGGCAACATCGGCGGACGTGCCATGACGCAGGAAAATTTGCTCAAGCAATAGAACGAGCGCGTCGAAATCGAGCGATGGGGTGGTCGAACTGACGGCCACTTCGGGCGTTGCGGTCATCTGAAGCTCCAGTTTTATTATTAAGTACGGGCACCAGGGAAACGAGGTTGCACGGCAACCAAAAGCAGACGTCGATTAAGCGCTGTTTTACCGGCGTCCTGTCAAGTCTCGGCTGTTCGTCTCAAGCAATATGTACCGCACCGAAGCGCTCCGCTGACCTTAGTGTTTTTCCTCAACCAATGCCTGCGCCAGGCCGCTGATCGCAGCACATGAGGAAAAACCATGACTGAACCTGTAGAGCCCTACTTTTTCGACGAGGCAGAGCGTGCGTCCAATGCCAAACAGCCCGGTGACCGCGAAAAAGCACTGAACTTCACACTCGCCGACCTGAAATGGTTGAAGCACGTTTACCTGGCCACCCACGCTGCCCGCATCGCGCAAAAAACTCCGATGCACGTCTGTCAGCTGTTGCTGGAGGTGACGGGCAAACCGGATATTCCACTGGCCGGCGCCTTTGCCATGAGCCGGCCCAACGATGGGGAGGTCACGCTCTACACTCCGTGGAAAGGCTTGATCAAGTTCGCGGGCATGACCGACCTCAAAAGCAAGCTCAAGGAATGGCTGGTGCAGGCCACCGAGAAGCGGGAGCTATTGCGCTTTCTCTCGATCGAACAACGCACCACTTTACCGGCCGCCACCGCACCCGACATTGCCACCAAAGACATCGAGGGCGCGGTCTTCCAGAACCAGCAACTGACCCTCGATGGCAATCAGGAACAGAACATCAAGACGATGAAGGAGGAGCTGCTCAAGACGCCAACGCTGCAATCGATGCTGGACGACACCCTCAAGAACGCGTTGCACAAATCCTTTCCCAAACTGGACCAGCGCCTGACCCGACTGAAGAGCTTCGTAAAGACTGTTTCAGCCTTCGACGGCAACGAAGACCAGCACACGATTTCCTCGTTACCGCTGAGCGATGCGCTGCTGCATTTCTACCTGACCAACCAGTGGCCCACCGGCGATTCAAGAGTCTTCGCCAATCCCGAGCATAGTGTGAGCAGCGACGCGGATAACGAGGCGTGGGAAAGCGCGGTGAAGAAGATCGCACAGAGCTTTACGCCGCACTTGCAACGCCTGCTCTCCTTGTTCTGGAACACCTCCATGAGCCTTGGCCTCTCACGCCTGGAGTTTTTCACCGAAGGCTTGCGCGACACCTTCCACACGAAGCTGCTTCACCAGCGCCAGAACGGAATTTTAACGACACAGGAATACCTGCGACTGATGAAGGTCAGCCTCCCGCCTGACGCGCACGATCCGCTTCGCATCGAGAAAGTGCGTGTGACTGCGCCCCTCCAGCCCTTTGCGGAGCTGGCCTCGACCTTGATGATCGGGGGCACCAACACCTTGGGTTTTCTGTACACCCACTCCAGAGGCATCGAAGCGACGAGCAATCTGCCGGCGGTCAAGAAAATCGTGCTGGACATGATGAAAACCGAAGGGCATGAAGACACGCTGCTCAATTTCATGTCGCTGGGCGAACGCGCCACCTTTCTTGCGCTGGAGCCGGTTGAGCGTCTGATTGAAGGCAAACCGGTCATCGGCCCGGTGTTCAGACATTTGATGGTCGACATCCTTGGCAAGCAGCAGGACAACCTGTCCCATGCCCTGAGCCGCTTTCGCGAAAGCGAAGGTACGATCGCCCCCCACGCGTTGCTCGACAGCGCGCTGGATGTCCGCGGTTTGATCGATGACCGACTGCTGACTCCCGACATTTCGGGGCGCTGGAGTACACGAGTGGACCGCAGCGGGGGCGCGCGACCGGCCACCGTGCGCGCCGAGTCAGCCAAACAGGAGCTGTCGCTGCTCGACTCTGTGGGGCAGGCGCTCGATCAGCTCCTTGAAAAACACCCGGTCATCTCCACGGCAACTCGCTCGATCGCGGACGCGGAGCGTGTCCTGAGTCTCTCCGTGGCGAGCCTGCAATCGAGTTTCACCCACACCCTGTCAACCGCATTGCGCAGCGAACTGAAGCTGCGTGCCGTTACGCGAACCTTGGGTACTACGGAACAAGCCATCATCAAAACCGTGCTCGATAGCCCGATACACCTGCAACGAGCGGCATTGAACGGTTTTTTTCCGGAGGTATTTTCCCTGGCGCTGAAGGCCGGCGACGCAACGAATCCGTTGAAACTGGCCAGTTGTTTTGTGCTGACTGAACGAGGCGGTCTCGACCCGGTGCATTCGGGTAAAGCGATTTTGTGGACGCCCGCGCTCGGGTTTGAAGCCTTCAAGGCGTTGACACCGTTGCTGACCGAACTCGGAGGACGACTCGCAGACATCAACCATCGCTCAACGCTGCTGGAGAACCTTGGCCGCAGGGAGCGGTTGCCTGGCCTGACTTACACGTTGGCGCCCTTGCAGCGGGTCTACGGGCATTTTCTGGATTATCTGCAAAAACCCTATGTGCAGCTGGACCAGGCGTGCCTGACCGATGCGCTGGCGACGAAGCTCTCCGCCACGCCGTTGACCAGTCTCCTGAATCTCGTGTCGCTGCGTAAGCCGATGACAGGGCTCGACCGCGCGGTCGACATTGCGCGGTCACTGACGACGCAACAAAAACTGCCGACATGGCTGGCCCAAGCGCCCGTCAAAGACCTGATCCTGCATGCCGAGCTGCTTCAGCAATACCTCAACAACGTTAAGGACGACCAGGATTACCTGACCGGCATACGGTCACTGCAACGCACGGCACACCATGAACTGGAAAAACAACTCAAGGCAGACGATTTCAACATCGACCCGGACAAGGTCCAGGTCCAGATAAGCGCCCGACCGACATCCGCAGCGCGCACTCAAACCCTGACCGACTTTGCCTTGACTCACCTCAAGGAGCTGGATCATCTCCCTTTCAAACTGGTGTCGCTGGATACCACCGTGATTCCCGAGGGACTGGACGAACGCTACGTCAAAGACCTGATCCGAAACCTGAAACCGGGCGAGCATCAGCAGAAATTACTGAGCGAAGCCTTGGCAGACACCACGGCCAACGCGGACCGCAGAAAGCGGTTTTACACACAATTGCCCTGGCAGTTAATGCATTACGCCCACTCGGAAAAATTGCAGGAGCGCCTGAGCGACACCGGGTTTGATCTGATCCGGCAAGTCATGGACATGCCGGACGCCATCGCCCGCGCAGCTGTAGACGGTGCCCACGCGATCATCCGTCCGCTTGAGTTTTTGGGGATCAAGAGTGACCAGACAATCAAAGTGCCCGGTGTTTACCTGATCGGCTCATCGGCTGATCACGCCGCACCCCAGGTGCTGATTGCGCCTCACAGCCCTCGGCACGGGGTGAAGGAATATGAAAATGAAGCCCAACTGCTGACCGAACTGAAGACTCGCGGACCGCTGCTCGACTGGCTGCTCCTGAACCTGCCGAACCCTGACCGGATACTACTGGAAACCCGGATGGCGTCGGCCAGTCAACGCGTTGCCAGGGCAACGCCGGTCAGCACCGTTAATCGCATCACCGAGACCACGCTGGCATCCGTTCCGATCAAGGGGAATCTGTTCAAACATCTGCTCCATGACAACGCCGCGCTGCTGGGCCGATTGCTCGGTTGCCAGTCCGATGACAAACGAGAGGGCGAATGGGCAACCATCAAGCATGTACTGGGCGAAAACCTGCACGCGGCCTGGTCGTTTTTCATGGGCAAACTCGACTACCCGCAGACGGTGTGGCGCAGCTACCGCCAAATCAAGCAGTCTGCCGAAGACCTGCAAACCCATAAATGGGGCGCCGCCCTAAAAGAATTCATCAGCGGCATGGCGGAGCTCTCCACGCTGCGCCAATCACTGGGGGATGAAACGCTGCTGTCTTCGACTCCTGCCACACCGGAGGCCGGGACAGAGACTAAGACAGAGACAGAGGCAGAGACGAATACGCCCGATACCCGGCTCAAATGGCAGGACATCGACGTCATCGCTCCCGAACGCACGAAATTGAAGCGCCATGAAAGCATCAATGTCGATCTGGGTTCGCTGACATCCGACGCAACGCTTGGGCTCTACACCCATCCAACGACAAAAAAACACTACGGGCCGGTTGAAGGAAAGGTGTATCCGGTCATGAAGCGCGGCACACGCTGGCGTATCGGCGACACAAACACCCGTGGCCCGCTTCTGCGCCAGAACGGATCGAAACAGTGGTTACTTGATGAGCCCAAGTCGGCGCCTCGCTTCAGCCTGTTCGGACGATTGGAGACCGCAAGCTCGGTTTTTCAAGGCATGAACGTCGAAGCCACAGGAATGCCAGCAATCCGTCGACTGTTTCCGCAAAAAGCCCGCCAGATTGACGAAGCGCTGGATCTGGCAACGACCTATGCCTGGAACAGCTTTCGAAATCTGCAGCTGCTGAAGGCTTCCGACGCCACCATCACACCCGTGCATCAACTCGTCATGGATTTCATGGGTGTGCAAGAAGTGCTGCCAGCGCATGTCGAGAAGATTGAAAAGGTCATCGGCGACGTTTTCACCGCGCTTCTGGAGCCATCACTCAGAAAGCCGAAATCCAGCCGTTTTGCGGTCGGCCGGCTGACCGAAGACGCACAAAACACATTTGCATTCATTGTGGCTTCAGACGCAAATCGCAGAATTCACCTCGCAGAAAGATTCTTCAATCCCAGGTTTGAACACTACCGCCAGCACCTTACCGACGCAGCCTTCCCTATCCACACCCATGCCCGAGCGGTGACCTTGATTCATGAGCTGTCGCACATGGCCTGTAAAACCGAGGACATTTCATATCTTGATCCCGGCAGACCGTTCACCGACCTGATTGGAACAGCCACCCCTACTGCTACTCAACTCAAAAGCGCCTTGACTGACGCCCAGACCACAGCACTCTCGATCGATACGCCGTTGACCCGACTGTTCATGACACAGGATCCTGATACCGGTGCGTGGGAGGATCCGGGGAGTACATCCTATGAAGAAACCGATCGGGTGAAGGCGCATATTCTGGCGTTGACCGGCGCAGAAAACCTCAGCGGTGCCCGTCACACCTTCAAAAAAAACCCGTTGGTCAGGCTGGCCGTGCAGTTGGGTAATGCCGACAGCGTTGCCTGGTTAGTCAGCCAATTGGGCCGCGAACTGCACGTCAGCACGCCCTGACGTCAAAAATAGTTCTCATTTGATGTTTAATTGCCATGATGGCTGTTCTCGCATGCTTCCTCACAAGGTTAGAATGTGGGAAATCAGGATGAGTCAATGACCGACAATTCTCTCTCGCAAGCCGAATATGACGCCATCTCCGATGCCGCTGCGCACTGGTGCATGCGTCTGCACGCCGTCGACTGCACCGCCGAAGAACGGATCGCCTTCGAACAATGGCGTGAAGCTCATCCGCTGCATGCGTTCGAGTACGAGGCCATGCTGGAGATCTGGGTAGTCGCGGGTGATTTGCCGCGTCCCGAGGCCGTTCCATCGGTTGCTCGCTTCAAACCTGCCACGCCCTGGCGCACGGTCGGCATCGCCGCCGCCGTTTGCGCCCTGGCGTTGCCGTTGGCGGCGTACAGCGGCTGGAACATGGGCTGGCTACCGAATTCGTACCAGCACTTCGAAGCGAGTGACACGGTCCGTCAGGTCACCCTGAGCGATGGCAGCCAGGTGGAACTGAACCTGGGCAGTGAGCTGACGTTCAGCAACTACAAAGACCAGCGCCGGGTCACGCTGGAAAAAGGCGAAGCCTTCTTCAGCGTCAGCCATAACATGGCTCGCCCCTTTATTGTCAGGGCAGCGGACGGCAGGATTCGGGTCACCGGGACCAAATTCAACGTCTGGATGTATGAAGATCAGGTCCGCGTGAACCTGATTGAAGGGTCGGTGCTGGTCAGCAGCAACGATGATCTTCCGGGCGATGGCTTGCGTCTCGGGCCGGCGATGCAGGCGCGCTATAAACACGGCGACTTCACGCCGCAGATCAACCAGACCTACTCCAACGACAATTCTCTGGCGTGGCGCAGCGGCAAACTGGTGCTCGATGATCTGGCGCTGAACGACGCACTGCCGTTGATCAACCGTTATCTCAACAAACCGATCATGGTCGCTGACCACAGCACTGGCACGATTCGTCTGGGTGGCATCTACAACATCAAAGAACTGAACAACCTGGTGGCTTCCCTGCCCAAAGTGCTGCCGGTTTACCTGACCCGTAACAAGGAAGGTAATCCAGTGCTCAATTCAATCCCGCAACAAACCCCAAAAAGCTGAAAAGGCCGCAACCCTCAACGGGGTGCGGCCTTTTTTTCGCTTGAACCACCCTCTTCTTACTGAGCGGCCACCTTCCCGGCCTTTTCATCCTGCTCACGGATCGTCTGCGCCTGGTACTGCGGATCCGCGGTGATCTGTTGCTCGGTGAAGGGCAACGGGCTTAGCTGCTTCTTCGAAAACGCCAGGGTCTGGTCCAGGGAATACTTCGACGTCGGGTCGCTGGACAACGAGAACGCCAGCAGGCCTTGGGCGTGCGGCCCGTTGTCATCAAAGGTCACCACCTGCAAATAGCTGGTGCCGCTGACGACCTCGAGTTTGCCATCGGTTCTCGGCACACTCTGGATGGCGTTGTAGACGCCCAGCGTGCCCGGCCCGCCGTGGATCGGCGTCTGCTGGCCACCGCTGCTGACCACCTGAATGTCGCCCCAGCGGCTGTCATCCTTGAGCCCCAGTTTCTTGACCTGTTCCACCGACGCCAGCATCGCCTCGCGAATCGCCTTCGTAACCTGCGGATTATCGAGCGCCAGGCCACGTGGCGTATGCTCCGGATCTTTCGGGTCGAACGCCACCCGCCAGATGCCCGGGACTTGCTGCAACGGTTCCATGACATTCTGGAAGTGTACAAGCCCGAGCCCGCTGTCCAGATTCGCGCTGCGGTCCCACGCTTTGAGGCTCGCACACAACGGAGCGAGCGCTGCGGCATCGGCACCCGGACCACCGGCGCAAACCTGCAGCAGGTCCGGCATCACTTGCCCGGCCTGGTACACCTGATCGTCCATCACCATCCGTTGCAAATCCGCCGCCGAGACCGGGCCGGCCTTGCTCAGCGTGCTCAAGCGATCCAGGGCAAAACGCGAGCGCAGGCCCAGTGGCTGGCCTTCCTGACTGATCAGGGGCGAGAAACCGGTGAGCGGTTGCGCCGGGTTGGCCATCCACGCAGAGTCGTTGGAGTGTTGCACGTAGTCCTTGCGCAAGAGTTGCGGCAACTTGTCCGCCGCATAGATACCTTTTTGCGCCGCGTTCGGGTCGATGTCCCAGGCACAGGCGCTGTTGGAACCGTCGAGCACGATCATCTGCAACCCGGCGCGCGGGTCGCTGCACTTGGCCAGTTTGTCGGCACTGACATTCGGCACCACCGACAGGTTCATGTACAGCGTCTGCCCCTGATTATCCACCGCCAGGGTGTTGACCCAAGGGATGCCCTGAAGCTTGTGCACCGAGGCCTGCAAATCCTTGAGGCTGGTAGCCTGGTTCATCGCGTACCACTGCTGCAACACCCGGTCGTTTTCCAGGTTGGCATCGCGCAGGCTGTAGGCGTATTGCTTGTCCCAGTCGAGTTTGCCGGGCCACTGCACGATCGGGCCGAACTGCGAGCTGTAGACCACATGGGACACCGCCTGGGTCTGGCCATCGGGTTGTTTCACGTTGACCGTCACGGTCTGCTTGTCCATCGGCAGCGACTTGCCGTCGAGCAGATAGCGGGTCGGATCCTTGGGATCAAGTTGCAGGCGATACAGGGTGAAATGCTTGGACGTGTCCACGGTGTGGGTCCACGCCAGGTGCTGGTTGAAACCGATGTTGATCATCGGCAGCCCCGGCAACGCCGCGCCCATCACGTCCAGCTTGCCGGGAATGGTCAGGTGCATCTGATAGAAGCGCATTCCGCCGATCCACGGAAAATGCGGGTTGGCCAGCAACATCCCGCGGCCATTGAACGAACGCTCGCTGCCAACCGCCACCGCATTGCTGCCACGATCCAGGGCAAAGCGCTGCATGCGCGAGGCTGCCACCTGGAATGACGACGCATCACCCACTTGAGCGACGGCTTGTGGTGGAGTGGCGCCGGCCAGTGCTTCGGCGAACTGCCCTACTCCGCCTTCGACCAACAGACGGCGGGTCAACTTGACCAGGTCCTGCGAGGTGATGTCCCGTACCCATTCGCCTTGGCACTGCTGCGGCAAACCCTGTGCGCGACGTTCGGTCAGCGAGCGGTTGTACCCCGCGACATAACCTTCCACCAGGTCACGCACTTGCGGGGTTTGCGCCTTCCAGAATCCGGCGACGGCTTCAGGGGTATTGAGCCAGGTGAAGAACAGGTCGCTGACCACGTTCTCGCGCTCTTCGACCGTCATCTGATTCGGGCCGAAATAGCGTGAACGCTCGCCATTGACGGTGACAATCTCATTGGCCAGCAAGCACAGGTTGTCCTGAGCGTAGGCGTAACCGATGCCATAACCGAGCCCGCGCTCGTCTGCGGCACGAATATGCGGCACGCCGAAACTGGTGCGGCGAATGTCGGCGCTCGCCGGCTCGGGCGTACCGCGTGCGTTTGCCGCAAGACTCAGCCCCACCAACATGCCCGCAAGGCTCAACCTGGTTAATTGCCTGGAAATAATCACGCTCGCTCCTGATCGAAAAGACAAACACCCTGCGTCAAACACGCACCGCGCCTACCCTAGGAACGAAACCCACGACAAAAATTTAGGCCCTGAAAGGCGCTTTATCCACCCATCTCACAGGCTGCTGACGTGACGGTGACGAATTTTCTACATTCGAGCCTTCATTATTTGTCGTGCTCGTACGTCTTATTGAATGAGAGCACCCATCACATTTCCTGGCCGGCTCGGAAAAGGAGTTTTTGCATGTACAACTCGCAACTGCCAACGGACGGTGGTAACGCGCCAAAGGGCTCAGCCATGGGCTCCGGTGTTTTCAGTCAACGGGGCGAGCGCAATGGCAACGAGCGGATCAGATTGCTGCTCAAAAGCTTTGGCCTGCGAACCAGCCTGATTCGCCTCAAAGTCATCGACGCCTTGCTGGTCGCCGCCGAAAGCGAGCGCAGCCTGGGCGTGCGCGGCGTGCACAGCCATTTGCTGGACCTGGATATTCCCCTGTCCTTTCTCAGTGTGCGAGAAGTGTTGAAACGCTTGTGCAGCGAAGGCGTGATCACACTCAATGCGGACAAAAGCTACAGCCTGCATCCAGACGCTGTAGCCCTGCTTCATCGCGACTGATCAGCTCAAAGGTGCGTCGCTCAAGGCTTGACCTTGCGACGCATCACGCCATTGATCACCACCACGACCACCGCCACGCCGATGGCGATGTACTGAAACAGCTTCTCGCTGATGACGCCGGTGTTCTGCAGATACGAAAGGCCGAACATGATCCCCAGCACCACCAGAGAGATCAGAATCGAGTATTTCAAACGTTGCGACTGAGTCATTGCGAGTTCCTGAACCTGAAAAATGTATCCGGTTTGTATCTGAAAGCATGCCAAGCCCCTACCTTTGTGCGGGAATGGGACGCTGCAAACGGGGTCTCATGTTACAGCCGATGAAGAGATTTGGCTTTATTGCGGCGATAACCATGAGGATTTTCAAATGTTCCGTCGAATCACACTGCTGATTCCCCTGCTCGCTCTGCTGACCCTGAGCGGCTGCATCGTTTTCCCCCACGGCGGCTGGCATGGCGACCACCATTACGATCGCGGTGGACCGGGTTATTACCAGCATCGATAACGGTTGCTCAGGTCATAGCGCGTAATTAATTGAACATTCATACGTAAGAAAAGAACCACATCCAGTCACTGAAGAATAAATGCCCGCCTTGTCGCGGGCATTTTTCGTACGTGCATTTTCACTTCTGTTTTTCTTCCCGCCCTGCATCGAAACCTGGCGAAAACTATTGAAGCTTTCAGTCTTAATAGTCTGTTTGAGGTATTCATACTCGTTTGATTATCGTGGCGCATCGCAATAAGACCCGTTAATTAACTTCAGGAAGAAGAACAGGGATGCCATGCACAAACCTCTAATAAACATCAGCCCCTATCATGTGTTCGGCTTCTGCCTTGCAATTACGCTGTTTGAACTTCTGACTTACATGGCCAGCGACATGATCATGCCCGCCATGTTGACCGTCACTGATGAACTGAATGCCAGCGCGCGTCATGTCCCCTACGCCTTCAATCTCTATCTGGCGGGCGGGATTCTCCTGCAATGGCTGATTGGCCCGCTGTCGGACCACTTCGGTCGCCGGCCGATGTTGCTCATCGGTTGCGCGGTATTCGCCCTGGCCTGTGCCGCAGCGTTCGGCGTGAACAGTATCCATGCGTTCAATGGCTTGCGACTGATTCAGGGCATGGGGCTGGGATTTGTCATCGCGGTCAGTTACCCGGCGTTGCAGGAAGTGTTCTGCGAAGCCGACGCGGTAAAAATCATGGCGTTGCTGGGGAACGTTGCGCTGCTCTCGCCGCTCCTGGGGCCGTTGCTCGGCAGTCTGCTGCTGGAATGGCTCTCCTGGCGGGAGCTGTTTTTACTGCTGGGTGTTGGCGGCCTGCTGGTCTGGCTCGGGCTTTATGTGTTCATGCCGGAAACCGTGGGGACCCTGCGCCATGACGGTCAGCGACTGACGCCCGTGCCGTTTGAATGGCGCGGCACCGTGCGCCGTTATGCCGCGCTGCTCGGCAACCCGCGATTTGTCAGCGCCTCTGTTGCGCTGGGGGTCATGAGCCTGCCCCTGATTGCCTGGATCGGACTGGCGCCACTCCTGCTGATCCACAATCAGGGGCTTTCACCTCTGCACTACGGCCTGTGGCAGATCCCGGTGTTTGCGGCGGTCATTCTCGGCAATCTGATCCTCAACCGACTCATTACCAACACTGACCTGCCGCAATTGATTCGATACGCGCTGTGGCCATTTTGCGGCGGGCTCATTGCCTTGCTTGTCATTGGTTTCTACGGCGCGTCGACACCCGTGCTGATCTGCGCCCTGGCGCTTTACGCCGTCGGCCTTGGCATGAGCAATGCCGCTCTGTACCGGCTCGCGTTGTTTTCAAGCGATGACAGCAAAGGGCTGGTCTCGGCCATGATCGGCATGATTTCAATCGCCGTCATGGGCGGCGGCGGCTCACTGATCGCGGCGGCCGGCGCCGGTGACAGCCACGAATCCTTCGCCCTGATGGCAGGTATCGCAGGGCTCATGTGCCTGCTGCCCTTGCGCCTGTTCCTGCGGCGCTCCCACCTCCCGCTTGCTGCCTGACCCACCCGATAGGTCCTTTGATGATCCATTTACCCCACACCGATGCGCTTTGCGCGTTAACGCAACCTTATTGCCTGGAATCCGTGCCTGAAGGCCTGTTCGACCGGGCCATGAGGGAAATCAGCCTGTTCCACTGTCACCAAACGCCTGGCTATGAGCGCTGGCTCAATACCAACGGCCTCGATACGCAGGACCTGGAGACGCTGGATGACTGGTCAAGACTGCCGCCGATTTTCGCCAACTATTTCAAACGTCACTTGTTGTACGGCCCCACAGGCGAAGGCGCGCTGGAACTGACATCGTCCGGCACCAGCGGCCAGAAAAGTCGCCTGCGCTACGACCAACGCAGCATGGCCGCTGCCCAAGGCATGGTGAGCCACATTTTTCGCCATTACGGCTGGGACACTCCGCACAGTCCCTGCAATTACTTGCTCTTGAGCTATGAACCCAAGGCTGCGATCACGTTGGGCACTGCCTACACCGACCAGTTTCTGTGCAGCTATGCGCCGGTCAACCGTATCGCTTATGGATTGCGCCTGACTGGCAACGGTCATGAGTTCGATCTGTTCGGGGTGATCAGCGCCTTGCAGGCGTTTGCCGAAGAAGGTTTGCCTGTGCGCATTCTCGGCTTCCCGGCCTTCCTGTCCCACGCATTGCAACACATGGAAGACACCGGCGTGGCGGACCTGAGGCTACCGGCCGAGTCACTGGTGTTTCTTGGTGGCGGCTGGAAAACCCAGGCGGCGCAGGAGATTCCTTTGGCGCAGTTGTATGAGCGGATCAACCGCCAACTGGGTATCGACCTGTCCCGCTGCCGTGACGGCTACGGCGCTGTCGAGCATGCCGTGCCCTACATCCAGTGTGCTCGCCAGCATTTTCATGTGCCGGTTTACTCGAAGGTCTTCGTGCGCAATCCCTCCGATTTCAGCGTCCAGCCCTACGGCCGGCGCGGCTTGCTGGCGTTCGTGTCGCCGTACATTTCGTCCAGCCCCGCGCACGCCGTGGTCATGGGGGATCTGGCGACGTTGCACCCCGGTGCAAGCTGCGGGTGCGGCTTGAAGACCGACTGGTTTGAACTGCATGGACGCGCTGGCACGACCGCCAGCCGAAGCTGCGCGATGGCCGCGTCTGAACTGATTGGAGGAGCCTGACATGTACTTGATCAATGGCGAACTGCGTGACGATATCACCCTCGAAGCAGCGCTCGAGGCGCTGCACCCACAACTGCCGCGACTGCTGAGTGCGCCGATCGACAGCGACACCGTGATCGACGCAGCGGCCCGGTTTGCCCTGCAATTGCAGGCGGACAGGCTGGATGTGTCCCTCGACAACGATCAACGACTGGGGCTTGTCGACTTCTGCCAGCGCAGCAACCTTGGCACCAAGCTTGAGCGAGAGCTCGGTGTGCAACCGCGTTCGCTGCGGCGGATCGATTACCGGCAAGCGTGTTTTGAAAGCTGGCACCCGCTGGGACTGGTGGTGCACGTGACGCCGGGCAATGCGCCGATGCTGGCGTTCTGCGCGGTCCTGGAAAGCCTGTTGGCCGGCAATATCAACTGGCTGCGCCCCAGTTCAAGCGATGACGGATTGACCGCCCGGTTACTCGCGGCGCTGGTGCACTGCGACACCAGCGGCAAGCTAGCTGACTTCATTGCGGTGCTGCCGGTCGACACCGCTCGGATCGCACAACTCTGTATGCACGCCGATGGTGTCGCCGCCTGGGGCGGTGAAAAGGCACTCAAGGCGATTCGTCAGCAGATCCCGGCCGGGTGTCGCTGGATCGATTGGGGCCACAGGATCAGTTTCGCGTACCTGTCGCCGGACGCTGCGAGTCCATCGACGCTGGACGCGTTGGTGGATGAGGTGTGCAGTCTCGATCAGCAAGCGTGTTCCAGCCCGCAATGGCTGTTGGTGGACAGCAGCGATCCGGCAGTTTTGCTGGACGTGGGTGAACGCCTGGCTGAAGCCTTCGCACGCCGCGCCTCGCAGTGGCCGGCGCTGGTTCCGACAGATCAGGAGGCCTCCGAGATCACCACCCGCACCGCCATGGCGAAACTGGAACATTGCTTTGCGAACCAGACCGGCAAGGTCTGGGCCGGCGAAGGATGGCGAGTCATCTGGGACCACCACCAAACGCTCGCGCCCTCGCCGCTGTTTCGCACGCTGCTGCTCAAACCCGTGCCGCAACATTTGATCGCCGAGACGCTATTGCCTTGGCGCACGGTCCTGCAAAGCTGCGCGTTGATGTGCGCTCCGGCAGAGACGCCTGGGCTGGTGCGGACGCTGGTCAACGCCGGTGTCACGCGTATCGCGCCGTGCGGGTTGATTCATGACGGCTACCCCGGCGAACCCCATGACGGCGTCTACGCGCTGTCACGCTTCAGTCGTCGCCTCTCGGTGAGTCTGACGCCGGAGGCCGTGCCGGGCCGGGCAACGCTTGATGCGCTACCCACCGCGCCCGATACACGTCATGAACCGATCATGGACAAAAATACGTTCATGACCCAGCCGATCAACGCCACGGCACAGCTGTATTTCCGCTCCGGGGGAAGCAGCGGCACGCCGGCCCTGGCCGGGTTCAGCTACCACGACTTTCAACGGCAGATGCGCGCCGCGGCTGACGGGATGTTTGCCGCCGGCCTCGACCCTTCAACGGACCGGGTGATGAACCTGTTTTACGGCGGCAGCCTGTATGGAGGTTTCTCCAGCTTCACCAAGGTGCTGGAACAGATGGGCGCTACGCATTTCCCCATGGGCGCGCCGCAGCATGATGATTTCAGCGAAATTGCCCAGCTGATTGTGGACCACCGAATTACCGTGTTGATCGGCATGCCAAGTACGTTGCATCGGCTGTTTTTCAATGAACAAAGCCTGCTCCGCGCGTACGCCGGCATCGGCAAAGTATTCCTCGGCGGTGAGCACCCCGGCCAGGCCAGCCTTCGCCTGATGGAAAGCTGCGGGGTCACTACGATCCGCTCGGCGATCTATGGCTCGGTCGATGCGGGCCCGCTGGGGCATGCCTGCACGGCAACAAAGGACGGCGTCTTTCATTTGATGTGCGATACCCAGCATCTGGAAATCGTGCACCTCGAACACGATGTGCCGGTGCAGGGCAATGAGATCGGCCGGCTGCTATTCACCTCCCGAGCCCGGCAAGGCCAGGAAGTGCGCCGGTGTGACGTTGGCGACACCGGGCGCTGGGTCCCCGGAGCCTGCCCGTGCGGACTTGACGCTCCGCGATTCGAATTGCTGCAGCGCCACGGCAAGCTGATACGGATGGGCACGGAATTCATTTCACCGTTGGCGCTGCAAGATAGCGTCGGCATGCCTGTGCAACTGGTCCTGGACCACGCCCCCGATGGCAGGGAGCGGCTGAAAGTTTCAGCGAACCTGGCGGCCGAAAAGGTTTATGAAAAATTATTGACCCATGAAGCACTGGCCAATGCCGTGAACGCTGCGCTTTTAACAGTGGAAGTTCACGAGTGTGCTGAATCCAAGTTCACCAGAAACAACCACAGCGGAAAAACACCTTTGGTGATCGACAATAGAAAATAAACTGATTGTTTGTCTTTTAACCATTAACACGCCTGATAAAAAAGAGAACCCAGTGAAAACAACTTCGCTTGAACAACTCGTGCCTTACATAAGGCAGCATTCAAACTTCTACCGCACCCACCTGAGCCATTTACCGGCAGAAGGTATTACTTTAAAAGACTTGCCGCTCACCAACGTGGCCGACTACTGGGCTGACAGTAACGACCTGAATGAGTGGCCTGTGCTGACCGGCCAAATCGATGACGCGCTGGTATTCAAAACAGGCGGATCGACCAGCCACGGCAAACTGACGGTCTACTCGACCAGCGAGTGGCAGGCCTTGGTCAGTACCTTTGGAGACAGTGTCTCCTCTCAACTGGAGAACGGCGACAGGGTCGCCAACCTGTTCTTTTCCGGCGATCTCTACGCCAGTTTTCTGTTCATCCACGACTCGCTGGCGCACGTCAAACGCTCCATCTGTGAGTTTCCGTTCACCGGCGAAGTCAGCATGGACGTCCTGGCCGATGCGCTTGATCAGCACCGGATCAACGTGCTGGTCGGCGTGCCGGCGCAGTTACTGCGCTTCGCGGCGTACCTGACCCAGCATCGGCGAGTGCTGTGTGGGGTTGATACGTTGCTGTACGGCGGCGAAAGCCTGTTCGGTCCGCAATTGGCAATTCTCACCCAGGTTTTTCCCAACGTGCGCATCGCCTCAATCGGCTACGCCAGCGTCGATGCGGGCCTGATCGGGGCCACCAGCCGCGACTGCGCTCTGGGCGAGCATCGGGTGTTTGAACCACAGACCTTGCTGGAGATCGTCGATGAGCTCACCGGTGAAGTCATCGACGAATGCGACCGCACCGGGTTGCTGGTGGTGACCAACCTGACACGCCGGCTCATGCCACTGCTGCGTTATCCGGTAGGCGACCGCGCCTGCTGGCGTGAGCCTGGCACAACCCCGATGCGCAAATTCGCCCTCAAGGGACGCAGTGCCCATAGTCAGCGGGTTCGGGTGGGGTCGATGTCGTTGTTGATCGACGAAATGCAGCAGATCGTCCAGCGCGTTGCTGACACCGACCAATGGCAATTGCGTATCGAACATGACGGCTACAAGGACATCGTGAGCGTGAAATGGGTGCCTGATGCTAAAACCGTGGCCACCGCTGCGATGTGCCAGGCGCTGTATGAAGCGCTTGTGGCCCACTACCCCGCGCTCGAGCATCTGAATCGTGAAGGGCTGCTGGAGTTGCGGGTGCTGTCCTGCACCGTCACCGAACTGAAGCTTCACCCTCGTTCGGGCAAGCAGATGCGGGTTCTGGACTTGCGCATCTATGACGCGCCATCGCCGGAGATTGCGTGATGTCTCATCTGATTTTTCGACGCTATCGCCCTTCCGACGCCCGCGCCGTGAGTCAGTTGTTTCGCGAGGTCTATGGCGATCATTACGTTCAACCGGATGTTTACCTGCCGGACATGATCAGCCAGCACATTGCCGACGGACGCTGGAAATCAATGCTGGCGGTGGACGACGTACGGGTTCTCGGGCATGCCGCGTTGTGCCATGACGCGTCGCCGCAGACCGCAGAACTGGCCCTCAGCGTGGTGCATCCTGCCGCGCAGGGACACAGTATCGCGACCCGTCTGGGCCGGGAGCTACTGTTGCAGGCAGGGCCGCTGGGTTTCAACAGCGTCCTGATCAAACAAGTGACCCACCATCCCTACACGCAACGCATGGCCGCAAACATTGGCTTCCACAGCACGGGCGTGCTTCCCGACTACGTTCCTTCGCCGTTCGCCGAGCCGCACCCGGAAACCATCGTGATGGGTTGCTACCTGGTCGACGGTCACGCGCGGCCGCTCCCCGACATTCCCTGGCCCGAGCGCTACCGGGGGTTTATGCAGCACATGTGTTCGCTGTTCGGGACTCACCCGCAAACCACAACACCCCCTTCGCTGCCCTTGCAGATCACGCAACACCACCACCGCTTCGACATGGTCATTCACCGCTTGAGCAAACGCCTGCTCGAACAGGTCCGGCAATTACCCGGTCACTGGATGATCTCGACCCGACTGGCGTTGTCGCAGCACTTTGCCGAGGACCTGCGCGGCTTGACGCGGCTTGGTTTCACCTTCACCGGGTTGATGCCCGCGGCCGGCAGTCATGGATGGTTCGCACTGTTTCATCGAGGGGCGCAACCTCGGCCCCTCAACCTGCATTGCCCCTACATGCAACAGTTGCACGACGGCTTGCAGCGCAACACCGAAACACTGGGCAGCGCTCGCTCAGCCGCTTGAGTCTTTTCTGTGAAAGTCATTGCCCGGCTGCGCGCACAGCTCCACCAGCCAGTCGACAAACACCCTCACCCGCCGGGACAACTGGCGGTGTGGGGGATAGAGCGCCGTCAACGGCATCCCCGGTGGTGGGGTCGCTTTCAATACTTCGCACAATCGCCCTTCATTCAGCTGGCGGGCGACGTGGTAGTAAGGTGTCTGGATCAATCCGTAGCCTGCCTCACAAGCGGCCAGGTAACCGTCGGCACTGTTGACCGACACGTGCTTGGGCAGGTCGACCAGCTGGAGCTGGCCATCGACCACGAACTCCAGCCCGTAACGCTTGCCGGTGGTGCTGGAGAAATACTCGACCATCAGATGGCCCTCAAGGTCAGCCACATGTTGAGGCGAGCCGTGGCGTTGCAGGTACTCCGGGCTGGCGCAGGTCACCTGGTCCAGCATGACCAGCGGCCGCGCCACCAGCGAATCATCCAGTGCTGAACCGCCGCGCAGCACACAGTCGACGCCCTCTCGGATCAGGTCGACAGGACGGTCATTCAACCCGATGTCCAGTTCGATCAATGGATAGCGGCGGGTGAATTGCGGCAATGCCGGAATCACGATCAGGCGCCCGATCCCGGACGGCATGTCCACGCGCAGCAAACCTTTGGGATTGTGGTGGGCGGCGGAAAACACCGCTTCGGTTTCCTCCAGGTCGGCCAGCAATCGCACGCACCGGGGGTAATAGGCGGCGCCGTCGAGGGTCAGACTGATCTGCCGCGTGGTCCGTTGCAGCAGTTGCACGCCAAGATGCGCCTCAAGTTGCTTGATCAGGATAGTCACCGAAGCGCGGGGCAACTGCAGGCTGTCCGCCGCTTTGGCAAAGCCGCCCAGCTCGACGATTCGGGTGAACACGCGCATGGCGTTAAAACGGTCCATTGTCAGGTGATCCGGATGATTATTTAGAAATTACAAACAGTGATAGCAGTTTTAGCCGGTTTATCTTGTTTCTGTCGAGGTCAACACTGGGGGCTTACACCACAGGGAGTTGATTTCATGCAAACACGTCAATTGGGCAAAAACGGCCCGCAGGTTTCTGCCATCGGTCTGGGCTGCATGGGCATGACCGATTTCTATACGACCGGTGTCGATACCCGCGAAGCCACCGCCACTCTGCATCGGGCGCTGGAATTGGGGATCAACCTGCTCGACACCGCTGACATGTACGGCCCGCACACCAACGAAGAGCTGATCGGCAAGGCCATTGTCGGCAAGCGCGAGCAGGTATTCCTGGCCAGCAAGTTCGGCATTGTCCGCGATCCGTCCAACCCCGACGCACGGGGCGTCAACGGTCGACCGGACTACATCCGCAAGTCTATCGACGGCACGCTTAAACGCCTGGGCGTTGAAACCCTGGATTTGTATTACCAGCACAGGATCGACCCGCAGGTGACCATCGAAGAAACCGTCGGCGCCATGGCCGAGTTGGTGAAAGCCGGCAAGGTGCGTTACCTGGGTTTGAGTGAGGCGTCAGTGGCTACCCTGGAACGGGCGCACAAGGTTCATCCCATCAGCGCTCTGCAAAGTGAATATTCGCTGTGGAGTCGCGATCAGGAAGAGAACGGTTGCCTGGCCGCCTGCCAGCGCCTGGGCGTTGCGTTTGTCCCCTACAGCCCATTGGGTCGCGGCTTTCTGACGGGCGCACTGACAAGCCCGGATGACTTCGCTGCCGATGATTACCGACGCTTCAGCCCGCGCTTTCAAGGGGAAAACTTTGCGAAAAACCTGTTGCTGGTGCAGCGAGTGCAGGCCTTGGCAGCCGACAAAGGTGTAACAGCAGGCCAATTGGCATTGGCCTGGGTGTTGGCGCAGGGTGACTACCTGATCCCGATTCCAGGGACTAAACAGCGTAAATACCTTGAAGAGAATGTCGCCGCACTGGAGGTGAAGCTCAGCCGCAACGAACTGCACGCACTGGAAGCGATCTTCCCGGCCAATGCCACCGCGGGCTTGCGCTATCCAGAGGAAGTCATGAAGTTGCTTGACCGGTAACCGACGCCTGGCCCACTCCACAAGCTGAGTGGGCCAGCACTTCCGAGCGTCAGGACCTCGATATTGACACCTTTCAAGCCCTGACCGTCCGTCCCCCTGCCCCATTCTTGTACGTTCGTACCTAAAGCTCGCCTGTTGCAGGCCGATAGCCCTTCGAAGCGCCGATCTTTTGATCGAAAACCACAATAAAAACGCTGCACAAGGACCGGTTCCATGCCCGCATTCCGCACCATCCAGGCTCGCTATACGCTGTTTCTGGTCCTGTTTATCCTGCTGTTATTCGTCCTGACAGTGGTTGGCATCAGCCAGTTGGTCGCCCCTAAACTTCGCCACACTGAAGAACAGGTGGCCCTCAACCGCATCGCCGAAGTGGCCGAGCAAATCCAGGGCGAACTGAACAAGGTTCAGGCCCAACAACGCAGCATCACCCAGACCATTCCGTTGCTCGACAGCGCCGCCATCGACACGGTGCTGCCCGGCCTGGTCGATCAGTACGGTGAGTTGAAGGTGTTCGGTGGCGGGATCTGGCCGCTGCCCGGCCAGCGTGAGGCCGGACGCAACAAATTCAGCACCTTCTGGCACCGCGATGCCACGGGCAAGCTGGCGATCAATACATTCTGGAACAGTGACGCCGCCCCCAATTATTACGACCAGGCCTGGTACAAGGGCGGCATGCAAACCCCGCGCGGCCAATGCGCCTGGGCTGCAGCCTATAAAGATGATGCCAGCGCCGAGCCGCGGACAAACTGCGCCATGGCCATTCAGAAAAATGGCGCGGCGTATGGCGTCTCGACCATCGACGTGACCCTGGGCTTCTTCAATGACCTGATCGCGCGCAAGGAAAAAGACCTCGGCGCAGAAATGCTGATCGTCGAGGCTGACGGCAAGATCATCAGCAACAGCTCGCGGATCAGTGGGCCGATCGTGCTGAAAAACATCAGCGAACTGGCCGGCAACTCGCCCTTCGCCAGCCAAGTAAAGGCTGGCCTGCAAAACCGTGATCAGTCGCAGCGGGTCGAGTTCGATAACAACGGTGAAGCCAGCACCTTCTTCATGCGCCCGATCGAAGGAACCCCGTGGTTCCTCGCCACAGCCCTGCCGACCAAGCTGATCACCGCCCAGCGTGACGATGTGCTCAGCACCTTGAGCCTTTTGCAAATCCCGATGGTGATCCTGCTGGCACTGCTGCAAATCTACGCGATTCGCCAACTGGTCCAGCGCTTGAGAATTCTGAAGGCCAACATCGACGCACTGTCCGCTGGCGATGCCGACTTGACCAAGCGCATCACCATCCGCGCCGAAGACGAACTGGGCGCCATCGGGCACTCGGTCAACGCCTTCATCGTCTACTTGCAGAACATGATCGGCGAAGTCACCCAGGCCACCGGCGCGATGGCGTCCAGCCTGGACAACCTGCAACGCACCTCCGCCCACACCAGCCAGATTCTGGTGCGCCATGCCTCTGAAACCGATCAAACGGTCACGGCGATCACCGAGATGAGTTCGACCGCCGAGAGCGTCGCGCAGAACGCCGCAGAAACGGCTGCCTTCACCCAGCGCGCCAACGAAAACGCTGACCGTTCGCGCGTCGTCGTCGGCGAAGCGTCCAGCAGCGTGATCGCCTTGATCGGCGAAGTGGCGAGCGCCACTCATAAAGTCGAAAGCATGCAGGAGGATGCGCAACGCATCACCGAGATTCTCGGGGTGATTGGCGCCATTGCCGGCCAGACCAACTTGCTGGCACTCAACGCCGCGATCGAAGCGGCCCGGGCCGGTGAGCAAGGTCGCGGTTTCGCGGTGGTTGCCGATGAGGTGCGCGCCCTCGCCGCTCGCACGCAGGCCAGCACTTCGCAAATCAATGAAATGCTCAAGCGCCTGACCCAAGGCGTGAGTTCATCAGTGAGCGCCATGGAAAATACCCAGGCCAGTTGCCAGTCCGCCGCCGATGCCACGGCGCGGGTCAACACGGGGCTGGATGAAATGGCCGGTTCGGTCAGCCACATCAACAGCCTGAGCACGCAGATCGCCACCGCCGCCGAACAGCAAAGCGCGGTGACCGAAGAGATCAACCGCAGCATGGTGCAGATCCGCCACATGGTGGATGAACTGGTGAAAAGCGGTCAGGCCAGCGAACTCAATACCCAACAACTGCTGCAAGCCAACGCTCGCGTCAGCGCGATTATGGGGCGGTTCAAGGTGCGTTAATATGCGCCCATCGCTAAACCTGTAGCAGCTGGCGAAGCCTGCGTCCGGCTGCGCAGCAGTCGTAAATCCGGAATGTGCGGTCTGTCTGTTGCACCGCGGGTTCAGATTTTACGACTGCTGCGCAGCCGGACGCAGGCTTCGCCAGCTGCTACAAGGAATGCGGTGCAACTTGGTTGGGCGGTATTACTTCGAAACAACCTCGTATCTCTTCGCGGCAAAAAATGGTCAAAATGCATCTTTTTGGCTGCAACCCCGAGACGAGATCCCCCCATGCGAAACCACCTGCGTCTGGTCGCCTTGAGCGCCCTTTTTATCTCCTCCCTGGCCCAGGCCGCCGACCTGGTCCCGATCGAAGTCCACCGTGACGCCAACTGCGGCTGCTGCAAAAAATGGATCAGCCACCTCGAAGCCAATGGCTTCAAGGTTGAAGACCACGTCGAATCCAACATGAGCGAATTCAAGCAACAGCACGGCGTGCCTCCGCGCCTGGCGTCCTGCCACACTGGCCTCATCAACGGTAAATTCGTCGAAGGCCACGTTCCGGCGGATCAAGTCCTGGCCTTGAGCAAACGCGATGACCTGCTGGGTGTTGCGGCACCGGGCATGCCGATGGGCTCGCCCGGCATGGAAATGGACGGCATGAGCGATGCTTATCAAGTGATCGGCCTGAAAAAAGACGGCACTGATGTGGTGGTGGCGGACTACCCTGCCCATTGATGGGCGGCGCGTACATCGGGCTTTTCTTTGCGGCATTCGGTGCTGCGACTTTGCTGCCGCTACAGTCCGAAGCGCTGCTCGTGGGGCTGTTGCTCAGCGAACAGTATTGGCTGTGGTCGCTTCTGGCGGTCGCGACGCTGGGCAATGTCCTCGGCTCAGTGGTGAATTGGTGGCTCGGCCGGCGCATCGAACAGTTTCGCGACCGGCGCTGGTTCCCGGTCAGCCCGCGCCATCTGGAACACGCGCGAAAACACTATCAACGCTATGGTCACTGGTCATTGCTGCTGAGCTGGGTGCCGATCATTGGTGACCCGCTGACGCTGGTGGCCGGCGTCATGCGCGAGCCGCTTGGGCGGTTCCTGCTGATCGTGACCCTCGCCAAGGGCGCTCGTTATGGGGTGCTGGCCCTGGCCACGCTGGGCTGGATCGGTTGAACGATCAGCTGCGGCGATTGCCTGTGTTTAATGTCGCCCTAATCATGCCGATCCAGCATCGGCCGTTTCCTACGGAGTTCACCCATGTCCCTTGTTCTCTCGCGCTGGTTGCCCGGCCTGTTCCTGACGGCTGCACTGCCTGTTCTGGCCCACGCTGACGGCCCGGAATACGGGCCGGAACTGCAAGGGTTCGAGTATCCCTACACGGTCAAGCACTTCGCGTTTGAGTCCCAGGGTAAATCCCTGCAGATGGGTTACATGGACGTCGCCGCCCACGGCAAGGCCAACGGGCGCAGCGTGGTGTTGATGCACGGCAAAAACTTCTGCGGCGCCACCTGGGACAGTTCGATCAAAGCCCTGAGCGAAGCCGGTTACCGGGTCATTGCGCCGGACCAGATCGGTTTCTGCACGTCGAGTAAACCGGACAACTATCAGTACACGTTCCAGCAGTTGGCGACCAATACCCAGCAACTGCTCAAAGCCCTTGGCATCCAGAAAACCAGCCTCCTCGGGCATTCCACCGGCGGCATGCTCGCCACCCGATATGCGCTGCAATATCCCGATCAGGTCGAGCAACTGGCGCTGGTCAACCCTATTGGCCTGGAAGACTGGAAAGCCCTCGGCGTGCCGTATCGCACCGTCGATCAATGGTACGAGCGCGAACTCAAACTCAGCGCCGACGGCATCCGCACTTACGAACGCAACACCTATTACGGTGGCCGCTGGAAGCCCGAATTCGATCGCTGGGTCGATATGCTTGCCGGCCTGAATAAAGGCCCGGGGCACACGCAAGTGGCATGGAACTCGGCGTTGATCTACGACATGATCTTCACCCAACCGGTGTACTACGAATTCAAGGACCTGAAGATGCCGACGCTGTTGCTGATCGGCATGTCCGACACCACGGCCATCGGCAGCGACATTGCCTCCCCGGAGGTCAAGGCGAAGCTCGGTCATTACGACGTGCTCGGCAAGCAAGTGGCGAAACTGATTCCCCAGTCCACACTGGTTGAATTCCCCGGCATGGGCCACGCGCCGCAGATGGAAGAACCGGCGCAATTCCACCAGGCACTGCTCGACTGGCTGAACAAATCCAATCCCGCTCGTTGATGAGGTAAGGCTGATGGCTGTGCAGATTGCGGTGATCGATGATTGGCAGGACGTGGCCCGTGACGTGGTCGACTGGTCAGTGCTGGACAGCCTCGGCGAAGTGAGTTTTATCCATGATTACCCGGCCGACAACGAAACCCTGGCTGAGCGTCTGCGCAAATTCGAGGTGATCTGCGTGATGCGCGAGCGCACCCGGTTCGATGAAGACCTGCTGCGCCAGTTACCGACACTCAAATTGCTGGTCACCGGCGGCATGCGCAATGCCGCGCTGGACCTCAAGGCCGCTGCAGCGCTGGGTATCCAGGTCAGTGGCACCGACAGCTACAAACACGCCGCTCCGGAACTGACCTGGGCGCTGATCATGGCCGCGACCCGCAATCTTGTGGTGGAAGCCAATGCCTTGCGCGCAGGGAAATGGCAGCAAGGCCTGGGTGGCGACTTGCACGGCAAGACGCTGGCGATCCTCGGTCTTGGCAGCATCGGCCAACGTGTCGCGCAGTTCGGTCAGGTGTTCGGGATGCGGGTGATCGCGTGGAGCGAGAACCTCACGGCTGAACGTGCTGCTGAAGTGGGCGTGACCTATGTCAGCAAGCAGCAGCTGTTCGAGCAGGCCGATGTACTGTCGGTCCACTTGGTACTCAGTGATCGCAGCCGCGGATTGGTCGACGCCGAGGCGCTAAACTGGATGAAACCTTCGGCGCTGCTGGTCAACACCGCCCGCGGGCCGATTGTTGATGAGGCCGCGCTGATCAAGGCGTTGCAGAAGAGTCGTCTGGCGGGGGCTGCACTGGATGTGTTCGACGTGGAGCCATTGCCGGCGAATCATCCTTTCAGAACGCTGGACAACGTGTTGGCGACGCCCCATGTCGGGTACGTCAGTCAACAGAACTACCATCAGTTCTTTTCACAGATGATCGAGGACATTCAGGCGTGGTCGGCCGGTGAGCCGATTCGGCTTCTGAGCTAAGCCGCACCGCCGCTCTCGCAATCGACCGATGTAAATCGGTTAGTCAATACTGAAGGCGAAAACCACGTATCCTCTGCGCCCGTTTCACGTCCAACCTCGCGAGGGCAGTTTGTCTAAAGGTATCGCTTTATCGGTCTCGGCCTCGGTGCTGTTTGCCGTCATGTATTACTACACCTCGTTGCTCACGCCCCTGAGTGGCGTGGAGATTTTCGGCTGGCGCATGCTGCTGACCGTACCGTGCATGACCGTGTTCATGGTGGTCTCCGGCGAATGGAAGCGTGTGCTGGAAATTTTCCGGCGCATCGCTGGCAACCGGAAATTGATGGCCGGCCTGGTCGCCTCTTCGGCCCTGCTCGGCGTGCAGCTTTGGCTGTTCATGTGGGCGCCACTCAACGGCTACAGCCTGGATGTGTCGCTCGGGTATTTTCTGTTGCCGCTGACCATGGTGCTGACCGGGCGGCTTGCTTATGGCGAGCGCCTGTCCTATCTGCAAAAAATCGCCGTGGTGCTGGCCTGCCTCGGCGTGATCAACGAGGTGTATCAGGTCGGTGGTTTTTCCTGGGCAACCTTGCTGGTCTGCATCGGCTATCCCCTGTATTTCAT
This sequence comes from Pseudomonas sp. LBUM1678, assembly GCF_059695575.1. NCBI lineage: Bacteria > Pseudomonadati > Pseudomonadota > Gammaproteobacteria > Pseudomonadales > Pseudomonadaceae > Pseudomonas > Pseudomonas sp. LBUM1678. The sequence continues at coordinate 3,622,847 of NZ_CP166775.1, forward strand.
CCTGCGCAAGCGTCTGGCAGCCGACAACCTTGGCGGTTTATGGCTGGACATGGCGTTGACGCTGCCGGTGGCGTTCTGGTTCGTGCAGAGTGGTGAACAGGGTTTCGGCGTGTTTGATCAACATCCGTGGTTGTCGCTGCTGATCCCGATTCTCGGGGTGATCAGTGCGTCGGCGCTGGTGGTCTACATCATCGCCAGCCGCCTGTTGCCGTTCAGTCTGTTCGGGCTGTTGAGCTATGTGGAACCGGTGTTGTTGCTGGGCGTGGCGTTGCTGCTCGGGGAAAGCATCAAGCCCGGAGAATGGCTGACTTACATTCCGATTTGGTTGGCGGTGGTGGTGCTGGTGTTCGAAGGATTCAAACACCTGGTCCGGCAACGACGCAAACCAATGTAGGAGCGAGGCTTGCCCGCGAAGGGGCCAATGAAGACGCTAAAAGCTTCGCGGGCAAGCCTCGCTCCTACATGGGTTTTGCATGATCCAAAAAAAACCGGCCAGCATTGCTGCTGACCGGTTTTTTATACATCTGAAGCGGGTTATTCGGTGGCGAGTACGCCACGACGAACCTGATCACGCTCAATCGATTCGAACAGCGCCTTGAAGTTGCCCTCACCGAAACCATCGTCGCCTTTACGCTGGATGAATTCGAAGAACACCGGACCCATCAGGGTTTCCGAGAAGATCTGCAGTAGCAGACGCTTGTCGCCCGACTCGGACGAACCGTCCAGCAGGATTCCGCGCGATTGCAGCTGATCGACCGGCTCGCCGTGGTTCGGCAAGCGGCCCTCGAGCATTTCGTAGTAGGTTTCCGGTGGCGCGGTCATGAAGCGCATGCCGATGCTTTTCAGGTGATCCCAGGTCTTGATCAGGTCATCGCTGAGAAAGGCCACGTGCTGGATGCCTTCACCGTTGAACTGCATCAGGAACTCTTCGATCTGCCCGGCACCCTTGGACGATTCTTCGTTCAACGGGATGCGGATCATGCCATCCGGTGCGGTCATGGCCTTGGAGGTCAGGCCGGTGTATTCGCCCTTGATGTCGAAGTAACGGATCTCACGGAAGTTGAACAGCTTCTCGTAGAAGTTGGCCCAGTAAGCCATGCGACCGCGATACACGTTGTGGGTCAGGTGGTCGATGATTTTCAGACCTGCGCCGACCGGGTTACGGTCTACACCTTCGATGAACACGAAGTCGATGTCGTAGATCGAACTGCCTTCGCCGAAACGGTCGATCAGGTACAGCGGCGCGCCGCCGATGCCTTTGATCGCGGGCAGGTTCAGCTCCATCGGGCCGGTTTCGATGTGGATCGGCTGGGCACCGATTTCCAGCGCACGCTTGTAGGCCAGCTGCGAATCCTTGACGCGGAACGCCATCCCGCACACCGACGGGCCGTGCTCGGCCGCGAAGTATGAAGCGACGCTGTGCGGTTCGTTGTTGAGGATCAGGTTGATCTGGCCCTGGCGATACAGGTGCACGTCTTTGGAGCGGTGGGTTGCGACCTTGGTGAAGCCCATGATCTCGAAGATCGGCTCCAGGGTGTTCGGGGTCGGCGATGCGAGCTCGATGAATTCAAAGCCCATCAGGCCCATTGGGTTTTCGTATAAATCTGCCATTTTGGCGCCTCATCATTTTTTAGAATTAACGGAACGTTAGATGCTAAGAATGCTGAAGCCGGCGGGTGGCGCGCAGGAGATGCCCCGCACGCTGCGGGCGAGGAAGTCACCGTAGATCAATTGAAACCCGAAACTTTTCATTGTCGACCCAAGGCTGATGCGGGCGTGGCTTCTGCTTCCAGAAGACGATTATTATTGTATGCGTAACCCGATTCTACACAGCGTAAATAGGTTTGTCCGCCTTCTGTATCAAATCCCCTTTTTCCCTACTCGCGCAAGGGGTTTGTTGCACAAGAAAATCCCCGCGAGAATGAGCCCTCCTCCCAGGCACATCGCCAGCGTCAACTGCTCACCCAACAGCAACGCGCCGAGGATCACCGCGGTCAGCGGATTCAAGGCAATGAACACCCCCGAACGCGTCGCGCCGATCTGGCGAATGCCGTCGTAATAGCCGATGTAGGCCAGCGCCGAGCCCAATACACCGAGGTACATCAGGCTCAACCATTGTTGCGGACCAAGGCCGACGAGCGCGCTGACACTCAGTTCACCGCGCACCGCACTGGCCACCCAGAGCATCAGCGTGCCCAGCAGAATCGAATACGTCACCGTCTGCACCGGCCCCAGCGTCTGGTTCAGGTCCTTGGAGAACAGCGAGTAAATCCCCCAGCCGAGCACACACCCGAGAATCAACAGGTCGCCGATCCAGGCGTCGGCATTGCCGGCCAGCAGCTGCGGGTTTCGGCTGACGATCACCAGACTCGCCCCGGCGATACAAATCGCGATCCCTACGACCTTCGTCCGGCTCAAGCGCTCCTTGAAGAGCAGCCATGACGCCAGTCCGATCACGGCGGGGTTCAGCGCCACGATCAACGACGCACGCGACGCATTGATGTAATGCAACCCGTAAAAAAAACACAGGTTATAGAAGAAGATCCCGAAGAACCCCAGCAGCGTGAGTTGCAGCCATTGCCTGGGACTCGGTTTCGCCAACGGCACTCGGGCCAGCAGCAAAAACACCAGCAACGCCACACTGGCCAGGAGGAATCTCAGGCTGGCGGCGAACAACGGGCTGAGGCTGTCCGCAAGAAACCGGCCGGCCACGAACGTCCCGCCCCAGATCATGGTGACGGCGGCGAGTTTCAGGTACACCGGCATATTCGATGATGTGGTTTGCGCGTAACTATTCATAAGGCGTCAGGACTTTAATCAGGGGTAGATGACGTATCATTCGACTAATGCGCCATCATCGTAAAATGAGTAAAGACTCATGACCCTGACACAACTTGAGATTTTCTCGCTGGTCGCTGAACTGCGTGGTTTCACGGCGGCGGCCAATCGCTTGGGGATTTCCCAATCGGCGGTGTCTCATGCCCTGAAGTCGCTGGAACAGGAATTGGGCGTCGAGTTGTTCAGGCGCCGCCAGTCCCAAATCGAACTGAGCGACATCGGCCAACAGCTCTTGTCGCGCGCCCGGGCGATGCTCGGGCTGGCCAACACTTTGCGCCAGGAAGCGGCCGATGCTCGGGGGATGAAGCGCGGCACGTTGCGCATCGGTTCGTTCGGCCCGACCTCATCGATCAAACTGCTGCCACAGATCCTGCGACACTACCGTGCCGCTCACCCCGGCATCGAAGTCCACATCGACGAAGGTCCGGACCGTCAGATTCTCCAGTGGCTGGAAGAGCGGCGAATCGATATCGGTTTCGTGGTGCTGCCCGAAGATCGTTTCGACACCTTCCCACTGATCGAAGACCGGATGGTCGCGCTGCTGCCCGCTGATCATCCGCTGGCGGGTCGCGACAGCCTGAGTTTGAGCGACATGTGTCACGACCCGTTCGTGCTGACCGAAGCCGGGTCTTCGGAGCTGGTTTCACGGCTGTTCAGTGCTGCCCGGTTGACACCGAACATCCGTTATCGCTGCTCGCAGCTACTCAGTACTCTCGACACCGTGGGCCGTGGTGATGCCGTGACCGTTGTTGCTGAAAGCTCATTGCCCGACGACAACGACAGCCGCTACGTGAAAACACCGCTGTCGCCACCCGTCAATCGGCAGGTAGGCCTGGCGGTGCTCGACCAGCGCCAGTCGTCGCCCGCAACGCTGGCGTTTATCCAGCTGGCTTCAAGCCTGAACTATCGTTGAGCGGCATAAGTATCCAGGGCCATCTATCATGCCCACTACCTGAACTCTTTATGGGAGGCGTGCCGTCGTCCTCCCAGCATTTGAGAGCCGTCCCTCATCGCCACAGGCTTTGCGAATGCCACTGAACGCCAAAACCCGCCATAAAAACGGCAAGCGACTGGTTGTTACTCTGCTGAGCGGCGTGCTGCCGGTGCTGTTGGGGGGCGTCATCCTCTGTATGCAGGCTGAGCGCACGCTCCAGCAGAGCTCCGAAATGACGGCCGAAGAAGCCGTCCGCCAATTCGAGTTGATGCTCGACAATACCGCCCAGGCTGCACGCGAACTGCTGCCGCTGGCCGGCCAAAGCTGCTATGACGTCAAATTGGCCCTGCGTGAACAGGTCACCCGTCGTCCATTCGTACGTGCGACGAATCTGGTGTGGGACGACAACATCTATTGCAGTTCCTTGTTCGGGGACTATCAGGAAAAGCTCAAAGCCGGCGAGGACTCCAAAGGCCGTTTGTTGCTGATGAAGGGCAATCCGGTCACGCCAGATACCCCGGTTCTGGTGTATCGGCTCAGTGAAGGAAAACAGGGGGCGTTGAGCACGCTGGACGGTTATCACTTGAGCAACGCGCTGCGCATGATTGGCCGCAAGACGACGCTGCTGCTGCAAGTCGGTCCCGAGTGGTTATCCGCCGACGGCAAGGTTCACGAAGATCCCCTGCCCGTCCTGCCCGTGGCCGAAAGCAAACTGACGTCCACGCGTTATGGCTTTACGGTCGCAGCCGGCTTTCCCGAGGGAGAAACCTGGCGTTACATGAGCAGCGAGTATCCGCCGCTGTTCAGTTTGCTGATCTTCTTCGGGATGGTGTCGGGAGCAATCGGACATGTCCTGCAGAAACGCTCGTCGTCCCCCAGCCACGAAATGCAGCGCGCGCTTGAGGCTGCCGAGTTCGTTCCGTATTTTCAGCCCGTGGTGCATGGCGATACTAAAACCTGGTCCGGGGCCGAAGTGTTGATGCGCTGGAATCATCCGAAGGAAGGCCTGGTGCGCCCGGACCTGTTTATTCCATTTGCAGAGCATTCCGGGCTGATCGTGCCGATGACCCGCTCGTTGATGCGCCAGACCGCAGCGTTGTTGGCACCCGCTGCGTCCTCGTTCGACGGACCGTTCCACATCGGCATCAACATCACCGCCAGCCATTGCAAGGACCTGGACCTGGTCGAAGACTGCCGTGAGTTTCTAAGTGCCTTTGCACCGGGTGCCGTCAACGTGGTGCTGGAGTTAACCGAGCGCGAACTGATCGAGCCGACGGCCATCACGCACCAACTGTTTGAGCAGCTCCACGCATTGGGCGTGATGATCGCCATCGATGACTTTGGCACCGGTCACTCAAGCCTCGGTTACCTGCGCCAGTTCAATGTGGACTTCCTGAAAATCGATCAGAGTTTTGTCGCGATGATCGGCGTTGACGCGCTTTCCCGGCACATTCTGGACAGTATTATTGAACTGTCGGCCAAGCTTGATCTGGGGATCGTCGCTGAAGGCGTGGAAACCGAGGAGCAAAGTGACTATCTGGCCGCCCATGGTGTGAACTTCCTGCAAGGTTATTTGTTCGGTCGACCAATGCCCGGCACAGAGTTCATTAATGCATTAAGGCACCATTAACCGGCGGTTTTAAGCGACGAGACTACGAAACGGCGCACCAAATTGAATCAAAAGACTACTGTTGTTACATGAAGAAAAAGTCAGGATTTACTCTTGGCCAATTAACTACTACAATTTTTCATGCCTGTGCAAGATTAGCAGGTGAGCCACTATCACCGAGTCGCTTCAAGGCTCTTGGCTTATAGCTTTGTTTGCGGTTGGTATCAGCCAAACACACTATTGGAGTAATGAATTTGTCCAGACTCGCTGAATTTCGTGCCGCTGAAAAGGCCCTTCAAGAACAGCTCAAGCAGCTGGAATCGCTGAAGAATGATGCCGGGCTCAAGAAAGAAATCGAATTCGAAGAAAAGCTCCAGGGGCTGATGAAAACCTACGGCAAAAGCCTGCGCGACATCATCGCCATCCTCGATCCGAACCCGGCAAAATCCGGCCTGCAGACAGCAGCCCCTAAAACCCGCCGTGCTCGCGTGGTCAAGGTTTATCATAACCCGCACACCGGCGAACTGATTGAAACCAAGGGTGGCAACCACCGCGGCTTGAAAGCCTGGAAGGAACAGTACGGTGCCGCTACCGTTGATTCCTGGCTGCGAGGCTAAGCACTCGCGGTGATAAAAAGCCCTGCCAACGCAGGGCTTTTTTTATGGACGCCATCTAAATGCAACGAAAGGAGACGATCAACTCGCTACTTGTCGACTCAACTTTGTGCTTAATCCATTTGGGTATCTAAAAATTTCGGATCGCGCTGAAATCTGCAGTCATGCAAATCGCCAGCTAAAGTTTCAAGCTGTTACGAGCTGCTGCTATTTCGTCCTGACTTGCCTTATAAGCCTCGGCCTGGCCCGCGTAGGAAAGAACATAGGCTTTATCGGCATCCACTGCCGCGACCAATGTTTGCGACAGCACATGTCGACCATTCTGTGTAATCGTGCAGGTAGTTTCCAACCCCGATAAGCGGCTCAAGGGCGCTGGATGAATTTTGTTGCAGACGCTTTGATAGCCGCTTTGAAAAAAGTCTTTCTGCACCGACTTGCGCATTTCCAGCAACACGCCTTCCAGATTGACTTGATGACCGCTTTCTACTGGCGTCATGGTCAATTCCATCACCATCACCGGTGTGCCGCCCTGATCGTTTTTCACTGCGCGCTGACGTGACACCGTTGTGTTGGCATCTTCCTGCGGGACGGCCTCGACCTCCCAACCTTCCGGCCACGTCACCACCGGCGCATCCGCATGAGCGCTGGTAATACCCGACAGCAGGCAGAACAGGACGAACGTCGATTTACAGAATCGGATCATTGCAATGAACACTCACGGATTGAACCGTAAAGTCTGAGCCTCACCCGTCTGTCAGGCAATAGCCGACTGTTTGCGTTTGGTGATGTCCCAGCCCTTGCGTATCATTGTCGCCATTCGTTAGCCCCACTTATTTTCCGGAGGGCCCATGAGCCTGCACGAATTGAACACTTTCCCCGGCGTGACCGCTCAACCTGACACCGCCACCCAGAAGTTCGTCTTCAACCACACCATGCTGCGGGTCAAGGACATCACCAAGTCCCTGGATTTCTACACGCGCATCCTGGGTTTTTCGCTGGTGGAAAAACGCGACTTCCCTGAAGCCGAGTTCAGCCTGTATTTCCTGGCGCTGGTCGATAAAAACCAGATTCCAGCCGACGCTGCCGCCCGAACCGAATGGATGAAATCGATCCCGGGCATTCTGGAATTGACCCACAACCACGGCACCGAGAACGACGCGGATTTCGCCTACCACAACGGCAACACCGACCCGCGTGGCTTCGGCCATATCTGCATCTCCGTGCCGGACATTCGCGCTGCTTGCGAACGTTTCGAGGCGCTGGGCTGTGATTTCCAGAAGCGTCTGAATGATGGTCGCATGAAGAGCCTGGCGTTCATCAAAGACCCGGATGCGTACTGGGTTGAGATCATACAGCCAGCCCCGATGTAACATTCTCGCCACAGATCCCTGTGGGAGCGAGCCTGCTCGCGAAGCGTCGGTACATTCAAAATGGGATGTGACTGACAGTCCGCTATCGCGAGCAGGCTCGCTCCCACATTAGGAATGTGTAAGGCACAAAAAAACCCCATGATCACTCATGGGGTTTTGTGTTTTCAGCGTCGGCGTTTATGCCGGCGCAGAGGTGCGGATCAGGTGATCAAATGCGCTCAGCGAAGCCTTGGCGCCCTCGCCCACCGCAATCACGATCTGCTTGTACGGCACGGTGGTGACGTCACCGGCAGCGAACACACCCGGCATCGACGTTTCACCACGGGCATCGACGATGATCTCGCCGCGAGGCGACAGTTCGATGGTGCCTTTGAGCCAATCAGTATTAGGCAGCAAACCGATCTGCACGAAGATCCCTTCCAGCTCGACGTCGCGCAACTCGTCCGACTGGCGATCCTTGTAACGCAGGCCGTTGACCTTCTGACCGTCGCCCAACACTTCAGTGGTTTGCGCACTGGTGATCACGGTGACGTTCGGCAGGCTGTGCAACTTGCGCTGCAACACCGCGTCGGCACGCAGCTGTACGTCAAACTCCAGCAAGGTGACATGAGACACAATGCCCGCCAGGTCGATGGCGGCTTCGACACCGGAGTTACCGCCGCCAATCACCGCCACGCGCTTGCCCTTGAACAGCGGACCGTCACAGTGCGGGCAGTACGCCACGCCTTTGTTGCGGTATTGCTGCTCGCCCGGGACGTTCATTTCACGCCACCGAGCACCGGTCGCGAGGATCACGGTTTTAGCTTTCAGGGTCGCGCCGCTGGCGAAGTGAATTTCGTGCAGCTCACCAGTTTTGCCCGGCACCAACTTGTCGGCGCGTTGCAGGTTCATGATGTCGACGTCGTATTGCTTGACGTGTTCTTCCAGCGCCACGGCCAGTTTCGGCCCTTCGGTTTCCTGCACGGAGATGAAGTTCTCGATGGCCATGGTGTCGAGCACCTGCCCACCAAAACGTTCAGCCGCTACACCGGTGCGAATGCCTTTACGAGCAGCGTAGATCGCGGCCGAAGCACCGGCCGGGCCACCGCCGACGACCAACACGTCAAAGGCTTCCTTGGCGCTGATCTTCTCGGCTTGACGCTCGATGCCGCTGGTGTCGATCTTGGCGAGGATTTCTTCCAGGCCCATGCGGCCCTGACCGAAGTTCACACCGTTCAGGTAAATGCTGGGCACGGCCATGATCTGACGATCATCGACTTCTGCCTGGAACAACGCGCCGTCGATGGCGACGTGGCGGATGTTCGGGTTCAGCACCGCCATCAGGTTCAGCGCCTGGACAACATCCGGGCAGTTCTGGCAGGACAGCGAGAAGTAAGTCTCGAAGCTGAATTCGCCTTTGATCGAGCGGATCTGTTCGATCACCTCCACACTGGCCTTAGAAGGGTGGCCGCCAACTTGCAGCAAAGCCAGCACCAAGGAGGTGAATTCGTGGCCCATCGGGATGCCGGCAAAACGCAGGCTGATATCGGCACCCGGGCGGTTGATCGAGAACGATGGTTTGCGTGCATCGTCACCGTTGTCGAGCAACGTAATCTGGCTGGAAAGACTGGCAACGTCTTTGAGTAATGCGAGCATTTCCTGGGATTTCGCACCGTCGTCGAGGGATGCAATGATCTCGATCGGCTGGGTGACCCGTTCCAGGTATGACTTCAACTGGGCTTTAAGATTGGCGTCCAACATACGGGCGATTTCCTTGATTTTGTAAAAAGTCGATTCAAAAAAAACGCCCGAGCGAATCTCGCCCGGGCGTTTTTTAAAGGGCGGTTGCAGCTTACTTAGGTGCGGAAACCCGCCCTGATGATGCTTTCACAGACTTAGATCTTGCCGACCAGGTCCAGGGACGGAGCCAGAGTGGCCTCGCCTTCTTTCCACTTGGCTGGGCAAACCTGGCCTGGGTGAGCAGCGACGTATTGAGCAGCCTTGATTTTGCGCAGCAGCTCGGAAGCGTCACGGCCAACGCCGCCATCGTTCAGTTCAACGATTTTGATCTGGCCTTCAGGGTTGATCACGAAAGTGCCACGGTCAGCCAGGCCAGCGTCTTCGATCAGTACGTCGAAGTTGCGGGAGATGGCGTGAGTCGGGTCGCCGATCATGGTGTACTGGATTTTGCCGATGGCTGGCGAAGTGTTGTGCCAGGCAGCGTGAGCAAAGTGGGTATCGGTGGAAACGCTGTAGATTTCGACGCCCAGTTTCTGGAACGCGTCGTAGTTGTCAGCCAGGTCTTCCAGTTCGGTCGGGCAAACGAAGGTGAAGTCGGCTGGGTAGAAGAACACGACAGACCACTTGCCTTTCAGGTCAGCGTCCGACACTTTTACGAAGTCGCCATTTTTAAAGGCGTCAGCTTTGAACGGTTTAACTTGGCTGTTGATGATAGGCATCGATGACTCTCCGTCAGGGTTGAAAAGTTTGGTTGAAAAGTTGATGTGGTGAATCCTACCCACTCGATCACCGCCTGGCTCATTGGCAAAGCTCATGCTGCTGATTGGTTTTCGCTATTAGCAGACAGTATTAATAGAAGAAAACGGTATCTAGCGCGCCAATGGCTTTTCAGCGACTCGGGCCATCCCGAGAAACGGGCTGGCTTCAACATAGCGCATGGCTGACTTCACATCCTTCCAACCCACGTAATTCATCAACGATTTCAAATCCCAACCGCTCTGATGGGCCCAACTGGCAAAACCGCGTCGCAGTGAGTGGCTGGTGTAGTGGTCGGCGGAGATGCCGGCACGCTCCAGGGCTTGGCGCAGCAAGGGGATGACGCTGTTGGCGTGCAGGCCCTCCTCGCTCAAGTGGCCCCAGCGATCGATACCGCGGAACACCGGCCCGCGGACCAGTGCGGCTTCGGTGATCCATTGGATGTAGGCGTTCACCGGGCAGAGACGCTGCAAGGCCGGGGTCTGGTAAGTCTTGCCGAGGTTCTCGCGATCGCTCTTGCTGCGTGGCAGGTAAAGGGTGATGCCTGAACCGGCGCTCGCCTGCACGTGTTCGATCTGTACGCGGCACAACTCATCGCTGCGAAAGCCACGCCAGAAGCCCAGCAGGATCAGCGCGGTATCGCGTCTGGCGCGAAGCAATCCCGGCTGATCGTTTTGCGCCTTGGCGGTTTGCGCCTCCTGTTCCAGCCAGGCAACCACCTGTTCCAGATGCTGAAGCTGCAGAGGCTCGGCCTGTTTCTCTTGGGCCGGGTGCAGCGCCCGTATGCCCTTGAAGACTTTGCGCACCACCGGCGACTTGGTGGGATCGGCAAAACCCTGGCTGTTATGCCACTGCGCCAGCGCCGACAACCGCAGTTTCAACGTATTGATCGACAGCACGCCCGCATGGGCGACGAGATAACGCGCCACGCTGTCGCTCGTCGCAGGCAGGAAACCACCCCAACCGACTTCGAAGTGTTCGATGGCCGCGCGGTAGCTGCGACGGGTGTTGTCGCGGGTGGCGGCTTGCAGGTAGCGATCCAGATCGGTCATGGGCTCAATTCTCTAAAACGTACTTCTGCAACGACGCGAAACCGTTCGCAAGCTGTGTCACACGGGGTAATACCAGTATATCCCGTATCAATAACTCACAATTTTTATCTTCTCAAACAAGATGGTACACTGCGTACTTTGGTGGTATGTACCACAGTACGAAATCGTAGGAGAACACATGGCTCGTGGCGGCGTAAATAAAGCGGTGGTGCAGGCGGCACGTTTGGCAATCCTCGCCCGTGGCGAAAACCCCAGCATCGATGCAGTACGAATCGAGATGGGCAATACCGGCTCAAAAACCACCATTCACCGCTATTTGAAGGAACTGGATGACGGCAGCGAACGCGCCGAAACGCCTTCAGAACCTATCGATGATGAGCTGGCAGGCCTGGTCTCGCGCCTGGCGCAACGCCTCAAGGAGCAGGCGCAAGAACCCATCGACCAGGCTCGCGCGCAGTTCGATCAGCAACGAAAAGAGCTGGAAATTCAGCTGACTGAAGCCCGGCAAGCCAACACTGAATTGCACCAGCAATACGAGATTCAAAGCCTGGCACTGACTCAAGAGTCCGATACCCTGCAAGAAATCCGCTCCATGTTGCAGACCGAGCAAACCCGCAACGCCGGACTGAACCAGGCGCTGGCCGATTTCGAACTGCGCTTGCAGGACAAGGATGAGCAGATCCGCTCACTGGAAGAAAAGCACCTGCACGCACGCGAGGCCCTGGAACACTACCGCAACGCCGTCAAGGAACAGCGCGAGCAGGAGCAAAGCCGCCACGAAGGCCAGGTGCAGCAGATTCAAATGGAATTGCGCCAGGCCCAGCAAAGCGCATTGGTGCGTCAGGATGAGATTACTCAACTGCACCGCGACAATGAGCGCTTGCTCACCGAGAACCGCGGAACGCTGCGGGAACTGGGGCTGCTGCAGGAGCAACTCAAACACACCCACAGCCGCCAGGATCAACTGCTGGAGCAGGTCAACCGCATCGACAGCGAACGCACCCTCCTCCAGGAACGCTTGCGCGCCGCCCTGCTGGAAAGTCAGTCGCTCAAGCAAAACGTCGACGAGCAGTCGCAGATAAACAAAGTGCTGGAAATGGAATTGCTCAAGACTCAGGCGAGCCTCGATGAAAGCCTGCGCCTGGCGGCCGTCATTGCGACAGCGCCAGACGCATCAGAGACCGATAAGAGTGATTAACCGGCAACCGGCGTACGCATGGTGACGAACTCTTCGGCGGCAGTAGGATGCACGCCGATGGTTTCGTCGAAATCGCGCTTGGTTGCGCCAGCCTTCAAGGCAATCGCCAGACCCTGAACGATCTCACCGGCATCCGGCCCGACCATGTGGCAACCCAGGACCTTGTCGGTCTTGGCATCGACCACCAGTTTCATCAGCGTGCGCTCCTGGCATTCGGTCAGGGTCAGCTTCATCGGGCGGAAACGGCTTTCGAAAACCTGCACGTCGTGGCCGACTTCGCGCGCCTCTTCCTCGCTCAATCCCACCGTGCCGATGTTCGGCAGGCTGAACACGGCAGTCGGAATCATCTTGTAATCGACCGGGCGATATTGCTCAGGCTTGAACAAACGACGCGCCACAGCCATGCCTTCAGCCAGTGCGACGGGCGTCAGCTGAACACGGCCGATCACATCGCCCAGCGCCAGGATCGACGGCTCTGCGGTCTGATACTGATCATCGACCTCGACAAAACCTTTCTTGTCGAGTTTGACGCCGGTGTTTTCCAGCCCGAGATTGTCGAGCATCGGACGGCGACCGGTGGCGTAGAACACACAATCCGCCTCCAGCTCGCGACCATCCTTGAGTGTCACCTTCAGGCTGCCATCAGACTGTTTGTCGATGCGCTCGATGTCGGCGTTGAATTGCAGATTCATGCCGCGTTTGGTCAGCTCTTCCTGCAGATGCTTGCGTATTGCACCGTCGAAGCCGCGCAGGAACAGCTCGCCGCGATACAACAACGTGGTCTCGGCGCCGAGCCCGTGGAAGATCCCGGCGAATTCGACAGCGATGTAACCACCGCCCACTACCAGAACGCGTTTTGGCAGCTCTTTGAGGAAGAACGCCTGGTTGGAACTGATCCCGTGCTCGTGCCCCGGAATCTCCGGGATCTGCGGCCAGCCGCCGGTAGCAATCAGGATATTCTTGGCGGTGTGGCGTTCGCCATTGATTTCGACCGTGTTCGGGTCGACGATTTTGGCATGGCCTTCATGCAAGGTCACACCGCTGTTGACCAGCAAATTGCGATAAATACCATTCAGGCGATTGATCTCGCGATCCTTGTTGGCGATCAGCGTTGCCCAATCAAACTTCGCTTCGCCCAGCGTCCAGCCGAAGCCCGAAGACTGCTCGAAGTCTTCGGCGAAGTGCGCGCCGTAGACCAGCAACTTCTTCGGCACGCAGCCAACGTTCACACACGTACCGCCCAGGTAACGGCTTTCGGCCACAGCCACTTTCGCGCCATAACCGGCGGCAAAACGCGCAGCTCGCACACCGCCAGAACCGGCGCCAATCACATAAAGGTCAAAATCGTAGGCCATTTTCAATCTCCTCGGCAGGCAACCAGCATACCCGCAGACGTCCGTTGGGCAAGCGCTGCAAGCGATATGGGGGCGGAAAATGAAAAAGCCACCCGAAGGTGGCTTTTCAATACAAGTAGGTCAAGCGCTATCAGTAAGCCTTGCCAGTCTTGTAGAAGTTCTCGAAGCAGAAGTTGGTCGCGTCGATGTAGCCTTCGGCGCCACCGCAGTCAAACCGCTTGCCTTTGAACTTGTAGGCCATGACGCAGCCGTTCTGGGCTTGCTTCATCAGAGCGTCGGTGATCTGGATTTCACCACCCTTGCCTGGCTCGGTTTGTTCGATCAGGTCGAAGATGTCCGGGGTCAGGATGTAACGGCCGATGATCGCCAGGTTCGACGGTGCATCTTCAGGCTTTGGCTTCTCGACCATGCTGTGAACACGGTAGATGTCGTCGCGGATCATTTCACCGGCAATAACGCCGTACTTGTGAGTTTCTTGCGGATCGACTTCCTGGATAGCAACGATCGAGCAGCGGAACTGCTTGTACAGCTTGACCATCTGGGTCAGTACGCCGTCGCCTTCCAGATTGACACACAAGTCATCCGCCAGGACTACGGCGAACGGTTCGTCGCCGATCAACGGCCGACCGGTCAGAATCGCGTGGCCCAGGCCTTTCATTTCGGTCTGGCGGGTGTAGGAGAACGAGCAGTTGTCGAGCAGCTTGCGGATACCGACCAGATACTTCTCTTTGTCGGTGCCTTTGATCTGGTTTTCCAGCTCGTAGCTGATGTCGAAGTGGTCTTCCAGGGCGCGTTTACCGCGACCGGTGACGATGGAGATTTCAGTCAAACCAGCGTCCAGTGCTTCTTCGACGCCGTACTGGATCAGTGGCTTGTTTACCACCGGCAGCATTTCTTTGGGCATGGCTTTAGTCGCTGGCAGGAAGCGAGTACCGTAACCGGCTGCTGGGAACAAGCATTTCTTGATCATATAAGTCCTTGAAAGGGCTGTGTGTACGAGTTTCGGCGCAGTCTAATCAGGCGGCGTGCACCTTACAATGCCCCGCACTGGCTAACCGATGCCATCATAGAGAAATATTCCCGCGGATAGTTCCATCCGCATTTTTGTGCGGTCAAATCAGCGTAGCTCAAAGAGGCCGGCAAACTGGACTACCATACGCTTATCGTCCCCCGATGCGAGCATTTGCCGGTATCATGGCGACTTTGAACCAGTGAACGAGACAGATAGATGACCGTAGCAAAAATCATCAACGGGTACACGGTCGACATAGGAAAAGATGGCCAGTGGCACATTACCGCCACCAATGGCGAAGATGTTTCCGGGCCGTTACCCACCGAAGCGATGGCGATTGAAGTGGCGTCGGTGCTCGACTACACGCCCCCCGCGCCAAAGCGACGCGGCAAGAATCAGGATTGATCTCCTGCAGCACTCGCAGAGCCCTGCCATCGAGCAGGGCTTTTTTGTGGTCGGGTGCAAACAAGTGGCCAATCGCTATAACCTTTTCACACTGGCGCTGTCAGAGCGTCTAGCCCCCCCTCGCTGAAGACGACACTATGAACATGAACAGATTTTTGCCCCTGATTGCGATCCTGGCCCTGAGCGGTTGCGCCACTTCCGAAAAGATGTACCTGAACAACGGCGAGCAAGGTTTGGCAATCGATTGCTCCGGCGAAGCCAATTCCTGGGCCACGTGCTATGAAAAAGCCGATGCGTCCTGCGCCGGTACCGGCTACCGGATTGTCGGCACCGATGGAACACCGGCGCCCGAGGAAAGCGACAAGACCCTGGGCGTTGATGTCGGCAACTTCAAGAACCGCAGCGTCGTGGTGGTCTGCAAGTAAGGCGCCCTGCCCTACATGTGAATTTCCGCGAATTTGATCCCGAGGCCGCGCACGGTCTCGATCAAATCGTCGAGACGACCAAACGATTCGACCTCGTCATTATCATCCACCAGGAAATAACTGCGCCCGGCGCTTTTCTTGAAAAATACGATCCATTCCCCGGGATTCGCCGGATTTTGAATGACGTGGGTGGCAGAGATCAGCCCCTCTGCATGGCATTCCCGTACCTGCTCTCGCTTCATGCTTGACTCCAGAAATGACAATGCCGCCAAAGCATGACTTTGACGGCATCGGTATGAACAGTGGCCAGTCTATCAGCCGGAAATGCACGCATTGGCGGCTTTCTGTACGTCCTTTGGACGCACCGGCACATTGGACATGCGCTCATGCAGCTTGATACCGCTGCCACCCGAGCGGTCTTCGATGTCGAACACCGCTGCCGGGGCCGTCGAGAATTTCGCCGGTACGATCACGCGCATCCCGTCCTTGTGCGACTCCACTTGCAGGGCACCACGACTGTCGGCCAGTTTTTCAACCAGACATTGCGCGTACTCATTGGGCTTTTTGCCTGAGATCACGTTCATGGTAGGCAGCGTCTGGTTAATCTCCGAGACACTCGCACAGCCACTCACTACCAATGCCAACGGCAAGACCAACGAACCCCACTTCATATATAACCTCCGATAAAGACCCTCCGACAGCACAAATGCCAATTTTCTCCGAGGCTCACTGCGTTTATCGCTCATAGAATTCCGAATAACTGTTTTTAATTGTCAAAGCGAACCCCGACGACCGGATAATAACCTGTCCGGGCTGATAAACTGCGCCAATCGCCCATGCTATCGTTTTGATTTTGTAGAAAAAGCCCTTCTGGAGGCGCCTCATGAAATTTATCCACCAGCGCGAGCACCTCAACGAAGACGACATCGTCGTCATCCAGTGCTCCCAAACTTGCAACATCCGTTTGATGAACGACGCCAACTTCCGCAGCTTCAAGAACGGCGGCCGTCACACTTACCACGGCGGTGCGTTCGACACCTTCCCGGCCCGAATCACTGCGCCAACTACCGGTTTCTGGAACATCACCATCGACACGGTCAACCGCCGGCCGATCAGCGTGACCCGCAAACCGACCCTGACGCACTCGATCAAGATCATCCGTCGCTCCAGCACGAAACTGAGCTGAGTGACGCTCCCACACGAAGACAGGCAGGTATGACCGTGGCCCAGACGACCAAGTACGTCATCAAATACAAACTCAACGGCGAACGCCGCTTCGAATTTGCCCAGCTTGAAAACGGCACCGAAGAAGAAGCCAAAGTCGCGCTGGACGCCCTTCATGGTTCGAGCGAAGACGTCATCAGCGACATCGCCGTCAGCAAAGCGCTGTAACGCGACCCGGCATCCGGAGCGACAACAAGGACGTCATGCTCCGCGCCCGTTTCGAATTCGACCGCAAGCGCCGGAGTGTTCACTCCCATGGCGCTCCCTAGACTGGCCACCTCGACCTTTGGTTAAGGAGTCAGAACATGCTTACTTCCCCGATTCGCTACATCAGCGGCACTTCCAGCCTTGGCGTCTTGATGCTGGCGTTCAGCGCCGAGGGCCTGTGCGCGTTGTTGCTTGGCAACGACTTGATCACGCTCGAGCGCGATCTGGCTCGGCGCTTCCCCGGCCAACCCACCCCGCAGCACGATGAAGGTTTGATGCCGGCTTTGGAGCAAACCCTGCGGCACCTCGAAGACCCGCGCAGCGCACTCGATCTGCCACTGGATTTGACCGGCAGCGTATTTCAACGCCGGGTCTGGGAAGTCTTGCGGCAAATCCCCGTCGGCGAAACCGCCAGCTACCGCGATATCGCCCAACGCCTTGGCCAGCCCAGCGCTTTTCGGGCGGTGGCGAATGCCTGTGGCGCAAATCCGGTGGCCGTTATCGTGCCTTGCCATCGGGTGCTGCGCCAGGACGGCAGCCTTGGCGGCTATCGCTGGGGATTGGAGCGCAAACGGCAGTTGCTGGATCGCGAGGCTCAACGATGAGCGAGCAAGCCTTCGATGCGCTGGACTGGGCAACCCTGGAGCAACAACTCGATCAGGATGGCTGCGCCGTCATCAAGTCGCTTTTAAGTACGCAGACGTGCGACGAAGTCAGCGCCCTCTACGCCCAGCCAGGCCCCTTTCGCTCGCAAGTTGTGATGGCGCGTCACGGCTTTGGCCGTGGCGAGTACAAGTATTTCAAATACCCGCTACCGGACCCGGTCGCCCGCTTGCGCAGCGCGCTCTACCCTCGGCTGGTGCCGATCGCCAACCGCTGGTACGAATGCATGGACCTGCCGACCCGTTTCCCGGACACGCACGAAGCATTTCTGCAACGCTGCCATGCCGCCGGTCAGGAGCGCCCGACTCCGTTATTGCTGCAATATGGCCCGCAGGACTACAACTGCTTGCATCAGGATCTGTACGGCGAACACGTGTTCCCGCTGCAAGTGGCGATTCTTCTGTCAGAACCGGACGAAGATTTCACCGGCGGCGAGTTTGTGCTGACCGAACAACGCCCGCGGATGCAGTCACGGCCTCAGGTTATCGGTCTGAAAAAAGGCGATGGTTTGATCTTTGCGGTCAGCCAGCGCCCGGTCAAAGGCGTTCGTGGCTATTACCGAGTGACGATGCGCCATGGCGTGAGTCGCCTGCACAGTGGAAAACGGCATACCCTTGGAATCATCTTTCACGATGCGTTATGACCCCATGAGCCCGACCACCCTGGATTTGTTTGCCGACGCCGAGCCCGAGCAAGCGCCAAGACGCGAGCAGATCGGCGAACAGTCCTACGTCTTGCGCGGCTTCGCCCTGCCCCGGCTCGATCAGTTGCTACCCGCACTGGAAGCGGTTCTGACGGCCGCGCCGTTTCGGCAGATGATCACGCCCGGCGGCTTTACCATGTCGGTGGCCTTGAGCAGTTGCGGCACCTGGGGCTGGACCACGGACCGCAGCGGCTACAAATACACGCGCAATGACCCACAGACCGGAAAACCCTGGCCCGAGATGCCCCAGGTGTTTTTCGAACTGGCACAGGCCGCGGCACGGGAAGCGGGATTTGCCGATTTTGTGCCGGATTCCTGCCTGATCAACCGCTATGTCCCCGGGGCGAAGATGTCATTGCACCAGGACAAGGACGAAGGTTCCTACGCAGCACCGATCGTTTCGGTGTCGCTGGGGTTGCCTGCCATCTTCCTGTTTGGCGGTTTTGAACGAAGCGATAAAAGCCAACGCGTACCGCTGTTGCATGGCGATATCGTGGTCTGGGGCGGCGTTGATCGCTTGCGTTATCACGGCGTGCTGCCGATCAAGGACGGCCATCACCCGCGCCTGGGTGAACAACGGATCAACTTCACCTTTCGAACCGCCGGATGAAGCCCTCGAATTCAACCGCAAGACTCGGGGTGCCGCGGTTTTGCGGGCTGGTTAATCTGAAGGAAACGGGTCAACGGACATGAAGCCATGACAACTCATTCGACAAAGATTGCCACCGAGAACGATCCTCGCTGGGCCGCCGTCGTTGCACGGGATCCCGGCGCCGACGGGCAGTTTGTCTATGCCGTGAAAACCACCGGGATCTATTGCCGCCCCAGCAGCCTGGCGCGCTTGCCGAACCCGCAGAATGTCGAGTTTTTCGACACGGCGGAACAAGCCCAGGCGGCGGGTTATCGTCCGAGCAAACGGGCCACAAAGGATCAAAGCGACGCCGCCGCACAGCACGCGGCAACCGTGGCCGCCGCTTGCCGGTACATTGAGTCCGCCGAAAATCTACCTGCGTTGACTGAACTGGCAGACGCTGCGGGTCTGAGCAGCTTCCACTTTCACCGAGTGTTCAAAGCGGTGACCGGGCTGACACCCAAGGGTTACGCCACGGCCCATCGCTCACGCAAGGTTCGCGAACGCCTGGCCGACGGCGGCTCGGTCACCGACGCCCTGTACGACGCCGGTTTCAACTCCAATAGTCGCTTCTATGAGTCGGCCGATCAGCTGCTGGGCATGAAGCCCGGCGATTACCGCGCGGCGGGCCAGAACACCGACATCCGCTTTGCCGTCGGTCAGTGTTCCCTGGGGGCGATTCTGGTGGCGCAAAGTGAACGCGGCGTTTGCGCGATATTGTTGGGGGATGATCCGCATCAACTGGTCTGCGATCTTCAGGACAAGTTTCGGCGTGCGAATCTGATTGGCTCCGATCACGCGTTCGAGCAGTTGATCGCCAAGGTTGTGGGGTTTATCGAAGCCCCGGCCATTGGCCTGGACTTGCCGCTGGACGTGCGCGGTACGGCGTTTCAGGAGCGAGTCTGGCAGGCACTGCGGGAGATTCCTGCGGGCAGTACCGCGAGCTACGCCGATATCGCTCAGCGTATCGGCGCTCCCAAAGCCGTGCGCGCCGTGGCCCAGGCCTGTGGCGCGAACAGCATTGCGGTGGCGATTCCTTGCCACCGCGTGGTGCGCAGTGACGGCAACCTGTCGGGCTATCGCTGGGGCGTTGAACGCAAGCGCCAGTTGCTGGAACGCGAGACTCGCTGATCAGCGATTCACATCGACCACAACCCGCCCGCGCAATTGCCCGGCGAGCAAGCACGGCGCGGCGTCGATGGCTTCGCTCAAGCCGATTTCATGGCTGATCAGCGGCAGCAACGTGAAGTCCAGATCCTTGGCCAGGCGATTCCAGGCCTGTACCCGTTTGGCTTTGGGCTGGGTCACGCTGTTGATCCCGGCCAATGTCACGCCGCGCAAAATGAACGGCGCGACGGAGGCCGGAAAGTCCATGCCTTGTGCCAGCCCACAGGCGGCGATCGTGCCATTGGCCTTGGTGCTGGCGCAGGCGTTGGCCAACGTGTGGCTGCCGACCGAATCGATCACCGCCGCCCAGCGCTCCTTGGCCAACGGTTTGCCCGGCTCGGAAAGCGTGGCGCGATCGATGATCTCCCTGGCACCCAGTTGCTTGAGATAATCGTGCTCGGAGGTGCGGCCCGTGGACGCCACGACGCGATAGCCGAGCTTGCTCAGCAGCGCGATGGCGAAACTGCCTACACCGCCGTTGGCACCGGTGACCAGGACTTCGCCCTGCTCAGGCGTTACGCCGTTATGTTCCAGCGCCAGGATGCACAGCATCGCCGTGTAACCGGCCGTGCCGATTGCCATGGCCTGGGCCGCGGTGAATTCCTTGGGTAAAGCAATCAGCCAGTCGCCATTAAGTCGCGCTTTTTGCGCCAGTCCGCCCCAATGCCCTTCACCCACGCCCCAGCCATTGAGCAGGACCTGGTCTCCCACCTTGTAGTCCGGATGATCACTGACTTCGACCGTACCGGCCAGATCGATCCCCGGCACCATCGGGAATTTCCTGACCACCGGGCTGCTGCCGGTGATCGCCAGGCCATCCTTGAAGTTCAGCGTGCTGTACGCCACGCGCACCGTCACATCGCCCTCAGGCAGTTGATCGTCATTGATCTCTTGCAGTGTGGCCCGGTAACCGCTGTCGTCTTTGTCGATCAAAATACCTTTGAACATCATTGCCTCTCAATGGAATCAATCAGGTGGTGAGGCCATTGAAATACCACAAAGAAACATCTGGCCGTACAAGACTTTAGCCAAACCGCCAAAGCGCCGAGCCTTTCCATGACATGCGGCTACGCTTTTTTTTCGGTCCTGGAATACCGGAAAACGTCCCGGATACAAAAGTCGGCTGGCCCTGCGTCAGCCATTGCTGGTAAAAAACCGGTCTACCCGTCGGAGAATTATTCAAATGAGCCAATGGCCAGACACCCGCATTCTTGACCTGCTTGGCATTGAACTGCCGATCATCCAGGCCCCCATGGCCGGAGCAACCGGTTCGGCCATGGTCATCGCGGCGAGTAACGCCGGCGGCCTGGGCTCGATGCCTGCGGCAATGCTGAGCATCGAACAGCTGCGCGAAGAGCTGACGACCATCCGTCAACACAGCCAGCGCCCGTTCAACATCAACTATTTTTGCCATCAGACGCCAGCCGCCGATGAGCAACGCGCTCGGGACTGGAAGAATTTGCTGGAACCTTATTACCGGGAACTGGGCGTCGATTTTGATGCACCCACGCCGGTATCCAATCGCGCCCCTTTCGATAACGCCGCCTGCGAAGTGCTCGAAGAATTTCGCCCCGAAGTCGTGAGCTTTCACTTCGGCCTGCCGGAAAAATCGCTGCTGGATCGAGTAAAAGCCACGGGGGCGAAAATTCTCTCTTCGGCGACTACGGTCGAAGAAGCCATCTGGCTGGAACAACAGGGCTGCGACGCGATCATCGCCATGGGCTACGAGGCGGGCGGACATCGCGGGATGTTTCTCAGCGATGACTTGAGCAGCCAGGTGGGCACATTCGCCCTCGTGCCTCAGATCGTCGATGCGGTAAAAGTGCCGGTAATTGCAGCGGGCGGGATCAGCGATGCCCGGGGCGTTGCGGCGGCGTTTCTGTTGGGCGCTTCTGCGGTGCAGGTGGGGACGGCTTATCTGTTCACGCCGGAAGCCAAGGTCAGCGCGTCTCACCACAAAGCGTTGCGCACAGCCAAGGAAAGCGAAACCGCGGTGACCAACCTTTTCACCGGCCGCCCGGCACGGGGGATTCTCAATCGGGTGATGCGCGAACTCGGGCCCATGAGCGATAAAGCACCAGCCTTCCCTTTGGCCGGTGGTGCGTTGATGCCGTTGCGCGCCAAGGGTGAAGCGGATTTCAGCAACCTCTGGGCCGGGCAGGCGTTCACGTTGGGCGTTGAAATGACCACGGCGGAGCTGACCCGGCGTTTGGCGGAGGAAGGCCTGGCCAAGTTGCTTCATCGGTAACGCATGTTGTTGTAGCAGCTGCCGAGTAACACGAGGCTGCGTTCGGCTGCGCAGCAGTCGTCAAACCAGCCACCGCGGTCATTCAGGTTAACCGTGGCGCCTGGATTTACGACTGCTTCGCAGCCGAACGCAGCCTCGTGTTACTCGGCAGCTGCTACAGGTCATGCGCGACTTCAGCGTCCAACAATTCCGTTTTCAGGCATTTCGCTATATATTTCGCTATATAGCGTTACACCTCGCTGCATTTGCCTATAACGGAGCCGTTTCATGTCCATTCGTGACTCACGTTTTGCCCCCATCTGCCTCGCAAGCCTGCTCGCTGTATTCGCTTTCGGGTCCGCTCAGGCGGACGAAGTCCAGGTGGCCGTCGCGGCCAACTTCACCGCGCCGCTCCAGGCCATCGCTGCAGATTTCGAGAAAGACACCGGGCATAAACTGATCACCTCCTTTGGTGCGACCGGCCAGTTTTACACCCAGATCAAGAATGGTGCGCCGTTCGAAGTGTTCCTCTCGGCGGACGACACCACCCCGCAAAAACTCGAAGCCGAAGGCGATACCGTCAAGGGTTCGCGCTTCACTTACGCCATCGGCACGCTGGCGCTGTGGTCAGCCAAAGAGGGTTACGTTGATGCCAAGGGCGATGTGCTGAAAAACAACGATTACAAGCATCTCTCCATTGCCAACCCGAAGGCGGCGCCTTATGGCCTGGCCGCCACTCAAGTGCTGGCCAAGCAGGGACTGACCGACAAGGTCAAAGACAAGGTTGTTGAGGGCCAGAACATCACCCAGGCCTATCAGTTCGTTTCCACCGGCAACGCCGAACTCGGCTTCGTGGCCTTGTCGCAGATCTACAAAGACGGCAAAGTCACCGGCGGTTCGGCCTGGATCGTTCCGGCCGACATGCACGACCCGATCAAACAAGATGCGGTGATCCTCAACAAGGGCAAGGACAACCCGGCTGCCAAGGCATTGGTTGACTACCTCAAGGGACCAAAAGCCGCCGCTATCATCAAATCCTACGGTTACCAACTCTAAATGACGCTGACGAGTGCCGACTTTTCCGCCATCTGGCTGACCCTGAAACTGGCGTCCCTGACGACGGTTATCCTGTTGATCATCGGCACTCCGATTGCGTTATGGCTGTCGCGCACCCAATCCTGGTGGCGCGGCCCGGTCGGGGCCATCGTCGCCCTGCCCCTGGTCCTGCCACCCACGGTGATCGGCTTTTATTTGTTGTTGGCCCTTGGCCCTCACGGCTTTGTCGGCCAATTCACCCAGTCACTGGGGCTCGGCACCCTGACTTTCAGTTTTGCAGGCCTTGTGATCGGTTCGGTGCTGTATTCGATGCCCTTTGTGGTCCAGCCGCTGCAAAACGCTTTTTCCGCCATTGGCACTCGCCCGCTGGAGGTGGCCGCCACCTTGCGCGCCAATCCTTGGGACACCTTCTTCAGCGTGATCCTGCCGCTGGCTCGACCCGGCTTCATCACCGCGGCCATTCTCGGTTTCGCCCATACCGTCGGCGAGTTCGGCGTAGTGCTGATGATCGGCGGCAACATTCCCGACAAGACCCGCGTGGTCTCGGTGCAGATCTACGATCACGTTGAAGCCATGGAATACGCCCAGGCCCATTGGCTGGCCGGGGCAATGCTGGTGTTCTCCTTTGTCGTGTTGCTGGCGCTCTACTCCAGCCGTAAAACCAAAGCGGGCTGGAGCTGATCGATGATTCATACGCGACTGAAACTGAATTATTCGGGATTCGCCCTGGAGGTGGATCTGCAATTGCCCGGCCGTGGGGTGACGGCACTTTACGGACATTCCGGTTCAGGGAAGACCACGTGCCTGCGCTGTATCGCTGGTCTGGAACGCCCCGAACAGGGCTTTATCCAGGTCAACGATGAAGTCTGGCAGGACAGCGACAGGAAGATTTTCGTACCGCCGCATAAACGCGCGCTGGGTTACGTCTTCCAGGAAGCGAGTCTGTTTCCCCATCTGTCGGTGCTGGCCAATCTGGAATTTGGTCTCAAGCGCATTCCCAAGCAGCAACGTCGGGTCGACATGGCGCATGCCACTGAGCTGCTGGGCATCGGTCATCTGCTGGACCGCCATCCGCAGCACCTCTCCGGTGGCGAACGGCAGCGAATCGGCATCGCCCGTGCGCTGCTCACCAGCCCGAAGCTGTTGCTGATGGACGAACCGCTGGCGGCGCTGGACAGCCAGCGCAAAAACGAAATACTGCCTTACCTGCAACGCCTGCACGATGAGCTCGACATCCCGGTGCTGTACGTCAGCCACTCTCAGGATGAGGTCGCCCGACTGGCCGACCACATCGTCCTGATGAGCGACGGCAAGGCGCTGGCCAGTGGCCCCATCGGCGAAACCCTGGCGCGTCTCGACTTGCCCTTGGCGCTGGGCGACGATGCCGGCGTGGTGATTGAAGGACAGGTCAGCGCCTATGACCCCCACTACCAATTGCTGACGTTGCAACTGCCCGATACCGACCTGAGCATTCGCGTGGCGCACGCTCCGATGAGCCAAGGTCAGGCACTGCGCTGCAAGGTCCAGGCACGGGATGTCAGCCTGAGCCTGCAAGGTGTCGAGCAAAGCAGCATCCTCAATCGCTTGCCGGTGACGGTGATCAGTGAAATCGGCGCCGATAACGCCGCCCACGTGCTGATCCGCCTGAATGCCGCTGGCACGCCGTTGCTGGCACGCATCACTCGCTACTCCCGGGACCAACTGGGCGTGCACCCCGGCCAGCAACTCTGGGCGCAGATCAAAGCGGTGGCCGTCCTGGCGTAAATCGTCGGCACCACGGCGAACGGGCGCGGTCAATGGCTGTACAGGCCCCCTGACTTGATCGCCAAGGATTTTCGCCATGTCCGACACCGCGCTGCCCGATGTGCTGCCACCCGACCTGCATTATGTCGATGACACGCAGCCTGGAATCACCCGCAAACTATTGCGTGGCAAATTCTGCTACTTCGATCCGGCAGGCCAGCGCATTACCGATCCCGACGAAATAAAACGCCTCAACGCCCTTGCGGTGCCGCCGGCCTACACAAATGTGTGGATCTGCGCTGACCCACGCGGCCATTTGCAAGCCACCGGGCGTGACGCTCGCGGGCGCAAACAATACCGTTATCACGTGCGCTGGCGCGAAGTCCGCGATGCCGACAAATACTCGCGCCTGCGGGACTTTGGCCTGGCACTGCCGAAACTGCGCAAACAACTTGAAGCACTGTTGGACGCACCCGGTTTCAGCCGAGACAAAGTCATGGCCACCGTCATTACCTTGCTCGATGCGACGCTGATCCGGGTCGGCAACACTCAATATGCGCGGGAAAATCGCTCGTACGGCCTGACCACCCTGCGCAGCCGTCACGTCGAGGTCAACGGCAGTGCGATTCTGTTCCAGTTCCGCGGCAAGAGTGGTGTCGAGCACCAGATCACCGTAAAAGACCGACGCCTGGCGCGAATCATCAAGCGCTGCCTGGAGATTCCCGGGCAAAACCTCTTTCAGTACCTGGACGAAAATGGCGAGCGGCACACCGTCAGTTCCTCAGACGTGAATGCCTACCTGCAAACCCTTACCGGCGCCGACTTCACGGCCAAGGATTACCGCACCTGGGCGGGTAGTGCTCTGGCGTTGTCGGTGCTGCGCGAGTTGCAGTGGGAACCCGAGTCGGATGCGAAACGGCATGTGGTGGAGATGGTCAAGAACGTCGCCAGGCAACTCGGCAACACCCCGGCGGTGTGCCGCAAGTGCTACATCCACCCGGCGGTGCTCGAAGGCTTCATGCTCGGCGCCCTGGCCCAACTGCCCCGGCCGAGGCTGCGTAAAGGGCTCAGGGCAGAGGAAGTCGGGCTGGCCATGTATCTGGAAAAGATGATCGCGGCAACCGAATCGACGAAATGACCCGTCCGTTTTTTGCACGATCGCAAAGAACTTCTATAGTTGATGTGGACATGAACCAGCTGCGGTGACGCCATGGAAGACATTTTCGTTGTGCAACAATGCAACAAGATCATCATTCATGGCCGCCGTGCCGGAGAAGTTGGTCACTCGCCACCCGAGGCCGAAGTCTGGTATCGCATCTTCGATACCCGCACCCATGGTTTCATCGGTGACGGTTTTGATCTTGAAAAAGATGCCAAGCGTGAATGCCAGCAGCTCAATGCCAGGTCACAAGTGAAGGTCCGCCAAGGCTGAAGTCTGCGTCTATACTGAAATCAGCTGAAGGACCAGCGACCCCATCGGCAGAGAGCTCGCACCACGCGGGCTTTTTGCTGCTATTTGTCAGGTTTCTTGAACGGAGGTGTTTGCCATGTCCGAAAAAGAGTCCATCACCACCCTGCTCACCCTGCTCGACTCCCGCCAGGCTCGACTTGCCGCTGCGTGCAAGGAGATTGCCGACTGGGTAGATCATCAAGGAGGGCACCCGACAGCCCTCAGAATTCGTGACCGCCTGAACGACATCGAGAAAGACGCGCCACTGATTCGAAACACCCTGTCTTCGTTAAAACCTGTCGACCCGCCTCTTCCGCGGTTCAGATGATTCGATCTGGACGCGCGACACGAGTACAGGGCCTGATTCAGGAAGCATGAACGGCGACTCCATCGTCACCGCGCCCGTGCCTGTCTGATTATCTTGCGCTACACACACACCCGGCCTTTCGCCGGGATTTTTTTGTGGCCCTCTTTTCACGTAATGTTCACAACACACGTCCTACAGTGAACCACTCCTTTGAGAAATACCCTGGTCTGCCCGCATGCAGGCCTTTTTTTTGCCTGTCTGTCAGCCAGCGAACGTCGACGTTATCGGGGGGTCAAACGATCACACGTCGCGAAGGAGACGTCCCATGGTCACCCACTTCAAAGTCAGCGGGCATCTGGCCTGCGGTCACAAAGGCAGCAATCTCACATCAAGCAGCGAATTGACCCGCGTTAAGTGCAGAAGCTGCCGAAACACCGACGCGTTCAAGGACGCGCGCAAAGACGAACGCAACGCAGCACGCCGTGCTGCACGCAAGGCCAAAGTCACCCACACCGCCAATGACTGGCGCGCAGCCTGGGTAGAACGGCTTACCGCCATGACCGGGTTGCAAAGACTACCTCGTGGTTTTACCGGCCAGCCTTTTGTTTAAAGGCAATGAAGATTCAATGTGCGAGCGAGCCTGCTCACGATGAGGACGGTCTTTCAACATTGATGTTGACTGATACTCAGCCATCGCGAGCAGGCTCGCTCCCACAGTGAATTGCATTTGGGGCGACTTGCTCTGCTCAGCCCGATTCGGTTATGACTCCGACGCTTTCATGCACATGGGCTCCATGATCTCCGCGAGCGACATGCGCTTGAATGCTTCAAACAACCGCCGCCCCTCCTCGGGCGCACATGAAATGGCCAGCCGCATGGTCGCCTCTCCGAGCTGCCAGATCAGAAAGGCAGAATCAGCAACTCGCTGCGCATCGCTGCCTGGAAACACCCGCAGCATCGCATCGGCCAGCAACCCGCCCGCCACGCGACTCTCCTCCAGCTCCAACGCCAGCAGCTGCTTGTCCGCCTGCATACCCGACCAGATATCACGCATCGCAGGCTCGGCCTGAACGATCTCGTAGTACTGATCCAGCAGGTCCGAATAGGCATCCGCCAACCCTTGCGCATCCTGCACCGCGACCAGCGCCTCTTCGATACAGCGACGGCTTGCGGCGTTGTAGCGCTCGGCCAGCGTGCGAATGACCGAACTCTTGTCGGGAAAGTACTGATAAAGCGATCCGATCGAGATCTCAGAGCGTTCGGCAATTTCGCTCATCTTGACTTGATCGCTGCCCTTGGTCGCGATCAGTTGAGTCGCCACGGCAAGAATTCGCTCCTGGCGCTCGCGACTGCGTTGTTGCGTGGGATTGCGTCGGCTCGGCTCTGAAACAGGTTGCTCAAGCCCTGCGGCGGCTTTCTTTCGCACTGGCGTGGTTCCCGATTAATAACATGACAAGCACTCACCTTAGCACCCGCCACGGATGCCCCCAAGAGGTTGCGTCCGCACGTCGGTTTTCTCTCCCACGTTGGTTGACGGCAGAACATGAGCGTTTATCATCTTCTAAACGTGAGCATCACTCACATAACCCGATGGAGATGAACGCGATGAAAAACAAACAAGACGCCATCCTCGTTCTCGGTGCGACCGGTAAAACAGGGCGCAGAATCACTCAACATCTCAACGCCGCGGGATTGACTGTGCGCCTGGGATCGCGCGAGGCGAATCCACCCTTTGACTGGGAAGACCGGACGACCTGGGATGCAGCGCTTGATGGTGTTCACGCGGTTTATATTACCTATCAGCCGGACCTCGCCGTACCAGGCGCCCTTGAGACAGTTCAGGCGTTTACCGACCTGGCCGTCAAAAGTGGCGTCGGCAAACTGGTGTTGCTGTCCGGGCGCGGCGAGATCGAAGCGGAACAAGCCGAGCGCGTGATACAGGACAGCGGTGTCGACTGGACGATCCTGCGGGCAAGCTGGTTCTTCCAGAACTTCAGTGAGGCGCATTTTCTGGAGCCCATTCTTGAAGGAGAACTGGCGCTGCCCGTCGGCAACATCGCGGAACCCTTCGTCGATGTGGAGGACATCGCCGAAATCGCCGTCCAGGCGCTGACCCAACCCGGGCACTCGCGCCAACTCTATGAATTGACCGGGCCACGGGCGCTGACGTTTGCCGAGGCGGTCGATGAGATCGCTCAGGGAACCGGGCGCGATATCCGTTTCGCCGCTGTGCCGTCGGAAGATTATCGTCAGGCGTTAGAACAGGCACAGCTTCCAACCCAGTTAATCAACCTGGTGTTGTACCTCTTCACAACGGTGCTCGATGGTCGCAACACGCCACTGACTGATGGGGTTCAGCGTGCACTAGGCCGGCCTGCACGAGACTTCAGCGATTACGTTCGGCGCACTGCCGCTTCCGGAGCATGGCGGCACCAGAGTTGAGGTCGACGAGGATTGCCTGTCAAAAATTGCGGAGCAGAAACGACAAAGGCCTGCATGAGTTTCCTCATGCAGGCCTTTGATATGTATGGTCGAAGCCGGAATCGAACCCTCCTCTTCGTCGCTGAAAATAGAGGAAAATTTTAAGTTCGAAAATTTCTGTACCTCTATGTGTACCTTCATTGGGCTTTTCCAATGGTACGACTGGAACGCAGTGGGGCACCGCGTAGACGAAAATATCCCGGGTGTTTTTGCGTTCCTCGTCAAACCGCCGTGAAAACGTGCCGGTTCACGCCCCCTTCTACCTTCACTGGTTTAATCACATATGAAGGCCCCTCCAAATCTCAACTTTTTACGATTCGGTAGCTGAGCCATAACTGCACTTGTCTTCGGATTCGAACGTCACCTAACTCATCGAGCATCGAATTCGATAGAAGCCGCAGTCCAGAATCCTACGTGCAGGTTGACCGATGTCCAGATCAAGGACGTCAACAGCAGCAGCGCGATAACAGCCTCCCCAAGGCGTGATTCCGAACAGCAACAAATCCCGGTGCAATGAACATCCTGGTTTTCGACCCAACAGGTACCGTAGTCGTACGCCTCACCGTCTATCAACCATCGACCGCTACACGATCGATAGAACCAGCCTTGATGCAGCGATGTACTCCGGGCAACGGCTCAATACCTGCCCTCCTTTTATCGCCTGCCGACCAGAAACTCATTTCAGGGACTTGCGCTGCCGGTATTATGGTATACCATCATACGCACAGACACTCTCACCCTACACGGAGCAGCTCATGAGTTTCGAAATCCGCAAGATCGTCAGCTATGTCGAAGAAACCTTTATCGAAGGCGGCAAGGCCACTGATAAGCCAGTGACCATGGTCGGTTTGGCAGTGGTGATGAAAAACCCTTGGCTGGGTCGCGGCTTTGTCGAAGACCTGAAACCGGAAATTCGTGCCAACTGCTCCGACCTCGGTGCGCTGATGGTCGAGCGCCTGGTGGGCATCATTGGCGGCGCCGAGAAGATCGAGGCTTATGGCAAGGCCGCTGTCGTGGGCGCCGACGGTGAAATTGAACACGCCTCCGCTGTCATCCACACCCTGCGCTTTGGCAACCATTACCGTGAAGCGGTGAAAGCCAAGAGCTACCTGAGCTTCACTAACAAGCGCGGCGGCCCGGGCACCTCGATCCAGATCCCGATGATGCACAAGGACGACGAAGGCCTGCGTTCGCACTACATCACCCTGGAAATGCAAATCGAAGATGCACCGCGCGCCGACGAAATCGTGGTGGTGCTGGGTTGCGCCGATGGCGGCCGCCTGCACCCACGCATCGGCAACCGTTACATCGACCTGGAAGAGCTGGCCGCTGAAAACGCCCAGTAATCAAGGTCGGTAAGAACAACAAAAAGGCATGCAGGAGCGCTCCATGATTCGGCTCACCGCTGAACTCACCCCGGCTGGCACCAGTTACCTGGCGACCGGCCAAGGCCAGCCCGTGGTCTTGATCCACGGCGTGGGCCTGAACAAAGAAATGTGGGGCGGCCAGGTCGTTGGCCTGGCCACGAAGTACCGCGTGATTGCCTATGACATGCTGGGCCATGGCGCCAGCCCGCGCCCGGAAAGCGGCACTCCGCTGCTCGGCTATGCCGACCAGTTGCTGGAGCTGCTCGATCACCTGCAATTGCCCCAGGCGACGGTGATCGGTTTTTCAATGGGTGGATTGGTAGCGCGGGCATTTGCCTTGCATTACCCGCAACGCCTGCAAGGTCTGGTGGTGCTCAACAGCGTGTTCAATCGCAGCCCCGAACAGCGTGCCGGCGTCATCGCCCGCACTGCTCAAGCGGCCGAGCACGGACCGGATGCCAACGCCGAAGCCGCCCTGTCGCGCTGGTTCAGCCGCGAATATCAGGCGGCTAACCCGGCGCAGATCGCGGCCTTGCGCCAAACCCTGGCAGACAATGACCCGCAGGGTTACCTGACCACCTATGAGCTGTTCGCGACCCAGGACATGTACCGCGCTGATGATCTGGCCAGCATTCAGGTGCCGACCCTGATCGCCACCGGTGAACTGGACCCGGGTTCGACACCGGAAATGGCCGAGCAATTGGCCGCCCGCATTCCCGGCGCGACAGTTGCCGTGCTCGCCGAGCAGCGGCATATGATGCCCGTAGAATCACCGCGCCTGGTCAACCAGCTGCTGCTGGGGTTTCTCGACACCGCGCACTCCCGACAAAACCAAATAAAGGGGATCGTTGCATGACACTCGCACGCTTCCAGATGTGCATCGGCGGTGAATGGGTCGATGCCCTGTCCGGCAAGACCTTTGAAAGCCTGAACCCGGCGCTGGCCGAAGCCTGGGCTGAATTGCCTGATGCCGACGAAGCCGACGTCGAGCGCGCCGTACAAGCGGCGCAGAGCGCCTTCGACAGCCCGGCCTGGCGCAGTCTGACCGCCACCGCCCGCGGCAAACTGCTGCGACGCCTGGGCGATCTGATCGCGGAAAACAAGGAACATCTGGCGCAGCTGGAAAGCCGTGACAACGGCAAGCTGATCCGCGAAACCCGTGGCCAGGTCAGCTATCTGCCAGAGTTCTTCCACTACACCGCAGGCCTGGCGGACAAACTCGAAGGCGGCACCCTGCCCCTCGACAAGCCGGACCTGTTTGCCTACACCGTGCACGAAGCCATGGGCGTGGTCGCCGCGATCATTCCCTGGAACAGTCCGCTGTACCTGACCGCGATCAAACTCGCCCCGGCCCTGGCCGCGGGCAACACTATCGTGATCAAACCGTCGGAGCACGCCTCGGCGACCATTCTCGAGCTGGCCCGTCTGGCGCTGGAAGCCGGCATCCCGCCGGGCGTGGTCAACGTCGTTACCGGCTATGGCCCAAGCACCGGCGCGGCCCTCACCCGTCATCCGCTGATCCGCAAAATCGCCTTCACCGGTGGCGCCGCGACGGCACGGCATGTGGTGCGCAGCAGCGCCGAGAACTTCGCCAAGTTGTCGCTGGAACTGGGCGGCAAATCGCCCAACATCATTTTTGCCGACGCCGACCTCGACAGCGCGATCAACGGCGCGATTGCCGGGATCTACGCGGCCTCCGGTCAGAGTTGCGTCTCCGGCTCGCGATTGTTGGTGCAGGACGAAATCTACGATGAGTTCGTCGATCGTTTGGTCGAACGCGCCAAACGCATCCGCATCGGTAACCCGCAGGAAGACAGCAGCGAAATGGGCCCTATGGCCACCGCGCAACAACTGGCCGTCGTCGAAGGCCTGGTGGCCGATGCCATCGCCGAAGGTGCGCGCCTGCGTCTGGGCGGTAAGCGTGCGCAGAATCTGGGCGATGGCTGGTTCTACGAGCCGACCTTGTTCGAATGCGACCGCAACTCGATGAAGATCATGCAGGAAGAAGTCTTTGGTCCGGTGGCCTCGGTCATTCGATTCAAGGACGAAGCCGAGGCGCTGGCGATTGCCAACGACTCGCAGTTCGGCCTCGCTGCCGGCATCTGGACTCGCGATCTGGGCAGGGCTCATCGCCTCGCCCGGGACGTGCGCTCCGGGATCATCTGGGTCAACACCTATCGCGCCGTGTCGGCCATGGCGCCGATCGGCGGCTTCAAGAACAGCGGCTATGGACGCGAGAGCGGCATCGATTCGGTGCTGGCCTACACCGAGCTTAAAACGGTGTGGATCAACCTTTCCCAGGCGCCAATGCCTGATCCGTTTGTGATGCGCTAGGAGATTGACGAAATGATCGAACCCGGCATCTACAAAGACGTCATGAGCTCGTTCCCGTCCGGAGTCACGGTGGTCACCACCCTGGACCCGGATGGCGGCATCGTCGGCATTACCGCCAGTGCGTTCAGTGCGCTGTCGATTGATCCGGCACTGGTGCTGTTCTGCCCCAACTATGCCTCTGACACGTACCCGATCCTGCGCGACAGCAAGCAGTTTGCGATTCACTTGTTGTCTGCCGATCAGACCGCCGAAGCCTATGCCTTTGCCAGTAAAGGCAAGGACAAGGCCAAGGATATCGAATGGCACCTCAGCGCACTGGGCAACCCGCTGCTGGGCAAAGCCACGGCGATCATCGAGTGCGAACTGTGGCGCGAATACGACGGCGGTGACCACGCGATTATCGTCGGTGCGGTGAAGAATCTGATTCTGCCCGACCAGCCGGTAACGCCGATGATCTATCACAAAGGCAAGCTGGGTCCCCTGCCCGCCCTGGCCTGACGTCTGTTTTTGGGCTGCATCTAACTACCCCCCGGTGTGGCCCTTTTTTTATTACTACTACGGGAGCCGGTATGAGCCCAGCAGCCTCGCAACTTTTCCGTCAGCAGGCCTACATCGACGGCCAATGGCTAGATGCCCCGGACGGCGCCTGTCAGGACATCTTTAACCCGGCCACCGGCGAGCTGATCGGCCGGGTGCCGAACCTTGGTGCCTTGCACGCCCGTCAGGCTATCGCCGCCGCCAATAAAGCATGGCCGGCCTGGCGTGCGCTGACCGCTAAAGAACGCAGCCAGACGCTGAAACGCTGGCACGCGCTGATGATTGAAAATGCCGATGCGCTGGCAGAAATCCTCACCCTCGAACAAGGCAAGCCACTGGCCGAAGCCAAGGGTGAAATCCTCTACGCCGCGAGCTTTATCGAGTGGTTTGCCGAAGAAGCCAAGCGCATCTACGGCGACACCATTCCCAGCCATAAAGGCGATGCGCGCATCGTGGTCAGCAAAGAGCCGATCGGCGTCGTTGCTGCCATCACACCGTGGAATTTCCCGGCGGCGATGATCACCCGCAAGGCCGGCCCGGCGCTCGCTGCCGGTTGTCCGTGCATCGTCAAACCGGCACCGGAAACACCGTTCTCGGCATTGGCGATGGCCGCGCTGGCGGAACAGGCCGGCATTCCGCCAGGTATTTTCAACGTGATCACCGGCGATGCGGTGGCCATCGGTGGCGAGCTGACTGCCAGTCCGCTGGTGCGCAAACTGTCGTTCACCGGCTCCACCGCCATTGGCAAATTGCTGATGGCCCAGTGCGCGCCTACGCTGAAGAAAGTCTCGTTGGAACTGGGGGGCAATGCGCCCTTCATCGTCTTCGACGACGCCAACCTGGAGCGTGCCGTTGAGGGTGCGCTGATTGCCAAATTCCGCAACGCCGGGCAGACCTGCGTATGCGTCAATCGCTTCCTGGTGCAGGACGGCATTCACGACGCCTTCGTCGCTCGCCTCGCTGAGCGGGTCAAGCAACTGCACGTCGGCAGCGGTTTTGACACCGGCGTGAATCAAGGTCCGCTGATCAACGAACGCGCCGTGGCCAAAGTCGAAGACCACGTTCAGGACGCGCTCGCTCAGGGGGCTCAACTTCTCTGCGGCGGTGAGCGTCATGCCCTCGGACACGGCTTCTTCCAGCCGACGGTGCTGGCCTGCGTGACCTCCTCAATGAAAGTCGCCCAAGAGGAAACCTTTGGCCCTCTGGCGGCAGTGTTCCGCTTCGAGACTGAAGCCGAGGCGATCCACATGGCCAACGACACCGAATTCGGCCTCGCCGCCTATTGCTACACCCGCGATCTGGGTCGCGCCTGGCGCATGAGCGAAGCGTTGGAGTACGGCATGGTCGGGATAAACGAAGGGCTGATTTCCACCGAAGTCGCGCCTTTTGGCGGCATCAAATCCTCGGGCCTGGGCCGTGAAGGTTCCAAGTACGGCATCGAGGATTATCTGGAACTCAAATACACCCTGATGGGCGGTTTGGAAGACTTCGGGAGTACACAGCGATGAGCAACGAGAAATATAAACAGGGGCTGAAAATCCGCACCCAGGTGCTGGGTGAAGCCTACGTGAAACGCTCCATCGAGAACGCCGACGACTTCACCCGGCCGATGCAGGAAATGGTCACCGAGTACTGCTGGGGCCATGTCTGGGGCCGTGAGGGTTTGTCGCTTAAAGAGCGCAGCATGATAAACTTGGCCATGATTTCGGCCCTCAATCGGCCTCACGAACTCAAGCTGCATGTGCGTGGCGCCTTGCGTAACGGACTGACTCGTGAACAAATACGCGAAATTCTGCTTCAGGTCGGTATTTATTGCGGTGTCCCCGCTGCCGTAGACAGTTTCCGGCTCGCCCGTGAAGCGTTCGCCGAAGCCGATGCCGAGGCCTCCAGTTAACCCTTGGCTGTTTGATCGGACCGAGCACGGAGATTCTTGCAATCAAAGTGCTCTTTTTGCATGGACAGCCACATTCAGAGCGGACCCCATGAAACGCCTGCCACTCGACGACAGCTTCAAGGTCAATCGCAACCCCGTTACCCTGCGCGAAATCGTGCTGGATAAACTGCGAAGCGCCATCATGAACTTCCAGCTCATGCCGGGAGACCGTCTGGTCGAACGCGATCTGTGCGATCGCCTGGGGGTCAGTCGCACTTCCGTTCGCGAGGCCTTGCGTCACCTGGAATCCGAAGGTCTGGTGGAGTTCGCGGACGCCAAAGGACCCAGGGTCGCCATCATTACGCTGGCCGATGCGGTCGATATCTATGAACTGCGTTGCGTGCTTGAAGGCTTGATCGTCCAGTTGTTTACCCTGCGCGCCAAGGCAAAGGACATCAAGGCCCTGGAAAAAGCCCTTGAGGAAAACCGCAAGGCCCTGAAAGAAGGCGAACTGCAGCAGGTCATCGACTCGGTCCAGGGTTTCTACGACGTCTTGCTCGAAGGCTCCGGCAACCACGTGGCGGCCACTCAACTGCGTCAGTTGCAGGCACGGATCAGCTACCTTCGGGCTACCTCGGTGTCCCAGGAAAATCGTCGTGGCGCCAGTAATCAGGAAATGGAACGCATGGTCGAGGCAATCAAGGGCGGTGATCCACTGGTCGCCCACCAAGCATGCGTCGATCACGTGCGCGCCGCCGCTGCGGTCGCTCTGGACTACCTCAAGCGCAAACAGGAAGAGACCGGGAAGATCCCCGAAATCACCCTGCCCATCGCGCTTAAAGAACCTCGCATAGGTCGCTAACCATGTTCAGCCCGAGCTTTTGTCCAAAGTGCGGCGGCAATGACCTCAGGTCTCAGCTGCCGCCGGGCGATACGCACGAGCGCCTGATGTGCCGCGGTTGCGGCTACATCCACTACGTCAATCCGAAAATCATTGCCGGCTGCATCATCGAGCAGGACGGCAAGTATTTGCTGTGTCAGCGCGCCATCCCGCCGCGCCCTGGTACCTGGACGCTGCCGGCAGGCTTCATGGAAGGCGGGGAGACCACCGAACAGGCAGCGTTGCGGGAAGTCTGGGAAGAGAGCGGCGTGCGCGCGGAAATTCTCTCGCCCTACTCGATCTTCAGCGTGCCGAAGATCAGCGAGGTGTACATCATCTTCCGCGCCATTGCGTTGGAGATCACCGGCCAGTACGGGCCGGAAACCCTCGACTACAAATTCTTCGCGCCCGAGGACATCCCTTGGGACAGCATCTACTACCCGGCGATCCGGCAGATCCTCGAACGCTATATCGAGGAACGCCAGGCCGGGGTGTATGGCATCTACATTGGTAACGACGATACCGGCAAGATCCACTTCATCCGCTGACAGCCCTTAGGGCGCCACGCCCTCGACAATGATGATCTC
Organism: Pseudomonas sp. LBUM1678; assembly: GCF_059695575.1. Lineage (NCBI taxonomy): Bacteria > Pseudomonadati > Pseudomonadota > Gammaproteobacteria > Pseudomonadales > Pseudomonadaceae > Pseudomonas > Pseudomonas sp. LBUM1678. The sequence continues at coordinate 3,659,571 of NZ_CP166775.1, forward strand.
GGCCCGGGCCACGCCCTCGCGGTGCCGTTTCGCTTCCTGATATTCCTCCGACTGATAGCAGGCCAGCGCCTGTTCGTACGAGTCGAATTCAATCACCACGTTGCGCTGCGGTGTGGGCCCGCCTTCCAGTGCTTCGCTGCGCCCGCCCCGGGCCAACAACCGCCCGCCATACAACGCGAAGGCCGCCGGCGCCCGCTGGGTGTATTGGCTGTATTGATCGGGGTCGGTGACATCTACATGAGCAATCCAGTACGCCTTCATAGTGACCTCTCGGTTTATTTTGTATTATGGTATACCACAATATATTTCCATCAAACACTGAGAATCCTGACATGGCCTTCAACAGCATCGAAGAAATTATCGAAGACTATCGGCAAGGCAAGATGGTGCTCCTGGTCGATGACGAGGACCGTGAAAACGAAGGTGACCTGCTGCTGGCCGCCGATTGCTGCACGGCCGAGGCCATCAGCTTCATGGCTCGGGAAGCGCGCGGCCTGATCTGCCTGACCTTGACCGACGAGCACTGCCAACGCCTCGGGCTGGAGCAGATGGTGCCGAGCAACGGCAGCGTCTTCAGTACTGCTTTCACCGTATCCATCGAGGCCGCCGTCGGCGTGACCACCGGCATCTCCGCCGCCGACCGGGCGCGCACCGTTGCAGCCGCTGTCGCCCCCGACGCAGGGGCCACCGACCTCGTGCAACCCGGCCACATTTTTCCGTTGCGCGCCAAGGAAGGCGGCGTGCTGACTCGCGCCGGTCATACCGAGGCCGGTTGCGACCTGGCACGCTTGGCCGGCTTCACCCCGGCCTCGGTGATCGTCGAAGTGATGAACGATGACGGCACCATGGCCCGCCGCCCGGACCTTGAAGTGTTCGCGCGCAAGCATGGGATCAAGATCGGCACCATCGCCGACCTGATTCACTATCGCCTCAGCACCGAACACACCGTGGTGCGTATCGGTGAACGTGAATTGCCCACGGTGCATGGCACCTTCCGCCTGATCACCTTTGAAGACCGCATCGAAGGCGGCGTCCACATGGCAATGGTCATGGGCAAGTTGCACCGAGACGAACCGACGCTGGTGCGCGTGCATGTGATCGACCCGCTGCGTGATCTGGTGGGCGCCGAATACAGCGGGCCGTCCAACTGGACGTTGTGGGCAGCGCTGCAACGAGTAGCCGAGGAAGGTCGTGGCGTGGTGGTGGTGCTGGCCAATCATGAGTCATCGCAAGCGCTCCTCGAACGCGTCCCCCAACTCACCCAGCCGCCAAAACAATTCAGCCGCTCCCAATCGCGCATCTATTCTGAAGTCGGTACCGGCGCGCAGATTCTGCAGGATCTTGGCGTGGGTAAGCTGCGTCATCTTGGTCCTCCGCTGAAATACGCGGGATTGACCGGTTACAACCTGGAAGTGGTGGAGAGCATTCTTTTCACCGAATGATTCCTGGCTTCTCTCTATAAACGTGCAGGCCGCTGCCCTGTGGCCTGACGGTAAAAAAAAACACTTTTGGCTGATAGCCGGTAAGGCAAAGTGCTTGCACAAAGTTTGGAATACCATAATATGATATTCCATAGACCGGACGCTTCAGCCAAGTGCCCCCGACAGGGAAAGCACCAATAACAGCCCTTGGCACGGTCGCCTTTAGAGGCCAGATGGACCTACTGCTCCCGATAGGCGGGCACTACAAAGCCCGCTCAAAACACAACAAATGAGGGCGTGAAAATGGTGTTGAACAAACGTGCAACCGCAGTACTGTTCGCGGGTTTACTGGCCACGGCCAGTCACGTGGCAATGGCGGCCGAAAGCGTCAACTTCGTCAGCTGGGGCGGTAGCACCCAGGATGCGCAAAAGCAGGCCTGGGCCGATCCGTTCAGCAAAGCCAGCGGCATCACCGTGGTCCAGGATGGTCCGACCGACTACGGCAAACTCAAAGCCATGGTCGAAAGCGGCAATGTGCAGTGGGACGTGGTCGACGTCGAAGCCGACTTCGCCCTGCGCGCCGCCGCCGAAGGCTTGCTCGAACCCCTCGATTTCTCAGTCATCCAGCGCGACAAGATCGACCCGCGGTTTGTCTCCGATCATGGCGTCGGCTCGTTCTTCTTCTCCTTCGTCCTCGGCTACAACGAAGGCAAGCTCGGCGCCAGCAAACCTCAGGACTGGTCCGCGCTGTTCGACACCAAGACCTATCCCGGTAAACGCGCCCTCTACAAATGGCCAAGCCCTGGCGTGCTGGAACTGGCCCTGCTGGCCGATGGTGTAGCCGCCGACAAGCTCTACCCGCTGGACCTGGATCGCGCCTTCAAGAAACTCGACACCATCAAGAAAGACATCGTCTGGTGGGGCGGCGGTGCCCAGTCGCAACAGTTGCTGGCCTCAGGCGAAGTCAGCATGGGGCAATTCTGGAATGGCCGGATCCACGCCCTGCAAGAAGACGGCGCACCGGTAGGCGTGAGCTGGAAACAGAACCTGGTCATGGCCGACATTCTGGTCGTGCCCAAAGGTACGAAAAACAAGGCCGCAGCCATGAAGTTCCTGGCCAACGCCAGCAGCGCCAAAGGACAAGCTGACTTCTCCAACCTGACCGCCTATGCGCCGGTCAACGTCGACAGCGTGGCACGCCTGGATTCGGTGCTGGCCCCTAACCTGCCGACTGCCTACGCTAAGGATCAAATCACTCTTGATTTCGCGTACTGGGCCAAAAACGGTCCGGCCATCGCGACACGGTGGAACGAATGGCTGGTCAAATGAAAATGACGGCAACCGCGTCCCGCCACCCCCCGCAGACCGGGAGCGCCACTGGCGCTGCCGGCTCGGCACTCGGCAAGGCGGCTGCGATGAACCAATCCCCTTCACGGGCACAGCGCTGGCGTGGCGCAAGTAACCTGATCCCCGCCCTGCTGTTCCTCGGTTTGTTTTTTCTGGCGCCGTTGATTGGGCTGCTACTGCGCGGCGTGCTGGAACCGGTGCCGGGTCTGGGCAACTACGAGCAGCTGTTCGCCAACTCGGCGTATGCGCGGGTCTTACTCAACACCTTCTCAGTGGCCGGACTGGTGACATTGTTCAGCCTGCTGCTGGGCTTTCCACTCGCGTGGGCCATTACCCTGGTGCCCCGTGGCTGGGGTCGCTGGATCCTCAACATCGTGCTGTTGTCGATGTGGACCAGCCTCCTCGCCCGGACCTATTCCTGGCTGGTGCTGTTGCAAGCCTCCGGGGTGATCAACAAGGCATTGATGGCGATGGGCATCATCGATCAGCCGCTGGAGATGGTGCACAACCTCACTGGCGTGGTGATCGGCATGAGCTACATCATGATCCCGTTCGTCGTGCTGCCGCTGCAAGCGACCATGCAGGCCATCGACCCGATGATCCTGCAAGCCGGCTCGATCTGCGGCGCGAGCCCCTGGACCAACTTCTTCCGGGTATTCCTGCCGCTGTGCCGGCCGGGGCTGTTCTCAGGTGGCCTGATGGTGTTCGTGATGTCGCTCGGTTACTACGTCACCCCGGCGTTGCTGGGCGGTGCGCAGAACATGATGCTGCCCGAGTTCATCATTCAGCAGGTGCAGTCATTCCTCAACTGGGGCCTGGCCAGCGCCGGCGCCGCGTTGCTGATCGTCATTACGCTGGTGTTGTTCTACTTCTACCTGAAGCTCCAGCCGGAATCCCCGGTTGGCGCCAGCAACGCGAGGTAAGCCGTCATGCTCCTGACCCCCAATGCCATGAGCCGGCGCATGCGCTTCGGCCTGTACTTCACGACGGGATTGATCGCGCTGTTCCTGTTGCTGCCGATCGTGTTCATCGTGCTGTTGTCCTTCGGTTCCTCCCAGTGGCTGGTGTTCCCGCCGCCGGGCTGGACACTGAAATGGTACGGCCAGTTCTTCTCCAACCCCGACTGGATGAACGCGGCCTTGGCCAGCCTCAAGGTCGCGGTACTGACCACATTTTTTGCTGTGGCGTTGGGCCTGCCGACCGCTTTTGCGCTGGTACGTGGACGCTTCCCGGGACGGGAAATGCTCTACGGCCTGTTCACCCTGCCGATGATCGTGCCGCTGGTGATCATCGCGGTGGCGGTATACGCGCTGTTCCTGAAACTGGGCTACACCGGGACGATGTTCGCTTTCGTAGTCAGCCACGTCATTGTTGCGTTGCCGTTCACCATCATTTCGATCATCAACTCGCTGAAGCTGTTCGATCAGTCGATCGAGGATGCCGCGGTGATCTGTGGCGCCTCGCGCCTGCAAGCGGTGTTCAAGGTGACCTTTCCGGCGATTCGTCCGGGCATGGTGGCCGGCGCCCTGTTCGCGTTCCTGGTGTCCTGGGATGAAGTGGTGCTGAGCGTGATGATGGCCAGCCCGACCCTGCAAACCCTTCCCGTGAAAATGTGGACCACCCTGCGCCAGGACCTGACGCCCGTGATCGCCGTCGCCTCGACGCTGCTGATCGGCCTCTCGGTACTGGTCATGGTCATCGCCGCCGCCCTTCGCCGGCGCAACCCAATCAGCGCCTGAGCGCCCAGGAGTACGACATGAGTGCAGTGATCAAAGATTCCGCGCATCAGAACGACCAACCATTGGTTAGCCTGCGCAACCTGAATAAGTACTACGGCGATTTTGCCGCCGTGGACAACATCTCGCTGGACATCAAGGACGGTGAATTCCTCACGTTCCTCGGCTCCAGCGGCTCTGGTAAAAGCACAACGCTGTCGATGCTCGCCGGCTTCGAAACCCCGAGCAGCGGCGAGATCCTGGTCAATGGCCGATCGCTGGTCAACGTGCCGCCGCACAAACGCGACATCGGCATGGTGTTCCAGCGCTACTCGCTGTTCCCGCACCTATCAGTACGCGACAACATCGCGTTCCCGCTGGCCATTCGCAAACTGGCCAGCGCCGAACGCGAGCGCCGGGTCGATGCCATGCTCAAACTGGTGCAGCTTGAGCAATTTGCGCATCGCCGCCCTTCGCAATTGTCCGGCGGCCAGCAGCAACGTGTGGCGATTGCTCGGGCGCTGGTTTATGAGCCGCGCATTCTGCTGATGGATGAACCGCTCGGTGCGCTTGACAAGAAACTGCGTGAAGACTTGCAGGATGAACTGCGCCAGCTGCATCGGCGCTTGGGCATCACCATTGTCTACGTGACCCACGACCAGGAAGAAGCCATGCGCTTGTCGCAGCGCATCGCGATTTTCAGTCACGGCAAGATCGTCGGTTTGGGCAGCGGTTTCGACCTGTACCAGAACCCGCCGAATGCGTTTGTCGCTTCGTTTCTCGGCAACTCAAACTTCCTCAAACTCAAGGCTCAGGGCAACGCGGTGGCTTCGTTTGAAGGGCAATCGTTGTCGATTCGACTGACCGCAGGATTGCAAACCGATCAGGATGTGCTGCTGATGGTGCGTCCGGAGAAAGCGTTGGCGTTGAGCGTTGAGCAAGCGGCTCAGGAACCGCTGGCGGCAGGCTGGAATGAAGTGTCGGCGATTGTAGGTGAGGTGCTGTTCCTGGGTGAAAGCCAGACCTGCACGGTGATGACTTCGGGCGGCACCTCGATGACCGTCAAGGCGCTCTCCGCTGCCGGCATGCCGCTTAAGACTGGCGACCCGGTGCGCGTGCGATGGGCCACTGCGGATGCTTGCGTTTATACCGAATGGGCTGAGAGTGATCTGAACAAGGCTGCTGGGGCTCATTGATTTGGCGCCGGTCCATGCCAGTGGGCCGTGATTCATCTGTCACCCTCGGGTCGCTGCAACGTCGGGTTGCGGCGACCTTTTTTTTGCTTTTTGGGTGGGGGGCATATCCATTGTTTTGGTAACGGCGGCTTATGGTTTCGCTTTTACAGCGAGTCACTTGGAAAAGCCCCAAGTAACCAAGGGCTCTTGCCCCGCCATTCGGTGCCTCGCCCAGGCTCGGCATGCCCTCACTCGGCATTGCTCCGGGGCCCGCCGCCATCGGCCATCCATCGCCGGGGGCAGCTACCGCGGCATCCTTGCCGCGGTAGCCCCCTGCGCAACGCCTGCGTTCGGCCTCTGGGAAAGGGGCAACAGATCAAAAGCCAAAGCCAAAGCCAAAGCCAAAACAACGGCAACGGTACCGAGTGGCGGTGACAAATGGCAGGGGGAAGACAGTTGCTCCCACATGAAGCAGATCGGCACACATCTTTTGCTCCTTACCACTCAACAGGCCGAGCGTTAGCTCGATTGCAGCTTTTGATCTTGATGCACCGCCCCCTCGAGAGGCCGAGTGGAGGTTCTGCGCAGTGGGCAACCCGGCATGGATGCCGGGTTAGCCGCCCCCGGCCATGGATGGCCGATGGCGGCGGGCCCACGGAGCAGGACTGGAGCGAGGGCATGCCGAGCCTGGGCGAGGCACCGAACGAAAGGGGCAAGAGCGTTTGGTTACTTTGCGCTTTTCAAAGTGACCCGCCGTAAGGGCGGAACCAATAGCCGCCGTTACCGCAGAAACGGATATACACACCACCTCCCGCAAATAAAAATGCCCGGCAGAGGCCGGGCATTCCAGACGAACTCAAGTCGGGCGCTAGTTTGTGTAACCCAGTTTCGCTGCCTTGCTCTCTTGCACCTGCCCACGCGTCGCCAGGCAGTAATACAACGGACAAGTCACCACCAGCCCCACCAGCCACGACAGGTCAGCACCTTCCACCAAATTGGCATACGGCCCGACATACAACGACGTATTGGCAAACGGCAGCTGCACAATAATCCCGATGAAATACGCAACAACCGCATGCAGATTAAACCGCCCGTAAATCCCGCCATCCGCCCGAAAGATTGAGGCAATGTCATAGCTGCCACGCTTGATCAGGTAGAAATCAATCAGGTTGATCGACGCCCAAGGAACCAACACCAGCAACAACGCCAAAATCAACCCGATGAACTGCGAGATGAAGTCCGCCGAAGCGCCTAACGCCACCACGCAGCAACCCGCCAGCACCGCACTCGACAACACCACGCGCACTTTGATGCTCGGCGTCCACTGACTGGCGAAGGTCTGAATCGAGGTGATGATCGACAGCACGGCGCCATACAGATTCAAGGCGTTGTGGCTGATGATGTTGAGCAGAAACAGCACCATCAAAATCGGTCCCAGCCAGCCGGTGGATTGCTTCACCGCAGCCATCGCTTCAGTGCCTTCCGGAGTGGCCAGTACCGCCACCGCGCCGAAGGTGAACGACAAAATAGTGCCCAGGGTCGCGCCCAGATACGTGGCGAAAAACGGACGGGCAATCCCGATATCCGCCGGCAGGTAACGCGAGTAGTCCGACACATAAGGCGAGAAGCTGATCTGCCAGATGATCCCCAACGACACCGTTGCCAGCCAACCCGACAAGTTGAAACCGCCGCGAGTGAAGAAGTCCGCCGGCAGGTCGTGGGCGAAGATGTAAAGGAAACCGGCAAGCAAGGCAGTGCCCATGACCCAGGTGCCGATGCGATTGAGGGTGTGAATGAAGCGGTAACCGATCACCCCGATCGCGGTAGCGCTGAGGGCGCCGATGAGGATGCTCGCCGGCACCGGAACCGAAGGCGCAATGCCGACAATCGACTTGCCAGCCAACACGATGTTGGAGATGAAAAAACCTATGTAGATGATCGCCGCAAAGAACACGATCAGCAGCGCACCATAACGGCCGAACTGCCCGCGGCTCTGTACCATCTGCGGAATCCCCATGCGCGGCCCCTGGGCCGACGCGAGGGCAATCACCAGGCCGCCGACCATATGCCCAAGCGCAATCGCCAGCAGCCCCCAGAACAGGTCGAGGTGGAACACTTGAACCACCATGGCGCCAGTCACGATGGGCAACGGCGCGATGTTGGTACTGAACCATAAAGTGAAAAGGTCGCGGGCCTTCCCGTGGCGTTCCGCGAGTGGGACGTAATCGACCGTGTGATTCTCGATCAGGGGATCTTGCCGGGACATCTGGGACATGTGCATGAACTCTAGTTTGTCTGATCTTATAGTTGTACGAAGCCAAACCGGGGGAGCTCTTTGGCTGCCCCTCAGATGCGAGCCATATTATGGTATTCCAACTTTTAAACAAGACTGATCCGGTCTTTTAGCGCCCATCTGACCCGTAATCCCGATGCATGACCGCTAACGTCCTCTCGTTGAATTCCCCGTAATCATTGGGCTTTACGCCCAATATGTGCGTTTATCGGGCGAAAGAAAAAGCCCTTGCAAACTATGTATTACGGTATACCATCAGACCTACCAACTCATAAGAACCTGTTTCACCGCCAGAGGACCGTCCCATGATCGATGCCGCCATCTACAAACAAGTGATGGGTTCGTTTCCGTCCGGAGTGACTGTGATCACCACGCTGGATGACGACGGCCAAATCGTCGGTCTGACCGCCAGCGCCTTCAGCTCGCTGTCCATGGACCCGGCCCTGGTGCTGTTCTGCCCCAATTACAGCTCCGATTCCTATCCGGTTCTGATCAAGAACAAACGCTTTGCTATTCACGTCCTGTCCGGCGGCCAGCAGAGCGAAGCCTATGCCTTCGCGCGCAAAGGCAAAGACAAGGCGCAAGGCATCGAATGGACCTTGAGCGAACTGGGCAACCCGATTCTGGCTAACGCCACGGCGGTGATCGAATGCGAGCTGTGGCGCGAATACGAAGGGGGCGACCACGCGATCATGGTCGGCGCGGTGAAGAACCTGATCGTGCCCCAGCACAACGCCGGGCCACTGGTGTATTGCCACGGCAAAATGGGCGCCCTGCCCGTGCTCGCCTGATTCGACAATACTCAGAGATAGCTTGGGTACATTGCGAATATCCAGATTCCAATAATTAGCCCGGTCGACTCTCGATCGACCGGCCAACAACAAAAGATCCGAGGTAAGCGTCATGAAGTTTTCCCTGTTCGTGCACATGGAACGTTGGGACGAAAGCGTCAGCCACCGTCAGCTGTTCGAAGACTTGACCGAACTGACCCTGATGGCCGAAGCCGGCGGTTTCAGCACTGTCTGGATCGGCGAACATCACGCCATGGAATACACCATCTCGCCAAGTCCGATGCCGCTGCTGGCCTACCTGGCGGCCAAAACCACCACCATTCACCTCGGCGCCGGCACCATCATCGCGCCGTTCTGGCACCCGTTGCGGGTCGCCGGCGAATGCGCACTGCTGGACGTCATCAGTAACGGCCGCATGGAAGTCGGTCTGGCCCGTGGCGCCTATCAGGTGGAGTTCGACCGCATGGCCGGCGGCATGCCCGCCTCCTCCGGCGGTCAAGCCCTGCGTGAGATGGTTCCGGTGGTGCGCGCCCTTTGGCAAGGCGATTACGCCCACGACGGTGACATCTGGAAATTCCCGACGTCCACCAGCGTGCCGAAGCCGATCCAGAAGCCTAATCCACCGATGTGGATCGCCGCTCGCGACCCGGACTCGCACAACTTCGCGGTGGCCAACGGCTGCAATGTCATGGTCACGCCGCTGATGAAGGGCGACGAAGAAGTCCTCGACCTGAAGAACAAATTCCAAACCGCCCTGGACAACAACCCGGACGTGCCACGCCCACAACTGATGGTGCTGCGCCACACCCACGTTCACGCGGTCGACGATCCCGAGGGCTGGAAAGTCGGGGCCAAGGCGATCTCGAAGTTCTACCGCACGTTCGATGCCTGGTTCGGCAACAAGGAAGTGCCGGTCAATGGTTTCCTGGCGCCAAGCCCGGAAGAGAAATTCACCGCGCGCCCGGAGTTTGAACTGGAGAGCCTGCACAAGACTGCCATGATCGGCACCGCGGAAGAAATCATCCCGCGCATCAAGTATTACCAGGAACTGGGAGTCGATGAGTTCAGCTTCTGGTGCGACAACAGCCTGCCCCATGCCGAGAAGAAAAAATCCCTGGAGCTGTTTATCAAACACGTGGTGCCAGCATTTCGCTGATCCTGCAAAAAAGCCGGGCTGATGCCCGGCGTTTTATGGAGTCACAAACACCTCAATGGTTGTAGGCACTCTCGTTGTGCTCCGCCAGGTCCAGACCCATCTCCTCCACCGACTCATCGGCGCGCAAGCCGATCACGGCGTTGATCACCTTGAGAATGATCCAGCTGATGGCAAAGCAGTAAACCGTCGTCAACAGCACGCCTTTGATTTGCGCCACGACCTGAGCACCCATCGTCACGCCTTCGACAAATCCGCCCATCGACGGTACGCAGAACACCCCGGTCAATACCGCACCGATCATCCCGCCGATGCCGTGCAGGCCAAACACGTCGAGACTGTCGTCATAACCGAAGCGGCGTTTCAGCACAGTGACGCTCAAGTAGCAGAACACTCCGCACAGCAGACCGATGGCCAACGCGCCGCCGACGCCCACATACGCACACGCCGGAGTAATGCCGACCAAACCGGCCAAAGCACCGCTGGCCAGGCCCAACGCACTCGGCTTGCCGACCTTGAACCACTCGGTGAACATCCAGCCGAGAATCCCCGCGCAAGCGCCCAGTTGGGTGTTGAGCATGACAATGCCGGAAGTGCCACTAAGGCCGCCGCCGGAACCGATGTTGAAGCCGAACCAGCCAACCCAGAGCATCGCCGCACCGGCCATGGTCAGGCTCAGGTTGTGGGCCGGCATGGGCGTATTCTGATAGCCCTTGCGCTTGCCGAGAATCAGGCACGCGGCCAACGCGGCAACGCCAGCATTGATATGCACCGCAGTGCCGCCGGCAAAATCGAGGACACCCCAGTTATGCATCAAAGCGCCCGAACCACCCCAGACCATATGCGCCACCGGGGCGTACACCAGGGTGAACCACAAGGCCATGAACCACAGCGCCGCTGAGAACTTCATGCGCTCGGCGAACGCGCCGGCAATCAGCGCCGGGGTAATGATCGCGAAGGTCATCTGGAAGGTCACAAACACACCTTCCGGGATGTCACCGACCAGGCTCTCCGGGGTCATGCCCGCCAGAAAGGCCCGGTTCAGACCGCCGACAAAGCTGTTGAAGGTCACTTGCCCATCAACCATGCCGGTGCTGTCGACCACCATGCTGTAGCCATAGATCACCCACAGCACGCCGACCAGGCCGGCGATGCCGAAGCACTGGGTAAACAGCGAGAGCATGTTTTTCGCCCGCACCAGACCGCCGTAAAACAATGCGAGGCCCGGCAGACACATGAACAACACCAACACCGCTGCGGTCACCATCCAGGCGGTGCTGCCGGTGTTCAAGGTGGGTGCATCGGCCGCCTGGGCGAGCGGCGCGAGCGCGCCGGCCGCCAATAAGACAAGAAGGGATTTGCCGAGAAGACGATTGACCATTTTCAAAGCTCCTGCAAAAGAATGGAAAGTGTCTGGCAGCGAGCAATGGTTATTTCATGGGCCTCTTGGCGGGCCTCTCAATCTGCTCGTTCCCACTCCTGCGTGGGAACGAGCACTCTCTCAGTAACCGGAACCAGAACCAGGAATCCAACTGGTTCCCGCCAGCGGCACCCGAGCCATGGCAGCCGACTCCACCGTCAGCGCCACCAGATCCTCGGGATCGAGGTTGTGCAGGTGCGACTTGCCGCAAGCCCGGGCCATGGTCTGGGCTTCCAGCACCAGCACGCGCAGGTAGTTGGCCAGACGCCGCCCCCCCTCCACCGGGTCCAGACGCTTGGACAGCTCCGGGTCCTGCGTGGTGATCCCGGCCGGGTCGCGGCCGTTCTGCCAGTCATCGTAGAAACCGGCAGCCGAGCCGATTTTCTTCAGTTCCTCGTCCAGGCGTGGATGGTTATCGCCCAAGGCAATCAGCGCCGCCGTCCCGATGGCCACCGCATCCGCACCCAGCGCCATCGCCTTGGCGACGTCGGCACCGTTGCGAATCCCTCCCGAAACGATCAACTGAACCTTGCGATGCATGCCCATCTCTTGCAAAGCTTGTACCGCTTGCGGGATGGCCGACAAAATCGGGATCCCGACGTGTTCGATGAACACTTCCTGAGTCGCTGCAGTGCCGCCTTGCATGCCGTCGAGCACAATCACGTCAGCCCCGGCTTTTACCGCCAACTTGACGTCGTAGTACGGTCGGCTCGCGCCGATCTTCACGTAGATCGGTTTTTCCCAGTCAGTAATTTCCCGCAGTTCGGCAATCTTGATCGCTAGGTCATCCGGGCCGGTCCAGTCCGGGTGACGGCAGGCGCTGCGCTGGTCGACACCGATCGGCAAGGTGCGCATACCGGCCACGCGTTCGGTGACTTTCATGCCCAGCAACATACCGCCACCACCGGGTTTGGCGCCCTGCCCCAGGACGATTTCAATGGCGTCGGCCTTGCGCAGATCGTCCGGGTTCATGCCATAGCGGGACGGCAAATACTGATACACCAAATGCTGCGACTGGCCGCGTTCTTCCGGGGTCATGCCACCGTCACCGGTGGTGGTGCTAGTGCCAGCGATGGTTGCGCCACGGCCCAGGGCTTCCTTGGCATTGGCCGACAAAGCACCGAAGCTCATGCCGGCGATGGTCACCGGAATCTTCAGGTGAATCGGCTTCTTGGCAAAGCGGTTGCCGAGGATTACATCGGTGCCGCACTTCTCCCGATAGCCTTCCAGCGGGTAGCGCGAAATGCTGGCGCCGAGCAGCAGCAAGTCATCGAAATGTGGCAGTTTGCGCTTGGTGCCACCGCCGCGAATATCGTAGATGCCGGTTTCCGCGGCACGCTGGATTTCCTGGATGGTCAGGCGGTCGAAGGTGGCCGACTCGCGCAACACTGGAGGGGTTTTCTCACTCATGTTATGGCTCCTGGATCAGTACGCGGACGCGTTATCGACTTTGAAGTTGTACAACTGACGGGCCGAACCGTAGCGCTTGAAGTCAGCCGCCTTGTGCTCGAAACCGGCACGGTTCAGCAGCCCTTGCAGCTCTTCCAGGTGCTCGGCGCGCATCTCTTTCTCGATGCAATCCGAGCCCAGGGACTCAACGGTCCCTTTCACGTAGATGTGGGTTTCATACAACGAATCGCCCAGCGCATCGCCGGCGTCGCCGCAGACCACCAAGCGACCGGCCTGCCCCATGAAACAGCTCATGTGGCCAATGCTGCCGCCGACCACGATGTCAATGCCTTTCATGGAAATCCCGCAACGCGCCCCGGCATCGCCTTCAATCACCAGCAAGCCGCCATGTGCCGTGGCACCTGCCGCCTGCGAGGCGCTGCCTTTGACCCGGACGTAGCCGGACATCATGTTTTCGGCGCAACCAACACCGACGTTGCCGTGAACGGTGATCGAGGCCTTCTGATTCATCCCCGCACAGTAGTAACCGGCGTGCCCCTGGATATCGATGGACACCGCTTCATTCACCCCGACCGCGAGGTTGTGCATGCCATCGGAGTGTGTCACCAGCCACTCGTGATCGGTCACGTTATTGACCTGATCGTGCAGCGCCTGATTGAGGTCACGCACGGTGGCAGTGGAAAGATCGATAGTTTTCATGTGCGCTCCTTAAGCAGCTGTCTCGCGTTCCCAGATGTACAGAGTGGCCGGTGCCGGCTCCCAGATCCTGGCGTGTTCGATACCCGGCAGGCTCGACAGCGCCTGGTACTCGGAGGCCATGGCAACGTAGTCGTCCGTCTCGGCGAGGATCGCCGGCTTGCAGGCGATCGGGTCGCGGATCACCGCAAAACCGTTGCGGGTGCCGATGGCGAAGGTGAAGAAACCGTCGAGATCCTCCAGTGAGTGATCCAGCGCTTCCTTCAATGAATCGCCCTGCTGCAGGCGCCAAGTCAGGTAGCCGGCGGCCACCTCGGTGTCGTTGTCGGTCTCGAAGTGAATGCCTTCGCGCTTGAGTTCCTGACGCAGGCGGAAGTGGTTCGACAACGAGCCGTTGTGCACCAGGCACAGGTCGGCGCCAGTGGAAAACGGATGGCTGCCTTCCATGGTGACCGCGCTTTCGGTGGCCATTCGGGTGTGGCCAATAATGTGGCTACCCTTCATGCCGGCCAGGCCGAAGCGTTGGGAAATCTCCTGGGGCAAGCCCATGCCCTTGAGGATTTCGATGCTTTGCCCGGCGCTCATGATGCGCACGCTCGGCGCCAGTTCGGCGAGGGCCAGACGTACCGGCAACTCTTCGGCATGGATCTTCAGCACGGCGGCGCTGGCGTTCTGGAACCAGTCCAGCGAACAGCCGAGGCGCCCTTCCAATTCGCCCATCAGGAGTTTCCAGTCGAAGCCTTCGGTGGTCGCCTGCAAGGTCAGCTTGACCCAGCCGTCCGCCACTTCATCGCCGTAAATGGCGAAGCCGGCACTGTCCGGGCCACGATCAGTCATGGCCTGCAACATCGGCTCGAAGAGCTTGCCGAGCTGGGATTCCAGCTGCGGATTTTTCAGGTAAAGACCTACGATTCCACACATATCAAGTCTCCTTCGGAGGCAGTGAACGCCCGGCGCCGTGCCGGGTGCCCGAATGGTTGTCAAAGCACACAGTCAGAAAAATTCGGTGTAGCGCTGGATCTCCCAGTCAGAGACGTGGCGGCTGTATTCCACCCACTCCATACGCTTGAGCTTGATGAACTCGCCAACGATCTGCGGGCCGAGCACCTCGGCGAACAACGGGTCGGCTTCGAGCGCGTCGCAGGATTCCTTGAGCGATTGCGGCAGGGTCTTGATGCCCCGCGCGGCGATCTGCTCGAGGCTCAGGCTGTAGAGGTTTTCATTGCAGACTTGGTCGATTTCCAGCTGCCGATCGATGCCATCCAGGCCGGCGGCGATGATCGCGGCGCTGACCAGATAAGGGTTGCAACCAGCGTCCGGCAGACGGAATTCGAGGCGCCCGTAAGGCACCCTCACCATGGCCGAACGGTTGTTGGCGCCGAAGGCGATAAAGGCTGGCGCCCAGGTCGCACCGGACAACGAATTACCCACCACCAGACGCTTGTAGGAGTTGACCGTCGGCGCGGCAAAGGCACACAGCGCCGGGCCGTGGGCAAGCAGGCCCGCGGCGAAGTGATAGGCCATTTTCGACAGCCCCATGCCGCTCGGGTCGCTGGCGTCATGGAACAGGTTTGTGTTCTCGGCGCTGCTGATCGACAGGTGAAAGTGCATGCCGTTGCCAGCGCGTTTCGGGTCAGGCTTGGGCATGAACGAGCAGATCATGCCCAGATCGTTCGCGATCTCGCCGGCGGCCATGCGGAAGAAGGTGAATCGGTCCGCCGAGGTCATGGCATCGCTGTAGGTGTAGTTGATCTCGAACTGGCCGTTGGCGTCTTCGTGGTCGATTTGATAGACCTCGAAATCCACCGCCTGCAAGGCTTCGGTCAGGCGTTCAAGAAACACCCGGGAGCGCGACAGGCCTTTATAGTCGTAGCAAGGCTTGTCGAGGTTGTCGCTGGGGTCGACCAATTGCAGCTTGCCCTGCTCGTCGCGACGCATCAGGTTGAACTCGGGTTCCAGACCGGTGTTGAGGGTCCAGCCCTTTTCTTCCATACGCTGCACTTGTTGCTGCAGCACATAACGGCTGTCATACGGATGCGGCTTACCGTCGACGTGGCCGACGCACACCACCCGCCCGTAACCCGGCTGCCAGGGCACCGGGGTCAGGGTGGACAAGTCGCCGCGAGCCATAAAGTCCGGACCGTGGGGCTCCATGCCCATGCCACTGATCGCGAACCCGGCAAAACCCGCCCCCTCTTCGGCGACGGTCTTGAGCCCACAGATCGGCACCGACTTGGTCTTGGCCGCACCGTGAATATCCACAAATTGCGCAAGCACGTACTTGATCCCGTGCTTGTCGATGATGCGCTGGGTTTCTGCTGGCAACATTGCTCGTCACTCCTCGCGAAAGGCAAAACATTCTGGATGGGCCTTGACCGTCTTTTTATTCCTAAAAAGAAAGTTATTTTCCCAATAGGAATGCAAAGCCCTTGCCAGATTCGCGAGTGAAACGTCGAAACGCCGTGACAGGCGCTTTTGTGCTGTATATATGGGAATATTCTTTTCCCTGTGGGAATACTGCCCACAGGGTAGGCGCCAAGCGTCGCCATTTGCACTTTCTCAGTGCGAAACTAATATTACTGAACGGAAAGTGTGCAGGATCTGATGACTATGTCGACCGAAACCGCCCCGCGCCTCAAGCTTGAGCAATATCTGGGATTGCAGATCAAGCGCCAGCGCCAGGCTCAGGATCTGAAATTGTCTGACGTGGCCAAGATTGCCGATATCAGTCAGGGCATGTTGAGCAAGATCGAAAACGCCCAGGTGTCCACCAGCCTCGATACTCTGAGCCGTCTGTGCGACGTGCTTGGCCTGCCACTGTCCAAGTTGTTCAGCGAATATGACCAGCAGGACGGCAGCGCGCTGTTGGTCAAGGCCGATCAGGGCATGGAAGTGGTGCGCCGCGGCACCGAGAAAGGCCATACGTACCATTTGCTCAACCACACCCGTGGGCCGAAGAAGAGCTTCGAGGCCTACATGGTCAGCATGGATGATGCGAGTGAGGAGTTTCCGACCTTCTCCCACCCCGGCACCGAATTCCTCCACCTGCTGGAAGGTGAACTGATCTATCGCCACGGCAATCAGCTGTACCGCATGGAGGCGGGTGACAGCTTGACGTTCGAGGGTGAAATTCCTCACGGTCCGGAGCAGTTGGTGCACGTGCCGATCCGCCTGCTGTCGATCATGAATTACGGCAGCGACAAAGAGTAACGCCCCCTCTTCCCCCGCTTTGCCCTGCATTGAGGCCGACCCACGTCGGCCTCACGCATTTTCCTGTCAGTTAAAAAACTTTCTTAAAAGCTCTGGACGTGACACACCCACTTCCCCTATAAAGCCACCAACAGGAATAATTTATTCCCCACAAGAAATTGCGCTCATGGATGAGCCTGCTGTCCGCTGACACTTTTTTCGCTATGCGATGAGCTGCCGCCATCATCCCGAGGACGTGTCATGCAACACGAAAAAAACCATTTCATCATCAAGATCACCTGTCCCGCGGTGTCCGGCATTGTCGCTGCCGTCACCACCTACCTGGCGGACAAAAGTTGCTACATCGGGGAGATGGCGCAATTCGACGACGACTTCAGCGGCCGTTTTTTCATGCGTGCAGTGTTCCGTTTCAACGACGGCCATCAGGGCGACATTCAACAGATCAAGGACGGTTTCGCCGACGTCGCCAAGGCGTTCGAGATGACCTGGGAATTGCATGACACCCGCGAGCCGATGCGCGTGCTGCTGATGGTCAGCAAGTTCGACCACTGCCTGACCGACCTGCTCTACCGCTACCACAAGGGCGAGATAGACATGACCATCACCGCCATCGTCTCCAATCACCTCGACTTGCGGCCCATGGCCGAACGCGAGGGCATTCGCTTCATCTACTTGCCGGTGACGAAGGACACCAAGGCTCGACAGGAAGCCGAGCTGATGAAGATCGTTGACGACACCAACACTGAACTGGTGGTGTTGGCGCGCTACATGCAGATCCTCTCCGATGACCTGTGCAAGCAACTCTCGGGGCGGGCGATCAACATTCACCATTCGTTCTTGCCCGGCTTCAAAGGCGCCAAGCCTTATCACCAAGCCTACCAGCGTGGCGTGAAACTGATCGGCGCCACCGCCCATTACGTCACCAGCGACCTCGACGAGGGACCGATCATCGAACAGGAAGTGCAGCGTGTCGATCACGTCTACCTGCCCGACGACCTGGTCGCCACCGGCCGCGACACCGAAACCGTGGCCCTGTCCAAGGCGGTCAAGTACCACCTGGAGCACCGGGTTTTCCTCAACCAGGACAGAACGGTGATCTTCCGGTGAACATGCACAAGTTGATCGACGGCAAAGCCACCGCTGCCCGCGTGCTGGTACAGGTCCGCAAGGACGTGGAGCGCCTGCGCGAGCAAGATATTCAACCGGCACTGGTGGTGATTCTGGTGGGCAGCGACCCGGCCAGCCAGGTCTACGTGCGAAACAAGATCCTGCGCGCCGAAGAGGTGGGCATCCGCTCGCTGGAACATCGGCTGTCCACGGACACCAGCACTGAACAGTTACTCATTCTGATCGCCCGATTGAATGCCGATCGCTCGATCCACGGCATTCTTCTGCAGCTGCCGCTGCCTTCGCATATCGATGAATTACGCGCACTGGAGGCTATCGCTCCGGACAAGGATGTAGACGGGTTCCACAGCCAGAACGTCGGTGGTCTCAGCCAGGGTCGCACCGTACTCGCGCCCTGCACCCCCAGTGGTTGTTTGTTTTTGCTGGAGCAAACCTGCGGCGATCTGCGCGGCAAGCATGCGGTGGTCATCGGTCGCTCGAACATCGTCGGCAAACCCATGGCCGCCCTGCTGCTCAAGGCTGACTGTTCGGTGACTGTGCTGCATTCGCGCAGCCCGGATCCACAGGCCCTGTGTCGTCAGGCAGACATCGTCATTGCCGCCGTAGGTCGGCCGCGAATGATCGACGCCAGTTGGCTCAAGCCAGGCGCCGTGGTGATTGACGTCGGCATCAACCGCATCGAAGACGATGGCCGCAGCCGTCTGGTAGGCGATGTCGACTTCGACAGCGCCCTGCCCCACGTCGCGGCAATCACCCCGGTACCCGGAGGCGTCGGCCCGATGACCATCGCCTTTCTGATGAAAAACACCGTGACCGCAGCCCTTGCGCAGCACCAGGCTCAACGCAGCCAATCGGAGGCCCTATGCCATTCAATCTATTGAAATACGGGCTGAGTTCGGAGTACCCGGTGGAAGTGGATTTGCCGCCACCGAAGGAACTCAAGTCGAGCTATGACGTGGTGATCATCGGTGCCGGCGGCCACGGTCTGGCCACCGCTTACTACCTGGCCAAGTACCACGGCATCACCAACATCGCGGTGCTGGAAAAGTCTTACCTGGGCGGCGGCAATACCGCGCGCAACACCGCGGTAATTCGCTCCAACTACCTGACCAGCGAAGGTGTGCGCTTTTATGCCGAGTCGGTGCGCATGTTCCAGTCGCTGTCCAACGAATTCGATTTCAACATCATGTACTCCGAGCGCGGCCAACTGACCCTGGCCCACACCGATGCCACGGTGCGTTCGTTCCGGCAGCGCGCCGAGGTCAACAAACACTTTGGCGGCCGTACGGAGATGATCGACCGGCAGCAGATCCGCGAACTGGTACCCAGCCTCAACCTCGATCCCGGCCACTTGCCGGTGATAGCCGGGCTCTGGCATATCGACGGCGCCACTGCCCGCCATGACGCGGTGGCCTGGGGTTACGCCAAACAAGCCGCCAAGCGCGGCGTGGAAATCCATCAGCTCACCGAAGTCCAGGACCTGATCATCGAGAACGGCGCCATCACCGCAGTCAAGACCAACCGAGGCACCATCAAATGCGGCTGTGCGGTGCAGGCGATTGCCGGGCACAGTTCTTTGCTGATGGCCAAGGCCGGGATCCGTTCGCCGATCCAGACCTTCCCGCTGCAAGCGATGGTCACCCAGCCGTTCAAACCGTTTCTCGATCCGCTGGTGAGTTCCTCCGCCCTGCACTGCTACGTGCAACAGACCAGCCGTGGTGAAGTGGTTTTCGGCGGTGGCTCCGATCCCTATCCGCTGTTCAACACCCGCTCGACGCTGGACCTCAAGGAAAGCCTGCTCGCCCATGCGATCGAAATGTTCCCGTTCCTGGCCAACGCCAAGCTGATGCGCCAATGGGCCGGCATCACCGACATGACCCCGGATTACAGCCCGATCATGGGCCTGTCGCCGGTGAAGAATTATTACCTCGACGCCGGCTGGGGCACCTGGGGCTTCAAGGCCACGCCGATCTGCGGCAAGACCATGGCCGAGTTGGTGGCCAGCGGCGGCAAGGTGCCGGAGCTGATCAAGCCCTTCAGCCTTGAGCGCTTCTCAACCTTCCAGCAAGTCAACGAAATGGGCGCCACAGCGGCCAGTCACTGACGGAGAGCGGACTATGAAAATCATGAATTGCCCGCTCAACGGGCCGCGCAATATCAGCGAGTTCACTTATGGCGGTGAATTCAAGCCGATGCCTGATCCCGTCAGTTGCAGCGATGCCGAATGGGCCGATTACGTGTTCAACACCGACAACCTCGCCGGCGTGGTGCGCGAGTGGTGGATGCACACGCCCTCCAGCTATTGGTTTCTCGCGGAGCGGCACACCGTAACCGACGAAATCCTGCGCACCTTCGATCCCAAAGAGCTCTTCAGCACCCGTGTCGAATTCAACGCCGCCACCAAGGAGATCGCAGGATGAATCGCCTACCCGCCCCCATGGGCTTGCTGATCGACCGTGATCAACCGCTCGATTTCAGCTTCGACGGCCAGCGCTACCAAGGCTTGCAGGGCGACAGCATCGCCAGCGCCTTGCTGGCCAACGGGCGTTTCCTGATCTCCCGTTCGTTCAAATACCATCGCCCGCGTGGCCCGCTGACCATGGCCGGCCAGGACGCCAACAGCCTGGTGCAGTTGCCCGAAGAACCCAACGTGCTGGCCGATGCCCACACCTTGTCCGCCGGGTTGCAGGTGACGGCGCAGAACGTCAACGGCTCATTGGACAATGATCGTGACGCCTACCTGGGCAAGTTCTCCAAATTCATGCCGGTGGGTTTCTACTACCGTTCTTTCTACAAGCCCAAGGGCATGTGGAAAGTCTGGGAACCGATCATTCGCAAGAAGGCCGGCCTCGGCGTGCTCGACCTGAAATTTCAGCCCGAGTACTACGACAAGGCCTACTTGTTTACCGACGTCGCGGTAATCGGCGCGGGTCCCGCCGGGCTCCATGCAGCGCTGATGGCAGCCAACGCAGGGGCCAACGTGTTGCTCATCGAGCAACAACCTGTTCTCGGCGGTTCGTTAACCTATGCCCGCTTCGATATCGAAGGCGACAGGGCTGAAACCCTGCGCCGAAAACTGCTCGCGGCGGTAGAGCAACACGCCAATATCCAGATCCTGACCGAGGCCACTTGCAACGCCTGGTTCACCGATAACTACCTGCCGGTGATTCAGGGTAAACGCATGTACAAGGTCCGTGCCCGCCAGTGCCTGGTGTGCAGTGGCTCCTTCGATCAGCCGGTGATCTTTCGCAACAACGACCTGCCGGGTGTGATGCTGACCAGCGCGGCGCAACGGCTGATGAAGCTGTACGCGGTCAAACCCGGTAAACGCGCCGTGGTGCTGACGGGCAACGATGACGGTTACCTCGCCGCGCTGGATCTGCATGACCAGGGAGTGGAGGTCGTCGCTGTGGTGGACCTGCGTCATGGTCCTTCGGACGAATCCCTGCTCCGCGCACTGGCGCAACGCAAGATCTACCGCCAGGGCAACAGCACCGTCTATGAAGCCCTGCACGAGAAAGGCATGCGCCATATCAACGGCGTCGACGTGCGCAAAATCACCGCACAAGGCCAGGTCGCCGAGAGCGGACAACGCCTGGAGTGCGATTTACTGTGTATGTCCGCCGGCTACATGCCGGTCTATCAACTGCTGTGCCAGGCCGGCGGCAAACTGGCCTACGACGATCAGCGTGCCGAGTTCACGCTCAGCGGCCTGCCAAAGAATCTAAATGTCGCCGGCTCGGTCAACGGTCGTCACCAGCTGGATAACGTGATTGCCGATGGCGTGAATGCCGGTACCGAAGCCGCCCTCGCGCTGGGCCTGACAGTCGGCACGCAACGCGCGCCATTGAGCGGCGAGGCTCGGGTCAACTTTAATTGGCCAATCTTCCCGCACCCCAAAGGCAAGGACTTCGTCGACTTCGACGAAGACCTGCAAGTGGCCGACATCGTCAACGCGACCAAAATCGGCTATCGCGACGTGCAACTGGTCAAGCGCTACTCCACCGTCGGCATGGGCCCGTCTCAAGGTCGTCACTCGGCGCTGCCGACCGCGCGGTTGGTGGCCTGGGCCACCCAACGCAACATCAGTGAAACCGGCGTGACCACTGCGCGACCACCGTTTGTGGCTGAAAAACTGGCGCATGTCGCCGGTCGCGCGTTCGACCCGTACCGGCAAACGCCGATGCACGCTCGTCACCTGCAAGCTGGCGCGAAGATGATGCCTACGGGCATCTGGCAACGCCCGGCCTACTACGGCAACGCGAAGGATCGCGAGGCGTGCATGCAGGCCGAAGCCCTGCACGTGCGCAACAAGGTCGGCATCATCGACGTCTCGACCCTCGGCGGCCTGGACGTGCGCGGCCCGGATGCCGCCGAACTGCTCAATCGGATGTACACCTTTGCGTTCCTCAAGCAGCCGATCGGCCGCTCCCGTTATGCGCTGATGACCAATGAGCACGGCGTGGTAATCGACGACGGCGTCTGTGCGCGGTTTGCCGAAAACCATTTCTATGTCACTGCCACCACCAGCGGTGTCGACCGGATCTATCAGCAGATGCTCAAGTGGAATGCACAGTGGCGCCTGGACGTGGACGTCGCCAACGTCACCGCGGCCATTTGCGCGGTCAACGTCGCCGGGCCAGACTCGCGCAAAGTGCTTGAGAAAGTCTGCAGTGATCTCGATCTGAGCGCCGAAGCCTTCCCTTATCTGGGCGTCCGTCAAGGCACCGTCGCCGGCATCAAGGCACGGCTGTTGCGAGTCGGTTTTGTCGGCGAGCTGGGTTATGAAATCCACGTCCCGGCACGTCATGGACTCAAGCTTTGGGATGCGCTGATAGACGCCGGCAAGGCCTATGACATCCGCCCCTTTGGCGTCGAAACGCAGCGCATACTGCGCCTGGAAAAAGGCCACGTGATCATCAGCCAGGACACCGACGGCATGACCCACCCGGCAGAAATCGACATGGGTTGGGCGGTCAGTCGCACCAAGCCGTTCTTCGTCGGCCGCCGCTCGGTAGACATCCTCGAAGCCCAGCCACTGAAACGCAAACTGGTGGGTTTCAGCCTGCCCAAAGGCAGCCTGCAACCGTTGGAAGGCCATCTGGTGCTTAACGGCCCGGACATCAGCGGCAACGTCACCTCCTGCGAGTATTCCGCCTCCCTGGGCAAGATCATCGGCCTGGCCTACGCCGGCATCGACCAGAGCACGCCTGGGCAACGGATTCCGATTCGCGTCGAAGGCGGCATCGTGCTCCAGGCCGAGGTGGTGAAGTTGCCCTTCTTCGATCCCGACAACCAACGCCAGGAGCTTTGAGTCATGACCAGTCTGAGAGAACAACACAGCATCACCCGGCAATCCCTAACGCCGTTGCCGGGGTGCTGCCTGGCGGACCTGACCGATCTGCCACGGGTCGGTTTCCGCGGCGCCCACACTGCCGAGTACCTGCGCAGCCGCGGCTTCGCCCTGCCGGATGCGCCCAACCGTGCGGTGATTCAAGCCGATGGCAGTCAGGTGGCGCGGCTGTCGCAGACCGAGTACCTACTGCTGGGCAGTCCAGATGATCAGGGCCAACGAATGGCGGATGAAGAGGCCCGCTGGGAACTCGATCATCAAGCCAACTATCTGCTGCCTCGTCAGGACAGCCATGCCTGTTTTCAGCTGACGGGGGATCATCTGAGCGAAGTGTTGGCCAAGCTCTGCGGGGTTGATCTGAGCCCGCAGGCGTTCGGCCCGGGAGCGGTGGCCCAGACGTCGGCGGCACGCATCAACGTGATCGTCATCAATTCAGGCACCGTGCAACAGACGAGCTTGCACATCCTTTGTGACCGGGCGTCGCAGGAGTATTTTCGGGGGGCGTTGGAGGATGCAATGCAGGAGTATTCAGGTCTGGCTACGGCTGTGACAACGCGCTGACTCTGCCGCCCTACTGGTCATGCATGCTGAGACGAGATTCCATTCTGAGCATGCATGGGCAGATGCCGACAGTGATGACAATGCCGCTTGTAAATGTCACGAACAAAAAAAACGCACTCATTGAGTGGCGTTTTTTGTGAATCTTGGAGCGGGAAACGAGACTTGCACCTGGCGTTCGACCCATTGAAATTTAGGGGATTTATTTTCCTCCCGAAGCAGGAAAAGACTTAATCCTGGACTTGTTTTTATATGTTTCAAGAGAAACCAAGGAGAAATTTCCATGGCAGTCGACTGGGCTCTGCTCCTAGCTAATTCTGGTGGTGATTGGCTTCAGCGGTACCAGTGCACACGGTGATCTCCTCCTCACCCCGTTCAAAGGCCAGCAATTGACAGATCGATAAGATCCCGCTCGATCTGCATATCACTGATCGCTTCCGCTTCCAACGGAATCAGGATATCTCCCGCCACTGCAGCTGACTGGCGGTCATCGACAAAAATCCGCGCCTTGCCCAGTAACTCGTTATCCACCTCCTGCATGTCCGGACGGAAACCGACGACCAGGTCAACGTGAGTACCCGGCCGCACGTGGGATCCGAGGATCAGCGGAGCAGAAGAGCTGGTAGCCGAGCTGATGATATCGGCCCGGGCTATCGCCTCGTTCAAATCCTGCACGATGGTCACCTCAATGCCCCGGCGCTGCAAGTCAGTGCAGGCTTACAGCAATTTCTCCGGCGAACGATTCCACAGCAGGACCTGGCGAATCGAAGGACGGATGTGCAAGTAGGCGTATGTCAGTGACCGAGCGACCGCCCCTGCGCCGAGCACCAGTAACAACTCACAAGGCTGCGAGCAGCTCCCCTGCAACACGAAATCTAATAGCCTTTAGACCGATCAACCACATTCAAGAGAGGCATTCCTTCGCACTCTCTTTGGAGGTTCTCAACTATCAACGCCACACCACCTTCAATCTGCACATCGCTTGCAATATGAGGGGTCAAGAACACTCGAGGGTGTTTCCAGAGTGGGTTGTCTTGAGAGGGAGGCTCTTGTACCAGGACATCCAGTACAGCACCTCCGAGACGGCCTTCATCTAACGCAGAAAGCAGAGCCGCTTCTATAACGTGAGCGCCACGTCCCACGTTAATCAGTCCAGCGCCATGAGGGAGACAATTAAGCCTTGCTGCATTGAGTATCCCGCCTGTTTCGGGAGTCAGCGGCAACATGTTCACAAGGATGTCGCACTGCCCTAAAAACGCCTCCAGTTCGTCAGGGCCGACGTAACAGTGGCCACCTGGCACCTCCTTCAAAGAACGATTCCAGCCACTGAGCGGGAACCCCAATGGCTGAAGGCGATCAAGCGCGGCGCGTCCGAGATTGCCAACCCCCATGACACCGACACGCCGCTGTGAAGCGTGCACGATTGGTCGAGGTTGCCAGCGACCACTGCGCTGATCCTCTCTGTAAGCGAGGATGTCTCGATGCAAGGCGAGAACACCAAACAGAACATACTCGGCCATGATGTCAGCCATAGAGCTATCTACCAGCCGTATTAGCGACACGTGAGCAGGCAAACGGGTCAGATCAAACTGGTCGACTCCAGCCCCGGCAGCGTAGAGGAGTCGAAGATTACCAAACTGCTCCGCAACGTCGGCAAGAAGCTTCCAAGCCAGGATGTAGTGCACCTCCGCCGGGTTACCGATATCAGGCCATTGGCGGAACTCTAGTTCAGGGGCGAGCGTTGACAGGCAATCTCGCCATTTCTCCGCATCGGCTGGGTCGGCCATGTATAGGATGCACATTGAACACTCCCTATTCGCCTTTCAGATGCGCATAGCTATCTACGAAACGCTTAAATTTGTGTTGACCACAAGTGTACGCTTCGTACTTCGCAGGTAGAGCCTCACTCACGCAGGTTGGCACAGGCTCAACAACCGCATCGAAATCCAAATCAATAAAGAAAGGTATTGAATAGCGCTCTAGACCGCTAGTATTTATGACACGATGCATTGTGGAGGTGTAGCGATCGTTGGTGAGGGTTTGAACTAGATCACCAATGTTGACGATAAAAGTGCCTTCAACTGGTGGGGCAGTAACCCATTCCCCTGCGCGATTCCTGACTTGTAAACCTCCAACTGCGTCTTGGGATAGAACGGTCAAGAAACCATAGTCCGTATGAGCCCCTATACCGATCTCCTCTTGAGAAACCTTTCCGGCCTGGGGTGGGTAGTGCAAAATTCGCTGAATAGTGATGGGTTTGCGTTGAAGACGTTCAAAGTAATCTTGTGGCAACCCCAAACTCAGCGCTATCCCGCCGATGAGTTTTCTCGCGAGCGCCAATACAGCGGAATGATAAGCTTCGGCAATCTTCTCGAATTGCGGCAGTGCAGACGGCATTTGATTAGGCCCAAAGAACGGAGAAATCTCATCATAGTGAGCTCCACAATCAAAACACTCTTTGAAATCTCGGGTATTGGCAGGGTCAACGTTTTCCGCATACATCGGTATATATCCACGTAGCGTGAGCCCGGAATTTACGACATTGAGCTTGTTTTTCTCCTCATAAGGAAGCTCGAAAAATCTTTTGGTAAGCGTGTACATCTCATCTATCAATTGCTGGTCAATACCATGGTTTTTTATATAAAAAAAACCCACCTTTTCGCATGCGTCACCTATTTGGTTTGCAACCTGCAGCGGATTTTCGTCGTTGATGAGCGACGATATATCTATGAATGGAATCTCAGTAAAAGCTGTTTGCTTGCTAGCCAAACGAATATCAAATAACTCTGTCACGCTTGCTCTCCTTTCCAAAATTTCAATAAGTCCGAAGCTTCAGAAAGCACGGGTGCGCCCTCTTTAACCCCCATGAAACACATCTGAACCGTCACCTTTAACACCTACTTTTGAGTTCGGGTCGATGGCGCGGTTTACCGCTGCGAACACTTTCGTAACTCCTTCGGGCACTGATCAATCGATGCGATGGACGACAGGCGCGGACGAGCCAAATCAGTCTTGGTTTTGACGGATGTTAATCCTGGTTTTTTTTGCATGCAAGCAAAATGTACACCAGTGTCAGCCATCGGTGACACAAGTGTACATTTATCCTAATTTTAAGTCACCGAGCCTGATGAAGCCCACTTTGGAGCGCACCACGATGTCCAGCGATCCCTTGCTGCAACCCTACAAAATCAAGAATCTGACCCTCAGAAACCGGATCATGACCACCTCCCATGAACCGGCCTACCCTGTGGACGGCATGCCCAAGGACCTCTATCGCGCCTACCACGTGGAGCGCGCCAAAGCCGGCGTCGCCCTGACCATGACTGCCGGTTCCGCTGCCGTATCCCGAGACAGCCCGCCGGTGTTCAACAATGTGCTGGCCTACAAGGACGAAGTAGTCGGATGGTTGAAGGACCTGACCGATGAATGCCACGAACATGGCGCGGCAGTGATGATCCAGTTGACTCACCTGGGCCGTCGCACCCGCTGGGACAAGGCCGACTGGCTACCGGTGGTGTCGCCGTCACACCGGCGCGAGGCTTCACACCGCTCCTTCCCTAAGAAAATGGAAGAATGGGACATCGAGCGGATCATCAAGGACTATGTAGACGCCGCGGAGCGCATGAAGGCGGCAGGTCTCGATGGCCTGGAGCTGCAGGCTTACGGACACTTGATGGACCAATTCTGGTCGCCGTTGACCAATGACCTCGATGGCCCTTACGGCGGCTCGCTGGATAACCGCATGCGCTTTACCTTCGACATCTTGCGTGGCATCCGCCAGCGGGTAGGCGAAGATTTTCTGCTCGGGGTTCGCTACACCGGTGACGAAAAATTGCCCGGTGGCTTCACTGCCAGCGAGGGGATGCAGGTTTCTCACATGCTCAAGGACAGCGGCCTGGTCGACTTCCTGAACGTCGTGCGCGGTCACATCGATACAGATGCAGGGCTGACCGATGTCATCCCGATTCAGGGTATGCGCAACTCGCCCCATCTCGACTTCGCTGGCGAGATCCGTTCGTCAACAGGCTTCCCGACCTTCCATGCTGCAAAGATTCCCGACGTGGCCACGGCGCGCTACGCGATCGCCTCGGGGAAAGTGGACATGGTGGGCATGACCCGCGCGCACATGACCGATCCGCACATCGTGCGCAAAATCATCGAGAAGCGCGAAGAAGACATTCGCCCGTGCGTAGGCGCCAACTATTGTCTGGATCGCATCTACCAGGGCGGCGCGGCCTACTGCATCCACAACGCAGCGACGGGGCGGGAAACCACCATGCCTCATGACATTCCCCAAGCCGCCGTCAAGCGCAAGGTGCTGGTGGTCGGTACCGGCCCTGCCGGGCTGGAAGCGGCACGGGTCGCCGGTGAGCGCGGCCATGATGTGACGGTGCTTGAAGCGGCTGACCAACCAGGCGGGCAAATTCGCCTGACTGCGCTGAGCGAGCGTCGTCGCGAGATGATCAGCATCATTGATTGGCGCATGGCGCAATGCGAACGGCTGGGGGTGAAATTTCACTTCAACACCTGGGCCGAAGCCGACACTGTGCAAGCCTTCGAGCCTGACGTGGTCATCGTTGCGACCGGCGGCCTCCCTGATACCGAGGTCCTCCGCGAAGGCAATGAACTCGTGGTTTCAACCTGGGACATCATTTCCGGTGACATCAAGCCCGGTCGCAACGTACTGATCTTCGACGATGCGGGGGATCATGCTGCCCTGCAGGCTGCAGAGGTCATCGCGCAAAGCGGTGCGACCGTGGAGATCGTCACCCCTGACCGCTCGTTTGCACCTGAAGTCATGGCCATGAACCTGGTGCCCTACATGCGTAGCCTGCAGGACCTGGACGTCACCTTCACCGTCACCTATCGGGTCGATACAGTGGAAAAACGTGATGGCGGGCTCGTTGCAACCTTTGGCAGCGATTACGGACAGGTGCACAAGCAGCGCGTGGTCGATCAGGTGGTCGTCAACCACGGCACCCTTCCCCTGGACGACTTGTACTTCGACCTGCGTCCTCTCTCCACCAATGGCGGCGCGGTAGAGCAACATAACCTGATCGCCGGCACGGCACAGAACATCGTCACCAATCCCGAAGGACGCTTCCAGCTGTTCCGGATCGGCGACGCCGTGTCTGCTCGCAACACCCACGCGGCCATCTACGACGCTTTGCGCCTGGTGAAAGAAATCTGAATCCAAGCCTCCTTCCGTGGTGGCAGGGGATTACTGCTACCGTTTGACACTTTCCACAGTGAAGGCCCTTCAACGGGCCTTCACTGCATATCCCCTGCCCCGGCTACATTCCTCGCCGCGCCACTTCAGCGCCTGCCTCCAGCGCCCGCCCCACAATGGACTCGATGTTCTGATCGGCCATCGACTGCAGCGCTGCCGCCGTCACGCCACGGTAAGCCATCAACGACTCAATCATTTGCTGCGGATCGCGGCTGGCAAGCATCTGGCCGCCTCCCACCACCACGCCTTGTGCAGCACGCTGCGCGATGGCAAGGGGAATCCCTGCAGCCACTGCCTGATTAGTCAGTGCCATTTGCAACATTGCCGGGAAGGCCGGGCCAGTCCCGGACAGCGCGCTGAGGTAATCAATACAGTCTTCATCAGGCACTTCGTCCGCCGAACCTACGCACTCGAACAGTCGCTGCACCCACTGGCGGTCACGTTCAACAAGGTTTCCGACACAGTGCCAGGGCGTGAACGACTGCCTGATTTCCACGGCCGCATTCGGCATGGCTCGCACTATGACATCCGCACCCGTTGCTGCGCTGATGGTTGCCGCAGGAACTCCGGCCATCAGAGAAATCATCAGCTTGCCGCGGGCGTTGATCTGCAGTTCACGAAACTGCTCCGGACGGATAGACAGCACGACAATATCGCTGAGATCCACCAATTGCTGGTTATCGGCCAGCAGTCTCACGCCAGGCTCGAAGGTACTAACGCCGGAGCGGTTCGAGATCAACAACCGGTCAGGCTCGACGAACCCGCTAGCGAGCAGCGCCTCGGCGATTGCACGCCCCAGCCAGCCAGTACCTCCGATGATGCCCAGGGTTCTACTCTCCATCGGCCGGGGACTCCTCGAACGTTTCTACCAAGGGAACGAAAACGCCGTGCTCTTTTTCCGCATAGCCGAACTTTCCATAAAAGCGGTCCAGCTCGCGCCGCTTCGGTACCTTGCCGGTAAACACGCTCACGTACTGAGGAATCCGTCGAAATCGTATGACGATGTCTTCACTGGTTTTCATGGAGATGTAGCCGATCTGCGTCAGGTAGATTGTCCTGGCCCGAACGTCGGCCCCCTCGCCGTCGTAGCCAAACCGTCGGAACATAGCGGCCAGGGCATTCATCCGCGCCTCATCGGCCAGAGCGATTTCAGCAGTGACCTCGTCCGATTGCAGCGCCCAACTGCGCACGGCAAATTCGAATTGCGAGTCGAACAGCTCAGGATTCACCCAGCACTCGAAGACGTTGAGAATCGCTTCGGAAATACTCTCTGCATAACTCTCACATTGGCTGACCATACCGCCGGTATTCTTGTCCCGCCATCGAGCCAGGAGTGCCACGAGCAACTGCTCCCGATCTTCATAGAACCAGTAGAAACTGGTGCGAGACAAATTCAAGCGTTTGGCCAGCGGCATCACCCGCACAGCGTCCACACCCGACTCTTTAAGAGCATCGTAGGCCGCGTCCAGCCAACCATCGACAGAGCCTCGCCAGCCTGCGTCCTGCGCTTTGGTTTTCGCCCTTCCTGTCTGCGACATCGGGGTTGCACCTTTCTTTGAAAATTCTTCGCCACTGTACACCCCGGAATCTTTGGCGTACACGGCATGTACATAGGCGTACATTTTCGAGACGCTTGATCGTCAAATCAAGTGAGCACGCGATCAATGAAGCCGAATCAATTGACTGGTCGAAAAAGTACGGACTCCAAACAAAAAAACGCGGCGCACAAAGTACTTCTTGCGCCGCGCGGCTGGAGGTCCACTCAGCGATATACCGCTACGGGTTCACCGATGACGTCCCGATCAATCGTGAGGCCCAATCCTGGGGGCTGCGGGCGCGGATAGCGCCATCCACCACGGCCCATAGGAGACGTAGGTATAGGACGGATGGCTCAGGGCAAGCCCGGTGAAAAACGCGAGAATTTGTTTGTCCGTATCAGACGCGGGCATGGCTGCCGACTGGGCATTCATGAATGCTTTCACTGCCGGTCACAAAGGATTGGTCAGGCGTTCTTTACTTCACCAGCCGCGTTTCTCTCGAAGGCCGATAACCAAAATACGAGCTGTAGCATTTGCTGAAATGGCTCGGGGAAACAAAGCCGCATGCGACCAGCACATCAACCTGAGACAGCTCTGTGTGCTGAAGCAATCGCCGTGCTTCGGTAATGCGTAATTCCAGGTAATACCGTTGCGGTGTGGTACCCAGCTGTTCCTTGAACAAGCGCTCTATTTGTCGACGGGAACGTCCGGCATAGACCGCCAGTTGGTCCATCTGCAGCGGCTCTTCAAGGTTGGCGTCCATCAGCTTGACCACTTCCTTTAGGGGGGCGCTCAACGAGATGTTCTGCGTCGGTTTGATCCGCCGATATCGCGACTCTTCGAAAGAAAGAATGTCTTCGATGCCCTCGACAAGCGCCTTGCCGTGCAACCCCTTGATCCACTCCAGGGCCATATGAAAAGCACCCGCCGGACTCGAAGCCGTGAGCCGGTCGCGATCCATGACAAATGCTTCACTGGTGACATGCGTGACTTTTGAAATTTCTGCGAGCGCGGGTCGGTGCTCGGGGTGAATCGCACAACGATACCCTTCAAGCAAACCTGACACGCCCAAAAACCAAGCCCCGTTCCACAGCCCGGCCAGTGTGATACCCAGTTCCGATGCTGTTTTGAGGATGCTGATCAGCTCGTGATTGACTTTGAGTTCCGTACGGTAGCCACCGCATATGACCAACAGATTCAGGTCTTTGAGTGCTGCGATGTGCAAACGCCCATCCGGTCGAATCACCAGGCCAAGGTCGCTGGTGACCTCTCCGTCCTGCAACCCGAAGGTTCGTGAAGAGAACAACGAGGGACGCAACAGGTTGGCAGTGACAATCGTATCGAGCGCTTGCGTAAATGCAGGCAACGAGAAGTTTTCGAGAAGTAAAAATCCTGCTCGAGCATGAGCCGTCGGCTCACTCCGAGTCTCTTCCAGATAGCGCAGGTTTTTACCCTTCATACACCCGCTGAAATCTCGTCGTTCGATCACTTTACGCCTCGCTTTTTTACACTGACGAACGCAGCCTTTGTGCAAATCACAGTTGAATCCGCGCTTCCGAAGAATCAACCGATTACTATGTTTTTTTCTTTAGCGTGTGCCTGCAAACTCATCAAGCCCACAAACGCGAGCGCGCAGAATGCCTTCCAAATATTCTTCAAGGATTGTTCCGTTCTTATTAGTGACTTGTTTAACGGCCTTTATTGCAAAAGCCGACGACTTAAACTTGTTAACCTTCTCGCCCGGCCCAAAACTCATGCCAGCGAATAACCGAACTGACGCCCAGTTTCGTTATTATCTTGGGGGGGAGCTTGCTGGGGCCTGGTGCGTGACTGAAGCTATCGAGAAACTCCGAACGCGTACCCGATGCCAACTCCGCAGCCATCACGCCTGCGAGGGTACTCTTGACTGTGCCCAGTCCATTTTCGCAGCAAGCCGAATACAGGTTTTCTTCAATCTCGCCAAATGCAGCGGCGCTGTTACGACTCAGGCATAGCCGTCCGGCCCAACTGAACTCCAACGCAGTGGATTTCAATTCGGGAAAGCGTGCATCCAGGGAATGTCTCTGTTCTTGAGCGACCGCAGCTACACGCTCTGGAGTGACCTGAATACTCGGGTCATAGGTGAACTTTGTCCGGATGACGATACGCGAGAGACCGTCTGAAGAGATCTTGCGAACGGTCGCTCCCATTGGATCAGCCGGCAACAATGCCCATTTAGCATTGCCAGGGACGTCTTTCTTGAACTCATCATCACTGTAAGCGGCCGTCATGGAGGCGTAAGTGAAGACGTGCAGCAGACGTCCTTGATAATGGCCAAAGTCTTCAATGTGGCCGTTAACCCCCAGGATGACCTTGGGTGCGTGCACCGTCCCATTATGAGATCGAGCGCTCCAACCACTTCCCTTCTTGGTCAATTCAATAATGGGAGAGCGTTCAAACAGCGTGATTTTCCCTACGAGCCCTGCTGCCAGGTCCCGGATGTATTGCGCGGGTTGAATCAACACTGCGCCGGGGGTATAGATCCCACCGTGGTAATAGGTGGAACCGGTGATTTTACGCATTTGCGCGGCATCAAACATCTCGAACTTCTCGCCAATACGTTCAAGGGATTTGGCGTAATTGACGTTCAGCTTCAATCCCCGTTCAGTGGCGGCCGCGTTGATCTTCCCTGATGGGTCGAACGTGTCTGCGGACATACCGTACTCGCGTGCCGCCTGCGCAGCGAAATCAATCGCAAAACGATTTTGGGTGATTTCCAGCGCCGTTGCAGACTCACTGGCCACGGAATATTCCCCGGACGACAGACTGTGCGGCACATCAATCATGAAGCCAGAGTTTCTGCCTGCTGGTCCTTTGGCGACTTCATGAGCATCGACCACAACAATGCTGTCACCCGGGTGTAACTGTGAAAGTCTGCGAGCGGCGGACAGGCCGGCAAAACCAGCACCGATAATCAGCCAATCCGCCGTCACGTTTCCATCAAGCATGCGGACAGGCGCAGTGCGTGCGGAAATCGCCTCCCAACCTGAAACCCCGGTGTCTACCGGCAGGCGCTTGATGGTATGGGTGCTCATTTTTCGGTCTCTTCATCCGACCGATCAGAGACATCGATCCAGATTGTTTTGATTTCGGTGTACTGGTCATGGGCAAAAATGGATTTGTCCCGACCGCCGAAGCCCGACTCTTTGTAGCCGCCGAATGGCGTCGACGCATCACCCTCGCCAAAGCAGTTGACAGTGACGATGCCGGCACGAATTTCCCGCGACAACTTGATCGCCCGACGCAGGCTGCCGGTATAAACCGAGGCTGCCAGGCCGTACACCGTGTCATTGGCCAAGGCAATGGCTTCGGAGAGCGTGTTGAAGGTAGTGACCGAAAGAATCGGGCCGAAGATCTCTTCCTGGAACAGCCGGTTGTCTCGACCGACACCGTCAATCACGGTTGGCTCTACGAAGGCACCGTCTTTGGTCGCGCCGCCGTAAACAACTTGAAGCTTTCCGGCGGCGGCGTGCTCAAGGTACGACTTCACTTTTGCGAAATGCTCAGGACTGACCAGCGACCCTACGCGGTTTACCGGATCGAGCGGATCGCCCATCTTCCATTCGCGGATGTAGGCGCCCATGCGCTCCAGCAGTTCGTCTTTAACAGAGGCGTGGACGATCAGGCGCGAGGTTGCAGAGCAGTTCTCGCCCATGTTCCAGAACGCGCCGTTGACGACATGCTGAGCGACGACATCGAGGTTTTGCGCATCGTCCATCACCACGGCCGGGTTCTTTCCGCCGCATTCAAGGACGATGCGTTTCAGGTTCGAATCGGCGGCGTAGTGCAGGAATCGGCGACCGGTCGCGGTAGAGCCGGTGAAGCTCACCATGTCGACGTCGTGATGCAGGCCGATCGGTTCACCGACGTCTTTGCCCGTGCCGGTCACAATGTTCAGTACACCAGCGGGTATACCGGCTTCAAACGCCAGCTGAGCGACACGCAACGTGGTCAGCGAGGTTTGTTCAGCCGGTTTGACGATCACCGAGCAACCTGCTGCCAGCGCCGGGCCGATTTTCCAGGCCAGCATCAGCAGCGGGAA
Organism: Pseudomonas sp. LBUM1678; assembly: GCF_059695575.1. Lineage (NCBI taxonomy): Bacteria > Pseudomonadati > Pseudomonadota > Gammaproteobacteria > Pseudomonadales > Pseudomonadaceae > Pseudomonas > Pseudomonas sp. LBUM1678. Next base: position 3,694,090 of record NZ_CP166775.1, read on the forward strand.
GTTCCAGGGCAGTACGCAGCCCACCACGCCGATGGGCTCCCGGACCACCATAGTCAGCGCGTCGCTGCCAACCGGGGCAGTGTTGTCATAAATCTTGTCGATCAGTTCTGCGTGCCAGCGGATCGTGTGGATGGTGTCAGGGATGTCGACCAACTGACATTCACTGACCGGTTTGCCGCTATCAAGGCTTTCGAGGACGGCCAGTTCGTGTTGATGGCTTTCAAGCAGGCTTGCAAACTTCAACAGAACCGCTTTGCGCTCCCGAGGAGAAATAGATCTCCAGCGTCCATCCTCAAAGGCCACCTTGGCATTACTTACCGCGAAGTCGACATCTTCGGACGAACAAGCTGCGACGTCGGTTAAAAAGTCACCGGTCGCCGGATTGTTCGTGGCGAAGGTTTTGCCAGAGATCGCGGGTTTAAACGCGCCATTGATGAACGCCTTGGATGGCAACGAAATGTCTTTGGCCAGAGCGACATATTCGGCCTTGCTCAGAAGATCACCCATGGCTGGCTCCCGAAGAAATGTTAGCTACGTTACGTTTAAGTTCGGCGATGACCGAGGCAAGGCTTTGTTTTTCTTCTGCTTCAAGTGGCTGAAGCGGCAAGCGCACGTCGCCTACTTTCAACCCGGCAAACTCGCAACCGTACTTGATCGACTGCACGAACTTGCCGCCGTCCAGAGCATTCATCAGCGGCATCATTGCCGACATGATTTGACGGCCTTTGTCGAAGTTCTTCTCGATCACACAGGCTTCATAAAGCGCCACGTGTTCCTTGGGCAGGAAGTTTGAACCTGCGCACACCCAACTTCTGGCACCCCATGCGAAGAACTCAAGCGCTTGATCGTCCCAGCCACATGACAGGCCGATGTTCGGATACTCGCGAGCGAGCAGATGCACACGCCCCATATCGCCGGAGCTTTCCTTGATGGCAATGACGTTTTTCGATTCGCTCACTCGGGTGAGGTATTCCTCATCCATCGAAACGCACATGCGACCCGGGTAGTTGTAAAGCATGATCGGCAAGTTGGCGGCGCGATCGATGGTCAATGCGTGGATCGCGTTTTCCTGGGAGGTTGGCAGCGCGTATGGCGGAGAAGTGACGAGAATGGCGTCCGCTTTGATTGCTTTGGCCTCCTTCGCGTACTGAACGGCATCTTCGGTGCGAATGGCACCGGTACTGACGATCAGTTGCACCCGGGTGCCGATGACATCTTTGGCGTAGGCGGCCAGCTCGGTTCGCTCTTCCGAAGTCTGCGCATAATATTCGCCGGTCGACCCGCCGATAATAATGCCGTGTACCTTCGCCTCAATCAGCGACTCTAAGACTTCCGAGTACACACTCCAGTCGATCTCCCTGTCAGGTTTATGAGGAGTTACTGCTGGCGTATAAATACCTTCAAATTTCAAGATAAATTCTCCGAATGCGAGTTGCGTGGAAGATCAACGAGCGCGTCAGCCTTGATGCCTTGAGGCTCGATAAAAATTTCTATGTTTCACAGGACAGACGATCGGACATTTAAAGTCTTCGTAAAGAGCAGTTCTGCTGCCTTTCACAAATGACCTCCAAAAGTTTGGTTATCAACTAGTACGGTGAACTGTTGAATCCAGACTCGCATGGGCCAAGAAGGTGGTCAATAGAGTGTATTTCTCCCGTATACACTTACGAAGGGTCGCATCGCTTAACAGCGAAAATTATTTGTCGTTGAATATCAACAACTTAAGATTTCCACGCTGAAGCCGCGACGTCGATCGATAACATTTGTTTATGCATTGATAAGAGTAAATGTTTCTTGTTGATGCATGAATGTCGTCGTAGCCTTACAACGGCGATATTCTACCGAAAAACTGAATAATCGGATTTCTCGTACATTCGTCCCATTAGTTAGGATCTGTTTGCCCGGGCTCGAATTAAGGTGCTGTAGAAATATGGCTGTTGATGCAAACATCTGCATTAAAGGCGCTTCCTGGACGTGGCAAACCGTTCCGGTTCGCGGATAGAGCAGCACGGTTTGATGGGCTTGCATCCACAGACGGTACTGCGAACTCAAGACCGTTTGGCCTCATCTCGCTGAGCAGGTTGAACGTGTCGCCCCCTTGGTATTTTGGAGTGTGTTGACCGTGAGCACTAAATCGGCAGTTTCAAATCTAATCGCGCAGCGCAAGCCTGACCACGCGCTGCCAGGTGCCCTTTATAGCGATCCAGACGTTTACAGGCAGGATCTGGAACAGATCTGGCACAAAAGCTGGATCTTCGCAGGGCACACATTTGAGCTGGAGAAGTCGGGTCAGTACATGTCGCTGCAAATCGGTGATTACCCTGTCGCGGTCGTCCGTGGCGGAGACAAACAGATTCGGGCCTTCCACAACTCCTGCCGCCATCGCGGCTCCAAGGTGTGCCCGGAAGCCAGCGGCAAGGTCGCCAAGCTGGTGTGCCCTTACCACAAATGGACGTTCGAGCTGGATGGCAGACTGCTTTTCGCCGGAAACATGGGGGAGGATTTTGACAAGTCTCAGCATGGGTTGAAGTCCGTGCATTGTGAGGTCGTCGAAACGTACATCTATGTGTGCGTAGCTGATGTCGCCCCAGACTTTTCGTCGTTCAGAAAATCCGTCACGCCTTTCGTTGCGCCTCATAACCTGGACGACTGCAAAGTCGCGTTTGAGTCGAACATCATTGAGAAAGGCAACTGGAAACTGGTTTTCGAGAACAACCGTGAGTGCTACCACTGCGATTGTACTCACCCGGAATTGATGCACTCATTCGTGGACAACCCATCAGTGGGCGGCGCTGGCGGCGAAGAGGATCTCGAACTCAAAGAGCACTGGGATCGCTGCGAAGCGGCAGGATTGCCTAGCCGATTGGTCATGGATGATGAAGGCCGTTTCCGAATGACGCGCATACCACTGTTTTCCGGGGCCGTCAGTTACACAATGGATGGCAAGCCTGCGGTCGCTGGTCGGCTGGACACAACCGGTGAAGCTAACATTGGTGCGCTGCTTTATTTCAACTACCCATCAACCTGGAACCACTTTCTGGGCGATCACGCGCTGAGCTTCCGCGTGCTGCCCATCGGTCCAGGCGAGACGTTGGTCACTACAAAATGGATCGTCAAGAAGAACGCACAGGAAGGTGTCGACTACGACATCGATCGCCTGACCAAGGTTTGGCTTGCAACCAATGACCAGGATCGCACCTTGGTTGAAGGCGCACAGGTGGGCGTCAGCTCTCCAGCTTTCGAGCCAGGCCCGTTGTCGGTGGCCAGCGAAATTGGTGTGTGCCAATTTGATGATTGGTACTGCAAAACGATGCTTGAGCAGCTCAATGACACGATCCCGTTAAGATCTGTCGGCTAAGTGCAACACCGCCGGTGGTTAGAACCACGAATGATCACCACCGGCACACCCAACCTCTCCCCTCCTCGTAATCCGAGTTACTGCTTCGCCATTACTCCTATCTTTTAAACATCTCTGGAAAACTGGGCGAGAATCCAGTCGCGTAGCCGGCAACAGGCGTCGTCATTGATCCGGTCTTCACGAAAGGTCAGATAGTGCTGACTTTCATGGAGAACCACTTCCTCTTCTATTGGCCGAATCAGCGTGCCGTTTTCGATCAGGTTTGCAACCAGGTGATTCCATCCGAGGGCTACACCCTGATGGGTCAACACCATGCTGATTACCAGGTTGTAGTCGTTCGCGTTGAAAACGTGAGGGCTATCGTGGGGTCGTTTCTCAATATCAACATCGTGATAAGCCAGCCAAACGCCCCAGTCAACGTGCTCCGCTACCTGGGATCTGCCATAGGGACTGAGGTTTAGCAAAACCCCGTCGCGCAATCCTTCCAGGCTGGACAGCTCAGGGTGCTCCTCTTTGTAACGAGGCGTACACACCGGGTAGATGACATCATGAAACAACGGATAACTGCGGTAACCATCCTGAATCCTGGCCATTTTTGTGATGAAGATGTCCGGTGTTACACCCGGTTCCATCGACAGAAAATTTTGAGTGGTGACCAGATTGAGGTCGATGTCTGCGTTCTTGGTAAAAAAACCCGGCAGCTTGGCTGCAAGCCAGAGGGCTGAAAACGCTGGAGAACAGCAAAGCGTCAACGTGCGCTTGCCGGCATTGTTGGTGCGAATGCGTTCCGCCGCCTGGGAAATGTTGACGAAAGAAAGCTGAGCAGCATCAAAAAAAATGGTGCCGGCTTCCGTCAACTCGACCGCCCGACCCACCCTCTTGAAAAGATCCACGCCAAGGTACGCCTCAAGCTCCCGAATCTGACGGCTGATTGCCGCTTGCGTAACGCACAGTGCTTCCGCCGCACGCGTAAAACTCTGATATTTGGCGGCTGCTACAAATGACTTCACGGCTTTCAGAGACGGCATTTTCAGCAGCGTCATATCTGGATCGATGTGCTTAACCATAACCTAAAGTATTGAATATCCAGTTCGGGGCCCTTTTAAAGGCCATTTGGGACGAGCTCGGCAAGAGGGTTCCACCTAGAGACTACGCTGGAGCGTAGCTGAAACAGAGGTTCTAAGACAGGGCCAGCGGCAGTCGTCTTCGTAACCAGCACTGCCACAGTCGCAAATGGACATAATAAATTGATTGATAACATGACGTTATTGATTGGTAAGAAGAAATGTTGTTAGACGCTGACTCTATAAGGTAATAACTTGGGTCTTAAGGAACTGCTCAATTCAGCGCCGATAAAACAAGAATAATAAACATCAAACATAATAAAGAGGATGGTCACAATGACTAATTCCCAACCTTTCTCCCAGCTTGACTGCCCCCACAAGCACCGTCTTAACTGATCAAGATACATAAGTCTAAATTCTTGATCTTACGTTGTATTTGCAGCAGGAGGGGTTATGAGTCTTGGTGACGAGATACTCTCGGTAAAAAACATTTATAAAGTCTTTGGTGCTGAGCCGAAGCTCGCGATGGATATGCTGGCTCGCGGTGCTGATAAAAATGAAATTTTCAGCAAAACCGGTCAAGTCGTCGGCGTTTTTGATGCCAGTTTCTCCGTAAAACGTGGAGAGATTTTCGTCATCATGGGGCTTTCCGGCTCTGGAAAGTCGACGATGGTACGGTTGTTCAATCGACTGATCGAGCCAACCTCCGGAACGATCCATCTTAACGGCCGGGAAATCACCGGTCTCTCGGACGCTGATCTTCTTAACGTCCGTCGCAAAGACATGAGCATGGTGTTTCAGTCGTTCGCGCTGATGCCCCACATGAGTGTGATCGACAACGTTGCTTTCGGACTGGAAATCTCCGGTGTCCAGGAGAGTGAGCGGCATAAACGTGCACTCGAGGCACTCAAACAGGTGGGGCTCGATGGCCACGCCTACAGCTATCCACACCAACTGTCGGGCGGCATGCAACAACGCGTAGGCCTGGCTCGAGCGCTGGCCAATGACCCTTCTATCCTGCTGATGGACGAAGCCTTCTCGGCACTCGATCCGTTGATTCGCCACGAAATGCAGGGCGAACTGATCCGCCTGCAGGCAGAACAACATCGCACCATCATCTTCATCTCCCATGACATTGACGAGGCGATTCGCATAGGCCATCGCATTGCGATCATGGAGGGTGGCCGGGTGGTACAGATCGGTACGCCGCAAGAGCTCCTGTGCAACCCGGCGAACGATTACGTCAAAGCGTTCTTCAAAGGTTTCGACGCCTCGAAGATCCTCAAGGCTGGCGATGTTGCCAGGATTTGTGCAGAGCATCCGTATGCCATGGACCAATCCACGCCTACGCTGCGCGACGACGTACTCCTGCAGGATGTCTTTCACATTGTTGCTGACGCCGTCAATCCAGTGGCCGTGCTGGATCGCCAGGGTGTGTTCAAAGGCACGATCTCCAAGAGCCTGTTGCTCCAGACAATGAGCCGTCACTAACAGTCTCTATTTGCTGGCTAGCCAGGTTCGGACATTCAGGTGGTAAGCATGAACGAATTCAGTTTTCTAGACCCGTTTCAATCCATTAACATCCCGTTGGGCCAATGGGTAGAAGTTGCCCTGAATTATATGGTCCAAAATTTCCGCGAGATATTTCGTTCGATAAGATGGCCTATCGACCAGGTACTTAATGGTATTCAGTACGGATTGCTGGCTATTCCTCCGTCAATATTCATTACTATCGCGACGCTCTTTGGCTGGCAGGTAGGCGGAAGAAAAATAGGCATTCTGTGCTTCGTGACGCTATCTCTTTTAGGGGTAATCGGCGTCTGGCATGACGCCATGATTACCCTCGCGCTGGTGCTCACTTCACTGTTTTTCTGCGCAGTTATCGGCATACCGCTGGGTGTCCTGTGTGCCCGTAGTGACAGACTCGAGATGCTTCTGCGTCCAGTACTCGACGCAATGCAAACGCTGCCTGCATTTGTTTATCTGGTGCCCGTCGTGATGCTGTTCGGTATCGGCAACGTACCGGGTGTACTGGTCACGATCATCTTTTCGGTAGCACCACTCGTCAGGCTCACTAATCTGGGAATTCGGCAAGTGCCGGAAGATAAGGTTGAGGCCGCCCGTGCTTTCGGTTGTACCCCTCGCCAGATGCTGAGGAGAGTTCAACTTCCTTTAGCGGCACCGACGATCATGGCGGGCCTGAATCAGGCATTAATGTTGTCACTTTCGATGGTGGTGATCGCGTCAATGATTTCGGTTGGCGGGTTGGGGATGATGGTGCTTCGCGGGATTGGCCGACTTGATATGGGCTTGGCAACCGTCGGTGGCCTGGGCCTGGTATTGCTGGCAATTTTCCTTGACCGCCTGACCCAGGCAATGGGCGAGCGCAGTAACAGAGCAACCAAAGGTGAGCGCTGGTACCAGACCGGCCCGGCGGGTGTCTTTTATCGTCTGAAAAGAAAAAATGCAGTTACAAAAATAGAAGTTAGTCCCAAAGAAAGTTAACCCGTTTAGCGTCGCGTTGTGAACCAAAAGAACTGCCAACTTATTAACCCAGCCAAGGTAAACGACTATGAACTTCATAATCCTCGGAATAAAGCAGAAACTCATTCACTCTGTGGCGCTTTTAGTACTAGCAGTCGCACCTGTTTTTGCATCGGCCGCCACGGCACAGCAGCCCGGAAAAGGGGTATCTATCACCCCCATTTTCCCGTCAATCGCCGAAGAGCGGTTTCGCGGCGAGATTGCAATGGCGGGTCTGAAGGAATTGGGCTACGACGTTGAAACCCCAAAGGAAACCGAGTACGCCACCATGATGGTAGCCATTTCCAATGGTGACGCTGACTTCTCGGTACACCTGTGGAATGAACTGCACAAATCTTTCTACGAGAAGGCCGGCGGCGATGAGACGATGGTGAAAACCGGCGAAATTATGCCGGGCGTGTTGCAGGGTTACATGATTGACAAGAAAACTGCCGATGAACATCACATCACGTCTATCGCAGATCTACAGAAACCGGAAATTGCCAAACTGTTCGATGCCAATGATGACGGTAAAGCTGACCTCACGGGCTGCAACCCGGGTTGGGGCTGTGAGCTCATCATTGCGCACCATATGAAAGCCTATGACCTGACAAAGACCGTTTCCAATAACCAAGGCTCCTACTTTGCGTTGATGGCGGACACCATTGCTCGTTATAAACAAGGTAAGCCGATTCTCTATTACACTTGGGTGCCTCAGTGGATCTCCGGCGTTCTAGTCGAAGGTAAAGATGTTGTGTGGTTAACCGTGCCGCGCACGGATCTTCCAGGTGGCAAAAACGATACCAACACTACCTTTAATGGCAAAAACCTTGGTTTCGCAGTAGACAGTGTCAAAGCGGTTATTAACAAAGAGTTTGCCGAGAAAAATCCGGCTGCCGTGAAATTCCTGTCTGAAATGCAGATCACTACCGACGATGAAAGCGCGCAAAATCTTAAAATGCACAATGGTGAGAAAAGTGCCGCTGACATTACTCGGCATGCCGCAGAATGGATCGCGGCCCATCGCGCGAAGTACGATAGTTGGTTGGCGGACGCACGCGCCGCGGCAAATACCGCCACGGCAAAGAAATAATCTCTTCATCTAAAGCTGCGTAAAGGTTGCCCTTTGCCGGGCAACTTTTTACCCGTTTCGGCATTTATCAATCAGGAATCATGAAATGCAGTTGTATTCATTCGTCCAGAATTTCAGTTACAAGGACGCGCCCCTGCACACACGCGAGCTGATTAAAACTTGCCTGCTCGACATCATTGGTGTGGCCGCTGGAGCTCGCAACAATCAAACCAGCGTTATGCTCAAAACCTACGCTGACGCTCACTACTCCGCCAATAAGCTGTCCAGCCGCCTTTGGTTCGACGGCAGAGCCGTACATCCGTTAGGCGCCGCGTATGCAGGCGGTTTCTGCGTTGATAGCCTGGACGCACATGAAGGTCACTTCACTTCCAAGGGGCATGCGGGTGCGACCGTAGTCCCGGCCATTGTTGCATTGGTAGACGCGTATCTCAGTCAAGGTAGAGACATCAACGGAGAGGAATTCCTCAGCGCACTGTGCATCGGGTACGAGACCGCCTTGCGTGCGGGCCAGGCCTTGATGGCCACTGCCCCGGAATATCATGCTTCAGGTGCCTTTTCCGGGATCGGGGTCGTTTGCGCCGGAGCCCGCCTGCTGAAGCTTGATGAAACGACGTTCCGTCATGCGCTGGGTATCGCGGAATATTTTGGCCCGAGGTGCCCGATGATGCGCCTGGTGAGCTTTCCAACGATGTTGCGTGATGCCCACGGCGCCGGGGCGTATGCCGGACTGAACGCACTACTGATGGCACAAATAGGTGTCACTGGCGCTCCAGCCGCCACCGTTGAACCTTTGGAGATTTCCACTTTCTGGCAGGACATCGGAACCCGATGGGAGATCGACGAGCAATATTTCAAACCGTGGCCGGTATGCCGCTGGGCGCAACCGGCACTCACGGCCATGACCGATTTGATGCGAGCACATCCAGTCATCACGGCGGAGTTGATCGAGACCATCGATGTCGAGACATTCCATGAGTCTGTGTGCTTGCAGGGGCATTTTCCGAAGAACGCGGACGAGGCCCAGTATGCGCTAGCGTTCCCACTGGCCGCCTTGATCGTTCGCGGAAAGCTGGGCCCAAACGAGGTCACCGGCGACTCCATTCATGCGCCAGACATCTTGAGCATCAGCGAGAAGATAACCCTTCATGAGGCGCCTGACCTGTCAGCAAGGTTCCCGGAGGAAATTCTGTCCCGCGTTACGGTTACCCTGAAAGACGGTACGCGTCTTACCAGCCCGACCGCGACGGCCAAGGGCGACCCCGACAACCCTATGTCGAATGTCGAACTCATTGCTAAATACCATTTACTGGCTGATGACAGCTTGGGAACCACACTCAGCAATGCCATCAAGAACAGTGTTGAAGCATTGCCCGGTAGTGATGACTGCCACTCATTTTTTAATTTGTTGCTGTCCGCTCCAAAAAACGCTGTCTAGATAGCGCAACGGTTTCTTGGCTATTGGTTCAGGTGTCAAAGAGGATTTATGCCATTCGTATTCGAGAGCGTGCTCAAAGACAAAAACATGGGGTACTCCTATCCGGCGAAGAAACCAATAAAGCCGCAGGTAGTGACTCGTGTGGCTTTCGTGCTTTTGAACAATTTCTCGATGATGTCGTTCACCGGCGCTATCGATGCGCTGGTGACCGCCAACCTGATTAGCGATGCACCGGCGTTTGAGGTGTTGACGGTCGGCATCAGGAGCCGTCTGGTAATGAGCGATCTGGGAATTGCGATTTCAGCAGACCTGGAGCTATCACAACTACCGGATCGTATCGACGTTCTCATCGTCGCCGGTGGTTTGCGAGTGAAGCTGATTAGCGACCCGCTATTACGGCGCAAGCTACGCAACGCCGCCTCTCTTGGTGCGACCATGGGAGGTTTGTGGAACGGTGCATTTTTCCTGGCGGAAGCTCAGCTAATGGACGGTGTCGAGTGTGCCTTCCATCCAGATGGGCGAGCGATGATGGAAGATGTTTTCCCCAAAGTCCTGGTCTCTTGTCGAACTCACGTAATAGACAGAAACCGTATCACGTGCGCTGGCGCCAGCAGCTCGTTACGAATGATGCTGGAGCTCATCACCGCTAAACAAGGCGTGTCGCTGACCCATGCCGTCGAGGAAATACTCAGTTGCGATCAAACCACTGAAGTCTCTGGGATATCGACTGTCATAGTTGACTCTGACCCCACCTTGCCACAAACCCTGAAGCTCGCTTTAGAACTGATGCAAAAGAACATCGAAGAGCCGCTGTCGATCGACGAACTGGCTGAATGTGTGAAGATTTCCCGACGACAATTGGAGCGCCGCTTCTGCCGTTTCGTAGGTGCCACGCCCACACGTTACTATCTGGAACTGCGCTTGACTCGAGCACGTCAGCTTATTCTGCAGAGCAATCGGCCCATCACCGATATCGCGATTGCGACCGGCTTCTGTAGTTTCGCCAATTTCCATATGCGCTTTCGTGACTTCTTTGGGGTAGCACCTAGTAGTTATAGAGCAACGTATGAGCGCAGGCGCGAAGTATTCCGAAATCCGCCTACGCAACACACATATGAACCCGCAATATCTGAGCCGAGCAATCATGGCTAGCATCATCGATAAGGACAACCGAGAATCATGAATGCTCCATCGCCGGTATTGATCTCCACGGCAAATCACAGCGAGCGGGTGTCTACCCGCATCGCCTTCCTCATCGCAGGCTTACTCATGTCCGCATGGGCGCCACTGGTTCCATTGGTTAAAGCACGCGCAGGCTTGGACGATGGTGGCTTGGGGTTGCTGCTTCTAGGCCTCGGCGGTGGATCTATTGTGGCCATGCCCTTCGCCGGATATCTCACTGCACACTATGGATGCCGCCCAGTCGTAATCTGGGCGACGATTGTCTTGTGCTCCGTTTTTCCGCTGTTGAGCACCGTAGTCTGGCTGCCTGGCCTGGTCATCGCTGTCATTATCTTCGGTGCCAGTATGGGCATGCTCGATTGTGCCATGAACATACAGTCCGTCATTGTCGAGAAAAACAGCGGGCAGGCACTTCAGTCCGGCTTCCATGGCCTTTACAGCGTCGGAGGCATATTGGGCGCCGGGGCGATGACGGCGTTACTGAGCTTCGGGCTGGATCCACTCATTGCGACACTCTGTATCGTTGCGACAGTTTTGGGATCGCTTTACAAAGCTGCGCCTGCTTTGCTGACTTATGGCACTGAACGGGGTGGGCCACTGTTCGCGGTGCCCAGGGGGATCGTGCTGTTTTTAGGGGCGCTCTGTTTCATCGTCTTCCTCACTGAAGGCGCAATACTCGACTGGAGTGCGGTTTTCCTTGTTTCGAGCCGAGAGTTAGAGCCGAGCATCGCCGGTTTGGGCTACGCATCCTTCGCCGCTGCGATGACGGTGGGCCGCCTGACAGGAGATGCCATCGTCAGCAAACTAGGTGGCGTGCGCGTCGTTGCGCTTGGCGGACTCTGCGCAGCCGCAGGCATGATCGTGTCGCTTGGAATCGATGGCTGGCCCGCGTCCTTGATTGGCTACGCTCTGGTCGGTGCTGGATGCTCAAACATTGTCCCTGTGCTCTTTACTGCTGTAGGCCGCCAGCAACGTATGCCACAGGCGGTCGCCATCCCCGCTGTCATCTCGATGGGCTACGCGGGGATTCTGATAGGTCCCGTATTTATCGGGGCGGTCGCCCATCTGAGCACCTTGTCATTCGCTCTTGGTTGCGTGAGTGTTCTGCTGGTTTTTGTCAGTGCGACAGCTCGATTACTTCGCAATTAACTCAATTTTTTCAGGCGCGATTTCAGCATTGGCCATTGCGAATCGAGCTCATCGTTCAGAAAGCCAGGAGACATCTCGATGGATGCATCACTGAACTCACAGTATGCGCAGGCGAATGCTAGGGGGAGCTGGCCCCAGAGTTACCAGCCAGTGGCGCATAATTAATTAAACGTGGAGACATCAATGATTCAGGTTGATTCTTTTTCTGACAAGGTTTCGGTGGCAACCCTGCAGCTGTGCTTGTTTTAGAAGAAGAGTGGCTTAGTGACAATCTGATGCAATCTATCGCAGGCGAAAACAATCTAGCGGAAACAGCATTTGTCAGATCAGCGGGGGATCACTGGGATCTGCGGTGGTTTATACCCACCGTAGAAGTGGATTTTTGTGGTCGCGCGACCCTTGCTGCAGCGCATTTATTGATAACTGAATATAAAACCTTGAGAATATTTTCATAGAGTTAGCCGACGAGAGGGAAGTTAGATCATACAAACCAGACTTCAACAAACTATCTAGTCTGGGACCAACCGGAGTAGTAATAACAGCAAAGGGCGATGAGTATGACTTCGTTTCGCGCTACTCTGCCCCCGGCGCCGGTATTCCTGAAGACCCGGTTACAGGGTCTATCCATGCAACACTGGTTCCCTTCTGGGCAGCACGACTGGGTAAAAATCATTTAACTGCGTTTCAAGCATCACAAAGAGAGGGCATTTTGTTATGTGAACTAAAAAGAAATAGAGTCACCATAAGAGGAAAAGCAGCAACTTTCATGAAAGCTGAAATTTATCTTCCAATTGAAGAGAGGGCTATCTTATATTGCCCGACATGTAAAAGTTATTTCTGCTCTGAAGATCTCGTTTGTTGCGTGTAGTGATTCCGGATAAGGCCAAGGCTGTAGCAAGGTGTGTCTTACCAGTTCCCGGCCCACCGATGAGCACGACGTTCTGAGCGGTATCCGTAAACTCCAGGCTGGCCAGTTCTCTGTCCAGGCGGGCACCCGCGCTGGAGGCGCTGAAATCGAAACCTGCCAAGTCACGATGCATTGGGCCGATTTAGAAATCTGCGTCGAGCAACAAACTGACTTGGTGAACGCCGGCAGCAAGAGATTCTCGAGCAACACAAACCCTGTCCGAACCGTTTGATGGGTCTGGCCTGGGGTCTCATTCAAGTAGCGAAGATTTTTGCCTTTAATGCCCCGCTGAATTGGCGTCGTTCGATCAATCTCGGCGTCAATTAAAGTGCGCCGCGAATAACGCGCGGCCTGCACGGGAAGCGAGCCGTTCAGTGCCCGGTGGCTTGCCAGCCGCCCCCCAGGCTCTGGATCAGCGCGACACTGCCCTGACTGAGCTGGCCCTGGGTGTCCCGCAGGTTCTGCTCGGCTTGCAGCAACACCAGTTGCTGGGTCAGCACCGACTCTTGGCTGGCGGTGCCAGCGCGTAACTGCGCCTCCTGACTACCGAACAGTTGCTGGTTGCGCTGATAAACCTGCTGGAAGGCGTCGGCCTGGGTTTGCAGGTGGTTGATGGCCGAGAGGTTGTCTTCAACGTTCTGCAAGGCGCTAAGCACAGTGCCGCGGTAATTGGCGGCGATTTGGTCGTAGCTGGCCTCGGCCTGTTTGACCGCTGCCTCGCGGGCGCCGCCGTCGAACAGGGTTTCGGCCAATGCAGGGCCCAGGGTCCAGATGAGATTGGGCAAGGAGAACAAGCCACCAAGGGCGCTGCCGCGATAGCCGAGCTGGGCGGTGAGGTCCAGGGAGGGAAAGAATGCGGCTTCGGCGACGCCGATTTTCGCGTTGGCCGCCGCCGCCGAGCGTTCGGCAGACACCACATCGGGGCGGCGCTGGAGCAGGGTCGAAGGCAAGGTCAGCGGTGGCCGAGGCAGGACGAAGGTGAAGTCATTGCGCAGTGCTACAGCAAACTCGCTCGGTGCCACGCCCACCAACACCGCCAAGGCATGTTCATATTGCTCGCGATCGCGCAGCGAGGTCTGCAGATCGGCAATCGAGGTAGTCAGTTGGTCCTTGGCTACCAGCAGTTGGTCGTTGGTGGCGACACCCTGGGTGTACTGGGACTGGATCATGTCCAGCAGCTGCTGATTGATCTTCTGTTGCTGTTGCAGCAGCCGCACGTCGATATCCATCTGTCGCAGCGCGAGGTAGTTACTGGCGACGCTGGAGCTGATGGACAGCCGCACCCCAGCCAGCAAGGCATCGGATTGCTGGGCCGTCGCTTGGCTCGACTCGATGCTACGGCGTACCTCGCCCCACAGGTCCGGCTCCCAACTGGCGGTCAAGGTGGCGCTGAAGCTGTTCTTGACCCCGCTTGAGGTCGTGCTGGTGGTGCTATCGCCGCCCTCCCCCCGCGAACCCGAGAAGCCAACGCCAACCGTCGGCCACAGCCCGGCCCGACTCGACGCCACCTGCGCCTTGGCCAGCCGATAAGCCGCTTCAGCAGCAATGATCGACTGGTTGGCCTTGGCCGAGCGCGCCACAAGGTCGTTCAACACCGGGTCCTGATAAGCCAGCCACCACTGGCTGTCCAATGCGCCTTGAGGATTGGCCGCCGCTCGCTGCCACTGCGCGCCTTCCTTGAACGATTGCGGCAACTCCATTGCAGGCTTCTGGTAGTCAGGCCCGACCATGCAGCCCCCGAGTATCAGGCTGATGAACAGCACGCTGTATTTCAGTTCCATAACCTTGCTTCCTTACGCCGCCCCAGGCGCTGGGACGCCCGGTCGAGCCACAGGTAGATCACTGGAGTGGTGTACAGCGTCAGCACCTGGCTGAGCAGCAAACCACCAATAATCGAAATACCCAAAGGCCGGCGCAACTCCGAGCCGTAGCCGGTGCCCAGCACCAGCGGCAATGCGCCGAGAATGGCCGCCAGGGTGGTCATCATGATTGGCCGGAAACGAATCAGGCAGGCGCGGCGAATCGCTTCCTTGGCCGTCAGTCCGAACTCCCGGCGCTCGGTGATGGCGAAGTCGATCATCATGATTGCGTTCTTCTTCACGATACCGATCAGCAGAATCACCCCCACCAGCGCAATGATCGACAACTCGGTGCCCGTCAGCAGCAAGGCGATCAACGCGCCCACACCGGCCGAGGGCAAGGTCGAGAGGATGGTCAGTGGGTGCATCAGGTTTTCGTAGAGGATGCCCAGCACGATATACACCGACAGCAGCGCAGCGACGATCAGCAACGGCTCGCTGGCCACCGACGACTGGAACACCTGGGCTGTTCCGGCAAACTGGCCGACCACACTGGCAGGCATGCGCAACTGCTTCACGGCGTCGTCCACCAGCGCGGTAGCCTGGCCGATGGAGGTGCCAGGGGCCAGATTGAACGATACGGTCACCGCTGGAAAGGTGCCTTGGTGGCTGATGGAGATCGCCGTGCGTGCCACCGAGTTATCGGCAATCGCCGACAATGGCACCAGGGTTTTCTGGATGGCCAGGTTGGGGGCTGGCGTACTGCCTTTGGTGGTCACCACGGTGCCCGTCGGCACGTAAGTACCCTTGAGCGCCGCGGGATCGGTCCAGTACTGCGGGGCGATTTCCATTACCACGTGATACTGGTTGGCGGCGCGGTAAAGGGTCGCGACCTGCCGCTGGCCAAATGCGTCGTACAGCGTCTGGTCCGCCGCCGAGATACTGACCCCGAGCCGCGCCGCCGTATCCCGATTGATCGTCACATTGGCCAGCAGGCTGTTGTCCTGCTGGTCGGTATTGAGGTCTGTGATTTGCGGCAACTTGCGCAACACCTCCACCACTTTGGGCACCCACTCGTCCAGGGATTCCTGGTCATCGGCGGTCAGGGTGTATTGGTACAGCGCGCCACTTTGCCGGCCGCCAACCGTGATGTCCTGTGCCGATTGCAGGTACAGTTTGGTCCCCGGCAGGTCGCCGAGGGCGTGGCGAATTTGCCCGATCACGTCTGTGGCGCTGTTCTTGCGATCGGCCAGTGGCTTGAGCAACACAAACAGCCGCGCACTGTTGACCGCTCCGCCACCACCCCCACCCCCGCCGCCGACAAAGCCGGCGGTGTTTTCAATATTGGGGTTTTGCATCACCTTGCGGTTAATCTCAGTGAAGTCCTTCTGCATCGCCCCATAGGAAATGCTCTGGTTCGCGAGGATGCTGCCCTGCAAGCGGCCGGTGTCTTCCTGGGGAAAGAAGCCCTTGGGCACCAGCACGTACAGCACCCCGGCGAGGACGATCACCAGCACTGTCACCAGGCCCATCAGCAGCGTGTGGTCGATGACCCAGCCTAGGGTGCGGTCATAGAAGCGGTGAAAGCGTGAGTCCGGGTGTTCGTTGCCCTCGCGGATTTCCTTCGGTGCCCGCAGCAATACGCTGGCCAGCATCGGTGTCACCGTCAGGGAAATCAGCATCGAAATCACGATGGCCGTCGACAGCGTCACCGAAAACTCACGGAACAACCGCCCGACAATCCCGCCCATCAAGAGCAGCGGAATAAACACCGCCACCAGGGACACACTGATGGTCAACACCGTGAAACCCACTTCCTGCACCCCGGCCATTGCGGCTTCCACCCGGGTCTTGCCGTGCTCCAGGTGGCGCATGATGTTTTCCACCACCACGATGGCATCGTCCACCACAAAACCGGTGGAAATGGTCAGCGCCATAAGCGACAGGTTGTTCAGGCTATAGCCAAGGAAATACATGGCGCCGAAGGTCCCCAGCAACGACAGCGGCACCACGATCGCCGGCACCAGGGTGCTGCGCCAGTCACGGAAGAAGCCGAACGTCACCAGGGTCACCAACAGGATCGACACCAACAACGTCACCTCGACGTCGTGCAGAGACGCGCGAATGGTGGTGGTGCGATCCATCAGCAGGTTGAGCTTGATGGACGCCGGGATCGAGCTTTGCAGGAACGGCAGCGAGGCCTTCACCGCGTCCACCGTCTCGATCACGTTGGCCCCCGGCTGCTTGAACACCACCAACAGCACCGCGGGCTTGCCGTTGGACAGGCCGAAGTTGCGCAGGTCCTGGACGTCCTCGCGCACGTAGCCAAGGTCGGCTATGCGGATCAGGTCACCGTTGTGCTCCTTGACCACCAGCGGCCCGTAGTCCTCAGTGTTGAGCAGTTGATCATTTGCGCCGATGCCATAGGACTGGTCACCGATGACCACCGAGCCCTTGGGCAGGTTGACGTTGGAGGCGCTGATCACCTGGCGCACCTGTTCCAGGCTGACGCCGTACTGGTTGAGCCGGTCCGGGTTCAGTTCCACCCGCACCGCCGGCAATGCGCCGCCGCCCACGGTGACGTCGCCTACCCCGGAGGTTTGCAACAGCCGTTGCTCCAGCAAGGTCGAGGCCACGTCATACATCTGCCCCGGCGTGGCGCTGTCGGAGGTCAGGCTGATAATCAGGATCGGCGAATCGGCCGGGTTGACCTTGCGGTAAGTCGGGTTGCCGGACAGGTCGCTGGGCAGGTTACTGCGGGCGGCGTTGATTGCCGCCTGCACATCCCGGGCGGCGCCGTCGATATCGCGGTTCAAGTCGAACTGCAAGATGATGTTGGCCGAGCCCAGGCTGCTGGAGGAGGTCATTTGCGTGACCCCGGCGATCTGCCCGAACTCTCGCTCCAGAGGTGTGGCCACGGAACTGGCGACAGTGGTTGGATCGGCACCGGGCAGCGAGGCACTGACGCTGATGGTCGGGAAGTCCACCTCCGGCAGCGGCGCCACCGGCAACAGCATGAACGCCAGCGCCCCAAACAGCGCCAGCCCTGCCGCCAGTAACGTGGTGGCGATAGGACGCTTGATAAACGGCGCGCCGAGGTTCATCGCCATCAGTCCGTTTCAACCGGGCGTCGGCTGAAACGCTGCCCCAGGCCGTGCATGGCGAGAAAGATCACCGGGGTGGAAAACAGCGTCAACAACTGGCTGAGCAACAGGCCGCCGATGATCGCGATCCCCAGTGGATGCCGCAGCTCCGAACCGATACCGGTACCCAGCGCCAGTGGCACCGCGCCAAACAGCGAAGCCATGCTGGTCATCAGGATCGGTCGGAAGCGCAATTGCGCCGCCTGGCGAATCGCCGCCGTCGGGCTCAGGTCGCCCTTGCGCAACAGCTCCAGGGCGAAGTCCACCATCATGATGCCGTTTTTCATCACAATGCCAATCAACAGGACAATCCCGATCAGGCCGATGATGTCGAATTGCGTACCGGTTACCAGCAGCGCCAGCAACGCCCCGAGGGCCGCCGACAGCAGCGTCGACAGGATCGTCACAGGGTGCACGAAGCTCTCATAGAGAATCCCCAGCATCAGGTACACCACCACAATCGCCGCCACCACCAGGAACACCTGGTTGGACAACGACGACTCGAACGTCGCCGCCGCGCCTTCCAGGTTGGCCTGCACCGACAGCGGCAAACCGACCTTGGCCTCGATGTCCTGCAGCAGCGTCAGCGCCGCGCCCAAGGTCTGGCCGGGAGCGAGGTTGAAGGACACATCGGCGTAGGGAAATTGTCCCATGCGGTTGATGGTGAGCGGCGTGCGCACCACCTGCAGGGTCGCCATACTTGACAGCGGCGCCACACCGCCGGCGGGAATGTCGACGTACAAACCGGTGAGCAGATCCGGCAGGTTGCGCGGCAGATGATCGGTGGCAATCACCACGTGGTACTGGTTGAGCTGGGTGTAGATGGTCGACACCTGACGCTGGCCAAAAGCGTCGTACAGCACGTCATCGATGGCTTGCGGGGTGATGCCGAGTCGTGAGGCAGTGGCGCGGTCGAACGTCAGCTGGATCTGGTTGCCGAACTGCATCGCTTGGCTTTGCACATCGATAAACACTGGGTCTTGCTTGACCGCCGCCAGCAGCTTGTTGGTCCACTGTTCCAGTTCATCCAGGTCGTTGGCTTGCAGGCCAAGTCGATAACTGGTGGTGGACACCGTGGCGTCGAGGGTCAGGTCCTGCACCGAGTGCAGGTACAGCCGGATGCCGGCGTCGTCGGCGTTGACATCGGCCAGTCGGCGGATCACCTCGGTGGCGCTGTCGCGCTCGCCCCGGGGCTTGAGGTTGATCAGCAGGTTGCCCTGGTTGATGGTGGGGTTGGTCTGGTCGATGCCGACGAAGGACGACAGGCTCTGCACCGCCGGGTCCTTGAGGATCCGTGCCGCCAAGCGCTGCTGCTCGACCTGCATCTGCTGGAAGGAAATGGTCGGCGACGCCTGGGAAATACCCTGGATCAGGCCGGTGTCCTGGTCGGGGAAAAAGCCCTTGGGCATGATCACCAGGGTCATCAGGGTCAGCGCGGCGGTGAACACCACCGAGATCAGCGTCAGGGTGCGGTGGGCCAGGACCCAGTCCAGGACTCGGACGTACTGGGTGTTGATGCGGTCGAAGAAATCTGCACGACGCTCCTCGTGCTTATTCCTCAGCATCCGCGCGCACATCATCGGCGTCAGGGTCAGGGAAATCAGCGCCGAAATAACGATGGTCACGGCCACGGTCATGGCAAATTCGCGGAACAGTCTGCCAACCACATCGCCCATGAACAGCAGCGGGATCATCACCGCAATCAAGGCGATAGACAGCGAAATGATGGTGAAGCCAATCTGCTCCGAACCCTTGAGCGCCGCCTCCAGCGGTGAGTCGCCGGCCTCGATGTAGCGGGTGATGTTTTCGATCATGACGATGGCGTCATCCACCACAAACCCGATGGCGATGGTCAACGCCATCAGCGTCAGGTTATTCAGGGAAAAGCCTAGGGCGTAGGCCACCGCCAGTGTGCCCACCAGGGTCAGCGGCACGGTGACCGCCGGAATCATCGTGGCCGCGATATTGCGCAGGAAGATGAAAATCACGATCACTACCAGCAGCACCGCCACTGCCAGTTCGTACTGCACATCGGTGACCGAGGCGCGGATGGTTTGCGTACGGTCCGTCAACACCTCGACCTTCAAGGTCCCCGGCAGACTGGCCCGCAATTTGGGGAGCAATTGCTGCACGCGGTCCACCACCTCAATGACGTTAGCGCCGGGCTGGCGCTGGATATTCAGCACAATCGACGGCGTGCTGTTGGTCCATGCGGCCTGGCGCGGGTTCTCTGGGCCCTGGGTGGAACTGGCGATCTGCGACAGGCGTATCGGTGCGCCGTTTTTATAAGCGATCACCAGGTCGCGGTATTCCTCGGCGGATTGCAGCTGGTCGTTGGCGCCAATGGAATAAGCCTGGAACTTGCCGTCGATATTGCCCTTGGCCTGGTTGACGTTGGCCGTGCCCAGGGAGGTGCGCAGGTCATCGATGGAAAGCCCGAGGTTGTTCAGCGTCGACGTATTGGCTTCGACCCGCACCGCCGGTCGCTGGCCGCCGCTGATGGTCACCAGGCCAACGCCGGTGATCTGCGAAATATTCTGCGCCAGGCGGGTGTCGGCCAGGTCTTCGACCTTGGTCAACGGCAGTACATCAGAGGTCAGGGACAAGGTCAGCACCGGTGCATCTGCCGGGTTGACCTTGCTGTAT
The DNA here is from genome assembly GCF_059695575.1 of Pseudomonas sp. LBUM1678. Classification (NCBI taxonomy): domain Bacteria; kingdom Pseudomonadati; phylum Pseudomonadota; class Gammaproteobacteria; order Pseudomonadales; family Pseudomonadaceae; genus Pseudomonas; species Pseudomonas sp. LBUM1678. The sequence continues at coordinate 3,714,389 of NZ_CP166775.1, forward strand.
ACCGGCGGGTACGGCAGGTTGGCTGGCAGGAAAGTGCCGGCCGCGTTTATGGCCGCCTGCACTTCCTGTTCGGCAACGTCCAGGGAAAGCGACAGCTCGAATTGCAGGGTCACCACCGAGGCGCCGTCGGAACTGGTGGAGTTCATCGACTTCAGGCCGGGCATTTCCCCGAGCTGACGTTCCAGGGGGGCGGTGATCGACGAGCTGACCACGTCCGGGCTGGCACCGGGGTATTGGGTGAAAACCTGGATGGTCGGGTAGTCCACCTCAGGCAACGCCGACACCGACAACAGGTGATAACCCAGCATCCCCAGCAACAGCACCGCGACCATCATCAAAGTGGTGGCTACAGGACGTTCGATAAAGGGCCGCGAAATATTCATGATCGGCAGCTCCTCACTGTACGACGACCTTCACCAGCGAGCCGTCATCCAGTTTGTCGGCGCCTTCGGTAACCACCTGTTCGCCCGGCTTCACACCGTTGTCGAGCACCGCCGAGACATCGCCCATGGCCGGGCCGGTCTTGATATTGCGCAGGCTGGCCAAGGTGCCGTTGACCACGAACACGAAGTCCCCCTTGCTGCCGTGCTGGATCGCACGGGTCGGTACCACGGCGAATTGAGTCAAGGTGTCGGCCTTGAGGAGCGCGTTGACGAACTGGTTGGGAAACAATGCATTGCCCGAATCATCGAACTGCGCCTTGACCTTGATGGTGCCGGTGGTGGTGTCCACCTGGTTATCCAAGGCCAACAGACTGCCGGTGGCCAGCAAGTTCTTTTTATCGCGGTCGTAGGCCAGCACGGTCACCGCGCCACGACCCATGGCCTGGTTGATCGCGCCTAGGTCATCCTCGGGCACGGCGAACACCACGGTGGCCGGATTCATCTGGGTAATGACCACAATGCCTGTATTGCTGGTGGTGGTGACGTAGTTGCCGGGGTCCACCAGGCGCAGGCCGACTCTGCCGTCGACGGGGGAAGTGATGGTGCAATAACTCAGTTGCACCTCAAGGTTCTGCTCATTGCCCTGGTCGGCGGCCACGGTGCCCTGTTGTTGCTGGACCAGGGAGGCTTGCGTATCGAGGGTTTGCTGGCTGGTGGAGCCGGCCTTGACCAATTCGCGATAGCGCGCCAGGTCGCGCTGGGCGTTACTCAATACCGCCTGGTCGTGGGCCAGGTTGCCCTTGGCCATCGCCAGTTGGGCTTTCAAGGCACGGTCGTCGATTCGGGCGATGACCTGGCCCTTGCTCACGCGCTGGCCTTCCTTGAATTCCACGCTGCTGAGAATGCCGTCGACCTGGCTGACCACGGTCACACTGCGGGTCGGCGTGACGGTGCCGAGGGCGTCGATATAGACCGGCACATCTTGCAAGGCGACCGGTACCACCGCGACCGGTTCACCAGGCACCGGCGGCTTGCCTTTGTGCTGGCCACCAAAGAAGTGCAAACCCAGGGCAATCAACAACGCGACCAGCAACAACGTGCCGACTGCCCAGGCGAACGTACGTCGTCTGATTTTCTCCACGGGTTTCTCACTCGAACGCCGAAATCAGGATGCCTCGCCAAGGCCAAGTGGCACTTCGCTGATTGCAATCTAACAGCGCGTTCGGTCTATGTTTGTACAACCGTGTTTGCGTTCAGCATCAAGACAGAAAAAATCACCTGCGGCCCCGTAACGCAAGGCCGCGCACAGACAATCAACGATACCTGTAGGGTGTCAGCGTCGTGCGGTCTGTGGTGATCCAGGCGTTTGAACCGCCACTTCCAGCGGGCACAACAGGCCGGCTTGCGTGCCGACACAGTCTTCGCCGCGGACCAGATCGGCATGCAACGGTGGCTGCGTCAGGGTCAACTCTGCCAATGGGGTAGTCGCGTATAAGGCCGAACGCAACGCATTGGCCGTCGCCCCATGCCTCCCACCACCGACGCCAGCACACGAGTGGTTGGTGCTGGTGGACGTCTGGACAGTAGGCGCAATGAAAGGCACATTACCGCCACCCAGGCTGATGCTCAGCATGCAGCGATAGCCAAGAGGTCCAACATGTCATTTGATCTTCATCATCTGTTGCTCGTGTTCACAGCCTATGTCGTCGGAGCAGCCAGCCCCGGCCCCAGCAACATGCGGATTATGGGTGTCGCTATGCACCAGGGGCGCAAGCCTGCGCTGCTGCTGGCAGCCGGTGTAATCAGCGGTTCATTTTTTTGGGGCTCAATGGCCGCCACGGGCGTTTCGGCCATTCTGGCGCAGTTTGCACAGGCGCTTGTTGCCCTGAAAATAGTCGGCGGGATCTACCTGATTTACCTCGCCATCAAAGCCGGCCGCTCCGCCCTTGCCTCTGGCGAGCGAATCGAACAAATGATGGCTGCTGCGCAAACTGTGTCAGGTTTTAGCCTCTACCGACGCGGTCTGCTCATGCACCTCACAAACCCAAAGGCGCTGCTGGGCTGGATCGCAACTATGACCCTCGGCCTGGGCCCTGAAGCTACCCCAACTACAGTCGCAATTATCTTGGCCGGTTGCGCCGTACTGAGCATCACAATCTTCTGTGGCTATGCGATTGTCTTCTCCACTGCACCGATGATTCGGGGCTACCGCAAGGCTCGGCGCTGGATTGAAGGAACCCTTGCACTTGTGTTCGGTGCGGCGGGGATAAAGCTGCTGCTCTCGCGCAGTTGAAACAACGAGCAGAAAACAAAATAGCACTCCCCCGGCGAACGCATAGTCGGTATATTGACCTTTTAAGTCATTATAAAAAGAGATGCGTATGATGCTCAAAATGTTCCAGGTAGATGCCTTTTCTGAAACCGTATTCGGCGGAAATCCAGCGGCGGTCCTGCTGCTGGAGGACTGGCTCCCGGATCAACTGATGCAATCGATCGCCAATGAAAACAACCTGGCAGAGACCGCGTTTGTAAAGCCATCCGGAGACCACTGGGCGCTACGCTGGTTTACCCCCACCGTTGAAGTAAGTTTCTGTGGCCACGCAACGCTGGCCACCGCCCATATATTGATAACCGAATACGATGTGCCCAGCCCGTTATGCTTCTCCACCCGAGTGGGTGATCTGAAAGTGCAGGCATTGGGAAACGAATACCTGCTGGACCTGCCTTGCATTGAGCCGGAACACCTCACTCAACTGCCCGATAGCATTGCTCCGTTGTTTCGCGACAATGCCGTCAGTCACTTCAAGAACTTTGAGAACGTGTTTATTCAGCTTGCCACCGAGAGGGATGTTCGCGCTTATCAACCGGACTTCAACACGCTTGCGCAACTGGGGCCGATCGGTGTGGTGATCACCGCTGCCGGCGAAACGTACGACTTCGTCTCGCGCTACTTCGCCCCAGGTGCCGGAATCCCCGAAGACCCTGTGACCGGCTCAATCCATGCCACGTTGGTGCCCTACTGGGCCGAACGACTTGGGAAGACTCGCCTGTCGGCATTCCAGGCGTCGTCCAGAGGGGGGATTTTGCAGTGTGAGCTGCAAGAGCACAGGGTTTTGATCAAAGGTAAGGCCGCCACCTTCATGAAAGCAGAGATTTATCTGCCCGATTGAGAGGGTAGCCCCCAGCTTAGTCGCAACGGCGTTGTATATCCGATAACTTCTGTAGTTGATCAAATACGGAAGTTATCCACCAACTGCTTGAGTTGGCTGGCTTGCCGTTCCAGGTCATCACAGGCACGCAACGTAGCCTGCAGATTATCGGCCCCTTGGTGGTTGAGCGAGTTGATTTCGGTGATGTCGATATTCAACGATTCAATCACCGATGTCTGTTCTTCAGTCGCCGTTGCCACCGAATGGTTGATGCCGTCTATCTCACTGATGCGCTGTGCGACTCTGCCCAGTCGGTCTCCCGCCTGGTTGGCAATGATCACGCCCTCGTTACTATAGCGCTCACTCTCGCTCATGGTGGACACTGCCTCATCGGCTCCACGCTGTAACGCGTCGATCATCGTATGAATCTCTTGAGCGGACGTCTGGGTACGATATGCAAGGCTGCGTACTTCATCAGCCACAACGGCGAATCCACGACCAGCCTCACCTGCCCTCGCCGCCTCGATGGCTGCATTAAGCGCGAGCAGGTTGGTCTGTTCGGAGATCCCTTGTATGACCTCCAATATCCGACCGATATCGACCGTCTTGTCATTCAAACTTTCAATGTTGCCGCACGACGCTCGAATTTTTCCTGACAAACCGCTCATGGCTTCAATGGTCTCCGCGACCACTTTTAGGCCGCTCTCGGTCTGCCGACGCGCTTCAGTCGCCTGGGCTGATGCGTCTCCTGCATTACGCGCAATTTCCAGCGAGGCGGCGCCCAGCTCATGGATCGCAGCAGCGATACTATTGGTGCGCTGGTTCTGCTCGTCAGAAAACGACATCGATGATTTGGAAGAAGTCATCACGCGCTCGGCCACCTCATTGACCTCGGTAGTAGCCGAAGATACATCGCGGATTGAACGATGAATTTTTTCCACGAAAAGATTGAAGTCGCCTGCCAGGCTTCCAAACTCATCGCGTGAGTGAATCCCTAAGCGTCGGGTAAGATCACCCTCTCCCTGAGCGATATCGCGCATGACGTTACCCATCACCTTAATCGGCCGCATTAACACACTGATCAGTAGGCCCAGCAGTAAAAGCGTGACGACTACCGCTATAAACGCGGCCAACAAAGCCGAGATACGAAAATCCGTCAGTGCTGCGTAGGCTTTATTTTTGTCGATCGATAAAGCGATGTACCAGTTCACCGAGGGCAGCCCCTTGATCGGGGAGAACATCAAAATCCGAGGTTCCCCTTCCTGCTCAGTCTCACTGATGTGGGTACTGAGAGTCGGTGGGTTTTGCGGGTAGATCTCGCCCAGCTGTTTCATCACCCTATCTTTGTCCGGATGGACCAATACCTTGCCATCAGCACTGACTAAAAAGGCATAGCCGATTCCGCCCAGGTCGAGTGAGCTGACGATCTTCGCCAATGTATCGAGAGTCAGGTCCCCTCCCACCACCCCAAGCGTCTGGCCGTCATGGCTTACCGGCGTCGCAATCGTCATCATCAACTGGCCGGTAGTAACGTCAAGGTAGGGCTCAGTCAATGTGGTTGCCCCGGCAGTCATCGCGTCCTTATACCAGGGCCGGGTTCGCGGATCGTAGTCAGCGGGTAATTCGTCCTTTGGCCGTATGGCGAAACTACCGTCATGCCCTCCGAGATAGGTGAAAGTAAAGGTCGATAGCAATGACCTCTGCTCCAGCAGGCGCGTGACGCTGTCCGGTGCTGGATCGTTGGCAACCGTCTGAGCAATATGGTCAACCAACAATATCCGTCCAGAGAGCCAGGCCTGGACGCTGCTCGCCGTGATTTTGCTCATTTCTTCAAGATGGTTTTCAAGGTTCGTGCGGATGGTTTTGCGCTGGATCGAATCGTTGTACAGCGTAAAGAGGGAAAACGCTGCGACGACGACGAGCGATGCCGCAAGCAGTACCTTATGACTGAACTTCAGGTTGGCAATCATCATGTTTTATCCGAAGACCGGGAGTGTTGTAGTTGTTATTCGATGCCAAGGTGTGTCGATGAGTGCTTGATGACGGCCAACTCTGGATAGGCCGCCAGTTTCTCGATATGCAGTTCAGTACTCTCCAACCAACGTTCAGTGAGCGAGCGGAAATGCTCCATATCCCGGCAACGCATCCGCAGACAGTAATCAAGCGCACCACTGATGAGTTGGCACTCAATGACCTGCGGGCAAGCATCGACTACGGCTTCAAACGCCTTTTGCGCGCCGAGCCCCTTGCCATCAGCCAATCCAACCAGCACCAGCAGAGATAAACCAGGTGAGAGCTTGTGCTCGTCGATGAAGGCACCATAACCACGAATGACCCCTAGCCTTTCCAACTTACGTACACGTTGCTGGCAAGGGCTCTGACTCAAGTGCACAAGTGAGCCAGGTTTTTTATAAGTGATGCGCCCGTTGTGGCGCAGCACATCAATGATTGCCTCGTCGATACGCTCCAAAGTTTCAAAAGTCCTCAGGGCTTTACTTCCAGTATTCATACGGAAGGTTTTTCACTTCAGTCCATTGGACAGAAATTGTTGCAGACGCTCGCTGCGCGGGTTATCCAGAATTTCTGGCCCGCCCTGCTCTTCGACAAGACCCTGATGAAGAAACAGCAGTTGGTTCGAGACCTTGCGGGCAAAACCCATTTCATGGGTCACCATGATCATGGTCCGACCTTCTTCAGCGAGCCCTTGGATGACCTTCAGCACTTCGCCCACCACTTCAGGATCGAGTGCTGATGTAGGCTCGTCGAACAGCATGACTTCAGGCTCCATCGCGAGTGCACGGGCAATTGCTACCCGCTGCTGTTGGCCACCGGAAAGAAACGCAGGGAACTGGTCGGCAACACGGGCCGGCAGCCCCACCTTTTCCAAGTATCGCCGGGCACGATCTTCCGCATCTTTTTTGCTGACACCCAGCACCCTCCGCGGTGCGAGGGTGATGTTGTCCAACACGGTCATGGGGCCCCACAGGTTGAAGTGCTGGAACACCATGGCCAGGCGGGTACGCAGTCGTTGCAGTTCGCGGTCGTCGGCCACTCGCAGCCCCAAGTGGTTTTTGACCATGCAAATCGGCTTGCCATCCAGACTCATGGCACCGTCGTTTGGTGTTTCAAGAAAATTGATGCAACGCAGGAATGTACTTTTTCCGGAACCACTAGCACCGATCAGGCTAATTACATCGCCAGTTTTGGCTTGCAGGGAAACACCCTTGAGTACTTCATGGTTACCATAGCTTTTGTGTAGCCGGTCAACAGTCAGTTTGTACATGTTCGCAATCATCCTCTAAAGCGGATTGGGAGCAGCAGTGTCAGATACTGGGCTCAGTGAGTCGGACCAAGAAAAGCCAGCCAGTGACGCTCGGCGATTCGAAACAGGCCGACCAGTGCAAAAGTCACCGCCAGGTAAATCAGTGCCGCAATCCCAAACGATTGAAAGGTCAAAAAGGTCGCGGAGTTCGCGTCACGGGCAACTTTAAGAATGTCCGGCACCGTTGCGGTGAACGCCACCGTGGTCGAGTGCAGCATCAGGATGACTTCGTTGCTGTAATACGGCAGCGAGCGACGCAAGGCTGATGGCATGATCACAAACGCATAGAGCTTCCAACCTGAGAGGCCGTAAGCTTTCGCAGCCTCAACCTCGCCATGGGCAATGTTGCGAATAGCCCCCGCAAATATCTCCGTGGTGTAAGCGCAAGTATTCAGTGCGAAGGCAAGAATGGTGCAATTCATCGCATCGCGAAAAAACGCATCAAGCACAGGCTGTGCTCGTATGGCAGCCAGGCTATAGATCCCGGTGTAGCAGATCAGCAACTGGATGTAGAGCGGCGTCCCCCTGAACAGATAGGTGTAAAACTGCACCGGCCAGCGCACATAAAACCTGGGCGACACTCGAGCGATGGACAGCGGAATCGACACAATAAAGCCGATGAACAGTGAGGCACTGAGCAGCCACAACGTCATGGCCAGCCCGGTTATCTGCTGACCATCGCTGTAGAAGAAAGGCCTCCAGTACTCCTGTAGAAGTTCGATCATCGCGCCGCCTCCCTAGAGCCTACTGCGTAGTGCCGCTCCAAGCAGCGCAGAACGAGATTGGAGAGGCTGGTGATGACCAGATACGTCAAGGCAGCCAGCACCAGGAAAAAGAACAATTGGTAGGTGCTTTTTCCCGCATCCTGGGCGGCCTTCACCAAGTCAGCCAGGCCAATGATTGACACCAGTGCAGTGGCTTTGAGAATCACCATCCAGTTGTTGCCAAGACCCGGCAAGGCGAATCGCATCATTTGCGGGAACATCACGAAGCGAAAACGCTGAGTGCGACTTAACCCATAAGCCGTGGCCGCTTCGACCTGGCCGCGGGGCACTGCCAGCATGGCGCCGCGGAAAGTTTCGGTGAAATAGGCGCCATAGATAAATCCAAGGGTCGTGATTCCAGCAACAAATGGATTGATCTCGACGTAACTCCATCCCAGCAAGGTGGTCAGGAGGGTCAACCAGGTTTGCAGGCTGTAGAAGATCAACAGCATCAGCACGAGGTCCGGCACACCGCGAATCAGCGTGGTGTACACCTGGGCAGACAAACGCAGCACTTTGACGCTGGAGAGTTTGGCACTGGCTCCGACCAGACCCAGCAACACGCTGAGCATCAATGACGCAATAGACAGCTTGACGGTCATCCAGGCGCCTTCGAGCAGCAAAGGGCCGAACCCTTTCAAGCTGAATGCAGAGAGCCCCAGTGCGCTTAATAGTGTTTCGAACATGATCAGCAACCTATAGCGATAAGCGCCCATCCAGCGGATGAGCGCCGGGTGGTTATTTGCCGCTGTAAAGATTCAGATCGCCGAAATGCTGCTTCTGGATCGAATCGTAGGTGCCGTCGTTGTGTAGCGCCTGGATCGCTTTATCCAGCTGCGCCTTGAGTTCAGCATTGCCCTTGGCAATGCCGATCGCTGTTTTCGAGGGGAGTAAAGGGCTGTCAACTGACGAACTGATTTCGTAGTCAGCGCCCTGCGGCGAATTTATAAAGCCAAGCTTGGCTTGCAGCGTGTCCTGGATAGACGCATCCAGCCGCCCTGCTACCAGGTCGTAATACACTTGATCCTGATTTTGATAGGACTGAATCTTTACGCCGGCTTTGTCCAGTACGGCTTTTGCATAGGCTTCCTGAATGCTGCCCTGAAAGTAACCGACCGTTTTGCCTTTGAGCGAGGATACATCTTCACTCAGTCCCGAACCTTTCTTGAATACATAGGAAGTAAACCCGGAAAACAGCTCGTTAGAAAAATCGATGGCTTTTTCACGCGTCGGAGTGACCGTCATGGACGAGAGAATCCCGTCAAACTTGCCAGCTCTCAGGCCAGGGATCAAACCATCAAAATCGCTTTCAACCCAGATGCACTTAACTTGAAGCTTGGCACAAATGGCATTACCCAAATCAATATCAAATCCCTTGAGACTGCCATCAGCCGCTTTGGACTCAAACGGCGCGTAGTTAGCATCCACGCCAAATCGCAAGGTTGTGTACTCTTTGGCCGACACCACATTCGTGCACAGCGCAAACAGTATTATCAAATACAGCTTTCTTAGCGAAATCATAAGTACATCCCTAGATTTTGTAGTTGGATTTAAGGGCAGTAAACATCTGACAGCGGTAAAACGTTACTTTCATTGTTATTGGTTAAAGCCATCGCTTCGCCTTAAACACTACCTGAGTGCCGCGACTTAACGAATATGGCAAATTGATCGATATCACGAGCAAAATGCTCGCCGTTCAGGCGGACACCAACTTCATCATCAGCAAGCCGCTGACAATCAAGATGGCGGCCACAACGCGGAGCAGGCTGGCAGGTTCGTCCAGGAAAAAAATGCCCGCTGCGAATGCTCCCACAGCGCCAATACCGGTCCAGATAGTGTACGCAGTGCCCAGCGGCAAGCTTTTCATAGAGAACGAGAGCAGCGCAAAACTGGCTATCACTGTTATAAGTGTAATAACCGTCGGTACGAACCGCGTAAAACCTTCCGACTGCTTCATCGAAAACGCCCAGACAACTTCAAGTATTCCTGCAATCACCAAACTTACCCAAGCCACGAGCTTCTCCTAAAACGCCAGCGAACGAACAGTTAGCCTTTAATAGGGCAAACCTTTTTAACTTTCTTAAGAAGACCCCCGCGAGCACGGGGGTAAAGACGGGCTTGACCAAACCCTGGCTGCGTGACGCCTGTATTTAAATCACTTGAATGTTGCATCCAGAGCGAACGTAATATCCTTGATCAAGTCATCTGGATCTTCCAGCCCAACAGAAAAACGCAAATGACCGTACTGACGGAACTCTTCGGGATACTTGTCAAAGCCACCCCGCCCCTCTGCCCCCACATGCACGATCAGCGATTCGTCATGCCCTAATGAAACGGCCGAAGTGATGATGCGCAAATTCGAAACAAACCGATTCTGCATATCTGGATCGCCCTTCACCGCGAAGGCCATCATTGCGCCGTATCCCTTGCCTGCAAATTGCCGGCGCGCCAGCTCGTGCTGCGGGTGGGAAGGCAAACCCGGGTAGTAGACGTAGGCGATACGATCGTCGGCATCAAGAAACTGTGCCAGTTTTTCAGCCGTGCTCAACAGTTGTTTCAGACGCAGCGGCAGCGTGACCGACCCGCGCATGATCATCCAGGCATTGAAAGGTGAAATGGTCGCACCGAGGTCGACCAACGCATCATTTTTAATCTTGTAGATCAACTGGTTGGAGCCGATCACTACGCCACCCATCGCATCGCCATGACCATTGATGTACTTGGTCAATGAGTGAATGACGAAGTCGACACCGTGCTCACTCGCGCGGAAAAATGGAGGTGGGGTGAACGTTGCATCTACTGAAATCAGTGCGCTGTGCGCATGAGCAATTTCAGCCAACGCTGCAATATCTGCAACTTTGGTGGTCGGGTTGGCAATCGTTTCAGTATGAATCAGCTTGGTGTTAGGCCGGATGGCTTGACGAACCGATTCCAGGTCACCGACATCTACAAACGTCGCTTCGATCCCATAACGTTCAGGCAGGAGTTCCGCGAAGAGTCGCCAAACGGCTTGGTAGGTGATGTCGCTGACGATGACGTGGTCGCCACTTTTCAAGAAAGAAAAAAACACCGAATGCAACGCGGCGACACCGGTAGCGAATACCACAGCATCTTCACAACCCTCGAGGGCTGCGAGTTTCTTCTCCAGACAAACCTGGTTGTGGCCTTGATTGCGCGTATACACAAGGCCGTCTGGACTCGACCAGTCCATGGTTGCCGGATCTTCGGGCAAGAGATAGGAGTTAGCCATGACCAATGGCGTACGGACGGCACCACTGGTGACATCCGCGACATTCCCGCCATGAACTGCCAGCGTCGCTGCAGATAATGTTGATAGGTTGTGCTTATCGGGACGCATGTCGATTCCTCTGATTTTATTGTTGTGTCATTCGTTGTAAATACGAACGATTTGTTTAGCTTCCACTTACACCGTTAATGCAAATAACCTTGGGTTGCGTCATATCTTCATAGGCGAAACGCACACCTTCACGGCCCATGCTCCCGTACTTGAAACCACCGAAAGGCATTGCGTCGAATCGATAGTCCGAGGAGTCGTTAATCATGACGCCGCCAGCCTCAAGCCGCTTGGCTGCCTTCAGCGCAACATTCAAATTACTGGTGAAAATCCCAGCATGCAGGCTGTAGTCTGGTTCGTTGGCGAGCGTCAGGGCCTCCTCCAGGGAACCTACGCTCTGGAGTATCACGACAGGGCTGAACACTTCTTCGCACCACAGCTTGCAGTGCCGGTCGACGCTTTCCAGGACAGTGGGCGAATACAGCGATCCGTTGCGTACATTGCCAAACAGCAAGGTCGCGCCTTTCGCGATGGAGTCATTCACCACCTCCTCGGTGTGCTTGGCTGACGCCTCAGTAATCATCGGGCCGACATCCGTCTGCTCATCTGCGGGATTACCCACGATCAACTGGCTGGTTTTTTCAACGAAGCGTGTTTTGAATGCTTCGTAGAGCGGGGCCTCAATTAGAATCCGCTGGGTACCAATACAATTTTGGCCAGCAGCCCAAAAAGCACCCGACACACACGAGTCGACTGTTTCATTCAAATCACAATCGGCCATCACGATGACTGGGGCATTTCCTCCCAGGTCCATCGCCAGTTTCTTGAGCCCGGCTGTACGCGAGATTTGTTCACCCGTGACGAAGCCGCCCGTGAACGAAACCATACGTACCGCTCGGTGCGCGACCAAGGCCTTGCCCAGCGCAGGACCGCCTGTGGCGACTGTCACAACGACTGGAGGTAGGCCTGCATCGATAAGACAATCCACCAACTTGATCGCTGATAGCGGTGTGAGCTCAGACGGTTTGAGTACAACCGCATTTCCACCCGCAATTGCGGGCCCAAGTTTATGTGCGACTAGATTGAGGGGATCGTTGTAAGGCGTAATCGCGACGATTACACCAAGGGGCTCACGAGTGAACCATCCCTGGCGAGATTCAGATCCGACATAAGCATCGAAAGGGATCACTTCGCCGGCATTACGCTTGGCTTCCTCAGCCGACAACTTCAAGGTATTGACGCAGCGCAACACCTCCTTTCTCGCCTGCTTCAGCGTTTTGCCCGACTCAGCCACAATCAGTTTGGCAAAGGCGTCCTTATCACGTTCAACCGAGAACGCAGCTTTTTCCAATATGCGTGCACGTTCATGTCGCGGCAGATCCTTGGCGATCAAGGCACCCGAAATAGCCGTGTCGACTATCGTGATGGCTGATGAAGCAGGTATGTCTGCCACCTCACCCACCTTGCTACCGTCAAACGGGCTAAGCACCGTAATGGCTTTATAATCAGCAGCGAGTGAGAGACTCAAGCTATTCATGATTACTTACCTGACTGGGTTTTGTACTTGTGAATGCTCACAATATCGGCGAGCAAGGCGAAGGCAGTTTCAAAGCGACCGGCACCAGCGCCCACCACGGTTACAGGGCCGAGAATGGCGGTATTAAACGTAATGGCGTTGGTCGCGCCACTCACACCGCAGAGCGCGTCATTGGATAGCAATAACTGAGGACTAACAGACGCCGAGATCGAGCCATCACTCCGTTTCTCTGCACTGCCGATAAGCTTCCATCGGGCATTGGCTTTAGTCGCCTCAGCAATATCCTGGGCGGTAATTTCAGAAATACCCTTGCAAAGGACATCACTAGGCTTGAGCTTTGCCCCCAGCAGTTCATTCGCCAAAATGACGACCTTCAGACGTACATCATGGCCCTCCACATCCGCTGTTGGATCAGCTTCGGCATAACCCAACTCCTGGGCCTTTGCGACAGCCTCGGAGAAGTCAAGACCAGTTTCCATGCTGGAAAGGACGAAGTTGGACGTACCGTTGAGGATCCCTTTGAAACCGCTGATTTCCGAACCTGCCAGGGACTCCTTGGCCAAACGGATAACCGGCGTTCCACTCATCACCGCGCCTTCGAATTCGAAGCGGGCGCCGGTGCTTTCTGCAAGCGCTTTCAAACTATCAGCATGCAATGCCACCGGCCCTTTGTTGGTGGTCACAACGCTGGCGCCCTTCTCCAAAGCCCAGCGGCAGAACGTAGTGGCTGGCTCTCCATCCACGGGGTTTGTGAACGTTGCCTCAGCAACGATATCTGCACCCGAGAAGCGGATGACCGTTTCGTTAGCCGGCTCAGCACTGCCGCCTGGTAAGGTTCTGAAACCACCTTTTGCGGCAGGTACCGCGGCCAATTCATGTGCATCCAGACCGTCTTTGTTGATAATTGAGCCAAGATAAAGGTCGCTGACACCGACAATCTTCAGTTTGAAACCCAATTCATTTGCCCAGCGCGAGTTCTTATCGGCGATAAGCTGAGTGAGGGCGCGATTGACGCCACCGAAGCCAAGCAGAGCAATTTTATATTCAGTCACGACAAAGATCTCATTGTTATGTTTTGGTGCTGAAATAGTAATTCGTCAACGTGCTTTCACGAATATGGCAAACAGAACGTTATTGCGAGCAAAATGCTCGTGCAACGGCGCACTTTGCTTTGTCCGTGCTACTTGGTGCAGGATAAAACGAAAGAGGTCACGGTATTTAGAACCCCTGGCAGCGCTGAGATTTCACTCCAGACCCTATGGATACGATCTGAACTCATAGCCTCGACCGTCAATACAATATCAAGATCGCCACTCATCACATTGCATGAGATGACTTCAGGCATTGCTACAACAGAACGGACAACTTCAGCATCACGCATCCTGTCTTTACGATAAACGAAGATTAACGCATTGATGGGCCCGGCATCCGTGGAGGGCATACCTTTAATGATCGTATAGCCCCTGACGTATCCATCGCGCTCCAATCTTTCAATCCGCAGCCTGACCGCATTCCGGGACAAGTTAACTTTCATTGCAATATCATTATGAGCAAGCCGCGCGTTACGCGTGAGCTCTTCCAATATTTTCTCATCAACTTTATCTAAAACACGTTTCATCTCTAACTCCAAACTTATAACGAGCGAGACTCCGTGTCTGTGGACAACGTCCCGATGAGCTGCTTAAGTGCGCCAACATCGTTAGGAATTGAAACGCATCTATAATCGGGTCCAGGAGGAGCACCGATCCCTTTGATGACACCCAGCGCGTCTGATTCATCAGTCACTACGGCACTCTTCGATGGGTGTGTTGTCGCCAGACAGATCATCGGAATTAGCAAGCTGCGCCTGCTTACACGAGCAGCTCGCAGGCCAATTGCGGTGTTGGGACTGACCAGATAACCACTCTGCGCAAACACCTCATGAATGCTCCTGAAAGCATCCGAATCCTCCACGGCCAGAGAGTCGAAAAGTTTACGCGCCGCCAACCATTCATCTTGCTCTAACTGAATCGAACCCTCGCCCTCTAATAACTCCATATTTCGGGCTACTTTTTCTCCGCACCGGTTAAGAATGCTCCATTGCAAACGTTCAAAATTCGAGGCCAGTGAAACGTTCATACTAGGGGTATTGGTAATGCGAATTTCATTACGACTGTAGAGATTAGTTTGGAGAAAGTTATGCAACCCCGCATTGGCATTGGTGGCCACGATCAATTGCCGGATCGGCAACCCCATTTCCTTGGCAATGTAGCCCGCATACAGCGCACCAAAATTCCCGGTGGGTACGCTGAAGGCAACTTCTCTGTTGGGCGCCCCTAGTTGAAGCGCTGAGTAAAAATAGAAGGAAAGATGTGCAAGCACTCGAACCCAATTCACGGAATTGAATGATATCAGCTGCTGCGTTTCGTTATTGTGCTTGAAGAACTGCTCGCAGAGGCGATGACAATCAGAGTAATCCCCTTCGACAGCAACATTAACTATGTTTTTTTCACCCGTACTCAATAAGCGGCGTCTATGCTCTTCCGTTATTCCTCTGGAGGGATGCAGCACAATTACGGTCACACCTTGCATACCAGAGAAAGCTTTTATAGCAGCAGCGCCTGTGTCTCCACCGGTGCAACCTACAACAAGCGCTTTCTTTCCAGATTTCAGTAAACCGTGCTCAACCAGGCGAGCCATCAATTGGAGACCATAGTCCTGATAGACGCCTGCTGGCCCATGAAACAATTCCAATATCCACTCATTACTCGCCGTTTGGTAAAGCGGTGCAACCGCTTTGCTTTTGAAGCAGTCAAACGTCTCCTCAAGAATCTGAGACAGTTGATCTTGAGGGATCCAGCTACCCATAAACGGCTCAATCACATGGCGTGCCAGTTCATGGAAAGGAAGCCATTCCAGCCTGGAGAGATCCTCCTTTTTGAAGCGAGGAACCTTGAGAGGGACGAATAATCCTCCATCTGGTGCATACGCGCCCATGAGCACGTCACTGAACTCGAATGTTTTGCCAGGGGTCCGCGTGCTGACGTATTTCATAATCTGAGACACCCTCCCGCAATCTTTGAGCCAGCCGCCTCTCTGGTGGTGCTCTGCTGAAATCCAACGCGACGATTTAAATTGCTTGCCATCCAGCTTCCTTCCATTGACTATAAAAGTCAATATAGTGACTATTCCATTTGTCCAATAGTCCTTTTCAGCCATACGAAATGAGGCCTTTGGCGCTACCTCATCGAATAGCACAAGACATCTGTCAGTTTAGAAATCCGGGAGAAAACCATGTGTGCCAAGAACCTTCTGCATTCGCTTTACCAGTACAAGGCATGGTCTGAGGAGGAGCTATTCAAATGCTTGAAAGCCCCGGCGGCGAAATCCTACCCAGACGAAATGGCGAATGCGACGTACTGGCTCAGCCACATCAACATTGTTGATCAGCTGTTCATCGCCAGACTGCAAGGAAACCCAGACGAATTTGACTCCGTCGTGACTGACCAACCGCCGAACCTGACTCAGCTAGAAGAACAATTCTCCATAGCGAATCAATGGTTTGTTGACTACACCAAATCAGTCACCGCAATGGAGTTGTCTGATCCAGTGGCGTTTATTTTCAAGGACGGGAAGCCAGGCAACATGACGAAGGAGCAAATCCTGGCGCATGTGCTTTCCCATGGTCTGCAACATCGAGGGGGTATCGGAACTATCTTGCCACGCGAGATCCTGCAGGATCACAAGGACCACTTCACGACATTTTTGAAACGCTAGAAACCTGTTCGCCTGCCTCATGGAACATGATGGGCAGGCGTCCTCCTTCTATGTAAGAAGCCAGGTTCAGTTCAGTTCGAGCTCGTCGATCACCGCGGCAATTTGCTTACGCCCTTCACCACTTATCGTTCGGAGCGGCAGGGGCACGCTTGGATGCTGGGTAAATCCACGAAGCTCTGCGGCAGTCGCCACGACACGAAAGCTACCTCCAAATTGCCTGAACAAAGCCCAGAGTGGCTTTAAGCATTCAGAAAGGCGCGTGGCCTCATGGGCATCACCTGACAATGCTGCTCGCGTAATCGCTAGCGCCGTCTTGGGGAACAGCCCTCCCATGACGGAGTACCAGACGTCGCAGCCAGCATTCATGCCGACAGCAGCAAAGACATCACCGCTCACCCCGATCGTAACGTGGTTCGGAACCAGCTCTCGAAGACGATCCACGCGTGCCTTGGCAAGATATGGCGCCTCGGGAACGCCAGGGATTTTGATTGAGCTCACATTCGGCAACTCGGCAATGCGCCCATGCAGCTCGTCAGTAAATTCGAAATGGGTGGTACCGGGATTGTCATAGACACATAGCGGAACTGAGATATTGGCCGTGACCGTTTCATACAACGAAAAGACATCTTCCGCAGATAGCTTCTGATAGGAAACAGGTGGTAGCAACAAGGCTTTGACCCCCACCTTTTGTGCCTCCTCGGCCAGCAATAGCACGTCACGCGTGCGTAGCGATCCAATGCTGACCATGACAGGCACATTGCCCGCCGCCTCTACTGCCAACTGCGCAACTCGAGAGCGCTCAGCCCGAGAAAGATACGCATAGCTACCGGTAGATCCGAGCGCACCGATAGAGTCGACATTCGCTGCTGCCAGTTGCTCAACAAGACGAGTAAAGGCATTTTCATCCACACCTTGCTCATTCATAGGCGTCAAAGGAAATGCACTAAGGCCGGTAAACATCATTCATGACTCCATGGTTTCGTCTATTGACTGATTGGCTCCAGGACCAATCAGTGAGCTCTCAATCTGAACGCCCGGCATCATCAGTTGCAGGCCTTCGATAAGCTTGTCACCTGCTTCCGTCAGCGCTTCGAGAGGCATTGCCGGCAAACTTTCCAGAATGAACCACATGTGTTTCGCATCAGCACTCAGCCGTGTTCTGACACCTTGCCGCCAATTCCAACGACGGCATGTCACGCCTTTATCGTCACGCCATACCACTTCGCCTGCGTCCGGATACTCGTGAGCTGGAGCACCTTCTTTCATGGTGTCAAAAGGCTCAGTGCCATCTGCGACCACCAGCTGCGGCGAGCCCACATAGGCGTCTATGTTTTCCCCACCTACCGGAATCGCGTACTCGATACTGATGGCATTGTAGAGATCAACGATGGGATCCAGGCTCGGCAAGCTGCCGTCACGTAAAACCCGCTTGCGCAACGCTTCGGCTGAGCAAGGCGTACGTTGCGGCTTAGCCCCGAATTTTCGAAAGGTCTCTGCCCATGCTGCCAGATGGGCTTCTCCCCAGCCGGGTCCATCTGACAACACTGACTGGCAAGCGCGATCCAAGGCCTCTTGAGCAACGCCAGGGTTCGTGAGGGGCGCAGCCCGCACTACGATGCTCAGCGCCCTGAAGCCCGGTGCCAGCTCTGCAACGGTTTGGTCAATTAACGGCAGTACGGACAGCATCAAAAATCTCCAGTGATCCACATGTCGTTTCATGCTAGCCACCGGCGACCAAAAAAGTCAATATATCGACCTTACTGATCAGACATAACTACCGAGCAGATTGACGACACTAGCGGCAAGCGTCGAGAATCCCTTTCAACTTTTTCTCATGATCATCAACAATGACCATAAATACCGGTATATCGACTGCGCCTGGCGCCGATGCTCAGACTGTGAGCCTGGCAGTTGCGCGCACGCTCAAACAAGCACGAAAGAATCAGAAAATCACGTTGGATGAGCTATCCCGTCGCTCAGGCGTGAGTAAAGGAATGGTCGTCGAAATTGAGAAATGTACGGCTAACCCGAGCATTGGCATCCTTTGCAAAATCGCCGCAGCGTTGGGGCTTTCTGTTGCAGACATCGTCAATGTGACGGACGCCCCTGCTGCCCACATTATCGACAGTCAGGAGATCCCTACTCTCTGGACCGGGGATCTGGGTGGGACAGCCCGGCTTCTTGCAGGAACGACAGGCCCCAACATGATCGAACTGTGGCGCTGGGAAATGTTTCCCGGTGAATCCTTTTCGTCACAAGGGCATCCTCAGGGCACGCTTGAATTGTTCCATGTGGAGAAAGGGACGCTGAAATGTGTTGTCGGGGAAACAGAATTAGTCATCCCGGCAGGTAGCTCTGCGGTGGCGAAAACAGACGTTCCGCACTCCTACGCCAATGCAGGTAGGTCCAGGCTGGTCTTCACCATGTCGGTCACTGAAATACACCAGTAAACGAGCCCTCAAGCTCATCAGTGCTGTTGAGCACCCTATCGAGCGGGCTAGGCAAAATGCGCGGATCGTCACCACGCTCCGCGCCCTGAAAAAAAACTCTAGACATGGATTTTTAACTGGCCATAACTGACTGAAAAGTCAGCATATGGACTGCAATGCCATCTGAATTCGTCACACGCCTGGGCGACCTCAAGACGCTTCCGTGCCGACCAACCGAGACGCCGCATGCTCATCCCTGGTGGTCAACCATGACCTCTCAAAGCATAAGTACTGATCTCATAGGCCAACTGGTCGACAATATGGATGCTTCGAAGGCCGGCCCGTTCGATCTGATCGTGACCTATCCTGTGCCAACTTCGGTCTCGCGAACGCCGTTGCCAAGGGTGCCGGATGCAGAGTGGCTATTCGTCGTTGCCAACTTCCTATGTGTCGACGCAGCCGAGCATGTCCAGATTGCTGAAATGCTCGCGGAGACCGCTGCTTGTTCGAACAATCAGCCGCCCCCCACCCGCGAGGAGCCGTAGATCCGGTTTCCGCCGTCGATTATTCCACCGTAGTTTGAGCGCACCACCGATTGGCGCTCTTTAGCAGTCAAACATTGCGCGCACCTTACAAACATGTCCCCTCCAGGGGACATCTACCTTAGCGCTTGGGTTTAGAGTGGCTCGAAGACAAAAACTGTCCCCGATAACAATAAACCGGGAGCCGCCGGACTGGGCTTGCCCCTGCAAAACCGGACACCAACTCCCTGTTAAATTGATGCTGCCGCCAAGCGTCTGAACTCCCTCGGTGAGCGATAGTTCAAGGCGCTGTGCGGATGCTGCTCGTTGTAATGTTCGAAGGCAATTGCCAGGTTGCGCAACGCCGTTTCTCGATCCGGCTTGGGCATATGCGCCACGTAATCACGCTTGATCGTCTTCACAAAGCTCTCGGCCATGCCGTTACTCTGTGGGCTGCGCACTGGGGTGGTCACCGGTTGCAAACCGATCTGTCGAGCAAACAGACGCGTCTGTTCGGCGGTGTACGCCGAGCCGTTGTCGCTTAGCCACTGCACTGGCGTTGCAGGCAGTTGATCACCGAAGCGCTTTTCCACACTCTCCAGCATCAAGTCGCGGATGTCATCGCCGCTGTACCCGGTCGGGCTGGCGACCCAGCCGATGGCTTCGCGATCACAGCAGTCCAGGGCGAAGGTTACGCTCAGTTTGGCGCCGTCCTCGCAGCGGAACTCAAAGCCGTCCGAGCACCAGCGTGTATCGCTGGTTTGCACCGCAATACGGCCTTCGTGCCGACGCGGCACGCCGGGTTGTTTGATACGACGCTCCAGCAGCAAGTTGTGATCACGCATGACCCGGTAAACCCGCTTCACGTTGATCGCGGGCAGCGACTGGGTTTCACGTTCCCGACGCAGTAATCCCCAGACACGACGGTAGCCATAGCTGGGCAACTCGCTGACCTGCTGTTGGATTTCGACCACCAGATCAGCATCGTCCACAGGTCTGCTTCGCCGTGCCTGGGGCGATACCGATTGTTTGATTCGAACCGTTAATTGCGAGCGCGCCACACCGAGACATTCGCTGACCAGCTTCACTGGTCGTCCCCCGGCAACAAGGGTGAGTGCGCAATCCATTTTCGCGACCGGGCGATCTCCACGGCCTCTTTGAGGATTTCTGCTTCCATCGTTTTTTTGCCCAGCATCCGTTGCAGTTCACGGATCTGCTTGAGCGCGTCGCTCAGTTCCGAGGCCGGCACCACGGCTTCGCCAGCACTGACCGCCGACAGGCTGCCGTCCTGATACAGCTTGCGCCACAGGAACAGCTGGTTGGCATTGATGCCGTTACGCCGAGCCACCACCGAAACGCTTTGCCCTGGCTCAAGACTCTCGCGAACCATGGCCAGTTTTTGCTCTGGACTCCAGCGGCGCCGCCGCTCCTGGCCCAAAAGCTCCCCACTCTTATCGTTGCTGTTAGTCATAAACATAACCGTTTGCCTATCCCTTATCGTAAGGGGGAAACGGTGTCCTGTCTTTCATGGGGCTCGTTCACGGACCATGCATCAGCCTCCAATCGTACCCCATCAATCTCTGTATTTTCCCTATCAGGTTTATCCTGCTTTCGTGCCGTCCCCAAGCATCCTCAACAGCTCGCCCGTGGCGATTGTGGGTGCCGGACCTATTGGTCTGACGCTGGCGCTCGAACTGGCGCGCTACGGTATCAGAAGCACAGTTCTGTCCGCTCAGCAGCAAGTCTGTGAAGGTAGCCGCGCTATTGTTTTCACCCGCCGCTCCATGGAGATTTTCCAGCAAGTAGGGGTATCCGAGGCGGTAACCGAGCAGGGCCTGCCCTGGCGCTTCGGCAATTCGTATTACCGCAGCCAGCGGGTTTTTCGCATGGAAGCACCGGTCGACGAGCATGATCGTTTTGCGCCGATGACCAATTTGCAACAGCAGTACCTCGAGCAACATCTGGTGGAGGCAGCCCAGGCACAGCCACTGATCGAATTGCGTTGGGGCAATAATGTTATCGATATCGAGCAGCACACTGACCACGCAAGGTTGCAAGTCGATACCCCGGGTGATGCCTATACCCTGAAGGCCGATTGGGTGGTGGCCGCTGATGGCGCCCGCTCCGGATTGCGTTCGATGTTGGGCCTCAAGCTTGAAGGGGCGTCTTATGAAGGACGGTTCGTGATTGCCGACATCCGTATCAAGCTCGATTTGCCGACCGAACGCCTCGCATTTTTCGATCCCTCCTGGAACCCCGGCAATACCGTATTGATGCACCGAGAGCCCGGGGATATCTGGCGCATCGACTACCAGTTGCCCGCGGACGAAACACCCGAGCAGGCATTACACCCCGACTCCTTGCGCGAGCGCATCAATGCGCAACTGGCGATGCTCAATGTCGAGAACCCTGAATGGGAGCTGGATTGGAGTTCGGTGTATTCGGCCCGGGCGCTGACCTTGAAGCAGTACATCAATGAGCGAGTGATTTTTGCCGGAGACGCGGCGCATCTGTTGCCGATCTTCGGCGTGCGCGGCGCCAATACCGGATTCCAGGATTGCCATGATCTTGGCTGGAAACTGGCGCTGCACATCAAAGGCCTTGCCGGTGCCGGACTGCTGGCTTCTTACAGTGACGAACGGGTCAAGGCTGCTCGTGAAATCATTGAAGAGGCCGGCAAGAGCACGCGGTTCATGGCGCCGCCCAGCCGCGGTTATCGAC
The DNA here is from genome assembly GCF_059695575.1 of Pseudomonas sp. LBUM1678. Classification (NCBI taxonomy): domain Bacteria; kingdom Pseudomonadati; phylum Pseudomonadota; class Gammaproteobacteria; order Pseudomonadales; family Pseudomonadaceae; genus Pseudomonas; species Pseudomonas sp. LBUM1678. The sequence continues at coordinate 3,736,266 of NZ_CP166775.1, forward strand.
TGTTGCGCGATGCGGTGCTATCGCTGTCGTTGACCCGGGAGTTCGTTCGCCCGCTATATCACTGGCGTACTTCAAGGGCTCACGATTATGCCGACTCGCAACTCAATGCGGTGAACGACGACAATCTATTGTTTACCGGCGGGCCGCGCAACGGTGCACCGTTGCTAAATGTCCGTCTGGCAGAGCAGCACTATTTTTTCGATGAGTTGGCGCCCGCTTATCATTTGATTTGCTTCACTGACGAGGTGGCACTCGATGTCGAAGTCGTTGCACATGTCCAGGCTCTGCGCCGCCAGGGAGTACCGATACAAGTGATCGCGATCGCCATGAATGGCGTCCTTCAGGTGCAACATGCCGACCTGACTTTGGCCGATTGCGACAATCTATTCAGCACGCGTTACGGCGTACAGCACGCAGGCGCCGCCTATCTGGCGCGCCCAGACCAGCATGTCTGCGCGCGCTGGTTGCATTTGGATGGCGAGCATTTGCGCCATGGATTGAACCAGGCCCTTGGCCATAACGGGAGTGACCACCCATGAGCCAGTCAATGAACGTAACAGACCTCGAACACGCTTATGACCGACTCGCCGAGGCGATTGATCGTACGGGTAACGACAGCGAGTTGTTTCTGGTCAAGCTGGCTCTACTGGCGGCCGAGGCACTGAACGATGCCGAGCGCTTCGACGCACTGATCGAGTGCGCCGTGCAGGATCTGTAAAACCTTGCATCAGCCAATAATTACAAAAACAGGATCACCCTATGTTATCCCGTCCTGCTGTGAACCCTGGCGGGCAGGCCGGCCCCCATCCGGCGGTCATTGCCAAAGTCTCGAAACGCCTGCTGTGGTTTCTTTTCATCTGCTTCGTTTTTTCATTTCTGGACCGTATCAACATCGGCTTCGCCGGGCTGACGATGATGGACGATCTGGGTTTGAGCAGTACCCAGTTTGGCATGGCAACGACGATTTTTTACCTGGCCTACATCGCCTGCGGCATCCCCAGCAACATCGCCCTGGCGAAGCTGGGTGCACGGCGCTGGATTGGCAGTCTGATGATTGCCTGGGGCTTGGCGTCGACAGCCACCTTATTTGCGCATGACGCGGCCAGTCTTTATTGGCTGCGTGCGTTGGTAGGTATCACCGAGGCAGGATTTCTGCCCGGTGTGCTGTTGTACATGACGTTCTGGTTTCCAGCGGCGTACCGGGCGCGTGCCAATGCGCTGTTCATGATAGCCATGCCGTTTACCGCGGGCTTTGGCTCGATTTTGTCCGGCGCCATTTTGGGCCTGGATGGCCACTGGGGCCTGGCAGGCTGGCAATGGTTGTTTCTGCTCGAAGGACTACCCAGCGTCATACTCGGTCTGGCGGTGTACGGTTATCTGGATGATCAGCCGCGCAAGGCACACTGGTTGAGTGACAGTGAGAAGCTGCAGTTGGCCGAGCTGATCGAGCGTGACCGTCAGGCACCTTCCCCTCACTCTCACTGGGGACGTGAGTTGCTGTCACCATCGGTGATTCTGTTCTGTCTGGTGTACTTTTGCCTGGTCAACACCTTGGCGATGATCGCAGTCTGGACGCCATTGATCGTCAAGAGCTTCAGCACTGGCCAGAGCAATACTTTGATCGGATTGTTGTCGGCAATTCCGCAAATATGCACCATCATTGGAATGATCCTCTGGGGCCGACACTCGGACCTGACCCAAGAGCGGCGTTGGCACCTGGCGCTTCCAATGCTGCTGGCTGCAACAGGCTGGTTTTGCACGGCCCTGTCGAGTGAGCCGATCGTGCAACTGGCCGGGGTCTGCATGGCGGCGATGGGTTCCTATACGGCCATGTCGATTTTCTGGACCCTACCGGATCGCTCATTAAGTGTTCAAGCCAGGGCGGTGGGCATCGCGGTGATCAATGCAGTGGGTAATCTGGGGTCTGCCCTTAATCCCTTAGTGGTCGGCTGGCTGAAAGACCTTACCCATACCTATACGGCCGGTTGTCTGTACGCCGCGCTGCTGTTACTGGTGGCTGCAATGCTGGTACGCACGCTACCCCACGAACGCCAACCTTCATCACGTGAACTGATCCCTGAATGAACCACTGGCTGCTTACCAACGTTTACCATCAGAGCCCATTAACGACGGGGGAAATTGCTCATCTATTGGCTCGGGTCGGCGAGGATTGCCGAACCTGGTTGGCGGCAGAGTTACTGACCCTGGTGCGGGGTGAAATGCCGCTGGCTCAATGTACGATTTTCGCTTATCCGGAAGGCCAGGAGCCGCAGGTGTTGTCGTGTTCCGATCAGGCAAGACTAGTGCAGATATCGCGTATCTCCCGGGACTACGTCGAGCGTTTTCACAGCCTGGACGGCAACCGCCAAGCGATGCTCGGTCACCGGGCAAAATACGGCGGCGCGCGAATCCTGGCTCAGCTTCAGTCAGCTGAAGACATCACCCATCGCGACTATCGGCGGATCTGCTACGAACAACCGCAAATCTCCCAGCGCATGGCCTTGCTCAATCATCAGGAAGAGGGCGGGGCCTGGCTGTCGATCAACTTCTATCGAGGTCGCGAGCACGGCAACTTCAATCAGCGCGAAATTGAATTTATCGAATCGGTTGCGCCGTTACTGATTCAAGTCACGCGATTGCACTATCGCGCTTTTATCGAAGCCAATCAGATGCCGTCCTTGCTAAGTCAACGCGTCGAGTTGCTCTATCCTGAACTGACTCGTCGGGACCGTGAACTACTTAAGTATTTACTTTGTGGTCTTGGGGCTGAAGATATCGCGCCCCTGATGGGCATCCAGCGCTCAAGCGCCGCTACCTACATCAAACGGCTCTATCGAAAGGTGGGAGTCAGCGGACATCGAGAATTGCTGGGGCTGGTAGTGAGAGGTCGTTGGTCCTGAGCGGACGTTGAATACTGAGCATTGGTGAGAACCGCGAGCCTGAGCATCTTTCAATCGCCGCTAGCCCCAGGGGATGGCGTCTACTGGGAGAACAGCTACGCCTGTTGTTAACTATCACCCCCTAGTGGCAGGCGTTGGCAGATGCCCTTCGCCGCCGCTCTGACCACCGGCCTGCCGCTGCTCGTGGGCGCTTGAATCGACAGTCTCGATTATGGCCTGGTCTCTTCGCTTGGGGGTCGTGTTCCTTCATCTGCCTGCCACGCCACTGTCGCATCGCATGGACGCGTGAAAGCCCTTTACTTCTCGACCAATTCCCTGGCAAGAATGCAACAGCCAGGGAGTTGCGTTCCAGGAAATCAGAGATGCTGAGGAATGATCGGGTGCACACCTACGAACTTTTGAAAGGTGCGAACGATATCGGCATAGTCGATGTCTTCCGTGATGAAGACGATACGCGTGCGCCGGTCAGCCGAAGGCCATGATGGCAATTTCTGCGGTGAATGAAATATGTGCTGCACTCCGTGTATGACCAACGGTTCTTCAGGATACTCAACCAGATGCACAAGACCTTTCACACGTAGCATAGATTCGCCGCGCATGGATGCCATCAGGTCCAGCCAATGGAAAAAGGCCACCTCCTCTACCGGCTCATCCAGCACAATACAATGAGCCCTTATACGATCACCATGACGGTTCACGTCATGATGATGCCCGTGATGGTTATGACCATCACTGAATTTCTCATTCGACAGCCAAGCGCTGACGTCAGCCGATTTGCGTAATGGGTCGTACTCTTCGGCTCCCAGCACATCGTCCGGACTGACATTTCCATCGACCACATATCGCATCGGGGCAGTTGGATTGAGGGCCCGCAAACGCGCACTCAGGGTATCGACTACCTCGCCAGCAACCAGGTCAGTCTTGGTCAGCAGAAGACAATCAGCCACCGCAGCCTGCTTCACCGCTTCGGTATGACGATCAAGAGTGCCCATGCCGTTGACAGCATCTACGGTAGTCACAACGCAGTGAAGACGATATCGGCTGATGATGTCAGGGTCGACCATTAGGGTGTGCAGCACTGGCGCTGGATCGGCCAGACCAGTGGTTTCGATGACGACCCGAGTGAACCCGGTGATTTCCTTTCGCTCACGCCTGGCGTTGAGCTCCAGGAGTGTATCGACCAAGTCACCGCGTACCGTGCAGCACAGGCAACCGCTGTTTAGTACTCGCAAATTTTCACTCACCTCTTCGACTAGCAGGTGATCGATCCCTATCTCTCCGAACTCATTGATGATGACCGCCGTGTTCCCCAACTCGGGAAGCTGCAGCAGGTGATTGAGCACGGTGGTTTTCCCGCTACCGAGAAAACCGGTCAACAACGTCACAGGTATGCGTGAATCGACAATGTCCTTCATGGCGTCTGCTCATACACAATACGGCCTTCGAACCAGGTCGCCAGAACGCGAGTCGCAGCCAGCTCGTCGACCGGGATGTTGAACAAATGACGGTCGAGAATGATCAAGTCAGCGGATTTGCCAACCTCGATTGAGCCCGTCTCGTCTGCGATGCTCATCGCTCGCGCCGGGTTAAGCGTGTAGGCGCGCAACACCGTGGCCAGATCAAGCGCCTGTTCGGGCCAAAGCGCCCCAGGAAACCGCCCGCTGGGATCGCGTCGGGTGACCATGCCCTGAATCCCGGTCCAGGGACTCGGATCCGGTGTCACCGGCCAGTCCGAGCCACCAGCAATCAGCGCACCCGACTCGTGAAGGTCCCGATTTGGCCAATAGTGCTCTACCCTCTCCAGCGGCACGGTCGCACGAATCGCTTCAATGAAGATGCCCGGAAACCAAATCATGGGCGACAAATCTGCGGCCACGTTGAGCTCGGCGAAGCGCGGTATATCGTCCGGATGTATAAAACTCGCGTGGGCAATCTGATGCATCAACCCGAGCCCGTTGAAGCTGCGCACAACCTCAATGGCGTCAAGTGCAGCCCGTACAGCGCCATCCCCTGTGCAGTGGATTTTCACAGCGATACCCTGCCCCTCGCAGTCGGATAACGCACGCGCCAACTGCGGCACACTCAGCAGGGTCGCGCCGCGAAAGCAGCAAGCGTGAAGGGCATCGGGTAGATAGGGTTCCAGCATTGCCGAGGTACGCGTGGTCGGCACACCGTCAAGGAAGATCTTGCCGGCATCGGGGCGAAAATGACGGCTGCGATAGCTATCACGTAGCGCGAACAAGGTTTCGCCCCATTCTCCCGGCGCGAGTGCCGCCTCTACGACGGGCAGTGAACCTACGACCCACGCCGTCAACTGCTCTGAATCGGCAAGCGCCTTGATGGCATCCATCACCGGACGCGATGTGAGTGCTTCCTGAAACCCTGTAATGCCGCAAGCATTGAGTCGACGCAATGCATGCGCGCCGGCATCAATGTCAAGTTGCGGCGATGATGCGAGAGCATTGCCCACGGCGGCCTCGACCAGCGATGAGGCCGACTCCAGCAGCAGGCCCGTCGGCTCGCCAGTAGCAGGATCGCGAACAATCTCACCGTTGAGCGGATTCGGCGTGGCGGCATCGATGCCGGCGAGACGCAAGGCAGCGGAACTGGCCCAGCGATTGTGGTGCGAGTCGTCCCTAAGCATTACCGGCCGGCCGCCAGCAGCCTCATCCAAGGCTTGACGGGCCTCCAACGTCAACTCGCCGAGCAGGCCGCTGCCCCAGATACCGCCGACTACCCAGCCATCGGGCGGCTGCTTCATAGCGGCCTGACGAACCTGCTCGAGCACCTGTTGAAGTGAGAGGTTGGGAGGAAAACCCGTTTCATATAGTTCTGCGCGTCCGGCAAACAGAAAATGGTTATGCACGTCGATGATACCGGGCATGACCATCCGCCCCTGGAGATCGATGACTCGTGCCCGGGACGACGCGGTTGCACGAACAGCGGCCTCGCTTCCCACGGCAATCAGGCGACCGTCACGTATTGCCAGCGCGTCGGCCCATGGGTAATCAGCGTTCATCGTGTAGATGGCGCCATTGAAAAAAATTAGATCCCCATCAGTATTTTGAGAAGTCGTCATAGGAGGTTGGCTCGCAGATATTGGTGTAGGGGCATCCTAGAGAGCGGGGGCGAGCGAGAGTTATCCGATATTGGCAAAGATTTCAGCGATGTTGGGTCTGCGAAGGCAGCTCGCCGAACATAGCCCGATAATCAGCGGAAAACCGACTCAAATGCCAGAACCCCCAACGTGCAGCGACCTTCTGCACAGAGACCGAAGACGTGCTATCTCGCAATTCACGGCGCGCTGCATTAAGGCGCAGAGCCCGTAAATAGGCCACAGGATTAATCCCCAGGGTTTCCTGAAAACAATACTGAAGCTTGCGTCGGCTGGCTCCTATGCCGTTGCATAGATCAAGGATCGAGAACGGCTCGTCAAGGTGGCTCAGGGCAAACTCACGAGCCCGGTCAACCATCCGTTTACGCGCAGTGGGGTTGAGCGGTGGCGTTTGATCAAGCTCAACAACGTCAAGTAAATGCAACATCACCGTATCGCGAATACCACGGCGAATCGACTCATCTCCCAACAGGAAATCCCCACTCTGGCCGCCCTCCTGTAGCTCATCGAGTAATACTTTAAGTTCGCCATCCACTGTGGAGTCACCGAGCCGGTAACAGGTGGGAAAATCAGTAATCCGAAAACGACTCCCCTGGCACCCCAGCACATGCTCAAGAGCCCGCTCCTCGATAGCCACAATCAGCACATCCATGATCTGTGGAATACGTATCTCAGGCAGGTTGTCGCCGTGTGCCACAAGCACACTTGGCTCACGAATCAGATGCCCGGAACAATGGACATCCCCCTGACGACTCAAAGGCACACTGAAGGTAACCGTGCCCTCCCTGGCCGCACCTTTTTTGGTCATGGCCTGATTAGAGCGGTCGCGGACGAGTTGCAACCAGTCAGAACGAAACTCGATTAACTCGCCCTGGAAGCGACCGGGACTCAACTGGTCGTACTCTATCCGCCAACCACTCAAATTGTGGGCATGTTCATCAATGTCGCTGGTTTGCACTCGATGAAGATGAGAGGCCGGTCCCGTCGAGAATCCGGAGGTTGCTTGTACCAAGACATTATTATTGTTCATTGGAAAATCCTGTCCGCACTCAAGGCTTACAGGTTGAGGCTCAGCAAGTTTCATTCCGCGCCAGCAACCGCCTGAAGATTGTGCCGGAAATGGATAGTGACAAGCTGCATGGCAGCGTCAACTTCGACATTTGCTGATAGCGATCGAACCTCTGACCTTAACGAGCAAGCTCCTCTCACGAATGTAAAAGTGATGCGATCGAGGCAGCACTCATGATCCGAATGTAAAAAAGGTTTAACCGATAACCTTGAACGCCGTCATCTCTTGCAGTGACAGCGTTAGTAATCGACTCGGCACGACACAGAGGTGTCGTCCCAATCGATTAATCAGGTGGGTTTCCGGACTGCCGGATGACGAGGCAGAGCGGGAAGCTTTGCTGCTATGACGTATTTATCCATGACAAAGGTCTGCGACAACGTGATACCGCCCGGCATTGAAAAATGCATTTGAGAATTCTTGAATCTTGTAATCGTTTTGCAAGTCGACGTCGGATTGAGACCAATCCCCAACATATACTCTGCCTGGGGCAATATCTTCCCAATACCCAAGAACACCCAAGCCAGGGAAACGACGACCAATGGTTCACAACGATCAGATTGTGAACCACCGTTAGTCATGAAGGCTTAATGCCGTATGCAAATAGATTTGGTTTCAGTAAAAGCATCGAGCCAATCGACACCGAAATCTCGTCCATTACCAGACTGCTTGAAACCACCGAAAGGCATGTTCGCATCAATAAGCGTGTGGCTGTTGACCCATACCGTACCGGCCTCAATACGTGGTGTCAGGTCCATGGCGGCCGACAAACTACTGGTCCATAAACTGGCCGTGAGCCCGTATTCGGTATCGTTGGCCTTGCTTAGCGCTTCTTCAACATTAGCAACCCGCGTCAGGGTTACTACAGGACCAAACACTTCGTCGCGGGTCAGCGACAGCCTATCATCGGGATTGATGACCAATGTAGGCGAGACATAAAAGCCTTCATTGTTCGGCACCATTGCGCCGCTGATCAGCTCAGCATTGTGGGTGCGAGCCTCTGCCAGGTAGGACTCGATTTTCAGTTGATGTGCTTTAGAGGCGACCGGGTTGATTTGAGAGGTTGGATCCATGCCCGCCCCAATCGAAAGCCCTTTGACCGCCAGCTCGAAATCGCCCACCAACTGGTCGAAAAGAGGGGCTTCTATGTAAATGCGTGAACTTGCGGCACATACCTGACCCTGATTCAGAAAACTGGCCATCATTAACCCTTCTACCACCTGCTTCGGGTCGGCGTCCTTGAGTACGATGGCCGGATTCTTGCCACCCAGCTCAAGAGTAATTCGGGTCAGCCGGTCCACGGCGCTGCGGGCAATACCCTTACCTGTGGCGGTCGAGCCGGTAAAACTAATTTTGCTGATCAATGGGTGGGTGGTCAGGATTTTACCGCACACACTGCCGCTGCCTGTCACCAGATTAAATACCCCCGGAGGAACACCCGCTTCTGTGGCTAGTTCGGCCATGCGCATCAACGTTAAGGGAGTGATTTCTGAGGGTTTGATCACGATCGAGCAGCCGGCCGCCAGCGCTGGCATCACCTTCCACATGCCAATCATTAGCGGGAAATTCCAGGGAATAATTCCGGCTACCACTCCAATGGGTTCTTTGCGCGTGTACGCGGTATATCGAGCCCCTGCGGGAACAGGGATCGACAGGTCCAGCGTACGCCCCGAGATTTTGGTGGTCAGCCCTGCTGTATAGCGCATCCAGTTCAAGGTGCAGCCCACCTCAAAGGCCCGCGAAACAGCAATCGATTTGCCTTGCTCCAGGGTTTCCAACTGAGCCAGTTCTTCCGCATGCTGTTCGAGTAAGTCGGCATAGCGCAGCAAAATACGTTCGCGCTCTGCGGGTAGACGGCGAGACCATACGCCAGAAAGAAAAGCTTCATGGGCCGACTTCACAGCAAGTTCTACATCGAACTCATTGGCGTCGGCGGTGGAGGCAATCTGAAGGCCCGTTGAAGGATCGTAGACCGGCAAGGTGCTGGTGGACTGCGCGCTTACCCAACCGCCATCGATGTACAAGCCACGGCGTTGCTTCAAAAAGGCGTTGACCCTGTCCAGGGTCGCGACCTTATTACTATTATTCATGATCCTTGCCTCGCGCTGATGATAGGAAATAACGGCCCACTGTAATACTCACCAACGACACGATATGAGTAACAGCGCTCTCAGCTAGAGACTAATTCAGCCATTGCCCGTTTGACTTTTCATCTGTGCCAGACCGGTTTCTATCCCTGCCAATTTGAATTCAGATGGCTCGCTGGCTATGAGTGGGTCAGTGACTTTTACTTTACCTTCCCTCCAGTCCCGACTACTCACACGTTCGATGATTCGCCAGTCGGGAAAAATTGATTTAGGCACAGAGCAAAAGGTTTCTGGCAAGAATCAAAAAGAAGCTATCCACCAGCTGTAGCAAAGTGCAGGTGTGCCTGTCCCCGGCTCGTCTCAAGGAATTCAGAAATGTTCACGTCCGTTGCGTTGCTAAAAACAAAACCGCTTGCCCGACTCGCGCTGGCCATTACCTTGGGCACGCTCGGGTTGCCTTGCTGGATATCCAATGCCAATGCCCACGGGGCAGCTGCCGAAATGGTACCTCTACAATCGACCCTTGAGGAGTTTGGCGCCACGGTCAAATGGGACAACTATGCCAACCTGTTTGTCATTGCCAAGGACGGTGTCTACCTCAAGGTCAAACCGGACAGCAAGGTGGCCATGTTTAACGGCAAGCGGCTGGAGCTGTCGGTACCGGTGGTGTTCAAAGACAAGACCGCGTTCATGTCCAAGGACTTCATCAACCAGGTATTCCAGTCCGGCCTGGACAAGACCTTTGTCGTCGAGACCCGCCCTAACCCGCTCAACCCGCTGAGCGCCGACGAAATCAAGGCGGCGGTGGATGTCGTCAAGAATTCCGCCAACTACAAGCCCGGCTTTCGTTTCACCGAAGTTTCCGTCAATGAGCCACCCAAGGATCAGGTCTGGAATTTCGTCTACACCGGCCAGAACGTAACCCAACCTCGCCAGGCCAATATCGTGGTGCTCGATGGCAAGCATGTGATCGAGGGTCTGGTCGATCTCGACAGCAAGACACTCAAGTCCTGGAAACCCGTCGAAGGCGCTCACGGCATGGTCTTGCTGGATGACTTCGCTACTGTGCAGTCTGCCATTGAATCGAGCCAGGAATACGCGCAAGCACTGGTCAAGCGCGGCATCACCGACGTCAAAAAGGTCGTGGCCACCCCATTGACCGTCGGTTACTTCGATGGCAAGGACGGCCTGGCGCAGGACAAACGACTGCTGAAAATCGTCAGTTACCTCAACACCGATGACGGCAACTACTGGGCGCATCCGATCGAGGGCCTGGTCGCGATTGTCGACCTGGAGCAAAAGAAACTGATCAAGATCGAAGACGAGGCGATCATCCCGGTCCCGATGAAACCAACACCCTATGACGGGCGTGGCCGCAAAGGCACGCAGGTCAAGCCGCTGGAAATCATTGAGCCCGAGGGGAAAAACTACACCATTACCGGCAACAGTATTCATTGGCAGAACTGGGACTTTCATGTTCGCCTCGATTCGCGGGTCGGCCCGATCCTGTCCACAGTCACCTATGACGACAAGGGCAAGAAACGCAAGATTATGTACGAGGGCTCGCTGGGCGGCATGATCGTGCCTTACGGCGACCCCGATGGCGGCTGGTACTTCAAGGCCTATCTCGACTCGGGCGATTACGGCATGGGCACCTTGACCTCGCCAATCGCGCGCGGCAAGGACGCTCCGGAAAACGCCGTGCTGCTGGACGCGACGATTGCCGACTACACCGGCGCACCGACTTCGATCCCGCGCGCGATGGCGGTGTTCGAGCGCTACGCCGGCCCGGAGTACAAACACCAGGAGATGGGCCAGCCCAACCTCAGCACCGAACGTCGTGAACTGGTGGTGCGCTGGATCAGCACCGTCGGCAACTACGACTACATCTTCGACTGGGTCTTCCAGCAAAACGGCACCATTGGCATCGATGCCGGTGCCACCGGGATCGAAGCGGTCAAGGGTGTGAAATCCAAAACCATGCATGAGGCCACGGCCAAGGAAGACACCCGCTACGGCACCCTGCTGGACCACAACATCGTCGGCACCACCCACCAGCACATCTACAACTTCCGTCTGGATATGGATGTTGACGGTGAAAACAACTCACTGGTTGAAGTGAACCCGGTGGTTGCCGCGAACGACCGTGGCGGGCCGCGGACCAGTACGATGCAGACCGAGCACAACGTGGTCGGCACCGAACAGCAGGCTGCACAGAAATTCGACCCCTCGACCGTCCGCCTGCTGACCAACTTCAGCAAGGAAAACAAAGTCGGCAACCCGGTTTCCTACCAACTGATTCCTTATGCCGGCGGTACGCACCCGGTAGCCAAAGGCGCCAACTTTGGCAAGGACGAATGGCTCTATCACCGCCTGAGCTTCATGGACAAGCAACTCTGGGTGACTCGCTACAATCCTGAAGAGAAGTACCCAGAAGGTAAGTACCCTAATCGTTCAGACAAAGACGCTGGGTTAGGGCAGTTCACCCACGATAACCAGTCCATCGAAAATACCGATGATGTTGTCTGGCTGACCACCGGCACTACTCACATCGCCCGGGCCGAAGAGTGGCCAATCATGCCAACCGAGTGGGTTCATGTACTGTTGAAACCCTGGAATTTCTTCGATGAAACGCCCACTTTGAACTTGAACGCACCGAAATAAACAAGGCACTAAAAAGGGGGCTCCTGAGGAGCCTCCTTTTTCGTACGTATTTAAAGCCCATCCCCCGAATGCCACAGCAATCGTTCAGCGACCATCACTGCAATCAAGCGTGTTGCTTGCGGTATTCCCCAGGAGAAATCCCGAAGCGGGATTTGAACGCCGTGGAGAAGTAGCTCGAATCGGAGAACCCCCACGAGTAACCCAGTACCGACAACTTCTGCTCCATGCCCGACTGGCGCAGGGATTCAGCGCACAAATCCAGTCGGCGATTCTTGATGTAGCGCGCGACCACCAGCCCCTTCTTGGCAAACATCCGATAGAGCCCACGGGTCGACATGCCGACTTCCCGCGCCAGCCATTCAGGGCAGAGGTCTTCCGAACGGATATGATCATCAATGTAGTCGAGGGTTTTGCGAAAGATCCGTTCATGCAAATCACTGCAGTCTTCTGTATAGCTGATAGCCGGGCGCAGCAGGCTGACAACGGCCAGCAAGGTCGCTTCGCTTTCCTGCTGGCTCAGGTTTTTCTGGCGAGTGGCATCCAGTATCAGGTGGCGAGAAAGCACCGCGATGGGTGAAGTCGCAGCAATCCGATGACCGCACTTGACTTGATTGAAGCGCAGGGTCTGCTCAACCAACGGGTACGGCAGAATCAGCGACAACTGCCGCGAGTTCTCGCTGTAGGTGAAGTCGCTGGGGCGTGAAGCGTCAATCAGCGTGATATCACCGGCTGACAGTGATACCCGATTGTCGCCCTGGGCCATACCGGCAGTGCCATCGAGCTGGAATACCGCAAAGTATTTCCCCCCTTCACCAGCGGCGACTTCCAGCGGTGTGCGGTACAGCCGAGCCTGGCAGGCATCGACAAAACTGAGCTTCAGCGCACCGCTTTGGTATTCCCGGATCTGGCCGGAAAACTCAGCGCCGAGGGTTTGTGCGTTGAAGGCGCCGCAGATCTGATTGATCTGATGGATCCACTGATCAAACCCATCACGGCGTTGTGCAGTTGTAGAAATCATGTCAGGCCTCACGCAGGCTTATTTTTATTTTCTACGCCAATCCACGATAAATCGGGACGCTTCGGATCTCCTGAACAGCGATTACTCCCTGAACGATGGCAGGCTATTTGAGCCCGCCAAAACGCCGATAAAAACTTTCACCGACGTCCGGCAGCGGGCCGTCGGCCGTTTCCAGTGCACTGTTCAGCCACTCTTCGGCCTTGGTGTAGATCAACCGGTAAATATTGCGGCACAGCTGCCGTGCCGCACGCCCTTCCCAGTCCCCGGGTAATAGCTCATCGGGTAACTGCGGGTCGCGCAGCAGCAACTTTCGATATTCATGAATAAGCAGGACTCGCGCCAGGAAGCAGTCCGAAGGCTGCAAATTCTCTTGCTCGCGAAGAGCTTGCCAGAGCGGGCGAAACAACTGAATGAACTCACTGTAGTGGGCCGCCAGTTCCTCAATGCTCCAACTCTCGCGCACCTGCATGCGCAGCGCTTTGGACGCCAACACATCCTGGGCGGTGGTTTCAAAAACGATGGTCTCTTCCTGAGCCCCCAAGTCGAGCAAGGTCGCGTTGACGTCAGCTCGGTCGCTGCGTGGGCAAGCCAGTACTACCGGCGAAATTGCACCAAAACCTTGCCACTCCAGTTCTTCACGCACTTGCTTGCGCTTTTCCTGCGTCAACTGAGAGAGCATCACCAGACACCAGGAACCGTCCCAGGCCGGCACTGTGGAGCTGTACACCCGCTTGAAGGCCTTGTCGAAGCGGCGCCGACCAGCGCCGGTCAGGCTGTAGTAGCTACGGCGACCGACTTTCTCGGCGGTCAGCCAGCCTTCCTTGGTCAGGCGAAAGATCGAGGTACGGATCAGCCGTTCGTTGATACCGATAGGCTCGAGCAACTGGATCAGACTGCCTAGCCAGACTGTACCGCCGTGGGGTTCAATGGCATCCCCGTACAAAGTGATGATCAACGAGCTGGCGCGGATCGGCGTCTGCTCCTGAAAGCGCGTGATAAGAGAATTCAACGGAGCAAGGGACGACATGGGCGTACCAGACAGGAAAAAAGGCTGAAATATACCCGGCGACCGGCCCGCGTGACCACCGTGCTGTTGCGCTGCATGCTCATAGCGCCACCGCCCCCTTGGGCCGCAAACCGCTATCGCTGATCCGTGGGCGATCGGGTTCCGGCTCGGTCAGCGGTTCGCAGACCTGCATCTGCTCAAGGCAGCGCTTGGCCAGTTGCTGATATTCGCGGGTGCCCGCCTGCTTCCACGACACCTCCTCATCACTGAGGCTGCGCTTGACGCTGGCCGGCGCGCCCATCACCAGTGACTGCTCGGGGCATTCGAATCCGGCCTTGACGAAGGCCGCTGCCGAAACAAATGAGCGAGGGCCAATGCGCGCGTTATCCATCACCACCGCATTCATGCCCACCAGCGCATCGGCGCCGATCCGGCAACCGTGCAACACCGCACCATGACCAATATGGCCGTTGCGCTCGACCACGGTGTCGCTGTCTGGAAAGCCGTGCATCACGCAGGTGTCCTGCAGATTGGCGCCCTCTTCCAGCACGATCCGCCCAAAGTCCCCGCGCAGACTGGCCAGCGGCCCGACGTAGCAATGGGGGCCGACAATCACGTCACCGATCAGGACGGCCGACGGATGAACGTAAGCAGTGGGATCAACCACCGGGGTCAAGCCATCGAGGCTGTAGCAAGTCATGGGACGTTCCTTTAAGCGCAATGCCGGGTCTATTTACAAAGCGATGCCGATATGGAGTCACTTTGTATCACATCGCTTTTACCAGCACAAAGACAAAAAACCGTATCACTTAATCCCGGCGCTTGAAGAAGGCCCAGCAATGCGTCTACCTAAGCCATTGAAACCAATAAAACTGGAGATTATCTGGTCATCACCCTCCTCATAAGACCGCCATAAAAACGCACACCAGCCATCAATAAGACACATTAAATCAGTTTTACTATTGTATTTACGTATCACGTTATAGGTATACTCAGGCAAAACCGGCCCACCGAGCCGATCCAATAATGAGCCGGCATTACAGCCGAGCGTGCACCGTGAGGGCATCCGCCATGCCTCTAAACCTTGCTGTCGAGTTCATCGAGCCGGGCGTCCGCCTGATTACCCTGCAGCGCCCGCAAGCGCTGAATGCCCTGACCACCGAATTGCTCGGCGAACTGGCGGATGAACTAAACGCCGCACAAACCGATCCCGATACCCGCGCCGTGGTCCTGACCGGCAGCCGCAAAGCCTTCGCGGCCGGCGCCGACATCAAGGAAATGGCCGAACGCAATCTGGTCGGCATTCTCGATGACCCGCGCCAAGCGTCGTGGCAGACCATCACCCGCTTCAACAAACCACTGATCGCCGCCGTCAACGGCTTCGCCCTCGGCGGTGGCTGCGAACTGGCGATGCATGCGGACATCATCATTGCGGGCGAGGACGCCCGTTTCGGTCAGCCGGAAATCAACCTCGGGATCATGCCCGGCGCCGGTGGCACCCAACGCCTGCTGCGCGCCGTCGGCAAATCCATGGCCATGCAAATGGTGCTGACCGGCGAGCCGATCGATGCCCGCCAGGCCCAACGTGCCGGCCTGGTCAGTGAAGTGACCCAACCGGAATTCACCGTCGAAAGAGCCTTGCAGATCGCCCGCACCATTGCCGGCAAAGCACCGCTGGCCGTGCGTCTGGCCAAGGAATCATTGCTCAAGGCGATGGACACCGACCTGGCCAGCGGCCTGCGTTTCGAACGCCACGCGTTCACCGTGCTGGCCGGCACCCGCGACCGTGATGAAGGCATCCGGGCCTTTCAGGAAAAGCGCACGCCGACCTTCACCGGCCAGTAACCCGGCCATCAGTCACTGATTCGAACGACCTCTCAGAGAGCGCCATGACCATGAACTACGAACACATCCTGTTTTCCGTCGAGGCCGGCGTCGCCCTGCTCAGCCTCAATCGACCGGACCAGCTCAACAGCTTCAATGCGCAAATGCATGGCGAAGTGAAGGAAGCGTTGAAACAGGCCCGACAGAACCCGGACGTGCGCGTCCTGTTGCTGACCGGTGAAGGGCGCGGCTTTTGCGCCGGGCAAGACCTCAGCGACCGCAATGTCGCGCCGGACAGTGCTGTGCCGGATCTTGGCGAGTCCATTGAGAAGTTCTATAACCCGCTGATCCGCCAACTTCGCGACCTGCCGCTGCCGGTGATCTGCGCGGTCAACGGCGTGGCGGCCGGCGCGGGCGCCAACATTCCCCTGGCCTGCGACCTGGTCCTGGCCGCACGCTCGGCGAGTTTCATTCAAGCCTTCTGCAAAATCGGCCTGATTCCCGACTCCGGCGGCACCTGGACGCTGCCGCGCCTGGTCGGCATGGCCCGCGCCAAGGCGCTTGCCTTGCTCGGTAATCGCCTGACGGCGGAGCAGGCCGAGCAATGGGGCTTGATCTACCGGGTCGTCGACGATGCCGAACTGCGCAACGAAGCCCTGACGCTCGCCCGCCACCTGGCCACGCAACCGACCTACGGTCTGGCGCTGATCAAACGCAGCCTCAATGCCAGCTTGAGCAACACATTTGATGAACAGCTGGAACTGGAAAAAGACCTGCAACGCCTGGCCGGGCGCAGCGAGGATTACCGTGAAGGGGTCAGCGCCTTCATGGAAAAACGCAGCCCAAATTTCAAGGGGCGCTGAATCATGACTGTACTGGATACCAACACACGCATCGCGGTGATCGGCGCCGGGGCCATGGGCGCCGGCATTGCCCAGGTCGCGGCACAGGCCGGCCATTCGGTTCTGTTGCTGGACAATCGTCCGGGCGCCGCCGCCCAGGCCATCGATGGCATCGACCGACAGTTGGGTAAACGCGTCGAGAACGGCAAGCTGTCCGACGAATCCCGCAGCGCGACCCTTGCTCGCCTGCAAGCCGTGCAAGACATCGAAGCCCTGGCCGATTGCGCACTGATTATCGAAGCTATCGTCGAGAACCTTGAGGTCAAACGTGCCCTGTTCCGGCAGCTGGAAGACATTTGCGGCGAGCACTGCATCCTGGCCAGCAACACCTCGTCACTGTCGATTACCAGCATCGCCGCGCAACTGCGCCATCCGCAACGCCTGCTAGGCCTGCACTTCTTCAACCCGGCACCCGTTATGGCGCTGGTGGAAATCGTCTCGGGCCTGGCCAGCGATCCAGCCCTGGCGGCCTGCCTGTACGACACCGCCAGGGCCTGGGGCAAAAAACCGGTGCATACCCGCTCGACGCCAGGCTTTATCGTCAACCGCGTGGCCCGACCATTCTATGCCGAGAGCCTGCGCTTGCTTCAGGAGGGTGCCGCCGATCATCCGACACTGGATGCGCTGATGCGCGATGCCGGCGGCTTCGCCATGGGCGCGTTCGAATTGACTGACTTGATTGGCCATGACGTCAACTATGCCGTGACCTGCTCGGTGTTTGATGCCTATTACGGTGATAACCGCTTTCAGCCCTCGCTTATTCAAAAAGAACTGGTGGACGCCGGGCGCCTGGGACGAAAAAGCGGCCAAGGCTTTTACAGCTACGGCGAAGCTGCCGAACGCCCCGATCCCGCGTCAATCATTAGCAAGCGGCCCGTTGAAACGTGTGTCGCGGAAGGCAACCTGGGCATAGCACAACCTCTGATTTCACGCTTGCGCGAGCAAGGTGTTGAAGTTATCCAGCGCGATGGCCGCGGATTGCTGCGGGTCGGTGACGCCGTACTGGCACTGAGCGACGGGCGCATGGCCTGCCAACGCGCCAAAGAAGAAGGCCTGCACAACCTGATCCTTTTGGACCTGGTGTTCGACTACGCACAGTCCAGTCGAATCGCTATCAGCTATTGCGAGAACATTGATGACATCGCCCTTCAACAGGGTGTCGCTCTGCTGCAGCGGGCCGGCCTGAAAGTCAGCCAACTCAGCGACAGCCCTGCCCTTGCCGTACTTCGCACCGTGGTCATGCTCGCCAACGAAGCCGCCGACGCCTTGTTACAAGACGTCGCCTCAGCCAGCGACATCGACCTGGCGATGCGCGCCGGCGTCAATTACCCCCAAGGTCCCCTTGCCTGGGCCGATGCCATCGGGCTTTCGCATGTCCTTAAGGTGTTGGAAAACCTGCAAGCCAGTTATGGCGAAGAACGCTATCGGCCGTCGCTGCTATTGCGCCGCCGGGTCGCCGAAGGGAGAAATTTTCATGACTAACCACGAAGCGATGAACCTGGCCAGCACCTGCGCGCAAACAATGTTCAAGCGCGACGCCGCCAGTCAGGCCATGGGCATGCGCCTGCTCTCGGTGGCGCCAGGTGCAGCCCGCGTGGGCATGAGCGTGCGCGCCGACATGATTCAGGGCCACGGCACCTGCCACGGCGGTTACCTGTTTGCCCTCGCCGACTCGGCGTTTGCCTTTGCCTGCAACAGCTACAACGAGGCCACGGTCGCTATCGGCTGCAGCATCGACTACATCGCCCCGGCGCGCCTGGGCGACACCTTGAATGCCGACTGCATCGAGCAAAGCCGTTGCGGTCGCACCGGCAACTATGACGTACGCATTGAAAACCAACTGGGCCAGCTCATCGCGCTGTTCCATGGCAAATCCTACAAAGTGCGCGGCGCTGTGCTGACGCAGGAGAACCCGAATGAATGACGCCTTGATCATCGACGCGGTGCGGACCCCGATTGGCCGCTATGCCGGAGCCTTGAGCAGCGTGCGCGCCGACGACCTCGGCGCGGTGCCGCTGCGCGAATTGCTGCGCCGCCACCCGCAAGTCGACTGGAATGCCGTTGATGACGTGATCTACGGCTGCGCCAACCAGGCCGGCGAAGACAATCGCAACGTCGCGCGCATGTCGGCGCTGCTGGCCGGATTGCCGGTCAGCGTGCCCGGCACCACGCTCAACCGTCTATGCGGTTCCGGACTGGATGCCATCGGCACCGCCGCCCGGGCGATTCGCTGTGGCGAGGCCGGGTTGATGCTGGTCGGCGGTGTCGAATCGATGTCCCGTGCACCGCTGGTGATGGGCAAGGCCGAGCAAGCGTTTTCCCGCGATGCGCACATCTACGACACCACCATCGGCTGGCGTTTCGTCAATCCACTGATGAAAAAAGCCTACGGCATCGACTCCATGCCGGAGACCGCCGAGAACGTCGCCGAGCAGTTCAACATCTCCCGCGCCGATCAGGACGCCTTCGCCCTGCGCAGCCAGCAACGTGCCGGCGCGGCTCAGGCCAGCGGCCGCCTGGCCAAGGAAATCGTCGCGGTAGAAATCCCCCAGCGCAAAGGCCCGGGCAAAGTCGTCGAGCATGACGAACACCCGCGCGGCGATACCACGCTTGAGCAGTTGCAGAAGCTCGGCACGCCGTTTCGCGAAGGTGGCAGCATCACCGCCGGCAATGCGTCCGGGGTCAACGACGGCGCTTGCGCGCTGTTGCTGGCCAGCCCGGAAGTCGCCAAACGCCACGGCCTGAAGGCTCGCGGCCGGGTCGTCGCCATGGCCACCGCAGGCGTCGAACCACGGATCATGGGCATCGGCCCGCTGCCGGCGACGCGCAAGGTACTGGAACTGGCGAACTTAAGTCTGGCGGACATGGACGTGATCGAACTCAACGAAGCCTTTGCCGCCCAGGGCCTAGCGGTGTTGCGCGAACTCGGCCTGAGCGACACCGACCCGCGGGTCAATCCCAACGGCGGTGCCATTGCCCTCGGTCATCCGCTGGGCATGAGCGGCGCACGGCTGGTGACCACCGCCCTGCATGAATTGGAAGAACGTCAGGGTCGCTACGCCTTGTGCACCATGTGCATCGGCGTTGGCCAGGGCATCGCGCTGATCATCGAGCGCCTGTCCGACTAAAGAAACGCGATTCCCGGGGAACCGAGAGGTATCCTTGGGGCATGCACTCTAAGCCCTTGTGCGAAAGGGCTGAAACACAAAAATAATTCGAGTGAAGTTATGAACATACCAATTGCCAAAGCCGTGCTAGATCCAGTGCTGGACCCGATTGAAACCGCCAGCATCGACGAACTCCGCCAGCTCCAACTGGAGCGTCTGCGCTGGAGCCTTAAACACGCGTATCAGAACGTGCCGCTGTACCGTCAACGCTTCGATGCGCTGGGTGTGCACCCGGATGACATCCAGTCGCTGGAAGACTTGGCGAAGTTTCCTTTCACCACCAAATCCGACCTGCGCGACAACTACCCCTACGGCATGTTCGCCGTGCCGATGCATGACGTAGTGCGCCTGCATGCTTCCAGCGGCACCACCGGCAAACCGACCGTCGTTGGCTACACCCAGAACGACATCGACACCTGGGCCAACGTGGTCGCCCGCTCGATCCGCGCGGCGGGTGGCCGACGTGGCGACAAAGTGCATATTTCCTATGGTTACGGCCTGTTCACCGGCGGTCTCGGCGCCCACTACGGTGCCGAACGCCTGGGTTGCACGGTGATTCCGATGTCCGGCGGGCAGACTGAAAAGCAAGTGCAGCTGATCAAGGATTTCCAGCCAGACATCATCATGGTCACGCCGTCCTACATGCTCAACATCGCCGATGAAATCGAGCGTCAGGGCATCGACCCGCACAAACTGGCGCTGCGCCTGGGCATCTTCGGTGCCGAACCCTGGACCGCCGAGCTGCGCAGCGCCATCGAAAATCGCCTGGGCATTACCGCCCTGGACATCTACGGCCTATCGGAAATCATGGGGCCAGGCGTCGCCATGGAATGCGCCGAAACCAAGGACGGGCCGACGATCTGGGAAGACCACTTCTACCCGGAAATCATCGATCCGGTCACGGGTGAAGTGCTGCCGGACGGGCAGATGGGCGAGCTGGTGTTTACGTCGCTGAGTAAAGAAGCGCTGCCGATGATCCGCTATCGCACCCGCGACTTGACTCGCCTGTTGCCGGGCACTGCGCGGCCGATGCGACGTATCGACAAGATCACTGGACGCAGTGATGACATGTTGATCATTCGCGGGGTTAACGTGTTTCCGACGCAGATTGAGGAGCAGGTGCTGAAAACCAAACAGCTTGCGGAGTGTTATGAGATTCATCTGTATCGCAATGGCAACCTGGACAGCGTTGATGTGCATGTGGAGCTTAAGGCTGAACATCAGCATTTAGGGGATGACCAGCAGAAGGCTGTGTGTGCGGAGTTGAGCCGGCATATCAAGACGTATATCGGGATCAGTTCGCGGATTGTTTTGCAGCCTATGCATTCGATCAAGCGGTCTGAGGGTAAGGCTTGTCATGTGATGGATAAGCGTCCCAAAGGATGACTGCTGCACCCTTTATGGCCCCGCTTCGGCGGGGTTTTTTTTTGGATTTTGTATTGGGTGTATATCCATTTCTTAGGTGACGGCGGCGTAGGGCCGCCGTTACCGAAGAAACGGATACGCATACATAACCCCACCCCAAAAACAACCACTCATCCCAAAGCGATACAAAAACACATGCGACACTATATTTTGTGTTTGATATTAATTTCCGTATCGCTTATAAAGTTCTCTATGCCATCAAACAGATTCACGGCGGGAGCCCCCCCATGTACGCACAGCTCGTTGAAACCGGCGTCAAGCGCATAAAAGACCTGGCGGAGATGTCCGACCAGGAACGCGCTTTCCAGGAAAAAATCGATTCAGAAATCAAGATCGAAGCCAAAAACTGGATGCCCGATGCCTATCGCCAAACCCTCATCCGGCAGATCTCCCAGCACGCCCACTCCGAAATCGTCGGCATGCTGCCCGAAGGCAACTGGGTCACCCGCGCGCCATCGCTCAAACGCAAACTGCAATTGATGGCGAAGATTCAGGACGAAGCCGGCCACGGCCTATACCTCTACAGCGCCATGGAAACCTTGGGCGCCGACCGCGATGAAGAAATCGCCAAACTGCACAGCGGCAAGGCCAAGTACTCCAGCATCTTCAACTACCCAACCTTGAACTGGGCCGACATGGGCGCCGTGGGCTGGTTGGTGGACGGCGCCGCGATCGTCAATCAGGTCGTGTTGCAGCGCACCTCCTACGGCCCCTACTCCCGGGCCATGGTGCGGATCTGCAAGGAAGAAAGTTTTCACCAGCGCCAGGGTTACGAAATCCTCCTGACCATGATGCGCCACGGCAATCAGGCGCAAAAAGACATGGTCCAGGACGCGATCAATCGCCTGTGGTGGCCGTCGCTGATGATGTTCGGTCCAAGCGACGAACACTCGCCAAACAGCGCCCAGTCCATGGCCTGGAAAATCAAGCGCCAGAGCAACGACGAACTGCGCCAGCGCTTCATCGACCAGACCATCCCGCAGCTGGAACTGCTGGGTTGCACCTGCCCCGATCCGGACCTGAAGTGGAACGCCGAGCGCGGCCACTACGACTTCGGCGAAATCCAGTGGAGCGAGTTCTACGAAGTGCTCAAGGGCAACGGCCCGTGCAACCAGGAACGCGTCGCCACCCGCCGCAAAGCCATTGAAGACGGTACTTGGGTCCGCGAAGCCGCGGTCGCCCACGCTCGTAAAAAACAGAACAAGAACGCCGCCTGATCGGCCCCCTGATGTGGAGTCACTGAAATGTCTGAATGGACCCTTTTTGAAGTCTTCGTGCGCAGCAAGCACGGCCTCAACCACAAGCATGTCGGCAGCGTGCATGCCGCCGACACCACGATGGCGATCGAAAACGCCCGCGAACTGTACACCCGCCGCAGTGAAGGCGTAAGCCTGTGGGTGGTGCCCTCGGCGCTAATCACCGCTTCGTCGCCGGATGAGAAAGACCCGCTGTTCGACCCGTCGGACGACAAGGTTTACCGCCATGCCAGCTTCTACGAGCTGCCGGCCGAAGTCGGGCACATGTGAGGTCGACCATGGACAACAAGACTGATCTGATCGAACACCTGCTGCGCCTCGGCGACAGCGCCCTGATCCAGGGCCAGCGCCTGTGCCAGTGGTGCGGCAAGGCACCGGCACTGGAAGAAGAACTGGCGCTGATGAACGTCGGCCTCGACCTGGTGGGCCAGGCGCGCAACTGGCTGGAGTATGCCGCCGAACTGCTGGACGACGGCCGCGATGCCGATCATCTGGCCTTCCGCCGCGACGAGCGCGCCTACCGCAACCTGCTGCTGGTGGAACAACCCAACGGCGATTACGCGGCGACCATCCTCAAGCAGTTCCTCTATGACGCCTGGCACCTGCCGGTGTTGCAGGGCCTGAGCCAGTCCAGCGATGAACGCATCGCCGGGATCGCCGCCAAAGCGGTGAAGGAAGTGACCTATCACCTGCGCCGCTCCGGCGAGTGGGTCGAGCGTCTGGGTGACGGCACCGAGGAGAGCCACAAGCGCATGCTCGCGGCGATCCCCGAGGTCTGGCGCTTCACCATTGAACTGACCAGTGCCGATGACAGCGAACAACGTTTGCATGCAGCCGGCATCACCCCGGACGCCGCGCAAGTCGCTGCCGCCTGGCAAGCCAAGGTCAACGAGATTTTTGCCAGCGCCACCCTGCCCGTGCCGGTCGCACCCAGCTATTTCTACCTGAATGCGCGCAAGGGCCTGCACACCGAACACCTGGGCATCCTGCTGGCCGAAATGCAATTCCTGCCACGAGCGTACCCCGATGCAACCTGGTGAGCTGATCGCCAGCGACCTCGGCGCCCGGCCGGCTCAACCGACCGACCTGGCCGCCGCGTGGGCGATTTTGGCGGAGGTCATGGACCCGGAAGTGCCGGTGGTCAGCGTGGTCGACCTCGGCATCGTTCGCGATCTCGACTGGCAGGCCGGACATCTGCACGTGGTGGTCACACCGACTTACTCCGGTTGCCCCGCCACCGAAGTGATCGAAAGCGATATCCGCGAGGCGCTGGAACTCGCCGGGTTCAAAGCGCCGCAACTGGAACGCAAATTGACCCCGGCCTGGACCACCGACTGGATCACTGACAGCGGTCGCGAACGTCTGCGCGCCTACGGTATTGCGCCGCCAAACGGCAGCACCAGCAAGCGCAGCCTGCTCGGCGAAAGCCCGGTGATCGTCTGTCCGCAATGCGGCAGCGCACATACCGAAGTGCTCAGCGAGTTTGGCTCCACCGCGTGCAAGGCACTGTACCGCTGCTGCGACTGTCGGGAACCGTTCGACTATTTCAAGTGCATCTGAGCGGCAATCGGCCGTCCCAGCTGGAGAATAAAAATGAGTAAATTTCACAGCCTGACCATCAAGGATGTGCGCGCAGAGACCCGTGACGCGGTGTCCATCGCCTTCGAGATTCCGCAGCACTTGCAAGACAGTTTTCACTTCACCCAAGGCCAACACCTGGTGATGCGCACCCAGATGGACGGCGAAGAAGTGCGCCGTTCCTATTCGATTTGCACCGGGGTCAACGACGGTGAACTGCGCATCGCCATCAAGCGCGTGGCGGGCGGGCGTTTCTCGGCATTTGCCAATGAGCAGTTGAAGGCCGGGCACAGCCTGGAAGTGATGCCGCCGGCCGGGCACTTTCATGTCGAGCTCGACCCGACCCGCCATGGCAACTATCTGGCGGTCGCGGCGGGCAGCGGCATCACGCCGATCCTGTCGATCATCAAGACCACTCTGCAAACCGAGCCGCACAGCCGCGTCACGCTGCTGTACGGCAACCGCTCAAGTTCCGGCGCGTTGTTTCGCGAACAACTCGAAGACCTGAAAAACCGCTACTTGCAACGCTTGAATCTGATCTTCGTGTTCAGTCGCGAACAGCAGGATGTCGACCTGTACAACGGCCGGATCAACGCCGAGAAATGCGAGCAACTGTTCTCCCGCTGGCTCGACGTCAAAGCCCTCGACGCGGCCTTCATCTGCGGCCCGCAGGAAATGACCGAAACCGTGCACGACAGCCTCAAGGCCAAGGGCATGGCGCCCGAGCGTATCCACTTCGAACTGTTCGCCGCCGCTGGCAGCCAACAAAAACGCCAAGCGCGGGAGGCGGCTCGCCAGGTGGATGCCGCGGTCAGCCAGATCACCGTCATCAGCGACGGCCGTGCCCTGGCCTTCGACCTGCCGCGCAACAGCCAGAGCATTCTCGATGCCGGCAACGCCCTAGGCGCCGAACTGCCCTACTCGTGCAAGGCCGGCGTGTGCTCGACCTGCAAATGCAAGGTCATCGAAGGCGAAGTGGAAATGGACAGCAACCACGCCCTGGAAGACTACGAAGTGGCCGCCGGCTATGTGCTGTCGTGCCAGGCGTTTCCGGTGAGCGACAAAGTGGTGCTGGATTTCGACCAGCTCTGATCAACCCACGCCTGCAGGATCTGCGCTGTACCTGTGGGAGCGTGGCTTGCCCGCGATAAGGGCCGCAGGACCTTCATTCAGCTTGCAACCGTAAACCCGCTTCACCCCACAACAAAAACAACAACAGAGAGCGCGCCATGACACCCAAAGACGTAGAACTCATCCGCCAGCACCCCGACTTCATTCAGCTGGTACGCCGTAAACAGAACCTGTATTGGTCGCTGTCGCTGATCATGCTGGTGATCTATTTCGGCTTCGTCTTACTGGTGGCGTTCTCCCCCGCCACCCTCGGCCAATCCCTGAGCGGTGGCGTGACCACCGTGGGCATGTTGGTGGGTGTGGTGATCGTGGCACTGGCGTTCGCATTGACCGGTTTCTACGTCTATCGCGCTAACAACGTGATCGATCCGCTCAACGAAAAGCTCAAACAGGAGTGCGCCCGATGAGCCGGCTTCTGGCGTTATTCCTGCTACCTCTGGCCTTTGTCACTGACTTTGCGGCAGCGGCCGACGGCGCGTCCCGCCCATTGAACTGGAACGCCATCGGCATGTTCCTGGTGTTCGTGCTGTTCACCCTCGGTGTGACGCGTTGGGCTGCGCTGCGTACTCGCTCCGCCAGCGATTTCTACACCGCGGGCGGTGGCATGACCGGTTTTCAGAACGGTCTGGCGATTGCCGGCGACATGATCTCCGCGGCGTCCTTTCTGGGCATCTCGGCGATGATGTTCCTCAATGGCTATGACGGCTTGCTCTACGCCCTGGGAGTGTTGGCGGGCTGGCCGATCATTCTGTTCCTGATCGCCGAACGCCTGCGCAACCTCGGCAAATACACCTTCGCCGACGTGGTTTCCTATCGACTTGAACAAACCCCGGTGCGCCTGACCTCGGCCTTCGGCACCCTGACCGTGGCGCTGATGTACCTGGTGGCGCAGATGGTCGGCGCCGGCAAATTGATCGAGTTGCTGTTCGGCATCGACTACCTCTACGCGGTCATGCTGGTCGGCGTGTTGATGGTGTTCTACGTGACCTTCGGCGGCATGCTCGCCACCACCTGGGTGCAGATCATCAAGGCCGTGATGCTGCTGTTCGGCACCACGTTCATGGCGTTCATGGTGCTCAAGCATTTCGGTTTCAGCACCGAAGCGATGTTCGCCGGGGCCACTGCCGTGCACGCCAAGGGTAACGCGATCATGGCGCCCGGCGGTTTGCTGTCGAACCCGATCGATGCAATCTCGCTGGGTCTGGGCATGATGTTCGGCACCGCCGGCCTGCCGCATATCCTGATGCGTTTCTTCACCGTCAGCGATGCCAAGGAAGCGCGTAAAAGCGTGTTCTACGCCACCGGTTTTATCGGCTATTTCTACTTGCTACTGATCATTGTCGGCTTCGGTGCGATCGTCATGGTCGGCACCGATCCAGCGTTCCGTGATGCCAACGGCGCGATCATCGGCGGCGGCAACATGATCGCCGTGCACCTGGCCCAGGCCGTGGGCGGCAACCTGTTCCTCGGTTTCATCTCGGCGGTCGCCTTCGCCACCATTCTGGCGGTGGTGGCCGGACTGGCGCTGTCCGGCGCCTCGGCGGTATCCCACGATTTGTATGCCTGCGTAATGCGCAAAGGCCAGGCCAGCGAACAACAGGAGATTCGCGTCTCGCGGATTGCCACGCTGTGCATCGGTGTCCTGGCGATCATTCTCGGCCTGTTGTTTGAGTCGCAGAACATCGCGTTCCTGTCCGGACTGGTGCTGGCCATCGCCGCGTCGGTGAATTTCCCGGTGCTGTTCCTCTCGATGTACTGGAAAGGCCTGACCACCCGTGGCGCGGTCACCGGCAGCCTGGCTGGGCTGACCTCGGCGATTGTGTTGCTGATCCTCAGTCCCGCGGTGTGGGTCAACGTGCTGCATCACGACAAGGCACTGTTCCCCTACTCCAACCCGGCGCTGTTCTCCATGAGCCTGGCGTTCTTCAGCGCCTGGGTATTTTCCGTCACCGACACTTCGCCTCGTGCAGCACTTGAACGTGGCCGTTATCTGGCGCAGTTCATCCGTTCGATGACCGGGATTGGTGCCTCCGGCGCCAGCAAACACTAAGCAACGATTGATCTGATGCCAGGGAATAAAAACAATGAACCCCGCTCGTATCGCACCACAGAAATCGCTGCTGTCGTTAATGGCGGTGTTAAGCCTGCCGATGGTGGCGCCCAGCGCCATGGCCAACTTCATCAGCGACAGCAAGGCCCGAATTGAAATGCGCAACCATTACCTGAACCGCGATTTCCGTCAGGACAACGCCGCGCAATCCAAGGCCGAAGAATGGGCTCAGGGCTTCACCGCGCGCATCGAATCCGGTTACACCGACGGCATGTTTGGTTTCGGTCTCGACGCCCTGGGCGAACTGGGCCTGAAACTTGACTCCAGCTCCGACCGCCGCGGCACCGGCCTGCTGCCCTTTGGCCCCCAAAGCCATGAGCCGGCTGACGAGTTCAGCGAATTGGGGTTGACCGGCAAGCTGCGGGTCTCGAAAAGCGTATTGAAGCTCGGCACCCTACAACCGTTGCTCCCGGTGGTGGTCTACAACGACACCCGCCTGCTCAGTTCGACTTTTCAGGGCGGTTTGTTGACCAGCCAGGAAATCAGTGGCCTGACAGTGAACGCCGGGCGCCTGAGCAAGGCCAACCTGCGCGACTCCTCCAGCCGTGACGACATCGGCTACGGCGCCGCCAGCAGTGATGGCTTTGACTTCGCTGGTGGCAGTTACGCCTTCAGCCCGCAGCTGAGCCTCAGCTACTACTACGGCAAACTCGAGCAGGTCTATCGCCAGCAGTTCGCCGGCCTGGTGCACACCCAGCCGCTGGGCAACGGTTTCAGCCTGCGCAGCGACCTGCGTTACTTCGACAGCCGCGGCGACGGTGCCGAGCGTGCCGGACGGATCGACAACCGCAACCTCAATGGCATGTTCACCCTGGCCCACGGCGCCCACAAAGTCAGCGCCAGCTACCAGCAGTTGTCCGGCGACAGCGCCTTTCCGTTCCTCAACGGCGGCGACCCGTACGTGGTCAACCTGGTGACCTACAACACCTACACCCGCGCCGACGAGGACTCCTGGCAGCTGCGTTACGACTATGACTTCGCGGCGCAAGGCATTCCCGGCCTGACCTTCATGACGCGCTACACCGACGGTCGCCACGTCAAGGCCGGCAGCGTCGACAACGGCCGCGAGCGGGAACGCGACACCGACATCAGTTACGTCATCCAGAGCGGCGTGTTCAAGGACGTCAGCCTGCGCTGGCGCAACGTGACCTTCCGTTCCGGCAATGGCTTGAATACCGCCCTCGATGAGAACCGGCTGATTGTCGGTTACACCCTGGCGCTTTGGTAACCCCTGAATGGCGCGGTCGCGGCCGCGTCAACACCTTTCATAACCTGGAGGAATCGTGATGCCTCACGCCCCTACCCTGCAAAGTTTCATCGCCGGTCGCTGGATCGGCCAACACGGCGCTCAGGTGCTGCGCAGCGCCATCGATGGCCATGAAATTGCACGCACCCATGAAGAGCGTCCGGACTTCGCCGAAGCCGTCGAGCACGGTCGTCGCCAAGGCGTCAGCGGCCTGATGGCGCTGGACTTCCAGCAACGGGCGCAACGTCTCAAGGCCCTGGCCTTGTACCTGAGCGAACGCAAGGAACAGCTCTACGCCATTTCGCACCACAGCGGCGCGACCCGTGCCGACAGCTGGATCGACATCGAGGGCGGCAACAGCACGCTGTTCACCTACGCCAGCCTCGGCTCGCGCGAACTGCCATCGGGCAACATCGTCCACGAAGGCCCGGCGATGCAACTGAGTAAACTCGGCACCTTCGCCGGCACGCATATCCTGGTGCCCCGTGGCGGGCTCGCGGTGCACATCAATGCGTTCAACTTCCCGATCTGGGGCATGCTGGAAAAATTTGCCCCGAGCTTCCTCGCCGGCATGCCATGCATCGTCAAACCGGCCAGCGCCACCAGCTACCTGACTGAAGCCGTGGTTCGGCTGATGGACGAATCCGGTTTGTTGCCGGCGGGTAGCCTGCAATTGATCATCGGCAGCACCGGTGACTTGCTCGACCGCCTGCAAGGCCAGGACGTGGTGACCTTCACCGGTTCGGCCGACACCGCGGCCAAACTGCGGGTCAACCCGAACCTGATCCGCAACTCGGTGCCGTTCAACGCCGAAGCCGACTCGCTGAACTGCGCGATCCTCGCCCCGGACGTCACCCCGGACGACGAAGAATTCGAACTGTTCATCAAGGAAGTCGCCCGTGAGATGACCACCAAGGCCGGGCAGAAATGCACCGCCATTCGCCGCGCCATCGTTCCGGCCAAGC
Source organism: Pseudomonas sp. LBUM1678 (assembly GCF_059695575.1). Lineage (NCBI taxonomy): Bacteria > Pseudomonadati > Pseudomonadota > Gammaproteobacteria > Pseudomonadales > Pseudomonadaceae > Pseudomonas > Pseudomonas sp. LBUM1678. The sequence continues at coordinate 3,765,726 of NZ_CP166775.1, forward strand.
ACATCGATGCCGTCGCCACCCGCCTGCGTGACCGACTGAAAAAAGTCGTGGTTGGCGACCCGTCGGTGGAAGGCGTGCGCATGGGCGCACTGGCCTCTCATGATCAGCAAAAGGACGTCGCCGAGCGTCTGGAAAGCCTGCTGCAGAGCAGCGACATGCTGTTCGGCGCCCGCGACGGTTTCGAACCGCGCGGTGAAAACGTCAACCAGGGTGCGTTCTTTGCGCCGACGTTGCTGCAATCGCGCGATCCGCACGCCGAAGGGGGTGCTCACGATATCGAAGCGTTCGGCCCGGTCAGCACGCTGATGGCCTACGACGACCTGGACGAAGCCCTCGCCCTGGCTGCACGCGGCAAAGGCAGCCTGGTGGCGAGTCTGATCACCAAGGACCCGCTGATCGCCGCCAAAGCGATCCCGGTCGCCGCTGCCTGGCACGGCCGTTTGCTGGTGCTCGACCGCGAATCCGCCGCCGAATCCACCGGCCACGGTTCGCCACTGCCGCAACTCAAACACGGCGGCCCGGGGCGTGCCGGCGGCGGTGAAGAACTCGGCGGTTTGCGCGCGGTGAAACACTACCTGCAACGCGCGGCGGTGCAAGGCTCGCCGACCATGCTGGCGGCGGTCACCGGCGAATACGTACGGGGCGCCAAGGTCATCGAAACCGAAGTACATCCGTTCCGTCGGTTCTTCCAGGATTTGCAGATCGGCGAATCGCTGCTGACGCACCGTCGCACCGTGACCGAAGCGGATCTGGTGAACTTCGGTTGCCTCTCTGGCGACCATTTCTACATGCACGTCGATGACATCGCCGCCAAGGAATCGCAATTCGGTAAACGCATCGCCCACGGTTACTTCGTGCTGTCGGCGGCGGCGGGCCTGTTCGTGTCGCCAGCACCCGGCCCGGTTCTGGCCAATTACGGTCTGGATACTTTGCGCTTTATCACTCCAGTGGGCATCGGCGACACGATTCAGGCGCGCCTGACCTGCAAACGCAAAATCGATCAGGGCAAAAAGAGCCCGCAAGGCATACCTCAAGGGGTGGTGGCATGGGATGTAGAAGTCACCAATCAGTTGGGAGAACTGGTTGCCAGTTATGACATTTTGACCTTGGTGGTGAAGCGCGAGGAGTAAAACCGCAACCTGCAAGGGATTATCTCTCTCATGAGGTAATCCCTTTCTTTCTGTTGCGGACAACTACTCGCCTCTCGATCACCAACGCTGTTATGCCTACCAGAACTTCCATCTGTAAGTCGTGATCAGCCGGTTCTCATCGAAGTCGGCACCGTAGCGTGTCTTCACCTTGATGTTGCGCCCCTCGAAACCCAGCCCTTGAAGCGGACCGCTCTGCACCACATAGGACATGACGAAGTTGCGTTCGCTCTCGACGTTATCCGCAAGGTTCGCTCCACAGTTGATTTCGACGCCGCGTAGATAACGGGTCATGAACTTGAGGCCGGAACACCCAACGCGGCGAAATCATAGTCATAACGCGCTTGCCAGGAGCGCTCGCTGGCTTTGTAGAAAGCGACGGTCGACCAGTTCACAAGATAAGGCTGCGGCGCATAACCAATTGAGTAGCGGGAAGGCGTCGTCGCCGAACATGCGTTGATAGCCGAGCGTGTAGGTGTTTCCTCCTTTTCTCAGCGCCGTCATAAGGCCCAGCGATCGGCTATCGAGGTTACCCGACAGCTGCTTTCCCCTCCTCGCGATTGTTGTAACGGACATCGTTCTTGAGGCTATAACCGTCCCCAAAATTCAAGGTGTACGCGAGCCCGAGGTAATGTTGCTGGTAGATGTCTTGCAGTTGACCGAAGTAATAGGTGGCGTTGAGCGCAGGGGTAAAGTCGTAACGCGCACCAGCGAAATTGAGTCCGTCGCTGCTCTGGGCAGGACTGTCGCCGAACAGGTAGATGTCCTCCCGATTGGACGATTCTCGCGTGGATATCTCTCCTTAAGGGACTGTCATAAATTTTGTGTTCGGGCATAACATGTTGAAGAGGTGCATGTATGCCGACCAAAAAGAAACCGGCCCGCGAGGCCCAGCGTGACCTTCCATCCATTCCAAAAGAGCTGATCGACCAGTTCGTAAACGGTCCGATGAGTGCCGAAGCCATTCAGGACGCTTCGATGGCGTTCAAAAAGGCACTCATCGAGCGAGGTTGGGGCACCACCTTGGCTATCCTCAGGGCGCGGAGCGTCCTGAGGATTCGAGCAACCAGCGCAACGGTAAAAGCGGCAAGACCGTACTGACCGATGACGGCCCGCTGCGCCTGGACATCCCCAGAGACCGTGATGGTAGCTTTGCTCCGATCCTGATCCCCAAGCACGAACGCCGTTTTACCGGATTCGATGACAAGATCATTGCGATGTATGCCCGCGGCATGAGTGTTCGCGAGATTCGTGCATTTCTCTCGGAGCAATACGGGACGGACGTCTCCCATGACTTCATCAGCTCCGTCACCGATGCTGTTCTGGAAGAAGTCAGTACCTGGCAGCAACGCCCCCTTGAACCCATGTACCCAGTCATTTTCTTCGATGCTCTGCGGGTCAAGATCCGTGACGAAGGGGTGGTTCGCAACAAAGGCCATTTGCTTAGCCCTGGGCGTATTGCCGGACGGTACACGAGATATTTCTGGGCATCTGGATTGAAACGACCGAGGGTGCGCCCTTGACCAAGCCCCCCCCTGCGAGCTGGCCACTCCAGCTGCGACAAACGCGTACCGCGGATACCACTCTAGGTACCGATAGCGATACATCGACGCCTCCTCGCCAAGCATTGTTTTTCAGAGCTACACAGCTATCTCCCTTCCGCTAATCGGATATTGACAGCGACCAAACAATCCACAGGCACGACTCAGTGAAGGCCTTACGCTAGGCCAGCTCCTCGAAGCTGATTGAACGCCAACCCGGCGCTCTATCCATTTCCGGCACAATTTCAGAGAGACGCCTAGGAGAGGAATAGAACTTGCCTTCACATTTAGTGATCATCCAATGGCGCTGCAAACATGAACAACAATTTCCTGGCCCAACCGCCGAGTGCACAGCCACCTTACCTGAGCCGCATACAGACCCACGACCCCGACGAGCACGCTCGTCACCTGAGTGGCTGGCGCCTTAGTTACGATCAATTGAGTCATGGCCGCTTCGAAGGTGAACTCGACGAGTTTCGTTCGGACAAGATTCAGATGATCCGCGACCGCTCTAATCAGGCCATGACGAAGAAAGGCGCGGGGGCTGAAGGTACGATTGCCTTCTGCGTCACGCTGAAGAACCACGATGACGTGTACTGCTCCGGACACCAGATCACCGAGCCCTGCGTGATGGTGGCGCATAGCGATAATATGCCTGAACTCAAGGTCCCGGAGATCGTCGACATCCTCTTGGTCGCCATCGATCAGGGATCGCTACAACATACACTTGAGCGTCAAGGTAGCAGCTTTCGTATTACCGATTTCCCCAAGTGTTACCCGATCGGCGATTCGCTCGCGTGGCACGAGCTAAAATGGTTGGTTACTGAACTGGCAAGGGCATCACCAAGCGGCAATGAACTTCAGCAGAAGACGATTCGCAGCGACATCAGCGATACAGTGATCATGCACCTGATCGACTTGGTCACCAGCGACGAAACACTTTCACTCAAACCGACAGCGCGTAAACGCACGGTTGACAGAGCCTGTGAGTACGCAATGAGCCACCTGGACGAACCCTTCTCAATCCTTGATCTTTGCAACAGCATTGGTGCAAGCCGACGGAAATTGCAGTATTGCTTTCAGGAGGCGTTAGGCACCAACGCCGTCGCTTATCTTCGAGCACTACGCCTCAATTCAGTGCGTCGTGAGCTTCGAGAAAGCGGCACGACACAGGTAATACAGACGGTCGCGGAGCGTTGGGGCTTCTGGCATATTGGCCGCTTCTCCGTCGATTATCATACTATGTTCGGCGAACGCCCCTCTCAAACGTTAAGACGTTAATCTGTGCTGAAATTGGATATAAAAAAACATAGCCGCACAACATGATGCCCTCACTTCGCCGACCCGCATGAGGACATCCCATGAACAACAAGACTAATAACTGCACAAAACACTTCGTGGCACTCACAGTCAGCCTACTGGGCGCATGGACGTCGGCAGAGGCAACCGAGAATGGAAGCCCAACCACTACCTTCGGTGTTTATGATTTCGGGGCAGGCATGACCCCTCCGCCCACCGCAAATGGAACCGTAGGAGTACGAACCGGTTACTATTCCGCCAGGACTCTAAAGGACAGCCATGGCAACCGTTCTGACAACGATTTCTCTCTCGACATACTCAGCATCTCCGCCTCTTATTTGCGGATGACCGAGCACACCCTGTTGGGTGCCAACTACGGATTCGGTGTCGTGCTTCCATTGTTCAAGATGGACGCTGAACTCAACGTGCAGACTCCGGCCGGCCCAATGAAGCTCGAAGCCGATCCGTTTCGAATGTCTGATGCGGTCTTCATTCCATTAATACTTCAATGGAACTTATCGCCCAACTTGTTCGTAAACACATCCCTGGCCATCACAGCCCCAACCGGCGATTACGATAAGAATCGTTTGGTCTCACCCGGCCTTAACCACTGGACCTACTCGCCCGCCTTCAATGCCACCTACATCACCGATAGCGGCTTCGAGGTTTCATCAAGCTTTCAAGTCGATTTCAGCACCCGCAATAAAGCCACCGACTACAAGAACGGTATCGAGTATCGACACGAGTTCGCCGCAGGACAGCATATCGGCCCATGGACCGTCGGATTGGGAGGCTTTTATTACCGTCAAGTCAGCGACGATAACGCTCCCAATCTAACAATCGGAAACCGATCGAGAGCTCTTGCCATTGGTCCCGCAGTGGCCTATTTCAAGCCAGGACTTCCACCTATATCGGCGCACATATACAAGGAGTTCGATGCGCGAAACCGACCTGAAGGTTACACCTTCGCCGTGCGCGTCTCGCAAAGCTTCTGAGCCTTTGGACAACGAGCCTGCAAATTCAGGCGACAGGACTTGTACCAGCGTCTCGGCACCACCCACATACACCCACATAAACCAAACACTGTCATTGTGTCTGTCGAACACCTATTACTCAAAGGGTAATCACTCGAACAGGCCAATGACCTCTCGTGAACAAAAATCAGAGAATGACACCCATAATCCCCAAGGAGCAGCTACATAATATTGAATATAAATTGGTCGCCATGATAGCCAGTCAGAACCCCAAGTGTGTTGCCGAACCGTTCGCAAAGATGAGCGCCTTCTTCCCGAAGGCGCCCTCTCGTAGTCCAATTCGCAATCGCCGAACTCTTAAAGATCCGGGCTCCAAAAGCTTCATAGACGAAACTTACACAACCAAGAGTTCTATGGTGATGAATATGTTGCAACAGAAATAGTTGCGCTCGAACTTTTTGCGCCTCCTTTCCTGCTATGAAAGAACACTATTTGGCCACTTGAAAACATCTCGATGGCGCCTGGCAATTGCATTGAGACATAATCAACCGAGATCACCTACCGAATAACAGCCCGACCTGAACAACCCACCTAGACAGGTGATTTGTGAAAAGCAACGACTTGCACAATGACGCTTTATTTTTGTTGATCAGCCCGATTACTATCCAATGTCAACATTCCAATCATTAAGCTTTCCCAATCCACCCCACAATTAAGGTAATTACTCACACACAGAGAACTATCAAGAGCCTTCCCGAGAAGCATCCAAAGCCTTAGAACCCGCATGGAAATTTGGCTCAAACACAGGATTACGGGGCAGCAATTTACCGTAACGCTGGCCATCCCTATGCCAGTCCCGGTACAACTCAAAACCTTGCCAACTTGGAACATAGAAACAACAAGAACTGTTTCGCGACAACTGCTACACAGCTTTTTCTTCCCACCTTACACGACTTAGCGTTTCCGACGGCAACTCATTGAATCTATTTTTATATTCAGAACTGAAACGACTCAAGTGCCAGAATCCCCAACTAGCTACAACATCTTTTACTTGCACCGTCCGATCACCTGCATTTATCAGATCACGGCGAGCACCATTCAGCCTGAGCAGTCGAAGGTAGCTCACTGGATTGATATTTCGCCCGGCCAAAAGAACCGCCCTTGATTCAAGCGCCGGGCGGCAAGCCAAATCCCTACACCGTCATACACCAACACTTTCATGCGATTGGCACGGCGGTTGGCGAACAGATAAGCACAGTGCGGCTTCGCCGCACCGAACACGGCCACGACCCGCGCCAGCGCGGTTTCAGTGCCGGCGCGCATGTCCATGGGCTCGGTGGCGAGCCAGATGGAGTCGATGCGGATCATCGCAGCAGGTCTCGCAGGAAAGCAGAACACGCCGCAGCATTTTCTGCCGGCCAACTCACAACGACTAGGCCTTTTGAATGAGGCACTTCGATTCGAATCGTGGCCGGAAGAACTTGAGGTGCCACTGTCGAAGACAATGCCTTGACCGGAATAAAGGCAGTTTGCAGTGCCAGGTTTTTCTGTGCATGCAGCCGAATCCATTTATGGACAAGGTTTGCATTGAGGTTGTGGGTCAAAGCGACATTGGCAATTGAGGTATCAGGCTGGGCGCACTCGGCAATGACCTGGGCCTTGAAGCACTTGGAATAGGAACGGCGTTCTTGTGGCATGGGCGTCCGCTTAAAAAGGCTAGAAATGGTGTCCACTTAATTTAGGTGGACACCTATCGCCTCAAGCGACGATGTCAGGAAGGTGTGTTGGCCGGACGGTTACCCAGGGCGGAGTCTTTTTTTGGGCCTTCGTAAGGCTTTCGAATGGTCTGGACAATCTCATTCATGGACCGAACTCCACCTAATGCGAATTGAAGGTAGATCGCGTCGTCCCTTTGCGATTTGCATCTTGTTAGGGCTAACAGAGAAATCCCTCCAAGGTGTTTTCTACTGGTATTGACCCCATTGCAGTCCAGCGCAGATAAGCCGCGAATCCTGTTATCTCATCCGCCGATGTATGACATTTCTACTTTCGCCACACCGGCGCCGCCTGCAATTTGATCAACGTTGCCTCTTAGCTCTGAATACCGATCGGTACGCCCTTCCCAGATACTCGCGACTGTCGTGTAGATGCTGTCATCACTCCACCCGTTCCTAATCAGCGTTCGAAGGTCGTGGCCGTGCCCAGAAAACAGGCAGGAGTAGAGTCGACCCTCGGCTGATAAACGAGCGCGGTTACACTCGCCACAAAATGCATGAGTCACGCTGGAGATGACTCCAATCTCACCGCTGCCATCGAGATAGCCCCAACGTTGGGAGGTATCACCGCTGCGTTCCGAATCGAGTTGGCGTAGTGGGAACTGAGCGCTGATGACCTGGACGACATCGTCTGAGGGCATCACTTCATCCATCTTCCATTGATTCGATGTACCCACATCCATGTATTCGATGAAGCGCAGCACTATCCCTGATCCTTTGAAATGCGTAGCCATCGGTAGGATTTCCTTATCATTGGTCCCGCGCTTTACCACCATGTTGATTTTTATTGGTGACAGCCCAACTGCGTGAGCTGCATCAATCCCTTTCAAGACATCCGTCACAGAAAAGCCGACGTCGTTCATCTTCTTAAAAAGTGAATCATTTAGGGCGTCGAGGCTTACGGTGACTCTTGATAATCCTGCGTCTTTTAAAGCCCGCGCTTTCGGCGCGAGAAGGGAACCATTGGTGGTGAGGGTAATGTCGAGTTGCTCACCTTTGGGAGTGGTTAAGGAGGCTAAACGCTCAATCAAATACTCAAGGTTTTTCCTGAGCAAAGGCTCCCCTCCAGTAAGTCGAATTTTCTCCACGCCGAGCCTCACGAACACCCGAGCCACTCGCTCAATTTCCTCAAAAGATAGGAGAGAGCTTTGTTTTAGAAATGCGTGATCCCTACCGAAGGCTTTTTTGGGCATGCAGTAAACACATCTAAAATTACACCGGTCCGTTACCGAAATTCGAAGGTCCCGCAGCTCTCGTGCAAACTGGTCAGCAAGCAGACCTGTTGTAGAAACGCTGGTGATCAACGGCCTCCGAAGGAGGTCGACCGTGGGAATAAGAGAGGAATGTGTGAGCATATTTTTAAGATCAGCCAAGCTTCAGGCTCCGGTCTAAACGCCCTCCGCATGAGCCCTTCGGGAATGAAGGACAAGCAACTCAGCAAACTGATAGGAACCCGAAAGCATCACCATCACTCGATGCCCTTCACCGTACCCACCGATAACGCTCTAGACCGAAGTCGCACATATTCTTAGTTTTGGTGGGAGCTGAGTGCAGGCTCACCACACCTGCACTCATCACCCTTTGCTTACAACCCTGAGCTTTCGCCAATTATTTGTATTGGATCTCAGGGGGCGTAAACACAGTCAGCGGAGGCAGCTCCCCTGTGTATTTTTCTATGTCCACAAGGCAGCTGTTTGCTGATGGCCCTTGAGCTAACGATGACGTCCCTACGTCATTGGTAACGGCATTAGGATTACCGTGAATTTCAAGACTCATAGGATCGTGGACATCCAGCATGTCGTACCAAGCCCCCGTAGCGATCTGCAAAACGTTTCGTCTTAACGCGTCGGACAAGATCACGCCTGCGAGGAAGGATCCACGATTATTGAAGACGCGCACGATATCGCCATCTACGACTCCAATTTCTTTCGCGTCTTCCGGATTTAAGCGAATTGGTTCACGGTCTTGGATTTTCGAAAGTTGGCTCGTGATGCCATGGTCAAACTGACTGTGGAGTCGCGTAGCAGGTTGGTTTGATAACAGATGGTAAGGGAACGTTTTTGCTAAAGGGCTTCCGAGATATTCGACTTTTTCGTACCACGCCGGATGCCCAACGCAGTCCTCGTAACCGAAGCCCGCAATAGTTTCTGAGAATATCTCAATTTTCCCTGACGGCGTATTCAGTGGATTGCCTACCGGGTCATCGCGAAAGCGCTCAAGAGTCTGTTTGCTATCCGAGAACATCGGGCGCAGATCTATCGGTGGGCCGTCATTGAACTCTTCGAAGCTAGGCAATGTGATGCCGACAGCTTTGGCATTCTGCTGAGTGACGCCGTACAAATGTTTGACCCATTGAGCTGCGTCGCGACCTTCTGTGAACTGTTCTTTGATGCCTAATTTTTCCGCGATGCCTGAGAAAATATCGTAGTCATTACGAGCATCAAGGTAAGGCTTAAGCGACTGGCGCATCGGTGTGAGCCAGTTGTCCATGCTACCGCCAGCGAAGTCTTCTCTTTCCAGATGTGACGTAGATGGGAGAACGATGTCAGCCAAGCGAGCCGTAGTGGTCCAATTGATTTCATGGGTGACGATGGTTTTGGGGTAGGTCCAAGCTTTGCGGAGACGGTTGATATCTTGGTGATGGTGGAACGGATTACCTCCAACCCAGTAAACCAAATCAATATCCGGGTAGGTGAGATTCAACCCGTTATACGTAAATGCACCGCCCGGATTCTCAAGCATGTCAGTTACACGTGCCACGGGGATGTAATCCGACACAGCATTTTTCCCCTGTGGAAGCGACCCTACAGAGAAAGGAATAATACGGCGCTGCATGGTGCTCATTTTGCTCACGCCCGCTCCCATGACAACACCGCCGCCAAGTAGGCCGATGTATCCGAGCGCTGACGCTAGCGCGATCCCAGCCCAATAAGTTTGCTCGCCGTGCTCGGCCCGCTGGACGGAAAATGAAAGACCGATCATGCAGCGCTCTGCCGCCATCAGGCGTGCCAATTTGCGTATCTCTTCCGCGTCAATTTCTGACTTGCCTTGGGCCCACTCTGCGTCCTTGGGCTGACCGTCACCTACACCCATCACATAGTTAGAGAAAATGTCGAAGCCCACGCAGTATTTGTCCACGAACGCCTGATCGACCAGGCCTTCTTGGATCAGTGTGTGTGTCAGGCCGAGCATGATGGCTACGTCACTGTTAGGACGGCACTGAATCCAGCGAGAGTTCAGGTTGCCGGCAACGTCGTCTCTGATAGGGCTAACGTTTACGACGTCAATGCCTGCTTCGGCAATAGCATTGAAGTGTGAGCGTGCGTCATGTTGGCCGGTACCTCCTGGATTCACCTGCATATTACGGGACGCAGCACCGCCGAAATACACAATGCGTTTGCAGTGTGCAGCTACTTCCTCAGTAGTGGAGACCTCCATGCCTGCTTGGAAAGCGTTCAAGCCAAGAATATGAGGTATGAGAACCTCAGCTGCCGCGTACGAATAGCTGTCAACAGAATCTGTGTAACCGCCACAGCATCGGAGAAAACGGTGGACCTGGCTCTGCGCATGATGGAATCGGCCGGCGCTTGCCCAACCGTAGGATCCACCATAGATGGAATTATTACCCTTCGCGTCCTTTGCAGCTTGTATAGCTTCAGCTACCAGGCTTAGCGCCTCATCCCAACTCACAGCAATAAACGGTTCTTTCCCCCGTTGCTGAGTGTCGCTGGCTCTTCGATTTTCGTAATACCCCTTACGTACCATAGGTTGCGAGATACGGCAGTTTGAATCCTGGGTAGAGGCCAGAGACTGGCCGATTGGAGAGGGTTCAGAATCATTGGGAACTGGGTCAACGATGATCGCGCCGTTTTCATCACTATGAACGAAGTAATTGCCCCAGTGAGTGGCGGTCAAACGCTTTGGCGTAATGCGTGTCATTTTCGCTCCTTCATAGCTCTTTGAGCTTTTATAGATGCGGATGTAAGACCCGCGATTCTTTCACAAGCCATACTTCATTAACTTGCGACCGAGAATAAACAAAGATGAAAACGGGATTTGCAATCAGTCTATTATCTAATTACAAAACAGCCTCCACTCAAATCACACTTTAAAAACTGAGCCACTGGGACGTGACAACACTTAAAAGCTAGGCTTAAGCGGAACACTCCATTGACCCTATGACCGGCGTTTTTCAAGGTAATTGTCGCGTCAACCGTTCAACTATGCCGCTCTTTTCTCGTCCTGCTGCTCCCGATCCGGATTCAGCATCACCGCTCCTATCGGCTCCCAGTTCCGCGTCTGGCCTGACCAACGTTCCGGGCTTTTCTTGCGCGCTCGCTGTATAGTTTTATACGGAAGCGATGGGGCTACCCATGGTCCATGATGTTATTGTCGATCGCTCGGCACATTTTGATAACTCATAAGCAGTCGCCTTCGGGCTATAGGTTGTTACCGAGGCGGAGCGAGTCTCCATAAGCCGAATCGGGTAAATGACTGCCGCCATCCTCCGACAGCCTGGGCCTGAAGGTACCACTTTGCGGCTGGGTTCTGTAGAGGCCGCGCTTCTGTAATTCGTGGATGATTAGTTACACAAATTTTAGATGTGCCGGGACTGATCAAGGGATTAATCATGTATCCGCTGGCGCCGGAAATGCTCGCGTGCACTTCGATTCGGTCGACTACCTTTTGCGAGGTGTCGACCAGGACCAAGATTGGCTGACTGGTACGAGCCCAGTCAGCAAACTGGATAGATGTTAGCCCTCCGAGTTAACGTTCTGAGCGATTGCGGAGTATACGTCCGGATGAGACTTCTTAAGGCGAATGGCATACAAGCCACCAATGATAAACGCCAGGACAAGCAGGTAGGGCAGAAGAATTACTACTGGGCTCTTACTTCCGGTAAGGAGATCGAAATTTCTTACGGCAAGCGACACTGCCAATGCAAGACCGATGAAGCTTACGATGGGTGCGGTTAGAGTGCGCCACCAATGAGTGCGGCCCTTGCGAAGGAAGTAAGCGATGATGGCAAGGCTGGTAAGCGCCTGAAGCGCGATGATACCAACCGTACCGAATCCGATTCCGACTGCCCCCAAGCCTAGTAGAGGATCAAGGCCAAATTCAAAGGTGATGGCGACAACGGTAACAGTGATCAGGGTAATAAGCGCACTCGCATTGTGAGGTGAGGCATGCGTCGGATGTACTCGCCCTAAAAATGCTGGGAGACAGCCCTGTCGGCCAAGGGCAAAGATATAGCGACTGGCCACATTATGAATCGCAAGCAAGGTTGCGAACATGCTCGTCGAAAGAAACAGTTCCATGGTATGGGTGGCAAGCTTATTGAGGTATTGGTCCCCGAGATTGAAGTAGAGCGTTGCCAACTGACTCGTCGCGACATTCTGGACATCGCTGCCCACGGCACCAATGGTGATCCACGTGGTCACGAAATAGAACAACGCCGTGAGAAAAACAGCCCCGAAGGTTGCCAGCCCGATACTGCGCGAAGGTGAATGGGTCTCTTCGGAATACAGTGCTGCAGATTCCACGCCGATGAAACAGGTAAACGCCAACATGATGGCGATGCCCGGTGCCCCGCTGAAAACCGCGCTCAAACTGAAAACACTGACGGGAAATGCGTCTGCCCCTTTGCTCCAGATAATGCTAATGTTCAGTGCAATCAGCACGGCGAATTCGATCACCAGCAGAATGGCGAGCATGCGCGAGCTGAAATCGATCTGCCGATAGCCAAGGATCGCCGCGAGTACCACAGCAACTATTGCCGGCACTATCCAGTGCACGTTGATACCGAATAGATCGCTTAACGCAACCTGTGTAAAGAAAGCCACATAACCAACGACCCCACACACGAAAACCGTGTAGGAGAGTATCGCCAGGAAGGCTGAGCCAAGCCCCAATACACTACCGAAGCCACGGGCTACATAAGCGTAGAATGCACCAACATTCACCACCTCCTTGCTCATCGCGTTATAGCCGACCGTAAAAAAGCCCAGAATGACGGCGACTCCCGCGAAAGTGAGTGGTACCCCCAGTCCATTACCAAAAGCAAAGGCGATGGGAACGACACCCAGTACCGCCGCCATCGGTGCCGCTGCAGCGATGATCAGAAAAATAAGACGCAATGTACCTAGGCTCGGGCGGAGCGTATCGGCTTCCTCTGCTGGGAGGCTGGTTCCCAAGCTGTCCAGAATACTTCTGTTTTCAACTTTCATCGCATTCTCCGCGTGCAGCGACTCCAAATCAGGAGCACTACTAAGATTTATCGGTTTTATTGGCTTCAATGACGGGATCACGATGACTGGCCATTTTAAAGTCAGCGCGCAGTCCCGTTGACAGTGCCTTTGTCCTATATCCATTGTTTCCTTCTGAAATGAACTCAGAAGTCGAAGTCCGATAGATCTATCCTACGTAGCCTGGAATGCTAGCGTTAGCCGGAATTGGCACAACATGTCTTGATGCGAACGGGACCAATGCCAGCTTGGCGAGCACACATAAAAAGAACAATTTGAGTGAAAACCGCATCAGCCATTACTATGGGCATCGCTATTTTACTGGGGGATGCCGCGTGCCTTCAGTAGCGCTTTGTATCCCGCCTTGCGCAGCAAAAATATCGGTTGCCCGTCTGTACGGCAGCAGTCTGCAGGCGGTGCTTATCACTGCCTGGCAAACAGAGACCGGCGTACGCAGTGTCACGGGGGAGACGGATGGTGCGGAAATAACGCCATGGAATTTGAAAGCTTTGCACCTGCAGATCTTGAACCCGGGAGCTCCCACTGTGTATCGCCACTCTCGGTACTGTGTTCAGGTTTGTATAGCCCGACCCGCGGCATCAGCATGAAATGCTTATGATGTTCCACTCTGCGTAGAGGTCGGCCCCGCGTGTCATCACTCGTTATTGGGCATTCAAAACGGTGGGTTACAACTTCACCCCAGGCAGTGCGAGCGAACATGCACACAACTTTCTTGGTCAGTGGAATGGCAAGCTGGCTTGCGACGATTTCGCCTGCTACAAAGCAAGCTTCCGGCAAGGCATCGCCGAAATCGACTGCATGGCCCAAGCCCGCCACAAGTTTTTCGATTTGCACGCGACGAACAAAAGCCAACTGGCCGAGCAGACGCCGCACTCAATTGGCGGGTTGTACGAACCTGAACGGTAAGCACTGGAGATGATCGACGAAGATCGATGGCTAATACGCCAGGAAAAAGCGGCACCCCATATCGACGCACTGCATACCAAGATGTTGGCCCAGCGCGACCTTGTGCCCGAAGATTCGGCTATCGCCAAAGCTATGGATTAAAGCCACAAGCACTGGACGGACCGTTCGTACCGATGCAGCCACCTTTCCCGACTCATGACGACGCTCATAGAAACTCCTGCCGGATGTCGATACTCGACCGTTCGCCAATGTTCCGGTAGTTCTCCGTGAGCCACGCCTCGGCCTCGCGGCGTCCGTTGTCGCGCAGTCTGCAAAGGAAGTCCCAGTCCGCGTTGTACTTGCTGGACACACTGAGCGCACACATCGCCTCGTCTGATTTAATGGAGTGGATCAACATCTCCTTCATTTCGTTGCGATCGACCTTGCCTTGCTGGATGAGGTCGGTGACAAAAGCGATGGTACGCAGTTCACGCATCAGCGACGAATTGAAGCTGATTTCACTGATGCGATTAAGGATGCCGGCAGCGGTAATGGGCACGCCTGGGCGGACGAGCGGGTTAATGTGGACGATCACCACATCACGTGTATTGCAGTGGTAGATCAACGGGAAAATAGCCGGGTTCCCCATATAGCCGCCATCCCAGTAGTTCTGCCCGTCAATCGTGACCGCCTGGAACAATGTCGGCACACAGGCCGAAGCAAGCACCGCTTCAGCGCAGATGTCATCGCCCGTGAAGATGCGTATCTTCCCCGTCTCGACATTGGTCGCGCACAGATAGAGGTGGAACGGGCATTGGCTTCGCAAGGCGGCAAAATCTACCTGCCTCTCCAGCACCTCCCGCAGCGGACTCAAGTTGCGGCGATTGAACTGGTAAGGCGAGAAGATACGAAGCGTCATGTCCGCGAACGTATACATGGGCGAATAGTCCAGCCCGAAGCTGTGCGTCCCTTTCAGCCATGGCATCCAGCGCAATGGGTTGTAACGCTCAGCGGACTCCGCCACGGCGTACCAGAAATCGTGCAACGCCTGGCGCGCGCCGACGTCGCCACCTTGGAGCATGCCATAGGCCAGCACGGCTGCATTCATCGCGCCGGCACTGGTTGCGCTCACCCCTTCAATGGCAAGCCTGCCATCCTCGATCAACCGATCGAGCACGCCCCAGGTGAACGCACCGTGCATCCCGCCGCCCTGTAAAGCCAGCGCGACCGACTTGCGCTCGTCACTGCCCCGAGTCATCAATCGCTCACCCCTTGCTTGATGCCCATGCATCGAGCAGCGCCTTGGCTTGTAGCCAATCGACGCTGTCGAAGCCTTCGGTGAAAAAGCTGTGAATGTCGGCCAGCATTTGCCTGGCCGCCTCTTTGTCTCGTGTTGCCCATAGCTGAGCAAGGCTCACTGTGGCTCGTAGCTCGAGTGACTTCGCCCCTTGTTGTCGAGCGATCGAGATCGCCTTTTGAAAACATCCTTGCGCTTCCTGCTGCATGGAAGAATCCAGTCTGGCTTCGCCCAAAGATTGGAGAATAAGTGTTCCCTTAAGCCGGTACAGCTCCGCTTCGTAAAAGTGCTCGCCTGTTCTGTTCACCATAGCCAGAGCGTCGGTCACGGCATCCAATCCTGCCTGCGGATTCCCGGCACGCCCGTGCGCTGCGGCCAGCAGGGCCAGAAAATAGGAGCATCCAAGCTCTGCTCCGGCGGCCTGGTAAGTAGCGATACCCTCGGTTATTTGGGCGACTCCCTCGTCAATGTTTCCCTGCTCGGCGCGAGCCCAACCCTGGACGATAGTCCCCCATGCCCAATAAAACGGAAATCCTCGTTCGAGTGAAAGCTTGATGGCGGCATCAGCACACTCTTCGGCGAGTTGTACGTCGTGCCGAAACTGTCCCAAAATCGACGTAGCGGACAGGGTGAAGGCCAAGCTAATTGGGTGAGAAATCTTCTTGTCCAGAGCAAGGATATCCCGGCTGCGCGTGCTTGCCTGATCGGGAAAACCCAGGTACCAAAGACTCCAGGCCGAAAATGTCAGGACGTAGCCCGGATCCATGCCGTAGGTAATGGTATGTGTGCGATGACGGTCCGGGATGTAGAGGACACGCGCCAGCTCCTGGTGCTCATGGGCATCGCGCAGATTACCCTGGAAAAACAATGTCGCCCCGAGTGCAGCATGGGCATCCACGAGCAAATCCGGATCCTGCGCAGCTTGCGCAATATTGAGCAATCGTTCAGCCAGTTCGCATGCAGTTGCGTATTGCGCACGCAACGAGTAGTAAGTCCCCAGCCCAAACAGCGCTGGGAAAAGCACTGAGTCGTCGCCTACTTGTTGCGCGCATAACGCCAGTGCGCGGGTGTAAGTGGTCACCACCTCGGGCGCAGCATAGCCTCGCACGGCCATCAAAGCCGGGCCCAAGGCTAGTAGCAATGTCAGTTCCTGATGAGCACGCGCGGGCGTGTCAGGCAAATGCTCGAGCAATTCCAGCGCCGCGCCGAGGTGACGCATCGCCTCAATATTGGCAGAATGCTGGAGGGCCTGTTGCCCGGTACGGTGCAGGTATTCCACGGCCTTCGGGACATTGCCGCTCAGCCTGTAGTGGTGCGCCAGTTCGCTGCAATAATCCGCTATGCGGGTGGGGAACAGTTCTTCGATGGCCTGCGCCGTGCGTTCATGCAGCGCGTTACGTCGCTCCGTAAGTAGTGAGCTGCCCGCGACCTCTTGGGTCAGCGCATGCTTGAACGAATATTCCACATCCGGAAATGCGGGCCGCTGGTAAATGAACTCCGCGGCCTCCAGTCGGGCCAGCAGATCGCGTAAATGTTCGTCCATCCAAGCGCCCCGTCCATCACAGATGCGCTGGATCAGACTGAACGCAAACTCCTTGCCAATGACGGCGAGTGTCTGCAGCAACTCCTTCTGCGCAACGGGGAGCCGGTCGATACGGGCGGCAAGCACACCCTGCACAGTGGTGGGAATATGCAGCGCAGTCGGAGTTTGCTCGATCCGGTAACGGCCAGGTTCACCGAGCAGCGATTTCTCCTCGACCAGCGTTTGGACCACTTCCTCGATAAAGAAAGGGTTGCCCTCCGTCTTCTCCAGGATGAGCTGTTTGAGGGGGGCGAGGGAGGGATCGCTGCCAAGCAGGGCCGCGAGCAGTCCCTGGGCTTCGGCCGGGCCCAGCGGTTCGAGCCGCAGCTGGCTGCAATGACCCGCGTGCGTCCACACAGCCTGATACTCGGGCCGGTAGTTCACGAGGAGTAGGATCGGGGAGCTCGCCAAGTGGTCGATTAAGTACACGAGGAAGGCTTCGGTCTCGCAGTCCAGCCATTGCAAATCCTCGAACAGCAGCTCGATCGGTTGATTGCGGCTCTCACGCGCCAGTAGTTGCGTGATCGCGTCGAAGGTGCGAACGCGCCGGATCTGAGGATCCATTTCCGCGAGTGCTGAACTGCGTTCGCCGATACCCAGCAGGTAGAGCAGGTAGGGCACGAGATCCTCGAAGTTTCGCTCGAGCGTAAGTGTCTTGCCCATGACCTTTTCTCGGCATCGCCGCTCGTCATCCTGGATGGTAATCTGAAAATAGTTGTTCAGAAGCTCAATGAGCGGGAAATAGGCAAAGGCCTTGCCGTGCGACACCGAGAACGTCTCCAGCACCAGGCAGCCGTGCCGCGAGCACTCCTTGAATTCATGGAACAGCCGTGACTTCCCGACCCCTGCCTCCCCCACCACCTCGACAATCTGCCCATGGTCCGCTTTGGCTTGCTCGAGCGCCTGATGCAACTGGTCCAGCTCGATCTGGCGGCCGACAAACCTGGCCAGCCCGCGATGTGCCGCGATCTGCAGGCGCGTGCGCAGAGCGCCGAGCCCCTGCACCTCGTACACGACGAGCGGATCGGGAATGCCTTTGACCTGGGTGGCCCCCAGCGTTCTGAATTCGAAATAGCCCTCCGCCAGCTTGTGGGTGGACTCGCTTACCAAGATCGTCGATGGTGCGGCGACTCCCTCCATCCGGGATGCAATGTGGATCGTGTGCCCGACCGGATCGTAATCGGTGTGCAAATTGTCCGTGCGGATAGAACGCACGATGACCTCTCCAGTGTGGATGCCGACGCGGATTTGCAAGGGAATGCCTTTCTCCAGACGAATGCGGTCGCTATGTCGCTGTATCGCCTGCTGCATGCGCAACGCCGCATACAGCGCCCGCTGCGGATGGTCCTCATGGGCGATGGGTGCGCCGAACAGCGCGAGGATGCCGTCTCCCATCGTCTTGGCCACGTAGCCTTCGTAGTAGTGGATGGCTTCCATCATCAGCGCGACGACGGGTTCGATCAGGCGCTGGGCCTCCTCTGGATCGAGGTCATGGATCAGCGCCGTAGAGCCGGCCATGTCGGCAAACAGCGCCGTGATGGTCTTGCGTTCGCCGGCGGTCTCGCCCCGGGCTTCCATGGCTGCCTGTTCGGCGCGAATGCGTTCGGCAAGGTGGTGGGGCGTGTAATGAATAGGCGCTGGAGAAGGCCCTGAAACGGGCTTGGAGCGCGGTGATGGTGCAGCATACGCATCGATCAGCGGCGCGCCGCATTCACTGCAGAATTTGGCGGATAGGCCCGCCTCGTGACCACAGCGCGTACAACTGCGAGACAGCTTGGCGCCGCACGCGTCACAGAAGCTGGCCCCGGAAGGATTTTCGAATCCGCAGTTTGCACAGAGCATACGACCTCCTCCGCTGCCTAGTGCCTATTTCATAACATTAGGCGCCGGACCCTCTGGCCGCAAGACGCGACCGGATGAGGCTCTCTTCCTCGGCAAGACGTCGGTCGGAAATGCAAGAGCCCCCGACCTGATGACGATGGTTTAGTTTTTTTGCCTCCATATAACCCCCGAATGCGCCCCGCTGCGAATGGCGTGCGCACGGAGAACAGGTGCTGTTCAAAGAAAAACAATAAATTAAGAAGAGCCAAAGCCTGATTTTTGGCAGGCCACCGATTTTTTTCAGTCCCAAATGGGATGGGTATCAAAATATCGGTGGCTACTTCAGACCATCCCTAGTAACTACATTGCGGTAAAGCATTACCTGCAGAGCCCACCATACTTGGCACTAACGGTCTTGACCTTGAGCAAGGCCCTATTTTCTGCCGCACACCTTCCGCGGCAACAGCTCCCGTCACAGATCGGAACATCCAATAAAACTTCAGAATAGAGTAGAGCCACGTAAACTTTCGCTCCGCATATATGCATATGAGGCCTCCCTCAGTCAGCCGCGCACTCGTATGGATGAGTTAACCATCGTCGCTTCGAGCTTAATACATCCACACCCATTGATGGGGTTGCCAAACTCGCAGCTATTTCCTCACTACCGCAAGGATGCGCCTTGCGTATCAGGAAAAGACGGCAAACTGAAAGTCCATTGACTACTTGCTAAACCTCGACGACAACACCGTGCTGCGAACTAGCTTGCCAGCGGGATCCCCCGCATGGCGCTGCCGCCGAGAGGCTATCTATTTCTGGTGATTGCAGTGCGGGCCGCACTCGTGATCCGCTGAGCGGACAGTCGTGGACCTCTTCAGGGATTGCAAACGCTCCGGAGGCAGCTCGGCCTCGTCTAGACGAGGAAGAATGCTCGTATCAAATATATCCTTCCCGCCCAGCACGGTTCGTAGCACTTGCGTCTTGGGCAACGCATTAAGGGCGCAGGTGAGCGGATTCTGATCGACAATGACCAAGTCCGCTTTAAACCCAGGTCTCAACGCTCCAATACCGGCCCACTGCATCAGCTTGGCGTTATTGGTCGTCCAACCGTCCAGCGCCTGTTGCCTAGTGATGGAATAGCCTGGGCCGTCGTGCCGGTATCCAGAGCCCGCAAACTCGCGTGTCTCCGCGAGCGCCAGGTGCTCGAATACGCTTGCAGGTCCCCAGTCGCTGCCCAAACCGATGTTGGCGCCTGAAGCGAAGATCTTTCCGAGGGGAGAGAGTTCCTTGAGTACTTGCTCTCCCATGCGCTGCCGGTACATATCGCCCTTTCCGAAGCAGAAGCTCGTGGTGCCGGAAAAATGGAATTGCAGCTCGGCATAGCGCTCGATCGTGGCGTCATCAATGAAAATGTTGTGCTGCATGACCCATTCCCTTGCACCTACATTCCAGTCGGCGAGGAATGGCTGGAGATTCTCGAGGAACCGCCGATGATCGCGACCGCTCGTCGGTATGAGATTCAAGCGGAGATCATTGCGCAGGCAATAGTCGATCGCTTCACGCTCAATATCCCCTGAAATAAACGAGTGTCCGCGCGTTGGCCGCCCTAAGGGGTCGCTGTAGGTGCGGTCGGTCGGCATGTGGCCCGTCCAGCCGGGCCCGCCGACACCGAGCGTCATGCCGTTGACACGAAACAGCGGATCGACGGTCTGTGTCAAACTCGCTGCCAGCGCAAACCGGGCCCGAATGCCATCGTCGGTCAACCCCATGCCGAAATCGAACGCGACAGACTCTACCTCCAGCGCCGCCAGGACACGCATGTTCAGGCTTCCTTCATCCCGCGCGCGTTGATAAGCGGAGATGTGCTCCGGCTCCATCGCGTGGCCCTCGTAGGCGGAGGTAATGCCTCGCTGCGCGGCTGATAACTGCCCCGCCATCGCCCCCTGGTACCAGAGGTCGTCGCTCGGACGCATCACCTGCGCAAGCACGCGCGTCAGCCAGAATTGGCTGCTATTGTAGTAATTGGTCACGTAGCCACTGAAGATGCCCGTCAGTTCGCCGTTCGCGTCTTTGTCGACGAACACATCGTCGATGACATCTGGCAGATCGCGCGTAAACCCTAGCACCTGTAGCGCCTTCGAATTCATGGCGCAGACATTGGGCAAAGTCGGCGCGAAGGCCTGAATCCAAACGGGGTGATCCGGGGTAGCGGCGTCCAGTTCATAGCGGTTAGGTAGGCGGCCTTCAGGCAGATCACGCCAGGAGCGGCGGATAAAATAGTGCGGCTCGCCTACCGGCGTGGCGACAATCCATTCGCCACGCGGAGTGACAGCAGCACGCTCGCGGAGGCGAGTTCGAATGTCGTCGTGGTCGCGAGCATCGTACAGCTTGACGCACGACACATCGAAGCTCCCGTAATGCAGAAAGTGCGGGTGATTGTCGATCAACCCGGGCATCACGCAGGCCCCGTCAACATCGATTTTCCTCGACGAAGAACCTGCTAGTGCCCGCATATCTTCGAGCGAACCAGTGGCCAGCACGGTATCGCCTTCGAGGACCAAGGCCTCATGTGTTTCACGCCGTTCGTTCTGGGTTAGAACAGAACCGCCGAAAATCAGGGTACGTTGCAATGATTGGGACATGCTATTGCCTCCGTGAGTAATCGTTTTTTGTTTGGGGCTCGAGACCCCAGGTTTTCCAGCCCCCTGCTGAAGCCATTTCCTAAGCACGCAGGGTTAATATGTCGGCGCGGCCTTGCGAGCCGAAGAAGGTGCAGGGAGATCGCAGACAAGCCAATCACGAAGTGCACGTGCAGACACTTTGGTTTCTGGGGCTCAGATTGACTAACGATAATGCTAAGTTAATCGTGATGAACGCATGGCGTTAGCCGATTTTGGCACAGCCAAAAACACTGGATTGAGGGTGCCTTGATTCAGGATTTCTGGTCAGAAATCGAGGGCAGAGTCAATGACCGCGACCTGCCAGAGCAACTGCCCTGGCCCTGGTCGCACCGCGTCAGATAGGGCCAGAACCGGCGGAGCAATAACTACTGGGGTATCCCCTATTTGGGGGCGCCCGGGGAAAGAATTCGATTCCCTACATTAGGTTCTGTACGAAATCCCTTGAAATCTCACAGAGGGCTCTTGGGAGCTGAGATTCGGTAGAGTTCGCAGTCATCGAAGGAAAGGAATCCATGGATGGCAAAGCGGTATGAACTCTCCGATGCGGCCTGGGATTTGGTCGCTGATCTCTTTATGGAAAGTCGTCGAAACGGCCGGCCTCGCGCAGATGATCGCCTGGCGTTTGCGGGGACGCCCGTGCAAGCTTGGGATGTAAGCGCCATCCAACAACGGTTGGGCATAGGCGATGTCGCTGGCTGGCCCGCCCGACAGTAGAAAACTCAGCGGTACGCCATTGGCGTCGCACAGCATGTGGATCTTCGTCGTCAGACCGCCCCGGCTACGTCCGAGCGCATGATCTTGCGGTTCTTCAGGCCCCTTTTTTTCCTGCACCAGAAGAGGCCCGGGTTGCGCGTACCGCTGTGGAGTCAGTCATCCAGGTATCTAGATCGATTAACCCTTGCTCGTTCAACCTGATGTGAAGCCGCTTGAGCATCAGGTTGAATGCCCCGATTACTCCAATCTCGAAACCGCTGATAGACCGTGGGCTATGGGCCAAAGTACTCGGGTATATCGCGCCAGGCGGCTCCCGAGCAGAGCACCCAGAGTATGCCGTTGAGCGTGGCTTGTGCCATGCGGTGTTTACGACATTACTTTGCGTACAGAGCCTAGAGCCATGAGCAGGGAACGGATGAGAGAAGTACTCAGGAGCGGCGCTTAAGGGTTTGGGAGGGAAGTTCACCGAACTGCAAAAGGTAGCTTTTTGAGACGCGACCGAGGTGCAGGAAACCGTAATCCAGCGCCACTTCGGTGAGGCTGCGCACCTGGCAATTCGAATCACTTAGACAGTTATGGATACGTTCCAGCTTGCGCTGGCGGATGTACTGCAAGGGTGTGATGCCCAATTGACGCTCAAACAGCGCATAGAGCGAGCGCAAACTCATGTGTGCCCGCTCCGCTAAATCCTCACCACTCAACTCCTGCTTCAGGTTGCTCTCAACGTAATCAAGAATCCGTTCAAAGCTGCCAATGGGAGAGCCTTCAGCCAGCCAAACATACACTCGATGATGTTGCGCTGCCGATACTTGGGATGGTCAAACAGTCTCGGTAAACCCGGCTTGGGTTTGCGCTTCATGCTGCGCAGTGGGATTACCGGTTGCATCCGGTAGCGGTCGCAGTAACGACGCAGGGCTTCGGTGTCATAGCCCTTGTCGGCCAACAACCAACGGCGGAATTCGCGACTTACGTTGGTCTTCATAAGCGACAGCAGCTTGCTACCGACAACGGCGGCGATCAGCTCAACGGTGAAACGCCAGACCTCGGGGATCGCCGCGAGCATGCGCTTGTGGCTCTCCTCGGTGCCGTCACCCAGACGCTCGACCCACTCGCCGGAGCGGCGCAGGTGATAGGTGACTTCCTTCACCGTCTTGGCGGCGATCCCGGCGATTCATCGCTGGACTGGCTCAGGCCCTGCAACACCGGCAGGTGCCAGGCGTCATAGAGGAACTGCTTGAGGATGGTCACCGCGTAATCGCCGTTGGGTTGTTCCACCAGCAGCAGGTTGCGGTAGGCGCGCTCGTCGCGGCGGAACGCCAGATGATCGGCATCGCGGCCGTCGTCCAGCAGTTCGGCGGCATACTCCAGCCAGTTGCGCGCCTGGCCCACCAGGTCGAGGCCGACGTTCATCAGCGCCAGTTCTTCTTCCAGTGCCGGTGCCTTGCCGCACCACTGGCACAGGCGCTGGCCCTGGATCAGGGCGCTGTCGCCGAGGCGCAGCAGGTATTCGATCAGATCAGTCTTGTTGTCCATGGTCGACCTCACATGTGCCCGACTTCGGCCGGCAGCTCGTAGAAGCTGGCATGGCGGTAAACCTTGTCGTCCGACGGGTCGAACAGCGGGTCTTTCTCATCCGGCGACGAAGCGGTAATTAGCGCCGAGGGCACCACCCACAGGCTTACGCCTTCACTGCGGCGGGTGTACAGTTCGCGGGCGTTTTCGATCGCCATCGTGGTGTCGGCGGCATGCACGCTGCCGACGTGCTTGTGGTTCAGGCCGTGCTTGCTGCGCACGAAGACTTCGAAGAGGGTCCATTCAGACATTTCAGTGACTCCACATCAGGTGGCCGGATCAGGCGGCGTTCTTGTTTTGTTTTTTTTGGGCGTGGGCGACGGCGGCTTCACGAACCCAGGCACCGTCTTCAATCGCCTTGCGGCGGGTGGCGACGCGCTCCTGGTTGCACGGGCCATTGCCCTTGAGCACGGCCTTGCAGGCGGTGGAGCCGAACTCGCTGAGCACCTCGGTGTGGGCGCTGCCGCATTGCGGGCAGACGATCACCGGGCTTTCGCCGAGCAGGCTGCGCTTTGCTGGTGCTGCCTTCGGGTGGGGCGATGCCGTAGGCGTGCAGGCGTTCGCGGCCGCCTGCGCTGATTGAGGAACATCATCGCGGAAATGCCGAGGAAGGACGCCGCCGAGATCATGTCGCCGGCAATCGCCAGGCCGTTCTGGGTTACTTCGTGCTGTCGGCAGCGGCCGGCCTGTTTGTGTCGCCAGCTCCTGGCCCGGTACTGGCCAACTACGGCCTCGACACCCTGCGCTTCATCAACCCGGTAGGCATCGGCGACACCATCCAGGCGCGCCTGACCTGCAAGCGCAAGATCGACCAGGGCAAGAAGAGTCCGCAAGGCATCCCGCAAGGGGTGGTGGCGTGGGATGTGGAAGTCACCATCCAGCTGGGTGAATTGGTGGCGAGCTATGAAATTTTGACTTTGGCAGGTGAAATGCGAGAAGTAATTCACCTCAAAAAAACCAAACGGTAAAGCCCGCTTTCGCACCCCCAACAAGAGCGCAATGTTCAAAGCGGGTCTATCAAAAGACCGTAACCGCTCCATTAACCCCACATCCAACGCCGACAGCTTAGGCTGGAGCGAGAATTGTGTTCTAGCATCATCAGCCGAGCCATCCACTGTATCGAGATTTTCTACTCGTGACTTAGCTAGTAGCCAGTGGACTGCCAGGAACATGTGGCACATAAATAGTCCACTTCCTATTTAGCTGGCACAAGAATGCCAAGCCCAGCTATTTCGGTGGCACAAAAATAGAAAATCGGCCCATTTCTATGCCACATAAATACAGAATTGCGCCCTATCTCTGCCTATGGGAGCCACTTCAGATCTGTACCTGCGGTGGGACGTTTCTTGTATCGGGGGTGGAACGCTCAGTTTTAGTGGGGTTTGGAAGCTCTAAAAGTGTCCGCAGTCTATTACGTGTTGGTGGATTTGGCGGTACACCAAAGGATGTCGAGGCTTCCCTAGCGTACGATTCGATCCACTCACCCCACGTTAGGGTTCAGGTTTAACGTGATATCTCTGGCAAGCAGTTCCACGGCAACAGTGCCTCATAGGCTGCCACCGACTGCGCATGTGGTAACTGCTCCAGTACGTGGCGTAGCCACGTATAAGGCTCTTGGCCGTTGACCTTGGCGGTCTCCACTAGGCTGTAGATCTGAGCACTGGCGATAGCGCCTTTGGCCGTGTCGCTGAACAGCCACGCCTTGCGACCGATAAAGAACGGTTTTATCGCGCGTTCCGCCGCATTGTTGTCGATCGGTAAAAAGCCAGCTTCCACGTAACGCTCCAACCGGCTCCAGTTGCTGGCCAGATAATTAACGGCTTTGCCCAGCACGCTTTGTGGTGTGACTTGGGACTGCGTTTTCTCCAGCCATCTTTTCAGCTGAGTCAGAATTGGCAGGCTCTTTTCCTGACGGCCCATAAAACGCTGGTGATCGCTGACGTCCTTGAGTTCACGTTCGATGCCGTACAGCTTGTTGATCATCGTCAGGGCGATATCGGCACGTCCCGCCTTGCCCTTGGGCTGTACCTTTTGAGCATCGACAAACTTGCGCCGCACATGGGCCATGCACGCCAGACGTTCCACTCCGGGCTGTAATGCCAAGGCGTTGTAACCCGCGTAATCATCGGTCATGACGTAGCCACGATAACTTTCCAGCAGGCGCAACGGCACTTCTTGCGCACGGCTGGAGGTGTAGTCAAACAGCACGACTTTTCGATCCGGCGGCCCGCTGGCTTGCACCCACATCCAAGATTGGCTGGTTGGGTCTCGATCCGGTTCTTTAAGTACCTGGACGCGGGTTTCATCACAGTGGATGACCGGGCTTTCCAGCAACCGATCCCGCATCAGATTTAATAACGGTTGCAAGTGCTCGCCGCACTGGATGACCCAGCGCGCCAAGGTTTGGCGAGGGATGTCCACACCATGCCGGGCAAGTACCGTTTCGAAACGGTGGAGCGGCAGGCCGTCGACGTATTTAGCGGTCAACAACATCGCCAAGACACTCGGACTGGCCATGCTCTTTTCGATCAACTGAGCCGGTTTGTCAGCAGTGACCGGCGACGCTTCACAACCACGACACCCGTAAACTTTGCGGATGTGTTTGATCACGCGGATTTGCATCGGCATGATATCCAGCTGCTCGCTAGTTTCTTCGCTGACGACATGCTTGCGGCAACCACAGGCACACGTCAATTCGTGCTCGGGAAGTTCGTGGATGACTTCGATGCGCGGCAGATCAGCAGACAGAGGCTTGCGCTTGCCACGACGTGAAGTCGGAGCAACAACTTCTTCGTCAGCGTCGCCGATTGAAGGCATCGGCTCGCTTTCGGGCTCGTTGAACAACGCCAGTTGAGGGGTATTGGGTTCAACGGCCTGCTCGGATTTGCGACCGAACAAACGGTCGTGCAGCAGCTTGATCTGTTCTTTCAGATCGACGATATGAGTCTGGTATGCCTCAGCCGTTACCTGCTAACGACTGAGTGCCTCAAGCAACATTTGCTTGAGCAGAACAGGGTCGTCAGGGAGGTCTTCGGGCGTCAAATTCATGCCCGGATTATACCCGTCAGGCGACGAATCTTGGCGTTAAAACCTTGTGTGGACGGTTGCGCCAGAGATCAAATCCATCCAGTAGCCAGTTCAGTTCTTGGACGGTCAGCACGATAGCCTCGTCCACCTCTTCGGGTGAAGTCTTGAAACGCTCGGACTCCAGGCGCTTGAGCCAAAGGCAGAAGCCGTTACGCTCCCAGTACAACACTTTGACCCGGTTACGGTGGCGATTCAGAAAAACAAAGAGCACGGGGTCAAACACCGCGACCTTGATATCGAGTTCGACCAGCGCAGCTAGGCCATCAATGGACTTTCGAAAATCTACCGGCTTTGGGTAGAGGTACACTTTTTCAACGCTGGTATTGGGACGCATCATGGTGATGGGCTCCTGATTGAAATCGGGAGCACAGCATCGGCGATCAGAGGGCGGCTTTGAATGTGGGTATCATGGAGCGGTTACGCAACACCATACCTGACTGATCAGTTTCTAGAATAAAGCTTGCCAAAACTGATCTATATAAATCAATTTCCCCCAAGCTTTGCATGAAATTTTGGTTTCGATGTGATAGCTACGCACTTCGAGAAAATACCTAAACCGCCGAATTTAAGTCAAACAGTTTAGGTCATTTATATTTTATGGGAGCTCAAGCGTAATACTGCCAGTTACTCGGGAAACACATGCGCACAATTGCTTTTTATCATTTTTTTGACGTGGGCTCAAAAAAACATCACGGTGGTCGAGCTCACCTTCAAGAGCGACAATATCGACTAGGCAAACCCCGCACTCACCTCGACGGCAACTGTATAAAGGTTCAGCACCTTGCTCGTCAAGGACATCTAGGAGTGTTTTATTTGCAGGAACTTCTATATCGAGCCCCCTTGATGGGACAACCACTCTGAATAACTCAGACGGTCTAACCCCCGCGCCACCAAAGGTTTCGAAACGAATCTTGTCAGCTTTTCGGTTATCCAAATTCCAGGATTTTCTTACTGCTTCCATCATCGGCACTGGGCCGCACATGTAGGCCTCACCGTTCTCGTGCAGTGGCGCGATAAGCGAATAAAAATCCGCATGGCCAGATTCATCATCGGCGAATACGCTCAGTTGATCCGAAAACTCGCTTTCCATTTCCTCAATGAATGGCATTGAGTTTCGTGACCGTCCCAAATAAATAAGACGGAACGATAAAGAGCACTTTTTCAATAGGCGTGCCATGCTGATAATTGGGGTGATTCCTATACCTCCGGCAAAGAGTAAGTATTCTGATGCTTGCAGTGAGAGCTGAAAGTGGTTTGATGGGAGTGTAGACTCAAGCCTGTCTCCGATCGATAGAGAATGCATGTATTCTGATCCGCCCCGACTATTCACCAAGCGCCGCACAGCGATTACCACTGTACTATCATCGATTATTCGGACTACAGAATATGAGCGAATCTCTACCCGGTCTCCTACGTGCACTTTTACATCGATATGGCTTCCAGGCTCAAACGGAGGTAGTGTCATAATGAACGAAATGTGCAAGGTTTTTACATCTGAGCAACAGTCGTCGACTTTTTTAATTGCGGTTTCATAAAGCTGCATTTTTATTTTCTCAAGTAGTAATGTTTAGATATTTAGATGCCTACTTGGCGGAGTGGAATGCTTTTTGGGAGTGATTTTACATATTCAGCATCTACTTGTTTTTCGATAAGTTTTCGAGCCCACATTGCACCGGTATCAATATTTAGAAAGTAAAAACTTCGCTCCGGATGGCGCTCGACGGCAAGCTGCTGCAATTCCAAAACTGCTTTATCTTCCGCAAAAATACCTCGTACTGCTTCGCGCCATTCTGTTGTTAAACGCTGCGAACTAAGATTGTAATTTCTGAGGAACGCCCAAAAGTAACGGCAAGAGTTCTTAGTAACAGGTGTAACGCTGTGTAGGACAAAACCAGTGATTCCCTCGCTTCGATCTCCCTGTGGAGCACCTGTGCCAGTGGGAGCCACGCCAACATCGATTGTCACTGTAGAGGGGGATTGGAAGGTAATTAATTGCCACCTATCCACATTGCCTGGCTTGCCGAGTTGCTTTTTGAAGAATGGTGGCGCATCAATGTCCAGCATCCACCGCGTGAGCTTGACGTCTTTGTCACTGTGCTTAAGAGAAAAAGGAGCTTCAGCAACAGCATCATTACCGATGCTACTGCCATGAACGAAGGTCTCGTGTGTGAGATCCATTAGGTTATCGATGAGTAGTCGATAATCACAATTTAAATCTGTATACCCCCCGTCGCCAGCCCATTCTTGGTGTTCATTTTGGTGAAGATCGGGAACAAGTGAATGGTCAGCTTTGGATGCTTCTCCCATCCAGATCCAAACGAAACGATGCTTTTCTACCACAGGGTATGTCTTTACGCATGCTGCCGGATTCAGTGTTTCCTGAGATGGCATATGAGTGCATCGACCCTGATTGTTGTAAACCAACCCGTGATACCCGCACCGTACTTCGTCATCAATCAAAGTACCGGAGGAGAGTGGCAGAAACCGGTGCCAGCAGGCATCCTCTAGTGCAACAGGGACGCCATTTTTCTGCCGATAAAGAACTATGCGCTGACCGCAAATCTGTCTAGAAGCGAGCTTATTCTCTAGCTCATAGTCCCAGGCAGCGACATACCACGCATTCAGTGGGAAGGTAGGTTTGGTTTGCTCAATGTCGGACATTGTTTCCTCCAGATCTCTTGTTTTTATGGAATCAACCGGTACACCCAGACATCCCGAGATGCGCTCGGATTGAAATGGCAGTAGCGGATCTACCAGTGGCGATGGTCACGCAGTTCAAATAACTCCTTTCCCCATTGTTCGGAGGCAAGAGGTCCTCCTTCCAATACAGGCAAGGAGCCGACGACCCAGGCGGTCAATTGTCCGCGATCAGCCACAGTCTTGATTGCGTCCATCATCATCCGCGCGGTCAGAGCATCCTGAAGCCCGGTGACACCTAGAGCATTCATGCGTTTGATCGCATGAACGGCCGCAGCGACGTCGAGTTCCGGCTCTTTTGCCAATGACCGGGACACCGTAGCCTCAGCCAGAGCGGAAGCGGTTTCCAGCAACAAGCCGGTAGCCTCACCGGTTTGCGGATGCCTCGCAATGGTTCCGTTGGGAGGATTGGGGGTGTTGTCGTCAATACCACAAGCCTTCAATCCTGCAAGGTTAAGCCAGCGGTTGTGATGGGAATCATCTCGCAGCATGACCGGACGACCAGCGGATGCCTCATCTAGACGAAGGCGCGCCTCGTAGGCAACTGATCAAGCAACGTACTGCCCCAAATACCACCGACGATCCACCGATCCTGCGGACGATCTTTGGCTGCACCGCGAAACGATTCGATGATCTGGTCGAGACTGGCAGTTGGCAGAAAATTCACCTCGTATAGCTCGGCCCGACCTGCAAGGACGAAGTGGCTATGGACGTCCATCATGCCGGGCATCACCATTTTCCCTTGCAGATCGATCACGCTGGCATCGGCACCTACGGCAGCCCTTGCAGCTTCCTCGCTACCCACCTCAACCAACCGACCGTCTCGCACCGCCAAGGCATCAACCCATGGAGTATCAGCATTCATCGTGTAGATCGAAGCGTTTACCAAAACAAGTTCATTTCCTTGATATGCCATGACAAACATCTTCTTTGAAAGTTAGTGAGTTCGAGGGTCAAACACTTGGAACAAGTGCCAGCCCCCCCTCTCGACAATGTATTGATTTATGAGCGCCGTCCGGACATGTCGCCCACGCCTGGAGCTCCGGTATCAAACCGGTATTTTCAAGTTGTGGCTTAGCTGGCCGTGATCTACCTCGCCCTTCGCTGCACACGACTGCTCAGGCTGTTGCGAATCGGCAGCGGCGGCTATATCACTCGGCCTGAGGAGGAAATGTGCTAGTGCCGGTAGCAGGATCAGTGCTCCCAACATGTTCCATAGGAACATGAAGGCCAACAGCAGTCCCATATCCGCCTGAAACTTGATAGGACTTAGCACCCAGGTGACAACACCAATGGCCAGCGTGATACCCGTCAGCATCACAACCTTCCCGGTAAACAACAGGGCTCGGTAGTAGGCCTCGGATAAGCTCTTACCCTCTCGCAACTGAGCCAAAGTGACGGACAGGATGTACAGGGCGTAGTCGATACCGATTCCCACCCCCAAGGCGATGACAGGCAATGTCGCAACCTTAACGCCCATGCCGAGAGTGACCATCAACGCCTCGGCGAGTATCGAGGTAAGCATCAATGGCAATACCGCTACTACCACCGCCCGCCAGGAACGGAAGGTAATCAGGCTTAGTACCGCAACAGCGGCATAGACTAGAAACAGCATTTGCCACCAGGCTTGCTTGACCACAATGTTAGTGGCCGCTTCGATACCGGCATTCCCGGCAGCCAACAGGAACTTGGTATCGTCAGTATCGTTCTCGCGGGCAAATGCTTCGACAAACCGGACCACGGAAGACAGCGTGTCAGCCTTGTGATCGCGCAAATAGATGTAAAGCGTCAACAGGCTGCAGCTGTCGTCGTAAAGCCCGCGCGGTGCCCCAGCTGTGATCGTGTTCAGCATGCTCTGATTGGGAAGGAACTCGTACCACTTAGGGTTGGCCTCGTTCAAACCAACCAGCATTTTCCGGTTCAGCAGAGATAGTGAGTTGGTCGTCTCGACGCCCGGGAGCTGACGTAGTTGCCATTCCAGCGAATCGATCTTGTTGAGCGTTTCGTATTGGGAGCATTGGCCTGCGGGGCTCGCGACCATGACAGCGAGAACGTCGCTTGATGCACCGTAGCTCGTGTTCATGAAGGCCACATCACGGTTGTAACGACTGTCAGAACGCAGCTCGGGCGCCCCTGGGTCCAGGTCACCGATTTTCAGATGGGTGCTGACGACAAAACCGGCCACACCAATGATCGTGGCCCCCACCAATGCGAAGGCAGCCATCCTGCGCTGAGTGAAGCGATCCAGAAAAGACCAGAGCGGGTGCTTGCCCTGCCCTTTATCATCTGCTGACTCGGCATGCAGGCTACGCTTGGCAGCAAAGGCGCTGACGCCAGTGTAGGAAAGCATGATCGGCAACAGGATCAGATTAGTAAAGATGAGTACCGCCACGCCGATCGAGGCAGCAATAGCCAATTCGCGGATAACCTGAATGTCGATCACCAGCAACACTGCGAAGCCGACAGCATCGGCCAGCAGTGCCGTCATACCTGCCAAAAACAGACGGCGGAATGTGAAGCGTGCGGCGAGTAACTTCGGAACGCCCCGCCCGATGTCCTGCATGATGCCATTCATCTTCTGCGCGCCATGGCTCATGCCAATAGCGAACACCAGAAACGGCACCAGAATAGAATAGGGATCCAGGGAATAACCAAGCGTCGGCAACAGTCCGAGTTGCCATACCACTGCGATTAACGATGCTGTAACCACCAGCAACGTAGAGCGGGCACAACGGGTGAACCAAAACACCGTAACAGTGGCGATGCCGACGGCTATGGCGAAGAACACCAAGACCGAACGCACACCGTCGATAAGATCGCCGACAATCTTGGCGAACCCTGTGATGTGCACCACATTACCTTCGGCTTCGTACTTGTGACGCAGTTGTTCCAGATATCCGGCGAATACCGCATAGTTCAAGGGGCGACCTTCGCTGTCCTTGGCCAGTAACGGAACGTAGATCACCGATGACCTGCCGTCGGTGGACACGATCTGGCCGATCTCACCGGAGCGGGCGATGTTCGCCCGCAACTGCTCAAGGCTCGATGGGCTGCCGTCGTATCCTTCAGGAATCACCTGGCCGCCTTCAAGACCCTCTTCGGTCACGCCCGTCCACCGTGTTGATGGCGTCCACAGTGACTTCATGTTCGCCCGATCCACCCCGTGCAAAAGGAAGATTTCATCGGACATGCGGCGCAACGCATCGAGGTATCCGGGATCGTAAATGGTGCCTTTAGGACTCTCCACTGCAACGCGAACAGCGTTGCCAAGACCAGCCAACTGATTCTGGTATTTGTTGAACTCCTGGATGTAAGGGTGCTGCGTCGGAATGGTTTTTTCAAAGCTGGCATTGAGCTCCAGCTTGGTCGTCTGCCACCCCAATAAAGCGGTAACAATGGCACAAAGAATGATGACCACGAGTCGATTGTTGAATAACGCGCGTTCCAGCAGGGAGCCCGACTGGTGATCGAAATTGGCGGCATCCCCTGAGAGGTCTGACGATTGAATCTTCACAGCTTATCTCCAGGTTTGACTACATGTACGCCAAGCTGACTGAGCACCACCGTGCTCAAGTTTGATGTGAGCAGCACACCGTTAAGGGGTGGAAAAGGTCGGGTATTGAGTGGTTCGAGCTTTCCTCCCCGCTCGCGCATTACCAATCCCGCCTGATTAACCAGAATCAAGTGACCATCAGGCTGGATCGCAGAAGAGGTAATAGACGCTTCATCCGGCGAGACCAGTGATGTCCATGTCTTGCCGCCATCCTCAGAGCGCAAGGCATTGCCGCGTAAACCAGCGACGACAACTTCATGCTTCGATAGAATTTCTACCGTGAAATAACTGCCCCGATAGGGTGTCTGGGCGATGGAAAAGGTCGCACCGCCATCCTCTGAAGTGCGAACCAACCCTTGTTCGCCAACGATAATGATCGTCTGGCCCTCGCCGCGTATTGCATTCAAGTGAAGCGTACCAGGGTTTTGAATTCGGTCTCCCCAGGATGACCAGGTCTTGCCACCGTCGGTGGTTGATAGGGCGATTCCGTAAGCACCCACCACAACGGCATTAAGAGGATCGCGCACCAGAACATCGAGAAGAGGCTTGTCCGCCCCTTCCTCAACCATGCGTTGCGCGAAAGCGATTGGCCGGGCTTCGCCTTTTTTTTGCGCTTCAGCAAGAACTATCTGGGCAATCCGCCGGCCGTCGAGGCTAAGTGTCCAACTTTCGCCAGCGTCAGAGGTCACTAGCACGCAACCTCCATGCCCAACGGCATAGCCGTTCCTGGCATCGGCAAAGCGCACGCCGGTCAGCGTCACGCTGACTGGGGTCTGCACCTGCCGCCAGTTCGCTCCAAAATCATCGGACAACACCACAATTCCCCGCTCCCCCACAGCGACGAGGCGATTTCCCGCCTGCGCCACGCCAAGCAAGTACGAGCGTGCCGCCATTACAGTGGGAATTGAGGGTCTTTCTAACGCAGCTCCAACCGGCGCCCCATTGGCAATCGACAATGTCGATATAAGAACCATGCCCCAAAGAAGGCACCATGCTAAATGTCGAGAAACGTTACTCATGTTTGACATAATTGACTCCGTACTTCGTTCAGTAACTCACCAGTAAAACGTTGAGCATGCAGCTTTGATACTCAACGCGTTTACCCTGAGTTCACTGCCACTGTTTACCCAATGATAAGCGCCTGTCCTAACAGACGAAGCGCGAACCTGTGGGCAAACCTTTCTCTTAGAATGTGCGCTGTAGTGAAAGAGAAACGAAGTCGCGATCCTTCATCGATTGTTTGTATGACGTGAAACTCGTGTCATCCAGGAGCGTACCTTCCGGCCCAAAGAAATGGGTGTAGGTAAGCCCCGCTTTCCAATCGTTGAGGTATGTCGCCTTCAACCCCATACTGACATCTCCGACATGATCTCCGTTAAACGACCCCACTACTGACGAGTTGCCAATACCGAAGCCCAGCCCTAATGGCAC
Organism: Pseudomonas sp. LBUM1678; assembly: GCF_059695575.1. Lineage (NCBI taxonomy): Bacteria > Pseudomonadati > Pseudomonadota > Gammaproteobacteria > Pseudomonadales > Pseudomonadaceae > Pseudomonas > Pseudomonas sp. LBUM1678. Next base: position 3,800,046 of record NZ_CP166775.1, read on the forward strand.
GGAGATATCTACCCCAGAAAAAAACTGGCGATAAGATGGCTCGTAGGTTACGCGTATGTTGGCTGCATCTCGATCAGCATTGGGGCTTAGACGATCAGGGTTCTTGGTAATACTCGTGCGTCGATTCCAAGCGACCTCCCCGAGAAAACTGGCTTCATTTGAGATGAATGATGGACCCAGGGTCGCCAACCAAGACACTTGCGCATGCAGGGAATTACCTACGGCATAAAGCGGATTGCCATCGTTATCGCCGGTGCCTGTCAAATCGACCGCGCCACCGCTGATCAGAGGAGTGTTGCGACGCACAGATACTTCGCCGGCAATGTTGTAGTCGCCAAACGTGCGACTGAAACTCGCCCCGTAAGCAGTGATATCTTCCGGATAAACCCATCGGTATTCACCGATCTGTCCACTGACAGGATTGAGGGCACCAGGTTGCAGATAAAGCTGAGGTGTTTTGTCGTGGTAACGGATCGCGTAGATGCCATAGTCCGTTTCATCGACGCTGAAGCGTACTTGCACGCCACCTTGTCCGGAATTCCTGGCCTTCATGTCCTTCCCTCGGAAGAGCGCCAATGGCCCACCTCCTGGTATGACAGGAGGGCCGGCGATCAATCGCTCGGCACCATCTCCTATAACATCGAGGGTCGAGAAATAGCTGCCAGCAGCAGGCAACTTCGTTTCTTCCCACTGCCACTGGTAATAGGCGCCGATGGAGACGTCCGGCGTTAACTGAAGCTGCCCGGAAAACTGCTGGACCGGGCGAATCAGCTCCTTGAACTGGGTATTGGGTACAGACAGAGCTTTCACTGCATCTATCGGCGCCATCCCACCTGCAATGCCGTTGGCACCAAAGAACAGGCTCTCACCCCAAACCAGGGCATGCCTGCCCGCTCGAAAGGTGGCCTTGGTATCCCCGATAGGCACTCGGCCATAAACAAACGCATCCAGCAACTCGGCCTTTTGCCCGTGCAATTTCTCGGTATCGCTGGTGAACTCGTCATAGGGACGGGAAAAGGAGTTAACCGTGCTCGGCGAATTATTATCGTTGGATTCGTTATAAACGGTGTCATACCAGCCAGCGCCCGACAACCGTGCGCCGAAACCCTGGTAGTTCATATCCAACTCTGAGAGAACGTCGAACCGGTTGGAAATCAAGCCCTTGCTGAAGTTTCGATCACCGTCATCCTGGTTGACCGAGGAAGTCAACTTATCGGACGCCCCCTTGACACGAAAAGCGCTGTTGTACTTGACCGTATTGTCCCACCGAAGCTTGAAATCTGGATTTTCAGTGTCAATCACGAATGCATAAACACTCGGCGACACGATAGCTATTATGGAGATAGCGAGTGGACGCAAGGCTTTATTTTTATTCATTTTATTGGTTCCGCTAGTGCCTGATTCATAGTCATCGACCAATGGAACTACCCGTCACTCACCGACAAACGCCGGAGTTGTGTCAGAGCATTCCGACGGAAATTAGATTACGAAGGCATCGCGGCGTCCGTTAGCCTAATTTGGCATCACAAACGCAGAAGCATTGAAATACAACGCGGCAAGCCTGACTCATCCAGAAGTCGATGAGAGTTCGCAGAATGTCCCATCCTGTCGACTCCAGTTACAGAGCAGTCCAACGATTTGGTGCATGCCAATATTGGATAACACCCCCCCCTCCTTCTCTTTGTATCTTGTTCGTCAGCACTAAGATCGACATCAAATCTTTTTGCAGAGGTTGGACAGCAGTGGTCGACTGAAACCCTCTGTACATGCGAAAACGATATAAAAAGGAGCGAACGGTGACCAACATCGAATTGCTGCAGCGCAGAAATCAGCTGTTAGGCAAGGCTGCACCGCTTTTCTATGACACACCGCTACACATTGTGCGCGGCGAAGACGTCTGGCTATTTGACGCCGACGGTAAACGTTATTTGGATGCCTACAACAACGTACCGGTAGTGGGGCATTGCAACCCCAAAGTAGTAGAGGCTCTTTGCAAACAGGCAGCCGATCTCAACATACATACCCGCTACCTACACGAGAATGTAGTCAATTATGCCGAGCGCCTGACAGCGACTTTTGACAGATCACTGGATATGGCCATTTTCACCTGCACCGGCAGCGAAGCCAATGAATTGGCCTTGCGCATAGCCAGGATGACAACCGGCGCCAAGGGCATCATTTGTTCGAACTGTACTTATCATGGCAATACGGCGGCAGTGGATGAGCTGTCGACCATGTTTACCGGTGGCGTCACCGGAAGTCTCAATGTACGTGCAGTGCCATTCCCCGACCACTATCGTCCGCTCGGCGGCCTACAGGGCGAAGCACTCATCGACACCTATGTCGCTGAAGTCGCAAAAGCTATCGAAGCATTGAAGGCAGACGGCTTGGGGTTCGCCGGGCTTTTGATCTGTCCGATCTTCGCCAACGAGGGCCTGCCTGGCGCTCCCTCCAGCTACGTCCAAAAAGTAGCTCGCTTGGTACGCGAAGCCGGTGGCTTGCTGATCTTTGACGAGGTCCAGTCAGGCTTCGGTCGCACCGGACATATGTGGGGCCAGGATCAGGTCGGTGTTGTTCCGGATATTGTCACCATGGGTAAACCCATGGGCAACGGACATCCGATCGGCGCCGTGGTGTCTCGAGCAGATCTGGTCAACAACTTCCGCGAGCGGGTGATGTACTTCAACACTTTCGGGGGAAATCCGGTCTCCTGCGCAGCAGGACTGGCGGTGCTGGATGTTATCCAGGAAGAACGACTGTTGGAGCATGTTGCCCAGGTTGGCGAGCATACGCTCAAGGGTTTGATCGCACTCCAGCAGCGCCACGAGATCATCGGCGACGTCCGAGGTTCAGGGCTGTTTTTCGGCATCGAACTGGTGCTGGACCGCAACAGCAAAGAGCCCGCAAGGGACTTGTCCAAGCAGGTGGTCAACCTGATGAAGGACCGCGGTGTTCTGATCAGCCGCCTGGGACCGAACGACAACGTACTCAAAGTGCGCCCGCCGCTGCCTTTCACGACCGAACACGCCGACCTGTTCATCAATACCCTCGACGATTGCCTGGCAACCCTGTAGGAGCCGCCCATGAGCGAACACATTGAAATTAGCCAGGAGCAGATGCTGAGCAATCTGCTAGGGCTGGCACGGGCGTCGTTGCACCACTGGAACATGGACTGTCTGGACGTCACCCTGATCAAATACCGCGAAAATGCAGTATTTAAAATCGAGACCACAAACGGAAACCGCTACGCCCTCCGTGTGCACCGTGGCGGCTATCACTCGGACGCAGCGTTGCGCTCCGAGCTGCAATGGATGGCTGCACTACAGCAATTCGGAATCGACGTGCCCGTAGTGGTACCGACCGACAAAGGTGAGTTGTTCATTCTGGCCACGCTACCCTCCACTGGCGAAACCTTACAGATCGACCTGTTCGAGTGGATCGAAGGTCGCCAGCTCGGCACGGCTGAAGGCGGCCTCGGCGATGACATACAGCAGATCCAGCATACTTACCGGACCATTGGAAACATCGCCGCACGCCTCCACGAGCACGGCAGACAATGGCGTCGGCCCGAAGGGTTCAATCGCCATGCCTGGGACGCTGAAGGCCTGGTCGGCGACTCCCCTTTCTGGGGGCGCTTCTGGGAACTGCGCAGCCTCAACGAAGAGCAACAGCAACTGGTCCTGACGGCACGAAACATTGTTCGCTCCGAGCTGCAAACAATTACCCAGGCCCCCGAGCACGACGACTACTACGGCCTGATCCACGCCGATTTTGTGCCGGAGAATCTAATGATCTCGGGCGATACCGTGCGTCTGCTGGACTTCGATGACGCTGGTTTCGGATGGCATCTGTTTGAACTGGCCACTGCGCTTTACTTCGTCCGCCGAGATGCGAATTTCAAGGTTGCTCACGACGCTCTGATCGAAGGCTACCGAGCATATCGAGCTCTACCTGAAAAGGTCCTGGCCAAACTGCCGGTCTTCATGATGGCACGGGGCTTCACCTACTTGGGCTGGGTGCAAACCCGAGAAGGGTCGGACGTCGCCAGGGAACTCGTTCCCTTCTTGACCGAACTGGCATGCGATCTCGCCGCCGAGTTTGTCAGGACCTATGGCAGTTCCGCCAAAGCCGAGTAAATGGCCAACCATCAATATACGACAGCCCATACAAGGGCGTGGTCAATCAAAGGGGTGATGTATGTTTAGATTGAAAGGAAAAGTAGCCTTAGTGACCGGCGCCAGCCAGGGCATCGGCCAGGGCATCGCCGAGGTGTTCGCCAAAGCAGGAGCTCACGTTGTGGTGGCGGCTCGCAATGCTGAAAAAGGTCGTAAGGTAGTCGCCGACATCATCGCCAGCGGCGGCCAGGCACAATGGCAGCAGACCGACCTCAGTACAGCGGATAATGCCAGGCATCTGGTCGAAGCTGTACTCGCAGAGCACGGTGCATTAGATGTTCTCGTGCATAACGCTGGGGTATTCCCGATGGCGACGATCGACGACCTCAGCGACGCGCAACTGGAAGAAACCTTGACGGTAAACCTGAAGGCCGCCTTCTGGCTGACTCAGGCAGTGTCACCATCGATGCGCGAACGCGGCCATGGCCGCATTCTCTTCACGTCGTCAGTAACCGGCCCACGTGTGGCGATGCCGCTGCTGGCTCACTACGCGGCCAGCAAGGCCGGGCTGAACGGATTCATCCGCGCTGCTTCGCTCGAATACGCACGAGACGGCATTACTGTTAACGCCGTTGAGCCCGGCTACATCCTCACCCAAGCCATGGACCAACTAGTCAGCCACGAGGAACAAGCGGAAATGGCTACTCAGGTACCGATCGGAAGACTCGGTCACCCTCACGACATCGCTCACGCCATGCTCTATCTGGCGAGCGATGAGGCGAACTACGTTACCGGGCAGAGCATCATCGTCGACGGCGGTTCATGCACGCCAGAAAGCTCAGTTCAATTGCAAGGCTTCTATACAGACCGCGGCCGATAAGTAGTGATGTCTCGGGGCAAGAGTCCTGCCATTGCGCTGGCTGATACCGATCCGGCGCTGGTCATCGAGGGGTTAAGTCGAGTCGACTGACTGGACGCCTACTGCGAAACCAAGTCAGTGTGTTTGCGCCGCTAAGGCCGGAGAACATTGCCCCGCCTGAAAATAACGATGGGGCGATGTGATCGTCATTCCCAGGGCAGAGATAGAGCCCACTTACGCCAGATCAACCGTGACACTTGCGGCATTCACGTCACTAGTGTCCGGTAAAAACCGAAGGGGGAGCTTGCTCCCCCTTGCTGTTGGCGGCCGTCAGTCATAATCTGATTTTTCAGACTCGATTTTGACTCATGTTTACCAGCACCCGTTTAGCCCACCTACTCAGTGCGATCCCGCGTCAGTTTTTCCGGCAATCCACCGAAAGGCACCGGGCGGATCGCTATGTCAAACGCTGCACGTCCTGGCAATTGCTGGTGACACTGGTCAGCGGTCATTTGACCCAAGCTCCAAGCCTGCGGTCCTTGGCGAATTTCTCCGAAACTCTAGGCCCGCATAGCTACCATCTTAAAGCCGGCCCTATTGCCCGCTCGACCCTGTCCAATGCCTTGAATAAGCGCGACTACCGGCCATTCCAGAACCTCTGCGAGTTTCTGTTGCTCAGCATCAGCCGCCAGCAGCGCAAGGAAGTCGGCGCCATGGTGAGCCTGATTGATTCCACTTCGATCACCTTGCGCGGACTTCACTTCGTTGGCTTGACAGCCGCGACGAAAACCCGCATTAGACAAGGCCTCAAAGTGCATGTCGGGCTGGATCTGGCGCAGTTGGCCTCGGTGTACGTGAACATTACTCCCGCCAACATCAACGACATGAGCGACGCACTGGAAATGCCGATTAAGGCCGGCATGACGTATGTTTTTTGACAAGGGCTATTGCGATTACAACTGGTGGCACCAGTTGCAGACCAAGGGGGCTTTCTTCGTCACCCGCTTGAAGAAAAACGCCAATATCAAAGTGCTGGACGAGCACTCGACCGCAGCCGAGCAAAGCCCGGTCATGACCGATGAAGTCGTCCAGTTTGGCAAAAAGCATTTGGCCGGCAAACGCCTGAATGCCTACCGGGAAACACCGGTAAGACGTGTCGTGGTTGAGCGTGAGGGCCATGCCACACCGTTAATCCTGGTGACCAACGACTTCACGAGAACAGCTGAAGAAATCGCAGCCCTGTACAAAGATCGCTGGAAGATCGAGCTGTTTTTCAAATGGATCAAACAACATCTGAAGCTCAAACGCTTCTATGCCTTCTCTGAAAACGCCGTGCGCTTGCAAATTTACAGTGCCTTGATCAGCTACTTGTTACTGCAACTTTTCCATCGTCGCTCAGGATTTACCGGCTCGTTGTTCGAGCTGACGGTTCGCATAGCGCATGTCCTGCATGAACGGCCCGCTACCCCAGCGTTGAGGGACCGACGAAGGCTGGAGCGAGAAAAGCTGAAGGCTGCCCAAGACAGCCTTCAGCTATGAAACGTGTTTACCGGACACTAGTGGGCGTTCACGTGGACTCATGCCGAAGCGCGCCTTGAAGGCTGTGTAGAAGTAATCGCCAGAGCCCCATTGACCAACGAGTGTTGAAAGGGGCTGCCCGACTGGTGCCCGACGTAGAACCTCGGCACAACGTTCAAGTCAGCAGCCTTTGATATGCTGCGAGACCACCAGCCAGCGGCGAGCAAACATCCGATACAGCCCCCCGAACAGAAACACCGACCTGACGACCGATCAGTTCCGGACACAGATAAGCTTCGTGGATGTGCGCATCGATAAAAGCAATAGCCTTTCGAAACAGACGATTGCGCCTGTCCTGCCCCTCACTTACCTCAATGACTGGGCGCAATAGCACCAACAGCGCCTCCAGCGTAACCTCGCCATCACGGCCCATTGGAAAATGACCCGATCTTCCCATAGAAACCTTCACTCAAGTAGCGCCCGGCAAGTGCCCCGCAGATGCGATTGATATCTCGCATCCAGTCGTCCCAGGCCACAGTTGGGCCTGATGAACTGAAACTCATAGCCCTCCCCCTGCCGTAAATTGCTCGTCAGAAAAATCAGGTTCGAAATTGCTGAACCAGCTCTCGGAGCTCTCTTCCCAATCGTGCAAGCTCTGCACTGGAAACTGCAGTTCGCTGACTTGCATCGGCGCTTTGCTCTCCAATGCCACGAACCCGGCTGATGCTTCCATTGATGACCTCTGCAACTACGCTCTGCTGCTCAGCCGCAGCGGCGATCTGCTGGTTCATTTGCTCAATCGTACTAACCGAACGGGTAATGCGGATCAGAGCATCGCCAGCTTCGCTGGCCAGAGCAACGGTGCGCTGAGTTTGCTTACAACTGCTGTCCATCTGCTGCACCGCGTTACTCGCCAAGGTTTGCAGGCCAACTATCAGCCTTTCAATTTCCTCGGTGGAGTCATAAGAGCGGCGAGCCAGAGCGCGCACTTCATCGGCGACCACCGCAAATCCCCTCCCTTGTTCACCCGCACGGGCCGCTTCGATGGCCGCGTTGAGCGCCAACAGGTTAGTCTGTTCAGCCACCCCGCGAATGACTTCGAGCACGCTACCAATGCGCATGCTTTCCTGATTCAACGCGGCGATAGCGTCAGAGGAGCGCGCCACTTCAGTTGCCAGATCACCGATCTGGCCGATTGCCTGCTGCACCACCCAATTGCCTTGCTGCGCCTGCGAATCAGCCTGTTGGGCCGCCTGCGACGCCTGCTCAGCGTTCCGGGCGACCTCCTGCACAGTCGTAGCCATCTGATGCATGGCTGTAGCTGTCTGCTCGACTTCCAGCTTCTGCGTCTGCACTCCACTACTGGTCTGAGCAGTAATGGAGGAAAGTTGTTCTGCGGAGCCAGATATCTGAGTAACGCTCACACCTATGCGCCGAATCAGGTTCCGTAGATTGAGAGTCATGCCTTGCATGGCCGTCATTAGTTGGCCAACCTCATCACGACGCTCTGATGTGATGTCCTGGCTTAGATCACCCCCGGTAATGCGCTGTGCTAAGACCACTGCCTGGCGCAGCGGCAGGACGATTTGACGTGTTATCAACAAGGAGGCGGACAATCCGATCAGCACAGCTATAAAGCCCATCAACCCGAGCAGAAACAACGCGCGGTGACTGCCAGAGTTCATCGCTTGGCCTTGCAGTTTTTTGGCCGTTTCGGCCAGCGTTAGCACAGTCAGGGCTCGGTCAAGCATCACTCCTTCAATCTCGGCAGTCTTCTTAACCACACGCTGATAATTGAAGAAAGCGTCCTGGTAACTCTTGAGTGCAGCAAGGGCTGCATCGATGTTATTGCGCTGCCTCTCATCCAGCCAGATGCTCAGATTACGTGCGAGTGCGCCCTGCTCTGTGCTGATAGAGAGCCAAGCGTCCAAAGCTTCGGCAGATCCATCGATTATGTACAGACTTTCATTGCTACGCAGGTCGAGCATGCGTTTGCTCATCCCAGACACTTTTTCGGCCAAATCCAGTGGATTATTATCATTGGACTGACCGCCCTCATAGTTTTTCTCACGCAGAGCATCGTATATATCCAACTCAATTGTCTCGAACTGCCTGCGTGCCTCGTTGGCTGTCTGGGTCATTTGCTGTCGAGCCTGGAGGGCTTTAGCATGCTGCTCAACAAACGCCTCAAATTGTTCGAGATAAACCGATGCAGCCTGATCCATAGCCTGCAGACGAGCCTTCTCGTCCCCGTCCACCGACTCCGAATATTGCCCGAACAGCTCACGCACACGGGCAAGCCCTTGGCGTACCGCCTGGGCGTCAACCTCGGCACGGCTGATGGCAAAGTCCCGCTCACTGCGCCGTGCTTGCAAGATCAGCGTATCAATGGTCGACAGTTGCACGACCTGCCGGTATTGCCCGAGCACCGAGCTTAGGGCAAAAAAACCTGTGCCCATCACCGCTATTGTCAAGAAAAGAACCAACCCGAAGCCACAGAGCAATTTCTTGCCCACAGAAAGATCAACTAATAAGCGCCTGACAAACTCAAACATTTTGAGCACTCCATTTTTTTGGATGGCGCGATGCGCTGGACTTCTTGGTAAAAGCTAAAACCTTTCAGGTGCACTCCCGGCCTCGTGCAAGTCGACCGTACGAATATGGGGGTTATGGCACACTTTGAAAAATCGCAAAAAAAATGCCAGTCCTGCAGCTATCAGACAGACTGACAATTACTCACATCGGCAAATCGACCTCCATACGCCTTATGACTGGCAAAGCCGATTGGGTAACAATTGGAGGACAGATAAAGAGAGCACCGCAAAATTTTCAGCTGCATGAAATTACACCTAAAAAATGGTGCGCACTTAACTAAGTGGACACCATTTCCCGGTTTAGCGGCCTTTAACAGGTGACAGTGCCAAATATAGATAGATTATCTAGCGCAAACTGTCGCCGACCATCGAGTCGGCCGAGAACGCATCTTTGTCGAAGCGTGGGGTGAGCGCGTACTGTTTCGGTTTGTTATTAATGAGAGTCTCAAAGCTTGTACCCGATATGAGGTCGTTAAAACCAAAACTTGTAATCACCACTGCCGGAGCGTCAGGTGCAACAACAGCGTCCGCATGAAGTGTCTTCCAGAGTTGACCATTAGCGTCCCAGCGATCGCCCAACAAGCATGTCCAACTGTCCTCGTCACAGTAATAGCGACTTCTCACCGCTTGGTGGCGCTTGCCATTGCGCAAGGTGGCTTCCACCACCCAAACCCGGTGCAATTCCCAACGTACGTGCTCAGGATTGAGGTGATGCTTGGACAGCAACTCTTTGTCATCTTTTACCTGAAGCGCACCGTTACTGTTGTAAGGGACATACTTTTCCTGTTTGCCGATAATTTTCCAGTCGAACCGATCGAGCCGACCCGAGAAGGTCGAGATTTCGTCGTAGCTCATCACCCCGGCAGTGGCCGTCGATGGTGTATCGCAACAGGTGTTTGGCAGCTTGCGCACCCGACGTTGGCCAACGAGATATATCCAGTATTGTGACTTGTCACCGTCCAGGTTTTCGATGCCGGCAAGCGCCTCTCCTGCACGGATTGCCGGTGCCATGGTATCCAGGCGGGAGCGCCAATAATTATTGGTCTTGGCCAGTTCTTCAAGATTACTGTCTGGCAAGTAGTAAGGCATCTCGGTGTTTTGAACAAAGTCAGAAACCAGTACGGCGTCGCCATTGGCGGTCAGCTGATAGGTCTTGATCATTTGCGATGTTGAAGTGCCACGCCAGCGCAGCACGTGATTCCACATCAACTCCGCACCGCTTTGCGGAATGGGGAAAGGAATACCGCCATAGACACCTTGCGGAATGTCACCATTCATCTTGCCATTGGTCGCATTTTTGAAGGTGTTGTCATACACCCACTGTGGTGCGGCTGCGGTTCGATAGGTCTTGTAAACATTGACCCGGAAGCTTTCCGGGTACTTCTTCAACAACGCCTGGGTCCCCTCGGTGAGCTTATCGGCATACTGGCTGACATTCGCCGGCGTAATTGAGAACAGCGGTTTCTCATCCTTGAACGGATCGCCACGACGCCCGCCCGGCTCGTCCCCAGGAATTGGCTTAGTATAGCCACCCGTCCAAGCCGGGATTGTGCCATCCTTGTTCCCGGCCTTTTCGGCTCCTAACGGAGTGAGTTCGTTGTTCAGCTTCGCAGCCTCTTGGGCAGAGACGGCTGCAAACGCCTCAGGACCACACGCTAGCAAAGCTACTAGCAGCGGGGGGAATAATAGTTTGCTCATTTGTTTGCTCATTTGTGTGCTCCTGTGTTTTAACTTGCGGTGGAGCGGCATATTGAAAGCGCCCCTGAGCGATTTTTATAAGAAGCGTTTTATCTTTCACTACTCAGTAAATTGCACCTCATGGCAATACTGATGCCTGCAAGAGTACGAAGCGCAAAAGAGTAGTGTTAGCCAGATTTGGCATAAGGTAAAACAACTCGTGCCATCCGTCAGAAGGCAGAGGCTTCCCCCATCGATAACGGAAAGTGGCGACTGCATCACCAGCCAAGCTGGCTGTCGGAACTGATTGAACGACAAACCGAACCTCTTATCTGATTTCCGTACAATCACAATTATGCACCCGAGAGAGAGGGCGATTTGCAATGGATAATCGATGCCGGGCGATGAAGGCGATGACCAAGCTGGATCTCCCATCAATGCCGATTCTGATCGGTATCGAGAAGGCTATCTATATTGGTATCGGCCAGACTGTCGATACCGAGGCGATAAGCTGCAGGAGGTTGCCGAAGACATCGCAACCCGCAGTGACGCTTTGATATTTTATATACGCGCTACAGAGCGCGTATGTCCCGCTTTACGCGATTTAGTGTCTCCGAAGGAAGTTCATTGAATATTTTTTTATACTCAGAGCTGAAACGACTCAAATGCCAGAACCCCCAACTCGCCACAACATCTTTTACTTGCACCGCACCATCACCCGCACTCACCAAATCACGACGAGCTCCATTCAGCCTGAGCAACCGAAGGTAACTCACCGGGTTGATATTCAACAGATCCTGAAAACTGTATTGCAATACTCGTCGAGAAACACGAAGCTCACGACAGACATCAATAATCTGCATGGGCTCTGAAATATTATCAACTAAAAATTCGCGTGCCCGGCGCACGATCTGCACATGATTGAACTCTCGATGGACAATCGCTGGTACTGTAAAATTCTTTAGGATAACAGGGGCCAGTGTCTCCATCGCCTTTTGCATCAAGGCTGAGCGTACCTCAGGATGACTAAGCATCTCCGGATCATCATGACAGACGTCGAGCATACCAATGAACACTTTGGTCATGCTTGCCGTGCATGTCGAGTCGTCGACCAGGAACATCCCACGTTTCAGCCAGTCTTTTACCGACACATGTTCGACTGCCTCCATATATTCAGCAACCACTTTACGAGAGACTGCCACAATCAGCAATTTGGTCGGGGGAACCAATGCATCATAATCATTATCGCCTCTAAAAATGACGAGGTCACTTGCCATCCAGCTTCGACCATTTATTCGTCCTTCGCGCTCCATGCACCAAGGCAGGGCAAAAACAAATGAATCAGCCCACGCAATACCATGTTGGTGGCTCGTTACATTTCCGATCTCTGTATAAATCTGTAATCCAGAAAGCCACAATTCCTTAGTATTACATTGATATTGCCCTGAAGAAAGTTGAATGTACTCCAGATCCCAGCCATCAAACGCTACAGAATTGGTGAACGGGTCTGAATGATGACCCGCATGAACATAGTAATCACTAGTACGGCAAACACTCTCTGATTTCATATTGTTATAGCCTTCGAAAGATACGACTTTTGCCAACGCACCGAAAAATCCGGCCACTAAAAAACAAGCAAAATACGTTCCAGAATGCTGAAAAACTCAATAACATCATCACTAAATTTATTAATGTGACGAACTGCTAATCAAAACGAAAAAAACCGAAGCATGGTTATAAAAAACACCACTCCTAAAAACATCCAGGTATATTGATAACATCCAAAACAGACTCGACTTTGATATCGAGAGCATTTCGGCCGGCTACCCACGCTCAAAACGTAACGGAAATTCGCGTTTTTAATGCAGTGCAACCAAAGTACACCCATCCAGAATTCGGGCTCGCCATATCACTGATAAAGAAGAAAAAAGAGTAAAAGGTGAAAGATCGGCCGAGTCCTTATAAAGAAAAGTTACGACCGATCTGCCTCTAAAATGATCGTCTTCTAAAAATGCGCCCTATTCATGTGCATAACCGCAGTTAGCACCGCAAATATGACCTTTCATCGCGCTGCGTTTTATCGGCCGCGAACGCTCCAGGGATAACTCGCCCCCGTCTAAGCGAGGTATGACACCAGCATCAAAAACATCCTTCCCCCCCATCACCGTACGCAGGACTTGCGTGTTAGCTAATTGGTCGAGGCTGCATGTCCGAATATTTTGATCAATGATGGCAATATCGGCCTTATATCCCGGCATCAGCGCACCTATACCTTGCCATTGCATCAGTCGGGCATTGTTTATCGTCCAGGCGTCGAATGCTTGTTGCCGATCGATTGTGTTACCAGGGCCGGAATGCTTGCGCCCCGAACCTGAAAATTCGCGCGTCTCAGCAAGCGCCATGTGCTCGAATGGACTGGTTGGCCCCCAGTCAGAACCCAGCCCGACGTTGGCACCGGAAGCCATCATCTTACCAATCGGCACCAGATCAGGGAGCACATGTTCGCCAATACGCTCCTGATACAAATCTCCCTTGCCCCAGCAGAAGCTCAAGCTGCTGGTCAGATGGAAGTTCAGTTCGGCATAACGCTTGATAGTTTTCTCATCGATGAGGATATTGTGCTGCATGATCCACTCCCTCTCCCGCACATTCCATTGTGAGAGGAAAGGCTCAAGGGACTCGAGAAACTCTCTGTGATCCTGATAGCCGCCCTGTACCATGTTCAATCGAACATTGTTACGCAGGCAATATTCAATGGCGTTGCGCTCGATGCTTTGTGGTACGAATGTACGTCCATTAGTTGGACGTCCATAGGGATCCTTGTAAGTCTGATCGATTCTAAGAAAACCAGACCAGGCGCCTCCCCCTCTTGCCAGCGACATACCATTAACTCGGTACAAGGGATCGCTGGTTTGCGACAGTTTCATCGCCAGCTCGAAATTCTCGTACACATTCTCGTCAGTTAGGCCGAGCCCTAAATCCCAGGACGTTGGTGCGACATCAAGAGCGGACATGACTCGCATACTCAGCAGGCCTTCATCACGTACGCGCTGGTAAGCAGCGATATGGGAAGCGTCCATCACATGCGCCTCATAACATGCGGTTACCCCTTGATTGGCCGCCCTGATTTGACCCGCCAGCGCACCGTGATACCAAAGATCTGCGGGCGGCAGTGGCATTTGCGAAACCACTCGGGTCATCCAGAACGCGCTGTCGTTGTAGTAATTGATCACGCTACCCCGGAAGATACCGGTCAACTCACCGGAATCGTCCTTTTCAATCCAGACATTGTCCACCACATCGGGCAAATCTCGTCCGAGTCCCAGGATCTGCAATGCCTTGGAGTTCAGAACACTGATGTTCGGCACTTGCGGCGCGTAGGCCTGAATCCAGACCGGATGATCAGGCGCAGCGGCGTCGAGCTCATATCGATTTGGCAGACGTCCTTCAGGCAAGTCGCGCCAAGAGCGGCGAATAAAGTAATGGGGTTCACCCACGGGTGTGGTGACAATCCAACCATTGACGGGAGTAACTGCCGCACGCTCTCGAATCCGCGCACGTATATCATCGTGATTGCGTGCATCGTACAGATCGACACACATCGCATCAAAACTGGCGAGGTGAAGAAAATGTGGGTGGTTGTCAATGATGCCCGGAATAACACAGGCGCCACCAACATCAATTTTGTGTGCTGCGGGCCCCGCTAAACTACGCATGTCCGCCAACGCTCCGGTAGCAACCACCGAGTCCCCCTCAAGAACGATGGCTTCGTGAGTTTCCCTCCCCTGATTCTGAGTTAAGACAGGGCCACCGAAAATCAGCGTGCGACGAGTTGAACTTTCCATTTCTGGTCCTCGAAGAAGGTCTTTCTGGATTTAATCAACCTGTCCGCCAGCATGCGGCCACCCAAGAGGGTTGCAGGTCATTCTCATGAGAGTACGAGCGCGGCAAAAGTGCCCGTTATCCAGTTTTGGCATCGCGTCTTCACAGCACAGCCTATGCGTACTGCGCAGATGATCTTCATCAGTGCAATAGAAGCAGTTGCCTCCATCGTGAGCGATGTTGTGCAACCTGGTTGGGCCCCTGCCTGATCGGGAGGTGACTAATTGCTGTCTGTTTAGCAATAACAGCCAGACCGCTGCTCAATTGATGCTTTGGCAGTCAGCGCCCTATAAAGCAGCTGGTGAGAGAAACAAACCAACCGCGCATCGCCCCGCCGCGGCTTCCCCTCGAAGCAGAATCACTTGCTCATCATGCTGGTCGCTTCCTGCGTGGCTTCAGTGGTTCGGGTAGCAGGTTTCCTGACTTCATCGGCCACCACCGCAAATCCGCGCCCAGCCTCGCCCGCTCGGGCTGCTTCAATAGCAGCGTTGAGTGCAAGCAAATTGGTTTGGCTGGCAATGCCCTGGATAGTGCCCACAATTTGCGTCAGCTGAGCAATGTTCTGCTCCAGATTCTGCTGATGCTTGGCTTCGGTTTCGCGCAACTGTTCTTGTTCGTGCTGGAAATGGATGTCTACCAGCGCACCAACCGCTCGCAGTGGTGTGCCGCGCTCATCCCTACGGGTTTGGCTACGGGCGCGGAACCGCGGAACTCACCGCTCTTGAGCTTGAGCCGATATTGAATGTCGAACGCGGTTCTGCCGGAGCGGTCATTCAAATGCTCAGCTAATGCCGTCAGGCTGCGCTCCTTATCCTCGGGGTGCAGGCGTGAAGTCCAGCTTTCGAGTACATCCGGAAATTCTTCGACTGTCTCAAAACCAAGCAGGCGCCGGAATTGCAGAGACCACCATATAGGGTTTCGTGGGTTAACCGGATCGCCAGCAATCACTTCCATGTCCCATAGACCATCGGTTAGCAACTCGCGGGAAAGCTCGAACCGGGTAAGGGTCACATCCAGCGCTCTTTCGCGCTCCAGTCATCATGAATATCCCGTATCGATCAGGTGATCCGGATAGGCACGCCTTGCAGGTCGCGCAGCGTTTCTCCTTGTGAGAAGAACCAGCGGTACCCACCGCCCTTCAATGCCATGCGGATATCCACGCGATACGGTGTCTTCCCGGACTTATCATTCAAGTGTCGGCCAAACGCCTCAAACGCGGTTAGTCTGTCATCTGGGTGCATGCGATCGGACCAGCTGGATATGGCATTGGGAAATTCGCGCTCGTCGCTAAAACCCAGCAACTCACGCAAAGTCTGTGACATCCAGCAGATGTTGTTCGGGCTCATTGGATCACCACCGACCACCTCCACGTCCCACAGACCTTCGTTGGACGCACGGTTGATAAGGTCAAAACGCTCCCTTTGGGCTTCAATCTTGTTCTCCGCTGCTGACAATGCGCACGAGCTGCCTCAAGCTCGGCTTCCAATAAACTGACGTGTGCCGTCAGTCCCTTTTCTCTATTGGCTGCGCTCTCCCATGCGCGCTTGAGTTCTTGATCCCTGGCGCTTGCGCGGAACTCGGGTTGGTCTTGCTTTCCCTCTAAGGCAGCTATGAGCTGCAGGCGAGTTTTTCGATCACCGCGCGAACCTGGAAGACTGAACATTGTGGGCATGCTCTTCTTATTGGATGAGTTCTAAAGCACCTACAGGGTAAGGGAAACTCTGAAGAAGACTTCCAAATCTGGTGAAAACCCCGCCTGACACGAACACGACGGTTGAGTCCCGATGAAACAGATGTCCTTCGCCGATGCCGAGTACGCCGGCAAACGTAAGCAGACCCGCCGCGAGCGCTTCCTGATCGAGATGGATCAGGTGGTGCCCTGGGCTTGGTTACTTTGATCAAGCCGCATTATCCAAAGGGCGAAGGGGGCCGTCCGGCGTATCCGTTGATGGCCATGTTGCGCGTTCATTTGATGCAGAACTGGTTCGGCTACAGCGATCCGGCGATGGAAGAATCACTATATGAAACGACGATTCTGCGCCAGTTCGCGGGCTTGAATCTGGATCGGATTCCCGATGAAACCACGATCCTCAACTTCCGCCGCTTGTTGGAAAAACATGAGTTGGCAGGCGGGATTTTGCAGGTCATCAATGGCTATCTGGGCGACCGTGGCCTGCTGTTGCGTCACGGCACGGTGGTCGATGCGACGATCACTCACGCGCCGAGTTCGACCAAGAACAAGGACGGCAAACGCGACCCGCAAATGCACCAGACGAAGAAGGGGAATATGTATTTCTTCGGGATGAAAGCGCACATCGGCGTCGATGCCGAATCCCGCTTGGTGCATAGCCTGGTGGGCACGGCGGCCAATGTGGCGGACGTGACGCAGATCGATCAGTTGCTGCACGGTGAGGAAACTTACGTGTGTGGCGACGCCGGTTACACCGGCGTGGACAAACGTCCCGAGCATCAGGATCGCCAGATGATCTGGTCGATTGCCGCGCGGCCCAGCACGTATAAGAAGCACGGCAAGCAGAGCTTGATCGCTCAGGTGCGTCGCAAAATCGAAGACGCGAAAGCGCAGGTGCGGGCCAAGGTTGAGCATCCGTTTCGCGTGATCAAGCGCCAGTTTGGTTATACGAAAGTGCGCTTTCGTGGCTTGTCGAAAAACATCGCTCAACAGACAACCTTGTTCGCTTTGTCGAATCTGTGGATGGTGCGAAAACGGTTGATGGGGATGGGCGAGGTGCGTCTGTAATGCAGGCTGATCGCCCTGAAACAGCGCGATCAGAGGAAAGAACCATGAATTAAGGGCAAGAAAGGTCTGATTTTCGACCGACTTATGATTTTTCAGCCTCAAGTAGCGAGGGCATGAAAAATCGGTGGGTACTTCAGACCTTCCCTAGATAATCCAGGTCGATTCTTCATGCGAGATATAAAACTCTCAGCTACAAAAAAACGAACTTCCGTATTTGGCCGCTCTCTGCCGGTCGTCGATACGGTGCGAGCAGGTCAATTCGAATGCAATTACGCAGACAAGCATCACACCGCTGAAACTGTGCTGAAAACGGATAGGTTCAACCTTTATCGCCCCATAAGATGCCCCATATCGTCGATTCGATCAGGGGGGCGCCATGCATACCGAGACCAACTATACACTGCCCCTCGGCTTGCTCGGCAGGTCTCCGGCGGCAGACGCTACCGAATATGGTAGCCCGACCACAATGCCTGGGGTTTACGATACCGGTGCAGGCATCAGTCCTTCGCCCACTCCAGATGTGACGTTGGGAATTCGCACATGCAATCACACCGCCAATGAGCTGAAAGGCTATCGAGGAGCGCCCTCAGATAACGCCTTCAGCCAGAACCTACTGCGCATCGCCATATTTTACCCGCGGATAATCGGCACTACCGTATTTCGAGCCAGCCATGGTTCTGGTGGAGTACTACCTTTGCTCAAGTTATGTTTAGAGGAGGACGTACAAACTTCTGCAGACGCACAGACCATCAACGCCGATCCCCTCCCTCTATTAATTCCTCTGATCCTTCAGTGGAACCTGCCCCACCATCTTTTCATCCACACCGCCCCTATAGGTAACGACAGTAACTCGGGATTGAGCACCTCATACCCACACATGCGGCCAGCATTTCATGGTTGCGCCTCAATAGAGCATGAATCCTTCAGCAATGCTGATTGGATCTCTTACTAACATCCGCTGAAATAGATGGAGCCACTCATGTCCCTAAAGGACCAAATACAACTCGCAGAGAAAAAACTGGTTGACGCCATTGCTAGCCAGAACAGCCAAATCGTGGCTGAGCTTTATACCGATGACGCTCGTTTTCTTCCCGACGGCGCACCAACGCTCAAAGGCAGAACTGAGATCGCCGGCTTCTTCGAAGACATTTTTAGGAAAGGCATCGTCGCTGGGAAATTCACAACATTGGAAGTCGATGGAGATGAGAAAGCAGCAACCGAAATAGGCGCCTATCAACTCTTTGCTCAATCCCCACAAGGTCAACGCATCACTGCTGTGGCGGGACGCTATCTGGTCACTTGGAAACGTATCGACGGAGCCTGGCAGCTGCATAGGGACGTAGTCAGTCGGGATAAAAGCGACGACTGAACATAAAGCTTTTCGTCGCGCGCGCGCGCTCTTAGATCAAATACAAAAGGTAGAAACAGATGAAAACCGAGCCAATCACATCAGCATTTGAGCAGAACAATACCCCACTTACCTCAAACGAACCCTGGACCTGGAGTGCGGTGGATCTGGCCAAAGCGATCAGAACTCGACAACTATCCTCTCGTGAAGTTGTACAAAGCTGCCTTGACCGTATCGATGCGATAAACCCCATCATTAACGCCTTCACCGAGGTCAATCACGAAGAAGCATTAGCCTCGGCAGATGAGGCCGACCGCGCCGTCGCCTCTGGAAAACTGCTCGGGCCTCTACATGGCGTTCCTCTATCGACCAAGGTCAACATCGACCAATCTGGCCGCGCAACTACCAATGGGGTAACTCTATTCGCCGGCAATATCGCTACCGAGGACTCACCATCGATTGCCAAGTTGCGGCAATCCGGGGCCATACTGACTGCACGAAGCAATCTACCCGCGTTCTCGCTACGCTGGTTCTCCAGCAACAACCTACACGGAGTGACCCTCAATCCATGGAGCAAGGACCACACACCTGGCGGTTCGAGTGGTGGTGCCGCGGCAGCCATTGCAGCAGGCATGATGCCGCTTGCAATCGGTAATGACATCGGCGGGTCGATCCGGTACCCCGCATACTGCTGTGGAGTGACAGGAATCAGACCGACGGTTGGATTAGTTCCTCGCTGGTATGGCCCTAAAAACCTAGATCAACCTCTTTGCGTGCAAGTCATGGCAACAGACGGGCCTATTGCTCGGAACGTCGGGGATCTGCGACTGGCTCTTTCGGCTATGAGTGGCTTCGACTCAAGGGATCTGTTGTCGCTGCCCATGCCCGGCAACACGAAAAACGCCGAACGCCCGATGCGAGTCGGAATTCTGCGCACATCCGCTGCGACAACTACCTCAAAGGAGGTCTTGGAAGCTCTAGATCGTGCTGCAACTTATCTGTCAGACGCGGGCTACATCGTCGAAGAAATAGAGTTACCCTTCCTAGAGGAAGCCTATCGTCTCTGGTATCTACTTGCGATAGAGGAGTTTCGTGAAATGCTCCCGCTCATGGAGCAAGCAGGAGATCAAGGAGCGCTGACGGCTATGAAGTTCACCCTTGAAGTAGCAGCCGATTGGTGGGGCACGCAGCCCACTTTAAGAGACTACATGCACGGCTATGCACGGCGCGGCAGCTTGATAGCCCAACTGCAAGCAGTTCTGGAGTCCTATCCGGTCATACTGCTTCCAGTATCTGCCGAACAGGCCTTTCCGCAGAATCTGGACATCGAAAGTCTTGAAGGCATGCGACGAGCGGTAAAAGCCAACTGGTCCATGATGGGGATCGCCAACCTGGGCTTCCCGGCAATGTCAGTTCCAGTTGGTATCGAGAGCAGGCTACCCTGCGGAGTGCAATTACTCGGCCGGCGCTATCGCGAGGGAGACCTGTTTGACGCCGCGGAGATCATCGAAGCACGGGCAGGTCGACTAACACCAATCGACCCGCGCTGAGCAGGTGACACGATCGGGTACATCCGCGAAAAAAATCGCGGTGTACCTGACCGTCGTGAGCGCACCGCGATGTTCAATCTTGTCCCCTCCCCCCAACGAGTATCTTCTTCTTTACTCCTGCTTTTACTGGGCCTTAGAGTACCGGCTTTTCGGAACGTGCCAGTGGATTGCTGTCTGCGGGCGTCGCCTGCAACCATCCCGCTTCAACTGCATGCAGCAGGTGGCCGAGCTGATCAAGTTCACCCGGCACCTGGGTCAATTGTTCCAGACATTCAAGGCTCGTCTCGGCTAGTCGGGTAATCGCAATATCAACCAACCGCATCCCCTCGTCACTCAGCTGGATGAGTTGGCTACGTCGGTCTTCAGGATCATAAATACGTTGTGCCACTTGCGAAATATGTCGGTCGATGAGCATGGAGAGACTGCGAATACGCAAAGTTGCCAATCCGTCGTGATTGAGGTCGGGGCGTTCTCTTCGCCACGCTTGGGCAACCTACGGCTCAGGACTGGCTATTTGCTTCGGGACGAGATTCCACCCAACACGTTTTCGTCACCGCCTTCTTGCTTATCGAATGCCTCTCTGGCTGCGTCGATGTCGGAAATATGATTATTTGCCCATGCTCCCAATGCGATAACAGGTTCTGTCAGAGAGCGTCCAAGCAGCGTCAATTCGTATTCGACATGTGGTGGCATGACTGCAATGACCGTTCGCTTTATGATTCCATCTCGTTCCAAGCCTCGCAGACAAAGCGTCAACATGCGTTGAGATATGCCATTGATAGAGCGCTTTAATTCTGTAAACCGGCGAGGGCCGCCTTCCAGAAACATGATGATCAGGACACTCCACTTTTCGCCGACACGAGCCAGTACCCGACTGATCTTCTGGCAGTCGGACTTTTGCAAATCGTGCGGCGGTACGGTTACATCCATGATACTGGGTTCTCTTTATGTGCCGTATTGTGCGTGATAGGCGTGGTGGTTCATTGTTAGCTCGAATCACAATTGTATACCACGGGAATTAGCCATGACGCTTTTGCATATCGACGCCAGCATTCTGGATCATCAATCGGTCAGCCGACAGCTCACGGCCACCATCGTCGAGCGACTGACTGAAGGCAAGCCTGGCATCCAGGTCGTTCGCACCGATCTTGCAGCCGACCCCATCGGGCATTTGTCCGCAGCCGAGTTCTTGGCCTTCCAGGGCGTAGAACCTCAAGACGAAGCCACCAAGCAGCAAGTCGCGCGCAACGAGCAGTTCCTGACCGATTTCCTCGCCGCCGAAATCGTCGTCATTGGTGCTCCCATGTACAACTTCTCGCTGCCGACCCAGCTCAAGGCTTGGCTTGATCGCATTGCGGTAGCTGGCAAGACCTTCCGTTACTCCGCCACTGGTGTTGAAGGGCTCGCTGGCGGCAAGCGGGTCATCGTTGCGTCGACACGCGGCGGGCTTTTCAGCGAGGGCGCACCTGCCGCCTCCCTTGATCATCAGGAAACCTACCTGCGCGGCATTTTTGGTTTCGTCGGAATAAATGACGTCACCTTCGTTCGTGCTGAAGGCTTGGCATTGGGTGATGAGACCCGAAAGGCGGCCGTTGCGACTGCCATAGCACAGGTTGAGCAACTCGCAGCCTGATATCCCTTACTCAAGAGAAATATGCCATGAACACGACAACTTCAATTTCACCGACCGCGCAGAGCCGAACGAGCAAATTTGTTTCCTGGGGCCTGCGGATTCTCGCCGCTCTGGTTTTCTTGGCTGCCGGCGGTGCCAAGCTCGCTGGAGTGCCGATGATGGTAGAAATATTCGAGCACATTGGAATCGGTCAATGGTTCCGGATCGTTACGGGGCTGATTGAGATCATCGGCGCGATTGGTTTGCTGGTACCAGCCATGGCAGGCTTGGCGGGCCTGCTATTGGCTGCCACCATGTCAGCTGCCATCCTGGTTCACCTGTTTGTCATTGGTGGCAGCCCCGTTCCTGCCATCGTGCTACTGCTCATCACGGCAACGATCGCGTGGCAGCACCGGACCAGTGTGCCGATGTTGAATCGGTTGGGTCGGGGCTGAAAGAGGAGTAAGAAAAATGAGCGCAGTTCTCGGCTACAAGCGCGCACTTGTAGCGCGGCCCATCACGCATCGCACGCGAGGCCATGGGCACGGACCGATCATTCGGTTGATGAGTCCTTCCGACCTTGGCCAGTTCGCCAAGCCCTTCGTGTTCCTCGACCTGTTCGATGCGGACAAGAGCACCATCCAGGCGATGGCCGACATGCCGCTGCACCCGCATTCAGGCATTGCGACCGTGACGGTGCCAGTCGAAGGCGCCGTCCATTACGAAGACCCGGCCAATGGCACGTCTGGCACGCTCGGCTACGGTGCCGTGGAATGGGCACGTGCCGGCGGTGGCATGTGGCATGGCAAGGAACTGTCCGCCGCCGACGTGCCACGCCTCCAGGGCTTCCAACTCTGGCTGGCCCTGCCCGCCGAACAGGAAAACGGCGAACAGGAAAGCCGCTATATCGAAGCCCAACACATGCGCCAAGCCGGCCCGGCACACATCATTGTCGGCAACCACGAAGGCGTGCAAAGCCCCGTGCCTGCGCCCGAAGGCATCAATTATTTGCTCGTTACCCTGCGTGCCGGCGAGCGCTGGACGTACCAGCCGCCGGCTGGCCATTCCGTGGGCTGGTTGGCACTCGCTAAGGGCAGGCTCGATGCAGGTGGCGGTGACCCAGTCGAGGCAGGAGAAATGGTGGTGTTCGAGCCGGGCGAAACAACCATTGAGCTCGAAGCATCCAGCGAGGACGACGCCGTATTCGTCCTTGGATCGGCCGTGCCGCATCCCTATCCACTGCACATGGGTTACTACTCGGTGCATACCTCCGCGCAGGCGTTGGAAGCCGGAGAGTGTCGCATCGCCGAACTAGGCCGCAAGCTCAAGGAAGCCGGGGATCGGCGCACGGCTTCAGGGACGATTCCGGTATTTCGCTGACGATCATCCGGCATCGGCGATGAATTCCCGTGCCGGGCCGCCGACGAACCGGGCCCGGCTCTGGCCAACTACGGCCTGGACACCCTGCGCTTTATCAACCCTGTGGGCATCGGCGACACCATCCAGGCGCGCCTGACCTGCAAACGCAAGATTTGATTCATATCGAAGACATGATATGCGCACGGCGCACTGCGGGAGCTTGAAAACGATGGTATGGGAAAAGCGTGCCGGTGAAGCCTACCTCACGCGGCCGCAGAGCAAAGAGCACCTAAAAGAGTCAGCGACGACGCTTATCAGTATCGCTAGTATGGTTTCTCATCCTTGATCACCTCCTCCTACCGGCATGGTCAGACCTGTGATGTAGGACGCTTCATCGCTCGCCAGAAACAGTATCGCGCCCGCCTGCTCGTCCAATGTCCCATAGCGCTTCATCAGACTGCTGTCGATTGTCTGATCGACGATCTGCTGGTACCACTGTTTCTCCTCGGTGCTTTGTTCGGCGCTGTTACGCGGAATCAACCGGGGTGGCGCCTCAGTTCCACCAGGCGCCGTCGCATTGACTCTCACGCCCCGTCCCGCGGTTTCGAACGCCAGGCACGCCGTCAGCGCATTCACGCCACCCTTTGCCGCACCGTAAGGCACGCGATTAATGCTGCGGGTAGCGATCGACGACACGTTGACAATGGCCCCGTTGCCCTGCGCGAGCATGAATGGCAACGCAGCGTGGCAGCACCATAACGTCGGGAACAGTGACCGTCGGACTTCAGCCTCGATCTGCTGAGGGTCGTAGTGCTCGAAAGGTTTGGCCCAGATCGTCCCACCGACATTATTGATGAGAATGTCCAGACGCCCGAAACGCTCAATGGCGGTGTGCATTACCCGGTTGCATTCGTCGTACTGCTCAAGATCTGCAGTGAGTGCGAGCACTTCGCTGTTCTGCGCTAGCTGCTGTCGCACGTCGTAGATTAGCTCAGAGCGATCGACCAGGATCAACCGCGCGCCCTCCCCAGCCATTCGCTCGGCGACACGCCGTCCGATGCCTTGGGCGGCACCAGTGATCAGTGCGACTTTGTCTCGAAATCTATCCATGTGTACCTCATGACGGAGCGTTTTGTAGGAGCGGGCCCGCGATGGCCGTCAACGGTGACGTGGGCATTCTGAACAGATGCGGCGTACGAGCGTTCTTCGCGAGCGTTCGGGCCTCGACCGGCTACTCCTACAAGCAATCTGTATCGCGCAGTTCTAGCGCACGACTAAGCGGCGCTGGCGGCAAACTTCTCGTAATAGAAATTCGCCGGCGCGACACCTTGTTCGCGAATGAACTGGCTGACCGCTTCGACCATCGGCGGTGGCCCGCAAAGGTAGACGTCGACGTTACCATCGTGCAGATGTCTTGGCTCAATGTGCTGGGTCACATAGCCCTTAAGCGGGTGTCGGCTGTCTGGGCTGGCCACGCAGGCACTAAAACTGAAGTTGGGAATCCGCGCAGCGAAAGCTTCGAGGCGATCCATCTCCACCTGGTCACGATCGTGGGTCACGCCGTAGATCAGATGCAGCGGATGCGCACTGCCTTGCTCGGCGACTCTCTCCAACATCGCCGTGAACGGCGCCAGGCCCGTACCGCCGGCTAGCAACAACAACGGCCGACGGATATCACGCAGATAGAAGCTGCCCAGCGGTCCGGCCAGGCTCATGTTGTCGCCGGCCTTGGCCACTTCGGTGAGGAAGCTGCTCATGAGGCCGCCGGGCACGTTGCGAATAAGGAAACTGACTTCACCGTCACGCTGCAACGAGCTGAACGAATACGCGCGGGTCTGCTCGCTGCCGGGAATTCCGAGGTTCACGTATTGCCCCGGCAGGAACGCCAGTTTGCTCAGGGCTTCGCCCTTGAGCGACAACGCGATGGTACTGTCGGACAACTGGCGCACGGCGCTGATGGTGGCGTCATAGCTCGCCTGACGGGTGCGGCAAACCTGCGAAGAGGTCGGCACGCGTATCACGCAATCGCTCTGGGCGCGCATCTGGCAGGTAAGGACGAAACCTTGCTCGGCTTCTTCCGCGCTGAGCGCATCTTCGATGTACTCCTCGCCCAACTCATAACGGCCGGCCTCGGCGAAACATTTGCAGGTACCGCAGGCGCCGTCGCGGCAATCCAGTGGAATATTGATGCCTTGGCGATACGCGGCATCGGCCACGGTTTCGCCGACATTGGCGTCGATGAATCGGGTGACGCCGTCTTCAAAATTGAATGCGATGGAATGAGTCATGACCGCTGCCTCACAGGTGGTAGACATCGATGACCTGGCGAACGTAGTCGTTCTTCAGGATCACTTTCTTGGCCTTGATCAGCGGGTTTTCACCGCGCACATCGAGGGTGTAGAAACTGCTGCCGAAATAGCTGTCGACGGTCTTGTAGCGAAAGCTCAGGGTGTGCCAGTTGAAGCGCACTTTGCACAGCCCGTCGGCCTGTTCGAGCAGCTCGATGTTGCTGATGTTGTGCGAGGTGCGGGTGTCCGGAATGCTCGCGCTGGAACGTTCGGTCTTGATGCGGAAGACGCGGTCTTCCAGGCCAGTGCGGTTGCCGTACCAGATCAGCGAGATTTCCCGCTGCGGGTCTTCGGTCAACTCGTCGTTGTCGTCCCAGGACGGCATCCAGAACGTCGCATCCGGGGCGTATAACTCCAGCCATTCGTCCCATTGTCGGTCATCGAGGTAGCGCGCTTCGCGGTAGAGAAAATCGCGTACGGCGTCATAGGTGATGGTCATTGCACGGCCTCCACAGGAATCAGGTCGGACTGCTCGGCGGCCAAGGCTTTGAGCATGGTCTGCTGCCAATACTTGTGTTGCAGCACGAACAAACCCTCGTCTTCGGTGCGCACGCCGCTGAGCAGCGGATGCAGGTCGATTTCCTTGGCCGCCTCATCGGCGCCTTCGATCCAGTGTTCGGCGCCACGGGACATGTCGTTCCAGGCGGTCACGCTGCCCTGATAGCTGGTCTGGCAGGAACGAAATTCTTCCAGATCATCCGGGGTGGCCATGCCGCTGACGTTGAAGAAATCCTCGTACTGGCGAATCCGACTCGAACGGGCGTGGTCGCTTTCGCCTTTGGGGGCGATGCAGTAAATGGTGATTTCCGTGCGGTCGACCGAGATCGGCCGGGCGATGCGAATCTGCGAACTGAACTGGTCCATCAGGTACACGTTCGGGTACAGGCACAGGTTGCGCGAGTTCTCGATCATCCAGTCGGCGCGGGCCTTACCGAAGTCCTGGGCCAGTTCATCGCGACGCTCGTAAAGCGGACGATCTTCAGGGTTGGCCCAACGGGTCCAGAGCAGCATGTGGCCCTTGTCGAAGGAATAGAAACCACCACCCTGCTTGGCCCAACTGCCGGCACTCATGGTCGGGTTGCAATCGCCGGCCTCGCGCTGCTTGCGCTGGTTCTGGGTGGCGGCGTAGTTCCAGTGCACGGAGCTGACGTGATAGCCGTCGGCGCCGTTTTCGGCGGTGAGTTTCCAGTTGCCTTCGTAGATGTAGCTGGAGGAACCGCGCAACACTTCCAGGCCATCGGCGGACTGATCGACGATCATGTCGATGATCTTCGCCGACTCGCCCAGGTGCTCTACCAATGGCACGACATCGGCCTTGAGACTGCCGAACAGGAAGCCGCGATAGGATTCGAAACGCGCGACTTTGGTCAGGTCGTGGGAGCCTTCGCAATTGAAGCTCGCGGGGTAGCCGGCCGCCGCCGGGTCCTTGACCTTGAGCAGCTTGCCGGAGTTGTTGAAGGTCCAGCCATGGAAGGGGCAGGTGTAGGAACTCTTGTTGCCGGTCTTGTGCCGGCAGAGCATCGCGCCACGGTGGCTGCATGCGTTGATAAAGGCGTTCAACTCACCGTCTTTATTGCGCGCGATGAAGATCGACTGGCGCCCCATGGTGGTGGTGTAGAAGTCGTTGATATTGGGGATCTGGCTTTCGTGCGCGAGGTACAGCCAGTTGCCTTCGAAGATGTGCTGCATCTCCAGATCGAACAGCCGTGGATCGGTGAACATCTCGCGCTTGCAGCGATAGATGCCCTGCTCAGGGTCTTCTTCAAGCAGGGAGTGAAGGTATTCGGGTCGCAGGGTCATGGCCGCCTCCATTGTTTTTATTCAGGCAGGGCCATGCTAGGACGAGGGGATGGGGCGGACTATCCGCGGGGTGCAGACCTGTATCCGTTTTGTGCAGAGCGGTCAGTGGTGGATGCTTGCCAATGTGGCGAGGGAGCTTGCTCCCTCGCCACAGGTTACTCATTGATCTCAGTGGCGGCGCTTTAGGGTATCCGATGGCAATTCGCCGAACTGTTTTCGGTAGCTGTCGGAGAACCGGCCTAGGTGCAGAAAGCCGTAATCCATGGCCACTTCCGTGACGTTGCGCACGTTGCAGGTCGGGTCGCTCAGGTTGGCGTGGATGCGTTCGAGCTTTTTCTGCCGAATGTAATTTTTCGGCGTGTCCCCCGCGTTGCGTTCGAACAACCCATACAGCGAACGCAGGCTCATCCGTGCCTGGCGTGCCAACTCTTCACTGTCGATGTCCTGCTTGAGGTTGCACGCAATGTAATCGACCAGCGCCTCGAACGTGGCCGAGGGTGAGCCGGGATCGGTGCGGATGACGTTGGTTTTCATCAGGCCAAGCATCTTGCTGACAACGATTTGCGCATAGTGCTCCTGCACCCGGGGAATCTGCTCGGTGGCTTCCGCCTCCTGGCAAATCATCGCCAGCAGACCGACGAAACCTTCCAGTTCATTGAGCTGATAACGGTTCTCCAGAAACCGTACGCCCTGCCCCGGATACCGCCAGCGCTGCTCTTCGCACAACGACTCCAGCAGCCGCGAGGGGACTTTCAGGATGAATTTTTCGCAATCACTGGAATAGGTCAGATCCACCGGATCATCGGGGTTGATCAGCAATAACTCGCCAGGCGCGAAGTAATGTTCCTGGCCATGACCACGCCACAGGCAGTTGCCGCGCAGCAGCACTTGCAAGTGATAGATGCTGTCCAGCGCATGGGATATAACCCGCACGCTGGCGCCGTAACTGATGCGGCACAGGTCGAGGCTGGCGAATTTGCGATGATCGAGGCTGGCCAGCGGTCGGCCGGCCCTGGGCATCTGGAGGCAATGATTGCCGACATGCTGATTGACGTAGCCCGATACCGCGTAAGGGTCGGCGTGGTCGAAGACTCTGCTGCGATGACTCAACAATTGCGCTTGCATCATCGGATCACTCTCATTGTTATTGTTGATTGCGCCGCCATTCTAGTGTGCTGGCCGAAACACAGAAGACCACGAGATAAACGGTCGGTTATCTCGTGGCCCGGTTCGGCTGGTCGAGGGTATCAGTCCTCGAGCGCGCGAACCCGTTCGGGGCGTTGCTGCTCCTCAGGCTGGGCAGACGACTGCAGCCCCCGGCAACCCGCGGCCCAGCTACGCCGACCATGTGATCGCGTTATTCGAATCCTATGGCGTGCACATCAACGTGGCGCAATGGACCAATGAGCTGCAAACAGCGATCGGTCTGGTGGGTGCGGGAATCGGGGTGACGTTGGTGCCGGCCTCAGTGCAGTTGCTGCACCGCGACGACATTGGCTTCACCCCGGTGCTGGAAGACAACGCCACCTCGCCAATCATCCTCAGCCGACGCGTGGGCGATGTATCACCGGGGTTGAATCATTGTTTGCAGATGATTGGTGAGCTGTTACCAAAAGACTAACGGGCACGCTTTTTAACCCAACCTATGTGCTCATGGACCGACAGTGCCCACGTCTATTCTTCGCGACAGCACCACCTCGCTCTACGAGCAGATTGCCCATCGATTGCTGGAAGAGATCCAGCGCGGCGATTTCGAACCCAGCGGCAAACTGCCCTCCGGGGTCGATGTTGGTAATGGAGCGCACCTCTTATTTTGCCTACGGACGCTGCTGTGACCACACGACGTTTTTTATCCGGACGGAACGCTATGCCTTCATCCTCAGCAGAGTTTTCAAGTCCAACCCCGCTAGTGTGCATGCGCCTTAGAGAGCACTCGTTAATCCGAGATGATAATGTCAAAAATATTATGCTTTAGTTTCGACTGCAGACTCGGCTAAGGATGCACACAGTAAATCAGTAATAGTTATTATCCGCTCGAGCATATTAAGAATGCGAGGATCATTTTTTTCACAAGCAAAAAAAAAACAAATTTATCTTATGATTAAATGCTTTAAGAAAGGTGCCTATTAATCTTGGCGCGAGCGACGTTCATTCATGATTTCTTGTAGATTCGCTTCAATCCAATCTGCGAGGACTTCCACATGGCGTGCCACCTCAAGCCCCATAGGGGTAAGGCTATACTCAACATGAGGTGGTACCACCGGGTATGATTTACGTATAACAAATCCATCGTATTCCAAAAATTGAAGTGTTTGTGCAAGCATCTTTTCGCTTACACCTCCAATCTTTCTACGCAGATCGCTAAAGCGGTGCGTGCCTGCAATTAACGCTACCAGTACCAATACTCCCCAACGGCTCGTGACGTGTTGAAGGATTATCCTTAAAGGGCAGCCTGCGTCAAACAGCTGCCCCTCACGTAATTGGTTAGCCACGGTCGTGGGCCGTTCAATAACTTCATAAGGAACAGAATCAGACATACATACTTACCTTCAGGTGCGTACTTACAAAAAGATTGCCAAGCCAATATTCTGCCGGCGCACACATTTTTTGTACAAGGAGCTTCTTCATGATTGCCATCACCGGTGCGACTGGCCAACTCGGCCGACTCGTTGTTGAGAAACTCAAACAGAAAGTACCCGCGTCCGATATCGTCGCCTTCGTTCGCAACCCGACCAAGGCAAGCGAGTTGGGCGTAGCGGCTCGAACAGCAGATTACTCTAAACCTGAGACCCTTGTTACGGCCCTCACGGGAGTTGATACGCTGCTTTTGATTTCATCAAGCGAAATCGGCAAGCGCGTGGAGCAGCATCGAAACGTCATCAATGCGGCAAAGCAGGCAGGCGTGAAGCGCATCGTTTACACCAGTCTTCTCCATGCAGACACCTCATCATTGAGCCTCGCCGCAGAGCACCGCCAAACGGAAGCAGAGCTCAGAGGCTCGGGCCTTGAATTCACCATCATGCGTCACGGATGGTACGCCGAGAATCACACTGGCTTTATCCCTGGAGCGCTTGCTGGCGGCGCTTTTATTGGCAGCGCAGGTGCTGGCAAGATTGCGGCGGCGACACGCGAAGACTACGCGCAAGCCGCTGCAGTAGTGCTCACCAGTGAAGGCCAGGAGAGCAAAATTTACGAATTGGCTGGCGATACCGCATGGACACTCTCTGAGCTTGCTGCAGAAATCTCACGACAAATCGGTAAAGACATTCCGTACAAGAATTTGCCTGAGGCGGACTACGCCAATGCACTAACGGGTTTTGGCTTGCCCGAACCACTGGCGCGCGCCGTCGCGGGGTACGATGTCAGCGCATCTGAGGGTGCACTCTTCGATGACAGCCACCAGCTGTCGAAGCTGATCGGCAGGACCACCACCTCACTTTCAGCGGCAGTCGCTGCAGCCCTTAAGAGTAGCGGCAGTGGAACCCTGTAATTCGCAACTGAGCTAAATATCTACTAATAATCGACAGTGGCCCTGAAGCTGGCATCCACCCATGGATCCAGCACATCAAACCAGGGCCGCGAGTTGATCAGAGCAGGCTTGGAATGCATCGTTGGCAGTGCTGAGACTACAGTTTTTTCTCCACGAACATTGCTATGGAATCCCAAGCGGCTTCCACTACTGGCGCTCCGAAAGCCCTCAACCCTGAGTGCACCATGCCTCGCGCGATGTGTAATTGTGTGTCCACGCCATCAGCCACCAACACATCGTGATAGGACACTCCGTGATCTCGCAGGGGATCAATTTGCGCCACGGCGACGAACGTCGGCGCGAGCCCACGAAAGTCTTTCGCTTCTAAAGGCATGGCGCATGGGTCCAGTCGGTCTTGCGCATTCGGCAGGAACCCCTCAAGAGACTTCGCCAGACCGGTCACTGTCATCATCGGTGCATTGGCGTGTTCTTGCATGGATGGAAGTTGATGTGCAACCGTCAAAACCGGATAGATCAGTACCTGGGCCAACGGCTGAGGATATCCATCTCTTCGCAAGGCCATACACAAACCCGCCGCAAGCGTACCTCCGGCACTGTCACCGATGACCATCAAGCGTTCAGTACTGAGATCAGGATCGACAAGTCCCTGCCGCAGCCCATGCCAAACTCCTAGGCAATCCTCCAGTGGAGCAGGATAGACATGCTCAGGTGCAAGCCGATAATCGACCGCAACGATCGCCACCTGCAGCCGCTGGCCCAAGGCGTATGCAAACCAGTCGTGGGTATCAAGACTACCCAAATCCCAGCCGCCGCCGTGGATGTAAAGCAGAGTTGGCCAGCCTCCCACGGGGGTGATGTCGTCGGGTCGGTAGCATCGCAAGCGCAATCCCTGCCATTGGAGATCATCAATCCGCCAGTCGTCGGGCGCAGGCGGCGTACACGCTCGGCAGGCACGCAAGAACGCTTCCCGCCGAGCGGCCAGGCTGCCATCTGCTGGGGAGAAGCGTTGGCTGGCTTCGACATAGGCTTGCATGGCGGCATCGAGCCGGTAGGTTTGAGTCATGATGAATGCACCTCCATAAAACAAAGCTGCCGCACTGCATGCAGTGCGGCAACGTGATCAATTACGGCTACTAAAACAGCGGCAAGGTATAGGCCAGAATCACCCGATTTTCATCCCGGCGCCCGGTTGCATCCCCTTGCAACTGGACATTGCGCCAGCGCAGCGCAAGGTTTTTCAGTGGGCCGTCCTGAATCACATAGGTGATATCCAGGTTGCGCTCCCATTCGCTGGCGTCCTGACCTGCAACCTTGAAATTGTCGCCTTTCACGTAACGAGCAAAAGCCGTCAGGCCGGGCACGCCGAGCGGCGCAAAATCCAGGTCATAACGCGCCTGCCACGAGCGCTCCTGGGCACGGTCGAAACGTAGAACCTGAACCGCGTTAGCCACTCCTGGCAGATCGGTGTCGTGAATAAACGGCAGCGCACTGTCCCCGGCGTTGTACTGGTAGCCGATGCGGAAAGTCTGCGCACGCAGGTTGGCGCTGAGCATCCCGGACGCCATGCGGCTGTCGAGTTTGCCTGCCTGTTCAGCGCCGGACTCACCGGTGTCGAGGTAATTGAGCGTACCCGACAGGTTCAACTCACCTGCCTTGTGCGTATGGGTCACGGTGTACAGATTTTGCTGATAGACATCTTCCAGACGTCCACCCCACGCGCCTGCGGTCCATTGCGGGTTGATGCGCCAGGTACCGCCCAGGTAATTGAAGCGGTCGCTGAACACGCTGTAGTAATTGCCCACCTGAATCTCACGACTGCCCGCGAATTCGCGCTGATTGACGCGGCGCATCTGGCCCAGGCTGATATCGAGATTATCGAACTCGCGGATGTCGAGCATCGCGCCTTCAAAAAACTGCGGCAGCAGTCGGGAATCCCCGGAAGTGACCAGCGGAATTTTCGGAAACAGGCCACCCACCTTCAGTTCGCTCTTGGAATACTTCAATTTGAGCGCAGCGGTGGCCTCGGAAAAATTGTCGACCGAACGCGGGTCGGCATTGCGCGGACCACCGGCGCGGTCGTATGCGCCAGGCAGCAATCCGGTGCCACTGCGCGAGGGCGACGAGTCGAGCTTGAGCCCTAGGCCCGCGTAGACATCCACACCGACGCCAACAGTGCCGTCGGTGTAACCCGAGCCGCCTTTGAAGATGAAACCCTGTGCCCACTCCTCCAACTTTGACTGTGCCGGCTTGATCGAGTCCCGCAAGTCATGGTTGTAGTAGAAGTTGCGCAAGGTCAGGTTGCCGTGAGCATCATCGATCAGATCGGCCTGGGCCGCCAGGGGGCCAAGGCTGAGCAGCAGTGTCAAAGGTTTTGCAGCGCGAGCGAAGCCCGCCTCATGTGAGGATCTTTTCATTATTGTTGTTCTCGATGGTGGGTTTCGGTTTAGCGGTCAGTGGATGACGTCAGGTGTCGTGCCAGGTGAAATCAAGGGTTGCGCTCAGGCCTTGCCCTGGTTCCAGTTCATGAGTGCCCACGTCGTACCAAGTTGGACGCGGCTGGTTAAAGGCGTCGGCAAGGTGCGACACCGGCTCCAGGCAAAGGTAGTCGGCATTGGCCGGGGCGAAGGCGACGAAATGACTCAGCGGTGCCGATGCATGCAGGTCGAGCCGGCCGCTGTCATACGCCAATTGCAGATGCCCATCCCAACGCGACTGGTAATGGGCCAGTGCTCGCGCATCGTCCGCCTCGAACACCACGTTGCGCGGTTGGTCGAGGTACTCGCCAGTGACGAGGTAGTCGCAATCAATGGCCCAATCACGGCCGACCGCATAGTGCGCGCGCAGGCCGGGGTGGCGCTGGAAATACGGGTGCAAACCGAGTCCGCCGGGCATGGGTTGCTCGCCGTTGTTCGTCAACGCTAACGTGATACGCAAGCAATTGCCGGACAAGGCAAAATGCTGCTCGGCACGAAACGCCCACGGCCAATGCTCACCTTCATAATCACAGGCAATCAGCACCTGATCGGCAGCTGCGCTGACCACGTCCCAGGCCAGTGTGTGACTCACGCCGTGCAAGGTATGCGGGGCAGCCGCTGGATGGGCCGGCAAGCTGTGCACGCAACCGTTAAAACTCAGTTGCGCGTTACGCAGGCGGTTGGAGTACGGCATCAGTGGATAAGCGCCCGCCCTGGGCCAATTCAGCGGATCGAAACCTTCGCTGTCGATCGGCACCAGCACATCCAGCCCGTTCGCGCGCAGGGCGGCGATACGACCGCCCCAGGCGGGCAGCAAACTCAATGTCCAAGTGGCATTGCTCAGTACGACAGGTTGCATGGGACCTCCTGCGCCTGGATCAGGCACGGCAAACCCGGCCGCCGGTTGCGCGGCG
The DNA here is from genome assembly GCF_059695575.1 of Pseudomonas sp. LBUM1678. Lineage (NCBI taxonomy): Bacteria > Pseudomonadati > Pseudomonadota > Gammaproteobacteria > Pseudomonadales > Pseudomonadaceae > Pseudomonas > Pseudomonas sp. LBUM1678. Next base: position 3,834,344 of record NZ_CP166775.1, read on the forward strand.
ACGACGGTTTATCAATTCACAAAAGGATGAAACGTCAACTACGCCGGAAACGCTCGATCACCTGCAGATCAATGTCCACGCCAAGCCCGGCATCCTGGGGAATCAGTAACTGGTTGCCCTGGCGTAGCGACTCGACCGGGTACAGCCAGTCCGCCGGTTCCACAAACAGGTACTCCACTTGGGGAACCCAAGGCTGGACCGCCGCCAAGTGCAGAGTGGCGATCAACCCGGGACCAAAGTACGGACAATGCGGCAGTACCACGGCATCGTGCTCGCGCGCTAACTCGGCAATGCGCAAACATTCGGAAATGCCTCCGACCTTGGTCACACTGGGCTGGATCGAATCGACCGCGCCCCTCGTCAAGGCCTCCTCGAACTGTACCGCCGTGCACCAGTTTTCCCCGGCGGAAATCGGTACTCCCTGACCGCGCAGGCTGGCGAGCGTGGCGAAGTCTTCGGGCGGAAAGATTGGCTCTTCCAGCCAGGCCAGGTTGAGATCCGCCAACGCCGGCTGCCAATCGCGGGTGTCTTGCACGCTCCACGAACAATTGACATCGGTGGCCAGTGGCACCGAATCGCCCACGGCGCGTCGGCAGGCGGCGATGTCGTGCAGGGTGGCCTCGTGCAGCTTGAGGTCGGTGAAGCCCATCGCCATCGCTTTTTCGCAGGTAGCCGGAGCAATCTTGTCATCGCCATAACGCACCAGGCTGGCATACGCCGGTACCTGGTCGCGACAGGATTCCCCCAACAGTCGATGCAACGGCACGCCCTGCCGCCTGGCGGCCAGGTCCCACAGGGCGATGTCGATCCCCGAGATGGCAAACATCGTCAACCCATAACGGCCAAACAGGTGCAGACGTCGCTGCAAATCCATGTTCCATGCGGCGATATCAGTGATGTCTTGCGCCAGCAACAGCGGTGCAATCAGACGATCGATCAGCGCCTTGGTTGCGTCGGCAACGAAGTAACCGAAGGCTTCACCCCAGCCGATATTGCCCTGCTCGTCTTCAAGACGGATCAGTACGTTTTCCAGGGTGCGCCAGGTAGAAGGCGTACCGCCCTGCCCTTTGCCACCATCCTGGAACGGAATCTCCACCACTATCGTATCGACACGGACGATCTTCATACACGCTCCAACACACTGGCCAGCGGCACACCCGCATAGGCACCGCCCACGTGGTCGCGGCCCGACCCTTCGGGCGCCATGGCCTCGTAGGGCAGATAATGCTCGGCAAGATGTTCACCGGCGTTATCTAGCGGCGTGTAGCCCAAGGCGCGAGCGCGCCGGTTGTGGAACAGCGGATTGGGGCTTTCGGAGACGCCGTAGACGATTTCCTGATGCACGTCCGGGTGCTCCAGGCCAATCAATAGCAACTGCGCCAAGTCGCGGGCGCTGGTCCACATGCGCAGACGGCGGGCATCGGACACCTTAGGGTCAGCATTACCAATACGCACAATGAACGTGGCCAAGTCATTGCGCTGGGAGGTCATGGCGCACGCCGCTTCGCCAAATACCTTGCTCAACGCGTAGTAACTGTCGGGCGCCACAGGCATGTCGTCAAAGTACTCAGCGGCGTCACTGCGGTGCTGGCCCAACACGTGATGGCTGCTGGCGAACACAAAACGCTTTACGTCATGCTGCAGCGCAGCCTCCAACAGGTACAAGGTGGCGTGATAATTGGGCTCGACCGTGCTGATGAACTCAATGTCGGTACCGTGAGCGCAGGCCAGATGCAGGATGCCATCTACCCCATTGACGGCCTGTTGCACACAGGCCGGGTCGGTCAGGTCACCGACCACTGCCGTCTCGCCTGCCACCAGACCTTCAACAGGTTTACGATCAAGCAGGCGTAGCGCATAGCGCTGACGAAGAAAGGGCCGCAGCGCGGTTCCGACGATACCGGCAGCGCCGGTGATAAGCAGCGTAGGCATGACAAGTTCCCAAATTCGTTACGGTCGCCGACTTTCGCCGGCGTTTCACAGGGTCAGGCGGCGGCGATAGCCATTTCGCGTTTCTGCGGCTTTTGGCCAACAAAGAACGCCACGATCAGCGCACCGAGGATGCCAAGGCCACCGGCCAAGGCAAAACCACTGCTGTAAGTGCCGGTGGACTGGATGATAAAGCCAGTGACCGTTGGCGCAACAATGCCCGACAGGTTGGCCAGCCCATGCATGAACCCACCCGCTGTGCCGACCTGGTGATCCGGTACCGCATCCTGGATCAGCGACCAGTAGGCCGGCGCGGTGAGCATCAAGAAACCGATGGCGACGGTCATTACCGCCACGGTCGCTGTCACGCTCTGAACCTGACCGGTCAACCCGATACACACCGCCGCAATCAACAGGCACGTGACGAGAACCACTTTGCGCGAGAACAACTGCTTGCCGGTGCGCTTGAACACCCAGTCAATGAGCAGGCCGCCGCAGACAAAACCAACGGTGCCCACCAGCCAAGGCAAGGCGGTAACGATGCTCATGGCCTTGAGGTCGATGCCCTTGGCGTCGATCAGGTAGCTGGGAAACCAGGTCATGAAGAAGTACAGGATGTAGTTGTAGCAAAACAGCGAAACACCAGTGACCAACACCGAACGCTGCAGAATGATCTCCAAGACAGGCGTGCGTGGCGCGTTTTCTATGGTGGAGACGGGCGCCTCACGGCCTTCGTTGATCTCGGCCAGTTCCTGGGGCGAGACCTTAGGGTGCTCGTTCGGCGTCGACGTGGCCAACCGGTACCAGGCGACCGCCCAGACCAAGCCGATCACGGCAATGACCACAAAGGCAACGCGCCAGCCCAACCACAGGGCGAGAAAACCAATAATGGGGCCGGCCAAGGCACCGCCCAATGGCCCCCCGGCCTGATTGAGGCCGATGGCGCGGGCACGCTCCTTGATTGGAAACCAGCTGTTGACGGTTTTGTTGGCAGTGGTTGACACCGGGCCCTCACCGACGCCAAACAATGCGCGAACGATCAGCAACGACCAGAAGTTGAACGCCAACGCGGTGGAGCCACACAGCACCGACCAGAAGCTCATGGACCAGGTCAGTACGCGCTTGGGGCCGAAGCGGTCGGCGAGGTAACCACCAATAAAACAAAACAGCGCGTAGCCGAAGAAGAAGCTGCTGAAGATCATGCCTTTTTCCGAAGGCGTGAGGTGATATTCCTGGGTGATAAACGGCATTGCGATCGACAAGGCTGCGCGGTCGATATAGTTGATGACCATGGCGAGGAACAGCATCGTCAGGATCGTCCAGCGGTAGTTCTTTTTCTTGTTCATTTACGTCTCCGCCCGGCATTGCAATGCCGGATCTTGTTGTTATAGCGCCTGCCCCGGGCAACAGGTCAGGCGCTGCTGGGGTCTAGACGCTGTAATCCACTGCCACCCATTCGAAGTACTGTTTGAGGTCCGCCACCAGGGCCTGGTGCGCAGGGTGCGGCAGGTAACGCTCGACCGCCGCCCCGTCATCAAAGGTGGACTCAAGGATGTAGTCCCAGCAGATCGGCCGGTGCAGCTCATTGGCGGCCACGTTCCACTGGCGGATGAAGTCGATCTCCTTCTCCAGGCCGCGCATCTGCGCGACCAGACGCGCTTCCAGTTCAGGCTGCGGTTCGACACCCGCCAGGCGCCGGAACATTACGATATGTCGCATCATCGTTACGCCCTCCGTTTAACCCAGGACCCAGGCCGGCGCGTCTTGCAACGCCACCGGGCGCAAGAAACGCTCGAGCGCGGCATAACCGACCGAGGTGGCTTGTGGAGTGGTAGACGATGGCCATGGTCCGCCATGCTGCTGCGCGTGACACACAGCAACTCCGGTCGGCACGCCGCCGAACAAGACGCGACCCGATACACGCTCAGCGGCGCGCACCAATTGCCGATTGAATTCACTGGATTCTTCGGCGCCCCACAGCGTGGTGGTCAAGGTCCCACCCACCACGTCCAGCACCTCAATGACCTGAGCCAGTGACCGGGCAGTGACGATCAACGCGGCTGGACCGAACATCTCCTCACGCAGGTGCGGGTTGGCGATAAATGCTTCTGCAGCGGCGGCCAACAACTGAGGTGCCGGTCCGGCACAATCCGCAGCTTTGTCAAAGACAGGTGTCGCGTGCTGCGCAACAGCGGCAACAGCAGCCTCGAACCCCTTCTGCATACCTGCTGTGAGCATGCGATGGGTGCCGATGGGGGCGATGGCTTCGGCAAACTGAGCGACAAAACGCTGAGACTGGGGCGATTCCAAAACCACGATCAGGCCTGGACTGGTGCAGAATTGACCGCAGCCGAGCGTAATGGAGGCCGCAAGTGTCTTGGCGAGCGTTTCACTGTTGTGATCCAGTGCTGCCGGCAACACCACCAGCGGGTTGATAGAGCCCAACTCACCAAAGAACGGCACCGGACGCGCACGTTCATTTGCCGCTTGCCACAGTGCCTTGCCCCCTTGGAAAGAGCCCGTGAATGCTACGGCGGCAATTGCGGGGTGCTGCACCAGGTAAGTACCGCCTGCACGTGAGGTACTCTCAACCAGGCTCAGTACGCCCTCGGGCAACCCTTGCTCGCGAATGACTGCTGCGGCTACCTCGAATACGGCACGGGACAGCGCAGGGTGGCCCGAGTGTGCCTTGACTACCACAGGGCAGCCGGCGGCCAGCGCAGAGGCCGTGTCGCCGCCGAGTACCGAAAAAGCGAACGGGAAATTGCTCGCGGAAAACATCGCTACAGGCCCCAGCGGACGTTGCACTCGCACCAGTTTCGGCCTGCCAACCGGTGGGGTGCCGGCAATGGCCTCATCGACAACGCGGCGATAAGGCACGCCCGCCTCCACTTCGCTGGCGAACCCACGCAGTTGGAACGCGGTACGTGCGACTTCACCGTTGAGCCGCGCTTCACCCAGCCCACTTTCACGGTCCGCGATGGCGACCAGTTGCGCCTGGTTGTGCTCAAGGGCGGAAGCTAATCCGCGCAGTAAAGTGGCACGCACAACAGCTGTTGATTCGGCCCAGGTAACCGCGGCGTCTACTGCCTTGGCTACAACCTCGTCGATGCCAACCAATGCGGGGTCTTGTTGATTACTCATGTCGATCTCCGTTCAGTGCGCCGCAGGGCCGAGGTTGTAACCACGACCTGCGTAGTCGAAATCCACCAGTTCATTGATCGCGATCGCCTTATCCGCAGGCGAGGCGTAATACGCACGAATCTCTTTGATCAGACCGCTCTGCTCGTCGAACACATACCACTCATCCCCGCGCAGGGCCGTGGTCAGCTTGCTTTTCCAGTGCGTCCATTCGATCACCGCTTCATGGCTGTCGTGACTGACCAAAATTTTCTCGATGGTCCACTGTGAACCGAGGCTCTCCACGCACCACTGCCACTTACGGGCAATGGCGTCGGCGGTGCGCCATGGAATATCCGGCAGGCCGGCCGGGAAGTAATGCACCGCGTCCGGGGTGAAACAGGACACCAATTTGTCGTAGTCAGCCTCGTTACAGGCATCGAAATAGCGACGAATCAGTTGGGCGTAAGTGTGCTCGGCCACGGTCAGCCCTCCTTGCGGTCAATGATTGAAGGAATGGTCGGGCGGCCATTGGCAACCCAGGTGTGGTAATCGGCGATCGAAGCCGGGCTGGGTGGGTAAACGCCCCACAAGGCTTCACCTGCGGCAATGCGCATGGCCAGGTAATGCTCCAGGTCGTCCTGCACGCTGCAGACCTCGGCCAATTCTTCGGCCAGATGGGCCGGCACCAAGGTCAAGCCGTCGGCATCACCGACGATGATGTCGCCGGGATAAACCGCGACACCGGCGCAGCCGATCGGCACTTGCAGATCGGCAACGTGGTGATAGGAAATGCGCGTAGTTGCCGTGATCTCACGGGCGTAGGCCGGCAGGTTCATGCCAGCGATCTCGGTGCCGTCGCGCAGGGCGCCGTCCGTCACGATGGCCTTGGCGCCGCGCGCCAGCAGCCGGGTCACCAGGATATTGCCAGCAGAGGCGGCGGCCGGGTCATTGCGGCTATCGATCACCAATACATCACCCGGCTGAATCTGCTCGACGCCCTGCCACTGCAGGTTGTCGTCATTGGGTTTGGTCGTCATCGTCGCGTAGGTATCGATATCCTCACGCGCCGGGATAAAGCGCATGGTGAAGGCGCGCCCGGCGAACGGCTTGGTGTCACGCGTCATAGCGCGCAGGCCGACCAGCGCGGGCTGGCGAAAACCACGCTTGAATAATTGGGTCGTTAACGAACCACTGCTGCACGTGGCGAGCTTGGCCAGGACTTCATCACTGACTTCAACCCGCTTGCCCGAAGCGCTTTCATGAGCGTCAGCGTAGGTGTGGATGGTGGACATTCTTATAGGTTCTCCAAACGATACGGCATCTGATGAGCAGCCCGGTATTCCCACCATGTGGAACTCAACCCGTAACCTGCCCCGCTGAGTTCGATTCTATGGCGGAAAACCGAATGAAAAAGCAGCAGAATGGGTTACCAACCAGATCAGTTCCAAAAGGCGGGAATATTCGATGAAGACCGGGGATGGCACGGGCGCGCTGGAAAAAGCCTTGGATGTCTTGCAAGCCGTTGGCGCAACTCCCAACGGCATCAGCCAAACGCAATTGGCCGCTCAGGTTCAATTGCCACGCACAACGATGTACCGCATCCTCGCCACACTGGTGGAGCGCGGCATGATTCGGCGCGACCCTACACGCAAGGTCTACCGGCTGGGCTTCAATTATCTGGAGATGGTACGTAACGCTTACCTGGAGCCGGACCTTGTGGCCGCCGCCAGCGCCGAGCTTCGTGCATTGCGTGACCTCACAGGAGAAACCTCTTACCTGGCCGTATTGGACGGTAACCAGGTGTTGTCGCTGGAGCGTTGCGATGGTGCCCACACCCTGCGCTCTGCGGCCAGCCTGGGCCAGGGCAAGCCGGTGTACTGCACCGGCCAGGGCAAAGCCATCCTTTCGGCGCTGGCGCCAGGCGCCCGTGACGACATTCTCAAGGGACTGGTGCTGGAACCACTGACACCGCTGACGATCACCGATCGCCGACGCTTGTTGGCCGAACTACAGATCACCCGTACTCGCGGCTACGCGCTGGATGATGAAGAGATACGGCTCGGAGTGCGTTGCGTCGCCGCCCCGATCATCGATAAGCATGGCAACGTGCGCGGTGCGCTGAGCGTCGCGGGGCCGGCCTATCGACTCACGCTGGAGCGTTTGACATTGCTCGGTCCGGAGCTGGCAGATGCAGCGCGGCGGGTCGGCGAACATCTGCGGGGTGAGCCCTCAGCCCACCCGACCAGCGCTACGAACGTGGTGCCCGGGCCATGGGCTTTCCATGGTGCCTTCCCACGCTGGCACGCCGAGCAAAAACGGCTTTATTGGGCGGACACCCTCGCACCGGCGATACATTGCTGGGACGGTCGCAGCAGCCGCATTCTGAGCCGATTGGACTTCCCTGTGCGCGCCATGGAGATGCACCATGATGGCTTGTTGGTAGCCCACGCAGGAGGCTGGTCACTGATCGATTGGAAAGGCGCGGAACATTCCATGCAGGATCTCCTGGGCTCCCGCCTCCTGGCCTTGGGCACCCACCCATCAGGCACGCTGTGGGGATGTACCAGAACGTCAAGCGGCTGCGTAATTGGTGAGGTGAGTGTTGAGGGAGAACTGCGCCATGGCTGGAGCTTGAGCGAACAAGTCAGCGGCTTTCGGTGGGATGCTACCGGCACAGCGTTATACGCCATCGCACCAGGGACAGGCGACATCCTCAGGATGCAGCCTGGCAGCAACAGCGTGCGGCGACTGGCTACCTTGCCACGCGGCGGGGGAAGTCTCAGCGGCCTGGCCCTGGATGCGCAGGGCGGCGTGTGGACAACCCAGCGTGATGGCTGGAGTCTCGCGCGCTTCGATGCAGAGGGCAATCTGGACCGAATGATAGGCCTTCCAGTACCCAGTCCTTCCGACCTTTGCTTCGCAGGCAAAGATGGCACCACTCTGTACATCACCAGTTCCCGTCAGGAGCTCAAGCTGGAAGTGCTTGGAGGGGCACCTGACTCAGGCTGCCTACTGCAGTTGGAAGCAGAAGTTACAGGACAGGCAGTGGCGGCGAGTTGCTGGCGCCTGGACAGTTAACAGGATGGCGGCACACTATCGACACTCGGAATGCTGACCGGTATGCGACGCTATCAAGGGATTACTCATGTCATTTGATTTTCATCACTTGCTGTTCGTCTTCACAGCCTACATCGTTGGAGCGGCGAGCCCCGGCCCCAGCAACATGCGGATTATGGGCGTGGCAATTCATCAAGGCCGCAAGCCTGCACTTCTGCTGGCGGCCGGCGTGATCAGCGGTTCGTTTTTCTGGGGATCTATGGCAGCTACAGGCGTCTCAGCCATCCTGGCACAGTATGCTCAGGCGCTCGTTGCATTAAAAATAGTCGGCGGAATATACCTGCTTTACCTCGCTATTAAAGCCGGACGTTCCGCCGCGACCTCGAATGCGAAGCTTGAAAACGAAATGGCAGCATCACCCGCTGTTTCGAGCTTTGGCCTCTACCGGCGCGGCTTGCTCATGCACCTCACAAACCCGAAAGCGTTACTAGGTTGGTGGGCTTGCCCCTGCAAAACCGGACACCAACTCCCTGTTAAATTGATGCTGCCGCCAAGCGTCTGAACTCCCTCGGTGAGCGATAGTTCAAGGCGCTGTGCGGATGCTGCTCGTTGTAATGTTCGAAGGCAATTGCCAGGTTGCGCAACGCCGTTTCTCGATCCGGCTTGGGCATATGCGCCACGTAATCACGCTTGATCGTCTTCACAAAGCTCTCGGCCATGCCGTTACTCTGTGGGCTGCGCACTGGGGTGGTCACCGGTTGCAAACCGATCTGTCGAGCAAACAGACGCGTCTGTTCGGCGGTGTACGCCGAGCCGTTGTCGCTTAGCCACTGCACTGGCGTTGCAGGCAGTTGATCACCGAAGCGCTTTTCCACACTCTCCAGCATCAAGTCGCGGATGTCATCGCCGCTGTACCCGGTCGGGCTGGCGACCCAGCCGATGGCTTCGCGATCACAGCAGTCCAGGGCGAAGGTTACGCTCAGTTTGGCGCCGTCCTCGCAGCGGAACTCAAAGCCGTCCGAGCACCAGCGTGTATCGCTGGTTTGCACCGCAATACGGCCTTCGTGCCGACGCGGCACGCCGGGTTGTTTGATACGACGCTCCAGCAGCAAGTTGTGATCACGCATGACCCGGTAAACCCGCTTCACGTTGATCGCGGGCAGCGACTGGGTTTCACGTTCCCGACGCAGTAATCCCCAGACACGACGGTAGCCATAGCTGGGCAACTCGCTGACCTGCTGTTGGATTTCGACCACCAGATCAGCATCGTCCACAGGTCTGCTTCGCCGTGCCTGGGGCGATACCGATTGTTTGATTCGAACCGTTAATTGCGAGCGCGCCACACCGAGACATTCGCTGACCAGCTTCACTGGTCGTCCCCCGGCAACAAGGGTGAGTGCGCAATCCATTTTCGCGACCGGGCGATCTCCACGGCCTCTTTGAGGATTTCTGCTTCCATCGTTTTTTTGCCCAGCATCCGTTGCAGTTCACGGATCTGCTTGAGCGCGTCGCTCAGTTCCGAGGCCGGCACCACGGCTTCGCCAGCACTGACCGCCGACAGGCTGCCGTCCTGATACAGCTTGCGCCACAGGAACAGCTGGTTGGCATTGATGCCGTTACGCCGAGCCACCACCGAAACGCTTTGCCCTGGCTCAAGACTCTCGCGAACCATGGCCAGTTTTTGCTCTGGACTCCAGCGGCGCCGCCGCTCCTGGCCCAAAAGCTCCCCACTCTTATCGTTGCTGTTAGTCATAAACATAACCGTTTGCCTATCCCTTATCGTAAGGGGGAAACGGTGTCCTGTCTTTCATGGGGCTCGTTCATGGACCAACTCAATAATGCGAATGTCAGTGGTGTGTGTGTGTGTGTGTGTGACCCAAAGCAATAAAACGTCACGCTTAGGCATACGGCCTGTCACAGAAACAACACGAATTAGGTATTTGAACTGACCAGGGCGAAGGGATGTAGCGCGGCGGATGGGTGCTGTCACGGTTGGGCTCTGTCAGGATTGGACGGAAATCGATAGCGATCCTGAGAGAGTCAGCGGTAGGCCTCCAGCGAGGCCTACCACCAATGTTTTAGCGGTGTTCACGGAAATTCATAGACGTTTACAGCGATAACGGGCTATCCACTTCAACGTGAACGCCTTGCGCTTCGATCTCTCTGGCGACCTGATAGGCTTCGCGATGCTGGAAGCCACTGGAAGCCGCATCGAGGCGCAATCGAATGGAGTCATGCCCGCTGCTCATGCATTCTTCAACCTCTGACCGTACTGCTTCAATGGACATGTCGACAGTGATGCAGATGGTCGTCACGCTAGCTTTCGCATGAAGGGGCACGGATAGGTCAGGGGATGCTGTGTTGCTCGCGCCATGTGGTGTCTTGGGGGCCATCGCTGATGCAGTGTTCCAATCCTTATGCCCGTGGATTGCCGCAACGGCTTCTAGTGCCTGGGAATGACTGAGATGGATATTGTTAATAACGAAGTGGCTGCGCAAGCGCTTGGCTTGCGACTTGAGGATTTCAATTGTGCTCATGACGTATTCTCGAATTACCGGCATCGCGATGCGTGTCGTCCCTCCTTTGCGACCTGCCGGTGAGAATCACCATTAGGATTTGAACCTTGCTTTCACCAAGCCAATCGGCGGAGGGGGCGGGCAGCAAGTGGCCCGCCAGGAGCGTATTTCAAACAGACTTTTTGTTCAAGAGTAAATGTCATGAAATTGGGTTGTGACGATATCGTTATTAACGAAGCTCATCGAGAGTGGAGTTTCCCTAGAGCCTCAACCATTCTCTCCACTAAAGATCGAAGGACCACCTTAGCTGTAATGTAAACATCCCCAGTCCTTCCCCGAAAAAAACGATTCATCAGACCTCAGGTTTCTTACGGAATAATTCGACTTCTGACTTGATTCTGCTCCCAGATCCATATGGGCCAGCATCATGCCAACTACCGTCTTTCGCTGCTTGTTACTACTCTCGCTGGCTGTCGTCGATGGCATCAGTTATGCCGCATCTGCTCATGAGCAGGATCAGCTCAGCCTAGTTCAGCAGCAGCTCGACACTCTCGAGCGCCTAGCGGCACGAGCTGAAGCATCCAGCCAGTCTGAAACCCACGAACGCTATCGCTTCGACTATCCCCGCTTGTCTCAGGACATCCAACGTATTCACCAGGGTGTGCAGGGCTATCTGTCCCCCTCTCGCGCCCAACCGCGCGATCCCGCTGAATTGGTCGGCGATTACCGCCTCGACACCTCGTCCGCGGAGTCCTCGCCATGAGCATGACTGACGCCCAGATCGCTGCCTTCCAAAACGCCTCCGGCTTCTCGGCACAGAGCAGTTCGACGCTGTGGCTGTCCCTGGTTCTCGTTCTGGCTTTGCTTTGGTGCACCTGGGTGATGTGGACGGCCTACCGGGGTTGGGCCACCGGCAGTGTGCGCTTCGGCGCATTTGGCGGCAGCGCCGCGCGCGTGCTGCTCACCTTGCTGGTTTTGATGTTCTTCACCCTGTCCTAACACCGGAGATCACCGTCATGCTCAAGTGCTTTGTCCCCCTGAAAAACAACCTGCGTGATCGCGCCAGTCAGCGCCTGATCGGTCTGTTGTTGGTACTCGGCCCAAGCCTAGCTTTTGCCGAGCTACCGACCATGGAGGCTCCTTCCCGTGGTGAAGGTTCCGGGCTGATCGAGACGATCAAAAACTATGCCTACGACGGCGGCATTTTACTCGGTCTGCTAATCGCCCTACTCGCTTTTCTCGGCGTGGCCTGGCATTCGCTGACGGTCTATGCCGACGTGCAGAACCAGCGCAAGACCTGGAAGGATCTCGGCGCGGTGGTCGGTATCGGTGCCCTGTTGGTGGTGATCATCATCTGGTTCCTGACCAAGGCTGCTGCAATTCTGTGAGGTCGATATGAACGACACTATCGAACGCCTTGCTGACGGCACCCTGGCATTTCTGCCTGAGCGACTCAATCGCGATCCTGCCGTACTACGCGGTTTGACCAATGATGAGATGTGGGTTGCATTGGGTACCGGCGGGGTCATTGGCCTGGTGCTGGGCGTTCCTCTGGCGATCGCCACCGCCTCCATTGCCGTGGCGCCAACCAGCATGATCGCAGGCATGACGGTGGTGTTATTTGCCGGAGGCACGCTACTGCGGCGGGCCAAACGTGCTCGCCCCGAGACTTGGTTGTACCGCAAGCTCGAATGGGTACTCGCCAGCCGTTGGCGCCTGGGTCGCGGGAGTTTGATCCTCCACTCCGGCGCCTGGACGGTTCGCCGCTCGCGCCGACTGCGCCCTGCCCTGTCTCGGTGGCAGTCATGAGCCGATTTCGAAACAAGGTCGATGCCCAACAGGCCCATATCTTCAGCCTGCGCCTAGCGGTAATGATCCTCGCCCTGGTCTGTGCCGGACTCTGGTATGGCTGGCGCTCGGCACCGACCGACCTGACCGTACATGTTCCGCCAGATCTGCGCTCGGGCAGCACGCGCAAGTGGTGGGATATCCCCTCAGAAAATGTCTATGCCTTTGCCCTGTACATCTTTGGCCAACTCAACCGCTGGCCCTCGGATGGCGAGCAGGACTATCGCCGCGCCATCTATGGCTTGCAGTCCTACCTGACACCTTCTTGCAAGGTCTTCCTCGATGGCGACTACGAGTACCGCAAGGCCGCCGGCGAACTGCGCCAGCGGGTGCGTGGGGTGTACGAGATTCTGGGCCGAGGCTACAGCGAGGATCCGGAACTCAGGGTCAAGCAACTCGACCGTGACAGCTGGTTGGTCAAGCTCGACCTGAACGCCGATGAATATTACGCCGCCGAACCGGTGAAACGGGTGGTGGTGCGGTACCCATTACGCGTCGTGCGTTTTGATCTGGACCCCGAACGCAATAAGTGGGGGCTGGCACTGGATTGTTATCAGGGCACTCCGCAAAAAATCTCCCTGCCTGGAGGTGAGCCATGAAGCGGATTTCTACCCTGGGACTCACCGTCGCACTGATGCTATGGGGAGCTGCAGCGCAGGCCATCGAGCTGATGCACTGGGAACGCCTCCCCCTCGCGGTCCCTCTGGTGATCAATCAGGAACGAGTGGTCTTTATGGATGAGGATGTTCGAGTCGGTGTGCCCTCAACCCTGACGGGCAAGCTGCGCGTGCAATCAACCGGCGGCACGCTGTACATGCGAGCGTCGGAAGCCATTGCACCGACCCGACTGCAACTGCAATCGGTCGCAACGGGCGAGATCATCCTCCTGGATATCGCGGCCACGCCTGGTGATCAACCGCTGGAGCCCGTGCGTATTCTCAAGAATGCTCCGGTGCAGGCTACCGAGACGGAATCTAACACCGTCCCTGCTCCAGATCGTACGCCGATCCCAGTCGTTTTGACGCGCTACGCCGCACAGAGCCTGTACGCGCCGCTGCGCACTGTAGAATCCCTGCCCGGCGTACGCCGCGTACCGCTCAAGCTGCGCACTGAACTGCCGCCCCTTCTGCCGACCGAAAACGTGTCCAGCACATCCATCGCCGCCTGGCGACTCGGTGATTATTGGGTGACGGCAGTGAAGTTGCGCAATCGTGGTCCAGAGACGGTGCAACTCGATCCGCGTCGACTTCAGGCCAAGCTATTTGCCGCAGCCTTCCAGCATGCTTTCCTCGGACCTGTCGGCAGCGCTGAAGACACCACGATTGCCTACCTCGTCACCCGCGGTGCTGGCCTCGAACACGCCGTGCTGCTCCCGCCCGTTGCGCGAGGTGCTGACGATGAAGGCTAACGCATTGCTCAAATGGCTGGTACCGGCTGCGCTGCTGGTCGTGGTGCTGATCATCCTGAAAACCTGGGTCTCGGGTGGCAGCACACCCTCTCCAGAGAACCCAGTTGATCAGGGCAACATTCAGTTATCCGCCGAGCAAGCCAAGTCGCTCGGCATTGCTGGCGATACCCCACGCGATACGGTCGCCACCCTGGTCGGCCAGGTGAAGGCCATGCGCAGCGACATGCTCGGTTTGAAGAAACACAATGACTCACTGCAGACGGAAAACAACCGCCTTCGCGAGCGGGAAAACAGCGTCGATTCGCGTATCCAGACGGCGCTTGGCAGCGTGACCCAGCAGGTCGACGAAGGCCGCCGGCAAGCCAACGAGGCCCGGTTCAAAGCGGAACAAGACAGTCGTCAGGCTCGCGGTCTGCTGACGCAATTGCAGGACCAGTTGTCGGGGCTGACCGGCAAAGGCAAGGAAATGCCGATCGGATTGGGGCTTGAGCCGGGCGACGGTGCTCAGTTCGAAGGGCAGCATTCTGCCAATGATGCGATGCAGTGGATTGAACCTTCAGATGCTCCCCCCACCGACGCCCGAGGCAAAACCAAGACCTCCTCCGCATTGAGTCTGCCTACCGCCTTCAACTCACTGGAAGGCTTGAAAGATAACGCTATTGATCGCAGCCAGAAACAGCTACGCGCAGTCACCAAGGGTGAGCGTGACCTGAAGCGATCCGCTGATCGTACCGAAGGCGCGAAGCCGGTCTACACCATTCCCGAAAATGCGACATTGATGGGCTCGGTCGCGATGACCGCGCTGATCGGCCGAGTTCCGGTGGATGGCACAGTGAATGATCCCTATCCCTTCAAGGTGCTGGTCGGCCCCGAGAACCTGACCGCCAACGGCATCGACCTGCCGGACGTCGCGGGTGCCGTAATGAGCGGCACAGCGTCCGGTGACTGGACTCTGTCCTGCGTCCGCGGGCAAGTCGAGTCGATCACTTTCGTATTCACAGACGGCACCATCCGCACGGTGCCTCAGCCAAAGGCGGTAGCCAGTCGTAATGCCTCCAACACCCAGAGTTCGAGTACCGACAAGATTCGTGGCGGACTCGGCTACCTGTCCGATCCGTATGGCATTCCTTGTATCACCGGCGAGCGCCGCTCGAACGCCCAGCAGTACCTCGGCAGCCAGAGTCTGATCACTGCGGCCGGCGCGGGTGTCGCCGCCTTGCTTGGGGATGAGCGGAACAACAGCAGCGTGATCAGTTCGGGCGGCAGTACGCTCGGGGTCACCAGCAGCAGTGGCAATAACGCACTGAATTCAATTCTCAGTGGTGGGGTCAGCGACATCCGCGAGTGGGTCAACAAACTGTATGGCGAAGCCTTTGCTGCCGTGTACGTGCCACCTGCAGCACAGGTCGCACTGCACCTCGACCAGGAGATCACCATCGACTACGAGCCCAAGGGCCGGAGCGTTCGCCATGAAAAAGACCATGCCTCTCTGCCTGACCTGGATTAGTTTGCTCTGCTGGGTCCTGGCGGGGTGTTCCACCGACAAGGAGACGCTTCTGCCTCACGGCGAGCAAACCATGCTGGACATCTGGAACGGCGCCGGTTCGCAAGGCACTCAGCAGCAACTGCTGGATGCTCGGCAGCAGTTACGCCGTCCGCTGGTCCAGGCAGATTTCTCCGCCTCTCTCCAGGAACCGTACACTCGCACAGCGGCGAACGAGATCCGTAACCTGTTCCCTCGCCTGCCCAATCCCGATCTGGTGCTGTACGTGTATCCGCATTTGAGTGGTACCGAGCAAGCACCGGTTCCGGGTTACTCGACCGTCTTTCCGTTCTACCAGCGCGTGCAGTACGCATTACCTGGCGAGCGTCAGGAAGACTTGTAGTGCGTATCGGCGATTCGGGCAACCGCACTCCCACGTGGAAAGCTTGGCGCAACCCATTGCACCCTCGCGCCACCTTGGCCGATGAAGCCGCACTCTATGTGCACAACCCCAGCTTCACCGATCACCTGCCTTGGGTCGAATACCTCGACACCGAGCAGTGTTTTCTGCTCGATGACAATCGCTCGGTGGGTGCAGTGTTCGAGTTGCTGCCCATCGGCACCGAAGGGCGTGAACCCGATTGGCTGATGGCGGCCCGTGATGCGCTAGAGGATGCCCTGCAGGATAGCTTTGACGAACTGGATCAAGCACCTTGGGTGGCGCAGTTTTTCTGCCAGGACGACAACGACTTCACCCCCTACCTGACCCGGCTCACCGATTATATTCACGACAACGCGCGAGGTACGGTCTTCACCGAGGCATATTTGAAGCTCAGCCGCCGTCATCTGAAGGCCATCGCCAAGCCTGGCGGTCTGTTTGAGGATAAGGTGGTTACGCGCCTGCCCTGGCGCGGCAATAACCGACGGGTGCGCATGGTGGTCTATCGCTGGCTTGAATCTGACGCTGAGGAGACGGGACTTACCCCGGTGCAATCCCTGCAACAGGCTTGCGAACGTATCGCGGCTTCGTTGCAGGCGTGCGGGGTGCAATCGACGCGAGTCGATGGCCGAGGTTTGTATGCCTGGTTATTGCCCTGGTTCAATCCAGCCCCCAAGCTCACCGATGAATCGCCCGAGGAGTTCTACCACCGCGTGGCCTATCCAGAGTCTGGCGATGGCGAGTCGCTGGAACTGCCCTTCGATCATGACTTTGCCGAGCGGCTGTTCTTCAGCGAACCGCGTTCGGATGTGCAGCACGGACTCTGGTTTTTTGACGATCAGCCCCACCGGGTCATGGTAGTGGACAAGCTGCGCCGAGCGCCCTTAATTGGTCAACTCACCGGAGAAACTCGCAAGGGCGACGCTGTGAACGCCCTGTTCGATCAGTTACCTGAAGGCACGGTGATGAGCCTGACCCTGGTGGTCAAGCCGCAGGACGTGCTCGAGGATCAGTTGAACCGCCTGGCGCGCAAAGCCATCGGTGAAAACCTGGCCTCGACCCAGACCCGTCAGGATGTCGAAGAGGCTCGCGCGATCATCGGCCGCCAGCACAAGCTGTACCGGGGAACCCTGGCGTTTTACGTGCGCGGTCACGATGAACAGCAACTGCACCAGCGCTCGGTCATCCTGGCTAATGCACTGCTGGGTGCGGGCCTGCAACCGGTACGTGAAGGCGATGAAGTCGCCGCCTGCAACAGTTACCTGCGTTGGTTGCCGATGGCTTACAACCCGGCCCACGACACACGCAACTGGTACACGCGCCTGATGTTCGCCCAGCACCTGGCGAACCTCGTTCCAATCTGGGGCCGCAGCACAGGCACCGGCCACCCGGGTATCACCCTGTTCAATCGTGGTGGCTCGCCGTTGAGCTTTGATCCGTTGTCACGCTTGGACCGGGCCATGAACGGCCATCTGCTGTTATTCGGCCCAACCGGCGCCGGCAAGTCGGCCACCCTGGTCACCCTACTGATGCAGGTCATGGCCGTGTACCGCCCTCGCCTGTTTATCGTCGAGGCCGGAAACTCATTCGGCTTGCAGGGCGACTACTTCGCGACACAGGGCCTGTCGGTCAACAAGGTCCAATTAAAACCTGGCGCTTCGGTCAGCCTCGCGCCCTTTGCCGATGCTTGGCGCCTGGTCGAGCAGCCGGATCAAGTGGCGAGCCTTTCGGTCGATGAGCTAGAAGATGAGGCGGTAACCAGTCGCGAAGACCAGCGCGACATTCTCGGCGAACTGGAAATCACCGCCCGGCTGATGATCACCGGCGGCGAAGCCAAGGAAGAGGCACGCCTCAGTCGAGCCGATCGCAGCTTGATCCGCGAGTGCATTCTCGATGCGGCGCAGACCTGTGTCGCGTCGGGTCGTCAGGTGCTGACCCGCGACGTGCGCGACGCGTTGCTACGCGTCGCCGCCGACACGCACTTGCCGGAGAAGCGTCGTGAGCGTTCCCAGGAAATGGGCGAGTCCATCGACCTGTTTTGCCAGGGTTTCGAGGGTGAACTGTTCGATCGCGAAGGCACACCTTGGCCCGAGAGCGATGTGACCATTGTCGATCTCGCCACTTACGCTCGCGAAGGCTACGAGGCACAGATGTCCATCAGCTACATCAGCCTGATGAACACCGTGAACAACCTTGCCGAGCGCGACCAGTACCTAGGCCGACCGATCATCTTGGTCACCGACGAGGGCCATATCATCACCAAGAACCCGCTGCTGGCGCCATTCGTGGTCAAGGGGACCAAGATGTGGCGCAAGCTCGGCGCTTGGTTCTGGCTGGCGACGCAAAACCTTGCCGACTTTCCCACTGCCGCGCAGACCATGCTCAACATGATCGAATGGTGGATTTGTTTGAACATGCCGCCCGCGGAAATCGAAGAGATCGCACGGTTCAGGAAACTCACGCCGGCACAGAAAGCCTTGCTGCTCTCCACCAGTAAGGAGCCGGGTAAATACACAGAGGGGGTCGTGCTGTCAAAGAAACTCGAAACATTGTTTCGAGCCGTGCCGCCCAGTCTTTACCTCGCCCTAGCCATGACGGAGCCCGAGGAAAAAGCCGAGCGCTGGACACTGATGCAGGAGAACGGCTGCTCAGAGTTGGAAGCGGCTTACCGGGTAGCTGAACGGATTGATAGAGCGCGCGGAATAGAAACCGCATAGAACATCTGTTTACGCATCCTCCTGCCTTTCTTGCATATTGACTGGACAATGCAAGTTAGCGCATCTTGCATCCTCGAGTGGCCCTTGGCTTCCTCCTCAGTGCGACAATCAGCCGCCTTACTGCTGTCTCACCCCACATTTTTTTGCATTGGCGCCCCGGCGATCGACAGAAGCCCCTTGTCTACTAGCCGTAAAACACCTAGTAGGAGTGGTGCGGCAGAGTATTTCTTGAACATCAAACTACGCGGAGTCTCAAGCACACCGCATCAACTCGATAGCTAGGCACTGCCATCCCCTATGTCTTCAACAATTACACTCGACCTAATCAAATCAGTCGCACCAATTGCAGCACCGGCTGGACTAGCTATTGGAGCGGCCCTTTGCGTTGGCCGTGACATCATTGCAAAGGTCATCTTTCCGAACCTCACAAAGAAACAAAACTTTTGGATCGTCATGTTCACGGCGTTCACTTTTTTGACCCTAGGGCTCTCAAGCATCGCGGCTTGGGTATATGTATCAATTGCAAGCTTTGGCGCCCAGCCATTAGCCGCAATCACCTACCCTCCGATTTCGATGGAGGTATTGAAAAATCTCACGTATAGAATTGACGACGATTTCATTACGTTGCAGGACGGAAAGCGTGAGTTTGGTCCTGACACCGGACGCGAACTGCCCGACAAAGACATAGCAGTCTATTTAGTAGACCATGCGTTTGGCGACATTGATGGCGACGGTAACAGTGACGCAATCGCTGTGCTGCAGGAATCGGATGGAGGGAGCGGGATTTACTACTACCTTGCCACCGTTTTCAATGACAGAGGAAATGCAAGGGCTTACGGGAAAGCTTACGTCTTGGGGGATAGGCTAGAGATTCGTAGCGCGTCTATTCAGGGTGAGAAGATCATCGTGCAACTCATGATGCACGCCGAAAATGACGGCTTATGTTGCCCAACGCAGTTCCGAACTCTCGAGTTTGTGCTGAAAGAACGCAAACTCCAATGCACAACAGAGCCCTGTTCCGAAATATGAAATAGCTCCCATTGATGATGAGTACCTGAGATCAAAACTGAAGTAAATACCATCACTTTCAGCGACAGCATCAGGAAAGTGTGCTGCCCGGATAGTTAATGAACGGCCGCCATGGATCTATCTTCAATGACAACATGGCTCGATTGCTGTCTTACAAGGGCTGGGCAAAAGCTCTGCGCGACAAATCCCTTAGCAACTCAAACTGCTATCAGCGTGTCTGTGCCAATAACACTGATCACATCGACGCAATTGCCAGTGAGCAACGGATTACTTTGATACGCCTCCAAGCCGCTGCTGAATCCTCAACAAGAATCCGGCTTCAAAAGCATCCTGGCAGTCACCGACAGGAAAGGTCTTGCGTGATTGCGCCAGCTCCCACCACAGTGGAATTTCACCGCGCGTGTCAAGCCAAGCCTGAGCACATTGCACGCCACGTTCGATCATCGGGGCGAATTCGTTGCCCCAAGGTGTCAGAAGACTTGGGCAACCATCCGCCGCCGGAATTGAAATGTAGTTTTCGTCCATACCCACCCTAGATTTCTGATTTATTGTTCGACGCGGAGTCCAGCCTCGAAAATCTTAACGACACCAAATGAACGCTCAATAACAGGCATGAGCATCAAATGGCCTAGATCAATACCAATGTAGACTATATCCCGTGGATTGAGAGTCCCTCAAGGCGCAATTTGCGCGCATGACTCAAGACTACGAACAGCTTCGTCTGCAACTGGCGGAAAACATCCGCCTGATGCGACGCGTGAAAAACCTTACCCAAGAGCAATTGGCGCTCATGGCCGAGGTGGATCGCACCTACGTCAGTCAAATCGAACGATGCACGGGCAATCCGTCGCTGTTGGTCCTGTGCAAGCTTGCCAATATTTTCGAAATCACCGCAGATCAGCTACTTGTAGAACCCGATATCCTGCGCAGCGCCCTTCACGTCAAATAATAGTCTCACGTCCCGCAAATCCGATAGACCCGCCTTCATAATTTCCACTGACAGTCTTCAGTCCGTAACCGAACCTGCCCAGGCCATACACCGAGAGCCTGGACCATGCCTGTTGCCTGCTCGTCAATCCCGCCCACAAAGCTACGGCCCTTGGCACTAAGCATCCTGCTGGCGTGTGGGCCAAGCATGGCGCTGGACACCGCCAGCATCACCTCCTCCGTGCTTTCGCCAAACTGCCTCGCATACAGGGTCGTCGGCATTTGTTTCTGGCTCCTCTGCACGCCCTTCGGCTGCACAGTCAAAACCTCGACCAAGGTTCGTCATTTCATTCCTGAGCTGGTGGTCTCGAGCTACGCCACCACCGGCAATAACCCCTGGACCGAGATGGACACCCTTTCCTCTCCCATCAGCGGTGCGGAAGGTGGCGGCAACCTGATCACCCCGAACACCCACCGCGACAATCTGCCCCGCTTCAAGAACGTTGATGGCATCGGCCACCCCGGAGGTTGGATCGCAACGCAACTGGCTTCGCAATCCGGCTATGCCTGCGCCAGCGGTGCAATTGCATTCATGCCTTACTACCTGAGTACCCTGGACTCACTGGCCTGGCGCCATGGCATCCCGGAAAATTTTTACCCCGAGTCGCTCATGCCGGGGATCCATGAAATCGGTAGTCAGGCTTCGGGAAACATGTGGGGCAATGTCTATCCCCGCCAAGGCTTTCTGGTACAGCCCGACGACTTCAAGGCGGCCGCAGTCATGGCGCAACGGGCCGGCGATGTGATGACCCGCAGCTGGCAGCCGCATGTGTACTTACCGCTCACGCCCGCCAAACGCGACGGTTACTGGCCACCTGGCCCGATTGTTGAAAACGACGCTTCGACCCACAAATGGCAATTGCTCTACCCCCAGGTTCAGCCCACGTGCGCCATCTTCCCCAGCGATCCGGTACAAAGCACGGATGGCGGCTACGCGTGGTCGCTGTGGCGCCCCTACAGCTGCTGCAAGCGCGAAGGACAGACCTTCCTGTTCAGCATCGACTTCGAAGGAGGTGCTTCATGAGTCGGCTTCTCGCGCGACCCTGGTTGGACGTGATGAGTCTGTTGCTCTACGGACTGCTCGCCATGGCCACGCATGCCCACGCCGCCGAGGACGATTACCGCCTGGGCACTCAAGGCGAAGTGCTCGACGACCGGGTGATGTACACCATCGGTGGCGGCTCGGCAGTGGGCTCACCGAGCTCGCTCTACCGACCCAGTGGTCTCGGTGTCGGCGGGTCCTGGCGAGCAAACATGATGTGCGGAAACATGAGCCTCACCAATACCCTGCAAAACCAGCTGAACGGTGCCACCGAAGGTTTCCAGCAGATCATGGGCAGCATCGTGCAGAATGCGACCCAGGCGGTGATGTCGCTGCCAGCATTGATCATCCAGCGCGCCAACCCCGGACTCTATGAGTTGCTGAGTAACGGGGTGATGCAGGGGCGTATCGACTTCGATCGTTCCAAGCTGACCTGCCAAGCCATGGCCGAAAAGATGGCGGACAAGGTCGGTCAAGCCGGCTGGGGCGCGCTGGCCAAGAACCAGGAGATGCAGGGCAATCTCGAGCAAACCGGCGGTGATGCGGTGGCTGCGGTGAAAAATACCGAGACCCATAACGGCAACAATGGGGTGTCCTGGGTCGGCGGCTCAAAGGCCGGAGGTAACGGGCAGACGCCCATTCGGGTGACCGCCGACGTGGTCCGTGCAGGCTATAACCTGCTGCATAACCGTACGGTGGATGACAGTGCCTCGATCAGTAGCAGTGATTGCCTGGGAGGGGCTATTTGTCAGACATGGGATTCGCCCCAGGAGGAGTCCGACTGGGCCGTTCGGGTGTTGGGCGAGAGCGAAGTCGCGACCTGCGACAGCTGCGAAACTCTGCGTGCGACCGCTGGCAGCGGACTGACGCCGCTGATCCAGGAGGCCTATAACGAGCGCCTCAAGGCCCTGCAAGAGCTGTTGTCTGGCTCTCTGCCGCCTACCCCTGACAACCTGGCGAAAGCCTCCAGCCCGATGCTGCCGGTGACTCGTGGTGTGGTTGAAGCCCTGCGCGACGATCCCGATCAGGATCTGTTGGCACGGCGCCTGGCCAGTGAAACGGCCTTGTCCAGTGTGCTCGACAAAGCGTTGCTGCTACTGCGCACCCTGCTGGCGGGCAGTCACGAACCGAACATCGCCTCCGCCGAGCCGGCCCAAACCGCCTTGACGAAAAACATCGACGCTCTGGAGCGCGAAATACGTCTGCTACAAACCGAGCTGCAAGTCCGGCAGATGCTCGCCACCAATACCGCCAGCCTGGTGCTCGATAGGCATGCCGGTGGTGCCGATGCTTCGCGTACCGTCGAGCAAGGCGACCCCGAGCCCGGTCGACTCAATGATGCTGACGCTAGGCGCAAGTGATCCATGAAACGCTCACCGCTATTCACTCTGCTTTCAGGTCTGGTGATTGCCGCGGTGATGATCCTGACCGCCACACTGGTCGCATGGATCGGCCGCACTGCGCTGGGTAGTTTCGAGGTCTGGCAGCAGGCATTCGAATCCGTACGGCCCAATCTTCGGTGGTGGCGTGCCCTGCTCTACAGCACACTCTTTGCGCTCTGGTGGGATCTGTTTCGGCACTACCGACATCGACCACAGGATCGACTGCGCGTGAAGCGCATCGGGACATTAGGGCTCGTGCTCTTTACCTGTGTCGAACTCACCCGACTGTGAGGTCACCACCATGCTCATGAGCACCAACAGCTACCTGGAGTTTTACCTCTCCCTGCTGGCCTGGATCATCAACAACGGCCTCTGGAGCGTCCTGTCCGACACCGGACTGTTCGCCGCGCCCTTTGGCGCAATCATTTTGCAAGAGTGGTTGTCGGCCCGTCAGCAAGGCGCGGATGAAGGCAACAAGGGGCTGCTCTCAGTGCCGCGGATCGAGAACCGGCTGTGGCTGGCCTACATCGTCGTCTTATTCGGCTGCGCGCCGGTCTTTCCGTTGAGCCTCACGTCAATGGCGTTCGATGATGCGGCGAGCCAGCGCTGCGGTGTCAGTGTGGCTAAACCGGCGGAAACCGCCTGGGGGACCACCTTCAATACTATCGGCGAACGCTCCGCCAACGTACCGATCTGGTGGTTTCTGGTGCATGCCTTGAGCAAAGGGGTAACCGCCGCAGCCACCGCCTCCATTCCCTGCGTACCGGATATTCGGCAGATGCGTATGGAGATCGACAGCTCGCGTATCAACAGCCAGGTACTGCTGCAGGAAGTCGCCGACTTCACCCGCGACTGTTATGGCTATTCCCGTTCTCGGTTGTTTACCAATCGCCCGCAACTGGACAAGGCACAAAGTCACGACGCGTCCTGGATCGGTTCAAGCTATCTTCTCGACACGCCCGGCTACTACGACACGGATCGTTCACGCACACCGCGAATCAGTTGGCCGTATGACGAAAGCCGCGATGTTTCCTTGCCGCGGCTGGAGAATGGCGCGGGCTACCCCACTTGCAAGCAGTGGTGGAGCGACAGCCGAGTTGGCTTGCGCGAGCGGTTGATCCAGCAGGTTGATCCCTCTCTGCTGACTCAGCTGAAAGGTTGGTTGACTGGCCGTTCGAGCAACGAGATCGAGGATGCCACACTGCGTGAGCTGGTCAGTCCGCGCCAGCAGTCAATGTCCATGTCGCCCGGGCAGGTGTACCAGGACTATGGCTCCAGCGCTCGCGGCGGCTCAATCAATCAGGGGCTTAATAACCTGGCCACCAATACCGGCTTGGCCCTCGGCTCCTTCAGTAACTTCCCGGCGATGAATGCGCTACGCGCCGCCCTGCCGATGGTGCAGGCTTTCCTGATCATGGGCATCATCATCAGCTTGCCGCTGATCCTGCTGGTCAGTACCTATCAGCTGAAGACCGTCATGACCGTGACGTTCGCGCTGTTCACCTTACACATGCTGAGCTTCTGGTGGGAACTGGCGCGCTGGGTCGACTCCAGCATGCTCGACACCTTGTACAACCAAGTTTCGGCTTCCAATCAAGCGCTGTTGTCGCTACCTACGTCCGGGTTTATGGACGGGACAGTCACGGCACAGGTGATCGAGTACGTGATGGGGGCGATGTTCATCGTGCTGCCGATGCTGTTTCTAGGGGCCATGAGCTGGGCAGGATATTCAGTCGGCAACGGGATTCAAGGCATGTTGGCGAACGGAAGCAAAGCAGCAAGTGACGCAGCGAGCAAAGGTACGGATCAAATATTGGGTGCTGCTAAGCGCTCAATTAGATGACTTGCTGTCGCCTATATAATGCCCATTGTCGTCGAAGTCACCGATGTAGAGGTCCGCACCTAGGTAGTCTGGCCCTGGATTTTTCTCTTTTTGATCGGCACCAATAGAAACCCTGAGCCATAGCAAAGTAGTGACAGCCAGCATCATCACAACGAAAGTAACCATCCAAACACTGACAAAGAGCAATCCTCCGATCAATGCCAGTTTGGCAATCAAAAAACTCCCGCGAACAAGAAAGTTACCTGCGGGCATACCTACCGTCTCCGCACGCTCAACCACGCGGGATTCAAACGTTTTCAACCTACGGTAACCACGCTTCACCGACATACCACAGACGTACGCCCAGCGGTGGGCACGTGAACTCTGAACAGGTTGCTGAATCGGCATGGTCTCGCCCTCTTCTGAGCGTTTTCATGGTTGAGACAAGACTAATAGCGTACTACTGAAATCGGCCCGTGCCTGACCGTTTATCAGTTTGCCCCAGCCGAAAAATCTTCACTGGAAGACAGAAGACAAGCTCCGTGAAACAGCGTCTCTACAGTCATTGACCCATACAAATCGTCCGGTTAAATACAAGGTACGGATCGCTGTTATCGACAGCACTTTCCCAGGTAGCCAGAACCTCCAAGGCTACGTCACTTCGATGATGGCTCTCCCCAAGTGCGATTAGCGTTCGGTAGCTCGCACGGTGACCGTTTCTACGGTGATGAACGCCTACTGCTCTCCTGAGCGCCTTTCGAGCTTTGCTCGCCAGGAAAACCCTCTTGATTTTCTTCAACCCACTGCGGGGAAATCTTTTCCCGCACGGGACAGGTTTCTTCGCGCTTTCAACGGAGGCACACCATGTCCGACTCGCTCACACCCAAAGCCCTGAACACCCTTCGGCTGCCCATCGTGTTCACCCCTGGCGCGTGGCAGCGCGCAGTAATGCTCGAGCAGTCCGATCACGCTGAGAAGCTGCAGGTCGATCGGTTGAGCCATATATTGCGAGCAGCCTTCGAAGCCCACCTGGCCTATCCACACAAGCCTTACGTGCTGTTCGAGGTAATCCATATTGAACCAGCCGATCACTTAGGCCACGACCCGTTGCTGCAATTGAGTCTGAGCTTACTCCAAGAACCGGGTCAGCCTAGCGCCTTGCTGATAGCGCTTGCAGGAGAACACCAGCGCTAAGCGCAATTGGCGGTGTTCAACTCCACATTCGAACGGCATGCAAGACCTGCATCAATCCAGCACATCACCCAACCGGGGAACCCTCCCCGACGGGCACGGCGTTCCTCCGTTTTTCTCTCGAGGAAATTGCCATGCGCGATATCTACCAAGACGTAACTGACAAGATCGTCACTGCGTTAGACCAAGGCGTTGCACCCTGGATCAAACCCTGGTCCTCAAGTGGCTCCGCTCACATCGGTCATCAACCCTACCCCGTCAACGCCATCACGCGACGTCCTTATTCGGGCATCAATTTACCGCTGCTCTGGGCCGAGGCCAGGTTGCAGGGGTTCACTCAAGATCGTTGGCTGACTTTCAATCAAGCCAAA
This sequence comes from Pseudomonas sp. LBUM1678, assembly GCF_059695575.1. Lineage (NCBI taxonomy): Bacteria > Pseudomonadati > Pseudomonadota > Gammaproteobacteria > Pseudomonadales > Pseudomonadaceae > Pseudomonas > Pseudomonas sp. LBUM1678. The sequence goes on from NZ_CP166775.1 coordinate 3,860,688, forward strand.
AAAGCTGGCGGGCACATTCGTAAGGGTGAGCACAGCACTCTGGCGGTGCTCTACAAGCCGATGGAGCGCGAGGAACAAACAGAGTCAGGCCAACCCGTACTCGATGAAAGCGGTCAACCCAAGGTCGCTCACTTCGGCATTCTCAGGACGCATTTTCTGTTCAACATCGAGCAAACGGAGGGGCTCGAAATGCTCAATGACACCTTGCTCGAGACGGAACAGAGTGATCCCTTCCAGCCCAACAGCGCCGCGGAAAATCTGCTGTTAAGTTCAGGTGCACGCATCGTTCATCGGCCTGCCGACGAAGCCTTTTACCACCCGATCAGGGATCTCATCCAACTGCCGACAAAAGCACAATTTCACGATGAAGGCGGGTACTACGCCACCGCACTACACGAGCTGACGCACTGGACCGGGCATCACGCTCGGTTGCAACGCGAAGGCGTGACGTCAGCATGTCCGTTCGGCTCGCCAGGCTACGCGTTTGAGGAGTTGATCGCCGAAATGGGCGCGGCTTTTTTATGTGCCTACACCGGTATACAGGGAGAGCTGAGGCACGAGGGCTACATCGACTCCTGGCTCAGTCTGCTGAAGGCTGACAAGCGCGCAATCTTTCGCGCCAGTGGTCACGCCCGAAGCGCCTCGGAGTATGTGCTCAACCTGGAGCAGCAACTGGGGCAAGTAGTCTTGGATGACTCGCTTTGCATGAACGATGGAGCCTAATCGTTACCTCACCGCTGCAATCGCTTCACAGGGCCCAACGCGAGTTGAGCCCTTTTTTCTACGCTCAGAGAAAGCCCCATGCCGCGGGACTCTGACGCAATCTACAAGAGATGCGCACACACCCGCAGCATGCCGTCACGAATCCAAATTCTGCGCCAGAAAATCCACCAGCTCGAGCGGGCTACGGCTGTCGATCACCTTGTAGATCAGATCGCGTTTACTGCGTGGCAACTTCTTGACCACGCTCTTCGCCGAAGCCCTGACGGCTTCGTCGGTCCCATGGATACGTGCCGCGAGCAGCAGCACGAGCGTGGCGTCAGTGAGGTTCATGGCAAGACCCAAAAAATATGCACCGCAGTGTACCGACTCTTGTCTTTTCCGTACCAGCCCCCCAACAAAACGATGTCTAACAGAATCAATATCCCGATTGCCGTACAAAGGGACACGAGCCAAAAGGACGGGTAAGGGTTGGAAGGGAATGGGGAGTCAAGGGTAAGAGCTCTATCCGAAAAGGCTAAAAGGCTAAAAGGCCACTGACCCAGCCACTTCCCGGAGGTCACGATGCTCAGTCTGTTTCGCCATAAAAGGCAGAAGCCCCCTCCGCCACCGACCGTAAGCGTCGCCGAAGGTTACCTGCCCATCGAGTCGGCCCACAGTTTGTTAGCTGCGGAACACCGCCGTCAGTTGCTCGATCGGATTTGGCAGTACACCGCCCTCTCACACGCACAGTTCAGCCAGCTCTATTTAAATCCGATCCATCGCTACGCCGAACAGGTCCAGCAACTCCCGGCCAGCGAGATGCACCACCATGCGTATCTCGGCGGCATGCTCGACCATGGTCTGGAACTGGTCGTCTGTAGTCTGAAACTACGTCAGTCTTATCTGCTGCCCACCGGCGCGGCGCCCGAAGACCAAGCTGCTCAAACCGACGCCTGGTCGGCCGGTATTGCCTACGGTGCCCTGTTGCATGACATCGGCAAGATCGCCGCGGACCTGCTGATCGAACGCCAGGATGGCCGTCTTTGGCACCCCTGGCAGGGCCCGCTGGATCAGCCTTACCGTTTTCGCTACCTCAAAGGTCGGGATTATCACTTGCATGGTGCCGCTGCAGGTCTGCTCTACACCCAGATTCTCGACAGGTCTATCCTGGACTGGCTTAGTGGATTTCCGTCGCTGTGGGCCAGCCTGCTGTATGTCCTGGCGGGTCAGTACGAACGTGCCGGCGTGCTGGGAGAGTTAGTCATTCAAGCCGACCGCGTCTCCACCGCGCAGAACATCGGTGGCAACCCGAGCAAGGCGCTGCAAGCGCCGATTCATTCGCTGCAACATCATTTGATCAGCGGACTGCGTCATCTGGTTCAATACGAACTGAAACTCAACCAGCCAGGTGCCGCGGGATGGCTGACCCAGGACGCACTCTGGCTCGTCAGCAAGACCGTCACGGACAAGCTGCGAGCGTATCTGCTGTCGCAATCGATTGAGGGCATTCCCTCATCCAACATTGCGGTGTTCGACGAACTGCAATCGCATGGATTGGTCGAGTCCACCCCGGAAGGCAAAGCCATCTGGACCGCGCTTGTCGCGCAGGGAAACTGGCAGCAGAGCTTTACCTTTCTGCGCCTTAAACCGGCGTTGATCTGGGGGAACGAAGACCGGCCTGAGGCTTTCAGCGGAACGGTGAGCGTTGCGTTCGATGACAATCAGCCCAACGGTCCGGTATCACCACCAGCCCCCAAGGCTGTCAATTCAAAGTCAACTCACAACCCATCGCAGCCAGATCCCACGACGACGGAGGATGCCGACTACCTCGGCACGCTGCTGGATATGTTCGAGTTGGAAGAGCCAGAGGCCATTGGTGTACCGTCAGAAAGCGCTCTCGAAACTTCAACCCTCCCTTCGGATAACCCTGGCCAGGTATTTCTGAATTGGGTCAAGGAAGGCATCCTGAGCCACAAGCTGGTCATCAATGACAGCAAGGCCAAAATCCACACGTTGAGTGGCAGCGTATTTCTGGTCACGCCTGGTCTCTTCCAACGCTTCGCGCAAGAGTTTCCTGGTATCTCACAGGGAGCGGATCAAGAGATTGAAGAATGGCGTTGGGTGCAAAAGCAGTTCGAGAAGCTGAAGGTTCACAGGAAGCGAGACAATGGTCTGAATATCTGGACATGCCAAGTGCAAGGCCCTAGGAAGAAAACAACCTTGAAGGGCTACTTGGTTGAGGATCCCAAGCTATTTTTTGAATTGATGCCACTCGATAATCCGTTTCTTAAAATCGAAAAAGATTGAATTTCACTGGCAACCCATTGGTGAGGGATCGAAACGCAGAGTTGACTCTTGAGTTCGGGCTCCCTGCTTTACCGCTCTATTATCCCTCCCGAGGCGCTCCCCTTCTTTTAGTCAACGGCAACCCTGTGACGAATGCAGTCCTTCACAATAGGCCGTAATCGGCAAAAAGCGGACATTGTGTTGGCGCCGACGCCGAATTGACCTACGTTCCGACGCAAGACTGACCCAACTCCAATCGGCAGAAATCCAGCACAGGAAATGGTTCGCGAGGAATCAGACTGGGTCAGTGGCATCTCGGTAACTGGGTCAATTCAGCGTCGGCGCCAACACCCAAGGCGGGAAAACGCAAGACACCGACCAATGTGCACACGGCACATCCATCAGGCTGACTGCCTTGTTACTGTGCTTGGCAGGATGCTGCCGCCGCAGCATCCTGTAGGGTGGCAGTCCCGTAGAGCCCCCTCAGACCAATTGGCCGTTGACCAGGGTGCGGTCGAAATTCAGCCGCTCCATGATCGGTGCGTCCGAGAAACTGAACAGGTCGAATTGGCTTTCAGCATGCAGCGACCAACTGATCCAGGATGGAATGACAAACAGGTCGCCTTTTTCCAGGGTACGGCTGACGCCGTCCAGTACTACCTGCCCCCGGCCCTCGAACACCTGGAAAACACGCGAGCCCACTTCCCGACGCTCGGCCGACACTGCGCCGGCACGCAAGCGATGAAACTCGGCACGGAGGGTGGACATGATGTCGCCTCCGGTGGTCGGGTTGACGAAGCGCACGGCGGCATGGCCTTTCTCCAGGACACCGGGATAGCCTTCCTCTTCGAGTCGCAACTGCTCACCGAGGGCGCGATCGGTGTGCTCCCAACGATAGGCGCCGATGGGCGAGCTGACGGTGTTCACAAGACCAGACAGCGGACGCAGACCCGGATGGCACCACAGGCGTTCGCCACGCGAATAGTGCGGCGTGGTGAGATCGGTCAGTTTTTCCGAACCGAACTCAAAGAATCCAACATCGTTCTGATAGGAGAACGGGATATCAAGACCGTCGATCCAGGCCATCGGGTGGTCGGTCACGTTCTGGTGACCGTGAAAGTTCCAGCCTGGGGTCAGCAACAGGTCGCCGCGGCTCATGCGCACGGGGTCGCCGTTGACCACGGTCCAGACGCCCTCACCTTCGATCACGAAGCGGAAGGCATTTTGTGCGTGGCGATGTTCGGGTGCTGTTTCACGTGGGCCCAGGTACTGGATAGCGCACCATAGGGTCGGGCTGATGTAGGGGCGACCTTCGAGGCCCGGGTTGCCGAGGCCAATGGCCCGGCGTTCGCCACCACGACCGACCGGTACCAAGTCGCCGGAACGCTGGGCCAATGGGTAAAGGTCGGACCATTTCCAGACATGCGCGACGGCGCGCGGCATGGGATGTTTGGGCATCAGGTTACCAATCTGCGTCCACAGCGGCATCATGTGCCCGGCTTCGAAGTCGGCATACAGCTGACGCAGTTCGGGTGTGTCGTCCGGCGTCATGGCGTTGTGTACGGGGGCCTGTTCAAGTCCATTATGGTTGGACATGGCGACTTATCCTTTTTTTCAATGAAGTGGCGATGCGCGGTGCGGGTTCAAGGCAGGTGATCCGCGCTGGCGTCAAGGGAAGCAATGACCGCGTCAGTGCTTCATGCAGTTGTCGAGGCTCCAGCCATACAGCCACTGCATGGCGTCGTAGAACTGCTCTTGCGTACGACCGTCCCACAGTTGATTGCGCACTTGACGCTCGACACCTTTGGCGTGATAGAGGCGCCCCATCTCGCGGGCCGACCAGAGAATCCTGGCCGTGCGCGGGATGCGGATGGTTTCGTACAAGAGGAAGGCTGCCGCCAGGTCAAAATTGCACTGTTTGATGGCTTGCCCCAGTACCACGGCGTCTTCCAGTGCGCTGCACGCACCCTGAGCCAGGTATTGAGTCATTGGGTGAGCAGCATCGCCGAGGATGGTGACGCGGCCTTCGCCCCATTTTTCCACCGGATCGCGGTCTGCCGTGGCCCATCGACGCCATGAGGTCGGGCGATCAAGCATCTGGCGTGGACGCGGGTGGATACCCTCGAAGTACTGCAGGACTTCCTCCTTGCTGCCTTCGGTAACGCCCCACTCTTCCTGTTGATTGCTGTGGAAGGTGACCACCAGATTGTATTGCTTGCCACCACGCAGCGGGTAATGCACCAGGTGGCAACGCGGGCCTGCCCAGAGCATCGGCGCGTTGACACGCAAGTCCTCGGGCATGTCTTTTTCATCCACGACTGCGCGATACACCACATGCCCGGTCACGCGCGGCGGCTCGCCATGCAAGGCATCGCGCACCACGGAACGAACGCCGTCGCAGCCGATCACCGCATCGGCGCGGTAGGCGTTGCCATTTTGGTCGGTCAGGGTTACGCCATCGGCGTCCTGCTCAAGGTTTTTAATGCAGACCGAGGTTTTGAACTGAATCAGCGGATTGTTTTGTACCGCCTCAAGGATCGACAGATGAATGTCGGCACGGTGGATCACGCCATACGGGTTACCGAAGCGCTCGCGGAAAGCGTCGCCGACCTCGATGCGAGCCACTTCGTGGGCATCGACTGCATCCATCATGATCAGATGATCGGTGAACACCGAGCGACTGCGGGCTGCCGCTCCCGCTCCAAGAGCGTCGAGCGCTGCATAGGCATTCGGGCCAAGCTGGATGCCGGCGCCGATCTCGCCAATATGATCAGCCTGCTCAAGTAGCAGTACCGCGATACCTTGCTGGGTCAACGCCTGAGCGGCAGCGAGGCCACCGATGCCGCCGCCAACGACGATAATCGACTGTTTTTTGTTTTGTGCAGTCATGATTCGAGTCTCCAATATGTTGCAGTGCAGGCTTCTTGAATGGGCAGCGAAGCCTGCGGATAAGTCATGCAATGAAATCGGGTTGCCGCGCAGGTGCAGCTGCCTGAAAGGCTGGCAGTTCCAGGCAATGGCGATACACGGCCATGATCCGCGGGTAGCTGGAAAGATCGCAGCCCATGCGCTCGGCATTGGCCACTTGCGCTATCAGGCAGCATTCGGCCAGGCCAGGTTCCTCACCCACGCAGTAGTTGCCGCTGCCATGGCGTTGCAGCAGCGCTTCAACGGCACTCAGGCCTTCGGCGACCCAGTGTTTGTACCAGGCTGTTTTTTGCTCGGCAGTGACCACCAATATCTTTTGCAGGTAATTGAGCACACGCACGTTGTTCAGAGGGTGGATATCGCAGCCAATCAGGTTGGCGATTTCCAACACGCGGGCACGCTGCAGGGCATCGACCGGGATCAGGCGCGGGCCTGCGTACTGGCTGTCGAGGTAGTCGATGATGGCCAGGGATTGGGTCAACAGGGTGCCATCTGCATCAAGCACCGGCACGCCGCCAATCGGGCTGAGCTCGCGGTGAGCGGGACTGTACTGCTGGCCCTCCCGCAAGTTGATGCCCTGGTAATCGTAGGGCAGCCCCTTCAATGCGAGCGCGATACGCACTCGGTAGGAGGTGGAGCTATTGAAGAAACTGTAGAGCTTCATGTTGGCAAATTCCTATCGTGTATCAATGAACGGCGATTGACGGCTGCGCTAAAGAACGGCTGTAGCGCAAGCCCATCACGAAAATCGCGGCGCTGGCCAGCAAGGCCGGCAACATCAGGACCGTAAAGATGCCGTTGAAGCCCATGCCCATGCTCAGCATCCAGCCACCACCCAAAGTACCGAGGACCGAGCCGATGCGGCCGACACCATGGGCCCAACTGACCCCGGTGGAACGCATGGTGGTCGGGTAGAAACTCGCTGCCAGGGCGTTGGCCCCGACTTGCGAACCGCTGATGCAAAAGCCCATGCCGAACACCCCGATCGTCAACAGGATGAATTGATCATGGAACAGACCAATGAGCATCAGGCAGAAAGCGCCGGCGATGTAGGCACAGACCAGCACCCGGAACGGATTGAATCGGTCCATCGCTGCGCCCAAGAGAATTGCCCCTAAGGTGCCACCGACTTGAAACATGGCGCTGACCCGCGCCGCCTGGCTAAGTGACAGGCCGGTGTCCTTGATCAGGATTGGCAACCAACTGGTCATCATGTAGATGATCAGCAGACTCATGAAAAATGAAGTCCACAGCAGCAGGGTTCCTGCGCGATGGCTACCGCTGAGAATCTGGCGGATCGGCGATTGACGGGGGTTGGACTCACCGATGCCGTCGTGAATGTCGTAACTGAGATGACTGGGCAGCGATTGCCCCGAGATGCGTTGCAAAATGGCGCTGATCTGCTTTGCAGGCACCGAGCGCTGCACCAGGAATCGCACTGACTCAGGCAAGAACACGTAGAGAATCGGCAGGAACAAGAGAGGCAATACACCGCCCAAAAACAGCACGCTTCGCCAACCGTAAACCGGCACCATCTGGGCGGCTATAACGCCCCCGAGCGCGGATCCCAGCGTGAAGCCGCAGAACATGGTGGTGACCATCAACGAGCGACGGCGTTGGGGGCAGTATTCAGACGTCAGGGTGATCGCTTGGGGCATGGCGCCACCCAAGCCAAGTCCGGTCAGGAAACGCAAGATGGTCAGGCTGAAGACATCTTGTGATGCACAGGCGGCAAGGCTCCAACCGCCGAAGAATAAAACGGAAATCAGCAAGATGGTTTTGCGACCGAAACGGTCAGCCAGCGGGCCGGCGATGAAAGCACCGAGCATCAGGCCCAGCAATGAAGCGCCAAGTACCGGATTGAGTTGCGCAGGCGTCAAACCCCACTCGTCGCGCAAGGTGGGGGCTATGAAACCGACCGCGGCAGTGTCCAGGCCATCAATGGCCGTGATCAAAAAACACAAACCCAGGATCATCCATTGGTAGCGACTGACCGGTCTGCTGTCGATGAAGTCTTGTACATCCACACTGTTATTTTTATCCGTGGAAGACATGAGCAAATCCTCCGGGCCTGCACGTAATGCGGACCACGTATGGGCAATTCGAGTCGGGGCCGACGGCGTGGAGCCGACCCCGGAACGTATTAAACGATGTCGACCTGGATCTCGCCCAAGCCTTCTATACCGCCGGTCATGCGCTCGCCGACCACCACCGGACCTACACCTTCAGGTGTACCGGTCATGATCAAGTCGCCAGGCTGCAGTTCGAAGAAGCGCGAGAGGTAGCTGACGGTTTCCGGGACAGACCAGATCAGCTTGTCGATATCGCTGCGCTGCTTGTCCGTGCCATTGACCTGCAGCCACAGGCCGGCCTTGCTCGGGTGGCCAATCTGGCTGGCAGGGTGCAATGGACCGATCGGTGCCGAGGCATCGAACGCCTTGCCGATTTCCCAGGGGCGGCCCATTTCGCGCATTTTCATCTGCAGGTCCCGGCGGGTCATGTCCAGGCCCACGGCGTAGCCATAGACGTAGTCGTTGGCCTGTTCCAACGCAATATCGCGGCCAGCCTTGCCAATGGCCACGACGAGCTCGATTTCGTAGTGGTAGTTGCTGGTTTCGGCCGGATAAGGCAGTTCCAGGGGCTGGTAATAGGCCACCGAAATCACGGCATCGGCGGGCTTGCAAAAGAAAAATGGCGGTTCACGGTCTGGATCGAAGCCCATTTCACGGGCGTGAGCGGCGTAGTTGCGGCCCACGCAATAAACGCGGCGTACCGGAAATTTTTGCTCACTGCCCGCGACCGCCAGGGTCACGGGGGCTTGTGGCTCGAATACGTAGCTCATGGGAGGGCTCCAGATAAAGGTGGCTCATGCTGACCACGACAAGCAGGTTGCGCTGACATGCAGCTATCACCGGCGTTGGCCCATTAAAAACCGGCAAGCCTTACGCGAATAATGATATTTTACGATGAACTCATACTTATTTTCGTATAGGAGCACCATGACCTGGACCACCCGTTTGCGTCTGCGGCACCTGCAACTGCTGATCAGCCTGGCCGAAACCGGCAGCGTCAGCGACGCCGCCCGGACCGCCAATACCACCCAGCCCGGCCTGTCGAAATGGCTCAAGGACCTGGAGGAAGATGCCGGTGCCACGCTGTTCGAGCGCCACGCCCGGGGGTTGCGCCCAACGGCTCAGGGCGAGCTGCTGATCAACCACGTGCGCCGCATCCTTAGTGAAATGGAACGAGCGCAGGACAATATGGATGCGCTCAAGGAAGGCAACGCGCCGAACATCGCCGTCGGCACTTCACCCGCATCGGCACCCAGCCTGATACCCGATGCCATCGCTCTTTTCCTGGCCATGCACCCTCGGGCACATGTTTCTCTGCAAGAGAGCACCATGAATGTATTGCTCGAACGGCTGGAGCTTGGCCAACTGGACCTGGTGGTCGGACGCCTCGACAGCTATCAGCCCCGGCAGACGCTGAACAGCCAGATGCTGTTTCGCGAGCCCATGCAGGTCATCGCCCGCCCCGGCCATCCGTTGACGTTGAAATCGCGTCTGAGCTGGGACGATCTCTATGGATTCGACTGGATTCTCTGGCCGGAAGGGACGCCCATACGCCAGCGGCTGGACTCAGCCTTGACTAACGCGGGGCTCAAGCCTTTGCCCAGTCGGGTCGAGTCGTCATCGCTGATGGCCAATCTGTGGTTGCTGCAAACCAGCGATATGCTGTCGATCGCCTCTGGCCGGGTCGCAGAACACTTCACCCATCGCGGACTGGTCAAGGCCCTGGACTTTGAAATGGATGCTGAAGGCTGCATCGGCGTCTGTTGGCGCGATGAGCCCTACATCGACAATGCCGTTCTGGATTTTCGCGAATGCTTGCTTAAGGCCTCTGGATAAGAGGTCCAACTACTAGGCTGACAGCCTTAGTGGGTGGCAAGCGTTCGTGGGTGTCGGTCAGATGATGATCCCGATTTCAACGATGCGAGTCAGATCGATCGACGGATCACTGTTGGACTGCACCGCTTAGAAACTGTCGAAAAATCAGCCTTTGGTCGAAAAACGCTGAGCCATCCAGGGTATGGGCCAAAGTATAGGCTGGGATTTTTTTCAGAAACACAAAAACGAAAAAGCCCTGAATAATAAGGGCTTTAACGTATAGGTATGGCGGAGAGTGCTGCATCAACGGGTGCAACTTCGCCGCGCTGGTCGAGACGGCGCACATCATTCCGTACAGGGAAGACCAGTCGGATGATGTGAGCAACGGATTACTGCTGCGGGTAGACCTACATCGGTTGGCCATTCAAGTGAGGCGCATACCGGGCTGCAGCCGCTCCGTTTCGGATGGTAAATACGCACCTTTAGTTAACGATACCAAAGCCGCTTGGTATCTCACCGAACTGACAGGCACGCCCAATCTGAATCTGAGCCATGATGATCTGGATCACTCACGTGCTCTTGTCATTTGCAATACCGTGACTTGATACCCCCGCCATACCCAAGCGCGATTGATCACGGGAGCAGGCCGCCACCTCCATCACCACCACAAAGGGTAGAAAAAACCGCATTCACTGAATAGAGTCTTGCATCCATATCAGATCAGAAGGTGTTAGAGCCGAATGAGCACTTCATCAGCAATACTGGACGAGCTTGTTGAGTCCTTGAAGACGCAAGCTTCATTGCTGATCGCTGCATCAGAAATGGAAGCCATAAGGCCAAATGATCTTCGCGACGAGTTTGCTCGTCGACAGCTGAGGCGCTCAGCGGAGCTGGTGAGCGGAGCAGCGGCATTAGGGGCAGTGGCAAATTCCGCCTCCTTGGGAGTCTTAAGCCGCAGCTTACTCGAGCAACTGATAATGCTTTTGTGGGGCATTCGATCTATTGACAATGCGAAGTCCCAAAGCGACGCGGGTACTGCTGAATTGGCGAAAGCACTAAAGATGAACTTAAAAGCAGGCACCGCCAAGGTCTTTGACCGGCGCACTGGCGAGGAAGTAACAGCCAGATATCTCGAGAGGGAGCAGGCAAAGGGGAGTCCGCGACGTAAGAGTGTTGAGGAGCAAGCCAAAGAGGCAGGCGTTTTGGACCTGTATACCGTTTTCTATAGATTTTTATCGCTTGAGACCCATGGCCACAACGAAAGCCCCAAAGAAAAATCAGAAATCGTAGCTCTGTGCGTCACCCACCTTCAAGGGATTGGTGGCATCAGTCGCGCCATCGGTCAGGCAGGTGTTTGGTGGCTGATGCATCGTCACTGGCCAGACAACGAGTCACTACGTGAAGTGTTGGGCCTAAATGCAAAGGCTTAGAAACAAAGCTCGACGACACACTGCCCTTTCTTGGACAAATACTCTCCATCCAATCCCAAAACGCAATAACACTGAAAGCCACCCCGCACCATCTTGGTATTCTGACAGGAATCGCCATTCGAGATCGCTCGCAAACCCGTTCGAGTGGGGGCAAAAATGGGGGCATAACTGATTTTTTTTGACCTAAAACTACCGTCCTAGAGCCTAGTCACAATGTTCTTTGGAGAGCAAGAGTTTGACTGTAAATAACAGACTCTAGACTCGCAGCGCTTTGTACGCGGAGCAAGAGCCATAGCTGGACTTACAGAGACAATCGGCAGTACCGGCGGCAGGTCTGGATGTTGGCGCATTCAACCCAAGCGCGTCATTTTTCCTTCGAAGTTGAGATGTCTTGCCAAATGGTGTTCTCCTGCGCAATAAAAAATCCGACTCAAGGGCAGCGTATCGCGATCATTAGCCCGTAGAAATCGGATGTTGACCGTCATTTTTCGAGTGTCTTCCGATGCCTCATATGGCGCGAGAACCCTGCCCTCCAGCGGCAACTCGAAAAACAACGAACTCCCATCAGAAGCACTCAAGTGTAGCGGTAACATCCATCGTCACCGCTCGAAGTTAACGCCTCAGTTTGAGCCCAGGACACTACACACGATCCGCTTGGTCACGTCGAAATTATCCGAAGTGAGGGCATCAAATGGCGAACGATCTTTTTGTTGCCAATCGAGTGACATTCTCGCCGGCCAGATTCGCAAACTCATGAGGCGTGACATGCTCCTGAAGATTCGCCGTAAGGTACAGGCTCCACCAGTTCATGATCAACCGACGCTCCTCAATGAACTCTGCCTTGTGAATGTAGGCAGCTCGAACGCTGTTGCGCTCTCTATGACTCATTTGCCTTTCGATGGCCGTCTCAGACCACAGACCTGACTCGACCAGTGCGCTACAGGCCATTGAGCGGAATCCGTGACCACAAATCTCTGTCTTCGTGTCGTACCCCATGGTGCGCAACGCTTTGTTCACGGTGTTTTCTGACATCGGCTTCCAGGTTCTAGCATCCCCGGCAAATACCAGGTCGAATGTGCCAGTGAGGGTGTGGATCTGTTCAAGCACGGCCACAACTTGCGGCGATAAAGGTACAAGATGAACATCGCCCGCCATTTTCGTACCCCGCGTTGAATGGCGTACGTCCTCCAGCTCCGGCCGAGTGTCCGGGATCTCCCATACGCCACGCTTGAGGTCGAACTCACACCAGCGAGCGAAACGTAATTCACTCGATCGAACAAACACGTGCAGCGACAGCATGAGTGTTAGCCGGGTCAGCTCTCGGCCCTTGTAGGCATTGATTCGTGCCAGCAATTCAGGCAGGCGTGACAGGGGCAATGCAGGCCGATGGGAGACTCGCGGCGCTTTGATCAAGCCCTGAAGATCGTACGCAGGGTTTATCGGAATAAGACGAAGGCGTTTTGCCTCACGCATAATACTTTGCAGGTATCTTTGTACCCTTAAGGCGACGTCAATCGTTCCTCGTTTTCTAATCGCCTCCAAAGGTTGCATCAGATCATAAGTATCGAGATCAGCAATCGCGCGAGCACCGATAAACGGGAAAACATAGTTATTCAGACGGTTCAACACATTCTTGGAATGGTCGAGTGTCCATCTGGCAGACATGTTCTTGTGCCAGTCCAACGCAACGCTTTCTAAGGTACGGCCGTGGACAGCATCTTCCGTTTTGGCTTTACGCTTGTTCTCGACGGGATCAATGCCGTCTGCGAGCATCCGCTTCGCATCTAAACGCTTCTGACGCGCATCGGCAAGGCCAATCACAGGATAGCTGCCGAGGGAGGTCAACCCCTCCCGGCCGTCAGGCTTTACGTACCTGAGACGCCAGCCTTTACGGCCATTGGGTTGGATTAGGAGATAGAGACCGTCGCCGTCGAAAAGCTTGTAGGGACGGTCTGTTGGCTTGGCTAAACGGCAAGCAGCGTCGGTAAGCGGAGCAGTTGTGCGCGACATAAGGGTACTATCCTTAATCGAACCAAAGACTACCCCTAACTTTACCCTCTAAATGACTGGATACCAGAAGAATGGACAAGAATCCGACGGAATGCTAAAACGAAAAAATCCGCCAGAAGGCAGGTTTTTCAAGGCTTCCAAGGAACTCAAAAGCGCTCAGTGGAATGCAAGATGGTGCCCGAAGCCGGAATCGAACCGGCACGCCCTTACGAGCGGGGGATTTTAAGTCCCATGCGTCTACCAGTTTCGCCATTCGGGCGGTAGCGCGGTGAAGCTGTCTGGCTTGTGCAACAGAGGACGAAATATATACATCCCGCCCCGGTGAAGCAAGTTCGCAGATACCCTTTTCAAGACAAAATCTTGCAAGGCTGCGCAAATAAAAAAGCTCCGTAAATCATAGATCTACGGAGCTTGTTTATAGTGGAGGCCGAGGTCGGAATCGAACCGGCGTAGGTGGATTTGCAATCCACTGCATAACCATTTTGCTACTCGGCCTCAAACATTTGCTGTCATGTAGCGCAACATCAAATGTGTACAAACTTGGAGCGGGAAACGAGACTATGTTTCACGCTCTATCCCCTTGAAAACATTGAACTTTTTCAGTCGTCAGTGCTTTCGATGGCGTGAATTATGTACTCATTTCTTGAGGCTGGCAACCCCTTGATTTCAAAAAAAATTCTGCCGCTGGTTTTTCTTTGCCTAGTGGGCCTAGCTCCCGTCCTGGGGCCACGTGCAACGCCACTCCGCCTAACCAGATTGGAAAATCCCATGTCTGGTACTCAACCGCGGCGCATTTATCTCGCCCACGTTTTTTGTTAATGACGAACAAGCGGCAGCGCACATCTTGATCGCGCGCGCCCTAAAGAACCGTTTAAAGAAATTTCGATTGGCATCCTCGACGATGTAGCCAAGAACTGGATAAGGCATGCAATCCTGCTATGCAGGCTTCAGCGCAATCCCGTGGATTTCCACATCGACTTTAGCTCTCAAGCAAGGGAGTGCCAGCATTTGAAAAAAATTCAAAGTGCTTCAGGGCTGATGGACGGTCGCGCTCCAGACTTGTCGATTGACGAGATTGCCCAGCTGCTGGAGGGCGAGCTCATCCGGCTAAAATTCACCCGCGTGATTATTGACTCGCTGTCGGGCTTCGAATTGGCGGTGGCCCCGACCTTTAGCAAAGACTTCCGTGAGTCGCTGTCGCGCATGGTCACCGCGTTAACCTATTCAGGGGTCAGAGTATTGATGACCTCCGAGCTGGGGGCCGATACACCGACCTGCGTTTGAGCTCTTACGGCACGGCTTTTCTGACCGATGCGATCATCGTCCAGCGTAATAGTGAAGCCGAACGCCGGTTGCTACGCATCATGGCGGTGGTCAAGTTCCGACACAGTGCGCGTTCTAATGAGTTACGTTAGTACTCTATCTACGATAACGGCCTGCACATTGGCGAAATTTCCTCGGAACGATCAGGACTGCTCAGTGGTCGGCCGACAAAACAGCGTTCAGGAGCGGTATTCTCGGGAGACGAAAATGTTTGAGCGCCACTCATGAGTAACGCGGATGACAAAAACGAGCGTGAGACAGCCAATGCCGCTCACGAACTTTTTCTGCTTGGCCGAAAAACGGTCGCGGCACGTGCGGTGCTCGCGGCGTTGCATAAGGAACTCAGCGACGCTAACAGCCAGCTCGTCGATAGCGTGCAAGTCGAGCAACTCATTGAGGCCAATCAGCAGTTGGTGTTGGCAATTTTATCGGCGCAATCGGATGTTGAGGATCAGAAAAACGCTCAGGCAGAACAGCATCTGTACTTGGAGATGCGTGAAGCCAACGAGCAATTGGTGATAGCAGCGCTTAGCGCTCAAGACTTACAGGTTGCAGCTGAACAGGCACTGGAACAGCAACGCAGCGTCCTCTCTTTGGTGGCCCATGAACTGCGAAATCCTCTAACGCCGATTAGCATGATTGCTGGCCGGCTGGTAAGGGTCCCTCGCGAAGAATTGCCCCGCATGCAGCTATTGATTGAAGGCCAAGTGCAGCAGATGTCCCGATTGGTGGAAGATTTGCTCGACATTGCTCGCGCTACCACCGGGAAATTTCGCCTCAACTGCCAGGTTGTCGATATAGCTGCGATTATTAGGGGGGCAATAGAAATCTGTACTCCGGTCATGGACGCTCACGGCTTAGATTTCAGCTCAGAACTCTTAGAATCTCCTTTAGCGGTAAACGGAGATCCTATACGGCTGACGCAAATTCTCGGCAACCTACTGGGCAATGCGGCCAAGTACACGCCAAAGGGCGGCTCGGTCGTGCTTGATGTGTCCACTGAAGGCGATTCGGTGCGAATTTGTATAAGGGATACCGGCATTGGTATCACCGCCAAAGCGCTGCCTTTCATCTTTGAGCCGTTTGTTCAGGATGTTCACGCGGTGGGTTTCAATGGCGCTGGCTTAGGCATTGGTCTGACGGTGGTGCGAGAGTTGGTTGAAGCCCATGGCGGCACAGTGACCGGTGCGAGTACCGGGGAAGGTAAGGGAAGCGAATTCGTGGTGACACTGCCCCTGGCAAATCATTAATAGACAATCTACAGGTCGTATGCCGAGTCTTGAGAGAGCAGTCGATTTACTGCGGCTCCTGCAACATTGGGCCAAATGCCTAGCGTTTAGCCAACATCGTTACTCACGCCAAGAATGGCGCACAAGCGGCCGTTCAGGGCACAGTAGTCATTTAAATTGGCCACGCTGGTTTACCGACCCGGCATGATGTGAACAGCCCCGTCTAGTGCTGTTTTTTTAGACTACGTTCGGGACTCGGAAGGAATGAGGACGACCAGATCAGTGTCACCTACGTCGACACCACATTGTGAAAGCAAAGTAGTCACCTGGCCTCGGTGATGAGTCTGGTGGTTGAAGAAATGCATGACCAAGCCATAAAAGTTCTTGTCAGCGGTGGCTCCTTTCATGCTTGTGTAATTGAGGGTGTAATCTAAATCCGACTCTGTAATGGAGTGAGACCACTCGACAATTACCTGATCGAGCCAAACGCGATGTGCCGAAAGTTCTCGGATATTTGAGAGCAGTAATTGGTCGAGGCTTTGGGGGACAGGGAAATGTCGAATCGGCTCCAGAGCCAAGTGATTCGCGGGGTGCTTGGCAAATCGCTTTAGCCAGATAGTGTCCCCGCTCACCAGGTGGTTCAACGTCCCGAGAATAGAACCAAAGAATGCTTTCCTATCCACTGACAGCTCTTCATCTGTCAGACTTCTGGCCGCCTCATAAACCTTTGCGTTCATCCAGTCGTTATAGATCGCCATCAGGCAGATATGGTTGGTGCGGCCCATCGTGTTCATCCTTGAGAGAATACTTGAAAAGCGATCCACGCTGATCTGGGGGGCATTCTAGAGCAGGGCTTTTTGAATCGCCCCTGATCTCGACACGTGACCGGCTAATTTGTCTGGCGCCACTTCGTCGAGCAGCCGGCGCCGTTTGTCATCTTGAATTTGGCTCCCAGCTTGCAGCGCCGGCAACCACGGTCAGATATGTATTAGCAGCTTCAGTAAACCTTCTACATCAGCTAACGCAGGTGCATGGGCTCCAGCATGGCGGCACGATATGGATGCGCAAGCTGCTGAAAATCGCAGGCGCTCTCTCAAGTCGGCGATACCCAGCAACTCTGCAGCCAACCAACCAGCCATACAAGCGTCTCCTGCTCCAACCGTGTCTTCCACTTTCACGGCAATAGCTGGCTGCTCGAGTTGGCTGTCCGGGGTGTGGAGAACCATCCCGTGTTCCCCTCGGGTAAAAAGGATCTGTGCCTGAGGATTAAGAGCGCGAAGTTCATCCATTGCCTGGTGCTCGGTCAGCCCTGGATAAATGTGCCGAAGATCTTCGTCGGAAAGCTTAATCATGTCAGCAAGAGTAGTCATCGTAGGGAAGGTCTGCTCCCGATAATGGCTAACCATTAAATTGCGCCAGTTCGGATCATAGCTAATCCGTTTACCGACTCCTTTAGCCTCCTGAGCAATTTTAACCAGCCTGTCTGCGAGTGGTTGTCGAGCCAAACTGATGCAGCTGAAATGACACAGCTCTGCTTGGTCGATCCATCCTTCGGGCATCTGATCCGGATCAAAAAAAAGATCAGCATCTCCAGCAAAAAAGTATCTTGGAGGACGGCTCGATGGAACGATGGCGACCAAAGGATCTCGATCTACCCGTTGGATAAAATTCATATCCAGCCCTGCGGCTTTCGACTGCGAGACTATCTCGTCGCCCATTGAATCCATGCTCACCGCCCCAGCAAAAGCGCTGCTAACACCCAAGCGACTTAGCGCTCGCGCAACGTTCCAAGGAGCACCGCCTGGATAGCCCTTCCACTGTCCAGGACTGTCTTGGACAAGGTCGGTCAGGGCTTCGCCAAATACTACTGCGCGCGGCAATACCATCGTCATTTCCTCAATTTTTGTCGTAGGGATAACTGCTGGCTGATCAGCGTTGACCGGCAATCGATTACTCAATGCACTTGGTGAAAAGCAGCGATCGATGAGCTGAAGGCGTGTTGGCCGACGCGTTCAAACATTAAAACCAGGTTTCCATTTGTATACCGTATTGCCATACACCTCCGGCGTTGAAGTCCGTCTTGCCGAAGGAGTCTGAGGTACTGTATTTGTCCAGATCCGAAGACCAGTTCATGAAGCTTGCGAACACACGCAGTTCAGGACGTGTGAGAAGGTCTCCAACATCAGGTTTGAATGTAGGGGCGATCGTGAATTTCCAGAAGTTACCGTCGACCGCATTACGTTGCAGATAGCCCTTCGGGTCGAGGTTCATGGTTTGCCAGCTCATTTCGTAGGCCATCTCGAAATTGCTGTTGATTGCATTGGCCAAACGCATGTTCAGGGTCATCCAGCGGTAATTGTCACCCTTGACGTATCTATCCTTACTTTGTTCGGCCAACAAGCTGGGGCCGATGCGCCAACCAGGCGCAATGGGTGTCTCGCCGTAAAGTGCCAGACGCAGAGCGCGGGCATCGTCAATCAGCTCACCATCCGAGCCGACGTTCTTGACCTCTGCCCCCAGACCTTGCCCGTAGAGCAGCGCCGTTTTGATGAAGCCTTCCCGGCCGAAGAAATTTTTCTGGTGATTGGCCAACATGCTGTGCAAGCCGGAATCCGCAGGCGTCAGCCCTGCTTCATTGCTGCGAGTGCCAATGTCGTTTTTCTTTGAGCCAATGGCGTTGAACATCCACTGCCACTGACCACTGTCGAAGAACTGGTTTGAGGTCAGGATGTAGCTTTCCACATCGGCATTGATACCGCCCTCACTGAAATCCCCGTAGTTACGCCCGATCAAAGAGTAATTCGAGCGCCAGTTCTTGTTCATCTGCACATCGTAGATACCACCTCCGGTGCCGGCCAGATAGACGACGTCGGAGTCCAGCCAATGGATATCGAAGTTATCTCTGTCGAATCGTTTGCCTGCCCACAAGGTGGAGTTCTCGAACACTGAGTTGCCCTTGAAGGCGGCGAGATGATCGAGCTCTGTAAATACCTGACGCACGTTCAGATTGCTTTCGTCGGCCGTCCAGTCATTGGAGCTTTCCACTCCATCGGCGATGGAAACCGTGAATTTGGAACGGGTGCCGTTCTGCGCATAGAGTTCTTTCGACAGGTCGATGCGCATGTAGGTGTCGTCTTCGTTACCGAGTCGCCCGACGGCCCCCCCGACTGAACCGGCCGGGGTTGTATAAGGGCCTCCACGACCACCACCCAGCCCATCGTTGATCAGCAATCCGGAGCGGGCGTAGCCCTTGAAGCTGAACCCGTCAGTGAGGTGTGCGGTACTGCTTTCTTTCTCCATGCTTTGCTGACGGGCTTCGAGTTTTGCCAGCCGGGTGTCCAAAGTGGGCGCCGCAATGGTTGTCGCAGTGGACGCAACAGGCTGCGAGGCGGGAGTGGCGAGTTTGATCTGCTGCAATTCCCTGGCGAGTGCCTGGGTTTGCTGTTCGGCTGCGGCTGCGCGCTTTTCCGCTGCGCTGGCACGGGCTTCAAACGCGGCCATGCGTTCTTCCAGAGTCGCGGCCTGAGAGGTCGCCGCCGAGGTGCCGAGCACACCTGCGAGTAGCCAGCTTGATGCTTTCTGCATGTGGATTCCCTGTTTTGTTTTTATTGTTTAGTTCCCGCGACCGACCTTTTTTTCGTGAGTTGTGAATTGTCGCAATCGACGAAAAAAAGGATGCCTCATCGCAAATACGCTGCTACATTTGGCGATGTTAACGTTAACTTTTCTAAAAACAAAAATAAAGGGTGCTCAATGAAACATCTGAAATCTCTCTTTCCAGCAGCACTAATCACTCTCTGCGCCGGACTTCCATCCGTCTCGAGCGCAGCCGATTTGACGATTTCGTGTGGTGCAGTGGGTGCGGAATTACAACTGTGCAAGGAGGCTGTCGAGGCGTGGTCAAAACAGACCGGCAACAACGTCGAGGTGGTTTCCACGCCTAACTCGGCGACCGAGAGGTTATCGTTCTACCAACAGATCCTCAGTGCTCAGTCCAGTGACATCGACATCATTCAAATCGATATGGTGTGGCCGGGGATGCTGGCCAGACATTTGATGGATCTGCGCGAGGTGCTTCCCGCCAACCCGACCCAAGGCTACTTCCAGGCACAGGTGGATAACGCCACGGTGAATGGACGGCTGGTAACGATGCCGTGGTTCACCGACTCGGGCCTGCTGTATTACCGCAAGGACTTGCTCGAGAAGTACAACAAGCAGGTTCCCCAGACCTGGGAGGAAATGACTGCTACCGCCAGGGATGTTCAACAGGCCGAGCGCACTGCCGGGAACCCCAATGCATGGGGTTACATCTTTCAGGGACGCGCCTACGAGGGCCTGACGTGTAATGCGCTGGAGTGGATCAGCAGCCAACCGGAGGGCGGGCTGGTCAATTCACGGGGAGACATCGTGGTCAACACTCAGGCCTCAAGAACTGCTTTGGCCTTGGCTAAAAGCTGGGTAGGACACATCTCCCCGCGTGGCGTACTCAATTACACCGAGGAAGAAGGACGTGGCGTATTCCAGTCGGGAAATGCGTTGTTCATGCGTAACTGGCCTTATGTCTGGGCCCTGGTACAAAGCCAGGACAGTGCCGTAAAAGATAAGGTCGGGGTCGCTCCCCTGCCCCGAGGCGGCATGTCCGGCACCCATGCCTCCACCCTCGGTGGCTGGGGCCTGGCGGTATCGCGTTACAGCGCCCACCCAAAACTTGCCGCAGAACTGGTGACCTACCTGACCAGTGCCCAGCAGCAAAAACATCGAGCTCTGGTAGGCGGCTATAACCCGGTTGTCGAGTCGCTTTATCAAGATCCCGAGTTGCTCGCGGCCATGCCTTATTACAGTCAGCTCCACAGCATTCTCAACGAAGGGGTCATGCGCCCCGCCTCAATAACTGCCGATCGCTATCCACGGGTCTCCAATGCGTTCTTCGATCGAGTGCATGGCGTGCTGGCGGGCGAGTTGCCTGTCGATCAGGCGCTGGCCGAACTGGAAAGCGAACTCACGCGCATCAAACGCCGGAACTGGTAAGCCACAAGGAAGGAAATCACCATGTCTGTCTCTATTACCCATGCCCCCTGCGACGAGCTCCTGCTCACCAGGGAAACGCCTGTACAGCGTCGCCGAGTCCGCGCCGCCTGGCTGTTTCTGACACCGATGTTGCTGTGTCTGGCCCTGGTGGCCGCCTGGCCGCTACTGCGGACATTCTGGTTCAGCCTCACTGACGCCACCCTGGCGGACACCCGTGGTGGATCCTTCGTAGGCTTGAGCAATTATCTGTTCCACAACGGTTCCAACTGGTCGGGCGTCCTTGTCGATCCACAATGGTGGAACGCTGTGCGCAACACGTTGCATTTCACCGTGGTGTCGGTGGGACTGGAAGTCGTCCTGGGGCTATTGGTGGCGTTGCTGTTGAACATCAAGTTCACCGGCCGTTCTCTGGTGCGTGCGTTGATTCTGATTCCGTGGGCGATTCCTACCATTGTCTCAGCGAAGATCTGGTCATGGATGCTCAACGACCAGTTCGGCATCATCAATCACATGATGCTTAGCGTCGGCCTGATTGATGCCCCCCTGGCCTGGACGGCAGATGCGGATTTGTCGATGTGGGCGGTCATCATCGTCGACGTCTGGAAGACTGTACCTTTTGTCACGCTACTGATGCTGGCGGCCTTGCAGATGTTGCCGAACGATTGTTACGAAGCCGCCAGGGTCGATGGCATTCATCCGCTGAAAGTGTTCTGGCGCGTCACGCTTCCACTGTTGATGCCTGCATTGTTGGTAGCGGCGATCTTCCGCATCCTCGATTCCCTGCGGGTATTCGACGTCATCTATGTGCTGACCTCGAATTCTTCGAGCACCATGAGCATGTCGGTCTATGCCCGCCAACACCTGGTGGAGTTCCAGGATGTTGGCTATGGCAGCGCGGCCTCGACTCTGCTGTTTTTGGTCGTTGCGGTAATCGCCATGCTTTATCTCTACCTCGGGCGCCGTCAAATGGAGGTTCGGTCATGAGCCAGCGCCTACTGAAAAAAGCGCTGTTGCGCCTCGGGTTCTGGTGTCTGATCGGGGTTTTGCTGCTGTATGCGGTCTTCCCTTTCTACTACGCCATCGTGACTTCGCTTAAGCCGTCCAGGGCCTTGTTCGAAGTGAGCTACTGGATCGAAAACCCCGACTTATCCAATTACGCGGCGGTACTCCACCAAGCCTCATTCCTGCGGGCTATCGGTAACTCGCTGGTGGTTGCGCTGAGCGTGGTGACGCTAGCGCTGTTCCTCAGTGTGACCGCCGCCTATGCCTTGGGAAGGGTGAAGTTCCGTGGGCGTGGCACGGTCTTGATGATGGTTCTCGGCGTGTCGATGTTTCCCCAGGTCGCTGTACTGTCGGGGCTGTTCGAAGTGATCCGCGCCCTGGGTCTGTACAACACGTCTTGGGCGTTGATCCTGAGCTACACGATTTTCACCCTGCCCTTCACCGTCTGGGTGCTGACCACGTTCATGGGCCAACTGCCACATGAACTGGAAGAAGCGGCAATCATGGATGGCGCGTCCCCATGGGTCACGCTTACCCGGGTGCTGTTGCCACTGCTATGGCCCGCCCTGGTCACCACTGGCCTGTTGGCCTTTATCGCAGCGTGGAACGAGTTCCTGTTTGCCTTGACCTTCACCCTCACAGACACGCAACGCACGGTACCGGTCGCCATCGCCTTGATTTCCGGCGGTAGTCCCCATGAGCTGCCTTGGGGGCTGTTGATGGCCGCCTCGGTGCTGGTCACCGTTCCACTGGTGATTCTGGTGCTGATCTTCCAGCGCCGAATCGTTTCCGGTCTCACTACCGGCGCGTTAAAGGGTTGATGCCCAACACGTACAAGGAACAGCATCGTGATCAAATTGAAACTGGACAACGTGAACAAACAACTGGGCGGCGTGCGGATTCTTCGCGACGTTAGCCTGGAGATCGCTACGGGTGAATTCGTGGTGTTCGTTGGCCCTTCGGGCTGCGGAAAGTCGACCCTGCTGCGACTGATCGCCGGATTGGATTCGATCTGCGGCGGCGACCTGCTGATCGACGGGCGACGGGTCAACGACCTGGAACCGCGCGAGCGTGGCGTCGGCATGGTGTTTCAGTCTTATGCGCTGTACCCGCACATGAGCGTCTACGACAACATCAGCTTTGGTCTCAAACTGGCCAAGACGGAAAAGAGCAGCCTGCGCGAGCGCGTGCTGAAAACAGCGCAAATCCTGCAATTGGACAAACTGCTGCAACGTAAGCCAAAAGAACTGTCTGGAGGGCAGCGTCAGCGTGTGGCAATGGGCAGAGCCATGGCGCGTGAACCGGACATTTTGTTGTTCGATGAGCCGCTCTCCAATCTGGATGCTTCCTTGCGGGTGCAGATGCGCAACGAAATCGCCCGGCTGCATGATCGACTGGGCTCGACCATGATCTACGTCACCCACGATCAAGTGGAGGCGATGACCCTGGCCGACAAAATTGTGGTGCTCAATGGCGGTCGCGTAGAACAGGTCGGCTCACCGCGCGAACTCTATGAGCGCCCAACGAGTCGCTTTGTCGCCGGTTTTCTCGGCTCGCCCAAAATGAATTTCCTGGCAGCACGCCTGCATGCCCCGGGCGAAACCAGCCTGGTCGACACCCCCGTTTTGGGTATGACCACCCTGCCCTTCGACAGCTCGAACCTGGCGGCGGGCACGCTGCTGAGCCTGGGGGTTCGCCCGGAGCACATTTCGCTCAAAGCGGCTGAGGGAACCGGCGGGATCGTGGTGACCGGGGTCGAGTACCTGGGCAGCGAAACGTATGTGCACCTCGAAACAGGTCAGGACGAGCCACTGATCTGTCGTTGTGAGGTCAGCGCCGGATGGCAGGTGGGCGATCGGGTCGAACTGCAGCTGGACATCGACAACCTGCACCTGTTCGACGACGACGGCACGGCCTTGGAGCGCCGTCCAAAAACCATGGAAAACCTGCCGAATGAAGCCTCTCTGCGCTCAGTCCGAGTACACGCCCTATGACCTTGTCTTTGAATACTATGAGCACCCCCAAGTCTTCTTCCCTTGACCTTGCGCAGCGTGCACTGAGTGACGGCCTGACTCGCATCATCCACGATTATCGACCCGGTTATCATATTGCTCCCCCGGCAGGCTGGATGAACGATCCTAACGGGGTGGTGTACTTCCGCGGCGAATATCACGTTTTCTATCAACACTACCCCTTCGAAGCGAAGTGGGGCCCGATGTACTGGGGCCATGCCAAGAGTGACGATCTGGTTCATTGGCAGCACCTGCCCATTGCGCTTGCACCCGGCGATGACTTCGACCGTGACGGCTGTTTTTCCGGTAGTGCGGTGGTGTGCGGAGATACCCTGGCGCTGATCTACACGGGGCACACCTGGCTGGGCGAGGTGGGTGACGAGCGCTTCATCCGTCAAGTCCAGTGCCTGGCCACCAGTGTCGACGGTATCCGGTTCGTC
The DNA here is from genome assembly GCF_059695575.1 of Pseudomonas sp. LBUM1678. NCBI lineage: Bacteria > Pseudomonadati > Pseudomonadota > Gammaproteobacteria > Pseudomonadales > Pseudomonadaceae > Pseudomonas > Pseudomonas sp. LBUM1678. The sequence goes on from NZ_CP166775.1 coordinate 3,884,965, forward strand.
AAGCATGGCGCCGTCATCGAGACCGCGCCGCAAGACACAATCATGCACTTTCGTGACCCAAAGGTATGGAAGGAGGATGACTATTGGTACCTCATTGCCGGCGCACGGCTTGGCGATAGGCCGGTGCTCCCGCTGTACCGTTCCACGGATCTGTACGTCTGGGAGTTCCTTGACTATGTGTCCGGCGGCAGCGAGGGCGATGGCTATATGTGGGAGTGCCCGGATCTGTTTCGACTGAACGGACGCGATGTGCTGCTGTACTCCCCTCAAGGCATGCCACCCCAAGGTTATGAACGGCTCAACAAGTACCAGACGGGCTATCGAGTGGGCCGACTCGACAGCGACTGGCACTTCACTGGCGGGCCTTTTATCGAACTGGACAACGGCCACGATTTCTATGCAGCGCAAACGCTATTGGCCGCCGATGGTCGTCGCCTTGTGTGGGCATGGCTCGACATGTGGGAAAGCCCGATGCCGAGCCAGGCCCATCACTGGTGCGGCATGCTCGGATTGCCACGCGAACTTGAACTGTGCGCTGATCGCCTTTGTGTATATCCGGCACGAGAGCTCACCGCTCTGCGCAAGACGCTATTACCGAGCACGCCGTGGTGGGAGGCGGCGGGAACCCAGTGGGTACCAGGAGTGAACGGCGATATGCTCGAAATCCATGTGCACCTGGATTTACTCGGCTGCACCGATGGACACCTGGGAATCGCCTTGCGCTGCAGCGAGGATGGCCATGAACAAACTTTGCTCTACTACGATGCGGCGTTGCAGCGTCTGGTGCTTGACCGCAGCCGCTCGGGTGCGCAAGTCACAGATCAGCGCAGCGTGTCGATAGACCCGACACAAGTGTTACTGGCATTGCGAGTGTTCCTTGATCGCTCGTCCATTGAGGTGTTCGACGAAAACGGGCGCTTCAGTCTCAGCAGTCGCATCTACCCACAGCCCGATAGTCTGGGTGTGAAGCTTCTTGCAAGCGGGACTGGCGGGCGTGTCTCGATTCCCAGGGCATGGCCTCTCGCTTCGGGATGGCTATGAGCAGCCTTATTCGAGTCGCGAGAAGCGCGGGCAATGTGTCATGATTCTGCGTCAACCTGACCGGCCTTGCCTCGCATGACTTCAGTGAAAGACGTTGCACAGCTGGCCGGCGTGTCCCTGATGACGGTTTCTCGAGCGCTCAATAATCCGGAAAAACTGAGTCCCGAAACCCTTCTGCGGGTGCGTCGCGCCATTGATGAACTTCAATTCGTACCGAGCCTGTCGGCGCGCAAGATGCGCGGCGATAACCTCCAGAGCCGAACCATCGGTGTGTTCGCGCTGGACACCGCGACCACACCGTTCGCGGTCGAGTTGCTGCTGTCCATCGAACAGACCGCGCAGCAAGCCGGCTGGAATGTCTTTATCCTCAACCTGCTAAGCAACCCGCCCACCGACCAGAATATCGACCTGATGCTATCGCACCGTCCCGACGGGTTGATCTTCAGCGCCATGGGGTTTCGCCATGTGAACATTCCCGAGCGCTTGAAGAGCAAACCCTTGGTACTCGCTAATTGCCTGGCAGATGACAGTCGCCTGGTGAGTTATGTGCCAGACGACGAAACGGGGCAGTATCGAGCGGTACATCATGCGTTTAGCCAAGGCTATCGGCGCCCTCTGTGCATCAATCTGCCAAAACAGAGTCTGGCCTGGGGCCTGCGGCAGAAAGGCCTGCAGCGTGCCTGTGAGGCATTCGGACTGGCGCCTGACGCGCTCCTGCAATACGACCTTTCCGATCATGACGCCTATGGTGAAACCGCAGCCATCCTCGACCGCCACATCATTGATGGTCGTCCCCAATTCGACATTCTGATTTGTGGCAACGACCGTATTGCCTTTTGTGCCTATCAGCTGTTATTGGGCCGTGGCCTGAAAATTCCCGACGATGTCGCCGTTCTCGGCTACGACAACATGATCGGTATTGCTGAGCTGTTCATCCCGCCGCTGACCACGGTGCAACTGCCGTACTACGAGATCGGTCGCAAGGCTGCCCGACACCTGATCGAGACCCTCGAGGAATCGGGAGCCCAGCCAGTTGATTGCCCATTGGTGGTCAGGGCATCACTATAAGAATTAGTTGAAAGCACACCCGCTTGCTTTCGATTTGCCATTAGCCTGTCACGCACGCGAGGTGTTCCGCCGCCACCAGGACGCAGGCAGCGCTACGAGCGCTCGACCTTGGTCAGCACACCTTCCACCGTGATATCGGGCTTGTGCATAGATCTCGGCAGACCTTTACCGAACCGGTGCGGATACTTGCCCAGCTTGTAAGCGATCAAGTAAAGATCGGTTCCGAATAAATTCCTGGCAAAAAAAGGCCCTCAGAAGGCCCTTTTGTACTCAAACCAGAATCACTTGGTCAGCCAGGACTCGACGGTCGCAGAAGGGATTAAAAAAGTCTTAATAAGCTTTGTTCTCAACCAAGCAATTGCCTCCATCCACCACGAGCAACTCACCTGTGATGTAACTCGCTTCAGGTGAAGCCAAGAATACAACGGCAGCGGCCACTTCCTCTGGCCGACCCGCTCTCCCAAGAGGTGTAGAGCGTGCTGCTTTTACTTCATCAGGAGTGCTCGACCCTGTAGCTATCCAACCAGGGGCAACTGAATTCACAGTGATACCTAGATGAGCAACCTCAAGAGCAAGACTCATGTTCATCCCTACCATTCCGGCCTTTGCTGCACTATAAGCAGCCTCTCCTGGATTACTGGCTCGTGTGCCTGTGGTTGAGCTGATGTTCACTATGCGGCCATATCCTCTAGCCCGCATCCCAGGCAACACCCGTTGAGTTAACAGGAACGCAGTTGTCAGATTTCTAGCGATGGAAAGATTCCAGGTTTCGAGGCTCGTATTCGTGAACTCGGCGAACGGTTCTGGACTCCCTTGCATCGCCATACCGGCATTATTTACAAGAATATCGATGCGGCCCCAGACGGACTCAGCCCAAGCGACGAACTCACTAACCTGAGTTTCCTGAGTTAAGTCTACCGGTCGACCCTCTGCTTCGAAGCCGGCGGCGCGTAACTCCGCAACCCGCTCATTGATGCGTGCGCTGCTTGCCGTGACGATCAGCTTGGCCCCTTGAGCTCCAAGACGATGGGCAATAGCCATACCGATTCCAAGCTCACTGCCCGCTCCACTCACAAGCGCCACCTGATCTGCCCAGCTTGAATTCATCATCCTGGCCTCTGTTGAAGGTTTGCGAAGCACACGAATGGAGGTGTAGCAGATAGCCGGAAACGCCGGTTGAGGATTTAGTCGCTGACTTCGATAAACTGCAAATAAAAAGGGCCCTCGAAGGGCCCTTTTGTACTCAAACCAAGATCACTTGGTCAGCCAGGCTCAACAGTCGCCGAACCATCCAGCCCGACAGCTGCTCTGAGATAGCTTACTGCCGAATATTGTAGGCAAAACCTACACCGTGTCACCTATCGCACCCGACAAAGATGACCCTCAAACAGCCCTTTGCGTGCATTCCGACTTATTGGACTTCTCGAAGAAAATCACCCCGATACTGAAATCTGCGACCTTTGTGTTCTTCACCAAGCCGCCAAAGCCATTCTTGGCGTCACGAACAGCCGTATCGGTCAACGGCATGGGTACATCCCCTCGTCTCGTTCGATTGAGGAGAGATGTACGGGTCCGGCGATGCATCATCTATCTGGAAACTGCTACGAGCAAAACCCGGATTTCGAGGTACTTATTGATGTACTTGAAATTCGTGGCTGCGGGTAGATTTCGGTAGAATTCGCCGGAACGAAAAAAGAGGCCGAAGCCTCTATTTTCTAGCTTTGCAGCGCTCAATGGAGGTCTGCAACGCAACATCTGGAGCGGGAAACGAGACTCGAACTCGCGACCCCGACCTTGGCAAGGTCGTGCTCTACCAACTGAGCTATTCCCGCGTCTTGGTGTGGCGCATTCTATAGAATCCAGAAGCCCCGTCAACCCTTTGATTCAAAAAAGTTTATTTCTTTTCCACGTCGGTCTTCAGATGCGGCCAGGCAGCCCGAAGGTATTGGACCATTGACCACAATGTCAGGCCGGCAGACACAAGCAGCAAGGCGTAACCGATCAAGACCCAGAAGGTGAAGTCCGATGGATTGGCCAGCAGGATCACTAGCGCCAGCATTTGCGCGGCGGTTTTCCATTTGCCAAGGTTCGACACGGCGACGTGAGCGCGGGCACCGAGTTCGGCCATCCATTCGCGCAGTGCCGAGACGACAATCTCGCGACCGATAATGACGGCGGCAGGCAGTGTGAGCCACAGATTGCCGTGTTCTTGCACCAGCAATACCAGCGCAACGGCAACCATCAGCTTGTCAGCCACGGGATCGAGGAAAGCCCCGAACGGTGTGCTTTGTTCCAGACGACGGGCCAGATAACCGTCCAGCCAGTCAGTGGCGGCGGCAAATGCGAACACCGAGGCGGAGGCCAGGTAGCTCCATTGGTAAGGCAGGTAGAACAGTAAAATGAAGATCGGGATGAGCAGGACGCGTAGAACGGTAATCAGATTAGGGATATTCATCGGCACAACTGGCTACGAGGTGAGGTGGCATTCTACTCGCTGTGCAGATTTGCATAAATCAACTCTGCGAGCTTTTTACTGATCCCGGGTGCTTTGGCGATCTCTTCGATGCTGGCACGAGACAGCTCCTGCAATCCACCAAAATGTTTTAACAAATCACGCCGACGTGTCGGTCCGACGCCTGCAACGCCCTCAAGCGTTGATGTGCGTCGGGTTTTGCCACGGCGAGCGCGGTGCCCGGTAATTGCAAAACGGTGGGCTTCATCGCGTATCTGTTGAATCAAATGGAGCGCGGGGGAATCGCCGCGCAGCGTAAATTCGTGGGCTGCGTCATTGAGGTACAGGGTTTCAAAACCAGCCTTGCGCGTCGCGCCCTTGGCCACGCCCAGCAGAATCAGATCAGGCACCGCCAGTTCATTGAGCACGTCGCGGGCCATCGACAGCTGCCCCTTGCCGCCGTCCACCAGCAAAATGTCCGGCAGCTTGCCCTCCCCGTCCTTCAGCTTGCTGAAGCGTCGGGTCAGGGCCTGGTGCATGGCTGCATAGTCGTCGCCCGGGGTGACGCCTTCGATGTTGTAACGACGATAGTCGGATTTGATCGGGCCTTCCGGACCGAACACCACGCATGAGGCAACGGTGGCTTCGCCGCTGGAATGGCTGATGTCGTAGCATTCAAGACGCTGCGGCGGTTCGTCCAGGTTCAACACTTCTGCCAAGGCCTCGAAACGGGCGGCGACGTGTTGACGGTTGGCCAGCCTCGCGCCCAACGCTTGCTCGGCATTGGTGACCGCCAGTTGTTGCCAGCGCGCTCGCGTACCGCGGACCCGATGGCTGATGGTCAATTCGCGACCGCGCAGCTCTTCGATGGCCGCAATCAGGGTCGGAAAGTCTTCGTGAACCACGTTGACGATCAACTCGCTCGGCAAGTCTCGCTCGGGACTGGTAATGAAGTACTGACCGAGAAATGCAGCCATGACCTCGGAAACGTCTTCGTCGATTCCGACCTGAGGGAAGAAGTTCTTGCTGCCCAGCACCCGCCCACCGCGCACGCTGATCAAGTGAACGCAAGCGCCCCCCGGATTGACGAACGCGGCGATCACATCGATATCGCCCGTGCCGCCCTCCATGCTTTGCTGATCCTGGACTCGGCGCAGCAACGATATCTGGTCGCGCAACTCGGCGGCGCGCTCGAACTCGAGGTTGATCGCCGCCTCTTCCATACCCGCAGACAACTCGTCCGTCAGCGCATTGCTGCGGCCTTCAAGGAACATGACCGAGTGGCGAACGTCCTCGGCATACACCTCGGGCTCCACCAGCCCGACGCACGGGGCCTTGCAGCGCTTGATCTGGTATTGCAGACAAGGACGCGTGCGGTTCTTGTAATAGCTGTCTTCGCACTGGCGAACAAAAAAGGTCTTTTGCAGCAGGCTCAGGCTTTCGCGAATGGCGCCCGCGCTCGGATACGGACCGAAATACTTGCCCTTGGCCTTTTTTGCACCGCGATGGATGCTCAAGCGAGGGAACTGGCCATCCGAGAGAAAGACGTAAGGGTAGGATTTGTCGTCGCGCAGCAGGATGTTATACGGCGGGCGCCATTCCTTGATCAGCGTCTGCTCAAGTAGCAAGGCTTCCGTTTCGTTGGCCGTGATGGTGGTTTCGACCTGGGCAATACGCCCCACCAGCGCCGCGGTCTTGGGCGCAAGACCGGTTTTGCGAAAGTAGCTGGCCAGGCGCTTTTTCAGATTCTTGGCTTTGCCGACGTAGAGCAGGCGTGCATCGCTGTCGAACATGCGATAGACACCGGGACGCCCACTGACCGTGGACAGAAAGGCGCCTGCATCGAAGACTTCAGTCATTTTCAGAGGCTGGCATCGACCATGCCGTGACGCACCGCCAACAGCGTCAGCTCGACATCACTGCTGATCGAGAGCTTCTCGAAAATGCGGTAACGGTAAGTGTTGACCGTTTTTGGCGACAGGCAAAGCTTGTCGGAAATGATCTGGACTTTCTGACAGCCGACAATCATCAATGCGATCTGGATCTCGCGTTCCGACAGAGCGTCGAAGGGCGAATCGTTGGTCGGCTGAAAGGATTTGATCGCCAGTTGCTGGGCAATCTGCGGGCTGATGTAGCGTTGCCCGGCAAACACCAGGCGAATCGCCTGGACCATTTCCGGCAACCCGGCGCCCTTGGTCAGATAACCCGCGGCTCCGGCCTGCAACAGCCGCGTAGGAAACGGATCTTCCTCGCACACGGTGACCGCGACAACTTTGATGTCGGGATGACTGCGCAATAATTTGCGCGTGGCTTCAAGACCGCCGATCCCGGGCATCTTGACGTCCATCAGCACCACATCGGGTTTCAACTCACGCGCTTTCAGCAGGGATTCCTCCCCCGACTCAGCCTGGCCGACTACTTGCAGGCCATCGATGTCAGCCAGCATTCGTGTAATGCCCGTACGAACGAGATCATGGTCATCGACTACTAGCACCCTAATCAAGCAGACACCTCGCGATATGGTCTTATTGGGTTGCCGGACACCTTAGCAAAAAGCGACTGGCAGACCTAGCGGCAAGCGTTATATAAAAAGTTTCAATACATCTTGAAAGGCCTGTCGCAAGCGTGTTTCAGCCAAGAAGCTGATCGACATCGCGCTGCATTCTCAGGAAACACTCGTCTTGGCCGACCACCTTCAGCCCTTTTCTCTCGTACAGGGCTTTGGCCGGATTCGTTTCAAAAACTGTCAGGCGTAACGCCGGACGCCGCTCCTTGCACGCCATGGCAAATACCTGATCGATCGCCCAGGAACCGGCACCCCGCCCCTGAAACGCTTCGAGCACGTGCAACTCGCGGATGTACAAGGCCCTGGCGTCGCGACTGAGGCTCACGTAACCCTGCAAGACATCGTCACAGACGATCAACCAGTTCTCGCGCCCGGCCCAGGCCACATCGAAGGCTTCGTCCTGCCATAACAAATCATGCCGAATATAGTAGCCAAGCATGGTTCGACAGGTGAGATCGCGAGCAAACCCCAGATCCGATGAAGTTGCCGGACGCAATTCGAACCCCATCAAGCCTCCGCGACATTCAGGACTTGCCCTTTCCAGCCGTCAGCGTCCCGGCGAGCAATCACCAGCAGGTTACCCGTGCCGGGGGCCGCTGCAATCAACAATCCATCCGCCGCCCAGATCGCGCTGCGCCCAGCCGATTCCCAACCTCCCGTCACCCCGCCATGGTTAGCCATCAGCACTGCCATGGAATGGGTGCCGGCATAGCCTTGCAAGAGGGCAGTATCCGGCGCATAGCCGTTTTCGGTGATCAGTACGCCCGCGGCATAAAGGTCGGCGCCTTGTTCCGCCGCCGCTGCCGCGTGGCTGGCGTGAGAAAAATCGGCGCACACCGCCAGCGCGATCGTGTCGCTGCCGATCTTCAACGTCGAACCACCCGTGCCCGGCGCAAACGCCACCTCCTCGCCCGGATGCAGATGCTGCTTGCTGTACACCCCGAGCGAACCATCGGCGCCCAGGACCAACGCACCGATCAGTACCGGCGAATCATCCGACAGACGAATCGGCATTCCGACCACGCTCGTAACGCCCACTTCCCGCGCAAAATTTCGCAGCGGTTGCAGCACCTCGGCATTCGGGTCGATTGCCAACTCAGCCGCCAGCCCTCGCTCGTACCCTGTCAGCGACAATTCGGGAAAGACGAGCAACTGGACGCCCTGCTCCGCGGCAACCTGCATGAAGCGCTGATGCCAGGCGATATTGGCGGCGAGATCAGCCGCGATGGAGATCGATTGTGCAGCGGCGATGGTCAGTGTCGTCATGTTTCGTCCTTGTGATGTGACAGATTGGGCGGAACGCGAAGTGTGTCATAAACCCCGACGCACTCAAGCGATAGAAAACGTCGCCAGTGACCGATAGCATTTTCTGATTGAAACCGCGCACCGGCCTCTAGTAAGCTCGGCGCATTCATCGGAGACAGACCATGTTCAACGCCCTCTCACAGCTACGTACCGCCAGCGCCTCGCGCTCGGTTGCGGCTGCCCGGGCGACTGACGTTTGTGCCCCGGCCAGCTTTTATTTTGGGTATTGGTTTAGCCACTGGCGCGCCTGATACCCACACGGCGCCCACTTTAAACGGGTCGCCACCAGAGAATTCTCAACCCCCGGTCGGCCTCCCGACCGGGGGTTTTGTTTTTTCAGCCCCCCCATTTTTAGCGACACACCAGACAACTTGAGGATTTAGAAAATGAACTACGCCACTTATTACCGTTACGACAGTTTTACCGCCTGGCGATTTAGCAGCCTCCGCTCGGGACAGCCTGCCGCCTCCGATCGGTCACCCACAGGTGGCAAGCACACACACGCAGCCAATCCGGCCAATTGTCGAACACCCCAGTAGGGCCGAGCGCGCGGGACCAAACCCGCCACCAGCCCAGGAAGCCTGAATATGAACTCGTCCGTCTCTGCTCTGCCGCTGTCCACCTTGAGCCCCGCCAATGAAGCGCTGACCCTGCGTCTGCCCAGCTCGTTGCAACTCAAGCAGCAACTGCCCCTCGACAACGCCCTGACCCGGCAAGTCGCCGCTCACCGCGACGCGGTCCGCGCGATCCTCAACGGTGAAGATTCCCGTCTGCTGGTCATCGTCGGCCCTTGCTCGATTCACGACCCCCGGTCCGCCCTCGAATACGCGGCCAATCTCGCTCGCCTCGCCAACGAAGTCAGCGATGAAATGCTGCTGGTGATGCGCGCCTACGTCGAAAAACCCCGTACCACGGTCGGCTGGAAAGGCCTGGCCTACGACCCGCAGCTTGACGGCAGCGATGACATGGCTGGCGGTTTGACGCTGTCGCGCGAACTCATGCGCGAAATGCTGCGCCTCGGCTTGCCGATTGCCACCGAACTGCTGCAACCCATGGCGGCAGGCTACTTCGACGATCTGTTGAGCTGGGTCGCCATCGGCGCCCGCACCACCGAGTCGCAAATCCACCGGGAAATGGCCAGCGGCCTGAGCATGCCGGTCGGTTTCAAAAACGGCACCGATGGCGGTGTTGCCGTTGCCAGCGACGCCATGCGTTCGGCCGCCCACCCGCATCGCCATTTCGGTGTCGACAGCCAAGGGCATCCTGCGGTCATTCAAACCCCGGGCAATCCCGACACCCATCTGGTTTTGCGCGGTGGTCATCGCGGGCCGAACTACGATCGCGACAGCGTCGCCCAGGTGAACAGCGATTTGACCCGACTCAAGATCCCGGCCCGGATCATGGTCGACTGCAGCCATGCCAACAGCGGCAAAGACCCGGCACGCCAGCCGGCCGTGTTCAACGATGTGCTTGAGCAACGCCTGCAGGGTGATCGATCGCTGATCGGCATGATGATCGAGAGCCATTTGTTCGAAGGTTGCCAGCCCCTGAGCCCATCGTTGCGCTACGGCGTATCGGTGACCGATGGCTGCCTTGGCTGGACCGGAACCGAACAACTGCTGCGTCAGGCAGCCGACCGGCTGCGATCACAGAACAGCGTTCAACGACCGGCATAACCACCGCCGAGCTTCCAGCCCTCGATCGAGGGCTGGGTGTCTGAAAAGCGAATCGGTTAGCAGGTAAACGACGTTCGCACAGTAGGCCGTTGCAACGATGTGGCCCGCGAACGACAAAAAGATGTCCAAATATTCCGAACTGGACCTCATCCTCTTTCGAACTTTCCTACATTTTCTATACCTTTTTCATCAGCTTACAGCGGATTTCTCATACACCGCCAAGCTGCCGACGTGCTTTAGAGTGAGCCCATATTCACCCCTCTGAACCACCGCGAAAAAGGAATGAACATGCTACGGAATGCAACCACTCAGTATCCAATCCTGCTGATCCACGGGCTCTTCGGCTTTGATCGCATTGGCAAAGTCGAACTCTTCCATGACGTCAAGCAGGCCCTTAGAAGTGCCGGCGCAAGAGTGTTTATCCCCCACCTCTCGGCTACCCAAAGCAACGAAGTGCGCGGCGACCAACTGTTGGCACAGATCGAACGGGTGCTGGAAGGAACCGGCGCCCAACAGGTCAACCTGATCGGTCACAGCCAGGGTGCCCTCGCGGCACGTTACGCGGCAGCCATCGCGCCAGAAATCGTCGCGTCAGTGACTTCGGTCAGCGGCCCGAACCACGGCTCGGAGCTCGCCGACTTTCTGCGCAAGGCACTGACACCCGGACGCCTGCCGGAACACGTTGCGGCAACGGTGGCCACCCTGTTTGCCGACTTTCTGTCGTTGCTCAGTGGCCATCAGCACATGCCGCAGAACGCCATCGCAGCGCTCAACGCATTGACCACCGAAGGCGTGGGCGCTTTTAACGACAAGTACCCGCAAGGGCTGCCGAAGACCTGGGGCGGCAAGGGTCGCGAACTGGTTAACGGCGTTCGTTATTACTCCTGGAGCGGGACATTGCAGGGCGACCTCCTCGACAAAGGCCTGGATGCGGTCGATCCGCTGCATGGTTTCCTCCAGGCCTTTTCCCGCTACTTCACCACTGAAGCGGATCAGAATGACGGCATGGTTGGCCGCTACAGCTCCCATTTAGGCAAAGTTATCCGTTCCGACTATCCGCTGGATCATTTGGACAGCCTCAGTCAAACCGCTGGCGCACTGCGCAAGGGCATCGACCCGATTGCCTTGTATGTGCAACATGCCGAGCGCCTGAGAAATGCCGGCCTGTAAACCGTGCGGAACTTTGACGAGAAATAGGCCACTGAATCCGGTAGGCTCCGCACTTTACTGAACATTGAAAGGAGTATTTTTCCATGGCTAAAGCCACTGCCCGTCACATCCTGGTTGCCTCGGAAGCCAAGTGCAACGAACTCAAAACCCAGATCGAAGGCGGCGCTGATTTCGCCGAAGTTGCCAAAGCCAACTCCACTTGCCCGTCCAGCCGCCAAGGCGGTGACCTGGGTTCGTTCGGTCCAGGCCAGATGGTCAAGGAGTTCGACGCCGTCGTCTTCAGCGCTCCGATCAACGTGGTGCAAGGCCCGGTCAAGACCCAGTTTGGCTATCACTTGCTGGAAGTGACCAGCCGCCAGGACTGATCGACGCCCTGGTTTTTGTGCATGACGGCCCGCCTTTTGGTGGGCCGTTGTGTTTCGGTTACGTGATACGGCTGGCGAGGGACGCGCCGCTAGCGTACAAATTGCGGTTATCGACCACCCGGCTTTAAGGCTGACAATGCGACTGGCTTTCCCTACTTTGTTGTTCACTGCCGTGGCCCTGATACTAAGTGCCACTGGTGTGAATGCAGCACCGCAACATGCGTTGACCGTGTACGGCGAACCGGCGAAGTATCCCGCCGGCTTCAGTCATTTCGCCTACGCCAACCCGCAAGCCCCCAAGGGTGGCAAGATGCGTCGCTCGGCTATCGAAATCGGGCATTTCGACCATATGTTGCCGTACATCGACAAGGGCATTGGCGTCACGCAAATCGACGGTTTGCTCTACTCGCCTCTGGCCCAGCGCTCGCTTGACGAGCCTTACACCGTGTACGGCCTGGTGGCGCAAAAGATGGAACGCTCGGACGACGGCATGTCCCTGCGCTTCTATTTGAACCCCAAGGCGCGCTTCGCCGACGACACACCGATCACAGCCCAGGACGTGCGTTACACCTTTGATTTGCTGATGACCCAGGGCAGCCTGCGCTATCGCACCCAGTTCGCTGACGTCAAAGGCGTCGAAGTCGAAGCGCCGCTGACGGTTCGGTTCGACTTCAAAAGCAACGAAAACCGCACCCTGCCCCTCGACATTGCCACTCTGCCGGTCTTTCCGGAACACTGGTGGAAGACCCGTGACTTCGCCAATGGCGGTGGTTATGAGGCGCCACTGGGCAGTGGCCCTTACAAGGTGGGCAAGGTCGATTCCGGTCGCAGCATCACCTTCGAGCGCAACGCCACCTGGTGGGGCAAGGATCTACCGGTCAGCCGCGGCCTCTACAACTTCGATCATTTCAGCATTGAGTACTTCGGCGATACCGACGTCGCGCGCCAGGTCCTGCGTGGCGGTGCCTACGATTACAACCGCGAATTCTCCGCGACCGGCTATTCCATCGGCTACGAAAGCCCGGCCCTGAGCGACGGTCGCCTGCAAAAAGCGCATCTGGCCACACAAGCACCGCAACCGGCCCAGGGGTTTGTCTTCAATCTGCAAAACCCGGTATTCCAGGACCGCCGAGTACGCCAGGCGCTGGTCATGCTGTGGGATTTCGAGTGGAGCAATCGGCAGATGATGCGTGACATGTACATCCGCCAGCAGAGCTTCTTTTCCAACACCGACCTCGCCGCCCGCCAATTGCCGGATGCGGGTGAGCTGGCCATCCTTGAACCGCTGCGTGGGCAGATCCCCGACGAGGTCTTCACCAAAGTCTTCGAAGCGCCGAAAACCGATGGCAGCGGACTCATTCGCGACAAACAATTGCAAGCGCTGGACCTGCTCGAGCAAGCCGGATGGAAACCCGATGGCGATCAGTTGGTCAACGCCGAGGGCACGCCGCTGAGTTTCACCTTTCTGGTCAGCCAGAACGGCATGGACCGATTGCTGCTGCCGTATAAGCGCACCTTGAAACAGATCGGCGTCGACCTGAATATTCGCCGCATCGACTCGTCCCAGTACGTGAATCGCCTGATGAGCCGCGACTACGACATGATCGTCACCGGCTACCCGGTCACCACTTCACCGGGTGGCGAGCTGTTCAACTACTTCGGCTCGGTCTCGGCCAACGACCCCGGTGCCAACAACTACATGGTGCTGAAGAACCCGGCGGTCGACACGCTGCTCAACGGGTTGGTCCGCGCCAACACCCAACCGGAAATGCTGCGTTACGCTCATGCGCTGGATCGGGTGCTGCAATGGAACTACTACTGGATTCCCAACTATTACCCGCCGGGCACTTCGACGGTGTGGTGGAACCGGTTCGGCATGCCCAACGAGCAGGCCAGTAATGACGAAGCCATAGAGAGCTGGTGGGAAGTGAGCACCACGCCGCTGACCAACCAGCAGATGACGGCCGAGAAAATCCGCCGTGGCACACCCGGAGGGCCGCATTGATGTGGGCTTATATACTGCGGCGCCTGCTGCTGATCATCCCGACGCTGGTGATCATTCTTCTGGTCAACTTCATCATCGTCCAGGCCGCGCCGGGCGGTCCGGTGGAACAGGCCATCGCGCATTTGCAAGGCATCGGCGGCGCGAGTGTCGGCGGCGGCTCCGGCGAGACCATGTCCGGCACCTCCCGGGCCAGTCGCGGCCTCGACCCGCAATTGATCAAGGACATCGAAAAGCAATACGGCTTCGACAAGCCCGCGCACGAACGTCTGTGGCTGATGCTCACCAGCTACGCGCGCCTGGACTTCGGCAAGAGCTTCTTCCGCGGCGCGACCGTCACCGACCTGATTCTGGAAAAAATGCCGGTGACCATTTCTCTCGGGCTCTGGGCGACGCTGATCACCTATCTTGTGTCGATCCCGCTGGGCATCCGCAAGGCCGTACACCATGGCAGCCATTTCGATATCTGGAGCAGCACGGCAATCATCATCGGTTACGCGATGCCGGCGTTCCTGTTCGCGATGTTCCTGATCGTGGTCTTTGCCGGTGGCACCTCACTGAACTGGTTCCCGGTGCGCGGGCTGGTCTCGGACAACTTCGAATCGCTGTCGACCGTGGGCAAGATCGCCGACTACTTCTGGCACCTGGTGCTGCCGGTGACGGCGCTGGTGATCGGCGGCTTCGCCACCTTGACGATCCTCACCAAGAACTCGTTCCTCAATGAAATCACACGACAGTACGTGGTCACTGCACGGGCCAAAGGCTTGAGCGAACGACGCGTGCTTTACGGCCACGTGTTTCGCAACGCGATGCTGCTGGTGGTGTCGGGGATTCCCCAAGCGTTCATCAGCGTGTTCTTCGCCGGCTCGCTGCTGATCGAGGTGATTTTCTCCCTTGATGGCCTGGGGCGCATGAGCTACGAGGCCGCCGTGTCGCGGGACTATCCGGTGGTGTTCGGCTCGCTGTTTATCTTCACGCTGTTCGGGCTGCTGATCAAACTGATCGGAGACCTCTGCTACACCCTGGTCGACCCGCGTATCGACTTCGCCGCGAGGAACGCCTGATGTTCAAGCTCTCGCCATTAGGCCGTCGCCGCTTCGAGCGCTTTAAGAAAAACCGCCGGGGCTGGTGGTCGCTGTGGCTGTTCATCGGCCTGTTTCTGCTGACGTTGGGCGGCGAGTTGATTGCCAACGACAAACCGCTGGTGGTCAGTTACCAGGGCCAGTGGTACTTCCCGGTGTTCAAGCGTTACACCGAGCAGGAGTTCGGCGGGCAACTGCCGTTTCAGGCCGACTATCGCAGCGACTACGTGCAGAAGCTGATTAACAAGGACGGCGGCTGGATGCTGTTCCCGCCGATCCCGTTCAGCGATGACACGCCCAACTACGAACTCAACAAACCGGCGCCGAGCCCACCCTCGAGTGTCAACTGGCTCGGCACCGACGACCAGTCCAGGGATGTCATGGCCCGGGTGATTTTCGGTGCGCGGGTGTCGATCCTGTTTGCGTTGATGCTGACCTTTGTCAGTGCGCTGATCGGCATCGCCGCCGGCGCGCTGCAAGGCTATTACGGCGGCTGGGTCGACCTGCTCGGTCAGCGCTTGCTGGAGGTCTGGTCCGGGCTGCCGGTGCTGTACCTGCTGATTATTCTGTCGGGTTTCGTCGAGCCGAATTTCTGGTGGTTGCTGGGGATCATGGCGCTGTTTTCCTGGCTGGCGCTGGTCGACGTGGTGCGCGCCGAGTTCCTGCGCGGGCGCAACCTGGAATACGTCAAGGCCGCTCGTGCGCTGGGCCTGACGGATCGAAAAGTGATCGTCCGGCATATCCTGCCCAACGCCATGAATGCGACGTTGAGCTACCTGCCGTTCATTCTCACCGGGGCCATCTCCACCCTGACGGCCCTGGACTTCCTCGGCTTCGGCATGCCAGCCGGCAGCGCATCGCTGGGCGAGTTGATCGGGCAAGGCAAGCAGAACCTGCAAGCGCCGTGGCTGGGACTGACGGCGTTTTTCACCCTGGCGCTGATTCTTTCCTTATTGGTGTTTATCGGCGAGGCGTTGCGAGATGCCTTTGACCCTCGGTCTTGACCCCCGATCCTGACGCGGAATGTTGATATGAGTACCAACCTGATCGAAATCCGTGACCTCAGCGTGGCCTTCAATGGCCAGACGGTGGTGCGCAACCTGTGCCTGGACATTCGTCCCGGCGAATGCCTGGCGTTGGTGGGCGAATCGGGCTCCGGCAAATCGGTGACGGCCCACTCGATCCTGCAACTGCTGCCCGAGATTGGTACCCAAACCACTGGCAGCATTCGCTATCGCGGCAAGGAGCTGCTCGGCGCCCCGCCACAGGTGTTGCGTGAGTTGCGCGGCAACCGGATCGCGATGATCTTTCAGGAACCGATGACCTCGCTCAATCCGTTGCACAGCATCGAAAAGCAGATCGGCGAAACCCTGCTGGTGCACAAGGGCCTGACGGGCAAAATGGCCCAAGCGCGGATTCTGGAGTTGCTGCATCTGGTCGGCATCCAGAAACCCAAAGAGCGGCTCAAGGCCTATCCCCATCAACTGTCCGGTGGCCAGCGGCAACGGGTGATGATCGCCATGGCCCTGGCGTGCGAGCCGCAGTTGCTGATCGCCGACGAGCCCACCACGGCGCTGGACGTGACGGTGCAGCGCAAAATTCTGATTCTGCTCAAGTCCCTGCAACAGCGGCTCGGCATGTCGCTGCTGTTGATCAGCCACGACCTCAATCTGGTGCGCAGCATCGCCCAGCGCGTGTGCGTGATGAAGGCTGGAGAAATCGTTGAAGAGGCCACGTGCGAGACGATCTTCACCGAGCCGAAGCACCCCTACAGCTGCGTGCTGCTGAACGCCGAACCGGAAGGCGAAGCCCTGCCCCGGGACGAGCGCGAGAACGTGCTGGAAGTGGACAATTTGAGCGTGCAGTTTGCCCTCGGTGGCGGGTTGTTCCAGCGCAAGACTTACCTGAAAGCGGTGGACGGCATCAGCCTCAACATTCAGCGCGGCAAAACCCTGGGCATCGTTGGCGAGTCCGGCTCGGGCAAGTCGACGCTGGGTCAGGCGATCCTGCGCCTGCTCGAGTCCGAAGGCAGCATTCGCTTCCAGGGCGAGGCGCTGGACGGTCTGACGCAAAAGCAGCTGCGGCCATGGCGCAAGAAGATGCAGGTGGTGTTCCAGGACCCCTTCGGCAGCCTCAGCCCGCGCATGTCCGTGGCGCAGATCATCAGTGAAGGGCTCGAAGTGCATAGCCAGTTGACGGCGCAAGAGTGCAAGGCCGAAGTGATTCGCGCACTGGAAGAAGTCGGCCTCGACCCGCAAAGCCGCGATCGCTATCCCCACGAGTTCTCCGGCGGCCAACGTCAACGCATCGCCATCGCCCGGGCCCTGGTGCTGAAACCGGCGCTGATTTTGCTCGACGAACCGACGTCGGCACTGGATCGCACCGTGCAGAAGCAAGTGGTCGCCCTGCTCCGCCAGCTGCAGGAAAAACATGGCCTGACCTACCTGTTCATCAGCCATGACCTGGCGGTGGTGCGCGCCCTGGCCCACGACATGATCGTGATCAAGGACGGTAAAGTGGTGGAAAGCGGTGCCAGCCATGACGTGTTCGATTCGCCGCAGCATCCGTATACCAAAGAGCTGTTGGCGGCGGCGCATCCGCGGTAGGCATAGGACCGCGTCGCCTCAATCGCTAGCAGGCTAGCTCCCACATTGAAACGCGGTCCACTGTGGGAGCTAGCCTGCTAGCGATAGGGCCCGCCAAGACAATACATAATCTGGATCTGACCTCTATGAACACCACCGAAAACCTCAAGGATTACCAGCGCGTTCGCCTGCTGGCGATCCGTTCGCTGTTCGAGATCATCGAGCAGTCCAGCGAGGGCACGGTGATTGTCGACCGCGATGCGAACATCGTCTGGATGAACGAGCGCTATGCCCGGCGTTTCGGCCTGGAGTCGGCCGAAGTGGCCATCGGCAAGGCCTGCGAAAGCGTGATCCCGGGCAGTTTGTTACGTGAGGTGGTACGCACGGGCCGGCCGATCCTGCTGGACATGCAGGAGACGCCGAAAGAACCGCTGGTGGTGATGCGCCTGCCAATCCACGACGACGCGGGCGCCGTGATTGGGGCCATTGGTTTTGCGCTGTTCGACGAATTGCACAGTCTGTCGCCGATGCTCAAGCGCTACCTGAGCATGCAGGAAGAACTGGCCTCCACCCGTTCTTTGCTGCGGGCGCGGCAGACCAAGTACAACTTCGCCCACTTCATCGGGACCAGCGCCGCCAGCCTGGAAGTCAAACGCCGCGCCCGGCGCAGTGCCAGTGCCGAGTCACCGGTGCTGTTGCTCGGCGAAACCGGCACCGGCAAGGAGTTGCTGGCCCAGGCGATCCACGGCGCTTCGCCGCGTGCGCACAAAGCCTTCGTCAGCATCAACAGCGCGGCGATTCCCGAGGCGTTGCTGGAAGCCGAGTTCTTCGGCACCGCGCCCGGCGCCTTCACCGGCGCCGATCGCAAGGGCCGGGCCGGCAAGTTGCAGATCGCTCAGGGCGGCACGCTGTTTCTCGATGAAATCGGCGACATGCCGCTGCCACTGCAAAGCAAGTTGCTGCGCGTATTGCAGGAAAAGGAGTTCGAGCCGGTCGGTTCCAATGAAGTGATCCAGAGTGACGTGCGAGTGATCGCGGCCACCTCCACGGATCTGGAAGCAGCGATCAAGCGCGGCGAATTTCGCGCCGATTTGTATTACCGCCTCAACGTGCTGCCCATCAACGTACCGCCCCTGCGCGATCGGCTGGACGACTTGCCGGCGCTCAGTGAAGCGATCCTCGAGGAATTGCGCAGTCAGCATGAGTTGAACACCGAAGCTTTGGAACTGCTGAGGCAGCACGCCTGGCCGGGGAATATCCGTGAACTGCGCAACGTACTGGAACGCGCGGCGCTGCTCAGTGATGACCTTGTGTTGAATGCCGCAGATATACGCGCGGCGATTGGTACGTTTACGCCAGTGGAGCGCGTGGCGCCGAGGGTGATCGAGGGGGTTGCGCATGAGACGTTCAGTGAAGCGCGGGAGCGGTTTGACCGGCAGTTGATTGAATCTGCCCTGGCGCAATGCGGGGGCAAGGTGATTGAAGCGGCGGCGCGGTTGGGGCTGGGGCGATCGACTTTGTATAAGAAGATGGTGGCGTTGGGGATTGCCGAGTCTCTATAAAGAGATATAAATCTCCATTGGTAGATAGACCATCGCGAGCAGGCTCGCTCCCACAGGTTAACGGTGTTGCTCCTGAGAATGCGGTCAACTGTGGGAGCGAGCCTGCTCGCGATGAGGACCACACATTCAATGCAAGTCTCACAAGAGAGACGATCATCTGAACTCCCACACTTCAAATCCATAAATATCCTTATATTTCAATATGTTGCGCGCATGGCACGAATCTCGCTAAAGCCCTCTCCCACAAAAGATCCACCCTAAAAAAATAACAATCCAGGAGACACACCATGAGTGTGATCATTGCCTTGGCAGCCCTCGCGCTGCTGATGCTGGCTGCTTACCGTGGCTACAGCGTTATTCTCTTCGCCCCGATTGCCGCCCTTGGCGCCGTCTTGCTCACTGACCCTTCCGCCGTCGCCCCTGCCTTCACCGGGGTGTTCATGGAGAAAATGGTCGGCTTCATCAAATTGTATTTCCCGGTGTTCCTGCTCGGCGCGGTGTTCGGCAAGCTGATCGAGCTGTCGGGTTTCTCGCGCTCCATCGTCGCGGCAGCGATTCGGCTGCTCGGCACTCGCCAAGCCATGCTGGTGATCGTGCTGGTCTGCGCCCTGCTCACTTACGGCGGCGTGTCGCTGTTTGTGGTGGTGTTTGCGGTCTACCCGTTTGCCGCTGAAATGTTCCGCCAGAGCAACATCCCAAAACGGCTGATCCCGGCCACCATCGCCCTCGGTGCATTCTCGTTCACCATGGACGCCCTGCCCGGCACCCCGCAGATCCAGAACATCATCCCCAGCACCTTCTTCAACACCACCGCGTGGGCGGCGCCGTGGCTGGGTTTGATCGGATCGATCTTCGTGGTCTGCGCCGGCATGCTGTTCCTGCAGCGACAACGCAACAAGGCTCAGGTTACCGGTGAAGGGTATGGCACCGAACTGCGCAACGAACCGGAAACCGCGCCCGACATCAAATTGCCAAATCCGTGGATCGCCCTGTCACCGCTGCTGGCGGTGGGCATCATGAACCTGCTGTTTACCCAGTGGATTCCGCAGTGGTACGGCAAGACCCACAGCCTCGCGCTGCCAGGCATGGCCGCGCCGGTGACCACCGAAATCGCCAAGCTCACCGCGATTTGGGCGGTTCAGGCAGCCTTGCTGGTGGGCATCATCATGGTGCTGGTGTTCGGCTTCCAGGCGATTCGCGGCAAGCTGGCCGAGGGCAGTCGAAGTGCCGTCAGCGGTTCGTTGCTGGCGGCGATGAACACCGCTTCTGAATACGGTTTTGGTGCGGTGATTGCCTCCCTGCCAGGCTTCCTGGTATTGGCCGACTGGCTCAAGAGCATTCCCGATCCGCTGGTCAACGAAGCGATTACCGTGACCCTGCTGGCCGGTATCACCGGTTCCGCGTCTGGCGGTATGAGCATTGCGCTGGCGGCCATGGCCAATGACTTCATCGCAGCCGCCCACGCCGCCAACATTCCGCTGGAAGTACTGCACCGGGTGGCCGCGATGGCCAGTGGCGGCATGGACACCCTGCCGCACAACGGCGCGGTGATTACCTTGCTGGCGGTCACCGGCCTGACCCACCGCGAAGCCTACAAAGACATTTTCTGTATTACGCTGATCAAGACCCTGGCGGTCTTTGTGGTGATCGGTACTTTCTACGCCACTGGCATTGTGTGAGGTATTCATGACGACTCTTTCGGGCAAGACTGCACTGGTCACCGGTTCCACCAGCGGCATTGGCCTGGGGATAGCCCTCAGCCTGGCCAAGGCCGGCGCCAATCTGATCCTCAACGGTTTCGGCGATGCGTCCAAGGTGATTGCCGAGGTTGAGCAGGTCAGTAAAAAAACCGGTGGCAAGGTTGGCCATCATCCGGCCGACGTCAGCGACCCGGCACAGATTGCCGACATGATTGCCTATGCCGAGCGTGAATTCGGTGGCGTCGACATTCTGGTGAACAACGCCGGCATCCAGCATGTGGCGCCGGTGGAAGACTTCCCGGTCGAGCGCTGGGATTCGATCATTGCGATCAACCTGTCGTCGGTGTTCCACAGCACCCGTTTGAGCCTGCCGGGCATGCGCGCCAAGGGTTGGGGGCGGATCATCAACATCGCCTCGGTGCATGGCCAGGTCGGTTCGGTGGGTAAAGCCGCGTACGTCGCGGCCAAGCACGGCGTGATCGGCTTGACCAAGGTGGTCGGGCTGGAAACCGCAACGACGAATGTCACCTGCAACGCCATTTGTCCGGGTTGGGTGTTGACGCCGCTGGTGCAGAAGCAGATTGATGATCGCATCGCCACCGGGGTCGAGCCGCAACAGGCGCAGCACGATTTGCTGGCCGAAAAGCAGCCGTCGCTGGAATTCGTCACGCCGCCGCAATTGGGTGAGCTGGTGTTGTTCTTGTGCAGTGAGGCCGGGAGCCAGGTGCGTGGCGCGGCGTGGAATATTGATGGTGGGTGGTTGGCGCAGTAGTTCGGCAGTAAACCCCTGTGGCGAGGGGGCTTGCCCCCGTTGGGTGGCGAAGCCGCCCTGAAATGGTCGCGACAACCGATTTACGACTGCTTCGCAGCCGAACGGGGGCAAGCCCCCTCGCCACAAAAGCTCCCTCGCCACAGAAGCCTGCTCCACAGTAGCCTGTGTGTACGCATAAGAAAAAAGAGGCAAGCCATGTCCGACATCCTCTGGCAACCCAGCGCCGAGCGCATCAGCAAAACCCGCATGGAGGCCTTTCGGCGCTTCATCACCGATCGGCACAAGATCCATCTCGACGACTACCCCGCCCTGCATCAATGGTCCATCGATCAACGCGAAGCATTCTGGCAGGCGATCGTCGACTTCTTCGACATCCGTTTCCACGATCAACCGGATGCGGTGCTGGTGGAAGGCTCGCAAATGCCCAGCGCCCAGTGGTTCCCTGGCGCCACCCTGAACTTCGCCGAACACCTGATGCGCCGTCGCGACGATGCCATCGCGGTCATCGCCATTGGCGAGAACGGTCAGCGTGAACACCTGACCTGGGCCGAGTTGGCCGAGCATGTCGCCGGTTTCCAAAACAGCCTGAAAGCCGTCGGTGTCGGTCTCGGTGACCGCGTCGCCGCGTGCATGCCCAACACCTGGCAAACCCTGGTGGCCATGCTCGGCACCACCAGCCTGGGCGCGATCTGGTCCTGCTCGTCACCGGACTTCGGCACCCAAGGCGTCATTGACCGCTTCGGCCAGATCGAACCGAAAGTGCTCATCACCTGCGCCGGTTATCGCTATGCCGGCAAGGACATCGACCAAACCGCCAAGGTCAACGAAATCCTCGAACGCCTGCCGTCCTTGCAGCAGTTGATCGTGGTGCCTTACGCCCGGCCACAGACACACATCGAGCAGTTCCACACCCGGGCCAACGTGACGCTGTGGGATGATTTCTACGACGTGGGCGGCGAGCCGGATTTCGTCCCCGTGCCTTTCGCCCATCCGCTGTACATCCTCTATTCCAGCGGTACCACCGGGGTGCCGAAATGCATCATCCACAGCACCGGCGGCGTGCTGCTGCAACACGTCAAGGAACACGGACTGCATTGCGATCTCGGCCCCGGCGACCGTTTGTTTTATTACACCACCTGCGGCTGGATGATGTGGAACTGGCTGGTCTCGGCCCTCGCCGTGGGCAGCGCGGTGGTGCTGTACGACGGATCACCGTTCCATCCGGATCCCGTGCGCTTGATCGACCTGATCGACGATGAACGTATCAGCGTCTTCGGCACCAGTCCCAAGTTCCTCGCGACCCTCGAAACCCATGGCGTCAAACCGCGCGAGAGCCATGACCTGAGCAGCCTGAAAACCCTGCTCTGTACCGGTTCCGCGTTGTCGCCGCAGAGTTACGATTACGTGTATCGCGACCTTAAGAGCGACCTGTGCCTGGCCTCGATGTCCGGCGGCACCGACATCGTTTCGTGCTTTGTGAACAGCAACCCGTTTGAGCCCGTGCGTCGTGGCGAAATCCAGGGCAAGAGCCTGGGCATGGCGGTCGAAGTCTGGAACGACGACGGTAAACCTGTGGTGGGCGAAAAAGGTGAACTGGTCTGCACCCGGCACTTCCCGGCCATGCCCATCGGTTTCTGGAATGACCCGCAGCAAGAGAAGCTGCACGCTTCATATTTCAGTCAGTTCCCCGGCGTCTGGGCCCAGGGCGATTACGCCGAACAACTGCTCCACGGCGCGATGATGATCCACGGCCGCTCGGACGCAGTGCTCAACCCCGGCGGCGTGCGCATCGGCACGGCGGAAATCTATCGTCAGGTGGAGAAAGTGCAGCAGGTGCTGGACAGCGTGGCCATTGGTCAGCAATGGCAGGATGACGTGCGGGTGGTGCTGTTCGTGAAGTTGCGCGACGGCGTCAAACTGGATGAAGCATTGCAGCAGCAGATCAGCCAGGTCATCCGCGCCAACACCACGCCCCGGCATGTGCCGGCGAAGATTGTCGCGGTGACCGACATTCCGCGGACCATCAGCGGCAAGGTGGTTGAGCTGGCCGTGCGCAATGTGGTGCATGGGCAGAAGGTGAAGAACACCGATGCGCTGGCCAATCCCGAGGCGCTGGAGCAATTTCGGGATCGGCCGGAACTCGATTTTTAGCCTGTCTTATTGAACGCTCGCACCAGGCCTGCCTGTGCCATATGCAGGCCGCTGTGCAGTCACCTCAGGGTTGTTCAGTGTGATCAGAACCGGAACGTCGATCGCGCTACCGGGATTTGCTTCAAGTGTGTTCCGCAGGAGGAACATGTTGCGATCAAACCCGCCCTCGTCCGTGGACAACTGGCTTAGCAGCGAAGTGACCACCGCCAACGAGTCGGCGTTTTCAAAGGCTTTGGAGCTGGCGTGACGGGCATTGCCTCCATCTGTCACCGCAAGCTGCCCGGAGGCCAGGTTCAGCAGCGCCGCCACGTCCAGCGACTGTCCACTGCTGACATTGCCGGCGTCGCGGGCATAGGCGACATCACCGATCTGCGCAGGTCCGTGAAACAGCTCATGGATCAAGTCGTCTGCGACGACGTCATGGTTGAAACCCAGCCCGATGAAGTGCCGGTTGAGATTGGGGGTATAGATTTCAATGAACTTCGCGTCGGATTGCCCGCTTGCACTTTTCCACTGTTTGTACGCGCTCGTGTCGAAAGCGGCTATGTGGTGGGTTTCCTTGAGCGGATCGAGGAGAAAGTTACTGAGGGACACGCCTGCAAAGTCCGCCCTGATTGCTCTCAGATAGTTCACCAACCGACTGACTGCCTCGTTTGCGTCGCTTCCCATCAGCAGTCGGGCGACCAGCTTGCACTGCGCCTCAACGTCACGACGGGTCAAGGCATTGATCGCGTTTTCGATTTTCATCCGGGCCCGCGGCAGACTCTGTTCAATGAACTGCCGGGTATAACTGACGGGCAATGTCTTGGTCGGGCGCGGCAAGCGGACAGGGGCCACAAAGGCAAAGTTGTTCAGTCGTGGCCCCCAGGGCTTGCCCAAGCGGTCGAGGGCATACCATTGAAAATTGTTGCGCGCCGCCACTACCGTGAGCGTCTCACCGATTGAACCACGGGGCCGCCAGCTACCCTGCCCTGTATGGACATTATTGGCTGCGCGGACCAGGTCATAGGATTTATGGCTGCCATGGAGCCTGCCCAGTTGGGATTTCGCCAGTCCGAGAAGCTCTTCGGCCTGCCTGCTGAAACGTAACGCGCCCTTGTGGATGAGTTTCCCGGCGCCATAAAACACCGTTGGCACATCATCCACGGGGTTGAAGAGGGAAACGGACGTCACGAAGGCCAGCTTGGTCAGGCGGGCGGCTTTGGATGTCATGGAGATCGCCTTCGACGAGATGCTCAGCGCGGCGGAGCCCGCCCCCACGAAGGCGCCTGCCAAAGCAATAGCGTCCATGACACAACCATAGGCCCCGTCGACCATCCGGTTGTATTCCCCAGAAGATAAATCCTCGATGCACTTCTTAAAGGGAACCACCAGATTCACTAGGTAATCTGCATTCTCTTCCCCCTTTCTGCGCTCGGTTTCAAGCGATGTTGGCACGGTGGCCATTGATTCAATTTCATCAAACGTGCGAAACGGGTAATTGTTCACGACGAACTCGGCAATACGCACAAGCTGCGGATTAGCGAAATTCCTGTAGGTACTCTGATGGCGCGCCACCACAGAGGCTGGTGCAGAAAGTTCACCGAGCTTTTCAATAATCGCCATGGAGCCAATGACGTTATTCTCATCAACAATTCCGTCAGTGTATTCAACAATAGAGAGCGGCAACAATTCGGGAAGTCGGGGTGTCAGGTGCCCGGTGAGATCCCCGTTAAAATCCATTCTGGCGGCGGCCCGCAATTTTCCTGTTGAGGTGATCAGCGTGGCGAGCGTGTTGTTTTTCCGCAATTCACCCCGCAAGGTAAACAACTCATAACACGCGGCAGCGTTTCCGAGGGTAGCGAACATGACAATGCCAAAGCGTCCCCTGGCCGCATCGTTACTGTGTTGGGTTTCGTAATCAATTGAGTAAGACCCCGGCGTAAATGGCGTGGAGCCCGATATCGTACTCGTCGCCGGAAAGCGGATGGTAAAAAAGCTGATCTTGCCTTTCAGAAAGATCTCCAGATCATGCGGAAGCATGTGTGAAAGGGCCAACTTCACATTGGTAATCAGAGCTTTATTCAAATTGCCGTGGTAATCGCGCAATTGTCGATGGTATTCGAGATTGTTGGGCGGCAGGCTACGCAACCGTGGAAAACGACTATAAAGGCTGGTGACTGAGGGATCGTAGTGGGTTGGCCTTTTGTAATTGGTCGCACCGGCCAACAAATCAGGTGTTCTGGAAATAACTTCGTCGGGAAAGACCGCACGAAAATCCCACTGGCCACCCGCCAGATCGGCCGACATGTGCAAGCCGACCATGGACATGGGGTTAGGAGATGCATAGAGGCCGGGGTGTTGATAGAGCACTGTATCGTCGAGGAAATCACACGCCGGCATCGCTCCTTGCAACGCTTCTCGCGCGATGGTTTCGCGGTTGGGTAATGGTACGGAATAGACGCGGGCCAGCTGGGTGAAATTCTCTGCGTATTCCTGGAACGCCGTGATTGCCCGCTCCGTGGTTTCCTTCGCCGCTTGAGTGAGCTCGCTTGTGCTGATAACTCCATTTATCAGTGCCCAGTCAACGATCGGATCGATCATTGCCAAATCCCGCAGCCGGGACAGCGGTTCGCTAACAGGCTCCAGTTCGACATACGCCATGATTTGCGCATACGTCAGCACACGCGAGGCACCCTTCCTGACCGCTTCCGCCAGCGCAACGCCGAGGCAAAAGGACACCCACGCAACCGAGCCCAACGTCAGCGAAGATGGAACACCCTTGACCAGAAATTCCGGCGCGATCTCAGCCAGCAGCAAGTGAGCCGCCCGAGGCGCCGCCGCAGGATCAACCCAGCCTCTGGTATGGAGAAAGGCGTGCAGCTCTTCGCGCACCATTGCCGGTGACCGCTCGACGTTGGTCGGCGCATACAACGCAAAACCACCGATACTCTTGCGCTCTTGAGTGCTACCGAGAGACGGATAAAAATCCAGCAACAGGCTGGTTATCAGCAGTTGCTCAAGATCTTGAGAAGAGACATCTTGCCCGGATTTGGCACCGAACCAGTCCAACGCCTCTAGCAGTTTCCTGGCGCTGACCTGAGCCACTTCATGCTTGACCAACTGAACAATCCGTTCGGCGGCGTTATCGTGCGTCACTACGCCGCGCCCCGTTTCGCGGTACAACTTATCCAGCAATTTAGTGTTCCTGGCGACCAGTGGGGTGGCCTGCCGAATAGCGGCACGTTGCTCAGCCGACAAGACAACTAACGATGGATCATCCGTAACCAGCTGCCCCCAATAGTTACCCAATGCATCAACATCAGGATCAAACTCGAAAAGCGCGATCAGGTTTTTTACTTCGCTGGCATTCCTTGGAACCTCCAGGCCATGAAACCTCAGCCATTGGTCCACATCAATTAAGTCTTCGGTATAAACGAAACCACCCGCTTGCCGGGCAATATCCCCTACCACCTGCAGTTTCTGATAATAGTGGGACTCCTGGATAAGGTTAAAGTCGACGACTTCCCACGCTGAGTTTCCTTCGCGGAAGATCTCAAGCCCGCTGGTTTCGTTGATACGGGTTGCCGCCATGTTCGCGGGGCGGTGGCGACGGAGTTCATCCATCACGTCCGTGTAGTTGGCCAGGGTATTCCACGCCACTCGACCAGGCATATGCACTTCATAAAGTGAGGACCCTTTTACCAACTCTAAATAATAGCCTTGCCAACTGTAACCCCCGTCACCCTCCTGCTCGAAGATAGTTGGCAACAAGCCCAATACCAATTGCCGTTCGACCGCATCAGCCTTTAACCACTGATACTGCACTTCGGACGCCGCCCCGGACAATTGATAGTCTTTATATTTTAATTTCGCACACATAAAACAGCCTCATGGATTTGATTTAATGTAGTTACACAGATGTTAATCCTTATTCATCCGGGAGCAACTAAACAGTAAAAATCCATAAGACAATATTTCAAAATCACCCACTAAAAAAACCAATAACAAACCTACTCTATCAACCCCCAGTCACCACTGGCCGCATTAGCTATTGAAGTTCCACTCCCGCAAAGTTTCAGGCGCAACTTCAAATTATTAATCGAGTCGGCATGTTTCAGCGCCTCTTCCTCACTGATCACCCCTTCCACCACCAGTTCATACAGTGCGCCATCGAAAGTCTGCATACCCAACTCCGCGGACTTTTCCATGATGTTTTTAAGTTCGTCCAGCTCATTGCGCCTGATCAGGTCGCCAATGGTCGGCGTCCCCAACATCACTTCTACTGCCGCCCTGCGTTGACCGTCACGGGTACGCACCAATCGTTGGGAAACGAACGCTTTCAGATTGTTGCTCAAGTCATGCAGCAACTGCGTGCGCCGCTCTTCCGGGAAGAAATTGATGATGCGATCCAGCGCCTGATTGGCGTTGTGCGCGTGCAACGTCGAGATCACCAAATGGCCTGTATCGGCAAACGCCAGCGCGTGCTCCATGGTTTCGCGATCGCGGATTTCACCGATCAGCACCACGTCGGGTGCCTGGCGCAGGGTGTTTTTCAACGCGGCATGAAAACTGCGGGTATCGACGCCGACCTCACGCTGGTTGATGATCGACTGATTGTGCCGATGAATGTACTCGATGGGGTCTTCGATGGTGACGATGTGGCCCGTGCTGTGGCGGTTGCGGTAATCGATCAGTGCCGCGAGGGAGGTAGACTTGCCGGAATCGGTGGCGCCGACGAACAGCATCAGGCCTTGTTTGAGCATCACGGTGTCGAGCAGCACCGCTGGTAACTTGAGGTCCTCGAAACGCGGGATATCGAGTTTGATGTTGCGCGCCACGATCGACACATCGTTGCGCTGCTTGAAGATATTGACTCGAAAGCGCCCGACACCCGCCAAGGAGATCGCCAGGTTCATCTCCAGTTCCCGATCGAACTCCAGACGTTGTTCGGCGTCCATGATGGACCCGGCAATGGCCGCGACTTCTCCCGGTTTGAATGGCTGATCGCTCAGTGGTTTGAGCACCCCGTCGAACCGTGCGCTGGGTGGCGCGCCGGTGGAGAGATAGAGATCGGATCCGTTCTGGTCAGCCAGTATCTGCAACAGTGCATCGATTTCCATGGCAAAAAGCACCCGCGAAGCATTCAATGAAAAAAAATGACCCATGGCGGGTCATCCAGCGTCTACCGCCCTGCAAGGATAGTTGACGCCGCCACACCGACTTAAACGCAGGACAATTTGATGAACGCATCACCGACGGGCAGCGATGCCCAGGCCTTGATCGCCAGACTGGACTGGACGCGCACCCCGCTGGGCGCTGCCGGTACCTGGCCACAGAGCCTGCGTACCGCCGTGGACATCGTGATTCATTCGCCGATGCCGATGCTGTTGCTGTGGGGTCCGCAGCTCACGCAGATCTACAACGACGGTTTCGCCCTGCTCGCTGGCAGCAAGCATCCACACGCTTTCGGACAACCGACGCACCAGATCTGGCCAGAACTCCGGGACTTTACCGACCCCATTTACAGCGCCGTCCTACAAGGCCAGGTGCGAACCTACAGCGAACAACGCTTTACCTTGCAGCGTGACGACGGTGATTCCGACTTCTGGTTGGACCTGACCTACAGTCCGATTCGCGATGAAAACGCTCAGGTCGCCGGCGTTCTGGTCACCGCCATCGAAACCAATGAACGCCGACGCATCGCGCTGGAACTCGAACAGCGTTCGGCCGCCAGCCTCAAGGCCCAGCACGAAACCGAACAGCGCCTGCAACTGGCGCTGGCGGCCACCGACGCCGTCGGCACCTGGGATTGGGACATCGGCGAAGACCGCTTTATTGCCGATGCGCATTTTGCGCAAATGCACGGCATCGATCCGGCCAGGGCGAGCCAGTTACCGATCAGCGATTACCTCCAGGGCGTGCACCCGGAAGACCGGGCGATGATCGCCCGCAGTATCAAACACTGCATCACTCACGGCACCGAGTACGCCGAGGAATATCGGTTGCTGCAGCCCGACGGGCAACTGCGCTGGGTATTTGCCCGGGGGCGTTGCTACAAGGACCACCACGGCCGGCCGATCCGCTTCCTCGGCGCCGCACTGGACCTCACCGAACGCAAACACACCGAGCAGGCCCTGCGCCAGAGTCAGACCGAACTGCAACTGATCATCAACGCCATGCCGATCCTGATCAGTTACGTCGACCGCGAAGAGCGTTTTCGCCTGAACAACGCTGCGTACCTGGACTGGTACGGCCTGACACCCCAGGAACTGTATGGGCGAACCATTCTTGAAGTGTTGGGCGCGGACGCCTATGCCCTGCGTGCCGAGCACATTGCCGAGGCGTTGACCGGCAAGGCCTGCTGTTTCAGCATCGATGCTCCCCATCGGGACGGCAGCACGCGGCATGCGCTGATGAATTACCTGCCACGTCACGGCGCGGATGGCGCGGTGAATGGTTTCTACATCTTCGTGATCGACGAGACCGAGCGTAAACAGACCGAAGAAGCCCTGCGCAACCTCAACGAAACCCTTGAGGAACGGGTCGCCGCCCGTACCCAGCAGCTGGCCGAAGCCAACCAGCGGCTTCAAAACGAAATGTTCGAGCGCGAGCGCGCGGAAGACGCCTTGCGCCATGCGCAGAAGATGGAAGCGGTCGGGCAGCTCACCGGCGGCATCGCCCACGACTTCAACAATATGCTGACCGGGATTATCGGCAGCCTCGACCTGATGCAGCGCTATATCGCCGACGGGCGCGCCGCCGAGATTGGCCGCTTCACCGAAGCCGCGGTGTCCTCGGCCAATCGCGCCGCTGCCCTGACCCATCGCCTGCTGGCGTTCTCCCGGCGTCAGTCGCTGGATCGCAAGCCGCTCAACGCCAATGACCTGGTGCACTCTCTGGAAGATTTGTTCAGCCGTACGAAGGGCGACCACATCGAGCTCAAACTGTTACTGGCCGACGAGGTCTGGCCGGTGAGTACCGACGTCAGCCAACTGGAAAACGCCTTGCTCAATCTGGTGATCAACGCCCGGGACGCCATGCCCGATGGCGGCGAGTTGCTGGTCGAAACCGCCAACGTTTACCTGGACGGCAGCGACATCACGACGCTGGAACCGGTCAAGGCCGGGGATTACGTGATGATTGCCGTCAGCGATAACGGCAGCGGCATGACGCCCTCGGTGCTGGCCAAGGCTTTTGACCCGTTCTTCACCACCAAACCCATTGGTCAGGGCACCGGCCTGGGGTTGTCGATGATTTATGGGTTCGCCCAGCAATCGGGCGGGCACGTCAGCCTGTTCAGTTTGCCGGACAAGGGCACCAGCGTTCGTTTGTACTTGCCACGGTTGCACGCCACAGAACCGGAAAACGTGCTTCTGCCGTTGACGGGCGAAGCGCCGGCGGCGATTGCCGGTGAAACCGTGGTGTTGGTGGAAGACGACCCGGCGGTTCGCATGCTGGTGCTCGACCTGCTCAACGAGCTGGGTTATCACGCCCATGAAGCCGAAGACGCGAAGACCGCCCTGCCCTTGCTGGAATCGGATCTGCGGGTCGATTTGCTGGTGACTGACGTCGGTCTGCCGGGGATGAACGGCCGGCAACTGGCGGAAATCGCTCGTCAGCACCGTCCCCAGCTCAAGGTGCTGTTCATGACCGGATACGCGGAGAAAGCCGCCGAACGCCAGGGCTTCCTGGAAGAAGGCATGGACATGGTCGCCAAACCGTTTTCCATAGATCTATTGGCCAACAAGATTCGCACGATGATCGGCCAACCGGAGTGAGTTGAGGCATAATCGCGCGCCTCGCCGTCAACACCGTTACAAGGTATGCCCAATGAAAGCTCAAGCCCGCCATATTCTGGTGAAAACCTCGGAAGAAGCCGAGCAGCTCAAACAACGCATCGCCAAGGGCGAAGCCTTTGATGTGCTGGCCAAGAAGTACTCCACCTGCCCGTCCGGCAAACGCGGCGGCGACCTGGGTGAGGTGCGGCCTGGGCAAATGGTCGGGGTGATCGATGCGGTGATCTTCAAAAAGCCGCTGCGGGTGGTGCATGGGCCGATCAAGAGCAAATTCGGGTATCACCTGGTGCAGGTGTTTTATCGGGATTAAGCGACTGGCGAGGGTCCTGTGGCGAGGGAGCTTGCTCCCGCTGGGCTGCGTAGCGGCCCCAATTTACGACTGCTGCGCAGCCGAGCGGGAGCAAGCTCCCTCGCCACAAAAGCTTATTTCAAGTTTTGGGAATCAGCGCTCCGGGCACTTGAATCACCCGACTCGCCAGCCGATGCCCCGCTTCAGCCGCCTCGACCGCACTCCCGCCCTTGAGCCGACTGGCCAGGTACGCCGCACTGAACGAATCCCCCGCCGCCGTCGTGTCCACCACCCGTTCGACCTTCTGCGCCGGCACCTCGAACGACTCGCCATCACAGCGAATCAGGCACGCCTCGGCACCGCGTTTGAGCACCACTTCGGGGGTGCCAATCTGCTCGTAAGCGTCAAACACCGCCTCGCAATCGGAAAAATGAAACAGCGCCTGCTCGTCATCGACGGTCAACAACGCCAGATCGACATAGGGCAAGACGCTGCGATAAGCCGCCCGCGCCTCTTCGACTGACGCCCACAAACGTGGCCGGTAGTTGTTGTCGAACACGATCCGCGCATCCCGCTGCCGGGCTTCGATCAGGGTTTCCAACAACTTCTCCCGACCTTGTGCGCCGAGCACCGCCAGGGTGATGCCGCTGAAATACAGCACGTCGTAATCCGGCAGCGCGGCCAGGATCGGCGCGGCCGCCGGGGTGGTGAAGCAGTCGCGGACGGCCGCTTCGTTGCGCCAATACAGGAAACGTCGCTCGCCGGCTGCATCGGTCTGGATGCAGTACAAACCCGGCAGTCGACCGGGCAAGCGCTGGACCATGCCCAGCCCGATGTTTTCGTTGGCCCAGGTCTGGCACATGGCATCGCTGAAACTGTCGTCGCCCAGTGCGGTGACGTAATCGACGACGCCGCTCGTGCCCAGTTCACGCGACAGGTACACCGCGGTGTTGAGGGTATCGCCGCCGAAGCTTTGCTGCAGACTGCCGTCGGCGCGTTGTTGCAACTCGATCATGCACTCGCCGATCAGGGCGATGCGCGGGGTGTTGGGGCCGAGGGTGCTGATGGTGTTCATTGTTGTGGGGTCTCTGGTGTTTCGGTGTTGTCTGGCCGGCCGTCATCGCGAGCAAGCTCGCTCCCACAGGGATTTTCAGTGTTCACACAATCCCTGTGGGAGCGAGCCTGCTCGCGATGGCCGCGCCTCGGTCTCAAGCCTTAGAAACAGGTTTCCATGGTTTCGATGACGTTCAGTTGCTCATCCACCAGACACCCCGTGCGCCACTTGTCGAATGTCAGGCACGGGTGCGAAGTGCCGAACGAAATGATGTCGCCCACCCGCAATTCAACCCCCGGTGCCACCGTCATGAACGCGTGCTGGTCCATCACCGCCGTTACCTTACAGGCGCTGACATCGTCGCCCTTCGCAGGCACCACGCCGGCCTTGTAACGCAGCAGCGGCACCGGCAAGCCAGCGTCGTAGGCGACGTCGCGTTTACCCAGGGCGATCACCGCAAACCCCGGCTCCGGCAACGATTGCACATGCGCCCAGACTTCCAGCGCCGGGCGCAGGCCTTCGTGCAAGTCACTGCGACGGTCGAGCACGCAGCATTGCGCTTCTTTGTAGATGCCATGGTCGTGAGCCACGTAACTGCCGGGGCGCAACACGCTGAGGAAACGTCCGCCGGCGTTCTGCGCTTCAAAGGATTCCGCGATCAGGTCATACCAGGCTGAACCTGAGGCGGTGATGATCGGCTTGGCAATGGCGAACGCGCCGCTGTCCTGCAACTGCACGGCCAGACGCACCAGGGACGCGGCGAATTCACGAATGCCGGTGACCGCATGATCGCCATGGATCACGCCTTCGTAGCCTTCAATCCCGGTCAGCGCCAGCGCCGGTTGGGCGTTGATGACGTTGGCCAGCGCGACCACTTCCTCCTCACTGCGGCAACCGCAACGACCGCCGACCACGCCGTACTCGATCATCACGTTCAGGCGCACACCGCGCGACGCGAAATAGGCCCCCAGGTCAGCAACGTTGTCCGGGTGATCGACCATGCAATGGAAATCGAAGGTCGGGTCCGCCAGCAAATCGGCGATCAGTGCCATGTTCGGCGTGCCGACCAATTGGTTGGCCATCAGCACCCGACGCACGCCATGGGCGTAGGCCGCGCGGGTTTGCGTGGCGCTGGCCAGGGTGATGCCCCAGGCGCCGGCGTCCAGTTGGCGACGGAACAGCGCAGGGGTCATGCTGGTTTTGCCGTGGGGCGCGAGTTCGGCGCCACTGTTGCTGACAAACGCCTGCATCCAGCGAATGTTGTGCTCCAGCGCTTCGCGGTGCAGCACCAGCGCAGGCAGGCTGACGTCGCGTACCAGGTTGGCGCCGGTCTGGGCAAAGCCCTTTTCCACGGCGGCAGTATTTTGGGCAGAAGACATGGTCGAACTCCTCACATTCGCGGCTGCAGCCAGCCGCTGTTATTCGTTGATACGCCGGGCCAGGCTATTGGCGCTGTCGATCAGCACCCGGCGATAGGCGTTGTAGTTGTTCTTGGCGTCGTCCCGTGGGGCGACGATGCAAAGGGTCGCAATCGCCACGCCGCCTGGGTCTTTGACCGGGGCAGCGAAGCAGTGGGTAAAGGTGTCGGCGACGCTATCGAAGGAGAAAAAGCCATCGATACCGGCCTGACGGATTTCCTTGAGAAACTGCTCCAGCGGCAGACGCTCGCCGTCGGGCAGGATGAAGTCGTCGTGGTCGATCAGGTCGATGATTTGCTGGTCGCTCAAGTGCGTCAGCAGCAGGCGCCCGGACGCCGTCCACGGGATCGGCGCGTTCTCGCCAATGTCCGAGGAAATGCGGAAATGCCGCTCCCCCTCTTTCATCAGCGCCACGGTGTATTTGCGCCCGTTGAGCAGGCACATTTGCGCGGTTTCATGGGTCTGGCTGACGATCTCCTGCAGGGCGTGATCGGCCTCGCGGGTCAGGTCGAAATGACGCAAATGCGCCTGCCCGAGGAAATAGAGCTGACGGCCGAGATAGACGTGACCGTCCTTGCCCACGGGTTCGAGAATGCGTCGCTCCAGCAGGGAAGCAACCAGTTCGTAGATCGTGGATTTCGGGCTGTCGATGCCGCTGGCGATTTCATTCGGACGCAGCGGTTTGCCGACTTCCTTGAGGAAATCGAGGATATCGAACGCCCGGTCCAGACCGCGAGCCCGGCGCTTGATGGTGTCTTCGGTCATGTCTGTGGTTCCCATTAAAGTGTCGGGAGTTTACCTGGAGTGCAGCGACGACCGTCAGGTCGCCATCGCTAGCAGGCTAGCTCCCACATTTGGAATGCGTTTCCCTGTGGGAGCTAGCCTGCTAGCGATAAAGCCACCTCGGTTCAGGCCTTTTTCTTGTACGCGATGCAGTCAATCTCGACCTTGCAATCGACCATCATGTTCGCCTGCACACAGGCCCGGGCCGGCGCATGTTCGGGTTTGAAGTACTCGGAGAAGACCTTGTTGAAACTGGTGAAATCCCGTGGATCTTCCAACCACACCCCGGCCCGCACCACGTCTTCCAGGCCATAACCGACCTCTTCGAGAATGGCGATCAGGTTCTTCATGGCCTGGTGAGTCTGCTCGACGATGCCGCCAACAATGATCTCGCCATCCAGCGCCGGCACCTGGCCAGAAACGTGCAGCCAACCATCGGCTTCAACGGCGCGGGCAAAAGGACGAGGCTGGCCGCCAGCGGCGGTGCTGCCGGTGCCGTAACGAGTAATGCTCATGAGTGTTTCTCCTGATTTAAAAGATAAAAGTTAAAACCGCGTGTTCTTGAGAAACTCCGCCAGACGCGGTGATTGCGGGCGTTCGAACAGCTCCTTGGGTGGCCCCTGCTCTTCGATGCGCCCCTGATTCATGAATACGATCTTGTCCGACACCTCGAAGGCAAAACGCATCTCGTGGGTGACCAGCAACATGGTCATGCCTTCATCGGCCAGGCCCTTGATCACGTTCAGCACTTCGCCGACCAGTTCCGGGTCGAGGGCCGAGGTCACTTCGTCGAACAGCATCAGGCTCGGGTTCATCGCAATCGCCCGGGCAATCGCCACCCGCTGTTGCTGACCGCCGGACAACTGACCGGGATAGTGATCGCGACGCTCCAGCAAGCCGACCCGCTCCAGCCATTTTTCCGCCAGCGCCACGGCTTCGTCCTTGTGCAGCTTCTTGACCTTGAGCAAACCGAGGGTGACGTTCTGTAACGCGGTCAAGTGCGGGAACAGGTTGAACTGCTGGAACGCCATCCCGGTCATCGCCCGATGCCGAGCGATGACTTTTTCCGCATGACGCACGCGCTTGCCGTTGACCTCGTCATAACCGATGGACTCGCCATCGAGCACGATCTGCCCGCCCTGGAATTCTTCGAGCATGTTCACGCAACGCAGCAATGTGGTCTTGCCCGAGCCGCTGGAACCGATCAGCGTGACTACGTTGCCGCGCTGCATGGTCAGGTCGACGCCCTTGAGCACTTCGAGCTTGCCGTACTGTTTGTGCAGGCCGCGAATGTCCAGCAGGGCCTGGTTCTGCGTCGAAACTTGAGGTTGAGTCATGGCAAGGCCACCCGCTTTTCAATGTGCCGGCCGAGTAATTCGATGGCGTAGTTGATGACGAAAAACAGAAATCCGGCGAACAGGTAAAACTCCAGCGTCATGAAGGTGCGGGCGATGATCTGCTGCGTGCTGAGCAACAATTCCGCCACACCAATGACCGACAGCAAGGTCGAGGCCTTGACGATCTCGGTGGACGAATTGACCCAGGTCGGCAGGATCTGCCGCAACGCCTGAGGCAACAACACGTAGCCGAGGGATTGATAAAACGTCAGGCCGATGGCCTTGCTCGCTTCCATCTGGCCACTGGGCAACGCTTGCAGCGCGCCGCGCACAATCTCCGCCACGTGGGAGCCGCAAAACAGCGTCAGTCCCAGGGCGCCGGCCTGGAAAGCACTGATCTGCCAACCCAGTGCCGGCGCCATGTAGAAGCAAGCCAACACCAATACAAACACCGGCGTGCCGCGAATCAGGTCAACGTAAAACCGAAACGGCGCGCGCATCCAGAACTTGCCGTAGGTCAGCACCAGACCGGCGACAATGCCGACCATCGTGCCCAGCAAAATCGCCAGGGCCGAGACCTGCACACTGGTCAGAAAGCCTTGCAACAGCACTTCGCGCGCGACCCACAATTCATGCAACCAACTGGGTGATTCGTACATGTGGGCCTCCTATCGGCGGATCGCCAGACGCTGCTCGAGGTAACGCAGCATCATGGCAATGAGGTAACAGGCCGCAACATAGAGCGCTGTGGTCACCAGCCAGGTTTCAATCACCCGGTAGCTCTCGACATTGATCTTGCGCGCGTAATAGGTCAGCTCCGGCACCGCAATCGCGGCGGCCAGCGAGGTGTCCTTGAACAGCGAAATGAAGTTGTTCGACAGGGCCGGCAGCACATTGCGCAGCATCACCGGCACGGTGACGTAGGCCTTGACCTGCCACTCGCCGAGCCCGATGGCCAACCCGGCTTCACGCTGCCCCTTGGGAATGCTCAACAAGCCGCCACGGAACACTTCGGTCAGGTACGCCCCGGCATACAGCGACAGGGTGATGATGAACGATGGGATCTTGTCCAGACGGATCCCCAGGCCCGGCAAGGCGAAGTAGATCAACAGAATCAACACCAGAATCGGCGTATTGCGGATCACCGTCACATACACCGACGCCATCACCCGCAATGCGCGGTGCTTTGACAGCAACGCAAACGCCATCATCAGGCCGATCACGCAACCGATGGCGATCGACACCAGCGCCAGCTCAAGGCCCAGACCGAGCCCCGCCAGCAAGGTGTCGAAATCGCGCCACACGGCGGCAAAGTTCAACTGATAGTTCATGGTCAGCAGTACCTTGAACGGGGCGATTCATCACCGCCCCGCTCATCATTCAACAATTGGAAACGTCGCGAGCGAAGGAAAGACAAGGCGAAAACAGGCGAGAAAGCGGAGTTGACTTTAGTCAATGAGCATTTCGAGCCTGTTTTCGCCGCAGTATTTCCGAGCGCAGCAGTTTTCATTTGAATTCGACAGGGAAACCGATGGCTGGGGTTGGCAGGTCAACGCCGAACCATTGCTTGAAAGACGCTGCGTAAGTCGGGAACTCAACGCCAGTCATGGCTTCATGCAAGGTGGTGTTGACGAAGTTCAGCCAGTCCTGATCGCCGCGTTTGACTGCGCAGGCGTAGGTCTGCGGGCTCCAGGCGTAGGCTGGGCTGCGATAGCGTCCAGGGTTCTGCACCATCAGGTATTTCACCGACGACTGATCGGTGGCGGCGGCGTCGGCACGGCCGGAGTTCACGGCCTGATACATCAAATCAACGCTGTCGTATTGATCGACCTTGGCTTTGGGCAAGGCTTGATGCACCAGCTCTTCGGCATACACGTTCTGCAGCACCGCCACGGTCACGCTGTCGTTGGCGGCCTTGAGGTCTTCGATTTCCTTGTACTTGCTGTTGGTCGGCAACAGCAGGCCGACGCCTTCGCGGTAGTACGGCAGGGTGAACGCCACTTGCTGGGCACGGCTGGCGGTCACGGTGATGAACTGGCAACTGATGTCCACCTTGTCCGTCAGCAGGTTGGGAATCCGCGCATCGGACGACTGCACCACGTACTCGACCTTGGTCGGGTCGTTGAACAAACCCTTGGCGATCATGCGCCCGATATCGATATCAAACCCCTGCAACTTGCCATCCGCTCCCTGGAAGTGCCACGGCGCATTGGTACTGCCCGTGCCCACAATCAATTTCCCGCGGGCCAGCACGCTATCGAGCTTGCCGTCCGCCGCCTGGGCCACGCCCATGGCAGCAGTCGAAGCCGCGAAAACAAAAACACACGCTTTAAAAAAGGAAGGTCGGCGATGCATGGCAAGCACTCCAGGGTTATGTTTATTCCGCTATACCGGACGTTGGTATGTAACAACGGAATAGACAGCAGAAAGTGTGCCACAGGTTGTGGGGGGAATGTAGGGGAGATTGAAAAGTGTTTTGAATCAAATGGATGGGTAAAAAAACAAAATCGATGTTACGTAACGCGCACAGCGAGATCCGCTACCGTTGGCTACAACGTGCGGGTACGTGGTTCACAGTTGGGGCATTTGACGAGTTAATTCGGTGCGGTTTGTCATCGAAAAGGCAGAGGTAAATGGGCTTCGGCAAAGCACATCAGCGCGTGGCTGCGTCCTTGTAAACTTCGCCCCGCTCTCTTTTTCCCACCGCGATCACCGTCACCACCAATACTTCATCCCTGACGCGATAAACCATTCGATACCCGACACTTCGCAGCTTGATTTTGTAAGCGTTTCCAAGCCCGTTGAGACGGTCTGCGGGAACGTGCGGGTTTATAAGTCGCTCTTGAAGCTTCTTTTTGAACTGATCCTTCAGATTTACGCCAAGCTTTTTCCATTCTTTCCAGGCTTTTTCAGAAAACTCCAGCTCATAGGTCATCAATCGAGACCTTAACGGTTGGGTCGTCTTCCCTTTCTTTACAAAGGGCAAGCAACTCCAGATCCTCCAGGCGATTCATCAGGGCTTCGTATTCTTTGGCGGGAACACAATAGAAAGCCGGTTCATTGCGGTTAAGAATTGCAACAGACAAACCACCGCCGGCAGCGACTGTGCCCATCGGGTTTTTTTTCAGTTCAGAGATGCTGGCCACCACCTGCGAAAGCACGATATGTGTCATGAAGTTGTTCCTTAGGGTGCTTTTAGAGGTGCTAAAAATAGCACTCCAAAGCATCTCTGCCTCTATCCTTTTGGCATAAAGATGGCGTTCACCACATGTCGTCTGTTGCCTGTCAATTCGTGGATCTATCTTGCGTTCCAGGTTCTCACTCATTGTTTTAGCCACCTTTTCCCAGTCCATGACCGCCTTCATTGACGGAAGGAAAAAAGTATCACGTTACGCACTTCTGGCTTTCCGTGATTGCTGTCGGGCTGATCCTACAACCCGGTAAGTCAATTCCTGATAACCGTAGGAAAATCGTAACCGTCCGGGCAACACACCTTCCTGATGCCATCGCTTAAGGCGATGGTGTCCACCTAAATTTAAGTGGACACCATTTTCAGCCTTTTTAAGCGGACGCCCATGCCACAAGAACGCCGTTCCTATTCCAAGTCCTTTAAGGCCCAGGTCATCGCCGAGTGCGCGCAGGCTGACACTTCGATTGCCAATGTCGCCTTGACCCACAACCTCAATGCAAACCTTGTCCATAAATGGATTCGGGTGCATGCGCAGAAAAACCTGGCACTGCAAACTGCCTTTATTCCGGTCAAGGCATTGTCTTCGACAGCGGCCCCTCAAGTTCTTCCGGCCACGATTCGAATCGAAGTACCTCATTCAAAAGGCGTAGTCGTGGTGATTTGGCCGGCAGAAAATGCAGCGGCATGTTCCGCTTTCCTGCGAGACCTGCTGCGATGATTCGTATCGATTCCATCTGGCTCGCCATCGAGCCCATGGACATGCGCGCCGGCACTGAAACCGCGCTGGCGCGAGTTGTCGCAGTGTTCGGTGCGGCGAAGCCGCACTGTGCTTATCTGTTCGCCAACCGCCGCGCCAATCGTATGAAAGTGTTGGTGCATGACGGCGTAGGGATTTGGCTTGCAGCCCGGCGCTTGAATAAAGGGCGCTTCTTTTGGCCAGGCGTGCGGCACGGCTCTGAAGTCGAGTTGGATGCCGAGCAACTTCAAGCCTTAGTGCTCGGTTTACCTTGGCAACGCGTCGGTTCCGGAGGAGCCATCACGGTGCTCTAACTCGCCTGCCATGGCCTACTTGCCAGCGCAATTGGCCCATCAGTCCATCGCCGCCCATAGCCCTCTCTGGCAAAATCGGCGGCATGACTTCGCATCCGAATCTCGATCAATTAAACCCTGAAGAACTGCGTGCTTTGGCTGCGCAGTTGATCCAGCGCGTCGAGACGATGGACAAGCAGATCAATCATCAAAAGTCGGTCAACGAGAAACTGGCCCACGAGATCGCGCTGCTCAAACGCTTCAAGTTTGCCAAGCGCAGCGAGCAGTTGAGCCCGGATCAAGCCAGCCTGCTCGACGACTTGATCGATACGGATATCGCCTCTATCGAAGCCGAACTTGAGGCGCTGCAACCGGCACCTATTGAAGCCAAAGTGCGCCAGCAACCCAAGCGCGCACAACTGCCACCGCAGTTTCCTCGCACGCTGATCCATCACGAACCGGACAACAGCCACTGCCAGTGCGGCTGCGCCCTCAAGCGCATCGGCGAAGATGCCAGCGAAAAGCTCGACTACACGCCCGGCGTGTTCACCGTCGAGCGCCACATCCGTGGAAAGTGGGCCTGCGAACAGTGCGAAACGCTGATCCAGGCGCCGGTACCGGCGCAGGTCATCGACAAAGGCATCCCGACAGCGGGCCTGCTGGCCCACATCATGGTGGCCAAGTTCGCCGACCATCTGCCGCTGTATCGCCAAGAGAAAATCTTTGGCCGCGCCGGGCTGCCCATCGCCCGTTCGACTTTGGC
Source organism: Pseudomonas sp. LBUM1678 (assembly GCF_059695575.1). NCBI lineage: Bacteria > Pseudomonadati > Pseudomonadota > Gammaproteobacteria > Pseudomonadales > Pseudomonadaceae > Pseudomonas > Pseudomonas sp. LBUM1678. Next base: position 3,926,103 of record NZ_CP166775.1, read on the forward strand.
GCAGTGGGTGGGCAACTGCGGCGTGCAACTTCAACCGCTGGTTGATGCGCTGCGCGAAGTCGTGCTGACGCACGGCGTCGTCCACGCTGACGAAACGCCGGTACAAATGCTGATGCCTGGCGCGAAGAAAACTCATCGCGCCTACGTCTGGGCCTATGCCACCAGTCAGTTCTCCGATCTGGCGGCGGTCGTTTACGACTTCAGCCCGAGCCGTGCTGGCGAACATGCTCGAAATTTCCTCGGCCACTGGAACGGGAAGCTGGTCTGCGACGACTTCGCTGGCTACAAGGCAGGCTTTGAACCGGGCGTTACAGAAATCGGCTGCATGGCCCATGCACGCCGAAAGTTCTTCGACTTGCACGCGACCAACAAGAGCCAGATCGCCGAAAAAGCGCTGCACTACATCGCGGCTTTGTATGAAGTTGAACGAGAGGTACGCGAGCTGAAACCGGGTGTCCGGCAGCGAATACGACAGGAAAAAGCAGCACCGATCATCGACGCACTTCATACCTGGATGATCGCCCAGAGGCAGCTTGTGCCTGAGGGATCGGCCATCGCCAAGGCGCTGGATTACAGCCTCAAGCGCTGGATAGCGCTGACGCGCTATCTCAATGACGGTGCTGTGCCCATCGATAACAACTGGTGCGAGAATCAAATCCGGCCGTGGGCTCTTGGGCGCTCGAACTGGCTGTTCGCTGGCTCGTTACGTAGCGGTAAACGTGCGGCGGCGATCATGAGTTTGATCCAGTCGGCGCGGCTCAACGGGCATGATCCGTATGCGTACTTGAAGGATGTTCTTACACGCCTGCCGACCCAGCGGGCGAGCGAGATTACTCAGTTGCTGCCACACAGGTGGGCGCCCGTTTAATCGCGGAAGGTGTGTTGGGTTAGACTGTACTTACTTCATACAATTACGCGAATCTTATGCATCAGCTGCCTGAACTCGACGAGGTTAAAAAAGCGAAAATTCGCAGGCTGCTGACTGCGGGCATGATTTTTCCCGTCATGAATAACACCAAATGGGCTGAGCTGATCAAAGCAATGATTAACGCCCCGCAAATGAAGCCTGAGTTCAGATTGCACAGTGTCTTAGCTCCAAGCGATTACTGCACAGATTGGGATCGAGAATGGCATTACCACATCCATCCGGTAGCAGAAATTGAGTGGATCGAACTCAAAGCGGTTTCACTCGATTGGCTACTGTCCACGCTAAGAAAGCACAACCTTCCCTTCTCTCTAGAGGATGGGGTGCCACGCGTTTGGGGTTATACCAGACCTAGCATGCAGCCTCTTTGGGACTGAGTACCTGAGGTTTCGCCTAGCCGGCAAACTTATGCTAGATGACTTTGCCGGACGCATACGGAAAATCTACCTGTAATTTCTGACAGTAGACCCGCCCGCCTCCGTTCCTTTACCGTCGACAGACTCTCAATGCACAGTGAAAAGGAGGGTTCAATGCGCTCGACAACCACTCAACCGACGCTGGCCCCGGTCTACCGCAAAGCCCTGAAAACCTGGCGTCCGGTGATTTTTTACTTTGGCAGTCCTCATTGCATGGCCTGCGAAATGGCCGGGCCGATCTTTCGTCAGATCGCCGAGGCTTATAGGCATCACGCGCACATCTACATGCTGAACACCAGCGAATCTCCTCGGCACCCGTGCGTCACCGGCACCCCAACCGTGCTGTTTTATCTGAACGGGAAATTGGTGAAGAAGCTTAAGGGCATCGGCACTGAGCAATCTCTGCAGGAAGAGTTCGCCAGGCACATTGGCAAAGTGAAACCGGCAATGGTGATCCTTAAACCGGTTCGCAATCTGGCGTGGTTACGCCAGACCCTGCGCAGACTGTGCACTGTCCCTCGGGCGCGCACGTTGATCGGAGTTTGAGCAATGATCGTTCCCCCGCGCAGGAACGATCTAAACCGCGCGCTCCAGCAACACCCGCGTTACCCGCCGCTCCTCAACCGCCGCCACGGTCAGCCGCCAGCCTTCCCACTCATGGTTGTCACCGATCATCGGCAGGCGATCCAGCAGGCTGACCACCAGCCCGGCCAGGGTCTGATAGTCGTCGGTGGGCTCTGCAGCAAACCCGGTCCGCTGTCGCACCCGCGCCAGGTTCAACGCGCCGCTGACCATGAACCCACCGTTCTCCTCGACCACATCCGGGCCTTCGATTTCGCTGGCATCGGGCAACTCGCCGGCGATCGATTCGAGAATGTCTGTCATGGTCAAGACACCGACAAAGTCGCCGAACTCATTGACCACAAACGCAATGTGGGTCGAGGCTTTGCGCATCTGTTCCAGGGAATTGAGGATCGAGTAACTGTCCAGCAAATTGATGGTCTTGCGCGCCAGACACTCAAGGCCCGGCTGGTTGCCGGCCAGGTATTCCTTGAGCAATTCCTTCTTGTGCACGAAGCCCAGCGGTTCATCCACCGCGCCATCGCGAATCAGCGGCAGCCGTGAGTAGGACGAATTCATCAGGCGCGTACGAATGGCTTCGGCATCGTCAGACAGGTCGATGTGATCGACGTCGGCGCGAACGGTCATCAAGGTGCGGATCGGTCGCTCGGCGAGTTGCAACACACCACTGATCATCACCCGTTCGCGACGGTCGAACAGACCTGTACTCGACGCTTCGCCGTTGTCCAGCAGGTCGGCAATCTCCTCGCCAACCTCCTCCACCGCCAGCGTGCGGCCACCGAGCAAGCGCATCACGGCGTGGGCCGTACGCTCACGCATCGGTCGCAGGCCCTGCATCGATTTTTTACGGCGAGCCCGGGCAATCTGGTTGAAGATCTCGATCAGGATCGAGAAACCGATGGCCGCGTACAGGTAGCCCTTCGGAATGTGGAACCCCAGGCCTTCAGCGGTCAGCGCGAAGCCGATCATCATCAGAAAGCCCAGACAGAGCATGATCACTGTCGGGTGTTCATTGACGAAACGGGTCAGCGGTTTGCTGGCGACGATCATCAGGCCGATGGAAATAATCACCGCGATCATCATCACGGCCAGTTCATCGACCATGCCCACAGCGGTAATCACCGCATCAAGGGAGAACACCGCATCGAGCACCACGATCTGCGCCACGATCGGCCAGAACATCGCATAAGTGGCATTAGAAGCGCGCGGGCCGACATGGCCTTCGAGTCGCTCGTGCAATTCCATGGTGGCCTTGAACAACAGGAACACACCACCGAACAGCATGATCAAGTCGCGGCCGGAGAAGCTCTTGTCGAACACCTCGAACAACGGCTGAGTCAGGGTCACCAGCCACGAAATACTCGCCAGCAGACCCAGACGCATCAGCAACGCCAGGGACAAACCGATGAGTCGCGCACGGTCACGTTGTTCGGGCGGCAGCTTGTCGGCAAGGATGGCGATAAACACCAGATTATCGATGCCCAGCACCAGCTCCAGCACAATTAGAGTCAACAGGCCCAGCCATGCGGTGGGGTCAGCTATCCATTCCATAAAAACGTCTCGATCTCTTCAGTAAATTCAGAAAGCCGGGCACGGCAAGGCGCGGCGCAGAGGCCGTGACGATGAAGTGACAAGGAGATTCGGAAGTCGGAAGACCGGATGCTTCGCGTGCATCAAGACCGCGTGGTAGCGCGAGGAGGAAGGATAACCGGGAGGCTCCAAAAGGGTGTTCATGCAAGTCCTGAAAGGAAAAAGGCCTTGGAGCGTACAGGCGAAGACGACATTTCCTACAGTCGGAAATCATTACAAAATCTGTAATCAGCGCTTTTTGACCTGCTCAATGTACCTGACCACCGCCGCCGACTTCTCGAACCGCCGATGAATCAACGATAACCACGACGTTGCCTCGCAGCCCTTGATCGTCCGGTACAACACACCGGGCAAACCGACATGCCCGACCACCGACTCCGGCACCACCGCCACGCCCTGCCCTAACGACACCAGTGCAATCACCGCCACCAGGCCACCCGGTTGCGCACCCAGCTTCGGCGCAAATCCGCCCTCGGCGGCGACTTGCAAGGTGCCGCTGATTTGCTCCGGCAGGATGAACGTCTCGTTTTGCAGATGCTCCGGACTGATGTCCGGCAAACGACACAGCCAGGACTCGGTGGACAGCGCCAGCACAAAGCCTTCGGCATCCAGACGAATGGCCTCCAGGCCATCAGGCAGGGTCATGGGTGAGCGGACATACCCAATATCGAATCGCCCCTCGACTACCATGGCCGGCAATGACGCCATGGGACTTTCCCGAACATTGAAGCTGACGTCCGGGCACTCGCGGCTGAAGGCTTGCACCTGTTTTTGCAGCAAACCCGAGTACACCGCCGATGCCACGTAGCCGAGTTCGATATGACCGATATCCCCGCGTCCGGCCCGCTTGGCATTGTGCTGGGCGTACTCGAATTGCCGCACCGTCGCCTCGGCCTCGATCATTAACGCGGCACCGGCCTCGGTCAGGCTGACTTCACGTGTCTGGCGCACGAACAGTCGCGTGCCGAGTTCGTTCTCCATGTCCTGGATCTGTCGAGTCAAGGTCGGCGGTGCGATACCGAGTTGTTCGGCGGCGCGGGTGAAGTTGCCCTGCCGGGCAACGGCCAGAAAGTAGCGGAAATGCCGTATGTCCATGGGTGCATTAGCTCAAAGGTAATGAAATCCCGATACCAGGCTAACGAAGCCTGTAATCGATCGCGATAAGCTCATTGCCACTCACAGTAGAGAGCCAATGTCATGTACGTCAAACCTCTTTTCAGCGCTGCGGCCAACACTCTTGCCCAAAAGGCAATCACACCATGAGCCGGGTCAGTCCACGCCTGACACTGCTGACGGCCTCCGGCGTGTGCTCGCTGATCGTGCTCGACACCAATATCGTCGCCGTCACCCTGCCAACCATCGCGCGGGACCTGGGCGCGAACTTTGCCGACATCGAATGGGTGGTCAGCGCGTACATGCTGGCGTTCGCGGCCTTGTTGCTGCCCGCGGGCAGCATCGCCGACCGCTTTGGCCGGCAGAAAACCATGCTCTGCGGACTGGGCATTTTCATCCTTGCGTCCATCGGTTGCGGCGCGGCGCCCACGGCTTTGTTCCTCGATATCGCACGGGCGATCAAGGGTGTCGGCGCGGCCTTGCTGCTGACATCAGCCCTGGCCGCCATCGGCCACACCTTCCATGATGAAGTCGAACGGGCCAAGGCCTGGGCGTTCTGGGGCGCGTGCATGGGCGTGGCGATGACCGCCGCGCCGACGGTCGGCGGGTTGATCACCGAGTATGTCGGCTGGCGCTGGATCTTCTACCTCAACCTGCCGGTCGGGCTGTTCTTGATGTACATGGTCTGGCGCGCGGTGCCGGAATCGAGGAACACCCAGTCTGCGCGCCTCGACCCCTGGGGCAGCCTGGCGTTCAGTGCGAGCTTGCTGTGCCTGATCTGGGGCTTGATCGAAGCCAACCGGATCGGCTGGAGCAACCCGCTCACTTACGCCCGGCTCATCGGTGGCGCGCTGCTGTTGGGATTGTTTGTGCTGATCGAGCGGATGCAACAGCGGCCGATGGTCGACCTGCAATTGTTCAAGCATCCGCGTTTCATCGGCGCCCTGCTCGGCATGTTTGCCTACGCCGGGTGCGCCCAAGTCATGATGACGCTGCTGCCGTTCTACCTGCAAAACGGCCTGGGCTTCTCGGCCATCGCGTCGGGGCTGGGGATGCTGCCGTTTGCGGTGACCATGTTGATTTGCCCGCGAATCGGCGCTCGGCTCGCCCATCGATATGCCCCTGCAACGCTGATGGCAGCAGGTTTGACCCTGGTCGGCAGCGGTAACCTGCTCAGCGCCTGGGCCGTCAGCAGCGGCGGTTACCTGCCGTTCGCATTGGCCATTGCCGTAACGGGCGCCGGGGCCGGCTTGCTCAATGGCGACACGCAGAAAAACATCATGGCCTGCGTACCCCGCGAGCGCACCGGCATGGCTTCGGGCATGAGCACCACCATGCGTTTCAGCGCCATCGTGCTGGCAATCGGCGTCTTCGGTGCATTGTTGTCCAGCCATACCGAACTGCTGCTGCGCACCAGCCTGTCGACGCAGGGCACGCAATGGCTCGACCAGACCCAGAGCATTGCCTCGCGGGTGGTCGCCGGTGACATGACCGCGGCGATGAACCTGCTACCGGAAACCGCACGCCCGTTGGTCGAGCCGCTGGCGCGCCAGGCATTCGTCGGCGGCTTCAGTCTGCTGCTTATCGTCGCCGGTTTGCTGGCCTTGCTGGGGGCGCTGGTGGTCGGCACGCTGATGCGCAATCCGATCCCCGCGCAGAAAAGTTTTTCCCTGAGCCTGGAATAAACCCCAACGGGGCTCGTCGTACTGCCACTGAAATCGTTCAGTAGCCACTACGAGAGCCCCATCATGAAACGCATTCTGTCCGCCCTGTTTCTCATCAGTCTGAGCGGTGTTGCAGCGGCCGCTTCCGTCGACAATTCCAGCACGCCGAAAGTCGAGGACTACAAGTACTCGACGCCGCTCCATATCGCCAAAGTGCTCAACATGACCCGCAACGAAGGCTGCGGACCCGGCGCGCGGGAGATGACTTACATCGACACTATGGGCACCACCCATGTCCTGCGTTACGAGGCTTTTGGCGATGACTGTCTCGGTCAGAATTAATGCTTGAGCGACGCCAGGACCCGCTCGGCATTTTCACCGCAGGCCATTCCTTCGGGCCGTGCCTGAATGTTTTCGATCAACCCCAGCAACTGCGCCTTGCTCTGGGCCAGGTGCAGTTGCATCGCTTCAATCTGTTCGACTTTGCGGCCTAGACCCGCCACCAGCTCATCGTGCTTGAACTCGCCTGTCACCGTGTCCGGCAACAACAACTTCAGCTCTTCAAGACTGAATCCGGCCTGCTGGGCGCACTGGATGATCTTCAGGGTTTGCAAGACTTGTTGCGGGTAACGCCGGTAGCCGTTGGCCAGACGCTCCACCTGCTGGATCAAGCCCTGAGCCTCGTAAAACCGAATGCGCGACGGGTTCAACCCGCTCAATTGCGCCAATTCACCAATCTTCATCACGGCCTCGCTTGGCTGCTTGACATTCAAGTTAACTTTAAGCTTAGCCTCTACGCTTTACTGATGAGGAGTCAAGCATGTCGCCCTTCCAAACGCTGAATTTGCCCAACGGCCAGACCCTCGGCAATCGTATCGCCAAAGCCGCGATGGAAGAGAACCTCGCGGATACCGGACAAGCGCCGTCCAGTGCACTGTTTCAGCTGTATCAGGCCTGGGCCGAGGGCGAAACCGGCCTGCTGTTGACCGGCAATGTGATGATCGATCGCCGCGCCATGACCGGCCCCGCGGGCGTCGTGCTGGAAGACGAACGGCATCTTGAGCAGTTTCGGCAGTGGGCAACCATCGGCCGCTCCGGGGGCGCGCATTTCTGGATGCAGCTCAATCATCCCGGCCGCCAGACCATGGCCAACCTCGGCCAGCAAGCCTGGGCACCGTCGGCGGTGGCGCTGGATCTGGGTTCGTTCTCTAAGATGTTCGCTGAACCCAAACCGATGTCGGAAAGCGATATTGCCGAGGTGATCCAACGCTTCGCCACCAGTGCGGCCCTGGCGGAGAAAGCCGGTTTCACCGGCGTGCAGATTCATGCAGCGCACGGCTACCTGATCAGCCAGTTCCTCTCGCCCTTGACCAATCGCCGCACTGACCGTTGGGGTGGTTCGCTGGAGAATCGCGCCCGCCTGCTGCTGGCGGTGGTCAGCGCGGTTCGCCAAGCCGTGTCGCCACAATTCTGTGTGGCGGTAAAACTCAACTCCGCAGACTTCCAGCGCGGCGGTTTCGACGCTGACGACGCCCGACAAGTGATTCAGTGGCTCAACGACCAACAGCTTGATTTGCTGGAACTCTCCGGTGGCAGCTACGAAGCACCGGCCATGCAAGGCGAAGCACGGGACGGCAGGACTTTGGCGCGGGAGGCGTACTTCCTGGAAATGGCCGGCGAACTGGCTAGCGTCGCGAATATGCCGGTGATGGTGACGGGCGGGATCCGCCGCATGGCCATCGTCGAACAGGTGCTCGACAGCGGCATCGCCATGGCCGGTATCGGCACGGCGCTGGCCATCGAACCGCAGTTGGTCAAACGCTGGCGCGAAGGCCAGAACAGTCACCCGCAACTGCCACCGATCCGCTGGAAACGCAAACCGCTGGCCGCCCTGGCGAGCATGGCCGTGGTGAAGTTCCAGCTGCATCGCCTGAGTCGCGGGCGCAATACCCGGCCACAGGTTTCGGCGATCTGGGCGCTGATAATCGATCAGCTGTACATCGCCCGGCGTACGCGTCAGTACCGGCAGGCAATGGGCAAGTAATCGAACATTCAGGTGAGTCATGGTTGCCCCAGCGTTGTCCTCTTTTAACCCCGAGGACAATTCATCAATCACTGGAGCACCCCATGGCGAAAATCACCATTGCCCAGCAACTGGCAACCACCCTTGAACAGGCCGGCGTGAAACGCATCTGGGGCCTGACGGGCGACAGCCTCAACGGCCTGACCGAGGCCCTGCGCACCATGGACAGCATCGAGTGGATGCACGTGCGCCACGAGGAAGTCGCTGCGTTTGCCGCTGGCGCCGAAGCGGCGGTCACCGGGGAACTGGCGGTGTGCGCCGGCAGTTGCGGGCCGGGCAATCTGCATTTGATCAACGGGCTGTTCGATTGCCACAAAAACCATGTGCCGGTGCTGGCCATCGCCGCGCAGATTCCCTCCTCGGAAGTGGGCCTGAATTACTTTCAGGAAACCCACCCGCAGGAACTGTTCAAGGAATGCAGCCACTTCGTCGAACTGGTGAGCAACCCGGCGCAGATGCCCCAGGTGCTGCACCGGGCGATGCACAGTGCCATCCTCAATCGCGGCGTCGCGGTGGTGGTGATTCCCGGCGACGTGGCGCTGCAGGAGGTCGAAGACAACCTCAAGCCCTGGCCTGCGCTTGCAAAACCCCGCACCCTGCCCGCGCCTCACGACCTGGATCGGCTGGTCGAATTGCTGAGTCAAAGCAACGCCGTGACGCTGATGTGTGGCGCCGGTTGCGCGGGCGCCCACGATCAGGTGGTGGCGTTGGCCGACGCCCTTGGTGCGCCGGTGGTGCATGCGTTGCGCGGCAAGGAGCACGTGGAGTGGGACAATCCGTTCGACGTCGGCATGACCGGGCTGATCGGCTTCAGCTCCGGCTATCATGCGATGCTCAACTGCGACACGCTGGTGATGCTCGGGACAGACTTTCCCTATCGCCAGTTCTACCCCACCGATGCCACCATCATTCAGATCGACCACGACCCGCAAGCCCTCGGACGGCGTACCACGCTGGATTTGGGCATCGCCGCCGATGTTGGCGAAACCCTCTCCGCGTTGCTGCCGCGCCTGCCTTATCGTGGCGACCGGAGCTTTCTCGAGGCCTCTCTCAAGCACTACCAAAAGGCGCGTCAGGGGCTTGATGACCTGGCTCAACCTTCGGCGCCGGGGCGGCCAATTCATCCGCAATACATCACTCGCCTGCTCAGCGAACTGGCCGATGACGATGCGATCTTCACCGCCGACGTGGGCACGCCGACGGTCTGGGCTGCGCGCTATCTGAAAATGAATGGCCAACGCCGGCTGCTTGGCTCGTTCAATCACGGCTCCATGGCAAACGCGATGCCCCAGGCCATTGGCGCGCAAGCGGCGTTCCCTGGGCGGCAAGTGATTTCGATGTCCGGCGATGGAGGTTTCAGCATGTTGATGGGAGATTTCATCTCTCTGGCGCAACTGAAGCTGCCGGTGAAAATCATCGTCTACGACAATGCCTCGCTCGGGTTCGTGGCCATGGAAATGAAATCCAGCGGGCTGCTGGATACCGGCACGGACCTGCACAATCCGGACTTCGCGGCGATGGCCAATGCCATGGGGATTCTGGGTATTCGTGTCGAGGAGTCCGAGGCGCTGGAACCGGCCTTGCGCCGGGCACTGGCGCATGACGGGCCCGTGCTGGTGGACGTGGTGACGGCGACTCAGGAACTGGCGATGCCACCGACGATCAAGCTGGAACAAGCTAAAGGGTTCAGTCTGTACATGCTGAAAGCGGTGATGAGTGGCCGTGGGGATGAGGTGATTGAGTTGGCGCGCACGAATTGGTTTCGCTGAAGCGCTGAAACCGCGTCGCCCCCATCGCGAGCAGGCTCGCTCCCACAGGATTTCATTAACGCCCGAGATCCACTGTGGGAGCGAGCCTGCTCGCGATGGGGCCAGTGAGGTCAATGATTACTGCCCGGAAAACCGCAATCTCGACAGCATCCTCAAATTCCCTTCGACATAATAATCATCGGTCCAACTGTCACCCGCCGCCAACGGCTGGACCTGCTTGAGCGCCAGTTTTTTCGCGTAATAGCGGAACCGGTAATGTTCATAAAACCGCAGCAATTCCAACCCATAACGGTCCGCCAAATCGGTATCGCCGCGAATGATCAAATAGTTCTCGTCATTGCTGCGACTGGCCGCCGCACTGAGGTTATGACTGCCGCTGATGATCGTCGGCGTATCGGTGGTGAAATCGGTGACGATAGCTTTGGTGTGCACCAGCAGGTTGCCCTTCTGGCCTTCCTTGCTTTCCAGGAGCCAACCTTCCAGGCCGGTATTGAGCAGCGCAACCGTGGTGAATTCCGCGGTGCGGTCGGCGTGGAAACCGGTGATTTTGCTTGCGGAGTTTTGCAGGCCGTAGCGCAGGATGTCGTCGTGGGGCTGGCCGAGCAAGGCGTTGAGGATGGCGTCGGGCAAGGTGAACGCGGTGACGAACAGCAGGTCTTTTTTTGCCCCGTTGATGATGTCGGCGAACTCATGCAAGTCCCCCTCACCCGAGCGCGGTGAAAATCCGGCGAACAACGGTTGGGTCGGGTCCATCGGGTTGTGTTGCGTGAGCCATCGCCGCGTGGCGCCGACATCCGCCGGTGTGTTCCAGACCTGCTCGAACGTTTGCAGGTAACTCGCGCCAAGCAGACGATCGTCCAGCACATGCACCACGTTCGCCTGCCGATAAATGCCGTTGGGGGTGAAGTTGGTGCTGCCGCAGAGCACGGCCTCAGGCTGGCGCAGACCCGCGCCGTCGAGCCGGCTCAGAACCATGAACTTGTTGTGGAAAATGCTGTGGGTGACGCGTCCGCGCTTGTTCGCCGCCGGGATCTTTTCCAGACTCGCCTCGTTCATGGCGGTCGTGTCTTCGTCCGGTTGCGCGTGATAAAGGACGCGAACGTTCACGCCGCGTTCATGCGCTGCGTTCACGGCCTCGACAATCACCGGTAACTGGTATTCGTAGATGGCGATATCCAGCGCCCACTGGCCGTCGATGGCCCGTTCGATAAACCCCAGCAAACGCCCGAGCAAACCATTCTCCAGCCATTGGCGCGGGGCATCGGGCCAGGCTTCGATGGGCAATCTGTCTTTGCCGCTGAGGAGCGCGTCGAGTTCGGGAAACTTGCGCTGGAACGCCTGGCTGGCAGCCACGGCGCGGTTGAAATTGACACTTTGGTTGCCGGGATGGCCATCGTCGGAAGTGACCGTCACCTCCAGGGACTCGCCCAGTTGCGGCGCATCGGCGCTTCCGTAGGCCAGATAGACCCGGTAATGGATCGTCAACCCCGGATTGACCGCGTAATCGGCCCAACGGAATTTCTGTAACGGCGCAATATTGCTCGGGGTGGCGTGGAATTGCGGAAAGGTATGGGACTTGCCCGGGAACGTCAGGCTATTGAACAAAAACAGCCAGGGTTTATTGCCTTGCTGCTTTTCGATGGCAAAACCCAGCAGGCCTTTGCGACGGGGTTCGGCCAGATCCATGGCCAACAGCACGCCGTTGGTGCCGGCGTAGGCTTTGACGCGGAAATCGTTCTGAGGGTTAACGGCAAGTACGCGCATGATTCACTCCTGTGATCGAATGCACCTCAGAGCATAGGGTAGCGATCTCGAATTGGCATGATTATCCGGAACCGAGGTGATGCCATCGCGAGCAGGCTCGCTCCCACAGGGGTTTTGTGGATGCTGGAGATCCAGTGAGGGTTGTGATGCGGATTCAGCATGAATATCTGGAATCGAGGTGATGCCATCGCGAGCAGGCTCACTCCTACAGGGGTTTTGTGGATGCTGGAGATTCAATGTGGGAGCGAGCCTGCTCGCGATGGGGGCCTTGCAAACAACACAGCCCTTAGCCTGAAATCAACTCATCAATGTGCCGATAATCCGCTTGCAGCGCTGCCGCCATCTGTCTAGCCCGACCTAGCCGAATCGGCCCGCGTTCGATATCAATCAATAACCCAGGGCAATCCAGCACCGGTAACCCCGGCCATTCCTTCAATCGCCCATCGGTCAGCAGCAACAGCCTTTGCTGTTCGGCGGGAAAGCGTTTTTGCCGTACCGCCAGCCAGCGCCCCGCTTCGCCCAGCGCCGCCAACAACGGCGTGCCGCCGCCCGCGCCCAGGTTATCGAGCCAGCCACGCAACCCTGCCGACGCTTTCAAGCCTTGCACCTGCCACTTCGGCGCATGGCCACTCGCAGTCAACAACGCCAGACGCGCGCGCTGGCGATACGCGTCGTCGAACACTTGCGCGAGCAAACCCTTGGCATCGCTCAACGCCTGGTGACGGCGGGTCGAGGCGGACGCGTCGACGATCACCAGCCACAGTTCATGAGGGGATCGGGTCCGCAGATGGAACAGCACATCTTTATGCTGACGAGGACGGCCATTGAGCAAGGTGCCGGGCCAGTTGATCGAGCCGCTGCGCGCGGCGTGACGCTTGCCCTGTTTACCGTTATCCAGCCGTCCTGCGCGGGGTCTGGCATTCGCCCCCGCGTCAGATCGAGGGCGAATGCCTACGGCTTTTTTGGCCAGCTCGGCACTTCACGCCGAGCACCGACCGGCAACGCCTGGGCGGGCATTTCGCCCCACTGGCCCTGGCCTTCGCTCGGGCTGGAAGGTTGCGCCGAAGGCGACTGATTGTGTTGTGGCGCCGGTGGCGATGGCTCGCGACGACGATGGCGCAGGGCGAACTCGGCAATGGCGTCGATATCTTCCTCGGCGATGACGCTCGCCCCTCGCCATGCGGCGTGAGCACGGGCCGCGCGCAACCAGACCAGATCGGCGCGCAGACCATCGACACCGGCGGCGAAACAACGCTCGGTAATCTGTGCCAGAGCTTCATCATCCAGGGGGATGCTCGCCAACAGGCTGCGCGCCTTCTGGCAACGTTCACGCAGCGACCGCTGCTGGCCTTCCCATTCGGCGCAAAAGCGCTGGGGATCACTGTCGAAATCCAGACGCCGGCGGATGATCTGGCCACGCTCGGCCGGTGCGGTATGGCCGCTGAGCGCGACGTTCAGACCAAAACGGTCGAGCAGTTGCGGGCGCAGTTCGCCTTCTTCCGGGTTCATGGTGCCGATCAATACGAACTTCGCCGAATGACGATGGGAAATGCCGTCGCGCTCGATCAGGTTGGTGCCGCTGGCGGCCACGTCGAGCAACAGGTCGACGAGGTGATCGGGCAGCAGATTGACTTCATCGACGTACAGCACTCCGCCGTCGGCCTTGGCCAATACACCGGGGGAAAACTGTGCGCGGCCTTCGCTCAGGGCGGCGTCGAGATCGAGGGTTCCGACCAGTCGTTCTTCGGTGGCGCCGAGGGGCAAGGTGACGAATTGACCGCTGGCCAGCAAGTCCGCCAGGCCTCGGGCAAGGGTCGATTTGGCCATGCCGCGTGGGCCTTCGATCAGCACGCCGCCGATTTTCGGGTCGATGGCGGTCAGGTAGAGGGCGAGCTTCAGATCGTCGGCGCCGACCACGGCGGAGAGCGGGAAATGCGGGGTGTCGGTCATTTTTATATCTCGGTCATGGTCGGTGAAATCAAAAACACCTCCATCCCTGTGGGAGCGAGCCTGCTCGCGATAGCGGTGGATCAATCGACATCTATATTGACTGGTCGACCGCTATCGCGAGCAGGCTCACTCCTACAGGGTTTTGCGGCGCATTAGCTATCTTCTTCTATATCCAGCAACAGGTTTTCCAGCGCCTCGCGATACGCGCCCGGCTCCTTCCACATCCCCCGCTGCTGCGCCTCGAGCATGCGCTCGGTCATATCGCGCAGCGCATGGGGATTATGCTCACGGACAAAATCCCGGGTCGCCGGATCGAGCAAGTACGCATCCGCCAGCAACGCATATTGATGATCGTCGATCAGCTGCGTCGTGGCGTCGAACGCGAACAGATTATCCACCGTCGCCGCCAGTTCGAACGCGCCTTTATAGCCGTGACGCTTCACGCCATCGATCCACTTCGGATTCGCCGCCCGCGAGCGGATCACCCGGTTCAGCTCTTCCTTCAAGGTGCGGATCTTTGGCAAGTCCGGCTGACTGTGATCGCCATGGTAACTGGCCGCAGCTTCGCCGCTGAGGCTTTCCACGGCGGCGAGCATGCCGCCCTGGAATTGGTAATAGTCGTTGGAATCGAGCAAGTCATGCTCGCGGTTGTCCTGGTTTTGCAGCACGGCTTGAACCTGACTCAGGCGCTGGGCGAATTGTTCGCGGGCAGCGGTGCCTTCATCGGACCCGCCGTAAGCGTAGCCGCCCCAGTTCAGGTAAACCTCGGCCAGATCCTCGCGGCTTTGCCACAGACGACCGTCGATGGCGCCCTGCACGCCTGCGCCATAAGCACCGGGTTTGGCACCGAAAACTCGCCAACCGGCTTGACGCTTGGCCGCGTCCTCATCGAGGCCCGATTGCATCAATGCTTCACGTTCGGCACGCACTTTGGCGGCCAAGGGATTGAGGTCGTCCGGCTCGTCGAGCGCGGCGACGGCTTGCACCGCGGCGTCAAACAGGCGGATCAGGTTGGCGAAGGCATCACGGAAGAATCCGGAAACCCGCAAGGTCACGTCGACTCGCGGACGGTCGAGCAAGCTCAGCGGCAGAATTTCAAAGTCGTCGACCCGTTGACTGCCGGTGGCCCAGACCGGGCGCACGCCCATCAAGGCCATGGCCTGGGCGATGTCGTCGCCGCCGGTGCGCATGGTCGCGGTGCCCCAGACGGACAGGCCGAGCTGGCGCAAATGATCGCCGTGGTCCTGCAGATGCCGTTCAAGAATCAGGTTCGCCGACTGGAAACCGATGCGCCACGCCGTGGTGGTCGGCAGGTTGCGCACGTCCACCGAGTAGAAATTGCGCCCGGTCGGCAGCACGTCCAGACGACCGCGACTCGGTGCGCCGCTGGGGCCGGCGGGGACAAAACGTCCGCTCAAGGCGTCGAGCAGGCCGCGCATTTCTGCGGGGCCGCAGGCGTCCAGGCGCGGGGCGACGACTTCGCGCAGGTTGTCGAGGATGGCGCCAACCTCATCCCAACCCGCTTCCTGTGGGAGTGAGCCTGCTCGCGATAGCGGTGGGTCAATCGACATCAACGTTGAATGATCAACCGCATCGCGAGCAGGCTCGCTCCCACAGGGTTCGGGGTTGGCATTCAACCTCTGCGAGATCAGTTGCGCAGCGAACAACTCCAAGCGCTCGCGAGTATCTCCGGCGGTGCGCCAGACTTCATCGGTGAGGGTCCGCAATTCCACGGGTCGAGGCCCGGTCCACGGCTCGGCCAACGCACAATCCAGCGGATCAAACCCCAATTCGAACGCCTTGGCCAACGCCCGCAACACACTCGACTGCGCCCCTCGGCCATCGCCACGGGGAATGCGCAACAGCGCCAACAACGTATCGATACGCAAGCGCCCGGTCGGCGACTCGCCAAAGATGTGCAGGCCATCGCGGATCTGCGATTCCTTCAAGTCGCACAAGTACGTGTCCAGCCGCGGCAGCCAGATCGCCGCATCGGCGTCGCTGTTGAGCTTTTCATCCAGTTGCAGCTCACGGTCGATGTGCGTGTCGCGCACCAGTTGCAGGATGTCGCGTTGCAACTCCCGGGCGCGGCGCGGGTCGAGCAGTTGCGCCTCGTAATATTCGTCGGCCAGCAACTCAAGGTTGCGCAGCGGGCCGTAAGTTTCAGCGCGGGTCAGCGGCGGCATCAGGTGATCGATGATCACCGCCTGGGTGCGGCGCTTGGCCTGGGCGCCCTCGCCCGGGTCATTGACGATGAACGGATAGATATTAGGCAGCGGCCCGAGCAGCGCGTCCGGCCAGCAGTTTTCGGAGAGCCCGACGCCTTTACCCGGCAACCATTCGAGGTTGCCGTGCTTGCCGACGTGGATCAGGCCGTGGGCGCCATAGGTGTTGCGCAGCCAGAAGTAGAACGCCAGATAGCCGTGGGGCGGCACCAGGTCCGGGTCGTGATACACCGCGCTCGGATCAACCTGATAACCCCGCGCCGGTTGAATGCCGACGAAGGTCAGGCCAAAGCGCAACCCGGCAATCATCATGCGTCCGTCACGGCACATCGGATCGATGTCGGGCGTGCCCCAGCGTCCCAGCACGGCTTGCTGATTGGCTTCGGGCAAGGCACTAAACATCGCCCGATAGGCGTCCATCGCCAGGCTTTGCTGGCAGGGACGCTGGTCAATTGTGTCGAGGTCATTGCTGACGCCGCCGAGCAATTGCTGGATCAACGCTGTGCCGCTCTCCGGCAATTCGGCGGGCAGCTGATAACCTTCGGTGTGCAGCGCACGCAGGATGTTCAGCGCGGCGGCCGGGGTATCGAGGCCCACGCCATTGCCGATACGACCGTCGCGGGTCGGGTAGTTGGCGAGGATCAACGCGATGCGTTTTTCGCGATTTGGCAACCGGGCCAGATCGATCCAACGTCGCGCCAGTTCAGCGACAAAATCCATGCGTTCCGGTTGCGCCCGATAGCACACCACGTCCGACTGACTGCGCTCGCTGCGCCACGCCAGGTCCTTGAAGCTGATCGGCCGGCTGATGATCCGCCCATCCAGTTCCGGCAAGGCGATGTGCATCGCCAGATCACGCGGGCCGAGGCCCTGTTCACTGGCACGCCAGCCCGGTTCGTTGTCCTGGGCGCAGATCGCCTGGATTACTGGAATGTTGCGGCGAAACGGTCGTAGATGCGGCGCTTCGGGGCTGGACTGGGCAAAGCCGGTAGTGTTGAGAATCACCCCCGCCTCGACTTCATCCAGCAGGTCCTCGACCACCGTCAGGCAGCCGGGCTCTTTCAAACTGGCCAGCGCAATCGGCAAAGGGTTGAGGCCCGCAGCCTGCAAACGCTGGCAGAAAACATCGATGAAAGCGGTGTTCGCCGCCTGCAAATGCGAGCGATAAAACAGCACCGCCGCCACCGGTTGACCGACCTGCCAGTCGGCTTGCCAATCGTGAAGGTCAGCGGGGCTTTTGTGCGGATGGTAAATCGCCGTGCGCGGCAGGGTTTGCGGCTCGGCCCAGGCGTAATCGCGATCCAGCCAGCGATTGGCCAGGCAACGGAAAAAATCCAGGGCATTGGCCATGCCGCCCTGACGCAAAAACTGCCAGAGCCGGTCGCGGTCGTCGGCAGCCACGGTGCTCAGGTCGCTGAGTTCCGGGTCCGGGCGATCATCGCCGGGCACCAGAATCAGCTGCACACCGCGTTGGGACAGCTCCACCAGACGCTCGACCCCGTACCGCCAATAGGCAATGCCGCCGTGCAGCGAAATCAGAATCACCTTGGCGTGGCGCAGCACTTCGTCGACATACAGGTCGACCGACGCATGATTCTGCACTTGCATCGGGTTGGCCAGGCGCACGCTGGGGTAATCGTCCGGCAACTGCTGCGCCGCTTCAGCGAGCAGCGCCAGGCTGGAATCACCGCTGCACAGGATCACCAGCTCGGCGGGGGTTTGTCCAAGGTCGGCAATGTTGTCATCCGACACGAAACCGCCGGGCTGGGTCCTGAGCAGGTGCATGGCTTAAGCGCTGAGCGCGGCGCGCAATTGCGCTTCGAGCAGCGCGGCGTCCAGTTCCTGGCCGATCAGCACCAGGCGCGTGGTGCGCGCTTCGTCGGCGCCCCACTGACGGTCGAAATGCTTGTCGAAACGCGTGCCCACGCCCTGGATCAGCAGGCGCATCGGTTTGTTCGGGATCGCCGCGAAACCTTTGACCCGCAGGATGCCGTGCTGGACCACCAATTGGGTCAGCGCGTCCAGCAGCAAGCTTTCGTCAGCCTGCGGCAGCTCGATGGAGATCGAATCGAAGGCGTCGTGATCGTGATCATCTTCACCTTCGTGGTGGTGATCGTGATGGCTGTGGCGGCTGTCGATGTGTTCTTCGGAACCGGCACCGAGGCCGATCAGCACGTCCAGTGGCACGCGGCCGCTGCTGGCTTCGATGACTTTGACGGCGGGCGGCAGCTCTTCGGCGACTTCCAGGCGCACGCGGGCCAGGTCTTCAGGGCTGATCAGGTCGGCCTTGTTGAGAATCACCAGGTCGGCGCTGGCCAGTTGGTCGGCGAACAGTTCGTGCAGCGGCGATTCGTGGTCCAGGTTCGGGTCGAGTTTGCGCTGGGCATCAACTTGATCCGGGAACGCAGCGAAGGTGCCAGCGGCGACGGCCGGGCTGTCGACCACGGTGATGACCGCGTCAACGGTGCAGGCGCTGCGGATTTCCGGCCACTGGAAGGCTTGTACCAGCGGCTTTGGCAGGGCCAGGCCCGAGGTTTCGATGAGGATGTGGTCGAGGTCACCGCGACGGGCGACGAGTTCGCGCATCACCGGGAAGAATTCTTCCTGGACGGTGCAGCACAGGCAGCCGTTGGCCAATTCGTAGACACGACCGTTGGCTTCTTCTTCAGTGCAACCGATGGAGCACTGCTTGAGGATCTCGCCGTCGATGCCCAGCTCGCCAAACTCGTTGACGATCACCGCGATGCGGCGGCCCTGAGCGTTGTCGAGCATGTGCCGCAGCAGGGTGGTTTTGCCCGAGCCGAGAAAGCCGGTAACGATGGTGACGGGGAGTTTGGCCAGTGTTTTCATCGGATGCCCTTTGGCAAGGTGGCGGGCATACGGGACGACAATCGCAGCGACGGGCGCGCGCGGAAGAGTTCGCCACCGGATCACCCCGCCCGGTTGTAGTGAGAATCTGTGTCGAGGCAGGTCTCCTGGCTGACGGTGTGCCGGGCGCTTGGCCTGGCATTCGCTGCGCCTTCCCGCGAACCCGTTGGACAGGGCTTGCAGTGGCGTGGCAGCGAACATCACCGTTCACAGTTGCGGGGGCAGCCGCGGCATCGACCGCGTTCCCTTCTTAGCTTCGGCAAATGCCGAAGAACCTCGAAAGCGCAAGGCTACGCATCGTCTTGGGGCGGGTCAATGTCTTGTGTCCGCCGCACCGGCCCCTTCGCGGGCAAGCCTCGCTCCTACAGGACGGCGGTGCTTTTGTAGGAGCGAGGCTTGCCCGCGAAGAATTCACCTCGGTCTCGAGATGAGAACCCATGCCAATTGACGCCAAACCCCCGCCCATGCTCTCCTACACGCCTTGTTACGGGTGCCCTTCACAGGGTGAAACGGGAAACCGGTGAATCATGTGCTTTACTCAAAGCCATGTCAGTCCGGTGCTGCCCCCGCAACGGTAAGCGAGCGAAGCGTCAGATCCACTGTGCCAGCAGTTCGGCATGGGAAGGTGATGCTTGCAGGTTCCGGCGAAAGCCAACACCCCTCGTGAGCCCGGAGACCGGCCCGCAACACAAAGTGACCATTACGATCACTGAATGACAAACCCGCGGTGGGCGGGCGCTGTTTGAACCTTTGCGTGCCCGACTCGCAGGGGTCTTCCATGCGCTCTATTCACCCGCTGACAGACCAGAGGGAAGCGCCATGTCGATCATCAGCAGCACTCGCCACACAACGGCCAGCACCACCACGACCCTGACTCAACGCCTGAGCGCTGCCGTTTGCGCATCGATCCTTGGCGCGTGCCTTGTGTATTTCGCCGGTTTCTCGCACATCGAAGCGGTCCACAATGCCGCGCACGATACCCGTCACAGCTCCGCCTTCCCGTGCCATTGAGACCTGCTGACATGATCAAGCGTATTGCGCAAACCGCAGGTTTCACCGGGCTGCTGGCCGCCCTGTTGCTGACCCTGCTGCAAAGTTTCTGGGTGTCTCCGCTGATTTTGCAGGCCGAAACCTACGAAAAATCCGAGCCGGCCGCGGTTGAAGTTCACGAACACGCCGCCGGTGTCGCCGCTCACACTCATGATGCCGAAGCCTGGGAACCGGAAGACGGCTGGCAGCGCGTGTTGTCGACCACGGGCGGCAATCTGGTCGTTGCCGTCGGTTTCGCCCTGATGCTCGCCGGTCTCTACACCTTGCGTGCACCGACCAAAACCTCCCAGGGCTTGCTTTGGGGCCTGGCCGGTTACGCGACTTTCGTGTTGGCGCCAACCCTCGGCTTGCCGCCTGAACTGCCAGGCACTGCGGCGGCAGATCTGGCGCAACGGCAACTCTGGTGGGTCGGCACGGCCGCCTCCACGGCTGTCGGCATTGCGTTGATTGTGTTTAGCCGTCACTGGCTGATGAAGATCCTCGGCGTGGCGATTCTCGCTGTACCTCACGTGATCGGCGCGCCGCAACCGGAAGTGCACTCTATGCTCGCTCCTGAAGCCCTGGAAACGCAGTTCAAAATCGCTTCGCAGCTGACCAACGTCGCGTTCTGGCTGGCCCTGGGCCTGATCAGCGCCTGGTTGTTCCGCCGCAAAAGCGATGGCCAATACCACGCATGACCGATACCCGCACAGCGCCGACTTTAGTCGTCGGCCTGGGCTGCCAGCGCGGCTGCCCTGCCAGCACACTGCGGGCGCTGCTCGATCAGGCATTACAGGCGCATAAAATCGGACTTCACCAGATCAAGGCCCTGGCCAGCATCGACCTGAAACGTGATGAACCTGGCCTGATCGAGTTGGCCGCGCAACTCGCATTGCCGCTGATGTATTTCAGCAGCGAGCAACTGCAAGGTTACAAACCGCAACTCAGCCATCATTCGGACATCGCGTTCGAACGCACCGGCTGCTACGGCGTGGCGGAAAGTGCCGCCCTGGCGTTGGCCGAACAACTGGCCCAGGCACCGGCGAAACTGCTGATTTCGCGACAAAAATACGCCCAGGCCACCCTGGCATTGGCCTGCGTTGCGTAAGATCCCCGATAATCCCCGCCTTCGATCATGAGCAATCTTCATCTGAAGCCTTGCCCACGCCATTTTTCTGACAGACTCTTTTTTCAAAGGAACGGACGATGACCGTCTACTTCATTGGCGCAGGTCCCGGCGACCCGGAACTGATCACCGTCAAGGGCCAACGGCTGATTCGCAGTTGCCCGGTGATCATCTACGCCGGCTCTTTGGTGCCCGCCGCCGTGCTGGAAGGCCATTGCGCCGAACAGGTGGTCAACAGCGCGGAATTGCACCTGGAGCAGATCATCGAACTGTTCAAAACCGCCCATGCCAACGGCCAGGATGTGGCGCGGGTGCATTCCGGTGATCCGAGTTTGTACGGGGCGATTGGTGAGCAGATTCGTTATCTGCGAGAACTCGGGATTGCGTTTGAAATCATTCCCGGGGTCACGGCCACTGCCGCGTGTGCGGCGCTGTTGAGAGCGGAGCTGACGTTGCCCGACATTTCCCAGAGCGTGATTCTGACCCGCTATGCCGACAAAACCGTGATGCCGCCCGGTGAAGAGCTCGGGAGCCTGGCGCAGCATGGGGCGACCATGGCGATTCATTTGGGGGTCAATCATCTGGAGAAAATCCTTGCCGAATTGCTGCCACATTACGGCGCGGACTGCCCGATCGCGGTGATTCACCGGGCGACCTGGCCGGATCAGGATTGGGTGGTGGGGACGATTGCGGATATTGCCGAAAAGGTTGCGGTCAAGGGGTTTCGGCGCACGGCGTTGATTCTGGTGGGTCGGGTGTTGGGGAGTGATCAGTTCAGCGAGTCATCGCTGTATCGCGCGGGGCATGCGCATCTCTACAGGCCCTAAAGCACTTGTGGCGAGGGAGCTTGCTCCCGCTGGACCGCGGAGCGGTCCCAATAACAGCCAACGCATTCATCACGGGAAAATGCATCAGCTGTTTAGCGATTGCTTCGCAATCGAGCGGGAGCAAGCTCCCTCGCCACAGTGCCGTTTTTTCATTTCGCAGCGAACACCTTACTCAGTAGTAGGCATTTTCTTTCTGCGTGTGGTCAGTCACATCGCGAACACCCTTGAGCTCGGGAATGCGCTCGAGCAAGGTGCGCTCGATGCCTTCGCGCAGGGTGACGTCTGCCTGGCCGCAGCCTTGGCAACCGCCGCCGAACTTCAGTACGGCGATGCCGTCCTCGACCACATCGATCAGGCTGACCTGACCGCCGTGGCTGGCCAGCCCCGGGTTGATTTCGGTTTGCAGGTAGTAGTTGATGCGCTCGTTGACCGGGCTGTCGGCGTTGACCATCGGGACTTTGGCGTTTGGCGCCTTGATGGTCAGCTGGCCGCCCATGCGGTCGGTGGCGTAGTCGACTACCGCATCGTCCAGGAAGGCTTCGCTGAACGAATCGATGTAAGCGGTGAAGCTTTTGAGCCCCAGCGCGGTGTCTTCAGGTTTCTCTTCGCCCGGCTTGCAGTAAGCAATGCAGGTCTCGGCGTACTGGGTGCCAGGCTGGGTGATAAAGACGCGGATGCCGATACCCGGGGTGTTCTGCTTGGAGAGCAGATCAGCCAGATAATCGTGGGCGGCGTCGGTGATGGTAATAGCGGTCATGGAAACTCCTCGCAGGCTTGGGCGCAGTTTACGCCAATCATCGCGCCGTACAAAGTCCTAGTATTTTTGTCGGGAAAGAGCCGTCGCCGGCTAAGCCGCGGTTTCACCGTCAATCCGGGCTTTAAGCCACTGATAGCTGCGTTTTTCTACCCATTCGTAACTTGCCCAGGACGCCAGACCAATAGTCGCCGCGCAAACGGCGAACATAAGGTAGGGATTCACGCCATAACGCTGTGCGACAAATCCACCGGCAGACAGCACCAGCACGTGCATCAGGTACACCGAGTAGGAACAATTGCCGAGCAGTTCGAACAGCCGATTGTTCTCGACATAGCGCTCCAGCGAAATGCACGCCATCACCAACACCGCGCTCGGCAAGCCCCAGGTCAGAAAGCGTGGCGCCGGCGGCCAGTGATAAATGGCCAGCAACGCGCCGCCTATCCCCAGCAACGGCAGCCACAACCCGGGCTTGATCCAGCCTCGGCGGTAAAGCATGCCAATGGCGATCCCCAGCAAAAACTCATAAACGATGTCCGAACGGTAGAACTCGCTGACCCAGCCATAACCGGTCCAGGCCTGGCACACCGCGAACAGCAACGCCGCGACGATCAATAACCTGAAGTGCAAGCGGAACAGCAGTGCCCAGCCGAACAGCAGGTAGAACAGCATTTCGTAGTTGAGGGTCCAGCCAACATTGAGGGTCGGATACATCCCGTAGCCGCCGGGGTTTTCCGTAGGAATGAATAACAACGACAGGAGGAAATGCGACCAGTCGACCGTCTGATCTGGCAATACCGGCCGGGCGAATACCACGACCAGCGCCATCAGCACCGTGTACAGCCAGTACGCCGGGACGATCCGAAACAGTCGGTACAACAGAAACCGCACCGGCGGCAGCGCTTTGCCCTCGGTGGACAGGAAGATCACCAGGCCGCTGATGACGAAGAAGATGTCGACGCCCACCGCGCCCTTGTCGATAAACGCCTGCCCCACCGGCCCACGGGCCTGGAAGTCGAAGAAAATCTGCATGAAATGGTGGCAGACCACCGCCCAGGCTGCGATGGCGCGCAATGCCTGTATCGAAATCAACATCGGCGCCCCTCCCGTTCCCAATCCGCAAACCACCACACATCCCCTGTGGGAGCGAGCCTGCTCGCGATAGCGGACTGTCAGCCAATACAACAGCTGAATGTTAAATCGTCATCGCGAGCAGGCTCACTCCCACATTGGATCGGTGGCATGTCCAGATTGGGACACCGGGCAGCGTTCAAAAGTCGATCAAAGATTCTCGTACCGGTTCATGTCCAGCACGCCCTCTTCCACCGGCTCGGTTTCGTGGAGGTAGCGACTCAGGTCATGGAAGTAAAACCAGAACTGCGGATGGCTGCGGCGAATGCCCCAGCGCTCGACGATTTTCTCGAAGCGGTGGGCGTCCTTGGCGTTTTCCATCGCATCGACAAACGCCGGCACCTGGTCGGCGGGAATATTAAACATGAAGTTCGGGTAGCTGCTGAGCACACCCGGGAAAATGGTCAACGTATCGAGCCCCGGTTGATAACGCAGAGACTCGCCCAGCAGGAACGCCACGTTGCTGTGGGCCCGGTTGCGCAACAGGCTGTAGACCTCGCGTTTACCACTTGCCGTTTCAACCCGCAGCATGGTCGCTTCCGGCAACTGATCGATGACTCGCAAACCGGCCGCCGGGCGTGAAGTCAGGCGACTCAAGGCTTGCTCGGCATTCTGCAAGGCCGGGTCGATGTTCGGGCGCGAGCAGTAAGCGCCGTCGCAGCGATTGATCGGATCGGGCCTGGCATTGAGCTCGCCGTAACGGGACAGCAGTTGCATCGCAAAGTCGCGTTTGGGGTCCTTCTCATCCAGTTTCAGCGCCGTCGGCGTGTCGTTATCGATAGCTTCGTAATCCAGCCACATCTTGAATTGGCCGCCGGCCTGGTACCAATCATTGAGGTAATCGTCCCGCGAATCGGCCGGCATCAGGCGCAGGAAATTCTGCTCGGCGCCGTTGCGGATCAGATCGAAATACAGGCGCGTCTGGGCTTGATGGGACACATTGCCGAACACATCGAAGTTGACCGCCAACTGGTAATACGTGCGTTCCAGCAGCGGAAAGTCGAACAGCCAGAGGGTTTGCGGCACGTCGCCGATCAGGCCCTTGTTCACCGAAGCGCTGTCGAAATGCCGAAAGATGCTCAGCAGTGCGTTGTCATTGCCGGCCCACAGGGTCGACCAGCTCGGCGCCGGCAGCTCCGCGTAATTGTCCCGACGCAGCGCTTCGTACTCGTTGCGTTTGTTGCGGTAGTCATGCCACAGGCTCAGGACGCTGCCGACGTCATCGTTTTGCCCCGGCATGGCCAGCAACGGCGTGGCCTGGCCGCGATAGTTCGGGTCGGTGATGTAGAGGTCGTGCTCCGGTGCCTGGAACAGCGCCCAGAAATTATCGCGGATCACATCGGTGGCGATCTGGCCGCGGCAGACCGGGCCGCGAATGAAGGTGCGCACGAAGTACTCGGCGTTATCGAGCATGAACTGATAACGCGCCTGCGCCGGGATCGCTTCGAATGTAGTGAACGGATTGGCCCGACGCTCCGGCCCGTATCCCGGCAAGGCGTTGACCTGCCAATCGCCGTTGTAAAACAGGCTTTTGATCCGCGCCATTTTCGCCGCGCTCAGCGGATACGTGATGTGGGTCTTGTGCACGATCACGCCCCGAACCGGCCACAAGCGGTAATACACCTGAGTGCCTGGATCGTCGTTCGGACGTCGGGTATTGATCAGGTCAATCGGCTGCCCGGTCGGGGTTCGCGAGCGCACCCACTGGAAGAAATGCCCCGGTTCGCCATCCTTGAAGTAGAGGTGGGCAAGGAACCAATGCTCAAACAACCAGCGGCCTACCAGACTTTGCCGCGCGCCCGGGGCGTTGAGCAGATTTTCCCACTGCACCACCTGCAAGGCTTCTTTCGCGCTCGGCACCAGGCCTTGCTCATCGATGGGCGCACCCGAGGCCAGCCAGCGTTGCAGCGTCTGGTATTGCTGGTCGGTCAGGCCGGTGACCGCCAGCGGCATGCCTTCTTTCGGGTGGGTACCGGCGTAGCCGTCGAACTCCGCCGGCATGGCGCACATGTTGCCCCGGTTCAGGCCCAGGACGATGTCTTCCGGCAACTTGGCGTTGGGTTGCAGCGGGGTTGTGTGGCCCAGCTCCAGCATTCGCGCCATCAACGCAGCCTGGCTACCTTGGGCGTCGAGGACCGAATAGAAGCCCTTCTGCTGCCAGGCGCGTTTGCCGAAGGCGTCATAAAACAGCCGGGTCGGCGCGGCGGCCTGGCTGCGTTCGCCGTCGTAGACCGGGGTTTTGGTCGCACCACGCGCCACCCCTTCGCCGCTGCCCAGATTGAGCTGACAGGCAGAGTCGTAGCAGGCATGGCAGGCCACGCACTTTTCGGTGAAGATCGGCTGGATGTCCCGGCTGTAGGAAATGGCCGGGGAAATCGCGGGATCCTGCGCAACGGCATCCCAGTTTAAAAGCAGCATGAAAATGCTGGTGATGACGCGATACGACATGTCCCTGGTCCCGATCATGAAAAAGCGCCGCGATTCTACCGGTGAAGCCCCCACACCAACATGAGCGATATTCATGCAAAACCGGGACATGCTCTAAAACCGCACAGGTTTGCTATGATCCCGCCCCTTCGTCATGGTCTTTCCGAGTAGTCCCAATGTCCGATCGCAGCGTCCGCCTTCAAGCTCTCAAACACGCCCTCAAAGAGCGCATTCTGATTCTCGATGGCGGCATGGGCACGATGATCCAGAGCTACAAGCTCGAGGAGCAGGATTATCGCGGCAAACGCTTCGCTGACTGGCCGAGTGATGTCAAAGGCAACAACGACCTGTTGGTGCTGACCCGTCCGGACGTGATTGGCGGCATCGAGAAAGCCTACCTGGATGCCGGCGCCGACATTCTGGAAACCAACACCTTCAACGCCACCCGGATTTCCATGGCCGATTACGGCATGGAAGAACTGGCCTACGAACTGAACGTAGAAGGTGCCCGCCTGGCGCGCAAGGTCGCCGATGCGAAAACCCTCGAGAACCCGGACAAGCCACGCTTCGTCGCCGGCGTGCTCGGCCCTACCAGTCGCACCTGCTCGCTGTCGCCGGACGTGAACAACCCCGGCTACCGCAACGTGACCTTCGATCAATTGGTGGAAAACTACACCGAGGCCACCAAAGGCCTGATTGAAGGCGGCGCCGACCTGATTCTGATTGAAACCATATTCGACACCTTGAACGCCAAAGCCGCGATCTTCGCCGTGCAAGGGGTTTACGAAGAACTGGGCGTCGAATTGCCGATCATGATTTCCGGCACCATCACCGACGCCTCCGGCCGTACTTTGTCAGGCCAGACCACCGAAGCGTTCTGGAACTCGGTGGCCCACGCCAAGCCGATTTCCGTCGGCCTGAACTGCGCCCTCGGCGCCAGCGAATTGCGTCCATACCTCGAAGAACTGTCGAACAAGGCCGGCACCCACGTTTCCGCCCACCCGAACGCCGGCCTGCCGAACGAATTCGGCGAGTACGACGAGCTGCCGTCGGAAACCGCCAAGGTCATCGAAGAATTCGCCCAGAGCGGCTTCCTCAACATCGTCGGCGGCTGCTGCGGCACCACGCCGGGCCACATCGAAGCCATCGCCAAAGCCGTTGCCGGTTATGCGCCGCGGGAAATCCCGGAAATCCCCAAGGCCTGCCGCCTCTCGGGTCTGGAACCGTTCACCATCGATCGCAGTTCGTTGTTCGTCAACGTCGGCGAGCGCACCAACATCACCGGCTCCGCCAAATTCGCCCGCCTGATCCGTGAAGACAATTACACCGAAGCCCTGGAAGTCGCCCTGCAACAGGTCGAAGCCGGCGCCCAGGTGATCGACATCAACATGGACGAAGGGATGCTCGATTCGAAGAAGGCCATGGTGACCTTCCTCAATCTGATTGCCGGTGAACCGGACATCTCCCGCGTGCCGATCATGATCGACTCCTCCAAGTGGGAAGTGATCGAAGCCGGCCTCAAGTGCATCCAGGGCAAGGGCATCGTCAACTCGATCAGCATGAAAGAAGGCGTCGAGCAGTTCATTCATCACGCCAAACTGTGCAAGCGCTACGGCGCCGCCGTGGTGGTGATGGCCTTCGACGAAGCCGGCCAGGCCGACACCGAAGCGCGCAAGAAGGAAATCTGCAAACGTTCCTACGACATTCTGGTCAACGAAGTCGGCTTCCCGCCGGAAGACATCATCTTCGACCCGAACATCTTTGCCGTGGCCACCGGTATTGAAGAACACAACAACTACGCGGTGGACTTCATCAATGCCTGCGCCTACATCCGTGACGAGCTGCCGTATGCGTTGACCTCGGGCGGCGTGTCCAACGTGTCGTTCTCGTTCCGTGGCAACAACCCGGTGCGTGAGGCGATTCACTCGGTGTTCCTGCTGTATGCGATCCGCAACGGCCTGACCATGGGTATCGTCAACGCCGGCCAGCTGGAGATCTACGACCAGATCCCGGCCGAACTGCGTGACGCGGTAGAAGACGTGGTGCTCAACCGCACGCAGGAAGGCACCGACGCCCTGCTCGCCATCGCCGATAAGTACAAGGGTGATGGCAGCGTCAAGGAAGCCGAGACCGAAGAGTGGCGCGGCTGGCCCGTCAACAAGCGTCTGGAGCATGCGCTGGTCAAGGGCATCACCACGCACATCGTGGAAGACACCGAAGAATCGCGGCAGTCGTTCACGCGTCCGATTGAAGTGATTGAAGGCCCGCTGATGTCAGGCATGAACATCGTCGGCGACCTGTTCGGTGCCGGCAAAATGTTCCTGCCGCAGGTGGTGAAATCCGCCCGTGTGATGAAACAGGCCGTGGCCCACTTGATTCCGTTCATCGAACTGGAAAAAGGCGACAAGCCGGAAGCCAAGGGCAAGATCCTGATGGCCACGGTGAAAGGCGACGTGCACGACATCGGCAAAAACATTGTTGGCGTGGTGCTCGGATGTAATGGCTACGACATCGTCGACCTCGGCGTGATGGTCCCGGCAGAGAAGATCCTGCAAGTGGCCAAGGAGCAGAAGTGCGACATCATTGGCCTGTCCGGTCTGATCACGCCTTCGCTGGATGAAATGGTCCACGTGGCCCGCGAGATGCAGCGTCAGGACTTTTACCTACCGCTAATGATCGGTGGCGCGACCACCTCCAAGGCGCACACCGCGGTGAAGATCGAGCCGAAGTACAGCAACGATGCGGTGATCTACGTCACGGACGCCTCCCGCGCCGTGGGCGTGGCGACGCAGTTGCTGTCCAAGGAACTGAAACCGGCGTTCGTCGAGAAGACCCGCCTGGAATACATCGATGTTCGCGAGCGCACCGCCAACCGCAGCGCCCGCACCGAACGCCTGAGCTACCCGGCCGCTATCGCGAAGAAGCCGCAGTTCGACTGGAGCGCTTATGAGCCGGTGAAACCGACCTTCACCGGTTCCAAAGTGCTGGACAACATCGACCTGAAAGTCCTGGCCGAATACATCGACTGGACGCCGTTCTTTATCTCCTGGGACCTGGCCGGCAAGTTCCCGCGCATCCTCACGGATGAAGTGGTCGGTGAAGCTGCCACCTCGCTGTACGCCGACGCCCAGGAAATGCTCGCCAAACTGATCGACGAAAAACTCATCAGCGCCCGTGCGGTGTTCGGCTTCTGGCCCGCCAACCAGGTGCGTGAGGATGACATCGAAGTCTACGGCGATGACGGCAAGCCGATTGCCAAACTGCATCACTTGCGCCAGCAGATCATCAAGACCGACGGCAAGCCGAACTTCTCGCTGGCCGACTTCGTTGCACCGAAGGACAGCGAAATCACCGACTACGTGGGTGGTTTCATCACCACCGCAGGCATCGGCGCCGAGGAAGTGGCCAAGGCTTATCAAGACGCTGGCGATGATTACAACTCGATCATGGTCAAGGCCTTGGCCGACCGTTTGGCCGAGGCGTGTGCCGAATGGCTGCACCAGCAAGTGCGTAAAGACTACTGGGGTTATGCCAAGGACGAGACGCTCGACAACGAGGCGCTGATCAAAGAGCAATACACCGGCATCCGCCCTGCTCCCGGCTACCCGGCCTGCCCGGATCACACCGAGAAATCCGCGCTGTTCAAGTTACTGGACCCTGAAGCTGCGGAAATGAAAGCAGGCCGCAGCGGCGTGTTCCTCACCGAGCACTACGCGATGTTCCCCGCGGCAGCGGTCAGCGGCTGGTACTTCGCACACCCGCAAGCGCAGTATTTTGCGGTGGGCAAGATCGACAAGGACCAGGTGCAGAGCTACACGTCGCGTAAGGGGCAGGAATTGAGCGTGACTGAACGCTGGCTGGCGCCGAACCTCGGGTACGACAACTAACCCCTCAACTGGCCGTAATACCTGCGGCCAACAAAGATCCCCTTGTGGGAGCGAGCCTGCTCGCGATGAGGCCATGACAGTCGATATCAATGTGACTGTCAGGCCGCCATCGCGAGCAGGCTCGCTCCCACAGGTGTTTTGGGTCGTTCACAAGTATCCGGCTCAACCCGATCAAGTGTGGGAGCGAGCCTGCTCGCGATGGCGGTGTAACAGTCAACGACAATTTTGAATGTTATGGCCCCATCGCGAGCAGGCTAGCCCCCACATCTGGTTTGTGCATGCCGTGGATTGTCTATGCTTAGCTCTCACACATAAGTGACGAGGGATTTATGGACGATCCAGTCGACAACAAGCCGCCGACGTTCTGGCAGATGCTGCACAGCGTCATGGCGGCGGCGTTCGGGGTGCAGAGCGGGAAGAACCGGGCGCGAGACTTCACCCACGGCAAGCCGAGTCATTTCGTGATTCTGGGGATTCTGTTCACGGCGGTGTTTGCATTGATGCTGTTCGGCATCGTGCAGTTGGTGGTGCATCTGGCGGGACGTTAGCGCATCAGGGTTTGAAGGCTGAACGGATAGCGATAGGACGTCGGCCGGCCCTTGGCCGACAGGCGACGGAAGTTCACCCCGTAATTCGGTGATGCGCCCAAGGCCAGCAATCGTTTGGCCTGGGCCTTGTCGATCAGTTGCAGTAACGGAATCAGCCGATCACGCCCGCCGTACTGGTCCAGGTCCACGCCCATTTCAAGGTCATGCAACTCCACCAGCGCCCAACCGCCCAACGTGAAGTGCCCGCCCAACAACACGCTCATGCGGCCGTCAACCAGCGCCTGCAACGAGGCTGGCGACGCATTCACCGCGCTGAACAACGCATCTTTGCCAGGCACGCCACCCGCCTCCGAATACGCCTGCATGGCGCCAAACGCCATTTCGTCATTGGCAGACCACACCAACGAAACCTTCGGGTAACGCCGGAACAACAATTTGGCCTGTTCATAGGCCCGGTCCCGGGTCCAGCCGCCGTAAACCAGCTGGCGCAAGCGCACCTCGGGGTGTTCGGCCAAGGCGCGCATCATGCCTTGCTCGCGCAGTTGCGCCGACGGTGTGATTTTCAGGCCGGAAAACGCCAGTAACTCGATGACCTGACCGGGCGCCACCGGTGGATGCTGGCGAATCAGCTCCTTGAGCATCAGGTAGCCGCCCTCCTCATCATTCGGTACCAGGCTGCCCAATCGATCAGTGCGTTCACCCAGCAGGCTCAGCTGATTGGCCGTCAGCGCAGCGTTGACCGTAAACAGCTTGACCCCGCTGCCTTGGGCCAGACGCAAAATCTGCGGGGCGACGTACTGTTCGTTGACGAACACCAGATAGTCCGGACGATCGGGACCTTGCAACGCGATACGGGCCTGCGCCAGCGTGAGCTCAGGCATGCGTTGGGAATAGAGGATTTGCAGATCAATGCCCAGGTCCGTGGCAGCAGCCTGCATGAATTGCGAATAACTGAGCCAGAAGGCTTCGTCCGTCTTCCCGGGATTCAGGAACAACACCGACTCCGCGCGCGCAGCAGGGCCGTAAGCCGCGCCGAGCATCAGCAGAACGGTGTAGAAAAACTTCAACATTAACGTCCGAGCCCCCGGAAATTTCGCCGCGCATTATAGCCAGCGAAGTCCCGGCAAACGGCGTTTATTCCGGTTTTTGTCCGACAATCGTCGGAACCGGGCCCGGACGGGGTCGGTTATTGATGGCTGACCCAAAATACTGCAGTGCCCACGACCAGGA
Source organism: Pseudomonas sp. LBUM1678 (assembly GCF_059695575.1). NCBI lineage: Bacteria > Pseudomonadati > Pseudomonadota > Gammaproteobacteria > Pseudomonadales > Pseudomonadaceae > Pseudomonas > Pseudomonas sp. LBUM1678. Next base: position 3,958,011 of record NZ_CP166775.1, read on the forward strand.
TGATCAGAAACAGAATCGCCCAAGCATCGACCGTGCTATCAGGCTTTGTTGCTTTGGTAGGGTTGCTCATTGCATCGCCTCTTGTCGGTTTTATCGGTGATTGCATAAAGACTCGACCACAGTAAAGACGACGATTGCCCGCACGACAAATAAGGGTTTAGTAATAACGGTTCTCGTTAGTCGTTTTGGTTCTTTGCATATACTCAAACATCACTTTTGCGCATAACTGCAAACTGGTATCTTGCCCCGGCTCCGTAGGGAGTGCGCGGCCGTGCGCGCAGAATTGCCGAGGCAGTATCGGAGACCTCCAGGCGAAAAAACGCAACGGGATCCGACCGGCCCAAGCCTGAGAACAGGACTTATATGTACGTATATGACGAGTACGATCAGCGGATCATCGAGGACCGCGTCAAGCAGTTCCGTGATCAGACCCGACGCTATCTGGCAGGCGAGCTGAGCGAAGAAGAATTCCGCCCCCTGCGCCTGCAAAACGGGCTTTATGTCCAACGCTTCGCGCCGATGTTGCGGGTGGCGGTGCCTTATGGCCAACTCACCTCGCGCCAGACGCGGATGATGGCCAAGATAGCCCGCGACTACGATAAGGGCTATGCCCACATCAGTACCCGGCAGAACGTGCAGTTCAACTGGCCGGCGCTGGAAGACATCCCGGACATCCTCGCTGAACTGGCGACCGTGCAGATGCACGCGATCCAGACCAGCGGCAACTGCCTGCGCAACGTCACCACCGACCAGTTCGCCGGTGTCGCCGCCGATGAGCTGATCGACCCGCGCCCATGGTGCGAGATCGTTCGTCAGTGGACCACGTTCCACCCTGAATTCGCTTACTTGCCGCGCAAGTTCAAGATCGCCATCAACGGCTCGACGTCCGACCGTGCCGCCATCGAAGTCCATGACATCGGTCTTGAGCCGGTGCACAACGCCGCGGGCGAGCTGGGCTTCCGTGTGCTCGTGGGCGGCGGCCTCGGCCGTACGCCGGTGGTGGGCGCGTTCATCAATGAATTCCTGCCGTGGCAAGACCTGTTGAGCTACCTCGACGCCATCCTGCGGGTCTACAACCGCTATGGCCGTCGTGACAACAAGTACAAGGCGCGGATCAAGATTCTGGTCAAAGCCCTGACGCCTGAAGTCTTCGCGCAGAAAGTCGATGCGGAAATGGAACACCTTCGCGGTGGCCAGACCACGCTGACCGAAGCCGAAGTGCATCGTGTTGCCAAACACTTCGTCGACCCGGACTACAAGGCCCTGGACAACCAGAGCGCTGCGCTGGCCGAACTCGACAAGGAACACCCGGGTTTCGCGCGCTGGCGCGCCCGCAATACCCTGGCGCACAAGAAGCCGGGTTATGTGGCCGTGACCCTGTCCCTGAAGCCGACTGGCGTTGCGCCGGGCGACATCACCGACAAGCAGCTCGACGCCGTGGCCGACCTGGCCGATCGTTACAGCTTCGGTCAACTGCGCACCTCCCACGAGCAGAACATCATTCTGGCCGACGTAGAACAGACCCAACTGTTCGCGATGTGGGGCGAGTTGCGCGAACAAGGTTTCGCCACGCCGAACATCGGCTTGCTGACCGATATCATCTGCTGCCCTGGCGGTGATTTCTGCTCGCTGGCCAACGCCAAGTCGATCCCGATCGCCGAATCGATCCAGCGTCGTTTCGACGATCTGGACTACCTGTTCGACATTGGCGAACTGGACCTGAACATCTCCGGCTGCATGAACGCCTGTGGTCACCACCACGTCGGCCACATCGGCATTCTCGGGGTGGACAAGAAAGGCGAAGAGTTCTACCAGGTTTCCCTCGGTGGCAGCGCCAGCCGCGACGCCAGCCTGGGCAAGATCCTCGGCCCGTCCTTCGCCCAGGAAGCCATGCCTGATGTGATCGAAAAGCTGATCAACGTGTACATCGAACAACGTACCGAAGACGAGCGTTTCATCGACACCTATCAGCGTATTGGCATCGACCTCTTCAAGGAGCGCGTCTATGCAGCGAATCATTAAGAACAACGAGGTCGTCGACGAAACCTGGCACTTGCTGCCCAAGGACTTCAACATCGACGAGATCAGCAACTGCGACGACCTGATCGTTCCGCTGACGCTGTGGCGTGATCACGCGCGCATGCTCAAGGCCCGCGACGGCGGCCTGGGCGTTTGGCTGGACGCTGACGAACAAGCCGAAGAGATCGGTGAGGACGTGGCAAGTTTCCAGGTCATCGCCTTGAACTTCCCGGCCTTTACCGATGGCCGCAACTACTCCAATGCCCGTTTGCTGCGTGACCGTTATGGTTTCAAAGGCGAACTGCGGGCGATCGGCGATGTGCTGCGCGACCAACTGTTCTACCTGCGTCGCTGCGGTTTCGACGCCTTTGCGTTGCGCGCCGATAAAGACCCGTACGAAGCCCTGGACAGTCTCAAGGACTTCTCGGTGACCTATCAGGCCGCCACCGACGAACCGCTGCCGCTGTTCCGTCGCCGCTGATTGGCAAACCTTGAACCCCATCCGGGGTTCAAGGTGCCCTCCTTCGTTCAGAAACCGGCTCGTTCCTCCAGAGCCCTGAACGCCGCCATCGGATGATCAAACCGTCCGCTGCCGCGACTCATTCGCCCCCATATTTCGTCCGTGGCATCTGCTTCTTGCAAGAGTCGCCAGACCCGCGCCTGGAGCGACGGATAACTGACCCGAAAGTCGGCCGTCAGGCTCAGCCGGTCTATTACGGCCAAAAACCGTGTACCGGAAGGTTTACTTGCCAGTCGCTGCCAAAGGGCTTGCCGGGACTGTCGCAACCCTTCGTCGCAGTCGCGTAACCACACCGTTGACGTGCCATAGTCCGCGCCCGGCGCGCTCAACCACAGATTGATTCCCGTTTGTTCACGATGACTGACCAGCCGGCGCAATGTGTCCTCGTCGGTCAACGGATTCCCCCAGAGCAGCACGCGATCGTCTGCCACTGCCTGATTCATGACCGCTGACGGAACCCGCGTAATACTGTTGTCGCGCAAATCCAGCATCGTCAGGTACGGCTGATCCTTGATCCCGACCGGGCAGCGGGTAATTCCGGTATTCCTCAGGTTGAGCTGACGTAAATTGTCCATGCCCAGCACCATAGGCGGCACACCCAACGGGTTGTCGCTCAGGTCCAGCGTTTGCAAATGGGTCAGCTCACTCAGTTGTGAAGCGGCGCGTTCAGTGAATACCAGCTGAGTGGCTCGCAGGTTGAGTGTGGTCAGTTTGGGCAACTGGCCGATGACTGTCGGCAAGGCGTGCCCAGTGGCACCGCCCACGAAGAATGGCCGCAAGTCGAAACGTTCCAGGTTCAACACTTCAAGGTTTGGAAAATTCGCCAGGAACCCGTTCAAACTGTCATGCACGGTCAGGTGGAAACCTCGCATTGACAATTCGATCACATCGTTGAGCCTGACATTCAGGGCGGGTAATCGGTGATAATCCTCGAACGTCATATCCAGCCTGACACCGCGTAGCTGCCCGCCTTCATAGAGACGATCCTGCACTGGCCCGCGCTTTTGCCAGATGGCGAAAAGCTCCTCGGCAAGCTCTGTCCTGACCGCTCTCTCTTGTTGCAGGGCGGCTTGCAGCACGTGAGCATTGTGCACGGCGATTTGCGCATGGCTCATCCCTTCAGCCTCCTCATCCCCCATGGCTAGCAAGGGAATGTGCATGTCGGCAATGTCTTGCGCCGCTTGATCGACCCAGTTGCTCAAGTCGGTGTTGAGCTGGTGCATTTGCTGATTCAGCTGGTCGATATACGCCTGCACCCTGTCACCGGCGGACTGCAACACCTGATCAATGCCCTCGTCGGTGATCTCCGGATAAATATCCTTGATCTGCAACTTGGTCGCTTGCAGCTTCATCGCTTCGCCCTGCGGTGTCGTCGGGTAACCACCGCCGCGCAGGCCCTGGGGTTCGAAAGTCATTCTTCTGTCCATCCGTTGCAAACCGAGCAGCGTTTCAGAACGGGGCAATGCCCGATCGCTGAGGTTGAGCCGCAACTCGCTGGCGGGATTCAGAGAGGTGAGATGCAACGCCGAACGCTCCTCGTCCGACAGCACGCCGAGCAGCGCATCGTAGAAATCCGTTTGCCGGCCTTGTCGCAGGTAACGGTTTCCCACCTTGATGACGCTTCGGGAATGAGCGGTATCAAGGGGGCCGCAACGGTCAAGCACCCGCCCAGTGGACGAACCGTCGAGGATCTCGATTCGCAGATCTGTTGGCCAGCCAGGCAGATTTTTCAGGGAGTGCAATGCCAGCGTGTCCGTCTCGGCGTTCACCACAGACCGCAGATAAAAGCCTTCATAGGCTCGATCAAGCCGAACATGCTGTTGGTATTGCCGCGCCTTGCCGTCCAGACGTGCGAACACTTGCTTGACCTCGGTAGCATCGGGTAATGCCTGGATGTCCACGCCATAGCGGTCGAGCATTTGCTCGATGGCGACTGTCGGTAGGCCCGGGTATTCGCGTTGAAACAGTCGGACCCACTCGTGCTCTGACCCTTGAAGCGTTGCGTAATGTTGATTGAATAGCGCGGGGTCCCCGGCCGGGCCGAGATCCTGATCGATCTTGAAGCGGCTGATCGTGTCCGCCAGCAAGGGCGTCGGTGGGCGGCCCGTGTGCATCAACCGCAGCAGGTCGTCGTCAATCGCGCTGACCTTGGCGATCTGCGCCAGAACCTCATCGCTGAAGGAAGCCACCGAGGGGCCGATTCCACGGATGAGATCGATTCGGTTGCTCACGGGCGTCGGGGCAACGGTTGCATCCGGCGCAGGACGAGGCCCCTGCTCTCCCGGATCGGCGCCGGGCTCGCGGGCGCGCTCGGCCATGCTATCGGCCTCGGCAACATTACCCTTCAGAGCCGACTCTGCACCCAGCATCGGCAACGCATTAAGCAAGCCGAACACCGTGCGCGTCCGGCCCTCCGAGCGTTGGCTCGGCGTTCTTCCATTGACCGCCTGATTCAGGCCATAACCAGCGTCAATGAGCCCGGCCAATGCCAGCAGCCCCTCACCTCCGGGGACGAACAAGGCGAGCGGGCCAAACCGGTTGACCCATTGCACAATGGGTTCGACAACAGCGCTCAACTGATCCCGGTTGACCTGCGCATCGTCACGGATGGTCTGGATTTCTGACTGAGCCGCCTGCTTCATCGTCAGCACCAACCGGGCAAAAGGATCGGTGGCGGCGGCCGGGTCGTCGTAGCCGATGTACTCGTTCGGGTCCCAGTAGCCGTCGTTGTTGAAGAAGCCTGCGTTGTTGGTCAGCCAGTGTTTTTCGGGATAAAGCGCCATGCCGTCCAGCGCCGTCAGCACACCGGCGTGAAACGTACCGTCCTCGCGATCGTCCTCGGCGAAGTGGCGGGCCAATGCCTGTCGAGTCTCGCTGGACTGGCCCTGCGCGACAATCCATTGGTGCAGTTGCGTGGCACCGGCAAACTCGTGCAGCGGTGAAGAATTGCCAGGGATGTACACCAGCACCCGGGCACTGACGGTGTCACGGAAAGCCCAGATATCGGTCGCGGTGTAGCGGTAAAGCTTCAAAAGGCCGAACTTGATGGTTGAAGGAATACGCGTCTGTGCTTGCAGTTGCTCAAGGGCCAGCGTGTCCCAGCGCTGATCGGCTGGTAACCCTGCCGCCCGCATCGCAAGTTCCAGACCCTTTTGCGTCAGGCGCTGTTCATGAAGCTGCAACCACGCCGCCATGACGAACGCCGCTTTCACCGACGTTCTCAACCCGTAAGGTCTGGCCGAGACGACCACGTCATCGGCTGGCCAGGCCTGAGCGAGATACGCTTGGTACACATCCTTTAATTCCAGCTCCCAGACCCACTTCTTGAAATCGGCGGGTCTCAGATTGATCTGAGTCAGCGGCCCGTAAACTTGCGGCGTGGTTTGACGATAGATGCCTTCATACGACTGGTGATTGCCGCTGCCATGATCAGCGAATTCGTCGACGTGCTCGACCACCCGAACGTTCGGCCCCACGTTCGCAGGCGTGTACAGACCGAACGCGGTTTCAGCGAAGCGACCGTCACCCACGGCCTGATAGTTGGACAACAGCGCTTGCAGCAGCGAACGGGAATTCGCCACCCGCCCCTGCTCGATACCGTTCTGGGCAGGATGGCCCTTGTAGTTGTAATCGAGCGTGACCAGCAAGGCTGTTTGCGGATCGATGCCCGGGCCCCACTTTTCCTTGATCAAACGTTCGCCAAACTGGCCAGGGGATTGTGGCAAGGCGAGGTCCACGGCGGCTTTCAGCTCGGTGCTCATTTGCAGAGACGACGCGAGATGGGGGCCAGCAACATTATCGTCGGATTCATTCATGGTGCATTCCATTGCAGTCATTTCAGGACCACCACCCTACCCGGCCTAAGTCCAGTCGGATGCCGGAGCGATCGACAATGGCCCTGGGAAAGTTCGCTATTCTCAGTGGTCCTTTCTGAAGGCCAAAAAAAACCGTGGTTACCCACGGTTTCATTTTTTGGTTCGGCGTAGAAAATTACCAGAAGCGTTGCTGGGTCAAGCGGCTCCACCAGCTCAGCAATACGCGATCGACCGAACCGCTGGCTGCCATGCCAATGCGCTCTTGCAGGCTTTTGCGTTCGGCGTAATGCAAGTGGTACAGCTCGGACTTCTTCGCGCGTTCAGCGAGGTATTCGTCGCTGGTCTTGAGCTCGTCCACCAGCTGTTTGTCCAGCGCGGCGATGCCGAGCCAGATTTCACCGGTGGCGACCTCGTCGATGTCCAGTTGCGGGCGATAGCGCGAGACGAAGTTCTTGAACAGCTGGTGGGTGATGTCCAGGTCTTCCTGAAACTTCTCGCGACCTTTCTCGGTGTTTTCGCCAAACACGGTCAAGGTGCGCTTGTATTCACCGGCGGTCAGGACTTCAAAGTCGATGTCGTGTTTTTTCAGCAATCGATTGATGTTAGGCAACTGCGCCACGACGCCGATCGAACCCAGAATCGCGAACGGGGCGCTGATGATCTTCTCGCCGATGCACGCCATCATGTAGCCACCGCTGGCCGCGACCTTGTCGATGCAGATGGTCAACGGCACGCCAGCGTCGCGAATGCGCGCCAGTTGCGAGGACGCCAGGCCGTAGCTGTGAACCATGCCGCCGCCGCTTTCCAGACGCAGTACCACTTCGTCTTTTGGCGTGGCCAACGTCAGCAGTGCGGTGATCTCGTGGCGCAGGCTTTCAGTAGCCGACGCCTTGATGTCGCCGTCGAAATCCAGCACGAACACCCGTGGCTTGGCCTCGGGTTTCTTCTTTTGCTTTTTATCGGTTTTAGCCTGGGACTTGCGCAGGGCCTTGAGCTGGTCCTTGTCGAGCAAGGTTTGCTCAAGGCGTTCGCGCAGCCCTTTGTAGAAATCATTCAGCTTGCTGACTTGCAACTGCCCGGCCGACTTGCGTCGACCTTTGCTGCGCAACGCCGCGAAACTGGCCAGGACCACCAGAATGGCGATCACCAGTGTCACGGTCTTGGCCAGGAAACTGGCGTACTCGGACAAAAACTCCACAGTGACTCCTTCAAAACGATGCGCGGCCTAAAACACGCGCGGGATAACGCCAGCATACCCATGCTCCGCCTCGGCGGCCAGCCGTGAAACCTCTGGCAACAAGCCTGTAACGGGCATTTCAAACAAGCGTATGTTTTTTCATTGACAGCTCACCGTCATCCTCATAACCTCGCCAAACCTTCAACGTACCGGGATGACGCGGACGTGGGCAGCATCTATCTGATTCGACATGGCCAGGCCTCCTTTGGTGCAGACGACTATGACGTCCTGTCGCCGACCGGTGTTCGCCAGGCAGAAATCCTCGGCCAGCACCTCGCCGAGCTGGGTGTCAGCTTCGACCGCTGCCTTTCGGGCGACCTGCGCCGCCAGCAGCATACGGCCAACAGTGCGCTGGAACAGTTCGCTGCCGTGGGCCTGCCGGTGCCGACCCTGGAAATCGATTCCGCCTTCAACGAATTCGACGCCGACGCGGTGATCCGCGCGCTGCTGCCAGCCATGCTGGAGGATGAACCGGAAGCACTGGAGATCCTGCGCAACGCCGCGCAAAACCGTGCCGAATTCCAGCGCATCTTCGCCCTGATCATCGAACGCTGGCTCGCTGGCACCTATGACACGCCGGGGCTTGAAAGCTGGCTGGGCTTTGTCGAACGCGTGCAGGCCGGTCTTCAGCGCATCCTCGAAAGCGCCGACAACACCCAGAAAATCGCCGTGTTCACCTCCGGCGGCACCATCACTGCCCTGCTCCACCTCATTACTCAAATGCCGGCAAGGCAGGCATTTGAACTGAACTGGCAAATCGTCAACACCTCGCTCAACCTGCTGAAGTTTCGCGGTCGCGAGGTGGCGCTGTCTTCTTTCAACAGTCATGCGCACTTGCAACTGTTGAAGGCACCGGAACTCATCACGTTTCGCTGAGTCCGGACTATTGTGACCCTGGCTGTAATCACCCAGCTCTAATTACCCAAGAAAGGATCGAACCATGACCTCCGTAGCTGATGCCGTACAAGCAATGAAAGCCAAGTTCAACCCAGCCGCCGCTGCCGGTCTGGACCTGGTATTCGGTTTCCGCATCGACGATTCCAAGAACTTCTCGCTGATCGTCAAAGACAGCACCTGCGAGCTGCAAGAAGGCGAAAACCCTGACGCCCAGGTCACTCTGGTGATGGACGGCGAAACCCTGCAAGGCATCGTCGACGGTTCGACCGATGGCATGCAAGCGTTCATGGGCGGCAAACTGCGCGCTGAAGGCGACATGATGCTGGCCATGAAACTGTCCGAGCTGTTCCCAAGCTAAGACGGCGGTTCCCTTCATCGGGAACCTCCCTGGCTGCACACGAATCCCGCCCCTCGAGGCGGGATTCGTCGTTTTCCGCCCTTGGAAAACGGCTACCTGTGGATTTGCCGTCTATATTCCTTCTGGCCGCATGCGTCAGACATCGGCTGTTTGCCCTCGCTTCTTTTATGAAGAGCCTTTGCGCGGAGCACTGCCATGAGCCCACCTGACGACCACGACGGTTTCAACCGCCGACGTGTACTGCAAGGCCTTTCGGCAGGTGCCGTCGGTGCCTGGATCAGCCCGCTATTCGCAGGGAGTAAAACCATGCTCGATACCCCGGCCGACCTCATTTTGTACAACGGACGCCTGCACACCGTCGATCGCAAGAAACCACAGGCCAGTGCCGTCGCGATCAAGGACGGACGCTTTGTGGTGGTCGGCAGCGACGCCCAGGCCATGGCCCTGCAAGGCCCCGGCACGCAAATCATCGACTTGCACGGCCGCACGGTGATTCCAGGTCTCAACGACTCGCACCTGCACCTGATCCGCGGCGGCCTGAACTACAACCTCGAACTGCGTTGGGAAGGCGTGCCTTCGCTGGTCGATGCCTTGCGCATGCTCAAGGACCAGGCCGATCGCACGCCAACGCCACAATGGGTGCGGGTGGTCGGTGGCTGGAGCGAATTCCAGTTCGCCGAGAAACGCCTGCCGACGATTGATGAGCTGAACAAGGCTGCGCCGGATACGCCGGTGTTTGTGCTGCACCTCTACGACCGCGCCCTGCTCAACCGCGCCGCGCTGAAAGTGGTCGGTTATACCCGTGACACGCCGAATCCGCCGGGCGGAGAAATCCAGCGTGATGCCAACGGCGATCCCACCGGCATGCTGATCGCCCGCCCGAACGCGATGATTCTCTACTCAACCCTGGCCAAGGGACCGAAGCTGCCGCTGGAGTATCAGGTCAACTCGACCCGCCAATTCATGCGCGAACTCAACCGCCTCGGCGTTACCAGCGCCATCGATGCCGGCGGCGGTTATCAGAACTACCCGGACGACTATCAGGTGATTCAGCAGCTGGCCAAAGACCAACAACTCACCGTGCGCATCGCCTACAACCTGTTCACCCAGAAGCCCAAGGAAGAGCTGACCGACTTCAAAAACTGGACCAGCACTTCCCATTACGGCCAAGGCGACGACTTCCTGCGGCACAACGGTGCGGGGGAAATGCTGGTGTTCTCGGCGGCAGACTTCGAGGACTTCCTCGAGCCACGTCCGGACCTACCGCAAACCATGGAACAGGAACTCGAACCGGTGGTGCGCCATCTGGTGGAACAACGCTGGCCATTCCGCCTGCATGCCACCTACAACGAATCCATCAGCCGCATGCTCGACGTGTTCGAGAAGGTCAATCGCGACATTCCGTTCGATGGTCTGCCGTGGTTTTTCGATCATGCGGAAACCATCACCCCGCAGAACATTGAGCGGGTGAAAGCCTTGGGTGGCGGCATCGCCATTCAGGATCGCATGGCTTTTCAAGGCGAATACTTCGTCGACCGCTACGGCGCCAAAGCCGCCGAACACACGCCGCCGATCGCGCGCATGCTCGCCGAAGGCATTCCGGTGGGCGCCGGTACAGACGCCACGCGCGTGTCCAGCTACAACCCGTGGACCTCAATGTATTGGCTGGTCAGCGGCCGCACCGTCGGTGGACTGGAGCTGTACCCGCAAGGCTTGAGCCGCGATACGGCGCTGGAACTGTTCACCCACGGCAGCGCCTGGTTTTCCTCCGAACAAGGCAAGAAAGGCCAGATCAAAGTCGGGCAACTGGCAGATCTGATTGCGCTGTCGGCGGACTACTTTCATATCGAGGACGAAGCGGTCAAATGGATCGAGTCGGTATTGACCATCGTCGACGGCAAGATCGTCCATGGCGCCGTCGAGTTCGAAAAACTCGGGCCGCCGCCAGTGCCGGTGGTGCCTGAATGGTCGCCCGTTGCCAAGGTGCCGGGCCACTGGAAACCCCTGGCGCCACTGACGGCCCAAGTGCATCAATGCGTCGGCGCGTGTGCGGTGCATGCGCACAGTCATGAGCGAGCGCGAATGTCGTCAGCGCCGGTCAGTGATTTTCAGGGATTTTGGGGGGCGTTTGGCTGCTCCTGTTTCGCGTTTTGAACAAAGACTTCACCAACACCGCCGATCACTGTAGGAGCGAGCCTGCTCGCGAAGGCGTCTTGTCAGCCTACATCAGTGCTGAATGACAGGACCCCATCGCGACCAGGCTCACTCCTACAGGGGGCCCGTGTTGGGCAGAAATCAAGGCTGCAACAACAGCGCAATCAGCGCACTCCATCCCGTTTGATGGCTGGCCCCCATTCCGCGTCCGGTTTCGCCATGAAAATACTCATGAAACAGCACCAGATCGCGGCTGGCGGGGTCCGCCTGTAACTGCGGATACGCCGCCATTGACGGCCGATTGCCCTCTTCGTCGCGCAGTACAAGCCGGGTCAGTCGTTGGCTCAAGCTGTCGGCCACCTCATCCAGTGACGCCAGAAACCCCGAGCCCGTAGGGTATTCCACTGAAAAGTTCTGATCGTAATAGCGATGAAACTCGCGCAGGGATTCGATCAGCATGTAGTTGATCGGCATCCACACCGGCCCGCGCCAGTTGGAGTTTCCGCCGTACAGGCGCGATTCGGATTCTGCCGGTTCGTAATGGGCACAGAGCCGTTCGCCGTTGATTTGCAGGCCGAATGGCTGTTCGGCGAAGGCTTTGGACAACGAGCGAACACCGAATTCAGAGAGAAACTCGCTTTCATCAAGCATGCGTTTGAGCAGGTCCTTGGTGCGCTCGCCACGCAGCAGCGCCAGCAGCATACGGTTGCCTTCGCCAGGTTCGGTCCAGCGTGAAACCAGGCTGGCGAGGTCCGGGCGATGCCGCATGAAACCGAGCAAACGCTCACGCAAGCCGGGCAGCCCCTCATGCTCGTGTTGCTCCAGCACTTGCACGGCGAACAGCGGCATCAGGCCGACGATCGAGCGCAAACGCAGCGGCTCATTCACGCCTTCGGGGCGATGCAGGACGTCGTAGAAGAAGTGATCCTGCTCGTCCCACAAGCCTTCGGCATCGGAGTCGACCCGATTGATGGCCCCGGCGATGTAGAGGAAGTGTTCGAAGAACTTCACCGCAATATCGACGTACACAGCGTTACGTTTGGCCAACTCCAATGCCATGCGCATCAGGTCCAGCGCATAGGCGGCGACCCACGCCGTACCGTCCGCCTGGTCGAGCTGATAGCCGGGCGGCAACAGCGCCGAGCGGTCGAACAGGGCAATGTTGTCCAGCCCCAGGAAACCGCCCTGGAACAGGTTGCGGCCCTCGGCGTCCTTGCGGTTGACCCACCAGGAAAAGTTCAGCAGCAGTTTGTGGAAGATCCGTTCAAGGAAATCCATGTCCCCTGTTCCAGTCAGCGCCTTGTCCTGCTGATACACCCGCCAACAGGCCCAAGCATGCACCGGCGGGTTGGCGTCGTCGAAACGCCACTCGTAGGCCGGTAACTGGCCGTTGGGGTGCATGAAGCGGTCTTTGACCAGCAGCAATAATTGATGCTTGGCGAACCCGGGATCGATCAGCGCGAACGCCACGGCCTGAAAGCCCAGATCCCACGAGGCGTACCACGGGTATTCCCAGGTGTCTGGCATGGACACGATGTCGAAGTTCGACAGGTGGCGCCAATGGGTATTGCGAATGTGCTTACGCCCGGGTGGTGGCGAAGGCTGAGCCGGATCGCCGTCTAGCCACTGATTGACGTCGAAATAATACAGTTGCTTCGACCAGAGCAACCCGGCCAGGGCTTGACGCTGAACATTGCGCGCATCCGCATCCGCATCGGCGATGCCGGCTTGCAGGGCCGCGTAAAAATCATCGGCTTCGCTGCGACGCCGTTCGAACAGTGCGTTGGCGTTGACCTGAACCGCGCCGACCGGAGCGAACCGCAGGTACACGCATCGGCTTTGGTCGGCTTCAAAATCCAGGGTGAAGTGCGCCGCCACCCGGGTTCCAGCGTCATGACGGATCCCATCGTTGTTACCCGCGACCAGGAAATCATTGATGCCGTCCTTGAATGGCCCCCTCGCCGCCACGCCATCGAGTTTGGGGAAATTGCTCTCGTTGTTGCAGAACAGCCATTGGCAATCCTCCTCGCCCCAGGCACTGGCCTGGCGATCAGCGAGTTGCGGGTGCCGGGCCAGGACCTCATCGCCGCTTAGCGTGAGACTCGGCTGCTGCCCGTCCGCTGCCCAGCTCCAGCTGTTGCGCGCCCAGAGCTGCGGCAACACGTGCAGCCGTGCCGGCTGATCGGCCCGGTTGTGCACGGTGACACGCATGAAGAGGTCGTCGGCCGCGTGTTTGGCGTACTCCACCGTCACGTCGAAATAACGGTTGTCCTCGAACACGCCGGTGTCGAGGATTTCGTACTCGGTGTCGGCCAGGCCACGGCGAGCGTTTTCGGCCACCAGGTCGGCATAAGGGAATTCGGCCTGCGGGTATTTGTAGAGCATGCGCATGTACGCATGACTTGGCACGCCGTCGACGTAGAAATACAGCTCTTTGACGTCCTCGCCGTGATTGCCTTCGGCGTTGTTTAGGCCAAATAGTCGCTCTTTGAGAATCGGGTCTCGCTCGTTCCACAGGCCTAGCCCCAGGCACCAGTGCTGAGCTTTGTCGCAAAACCCGGCAAGCCCGTCCTCGCCCCATCGATAGGCACGGCTGCGGGCATGATCATGGGGAAAATAACGCCAGGCATCGCCATCGGCGCTGTAATCCTCGCGCACCGTGCCCCATTGGCGCTCGCTCAAGAAAGGCCCCCATTCGCGCCAGGCCTCGGCATCGCGGCCGGCCAGGCGCAGGCCTTCAGTCGTATCGAGGATGTTTGCTGCGTGCTTTGCCGTCATGGGGGGCGCCGTTGGGCTAGAGACGGTTGCAGTGTAGTGCTTCGCCGCGCCCCATAACTGAACAGCCCCTGTAGCAGCTGCCGAAGGCTGCGTTCGGCTGCGAAGCAGTCGTCAATCCGGGTATCTCGGTCTATCTGAAATACCGCGGTGCCTGATATTGCGACTGCTTCGCAGCCGAACGCAGGCTTCGCCAGCTGCTACATAAGCCCGCCCCCCGCGGTATCCGTTTACAATGCGTGCACTTCCCGCACCGGCCGCCCCATGGACATCGATCTCGCTCGCACCTTCCTGGAAATTGTCCGCCACGGCAGCCTTGCCGCCGCCGCTGAAAATCTCCACGTCACCCAGACCGCAATCACCGCGCGCGTGCAAAAACTCGAGAGCCAGCTGGGCAGCACGCTGTTCGTGCGCAACCGCGCCGGTGCGCGCCTGACGCCCAATGGCGAGGCCTTTGTGGTGTACGCCAATCAACTGGTCGAGACCTGGGAAGCGGCGCGTCGGGACTTGCCGTTGCCCGAGGGGTACCGCGACGTGCTGCACATCGGCGGCGAGGTCAGTCTGTGCAACCCGCTGATGCTCAGTTGGGCCGGCGAGCTGCGCGAGAAAATCCCCAGCCACGCCTTGCGCATGGAAATCCGTGACGGCGAGAACCTGTTGCGCCAACTGGAACTGGGGGTGCTGGACGCCGCGCTGGTCTATCAACCCGAGTATTGGCCGCGTCTGCAAGTCGAGCAGATCCTCGAAGAAAAACTCATCCTCGTACGCCTCGCCGGGCGCCCTGATCCTTACGTGTACATCGACTGGGGCCCGGACTTCCGCCGCCAGCACGATGCCGCCCTGCCAGAAAAAGCCAAGGCAGCCCTGAGCTTCAACCTCGGGCCACTGGCCCTGCAATACATCCTGGAAAACGGCGGCAGCGGCTACTTCCGCACCCGCGTGGTCCAGAGCTACCTGGAAAGCGGCGTACTGGAGCCCGTGCCCAAAGCCCCGGAATTCAGTTACCCGACCTACCTGGTTTATTCGCGCGATCGCGACTCGGCGACCCTGCAACGGGCCTTCGATCTGTTGCGTGAAGTGATCAAGACCGACGACGACTGGTCCCAGCGCTGGAACCCACTGACCTGAATACACCGGATCATGGCGCTTGTGACATCCAGCTTTGCTCAAGCCTGTGCGGGCAGATCAGCTAATCTGCTGGTTATAACAAAAACCAGAGGTGACCGCAGTGAGGCAGACCACCCAGGCATTTCGCAGCCGCTATCGCGCAGACATTCATCCCCGCTACAACCCTTGGCTGCACGGCGCCTTCGTGCTGCTGTTCGGCTTGCTGGCGATCGGCGGATTCTGGAGCACCGTGCATCAGGTCCAACCGCTGGAATGGGCGGCGGTGCCCCTGACGCTGTTGTTCTTCAACTTCGGCGTGTACATGGTGCACCGGCATCTGGGGCATCACAAAAAGAGCTTCGCGCGGATGTTTTACGCCCGCCATGCCGGCGACCATCACAGCTTTTTCGCCCCCGGCCACATGACCTACGACAGCGCCCGTGACTGGCGGGTGATTCTGTTTCCGGCCTGGCTGATCGTGGTCCACACCGTGGTCATCACCCTGCCCCTTTGGTGGCTTTTCAAGCAGGTCGATGCCAACGTCGCCGGACTGTTCGGCGGCTGTCTGGTCCTCGGGTACCTGATGTACGAGGTGTTTCATGCCTGCGAGCACTTGCCCCCCAGCAACCCGGTCACGCGTCTGCCGTGGATCCGCCAGATGCGCCGCCTGCATGAACTGCATCACCGTCGCGAGCTGATGCAGGAACGCAATTTCAATATCGTTTTTCCGCTGATGGACTACCTGTTCGGCACCCTGTACTGGGAGCCGGAGCATGACACCCCGACCCTGACGAGAACGACCATGACCCGCATGCAGCACCAGATCGCCATCGCTGGAAATCCGATTGAAGTGCTCGCCTATGCCAGCACCGTCACCCGTTGGCCGGAGTGGCATCCGTCCTCCCTCAAGGTCGAGGGGCAAGGTGGCCCGCTCCATGCCGGCCAGCGGTTCGAGGAAGACATCCGTGCCGGCGGGCGTACGGGGCACTTGAGCTGGGAGGTCAACGAATACCTGCCAGGACGGCGCTGGAGTGCCTGGGCGCGCGGTGATCATGGGCTGTCGCTGGTCGTGACCTACGAATGCGAAGCGCAGGGTGAAGGCACTCGCTTTGTGCGCACGCTGGAGTATCAGTTCAGTGGCCTGGCGATGCGTATCACCAATCAACTGCTGCTCAAGCGGCGCATCGAGCGCGAATCCGCGGCGTCGATGCTGGCGTTGCGCGAGATGGCGCAAAAACTCCTGACCCCGGCAGGAGTCACCGTGTGAGAAGAGCCTTCAGGTTTCGCAATCTGCTATTGCTGCTGATCATTGCCCTGGGCGCATTTCTGCTGTTGTTCCCGACCAAGGTGCGGCCGGTGGCCTGGACACCGGCGCCCGCACCTTCCCTCACCAGCGGCGTGTATGCCGACAATCAGCGCCTCAAAGGGGTGGAACGTGTCGGTCCGGCAGACATCGAAGGGCCCGAGGCGCTGTTACTGGAAGACAACGTGCTCATCACCGGGCTGCACGATGGCCGGCTGATCCGCACCAGCCTCGACGGTAAGGACACCAAAGTGCTGGCCGATACCGGCGGCAGACCGCTGGGCCTGGCACGCCACCCGAATGGATTGCTGGTGATCGCTGACGGCGTAAAAGGTTTACTGTCCCTGGATGCCCAGGGCCGGTTAATCCCGCTGACCACTGCGGCCGGCAGCGAGCCTTTCGGCTTTACCGATGACGTGGCCATCGACAAGCCCGGGCACTACGCCTATTTCAGCGACGCCTCCAGCCGTTGGGGCTATGGCAAGGATGGCGAGGCGATCATCGAGCACGGCGGCGACGGCCGTTTGTTGCGCTATGACTTTCAGACGGGCAAAACCACGGTGTTGCTGGACAAGCTCGAGTTTGCCAATGGTGTGACGCTGGGGCCGGACGATAGCTTTGTGCTGGTCAACGAAACCGGCGCTTACCGCATCACCCGCTTTTGGTTGAGCGGGCCGAAGGCCGGTACCCACGACGTGTTTATCGACAATCTGCCGGGACTGCCGGACAACCTCGCCTTCAATGGCCGCGACCGCTTCTGGGTGGCGCTCTACGCACCGCGCAATGCACTGCTCGACGCCACGGCGCCGCACCCGTTTGTGCGCAAGATGATCGTACGGGCAATGACGGTGCTGCCCAAACCCGTGGAAAAGCGCGCCTTTGCACTGGGCCTGGACCTCGACGGCAAGGTGATCGCCAACTTGCAGGATGCTAGCAACGGCAATTACTCGCCGATTACCACGGTGCGCGAGTATGGGGACTGGTTGTATTTGGGTTCGCTGAAGGCAAACAATATGGCGCGCATACCCCTCACCACCGCCCTCCAGAAGTAACGCAGATCAAATATGTAGCAGCGAGCCTGCTCGCGAAGGCGGTCTGACATTCAACATTGATATTGACTGGCAGGACCTCATCGCGAGCAGGCTCGCTCCTACAGGGGATGCGTGTGGGGAGGAATTAGCGGGCGCGCACCTTGTCAGGGGGTCATGGCGATCAACTGCATTCCAGTAATAACGCAGATCAAAATGTGGGAGTGAGCCTGCTCGCGATAGCGGTCTGACATTCAACATTGATATTGACTGGCAGGACCTCATCGCGAGCAGGCTCGCTTGTATGTTTAGACTTGAAGGGGTGGGCGGGACTAAAAGCTCGATTCCGACTCTAGCCAGTACGGACCGTGGGAGACTTCTCGTCCCGCCCTTTCTACCCAAAGCGCCGATAAGGAATTCATCGGTAAAACCGACGATAGAGGCAAGCCAGCGCAAGGGTAAACCCCGACAAGCACCTAAACCCTAGCTCCGAGGATTCGTCATGACAATCCTTACCTCGCCAACGGTAATCGGTATCGATGTGGCCAAGGCCGAAATCGTCGCTTACCGCGAAGACCTGAAAATCACTCAAGCCATCAACAACGATCGGGAAACTCTTGGCCGTTGGCTCAAAACGCTGCCTGCGCAAAGCTCAATTGCCCTGGAAGCTACCAGCATTTACCACTTAGACACGGTTGAGCTGGCCCACGAAATGGGGCATCGGGTTTACGTTGTGGATGCTTATCGGCTGAGCCACTACCGCGAAAGCATTGGCCAGCGGGCGAAAACCGACCCTTGTGATGCGCGTTTGCTGGCGCGTTACCTGACTAGCGAGCAGGAACGGCTGCGCATCTGGAGTCCACCTCCGCAGGCCTACAAAGTATTGAAAAGTCTGCTGCATAGACGCGCAGAACTCATCAACGTGCGTGTGGGGATCACGTTGAGCTGGTCGAGCGAACCGCTTCTGAAAGAGGAGTTGGCCCAGCAGTTGAAGTCCTTCAAACAAGCTGAGCAGGTCATTCAGAAGTTACTGCACAAAGTCAGCAAAGAAGCGGGCATCACCGAAAACATCAAGCGTTGCAAAGCCATTGAGGGGATTGGTGATCTTACTGCTATTGGCTTGGCGACCGCGTTCATGCGTGGCCACTTCGTCAGTGGCGATGCGTTCATTGCCTTTTTGGGGATGGACTTGAGAGCAAGAGATTCCGGGAAAAAGAACGGCCCACGTCACCTGAGCAAAAAAGGCGATACGGAGATACGGCGCCTGGCTCACAACGCGGCAATGGCGGCATGTCGGTCCCCCACTTGGAAACCGTACTATGAGTCCTACCTGGCCAGAGGCTTGGCAAAAACCCAAGCCCTGGTCATTCTCGCCCGCAAGCTGTGCCGGGTGGCATTCGCGCTCATGAAAAACCAGAGCGAATACCAGCCGAATTTGAGGCTGCAGGGTTCCCCTGCAACATAGAATCTCCCACAGGGGATGTGTGGTGGGGTGGGTTAGCGGGGATCCATTTGGTTATCGCGTACGGCGTGGTCCGTTTCTTCACGCACCCGTTCCGGGTCCATCGTGGTGGAGTCGTCTTCATTCAACGGGCGCACACCTTCATTGTTCGGCAATTCGTCGATGCCCGGCTCATCTTCGGGATTGACCGCAGTGCGGCCGGGGCTTAATGGTTCAGGATGAGTCGGAATCGGGTCGAACCCGCCCTGCTCTTCACTCGGGAACTCTTCTTTATCGGGAAAGGCTGGGTCGGTCATAAGGCACCTCGCAGGGAGTCGAAAAGGTCGGACTCTGATCTTTCGAGGTGCCTGGTTTAATCACCGTTCCAATATTTCAGTCACCGGTCGTCGGTGGGTTGGCAAAGCGCGTCAGGATGGCGTCTGGAGCCTGTCAACGATCTGATTCTTGACCTGCACGCGCTTCTCCTTGAGTTTCTTCAATGCGTCATCGCTAGGCGCATCCGATTGTGCGGTTTCAGCCTTTACCACCTCGGCGTCCGCTTGCGAATACTGGTTAAGCAATGAATCCAGTCGAGAATCCTTGGTGCGTTTTTTCTGGACATCTTCCTTTGAAAGTTTCAGGTCCTGATAAAGGTCGTGTGGCACCGGCATGGAACACCTCCGTTTGTTTTTCGGGTAGCAAACGCGATCGATTGCGTTCGCCAACTATCAGAATGGCCTCGGTTGGCAGGTTCTGTCGACCGCCTATCAGACCAGCGGTGTCCGTTCGTCGTACGGTCGCAAACCCGATAAAACCTTTGCCCGAGCGGCTGCCTCCATTGAATAACGATCACCTTGATCGCCTACTCAAACCTGTGTGGAGAATGACCAATGGACGGATTCACCCTGCGCCACCTCGCCCTGGCCGTAGCTTTGAGCGCCAGCATGGGCACAGTTTTTGCCGCCACTTCCAATGACTTTGTCGACAACGCAGCCGCAGGCGGCATCGCAGAAATCGAAACCAGCAAACTGGCCCTGGAAAAAAGCTCATCGGCGAACATCAAGGCGTTCGCCAATATGATGATCACCGACCACACCAAGGCTAATAAGGAACTGACTGCGCTGGCGAAAAAGAACGATATCGAGGTTCCGGACGACACGACGCTGGTCAAGCAGGCCAAGGAACAAATCCTCGACATGCGCGACGAATCCTTCGACGCGGCCTATGCCAACAATCAGGTGAAGGCCCACGAAGAAACCATCGAGCTGTTCAAAAAACAAGCCAACACGGTGACGGACGACAAGGTCAAAGGCGCCACCGACCTGAAAGGCTTCGCGCAAAAAATGTTGCCAGCCCTGGAAAAACATCTGGATATGGCAAAAAAACTCCAGGCCGCCCACCCCAGCAAATAACACCCAAAAAGAAGGCCGCATCGATTGATGCGGCCTTTTTTAGCCTGACGGAACTAGCCGCCATCCGTGTCGATGTCGGCATCCGTGTCTTCGCCGGGTTTTGGCCGGTCTGGCGACGGTTTGAAACCAGGGCTGAACTCATTATCGTTGTCGGTGTGGTGGTTCTTCTGATCCACCGCTGCATCGGCATCAGCGCTCTGCGATCCGGCGGATTGGCTCTGGCGCTGACCACCCGGCGCGCCCTCACCCGGGGTCTGCGGATCAATCGCCGGGTCATTGCGGTCAACCGGGGCCCCCGATTGTTCCTGTCCTTGTGTCGATTCGTCTTTCATACGTACCTCGCTCGTGACGGCATGCCCACGATTCAAACAGCCGGGGCCTTTAAGGTTCGAAGCCATCTCCGGACAGGGGTTCAATCCAATGGACAGGCACCCGGTAGGACAAGGGTCAAAAAATCGTCGTCGACGACTGTGCCGACTAGAGTTATCGGGCAAGTACTGGCCAGGATGAAAATATCCCGTCCGACTTACTAACTATTTCACTCGGCAAATGTCACTGACTCGGGCCCATTGTTTTTTGGGGAATCGGCCCGTCAAATTTCAGGAGCACAAGAACATGGCAGCAATGCAAATCAGCACACTCGACGCGATGAAAAACAACCACGTGCAACTGCTTGGCAATTGGGTCACTAGCCTGGAAATCAGTGGTGCCAACCGCAACCTCAAGGACCATGAGCTGAAGCAGCAGACCTCGGAATTTCTGCAACTGGTGGTCGCGGGTCTGGAAAACGGCAACGGCCCGAATATCGCCGCGCCGGGCTGGGACGAAGTTCGCCAATTCCTCGAAAAACTCTCCCACAGCCGCGCCCTGCTCGGTCAGGACTCCCACCAGACCGCCAGCTTCATTTTCTCGCTGAAAGGTCCGCTGTTTTCCTTGCTGCAATCTCACTACAACGACAATCCGGCTGTATTGGCCGAACAGCTCTGGGAAGTGTCCCAGCTGCTCGATGCGCTGGGCATGCACACCATCCGTACCTTCCAGAAATCCCGCGAAGCGGTGATCAAGCGTCAGCAGGAAGAACTGTTGGAGCTCTCCACCCCGGTGGTCAAGCTCTGGGACGGCGTACTCGCCCTGCCGATGATCGGCACCCTGGACTCGCAACGCACCCAGGTGGTGATGGAATCGCTGCTGCAACGGATCGTCGATACCGGTTCGGAAATTGCCATCATCGACATCACCGGCGTGCCGACCGTCGACACTCTGGTGGCTCAGCACCTGCTCAAAACCGTGACCGCGATTCGCCTGATGGGTGCCGATTGCATCATCAGCGGCGTGCGTCCGCAGATTGCTCAGACCATCGTTCACCTGGGGCTGGACCTGCAAGGCGTGGTCACCAAGGCCAACCTGGCCGATGCCCTCAAACTGGCTTTGACCCGTCTGGGAATCACCGTCAGCAAGACGGTATAAGCCGATGGAACGCATTCCTATTCTGAAAATGGGCGATTTTCTGCTGGTGACCATCCAGGTCGACATGCACGATCAGCTTGCCCTGACCTTGCAGGATGACCTGTCGGAGCGCATCAGCAACACCTCGGCGCGGGGCGTGTTGATCGATATCTCCGCGCTGGACATGGTCGATTCGTTTATTGGCCGGATGATCGGGACCATTTCCGGGCTGTCGAAAATCATGGACGCCGAAACCGTGCTGGTGGGCATGCAGCCCGCCGTGGCGATTACGCTGGTTGAGCTCGGCCTGACCTTGCCCGGGGTCAGCACCGCGCTGAACGTCGAGCGCGGAATGAAACTGCTTCGGGAACGAGTACGCGAGCAATGACCCTGCGCAGCAGCGGCACTCAGCCAATTCAGATCGAGCAGGATGTGGTCCTGGCCCGGCAGACTGCGCGCAAGCTGGCCACCGAATGCGGCATGCGCCTGATCGACCTGACCAAACTGGTGACCGCCGTCAGCGAGCTGGCGCGCAACACCATGGTCTATGGCGGCGGTGGCGACATGGACTGGCAGATCCTCGACGAAAACTCGAGGGTCGGCTTGCGCCTGACGTTTCGCGATGAAGGCCCCGGCATCCCGGACATCAAACTGGCCATGACCGACGGCTGGACCTCCGGCAGCGGTCTGGGCCTTGGCTTGACCGGGGCAAAACGGCTGGTGGAGGAGTTCGAACTGGACACCGAGCCCGGGAAAGGCACTCGAATAACGATCACCCGATGGACATGAACATTAGGGGGTCGATGACCCAAGTGCTGTTGATCGAGGACAGCAGCCAGATCGGCTTTGCCCGGCGCACCGCGCAGAAGCTCGCCGAAGACCACGGTTTCGACGCGACGGATGCCGGCCGCGTGGCGCTGGTGGCCACTGAATTGGCCAGCAACGTACTCAAGCACGCAACCCGGGGCGAATTGCACTTGCGAATCCTGCCCGGTAAAAGCGCCAGCGGCATCGAGATGCTTGCGGTGGACCGAGCCCAAGGCTTTGACTTGCAGGCGTGCATGGCTGACGGGTTTTCCACGGGAGGCACTCAGGGCATCGGCCTCGGTGCGGTGTCGCGCCAGGCGGACGTCTTCGATGTGCACACCGACTCGCGTGGCACCGTGTTGCTGGCCCGTTTGTATCCACGCGCCAGCAAGGCAGCGGACTTGCGCATCGGCATCAGCCAGCACTCGCTGCACGACGACCCGGCGTGCGGCGATGTCTGGCACCTGGCGTTCGACGGGGCAAATATCAGTGCCTTGATGATCGACGGCCTGGGCCATGGCGAAGAAGCCGAACGCGCCGCCCGCGCCGGTGAAAAAGCCTTCGCCGTGGCACCGTTTGCCGTGCCGGTGTTCCTGCTCGAAGACATTCACCGGGCCATGATCGGTACCCGGGGCGGCGCCCTGGCGATTGCGCAGTTCGACGGCCACCATGGCACACTCAGATTCACCGGCATCGGCAACATCGGCGGCAGCCTGATCAGCCTGGACAAGTCCCGTGGCCTGGCGTCCCATCCGGGTATCGTCGGCGGGCAATACCGGAAAGCCCAGCCTTTTGACTATGCTCACGTGAACGGACATCTATTGATCATGTACAGCGACGGCCTGCAGTCCCGTTGGAATTTGAACGACTACCCCGGCCTGGTGCACCGTCATCCCGCCGTGATAGCCGCCGTCCTGCATCGCGATTTCTGTCGCGGCCGGGACGATGTGACGGTACTGGTCGTTGCTTTGGAGACCGCCCATGGCTGAGTCGCCCATGCCGCCGATCGAAGAACCCTCGGCACTGATCGAGCGCCTGCAGAACGAAACCGCAGCGCTGCGCGAGGAGCTCGACGAAACCAATCAGGGCGTGCTCGCGTTGTACGCCGAGCTCGACAACCAGGCTGAAGAACTGCGTCAGGCGTCGGACCTCAAAAGCCGCTTCCTGTCGTACATGAGTCACGAGTTTCGCACGCCACTGGGCTCGATCCTGAGCATCGCCAGCCTGCTGACCGATGAACTCGACGGCCCGCTGAGCCCCGAGCAACACAGGCAGGTCGCGTTCGTCAGCACCGCCGCGCGGGAGTTGAGCGACATGGTCGACGACCTGCTGGACCTTGCGAAAATCGAGGCCGGGCGCATCACCATCTCGCCCGCCTGGTTCGACATGTTCGACTTGTTCGCCGCCCTGCGCGGCATGTTTCGCCCGATCGTCGACGCGTCGGCGGTCGACCTGATCTTCGCAGAACCGGTCGGTCTGCCGCGCCTGTACACCGATGACAAGAAGCTGGCGCAGATCCTGCGCAACTTCATTTCCAACTCGCTGAAGTTCACCACCCGCGGTGAAGTGCGGGTTTCGGCCTCTCTCGAGGGCGCCAGCCATGTGCGCTTTGCCGTCAGCGACACAGGAATAGGTATCGCTGCCGAGCTACATGGGGCATTGTTCGAGGACTTTTCCCAAGTCGATTCGCCCCTGCAAAAACGCCTGCGCGGCACCGGTCTGGGCTTGTCCTTGTGCAAACGCTTCGCCGAACTGCTGGGTGGCGAGGTCGGGGTCGAAAGTACGCCCGGGGTCGGTTCGACCTTTTTCGTGATCATCCCGCTGGCCATCGCCATGGAGCCTGCCGATGAAACGTGACATTCGCCTGTTGATCGTCGATGACAACGCCGCCACCCGTTACGCCCTGCGCCGACGCCTGGAGCCGCACGGCTACATCGTGCTGGAGGCCGGAACCGGCGGCGAAGGCCTGGCGCTGATCGACAGCGAATTGATCGATGCGCTGATTCTGGACGTCAACCTGCCTGACATGAGCGGCTTCGACATTGTCCGTAAACTGCGCTCGGAGCCCGCCACGGCGTTGCTGCCAGTGATTCACGTGTCGGCGGCGTCGATCCAGACCGGCGACATCATCACCGGCCTGGACGCTGGCGCCGACGCTTACCTGATCCACCCCGTGGACCCGGACGTGTTGCTGGCGACCCTGCGCACCTTGCTGCGGGTGCGTGATACGGAAAACGCCCTGCGTGAAAGCGAGGCGCGTTTTCGGGAGATTTTCGTCAACGTCTCGGCGCCCATCGCGGTGCTGGACGCCCAATTTAAAGTTCACGAATGCAATCATGCCTTCTCCCGACTGATTCAGGACAACCGCGACCCGGACACCTTGCGCGAATGCTTCGCCGACCAACAGCAAGCGATCCTTGATGAACTGCGCGTGCGCCTGACCGCGGGTGAACGCTGGAAAGGCACGCTGAATATGCGGATCGAGGGGGAGCTGCGGGAAACCGAGTGGCAGATTTCGCCGTATCGCACCCCTGAACTGAGCCTGGTGTTCGTGGAGGACGTCACCGAGCATCGCCATCGCGAACGCTCGCACCTGGCCCGGCTCGACGACACCACGATGCAGCTGGAACACGAGATCGCCGCGCGCGTGCGCACCGAGAGCCAGCTGCTGCAAGTGCAGAAAATGGACGCATTGGGCAAGCTGACCGGCGGCATCGCCCATGACTTCAACAACCTGTTGACCGGCATCATCACCAGCCTGGAATTGATCCAGAAACGGGTGGCCGATTCGCGTACCGACAAGGTCCAGTTCTATGCCGAAGCGGCACTGAACTCGGCCATGAGCGCCGCCTCCCTGACCCATCGTTTGCTGGCCTTCGCCCGCCAGCAGCCGCTCAATACCCGGCCGGTGGACATCAACGAACACATCCGTTCCCTCGAAGAATTGCTGGCGCGCACCATCGGCGAACACATTGCGCTGAAACTCGAGCTGACCTCCAAAGCCGCGATTGCCCTGGTCGATCCTATTCAGCTGGAAAGCGCCGTCCTCAACCTGGTGATCAACGCGCGCGATGCGTTGCCCCAGGGCGGGAATATCTGGGTCAGCACCTACGCGGCGTATTCGCGCGGTGATCTGAAACTGGCGGACGGGGCGTATGTCGCACTGTCCGTGCGCGATGACGGGACGGGCATCGAACACAATGTGATCGACAAGGTGTTCGACCCGTTTTTTACCACCAAGCCACTGGGCCAGGGCACCGGGTTGGGGTTGTCGAGTATTTACGGATTCGCCCGGCAATCGGGTGGCGACGCGCACATCCGCAGCGTGGCCCGTCGTGGCACCGAAGTGACCATCATGCTGCCCGCCAGTGCCGATCCGACCGCCACTGAAGCGGAACAGACGTCAGTGGATCAACAGGGTTTGGGTGAGCATGTGTTGATTGTCGAAGACATGCCGTCGGTGCGCATGTTCGTCGCCGAAGTGCTGTTGGATGCCGGTTATCGCTGCACCCAGGTGGGTGATATCGAAGGCGCCCTTGAACGCCTGCAAAACGACCCCTCGATTGATCTGATGCTGACGGACGTCGGTCTGCCGCGCATGAACGGCCGGGAACTGGCCGATGTCGCCCGTAGCTGGCGTGAGGGCTTGCCGATCCTGTTCATGACCGGTTACGCGGAGAACGCGATCAACCGCCAGGTGTTCCTGGGTGAAGGCATGGACATGCTGATCAAGCCGTTTCAGATTAACGAGCTGTTGGACAAGGTCCGGCGCACGATCGACCGCGCCTGACAGGCCGCCATCGCGAGCAGGTCGAATCGTCGCACCGTCGCTCCCACATTGGATCTGTGGCGTACACAAATCACCTGTGGGAGCGACGGTGCGACGATTCGACCTGCTCGCGATGAGGCCAGCGATAACAATATCCCTCTCAAGCAGAGCCAAGTGTCCGAGCTAAAAACGGTGCCGTGCGGCTCTTCTTGCTCTTGGCCACTTTCTGCGGCGTGCCGGCAACGACAATCTTGCCGCCCTGATCCCCCGCCCCTGGCCCGATATCGATCACCCAGTCACTCTGCGCAACCACGCGCATTTCATGCTCCACCACAATCACCGTGTGCCCCGCCGCCACCAGCGTATTCAACTGTTCAAGCAGCCGGTCAACGTCCCGTGGATGCAAACCGGTAGTCGGTTCGTCGAGCACATACAATGTGGCCCCACGCTGGTTGCGTTGCAACTCGGTCGCCAGTTTGATGCGCTGGGCTTCACCCCCCGAGAGCTCGGTGGCCGGCTGGCCGAGGCGCAGATAGCCCAGACCGATATCACGCAGCACTTCCAGAGAACGGCGAATGCCCGGTTGCTCGGCGAACACCTCGACCGCTTCGTCCACCGTCAACTGCAACACCTGGGCAATGTTCAAACCTTGCCAGATGATCGCCAGCGTCTCGGGGTTGTAGCGAGCGCCGTGGCATGTCGGGCACGGGGCATAGACACTGGGCATGAACAGCAACTCAACGCTGACAAAACCCTCGCCTTCGCAGGTCGGGCAACGGCCCTTGGCGACGTTGAAGGAGAACTGCCCGGCGTCATAACCTTCGGCCTGCGCCTGGGGCGTGGCGGCGTACAGTTTGCGCACGTTGTCGAACAGCCCGGTGTACGTCGCCAGGTTCGAGCGCGGCGTGCGGCCGATGGGTTTCTGATCGACTTGTACCAGACGCTTGATCGATTCCAGCCCGGCCGTGACCTGACCGCCGCTGACCTGCGGCGCATCGTCCTCAAGGCTCAACTCTTCAGGCTCGCTGCCGCTGGTGCCCCGCCCCAGATGCGCCCCCACCAATTCCAGCAAGGCCTGACTGACCAGGCTTGATTTGCCGGAACCGGAAACGCCGGTCACCGAGGTAAAACACCCCAGGGGAAACTCGACGCTGAGGTCGTTCAGGTTATTGCGCGTGATACCTTCCAGGCGCAGCCAATCGGTCGGCTTGCGGCTGATTCTGGCGTCAGTAACCTGCTCGGCGAACAGGTAGGCACGGGTCTGGGAATCCTTGACCTCGGCCAGTCCTTGGGGCGGTCCGCTGTACAGAATCCGCCCGCCATGTTCACCCGCCGCCGGGCCGACATCGATCAGCCAGTCCGCACGTCGCATGGTTTCCAGATCGTGCTCAACCACAAACAGCGTGTTGCCGGCAGCCTTCAAACGTTGCAGTGCTTCAAACAACGCTTCGCCATCCGCCGGGTGCAGACCGGCCGAAGGCTCATCCAGCACGTAGATCACGCCGAACAATTGCGAGCCCAATTGAGTGGCCAGGCGCAGCCGCTGCAACTCGCCGGACGACAGCGTCGGCGTGCTGCGTTCCAGGGCCAGATAACCAAGGCCCAGGTCGGTCAGGGTGCTGACCCGCTCCAGCAAGTCCTGGGCGATCCGTTGCGCGGCCAGGCGTTTTTCCACCGACAGGTTAGGCGTATGCCGCACGTCCGGCGCGTTGGCATGAGCGCTGGCGCCGTGGGCTACGCGCTGTTCACGGGCCTCGCGGGTCTGGCTGTGCGTCAGCACTTCGCCCGCCTCCTCGGCCTGTTCCAGGTAACTGTGGGCCGCTACCGGTTTCAGCACCTCGGCCACTTGCAGCAACGGCATCTGCGACAGCTCGCCGATGTCGTAGCCGGCAAAGGTCACCGACAACGCCTCGCGCTTGAGCCGTTTGCCGTCGCACAACGGGCACGGGCTGCCGAGCATGAATTGCGCGACGCGCTTCTTCATCAGCGCACTTTGCGAATGACTGAACGTGTGCAGGATGTAGCGTCGGGCGCCGGTAAACGTGCCTTGGTAGCTGGGCTCCATTTTGCGCTTGAGCGCGACTTTGGTTTCTTCGGGGGTGAGCCCGGCATACACCGGAACGGTCGGTGTTTCCTCGGTGAAGAGGATCCAGTCCCGCTGTTTTTTCGGCAGATCGCGCCAGGGTTTGTCAACGTCGTAGCCCATCGTCACCAGGATGTCGCGCAGGTTCTGCCCTTGCCACGCCGTTGGCCAGGAAGCCACCGCGCGTTGACGGATGGTCAGGCTCGGGTCCGGGACCATCAAGGCTTCGGTGACTTCATAGACTCGGCCCAAACCATGACATTCGGCGCAGGCGCCTTGAGGTGTGTTGGGCGAAAAGTCCTCGGCATACAGCATCGGCTGCCCCGCCGGATAACTGCCGGCCCGGGAATACAGCATGCGAATCAGGCTCGACAGCGTCGTCACGCTGCCCACCGAAGACCGCGTACTCGGTGTGCCGCGCTGCTGTTGCAGGGCCACGGCCGGTGGCAGGCCTTCGATGGAATCCACGTCCGGCACACCGACCTGATCGATCAGACGCCTCGCATACGGCGCCACGGATTCGAAATAGCGGCGTTGTGCTTCGGCATACAGGGTGGAAAACGCCAGCGATGACTTGCCCGAACCCGAGACCCCGGTGAACACCACCAATGCGTCCCGGGGGATGTCGACGTCAATGTTCTTGAGGTTGTGTTCCCGGGCACCGCGGACCCTGACCATGCCGGAAGGAGGATTGGAGGTGCGCGTTGAAGTCATCGAGTGGCCTTAATTGAATAGCTGAAAAAACACAAAACCCCTGTGGGAGCGAGCCTGCTCGCGATAGCAATTTATCATTCAACATTGATGTCGACTGACAGTACGCTTTCGCGAGCAGGCTCGCTTCCACAGGGGGATATTCCCACATTGAATGTGGTTAGCCGCTGAGGACGGTATGAATCATGTGTGTCAGTGCTTCGGGCCCATACGGTTTGCTCAGCAAATGGGTATCGGGGCTGAGTTGGTGATTGCGCGAAATGATGTCTCGGGTGTGGCCGGAGGTAAACAGCACCGCCACCGGGGGATTTTGCACCTTGGCCCAGGCCGCCAGGTCTGAGCTTTTGATCAGGCCGGGCATGACCACATCGGTGAAAATCAGGTTAACCACCACACCCTCCAGCAACATCTGCATCGCCTGGTCGCCGTTGGCCGCGGTCAGGACCTGATAGCCCTCTTCGCGCAGCAACTCCACCGCCGAGCTGCGCACCGCTTCGTTGTCCTCCACCACCAGAATGGTTTCGTGCCCGCCCCGGCGGGGTGAAACCCGCTGCGTTGTTTCACTGGGCAACGCTCGCAAGCTGCGTGGGAAGTAGAGCTGCACACGAGTGCCCTGCCCGACGACGCTGGAGATCTCGATGTGCCCGCCGCTCTGTTTGACGAAGCCGAACACCATGCTCAGTCCCAAGCCCGTGCCTTGACCGTCGGCCTTGGTGGTGAAAAACGGCTCGAACGCCTGTCCGAGCACCTCGGGTGACATGCCAGCGCCCGTATCGGCGACCGCGACTCGCACATAATCGCCCGCCATGATGCCCTTGCCGGAACAGAATTTACGGTCGAGCGCCACATTCTCGGCGCTCAGTTCGATGGTCCCTTCGCCCTGCATGGCGTCACGGGCATTGATCGCCAGGTTGAGAATGGCGTTTTCCAGTTGGTTGCGGTCGACGTTGATGTGCCAGGGTGCTTGCGGAACCTGCACTTCGATCTGGATGGTTTCCCCCAGCGCCCGCTGCAACAGCTCGCCCAAGCCTTCGAAGATCTGCTGTGGATTGCACACCGCCGGCGACAACGGTTGGCGGCGGGCAAACGCGAGCAATTGCGAAGACAGTTTGGCGCCGCGCTCGACGGCCGCAATCGATGCACTGACCCGGCGCTGCACGTTGGCGTTGTCCGGCTCATGCCGCGCCAGCAAGTGCAGGTTGCCGGCGATCACCTGCAGCAGGTTATTGAAGTCGTGGGCCACGCCGCCGGTGAGGCCGCCGATGGCTTCGAGCTTCTGCGATTGGCGCAATTGTTCTTCAGCCGCCAGCCGCGCATCGACTTCGTCGGCCACGCGCTGCTCGAGGTTGCGGGTGAATTTGAGCAAGGATTCTTCGGCAATCTTGCGTTCGTGAATGTCGATCAACACACCGGGAAAACGGAATGGCTCGCCCTGCTCGTCGAACTCGCAACACCCACTGGCCTGCACCCACAGATAACTGCCGTCGGGGCGCAGGACCCGATACTCGGCATTGAAGGGCTCGCCGGTTGCCACTGATTGACTGACCTGTTCCTGGACCCAATTGCGGTCGTCGGGATGAATCTTTGCTTCAGCGATGTCGGTGCACAGGTCGGCCAGGTTCTGCTCGGCGGGGTAGGAAAAAGTCCGGGCAAAGCGCTCGTCGCCGGACAGCACATTGCCCTTGATGTCCCAGACGAACGAACCGAGCAAAGCCCCGGCATTGAGCGCCAGGCGCACCCGTTCGTTGTCGGCGCGATAAGCGTCTTCGGCTTCCTGGCGCCGGCGTTCGGATATCACATGTTCGGTGGTGTCGACCACAATCGCCAGGACCCCGGCCGGCGTCCCTTCATCATTTGCCACCGGGCTGTAATAAAGGTCCATCCAGACGTCTTCAGGAATCCCGTTCCTTAGCAGCACCAGTTCTTTATTGCGATAAGACAAGGTGCCGCCTGCCAGGCAGGTGTCGACGACATGGCGATTGAACTCGGCCACTTCCGGCCAGCCCAGCTCCACCGGAGCACCCAGCAGATACGGATGGCGGCCACCGGCAAACACAGAGTAGGCATCGTTATAGATCATGTAACCCGCCCGTCCCCAGAGCATCACCATCGGCAGCGGGGACGCTAGCATCAGCTGCACCGCGCTGCACAGACTGGCGGGCCAGGCGTCAATGGTTCCAAGCTCGGTCCGGCTCCAGTCGAACGCGCGGATGCGCCCGGCCATTTCACCGTTCCAGCCGGCACACCCGTGGCTATCAGAAAGAAACTGCATCGACTGGCTCTGTGTCCTTGTGAGTGGCTGACGTGCGGGATCGCAACTGCGCGAGGACGGCGCGGGCCCGTTTGTTTCGAGCACCATCGACGTCAATGGTTTCATAGAGGTTAGCCGATTCTTGGTCTGCAGATTATTGTGGTCTTGCCTGACGAACAGCCCTGTAGCAGCTGCCGAGCAGCGCGAGGCTGCGTTCGGCGGCGGAGCCGTCGTAAAACCAGAACGCACGGTCTATCTGATACACCGCGTGGCGTGAATTCACGACGGCTTCGCCGCCGAACGCAGCCTCGCAGGCTCGGCAGCTGCTACAGATATCGGGGTGCACCATTAAACCTCGATCAGGTGCTTGAGCGGGTGATAGCCGGTTTTCAGTGTGGCAGCAACATCGAGAATCGCCTTCTCGATGCCGTTCAAATGCATGCAGGTCAGTTCGATCGCCGCGCTCTGATTGCCGGCCTCGATGTACTCGATCAGCCGCAGGTGTTCGTCGTCGCGGCACGCCTCGTGGCTGTCGTCATCCAGCGCGGCGGCGTATAGCGAGGCGCGGGAAATCAGCTTCTGGAACCAGTCCAGCAGCACCGGGTTGTTCAGGCTTCGTGCGAGCTTGATGTGGAACTCGCCGAGCAAATGAATCAGCCGTTCATGGTCGCCACTGCGGTGCGCTTCATCCTCCAGTAACAGGTGATCGCGCAGGTCCTGGGTCACCGCGGTGTCGCGACGACGGCAGAGTTCGCTGACGATGCCGATCTCGATCAACCGCCGGGTTTCGAACAACGAGCGGATCTCTTCGTCGCTGGGCAACGATACCGACGCACCTTTATTGGGCTCGGTGGTGACCAGCCCATCCGCTTCCAATTGCTTGAGCGCAGCACGAACCGACGTGCGGCTGACATTAAAAAGTTCGGCCAGCGACGCCTCGCCAAGCTTCATGCCGGGACGCAACGAACGTTTGCTGATCGCCTCGTAAACCCCTTGGTAGACGCGGTCGACCGTGGTTTCGAGCTTCTTCTCGGTCATCTCAACACTCCTTTAGCGCTAAACAACTGGCCCCAGGCGATGAGTAGCCTTTGGAAAAAGGGGGTTGCACGGGCAGGTTAATCCGGTTATTTGTAGATTGCATCCAGATATTGCATACAATAATTAGAGGATTGCACCATTATGGGTCAACCAATAGCGATCGAAGTGCGTAGTGTCTCCAAGCGGTATTCCGACGATCCGGGGCTGGCTCCAGCCCTCGACAACGTTTCAGTCGACATTGCCGACAACGAATTTTTCACCCTGCTCGGCCCTTCCGGCTGTGGCAAAACCACCCTTCTGCGCACCATCGCCGGCTTCGAGCGTGTCAGCGAAGGCCAGATCCGTCTCGCCGGCGAAGCGGTCAATGATCTGCCGCCGTTCAAGCGCCGGGTTAACACCGTGTTCCAGAGCTACGCGCTGTTTCCACACATGAGTGTCGCGCAGAATATCGCCTTCGGCCTCGAGATGCAGGGTCTTGATCACAAGCAAATTGCACAGCGTGTCGATGAGATGCTGGCGCTGGTGCAAATGCAACACCTGGCCAGGCGCAAACCGGCCGAATTGTCCGGCGGTCAACAGCAACGCGTGGCCCTGGCCCGGGCCCTGGCGCCGAAACCCAAAGTGCTGTTGCTGGATGAACCGCTGTCGGCGCTGGACCTCAAGTTGCGCAAGGAAATGCAGGTCGAACTCAAGCGCGTGCAGAAGGAAGCCGGGATCACGTTTATTTTCGTGACCCACGATCAGGAAGAAGCGCTGACCCTGTCCGACCGCATCGCCGTGATGTCCGCCGGCAAGATCCTGCAGATCGGCACGCCCAACGATATTTACGAACGCCCGCAGCATCAGTTCGTTGCCCAGTTCATCGGCGACATCAACTTCCTTCCCGGCCACCTCAAGCGCGGCCAGCAGAACGAAAAACTCTTCGTGCCGAGCGGCATGCCGGTGGAAATCCCTTGCCCTGCTCAAGGCTTCGACGGCGCCAACGTGCAACTGGCCTTTCGCCCGGAGCGTTCGCAACTGGTCGACCCGACGCAACCGCATCACCTGCGCGGCGTGATCGAAGCGGTGTTGTATGTCGGCACCGCGACCCTTTACCAATGCCGCTTGAACAACGACATCAAAGTCATGCTGCGCGAGAACAACGAAGGCCTCAACCGCGGCCGTGTCGTCGGTGATCGTGTGGCGGTCAATCTGCCGCCTCACGCCTGTCTGTTGATGGAGGCCTGAGATGAGCGTCAGCAGTACTTCTCCCGCCCTCAACCGCGCGCTGTTGCTCAGCCCGGTGGTTCTGACTTTGCTGGCGTTGATCGCCATTCCGCTGGGCATCATGGGCTACATCAGCCTGTTGCCGCGAAACGTGTATGGCGGTGTTGACTGGCAGGCCGACTGGCAATTGCAAAGCTACGTGCAGCTGTTTTTCCAGGAAGGATTCGACGGTGAACTGGAACTGAACTGGGTCTATGCCCAGGCGTTGCTGCGCTCGGTGTTCCAGGCCGGCGGCACCACGTTGCTGTGTTTCCTGTTCGGCTTTCCGGTGGCGTTGTGGATGTCGAGCCTGACCCCGCGTCGACGCAACCTCATGGTCTTGCTGATCACCATTCCGTTCTGGACCAACCTGCTGATCCGCAACTACGCGTGGCTGATCATCCTGCGCGAGCACGGTTGGTTTGCGCAAAGCCTCAACGCGCTGTTCCCGCAGGCCGGTGGTATCACCCTGCTCTACAACGACTTCGCCGTCAGCGTCGGGCTGGTCTACAGCTTTCTGCCATTCATGATTCTGCCGATCTACTCAACCCTGGAAAAACTCGACTGGCGTCTGGTGGAAGCCGCCTACGACCTTGGCGCCAATCGTTGGCATGCGCTGAAGCGGATCATTCTCCCGCTGTCGATGCCGGGGGTGATTGCCGGCGCGCTGCTGGTGTTTGTGCCCAGCCTCGGCGCCTTCATTACCCCGGCGATTCTCGGCGGCGGCAAGACGCTGATGATCGGCAACCTGATCCAGCAGCAGTTCGGCACCGCGCGCAACTGGCCGCTGGGCAGTTCGCTGTCGTTCCTGTTGCTGGGGATTCTGCTGTTGTCGCTGGTGGGTTACGCCCTCTACAGCCGCAACGCCGCTAAAACGCTACGTCGGGGAGCCACCGCATGATCGCCCTGCACCTGAAAAAACTGCCGCTCACCCGCGAAGTCAGCCTGCTGATCCTGGCGTATCTGTACGTGCCGATCTTTGTCCTGATCGCCTACAGCTTCAACGCCAACCGCTCGGCGACGGTGTGGACCGAGTTCTCGTTCGCCTGGTACGGACGGATTCTGGCCAACCCATCGATCCAGACCGCGGCGTTGAACTCGATCATCGTCGCCAGCATCGCCACGGTCTGCGCCACGGCGATTGCGCTGCTCGCGGCGCTGGCGACGTACCGACCGTTCTATGGACAGAAGATGGTCGAGGGCGGGATCAACCTGCCGCTGATCCTGCCGGAGATCGTCACCGCCGTGGCCACCCTGCTGCTGTTCATGGCGCTGGGGATCAAGCTCGGTTTGCTGACAGTGATCGTCGCGCACGTCGGTTTTTGTATTCCCTTCGCCTACCTGCCGATCCGCGCTCGCTTGAACGATCTGGACAAGAGCCTGCTGGAGGCAGCCAACGATCTGTACGCCAATCCGTGGCAGGTGTTTCGCCGGGTCACGTTGCCGTTGTTGTGGCCGGCGGTGCTGTCCGGTTCGGTGCTGGCGTTCGTGGTCAGCCTCGACGATTTCATCATGACCTTCTTTGTCGCTGGCCCGGGTTCTACCACCTTGCCGGTGTACATCTTCTCGGCGATCAAGGCCGGCGTGACGCCGGAGATCAACGCGATCTCGACCCTGATGCTGTTGATTTCCATCGTGCTGGTGGTGTTGGCCTTCTGGCTGGGACAGCGCGGCAAAAACCAATAATCCTGGAGCGCACAAAAACATGAAAATGAAAAACATGTGTTTCGCCGTCACCGGTCTGGCCCTGAGCTGCTTCACCGCCTTCAGCGCACAGGCCGCCGAACCCAAGGAATTGTTCTTCTACAACTGGACCGACTACTACCCGGTCGACCTGCTGGCCAAGTTCGAAAAGGAGACCGGGATCAAGGTCACCATGGACGGCTACGACAGCAACGAAACCCTACTGGCCAAGTTGCAGGCCGGCGGCGCGGCGTATGACGTGATCGTGCCGTCGCAGTCGATCATGCGCACCTTGATCAACCAGAACTTGCTGCTGCAAATCGACGCAGCGGCCTTGCCCAACTTCCAATACGTGAAACCGGCGTTCCGCGACCCGAGTTTCGACCCGGGCCGCAAGTTCTCCGCGCCGTACTTGTGGGGCACCACCGGGTTCTCCTATGACAGCGCACGGGTGCCCGGCGGCAAGCTCGATGACTCGTGGAAAGAGTTCTTCGAACCGCGCAAGGAACTGCAAGGACAACTGGCCGCCCTCGACACCTCCAGCAGCGTGATCAACGCCGCCAGCCATTACCTGAACGTCGACGAATGCAGCGAAAACCCGCAGGACGCCAAGCGCATTCTGGAGCTGCTGCAAAAACAGAAACCGTTCCTGAAGATGTACAGCTCGGACAACACCGTCGACCGGATGGCCTCCGGTGAAGTGATCATGATGCAGAACTGGAACGGCTCGACCGCCCGCGCCACGTTGCAGAAGAGCACCATCAAATACGTCTATCCGCGCGAAGGCCTGGCCATGTTCCAGGACAACTTCGCCGTGCCCAAAAGCGCGCCGCACCCCGGCAACGCGAAGATCTTCATCGACTGGATGATGAAACCGGAAAACGCCGCCGCCGTGTCCAACTCCATTGCCTACGCCAACGGCATCCAGAGCGACAAGCTGCTCGACGCCAAGTGGAAAGTCATGGACGCCATCAACATGCCCGACGAATTCGCCTCGCGCTTGCGCCCGGAAAAAGAGTGCAGCAACAAGGCGCGGGAGCTGCAGGATCGGGTTTGGTCGAAGCTCAAGGGCTGATTGCCTGGCTTGAAACCGAGTCGCGGCTATCGCTAGCAGGCTAGCTCCCACAGGGGTTTTGTGAACACCGCAGATCCATGTGGGAGCTGGCCTGCCAGCGATGAGGTCCTCCCAAACAACACAGAATTCGAGGTTTAGATGACCCAATCCCGCTGGCTACGCAACGTGCGGCCCTACGGTTCCACCGCCGAAGATTTGCTGATTGAGAATGGCGTGTTCAAACAACGGCGCCCTGCCTCCGGCGCCTCACTGACCGCCACCGACATCGATGGTCAACACCAGCTCCTGACCCCGGCCCTGGTGGAAAGCCATGTCCACCTCGACAAAACCCTCTGGGGCCAACCCTGGCGCCCGAACAGCGCCGGCCCGACGCTCAAGGACTACATCGCCAACGAGCGCCGCGTCTTGCGTGAAGTCGAGGCGCCCATCGCCCAACGCGCTGGCGCGCTGCTGGAAAACTGCATCGCCCGTGGTTCGCTGACCATGCGTTGCCACGTCGACATCGACCCGGAATTCGGCCTGCGTCATGTCGAGGCCATGCAACAGCTGCGCGACACTTACCGCGACCTGATCGATCTGCAGCTGGTGGTGTTTCCACAAACCGGCCTGATCAGCCGCCCCGGCACCGCCGAATTGATGCGTGAAGCGATGGCGCTGGGCGTGGAAAACGTCGGCGGCCTCGACCCATGCGGCATCGACAACGACCCGGTCGCGCAACTCGACTTCGTCTTCAAACTGGCCAGCGAATTCGACCGTGGCGTTGACATTCACCTGCACGACAAAGGTGAACTGGGCCTGTGGCAAATCGCGTTGATCGCCGACTACACCGAGCGTTTCGGGCGGCAGGGTCGGGTGATGATCAGTCACGCGTACTGCCTGGGGATGTTGCCGTGGAGCCAGGTGAAACCGCTGGCCGAACGCTTGGCGGCATTGAGGATTTCGCTGATGAGTTCAGCACCCGCCGATTGCGCGGTGCCGCCGTTCCTCGCGTTGCGTGAAACAGGCGTGAACGTGTGCCTGGGTTCGGACGGCATTCGCGATGCCTGGTCGCCGATGGGCAACGGCGACATGCTGGAACGGGCGATGTTGTTGGCGTTCCGTTTTGACTTGAACAAGGACGATGAACTGGCGGCAGCGTTTGAAGCGGCAACGGTGAACGGTGCTCGGGCGTTGGGCTGTGAAGGCTATGGGCTGGAAATCGGTCGCCCGGCGGACTTCCTGCTGATGCCGGTGCAAACGTTGGGTGAAGCCGTGGTTTCGCGACCCGCGCGCCAGGTCTATCGCGGCGGTGAGTTGATCGCTACGGGCGGCCGTTTGCTGGACAGTCGCTTGTGAAACGCATCGGTCTGAAGGCCAGTTGCGTGGTCGGTTTCGACGGCACGCAGCACGTGCTGTGGCGCGACGGCGAAGTGGTGTTCGAAGGCTCGCGCATTGTGTTTGTCGGGCGTGATTATGCGGGGCCGATAGATCAGTGGATCGACTACGGCAACGCGCTGATCGGCCCGGGTTTCATCGACCTGGATGCACTGGGGGATCTGGATTCCACGGTGCTGACGCTGGACAACGGCGATGAACGCGACATGGGCCGGATGTGGTCCGAAGACTCTCTGGCGGCTGGTCCGCGCGAGAGTTTCAACCCCGACGAAGAAGTCTTCAAATACCGCTACGCCTTCACTCAATTGATCCGCAACGGCATCACCACGGCCATGCCGATCACCTCGATGTATTACCGCGAGTGGGCCGAAACCTACGACGAATTTGCTGCCGTGGCGGGAGTGGCTGCCGAGTTGGGGCTGCGGACTTATCTCGGCCCCTGCTACATGAGCGGCATGAGTTATTGGCGGGCCGATGGCACCCTCGGGCATCACTGGGATGAGGCGCGGGGAATGGCAGGGCTGGACGCCGCTGTTCAGTTTTTCCATGATTTCGAGGGTACGCATGAGGGTTTGATTCGTGGTGCGTTGTTGCCGGACAGAATCCAGACTTGCACCCCGGCGCTGCTGCAACGCACCGTCGCGCTGAGCCGTGAACTGAACGCGCCGATGCGTTTGCATTGCTGCCAAGGGCTGGGTGAAGTGGCGATGGTCGAGCAACTGCGCGGTGTGTCGCCGCTGCGCTGGTTGCAGCAATTGGACCTGCTGACCCCGCGCAGCCTGCTGCCCCACGGTATCTACACCTCAGGCGATGACGATCTGCAACGTGTGGTGGATGGCGGCGCCAGTCTGGTGCATTGCCCGGTGGTGTTTGCCCGCGACGGTGAGGCGCTGAATTCCTTTGGTCGTTATCGGGCCAAGGGCATCAACTTCGCCTTGGGCACCGACACCTGGCCGGCGGATTTGCTGGAGAACATGCGCCAGGGCTTGAACATCGCCCGTTTGATGGAGGGCGGTGGGGCTTTGACCTCCACGCTGGATATGTACAACGCCGCCACGCTCGGCGGCGCCAAAGCCTTGGGCCGCGACGATCTCGGCCGCCTGGCGCCTGGCGCCAAGGCCGACATCACGGTGTTCAGCCTGCGCGGTTTGCACCTGGGGCCGTTGTTCGACCCGCTGAAAAACCTGGTGCTGGCCGGTCGCGGTGACGACTGTATTGCCAGTTACATCAATGGCCGCTGCGTCATGCAGGACGGCCAGGTTCAGGGCATCGATTACCCCGCCCTGCAACGCCAGGCCCAACAACAATTCGAAAAACTGATGCGTAGCCACAGCGACCGGGCCTTTGGCCAACCGGACTGGAAAACCCTGTTCAAACCGGCCATCCCGTTCGCCGACGACTACAGCGCACAGGCGCCGCTGAGCGCGATTGATCCCCTTCTTTAGAGATGTCTGCCCATGCAAAGCTTCGACTTCAGCACATTGAGTGCCCGGGACAAATACAAGATTCTGATCGGCAGCGTGGTGCCACGGCCGATTGCGCTGGTCACCACCATTGATGGTGAAGGCCGGATCAATGCCGCGCCGTTCAGCTTCTTCAATGCACTGTCCGCCGACCCGCCGATCCTCGCGCTGGGCGTGGAGAACTACGGTGATCAAAGCCCCAAGGACACGACCCGCAACATCCAGCTCAATCAGGAATTTACCGTCAACATCGTCAGCGATGCGCTGGTGGAGGCGATGAATGTGTGCGCGGTGCCCTTCGCGCCTGGCTTCGATGAGTTGACGGCTGCGGGGCTTACGGCGATTGCCGGCACCACGGTCAAATGCCCGCGCATCGGCGAGGCGCCGGTGGCGTTGGAATGTCGGCGGATGATGGCGTTGTCCATCGGGCAGTCGCGGGAGATTATCTTTGGGGAAGTGTTGATGGCGCATGTGCGGGACGAATTGATCGACCCGAAAACCCTGTACATCGATCAGCTGGGGTTGGATGCGATCGGGCGCATGGGTGGGCATGGTTATGCGCGAACCCGGGACTATTTTGATTTGCCGACGCGGTCGTTGCAGGCGTGGACGGATGCACCCGGCGGCGGGGAGCGGTTCTGGCCTGAGGCCAAGTAGCGGTCACACAAAAATCCTGTAGGAGCTGTCGAGTGAAACGAGGCTGCGATCTTTTGATCTTGATCTTTTTAAAAGCAAGATCAAAAGATCGCAGCCTCGTTTCACTCGACAGCTCCTACAGGATTGTGGGGTTTAGTCAGTACCGTATTTCGGCGAACGCGGTCCGTACAGCAAGCCCGCGGGTTGCCCGGCCGACAGCAGTCGTGCACTGGCCACGCCGGCAATCGGGTGGCCGGCGTCGGTGGAGCTGTTGATCACTTGCTTGACCGCTGCCGTAATCAGCATGCCCACCAAACTACCGCCACCGTTGTTACCGCCCTCTTCACTCGAAGCCCGGGCCGAGCCGGTCCACAGGGTGGTGCCGCTCTTGAGGTCCACCAGTTTCGCGGTGGCGGTCACCACGGTTTCGCTGCTGATGATCATGTAGCGAGTGCCGTAGTCCGTCACGGTGATGTACAGCGCCGCATCGGCACCGAAGATTTCCTGCAGCTTGTTGGCCGGTGCCTGGTGAATATCCGCCGGAGTGGTCAGGCCGTTCTGGCGGAATGTCTCATCGACCAGGGTGATCGGCAGCACGTAGTAACCGGCTTCCGCCAACGGGTACGTGACCTGCGACAACATGCTGTAGGACGCCTTGACGTCCGGCGAGTTGTTCAGCGGCGGCAGCACCAGAATGGTTTTCGGACGGGCTTGCTTGTACGCCGAATAGTCCACGGTCTTGGGGCTGACGCAGCCACCGAGCACGGCCAGCGCCAGCAGCCCGGCCAGCAGTTTCAATGAGCGCGCGATCATTGGATGTCTCCGGTCTTGGCGTTTTTAAGCAGAAAATCCATGTACGGCGTCGACTCGGGAAACAGGGTTTTCTCGGTCCGGAACTGCTGCACCATCTGATCGTCCTTGCCCATGCTCAGGTACAACAGACCCAGGTGAGCGTGGTAGCCAGGCGGCGGCGTCTTGCCGGTGGACTTGATCTTCTGCAGGTCGCGTTCCAGCGCCTCGGCCTGAGCTTCCTTGGGTTCTTCCCCCTTGAAGTACTCGTAGACCTCAGGCTGGTAGCTTTCCCACTGGTAAAGGGTTTTCGGGCCGGCGCAACCAGCCAACAGGCCACTGACCAGCAATGTCGACGCCATCAGCGCCCACGACACATACGTCTTGAACATGCTTGTACCGCTCCTTGTCATCGACCTTGATCAGTTACCCGGTTTCCATGCCCCGGCATTCATCCCGTCCACCAGACGATTGATCGCCTCGCGCATGGCCAGGTCGAGCACTTTGCCGTTGAGGGTCGAATCGTAGGCAGCGGTGCCGCCGAAGCCGATGACTTCACGGTTGGACAAGGCGTACTCGCCCGCGCCCTGAGTCGAATAAACCACTTCGGACGTGCTGATGTTGACGATGTTCAGGTTGACCTTGGCGTAGGCCACCTGGGTCTTGCCGCGACCGAGAATGCCGAACAACTGGTGGTCGCCGGTCTCTTTGCGGCCGAACTCGGTGACGTCACCGGTGACCACAAAGTCAGCACCCTTGAGGCGCTGGGACTGGCCCTTGATCGCGGCTTCCTGCTGGATCTCGCCCATGTTGTCGCGGTCCAGCACGCTGAAGCGGTTGGTCTGCTGCAAGTGAGTGATCAGGATGGTCTTGGCCTGACCGCCGAGGCGATCCACGCCGTCGGAGAAGATCCCGCGCATGTAGCTCGAACGGTTGTCGAATTTGCCGACCGCCATGGGGACGCGAACACCGTTATAAACCACGCTGGCGCTTTCGA
Source organism: Pseudomonas sp. LBUM1678 (assembly GCF_059695575.1). Taxonomy (NCBI): domain Bacteria; kingdom Pseudomonadati; phylum Pseudomonadota; class Gammaproteobacteria; order Pseudomonadales; family Pseudomonadaceae; genus Pseudomonas; species Pseudomonas sp. LBUM1678. The sequence continues at coordinate 3,999,444 of NZ_CP166775.1, forward strand.
CTTTTGCGATCGGCAAGGCGCGCGAGCTTTCGGTCGCACACCCGGCCATTGCGCCCAAGAGGGCAATCGCTGCCGCCGATACCAACATCCGAGAGATCATTCTCACTGTGCATTCCTTCTGAAAAAACGGTTATCCCGGCACGGCCATAGCCAACCGCTGCGGGGGGCAGCGGCGAAAAAGCGAGGGGGAATCGAATCGATAATCGACGTGTGGGACGTCGGCGGCCGGCATTATGCCAAAGTGCCATCACTGAGAACAGTGTTTAATTTTTATTGGCGCCAATGCATTGGCTGCCGCGATCGTTCCCGCTCCGCGTGGGAACGATCAGTGGCGTTCAGTGGTTGGGATCAGCGGAAATCGCGGCTGCGTACGCTGATGCCGTCCAGCAAGGGGCTCAGGTCGCTCAAGCGTCCGGCAATCAGGTGCCGCACCTCGCCTTCCTTTTCCCAGCGGCCATCGACCTTGAGCAATTGCGAGCCGACCAATACCTGGCGTTGTCGGTCGGCGAGGTCGCGCCAGACGATGACGTTGATGTTGCCGAACTCGTCTTCCAGGGTGACGAAGGTCACGCCGCTGGCAGTACCCGGACGTTGCCGACCGGTGACCAGCCCGGCGACGCTGACCGGTCGCCCGTGTTCGACCTCCATCAGTTCTTTCGAGCTACGGCAACGCCGGGCTTTCAATTCACCGCGCAACAACGCCAGCGGATGCGGACCGAGGGTGGTGCCGACACTGTTGTAGTCCGCCAGCAGGTCCTCGCCCACGGTGGGTTTGGGCAGATAGATCGCAGGTTCTTCCTGGCTCGGCAAACCGGCAAACAAACCGAGTTGCTTGTGCACCCCCGCCACTTCCCAGCGCGCCCGATGACGGTCACCGGCCAGGCCTCGCAGCGCACCGGCATCGGCCAGTTGCTCCTGGGCACGGGCATCGAGTCGCGCGCGCTCACCCAGGTCGGCGATGTCGACAAATACCCCCTTCGCCCTCGCCGCTTCGATGCGCCGGGCATCGTCCTCGCGAAAGCCCTTGATCATCCGCAACCCCATGCGAATCGCCGGCTGCGCGCCGGTGATCGGCTCCAGGCTGCAATCCCAGTCACTGGCGCGCACGTCCACCGGGCGAATCTGCAAATGATGCCGGCGCGCGTCCTGCAGAATCTGGTCCGGGCTGTAGAAACCCATGGGCCAGCTGTTGATCAGCGCACAGGCGAAGGCCGCCGGCTCGTGGCATTTCAACCAGCAACTGGCGTAGGTCAGCAAGGCGAAACTGGCGGCGTGGGACTCGGGGAAACCATAGCTGCCAAAGCCCTTGATCTGCTCGAAGATCTGCGCGGCGAACTCGGCCGTGTAGCCGTTTTTCTTCATCCCGGCGGCCAGCCGATCCTTGTGCGGTTCCAGCCCGCCGTGACGTTTCCAGGCGGCCATGGAGCGACGCAACTGATCGGCCTCGCCGGGGCTGTAATCGGCGGCGACAATCGCAATCTGCATCACCTGTTCCTGGAACAGCGGCACGCCGAGGGTGCGTTTGAGTACGACTTCCAGTTCCGGCGAGGGATAGGTTTCGGGCTCTTCCTTGTTCCGGCGGCGCAGATACGGGTGCACCATCCCGCCCTGAATCGGCCCCGGACGGACGATGGCCACTTCAATCACCAGGTCGTAGAACTTGCGGGGCTTGAGCCTGGGCAGCATCGACATCTGCGCTCGGGACTCGATCTGGAACACGCCGATGGTGTCGGCACGGCCGATCATGTCGTAGGTCAGCGAGTCTTCGGACGGGATCGTCGCCAGGCTCAAGTCCTGATTGCGATGACGGCGCAGCAGATCAAAACAGCGACGGATCGCGCTGAGCATGCCCAACGCCAGAATATCCACCTTGAGCAGCCCGACCGCGTCAAGATCGTCCTTGTCCCATTGAATGATGGTGCGCTCGGCCATGGCAGCGTTTTCCACCGGCACCAGACTGTCCAGCGGCTGCTCGGAAATCACGAAACCGCCGGGGTGCTGGGACAGATGTCGGGGGAAACCGATCAGTTGCCCGGTCAAACTCAGCACCCGGCGCAGCACCGGGCTCTCGGGGTCGAAACCGCCTTCAAGCAGGCGTTCCACGGGGGGAGTTACATCGCTCCAATGGCCACAGCAATCAGCCAGGGCGTTGATCTGATCCGGCGGCAACCCCAAGGCCTTGGCCACGTCACGTACCGCCCCGGCCGCGTGATACGTGCTGACCACTGCTGTGAGCGCGGCGCGGGTCCGGCCATAACGCTGGAACACGTACTGCAAGACCTCCTCGCGACGTTCGTGTTCGAAGTCGACATCGATGTCCGGCGGTTCATTGCGCTCTTTGGAGAGAAAGCGTTCGAACAACAGCGTGGTGCGATCCGGGTCGATTTCCGTGATGCCCAAGGCAAAACACACCGCCGAGTTCGCGGCAGAACCACGGCCCTGACAGAGGATTTCTTGCGCGCGGGCGAACCGCACAATGTCGTGAACCGTGAGGAAGTAGCTTTCGTAGCCCAGCTCGGCGATCAGCTCCAGCTCCTTGTCGATCTGCACCAGCACCTTGGCTTGCGGACCGTCTGGCCAGCGCCACGCGATCCCCTCGTCCGTCAGATGCCGCAGCCAGGACGTGGCCGTCTGGCCTTCCGGCACCAGCTCGCGAGGATACTGATAACGCAACTGGCCGAGGTCGAAAGTGCAGCGCCGGGCGATCATCAGCGTTTCGTCGAGCAGTGCTTGCGGGTAGATCGATTGCAAAGCATCGAGGCTGCGCACATGCCGCTCGCCGTTCGGATGCAGGCGCAATCCGGCCTCGGCCACCGGCAGGTGATGACGGATCGCGGTCATGGTGTCCTGCAAGGCGCGCCGTCCACGGGTGTGCATGTGCACATCGCCACTGGCCACCGCTGGAATCCGCAGTTCCCGCGCCAGGGTCAGCAGTGCGTCCAGTCGCCGGGTGTCGTCCTGACCTCGATGCAACTGCACCGCCAGCCACAGGCAATCGCTGAACGTCTGTTTCAGCCAGTGACCGCTGGCAAAATCATCGACCGTGTCCGGCACCCACAACGCCAACAGCCCCGGCATCGGTTCGCTGAAGTCCTCACGCAGCACCTGATACTGGCCTTTCTGAGTACGGCGCCGCGCACGGGTAATCAGCCGGCACAGGGTCTGGTACCCCTCAAGGTTTTCCACCAGCAGCACCAGTTTCGGACCGTCCTCGATGCGTATTTCACTGCCGATGATCAGCGGCAGTTCTACCGACTTGGCCGCTTGCCAGGCGCGGACGATGCCGGCCAGTGTGCATTCATCGGTGATCGCCAGCGCTTGATAGCCGTGCTTTTTCGCCCGCTGAAACAACTCAAGGGCACTGGAAGCACCGCGCTGGAAACTGAAGTTCGACAGGCAGTGCAGCTCCGCATACTCGACGCTCATGCGAACCAGCCTTGCAGCCACAGCGGGCCGCCCTCACCCACCGCACGGTAGGCCCAGCCCTGCTGGCCGGAACGGGTTTCGATCAGGTAGTAATCGCGGCGCACATCGTCGCCGTCCCACCAGCCGGACTCGATGCGCTCCGGCCCCATGAGGATCCGTGTCGAGCCTTCGTGCACGGCCTGCGGCTCCGTCAGCAACCAGCCCGGACGTTGCACGCCTGCCAACCCCGCGCAGAGTTGGCTGTCGGCCCGTGCCTGCCACGCGCACTCTGGCCGGTGATCGGCCTGAAAGCGCAAGCCATGCACTGCCTCATCCCCAAGCCGCGCGCGCAGGCGTTCGCGCAGTTGCTCCCAGGGCAAGGACTGCTGCGGACGGTCGTCGAACAGCTCCTGACGCTGCGGAACGAAGCTCGGCAGGTCTTCGGCGCGCAGCCGGAAACCGCGCACCGGGGCCGCGACCTGGACCTGTTCCAGCCGCCCCCGGGCCAGTTCGAAGAGCATCGCCGGATCGCGCTCGGCGCTGAGCAGGCCGACCTTGATCACCGTGTCCGGCAAGCCGGCGTGCTCCAGGTGCAGGTCGAAACGTTGCACGCCACTGTCCCGACCGCAGAGGAATGCCGACAGATCGCCGGTCAAGCGACGTAATGGAAACAACAGCGCCTGATGGGACTGCACATCGAAATTGAGTTCGATGCGCACATCAAACCGGTCCGGCGGCAGGTAGAACGCCAGCGCCAGCCGCCGCTCACCGAACAAGGCATCCAGGTGCTTGAGTACCTGCGCCTCGAAACGTCGCGCCAGGCTATTGCGCGGCAACGCCTGCACCTGACTCAAGGTGCGCAACCCCATGCGCGACAACGCCGTGGCCACCGCCGGCTCCAGGGCAACCCGGTCGACGGGCAACTGCCCCAGGTGATACCGCAAGGCTTGATCGTCCGGCACCACCAGACCGTCATACACGTTGGCCAACACCCGCGCGGCCACCGGGTTGGGCGCGGCGACGATGCGGTGACGAAAGCCTAGTTCGCCGAGCTCGACGCGCAACCGCGCCTCGAACTGCGGCCAAGGCCCGAACAACCCCAGGCTCGATTCAATTTCAAACACCACGGCACGCGGGTAATGCACGCTGACCTGAGAGCTGAAGCGATAGGCCCACGCCGCCAGGAACTGCTGCCAGTGTTCGATCTCGGCGACGTCGTATTCGGCCGTGACAAAGCCTTTGCTCAAGGCTTGGGCGGCGGTCATCGACTGACCCGGACGCAAGCCCAGCGCCCGCGCCGGAGCGTTGACCGCTTGCAACACCCGACGCTGCGCCGGGCCGGTCAGCAGCGCCAACGGTTCATCGGGATCGGGGCGCTGACGCAGTACCGCGTCCAGCGCCAATTGCGGGAAAAGAATGCAGACCCAGCGCATGGCAACCTCAATGCCCCACGGGAAAGGCAATCGGCGCCGAACGCGCCAACCCGCCCCGACACTTGAGCACGCGCAATTGCGCAGGCCGGGCATCGATGGCGATGCGCAGGGCGGCGGGCGAAGGGTTGATCGCTTCATTGATCGAGCGGTAGGCGAACGCGAGGGTCGAGCCGGTTTCCGCCGCCACCTGCAAGCGCCGCAGCGCCCGGTCATCGGCCTTGTGCGGCCAGCACAACACCGCACCGCAACTGCCCGAACGCAGGCATTGTTCCGCTGCCCACAGCGCATCGCGCTCGCTGGCCTGGATGATCGACAACTGGCGCAGATCGACCCCGGCGTTCTGCCAGGCCTGGGGATACGGCACGTAAGGCGGTGCCACCAGCACGATACGTTCACCCGCTGCCGACAGCCGCGCCAGTGCCGGCCACACCAGTTGCAACTCACCCACGCCCTGCCCGGCCAGGAGGATTTCCGTCAATGCCGCTTCCGGCCAACCGCCCGTGGGCAACGCCGCGTCCAGCGCGGCATGCCCGGTGGGTTGTGGGCTGACAGCCGGTGGCGCAGGCCGGCCCTTCCAGACCTGGCCGCCATTGAACAGCGTATCCAGCGCAACGACGGCGCCCATCACCCTTGCCTCACCAGACCGCAGAACACCCCTTCGATGGCCAGGTCCTGACTGGCCTCGACGATGATCGGCTTGTAAGCCGGGTTGCGCGGCAGCAACCGGACAACGTCGCCGACCCGCTCGAAACGCTTGATGGTGACTTCGCCGTCGAGCCGCGCCACGACGATCTGGCCGTTGAGCGCCTCGGGATTGCGGTGCACGCCCACCAGGTCGCCGTCGAGAATGCCGTCCTCGATCATCGAATCCCCCTGGACCCGCAGCATGTAGTCCGGCACCCGCGAGAAGATCGACGGATCGAGCAGCAAGCGGCTGTGTACCTCGGCATCGGCTCCGATCGGCGCACCCGCCGCCACCCGACCGAGTACCGGGATGTCCAGCAACTCGGGCCGCGCCGGTTGCCCGAGCAAACGGATGCCCCGGGCCTGATGCGCATTGACCTCGATAAAACCGGCCTCGGTCAGCGCCAGCACATGCTTGCGCGCCACGCTGCGAGAGGCGAAACCAAACGCCTCGCTGATTTCAGCGAGGCTCGGGGACTGACCGTGCTCCGCGATTCGATCGCGGATAAACGTCAGGATGGCAGTACGGCGGGGAGTTAGAGTCGTCATGGAGTACATTTGTACTCTTTCGGCATTTTCCTGGCAAGGACTTGTAGCAGCTGTCGAGTGAAACGAGGCTGCGAGCTCTTGATCTTGCTCTTTAAAAAATCGCAGCCTCGTTTCACTCGACAGCTGCTACAGGAAGAGCCAGGCCAATGCATGCGCGTAAACATCGAAATGCCAGCATCATCCGCCGCAGTCACCACTCAAACCACGAGACGCCAGAAACCCTGCGATGTAATCGATGAAAGCCAGCACTTTGGCGGTGGCCCGTCGATGACTGGGGTACACCGCCAGGATGTACGAGCCGAAGCTGTCCGGATCGATGGTGTAATCGGCCATCACCCGCACCAGCCGGCCATCCGCCAGATACGGCGCGGCACTCCACAACGGCGTGTGCAGCAAGCCGCGTCCGGCCAACGCATTGGCCAGCAACAGGTCGTAATTGTCGCTGCGCAACCGTGGCGACTGCGTTAGCGGCAGGCACAAACGCTGTCCGTCGCGCTCGGCCCACCAGAATTCGCGGCTGAGCAATGGATGCCAATAGAGCAGCCATTCATGGTCATCGAGGGTGTCCGGCGTGACCGGCAACCCCTTGCGCGCCAGATAATCAGGGCTGGCGCACAACGCCAGCCGATTGCTGCCGACAACGCGAGCAATCAACCCCGGCAAGTCGTCATGCCCCTCGCGCAACGCCAGGTCGTAGCCGCTTTCCAGCAGATTGACGAACTCATCGCACAGGTCCACTTGCAGGTTGATCTGCGGGTATTGCTCCAGAAAACCGCCGCACACCTGATCGAGAAAAGCCTGCCCGTACGCCAGCGGCGCGGTTATTTTCAGGTTGCCGCGCAGGCCATGCTGCAACTGCTCGATTTCCTCACCGGCCTCCTCCAGCCGCTGCAAGACCTGGCGCGCGGTTTCCAGATAAAGACGACCCGATTCGGTCAGCAAAATCCGCCGGGTGCTGCGCTCGAACAACCGCGCACCAAGCTCCGCCTCGAGGTGATTGACCGCTTTGGTCAAAGCCGACGGGGTCTTGCCCAGTTGCTCGGCGGCGCGGCTGAAACTGCCCAGCTGCGCCGTGACCACGAACATTTTCAATGCACCCAACTTGTCCATTCTTTTTCCATTCAGGCAAAAACGTTTTTCGTGAGCAAGGCGTTCTGCTTGCCGTGACAAGCCACTAATCTGGCCATCAGACGCAATAACAAGGAAACATTCAATGAAAAGATTCATCCCGAATCTATTGATGGCCGCAGTCAGTTTTGCCTCGATGGAAGCCATGGCAGCGGCCGATCTGGTGCTGATCAATGGCAAGATTTTCACCGCCGACCGCGCCCAACCGAAGGTGCAGGCGTTGGCAGTACAGGACGGCAAAGTGCTGCAAGTCGGCAGCGATGCGCAGATCAAGGCCCTGATCGACTCGGGCACCAAAGTCGTCGACCTCGGCGGAAAAGCCCTGATGCCCGGCCTGATCGACAGCCATTCCCACGCGGTTTTCGGCGGCCTGGAAATGGTCTCGGCCAATATGGAAGACGAGGTGGTCGACCTCGACGAACTGGAAAAACGCCTGAAAGCCTGGCGCGATGACGGCAAGGCCCGGCATGGCGATGTGCTGAGCGTGGCGGGCATGAGTTCGACTTATTGGGCCCAGGCCGAAGCCCTCGGCAAGAAATTCAACAATGACGAATGGGCCAAGGTGCCCGTGGTGTTCACCGGCAGCGATCACCACACCGCGTGGGCCAATAACGTGATGCTCGAACGCGCCGGGATTGATGCGGCGCTGCTCAAGTCATTGCCGGACGCCGAGAAAGACACCATTGGCAAACTCGCCGATGGCAACCCCAACGGTTTCCTGGTGGACGCCGGCTGGGATCGCGTCGCCTCGAAGATGCCGGTGCCGAGCCCCGCCGACATGTTGAAAGCCGCGCAATCCGCTGTGCGCTACAACAACAGCCTGGGCATCACCGCGTGGATGGACCCCGCCGCCAACGCCGCGCCTGGCGAGCCGGTGTTCGCCCTCAAACCCACGGAGAAAACCGTCGGCGTACTGCCGGTGTACAAAGCGCTGTCCGAAAGCGGTGGCCTGAGCGCCCACGTCGCCGCGTTGCTGGTGGCCAACCCGAAAAGCGTGCCGGCCGATCTCGACACCCTGGACAAGGTCCGCCAGCAATTCCAGGGCATCCCGAACCTGACCTTGCCCGGGGTCAAGATCTTCGCCGACGGTGTGATCGAATACCCGGCGCAGAGCGCAGCAATGATCGATCCGTACAGCAACTCGCACAAACAGGGCGAGCTGCTGATCGATCCGAAGCATTTCGGTGAACTGGTCAGCGCCATCGATCAGCGTGGCTGGCTGGTGCATATCCATGCCATCGGCGACCGCGCGGTGCGTGAATCGTTGAACGGCATCGCCCAGGCGCGCAAAGATCGCCAGAGCGGCGTGACCCACTCGATCACCCACCTGCAAATGGTCAACCCGACAGAGTTCGCGCGGTTCAAGCCGCTCAACGTCATCGCCTCGATGCAACTGCTGTGGGCCAGCGCCGACGAGTACACCCTGGACATGATCAAGCCGTATGTCAGCGCGCTCGCCTTCCGCTATCAGTACCCGGCGCATTCGCTGCTCAAACAGGGCGCGACCATCGCCGGTGCCAGTGACTGGGCGGTGTCCTCTCCGAATCCGTGGAACGCCATGGCCCAGGCCATCACCCGCGAAGGTCCGCTGGGTGTGCTCAATGCTGATGAACGCATCGATCGCGAAACGATGTTCTACGCCTACACCCTGAACGCTGCGCGCACCATCGGGCTGGAGAAGCAGATCGGTTCGTTGAGCCCCGGCAAGCAAGCCGATTTCATCGTGCTGGACCGCGACGTGTTCAGCGTCGACAACAAAGCCCTGCACGACACCCAGGTGCTGCAAACCTGGTTCGCCGGTCGCGAAGTCTACGCACCGACGCTCTAAGAAAAACCAGCTTCACCCACTGCCCTGCCCCGCGTTTGTCGCCGGGGTTCGGCGCAGCCTTGCCGCAAAAAATCTGCCCATAACAATCACAATAACGGGACGCCCCCCATGAAAGCTTTCACCTTGTTCGCCCTCGGCTCCTTGAGCTTGCTGCCATTGAGCAGCCAGGCGCTGCCCTTGAATGACGACTTCGCCCTGCTGGTCGACCTGACCCTGGCCAGCGACTACCGCACCCGCGGCATTTCCCAAACCCAGAACGACCCTGCGGTGCAAGCCGGCTTGACCCTGGCGCACAGCAGCGGCCTGTACCTCGGCGCATGGAGTTCAAACGTGGATTTCGGCGGCGGTTTGAAGACCCGGCAGGAAGTCGATTACTACGCCGGCTGGCTCTGGCAAGCGACCGACACGGTGAGCCTGGACCTTGGCTATCTCAAATACGCTTACCCCAAGGAAAGCCAGTTCAATCAGGGCGAGACCTACGCAATCCTCAGCGCTTACGGCGTGAAACTCGCGGCCTATTACTCCGCCGATGCGCCGGGCATCGACAGCAAGCAGAGCTCGCTGTACAGCTACGTTGGCTATGAAACCGAGTTGCCTTATGACACAGGCCTGAAGCTGCGATACGGCAACATGGATTTCAAGGATCCGCACCTGTACACGATGTCGGGCGAAGCCGAAGACTCGTACCGCGAATGGGAGGTGAAACTGACTCATGAACTGGCCGGTGTGATGCTGGGCTTGAGTTACATCGATACTGACCTGTCGCAGAGCGAATGCGTCAGTAATTGGGGGTATGGGGATGTTTGCACCGCGACCGTCGTGGCGAGCGTCAGCAAATCCTTCTGACCCCCACTGCCCCCTGTAGGAGCGAGCCTGCTCGCGATAGCAGTCTGACATTCACCATTGATGTTGACTGGACCTCCGCCATCGCGAGCAGGCTCACTCCCACATTAGATTTCAGTGGTTTTAGGGGCGAGTTGTGCCAGGTAGGGCCACGGGTAGATTCCGCGTTCGTGGCCGTCGCTGAAGATCAGTTGCAGGCCGTAGCCCTGCTGGTTGAGTTCAATCACGCGGATGCGCTCGTCGACTTTCACCGCCAGCCCCTGCAACCGAAACGCCCGACATTGCGAACACGGGCACTGGCGGCGCAACTCGGCATGGCTCAGCAACTGCTCACGGCCGTCCGGCCAGTTCAATCGCAGCTGTTGTCGGCCCTGGGAATTACCAATCGCCACCGGGTTCATTGCAGCTGGCTCAAGGCGATGCGCACGGCTTTGCGCACTTCCGGGTCGCCGTCGTCTTGCGCGGCCTGCAGGGGGGCGATGGCGCCTTTATCGTTCAGTTCGCCGAGGGCCAGCGCGGCTTCCTTGCGCAGGTTGCTGATGCGGTGGCCGAGGGTTTCGATCAGGGCGTCGAGGGCCGGAACGAAACGCAAGCGGCCGAGGCTGCGGGTGGCGCGCAGGCGCACTTGCCAGTAATCGTCGCTCAGGGCTTCGACCAGCGCGGAACCGGCATCGACGTGGCCGACTTTGCCCAGGGTGGTGGCGGCTTCCTCGCGCACTTGCCAGGCGTGGTCCTGCAATGCCTGGCGCAGCGCGGGCAGCACTTGTGCATCGGAGGCCAGGCCGAGGGCGCCGGTGGCGGCGCGGCGGACTTCGGTGTCCGGGTCCTGACTCGCCAACTTCGCCAACGCCGGCAATGCATCAAGTTGCTTGAGCCAGCCGAGCACGCCAACCGCCTCGCGGCGAACCCCGGCGTCTTCATCGTTCAAGGCGCCTGAAGCAGCCGCGGCGGCATCGGGAAAGCGCAACTCGCGCAAGGCCCTGAACGCGGCGATGCGCACGCTGATCTCGGCATGCCCGGTCCACGGCAGAATCACTCGGCCCGCCGCCTCGCTCTTGAGCAGGCTGAGGCTTTGCGCAGCGGCAGACTGCACCGCCAATGATGGATCGGTCAGGGCCCGGCACAGCGCTTCGACCACAGGCGCGTCTTCCCAGGCTTCGAGCAATCGCGCGGCTTCGGCGCGGACTTCTTCGGTCGAATCCTCAGACAGGCGATTGACCAGCCACAGCAAGCCGTCCGGTTCTTCGAGGTCGGCCAGTTCGATCAAGGCAATTCTGCGCACGCCTGGATCTTCATCCGTGAGGCGCGGTTGCAGGGCAAGAATGTCGTCGTTGTCGGTTACATCGAATAGAGAGGTCATAGGGCAAATCGCGGCAGTTTGTTTTCAGGGGGAAGTCCGAGAGGGTTCAGGCGCGGTAACTGCCGACCGTCTTCGTGACGCAGTAATTCGAGGCAATGACGCTTCAAGCGGGAGAACTCATGGCTCGTCACCAGTTCGGTGGTGCGCGGCCGGGGGAAGTCGAGGCGCAGGTCTTCGATGATTCGACCAGGGCGCGAGCTCATGACCAACAGGCGATCGGCGAGGAACAGCGCTTCGTCGATGTCGTGGGTGACGAACACCACGGTGGTGCGAATCCGCGTCCAGATGTCCAGCAGCAGTTCCTGCATGTTCAGCCGGGTCAACGCATCGAGGGCGCCGAAGGGTTCGTCCATCAGCAACAGGCGCGGGCGATTGATCAGCACCCGGGCAATCTCCACCCGTTGCTGCATGCCGCCGGAGAGCTGGTCGGGCCAACGGTCTGCGAAGCCTTCCAGCCCCACCAGTGCAAGGATTTCATCGGCGGCGTTGTGGCGCTCGGTTTTGCCGATACCGCGCATTTTCAGGCCGAAGGCGACGTTGTCGCGCACGGTTCGCCACGGGAACAGGGTGTGGTGCTGGAAGACCATGCCGCGCTGGGGCGAGGGACCTAAGACCTGCGCCCCGTCGACTTTCAAGGTTCCGGAGCTCGGTTGCAGGTGCCCGGCCAGTGCGCCGAGCAAGGTCGATTTACCGCACCCGGACGGCCCGAGAATGCACACGAATTGCCCCGGTTCGATCTGGCAATCGAGGCCCTGCACGGCTTCGAAAGCTTTCTGGTTTTCGCCGAGGACGATGGACAGTTGGCGGATGTCGATCCGCCCTTCAGGGGTTTGCATCGCGCTCATCAGGCTTTTCCTCGTGGTCGGTGCCACGGCGTGAACAGCCCGCCGAGACGTTTGATCAGCAGGCTGCTGCCCATGCCGAGTACGCCGATCAGCAACATGCCGACGACGATGTCGGCGTAGTTCTGGATGGTGTAGGACTCCCAGGTGTAATAGCCGATGCCGTATTGGCCGGAGATCATTTCGGCGGTCACCAGACAGAACCACGAAGTGCCCATGCCGATGGCGAGGCCGGTGATGATGCTCGGTGCGGCACCCGGCAGGATCACCTCCAGCAGAATCGCCCGGCGCCCTGCCCCAAGGCTTTTGGCCGAGGCGATCAGGCGTGGGTCGACGCCTTCGACGCCGTGGACGGTATTGAGCAGGATCGGGAACAGCGCGCCGGTGAAGGTGATGAAAACCATCGACAGTTCTGAGGACGGGAACATCAGAATGGCCAGGGGAATCCAGGCGACTGCGGGGATCGGGCGCAGGACTTCCAGGGGTGGCAGCAACAAGTCCTCGGCCCATTTCGAGCGGCCGATGGCCAGGCCCAAAGCAATACCGATGACCAGCGCCGCGAGGTAACCGGCGAAGACCCGGCTGAGGCTGCTGCCGAGGTGCTGGGCGAGCTTGCCGGATTCGCCGAGGCCGAGTGCGGCTTCGATGACGGCCACCGGCGTCGGGACGTTGGCGAAGGTCACCAGGCCGAGGTTCCAGTGGTGGCTGGCGGCGAGTTGCCAGAATAGAAGGCAGAGCAGTAAGGAGGCTGTTCGGGGGATCCAGCGCGCATATGATCGGGACACAATTCTTCCTCTCAACCAAGTTCACTGTGGGAGCGAGCCTGCTCGCGATGGCGGTGGGTCAGTCGACATGGGTGTTGAATGTCAGTACGCCATCGCGAGCAGGCTCGCTCCCACAGGGGAATTGCGGTGTTTTGGGGTTAGCGGGTAGCAACGGCCTGGGTGGTGGCGTCGGTGAAGTCGAGGACTTTGCCGCCTTGGGCCGTGGCAAATTGTTGGGCCTGGCCTTTGAGCAGGAATGCACTGAGGCGACCCTTGGCGTCGCTGGCAAACCACGCCTGATCCGCGAGCAATTTGATCCCGCTGTCACTTGCCTGGGCATACACGGCGCGGATGTTTTTGCCTTCCTGCTTCAGGCTGGCCAACGCAGTGAACGCCGACTCCGTAGAGGCGTATTGCCGGACCTTCGGCTCGCCACGCACCCAGATCTCGGCCACATGGCTGAAGTCGGTGATGGCGTTGCCGCTCAATGCTTCCGTCGCTTTAAGTGGTGTCTGCCCGTAGTTGGCCAGTTGCGCGGTGTAGTCCAGGTTCGACGCCTTGAACGCGGCGCGGATGTACTGGTCATCGATAAAGGTATTGAGATCGAGACCGCGATCCGCCTTCTTCAACAGCTTGAGGGTGTCGATCGCCGTGCCCACGGCCTGACGGTATTCAGGCTTCCAGCTCAGGTCGCGGGTTTGCACGCCGAGCGGGCCATGGAACAGGTAATTGACCTCGGCATCGACACCAGTGACCTTGGCGATCAGTTCGCTGTATTTCTCCGGTTCAGCTGCCAACAACTGGTTGGCTTCGATGCTTGCGCGAAGATAAGCAACGACGATTTCCGGGTACTTTTTCGCGTAGCTTTGATCGACCAGCGCGCCGTGGAAAGTTGGCGTGTTGGCTTGGGAACCGTCATAAATCTTGCGAGCAAAACCACGGCTCGGGAACAGTTCGGCGAACGGCACGAAGTCAGCATGTGCATCGATTTTCCCGGCCTGCAATGCGGAGCCTGCGACTTCCGGCGGCTGGGCGATGATGTTCACATCCTTCAGCGGATCCCAGCCTTGTGCCGCCACGGCGCGCAGCAACATGCCATGGGCGGTGGAGGCGAACGGTACAGAAATCGTCTTGCCTTTCAACTCAGCCAATGACTGCACGCCCGAGGCGCTGGGCACCACGATGCCATTGCCGCTGCCCTTGATGCTGCCCGAGAGCACGCTGATGAACAGGCTGTGTTTGCCCGCAGTTTCGAACGCCACGCCGTTGAACGAACCAGGGAAGTCGGCCATGGCGCCGAAGTCGAGTTTGCCCGCGACCATCTCGTTGGTCAGGGGGGCGCCGCTGGTGAAGTTCTTCCACTCGACCTCGTATTTGGCGTCCTTGTACTGGCCGTCATGGGGCAGGTATTTGTCCAGCAGACCGAGCTCGCGAATCAACAGGCCGCCGGCGGCGCAGTTGATCGTGGTGTCCTGGGTGCCGATGGCAATGCGGATAGTTTCGGCGGAGGCCGACAGGGTGAATGAGGCCAGTACCAGACCGGAGAATGCTGCACGCAGCGATGTTGGCAAAGACATAGGTGAATCCCCTCGAATCATTTATAGGATGTTCGTCTCCGCCACGATCAGGGCGTGGTGGGAAACGAGGGGTGTTTTGAATCAGGCGTCCGGGGGTTACCGGATGGCTTTTTGGTTGTCAGGCCCGGCCCCATCGCGAGCAGGCTCGCTCCCACAGGGATCGTTGGTGCAAACAAAATTTGCGGCTGGCCTCGATCCACTGTAGGAGCCGGCTTGCTGGCGATAGCGGTCCTGCCAGTCGATAAATCAGTTGCCTGACCCACCGCTATCGCCAGCAAGCCGGCTCCTACAGGTCGGTGTTTCAACGTAATAGATATGGGATCTCTACTTTGACAGCCCCCGTCGGGCAGTCCTTTTCGCACGGCATGCAGTACCAGCATTCATCGAAGGCCATGTAGGCCTTTTGCGTGGCCGGGTTGATCGCCAGCAGGTCCATCGGGCAGACGTCGACGCACACGGTGCAGCCTTTGTGGGCGATGCAAAGGTCCTCGTCGACCGTAACCGGCGCGTTGGAGCGGAAGAAGATTTCCTGGGGTTGATAGGCCATTTCACGGTTCTCTCTTTTGTAATACTCAGGCCGCAAACGCGCCGACACGCAACCGGTCGTAGGCCTGCATTTCTTCGGCGTCGAGCGGGATGATGTAAGGCTCGACGGCTTTCTTGAAACTGGTCATCTGGCCGTCGTCGCCCTTCTTCAAATGGCAATGGCAGAACCAGTCGCTGTCGTTGCGCTGCGGGTGATCGACCCGATAGTGGTAAAGCCCCCAACGACTTTCAGCGCGGAACAAGGACGCACGGGCAGCCATTTCGGCGCAGTCGCGGATCATGCTGACTTCCATGGCGCGCATCAGTTCGTGGGCGTTGTGGGCCTTGATCTGATCGAGGTCGCGCTGGATATCGCTGAAGCGTTGCAGGCCGATTTGCATCTTCTTGGTCACTTTCGGCGGTTGCAGGTAATCGTTCACAAAGCGCCGCAACTTGTATTCGACCTGGGCTGGCGGCAGACCGTTTTCGCGATCCAGTGGCGCGTAGACCCTGAGTTTTTCCGTTTCGATCTGCCTGGCATCGACCGCTGAAAACTCGCGACCGGCGACAAAATCCGCCGCGTTGGTGCCGGCAAACCAGCCATAAGTGAACGCGCCGAGCATGTAGTTGTGCGGCACCGCCGCCATGTCACCCGCCGAGTACAAACCCTTGACCGAGGTTTCGGCCTTCTCGTTGACCCACACGCCTGACGCCGAGTGGCCGCTGCAAAAGCCGATTTCGGAAATGTGCATCTCGACCATCTGCGTGCGGTAGTCGGTGCCGCGATTGGCGTGGAACTGCCCGCGACTCGGGCGTTCGTTGCTGTGCAAAATCTCTTCGATGTTCTGGATGGTTTCCTCGGCCAGGTGATCGAGTTTGAGGAACACCGGACCGTTGCCGCTTTCGAGTTCCTGGTGAAACTCCCACATCATCTGCCCGCTCCAGTAGTCGCACTCGATGAAGCGTTCGCCCTTATTGTTGGCGGTGTAGCCGCCCAACGGGCCGGTGACGTAGGCGCAGGCCGGGCCGTTGTAATCCTTGATCAGTGGGTTGATCTGGAAGCATTCGAGGTTCGCCAGTTCGGCGCCGGCGTGATAAGCCATCGCGTAGCCGTCGCCGGCGTTGGTCGGGTTTTCATAGGTACCCATCAGGTAACCGGAGGACGGCAGGCCCAATCGCCCGGCAGCACCGCAGGCGAGGATTACAGCCTTGGCCTTGATCACGTGGAAGTCGGCGGTGCGGCAGTCAAAACCCATCAGGCCGTTGACTGCGCCCTCTTCGTCCGTCAGCAAGCGTGTGCAAACCACGCGATTGGTGATGTTGACTCGCGCCCGTTTCAATTGGCGATACAGGACTTTTTTGATGTCGTGCCCTTCCGGCATCGGCAGCACGTAGGCGCCCATGTGGTGAACCTTTTTCACCGCGTAGTCGCCGGTCTCGTCCTTCTCGAACTTCACGCCCCAGCGGTCCAGTTGCTCGATAGTCTCGAAGCTGTGGGTCGCGTAGGCATAGACCGCCGCCTGATTGACGATGCCGTCGTTGGCTATGGTGATTTCCTTGGTGTACTGCTCCGGTGTCGAGTGGCCAGGAATGATCGCGTTGTTCAGGCCGTCCATGCCCATGCTGATCGCGCCGCTGCGCTTGACGTTGGCCTTGTCGATCAACAACACGCGCAGATCGCGGTTGCGCTCCTTGGCCTTGATCGCCGCCATCGGCCCGGCCGTGCCGCCTCCGATCACGACGATGTCGTATTCCTGTTCGAGCGTGCTTCTGGTTATTGAGCTGCGTGTCATGCCTGATCCCCTTTATGCCGGTCGATCCGCAAGCGGTACTGGAAGGCATCGCCGCGGTAGTAAAGGTGTTCGAAGTCCACAGGTTGGCCGCTGGCATCGTGGGTCAGGCGCTCGATGCGCATGATCGGCGATCCCGGCTCGACGTTCAGCGCCTGGGTCAGGTCGCTGTCGGCGAGCACCGCGTCGATGGCCAGGTCGGCATGACCGAGGGCCAGGCCGCAGTCGTTTTCGAGGATCAGAAAGATATCGCGCGTGACCAGATCGGCCTTCTCCAGCCGTTCGCCGATGACTTTAGGCAGGTAGGTGATTTCGAGTGAAATCGGCTCGCGGTTGATCAGCCGGACGCGTTTGATCTGCGCCACGGTCTCGCCTTCGGCAACCTGCAATCGTTCGGCGACGAGTTTGTCGGCGGGAATGAATTTGAAGCTGCGCAGGCGATTAATCACCTCGTAGCCGCGCCCTGTCATGGACTCGGCCAGACCCTGCAGGGTGCTGACGTTCTGGAAGGTTTTCGGCTTGGCGACGAACGTACCCTTGCCGTGAATCTTGAAGATCAGCCCTTCCTTCTGCAGATCCCCCAAGGCCTGGCGCACGGTGATGCGGCTGACTTTGAACAGCGCGCCGAGTTCGCTTTCGGAAGGCATCTGGCTGTCTTGCGGGTATTCGCCGTCGAGGATCCGGGCGCGCAGCACATCGCGAAGCTGGGTGTGCAGCGGGACGCTACTGAGGGATAGAACGTTATCGGTCATGGGAGATCACTTGTTATAACGAGTTATGACGTGATCTTAGAGAGCGGGTACGGGGATTGAGAAATACTGATTAAGCATAAGGTTAGATTCACAGCCAACCGCAGACCTTTGTAGCAGCTGCCGAGCAACGCGAGGCTGCGTTCGGCGACGAAGCCGTCGTGAAATCAGACAAATGCGGTGTGTCAGGTGCACTATGCATCCAGGGTTTACGACTGCTTCGCAGCCGAACGCAGCCTCGCGCTGCTCGGCAGCTGCTACAACGGCTTCGGTTTCGGCAGTGAGATTGCCTGGCTTTAGGTGCGCTTAAGGATCTGGTCCATCACCCAGTCGGTTTTCAGCGCGTGTTCGGCCACCGCAGGATGTTGCGCCTCGCCACGGATGTGGGCGTTCATGCCCAGCACGTGATGCCACTGGATGTGCTCGTGATGGGCGATGTGCAGGCTGAGGTGTTCATCGGCTTCAAGCAGCACCGGGTGCTCATCGAACACTGAAAAACTGATCCGGCCTTGGCTGCCGATCAGTTCGACCCGATCTTCGCGGCGGTCGGCGACGAAATTCCAGCAGCCCATGCCCAAGGCACCCGAAGCGAACCGCCAACTGGCGCTGACGGCGTCTTCGGCAGCATACAAACCCGCCTGCCGCGCGGTGAAACCGGCGACTTCGACGATATCCCCGAGCAAATACTGAAACAGATCGAATCCATGACTGGCCAGGTCGGCGAAATAACCGCCGCCGGCAATCACCGGGTCGGTGCGCCAATTGTCGGCGCCATCCAGATCGTTCGGCGAAGGGGCTTTGGTCAGGGTCCAGGACAGATGCCGCACCTCGCCGATCCGCCCCTCCTCCAGCCACTGCCGCACTTGCTGGAAGCGCGGCAGCGAGCGTCGGTAATAGGAAACGAACAGGTGCAATCCGGCGTCGGCAAAGACCTTTTGCATGTCACGGCTTTGCTCGGCATTCAGCGACATCGGTTTTTCGACGCAGCAATGTTTGCCGGCGGCGGCGACCAGCAAGCTATAAGCGTGGTGACTGTCGGGTGGCGTGGCGATGTACACCGCGTCCACCTCTGGATCATTGATCAAGGCTTGCGCGTCGGTGTAAACCCGGGCGATGCCGTGGCGTGCGGCATAGTCGGTCACCGCGTCCAGACGCCGTCCCATCACCGCCACCAGCGCTGAGCCGGGCGCCTTGTAAAAGGCCGGTCCACTCTTGCGTTCAGCAACACTGCCACAACCAATCATGCCCCAGCGCACCACGTTCATAATCGCTCCTTGATGTTTAGCCGATGCGCAATGCGCGCAGGTCCAGGTGACCGTCCTTGAGCGGCGGGCACCAGTAGTAGCCGCCGGTAATCGGACGGCTGATGCGGTACAAACCGTCGGTGATGCCGTCTTCCAGTCCGCTCATGCGCCGCAGTTGGGCTTCGAAGGCGTCGAGGGAAAAACCGAACGCCAGGAACATCAGGCCCGCGCGATCGCCTTCGATCCACGGCATCGAGCGACGGACCACGAACGCTTCGGGGGCGAAGCTTTCCTGGGCGGTGCGTTTGACGTGGGCGGAAATCGGCGCGTCATCCAGTTCTTCGTTATCGCTTAAGCGACGGCCCATGATGTTGTCCTTTTCATCGGACGGCATCGCGTGGAAGCCCTTCAGATCGTGCTGCCACTGCTGGATCGCGGCAAAGCTGCCACCGACCAGCCCTTCAGCGCCTTCGCCCAACAGCGCGGCGGCCACGGCGGCTTCGTCGTGCGGGTTTTCGGTGCCGTCTTCGTAACCGGTCAGGTCGTGGCCGGTCATGTGGCGGAAGGTTTCGTTCATTTGCACCAGGCGCAGGGCCGGGGCTAAAGCGGCTTCGATGGCGTTGCTGCGATTGAGCAATTCGCCACGGTCGACGCCGTGCAACCAGCACCAAAGCGCGTGCTGGGTCGACGGGTTGTCGACGCCGACACCGGTCAGCGCCGGAAAGGGTCGCAGGCCATCGATCTGAGCGTGCAGCGCCTTGACCAGGGATTCACCAAAGCCGACCACCGCCGATTTCCCGTCCACCAGTTGCATCAAGTTGTCGAGCGCGGCCGGTAGTGCGTCGGCAGATTCGAGGGTGAAGAACATATGACGGGCTTGAGGCGGAACGGGGGTGGCGAGAATGCCCGGCTGGTAATAACTCATATGAACTCCTTAAAAAGAGCGCGGAGTTTAACCGGAGCACGAGGGTTTGTGTGCACCGACCTGTAGCAGCTGCCGAGCAGCGCGAGGCTGCGTTCGGCTGCGCAGCAGTCGTGAAATCAGGCACTGCGGTGTATCAGGGATACTTTGCTCATAGGGTTTACGACTGCTTCGCCCGAGCGCGGACCGAGCCGAACGCAGCCTCGCGCTGCTCGGCAGCTGCTACTAGGGATTTGTCGTTAGTGAGCGTGGGGTTTCGTTGCGAAATGCACTCGGGCTCATGCCAGTCCAGCGCTTGAAGGCCCGGCGAAAGCTGCGTACGTCGCTGTAGCCGACTTCTTCGGTGATGCGCTCGATGGACAGGTCCGGGTTGGCCAGCAGGCTCATGGTGCGGGCCTGGCGCACTTGCTCCAGTAGCGTTTCGAAAGTCAGCGCATGTTCGGTCAGGCGGCGGCGCAAGGTGCGGCTGCTCATGTTCAGGTCGCCGGCGATCTTCTCGATGTGGCTGCCCTCGGTCAGGTCCCGGGAAATCGCCCGTTCCACAGCCTGGATCAAGTCCATTTTCTGATGAGCCTGCGCGGCCTCCAGTTCAAGCAATTTGACCGCCTGACGCAGCGCCAGGGAATGGTGATTGGGCAAATGCACGTCAAGCCGATGGGCGGCGATCACCATGCGGTTTTGCCGGCAACCGAAACACACGTCCGGCCCCAGCAACCGCTGATATTCACAGAGATAGTCCGGCGCCGCGTGCATGTATTCCACCGCCATCGGCTTGAAATCGGCGCCCGCCAGCGCCCGGCCGTACACCAGCAGGCTGGCGAAAAACTCTTCGACCGCAAACACCTGCACGTCGGCGAACGGCAAGCGCCCATCGGCGGCATACCGTTGTAGCCGTTGATCGCATGGTCGAGCAGCGTGTTGGCGCCCTGCTGCACGCGCGGCTCCCAGGCTTTTTTGTCGCCGGTCAACGGTGCGCCGGCCGCCGGGTTGGCGTGGCAGAGCTTGTAGCTGTTGTCGTAGACCTGTGCCAGCGCGGCGTCGGTGGGCATGGCGGCGGCCGCTTCGCTGTGCATCGCCGGGCTTTTCGACTCATCGCCACAACCGTTCAGCAGCGCCGCGAAGACGCCGCCCACCAACGCCAAACAAAGGCTAGGCTTTTCAGTGACTCGACTGGCCCGCATGGCTGTCCTCTCGTATGGCGTCTCTCAGTGGAGAGCACTTTTTTTATTGTGATCAAGCACAGGTCAACACTAAGGCACCGACGCGGGCGGGTTGAGGGCATTGGGGGCCAACAAGGGGGGCTTCTGAGGCCATGACCGAAGACACCGGCGGGTACACGATCGAAAACCCTGAGCCGCCAAACGATGAGATGAGTCATGACAAGCAAGGCCGAGGTCTGCTAAAACGATTCATCAGTTCATCACCCATTCCAGACGGGGTAGCGACATGACCACAGCACACATCCTTGGCAACCTGTTTCCCGACTCAAGCGACATCCCGGAAAAATACCGCCTCGACGGTCAGACCGAGCAGCGTGAATACCTGGTCGATGGCGAACTGAAAACCTGGTCCGGCCCCCTCGCCCAGGTCCGCAGCCCGGTGTACCTGACCGGGGAAAATGGCGACGAACAAGTCATCCTCGGCAGCACGCCGCTGCTCGACGCAGAAACCGCGTTGACTGCACTCGACGCCGCCGTCCGCGCTTACGACCGGGGTCAGGGTTTGTGGCCGACCATGCGCGTGGCCGAACGCATCCAGCACGTCGAAACGTTTCTGGGCCACATGCGCGAACAGCGTGAGGCGGTGGTCAAGCTGTTGATGTGGGAGATCGGCAAGAACCTCAAGGACTCGGAAAAAGAGTTCGACCGCACCTGCGATTACATCGTCGACACCATCAACGCCCTCAAGGAACTCGACCGCCGCTCCAGCCGCTTCGAGCTGGAACAGGACACCCTCGGGCAGATCCGCCGCGTTCCATTGGGCGTCGCCTTGTGCATGGGACCTTACAACTACCCGCTGAACGAAACCTTCACCACGCTGATTCCAGCGCTGATCATGGGCAACACCGTGGTGTTCAAACCGGCCAAGCTGGGGGTGCTGTTGATTCGCCCATTGTTGAAAGCCTTTCGCGACAGCTTTCCGGCCGGGGTGATCAACGTGATCTACGGCAGCGGCCGCGAGACCGTCAGCGCGCTGATGGCCAGCGGCAAGATCGATATCTTTGCGTTTATCGGCACCAACAAAGCCGCCAGCGACCTGAAAAAACTCCACCCGAAACCACACCGTTTGCGCGCGGCGCTGGGCCTGGATGCGAAGAACCCCGGCATCGTGTTGCCGGAAGTGGATCTGGACAACGCGGTCAACGAAGCGGTGACCGGCTCGCTGTCGTTCAACGGCCAGCGTTGCACCGCACTGAAAATCCTCTTCGTCCATGAAGACGTGGTCGAGTCATTCATCGAGAAATTCAACACCAAACTGGCCACCCTGAAACCGGGTATGCCCTGGGAAAGCGGTGTTGCGCTGACGCCGTTGCCGGAAGCGAGCAAGGTCGAGTACCTGCACTCGCTGGTCGCGGATGCCGTCAGCAAAGGCGCCAAGGTGGTGAATCCAAATGGCGGTGAAGCGCGGGCGTCGTTCTTCTACCCGGCGGTGTTGTTCCCAGTGACGCCGCAGATGCGCGTCTACCAGGAAGAACAATTTGGCCCGGTGGTGCCGATCGTGCCTTACCGGCATCTGGATACGGTGATCGACTACGTCCTGGAATCGGACTTCGGCCAGCAGTTGAGTATCTTCGGCACCAACCCGGTGGCAGTCGGTCGACTGGTGGACACCTTTGCCAATCAGGTCGGCCGGATCAACCTCAACGCCCAATGCCAGCGCGGCCCGGACACCTACCCGTTCAACGGTCGCAAGAACTCCGCCGAAGGCACCCTGTCGGTGCATGACGCGCTGCGGGTGTTTTCGATCCGCACGCTGGTGGCGACCAAGTTCCAGGAAACCAACAAAGAACTCATCAGCGAGATCATCAGCGGACGCAGTTCGAGTTTCCTGACCACCGATTACATCTTCTGAGGACACCGAGCCTGAACACGTTCAGAGCCCATCGACTGCCACCGCTGCTGCGCCGGCTACTGCGTCCGTTGCTGGACCCGTATCGGCGCTATCGCTACGCCAAGCTGATCCATGCGGTACGCGTATCGCTGGGGTTGCTGGCATCGATCATGCTGACCACCGGCATCAACCTGCCCCACGGTGAGTGGGCGTCGGTGACGATGCTGGTGGTGATCGGCGGTTTGCAGCACCACGGCAACATCGGCAAAAAAGCCGCCGAGCGCGCCGTCGGCACGTTGATCGGCGCCAGTATCGGCCTGCTGTTGGTAGCGCAACAAGCCTGGCTCGGGATGCCGTGGTTGACCTATTTTGTGATGTCGGTGGTGTGCGGGTTTTTCTCGTATCACGCCATCGGCAAGGGCGGTTACACGGCGCTACTGGCGGGGATCACGGTGTTTATTGTCGCCGGGCATGGCGACAATCCGATCTCTGACGGACTGTGGCGCGGGGTGGATATTCTGATTGGCGTGGCCCTGGCCTTTTCCTTCGCCCTGCCGTCGTATGCGGTTTACTCCTGGCGCTACAACCTGGCCAACTCGCTGCGCGATTGCGCGACGATTTACGGACGGATCATCGACGGACAGCCCGTCTCCGATGACGAACACCTGAAGCTCATGAATCGCCTGAATGCGGTGATGGTGCAACTGCGTTCACTGATGCCGTCGGTGTCCAAGGAAGTGAAGATTTCCATGACCGAGCTCGATGCAATTCAGCGTAATTTGCGGATGTGCGTCAGCACCCTGGAAATCCTCGGCAACACCCGGCCGGATGCCAACGACCGCGACGCCATGGCGCATCTGCAATCGAGTTTCAAAGCCGAACACCGGCAGATTCGCGTGCAACTGATCGGCATGGCCCGGGCGTTGAAAACCGGCGCGTCGCAGCGGCTCAGTCGCCCCCTCGATTTGCCGGTCAATTCAAGTCTCGATGCACCGGTCTATACCTCGCTGGACGGCTATCGGCTACTGATCCGCCAGTTCGCTTCGAACATCGGCGAAATGCGCCAGCGACTGGCCAAAACCGCACCGCGCTGGAACATCTGACGCCCGTTTATTGTGTGGCCGCCCGACGAAACTTCAGGCCCCAGCCCTGCTGCATACCTGCGGCAGCCAGCAGAATCGCGGCTACACCGACCCATTGCAGCGGCTCCAGGCGATGGCCGAAGGCAAACCAGTCGACGAAAATCGCCGCAATCGGGTAGATGAACGACAACGCCCCGGTCAATGCCGTCGGCAGCTTTTGAATCGCGCCGTACAGCAGCACATACATCACGCCGGTGTGGACGATTCCCAGCGTCACCAGGCTGGCCCAGGCACTTGGCGCTTGCGGCAGTGCCGAAAAATGCGCGAAAGGTGCGAGCAGCAGCACACCGGTGCTGACCTGGATCAGGGCAATCAAGTGCGGTGGCGTGCCGGTCAGGTGTTTGATGATCAGGGCCGCAATCGCGTACAGAAACGCAGCGCCCAAGGCAAGGCCGATGCCCATCAGGTAATCGTTGCCACCCGCGCCCTGCTCGCCATGCGCGCTGACAATCGCCAGCATCCCGAGAAACGAAATACCCAGCCAGAACAGCTTTTGCAGGGTGATTTTCTCGCCCAGAAACAGCGCCGCCAACCCGACCAGCATGAACGGTTGAACGTTATAAACCGCGGTGCCGATGGCAATCGAGGCGCGAGAATACGAGGCGAACAACAGCACCCAGTTGCCGACAATCGCTACGCCGCTGAGTACCGCCAGCAGGAACGTGGTGCGGGTCAGAATGCCCGGGCGCAGAAAGCCGAAGGCCGCGCAGATCAACAACAGCGTGCCGGCGCCGAACACGCACCTCCAGAACACCACGTCCAGCACCGGCTGCCCGGACACCAGCACGAACCAACCGATGGTCCCGGAGATCAGCATGGCGGCGCTCATTTCGAATGAACCGCGACGTAGTGTGTTGTCCATCATCAGACTCCCGTAATTGAGCCCAAATTATGCCAAGCCGACCAGGGGCTTCTCCAGCGCAAAAAGCAGGCTAAACTCGGTTTCTGCCTTTTTTATCAAGGCGTATTCCGTCAACTGCCTAACAGGGGATTTGCCATGACCGACGACATCGACCAAGTGCTGATCAGCGCATTGATGGAAGATTCACGCCGCTCGCTCAAGGCCCTGGCCCAGATCAGCGGCCTGTCCTCACCCAGCGTTGCCGAGCGTCTGCGGCGACTCGAAGAGCGTGGCGTGCTCAAGGGCTACACCGTAGAAATCGACCCCAAGTGCTTCGGTTATCAACTTCAGGCCATCGTACGGATCCGCCCGTTGCCGGGCCAGTTGCAGGAAGTGGAGCGGCAGATTCAGGCGATCCCCGAATTTACCGAGTGCGACAAAGTCACCGGCGACGACTGCTTCATCGCGCGCCTGCATGTGCGTTCGATGGAGCAACTGGACACGCTGCTCGATCGCCTCAACAGTCACGCCGAAACCAACACCGCAATCGTCAAGAAGACCCCGGTCAAACGCCGATTGCCGCCGATGGCATGAGTTCTGTTTTGATTAAAAACGCGTAAATTGACCGTTTTCCGGCGAAGGATTGGCGGTATGAAAACCCAGGCAATACTACTCGCGGCGCTGATGCTCGCGGGTTGCGGCACGGTACAAACATTGATCCGCGGTGACGAAGTGGCCGCCAAGAGTTTCAAGGAACAAAAAAGTTACTGCGGCGCAGTTCCAAGGATCTACAGCGGCGTGACCTACGACTTTTGTCATCTCTGAATGACCCTGAATTTCAGGCAATAAAAAACCCGCCTAGGCGGGTTTTTTACTCATGGCTGTCGATTAATCATCGCGGCTCATGATGCCGAAGATCTGCAACAAGCTGATGAACAGGTTGTAGATCGATACATACAGGCTGATGGTCGCCATGATGTAGTTACGCTCGCCGCCGTGAATGATGGCGCTGGTCTGGAACAGAATGCAGACCGAGGAGAACAGCACGAAACCTGCGCTGATCGCCAGTTGCAGACCGCTGACCTGGAAGAAGAAGCTCGCCAGCGTCGCGCCCAGCAGCACGAAGAAGCCTGCGGTGATGAAACCACCGAGGAAGCTCATGTCCTTGCGGGTGATCAGCACGTAAGCCGACAGACCACCGAACACCAGCGCGGTCATTGCGAAAGCCGAACTGACGACTTCAGCGCCGCCCTGCATGCCCAGGTAGCGGTTGAGGATCGGGCCGAGCAGGAAACCCATGAAACCGGTCAGGGCAAATGCCGACACCAGACCCCAGGCCGAATCACGGAGTTTGTTGGTGAGGAAGAAAAGCCCGTAGAAACCGATCAGCACCACGAAAATATTCGGGTAGCCGACACGCATCTGCTGAGCCACGAACGCCATCACGCCGCTGAATGCGAGGGTGAGAGCGAGCAAGCCGTATGTGTTGCGCAGGACGCGGCTAACCTCTAGCTGCTCAACCTGCACGCTGTTATTAACTGCGTAATCCTGTTCGCGCATGGCGACACTCCTGTTGGTTTGAAACGTTCAGTCGCAAAGATCATAACAGACGCTCTGTAACAAGCCATGCAGAGAGTTTGACAGTGTGTTTCATTCAGGTATTATGGCGCCCGCAACGCAAACGGAGGTGTGGCCGAGTGGTTTAAGGCAACGGTCTTGAAAACCGTCGACTGTAACAGGTCCATGAGTTCGAATCCCATCGCCTCCGCCATATTTGTACCGACAAAGCCCTGATTATTCAGGGCTTTGTCGTTTCTGGCCTTTGACAAAATCCTACAGCCCATACTTCAGCCCATACCTTGGATAAATCATCGATTTTCGACGAGCGGCTAGTATTTAAACCCCTCATCGCTGGCAACCAGTGCGGTAGCAAGGACAGAAACACTTTACGTATCGATCCGGTATGGAACACGAAAGCATGTGGCGCCCGGCTTAGCAAATAAACGCATTCGAAAACGCCATCAAGAACGACCATCGCTGAGTGACTACAGTACTACTCAGCGAGCCTCGTCCTGCCGACCCGGTCAATCCACGGGATGAATCACGAGATAGCTGCTGACCGCATCATCTATGGTGGGAAAGAACGCCGTTTCGCCAAGCCTTGCGAAAAGCCCGAATCGCTTCAGCTTGTCCTTGACCGGGTCCTTCATCTCGGCCACGCACAACTTGATGCCCGCCGCGTGCAAGGTTTCGTCCAGTTCACCCAGCATGTCGGCCGAGGTCACGTCCACACTGGTGACGGGTTCTGCCGCAACGACTAACCAGCGTACGGGCGTAGGCGATGCAGCCACTGCGTCGAGCACTCGCTCATTGAACAGTTCGGCGTTGGCAAAAAACAACGGTGCATCCCAGCGAAACAGGACCAGGCCAGGTATAAGGCTCGCGTC
This sequence comes from Pseudomonas sp. LBUM1678, assembly GCF_059695575.1. Lineage (NCBI taxonomy): Bacteria > Pseudomonadati > Pseudomonadota > Gammaproteobacteria > Pseudomonadales > Pseudomonadaceae > Pseudomonas > Pseudomonas sp. LBUM1678. The sequence goes on from NZ_CP166775.1 coordinate 4,026,568, forward strand.
GGGATAACGCTGGATGTCGTGGTAGCCCTTGACGCCCTTGGCTTGCCCCAGCACCGCGGAATACGGTCGCCAGCCATCCCACAGAAATTCGATGACGGCTATTACAATGGCCAGGCCGATGCCCTCAATCGCGCCAAATACAGCCACGCCGAGGGTGCACACGATCGACAGCCAGAACTCCCAGCGCTGGATGCGATAAATTCGTCGCAGGTCGGTGACTTCAATCAAGCCAATGGCTGATGCGATCACCACCGCTGCCAATGCGCTGTTGGGCAAACTCTGCAACAAGTTCGGCGCCACCACCAGCAGCAAGGCAACTGCCAACGCGCCGACAACGCCGGTCAACTGGGTTTTGGCGCCTGCGGCTTCAGCCACGGGAGTACGTGAAGAACTGCTACTGATGGGAAAGCCCTGGAAAAATCCAGCCGCCAGATTGGCAAAACCGAGCCCCGCCATCTCCTGGTTCGGGTTCACGTAGGTATGGGTCCGCGCTGCATACACACGAGAAAGCACACTGGTGTCGGCGAATGACACCAGGGCGACGGCGCAACCGCCGATGAGCACGGGGACAATATCGGCGCGGGTGATCCAGGGGATGGCGAACGCAGGTAAACCTTGTGGAAGAACACCGAGCACCGACACCCCGGCGCGCGCGCCAAGGTCCAGCACACCGACAGCGACAGTCGCACCGACCACTGCGATCAAAATGCCCGGCACCCGTTTGTGGGGTTTGAGCAGAAGAATCACGACCAAGGTGGCTGCGCCGATCATGAACGCGGTCCAGTTAGTCTTGCCTTCCATCACCGCGGTGGAGATGGCCCACAGGTTTCTCCCCGGGCCATCGGACTCAATCGAAAAACCGAATATCTTGGGTAATTGGCTGATCAATACGGTGAGCGCGATGCCGTTCATGTACCCGTAACGGATTGGTTTAGACAGTAACTCCGTAATGAAGCCCAAACGCATGATGCCCGCCAGGATGCACACAGTTCCTGAAACGATCGCCATCATGCCCGCAAGGGCGATGGCGCGATGCGGGTCGCCGCCCGACAGAGGAAGGACGACAGCAAGGATAACGGCGGCCAATGACGAATCCGGGCCCAGCACCAGAATCCGGCTAGGCCCGAACAATGCGTATGCGAGTAGCGGAACGATGGTCGCGTAGAGGCCATAGATGCCGGGTACGCCCGATGCCACGGCGTAGGCGATGCCCACGGGCACCAACATCGTGGTGAGCACCAGTCCGGCCATGATGTCTTGACGCAACCAGGCAACCTGATACCCGCGCAGCGTGCGGACTCCAGGAAGCCAGCGACCCCAGCCGGTATCGTCGCCGGCATCGCGACGTGCAACCCGGCCCGGTTCCCGGGCGGGAGGCGAAGAATCCGAATCGCTCATAGAGCTGTGGCCTGTAGGTATACAGCGCAGATTCGCTTAAACGTGTCCGTCAGAATTTTTCGGGCACTCGCCGGTGCGGATAATCCGGGTCGCGATAGCCGCCTGGCTTCTGCCGCTTGGGCAATATCACCTCCTCGCGTGCGACATCCTTGTACGGGATGCGGCTGAGCAAATCGGTGATGATGTTAAGGCGCGCCCGCCGTTTGTCGTTGGAGTTGGCCACTAGCCATGGGGCATGTTCGGTGTCGGTTGCCTTGAACATGTCGTCACGCGCGCGTGAATAGTCATACCAGCGGCTGTATGACTTGAGATCCATGGAGGTCAGCTTCCAGATTTTGCGTCCATCCTTGATGCGCGCCTGAAGCCGGCGGGTCTGCTCCTCTTCGCTGACTTCCAGCCAGTATTTGAGCAGGATCACGCCCGAGTCGACGATTGCCCGCTCCACCAGAGGCGTTGTCTTCAGGAAAGTGGCAACCTGCTGTTTAGTGCAGAAACCCATCACACGCTCGACGCCCGCCCGGTTGTACCAACTGCGATCGAAGATCACCACTTCGCCCGCCGCGGGCAGGTACGGCAGGTAACGCTGGACATACATCTGGCTTTTCTCTCGTTCACTCGGCGCCGTTAGCGCCACCACCCGAAAGACACGGGGGCTCACGCGTTCGGTGAGCGCTTTTATCGTCCCGCCCTTGCCAGCGCCATCGCGCCCTTCGAAGACGATACAGATCTTGATGCCCTTGGCTTTTACCCACTCCTGCAATTTGACCAGTTCGGCGTGCAGGCTGCGCAGTTGCTCAAGATAATCCTTGTTCTTCAGTTTCAGGCTTTCAGCAGAGTTACTTTTGGGGGCTTTTTTCTTGTCTTTTGTCATGATCGAGACCTCACCAATAAACAGCGTAGGGTTGCAATCTGTTCATCTACCGAGCGCGATGATCGCGGTGATCAGAACAGCACCGGTGACTGCCAACACAATTGCACCTTGCCACGGTTTTGCGCCAGCGTATTTGGCGAGCACCCAACCAGCGATGAACAGCACTGCGAGTCCGACCAGGTTAGAAACGCGTACGGCGAGTGCCGTCTCATCCAGCACCAGAAACGTCATCGGCGTCCGCGAGCCCCCAGGCGAGGTTGCAACCCAGTGCAACGATCATCATCGTGCGCTCCGCCTCCTGGCCAGACGTGGCCACGCTAGTGGTGCCAGTGAAGGTCATTGTCTTTTTCCAGGGCGTTCTCAACCCAATTCAGTGTAGGTTGAAAAGATTTTTTCGCTCCGGTCGTCACATAGATCCATCAAGGCGCCTCTTTTCTCTGGTCTTTCAACGTCTGCGCAGCCTCGGCTTTCGCCGCGTTGGCTTGCATGATCAATTGGTAGGCAATGGAGTACTTGTAGATATTGCTGACGTAGGTAACCGTCTCCGCACCGATCTTCTCGGCGGCAACGTACTCAACGTTGTGGAACCAGACATTCGGAACATTGATCGCGCCCTCCCCGAACATATGTTCGCGCCCGCTCAGTGTCACGGCTACCAGTGCTTTTTTGCCGCTCAGGCCTCCCTGGTCGTAGAACCGTTTACCGCCATAGCAGATACCGGACACCAATACCCGATCTATCCAGCCTTTGAGAATGGCCGGTGTCGAGAACCAGTAAATCGGAAAGTTGAGGATCAGCAGGTCTGCCCATAACAACTTCTCAAGCTCCTGCTGTGTATCAGCGGCGAGTGCTTGTTCTTTGCTGTTTCGTCGCTGTTCGAGCGCGTAAACCAGATACTCGGGATTCTCTCTGATGGAGAAATCCTCGGCACTGGCCACCGGGTTCCAGTCCATCTCGTAAAGGTCGGATACCCGTACCTAATGCCCTTGGGCCTGCAGGGTTTCAACTGCCTGCTCGCGCAGCGCAGTGGTAAAGGATGATGGCGTGAGACATGCCGCATCAAAATTGTTCCGCATTTAGCATGTACAGGCTTTCGCTTCCGGCCTTCACCGACGCACTCAACGAGTGAATACGCGGCAGCAGACGGGCGAAATAGAACCGCGCCGTGCCCAGCTTGCTCGCGTAGAAATCGTCCTGCGCTTCTTTGCCGAAGGCCGCCTTGGCCATCAGTGCCCACATATAGGCGTACGCCACGTAACCGAAGGCTTGCAGGTACTCGACCGAGGCTGCGCCGATTTCGTTCGGGTTGTTTTTCGCCCGGTCCAGCAACCAAGAGGTCAGTTCGTCGAGGGTGGTCACGGCATCGTTCAGCGGCTTGGTGAACTCAGCCAGATCAGCGCTGGCGGTGGCGGTGAAATGACGGATCTCGTCAGCGAACAGGTTGTAGAACGCGCCGCCGGTACCGACGATCTTGCGTCCTACAAGGTCCAGCGCCTGAATGCCGTTGGTGCCTTCGTAGATCTGAGTGATGCGCACGTCGCGAACCAGTTGCTCCTGACCCCACTCACGGATGTAACCGTGGCCGCCGAAAACCTGCTGACCGTGAACGGTGGTTTCCAGACCGAGGTCGGTCAGGAAGGCCTTGGCCACTGGGGTCAGCAGTGCAACCAGATCTTCCGCACGTTTGCGGGTGGTCGCGTCTTCGCTGAACTTGGCGGTGTCCAGTTGCATGGCCACATACGTGGAGAACGCACGGCCGCCTTCGTTCGAGGCTTTCATGGTCAGCAGCATGCGACGCACGTCCGGGTGGACGATGATCGGGTCGGCGACCTTGTCCTTGTTCTGCGCGCCAGTCGGGGAACGGCTTTGCAGGCGGTCGCGGGCGTATTCGACGGCGTTCTGGTACGAGCGCTCGCCAGTGGCCAGGCCCTGAATACCGACGCCCAGACGCTCGTAGTTCATCATGGTGAACATCGCCGCCAGGCCTTTGTTCGGCTCGCCGACCAGGTAACCCACGGCTTCGTCGAAGTTCATCACGCAGGTCGCGGACGCCTGGATGCCCATTTTATGTTCGATCGAACCGCAGTTCGCAGGATTACGCGCGCCCAGGCTGCCATCGGCATTGACCATGAACTTGGGCACCAGGAACAGCGAAATACCCTTCGGCCCCGCTGGCGCGTCCGGCAGCTTGGCCAGTACCAGGTGGATGATGTTTTCGGTCAGGTCGTGTTCGCCGCCGGTGATGAAGATCTTGGTGCCGCTGACCTTGTAGGAACCGTCGGCCTGAGGTTCAGCCTTGGTGCGGATGATCCCCAGGTCGGTGCCGGCGTGCGGCTCGGTCAGGCACATCGATCCGGCCCAGACCCCGGCGTACATGTTCGGCAGGTACGCAGCTTTCAACTCTTCGCTGGCGTGGGCGTTGATCGACAGGCAGGCGCCGGCGGTCAGCATCGGATACAGACCAAACGACAGGCTGGCGGAGTTGACCATTTCTTCGACCTGAGCCGAAACAGCCTTGGGCATGCCCATGCCGCCATAGGTCGGATCGCCACCGACACCGACCCAACCGCCTTCGGCGTAAGTCTGATAAGCCTGTGGGAAACCTGCCGGCGTGGTGACGGCACCGTCCGCCCAATGGCAACCTTCTTCGTCCGCCGCACGGCTCAGAGGCGCGATGCTTTTGCTGGTGACCTTGCCGGCCTCTTCGAGAATGGCTTCGACCGTTTCCGCGTCGACGGTCTCGGCGAGTGCAGGCAGCTCGGCCCAGAGTTTGGCGACTTCGAACACTTCATTGAGGACGAAGCGCATATCGCGCAGGGGGGCTTTGTAATCACTCATGAGGGAACTCTCGAATTAGTGTGACTCGATGCCATCGCTGTGGTTTTGAACCTGGACGAGGCATGTTCTGGATGGCGAAGCAGAAAATGAGACAGCGCCGGGATCAGCACCAGTGCACCGATCATGTTCCAGATGAACATGAAGGTCAGCAGGATGCCCATGTCGGCCTGAAACTTGATCGGCGACCAGGCCCAGGTGATGACGCCGGCTGCCAACGTGATGCCCACCAGAGCGACGACTTTGCCGGTGAAGGCGACCGAGTTCCTGTAGGCGTCGGTCAAGGACAGGCCCGCACGTTGCTGGGCCAGCTGGACACTGAGCAGGTACAACGCGTAGTCGACGCCGATGCCCACGCCAAGCGCGATCACTGGCAGGGTCGCGACCTTCACGCCCATGCCGAGCCAGACCATCAGTGCCTCGCACAGGATCGAGGTCAGCATCAACGGGACCACGGCCACCACCACCGCACGCCAACTGCGGAAGGTGATAAAGCAGAGCACAATCACTGCGCCATACACGTAGAACAACATGGTGCGGTTGGCTTCGCGCACCACGATGTTGGTCGCCGCCTCGATCCCTGCGCTGCCAGCGGCGAGCATGAACTGGCGCTCGTCGCTGTTATGTTCGCGAGCGAAGGCATCGGCGACCTTGACCACGTTATCGAGGGTTTCAGCCTTGTGATCGGCCAGATAGGCCACCACCGGCATCATCGAACAATCGTTATTGAACAGCTCGGGGTTGTTCACAGAAGCTTGTTGCGCGCCGTAGTTGAGCACGTCCTGATTACGCGCGATGGTCAGCATCTTCGGGTTGCCCTCGTAAGAGCCCGCCGTAATCTGCCGCACCGCGTTAACCAACGACACCGTGGTTTGCACGCCCGGCTGCTGTTGCAGCAACCAACCAAGACGGTCCGCCTCAACCAGGGTTTCGTATTTCAGGCAGCCCTCGCTGGCGGTTTTGATCATCACGGCGAACTGGTCGCTGGACAACGAATAATTGGCGGTGATGTAGGCGTTGTCACGGTTATAACGCGAGTCCGAACGCAACTCGGGCGCACCGGGATCGAGATCACCGATCTTCAATTGTGTGCTGACCATAAAGCCGCCCACCGCCAGCAGGCCCGCTACCACGACCGCGCCGATTGCCCAGCGCCGTTCGGTAAAACGATCAAGAAAGCTCCACAGATTTCCCACACCCTTGCCCTGCAATTTCTTGTCGTCCTGGCGCAGGGTTCGGGCGGCCGCCTTGCGGCTGACGCCCCAATAGGACAGCAGCACCGGCAGCAGCACCAGATTGGTGAAGATCAACACCGCGACACCGATACTGGCGGTGACCGCCAGGTCCTGGATCACCGGAATGTCGATCAGCATCAACACGGCGAAGCCGACGGCATCGGCCAACAGCGCGGTGAGACCGGCGAGGAACAGGCGGCGGAAGGTGTAGCGCGCAGCGACCAGCAAATGGGTGCCGCGCCCGACGTCCTGCATGATGCCATTCATCTTCTGCGCACCATGGGAGACGCCGATGGCAAAGACCAGGAACGGCACCAGGATCGAGAACGGATCGAGCGCATAGCCAAACAGGGTCACCAGGCCGAGTTGCCAGACCACGGCGATCACTGAACACATGATCACCAGCGCGGTGCTACGCACGCAACGGGTGAAGAAAAAAATGATGGCGGTGGCGATCAACGCCGCGGCACCGAAGAACATCATCACCTGCATCAAGCCATCAAGCAGATCGCCGACCAGCTTGGCAAAACCGATCACGCGGATCTTGATGGGCCCCTTGCCCTCCTCGCCGGCGCTGTGCACAGCGTGACTTCCTGCGAACTCGTATTGATTGCGCAGCTGTTCTTCGAGCATGCGCGAAAAAGCGTGGTAGTCGATGGCCTGGCCGGTGACCGGGTCCTTTTCCAGCAATGGCACAAAGATCATGCTCGACTTGAAATTATTGCCGATCAGGCTGCCGACAATGCCCGAGCGGGCGATGTTCTGACGCAACTGCTCGGCGCCCTTGGCCGAGCCGTCATAGGCATCGGGCATCACCGGTCCACCACGAAAGCCTTCCTCGGTCACTTCGGTCCAGCGCACGGAGGGCGTCCACAGCGACTTCATCCAGGCCCGGTCGACGCCGGGAGTAATGAACAAGGTGTCGTTGATCTGTTTGAGCACCTCGAGGTATTTCGGGTCGTAGATGTCGCCCTCGCTGCTCTCCACGACCACCCGCACTGCATTGCCCAGGCCACGCAAGGACTGGCGGTTGTCCAGGTAGTTTTTGATGAACGGCTGGCTCTGCGGCAGCATCTTCTCGAAGCTGGCATTGAGCGTCAGTCTAGTAGCGGCGAAGTATCCGAGCAGGACGGTCACGACCAGGCAGGTCAGCACCACCAGCAGGCGGTTGTTGAAGATCAGGCGTTCTAGCAGGTTGCCGGAGCGTGCATCGAAGCCCTTGAGCTCCCGGATCACCGGCATCGTATCGAGTTCGTGATTACCCATAACGTTTCTTGTCTCTTTTTTTGTTATACGACAGTGGGCTTATTCGAGGGGTAACTGACGCAGGCCACGAACACCGGCGAGCACCAGCGCTCCCGAATTCGATACCTGGGCTGCGGCCACCGGCGTCAGGCCGTTTTGTGGCTGCAGTTTGAAACTGGCACCGTCGTCGACGCTGACCAACACATGGCCGGCCTGACTCAGCAGGATGATTCGCCCATCGGCAGTCACCGTACTGGCGGTGATGCTCAAGGACAGGCCGAGTTCGACCTTGCTCCAGCTGACACCACCATCGACACTTCGAAACGCATTGCCGCGCAGGCCGAAGACCAGCACCGCACCGGGTTTGCCGGTGATGCCGAAGAAGGTGCCGTTGTAAGGTGTCGGGGTGGCAACGAAACGCTTGGATGCGGGGTCAAGCCTGAGCACCAGCCCTTGTTCACCGACGATGAATAGTTGATTGCCCACCGGACGCATCGCGTACAGGTTCAGCGCGGAAGGGTTCTCTGTGCGATCAAGCCAGGGGATCCAGCTTTGACCACCGTCGTCGGTCCGGAAAATCAGGTTGAAAGCGCCGACGATATAGCCGATGCGGTCGTTTTCGAACCACACATCAAGGAACGGCTTGTCGGCACCCTCCTCCGTCATCCGCTGAGCTTCAGCGAGTAATGCAACGCTCACCGGGTCGTCCGGCTGTTGTGCTGCCAACACTTGGTACTGTTTCAACAACCGAGGACCGACTTGACGTCCGTCGAACTGACGACGCCAGGTTTCACCGCCGTCGCTGCTATGCAACACCACCCCGTCGTGGCCCACGGCCCAGCCTTGAAGTGCAGTTGGAAAATGCACGGCAACCAGGTCGGAACTGACCGGCACCTGTGCCTGGTGCCATTGCTGACCGGCATCGTCCGAATAAAAAATGTGCCCGCGCTGACCCACCGCGACCAGACGTTTTCCAGCACTGGCCAGTCCCGTAAACGCGCCATGAACCGCCTTTTCACTCTGAATGGCCGGACTGTCCAGGGTATCGGCGAACGGTGCCGCCACCACGGCTCGGGTGAACGGCAGCGCCAGCGCCACGGCCAATGCAGCCAACGCCATCCACTTGGAGTTTTTCATAACTGTTTCCCGGATAAAAAAACCACCGGGAAGCTCTACCGCTTCCCGATGGAAAGTGACGCTAGGAGTTCGGTTAACGGATACCCGCGCCGGCCAGCGACTCCGGTGCCCACTGGGCTTTGGAGAGTGGCTCGATGTATTTGATGCCGCCGTAAGGGCCGTAAACGCCGGAGATGGCGTAACTGCCCGCGACGAAGTCGTAGGTCATGAAGTTGTCCGCATTCGGCGCCTGCACGTCGTAGCTGTACGCCATGTGAGCGAAGGAGCCGCGATACAGTTTGCCGTTGGCGTCATATTCGTCGGACGCCAGGGCGATCCAGCTGTCCTCGTCGAGGTAGAAGGTACGTTTGCTGTAGATGTGGCGTTTGCCAGGTTTCAGCGTTGCCTCGACGACCCAGACACGGTGCAGTTCCCAACGCACCAGGTCGGGGTTGATATGGTTCGGCGTGGTGATGTCCGCCGCTTTGTCGTGGTAGTTGAGCTTGTAGGTGTTGTACGGAACGACCATCTCCTTCTTGCCCACCAGCTTGAAGTCGTAACGGTCCAGCGCCCCATTGAACACCCAGCTGTCGTCATAGGTGGAGCTGCCGGCCGTACCCGGGTTCGGCGTGTCGTAAGCCAGATCCGGTGCCAACTTGACGCGGCGTTGCCCCGGCAAGTATTGCCAGCCACGGCGCGGCTGCTTGAGCGGGTTTACCGCATCGTTGAGCAACACCGCCTCACCGGCACGACGAGCCGGCCCCTGGTAATAGAACTTGGTCTTGAAGAACACATCGCTTTCTTTGGCCGGCGTGGTGCGCGCCGGGTCATACAACGGGTACTCAGTAAAGCCGTTGCTGGTGGTGGCCAGGGTCGCGCGACCGGAAGAATCGATGTTCCAGTTGTCGTACTTGATGTTGAGGGCATGCCCCTGATAGCGCAGCAGATGGTTCCACATGGCCTCATAGCCATCGCCCGGGATCGGAAAAGGGATGCCTGGCAAGGCGTTTTCCAGCGCTACACCGCCCTCGAGTGCCTGGGTCGCCACGGCGTTTTTGGCGGTGTTGTCCAGCAGTCGTTGCGGTAAACCAACGGTACGGTGGGTCTGGAACACATCGACGCGAAAGCTCGGGTAGCGCTTGAGCAATTCCAGGGTCGAGGCCGTCAGCTTGCCCTCGTACTGCGAGGCATTTTTGCCGTCGATCACTGACCTGGGCTTTTCGCCCGCGAACGGGTCGGGGCGCAGGGAGCTGCCTTTCACATAATTGGCTGGCACGGTGGTCAGGCCGCCGGTGTAGGCCGGGATGCTGCCGTCGGCATTGCCGGCCTTCTCGGCGCCGACGCCAGTCAAAGTGGTGCCAAGCTTGGCAGCCTGGTCCGGGGATACGGCCGCATGCGCGGCTCCGGCGACGGCCAGCGCCAAGGTGGTGGCCAGTACTGATTTGACGAATTTCATGGAGTATCTCCTGTTGCTGAGCAACGGTTCGATCAGATAGTCGTTTTGAAAGTGAAAGTGACCATGCCGCGATCCTTGAGCTGGGATGGCGTGCCGCCGAACGCGGTGGTTTGACCGGGCACGCAGTTGTACTGGCCGTTGGCACCCGGTGCCGCGCCATCTCCCTGATTGCCAGCGTTGCCAGGCGAACTGCAGGTATCGAACGGACCGAAGTTGTCCACGTATTTCAGGTCGAAGCGGTACTGGTTGTGCACATCCATGCCGACGCCGACCGAATAGCTGCCAGCGTCCTCGTTACCGCCCAACTGGACGGCGGAGTTGCCGTTGAGGCCGACGTTGTAGGTCATCGGCATGAACATATCGATGCCGGGGAACACCTGATACCAGGTCGGGTTGAAGTTGACGCCAACGATGAAGTTATCCTTGGTGACCTTGTCGGTGCCGTGGTACCAGTCCTCACCCTTGAACAGCTGCTTGTTGTCGGTCACATCCAGCCAGCGGCTGTAGCCGAGTTCGACCAGCAACGAAGACGCATCCCAAAGCGGCGTATCGGCGAAGGTGGTCACGCCGTTGAGCACCGCGTGCACGGTGTTGCCGCGGGCGACGCCGTTGTTGCCATCGAAACTGCCGATGAAACCAGGCACGCCAGCATTGGCGGCGGCCGGACTGACGCTGCCGGGCACGCTGGCCAGCGGCATGTTTTCGCGGTAGTTGAGGTCGAACCCGACACTGACCCCGCCGATGCTTTTCGACAGGCTGATGCCATAGATGTCGATGTCATCGACGTAGAACTGGTTGTAGCTGCCGATGTTGCCGGAGATCAGCTGCGCCGGGCCGACGGCGGTCGGTTGCAGCGCCAGGTTAGGCAGGATGTCGGAGGTGTTGCGGTAGTAGAAACCGAGCGTGCCGTCGAGCCATTCCGGGCTCCACTTGGCCATCAAACCGAAGTCGCCGCGTTTGTCCGGGGTGAATGTATGGCCATTGCTCAGGCGCAGGAACTGGTTGGCACCGAGCGGCCCGGGCGTACCGAATCGTGGATTCAAACCACCGATCAGCGACAGGTTATGCCCGCCATTCTGGATGCCGTCATTGAAGCCCAGGTAGGTACCGGACTCCGGTAAACGCGCGGCGTCCCAGTCGAGGAAGTACTGCGCGCCGAGGGTCAGCTCCGGGTTGACCGTGAAACTGGTGGACAACTGGTTCCGCGGGATGAACAGTTCCTTGGCTTCGGTGCCCGGCACCGCCAGCGCTTTGGAAATGTCCAGGCCGGACTGGCCGTAGCTGTTGCCGTGGGCAAAGGCCAGGATGCTTTCGCCCCAGTATTGGGTATGCTTGCCGAGCTTGGCGCTGAGCATCGACTCTTCGCCCACTTCCATGCTGCCGAACACGAAGGCATCGAGGATCTCGGCCGATGGGCCATTGTAATAGCGGTCGACGTAACCGCTCACATGGCGCGAATCCGGCACACCACTGTTGAGCTGATTGGTCGCCGCGTTGCTGCTGCCGACATTGTCGTAGGCATGGTCGTACCAGCTGTTGGCACTGACACGAAAGCCGGCCTTTTGCTTGTAAACCACATCCAGTTCCGAGAGCACATCCAGACGCTGGGACACCGCACTACCGGACGAAAAGTTGCGGTTACCGTCGTTGTTGTTCCAGGAATTGGCCAACTTGCTGTTGGGGCTTTCGACCCGCTGGGCGTAGTTGAACTTGAAGGTGTTGTCGAAACGCACCGCCAAGTCTTCGTTCCCGGTAGTGATTTCCAGGGCTTGTACGGGCCCGAGGCCCAACCCGGTCAGAATCGCTGAAGCCAGAAGCCCTCGACGCAGATTTACCTGGCAGATCTTATTGTTATTGTTCATCTCACCTTCTCTGTGGTTCGTGGAAATGCGTTGAAACGGCCTGCGCAGCTGTCCTTAAGTTCGCTGCAGGATGGTTACCGATACCGCGCGCCCCAAGGCCGCGCTGTGTTGAAGTGCGGTCCTTGCACCTGAGTGCTGTCCACTGGCGGCAGTGCCGCGCAGTTGCCAGACCAGTTCAGCGATTTGCGCCAGGCCCGTTGCGCCGGGTGCATGGCCGCGACCGAGCAGACCACCCGAGGCGCAGACGGCCATGTGCGCCCCCCGGGCGTTGCGACGCTCACGCACGAATGTGTCGATCTGGTCTTCCTCGCAAAAACCCAGGGCGGCGCTGTAGACCATGAAGTCGCCGACACTCTGGTCGTGCAGCTCGACCACTTCGATCTCGTCGGGTCCGAGCCCGGCATGCTCGTAAGCTTGCAGGGCGACGCGGCGAGTCGCGGCGCGCCCCAACACATCAAGTACGTTGCCGGACTCCTGTTCGCAGGCAGTGTCACTGCCACGAACGCTGGACAGCACCGCGACACCACCCCGGGCGCCATATCGGGCGAGGAAAGCCGGACTGCAAAGCAGCACCGCCGCTGCCCCGCAGGCGGGTGGGCATAGATAGGGGGCCAGCCAGCCATCGAGCGCAGCGCCATGATTCAGCACGGCCAAGGGATTGGAACTGGCGTGCGCCCTGGCTTCGCTCAATACGGCTTCGAAGCTGGCCTGAGCCACGCCCATGCGAGTCAACAACCAGCTGGTCTGGGCAGCGAACAGCGCAGCCGGATGCTGGCGGCGAGCCAGAAAGGCCAGGGAGGCGTCAACCTGTTCGAGGCCGTCCCAGGCTTGCGAAGCCAAATCGTCCAGGCCGAAGAACGCCCGATTGGACACGTCCGCCGGCATGCTTTCGAAGCCCAGCACCAACGCGCATTCGGCCTCGCCGCACAACACGCTGTGACGCGCCAACTGAAAAGCGCTGGTGGCGGCGGCGCAGCCATCGCGGACCGTGAACACGGGAATGCCGGTAAGACCGGTCTCAGCCAGCGCCCGCTCGCTGCAACCAACCGCACCGGTGACGCAAGCGGCGAACACCTGATCAACCAGGTCGTAGTCAATGCGCGCATCGTCAAGCGCCTGGCGAATAGCCCTTCCCGCCAGTGCCGCGGTGCTTTCGCCTGCGCCCAGCGGGACAAACGGAGTCATTCCCACCCCCGCAATCAGCACTCTTTGACTCATGGAATTCCCCTCGATAGCCGACAGCGACAGCACGTCGCTTATCGATCAGGTGCCATGACCCAGTGCCATGTGCCACCGAGCATTCGATCTGCACCGCAGTCGCAACGTGGAATTCACCCTATCGAGTTTGCGCAAACCCACCCTACTCTCGATGGGTAGGGTGCAATTGGGGCGGGGATTATTTAATGGAGTGGCAGGCCAGCCTCCATTCGAAGAGAACAGACAAGGCGCGTTTGCAGGCTTGGGCGAAGACTCAAACGTCAGGCAGCGATGGGATTCGGCGGGATCTACAACGGGAAAAGCATGTCCCGGCGGGTACATTAAATGTCCCGGATAGTCATCCGCAGACACGGCTCCTCCAGCAGTATGAAGACGATACGCACCTCGCTTTACCCATAAAAATAACAAGCACTGGAGATCAAGATGCTTACGCTCCTTGGCCGTGATAACTCCGCCAGCGTCCAGAAAATCATGTGGCTGTGCGACGAGTGCAATATCGAATTCATTCGCGAGGATGTTGACCAGCACGCGTCGCCATTCCTCAAGCTCAACCCCAATGGCAAGATCCCCTGCGTGATCGACGACGACTTCGCCATCTGGGAGTCGAACGCGATCCTTCAGTACCTCGGGACCAAGCATGCGCTGACCCATTGGTGCCCGACCGACTTACGAGTCAGCACCCGCGTGCGACAGTGGATTGACTGGTCATCCTGCGAGGCTTATCGAGCGGCCGAACCCGTGTGGATCGGCATGGTGAAAATGCCCATCCGCCAACGCAACCATGCGGCCATCGACAGCGGCCGCAAGGTCTGGTCCAGCAAGTTCGCGATACTCGACCAGCACCTCGCGGACAACACCTACGTCGCCGGTGACACGATCACCCTCTGCGACATACCGCTCGCGATCCTGGCCTATCGCTGGTACGGATTGCCGATGAAGCGCGAACACTATCCGAACCTGAAGCGATGGTACGACTCGATCGCCGCCCGACCGGCGTTCCAGAAAAACGTCATCGATATCGGCATCCGGTAAATCCCTTTTCCTCGGCACCGCCAGAGCTGCCAACCTCCCAGAGGTAACACAATGAGCAAGACCGTGGTCATCACTGGCGTCTCCACCGGCATCGGCTTTGCCACTGCACAAGCACTGATCGCGCGCGGTTATTGCGTGTTTGGCAGCGTACGCAAGGAAGCCGATGGTGTGCGCGTTCGCAACCAATTGGGCGAGGCCTTCACGCCGTTGCTGTTTGATGTCACCGACACCACCGCATTGCCGGCAGCGGTGGCCCAAGTACAGGCGGCGGTGGGCGAGAACGGTTTGGCGGGGCTGATCAACAATGCCGGCGTAGCCCCGATGGGCCCGCTGATGCACACCTCATTGGCGGAAGTCAGGCAGGCCTTCGAGATCAATGTGTTTGGCATGCTCGCCGTCACCCAGGCCTTTCTGCCGCTACTCGGTGCCCGCGCCGGAGCCCGGCATGTGCCGGGTCGGGTGATCAATCTCAGCTCGATCAGCGGAGGCATGGCGCTCCCGCTCGTTTCGCTCTATGCGATGACCAAGCATGCCGTCGAAGCCCTCAGCGACGGCATGCGTCGCGAGCTGTCGATCTATGGCATCTCGGTCAGTGCGCTCGAACCCGGACCGATCAAGACACCGATCTGGGACAAGGTCGCGCAGCAACAGGCCGATGGCCGCTATATCGACACCGACTATGCCACCGCCATGGCTGCCCTGCCCGCGTTCGCCGCCAACGAGCTCAAGAGCGCCAAGCCAATGCACGTCGTGACCGATGCCATCTGCCACGCACTGGAAGCATCGAAACCTAAACCTCGCTATCCGCTGGTGGGCCTGTGGTATGTGCGCAACTTTATTCCCGACCGTTTGCTTGATCGCTTGACGATCCGACTGGCCGGGCTCAAGCCGGTGCGCTGACTCGCATGGGCGTCATGTCACGGCAGGAACGCGAAACGCAACGTCCTGCAAAGAGTACTTAGCATGAATCTATTTACATCTCCGTACGCGGCTGGCGAAGCATGGGTAGCCGACGTGCGTCGCAACTGGCCCGGGATTCTTCTGAGCATCGTCGTCGCCATCGCCGCGACCTTCATCGCTGATGCCCGTGGCGGCCCGGCGCTGTTGTACGCGTTGTTGTTGGGCATGGCGTTGAATTCGGTGGCTATTCAAGGCAGCGCCAAACCTGGCATCGACTTCGCGGCGCGGCGCATTTTGCGTCTGGGCGTGGCACTGCTCGGTGCCCGGATCACGCTGGAGCAGCTTGGCGGTCTGGGCTGGTTCAACGGCGGCCTGATCATCGCCGGGGTATTGCTGACCATCGGCTTCGGCGTGGTGATGAGTCGTGTGTTCGGCCTGGACCGTCGCTTGGGCATCTTGACCGGCGGCGCCACCGCCATTTGCGGTGCCTCGGCGGCCATCGCGATTGCCGCGGTGCTGCCACGCGACGAGAAATCGGAACGCGAACTCATTTTCACGATTGCCGGCGTCACGGTGCTTTCGACCCTGGCGATGATTCTGTACCCGCTGATCGTCAAGGCACTCGGTTTGCCTGAGGACGCGGCGGGCATCTTTCTCGGTGGCACCATCCACGACGTGGCGCAGGTGGTCGGTGCCGGCTACAGCATTTCCCATGAGGTCGGCGACTATGCCGTGCTGACCAAGATGCTGCGGGTGGCAATGCTGCTGCCGGTGGTAATGGTCATCACCCTTGCCGTGCGGCGGCGCAACAGGAACGTCGAGCAACAGAGCAAGGATCTACTGATACCGCCCTTCCTGATCGCTTTCATCATGCTGGCCGCCGTGGGAAGCCTGGGCTGGATTCCTGCGTCGGTGGGCACAGCGATCAATGAAGTCTCGCGCGCCTGCCTGGTGATCGCCATTGCGGCGGTGGGTCTGAAAACGTCGCTGCTGGATATACGCAAAGTCGGTCCGCGCGCCGCCCTTCTGCTTGGCACTGAAGCACTGTTCCTGGTCGGGTTCGTGTTGCTGGTGCAGAAATTCCATTAACCCTGGAGAACAATAAAAATGAAGATGGAAACAAGTACCCTCGAGAGCGGTACGACAACGGTAATACCCGGCCGCTATTACATGCTGGGTTTGTTGTGGCTGACCTATACCTTCAGCGTGCTGGACCGTTATGTGATGGGCATTTTGGTGGAGCCGATCAAACGTGATCTCGGCGTCTCGGACACCATGATGGGCTTTCTGTCCGGTACGGTGTTCGGGCTGTTCTATGCCACGCTGGCGATTCCGGTGGCGATGCTGGCCGACCGTTCCAATCGGCGCAATGTGATCGCAGCTTCGCTGTTCATCTGGTCGGTGTGCACCGTGTTCTGCGGGATGGCCACCAACGCCGTGCAACTGGCGATGGCGCGGATATTCGTCGGGGTTGGCGAAGCCGGCTCGACGCCGCCAGCGCAATCGTTGATCGCCGATCTGTTCCCACCGAGCGAACGCGGCAAGGCGGTCGGGCTGTTTGCCAGCGGCGGCAGTCTGGGCATGGTCCTGGCCTTTACCTTGAGCGGGTTGATTGCCGGTCAATGGGGTTGGCGCTGGGCCTTTATCTTGCTGGGCGCACCGGGAATCATTCTGGCAGCGTTCATGTATTTCACCACCCGCGAGCCGGTGCGTGGCCTAACCGATCCGGCGAGCCTCTTGCAAAGCAAGGAAGCCGCACCTCCGTTTTTCGACGTGGTGCGCTTTGTTCTGGGCAACCGCGGCCTGCTGCATCTGATCGCGGCCGTCACCCTGGTGGTGACCAGCACGACCATTCTGGCGCTGTGGATGCCGGCCTATCTGATCCGCAATTTTCAGGTCAGCGAAACCCAACTGGGCCCGGCCCTGGGGCTGGTCATCGGCGTCGCGGGAATGTTGGGGACGATTACCGTGGATTGGTTATCCGACCGCGTATCGCGTCACAAACCTTCCCGCCGTGTGCTGCTTGGCGCGCTGATCCAGCTGTTGGCTTGGCCCTGCATGGTCGCAATATTGCTCGCTGACAACTATGTTTCCGCGCTGTGGTCGATGGTGATACCAGGCTTTTTCTGCTACGCCCCGGTGGCATTGAGCTGGGTCGTCCTGCAAAACCTCGCCCCGCCACGCATGCGCGCCACCATCGTCGGCATTGGCGTACTCGTCGCCAATATCGGCGGTCTGGTGATCGGCCCTCAACTGGTTGGCCTGGGCAGCGATCTGCTCGCTGATGGCGATAGCACAACGGGCCTCAGGAACGCCTTGCTGTTCGCCAGCCTGCTCTATCCTTTGGCAGCGTTCCACTACGTGCGGGCCACTTGCTTGCTCAAGCACTAGTTCGGCGATCAACACCGACGCCCACTCAGGCGAGCTGACGAATCGAAACTACCGTCGGCCTCGCCGGGTGCTTTTGCGCAAGGAATATCTGGGTGTAATGTGGTCAGCACCTCTTGTATCAAACCGGCTCACCACCTGGAGTCTCAACCATGCACGGCCTGGTACGTAGTGCGAGCTTCAGCGGCTATGAACACATCGCCCGCGCTGTCGGACTTGATCCCCTGAAGATGCTTCGGGCTGCGCACGTCAATCCCGCCGCTCTCGCCGACGCCGACATCATGGTCAACGCCGACGCGCTGTATTGGCTCCTTCAGGAGTCCGCCCGCTTATCGGGCTGTGAAGACTTCGGCCTGAGGCTGGCCGAAAGCCGGCAACTGTCCTCCCTGGGCCCTCTGGCGCTGGTTTTGCGCGAAGAGCCCACTCTTCGTCAGGCGCTCTATTCGATCAACCGCTACATGTGCCTGCACAACGAGGAAACCCAGTTCCGCATGGAAGAGCATGGCGATCTGGTCCTGCTGCATATCGGTGCAACAGCTGGCCGACATGACCCGCGGCAGCCGATTGAAATGTTCGCCGGTCTGTTGCTGCGCATGCTTCGAGCGCTCACTGACGGGGCGCTCCGTGCCGACAGTGTGTGTTTCACTCATGGTCCGCCAGCCAGCCTGGCGACCCATCACCGCGTGTTCGGCCCCGCCGTTCGGTTTGCACAGGAGTGCAACGCGATCGTCTTGCGCACGCGCGATCTCGACATGCCCATCCCGAGGGCCGATCCGGAGATTGGCCGTCATATCAAACGACGGCTCGATTATGAGTTGGTCGGCGATGCGGATACACCGGACAAACGGGTACGCAAGATTGTTCGCATGCTGCTGCCGACGGGCTTGTGTACCGTTGAGCGTGTGGCTCAGCATCTGGGCGTTGACCGACGGACCCTGCATCGGCACTTGTTGCCTGCGGGCGAAACGGCCGGGACGGTCATCAATTCGGTGCGCCTGGAACTGGCCTGCGAGTATCTGGCCTCCAGCCAGCGTTCGCTCGCGCAAATTGCCGACCTGCTGGGATTCTCGGCGGCGAGTGCCTTCTCACGCTGGTTCGCTCGCGAATTCAACGAGTCGCCATCAACCTGGCGGACGCGGACCCGGAGCCAGCAGAAGGCTGCAACGTTGTCGCTCCAATCGGTCGACTCCGATGCCGATCCGTCTCGACACGGGTGAACGCTGGTAGCCGATAGCGCTTCCCCGCGTGTCCCGGAAGGGTAACTGGATGTCCCAACCCGTCAATCGCACCAGATTCTGTCCGCTGATACTGCTTTTTCATCCAAGCGAATGAAGGAGCCCATGCGATGGAACTGACCGAATCTCCCGTTCCCCTCCCCGTGCCAGGTCCCCCGGCCATTGTCCGGCCGTCGGCACTCAAGAGCTCTCTCAAGGTTGAATATCTGTCGTCAGCCCTCGGGGCTGAGATCAGCAACGTCAGCCTGATCGATGCCGGTCAGGACCCCGAGTTATTTGCCGAAATCAAGGCGCTCTGGCTCAAGCACAAACTGCTGGTGTTCCGGGACCAGGATATTTCACCGCTTCAGCAACAGATCTTTGCCGAGCGCTTCGGCGAACTCGATGTGCACAGGGTTTACGCCGGCATGCCGGATGCGCCAAAGATTCTTGCGATCGATGAAGCCGGCCGGAGCAAGATTCCCGGTTACGACAAACCCAGAAGTTTCGAAAACAATTGGCATTCGGACACCATGAACCAGTCCGAACCGCTCAAGGGTGCGGTCTTGCGCTGCGTCCATTGTCCCGAGCTCGGTGGCGACACGCTGTGGGCCAACATGGCGCTCGCCTACGAGACCCTTCCGGCACACGTGAAACTGCAAATCGAAGGTCTGTATGCCCGGAGCAGCATCGAGACGGCATTCTGCGGCGGCATGCCGATTGAGAAGCGCCATGAAATGGCAGGGATGAACCCGCCGCCCGAGCATCCCGTGGTGCGCATCCACCCCGAGACGGGCGAGAAAATCCTCTATGTGTGCATGAACTACGTCACCCACTTTACCAATTGGAACGACGGCAAACGGGTGCAGTACGGTCAGGACATGCACGAAGGGAACCATCTGCTGAGCTACCTGGCTGCGCGGGCAACGATCCCCGAGTTCCAGGTACGTCTGCGTTGGCGGGCGAACACTGTCGCCGTCTGGGATAACCGCTCGACCCAGCACTACGCGACATTCGATTACCACCCGCAACCCCGGCTGATGTTGCGCGCTGGCATCAAGGGCGACCGCCCCGTCTGACGACACCGTTACCACCGGGACATCACTGCCCCTTCGTCCTGCACAGCAGGAGCGACGGGGCGTCATGTCCCAACATGTCAACTGAATGTCCCAACCCGTCAATCGAACCGTGCCCGGCATGCGGATACTGATTTTCATCCGAACGATTGAAGGAGTCCGTGATGAACCTGCCACCGATACCTGCACCGACCACGCCCGTCTGCGACTCGCTGCGCGAGACCGACAACTGGAACCCTGCCTGGGAATCTTTTGCCGCACTCGATCCGGCATGGACCGAGAAATTCATGGCGATGGCCATGACCCCGATGGTGTCGGGCGCGCTCGACGCGAAGACGATCGAATTCATCTGCATCGCGGTCGATGCGTCGTGCACCCATATGTATGCACCGGGCGTGCGCCGCCACATCCGCAAGGCCCTCGAACTGGGCGCCACCGGGGAAGAAATCAACGCCGTGCTGCAGTGCGTGAGCGTGCTGGGTATTCACACGATGAGCCTGGGCGCACCGATTCTGCTTGAGGAACTGGCTGCGCACCGCGCGGCCGTCGACTGAACCCCGTCCGTCCTCAGGAAGGCTCGACGACTCCCTCTGGCCGGAACCACAAAAACAAAAACAAGGGCTGCCACCGGGGTGGCCCGAACACGGAGACACGTCCATGACGACCCCTCGTGCACCTGCCATCGTCCGCGCAGGCTCCCTGCCTGATTCGATCAAGGTCGAGCCGCTCACCTGCTCCATCGGTGCGCAAATCAGCAACATCAATATTGGCATCGCCTCGGCCGACCCGGCGATGATGGCCGAAATCCGCAAGTTGATGCTGCAATACCGCGTGCTGTTTTTCCGCAACCAGGACATCACCCGCGCTGAGCATCTGGCCTTCGCGCGCTACTTCGGCGAGCTGGACGTGCACCCCTACGCTCCTAGCGATCCAGAGAACCCAGGCCTGCAGACTATCTACAAAACGCCCGACAGGCCGGACGGCGCAGGACGCTACGAAAACGGCTGGCACAGCGATGCTACCTGGCGCCAAAAGACACCACTCGGTGCAGTACTGCGCTGCATCGAATGCCCGCCCGTGGGCGGCGACACCATGTGGGCCAACATGGTACTGGCTTATGAGGGTCTGCCGGAACACATCAAGACCCAGATTGCCGGCCTGCGCGCCAGTCACAGCCTGCAGTCCTCTTTCGGTGCGGCGCATCCCATCGAAAAACGACAGGCGCTGCACACCCAGTACCCCGATTCCGAGCACCCCGTGGTACGCATCCACCCCGAGACAGGCGAAAAGGTCCTTTTCGTCAGCGGCTACGCCACGCACTTCACCAACTACCACACGCCCGACAATGTGCGTTTCGGATTGGACTACGCGCCGGGCAGCGCGCATCTGCTGCAATACCTGATCAGCCGGGCGTGCATTCCCGAGTACCAGGTCCGCTTCCGCTGGCAGCCGAACAGCGTCGCCCTGTGGGACAACCGCAGCACCCAGCACCTGGCTGTGATGGATTACCCACCCTGCAACCGAAAGATGGAACGCGCCGAAATCATCGGCGACGTCCCGTTCTGACACGGCCCGAGGACACACCATGATCGAGCCAACCATTCTCATCGTGCCGGGCTTGCGTGGCGACGTGCCGCAGCACTGGCAGACGTTGTTGGCGGCACGCCTGCCACGCGTTCGCAGCGTTGCGCCGATGGGGCGCGATGACCTGGACTGCGCCGTCCGTGTCGCGGCCATCGAGCAAGAGGCGCAAGCCATCGACGGGCCACTCGTGATCGTTGCGCACAGCGCTGGCTGCATCGTGGTGGCGCACTGGGCGCTACAGACAAAGCGCCCAGTGCTGGGGGCGCTCCTGGCGACGCCACCCGATCTGGAATCACCCGCGCCTGAGGGCAATCCCACCCTCGAAGCACTGCACGCTGGCGGCTGGCTACCCGTGCCGCGCTCCACGCTGCCCTTTCGCAGCATCGTGGGCGCCAGTCGCAACGACCCCTTGGGACAGTTCGAGCACATCGCCGCACTGGCACTCGACTGGGGAGCCGAACTCGCCGACCTGGGCCTGGTCGGCCACCTTAATCCGGCCTCAGGCCACGGTGATTGGCCACAGGCTGACACGTTCATAGCAGGGCTTTGCGCCACGCGCTGATTGCGTACTCACACCCGGAGCCCTAGCGGCTCCGCTTGACAACAAAAAGGACACATCATGCAATTTTTTGACGATTCTCTCTTGCCCGAAAACCAGCAGAAACTCGTTATCCAGGTCGCGCCATATGGGCCGGAATGGGTGCCCGGTGATTCCGACGACATCCCGGTGACCATGGACGAACAAGTCCAGAAAGCAGTCGATTGCTGGAACGCCGGCGCCACCGTGCTGCACGTGCATGTGCGTGAGGAAGACGGCAAGGGCAGCAAGCGCCTGTCGAAGTTCAACGAGTTGCTGGCGCGCCTGCGTGAGGCCGTGCCGGAAATGATCCTGCAAGTCGGCGGCTCGATTTCCTTCGCGCCAGAGACCGAAGGTGAGGCTGCGAAGTGGTTGAGCGACGACACGCGCCACATGCTGGCCGAGCTCACCCCGCGCCCGGATCAGGTCACGGTCGTGATCAACACCACGCAGTTCAATGCGATGGATCTGTTCACCGAAGAAGACGTCGCCGGTACCTCCCTCGCCGGCGCCGAGTTGCAGGAGGCCTATCGCAACATGGTCGTGCCTTCCAACCCGTCGTGGCATGTGGAGCATCTGCGTCGCCTGACCGCTGCGGGCATCCAGCCGCATTTCATGCTCGGCAGCGTTGCCACGCTGGACTCGGTCGAGCGCCTGGTGCGGCGCGGTCTCTACAACGGCCCGCTGGTTCTCAACTATGCGGCGGTCGGCGGTGGCTCCTCCGCTGCCCATCCGGCCGACCTGCTCGAGTTCGTCCGTCGTACGCCCGATGGTGCGGTGCTCACCATCGAATGCCTGGGCCGCAGCGTGTTCCCGATGAACGCGATGGCGATCGCTTTGGGCTTGCACGTGCGTGTCGGCAACGAAGACACCCTGCGCGGCCCGACAGGCGAGCGCATGACTTCAGTGCAGCAGATCGAATCGATGGTGCGTATTGCCCGTGAACTCAATCGTGAGGTCGCCAACGGCGAGGAAGCTCGACGCATCTACAAGCTCGGCGAGCGCTACAGCAACGCTAATGAAACCCTGACCAAACTCGGCTGGGCGCCCAACCGCCGGCCTGGCGAACGTGGCTTCCCGATGCGCTAAGCCTTCGCGTTGAGGGCCGGCAGTCGCTGCGCGGCCCTCAAGTTTTCCATCGTGTTCAACTGCAAAGGAATTTCCGGATGCTGGGTTTGATGCAAGACCAACCATTGCTGATCTCGTCGTTGATCGAGTTTGCGCAGTGTCACCACGGTGATGCCGAAATCGTCTCGCGACGAGTCGAAGGCGACATTCATCGCACGACCTGGGGCGAAGTGGCCTCGCGTTCACGCCAGGTGGCCAACGCACTGGATCATGAACACCTGCAGTTCAGCGATCGCGTCGCCACCCTGGCCTGGAACGGCTATCGACATCTGGAACTCTACTACGGCGTGAGCGGTAGCGGCCGCGTGCTGCACACCATCAACCCGCGGCTGCACCCCGATCAGATCGCCTGGATCGCCAATCACGCTGAAGACCAGATCCTGTGCTTCGATCTCAGTTTCCTGCCGATCGTGCAGGCTATTCACGAGCAATGCCACACGGTCAAGAAATGGATCGCACTGTGCGACGAGGACATTCTGCCCATCGACAGTGGCGTGCCCGGACTGGTGAGCTATGAGACCTGGATAGGTCAGCGCAACTCGACCTTCGATTGGCCAAGCTTCGATGAAAACTCGGCCTCGAGCCTGTGCTACACCAGTGGCACGACCGGTAACCCGAAAGGCGCGCTCTACAGCCACCGCTCCACCCTGCTACATGCCTATGCCGCCGCTTTGCCGGATGTGATGGCGATTTCGGCGCGCGACTCGGTGCTGCCGGTGGTGCCGATGTTCCACGTCAATGCCTGGGGTATTCCCTACTCTGCCGCGCTGGTCGGCGCCAAACTGGTATTTCCCGGCCCGGCCCTCGACGGTAAGTCGGTCTACGAGTTGATCGAATCGGAGAGCGTCACACTGGCTGCCGGCGTGCCAACGGTCTGGCAGATGATGCAGGGGCACATGGAGGCCAACAGCCTTCAGTTTTCGACCCTCAAGCGCACCGTCATCGGAGGGTCAGCGTGCCCATCGGCCATGATCAAGGCTTTCCAGCAACAATACGGTGTCGAAGTGCTGCATGTCTGGGGCATGACTGAGATTTCACCGCTGGGCACCGTGTGCACGTTGAAGAACAAGCACCTGGCGCAAACGCCGGATCAGCAAATGGCCATTCGCCTGAAGCAGGGTCGCGGGGTTTTTGGCGTCGACATGAAGATCATCGATGCACAAGGCAAGCCGCTGCCGTGGGACGGCAAGACCTCCGGCGACCTCCTGGTGAAGGGACCGTGGGTGGTCAAGGCGTACTTTGGAAACGAGGGCGGTGATCCGCTGGTGAAAGATGAGCAAGACCGCGGCTGGTTTCCCACCGGCGACGTCGCCACCATCGATGCCGACGGCTATCTGCAAATCA
Organism: Pseudomonas sp. LBUM1678; assembly: GCF_059695575.1. Lineage (NCBI taxonomy): Bacteria > Pseudomonadati > Pseudomonadota > Gammaproteobacteria > Pseudomonadales > Pseudomonadaceae > Pseudomonas > Pseudomonas sp. LBUM1678. The sequence continues at coordinate 4,051,047 of NZ_CP166775.1, forward strand.
CCGATCGCAGCAAGGACGTGATCAAGTCCGGCGGCGAGTGGATCAGCTCCATCGACGTCGAGAATATCGCGGTCGCGCACCCGGCAGTCGCGATGGCCGCCTGCATCGGCGTGGCGCATCCGAAGTGGGACGAACGCCCGATCGTCGTGGTAGTCAGAAAGCCCGGCGGCGTGGTTTCGCGCGAGGAACTGCTGGCGTTCTATGAGGGTAAGACCGCCAAGTGGCAGATTCCGGATGACGTGGTTTTCGCCGAGGCGATTCCTATCGGGGCGACCGGAAAAATCCTCAAGGCTCAGCTACGCGAACAGCTGAGCGACTACAGATTACCGGGGGCTTGAGGTGCAAGCGTCCGGGGCCGAATCACCCGTATTCAATTGCAGGGAAACCATGAACGTCTTGATTGTGCACGCTCATCCCGAACCCAATTCCTTCACCGCTGCGCTGCGCGATCAGGCGGTCGAGACCCTGCAAATGCAGGGGCATCAGGTACAGGTTTCTGACCTGTACGCGATGAACTGGAATCCAGTGGCCAGTGCCGAGGATTTCTGCGCCCGCGAGAATCCGCAGTACCTGGTCTACGCGCTCGAGCAGCGAATGGGAGTCAAGAACCAGACCCTCGCGGCCGATATTCAGCAAGAACTGGATAAGCTGTTGTGGGCCGATCTGTTGATTCTCAACTTCCCTGTCTACTGGTTTTCGGTCCCGGCTATGCTTAAAGGCTGGATTGATCGCGTCCTGGTTTCGGGCCTTTGCTACGGCGGCAAGCGCTTCTACGATCAAGGCGGCCTGAGCGGCAAGAAAGCGCTGGTGACGTTGACTCTGGGGGGACGTGAACACATGTTCGGCGAGGGCGCCATTCATGGTCCGCTGGAGGATATGTTGCGCCCGCTCCTGCGCGGAACGCTGGCCTATGTCGGGCTGGACGTCCTGCCGCCGTTTGTTGCCTGGCATGTGCCGTACATCAGCGCCCAGGCCCGAGAGGACTTTCTGGTGGCCTATCAACAGAGGCTGGAAACCCTCGGCCAGGATCAGCCCCTCGATTTCCCGAGGTTGAGTCAGTTCGATGAAGGGCTTTACCCACTGGCCCCGAGTATTCATTAGTGGTGATTTCCCCGTTTGAGGCACGCACTCAAAAGGGGAAACTGCTCGCGCTGTAGAGGGGCATCGTTACATGTGTCGCATAGAACCGGAACTGGTCCTCAAGACCACCCCGCCCCGAAGCCAGAAAACGGCCCGATTACGGGAGCGACTCAGCATCGACTCTGTGGCGTTGGCCGATAAAGTGGCGATTGCTGTGCAGGGTCCGGCGGGGTTTGGCAAAACAACACTGCTGGCCCAGTGGCGTCGTGAGTACCTTTCACGCGGAGCAGTGGTTGCCTGGCTGATGCTGGATGGTCATGACGATGGCGCCCGTTTCACCCAGGGGCTGGCGGCGGCCATGGCCATTGGCAGTGGCCGGCAGGCGTTCGCCGACATGCTTGAACGAATGCCCGAGTATGGCCGTGACGAACTGGAAGGGTTGACCTACTGGCTGGCAGAGGTCGCCGACCTGGGCAGTGAGACCGTGTTGATTCTCGACGAAGCCGATGCGTTGCCCGAGGCGACAGTTCGTCATTCGCTGACCTATCTGCTGCACAACGCACCGACCAATCTGCGCATCGTCATGGCCTCGCGTAAGCGTTTGAACCTGCAGGTAGCCGACCTGTTGGCACGCGGGCTGTACGTCAGAGTGGCGAGCGATGAGTTGCGTTTTTGCGTCGAAGAAACCGTGGCAATTCTCGGCAGCCGTTTCGGGGTACGCATCGACACGGACCTTTGTGTGCGCCTGAATGAAATCACCGAGGGATGGCCACTGGGCCTGCAATTGGCGATGACGGCCATCGAGAAAAGCGCCAACCTGAGCATGGCCGTCGATGGGTTGACGGCCTGTTCGGGCGATATCCAGCGTTACTTCGTCGATAGCCTGGTGTCGCGCTTGTCTGTCGAACAGGTCGACTTCCTCATTTGTATTGCCTTGCTGGACACGGTTCATCCCTCGCTCTGCGTCGCACTTACCGGTAATGAAGATGCAGCTGAAATGCTGCGGGGGCTGTGCGCTTCGACACCGATCTTCGTCGAAGGGATCGACAGCGACTGGGTACGCCTTCACCCCCTGGCCCGGGAGTTTCTCCAGGGGCTTTTTACCCGCCTGCCATTGGCGCAACGGCAAGCCTTCCATGAACGGGCGGCGAGCTGGCTCGAAGCGCACACCTTTTTCGAGGAGGCTGCGCGGCAATACCTGTTGGCCGCACGCGCCACGCAAGCCTACGAAATGATCGAACAATGCCTGTACGAGGTCATGCTGCGCGGGCAATTCAGTCGGGTGCTTGAATGGATCGCCGAACTGCCCCAGGCAGTGGTCGAGTCCCGTCCGCGCATGTGCCTGGCGGCGGCCTGGTCGCTGGCAATGAGTGAACGACACGTTGAAGCGGCCAGGCTGATTGCCCGTATTCAACAAGACCCGACTGCCAATGAAGAGATGCGTGGCGAAGCGGCGTTGATCGCCGCTAATGCGGCTTTTTTTGCCGACCGGCCGGACGAGTCGCTGGCCATTATCGCCCCTTGGGTGGAGGCAGGGACTCGCCTGTCGATCAAGCTCCAAGCCATCCTGGCCATTCAAAGTGCGCGCTTGACGCTGTTTCAGGGCCAGCCGGAAAAGGCCCGGCGTATTTTGCAGCGCGCGCCGCACTATGAATGGAGCTCGGGGCTCGATGCGATCCGCGGGAGCAGTGGGTGGGGCATGGGTCTGACTTACCTGTACGAGGGGCGCATGTTGCCGGCCGAGTCCACGTTGCGCGATAGCCTGCTGCGGGCCGAACAGGATATCGGCCGACGCAGCCCGGTGGCGGTGAGGCTGGCCTGCGGACTGGCCACGGCGTTGTACGAACGTGATGAGATCCAGGAAGCGGCGACGGTACTCGCCAACCGTCTGGATGTGGTCGAACATCTCTCCTCACCGGATGCAATTGTATTGGGGTTTCTCACCGCCTCACGCCTGGCTTCTTTGCAGGGGCAGGCGCATCGCGGCCATGATCTGTTGGAGGCGCTGTTCGCCCTCGGCGAGGATCGTGGCATCGCGCGTTTCTGTATGGTGGCCCTCGGTGAACAGATTCGACTCAACGCCCTGCATGGCCGGGGGGAAACCTGTCAGGCGCTCTGGCGCCGACTGGAGGACCTGTTGCCGGATGTCGCCCGCCAGCAACACGGTTTGCTGGGACCCGAGTTGAGCCTGATAGCCGGGATGGCAAACGCCTATGTCGCCCTCGTACAACGCGACTGGCAGACGGTGCTGGACGTGCTGACTGGCGTTAACGAGACCGCTGAGCGCCTGCGGCGCGGTCGCGAGATCGTCCAGGTCAAGTTGCTTAAAGCCCTGGCGCTCAAGGTGTCGGGGGGCGATGGGCTGCCTTGCCTGCTCGAGGCGATCAGCCTGGCTGAAGAATCCGGTCTGCAGCGCATCCTTCAGGACACTCATCCCGATCTCGTCAAGTGGGCGCAAACTGTCCAGCAGGAACCTGCTCAGTCATTGACGCCGGCCACCCCTCTTCCCGACCCGAAGCCACGACCGCACACGCAGGCAAACGCTTCACCCAGCCGGCTTTTGACCCCCAGAGAACGCGAGGTGCTGCAGTTGCTGGCACGCAACCTGTCAAACAAACAGATTGCCCTGACCATGAATGTCGGTGAGCAAGCAGTCAAATGGCACCTGAAAAATCTGTTCGGCAAATTCCAGGCCGGTACCCGCAGGCATGTAGTGGACCGCGCCTACATGCTGGGGATCCTCGAATAAAGGAGTTGATGCCTGGCGTTTCCTTATGCGCATCTTGCAACGCCTCCCACTGTGGAGGCGTTGTGCTTTTTGCTGACGGGAGGAAGGGACTAAGCGGGAGAGATCGTGGCCAAGGCACCAATCAGAATGGTTAACACCAGAAATCCACCCAGGAAAATTGCCATCTTGCCCATAGGGCCTCCTACATTATGAGTTTACGGTGCAGTGACTGCGCGACTGCGGACCGTGCTGTCATTGTGAGCCGCAGGCTGGGTGCATTACAGAGGCAGATGGCGAAGGAAAATACGGATCAGATGCAGGATGTGCGCCTGCTGAGCCTGCGAGACCTGTGGGAGCGAGCCTGCTCGCGATGAGGGCGTATCAGTCGACGAGATGGTCGTCTGATGCACCGCTTTCGCGAGCAGGCTCGCTCCCACAGGGACTTGTGATTTACGCTTTTGGCTCGACGTTATCCAACGCCTGGTTCACCGCCAACTCTCCCAGCATCACCATTTGCGTGATCCCCAGCAGGGTCTTGCGGTGTGAGTTGTCCAATAACGCCGCGAAGTTGCTGAGCATGGTGGTGGCCGAGCCCAGTGACTCGCTGGCGTTGGCCAGGAGGGATTCGGTGTCGTACTTGGGGTTGGCGAGGAACATGGGTTCGGGTTCGTGGGTACTGGCCATGATGTGGGCGCCCGGGTTGAGGTAGTGGTCGAGGGCGCGTTCGGCGGCGTCGTGGAGTTTTTTCGAATCGAGGGATTCGTAGGGGGATGCCGGATCGGTTTCCGGTGGGTTTGGCGTAGGTTTGAACATAGATGGAACTCTCTAGTTAACACATGAAGAGGAGCCATCACCCTCGCTACCAAACGAATGGGTGGCGGCCATACGCGGGTTGGTAGACCGGTAACTAGATGAACCCGGCGCCCCCGAAGGAGCCCTGCGCATGGCCACCATAAATCAGAGACGTAAAACACGTCTGCGAACGGTGCGCTATGCGTCTAGTTAATACCGGGCTACCAAACCCGATCACTGTTTTTCAGTGACCCAGCAACGATAAAACCCGTACCCCAGACGCACAAGCCGGCGGATTCTGTCTTACGTGTAGGGGGTGGCGCAAGGCGTTGTAGCCTCGATGCAGTAACAGCAAGCTTCATTTAAACGTCTCTGGTTTTTCTGTTTAAACAAAGCTCAGTACACCCTCCTTCTCGCCACAGGAAACCCGCCGACGGTGCCTTACCCATTTGCCTGGCTACCCGTGAGTGTTCCCGAAAAAGTTCTCTCTACCGGCCCAATGAGAAAGACCGGCCCCACGCCATCCCATTCAATGATCTGGACGAACTGCACGTTCGTCCTGAGAGGAAACAGAGGTTTGGTTTCAATAGTTGGTCCGATCGTCGTGATATCTCGCGGGGCCATGGCGCCTGTCACTGGATTGGCCGAGTTTCGCGAATCCACAACAACGAAGTCATCGCCATTTGCGTGCATCTTATGAAAGCCCAGCGGCATAAATAGCTTCTGGCGAGGTGATATGGGTGATTTAACGTTTGTGACATCATCGGGCGACTGGCCGACCTGCCCTCTCTCCCTCATCAGCGTCACGCACTTGGCAGAGGTGTGGCTCAACGAATGCTTTCTTCTGCACTGCCTCGATTCCATTCTTGATCGAGACGATTTCAGCCATCAACGACAAGGCTATCTCCGGCGGTGTATGGCTGCCAATGTGTAAACCGATCGGCCCGTGCAATCGAGCGATTTCCTGCTCCGACAAGCCAAGCAACGCGAGATTTTCTCGACGCTTGAGTGTGTTGACCCGCGAACCGAGCGCACCGATATAGAAAGCGTTGGATTTGAGTGCCGTTAGCAGGGCCATGTCATCCAACCGTGGATCATGGGTGAGCGCCACAATCGCAGTATGTGCATCAGGAGCGATAGCTTGCACTGCATCGTCGGGCATTCCGGATACGAAACGAGATCCTTCGTCCTCCCAACCAAAAGCAAACTCTTCTCGCGGATCGCAAATCAGGACGTCGAAATCCAGCATCCGCGCCATGGAAGCCACGTAGCGTGACAGTTGACCGGCGCCTATCAAAAGCAGACGCCAACGCGGTCCGTAGACAGTCTTCAATCGCTTTCCATCGAACTCCACCAGCTCATCGCTTGTCGCTGCATCCAATGTCGACTGACCTGTGCCGAGTGACAGTTCACGACTTACGATTTCGTGGTTTTCACAGCGCGCCAGCAGCTCTTCGACCCAGGACGCATCCGTTATCCGTTCTTCGGTGAGTCGTAATGTACCGCCACACGGCAGTCCGAAACGGGAGGCCTCTTCCCGGCTCAGCCCATAGGTGATCAGTTGCACGGGGATATCCAGCATTTGCTGTCGCATTGCCTGACGACGCGCGATCAAATCGTCTTCGATGCATCCCCCCGACACCGACCCGATCACCATGCCATCTTCGCGCAAAGCCAACATCGCGCCCGGTGGGCGTGGTGCGCTTCCCCACGTCTGGATGACGGTGTAAAGCCAGACCTGATGGCCGTCGCGGCGCCACTGCAGAGCATTTTTCAGGACGTTGAGATCGACACTGTCCATGGGGCCTCCGGGGCGTTTATGAAGGGATCAATGCGCAAGTTCAGAGGCAATATCGCATAGGCAAGACGACGCGCCATTGAGCGTTTTTGCAGGGGACGTGCGCATCCTTACCGAATATTCAGCCAGGTCAGGCTCCCGGAGAATCGGTTTATCGATGCCCGATAAGGAACCTGATCGTGAAAAAAAAACTGATGCACGTCCTTTGCTTCGCCTGGTTGAGCGCTGGACTATCACACGCGTACGCGGGAGCCGACAGCCAGCGCAATAACGCTGGCGAGTACCTGGCAAAAGCCGGAGATTGCGCCGCTTGCCACACGGCCCCAGGTGGCAAGCCGTTCGCCGGCGGTTTGAAAATGCTGACGCCCATGGGCGCCATTTACTCCACCAACATCACCCCCGACCACGAAACCGGCATAGGGGGCTACAGTGAAGCCGAGTTCATCCGCGCGGTTCGGCAAGGCGTCGCCCAGGACGGCCATCGCCTGTACCCCGCAATGCCATTCCCTTCCTACGCAAAAATCAGCGACAAAGACATGCATGCGCTGTACACCTGGTTCATGCAAGGCGTCACACCGGTTGCCCGCCCCAATACGCCGTCAGATATTCCATGGCCATTGAGCCTGCGCTGGCCGTTGATGTTCTGGAGCTGGACATTCCTCGATGACGAACGCTACACCACCGTCACGCAGCAGTCAGCGCAATGGAACCGCGGCGCCTATCTGGTCCAATCCTTGGGGCACTGCGGCGCTTGCCATACGCCACGGGGAATCGGCTTCCAGGAAAAGGCCCTGGACCAGAACAGCGCTCACTTCCTGAGCGGCGCCGAGGTCGATCACTGGTTCGCCTCCAACCTGACCGGCAATCACAACTCAGGGCTCGGACGCTGGGACATCAAGGACATCGAGGATTTCCTGCGCACTGGCGCCAACCGACATGCCACCTCGTTTGGTTCAATGACCGAGGTGATCAACAACAGCAGCCAGCATTTGACTGAGCCGGACTTGCGGGCCGTCGCGGTTTATCTGAAGTCCCTGCCCGGCGATCGTGCCGATGACGGCACACCTTTTACGCCCGTCACCGGCCTGTCGACGAACCTCAGTGGCAATCGCGGCAACCGGCTCTATGCCAGCCATTGCGCTCAATGCCACGGTGCCAACGGCCAGGGTCGCGCGCCCTGGCTTGCACCGCTGGCGGGCAATCCCAATGTGTTGGAGCCGGATCCTTCGTCGCTGATTAATGTCACCCTCAATGGAACCCCGTTCATCGTGCTCCATGGCATACCGGCGCCCTTCCCCATGCCCGGTTTCCGAACCGCGCTGAACGACCGGGACGTCGCCGACCTGGTCACCTACCTGCGCACCGCCTGGCACCAAGAGGCTTCGAGTGTGACCGCTGAACAGGTCAGGGAAATCAGGGATGCAACGCAAGACAGCCGCTGAACACCCCTGAAAGAAAACCCGCTACTGCATCACAGTAGCGGGTGTTTTTTTTCCGCGGATACGGGGAATCAAGCGTGGGTACCGGCCCCCAGATTCAGCGCGGCCAAGACCTTAGGCTCGGTGAACGGTATCGATCGCAGGCGCACCCCAGTGGCATCGAACACCGCGTTACCGACCGCCGCACACACCACCGCTGCTGCAATCTCACCGACACCCAGCGGGGGTTCGGTGGGTCGATCGATCAAGTCGATCTCGATTTCCGGGACCTCCGGGAACGTCAGGATCGGATAGGACGCCCAGTCGCGACTGGTTACGGTCGATTGATCGAACTTGAGTTCTTCGTGCAAGGTGCGGCTGAGGGTCTGCACGATGCAGCCTTCGATCTGGTTGCGCGTGCCGTCCGGGTTGATCACCAGTCCGCAGTCATGAGTGACGTAGAACTTGCGCGCCAGAATCTTGCCGGTTTTACGGTTTACCTCAACGTCAGCCACCATGGCCACGTAGGTTTTCGACAAATCGTATTTAACGTAGGCCAACCCCCTGCCCCGTACCGTCTCACCTGTAACGAGCGGACGTGGATAAGCCCCGGTCTGCCACTTCGATAACGCCGCCAGGCGTTGCAACACCTCGGCCCCACGCAGGTCCGCCCGGTCGATGCTGTTGAGACGGATCGTCATCGGATCGACACCTTCGACGGCGGCAATTTCGTCGAGAAAGCTTTCATTGGCGAAGGTGTTTTGCATCCGTCCCGGCGAGCGAATCCATGCCGGACGCAGAGGCGTACTGGCCAGGCGATGGCCTCGGGTCAAGACATTGGCGAAGCGATAGGGAATGCCTGAGTTGCCCATCACCCCGCCCGGCGAGATGTAATCCTCACGGGGCATGCTAGCCAGGTCGGCAGCGATCAATGCCACCGTGCCGATCTTGCCGTCCGGCACAAAAAAGTCGCTTTGCCACGCCGTGAGATGGTTGTCCGCGTCGAAACCGGCCTGCATATCGATCAGCGTCGGTGGCCCCTTGGGGTCCCAGCCGTGCTCATCGGCGCGCATCCATTGCACGCGCACCGGTCTGTCCATGATCTTCGCCAGCAAAGCCGCATCGGCCGCCGCGTCCTCGTGGCCATTGCGGCCATAACAACCGGCGCCTTCCAGGTAAATGGCACGCACGTTTTTCGGCTCCAGCTTGAACATTACCGCCAACTGCCGGCGCAAGGCATGGGTGCCCTGGGAGGCCGTCCAGCAGGTCAGGTTACCGTCCTTGAACTGGGCGATAGCGCATGACGGCCCAATGGAGCCATGGGTATGAATGGCAAAATCGTAGGTGGATTTCAGTGTGCGACGAGCGCTGCCCAAGGCACTGCCGGTATCGCCTACGTTGCTGGAGACTTCGATATTGCTGACCGGCGTGGCGCGCACGTGCTCCCAGAGCTTGTCTTGCTCAGGCAGCCCGGTCCAGTTCGTCCACAAAGCGCTGAGGGTTCTCGCCGCCTGGATCGCTGACCATTCCGTCTTGCCCACCACCGCCAGGAAGTATCCTTCGCGCACGACTTTCAACAACCCCGGAATGTCCTTGACCGATGTTTCATCCACGTTGACCAGGGTCGCCCCCATGGCGGGCGGCCGAATGACCCGGGCATGGAGCATGCCCGGCACTTTGAAATCCTGCATATAGGTGAAGGCGCCGGTCACTTTGGGCGGAATATCACGACGAGCGGCCGACTGACCGATGCTACGGTACTGCGCGGCATTCTTGAGCACGACATTCGCCGCGATCGGCAGGTTCAGCTGATCGCCGCCGACCAGATCGCCGTAACCAAGGCCAGGTGCTCCCGGCGCGGTGGACACAACGCCGTTACTGACCTGCAAGCGATCAGGGCTGACCTTCAACCGTGTGGCGGCTATAGCTATCAGCGCCTGACGTGCCGTCGCCGCGGCCTGGCGTATTTGCAGCCCGCCATTGGTGATCGACATGCTGCCATAAGTGGTGCCCTGATCCGGCGTCAACTGCGTATCGCCCTGGATAATCGTGATCCGATCAATCGCCACATCGAGCTCTTCGGCAGCCATTTGCGCCAGTGCGGTCTCAACACCGGTACCCAGGTCGACCTTGCCGGAGAACACCGTAACCTGGCCTGTTTTATCGATGGCCAGAAAACCGTCGACCTGATCGAGCGCGATGGATTTTTCCTGAGTGCCTGTTTGCGCGAACAGCTGCGCGGCCTGAGGTAGCAGGCTGAATCCGACGACCACAGCGCCCCCCTTGAGAAACCCCCGTCGACTGCTGGAAACATCAAACATGTTGGCCTCCTTGCAGCAATTCCGACGCCCGTTTGACAGCGCGCAAGATCCGCACATGAGTGCCGCACTTGCACAGGTTATTCGCCAGTTCCTGGCGAATCTGCTCGTCGCTCGGCGTTGGGTTGCGATGCAGCAACGCCGCCGACTGCATGATCATGCCGTTGATGCAGTAACCGCACTGCACCGCCTGTTCATCGATAAAGGCTTGTTGCAGGGGATGCAAGGCGTCGCCTTCGGTCAACCCTTCCAGGGTGGTGATACTGGAGCCGACCACGGCGGAAACCGGCATAAGGCAGGACCGCAAGGCCTCACCATTGAGCAGCACCGTGCAGGCACCGCATTGGCCAAGACCGCAACCAAACTTGGGGCCGTGAAAACCCAGTTCATCGCGCAGTACATAAAGGAGGGGAGTATTCGGGTCATCGACCTCGACTGTGACTGTTTTTTGATTCACGACAAGCGATAGAGACTGACTCATGGTGCGCACCTCTCAGCAAGAAAATGCCCCGTGACGAGTTCCAATATACGCCTCGCCCATTGGGCGGTTCCTGGCTTGGTTTTCGTTCAGGGTTCAAGCGATTGTGGCAGGCGCACCAGTGGGAAAATATTCCCTATTTATTCACCTTTGATGTGAGTAAACACCCAAGTTCGATAAGGAAGATTTACGCTATTTCATTGTTTTTCCCATAAAAGTCGCCGGTCGCCTATCAACACTTTCAACGTTGAATCAACCAGCGCTTTCACCCACGTATTAAATCAAAACCGCGATTCACAACCCGCTGCGACGGGCACTCGCTTAACCACCTTTATTGATTTTATTTCAATCGAAAACGGCCAAAAACTCAGTTGCCTGCTGTCGACAGGCTGACTAGCTTGGACAACAGATCGCTATTCGGTTTGATCACTAACAATAATAGGAAGATAAAAATGCGCGTCGCCATTCTCAATGACATTCACAACGCCTACGAAAATACCGCAGGTATCCGCCGACTTCGTGAACATGCACAGGTAGAAATCTTTTTCGAGCCACTCAGCGGACCGGGCGACCTGAAAGGGTTTGACGCGGTCATTGCCAATCGCGAGCGTACCTTGTTCAGCGCCGGGTTCATGGAACAACTGCCAGAGCTGCGCATAATCGCTCAGACAGGAAACCATGCTTACCATATCGATCTGGAGGCTGCGCAAAGGCTGGGTATTGTGGTTGCCAAGGCCACAGGAGGCTTCTGCACCAGCGCCGGTGAATTCACCTTCGGATTGATGATGGCGCTGATGCGAGAAATCCCATGGGTGGACAGTGCGGTCAAACGCGGCGAATGGCCGACGCCCATGACCCGAGTGCTTCGCGGTAAAACTCTGGGTATCGTGGGGCTGGGAAATATTGGTCGTTACGTCGCCCAGGTTGCCCAAGTATTTGGCATGAATGTCGTGGCGTGGGGTCCCAGACTGAACGCAGAAGACGCCACGGCTGTTGGAGCCCAGGCATTGGAGCTGGATGACTTGATGAGGCAGTCCGACATCGTTTCGGTACATGCGACCCTGGCTCCCGAGTCACGAGGACAGCTTGACGCCCGTCGCTTGGGATTGATGAAACCTTCGGCCTACATTATCAACACTGCACGTGGCCCGATCATCGATGAATCCGCACTCGTGCAAGCCCTTGCCGAGGGCCGGATTTGCGGCGCGGCACTGGATGTATTCGATCAGGAACCTTTACCCAAGGGACATGCCCTGACCGGTCTGCCGAACGTTATCCTCACCTCGCATCTCGGCTGGCCTACCGATGAGATGTACGCACAATTTGCCAATGCCGCCACTGACGCTTTGCTCGGTTGGAAAGACGGTGTCGACGTCCCACGCTTCCTGCCCCGCCACTGATCACTCGCACTCCTACGGGGCCAACTGGCCCCGGTCTACAACAATAAAAAAAGAGGACATTTCGATGCTGACTCTATTGATCATATTGGCGATCCTGGTGTCCATCGGTGTCGGCTACTGGCTTAACATCAACACCGGTTTGCTGGCGATTGTTTTTGCCTATCTACTCAGCGTTTCCACCCCCGGTACATCACTGAATGAACTGATCTCGCTCTGGCCGACGAAGCTGTTTTTAATCATCTTCGGTGTCACGTTTTTCTTTGGCTTTGCCATCGCGAACGGCACCCTGGAGCAAATTGCAAATCGGGTGGTCTATGCGACACGCAATCACTCCGCGGCAATTCCCTTTACCTTATATGGTCTGGTGATGCTGGTCTCCGGCGTGGGGCCAGGACATTACGCGGTATTTGTTTTTCTCTCCCCTTTAGTTATGGCAATCGCCAGCAAGACCGGTATGAGTCGATTGCTCGGTGCTGTGATTGTTGTGTGTGGCGGCATGGCCACCACCTTCAATAGCATCAGCCTGGGCGGTCGCGTAACCCAGGGGATTTTTGAACAAATGGGCTTCGATACCCCAACTGCGGAACTCTTTACCCACCGCTTGCTGATGGATTCGCTGATCGTACAGACCGTTATCTTCGTCGCCGCTTATCTGTTGTTACAAGGCTACAAGACCCAATGTCTGGTGGCAGATACTCCGTCCCCTTTAAGCGCAGTGCAGCGCAGAACGGTTGTACTGGTATTCGTCATATTGGGATTGGTCATCATACCCAGCCTGCTGAATGCGCTCATCCCCGGGCAGCCGCTATTGGCAACTATCAGTTCTGCAGTAGACCCAACGTTTATCTCGTTACTGGGTGTGGTATTGGCACTGATTTGCAAAATTGGTGATGAGCGCACCGCCCTGGCCAAGGTGCCGTGGTCAATCATCATTTTGTTATGTGGCATGGGGATGCTCATCTCTGTTGCAACGCGTGCTGGCACCATTGACGCCCTATCGCAATGGTTGGGTCTTCATGTGGGATTTAATACCGTGGTTTACGCCACAGGAATCTGTGCGGGGATCATGAGCTTCTTCTCAAGCACGCTTGGGGTCGTAATGCCAACCCTGTATCCGATCGTTCCCGGCCTGGCAGCACAGACGGGCATAAGTCCCACCGTGTTATTTTCCGTCATCACTTCCTGCGCAATCATGACGGGCTTTTCACCGTTCTCTTCAGCAGGCGCCATGGCACTGGCAGGTGTGCAAGAGGAAACTGAGCGCAATCGACTTTTCTACCAGCTCTTCATGGTTCCGCTGCTGGGCATGGCGGTTGTATTCGTCTTGGCTTTCTTAAGAGTGCTGGGCTAAATAATGCCCAGTGCGCCAACTACCCCTTCAAACCTGCCGGGGGCGAAAACATACCTGTCAGTACGCGGCAACAGCTGTGCGTTTTTGCTGGCGGCATCCGCACTGTTTTGTACTGGCTTGGTTGGTGATCGGCGTCGGAATGGCTTTCGGGCTCTACGACCCACTGTTTGCCACCCTGGGACAACTTTATGAAGACAACGCGCGCGATGTGATCATAAAGATCACCCTGACTTCGGGATTCTGCACCAGCATCATCTGGCCGCTGGTTGCAATGCTCATCGAACACCTGGGCTGGCGTGAAACCTGTTGGGTGTACAGCGCGGGACTGGCGCTGTTGATTCTGCCGATCTACCTGTATGTGTTTCCCAAATACGTCCCCGTTACGAAAGCACCAACGACGCAACCAGGCATCGAGCACGCCTCATCGAAGGTTACGCAAGAAAGGACATTAACGCTGCTGACAGCCGGTTTCATCCTGGCCTCCATCGTTATGACCGCTATCTCTGTTCAGTTGATCGCCTTGTTGCAAGCGCAAGGTTTTTCGCTCGCCGCTGCGTTGGGAATTGCCGCACTGATCGGCCCCAGCCAAGTGGGTGCCCGCGCCATCGATCTGGTCATTGGCCGGGAAACCCACCCGATCTGGAGCACGCTGGGCTCTGCGGTTCTGGTCGCGCTGGGTCTGATGTGCGTGATGATGTCGCCCACGATGGCAGCGCTGGGCGTCGTGCTCTACGGCGCTGGCAGTGGCAGTGGCATTCGTTCCATTGTTCGTGGAACCTTGCCATTGGCATTGTTTGGCGCTCGCATTTACCCGATCGTACTGGGTCGAATTGCACGCCCCACCTTGATTGCGCAAGCGCTGACCCCTTTGGGTGGGGGTTTCCTGCAAGAATGCTATGGCGCAACGGTCACCATGGCAGTCCTCGGCGGCCTCGCGCTGTTGAACATCGTTCTTGTGCTGGTCCTGCTGATTCGGGTGCGCAGAGCGCAGGACCTGCCCGCAACCAGTACCGCGACAACAACGTCTGATTGACGAGTGGAAATAGCGTGGGCCTAGCGGTCATCCTCATGGATGGAGGCTGGATGCCGACACATCGCATCGACCTCAATCGCCATATAGGGGTGCAGCGGCAACTGCATTAGCAAGTCGTGCAATTCCTCTACGCTGTCCACATCAAAAACGCTGTAATTGGCGTAAAGCCCCGCGATGCGCCACAGGTGACGCCACTTGCCTTGCTCTTGAAGACGCTGGGCCAAGGCTTTTTCATCGGCCTTGAGCCTGGCGGCGTGCTCGGGGTTTACGTCGGCTGGTAGATTCACGGTCATTTTTACGTGGAATAGCATGATGCTCTCCTCAAGTTTGATGAGCGATAGTCTGAGGCAAGGTTCTCCCTCTCTTTGCGGAAGACGGTTACAGGTTTCGCTATCAGTTTAGCTACTTGCCAAGTGACTGGCAGCGGTGATCCGATCCAGTGGTTCTGACGTTACAGAATCAAGCTCCCTGTCACGTCACTTTCCTGCGGACAAAACAAAACCCCAACTGCTTTCGCAATTGGGGTTTCGGAATTTAATCTTGACGATGACCTACTCTCACATGGGGAAACCCCACACTACCATCGGCGATGCATCGTTTCACTGCTGAGTTCGGGATGGGATCAGGTGGTTCCAATGCTCTATGGTCGTCAAGAAATTCGGTAGCCAGGTCGTGGGCCTTTGCAGGTTCACGCTCCAGCGAATGGGTATGTGACAGCTTTCGGTGTTTTGTGCTGCTTTTGTGAGTACAGTCGAACTTTCGGTTCGTTTCGTCTTCACACACCGCAATCTGGTGCCCTTTCAGGCCAACAAATTGCTTGGGTGTTATATGGTCAAGCCTCACGGGCAATTAGTATTGGTTAGCTCAACGCCTCACAGCGCTTACACACCCAACCTATCAACGTCGTAGTCTTCGACGGCCCTTCAGGGGACTCAAGGTCCCAGTGAGATCTCATCTTGAGGCTAGTTTCCCGCTTAGATGCTTTCAGCGGTTATCTATTCCGAACATAGCTACCCGGCAATGCCACTGGCGTGACAACCGGAACACCAGAGGTTCGTCCACTCCGGTCCTCTCGTACTAGGAGCAGCCCCTCTCAAATCTCAAACGTCCACGGCAGATAGGGACCGAACTGTCTCACGACGTTCTAAACCCAGCTCGCGTACCACTTTAAATGGCGAACAGCCATACCCTTGGGACCGGCTTCAGCCCCAGGATGTGATGAGCCGACATCGAGGTGCCAAACACCGCCGTCGATATGAACTCTTGGGCGGTATCAGCCTGTTATCCCCGGAGTACCTTTTATCCGTTGAGCGATGGCCCTTCCATACAGAACCACCGGATCACTAAGACCTACTTTCGTACCTGCTCGACGTGTCTGTCTCGCAGTCAAGCGCGCTTTTGCCTTTATACTCTACGACCGATTTCCGACCGGTCTGAGCGCACCTTCGTACTCCTCCGTTACTCTTTAGGAGGAGACCGCCCCAGTCAAACTACCCACCATACACTGTCCTCGATCCGGATAACGGACCTGAGTTAGAACCTCAAAGTTGCCAGGGTGGTATTTCAAGGTTGGCTCCACGCGAACTGGCGTCCACGCTTCAAAGCCTCCCACCTATCCTACACAAGCAAATTCAAAGTCCAGTGCAAAGCTATAGTAAAGGTTCACGGGGTCTTTCCGTCTAGCCGCGGATACACTGCATCTTCACAGCGATTTCAATTTCACTGAGTCTCGGGTGGAGACAGCGCCGCCATCGTTACGCCATTCGTGCAGGTCGGAACTTACCCGACAAGGAATTTCGCTACCTTAGGACCGTTATAGTTACGGCCGCCGTTTACCGGGGCTTCGATCAAGAGCTTCGCGTTAGCTAACCCCATCAATTAACCTTCCGGCACCGGGCAGGCGTCACACCCTATACGTCCACTTTCGTGTTTGCAGAGTGCTGTGTTTTTAATAAACAGTCGCAGCGGCCTGGTATCTTCGACCGGCATGGGCTTACGCAGTAAATGCTTCACCCTCACCGGCGCACCTTCTCCCGAAGTTACGGTGCCATTTTGCCTAGTTCCTTCACCCGAGTTCTCTCAAGCGCCTTGGTATTCTCTACCCAACCACCTGTGTCGGTTTGGGGTACGGTTCCTGGTTACCTGAAGCTTAGAAGCTTTTCTTGGAAGCATGGCATCAACCACTTCGTGTTCTAAAAGAACACTCGTCATCAGCTCTCGGCCTTAGAATCCCGGATTTACCTAAGATTCCAGCCTACCACCTTAAACTTGGACAACCAACGCCAAGCTGGCCTAGCCTTCTCCGTCCCTCCATCGCAATAACCAGAAGTACAGGAATATTAACCTGTTTTCCATCGACTACGCTTTTCAGCCTCGCCTTAGGGACCGACTAACCCTGCGTCGATTAACGTTGCGCAGGAAACCTTGGTCTTTCGGCGTGGGTGTTTTTCACACCCATTGTCGTTACTCATGTCAGCATTCGCACTTCTGATACCTCCAGCAAGCTTCTCAACTCACCTTCACAGGCTTACAGAACGCTCCTCTACCGCATCACCTAAGTGATACCCGTAGCTTCGGTGTATGGTTTGAGCCCCGTTACATCTTCCGCGCAGGCCGACTCGACTAGTGAGCTATTACGCTTTCTTTAAAGGGTGGCTGCTTCTAAGCCAACCTCCTAGCTGTCTAAGCCTTCCCACATCGTTTCCCACTTAACCATAACTTTGGGACCTTAGCTGACGGTCTGGGTTGTTTCCCTTTTCACGACGGACGTTAGCACCCGCCGTGTGTCTCCCATGCTCGGCACTTGTAGGTATTCGGAGTTTGCATCGGTTTGGTAAGTCGGGATGACCCCCTAGCCGAAACAGTGCTCTACCCCCTACAGTGATACATGAGGCGCTACCTAAATAGCTTTCGAGGAGAACCAGCTATCTCCGAGCTTGATTAGCCTTTCACTCCGATCCACAGGTCATCCGCTAACTTTTCAACGGTAGTCGGTTCGGTCCTCCAGTTAGTGTTACCCAACCTTCAACCTGCCCATGGATAGATCGCCCGGTTTCGGGTCTATTCCCAGCGACTAGACGCCCTATTAAGACTCGCTTTCGCTACGCCTCCCCTATTCGGTTAAGCTCGCCACTGAAAATAAGTCGCTGACCCATTATACAAAAGGTACGCAGTCACCCAACAAAGTGGGCTCCCACTGCTTGTACGCATACGGTTTCAGGATCTATTTCACTCCCCTCTCCGGGGTTCTTTTCGCCTTTCCCTCACGGTACTAGTTCACTATCGGTCAGTCAGTAGTATTTAGCCTTGGAGGATGGTCCCCCCATATTCAGACAAAGTTTCTCGTGCTCCGTCCTACTCGATTTCATGACTAAGAGATTTTCGCGTACAGGGCTATCACCCACTATGGCCGTACTTTCCAGAACGTTCCGCTAATCTCAAAGCCACTTAAGGGCTAGTCCCCGTTCGCTCGCCACTACTAAGGGAATCTCGGTTGATTTCTTTTCCTCAGGGTACTTAGATGTTTCAGTTCCCCTGGTTCGCCTCTTAAGCCTATGTATTCAGCTTAAGATAACCATCTTATGATGGCTGGGTTCCCCCATTCAGACATCTCCGGATCAAAGTCTGTTTGCCGACTCCCCGAAGCTTTTCGCAGGCTACCACGTCTTTCATCGCCTCTGACTGCCAAGGCATCCACCGTATGCGCTTCTTCACTTGACCATATAACCCCAAGCAATCTGGTTATACTGTGAAGACGACATTCGCCGAAAATTCGATAATACTCAATTAAGAGCAACTCACAAATTTTACCTTAGCCTGATCCGTTACCAGTGAAAGTAACGTCCAGTCTATCTTTCTATCACATACCCAAATTTTTAAAGAACGATCTAATCAAAGACTAGAAATCAACATTCACCATCATCACGATGGAATGCTCATTTCTAAGCTTTTACACAAAAGACAGTTACTCTCCAGACCATCAGAGTAACTTTATCGTCTTCTTCAATGAATCAAGCAATTCGTGTGGGAACTTATGGAGCAGCTGATGTCGTCGATTAAGGAGGTGATCCAGCCGCAGGTTCCCCTACGGCTACCTTGTTACGACTTCACCCCAGTCATGAATCACACCGTGGTAACCGTCCCCCCGAAGGTTAGACTAGCTACTTCTGGTGCAACCCACTCCCATGGTGTGACGGGCGGTGTGTACAAGGCCCGGGAACGTATTCACCGCGACATTCTGATTCGCGATTACTAGCGATTCCGACTTCACGCAGTCGAGTTGCAGACTGCGATCCGGACTACGATCGGTTTTCTGGGATTAGCTCCACCTCGCGGCTTGGCAACCCTCTGTACCGACCATTGTAGCACGTGTGTAGCCCAGGCCGTAAGGGCCATGATGACTTGACGTCATCCCCACCTTCCTCCGGTTTGTCACCGGCAGTCTCCTTAGAGTGCCCACCATTACGTGCTGGTAACTAAGGACAAGGGTTGCGCTCGTTACGGGACTTAACCCAACATCTCACGACACGAGCTGACGACAGCCATGCAGCACCTGTCTCAATGTTCCCGAAGGCACCAATCCATCTCTGGAAAGTTCATTGGATGTCAAGGCCTGGTAAGGTTCTTCGCGTTGCTTCGAATTAAACCACATGCTCCACCGCTTGTGCGGGCCCCCGTCAATTCATTTGAGTTTTAACCTTGCGGCCGTACTCCCCAGGCGGTCAACTTAATGCGTTAGCTGCGCCACTAAGAGCTCAAGGCTCCCAACGGCTAGTTGACATCGTTTACGGCGTGGACTACCAGGGTATCTAATCCTGTTTGCTCCCCACGCTTTCGCACCTCAGTGTCAGTATCAGTCCAGGTGGTCGCCTTCGCCACTGGTGTTCCTTCCTATATCTACGCATTTCACCGCTACACAGGAAATTCCACCACCCTCTACCATACTCTAGCTTGTCAGTTTTGAATGCAGTTCCCAGGTTGAGCCCGGGGATTTCACATCCAACTTAACAAACCACCTACGCGCGCTTTACGCCCAGTAATTCCGATTAACGCTTGCACCCTCTGTATTACCGCGGCTGCTGGCACAGAGTTAGCCGGTGCTTATTCTGTCGGTAACGTCAAAACACTAACGTATTAGGTTAATGCCCTTCCTCCCAACTTAAAGTGCTTTACAATCCGAAGACCTTCTTCACACACGCGGCATGGCTGGATCAGGCTTTCGCCCATTGTCCAATATTCCCCACTGCTGCCTCCCGTAGGAGTCTGGACCGTGTCTCAGTTCCAGTGTGACTGATCATCCTCTCAGACCAGTTACGGATCGTCGCCTTGGTGAGCCATTACCTCACCAACTAGCTAATCCGACCTAGGCTCATCTGATAGCGCAAGGCCCGAAGGTCCCCTGCTTTCTCCCGTAGGACGTATGCGGTATTAGCGTCCGTTTCCGAGCGTTATCCCCCACTACCAGGCAGATTCCTAGGCATTACTCACCCGTCCGCCGCTCGCCACCAGGTACAAGTACCCGTGCTGCCGCTCGACTTGCATGTGTTAGGCCTGCCGCCAGCGTTCAATCTGAGCCATGATCAAACTCTTCAGTTCAAACATCTTTGGGTTTTTAAGAAACCCTAAACTTGGCTCAGCAATCGTTGGTTACATCTTTGATTTCTCGCGGAGTAACTTGTGATGCTGATAATCTTGTTGACTATCAGTCTGACTCCACAAGCACCCACACGAATTGCTTGATTCAGTTGTTAAAGAGCGGTTGGTTAAGATCTTTCGTCTCAACCGAGGAGCGCACTCTACAGCACGCTTCCTGAAACTGCAACCCTTAAAAGCTCATGAGTTTATTAACAAAATCAATTACTTAGGCTAGAAGCAGCTTCAAGCTGCTCGTTAGCGGGAGGCGAATAGTACAGTATTAAAATACGTGGTCAACCCCTGCCTGGAAATTCTTTTCCTTACCGAGAACCCAGGTTGCCACTATGAAAACTTCAAAGGTCCGTACAACGTATATAAGGCAGGAAGAGACCCAGACCACATCGCCACTGAAGCCCCCCTTCTTTCGTGGGCGCTTTCTGCCTGTCGCCACCGTCAGCTCTGGGTCGACGGTAGCCAATCTTTTGCATCGACCAGTTGAAGCCGCAGTAGAAAGCAGACATGAGCACCGATGCGATCTGCTCCTTCAAAACGACTCCGCACAAAAAAGCCCACTGACCGTCCCCGGTCCAGTGGGCTTTTTCTGATTACGCTTCTACTTACAAAGCCATATCACTCGCAGCATTAGCCTTCGGAGCCTTTGCTTTATCAGCGTCAGCCGGAGCAGCAGCCGGAGCCGCCACCTGACCAATCGCCGGCGGCGGAGTCAGTTGCAACACCTTGGCGGTGTAAGCCCACTCCTGCGCGACCTTCTCAGGACTGCCATTCAACTGAGTGCCATAGCTCGGCACGATCTGGTGCAGCTTCTCCTGCCAGGCCGGCGAAGCGACCTTGTCCTTGAACACTTTCTGCAGCACGGTCAGCATGATCGGTGCGGCAGTCGATGCGCCCGGCGAAGCGCCCAGCAGGCCAGCGATCGAGCCGTCAGCGGAAGAAACGATTTCAGTACCCAACTTCAGCACGCCACCCGCCGCTTCATCGCGCTTGATGATTTGCACGCGTTGGCCGGCTTGCCACAGGCGCCAGTCTTCAGCTTTGGCGTTCGGGAAGTATTCTTTCAGGGCGTTGAGGCGGTCTTCGTCGGACAGCATCAGTTGGCCGGCGAGGTACTCGACCAGCGGGTATTCCTTGATGCCGACCTTGGTCATTGGCCACACGTTGTGCGTGGTGGTGGTGGTCAGCAGGTCCAGGTACGAGCCTTCTTTGAGGAACTTGGTGCTGAAGGTCGCGAATGGGCCAAACAGGATGACGCGCTTGCCGTCAAGGACACGGGTGTCCAGGTGCGGAACCGACATTGGCGGTGCGCCAACGGAGGCTTTGCCGTAGGCCTTGGCCAGGTGTTGCTCGGCGATGGTCGGGTTCTCGGTCACGAGGAACGAGCCGCCAACCGGGAAGCCAGCATATTCCTTGGCTTCAGGAATGCCGGACTTCTGCAGCAGGTGCAGTGCACCGCCGCCCGCGCCGATGAAGACGAACTTGGCGTCGGTTTCGGATTTGCTGCCGTCTTTCAGGTTTTTGTAGCTGACGCGCCAGGTGCCGTCTTCATTCTTGGTGATGTCTTGCACTTCGCTAGACAGTTTCAAGTCGAACTTCGGCGTGGTTTGCAGGTGCGCAACGAACTGGCGGGTGATCTCGCCGAAGTTGACGTCGGTGCCGATCGGGCTCCAGGTGGCCGCGATTTTCTGGTTCGGGTCGCGCCCTTCCATCATCAGCGGAACCCACTTCTTGATCACAGCCGGGTCTTCGGAGTACTGCATGCCGGCGAACAACGGGCTCGCTTGCAGGGCTTCGTAGCGCTTCTTCAGGAACTTGATGTTGTCATCGCCCCACACAAAGCTCATGTGCGGCGTGGAGTTGATGAACGAACGCGGGTTTTTCAGCACGCCTTGCTGAACCTGCCAGGCCCAGAACTGACGGGAGATCTGAAAGGCTTCGTTGATTTCAACGGCTTTCGGGATCTGTACGTTGCCCTTGTCGTCTTCCGGGGTGTAGTTCAACTCGGCCAGGGCGGAGTGACCGGTACCGGCGTTGTTCCAGCCGTTGGAGCTTTCCAGGGCGACGCCGTCGAGGCGCTCGATCATTTCCATCGAAGTGCCGGGTTCCAGCTCATTGAGCCAGACACCCAGGGTCGCGCTCATGATGCCGCCACCAATCAGCAGTACATCGACTTTCTTTGCCTCTTCCGCGTGAACGGACGTGATCCCCATCGACAAAGCCAGCCCCAGAAGGGCCGTGTTCATTTTCTTAAACATCTGTAGCACCTATGATAAAACGCCATCCACCCTTCCATCCTCATTCACGGAGCCCCTGGCTCACGACATTCAGGCAGGACGTCGTGGGGGCTCGTACACAAGAATTGAAGGGTGGGCACACAAGGCCGACTATATGCATCGACCTCAGTTATATGTCCCTACTGAACTGACTTTTTATCATTATTGGCTTCAGCTACTTGAGCGACATTGATCCTGTTGGCACGTCTCAAGGACGGGCAAACTGAATAGGTCAAACCAAGTTGGCGCGCAGAATATCACGGCTCGATGACCACGCGCTTCCGAAAGGACTTATGAGTCTAGTCCAGACGGGGCTCGTTCGCCGCGTTCTGGCCCAAACGATTCAGCACAAACACCTTGGCGTTGTGGGTCATTTGGTCCAGGTGCCGGTCACGCTGCTTTTCAGCATCGACCATTGCGCGCTTTCCGTGTTTTTGCAGCAAGTAGGTATGTATCTGCCGGACCTCTAAAGAACTGTAGATAAATGTGACATCCAGCAGTCCCATCAAACCTTCACTGCTGTAGTCGCGGGTGTTCATCAGCACCTGCGTGCCGCGCACGCCGAGTACCTGAAAACCCATCGACTCGAACCACGGTACTTTGGCGACGGTGCAGGTCAGTTCCGCGTGCGGGTAACGGCTGATCATGTCTTGCAACATGGCCCGCGCGACGCCCCGGCGGCGGTGACCCGCGTCGACGGCCATGTAGGCCACACCGCACGCTTCTGGATCGTCCTTGACCGGCAGGTACAGCAGAAAGCCGATGACCTTCTCAGGGTCTTCATCGTCGGTGGCGACGATCAACTCGACCGCAATGCCCTTGGTCCCGCCGAGGGCTTCCAGGTACAGATGCACTTCGTAGCCGACCGCATATTGATAGACGTTGTACAGCGGGTTGCTCGGCGCGATGCCGACCATGCTGATGTCAGTCAGGTTGTCGACGACCATCTGCAGGATCTGGCTGTTGATGTGCTCCGGGCACGGGGCTGCGAAGTGAGTGAGTTGCGGCATTGAAGTTCTGACTCCGGGATTGCTTTACTGGGTTTCGGCAGGGCTATTGTCACAGATTGATCGCCACGCCGCTTCTGCCAGCAATTTCCTGTAGTCCTTCGGGCTGCCAGCCACCCTCCCCGACAACCATGCCCGGCAGTAACTGTCGGCCTGGCCGATGATCAGCGACGGCAGCAGTTCGGCAGGAAACGCTTTCAACTCATCACGTCGGCCGGGTTCTGCCAGCCATTGTCCGAGCTTCTGATTACGGGTTTTGTTACGGGCGGCCAGTTCATCCTTGAGCGGCCCTTTGGTGACGGCGAATCGCGCGTGGTACTGAAACCGCGCCCACTCGGGTTGGCTGTCTACCCAATCGACGTAGCTGTGGACCAGCGCGTGCACGCCCTCTTCGGTCGTCTGTGCCTCGGCGAGATAGCTGTCGCGAAGCAGTGCCTGATCGTCCAGCGCGGTGAAAAACAGCGCGGCCACCAGGCCTTCCTTGTTGCCGAAATGATGGTAGATCGCGCCCACGCTGGTATCGCATTCGGCGCGGATCATTTCGATGGTCGTGGCTTCGAGCCCTTGTTCGTTGAACAGGGCCAGGGCTTTTCTGAAGATGTCGCGCTTGAGTTCGGCCCTTCTACCGGGGTAACTGCGCTCGAGTAAATCTGACGTTTGCATGCTGGACACGGGCCAAGAAAATCCATGACAAGGCAGTCGGCTGCCAATGAGAAAGCTGCGCTAGGTTGACAGATTTCACCGCGACAGAATACTGTTCCGTAACAGAACATTATTCTGTTACGGAATATACTTCTGTAAAACCACTCTTTCAGCGAGGCTTAAAAATGAGTCAGTTTCTCAGCATGTTTAACAGCGCCGGCCCGGAAGCATTCAGCAAAATGGCCTGCCAGGTGGCGCCCTACTTCAGCACCATCAACCCGCTGATCTCGGCTTTGCGCCCGGGTCATGCCACGGTGCAGGTGCCGTTCAGCAAGGAGATCACCAACCACTTGGGCTCGGTGCACGCGATTGCGATGTGCAACGCCGCCGAACTGGCTGCAGGGACGATGACCGATGTGTCCATTCCCGCGGGTGCGCGCTGGATTCCAAAAGGGATGACGGTTGAGTACCTGGCCAAGGCCAAAACAGACGTGACGGCGGAGGCCGATGGTGAGGCGGTGGATTGGCTAACGGAGGGCGACAAGATCGTGCCGGTGGATATTCATGACGCCGAAGGCAAGAAAGTGTTCACGGCGCGGATCACCATGAACGTGAAGCTCGCCTAAACACCGCACCGCTGTAGCAGCTGGCGAAGCCTGCGTCCGGCTGCGAAGCAGTCGTAAAATCAGAACACGCGGTATCAGAGAAACCTTGCAACCAGGGTTTACGACTGCTTCGCAGCCGAACGCAGGCTGCGCCAGCTGCTACACAATCGCGTTATCAGTCTGGCCTCGATCCAGTTTACCCATGTCATAACTGACAGCCATCACCACCGTCCGACAATGGCTCGTTCCATGCAATGTGGACCGGGCGTCAATCGATTACGGAAGTTCGGTTGCATCGGTTGCATCGGTTGCTGGAAACGGCCAAGGACGGTCAACGGGCGATCACCGTTTGATCCGACTCAACTAAAGTTGTCCCCTCGCTCGCCGACTCCTTCTGGTGAATTAACCAACGAAGGACCGTGAAATGTATTACCCCCGCGAAGCTGAAAAAGATCACCTGTTCAACCGGGTGATCCTGCTTACAGTTGCCTGCTGCGTGGTGCTGATCCTCGCCGGCATGGCCCGGCACGAGGGCATTGCCTATGCCGCCATCCGGCTGAGCCCCGTCGAGACCACTGGCAAGGTGACCCGGTTGGACAACATCCTGATGAACAGCGACGGCAAAGTGATCCATTACCGCTACATCGATCACGACGGGCAGGTGCACGACGATCAATACGTCGACGAGCGCTATGCGCAGAAAACCGCGTTTGAAACCGGCGGCAGCATCGACCTGCTTTACTCGCGCTGGTTACCGGGACAGAACAGCATTGCCCGCGAGCTGAACGGCAATCGTCCGGGGTTCTACATCATGTTGGGCGGTGTGTTGCTGGCGTTGTTGTTCCTGGGGATATCGGCCAAGACCCTGGGACGGATTTATGCGATGAAGGAAGAAGACCGGTTTTATTGAGAGGTGCCTGACGTATTCGACTGACAGAATTGGAGGCGAAATGCCGGCATTGATATGGGACCCGTTTGACCTTTTCAACGTACTAGGGGCTATTCCCCGTGGAGGGAGAGCATGGAACATTCCACCGCTACGTCGTCGAACAAGACTCCGTCACGCTACAACTGACCGTTTGGCAATTTGAGGCCGATGTGGAAATCCAGTTGTGGGCCGCGCCGCTGCCAGACCCGATCATCCGCTACACCATGCTCGGATGCCCGGGCATACGGGTCGTGGATGATAAACGTGGCAGGTTTCTAGAGTTTGCCGCCGCGAATACGTTTACTGGGCGATACGACGGTTATTCGGTCATCCCTTACGGGTTGAGGCTTTGGGTGAGTCCGCAGATTTTTCTTGAGCCGTTTACGTATTCGGCTTGATGCCCCCCGTTACTCCGAAACCGCCACCTGATTACGCCCACGCGCCTTGGCTCGATAAAGCGCTTTATCAGCGTTATTCAGCAAACTCTGCAGGTCGTTATCGCCGATCTCCAACGCCGCAACACCCAGACTCGCCGATATGCGGTGAACCGGCCCCGTCATCAATCCACCGATCGACTGGATAAGTTGGTCGGCGATGTTAAGGGCGATTTCAATCGACGTGTTCGGAAGCAGGATCGCGAACTCTTCGCCACCGAGCCTGCCGAAGACATCGGTATCGCGGAAGGATCGGTTAATGATCGCGCCCATTTGTCGCAAAACCTGATCGCCGGCCTGATGACCGTAGGTGTCATTGATGTGCTTGAAGTGATCCATGTCCAGCATCACCGCACACAGGGGCAACCGGTTGCTCTTGCAGTCATGGAACAATTGCTGGGCGTGCTCGAAAAAGGCGCGGCGGTTTTTCAGGCCGGTGAGTTCGTCGGTTTGTGCGGCATACGTGGCGATGCGATGGGCGCGTTCCATTTCGCGGGTCAGCTGGAACGCGGTTTCCAAGGCTTCGGACAGTTTGCGGGTCGCGCTGACCACGAACGAGGCGAACACAAGTACGGCCAGCGCCATGCCGACTTGCATCGCTGTCGGTTGAAACAGCAGCCAGAGGGTACACGGCAACAAGACCAGGCCAATGGACGCCAACGTCATGAATCGATAGGACGAGTAACACGACACGGCGCTGACCGACATGCCGACGGCAAAGAGCATGACCAACGCCTGGGACAACAGGTCTTTTGCCGGCATCACCGCTAAAGCACCTGCCCCCCAGATACTGGCGGAGAACACCAGCGTGAACCAGTATCTCTTCTCCCAGCGTTGCGGGGTGCGTTCGTTTTCCGGGCAGCGAAACCAGGCAACGAACATCAGGATGCGCAGCAACGACGATGCGGTCAGCAGGCCAATCCACCAGAAAATGACGGCGTGATCAAAACGCTCCCAGCACAGGCCGCACAGCATGAGCGCCGCTAGAAAACTGCCGAAAATCGCAGGAAATGACTGGTGGAATAGCTGATGCAATCGATCACTGCGCACCTGCGCGGCGATGAAAGTATCCTGGTCGTGCCGAAATCCTGGGCCACCCATTTGATCCGCCTGATCATGATACTGCGACAAAAAAAGCGATTGTGGCACCTTGCCACTCAGGCAAACAAACAATTAAGACTCATGGGTACGCGCTAATTCACGCTAATGCGTCCATGCTTCTACTTGAAAGCCCCAGTGACACTCGTCAGAAAAGTAATAGCACACAAGTGCGCTCCCATGCCTTGTAGTGATCAAGCCAAATGACATTGCGCCGTCAACATGCAACCCGCCCTGCTACGCTTTTTAGGCCTCGAACGGAATCCGGCGATCATCACCCAATACTGTCCCCCTGACTGTTGAGGTTGTGCAATGTGAGAGCCGAATTATTTAGCGCCATCATCACCCTGGCCGTGATCAGTGTGACGACGTATGGGTTTATGGAATGGAAAGCGGGTGAGAGCGCACGGCAGGATGCGGTGTGCAAGACAGCACAGCAGCATATGGAAACCCTGCAAATTCGCGCACGAGCGATGGCTGCCGGGCTGTCCGTCGATGCTTACGCCGATGCCGAGAAAGCGGAAGTCGACAAATTGGTCTCCGCCCTGGATACCGCGAAGAATGATGCCGAGGTTGAAGCCGTCATAGACGCCCACGCTGCCGAGTTGCAGGCGCAGGACGCCGCGTCCGACGCAGAGTTGAAAAACCAGGGGAGTCAGATATTCCTCGAACAGAAACACAAGGAACAACGGATAACCACTGACATCAAGCAGGAAATTGAACGCGCCGAGAAGGCTGTCGCTGATGCCTGTCTTTAGTGCAGCTTCGTTTCAAGCCTGACGCGCTCAACAGCTTGAACTGTGCATTGGGTCAAAAACAGCGGGTGAAAGCGTCACCCGCTGACCATCAGAAGCCCCAGCTAAACGGGCACCTTACCCTTGCCACACCGCTCAGATGCGCTTTGCCCAAGACCCTGCGCGCCCTCAGCGCAAGCATCTTCCAGGGGCATCTGCTCTGTCGGCTTGCCCAGGACGTGATGCGTGCGCAACAGAAAATGCGACAGCGCCGGGATCAGAATCAACGCGCCCAACATGTTCCACAAAAACATGAAGGTCAGCAGGATGCCCATGTCCGCCTGGAACTTGATCGGCGACCAGACCCAGCACACCACGCCGGCCGCCAGGGTAATCCCCACCAGACCGACCACCCGGCCGGTGAACGACACGGCGTTCCGATAAGCCTGCATCAACGACAATCCCTGACGCTGGTATTGCAGTTGAACGCTGAGCAAATACAGCGCGTAGTCCACGCCGATACCGACCCCCAAGGCGATCACCGGCAACGTTGCCACCTTGACGCCGATGCCCATGACCACCATCAGGGCCTCGCAGAGAATCGAGGTCAGCACCAGCGGCAGTAAGGCCACCAGGGTGGCGCGCCAACTGCGGAAAGTGATCAGGCAAAACAGCGTGACCGCCGCATACACGTAGAGCAGCATGGTGCGATTGGCTTCGCGCACCACGATGTTGGTGGCCGCCTCGATACCGGCAGTACCGGCCGCCAGCAGAAACTGGCGATCGTCGGTGCTGTTTTCCTTGGCGAACTTGTCGGCGATAGCGACCACAGCGTCCAGCGTCTCGGCCTTATGGTCCTTGAGGAAGGCAATCACCGGCATCAGCGAACAATCGGTGTTGAACAACTCCGGGGAGTTGACCGAGGCTTGCTGCGCGGCATAGTTCAGCACGTTCTGGTTACGCTGGAGGCTGTTGAGCTTGGGGTTGCCCTCAAAGGTCCCCGCCGTAATCTGCCGCACCGCATTGACCAGCGACGCCGTCGCCTGCACCCCGGGGTACTGCTGAAGCTCCCAGGCCAGGCGGTCGGCGAGGATCAGCGTCTGGTAATTCAGGCAACCTTCCGCCGGGGTCTTGATCATCACGGCGAACAGGTCGCTGGACAGCGCGTAATGTTGGGTGATGAAAGCGTTGTCGCGGTTGTAGCGCGAGTCCGCACGCAACTCCGGGGCACCGCTGTCGAGGTCGCCGATTTTCAGGTGCAGGCTGACCACAAAACCACCGATCCCGAGCAAGGCGGCGACGAGGACGGCGCCGGTGGCCCACTTCGGAGTCGTAAAGCGATCCAGACTGTCCCACAGCTTGCCGAAACCTTTATGCGCGCTTGCCTGTGTGTCGATTTTCAGTGCACGCTCGGCGGCTTTGGCGCCGACTCCGACAAAGGACAGCGCCACCGGCATGAGCAGCAAAGACGTGAAGATCAACACGGCCACGCCGATACTGGCGGTGATGGCCAAGTCCTGAATCACCGGAATGTCGATCAGCATCAACACGGCAAAACCCACCGCATCCGCCAGCAACGCGGTGACGCCGGCGATGAACAGACGGCGGAATGTGTATCGCGCCGCCACCTGTTTATGGGTGCCACGGGCGATGTCCTGCATGATGCCGTTCATCTTCTGCGCCGCGTGGGACACGCCAATGGCAAAGATCAGGAACGGCACCAGCACCGAATAGGGATCGATGGCATAACCCAGCCAGGCGACGATGCCCAGTTGCCAGACCACCGCGATCAGCGAACAGCCGACCACCAGCAGGGTGCTACGCACACAACGGGTGTAGAGGTAGATGATGACCAAGGAGGTGACTACGGCCAGACCGAAAAACATCATCACCTGAATCAAGCCGTCGATCAGGTCGCCGATCAGTTTGGCAAAACCGATCACCCGGACCTTGTAATGGCCCTTGCCCTCCTCCCCGGCCTTGCGCGCCGCGCTGTCGCCGGCAAATTCGATCTTGTCGCGCAATTGCTCTTCGAGCATCCGCGAAAACTGGTGGTAGTTAATGCTCTGGCCGGTGGCCGAGGCTTTGTCCAGCAGCGGCACAATCAACATGCTCGACTTGAAATCGCTGGCCACCAGGCTGCCGACGATGCCGGCACGGGTGATGTTCTGCCGTAGCTGTTCGATGTCCGAAGGCGAGCCCTGATAACTGTCGGGCATCACCGGGCCGCCCTGGAAGCCTTCTTCGGTGACTTCAGTCCAGCGCACGGCCGGCGTCCACAGCGACTTCATCCAGGCACGATCTACCCCTTCGGCGAGGAACAGTTCGTCGTTGACCTGCTTGAGAACGTTGAGATATTCGGGGTCGAAGATGTCGCCCTGGGTGTTTTCCACCACCACCCGCACCGAGTTACCAAGACCCCGCAGCGACTGGCGGTTCTCGAGGAAATTCTGAATGTACGGCTGGCTTTGCGGGATCATTTTTTCGAAGCTGGGGCGCAACTCCAGGCGGGTGGCCGCCATGTAGCCCAGCACCAGCGTGGCCAGGGTCATGAGTACGATGAACAGCGGGCGGTAGTTGAACACCAGCCGTTCCAGCAGGTTGCCGGAGCGCCGATCGAAGTCATGCAGATCGCGGATCACCGGCATGTTGTCTTGCTTGGTAATGGCCATGTCTGAGTACTCGCTCTAATGTCCTGGCTCTTATTGTTTGAGAAGCGCACGTGCACCACGGCTGCCCACCACGATCAGCGAACCATCGCTGGCGAGGACCGCACCGGCCACCGGTGACGGGTTCTGTTGTGGCATCAATTGCAACCGGGCGTTGTTGGTCTCATCGACCAGCATGTGCCCCGCCTGGGTGAACAGCCGATAGTGCCCTTGGGTGTCGACGGCCGCGGCGGTGACGCTGACCTGCAGGCCCGTGTCGAACGCAGCCCAGTCCAGACCGCCGTCGGTGCTGCGCAACACGTTGCCGCGCAGACCGTAGACAACCACTTCGCCAGGCTTGCCGACGACACCGAAAAAGCTGCCCTGATACGGCGTGTTCAGGGCGGCGAATCGTTGCTGCACTTCGTCCCATTTCAGCACCAGGCCCTGCTCGCCGACGATGTACAGCGCATCGCCGGTCGACGCGATGGCATTCAAGTGAAAGTTTTGCGGGTTGTCGGTGCGATCCTGAAACGGCGTCCAGCTCTGGCCGCCATCCTCGGTACGCAGGATCAGGTTGAACACACCGACCACGTAGCCGACCTTGTCGTCGGCAAACCAGACGTCGAGCAAGGGCTTGTCGGCGCCCTCCTCGGCCAGCCGCTGTCCTTCAGCGACCCGCAACGGCCATTGTTCGTTGGCGGGCTCGGCATTCGCCAGCGCCGCATAGTGCTTGATCAGCAAGGCACCGAACTCACGACCGTCCAGTTGCTTGTTCCAGCTCACGCCCGCGTCGCTGCTGTGCAAAATCACACCGTCGTTGCCGACTGCCCAGCCTTGTTCGGGGGACGGAAAGTACACGGCGTTCAGGTCACTGCTGACCGGCACGTTGGCCTGCTGCCATTGCTGGCCGGCATCGTCGGAATAAAGAATATGGCCGCGCTGCCCGACCGCGACCAGGCGCTGCCCGGCAGTCGCGACGTCCAGCAATGGACTGCGCACCGCCAACGCGCTGGGCTTGGCGGGCAGGTCCAACACATCAACGTAACCGGAGGCCTGTGCAAGCGTCTGCCACACCACCAACATCAGCGGCGCAAGCGTTTTGAATAAACACATGGTGCGTCCTCTTGCCAAAGCTGAAGCCGGCGCTCTACCGCAACCGGCCCAGACTTTTTGTTGTGCGTGACTTAGCGAACGCCATTACCGGCCAGCGCGTCCGGCGACCATTGCGCCTTGGAGAGCGGCGCGATGTATTTGATGCCGCCGTAGGCGCCTGACAAACCGTTGATGTTGTAGGTCCCGCCCACCAGGTCATAGATCACGTGCGGCGTGGTGTTGGGGGTGGTCACGTCATAGCTTTGCGAGAGGAAGCTGAAGGATCCGCGATACAACTGACCACGGGCATCGTACTGGTCGGATGCCAGAGCCACCCAACTGTCCTCGTCCAGATAGAAGCGGCGCTTGGCGTAGACGTGACGCGCACCCGACTTGAGCGTGCCTTCGACGACCCACACACGGTGCTTCTCCCAACGCACGAATTGCGGCGCCAGGTGGTTCGGGGTGGTCAGGGTTTTCGGATCCTTGATGTAGCTCAGTGCGTAGGTGTTGTACGGCACGATCATTTCCTGCTTGCCGACCAGTTTCCAGTCATAGCGATCCAGCGCACCGTTGAAGACATAGACGTCGTCATAGGTGCCGGAACCTGCGGTGCCCGGGTTTGGCGTGTCGTAGGCCAGGGTCGGTGCCAGTTTCACGCGACGCTGCCCCGGCAAGTACTGCCAGGCACGACGGGCCTGCACCAGCGGGTTGGCCGCGTCCTTGAGCATGATCGCCTCGCCCGCACGGCGCGCAGGGCCGGTGTAGAACAGGCGGGTCTGGAAGTAGGTGTCTTTGCCATCGATGACCTTGCCCGGGTCTTCGAAGATCGGGAACGAGTTGACGATCTCGCCGCTGGTGGCCAGGTTTTGCGCCCCGGAGGAATCGACGTTCCAGGAGTCGTACTTGGTGGAATAGGCAACGCCCTGATAACGCAGCAGGTGATTCCACATGGCCTCGGCCCCGGACTGCGGGATCGGGAACGGCACGCCCGGCAGAACGTTTTCGATGGCGTTGCCACCTTCCAGCGACTTGGCGCCGGTGGCATTTTTCAATGTGTTGTCGAGCACGCTCTGAGGCAGTGCCACGCTACGGTGAGTCGGATAGACCTCAATGCGGAAGCTGGGAAAACGGGTGGCCAGTTCGACGGTGACCGCGGTCAGCTGATTCTTGTACTGGGCGACATTCTTGCCATCAATCACCAGCAGCGGTTTCTCGTTGGCATAAGGGTCGGGGCGAAAGCTGTCACCCGCCTTGTAACCCGCCGGCAGGCTGGTCAGCCCGCCGGTGTAGGCCGGAATGGAGCCATCGGCATTGCCGGCTTTTTCGGCGCCGACAGCGGTCAGGTTGCTGCCCAGTTTGGCGGCGTCTGCGGCAGGCACGGCAGCCTGGACAAGACCGGCGAAGGACAGCGCCAAGGAGGCGCTCAACAGTGTGTGTATGCATTTCATGGTGTCGTTCTCCTGATTGCTTTTAAGCAATCGCGAATCAGAAAGTTGTCTTGAAGGTGGCCGTGACCATGCCGCGATCCTTGAGCTGCGCCGGGGTCCCGCCGAAGGCGGTGGTTTGGCCGGGTACGCAGTTGTACTGGCCGTTGGCACCCGGTGCAGCGCCGTCTCCTTGACTGCCAGCGCTGCCTGGCGAACTGCAGGTGTCGAATGGACCGAAGTTGTCCACGTACTTCAGGTCGAAGCGGTACTGGTTGCGCACATCCATGCCGATACCGATCGAGTAGCTGCCGGAATCCTCGTTACCGCCCAACTGCACAGCGGAATTGCCGTTGAGGCCGACGTTGTAGGTCATCGGCAGGTACATATCGATGCCCGGGAAGACCTGGAACCAGGTCGGGTTGAAGTTGACGCCGATGATGTAGTTGTCCTTGGTGACCTTGTCGGTGCCGTGGTACCAGTCTTCGCCTTTGAACAGTTGCTTGTTGTCGGTCACTTTCAGCCAGCGGCTGTAGCCGAGCTCGACCAGTAACGAAGAGCTGTCCCACAGCGGCGTGTCGCCGAAGGTGGTCAAACCGTTGAGCACCGCGTGCACGGTGTTGCCGCGGGCCACGCCGTCGTCGCCGTTGAAACTGCCAATGAAACCGGGCACACCCGCGGCGGCCGCCGCCGGGCTGACGCTGCCGGGCACACTGGCCAACGGCATGTTTTCGCGGTAGTTGAGGTCGAAACCGACGCTGACGTCGCCGACGTTTTTCGACAGGCTGATGCCATAGATGTCGATGTCATCGACGTAGAACTGGTTGTAGCTGCCGATGTTGCCGGAGATCAGCTGTGCCGGGCCGACGGCGGTCGGTTGCAGCACCAGGTTAGGCAGAATGTCGGAGGTGTTGCGGTAGTAGAAACCGAGCGTGCCATCCAGCCATTCCGGGCTCCACTTGGCCATCAAACCGAAGTCGCCGCGCTTGTCAGGAGTGAAGGTGTGGCCGTTGCTCAGGCGCAGGAACTGGTTGGCACCGAGCGGACCTGGCGTACCAAAACGCGGATTCAGACCACCGATCAGCGACAGGTTGTGCCCGCCATTCTGGATGCCGTCGTTAAAGCCCAGGTAAGTCCCGGACTCCGGCAGGCGCGAAGCATCCCAGTCGAGAAAGTACTGCGCGCCGAGGGTCAGCTCCGGGTTGACGGTGAAGCTGGCGGACAGTTGGTTACGCGGGATGAACAGTTCCTTGGCTTCGGTGCCCGGTACTGCCAACGCCTTGGTGATGTCCAGTCCGGACTGGCCATAACTGTTGCCGTGGGCAAAAGCCAAAACACTTTCGCCCCAGTACTGCGTGTGCTTGCCGAGCTTGGCACTGAGCAGTGACTCATCGCCGATTTCCGTGCTGCCAAAGACGAAGGCATCGAGGATCTCGGCCGACGGGCCGTTGTAATAGCGATCGACGTAACCACTCACGTGGCGCGAGTCAGGTCGACCGCTGTTCATCTGGTTGGTTGCCGCGTTGTCGCTGCCGACATTGTCGTAGGCATGGTCGTACCAACTGTTGGCACTGACGCGAAAACCCATCTTCTTTTGGTAGGCCACATCCAGCTCGGAGAGCACGTCCAGACGCTGGGACACCGGGCTGCCGGACGAGAAGTTACGGTTACCGTCGTTGTTGTTCCAGGAATTGGCCAACTTGCTGTTCGGGCTTTCAACCCGCTGTGCATAGTTGAACTTGAACGTGTTGTCGAAACGCACCGCCCAGTCTTCACTGCCGGTATTGATTTCAAAGGCATGAGCCGCCGGCAACGCAGCGACGAACAGCGCCGAGGCCAACAGGGTCGGCTCCCACACACTCACACCAGTCATTTTGTTTATTCGCATACATTGGCTCCGATTTTTTTTGTTGTTGTTTTTGTGTTTATAAAAAAGACATCTGGCCACCCGATTCGGGCGCGACAGTGCTCACCACTCTTATCCCCATCAGGGGAGCGTTCGATTCATTCAAAGTGACCCAATCAATACCGTTGGAGTCAGCACATCCCACGGTATTGAACGACCCGACTCAACTACCGAGTCGTATCAACAGCAACACCAGTCCCAGCAAAAACACGGTTTCACCGACCATCAACACAATGGGTTTGAACCCCACCGTGGCCAGCTCCTTCAATTGGATTTTCATCCCCAGCGCACTGATCGCGATCACCAGGCACCAGCTCGACAATTGACTGCCCAGGGTCTGCACCGCTGAAGGCAGCCAACCGAAACTGGTCACCGCGGCCAAGGCGATGAACGCCACGGCAAACCACGGCAATAACGGTGGTCGCTCACCGGTCCCCTGCCCGCCCTGTGCACGGGTGATCAACACCGCGCAAACGATGACCGGCAGGAGCATGGCGATGCGCATCAGTTTCACCACCATCGCGGTATCGCCGATGTCATGGGACATGCTGTACCCGGCACCCACCACCTGAGCGACGTCGTGGATGGTGGCGCCGAGAAACACCCCGGCCTGCAGCGGATCCAGACCGAGCGCCCGGGCAATCACCGGATACACAATCATCGCCAGGGTCGACAGCGCGGACACGCCAATCACCGTAAACAACGTCGCGCGCTCCTTGGCATGATGGGCGGGTAATGCCGCCGCCAACGCCAGCGCCGCAGACGCCCCGCAAATCGCCGTGGCACCACCGGACAACAGACCAAACAGCACGTTGAAGCCCAAGGCGCGGGCCGCCAGCATCGACACCAAAATGGTGACCACCACCGACACCACAACGATCAGCACCGGGTGCCAACCAAGCGCCGCAATCTGCTCCAGCGAAATGCGCATGCCCAGTAAGGCCACGCCGACACGCAGGACTTCACGGGCGCTGAAATCGATACCCGGTTTACTCGGCCCCGCCGCCAGAAAATTCATGGCCATGCCGAGCAGGAGTGCCAACAGCATCACCGGCGCCTGGTATTGATCAGCCAGAAACCGCGCCGCAATCGCGACGACGATACTGGCCAGGACACCCGGCAGGTGCTGGCTGACAACCGACTGAAACTGAATGACGGCGGATCTGGACATAGCTAAACCTTGATACCCATGGCCGGCAGCGAACGCGTACTTTCACGCTTGATCCGCGCCGCCACATAAAAGAAGAACCCGCCCAGCACCAGCGCCAGAATGTCGCTGACCAGCAACACATGGGTCAGCGGCGACTCCACGCCGGCAGTCGTCAGAACGTCGCTGATCCAGCCCACGACCAGCGTGCCGAGTGCCACCGAGAAAAGGTTCAAAAGAAGCATCGAGCAACCCATGACCGTCGAACGCATGCGCACCGGGACAGCCCCTTGAATCGCGGTGGTCGCGGCTCCGTAAAGCGACATCAACATGAAAATGCCCACCGCCATGCCCACGTAGAACAGCGGCGAGTCGGTCGGTACCAGGCGGTAAGCGATCATGAACGGCGCACTCACCAACATGAGCAACACCAGCACACTGGCGTGACCGCCCTTGAAACGAGGGGCCAGGCGGTCGCTCAAAATGCCACCGGCCAACGCGCCCAACGAACCGAAAACAATTTGCATGACGCCCATGGTCGTGGCGATTGTGGCCGGGTCCATCCCCCGCTCGCGGGCAATCCAGAGTTGCGCGAACGAGATGCCCGGATAGACCAGGTGGGCCAACACAAAACCGGCAACGGTGTAGCGCACGACACGATTGCTGTTCAGCTCACCGAGTACCGCGGCCAGTTGGGTCTTGAGGGGAGCCCCGCGCTCTTGCACCATGGCGCTGCTGCGTTTGTCGCCCATCAGCATCAACGGCAAGCCGATGATCAGCCCGGCGATACCCAGGAAATGGAACGTGGTGCGCCAGCCATGCGCGGCACCCAGCGTGCCCGCCAACAAAAAGCTGCAGCCAATGCCCAACGGAATGCCCAGGTAAAACAGTCCCATCGCCGTGCCTCGGCGCTTCTCCGAGAACAGCTCCATCAACAGCGCCGTGGCGGCGGGCACCAACGCCGCTTCACCGGTGGCCACCAGAAAGCGCGCCGCCACCATTTGCTCGAAGTTCTGCACGAATCCCGACGCCACCGTACAAGCGCTCCAGACCAGCATGCCGGCGCCGATCACCCGCGGACGGCTGTGACGATCGGCCAGCGCGCCGAGAAATACCGCCATCACGCCATAGCTCAGGACCCAGACCGCGCCGACCAAAAAGCCGTACTGCGCGTTATTGATCCCCAGCTCGCCAGTGATTTGCGGTGCGAAGCCCAACAGAATGTTTCGGTCCACCTGAGCCAACAGGTGAATCACCATCAACGTTGCCAAAACGGCGCAGGGACTCTTTTTCCAGAACATCGTCTGTACCTTTGAGTTGTTTTTATGAAGGTAAGGCCGGATGCCGCTCGTCCTGCCAGGACTAGCGCATGGTCCGCCGCTTCTGCCCAAGGGAAAGTGCGGTAATGCGATAGGCATCCCCCACCCAGTTGCACAGCAGTGGACGCGTACTGTCCGGCTCAATGATGTCGATCACGCCAAAACGTTCGGCGGTACGCAGCGGTGAAGCCAAGGCCTGGTAATGGGCCTCCAGCTCTTTGCGCCGCGCCAGCGGATCATCCGCCGCAGCGATTTCCTGCTTGTAGGCGGCCGCGACTCCGCCCTCGATCGGGATCGAACCCCACTGCGCCGAAGGCCAGGCAAACCGGTGCGGCAATGCGGTGCCCGACGGACCGTGCCACGGGCTGACCATGGCCCCGGCGAGCCCGACACAACGGCGCAACACGATGGTGATCACCGGCACGCTGGCCTGCTCGATCGCATGCACGGCCTGCATCGCCGCGCTCAAGGTGCCCTGCATTTCAGCCTCTTGCCCGGTCATCACACCCGGTTGGTCCACGAGGTAGATCAGAGGCAGATGAAAGGTGTCGCACAGGTCGATGAAACGGGTCTGCTTGAGCGCCGCCGCACGGGTCAACGCACCGCCGCCGACGCGCGGGTTGTTGCAGATGATCCCCACCGAATAGCCGTTGAGACGGGCGAAAGCGGTAATAGTCGACGCACCGAAATCCGGGGACATCTCGAATAGGCTATCTGTGTCGACCAGCGACTTGAGAATCTTGTGCGGATTGAAGATCTTGCGCCGGTCATGGGGAATGGCGTCGTTAAGCCAGGCGTCACGGCGACCGGGAGCGTCCGTCGAGGCCACACGCGGTGGCTGTTCCCAGACATTGCCCGGCAGATAAGACAGGAAGCGCTTGGCCAAATCCAATGCCCCGGCATCGGAATTGGCAGCCAGATTGATCATGCCGCTGTGACGATGCACCTGGTCATAACCGCCGAGATCGTTCTTGTCGATATCGATACCGAAGGCCTGTTTCACCACGGGCGGGCCAGCCGCGAAGACCTGGCTTTGACCCCGTACCATGATCGACAGGTGTGAAGCGGCAACCCGCAGCGCGCCCAATCCTGCACAGGCACCGTGGGCGATGCCGACCACCGGCACCGCACCCAACAGGTTGGTGATCGGCAACAGCGCATACCCCGGAATCTTGGTATGACCGAGCTTGTCGAGCAGCTTCACACTGCCGCCGGCGCTGTCGATCATGCGAATGATCGGCAGCTTGTATTCCCAGGCATAACGATCGGCGTAGATCCACTTCTCAGCGACCGCCGCCTCCGACGAGCCACCGCGAATGGTGAAATCATCCGCCGCGACCACGGTACGCCGCTGTTCGATCGTACCGACGCCAACGACTGCCGTACTCGGTGTGGCGGAAGCAATCTTGCCTTCCGGCGTGTACTTCACGGCGCCGGCCAATATGCCGAATTCCTCGAAGCTTTCGCCGTCCAGCAAGTGGCCGATACGCTCACGGGCCGTGAATTTGCCTTGGGCATGATGCTTTTCCACCGCTTCCGGGCCGCCCAATGCATAGGCGACTTCCCGACGCGCGCGGATATCGGCGAGTTCCAGCGACCATTCAGGGGCAACAGGCGTGCTCATGATGACGTCCTCTCCAGGCGCGCGAGATAGTCATCGCGCAGAATGTTTTTCACGACTTTGCCGGCGTTGTTGCGCGGCAGAGCGTCAACGAACTCGATCAGGCGCGGCTTCTTGTAACCGGCGATCAGTGCAACGCAATGACTGCCCAGTGCCTCGCCGTCGACCGTGGCGCCTTCGCGCCGGACGACAAACGCGGCGATCCGCTCGCCCCACTCCGCATCGGGCAACCCCAGCACCGCCACTTCGACAACCTGCGGATGACTTTCCAGCGCGTCCTCGACTTCCCGGGCGTAGACGTTGAAGCCACCGGAAATGATCATGTCCTTGTTGCGCCCGACGATATAAAGGAAGCCCTGCGCATCGAGGTAACCCAGATCACCCGAGTAGTACCAGCCATCGCGAATAGCCTCGGCCTCCAGATCGGGGCGGCGCCAGAACGCCACTTCGCCGATGCCGTCGGTGGCGATGGCGATCTCGCCGATTTCACCCGCCGCCAACTCCTGACCGTGCACATCGCGCACGGTGATCTGCACATTCGCGGTGGGTTTTCCGCAGGAGCGCAGCACGCCTTCTTCAGCGTGTTCGTGCGGGTACAGCACCGCCAGCGGCTGGACCGCCTCGGTCATTCCGTATTGCTGACGCATCACCGGACCGAAACGCGCCATCGCTCGGCGAATCAGGTCGACGGAGGTCGGCGCCGTGCCGTAATGAATGCACTTGAGCGACGACAGATCGGCTTCGACGCCGCTGTCGAGCGTGTCGAGCAGGCGCGTGAGCATGGTCGGCACACACATCATTTGCGTAATGCGATGGCGCTCGATTTGCTGCAGCGTTTCCAGCGGTTCGAACTTCTCCAGGATCACGTTGCGCGCACCGCGC
Organism: Pseudomonas sp. LBUM1678; assembly: GCF_059695575.1. Taxonomy (NCBI): domain Bacteria; kingdom Pseudomonadati; phylum Pseudomonadota; class Gammaproteobacteria; order Pseudomonadales; family Pseudomonadaceae; genus Pseudomonas; species Pseudomonas sp. LBUM1678. Next base: position 4,090,858 of record NZ_CP166775.1, read on the forward strand.
AAGTAGCAAGGCAACAAGTGAACGCCGGCGGCATGGGTCAAGGGGCCGACGTGCAACATCGCATCGTCTACGCCCAGGCTGTATTCCATGGCATAGAAGTGATTGGTCAGGCGCTCGTACCAGCGCTTGACGGTATAGGTCACGCCCTTGGGCTTGCCGGTGGTTCCTGAGGTATAGGCGATACGCAGCTGCGTGTCCGCAGAGACCTGAACATTGGGTGCGTGGGCAGGCATGGCAGCGAGTACCTGGCGATAGTCCAGGACCTGCGGCGCCTGCCAATCAAGCCCGATCACGTGGCGCAGACTGGCCACTTGGTCACGAACACCTTCGCCGATCTCGCGGAACTCCGGCCCCGCCACCAGCAAGCTTGCGCCAGCATCATTGAGGATCGCGACCTGTTCGGCCAGCGTATGCCGGGCATTCAGCGCGACATAGACCAGGCCCGCTTTCTCGACAGCAAACACGCTCTCGATCGCCTCGGGCGAATTGTTGAGTAGAACGGCCACCCGTTCCCCGACCTGCAGGCCAAGGGAAATCAAGGCATGGGCCAGACGATTACTGCCTGTCTCCACGTCGTCATAGGTCAGGCAGTCGTCCCCGAAAATCAGGGCGGTGCGGCCACGGTGCTGTCGGGCGGCCCAACTCAGCATTAATCCTGCGGTACGTTTTTTTGTCATGATCTTTTTTGTCTTATTGTCGACAACTTGACACAGCACTTGGGAGTGTTGTGCCCCCGTGTGGTTTATTCCAACTGATTCGATGCGGCTTGATGGGAAGCGTTGATCAGCTCAACCATCATATTCGCGGCAGCCGCGCTGCTGTTTTCTCTGAGTGCCTCGACCAGCGACCGCCAATGAATGACGGAAGCCTGCCGGCGCTCTGGCGAACGCAACCCCAGGCGGGTGTAGCGTGCGGTCTGAATACCCAGTGCGCCCATGAGTTCTGCCAATTGCTTGTTGCCGCAGGACTGGAACAGCAGCGTGCTCAGGCGATAACTGCCCTGTGCGTATTCATCCAGCGCATCCGACTGCGCAGCGATCAGCTCCAGCCGGGTGACGATGGCATCCATCTGATTGACGACTGACGCATCCAGATCCACCAGGTACTTGGCCAACAACCCGGCCAACACGGCGCGGATCTCGAACAGGTTGTCGATCTCCTGCCGGCTCAATGAAGTCACATGCGCGCCACGCTGCGGCACGATGGTCACCACGCCTACCTTCTCGAGAATGCGCAGGGCCTCGCGAATCGGACCGCGGCTGACCTGAAAATGGTCGGCCAGTTCCTGCTCGCGCACCGAATCGCCCGGTCCGTATTCACCGCGCAGAATCGCAAGCGTGATGCTCTCGGCAATCTGCTCCGGCATCGTCAACACGCGCTGGCGACCAGCCCGCATGATACCTATTGCACTACCGCCCTTGGCGGCCGACGCCGAACCTGCATTCATTGACATAGACTTCAATCGCACTCCATAAGCAAAACATCCTGGCCATCTTTTACCACTTCGCCCTCGGCCACGAGGACGCTGACCACTCGACCCGATTCCGCGGCCATCAAGGGAATTTCCATTTTCATGGACTCCATGATGACCAGCGTCTGATCTTCTTCAACGACATCACCTTCGCGGACATGGATCTGCCAAACCGTCCCAGCGACATCCGATTTAACCGCGATTGTACTCATTCTCGCCCCCTCCAAAACACAACTGTTTTCTGAAATCGCCGAGCCCCTGGCTGCCGCACGCTACGCTTTTTCTATCAAGTGCTGCGCAAATGCCCTGGGTGACGATCAGCACATTACGTGATTGTCTGATTGTTGACAATCCTACGTATGGATGTTTTTATCGGTCAAGGCAATTCGAACAACAAGAGGCCCTGAGGCATGTCACTTACATATAAAGAAGCACGAAGAATCCTGGAGATACTGGATCAGACCAGGCATCTGGACTTCCTTGAAGTCCGCGTCGGTGACACCACGCTGACGGCCAGCAAGTCCGGCACGATCCAGCGATCGCTGGAGCCTGTGCATGGCGCCGCGCCCGCAAAAACCGCGCAGTCGACGCCCGCCGTGGTGGTCGCGAGCGAACCCGAGGTTACCGCCGGTCAGATTGCGGTGCGCGCCACCATGATGGGCACCTTCTATCGCAAACCCAGCCCCGACCAACCGTCGTTTGTTGAAGAAAACACCTTGGTGGAAGCCGGCGCGCCCCTGTGCCTGGTCGAAGCCATGAAGCTTTTCAACACCCTCGCCTCCCCGGTGAAAGGCCGCGTCGTGCGCATCGTCGCCCAGGACCTGCAAATGGTTCAGCGGGACCAGGTATTAATGATTATTGAACCGGAGGCACGCTGATGAGCAGCATTCCCGTGGCAACCCGCGACATTCGCCGGGTATTGATCGCCAACCGTGGCGAAATCGCTGTACGCATCGTGCGTGCCTGCAAAACACTCGGCATTGAATCGGTCGCGGCCGTCTCCGAAGCTGACCAGGACAGCCTGGCCGCCCGCCTCGCCGACCAGTACGTGGTGATTGGTCCGCCGCCGGCTGCGCAAAGTTATCTGTGCGCCGAGCTGCTGGTGCGCACCGCACTCGAACACCGTTGCGACGCCATTCATCCGGGTTATGGTTTCTTGTCCGAGCGCTCGCATTTTGCCCAGGCCTGCGAAGACGCCGGGCTGGTGTTCATTGGCCCTTCGGCCGAGATCATTGATTCGATGGGCGACAAAATCACCGCCGTCGGTCTGGCCGAAAAAGCTGAAGTGCCGCGCGTGCCCGGTTCCGATGCCGTGGCCGATGCCGAGACTGCCCGCCGCATCGCCAGCGACATTGGCTATCCCGTGCTCTTCAAGGCAACGGCCGGCGGTGGTGGACGCGGCATGCGCATCGTACGCAGCGACGAAGAAGCAGAAGCGGCATTCCGTTCCGCCTCGTCGGAAGCGCAAGCCGCCTTTGGCGATCCGACCCTGTACGTCGAGAAGTTCATCGAACTGGCGCGCCATATCGAAATCCAGATCATGGGCGACCGTCATGGCAACGTGGTTCATTTGGGCGAGCGCGAATGCTCGACGCAGCGCCGTCACCAGAAACTGATCGAAGAAGCGCCCTCTCCCAGCCTCGCGCCGCAAACCCGTGAGCAAATGGGTGAATGCGCCGTACGCCTGGCCAAAAATGTCGGCTACTTCGGCGCGGGGACGATCGAATTCGTGGTCGATGACCGCGACGGCACATTCTATTTTCTGGAAATGAACACGCGCATCCAGGTCGAGCATCCGGTGACGGAAATGATCACCGGTTTCGACCTGGTCGCCGAGCAGATTCGCATCGCCGCAGGCTTGCCGCTGTCGTTCAGCCAGGCCGACGTGAAACTGACCGGCCATGCCATCGAGTGCCGGATCAACGCCGAAGACCCGGACCGCAATTTCCTGCCAAGCCCGGGCCTGGTCAGCGAGTGGCAACCGCCCAAAGGCAAAGGCGTCCGGGTCGATACTCACTGCTACAGCGGCGCCACCGTGCCGCCGTTTTATGACTCCCTGCTCGCTAAACTGATCGTGCATGCGCCGACCCGCAGCGAGGCCATCGTGCTGATGCGCAAGGCGCTGGAAGACCTGAAAGTGGTGGGCCTGTCGACCACCGCCAGCTTCCATCACGCCGTGCTCGACCACCCGGATTTCGTCGCGGGCCTCGTCACCACCCGCTGGGTTGAAGACGTTTTCGTACCTGCACGCAAACAGGCTCTGAAACAAGCCAAGGAGCGCGCATGAGCATGACAACTTTGGTCGATGTCAGCCTGAGCGACGGGCAGACCGCTGCCTGGGACGGCGCCGCGAGTACCGCGATGCTGTTGGGAACGATGAATTCGCTCGGGCACGCCCGGCTTGCTGCCATCGAGGTGTTGAGCCCGGCGGTGATCGCGCAATGCATCGGCCGCGACGAGAACCCGCTGCAACGCGTCGCCGCGATGCGTCAGCGCGCCAATGGCACGCCTTTACGCGCCACCGTGAACCTGCTGCCCGCCCACGGCCATCTCGATGTGCTCGCCGATGAAGCGCTGGACACCTGGCTGCGACTGCTCGCCAAGTCCGGCATCAGTGAGGTCGTGCTGATTGATCCGCTGCTGGACCTTTCGCGTCTGGGCAACGCCGTGCAAAAGGCCCAGGCCCACGGACTGACCGCTATCGCCGCCCTGCCCTATGTGGACGATCCCGAGCATTGCGACGCGTACTATTCGGCCTGTGCCGCACGCCTGGTGCTGACCGGTGCCCAGCGCATCATGTTGCGTGACGAAGCCGGCTTGCTGCATGTCGATCGCTTGCCCGGTTTGCTTTCCGCCCTGCGCAATGGCGTGGATGGCAAACCGCTGGATCTGCACACGCGCTGCCACACCGGCCTCGGCCCGCAAGTGGCGCTGGAAGCGATTCGACTCGGCATCGACCGTCTCGACGCCGCGTTACCCGTTGTCGCCAACGGCCCATCGACGCCTTCGCTGGCATTGCTGATCCGCTCCGCGGCGCTGCTCGAACTGCCGCTGCAATCACCGGATCAGGACCGTATCAAGGACGCCCAGGCTCAGCTCGCGGCCGTGGCGGACCAGGAAGGCTTTGCCGAAAGCCTGCCCTGGGCCTTCGACCTGGCCCCTTACGAACACCAGTTGCCAGGGGAAGTCGCCGCCCAAGCCATGCAAGCGTTGCGCGAGCGCGGGCGTCTGGCGGATCTGTTCGAATTTTCCCGCGAATGCACGCGCATTCGCCAGGAACTTGGCCATCCGCCGATGCAGCAACCGTTCGCACATGCCATTGCGCGACAGGCACTCGAACACCTCGATGCCGGCCCACGCTTCGCCACGTTGCAGCCCGCACTGCGCCGCTGGTTGCAAGGCTGTTACGGCCCGATCGACACGTCGCTGCTCAGCGTGCAACAGCGCATCGGCGCGGTCGCCAACCCTGGCCGTCCGGCCAATTTGCCCGCGACTGAAGAAGCACTGGCGGCACTGGTGTGCGGCTGTCCTGCACTGCCACCGCTGCAAAAACTTCACTATGAAGTTCGCACACCCGAGCAGGCCTTGACGCACGGTCTTCTGCAACGCTGGCCCGACTACACCGTATTGAGTGTCACAGGCCCTGGCCTGTCCATCCATCTCGAACACAGCAAGGGGTGATTTGTGCTGAATCAACTACGTGAACAAGTGAACGCGGAATTTGCCCGCACCGGCAAACGTCGGCGTATCCAGTTGGTGGACGCCACCCTGCGCGATGCACACCAGTGCCTGTGGGCCACCCGCATGCGCACCGAACACATGCTGCCGATGGCCGAGCGCCTGGATGCCTTGGGGTTTGATGCGATAGAAGCCATTGCCCTGGTGCAGTTTGACGCCAGCGTGCTGTTCCTCAATCAGAGTCCGCTGGAACGCCTGCGCCTGTTGTCCGAGCGCATTCGCCACACGCCGCTGCGCGCGATTGTGCGCAGCAATATGCTGCGCAGCTTCTACCCCGAGCCGGACGATTTGAGCGAGCTGTACGTTGAACGCCTGATCGCCAACGGTGCTCGCGACATCGGCTTTCTCGACTCCCTGCACTGCTGGGATAACCTGGTGCCGGCGATCACCACCGCCAAGCGCCTGGGCGCGACCACCAACCTTGCGATGATTTACAACCTGGCCCCAGGCTACGACGCGCCGTTCTACGCCGCCAAGGCGCGGGAAGCCATCGAACGCTTCGACATCGACGCCTTTACCTTTGGTGACGCCGGCGGCAGCCTGACCGTGGAACAGGTGCGCTGCATTGTGCCGGCGATCAAAGCCGTGATCGGTGATCGACCGCTCGAAGTGCTCACGCACTGCCTCAACGCCACCGGTTCGCTGGTGGCCATCGAAGCCGCCGTGCACGGCGCCGACCGTTTGCTGTGCTCGATCGATCCGCTGGCCAACGGTAACGCCGGGCCATCGGCGCAGATGCTGGCGCGCAACCTGCGTGAGATCGGCTTCGAGGTCAGTTTCGATGACCGGGCGGCAGACGAAATCGGTGAATACCTTGCCGGGGTTGCCGAAGAGAACGGCTTCCCCGTGGGTGTCCCGGCGGAATACGACCCGGCGCACTTCGTCACTCAATACGCCGGCGGCGCCATGTCCAACCTGCAATCGCAGCTGCAACTGGCGGGCATCGCCGACAAGCTGCCGGTGGTGCTCGAGGAGATCGGCCGCGTCCGCGTAGAGCTGGGCTCGCCGGTGATGGCCACGCCCTTCCCCGCCATGATCGCCGCGCAGGCGGTCATGAATGTGCTGAGTGGCGAGCGCTACAAAGTGGTGCCGGACGAAGTGAAAAAATACGTCTGCGGCTATTTCGGCGCACTGCCGCTGCCGGTTGATCCCGACGTCAAGGATCGCGTACTCGCCAACGGCTCCCGCGAGGTGGCTACGACGCCACCGGTGCTGTCGCCAAGGGTTCCCGAATTGCGTCGCCGCTACCCGGATCTGTCAGATGACGAACTGCTGCTGCGCGCCATGTACAGCGACGAAAAAATCACCGGGCTCGTTCCCACGGTGATCGACGACACCTTCAGCGTGCGTCCTCCGTTGCACGAGCTGATCGCCGGCCTGGCCAAGCTTACGGAACAACGCCAGGTGCACATCGCCATGGCCGGTTTCGAACTGCGTACTCACTGAGGCTGCCATGTCGACTCCTCTTTCTGCTCGACCCGTGCCACAACCCACCACCGAAACGGCCGTTTATTGGGCCGCCGCGCAGGAGCAGCGCCTGGTGATCCAGCGCTGCACCGGCTGCGGCCATTGCCAGTTCTATCCGCGAGCGTTTTGCCTCGAGTGCCTGTCCGACGGCCTCGAATGGATCGATGCCAGCGGTCAAGGACGTCTCTACAGCTACACGGTCTGCCGGATCGCACCCTCGCCGGCATTCGAATCGAAGTTGCCGTATGTCGTTGCGCTGATCGACCTCGATGAAGGCGTCCGCACGCTGGCCAACATCCTCGACGCCGACCTGGATCGCATCGCCATCGGCGCCCGCGTCGGCGTTTGTTTCGAGTCCGTCAGCGAGTCTTGCACGCTGCCCCAGTTCACTCTTTTGGATTAGCCGCCACCATGGAAATGATTACCGACCACTTCGATGCCGGCGCCGATCGCCACCCGGATAACGTCTGCCTGCAAGGCACCGGTTTCAGCCTCACCTACGCCGAGGTCCAGGCCGATTCCCATGCCATCGGCCACGCCCTGACGCTGCTGAAACTCCGGTCCCCCCATGTCGGCGTACTGGCGCCTAATCATCCATTAAGCTTTGTCGCCATGCTGGGCGCCTTGCGCGCGGGGGCGACTTTCGTTCCGCTGAATGCCCGCGACTCGATTGACAGCCTGATCTGGTTCATGAGCTTCACCCAGCTGTCCGTGCTGGTGTTGCACTCCCAATACGCCGAGCACGCCGAGCGCATCCGCGCGGGTGTACCGACACTCAAAACCGTGATCGGCCTGGACGAGCCCATCGACGGGCTGAGCATCGCCGATTGGTGTCGCGAACACGCCGGCCAGCGCTGCACCGTGCGCCAGTCCCTCGACGACACCGCGCTGATCAAGTCTTCGGGTGGCACGACCGGTCGACCGAAAGCGATCATGCAAAGCCACCGCGCCCTGCTCGCCTGCTACCGCATCAGCAACCAGTTCATGCCGCCGGCCAAAAACCCGGCGCATCTGGTGGTCGCGCCGCTGACCCATGCCGCGGGTGCGACGGCCATGGCGCTGTCGAGTTTCGGCACCCGCAATGTCATCGCGCCGTCGGCCGACCCGGGTGCCGTTCTGGAAACCATCGAACGGGAACGCATCACTCACCTGTTCCTGCCGCCGACGCTGATCTACCGATTGCTGTCGCACCCGGATGCCAGGACCCGCGACTGCTCGTCACTGGAATACGTAATCTACGGCGCGGCGCCGATGTCCGTGGACAAGCTGCGCGAAGGCATTGCGTTGTGGGGGCCGGTGTTCGTTCAGGCCTACGGCCAATCCGAAGTGCCGGGCGTCATCACGATACTGACCCGAGAAGATCACATGCGTGACGGCAAGCATCTGGGCTCCGCCGGCCGCCCGACCGGCGCCTGCGAAGTGGCGCTGATGGATGAGGAAGGCCGGATTGTCGAGCCCGGTGAACGCGGCGAGATCGTCGCCCGTGGCGAGCTGGTCGCCCCGGGGTACTACGACAATCCGCAAGCCAATGCCGAAGCGCGACGGTTCGGCTGGCACCACACCGGTGACATAGGTGTATTCGACGAAGGCGGTTACCTGTACATCGTCGATCGCACCAAAGACATGATCATCTCTGGCGGCTTCAACATTTACCCGAGCGAGATCGAACAGGTGATTTGGGCGCATCCGGCGGTGATGGATTGCGCCGTGGTGGGAATACCTGATCCGGACTGGGGTGAAAAAGTCATCGCCGTCATCGAACTCAAGGCTGGCGCCAGTGCAACGGCTGAGGAGTTCATCGCCGTCTGCCGTGAAAAACTCGGCAGCCTGAAGACACCCAAACAGGTGCTGTTCTGGGAGAGCCTGCCGCGCAGTCCGGTCGGCAAGGTGTTGAAGAAAGACGTGCGGGCTCAGCTCGTCGCGCAGGAGCCGCAACCATGACGCTCGACACGTCCCATCTGCCAGGCCGTTACGCCATCGTCGGCGTCGGCGAGGCCGGGCTTGGCAAGGCGCAACCTGGGGACACCGCGCTGTCGCTGCAATGCCGGTCCGCCCGCGACGCCTTGCTCGATGCCGGGCTGACGCTGGCCGATGTCGACGGCGTGTTCGCCCATTGGGACGACCGCGCCAATGCGTTGCTGGTCAGCGAGTACCTGGGGATCACGCCGCGTTATGTCGACAGCACCGTGGTGGGCGGCGGCTCGCCACTGACTCATTTGATTCACGCCATGGCCGCGATCGAGGCGGGTTTGTGTTCGGTGGCGCTGCTCACGTATGGCAGCACCCAGCGACTGGATAACAGCCGCCAGCGTGGCGGCGTGGTCACCGACCCGCGCTCGCCGTCAGGGCAATTTGTTGCGCCCTATGGCGTGCTCAGCCCGATCAGTTGGTACGCGATGCTCGCGCAGCAGTATTTGCATCGCTATCAGGCCAGCGCCGAAGACCTCGGCGAAGCAGCGATCAACGCGCGGCGCTGGGCGCAGCTGAACCCACAGGCGACGCTGCGCAAACCACTGACCATGGAAGAGTACCTGGCGTCGCCGCTGATCTCGGACCCGTTACGCAAGGCCGACATCTGTCTGGTCAGCGACGGTGCTGGTGCGCTGATTGTCACCAAATCCGACCGCGCGCGCACGCTGGCAAAGCCGCCGGTGTTCATTCGCGGATTCGCTGACACCTATCGGCATCACGTCACCCCACTCGGCTCGACCGACTGGCTCGACCCTGGGGTGATCGGCGGCTGCGCCGAGCGCGCGTTGCACATGTCCGGCATCGCACGCGGCGACTTGAGCATGGTGCAGATCTACGACGCCTTCACCATCAACGTGCTGGTTGCACTCGAAGCCATGGGGTTCTGCGCGCCCGGTCAGGCCGGCGCGTTCCTGCGCAGCGGCAGTGCAGCACCGGGCGGCGCATTGCCGGTGAACACCTCGGGCGGTGGACTGGCCTTCAACCACTCCGGCCAGTTCGGCATGCAATTGATGATCGAATCGGTGCGTCAGTTGCGTGGCGAATGTGCCGAGCGCCAAGTTGCCAACGCCAACAGCTGTCTGGTCCAGGCCAGTGGGCTGCTGATGTCGGCGTATATGACCCTGGTTCTGGCCAACGGTGATTAACGATGAATGCGCCAACCCCCATCCGCACCATGCAGGCGTTTCGCATGTTCGACTGGCACGACGGCGGGCGTCTGTGCGAAGTGCCTGTGCCGGTTCCCGGTCCCGGTGAAGTACGCCTGCGGGTCGGCGGCAATGGCCTCTGCCAATCGGACCTGCATGCGCTGGACGATCTGTGCTGCTCGCCACCGCACCTCGATGTGCAGCTGCCGATGACCCTCGGTCATGAGATCGCCGGCTGGATCGACGCACTCGGCCCGGCAGTCAGCGGCTGGACGGTCGGGCAGGCCTGCGCCGTGAGCATTCCCGGTTGCGGTCATTGCCGCGCCTGCATCGATGGCTGGAACAACTATTGCTCCGCCTCGCGGCGCATCTACGGCGGTGGCTATGACGGTGGGCTCGCCGAATTCGTGGTGATCCATCAGGACTGCCTGGTGGACATCGGCACGCTCGAACCCTGGAGGGCCGCGCCGTTGACCGACGCCGGGCTCAGCGCCTACCACGCGGTCAAACGCGTCGCGCCACTGCTGCAACCCGGCAGCAGCGTCTTGGTGATTGGTGTCGGCGGACTGGGGCATATCGCAATCGCTACGCTGGGCGCGATCACTGCGGCCCAAGTCATTGCCATCGACACCCGCGTCGAAGCCCTCGGGCTGGCGGTCAGCCAAGGGGTGGACCGGGTGCTGGATGCCAACGATCTGACCCCTGAGTTGTTTCTCAAGCGCATCGGCCAAGTCGACGCGGTGCTGGATTTCGTCGGCAGTGGCGACACCTTGCGCCTGGCCGCCGGCGTGATCCGCCCGCTCGGACACATCGTGGTGGTCGGGCGCGGCCACGGCACCTTCGAGCTGAGTAACGGCTCGCTGCCCTACGGCGCGATGATCAGCACCACGTTCGGCGGCAGCAAGGCCGAGCTGATCGAACTCGTCGCGCTGGCCTCCACTGGCCGCCTGCCGCTCCACTTGCACCGCCATCCACTGGATGAGGTGCCGCACGTCCTGCACAAAATGCGTCGCGGCGAAATCGTCGGACGTGCCGTCATAGTTCCCAATGAGACTTCACGATGACCTGCGAACACCTATCACCGGGACAGGAACTCCACGCCCGCCGCGCAAGCACCCTGAAAATGGGCGGTGAAGCCAAGCTTCAGGCACGCCGCGACGCTGGCGTGCTCAACGCCCGTGAACGTCTGGACGGCCTGCTCGACCCGCAATCGTTCAGCGAAATCGGCATGCTGGCCCATTCCTCCCGCCCCGAGGATCGAGACAGCACACCCGCCGACGGCAAGATCACCGGTTTCGGCCGCATCGACGCGCGCCGGGTGGCCGTGGTGTCCAACGACATGACGGTCAAAGGCGCGTCGTCCTCGTGGATCAATGCACGCAAGATCGCCTACATGAAGGAATGCGCCACCCGCAACGGCATGCCGCTGGTTTTCCTCGGTGAATCATCGGGCCAGCGCATGCAAGACGCGATGGGCGCGGCGAGCATGGCCAGTGGCGGTCAGGACGCTCAGCAATATTGCCGGCGCCGCGAGACGCCGTGGGTCAGCGCCGTCCTCGGACCCTGCTTCGGCTCGGCGAGCTGGTACTCGTGCCTGGCGGACTTCACCGTGATGCGCAAGGGCGCATTGCTCGCCGTCTCCAGCCCCAAGGTCACCGCGGTGGCCATCGGCGAAACATCCGATACCGAGGAGCTCGGTGGCTGGCGCATGCACGCTGAAATCACCGGCCTGGCGGACATGGTGGTCAACACTGACCAGGACGCGTTGGCCGCCATCCGCCGCTTTCTCAGCTACTTGCCCTCGCACTCGAACGAGGCACCACCGGTTTTGCCCTGCGAGCCCGAGGACCGCCCGGACACGTTGGGACCTGAAACTATCGTCCCGCGGGAACGCAGTAAAACCTACGACATGCGCAAACTGCTCGCCACACTGGTGGATCGCGACAGTCTGTTTCCCCTCAAGGACCGCTTCGGCCGCTCGGTGGTCACCGCCCTCGCCCGTCTGGAAGGCGCCAGCATTGGCATCGTCGCTTCCAACCCGCAATTCAAGGGCGGAGCGCTGGACGCCGATGCCTGCCGCAAGGCCAGCGGTTTTATCGCAATGTGTGATTCGTTCAACATCCCGCTGGTGTTTCTGGTCGATACCCCCGGTTTTTTGGTGGGCATCGAAGGCGAAAAACGCGCCGCGCCCGCACACATCATGAACATGATTCACGCCGTGCAACTCTGCTCCGTGCCGAAGCTGTCGGTGATCGTGCGCAAGAGTTTCGGTCAGGCCTACCTGAATTTCGGCGGTGGCCGCAACAGCGATCAGTCGGCCGCCTGGTGCATGGCCGACGTCAGCTTCGTCGACCCCGGCGTGGCGGTCAGCGTCGTGCATGACGTGACACGCGAGTCTGACCCCGAGCGCTACGAGCGCCTGCACGCCGAATTCTCAAAAGACACGTCGGCCTTTGCCCTGGCCGGTGCGATGGGCATTCACGAGGTGATCGCACCGGGCGAAACACGGCGCTTTCTCGTCGAGGCGCTGGCAGCTCAACGGCGCGGAATCAATCACGGCATCGGGCGCCATGAAATGCGCACGTGGCCGACTTATTTTTGATCGGCGCATGTTCCCTCACGCTGAAAACACCTTCTGAACTTCAAGGAACCGCCATGAACGTTTTAATCGTGCATGCCCATCCCGAACCAAAATCCTTCACCGCCGCCCTGCGCGACCAAGCGGTTGAAACCCTGCAAGCCCAACGGCACCAAGTCCGGGTATCCGACCTGTACGAGATGAACTGGAACCCGGTGGCCAGTGCCGAGGATTTCTCCACCCGAGAAAACCCCGAGTACCTGGTCTACGCGCTTGAGCAACGGCGCAGCAGCAAAGAACAGACACTCGCCGCCGACATCCAGGATGAACTGGACAAACTGTTGTGGGCAGATTTGCTGATCCTCAACTTCCCGATTTACTGGTTCTCGACACCGGCCATCCTCAAGGGCTGGATTGATCGCGTCCTGGTGTCCGGTATTTGCTACGGCGGTAAGCGTTTCTACGATCAAGGCGGCCTGCGCGGCAAAAAAGCACTGGTGACCGTGACCCTGGGCGGGCGGGAACACATGTTCGGCGAGGGTGCCATTCATGGTCCATTGGAGGACATGCTGCGTCCGCTTTTGCGCGGGACACTGGCTTATGTCGGGCTGGAGGTGTTGCAGCCTTTTGTGGGGTGGCATGTGCCGTATATCAGTGACGACGCTCGGCAGGCGTTCCTGGAAGACTATCGCCAACGACTGGAAAACATCGGTGGGGATCAGCCTATCGAGTACCCGCGATTGAGTCAGTTTGATGATCGGCTTTATCCGCTTGGAATCGCTTAGTCACCGCTGCGGCGCAACCATCCGGAACCGGATATTGATGGCGTCGGAAACCACGCTATCGGCCCATTCCCCCTCACCGACCTTGAAGTCGCTGCGCTTGAGCGTCAGTTGGCCATCGAAAATACCGATGGCGTTCTCCTCTTTCAGGAGGACTGGAACGGCCACCTCACGGGTGACGCCCCTGAGCGTGAGTCTGCCGGTGATCGAATAGCGGCTGTCACCCAGCGCTTCCACGCCAGTCGATTCAAACGTCGCCTCGGGGTACTTCTGCGCGTAGAACCAGGCAGGCTTTTGCAGCTCGGTGTTCGCGTCTTCATTGCCGGCATCGATGCTGTCGAGCTGAATGGCGAGCGCAGCATGGCCCGCTGTGGGGTTGGCCGTGTCGAAATCAAGCGTGGCCTTGAACTTGCCGAAAGTGCCATACACCCGCGAGCTGAACTGATTGTAGGTAAAGGAGATCGTGCTCGCGGTTTCATTCACTTGCGTGTATTCGGCCGCTTCGGCACAGGTGAAGAAGCCCAAGACAAGCGCAACAGCCAGTACGGAATACGACGGGGATCGAGCATTCATGGGGCGCTCCGGTCGTGGCACTCGCAGTGCCAGCGATAGGTGGACTAAAGCAAAGAACCGCCGTTTATTCCACTTGGCCTTGAGACTTCCGACCATCTGTCGGCCAACGCGATCCAGCGCCCGATACCGCCACCCGCACAGGTGTTTAATGACTGAAGCACTCACCGCATCGGGAGCTGGACATGAAAATCGTCGTCATCGGTGGCACCGGGCTGATCGGCAGCAAACTCTGCCAGAACCTGCAGGACCTGGGGCATGAAGCCCTGGCGGCGTCGCCGAGCACCGGCGTTAATGTCATCAGCGGCGAAGGGCTGACGGAGGCGTTAAAAGGTGCGGACGTGGTGGTCGACGTGGCGAACTCGCCCTCTTTCGAAGACCACGCTGCGTTGCACTTCTTCGAAACCGCCGGGCACAACCTGATCGCGGCGGAGAAGATCGACGGCGTCAAACACCATATTGCCCTGTCGGTCGTCGGCACCGAGCGGATGCTCGACAGTGGTTACTTCCGGGCGAAAATGGCCCAGGAAAAACTGATCAAGAAGTCGGGCATTCCCTACACCATTTTGCGGGCCACGCAGTTCTTCGAGTTTATCCACGCCATTGCTCACTCCGGGCGCGAGGAAGGCGACACCATCCACTTGACGTCCGCCGCGTTGCAACCGGTGGCCTCGGATGATGTGGCGAACGCACTCACCGAGATCGCACTGAAAGCGCCGATCAATCAGACCGTCGAGGTGGCCGGCCCTGAAAACCGCCCCCTCATCGAGTTCGCGAGTGATTACCTGAAGCACACCCAGGACCCGCGCCAGACCGTCGCGGACGACACGGTTCCTTACTTCGGTGCGCCGATCGATGACCAGTCGCTGACACCGGGCGCCAATCCCATTGTCGGCGCGACGCGGTTTCAGGACTGGCTTGAGACTCACTAGACGACAAAGCCCAGTCCAATTGTGATTTCGGATGGGCAGGCAAGCAGCGACGCACTGAAGACAATCAAATCGCCCTGCCCGCTTACCGTTGAGCGGAGCCGGACTCTCTCAGCCAGGCCCGCTGCAACAGCCTGATGACTTCTGCATCCGAGGTCTGGGAAAAATCCATGTACCACCGGCCGATCGACATCAGCCACTCCGGCATCAACGGGCAAATCAGCTCATCCACTTCACTGCGCAGCGCCTCCGCTGTCTCGATTGGCGCAACCGGCACAGCGACGGCAATCCGAGCCGGCGCATGCACCCGCACCGCGTGGACCGCCGCCATCATCGAGGCGCCTGTCGCCAGGCCGTCGTCGATCAGAATCACCACCTGATCCTTGAGCTGTACCGGCGCGCGCGTTCCCCGGTAAGCCTGCTCACGCCGCAACAACTCCCGCGTTTCCCGGGCAACCACCGCTTCGAACGTGGCCTGATCAATCGGGTGAACCCGCAGCGCGTGTTCGTTGAGGATCTGGATGCCGCCGCTGGCAATCGCGCCCATCGCAAACTCCTCATGGGACGGAACCCCGAGCTTGCGCACCAGCATCAGGTCGAGGCGAACTTCCAGGGCAGTGGCCACTTCATAGGCCACCGGTACACCGCCACGGGGCAAGGCGAGGACGATGACGTCGGGGCGATGAGCGTATTTGATCAGCGGTTCCACCAGACGCCGACCGGCTGCGGCCCGGTCTTGCAGGATGGTGGGCGATGAGAGACTCATTGGAAAACCTCCTCAGGCGATCACGCCTGTCGGTTCGCGTCAGATGGTCACTCAGGATTGTCGGTCTGACTGGCCTGCAACAAGTTCGGCCATGATATACCCGCCCGCAGGTCGCATCGCCGGCGTCAGCGCGAACTCATACAAGGCTTTACACAGAAGTGTTTAATGTCTGGAAGCATCCGGACTTCTGACTTAAAACAAAGCGACCTCCCTGATGCAGGCTTTTATGATCACCTGCACAAAGAAGGTCGCGCCTGTCAGGCTCAGTAAAAGCCCGCAAGTTTTACGCAGTGAACCGGACTACCGTGCGCTCGCTACTGTCTGCGGAGAAATAACGATGGAGTCCTGTATTTTCAGACGCTGAGTCAATGCCAGCATCGTCAGGAAACCCAGTGCAATCAGGACCGGATACGCCATCAACAGTTCGGAGAGAGAGTATTTCCAGGCCAACGGGCGCCCGACCCCCAGCATGGCCGCATACATCCAGGACACGGCCGACAGCGAGCCGCAGAACAGCGCCATCATCCGTGCGCTGAAACCGAGATTGAGCAAGGAGCCCGCCTTTTGCAGTGCGGGCAATACCAGGCGATGCAACAAGATCCCGTTGTAACTCAGCAACACGACAATAATCACTTTGGCGTGAAGTTTTGGATTCATAAAGTAATTCATACCTTTTTCCAGGTAATCAATACCGATGATTGCGGCACCCGTCACCCACAACGCTATCAATGCAGCGATGACAGACTTCTGAAGACTTTCCAAATGAGCATTATCATGCTCAGTAAATGTTTTTCGTTTTAACAGGTCTCTAACCATCGCCATGTCACTGGTCAATACCAAGCCGATGGCTACACAACACGCTACCAAATGAACGTAAATAACGCCCAATCGCAAAAATTCCATGCATTCTTTATTTTCGAGCAGGCTCATAATTGTATTTATCGCCACGGTACTTTCTCCACCTTATTCGATAGTACAGATCGATATTAAACAGGGTATTAAACTCTTCAAAACCCTGCGCGATCTTACTTTTATAAGATATGCCAACTCATAGACTTGGCACTGCGTAGCCCATTGATTCGCCTGGCGAACCATTGACCGGCTATTTATTGCCTCCTGAATTTCAGGTAAAAAAATCCCCATTGGCATTCAATGCCATGAGGCTTATTTTCCACTTCTTTTCTGCGGCTGCAGGAGCAGGTCTTGGGTGACGTGCTGCAGGATCAGAGGCCTGTGAGCCCGGAATGTTCATTTTTTGAGCAGACCACCGACAAACGGTGATTATTGTGAACGTCCCACACGCCGGTACTAACGTATCAACTTCTCTGTCAGCCCCATGACAACTGGGCTGGTGAATTACAGGGGTTTCCAATATTGTTTATTGGATCCATTAGTTGTTAGGTTACTTACGAAAAGTGCAATAACGAGCTGCTCGCATTTAGGACCTGCCCCCACTGAAACAGTCATACTTTTACCATTCCACTCGCCAAGGAAGATGAAGACCTGATTACTGGCGGAACTTGCGTCGCAGGTCCGGGCATCGATCAGGGACAGATCGCTGTGGTCGCTACCCTACACCAACCGCTCAATCTTCTGATGCTGCCAGACCAGTTTGTAATACGCCGTCTGCAACATCAGCATCCCCAGATACGCCACCGGAAACGCCATCCACACACCCTGCAACCCGAACTGCCCGTCCAGCACATACGCCACCGGTAACTGCACGCCGACCACGCAAAAAATCGAAATCGCCATCGGCACCAGCACAGAACCACTGGCGCGCATGATGCCGCCGACAATCGCCTGGAAGCCAAACACCAACAGACTCCAGAGCATGATGTGCAACAGATGCTCCGCCATCGCCCGGGTGGAATCCTCCGTGAGGAACAACCCCAGCAACCAGTGCGACAACAGGTAACCCAACACCACCAGGCCACCGGTCAGGCACACATTGATCAACAGCCCCGTGCGCAGAATCGGCGCCATGCGCTCAAGGCGCCCTGCCCCGATCGCCTGAGCGCCAAGAATCGACGCGGTGATTGCAATCGACAGCGCCGGGAACTGCACGTAATTGACGATCTGCGTCACCGCCCCATACGCCGCCGTCGCCTGCGAACCGTGCTGATTCACCAGCGCCAGAATCACCAGCTCCGACACCGACAACACCACCATCTGCAACCCGGTCGGCAAGCCGATGCGCAACACCTTGCCGAGGATTACCAGGTCCAGGCGCATCGCCGCAAACATCTCCCTATCCGGCGCCAACGGATGCCCCTTGCTAATCAACCGCCACGCCAGCCACCCCATCGCCGACAAGTTCCCCGCCAACCCGGCATACGCCGCACTCTGAATCCCCATCATTGGCAAGCCGAACCAACCCCGAATCAACGCCGGCGTCAGCGCCAACCCGATACACGTCGACACCACCAACGCGATCAGCGGCGACACCGTATCGCTCACCCCGCGCAGCAGTTGGGTGAAAAGCACATAGACCAGCAGCGACGGCATAATCCACATCATCACGTGGGCGTAGGACACCGCATCGTCGAGCACGTCGGCGGGCGTGCCGAGGCCTTGCAGGGCGGGTCTGGCGAAGACGCTGCCCAATATCGCCGCCACCAGACCGATCATTGCGCCCAGCAGCAACGTCGTGCCGGCGATGGTTTTCACCAGATGCGGTTCACGCGCGCCCCAGGCTTGGCCGATCAGCACGCCCGCCCCCGCGCCGAGGCCGATGACCAGGGCGATGAAGAAGAAGACGATGGGGAACATGCCCGAGACGGCCGCCAAGGCCTGGACGCCGAGCATTTGGCCGATGTAGATGCTGTTGATGGTGCCCGACATGGATTGGAGGAAATTGGAGAGGACCATGGGGGCGAGGAAAAGGAGGTAGGTTTTCCAGAGGGGGTGATTGGTTGTGGGGATTTGCATTGAGGGTCCGTCTCGGGTGGGGGCTCGCGGGTGCAAATTCTACGCTAGGGAGCTGATGCCAACGCGCTCCGATTTCGAAGATTTAGAGAGTATGGACGATGTCAGTTTTCGGCCACCTCCTGTCTCTTACGACTGACCGAAATCGGACCAAAGCTACCCCATCGGACATCTTCCTGTGTCGAGGGAGACTGGGGCAATTAACTGTATGCGTCCGGCAAAGCCTTCTAGCTGACTCCGCGAGCCCAGGCATGGTGTCCATCTGGTTTTGAGGAAGGACAGCTAACCCTTGGCCAATGCGAATAATGAGAAATTCGTTGTCGGTGAATGGCGTTCGCTTGAACATTTTCACCTGCTTTGGCAGCAGAAATTGGTAACGCGTCTAATATTGAAATGCAATAGATCGGCTCATCCCATATTCGCGTAATGATGCGAGGGGCCGTTGGCCTGTAAGCGGCTCCAACATCGGACCGGTGTTGGCTAAATGGAGTCAAATTGGAGGGAACCATGAGCAATCTCATCGCCACCGGCGAGCCACCTGAAGCCATTCGCTTCCTGGTGAAGGTTTACGCCTACTTGTTGCTCGCAGGGTTTGCTTTTGTTCCGGCCTATTTGATTGGCTACTTATACTTCTTCCAAGACCCCACCCTTATCTTCGAGAACCACCTGTTCCATATATTTGCGATAACGGCAGCCACCTTGGCAGGCTTGTTTGTTACTTACGTCACGTGGCGCTGCTATCAATCATCGGGAGATCCGCTGCTGCGATGGATGACGCTTGGTTTTCTCGGTTTTGTAGTGATCTACGCGTTGCATGGTGCGTTCACCGGGCTTGCCCACCACAATATCTGGCTCTTCCTGCTGTATGGACCCGCCTCTCGACTGGTCATGTCGGTTCTGCTGTTAGTCGGAATGCTGTCGTACCACCGCCCACCCGATGCCGCGGACCAGCGAATGAAAGCCCGCCAGTGGCTGACCTGGATAGGACTGTTCCTGCTGGTTGACGTGGCAGTGGCATACGTCGCGAGTTCGCCGATCGCCGGTAACCTCGCAGTGCGCCTCTCGATGGAAGGGGGAGCCCTCGTTCTTTCCACATTGACCGTGATAATGCTCCTGCTGCGCCGTATCCGCTCGCCGCTGATGATGATCTTTGTCATCTCGGTCACCGCGTTCGCGCTGTCATCGCTTGCTTTTATCCTTGCACGTCCGTGGAACCACATGTGGTGGCTCGCTCATGCGATTTTCGCCGGTGGATTCTTCATGTTGAGCTATGGGGTCGTGCAAGCATTCCTCACCACGCGGTCGTTCTCGAAGATTTACAGCCAAGAGGAGTTGATGGTCCGTCTTGCCGAAGCAATGGCCTATACCGAGAGTGCCCTGCAGGAACTCCAGCGCACCAATCAAGAACTCGGGCACCTTGCGGCGACCGATCCACTGACTGGCGCTGATAATCGGCGTCGGTTCATGGAGCGGGTCGAAGTCGAAATTAGCCGGACCAAGCGAGGTGGTGAGCCGTTCTCCGTATTGGCGCTCGATCTGGATAATTTCAAGTCCATCAACGATCGCTTCGGACATCAGGTTGGCGATGACATCCTGAAGAGTTTCGTGGAAACATGCCTCGATTCGATCCGGCCGTATGACGGCGTAGCCCGAGTGGGCGGCGAAGAATTCATGATATTGCTACCTCAGACGTCACTAGAAGGCGCGCATGTAATCGCTGAGCGTCTGCGAAGCAGCGTTGCAAATAATTCTTTTCATGGCCTGCAGCGGTCAACCGTGGTCACAGTGAGCATCGGTGTATCGCAATCTGGCCGCGACGGCGACACCATCGAGGTCATTCTGCGTACGGCCGATCAACGCCTGTATCACGCTAAACACGAAGGCCGTAACCGTGTGGTCACGACCATCAAAACCAGCCTCCAATCGCTGTGAAAGCGTTGGCACCGATACTCAGCTTTGCCCATCACAACAGGCAGCATCGGCCAGAAGCGGCTAGGCGGCACTTCCAAAAAACCAAGCAGATACATTCGCACCTCTAAGTCCCGGAGTACGCGCCACCCAAAAACAAGCCTTTGATCCAGGCTGATATTTTTGTGCACCCGACTCCGGCTGCGCACCCTAGCCCCTCACACCTGATCCATGGCCTCGACCACTCCTTTATCCTCACCCAGGAACCCGCCGCTTTGATGGTGCCACAGCCGCGCATAGACGCCGTTCTTCCCAAGCAATTCGGTGTGAGTGCCCTGTTCGACGATGCGCCCGTCATCCATGACGATGAGCCGGTCCATGGCCGCAATCGTGGACAGCCGATGGGCTATCGCGATCACGGTCTTGCCCTGCATCATTTCATCAAGGCTTTCCTGAATGGCGACTTCGACTTCCGAGTCCAGCGCGCTGGTGGCCTCGTCAAGCAGCAGGATCGGGGCGTTCTTGAGCATCACACGGGCAATCGCGACGCGTTGGCGCTGGCCGCCCGACAGCTTGATGCCGCGCTCACCCACAAGGGTGTCGTAGCCGGTATGACCTTGCCGGTCGCTCAGTTGGCTGATGAACTCATCGGCCTGGGCATTGGCCGCGGCGCTGCGAATTTGCGCGTCGGTCGCATCGGGACGACCGTAGGCGATGTTGTCGCGAATGGAACGGTGCAGCAGGGAGGTATCCTGCGTGACCATGCCGATGGAGCCGCGCAGACTGTCTTGCGTCACGTGTGCGATGTTTTGGCCGTCGATGCGAATCTCCCCGCTGTCGACGTCATAGAAGCGCAGCAGCAAGTTGATCAGCGTGGATTTGCCGGCGCCAGAGCGGCCAACCAAGCCGATTTTTTCGCCCGGGCGGATGCTCAGGCTCAGGCCATCGAGCACCTGGCGTTCGCCACCGTAGTTGAAGCTCACCTTATCGAAGGTGACCGCACCGCCGGAGGTCACCAGCACGCCCGCACCCGGCGCGTCTTTTACCTTTGGGCCACGGGTAAAGGTGGCCATGCCATCCTGTACGGTGCCGATGCTCTCGAACAGCGAGGTCATTTGCCACATGATCCAGTGCGACATGCCATTGATACGCAACGCCATGGCGGTGATTGCCGCTACGGCACCCGCGCCGACCTCACCCTGGTGCCATAGCCACAGGGCATAGCCACCTGCCGCCATGATCAACGCCACCACCAATGCCTGGTTGACGATCTCGAATTGGCTGACCAGGCGCATCTGGCGAAAGCCGGTTTGCTTGAAATCCTCCATCGCTGCACGCGCGAAGTGCGCTTCACGATTGGAGTGGGAGAACAGCTTCACCGTCGTGATGTTGGTGTAGGCGTCTGAGATACGCCCGGTCATCATCGACCGCGCATTGGCCTGTTCCTGCCCGACTTTCCCCAGACGGGGTACGAAGTACAGCATGGCCAGACCGAACAACACGACCCAGGCAACGAAAGGCAGCATCAGTTTCAGAGCGAAGCCGCCGGCCAGTGCGATGATCGCAATGAAATACACCCCGATCCCGGGTGCGATCTCGATAAGGGTGAATAGCACGTCGCGCACCGCTAGCGCAGTCTGCATCACCTTGGTAGTGACCCGGCCGGAGAACTCATCGGAAAAAAACGAAAGGCTTTGCCGCAGCATCAGGCGATGGAAGTCCCAGCGCAGCCGCAACGGCAAGTTAATCGCCAATATCTGGTGCTGCACCATGGTACGCAGCGCCACCAGCCCGACACTGGTCACCATGACGATGCCCATGCCCCACAACACGCGACTTTCCTGCGCAGCCGCTTCACCGCCTGCCTGCCAGGTCGAGAGCAGGTCCACGACCTGCCCGAGGAAGGAAAACAGCCAGGCTTCGTAAATCGACACACCGGCACTGAGCAACGCAAGCGCAAGGATGTAACCGCGGGCGCCCCGGGTACAGGCCCACAGGAAGCGAGCCAGGCCAGCGGGTGGCGGTGGTACCTCGTCAGGAGGAAAGGGGTCGAGTCTTCGTTCAAACGCACGAAGCATGCTGTTCTCCAAAACGATCAAGTGTAGGAGATTCTGCCATTGAACGGTTGCTTTGAGGGTTTTGCGAAGTTGATGTGAACAGCAAAAGGCCCCTTGACCGGGTACAACGCAATGCGTCGCAGCGGCTAAGCTTTTTCTAATGAACCTCGTCTTTCAAGGGAGAGTCCATGAGCAGCGCCCCCCTGTCTGAACTTGATGCCGCGCTACCCGGTCTGGCTCGCAAGATCCGCGTACTGGATGCCCTGTCCTGGCCGGATGGCGTCGAGGAAGTCTTCCTGGCGCATTGGCGCGCAGGGAAAGCAGCATTGCCAGAAGTCGAGCAGCGCCCACGCGAGCACGGCGCTGACATCGCCGCTCTGGAAGCTTTTATCGGGCGTTGCGATCAGGGGCATCCAGCCGGGAACTACCTCGCCATGACAGCGCGTAGCTATGCCACGGCTGGACGTATGCTCGGTGCGATTGGCACTCCCGCCTTCACTCAATATTCATCCGCGTTGTACCGGCGCCCGGATTTCTATTATCCGGGCCAGAAACTCAGCATGCTGGACGCGGCCCATTTCTTTCTCACGACCACCGACGCCCTGCTGGGTGGTGCCCGGATTCCACCGACTCAGGCTGATATCCCGGCCGAGGCCTTCGCCGCCTGGATGCAGCCGGAACTGGACCGTTTTTTTGGCGAGGGCCGGGTCACGGTCGTGCTCGACCCGACCCTTGCTGCCAAGGCGATCGCCGGGTCAAGCCGCATTCGTCTACGTAGCGGTGCACTGTTCTCTGAGCTGGACAAAAATCAATTATTGCAACATGAGGCCTTCGTGCATGTCGCTACCGCACAAAATGGCGCGCTCCAGCCCAACCTCAAAAGCCTGGGTTTGGGAGCACCACGCACGACTCAAACTCAGGAAGGCATTGCCACCCTGGCAGAACTGTTCACGGGCAGTATGGACATCAGCCGATTGCGCCGCCTGGCCCTGCGCGTGCTTGCGGTCCAGCAAGCGTTGGACGGCGCCGATTTCATACAGGTATTCGAGGGCTTTCTTGCCGCCGGCCAGTCGCAAGAGGAGTCCTTCCGCTCAACCCAGCGGGTCTTCCGTGGCGCCGACCTGCGTGGCGGTTCGGCGTTTACCAAGGATGCCGCCTACCTGACGGGTTTGCTGGGTGTCCATACCCTGCTGCGCATCGCGATCCGCGACAATCGACCGGAACTGGTGGGGCATTTGTTTGCGGGACGCCTCAGCCTGGCTGATACCGTACGCCTGGCTCCTCTATTCGAGTCCGGCTGGCTCCAGGGACCCACCCATGTACCGGCCTGGGCCTGCGATCTACGTCTACTCGCCGCCAACCTGGCCTTCTCCGCTTTTATCGCCCAGATAAAACTGGATGTGCTCGATCTGGAGGTGCTCATGGCATTTGCAGATGACCACGAAAACGATGCGAGCGCCCTGTGATCACGGTACCGATACATTCGCCCTGTTTCAGGAGAGAAAAATCATGCGAAGGATTATCGCAACGGCAGCGCTATTGCTGGCCTTGAGCGGGTGCGCAACATCACCTATGCGGGTTTCTGAAGCGCGGCCAGTGCCGGCCAGTGAGATGTACGCCATCAAAAGCCAGGGTACGAAAGATCCGGGACGCCTGACCGTTCTCCGTGATGACGGGTTTGTCGGTTCGGGATGTGACGCCGTGTTCTACATTGATGGTCAGCGCGCAGCCAAGATAGGTCCCGGTCAGAAGGCATCTTTCATTTTGCCGGCCGGTGAAGTGAATCTCGGCACCGGACTCGCCGAATCTGGATTATGTGCGGGTGCCGCGATCAAAACCGTGGCGGCCAAGATCAAGTCAGGGAAAGAAGTGATTTATCGAATCAACTGGGATACGCAAGGTTTCGACTTGGGGCCGTACGTTGAATATAGACGTTGAGCCCAGACGGTTGCGGCCTGTTTCGCACGCCATCTTCAGAGAGTGATCGGAAACACCACAACACGTGTCTTATTTCAGTTCCGTTCTTATCTCGGTTCCGGGTACGAAAAGTTTACTGGGATCATCGACCTTCTTCAGGTCAACCAAGGCTCGGCAAATGCAATGTGAGAATTGTTTCTGCAACGTTTCGGGGTCTTTCCAAGCCATTTCCGATGCTTGCAAATGTTGCCCCTCGGGCGATTTATAGCAGACACAATTGTCCAGTCGGGTGACGCCATTATCATTTGTGCTCTGACAAGCAGTGGTCAGCAAAGAGATCGCGATGAGCATGACGAAACGTTTCATTGGCTCCCCTCCGAGGCTGTGGTGAAGGGCTAACGCTCAAGATCCGGCAGGATGTTGTAACGGCGTGGTAACCGCTGAAGGCGGTTTTACGCCATGGCCGCAAAGCCCAATCTGCTCAATAAGCCCGACAGTAGAAGGAAGCTTAGCTCTCATTTTGCGTCGCTCCATCCGCGGGCTGTTTTTCGCCGATCCCAGTCGTTAAAAGGCTCGTATTCAACACCCAGTTTCTGTTTTCCCCGCTCGGCTATTTTGCAGAGCGTGGCAGCTTGGCATAGACAACGGCTCGGCTTGATCTAGCCTTGAATGAGATCACGCGGGAGAAAAATGCCATGCCCCTCGCTCTCAGAAATCTACCCGCCCTCGCTTTGGGTGCCTTCTTTTGCATAGCCGCGTGGGGTCAAGAGGTAGCAGACACCCATTCCCCACCGGCCATACTCCCATTGGAGTCTGAGACGGGGCCAAAACTCATTGCCTACCCGCCACTCGCCGCGCCGCTCGCCCGCGGAGTTGTCATCATCCAGTATCGAACCGAGCACGCCCGGATCATGCCGGTCTTTGGCAAAACGGCCGTTGAAGTATCACCACGACTCGGCCACCTTCACGTGACCGTCGACGACTGGAAAGGTACTTGGGCGCACACCAGTGAAGACCCGATTATTTTGGTTGGGCTGACGCCTGGTACTCACAAGGTGCTTCTTGAGGTGGCTGATCCGAGTCATAAGATCTTGACCAGTACGGAGGTGAGTTTTGTGGTTCCGGAGAATAGGATGCTCCCCACGTTGACGCGGTGAAACCATAACGGTTGTGGGAATCAAAGGGTACAGAATAAAAGGGACTGACTTATTCGGGGCACGCCCTTCTCTAATGTGTCTGTCATCTAATACATATGGGATACGACTGCTTTCAAAAAAACCACCGGTACAAAAAACCAGACCAAACTGCACATACCATAAAAAGCTTTTGGAGCGAAAAAGATGTCAGAAGAAAAAAAACTAAAAATTCGTGAATCACTTAGATCCATTGAAAGCGATGCAAAGCAGTACTTCCTACAGGCAGAATTAGAGCTACAAGAAGATACACGCTTATCTTTTACTTCGAACTACGAACCGGCAAACTACTACTGGGAATTATTACCTAAAAATTTACAGCTCTTCGCAAACACAATTATTGATCGGCTTCTTCCTACTTGCGCTGCGCTATCTGACATAGCACGCTCTTCCATTCTAACAGGCGCTGAAGACTTACAAGACGTCAAAATTTCGGCGAAAGCGATGCGCGCAACTCTACAGCTTCGCAGGTATAGTTATCGAGAACCTGACGCTATACATGATGAAGGAACGGTATTAGGCTTTCGCCCTGCGGATCAGTTTGAAAATCAAGGCATTCCTCCAACTACTGCCGAGAGTGAATTTTTTCTAAAACTATCAACCTTAGTAGCAGTTCTAAAGCTAGCTGAAGCTTCGGAAACAACAGACTTGAATACCACATTAGTTACTGCGACGGAACCAGCAAAATACCGAACCGGAACAGCCTTTATAATGATGTGGATGGATCCAAGCCATCCTGAACTAACCGATATTGCTGATACGGTGAGATCAGTGTTTAGCTCTTTCAAAGTAAAAGCTGTGCGAGCGGACGACATTGAACATGACGGCCTTATAACTGACCGAGTTCTGAACGAAATTCGGAGCTCTGAATTCCTATTTGCCGACCTGACAGGCGCGCGACCTAATGTCTATTATGAAATTGGTTTTGCACATGCACTTGGCAAGCGTGTCATTCTTTTTCGAAAATCTGGCACAGGGCTGCACTTCGATCTAGCGGGGTACAACTGCCCTGAATATGAAAATATCCGCGACCTTCGAGACAAACTTAAAAAGAGGCTGACAAGCGTCACAAATCGAAATCCATCAGATGACAACGAAATTTAATAAAACAAACAAACACATAAAAACTGGAATGTTTTCGACCAAACAACCCGATACAACGATTAGCGAAATAAAGGGACTGATTTTTCCACATTGACGTGCCCAGTCACTTTATTCATTAATCCTAGGCTCGAATGATCTATAAAAACACGAGGATGACCATGCCTCTCTCTAGACCATATACGGGGTCAAATGATCCGGTAGATCGCGTCATCTCCCTAGGCGATGGCCTTCCATCAATCCCAGAGCGGTTGTTACTGGCTCATGCACGCGGAGAAGTGCTATTTATCGCTGGTGCGGGGGTATCAATGCCTGCAAATCTTCCGGATTTCCGCAAACTAGTCCTCGATGTTTACAAAAGGTTGGATGGAGCAGTACACGCTACTATCGCAACCTTCCAAGATGGAGATCCTGAGCCAAGCAATCTGCATACCCTCAGTTACCAACAAGCGGCGGAAGTAAAACGATTTGTTTTGCGCGATTACGACGTTGTGCTAGGCATGCTTGAGCGTCGCATGGATCGTCAGGCTGGGAGTACAAGTCAAGTGAGAAAAACCATCGCTGAGTTGCTGAGGATCGGCGGTAACAATCCTGCGCCGATACACAAAGCACTTATGCGTTTAGCTGATCGCGGCGGCGCGACCACCATCGTAACGACAAATTTTGACCTTTTATTGCAATCGGCAACAGCAGGAAAAACAAAACTAAAACTTCCTACATATGCATTAGGTGGTATTCCTCGGCCTGGGAGAAGTACAGATTTTTCCGGCGTACTTCATATTCATGGCGCTCTAGATCGAGATCAAATGCGATTCTCAGATCTAATCGTTACTGACCACGATTTTGGAGAGTTTTACCTTAGACGACGGACTGTTCCTGACTTCATCTACGATGCGGCAAGACTATTCCACTTAGTGCTAATCGGCTACAGCGCCAATGACCCTCCAATGCGTTATCTTTTAAACGCAGTTGCTGCAGATGGAGCCAGATTCGACGACCTAAAGGAGCGTTTCACTTTTGTAGGTTTGGACAGACCTGACCCTATCGCGGATGAGGACTGGAAGGGTCGCGGTATCACGCCGATCAGTTATGACAGTAAAGACAAACACATAGCCCTACTAAGTTCTTTACAGCGGTGGGCCACATTATCCGCGATCAATGGAAATGTAAAAAAAATAGATAACGAGATCAAGCGTATCGTCAAGAAAAATCGAAACGCAACAACTGACTCTGATCGTGACCTTTTTGATCACCTTATTCGCCGCAGCAATAATAATGAAAGAACTCGACTATCTGCTTTTTCTGCAAAATGCGGGGCTGACAATGGTTGGCTTG
The DNA here is from genome assembly GCF_059695575.1 of Pseudomonas sp. LBUM1678. Classification (NCBI taxonomy): domain Bacteria; kingdom Pseudomonadati; phylum Pseudomonadota; class Gammaproteobacteria; order Pseudomonadales; family Pseudomonadaceae; genus Pseudomonas; species Pseudomonas sp. LBUM1678. The sequence continues at coordinate 4,118,714 of NZ_CP166775.1, forward strand.
ATGCAATTATTGCTGTCTGCGCAGAAAAAGTCCGAGGGGGGTAATCTATGAGCAGTATTTTCTTCAACCTAAATGACCAAGATCGGGCCACAGTACGAATAATCATTGCTTTTCTTGATGGAAAATTGAGTAGCCGTCACACTCTTGAATGGGCACTCAACCTATCTCCCAATGAGTTCATAAAGCGCACAGCGATAAATGTACTACTAACAAACAGAGAGGGAAGCAAATTAAAGGAGCCTTGGATATCTGCCTGGAGACTGATCGAAGAAAGCTGGAAAAACCCCACCAGAACCAATATATCATCGACAGATGTTTATCAAATACAAGAAAGACTTCAATCTGGTGATCGTTCCAGCAGCATAATCAACTCAATAGTTGAACTAGTCGCGCCAGAGATAAAAGTGGAGAAGAGAATCAGAGAAACTAGTAGACCACATGACTCCAATCGTACACGTCCGCGCTTAGACAATTTATTGCATGCAACTCTTTCAAGTCCAACACTTGTCGATTTAAGTATTTTACGAATAGATAAGATCGCTGATACCGAGTTTTTAACAAGACTTATAAACGCCTTGGATGCGACAGTTCAAAAAGGCATGGATATTGCCAAGCAAATAGGCTGGGATGGAGAAAAACGACTTTGGCGATTGGGAATACTCCATCGGGTAGAATACGTACCCAAAGCCAACGGAAGCATGGATAGAGACGAAGATGAATTCCACGAAGGAATTGGTCCGTCGGTTAAATTGCTCCATGCAACTGTACAACAACTTTCGACTATCGACACCTCAGTAGTTTCTCGTTTCTTAAAACAGTGGGTGATCGCTAATGATCCAATACATATTAGGCTCTGGGCATCCTTAGCCCGAAATCCCGACACCGCGCCAATCGCAAACATTGAAGATGTTTTTAATTCACTTAGCGAAACCCGTTTTTGGGACCTACATAACTTTCCAGAAATAGCAGAACTGCGCGCAGTACGGTTCATCGAGTTCTCCAAAGAAACTCAGCTCAGTATTATCCGCCGAATAAAAAAAGGACCTCCAGCCAGCCAATGGGGAAGTAAAACCCCATCGCAAAAATTGAAATCAGCCCGAAGATATTGGACAGTGAGAGAGCTCCGACGAATAGAACTCGCAGAAGGAGTTTTACCGAAAGCCGCTCAAAATTGGCTAAGTGAAAATTTAGATCAGTTTCCAGAGCTTTTACAAATGAACCGTCTCGACGAGGGTTTCTTAAGCTCACCCACCGCCTACTGGGTTAAACCAAATCCCGATGATAAGTTCGATCTATTATTAGGAGATGTTCGCTTACAATCACTTGAAAATGCCTTGTCATCTCCCCGGGGAGGCTGGGCAAATGATCCTGCCGAGCGCGCAGGAGATTGGATCCGAGCCGAGCAAAATGCCTCTAAACTCCTTCAGGACTTCCAATCGACCCCAAAGAGCATTAGCAAATATCCGTTGGTTTTATCACGTTTTAGCTGGGCGCATGGCTCCGAATCCAGTCACAACACTGAAGAAGAAACAGATTATTCAAAGCGAGAAGGAAATCAGGTTGTAACTCTGTTTCTGAATTTAACAGACAGTTCAGCTAGCGAGGCCATAGAAGGAATATCCCACTGGCTATCTACTTGGAGAAAATTAATCGCCACCTCTCCAGAGTTAATTTTTATTTGGCGGAAATTTTGGCCGATCGCGGTCAAAGCAACAAATTCCGTCGTCGAAACTTCCGAGGAGATTGAGCTAAATCTTGTCGCTCAATCAGATGCTGGACGAGAACCGATGGATCTTGACACCTTAAACACGGCAGCAGGAAGACTTGTCAGTGTATTCCTCGAAGCTTGTCCCAATCTTGAAACAACCAAGGGAAACCCATTTAAAATCAATGAACCTCTGAATGAAATGCGAGAAAGCCTAATAACAACCCCAGGCCGAGCCGGCCTAATTGCCAAACATCGATTAATAGAGAGCTTGAGTTATTTCCTTAAAGCCGATGAAGACTGGACTCGCAAGCGCTTAATAGTAGCACTTGGGAGCAACGAATCCAGCGCAGTTGCATTATGGAGAGCTATCGCTCGTCGTATCCAATCGAATAAAGTACTTAACATTATTGGCGATCAAGTAGTTGGCCGAGTTACGGATCATCGCTTTGGCCGAGAGACGAGAAAATCGTTACTATCAAGTTTAGTTATTGAAGCCTTGCACTCACTCCTCGATGTTCGTGACGCAGCCGTGTCATATTCATCAATACAGCAGGCAATACGATCCGTAGAGGATGAGGTACGGGCAAGTGCAGCACAAATTGTGCATCGTTTTTTAGTTGAGATGGTTAAAAACCGCTCACATGAAGATAGCATTACAAAAGTAGAAACAATCTTCCGTGGCGCAGTACTTCCATTCCTGAAAAAAGTATGGCCTCAAGAGCGCTCATTAACTACCCCTGGTGTTAGTTCCGCATTTGCACATTTGCCAGCAGCGGCTGGCACAGCCTTCCCCGAAGCTGTAGATGCAATCGAGGGATTCCTAGTCCCTTTTAGTTGTTGGTCACTACTAGATTTCGGCTTTAGAGACAGACCGGATGGCAGTCCGCAGCTACACTTAGGTAAGAGTCGAAAAAAGGCGTCGGCTGTACTTAGACTTTTTGATGCTACGATCGGCGGTATCGAAGGTGCAGTTGTCCCCATGGAGTTATCTGATGCATTAGAGCAAATACGTCAAGCTGCGCCGGAATTATCCACCTTACCAGCCTTTCGACGATTAGCCACATTAGCGAGGCGTCGTTAGCTCTATTATCGGTAAGCCACAGATTGGCATTGCCGCAGCAAACTCTGAAGCAAAGGCTTAATACAGGCCAATAGTTTGTAAGATGATTAATGATGGTTAGTGGAAAAGCAGCATCAGCGGCGACGATATCCTACGTCAACCTTGGGTTGCCTCGCTTGCCACCGCAGACAAATGAAGTTTATAGTCCGCCCCGTCGCCCCAATGGCGACCAGGTTTGGCGACCTGTGTTATCGGGTGCAAAAGCTCTGTGCTTTCTTGCAGACGCTGTTGCACGCTCGCAAAGCTGTCTTTATGGCAGCTGTGCGCGGGAGACCTTCGGGTCTGCCGGTTTTCCGATCCCGGTTCGCCAACCTGCGTACAGCTGTCACCCATTCGTTTGGCGACGATTGAGGGACAGTCAACCTTTGCCTTGATCGGAGTTTCATCTATGGAAAGATACATGCCCCTCACCGGAATCGACCTGATCCCGGCCTCCCTGCTCATCGACACCCAAGCTCCACTCGACGTCCTGCAAGCCATGGCCGACTACCGCATCCGCACCGTCACGCAGGTGCTGGAAAACATCGCCTTCCGGGCCGAGCTCGGTTGCGACACGGTGGTGTTGACTGACTTCTCCAAACTGCTGGCCATTCCGTTGCGCGATGGCTGTGACTTGATGGATGTAATCGGCCGACGCCTGCGGGCTCAGGCGGCGGAGTAAATGAAAACGGGCGCCTTGTCAGGCGCCCGTTTTGTTTGTGGTGTGAGTCAAAACAATTCCAAGGCGCCCTTCACTTCCAGAGCTGACTCGTCATTGGAAGACGACATTTGCCTTATGCCAAGCGACGATAATCATACGAATGGCCGACGTTGGCTGGATATACAGATTAGGTAATTTGAAAAATGGGACCAGCGACCGAGCAATTGATTGGTGTTCTAGATCAACTCGCAACCGTGCTTGAAAGCGATGGAGCCACTCACTGGAGCCAGTGGATGCGCAAGGCCAGAACCCACCTGATTAACTCTGATTATTATGGGATCGAATATTTGCTGTCAGCCTATGGTGGAATGGGCTCGCTCAATGACGTGGTACTTGGGCAAAGCCGCGTCGATGGCGTTTTTACCTGGAAGCACGGGTACGTTGAGTTGAACGAGAAATTTGATGCTTTACGCAGAGAAGCTGCAGCGCTCGCCAATTCCATAAAACGTGCGCAGGACTGACTGATTAACTCTGTGACGGGTTCACCAACCGGTTACGACACGGACGGGAGTGGGTAACTACCAACACATTCGCCCAGTGCCTAACGATGCAGCCCATTACGCCAAACAGCTAAGCTATATCAGGAGGCGGTTTCGCGAAACCCTGAAAAATCAGGAGGCGCACCATGAGCAAACAACCCCAACCCCGCAGCCGCTCCAACCCTCAACCCAGATCCCGCCCGGTCGTGCCAAACCTGCCCAGCAAAACCGGCAACAAGTCCGGGGGCTTGCGCGGCAACTACCCGCTTAAGCAGTCGAATTGAGCGTTGAGCGGTTCGTCCCCGAGCCGCGCAGCAAGGCCGACCCTCAGGACTTCTCACCTCTTGAAGCGAGGCTTCATGACCACCGGTAACCCTGCCCGAGGGCCGGCGCACGCTTCGCTATTCTTGATAGAACGAGCTGCGAGGACTGTGGAATTGAAGGCCGGCGGCACGGGCGCCAGGCGCAAAGGCCTGGCTATCGGGTTGCAGGTTGAGCAGAGGATTGAATGATGAAGATGTTACTGATGGTCGAATGCCCTAATGAACCCTTCAACTCGCTTGTCAAAGCCGGGATGGTGGGCGAAGTGATTGAGCGCATTCTGGCTAGCATCAAGCCGGAGGCGGCGTATTTTACCGAGCAAGATGGCATGCGCGGCGGGATCTTTCTGGTCGACGTGAAAGAGCCATCCGACATCCCCGCTTTGGCCGAGCCCTTTTTTCTTAACTTCAATGCCAACTGCAAGTTCCGAATTGTGCTGAGCGCGGAGGATCTGCAAAAGGCCGATTTGGGAAGGCTCGGGCAAACCTGGGCGTGAGGCGCATCCATTGCCGCCATCGATAGTCACCATCAACTCAATGAAGTTCTCTTAAAAACTCCGGGGCGTAACATCGCCTCCATACCAAACAACTACACCCCGGAGCACACCATCATGAAACGCCAACTCCTTCTCAGCATCGCTTTCTCGGTTTTTGCAGTTAACGCTTTCGCCGCTTCTTCTGCTCACCCCGTTGTCGCTGAAGGCGGCTCGGATCGTCTGATTGAAAGTCGTGTGGCTGAGGGTGGTTCGGATCGTTTGATCGAAAACCGCGTCGCTGAAGGTGGTTCCGACCGTTTGATCGAAAACCGCGTCGCTGAAGGTGGCTCCGACCGTCTGATCGAAAACCGCGTTGCTGAAGGTGGCTCCGACCGTTTGATCGAAAACCGCGTCGCTGAAGGTGGTTCCGACCGTTTGATCGAGAACCGCGTCGCTGAAGGTGGTTCCGACCGTCTGATCGAAAGCCGCGCTGTGTAAATGAATGGCTTTACCGCACTACTCAACGAAAAGCCCGGCCTTATCAGCCGGGTTTTTTAACGCTCTGATTTTACTCAGCCAGGCAGTGCTGCTGCACAACATCGCCGTGCGCTGGGCAATCCCGGCCTGCGCCAGCCTCGTCAGCGCGGCCTCGCGATAAGGGCACGGCGGTGCAGTATTTGATGATCAATGAGAAAAAGGCCGAGGACCCCGCGTGTGGGCATTCGAAGGATTGGCTGTTTGCTCATTTCAAGTGAAGTAAATAGCAAGCGCCCACACCTGTCTTTGAGGTACAAAACACCCGATCAAACACTTACCGCTACGGAGCATGGAAGATATGTCAAACATCGTCGCATGGACCCTGTTCGCCTTGGGCGTCTTACACATCCCATTCGGTATTATCAAGTTCAAAACAGCATTCGCCGCCGCGGTGGGCTCTGGCTTCGTTGACCAGTTCAAAGCGCACGAAGATCGGCGTACCGCCCTCTGGTTTACCCTGCTGGGGCCGCTTTTTATGCTCGCCGGGCATACAGCGATTCACGCCGTGGCGGTTGGCGATCTCGCGCTACTTAAAATTGTTGGTCTCTATGTGCTTATGATCTCGATCATTTGCGTCATTGCTGTTCCAAAGTCGGGGTTCTGGGCAACGCTGCTGGTTTCTCCACTGATCATCGCGGCAGGGTATGGCTTGTACGCCTGACAAACGGTTCAAACCGTTCGCTTCGCTTACTCTCTTCAAAACAAATCCGAGAATCATCTGGCCGGCCTCCCCTACCTCACGGTATTTACCGACGAACCTGCCCCGCCCCCAGAGGTCAAAGCAGTTGATGGCATCGCCAATGATCAAAGGCTTCCAGCCTATTTCATCCAAGGACGAAGCCAGTCGTCCACACACTGTAGGGTGCGCCGGATTATTTCAGCAGGCTCGGATTCTGCCGGGGGCAGGTGCAGACTGCTGCTCACATCCAATGCTCCCGTATTGGAGTACGAAAATGACTCAGTCAATGCGGTTCTTCCTATCCATGGTCCTCGCGACAGCCTCACTGGCATCGGCGAGTTTCCTGAACTCTGCCGGTGCGGCAACCGCCGAGGATCTGAATACCGACTCTCAGCAAGCGTTGCAAACGCTCTACAAGACTCATCCATTTGCCGAGACCATGTCGCGCAACGCCAAAGCGATACTGGTTTTCCCGAAAATCATCAAGGCCGGCCTTGTGTTTGGTGGCAGCTATGGCGAAGGCGTTTTGTTCAAAGGCAAGGCAGCTGAGGGTTATTACAACTCCGTCACCGGGTCATGGGGGTTGCAGGCCGGTGCCCAGTCTTATGGCTATGTGGTTTTCCTCATGACCGACAAAGCCGTGAACTATGTTCGCGAAACCAAGGGTTGGGAAATCGGCGTAGGGCCCACCGTCGTTGTAGTGGATGAAGGGATCTCGAAGAACCTGTCCAGTTCGACGTTGAAGGACGATGCCTACGCGTTCATATTTGACCAGCAAGGGTTAATGGCCGGAGTCAGCATCGAGGGCACGAAGATTTCCCTGATCAAGCGCTGAAAGCCGTCTATCAAGGCGCCTTGCGTTGTCTGCAAGACGCCCCGACAGAGCGTTATCACCGTCCTCGCCAAGAGGTGGCCTGATGAATCTTCTAACCAGATGCAAGGGTGTATGTATTCTTCTGGTGCTGTGCGTGGCGGTGTTCCTGACAATGGTGATTTCCTGCAGTACATTGCCGAGGATAGTGCCCGACATGGCTCGCGCGCCTTCTGCGCCAGTGCAACTCGACGGGGTCCACGGACCTCTGTCAGCCGAGCGCAGCAAAGCCATTCTCGACCGACTCAAGTCCACAGGCGCAGAAACCAACATCTTTGATGTGCACCTCGCTATCGAAGAATCCGTTGTCGGTAGTCCGCTAACGGAAGGAAACAAGGTCGACTTGCTGCAGGACGGCCCCTCCACCTACCAGTCGATGATCAAAGCCGTGGAAGGTGCGCGCGACCACATCAACATGGAGACCTACATCTTCGACGATGATGAAGTCGGCCAGCGCTTCGCCGCCGCACTGATCGCTCAGCAACACAAAGGTGTGCAGGTCAATCTGATCCGTGACAGCGTCGGAACCCTTGGAACACCCTCAGCGTTTTTCGCCCGATTGACCGAAGCGGGCATCAAGGTGCTGGAGTACAACCCGGTCAATCCGGCGACGGCCAAAGCGGGCTGGGACGTGAACCAGCGCGACCACCGAAAGCTGCTGATAGTGGACGGCCGTATTGCCTTTCTTGGCGGGATCAACATCAGCAGCGTCTATTCGGGGGGCTCGTTCAGCTCTCACTCGAAGACTCGCCCCACTGGTGATTTGCCCTGGCGCGATACCGACTTGCGCGTCGAGGGGCCGGTGGTTGCGGATCTGCAGAAGCTGTTCATCGAAACATGGACGACCCAGAAAGGTGAACCGCTCGCCGCTCGCCAATACTTTCCGCCACAGGAGCGCAAAGGCACCGAGGTGGTTCGCGCCATCGGCAGCTCGCCAGATGAGCCGTTCAGCCTGATCTACGCGACGCTGATTTCGGCGCTGCATAGCGCGCAGACCGAGATATGGCTGACGAACGCCTACTTTGTGCCCGATCCGCAGTTGCTGGCAGCACTCAAGGAGGCGGCGGCACGTGGCGTCGACGTCAAACTGGTGCTGCCCAGCAGCACTGATTCGTCGCTGGTGTTTCATGCCGGACGCGCTTACTACAGCGAGCTTCTGAAGGCCAACGTCAAGCTTTACGAACGCCGTGACGCGCTGCTCCACGTCAAGACGGCAGTCATCGATGGCGTGTGGTCGAGTGTCGGCTCCACCAACCTCGACTGGCGCAGCTTTCTGCACAACGATGAAGTCAACGTAGTTGTGCTAGGCACCGGGTTCGGAAAAAAGATGCAGGCGGCATTCATGGCTGATCTTGCGAAGTCGAACGAAATCAAGCTGGAAAAGTGGCAGCGCCGCTCGCTCACGGTGAAAGCCAAAGAGCAGATGGCGCGACTCTGGCAATACTGGCTCTGAGTCGAGTGGCGCATCGCCGGGATGCGCTCTCCTGCTCCCTGATGGGTATTTCGTCAACTTACCGAGTCACCGCCGCACTGCGAGTCCCCGCAAACGCACTCGTACCCAGCCAGCGCCACAAACTCTGCGCATCCTTCACCGCGCCATCCACACGCAACTCCTGCGACTGAAGCACCTCTTTCGGTGTGCGGTCGCCCGTCCATACTTCGGTCAACGCCCGCACGCTTGAATCCACAACGAGCGTTAGTTCGCGGCCAGGGTCATCGCGGCATAGATCCGCCACACCCTGCTCCACCACCAGCCACCATGCTTGCTCTCCGGGTCGCGCATCGCGGAACGTGAACTGGATGACCACCGGTCGGGACGGGAATGTTTCGATGCGCACGAACCGGCGCACGTCCCACATCAGCAAGCCCGCGTCGAGTTCGTCATCGCGAAGGCGACTGCCGATCCAGCGCGCGCCCCAATGCCCCAGCGCCATGATGATGGGGCGCAATTCCTCGCCCGCCTCGGTCAGACTGTACTCCCAGACTTTGCCGGTGGCGGTGCGATGTATGACGCCGATTTCTTCCAGATGGCGCAGCCGTTGTGCCAGCAGGTTGGTGGACATCCGGGGTACGCCGCGGTGCAGTTCGTTGAAGCGTTTGCTGCCGCACAGCAGTTCGCGCACCACCAAGGGTGTCCAGCGCTCGCACAGGGCTTCAGCACCGCGCGCGACCGTGCAGAACTGACCGTAGCTCTCTTCCATCGTCTGGACTCCCGCTACTGCAACGCTTCACTTTTTGAACTAGCCCGACCCCTTCGCCACGCGCACGCTGAAACTTCGAAAGCCAAACTCCAAAGGAGAACGCCATGACAACGGTAGCCATCATTCAGCGCCCGCCCGTGCTGCTCGATCGCAGCGCGACGATCGCCCGGGCCGTGCAATCAGTCGATGAGGCAGCGGCGGCGGGAGCCTCGCTAATCGTTTTGCCCGAACAGTTTATTCCAGGTTACCCGTCATGGATCTGGCGGCTGGCGGCGGGAAAGGACGGGGCTGTCATGGGCCAGTTGCATACGCGGCTGCTGGCCAACGCCGTCGATATCACCAACGGTGACCTGAGCCAATTGTGCGAGGCCGCAAGGGTTCACGCCGTGACGATCGTGTGCGGCATCAATGAATGCGACCGGTGCAATGGTGGCGGCACGCTCTATAACAGCGTAGTCGTTATCGGCGCGAACGGCGCCGTGCTAAACCGCCACCGCAAGCTGATGCCAACCAATCCCGAGCGCATGGTGCATGGCTTCGGTGATGCAACCGGGTTGCGTACGGTCGATACACCGGTCGGCCGCGTTGGCACGCTCATCTGCTGGGAAAGCTACATGCCGCTGGCACGCTATTCACTGTATGCCCAAGGGGTGGAGATCTACGTCGCACCCACGTACGACAGTGGCGATGGCTGGATCTGCACGATGCGCCACATTGCACTCGAAGGCCGCTGTTGGGTGATTGGCAGTGGCACCGCGCTGCGCGGCAGCGACATCCCCGACGACTTCCCGGCTCGTACGCAGCTGTTTCCCGATCCGGACGAATGGATCAACGACGGCGACTCGGTGGTGGTCAATCCTCAAGGCCGGATCGTGGCCGGTCCACTGCACCGGGAGGCCGGCATTTTGTATGCGGAGATCGACGTCGCACTCGTGGCGCCGGCGCGGCGGGCGCTCGACGTCACCGGGCATTACGCGCGCCCGGACATTTTCGAGCTGCAGGTGCGGCGCACGCCGACCACAGCGGTGCGCTACATCGACGAATGAAGACGGGCAACGGCGTAATCGCCTGGCCATTGATAAAGGAGTCATGCCATGAGCATTGAACGGTCTTATAAGGGCAGTTGTTTTTGCGGCGCGGTCGAGTTCACCGTCAGCGGCGAGCCGGCGGGAATGGGCTATTGCCATTGCGAGTCGTGTCGGCATTGGTCAGCAGGACCGGTCAACGCCTTCACGCTGTGGAAACCCGACGCGGTGCAAGTTACACGGGGCGCCGACCACATCGGCACCTACAACAAGACACCGCGCAGTTTCCGCAAGTGGTGCAAGACGTGCGGCGGGCATCTGTTCACTGAACACCCTGAGATAGGGCTGATCGATGCGTATGCTGCGGTCATTCCGGATCTTGAGTATTCGCCAGGGGTACATGTGCACTATCAGGAAACGGTGCTGAGGATCAAAGATGGATTGCCAAAGTTGAAGGATGTCCCCGGCGAATTGGGCGGATCGGGGATCAGCGTGGAGGAATAGCGCTGGCAAGGTAAGTGTCCGGATCCCGACTTGCCAGGTTATACCGGTTGCTGTCTGTTCGGCGCTCAAGCAGCGGAACAAATAAAAACGGGCATCCTGAAGGCGCCCGTTTTTCCATCATCGCCGCTGAGTTAAACCGATGCGGTTTCACCGCCTGGCCAATTCACACACCGATGCTCAATCTCGCGATCAGTGCGATTTTTTTGATCCTGAGGTGGCAGCGTTGTTCAACCCTTTGGTGTTGTGATCGCCTGGGGTCGAGGTCGAAATGGCACCGGCCTTTGTGACGCCGCGGGTATCTCGGGATTGGGCGATGCCTGAAGTCGTAGAGCCATGACCGCGACTTTCTCCGCGATCATTGCCGTAGTGGTTTCCGCTTTCACCACGGTCTCGAACCGCCTTGCCGGCATGATCGCTGGCCAGTCCATTACCACGGCCATTACTGTCAGCGTTGCCGGAGTGACCTGAACCGCTGTGACCGCCACCCGTGCCACCGCCATGGCCGCCGCCATTGCCACCGCCGTTACCGCCTCCGTTACCACCACCACCACCACCACCACCACCACCCTCTTTCGCATAGGCAGAGTTCATGACGGACAGGTCAGCAGGGAGTAATGGAGCGGCTGCAAGCATCATGGCGCAGGACATGACAGCAAATAGACTTTTATTCTTTAAAAGCATGGTGGCTTCCATAGGTTGATATCGCGTGCCATAGGACGCGATAACCCTGTTTCAGTTCCAAGCCCTGCGACAGACGGAAGGCAAGGTACTCAGCCTCTGATCCGCAGTGTGTTGGAACTGAAAAAAGTGAGCCTTTCGTAAGTGGATTCCAATCGCATTCGTCACGCAGGCGCTAGTCAAACGCACCGTTCAGCACTTCATAGATGAGCCCGGTGGCCAGCGCGACCAGGAGCAAATCGGTACCTGCTTGTTGCCATTCGTACCCATCGTAGTGAGGCAGTCTGCCGATCAACCGGCCATCCAGTTTTTTGGCTATTCCGGGGGGAAGCGGCTTACCACGAGCGAGGTTCTTTTGAATGCCGGGTGGCAAAGCAGGACCGGGACTCCAGTAGTCCCGGTAGCCGCCCACAATTTCCAGAACGCTGCCGCGATTGATACTCGGGCCATGATCCCAATCGGCGCCCCCAGCATTTTTTTCTTTGCCTGCTTGACCTCCCTGGTTGCCATGGATCTGGTTGTTTTGCGGGTTTCCCTTGCCGTTCCCCTGGCCTTTTCCATTCCCGGGATCGGCCAGTGCAGTGGCCGAGCCGCAGACCAGAGCAAGACTTGTCATTGCAGCGATCAACGAGCGAGATTTGAACATTAAGTCGTTCCTTCAGTGTGAGAAATATCCCCTCTGAAATGTAGACGCTATTGACACTGTCAGTTCCATGTCCACGCGGCGTTGACGTGAAAACACCTCCCGGGTGCAATCGACTTATACCCTCAATGTTTTCCGTAAATAGCTCGCCGACGCAGGACATAATTGTTTGAACTGGGCTGTTTGGCAGATGGCGGCGGGCGCCTCCTGCCTGTCAAACAGGTCATACCCATTGGCTGCAAAAAATTCTGCTGCCCCCTGGGTCAATAAATGCAGTCGGACCGCGCCCTGGGAGGCTGCACGCTGTTCCAATGCACGCAACACGGTTTTGCCCAGCCCCTCTCCCCGGCGTCCCTCGCGCACCACCACTGAACGAAGCAACATGTCGGGGGCCGCCCCCTCCAGTCCTCCAAAAGCCACCCATTGGCCCTGAACTTCGAAACGGTAGAACCGCCGCCCTGGCTCATTGACATCATCGTTGGGTAATGACGCCTGGCTGAGCGCATCCCGGAGCTGATCCAGACCGCTATCGCCTACTTTAATCATCTGCATTGTCACCCGCCTTTGAAGGTTCCTACGCCCTCAAAGCTAGCAGGCCTCGTGGGTCAGACAAGTACGCAATGTCCTGGGCCGGATGAGCTACCGTGGCCAGAGCCGTTTGATGGGTTGGTAGCACCCGATGATTGACGACCAGTTGGGCTGGTGAAAACACCCCCTGATGTCCACTGGTCGACACACTATTGTTCTGTAGATTCAATATCTATACTTTTGAATCTAGAGATTAATAGAGAGATAACCATGGCCGTCCCTCTCAAGGAACAAGCACTCACCAAGTCCCAGTGCGTCACAGGCCTGCGCGCCGCGGTTGGCATCCTCGAAAAATGGAGCGCATCCAGCGATCAGGCCTGTCGCATCTTGCGCATTTCCCGCAGCACCTACACTCGCGCCCGCCAGCGCGATCCCTCGTGGTCCGTGGCGCTGGACGCAGACCAGATGCAACGCATCAGTTTTGTCCTCAACATCCACGCCGCATTGCGCCTGATTTTCGATAACCCGGAAAACGTCTACGGCTTCCCGTCGATGGCCAACCACAACGAGTTTTTCAATGGCCGTAGCCCGCTGGAGATCATGGCTCAGGGCGACATGATTTCCTTGTATGAAACCTTCAAGCGCATTGACGTGCTGCGCGGTGCGCAATGGTGACGGTGAGCGAACTGGCAGAACTTGCCGGCGAGCAGCTGCAGGCTTACCGACTGGTCAACTCGAAGTTTCCACCGATCGCGATGTTTGATGACGTTGCCGATGCGGACGAGTTTGAGGTGCTGTATCAGATTCAGGCGCTGACCAATCCCAGGCTGAAGAATGAAGTGGGTCATCTTGAGTTGATTGCGCGGGATCAGATCCCGTTCGGCATTCCCGGCTGCTCTTACGCGACGGCGCCTTTTACTCACGTCAACCCGGCGGGATCTCGGTTCAGCGATGGCAGTTTCGGGGTGTTGTATCTAGCGGACTCCATGGAAACGGCGTTGGCCGAGGTGCGGCATCACCAGAGTCTGTACTGGTCGAATGTTCCGGGCCTCAACTATGAGCGGTTTGTGTTCCGGGGGTTGTCTTGCTCTTTCGTGGACGCAGCGATGAGGGATGCTGCCGCCATTGCGATCACTGATCCTGTTTACGATCCTGACGATTACACGGAATCGCGGCGCTTGGGGAGGTCCGTTAAAGAGGCGCGATGGCCTGGGATTCGTTACCACTCCGTGCGGATGCAGGGCAGTTATTGCTGGGCGCTGATGACGCCGAGACCGGTCTTATCAATCGTTCAAGCAGCGCATTACGAGATGGTCTGGAATGGTCAGGTGACCAGTGTCAGCAAGATCAGCGAGGCTTAAAGCGTCTAGACAGGACTTTTCGAACCCATTGCCGGCATCGATAGTCACCATCGACTCAATGAAGTTCTCATAAAAAATCCGCGGCGTAAGATCGGCTCCATACCAAAACAACTACACCCCGGAGCACACCATCATGAAACGCCAAATCCTTCTCAGCATCGCTTTCTCGGTTTTTGCAGCTAACGCTTTCGCCGCCACCTCTGCTCACCCGGTTGTCGCTGAAGGCGGCTCGGATCGTTTGATTGAAAGTCGTGTGGCTGAAGGTGGTTCGGATCGTCTGATCGAAAACCGCGTTGCTGAAGGTGGTTCGGATCGTCTGATTGAAAACCGCGTTGCTGAAGGTGGTTCGGATCGTCTGATCGAGAACCGCGTGGCTGAAGGTGGTTCGGACCGTCTGATCGAAAACCGCGTTGCCGAAGGCGGTTCCGACCGTCTGATCGAAAACCGCGTTGCCGAAGGTGGCTCGGATCGTCTGATCGAAAGCCGCGCTGTATAAATGAATGGCTTTACCGAAGTACTCAAAAATGAGCCCGGCCTAACCAGCCGGGCTTTTTTACGTCCTCCATTTGCGACCGCCAGGTGCTCTTGCGCGCAAGCCTTGCGACAAAACTCCCACTACACCGGTTTGCTCAGTGCAGCATCGATCATGAGACGCACACCCCGCAGCACCTGAGCCGACACCTCAGGCCGCGCCTTCGCCGTGGCACGCGCAACCGAAAGGGAGCCGACCATTGCCGCAACGATGCCCATGGCGGTGGCCAGCGCGTCGACGTCGGGATTATTCGCGGCGACCCGGCGCTCAAACGCCCGCACAAGCACCATGTAACCCTCGGTGTACTTCGCGCTGATCGCAGCATCCTGGCGGCCGATTTCGCTGGCGGACGCCGCCATTGCGCAGTGCTCGGCATAGTTGTCGCGGTTGTCGACGGCCAGATACTCGGACAGAAAGCGGTCCAGGTCCGGCTCGCCATCGACCGTGCCCGTGTAGAGCTTGGCATTGCCCTGCTCCAGGCTCCACGCCAACGCCTCGGCGGCCAGCGCTTCCTTGGACGGGAAATGCGCGTACAGCGCGCCGTGCGTCAGGCCGGCCGACTTGCTGATTTCGGCTACGCCCACACCATCGATCCCTTTCTCGCGAAACAGGCGGCTGGCGGTCTCCACCAGGGCGGCGCGATTGGCTTCTGATTTTTCTTTCGAGATTTTCATGATGAGGTTCCTCCGCGTTCATTCTTGCACACTATGATTGCGCTCACAATTAACAAGAATCCAGTGCCAGCAAGGTTTTATTACGACAAGAATATTTGTGTTGACTTTAATAAATGCGATCGCCATTATTAATTCAATGATTGCGAACGCAATCTTACAGGGCGAAAGCCTCATCCAACCAGAGCACACGATCATGAAAATAAAAAATTCCGTTGCCTTCGTTACCGGTGCCAACCGTGGTCTTGGCCTTGCGTTCGCTAAAGAGCTGGTGGCGCGTGGCGCGAGCAAGGTCTACGCCGGGGTGCGCAACCCTGAAGGCGTCAACATTCCGGGGGTGATCGCCATTCGTCTTGACGTCAGCGACCCGGCATCGGTTGCCGCGGCAGTGGCCCAAGCAGGCGACGTGACGCTGCTGGTCAACAATGCAGGCATGGCCCGCCTGCTGCCTTCCATGCTGGAACCTGGCCTGGTGGAAATGGCCCGCGAAATCTTCGAAACCAATTACTACGGCGTCATGCACGTCAGCCTGGCCTTCGCCCCGGTGCTTAAAGCCAACGGCGGCGGCGCGATCGTCAACGTGCTGTCGGATGCGGCCTGGATTGCGGCGCCTTTCCTGTCCGCCTACGCGGCATCGAAAGCGGCAGCGTGGAGCTTTACCAACTCGCTGCGCATCGAACTCCAAGGCCAGGGCACCAGCGTGCAAGGTCTGCACGTGGGCTTTATCGACACCGACCTGACCCATGGTTTTGACGTGCCGAAAGTCCAGCCATCCGACGTCGTGATCCAGTCGCTGGACGGCGTGGAAGCGGGCCTGAAAGAAGTGCTCGCAGACCAAGGGACACGCGCCATAAAAGCCAGCCTGTCTACCGGGCAAGCGGCCTACCTCAACCCCGAAACCGTCGCGTAAGGAGCACACCCATGCACCTCTTCCAGCGGCTGGCCTTCGGAGCTGTCTTCGCCTTCGCGGTCAGCGGCGCCATTGCGGCGCCGGCGGCAACGCATAACAGCGCACCCAATCAATTCGTCGAAGCTGACGGCGTGCGATATGCCTATCGCCAGTTCGGGGCGCAGATGGGCGTTCCGGTCATCTTGCTCCAACACTTTCGCGGCAACATGGATTACTGGGACCCGGCAGTGACCGACGGCCTGGCACAGCAGCGGCCGGTCTACCTGTTCGACAATGCCGGCGTGGGCCTCAGCAGCGGCGAAACACCCGACTCGTTCGAAGCCATGGCCGATCACGTTGCCGCCTTTGCCCGCGCCCGCGGCTTGACGCAAGTTGACGTACTTGGCTTTTCAATCGGCGGCATGGTGGCGCAGGAAGTCGCGTTGCGCCATCCGCAACTGGTGCGCCGGCTGATCCTGGCGGGCACGTCGCCGCGCGGCGGGGTCTCGGGACATGATCCACGGGTTCCCGGGATCGCGCTCCGCGAATCGATCGCCACACAGGAAGAGACCGCCTATCTGTTCTTCGATCCAGCACCGTCAAGCCAGCAGGCGGCCCGGGATTTCTGGGAAAGACGTCACGAACGTACTGAAGGCCTCGACAAGCTCAGTTCGATGAAGGTCATCGCGGCCCAAGGCGCGGCGCTGGGCAAATGGAGCGTTCCCGGTGACGGCTCTTTTTCGCAATTGAGCCTGATTACCCAACCAACCCTGGTGGTCAACGGCAGCAAGGACAGGATGGTGCCCACCGAGAACTCCTACACGCTGCAACAACACATTCCGAACGCCAAGTTGCTGATCTATCCAAATTCGGGGCACGGCGCATTGTTTCAATATGCCAACGATTTCGTGTCGCAAGCCAACGCCTTTCTGAACTAGCTCGAACCCCGCCGTTGCGGAATTCAAATGTAGTCCGTCGTTGAATTTTATCGCCCCCAATTCTCCTGGAGTACGACCATGTCAGCACTATCGTTTGCGGCGTTCCGTCGCTGCCTGTTAGCTGTTTCAGCCACTGCTGGTGCCCTGGCACTGGTCACCCTCGTCTCGCCCTCTTACGCCCGGGCCGCTACAACGCCTGCGGCCGCCGCCACTGTCGAGAAGGACAGCGCCATTCGTCCTTTCAAGGTCAACATTCCTGAAGACGCAGTGGCCGATCTGCGCAAACGTGTACTGGCGACCCGTTGGCCCGACCGCGAAACGGTCAACGATCAATCCCAAGGCGTGCAACTGGAAAAGCTGCAGGCGCTCGTGGGCTACTGGGGCACCCAATACGACTGGCGCAAGGTTGAAACCCAACTCAATGCCTTGCCGATGTTCGTGACCAAAATCGACGGCCTCGATATCCAGTTCATCCATGTCAAATCCAAACATCCGAACGCCCTGCCGCTGCTGCTCACCCATGGCTGGCCCGGTTCGATTCTGGAGCTGACCAAAGCCATCGGCCCGCTGACCGACCCGACGGCCTACGGCGGTCGTGCCGAAGATGCCTTTGACGTGATCATTCCCTCGATGCCTGGCTACGGTTTCTCGCAGAGACCCACCGACGGCGGCTGGGGTCCCGACCGTATCGGCGTGGCGTGGGATGTGTTGGTCAAGCGCCTGGGCTACAAGCGTTATGTGTCGCAAGGTGGCGACTGGGGCTCGGTGATCGCCGACGCCATGGGACGCCAGGCACCGCCCGGCTTGCTGGGGATCCACGTAAACATGCCGGCCACCGTGCCTGCCGATGTGGCCAAGGCGATCAACGACGGCACCCCGCCTCCCGCTGGTCTGTCGGCCAAGGAGACCGCGGCTTATGAGTCGCTGAAAACCTTCTTCGGCAAAAATGCGGCTTACGGGGCCATGATGAGCACTCGGCCACAAACGGTCGGCTACGGCTTGTCGGATTCACCCGTCGGCCTGGCCGCGTGGATGTTCGACAAATTCAACCAGTGGACCTACAGCGGCGGTGATGCGGAAAAATCCCTGACCAAGGACGAGATACTCGACGGCATTTCTCTCTATTGGCTGACCAACAGTGCGATCTCGTCCGCTCGCTTGTATTGGGAAAACAACACCAACAACTTCAATGCCGTGGAACAGAAGACCCAGGACATCAAGATCCCTGTCGCGGTGACCGTGTTCCCTGGTGAAATCTATCAGGCGCCGAAATCCTGGACCGAACGCGCCTATCCCAACCTGATCTACTTCAACGAAGTGGACAAGGGCGGCCATTTCGCTGCATGGGAGCAACCTGAATTGTTCGCCAAGGAACTGCGCGATGCCTTCCGCTCGTTGCGCTAAAAGCTAAGTTGCACGGGCCTGCCCATTGTTCTGATGGGCAGGCCGCACCACCGATTTTGGTCCGCAAGAATCAATCCCAGCGTTAATCCACAATGAACAACTTGGCCCCTGTGGTGCTGAATGATCGATGCCCCTCGGCGTTGTTGCCCACCTGATAGCTCATCCCGGCGGTGAGCGTGAACTGGCGACCATCCTCCAGTTCCGTGTGCAACTCGCCTTCCAGGCACAGCAGGATATGACCTCTCCAACACCAGTGATCGGCCAGATAGCCGGGGCTGTACTCAACCATCCGCACACGCGTCGAACCAAACTGGCAGGTTCGCCACCAGGCGGTACCGGTCTGCCCAGCGTATTCGACACGCTTGACAGTCGACCAATCGGTCGTCCCAAAGGGAATAGCCGTTAGATCCATGGTTGCCTCATCAGTAAAAGAGTGTCTGTGGACCGTACCCATCCAGTGATACTTTCGACAGACACAGAGACCACTCTTTTAGGAGATACAGGCGCCCATGCCAGGGGCAGCTTCCTGCGTAAAGGGTGGCCTATGACAGCCCTTGGATTTACATCAATCCGGCCGGTCGGCCGTATCATCTCGAGAAGAAGACCGCGAACTCGCAGCATTGCGCTTTCGTCGCACCTCTTCATCCTCCGCCAGTGCCTGACGAACGAGGGCCCTAGCTGCCCATGCGGCGGTGTCGAGTGATTCTTCGACGCTCGCGCGACTGATATCGCGCACGGCGATCAACGCCTCGGTGCCCATCACTATCGACAACGCCTGCTTTTGTCGTTTACGCGCAGCAGGCATCATGCGCCTTTTAACGGCGCGCTATTCTTACCTGGGGACACCCTGAAAAGGAGACGTCAGCATGAGCACCCTGAAACTTCACCCTGCACTGGACAACGGTATTCAACCCGCCGCCGAGAATTTCACCGGTGGCACCCTGCAATGCCTGTGTGCGACCGACAAGGTCGAGGTCAAGATCGGCGCACAAACCCTGCATAACCACGCGTGCGGCTGCAGCAAATGCTGGAAACCGCAAGACGCGACATTCGCCGTCATTGCCGTGGTACCTCGGGATAAGGTCAGCATCACTGCCCACGGCGAAAAACTGGCGATTGTCGACGAATCCGCCACCATCCAGCGCCACGCTTGCAAGCAGTGTCACGCCCATCTCTTCGGGCGCATCGAGAACAAGGACCATGCGTTTTATGGCCTGGACTTCGTCCACACCGAGCTCTCACCCCAGCGCGGATGGGCGGCGCCGGGCTTTGCGGCGTTCGTGTCCTCCATCATCGAAACCGGCACACCGCCCGCGCAAATGAAGGCTATCCGCGAGCGCCTGCGCTCGATCGGCCTGGAGCCCTACGACTGCCTGTCCCCGGACTTGATGGACGCAATGGCGACGCATGTCGCCAAACAGAAAGGCGTGCTCCCCGCCGCCTGATTGATCGGCCGCCGCGGTTTCTCCGCCGGGCCGCGGCCCCGGTTCAATTTCAGCTCATTCGGATTGTCTGCGCCAAGCCCCGGGCGATGTGCCGAACTGGCGCTTGAATGCGCGACTGAACGCGGCTTCGGACTCGTAGCCAACAGCAAAGCCGATTTGCGCGACATTACCGCGACCTTCGCGCAGCTGTTGAGCCGCCACGTGCATACGCCAGAGCGTCAGGTATTGCATCGGTGGCTGTCCGACCAACGCCGTGAAACGCTCCGCGAATACCGAACGCGACATGCCCACTTCAAGCGCCAGGGCTTCTGCAGTCCAGCCCTCGGTGGGACGGGCATGGAGCAGCGCCAATGCGCGCCCGACATGCGGATCGCGCAACCCCGCCAGCCACCCGCGCCGTTCAGCGGGGAGGCTCGCGACATACTGGCTGACGGCTTCGACGAACAGCAATTCGGATAGCTTGGCGATGACCGTTGCCGAGCCGACGCGCCCCGCAGCAATCTCACTCACCGCGAAACGGAATGAGCTTTCAATCCAGGCTCCCGAAGCCGTCGCGCGTACATCCAGTTTCAATAAGGATGGCAGCGACGAAAGCAACGGACTGAACGGTGTTTCAGAGCCGAGGAATCCGCACAATAACTGTGTGGCCTCGCCGCCCCCGCCGTACTTGATCCGTGAAATGCCGCCAACTTCCGGTGGCTGAATGACGTCGCGCGCCGACAGGGGCGCAATGCTCAGATCACTGCCAAACGTATGAACATCATTGCGAGGAAGCAGAATGAGTTCGCCTGCCCGCACGTCGAGGGTGGCGCCATCGTCGATGCGCAATTGCATGTGCCCCGCCGCGACAAAATGCGAGGCAATGATATGTCGAGGTGCCGCCAGGAACGGCTTGCAATCGTCTGCAGAGATTCTTCCGCTGATGCACCAGGGCGCAGTGAACTCTGCCTCGAGAAAGACCCCTCCAGATAGCCGAATCACCCGCAAGACATCAGAAAGCGCATCCAACACTTGCCAGCCCTCCTTTCCGGAGTCCGGAGCATGTAATCAGGCGCACTGGTCATTCGCCGCCTGAACTGCGAGGCCTAGATTAGCACCAACGTGGACTCAGTGATCGAGACGATCCCCAGACGACTCACCCATGGTCATCGGCTCCGACGTTAACCCTAATTGCCCTATCCCGACTCGACCAGGGAAGCAGGAGATCACTATGAACACCGTCGTCACCCTACCCGGCTCAGACTCGGCCAACGCCGCCCGGTATGCTCAACTTGTCAGGTCATCGAAGAAAGCGGAATGGCAGATCGATCGCGATTTGCTCCAGGACCGCAGCTTCGACTTCTCGCGCAAATTCTTGCCCGACTGACTATCGCAGATCGACCGCCTGACCTTTCTCGCCGCGAACGAGGCGCGCCTGCTCAGCCAGATTCAGGGCCGAACCTATGCGTATCTCTTTGGCCTGGTCGAGCGTTTTATCAGTGCCAAAATGCTCGATCAAGGTCGGGCCCATGTGTTTGACGATCAGCTCGCACTGGAAGCGTTGGTGCGCTTTTCCAACGACGAGATCAAGCATCAGGAGCTGTTCCGGCGCATTGAGACGATGATGGGGACGCAATTACCAGCGGGATATCGTCAAGTTGCCGATCCCAACGAGGTGGCGCGTGCGGTGCTGGCGGCCAGCACCTGGTCGGTACTGGCGCTGACCTGTCATATCGAACTGTTTGTTCAGACGCACTACGTGCAAAGCATCGCCCCGCACGAGGAGTTGCGCCCACTGTTCAAGGACGTCTTCAAATTCCACTGGAAGGATGAAAGCCGGTACGTCGTACTCGATGAATTGGAGTGGAAGGCGGAGCACGCGAAACTTTCCCCGGCCGAGCGCAACCAGGCCGTGGACGATCTGATCGCGCTGGTGGCCGCCGTCGATACGATCCTGCAGGCACAATCGGCATCCGATGCCGACTACTTCACTCGAAATGTTTCACCATCGTTCGGTGTCGATGAGACAGCGCAAATCAAAGCCTGCGTGCTGAGCGCCTACCGCTGGCAATACATTATCTCGGGCGTGCAGCACCCACACTTTGGCCGGCTGCTGACGCGCATGACCACACCCGAACAGATGTCCAGGATTCAGACCGCACTGGCACCCATCATGAGCAGCTGATCGACAGGCGCCGGTCGACTACACGGCCGAGCGGCTGTGGAATGACGTGCTGAAAATGATTTTTGAGGATGGCAGCCATGACGATTCCGATGTGGATGTTGCTTGGATTTGCGACCTGGACGTTGCTGCTGTTGATGGCAACCGTCGGGGGTGTATCGCTGGGTCAGAATCCTGTTCTCGAATGTTCCGATTGCTTCTTTCCGAAGCGATCAGCCCGAAGGCGAGGATTGGTATCGACGCGGGACAAGAGCGCACGCGAACTGTGTGGAAAACCTGCCAGTCTTTGGCGCAATCGTGTTGGTGATTTCAGCCCTGGGTGTAGACGGCCCGGCGGTGAGCTCCTTGTCGACAATCGTCCTGATCGCTCGCGTCTGCCAGTCTCTGGTTCACGTCTGCCATGTGCAAACCGATAGATTCGTGGCGGTTCGTTTTACTTTTTTCAGCGTTCAGTTGGTGTGTTTTCTAGCACTTATTATTATCGCCGCTTACCACGGCGTATGACGAGCGTCGCTCTACGATCGCTGCACGGCCGGATCCCTTTGAACTAGTCTGCGCTGTCACCCACTACGGTGGGCGTCGCAGCCGTGCCAGCCAAGAGGCCGCCATCGATGTTCAACTCACTGCCGGTCATGTACGTCGCTTCATCCGAGGCGAGTAGCAGTGCCAGCGCCGCAACTTCTTCGGGCATCCCGAACCTTCTGAGTGGAGTATCTCGAACCAGTGCGGCCATTCGCTCTTGACGATCCGCGCCGGAGCCCAACATGGGCTCCCACATGGGTGTGAGGATGGCCGCTGGATGAATCGAGTTGCACCGAACGTTCAGACTTTGCTCGGCGCAGTAGAGCGCCACCGTTTTTGTGTGGTTACGCACCGCGCCTTTGGACGACGCATAAGCCGCTGCGCCCGGGATGCCGACCAGGCCTGATCGAGAGGAGATGTTGATAATGGAGCCTGCCCCATGCTGCCGCATGGAGCGAATGGCGTACTTGCAACCGAGGAACACACCATCGAGGTTGGTTTGATGCACTGCGTGCCAGTCCTCCAGACGCGCATGCTCCGGGTCGTGCTGCACGAAACCATGCTCAAATCCGGTGATACCCGCGTTGTTCACCAATACATCCAGCCTGCCGCGTTCCTTCAGGATTTGCGCCGTTACTCGCTGCCAGTCTTCTTCGCGTCGCACATCAAGGTGCAGATAGCTGGCGTGATCACCGAGAGAATCTGCAACGATTCTGCCAAGTTCGTCGTTGATATCGGTGACGTAGACAAAGCAATCCTCCTGCGCGAAGACTCGCGCAATCGCGGCCCCGATCCCTTGGGCCGCCCCGGTCACGATCGCAGTCTTGGAAGTGAGTTTATTGGCCATAAGTAATGGGGTAATTCCCTTGGTTTGATATGCATGAAACGTGGAAGTGATGAACCTCGCAAAGCGGTTGCCCCCCCTACCAGGGTTGGTTGGCAAATCGATCCGGAGTATAGACTGCCTCCGCGAAACGCCAGCGTGCGAAGTGCACGGCACGTCCACGCAACGTCCCTTCCTGCGCTGCGCTGGTGTTTCGCGCTCCCCCCTCGGTAACCTCGTTCAGTTTGCTTAAATCGGGTTCATGGACAGGGAAAGATTCCTCTCACTCAAGCCAGTAAGGGACCGGAGATCAGATGAACTTGGCCAGCAGAGCGACGATGACAAAGGTGGTAAGGGCGAACGCCGCACCGATGCTGAAAGGCAACAGAGAAGCACGGGCCGCCGTTGGGGAAGGCCTGCTCATTTCATCCGCCAGAGCAGCTACATCTCGGTGTAGTTGTTCAATGCTGGCTTGATTCGTAGGTTTTGGGGGCATGCTGCATCTTCCTTTATGGGTCACGGTCAATCCTTGTGCGTGAACCTTTGTCAGGCAATGTGGGCTGCGCAACGACAAAACTCAAGTGTGGCCGATGTGCGGCCCTAGCCGATGAACGCTTTTGAAAGCTCTCGCCCAGTGCCGGAGATGCCGCCCTGTTCTGCCCTGTCACTATTTCCTTTCCTTCTATTTCTGAATAGCAGGTGACTCCTGTTGAGATGTAGGCAATGTCCGACAACTACGCAAGAAAGTACATTGACTATATCTTTCGATAGATTTGCGCCTTTATGGGCGTTCCCTCCTATGCGCTGGCGCTTCGCGCTTACTCGATCAACCCGTTCTTGCGGGCCCAGGACACGGCGTCGTAACGACTCGAAACCCCCAGCTTGGCGTAGATGTTTTTCAGGTTCCACTTCACCGTTTCCAGCGAAATGTTCAGCGTCAGGGCCACGCGTTTGTTTGCCATCGCCTGGCTGATCAATTGCAGGATGGCCAACTCCCGAGGCGTGAGCATTGCAGATGCGCCATTGGCCGACGATTCGCTGGAGCGACCGACGCTTCCAGGGCCGAAGCGCTCCAGCAACCGCCCCAGGTACACTTCGTCTTCGCTGCCCAGCGGCTTGCTCGCCAGCGCGACAAGCATCTTGCGCAGCACTTCGCCTTCGTCGAGGAGCGAGCGTACAAGTCCCAGTCGACGGCCCTGGGTCAATGCTTCAAGCAAGTGCGTTTGCGCCTGTTCCGGCTGCAGCAGGTCGGCCCTGGCGCAGGCTTCGAGCAACTGGCCGGTGACCAGCAATTGTCCGCGGCTGAACTTCCTTGCGTAAGTGCTGAGGATCGCCAAGTCTTCGAGGGCTTTGTCCGGGTAGTTGGTGGCCAGCAGCAAACGCGCTCGCGCCAAGGCCGCGATCGCCGGAATATCGGCCTGGAAATCCAGGGAATTATGCGCGCCAGCATCCGACGGTGTCGTCCTGGGGCAGGTAGTCCGGTTTTTCGATCAGCAGCGCACGGGGTAGCGCCGTGACAGCCTGGTAAGCGAGAAACCCCGCCTTGTCGCGGTCACGCACCAGAACCTGATCGGAGAAGCGTTGCACTGAGCACGGTGGAGGTGGTGTTGCGATTGCCCATCTTGTGCAGCAGGCCCGCGAGGGCCGAACATGAGTGGGCCAGGCTTAAGGCCAACGACTCTCGCGAATGTCGTAACTGCCATAACTTCGAGTTCATGGACTTCACACGCCAGAGCAAGCGCGCTTCTGCCATGCATTCGACGTCCCTGGCCAACGGTGAGGCCACCTGCATCGACTGCCACAAAGGCATTGCTCACAAGCTGCCCGATATGAGCGGAGTGAAAGGCTGGTAAGAATGCGGCAAGTCGGCTATCGATTCACGACCCGCCGTCAACAACTCTCACCCTGTGGCAGTCAGACGGTCCAAGTTTTTGACCGCTTGATGAGCGAACATCCATCGGCATCAGAGGCTGGCCGGATTCGTTGTCCAGCAGCACCGAACGCGTCTCCTGCGCCTCGAACAGAAAACGTTCGCCCCACTGCCTCATGCTGATCACCACCGGAAAGATCTCCCTCCCTTTGTCCGTAAGGACGTACTCCTTGTAGGCGCTTCCGTCTGACGCCGGTCGCACATCGAACACACCGACCTCAACCAGCGCTTTCAGTCGCGATGCCAGAATATTCTTGGCTACGCCCAGGCTCTTTTGAAATTCGCTGAACCGGCGAATGTCGTCAAATGCGTCGCGGATGATCATGAGCGACCAGCGATCGCCAATGGCCTCGAGTGTTCTTGCTACGGGGCATTCGCTGCTTTGCGGTGAAGTGCCTTCGACCATCGTATTTACCTTTTGGATATGGACTGCCAAGCCTGCCGAGCAATCTGGTTGCAATTTAAAACTTGATTCAGCAATAATCGAAACCAGTTTTCAATTGAAACCAGTTTAACGCCATGGAGGCGCACATGACAGCAGACGCCCAACGTTTCTCCCGGCAGCCTTCGCAACTGCCGCCTACGGATATGGGAGAACGCAGCAGGATCGACCGGCCTGCGGGGCTTTCTCCGTCGCTCACGTTATTGTTTTCCGTCACCTGCGCACTGGCCGTCGCCAATGTTTACTTCGCCCAACCCTTGCTCGCCTCAATGGCTGAAAGCCTGGGCGTCACCTCAGGATTGATCGGGGTCGTGGTGACGGCCACTCAGGCTGGATACGCGCTGGGGTTGCTGTTCATCGTACCGCTGGGCGACAGGGTCAACCGTAAACAGCTGAT
The DNA here is from genome assembly GCF_059695575.1 of Pseudomonas sp. LBUM1678. NCBI lineage: Bacteria > Pseudomonadati > Pseudomonadota > Gammaproteobacteria > Pseudomonadales > Pseudomonadaceae > Pseudomonas > Pseudomonas sp. LBUM1678. The sequence goes on from NZ_CP166775.1 coordinate 4,144,698, forward strand.
TTTGACTCAAGTGATGCTGTCCGCAATTGCGCTGGCGGCGGTCGGTGCCTCACAGCAATGGCTGGCCCTGCTGGGCGCCATGATCGTGATGGGCTTACTGGCCGTGGTGGTTCAGGTGCTGGTGGCCTATGCCGCCGTGCTGGCAACGCCATCACAACGTGGGCAGGCCGTGGGAACCGTCACCAGCGGCGTTGTCCTGGGTATTCTTCTGGCGCGTTTTACCTCTGGGCTGATCGCAGATCTGGCGGGCTGGCGCGCTGTTTACTTCGTTTCCTCAGGGTTGATGCTGATCCTCGCGGCGGTGTTCTGGAAGGTGGTGCCTGCCGCCGTGTCGCCACGCAACCAGGACTCCTACCCGGCGCTCATCGGGTCGCTTTTCAAGCTGTTCATGACCGAGCCGGTTTTACGACTCAGGGGCCTGCTGGCCTTGCTGATCTTTGCCGCTTTTTCCGTGCTGTGGACCTCCATGGTGCTGCCGTTGAGCGCGCCGCCGCTGTCGCTTTCACACACGACCATCGGCCTGTTTGGCCTGGCCGGCGTCGCCGGTGCCCTGGCTGCCAGAAGAGCCGGTCGCTGGGCCGATCAAGGTTTGGGACAACGAACTACCGGCCTTTCGCTGGGGCTCCTGACGCTGTCCTGGTTGCCCATCAGTTTTGCCGAGTCGTCCCTGATCGCGCTGGTCCTGGGAGTGGTCTTGCTCGACTTCGCGGTACAAGCCGTACACGTCACCAACCAGAGCCTCATTTTTGCCGCACGACCCGACGCGCAAAGTCGCATGGTCGGCGCCTACATGTGCTTCTACTCGGTCGGCAGCGCGCTGGGGGCGGCAGCCGCGACCCAGGTTTATGCGCTCTGGGGCTGGATGGCAACCAGCCTGCTGGGCGCCTTGATCAGCGCCGCAGCTTTAGTGCTGTGGGTTCTTACCAGCCGTTTCTCAACGACCCTTCAAGGAAGATCCGTATGAAAGCCAGACACCTGCTACTCGCCATCTCGATCACTGCCATTTGGGGCTTGAATTTCTCGGTGATCAAACTGGGCCTCACCACAGTTGACCCGCTGATCCTTGCTGGCATTCGCTTCACCCTTTGCGCACTTCCAGCGATCTTTTTCATTCCGAAACCCGATGTGCAGTGGCGCTACATCATTGGCTACGGTTTGGTCTTCGGTATCGGACTTTGGGGCGTGGTCAACCTTGGTATCAAGGCTGGACTTTCCGCCGGCATTGCTTCGCTGGTGCTTCAGTTCAGCGCGTTTTTCACCCTTCTGCTGGGCGCCTGGATCTTCAAGGAAGCGATTTCCCGCTACCAACTGGCGGGTATGGGTATCGCCTTCTGTGGCTTGTTGAGCGTCCTCTCGATTGTTGACGGAACCGTCACGACGGCCGGGTTGATCCTGGTGCTGCTGGGAGCGGTCGCCTGGAGTGTGGCCAATGTGATCAACAAAAAAGCCAGGACCGCTCAGGTCTTCGCTTTCCTGGTGTGGTCCAGCGCGTTTTCGCCCATCCCGCTGTTCGCGCTTGATTACGCCGTCAACGGCTCGACCGGTTACAGCGCGTTGGTGAATCAACTCGACTACCGTGCCGGCCTGTCGATCCTGTTCCAGGTCTACCCCAACACACTGTTCGGCTACTGGGTGTGGAATTCACTTCTGAAACAATATCCCGTGTCTACCGTCGCGCCCTTGTCGTTATTGGTACCGGTATTCGGACTGCTCGGTTCAGTGATGATTTTCAATGAGAGCCTGTCACTCAACAAAATCGTCGCCGTCGTCCTTATCGTGTCGGGTCTTGGGGTTGGTTTGTACGGACAGCGTGTACTCGGTGCGGTGCTCAGGCGTTCTGGCAGACTCGACAACAGCGATTTCTCAGGGAGGCGACCCGGTCCCCCAAAACCAACTGACATCCGGTTTTGAAGCTAAGGTTATTGGTAGATTCCGATTCAAGCAAAATCCGTATTCATCATCCCTGCCTGCCGGCAGACAACTGCGCATTGGGCGAAATCAGATATTCACTTTCGGTCGGGACTCGCTTTCTGCTCAAGCCATAATAGGAGAGGTGATTTGCATCAACGCCTGCAACAGCCGATGCGTCGGACTGCATTTTTTGCAGACACAACTGCACTGATCCTGTTTTTCACGACCACCGGCATCATCAATGAACGTTTCATTGCTGGCATGACGTGGGATCAGGTCCTTCATGCTCGCCTTCTGGGAGCGGCGCTGATGGTTCCAGTCGCGAGACCTTACGGCATATGGCGGGATTGGTTAATGAAGCGAGCCGGTCAGAGTCCGGTTTCCATATTGCTGTGGGACAGTATTGCCCTCGTCAGTTTCCAAGTGCCCATCTATGCGGCGATCATTGCCTTCAGTGGTGCATCAGGAGGCGGGCTGGTGCGTGGCATTTTCGGCGCGGCCTTGATGATGCTCTTTCTAGGACGACCTTATGGGGCGTTTCTTAACGGGGTACGGAAGCTGTTTGGCTTGCCTCCGGGTGGCGATAGGCCAATGTCGCTGAACAGCTGAGTGTTCTCTATCGGCCAATAACGGCCGTCCGTGACCGATTCATGCCCCATGCCGGTGATGAGCCTCCGGTAATAACTTCCGCACTCAATAGCGGCTGTGTATTATCAGCGCGGGCCGATGCTGCCCGCCGCTCGCTTCCGAAAGGAAAGGTGAAAGCATTTCTTCTCTCTCCAAATCCTGTCGCATCTCTTGAGAGTCGAGGTTTGGCAACGCGAGCACCAGAATGCCTCGGCTACAGGAGGAACGATGTTTTCAATCGAACAAGCCAAGCAGATGGCGAAGAGGCTGCGTGCCTCGCTAGAGGCGCGCAATCAAGAGGCGTCTCACTCAACCGCGCTTGAACTGGTAGCGCACCAACTGGGCTACAAGGACTGGAACACCGCGTCTGCGATGCTTCCCCAGACACCCACCCAACCCGCCATTACATTCGACAAAGCCATCCCGATATTGCGGATGTTTGACGAAACCAAGGCCCGCGAGTTCTATCTTGATTTTCTAGGGTTCAGCGTCGAATTCGAGCACCGTTTCGAAGCAGATCTGCCGCTGTACCTGGGAATCAGCCGAAACGGTTTGCAGCTTCATCTTTCCGAACATCATGGCGATGCGAGCCCGGGATCGACGATATTTGTCCCGATGCAAAATATCGAACTGCTGCGCGACGAACTACACGGCAAACGCTACGGGTATGGACGGCCAGATATTGTTCAGCAAGGCTGGGGGCAAGTACTGGAAGTCTATGACCCATTCGGCAATCGAATCCGGTTCTGCCAAAGCTGATTCTGCCTGGCGGGCTGGGGTGACCCAGTCCGCTTCACGACCTGCATAAGCCAGTCAATCCTGATACTTGTCCTATCCTTCTAACCAACCCACAACGCCAGACACCAACATGCCCGCCCCCGAATCCACCCTCCTCGACAGCTGGCACCACAACGCCCACGCCTGGATCGAAGCCATCCGCAGCGGCGCTATCGAAAGCCGCCTCACGGTGACCGACCAGGCCATCCAGCTAGCGGTGCTGGGCCGCCAGCCGGAGCGGGTGCTCGACCTGGGCTGCGGCGAAGGCTGGCTGTTGCGTGCGCTGGCTAAACGGGGCATCACGGCGGTTGGTGTGGATGGCGATGGGACGCTGGTCGAGGCGGCGCGGGCGGCGGGCTCTTCAACGGTGCATCTGGCGAGCTATGAAGCATTGGTGGAGGCGAAGGTGGACGTCGGCCGCGACTACAACCTGATCTGCGCCAACTTCGCGTTGCTGCACCAGGACATCATCCCGCTGCTCGCCGCCATGAACGCCCTGCTCGCCCCGGGCGGTGCGCTAGTGATCCAGACGCTGCATCCGTGGGCCGTGGCGGCGGGCGACTATCAGGATGGTTGGCGGGAAGAGTCCTTCGTCGGGTTCAAGGGTCAGTGGCAACCGATGCCGTGGTATTTCCGCACCTTGTCCAGTTGGCTGAATGCGCTGGACATGGCCGGGTTTCGGCTGGCCGGCCTGCAGGAGCCGCAGCACCCGCAAAGCCAGGTGCCGCAGTCGTTGCTGTTGGTGGCCGAGCCGCGACGGTAAGTGTGGGCTAAGCGCTGCTCAGACGGTCGATTGAACAGCCGCGGCCTGCCGCCCCTTGAATGCCAGCGCAAAGCAGAAAAATATCGCCAGAGCGAACCCGGCAGGAAACAGCCAGATGCTCTTCCAGTCATGGCTGCCCGTCAGCGCAAAGTGGTCGGTCACCTGCCCTGCGACCCAGAATCCGATCAGCATGCCCAGGCCATAAGTCGCCAAAGTAATCAGGCCTTGAGCCGAGCTTCTGAAGCGTTCCGGGGCTTTGGCGTCGGTGTAGATCTGGCCGGACACAAAGAAGAAGTCGTAGCAGATGCCGTGCAAGGCGATGCCGGTAAACAGCATGAACGCCAGGTCGCCATTGTTGCCGTAGGCGAACAGCAAGTAGCGCAAGGCCCACGCCAGCATGCCCACCAAGAGCGCAATCTTGATGCCGAAGCGGTGGATGAACAGCGGCAGAAGCAACATGAACAGCACTTCGGAAACTTGCCCGATGGCCATCTTCGCCGTCGGGTTGGTCACGCCGATCTCCGCCAGAAACGGGTTGGCATTCTGGTAATAAAACGCCAGCGGAATACAGATCAAAATGGAGGCGATGAAGAACACCAGGTAACTGCGGTCCTTCAGCAAGCTCAGGGCATCGAGCCCGAGCATTTGCTTGAGGCCGCTGCGACCCACTTCAGGCTTCAGAGGCGCGGTGCGCGGCAAGGTGAAGCTGTAGAGGCCGAGGACCAGAGAGGCAATCGCCGACATCAGAAAGGTATTGCGCAGCCCGCCTGAGGAAATCGTGGCCTGGGAATCCCAGGCAAACACGAAGCTGATCACCACACCGGCCACGATCCAACCGATAGTGCCCCACACACGAATGCGCGAGAACTCGAGGGCCGGGTCGCGCATCTGCCGGAACGCCACTGAATTCACCAAAGCCAGGGTCGGCATGTAGATCATCATGTACGCCAGCACGTAGGGGTAAAAGGTGCTGAAGTCTGGCGCTCGATACAGCTGATACAGCAACACGGCACCCACCAGGTGCAGCACCGCGAGGATGCGTTCGGCATTGAAGAAACGGTCGGCAATCAAGCCGATCACAAAGGGCGCGATGATCGCGCCCCAGGACTGGGTCGAGAACGCCATGCCGATCTGCCCGCCGCTGGCGCCCAGGTTACTGACGAGGAACGTACCGAGGGTGACGAACCATCCGCCCCAGATAAAGAATTGCAGGAACATCATGGCGCTCAATCGCGCGGTCATCGTGGACATAACAGTCACCGTCTTATTGTTTTTCTTGTTGTAGAGAGGAGCGAACAACGTTGTGATCAGGCGTCGGGCAACCCCAGCAATCGTCGATTGAAACCTTCGTCCGACTGCACGCTGGCGAAGTCATCGAACGCCTTCTGCGTCTTGGTGATCATGTGCTGCTCGATGAACGCCGCCCCTTGCGCAGCGCCCTGGGCGGAATGCTTGAGGCAACACTCCCACTCGAGCACGGCCCAGCCGCTGAAGTCGTATTGGGTCAATTTGCTGAAGATCGACTTGAAGTCGATCTGGCCATCGCCCAGCGAACGGAAACGCCCCGGCCGCTCGACCCAACCCTGGTAACCGCCGTACACGCCCGAACGGGCATCGGGCCGGAATTCGGCGTCTTTGACGTGGAACATGCGAATGCGCTCGTGGTAGCGATCGATGAAGCCGAGGTAGTCCATTTGCTGCAGCAGCAGATGGCTGGGGTCATACAAAATCGCCGCGCGCGGATGGTGATCCACCGCCTCCAGAAAACGCTCGAACGAGGCGCCGTCGTGCAGGTCTTCGCCGGGGTGGATTTCGTAGCACAGGTCGACACCGGCCTCCTCGAAACAATCAAGAATCGGCAACCAGCGTTTCGCCAGTTCGGCGAAGCCTTGCTCAACCAACCCGCTTGGACGTTGCGGCCATGGGTAGACATAGGGCCATAGCAACGCACCGGAAAAGGTCGCATGGGCCTTCAATCCCAAGCGCTGACTGGCACGGGCGGCGAGCTTCAACTGCTCGATGGCCCACTCGGTGCGCGCCTGCGGCTGGCCGCGTAAATGCGCGGGGGCAAAGTCGTCGAACAAGGCGTCGAACGCCGGATGCACCGCCACCAATTGGCCTTGCAGGTGCGTCGACAACTCACTGATCTCGACGCCCGCTTGGGCACAGACAGCTTTCAATTCGTCGCAGTAATCCTGGCTTTCGGCGGCGCGCGCCAGGTCGATGTACTGCATGCCCAAGGTCGGCAGCTGAATGGCCTTGTAGCCTTGGGACGCCGCCCACTGGGCGATATTGGCCAGGGTGTCGAAGGGCGCTTCGGCGGACATGAACTGCGCGAGGAAGATCCCCGGACCGCGCAGGCCTGTTTGAGAAGTAGGGTTCACGGGTGAGTGCTCCGGGTTCATTGGGGACAGACCAGTTCGGTCCATTTCGTGTCGCCACGATGATTGGCAATCACGGCTTCGATGAAGGCCATGCCGCGCAACCCGACGTCGATGCCCGGTACGCCGGGGGCTGCGTTGCCGTCGATGTTGCTGCGAATAGCAGTGGCGAAATCAGCGTAGAGGTTGGCCATGGCTTCCAGATACCCCTCGGGATGCCCGGCCGGCAGACGCATGCGCCGGGTCGCGGCGTCGCACAACCACGGCTGGCCGACACCGGAACGCAGCACGCGCATCGGTTGATCAAGGGAACGATGGATCAGGCTCGACGGTTCCTCCTGACGCCATTCCAGGCCGCCCTTGTCGCCGTAGACGCGGATCTTCAACGGGTTCTCTTCGCCCGCGCACACCTGGCTGGCAATCAACACACCGCTCGCACCGTCGGCCATCTTGAACAGCATCGCCGCGTCATCGTCCAGTTGCCGACTGGCAATGTGGGTATTCAACATCGCGCACAGGTGCTGGATGGGTTGGTCCGCGACGAATTCGGCCAATGAAAAGGCATGGGTGCCGATATCGCCGATGCAGCCTCCCAGCCCGGACTGCTCAGGCAGATCGCGCCACCCTGCCTGTTTGTTGCCCTGCCCCGCCACATCCTCGCTCAGCCAGCCCTGGGGGTATTCCACGATTACCTTGCGCACGGTGCCGATCACGCCGTCGCGAACCATCTGCCGCGCCTGCCAGACCATCGGATAACCGAGGTACGTGTGGGCCAGGCCATAGAGGCGATCGCTGCTTTCAAGGACAGCCTTGAGCGGCAGCAACTCGGCCAGATTCAACGCCGCCGGTTTCTCGCTGAACACATGAAACCCCGCGCTTAGCGCCTGGCTGGCAATCGGGGCGTGCAGGTGATTGGGGGTGACAATGATCAGCAATTCCATGCGCTGATCGGCGGGCAATGCGCGCTCGGCCTCGAGCATCTGCCGCCAGTCGCCGTAGCAACGCGAAGCGGACAAACCCAGCGCGGCACCGCTGTCCTGATTGTTGCGGGGGTCGCGACTGAACGCACCACACACCAGCTCAAAACGGCCATCGAGCCCGGCGGCCTGGCGGTGGGCCTGACCGATGAAGGCACCCTCCCCGCCACCGACAAAGCCCATTCTTATTTTTTGCAGTGGAACACTCATCGTAATTCTTCTCTGTTTGAGGCGGCTTCAGACGGCTTTAAAGGGATGAAACCTCAAGCCGATGTAACCGGTTACATCATGGCGGAAATTTAGGCCCTGTTTGACGAGGTGTCAAACCCCGAATGAATCGCCAGGAAAATTTCAGGGTGGCACCGACCTGCGCTAAGCTCGCCGCTGCGCAGTTCGATAACGAGGTGGTCTTGTCCAATATCCGCGAAGTAGCCAGGCTGGCCGGCGTCTCTGTCGCCACGGTGTCCCGAACACTGAAGTCGCCTGAGCGCGTGCTCCCCGACACGCGCGACAAGGTCAACGCCGCCGTGGAAAAAGCCGGTTATCGGCCGAACCTGATGGCGGTGCAATTTCGCTCACGCAGAACCGGCAACCTGGTGATTCTGGTGCCGACCATCGCCAACACCTTTTTCGCCAAGGTGATCAGCGGCGCGCAGCAAGCCGCCCAGCTCGCCGGTTATCGGCTGTTGCTGTGCGACACCCAGGGCCGGGAGGAAATCGAACGGGAGTTTGCCGAATTGGTATACGCCCATCAGGCCGATGGCGTGATCCAACTACGCGCCTACGACCCGTTCGAAGCGCCCTTCCCCAGTGCCGAATTGCCGCCAATCGTCAATGCCTGCGAGGTGATTCAAGGCGGGCGTCATCCCACCATCAGCCTCGACAACCGCGCAGCCGCCAAGGCCATGACCGAGCATTTGATTGAACTGGGCCACCGCCGGATCGGCCTGATCAAAGGCCCGAAAAGCAGCCCGCTGACCCGCGATCGCGTGGCCGGTTATCAGGACGCCTTGCATCAGGCCGGTATCGCGTCGGATCCCGCGCTGATCTGCCACGGTGACTTCAGCCTGAAGGCCGGCGATGACGGCGCCGCCGCGATGCTGGCGTTGCCCGACCGCCCCACGGCGCTGTTTTGCGAAAACGATGAAATGGCCATCGGTGCGTTGAAACGCATCAAGCAACAGGGCTTGCGAGTCCCCGAGGACATTTCATTGGTGGGTTTCGACGACATCCCTTTCGCGGCGTACTGCGATCCGCCCCTGACGACCATCTCGCAACCGGCCGAAACCTTCGGCCAGAAAGCCGTCGAGATGTTGATTGCGCTGATCGAGAAGAAACCGCTCGCACAACGGCACGTGGTGTTGCCGTTCACATTGACCTTGCGCAACAGCACGGCGGTGGTCAGGGAGCGCTGACATTTTTCCCGGGCGAGCACTAAATCCCTTTGCGCACCCGCCCCGGCGCCTCGCCATACACTTCCTTGAATTTTTTGCTGAACGCCGCCTGGGATTGATACCCGACCTGCGCGGCAATGTCGCTCAACCCCAAATGGGAATGACTCAACAAGCTGAACGCTAGCTCCATCCGTATCTGAGTCAACAGCACCCAGGGCGACACGCCGGCTACCTTCACAAATGCGCGCATAAAGGTGGCTCGCGACATGCTGGCGGCGTCGGCCAGGGCCTCGATGGTCCAGCCGTGCGCGGGGTCGGCGAGGATGGCCTGCCAGGCGAGCCCCAAACGCTTGTCCGCCAACAATGCCAAGGTTCCGCTGGTTTGGCCGTGGGTCGCCAGGTGCGCCCGCAGCATCAAGGTGAACAGTGCCTGGGACAGTGCGTCGAGCAAGAATCGTGCGCCCGCCTGCTCACCGTCCGCCTCACTGCGCAACATCGCGACCAATGCCGCCAGCGGTCCATTGGCCGGTAACGCATCGCGGGGAATCACCAGGTACGCGGGCAACGCGGCAAACAGCAGCGAGGCGCGGTTGTAATGAAAGCGCCCGCAGAGCATGTCCAGATCAGGGCTGGCATTACCGATGCGACGCACCTGTAACACGCCGCCGGTCTCGACGTGGGGTTTGCTAGGTGCAACGGTTTTGCCCGGACTGTGAATGACATGGGCGGTGCCTGACGGCAGCAGCAGGATATCGCCCGCGCGCATCGGCAAGCGCTGACCGCCAGGCAACTCCACCCGGCACTCCCCCGCCAGCACAATGTGATAAGGCGCCACTCCCAGGGCTTCCTGCTCGTGCTCCAGCGCCCAGTCGCCCTGAAACTGGCAGCGCAAATTCAGGCTGCCGCGCACGTTGGCCAATGAGATGAGTTTATCGATCGACTTCATAGGAGCGCATCGCAGACGAAATGAGCGGATCGAACACGTCGAGCCTTGGGGAGGGACAAGACTAAGCGATTTCGTCGAGCGCCGGTGCGGCGGATCGTGGCTCCGGACATTTGAGACGATCAAGCAAAAACCTGAGCGCGACGCACAAAAGCGCTGCCTAGCCAACCGGCAGACTTCCCGCATTCCCACACAACGTGAATTGCTGGAGAAGTCCCATGCTGCATTCCTTCACCGCCGGGCTGCGCCTCATCGGCAAGTTCGACACCCTTGGCACTCACCTGATGCGCCTCGCTATCGCCATCGTTTTCCTGTGGATCGGCGCGCTGAAATTCGTCCCGTACGAGGCCGACAGCATCACCCCGTTTGTCGCCAACAGCCCGTTCCTGTCGTTCTTCTATGAGCACCCGCAGGACTACAAAACGCACCTGACCCATGAAGGTGAACTGAACCTGGACAAGCGCGCCTGGCAGACCGCCAACAACACCTACACCTTCTCCCATGGCCTGGGTGTGGTGGAAATCCTGATCGGCGTGCTGGTGCTTTCCAACCCGCTCTCACGCAAAACCGGCCTGCTCGGCGGTGCCCTGGCCTTTGCCACGCCGCTGGTGACCCTGAGTTTCCTGATCACCACACCCGAAGCCTGGGTCGCGGCCGCCGGTGATGCCCAGCACGGCTTCCCTTACCTGTCCGGCGGCGGACGCCTTGTGCTCAAGGATGTGCTGATGCTCGCCGGTGCCCTGCCGGTGATGGCCGATTCCGCCCGCCGTTTGCTGCAAGAACACGCCTGACCACTTTTGGACTCTGGAAAATCATTTTGAAAACCCTGGCCGTTTTGTTACTCACCCTCTTCACCGGCAGCGCATTTGCCGCCACCGCGGCTGAACCCGCCCGCACCGGTGTGGCGCTGGATGTGGCGAAAACCATCAGCGTCACCGACACCAGCAGGGAGTGCGGCGTGGTGCCGGTGGAATGGGTGTATGAAGACTCACACGGAACTCGGCATGTCGCGACTTACTCGGTAATGGGCGATGGCTGTGCGGGGGGTTGAAGACTGACCTGACACGACCCGCCTTGTAGGCCCGTCGCTGCACGAGTGACCGCGGTCCGATTGCAGCGTTAAAATCCGACAGGTTTGGTTAATTTGTTTGAGGAAGATCCCGCTATGTCCAGTCTCGACACCTCCCTGCAAGATACCGCCGCGCCTGATGGCGTTTGTTATGGCTGCGGCAGCGACAACCCGCACGGGCTCCACATCAAGAGCTTCTGGCATGAGGACGGCGTGCATGTCATGGCCGAGCACGTGCCGGATGCCATGTACTGCGGCTGGCCGGATCTGGTGTACGGCGGGCTGATCGCGATGCTGGTTGACTGTCATTCAAACTGGACGGCGATGGCTTACCACTACCGAATAGAAAACCGCGAAGTCGCCAGCCTCCCCCGCATCAACTGCGTCACCGGCAACCTTGGCATCAAGTTCATCAAACCGACACCAATGGGCGTACCGCTGACCCTGCGTGCACGAGTGGAAGGCGATGTCGGGCGCAAAACGCGCGTCATCTGCGAGGTCTACGCCGGGGACGTGCTCACGGCTGTTGGAGACTCCGTGTTTGTTCGGGTGGATACCGAACAATTGGCGGCGGTTGCGCATAATCGGTAGGTCGTTTGCATGCTCCAGAGACCGTCTGTTCAGGCGCATGTCTTGTCTTCCTGCAGGGCTAAGATTGGCTAATAAGGGCCAGTCGTGACGAATGGCAACAGGACAATAGCGCTCATTTAAAAGTGTCTTGGAGGCGGGCCAGATTAGAGAACGGGAATCTGGAATTGCAGATCGACGTCTGAAAAATACAATGGCGCAGCCAGGTTTCGGAGAGCCTTTATGAACAACTCGCACGCTGTGGCAGATACCGTACAAACCCTGATGTTCGAGCGCCAAGAATGGGTGCCCAACAACCCGCACCTGCCGGTACTCATTTACCCCAACGCGATTGCCGTTCAGGGCGACGACCCGGCTGCACTGTTCGAGCAAACTTTCAGGGCCAATGGCTGGCCACCACAATGGCGATACGGGGTATACGGCTACCACCATTACCATACCGAAGGTCATGAAGTTCTCGGGATCGTCAGCGGTAACGCCCGGTTGATGCTGGGCGGCCCGGATGGACAGGCAGTTGAAGTCAGTCCGGGCGATGTCTTGTTACTGCCGGCTGGCACCGGCCACTGCAATCTGGACGCCAGCGACGACTTTCTGGTGGTCGGGGCTTATCCGCCGGGTCAGCAGGCCGATATCTGCCGCGAGGCGCCCACCAAGGCTCAATTGGCGAGGATCGACACGCTGCCGTTTCCCGATCAGGACCCGGTGCAAGGCTCGCAGGGCGCCGTCCACCAGTATTGGGTCGGCCAGCGTTGAGAGGCTGCGGTCAGTCACGAACGGCGCGGACCTTTCCGCTGAAGACTTTGAAGCCGTAAGTGTTGTAGATGAGCGTCACCGGGATCAGCACGGCGAAACCGACCAACATGAACATCTGACTGGTGGGACTTGAGGCGGCTGCCTGCAAGGTCAGGTTCGGCGGAATAATCAACGGGAACAGCGCTGCGATCATCAGTGCGAACGCCAACACGAAGATTCCCAATGCAGCGAACAGCGGCAGACAGTGCCAGCGGCTTCGAAACCCCAAGGTGAAGCCGATCAGCAGCGCAATGAGCGATGTTGCGGCTGGCAGCCAGACAAGTCGATTGGAAAGCCGACTCGCATATCGGGCGTCCAGTGTCGTTGTCCAGACCACCAACACGGCCAACAGCACCAGGGTGATGATGGCCAGCGCCCTCGCCTGTCGACCTGATCGCTGTTGCAAGTCTTCAACAGTGCGCCAATACAGCCAGCAGGCGCCTAACCACGTGTAGCCGACGACAAGCACCGCGCCGCAAAACAGCGGAAACAGACCTGACCACTCCCAGCCGTCCCCGCTGTACTGCCCGCCCTGGTTTGGCACGCCCTGGACAAGCGTACCCAACACAATCCCCTGAGTGGCCCCGGCCAGCAGCGACCCGACCAGCAGCAAGCCATCGACCCCGCGTTTGATACGATCGCTGGGCGAGTAGTCGCGAAATTCCAGCGCCACCGCGCGAAGAACCAGTGCCAGAAACATCGCGACAAACGGCAGATACAGCGCCGGCAGCAGGATGGCGTAAGCCAGCGGAAACAACGCCAGCAGACCACCGCCTCCCAGCACCAGCCAGGTTTCATTGGCGTCCCAGATCGGCAGGATGGTCACCGCCATGGAACGACGGTGCCGACTGCATCGGGTAAGGCCAAGCAGTACGCCCACACCCAGATCAGTGCCGTCCAGCAGCACGTAGTTCAACACCGAGAAACCCAGGGCCGCAGCGGACAGCAGGGTTATCCAGTCAATGCCCAACATGGATGCAGGCCCTCACGGTTTACCCGTCTCGTCAGCCAACGTAGGTTGAGGCCCGGGCTCGTTCTCGTGAGGTGGCTCACGCAGCAATCGCAGCAGCACCCATAACCCCACGCCGAAGATCACCCCATAAAACGCCAGGATCGTCCACGTCGCGCCTACCACCTGCTGTCGAGACACCGAAGACAGGCTGTCAGCCGTGCGCAGCAAACCATAGACGGTGAAAGGTTGGCGTCCGACCTCGGTCACCACCCAGCCGCTCAACATCGCCAAAAATCCGGCCGGAGCCATCAACACACACACTCGGAGCATCCAGCGCGCTGCGTACAACCGTTTTCGCCAGCGCAATACCAGGCTGGCCAGGCCCTGCCCCAGCATCAACAGGCCCAGGCCGACCATGATCCGAAAAGCGAAGAAGACCGCTGGCACCGGCGGGATGTCTTGAGGCGGGAACTCGTCCAGCGCGGCGATGGTGCCACTCAGATCGTGCTTAAGGTAGAGCGACCCCAGGCGTGGAATCGCCACTTCCCAATGGTTGCGTCGCTCAATCATGTCTGGAAGGGCGAACAAGCGTAAGGGTTCACCCGCCCCCTCAGGCGGGCGAGTCCAGGAGCCTTCGATGGCGGCGACCTTCTGCGGCTGAACGATGAGGCTGTGTTGGCCATGAAGATCTCCGACCACGATCTGCACAGGGATGAGCAAGGCAATCGTCCACAGCGCCATGGAATAGACAAGCCGGGCTCGCGGATTCTCAGGCGCACGCAACAACTGCCAGGCGCTGATGCCGGCCACCAGCGTGGCGCTGCCGAGGAACGCCGCCAACGTCATGTGCGCAAGCCGATAAGGAAACGATGGATTGAAAATGATCGCCCACCAATTCTCGGCAATGAAACGACCCTCGGCGTCAATCGAGTAACCGGCGGGTGTCTGCATCCAGGAATTGGCCGACAGGATCCAGAACGCGCTCATCAGCGATCCGACGGCCACCGCGCAGGTGGCGAAGAAATGAATCCGTGGTCCGACCTTCTTCATTCCGAAGAGCATGATGCCGAGAAAACCAGCCTCTAGAAAAAAGGCGGCCAGCACTTCGTAAAACATCAAGGGGCCGAGGATGTCACCGGCCCGAGTCGAAAGCCGCGACCAATTGAGGCCGAACTGATACTCCAGAATCAGGCCCGAGGCGGTGCCCACCGCCACCGTGAGGGCAAATACTTTTAGCCAGTATCGATAGACGTCGAGGTAGATCTGTCGCCCACGCCACAGCCACTGCGCTTCGAGCACCAATAAAAAATTGGACAAACCAATGGTGAGTGCAGCCAGCACAATGTGAAAGCTGATGGTGATCGCAAACTGGACACGCGCCGCCATCAGCGCCGAATCAAGCGCGTCCATGCCGTCCACTCACCGCTTGCGCAGTCTCGCAGAACGGGACTGTCGAAAGAGGGTTACTTAGGCAGTCAAAGACTTTGGCGAGAGTCAGCATGGCACCTGTCCGATGCAGCACAAGCGAATTCAAGAGGCCGCGATCGTGGTCGATCTTTGAAGGCTTCCCTCGCGAGCTTCAGGTCACAAACGCAAAATGATCAAAGCAGAGTCCACTTCGCCAGCCTCCTCAGGGACGAGCTGGTTGGGCGGCAACTGGCAAGGCGGACACATAGACAATAGCTTCCCCTGCTGAACCTGCCTCACGCCGCTCATCAAATATCCCTGCTCGTGCTCATCGTTTATACGTCGGCTCAACTACGGTTATTCCACGATCGCTTTCCAACCGAGGAGCGCAGTACATGTCCAGAATCCTCTCTCTGATGTTCGCCGCCCTGGTCTTCTGCACCAGCCCGGCGATGGCGGATACGCTCAAGATCAGCGTGATTGGCGCCGGTAAGGTCGGCGGTACGCTTGGCACGCTATGGGTAAAGGCCGGGCACTCGGTGATGTTTTCGTCACGCCACCCCGAGGAGCTGACGGACCTGGTCAAGACGGCTGGCCCCAACGCTCAGGCGGGCACGGTTGGCGATGCCGCGGCATGGGGCGATGTGATCGTGTTGAGCGTTCCCTACGGCGCAATGCCGGTGCTGTCCGAACAGCTGAAAGGCAAGCTGGACGGCAAAGTGCTGTTCAGCACCAGCAACCCCTTCAGCGGCCGAGACGGTGACGTCGGGCGCAAGGCGCTGGATCAGGGAGTCGCCTTGGCGGACCAGCAATATCTGCCCGGAGTGCACCTGGTGCGGGCGTTCAACGCCATCGGCTACGCATCAATGAAAGACCTGTCAGGCAAAGGCAAGGCGATTCCCGTTTTCGCCGACGATGCCCAAGCCCGGGATGTCGGTGCCCGGTTAGTGCGCGACGCCGGATTTGTGCCAGTGCTTTTCCCGCTGGCACGAGCCAATGAAGGTTTGCCGAGCGGCCCGCTCAGCGGCGTCTGGAGTGAAGCCGAACTCAAGCAACGGCTGGGCCCTTAGCGAGCAATCCCGCAATACTTAATCTCGTTGCATTTTGAAACCGATACAAGCCCCGGCCCAACACCGTCTAATCTGAATAGAGCAGGACCCAAACACGCCTCTTGATACAGGGGAAACGGGATGACCGTTAAAACAGCACGTCAATGCTCGTCATGGCTCATCCCTTCCCTGCTCGCCATCAGCCTGGCGCTGGTCGCGGGATGTTCAGGCAAAACGTCCACCGCTCGCTATGCAACCTCAAGTGTGGGCTCGGCCTGCTATGCAAAAGCGCTTCCCACCGCCGGCGAGGGTGGCCTTGCCTGGGGCAACACCTTGAGCATGGCGCGCCAAAAATCCCTGGATAATTGCATCCGCTATGCCGGCCGATCCGGTGGCACGCCGAATACCTGCCAGGTGGTGTTGGCGGAGTGCAGGAATTGAAACCTATGCAAATCCGAGGAACGACAGGACTACCACGACGACCACTACTAACCCGACGATGTAGATGATGTTGTTCATGAAACCCACCTCTCAACCAGAATAGGACTGCGGCACGAGGGATTACACCTACACGGTAGTGCACCTTTGCTTGCAATGCCATTCGGCGACACGCAGTCTCATTTTCTCATCAGCAATCTTCGGCCAGAGCGCCCCATCGAAATCAGCTTAACGGCCCTTATTGTCTGCGTTCACCCTGCTAAAGATCGCGTAACGAATTAACGAAACGGCATTAGCCTCTACCGTCGATGTTTTATGCATCACTTACAACACCGCTCCCCGACTCGGCAAAAACACGATGCCGTAATTTCCACATCAGCCCTCGCCATGGCCAGGTCAAGCCGAGTCTTGGCCGCCGCGGCTTCAGCGTCCCGTCCCAGGCGTTTCAGGCATTCCACATAACCGTGGAGGCTCCACACATTGTCCAGATGCCAGGACGCACGGCTGAGTGTGTTATCCAGTCCGAGATCGGCCCGGTACGCCTGCAAGGCTTCTTCTACCCTGCCCTGTTCCAGAAGCAGCGCACCCAGTGCATGCCGGACCGGTTGCATCCAGCCCCATGGCTCGTCATAAGGCAGATTGTCGTCCAGTGCCAGCGCCTCGCGCAGGTGGGTAAACGCGCTGTCGTGGTTGCCTTTGCGGTACTCGATTTCCCCGCGCAGCATGGCGCCGGCGACCGCCAGGATGTCGAGGCAGGTGTTGTTGAAGAGGTAACGGGTTTCCGGCACTCGGCTCAGGGCATTGATGAAGAGCTGCTGTTCGGTTTCTGCGGCGGCGACATGCCCGCAGGCGGCGTGCGCCACGCCTCGGGCGTAATGCAGCATCGCCGTGGTTACGCAGTACAGTGCCTGGTCGTTCGGCAGCGGCGTGGCGAGTATGTCTTGCCATTTGCCGAAGCGGATCTGCACGTGGACCTTCATCGACACGAAGCCTTCCAGCCAGTCGGCCATGGGCGGCTGCTCCACGCGCAGCAGTTCTTCCTTGATGGTCGCAGTCAGTTGATCGGCGGCTTCAAGGGCCGGTTGGTACTGCCCGAGGAACATCGCCGAATAGAGTTTGAAGTGGTAGTTGTGGCTTCGGTACAGGGTGTAAAAGTTGAGGGGCCCTTCCTGTTGCAGGTATTTACTGTCGGCCTGGATCGCCCGGCTGTTGGTGATCATGGCCCCCCGGTAATCACCACAAAGCACGTCGATGTGCGACGGCATATGACGCAAATGTCCGGCGTCCGGCACCAGATCGCGCAGGACGTCGCCGGCTCGCAACGCTCGCTCCGGATAAGGAGACATTTCCATCGTGTGGACGTACATATGCAGCACGCCCGGGTGCGGCGCATCGCCGTGCTGCTCCATCCGCCGCAGCGCCTGCTCCAGCACGACCACAGCCTCCAGTGTGTCGGCGCCCGGTGCCGGCGCACCGGTTTTCAGGTCCCATAATTGCCAGGGCGTGCGGTCGATCAGCGCTTCGGCAAACAGCGCAACGACGTCGGGATCATCAGGGAAGGCTTGATAGACATCACGCATGGCGGCCGCGTAGGCGTCGTTCCAGGCGAAGAGTTGCTCAAGACTGGTCGCATCATCAGCCTGATAGCGTTTTTCCAGCGCCCGGATCAGCGCCTGCTCCACCGGTTTTGCACCGTCGAGATGTGCCAGCGCGGTGTGCGTCGCCAGCCGGGCGTGTGCCACGGCTTCTTTCAACTCTTGTTCAATGAAGGCATCCCAGCGCTTGTTGTAGTTGGGGCCCGAGGCGTAGGCGATGCCCCAGTAAGCCATCGCACAATCGCTGTCGTGTTCGATGGCCTTGTGGAAACAGCGAATGGATTCGTCGTGGTTGTAGCCGTAGCACCAGATCAGACCGCGATCGAACCAGAGCTGGGCCTGTGGCGAATGGGTCGTTACCGGGCGGCTGTAGGTGCCCAAATCGTAATAGTCGTGCATCGGTTTATCCTCTCGATCAGAGCATGAAGCCTCGCAGGAAATGCTTGCAGACGAGGATGGATGACGCGGTCTGATTTCCTGGAGACCGTTGATTGCTGAGGAGCTAAAGCATAGCCCTGCGCTCCTGGTTGAGCGGTACAGCCGACGACAGGTTTGCGCCGCCCGTTTTTCCGGGGCTGTGAAGTAAATGAAAACGGGCGCCAGTGGTGCCCGTTATGTGTTGCTTTCTACCAACTGCCGTAAGGGATGCCATATTGGCCGATGTAGCGCTTCGCCTTGTCGCTGACGGGATAGGCATATTGCCCCTGGCTTTTGCCTTGGTCTGGGCCCATCGGTTCTATCTCTGCTTGCGCCCGAGCCACCTTGATGGCTTTCATGCATTTATCCGCTACCCACACTTGGACAACTCCACCGGGTGCCACACCAACATAAACCAACGCGACATTGCCTGCGGGCTCATCCGGTGATGCCGGGCAAGGTTCTTTCCATGTAGCGCGCATGATTTGCCGGGCTTCTTCAGGAATGTCGACCCATATTCGGTACGTTTGGGGTTCGACTATGGACTGCCAGCGAACAAAGATCCGTTTGGGTAATTCGGCACCCACCACTTCGCGAATGCCTCCGGTTATTTCGCCCCACCCACGAGCAGACTCCGCATTGTTTTCTGGCTCTCCACCCGCTGCCGTACCGCCCCCTGTACGGTGAAATAGCTTACCGTTGATGTCTTCAACCTCGCTGTCTTCGACCCAAGCTTTCATGTAGTAAGGCTCGTTGAAGCTGAGGCTCCACCACTTTCTCGTGAGTTCCGTTTTGGGCGATACAAGGTTCGTGGCTTGGCAGCCTGAAACCAAAAGCATCCCTAACAACATTCCCAAGACACGCATCAAAATGTTCTCCAGTTTGAATCTTGCACGTGGGGATGACGCACTCGCACGCCATTCGCAGTAGGCGCATTGGTGTAGCGGAGATTTACGCCACGCTCTCGACTTAATCCTATTGGATTGCTCCAGTTAGCGGACATATGGATGTAGTGTAATTTGAGCATTTTGTCTTCTGGGGCAGTGATTTCGTAGTTACCACCAAGAAATCTGTCGCGGAGAGCCTCTAGCTCTGACGGAATTGAATATTGGGAGGTTTTTGGCACATCGATGAACTGCACACCCTTCTCTTTCGCCAATTTATGCATCAAATGCAGATACACCACCGACAGCTTGCCACTGACCGGACGCTTTAGCTGCAAACCTGCGTACACCCTGACCTGCTTGAGCCCGATGGTCTGCTCTGCCTTCGGCAAGATGCTCGGTTTCGGAATCACAATTTCCAGCATTGTCTCTGGCCAGCCGTTGGCGATCCACTTGGCTTTTTGCTGCTGGGCGTCACGATAAATTGAAGTGGTTCGAATATCCGTTCCCTCTCGGATCGTAAGGGCCTGCATAGGGCTGACCAGCACGCACTCCTCCACTTCCTCCCGATAACCGCCACCGATATCCGAATGCACGCCTGGAACGGATATTTCTGTGTGTGCGGGAATGACCGTGCTTAACGCAAAGTTGGCTCGAATTTCATCTCGCGCGGTCAACTGGACAACATCAGTAAAGTACTTTCGATCAAGGTAGAGCTTGATCCCTGGCGCTACCGGGCTCTGGATGTTGCCGATGTTTGTGAACCCCGCGACCGATGGGACCGTATCGAATAGACCGATAAACCCCATGATGATTTCACTGTTGTACTGACCACCAAAACTGGAACTGAAGCCCTTGGGATTACTACGCAGCACTTCGCCCAAAGGACCTTGTTTGCAACGTACGATTTCATTAGCGAAATGTCGGGCAGCGGCAGCACCTCGACTGAATCCAAAGGTGTCGAAGGTGAGGGATGTGATCTCGCTGTCGGGATTGCGATCTATTGCCTCCTTGATCAGTGTTTTCATGGCGACAAACGCTTTTTGC
Organism: Pseudomonas sp. LBUM1678; assembly: GCF_059695575.1. Taxonomy (NCBI): domain Bacteria; kingdom Pseudomonadati; phylum Pseudomonadota; class Gammaproteobacteria; order Pseudomonadales; family Pseudomonadaceae; genus Pseudomonas; species Pseudomonas sp. LBUM1678. Next base: position 4,164,709 of record NZ_CP166775.1, read on the forward strand.
ACCTTCCCCGCTACACCGGCATCACCTCGCCCGGTGGCCGCGGCACCCATGCTGTCTTCAGCGCCTGCATCCGTACCGATTCCATCGACATACAAACTGCGAAGCACGAGTTTGGCTGAGCCATCGCTGCCGGCTACTTCCGATGTCGGATAAAGCTCATAAAGCTTGAAGACATTACTGACATCATTCCCATAACTACCTTCAGGATCTGCCATATAAGGCTTACAACTCGCATCAACATCCGCTGGCTGGATTGGATGATGCGCGCCGCAAAGCAGCCCGGAAGCCGAGTTGCCGGCATTGTTGAGCGTCCCGTCAAAGAACACCCCAATGCGCAGCGCGACCCTGACTTTTTCTTTCGCAGGCAACGGTGCCTTGCCGTGTTTCTCGTATTCCGCCCAGCGTCGGGCATGGATGTCGACGGGTTTGGCTTCGTCGTATCGGTAGTTTTTCGGGGGGTTGGGGACGTATCCACTCATTCCTTGATCACCTGGCTCCTTGGTACAGCGGGCGCTGAGGGTGCCACTGTGGATCCAATCAAGCAACGCGTAGCCAGAGGCCATCACCCGGTGGAATTAGGCTTCGGCCATCCATTGCCGACGTCGATAGTCACCATCAACTCAATGAAGTTCTCATAAAAAATCCGCGGCGTAAGATCGGCTCCATACCAAAACAACTACACCCCGGAGCACACCATCATGAAACGCCAAATCCTTCTCAGCATCGCTTTCTCGGTTTTTGCAGTTAACGCTTTCGCCGCTACCTCTGCTCACCCGGTTGTCGCTGAAGGCGGCTCGGATCGTCTGATTGAAAGTCGTGTGGCTGAAGGTGGTTCCGACCGTCTGATCGAGAATCGTGTGGCTGAAGGTGGCTCCGATCGTCTGATCGAAAACCGCGTCGCCGAAGGTGGTTCCGACCGTCTGATCGAAAACCGCGTGGCTGAAGGTGGTTCGGATCGTCTGATCGAAAACCGCGTTGCTGAAGGTGGTTCCGACCGTCTGATCGAAAGCCGCGCCGCATAAATGACTGGCTTCACCGTAATACTCAACGAAAAGCCCGGCCTTATCAGCCGGGCTTTTTCGTGCACAACGTTTAACCAACTGTCCATACACGTGGATAGTCATGACAGCTTTAACGGCTATTGATCCGCTATTCAGTCTATTAGCATCAACCGCAGGTAGAAGCTCTACCGAGCACCGAACTGAATAGAGGAACACAATGAACAAGCCCGAGTTTTTTGTCACGCCCGGTTATGGCGAAACTCTGCTCAACGCTTTGCACTACTCGCAAGCTTTAAAAATGGGCGATCGAGTGGAGACTTCAGGCCAGGGCGGTTGGGATGACGATTTACAGATTCCCGAATCTATCGAGGACGAGATTGCTCAGGCATTTCGCAATCTAGAACGAACCCTGGCGACGGCAGGTGCCAGTTGGGAGCACGTGGTCCACGTCAATTCTTACCATGTCGGAGGTTTCCCCCCGATAGTGAATGAGACGATGGCCAGGCTGTATCGCCAATACATGCCCAACCACGCCCCCATCTGGACGCAGCTCGGGGTCGCGGCGCTGGGTCTTCCGACGATGCGTATTGAAATCCGCGTTACCGCCATTGTTCCTTGAGTTCAATGAGCGGGCGACTCGTCCCTGAATGTCTGAATCACCCAGTCGATAAAAACCTTCAGCCGGGCATTTTGGTGTCGATTGGGTGGATAGAGGACATGAAACTGCATGGCGGGCCGAGACCAGTCCTCCAAAACAGCAACTAACTCGCCAGCGTCCAGATAGGGCTGAACAATGCGCCTGAAGTGCTGCCCGATACCCAGGCCCGCGAGCATCATTTCTTTAAGTCCGTTACCGTCATTGGTCGAAAATTCGCAGTCACCGACTTCGTATCGATGAGTGTCGCTCTCGAAAATCAAGGGTTCCGGTCTACCCGTCGCGGCAAAGAAGTAGCCTGCCTGGACATGGTTTGTCTGGAGATCGATGGGAGAAGCAGGCGTACCCATGCGGTCGAGATAAGCAGGGGTTGCGCAGGTGACGTATTGAAGGTCGACGATCTTGCGCCCGATCATCGTCATGTCATCCAGTTCACCGGCACGAATGACGCAATCCACGCCCTCGCCAACGATATTCACTGGCCGGTCGCTGATGCCTAAAGCGAGAGTGATATCGGGATACTCGCGATGAAAATCAGGCAACGCGGGTATCAGCAGACAATTGGCGAATGAGGCCGGCGCATCGATCCTCAGGTGCCCGCCAGGCTTGAGCTTTTTACCCCGCGCGGCGGTGTCCACTGCTTCCAGTTCGGCAATCAGACGCATCGCATGACTGTAATATTCCAGCCCGTCCGATGTGGCGGCGACCGCACGGGTGGTTCGGTGCATCAGCTTGATGCCAAGATGCTTTTCGAGGTCGGTTATCAACTTGCTGACCGTCGACCTTGGAAGCGCCAGTTGGTCTGCAGCCCGGCTGAAAGAGCCTGTTTCCACAACACGTACAAACGCACGCATTGCTAAAAGTTGGTTCACTGTAGTCTACCCGCCTCTTGAACATGCACCCGCACTGTCGATGAATCTGCACAGTAATGACTGGAATCAGTATGTTTGTTCTGCATTTCAGTCTAACTCAGCGGGCACTTCAGCGTTGTATGCTTGCCGTCCATCTGTGATACACAACACCTGAATTTGTAAGTCCTGAGTCTGATGAGGTTTTGCTTATGCCCTGCTTCCCACGCATCCCGCAACTGCTGACCTGCGCCCTGGTCGGTTTACTGGCTGGCGGCGCACAGGCGAACACACCCGCCCCGGTGCCAGACAGTTTGCAACCACTACTGGTGACGATGAACGAGCGCCTGAACATTGGTGATCTCGTCGCGCTGACCAAGTGGGACAGTGGCAAACCGATTCAGGACAGCGTCCGTGAAGCGCAGGTCATCTCGAATGCCAGGAAGATGGCCGTCAAACGAAAACTGGACCCGGATCAGGTCGCCGAGTTGATCGACGCACAGATCGAAGCCAACAAGCTGGTGCAGTACGGGCTGCTCGCTGTTTGGCGGGCGGCCGGTAAGGCGCCTGACACCCCGCGGCCGGACCTTGCCAAGCAGATCCGCCCACAGCTGGATGAGCTGCAAAGCCGTCTGCTTCAGCAATACGCCGATTTCGCGCCCTATCGCAAAGACCCGAACTGCCCGGACTGGCTGGGCGAGGCGCGAGCCGGTCTGATCAAGGATCAACTGCACGGCCAGGCGTTGATACGCGCTACCGGGGAGTTGTGTATCGCTGATCAGTGACAGGGCGACACCCGTTCCGCGCAGCCATTGACTGCGTCAATAGTCACCATTAACTCAATGAAGTTCTCATAAAAAATCCGCGGCGTAAGATTGGCTCCATACCAAAACAACTACACCCCGGAGCACACCATCATGAAACGCCAAATCCTTCTCAGCATCGCTTTCTCGGTTTTTGCAGTTAACGCTTTCGCCGCTACCTCTGCTCACCCGGTTGTCGCTGAAGGCGGCTCGGATCGTCTGATTGAAAGTCGTGTGGCTGAGGGTGGTTCGGATCGTTTGATCGAGAATCGCGTTGCTGAAGGTGGTTCGGATCGTCTGATCGAAAACCGCGTCGCTGAAGGTGGTTCCGACCGTTTGATCGAAAACCGCGTCGCTGAAGGTGGTTCCGACCGTCTGATCGAAAACCGCGTCGCCGAAGGTGGTTCCGACCGCCTGATCGAAAACCGCGTCGCTGAAGGTGGCTCTGACCGCCTGATCGAAAACCGCGTCGCTGAAGGTGGTTCCGACCGTCTGATCGAAAACCGTGTCGCCTGAATGAATGGCTTTACAGCGGTACCCAACAAGAAGCCCGGCCTAATCAGCCGGGCTTTTTCGTGAGCTACTTTTAGATCATCCGTATAGCCGCCGTTCGATCTTGGCGGCACTATTGAAGACTTGCGGCAAGCCATCGGGCAAAACTGCATGCGCAACACTGACGCGTTTTACAGAACAACAAAAATACAGGAGTTGAAAATGTCTGAACTGAACCTGCATCCCAACGCCGCACAATCCCTGAAGCAATGGCACGACATGATCCAAAAGGGTGACTTGGGCGCCCTGCCCGGTTTGTTGGACCCTCAAGCGGTATTCCGCTCGCCGATGGCTCACAAGCCTTACCCGGGAGCGGCCGTGGTATCGATGATTCTCAACACGGTCGTCAATGTATTTGAGGATTTCGCCTACCACCGGGAACTGTCGACAGCAGACGGCTTGAGCGTCGTGCTGGAGTTCAGCGCCAAAGTCAGCGGTAAAGAGTTAAAGGGCATCGACATGATCCGGTTCAACGAACAGGGAAAAATCGTTGAGTTCGAAGTGATGGTCCGCCCATTCAGCGCCTTGCAAGCCTTGGGCGAGCAAATGGGACAACGCCTTGGCGCGTATCTGGCGGCCAGCAAAGCCTGATTGCACCGCATCGTTTGGGCGAGGTGCTACGGGCAACCCGAGCACCTCGTTCACAAGGCCACCGCTATGAGCAGGGATGAGCAGGATGTCGCCAACTTGCTCAGACGCATAACCCGCCGAATTCGGACCACACAACAACTGACCGCCATCACTGAACCACTCCTGGCGAACTGATAGTCGGGTTATCCCTTGGTTCCCGGATCCCGGACTATCCTTTCATGCGGTCGTTGCACTTGCCTTGCTCGCGCTGCGACACCCAAGCAGCCAAACCCCGTGTCTCCTGATCTGGAGGTATCCCATGAGCGATAGCACCGAAGTCACGTCCTTCACCGGCTGGGCCGCAACGGCGGCCGGCGCGCCGCTGGAGCGTTACAGCTACGACCCCGGGCCATTGGGGGATGAGGAGGTGGAAGTCACCGTGGAGTATTGCAGCGTCTGCCACTCCGACCTGTCGATGATCGATAACGAATGGGGCGTCAGCAACTACCCTTTCATGCCTGGCCACGAGGTGGTCGGCAGCATTGTGCGAGTGGGTGCGCAGGTACGCGGGCTCGAAGTGGGACAACGGGTGGGCATTGGCTGGTACAAGGGCAGTTGCATGCATTGCTCCTCGTGCATCGGCGGCGCTCACCATCTGTGCGGCACCGCCAAACCCACCATTATCGGCAGCAACGGAGGCTTCGCCGACCGCCTGCGTTCACACTGGGCCTGGGCGCTGGCGATACCGGGCGAACTCGACCCGTCGATGGCCGGGCCGCTGTTCTGCGCCGGCTCGACGGTGTTCAACCCATTGTTGGAATTCGACGTCAAACCCACTGACCGGGTCGGTGTGGTGGGCATCGGCGGCCTCGGTCATCTGGCACTGCGCTTCCTGAATGCCTGGGGCTGCGAGGTCACGGCGTTTACCTCGTCGTTGAACAAGACCGACGAAGCCCGACGCCTCGGCGCGCACAACGTCATCGCCTCGACCGACAGCGACGCGCTGAACGCCATTGCCGGCACCCTGGATTTCCTGTTGGTGACCGCCAACGCCAACCTCGACTGGACGGCCATGCTTGCCACCCTGCGCGGCAAGGGGCGCCTGCACTTTGTCGGCATCGTGCCCGACGCTATTCCGGTGCATGTGTTCAACCTGATCCCTCAACAAAAGACCTTGTCCGCCTCGCCGGTCGGCTCGCCGAGTAACACGGCGACCATGCTGGAATTCTGCGCACGTCATCAGATCCTGCCGCAGGTCGAACTCTTTCCCATGAGTCGGATCAACGAAGCCATCGATCACTTGCGCAGCGGCAAGGCACGTTACCGCGTTGTGCTGGATGCGAGTCAATGACGGACTGACGCTGATATGGATAACACTCATTGCAGTTCTTACGCAGGAGTTGGAAATGAACTTCAGAAACTCACTTGCAGCCCTCATGATCAGCGCAAGCCTGTTCGGCTGCACCACTTCATCAGACCATGGCGTGTCTGTCCCGTTGGTTGCCACCCGGCAGAACACCGGGCAGATCGGCAATGTAACGCTGACAAGCTGGGACAAACAAACCGGACTCAGCTTCTTCATCAGTGGCGCTCCAAGCGGAGTAACTCTGCCCTTGCGTCTCTACTCCTTCATCCATAAAGGCATCTGCCAGCAACCCGGGCCAGTCGCCTTTGCAATGAATGACAAGGTCATCACCACGCGCGAAGCCATACGCGGTTGGTCGTTCTCAAGAAGCGCACCGATCGCACTTCAGGATCTGCTTGCCGGTGACTATTCCATCGTCGTGCGAACGGCTCCGGAGAGTGGCAACGTCGATATTTTTTGCGGCGATATCAGGCAAGGAGGCGCAGTGAAGTAGCCAGAAACTGGTGCTCTTCTTCCGGGTCGCGTTTAAGCTACTGGTTGCGCGGTCCGGATCATTTTCACGCATGACGATCAACGATCCGAACCGAGCCACCCCGATCATTACAACATCAGGTCTCCGATGCCTGCCGGCTTGTCACTTACCTCAGCGACTTGAATCCGGCCCGGACTTCCTCCGAGAAAAGCGCTGGCTGCTCCCACGCAGCAAAGTGCCCACCCTTGGGAAGCTTGTTGTAATGCACAAGTTTCGGGTAGGCCTTCTGCGACCAACTTTTCGGAGCTGCATACAGCTCATCAGGAAACACGCTAACCGCAACCGGGATGTTGACGCCCTTGACGGCGAAGAATGTCGACTTGTTCTCCCAATAGAGCCGCCCCGAGGAAACGGCCGTTTGGGTCAGCCAGAACAACGTGATGTTGTCGAGGACGTCATCGGGTGTGAGGCCTTCCGGTTGTCCGTCAATGGAACGAGCGATCATCTCGTAGCTTTTAGGATCGTGATCAAGCATGAAGGCCGCCAAGCCAACGGGCGAATCATTAAGACCTGTCAGCGACTGAGGCCTGTCACCCATCATGATTGCGTAGCCAATGTGCTTGTAGGTGTTGGCCAGTTGATCTGCCGCTTGCTTCTCTTCCGCAGAAAGACCGCTGGGTACCGGGTCACCGCGGAACAACGCGGCATCAAGTTCAGGCGGGATGACGCCAGGCATGTTCGAATGAATACCGATCAGGCCAGGTGGCGCCTTTACAGCCATCAGATCGACAACGATAGAACCCCAATCGCCCCCTTGCGCCCCGTACCGGGTGTATCCGAGACGCTTCATCAGCTCGATATAGGCATCGGCGATATGCTCGGGATTCCAGCCGGCCTCGGTCGGTTTCTCCGAAAAGCCGTAACCCGGCATCGATGGAATCACCAGGCTGAACGCATCGGAGGCGCTGCCTCCGTGTGCCACAGGATCGGTGAGTGGGCCGATGACTTTCATCAATTCGATGATCGACCCAGGCCAACCGTGCGCCATCAGTAGCGGTAACGCATTCTCGTGTTTTGAGCGGACATGAATGAAATGTATATCCAGGCCATCGATGTGGGTGATGAAGTTTGGAACTGCGTTTATTTTGGATTCAATCACTCGCCAGTCATATTGGGTCGCCCAGTGTTTGGCGAGTTTCTGGATCGTCGCCAGTTGCACACCTTGAGAGGAGTCATTGACGGTTTCCTTGTCCGGCCATCTCGTTGCTTCTATACGCCTGCGCAACTCTGAAAGTTCTGACTCTTGGGCACTGAAATGAAAGGGGCGTATTTCAGCAGAAACATTCTTTGTTTTTATTGGATTATTAGTCATTGCATCAGTCCTGATTGATAAACCGAGTAACCCTAGCGGTGCCGCAGCACATGTCACTGCCGCAGCGCTGCAAAACTTACGTCTGGTTAAAGAAAGTTGTTTGATGTGTCTTGACATACAGGCTCCTGAGGCGCGAAGCCACGCGCAGATCCCTTCTTTGATTGATGGGATCCTGACGACAAATGGGTATTTATAGCGGGAGTTGTAATCGCTGTTTTTTTATAGTTCGGGTAACAAAGCAGCCAGTTCAATCATGACGTCTGGACGTTAAACGCAACGTCGATGTTCCCCCGCGTTGCTTTCGAGTAGGGGCACATCTGATCCGCAGCATGGGCGACAGCGCAAGCAACTTCATGCGGCAGACCTGGCAGCCGTACATCGAACCGGGCCTGCAGAAGGTAAGCGTTCCCGGTTTGACCCAGATCGATCTCGATATCAACGGACACGTCGGCTGGAAGCGTCACCTTCAACTCTTTGGCCGCAAGGCCAACGGCTGCGATGTAGCAGGCCGACCATGCCCCGGCGAACAACTGCTCGGCCGTCGGGTGCGGTTGAGTGGCGGCGAATAGGTGGGCTGTTTTGGCGCTTCCGGGCGTTGAGAGTTCGATGTCGAGGTTGCCGTTGTGCCCACGCGGGGTGTTGCCGGCGCTGCTCAGGGTGGTGTGAGTTTTACCGGTAACCAGGACTTTTTCAATGTTGCTCATGGGTGATTCCTTGAAGTTTTTATAAGATTTCAAATAGCACGAAAGATACGTAACTATCTGACAGCATTGATTTTATAGGCACGACCAAGGCACCGAGAAGAACGGAAAAACCGATCACCTTCGGCTTTTCCGTCCTCCACCGCTCGTCGCCAAGGCGCAACGTCAGCTTTGACATCATTGAGTCTTTGGGGGAAAATTTATACATCGCATACGATCTAATCGATTACGACAACAAATCGCCGCTAACCTTGCCGCTTGGAGACTCAGCCATGAACACCGGAAGCAGCCACACACTGTTTATAACTGCCGATCACGCTTCCCATGGCCACAACGGCAACAACTGGATCACTGCTTCATGAAACTGATCCAGCTTCGAGCCTTCTGCTCAGTGGTCGACAAGGGCAGTTTTCGTTCAGCGGCACGCGAGCTGGACGCTGCCCAGAGCACGCTGACCGAGTCGGTTCAAAGTCTGGAAAGAGAACTGGGGGTCACCTTGCTGGTGCGCTCCAATCAAGGCATCAGTCTGACCCTGGCGGGCAAGGTGTTCCTGACCCGGGCACGCTCGATCATTCTGGATTGCGACCGCGCGGTACAAGACGTCCGCCAATGGAATGGAACGCCCGAAGGTCAGATCGCATTGGGTGTTACCGCGGAACCATTGGCAGCGTGTCTGATGCCGGTCTTCAGCAGTTTTACCCGCAGATTTCCAAAAGTGCAGCTGCACATCGCCAGCGGAAAATCGAAGATGCTGATCGAGATGATTCGCGCGGGACGGCTCGACTTTGTGATGTGTCCACTGAGCCCCGATGTCTGCGATATCGACCTGCACATCGAGCGGCTTTACAGCTCAAAAGCCAGCGTGATTGCGCGCAAGGGGCATCCAATGGCGGAGGCTCGATCAGTGCGCGACCTGGTTGATTGCGGATGGATCAGCGTCCGGCCGGCTGGCGTCGTCGGTAGCGCGGAGAAGCATCTGATCGAGCTGTTCAGGGCCCAAGGCTTACCTCCTCCGAAGATCGTGATCACCACCGAATCGCTGCTGGAAATCCTGCACATCATTTCCGAGACGGATTACCTGACCGTTGAACCCAGCATGCTTCCCGGCATGAAGCTGTTTTGCTCGTCGCTTATCAGCATTTCGATCCGGGAGCCGTTGGAGTCAGGTGAGGTGTGCTTGATCAGCCGCCGAGTGTCACCCTTCACTCAAGTCACACAGGAGCTGACCAGCATGCTGATTTCTTACTCGCGCTTGCGTCACCGGGCCAAGGGGTGAATACCGCAGCGATTACTTTGACGAATGACGAGGATCGTCACGACTGTCAATGTACTCAAGACCTAGCGGACCTGTTCCATAAACCTGAGAGATATACTCTCCCGATCTGGCCCAATGAAAATGCGGAGTATTAGCCGGGAGCACTATTACACTCCCCGGGCCATAAGCAACCAGTTTGTCCGGATCGAACACACTCCCAAAACCAATATAAAACACACCGGACATAACGGTATATATACGGTCTTCAGGATGTGTGTGAGGCATGAGTTTCGTGCCGCTCGGTACTTTAACGCGCACAACGTAGGGGCCTGGCTTGGCAGGATCACCGACTAGAACAGCCAGTTTTACTTCTTTCGGAAACGCTGGAAAGTTACGCCATTCCACGTCTTCATTATACAAAGCACCGGTTTTATCGAGCGGCAATGGTTGTGCTTGAACAGACGACATTGCTGCAACGACAAGAAGGGTCGTCAGGCAAGCGGTTTTCATAATGTGCTGAATCATGAGAGGCACCTGAGAAAAATGTTATCTCTAATGTAGTTGTAGACCCCTGTTGTGATAATGCCGCTGAAGCGCATTTCAGTTGATACGCAATGTAATCAATTCACTACGCTAGGCGTGTGTTTCAAACGTCACGGACAGAGGCAAAAAGAGCTCGGATTCATTTACGTTTCGTGCCGTAGATACGGGTCGAGTCATGGCCGTGGTCGCAGGAATTTGAAATGCACGGCATTGCTCGACAGAATGGCGCCCCGATCCGGTCCAGGGTGCGGGACATTCGTGGTGAAAAGGAACTGCAGTTGAACGAACAGACATTGTCCATGCGCCTGGAGCGCGTGTCGGCGCATGTGCCAGCAGGTGCACGCCTGGCCGACATCGGCTCGGATCACGGCTACCTGCCGGTGGCGTTGATACGCCGTGGCGCCATCGCGGCGGCGGTCGCTGGCGAAGTGGCATTGACGCCGTTCCATTCGGCCGAACGCACCGTGCGCGAGAGCGGCCTGGAGCAGCGGATCACCGTGCGCCTGGCCAATGGCCTGGCGGCGATCGAGCCGGCAGACGGGATCACGGCGATCAGCATCTGCGGCATGGGCGGCGAGACCATCCGCGACATTCTCGACAGCGGCAAGGCGCACCTTAACGGCCAGGAACGCCTGATCCTGCAGCCCAACGGCGGGGAGCAGCCACTGCGCCAATGGCTGATGGAAAATGACTACCGCATCCTCTGCGAGGAACTGCTGCGGGAAAACCGCTTCGACTACGAAATCATCGTCGCCGAGCGCGCCGGCCCGGTGATGTACACCGCCGAGGAGCTGTACTTCGGCCCGTTGCAGATGCAGGCACGCACCCCGGCGTTCCTGGGCAAGTGGCAGCGCATACTGCGCCACAAGCAGCAGACCCTGACCCATTTCGCCCGGGCGCGACAGGCCGTGCCCAAGGAGAAGATGCAGGACGTCGCCCGGCAAGCCCGATGGATCACCGAGTTGCTGGCTTGAAACGGGTCCAGGGTTTGTACGAACAGTCGCCGAGCGGCGATCAGGCAAGCATCATTCAAGAATTTTCTAGCTGAGCGAAAAACATGAATCGTCAAAAAAAAATAAAGCAGTTATTGAAGGCTCACGCCAAAAAGGCCAGTGCCAAATTGGCACCGGCTAGCAAGTCGAAATACATCAGTAAAGCGGACCGATTGAAACTGGCTGCTGAGTCCAGTGACGACTCAATCATTTCCCCTGAGAGTTGATCTACCCGAGCAGCCACTAATCGTAGAACGGCTCAACCGACACCCGACTGCCGACAAAAAAACTGTCGGCAACCAGTCGCAGCGGCTGGAGGTCCAGGTCACTGGCCTTGGCGCCAATCAGCTGTTGGAAATGTCGATACACCGCCGCGTATTCGCCCTCCTCCGATACGGTCTGACGCACGCCGTCGATACTCAGCAACGCACCACCGTTATCCAGTCGCAGGATGCCTTCGGTGCAGCGAATCTCGATGCTCCAGAGTTCATCATGACCGTGGTCGAAGTCGAACTCCGCGCGAACATCGAGGTGGCGCGCGTCAGACATTTTGATGGAAGCGGCAATAGGCGACTGGCAGTTATTGGGGACTCGCAGTTCCGCAGATTCGACAAACAGCGGAAGCGCCAGCAGATGGGTTGCAATCGATAACGCATTGATGCCGGGATCGAACACACCCAGGCCTCCGGGTTGCCAGATCCATGCCTGGCCGGGGTGCCATTTGCGCACGTCTTCCTTCCAGTCGATCTGTACGCTTTGCAGGGTGCGGGTGGCCAGCCAGTCACGGGCGGCTTCGATGCCGGGCGCGTAGCGCGAATGCCAGGCGAACAAACCGCTGACGCCTTGCTCCTGTGCCTGACTCACCAACGCCATCGCTTCACCCAATGTGGCACACGGCGGTTTTTCTACCAGCACGTGTTTACCAGCGGCCAGCGCTTGTTGCACCAGCGCGAATCGTCCCTGCGGCGGCGTACAAAACGCAATCGCATCGACGTGCGGGCCGTTTTCAAGCAGTTCGCTCAGGGATTGAAAGTTCTCTACCCCGGCGCAGGGCTGCCCTTGCGTGGCGACAGACACCAACTGGAACGCGGGGTTGGCGTTGATAGCAGGGACGTGTTGATCCTGGGCAATCTTGCCGTAGCCCACCAGACCGAGACGGATCGGTTGCATCAATGACTCCTGATTTTTTGTTTTATCTTGATACGCGAATCGGCAAGATTACGTTTGTGTGGCGGGGAAGTCATTGATGATGTGCTTAAGTTTCATCTGACACGCCAGCTTGAACACTGGTATCCCGACTGACGAACGCTTTGGGTGGATTGCAGCCCTTCGTGATGGGTAGCAATCGGCCAATTGCTGACCTTGCAGGTCAGCTGCCAGAGGGCCGGTTTTCCACTGCTATGCTGATAACATCTGTTCTGCACCAGAGACGAATAGCATGGCAGCACAAGACAAGCATTCCCCGTTCACATTCAAGGCGATGACCTACTGGGCTGGAATTTTCCTTGTCGCCTGGGCTGGCATAAAGCTGTTCGACACATACTTCGACCAGACATTGTTGGCAGATACCACGAGCTGGCTGCTACGTTTCCTGGATTGGCTTTTGCTGGAAACGCCAATGCCAAATTGGTCGCTGCTGATGATTATCGCGATTTTAATCAGCACGCTGTCTGTAGCGATTTACTACACCCGCAACGTTGATGGAGCTTACGGCGAGCTACATGAGATAGAGCGAAAAGTTTACAAAATGAACAACCCTCAGTTTCCACGATTGACGGATAACCAAACCCTACTGATGGAAGCGTTGGCCTATCATGCAAACTTCAGAAAAATTGCAAATTTAAACTCGGTCTGCAAACTTGTCTCACTCAGTACGTTAGAAGTTGAAGCCGGTCTAAAGCAACTCCAGGCTAAACGTCTTGTGACGCAAAAAGTGACACGGGGTACGTTTGGCGCCACCACTTTTGAACTTACCTTGGCAGGTAAGGATTATGCGTTAGAGCGATTTAAGCTAACGTAGTTAGATAAACGGGACGTTGGCTAGAGGTACTTTTTGAGCAAAAAGAAGGATAAGGTCGTAAGATCTGTGCTTCATCGTCGATAAGGAAATCGCCCATGTCACCGAACAAGGCTTGCCCCGTCATCCTCTCCAGTATTCCTGGCGCACACGTCCTTCTGTTCCGCCATCCAATAGCAGGCGTATGCGCATCTACGTTAAATCTGAAATTTATCGGCTCGTCAGCAGATGTGGATTTCGCGTAGAAACGCGATTTCCAGTCCGATTTTTAGTACCTATCGCGCTCAAAAACGTTTTTACACAGCCTCGGCCGTTTTCTGCCTGTCACGAAGGGCAGCAGTCGCCAACTCTCACAGATCGAGGACGTTCATGATTAATTTCATCAAGGGGTGATGTTGAACATTTTCCTCGTCAAAGTGGCCCCGGGATCATATGCACGCAAGACGCTGTCTTAACAGCGGGTAGGCCAAGGGGAAAACCATGACGACGCAAAAATTAACCATTAAAGACTTGCAGTTGAACGTGTCAATCCGCGGCCGAGGCTCACCGCTGCTCTTGCTCAACGGTCTGGGTGGTTTGATCCGTAGCTTCGACCCCCTGCGCGATGAACTAGCGGACTACAGGACCATTACGCTGGATGTGCCCGGGGTCGGCAAATCGCAAATGCCCCGCTGGCCGATGCGTCTGCCGTGCCATGCCGACCTGATCGCCGAGATGCTCAAGCAATTGGGAATCGACCAGGTCGATGTGTTCGGCGTGAGTTGGGGTGGTGCATTGGCGCAAGAATTCACCCTGCGTTACCCGAACATGGTGCGCCGGCTGATCCTCGCGGCGACCTCGGCAGGCCCTGCGATGCTGGTGAAACCCGCCGACATCCTGGATTTTTTTGGTACGAGCAAAAGCACCAAACTGCGCAAGCAAGAAGGCTCGCGAAATTCGATACAGACGCTGCTGCGCTTCGGTGTGGTGAACGGCATGCTCACGGTCAACCCGCGAACCTATTACCACCAGCTCACCGCCCTGGTCGGCTGGACCAGCTTGCTGCGGTTGTTCCGTATGCGCCAGCGCACGCTGATCCTCACCGGCGAGCGCGACACCCTGGTGCGGCTGTACAACGCGCACATCCTGCGCCGCACCATTCGCCGTGCTGAACTGCACGTGATGCAGGGCGAGGGACATTTTTTCGTGGTGACCAGCGCCAGGCGAACCGCTGAAGCGATTCGCGAATTCCTCTGCCAGCAGCACGGCGACGAAGAGCCCGCGCCGATGATCGCCAACGGCATGTTCAAACCACGCCTGCTGCAATCTGAGCGGAATTGATCGCCGATGCCTGCTAATGGGCTTGTTCAAAGTCGTGCAAGCTCGCTAGCAGGCCGCTGAAAAACGTAGGCGAGGCAGGCAAGACAATGCAAAAGCGGCCGACAAGCGAATTTTACGAGCTGTAAATGAGCATTTTTTCGCCGTGTTTGCCGCTGTATTGCCAACACAGATAGTTTTTCAACGGCCTGATGCCTTCGCGCCCCCCAACGTAAGGAGTCTCCCAAAGGAAAAGGGAATAAATTTATTATCCCCTTCCAAACGACTGCTTTTGGCTGTGGATTCAACCGGTCGATGCAACAGATTGGCTAAATCGTTCAGCGGGCTTTTCGTAGTTGAGTGTTTTCAGAGGACGGCGATGTGCGCTCAGGACTTTACGAAGGCCAAAAGGTCAGCATTCAGCCGCTCCTTATGGGTATCGGTAATGCCATGGGGCGCACCTTCATAGACGATCAGCTTGCTGTTTTTGATCAGTTTCGCCGAGGCACGTCCTGCCGCATCGATGGGGACAATCTGATCGTCGTCTCCGTGAATGATCAGCGTCGGTACGTCGAACTTCTTCAGATCCTGAGTGAAGTCGGTTTCGGAAAATGCCTTGATGCTGTCATAGGTATTCTTGTGGCCGCCGAGCATCCCTTGCATCCACCACGCGTTGATGACTCCTTGCGACGGCGTCGCGCCGGGACGGTTGTAGCCGAAGAACGGACCGCTCGGGATATCGATGAACAGCTTCGAGCGGTCGGCAATAAAACCGGCGCGAATGCCGTCGAATACGGAGACGGGCAACCCTCCAGGATTGGCCTCGGTTTTGACCATCAAGGGCGGCACCGCTGAAATCAGTCCGGCCTTTTTAACCCGCTGGGTCCCGTGACGCCCAATGTACCTCGCCACCTCGCCGCCGCCCGTGGAGAAACCGAACAGGGTCGCGTCCTTTACATCAAGGTGGTCGAGCAATTGAGCCAGGTCATCCGCGTAGTGGTCCATGTCGTTGCCGTCCCAGGGTTGGCTGGAGCGGCCATGACCGCGCCGGTCGTGGGCAATGCAGCGACAGCCGTTGGAGGCCAGGTGAAACATCTGCGATTCCCAGCTATCGGCATTCAGTGGCCAGCCATGACTGAAGACGACAACCGGGCCTTTGCCCCAATCCTTGTAATAGATGTCTACGCCTTCTTTGGTGGTGAAGGTACTCATGGATTCGTGCACTCCCTTCGAGGTTTTCTGGATGGAAACGGGTGGAGAGGATTGCGAAGACGCCAGGCTTAAGCCCGGCAGCAAGGAGCCGACCGCCAGGACTGCGCCGCCGTCAGCCAACTGGTCGGGAGTTTCGCGCTGATATGAAACATCGTATTGGGCACCATCCAGCCAATCCGTCGGCGATTGAGGGAATGGAGGCAGCCTCCGTGCCAGATCGGTCCCGGTAATCAGCATAGACGACGAAAACGGCGGGCAAATGGCCGACCATGGCCGCCCATCAGCCTCCCCGACGCAATGGATCGACGGCTCAGTTATTCAATGGGTCGGTCACAACTCCAATTGATAGCCTGGAACTCCGAGGCGTAGCTGATGACCTATTTTGGATGTCCTGCCCTCATTACCTATCGCTGCATCACCCAAAGCCTATCTCGACGCATCAAAATAATTTGAACCGCTTTTGGACGCGCTCGCCTAATGATCAGCTTGTGGAGAATCGCACAGGCAATTGTGCCAATACCGGCATACTCCGAGAGGTGATCAACGTGGCTAAAGACGAGAAGAAAAGCAAAGGTGACGCTTCGAAAGCCAGCAAGGAATTGAAAGACAAGAAGTCATCACCGGCAAAGAAATCAGCTGCGGCCTCGGCTCTTTCGAAATCTTCCGAAATGAAAGACAAGAAAAAAGATGCCGAACCAAAGAAATCTGCAAAAAAAGCTGATAGCAAGCCAGAAAAGGCTAAGAAATCAGAGAAGGCAGAAAAGCCGGCGAAAAAGAAAAAGTGACATCTGCTATCTGCTAGGGCTTTACGCCCTAGCTTCCTCAGCCCGTGTTGCCTTCGATGGTTATCAATAGCCGTAAATTTCAGGCTTGGTTGGGGTCTACAGCTTGATAGCACATCCTTTCTACGACTCACGACCGCTTCAGCCAGAAACAGCCGCTCGAAAGCCGCTTGCGAAAATCAAGTCGGAGCTTCGGATGATATGTTTGTGCTTTGATCATGAGCCAATACATAACCTTGCACTGTCAGCGTGGCCGTCAGGTACCGTAATGCTCGACGGAAGACCGGATGACAGTCGGCAAACGGCAAATCATCGAGCGGAGCCCAAAAAAAGCTGAAGGTATGGCCATGGTCATCGAGCGTGTGATGAGTCCATTGCTCCGGCAAAGGTGCCTCGGTGAAACACAGCTGAAATGACCATATCTGGTCGAGATGCCCGGCGTTCCAGCACCCCATGTCGCTGACAACCGAGGCGGCTTCTATGCCTGATTCTTCCCTTAATTCACGCAGAGCGGTCTGAGCTGGAGTTTCACCCTTCTCGATTGTCCCTTTGACCAGTTGTACGCCTGCTATTGGATGGCGGAACAGAAGGATGTGTGCGCCAGGAAGACTGGAGAGGATGACGGGGCAAGCCTTGTTCGGTGACATGGCGATTTCCTTATCGGCAATGAAGCACACATCTTACGACCTTATCCTTTACGCAAGCGGCCAGATATTCAGATGTCCGCTTTGGGTCCAGGCTGTGTGAAAACGTCAGCATCGATAGGGACGGGGCGACTCTACGTGAAGTCCGTAGATATTCGGAATCATCTTCACTACTCTGGAAGTCAGTTCTTACGACATTGGTTAAAGGATTTCTAGAGTTCATCGGTATCATTACTCTCGCCCCTCTCAAATCAGGTCATGCCATGAACCATAACCCTATGGAATCCTGCCCCCGCTGTGGATCAGTCCAACACGTCAGACCAAAGGGAATTTTGATAGGGGCAGCAAGCCCAAAAAAACGCTTCAATGGGGAAGAAAAAGCAGGCTATCAACGCTTGGATCAGCTAGCAGTTGATGAATGCAAGACTGCCCTTCTGAAAGCAGCGCCACTGGAGCAGCTGGTTGATGGGTTTTATTGCGATCATTGCGGGGTGGGTTTTGTAACAAGCGAGATTGTACAAGGTGTCGACCGATCATCGCTCTAGAGACGATGACGGGGGTTGTTTAGATCGAAACGGCTTTTCATGACAGCCAGCAGTCGACCAGACCCGGTGAAAACTCCCGCAATTGTCTAATCTTCTGATCGTCGAGATCGTAGCGGGGGCGATCATGAAGCGATTTATTGAAGGTGAGGCTCGGACGCAAGTCACCTTGCTGCCGGAGTGTCTGGACGATTACGTAGCCGAAGAAAATCCAGTGCGCGTGGTCGATGTTTTCGTCGATGAACTCGACCTGGGTCCACTTGGGTTTGAAGGTGTTCATCCTGCTGCAACGGGTCGTCCGGCCTATCACCCAGCGGTGTTGCTGAAGATCTATATCTACGGCTATCTCAATCGGATTCAATCCAGCCGCCGACTTGAGCGAGAGGCCGAGCGCAACGTCGAGTTGATGTGGCTAACGGGGCGTTTGGCTCCGGACTTCAAAACCATTGCCGACTTTCGCAAAGACAACGGCAAAGCCATTCGCAGCGTATGCCGCCAGTTCGTAGTTCTTTGTCGCAACCTCAATCTCTTCTCCCAATCGATCATCGCCATCGACGGCAGCAAATTCAAAGCCGTCAATAATCGCGACCGCAACTTCACTCAGGGCAAGGTGAAGGCACGCATGCAGCAGATCGAGCAGAGCATTGATCGATATCTGGCGGCGATGGATTCGGCGGATCGGGCAACGCCCGAAGTGGCCGAGGCAAAAGCAGAGCGGCTTAAAGAAAAGATAGAAACACTGAAAAAGCAGATGCAGAAACTCAAGGACATCGAGGCGCAGCTCCACGAAAGTCCAGACCAGCAAATCTCTCTTACCGATCCAGATGCACGCTCAATGGCCACGAGCGGCCGAGGCACCGGAACGGTTGGCTACAACGTACAAACAGCTGTCGACGACAAACACCATCTGATCATTGCCCATGAGGTGACCAACGTCGGTAATGATCGTGGGCAACTGAGCAATATGGCGAACCAAGCGCGTGAAGAAATGGAGGCTGAATCGCTAACGGTGGTTGCCGACCGAGGCTATTACAAAGGTCTGGAAATCCTTGCTTGCGAGCAAGCCGGCATCACTACTTTCGTACCGAAACCCCTCACATCTGGCAGCAAAGCCGAAGGCAGATTCGGCAAACAGGATTTCATCTATCTTATTGCGTCGGACGAGTATCGATGCCCTGCGGGGCAGTTACTCACCAGGCGGCATTCGTCGATGGAAGACGGCATGTTATTGCATTGTTACTACTTCTCGGGCTGCCAGTCCTGCTCAATGCAAAAGCAATGTACGACGGGTAAGGAGCGCCGTGTGAAGCGCTGGGAACATGAGTCAGTAATCGACGCGATGCAGGTTCGGCTAGAACATGATCCAGCGATGATGAGGGTTCGTCGACAGACCGTTGAACATCCTTTTGGAACGCTCAAGTACTGGATGGGAAGTACCCACTTCCTGACCAAAACCCTGCCGAGGGTGAGCACTGAGATGAGCCTTCATGTACTCGCCTACAACCTCAAACGAATGATGAGCATCTTCGGCATCGCAGGACTGCTTGAGGCGATCAGGGCGTGAATCCAGCCGTTTGGCTCGCCAGTTAGTAGCCGTTTGGGCCGCTGACGCGGCCCAAACGGCATTACGAACTTCTATGTCACTGACTAAGCTAATTCGCGCTTCCGCCAGCTGATTCCATAGGCAACCCTCGCGACTCTCACTTTTCGAGGTATTTAGCGCGTTTTCACACAGCCTGGGTCGAAAGTCGTCTTTCGCTGACTCCATCGGGACCTCCCGCTTAGTTCGAGTAGCAGCGTGCAGGTGGGAATCGTCTGAGTCGTTGCGCGTTTAATAGATCATCGCCATCCTTGGATCGACGATTTCAGTGGAGATGGAAGTGGACATTGACCGCCTGATAAAAAAGCGGCAACTGAACGTGCAAGAGCAAAATGCTCTTGTGGCCCACAGACTCATGGTAACCGCCAAAGCTTGGCTGGCCACAGGAGTTCCCCCCGCCTTAAAAACCTATGGCGAGTCAAAAGGCATTATATGGCCAGAAACCGTCGTGCTCGACCTTGAAGTCGACTTTCCCGGAATGCCACGCCTGTATGGGCTACTGCTCACTCAAAAAGAACAGTTCATTGCGTTTGAAATTGATACCGATAGCACTCATAGGTACGTGGAATCGGTGAGTCAATGGGCGGATGTTTCTACTCATCAGGACTACACACCCCGCAAGCGTGGCAGTGGAAAGGGCTTTGCAGCGATTGCTCTTCAGGTGAGACGCGAGCTTCTTAGCAACTTGTAGGTGCGGATGTCATAGAGGCTGACAGGTGAACTCGAAGCCGCTTCTGGCCGGCGGCTTCCAGCAATGAGTGTCCACTTTACGTTGCAAGCTGCCCTTGCTGACTGACTGCTATCGGCCCAGAGTGTGTAAAAAAGCTGCGCCAAAATTGAAGTGTGCGCGTCTACGTTAAATCTGAAATTTATCGGCACGTCAGCAGATGTGGATTTCGCGTAGAAGCGCGATTTTCAGTCCGGTTTTGAGCACCTGTCGCGCTCAAAAACGTTTTTACACAGCCTCGGCCAATAGCAGACGTCCGCCCAAGCATGCGACCGAGAGATCAGGTCCTTGGAGGGCAAATGGGGTGGCCTAGTCGATCAACGGCAAAGAGTGAAGGCTTTGCAGGCTTGCAAAGCCGTACTGCAGAGGAGATCAGTGCGAAACGGCCATCCAACCCGCACATCCAGTCATTACGCCGGCTGACGTTCTATTCAGACGCTTCATTGCCTTCGGTGACTGGATGGCCCGCTTGATTCGCGATGCGGTAACGAGGTAAGCCAATTGGATGGTGAGATCGATCCCAATGCCGAGGGCGGTAATAAAAATGACTTCTGGCCAGGACAGAGCCATCAGATCAAATGCATGAGGCAGCACCGCACCGAAAAATACCACGGCCTTTGGATTACTCAGGGTCAACACAGCTCCTGCAAGAAGGCCTCGGCCTGCTGAGCGCTTGGGAGGTTCTTGAAGTTGTTCGGTGTTCTTCGACCATAAGTTCCACGCGATGAACAGGATAAAGGCAACACCGAGCCATTTCACCGCGATGAACACATGCTCGAACTGCAGTGCCAGCGCCGCAAGACCGAGGGTAGCGACCAGCAGCCAGACAGCATTTCCCAGAACCATGCCTCCGATGAAGGGTATCGTAGACCTTGCGCCGCGCGACACCACTTGACCTAGAAGGGCTCCCTGAGCGGGACCGGGGATTGCTGCTGCAATCGCGAATGGCACGACAAAAAACCAGATCGAAGAAGTAGCGCTCACGTTCGAAGCCTCCATGTTGACTTGGTATACAAAGCGGAATGTTCGCACTTGGTGAACAGGGAAAACAATACGGTCGTTAGCTCCCCATGCACGACAAGGCATGCACTTGTGATGGCCGGCTGCAAGCGGCCAATAGCTGACGGTTCCCGAAAAACATTTGCTATCATTTTGCCACTTCTGGTCGCTCTTCCCATTGGTACGGTGTAAACATTAGGTTCTTCCATGTTCAACAGAAACGACTTTGATCAGCTCTCCAGTGAGCAACTGCTTTTTTGGAGATCGCACAATGATTGTCCCGTGCTCTATTACGTCACCTATCCATCAAGCGCCTTTCAGTGCCCGGCATCTCAGGAGACCATCAGGGTAACCCGCTCCTTCAAGCGGCAAGAAGAGAATGGATTAAACTTCTGGCTTCACGCGGAATGGATCGATTGGCGACCCGGAGGTGAAAGTTATTTCCCCGGATACGTTTCCGACGCTCAGTTTGAGGAAATCTCTGAAGCTGTTTTCAATCAGATGGTTGCGGATCAGGCGATTGAATTGGTCGCTCCACTCAAACAACCTCTGCATGAGTCGACCGGTTTCGTAGGAGCGCTATTGATGTACTCAATGAAAACGGAATTCATCGTTTCGCTGTTCGCGGAGTATGAAGATGAGTACATCCATTTCCGTTGGGACACGACTTCATGAGCGGCAGCTAAGGGTCGATATCAGCCCCTGAAGATCGGTAGCGTCCAGACGTTGAAAGCGAGCGCCTGCATGTTTAACGCCGTTGTTTAACGACACTCCACGTTACTTCCCAAAGGCTACAAATCCTTGCGCCGTTGCCTACGGGTAAGCCAGAATCCGCCGGCTTGTGCGCCTACGGCCTGGGTTTTATCGTTTCCCCGTCGCTGAATAACAGCGATCGGGTTTGGTAGCCCGGTTTCGTCAGCTGCACAGCACTACCGTTTTGCGGGGGTTTTTTCGTCTCCGTTTTATGGTGGTCATGCGCAGGGCGTCTTCGGACGCGCCGGGGTTCCTGACGGCCGGTCTACCAACCTGCGTATGGCCTCCACCCTTCGTTGGTAGCGAGGGTGATGGCTCCTTTAACGCCGTTAGGAGATTCACCATGTTCAAGCCCACACCCAACCCACCGGACACCGATCCGGCTTCCCCCTACGAAACCCTCGATTCAAAAAAACTGCACGAAGCCGCCGAGCGCGCGCTCAATTTCTACCTCAATCCGGCGGCGCTCATGAAAACACCACGCAAACCCAGCACCATTTACATGATTGCCCCGGATGTCGATAACGAAACCTTGCTGGTGCAAGCGTGTGAGTCCATGGCGTCGGCCAGTGTCATGGCCAGCGACATTGCAGGGATGATGGAGGGCTCCCACCGCAACACCTTGCTGGCGCTTCAGCAGGTCATCATGCTCGGGGAACTGGCGGTGAATCGAATGCTCGACAACCACGTTCCACACGCTTAATCACGGAAGACCGTGAGGCGAAGGCATTGCGCCTTCGCTTCCATCCCGATCAAGCCACCGGCTGATGACTGGTCACACAGTGAATCCCCCCGCCACCCGCCGCGATGGCGTCGATATTCAACTGCACCACCTCTCTGTCCGGATACAGCTGCGACAACAGATCAAACGCTTTCGTATCCGCAGCCTTGTCACCAAACTCAGGCGCAATGACCGCGCCATTCACCAGGAAGTAGTTGATGTAACCGGCAGCAAAGTCCGGGTTGTTGCGGTTGAACTGGCTCTTGCGCGGGTTGAGCGGCGGCGACAGGGTGTGCACTTGCAGCTTGCGGCCGTCGGCATCGGTGGCGTTTTTTAGGATTTGCAGATGCGCCAATGTCACTTTCCGGTCGTATGAATCGGGGTCGTTGTCGAGGTTGGCGACTACAACGCCGGGCTTGACGAAACGCGCATAGAAATCGACATGGGCGTCGGTGATGTCCTTGCCTTTGATACCCGGCAGCCAGATGATTTTGCGCAAACCCAAACGGTCTTTCAGTTCCTGCTCGACCTCAGCCTTGGTCCAGTCGGGGTTGCGGTTGCGGTTGATCCAGCTGCTTTCGGTCATGATCCCCGTGCCGTGGCCATCCACTTCGATACCTCCGCCCTCGCCCACCAGTTCGCTGCGCAGGTAACGGGCATCCGCAGTGTCGGCCACCAAAGCGGCCAGTTGTGCATCCTTGTCGTGCTGCTGTTTGTTGCCCCAGCCGTTGAAGTTGAAATCCACGGCGCCGAGCCCGCCTTCGCCGTTGATGACGAAATTGGCGCCGATATCGCGCATCCAGATGTCGTCAAGTTCGGTGGTGACGTAGGTGATGTTGGTGGTGCCGCACTGTTGTTCGGCCAGACTCCGCTCACGCTGGCGGCAGAACACGGTGACCGGTTCATGGCGGGCGATGGTGCGGGCGATCAGGCCAATGGCCGCTTGCACATGGGGCGTGAAATTCTCCCAGATGGCTTTCTGTGCGCCGAACGCGATGAAGGCCCGTTCGTGTTGGTCGCCCTCATCCGGCATACGCCAGCGACCTTGGGTCGCCGCGTGCACTGGCGCAAGGCTGAAACCGATGGAGGCAGCGGCGCCTAGACCGGCAATGACCGACACTTGTTTGATGAAATCCCGACGCGTCCGCATGTGTGGATCCTTGTGTGAAGCACTCATTTTGCGGTGGCCGTCTTGAACTTGGTCCAGGTGCGCATCCGCGCGCGCATGTCGGATTGTGGAATGTCCTTGCCCGCAATCAGCCGCGCATAGGTGGCGTCATCGAGGTAGATGTCCGGGTTGTTGCGCATCGTCGCATCGACGTCCGGCCGGGCCTTGGCGTTGGAGGTTGGGTACCCGGTGAAGTTGCTGATGGCGGCCATGTTCTGTGGGCGCATGACGAAGTTGATGAACGCATAGGCGTACTCCGGGTGTTTGGCGTCCACTGGAATGGCCATGGTATCCATCCACACCGTGGTGCCTTCGCGGGGAACGCGGTACTCGAACCGGGTGTGCTTGCCGGCGCTGTCCGACGTCCGTTGTGCCTGGGTCATGTCACCGCTGTAACCGAGGGACAGGCACAGGTTGCCGTTCACCAGGTCGGTCACGGGTTGCGACTGGAATTTGCGAATGTACGGTCGCAGTTTCATCAGCAACTCACTCGCTGCGGCCAGGTCCTCAGGTTTTGCGCTACGTGGCTCGCGGCCCAGATAATTGAGCACGACAGCCAGCACCTCGTCCGGCGAATCGATCATCGAGATTCCGCAGTCGGCAAATTTTCCGGCCAGTTCCGGTTTGAACAGCATGTCGAGGCTGTTGACCGGGGCGTCCGGCGAGCGCTGTTTGATCTGCTCATCATTGTAGGTCACTCCGATGGTGCCCCACGTGTAGGGGACGGTGGCCTTGCTCGACGTTTCATACTGCCTGCGCAGCTTCTGCAACCCGGGTTCGATGTCATCCACAGCGGTGAGTTTTGAGCGGTCCAGCGGCAGCAGGCTGCCGGCGCGCATCAAGCGTTCTGCGACGGTGTCGCCGGGGAAAATCAGGTCATAGCCGCTGTTGCCGGCCAGCATCTTGGCTTCCAGCGTTTCGCTGCCATCCATGACGTCGTAGATCACCTTGATCCCGGTTTCGGCGGTGAATTTGGCCAGCGTGTCTTCGGCAAAGTAATCGGCCCAGTTGTAGAGCCGCAGGGTTTTCTCTTCGGCATGCAGCGACGACGAAGCGATTGCCAATCCCAAGGCGCCGAGCAACAGCTTGTGGGGAATGCGCATGTCAGACTCCTTGAGTGTTCCAGCGTGCATGAAGGTGACGACCGTCCTGACTCAACAACGCCCCGTACATGTCCGGGCGACGGTCGCGGTAGATGCCCCAACTCAGGCGCTCTTCGCGCATGGCGGCGAGGTCCAGGCTATGGACCAGCACGCCGGTGTTGTCGCGGTCGGTCTCGGCGAGCAACTTTCCCTTGTGGTTGCAGATAAACGACGAGCCGTAAAAACTCATCTGCAAGTCCGAATCGGTGGTCGCCACTTCACGGCCGACGCGATTGGCCGCTACCACCGGCAGGATGTTGGCGGCGGCATGGCCGCGCATGGTCATCTGCCAGTGGTCACGGGAATCCAGCGCTGCGCAGCCCGGTTCAGAGCCGATGGCGGTGGGAAACAGCAAGACTTCGGCGCCCATCAACGCCAGGCAGCGAGCCGTTTCAGGGAACCACTGATCCCAGCAGATGCCCACGCCGATACGTCCGAACGCGGTGTCCCAGACACGGAAGCCGGTGTCGCCGGGGCTGAAGTATTCCTTCTCCTGGTAACCAATGGCGTTGGGGATATGGGTCTTGCGATACACCCCCAGCAAGCGCCCGTCGGCATCGGCCACGCTCAGGGAATTGAAGTAGGCATTGCCGGCCTTTTCGAACCAGCTCAGTGGCAGCACCACGCCCAATTCCTTGGCCAACGCGGCAAAGCGTTTAAGTACGCCGCTGTATCGATATTCTTCGGCCAACTTCAAATGTTTATGGCTTTGTTCGATGCAGAAATACGGCGTGGCGAACAGCTCTTGCAACAGGATGACCTGTGCGCCCTTCGCCGCCGCCTCACGGACCAATTGCTCGGCCTGATCAAGATTGTGCGGCAAGTCCCAGGTGCACGGCATCTGGGTGGTGGCAATCGTCAACAGGGTCATGACGTCAACCCTCTACCGGCCAGGCCGGCTGTTGCTGGGTGATGCAATGCACCCCGCCGCCGCCATGGGCCAGGTGATTGATCCGCACTGGCACCACTTCGCGGCCCGGGAACGCCTGAGCCAATACTTCGGCCGCCGCGTTGTCGGCGTCGATGCCATAGGCCGGCATGATGATCGCGTTATTGGCGATGTAAAAATTGGTGTACGAGGCACAGAACACTTCGGCTTCGGTGTCCACGGCGTCGGTGGCTTCATAGAGCTCGATCAGCTCGAACTTGCGCCCTTGAGCATCGGTGGCCAGTTCCAGCACGCGACGGTTTTCCCGTGCAACCTCGGCGTACACAGAGTTCTTGTCGTGGGTGGCATCCACCAGCAACATGCCAGGCCGTGCGAAGGCACAGACGCCATCGACGTGGCCATCGGTCATGTCGCCCGTCACGTAGTCCGGATCGCCCGGCAGCCAGATGGTTTTCTTCACACCCAACAGTCGGGTGAAAATCTCCTCGATCTCGGCCTTGGTCATGCCCGGGTTGCGATTGGGGTTGAGTAACACTGACTCGGTGGTGATCAGCGTGCCCTCGCCGTCGACATGAATCGCGCCGCCTTCGTTACTCAGTGGGGTGCCGAAACACGGCACGCCGAGGCGATTGAGGGCGCGACGCGCCAGGCTTTCGTCCAGGTTATGCAGCGACTTGCCACCCCAGGCGTTGAAGCGCCAGCTCACCCCGCCCAGGCCGTGTTGCGGATGACAGACGAAGCTCGGGCCGGAATCCCGACACCAACTGTCGTTAACCGCTAACGGGATCAGTTCGATGTTGGGTCCACACAGGGCTTCGGCACTCGCGACAGCCGACGGGTCGACCACGATTTTCACCGGTTCGAACCGGGCAATGGCGTTGGCCACCCGGGCGAAATCTTCCTGCACCAACGGCAAGGTAACGCCCCAACCCGACTCCCAGAGCGCCTGATTGTGCGGCCAGACCATCCAGGTCGCGGCGTGCTTGACCCACTCTGCCGGCATCCACCAGCCACTGTTTTGAAATTCGTTCTGCAGCATGATAAAAAGCCTTTTAGTTAAGCCATTGTGATCAATGAAAACTGCCTTGGCGGTTTATGCATGCATGCTACGGCCGTAAAAACGGGCTAACAAACGATGGATTTTGTAGAAAAGTGATTAGAGGAACTTATCAATATGCTCAAGCACTGGCCCCCGCTCAGCACCCTTCGCGGCTTTGAAGCAGCCGCCCGACTGGGCAGTTTTCACAAGGCCGCCGACGAGTTGCACCTGACCCAGTCGGCCATCAGCCAGCAGATCCGCACGCTTGAGGCGTACCTTGAGCAGCCATTGTTTTTTCGCAGTGGACGCAGCGTCAGCCTGACCGATGCCGGGCATGATTTGCTCAGCACGACCCAGGCGTTATTGCAGCAATTGGCGGTCGGCATCCGTCGCCTCGGGCAATACCAGAAGCCCAACCAACTCGTGCTGAACACCACGCCGACATTCGCCCGACACTGGCTGCTGCCACGCCTGGGAGATTTTCGCCATCAGCATCCGGAGGTCGATCTGTGGATTTTCAGCACCGATGAAGTCCCGGACATGGCCACCCAGACCATCGACCTCGCGGTGCGTGACGACATCAGCTCGCAGGCCGAGTGCAGCTTTAAGGTGTTGCACGCTGACCGCCTCTACCCGGCCTGTCACCCGGACCTGTTGGCGGTGCCCGTCGATCAGCGCACCACCCTGCACGGCGAGCGGGAAATGGACTGGAGTCATTGGGCCGTGGAGGCTGGCATTGATGTCGGCCAGAAGGATCAGGGGCTGAATTTCTCCGACCCCGGCCTCCTGTTGGACGCGGCCTGCGCGGGGCTCGGCATCGCGCTGGTCAGCCAGTTACTGAGTCGGCCGGCGCGGGACAGCGGACGGCTGCACCCCTTGGTGGAGGACACTATTCGCGGCCCGAACTGGGCTTTGCTGACTCACCGCGACAGCGAGAACAATCCATTGGCGCGAAACTTTGTCGAATGGTTGCTGAATAACCTGGACGCAGCCAGCCAGACGACGTCAACGCTTGCGACATGAATCGGTGCGAAACAATTGGCCAGTATCCGCAGCCAAGTAGTTGGCGAAGTTCACTGCCCACAATAAAGCACTCCAGCCACTACTAATGCGCGACAGCGCTTTTGCAAGAAACCTTATTAGTTCAAAAAAATTATTCAGTGTATCGTGGCATTATTCAGGCGTCATTTAAGTGACTGGCATCACAGATCACCACACTTTAATAACGCCGATCACGACTGCTATAACCAATCAATAATTCAAACACACTGACGAACGGGCAAACTATAAAAAAACCATATAAAACAACGCCTTAAGATGCGAACAACAATCAAGTAAAAACCTTCAAAAAACACAAAACCAAAAAAAGACAGACCACACTTATAAAAGTTTCAAACTTATTTATTAAATAAAAATTCTCATATAACGCTTTAAAACATTTCTCTTCGGTGCTAATAATCCGACCGCTTCCGGGTTTAACAGGCGATACACCCTCTCACATGAAGTGAACATCAGCGCCTACGCTGATCCCCCGGCATTAATCAAATCCAAATAACACCCGCTTGCTCAAGTCTCAATAAAACTTGGGCCTGTAGTGTGCTGCGCACTAAAACTGCGCAAGGAAGACATCATCGCTCGTCATCATTCAAGGATTAAAATCCTTTCGATCTTCGGTACCCGTCCAGAAGCCATCAAGATGGCACCTCTGGTTAAAGCCCTCGCTGCGGAACCTGGCATTCACTCGCAGATATGCATCACCGGCCAACATCAAAGCATGCTGAAACAGGTGCTGGATCTGTTCGACCTCAAGGCCGATTACACCCTCGATGTGATGACGCCGCACCAAACGCTCAACTCGCTGACGGCGGCACTTTACGGGGCGATTGACCCGGTGCTGGAAATGACCTGCCCGGACCGGGTGCTGGTGCATGGCGACACCACCTCGGCCATGGTCGCCGCGATGGCGGCGTTCCATCGGCGCATCCCGGTCGGCCATGTGGAAGCCGGGCTGCGAACCGGTGATATCTACAGCCCGTGGCCGGAAGAAATGAACCGTCGTTGCATCGACCTGGGTGCGGACATGCTGTTTGCGCCGACCCACGAGTCGCGCCAGAACTTGCTCGACGAACGCCTGCAGGGGCGCACCTTCGTGACCGGCAATACGGTGATCGATGCGTTGCAGATGACCGCGCGGCGCATTGAGCAAGACGCTGACCTGCGTGCAAGCCTGGACCGGCAGTTCTCGTTCCTGCAGGCCGGCCGCAAGGTTCTGCTGGTGACCGGGCATCGTCGGGAAAACTTCGGCGAAGGCTTCCTGGACATCTGCAAGGCCTTGAGTCATCTGGCCCGGCGCACGGATATCCAGATCGTCTATCCGGTGCACTTGAACCCCAATGTCATGGGCCCGGTCACCGAGCATCTGGGCGACCTGCCCAACGTGCACCTGATCCAGCCGCTGGACTACTTGGCCTTCGTGCGCCTGATGCAACGGGCCCATGTGATCCTCACCGATTCCGGGGGCGTGCAGGAAGAAGCGCCGTCATTGGGCAAACCCGTGCTGGTCATGCGGGATGTGACCGAACGCCCGGAAGCTGTCGCCGCGGGCACTGTGCGCCTGGTCGGCACCTCGCCGGACTCGATCATCGCAGGCGTCAACGCGCTGTTCGATGACGACCTGCTATGGCGTCGTTGCTCCCAGGCGGCCAACCCTTACGGCGACGGCAAGGCCAGTGCGCGCATCGTCGATGCCCTGATGGGCCGCCCGGTGGATGATTTCATCGTGGCCGGTCAGCCTTTGCCCAAGTTTCTGCACTACGCGTCAGCGCAGCCTGTGCCCGAAAACAATTACCCGGCTTTTACCTCTCGATAAACCGAACCGTTCCTCCCCTTATCAGCTCGAGATCTACCTGAATGAAGTCTTCCGTTGCCATCCATACGGGTGCGCTCAGCGCCCTTGCCTGTGGCGTGAGCCTGCTCGCGCTCATGCCGACCTTCGCCTTGGCCGCGGACAGCCCGCTCACCCAGGCGATCAACCGACTCAACGCCGACACCCGACAAGAGCGTGAGGTCCGCTTGAGCGATCTGGGGATCGACGCACCGATCATCCTCGGCTCCACCGATGCCCGCCGCGAACTGTATCTGCCGGTGCCGGCGGGCGTGCCACTGACGGACGCGACATTGAATTTCGACGCCAGTTACCTCAATGGCGAAGGTGGCCGCAACACCTTGCTGCTGTCGCTGGACGGTTATCCGGTGCGCGCCCAAGGGCTCAGCGAAGCCCAAGGCGACGCCAGTGCCACGCTGGGCGTGGACAAGAAAGCGCGGGACAGCGGCTCGGTGCGCCTGGGCATTGCCTGGTCATCGATCGTGTACCGTGTGTTGTGCGAAGACGAACGCGCCATCGGCAATGTCTTGCGTATCGAACCGGACACCCGCCTCACTTACAGCTACGACGCCAGCCAGTTGCGGGACGTCGGTGCAGCGTGGACGGCATTGCCTGGCAAACCGAGGATCATGGTCGCACCGGGCACCTTGTCTGCCGAAAGCTACGATTCGGCGTGGCGTCTGGGTGTGGCACTGGAGCGGATTGGCAAGCACAGCCAGATCCTGCCCTTCCCTGCCATCCAAGACAGCGTCGACCTGAACGGCCTGCGCATCCCGGCCGAACTGCAAGGTATTCCCGCGTTCGCCAGCCTCAACGGCAAAGGTCCGCACACCCTGGCGAACCCAGCGGAGATCGGCGCGTTGCTGATGTTGGGCCAGACACCGAACGTCCAGGCGGATCTGGCGGTTAACGACCCGCAGCTGCTCAAGGCGGTCAATGAATCCCTCGATGCGCTGCAAAGCCAGATTCAAAGCCTCGACGCCACGGCAGCCAACGCCTTCACGCAATGGCGTGAGCGGCACATCAATGCAGGCCTTGCCGCCGAAGGCACAGACAATGTGCGCCTGGCTTTGGTGGGCACGCGCCCGGTGCTGATGATCGCGCCGCATGCCACCGGCAAGGCACTGGCCTTGTTCAGTACAGCCTGGAACAAATTGGCGCGCAGTCGCCAATTGACGGTCAGCGAAGCCCAGATGCCCTTGAGCACCGACGGCCGTGTGGCCTTGTCGCGCCTGGGCGGCAACCCCGGTGCTGTCGACGTGCTGGCCAAGTCTGACTGGAGCACTTCATTCCCTCTGGGCAGCGTGGCGTACGACGGTCGCTTGCCGGTGAAGGCTGTGGTCGACGTGTCTGCCGCTCCAGGCGCGTCGGACACCGCGCCGGTGGCCTCGCTGTTTCTCAATGATTACCTGATTGGTGCGCAGCAGCTTGTAGCCAATGGGGAAAAGCAACGCATCGAAGCGCGGATCCCGCGTTATGCCGTGGGCGCGACCAACGTGTTGCGCGTGTCTTTCCAGCGCCAGCCAGTGAGTGATCGCTGCCTGGAAACACCACAAGCCTTCCCGGTGTCGGTGCTGCCGACCAGCCACATCGTGCTGGAAAAAACCGCGCTGGGTGATGACTTCTCCGGCATGGCCGCGCGCTTTGCCGTAGACACGCAACTCCTGGTGCCGCGGGCCTACCTCGAGCATCCGGCGAGCAGCCTGCCGCAGGTGATTTCGGTCGCCGACGCCGCCGGTGTTTCGCCGCTGCGGGCGCAATTGAAGGTCGTCACAGACCCGAATGCCTCGGTCACGCTGGACAAGGCTTTCCTAGCCTTCGAGCTGCCGATCAAAGACAGCAAGGAGTCCGTGCAGGTCGATGAGCAGGGACGCCTGCGCATCAATCACAAAGATCAGGTGTTGCTTGACGTGCATCCCCTCAACCACCTGGCCACGTTGCAGGTGGTGGATGCCGGCGGCCAGCACGGCCTGATCTATCGCGCCCTGGGCAGTGACGCACCACGCTTCGCCAAACAGATTCTGCTGACCCGCGGCGACGTGGCCATCCTCGGTGACAACGGTGCACTGACCACCTTCGACACCCAGGACCCAAACGGCAGCCAATTGATCGACAACGAAGAACCCAAGGGCCTGGACGCCTGGCGTACGCCGTCGCTGTTGTGGCTGATTCCGGGTGGCATCCTGTTGGTCCTCATCCTGTTGCTGGCTGGCCGTAACGCCCGTCGCAATCGCCAGTAACGGAACCTTTCGATGACGTCGCTTTATTGGCCCTATTGGCTGGCCCACCACTACAGCTTCCTGGAGATCTCGACCATCGTGGTCGCGATACTGATCCTGATTTCCAGCCTGGACGATCTGTTCATTGACCTGTGGTACTGGTCTCGCCGCCTGTTCCGCAAGTTCACCGCGGACCGAAAATACCGGCCGCTGACCACCGAGCAGCTGATGGCTCGGGATGAACAGCCGCTGGCGATCATGGTCCCGGCCTGGCTGGAATACGACGTCATCGCGCCGATGATCGAGAACATGGTGTCGACCCTGGATTACCAGAACTACGTGGTTTTCGTCGGCACCTACATCAATGACCAGCGCACCATCGATGAAGTCGAACGCATGCGTCGGCGCTACAAGCAGCTGCATCGCGTGGAAGTCCCGCATGCCGGGCCGACCTGCAAGGCCGACTGTCTGAATTGGGTGATCCAGGCGATCTTCCTGCACGAGAAAACCCACGGCATGACCTTCGCCGGCGTCGTGCTGCACGACAGCGAAGACGTGTTGCACCCGATGGAATTGCGCCTGTTCAACTACTTGCTGCCGCGCAAGGACATGATCCAGTTGCCCGTGGTGTCGCTGGAGCGCAACTGGTACGAATGGGTGGCCGGCACCTACATGGACGAATTCGCCGAATGGCATGGCAAGGATCTGGTGGTGCGTGAAAGCATGACCGACACGGTGCCGTCCGCCGGGGTCGGCACCTGTTTCTCCCACCGTGCCCTGCGCGTGCTGGCCGGGGAAACCCAGAACCAGCCGTTCAATACTGACAGCCTCACCGAGGACTACGACGTCGGCGCGCGTCTGGCCAAGGTCGGCATGAACGCGATCTTCGTGCGTTTCCCGGTGCAGTTTCGCGTGCTGCGTAAATCATGGTTTCGCAAGCCTTACGAATCGACCCTGCGGATGCCTTTGTGCGTGCGCGAGTTCTTTCCCGACACCTTCCGCACCGCGTTTCGCCAGAAGGCCCGCTGGACACTGGGCATTGGCCTGCAAGGCTGGGAACAAATGGGCTGGAACGGTTCGCTGGCCAACCGATATTTGCTGTTTCGTGACCGCAAAGGTGTGGTCACGGCGTTTGTCAGCATCATCGCCTACGTGATTCTGGTGCAGCTGCTGGGCCTGATCATCCTGCGCCAGAGCGGCCTATGGGACGTGAGTTTCCCGACGCCGTTCGAAACCAACGGCTTCATCAAATACCTGTTGCTGGCCAACGGTATTGCGCTGGTCTGGCGCATCGCGCACCGCTGCTATTTCACCACCGTGCTGTACGGCTGGCAGCACGGCTTGCTGTCCATTCCGCGCATGGTCGTGGGCAACTTCGTCAACTTCATGGCCGCATCACGAGCGTGGCGCATGTTCCTGGTCGGCAAAGTGATGAACCGCAAACTGGTGTGGGACAAGACCATGCACGACTTCCCCTCCACCGACCTGGTCGCCGCCGCGCCGCGCAAGCTGGGCAGCGTGTTGTTGTCCTGGCAGGCGATCAACGAAACCGACCTGCAAAGTGCCCTCGCCGAACAGAAAACCCGGCACATGCCATTAGGGCGGATTTTGCTCAGCAACGGCTGGCTGGACGACGAGACGCTGGCCGAAGCCATCGCGTTTCAAAACGACCTGCCGCGAGTGTTCGATGTGGCTCACAAGGCGCAGGCGTCGACCCTTACCCTGGACGACGAATTCGCTCTGCGCTGGCGCGTGGTGCCGGTTGGCTTGAATGCCGACGGCCGAGCACAACTGGCCGTGGCCAGTCCGTTGCCGGCCGAAGGTCTGCAACAAGTCAGCGAAGTACTGGGCAGCGAGCCGGTGCAGTTGATTGCCCGGGAAAGCGAAATCGTCGCGCAGTTGCGTCTACTGAACGTGCGCGATGGCCAAGCGGTGCCGGACGCCCGCGCACCACTGCTGGGTGATCTGTTGATTGAAATGGGCCTGCTGGATCGCGACGTGTTCAACCGCACCATGTTGCAGTACCGCCCGCAGCGTCACGGGCGCATTGGCGACTATTTGGTCGACAGCGGCGTGCTGCCCCGCGCCACCATCGAAAAGGCCGTGGCACGTCAGCACAGCCACTACCCTGCGGAGCTTCCAGCATGAATCGCCCGTTGCTGACCCTTATGGCCACGGGACTGAGCCTGATACCTGCGCTGGCTTATGCCGAAACGCTGCCACTGCCGTTGACCGGCCCGGCCTATGTCACCGCCAACGAGGCGTACAGTGCCTACGAGCGCAAAGACTACGACCTGGCCATCGCCAAGGCTCGCGAAGCGTTGCGTCAACGGGCTGATATCACCCGATTGAACACGCTGATCGTGCTGGCTCAGCGCGACAAGGACCTGCGTGATTATCCCAAGCGCTACCCGCCGTCACGTCAGGCGCCGGGTTTCGGCGCCGCAGCCCAGGCGTTCAAGGCCTATGATCGCGATGACTTCGGCGCGGCGGCACAGGCGTCACGTAAAGCCATCGCTCAGGCGCCCAAGCGCATGGATTATCGACTGCTGCTGATTGAGTCGTTACAGCGCCAACAGCACTTGCAGGAAGCAGATCAGGCCACCACCCAGGCATTGGCCGTGTTCCCCGACGACGATACGTTGCTGATGCGCCGCGAAGCGATTCGTCGTCAATTGGCAGCACCGCTGGCGGTCGAGGGTTATCGCGCCCTGGAGCAAGGCAACCTGCCTCTTGCTGTGGATCAGGCCAGGAAAGCCGTCGCCTGGGCGCCGGAGATCGGCGCCAATCAGCAACTGTTGATCAGCGCCCTGCTCGCGGCCAAGGATTACCGTGGGGCCGAGCTGGCCGCGTCCGGCGCACTGACCCAGGACGACGGGGAAATCGCACCGTGGATTCTGCGCAGCTACGCCCTTGATCGACAGGGCAAAACAGCGGCGGCTCAGGCTGACCTGAATCACGCTTTGGCCATCGATGGTCTGCTGGAAACGGAAACCCGCGACATTCGTTTCTTCGCCGCCGACGCTGCGCTGGCCCATGGCGAGCCTCAGCGGGCGCTCGATCAGCTGCAACCTTTGGCCGATGACGAAGGCGGCGAAGTGGCCCGCCGGCGTACGGCCGCCAGAATGGCGCTGCGACAGAAAAACAATGGCTTGAACGCTGTTGCCCAGTTTCCGGCTCCGGCGTTGAACTGCCAGGAGACGGCCTTCGGCCTGGTCTGTGATATCTGGCCGGGCAACCAGCGCGACGGCGGAACCGACAAGGCCGGTCAGGCCTATGCCGCCCTGGCCGGCAAGGACCCCGCCTCGGCGGTGGTCCTGGCGAACGAAGCGATTGCCCGTGCGCCGCAGAATCCGGCATACCGACGTTTGCTGGTCAGCGCCCTGAGTGACCAGAAACGTGTACCCGAAGCCATCGCGGTGGCCAGCGAGGGTCTCAAGATCACTGGTGATGATGCGCGGTTGCTGGCCCAACGTGGCCGTCTGCGCCAGCAAGCGGGTGACGATGCCGGGGCTCGCAAAGACTTTACCCAGGCCTTGGCGCTGGGCAGCCTGCCCGCTTATGAAGAAGCCAGTTTGTATAGCGCCATCGGCCAGCGCCGCACCGCACGCGAGCGGCTACAACAAGCGCGGGACACGGGTGAACTGGAATCGATGAGCGACCTGCAAATCGCTTACTTGTCGGTCCAGGCCGGCGACGATGACAGTGCCCACGCCTCGTTCCGCAAGGCCGATGCCGACACTCGACTCACGCCGACAGCCACTCAGGATGCGGCCTACAACGCCATGCGGGTCAATGACGACGAGCAAGCCGTCAGCTACTTCAAGCGCGTCATAGATGCGCAACATTCCGGTGAGCTGGACATGCCTGCACAGCAGCTGTTCGACACCCGTCGCGCGGTGGCCGATGTGTCGCGAACGTGGGGGTTGACCAACACCACCAGTTATCGCGGCAACAGCACCAGCAGCGGCTTGAGTTCGGCCCCGAGCGGCGGCAATAGCAGCAATGACAGCCTGCAAAACAGCACCGAACTGTCGTGGCGCCCTTTGGGTTATCGCAACGCACGATTTGTCGAACTCTACGGACGCGTCACCGACACGCTGTGGAGCAAGAACAGCGATTCGGATACCGGTTTCGATGCGCTGCAAGGGGCCGTAGGTGTACGGGTCAAACCCTTCACATCGCTGAACGTGATGGCCGCCGTTGAGCGCACATTCCCGTTGGGATCGTCGGACGTCGATGGTGACTGGCTGCTGCGTTTGGGCTATGGCGCAAGCGTCGGGACCGATTTGCGCGTCGACGCGTCCAGCTGGTGGACCTCGCAGTTGTTCGCGGAAGCCGGACATTACGTCAACGACTCGCGCGACTATTTCAACAGCGAGTGGCAGGTCGGCCGCAGCTATGCCATCGGCGGCGCAGGCTCGCGCTGGGTGACTTTCCCCCATGTGGTGGCCGCATTCGACTATGACTCGAAGATGAACAGCGGGACCGACTCGGAGGGCAAATCGGACTCATCATCCGGCAAGGCCGGAGGCGTGGGTGTCGGCAACAACGTCCGGTACTGGTTCCGCGAAGACGCTTACAACGCGCCCCGCTCCTATGTCGACTTCTCCCTGCAGTACCGCGTCAAGGTGCTGGGTGATGATCGCGCTCAAGGTGTCTTCGGTCGCCTGACTTATTCCTATTGAGGACTTGCATGAACATTCGATTCTGTTTGTGGCTGGGACTTGGCCTGATGCCGATGTGGGCAAACGCCGCCCCTGAAATTGCCCAGCTGTACGCGCCAAAACTGCCCGAGGGTTCGGCCTGGGTGCGGGTGGTCAACCCCTCCGACACCGCCATGCAGGTCCAGGTGGGCCAAGGCGCAAGCTTCGCCCTTTCCACCCAGGCCACGGTGGCCAGTCCTTTCCAGGTCGTGGACTCGCGCCAGCCGCTAAAAGTGACCGTCAATGGTCGCGAGATCAAGGGCCTGAGCGCGCCGAAAAGTGCGTGGGTCACGCTGATTCTCGACAGCGACCCGGCACGGGCGCCACGCATGGTCATCGACCCACCGCTGCGCGGCAAAGACCTGCGTGCCGAACTCAACGTCTACAACCTGGCCAACGGTTGCGAAAAGGCCGGAGTCAAACTGGCTAACAGCGCCCCAGTCTTCAATCAGGTGCCGTTCAACGGCCAGGCCCAGCGCACGATCAACCCGGTGCAGGCGACGCTGGTTGCCAGTTGCGAGCAGAACACCAGCCTGCCGTTCAAGCTGGCGCCCTTCAAGGCCGGCGATCGTTATAGCCTGTTCCTGGTGGGCTCCCGGCAAGCTCCACGCCTGATTGGCCTTGTCGACCAGACCGCGCCATGACCCTTCAATTGAAATCTCGTTTGCCGGTTCCCGCCATGATCGCCGGTTTGTTGTTGAGCCTGTCGGGCACCCACGTTCAAGCGGCCTCGGCGGTCATCACTGGCGAAGGTGGCTGGCTGTTCCCGGCCTGGGAAAGCTTGAGCAAGGTCGATAACCCAGGGGCGACCCGCAACATTGCGTTGGTCAAAGAACTCCAGCAGCACCTTGCGCGGGAACACATCGGATTGGTCGTGTTGGTGGTGCCAATGAAGGCGCCGTTCTATGCCTCGCGCTTGCCCGCCGATCAGCCCTTGAGCCCGGCCGTGATGCAGCGTTACGACCACTTGCAGAGCGAACTGACTCAAGCTGGCCTGACCACGCTGAACATAAAGCCTGTCCTGCAACAGACCGAGCGAGGCAAACAGACCGCGTTTTACCGCGCCGACTACCACTGGACTGCCTGGAGCGCGGAAAACACCGCCGACGCCACGGCGCAACTGATCACCGAGCGTTACCGTCTGCAAGGCGAACCCGGCGGTGGCGCGGCACTGGGTCAGTGGTTCGACCGACGCGCGTTCGGTGACCTGGCGAGCAATTTCCTGCCGGCGATCAAGCGCAAGGCGATTGGTCGCGACATCTACACCGTTCGCCATCAGGCAGAGAACGACTTGCTGATCGATGACGCACCGGCACCGGTTCAGGTGATCGGCAACAGTTTTGTCCAGCCTTACCTGGGTTTTACCCAGAAGCTTTCCAATGCCCTGGACCGTCCCGTCGCACTGACCTGGAATCCCGGCGACGTCGGCCCGTGGGCTACGCTGCTGCAATACCTGGAGTCGGCGGATTTTGCCCAACACAAACCCCAAGTGATCGTCTGGCAATTCAATGAAGGCCAATTCCACCTCGGCCCCGATGCGGCGGCCAACTGGAGCGCCAAAGGCGTCACCTCGCTGAGCCAATGGCATCAGCGCACCAACAAGGCACTTCCGTGAACATTCTTGGCTACACCGCCAGTCGCACGACCCTTGCGGGTCTGTTGTTTGCCGTCATCCTCGGCACCGGAACCGGCACGCTCTACGTGACCAACAAAATGGCCTCGGCCCCGGAAATCGTCGGCATCGTCTGGCAGCCGGACAACAAGACCGTCGGCATCAATGGCCATTGGGAAAAACTCGGGGCTCGTGAGTTGCTGGTGCAATGGACCGTCGTCGACGATCAGGCATTCATTCCCGGTACCGGCCTGCCCAGCGTACCGGTCCTGCCCGATTGGGCACGCATCGCCAAGGCCCCTTGGGCGCAAGACGTCATCCTCGGACTGGCCGGTTACTTCAGTGAGAACCGCTCACGGGACAACATCGAGCAGCTGGCCGCTGTCTCGGAACGCATCGCCAAATTGCCGACCCCCTTGCACGTCACCGGCTGGTATTTCCCCGCCGAAGTCGACCCCAGCTGGACCCGCGCCAAAGAACTGCCCGCCCTGCTGGCCAAGTTACCGCGACCGCTATGGATCAGCGTGTATGACGGCGCCAATATCGGCCCCGCCGCCACGGCGGAATGGCTCAAACAGTGGCTGCCAAATGACATTGGCGTGTTCTTCCAGGACGGTGTCGGGGTCTACGCCCGCACCGCACCGGTCGCCAGAACCTACGCTGACGCCTTGCGCCAGCGTCTGGGCAAGGACCGGGTGCGAATCATCGTTGAGGCCTTCCGCCCCAACTTTGGTGGCGGATTCCGCTCCGCGACCGCCGCCGAGCTGAAACCGCAATTGGCGGCGTATGACGGTTATCCGCTGTACCTGTTCGACGGACCGCACTACGTGACGCCTGAGCTGGTGGAGCAACTGGCGCGGTAACGTCGATCACTCAGCGTCAGGTCAAGTTAACCCTTAACAGCCGCTTCGATCGCCGCGACGTCGATTTTCCCCATCGTCATCATGGCGTCGAACGCGCGCTTGGCCGCCGCCTGATCAGGATTGTTGATGGCGTCCGTCAGCACGCGTGGCGTGATCTGCCACGACAGTCCCCATTTGTCCTGGCACCACCCGCAGACGTTTTCCACGCCGCCGTTTCCGATAATCGCGCTCCACAAGCGGTCCGTTTCGGCTTGGTCGTCGGTCGCCACCTGGAACGAGAAAGCCTGGTTGTGCTTGACCCCCGAGCCCCCGTTCAGGCCGAGGCAAGGAATGCCCATCACCGTGAACTCGACCGTCAACACATCGCCCTGTTTGCCCGCCGGATAGTCGCCAGGCGCGCGAAGAATGGTTCCCACCGCGCTATCAGGAAACGTCTTGGCGTAGAACGTCGCGGCGTCCAGCGCGGCGCCGTCGTACCAGAGACAAATCGTGTTTTTGCTGACCATTCTGGTTCTCCAAATTGGGGAATGAATGAATCATTCTAGCTTGCTGATTACTGAAAGCTCGGCTCGGCACACACCGCAGACGTGGCACGAAGTGTACGCAGCCCCAAAAGCACGATCACCACCATGACCAGCCCCGCGACAATGGCGACACCGAACCCTGCCTGCGCGCCATAGACGTCAATAACAAGGCCTGCCAGTACGCCGCCGAGCGCTACGCCGATGCTGATGCCTGTCGACATCCACGTTAGTCCTTCGGTGATCCGGGATGGTGGAACAATGGTCGTACCGAGGTTCATGACGATGACCATCGTTGGCGCGAATGACATACCGGCCACAAACAACATCCCGGAAAGGATGTAGACGTCCGGTGAGAGGATGGGCAATACGGCTGTGACTGCCGTTATCAGAACCCCGATAAAGAACTGCTTTTCAATTGGCAAGGAAATCCTTAGCGCGCCGAACGTCAGGCCCGCGATCATGGAGCCGAGCGCATAGGCTGCCAGGATGAAACTGGCGGACGCTGGCCAGCCTTGAGCGGTGGCGAAAGCCACAACCGCCACATCGATTGATCCGCCAATCACACCCATAGCCAAGAGCGCCAGCACGATAGTACGAACGCCGGGGATAAGCAGGGTCGAACTCGCGCT
Source organism: Pseudomonas sp. LBUM1678 (assembly GCF_059695575.1). NCBI lineage: Bacteria > Pseudomonadati > Pseudomonadota > Gammaproteobacteria > Pseudomonadales > Pseudomonadaceae > Pseudomonas > Pseudomonas sp. LBUM1678. Next base: position 4,204,807 of record NZ_CP166775.1, read on the forward strand.
TCTTTTAATGCCCACAACCACTTTCGGTTCTGTCTGCCGCTGCATAAGAAAAGCTGTCACGCCGACAACCAGCAACAACACGGCTACAAGAGGCCCGGCTTCGGCGAAAAAGCTGACGCTCAAACCGATGGCAAGTGGTGGGCCGATGATAAAGGCGAATTCAGTTAGAACCGTGTCCAAAGAGAAGGCCGTGTGCAATTGCGGCTTGCCACGGAAAAGCTGCGTCCAGCGTGCTCTTATCATCGCGGGCATGCTCGGCATCGTGCCCGCCAATGCCGCAAGAATAAAAAGCAGTGGGGCCGGAGCCCTCAGATAGACAGCAATGATCAGCGCCAGCAACATACCAATGCTGAAGGCCGTCACAAGGGGCAGAACCTGACTCTGGCCCCGTTGATCAACCAGTTTTGATACTTGCGGGCCAATCAGCGCATTCGCCAAGGTAAAAGTACCGGCGACCGAGCCCGCCAGCCAATAGAGACCCGTCTGCTGCACCAACATGGTAATGATGCCGATGCCGATCATTGCCTGGGGCAGACGGGCAATGGAACTCGCGATCACTAACCCCATGACGCCCGGGGTGGTGAGCAGTTCGCGGTAGGGATTTGCCATGATTCCTCCTGTTTATACTTCGACGCTGATAAGTAGCCCGCTAGCGTGCAACGCAAACCAATGGGGCATATCGGCGCCTGAATGGTTATTTGAGCCAGCATGCAAGTGGGCTATTCCCACTTGCGTGCAGATGAGCGAAACGCTCAATCATTTCCTCTTACGAAAGCGCTCGACTCAATGCTTCAGCCAGGTGCTTGCGATGACTGACATCCTCCATCATCGATACATGCGTGCCTGGAATAGAAACAGAACTGATCGCCAAATCAGGCAAGAGCTCTCTCCACCCGCCTACCATATCAACCTGCGGCAGACTGCTTCGCGCACGTTCAGCCGCGTAGAAATGATAGAGATTGATCGGCAATGGAGAGGGTTTATAGGCGCCGGAAATGTGTGAGAAATGATAAATGGCTTGCCATTTGACTGTTTCCTGCGAGAGGTCTGCATTTAAATCATAGCCTCCTAAATCCTGTGCTTTTTGAATCAGCGCACCAAACTCGTCACCCTCATTTAACACATCGAATTTATGACGCTCCGCTTCGAAAGCGACCGCCTTAACATGCTCAATAAAGTAGTGCTTTATATCGAGATTCTTATAAAGCAACTTATGCGGCGCTGGTACGTCAATGAAGCCTAAAAACTCAACACTGGCCTCCTTGCACATAAGCGCATGGGCGATGGCATAAGCGAGAATCCCGCCAGAGGAATACCCGGCAATGCGATAAGGCCCTTCAGGCTGGATCGCCCGTATGACCGGCAGCATTCTTTCGGCCATCTCCTCCATCGAGTGAGGCAAAGGTTCCCCAATGGCCGACCACGGCAAGACAAGGATCGGGCAGCTGACACGGATTTGTTGGGCCAGAGAAATCGCATACGAATAATCGGCCAGTCCCGAGGGCACAAAAAAGACCGGGGGCTCAGTCCCGCCAGCGCGCACCGTGATCGCCCCGATCTGCGAGTTCAACACAGGAGACTGTGCGATCCGAGCGGCAAGGTTGGCCAATCGCGGGTGTTCAAAAATGTCGCTCAGCGAACACTCCAGACCATAACTCCTTATTTTCTGCATCAACTGGACGGCCATGAGCGAATGGCCGCCGAGGGCGAAGAAGTTGTCATGGCGACCGACCTGCTCAACCCCGAGCAACCCTGACCAAAGCGCTGCCAGGATCGTCTCGGCCTCACCTTGTGGTACCTCATACGCGGCATGGGCAAAGGCCTCGCCTTCGGGAACAGGCAACGCCCGCCGATCAAGCTTGCCATTGGGGGTCAGCGGCAAGCGTTCAATCAGCACAAAGGCAGACGGCACCATGTAGTCGGGTAGACGTTCACTCAAATAATCACGCAGTCGTCCTGAAAGCGGTAGACCCACCTCTGAGTCGGCATTTCCCGAGACCTCTGGATGAGCCACGACATAAGCGACCAGTCGCTTGTCCGGGTCAGTGCCTTGCACCTCCACAACCGCCTCGCGGATGGAGGGATGCCCGGTCAATCTGGCCGCAATTTCACCCGGCTCGATCCGCAAGCCACGGATCTTGACCTGATCGTCATTGCGCCCCAGGAACACCAGGTTTCCGTCCGGCAGATAACGGGCCAGGTCCCCCGTCTTGTACATACGCGCGTCAGGCTTGCCGGCAAATGGATCGAGCAAGAAACGCTCAGCCGTCAGTTCGGCGAGGTTCAGATAGCCACGCGCAACACCCATCCCCCCGATGTACATCTCACCCACCGCACCCAGCGGAACAGGCTCGCCATGCGCGTCCAGGAGGTAAATCCGTGCGTTTGAAATCGGACGGCCTATCGGCACCGGATCAACGTCATCGGAGGAACAGCGATGGACCGCCGCCCAGACTGTCGCTTCAGTCGGGCCATACTCATTGAACAATTCAACGTCAGTAAGGGCTGAAGTCACTTCCTGTACCAGCTTCGCAGGACAGGTTTCACCCGCCACGATCACCTGACGCAGTTGTCCATATCCAAACTGGGCGACTTGCGGCAGAACCAATCTTGCGAGAGACGGCACCAGCAGCACTGACGTGACTTTGTTCTCAATCAACAGGCGGCTGATGACCAGTGGATCTACGACGGCTTTGCCACCTGGCAAACACAATGCACCACCGGTGGTTAACGTTCCGAAGATGCCGGCTACGGAACTGTCAAACGCCATCGATGACAGCAGCAAAAATACAGTGTCGGAACTCGGCTTATAAACCGTGGTTCGTGCCAGTGTCGATGCGATCAATCCACGGTGCTCGATCATGACGCCCTTGGGCTGACCGGTTGAACCCGAGGTATAGATCAGATAAGCGAGGTTACGCGGCGTAAGGCCGGGAAACTGGAAATTGGCATCAGCCTTCGTCAAGATTTCATTGGGATCGAGCACGGTGTGGAACTGCAACACCTCACCCAGTACCTGCCGGCCGGCCGCATCGGCCAATATCAGGACCGGCGCCGTATCGGCAAGAATGTAAGCCAGTCGATCTCCCGGATAGGCCGGATCAAGCGGCACATAGGCGCCGCCCGCCTTCAGGATCGCCATCAAACCCACAACCATCGCCGCCGAGCGCTCGACACAGATCGCCACCCGCTGGTCGGGCCCGACGCCCTGCTCGACCAGCCGATGTGCCAGTCGATTCGCCCTGGCATTGAGCTCACCGTAACTGAGCGCCTCGCCCTCAACGATCAGCGCCGTTGCCTCCGGAGTGCGCGCCACCTGCGCCTCAAACAAATGATGAATGCACAGATGATCCGGGCAGGATGCCTCCGTTGCGTTCCACGTCTTGAGCAGCAAGGTACGTTCAGCCGCAGGCAAAATGTTCAGCTGTCGAACCGGGCGCTGCGGCGAGCGCTCCAGGGTCTGCGCCAGACTGTCCAGCGCCTGCTCCATGTAGCCACACACGCGATCGGAATCGAACGGTGTAACCACTTGGGTCGTCAACCCCAGTGAGTGGCTGAAATCTTCCACGGATAATGTGAACGGATAATTGGTCCGCTCTTGTTCACTCAAGAACTCGACGCCCGGCATTTGCCCCATGGTCTGGACGATGTTGTCCGACCCCGCCAGATCATTGTGCCGATAGTTGAGCAATGCGCTGAACAGCGGCGTACCTGTGGCGACCCCACTGCATCGTTGTGCCAGCGCCAGCGAGGCATGCTCATGGGCGAGCAACCCGGCCAGTCGGGCGTGAGCCTGCTGGACGCTCTCAGCGGTATCAATGCCGCCTGAGTCAAAGCGGATCGGCAGCGTGTTGATGAACATGCCCATCGCTCGATCCGACCCGTGGCCCGCTTGCATGCGCCCAAACAGCACCGTACCGAACACGACCTTTTCCTGGCCGCTGGTGCGTGCAAGAACCTGGGCAAAGGCAACGTGACACAGACTGGCGAGGCTCACATTCAATCGCCTCGCCTGCGCCCGCAGCCGTTCATTGAGTTCGGCCGAAACCATGCGGTGGGTCTGCCCAACTTGCGCGCCGTCCAGATGCACTTCGGCCAACCCGAAGGGCAGCGTCGGCTCTTCTATGTCAGCCAGCATCGATCTGAAGAAACGCTCATGTTCCGCCACGCTCTTACCCAAACGCACCTGACCGATCAGGTTGCGGAAAGGTTGAGGCGATGGCAATTTCTCACCGCGATCGGCGAGGAAAGCCTGTACTTCGTTATAAAAAAACTGCAAGGAAGAAGCATCGTCAATCAAGTGATGCTGCAGTTGCATCAGAATGAAGCGGCCTGCGACAGGGTCTTGGACAACGATAAAGCGCAGCACCGGCGCCAAGGTCAGGTCAATTCGGTGCCGACATGAATCGAAGCGCCGGGAAAGCTGTTCGGTAACGGGGCCGTCTGCCGGATCGAGAACAACATCAGTGACGGAGAGCGGAGCCTGTTGCCAGACAACTTGCGCGGCGCGAGACAACCCTTCCCAAACAAAAGCGGTACGCAAAATGTCGTGGCGGTCGACAACCCGTTGAACGGCGCCGAGATAGCGCTCCAGTGTTTCACGATCAGCGAAGGCCATCTGGGCCACCAGCAAATAGGGGTCACCTTCCTTTGCCAGCATGTGGTGGAACAGGATGCCGTCCTGCATGGGTGAGAGCGCATAGATATCCTGGATGTTGGCTGCCCCTCCAGGTACTTGTGAAACGATCAGGTCGATGTCCGATTGACTGAGATCGATCAACGGCAGCAGGTCGGGCGTGATTCTGCCGGTCTCGGGATTGATAAGATTCGGCGGCACCACCACCTCGCGGTGTTGCCCAAGTGTGCTGGCCAGCACCGACAACACCGGCGTCTGAAACAGATCACGCACAGCAAGGCTCAAGCCTTGGCGGCGCAACCGCTCGATCAACCGCACCGCCAACAGTGAATGGCCGCCGAGGGCGAAGAAGTTGTCATGACGACCGACCTGTTCAACGCCAAGCAACTCTGACCAGATCCCGGCAAGGGTGACCTCGATCTCGCCCAACGGCGCCTCGTAGGACGCATGGGCAAAGGCATCGCCCTCAGGCTCCGGCAGAGCACGCCGATCAAGCTTGCCATTAGCCGTCAGCGGCAAGCTTTCCATCTGCACAAAGGCAGACGGCACCATGTAGTCGGGTAAACGACTGCTCAGGTAATCACGCAGCGATCCCGCCAGCGCCAAACCAGCCTCAGAGGCTATCGACGTGTCCTGAACCTCGGACTGCGCCACCACGTAAGCCACCAGGCGCTTGCTGGCATCCTCGCCTTGCGCCACCACCACCGCCTCGCGGATGAGAGGATGTTCGGCCAATCGGGTTGCAATTTCACCCAGTTCAATCCGGAAGCCGCGGATCTTCACCTGATCGTCATTGCGGCCCAGAAACGCCAGATTACCGTTCGGCAGGTAACGGGCCAGGTCCCCTGTTTTATACATCCGCGCTTCAGGTTTGCTGGCGAAGGGATCGCGCAGGAATCGCTCGGCCGTCAGCTCGGGCCGGTTCAGGTAGCCACGCGCAACACCGGCGCCGCCGACGTACATCTCACCCACGGCCCCCGTCGGAACAGGCTGACCAAACGCGTCGAGAAGATAGAGATTCAAATCTGGCAGACGCCGACCGATCACGCTGTCGTCTTGTCGCGCATCGGATGAAGTCAGGGGGTACCAGGAGACGTGGACCGTGGTTTCAGTGATCCCGTACATGTTCACCAGTTGCGGGGCGGATTCGCCACGCACGCCATACCAGTCGCGCAGGGTTGACGGTTGCAGCGCTTCGCCGCCAAAAATGACATAGCGCAACCGGTCCGATGACGGTTGTGCATATTCGATCAAGGCTGTGAAGGCGCTCGGGGTCTGGTTCAGGACGGTGACGCCCTGCTCACAAATCAACTGATAGAACGCTTGCGGAGAACGGGTAATGGCATGCGGGACCAACACTAGCGTGCCGCCATAACGAAGGGCGCCCCACAGCTCCCAGACCGAGAAGTCGAAGGCAAAAGAGTGGAACAGGCACCAGACGTCACTGGCCGCAAAACCAAAGTCGGCGTGTGTCGTGTCGAACAGACGCACCACCTGAGCATGCTCGATCATGACCCCTTTAGGTTGTCCGGTTGAGCCCGAGGTGTAGATGATATAAGCGAGATTATTGGGGGTAAGGCCTGGAATTTCTGGGTTGGCGTCCGCCCCGCTCAACGCTTCAACGTGGACCTCATTGGGATCGATTACAGTACGAGCCTGCAACGCATTCCCGAGCGCCTGGCGCCCGGCCGCATCAGCCAGCACCAGGGCCGGAGCCGTATCGCCAAGAATGAACGCCAGTCGTTCCCCCGAGTACTCCGGATCAAGCGGTACATAGGCGCCGCCTGCCTTCAGGATTGCCATCAAGCCAATAACCATTACCGCAGAACGCTCGACACAGATCGCCACGCGCTGGTCAGGCTTGACGCCCAAAGCAATCAGCCGATGCGCCAGCCGATTGGCCCTGACGTTGAGTTCGCCATAGCTGAGCGCTTCGCCCTCAAAGACCAGTGCAGTTGACTCAGGACTGCGTGCAACCTGGTCCTCGAATAGCTGATGCATACACAGATGAGCCGGGCAGGATTCATCCATCGAGTTCCATGTCTTGAGCAACAAGGTGCGCTCAGACGCATCAAGCAGGTCTATTTTGGCGACAGTCTGGCAGGCATCCCGGGTCATCTCGGCAAGCACAGTCTTCAGATAACCCACGTGACGCTCGATCGTGGCTGCGTCAAACAACGCCGTCGCATAGCCAAGCGCCCCCACGATTCGATCGCCCGCCTCGGCCAGGTTCAGCTCCAGATCGAACCGGGCGACCTCATAGGAAGAACCCACCGGGCTGGCTTCAAGGCCGGGCAAGGCCCATTGGCCTGCATCGTAGTTTTGCCAGGCAAATACCACCTGAAACAGGGGCGTATGGCTCAATCGTCTAGGCGGCTGCGTTATCTCCACCACCTGCTCGAACGGTAGATCCTGGTGATCCTGGGCCTTGAGTGCCCGCTCGCGTACTCGCGCAATGAGTTCGGCAACGCTCGGGTTGTCGCCAAGATCGATCCGCAGCGCCAGTGTGTTGACGAAGAAGCCAATCAGCGGCTCTATGTCGCAATGCCCCCGGTTGGCACTTGGCGCGCCGATCACAATATCTTCCTGCCCCGACAGGCGTGACAGTAATGCCGCCCAGGCCGACAGCACGGTCATGAACAACGTCACACCCTGCTGCTGGCTGAAACGCTTGAGGGCCGTTGTCAGCTCTGCACTGAGTTCGATCGGCACGGAGGCGCCCACAAGAGATTGTTGCTCAGGCCGACGCCGGTCTGTTGGCAGGTCGAGCAGCGTTGGCGCGTCGGCCAGCGCCTGCTTCCAGTAAGCGGCCTGCTCATTCAAGCGCTCCCCCGACAGCCATTGCCGCTGCCAGGCGGCATAGTCCGGATACTGGATCGCCAGCGGTGGCAATGGACTGGCCTGATGGTTGCTGAAAGCCGTGTGCAGCGCACTCAGCTCAGGCAAAAGTATGCCGAGCGACCAGCCATCCGAGACGATGTGGTGTTGTGTGATCAGCAATACATGCTCATCTGCGGATGCGGCGACAGGCACCCGGATCAGGCAAGCCCGAATCAGCGGACCAGTAGCGAGATCAAAGGGCGCCCGAGCCTCTTCGGTGCAAAGCCTTGCAAGCTCGGCTTCTGCGCCCGGTCCAGGGAGATCAATCTCGCGCAATGTCAAACCCTGGTCGCTGGCCAGCAGACGCACTTCGACCTCGCCCTCTTGGGTGACAAAGACCGAACGCAATGCCTCATGGCGCGACCACAGTGCATCAAGGGCCTGCTGCAAGACCGTCACGTTCAACTGGCCGCGCAATCTCAGCGCCAAGGGGATGTGATAGGCGTCGCTGAACCCGCTGTCGAGTTGCGCCAGAAACCACAGTCGCTGCTGAGCGAAAGACAACGGCAAGGACTCATCGCGAGTGAGGGTCCGGATCGGTGCACGCGCCACAGCGCCGCCGTCGCGCTGGGCTTCAATCGCCAAAGCCACAGCCTTGAGCGTTGGAGAGGCGAACAAGGTGGCGAGCGGCAATTCAGCCCCAAAGGCTGCTATGCGACTGACCAGCCGCACGGCCATGAGCGAATGGCCGCCAAGTGCGAAGAAATTGTCATGGCGACCGACCTGCTCAACGCCAAGCAGCTCCGACCAGATCCCGGCAAGGAGGACCTCTGCCTCGCCCAGCGGCGCTTCGTAGGCCTCACGGGCAAACGCACCTTCCTGCGGAACCGGCAACGCCTTGCGATCAAGCTTGCCATTGGCCGTCAGGGGGAAGCTTTCCATCCGCACAAAGGCAGACGGCACCATGTAGTCGGGTAAACGACCACTCAGATAGTCACGCAGCGTTCCCGCCAGCGCCAAGCCAGCTTCAGAATCTACCGATGCGTCATGAACCTCGGACTGCGTCAAAACATAAGCAACCAGGCGCTTGTCGGTCTCCTCGCCTTGCGCCACGACCACCGCCTCGCGGATGGAGGGATGCTCGGCCAGTTTGGCCGCAATTTCACCCAACTCGATCCGGAAACCGCGGATCTTCACCTGATCATCATTGCGACCCAGAAACACCAGATTGCCGTTTGGAAGATAACGGGCCAGGTCTCCCGACCTGTACATCCGCGCGTCAGCCTTCCCCGCAAAGGGGTCGTGCAGGAAACGCTCTGCCGTCAGTTCGGGACGGTTCAGGTAGCCGCGCGCCACACCGGCGCCGCCGACGTACATTTCACCCACTTCCCCCATCGGAACAGGCTGGCCATGCGCGTCCAGAAGATAGAGTTTCAGATCTGGCAGACATTGACCGATCACACTTTCGGCTTGTTGCGCATCGGATGAAGTCAGCGGGTACCAAGTGACGTGAACCGTGGTTTCGGTGATCCCGTACATGTTGACCAGTTGCGGGGACGATTCTGATTCTTCATGCACGCCATACCAGTCGCGCAAGGTCGACGGTTGCAGCGCTTCGCCGCCAAAGATGACGTAGCGAAGAGGATCCGATGACGGTTTCACGTGCTCCATCAACGCTGTAAAGGCGCTCGGAGTCTGGTTCAAGACGGTGACGCCCTGCTCACAAATCAGCTGGTAGAACGCTTGGGGAGAACGGGTAATGGCATGCGGGACCAACACCAAGGTGCCGCCATATCGAAGCGCTCCCCACAGTTCCCAGACCGAGAAGTCGAAAGCAAAAGAGTGGAACAGGCACCAAACGTCACTGGACTTAAAACCAAAGAATGGATGTGTCGTGTCGAACAAACGCACCACCTGAGCATGTTCGACCATGACCCCTTTGGGTTGTCCGGTTGAACCTGAGGTGTAGATGATATAAGCGAGGTTGCTGGGGGTAAGGCCGGTGACTTCAGGGTTGGTGTCCGCTTCGGTCTGGACCGCACGGGGATCGATTACGGTATGAGCCTGCAAAGCGTCCCCGAGTGCCTGGCACCCGGCCGCATCAGCCAGCACTAAAACCGGAGTTGTATCGCCAAGAATGAACGCCAGTCGCTCCCCCGAGTTCTCCGGATCGAGCGGCACATAGGCGCCACCCGCCTTCAGGATCGCCATCAGGCCAACCACCATCGCCGGGGATCGCTCGACACAGATTGCTACCCGCTGGTCAGGCCTGACGCCCGAAGCAATCAGCCGATGCGCCAACCGATTAGCCCTGGCGTTGAGTTCGCCATAGCTGAGCACTTCGCCCTCAAAGACCAGTGCCGTTGCCTCAGGATTGCGCGCAACCTGCGCCTCGAATAGCTGATGAATACACAGATAAACAGAATATTCAGACGTAACTTGGTCGTGCATCCTTGCCTCCAGAAGTGAACAAGGTCACTTCTATCGATTGATTGCACCTACATCATGTAAGTGCAAGTCCATGGAATATTATCTATTGACTTCTACCTGCCGCAGGTCTCAAACGAATCCAACGGCGAAGTATCGATCATTAGAACTAATCACTTTCTTTTATATAAAACAGGCGTCTCAGTCGACATCATCTCGCCAGTGCCGCCACACATTACCAAACCCACGTCTTCCGGGCATTCCAGACAGCTCGCAGTTAAAAATCCTGGTCTATTTCCGCCCATGAAAAACAACATCCATGGCCAGACAAGCCAGGACGTTTACTTTCTACGTTAGAGATAAACAATGATCTTTGAGTATATTCAGCAAAACGATTTCGATCCGATTTCAGCTAAGAGGCCCATCTACGCCAAGAGTCTACCCCTGACACATCGAAGTCAATACCGGTCGAAAACTGACACATCCTAACGATTATCCAGTTCGATCCATGAGTGTGAAATAACCGTTTCGTGTGTTTTTTGTAAGCGCTTTCCCACGAATCAATTGCCATCGTATGCGTGGTCGCTTTGACCCTTCTGTCATCCATTGCCTACGTCGATAGTCACCCATCAACTCAATGAAGTTCTCATAAAAACTCCGCGGCGTAACATCGGCTCCATACCAAAACAACTACACCCCGGAGCACACCCATCATGAAACGCCAAATCCTTCTCAGCATCGCTTTCTCGGTTTTTGCAGTTAACGCTTTTGCCGCTACCTCTGCTCACCCGGTTGTCGCTGAAGGCGGCTCGGATCGTCTGATTGAAAATCGTGTGGCTGAGGGTGGCTCAGACCGTCTGATCGAAAACCGCGTTGCCGAAGGTGGCTCCGACCGTCTGATCGAAAGCCACGCTGCATAAATGAACAGCTTCACCGCAGTACTCAATGAAAAGCCCGGCCTGACCAGCCGGGCTTTTTCATGCGCGAAAATAAATCAGTCCCGAATCAAGGACCGACTGACCTTGTAAACAAAAACTCGGCGCCGGCCCCGGCACGTCGTCCTGCACGTCGACACGTTGCATGCCGCGGTTTGGGGTGGCCTTAAAAGCAATCGCGAGGTGGTTCGTTGCATCGCTTTATTATCCTTGACGAACGTCGGGAAGCCCTATTGCGGCTGAAAGGTCTGAAGGTACGCCAACAGATTTTCGATCTTTTCCGGATCGCTGAGCCCCCAGAAAATCATGCGGGTGCCAGGGACCACTTCCTTTGGATCTTCAAGGTATGCGGTCAGGGTTTCGTGGGTCCAGACGATGCCGGCTGACTTCATGGCGTCGGAATATTGATAATCCGTGGTGCTGCCCGAAGCGCGTCCAAAAATGCCATTGAGTTGCGGCCCGAACGAACCCCGCGCCGACTCCCCGACTTGATGGCAGCCGCCGCATATCCGTTTGAACAATGTCGCGCCCGCTTCAGCATCGCCGGCCGCGTGTGCCTGCGCGCCGAACAACCCGGCATTGAGCACCAAGGCCAGGGTGAGTGCTGCGGCTTTCTTCATGTGCTGCTCCAAATCATCTGTGGCTTATCGCGCGTGAATCAACTCGCACTCGGTTGAAATTTCTTCCTGTAAGCCGCCGGGAGCAAACCCACCCGCTGGCGGAAAAGTCTACGGAATGAATTGCCATCTTCGTAGCCCACGGCGTACGTGATGCTGTCCAGTGTCATTCGCGTGGATTCAAGCAACTGCTTGGCCTTCTCCAGGCGCAGGGTTTGCAGGTAGGTAATCGGCGTGTATCCGGTGGCCTCCTTGAAGCGCCTTTTGAAGTTGCGCACGCCAAATCCGAAGCGCTGGGCGACATCATCAATCAGCAGTGGCTGATCGAAATGAGCCTCCAGCCAGTTTTGCGACCGCAGGATGTCGCCATCCCCGTGCCCCTTCGGCATAGACCACATGACATACACCGATTGCTCGCTGCGCACCGTGTCGACGAGCAAGTATTTGCCACATTTCTGCGCCAGATCCAATGAAGCAAACCGGCGTACGAGGTGCAGCAAAAGGTCCATGGCGGCACTCGCGCCACCGCTGGTGATCACGCGATTGTCCTCGCAGAGAATCTGCGTCTCCTCCAGGCAGACCTCGGCGTACCGACGACGAAACAGGTCCGCAAAGGCCCAGTGCGTGGTTGCTCGAACGCCATCCAGTAGCCCCGCTTCGGCCAGCATGAACGCCGCCGTACACATTGAAGCCACCACCGCACCCTGCGCGTGCTGTTGCCGCAGCCATGGCCCATAGGCCGAAAATGCCGGCAAGGCATCCCTCAGGGTGAAGAGAAATCCCGGGATCAGCACCAGATCGGTTCGCGGGACCTCGACGGTGGACAGGTCCGCGCGCAGCGTCTGCCCTCCCCACGCGGCGACATCATTGCCATCAAGGGAAGCGATGACGACTTCAAAAGGCGCGCCGGCCGTGTCTGCGAACAGGTTGGCGGCGCTGAGCACTTCGAGGGCCATGGTGGCGCTGGCGGCGGAACATTGGTCCGCCAGTAAAAGAGTGACGTGCATAAATGATCCCATTGCGCTTTTCGCATGAAAAAAGTCATTTGCGCACCTACCTTACCTGATCCCTCCTCCCTAAAGTGCACCACGTCACTCAATCATCGGCGTACTTATGAATCTCTGGTTTCGACTGTTCCTCATGCTGTTTCGTCGCCCGTGGCGCAAGCCGGTCGATGCCTTGGCCACCACCGTGATCCGCCTGCGCGTCTGGCCGCTCGATCTCGACCTCAACCGCCACGTGACCAATGGCCGCTATTTCACCCTGGCCGACCTGGGACGCATGGACTACGTACTGCGAAGCGGTGCATTTCGGGTGGCGCTGCGAAATAAAGCGGTGCCGATCGTTGGCGATACCTGGGGCAAATTCCGTCGTGAGCTGAAGCTGTTCGAAGCGTTCGAGATTCACACCCGGATGCTCGGTTGGGACGATAAGTGGAGCTTTATGGAACACCGCTTCGTGAGCAAAGGACGCGTGGTTGGCGTCGTCGTGATGCGCGGCCTGTTCCGCGCCGGCAAAGGCACGGTTGCACCCGGCGAGTTTGCCCGGGAGCTGGGCCTGGCGGAACAATCGCCACCGATGCCACAGTGGCTGACAGACTGGTCGCAAAGCTGCAACGACATGAGCCGTGAGCTTCGAGAGGAGGAAGGTCAGCCTGCCCGGCATCCGCAGGCAGTCGAGGAAGTTTGAGGCCCCGCTGACAGCGGCAAGCGCAGGCTCTATCCTGTGCACCCGCGCCATTTCACCGGAGAACGCTGTGCCGCCCCTGACCAACCGCGAGGTTTACCAGCAACTGCGCGATGCAGCGCTGGAAGTCCGGCCTCTGATACACCTCGCCGAACAACCCGAGCCCGGCCACGTGTACGTCGATATCGAAGGCTGGCGCCTGAGCCTCGGCTTCGACGGCACTCGCCTGTTGCATTGCCAACGTTGCCAGAGCCCGGATGGTCGCGTGGGTGAGCTCGAGCACTGGCAACGTTACGGCACTGACCCGGTGAGTTTGCTCAGCACCTGGGAGTTGGCGCAGATTGAGCGTTTGCTGGCGGAACTCAAAACCGCGGTTTGACCGCCTTCCAGTCCGGTTTGTAACGCTGCATCTGCTTCACGTCATCGCGCTGGCAAATGTTTCGCGACATCGACCTGGGCGCCCCCCCGATCCACTCGGGCCATGAAAGCGCCGCCACTGGCACCCACCCGACCATTGCGCATACCATGTTGCGACTTCAAAACTTCAGATATCGCCCATGATCAAAGCCAGTCTGCGAAGCCACCTGACTCTCTGGTTTGCCGGTTTGTCGCTGCTCACGCTCGTGAGCGTGGGTTTCTATGTGGGCCACATCGCCACCGAGCAGATGAAGCAAGCGAGCGGCAATGCGTTGTTGAGCACGGCAAGGTCTGCTGCCGAGTTGTTGGGCGCTCAGTTGCATGAACGTCAGCTCGAAGTGTCGCTGCTCAGTCGGGCCCCGCTTTTCAAGCGTGGCGCCCTGGACGATCCGGATATCTTGTCGTCGATGGAGCTGCGTTCGCAGTCCCGCGCCGAATACGCCTGGATGGGCGTCGCGGACGCCAACGGTCGTGTGCGCCAAGCCGTGAATGGCCTTCTGGTGAATCAATCGGTAAAGGAGCGCCCGTGGTTTCAAGCCGGGTTGCTCGGTGCCTACACCGGCGATCCCCACGAGGCGGTGTTGCTGGCCAAACTGCTGCCGGGGAACGCTGGTGGCGAGCCGTTGCGCTTCATCGATTTTGCCGCGCCGATCCGCAATGCCGAGGGCCAGGTCATCGGTGTGCTGGGCGCGCATGCCCACTGGAGCTGGGTGACGCGGATTGTTGACGCGGCGGTTCAGCGAAAAGACATGACACCTGAAGTGGAAGCGCTGATTGTCGACCACGACGGCAAAGTGCTCTACCCGGAATCGCTCATGGGGCAACGCGTGCCGAACATGCCGTTAGCCCGGGAAAACCATTCCGACACCGCTGGTTGGGCTGTGGGCGACGGTTATCTGACCAGTGTTGTCGCGGTGCCGACACCATCGAGTACCGACGTTGCGTGGTACATCGCGGTCCGGCAACCCCTGGACATCGCGCTTCAGCCCGCACGTATCCTGTTTTACAAGTTGCTGGTATTGGGCGTCATCGCCGCCATCGTGTTCGGTCTAGTGGCCTACTACCTGGCGCTGTACCTCAGTCGCCCGATCGAGCAACTGGCAAAGTCAGCTAAACAGGTACAGAACCAACAACCCGGCGTGACCTTCCCCCGGGATCACTCGGTGCGAGAGATTGCCCAATTGGGCCAATCCCTCCAGGGCATGACGCAGTCCTTGCTCGGCAAGGAGCGCGAGTTGCAGGAGGCCAACGCATCGCTGGAAGCCACCGTCGCACAACGCACCGCCGCCCTCACCCAGGCCAATGCCGATCTGTTGAAACTGGCCACCCACGACGCACTGACCGGCGTCTACAACCGGCGGCGATTCGACGAGAAACTGGACGAGTGCAATCTGCTGTTTCAACGCACCGGACGGCCCTTCGCGCTGCTGTTCATTGACGCCGACCACTTCAAGCAAATCAATGACACCCACGGCCATGCGATCGGCGATGAAGTGCTGCACCAACTCGCCCGGCTGATTCAGGACAACACCCGCGCCACCGACTTCGTGGCCCGTTACGGGGGTGAGGAGTTTGCGGTGCTGTTGCCGGAAGTCGAGGAACCCGAGAGTCCCGAGGTCGTTGCCGAGAAGATCCGCGCCGCGATTGCCACGGCCACTTTTGCCACGGTCGGGCATGTGACGGTCAGTATTGGCATTGGGCTCGCCGAGTCATCGGACAGCAATACCACCGCGCTGATCAAACGCGCCGATCAGCAGCTCTATCAGGCGAAATGGTCGGGAAGGAATCGGGTGGCGCAACAGGCTCGCGTGACGGAACGCCACTGACCTCCAGCTTCCACTGATGAAAAAACCGGTTGAGCTGCAATGTTGTTTACTTAAGAAAATCTTCAGCTGAGCAAAAACCTGTGGCGAGGGGATTTATCCCCGTTGGGTTGCGAAGCAGCCCCAAGATCTCGGCACTGTCGAAGATTTTGGGAGCGCTTCGCACTCCAACGGGGATAAATCCCCTCGCCACAATTGCGCTTGCGCCAACAAACCGGGTTCTGCGCTTACTGAACGTTCTTCAGCTTGACCACATCACCGGAGATCTTGGTGGTGTAGCCCGTCAGGACCCAAGCCCAGAACCAGTTTTCCTGCACCTGGGTGTTGATCATCGCGTCACCGCCCTTGGCTTTGATCGCCGCGTTCTGAGCGCGAACAAAACGGTTGTTTTGCTGGATCGGGATCACACCGAACAGCAACAGGCCAGTGGCCGTCGCTTCGCTGTGGCCGATCACCGTGTATTGGCTGCTTTCATAATGCTGGGTGTTCATCGGTGTGCCGGTGCAACCCGCCAGAACCAGACCGAACAAGGCAACGGCAACAACTTTACTGAGGTACTTCACTGAAAAACTCCATGAGATGTTGCCCGGGATCCATCTCTCGGGCGGCGCACACTTTAACGGATGGGGTGGCCAATTGGTATCAGCGAAAGCAGACGATTGCCGCCCCTTGGTTGGCGGCGGCGCTCGGTTCGGGAGGATAAAAACGTTGAGCCTCAGCTCTGGGTAAACGCTGCCTGTGAATGCTCAGATGAAACGGGCTCTGGAGCAGGCTCATCATCCAGCTTGATAAACATCGCCAGCACCGGCCCCATCAGCACCACGGCAATTGAAGCACCGAACGCCACCGCCCAGTTGTTCCCCGTGATGTCCAGCAACCAACCGATCACCACCGGCGACACGGCGCCCGCCAGGGCCATGCCCGTGAAGGTGCAGGCGCTGGAGGTTGCGGAGTGTTCGTGGGACACCTCGGTGCCGATGACCCAAAGCGGCGAGTCGGCCAGTTCCGAGCAGAAGAAAGAAAAGCTCAGGCCACAGGCGCAGATGATGAGGTCGTGGGTGAACATCAGCGGAATCAAGCCAATGATCGAGGCCAGGAAGCCGAAGATGATCAAGTCGCGACGTGAGCGCAGACGGTTGCCGGTGACCTTGAAACGCCAGTCCGAGAGCATGCCGCCGACCGCGGTTCCGACGGTCCCGCCGAGCAGCACAAAGGTCGAAAACAAGGCGGTGTGGGTCAGATCCATGCCGTAGCGCTGGGTGAAGAACGACGGAATCCAGTTCAGGAAGAACCACAACACCCAACCGTGACAGAAACAGGTGGCAGCGGCAGGCCAGACTTTACGCAGCATCTGCGGCCAGTTGACCGGTTTGGCCGCCACGGGTGGCAGCGGCACAGCGGCGGTGGCTTCCACCAGTTTCTTCGATTCGCTCAGGCTGAAATACATGATGAACATGTAGATCAGGGTCACCACGCCGAGAATGACGAACGTCACCCGCCACGAGAACTGGATGATCATGAACGTCACGATCAACGGCGCCAGTGCGTTGGCCAGGCGTCCTGACGCATGCATCATGCCCTGAGCCGTGCCGCGTTGGGTGACGGGAATGGCGCGGGCGATCATGCGCGCGGCTGTCGGGTAGATCGGCGCTTCGCCGATACCGACCACGAAACGTGCGATCACCAGGACCACCAGACCACTGACCAGCCCCGTGGCGATGGTCGCGGCTGACCAGATAATGCCGTACAGCAACATTGCCTTGCGCGAGCCGATACGGTCGCTGAACCAGCCGCCGGGAATCATGAAGCAGCTGTAGGCGATGGCGAAAGCGGAAAACATCATGCCCAGGTTGGTGTTGCTGAAACCCAGCTCCTTGCTGATCGTCGGTGCGGCGACGGCCAGGTTGGTGCGGTCCACGTACATGATGAAAGCCATGATGCAAAGCAACACGAACGTCAGCGTTGCTCTGCGTTTTTGCGCGAGCGTAGTCGGAATCATTTTTTCCACCTTTTTTTATAGTTCTAGTGGGCAGGCGGTCATCCAGGACCGCCTGTCATTGCGTTACTTGAAGAAGCCGTGCAACACCTCGTAGGTCTCGTCCGGGCATTCTTCCTGCAGGTAGTGGCCCGAAGGCACAGTGGCGGTCTGCACGATGTTGGTCGCGTAGCGGCTCCAGATTTCTGCGGCGTTGTGGTTGCGGCCAACGCCGCCCTTTTCGCCCCAGAGAATCAGCGCCGGGTTGTCGATCCGGCGGCCCGCGTCGAAATCGGCAGTGTCCATGTCCAGGTCGATGCCAAAGGTCGCGCGGTAGTCTTCGCACATGGCATGGGTGGTGGCCGGGTTCTTGATGCAGCGGATGTAGTCGGCCAGCGCTTCGGGCCCAAAGAAACTGGTGCCCTGATCGGTCTTCGACAACTTGCGGCGGATGAAGAACTCCGGATCGGCGTTCATCATTCGTTCCGGGGTCGGTGCGTCCTGAGTCATGAAGAACCAGTGCCAGGAAAATTTCCCCCACTGGCGCGTCACGTTGTTCAGCAAATAATGCTGCGGCAGCATGTCGACGAAACCGGCCTTGAGCACCGTGTCGCCGTGGTCCAGGCACATGCGATGCAGCACCCGCGCGCCACGGTCGTGACCGGCGGCATAGAACTGCTCGAAACCCAGCGACTGCATGACTTCAACCTGATCCTGGGCCATGGCGCGGAAGGAATAATCCGAGTGATCGCCGCCGCCTTCCGGTTTGGAGCTGTCGCCGTAACCGCGCAAATCGGTGCACACCACAGTGAAATCTCTGGCCAGGCGCGGCGCAATCTTGTGCCAGGACAGGTGATTGAACGGGTTGCCGTGCATCAACAGCAAGGGCGGGCCTTCGCCCCCCACGACGGTGACAATCTCGGCACCGCTGGTTTTGGTGAGGGTCTTGGTGAAATTCTCGAACATGGTGTCAGCCTCGATTCTTTTCTCGATCACTTCGCGTTTGGATTTGCGCGCGGCAGCGTTGTCGGCGGCGACACGGAACGCAGCCGCCATGGCGCCAACGTCAGCGATGCCTTTGCCGACGATGTCGTACGCCACGCCGTGCGCCGGGGTCGCGTAAACGGTCTTGAGGCCACCAGTCAGGGTCACACCGGATGAGAAGCCCAGCAGCTTGGTCGCGATCTGGCCCTGGTCGTGATACATGGTCACCACCGCGTCGAAATCGCCGTTACGCGCCTTGATAAACACCGTGTCCGACGGGAACGGCCCTTCGCAGGCCAGGCCTTTGAGGCGCAAGGCTTCGAGCGTCGGGCGAATGATCGTGATTTCTTCGTCACCGAACAGACCGTTCTCGCCGCCATGGGGATTGAGTGCTGCGACGCCGATGCGCGGCGCGTTATTGCCCAACGCACGCAAGGTGTCGTGGGCCAGTTGCAGCGCGCCTTCGATGCGGTCCGGTTGCACCATGTCGACGGCTTTGCGCAGCGCCACATGGGAGGTCACGCGAAAAGTCGAGAACTGCGGGATGATGTTCACTTCGCCGAAGTAACCGACGTGCTCGGTCCAGGCCGCAAACATCTGGTGTTCGTCGTGGTACTTCCAGCCACCGCGATGCAGACCGGCCTTGTTGAGCGGCGCGAAGCAGATGCCGTCGAGTTCGCCGGCCAGGGCCATGTCGGTCATGATCTTCAGGGTTTCGCCCGTCAGCCGCCCCGACTCCGCGTTGACCAGGCCGCGCTCATACAGCGCAGGGTCCACGTTGTGTAAATCGATCAAGGGCACGGCGGCCCCGGAATGGTCGGCCTCACGCAGGTGCACAATCTTCTGGTAGGGAATGCGCTGACCGGCATCCCGCATGCCGAGCTCGAGCACACGCTCGTCCCCAATGATCACCACATCCGCCCGCTCACGTGCCTCAGGCGTCGACAACAGCTTGACGACCAACTCAGGGCCAATGCCGGTGACATCGCCCAGCATAAGTCCAATCAGGGGTTTCATCAGTTTTTCTCCTGTCCAGGCAAGGTGGGGTTTTTATTGTTATGGGGAGCGCCGGTGGCGTAACGAAGGCCAACAGTCCGGTGCAACCACTGAGGCCCATCCTAGGCCGACGGGCTGGGGCTTCAAGGTGCGAAACGTGGGGTGGGGGTTCACAGAATGTGGTTTGAGGGGGGGTGATGAGTGGAGAGCTGGACTGCCGGGACATGGCGACGGATTCATCTCCGGGTCATGAATTACCCCAGCCGTTACGCGCCCTGTAGCAGCTGGCGAAGCCTGCGTTCGGCTGCGCAGCAGTCGTAAATCCTGAGCACGCGGCTTTCCTGAGTCACCGGATCGCCTGATTTCACGACTGCTTCGCAGCCGAACGCAGGCTTCGCCAGCTGCTACAAAAATTGCGTCAAGTGACTCGTGATGGCGTAAATAAACCAAAGCAAAACAACGTTGCAAGGATAAGCAAGGCTCAATATCATGCCCCCACGCCAGTGTTTCCCGTGAGATGCACCAAGTCTCAGTCGCAAGCTGTGGCTTACAAAAGAACCGCCCCGCAAAGGCGGTTTTTTTTCGCCTGCCGTTTGGGGCTTGGACATGTGCGTTGCATCGGGGCCAGCGCTGCCACCTCGCCGAACAGCGGGCCGTCTTCGTCGCTGGCTGTGTTCTTTCAGAATATTGAGTGGCTTCATGTCGGAGTTGTAGGCAAAATCCTAGAGTTGCGTAAGGGGGTACGTTTAGTACTCTTTTGCCTTGCTGCCGCCTTGTTGCTCCTATCTTTGTCGGGATACCCTCCAGACGTCGCTGCACATTCAGCGACCGGGCGTGAGACCCCGGGGACAATCAAGGCGCAAAGCGCCACAGAACCTATTGCGGCGTTTTTTTTCGTCAGCGATCAGGTTTTATGGCGGCTGTGCGTGGAAGGCTTTCGGGCCTACCGGTTACCTTGATTGCCGGGTCTCACACCACGCACGGCTGCCACCCACGCTTTTGAGACAGCAAAGTGGCAGTTCATCCAATCAAGGGAACTGATAATGAACAAACTAAATCTGTCCGAAATACGTCTTCTAACCCACCTGCCTTCTGCGCGGTGCTGCTCGTCACCTATTCACCTTTGCATCTATGGAGGTGATCAATGACCGAACCAACAGAAGCAAAAACCATTGGCTTCACCCCCTGCATCTATTGCGTCGACCGCCCACTGTTCCACGTCAGCGCCGGCGTTCCTGTCGACGCAGCACTTGCAATGGCTTCAGATCTACTGTTCCTGGCCAAGGCGCTTACAAAAGACGCTGCCTACGACAGAGAAACGGACCGTTTTTCCTGGGCCGCACACTATTTGACGGCAATGGGGAAAGCGGTGATTGATGATGTGGTCAAAGCGGTTACGCCACGACCTGATAGAGCGAGTCTGAAAGTCGCAAAATAGCGGCCATTCACTTTCAGATGTTTGCCCCGACTTGATCGGGGCTTCTAAACATCGGCGTGGAAAAAGAAGTCGCCTTTACTTATCCATTTTAGGGTCATGAACACCCCCGCCCCCTTTGCTTAATGCCCGTCGGTTAAGCCGTTACGCGATCCGTAGCAGCTGGCGAAGCCTGCGTTCGGCTGCGCAGCAGTCGTAAAACCTGCACGCGGTTATTCTGATACACCGCATCGCATGACTTCACGACTGCTGCGCAGCCGAACGCAGGCTTCGCCAGCTGCTACAGGAACTGCGTTGTCGCAGGGTCTCGCTGACTGACGGTTTGCGCCCAGGTAAAGCCTGGCGCCCAGCATCCAGTCAGTGCCTGGCCATCAACCCATGCAGCACCCCGAGCCTTAACCCCGCTTCAGAAGGTGTCATCTGCGAGATGCCAAATACCTTGAACGCCGCCAGCATGACTACCAGACCGCCCGGCAAGGTACTCAGGCGATGGGGTTGCAAGCCCGCCAAGTTGAGTTGGTGGACATGCCCCGCTTCAAGAAGGCGCAACGACAAGCGCAGCAGGCCGCCATAGGTGATTCCGCTTTGGACGCAGTCATTCAAGCCGTTGGCCTTAAGCACTTTGGCAAGCATCCGCGCGGTGCCTGAAGAGCCGATGGCCTGCTGCCAACCCAGTGCACGGTAACGGCGTGCAACCTTTTCAAACTGCACCGTCGCCACACGCTCGGCTTCCAGAAGGGCCTGGGCCGTGATGCTCCCGCCCTGAAAGTAACGTGTGCCAAAAGTGCCGCTGCCGATGGCAATGCTTTCGGTCAACAGGGGTTGAGTGCCCTGCCCCAGAATCAACTCGGTGGACCCACCACCAATGTCCACGACGAGTCGCATACTCGCGGCACTCGGTATCGTATGGGCAACGCCGGCATACACCAGTCGCGCTTCTTCATGCCCGGAGATCACGTCAATCCGAAAACCCAGATGACGCTCGGCACTGATCAAAAACAGTTGGGCATTGTCGGCTTCGCGCACCGCGCTGGTCGCCACGGCCCGCACCCGTCCTGCCTCGAAGCCGCGCAGTTTTTTGCCGAATCGCGCGAGCGCTTGCCACCCCCGATCCAACGCCAACTCATCCAGCGCACCGCCCTGGAATCCTTCCGACAGACGGACGGGCTCGCGCAGGGTTTTGACTTCCTGGATCACGATCTGCTGGTTCCGTTTGACCGACTGGCCAATCATCAGGCGAAACGCATTGGAGCCCAGGTCAATGGCCGCAAACAGGGAGGCGTCTCCTTTCATGATGGGGATTCCTGGCAGATTCATCAGCCCGCGGGCGGGGGTTGCGCTGGGTGTTGAAGACGGTTTGCGATGATCCTGCCATGCCTTAGGTGACACCAAGATGACACCGCTTTTATTGACCCCGCCCCTCCATCGTCACTTCTCCGTCATATCCCCCGGCCTAGCATGGGCACTTCCACCCTCGTCAGGAGTTCCAGCCATGCTTTTAACCAATGACACCCTGGTGCAACGTATCCATCGCGAGCTGCTCGATCACAGTGACGAAGAGCTGGAACTGGAATTACTGGAGGATGGACACAACCTCGACTCGCTGTTCGAGGAGCACGTCGGCGACAACAGCGAAAAGGAAGAAAGACGACGCTACTTCAGCGAACTGTTTCGTCTGCAAGGCGAACTGGTGAAGCTGCAGAGTTGGGTGGTCAAGACCGGGCATAAAGTGGTGATTCTGTTCGAAGGACGTGATGCGGCGGGTAAAGGTGGGGTGATCAAGCGCATTACCCAAAGGCTCAACCCCCGGGTCTGCCGGGTCGCCGCCCTGCCCGCGCCTAACGATCGCGAGCGTACGCAATGGTATTTCCAGCGCTACGTGTCGCACCTGCCGGCCGCGGGTGAAATCGTCCTGTTCGACCGCAGCTGGTACAACCGCGCGGGTGTCGAGCAGGTCATGGGGTTTTGCAACGCCGACCAATATGAAGAGTTCTTCCGCACCGTGCCGGAGTTCGAACGGATGCTCGCCCGCTCCGGTATTCAGTTGATCAAATACTGGTTTTCCATCTCCGACCAGGAACAGCATCTGCGCTTTCTCAGTCGGATTCATGACCCGCTCAAACAGTGGAAACTCAGCCCCATGGACCTGGAGTCCCGTCGGCGCTGGGAGGCCTACACCAAGGCCAAGGAGATCATGCTCGAACGCACCCACATCGCCGAAGCCCCGTGGTGGGTGGTGCAAGCTGACGACAAGAAAAAAGCCCGGCTCAACTGCATCAATCACCTGCTCAAGCAGATGCCTTATGAAGAGGTGGAACAGGCGGTGATCCAATTACCGGAACGCGAGCGCCAGGAAGACTACTCGCGCAATCCGACGCCACCGGAAATCATCGTGCCTCAGGTTTATTGAGAGGGGTTGCCGGCACCGTATCCCAATGCCTGACGGTTAAAAACGTTGTCGCTTTGCTCGCGATGGCGGGGGCACATTCAGCATTGATGTGACTGATAAATCGCTATCGCGAGCAGGCTCACTCCCACAGTAAATCTCCAGCGCACACGGCATTTGTGTTCGACGGGATTCAAATGTAGGAGTGAGCCTGCTCGCGATAGCGGGGGCACATTCAGCATTGATGTGACTGATAAATCGCTATCGCGAGCAGGCTCGCTCCCACAGTAAATCTCCAGCGCACACAGGATTTGTGTTCGATGACGATCAAATGTGGGAGCGAACTTAGACGCCCTCTCTGTCATCAAGCAATCTTGATAACCACTTTGCCAAACGCACCTCTGGCGAGATGTTCGTAAGCTTCACGCGCCTTCTCGAACGGGTAGACCTGGTCAATCACAGGTCGAATGTCGTGCTCATTCAAAAACGCGTTCATGCGGTCGAACGATGAACGTGGAGCCACAGCGATACCGCGAATCGTCGTCTGACGGAAGATCAGTGGCATCAGGTTCAGTTCAACGGTCTGCCCGGTCAGGAAGCCAATCTGCGCAATACGCCCTGCCGCCTTTGTAGCGGCAACAGATTGATTGATACCGCTGCCACCGGCGACATCAAGCAGCAGATCGACGCCCTTGCCGTCGGTTAACTTGAGCACTGCTTCTGCCCAGTTGGGGGTGCTCCGATAATTGATCCCGGCCACGGCCCCCAAGTGCTTCACGGTTTGCAGGTTCTCGTCGCTGCTCGACGTGGCGATCACCTTCGCACCGAGCGCCGTAGCAATCTGCACGGCGAAAATCGATACCCCGCCGGTGCCCTGGACGAGAACGGTCTGGCCGGGCTTGATCTGCCCGAAGTCGACCAGCGAATACCAGGCAGTCAGTGCGGCGATGGGCAAGGTTGCAGCCTCTTCATCAGACATATTGTCCGGCGCACGCACCGCGCTGTCCTCATGGATGATCATGTATTCAGCCAAGCCACCCGGCAGCGGTGAACCGAAGCAGTAATCGGGCTCGTGCGGCCCCGGTTCGCCATCCAGCCAGCGAGAGTAAAGGTGCGAATTGACCCGATCGCCGACTTTGAAGCGCGTCACGCCATCGCCCACGGCAACCACAGAACCCGCTGCATCACTGACAGGAATCAGCGGTTTGGGAACCTTATGCGGTTCATAAATACCGTCGACGATGGCTTTGTCGCGAAAGTTAAGGGAGACGGCGCCGACTTTCACCAGCAGCTCACCGGCTTTGGGTTGTGGAGTCGGCACTTCTCCGAGCTCAAGGTTATCGAGTCCAAAGTCTTTCAGTAACCAAGCCTTCATTTGCAGTTCTCCAAAGTGTGATGGGTCAGCACTGACGATTGATCAGGTGTGCTCTGGCGCCATTGTTGAATTTTGAAAGAACGCAATAAATGCGTAGAAAATGACATCATTGTTCTTTTCAGCGGCAACAATCGATTTCTGAGGAGAATTGTCATGGAGCTGCTTCAATCGATGCGTCTGTTTGCCAAACTGGCGGAACTGGGCAGTTTCACCAAAGCGGCGGAATCGCTGCAGATCGGGCGCCCGCAAGTGACCCGATACATCCAGGAACTTGAGACGTCGCTGGGCGTTCGCTTATTTCAGCGCACGACACGGCAAGTGAAGCTGACAGCGGAAGGCGAGCGCTTTTACGAGCGGGTGAAGGAAATCCTCGGGAATGTCGCTGACGCGACGTCGATGTTCGACCGCTCGGGCTCCACGCTTGGGGGACGTCTGCGCATCGATATTCCAACGGCCTTCGCGCAAGTTGAATTCATGGAGAGCCTGAAGGCGTTCACCCATCTCTTTCCTGAAATCGATCTGGTACTTGGAGTGACGGATCGGACAGTCGATCTGGTGGGTGAAGGGGTCGATTGCGCGCTACGCATAGGCGAGCTGCCGGATTCGACCTTGATAGCGCGCCCGATCGGGATGGCAACCATGGTGACCTGCGCTGCCCCCAACTATTTGCACGAGAACGGCGAGCCCACAACGCTTGAGGATTTGGTTGCGCATCGCGGTGTCAACTTCCTGTCCGGCCAAAACAACAGGACACTGCCGTGGCACTTCTCGATTAATGGCCAGGACAGGGCTCATATCAGCCTGGCGGGCATTACCGTTACCGAATCAAATGCGTATGTGCAATGTGGTTTGGCAGGCTTCGGAATCCTTCAAGCGCCAGGCATTACAGTGGGGCAATATCTGGCCAGCGGCGCACTGGTGGAGATTCTGAAGCCATATCGCCCTCAACCTCGCCCAGTCGCCGTGCTGTACCCGAGCCGAACGCACTTGGCGCCTCAAGTGCAAGTCTTTCTGGAATGGCTTCAGGAACACTTTCCCAAGCTCCACGCTGACTGGCTGGTGTGACAGGTAACCCGTAAAGACTTTCGCCCAGGCACGCGGGTATGATCCGGGGTACCAACCCCCAACAGACAGGTGTCTATGCCAGCGTCCAGAATCCGACCCTCACCCGCGCCGTTGCTCCAGCCCGGCGAAACGGTGGTCTTGTTCGACGGCGTGTGCAAGCTATGCAATGGCTGGGCAAGGTTTTTGATCCGCCACGATCATCACCGACGCGTGCGGCTGGCGGCAGTGCAATCGCCCGAGGGGCAAGCGCTGCTGGCGTGGGCAGGTTTGCCCCTGGATCAATTCGATACCATGGCCGTGATCCGCGACCAGCATTACTGGGTGCGTTCGGATGCCATCTTCGAAGTCATCACCCAACTGCCCGGTGCCTGGCGCCCGCTGAGACTGTTGCGCGCCTGCCCACGCAGGCTGCGAGATTGGGCCTACGATCGCATTGCGCTGAATCGATATCGGCTCTTTGGAAAATACGACACGTGCCTGTTGCCCAATCCCGACCATGAACGTCGGTTCTTGAAAACGCCCACGTGAGCGCCTTGAAACGCACCCACTGGATCGCCCGGGGAAGCCTGGCGTTCATGTTTGCCTACCACGGTCTGGTGCCCAAGTTGCTGTGGCTGAGCCCCGGCGAGCGGACCATGATTCAAGCCCATGGCATCGATCAGGTGGAGTTGTTTGCCTATGCCGCCGGGGTCGCGGAAATTGCCCTGGCCTTATGGATAGTGCTCGCGTCACGGCTCGCCTTGCCGCTGATCGTTGCTTCGACGGCGCTGGCTGGCCTGCTGCTGGATGTCGCAATTTTCAATCCATCCATGCTCAGGGATGCCTTTAATCCCGTCACCCTCAATGTGGCCGGACTTGCGCTGTGTGCGGTGGCGTGGAATACCAGGGCTTGAGCGGACAAGTGTGAACCGATCCACGCGAAAGGCATCTCCCGGCCAAAACATCCGGGCCGTGGAGTGGAAAACTCACCGCTCCCAACTCGAACCCAAGATGACGCTGCAAAGATTCACTCGCTGGAAACCCGGATCCTTGTAAGCAAGAAAATCATCGTTGAAGGTCCCGAATGTACTCTGGGGCCGATGCTGCAGCCCGTGATAAAACGCGTCGATCATCTGATGGGCAAAGTCGTTGTCGCGGGGATAAGCGGCGATCACTGCTTGGCGCTGCTCGTCTGTGAACAGCTCAAAACCACGTCCAGCCACATCCATTCCCGCGCCGGCCTGCACCAGAGCGATCTCTGAATGCATGTGCTCAGGAATGCCCGGCGTCGTGTGGAGCGCGATGGCGTTCCAGACTTTCTCGATGTCCCCTTCGGCGATGAGATGGCCTCGCAGGAAATCGCGCGCGGCATTCGCACTGTCCACCTCAAAGCGAAGCTGACTCTCGTGATAGATCGAGGTCAGGCCGAGGTCGTGAAACATAGCGGCGACGTAGAGTAACTCCGGGTCGAAGGCCAGGCCCTTGCGCTTCCCGAGCAAAGCGCCCCAGAAAAAGACGCGGGTGGAGTGGGAAAACAGCAACTCGCTTTCTGTGTCGCGAATGAGCTGTGTCACCTCGCGGGCCATTTTGCTGTCAGGGATTTTTACGCTGAAAAGGTCGTTCGTCGCCACGGTTTATCCTCTGTCAGATCGGCCCGTTGATCTTGAAAAGAGTACGCGCCGCTTGGGTCGCAACACAGCGCCAATATCGCGAATTTCGAGTGCACCAATGGTCGTTATTTTGCTGCGCCGCTGTGTATCGCAGTGTGTCTGGCTATCCTCTTGATACATCAGTTTTCACCGGGCACGGGATTCGACACAGGCCAGATACGTCACCGCGCTCAAATGCACTCAAGGTTTCAAGGGACTCAGCCAGAACCCCTGGCCAACGGCTTGCAACGGAGACATCACCATGAAGATGGCAATGCAAAAAAACATCGGCAACACCCGCCGCCGCTTGGTCAGCTCGTCGATCCTGGCATTTGCCCTGTTCGGCGCGCTCGGTGCGGCCCACGCACAAACGCCCGCCGCCACTCAGCCGGCTGCAATCAAGGCCGACGCCACTTATTCAACACCCTCCCCGTTCGGCCCGCTGAAGCACGTCAAGGCCGGCCTGCTGAACGTGGCCTACGCCGAAACCGGCCCGGCCGACGGGCCAGTGGTGATTCTTCTGCACGGCTGGCCGTACGACATTCACAGCTATGACGAAGTGGCACCGCTGCTTGCGGCGAAGGGTTATCGCGTATTGATGCCGTATGCGCGTGGCTACGGCGATACGCATTTCCTGTCCGATAAAACCCTTCGTAATGGCCAACCGGCTGCACTGGCCAGTGACGTCATCGACTTCATGGATGCGCTGAAGATCAAGCAAGCGGTGCTCGGTGGCTATGACTGGGGCGCACGTTCCGCCGGCATCGTCTCGGCGCTGTGGCCAGAACGGGTCAAGGCGCTGGTCTCGGTCAGCGGGTATCTGATCGGCAATCAGGCGGCCGGGAAGAACCCACTGCCTCCCAAGGCTGAATTGCAGTGGTGGTATCAGTTTTACTTCGCCACTGACCGCGGTCGCGCCGGGTACGAGAAAAACACCCATGATTTTGCCAAGTTGATCTGGCAACTGGCTTCACCGAAATGGGCGTTCGACGACGCCACCTTCGACCGCAGCGCCAAGGCGCTGGACAACCCTGACCATGTCGAAATCACCGTCTTCAACTACCGCTGGCGTCTGGGCATGGTCCAGGGCGAGCCCCAATACGAGGCGCTCGAACAGAAACTGGCCACCGCGCCGTCCATCAGCGTGCCGACCATCACCCTTGAAGGCGATGCCAACGGTGCGCCGCACCCTAAGCCCGAGGATTACGCCAAGCGCTTCACCGGCAAATACGAGTTCCGGCTGATCAGCGGCGGCATCGGCCACAACCTGCCGCAGGAAGATCCGCAGGCGTTCGCCAAGGCAGTGATTGATGCGGATCACCTGTGAGGCAGATCTGAAATAGCACCTTCACAACGACGGCTCGTTTTATTAAACGGGCCGTTTTTTTTGCGAAAATGCTCCAGTGCCCCTGCTAGCGAAAATCACTCCAACAGCGAGACCAGGCGCGGCTCCATCGAGGTATCGAGCACTTCCAGCAAAGCCAACGTCACCGGCAGCTTGAAGCGCCGCCGTCCCGCGGCGCCGGGATTGAGATAGAGCTGATCGCCGCGCCACTCTATGCGTGGCTTGTGCGAATGGCCGGTGATCACCAGTTTTGTACTCGACTCAAGCTCGGCTGGGACATCGGCGATGTCATGCACCAACAGCGTCTCCCATCCGTTGAGTTCGAAACGAAGAAGATCGGGGATATTTGCTGCCCAAGGGGCGTCCAGGTCATTGTTCCCGCGAACGACGTACAGGGGGGCGATAGCCTTTAGTTGATCGAGAATGTCGGCGTTGCCGATGTCGCCCGCGTGAATGATTCGTTCACACCCCGCCAGGGCAGCAAGGGCTTCAGGGCGGAGCAAGCCGTGGGTATCGGAAATCACACCAACTTTCATGTACGGCTCCGCAGCAGGTTCACAAATCGGAACAGAGTGTAGCCCGGTGAGGAGAAGCAGCCTTGCCGTGGTTTTTGTGCCTGCTGTTTCAGGTTGGGCTTCATTTGCTAATGCGCTTTGCGAGCAAAAGAGAACGCATCAACGCACGCCTAAACGACTTGATAATTACTCTTCATACCTCCAGGCGTGGTGTACTTTGCCAGCGCCGCCGGTCCGCAAGATGAAAATAGCCGCACGGCCCATCAATCGCTCCCTGCCCGATACCGCGTTCAGCCGCTGATTTTTTCCAAGGCCACTAAAATGCGCTCAGCTCCATCTAGCTCACCGCCTGCCTTCAGTTCGCTAGCCACCTGATGCAGCTGCTGCACTGTCAGGCCAACATTCATGCTGATTTTCAGGTGCGACTCCAGCTGCGGCTCTAACCCTGGCATCGCGGCGATGGCCCCTACGGTGGCCAGTTCACGGTCAGCCCATTCAAGGTTGTCGCGGGCGAAGATGTCGCCAAACAGATGGCCCTTCAAAAACTGATCAATGGCGGGGGCGAATTCAAAAAGCGGTCCTGATACCGGCGCGCCCAAAAGCCGGGTTTGATTGTCGGTGCCAAGGTCGAGCAAAGCGCGCCCAACCGAACATGGCAGCGCTTACCTGGTTGGGTACTGTTCATCGCTTACTTTCTCCATCCAACTGACGTTGTTGCCGTTTTTCGTGCCGGTAATAGCCATGTGCGTCATGGCAGTCGATGGCGCGGCGCCATGCCAGTGCTTAACCTCCGGCGGGCACCACACCACATCACCAGGGCGTAATTCTTGCACGGGCTTTCCCCATTCCTGAGTACGTCCTACCCCCGCTGTCACCACCAGATATTGCCCGGTAGGGTGCGTGTGCCAAGCCGAACGAGCGCCAGGCTCAAAGGTGACGTAGACCGTTGAGGTGTTGATGTCGGCCGTTGCAGCAGTTAAAGGGTCAATCCGTACACGGCCAGTGAAATAATCGGCAGGCCCTGACATCGAGGCTTGCTCTCCCGCGCGAGTGATTTGCTGGCTAGCCGGGTTCTGCTCGGCCGCGACGGCTGGCCCGAAGTAAGTGCCGGTAAAAAACGCCAGTGCGGCTAGGGTTGAGGCGGAGCGAGAGTGGTTCATGGAAGACTCCTGTATCAGTTCAAGTGTGGGGCTGACGTACAGCGCTTGAGCAATTCGAGTCGCGCTAGCCTTGCATCCCTAGTCAACTGAAAACGTCACCCGAACATCGTCGCGGCCCAGGGCCTTGGCCAGGCCTGCCGGGTTGTCGATGCGGCCGACACGGGAATAGGAGTAAGACGAGGTAAAGGTTTTATAAAAGACCACCAAGGTGTCTCCACCGTACAAGAGCAAATCGCCGCCGTGGAGGGTTCCTGGCCGGTAGGCTTGGGTGGGTAACGGATGCTCCAAGGTGGCGTACTTTTCGTTATTGTGCAGCTCGGTCATGTTCAGGCTGAGCGGCAATCTGGCGACAAGCTCCCGAGTGGTCGGGGTATCTTCAAGAGATATGGCGAAGCGCTGTTGGCCGACGGTCATCCACATCGTGGTGTTCTCCTTGCCTGTTGACGGGCCTGCGATATCCGTCGCAGCGGCGAGGGGTGAAGCCGATAGGGCCAATGGCATCAATGCCGCCAGCCAAAGGCCCTTCCAGCTCTGGGAGTAATCGGTGCCGAGACGGCGAGAATGCATGGCCTTGCTCCGTCGAATGGATGGTCACCGGGTGTGCGGCACAGGCGAACGTGAGGTTAGAAACGTCATCAAGGCGGCTAGCATCAGCAGCGCTGCGCTGGCGATGAAAGTGCTTTGGTAGCCGAGAGTGTCAAACAGTACGCCGCCCACGGTGGAACCCACCGCGATGGCCAACTGCACGATTGCCACCATCAGTCCACCGCCCGCCTCGGCGTGATGTGGCAAGGCGTGCGCAATCCAACTCCACCAGCCCACGGGCGCTGCCGTCGCAATAAATCCCCAGAGCCCCAGCAGTACCGCCACGGCGATAACCCAAGTGCCGGAAGGAATCAGCGCCAAAGCAATCGCGGCCATCAGCAGTGAGGTAGTACTCAGGGTGCCGTAGAGGCTGCGTTTCAGCACCCCGCCGATCATCGTCGTGCCACAAAAGCCAGCTATGCCGATCGTCAATAGCAACAGAGAAAGGGTTGGCACGTTAACCAAAGTTATTGTTTCCAGAAACGGGCGCAGGTAAGTGAACAGTGCAAACTGGCCCATGAAAAACAGGCCGCTGGCGGCCATACCCAGCGCCACCGTGCGATTTTTCAACAGTTTGAAAACATTGCCGGCACCTGGCGAACGTTCCTGTGTTGCCATACTGGGCAGGCTTGTCCATTGCCAGGCCAGGGCAATCAGTGCCACCGGAACCAAGCAGAAAAATGCACCGCGCCAACCTATTACGGAGCCCAGATAACTGCCCAGTGGCGCTGCCACCACCATCGCCAGAGCGTTGCCGCTGTTGAAAACAGCCAGCGCCCTGGGTACCTGTGCAGCCGGAACCAGGCGCATCGCGGTGGCTGCCGACATCGACCAGAAGCCGCCAATCACCACACCAATCAGGGCACGCCCAACCATATAGATCAGGTAGTTCGGGGCAAATGCCACAACGGCGCCCGACACCGCCATCAAGCCAGTGAGCGCCAGAAGCAGCGTCTTTCTATTGATGGTGCCGGCGATCCAGCTGATGGACAGGCTAGCCAACACTGCAAACGCGCCAGAGATGGCAAGCCCCTGCCCTGCCAAACCTTGACTGACGTGCAGGTCGTCTGCCAATGGCGTCAGCAGGCTGACTGGCATGAACTCCGATGCAATCAGCGCGAACACGCACAATGTCATCGCATAAACGCCGCCCCAGTGAGCAGTACGGGTGCCTGTTTCGCTGGCGGAGGTGGCGCCCAAATGGGTGTCAGCGCAAGTGTTGTTCATGGTTGGATTGATAAGCCTCGGTGGGGTGGTGCAGCCGGTTACTTCAAGTTGTCCTGGAAGAACTGGGTCAGCTTGGCGAAAGGAATCAGCTCTACCCGGTCATACAGATCGACATGGCCGGCATTGGGCACAATGACCAACTCTTTAGGCTCACCCGCCAAGCGGAACGCCTCTTCGCTGAACTCGCGGGAGTGGGCGTTTTCACCTGCGACAAACAGCATCGGGCGGGGCGAAATACTCTCGATATCTACGAATGGGTAGAAATTCATGAATTTGGTGTTGCTGCTCAGCGTCGGGCGGGTGGTCTGTTGTGGCGTGGAGCTTGTCGGGGTGAATTCGCCACGCGGGGTGCGGTAGAAGTCAAAGAACTCGCGCTGAATGGGGTGGGTGTCGGCATCGAGCTCCTGCACAGTGCCGCCGGGGTATTCGATCTTGCCGCCCGTGAATTCCACATAGCGTTGCTCGGCCGCAGCTGCGATGACCTGCTTGCGCTGCTCAAGGGTTTGCGAATGCTTGAGACCGTTGCGGTTGGCGGCGCCCATGTCGTACATGCTGACAGTGGCGATGGCTTTCATGCGCGGGTCGATCTTGGCCGCGCTGATCACAAAGCTACCGCTGCCACAGATACCCAGCACGCCGATCCGCTGACGGTCGATAAAAGGCCGCGTGCCCAGGTAATCCACGGCGGCACTGAAGTCCTCGGCGTACATGTCCGGCAGCACTGCATTGCGTGGCATGCCTTCACTTTCGCCCCAAAACGACAAATCCAGCGCCAGAGTAACGAAGCCCTGTTCCGCCAGTTTTTGCGCATACAGGTTGGAGCTTTGCTCCTTTACCGCGCCCATGGGGTGGCCAACGATAATGGCCGGGCTACGGGCGGCGTTGTCCAGACCTTTAGGAATGAACAGATTGCCCACCACATTGAGCTGGTACTGATTTTTGAAGCTGACCTTTTGCACGGTCACCTTGTCACTTTTGAAGAAATTATCTGCACCGTTGGACATATCGGCTCCTAACGCGGTGAATGAACTCAGCAGCAACCCGAGCATTACGAGAAGTTTTTTCATGGAGCATCCTTTTCAGAGGAAAGCTAACGGCGACGCAGGCAGTTAGCGCCGGGCTCGCCCCTCTTCTTGCAAGAGGGGCTGGGATGCCAGCTATTGTTGCTGAATGACGAGATTTTGATTAGCTAATGAATACTTAATGCGGTTATAAACACAGCTAATCAATCGCCCGAGTGATATCGCTATGGCTAAACACAATTTCAACGATCTGCTGGCCTTTGTGACCGTGGCGCGCGTGGGCAGCTTTACCCGCGCGGCGGTTCAACTAGAGGTGACCCAATCGGCAGTGAGTCAGGTGGTGTCGGCCCTGGAAGCACGTCTAAAAATTCGCTTGCTTACTCGCACCACTCGGAGTGTTTCTCTGACCACGGCGGGTGAGCGGCTGCTGGAAGCGGTGGGCCATCGCTTCGATGAAATCGAGGCTGAAGTAGAAGCCTTGACCGAGCTGCGCGACAAGCCGGCCGGCACGGTGCGGATCACCTGCGGTGACAACATCATCAAGACCACGCTGCTACCCAAGCTAACCCCACTGCTGCAGATGTACCCGGATATCAAGCTGGAATTCGATATCAACTATGGCTTTCGCGATATCGTCGCCGACCGCTTCGATGCCGGCGTGCGCTTCAGTGACACGGTGGCCCAAGACATGATTGCCGTGCCCATCGGCCCGGCTATACGAATGGCGGTCGTGGCAGCGCCAAGCTACTTCGCCCAAAACCCCGCCCCTGAACACCCTCGCGATCTGGCAACACATCGCTGCATCGACATACGGTTCCCTACTTATGACGGCATGGACGCGTGGGAATTCGAGCGCCAGGGCAAAAAGCTGAAAGTGCGGGTAGCCGGCCAATTGGTATTCAACTCCACTACCCATATCGCCGATGCAGCGGCCAACGGGCTGGGCATCGCTTACCTGCCCGAGGACGAGTTTGCCTCACAACTGGCTCAAGGGCGCCTGGTTCGGGTGTTGGAAGACTGGTGTGAGCCTTTCGGCGGTTTTCACCTGTACTACCCCAGCCGCCGGCAACCTTCCCAGGCATTTTCGCTGGTCGTTGATGCATTACGGGTGGACCGCTTGCCACCAGATGACAGCCTGACCGCCACGGATGCGTGACCGCGACGATTGGAGCGAGTACGCGGAGAAACGCCTAGCGTTTGCAAGGGCACATGCAGATCGCCGTTTCTGGCCGAACTCGGCGAGTAGTTAATCCACTTAAGGTGCAGACGGCACGGTGCTTATCTGCGGGGTAGCAGCAAAGCTTTGAGGGCAATGCGCATTGCTCTGACGCGATGGGGTTCAAGATGAAATTTTGACTCTGCAATGGCGGGAATGCATTGATGGTTTACAGGGGTAAATGCGCGAGGGTCATGTCCGATTTTGGCCGATTTCTGCCTGTCGCCAACGTCAGGTATGGTTGTTTGCTGCCTGTCGCGAAGGGCCGCAGTCGACCCATTGCAGTCATTCAATCCCCGAGCCTTTCCCGCGCCATCTTCTGATTGGTCGGCGTAGCTTCCTTCCATTGGAAGACTCAAGCGTTTTTCAAACACGCAGCAAAAACACCCGAGCCCGTTCCTCTCCTTGATCCTCGAGGGATACAGACGGAGTCGGCGATTTATCAGATTGAGACGACCGCACCGAGTGGCGCCAATGATGTGTATCAGAATGATATGTATTTACTTACAAAAGATAATCGTTATCATCTGCGCGATAATTCATACAAAAGGTGTTCATGGTGACTCGATCGCGCATTTATCCAGCGTCTCTGTCGTTGCTGGGCGTTCTGGTTGTACCTGATTTACAAGCAGAAACGGCGTCTGCTCTAACCTTGCCTGCCACCGCTGTGAACAGTGAATACAGCGAGCAGAGCTACATGCCAACCGAGAGCAGGAGCGCGCTGAAAATCGATGCCCCGCTTCGGGATATCCCGCAAACCGTCAACGTGATTCCCCAGAGCGTCATCAAGGATCAGGGGGCTCAGTCGATGGAAGACGTGCTGAAGAATGTCCCCGGTATCGGCCTGTCCAATGGTGACGGTCAGCGCGACCAGGTCACCATTCGTGGTTTCAGTGCCATTGGCGACATGTACGTCGACGGCATTCGTGACGATGCGCTGTACTTCCGGGATCTGTCCAACGTCGAGCGGGTGGAAGTGATCAAGGGGCCGGCCGCAGTGCTCTATGGCCGCGGTTCTTCCGGTGGCCTGATCAATAGCATCAGTAAAAAACCCAACTTCACCCCCAAGCAGGAAGTGGGTGCCAGCTTCGACAGTGAAGGCAAAAAGCGCACCCAGTTCGATGCCGGTTGGGCCGATCAGCAGCAAAACGACAAGGCATTCCGGGTGACCGGTGCTGTGGAGAACAGCGACACCTTTCGGGATGACGGCTACATCGACCGCAAAGCCATCGCGCCTTCGGCCTACTTCAAACTCTCGGATGATCTGGAGCTGGACCTGGGTGCTACCTATCTGTATGACAAGCGCCTGATTGACTTCGGCATCCCGGCACGAGGTGATCGTCCGGTCGACGTGGACCGCGACAAGCGCTTCGGTGCCGCCGACCCGGATGATGACTACACCCGCAGTGAAGTGTTCTCATTCACGGCGGGTGTCAACTACCGGATCAACGACGATTTCAGTCTGAGCAATACCAGTCGTTACTACCACTACGACCTGGATCGCAACAACACACTCGCTGACTCCAGCCCGACACGTTTCGTTACTGCGCCCAATGGTGAACTGCTGGTAAAACTCAACCGTGGCAACGTGCAGCGCAAGGAAGACGGTTGGTTCAATCAGACCGAACTCAAGCAGCGCGCGGTGCTCGCCGGGATGAACCATAACCTGCTCTATGGTGTGGAACTGGGGCGCCAGGTGAAGGACCAGTCCGTGTTCAGCCAATCCGATGTGGCAAGGGTGCCGGTGTACCGCGATGCCTTGGTCGACGTGCCGTTCCAGGCCAACCGGCAAACCGCCAAGGGCACCAATACTCAGGACACTGCCGGCTTCTACGTGCAGGATCTGATCGAACTGGCGCCACAGTGGAAGGCTCTGCTGGGTGTGCGCTATGACGTGTTCGACCAGGAATACTCCGACGACCTGACGCACAGCAATCTGTCCCGCACCGATACTACCTGGAGCCCGCGAGTCGGTCTGGTCTACCAGCCTGATCAAGTGCAGTCCTATTACGTCTCGGTGAGCCGTTCCTACCAACCCTCCGCCGAGATGTTCGCCCTGAGTACGACGAACCAGGATCTTGAACCAGAGGCAACCACCAATTTCGAGATCGGCGGCAAGTGGGACCTGCTCGACAATCGCCTGGCGTTGACGGCGGCGCTTTTCCGCCTGGAACGCACCAATATGAAAACCAGCGATCCGGCGAACCCGACCAAACTGGTGCTTGCTGGTGAGCAGCGCACCGATGGCCTTGAGCTGACCGCCAGCGGGCAGTTGAGTGACAAATGGCAGGTTTATGCCGGTTACGCCTTTCTGGATGCGGAGATCACCAAGTCCAACAGCCGTACCAACGGGGTCGCCAACGAAGGCCAGGTACCCACCTTGACACCGCGCCACAGCGCCAACTTGTGGTTAGTGCGTTCGCTGACGCAAACCTGGCGTGTGGGCATGGGGGCCAACTATGTCGATGATCGCTATACCGCGCTGGATAACACGGTGGTCATGCCGGCTTACACAACAGTGGACGCTACACTGCTCTACAACCAGCCGAAATGGGACATGGCCCTGCGTCTGCGCAATGTCTTCGACAAGGACTACTATGCTTCGGCGCATGGTTCGGTGGATCTGATCACGCCCGGTGCCCCTCGGACGCTGGAGCTGAGCACCAACTATCGTTTCTGAGTACAGACCTTGAGAACAGGCGTCCGGCATTGTCGGGCGTTTGTTTGGACCTGTACCATTTCCATCGGCTCCGCCAGTTCTGCCCCTCCGCGTATTCGGTGGATTGGCAAGATGCGGCAAATAAGCCAAAACTGCCCTTCACGAAAGACAGCTAATGGCCGTTTTCTGCCCGTCACGAATGACCGGTTTGGGTTGCAGCCCGTCGCGAAAGCAACAATCGGCCAAAAGCTGACGATGAACACGCCACCTATGATCAAGCCGACCCCCGCACGCCCAACAAACCCGGCCCACGTCACATTGTCTCTCGAACAAATGTTCGGGACGGCGCCGCGCACTCATGGTCACCGCTTTGGGTAGCTCGCTGATACGGAGATTCACAACACGTATTGCTGTGCCTGCCCCATCAGCGACGGCGGCGACCCGCAGGCATTCACAGCACCACCCAGTATCAAACGCCCGCTCGCCCCACCGCCGCTATCAGCCTACCCGGCGTGAAGCACGACCTAGGGAATAGGCAGGAAAGTCCGTATAACCCACCTCCCCGCATCGAGTGTAATACGTAGATCGGTCCGCTTCGTCCAACGGCCAACCGTGCTTGAGACGCTCAGCCAGATCCGGGTTTGCGATATAGGGTCTGCCGAAGGCGATCAGGTCCACTAACCCGGTGTCGAGCGCATCCTCAGCGTTTTTGCGATCAGTGAAGCCGCCGCACCAGATGATTGCGCCAGGAAACACTGCCCGAACCTTGGCCAGCAGAGCGTGGTCGAGGTGGTGGGATTTGAACTCGGCCACCTCCATGTTCTCCGCAGGCATCAGCTCGTAGACCAGGTGCAGATAGGCAACGCCGAGACGACCCAAACGCTCGGCAACGTACAGCAAGGTTTCCTCGGTGCGAGGGTCCGCCGGAATGCCATTGAACTTGCCGAACGGCGACAGGCGCACACCCACCCGCCCCGGACCCAATTCACGCACCGCCGCTTCAACGACTTCCAGCAGGAACCGTGTACGGTTTTCTACGCTTGCGCCTCCATATAAATCGGTGCGGGTATTGAGCACCGAGTTCATGAACTGCTCGAACAGATAACCGTTGGCTCCGTGGATTTCGACACCGTCAAATCCGGCCTCCCGGGCGTGGACGCAGCCTCGGGTGAAGGTGTCGACCAAAGCCATCACTTCCTCCGGCCTCAGGCGCCGAGGCTTGCCTGCCGGGATATGGGCCAACTTGCCATCCGGGCCGTGGGCGAACACCTGCGAGTCAGCCCGTTCATCGGTCACACCCCAAGGCGCCTCGCCGTTCGGCAGGAGTGATGGATGGGCCATCCTGCCGACGTGCCACAGTTGCACAAATATCGTGCCGCCATTGCGGTGAACTTCATCGGTCACCAAACGCCAGCCCTGCCGCTGGGCTTGCGTGTAGATGCCGGGGGTCATGGCGTAGCCATTGCTGGACGGCGCAATGTCCGTTGCCTCGGTGATGATCAGGCCGGCACTGGCTCGCTGCCCGTAGTAGGTGGCCATCAACTCATTCGGGACGTCACCCTCGGACGTACGCGTGCGAGTCATGGGTGCCATGACCATGCGGTTCTTCACCACAACGTTGCCGCCAAGCAACTGAGATTCAAACAGGTCTATCATGTGGCCTCCTTCGCATCGGTCTTGATCGGAAGGAAAGCGTACTTTTCGTAAGTCGCGCCCATCTACACACCGTTTAGTCAGTGGTGGCAAATGAAGACAATCAATAGACTGCCGGGCTTGCCGATCGAGCGCACGCTGGCTGTCCTCTCCGGGCGCTGGAAGGGGGTCATCCTTCATGTGCTGCTGGACGGACCGCACCGTACCTGTGATTTGGAGAAGCGCATTACAGGCATCTCGCAGAAGGTGTTGATCGAGCAACTGCGAGCGCTTGAGGAACATGGGGTGGTGAGCCGGCAACCCAGCGCCCTGGATCGTCAGGGGATCGAATACCTGCTCACCCCGCTGGGCGAAAGCCTGCGGTCCATCCTTGAATCGCTGATCGATTGGGGCGTCCATCACGCCGAAGAACTCGACGAGGGCCATAGGCTGCTGCCATGCGAGGCTGTTGTTCGAGATCGCGTTAACTGACTCGTAATGCTGGGGTCGATAGCCGCTCGGTGCTTCTGCTAGTCTGCCCAACCCGACAGTGATCAAAGCCAGGCTCAAGCAATGTTCAACATCCGTGTGATGACCATGGACGATTACGATGCGGTCATTGACCTCATGAGGCGTACCCCAGGCGTTTCCTTGCGGGATGCCGACTCGCGTGAATCGACTTCGAGATATCTGGAACGAAATCCCGGAATGAGCTTCGTGGCTGAAGTCGGTGCCGTTCTGTGCGGTTGCGTCATGTGTGGGCACGACGGTCGCAGAGGCTATTTGCAGCATCTGGTTGTCCTTCCTCAGCATCGGCGGCAAGGCATCGCCAATGCGCTGGTAGAGCGCTGCCTTTCGAGTCTTGAGAAACTCGGAATACTTAAATGTCATCTCGACGTTTTCAAGACCAATGGAGCAGCTGCCAGCTATTGGCAAAGCCAGGGTTGGCAGCTCAGGTCTGATATCGATCGGTATTCGTTTACCCGGTTGGATAATGAGAACGTGTGACCGAGCGACGGCATTCATTCCCGTGGTACGGTCCCGCGCCACTTGAGCCTTTAACTGACCCTCCAAAACCTGCACAATCGCCGGCTTTTTTCGCGACAGGAAGTCTTCATGCAACGGATTGTAATTCTGGGCAATGCCGGCAGCGGCAAATCTACCCTCGCCCGCGCCCTCGGCAAACGCTTGAGCCTGCCCGTGGTGCATCTGGACACGCTGTTCTGGGAGCCCGGCTGGGTCGAGCCCGACGCTGAGCAGTTCCGCGCGCGGGTCCGCGAAGCGATCGCACAGGATGCCTGGGTCTGTGAAGGCAACTATGCGCGGCGAACCTTCGACCTTCGCCTGCCCCGTGCCGACCTGATCATCTGGCTCGATACGCCGCGGCTCACCTGTTTCGCCCGGGTGATCATGCGCAGCGTAATGAACCGCCCTCGCCATGACCTTCCGAAAGGCTGTACCGAGAAGCTCGACCGGGCGTTCCTGACCTTTCTGAACTTCGTGTGGAATTTTGATCGTGGCTACCGCGCAGGTATCGAGGCAGTGCGCCAAACCATAGGCCCGCAAATTCCTACGCTGCACTTGCGCGGCACGCGACAGATTGCGGCATTTGTCGATAGTTTGCCCGCAATGTCTGGAACCTCCGTCCGGCCTCCACCCCCCGCGCGAGCAGGCTGTCTTGGCCTGGACGGATGTCCGGACTCAACAAGCGGTCAGTAATCCCAGAAGGCCGCAATCCAGCGAAGGCATGTCGATTGCCAATCGGCCTCCGCTCTACGAACACCAGCCACCACATGCACTAAACCGCTGTTTCGCCGCCTTGCGGCTTACCCACGCCATACCTCGCGCCAGCCCGAAGCGCATGACGGAGTTTCAGGGCCGGCCGTTCGATTCAGTAGTACGAAACGCAGCTCAATCCGAACGACAGGACCAGAACGGCGGCAACGATGTGCGCGTCGTAGGCAACGGGCCAGAAAGCGCGCAGGAGTACATCACCACAAAGTGATTCAGGAACACGCCATAGCTGATGTCCCCGAGGAACTCGTCAACCCGATGAAACTTGAGTTTCGTCAGCACGTACACGGCCGGGATGCCTAACGCGATGCCCGCAGTCACCTCCGCGTTAAACGGCCGACGCTCAATCAGTCCCGCTTCGATTGCCGCAAACATCAAGGCAGCCACCACGGCGGTGCCGGCGGCAATCGCCAAGCCCTTGGCCTGCGGTTTGTACAGGTAACTGCCGCACAGGAGCATGAACAGACAGGTTTTTTGTGGCGCGGGATTCCGTAATGAACAAAAAAAAGCCCCACAACCGAAACGCGGTGCGGGGCAAAAAACTTGGTTGGTTGCGGCCAACCAAAGGAGCGCTTGAAAAACGTTTACGGCCGGGTCAGATGCAATCCTGTGCGGCGCGTCCAAAACTCGACGGCAGGAAGTTCGAGGCCAGCAATTGCCGCTCGTAGACGAACACCTTG
Organism: Pseudomonas sp. LBUM1678; assembly: GCF_059695575.1. Lineage (NCBI taxonomy): Bacteria > Pseudomonadati > Pseudomonadota > Gammaproteobacteria > Pseudomonadales > Pseudomonadaceae > Pseudomonas > Pseudomonas sp. LBUM1678. The sequence continues at coordinate 4,245,847 of NZ_CP166775.1, forward strand.
CCGCCACTGCCAGCCTTGTAAGCTTCCAGCACGTTGTCTGCGGAGACTTTGCTCGGCACCACGATCCGGTAGCTGCGCTGGGTCTGCGAGACGGTCGGGTTCAACGCACTGCCCTGCAATTTCGGCACAACGCAGTCGGCGTATTGCGCAGGTGTCTTACGGGTCTGCAAAGTCAGCGTCGGGTCGTTCGGCGCAGAGGCGCAACCGGCGAGCAACAAAGAGGCAAACGCCATGACAGGCACAAACAAAGGGCGCATGGATGTCATCCTGAAAATAAAAAGTCCGGTTCAGCAGGTGACGAAACAGCGTCACGGGCGGTGTTCGATGGGGACGATTGTCCGGTCATTGCTGACAAAGCAGAACTTGTGTTTCTTGATTGTCACTATTACTTCCAGCAATAGTTGCGTGCCGTGCAGACTCGTACACACTCAATCACAACTTAAAAAGATTGATGAGGCCTTTCCTTGAGAACGTTTGACCTGATCCGCGACGCCGTCCTGCCCGATTTCCGTGATCGGGTGGCCGAGTATTTGATCGAGTACGAAACCGTACTGCTAAGCGAAATCGCACCCGACCCGGAGCTTGTGCGAGCCACCGCCAATCAACTGCGCGGTTATTTGCGCGGGTTGAACACCACGCGAGTGTTGGGCATGGCGGATTGGGAGGAGCTGGATCGGCGGGTGGTGGATACGTGGCTTTTGCCTGACCAATGACGGGTATGGCGAGCCGCTTCGTTGGCCGCAATTGAGCCTTGATTAGCTCGCCTCAGGGCGTGCGCGCTCGCATATTAAACAGGCTAGAGATTGCTTGTTTAAACGACCTAAAGTTTACGTCCTGAAAGCTACAAAACCTTGCGCCGTTGCCTACGGCTGCGCCAGAATCCGCCGGCTTGTGCGCCTTGGAGCCCATCGGTAACTTGACTCGTGTCACTGCCCATCAGTGATCGGGTTTCGCAGCCCGGGTAATCTCTAGACGCACAACGTCTACGTCTCATGAACAGACGCTTCATCAAGTCTGTCATTCATGTCATGGCGGCTGTGCGTGGGAGACCTTAGGGTCTGCCGGGTTCCTAGAGTCCTGGTCTGCGAACCCGCGTACAGTTGCCACCTATTTTTCGTTTCGCAGCGAATGGTGGCAGCTCCATTTCTCTAGGAGTTTTGCCATGTTCAAAGTTACGCCAAACCCACCGGACACCGATCCGGCCTCCCCGTACGAACCCGATTCAAAGAAGCTCAACGAGGCCGCCGAGCGGGCTCTGGACTTCCACTTCCCGTCGAATGCCGACATCAAAGCCACCCCGCGAACACGCAGCACCCTGTTTTCCGTGGATCCGGAGGCCACGGCTGAAACCCTGGCGGTTTACTTGGTCGAGACGCTGGCCTCGGTCGATGTGATGGTCCATCAATTGATCGATCACCTGGAGGGTGAATCACGTTATGCCCTGCTGGGTATTTCCAACAGCATCATGGTGGCGGAGATCACGGCGAACCGGGTGTTGGACAAGATTGATCTGCCCAAGTAGTTGCGGTCTGCTGTGGTGAGTGGGTAGCTGATGTTAGGTTGCGCAGCTGTGCCTTTTTTGGGGCCGCTGCGCAGCCCAACGGGGATAAATCCCCTCGCCACAGGTGTTGCTCGACTGAAGATTGTTTTAAGCGAACGGCATTGGCCTCGACCGGTCTTACACGGGATTGAAGCAATAGGCAGCCAGTTTGTTACCGTCCAGATCACGGGCATACGCAGCGTAAGCATTCGGCGCCCAGCCACGCGGTCCCGGGAGGCCTTCACACGTACCGCCAGCGGCCAATGCGGCGGCATGAAACGCGTCGATGGCCGCACGGGTCGGTGCCTCGAAACTCACAGTCACCCCATTGCCGACGCTGGCAGGTGCGCCGTTCGCCGGTTTCAGAACGAAGAAAGCCGGTGCGTTTTCGCCCCAGATAGAACCGTTGTCGCCGAGGTCTGCGATACGTTTCTGGCCAAGTTCTCCCAGTACGTTGTCGTAGAAACCGCGGGCTTTGCTCAAGTCATTGGTGCCGACTGTAACGTGAGTAAATACGCTCATTTTTATAGCTCTTCGTCAGGTTGAGAATGACGCGTATGGCGTCGTGGTTTCGGCCAAGAATGTGCCCCGGTCATTTGAAAGAACAGTGATGAATCGGTATTAATCCGATGCGAAGAGCGCATAGACACAGAGGTGCCCTTCACAACGTCCGGTGCCTTGATACTCTGTGTGCCTCATGATCATGGACATCAGCACATGGAAGTAGCACCACAATTCGTCATTCTTGAAACCGACCATTGGCTTCTCAATCATCACCTGTCATCGGCGCTTCCCGGCTATCTGATGTTGGGGGCGAAGACTCACGTCAACTCGCTGGCTGGACTTCCCGACGGTGCGCTAGCGGAAAGTGGCTGTACATCAGTCGATTCGGTCATGACCCTGGCTACCCCATCCACTTTCATTTCATTCCGGTGTATGCCTGGGTCGAGGAGCTTTTCTGGAAAGATGCCAGGTACAGGCTTTTGCAGACATTCGCCAGCATCGAAAACACCCTGACACTAACTGACGGGGCGGAACTGACGCTGTTCATCTGGCGTGAATTTGGAGAGAGCCCGGAGCCGCCGGCAGTGCAAGGGCCGTCAATCGACCGGGTCATTGATGATTTACGCAAAGCATTCAGATAGGGGCAGCGAGTTTGTCTGTTGTGGTCGATTGCCCCCCTTCACGACACATATTGATTAGGTCAAAAGCGGTTAATATCGCTGCGCTTCGTCTACCCTCACAAAGCGCCAGGCAGCACTCAGCTTGTGCCAGGCGCATCGATATTCTTATGTTCATTCACCGGAGAGCTTCCATGCTCAAGCGTACCCTGGCATTGGCCGTCGGCTTTACCCTGTCTTTTGGCAGTCTGATGGCGCAGGCCGCCGACACCTTGAAAGTCAGCGCGATTCCCGATGAAGCCCCGACCGAATTGCTGCGCAAGTTCAAGCCGCTTGGCGCTTATCTGGAGGAAAAACTGGGCATGAAGGTTGAGTTCGTGCCGGTGAGCGACTATCCGGCCGTGGTCGAGGCGCTGGCCACTGACCGCATCGACATGGCCTGGCTGGGCGGTTTCACGTTCGTGCAAGCGCGACTTAAAACCGGCAATGCCATTCCTCTGGTACAGCGCGAACAGGACGCCCAGTTCACCAGCAAATTCATCACCGCCGACCCGAACGTCAAATCCCTCGCCGACCTCAAGGGCAAGACCTTTGCCTTCGGCTCGGTGTCCTCAACGTCGGGCAGTCTCATGCCGCGCTACTTCATGCTAAAGGACGGCATCAAGCCGGAAACCTACTTCAGCCGCGTGGGCTACTCCGGTGCCCATGACGCGACCGTTGCCTGGGTCCAGGCCGGCAAAGTGGACGCCGGGGTATTGAACGCCAGCGTGTGGGAAAAACTGGTCGCCGCCGGCAAGGTCGATACCAACAAGGTCAAAGTGTTTGCGACCACCCCGGCCTACTTCGATTACAACTGGACGGTGCGCGGCACCCTCGACCCGGCGTTGGCGGCGAAGATCAAGGCAGCCTTCCTCGCACTTGATCCAGCGAACCCGAAGGACAAGGAAATTCTCGATTTGCAGGCCGCCAGCCGTTTCATCGAAACCAGCCCTGACAATTACAAAGGCATCGAGGAAGCCGCCCGCGCCGCCGACCTGCTGAAATGACATTGCGTCTGACCCAGGCCAGCCTGACCCACGCCAACGGCGTTCAAGCGTTGCGTGACGTGGACCTGCACATCGGTGCAGGCGAACAGGTTGCCATCATCGGCCCGTCCGGCGCTGGCAAGTCGAGCTTGCTCAACTTGCTGGCCACTGCTTTGCGACCGGACAACGGCGAGTTGCAGGTACTCGGCGAGCGCGCGTGGCAACTGTCTGCCCGGCAGCGACAGCGTCTGCGCGCGCGCATCGGTCTGATCCATCAGTCGCCGCCCCTGCCACCGCGCCAGCGTGTGGTCACTGCGGTGCTGGCCGGAAAACTGGGTCAGTGGGGCCTGGGCAAGAGCCTGCTGAACCTGCTGCATCCGCTGGATGTTCCCGGCGCACGCGCGGCATTGGCCAGGCTGGACCTCGGCGACAAGTTGTTCGCGCAATGCCAGCAACTGTCCGGCGGACAGCTTCAGCGCGTGGGCATTGCCCGCGTGTTGTATCAAGCGCCCGAGGTGTTGCTGGCCGATGAGCCGGTATCGGCGATGGACCCGGTGCTGGCCGAACACACGCTGTCGGTGCTCTGCCGCCATGCCCGGGAGCACAACGTCACCCTGATTGCCAGCCTGCATGCGGTGGAGCTGGCCCTGGCGCATTTTTCGCGGATCATCGGCCTGCGTGACGGGCAAGTCTTGTTCGACCTCGCGGCCAGCGAGGTCGACCGCAAGCTGCTCGACAAGCTCTACGCCAACGAGCAGCTGCAATCCTCGCCGGTGCCTCCCGTGTCCCTGAGTGTGCAGATTCCCCGATGCTGACGTCTGCCACCCGCGACCCTGCCGCCCTGCCCCGTCTGCTGCTCAGCCTGCTGGCGATCGCCTTGCTGTGGCCGGGCATCCGCTACAGCGAGTTGGACCTCAGCGTGTTGGTGGCGAGTGACAGTCAGAGCGAGATGGGCCGGTTTGTCTCGGCCTTCTGGCCACCGGCCCATGACGGGGAGTTCATCGAGCTGCTGTTGCAAGCCACCTTGCAGACCCTGGCCATCGCCACGGCCGGCATGGCCCTGGCGTTGCTGTTGGCCGTCCCCGCCAGCCTGCTGGCCAGTCGCGCCCTGTCGCTGTCGGCGGCCTCCCGTGCCGGTCGCCCGAGCTATGGGGGCCAACTGCTGCGTTGGCCGGTACGCGGGTTGCTGATCTTCCTGCGCAGCGTTCCGGAAATCGTCTGGGCCCTGTTGTTCGTGCGTGCCGTCGGCCTCGGCCCGACGGCCGGGGTGCTGGCCATTGCCATTACCTACAGCGGCATGTTGGGCAAGGTCTACGCAGAAATTTTCGAATCGGTGGACCAGCGCCCGGCCCACGCGTTGCTGCGTTCAGGCAGCGGTCGGCTGGCGGCGTTTTGCTACGGGATATTGCCCAACGTCGCGGCGGAGCTGATGTCGTACACGGTGTATCGCTGGGAGTGCGCGATCCGCGCCTCGGTGGTGATGGGCTTCGTTGGTGCTGGCGGTCTGGGCCAGCAAATGGACCTGTCGTTGCGCATGTTCGCCGGTGGTGAAGTGGCCAGTTTGTTACTGACCTTCCTCGGCCTGGTGCTGCTCGCCGATCAACTCAGCCGCCTGCTGCGCTGGAGGCTGGCATGAATCGCCTGATCAACCTGGCCCTGATCCTTGCCATCGGCATCGCGGTCGCCGCTTCTTTCAGCTACTTGAACATCGACCTTGGTGAGCTCGGTGCCGCCGGCAACCTGAAACAGATGGGGGCCTATGCGCAGCGTTTTCTCAGCCCGGACCTGAGCGCGGGTCATCTGCAAGCCATCGGCCATGGCGCACTGGAAACCATTGCCATGTCTGCTCTCGGCACCCTGCTCGCGGCGGTGTTCGGCCTGCTATTGGCACTGCCCGCGGCCGGGCGTTTCGGCTGGCCTTTTCAGAGTGCGTCGCGTCTGGTGCTCAACGCCTTGCGCGCGGTTCCGGAACTGGTGTGGGCCGCGCTGATGGTCCTGGCCGCCGGGCTCGGCCCCAATGCCGGCACCCTGGCATTGGCCCTGCACACCACTGGCGTACTCGGCCGATTGTTTGCCGAAGCACTGGAAAACACCCCGCCAGAACCCGCCGAAGCCATCCGCCTGCAAGGCGGTAATGCCGTTTGGGCGTTCTGTTACGGCACACTGCCCAACCTGTTGCCCCAGCTCCTGGCCTACATTCTGTACCGCTGGGAAAACAACATCCGCATGGCCAGTGTGCTGGGCTTCGTCGGCGCCGGTGGTTTGGGGCAAATGCTCTATGTCAGTCTCAGCCTGTTCCAGGAAGCTCAAGCCAGCACAGTGATCCTGGCCATGCTGCTCCTGGTCTTCGCCGTCGATTCATTGAGCAGCTGGAGTCGTCAACGCTGGGTCAAGGCTTGATGGTTACTCCTCAGAACGTCCCGTGCCCTCACGATCGTGCTCGTAGTGTCTGATGAGCGCAAACGCCGGCAACCAGGACTCGCGACGCACGATCCAGCTTTCATAGGTTGGCATCAGTTGGTCAGGGACATCCAGGGATCCCAGGTTCACTTCGACTTCGTCGTCGGTGCGTGCAAAAACGGATGAGCCGCAGCGGGGACAAAAATGCCGCCCGGCGTAGTCACGTGTTTCGCCAACGACCTTCACCGCCTCCTGAGGGAATATCGCGCTGGCGTTGAAAAGAGCCCCGTGATGCTTGCGGCAGTCGAGACAGTGGCAAAGGCCGACCCGGTAGGGCCGTCCTGACGCCTCGATTCGAACATCGCCGCACAGGCAACCGCCGGTGAATCGGTCCATTTTGCGTCTCCTCTGAATCCGGACCAGTACATGATGGACCACTCGACCCTTCTGTTTCTGCTCGACAGCCAGGGCCGCTACCTCAAGCATTTCGGTCGCGGGATGGATGAGAAAGACATCGAAAAACAGGTGGTCGCTGCACTCTCAGATGCAGCGGCCGGTCGCTAGATAAAATCAGACGTAGTTAAGGTCTCCTCCGCTGCTGGATGTCAGTGTGGCCAGAGATCGACCGGAAAGTACTTTTGCGAGATTTGCGTGTACTTGCCAGAAGCATGCAACTGCGTGAGCGCCACATCGATTCGCTCTTTGAGTGCGGTGTCACTCTTGCGCAGGCCCGCACCGACCCCCAGACCATAAAGCAACGGGTCCATCTTGACGCTGCCGACGCCCTTCTCCTCGTACGCCAACCCGTCCTGGGACTTCAGGAAATCGATGTCGCCCAACTTGTCGAGGAACATGACGTCAATACGACCCGCCAGCAAATCGGCGTTGCAGTCGTCCTGCGTGGTGTAGATACGGATGTTCGAGGCCTTGCCGTAAGCGGTCTGGATGAACTCGGCGTTGGTGGTCGAGCCCTGCACACCGATGGATTTACCGGCCAGGCCTTCCGGTGTCAGCGTCAGGTTGACGTCCTTCGCAGCAACGAAAATCCCTGTCGTCTCATAGTAAGGACGCGAGAAAGCGATGACTTTCTGCCGCTCCGGACTGATGCCCATCGAGTTGAAGAGCACGTCGAACTTGTTGGCGAGCAGTGCCGGAATGATGCCGTCCCAGGCCACTTCCTTGATCTCGCACTCGGCTTTCATTTGCTCGCAGAGTGCACGGATCAGGTCGGGCTCGAAACCGGTGTATTGCCCGGTGGGTGTCTTGACCAGAAACGGTGGATACGGCTCGGCTGCCACACCGAAACGCAGCTTGTCGTCTGCTGCGCTGGCCGGAGCCGTAAAGGAACTCAACGTCATGCCGATTGAGGCCAGTAAAACCAGATTGCGGAATATTCGTTTCATGGTCGATCCCTTTTTTTTCAGGAGGATGGTTGCGAATAAAACGATTCAACATCAGAACAAAAAAGCCTTTTTAAGCCCCGGGTACAGGCAACGGCAGCCATCCCTGGATCGCTTGCCAATCTGACTCGAGGGTCGCAAAACGAGAGAGCGAGAACGTCGACAGGTCGGCGAAACTGCACTCACCGTCGACAACCAGATCGCGGATGGCATGACCGCTCGCCGGCGAGAGCCCGAAACCGACACCGGACATCGTCGCAACGGTGACGTTATCCAGCGCCGCAGGACGATCGATGACGGGACGACCATCCGGTGTATTTTCGATAAACCCGGCCCAACTGCGGATCACCCGCTTGTGAGCAATCTTGGGGAACAGTTCGGCCAGTCGTTTGGCGATATTGCATTGCAGCGGTGTCGACTGGGGACGTGTGCCGCGCAGATCGGCGAGCTCGACCCATTCATGCGGGCCACCGCCATACGCCAGGTTGCCGCGCAGGGTTTGCCGGCCATACAAACCATTGCCATCCACACCACCCACCTCCAGTAACGGCAGCGGTTCGGTCACGATCATTTCGGCACGGGCGGTGACCAGCGGAATGTCTACGCCAAGTTGGGCTGCCAATTCACCGGTATGCGGGCCGGCGGCAATCACCAGGTGGTCGCAGGCGATCAGGCCTTGTGCCGTGCGCACGCCCGTCACGCGGTCGTCTTGGCGTTCGATGGCGACGACGGGTGTGTGCTCGAGAACGCGGCCGCCGAGATTTTGCAGCGCCCATGAGTAGGCCTGCAGCGTGCGGTGCGGATTGGCGTGGCCGCCGAAATGGTAGTAGTAGCCCGCCAACACGTTATCACCCGCGAAGGGCACGAGTTCCCGAACCTCCTGAGGGTCCAGGAGGTCAACGCGCAACCCATAATACTTCGCTTCATCCACGACTTTTTTGTCGAGTGACAACTGGTGTTCGGTGAGATCAATGCTGATGCGGTCCGGACGATACTCGGTCGGGTAACCGAGCAATTCATCCATCATCGGCCACAGTCGCTGTTCTTCAAGAAACAGCGGACTGTGGTGATGCGAACACCCTCCGCCGTTACGGCCCGAGGCGCCCCAGCCAATCAGGTTGGCATCGAGGACCAGCACATCGACGCCATCGCGCGCCAGCCACCAGGCGGCGCTCAGTCCGGTGACGCCGCCGCCGACGATGACGACAGATGCACGGTTGGATGATTTCTTGACTGCCTGCATGATGTCAGCCCTCGTTCTGCGACGGGTTTATGTGATCGACTGCATCCTGCGGGCGCCTGGCCACGGTCTGCTGCCCGGTGCACAGCCAGAACGGCGTCCACTGTGACGGCATGTCAAACCAGGCATCCCAGCGGTTATGCATCGACGGCGCTTCCTCGATCTGGCCAATCTGGTGCAGTGACAGCGGGCGGACCGGCGGGCGAAACGAGGCCAGCGCAATCTCGCCGACATTCAAACCGGCACCGATGCCGAGCAAGGCCGCCACCTGTTCGCGGCAACGACGTCCCTGGCAGGGACCCATGCAGGCGCGGGTAAGACGCTTGGTCACATCCGGGTGGGGCGAATCGTTTGTCATGGTGTTTTGCAAAGCTGCGTCGGCGGGTGTCCAGTCGAGATAACGCGGCGGTTGTTGGCCGAGGATTTCGCTGGCCGTGACCTCTTCGCACAGGCAAACGAAGGGTTCGTTCTGCGCATGGACGGTGGACGCGCGCACCCAGGCCTCGCGATTGGCGGCAACGTTGCAGACCGGCACGTCAGGCGCCGATGCGTTGTCGTTCTGCGCAACGTCCACACCCAACGCTGCCAGCGCGGTGCGCGCAGCGATCTGCCCTTCGCGCCGGGAAATCGTGTCGTCGAGGCTTTTCGAAGCCCAGACGCCGGCGCAGTCGCCCGCCACCAGAACGAACGGCAGCGACGTGCGTTGTGCCGAGTCCGTGTCGGGGACGTGGCCGCCGCGGTCGGCCTGAAATGACGTGCCGCCCCCTGCTGCCTCGATCAGTTCGATGGCCGGAATGGCCGCCACCCCCAGCAGTACCGTGTCGCATTCGATCTCGGTCAGAGCTCCGCCAACGGGGCTACCCGCCGCGTCGATCGTCACCACAGTAATCCGCTTGACGCCGAAGGCATCCCCGGCCGCCTCGCGAACAACATGCCCGGTTAACACCTGAGCGCCCTGCTCGACCAGCAGACCGAGCAGCGCGGAATCGCCACTCACCTGCCCGGCCTGTTCAATAATTGCAGCAATCTGCACGCCTTTGCTGATCAGCGCGTGGGCTGACACCAGCGCTTGGGTATCGCTGCCGATCAGCACGGCGCGCTTGCAATCCAGCGCCTCGTAAACCGTCGCCAGTCGATGCGCAGCGCTGACGCCCATGACGCCGGGACGATGCCAACCGTCGAAGGCGAGGCCCATGTCGCGCCTTCCGGCGGCGACGATCACCTGCTTGAAGCGCAGCAGATACGCGTTTTCGGCATCGGCGAGACCGGCGACGGCGCCCTCGATCCACGCCGTGGTGCGTTGCTGCGCAAACAAGCCCCAGACCGCCGTGCCGAGCCGCACGTCGACCCCGGCTTCGAGCGCCTCGGCGATTTCCGGGCGGGCATCGAGCAGTGTCTGCAGCACGCTGTTGTGGTTGGAAACCGCAGCGCCCATGCGGCCACCGAAATGCAGCGGCACCTCTTCGCCCATGGTTTCGAGGGGCACCGGATTTTCGTCCACCAGGGTCACACGCAGGCCCTGCCCGGCGGCGGTCAATGCGGCAGCGAGGCCGGCCGGGCCCGCGCCAACAATGAGAATATCGGTCTCGTCGCTGATCGGCGGAGCTTTGCCGGCCAACGACGCTGGATCGTAGTAGAGGTTGGGTGCGATAGGTCGTTTCACGGTGTGTTCCCCGGAAGGTAAGCGCGTGGGTATGGGCTAGAACAGCGAAGACGGCGGCTTGACGTCGCCCTCGGCGAATCGCGACAGACGCAGCTGGCGCATGTCCAGTCCCGGGTTGCCAGAGTGAATCCAGTCCGCCAGGGTCTTGCCCACGATGGGGCCCATGGCAAAGCCGTGGCCGCAGAATCCGGTGGCCACCGCCAAACCGCGCGGCGAGGTTTGCGCATCGATAACGGGAATGCCGTCAGGCAAGACATCGATCGCGCCGGCCCATCGGTCGGCGATCTGCGTATTCACCTGCCCGGGGAATGCCGCCTTGAGCGCGTGCATGGCGTGGCCCAGCCCCTTGTCATTGGGGTGGACAAGCGGATTGCGCTGGTGAATTCCCGCACCGAGCCGCGACGCTTCTGACCACGGCATGCGCTGGTGCAGATCGGTCAGGCACGCACCGTTCAGATTGAAGCGAAACGATTTACGCTGCGCCCACAGCGATGGCGCATACCAATGGAGTGCGCGCAGGTGGCCGAGCGTCATGTCGACGTCGACATGGGCGTCGTCGGCGATGTTGAAGCTGCCATCCAGCCGTTGCCGGAAACCCACACCATTGGCGATCGTCGAGATGCCGCTCAGCGTCGGGCCGGACGTGGTCCGCGCCACCGTCCCCCTGACCAACTGCTGCGGCAGGGAAATGCCAAGCATCTTCAGCAGGCGGAACGTCGTGACACCGGCGGCGCACACCACCGTTTTCGCCTTCACGTAGCCGCGTTCGGTTTCAACGCCGACGACCTGACCGGCAGCGACATCGATGCCTTTGGCGCCGCACTGTTCGATGATGTGTGCGCCCAGTTCACGGGCGCGCATTGCGAAGGCGCGAGCCACCAGCGTAGGCTCCGCTTGACCGTCGCTGGCGGTAAACAAACCGCCCAGTTGCGGGACCGCGTAACCCGGCAGTTTCTTGGCCACCTCGCGCGGCGACAGCATCACGGTATCGAGCGAAAAACTGCGCGCGACCGATAGCCACGATTCGTAGCCCTCACGTTCGACCTCATTGCCTGCGACGAACAGACAGCCGTCGTTGCGCCATCCCAGGTCGGTCTGGAGTTCGTGTTCCAGCGAACGCCAGATCTCGATGCTGGCTTGCATCATCGGCACTTCGGCCTCGTCCCGCGATTGCTGGCGAACAAAGCCCCAGGCGCGTGACGATTGCTGCCCTGCCAGTTGGCTTTTTTCCAGCAGAAGAACCTTGGCGCCCGCTTTGCTAAGGTAGTACGCGCACGCACACCCCATCAGCCCGCCGCCGATGATCGCCACGTCGACTTCACGAGGCAGGAGGTCTTCCCTGGAGGCCGGGAATTTGGCAAATGCCGCTGCTGGAGTGTTCATAAGGGTAACCGTCAAGTTGAGAATGACGCGTAGCGCGACATCGCTGTTTCGGCTAAGAATGTGCCTCGATCATCCGAAGTTACAGTGATGTATCTGCATTAATCCCATGCGAGGAGCGCATAGAAACATGAGCCGCCAACTGCCATCCATCGAGCTTTTGCAGGCCTTCCTGACGGTTGCGAAGACGGGCAACTTTGGCAAGGCCGGTGAACAGCTCAACCTGAGCCAGAGCGCGGTGAGTCGGCAGATTGCGCAGCTGGAGGCCCGTCTGGATAACCGCCTGTTCGAGCGGCACACGCGCAAAATCGTGCTCACCGCCGAAGGCCGATCCCTGGTGCCGGTGGCGGAGCAGGTCATCGGCCTGCTGTCGGATGCCTCGCACATGCTTGCCTCGGTGGGACGAAGTGTCAGCCTGCGCGCCCATCCGACCATGGCGGCGCGCTGGCTGATTCCACGGCTGACGGCGTTTTATGCCTTGCACCCGGAAGTGACTGTCAGCGTCGACACGGTGTATCACCGCTTTCCCGACTTTGCGTTCGAATCGATTGACGCCATGATCGCGTACGGCACCGCCACCTGGCCCGACTTCGAAGCGCTGGAGTTGTGGGAAGAGGAATTGATTCCGGTGTGCTCGCCGGCATTGCTGGCCGGGACAACCCCGGAAGAGGTGCTCAAGACCGGGCGCCTTGTGGACGCGAGCATGGATCGCCTGGACTGGCGACGATGGGAAGAGTATTACCCAGGCTCGACCGGGGCCGATAATGCGCATCTGACGTTCGATACGCTGGAGTCGGCTATTGTCGCCGTGAAATGTGGTCAGGGCATCGCACTCGTCGACGCCGTGCTCACCCGCGATGAATTGCTCACCGGGCAACTGACCCGCGTGCATGCTGGCCGCATCATCACCGGCGGACGTTACACGCTGGTCTATCCAAAACGGGTGAAGCGCTCAAGCGGCTTTTCCGAGTTCCTCGACTGGCTGGAACAGGAAGTGCCCGGCCAAACCCGAAACAGCGCCTAAACCGTTTCACCGTTTCCTTCTGCGCCCGCCTTGGTGCTAAATAGAACGCCAGGCTACAAGTCCAGACCCTGTCGCGTATTGCCGTGCAACGAGAAACCGATATGAACACCCATTTTGAGACAACAGCATGATCGAAGTCACCGAAGTTTCCATCGCCCAACTGCGTGCGGCGCTGGAGTCTGGCCAGACCACTGCGGTTGAGCTGGTCCAGGCCTATCTTGCCCGGATCGACGCCTACGACGGCCCCGACACGCCGACCGCGCTCAACGCGGTGGTGGTTCGCAATCCCGAGGCGCTCGCAGAAGCGCAGGCGTCCGATGCCCGTCGGGCCAAGGGCGAAACGCTCGGTCCGCTGGATGGCATTCCCTACACGGCCAAGGACAGTTATCTGGTGAAGGGCCTCACGGCGGCCTCTGGAAGCCCGGCCTTCAAGAACCTGATTGCCTATCGCGATGCGTTCACCATCGAACGGCTGCGCGCCGCCGGGGCAATCTGCCTGGGCAAGACCAACATGCCGCCGATGGCCAATGGCGGCATGCAGCGCGGTGTCTATGGCCGTGCCGAGAGCCCCTACAACGCTGACTACCTGACAGCCCCTTTTGCCTCGGGCTCTTCGAACGGCGCCGGGACTGCAACTGCCGCCAGTTTCGCCGCATTCGGCCTTGCTGAAGAAACCTGGTCGAGCGGACGCGGCCCGGCCTCGAACAATGGCTTGTGCGCCTATACGCCTTCGCGCGGGGTGATCTCGGTGCGCGGCAACTGGCCGCTGACGCCGACGATGGACGTGGTGGTGCCGTACGCCAGAACCATGGCCGACCTGCTCGAAGTGCTCGACGTGGTGGTGGCGGAGGACCCCGACACACGGGGCGATCTGTGGCGGATGCAACCCTGGGTGCCGATTCCGAGTGTCGCTTCGGTGCGCCCCGCCTCCTATGCCGAGCTGGCCGTGAACACCGATTCGCTGGCTGGAAAACGCTTTGGCGTTCCACGCATGTACATCAACGCCGACCCCGAAGCGGGCACCAGCGAGGCACCGGGCATCGGTGGCCCGACCGGGCAGAAAATCAACACCCGCCCTAGCGTGATCAGCCTTTGGGAAGACGCGCGCAAGGCACTCGAAGCCGCGGGAGCCGAGGTGATCGAGGTCGAGTTCCCGCTGGTCTCCAACTGCGAAGGTGATCGTCCTGGCGCGCCGACCGTGTTCACCCGCGGCCTGGTGTCCAAGGAGTTCCTGCACCATGAGTTGTGGGACCTGTCGGCCTGGGCGTTCGATGATTTCCTGCGGGCCAACGGTGATCCGAGATTGAACCGTCTGGCCGATGTCGACGGACCGCTGATTTTCCCGCACGACCCGGGCACCCTGCCCAACCGCGAAGACGACCTTGCCGCAGGCATGGACGAATACGTGAAGATGGCCGAGCGCGGCATCACGCCGTGGGACCGGATCGTCACGGTGCCTGACGGCCTGCGTGGACTTGAAGAGACCCGTCGAATCGACCTTGAAGACTGGATGGATCGGCTGAACCTTGATGCGGTGCTGTTCCCGACAGTGGCCGACGTCGGGCCGGCGAATGCCGATGTCGATCTGAAGTCGGCAGACATCGCGTGGAGTAACGGTGTGTGGGTCGCCAACGGCAACCTCGCCATCCGCCACCTCGGTGTTCCGACGGTGACGGTGCCGATGGGCGTCATGCCGGACATCGGCATGCCGGTCGGGCTGACTTTTGCCGGGCGCGCCTATGACGATTCAGCGCTGCTGCGCTTTGCTTCGGCGTTTGAATCGGTTGGCACCAAAAGAATGATCCCGCCGCGGACCCCGCCGTTATTGGGTTGAAAAACTGCGAGCGGGGTTGGGGCTCAGGCTCCAATTCCCTTCGCAATCAATACACCAGTGTTTCAAGACACAACCCTCACTGACTTACGCCAATCTCCAGTCGAACAAGAACCCTGTGGCGAGGGGATTTAGCGAAACGTCGCACCGCCCCGTTGGGCTGCGAAGCGGCCCCCAGCGTTCGTCCAAATAGACCGAGTGCTCTGGTTTTACGACTGCTTCGCAGCCAAACGGGGCGGTGCGACGTTTCGCTAAATCACCTCGCCACAAAATGTGGTGCCTGCGCTTAAGTGCACACCATTTCACTGGTGCACGGCGCTTGTGACGTTTCCATCAGCAACTGATCCACAACGTCCGACAGAGCACTTTGCACATCCTCTCCCCCGCGCAAGGCTTGCGCATAAACGTCCCGCTGGCGGTCTGCACTGGTGCCCTCCCGAAGAATCCGGCGGGCTTGAGCAAACACGTTCTCCACACCCATCTTCCGCGCCGTGTCCCCGAGAATCTGTTGCGCCCTGAACAGCCATTGCCCAGCAGAGAAAGGTCGATCGTAACCATCAATGATGAATGAGGCGTGGATGCCGGATCGTTTCGCCCGCCACCGATTTTCCTTGAGAATCCATTGCGACGCTTGCGAATAGCTCGATCCCGGTTGAGGTTGATCAATGGCATGGGCAACCAGCAATCGAAACAACGAGGCAACGCACAAGACGTCATCCAGGCGTGGACAAGCATCCGTCATCCGCATCTCCAAGGTCGGATACTTCGCGGCGGGTCGTAGACCCCACCAGCAATCACCCGCCTGCTTGATCGTGCCGGTGCGGATCAACAAGGCGACGTAGGCGTCATAGGCGCCTTGATCTTCGAAGAACTCCGGAATGCCCATCCGCGGCCACTCATCACACGCCGTCTGCCGGTAGCTCATAAAGCCGCTGTCGGCGCCATCCCAAAAGGGTGAAGACGTGCTCAGTGCCAGCAACAACGGCATCCACGGCAAGACTTCGTTCATCACCCGAATTCGATCCAGGTGCCCTGGCACTTCAACATGCACGTGCAGGCCGGACAGCAGGCTGCGCCTTGCCACGCGCTGGTAGTCTTCAAACAGTTGAAGAAAGTGAGGTTGGTCCGTGGCCTGCTGCTGACGCCAATCCGCCAACGGGTGGCTCCCGGCACTGAGCAGTCCCAAGCCATACCCTTCGAGCGATTGCCGCAACCTCGTGCGCGCGGAAAACAGATACTCCGTTGCTTGCGCGACGCTGGTGAAAATGGGCGAAGCGACTTCGATTTGCCCCTTGAACATCTCATGCGCGAAGCAATCGCCCAACACTGCCTGGCACGCGTTGATCGAAGCGTCGGGAGGTTTCTCGGACATGCGCCGATTGTCCAGGCGGGTGATGAAGTATTCCTCTTCAATGCCAAACTTCAGGTGTCTGTTCATCGCTTCACCCCTCGCCTTACGCCCTTGATTACAAGCCTAGCCTAACGCCGTATCGAGAAACATCATGAGCCCGAAACCCAGCATCAGTCCCAGCGTCGCCGGGGTTTCGTGGCCGTTGCGGTGTGTCTCGGGAATCACTTCATGGGAGACGACGAAGATCATCGCGCCAGCCGCCAGGCCCAACGCAATCGGGTAACCCAGCGCGAAGCCCGTGGAAATACCGAGCCCCATGACAGCTCCCAATGGCTCCATCAGCCCTGAGCCGACCGCGATCAACGCCGCCCGCAACGTCGAGATACCGGTCACTCGCAGCGCCAATGCAACGGCCAGGCCTTCGGGAATGTCCTGAATGGCAATCGCCGTGGTCAGCGGCAAACCCACCTTCATGTCGCCATTGGCAAAACTGACGCCGATGGCCATGCCTTCCGGCAAGTTGTGCAGCGTGATGGCCAACACGAACAGCCAGACCCGATTGATGCGCTGCGCTTGCGGGCCTTTGCGACCAATATTCTGATGCTCATGGGGGACAAAGCGATCCAGCCCGATCATCAGCGCCACGCCCAGGCCCAACCCCACGACCACGACACACGCCGCCAGCAGTTTGTTACCGCAAATGGCCTGCGCCGCCGCGATGCCGGGGAGGATGAGTGAAAATGAACTGGCCGCGAGCATCATCCCGGCGGCGAAGCCCAGCATGATGTCCTGGGTTCGTGCGGCAATGTCACGCAAAACCACGGCTAACACCGCACCGAGCGCGGTCGCGGCGAAACCCGAGACGCCGCCCAGGAACGCATACTGCAAGTTGACCCTGTCCGCACCGGTCAAGGCGCTGTACCCGCTGAGCAGCAGCAGAACAGTGACACCCACCAGGGTTGCCCAGAACAAAATACTCTGCCAACTGCCGCTTTTTCCCTGCTCGACCCAGGCGCGCCATGGGGCTCTCACGGGCGAAGAATGTTCCGACATGAGGACACCTATTTCCCGTTGGAGCGCTTGCGATTTGCTCTTGGTGCGGCCATTTGGACCTGTCTTGATATCCGCGAAGCGTCTCGCTCGAAAGCCATTGCAGTGGCATCGAACAGCCGGGAAAAGTCCTGCGTGACCTCTGCAACGTAAGCGTCTGGATTAAAATTCATTTGATTCACCTCAACTCTTCAGCAACACAAAGAAACCGCACGCCGGATGGCGTGCGGTGCCCCCTCATCACGCATCGGGCTTTCCTTGCACGCCGGCCCCGAGGTCGGCTCCTGTGATCGGATCGCTTTGCGGGTCAGACATCGTGCGAACTTTCATGGCCTGTAACAGCGCCTCGTCTTCAGCGCTGAGCTCGACACTCGCCGTGCCGTCCCCGCCATCGACGGCAGGTTGTGGATCGTCCACGTAGTTCCAGTCGTCACCCTGGTTCCACGGCCCGCGAGTACTGCCTTCGCCTTGGGACAGGTTGAAATAAACGTTGGTGAACTCGGGCATGCCGGGAAGCTTGCCCTGCGGAAAGTTCGGCTGGATCGCGTGCAGCGCTTTTTCAAAGGAGAGTTGATGGGCGATTTCGCGCGTCATCAGAAACCCCAGCGCCTCTTTCACCCCGGGATCATCGGTGATGTTCATCAGGCGCTCGTAAACGATTTTGGCGCGAGCCTCGGCGGCGATGTTGGAGCGGAAGTCGGCGGTGGGCTCACCGATGGTATCGACGTACGCGGCGGACCATGGCACCCCGGCCGAGTTGGTCAGCGGTGCACCGGCGCCGTACAACAGGCTGGTGATGTGCGAATCGTTGCCCGCTCCGTTGATGGCGCGATACAGCTCGCCCTCTTCATCCACGCCTTCGGCCAGTCGGCCTTTGGCGCCCTTGTTGAGCATCACGATAATCGACCCGACGATCTCAAGGTGGCTGAGCTCCTCGGTGGCAATGTCCATCAGCAGATCCTTTCTTCCCGGATCGTCTTCGGCCAATGCCTGGGTGAAGTACCTGGACGCCGCCGCCAACTCCCCTTGGGCGCCGCCGAATTGCTCGAGTAAAAGGTTCGCCAACCCCGGATTGGGTTGGGCCACGCGCACGGTGTATTGAAGTCGCTTGTTATGTAAAAACATGACGAATCTCCTCAGTCCTGAAAAGGCGTCGATACTCATTCGGTGAATGACCAAATGCGCCGCCCACAATTATCTGAAGGCGCGGTGCTTGAGAAAATTTTAAAAAGATTGGCCGCTCGCGACAGGCGGCATTTGATAGGTGTTTTTGCGTGGTTTTGGCACCAGTCGTCGGCGATCAATCAATCGATTCAAACTTTTGTCCGCCTGGAGATCTCCACCGCAGTCACGAGCGTTTTCATCGTTCGACGGTGCGCGCAAATCGAATAAAAAACGGGAGGTCTGTGTCAGACCTCCCGCCTTTTTTGCAGCCCTTTACCACGTGCCTGATTACGAAGTGCCCAAACCTCGGGACAGATCGGCAGGCGTATCGGAGGCTGCGCGGTACTCCCCTTCCGGTTTCGTCTCTACGTCCGAGTGATCGGTGGTTTTGGTCACGGTGTCGCGCACGGCTTCGAATCCCTCCCTTGCCTGCTGCTTTACCTTGTCGGCAAGGCCTGCGCTGGTTTTGCCCATGTAGCGTTGCTCGGTCGCTGTCGACGGCAATGCCGCGCCCAGCATGGCGCCTAACGCGATGCCCGCCGCGGCGACCATCAGCGGTTGTTCCTTCAACAACTGACTGAACTGATTGCCCAGCACCTGCGTATTGCGCGCCAATCGGTCACTGACGTCATGCATGGCATGGCTGATGTTGTCGGTAGCAGCACCCAGGTTATCCCCTAGGTGGGCAGCCTTGCTTTTGACGTTCTGATAACCGTCCTTGAGCGTATCAGCCGTCTGGTGCAAATGGTCACGGGCACTGTCGATGCCGTCCGCCAGGCCGTCGGCCCATTCTCCGACGGTGTTCTGGTCCGGGCCCACGCGATAGCCTGGACGGGGTGACGGCGGACGATTCTGGCTCATCATCAACCACAGCAATCCGACGGATGTCAGGACGGCGGGAACCGGATTATTGCGAACGCTGGTGCCCAGGTTGGTCAGGAATGTCGTGCCGTTGCTCTGCATCAGCGTCAGCGCCTGATCGAACATCTGGCCAGGGGTGAACTTGCTTTCCAGCGCATCGACAATGTTGCCGATACTCGCCCGCTGGGCATCGATTTCACGCTCGATGGTTTCAGGGCTTTTTGCCGCCTCGGTGTCGAATTCACTGTTCATGAGACTTTCCTCCGCAGCGCTTCCTGGTCTTTGTTCAAAGCATCCAGTGTGCGATCAGGCTTGAAGTTGGACGGCTCGAATTGTTTTTTCCCGGACTGCAGCATGGCGAACCCGACGATCATCACCACCACGCCGACAATCAGCGCTGCCAGCCACGGCGCCATCATGGTGCTGAGGCCGTAGACCGCGGACATCAACAGAATGATGAACCCCGCCAGCAGCACAATTGCACCCCCGGCGACACCGGCAATCCCTGCTTTTAGCGTCGTGAGACTGGCTTGAAGCTCGGCTTTGGCCAACGCCAGTTCCTTGGTGAATAGCGCGGGCACTTCACGGGATAACTGCCGTAACAACCCGACGACCGAAGCGTCATGATCAGGCGCAGACACGGGTCTTGAGCCCGGAAAATCTGGTTCTTCTCTGTTCATCACAGTGCTCCATTGAAGTTTGTCGAACCCGGTGTCGAGGACGTCGCGAAGTTCGAAGGGGGGTCTTGCTCGCTCGGTGTGGCCGGTTTGATGCCGGGGCTTTGATCGGTGCGGGACGCCACGGAGGTTTCATAGGGGCGTTGCGTACCAAAACCGCCGGACGGTGGCATGGAGTGACCGGCTGCCGGGTTGTCGGCGTTGGCGAACGTCGCCGCCGGGGAACTGCCGGCTTTCAGGAATCGCGACAGGCCGAAGCCCAGCGCAATGCTGCCGGCAATGAACAGCCCTGGATTGCTGCGGGCCAGCTCGGCTCCGTCATGGAGCAGCTGTTCGGCGCTTTTCCCGCGCAGATTGCCGGCCAGGCCACTCATGGACTCCGCCATGTCGGTCAGGTAATCGGACATGCCAAGGGTGTCCTTGCTTTCAAGTTCGGACACGAATGATTTCGCTCCTTTGGCCAATGCCTCGATTTGATCGGCTGCGGTGTCGCGGTATTGCCCGAACTGAGCGTCCGCCTGTTGTCGCGCGCCCTCAAGTGCTTCTGTCACGTCCTCCTTCAAGTGGTCAAAGCCTGGCTCCGGCCCTGCGGTATTGGGCTTATCTGGCTGACTCCCGGTTGTGCTGTCTGAAGTATTCATGTCATCCCTCGCCTTCTGTCTGTAAACAAGCGTTCCGGGAGTTCGCAATGAGTGCAGCCTCCCTCATTGCAGATGACGAAGGGGGGTGATGGGGAGTTCCAACGGAATGATGAGTGATGCGTTCAGTTCGTCGCTTGGGTGTTGGTTGCTGCCTTTCGGTTGATATCTAGGTGGGGTACATATCCGTTTCTGCGGTAACGGCGGCTATTGGTTCCGCCCTTACGGCCCGCCGCCATCCTTGCCGCGGTGCCCACTGCGCAGAACCGGAACGAAGCCTCTCGAGGGGGCGACTACCGCCACAGCACCGCGAGGCGGCCTTCGGGCCGATCTGGCTCTTCGTTCGTATGCATTTCCCCTGTGGGAGCTAGCCTGCTAGCGATGGACGTTAACGATTATGCGTGCGGTCTGAATGAACGCGGTGTCTGTACATCCATCGCTAGCAGGCTAGCTCCCACAGGGATTTTTTGGCGGGTATGACATGGTGTTGACGCACATCAGGTCGGCTATCAGGCCGCCTCGCTTTGGCTTTTGATCTGGCTTTTGATCTTGATCTGCCCCATCGGGAAGCCGAGCGGAGGTTCTGCGCAGTGGGCACCGCGGCAAGGATGCCGCGGTAGCCGCCCCCGGCCATGGATGGCCGATGGCGGCGGGCCCACGGAGCAGGACCGGAGCGAGGGCATGCCGAGCCTAGGCGAGGCACCGTACGTCAGGGGCGAAAGCGTTTGGTTACTTGGCGCCGGGCCGCGTAGGCATTTCCAAGTAACCCGCCGTAAGGGAGGAACCCTAAGCGGCCGTTACCGCAGAAACGGATATGCCCCAAAAGGGTTACAACAACGAAAGCGTGTAGTTAATGATGAACCGATTCTGATCCACATTCCGCCCGGCATCCGTATTCGACTTGCCATTCCGCAAACTGAACCCAAGCCCCTTTAGCGACCCCGATTGCAGCACGTAATCAAGCGTCATATCCCGCTCCCACTCAGACTGATCCCCGGCATTTTGCGCCTTGATCCCCGTCCCCTTCAGATACACGATCGTAGCCTTCAACCCCGGCACACCCAACGGCGCAAAGTCATAGCTGTACTGACCAAAATGGGTCTCCTCACCCGCCCGGGCAAAGCTTTGGATCATACGGTCCGTAGGCAAGTAAACGCTGCCACCACCCGCCCCTTTATCGATCAGACTCCCCTGGTTCGGCTGGACAAAGTTGCTGCCATCACCCACCCGCTGATGCCCCAACGACACCGCATGACCACTGTTCGCATAGGTAACCATCGCCACCCAGGTGTTGTTGTCGATCTCACCGTTGTTGTCCTCGGTATAACCCGACACCCGATAACCTTGCGCCCTGCCCGCAGCCGAACTGTTGGCCCCCGTCGACGTTGTGCGGAAATAACGCAAGTCAGTGGTAAAGGAGCTTTTGCCATCAATTGGCAAGATATGCGTCAGGCCAAAGAAGTTCTGGTTATAGAAATCTTCCATCTGCGCGAAGTAATACTGCGCCTTCAGGTCCTTGGTGACGTTGTAGTCACCCCCGGCGAAGTAGAACTTGTTGCTGTCCTGGGTGCTGCCCGCCACCGACAAACCAGTACGGTCAGTCGAGGCACGACCGACCGCGTGTTCAAGCACACCGCTGGTCAGCATCAGGCCATCGATGTCGTTCGAAGTGACCTGCGCACCCGTAAACGATTGCGGCAAAACCCGGGCATCGTTCGAGATCAGGATCGGCAATTTCGGCAGCAGCGTGCCGTAGCGAAATTCGGTTTTTGAAATACGCATCTTCGCGGTTGGGCCGAAGCTGCTCCAGGCGTCCGCCGCACCGTCGCCATCAGTCGGGATCATGCCGCTGCCGTTGTGGCGCCCGGTGCCGCTGTCCAGCGTAACGCCGAGCAGCGCCTGGGCATCGATCCCGAACCCGACCGGGCCTTGGGTAAACCCGGATTCATAGCGCAATACAAAACCCTGGGCTGCCTCCTCGGTTTTCGAGGGATCGGCGGCACCGTCGCGGTTGTCGCTGTTGAAATACAAGGTGCGCATCGAAAGGCTGGCTTTGCTGTCTTCGAGAAAACCGTGGGCGGCAGAGTCGGCTGCCTGTGCGCACAGGGAACCTGTGGCCAACAAGAATGCGGTGGGGATTGCTCGCTTGAACATACGGTGCTCCAGGGTGATTTTTTGTTTTTTTAAGTGTTTGGCGACCGCTCTCCGCTGCTGGCCCCCAACAGCGGCGCGCACGATGACGCGCTCGATGGAGACCATGAGCCTTGAGGAAAGCGATCGGGATGTTCGGGTTAGATCAGGTAAGAAAGACCGACAGTCAGCGCGAAAGCGACCACCGAAATAATGGTCTCGAGCACGGTCCAGGTCTTGAAGGTCTGGGCAACGGTCATGTTGAAGTATTCCTTGATCAACCAGAAGCCGCCGTCGTTGACGTGAGAAAAGATCACCGACCCGGCACCGGTCGCCAGCACCAGCAACTCCGGATGCGGATAACCCAGACCGATGGCCACCGGCGCCACGATCCCCGACGCGGTGGTCATCGCCACCGTGGCGGAACCGGTGGCAATCCGCATCAACGCCGCAAACAGCCAGCCCATGATCAACGGCGACAGGTGGAATTCGTCGGCCAGGCTGACGATCTGATCGGTGACCCCGGCGTCCACCAGAATCCGGTTCAACCCACCGCCGGCACCGACCAGCAAGGTGATGCTGGCGGTCGGTGCCAGGCATTCATTGGTGAACTTGAGGATCGATTCGCGGTTGAAGCCCTGGGCGATGCCTAGGGTCCAGAAGCTCAGCAGGGTCGCCAGCAGCAAGGCGATCACCGAGTTGCCGATGAATAGCAGAAACTGGTTGAAACCGCTGCCCGGCGTGGAGATCAGGTTGGCCCAGCCGCCGATCAGCATCAGCACCACCGGCAGCAAAATGGTCGCCATGGTGATGCCGAAACCCGGCAGGCTGTCGCGCGGCTCGCGGTCGAGGAACTGCCGTTCCAGCGGGTTCTCCGCCGGCAGTTGAATGCGCGGCACAATGAATTTGGCGTACAAGGGGCCGGCGATGATCGCGGTCGGAATGCCGATCAGAATCGCGTAAAGCAAGGTCTGCCCCACTGACGCCTGATACACCTGTACCGCCAGCATCGCCGCCGGGTGTGGTGGCACCAAGGCATGGACCACCGAGAGCCCGGCAACCATCGGCAAGCCGACCATCAGAATCGACACGCCAACCCGCCGCGCCACGGTAAAGGCGATCGGTACCAGCAACACAAAACCGACCTCGAAGAACAGCGGCAGCCCGACCAGGAAGGCGATGCAGACCATCGCCCAGTGCGCGTTCTTCTCGCCGAACCGGTCGATCAAGGTCCGCGCCACCTGCTCCGCGCCGCCGGACTCGGCCATCATCTTGCCGAGCATCGTGCCCAGCGCCACCACCAGCGCGATGTGCCCCAGCGTCTTGCCGACCCCGGCCTCGTACGCGCCGACTACGCCGGACGGCGGCATGCCCGCCAGCAGCGCGAGGCCGATGGACACCAAGGTGATCACAATGAAGGGATTGAGTCGGTAGCGGGCGATCAGAACGATCAGCGCAATAATGGCGATGGCGGCATACACCAGCAGCCAATAGCCGAAGGACAGGGTCATGCGGTACTCCTCGAAAGGGTCACGTCGAATGGGTTGTGAAACTCATAAAACATTTCGAGGAGTGATTTTCAAACGAGGCGAAACTAATTTTCGTAGAGGGATAAGGCTTGTCGCACAGAGGCATGAACAGTCGTTGTTTTTGAAATTGGGTCAGGCGGATTTTCATCACACCTGACCCGAAACGTCAGGCTTTGGCTGCCATCGCGGTGACTTCCACGCGCATGCCTTCAACGGCCAGCGCGGCCACGCCTACGGCGGCGCGAACCGGCCACGGCTTGGCGAAGAAGCGCTTGTAGACCTCGTTGAACGCGGCGCGGTCGGCCATGTCGGTGAGGTAGATGGTCAGGTGCAGAACCCGGTCCATGGAACTGCCGGCACGCTCCAGCGCGACCTTCAGCGCCTGCAACGTGCATTCGCTCTGGAGGGTGATGTCGCCCAGCTCCAGGGTGCCGTCGGCGTGGGTGGGAATCTGCGTGGAGACCAGAATGCCGCCAAAACCGGCGACGTCGGAGGAGATGGAGTCCGCGTCGGGATCGGGGGTGAACGCGATGTCTTGGTTTGCCATGGGGATCTCTTGCGTGAAGTGGTAAAGAGGCGGTCGATGCCTTTTGCGCGGACAGTTTACAGCCCGAAGCCGGGATTGCGTGCGCGCCTGAGCCCTCGGCAAAAAATCTCGAACTCCATCCCTGCCGCTGCATCCAATGTTTAGGTCAACAGAGGTAGGCGAGATGAACAGCGATGACAGTGTCAATGACACCGAACGGGACCGGAAGGACAGGGACGCCGAAGAGGTCGATCCGGCAACGCTTCCCGAAGAAGAGGAATCGGAGGCGCTCCAACGGAAAATAGACGAGATACAACGCAAAGTGGCGGATGGGAACTAGCGTGAAGGCCACGACCGCTGGTGTTCAGCGGCGTGGCCAATGCTTTGTACCTAGTTCGGGTCCAGCAACCCGCCACTCCAGTTACGCGACACACGGCTCCCGGTGAATTTCGCCACGACCATGCCCTGCGACACCAGCCGGTCCCGGTAGCGTGTCACCATCCGCCCCGCTTGCTCGGCCACCAGCACCAATTCGGAAGACGGATCACCGGGGCGCCGCAGAATCCGCGCAAAGCGCTGCCCTTCCTCGACGAAATCGCCCAGTTCCTTTTCAAAGATCAACACCCCGGGTTGCGGTGCGAGGATGGTCTCCATCTGGCCCATTTCCATCACCTCGACAGGCCAGTCAGCGGGTGGCAGCGCCTCATCGATCACTCCGTAACTGCACAGCCAGGCGTACAGTCCTGCGGCGTCCTGCTCGGCCAACCGGTCGTTGACATCACCCTGCCCGCGCAACTCCAGGGTCGCGGCCATGCGCTGGTCGGTGGTGCCATCGCGCAGCCACGGCGCAATGATGGTTTCTTCGAAGGAACCGTCGCCGCCGTCATCCCAGATGATCGCCACGTCCATCTTCATCGCCGCCGCGAGTTCGCGACCTCGGGGCCAGAAACGGCGGTGCACGTAGAGGTACGGCAAGGCCTCGTCATCGGTGTGAAGGTCGAGCATCACATCCGCCGTGGCCGCCAGTTGCACCAGGCTTTTTTGCCATTCCTGGACGTTGGTCGAAGGTCGCTCCATCGCGGCGGACTGGTCGAACGAACGGTTGAAGTTATGCCCGGTCGCATCGTGAAAGCGACCGAGAATCCGCCCTTGTCGAAACTGCCCGATGCCCAGAGGATTGGCTTGCGGCACTACAGTCACACTGCCCTTGAGCCGGCCCTGCGCCTCGACGACGTGAAGCCGTTGCATCAACAGATGCAGCACCAGCATCCCGGCAATTTCATCGGCATGCACGCCTGCCTGCAAATGCACCTTCGGCCCGCTGCCGTCGCCCTCGAAACGCCACGCGCCGACCGGCACCGTGTCGCCGTTATTGGTGCGAACACTGAACGAAATGTCCTGCGCCATCTGCTTTTCCTCCCCCGTCATGAACGTTAAAAACCGGTGCATCGCGGCGGTCGACACTGGAGATTGAACGCATGTTCAACTAAGCTCGCCACCTGGCACCGCACCCAAGGATTCCCTTGTGACAACCCCCTCTCCGAAAAACCGTCGAGCAGAACCCGATGAGCGCCGTGAAATGCTGGTGGCCGCCACGGTGCGTTGCCTGGTGCGTGACGGTCATGCCGGCATTTCCGTACGCCGGATCGCCACCGAAGCCGGGGTGTCCGTCGGCCTGCTCAATCACCATTTCGGCAGCATCGATGCGTTGATCGCCGACACGTACCAGAAGATCGCGAACGAACTGACCACCGCTCTGCTCCATGAAATCCAGCAGGTCGGCACCCCGGCGGAAAAGATGGACGCTTTTCTCAAAGGCTCTTTTTCGCCAAGGGTCATGGACCCGCAATTGCTGAGCGTCTGGGTGGTGTTCTGGAGCCTGATTCGGCACTCCGAACATGTCAGCCTGTCCCACGAAAAAAGCTACCGCGCCTACCTCGATCTGCTGCGCCAACTGCTCGATGACATGGCCGCCAGCGAAGGTTTCGTGATCCACGACACGCGCCTGGCCGCCATCGGTTTATCGGCGATGCTCGACGGACTCTGGATCGAGTGGTGCCTCAACCCCGAAACCTTCAGCCCCGCCAACGGCCTCCATATCTGTCGTTGCTGGATAAAGGGATTGCGTCACGGAGCATTCAGCACCGACGACATCTTGTGATGGGTGACGACCGAAGATCATCGCCAGGGTGCCGCTGACCGCGATCAGCCCGGCACCGATCATCAGCGACACGTCCATCAACGTGCCCCAGATCAGACTCGACAGCAGGAACGCCCAGATCAGCCCGGTGTATTCGAACGGCGCCAGCAAGGTGGCGGTGGCCCGCCGGAAACTGGCGAACAGCAGGAACTGGCCGATACCGCCCACCAGACCGGCAACCAGCATCCCCAGCCAGGCCGGAGTAGGTGCCGGGGTGTGCGTCCAGGGCAACGCGACCGTCATGCACAGCACAAACACCACGTTGGTGATCAGCATCTGCTCCAGCACTGAAGTCTGGTCATCCACCTGGCGCAATTGGATGTAAGTGAACGCCCAGCACATCGCCGCCAGCAGTGTCAGCACAATCGGCCACGGATCGGCGATGTTGCTCGGGCGGCAGGCGATGATCACCCCGACAAAACCGATGATCAGGGAAAACCACTGCCAACCGCTGGAGCGCTCCTTGAGAATCACCGCCGCCAGCACCGTGACCATGATCGGCGCGGAAAAATACAGGGTGGTCATTTCCGCCAGCGTCAGGTCCCGGGCGGCCGTGTAATACAACAGCCAGGCGACAATCGACAGCAAACCGCGCACCACCAGCAAGCGTCGGCTCGGCGAGCGCCAGGCCCGCTGGACCAGGCGCAGGCGCCCCGCCAACAGGCAGGCAACGACCACCACCAGGCTGCGCCAGAACAGAATGGTGACCACCGAATAATCGGCCACCAGCCACTTGATCACAGCGTCCTGCAACGCCAGGAACGCGTACCCCAACGTGCACAGGCCAATGCCCTGCAGCGAGCGGTCGACGACTCCTGACGTGCTCATTACACCGACCTGCGCACGGGCGTCCCGCGCCGTTCGGCAAAGGCAAACAAAGCCTCGATCAGGAACGTCAGGCACACATAGACCCCGGCCACCAGCAACAGCGGCTCATAGACTTGCAGGGTTTGCGCCCGCACCACGTTGGCCGCGCCCAGCAGATCGACAATCGCAATCGTCGAGGCCAGGGCCGTGGATTTGAGCAACATCACGGTCTCCCCGGCCAGTGTCGGCAACAGCAACCGCAGCGCCCGAGGCAAGCGTACCCGCAGCAGCGATTGGCGCGGTGTCATGCCAAACGCCGAGGCCGCTTCCATCTCACCTTTGGGCACCGCCAACAGACCGCCGCGAATCACTTCGCCGACATACGCGCCTACCGACAACACCAGGGCGAACACGATGTACCAGTATCCGTCTCGCAAATACGGCCAGAGAAAACTGCCGCGTATCAGCGGGAATTGCGCAAACAGGCTGCCGAGCCCGTAGTAGAAAATGTAGATCTGGATCAGCAACGGCGTACCGCGCAACACGCTGGTGTAGAACACACTGGCCTTGGCGATCACCTTGTTTTTCGAGATCCGCGCCAGCGCCACCAGCACCGCCAAGGCGAAACCGAACACGCTGGAAATCAACAGGATGGTAATGGTCGTTTGCAGTCCCCGGCCCAACAGCGCCGCGTATTCAACTATCCACGCTGGAATCATTTCATTCACTCAGCCAAAGGCATCCAGCGACGAATACGCCGCTCGAGCCGTCCAGACAGGTAGTTGGACACCAACGTCACCGCGTAATACATCGCCGCGGCCGTGAGGTAGAACAACAAGTAATGACGCGTCGAACCCGCCCCTTGCTTGGCGGTGTACAACAGCTCGTTGGTGCCGACCACGCTGATCAATGCGCTGTCCTTGATCAGGTTGATCCACAGGTTGGCCATCCCGGCCATCGCATACGGCGCCATGATCGGCAGCGTGACGCGTCGAAACAGACCGAAACCGCTCAGGCCGAATGCCCTCGCCGCTTCGATCTGGCCATAGGGAATCGCCTGGATCGCCGCCCGGAAAATCTCCGAGGCGTAGGCGCCCTGCACCAACCCCAGCACCACGATGGCGGCCAGCGGACCGCTGACATTCATGACGCCGTAGCCCATCTGGGCCATCAGTGAATTGAGGAGCATGGAGCCGACGTAGTACAGCAACAGAATCAGCAGCAATTCCGGAATCGCGCGAAACAAGGTCGTGTAACCGCGCATCAGCGCCGCGATAGGTTTTGGCGCGCCAAGCTTCAGGCAGGCCACCACCAGACCGATGAACAGCCCGAGCACAAAGGCTCCGGCCGATATTTGCAGGGTCATCCAGAGACCCTTCAACAGCGCACCGCCCCATCCTGTTTCGCTGAAGTTGATCAATTCGAACATGGCTGGCATTTCAGTCTCCAATCGGTGGTCTTGATGCACCACCGCCCTCTGTAGGAGCGAGCGATGCGGCGACCCGACTTGCCCGCGAAGGGGCCCTTGAAGCCGCCAAAAGCTTCGCGGGCAAGTCGGGTCGCCGCATCGCTCGCTCCTACAGGGATTGGTGTTTCCTCAGGAAAGTTTTCTTTCCATGGAATTGTTCAGCGCGTCGCCGTCAGAAGGCGGGTTTCACGCTGGTACCGAAGTAGTGTTGGGACAGGTCGTCATAGGCTTTGCTGGCCAGCAAGGAGGTGATGGCCTTGTCGAGCCTGGCCTTGAGTTCGGCGTCGTCCTTGCGCAGACCGGCGCCCACGCCTTTGCCGAAGATCGGGTCATACGGCACGGCGCCGAGGTATTCCAGGTTGTTGGCATCAGGGGTCTGGACGAAGGCCGTCATCGCTGTGCCGTCGGCCATCATCAGGTCGATGCGCCCGGCAATCAGGTCGGCGTTGGCCGAGTCCTGGGTGTCGTAATACTTCACGTCGGCGATTTTTTCGTAGTACTGCTTGAGGTAGCTGGCGCTCACGGTCGAGTTCTGCACACCGATGATCTTGCCCTTGAGGTCATCCGGGTACTTTTTCACAGACGTGCCTTTCGGGCCGACAATCGCGATCACGGAGTCGTAATACGCCTTGCTGAACGCGATCTGTTTCTCGCGCTCCTCGGTCACCGACATGGAGGAGAAAATCACATCGATCTTCTTCGACAGCAGCGACGGAATGATCCCGTCCCACGCCACTTCCTTGATCTCGCACTCGGCTTTCATTTCGCTGCACAGCTTGTGGATCAGGTCGACTTCAAAGCCTTTCCACACACCGTTGGCCTGTTTCTCGGTGTACGGCGGATACGGTTCGGCCGCGACCGCGAACCTGATCGGCTGGGCTTGCGCTGCGCTCATCCCGGCCAGCAATACGCAGGCCACGCCCGTAAACCAGTTTGCCAAACGTCGATTTCCCATGATTTTGCCCCGTCTTTTTATGATGTTATTAGCGAGTCTGATGAGCGTTGACGAATTGTCGGCAACGCTCGCTGCGTGGGTGTACGAACACTTCGTCCGGCGTACCGGCTTCCTCGATCAGCCCTTGGTGCAGGTAGGCGACTTTGGAAGAGACATCGCGGGCGAACGCCATTTCATGAGTCACCAGGATCATGGTCCGGCCTTCTTCCGCGAGGGAACGGATTACCCGCAGCACTTCGCCGACCAGTTCCGGGTCGAGTGCCGAGGTGGGTTCATCGAACAGCATGACCTTGGGCCGCATGGCCAAGGCCCGGGCGATGGCCACCCGTTGTTGCTGCCCCCCGGAGAGAAACGCCGGGTACTCGTTGCGCTTGGCCGCAAGCCCCACGCGTTCAAGCAAGGCTTCGGCCCGTTCAGTGGCCTCCGCACGGCTTTCACGCAGGACCTGGGTCGGCGCTTCGATGAGGTTTTCCAGCACCGTGCGATGGGGCCAGAGGTTGAAGTTCTGGAACACCATGCCGAGGCTCGAACGGATCCGCACCAGTTGCTTGGCGTCCTTCACCAGCGGCGCGCCGGGACGATCGAAGTTCAAGTGAATGCTTTCGCCGTCCACCAGAATGCGCCCCTGGTCCGGCACTTCGAGCATGTTGATGCAGCGCAGCAAGGTACTTTTGCCCGAGCCGCTGGCACCGATCAGCGAGATCACATCGCCTTCGCGGGCCGTCAGGGAAACGCCTTTGAGGACCTCGATATTGCCGAAGCGTTTGTGCAGGCCGTCGACCTCGATCATGGTCTTGGTCGCCACCGGTTCAACCACCGCTTCACAGGTGACACGGCAGATCACCGGCCGCGGCGCTTCGCCTTTCAATACCAGGACAAAGTCGCGAATCCGCTGGCAGGCCTGGGCCAGTCGTTCTTCACCGAGGGTGAACGAGAGCCGCACAAAACCTTGGGCCGGCTCGCCGAAAGCCGCCGCATCCAGCACCGAAACACGCGCCTCGCGTAGCAGCCGCCAGGCGAATTCCAGCGAAGTCAGGCCGGTTTCGCGCACGTCCATCAAGACAAACATGCCGGCATCGGGGTTGAGCACGCAAATCCCCGGGCAATCCGACAGGCTGCTCACCACCAGATCGCGACGCCTGCGATAGATATCGCGCATGCCGTGGGTCACGTCCTCATGGGCTTGCACGGCTTTAAGCGCAGCCTCCATGACAAAGCCCGGCAAGCCGTAAAGCATGCTCAACACCATGGTTTCGGCGTGAGCCACGAGGGCTTCATCGGCGACGATCCAGCCGGTGCGCCAGCCGGTCATGGCATGGGATTTCGACAGACTGCCGATCACCACGCATCGCTCGGCCATGCCCGGCAACGCCGCCAGGCTGAGGTGGTCACGCTCGAAGGTCAGGCTCTCGTAGACCTCGTCCACCACGACCCACAAGTCATGCTGGATGGCGAGGTCAGCGATGGCTTGCAGCTCTTCGCGGTTGAGCACGACGCCGGTGGGGTTATTCGGATTGGAGAAGAACATCGCCCGGGTGCGCGGGGTGATGGCCTTGGCCAGCACGGCGGCATCGAGGCGGAAACCTGAATCCGCCGAGCACGGCACACGAACCAACGTGGCGCCGGAAGCCTTGAGCGTCGCCTCGTAAGTCACGTACATCGGGTCCAGGGCAATCACTTCGTCGCCGGTGTTGAGCAGGCACATCGAGGTGATGAACAGCGCGTTCTGCGCCCCCGCCGAAATGATGACGTTTGGCGCTGTCACCTCACGGTCGAACAGCTGGCTGTACCGAGCGGCGATGGCTTCGCGCAACGCTTGTCGACCGGCGATCTCGGTGTAGTGGGTGTCTCCCTCACGCAGCGCATGAATCGCGGCATCGGTGATGAAGTCGGGGGTGGGGAAATCCGGGTCGCCGACGCTGAGAATGATCACATCCTCACCACGACGCTGGGCTTCAAATGCCGCATTGTGAATATCCCAGGCGGCAACGCCGTCGCCTGAGATCCGCTCAACAAAGGGTGAAAACCGCATGCCAGTGCCTCGTTCGAATAGAAGAAACGCAAGCCCGCGAAACCAGCCGGGGAGGTGGAACGAACATAGTCGAAGCTGAACACTCGTTCAACAGAAAAATGACCAGGGTTCGCGTTCAGCGTAAACAGGTCGTTTTTACGACAGTCATGCCGTTTCCAGGTCCTGGATCGGCAGTGAGTTCGGAGAACTTCGCCCGTTGCCTGGCAACCCATTATTGTCGTGCCTTGATGGCTTGGTTTCACTCGAAGTTAGCAACAACAGCGTTTATGAATCCGGCTATTGTCGGCAGCCAACTGAGGTTCAAGAAAACAACTTCTCCCCACGGACCAGCACTATCTGTTTCAAAAATGAACCCACTGTTTCAAGTTTGGCACACCTGTTTGTAACGCGAATAAGACAGTCGACAGTAAAAGCGTCGTAGCACTCAACAAACCTTTCAAAAATGCTCAAAATGCGAATTTTAAGAGCAACTTAAATTTCAGCGAAACAGCTTCTTTTATTTATATTTAATGCTCATAAATCAGCATCTTAAATACCTAACAAAAACAGCAGCCAACTGACCCAGCTGAAAAATCGCACCTTCATTCCAATTCATCATAAAAACAAAAATAACGAATTTAACTCCTCTAATATGCTCAACAAGACAGCACTCACATTACATAATCAACACCCCCCACAACGCCACAGACGAGCACTTGTTTCCACACACGGGGCGTTAATAACCCACCCGCAGAAACACCCACCTTGAACGTCGCCGGCAAATTCGCCGTCACTGCAAGGGAATGAAAAATGAAAATTAAAATTCTGTGTATCCATGGCATTGGCCACGAAGAGGCAGACGAGAGTTTTCAGGCGTCCTGGCACCGGGCGATTACCACTGCGGTGTCACGCGTGGCGCCGAGTGCGGACCTCGAGCTTGACTATTTTCAATACGACGAGCGCTTTTCCTCCAGCGGCCTGGGTGCGTCCGAAATCGCCGAGGCTACGCTGCGCCTTCTGACCAGCGCGGTCATTCATTCAGTGGGTGACGTGTTCCGGCGCAACCGCGGCATCGGGCAGTTTCCCGACCGCCTGCGCTGGACGGCCGGCATGGTCGCCCAGTGGTCCGCGGACGAGGCACTGCGTACCCAACTGCGCAAGGATCTCGCCACCGTTATCAGCGCTTCGCAACCGGACATCGTCTGCGCGCACAGCCTGGGTACGCTGGTCGCCTATGACACGTTCCGTCGGGATCCCTCCCTGATGAGCAATCGGGTGCTGATCACGTTTGGCTCGCAGATCGCCAATCCCGCCGTACGCGAGACGTTTGGCGGGCGCATCGAGGGAATCGACGACGCGCGCAAGTGGTACCACCTCTACAACGAGCACGATCAGGTTTTTACGGCGCCGCTGTACCTGCGCGATACCAACTTCACCCAGGTCATGACGCCGTTCGATAAGCCCAGCGACGTCCTCAATCATGATGCGACTTACTACCTCGGCCATGCCGAGACCGTGACCAATGTCTGGGGCCCCCTTTTGCAGGCGGGCAGAGTGAGAGGTTTCGACAAGCGGCTCGCCGCCGTCGACAAGTCACTGGGCATTGCGGTCCCCAAGGGAGGCACGGTGCGTCGCTCGCGGGACAAGGCGTTGCTGATCGGCATCAACAATTACCCCAACCCTTCAGATCGACTCGAAGGCTGCGTCAACGACGTTTTCCTGATGAGTTCATTGTTGCAAGAGTCGAAATTTTCGCCGGAAGATATCCGGGTCGTACTTGATGACCGCGCTACGGCTGCCGGCATTCGCGATCGCCTGCATTGGCTGCTCGACGACGCCCAGGCGGGTGATCGCCGGGTACTCTTCTATTCCGGGCACGGTGCGCAGATTCCCAGTACCAATGCCGCGGGCGAAGCCGACCGCATCGACGAATGCCTGTGCCCGTGGGACTTCGACTGGACGCCGGCACGCGCCATCGTCGACAACGACTTTCGCGACCTCTACATCCAGCTTCCGTACGATACGCAGTTCATCACGATCTTCGATTGCTGCCATTCGGGCGGCATGACGCGTGAGGGCGCTCGGCGCGCTCGCGGGCTGACGCCGCCGGATGACATCCGTCATCGCGCGCTGCGCTGGGAGCCTCAATTGCAGATGTGGGTCGAGCGTGACTGGGTGAAACGGGCGCGCAAAAGTGCGCAGAAGGCCGAAGCAGCCAACACCGTGAGCAATCGCGACGGTATTCGACGGGTCGGCCAGGCCATTGCGGTGCGCGGTCATGACGATAAGCTCTACGACAAACGACGCAACGCTTACAAGCACGATGGGCCCTTTCTGCCGATTCTCATGTACGCCTGCGGCGAATCCCAGCTGTCTTACGAATACCGTCACGGCGTTATTTCGTATGGTGCGTTCACCTACGCACTGGCCCAAACGCTGCGTTCATCCAAGCAGAGACCGACGTTCAATGCCCTGGTCCGTGCGACGGGCAAATTGCTGGCCGACCTGGGTTATGACCAGAAGCCGGCGATCGTCGGGCCGTCGAAACTGCTCGGCAAAGTTGTACCCTGAGTGGTCAGCCTCGATACAGGAAGGAGCAGCGAAAGGTCGGCAGCTTCATGCCCACCCTTCCAGTCGCAACGTCGCACGAACCAGGCGCTGCTCCTCGCTTTCAATCTCCCTGAGGTTCTCGCAGATGCTCTGGATGTGCGCGATGGCCGCTTTGCGCGCCTGCTCCGGCATGCGGCCGGTGACGGCGTTGTAGAGCCGGGCGTGCTGGCGGTCGATCTGACGTTTTTGTGGTGCGCGATGGTAGAGGTTGTTGACCGAGGCGAACACGGTGTTGAGCAGCAAGTCCGTCAGCGAACGCAAGGTTTGCACCAGCACCGGGTTGTGCGAGGCCTCGCAGATCGCCAGATGGAACGCATGATCGAACCGGGCGTGTTCGCTCGCTTCCATCGCCCGCGTGTGGGCATCGAGCAACGCTTCGTAGCTTCGGGTGATGAGGACAAAATCCGCTTCGGTCCCGCGCAGTGCAGCCAGGCGAGCGGACTCGCCCTCCAGCAGGCTGCGGACCTCGAACAAATCGTAAAGCGTGCGCGGTTGCGAACTGAACAGGTGCATCAGCGGCGACGCGGCACCGTGGCCCGACAGATCCGCGACAAACGATCCCTTGCCCTGCTCCGTCTTGATAATCCCCCGGGCACGCAACAACTTCAGCCCCTCGCGAAGTGCTGTGCGCGAAACGCCGAGCTTTTCGGTCAGGCGACGCTCCGAAGGCAACAACTGCCCGGTCTTGAGTACACCGTCCACGATCAGCCGTTCTATACGTTCACAGACCACGTCTGCGACTTGGGGATTACGGGTCACTTGCGCACTGTCCATCGAACCTCCAACTGGTATGACCAGCTTCGCCAGTAAAACCCTTCACGCTCGAATCCAACCTTAACTGCCTGTTTAACCGTCTATTTTTTCCAGAAGTAAAGAAATAGCCGTTGAGGAACTGGTTCGACCAGTCAAACAACACATGGACAGTAGGACGCGTCAGGCCAATGATGCAAGTTAGCTGTGACCGGAAACAGACCTCAAATAAAAACAACTGAGGGTCGTGAACTGCTTATGAACATCCTCTACGACGAACGCGTCGACGGCGTTCTGCCTGATGTCGACAGAGCGGCCCTGCTGCAAGCACTGCACGCTCGCTTGCCAGACCTGGAAGTCCTGCATCAGCAGGAAGAACTCAAACCGTACGAATGCGACGGACTTTCCGCTTACCGCACCACGCCGATGCTGGTGGTACTGCCGCGCCATATCGACGAAGTCCAGGGCGTGCTTAAACTCTGCCACGAGTTTCACGTCCCGGTGGTCGCTCGCGGCGCCGGCACGGGGTTGTCCGGCGGTGCACTACCGCTCGAAAAAGGCGTTCTGCTGGTGATGGCGCGCTTCAATAACATCCTG
This sequence comes from Pseudomonas sp. LBUM1678, assembly GCF_059695575.1. Taxonomy (NCBI): domain Bacteria; kingdom Pseudomonadati; phylum Pseudomonadota; class Gammaproteobacteria; order Pseudomonadales; family Pseudomonadaceae; genus Pseudomonas; species Pseudomonas sp. LBUM1678. Next base: position 4,281,795 of record NZ_CP166775.1, read on the forward strand.
CACATCGACCCCGCCGCGCGCACGGCGCGGGTTCAGCCGGGCGTGCGCAACCTGGCGATTTCCCAGGCCGCCGCGCCGTTCGGCTTGTACTACGCGCCGGACCCCTCTTCGCAGATCGCCTGCTCCATCGGCGGCAACGTGGCCGAAAACGCCGGTGGCGTGCATTGCCTGAAATACGGTCTGACGGTGCACAACCTGCTCAAAGTCGACATCCTCACCGTCGATGGTGAACACCTGACCCTGGGCTCCGAGGCGCTCGACTCGCCCGGGTTTGATCTGCTGGCGTTGTTCACTGGTTCCGAAGGCATGCTGGGGGTGATCACCGAAGTCACGGTCAAACTGCTGCCCAAGCCGCAGACCGCCAAGGTGCTGCTGGCGGCGTTCGATTCCGTGGAAAAAGCGGGTCGCGCGGTGGGCGACATTATTGCCGCCGGCATCATTCCCGGCGGCCTGGAGATGATGGACAACCTGGCCATTCGCGCCGCCGAAGACTTTATCCACGCGGGGTATCCGGTCGACGCCGAAGCCATTCTGCTGTGCGAACTCGATGGCGTCGAAGCCGACGTTCACGATGACTGCGACCGCGTGCGCCAGGTGCTGGAACAGGCCGGCGCCACCGAAGTCCGCCAGGCCCGCGATGAGGCCGAACGCGTGCGTTTCTGGGCAGGGCGCAAGAATGCGTTCCCGGCGGTGGGCCGGCTATCGCCGGATTATTACTGCATGGACGGGACGATCCCGCGCCGCGAACTGCCCGGCGTGCTGCACGCGATTGCTGCGCTGTCGGCCGAGTACGACCTGCGCGTGGCCAACGTTTTCCACGCCGGCGACGGCAATATGCATCCGCTGATTCTGTTCGATGCCAACCAACCCGGCGAACTCGATCGCGCCGAAGCCCTGGGCGGCAAGATTCTGGAGTTGTGCGTGAAAGTCGGCGGCAGCATCACCGGTGAGCACGGCGTCGGCCGCGAGAAAATCAATCAGATGTGTGCGCAGTTCAACAGTGATGAGCTGACGCTATTCCATGCCGTCAAAGCCGCGTTCGATCCGGGTGGCCTGCTCAATCCTGGCAAGAATATTCCGACGCTGCACCGTTGCGCCGAGTTCGGTGCAATGCACGTTCACATGGGTCAGTTGCCCTTCCCTGAACTGGAGCGTTTCTGATGCGCAGCGAACACGATATCGACGACAGCGGCGCACTGCTGGAGCAGGTCAACCAGGCGCTGCAAAACGCAACGCCGCTGCGCATCCAGGGTTCCAACAGTAAGGCATTCCTAGGGCGCATCGTGGCGGGTGAAGTGCTCGATACGCGCAGCCATCGTGGCATCGTCAGCTACGACCCGACCGAGCTGGTGATCACCGCACGCTGCGGCACACCGTTGTCAGAACTGGCCGAAGTCTTGGACGCGGCGCAGCAGATGCTGCCTTGCGAACCGCCCTCCTTCGGCGACGGCGCGACCGTGGGCGGAATGATCGCCAGCGGGCTGTCGGGACCGCGGCGCCCGTGGTCAGGATCGGTCAGGGACTTCGTCCTCGGGACACGGGTCATCACCGGCCATGGCAAGCATTTGCGCTTCGGTGGCGAAGTCATGAAAAACGTCGCCGGTTACGACCTGTCGCGTTTGATGGCTGGCAGCTATGGATCGCTGGGTGTGATCACCGAAGTCTCGCTCAAGGTCCTGCCCAAACCTCGGCAAGCGTTAAGCATCAGCCTGGAAATGGACAGCGATCGCGCCTTGCTGCGCCTCGCGGAATGGGGCCAGCAACCGCTGCCGATCAGCGCCGCGTGTCACGACGGTCAGCGCCTGCACCTGCGGCTTGAGGGTGGCGAAGGCTCGGTGAAGGCGGCGCATGAGCGCTTGGGTGGTGAGTTGCTGGAGGCTTCATATTGGGCGGATCTCAACGAGCATCGCTTGAGTTTCTTTGATGAAGACCAGCCGCTTTGGCGCCTGTCCGTCCCGCACAACACGCCCCGGCTTTCCCTGCCCGGGCTGCAAATGATCGACTGGGGCGGCGCCCAGCGCTGGCTCAAATCAGACGCCGAAGCGGCGTTCATTCGCAAGGTCGTCGATGAGGTCGGCGGGCATGTGACCTGCTACAGCCACGGCCTGATCGACAGCCCGTTCCAACCGTTGCCTGCGGCACTGATGCGCTACCACCGCAACTTGAAGGACCAACTCGATCCACGGGGCATCTTCAACCCCGGTCGCCTGTACGTGGAGCTTTGACCCATGCAGACCACCTTGAGCGAACAGGCCCGCCAATTGCCCCGCGCCGAAGAAGCCGAAAGCATCCTGCGCACGTGTGTGCACTGCGGTTTTTGCAATGCCACCTGCCCGACCTATCAATTGCTCGGCGATGAACTGGATGGGCCGCGTGGGCGTATCTACCTGATCAAACAAGTGCTGGAAGGCAACGAGGTCACCCAAAAGACCCAACAGCATTTGGATCGCTGCCTGTCTTGCCGTAATTGCGAAACCACCTGCCCTTCGGGCGTCGACTACCACAACTTGCTCGACATCGGCCGCGCCGTGGTCGATGCGGCCGTGCCGCGCTCACTCGACCAGCGCTTGTTGCGCGAAGGCTTGCGCAGCGTCGTGCCCAATCCGGGGCTGTTCAAAGCGCTGGTCAGCAGTGGTCAGGTGTTCCGTGCGCTGCTGCCCGACACCCTGCGAGCCAAGTTGCCGCGCCACGTGTATCCGGCCAGGCAACGCCCGACCACCCGCCATGCGCGGCAGGTGCTGATGCTCGAAGGTTGCGTGCAGCCGAGTCTGTCGCCCAATACCAATGCGGCCACCGCGCGCGTCCTCGATCGGCTGGGGATCAGTGTCACACCGGCTCGCGAGGCCCGCTGCTGCGGCGCGGTCGATTATCACCTGGACGCGCAGGCGGCCGGTCTGGATCGCGCCCGCCACAACATCGACGCGTGGTGGCCGAGCATTGAACAAGGTGCCGAGGCCATCGTGCAAACCGCCAGCGGTTGCGGCGCCTTTATCAAAGACTACGGCCACCTGCTCAGCACCGACCCGGCGTATGCCGAAAAGGCGAAAAAGGTCAGTTCGCTGGCCAGGGATCTGGTTGAAGTGCTGCGTGACGAGCCGCTGGAAAAGCTCGGCATCCACAGTGACCAACGCCTGGCCTTCCATTGCCCCTGCACCTTGCAGCACGCGCAAAAGCTCGGTGGTGCGGTTGAAGTGTTGCTGACGAGGCTGGGTTTCAACCTCACGTTCGTTCCCGACGGTCATCTGTGTTGCGGCTCGGCGGGCACCTATTCGCTGACCCAGCCGGAGCTGTCCCGACAACTGCGCGACAACAAACTCAATGCGCTGGAAAGCGGTCATCCCGAAGTCATTGTCACGGCCAATATCGGCTGTCAGTCCCACCTCGACGGTGCGGGCCGAACACCCGTCCGCCACTGGATCGAACTGGTCGAAGCCGCGTTGCCCTCATCGAGCCCTGGAGTATCCCCATGAAAAGCAAAGCCGTACTGAGCCAGACCGAAGTCAGCCAGATCCTCAGCGCCGCCCGCAGCGAAGCACTGAACAATCAATGGGCCGTGACCATCGTGGTTGTCGATGACGGAGGCCATCCTCTGGCCCTCGAACGCCTCGACGGTTGCGCCCCGATCGGCGCCTACATCGCCACCGAAAAGGCCCGCACCTCTGCCCTGGGTCGGCGTGAGTCGAAAGGTTATGAAGAGATGGTCAACGGTGGCCGTCACGCGTTTTTGTCAGCGCCGTTGCTGACCTCCCTTGAGGGTGGCGTGCCGATTATTGTCGATGGGCAGGTGATTGGCGCGGTGGGTGTGTCCGGTGTGAAAGCCGAACAGGATGCGCAAGTGGCCAAGGCTGGGGCGCAGTGCCTGAAGTGAAGGCGGTCCTGTTGCAGCTGGCGAAGCCTGCGTTCGGCTGCGCAGCAGTCGTGAAATCAGACTATGCGGTGCTTCAGAATGACCGCGAACTCAGGTTTCACGACTGCTTCGCAGCCGAACGCAGGCTTCGCCAGCTGCTACAGAAATCGTGTCGTCGCAGAAATTGCGGACTGACCGGCGTCCGGCCTTTTTTCACTTGCGCGCCAATTTATACCGCACGCACTCCTCATAGAAACTCTGACGCACATCCGCCGGCTTGAACCGCGATTTGCTGTCGTAGGTCTGCTCGGTGATGCCCATCGCCATCATGCGCATCCACGGCTGGTTGAATTTGTAAGCCTGTAACTTCTGACGAGCAGCATACAGAGAGACTCCGGCCAACTTGAGTTCCTGGGCTCTCGCCGCCGTCCCCGCGCCCCAGCTGCACATATACCGATCATTGGTGGCCAATTCCTTGGCCTGGGCAGAGGCTGCAACGCTGGCCAGGGCGAACGAGATCATCGTGACAAATACACTTCGCAATTGCATTCCGCCTAACCACCTGAAAATGAAGTGATTTTGGCGACAACTTTGAAGCTTCGGGGCCAGCAAAATGCCTCTTTTGCACCTTATGGATTGATCGGATGCCGCCCGCCAACAGCCTCAGCTTCCCGAGACCAGCCTGAGCCCGATCACGCCGGCCAGAATCAGCACGATGCAGCCGATTCTCAGTGCCGTCGTAGCGTCGCCCAGCACCGCCATTCCCAGAATCGCGGTGCCCGCCGCACCGATCCCGGTCCAGACCGCGTAGGCCGTACCCACGGGCAGTGATTTCAACGAAAGTGAAAGAAGAAAGACACTCGATAAACCGGTCCCCGCGGCAATCAGCCCGGGGACTAATCGCGTGAAACCTTCAGACCCTTTCATGTAGAAGGCAAATGCGATTTCGAGAATGCCGGCGATACCCAGTAATGCCCATGCCATGGTGATAGCTCCGTCAGTTGACTCGCCAGGCGTTACAGCCCGGCGAGGCGTGGTGAGAGTTCTAATGACTTACGGGTTGGTTCACGCCTTGTTGGCGGCCGCTGGTTTCGAACGGAACGTCACGCCGAATCGGTTGAAGGCGTTCATCAAACCAATGGCATACGTCAGGTCCGCCAGTTCCTTATCGCCGAACTCGGCAGCCGCGGCTTCATAGTCGGCATCGGGCACACCGGTTTCAGCGACGCGGGTAACTGTTTCCGCCCAACTCAATGCAACGCGTTCACGGTGGCTGAACACGTCACCCGAGTCGTGCCATACCGGTACGAGTACCAGTTTGTCGACGGCAACGCCGAGTTTGAGCAAGTCGCGGGAATGCATGTCGATGCAAAAGGCACAGCCGTTTATTTGCGATACCCGCAGGTAAACAAGGTCGATCAATTCGTGCGACAGACCACTGTTTTGCAGGCAGACGTACACGCCACCAAATGCCTTGTAACCTTCAGGGGAAGCTTTGGCGTAGTCGATACGATTGTTCATGATGAGTCCTGTTGTTTGCTGGATGAGGACACCATCGTGCTGTCTCTTGGTCTATTTGATAAGGTCCAAGAATAGTGTTGTGTACTGGGCCATGTGCGCGGCACTCCCGAACAAACATGGCCCAGTTCAATAGCCTGTTCATGGATCTTTGGTATAGGTCATGGGCTTCCTAGAATGATTCCCCTCAACCACGCCATTTAATAAACGGGTGAATCATGAAAATCCTCCACGTCACTTGCAGCCCTCGCGGCCAAGCTTCCGAGAGCTACAGACTTTCCAACAACATTATTGGCTTTCTGCTGAACAACGATCCGACGGCAACGATCATCAAACGGGTTGTAGCGGGTAATGCCATCGCGCAGGTAGATGAGCAATACGCGCAGTCCCAACAGTCGTCGGAAGATGTCACTCAGGAAGGTTCTATTGCCCTCTCGGATGAGCTGATTGAAGAACTGGACAGTGCTGATGCCGTGGTCATTGCAACGCCCATGCACAACTTCACCGTACCGGCGGCTCTCAAAGTCTGGATCGATCACATCGCCCGCGTTCGTCGTACCTTCAATGTGGGCGCGCAAGGCAAAACAAGCTTGCTGCGCGATCGGCCCGTCTATGTCGCGGTGTCTTCGGGCGGAAGATTTTCAGGGGTGAATCCACGCCAGCCAGACTTTCTGACGCCGTATCTGCAAGCCGTTCTGGGCATGATCGGACTGCATGCACTAACGTTCTTCTCTGTTGAAGGCACAGCCCTGGGTCCGGACGTTGTCGCCGAGGCCAGGAGCAAGGCAGATCAAGCTCTGCACGCGCATTTTTCTTTGCTGTGATGCCATCATGCTGAATGTCCTGAAGCAAAAATAAACAGAATCCGGCGAGGCCATGGCCAATCAGATCAACAACTTTTCACCGCTCGACCCCAGCTCCAGCGAGCCCATTTATCGGCAGATCTACTGGCGGTTCCGTGGTGCGATAGCGGACGGTCTGCTCGCCCCCGGCGACCGCATTCCCGCGGCCCGGGCGCTGGCCAAAGAACTTGGACTGGCCAGGGGCACCATCGATACCGCGTACTCACTCCTGACCGCCGAGGGTTACATCCAGGCGCGCGGCCAGGCGGGCACGGTCGTGGCGCCGGGGATCAACGCCAGGGTGTCTTCATCCCCCACGGAACGCCCCTTCAGCTCAACCGCCGGCAGCTCAATCAGGCAAAAGGCGCAGGTGATGCCCTTTCAAATGGCCCTGCCCGCGCTGGACGCCTTTCCGAGGAAAATCTGGTCGCAGATCGGCGCCCGATGCGTTCGCGCCACGCAGATCCATGACATGGCCAACCCGTCGGTCTATGGCCTGGAATCGTTACGCAACGCGATCGCCACCTACCTGCAGGTCGCACGGGGCATCACCTGCTCGCCCGATCAGGTGTTTATCACCTCGGGGTACCGGAACTCACTGTCACTGATCACTCACGCGCTCCTCAAACCGGGGGATCGCGTGCTCGTTGAAGACCCTGGCTACCTGCCCACCCGGCAGTTGCTGGAGCATCTGCAAATCGAAGTGGCCCCCGTTCCGGTCGATCAGGACGGCATGCGGGTGGAGCAAGGACTGAACAAAGGCGCGCGGGCCGCCGTCGTCACCCCGGCCCATCAGAGCCCATTGAGCGTGTCGCTGTCGTTGCCGCGACGCCTGGAACTATTGGAGTGGGCGACCCGGCAGCAAGCCTGGATTGTCGAAGACGACTACGACGGCGAATACCGCTACATCAGCCGCCCGCTGCCCGCGCTCAAAAGCCTGGATCGCGAGGGTCGGGTGCTTTATTGCGGCACGTTCAGCAAAGTGCTGTTTCCTGGCATCCGCCTGGCCTACGTGGTGGTTCCTGAAGCCCAGGTCGAGCGCTTCGAACACGTCAGCGAGACGTTCCTCGGTGGCTGCCCGGAACTCACCCAGGCCATCGTCGCCACGTTCGTGACCGAAGGGCATTTTGCCCGGCATATCCAGCGCATGCGCAAGCTCTACGGTGAACGCCGGGAGGCGACCGTGCGCGGGCTAAAGAAAGCCCTGGGCGAACACATTCGCATTGATGCCCAGCCGGGCGGCATGCACTTGATTGTGCGACTGACGGACCCCCAGTCCGATCGCTCGCTGGTCGAGCGCCTGCAACACGCGGGCATTTATGCAGAAGCCCTCTCGGACTGGAGCATCAGCGGCCCGGCAAGCTCTGCGCTGCTGCTCGGGTTCGCCAACATTCAGTCGCAGGACAGCGCCGAACACCTGGGCAAACGCATCCTCGAGTTGCTGTAAACGTGTCGGATGGCCCATTCAAATAGCCCGTTCTTGGCTCTTTTGCACCAGGCCAGGAGAACGCAGGATGAGGCGCTCTCCCTTTCTGCGGTAAACATCCGATGCCCACGCCTCCCCCACTTCGCAGCATTGCTGTGTTCTCTGGTTCCAACTACGGCTTCAACCCCGCGTATGTCGAAGGTGCCCGGGCCTTGGGTCGGGAAATCGCCAAACGCGGCCTGCGCCTGGTTTATGGCGGCACCGACAAGGGCTTGATGGGGGTCATGGCCGATACCGTGCTCGCCGAGGGCGGTGAAGTCGTCGGCATCATTACGCGCCTGCTGTTCGACCTCGGGCATCTTCATCCTCGGCTGACCCGCCATGAAGTCACGCCCGACATGCGCAGCCGCAAAACACGCATGAGTGACTCGGCAGATGCATTCATTGCGTTGCCCGGTGGCCTGGGAACATTTGAAGAGTTGTTTGAAGTCGCGACACTGACCCAGCTGGGCGAACATCACAAAGGCGTTGCCTGTCTGAACATCGGCGATTTTTTCAACCCGGTGCGCAGCCTGCTCAACCACGCGGTGAGCGAAGGTTTCATGAAGACCGAACACAGCGAAATGCTGATCTTCAACACCGACCCTGCGGCGCTGATCGATGCACTTGAGCAGTGGCAAGCGCCAAACGTGACGAAATGGATTGGGCCGGTGGGTGCTTGAAAAACGGATTTGCCAAAAAGTCCACGGCGCCGGCTGTCATCGCCTTGACCGACATCTCGATGTCGCCATTGGCCGGTAATGAAAATGATCGGAATATTTGCGTTTGATTCAACCGGCTGTCGCTGGAAGTCCAGACCGCTATTACCTTGAAGTCGTACATCAAGGACATGAATCAGCCAGACACCGGCGGTCATGGTTTAAGATCCGTTTGAAGTGTTCTCCGGACAAAAACTTCATGCGCTTAAACCTGAAGGTTCGTATGCCCTCCTCGCTACCAATTCCGGTTCAATGCCGCCGCCTGTTCGCTCGCCCGTGCCTGCGATCATTGCTGTTGTTGAGCCTCATCGTTCCAGGCATCGCCAGTGCCGAGCCAAGGCCAGAACACATGGTCTATTTGCGCACGATTGATCCGACCATCGAGCAAGACATTCGCTACGCCAGCGCCCACAACTTCACCGGACACCCACTCGACGGTTACGCCGCTTCCGAGTGCCTGCTGTCGCTGGACACCGCCCAGGCCCTCGCCCGGGTGCAACAGGCACTTCAAAAGCAAGGCTACGGCTTGAAGGTGTTCGACTGCTATCGACCCAGCCGTGCCGTGGCCGATATGGGCCGCTTCGCGACTGAGCCGGGAGACCCGCGCAAGGCCGAGTTCTATCCGCGCGTGGACAAGCAGGACTTCTGGCGGCTGGGTTATGTGGCGCGAGTGTCGAATCACTCCAGAGGCTCGACCGTGGACCTGACACTGACCGGTCCAAATGCCCTGCCCGCTGGCACCTGGACACCCTCGGCCGCGCAAAGCGATTGCACCGCGCCTTATCCCCAGCGCTGGCACGACGGCGCACTCGACATGGGCACCGGGTTCGATTGCTTCGATGAGCGCGCCCATACTGCCAACCCGACGATCAACGCGACCGCCAAGGAAAACCGTCAGCGGCTCAGCAGCGCCATGGAAAAAGAGGGATTTGCCGGGTACTCGAAAGAGTGGTGGCACTTCACTTTTGGTGGCGAGGGAGCGCCGAAGAACGTGATGGATTTCCCCATTACGCCGCTGAGTGCAAGCGATGTGCTGGACAGCAGTCACCAGCTGATTGTGGTCACCACAAAAAACTGGGATGACATTCAGGGCATCGCCCAGCGCTATGAACGGGTTGGGGAAGGCTTTAGAAAAGTCGGTGATGGGTTTGCGGTGGTGGTTGGCAAGAACGGGATGGCCTGGGGCAAGGGTTTGGGCGACGTGGATTCCGTTGAAGGACCGGTCAAACGTGAAGGTGATGGAAAAGCACCTGCCGGGATTTTCAAGCTTGGAACGGCGTTTGGCTACGACACGACGGGCGACACAAAACTGCCTTATCTCGCGCTGACATCGACCACTGAATGCGTGGACGACAGCAAATCCGAACGCTACAACGAACTGGTCGACGGGGCGGCGATGGCCAAGGACTGGACCAGTTCTGAGCAGATGCGCAAAGAGGATGGTTATCGCAAAGGCATCTTCATCGAGCACAACACACCGGCGACCCCGGGTTCAGGTTCGTGCATCTTTTTCCATATCTGGCGGGGGCCTGACTCGCCTACGTTGGGGTGTACGGCGATGGATCAGGGGGATATTTCGCGGTTGTTCGAGTGGCTGGATCCGCGTGAGTCTCCGGTGTTGGTCCAGATGCCTGAAGCGCAATATGAGCGATTGCGCGAAAGCTGGAAGTTGCCGCAGCGTTGATGGAACGGGTGAATCGAGTGCAGGGTAATCACGGAGCCTTGTAGCAGCTGCCGAGCAGCGCGAGGCTGCGTTCGGCGACGCAGTCGTCGTAAGACCTGTGCATGCGGTCATCCTGATGCACCGCGCGTCCTGATTTCACGACGACTGCGTCGCCGAACGCAGCCTCGCGCTGCTCGGCAGCTGCTACATGAACGTTGGTGTTGCTGATAATGGTGTTCGCCGGGCCTTGGTCAGCCCTGCTTCAAATCGAGGCAGTAGGTGTAATAACCGGTGTCGCGCACGTAACCCAATGATTCATACAACCGCTGCGCCGCAAAATTATCCGTGGCCGTTTCCAGCACCATGCCCTTGGCGCCGGTCGACAGCGCAAAGTCTCGGGCAGCGTTCATCAGTAACCTCCCCACGCCCTGCCCCCGTGCTTCGGGGGCGGTGAACAGGTCGCTGAGCAGCCAGGTCCGGTGGGCGTCGATGGAGGAGAACGTCGGATACAGCTGGACGAACCCCAGCGCATCATCGGTGGAGTCCGAGGCGAAGAAAATCACGGACTCATCCCGGGCGATGCGTTCGGCGATGAAATCCCGGGACTGCAGCAGGTTCGATGGCTGGCCGTAAAAGCCTCGATAAGCGTCGAAGAGGCTGGCGATTTTGTCGATGTGCGTTGCGTCGACGCGCAGGACTTGGACGGCCATGCTTGAGGTCCCGTATGGGTTACTTCGGTTGCGCGACGGTGCGCAAATAGGGTTTCACTGTTTTAAAACCATCCGGGTATTTCTTCTTCGCGTCCTCGTCGGACACCGAAGTCGGAATGATCACGTCCTCGCCCGGACGCCAGTTAACCGGGGTGGCAACGGTGTGCTTGGCGTTCAATTGCAGCGCATCGAGCAGGCGCAGCACCTCATCGAAGTTGCGCCCGGCACTCATCGGGTAGATGAGCATCGCCTTGACCTTTTTGTCCGGCCCGATGATGAACACGGAACGCACCGTGGCGTTGTCCACCGCAGTGCGTGCGCCGCCGCTGGCATTTGGATGAATCATGTCGTAGAGCTTGGCCACCACCAGGTTCTCGTCGCCGATCATGGGGTAGTTGACCGCATGTCCCTGGGTTTCTTCGATGTCTTTGGCCCAGCTCGCATGGTTACTGACAGGGTCAACGCTGAGCCCGACGACCTTGGTGTTGCGTTTGTCGAACTCTGGTTTGAGCGCTGCCATATAACCGAGTTCAGTGGTGCACACCGGGGTGAAGTCCTTGGGGTGCGAGAACAGAATCGCCCACTTGTCGCCGATCCACTCATGGAAATGCAGCGTGCCTTCGGTGCTTTCGACGGTAAAGTCCGGCGCTTCGTCGCCAATGCGGATGGTCATGATCGTTCTCCTGACGGTGAGTTCGTAGGGAAGCCGTCGGACGAATGTGGCTGGTCCAACGGCATTCGGGATCTGTGTTGAACCTGTCAACGCGGATCAGTATAGGAGACGCTTCAAGACATGCCGGTGACCGGCGCATGCACTTTGTAAGTCCTTGATTCAGGCCTTTGAAGGCTGCTCAGGCAACACCGCCACCGCTGATGTTCTCGCCAGCACGTAGTAAAGAATGCCCGGCACCACCAGCCCCACGATCCAGGAAATATCGACTCCTCCGAGCTGCGCGACCATCGGTCCGGAGTAGAAATGCGTGTCAACGAAAGGCAACTGGATCAACACACCCACGACATACACGCTGATCCCGCGCACGTTCCAGCGACCATAACGACCTGCCGGATCGGACAGCGCCGGAATGTCGTAGCGCTCTTTGTTGATGAAGTAGTAATCCACCAGGTTGATCGCGCTCCACGGCGTGAAAAAGGTCAGCAGAAACAGGATGAAGTACTTGAACGAGTTGAGGAACGAGTACTGCCCGAGCAGCGCCAACGTGGTGGACGCCGCGACAATCAGCAGCACAAACACCATACGCTGGCGGGCGGTGATTTCGAGACGGCTGCGAAAGCCACTGATAATGGTGGCCACGCACATGAAGCTGCCATAAGCGTTGAGCGTCGACACCGTGACCTTGCCGAACACCACGCTTAAGTACAGCAGCGAGGCCATCACCCCGGTGCTGCCCAGGCCGACGATGGTTGCCACTTCATGACCGCGAAAATTCACGCCGGCCAATGCTGCAGCGAACACGCCCAGCACCATGGATGCCTGGGCGCCGAGCACGGTCCCAAGGCCGACGGCAGTGAAGGTCTTCCAGGACGAGGTTTTACTCGGCAAGTAGCGTGAGTAGTCAGCCACGTAAGGGCCAAAGGCGATTTGCCAGGACGCGGACAACGACACGGCCAGCAGGAAGGTGCTCCAGCCGAAGTGACGGTTTTCCAGCAACAGGCCGATATCGTTGAGCGTCATCAATCGGGTAAACAGGTAGGCAAAGGCAATGATGCCCAGCACGCTGGCCACCCGTCCTACCAGGTGAATGACCCGATAGCCGAAGATCGTCAGGAACGCGATGCAAGCGGCGAAAATCAGGATGCCGGCGCTGTCGCTGACATGGATCAACTGCGCAATGGCCTGCCCCGACAGTACCGCGCCAGTGGCGCTGAAACCGAGGTACATCAGGCACACCAGCACAATCGGGATCGCCGCCCCATACACCCCGAACTGCACACGACTGGAGATCATCTGCGGCAGCCCGAGCTTCGGACCCTGGGCGGCGTGCAGGGCAACGACCGCGCCGCCGAGCACCTGGCCGATCAGCAAGCCGATGAGCGACCAGAACACGTCTCCGCCCAGCACTACGGCCAGTGCGCCGGTGACGATGGCGGTGATTTGCAGGTTGGCGCCGAGCCACAGGGTGAACTGGCTGTAGAGGCTGCCATGGCGCTCGGCCTCGGGGATGTAATCGATCGAACGGGTCTCGATCAGGGGGCTTCGTTGTTGGGTCATTGCGGTGTTCTCTTGTTGGTAGACGCCAATGCCAACTCGCTGGGCATTTGTGCAACGACACACTCTTTGTAGCAGCTGGCGCAGCCTGCGTTCGGCTGCGCAGCAGTCGTGAAATCAGACGACGCGGTGTATCAGGAAAACCGCGTATTCAGGATTTACGACTGCTTCGCAGCCGAACGCAGGCTTCGCCAGCTGCTACAGGTTGCGTTACGGCTTAGCTGGTTGGCATTGGGGCTGACGGTGTTTTTATTTTTGTAGTTCGGTATTCAGCGCAGCAACTTGAGCCGGGCGCTGTTGAAGATCCACGAACGGCGCCTTCGCCCACACAACCTTGCCACCCACCATGGTCAACAGCACGTTATTGCGAGCCAATTCATCCTCAGGCACCTGCATGAAGTTCTTGTCCAGGACGATCAGGTCGGCGAACTTGCCCACTTCAACCGAGCCGACCACTGCGTCCAGTTTCAGCTGCTCGGCAGCGTTGATGGTGATGGTGCGCAGCACCTCCGTGCGCGACAGCGCCGGGTCGGCATTCAGCCTGCCGGCGTACTTGGGGCCGTAGCTGTGGGGGTTCAGCGGGTCGCCGGAGCGGGTGACGCCGATCTTCAACGCAAGGAATTCGTCGAGCGGATCGACAGGCCAGTCGCTGCCATACGCCACGCGGCCGCCGGCCTGGGCGATGCTGCCCGACGGCTCCATGCGGGCAAAACGCTGGGCGCCCAGGTGATCGCTGGTGCCGTCGATTGTGGACGGCGCCTGCTGGGCCCACTGGAAGGACATGTTGGCGGTGACGTCGAGTGCCTTGAAGCGTGGATAGTCGGCAGGGTCGACGGACTCGTTGTGCGTAATGGCCGGGCGGAAACCATTGCCGGGCAGTTGCTGGCGCACGTATTCGATGCCGTTCAATGAGTCGCGCACCGCGCGGTCTCCGGTGGCGTGAAGGTGCGGGTCGAGGCCGGCCTGCACGGCTTGCAACAACAGCGGCTTGAGCACTTGCGGCGGGAAGTACAGCTCACCGACGTTTTTCCCAGGTGCCCACTTCGGCGCCTTACCGGTTCCGGCATTGCGCAGGTACGGCGTGAGCATTGCCCCGGTGTCCGCCGGCGCATTAATGATGCCGTCCATGAACAATTTGACGTGGCGCATGCTCACGCCCGGCGCGGGTTTGGCTTCGCCCTGATCGTAGGTGGTGGCCAATGCCTTGGCGTCGGCGATGGTTTTTGTCGGGTCGGCCGCGGCGGCGGCCGGGTCCAGTTTGATCGCCAGCAAGGCCCGGGCCGTCAGCTCGCCCGACTGCTGCAGGCGGGTGAACGCTTTGCCCATTTCGGGCCCCGACATTGCATCGAAGAAACTGGTGATGCCCTGCTCGCGCATCGCGTCGAGCGCGGCGCGGGTCTGGTTGAGTTTCTCGGCGTCGGTGGCGGGCGGCACCACGGCGGCCATGGCGTCGGCAGCGCCGTCCTCGCAGATGCCGGTCGGGTTGCCGGCGCTGTCGCGCACGTATTTGCCATCGCCCGGATTGGCGGTGTGCTTGTTGATACCGGCCACTGCCAGGCCGCGGGAGTTGGTCAGCACGGTATGGAAGTCGGTGGAACGAACCTGGATCGGACGCTGGGTTTTGAGCGCGTCCAGCGTCGATTTGTCCGGGTCGCCGTCGAGTCCGTTCATGCCCATGCGATCCCAGCTGCCCACTTCGAGCCAGACATCAGGGCCCTTGTCCTTGTCGGCGTCCAGGCACGCTTGAATGGTTTCCTGGAAAACCTTGCGCGTCATCGTCTGGTACTTCAAATCGCACAAGGTCATGGCGCGGCCGCCGTCCCCCGGGTGCATGTGCGCATCGATGAAGCCCGGCATCAACATGCGCCCGGCCAGATCGATCAGCTGGGTTTGCTTGCCGATGTACGAGGAAACCCCTTCATCGCTGCCGACATAGACGATCTTCCCGCCCGTCACGGCAATCGCCTGCTGCACGGAATTCTGGCCATCGACGGTGTAGACGTAGCCGTTGCGCATCACCATCTCGGCGGGCGTCGAGCCCTGTGTCTGACACCCCACGAGCGCCATGGAAGAAAATGCCGTAGTGGCCGCAACCGCGATAAACAGCCTGGAAAATTTCAACTGCCTCACCTCTGTTCTTATAGTTTTGGAAGTGGCCCGGACAGATTGCCGCGCAAGCCCCTGATATGCAGGGCATACCCTATAGAGCGGCGCGGCCTGCGGGACCTCCACAAATGAGGAGGGGCGGGACAAATAGCCCAACAAGGGAGAATGCCGATCAGTTAAGCCGTAACGCGACCCGTAGCAGCTGGCGAAGCCTGCGTTCGGCTCGGGCCGCGATCGGACGCAGCAGTCGTGAAACCTGTGTTTGCGGTCTCTTTGAAACACCGCATCGCCTGATGTCACGACTGCTGCGCAGCCGAACGCAGGCTTCGCCAGCTGCTACAAGAGTTGCGTCGACGCGAAATTGCTTAACTGATCAGCAATATCCACAAGGGGGATTTGCATTTAAGTGGGTGAAATTTGCGGAGTTAATCGCGGCGCGTTGCGTCTCGCAGGACGGAACCCAGTTCCACCTTGCTTTTCACGCCAAGCTGCAAGTAGCAGTTGCGCAGGTAGGTGCGCACCGTCGCCGGGCTTAGGGTCAGGATCTTGGCAATCTCTTTGTAGGAATGCCCAGCGGCGAAGAGCATCGCCGCCGTCCGCTCCCGTGGTGCAAGGACTGTCGCGCGCGACTGCGCTTCAAGCGACAGAATCACATGCTCCGCGTTCGGACTCAGGGTCAGTGCACAACGGCCCAGTCTCATCACGCACGGCGCCTTCGGCAGTTGCGCGATCACCTCCGCCGGCAGCATCGAACCGCTCCAGCCGGGCAATTCGCGCTGTATGGCGGCACACAGGCTGGCGCCCACGTACAGCAAGCTGCCGTCCATGCGCGCCACCCCGAAGTCGGTCGCGCCGTTGCCCGTGTCGATGCGGATCATGTCTTGCACCTGAAACCGCCACAGCTGCAACAGGTGGTCGCAGAACGCCGAAAACAACGCGGCCTCGCTGTCGTTGAACGCGGGAGCATCAATGCCGCGGTAGAGACACACGAAGAACATCAAGCCGCTTTCGGGCAACTCGAAAGTGATGCACATCGGATGGTAGAGATCGTGGCGCCGAGCGAAGGCGTCCACCGCTTCATCGGGGTCGGTGAACCCGCTGTCGCGCACGACCGCACCGGGTTGGCTCAAGGTGTCATGGGAGAATTTGTCGCGGCCCGCACTCTTGTGCCATTCGGCGGCAAACGATTCGGGCAGATTGATTCGCCCGTGCATCCAGCTTTTCGGCGGCGCGTTGCCGGCTGACGCGGACATCTCGCCCCACCACGCCGACGCGAAGGGCACCAACTGGCGGAACGCTTGCAGGCCCTCGGCGATGAACTGCGAGGCGCCGCGCTCCCGAGCCAGTCGCCCCAGGTGCAGCACGCAACGATTGAACGCTTTGAGCGTTGCCATCGACGGCGTCGCGCCGACCTCATCACCCTCCTCCATCGTTCTGATCCTGTTCGCTGTACGACGTATTTTTTTCGACGATGCCATAGGCGCAGCCGTAGCGCCAATGGCTTTTACTCGCCATGCGCCCTGCTATGTCGCGGTCCTCGGTAAAGCGGCGTATGGCGCGTTATCCGGCCAGCGAGAAATTGCCTGGGGCTTCAATCAAAGACCTTCGGCAATGCCCGGGTCTGGGTCCTGCCCAATCCAAGTGGGCGAAATCTCGCGTTCACGCTCGATCAACTGGTTGGCGCGTACCGGCAACTATGGAATGCAGTGAATTAGAGAAACCTGTGGCGAGGGAGCTTGTCGGAACGCCGCACCGTCCCGCTGGGCTGCGTAGCGGCCCCAGTAATGTGACAACAATGCCGATTTTTGTGAGTGCTACGCACTCAAGCGGGAGCAAGCTCCCTCGCCACAAAAGTAGGTTTACCTGATTTACCGCTTCGGCAATGCCCGAACTGATTCATCAGGTTTCGATCACCGAAACTTGCGTTTAGCGGCCTTAAGCTAAGCTAAGAGCAGCTTATTGCACACGATGCTCGCGTCTGCAGGTTTTGGGTTTTTCTGGAGAGCGTCTGCAACAGCTATTTCAGACCGGCCCAACCATTTCACGCAGGACTACGTGATGACCGAGCCCCTCCTCAGTTTTGATCAACTCAAGCGTGCTGCCGCCTCCGGCGAGATCGATACCGTTCTGGTGTGCATGGTCGACATGCAAGGCCGACTGGTCGGCAAGCGATTCCAGGTCGAGTTTTTCATCGACAGCGGCCATGAAGAAACCCACTGCTGCAACTACCTGCTGGCCGACGACATCGACATGGAACCCGTGCCGGGTTACGCCGCTGCCAGTTGGAGCAAGGGCTATGGCGACTTTGTGCTCAAACCCGACATGTCGACGTTGCGCCGAGTGCCCTGGCTTGAGTGCACGGCGCTGGTGCTGTGTGACGTGCTTGATCACCACCATCGGCGCGACTTGCCGCACAGCCCGCGGGCGATCCTGAAAAAGCAGATCGAGCGACTGCGCGAACGCGGCTACACCGGCATGTTCGCGTCGGAACTTGAGTTCTATCTGTTCGACGAGAGCTACGAGGCGATCCACGAGCGCAACTACCACAAGCCAAAGACCGCCGGCCACTACATCGAGGATTACAACATCCTGCAGACCACCCGCGAGGAGCCGGTGCTGCGGGCGATTCGCAAGCATCTGCAAGCGTCCGGCATTCCCGTGGAAAACTCCAAGGGTGAATGGGGCCCAGGCCAGGAAGAGATCAACATCCGTTACGCCGACGCGCTGACCATGGCTGACCACCACGTCATCATCAAGCACGCCTGCAAAGAGATCGCGCAGTTGCAGGGCAAGGCGATCACCTTCATGGCCAAGTGGCGTTACGACGCCGCCGGGTCCAGCAGCCATATCCACAATTCGCTGTGGGACAAGAACGCCAAGAAGCCGCTGTTCTTCGACGCCAAGGCCGAGTTTGGCATGTCGAAACTGATGCGCGCCTGGGTGGCCGGGCAGCTGAAATATGCCAACGACATCACCTGCTTTCTCGCGCCCTATATCAATTCCTACAAGCGTTTTCAGGCCGGTACGTTTGCGCCGACCCGAGCAGTCTGGAGTCGCGACAATCGCACCGCAGGCTTTCGTCTGTGCGCAGAAAGCAGCAAATCCATCCGTATCGAATGTCGCATCGGCGGCGCCGACCTCAACCCTTATCTGGCCTTCGCTGCGTTGATCGCCGCAGGGCTGGCCGGTATCGACGAGAAGCTCACCCTCGTGCCGCCCTTTGAAGGCGATGCCTACGTCGACGAACACTTACCTGAAGTGTCGAAGACCCTGCGCGAAGCCACCGCCGCACTCCAGAGCTCTTCGATGTTGCGCGAAGCGTTCGGTGATGAAGTGATCGACCACTACGTGCACACCGCCGAATGGGAGCAGAAAGAGTACGACCGGCGGATCACCGACTGGGAATTGCAGCGCGGTTTTGAGCGCTATTGAGACCGCCACCATGACTGCAACGATTCAACTCATCTCACCGGTCGATGGCCGGATCTATGTCGAACGTCGCTGTGCCGATGCTGCGCAGATCGAGCAGGCGCTGGTGGCGGCCGCTGCGGCCCAGGCCCAATGGAAGCGCCGACCACTGAGCGAACGCGCCGCTTTTTGCAATGCCGCGGTGGACGCGATGCTGGCCATGAAGGACGAGATTGTCCCGGAACTGGCCTGGCAGATGGGCCGCCCAGTGCGCTTTGGCGCGGGCGAACTGCGCGGTTTCGAAGAGCGCGCCCGGCATATGATCGCCATTGCGCCTGAAGCGTTGGCAGCGGTTGAACCCACGCCTGTCGCCGGTTTTCGACGACATATCAAACGTGAACCGCTCGGTACGGTGCTGGTCGTCGCGCCTTGGAACTACCCTTATCTGACGGCAGTGAACACGATCATTCCGGCACTGATGGCCGGCGACAGCGTCCTCCTCAAACACGCCTCACAAACGCTGCTCGTAGGTGAACGGTTCGCCGAAGCGTTTCGCCGCGCGAATCTGCCCGAAGGCCTGTTCCAGAACCTGCTGCTCGATCATCGTCAGACTGGCGAGATCATCGCCTCCGGCCGCGTGAGCCAAGTGAATTTCACCGGGTCGGTTGACGCCGGCAAGGCCATGGAAACCGCCGCCACGGGCCGCTTCCTCGGCCTCGGCCTGGAACTCGGCGGCAAAGACCCGGCCTACGTCCGCGCAGACGCCAACCTCGAACACGCGGTGGAAAACCTGGTGGACGGCAGCTTCTTCAACTCCGGGCAAAGCTGCTGCGCCATCGAACGGATCTATGTCGATGCAAAAATCTATCCGGCGTTTGTCGAGCGATTCGTCGGACTAACGAATCAATACGTGCTGGGCAATCCATTGGACGAAGCCACCACACTCGGTCCGCTGGTGAATCCCGGCGCGGCTGAATTCGTCCGTGGACAGATCGCCGATGCGCTGGCAAAAGGCGCCAAGGCACTGATTGATCCGAAGACCTTTCCCTTCGATGCACCGGGCAGTGCTTACCTCGCGCCGCAGGTATTGGTCGACGTCACTCATCAAATGTCGGTGATGCGCGAGGAAAGCTTTGGCCCGGTGGTCGGCATCATGCCGGTGGCCGGCGATGACGAAGCCATTGCCTTGATGAACGACAGCGAGTTCGGGCTCAGCGCTTCCATCTGGACGCAAGACCTCGCCGCCGCCGAACGCCTGGGCAACGAGATCGACACCGGCACCGTGTTCATGAACCGCTGCGATTACCTCGACCCAGCTTTGGCCTGGACCGGCGTCAAGAACAGCGGCCGCGGCGTGACGCTGTCGCGCCTGGGTTACGAACACCTGACCCGAGCCAAATCCTTCCATTTGCGCCACGAGATCTGAGCCATGAGCCTGACCGGGAACTGGAACTACCCCACGAGCATTCGCTTCGGTGTCGGCCGCATCAGCGAGCTGGCCGAGGTCTGTCGCAGCCAGGGTATCCAGCGACCGTTGCTGGTCACCGACAGCGGTTTGGCACGTGCGCCAATCACCACGGCAGCGGTTGACGCCCTGCGCGCCGCCGGCCTTGGCGTCGCGCTGTTTTGCGACCTCAAGCCCAATCCGGTCGAAGCCAACCTCGCGGGCGGGCTCGATGCCTGGCGTGCCGGCAAGCACGATGGCGTGGTCGCCTTCGGGGGTGGCAGCGGCCTGGACATGGGCAAACTCATCGCCTTCATGAGCGGCCAGACCCGGCCGGTCTGGGATTTCGAAGACATCGGCGACTACTGGACACGCGCTGACGAAAGCCAAATCGCCCCGGTCATCGCTGTACCGACGACCGCAGGCACGGGTTCGGAAGTCGGCCGCGCGGCGGTGATCATCGACGAGCGCACCCACACCAAACGCATCATCTTCCACCCGAAAATGATGCCGCGCGTCGTCATCAGCGACCCGGTCCTGACCGTCGGCATGCCGGCAAAAATCACTGCAGGCACGGGCATGGATGCGTTGGCGCATTGCCTGGAAGCCTACTGCGCGCCGGGTTTTCACCCGCTGGCCGATGGCATCGCGGTGGAAGGCATGCGCCTGGTGGCCAGCGCCTTGGTGCGGGCCGTCCATACCCCGTCCGACCTTGACGCTCGCGCGCAAATGCTCGCGGCGGCCGCGATGGGCGCTACAGCATTTCAGAAAGGCCTGGGCGGCATGCACGCCCTCTCGCATCCGGTCGGCGCGCTGTACGACACCCACCACGGCATGACCAACGCCACCTTCATGCCCTACGTCTTGCAATTCAATCGCCCGGCCATCGAAGAGCGCATCACGCGGCTGGCGGCTTATCTACGCCTGCCCTCGCCCGGGTTCGACAGTTTTCTGGCTTTCATTCTGAAGCTACGCAAAGACATCGGCGTACCGCATACGCTGGTTGAGCTGGGCGTGGATGATCGGCAGGCAGACTTGATCGCGGACATGGCGATTGTCGATCCTTCTGCCGGCGGCAATCCGCTGCCATTGACCCGGGCCGGCGCGGCAAGCATTTTCGACGCGGCGTATCACGGCCGTATTTAGAGCTGTTGTCTGTCCAAGCATGGACAGGTTGTATCGGTTGGAAAAGGAGCAGTACGACAAGGGGTTGAAAGCCAGACCATCCGGGACCCGGGTGGGTGCGTATCAAAACCTGAAGGGGCACACAACATGAATCCAGCAAGTCAGCCCGGCACGAGCGCGCCGCAAGACGATGACGTCAAGGTGTTGCACAGCATGGGCTACGCCCAGCAGCTCTCGCGACGCATGGGCGTTTTCTCCAACTTTGCCATTTCCTTTTCGATCATCTGCATCCTCTCGGGTGGCATCAACTCACTCGCCCAGGGCACCTCCGGCGCAGGCGGCGCGGCCATCGGCATCGGCTGGCCGATCGGATGCCTGATCTCCGGGGTCTTTGCCATGGCCATGGCGCAGATCTCCTCAGCCTACCCCACCGCTGGCGGCCTCTATCACTGGGGCTCGATTCTCGGTAACCGCTTCACCGGCTGGCTGACGGCCTGGTTCAACCTGTTGGGGCTGGTGACCGTGCTCGGCGCAATCAACGTCGGCACTTACTACTTCTTTTTCGGCGCCTTCGGACCCGGACTGGGGATGGAAGACACCATCACGACACGGATGATCTTTCTGGCGATCCTGACCGGCCTGCAAGCCTTGTGTAACCACCTGGGGATTGGCCTGACCGCGAAGCTCACCGACTTCTCGGGATACCTGATCTTCGCCACGGCCCTCGCGCTGACCATCGTCTGCCTGATCTCGGCACCCAGCTATGAGTTCGCCCGGTTATGGACCTTCGGCAACTATTCCGGCGAAGCGGGCGGCAGCGTCTGGCCACAGGTCTCGAACGGCTGGATCTTCATGCTCGGCCTGCTCTTGCCGATCTACACCATCACCGGTTATGACGCCTCCGCGCACACTTCGGAAGAGACCCGAAACGCCGCCATGTCCGTGCCACGGGGCATGGTCATGTCGGTGGTCTGGTCGTTGCTGTTCGGCTGGGTCATGCTCAGCTCCTTTGTGCTGATGCTGCCGAGCATGGACGAGGCCGCGAAACACGGCTGGACCGTGTTTTTCTGGGCGATGGACACGCAAGTGAACCCGACGGTAAAAACGGCGCTGTACGTGGCCATTTTCATCTCGCAATTCCTCTGCGGGCTGGCGACCGTGACCTCGGTCTCACGCATGATCTTCGCGTTCTCCCGCGACGGCGGCCTGCCCTTCTCCAAAGCACTGGCCTCAGTCTCGCCAACCCTGCGCAGCCCGGTGGCGGCGATCTGGACCGGCGCCACCCTCGCAGTGTTATTCGTGTGGGGCTCGTCGGTGATCTCGATCGGCGAAACACCGGTCTACACCATCGTCGTGTCCTGCACGGTGATCTTCCTGTTCTTCTCCTTCGTCATCCCCATCGTGCTCGGCCTGTTTGCCTACGGGACGTCGAAGTGGCCGACCATGGGACCGTGGAACATGGGCCGCTTCTGGTACACCGTGTTCGCCCTCCTCTCAATCCTCTCGATGGTGATCATCTTCATCATCGGCATCCAGCCACCGAACGATTGGGCGCTGTACATCACCATCGGCTTCCTGGTGCTGACGGCCATCGTCTGGTTCGGCTTCGAAGCCCGCCGCTTCCAGGGCCCGCCGATGGGGGATTTGATCGTCAAGCGCCAGGCTGAAATCGCTGCGGCGGAAGAGGCGCTAAACAAACGCGCGGGCGGTTGATACCACCGAGCAATTTCTGCCGTAACGCGGTTCTATGTAGCAGCTGGCGAAGCCTGCGTTCGGCTGCGCAGCAGTCGTAAAATCAGACGATGCGGTGTTTCAGGAAGACCGCAAACTCAGGTTTCACGACTGCTTCGCAGCCGAACGCAGGCTCCGCCAGCTGCTACAAAATTGCGTCACCGCAGAAATTGCTTACTAATCAGAATTAGGCGCAAAGCGCCCCGTTTGTATGAAAACAGATAGACCAAACGATAAATAACCTGTGGCGAGGGAGCTTGCTCCCGCTGGCCTGCGCAGCAGGCCCATCTGATAGGCCCGCTCCACTATCCAGTGAATAGCAAACCTCCTCGCCACATAACAGCAACTACTTAGACGGCTCAACCTTATCCAACACCCGATTCGCCGCAACCTCCGCCACCATGATGCTGTTCGAAATGCCTAACAAGGCATAACGCGACTCTCCCTCCAAATGATCCACCAACTGATGGACCATCACATCCACCGACGCTAGCGTCTCGACCAAAAAAACCGCCAGGGTTTCGGCCGTGGCTTCTGGGTCCACGGAAAACAGCTTGCTGGATGTACGCGGGGTGGCTTTGATATCGGCGTTTGATGGGAAGTGGAAATCGAGGGCGCGTTCGGCGGCGTCGTTGAGTTTTTTTGAATCGGGTTCGTATGGGGAAACTGGATCAGTGTCTGGTGGATTCGGTGTGGCCTTAAACATATTTCTGTCTCCAACATATGGAGCCGTCACCGAACGCTGCTAAACGTAGGGTGGCAGCTGTGTGCAGGTTAGCAGACCGGCGGAGACGAAATCCGGCGCGCCCGAGGGCGCCCTGCGCACAGCTACCATAAAGTGCAGGCATGAAATGACCCGACTGTCTGGATGCAGATACGCTTCGTCACGACGGGCTGCTAAACCCGATCACTGAAGGGCAGTGACACGAATCAAGTTACCGAGCGACCCCAAAGCGCACAAGCCGGCGGATTCTGGTGCAGTCGTAGGCAACGGCGCAAGGTTTTGTAGCTTTCAGGACGTAACCTTGAGGGGGGTTTAAACATGCGTCCTCAAGGGTTGTTGAAAACGCTGAAACGCACTTCCTACAGCGGCTGAAAGCTTCGAAAAATACAGGACGCCACTGACGTGATTACGAGAATGAGAATCGCAACTGTGTCAGCCGCATGGTCTCTTGAATCAGCCTGCTATCGGCCAAAAGCAGACTGTAGACACGTAGCCGCTGATGTCTCTACGCTGGTCGATCTAGTGACAGCACAGCGCTAAAAGGAGCAGTGATTTTGGAAGTTGCCATTGATCGAGATAGCGTTCATGCGGGAGATGATCTGGAAAGCCATGCGACATCGATCAAACTCGATCCATCAGCAACGCTGCGTGCCTTAATCGAAGTGATACAAGGTATGCGCTACCTACCTGATATAAATGGAGGCAAGGCTACTTGGATTATTTGTTCATCTGACAAACCAATAGGCATTTTAGCGCAGCAATGGCCAGAACCTAAACTAACCGTGCCCCCCGAAAGCATCGTAGGTCAATATTTCGGAAATACCGTACCTAGCCTTCTGTTCAGATATTGGTGCCAGGCAGACCCAGACCAGGTCTTTTCGCATATCAAGGCCAGAAAGAGCCACGATCACGATTTTAGGAGTGGCGGGTAGCATTTCTGTTGCATCGACCGGTTGGATCCACAGTCGATTGCGGCCCTTCGCGACAGGCAATCGACCCAAAGCTGTCTCTCAGAGAGCTAAAACTGAGATTGTCACTCGTCAAACAGAAGCCAGCCATGGCAAATGCCGTCAAAGTCTTTTGCCATAAAAAATAATTCAAGTTCCTCTGGGTCAAATTTTTTGTACAGCCAATGCCCAGGAACAGGGCCTCTCGTTATCACGTATTCCAAGCGGTACTTTTGAACAGCTACAGATCTGAAGGAGGCTGAATTCAACTCAAATCTGTCACCTTGCTTGAGCGCCCATAGCTTTCCAACAAGGCTATCATCAAGTATCACCTCCTCAGCTGTCTCCATCAGATGCCGTGTATGAAGTTTTTTTTGAAGCCTAACGCTTCTGGCCATGGATCAACCTACCTATAAACAGTCCGAGCATCGGCATAATAATACTGGAACGCGGAGATGACCGCTTAGGGTCGATTACTGCCCATCGCGACGGGCAGAAATCGGCAAGAAGCGGTCTCTCGACAATACTCAGGGAAGAACCATGCAACCATCACTCAATCGGATAATGCCCGATTTAAGATACTGCCGGCGCTCAAAAACGTTTTCACACAGCCTCGGCCGAAATCAGTCAGTCGTGCGATTTGTATAGCCCTATGAGCGGGAGGCGTCGGCTACGGAAAGCTACCAGTGCGATCGACGTTAGCTCTGCTGAGGATGAGAAGGTTTATGGCAAATTCAGGGCATCCATAGACCGCCTCGGGCCCTGCACAGCGTGAAATTTGCGCCTATTTATTGGCTTACGGCCATTAACTATAGCAAATAGTTCCATTGATTCTAATGTATCGATATTGGTGGACTAATATCAACCCAACGAGCAAATAAGATTTGAATATATTCGTGTGATATTGATTTATCGGTAGACATTATGGTAGTGCGACCCAAATAAGTATTAATCGTTCCAGGCAAAGCCGTTGTTGGTAGGCTGACGAGGCTGGCAATGGATTCTAATATTTTTATGAATATATTGGATGCGAGCGCTGATGCGGACGTAATTAATGCCTCCGTATGTTTATCTTCACCAAAAAAGAATATTTGGTAGAGTTTTTTGTCGATCATGAAGATCAAGTAATTTCCACTGTGTTCAATAGTCATGGAGGATCTTTCAATCATGTACGGAAAGACTCTGGCCAGGCTGGGTGGCTTTTCCGTTATCGCATTTTTCCTCAGCGCAGGCAGCTGCGTCGCTGGAGATGATGTAGAAAACAGGCTCAGGGCTGTCGTGGACGCGGCTATCCGACCGGTTATGCAAGAGTATGGCATTCCTGGCATGGCGGTGGCCGTAACACTCCATGGGAAGCAGTATTACTTTAACTACGGCGTTATCTCCATGGAGGAAGGTAGGCCGAAGGTCACCGAGGAGACAATTTTCGAGATCGGCTCGATTAGTAAAATCTTCACGGCGACCCTCGCATCCTACGTGCAGGAAATCGGAAAGCTTTCCCTGTCTGATCCCGCAAGCCAATACCTGCCTTCGCTGCGTGGCAGCAGTCTCGACAACATCAGCCTGCTCGATCTTGGAACCTACACGGCCGGCGGTCTGCCGCTGCGGTTTCCGGGCGATGTGGACAGTCGCGAAACAATGATCGGTTATTTCAAAAACTGGCAACCGAACTATGCCGCCGGAACAATGAGGCTCTACTCGAACCCGAGCATCGGTCTGCTCGGCTTTCTGACCGCCGAGAGCATGGGGGAGCCTTTCGAAGATCTACTGGAAAAGAGGCTGTTTCCGATGCTCGGCCTGAAGCAAAGTTACGTCAGGGTCCCTCAAGCGCAGATGAGTCATTACGCGTACGGCTATAGCAAAGAGGGCGTACCGTCCAGGATGGTCCCAGGTGTTCTGTATGCCGAGGGTTATGGCGTGACATCCAGCTCGGCGGACATGATTCATTTCGTCGAGGCAAACATGCAGGAGGTGGATCTGGATGAGCCACTGCAACGTGCGATCACTGCAACGCATACAGGCTACTACAGGGTCGCAGATATGACGCAAGGCTTGGGATGGGAGTTTTACCCATATCCAATAGAGCTCGACCGCTTGCTCGCGGGCAACTCGTACCCAATGATCCTTGAGGCCCATGAAATTACCCGGCTCAACCCTCCGCTGCCACCGCAGGGTAACGTGCTCATTAACAAGCCAGGCATGACGGACGGTTTCGGCGCTTACGTGGCCTTTGTTCCAGCCAAGGGCATGGGCATCGTGACGCTGGCGAACAAGAACTATCCCCTCCCTGCGAAGGTGAAAGCCGCCCATGAAGTATTGACGGCCCTGGATACTCGGATTGGATCGAGTGCACGTCAGTGAGCGCTTGAAACTCTATGCGCCTTAGCGAGGTGGCCTGGATGGGATTGGTGGGCAATGTATTTTTTGTCCACCCGATTCAGCGACTAACCGCAATGGGGCGATTGCAGCCCTTCATGACAGGCAGCAATCGGCCTAGGCTGTGTAAAAACGTTTTTCAGCGCGATTGGAGCCCAGTGTTGGACTGAAAATCGCGTTTCTACGCAAAATCCAGATCGGCTGAGCAGCCGATAATTTTCAGATTTCGCATAGACTCGCAAACTTCAATTTTGACGAAGCGTTTTTACACACTCTGGGCCAGAAGCAGACATTCGAAAATCGTGCGCTCGCAGCCGTGTTATGGTCAGAAATCGAAAAGTAAAGCATGGAAATCAAACATGGATTTGGTTCGGCTCGCACCTGCGGCATACCACACAACGGACAGCTACTGGCACCTTCTAAAAGCAGAGGATGGCTCAATATATGTTCTCGTCGAGTGTGAAGCGTCTTTTGTGAGTTACGAATGCCTGATCAAGCTCAACGACGAGGAACTGCGTGACTACCATGGCTTGGGATGGCTGTCCATTCAGCACCTGGCTAACCGAATCAATTACTTTGTCGATGATTACAACGGTCGACGAATTACGGGACCTTTGCGCGAAGAAGCCATTCAGGCATCGAAGCACTAGTGCTCGTCAGTCCGCAACTGGTTGACGACTAAGGGTCGCAAGCACTCATTCACCTTGGTGACAGCAGCCTTAAGC
Organism: Pseudomonas sp. LBUM1678; assembly: GCF_059695575.1. Classification (NCBI taxonomy): domain Bacteria; kingdom Pseudomonadati; phylum Pseudomonadota; class Gammaproteobacteria; order Pseudomonadales; family Pseudomonadaceae; genus Pseudomonas; species Pseudomonas sp. LBUM1678. Next base: position 4,309,372 of record NZ_CP166775.1, read on the forward strand.
ATCAATCATGGTGGAATTTCACCATGAGCGCGTCGCACGTCACCGATACAGTCCCCCAATCTCCGGAAAGCAAGTAGTTGCGGCCGTCCGCCACGAACGTGTCTATGTTCCCCAAATCAACCTCGCCGTCTGCATCTACTGAAACAAGATCGCTTCTCTTCTGCCAGCTCACGCACTCCGTTTCACGGAACAGAATTTCGGCCCTTCGATAGCAGTAGCGTTCACCTGCGCTTGGTTTTTTATAAAACGGGTGCGACTCAAGAAGCACCAAATCCATTGCAAATACCAAGGTTGACTCTCCCTCTTCGATCGCGAGCACGTAGCTATCTTCGAGGTAAATTTCGGTCAGACAGGCTTGTTCGTCGTAATGCATAAGTCTCACGCATTCAGTATGAAGTTACGATTGTTGATGCCGCAGAACACAACGGTCAACTTTCGGCTCATCGCCGCGTAGCAACCAGCAGGCTGCCAATCGCATTAGGGTGCTATGGGTCGGTAGCTGCCCTTCGCCACAGGCAGCTACCGGCCCAGAGTGTGTAAAAAAGCTGCGCCAAAATTGAAGTGTGCGCGTCTACGTTAAATCTGAAATTTATCGGCACGTCAGCAGATGTGGATTTCGCGTAGAAGCGCGATTTTCAGTCCGGTTTTGAGCACCTGTCGCGCTCAAAAACGTTTTTACACAGCCTCGGCCAGAAGCGGTCATTCAAAAAACAAAAAATGTGGCGAACCAACCAAGAACTCGCCCTCGAATAAATTTTTCATCTCACACAGAACGCTTTTACTGAAAATCGACCCACTTAAAAAGCGGCCCCTTCAATATGGTAGACCTTCGGTTCTTCCGAGAAATATTCCTCCAGGCCCAGCATGAACATCCGATGGTCTTCACTCTCTTCGAAGCCCGGCGTGTGATCCTCAAGTGAAGCCCAGCGCACGATCAGGTTGAATTGCTCCGGGGTTTCGATCCCTTGGGCCAGCATGTGGCCGCCGTAACCTTTTGCGCGCGTGAGCAACGGAGCGACCTCGGCAAATGCACGTTTGAACATTTCAATGCGTTCGTTGTGAACCGGGAGCTGAGCGATTTCGTAAATCATGGTTGTTCCTCGACAATGACTTGAATAGTTAAAAAGTCCGCACTTACGGGATGAGCGACGGCTCGACAGCAATCGCGATTTTTCCCCGAAGACCGTTGTTGGGGCTTTCCAGCCGCGCATGGGCGAGCGCAAGGTCGGCCAGTGAATAGACGGCGCCAACGTGCGGGCGCAGCTGACCGCGCTCTACCAACGTGCGCAACTCATCCAGCTTGCCGCGGTTTTGTCGGGTGAAAACGAAGTGATAACTCGCGTTCTTGCCCCAGGCCTGAACGAGGTTCTGTGGCTGGGCAATGTCCACGATCGAGACCACCCGGCCTAGTTGGGCGAGCACGTCGGGGCTGCGCGACAACGTGTTGCCGCCGACGGTGTCGAACACCACATCGACTCCGCGGCCATCTGTTTCCCGATTGATGGCGTCGACGTAATCCTCCTTTTCGTAGTCGATGATCACATCGGCACCCATGCTTCGTGCGAACTCAACGTTTGCTTCGCGCACGGTCGTGAAGACCCGCGCTCCAATGGCTTTTGCCAACTGGATTGCTACATGACCTACGCCTCCCGCGCCGCCGTGTATCAGAATGCTTTCGCCCACTTTGAGCGCCGCTCGCACGGTCAGTGCTTCCCACGCCGTTCCGCCGACGAGGCTCAGGCTTGCGGCCTCCAGATGGCTCAGCGCGGCAGGCTTCTTCCCGACAATGCTTTGGGCTGCAACGTGGTACTCGGCATAACTTCCCGGGCCGTCAAATATTTGCGGGGTGTACCAGACTTCGTCGCCGGGAGCGAAAGCCGTCACACCCGGGCCGACTTCCTCGACAACGCCAGATACGTCGTGACCGGTGATCGCCGGAAGTGGCACCAGGTCGGAGTAGTCGCCGCGTCGGACCTGATAATCCAAAGGATTGATGGAGGTAGCGTGTACCCGGACCAGGACTTGTCCCGTGGCCGGTACTGGCTTGGGCACGTCGCGGAGCTCGAACGATTCCGGGCCGCCAAATGATTTAAGTATCATCGCTTTCATTATAAATCCTCGTATCGACAAAATGGGATATCGAGAAATATCGATATCATGTGGTAAAAAATTTAGAGATCTTTCCCTATGATCTCCGCCAGCGCACTGATGGTTGCTTCATTGCGCTTGTAGTAGGTCCACTGACCGATGCGCCTGACTTCAACCAGGCCCACTCGATGCAGAGTCGCAAGGTAGCCAGACACCGTTGACTGCGACAGTCCGATGCCTTCTTGAATACTACTGACGCAGACGCCCACCGTGAGAACGTCACCTTCATCCTGAGGAGGGAAGTTCTTTGCGGGATCCTTCAGACCTTTCAAGATTTGAAGGCGCACAGGATTTGAGAGTGCTTTGAATATTTCGAGTAGGTCCATGAGTGGATAATATCGAGATTTACCGATATGTCAATACGTGAATTGGCGCCTTGAAGGTGGCCCGCCGCAGGGAGTCGCAATTCAATTCGGTTTAGACAAGCCGCTTGTGCGATAGCTTGTCCACCTCGTGTCATTTATAGCCCTTCGCGTGAGCCCACGCAGCTTCAAAACATGACAATTTCTAGCTGCTCGTTCCTGTCGACGCTACACGCTTGAGTATATGCGCGAACTTGGTTGTATCGACGTTGCTCACACCACCCGCATGAAAATTCTGAATATGTGGACTGTACTCATGATGTTTTTTGCGTGCCTCAGTTGACGACCACTCCTCGACAAAGACAAACAGTCCGGGCTCATTCTGATCTTCAAAAAGTTCATAACTGATATTGCCATCTTCATTTCGCGAGGGCTCCACAAGAACTGAAAGATCACGGCGCAACTGGTCTTCCTTATCTGGCTTGGCTTTAAGTCCGACAACGACAAATAATTCACTCATTCTTATCTTTTCCTTCAGAGTTGCGGCGGAAGTACTGGCTACCGCCGACATGATCAGACGATAGCTGGACAGTTACTTTTCGGCTTGGTCATTGACTTTTTCGGGATTGAAGCCGTCGAAGTTGTCGAAGACACCCATGAACCCAGGGACAGTTGTCTCGCGTGCCCAGTCGCGCTGAAGCTCGCAGTACATTTGCACACGGCTAATGAGTTTCACGCCAGCCTGCTCCATGCGGCGCAGCGCTGCCTCGTGCGCGGCAACTGATGTGCCGCCGACCGCATCGACCGGTACGTATACTTCGTAGCCTTCCCGGATCGCGTCCAAGGCAGGGAACGTTAGGCAGGCCTCGGTCCAGAGCGCGGTCATGATCAGCTTGCGGCGGCCCAGCGCTTTGACTGCCTGCTTGAATTCGCTGTCCTCCCAGCTATTGATCGAGGTGCGGTCGTAGGTAGGCAAGTGGCCAAGCACGTCTTGCAGTTGCTGAATAGGCGGCTTGTTGCGACCGGTGCCGACGTTGACGGTCGAGTGGATGATGGGGAGATTGAAGTTAACCGCCGCCTTGGCGACGTTTGTGATGTTGAACACCAGTTCCTCGCGCGACATCGAGCGGATCGAGGACACCTGGACCGGCTGGTAGTCGATGATGATAAAAGCCGAGTTATCGGGCGTCAGGAGTTGGTCGGTGTGGGGGTTGCGGATCGTTTCGCTTGTCATAAGTGGTCCTCTTTATGGATGTGATCCACGCGTGCAATTGGGCTGGATATCGCACGCGCTCAGGCGACAATCACGAACCTGACACTGCTGCGAGTAAGGGGCGGGCCGTTAACAAGCCTTGCGTCAGCGGCGTCGTTGCCTGTGAGCAGCATATTGCTGTTCCCTCAAGCGCACCGGTAGTAGCATTGCTCGACTAGCTGTGTCGCGATAAGGGGAACGCCGAATTGGATATCGAAGAGCTACGGACATTTGTAGAGGTTGCCGATGCCGGTGGCGTTTCGCCTGCTGCGCTTCGGCTTGGAGTATCCAAGTCGATCGTCAGCCGCAGGCTGGCGCGCCTGGAAACGGAGCTTGGAGTACAGCTGCTGACACGGTCCACCCGTGGCGCGGCGCTGACAGAAGCCGGTGCTACATTCCGCGAACACGCCGCCAAGGTGTGTGCCGAGATTGAGTTAGCGCGGGAAGCGATTCTGCCCGCGGGCCCCCTGCGTGGTCGCCTGCGCGTTGCCGCACCGCTGTCTTTCGGACCGACGCATTTCGCCCCGGTGGTGGCAGAGATGGCGCGGCGACACCCACAGCTGAATATCCAGACCTGCTATAGCGATCGCTTTGTAGATCTCATTGCCGAGGGATACGACTGTGGCATACGGGTTGGATACCTTCCTGACTCCAACCTTATCGGCAGACGTGTGGGCCCGATCGTAGTCCAACTGGTCGCGAGTCCTGGCTATATAAAGGCCTATGGCTCACCACAACGGCCGGAGGAAATGTCCTCCCATCAAGCCCTGATGCAGAGCACGGAAGCCTGGCAGTTTATGGATGGCGGCAAGGTTATTTCGGTTCGCCCTCAGGGGCGATTCAAGGCCGACAACGGCGTCGCGCTAGTTGCCGCCGCCGTAGCAGGGCTGGGGGTCGCTTACTTGCCTGACAGCCTCACCCATGACAGCCTTGCCTCGGGGGCACTGGTGCCAATTATGACGAGTTATCCACCGCCTCCCGCTGGAGCATATTTAGTCCGTCCTCCTGGTCAGCATCCCGCGCGAAAGATCCGTGTTCTTACCGAACTCCTGATCGAGTATTTCGGAAAGTCTCCACACTTTGCGGGGCCCACCTCTACCTTACCCTCCGAGTCTGCTCCATGACTGCTTCTGGCCGATTACTGCCTTTCGTGAAGGGCAGCAACCGACCCAGGCTGTGTGAAAACGCGCTAAATACCTCGAAAAGTGAGAGTCGCGAGGGTTGCCTATGGAATCAGCTGGCGGAAGCGCGAATTAGCTTAGTCAGTGACATAGAAGTTCGTAATGCCGTTTGGGCCGCGTCAGCGGCCCAAACGGCTACTAACTGGCGAGCCAAACGGCTGGATTCACGCCCTGATCGCCTCAAGCAGTCCTGCGATGCCGAAGATGCTCATCATTCGTTTGAGGTTGTAGGCGAGTACATGAAGGCTCATCTCAGTGCTCACCCTCGGCAGGGTTTTGGTCAGGAAGTGGGTACTTCCCATCCAGTACTTGAGCGTTCCAAAAGGATGTTCAACGGTCTGTCGACGAACCCTCATCATCGCTGGATCATGTTCTAGCCGAACCTGCATCGCGTCGATTACTGACTCATGTTCCCAGCGCTTCACACGGCGCTCCTTACCCGTCGTACATTGCTTTTGCATTGAGCAGGACTGGCAGCCCGAGAAGTAGTAACAATGCAATAACATGCCGTCTTCCATCGACGAATGCCGCCTGGTGAGTAACTGCCCCGCAGGGCATCGATACTCGTCCGACGCAATAAGATAGATGAAATCCTGTTTGCCGAATCTGCCTTCGGCTTTGCTGCCAGATGTGAGGGGTTTCGGTACGAAAGTAGTGATGCCGGCTTGCTCGCAAGCAAGGATTTCCAGACCTTTGTAATAGCCTCGGTCGGCAACCACCGTTAGCGATTCAGCCTCCATTTCTTCACGCGCTTGGTTCGCCATATTGCTCAGTTGCCCACGATCATTACCGACGTTGGTCACCTCATGGGCAATGATCAGATGGTGTTTGTCGTCGACAGCTGTTTGTACGTTGTAGCCAACCGTTCCGGTGCCTCGGCCGCTCGTGGCCATTGAGCGTGCATCTGGATCGGTAAGAGAGATTTGCTGGTCTGGACTTTCGTGGAGCTGCGCCTCGATGTCCTTGAGTTTCTGCATCTGCTTTTTCAGTGTTTCTATCTTTTCTTTAAGCCGCTCTGCTTTTGCCTCGGCCACTTCGGGCGTTGCCCGATCCGCCGAATCCATCGCCGCCAGATATCGATCAATGCTCTGCTCGATCTGCTGCATGCGTGCCTTCACCTTGCCCTGAGTGAAGTTGCGGTCGCGATTATTGACGGCTTTGAATTTGCTGCCGTCGATGGCGATGATCGATTGGGAGAAGAGATTGAGGTTGCGACAAAGAACTACGAACTGGCGGCATACGCTGCGAATGGCTTTGCCGTTGTCTTTGCGAAAGTCGGCAATGGTTTTGAAGTCCGGAGCCAAACGCCCCGTTAGCCACATCAACTCGACGTTGCGCTCGGCCTCTCGCTCAAGTCGGCGGCTGGATTGAATCCGATTGAGATAGCCGTAGATATAGATCTTCAGCAACACCGCTGGGTGATAGGCCGGACGACCCGTTGCAGCAGGATGAACACCTTCAAACCCAAGTGGACCCAGGTCGAGTTCATCGACGAAAACATCGACCACGCGCACTGGATTTTCTTCGGCTACGTAATCGTCCAGACACTCCGGCAGCAAGGTGACTTGCGTCCGAGCCTCACCTTCAATAAATCGCTTCATGATCGCCCCCGCTACGATCTCGACGATCAGAAGATTAGACAATTGCGGGAGTTTTCACCGGGTCTGGTCGACTGCTGGCTGTCATGAAAAGCCGTTTCGATCTAAACAACCCCCGTCATCGTCTCTAGAGCGATGATCGGTCGACACCTTGTACAATCTCGCTTGTTACAAAACCCACCCCGCAATGATCGCAATAAAACCCATCAACCAGCTGCTCCAGTGGCGCTGCTTTCAGAAGGGCAGTCTTGCATTCATCAACTGCTAGCTGATCCAAGCGTTGATAGCCTGCTTTTTCTTCCCCATTGAAGCGTTTTTTTGGGCTTGCTGCCCCTATCAAAATTCCCTTTGGTCTGACGTGTTGGACTGATCCACAGCGGGGGCAGGATTCCATAGGGTTATGGTTCATGGCATGACCTGATTTGAGAGGGGCGAGAGTAATGATACCGATGAACTCTAGAAATCCTTTAACCAATGTCGTAAGAACTGACTTCCAGAGTAGTGAAGATGATTCCGAATATCTACGGACTTCACGTAGAGTCGCCCCGTCCCTATCGATGCTGACGTTTTCACACAGCCTGGACCCATAGCGGCCTGTCAGCAGGTAGCAGGTGAAATCCGCTGATCGGAAGCTAGAGAGCATCCGTCATCAAGCTATTTTCAATATGCCTCACCTTCATCGCCTTCAACACTGGCTGCGAGTGCTTTCGCAATTTCCTTGGCCTTTATGATTGCCGCATCGCTGTAGACGAAGGAAATCATCCCCCTGCGATAATCAAAGAGATACTGTTGCTGTGTTAGTGGAGACGTCCAAGTTGCTGAATTTTTCCCGCTGGAAACAATGGTTTCACCGGTGACGGGATTTCTTCGAGCAAACTCGTTTACTAGCTTCATTGATGGATCACTTGCGCAAAGTGATTGCCATTCTTCAAGAGCTATTTCCATCGGTCTGACAATATGAATTTCGTAGGCCATAGGTGTGCTAGCTCCTGACTTTTGGCTGTATGTGAAGAGTTTTTGAGACACCTGAATGTCAGTGACGGCTGAGGCTAGCGACTGACAGCAGAGGTGTCCAGTGACTCCTTCTGGCCGAAAGCATCTGTTCGCAACCCACCGCTTCCACCCCAGAGCGCTCCCCCTGGCCAACCGTTCTGCCAAATTGCGCGGGCACTGAAACTGCTCCAGCAGTTTTTTTGTTGAGCTGCCGCACTTCTCCCACCACGATTCTACAAACGACCTTCTTTGTAGCTAGACGACTGAATAAACTCCGCTATCAGCGACGCAACCTGCTGCTGAATCACCCCACGCGGGCGGGCGCTGTCGCCATCCCGGCAAATGATGCCATCTCCTGGTACGTCTTCTTCAAGCAGTACTTCTGCGCCAGGTTTGCACACCGACAAGAAGCTGAAATGGCTTGCGTCGCTGATTTCGACGTAACGGCTTGTCGCCGGAGGCAGGCGTTTGGCCAGGTTGGCAGACTCCAATTCAGCAGGAAGCTCGCGCGACGGCACACCGGCAGCGATCACCAGCGTCGGTACAGTAAGCGCGGCCAGGCTTTCATCGGTCATGCCCCGTGAAAGGCCCAAGTCTAATGTAACCACGGCAGTCACGCGTTTATCGCGCAAGTCGGCGGTCAACGCGGCCTTTGATTCCGAGGTGCTTGCGGGGTTTATCTTTGCATAGACGGTGCAACTTGATAACTGCGGGTGCGCTTTGCAGTCTTGGGCGAAGCGGTCTGGATCGAAGCGAGCACCGCCGATTTCCAGGGCGGTCCAGCCGCCGAGTGAATGGCCTACCACGGCAATTCGGCCATTGGCGACCAAGCCGAATTTTTCGGGTTGAGTCGTGACGCTATCAATGGCTCGGCGCACATCAACGGGTCGCTGCCATAACTGCGCCGCAGCTTGAGGGCTACGGTCATGAGTGGTGGTGCCAAGGTGATTGATTGCGGCGACGATATAACCCCTTTGAGCCAGAGCACTGGCAAGCCAGATCTGGTTGCTCCAGTTACCCCTGTACCCGTGGGAGAGCACCAACAATGGATGTTTGCCAGCAGCGGGCGGCGCGTCACGAACGGCAGACGCCCCGACGAACACCACATCATCGCCAATCATTTGCGTGGCTGCGGTAGTTGCGCTTGGGTACCAGACGACCATCTCCAGTGAGCGGTCATTCTGCGAGTCAGGCAGTGTGGACGATTGGAAGCCGACAGGGTTCTCGTCAGCGAGTGCGATGGTCGTCAGCCAGCTCAACAACAGCGCGCAGAAAGCTATTTTCAATGTCGTTTCTTCCTTGATTAGACAAGTGCATGGCAACTGAACGCGCCGTCAGGCGCATCCTTCTTCGTAGGGAGTCGAAGCTAATGTGGCTGCATGTACGCACGGACATTAAAGTCCATATTCGAACCGCCGCGCATAACTTTCATCGTTAGCGCTATTCGCGGTCTTTAATGAGAAGGCTGAACGGCCGATTTTGGCTGTGGATTCAACCGGTCGATGCAACAGGCAAAAACAGGTTTGGGTTACCGCTTACTCCCTGATCGCATCCATACAAGCGAAAAGGGGGCAATTTATCTCCGGAAAAATAAATCCGTCCCGTTTTTTGGTGTTCTACGTCCCCTTTTTTCTAAATCGGACTCAAGGATCTTCAGTAAAGAAGGAGACATTGATGTAGAAGAACTTTATCTCTGACCACGAATCCCGTTTATCTACGGGCGTTTCCTCGGACCCCATACCCAGCATGTACCCTAGGTGTGTATTTTTATCACGATAAAAATAAGGTGTTGAATCCCAGCCGCAACAGATGTGCTGAAGTTTTGGTAGGCCGAAGCTTTCACTCATGTACTGTTCAGCTTCGAGTGCATCTGTGCCTTTTACGCGATAACGAGCAACGAAAGGTTTTCCCTGTGTGTCTTTGTCTTGAATGCATTCTAGAAGCTCTACAAACTCAGGCTTATCGCTGAGTTTCGCGAGGAAATCCTCGCAGCGCGGTTCCGCCTTCGCGCAGCCGGCCAAGACAGGCAACACTACGAAGAAAAGCCCAAGGATTAGCCTTTTCATTCACTTCTCCACGACCAAGATGCCAATATACTTTCCTTTACCTTCTTTCATACGCTTATCAATCAAGTAGTCGTAAATATCATTCCACTTCAGTAGCTCGTAAAAGGTAACGCAGCCTTCAGATAAATGGCCGATGTGGACGTACCGACTGCTGTTGCCGGTTGTGCCTTCGACTTCAATAGGGAACCAGACGTCATTACAGCGAACTTTTCCAGGGTGGGCGGCCTTGTAACCAGCTGTAGAAATATTGGCATGAGACTGATCGGGAGCCATGATCCGATGAGTGCCTGGCGGGAGCGGTGTATATTGGCCTCCCCAAACACTATTTAGTGTCACTCTGGCAGTTTTACCATCGAAACTTGCGATGGCCCATTGTTGTTTGTTCGTATCGCCTCTGATTTCGGAACGCACCGACACAGGACTTCCACTGTATTTGACCTTCACGACAGCAGGCGCTTTTGGAGCAACACTTGACAGATATTTCTCAGCGTTTTGGGTGCCCATGCTGGCCTCTTCTCCCACATGCGAGCTATTGCCGTCAGCCACTTTGAAGTAAGTGCGGCCGCCTTTTTCTCTAAGCAGAGTTACTTTTGTGAATTCACAGAGATAGGCATCGTCGCCACTTGGTTCAAGCCGAATTCTCAACCAGCCGTTATCATCAGGTCGCCTCGAGTATTTAGTAACGACAGTGACTTGGTGGCTGCTTCCTTGCTGATTATTTGAGCTTGTTCGATTATTCGTGAGTACTGGCATTCTTCAGTGTCCATTTAGAAGTTTGGCGTCAAGCGAGGTCATCCGGTTCCAGATGCAGTTCTTCAATGATCGAGGTTGGTATGCGCTGAGTTTTTCCTAATTCGTTCGTCAAGCCTCTGAAAACTTTTCCCGAAGCGGTGGTTACCTTGTAGGCAAAATCGGCCACAGGTTCACCTTCTGTATCGAGCAAGGTGAATTGCTCATCGAATCCAATTGAAATCGGGACAATCGGCGTAAATGTCGCACCACCACCGCTGTTGCCAATGATGACGGTTCCAGATCCGCCCGTTACTGCGTTGCCATGATTACCAAGACTTCCAACAACAACCGCCGGCAAGCCGTTGATCAGTACGCTGGTAATGACGTTGTTCGCGATCTGGCTTCCACAGGCTGTGGGGTCTGTTTGTCTGGCTGCGCTCAAGCCATCAAAAAATACGTCTGGCGAACCGCTGGTAATAGGGTTCGTGCCATGACCCGGTAGTGGGCAAGCTGTAGGGTCAGACACCCGCGCTGCAGGTTTACCACTCATATGAAGCTCCTTAATTGACGTGGTTTTGATAAGAGCCGGCCGTGCTTCCAAAGCACCAACGGCAATCGACTGGGTCGAATAATGCTACTTGATCCCAACTGCTTGTTTCGTCTTCATGGGTTGACATTACACCTATGGCTTCACTCGTGTGCCAATGCATCTCCTTTGGGCGAGTAATATCCAGGAGGTTGAGGAATGAGTTGTAGTCGGCAAGTTGTAATAGGTTATAGATCCCTCCCAATTTACGCGGAAGTTCATCACCCCAATTTAAATAGTACCCCTCGCCCCAACCACGCACATCGATGCGGGTAAACCACCCCATGGGCACGAGCTGTTTGTTTTGAACTAAAAGCCGACGGCTTTTTGCGGCAAAACCAAGGCAAATATGAAGGTTTAAACCGCCTTGCTGCTCCGCCAAAAGGCCAGGGCAAAAAAAATTGGAGAGGGGGTGAGCTTCAAGATTAGAATTTTGTGCTGCGAGCTCTGCGTCAAGTCGCGAGACAAAAACCCGAACTACAGAGATGCCATTGGATGTCGTTGTACAGCTCACCTCTTGGTACTGACCATCTCTGTTTTTTCTGGTCAAGCCATAGAGACGGATTGAAGATTTAAAGGTAGAGGACTGATGCATCCATGCTCCAGAAAATAATAACAAGGCACCAAAAAAACGAGAGGAAAAACCTGCAATTGACTCAGTCTATTGAGCTCAATATAAAAGCATTTCTGATATGCCTGTGGGACATGCCCCTCAGCCTGCTTAGCTCAAGCCCACTCATGCTGATACTCGTCAGATTGTCAGGTAAGGATAAGTTTGTCGATGGTAAGCGTCTGGGCATTCCGTTTTGTGTAACTAATCCGGTTACCACCGATGCGGCAGCAGCCCCCTGATTTCACTTGCCCACTGCGTGGGCGGGCGAGTAGGGACGTCTTTCAAAAAACCATCGCAATAGGCAACTATGGTTCTAAAACAGACCGTCCTGACGGGCCGCTTTTTGCCGATTGTCGCCCTTCGTAATCGACAGCAATCTGCCAAAAACTATCCGGTAGAGTTAGGTAGCGCCTGCCCCCTCCGAGCGGACACCAGATTTGTCTTCTCATGGCTCACACAAAAAAGTAGAAGCCACCCCTTCCGTACCACGCCACCTGGCAACCAAAAAAGAATCAGCCCACCGCTTCACTCCTCAACGCATCCATACAACCCCTGCCGCCGATCCCGGTGCAAATCATTACGCGCACTAATCCGCTTATTCCGCGCCTCAGCAAGGTTAAGTGTCGCCAACAAAATCTGCTCACCCCCCTGCTCCGCCGGCCCGGCCAACGGGTAACCATCCGGATCAACAATCACCGCCCCCTGCACCCAACCAAACCCGCGCTCATGCCCATGCCGATCACACGCGGCAATGAACATCCGGTTCACCGACGCACTGGCCTGAACCCGAACCAATTCCGCCGGACGTTCGGTCGGTGGCCGTGCTCCATCGGGCCAGTTGACCGGCGCGCAAAGAAGGTCAGCGCCGGCCAGTGCCGGCAGTCGCACCCATTCAGAAAAACTCCAGATCGTAGCAAATCAACATGTCGATCCGTCCATGGACCGTTTCGACCACCGGCGGCGCGGTGGCTTTTAACCTTGACTCGAGACCGGCTAATGGGCGTCCCTTTTTTCGTTAGCCGGTCCCGGGTAACGAAGGGAACGCGTTGTCAGGCGTATTCAACGGAATGTTCCATTTAAAAATTGTCTGCCTCGGGCGCACGGAAGGCCTTGCTGTAATAGCCGGACTGGTCGAAACAACACACCTGCTTCTTGCCGGTTGCAAGCATATCGCAGGCATCACCAATTCGCTTTTCGCGCGTCTTGAGTTGCTTGGCTGAAGTCAACCAGTGGATCCAGTCTACTCGTGCGAGGGTCGTTGTATTATTCCAAACTTTACGAGCCTCAGGATTGGCTGCCAGTGCTGCCTCAAAATCTGCCGGGAGGTCAGGCTCGGGTTCCTTCTTCACAGGGGTTAGCTCGAGTGAAACGACATCCCCAACGGCCACACCTGCGGCGTCGAGCAACTCGCTACTGACCTTCAGCCAATGGCTCAGTTGACCATCGGGCTCAAGGGTTGCCTGGAAAGGGTGCCCATTGATTGTGCCTTCAACTGTCGTCCTTCCTCGCCTCGGAAGCGGTTCACTCGCGTCTCTTGGCAGTACGGCGAACGCCCACGACGTATCATTACCGGGCTTTGCCGGACGAAGAAGCTTTGCTTCGAATCGGGATTTCACATCGATTGTTGTCATTGCGCCTCCAACTGATAAGCCTGACTGGCGCCATCACCATCGCGTTTAAATGCGACAGTGATGACGCCGAGATGAGCGCTTAGTTAACCATCACCTCGTCCAGTGCCTGCTCGAGGGTGCTGACCGTGCGCTCGATATTGTGCAGCTTTTCGAGTCCGAACAGACCGATACGGAAGGTCTGGAAGTCGGCTGGCTCGTCGCATTGCAACGGTACTCCGGCGGCGATCTGCAGGCCGTGGTTGGCAAATTTCTTACCGCTTTTGATGTCGGCATCATCGGTGTAGCTCACCACTACGCCAGGGGCCTGAAAGCCGGCTGCGGCCACGCTTTTGATGCCTTTGCCGGTCAACATTGCGCGCACCCGATCGCCCAGAGCCTGTTGTTCGCCGCGGACCTTGTCGAAACCGTAGGCTTGCGTCTCTTTCATCACTTCGTTAAATCGCGCGAGGGAATCGCTGGGCATGGTCGCATGGTAGGCATGTCCGCCCTGTTCGTAGGCCTGCATGATCTGAAGCCACTTTTTCAGGTCGCAGGCGAAGCTGCTGCTTTGCGTCTGTTCGATGCGCTCGAGGGCCAAAGAACTGAACATGACCAGGGCGCAACAAGGGGAGGCGCTCCAGCCTTTCTGCGGTGCGCTGATCAGCAGGTCGACCGCGCATTTCTGCATATCAACCCAAAGCGTGCCTGAGGCGATGCAGTCCAGCACGAACAGGCCACCCACCGCATGCACGGCGTCGCCGACGGCCCGCAGGTAGTCGTCGGGCAGGATAATTCCTGATGAGGTTTCAACGTGGGGGGCGAAGACAATCTGCGGCTTCTGCGCCTGAATGGCTGCCAGCACTTCGTCCAGAGGGGCTGGGGCGTAGGCAGCCTGGCGACCCGTGTCGACCGGTCGGGCTTTCAGCACCGTGGTGGCCGCCGGGATGTTGCCCATCTCAAGGATCTGGCTCCAGCGATAACTGAACCAGCCGTTGCGTATAACCAGGCATTGCTGGTCGGTGGCAAACTGTCGCGCCACCGCTTCCATGCCAAATGTGCCGCTGCCCGGGACCACCGCAACAGCCTGGGCGTTGTAGACCTGTTTCAGGGTTCTGGAAATGTTCTTCATCACGCCTTGAAATGACTGCGACATGTGGTTGAGCGAACGGTCGGTGTAGACCACCGAGTACTCGACCAACCCCTCGGGATCGACACTGGGATATAGCTTTGACATGGGTGACTCCTTTGGCAGAGATGTCAGTGGTATCGACCCTGCCCTAAGCCTTGGCAAATGACAAGATTGCTCGGGATTGAATGGCGACTTCTGTCGAGCGGCGGGCATCATCAGGGCGATTACTGGACGCAGCAATGCTCGCAGGTGGCTGCTGAGTTTGGGAGGGAGGGACGTAACGAAAAGGGGGCGGATTTATTTCCGAACGAAAAGGGGACAAATTTATTTCGGGAAAATAAATCCGTCCCCTTTTTTAGCACACACAACCTGGACCAAAGCGATCCCCCGCAAAGTACAGAAACTGTAAAACTAGAGCCATTGCTGCCTGGAGTCTGACAACCACCTACCGATCGGGCTTTCTTGCGACATTTCGAACTTTTGCTATAGCTAACATTCTCTCCGCCAATGAATGAGGCACCAGAATGTCAGTTGCGAAGAAAATGACGGTCGGGCAACTCACGATGTTGACAGCCGTCAACATGTTGGGCTCAGGCATTGTGCTGTTGCCGACCAAGCTCGCTGAAGTCGGCGGTATTTCCATTCTTTCCTGGCTGATCACCGCCACCGGCTCTCTGGCCCTGGCTTACGCCTTTGCGCGGTGTGGGATGCTCAGTCGCAAGACCGGGGGCATGGGCGGTTATGCCGAATACACTTTCGGCAAATCCGGCAACTACATCACGAACTACACCTATGGTCTTTCTCTGTTGATTGCCAACGTGGCGATCAGTATCACGGCGGTCGGCTATATACAGGAGTTGTTCCACATAAAGCTTGATTCGTTGCAAGTGGGTATGGCGACGATTGCCCTGTTGTGGGTCACCACGTTTGCCAATTTCGGCGGCGCGCGTATTACCGGCCGGATCGGTGCGATCACGGTCTGGGGTGTGATTGCGCCGGTGGTGCTGGTGTCCACCGTTGGCTGGTTCTGGTTCGACAGCAGCGTCTACGCCGCTGGCTGGAACCCGCACAATATGGGTTGGATGGAAGCGGCCGGCGCGTCAGTGGCTATCACCTTGTGGGCTTTCCTCGGTCTGGAGTCGGCGTGCGCCAACACCGATGCCGTAGAAAACCCTGAGAAGAACGTGCCGATTGCGGTGTTGGGTGGCACCCTCGGCGCGGCTGTCATCTACATCGTGTCGACCAACGTCATCGCCGGCATTGTTGATAACCCGGAACTGGCCGCTTCCACCGCGCCGTTCGGTCTGGTCTTCGCCAAGATGTTCACACCGCTGATCGGTGACATCGTGATGGCGGCGATGGTACTTGCCTGCATCGGTTCGCTGCTGGGTTGGCAGTTCACCATTGCCCAGGTGTACAAAAGCTCGGCGGATACGGGTTATTTCCTGTCCATCTTCGCCAAGTCCAACCAGGCCGGAACACCGATTGTCGGCATGCTGGTATTGCTGGCTGCGCAGACGGCGTTGGCACTTCTCACTATCAGCCCTGACCTCAGCAAACAGTTCGACACCCTCGTCAACCTCGCGGTGGTCACCAACCTGGTGCCATACATTCTCTCCATGGCTGCCTTGATGACCATGCAGAAGGTCTCCAACGTGCCCGAAGGCAAGGCGCTGATCACCAACATCGTTGCTTGGGTGGCTGCGGCTTACAGCTACCTGGCGCTGTACAGTTCCGGCGAGCAAGCGCTGATGCTCGGTGGCGTGGCAACCATCCTCGGCTACACGCTTTTCGGCTTCGTCAATAACCGCCTGATCCGCCTCGAAGCGCTCAACAACAGCGTACCGACACAAACTGTCAGCGCTCAGCACATCACCGCTCAGCCGGTGCCGGTCAACAACTTGCAATCAGCCGCTCTGGAGGTCCAATCATGACGGAATATAGACAGTCACTGGATATGCTCACGCTGCTGGTCAGCAGCCCGCCAGACAAGCGCACGGTCTTCGGTCGCGCCCTGACTCAGCTGATCAACGACGTGGAGGAACGCTCGGTCCACGTACTGGCCTCGGAAACCTTGAGCGACGCCACGTCAATCCTGCGCTCGGACCCGGCCGTTCAATGCGTGCTGCTCAGCTGGGAAATGGACGACAGCGAAGGCCACGAAGAATGCATCAAACTGTTGGTCAGCCTGCGCGAGCGCAACACACGGGTGCCGGTGTTCCTGATCAGCGACCGCAGCACCGCTTCGAGCATTCCCTTGGTGGTCATGCAGCACGCCGACGACTTTGTCTGGCTGCCTGAAGACACCAGTCGCTTCCTCAGCGGGCGAATCCTGGCGGCCATCGAGCGCTATCGTCAGGCCGCGCTGCCGCCGATGTTCGGCGCGCTGGTCAAGTTCTCCCGCAACTATGAATACTCGTGGCACACCCCAGGGCATGCCGGTGGCACGGCGTTTTTGAAGAGCACCGCAGGGCGCGCGTTCTACGAATTCTTCGGTGAAAACCTGCTGCGCTCCGACCTGTCGATTTCCGTCGGCGAACTCGGCTCGCTGCTCGACCACAGCGGCCCCATCGGCCAAGGCGAACGTTATGCCGCCAAGGTCTTCGGCGCCCACCGCACCTATTACGTGACCAACGGTTCTTCGATGTCTAACCGCGTCATCCTCATGGCCAGCGTTACGCGAAATCAGATTGCCCTGTGCGACCGCAACTGCCACAAATCCGCCGAACACGCGATGACCCTTTCCGGGGCCATCCCGACCTACCTGGTGCCGACGCGAAACCGCTACGGCATCATCGGTCCGATCCTGCCGCAAACACTGAGCAGCGAAGGTGTGAAAGCGGCCATCGCCAACAACCCACTGGTAAAATCCGGCATCGACCCGACGCCTGTGCACGCCATCGTCACCAACTCTACCTACGACGGCCTGACCTACAATGTCACCCGTGTCGAAGAGCTGCTGGGCCAGAGCGTCGACCGGCTGCATTTCGATGAGGCCTGGTACGGCTACGCCCGTTTCAACCCGCTGTACCGCGAGCGCCACGCCATGCATGGCAGCCCGGACGATCACGATGATTCCAAGCCAACGGTGTTCGCCACGCAGTCGACCCACAAGTTACTGGCGGCCCTGTCGCAGGCCTCGATGATTCACGTGCGCAATGGCCGCAATCCGATACATCACGGACGCTTCAACGAGTCGTTCATGATGCATGCCTCGACCTCACCCAACTACGCGATCATGGCCTCCTGCGACGTCAGCGCAGCGATGATGGAGGCGCCGAGCGGCCAGATCCTCACCAGCGAATCCATCGAAGAAGCCATCGCCTTCCGCCAGGTCATCTCGCGCATGCACAACGAGATGGCAAGCAAGAACGACTGGTTTTTCACCTGCTGGCAGCCACCGACCGTGCAAGTCGGTAATGCCTCGGTGCCATTCCATGAAGTGGATCCGGCGCTGTTGAAAATCGAGCCCAATTGCTGGGTTCTTCACCCCAATGAGGTGTGGCACGGTTTTGGTGACATCGAGGAAGGCTACTGCATGCTGGACCCAATCAAGGTCTCGGTGCTCACCCCCGGCATGGGCGATGACGGCGACCTGCTCGCTTCGGGTATCCCGGCTTGCGTGCTAACCGCGTACCTGGGGCGTCTCGGCATCGTCGTCGAGAAAACCACCGACTTTACCATTCTGTTCCTGTTCTCCATCGGTATCACCAAAGGAAAGTGGGGCACACTGGTCAACGCACTGCTCGACTTCAAGCGCGACTATGACGACAACGTCGAGCTGGAGCTGTGCCTACCGGATCTGCTAGCCGCCAACCAGGAGCGTTACGCCGGCATGGGACTCAAAGACCTGGCCGACGAAATCTTCGCGGCCATGAAGAAACACAAAACCACCGCCAACATGGCCCAGGCATTCGGCACGCTGCCGCAGGCCGAATTCAGCCCGGTTGAGGCCTACGAAAAACTGGTTCGCAACGACATCGAGCTCGTTACTCTGGAAGAAGCGCCCGGACGCATCGCTGCGACCGGTATCGTGCCGTATCCACCGGGTATTCCGCTGCTGATGCCGGGCGAGAACGCGGGACCGGCGGACGGGCCGTTGCTGGCCTATCTCAAGGCGCTGGAAAGCTTCGACAGATCCTTCCCCGGTTTCACCCATGACACCCATGGGATCGAAAGCGAAGCTGGGGTGTACCGGATGCTGGTACTGAAATAAGTAAAGGGCTGGCTTGGCCCTTCCGCCGTCCATCACTCAGATGGGCGGCTGCCTGGCTAGCGTTGTTATCTGTTGTACGGGTTTTTTCATCAGTCGAACTTGACCAAGTCCTTGAAGATCAGTTGACCCCAGCTATTTCCGCGCGCCTGCACAAAGCAGTCCACCCTACCGGGTCACTCCTCGACGCATCCATACAACCCCTGCCGCCGATCCCGATGCAAATCATTGCGCGCACTGATGCGTTTATTCCGCGCCTCGGCGAGGTTGAGTGTCGCCAGCAAAATCTGCTCGCCCCCCTGCTCCGCCGGCCCCGCCAACGGATAACCGTCAGCATCAACGATCACCGAACCTTGCACCCAACCAACCCCGCGTTCGTGACCATGCCGATCACACGCGGCGATGAACATCCGGTTCACCGACGCATTGGCCTGAACACGCACCACTTCCGCTGGACGTTCGGTCGGTGGTCGTGGTCCATCGGGCCAGTTGACCGGCGCGCAAAGAAGGTCAGCGCCGGCCAGTGCAGGCAGACGCACCCATTCGGGAAACTCCAGGTCGTAGCAAATCAGCATGCCGATTCGTCCATGGACCGTTTCGACGACTGGCGGCGCATCGTCGCCGGGGATGAATATTTCGCTTTCGGCATCCCAAAGGTGAGCCTTGCGATACACGGCGCGCAGGCCCTGGGCATCGATCATCGCTGCGCTGTTGGCCAGCTCATCGCCCTCCAGCCGTTCGCAAAAACCGCCGATCACCACAATATTCAGCTCGCGGGCGAGTGCCGCCCACAGGTTCAAGGTCGGTCCTTCGACCGTTTCTGACAAGGACAATGCTTCGCTGCGGTCGTTGAACACATAACCGCTCTGCACCAGTTCGGGCAGCACCACCACTTGCGCACCCTGCAACGCCGCCGAGCGAATCGCACGCTCAGTCAACGTCCGGTTGTAAGCAAGATCGCCAATTTTCGGTGCCACCTGGCAGCAGGCAACCACGGTATTTTTCACGCTGTTCAACGCCCCTCCTCCACAGGTTGATGCGCCATGGAAACAATGTCGCTCTCGGTGATTGAGTCGATGATCCGGCGTTCGGATTCAAGGTCGATCGAACGGCTGAGCAGGTAATACGTCAGGCCCGAAACCACCAGGCCCACCAGCCAGGCGATGTCCACCCCTTCGAGCATGCGCGCCAGCGGCCCGACGAACACCTCTTTGCCGGCAGCGGCATCGAAGATGTAGAAGAACGGCACCATCGCGGCAAAGCCGATCAGGTACGAGACGATCCCGCGAAATTGCCAGGCGCCATAAATGCCCTTCGGTGTGAAGAAGTGCGGGATCGCGTAGCGGCCTTTGCGCACGAAGAAGTAGTCGACCAGATTGACCGCGGTCCAGGGCACGAGGAAGTACAACAGCAGCACGAGGAAGGTGTTCAACAGCGCGATGCCGTCGCCTTTGATCGACAGCACGCAGGACAACAGGATGATGCTGATCGCGGAAATGGACAGCACCCGGGCGCGAGGTGTCGGAGTGATTTTTTTGATCGAGTCGACGCCGGTCAACAACGTCAGCATGGCGCTGTAGGTGTTGAGCGCGATGATCGGCAGGAAACCCGCGACCGAGACGATGACCAACACATTGCCCAGGCCCGGAATCATCGACGATCCGACCTGGTTCAGCGCCACCAGCGCGTCCGCCGCTTTCAACTGCTGCGCGAGCCAGGCGCCGAGGCCTATCATCCAGCCGCCCGACAACGATGCGCCGATGAATACGGCGGCGATCAGTTTCGGTCGACTGGTGTTTTTCGGCAGGTATCGGGAATAGTCCGAGACATACGGCGCATAGGAAATGTTGTAGCTCGCGCCAATGGCAAACAGCGTAGCGAACGCCACCCAGCTGAACCCCAGATCGGTCGCCGGTGCGACGCCCTCCTGGCCGGCGCCGAACATTAAGGCGATGGTGACCAGCGCATACAGCGGTAATGTCGCCAGCAGTGCCCACTTGAAGGCTTTGTGCATCAGGTCGTGGCCGTAGATCGACAGCAGCGCGCCAATCAGTACCACGGCGATGGCGACAATGGTCGGGTCGATACCGAAGACATGTTCCAGGCCGTTCATGATCAGCGAGATGTTCACCACATTGAAGCCGACGAACACAAACATCGTCGCCATCAAGGCCAGGATCACGCCGCGATACCCGAACTGAGCACGGGACTGGATCATTTGCGGAAGCCCCATTTCGGGACCTTGCGAGCCATGGAAGGCCATGAAGATAGTGCCGAACATGATCCCGAGTGCACCGGCCACCATCGTCCACAGCGCCGATAATCCGAGGCTCGGGCCGACAAAGCCGATGGAGATGGTGAAGAAGTGGAAGTTGCCCAAAAACCAGAAAGGGCCCTGGCTGCTGAGCTTGGCGTGACGTTCGTTTTCCGGAATGTAATCGATCGAGTGGCCTTCAATGGCCAACCCGCCACTCGCCTCGAGGGCGTGCGCAGAATGAGGAGACCCTGACATACGATTGTTCCTATGCAGTTGACTGTTGTTTTTATGGGCAAAGCGCCGGTTTCATTGCAATGTAGGGCCTGGGTCAGGGCTGTAAAATATCGCAGGCACACTGTTTACATAGATCGGCGTCTATGTGAGTGAACATTGAGGGACACCCATGCTGGGCACTGTATCGGAGCTGGATCTGCGCTTGATCCGGGTCTTTCTGACTGTCGTTGAGGCAGGCGGCATCTCGGCCGCGCAAACTGCGCTCAACACCACGCAGCCCACCATCAGTGCGCAACTGGCGACGCTGGAAGCGAGGGTGGGATTTCGTCTGTGCGAGCGAGGGCGCGGCGGGTTTTCGATGACGCCCAAGGGCGGTCAGTTTGTCGAGGCGGCCCGGCGATTGCTGGCGGCGGCCGAAGGTTTTCGGGTTGAAGTCCAGCACATCAATCGCAAGGTGTCGGGCAACATCAACATCGGTTTGCTCGGTCAGATCGACCCCGTTGCCAACAAGAAAATCGCCCTGGCCATCGCGCGTTTGCGTTCTCGCCATGAAGGGTTGTATTTCCACTTCACGGAACTGTCGTCGTCACTGCTGGAAGAGAAAATCATCAATAGTCATATCGATCTGGCGATCGGTTACTTCTGGCATCGCTTGCCCAACATCGATTACTTCCCCTTGTTCCAGGAAACCCAGATCGCCTATTGCGCCCCTGCTCATCCGCTGTTTGAGCAAGTGGGCGAGCTGACCCGGGAGGACGTCAGCGATTTCGATTGGGTATGGCCCAGCCATCCTTTGCCGGAAATGCCTGCGCCCACCTCGATCGAACGCCTGACCGTGCTTACCGACAGCATGGACGGTGCGGCGCTGCTCATTCTGTCGGGCCAGCACCTGGGCTTTCTGCCGCAGCACTATGCGGCCAAGCATGAAGAACTGGGACAGCTGCATCCGTTGAATCCCGAGTTGCTGCGCTATGAGGTCGGCTTTCATGCAGCGGTTCGGCATTCGGCACGTCAGCGTGATTTGGTGAGTGCGTTCCTCAACGAGCTGATCGATATTTTCAGTACTTAGACGCGTATTTCGCTGGTCGGGATGACGTCGATGCGTGCCACGGGCCCCGTCAAGTGCGCCAGGTCTGCATTGTGCTCGGCGATGATGTCTTCGGCGGCGAGGTTGCCGTTGTCGACGGTGGAATGCGCGTCGGCGGCGAGCACTACGTCATAGCCCAGGTTCAGGGCCTGGCGGACTGTGGCGTTGACGCAATAGTCGGTCTGCAGCCCGCAGATGATCAGGCGGTCCGAGCCAAAATCTTGCAGTAGGGCTTGTAAGTGGGTTTTGTAGAACGAGTCTCTCGTGGTTTTTCGCACGCGAAGGTCTTCCGGTGAAGTCTTCAAGCTTTCGGCCAGTTGCCAGCCTTCAGAACCCTGTTGCAGCAGGTCGCCCTTTTCTTCGTGTTGAATCAGGATGACCGGTATGCCGGCATCGCGGGCTCTGGCACTGAGGCCGTTGATGTTCTCGATGACGCGTTTGATCTCAAAGCATTCGTACTCGCCAGCGCACAAGGCGTGCTGTACGTCGATGATCAGCAGTGCAGTGGTCATGGTCCTTCCTTGAGAGGTCGGTGGATCAGGGGACAGAAAATAGATCTGTCCCCTTTGAAAAACAACCCTTAATAACCGAGCGACAACCCGGTGTTACGACGTGGGTCGTTCGCCCCGTAGAAACGGTTCTTGCCCACCGGTTTGCCTTCCAGCGAAGGCGCGCCCACCAGGATCGCCGCCACATGGTTGGCATCCTGCGGTCCGGCAAACTTGTGCCCCCAGCTTTCGAGCATCTTCACCGTGTCCGGACTGGTGGTGAAGGTCTCCAGGTTGGTTTCTTCCGGCAGCCATTGCTGGTGGAAACGGGGGGCATCGACCGCTTCCTGGATGTTCATGCCGTAGTCGATCACGTTGAGGATGGTCAGCAAGGTGGCAGTGATGATGCGACTGCCGCCAGGGGTGCCGACGACCATGACCACTTTGCCGTCCTTGGTGACGATGGTCGGGCTCATGGACGACAGCGGTGCCTTGCCGGGCGCGATGGCATTGGCTTCGCCTTGCACCAGGCCGTACATGTTGGGCACGCCGATTTTCGAGGTGAAGTCGTCCATTTCGTCGTTGAGGATGACTCCGGTTTTGCTGGCCATCACACCGGCGCCGAACCAGTCGTTGAGGGTGTAGGTCACCGACACCGCGTTGCCCCATTTATCGACGATGGAGTAATGCGTGGTGTTGCTGCCTTCATGGGGCGCTACGCCGGGTTTGAGTTCGCTCGATACGGCGGCCTTTTTCGGATCAATCGCGGCGCGGATTTTAGTCGCGTAGTTTTTGTCCAGCAGGTGGGCGATCGGGTTTTTCACGAAATCCGGGTCGCCTAGGTAGCTGTTGCGGTCCACATACGCGTGGCGCATCGCTTCGATCTGGTAATGCATGCCTTGGGCAGAGCGGTAGCCCAGGTCTTTCATCGGGTAGCCGTCGAGGATGTTCATGATCTCGCAGATCACCACACCACCGGAGCTTGGCGGCGGTGCCGAGACCACGTGATAACCCCGGTAGTCGCACTCGATTGGCGCCAGTTCACGGGTCTTGTATTTATCGAGGTCGGCCTGGGTGATGATGCCCTTGTTGGCCTGGCTGGAGGTGACGATGGCGTCGGCCACCCAGCCTTTGTAGAAACCGTCTTCGCCCTTCTCGGAAATTTCCCGCAGGGTTTTCGCCAGATCCTTCTGCACCAGTTTTTGCCCGACCTGCATCGGCTCGCCGTTGCTCAGGAAGATCGCGCCGGAATCCTTGATGTCCTTTTTGAACACGTCGGTGGCGTAGTCCAGCAAATCGACATCGCCCTGCTCCAACACAAAGCCGTCTTCGGCGAGTTTGATCGCCGGGGCAATCACTTCCTTGCGGGGTTTTGTCCCGTATTTCTTCAGGGCCAGTTCCATGCCGGACACAGTACCGGGCACGCCAACGGCCAGGTGACCGCGAGTACTCAGGTCCGGGACGACATTGCCCTCTTTGTCGAGGTACATGTTTGCGGTGGCGGCCAGGGGAGCTTTTTCGCGGAAATCGAGGAAGGTCTTGCGCCCGTCCGCCAGCTGAACGGTCATGAAACCACCGCCACCCAGGTTACCCGCGGCGGGATAGACCACCGCCAGCGCATAACCTACCGCGACGGCGGCATCGACGGCGTTGCCACCGTTCTTGAGCACATCGACGCCCACATGAGAGGCCAGGTGCTGGGCCGTGACGACCATGCCGTTTTCGGCCGCGACCGGGGCCACGGAGGCTGCGTATGCACTGAGGCAGCTGAGCGCCAAGGAGGTCGCAATCAGCGATTTGGCAAAAGGTTCGAACTTCATGAGTCGGTCTCTTTTTGTTTTTAGGCTCTGTTTAAAAACGGAGAAAACGTTTCAATAGCAGTACGCAGTATGGCTGGGATTGCGTATTGCGCCTCCCCGTCGAGGCAGTATGCTTGGCCTCTGTTCAGCCCTTCTGCGGAGTTCGCCGGCATGACCTACACCTTCACCACCCTGGCGTCTCCGGTCGGCGAGCTGAAGCTGGTCGCGAAAGATTCAAGACTGGCTGCCATCCTCTGGGAAAACGACAAACCGAACCGCGTACGGCTTGGCCCGATGAGCGAGGCACCGGATAACCCGATCCTCATGCGCGCCGTTCAGCAGCTGCAGGAATACTTTGCCGGCACCCGAAATCGCTTCGAGCTGGAACTGGATTTTGCCGGGACGGACTTTCAGAAGAAGGTGTGGCAGGCGCTGTTGACCATTCCGTTTGGCGAGACGCGCAGTTACAGCGAGATTGCCGAGCAGATTGGCAATCCGAGCGCGGTCCGGGCGGTGGGCGCGGCGAATGGCAAGAACCCGATCTCGATTGTTGCGCCGTGTCATCGGGTGATTGGGGCATCGGGGAAGTTAACGGGGTTTGCGGGTGGGCTTGAGGCGAAGGAGCGGTTGTTGATGCTGGAGGGTTGCGAGTGGTCGGGGGCCAGCCGAACAGGCGAATTGTTCTGACTGTCCAAAACACCTGTAGCAGCTGTCGAGCTCCGCGAGGCAGCGTTCGGCGGCGAAGCCGTCGTGAGATCCGGCAACGCGTTGTTTCAGGAAAACCTCATGCGCAGGTTTTACGACGGCTTCGCCGCCGAACGCTGCCTCGCGGAGCTCGACAGCTGCTACAGGACAAGCGTCGTTCAGATGAAGATATTTTTCATCGCCGCATACTGCAACAACATAATCGTCTTGGCATCGCAGATCTCCCCGCGATAAAACGCCTCGAGCGCCTCGTCGAATGTCCACTCCAGTACTTCCAGTTCTTCGGTCTCTTCTTCCAGCCCACCGCCCTCGCTGACCTTCGACGCGGCGTCATATTCTGCGATGAAGAAGTGCAGTTTTTCGGTGACCGAGCCTGGGCTCATATAGGCCTCGAACACCTTTTGTACGTGGTGAACGCGATAGCCGGTTTCTTCTTCGGCTTCGGCGCGGATGCGTTCTTCAGGTGCCGCGCCTTCGAGCAGCCCCGCCGCCACTTCGATCAGCAAACCATCGTGGCCATTGACGAACACCGGAAGCCGAAATTGACGTGTCAGCACGACAGTTCTTTTCTCGCGGTTGAACAGCAGAATCGCCACGCCATTGCCACGGTCGTACACCTCGCGGGTCTGGCGCTGCCAGTCGCCGTTGTTACGCAGATAGTCGAAAGTGATTTTCTTCAGCAGGTACCAGTCGTGGGACAACACCTGGGACTCAATGATGTTGACCCGTTCGGCTGTGTTCGCCATCACAACGCATCCTTTTTTCGTCAGAAGATCCCCATGGTAGGCGAAAACGAAAAAGCCCGGCATCTCTGCCGGGCTTCTTTTTACGGCTGGCTGGCAACTTCAGGCAGCGCGCTGTCTTCATGGGAAGAGAACTGCTTGCCATTGATCAACGGCCCGTAACGACGGCTGAACTCCCAGTTGTAAGGCACGCGGTCCCTATTGATCCCATTGTCCCAGTTCACCGACCAGGTCATCAGGCCCTTGATCGAAAGCCCCTTGGCGTCGAGACGCTTGAAGGCATTCACCACGGCCGACGGGTTGATCACGTAACCGGTGGCTGCAGCGTCGACGTTGGCGGGAAGGCCGATCACGAACTTGTCCGCAGGAATTCTGGTGAACCCGCGAGTGCCACTCACCAGGCTTTCGGTCAGGTAAAACAGGAAGTCCTCTTTCAGCGCGTCGTTGTTCTGGGCAATCCACGCGCCATTGCCGTTGTTGGTTTCCGGCACCCAGATGCCGTCACCGCCCTGGTTGTAATATTGCGGGGCGATGAAGTCGTAATAGCCTTCCAGGGCCTGGAGGTAGCCGACGTATTTGCCGGCGGTGGTCAGGTACGGAAACTCCGGGGCCATGCTGATGATGAAGTGTTTGCCTTCACCGGCGTAATGGTCCTTGACCTGTTTCAGCGCGGCAGGCAGGACGGTCTTGTTGTCGGCGAAATCAATCGCACTCTGTTCAAGATCGATGTCCAGCCCATCGAAGCCGTAGGTTTCCACCAGACGGATGATTTCATTGGCCAGCGGCTGTTCGTTGCCTTTGTGCAGTTCGATGTGCGCGTCGGCGCCACCGAGGGAAATCAGCACCGCCCTGCCCTGACTGTTCAGCACGCCGACCTGGCGACGGAACTCGGCGTCGGACAGGTTGTACGGCTTGAAGGTCGGGATGCCGTTGCCCTTCATGAAGGCCACGGCCACCACGTTGTATTCCTTGGGCACATCCTGCAGCGCGATGTCGCCGAACTGGCCCCGCTGGTAACCGTCGCTCGGGCCGGCGGGCCAGTTGTGCCAGAAGCCCATGAGGATCTTTTTGCCGGCAATGCTCGGCATCAACGACGCCGCATCGGCGAGTGGCGATTTCAGTAACGTAAAGTCGAACGTTGACATGTTCTATTCCTTGAACGTGTGGGGTTTGAACACCGCAGGCTTATTTGAAGTCCACGTCGAACGCTTGGTAAAAGGCGTTGCCTGTGTTGGCCACGATCCACATCAGCACGATGACGTGAGGGCCTTTCTTGTTGCCCGGCAATTTCACTTCGTGGTTGACCCTGGCCTTCATCTCGGTGGAATGGCTGTAGTACGGGACCAGGGTGTAGAAGTCGTCGGAGAACGATGTCGGCTCCAGTTGCGCCCGGCTGATGCGCTTTTTCGGGTTCCAGCCATCCTTGGTGACGAACCAGCGGTAGCCGCGGGTGACGTGGGGCGCGGTGTATTCCCAGGTGACCTTGAAGGTCTGGCCCGGATCGACATTCAGCAAAGGCCAGGTGAACGGGCGGCCGAGTTTGAGGCTCATTTCTTCGTTGGTGAAGTTGATGCAGTCACGGGCATCCGTCTTGCCACCGCTGAGGATATTGCCATCAGCGGGTGGCGTGACACTGTCGCTGTCGGTTTGATACGGCGTCGGGAATGGCCCCGCCGTCAGCGACGGGAAGTTCTTGCCGCCTTCCATTTCGTTGACTTGCCAGTTGCCCAGCAGCCCCAGCTCGACGGCGACCGCACCGCGGCTGGAGGGGGAAGTGACACGACCGTGTCGAAGTTGTGTTTGAGTCTGTGGCTGGTTCATGTTTTTCACTCCGTTGATTTAAGAACTCTCCTTCCTGAGGAGAGGCCTTCAACCTAACGGAGCTGTTTTTTTTGTCCATCGACCCATTTTTTGCCCGGATGAGTCTGCCGTGGCAGACCATCCGCGAATACTGGATATATAACCAGTATCCTAATCCAAGTCCTACGCCCTGTGTAGCAAAAGGATTACAACGCAAGGCAGCAATCGGGGACTTCGTGCAGCTTAGGAAAGCTGTGCCTTGTATTCCTTCTCGTACTGGCCGGCCAGGGTCTCTTTCTGCTTCTCGTCGAGCAGTTTGCCGGCCATCTGGAAGAACTTCTGCTCTTCCTCTTTCAAGTGGTGATGAACCTTATCGGACAGCTTCTTGGCGGTCGCCAGCCAGGCCGGGCTGGACATCTCCGTCTCATCCAGCTCTTCCATCATCTCGTCCATCTCGTGGTGCTCGGAGATGGCATGGCGGCTAAGGTCGACACCGTTGTCGAACTCCATCAGCGGGATGTAGAAATGGCGCTCCTCGGCGGTTTCGTGGGCCTGGAGTTCGGACTTGAGCTGTTTGTATGCCTCGACCCGTTCCGGGGTGTCGCCGCTGGTCTTGATCAGCGCTTTGGCGTAGGTGCGTTGGCGGTCGTGACTTTCACGCAGGGCTTCAAAAATATTCACGGGTGATCCTCATTGGCCGCGTTCTGGAATGACGCTGTTTAGGCTAGACATCCGGGCGCGAGCGAGGGTTCCACTCAAGGGGCTGGAACTACCGTCGGGGTACACGTTAGGCTTGCGGATGTTGTCCCCTCATGGCCATAAGGATTGAGCTGATGGAACTGCGAATCGAACAGTCGCAAAAACCCACCGAAGCCGAAGAGCAGGCGATTCTGCTGCCGTTGCGCGCGTATAACGCGTCAAAGGCCGGGGTCTCGAAGCAGGAGCCCATTGCCCTTCTGATCCGCGACGAACACAACGAGATTCTCGGCGGCCTGCATGGCCGGGTTTTTTATCAATGGTTGTACATCGAGTTGCTGTCGGTACCGGAACAGGGCCGAGGACAGGGCCTAGGCACTCGGTTGATGCAAATGGCCGAAGACCTGGCACGGGAGAAGGCATGCATCGGGGTCTGGCTCGACACCTTCGACTTCCAGGCGCCGGGGTTCTACAAGAAGCTGGGCTACAGCGAGGTAGGCCAGATTGTCGACTATCCGCCGGGGCATAAGCGCTTCTTTTTCCAGAAGCGCCTGATCAACGACGTATAACCTGCTCATGGGATTCACACCCTCCAACTGTGGGAGCTAGCCTGCTGGCGATAGCGTTGGGTCAGGCGAAATCTCTGTTGAATCGCAAACCGCTATCGCCAGCAGGCTAGCTCCCACAGTGGACGGTGTGGGTCATGCCTCAATTCAGAGGCAGGTCGCGAGCGCCGCGAGGCGGCGCTTGGCCACAAAGTCGTCCTGCTGCGCGTAGTAACTCAACACGGTGCCTGACGCATCGGTGGTCACGTCGACAAAGGACTCAGCCGAACGCGTGTACACGGTGGACCCACTCTTCTCACCCGGCTGCAAATACGCACCGGCATCAACACCGAACACCGCCTCGTCCTGCCAGGAAAACTGCACGCACTGGGCGACGACTTTTTCCGGTTTGTCCGATTTCAGGGTTTTGTAAGGGGCTTTGGTGCGGGCATCGTTCATCACCGAGCCGGCGCATCCCGCCAGCAACGTTGCGGCCAGCGCCACCATCAGAATTCGCATTGTGTTCGCTCATCAAGAAAAAGCGGACTGTATCACCGTGGCACGGCGTATCGTTCTGCTTTACTTCATTTATACCGCGACACCGAGTGACGATTCGCGCACCCTGTCGCGCCATTAACGTCGCATCGCCCATTTTGCCGGGCCCATTTTTCTGGAAAGGTCATGACCCCCAACGCCGAGTTTTACAAACCGACCGCCGAATACGCTGACAAGCTGATCAGCCAGATCGGTCAGACGCCGTCCTGGATCGCCAAGCGAATTGGCGTCACCGACAAACGAATCCGTTACATCCTCGACGGCGAACGCACCGTCAAAGGCGAAACCACGCCGATCCAGATGACCTACCCCGAGCAGTTTGCGCTCGAGTGCCTGGCCGCTGCGGCCAAGGCCAAGAAGCAATCTTCGTAACCCCAGCCTCAAGGAGCGACCATGGCGGCAACCGAACAGCAACACGAGCAGGCGCTGAAGACGTTTCTCGATGCGCGCCCCGAGCTGCGCGTCGAACTCGACAACCTCAACCCGCTGTTGGCTCAGGCCAAGGGCGAGACCGCGGCGCAGTACCGCGACGAGCGCTTGCATGAGGCCTTCGAAGCCGAAGCCGAGCGCCTGGGTTTGTTTGCCTGGGAGCTGACATTACAGCTGACCGCCGCGACGGCCGAGGACTATCAGGCCCAACGCATGGAAGTGCACAAGGAAGTGGCCGAGATGGCCGGTATGGACTGGCTGGAGTATTGCGAGTTATATGGATTGACCAAGTGACCGTCACGGTCGCTGCCTGAGGACGACTTGCGCCGATGTTGCCATCCCTCTCAACTTCTCGCGCGAGTCCCGGCCATCTGCATATCCAGAAATGGCGCGGACGCATCGGCATGGCACTGGTGGCCGCGCTCTCGGTCCTCGCCGGCATGACCGACGCCATCGGCTTCATGGCCAGTGGCGATTTTGTCTCTTTCATGAGCGGCAACACCACCCGCCTCGCCGTGGCCATCAGCGATGGTGATTTCGGCCTGACCTTGCGCCTGTCGATTCTCGTGGCGACCTTCATCGTCGGCAACGCCTTGGGCATTGTCGTCAGCCGTCTCGGTGGCCGCCGGGCGCTGCCCTTGCTGCTGTGCATTGCGATGCTGCTCTGCGGCGCCGCAGCCTGGCCGTACGACGAACAACTGCCGGCGCTGCTGGCAGCCATCATCGCCATGGGCATGCTCAATGCGGCGGTGGAAGAAGTGAACGGCCTGCCGGTCGGCCTCACTTACGTCACCGGCGCCCTGTCGCGCTTCGGCCGCGGGCTGGGGCGGTGGATGCTCGGTGAGCGGCGCAATGGCTGGCGGGTTCAGTTGGTTCCCTGGACGGGCATGTTTGCCGGTGCAGTGATTGGTGCGGTGCTGGAACATCACCTTGGACTCAAGGCGTTGTTTGTCAGCGGGTTGCTGGCGGGGGTGATCGGGTTGCTGTCGCTGAAGATTCCGCGGCGGTGGCAGTTGGGGTATATGCCGCGTTGAGCGGTGCCTGTCAGGCAGCCATCGCGAGCAGGCTCACTCCCACAGGGGTTTTGTGGTGGATTTCAATGTTGTGCACGACACAAGCCCCTTGTAGGAGCGAGCCTGCTCGCGATGGCCGCGACTCGGTCTACGAGTAAACCCCCTTCGCCGCCCCGGCGATAAAGCTTTATCATGGCCACAGTTTTGCTGATCGAGTCCGTCATGAAGTTCGCCATCGCGCTGTTTTCCGCCGCCCATGCGCCCTCCTCGCGCCGTGCCTTGCTGTTTGCCCAGGCTGCGCTGGCCGGCGGGCATGAGATTGTCCGGCTGTTTTTCTATCAGGACGGCGTCTACAACGCCTCCGGCAGCGTGGTCACGCCGCAGGATGAGCTGGACCTGCCCAAGCAATGGCGCGCTTTTGTCAGCGAGCATCAATTGGACGGCGTGGTGTGTATCGCCGCCGCCCTGCGCCGTGGCGTGTTGAACGAAGAGGAAGCCGGGCGCTATCAGCGTGACGCCGCTTCCGTGAGCGCGCCGTGGGAATTGTCCGGCCTCGGCCAGTTGCATGACGCGGTGCAAGACGCTGACCGCCTGATCTGTTTCGGAGGCGCTTGAGATGCCTAAATCCTTGCTGATCATCAGCCGACAGGCCCCATGGTCCGGGCCGAGCGCCCGGGAAGCGCTGGACATCGTGCTGGCCGGCGGCGCGTTCGACCTGCCGATCGGCCTGCTGTTTCTCGATGACGGCGTGCTCCAACTCGCCGCGAAACAGAACGCCAAGGCCCTGCAACAGAAAGACCTGAGCGCCAACCTGCAAGCGTTGCCGATGTTCGGTGTTGAAGACCTGTTTGTCTGTGGCGACAGCGCTGCCGAACGGGGTCTGGACCTCAGCGGTCGGTCGCTTGAAGAAGCCCAGGTGCTGGCCGCCCACGAAATCACTGCACTTATTGACCGTTACGACCAGGTGATCACCTTCTGATGTCGACTTTGCATGTGTTGTCTCATTCCCCGTTCGGCGATGATCGCCTGTCCAGTTGCCTGCGTGTGATCGGCACGAACGACGCGTTGTTGCTGACCGGTGACGCGGTTTATGCGCTGCAGCCGGGCACCGCGCCGTTCAACGCGCTGAACGCCCGCCAACTGACACTGTTCGTACTGGCCGAAGACGCCCAGGCTCGCGCGCTTGAGATTCCTGACGCGGCCAAGGCCATCGATTACCCGGCCTTCGTCGAGCTGTCGATTCACTACGACAAGGTCAACAGCTGGCTATGAATTCCCTGACCGTCGGCCCACGCGCCATCGAGTTGGACAAGGACGGATTCCTGGTCGAACTCAGCGACTGGTCCAATGAAGTGGCCAGCGCCCTCGCCGCTGCCGAAGACATCGAGTTGAGCCCGGAGCACTGGGAAATCCTCGAATTGCTGCGCAGTTTCTACGCCGAATTCCAGCTGTCCCCGGCCACTCGCCCGCTGATCAAGTACACCGCGCTGAAACTTGGCCCGGAAAAAGGCAACAGCCTGCACCTGAACCGACTTTTCAAAGGCACCCCTGCCAAACTCGCCGCAAAACTGGCGGGCCTGCCCAAACCGACGAATTGCTTATGACCGACTATCCAGCGCTGACCCTCGAAACGCCCGCCGAACACCCGTTCGCCCAGTTCGTACGGATCCTCGGCAAAGGCAAGCGTGGCGCCCGCGACCTGACCCGGGTCGAAGCGCGGGAAGCCATGGGCATGGTGCTCGATGACAAGGTCGAGGACACCCAGCTCGGCGCGTTCCTGATGCTGTTGCGGCACAAGGAAGAAAGCGCCGAGGAAATGGCTGGCTTCACCGAAGCCCTGCGTGAACGGCTGAACCCGCCAGCGCTGGCGGTGGATCTGGACTGGCCGACGTATGCCGGCAAGAAGCGTCACCTGCCGTGGTATCTGTTGGCGGCCAAATGCCTGGCGCAGAACGGTGTGCGCATCTTCATGCACGGCGCTGGCGCCCACACGGCCGGTCGGCTGTACAGCGAGCAACTGCTGGACGCGTTGAACATTCCGCTGTGCCGCGACTGGCAGCAGGTCGGATCGGCACTCGAAAACGGTGGCTTGGCGTTTATGCCGCTGGTGGATTGGGCGCCGCAACTTCAGCGCATGATCGACCTGCGCAATACCTTAGGGCTGCGTTCACCGATCCATTCCCTCACCCGTATCCTCAATCCGCTGGGCGCTCGCTGCGGCCTGCAAAGCATTTTCCACCCTGGCTATCAGGCGGTGCATCGCGATGCCAGCGGCTTGCTCGGCGACACCGCGATTGTGATCAAGGGCGATGGTGGCGAAATAGAGATCAACCCGGACGCCGACAGCCACCTGTACGGCACCACCGGCGGCGAAAGCTGGGACGAGGAATGGCCGCAGATGTCGACCCAGCGCCACGTCAAACCCGCCTCGCTCGATCCTGAGCATTTGAAAGCCGTCTGGCGCGGTGATGTGGTCGACAGCTACCCGCAAATGGCCCTGATCTCGACCATGGCCCTCGCGTTGCGCGGCCTCGGTCACACGCGCGAACACGCCTTCGAAACCGCCCAGCAGTATTGGGACGCTCGGGACAGATCGATTTAACCGATCATAACCCTCCAACCTTTGCGCTTTTTTATCGAACCTATGCGAATAGACTCCTCTCCAACGCTTATCGGTTGAGGAGTCTTGAACATGGGTTTGTTAGTTGAAGGTCGCTGGCATGACCAGTGGTACGAAAGCAGCAAGGACGGCGCGTTCCAGCGTGAACAGGCGCAACGTCGTAACTGGCTGACCGCCGACGGCAAGCCCGGCCCGACGGGTGTCGGCGGCTTTGCTGCAGAAGCCGGTCGTTATCATCTCTACGTATCCCTCGCCTGTCCGTGGGCCCATCGCACGCTGATCCTGCGCAAACTCAAAGGCCTCGACAACCTGATCGACGTCTCGGTGGTCAGCTGGCTGATGCTGGAAAACGGCTGGACCTTCGACCAGAACCTGGGCTCGACCGGCGACAAGCTCGGTCATTTCGATTTCATGCACCAGCGCTACACCGCCGATACCGCCAACTACACCGGCCGCGTCACCGTGCCGGTGCTCTGGGACAAACAGCAGAATCGCATCGTCAACAATGAATCGGCGGAGATTATCCGCATGTTCAATGGCGCTTTCGATGACCTGACCGGCAACGACCTGGATTTCTATCCGGCGCCGTTGCGCGGTGAGATCGATGCGCTGAATGAGCGGATTTATCCGGCGGTGAACAACGGTGTTTATCGCGCCGGGTTTGCCACCTCGCAGGCGGCTTATGAAGAAGCGTTCGATGGATTGATTGCGGAACTGGATCGATTGGAAGAGCTGTTAGGCGCCAATCGTTACCTGGCTGGCGAATACCTGACCGAAGCTGATATTCGGCTGTTCACCACGCTGATTCGTTTTGACGCGGTGTATCACGGCCACTTCAAGTGCAACCTGCGGCGGATCGCCGATTATCCGAACCTGTCTAACTGGCTGCGGGAGATTTACCAGTGGCCGGGGATTGCCGAGACGGTGGATTTCCAGCACATCAAAAATCACTACTACGGCAGCCACAAGACCATCAACCCGACGGGGGTTGTGCCGAAAGGGCCGGCGCAGGATTTCACAGCAACCCATGATCGGGCGCGGTTGAGTGGGAAAGGGGTTTGGCGCCGGGCCTGAGGTTTGTACCGTTTTTGAGGACCCCAATCGCTAGCAGGCTAGCTCCCACGGGGGATTTGTGTCGTTCACAAATCCCCTGTGGGAGCTAGCCTGCTAGCGATTGGGGCGACTCGGTCCTCAGACCTGCGCCTGAGCGCCCTCGAACCACGCCAGTTTCTCGCGCAATTGCACCACTTCCCCAACGATCACCAGCGTCGGTGCATGCACTTCATGCTCCGCCACCAGTCGAGGAAGGTCGGCCAGCGTGCCGGTAAACACCCGCTGATTGACCGTGGTGCCCTGCTGAATCAATGCCGCCGGGGTATCCGCCCCGCGACCATGCTTGATCAACTGCTCGCAGATGATCGGCAAGCCCACCAGCCCCATGTAAAACACCAGGGTTTGCGCCGGCGCGACCAGGTCGGCCCACGGTAAATCGGTGGAACCGTCCTTCAAGTGCCCGGTGACAAATCGCACCGACTGCGCGTAATCGCGGTGAGTCAGCGGAATCCCGGCGTACGCCGCGCAACCGCTGGCGGCCGTGATACCCGGCACCACCTGGAACGGGATGCCCTGGGCCGCCAGTTCTTCAATCTCTTCACCGCCGCGACCGAAGATGAACGGATCACCGCCCTTCAATCGCACGACCCGCTTGCCTTGCTTGGCCAGATCCACCAATTGCTGGTTGATCTGATCCTGAGGCACGGCGTGATCGGCGCGCCGCTTGCCGACGTAAACCCGCTCGGCATCGCGACGGCACAAATCGAGAATCGCGGGGGCGACCAAACGGTCATACAGCACCACATCGGCTTGCTGCATCAGGCGCAAGGCACGGAAGGTCAGCAAGTCCGGATCACCAGGACCTGCGCCGACCAAATACACTTCCCCGGTAGCAACCGGCGCTTCGCCATTGATCTTCGCCAGCATCAAGCGTTCGGCTTCGGCGCCCTGCCCGGCCAGTTGCCGGTCGGCAATCGGGCCCTGGAATACATCTTCCCAGAACGCCCGGCGCTGCTGCACATCCGGAAACAGGCGTTTGACCTGGCTGCGAAAACGCGCCGCCAGACCGGCCAGCTGACCATAGGTGGAAGGAATCCAGGTTTCCAGCTTGGCGCGGATCAACCGCGCCAGTACCGGCGCATCGCCGCCGCTGGACACCGCAATAATCAAGGGCGATCGGTCGACGATCGCCGGGAAGATCACGCTGCACAAGGCTGGCGCGTCCACCACGTTGACCGGCACGCAACGCCGATGGGCATCGGCGGAGACTTGCGCGTTCAGCGGTTCGTCGTCGGTGGCGGCAATGATCAGCCCGCAACCGTCCAGGTCCGCTGCGACGTAGCCCCGTAACAGGCACTCGCCACCGCTGCCGGCAACCAGTTCGCGCAACTGCGGTTCGATTTCAGGTGCAACCACCCGCAGCAGCGCACCGGCTTCGGCCAGCAGGCGGGATTTGCGCAAGGCAATTTCCCCGCCGCCGACGACCAACACACGACTGCCGCGAAGATTATGAAACAGCGGCAGATAGTCCATTTAGCCGATGACCTCAAGGCCACCCATGTACGGTTTCAGCACTTCAGGCACGCGGATCGAACCGTCGGCCTGCTGGTAGTTTTCCAGCACCGCCACCAGCGTCCGACCGACCGCCAGGCCGGAACCGTTCAGGGTGTGAACCAGTTCAGGCTTGCCGGTTTCCGGGTTGCGGAAACGCGCTTGCATACGACGGGCCTGGAAGTCGCCGCAGTTGGAGCACGACGAAATCTCGCGGTACTTGTCCTGGCTCGGAATCCACACTTCCAGGTCGTAGGTCTTGACCGCGCTGAAGCCCATGTCGCCGGTGCACAGCGCAATCGTGCGATAAGGCAATTCCAGCAGTTGCAGGACTTTTTCGGCGTTGGCGGTCAGGCCTTCCAACGCGTCCATCGAGGTCGACGGCTCAACGATCTGGACCATCTCGACTTTGTCGAACTGGTGCTGACGGATCATGCCGCGGGTGTCACGGCCCGAAGCACCGGCTTCACTGCGGAAGCACGGGGTGTGGGCAACGAACTTGATCGGCAGCAGTTTCGAATCGACGATTTCGCCGGCAACAATGTTGGTCAGCGACACTTCAGCGGTCGGGATCAAGTACAGATCGGCTTCGCCTTCGCGGCTGATCTTGAACAGGTCTTCTTCGAACTTCGGCAGCTGACCCGTGCCTTGCAGCGCCGGCGCTTGAACCAGATAAGGCGTGTAGGCCTCTTCGTAACCGTGTTCGCTGGTGTGCAGGTTGATCATGAACTGCGCCAGGGCGCGGTGCATGCGAGCGATCGGGCCGCGCAACAGGGCAAAGCGGGCGCCGGACAGCTTGGCGGCGGTTTCGAAGTCCAGCCAGCCGAACTTCTCGCCCAGG
This sequence comes from Pseudomonas sp. LBUM1678, assembly GCF_059695575.1. Classification (NCBI taxonomy): domain Bacteria; kingdom Pseudomonadati; phylum Pseudomonadota; class Gammaproteobacteria; order Pseudomonadales; family Pseudomonadaceae; genus Pseudomonas; species Pseudomonas sp. LBUM1678. The sequence goes on from NZ_CP166775.1 coordinate 4,346,211, forward strand.
GCCACGTGGTCCTGAACCGGGAAATCGAAAGCGGTCGGGGTGCCCCAGCGGCGCACTTCGACGTTGCCGTCTTCGTCATCACCGAGTGGCACGGATTCGTGCGGCAGGTTCGGGATGCCGAGCAGGATCGAATCCAGATCGGTCTGGATTTTTTCGAGAGCGATCTTTCCGTTGTTCAGTTGGCTGCCCATGTTCTCGACATTAGCCATCAGCGGAGCAATATCTTCGCCGCGCTGCTTGGCCTGACCAATGCTTTTGGAGATCGCGTTACGATCAGCCTGTAGCTTTTCAGTTTCGGTCTGGACTTCCTTGCGCTGTTCTTCCAGCGCTTCGATGCGCGCAACATCCAGCGTGTAGCCACGGGATGCCAGGCGGTCCGCTACGTCCTGAAGGTTGCTACGTAACAGTTTGGAATCGAGCATGTCGGTCTCTCGTTATCAAAGTTTGGTCAAGGACAGGCCAGCCCAGGTCGCGAGCAGCCCTCCGAATACGCTGATGGCAGCATAGCCCAGGGCTAGCGGCATTTGCCCGGTTTCGAGCAGGCGCACCGTATCCAGTGAAAAGGATGAAAAAGTCGTCAGCCCCCCTAGGAAGCCGACCATCAACCCGGCGCGCACCTCGATCGGCACCTCCGGGCGGATCAAAAACAGACCGTACAAAACGCCGATCAGCAAACAGCCGACGATATTAACGGCCAGCGTCGCGGTATAGAAGTGCCGCGGCCAATTAGCGTTGACCCAGTTACCGGTAGCAAAGCGCAACAGTGTTCCGGCGACACCGCCGACGGAGACCGCAATGACCAAAGGAATCACTATTTTCTCCGCTGCCGGGGGCTTAGACGGTCAAGTTGTGCGAGGTGATTGAGTTTTTCGCCGATCTTCAGCTCAAGGCCGCGAGGCACTGGCTGGTAGAACGGTTGTGGCTCAAGTTCTTCGGGGAAGTAGTCTTCGCCAGCGGCGTAAGCGTCCGGCTCATCGTGGGCGTAACGGTATTCATCGCCGTAACCCAATTGCTTCATCAGCTTGGTCGGCGCATTGCGCAGGTGCAGCGGCACCTCTAGCGAACCATGTTCGGTGGCGCTGCGCAGGGCGGCTTTGAAACCCATATACACCGCATTGCTTTTCGGCGCGCAGGCCAGGTAGGTGATGGCTTGGGCCACCGCCAATTCGCCTTCGGGACTGCCGAGACGCTCCTGCACTTCCCACGCCGCGAGGCACAGACTGAGGGCACGAGGGTCGGCGTTGCCGATGTCTTCGCTGGCCATGCGCACCACGCGCCGTGCCAGGTACAGCGGATCGCAACCGCCGTCGATCATTCGCGCGAACCAGTACAGCGCGCCGTCTGGATTGGAGCCGCGCACCGATTTATGCAGCGCGGAAATCTGGTCGTAGAACGCTTCGCCACCCTTGTCGAAACGCCGACGGGTATCGCCGAGCAGACTTTGCAGCAGATCGATGCCGATCTCGCTGTTGTCTTCAGCCAGGTCCGAGGCGTTTTCCAACAGGTTGAGCAGACGGCGGCCATCGCCATCGGCGGCGGACAACAGCATCTGGAAGCCTTCATCGCTGAGGGTCAGTTGCCGCTTGCCCAAACCACGTTCTTCGGTCAGCGCGCGATGCACCAGTTTGCGCAACGCCGCTTCGTCGAGGCTTTTGAGCACGTAGACGCGCGCCCGGGAGAGCAAGGCGTTGTTGAGTTCGAACGAGGGGTTTTCCGTGGTCGCGCCGATGAAAATCAGCGTGCCGTCTTCAACGTAGGGCAGGAATGCATCCTGCTGCGACTTGTTGAAACGGTGCACTTCATCGACGAACAGAATGGTGCGTTTGCCGTACTGCCCGGCCTGCTGCTTGGCGATTTCCACCGCCTGACGGATTTCCTTCACGCCGGCCAATACCGCCGAGACCGTTTCGAAGTGCGCATCCGAGACTTCCGCCAGCAACCGCGCCAGGGTGGTTTTGCCCACGCCCGGCGGCCCCCAGAAGATCATCGAGTGCAGGGCACCCTGCTCCAGGGCTTCGCGCAAAGGCTTGCCGCGAGCGAGCAGGTGTTCCTGACCGACGTACTCATCCAGATTGGCTGCGCGCAGGCGTGCGGCCAAGGGTTGAGCGATCGGGGCACTGCGAAACAGGTCCATCACGTGCGGTTGAAACCTCGCTTTATTACGCAGCTCTCAAGTCTGGCGAAATCCTGTGGCGAGGGAGCTTGCTCCCGCTGGACTGCGCAGCAGTCCCATTTTTGGGGGTGCTTCGCGCCCCAGCGGGAGCAAGCTCCCTCGCCACACAAGCCCGTTCCCACAGGTTTGCGTATTATTCCTGGATCACGTCGGCACCCTTGGGGATGTCGAACTTGAACTTGGACGCCGGGATCGGCTCGTTGGCCTTCACGCCGGTGAACAGGATGTTGGTGCGCTGGCCGACGCTGTCGATCAGTTGCATGTCATTGACCAGGCCATTGCGGAACGACAGACGCAGGCTGTCGAACAGGGTGTCCTTGGTTTTTGGCTTCAAGGTGAAGTCGATCACGCCGCCGGCTTCCTTGGCGCTGATGTCGAAGCTCTGGCTGATCTTCGACACATCACCAGACAGCAGCAGCGCCGGGGTCTGGGTCAGGCGCTGGTCGAGGGTCTTGATGGTGACCTGCTCCAGGTCCGGGTCCCACAGGGACACCTTCTTGCCATCGGAGACCATCAATTGCTCTTGTGGTGCGTCGGTGTGCCAATAGAACAGGCCAGGACGCTGCAGGGACATTTGCCCGGCGGTTTCCTGCAATTGAGTGCCGCTGCCATCCAGCGTCAGCTGAGAGAAGCGTGCAGTCAGGGTCTGGGATTTTTCCAGCAGTTGGGTCAGACGCGCCACGTCCTTGTCATCGGCGTGGGCCGAGAGCGTGGTCAAAGCCAGTACCGGCAGCAACAGCATGCGGATAAGACGCATGGGAGTCCTCATAACATTCGTGGGAGTTCGGGCGGCGCATCACTGCGCCATCCTTTCAAAATCAAATCAGTCGCGTACCGGGCCAGGCGCCAGGACTTCACGCGAACCGTTGGTATTCATGGACGTCACGACCCCGGCCATTTCCATGGCTTCGATCATGCGGGCGGCGCGGTTGTAGCCGATTTTCAGCTTGCGCTGAACCGCAGAGATGGACGCCCGACGGCTCTCCAGAACGAACTGCACCGCTTCGTCGTAGAGCGCATCGGATTCACTGTCTTCGTCGCCACCGCCACTGCCGCCGTCGAAACCGCTACCAGCCTCTTCAACACCGGCCAGGATATCGTCGTTGTATTCCGGTGCACCGCGCAGTTTCCAGGCTTCAACCACCCGGTGAACCTCGTCATCGGACACGAACGCACCATGGACCCGGATCGGCAGGCTGGTGCCCGGCGGCATGTAGAGCATGTCACCGTGGCCCAGCAGTTGTTCGGCGCCGCCCTGGTCGATGATCGTCCGGGAGTCGATCTTGCTCGACACCTGGAACGCCATACGCGTCGGAATGTTGGCCTTGATCAGACCGGTGATCACGTCAACCGACGGACGCTGGGTCGCGAGAATCAAGTGGATACCGGCGGCACGGGCCTTCTGGGCGATACGGGCGATCAGTTCTTCGACCTTCTTGCCGACGATCATCATCATGTCGGCGAATTCGTCGACGACCACGACGATGGTCGGCAGCTTGGTCAGCAGCGGCGCTTCGTCGTGAATGCTTTCGCGCTTGTACAACGGGTCGGTCAGGGGCGTACCGGCATCCTGGGCTTCCTTGACCTTGGCGTTAAAGCCCGACAGGTTTCGAACGCCCATCTTCGCCATCAGTTTGTAGCGACGCTCCATCTCCGCCACGCTCCAGCGCAGGGCGTTGGCCGCGTCCTTCATGTCGGTCACGACCGGGCACAGCAAGTGCGGAATGCCTTCGTAGATCGACAGCTCAAGCATTTTCGGGTCGATCATGATCAGCTTGGCGTCTTCCGGGCCGGACTTGAACAGGATCGACAGGATCATCGCGTTCACACCCACCGACTTACCGGAACCGGTCGTACCGGCCACCAGCAAGTGAGGCATTTTCGCCAGGTCAGTGATGACCGGCTTGCCGCCGATGTCGTGGCCCAGGGCCAGGGTGACCGGCGACTTGAAGTTGTCGTACTCAGGCGTCGACAGCACTTCGGAGAACCGCACGATCTGGCGGTCCTCGTTGGGAATCTCGATACCGACGGTGGTCTTGCCCGGAATCACTTCCACCACCCGAACGCTGGTCACGGCCAGGGAGCGCGCGAGGTCTTTCGCCAGGTTGGAAATGCGACTGACTTTGACGCCGGCGGCCGGCTGGATTTCGTAACGGGTAATGACCGGGCCCGGGTGGATCGAATCCACCGAGACTTCGACGCCGAATTCCTTGAGCTTGATTTCCAGCAAGTGGCCGACGGCTGCCAGCGACTCCGGGGAATAATTGAGTTGTTTCTTTTCGGCCGGGTCGAGAATCGAGATCGGCGGCAAGGTGCCTTCGACGGCGCTGTCGACGAACAACGGCGCCTGTTTCTCTTTCTCCACGCGTTTGCTCGGCGCCGCCGGCTTGGGCGGTGCTGGCGCGATGACGGGCGGCACCTGCTTCTCGCGGTCCGACATGTGCTTGCTCAGGGCCTGCTCTCGCTCGATCAGGCGTTCCTTGACCTTGGCTTGCTCGCGCTTGTCGGTCACTGTCGGAGCGACCACGTCATGCACGCGATCGTCGACTTCACGCAACTGCGCAACCAGCTGTTTGCGCTCGACACGGGCGGCCCACCAGCGATTGGCCGCGCCCTGGAACAGTTCGAACAGGTCGAGGGTGATCTTGCCGGTGAGGTCCATCACCTTGAACCACGACAGGTCGGTGAACACCGTCAGGCCGAACAGGAACAGCGCGATGAACAACAGCGTGCTGCCCTGGATGTTCAGCGCGTTCCTGGCCAGGTCGCCAAGGCTTTCGCCCAGCGCGCCGCCGGCACCGGCCGGCAGACCGGTGGCCGCATGGAAATGGATGTGTGCCAGGGCCGCGCCCGACAGCACCAGAAACACCAGGCCGATCAGGCGCCAGGAGAACAGCCAGCCGCTCCACTGCCACTGCTCGTGGCGTTGACGGAAGATCTGGTACGCCTTGATCGCCAGCAACAACGGGAAGATGTAGGCGAAGTAACCCAGCACCATGAACAGGATGTCGGCGCTGTAGGAGCCGACCGGCCCGCCGAAGTTCTGCACGTCGTCGATCTTGCTGTTATGGCTCCAGCCCGGATCGTCCTTGCCATAGGTCAACAAGGCCATCATCAGGAACAGGCACAGGCCGCCGATGGCGATCAATGCACCTTCCTTGAGCCGGTAGTGCAAGTGTTGGCGCCAGAGCGGAACGACGACTGTTTTGGGTGCTGCGGTGGATTTCTTCAAAACGCTTCTTTTCCTGCGCCCTAGGCGCGTCCATCTGTTGAATGACTATAAAAAACTGCCCAATCCAGGCAGGTAAAAAAGTTAACACGCGTAACTGGGACTACTTTTAACACTGCACCCCGGTTTTTATAAACACGGCACGCACAGCTAATTTTGTTACAACCACTGTTACAGACGGCATTGTACGGGTTTGTTCGCCCGATGCCATGCTTGAAGCCCTTCGGTGTAGCATAGCCAAACGCACTACGCGCGGTTCAATTTGAGCATGCATTCTCTTTTGTGACAAAGGCTTATGAGGTGTTTTTATGAGCGAACCGAAGCATTCCCGCCTGATCATTCTGGGTTCCGGCCCTGCCGGATACAGCGCAGCCGTTTATGCCGCACGCGCCAACCTCAAACCCGTCGTCATCACCGGCATACAGGCAGGTGGCCAGCTGACCACCACCGTCGAAGTCGATAACTGGCCCGGCGACGTCGAAGGCCTCACCGGCCCGGTGCTGATGGAACGCATGCAAAAACACGCCGAGCGCTTCGCCACAGAGATTGTTTACGACCATATCCACACCGCCAAGTTGCAACAGCGCCCGTTCGAGTTGATCGGCGATGGCGACACTTACACCTGCGACGCGCTGATTATCGCCACCGGCGCTTCCGCGCAGTACCTGGGGCTGCCTTCGGAAGAAGCCTTTGCCGGCCGAGGAGTTTCAGCCTGCGCCACCTGCGACGGATTCTTTTATCGCAATCAAGTGGTCGCCGTCGTCGGCGGCGGCAACACCGCCGTGGAAGAAGCCCTGTACCTGTCGAACATCGCCAAGGAAGTCCACCTGATCCACCGGCGCGACAAATTGCGCTCGGAGAAGATTCTCCAGGACAAGCTCTTCGAAAAAGCTGCCAACGGCAATATCCGCCTGCACTGGAACCAGAATCTCGATGAAGTGTTGGGTGATGCCAGCGGCGTGACCGGTGCCCGCCTGCGCGACAGCCACACGGGCGAAACCCGTGAATTGACGCTGGCCGGCGTGTTCATCGCCATCGGCCACAAGCCCAATACCGACCTGTTTGAGGGCCAGCTGAAAATGCGTGACGGCTATCTTTTGGTCAGGGGCGGCAGCGAAGGCGACGCCACGGCCACCGAGATCCCGGGCGTGTTCGCCGCCGGCGATGTGGCCGATCACGTTTACCGCCAGGCCGTGACCTCCGCTGGTGCTGGCTGCATGGCCGCGCTGGATGCCGAGAAATACCTCGACGACATTCCCACCGTTTGACGGCACACTTTACGGCGGGCTCACCAGCCCGCCACCGCCCTCCCCTTCTGCAAGCCCGGATGCCATGCTGACTTGGTTACAACGTAATACCCTGACGTTCCCGCCGCTGGAAAAAGCCATGCGCGACCCCAACGGACTGTTGGCCGCGGGCGGTGATCTGTCTGCCGATCGTCTGATTCAGGCTTATCGCCACGGCTGCTTTCCATGGTTCTCGGAGGGCCAGCCAATTCTTTGGTGGTCGCCGGATCCGCGCACCGTCCTATTTCCCGACGAACTGCATGTCTCACGCAGCCTGAGTAAATTGTTGCGCCAACAACGCTATCAAGTGACCTTCGATCAGGATTTCGCCTCGGTAATCGCCGCCTGCGCCGCCCCCCGGGAGTATGCCGACGGGACCTGGATCACTGACGCGATGCAGACCGCTTACCTCGAATTGCACAAGCGTGGCTACGCGCATTCCGTCGAGGTCTGGGACGATGGCGTGCTGGTGGGCGGACTGTACGGCCTTGCGATGGGTCAGCTGTTTTTCGGCGAGTCGATGTTCAGCCGCGCCGACAACGCCTCGAAATATGGCTTTGCCACGCTGGTGCAACATCTGAAAGACTCAGGTTTCGTGCTGATCGACTGCCAGATGCCGACCGACCACCTGCACAGCCTCGGCGCCCGAGCGATTCCTCGGCGCGACTTCGCCAATTTCCTCGCGCAGCACTTGGATCAACCCAGCCGCGCCACGTGGGTTTGCTGAGCGACTTTTGCGCGCGTGGCTTACACTTAATCCAAAGCTTATCCCGAGGGTCGATCATGACCGAGTTGGCGCGTTTGAAGTTTTATGCCACTCAGCCCCACTCTTGCAGTTATCTGCCCGAGGAGCAGGCCACGACGCTGTTCCTCGACCCTAGTCAGCCCATGGATGTGCATGTCTACGCAGACCTGTCTGAAATGGGTTTTCGTCGCAGCGGCGATCATCTCTACCGGCCTCATTGCCAGAATTGCAATGCGTGCGTCCCGGCACGCATCCCCGTGGCGCAATTTACCCCCAACCGCCAGCAGAAACGCATCTTCAAGCGCAACACCGACCTGCAAGTGCGCCCGGCCAGGCCGCAGTTCAGCGAAGAGTATTTCGATCTCTATCAGCGTTATATTGAACAGCGTCACGCCGATGGCGACATGTACCCGCCGAGTCGCGACCAGTTTGCGACGTTCCTGGTGCGAGACTTGCCGTTCTCACGGTTTTACGAATTTCGTCTCGAAGGTCGGCTGTTGGCGGTCGCCGTGACCGATTTGCTGCCGAACGGTCTATCGGCGGTCTACACCTTCTACGAGCCCGATGAAGAACGCCGCAGCCTGGGTCGCTACGCGATCCTCTGGCAAATCGGCGAAGCCCGACGTCTTGGGCTGGAAGCGGTCTACCTCGGCTACTGGATCAAAAACTGCAAAAAGATGAGCTACAAGACGCAATATCGCCCTATCGAACTGCTGATTAATCAGCGCTGGGTCATCCTGAACTAGAACCCCTTGGCTTAAACCCCATTTTTCGGGCACAATGCACGCCGCTTTTGCCTGGCGCAGTTGCACCGGGCCATTCATTGGACACCGAGGGCTTTACTGCATGTCGAAAGAAGACAGCTTCGAAATGGAAGGCACTGTCGTCGACACCCTGCCCAACACCATGTTTCGTGTGGAGTTGGAAAATGGGCACGTCGTAACCGCGCATATCTCCGGCAAGATGCGCAAGAACTACATCCGTATTCTTACCGGTGACAAAGTGCGCGTCGAGCTGACGCCCTATGACTTGAGCAAAGGGCGCATCACTTACCGCGCTCGCTAATCAAGTCAATACAAAACGCCCGGTTTATACCGGGCGTTTTTGTTTGTCGATCGTTCCCACGCTCTGCGTGGGAATGCCTCAACGGACGCTCTGCGTTCGGCTTTAGAAGGGACGCGGAGCGTGGGAACGATCACAGCTGACCCACCGCATTCGCGAGCAAGCCCGCTCCCACAAGGAGATCGGTGTACATCCGGCACACAGCAAAAAGGCGCCTTTCGGCGCCTTTTGCTTTGTCGCGGTTAACGTCAGGCCATTTCGGCCGTGGTTTCGAACTCGAAGGTCAGCTCGCCGTCCTTGAGATCGATGTGCACCACGCCACCATGGTCGGCCAGTTCTCCGAACAGGATCTCTTCCGCCAGCGGACGTTTGATCTTGTCCTGGATCAAACGCGCCATTGGTCGAGCACCCATCGCCGAGTCGTAGCCACCCGCCGCCAGCCAGCTGCGCGCAGCGTCGGTCACTTCCAGCTGCACGCGCTTGTCTTCCAGCTGCGCCTGAAGCTCGGTAAGGAACTTGTCCACCACGCTTTTGATGACCTCATGACTGAGGCGACCAAACTGGATAATGGTGTCCAGACGGTTGCGGAACTCCGGCGTGAAGCTCTTCTTGATCACTTCCATCGCATCGGACGAGTGGTCCTGATGAGTGAAACCGATCGAAGCACGCGCCGCTGTTTCGGCACCGGCGTTGGTCGTCATGATGACAATCACGTTACGGAAATCCGCCTTGCGCCCGTTGTTATCGGTCAGCGTACCGTGGTCCATGACCTGCAGCAGCAGGTTGAAGACTTCCGGATGCGCTTTCTCGATCTCATCGAGCAACAGCACGCAGTGAGGCTGCTTGGTGATGGCTTCGGTCAGCAGACCGCCCTGATCGAACCCGACATAGCCTGGAGGTGCACCGATCAGACGCGATACGGTGTGACGCTCCATGTACTCGGACATGTCGAAACGAACCAGCTCGATACCCAACGCCTTGGCCAGCTGACGCGCCGCTTCGGTTTTACCGACACCGGTCGGCCCTGCGAACAGGAACGAGCCGACAGGCTTGTCAGGCGACTTGAGGCCGGCACGGGACAGTTTGATCGCGGTCGACAGCGAGTCGATGGCGGCATCCTGGCCAAATACTGTCAGCTTCAGGTCACGCTCAAGGTTACGCAGCAGCTCTTTGTCGGAGCTGGTGACGTGTTTAGGCGGAATCCGCGCGATTTTCGCGACGATGTCCTCGACCTGAGGCACTTCGATGCGCTTCACGCGTTTCTCGATCGGCTGCAGACGCTGATAAGCGCCGGCCTCGTCGATGACGTCGATGGCTTTGTCCGGCATGTGCCGGTCATTGATGTAGCGTGAAGCCAGTTCGGCGGCCGCACGCAACGCTTCATCGCTGTATTCGATGTTGTGGTGCGCTTCGAACCGACCTTTGAGGCCGCGCAGGATGCCGATGGTGTCTTCCACCGAAGGCTCCGACACATCGACCTTCTGGAAGCGCCGGGCCAAGGCACGGTCCTTCTCGAAGATCCCGCGGAATTCCTGGAACGTGGTCGATCCGATGCAACGGATATCGCCCGACGACAGCAGCGGTTTGAGCAGGTTCGAGGCATCCATGACGCCACCGGATGCGGCACCCGCACCAATAATGGTGTGGATTTCGTCGATGAACAGGATCGCCTGCGGACGTTTTTTCAGCTCATTGAGCAGCGCCTTGAAGCGCTTCTCGAAATCGCCACGGTATTTGGTCCCGGCCAGCAAGGCGCCCAGATCGAGGGAATAGACCACGCTGTTGGCCAGCAAATCCGGCACCTGGTTGTCGACAATACGTTTGGCCAGGCCTTCGGCAATCGCGGTTTTACCCACGCCCGCCTCGCCCACCAGCAGCGGATTGTTTTTGCGACGACGCGCCAGGATCTGCGCGACACGCTCGACTTCCAGCTCACGGCCTACCAACGGATCGATACGACCCTGGCGCGCGAGTTCGTTGAGGTTGCTGGCATAAGCATCCAGAGGATTGCCTGAAGAAGAAGACTCACCGCCCTCGTCGTCCTGCATATCTTGCTCACCTTCAGAGTGATCGCCATGCCCCGGCACTTTGGAAATGCCATGGGCGATGTAGTTGACGACATCAATGCGCGCAACGCTCTGCTGTTTCAGCAGGAACACTGCCTGACTCTCTTGCTCACTGAAGATTGCGACCAGCACGTTGGCGCCAGTCACTTCGCGTTTGCCCGAGCTCTGTACGTGGAACACAGCACGTTGCAGTACACGCTGGAAGCCCAGGGTTGGCTGGGTTTCGCGATCCTCGTCATGAACGGGGATCAATGGCGTGGTGGAGTCGATGAACTCCTGCAGATCGTGCTTGAGTTTTTCGAGGTTTGCGCCGCATGCACGCAAAACGGTGGCGGCAGCCTCATTATCCAATAGGGCCAGCAGGAGGTGTTCGACGGTCATGAATTCATGACGCTTCGAACGAGCCTCCTTGAAGGCAAGATTGAGGGTGACTTCGAGCTCGCGGTTTAACATAGCTTCACCTCATACCCAAGTGGTCGGCGATTAACCGTCCTTCTCGATTTCACAGAGTAGCGGATGCTGGCTTTCCCTGGCGTACTGGTTGACCTGCATGGCCTTAGTCTCGGCGATGTCGCGGGTAAACACTCCACATACTGCCCGTCCTTCTGTGTGGACGGCCAGCATGACCTTGGTCGCCAGCTCCCGATTCAGGTTAAAAAACACCTCGAGCACTTCGACGACGAAATCCATCGGTGTGTAGTCATCATTGAACAAAACCACCTTGTACATCGGCGGCGCCTGTAATGCAGGCTTTGCCTCCTGAACAGCAATGCCTGCGGAATCGTCGTCTTGAGTCCCCGGGTGATCTTTCTGGAGAACCGGGCGATCCTGATTGAATGTTAGTCGAATCTGGCTGATTGCATGCATGGAAAGAAAGGTTCGTCAGTTGTGCAAATACAGTGGTGGGGGCGGCTATGGACGATTTCAACTCCGACCGCCCGGTCACCTTGACTATCGGGAAAACGGTGTTACAACCAATAGAGCCCACAGTGGGTAAAAAAGGTCCGCGGAGTCAATCTTATTTAAAGATCTGACTGCGGATGTACTGGATGATACTCCAGTGATGGAGTCAGTTGCAGAGGGATATGGGTATGTCAGTCGGTAAGGTGAAATGGTTCAACAATGCCAAGGGATTCGGTTTCATTAACACCGACGCCAGAGAAGGTCGCGACGAAGACGGTCATCTTATTGATTTCTTTGCCCACTATTCCGCCATTGATATGGACGGATACAAGACCCTCAAGGCCGGGCAACTCGTAAGCTTCGATATCGTTCAGGGTCCCAAAGGGTTGCACGCAGTGAAGATCACCGCAGCGCCTGTTGAGCATGATCACGCCAAGCCCTCCCATCATGACCATCATGACCATCATGAAAAGGTATCGAACTGACGCGACCGATCATCCAGTCATAAAAAAACCGCCCGAAGGCGGTTTTTTTTATGCCGACTCGCTTACATATGCGAAATCAGCGCATCACCAAACGCCGAAGAAGACAGCAATTTCGCGCCTTCCATCAGACGGTGGAAGTCATAGGTCACGGTCTTGGCCGAAATCGCGCCATTGGTGCCCTTGATGATCAGATCCGCCGCTTCGGTCCAGCCCATGTGGCGCAGCATCATCTCTGCGGACAGGATCAGCGAACCCGGGTTGACCTGGTCCTTGCCGGCGTACTTTGGCGCAGTGCCGTGGGTCGCTTCAAACATGGCAATGGTGTCGGACAGGTTGGCACCTGGCGCGATACCGATACCGCCCACTTCCGCCGCCAGGGCGTCTGAGAGATAGTCGCCGTTCAGGTTCAGGGTCGCGATCACATCGTATTCGGCCGGGCGCAGCAGGATCTGCTGGAGCATGGCGTCTGCGATGGCGTCCTTGACGATGACGTTCTTGCCGGTTTTCGGGTTTTTGAACTGCATCCAAGGACCGCCGTCGAGCAGGGTCGCGCCGAATTCTTCAGCGGCCACTTCGTAGGCCCATTCCTTGAAGGCACCTTCGGTGAACTTCATGATGTTGCCTTTGTGCACGATGGTCAGCGAGTCGCGGTCGTTGTCGACCACATACTGCAACGCCTTGCGCGCCAGGCGCTTGGTGCCCTGCAACGAAACCGGCTTGACGCCGATACCGCAGTTTTCGTCGAAACGGATCTTGGTAACGCCCATTTCTTCTTTGAGGAACTTGATGACCTTGGTCGCTTCCGGCGAACCGGCTTTCCATTCGATACCGGCGTAGATGTCTTCCGAGTTCTCGCGGAAGATCGTCATGTCAACATCGCCTGGCTTCTTGACCGGGCTAGGCACGCCTTCGAACCAGCGCACCGGGCGCAGGCACACATAAAGGTCGAGTTGCTGACGCAGGGCCACGTTCAGGGAACGGATGCCGCCACCGACCGGAGTGGTCAGAGGGCCCTTGATGGAAACCACGTAATCCTTGACCGCGTCCAGGGTTTCCTGAGGTAGCCAGGTGTCCTGATCGTAAACCTGAGTCGCTTTCTCCCCGGCGTAGACTTCCATCCAGGAAATTTTGCGCTCGCCGCCGTAAGCCTTCTTAACAGCAGCATCGACAACCTTGATCATGACCGGGCTGATATCAACGCCAATACCATCACCTTCGATGAAGGGGATGATCGGGTTGTTAGGAACATTGAGAGAATGGTCCGCGTTGACGGTGATTTTGTCGCCGACTGCTGGAACCTGAATCTTCTTGTATCCCATGCTGAACTCCATTGTTTGGATTGAACATCTGGCTTCGTTCGAGCGTACCCCAGTTAAATCGGCACGCAAACCCTATGTTCCATCCATCTGCCGCAAAGCTGTACAGTTCGCGGCCTACAAGCCTGAAAGCAAAGGGAAAAGCGCCAAACTCAAGCACGGTGCAAGACTCTACGCCCCGCTCGCCCCTGCGACCTTTAGACCAATGGACGATATTCGTTGCTTATGAACCATCGGCAGATTGCCAGCTACCTATGTATAATGCCGCCCGCTGACCACAGAGTCACGACGGCCGACCTCTCTATTACGAGACTCCAGCCCGAAAAAGCAGGACTGTTACCGCAGTTCACCCGCTTGACGCTCGACTGATGCACCCAACATCACCGCGCACAAATCTCGACATTCGGCTCATGGATGACTTTGAACGAACGCGCTTACCCGGCGCCCCTCGAGTTTCTGCGCACGCTTTAGCAAAGAAGAGAGAGTTAATCCGAATATGCCCACCCGCTCGAAGATCATCTATACCTTCACCGACGAAGCTCCCGCCCTCGCCACCTATTCACTGTTGCCTATCGTAGAGGCTTTCACCGCCTCCGCTGATATCGCCGTGGAAACCCGCGATATCTCTCTTGCAGGGCGCATCCTGGCCAGCTTCCCCGAGCAATTGGGTGACAAAGCCGTAGCCGACCACCTCGCCGAACTGGGCGACCTGGCCGTTACGCCTGAAGCCAACATCATCAAGCTGCCGAACATCAGCGCCTCGGTTCCGCAGCTGCAAGCCGCGATCAAAGAGCTGCAAGCCCAGGGCTTCGCTCTGCCGGACTACCCGGAAACCGTGACCAGCGACGCCGACAAGCTCGCCAAGTCGCGCTACGACAAGATCAAGGGCAGCGCCGTGAACCCGGTTCTGCGCGAAGGCAACTCGGATCGTCGTGCACCGCTGTCGGTCAAGAACTACGCACGCAAGCACCCGCACAAAATGGGCGCCTGGGCTGCGGACTCCAAGTCCCACGTCGCGCACATGAGCACCGGCGATTTCTACGGCAGCGAAAAAGCTGCCCTGATCGACGCCGCTGATGCCGTCAAAATCGAACTGATCGCTCAAGACGGCACCACCACCGTCCTGAAAGAAAAAACCACCGTGCAAGCCGGTGAGATCCTCGATTGCGCGGTCATGAGCAAAACCGCTCTGCGCAGCTTCATCGCTGCCGAGATCGAAGACGCCAAGCAAAAAGGCGTGCTGCTGTCGGTTCACCTCAAAGCCACCATGATGAAGGTCTCCGACCCGATCATGTTCGGCCAGATCGTTGCCGAGTTCTACAAAGACGCACTGGCCAAGCACGCTGACGTGCTGGCTCAGATCGGCTTCAACCTGAACAACGGCATCGGCGACCTGTACGCTCGCATCAAGGCCTTGCCGGCCGAGCAACAAGCGCAGATCGAAGCGGACCTCCAGGCGGTCTACGCCGTTCGTCCGTCGTTGGCCATGGTCAACTCCGACAAAGGCATCACCAACCTGCACGTGCCAAGCGACGTTATCGTCGACGCCTCGATGCCGGCGATGATCCGTGACTCCGGCAAAATGTGGGGCACTGACGGTCAGTTGCACGACACCAAGGCTGTGATCCCGGATCGCTGCTACGCCACCATCTACCAGGCGGTGATCGAAGACTGCAAGCTGCACGGCGCTTTCGATCCGACCACCATGGGCAGCGTGCCAAACGTTGGCTTGATGGCGAAGAAGGCCGAAGAGTACGGCTCGCACGACAAGACTTTCCAGATCAAGGCCAACGGCGTTGTTCGCGTTACCGACAGCAAAGGCAGCCTGCTGCTGGAGCAACCGGTTGAAGCCGGCGACATCTTCCGCATGTGCCAGACCAAAGACGCACCGATCCAGGACTGGGTCAAACTCGCCGTCAACCGTGCTCGCGCAAGCGCCACTCCAGCGATTTTCTGGCTGGACCCGATGCGCGCCCACGACGGCGTAGTGATCGAGAAAGTTCAGGCTTACCTGAAGGACCACGACACTGCCGGTCTGGACATCCAGATCATGGCGCCTGTCGACGCGATGAAGTTCACCCTGGACCGCACTCGCGAAGGCAAGGACACCATTTCGGTGACCGGCAACGTACTGCGCGACTACCTGACCGACCTGTTCCCGATCATGGAACTGGGCACCAGCGCCAAGATGCTGTCGATCGTGCCGCTGATGAATGGCGGTGGCCTGTTCGAAACCGGCGCTGGCGGTTCGGCACCGAAGCACGTTCAGCAGTTGCTGGAAGAAAACTTCCTGCGCTGGGATTCCCTGGGCGAGTTCCTGGCCCTGGCCGCTTCCCTTGAGCATCTGGGTGTTACTTATAACAACCCTAAAGCGCTGGTTTTGGCCAAGACCCTGGACCAGGCCACCGGCCAGTTCCTGGACAACAACAAGTCGCCATCGCGCAAGGTCGGCAACATCGACAACCGCGGCAGCCACTTCTACCTGGCGCTGTACTGGGCGCAAGCCCTGGCGGCCCAGACCGAAGACGCTGCACTGCAAGCGCAGTTCGGCCAGCTGGCCAAGACCCTGACCGAGAACGAAGCAACCATCGTTGCCGAGCTCAACGCCGTTCAGGGCAAGCCAGTGGACATCGGCGGTTACTACCACGCCAATGCCGAGCTGATCAGCAAGGCCATGCGCCCGAGCAACACCTTCAACGCCGCGATCGCTGCGCTGGTTTAAGGTTGTAAGGATGCAAAGAAGCCCCGGCCCAGTGCCGGGGTTTTTGTTTGTGGCACCTACACAAATCTACCTGCCGAACCCAAAACCCTGTGGGAGCGAGCCTGCTCGCGATAGCGGTATATCATTCAACATTGATTTTGCCTGACCCACCGCTATCGCGAGCAGGCTCACTCCCACAGGGGCCGGTTCCCACAATGGAATTTGTGCGCACCTGAAATCGAGGACTCTTTATGGATTGGCTACCCCACATCACCGTCGCCACCATCGTCGAAGACAACGGCCGCTTCCTGATGGTCGAAGAAACCAAGCACGGACGAACGGTGCTCAACCAGCCCGCCGGCCACCTCGACCCGGACGAAACCCTGATCGACGCCGCCGTGCGCGAAACCCTCGAGGAAACCGGCTGGGACGTCGAGCCGACCGGCGTCGTGGGCATCTATCTCTATACCGCCCCGAGCAATGGCGTGACTTACCAAAGGGTTTGTTTCATCGCCAAAGCAATCAAGCATCACCCGGATTATCAACTGGACGACGGCATTGTCGGCGCCAAATGGCTAACCCGTGACGAACTGCTGGCACAGCGCGCAAACTGGCGCAGTGAGCTGATCATCCGCTGTATCGATGATTATCTGGCAGGCTTTCACTTCGGTCTCGAACTGATCCGCCCTTCTCTTTAGCCTTGCGGGCTCCGGCCTGTTAGAATCGCGTCCTTTTTCAAGACACTCATTGAATCCCTATGCGTGATCCAGCCCCTTCTGACACACAAAAGAAGCGCGTCATTGTCGGCATGTCCGGCGGCGTGGACTCTTCCGTTTCCGCTCTCCTGCTGATCGAGCAGGGTTATGAGGTGGAAGGCCTGTTCATGAAGAACTGGGAAGAAGACGATGGAACGGAATACTGCACCGCCATGGACGACCTGGCGGATGCTCAGGCTGTGTGCGACAAGATTGGCATCAAGCTGCACACCGCCAACTTCGCCGCCGAGTACTGGGACAACGTGTTCGAGCACTTCCTGGCCGAATACAAGGCCGGTCGCACGCCGAACCCGGACATCCTGTGCAACCGCGAGATCAAGTTCAAGGCGTTCCTCGACTACGCCATGATGCTCGGCGCCGACCTGATCGCCACCGGTCACTACGTGCGCCGCCGCGACATCGATGGCCGCACCGAACTGCTCAAGGGCCTGGACCCGAACAAGGACCAGAGCTACTTCCTGCACGCCGTCGGCGGCGAACAGATCGCCAAGACTCTGTTCCCGGTCGGTGAGCTGGAAAAACCCGAAGTACGCGCGATTGCCGAGAAACACGATCTGGCCACCGCGAAGAAAAAGGATTCCACGGGGATCTGCTTTATCGGCGAACGCCGCTTCAGCGATTTCCTCAAGCAGTACCTGCCGGCCCAGCCGGGCGAGATCAAGACTACCGAAGGTGAAGTCATCGGCCGCCACCACGGCCTGATGTACCACACCATCGGTCAGCGTCAGGGCCTGGGCATCGGCGGCTTGAAAGACGCCGGTGACGAGCCGTGGTACGTGCTGATCAAGGACCTGGAGCACAACGAACTGATCGTCGGCCAGGGCAATGACCACCCCTACCTGTTCTCCCGCGCCCTGCTCGCTTCGGACATTTATTGGGTCAACCCGATCGATCTGACCGAGCCACGCAAGTTGACCGCCAAAGTCCGTTATCGCCAAAGCGATCAACCGTGCACGCTGGAAAAAACCGCCACCGGCTATCGAGCGACCTTCGATGACCCGCAGCGCGCGGTCACCCCGGGCCAGTCCGTAGTGTTCTATGACGGTGAAATCTGCCTGGGCGGCGGCGTGATTGAAGTCGCAGAGCCATGGAGCAGCAAGGCATGAACCCCACTCAGGAGCAACTGACGGCGCTGGGCGGCGTGTTTCTTGCCGCCGTCCTCGTCGACAAGATTGCCAAGACCGGCCAGACCACCGAAGCCGGCCTGACCTGCATGCTCGGCAGTTTGCTGATCCGCGACCCCAAGGACACCCTGGAAGTGTACGGCGGCGACGACATCAATCTGCGCGAAGGCTATCGCGCATTGATCGGCGCCCTGGAGCGCGACCCGAGCACCCTGCAGCGCGAACCGCTGCGCTATGCGCTGGCGATGCTCGGTCTCGAGCGTCAACTGGCCAAGCGCAACGACATGCTGGACGAGATCGGCAAGCGCCTGCCGCAGATTCAATCCCAGGTCGAACACTTCGGCCCGGCCCACGAAAACGTGATTGCGGCCTGCGGTGCCTTGTATCAGGACACCCTGAGCACCTTGCGCCAACGGATTCAGGTCCACGGCGACATGCGCAATCTGCAGCAACCGAGCAACGCGTCGAAAATCCGTGCCCTGTTGCTGGCCGGGATTCGTTCCGCGCGCCTGTGGCGGCAGTTGGGCGGTCATCGCTGGCAGCTGGTGATCAGTCGTCGCAAGTTATTGAAAGAGCTTTACCCGCTGATGCGCAGCAGCTGAACCGCGCCCGCCACACCGCTTTGTAGTCAGTAACGCGTAATACGCTGGTCAGTTGGCAACGGACCGGCGGATTTTTTCATGTATGATACGCGCCCCATTTCGTTGCCCGACTGTCCGAGAACACCCCATGCAGCTTTCTTCGCTCACTGCGGTTTCCCCTGTTGACGGCCGCTACGCCGGCAAAACCCAGGCCCTGCGCCCAATTTTCAGCGAATACGGCCTGATCCGTGCTCGCGTACTGGTTGAAGTGCGCTGGCTCCAGCGCTTGGCCGCTCACCCTGGCATCAGCGAAGTGCCGGCGTTCTCCGCCGAAGCCAACGCGGTGCTGAACACCCTGGCGGACAATTTCGCTCTGGAGCACGCCGAGCGTGTCAAAGAGATCGAGCGCACCACCAACCACGACGTAAAAGCCATCGAATACCTGCTCAAAGAGCAAGCAGCCAAGCTGCCGGAACTGGCCAAGGTCAGCGAATTCATCCACTTTGCCTGCACCAGCGAGGACATCAACAACCTGTCCCACGCCCTGATGCTGCGCGAAGGCCGTGATGACGTGATGCTGCCGCTGATGCGCCAGACTGCCGAAGCCATCCGCGAACTGGCCATCCGTTTCGCTGACGTGCCAATGCTGTCGCGCACCCACGGTCAACCGGCCTCGCCGACCACCCTGGGCAAAGAACTGGCGAACGTGGTTTACCGTCTGGAGCGTCAAATCGCTCAGGTCGCCGCTGTTCCGCTGCTGGGCAAAATCAACGGCGCTGTCGGCAACTACAACGCTCACCTGTCGGCCTACCCTGAGATCGATTGGGAAGAAAACGCCCGCGCCTTCATCGAAGACGAGCTGGGTCTTGGCTTCAACCCGTACACCACGCAGATCGAACCGCACGACTACATTGCCGAGCTGTTCGACGCGATTGCACGTTTCAACACCATCCTGATCGACTTCGACCGCGACATCTGGGGCTACATCTCCCTGGGTTATTTCAAGCAGCGCACCATCGCTGGTGAAATCGGCTCGTCGACCATGCCGCACAAGGTCAACCCGATCGACTTCGAAAACTCCGAAGGCAACCTGGGTATCGCCAACGCACTGTTCCAGCATTTGGCGAGCAAGCTGCCAATCTCCCGCTGGCAGCGCGACCTGACCGACTCCACCGTGTTGCGCAACCTCGGTGTCGGCTTCGCCCACAGCGTGATCGCGTACGAAGCCAGCCTCAAAGGCATCAGCAAACTGGAGCTCAATGCTCAGAAGATCGCTGCTGACCTGGACGCGTGCTGGGAAGTATTGGCCGAGCCGATCCAGACCGTGATGCGTCGCTACAACATCGAAAACCCGTACGAAAAGCTGAAAGAGTTGACCCGTGGCAAGGGCATCAGCCCTGAAGCACTGCAAACTTTCATCGACGGCCTGGACATGCCAGCCGCCGCCAAGGCCGAGCTGAAATTGCTCACCCCGGCGAACTACATCGGCAATGCCGTGGCACAAGCCAAACGCATCTGATCGACCGCTTTACCCGTTTGAGACGCCCGGCAGCGCCGGGCGTTTTTATTCCCGTCTGAAAAGTGCATTTTTTCAATAGGTTACACATGAATCCTGACATTCCTCTTCAACTTCTGGGCGGCATCACGGCGCGCGAGTTCCTGCGCGACTACTGGCAGAAAAAACCCCTGCTGATCCGTCAGGCGATTCCTGAATTCGAAAGCCCGATCGACGCCGACGAACTGGCCGGCCTGGCGCTGGAAGAAGAAGTCGAGTCGCGCCTGGTGATCGAGAACGGCGAGCGTCCTTGGGAATTGCGCCGCGGCCCGTTCGCCGAAGACGAATTCAGCAAACTGCCGGAACGCGACTGGACCCTGCTGGTTCAAGCCGTTGACCAGTTCGTACCGGAAGTCGCTGAACTGCTGGAGAACTTCCGCTTTCTGCCGAGCTGGCGCGTCGACGACGTGATGATCAGCTTTGCCGCCCCGGGCGGCAGCGTCGGTCCGCACTTCGACAACTACGACGTGTTCCTGCTGCAGGGCCATGGCAAGCGCAACTGGAAAATCGGCCAGATGTGCGACTCCGAGAGCCCGCTGCTGCCACATGCCGACCTGCGCATTCTCGCTGATTTCGAAGCTACCGATGAGTGGGTACTGGAACCGGGCGACATGCTTTACCTGCCGCCGCGCCTGGCCCACTGCGGTGTCGCCGTCGATGACTGCCTGACGTACTCGGTCGGTTTCCGCGCACCGAGCGCCGCTGAAGTGCTGACCCACTTCACCGACTTCCTCAGCCAGTTCCTGACCGACGAAGAGCGCTACACCGACGCCGACGCGCTGCCGGCGGTCGATCCGCATCAGATCCAGCACGACGCCCTTGATCGCTTGAAAAGCCTGCTGGCCGAGCACATGAGCGACGAGCGCCTGTTGCTGACCTGGTTCGGCCAGTACATGACTGAACCGCGCTACCCGGAACTGGTGGCGGGCCCGGAAGAGATCGAAGAAGACGACTTGCTCGCCAGCCTGGAACAAGGCGCGATACTGATCCGCAACCCGAGTGCTCGCCTGGCGTGGTCCGAAGTCGATGACGACCTGCTGCTGTTCGCCAGCGGCCAGAGCCGTTACCTGCCGGGCAAGCTGCGTGAGCTGCTGAAACTGATCTGCGCTGCAGACTCGCTGCACACCGACAATCTGGGCGACTGGCTGAGCGATGAAGACGGTCGCGGCCTGCTGTGCGAACTGATCAAGCAAGGCAGCCTGGGGTTTGCCGATGAATAAAATTCACGTACGTGTCGCAGACTGGCAGAAGGACATCGCCGAGATCCGGCGCATTCGTGAGACGGTGTTCATTGCCGAGCAATGCGTTCCACCCGAGCTGGAATGGGATGCCGATGACGCTACGGCGGTGCATTTCCTGGCCTTTGAGGGCGACTTTCCGATTGGCACCGCTCGCTTGCTGCCCGATGGTCACATCGGTCGGGTGTCGGTACTGAAAGACTGGCGCGGCTTGAAGGTTGGGGATGCGCTGATGGACGCGGTGATCGGTGAAGCCGAGACGCGCGGGCTGAAGCAGCAGATGCTGAGCGCACAGGTCCAGGCCACGGCGTTCTATGAGCGCCTGGGTTTCAGCCTGGTCAGTGAGGAATTCCTGGAAGCCGGGATTCCGCATGTGGACATGGTGCGGCACTCCGCTTGATACCCTGTGGCGAGGGGGCTCGCCCCCGTTGGGCTGCGTAGCTGCCCTAAAATCTTGGGGCCGCTGCGCGACCCAACGGGGGCAAGCCCCCTCGCCACAAGGCCCGGAAGAACACAACAAAACGCCCCGCCATCGCAGGATGCCGGGGCGTTTTGCTGTCTGCGATTCAACTTGCCCCACGCCGGGCCGACAAACTGGCAATATCAACACTTCAAGATGTCGGAGATAACGGATATGTCCCTACGCACCCTGCTCACCACGCTGCTGCTGACCTGCAGTTTTTCAGTCATCGCAGCCACCGAGATCGTGCCCCTGAACTACCGCACCAGCGCCGATATGCTGCCGATGGCACAGGATTTCATCGGCAAGGACGGCCAGGTCAGCGCCTACGGCAATCAGCTGATCGTCAATGCCGATCAGCGCAAGATCGACGAACTTAAGGCCCTTGTTACGCAACTCGATGTTGCCGCCAAGCGCCTGCTGATCACCGTCGATACCAACGAAAACAACTTCCAGGGCGACCAGGGTTATTCGGTGAACGGCGCCAAGCCGAGCCAGACACGCATCATCAATCGCAGCACCGACAGCCGCGATGGCGGCATCCAGCAGATTCAGGCCAGCGAGGGAGCACCGGCACTGATTCAGGTCGGCCAAAGCGTGCCGCTCACCAGCAGCCAGACCGACTCCTACGGCGATCTGCGCAGCCAGACGGAATACCGCAATGTCACCCAAGGCTTCTACGTCACCGCCAGCGTCACCGGCGACATCGTTCACCTGTCGATCAGTACCAACCGTGACCGGGTGAGCCAGGAACGTCCCGATGTAGTGAATGTGCAAAGTACCGACACAACTGTCACGGGACGGCTGGGCGAGTGGATCACTCTGGCCGGCGTAAACCGCCAGACTCAGGCCGACAAACAGGGCCTGACCCGCAGCTACTCGACTCAGGGCCGGGATGACATGACCCTGCGGGTGAAAGTCGATACTTTGGACTAAACCACCGAAAACTGACTGATTAGTCTTGTTAGACCAAAGATGTAGTGCCTAAAAAAAAGCACTACAAAACGTTTGACGATATAAAAAAGCAAAGGCATGATGGCCTCGCTCCCGCTAATCAGGGGCCCTGGCAAGGGCCTTCGAGACGCTGCTCGCATCTACCCCGCGAACCGTTTCGTGTCTGTACCGCCCACAAGGTGTGTTTGACGAGGTTGCCGACTGGAACGAAGTTGTCCCGAGGGACGGAAGCGTAATTAGGTAACCCGGCTCCACACTGAAGTTCGTATAAAGGCCCACGACGCCCGAATCCGCTCGCCAGTTCGCCCTTACCTGCTCACTTCCCCTCGAGCCCATCGTTCATCCCGTCGCCACCCCCGCCGAATCCGACTTGACCACCTAAGCTTCTGGTCAGCGAGCAGCCTTTTACGCCCCTTTACGCGTATCTGGCACGCAGGAATTGTCCACCCGGAACCACTTTCGATTAAAGACGCGACGAGGTTTATCTCCATGGCACTGACACGCGAACAGCAAATTGCAGCCCTCGAAAAAGATTGGGCTGAAAACCCACGCTGGAAAGGCGTGACACGCGCTTACTCCGCTGCTGACGTCGTCCGCCTGCGCGGCTCGGTTCAACCTGAGCACACCTTTGCAAAACTGGGCGCCGAGAAGCTGTGGAACCTGGTCACCCAGGGCGCCAAGCCATCCTTCCGTCCTGATAAAGATTTCGTCAACTGCATGGGCGCCCTGACCGGCGGCCAGGCTGTGCAACAAGTCAAAGCCGGTATCCAGGCGATCTACCTGTCGGGCTGGCAGGTTGCTGCGGACAACAACTCCGCCGAATCGATGTACCCGGACCAGTCGCTGTACCCGGTGGACTCGGTTCCAACCGTGGTCAAGCGCATCAACAACTCGTTCCGTCGTGCTGACCAGATCCAGTGGAAAGCCGGCAAAGGCCCGGGCGACGAAGGTTACATCGACTATTTCGCTCCGATCGTGGCTGACGCTGAAGCCGGTTTCGGCGGCGTACTGAACGCTTACGAGCTGATGAAGAGCATGATCGAAGCAGGCGCCGCCGGCGTTCACTTCGAAGACCAACTGGCTTCCGTGAAAAAATGCGGCCACATGGGCGGCAAGGTACTGGTTCCTACCCAGGAAGCGGTACAGAAGCTGACCGCTGCTCGCCTGGCGGCTGACGTTGCCGGTACGCCGACCATCATTCTGGCGCGTACCGATGCTAACGCGGCTGACCTGCTGACTTCCGATTGCGACCCGTACGACAAAGAGTTCGTGACTGGCGAACGTACTCAGGAAGGTTTCTACAAAGTGCGCGCTGGTCTCGACCAGGCCATCTCCCGCGGCCTGGCCTACGCGCCGTACGCCGACCTGATCTGGTGCGAAACCGCCAAGCCGGATCTGGACGAGGCTCGTCGCTTCGCCGAAGCGATCAAAAAGGAATACCCGGACCAACTGCTGTCGTACAACTGCTCGCCTTCCTTCAACTGGAAGAAAAACCTGGACGACGCGACCATCGCCAAGTTCCAGCGCGAACTGTCCGCCATGGGTTACAAGCACCAGTTCATCACCCTGGCCGGCATTCACAACATGTGGCACAGCATGTTCAACCTGGCGCACGACTACGCCCGTAACGACATGACTGCATACGTGAAGCTGCAAGAGCAAGAGTTCGCTGACGCTGCCAAGGGTTACACCTTCGTGGCTCACCAGCAGGAAGTGGGCACCGGCTACTTCGACGACATGACCACTGTGATTCAAGGTGGCTCGTCATCGGTAACCGCACTGACCGGTTCGACTGAAGAAGAACAGTTCCACTGATCTGCTTCGCCTGAGCTAACGGCCGTTGCGGACCGAATAAAAAGCTAACCGCAACGCCGCAAATCTGACGCCCCGACTGGTTCGGGGCGTTTTTTTGCCCGCGATTTAACGCCCACCACTACCCCGTAGGAGCGAGGCTTGCCCGCGAAGAATGCGCCGCGGTGCCACAGGGATACCGCGTCATCGTTCTTCGCGGGCAAGCCTCGCTCCTACGGGGTGGGCTGCGCACTCAAAAAACATTGATCCAGAGCGGCATCACGATCAGAAAAAAGCGGTAAAACGTGCGTCGCCGCTACTTGCAATAACAGCTATATAAGACAACTTCCCACTCACCCACCCGTTAAACAGTTTAAAAACAACCTCAAACAATATTGATTATCATTTAGCCACAACAATGTTCGTTACATTCCCTACAAAACAATATTGATGAAAACCCGGCTAATGCCCGCAACGCATGGGCCGCGGGGCTTTGGAGGCACGCTATGTCCTTATTCCATTAAATAATTTCGCTATCTGAATTTTACTTGCACCGTGTTGTGCCATAAAATCAGCGGGATTGATTGCTGCGACATATCGTCACTGCGTTGTTTCTTTTTCAAGCTCAGAGACCTTTGCTCTCTGTTAAGGATTTCCAGCATGCCCGAAGCGACAGGACTCATGGCCCACAACTGGGGCTTTGCCATTTTCCTTCTGGGCGTCGTCGGCCTTTGCGCCTTCATGCTCGGCGTCTCCAGCCTCCTCGGGTCAAAAGCCTGGGGCCGCAGCAAAAACGAACCGTTCGAGTCCGGCATGCTACCTACAGGTGGCGCCCGCTTGCGGCTCTCAGCCAAATTCTATCTGGTCGCGATGCTCTTCGTGATCTTCGATATCGAAGCCCTTTTTCTCTTTGCCTGGTCTGTGTCCGTCCGCGAAAGCGGCTGGACCGGATTCGTCGAAGCTCTCGTTTTCATAGCAATTCTGTTGGCAGGTCTTGTCTACCTGTTCCGAGTGGGCGCCCTTGACTGGGCTCCGGAAGCTCGTCGCAAGCGGCAGGCGAAGCTGAAACAATGAGGCTTTGGCAATGCAATACAATCTCACCAGGATCGACCCCGATGCTCCTAACGAGCAGTATCCGATTGGCGAGCGGGAAACCGTTTCCGATCCGTTAGAAGATCAAGTTCACAAAAACATTTTCATGGGCAAGCTCGAAGACGTGCTTAACGGCACCGTCAACTGGGGGCGCAAGAACTCCCTGTGGCCGTATAACTTCGGTCTTTCGTGCTGCTACGTGGAAATGACCACCGCCTTCACGGCGCCCCACGACATCGCGCGCTTTGGCGCCGAGGTTATCCGGGCATCGCCGCGCCAGGCGGATTTCATGGTTATCGCCGGTACCTGCTTCATCAAGATGGCGCCGATCATTCAGCGTCTCTACGAGCAAATGCTCGAACCTAAATGGGTTATCTCCATGGGTTCGTGCGCCAACTCCGGTGGCATGTACGACATCTACTCCGTCGTTCAAGGGGTGGACAAGTTCCTGCCCGTGGACGTCTACGTGCCTGGCTGCCCGCCCCGTCCTGAAGCTTTTCTGCAAGGCTTGATGCTCTTGCAAGAGTCGATTGGACAGGAGCGTCGTCCGCTTTCCTGGGTCGTCGGCGATCAAGGCGTGTACCGCGCCGAGATGCCTTCGCAAAAGGAACAGCGCCGCGAACAGCGAATCGCAGTCACCAACCTGCGCAGCCCCGACGAAGTCTGATCCAGATCTGCTTCTTTTATAGAACGAGACACTGGCTTCATTCTTTACGTTGACCGAAAGCGATAAATAACCATGACTACAGGCAGTGCTCTGTACATCCCGCCTTATAAGGCAGACGACCAGGATGTGGTCGTCGAACTGAACAACCGTTTTGGCCCCGAGGCGTTCACCGCCCAGCCTACCCGCACCGGCATGCCGGTGCTTTGGGTTGCGCGTGCCAAACTCGTCGAAGTCCTGACTTTCCTGCGCAACCTGCCCAAGCCGTACGTCATGCTTTATGACCTGCACGGCGTGGACGAGCGTCTGCGCACCAAGCGTCAAGGGCTGCCAAGCGGCGCCGACTTCACTGTGTTCTATCACTTGATGTCGATCGAACGTAATAGTGACGTAATGATCAAGGTCGCCTTGTCCGAGAGCGACCTGAACGTGCCGACCGTGACCGGTATCTGGCCGAACGCCAACTGGTACGAGCGTGAAGTGTGGGACATGTACGGCATCAACTTTGCCGGCCACCCGCACCTGACCCGCATCATGATGCCGCCGACCTGGGAAGGTCACCCGCTGCGCAAGGACTTCCCGGCCCGTGCCACCGAGTTCGATCCGTTCAGCCTGACGCTGGCCAAGCAACAGCTTGAGGAAGAAGCCGCGCGCTTCAAGCCTGAAGACTGGGGCATGAAGCGTTCCGGTGCGAACGAGGACTACATGTTCCTCAACCTCGGCCCTAACCACCCTTCCGCGCACGGTGCGTTCCGCATCATCCTGCAGCTGGACGGTGAAGAGATCGTTGATTGCGTACCTGACGTCGGTTACCACCACCGTGGTGCCGAGAAGATGGCCGAGCGTCAGTCCTGGCACAGTTTCATTCCGTACACCGACCGTATCGACTACCTCGGCGGCGTGATGAACAACCTGCCGTACGTGCTCTCGGTCGAGAAACTGGCCGGCATCAAGGTGCCCGAGAAGGTCGACGTCATCCGCATCATGATGGCCGAGTTCTTCCGGATCACCAGCCACCTGCTGTTCCTGGGGACATACATCCAGGACGTCGGCGCCATGACCCCGGTGTTCTTCACGTTCACCGACCGTCAGAAGGCGTACACGGTAATCGAAGCCATTACCGGTTTCCGTCTGCACCCGGCCTGGTACCGCATCGGTGGCGTCGCCCACGACCTGCCACGCGGCTGGGAAAAACTGGTGAAAGACTTCGTCGAGTGGATGCCAAAGCGTCTGGACGAATACCAGAAAGCCGCTCTGGACAACAGCATTCTCAAAGGCCGGACCATCGGCGTCGCCGCCTACAACACCAAAGAAGCCTTCGAATGGGGCGTCACCGGTGCAGGCCTGCGTTCGACCGGTTGCGACTTCGACCTGCGTAAAGCGCGACCGTACTCCGGTTACGAAAACTTCGAGTTCGAAGTGCCGCTGGCCGTCAATGGCGATGCCTACGATCGTTGCATCGTGCGCGTCGAAGAAATGCGCCAGAGCATCAAGATCATCGAGCAGTGCATGCGCAACATGCCGGAAGGCCCGTACAAGGCGGATCACCCGCTGACCACGCCGCCACCGAAAGAACGCACGCTGCAACACATCGAGACCCTGATCACGCACTTCCTGCAAGTTTCGTGGGGCCCGGTCATGCCGGCCAACGAATCCTTCCAGATGATCGAAGCGACCAAGGGCATCAACAGTTATTACCTGACGAGCGATGGCGGCACCATGAGCTACCGCACCCGGATTCGCACCCCAAGCTTCCCGCACCTGCAGCAGATCCCTTCGGTGATCAAAGGCAGCATGGTCGCGGACTTGATCGCGTACCTGGGTAGTATCGATTTCGTTATGGCCGACGTGGACCGCTAAGCATGAACAGCACGCTTATCCAGACAGACCGTTTCACCTTGAGTGAAACCGAGCGCTCGGCCATCGAGCACGAGCTGCATCACTACGAAGACCCGCGCGCGGCGTCGATCGAAGCCCTGAAAATCGTTCAGAAGGAACGTGGCTGGGTGCCTGACGGCGCGCTCTACGCCATCGGCGAGATCCTCGGCATCCCGGCCAGTGACGTTGAAGGCGTGGCGACGTTTTATAGCCAGATCTTCCGTCAGCCAGTCGGTCGCCACATCATTCGCGTCTGCGACAGCATGGTCTGCTACATCGGCGGCCACGAATCCGTTGTCAGCGAAATCCAGAGCAATCTGGGCATCGGCCTGGGTCAGACCACCGCCGACGGTCGTTTCACCCTGCTGCCGGTCTGCTGCCTCGGCAACTGTGACAAGGCGCCGGCGTTGATGATCGACGACGACACTTTCGGTGATGTGCAGCCTGCCGGCGTTGCCAAATTGCTCGAGGGCTACGTATGACCCTGACCTCCTTCGGTCCTGCCAACCGCATCAAGCGGTCGGCTGAGACTCACCCGCTCACCTGGCGTCTGCGTGACGACGGCGAAGCCGTGTGGCTCGACGAGTACCAGGCCAAGAACGGTTACGCCGCAGCGCGCAAAGCCTTCGCCGACATGGCGCAAGACGACATCGTCCAGACCGTGAAAGACGCTGGCCTTAAAGGTCGCGGCGGTGCAGGCTTCCCCACGGGCGTTAAGTGGGGCCTGATGCCCAAAGACGAATCTATCAACATCCGCTACCTGCTGTGCAACGCGGACGAGATGGAACCGAACACCTGGAAAGACCGCATGCTGATGGAGCAACTGCCCCATCTGCTGATCGAAGGCATGCTGATCAGTGCTCGCGCGCTGAAAACCTACCGTGGCTACATCTTCCTGCGTGGCGAATACACCACCGCCGCCAAGCACCTCAACCGTGCCGTGGAAGAAGCCAAGGCAGCAGGCCTGCTGGGTAAAAACATCCTGGGCAGCGGCTTCGATTTCGAGCTGTTCGTCCACACCGGCGCCGGGCGTTACATCTGCGGTGAAGAGACCGCACTGATCAACTCCCTCGAAGGCCGCCGCGCCAACCCGCGCTCCAAGCCGCCCTTCCCTGCCGCCGTTGGCGTGTGGGGCAAGCCGACGTGCGTGAACAACGTTGAAACCCTGTGCAACGTGCCGGCAATCATTGCCGACGGCGTGGACTGGTACAAATCGTTGGCGCGCGAAGGCAGTGAAGACATGGGCACCAAGCTCATGGGCTTCTCCGGCAAGGTCAAGAACCCGGGCCTGTGGGAACTGCCGTTCGGCGTCACCGGTCGCGAGTTGTTCGAAGACTACGCCGGCGGCATGCGCGACGGTTACACGCTCAAGTGCTGGCAGCCAGGCGGCGCCGGTACCGGTTTCCTGTTGCCGGAACACCTCGACGCACAAATGTACGCCGGCGGCATCGCCAAAGTGGGCACCCGTATGGGTACCGGCCTGGCCATGGCGGTGGACGACAGCGTCAACATGGTTTCCCTGCTGCGCAACATGGAAGAGTTCTTCTCCCGTGAGTCGTGCGGTTTCTGCACCCCGTGCCGTGATGGTTTGCCGTGGAGCGTCAAGCTTCTGCGTGCGATCGAGAACGGTGAAGGGCAAGCCGGCGATATCGAGACCCTGCTGGGTCTGGTCGGTTTCCTCGGCCCGGGCAAGACCTTCTGTGCTCACGCACCGGGCGCCGTGGAGCCGTTGGGCAGCGCAATCAAATACTTCCGTCCAGAGTTCGAAGCCGGCATCGCGCCCACCAGCGCCGCCGTCCCGCCTCTGGCAAGGCCGATCGTAGTCGGCGCGTAAACGCTTAAAAAGGCGAAGGGTCCGTGCCCTTCGCCTTCCCGTTCGATGACGCCCTTCATGGGCTGTTTTGATTCGCACGAATACAAGATTCCATTAGCCACGCCCGCTGACACCGGGCCAACGAAGAACTTTGAACCATGGCCACTATCCACGTAGACGGCAAAGAGCTCGAAGTCGATGGGGCAGACAACCTGTTACAGGCATGTCTGTCGCTAGGCCTCGATATCCCTTATTTCTGCTGGCACCCAGCCCTGGGCAGCGTTGGCGCTTGCCGCCAGTGCGCGGTCAAGCAGTACACCGACGCCAACGACACCCGTGGTCGGATCGTCATGTCCTGCATGACCCCTGCCACCGACGGCAGCTGGATCTCCATCGAGGACGAAGAAGCGAAAGTGTTTCGCGCCAGCGTCGTTGAATGGCTGATGACCAATCACCCTCACGACTGCCCGGTCTGTGAAGAAGGCGGTCACTGCCACCTGCAAGACATGACGGTGATGACCGGCCACAACGAGCGCCGTTATCGCTTCACCAAGCGCACTCACCAGAACCAGCAACTGGGCCCGTTCATTTCCCACGAAATGAACCGCTGCATCGCTTGCTACCGCTGCGTGCGCTTCTATAAGGACTACGCCGGCGGCACCGACCTCGGTGTATTCGGCGCCCACGACAACGTGTACTTCGGTCGCGTTGAAGACGGCACCCTGGAAAGCGAGTTCTCCGGCAACCTCACCGAGGTCTGCCCGACCGGTGTGTTCACCGACAAGACTCACTCCGAGCGCTACAACCGCAAGTGGGACATGCAGTTCTCGCCGAGCATCTGCCATGGCTGCTCCAGCGGTTGCAACATCTCCCCGGGCGAACGCTACGGTGAACTGCGTCGTATCGAAAACCGCTTCAACGGTTCGGTAAACCAGTACTTCCTGTGCGACCGTGGCCGTTTCGGCTACGGCTATGTCAACCGCGAAGACCGCCCGCGTCAGCCAAAGCTGGCCAACGGCGCCAAGCTGACCCTCGACGAAGCACTGGATAAAGCGGCTGACCTGCTGCGCGGTCGCAACATCGTCGGTATCGGTTCGCCCCGCGCCAGCCTCGAAAGCAACTACGCGTTGCGCGAACTGGTCGGCGCCGAGCACTTCTACTCCGGTATCGAAGCCGCTGAGCTGGAACGCATTCGTCTGGTCATGCAGGTGCTGAAAGACAGCCCGCTACCGATCCCGAACATGCGCGACATCGAAGACCACGATGCGATCTTCGTCCTCGGCGAAGACCTAACCCAGACCGCCGCCCGTATGGCACTGTCCCTGCGTCAATCGGTCAAGGGCAAGGCCGAAGACATGGCCGACGCCATGCGCGTTCAGCCTTGGCTTGACGCTGCAGTGAAGAACATCGGTCAGGACGCTCTGAACCCACTGTTCATCGCCAGCCTGGCTGAAACCAAGCTCGACGACATCGCTGAAGAATGCGTTCACGCCGCTCCAGACGATCTGGCGCGCATCGGTTTCGCCGTGGCTCACGCCCTCGACGCCAGCGCGCCTGCCGTTGAAGGCCTGGACGCTGAAGCGCTGGAGCTGGCCAAGCGCATTGCCGACGCCCTGCTCGCCGCCAAACGTCCGTTGATCATTGCCGGTACCTCGTTGGGTTCCAAAGCCCTGATCGAAGCCGCCGCCAACATCGCCAAAGCCTTGAAGCTGCGCGAGAAGAACGGTTCCATCAGCCTGATCGTGCCAGAGGCCAACAGCCTTGGCCTGGCCATGCTCGGTGGTGACTCGGTCGACGCCGCGCTGCAAGCCGTGATCGACGGCAAGGCCGATGCCATCGTCGTGCTGGAAAACGATCTGTACACCCGTACCGACAAAGCCCGTGTCGATGCTGCCCTGAACGCCGCGAAAGTGGTGATCGTGGCGGACCATCAGAAAACCGCCACTAGCGATCGCGCGCACCTGGTTCTGCCAGCCGCCAGCTTCGCTGAAGGCGACGGTACCTTGGTCAGCCAGGAAGGCCGCGCCCAGCGTTTCTTCCAGGTCTTCGATCCGACTTACCTCGACGCGAGCATCCTGGTTCACGAAGGCTGGCGCTGGCTGCATGCCCTGCGCGCAACCCTGTTGAACCAGCCGATCGACTGGACCCAACTGGACCACGTCACCGCTGCCTGTGCTGCAAGCACTGAGCAGCTGGCCGGCATCGTCAGCGCCGCACCGTCCGCCGCGTTCCGTATCAAAGGCCTGAAACTGGCGCGCGAACCGCTGCGTTACTCCGGTCGCACCGCCATGCGCGCCGACATCAGCGTGCACGAACCGCGTACTTCCCAGGATAACGACACGGCGTTCTCGTTCTCCATGGAAGGTTACTCGGGCTCCGTCGAACCGCGTCAGCAAGTGCCATTCGCCTGGTCTCCGGGCTGGAACTCGCCGCAAGCCTGGAACAAGTTCCAGGACGAAGTCGGTGGTCACATCCGCGCTGGCGACCCGGGCACCCGCCTGATCGAAAGCACCGGTGACTCGCTGAACTGGTTCGCCAGTGTTCCTCGCGCGTTCAACCCGGCTCCGGGCACCTGGCAGGTTGTGCCGTTCTTCCACCTGTTCGGCAGCGAAGAGAACTCTTCCAAAGCCGCACCGGTTCAGGAACGCATCCCGGCCGCTTACGTCGCTTTGGCCAAATCCGAAGCCGATCGCCTGGGTGTCAATGAAGGTGCCCTGCTCAGCTTGAACGTCGCTGGCCAGACCTTGCGTCTGCCGCTGCGCATCAACGAAGAGCTGGGTGCCGGTCTGGTCGCATTGCCGGCCGGTATTGCTGGCATTCCGCCGGCGATCTTTGGCAAATCCGTTGACGGTCTGCAGGAGGCAGCTCAATGACCTGGTTCACGCCTGAAGTGATTGACGTGATCATCGCGGTCCTCAAGGCCATCGTGATTCTGCTCGCCGTGGTGGTGTGCGGCGCGCTGCTGAGCTGGGTCGAGCGTCGTCTGCTCGCCCTCTGGCAGGACCGTTACGGTCCGAACCGCGTCGGCCCGTTCGGCGCGTTCCAGATCGCGGCCGACATGATCAAGATGTTCTTCAAGGAAGACTGGACCCCGCCGTTTGCCGACAAGGTGATCTTCACCCTGGCACCGGTCGTGGCCATGAGCGCATTGCTGATTGCCTTCGCGATCATCCCGATCACCCCGACCTGGGGTGTGGCGGACATCAACATCGGCATCCTGTTCTTCTTCGCCATGGCCGGCCTGTCGGTCTACGCGGTGCTGTTCGCCGGCTGGTCGAGTAACAACAAGTTCGCCCTGCTGGGCAGCTTGCGGGCCTCGGCGCAAACCGTGTCGTACGAAGTGTTCATGGGCCTGTCGCTGATGGGCATCGTGATCCAGGTCGGCTCGTTCAACATGCGCGACATCGTTGAATACCAAGCGCAGAACCTGTGGTTCGTGATTCCGCAGATCTTCGGTTTCCTGACCTTCTTCATTGCCGGCGTCGCCGTGACTCACCGTCACCCGTTCGACCAGCCGGAAGCGGAGCAGGAACTGGCCGACGGTTACCACATTGAATACGCCGGCATGAAATGGGGCATGTTCTTCGTCGGCGAGTACATCGGCATCGTGTTGATTTCGGCGCTGCTGGTGACCTTGTTCTTCGGTGGCTGGCACGGCCCGTTCGGCATTCTGCCGCAGATCCCGTTCATCTGGTTCGCGCTGAAGACCGCGTTCTTCATCATGTTCTTCATCCTGCTGCGCGCCTCGATCCCGCGCCCACGGTATGACCAAGTGATGGATTTCAGCTGGAAGTTCTGCCTGCCGCTGACCCTCGTCAACATGCTGGTGACCGCTGCGATCGTGTTGCTCAACACGCCCGCCGTCGCGGCTCAGTGAGGATAGAGAATCATGAAGTACATTTTTGACATCGTGCATGGCTTCTTCACCCAGCTTCGCAGCCTGGTGATGATCTTCGGCCATGCCTTCCGCAAGCGCGACACGCTGCAGTACCCGGAAGAAGCCGTGTACCTGCCGCCGCGCTTTCGTGGGCGTATCGTCCTGACCCGCGACCCTGATGGCGAAGAGCGTTGTGTAGCCTGCAACCTGTGCGCCGTGGCGTGCCCGGTCGGCTGCATCTCGCTGCAGAAAGCTGAAACCGAAGACGGTCGCTGGTACCCGGACTTCTTCCGCATCAACTTCTCGCGCTGCATTTTCTGCGGCCTCTGCGAGGAAGCCTGCCCGACCACCGCGATCCAGCTGACACCGGATTTCGAGATGGCCGAGTTCAAACGTCAGGACCTGGTTTACGAGAAAGAAGATCTGCTGATCTCCGGCCCCGGCAAAAACCCTGATTACAACTTCTATCGTGTTGCAGGTATGGCGATTGCCGGGAAGCCGAAAGGCTCCGCGCAGAATGAAGCCCAGCCGATCAACGTGAAGAGCTTGCTGCCTTAAGGAAGAAAGATGGAATTCGCTTTCTATTTCGCATCGGGTATCGCTGTTGTGTCCACGCTTCGCGTGATCACCAACACCAACCCTGTGCACGCCCTGCTCTACCTGATCATTTCGCTGATCGCCGTGGCCATGACGTTCTTCGCCCTCGGCGCACCGTTTGCCGGTGTTCTGGAAGTGATCGCCTACGCTGGCGCCATCATGGTGCTGTTCGTGTTCGTGGTGATGATGCTCAACCTTGGCCCCGCCTCGGTTCAGCAAGAGCGCGTCTGGCTCAAGCCCGGCATCTGGCTCGGCCCGGTCGCCCTCGGCGCCCTGCTGCTGGTTGAACTGCTGTACGTGCTGTTCAGCCACTCCAGCGGTCAGGCCATCGGCCACACCACCGTAGACGCAAAGGCCGTAGGCATCAGCCTGTTCGGTCCTTATCTGCTGGTGGTCGAACTCGCCTCGATGCTGCTGCTTGCCGCGGCCGTCACGGCGTTCCACTTGGGCCGTAACGAAGCCAAGGAGCAATGACGATGCCTGCTATCCCTTTGGAGCATGGTCTGGCGGTCGCCGGCATCCTGTTCTGCCTCGGTCTGGTCGGCCTGATGGTCCGCCGCAACATTCTCTTCGTGCTGATGAGCCTGGAGATCATGATGAATGCCTCCGCTTTGGCCTTCATCGTCGCCGGTAGCCGCTGGGGTCAGCCGGATGGACAGATCATGTTCATCCTGGTGATCAGCCTGGCAGCCGCCGAGGCCAGTATTGGCCTGGCGATTCTGTTGCAGCTGTATCGCCGCTTCCACACTCTCGATATCGACGCTGCCAGCGAGATGCGCGGATGAATCTTCTCTATCTGACTTTCGTATTCCCTCTTATAGGTTTCCTGCTGCTGTCGTTCTCACGCGGCCGCTTTTCGGAAAACCTGTCGGCGCTGATTGGCGTCGGTTCCATCGGCTTGTCTGCCATCGTCACGGCTTATGTGATCTGGCAATTCAACGTCGCGCCACCTGAAGGCGGTCACTACACCCAGGTGCTGTGGCAGTGGATGGCGGTGGAAGGCTTCGCGCCGAACTTCGCGCTGTACCTGGATGGTCTGTCCCTGACCATGCTCGGTGTAGTGGTTGGCGTCGGCTTCCTGATCCACCTGTTCGCGTCGTGGTACATGCGCGGTGAAGCCGGTTACTCGCGCTTCTTCGCCTATACCAACCTGTTTATCGCCAGCATGCTGTTCCTGGTCCTGGGCGATAACCTGTTATTCCTGTACTTCGGCTGGGAAGGCGTGGGCCTGTGCTCGTACCTGTTGATCGGTTTCTACTACAGCAACCGCAACAACGGTAACGCCGCACTCAAAGCCTTCATTGTGACCCGTATCGGCGACGTGTTCATGGCCATCGGCCTGTTCATCCTGTTTGCACAACTGGGCACGCTGAATATCCAGGAACTGCTGGTGCTGGCACCGCAGAAATTCCAGGCCGGCGACTTCTGGATGGTCATGGCCACCCTGATGCTGCTGGGCGGCGCTGTCGGTAAATCCGCGCAACTGCCGCTGCAAACGTGGCTGGCGGATGCGATGGCCGGTCCTACTCCGGTTTCGGCACTGATC
This sequence comes from Pseudomonas sp. LBUM1678, assembly GCF_059695575.1. Classification (NCBI taxonomy): domain Bacteria; kingdom Pseudomonadati; phylum Pseudomonadota; class Gammaproteobacteria; order Pseudomonadales; family Pseudomonadaceae; genus Pseudomonas; species Pseudomonas sp. LBUM1678. The sequence goes on from NZ_CP166775.1 coordinate 4,382,123, forward strand.
CACGCCGCGACCATGGTAACCGCCGGTGTCTACCTGATCGCCCGTACCCACGGCCTGTTTGCGTTGGCGCCGGACATCCTGCACCTCGTCGGCATCGTTGGCGGCGTGACCCTGGTGCTCGCAGGTTTTGCCGCACTGGTACAGACCGACATCAAACGTATCCTCGCCTACTCGACCATGAGCCAGATCGGCTACATGTTCCTGGCGCTGGGCGTTGGCGCATGGGATGGCGCGATCTTCCACCTGATGACCCACGCCTTCTTCAAGGCGCTGCTGTTCCTTGCGTCCGGTGCGGTTATCGTTGCCTGCCACCACGAGCAGAACATCTTCAAGATGGGCGGCCTGTGGAAGAAACTGCCACTGGCCTACGCCAGCTTCATCGTCGGCGGCGCGGCCTTGTCTGCCCTGCCACTGGTGACAGCAGGCTTCTACTCCAAGGACGAAATCCTCTGGGAAGCGTTTGCCAGCGGCAACCACGGTCTGCTTTACGCAGGTCTGGTCGGCGCGTTCATGACTTCGCTGTACACCTTCCGCCTGATCTTCATCGCGTTCCATGGTGAAGCGAAGACCGAAGCACACGCCGGTCACGGCATCGCTCACTGGTTGCCACTGTCGGTGCTGATCGTGCTGTCGACCTTCGTCGGCGCAATGATCGTTCCACCGCTGCACGGTGTACTGCCACAAAGCGTCGGCCATGCCGGCGGCGAAGCCAAGCACAGTCTGGAAATCGCTTCGGGCGCCATCGCCCTGGCCGGTATCCTGCTGGCCGCGCTGCTGTTCCTCGGCAAGCGTCGTTTCGTCACTGCAATCGCCAACAGCGGCATCGGCCGCTTCCTTTCGGCCTGGTGGTTCGCTGCCTGGGGCTTCGACTGGATCTACGACAAACTGTTCGTCAAGCCATACCTTGCGATCAGCCACGCACTGCGCAGAGACCCGCTCGACCAGACCATCGGTCTGATCCCGCGTATGGCAAAAGGCGGCCACACCGCCCTGAGCCGTACCGAAACCGGTCAACTGCGTTGGTACGCGGCATCGATGGCAGCCGGCTCCGTGCTGGTCATCGGCGCCATCGTGCTGGTAGCGGTCTGAATATGAACCTTGCGAACTTGCGAAAGGAATTGAGCCCGTCATGATTCTGCCTTGGCTAATCCTGATCCCCTTCATCGGCGGCATGCTGTGCTGGATGGGTGAGCGCTTCGGCGCTACCCTCCCCCGCTGGATTGCGCTGTTGACCATGACCCTGGAACTCGCGCTCGGCCTCTGGCTGTGGGCCCACGGTGACTATTCATTTGCTCCGGCGCCTGGCGCCGATCCGACCTGGGCGCTTGAGTTCAAGCACATCTGGATCGAGCGCTTCGGCATCAGCGTGCACCTGGCCCTCGACGGCCTGTCGCTGCTGATGATCCTGCTGACCGGTCTGCTGGGTATCCTCTCGGTACTCTGCTCGTGGAAAGAGATCCAGCGTCACGTTGGTTTCTTCCACTTGAACCTGATGTGGATCCTGGGCGGTGTCGTCGGCGTGTTCCTCGCCCTCGACCTGTTCATGTTCTTCTTCTTCTGGGAAATGATGCTGGTGCCGATGTACTTCCTCATCGCGCTCTGGGGTCACAGTTCTTCGGACGGCAAGAAAACCCGGATCTACGCGGCGACCAAGTTCTTCATCTTCACTCAGGCTTCCGGCCTGATCATGCTGGTGGCGATCCTGGGTCTGGTACTGGTCAACTTCAACAGCACGGGCGTGATCACGTTCAACTACGCCGACCTGTTGAAAACCAAGATGTCGCTCACTACCGAGTACATCCTGATGCTCGGCTTCTTCATCGCCTTCGCGGTGAAGCTGCCGGTCGTACCGTTCCACTCCTGGTTGCCTGACGCTCACGCCCAGGCGCCAACAGCAGGTTCGGTCGACCTGGCCGGTATCTTGTTGAAGACGGCTGCTTACGGTCTGCTGCGTTTCGCCCTGCCGCTGTTCCCGAATGCCTCGGCCGAGTTTGCGCCGATCGCCATGACCCTCGGTCTGATCGGGATCTTCTACGGTGCGTTCCTGGCCTTTGCACAAACCGACATCAAGCGTCTGATTGCCTACTCTTCCGTTTCCCACATGGGCTTCGTGTTGATCGGCATCTACTCCGGCAGCCAACTGGCGCTGCAGGGTGCGGTGATGCAGATGCTGGCGCACGGTCTGTCGGCGGCGGCACTCTTTATCCTCAGCGGTCAGCTGTACGAGCGCACCCACACCCGCGACATGCGTGAAATGGGTGGCCTGTGGTCGAAGATTGCTTACCTGCCGGCCATCAGCCTGTTCTTCGCAGCCGCGTCCCTGGGCTTGCCGGGTACCGGTAACTTCGTCGGTGAGTTCCTGATCCTGATCGGCTCGTTCCCTGGTGCCCCATGGATCACCATCATCGCGACGTCCGGCCTGGTGTTCGGTTCGGTCTACTCGCTGATCATGATCCACCGTGCGTACTTCGGTCCGGCCAAATCGGACGCGGTGTTGCATGGCATGGATGGTCGCGAACTGATCATGGTGGTCGGTCTGGCGGCATTGCTGATTTACATCGGCGTGTACCCGCAACCGTTCCTCGATACCTCTGCTGCGACGATGCATGGCGTGCAGCAATGGCTCGGCACCGCCTTCACTCAACTCGCTTCGGCCCGGTAAGAGCGCTATGGAATTCACGACTCAACACTTTATCGCGCTTGCGCCGTTGTTGATCACCAGCGCCACGATCATCGTGGTGATGCTGGCGATTGCCTGGCGCCGCAACCACTCGCAGACCTTCCTGATTTCCGTGGCGGGTCTGAACCTGGCGTTGCTGTCGATCCTGCCAGCCTTGAAGGTCGCGCCTCTGGCCGTGACCCCGTTGCTGCAGATCGACACCTTCGCCTGCCTGTACATGGCGCTGATCCTGGTCGCCACCCTCGCTTGTGTCACCCTCGCCCACGCCTACCTCGGCGATGGCGGTTCGGGTTACCCGGGCAACCGTGAAGAACTTTACCTGCTGATCCTGATGGCCGCCGCCGGTGGCCTCGTGCTGGTCAGCGCGCAGCACCTGGCCGGGTTGTTCATCGGTCTGGAACTGCTCTCGGTACCGGTCTACGGTCTGGTGGCTTACGCCTTCTTCAACAAGCGCTCGCTGGAAGCCGGTATCAAGTACATGGTGCTGTCGGCCGCCGGTTCCGCGTTCCTGCTGTTCGGTATGGCCCTGCTGTACGCTGACTCCGGCAGCCTGAGCTTCGTCGGTATCGGCCAGGCACTGGCGGCTACGGGTCTGCCAAGCTCCCTGGCGCAACTGGGCCTGGGCATGATGCTGATCGGTCTGGCGTTCAAGCTGTCGCTGGTACCGTTCCACCTCTGGACCCCGGACGTTTACGAAGGTGCTCCGGCACCGGTGGCCGCGTTCCTGGCCACCGCTTCGAAAGTGGCTGTGTTTGCAGTGATGGTGCGTCTGTTCCAGATCTCGCCAGCGGCGAGCAGCGGTGTGCTGAGCGACGTGCTGACCATCATCGCCATCGCGTCGATCCTGTTCGGTAACCTGCTGGCCCTGACCCAGAGCAACCTCAAGCGTCTGCTGGGTTACTCGTCCATCGCTCACTTCGGTTACCTGCTGATCGCCCTGGTGGCGAGCAAGGGTCTGGCCGTGGAAGCCATCGGCGTGTACCTGGTCACCTACGTGATCACCAGCCTCGGCGCGTTCGGCGTGATCACGCTGATGTCCTCGCCGTACAACGGCCGTGACGCGGACGCCCTGTACGAATACCGCGGCCTGTTCTGGCGCCGTCCGTACCTGACCGCCGTCCTGACTGTGATGATGCTGTCCCTGGCCGGTATCCCGCTGACCGCGGGCTTCATCGGCAAGTTCTACATCATCGCCACCGGTGTCGAGTCGCACCAATGGTGGCTGGTCGGTTCCCTGGTACTGGGCAGCGCCATCGGCGTCTTCTACTACCTGCGCGTTATGGTCACCCTGTACCTGATCGAGCCGAACCTGCGTCGCCACGATGCGCAACTGCACTGGGAACAAAAGGCAGGCGGCGTGATGCTGCTGGCCATCGCGCTGGTGGCATTCTTCCTCGGCGTGTACCCACAACCGCTGCTGACTCTGGTTCAGCAGGCAGGTCTGACGGGCTGATCGCGTAGCGATACTCGGTAGAAAACAGAAACGGCACCTTCGGGTGCCGTTTTTGCGTTTTGGGGGATTGCTCTCCCCTTTCTCGGAAAGGGACTTCAAACACATCGGCATCGGCTGACATCCGGTTGCCGCTGCTGAACGTTAGCGTGGGGAGAGTTAATCAGGAGCAAACAATGAAGAGAGAAGCATCGGATCCGGGCAGTGATGTTGCCAAACAAAGTCGAACCTCTACGCGATTTGTTCATGTGGGGAAGCCTTTCCGAGACCGTATTGGCGTGATGAAAGCCAAATTGGTTGTCCCAGAAGAGTTCGACGAGCCTCTGCCTGACGATATATTCGATAGTTTTGAAGCCTCTATGGAATGAGGAAAGACCTCGAACATCACCACCGCGACCCATTCGACCGTCTTATCGTTGCAATCGCCATGACGGAACCGATGAAGCTACTTACCGCAGACCCATTGGTTGCCAAGTACACAGACCTGGCAATTCTGGTTTAACCCTCCCGTCTCTCCCCTCTCCTCCCCGATATCCAGAATTGCCTCGCGGTTGAATCAGCCGCGTCCTACATCCCGATCCTGCCTTCGACTTTAACGTAATGACTTGACCGAATTGGCAGGCACTGAAAGCCTTGACCTATTCGACTCTTGTGATAGAAATATACGCAGGTAACGTACAGAATATGGACGCTCTTTTTATCGAATTACCCGTATTTCAAAAACATCGAAGCGACTACCTGGAAGATGAACTGTTTCACCGGTTCCAACAGGAGCTGCTGCAAAACCCGGAAGCGGGGGATGTCGTCGAAGGCACCGGAGGTCTGCGCAAGATTCGAGTGGTGGATGAGCGGCGAAACAAAGGCAAGCCCGGCGGACTGAGGGTGATTTATTACTGGTGGTCCGGCTTCGACCAGTTCTGGCTTTTTACCCTGTACGGCAAACACGAGCAGGACAATCTGACGACACAACAGAAAAAACTGCTTAAAGAAATGCTTTATCGAGAAATCAAAGCGAGAACGAGCGATGAAACGTGACATTTTTTCCGAACTGATGGATGGCCTCGAAGCCCTGGCGGATGAGCGCCAAGGCAAAATCACTTTGCGAACCCACAAGGTTCAGTTGCCAAAACTGGTGCCCATCACTGCCGAGGAAGTGGTAGCCATCCGCCAACAGCTCAACCTCTCCCGGTCAGTATTTGCGATGTATCTGCGCACCAACACCCGAACCCTCGAGAACTGGGAACAGGGACGGGCAATACCCAATGCCCAGGCCACGACACTGATCCGTCTGGTTGAGCGTTTTCCGCAGACGATTGAACAACTCGCAGCCTTGACCTGAACCGTCGAGGTTCCAACGATGCTGGTTCGGCTGGATAAATTTGATACCTGGAATGCCCCATCGCGATCCGACTTGCCCGCGATGACGGACTATCCGGCACAAACAAAAACGGCACCTTTCGGTGCCGTTCGCCTTTCTCGGTACAGAAGCTTACTTGCGTGCGTCCGCCCACGACTTCAACAGCTCGTTGTAGTTCACGGTTTCACCCTTGGGCTTCTCGTTCGCCAGTTTCGGCTTCGGTGCACCCGGCTGATCAAACCAGTACTGAGCATCGCGCTCCGGGTTCATTTTCGGTGCACAGGTGGCTTGCGCCTTCGAGCGTTCCAGACGCGCCATGATCGCGTCCTGATCCTTGGCCAGGCCATCCAGCGCCTGTTGCGGAGTCTTCTCGCCGCTGGCCGCTTCCGCGATGTGGCTCCACCACAGTTGTGCCAACCGTGGATAGTCCGGCACGTTGGTCCCGGTCGGGGTCCATTGCACGCGGGCCGGGCTGCGATAGAACTCGACCAGACCACCGAGTTTCGGCGCCAGGTCGGTCATGGCTTGCGAGTTGATGTCCGACTCACGAATCGGCGTCAGGCCGACGATGGTTTTCTTCAGCGAGACGGTTTTCGACGTCACGAATTGCGCATAGAGCCAAGCCGCCAGTTTCTGCTTCTCAGGCGTGGATTTCATGAACGTCCAGGAACCCACGTCCTGATACCCCAGCTTCATGCCCTCCTCCCAATACGGTCCGCGGGGTGATGGCGCCATGCGCCATTTCGGCGTGCCGTCGGCGTTCATTACCGGCAGGCCCGGTTTGGTCATGTCGGCGGTGAATGCGGTGTACCAAAAAATCTGCTGGGCGATGTTGCCCTGGGACGGCACCGGGCCGGATTCGGAGAAGGTCATGCCCGCCGCTTCCGGTGGTGCGTAGGCTTTGAGCCAGTCCACGTATTTCTGCGTCGCATAGACCGCCGCCGGGCCGTTGGTGTCGCCGCCACGGGTCACGCTGGAACCGACCGGGTGGCAATTCTCGACACGAATGCCCCACTCGTCCACCGGCAAACCATTGGGGATGCCTTTGTCGCCGGCACCGGCCATGGAGAACCAGGCATCGGTAAAGCGCCAGCCGAGTGACGGGTCTTTTTTGCCGTAGTCCATGTGCCCGTAGACACGCTTGCCGTCGATTTCCTTGACGTCTTCGCTGAAGAACTTGGCGATGTCTTCATAGGCCGACCAGTTCACCGGCACGCCCAATTCGTAGCCGTATTTTTCCTTGAACTTGGCTTTGAGCTCTGGCCGTTCGAACCAGTCGGCGCGGAACCAGTACAGGTTGGCGAACTGCTGGTCAGGCAATTGATAGATCTTGCCGTCCGGCGCAGTGGTGAACGAGATGCCGATAAAGTCCTTGAGGTCCAGGGTCGGCGAGGTGAAGTTCTTGCCTTCGTTGGCCATCAGGTCGGTGATCGATTCGGTCTTGCCGTAGCGAAAGTGCGTACCGATCAGGTCCGAGTCGTTGACCCAGCCGTCATAGATGTTTTTGTCCGACTGCATTTGAGTCTGCAGCTTTTCCACCACGTCGCCTTCCTGCAGCAGGTCGTGGGTCAGCTTGATCCCGGTGATCTCGGTGAAAGCCTTGGCCAGCGTTTTGGATTCATATTCGTGGGTCGCAATGGTTTCCGAAACCACCTTGATGCTCATCCCGCGAAACGGCTCGGCGGCCTTGATGAACCACTTCAACTCCTCAAGCTGCTGCTCTGGCGTGAGGGTGGACGGTTTGAACTCGCTGCCAATCCATTTCTTGGCAGCGTCTTCATAGGCATCGGCCCAGGCCGAAGCGCTCAGACCGCTGAGTGCCAGCATGGCTGCCAATGAAATGCTATGTCGCAGCTTATTGTTTTTGTCGAACATAGAGACCTCCTGTTTGAGTTTCGGAGCAACATTGCCGATCGATTTCGACTAGCCCCAACGCATCACAGCCAACAGCCACACCAGGGACAACGCGAACGCAACCCAGATGCTCCAGTCGGTGACGCCGATTACCAGCAAATGCAGGTAGGCGCTGCCGAGAAGACCGATAAACAACCGATCGCCACGGGTGGTGGCAATCGGCAGAAAACCACGCCGAGGGACACTCGGCGAACGTAATTCCCAAGTCGTCATGCCCGCCAGGATCAGGCCAATGGCGATGAAGAACGCCGCAGTGGGGACAGTCCAGCTCATCCATTCCATCATCAGCTCCTCAGACCCGGCCCAGGGCAAAGCCCTTGGCCACGTGGTTGCGAACAAACCAGATCACCAGCATGCCGGGCAGGATGGTCAACACCCCCGCCGCCGCCAGCACACCCCAGTCGATGCCCGACGCCGAGACCGTGCGCGTCATCACTGCCGCAATCGGTTTGGCGTTTACCGACGTCAACGTTCGCGCCAGTAGCAGCTCGACCCAGGAAAACATGAAGCAGAAGAACGCCGTGACGCCGATCCCGGAGCCGATCAGCGGGACAAAAATCTTCACGAAGAACTTGGGGAAACTGTAGCCGTCAATGTAGGCGGTTTCGTCGATTTCCTTCGGAACCCCAGACATGAAGCCTTCCAGAATCCAAACCGCCAGCGGCACGTTAAACAGGCAATGGGCCAGGGCCACGGCGATGTGCGTGTCGAACAGACCGATCGAGGAGTACAGCTGGAAGAACGGCAGCAGGAACACCGCCGGCGGCGCCATGCGGTTGGTCAGCAGCCAGAAAAACAGGTGCTTGTCACCGAGAAAGCGGTAGCGCGAAAACGCGTACGCCGCCGGCAACGCCACGCTCAGGGAAATGATCGTGTTCAGGCTCACGTAGTACAGCGAGTTGAGGTAACCGGTGTACCAGGCCGGATCGGTGAAGATCACTTTGTAATTGGCGAAGGTGAAATCTTGCGGGAACAACGTCAGGCCGCTGAGGATTTCGGTGTTACTTTTGAAGGACATGTTCAGCAGCCAGTAGATCGGCACCAGCAGGAACAGGATGTAGATCAGCAGTGGAATCAGCTTTCTCTTGCTCATGATGGGCCTCAGCGGTTGGCGTCAGAGTGAGTCATGGCGGTGTAGAACAGCCAGGACACCAACAGGATGATCAGGAAGTACACCAGCGAGAAAGCCGCCGCGGGGCCGAGGTCGAACTGCCCGATGGCCATTTGCGTCAGGGTCTGGCTGAGGAAAGTCGTGGCATTCCCCGGTCCACCGCCCGTGAGTACGAACGGCTCGGTGTAGATCATGAAACTGTCCATGAACCGCAGCATCACCGCGATCAGCAGCACGCTCTTGAGCTTGGGCAGCTGGATATGTCGGAAAACCGCCCAGGCCGATGCCCGATCAATCCGCGCTGCCTGGTAGTACACGTCCGGAATCGCCCGCAACCCGGAGAAGCACAACAGCGCCACCAGCGACGTCCAGTGCCAGACATCCATTACCAACACCGTGACCCAGGCGTCCATGGTGTTGGCCGCGTAGTTGTAGTTGATGCCCATGGCCTTGAGGCTGGCACCGAGCAGACCGATGTCGGCCCGACCGAAAATCTGCCAGATCGTCCCGACCACGTTCCACGGGATCAGCAGCGGAATCGCCAGGATAATCAGCACCAGCGACGACCAGCGGCCCTTGGTCGGCATGGTCAGGGCGATGCCGATGCCCAGCGGGATTTCGATCAGCAATACGCAGGCGGAATAGATGAATTGCCGCAGCAGCGAGTCGTGCAGGCGTGGATCAAGCAGAACCTGCTTGTACCAGTCGGCGCCGACGAAGTAGCGGCTGGACTGGTCAAAGATGTCCTGCACCGAGTAGTTGACCACGGTCATCATCGGGATCACCGCACTGAACGCCACCAGCAGAAACACCGGCAGGACCAGCCACCAGGCCTTGTTGTTCTGCACCTTGTTCATGGCTGCACCCCATTATTGGCTTGCGCTTCCAGCAGATAATCGTCGGCATAGACCATCAACCACTGTGCCGGGAAGCTGATCCAGGCCGTGCCTTCCGGCACCGGTTTGTCTTCGGCCAGTCGCACTTTCAACGGCGCGCCGTCGAGGTTCAGCGTCATGATCTTGTAGGTGCCGAGGTCTTCGACGTGTATGACCTTTGCCTGCATCGCGTCATCGAACGGCTCGTCCCACACATGGACGAACTCGGGACGGATGCCGACCTTCAGGTTTTTCCATTCCGACTCGGCGATGCGTTTCTGTTGCGCGTCGGACAACGGCAGATGCGTCGACGCAAACCCGACTCCGCCCGGTTGCGGCTGCACCTCGATCAGGTTCATCCCCGGACTGCCGATGAAATAGCCGACAAACGTGTGGCTCGGCCGCTCGAACAACTCGCGCGGGGTGCCGAATTGCACGATCTGCCCGCCGTACATCACCGCAATCTTGTCGGCGAAAGTCGAAGCCTCCAGCTGATCGTGGGTGACGTAGACCATGGTGATGTTGAACTGCTCGTGGATCTGCTTGAGCTTGCGTCGCAGCTTCCACTTCAGGTGTGGGTCGATCACGGTCAGAGGTTCATCAAACAGGATCGCCGAGACATCGTCGCGTACCAGCCCTCGACCCATGGAGACTTTCTGTTTTTCATCGGCGGTGAGGTTGCGCGCCTTTTTGCTCAGCAACGCCTGAAGGTCGAGGACTTCGGCGATTTCCTGCACCTTGCTGTGAATTTTCGCCTCGGCCATGCCCTGATTACGCAGCGGGAAGGCCAGGTTGTCGAACACCGTCATGGTGTCGTAGACCACCGGAAACTGGAAAACCTGGGCGATGTTGCGCTTCTCGGGGGTCAGGTCGTTGACCACTTTGCTGTCGAACAGCACCTGGCCCTGGGACGGACTGAGCAACCCGGAAATGATGTTGAGCAACGTCGACTTGCCACAGCCCGAAGGCCCGAGCAAGGCATAAGCCCCGCCCTGCTCCCAGACGTGGTCCATCTCGCGGATCGCGTAATCCTCGGGACCGGCCGGCGTGCTGGTGTAGCTGTGGGCGAGGTTCTGCAAACGGATTTCGGCCATCAGGCAACCCTCGCGATGCGGCGACCGGGCGCCTGGACAAGCCGCCCCTGCGCATCGAACACAAACAATTTATGGGTCGGGATATAGATCCGGATCGGCGCATCGACGTCGTATTCGTGGACGCCGGGCAGGTGCAGCACCAACAGGAAATGCTCGTTGCGCACGTGCAGGAAGGTTTCCGAACCGCTGATCTCGGCCACCTCGACGGTCACCGCGAGTTCGAGGTCATCGTCGTTGCTCGGCACCAGCGAGATATGGCTCGGACGCACGCCAAAGCGGAACTCGCCCTCGCCGACCGGGCGCAAATCAACGTTCAACGGAAAGTGCACGAAATTGGCGAAGCTCACTTCGTTGCCGGCGATGCGGCCCGGCATCAGGTTGATCGGCGGTTCGGAAAACAATTCGGCGGCCAGCACCGTTTGTGGCTGGTGATAGACCTCGGAGGATTTGCCGCTCTGGATCACCCGGCCTTCGTGAAGAATGGTGGTGGTGCCGCCCAGGGCCAAGGCTTCGTTGGGTTCGGTGGTGGCGTAGATGGCAATGGTGTGCCGAGCCTTGAACAGCTCACGCATTTCCTGACGCAGTTCTTCGCGCAACTTGTAGTCGAGGTTGACCAGCGGCTCGTCGAACAGGATCAGCTCGGCATCCTTGACCAACGCCCGGGCCATCGCGGTGCGCTGTTGCTGGCCGCCGGAGAGTTCCAGCGGATAACGCTGGAGGAATTTCTCGATGCGCAGCATTTTGGCGGTTTCCAGCACTTTGCTCTGGATCAGCTCATTGGAGACACCGCCCTGGCGCAAGGGCGAGGCGATGTTCTCGAACACGGTCATGGTCGGGTAATTGATGAACTGCTGATAGACCATCGACACATTGCGCAAGCGCACCGGGCGTTGCGTGACATCGACGCCGTTCATCAGGATGCGGCCGCTGTCGGGCTTGTCCAGGCCGGCCATCAGGCGCATGAGACTGGTTTTGCCGGACAGCGTGCGCCCGAGCAAAACGTTGAAGGATCCGGGTTCAAAACTAAGGCACGCATCGTCGATCCAGGTCTGGCCCTCGACGGTACGGCTGACGTGCTCCAGGGTTAATGACATGGCTCGGCCTTTTTATTATTTGGAGTCAAGCGACCGGAGCAGTAGAGCGAGCTTCATGCCAGAAATTGCAAGCTGTTGATCTGGTTTGAAAATCCTTCAATCGGAGGAAAAACCGCGTTCGTTGCTGAACAGAAATGAACAACCGCGACTGAACAATTGAACAATCCACCCGTTGACAATGAACAATAGTGAACAACACTCTACGGAGGGTTTTGCGACACGATTATTCTGATCCCCCGCGGTCGTGTAGCAGCTGGCGCAGCCTGCGTTCGGCGACGCAGTCGTCGTAAAACCTGTATACGCGGTGATCCTGATACACCGCGGAGCCTGATTTCACGACGACTGCGTCGCCGAACGCAGGCTTCGCCAGCTGCTACAAAGATCGCGTCAGACACTGGCGTCAGGTAAAAACAAACAACGCGTTTACTCATAACAAAAATAATAATGCTCAGAGATCGACTGCCATGGCCGTACCTGCCTCGCCGCTCTCCCACGACGCCATCATCCAGGACTCCTGGTCCCGATGCCGTGCGTTCGGCCTCAATCATCAAAGCGCACCGGCGTTCGACCAGTTGCCGGCCGAGGGCATCGCCCAGTTGCTGGAGAGCCAGCATTCTTTGGTGCAGACCACGCATCAAGAAGTTCTGCCGTACTACGAGAACATCCTGAGCAATTCCAACTGCCTGATCATGCTCGCCGACAATCAGGGCCAGGTGCTGACGTCCTGGGGCACCCAGCGTTTTATCGAGCCGGGCCTGACCCGCGGTTTCAGCGCCGGCGCCAGCTGGATGGAGCGTTGCAGCGGCACCAATGCGATCGGTACCGCGCTGGCCTGCGAGCAGGCGGTGCACATCGAGCACGATGAACATTTCCTCAAGGCCAACCGCTTCATGACCGGTTCCGCCGCGCCGATTTTCGATGCCGAGCGCAAGGTGATCGCGGTGTTGGACGTGTCCAGCGACAGCTACCTGCCGCCGTCTCATACCCTCGGCATGGTCAAGATGATGAGTCAAACGGTGGAAAACCGGCTGATCCTCAACCTCTTTCACGGACAGCATTTCCAACTGACCTTCAACACCGGACTGAACAACCTCGACAGCCAATGGGCCGGTTTGCTGATCTTCGATGAAACCGGTCAGGTGCTGTCGGCTAACCGGCGGGCCGACAATCTGTTGGGCATCAGCCTGTCGCGGGTCAGCGTCGAGAGCCTGTTCAAGGTGTCGTTGCTGGAACTGCTGAATCAGCCCGATGACCTGCCCTTTGCGCTGCAAGCCTCCGGGCGCAACCGCTTTCAATGCCTGTTGAAACGGCCGAAACAGGTGCCGATTCAGGCTCGCGTCTTCGTAGAACCTGCTGTTGCCGTGCCCGCTGCAATCAGCCTCAACACCTTGCATTTCGGCGACAGTCGCGTGGAAAAAGCCGTGCGCCAGGCCGAACGTTTGCTGGAAAAAGACATTCCGCTGTTGATCCACGGGGAAACCGGGGTCGGCAAGGAAGTCTTCGTCAAAGCCTTGCATCAGGCCAGCTCCCGGAGCAAACAGTCGTTCATCGCCGTCAACTGTGCAGCGATCCCCGCCGAACTGGTGGAATCCGAGCTGTTTGGCTACGAAAAAGGCGCGTTCACCGGCGCCAATCAGAAAGGCAGCATCGGGCTGATCCGCAAGGCGGACAAAGGCACCCTGTTCCTTGATGAAATCGGTGACATGCCGTTGCCGACCCAGGCCCGACTTTTAAGGGTTTTGCAGGAGCGTTGCGTGCAGCCGGTGGGCAGCAGCGAGTTGTTCCCGGTGGACATTCGCATCATTTCCGCCACCAACCGCTCGTTGCGCGAGCAGGTGCAGCTCGGGCGGTTTCGCGAGGATCTTTATTACCGGATCGGCGGTTTGACCCTGGAATTGCCGCCACTCAGGGAACGCAGCGACAAGCAGGCGCTGTTCAAGCGCTTGTGGGAGCAGCATCGCGAGCCATCGCAATGGGCGGGGTTGAGCCGGGAGGTGATGGAGTTGTTCGGTCGGCATCCGTGGCCGGGGAATTTAAGGCAGGTCAGCAGCGTGATGCAGGTGGCACTGGCCATGGCCGAGGAACAACCGGTGCGGCCGGAGCATTTGCCGGATGATTTTTTTGTCGATCTGGAGATGGAACCGGTGGATTCACCGGAGCCGATGGCGGTGGATTTGAATGATGTGGAGGATTTGAATCGGCAGTTGCAGGCGGCTGGGGGGAATATCTCCCATTTGGCCCGACGGCTCGGGGTTAGCCGCAATACCCTTTACAAGCGGTTGCGCCAGGCTGAGTGATGATTAAACCGCAGTGGCGGTGTTCGGCTTGAGACCATTCGCGGGCAAGCCTCGCTCCTACAGGGACCGCGCCGTTCGCCAAACCGTGAACGACGCGGTCCCTGTAGGAGCGAGGCTTGCCCGCGAAAGCGTCAGCCGAGGCACCGCTGCATTTAAGCCCTCCCCAAAAACAAAAACCCGCACAAGGCGGGTTCTGTTTTGCATCAAACGTGCAGCAATCAGTCAGCCAATCGCCAGGTCGTACCACCCTTCCCGTCTTCCAGCACCACGCCCATCGCGGTCAACTGGTCGCGGATACGGTCGGACTCAGCCCAGTCCTTACCAGCACGAGCTGCCAGACGCGCAGCAATCAGCGCATCAACCTCAGCCGCATCCACTCGCCCTTCGGCGCCGGCCTGCAGGAAGTCATCCGCCTCAAGCTGCAACACGCCCAGCACACTCGCCAATTCCTTCAAGCGCGCCGCCAGACCCGCCGCTGCATCGAGATCGCTCTCACGCAAACGGTTGATCTCGCGAACCATCTCGAACAGCACCGCGCAGGCTTCCGGCGTGCCGAAGTCGTCGTTCATCACCTGAGTGAAACGCTCGACAAAGGCTTCGCCGCCAGCCGGCGCCACGTTCGGCAGGCCTTTCAACGCGTGGTAGAAACGCTCGAGTGCGCCTTTGGCGTCCTTGAGGTTGTCTTCCGAATAGTTGATCGCGCTGCGGTAGTGGCTCGACACCAGCAGGTAACGCACGACTTCCGGGTGGTACTTTTCCAGCACGTCGCGAATGGTGAAGAAGTTGTTCAAGGACTTGGACATCTTCTCGCCATTGATGCGAATCATGCCGCAATGCATCCACGCGTTGGCGTAGGTCTTGCCGGTGGCCGCTTCGCTCTGGGCGATTTCGTTTTCGTGGTGCGGGAACTCGAGGTCGCTGCCGCCGCCATGAATATCGAAGGTCTCGCCCAGGCAGCAGGTCGACATTACCGAGCACTCGATGTGCCAGCCCGGACGACCGTCGCCCCATGGCGAAGCCCAGCTCGGCTCGCCCGGCTTGGCGCCTTTCCACAATACGAAGTCCAGCGGGTCCTGTTTCGACTCGTCGACTTCGATGCGGGCGCCGATGCGCAGGTCTTCGATCTTCTTGCGCGACAGCTTGCCGTAGCCCATGAACTTGGCGACGCGGTAGTACACGTCGCCATTGCCCGGGGCGTAGGCATAACCCTTGTCGATCAGCGTCTGGATCATGGTCTGCATGCCAGCGATGTGATCGGTGGCCCGCGGTTCCATGTCCGGCTTGAGGATATTGAGGCGCGCCTCATCCTCGTGCATCGCGGTGATCATGCGCTCGGTCAGCACGTCGAACGGCTCGCCGTTCTCCTTGGCCCGATTGATGATCTTGTCTTCAATGTCGGTGATGTTGCGCACGTAGGTCAGGTTGTAACCGCTGAACCGCAACCAGCGGGTCACCAGGTCAAACGCGACCATGCTGCGGCCGTGGCCAATGTGGCAGTAGTCGTACACGGTCATCCCGCAGACGTACATGCGCACATTGTTGCCATCCAGCGGCTTGAACACTTCTTTGCTCTTGGTGAGCGTGTTGTAGATCGTAAGCACTTTAGTTTGCCTATTCATCAAAGCCGGTCAGGCCTGTAATCACTGGCCCCACGAATCACGCAAGGTCACGGTACGGTTGAACACCGGAGCACCTGGTTTCGAGTCCTTGATATCCGCGCAGAAGTAACCTTCGCGCTCGAACTGGAAACGGTCTTCCGGCTGTGCATTGCCCAGCGAAGGCTCGGCACGACAACCAGTGAGTACTTGCAGCGAGTCAGGGTTGATGTTGTCCAGGAAACTGGCGCTGTCTTCGGCCTTCTCAGGGTTCGGCGAGCGGAACAGGCGATCGTACAGACGCACTTCACACTCGACGCTGGCCGCGGCCGGTACCCAGTGCACCACGCCTTTGACCTTGCGGCCTTCAGGGTTCTTGCCCAGGGTTTCCGGGTCGTAGGAGCAACGCAGTTCGACGATGTTGCCATCGGCGTCCTTGATCGCTTCGTCGGCGCGGATCACGTAGCTGCCGCGCAGACGCACTTCGCCAGCAGGCTCAAGCCGCTTGTAGCCTTTTGGCGGCTCTTCCATGAAGTCTTCACGGTCGATGTAAAGCTCACGGGCGAACGGCAGAATACGCACGCCCATGTCTTCTTTCGGGTGGCACGCCAATTCGAGGTTCTCGACCTGGCCTTCCGGGTAGTTGGTGATCACGACTTTCAGCGGACGCAGCACGCACATGGCACGCGGGGCGCTGTGGTCGAGGTCGTCGCGGATGCTGAATTCCAGCATGCCGAAGTCGACCACGCCGTCGGAACGGTTGGTGCCGACCATGTCGCAGAAGTTGCGGATCGATTTCGGCGTGTAGCCACGGCGGCGGAAGCCCGACAGCGTGGACATGCGCGGATCGTCCCAGCCGAAAACGTGCTTTTCATCGACCAGTTGCTTGAGCTTGCGCTTGCTGGTGATGGTGTAGTTCAGGTTCAGACGGCTGAACTCGTACTGACGCGGTTGCGCCGGCACGGGAAGGTTCTCGAGGAACCACTCGTACAGCGGACGGTGGCTTTCGAACTCCAGGGTGCAGATCGAGTGGGTGATGCCTTCGATGGCGTCAGACTGACCGTGGGTGAAGTCGTAGTTCGGGTAGATGCACCACTTGTCACCGGTCTGGTGGTGGTGGGCGTGACGGATGCGGTACATGATCGGGTCGCGCAGGTTCATGTTCGGCGAGGCCATATCGATCTTGGCCCGCAGCACGCGTGCGCCGTCCGGGAATTCGCCGGCACGCATGCGGGCGAACCAATCGAGGTTTTCTTCCACGGAACGATCACGGAACGGGCTGTTCTTGCCCGGCTCGGTGAGGCTGCCACGGTATTCCTTGGCCTGTTCAGGGCTCAGGTCGTCGACGTAGGCCTTGCCGGCCTTGATCAGCTCGACGGCCCAGTCGTGCAACTGGTCGAAATACTGCGAGGCGTAGCGCACTTCACCGGACCATTCGAAGCCCAGCCATTTGACGTCGCTTTCGATCGCGTCGATGTATTCCTGGTCTTCCTTGGCCGGGTTGGTGTCGTCGAAACGCAGGTGCGTGACGCCGCCAAATTCCTGGGCCAGGCCGAAGTTCACGCAAATCGACTTGGCGTGACCGATGTGCAGGTAGCCGTTGGGCTCAGGCGGGAAACGGGTGACGATCTGCGTGTGCTTACCCGAGTCCAGGTCCGCCTGGATGATCGGGCGCAGGAAATTGACCGGCACGGCAGGGCCGGTCTTGGAATTCGAGGTAGGGTCGACAGTGGGCTTGCTCATAGGATCCTTGAACGTACAAGTGCGCGGCCAGTTGGCCAAATCAAAGCGGCTGTTAAAACAAAGGGGCTTATCATAGCCGATGCCGTCAAGTCGCTGACAGTACAGGCCCGAAAACGGCTGCATTTAATCGGATGCAAATGAAAAACAGCCTCGAAATTCACGCCCGGCACGCTAAACTGCGCACCTTGGCTGTTGCTGGCCAGACCGGTTGGGGGCTGTAACGCCCTGAAACCCACGAATTCATATAAAGAGTACCGATCATGACCCAAGTCAAACTGACCACCAACCATGGCGACATCGTCCTGGAACTGAACGCTGAAAAGGCACCGCTGACCGTTGCCAACTTCATCGAATACGTCAACGCCGGTCACTACGAAAACACTGTTTTCCACCGCGTCATCGGTAACTTCATGATCCAGGGCGGCGGTTTCGAGCCAGGCATGAAAGAAAAGAAAGACAAGCGCCCAAGCATCCAGAACGAAGCCGACAACGGCCTGCCGAACGAGAAGTACACCGTGGCCATGGCTCGCACCATGGAACCGCATTCGGCTTCCGCCCAGTTCTTCATCAACGTCGCTGACAACAGCTTTCTGAACCACAGCGCCAAGACCACTCAGGGCTGGGGCTACGCCGTATTCGCCAAAGTCGTTGCCGGCACTGAAGTCGTCGACAAGATCAAAGGTGTTTCCACCACCATGAAGTCCGGCCACCAGGACGTACCAGCAGAAGACGTGATCATCGAGAAAGCCGAGATCATCGAAGCGTGATACTGCTGATTTCAGACTTGCATCTGGAAGAGGAGCGCCCGGACATTACCCGGGCGTTTCTGGATTTGCTCGCCGGACGCGCCCGCTCGGCGAGTGCGCTGTACATCCTGGGCGACTTTTTCGAGGCGTGGATTGGCGACGATGCCATGACGCCGTTCCAGCGTTCCATCTGCCAGGCCCTGCGCACCCTTAGCGACAGCGGCACGGCGATTTTTCTGATGCACGGCAATCGCGACTTCATGCTCGGCCAGGCCTTTTGCAAACAGGCCGGCTGCACGTTGTTGAAGGATCCGAGTGTCGTGCAGTTCAACGGCGAGCCGGTGCTATTGATGCACGGCGACAGCCTCTGCACCCGCGACGAGGCTTATATGAAGCTGCGTCGCTACCTGCGAAACCCGATCACCCTGTTCATCCTCCGGCACCTGCCCTTGCGAACTCGCCATAAACTGGCGCGCAAGCTGCGCAGCGAAAGCCGGGCGCAAACGCGGATGAAGGCCAATGACATTGTCGATGTCACGCCGGAAGAAGTGCCGCGGGTCATGCAGGCCTATGGCGTGAAAACCTTGATCCATGGCCACACCCATCGCCCGGCCATTCACAAGTTGCAGATTGGCGAACAGGCCGCAAAGCGGATAGTGCTGGGGGATTGGGATCGTCAGGGGTGGGCGTTGCAGGTGGATGAGAATGGGTTTGCGCTGGCTCCCTTCGACTTCGCCCCGCCGCCGCAACTGGCTGCCCCCACGAACTGACAGCCAACCACAAATCCCATTGTGGGAGCGAGCCTGCTCGCGATGGCGGTGGGTCATCCAACATCAATGTCGACTGACCCACCGCCATCGCGAGCAGGCTCGCTCCCACAGGGGTTCTGTGATTGTTTCAAGATTTAAGTCAAACACCTATCCACTGTGTTGCGCTTAATGCCCGGAGGCAGCAGGCCCGGCCTTTGCGGCAAACGGCGGTTTCGCCAGCCACACAATCACGATCAAGCCGATGAACGCCCACCCCAGCAGCGTGAAGTAATCCACGGTAGAGAGCATGTACGCCTGGCTAGTCAGCACATGATCCAGCTGCGCATACGCCGGGTTGCTCGCACCGCCCAGCGCATTCAGTGCCTCGCGGGTCGCGGGTTCATACGTGCTGATGCTTTCGCTCATATAGGCGTGGTGCTGATCCGCGCGGCGGATCCAGATCCACGTGGTCAACGACGCCGCAAAACTACCGCCCAAGGTCCGCAGGAACGTCGCCAGGCCTGCGCCGTCGGCAATCTGGCTCGGTGGCAGGTCCGACATCAGAATGCTCAGGGTCGGCATGAAGAACAGCGCCACGCCAATGCCCATGAACAGTTGCACCAACGCGATGTGCTGAAAGTCCACTTCGTTGGTGAACCCGGCGCGCATGAAGCAGCTCAGGCCAATCGCCAGGAACGCCAGCCCGGCCAGCAACCGCAGGTCGAATTTGTGCGCGTACTTGCCGACAAACGGCGACATCAGCACCGGCAGAATCCCGATCGGCGCGACCGCCAGCCCCGCCCATGTCGCCGTATAACCCATCTGGGTTTGCAGCCATTGCGGCAGGATAAGGTTGATGCCGAAGAAACCGGCGTAACCCAACACCAGCACAATGGTGCCGATGCGGAAGTTGCGGTAAGCGAACAGCCGCAGGTTGACCACCGGATGCTCGTCGGTCATTTCCCAAATCACGAACACCGCCAGCGCGATCACTGAAATCGCCGCGCCAATGAGGATGAAGTTCGATTCGAACCAGTCAAGGTCATTGCCCTTGTCGAGAATGACCTGCAACGCGCCGACACCAATGATCAGCGTGATCAAGCCCACGTAATCCATCGGCTGACGGCTGGTTTCCACCGGACGCGCCTTGAGTTGCTGGCGCACCACCATCACCGCGAAGACGCCGATCGGCACGTTGATAAAGAAGATCCACGGCCAGCTATAACTGTCGGTAATCCAGCCGCCGAGGATCGGGCCGGCAATCGGCGCGACCACCGTGACCATCGCCAGCAACGCCAGGGCCATGCCGCGCCTGGCCGGCGGATAGACCGCAATCAGCAGCGTTTGGGTCATCGGGTACAACGGACCCGCCACCAGGCCTTGCAGCACCCGGAAGCCAATCAGCTCGGGCATCGAGGTCGAGATGCCGCAGAGAAACGAGGCCAGTACAAACAGAACGGTCGCCCAGAGAAACAGCTTCACTTCACCAAAGCGCCGGCTGAGCCAGCCGGTCAGCGGCAGCGCAATCGCATTGCTCACCGCGAACGAAGTGATCACCCAAGTGCCCTGCTCCGAACTCACGCCCAGGTTGCCGGAAATCGTCGGCAGTGCGACGTTGGCGATGGTGGTGTCGAGCACTTGCATGAAGGTCGCCAGCGACAGGCCGATGGTGCTGAGCCGCAGGCTGGGCGGCGTGAAAGAAGCGTTATCGCTCATCGCAAATCCTTTGAAACCTGATTGGAGCGGCGCCTGTTACAGACGCAGCTGACCTTGTAGGAGTGAGCCTTTGTGGTGAGGGCGCTTTTGTGGCGAGGGAGCTTGCTCCCGCTCGGCTGCGAAGCAGTCGCAGAGCTTTTGGGGTCGCTTCGCGACCCAGCGGGAGCAAGCTCCCTCGCCACAAAGGCTCGCTCCCAGAGGGTCGGTGTGATGGCAAATCAGCGCTGAGCGGTTTTGCTGACCGCAGCGCTGTTGTCGTGGATCAACTGAGTAATCATCGCGTCAGCTTCAGCCAACTGCCGGTCGTAGACGTTGGTGCTGAACGAGGCCTTTTGCGGCGGCTGTTGCGCCAGCACCGGGCCGCTCTGGTCGTGCAGGTTCACGTCGACCTGAGTCGACAGGCCTACGCGCAACGGGTGTTTGGCCAGTTCTTCGGCATTGATGTGAATCCGCACCGGTACCCGCTGCACGATCTTGATCCAGTTGCCGGTGGCGTTCTGCGCCGGCAGCAGGGCAAACGCGCTGCCGGTACCGGCGCCGAGGCTGTCGATGGTGCCGCTGAATTTCACGTCGCTGCCGTAGAGGTCGGCCTCGATGTCCACCGGCTGACCGATGCGCATGTCACGCAGCTGGGTTTCCTTGAAGTTGGCGTCGATCCACAGCTGATCCAGCGGAATCACCGCCATCAGCGCTGTGCCCGGCTGGACACGCTGGCCCAATTGCACGGAACGTTTGGCGACATAACCGGTGACCGGCGCGATCAAGGTGCTGCGGGAGTTGTTCAAGTAGGCCTGACGCAATTGCGCGGCCGCCGACATCACGTCCGGATGCGACGAGACCACGGTGTCATCCACCAAGGCGCTGGTGGTTTTCAGTTGCTGTTTGGCGTTGGCCAGGGCGTTTTGCGCCGAGGTCAAGTCGTCGCGGGCGTGGGACAGTTCTTCCTGGGAAATTGCCCCGCCAGCGGCGAGGTTCTTCCGGCGATTGAAGTTGTCCTGAGCCTTTTGTACTTCAGCTTGCTGGGCGTTGACCTGGGCTTTCATGCCGTCGACGTTGCTGTACAAACCGCGCACCTGACGCACGGTGCGGGCCAGGTTGGCCTGGGCACTTTGCAGACCGACCTGGGCGTCATTCGGGTCGAAGTTGATCAGCACCTGGCCTTCATGGACCAGGTCGCCATCGTCGGCGCCGATGCTGACCACGGTGCCGGTGACCAGCGGAGTGATTTCCACCACGTTACCGTTCACATAGGCGTCGTCGGTGCTTTCATTCCAGCGACCGTAGAGCTCGTGATAACCCCAGACGCCGATACCGGCGAGGATCACCACGATCGCGAGCGCGACCAGCATGATTTTGCGTTTGCGCGGGTTGCTGGTGTCTGGAGCGTTGTCAGGGGTTTGTGTTGTCGTTCCGGCAGTGGCCATGACAAATACCTTGAATTAGTTGTGCTGCGTGGCTGGGAGTGCGTTGGCTGCGGTCAGGGTTTCGCCCTGGAAGCCGCCGCCCAGCGCCTGCATTAGTTGGATCGACAGGTCGATCTGCTCGGCATTCAGGTTGGCCAGTTGACGCTGGGCCTGGAGCAATTGCTGCTCGATGCTGAGCACGTCCAGGTAGTTACCGATGCCGGAACCGTACCGCTGGACCACGGTGTTGTAAGAATCCTGGGCAATGTCGGTGGCGTGTTGCTGCGCCCCGATTTGCCGGCCGATGTCGCGCAACTGATTGATGGTGTCGCTGACATCACCCAGCGCTTTCACCAGGCTTTTGTTGTACTGCGCCACCGCGAGGTCGTAATCGGCATCGCGGGAATCGAGGTCGGCACGCAGGCGGCCACCGTCGAAAATCGGCACAGAGATGGTCGGCGCAACGTTAAAGAAACGGCTGGCCGAACCAAACATCGCGTCACCTAGCAACGACTCGGCACCGGCCGCGGCGCTCAGGTTTAGGTTGGGGTAGAAATGGGTTTTGCCGGCGGCGATGTTCTTGCTCGCGGCTTCGACCCGCCAGCGTGCAGCCACCAGGTCTGGACGACGACCGAGCAACTCCGCCGGCAATACCGATGGCAACGCCACGGCGCTGGCTTGCAGGATTTTCGGCCGGGCTATTTCGTTGCCGCGATCCGGGCCTTTGCCGAGCAGCACGGCCAACGCGATTTTCGCGCTTTGCAGACGTTTTTCGGCGTCGATCAGGCTCGCTTCGGAGCTGGCTTCCAGGCTTTCGGTTTGCTGGAACTGATACTGGCTGTCGATCCCCGAGCTCAAGCGGCGCTGGCTCAGGTCGAGCATCTGCCTGGTGCGTTTGAGGTCTTCATTGGCCAAGTCATAGACGATGTGCGCCTGACCCAGGTCGCTGTACGCGCGGGCGACGTCGGCGGACAAGGTCAGTTGCGCAGCCTGCTGATCGACTTCGGCAGCACGGGCCTCGCCCAACGCGGCTTCCCAGGCGTCACGCTGACCGCCCCAGAGGTCGAAGTTGTAATTGAAACTGGCGCCGATGTTACGCACGGTGGAATACGTGCCGCCCTGCCCGCTCGGGTCCTGATCACGGGCCAGACGCGAACGGCTGACACCGGCGCTGGCATCGAGGGTCGGCATGCGTGCGGCGTCGGCGGCAGACGCGGCGGCGCTGGCCTGGTGGGCGCGAGCGTCGGCGATTTGCATGTCGGGGCTGTCGTGCAGGGCTTCGCGGATCAGGCCGTCGAGTTGCGGGTCGCCGAGGCTTTTCCACCAATCACTTTTCGGCCAGGCCGCTGGCGACAGGGTCACACCGCTGAGGGATTGCCCGGCCTTGAGGTTTTTCGCTTCGAGGCTGACGCCTTCGGTGGTCAGGCCGCTGTAACTGGCGCAGCCGGCCAGGGTCATGGCCGCCAGCACCAGGCTCAGGCCGGCCCGCAGGGTTTTACTGCTCATTGGTCACCTACCCGCAGCAAGGTGATCGAGTCACCGGCTGCTACCAGGATTTTCTTGAGGATCTGTTCCAGGGTTTTCAGCTCATCCGGGGTGATTGCGCCGGCCAGTTCATTCATCGCATCGGCGCCGATCTCCGGGAGACGGTCAGTCAGTTGCTGGCCTTGTTCAGTCAGTACCAGTTGAACCTGACGGCGATCCGCCTCGGAACGCTGGCGGGCGAGGAAACCTTTCTGTTCCAGGCGATCGAGCATGCGGGTCATCGAACCGCTGTCCAGCGACAGGTGACGGCACAGCTCGGCCGGGGTATCGACGCCGAACTGGGCCATGATGATCAGCACTTTGAACTGCGCGGCAGTGATGCCGTGGGGTTCCATGTGCGTGTCGATGATCCGGTCCTTGAGCAGCGCAGCGCGCCCGAGCAGAAGGCCGAGATGGCAAGTGTGGAATGCGTCTGGGGTGAAATGTTTCATCTGACCACCAATTAGCTGCCTAGGCAGTGAATGTATGACGAGATGTTACTGCCTAGGCAGAGAATGTCAACGTAATAGTTAGGCTGCTTCCTATTCGGGTGATAAATGGCACCCCACAAATCCCCTGTGGCGAGGGGGCTTGCCCCCGTTCGGCTGCGCAGCAGTCGACGCTTCTCGATATTCAGAGTTTCAGAGTTTCAGAGTTTCAGTAGGAATGATGTTGCAGGTTTTGGGGCCGCTGCGCGGCCCAACGGGGGCAAGCCCCCTCGCCACAGGGGACCGTGCCCGGACAGGTGGGTTTAGAAATCCCGCTTGTAGAAGATGTCCAGCGAACTGGCCACGCCGCCGGCGGCTTCGAGGTAGACCTTTTTGCTTAGTTTGTAGCGCAAGGCAATGGTGTTGGCCGGCTCGAACACGCCAACGCCATAACGCAGACTGAGCTTCTCGGAGATATTGCCGCTGGCCACGACGCTGGTGGTATTGCCGCTGCCTTGGGTGTCGAGCTGGAAATCCTGAATCCCCAGGTCGTTGGCCAGTTTGCCGGTCACCCCCGAACTGCCCATCAAGCCCAACCCGAGTGCTGCCTGGGCCAGCATGTTGTTGTCTTCACCGTTGGTGCTCAGCGGACGCCCCAGCACCAGATAAGACAAGGCCTGCTCCTGGCTCATCGCCGGCTCGGAGAAAATCTGCGTAGTCGGCTGTTCGGCGCTGCCGCTGAGGCGAATGCCGGCGATCACGTCGTCAGTCTGGCGAATGGCCTCGATGTCCAGATACGGTTGGTCAATCGGACCGGCAAACAACAGCCGCGCACGGCGCACCGTCAGCCGCTGACCGTACGCCCGATAACGCCCATCGTTCAGCCAGAGCTCACCCCGGGTGTCCATGTTGTCGCCGATGTGCACATGACCTTGCAGATTGGCGGTCAGGCCAAACCCGGCAAAACTGAGTTTGTTCTCACCCACCACCACGTCGATGTCCATCTTCATGGCCAGCGGCGACTTGCCCTCTTCGGTCTGCTGGCCGACGATCACCGTGTCATCGGAAACCTTGACCGTCGACGGCGGCAACTCGCGAACGGTGATCTCGCCCTTGGGCACCAATACTTTGCCGGTGATCGCCAGTTTGTCGTCCTTCATCGAGATCTTCAGGTCCGGTGCCACTTCGAGCTTGGCATACGGCTCGACGGTGACGGGCAACTGTGAGCCCTTGAGCGTCAGGTCCACCACCAGCGCCTGACCCCAGGCGATGCTGCCGTTGAGACTGCCCTGCCCGCTCTTGCCGCTTTTCCAGCCACCGTTCAATTGCACTGTTTCGCCGGCGATCAGCGCTTGAAGCTGCAAGCCCTGCAACTCCATCGGCAATTCAGGTCCGGACACTTCGCCATCGCTGAGCAGCAAATTGCCGTTCACCTGCGGCGCCAGCAGATCGCCGGAGAGCGTGCCACTGCCGTTCAAACGCCCGTTGAGTTTCTCGACCATCGGCACAAACGGCCGCGCCACCGACAAATCCAGGCCACTGAGACGGAACGACCCGGTGAGCGGTTTGTTTTTCGGCAGCGGATTGATCTGCGCCTGCACCATCAGTTCGCCGAGCTTGCCGCCGACGAAGTTAAGGTCGGTGTCGATGCGCTTGGGCGTGAGTTTGCTGGTGAGTTTCAGGGTCTGGTACGGGAAGTCCAGCCACTGATCCTTTTCCTTCATGCGCAACGTGCCGCCGCTGGCATCGACGCTGACCTGGCCGTTCGGACCACTGGCCGGCAGGTCCAGTTGCAGGTCGGCGTTGAGTTTGCCCTTCCAGGCGAAATCTTTCGGCAACCATTGTGCGAGGCTTTCAATCGGGAATTGCTTGAGGTGATAACGCAGCTTCGGTTCCGGCATCAGGCGCTGGTCTTCGCCACACAGGCTGGCCGGGCCGGACATCCAGCAATGGGCGCCGAAGTTGATCTTGCCGTCCGCCAGCCGTTCAAGTTTCGCCGGGCCTTGCAGCTTCCAGTCCTGACCGCCAGCCTGGATATCACCGCTGGCCAGGCGTCCGCGCCAGTTGCCCTTGTCCAGCGAACCGTCAAGGCCGAGCGCCAGTTTCAACTTCGGCCCTTGCAGATCGAGGGCGAGTTTCTGGTTTTTGATATCGCCCTGGCCGCTGGCGGTCAGTGTGCCCAGCGCAGTGTCGCCGACCTGAATGCCGCTGCCCTTGAAGTCGATTTTCGCCCGTTGCGCGCCGTCGAGGGTCGCGTCCAGGTTCAGGCTTTGCAGGCGATTGTCCTCGAAGGCCAGTTGCGTGCCTTGCAGCCCGAGCTTGCCTTGGGGCGCCTTCAGCGTACCGGCGACATCGACGCGACCGTTGAGCTGACCGCGCAGTTGCGGCCAGAGTTGGGCCAGGCGTGGCAGCTTGAGGTCGATCTGGCCGGCGAGCTTCTGTTGCAGGCTGCCCTTGCCGGTGATGCTGTTGTCGCCCAAGCGAATTTGCAGCGCATTGAGGTTCCATTGTTCACCGCCGCCATCGGCCTTGGCCTGGATCACCGCCGGTTGGCCACGCAGTTTGCCTTTGAGGTCGAGGTCGGCGGTCAGGCTGAGTTTTTCATTCTTCATCTCGCCTTTGCTGCGCAACGGTCCGGCCAGCGTGCCCGGCAACTCCGCGACCCAATAGGCCGGGTTGATCGCCGAGAGGTCGAGCGCAGTGTCCCAGGCAATGCCATCGGCAAATTGCAGGTTCAGATGCCCGACGGCCTTGCCCTGCCCGGCTTCGAGTTGAATCTGTTGCAGGTAGATTTTTGTCAGATCGCCGCTGAACGGGCTTTCGAGGCTGAACGCACCTGCGGGTCCATCGAGTGCCGATTTGAAGTGACCGATGTATTTGCCGTCGGTGTAGGAGACTTCACCGTTGAAGCTACGCAACGCCACTTCAGGCTCGTCGATCAGCGGATAGAGACGGTGCCACGGGAAATCCAGCCAGTCGATTTTCGCCTCGGCGCTCAGGCCTTTGCTCCAGTCGAGATTGCCGGTGAGTTTAAGGCTTTGCTTGTCGTTGGCGGTCAGGTCGAGGCCGGCAATCTGCGCGCCGTTGGCGTCGACCTTGCCTTGCAGCAACAGGGCAACCGGGCCATTTTCAGCGGGCAATGTGGCTTTGCCGAACAACTGGTAACCGTTTTTCAGGTCGCCGTCGCCGGTGAGTTCCAGTTGATTGAGTTGCAAGGTGTCCGGCAGATCGGCGCTGGGTTTGAAGCCGTCGGCGGTGATCCGTACTTTGGCCGGAAGGTTGTCCACCAGCGGTTGCAGTTCGCCAGTCAGTTGGCCGTTCAAGTAACCGCTGCTGTCGGCTTTCAGGTTCAGGGTTTTCAGCAGGTCACCGTCCACCTTCAACGCCAGGCTCCAAGGCTCCGGGGCCGGCAGGGTCAATGTGCCTTCGGCCTTGAGCGGCCAGTTGCCGTTGGGTTGCAGCAGACCGGACAGATTCAGGCTGAGTTCGTCGCGCTGCAACTTCACCGAGTCGATCTGCAACCCTTGCGCCGTCCAGTGCGCGGCCAGTTGCAAGCCTTTGAGTTCTTCGCTGCCGTTGAACAGCAGACTGCCGACCTGCACATCACCCAATTCGATCGCCAGGGGCAAGTTCAGATCCGGAAGCGTGATCGGCCCGCTGCTTTCTTCTTCAGTGCCTGGCGGAAATTGCAGGCTGACCTGATCGGCCTTCAATTGCTCGATGCACAAGGTCATGCGCGTCAGGCACAGCGGCGACCAGGCGAATATCAGTTTGCTCAGCTCGACCCGGCTGGTGTCCTGCTGCCACAACAGATGATCAGCACTCCACTGCCCGCCCAATCGACCCTGGAAATTCTCCACGGTCAGACCCGGCACAAAGCCGAGCGCCCAACGGCTGCCCGTCGCCGTGCCCAGCACCGTGGTCACGGCCAGGACGACCAGCATCAGCAGCGCCAGAATCGCCAGCAGCGTTATTTTCAAACCACGATTCACAGCTCAGGCCCCATGGAAAAGTGCAGTCGAATGCCGCCGTCGTCATCCATCGCGTGGGCCAGGTCGAGGCGAATCGGCCCCACCGGTGACACCCAGCGCACGCCGATGCCGACGCCGGTCTTGAGGTTCGGCAGTTCGAGTGTATTAAAGGAGTTGCCCTGGTCAACGAAGGTTGCGACCCGCCATTTTTCGGCGACGGAGTACTGGTACTCGACGCTGCCGGCGATCATGTAGCGACCACCGATGCGGTCGCCCTCGGAGTTTTCCGGGGACAGGCTCTGATAGTCATAGCCGCGCACGCTCTGATCGCCACCGGCGAAAAAGCGCAACGACGGCGGCACGGACTTGTAGCCATTGGTGGCGCTGCCACCGACCTGGACCCGGCCGAGGAAACGGTGTTTATCGAACACCGTGGTCAAGCCTTTTACCAGGGCGGTGCCGTAGACCAGGTTGTTGTCCGAACCCAGACCTTCCTTGGCCACTTTGGTCTCGAATTCCAGGCGATAGCCGTTGTGCGGGTCGATGCGGTTGTCGCTTTTCAAGTAGGAATAACTGACGCCGGGCATCAGCAAGGTGCTGAGTCCCGAGTCGTCGCCCAGCCGGTATTCCTCGCGCTGCCATTTGAGCGACACCACGCGCTGCCAGCCGCTGGGCAACTTGCTGTGCCACTCGGGGCCGACAGTCAAGAGTTTGCTGAGGGAGTCCTTGTCGGCGATTTCTTCGTTTTGATAACCACCGGCGAAGCGCAGTTTGTCGGTCAGCGGCGGGTCCAGGGGGATGTCGTAGAACACCCCGACGTTCTGCCGTGGTGCCGAAACTTCGGTCTCCCAGCCATAGCTGTGCCCCTGCGGGTTGACCCAGTGCCGGGTCCAGTTGGCCTTGACCCGGGGACCAACGTCAGTGGAATAGCCAAGCCCCAGGCCCATGGTTCGCGGTTTGCGGGTTTCGAGTTTGACGTCGACCGGGATCACATCGTTCTTGGACGCCGTCGGTGCCGCATCCACCCGCACACTTTCGAAATAGCCGCTCGATTGCATGGCCTGATTGAGTTCAGCGATCAGTTCGGAGTCGTAAGGTGCGCCTTCCTTGAACGGCACCATGCGTCGCAGCAGGTCGTCATCGAATGGCGTGTCGCCCTCGAAACTGACCTTGCCCAGGGCATAACGCGGGCCGCTGTTATAGACGAGGTCGATGTCGGCGACGCCGGCGCGCGGGTCCACG
Source organism: Pseudomonas sp. LBUM1678 (assembly GCF_059695575.1). Taxonomy (NCBI): domain Bacteria; kingdom Pseudomonadati; phylum Pseudomonadota; class Gammaproteobacteria; order Pseudomonadales; family Pseudomonadaceae; genus Pseudomonas; species Pseudomonas sp. LBUM1678. The sequence continues at coordinate 4,411,112 of NZ_CP166775.1, forward strand.
GACAATGTCTGATGGGTGAAGTAACCACTGAAGAAGCCATAGCGCGAGGCCTGATTCTGGATCAGTTTCTTGGCGTCTTCATAACGGCCATGGTTCAGCACCGCGCCGGTTTTCAGCGCAGCGCTTTTGGGCACACGAAAAGATTTGAGCGAGGCCGCCGGGCCGTCGACACGAATGGTGACATTGCGCAAATGCACCGGCTCGCCGGGATCGATGTTGAGGATCAGGCGCGGCGTCTTGCCGCCCTTCACGTCGCTGTCGATCTGCGGCTGGTAATAACCCAAGGCCTGGGCGGCCTTGCGCGCCTGCTCCTCGGCGCCACGACTGAAGCGCAGCAAGGCTTCTTCGTCACGATCGCCGAGGCTGCCGATATAGCCCTCTATATTGGCTTTCAGTTCATCGTTGGACGGTTTGATCCGCACATCCAATTCACTTTGCGCCAGTGCCGCGCAGCTGGTTAACAGCATCAGCACGCCACTGGTAATTCTTCCTGGAAACTTCATAGGCGCGGATGCTATCACGAGCGTGGGAGCGTGATAGAGCCTGGCGTGCGGTGAAAGTTCTACCGCTATGCCGTTGCTGTTTGCAACACCTGGGGATTGGCGTGGAAAAACACGTGCTCGAGGATCGGTCCTACCGCAACCTCGCCAATTTCCTCATAGCCCTGACGCTTATAAAACTCCAGATAACGAGGATTCCCGGTATCAAGGATCACGCCCTCGGAAGTTTCATCCACGGCACACCAGTTATGCACCGCTTGCAGCAGTTGCTCGCCGAAGTGCTTGCCCTGGAACTGCGGATGAATTCCCAGCAACGGCAGGACGTGCACCGAGTCGGAGGGCACGCAGGCGGCAACGGCGGCGTGGTAATCGAGGTAGCGACGGGTGCAACGAAAGCCTGTGCTGAGCACCATACGCAGGCGCCAGGCCCAACTTTCAGTGATGCCCAGCCGACGTTGCGGCGGGGCGATCAGGGCGATGCCGATCAGGCGATCGTTGACCAGCAGGCCGATGGCCGGCAAGTCCTGAAGAAAGTGTTGTTTGACCAGCTCACGCACCGTCGCCCGCACGCGATGCTCATAGCCTGGGCGTTCGGCCTCGAACAGGTAGCCGAAGGTCGGTTCGTGCCGGTAAGCGTGGTAAAGCAGGGAGCGCGCTTCGTGGGCGTAGCCGCTGTCGAGCATGTGAATATCGGCAATGGCGGTCGAGGTTTCGGGCATAACGGTAGATCTCCCCGGGGCGCCGCTGAAAATGGCGGCGTTCTTATTGGTACGAGCCTTTGGGTGGTAATACAGTTCCCCCACAGGTATAGACCAAGGCTGGATCTTCATCGACCGGACCGGCCTCTTCGCGGGCAAGCCTCGCTCCTACAGGTACGGTAGCGCACACAAATTATGTGTTCACTCGGGACCCTGTAGGAGCGAGGCTTGCCCGCGAAGAGGCCCGAACTGCCAATACAGATCTGACAGAACACAGCGAATCGCCTCCCCGCAACACTGGCCCGATTCCTACAGGTCAGCTAGCATCGCCCTTTTGCCAGGACTGCCGACCATGAAGATCGTCTCCTTCAACATCAACGGGCTGCGTGCTCGCCCCCATCAGCTGGCGGCGCTGATCGAAAAGCACCAGCCCGACGTGATCGGGCTGCAGGAAACCAAAGTTCACGACGACCAGTTTCCGCTGGCCGAGGTTCAGGCGCTGGGTTATCACGTGTATTTCCACGGGCAGAAAGGCCATTACGGCGTCGCCCTGCTCTCGCGTCAGGAACCGATTGCGCTGCATAAAGGCTTCGCCACCGATGAAGAAGACGCCCAACGGCGCTTCATCTGGGGCTCGTTCGCCGACGCCAACGGCGTGCCGGTCACCATCATGAACGGCTATTTCCCACAGGGCGAAAGCCGCGATCACCCCACCAAGTTCCCGGCCAAGGAACGTTTCTACGGCGACCTGCAGCAATTGCTGGAAAGCCAGTTCAGCAATGAACAGCCGGTGGTGGTGATGGGCGACGTGAACATTTCCCCGGAAGACTGCGACATCGGCATCGGCCCGGACAACATGAAACGCTGGCTGAAAACCGGTAAATGCAGCTTCCTGCCGGAAGAGCGCGAGTGGATGGCCCGCTTGAAGAACTGGGGCCTGGTGGACAGTTTCCGCCACTTGAACCCGGATGTGGCCGACCGTTTCAGCTGGTTCGACTACCGCAGCCGCGGTTTTGAAGACGAGCCCAAGCGCGGGCTGCGGATTGACCTGATCATGGCGTCCCATGGGTTGTTGCCACGGGTCAAGGATGCGGGTGTGGACTACGAACTGCGCGGGATGGAAAAACCATCGGATCATGCGCCGATCTGGCTTGAGTTGAGCTGATCCTCTCGACATCTACACAAATCAACTGTGGGAGCGACCTGTGGCGAGGGGATTTATCCCCGTTCGGCTGCGAAGCAGTCGTAAAACCGGTGAATGCGGTTTTTCTGAAATACCGTAATCGCAATTTCAGGGCCGCTCCGCGACCCAACGGGGCGGTGCGACGTTCGCTAAATCCCCTCGCCACAGGCGCTCCCACATTTGGCAACTGTCATCTTTCGGACATCTTACTGACTTATTCTCCCGGCACTTCCTTTGGCCAACTAAGGTGCCGGCATGACGCTGCGCATATTGTTCCTGTTGACGCTGTGCGCCTGTTTGCCATTGACGGCGTCGGCGGGTGATTTGCCGACACCCGAAAACGGTCCGGTCCTGCGCATCCAGGGCTCCAACACCATCGGCGCCGCATTGGGCCCGGCACTGGTCCAAGGCCTGATGCGAGAACAGGGCCTGCTCAAAGTCCACAGTGAAGTCCCGGACAAAGCCAACGAACAACGCATCGTCGGCGAAACCGTTCAGGGACGCCGGGTGGTGGTGGAAGTCGCGGCCCACGGTTCCAGCACCGGGTTCAGCGCCCTGAAAGCCGCCTCCGCCGACCTCGCCGCCTCCTCGCGCCCGATCAAGGACAGCGAACGGGAAGACCTGAAAACCCTGGGCGACTTTAAAAGCCCCGGCGCCGAGCAAGTCATCGCCATCGATGGACTGGCAATCATCCTTCATCCGCAAAACCCGCTGAACCAACTCAACACCGAACAACTGGCGCAAATTTTCAGTGGTGAGGCAAAAACCTGGGAAGAGCTTGGCGGCCGTGGTGGGACGATTCACCTGTATGCGCGGGATGATCAATCGGGCACGTACGACACCTTCAAGGAATTGGTCCTCAGTCGGCGTGGGAAAACCCTGCATAGCGCCGCGAAACGCTTCGAATCCAGCGAGCAATTGTCCGACGCCGTCAGCCAGGATCCGCAAGGCATCGGTTTTATCGGTTTGCCCTACGTGCGCCAGGCCAAAGCCGTGGCGATTGCCGATGGTCAGTCCCAGGCCATGTTGCCGCTCAATAACCTGATTGCGACAGAGGACTATCCGCTGTCCCGGCGGCTGTTCTTCTACTTGCCGCCAACCGGGAAAAATCGTTGGGCGCAAGCACTGGTGGCGTTTGCGCAAAGCAGCAAAGGCCAGGCGATTGTCGCGGACAACGGTTTTATCGCGCAGACCGTGCAAGCCATGAGTGTCACACCGAACGCATTGATGCCCGAGGGTTATCAGGCACTTAGCCGCCATGCGCTGCGGCTGTCGGTGAATTTCCGTTTTGAGGAAGGCAGCGCAACGCTGGATAACAAGGCCCGACAAGACTTGTCGCGGGTGCTCGACTATATAAAGCAGCGCGACAAAACCAATCGACAGGTGACGCTGGTGGGGTTCGGCGATGCCAAGAGCGATCCGGCGCGTGCCGACCTGTTGTCGAAGCTGCGGGCGATGGCAGTGCGACGGGAACTGGTGAAAAGCGGCGTGGTGTTTCGCGAGATTCGCGGCTTTGGCGCCGAGATGCCGGTGGCAGCGAACAGCGCGGATGAGGGACGGATCAAGAATCGGCGGGTTGAGGTTTGGGTGTACTGAGTTGAAATGCGGACAAATGTGGCGAGGGAGCTTGCTCCCGCTGGGCTGCGAAGCGGCCCCCCTTACTCCTGAAAAAGAAGGGGACTGCTGCGCAGTCCAGCGGGAGCAAGCTCCCTCGCCACAGGGTTACTGCCCGCTACGCATCATCTCTTTGGGCACGTATTTGCCGATCTCGAACTTGCCGATCGCCGCGCGGTGCACTTCGTCCGGGCCGTCGGCCAGGCGCAGGGTGCGCTGCATCGCATACATGTAGGCCAACGGAAAATCGTTGGAAACCCCTGCCCCGCCATGCATCTGGATGGCCCGGTCGATCACCCGCAACGCCACGTTCGGCGCGACGACTTTGATTTGCGCGATCTCGCTCTTCGCCACTTTGTTGCCGACGGTGTCCATCATGTACGCCGCTTTCAACGTCAGCAGGCGTGCCATGTCGATTTCCATCCGCGAGTCGGCGATCTTGTCGATGTTGCCACCCAGACGTGCCAGCGGTTTACCGAACGCGGTGCGGCTCACCGCACGTTTGCACATCAACTCCAGCGCACGTTCGGCCATGCCGATCGAACGCATGCAGTGGTGAATCCGGCCCGGGCCAAGGCGACCCTGGGCGATTTCGAAGCCGCGTCCTTCGCCCAACAGGACGTTTTCGTACGGCACGCGGACGTTTTCAAACAGCACTTCGGCGTGACCGTGAGGCGCGTCGTCGTAGCCGAACACTGGCAGCGGACGAACGATCTTCACGCCCGGGGCATCCACCGGCACCAGAATCATCGAGTGCTGGGCGTGGCGTGGCGCGTCCGGATTGCTCAGGCCCATGAAAATCAGAATCTTGCAGCGCGGGTCGCAGGCGCCTGAGGTCCACCATTTTTTGCCGTTGATCACCCACTCGTCGCCATCACGCACAGCGCGGGCGGCCATGTTGGTGGCGTCGGACGAAGCCACGTCTGGTTCGGTCATGGCGAACGCCGAACGGATCTCGCCGCGCAGCAGCGGTTCGAGCCAGCGTTGCTTCTGTTCTTCGTTGGCATAACGCACCAGCACTTCCATGTTGCCGGTGTCCGGTGCGGAGCAGTTGAAGGGCTCAGGGCCGAGCAACGAGCGGCCCATGATTTCCGCCAATGGCGCGTATTCGAGGTTGGTCAGGCCCGCACCGAGTTCGGACTCAGGCAGAAACAAATTCCACAACCCTTCAGCCTTGGCCTTGAGTTTGAGCTCTTCCATGATCGCGGTCGGCTGCCAGCGATCGCCTTCGGCGACCTGGCGCTCGAACACCGCTTCGGCGGGGTAAACGTAGGTGTCCATGAACGCGGTCACGCGCTCACGCAGTTCTTGCACCTTGGGCGAATAAGCGAAATCCATGGGCATCTCTACCTTTTTGACTGGGTTCAGAGGAGTTGTTCAGGTCATGCAATCGATGCTAGAACAGCTACGAAAATTTACCTAGCCTATTCTCGGCGTGTATTAACATTCATCACCGATATATGATCGGGTGATCATCAAGGCCAAAAACGCCCTTACAACAAGAGAGCCGCGTAATGAATCTGAGCAAGGTCGACCTCAACCTTTTCATCGTCTTCGACGCGATCTACACCGAAGCCAATTTGACCCGCGCCGGGCAGATTGTCGGTATTACTCAGCCTGCGGTCTCGAACGCTCTGGCCCGCCTGCGCGAGACCTTCAACGACCCGTTATTCGTGCGCACGGCGCAAGGCATGGTGCCGACGCCGATGGCGCAGAACATCATCGGGCCGGTGCGTAACGCCCTCTCTTTGCTGCGGGTGTCGGTGCAGGAAAGCCGGATTTTCAACCCGTTGCAGGCCGTCAAGACGTATCGCATCAGCATGACCGACCTTACCGAAGCGGTGATTCTGCCACCGCTGTTCCAGCGCCTGCGCCGCCTGGCGCCGACGGTGATCATCGAAAGTTTTCTGTCCAAGCGCCGCGAGACCACCAAGGAACTGGCGGCCGGGCGTCTGGACTTCGCCGTCGATGCGCCGCTTAACACTGACCCGCAGGTGCGTCACGTCAAGTTGATGGAAGACCGTTACGTCTGTGCCATGCGCAAGGGCCATCCGCTGGCGGGCAAAGAGAAATTCACCCTCGACGATTATCTGTCGCTGACGCACATCCATATCTCCAGCCGCCGCAGCGGTCTGGGTCATGTCGACCTGGCCCTCGGGAAGATGGGCATCCAGCGCAAAATCGCCCTGCGTTCCCAGCATTACCTGATGGCGTCCCAAGTATTGCAGCAGACCGACATGGTCATGACCGTGCCGGAGCGCTTTGCCCGCCGCCATGACTTGTACTCGGTGAACCTGCCGGTCAACGACGTGCCGCCGGTGGAAACTCACCTCTACTGGCACGAAAGCACTGACCAGGACCCGGCCAACCGCTGGATGCGCGAACAGATGATCGAGTTGTGCCAACAAGTGACGGCGCATGAGAAGAAGCTCGATAAGGTGTAAGGCTTTGGACCGCGGCGCCTTCATCGCGAGCAGGCTCGCTCCCACAGGGGACCTCGGTAGTACATGGATATTCTGTTCACTGAAGATCCCATGTGGGAGCGAGCCTGCTCGCGATGAGGCCAGCAAGGACACTGATAATTCATGCCACTTGACGTAAACGTCAACCTGCCATTAGCTTAGCGCCATGACCTTTTTCGAGCACTTCCATGAGCAGCCAGACCTATAGCATTTCCGACCTCGCCCGCGAGCTCGACATCACTACGCGGGCCATTCGCTTTTATGAAGAGCAAGGCCTGCTCAGCCCTGAGCGTCGTGGCCAGGAACGCGTCTACACACCCCGTGACAAGGTCAGCCTGAAGCTGATCCTGCGGGGCAAGCGCATTGGCTTCTCCCTGGCCGAGTGCCGCGAGCTGATCGAACTCTACGACCCCACCGGCGGCAATCAAAAACAACTGCAAACCATGCTGAACAAGATCGCCGAACGTCGCGAACAGCTGGAGCAGCAGATGCTCGACATCGAGCAGATGAAGCTGGAACTCGATACGGCGCAAGAGCGCTGCACCCAGGCGCTGGAGCAGACGATCAAGAGCCAGGAAGTAATCCAATAACCGACGAAAATCCCCTGTGGGAGCGAGCCTGCTCGCGATGGCGCCAGGTCAGTCGACATCAGTGTTGAATGTGCTACCGCTATCGCGAGCAGGCTCGCTCCCACAGGGGTCCTCAGTAGTCAGACAATCAATACAGGTCGATTCCCATGTCCCTACCCTCTCACGTACGTCTGGTCGAAGTCGGTCCCCGCGACGGTCTGCAAAACGAAGCCCAACCCATTAGCGTTGCCGACAAGGTGCAACTGGTCGACGCGCTGACTGCCGCAGGCCTTGGCTATATAGAAGTCGGCAGTTTCGTTTCGCCCAAGTGGGTGCCGCAAATGGCCGGTTCCGCCGAAGTCTTTGCGCAGATCCAGCGCAAACCGGGCGTTACCTATGGCGCACTCGCCCCCAATCTGCGCGGGTTTGAAGATGCGATCGCGGCAGGGGTCAAGGAGGTCGCGGTGTTCGCGGCGGCCTCCGAAGCGTTTTCCCAACGCAACATCAATTGCTCGATCAGCGAAAGTCTGGAGCGTTTCGTGCCGATCATGGACGCCGCCAGGCAGCATGGCGTCAGCGTGCGCGGTTACGTGTCCTGCGTGCTGGGCTGCCCTTACGAAGGTAACGTCGCGCCGGAACAAGTTGCCCGGGTCGCCCGCGAGCTCTACGCCATGGGATGCTATGAAGTTTCCCTGGGCGACACCATCGGCACCGGCACCGCTGGCGCGACCAGCAAGATGTTCGACGTGGTCTCGGCCGATGTGCCGCGTGAAAAACTCGCCGGGCATTTCCACGACACTTATGGCCAGGCCATGGCCAACATCTACGCCAGCCTGCTGGAAGGAATCGCGGTGTTCGACAGTTCCATCGCCGGCCTCGGCGGCTGCCCGTACGCCAAGGGCGCCAGCGGTAACGTCGCCACCGAAGACGTGGTTTACCTGCTGAACGGCCTTGGCATCGAGACCGGCATTGACCTTGACGCTTTGATTTTGGCCGGCCAGCAGATTTGCACCGTGCTGGGGCGGCCTACCGGCTCGCGCGTGGCCAAAGCTCGCAGCGCACAGTGAGGCGTGCGGGTGTTACCGCTGCGTCTGAAACGTGGGGCACAAGCGAGTAACACGGAAACAAATTGTCTGGTTTTGCCTGAAGGAAAATTCAGACAAAATACTAACATATTGATTTATAACGATTTTTAAAAGTTGGCACGGCTTCTGCTATCTCTACTGCATAACAAGAACAAAAAAAGCGGCAAACCTAATAAAAATAAGACGTAACGACTCTGACATAACAAAAACAACACGGCAGAGACGCAGCTAACAGATTTTTTTGGAGAGGAAGTGCTTTTCAGGGTGCTTTTCGGAGTAACCCGCAACCGGGCAGAGAACAATAAAACTACCTTCAGGTAGCTCCCGAACTGGTTGGATCGCTCAGCGAAAAAGCAGGTCAGCGCTCAAAAAAATACGTTTGCTCTTGATCCCGGATGGGGATCGACAAAAACAGCGGTAAAGGGTCACGGTCACTAAAAACAACAACAGACCGCCCCTCAATAATAAAAAAAGAGCACGCGCAACGACAAAATTAAAGGGGAGCTTCGGCTCCCCTTTGTGCTTTCTGCGATTCAGGTTTTCACCACCGCCCTTGTGGGAGCCAGCCTGCTGGCTCCCACAAGGGCGAACTTGTCAGACCTGCTTTTCGCGCAATTCCTCAATGCTGATCTCGCGCATCCGGAATTTCTGGATCTTGCCGGTCACGGTCATTGGAAACTCTTCCACGAACTTGAAGTAACGCGGCGTCTTGAAGTGCGCGATGCGTTCCTTGCACCAGCCTTGCAGCTCCTGCTCGGTGGCGCTGTGGCCCGGGTGGAATTTGATCCAGGCGACAATCTCTTCGCCATAGCGCGAACACGGAATCCCGATCACCTGAACGTCCGCCACCGCCGGGTGGGTAAAGAAGAATTCTTCCAGCTCACGCGGGTAAATGTTCTCACCGCCGCGGATGATCATGTCCTTGTTGCGTCCGGCAATGCACACATAACCCTCGTCATTCATGCTCGCCAAGTCACCGGTGTGCATCCAGCCGGCCTGATCGATGGCTTCGGCGGTGCCTTGCGGGTTGTTCCAGTAGCCGAGCATCACGCTGTAACCGCGGGTGCAGAGTTCGCCAATGGTGCCGCGCGGCACCAGGTTGCCGGCCTCGTCGATGATCTTGCTTTCCAATTGTGGCTGGGTCCGGCCAACGGTAGTGACGCGCAGTTCCAGTCCGTCTGACGGACCGGTCTGCAATGACACGGGGCTTGTTTCCGTCATGCCGTAGGCAATCTGCACTTCGCTCATGTGCATGTCACTGATAACCCGGCGCATCACTTCGATCGGGCAAGTCGCCCCGGCCATGATCCCGGTGCGCAGGCTCGACAGATCGAATTCGGCGCGTTTCGGCTGATCGAGCATGGCGATGAACATGGTCGGCACTCCGTAGAGTGCCGTGGCCTTTTCTTCAGCCACCGTGGTCAGGGTCAATAGAGGGTCGAACGCGTCGTTGGGGTAGATCATGGTGCTGCCGTGGGTGATGCAGCCGAGGTTGCCCATGACCATGCCGAAGCAGTGATACAGCGGCACCGGGATCACCAGGCGATCATTGGCCGTCAGCCCGAGGCTTTCGCCCACCATGTAACCGTTGTTGAGAATGTTGTAGTGACTCAGGGTCGCGCCTTTCGGGAAACCGGTGGTGCCGGAGGTGTACTGGATGTTCACCGCCTGATCGAAATGCAGGCTGTCCTGGCGCTCGCGCAACTGTTCGGCGGATACGCTGGCGGCAAGATCGCCCAGTTGTGACCACGGCAGGAAACCCGACGGTGGTTGCGCATCCAGACTGATGACGCCGCGTAATTCCGGCAGGCGCTCGCTTTGCAGCTTTCCGATGGATTGCTCCGTCAGTTCAGGCACCAGGCCTTGCAGCATGCCGTGATAGTCGGAAGTCTTGAAGGCACCGGCACAGACCAGCCATTGGCAGCCGGATTGCTTCAACACGTATTCGAGTTCGGAACTGCGATACGCCGGGTTGATGTTGACCAGGATCACACCGATTTTCGCGCTGGCGAATTGGCTGATGCACCACTGCGCGCAATTCGGTGCCCAGATACCGAGGCGGTCACCGGCCTGCAATCCCAGCGCCAACAGGGCTCTGGCGTGCAGGTCGACGGCGTCAGCCAGTTGTCGCCAAGTGTAGCGCAACTGTTGATGGCGAACGACCAGCGCCTCCCCGGCCGGGTACTGCGCGACCGTGTTGTCAAATGCCTGACCGATGGTCATCGCCAGCAAGGCTTTGTCCTGGGAACCGCGGGTGTAGCTGCGCTGCGGGCTTGCACTGGGTTGATCCATGACGACTCCTATTATCTTTATTGTAGGAGCGAGGCTTGTGTGGCGAGGGAGCTTGTCGAATCGTCGCACCGTCCCGTTCGGCTGCGCAGCAGTCGTGAAATCATCAATCAGGGGCTTTGCGACACACCTGACTAGCCGATTTGCGACCGCTTCGCGCTCGAGCGGGAGCAAGCTCCCTCGCCACAGAAGGCGTCGCTGGTCTTTTCAGAACTGGCTCTACTCTCGCTCAAGTTGACGTTAACGTAAAGGGTGATTGACAGCCATTCGTCACAGGCTTACGTTAACGTAAAGGTGAGAGCCGAATCACTGCCCTCCCCGCCCTACAAAAAAGCCAAAAGGTGACCCATGAGCTACCCATCCCTGAACTTTGCCCTCGGTGAAACCATCGACATGCTGCGCGATCAGGTTCAGTCCTTCGTCGCCAAAGAGATCGCCCCGCGCGCCGCTCAGATCGACATCGACAACCTGTTCCCGGCCGACCTGTGGCGCAAATTCGGCGACATGGGCCTGCTCGGCGTTACCGTGCCGGAAGAATACGGCGGCGCTGGCCTGGGTTACCTGGCGCACGTGGTGATCATGGAAGAAATCAGCCGCGGCTCGGCGTCGGTCGCTTTGTCCTATGGCGCGCACTCCAACCTCTGCGTCAACCAGATCAATCGCAACGGCAGTCACGAACAGAAAACCAAGTACCTGCCTAAGCTGATCAGCGGCGAACACATCGGCGCCCTGGCCATGAGCGAACCGAATGCCGGTTCCGACGTGGTATCGATGAAGCTGCGTGCCGACAAACGTGGTGATCACTACGTGCTCAACGGCAGCAAAACCTGGATCACCAACGGTCCCGACGCCAACACCTACGTGATCTACGCCAAGACAGACCTGGAAAAAGGCCCGCACGGCATCACCGCATTCATCGTCGAACGTGATTCGAAAGGCTTCAGCCGCAGCAACAAATTCGACAAGCTCGGCATGCGCGGCTCCAACACCTGCGAGCTGTTCTTCGATGACGTCGAAGTGCCGGAAGAAAACATCCTCGGTGTACTCAACGGCGGCGTGAAAGTGCTGATGAGCGGCCTCGACTACGAGCGCGTTGTGCTGTCCGGCGGACCGACCGGGATCATGCAGGCTTGCATGGACCTGATCGTTCCCTACATCCACGACCGCAAGCAGTTCGGCCAAAGCATCGGCGAGTTCCAGCTGATCCAGGGCAAGGTCGCTGACATGTACACCCAACTCAATGCCAGCCGCGCTTACCTTTATGCGGTGGCCCAGGCCTGCGAGCGTGGCGAAACCACGCGCAAAGACGCCGCCGGCGTGATCCTCTACAGCGCCGAACGCGCCACGCAAATGGCCCTCGACGCGATCCAGATTCTGGGCGGCAACGGCTACATCAACGAATTCCCGGCCGGTCGTCTGCTGCGTGACGCCAAACTGTACGAAATCGGCGCCGGCACCAGTGAGATCCGTCGCATGCTGATCGGTCGCGAACTGTTCAACGAAACCCGCTAAACGGAGCTGTCCATGGCTATCCTGCATACCCAGCTCAACCCCCGTTCGGCGGAGTTCGCGGCCAACAGCGCGGCGATGCTCAAACAGGTCGACGCCCTGCACACCCTGCTCGCCCAAGTGCAGCAAGGGGGCGGCACGAAGGCACAAGAACGCCATACCTCGCGGGGCAAATTGCTGCCTCGTGAGCGGATCAATCGTCTGCTCGACCCGGGCTCACCGTTTCTCGAGATCAGCCAGCTGGCGGCCTACGCGGTGTACGGCGAAGACGTTCCGGCGGCTGGCGTGATTGCCGGCATCGGCCGCGTGGAAGGCGTCGAATGCATGATCGTCGCCAACGACGCCACCGTGAAAGGCGGCTCGTATTACCCGCTGACCGTGAAAAAGCACCTGCGTGCCCAGACCATCGCCCAGCAAAACCGCTTGCCGTGCATCTATCTGGTGGACTCCGGCGGCGCCAACTTGCCGCGTCAGGATGAAGTGTTTCCGGACCGTGAACACTTTGGACGGATCTTCTTTAACCAGGCGAACATGAGTGCCATGGGCATCCCGCAAATCGCGGTGGTCATGGGCTCGTGCACCGCCGGTGGCGCGTATGTGCCAGCGATGGCCGACGAAGCGATCATGGTGCGCCAGCAGGCCACCATTTTCCTCGCCGGTCCGCCGCTGGTAAAAGCGGCGACGGGTGAAGTGGTCAGCGCCGAAGACCTCGGCGGGGCCGATGTGCACTGCAAGATTTCCGGTGTCGCCGACCACTACGCCGAAAGCGATGAACACGCCTTGGCCATTGCGCGACGTAGCGTCGCCAATCTCAACTGGCGCAAGCTCGGCGAACTGCAACTGCGCACGCCGATCGCCCCGCTCTACGCCAGCGACGAGTTGTATGGCGTAGTTTCGGCCGACGCCAAGCAGCCGTTCGATGTACGCGAGGTGATCTCGCGGCTGGTCGACGGTTCGGTGTTCGACGAATTCAAAGCGCTGTTCGGGACCACCCTCGTGTGCGGCTTCGCGCATTTGCACGGTTACCCGATCGCGATCCTCGCCAACAACGGCATCCTGTTCGCCGAAGCCGCGCAGAAAGGCGCGCACTTTATCGAACTGGCCTGCCAGCGCGGCATTCCGTTGCTGTTCCTGCAAAACATCACCGGTTTCATGGTCGGCCAGAAATACGAGGCCGGCGGCATCGCCAAGCACGGCGCGAAACTGGTGACCGCCGTGGCGTGTGCCAAGGTGCCGAAATTCACCGTGATCATTGGTGGCAGTTTTGGCGCCGGTAACTACGGCATGTGCGGGCGGGCTTACGACCCACGTTTCCTGTGGATGTGGCCGAACGCGCGCATCGGAGTGATGGGTGCCGAGCAGGCGGCCGGCGTGCTGGTACAAGTCAAGCGTGAGCAGGCAGAGCGCAGTGGCCAGGGGTTCAGCGCCGAGCAGGAAGCCGAGATCAAGCAGCCGATCCTCGATCAATACGAAGAACAGGGCCACCCTTACTACTCCAGCGCACGGCTGTGGGACGACGGCGTCATCGACCCGGCGCAGACCCGCGACGTGTTGGCCCTGGCCTTGTCCGCGTCGCTGAACGCGCCTATCGAACCGAGCCGCTTCGGCGTGTTCCGGATGTGATCGGAGAAAATCATGAGCGACTTCAACACCCTCGAACTGCTGACCGACCCACGGGGTTTCGCGACCCTGTGGCTCAGCCGTGAAGAAAAGAACAACGCGTTCAACGCAGAGATGATCCGCGAACTGATCCTCGCGCTGGACAAGGTATCGACCGATGCCAGCCTGCGGTTTCTGCTGGTGCGCGGCCGCGGCAAGCATTTCAGCGCCGGTGCTGATCTGGCCTGGATGCAGCAATCGGCCGAGCTCGATTACCACACCAACCTCGACGACGCCCGGGAACTGGCGGAGTTGATGTACAACCTCGCCAAGCTGAAAATCCCGACGCTCGCCGTAGTGCAAGGCGCGGCCTATGGCGGCGCGCTGGGCCTGATCAGTTGCTGCGACATGGCGATTGGCGCCGATGACGCGCAGTTCTGCCTGTCGGAAGTGCGCATCGGCCTGGCACCGGCGGTGATCAGCCCGTTCGTGGTGCAAGCCATCGGCGAACGCGCGGCACGTCGCTACGCGCTGACCGCCGAGCGTTTCGGCGGACAACGAGCGCGGGAAATCGGCCTGTTGTCGGAGAGTTATCCGATCAATGAGCTGGAGCAAAAAGTCGAACAGTGGATCGATAATTTGCTGCTCAACAGCCCGGCGGCCATGCGCGTCAGCAAGGACTTGCTGCGTGAAGTCGGCAACGGCGCGCTGACCCCGGCCCTGCGCCGCTACACCGAGAATGCCATCGCCCGCATCCGCGTCAGCCCCGAAGGCCAGGAGGGCCTGCGTGCCTTTCTGCAAAAGCGTCCGCCGAGCTGGCAAGCACCGACCACCACCAAGGAGCCGCGTTGATGAGCGCACCTGTTCTCACCACCCTGCTGGTGGCCAACCGTGGCGAAATCGCCTGCCGGGTGATGCGCACCGCCAAGGCGTTGGGCCTGACCACCGTGGCCGTGCACAGCGCCACGGACCGTGAAGCCCGGCACAGCCGCGAAGCGGATATCCGCGTTGACCTCGGCGGCAGCAAAGCGGCTGACAGCTATTTGCAAATCGATAAATTGATCGCGGCGGCAAAGGCTAGCGGCGCTCAGGCGATTCACCCCGGTTATGGCTTTTTGTCCGAGAACGCCGGGTTCGCCCGTGCCATTGAAGACGCCGGCCTGATTTTCCTCGGCCCGCCCGCCTCGGCCATTGACGCGATGGGCAGCAAGTCCGCCGCCAAAGCCCTGATGGAAACTGCCGGCGTGCCCCTGGTGCCCGGCTATCACGGCGAAGCCCAGGACTTTGACACCTTCCGCGACGCTTGTGAACGCATCGGTTATCCGGTGCTGCTCAAGGCCACGGCGGGCGGCGGCGGTAAGGGCATGAAAGTGGTTGAGGACGTCAGCCAGTTGGCCGAAGCCCTGGCCTCGGCGCAACGTGAAGCGAAATCCTCTTTTGGCGATTCGCGGATGCTGGTGGAGAAGTACCTGCTCAAACCGCGTCATGTGGAAATCCAGGTGTTCGCCGATCAGCACGGTAACTGCCTGTACCTCAACGAACGTGACTGCTCGATTCAGCGTCGCCATCAGAAAGTCGTCGAAGAAGCGCCCGCTCCAGGCTTGAGCCCGGAACTGCGTCGCGCCATGGGCGAAGCCGCCGTGCGTTCGGCGCAGGCCATCGGCTATGTCGGCGCCGGTACCGTGGAGTTTTTGCTGGATTCGCGCGGCGAGTTTTTCTTCATGGAGATGAACACTCGTCTTCAGGTCGAGCATCCGGTGACCGAAGCGATCACCGGCCTTGATCTGGTGGCCTGGCAGATTCGCGTGGCTCGCGGTGAAGCGCTGCCGATGACTCAAGAGCAGGTTCCGCTGATCGGCCATGCGATTGAAGTGCGACTGTATGCCGAGGACCCGAGCCATGATTTCCTGCCGGCCACCGGGCGCCTGGAGTTGTATCGCGAATCGGCTGAAGGCCCGGGACGTCGGGTCGACAGCGGTGTTGAGGAAGGCGATGAGATCTCGCCGTTCTACGACCCGATGCTCGGCAAGCTGATTGCCTGGGGCGAAGACCGTGAACAAGCGCGGCTGCGGTTGTTGAGCATGCTGGATGAGTTTGTGATCGGCGGGCTCAAGACCAACATCAACTTCCTGCGCCGGATCGTCGGCCATCCGGCGTTTGCGGCGGCAGAACTGGATACCGGGTTTATTCCGCGTTATCAGGAGCAATTGCTGCCAGAGCCTGCGGGCCTCAGTGACGAATTCTGGCAAGCCGCCGCTCAAGCAGTTGCCCAGAGCCAGTCGGGTTCTCCGCGCACTGATGACCCGAGTTCGCCTTGGGGTGTGGGCAATGGTTTCCGCGCCGGGCTGCCGAGGGAAATCACCCTTCACTTGAGTTGCGAAGGACAAGACCGGGCGCTGACATTGGGTAACGTTGATGCCCACACCGCACAACTCAAGGGCGAGCAGCTGCTGACCGAGCATAACGGCGTGCGTCGCCAGCACCGGGCAATCCGTCGTGGCGAGGTGGTGTATCTGCAATGGGAAGGTGAATTGCGCCGCATCGAGGCTTACGACCCGATCAGCGCCGTCGAAGCCAGTCACAGTCATCAAGGTGGGCTGACCGCGCCCATGAACGGCAGCATCGTGCGCGTACTGGTCGAGGCTGGGCAAACGGTCGAAGCCGGGGCGCAATTGGTGGTGCTGGAAGCAATGAAGATGGAGCACAGCATTCGCGCGCCCCACGCCGGAGTGATCAAGGCACTGTATTGCCAGGAAGGCGAGATGGTCAGCGAAGGCAGTGCGTTGGTCGAACTGGAAGAAGCGTGAAATGAAGATCGGTCCTACGCATTGCGCGGACCGATCTGATTAGAACTTGGCCGTTGCCTGAACGACCACGCCGAGGATTCGGCACTCTTCGGTGAAAAGGGCTTTCGGATACGTCGGATTGAGCGGTACCAGGTAACGCTGCCCGCCCTCTTCGATCAGCTTGCGAAAAATCGCTTCGATGCTGTCCGACCATTGCGCAATCACCAGCTTCCCGGGTTCCGGCACAATGGCCGGGTCCACCAGGATCATCATGCCCTCGGCAATGCTGATACCGCTGGGGGCGGTCATCGCATCGCCGACCACCTCGAGCCAGAAAGCCGCGCCTTGAGCGTGGTAATCGGTCAGTTCGAAACGCGGCTTGCCGTAGACCGATAGCTCACCGTCACGCACCTCGGCAGGCACGCGCCAGTCACTGACCGGGTAACGGAAGTACGGGTTGTACTTGTGCGTCAGGGACATCTCGTCGTCCTGCAGCACTAAAGGCTCCCGAATCACCATCGCCACTTCCAGAAAATCCATCCCGAGCGCCCGCAAGACACGATTCATGTCCTCGATGCTCGGCTGACGGCGTTTATTCAGCCAGTGACCCACGCCGCCCTGGGACATCCCGAGGCGATCGGCGAGTACTTCCTGAGTGACTTTGAGCTCACTCATCTTGGCTTTGACCAACTCAATCCATTTATCCATGGGCGGCACGATACGTGGCGTACTCCAAGCAACAAAACACAAATTGTAGTATTTAAATTCTCGTCACAAATACAGTTCGTACTAGGATTGGTTCACGGATCTGAATCTATCACGGAGCTTGCCATCGCCATGACGTTACCCAGCAATGACCTGTCGGATATGCAAATGGACACCACCCTCACCTCGCCCAAAGGCAACGCCGCCGCGCAAAAAGCCTTGGACTATTACTTGAAACCAACTGTGTCGGAAGCGGTGGTCGAGGAGCGATTTTTTGATGTAAACCCTGCCGTCAGCGGAGAAGAGGCGCTGGTGCATGCGTCGGATCTGTTGCGTTGTGCCGCAGCAACCGCCTACGAGTCGGCCAGCAACCTGCACGGTGCGAGTCGGGACCTGGCCTTTTCGACGGTGCATATGATCGACATGGCCAAGGCGATGATTGATCGTTCTTTACAGGGACAGAGCGTCTGAGTCAGACGCCCGTTTTGAAGAGGACAGGAAAGAATTTTCCAATCGTGCAGATAAAATCATTTGACTTGCAAACGAGAATGATTATTATTGCACCAAGCTGATCGCGAGATCAGTCGATGGACCAAGAGACCTTAGGTCGGTCTCCTGGACTATCTCCTCATCAGGCTAATCACGGTTTTTGACCCGGCTTTTTGCCGGGTCTTTTTTTGCCAGTTATTCTGGCTTTGGCTTCAGGCTAATGAAGTCTTCAGGTGTTGCGAATTCGATTGGCGCGGATGATATCAAAAGCATATCGATTGGCAAGAGAAGCCCGGCATCATTGGCCCAAACTAAAGAAAAATAGCGCTTGAGAATCAATCGCACAGTCTCTAAGCTGCGTCTGCGTCAAGGAGGACGCCCCCCACTTTCCCCCCGCAATTTCCCCCGGTTTTTCCCTTCCTAGCGTGTAAAGTAGCAGCCATAAAATCATATTCAGGAATCGACTATGACCGTGGCTAAATCCTCTTTCGACATCAGCGCAAATTTCGACAGCGGCAACATTGAAGTGCTGGACATCAGCAATCCACTTCAAGCGCTGCTGGCCATCAAACCAGACACCCGCAGCCAGCATTTCCAGTGGTTCCATTTCAAGGCCAGCGGTCTGCATGTCGGTCAGGAGCACTGGTTTCGTCTGAACAATGCCAGCAAGTCTTCATACAACAAGGCTTGGGACGGTTATCAGGCCGTAGCGTCCTACGACCACGTCAACTGGTTCCGCGTACCGACCATTTTCGAAGGCGACTGCCTGCGTTTCAGCCTTGAAGCCACGGCCACTCACGCCTGGTTTGCCTACTTCGAACCCTACAGCCGCGGCCGTCACGACTGGCTGATCGAGCAGGCGCTGACCAAGGCCGGTACTCAATTGCTGGCCACCGGCAAAAGCGCGGAAGGTCGTGACATCCAGTTGTTGCGCAAAGGCACCGGCGCCGAAGGTCAGCGCAAGGTCTGGATGATTGCCCAGCAACACCCCGGTGAACACATGGCCGAGTGGTTCATGGAAGGCGTGATCGAGCGCCTGGAAAAGCACGACGACCCGGTGCTGAACAAACTGCTGGCCAGCGCCGACCTGTACCTGGTGCCGAACATGAACCCGGACGGTGCCTTCCACGGTCACCTGCGCACCAACGCCATGGGCCAGGACCTGAATCGCGCCTGGCAGAGCGCCAGCCAGGAAATCAGCCCGGAAGTGCTGTTCGTTCAGCAGCAAATGGAAGCCTACGGCGTCGACTTGTTCCTCGACATCCATGGCGATGAAGAGATCCCCTACGTGTTCACCGCCGGTTGCGAAGGCAACCCGGGCTACACGCCGCGGATCGAAAAACTCGAAGAGCATTTCCGCAGCCATCTGAAACACCTGACCAAAGACTTCCAGACCAAGCATGGCTACACCCGCGACGAGCCGGGAAAAGCCAACATGACGCTGGCCTGTAACAGTGTCGGTCAGAAGTACGACTGCCTGTCCCTGACCCTGGAGATGCCCTTCAAAGACAACAACGACGCGCCCAACGCACTGACCGGTTGGTCGGGCAAGCGCTCCAAGCAATTGGGCAAGGACGTGCTGACGACCGTTGCCGATATGGTCGATACACTGCGCTGATCACCCTCGATGGCTGCATGCCCGGCATGCAGCCATGACTCATTCAGCCGCGATCCTTCCCCCGCAACATGCTGTCCAGCACATCATCACGCCGCACCCAACCGTGAAATAACGCTGCCGCCAAATGCAGCAGCACGGTCAGAAACAGCAAATACGCCAGATACCCATGAGCCTTGCGCAAAAACGCAAACATCTGCGCATTGGCCGGCAGGATCGACGGCAACTGGAACGAATTGCTGAGCATCACCGGATCCCCGGCCGCCGAGATCATCCCCCAGCCCAGCAGCGGCAAAATGAACATCAAGGCGTACAACAAGATATGCGAAGCCTTTGCCGCCAGTGCCTGCCAACCCGGCAAGTCCGCCGGCAACGGTGGTTGTTGCGTGGAAAAACGCACCACCAGACGCACGATCACGAGCAACAAAATCGCAACGCCCAAGGGTTTGTGCAGATGGATCAGCCATTCATGCCGCTCGGACACCGAAGCGACCATGCCCGCGCCGATAAACAGCATCGCAATGATCATCAGCGCCATCAGCCAATGCAGCAGCCGCGCCAATGGCGCGAAATGGTTCGGTTGAGCGCTCATTGATGAGCCTCCTGTTTAGCATTGGCGGCAGGCAACTGATTGACTTCACTGGTGCGGCGCAGGTAGGAACTGGCGTAACCCGCCGAGCGAGCGGCGAGCAACGGGTCGTCGGAACCTTCGATACCGGCCGGCAATACGAGCGGGTCGTAGTTGATGTCGCGGCACTCGCCATCGAGTTGCGGTTGAGTGCGTTCAAGCACCAGAGTGCCGGCGTTCACGACTTTGCGACCATCAGGCCATGCCTTGCTGGCGTCGTTGACCGGATCACCGGGGTTCGCCAAGGTGATGTTCAACTGCCAACGCAGCGGCCCGGCGGATAAACGCTGCACCAGGTCTTTTTCAAGGAAGTCAGCCCCTTCAGGCGCCGTGGCACCCGCGGCATCCTGAGCAATCGGCGTCATGCTCCAGCGCACCGCTTGCCGCTGTCCTGCTGCGTTCACCAGGTAAAACGCGTTGACGCTGTTGTACGTCTCCGTCGCATAACTGGCCGACGGCTTGGCCGTCTTGATCCAGGCCAGGAACGGCGCAGCTTCCGGGTGAGCGCCAAAGAAAGCCGGAACCGCCGCAGGATTGGGCTTGCCAGTGGCCGGATCCGGCGATTGCGCTTGTTGCAATTGATAGAACGCTTCAGGCGTGCCCACCGGGAACACCGGCATGCTGTTCATCCCGGTGCGCCATTGCTGGCCGTTAGCCTGGGTGAAACGCAACGCCATGCTGCGGATCGGCACGCTGCTGTCAGGTGCGTAGGGATTGCCGGCGGGTAACGCGAAACGCCCGACCACCGGGGTCTGCGCCTCATTGAACACCTGCGCACTGGAATAAGTGCGTGCCTCGCCGCTGCTCTCGAAATGCCCGATCACGCACACCCCTTTGGAGTGATTACGCCGGAACCCCGGGTGCACGCCGTTGTTGGTTTCCAGCACGTTGATCAGTTTTTTCGGCGTCAGACGCTGTGGGTCAAAGGTGCCGTTGACGTAGGCAAAAGCCCCGGCCAACGCAGCAACCACCACAGCAATGCCAGTCAGGCGCAATATCAGGCTTGCGGTACTCAGCGGTGGCCGGGTGGGCGGTGATGAACGATCTACCATGAATGACTCCAGGGCCATCGGCCACAAGTGAGAAGGATCAAGCAGACGAACCGCACACAGCTTTATTCCATCGCGCGGTATTTATTTTTTCAAGCGTGGAATAACCTCGAACGCCGGGCGTCTCCCTAGTCCACAGCGTAGTGACTAGTCAGAACTTCATGAACGATATCGACGAACAACTCAGAGAAATCATTCCCAGATTGCGGCGATTTGCCGTGTCGTTGACACGCAATCCCAGCAGCGCGGACGATCTGGTGCAGTCGAGCCTGGAGCGCGCCCTCTCCAGTTGGGGCGACAAACGCCCTGAAGGTGACTTGCGCGCCTGGTTGTTTTCGATACTTTACCGACAGTTTCTCGACGCCCACCGGCGTTCCCGGCGTTATGCGCGGATGCTCGAATTCTTCACCGGCCGTGACGATGCCGAGCCATCGGTAGAGCGCACCGTGATTGCCCAATCAACCCTGCAAGCCTTCGACCGTCTCACCACTGAACAGCGCGCGCTGCTGCTCTGGGTGTCGGTGGAAGGTTTGAGTTATAAAGAGGTCGCCGAGATTCTCGACGTCCCCACTGGCACCGTGATGTCCCGCCTGTCCCGCGCCCGTCAGGCCCTGCGCCAACTCAGCGACGGCGAAATCACCAGCCCTTCTCTGCGGATACTCAAATGATCAGCATGCCCCCGAGCGAACGCGACCTGCACGCCTACGTCGATCATCAACTCAACGACGCCGACCGACGTCTGGTCGAGACTTACCTGGCCAGCAATCCTGAGACCGCTGCGCAACTGCGCGCCTGGCAGCAGGACGCCCAACAATTGCGCGCGGCCATGAGCGGCGCTTTGCACTATACGGCCAACCCGGACCTCGACCCGGCGCTGATTCGCCAACGCCTGAAACGCCAGTCCCGCCGTCATCTGGCCAGCGCTGCGGTGCTGTTGATTGCGGTCAGCGTGGGTGGATTGAGTGGCTGGCAGGCGCGAGAAATGACGCTGGTCGGCGCGTCACCGCCGATGACCGATGCGATGCAGGCTTACCGCTTGATCGCCCAGCAAGGCATCCTCCCGGCCGACTACAAGGTCAGCGACGACGGCGACATGCAGGGCTGGCTCGACCGTTATTTCACCCACGCCAATCGCCTGCCGGACCTGGCGAGTTCGGGTTACAAACCGGTCAGCGGCCGTTTGCTCAGCACCGAGCAAGGGCCAGCGGCGATGGTGGTTTACGAGGACCAGGGCGGGCACAAGATCAGCTTCTACGTGCGACCGCCTGGGCCGAAAAACAACCTGCTGCCCCGTGGCAGTCGCAGCGATGGCGAGTTGCAGGCCGAGTATTGGTCCGGCGCCGGCTACAACTATGCGATGGTCAGCCCGAGCGATACGCCGGCGGCGCAGATGCTCAAGCAAACCACCCAATTCTGACCCCGACAACAATCCCCTGTGGGAGCGAGCCTGCTCGCGATAGCGGAGTGTCAGCACCATCAATGGCGACTGATACTCCACTATCGCGAGCAGGCTCGCTCCCACAGGGGTTCAGTGGTTATTTGGAGAGTTTGCTCAGCCCTGCCCGAACACTTGCGAAGGCCGACGCAGCAGCGGATCAAACGGATTGATCCGCGGCCCGATCAGCGCCGCTTCGCGCTTGAGCATGTCCACCACCGTCGGCAGACGGTCCGGCCCCAGGCGATCGCTCACCGTGGCCACGCTCAACGCCGCCACAGCCCGCCCTTCCCGATCCAGAATCGGCACTGCCACACCGGCCATGCCTTGCAGCACGCCGGTGTTGCGCCCCGCATAACCCAACGTGCGCACATTCTCGACTTCTGAGCGCAGGAACACCTCGTCGTACAGGTGAAAATCCTTGAGCCGCGGCAAGTTGTAATGGATCACCGTATCGCGCTCCTCTTCCGGCAGAAACGCCAGGATCGCAAGGCTGCCCTGCCCCACACCCAGCGCCACCCGCCCACCGATATCACCGGTAAAGGTGCGGATCGGAAACGGCCCTTCGCTGCGATCCAGACAGATCGCATCAAACCCGCTGCGCGCCAGCAGAAACAACGAATCCCCCAGCGAGGCCGACAGCCGCAACAGCGACGGCCGCACCAGTTCACGCAGATTGCCGGTGTTACCGGCCCGCGCCGCCAGCGCAAAAAACTCCAGGCTCAGGCGATAGCGTTTGCTGCGAGCGTCCTGCTCGACCATGCCTTGACATCACTGGAAGGCAAATCCTACCTTTGGTTACACTACGCCGCCGCAGCTCGGGCAGCCTGCCTGACGATTACGGGGTGACATCACAGTGGCCGTTCGACCGCCCAACCGTTCGCGACTCACACCGCGCTGGCCCACGCTTCGCCGCTTGTTCGGCAAGGCATCCGCTGCACCCGTCAGTGCGTCCGGTCGAGTGATCCACGATTACTTCCGTCACCACGCTCACGCCCAGGGTTACACCCTAAGCCACAGCCAGCAGCGCGTGATCGACTGCATGGCGCAGCACGCCACGGCACTGCTCGGTAAATCGGCAAAGACACTCCCTGGCCTTTATCTGCATGGTGCGGTCGGACGCGGCAAGAGCTGGTTGCTCGACGGGTTTTTCCAGGCCATCCCGATCGCGGAAAAACAGCGCCTGCACTTTCATCAGTTCTTTGCCCGGCTGCACCAGGGCATGTTCAGTCATCGTGATCAGCCTGATGCGCTGGCCGTCACCCTCGATGAGTTGCTCAGCGACTGCCGTGTGTTGTGTTTCGACGAATTCCACGTCCACGACATCGGCGATGCGATGCTCATCACGCGGCTGTTCAAGGCGTTGTTCCAACGGGGCATTCTGCTGCTGGTGACCTCCAATTATCCGCCCGAAGGTTTGTTGCCCAACCCGCTCTATCACGCACGTTTCAAACCGGTGATCGACTTGATCCATGCGCGCATGCAGGTCATGGAAGTCGGCGGCCCCCATGACTACCGCAGCCAGATGAGGACGCACGCGCAGCAGGTGTTTACCCATGGCCGCTACGTCTGGCCGGGCACCGTGGCGCAACGCCAGGCGCTGGACCTGCCGGAACGCGGCGCACCGGCCCTGCCACTGCCGGTCGGCGTACGGCACCTTCAAGCGCGCCGCTGCGAACAACGCACCATCGGTTTTACCTTTGGCGATCTGTGCGAACGCCCCACGGCGGTCATGGATTATCTGGAGCTGTGCCGGCGTTTCGATCACTGGATCATCGACGAGCTGCCCGACCTGGCAGAGTGCTCGATGGCGGCGCAGCAGCGTTTCATCAATTTGATCGACGTTTTGTACGATCAGGACAAGCACCTGACGTTGCTCGGTGAGCGATCGTTGCGCGAAAGCCTGGGGGGCGATGCGATTGACTTTGCGCGGACGCGGAGTCGGTTGGGGCAGTTGGTGGAGGTGAGAGATCCGTAGTTTTTGTGTTGCTGCACCGGCCTTTTCGCGAGCAGGCTCACTCCTACATTAGTCCGCGTCCGCCCAGGTAACTCGGTCAACTGTGGGAGCGAGCCCGCTCGCGATGGCTGCCTCACAGGCGACACACCTTTCCCGCTATCATGTCGCCCATTTCCAGGCCCCCGCGCCCTCCACTCGATCAATAGCGAACCCGTCCATGGATACCCTCGCCCAACTGCGCGCCGGCCAACTCTCGGGCATCACCCGTCTGGATCTGGCCTGTGGCCTGACCGAATTTCCGCAAGAAATCTTCGACCTGGCGGACTCGCTGGAAGTGCTCAACCTCAGCGGCAACGCCTTGAGCAGCCTGCCGGATGACCTGCATCGCCTGACCCATCTGCGCGTGCTGTTTTGCTCGGACAATCTGTTCACCGAACTGCCCGCGTGCCTCGGCCAATGCGCCGCGCTGACGATGATCGGCTTCAAGGCCAATGCCATCGAAACGGTCCCTGCCGCTGCGCTGCCGCCGCTGTTGCGCTGGCTGATCCTGACCGACAACCGCCTGCGTGAACTGCCCGATGAGCTGGGTCAACGCCCGCACTTGCAAAAACTCATGCTCGCCGGCAATCGCTTGCAGCGTCTACCCGAAAGCCTGCGCCATTGCCATCGACTCGAGCTGATCCGCATCGCCGCCAATCAACTGACCGAACTGCCCGAGTGGCTGCTGACCCTGCCGAGCCTGACCTGGCTGGCCTACGCCGGTAACCCGCTGGAAACCGAAGCCGATGCGGCGGCCCTCGAAGCCACGACGAGCATTGCTTGGTCTGAACTGTGCCTGGAGCAACAACTGGGCGAAGGCGCTTCGGGGGTGATTCATCGGGCGTTGTGGGAACGACTGGCGACTCAGGTCGCCGTCAAACTCTACAAAGGCGAAATGACCAGCGACGGTTCACCGCTGCACGAGATGAACGCCTGCATCACCGCCGGCATTCATCCCAATCTGATCCGGGTCGAAGGCCGGATCGTCGGGCATCCCGAACAGCAGGCCGGGCTGGTCATGCAACTGATCGACCCGAGTTACCGCAATCTGGCCGGGCTGCCGAGCCTGGCGTCCTGTACCCGTGACGTCTATGCCGATGACACCCGTTTCAGTGCCGATGTGGCGCTGCGCATGGCTCGCGGCATCGCCTCGGTGGCCGAACATTTGCACCGTCAAGGCATCACCCATGGTGATCTCTATGGCCACAATATTTTGTGGAACGAACACGGTGATTGCCTGTTGGGAGATTTTGGCGCGGCGTCTTTTCATGCGACATGCGACAGCCTGGAAAGCCGAGCGCTGCAACGAATTGAGGTGCGGGCGTTTGGGGTTTTGTTGGGGGAATTGCTGGAGCGGATCGACTCAGGGTTGAGTGATGAAAGGCGCTTGCAGCTGGAGGCATTGCAGCAGCGTTGCTGTCAGCCGGATGTGCTGGCGCGGCCGGGGTTCAGCGAGATAGGACAGGCGTTATCCGCGTCCAACTGAGGTACTAAAGACAAATACAATACCTGTGGCGAGGGAGCTTGCTCCCGCTCGGTTGCGCAGCAGCCGTCGCTTTTGGGACGGCTCCGCCGTCCAGCGGGAGCAAGCTCCCTCGCCACAAATAGAATTACAACCCGTTTGGCTTATCCGGCCAAACCAACAAACATATCCTGCACATCATCATGGTTATCCAGGCCTTCCAGGAACGCCTCGACTTCAGCCATTTGCTCATCGCTCAAACCGGTCACCGGGTTTTTCGGCTGATAGCCCAACTTGGCCGCCAACACGGTAAAACCTTGCTCAGGCAGCGCTTTCTGAACGGCGTCCAGGTCACTTGGCTCGGTCAGGAACAGGGTCGTGCCCTCTTCTTCACCTGGCTCGAAATCCTGTGCACCGGCTTCAATCGCGGCCATTTCCGGATCGGCGTCAGGGCTGTCCGGGGACGCCTCGATCATGCCCACATGGTTGAAGTCCCACGCCACCGAACCGGAAGCGCCCAATTGGCCCTTGCGGAAGGCCACGCGGATTTCAGCGACGGTGCGGTTGATGTTGTCGGTCACGCATTCAACGATCAGCGGCACCTGATGCGGAGCGAAGCCTTCGTAGGTCACGCGATGGTACTGCACGGTTTCGCCCAACAGGCCCGCGCCTTTCTTGATCGCGCGATCCAGGGTTTCCTTGGGCATCGAGGCTTTCTTGGCCTGCTCGACCACCAGACGCAGGTGTGCGTTAGTCGAGAGATCGGCACCATTGCGCGCAGCAATGGTGATTTCTTTTACCAGTTTGCCGAAGATCTTGCCCTTGGCGTTAGATGCCGCTTCTTTGTGCTTAACCTTCCACTGTGCGCCCATTACTCACTCTCTTATCTGTGGCGCCGAGACATCTATTGGCCGACGCTTTGCGCAAGTTTATACGGCCTAAAGTTGGCAATCGACCAAAAATTCCACCCGGCACACCCGCATGACGAATCGACATCTTCACCGGTGCTTGTAGGGCGATTCTGAAAAGTCGATTTGCGGTGACTATAAAGGGCCGTGGTTTCGTACCCTCTGCGCCCATATTCCATGGCAGAAGCGCGTTCGATGCACAACGACAAGGAAAGTCCCTACACCCTGACCCTCCTGGACAGCGGTTTGATTTTGCAGGTGCTGCAGTTCAGTGGCCGAGAAAGTCTTAACCAGCCCTATCGTTTCGAGATCGAAGTGATCGGCCTGGCACCGGCCATGAACCTCGAGCAGTTGCTGCAGCAACCGGCGTTCCTGAGCCTGGGGGATGAAACCGGCATTCATGGCATCCTGCACAGCGCCAGTCGCGAGTATCGTGGCCCGCACCGAGTCGGCTATCACCTGGTATTGGTGCCCTGGCTTCTACACCTGGACCGGCACCCTTGCCGTCGGGTCTTTCATCAACTCGGCGTGCCCGCCATCCTGCGCCAGTTGCTCGCGCAAAACGCGATCCCCGAAGAAAGCTACCGTTTTGAATTGCCGAACGGGCGCTATCCCGTGCGACCGTTTTGCATTCAGTTTGATGAGACCGACCTGGCGTTCCTGCAACGGCTCTGCGAAGAGGAAGGCATCCACTATCACTTCGAACATCAGCGCGACGGCCATGTGCTGGTGCTGGCGGATGACAGCCTGAGCTTCCCCCAGGAACCGCTGCTGATGCCCTTTTACGAAGAATCACCCCATCGCACCCACGCGCCGGTGATCAGTGAATTGTTCCAGCGTCACGCCTCGCCCCCACTCACCGCGTCGCCTGCGCCGCAACAGCTCGAGCGTGAGCAATCGAGTCGTCGATCACTCGAACGCCTGCGCTGTCGACACCGTCAGGTACAGGGGCAAAGCAATCACAGTGATGTGCGCAACGGATGCATCGTGCAAGTGTCGGAACATCCCATCCCGAACTTCAACGATCAGTGGCTGCTGACCGAGATCCGGCATCAAGGCCAACAGCCGTCGATTCTCGCCGAGGACACATTCGACATGACCCGGCGTTACAGCAATCAGTTCAGCGCCATTCCGTGGTCCACGGTGTTCCGGCCCGCGCTCACGCAGGCCAGACCGAGTATTCCGGGTTATCAGACGGCGCGGGTGCTGGGCCCGGTCGGGCAGCCGGCGGTGCTGGATGCACAAGGGCGAATAGAAGTCCGTTTGTGGCCCGCTGCGCAGGCCGATGACGATCAATCCACCGGCCTCTGGCTACCCGTGGCCCTCGCAGCGCCGGACGGTCGGATCGATCCGTCCTGGCTGCCGCTCGCCGGCACCGACGTGCTGATCAGTTTTCTCGACAGCGACCCGGATCGCCCGGTGCTGTGTGCGGCTTCGAGCAACCCGCCAGCGCCTCGACTCGCTCGACCGCCACGGGGCGATGGACGCTTGCTGCTCGATTGGCTGGTCAACCGTCAGGACTGATCAGCCCTTGTCAGCCTTGCCTGCCGCCGCCGCGAACTTGGCCAGACGCACGTCCAGATGCCGCGGCCGGCGCCCGTGATCCTCGGCGCGCTCCTTGCGGCGGATGGCGTTGCGCACCATCAACGAGCCCAGGTAACGAATCGGTTCCGGCGGAAAGTAGCCCAACGGGCCATTCACCAACGGTGAACGGGTCCAGGCGTTGTCCAGCCCCTGAACCATCGAGGCTAGAATCTGCCCGCCCATATGGCACGGGCCGACGCCGCTGCCGGAATAACCGAAACCGTAAAACACGTTACCGCTGTTACTCATCTGGCCGAAGAACGGCAAACCGGTCACCGAGCGGTCCGACGGGCCGTTCCATGTTGCCTCGACCTTGACCTCGGCAAACGCCGGAAAGAACTCGTTCAGGCTGTGCTGCAACAAACCGGCATACGGTGACGGTTGATCGAACACCGGCAACATTCGCCCGCCGTAGGCAAAGGTGTTGCCACCCTTGCCGAGCATGATTCGGCCGTCCGGGGTGTTGTGGTAGTAGTGCACGAAAATCCGCGAGTCCAGCACCGTGACGCCGCTGGTCAAACCGATTTCGTTGAGCAGGTCGGGCCGGGGCTCGGTGATCAGCATGTCGCTGGACACGATCGCCACGCTGCGCTCGAACTGTGGGAACGCCCGGGCCATCCAGGCGTTCATGGCCAACACCACCCGGTCGGCGCGGATGGTGGCGTTGGGGGTTTGAATCCCCGCAGGCCGGCCCTCCTCCAGGCCGGTCATCGCGGTGTTTTCATGAATCCTCACGCCCAGTTGCAAGGGGACCCGGCGCAAACCGCGCACCAGCTTGCCCGGCTGCACACTCGCGGCGGCCGGCGAAAACCAGCCTTCCAGGTGTTTGCTGGAACCGGCCATGCGCTGAACATCGGCGACCGGCCGTTGCGTGAAGGAGTTGATGCCGTTGCGCTCCAGCGCCGCAATCACCGCATCGGTCGAGCCGCATTGGGCGCGGTTGGTGGCGGTGTAGAGCGTGCCATCGAGGCGGTAGTCGGCGTCCACTCCGTACTGCTCGCAGAAAGTGCCGATGGCGTAAATACTGCGCTCGGATTCCTTGACCAGCCGCACCGCTTCCTCGACACCGAACAACCTTTCCAGCGTGAAGTACTTGGCCGACCAGGACAGCGCACAACCACCGTTTCGCCCGCTGGCGCCGGCCCCGCAGATGTCCGCTTCGATCAGTAGCACATCCAGCTCGGGGTTCTGCTCCTTGAGCATGATTGCGGTCCACAACCCGGTATAGCCACCGCCGACGATGCACACGTCGGCGCGGGTATCCCTCGCCAAAGGTTCGCACGGCGCGCAGGACTCCGCCTCCAGCGCCTGTTCCAGCCAGAAAGGTCTCATCGGTTACTCCTCAGGTACGCAGGGGTTTTACGGTCATTGCCTGGTTAGGCACGAAAGCGCTTTTGATCAGCAGGCCAGCCGGACGGCTGTTCCAGTGGGGGATCAGCACCAGGGCGGAGAACAAGGCGCAGCCGGCGAAGACGATGAACACGGTGACCGAGTCGAAGTAGCCCGGCAGCAAGCCGCCGAGAATCGCCCCGACCGAACCGCAACCGTTGACGAACCCGGCGGCCGTGGCGCCCGCCTTGGCGGTGCCGAAATCAATCGCTGCCGCGCCGCTGATCATCGAATCCGGTCCGTACAGGGTCAGGCCCATGACGAACAGCAGCGCCACCACCAACAACACGCTGCCGGTGTGCAGGGCGCCCATGAACAACGCCAGGGAAACGGTCAGTGCCAACAGACTGATCACGCAGGCCGGCATGCGTCGGGCGCCGAACAGTTTGTCCGAGGCCAGGCCGAGCAGGATCGGCCCCAGCAACCCGGCAAGCTCGAACGCAGTGGGAATGATCGCCGCGCCCACCTTGCCCACCGAGGGCATTTGCTCGAAGACGATCACCGGCCCCCAGAGCAGAATCGCGTAGCGCGCAGGTTTCAAGAGAAAGTACGCCAGGCCCAGGACGAGCACGGTGCGGTTGCGCAGAATTTCTTTTAACGGTTCCAGCATGCTGATCTTGCTTTGCGCTTCCGCCTCTTGCACCGTCAGTTGCGGCTCCGGTTCCACCGCCGGCAAACCAACGTCTTCGGGTTTGTTGCGCTGAAAAATAAAAAACAGCACGGCGACCAGCCCAACCACCGCAGCACTGGAAAAGAACGCCGCATGCCAGGTGCCGACCAGCGTATACGCCCACCAGCCAGCAAACGGCGAAGCCACCAATCCACCAAAGGCATAGCAGGAACTCCACAACCCCAGCACCCGCCCGCGCTGTTCGGCGGGAAAGAAACTGCCGAGGTTCTTGCACAGCCCGGACCAGCCGGTGGACTGGGCAAACCCTTGAATCAGCATGCAGGTAGCGAAGATTGGCAACGTCGCGAAACTGCCCATCACCATGGCTGCCGCTGCTGAAATCAGCAACCCGCCAAACACCACGACCCGCGGACCAAAGCGGTCGGCCAGGATGCCCCAGGCGAATTGACCGATGGCGTAGGCCGTCAGGTAGATGGCGTCGAGGTTGGCCATGGCCATTTTGTCGAGCATGAAGGTGGGGTCTTCGGCGATCCCCAGTTTGGCCACGGAAAAGGCTTTGCGGGTGAAGTAGAAGGCGGCGTAGGCGAGCCAGGTGATCGCGAAGATCTGCACGCGCCAACGCTTGATGGTGCCGATGGAGTTGTTCATTGTGGTTCTGACCTCAGGGTGTGAGTGTGCCGGCAGAAATTGAGAAATAACGCCTGTTTTTTTATTGTTGAGCACTTCGATACCGCTGCTTCCCTGAGGCGATACCGGTCAGATGAGGCCTGCCACTGCACGCACAGGCTCATGGCCACCGGCGCTGTTCGACTGACCAGTCACCGGGGCTGAGGTCGATAAAAACAATTACTGATTAATAAGTGAAATCGATTTATCGTATTTCCAATATAAGCTCAGCTTGTTACTGGAGGTTTCGATGTCGGTTTCCCACGCCCAACTCAAAGCCTTCCATGCCGTGGCCGTCCACGGAAGCTTTACCAAAGCTGCCGAACGGCTTTTTCTCACGCAACCGGCGATTTCAGACCAAGTGCGCAAGCTCGAAGAACGCTTCGGGGTGTTGCTGTTTCACCGCAACAAACGCTCGGTGCGCCTGACGGATCTGGGCGAGCGCTTGTTGAGCATTACCCAGCGGTTGTTCGTCATAGAGGCCGAGGCGCAGGAGCTTTTGCATGACTCCAGGGCCTTGCAGACCGGCAGCCTGATTCTCGCGGTGGATGCGCCGGTGCATGTGCTGCCGCAGATTGCGCGCTTCTGTGAGCGCTACCCCGGCATCAGCGTGAAGATCGAAACCGGCAACACCGACGAATCGCTGTTTCGCCTGTTCAACTATCAGGCCGACCTGGCGCTGCTGGGCCGGGAGGTGAGTGACGAGCGGCTGATCTCGCTGCCGCTGCGCAATGACCCGATGGTGGCCTTCGTGTCTCGCAATCACCCGTGGGCGGATCGCGAATCGATCTGTCTGGCGGATTTGCACGACACGCCGCTGGTGCTGCGGGAAATCGGTTCGGTGACGCGCCAGACACTGGAAGAGGAAATGGCTCAAGCCGGGTTTTCCATTCGCCCGGCGATTCAGGTTGAAGGCCGGGAAGCGGCGCGTGAGGCGGTGGTCGTGGGGATCGGCGTTGGTGTGGTGTCCGCCGCCGAGTTCGGCGCGGATTCCCGGGTGTGTGCGTTGCCGATTACGGATTGCACACGGCGATTGACGGAGACGCTGGTGTGCTTGCGCGAACAGAGTTCGCGGCGGGTGGTGGCGACGTTTCTGGAGATGGTTCGCGAGAGCCTTGCTTAGGCAGGTCCGGCCTCATCGCGAGCAGGCTCGCTTGTATGTTTAGACTTGAAGGGGTGGGCGGGACTACAGACTCGATTCTGACTCTGACCAGTACAGACCGTGGGAGACTTCTCGTCCCGCCCCTTCTACCCAAAGCGCCGATAAGGAATTCATCGGTAAACCGACGATAGAGACAAGCCAGCGCAACGGTAGACCCCAACAAGCACTTAAACCCTAGCTCCGAGGATTTGTCATGACAATCCTTACTTCGCAGACGGTTGTTGGTATCGATATCGCCAAGGCCCAAATTGCTGTCTATCGCACCGACCTGCAAATCATTCAAGACATCAAGAACGATCGAACCACCCTTAAACGTTGGCTTAAAACCCTGCCCGCCCAAAGCGCTATCGCCGTTGAAGCCACCAACATTTACCACCTGGACACGGTTGAGTTGGCTCATGAAATGGGTCATCAGGTCTACGTGGTGGACGCTTATCGGGTAAGTCATTACCGCCGTGGCGTCGGACAACGAGCCAAGAATGATCCCTGCGATGCGCGTTTGCTGGCGCGTTACTTGGAGAATGAACAAACCAAACTGCGGGTCTGGAGCCCGCCACCCAAGGCCTACAGCTCACTGAAAAGCCTTCTCCATAGACGTGCAACGCTGATCCAGAACCATGCTGGGCTGATGTTGAGTTGGGCCAATGAACCCTTGTTGAAGAAAGTGCAGGCCGCTCAGCAGAAGGCATTCAAGCAAGCGGATCAGGCTATTCAGAAACTGCTGCGCAAGGTCAGCAAAGAGGCAGGGATTGAGGCGAATATTGATCGCTGCAAAGCCATAGAAGGCGTTGGGGAGCTGACCGCAACGGGGTTAGCGACGACTTTTATGCGGGGCGATTTTGCGAACAGCGATGCGTTCATCGCATTCCTGGGAATGGACTTGGCAGTCGACGATTCCGGCAAGAAGAATGGGCGGCGGTACCTGACCAAAAAAGGAGATCCGGAGGTTCGTCGTTTGGCTTACAACGCCGCAATGGCGGCGTGTCGCTCGTCTAAATGGAAGCCGTTTTACGAGGCATACCTGGCTAGAGGCTTCTCGAAAACCCAGGCTTTGGTCGCCTTGGCCCGAAAGCTCTGTCGGGTGGCATTTGCCCTGATGAAAAATCAGAGCGAATACCTGTCAGCCTGAGAATTCAGGGTTGCCGGGCAACATAGAATCTCCCACAGGTTTTGCGTCGTACGTAAGATCTGCGGCCAACATACATCCCTGTGGGAGTGAGCCTGCTCGCGATGCAGACGCCTCGGTTTACCTGACGGGCGCCAACTCGAAAAACGCCCGAATCAAACGCAAATCCCGCCGCCGTTCCATGCACCCGATCATGTGCCGATTGACCAATCCTTCACCCAGAATTGGCACCGCCGCCACCCGCGGGTCATGACTGACTTCCACCGATGACACCACCCCAACGCCCAACTCCGCCGCCACGGCCTCGGTCACCGCCTCGCGACTGTCCAGCTCCAGCAACACCCTGGGATTGACCGACGCCATCGCGCAAGCCTCATCGAACGTGCGTCGGGTAATCGAACTCGGTTCACGCAACACCATGATCATCTGATCCAGCTCCGTGAGCTTTACGCCCTCGGACGCCTTGGCCCACGGATGGCTTTCAGGCACCAGCGCGCAAATCCGTGATTCGTTCAACGCTTGCAGATGCAGCCCTTTGCGCGGCTCGACTTCAGTCAGCACCGCCACGTCGGCATGCTCTGACAACAACGCCGCCAGCGTTTCCTGAGCATTGCCCAAGCGCAAATTCACGGTGATCCCCGGATATCGCGCGCGCAAACTGGCCAGCATCGGCATCACCATGTGCGGCCCGTCCGCCGCCACTTCGAGACGCCCGGTCAGCAATTGTCGATTCGCTTCCAGCAGCACCTGCGCTTCCTCGGCCAGGCCGAACATCGCCCGGGTGATCGCCGCCAGTTTGGTGCCCTCCTCCGTCAGCTCCACTCGTCGCGCGGTGCGGCGCAGCAAGGTGATCTGGTAATGCTCCTCCAGGGCCTTGATGTGCCCGGTGACCGCCGGTTGGCTGATGAACAGCCGCTCGGCCGCGCGGGTGAAGCTGCCTTCGCGGGCCACGGCGTCAAAGGCTCGAAGCTGGAACAGGTTCATGAATAACTCTCACTGATGGCTGGCATAACAACAAACAATTTGATTGATAGCACCCGAAATTGCAATTTATGTCCCGTAGCTTCATCCCACACAGAGCTTTTGCGAGGACACAAGAATGAGCACTGCCGAGCCAATCCTGCTCACCCCCGGCCCACTGACCACATCGGCCCGCACCCGTCAGGCAATGATGGTCGACTGGGGTTCATGGGATGACCGCTTCAATCAACTGACCGCCAGCCTGTGCGAGCAATTGCTGGCGATCCTCAACGGCGGCGACAGCCACCACTGCGTGCCTCTGCAAGGCAGCGGCACCTTCGCGGCCGAAGCGGCGATCGGCACCCTGGTGCCCCGCGACGGCAAAGTGCTGGTGCTGATCAATGGCGCCTACGGCAAACGCCTGGCAAAAATCTGCGAAGTGCTCGGCCGCCCGTTCAGCACCTTCGAAACCGCCGAAGACGAACCGACCACCGCCGCCGACGTTGATCGTCTGTTGCAGGCCGATGCGAGCATCACCCACGTCGCGCTGATTCACTGCGAAACCAGCACCGGTATCCTCAACCCGCTGCCGGAAATCGCCCACGTCATCGCGCAACACGGCAAACGCCTGATCATCGACGCCATGAGCTCCTTCGGCGCGTTGCCGATCGACGCACAACAGGTGCCCTTCGACGCGCTGATCGCCGCATCGGGCAAATGCCTGGAAGGCGTACCGGGCATGGGTTTCGTCTTCGCTCGCAAAGACGCGCTGGCCAACGCAGCCGGCAACTCTCACTCCCTGGCAATGGATTTGTACGACCAGCACACTTACATGGCCAAGACCGGCCAATGGCGCTTCACGCCGCCGACCCATGTGGTCGCCGCGCTGCACGAAGCCCTGCTGCAATACAACGAAGAAGGTGGTTTGCCGGCGCGGCATCAGCGCTACGCCAACAATTGCCAGGTGCTGCTCGATGACATGGCCAAACTGGGTTTGCGCAGCTTCCTGCCCGCCGCGATTCAGGCGCCGATCATCGTCACTTTCCACGCGCCGAAAGATCCGCGGTACCAGTTCAAGGAGTTCTACGAACGCGTCAAGGCCAAGGGTTTCATCCTCTACCCCGGCAAATTGACCCAGGTCGACACCTTCCGCGTCGGCTGCATCGGACACGTCAACCAGGCCGAGATGCACGCGGCCGTGGCGGCAGTGGCCGAAGTGCTGCGCGAGATGGAAGTCCTCGAAATCTGAATGAGCAGACGCCGCTGATCCTGTAGGAGCGAGGCTTGCCCGCGAACACAGACGACGCGGTCTGTCAGTCAAACCTAGTCATCGTTCTTCGCGGGCAAGCCTCGCTCCTACAAAGGAATTTAAGACATGAATTACGCAAACCCAACCAAACTCCAGGCCGCCATCCTCGACTGGGCCGGCACCGTGGTCGACTTCGGCTCCTTCGCGCCGACGCAGATTTTTGTCGAAGCCTTCGCCGAGTTCGACGTCCAGGTCTCCATCGAAGAGGCCCGCGGGCCGATGGGCATGGGCAAGTGGGACCACATCCGCACCCTGTGCGATCAGCCGGAAGTCGCCGAGCGTTATCGTGCCGTGTTCGGCCGCACGCCGACTGATGATGACGTCACCGCCATCTACAAACGTTTCATGCCGCTGCAAATCGAGAAAATCGCCGAGCATTCGGCACTGATTCCGGGCGCACTCGACACCATCGCCAACCTGCGTCAGCAAGGGATCAAGATCGGCTCCTGCTCCGGTTACCCGAAACAGGTCATGGACAAGGTGGTCGAACTGGCCGCCACCAACGGTTACGTGGCCGATCACGTGGTCGCCACCGACGAAGTGCCTAACGGCCGCCCATGGCCAGCACAGGCACTGGCCAACGTGATTGCGCTGGGCATCGACGACGTCGCGGCTTGCGTGAAGATCGATGACACCGTGCCGGGCATTCTCGAAGGTCGTCGCGCCGGCATGTGGACCGTCGCGCTGATCTGCTCCGGTAACGCGCTGGGTCTGGACTACGAAGGCTTCCGCGCCCTCGGCAGTGATGAACTCGCCAGTGAACGCAAACGTATCCACGCAATGTTTGAAGGCTCGCGGCCGCACTACATGATCGACACCATCACTGATTTGCCGCAAGTGATCGCCGACATCAATAAGCGTCTGGCCAAGGGCGAGATGCCGCAAACCTCATAATCGCGAGTACCGAAAACACAACGCCGTTGTCTTGCATACAAGACAACGGCGTTTTTATTTAAACGATCAATCGCGATTCACGGCAATCCGTTACTACTTATTCTTCAGGCTGCCCGGGACCAAACAATACGGTGTTACGCGTTAATCTGGTTGCCCTCGGCATCAAACATCGAACCATCTGCATACTTCACACTGCCATCGGGATATTGTTCAGTCCCGTCTTTCCATACCAGGCGACCATCGGGATATTCAACTGTCTCGTCTGGCCAGACGATTCGACCATCCGGGTATTCAACCCGTCCATCAGCGTGCTGGACAATGCCGTCCGGGTGCTTGACCGAGGATTGATCTGCACTGATCAGGCTGCCATCTGGCAAGGAGGTTGTCCCGTCAGTGTTTTTAATGTTGCCGAGGGTATTGAGCAGGTTAACAAGGGCAATCGGGTCAATGTTGATGTTGAAGGTTGGCCACTGCAGCGGCGGCCGGACAGCCCCCACTGGCCTGGAAGGCTTGATTGGCGCCTTCCCCGGCGGCAATGCCGGTTTGACCGGAGGCTTTATCCCAACTGGCGGTTTAACCGGCGGCTTTACGGGCACTGTCGGTTTGACCGGTGGTTTCACCGTAACCGGTGGTTTGACCGGCGGCTTGGAAACAGGTGGTTTGGTCGCTGGCTTGGGTTTGGATACCGGTGGTTTAGCCATCATCTTTTTTACCGCACCGACATGGATCCTGTTTCCACTTTTGACTTTCGCAATCATACAAATCCCTTTTAGTCGCTCGACCAATACGAGCCTTATTAGTTTGTCTTCCTGACAAACTTTATCGCCAGACAATAACCAACTTATTCAACCCCGCAAAATTCTCCTAAATACAAAACATGAACAACAAACAGTTACACTCCACTTCAAACTGCTTTCACCAGCACTCGTAATCTGCGACTTGTAACCATTGGAGCGACGAGGCCATGTTGTGACGGCAATGCTGAGGCAAAGTGCGCAAAATAATGACAACTCTTTGCGAAAAAAGACGGACCCGACTCAAGCAAAAAGAACACAACGGGCTTACAGTTAAAGCACACCGGCGAACAAGAACGGTGGGCTCGACCGACCTGTGAGGAACACCGTATGCCCTGGAAGAATTCCGACTCACGCTACAGCACCGTGTCGATCGCGCTGCATTGGTTGATGCTGGTTTTGCTGGCGCTGGTTTACGCCTGTATCGAATTTCGCGGAGTCTTTCCAAAAGGCAGTGGCGGCCGCACGCTGATCACCGAATCGCACTTCATGCTCGGATTGACGGTGTTTGTATTGGTCTGGTTGCGGCTGTTCGCTCGCAGCCTGGGCCCGGCGCCACAGATTTTCCCGGCCTCGCCTCAGTGGCAGACGGTGCTCGCCAAATTGATGCACTGGGCGCTGTACATTTTCATGATCGCGATGCCGATTCTCGGATGGCTGGTGACCAGCGCCAAGGGGCATCAGGTGATGTTTTACGGCTTTGATCTGCCGTTGCTGGTCTCGGAGGACAAGGCACTGGCCAAGCAAATAGAGGGCTGGCATGTGCTGGGTGGCACCCTCGGCTATTGGCTGATCGGCCTGCATGCGGTGGCGGGAATTTATCACCACTATGTGGTGGGCGATAACACGCTGCTGCGGATGATGCCCAAGCGTGGGTGAACTCGGTTCTGTAGCAGCTGGCGAAGCCTGCGTTCGGCTGCGCAGCAGTCGTGAATCCAGCCGCCTCGGTTCACCTGATGCACCGCGTTGACTGATTTTACGACTGCTGCGCAGCCGAACGCAGGCTTCGCCAGCTGCTACAGGGATCGCGTGCTTATCGAAATCCCCGGCGCCCCTGCAAGCCGCCGGTATGGATGAAGATCAGGCGGGTACCCTTGTTGAATCTTCCAGCCTCGACTTGCTGCTTGAGCATCAGCAGTGCTTTGCCGGTGTACAGCGGTTCGAGGGGAATACCCGTGGCCTGTTCGGTCTGGTCGATGAAGTCGAGTAACAGCGGATCGACTTTGGCAAAGCCACCACGGCTGGCGTCGAACAGCTCATAAGCCGGTTCCTGCAAACCTGCCTCTCGTACAATCGATTCAACCTGCTGTGCCACGCCATGATCGTCGGGCACCGCCAGCGCGCCGTACACCATACGCTCGCCCGCCTCGGCCAGCGCCAACCCTGCCAGGGTTGTGCCGGTTCCGCAGGCCAGCCACCAACCGTCGTGATCGCTCCAACCGAGGTTGCCCAGTTGACCGAGGACCATGGCCTTCAACTGCATGCAACCCCGCGCACCTCTCAATCCGCCGCCACCTTCCGGCACCGGATGCAGGTCGGGATATTGCGCCTGCCATGGCTGCCAGAAACCCGGTTCGTGTCGCGCTCGATAACCGCCATAACCCAACCAGTGCAAGTGCATGCCGAACGCTTGCAGGTCCTTCACCGTCGGCGTTTCCTGCGGATGACCGCGCAGCAGGCCGACTGTTTTGAAATTGAAGCGTTTGCCGGCGGCTGCCAGTGCGTGCAGGTGATTGGAATGCGCACCGCCAAGGCTGATGATGCCCTGGGCACCGTTTTGGTCAGCCGCTTTGAGGTGTTCGATGAGTTTGAACCACTTGTTGCCGCTGATCAGTGGGTCGATCTGGTCGAGGCGCAGGATGGCGACTTCGATGCTGGCCGAGGTGAGCCAGTCGAGGTGAAGGGGTTCGAGTGGGGCTTGGGGGAGCCAGTTGTTGGGAGGGAGAAGCATCGATGCCGGCTCTAGGTAAAGAGCCGGCATCTTAGCAGCCAATTTGTGGCGAGGGAGCTTGCTCCCGCTCGGTTGCGCAGCAACCGCAAAACCGGCGATAGTGATTAATCTGACACAACACGATCACTGATAGAGGGAGTCCTTCGGCCTCCAGCGGGAGCAAGCTCCCTCGCCACAAGGTTGTGTAATTTACAACTCAGCAGCCAGCCGCGAACCCTGATTGATCGCCCGCTTGGCATCCAGCTCCGCCGCCACGTCCGCGCCGCCGATCAAATGCACGTTCTGCCCCGCTGCCACCAAACCCTCCTGCAACTCACGCAGCGGATCCTGCCCGGCACAAATCACAATGTTGTCCACCGGCAGCACCTGCGGCTCACCGGTTTCGCCGATGCGGATGTGCAGGCCTTCGTCGTCGATCTTCAGGTACTCAACGCTGTTGAGCATCTGCACCTGCTTGTTCTTCAGACCGGTGCGATGAATCCAGCCGGTGGTCTTGCCCAGGCCGTCACCGACCTTGGATTTCTTGCGTTGCAGCAGGAACACTTCGCGAGCCGGTGCATGCGGCTCAGCCTTGATGCCGGCAACACCGCCACGCGCTTCCAGATGCGTATCAATGCCCCATTCCTTCCAGAACGCTTCGCGGTCCTGACTGGTGGCCACGCCTTGGTGAACGAGGAATTCCGACACGTCGAAACCGATACCACCCGCGCCAATCACCGCCACACGCTTGCCCACCGGTTTACGCTCCAGGATCACGTCCAGGTAGCTCAACACCTTGGCGTTTTCAACGCCGGGAATCGCCGGGGTTCTTGGGGCGATGCCGGTGGCCAGGATGATTTCGTCGTAGCCGCCCTCAACCAGTTTTGCCACGTCGACACGGGTGTTCAGGCACACCTCGACGTTGGTGGTCTGCAACTTGCGGTTGAAATAGCGCAGGGTTTCGAAGAACTCTTCCTTGCCCGGTACACGCTTGGCAATGTTGAACTGACCGCCAATTTCGCTGGCCGAATCAAACAGCGTCACCGCGTGACCCCGCTCGGCCGCCACAGTGGCAGCGGACAGGCCCGCAGGACCGGCACCGACCACGGCAATTTTCTTGATCTGCTGGACCGGCAGGTAGTTGAGCTCGGTTTCATGGCACGCGCGCGGGTTCACCAGGCAACTGGTCAACTTGCCGCCGAAGGTGTGATCCAGGCACGCCTGGTTGCAACCGATGCAGGTGTTGATTTCATCGCCACGGCCAGCGGCCGCCTTGTTGACGAAATCCGGATCGGCGAGGAACGGCCGCGCCATGGACACCATGTCGGCATCGCCATCGGCCAGAATCTGCTCGGCCACTTCCGGGGTGTTGATGCGGTTGGTGGTGATCAGCGGAATGCTCACCGAACCGCGCAGCTTGGCCGTGACTTTGCTGAACGCCGCACGCGGCACTTTGGTGGCGATGGTCGGAATCCGCGCTTCGTGCCAGCCAATGCCGGTGTTGATGATGGTCGCGCCGGCCTGCTCGATGGCTTTGGCCAGGGTCACGATTTCTTCCCAGGTGCTGCCGCCTTCCACCAGGTCGAGCATCGACAGGCGGAAAATGATGATGAAGTTCGGGCCTGTGGCTTCACGCACGCGACGAACGATTTCCACCGGCAGGCGCATACGGTTTTCGTAGCTGCCGCCCCAACGGTCGGTGCGGTGGTTGGTGTGGGCGGCAAGGAACTGGTTAATGAAATAACCTTCCGAGCCCATGATTTCGACGCCGTCGTACTCGGCTTTTTGCGCCAGGGTCGAGCAGGTGACGAAATCGCTGATTTGTTTCTCGATGCCTTCCTCGTCCAGCTCTTTAGGCTTGAACGGGTTGATCGGCGCCTGAATGGCACTCGGCGCGACCTGTTTCGGACTGTAGGCATAACGGCCGGCGTGGAGGATCTGCATGCAGATCTTACCGCCCGCCTCGTGCACCGCGCGGGTCACGATCTGGTGCTTGAGCGCTTCTTCCTCGGTGGTCAGTTTGGCTGCGCCGGAATACACCCCGCCCTCATCGTTCGGGCCAATGCCGCCGGTGACCATAAGGCCAACACCGCCGCGAGCACGTTCGGCGAAGTATGCCGCCATGCGTTCGAAACCGCCGGGTTTCTCCTCAAGACCGGTGTGCATCGACCCCATCAAGGTACGGTTGCGCAGCGTGGTAAAACCCAGGTCCAGCGGGGCCAACAGGTGCGGGTAATGAGCGGCGGCCATTTGTAACTCCACATCGAGCGATCACGGAAAAAATGCAGGAGCTCTTCGGCTCCCGTCAGTCATGTTGGACAGACTAAGAGTCGCGCCCCTGTCACTCAATGACCGAAACTGACAACTTATTGATCCAAATGTGCAGCGCCCCTTGGCAAGCGCCGGCATGGGCCCTACCCTAGTCGCAACCCTGCACACGGCTGTTGACTGTTTCCCCATGCGCAAACTTCTGTACCTGACTTTCTCCATGGCATTGATTGCCGCCCTGACGACCTACGCCATGTGGGCCGCGGACCGTCCGGTGGGTCATTACCTGTCGGACCTGCGGATCAATCTCGCGGTCGATCAAGGCACACCCGCTGATCGCGGCAATCTGCTGGGCATCCAGCCCGAGCTGTTCCCCACCGACTATCAAAGCCCCGAACGCCTGCACCGCAAGCTCGCCGCCTATTTGCAGAAGGCCCAGGACCAGGGCTTGCTGAATGAAAAAACCATCGTCGTGCTGCCTGAACACATCGGCACCTGGCTGATGGTCAGCGGCGAGAAAGACGAGCTGTACCAGGCGACCACGCTGAAGGAAGCGATGAATTGGCTGGCGGTGAGCAATCCTCTGCAGTTCGTCCGCGCGCTGATCAGCGCCAAGGGCGACAGTCGTCTCGACGACGCCCACTTGCGGATGAAGGCCAAAGGCATGGCCAAGGATTATCAGGCACTGTTCGGGGGGCTGGCGAAGGAGTTCCACGTGACCCTGGTCGCCGGCACTATTGTGTTGCCCGAGCCGAGCATCATCGACGGTACGCTGAAAGTCGGTCACGGCGCGTTGTACAACAGCAGCGTGGTGTTCGGTCGCGACGGGCTGCCGGTCGGCCAGCCGCAACGCCAGATGCATCCGGTGTTTGCTGAACAAGACGTTATCCAAGCCAACGGCGAGCACACGCTCAACGTCGTCGACACGCCGGCCGGACGCCTGGGCATACTGATCGGCAGCGACAGCTGGTACCCGGACAACTATCGCAAACTCGATGCCCAAGGCGCCCATCTGGTGGCGGTTCCCGCGTATGTCGTCGGCCGCGACACCTGGGAAAAGCCGTGGCGCGGTTACAAGGGTTTGTCGACGCCTGGCTCGGTCAGTCTCAAGGCCGGTGAGCTCAGTGAAGGCCAGGCCTGGCATCGTCTGACACTGACCGGCCAACCGCCCAGCAGTCAGGCGATTGCCGGTATGAGCGTGTTCCTGCGCGGTCAGTTCTGGGACAAGGGCAGCGCGGGTCAAAGTTTTCTCAGCAACAACGGGCAACAGTTCGCCGACGGCAATGCCCGTGGCGCGCGGTTGCTGAACCTCTGGTTGTAAGCCATGAAACCGCTGCCGATGCGCCTAGGGGATCTGTCGGTGGGCTTTGTTCATAGCCTGGCCGACGCCGTGCGCAGCCATGGCGTGGATCCGCAACCGTTGCTTGAGCAATACGGCCTCGATGCAGCGCGCCTGGCCGAAGCGGGAGCTCGGTTGTCGATCCCGCGTTACATGCGCCTGGGCCACGGTGCCATTCAACTCACCGACGACCCGGCACTGGGTTTGCGCATGGGCCAGCTCAGTCGCCTGAGTCAGGCCGGCCTGGCGGGGGTCACCGCCGCTCAGGCGCCGACGGTTCGAGAAGCGGCGCGCTGCCTGATCCGGTTTGAAGCCTTGTATGGCTCCAACTACCGTGGCCAGTCGAGTTTCCACGAAGATGCTCAGGGCGCATGGCTGCGGTTTTACTCCATCAGCCCTTACAACGCCTACAACCGTTTCGTGGTGGACTCGATCATCGCCGGGTGGCTGCACCAATTGTCCAGCATGAGCCCTGACCCGCTTCGCGCCGAGCGGATCGAGATCGAGTTCTGCGAGCCGGATTACCGTGAGGCGTATGCGGTACTGG
This sequence comes from Pseudomonas sp. LBUM1678, assembly GCF_059695575.1. NCBI lineage: Bacteria > Pseudomonadati > Pseudomonadota > Gammaproteobacteria > Pseudomonadales > Pseudomonadaceae > Pseudomonas > Pseudomonas sp. LBUM1678. The sequence continues at coordinate 4,454,292 of NZ_CP166775.1, forward strand.
GCGATTGTCCGATTCAGTTCGGCGCCGAACACAATCAACTGCGCCTGAGTCTGGCCAGCCTCGCCCAGCGCAACCCGGAGCACTGCCCGAGTACCTGGCGACACTTGCTGCAACTTTGTGAACGGGAACTGGAGCAACTGACACGCACCCGCAGCCTGCGTGAACGCATCACTCAGCTGCTGGGGCCATTACTCAATGGTGGCCGGGAACCCGACCTGGAAGAAGTGGCGGCACGCCTGAAACTGCCGACCTGGACCTTGCGTCGCAAACTCGCCGAGGAAGGCACGCAATTTCGCGCCATTCTCAACGACACTCGCCGCGACCTGGCCATGACCTACATTCGCGACACTGAACTGGCGTTCGGTGAAATCGCCTACTTGCTGGGTTTTGCCTCAGCCGAAGCCTTCCAGCGAGCGTTCAAACGCTGGAATGGCCAGACGCCCGGCGAGTTTCGCCGCAGTCATCGCCAATCCGCGTGATACCTACAGCTCAGTAGCGTCTTCCGCTGGCTCCAACGGGTCCAGTTCAAACGCCTGATACTCAAGCAGCTCTTCTTGATAATCGTCCATCGTGAAATCCCCCTACCGCTCGTTTAAAAAATGCCTGAATAAATGACCAACGCCCTGAGCATAAAGTGCCCGCGTGAAAGAAAAATGACGCAGGCACGCCGTTCAGCGGCTACTTATAAAACGTAGCAGGCGGTCAGGAATTTATCACAGGATTTTTTCGATAGAGGCTGTAGGAAGACAGCCCGGGTTGACGCGGATCAATTTAAAACCATGACGGGATCGGTGTGGTCTGAACCGATCCCGGTACGTCATGTGCGAATTACTGGCTAGAGACAGGCATCGCCGGAATCGGCTCTGTCGGTGGCGGCAGATTCGATTGAGCCGGTGGCGTGACGGTTTCTGCGGCAGGAGCCGGCTCGGTGTTTTCGGTCGGGGTAATCGGCGCTGTCTCTGGCGGCGGTGCGACAGGTTCGGAGGCCGCAGGTGCAGGTGCAGGTTCAGCCGCCGGAGCGGGCGCTGGCTCAACAGCCGGCGTCGGCGCCAAAGGCGCCGGAGCAGCCTTGACTTCAGGCATGCCCAGGTCGGTTTTAGGTTTTTCGGTGATGTGCGCAGCCTTCTTCGCTTCCGGCGGCAGGAACAACTCCACCAGCGCAAAGAAACGCTCATAGAACTTGGCCGACGAAACGGTTTCGCTGGCAACCTTGACCATCGAATCGTCGGACGAACCGATTGGCATCGACACCGAACCCAGCACACCCACACCCACGCTGGCGGAGTTGTTGGTCTTCTTCAGTGCATAGCGATCCTGCAGGGCGTTGGCGAACATGGTCGCATGATGCCCTTCACTGCCATCATCGGCACAGACCACACTGAAGCTGATCTCCATGTGGGTCTCGCCGGTCTGCTGGAAGCTTTTGTGCCCGCTGACCAGTTTCGGGTCGGCGCTGGTGATGATGTAGCCCTGGCTGAGCAACGCCCGGCGGGCGGCTTCGCAGGTCTGCGCATCCGTCACCGGGTAATTGCGCGAAAACGTCCCGGAGTCATCGAAGTTCTCATGCTCATAGATGGGGGCTTTCTTCGACGAGCAGCCGGCAGCAGTGGCCAGCATCAGCGCCAGCCCGGCAACACGCATGGGAATTGATTTAAACATTGAACATCCTGAGGAAAACGATCCGGGGCGTATTGTGCAACAGATCGATGCTTAGCGGAGCATCGATTAGTGTCTTAAAACGTTTACAAGTCTACTGACTGTCAGTTACGGGAAAAAGTCCCGTTCGGGGCTACAGCAAAGGATCCCTTTGATCGCATCCCGCCAGGAATCGCACGCATAAAAAACCCCGGCGTTTCGGCCGGGGTCTTTGTGTAGCGGTAACTCAGTCGAGTATCAGAAACGCTTGATCTCGGCCTGGCTTTCCAGCTGTTTGCGGTAGGCCGCAAAGTCCTGCTGGCCGATGCGCGAGGCGAGGAAGCGACGGTACTGAGCCTTCTCTTCGTCGGTCGGCGCTGCGGCTTCGTTCACGCCGTTCAGACGCACGATCACCAGGCTACCATCGGCCAGGGTCACGCTGCTGAAGGTCGGCTTGTCCTTGGCGGCAGGCTTCGGCATACGGAACAGTGCTTGCAGCACAGTTGGATCAATCCCTTCCTGAGCGCGAGTAGCGGCTTCAGTCACTTTCCAGCTTTGACCGTCGATCGCCTTGTTCAGCGGAGTCTTGCCATCGCGCAGGCTGGCGATCAGCTCATCAGCCTTGGTCTTGGCGGCAGCACTGGCGTGCTCCTTGGCCAATTGCGCACGAATGCTGGCATTCACGCTTTCAAGCGGCAGTTGCGCAGGCTTCAGGTGCTCCTTGGCGCGCAGCACGATCACGGTTTCCGGGTCCAGCTCGATGGCGGTGCTGTTGGCACCTTCATCCAGCACTTCAGGACTGAACGCAGCAGTGATCACGGCACGGTTAGCCGAAACACCCTCGCCACCCTCACGGCCAAACGGCTTGGAGGTGTGAACAGTCAGCTTCAGGTCTTGCGCCGGCTGAGCCAGATCGGAAGATTCGAACGAGGAGTCTTCCAGTTGCTTGGTTGCCTCGACGAAACGCTGCTCGACCTGCTGAGTTTTCAGCTCACGGGTCAGCTTGTCTTTCAGGCTGGCAAGCGTCGGAACTTCCGGTGCTTCAACGCCCAACAGTTTGATCAGGTGGAAACCGAAGTCGGTGCGAACCGGCGCCGACACTTGATCCTTGGCCAACGCATACAGCGCTGTTTCGAACGCTGGATCGTAGACACCAGGGCCTGCGTAGCCCAAGTCACCGCCATTGTTCGCCGAACCTGGGTCCTGGGAGAATTCCTTGGCCAGTGCCTCGAATTTCTCGCCTTTGGCCAGACGTGCCTGGATGTCTTCGATCTTGGCCTTGGCTTGCGCCTCGGTCATCTTATCGTTCACTTCGATCAGAATGTGCGCAGCCCGGCGTTGTTCGGACAGGTTCGCGATTTCCTTCTGATACGCCGCTTGCAGGTCTTCGTCCTTCACGGCGACCTGATCAAAGAAGGAAGACTTCTTCAATTCCAGGTAATCGATGACGACCTGATCCGGCGTCATGAATTCCTTGGCGTGCTCGTCGTAGTAGGCCTTGACCTCATCGTCGGTCAGCTTCACCGCTGCCGGGTCAACCTTGACGTTCAGGGAAGCGAAATCGCGGGTCTGTTTTTCCAGACGGGCGAAAGCCAGAACCTGTGCGTCGGTGACGAAACCGCTACCGGCCAGGCCAGCGCGCAGCTGACCGATCAGCATTTCCTGAGCCAGCATCTGGCGGAACTGCATGCGGCTGTAGCCGAGTTGACGAATCACTTGGTCGAAACGCTCAGGACTGAACTTGCCATCGACCTGGAATTCAGGCGTTTGCAGGATCACTTGGTCCAAAGCCGCTTCGGAGAAAGCGAATTTCGATTCCTCTGCGCCTTGCAGCAGCAGTTTGCGGTCGATCAAGCCTTTGAGGGCCGATTCGCGCAGCATTTTTTCGTCGAGCAAGGAGGCGTCGAAATCCTTGCCCAGCTGTTGCATAAGCTGACGGCGTTGCATATCAACCGCCTGGCTCAGCTCGTTCTGGCTGATTTCTTCGCCGTTGACCTTGGCCGCGTCATTACGACTGGTCGTGGCCTGAAAAATGGCGTCGAAACCGGTCAAAGCCATCAGTGCAACGATGACCCCGATAATGGTCTTGGCAATCCAGCCTTGTGAATTGTCCCTGATATTCTGCAGCATGCGTCCCCCAGAAACGGTTGAACTTCAAAATTAGGCAACCGTGGAGCGTGGGTAGAATCCGGATAGAAGAAAGGCGCATCCGAGGATGCGCCTTCTCGTAACTGGCGGAGCGGACCAAGGGTTCGAACTTGCGACCCTCGGTGTCTCGGACCGGCAACTTGCCGACTGGACTACCGCTCCGCTGCCAGGTCAGGCATGACCCCGACCCGGATAGGCAAAAACCTGAAACGAACTTAGTTGACAGCTTCTTTCAGGGCTTTACCGGCTTTGAAACCTGGTTTTTTGGCTGCAGCGATTTCCAGCGTTTTACCGGTCTGTGGGTTACGACCAATGCGAGCTGGACGATCGGTGACGGAGAACGTACCGAAACCAACCAGAACAACAGAGTCGCCAGCCTTGAGAGCGCCAGTGACGGATTCGATTACAGCGTCCAGCGCACGGCCAGCAGCAGCTTTCGGGATATCAGCGGATGCAGCGATAGCATCAATCAGTTCCGACTTGTTCACTCTAAGTCCCCTTATATCTATTTGAGTATGATTCTAAGTTTTTTGGTGAAAGCAAAAACGAGTGCTGAATGGCCTACAGACACTTAAGAGCCGCTTTATAACAAGGGCTCTAAAAAGCTGTCAACAAGCCACCCAGGCAAATGCGTACTAATGCGTGCTAATTCTTTCCTTAGAGTCAGACTCGCGTTTTTCATCCTTTGCAACTATCTCTGGAACCACATCAGGCAGCGGCTCCGGCGCGTATTGCAGCGCAATTTGCAGGACCTCGTCAATCCATTTAACGGGTTTAATCTGCAGATCTTGCTTGATATTGTCAGGAATTTCCTTCAGATCGCGTACGTTCTCTTCAGGAATGATCACTGTCTTGATCCCGCCGCGGTGAGCAGCCAGCAGTTTTTCCTTCAAACCGCCGATCGCCAGCACCTGACCACGCAAGGTGATTTCGCCTGTCATCGCGACGTCTGCACGCACCGGGATCCCGGTCAATGCCGACACCAGGGCCGTGCACATGCCTACGCCGGCGCTAGGGCCGTCTTTCGGGGTCGCCCCTTCCGGCATGTGGATGTGCGTGTCGCGCTTCTCGTGGAAGTCCAGGGGAATCCCCAGGCTCTTCGCGCGGCTGCGGACAACGGTCAACGCAGCGGTGATCGATTCGACCATCACATCGCCCAACGAACCGGTCTTGATCAACTGGCCTTTACCCGGCACGACAGCGGCTTCGATGGTCAGCAATTCGCCACCCACCTGAGTCCAGGCCAGCCCGGTCACCTGACCGATCTGATCCTGCGATTCGGCCAGGCCGTAGCGGAATTTGCGCACACCCAGGAAGTGTTCCAGCATCTCGGCAGTGACCTTCACCGAGAAGCGTTTTTCCAGTGCATGCTCTTTGACCGCCTTGCGGCAAACCTTGGCAATCTGGCGCTCCAGCCCACGTACACCGGCTTCGCGGGTGTAGTAGCGGATGATGTCGCGGATCGCTTCGGCGTCAAATTCCAGCTCGCCTTTCTTCAAACCGTTGGCCGTAATCTGCTTTGGCGAAAGGTATTTGACGGCGATGTTGATCTTCTCGTCTTCGGTGTAACCCGGCAGACGAATCACTTCCATCCGGTCGAGCAGCGCCGGCGGAATATTCATGGAGTTCGAGGTGCAAAGGAACATCACATCGGACAGGTCGTAGTCGACTTCCAGATAGTGATCGTTGAAGTTGTGGTTCTGCTCAGGATCGAGCACTTCCAGCAACGCCGACGCCGGATCGCCACGCATGTCGCTGCCCATTTTGTCGATTTCATCGAGCAGGAACAGCGGGTTGCGGACGCCCACCTTTGTCATCTTTTGAATCAATCTTCCCGGCATCGAACCGATGTAAGTCCGGCGATGACCGCGGATCTCCGCTTCATCACGCACGCCACCAAGGGCCATACGGACGAATTTGCGGTTGGTGGCGTGAGCGATCGACTCCGCCAGAGAGGTTTTACCCACCCCCGGAGGACCGACCAGGCACAACACCGGCCCGCGAATTTTCTTCACGCGCTTTTGCACGGCGAGGTATTCGAGGATCCGCTCTTTGACTTCTTCCAGACCGTAGTGGTCTGCATCGAGGATGTCTTCTGCGCGCGCAAGGTCCAGACGCACTTTGCTCTGAGCCTTCCACGGCACTTGAACCAGCCAGTCGATGTACGAACGCACCACCGTCGCTTCCGCGGACATTGGCGACATTTGTTTCAGCTTGTTCAGTTCACCCTGAGCTTTGGCCAAGGCATCTTTCGGCAGGCCCGCGGCATCGATGCGCTTTTTCAGCTCTTCAATTTCGTTGTGGCCTTCGTCGCTGTCGCCGAGCTCTTTCTGAATGGCCTTCATCTGCTCATTCAGGTAGTACTCGCGCTGGCTGCGCTCCATTTGTTTTTTGACACGACCGCGAATGCGTTTTTCGACTTGCAGCAGATCGATCTCGGCATCCAGCAACGCCAGGACGTGCTCGACCCGGGCCGACAAATCGATGATTTCGAGGATTTCCTGCTTCTGCTCGATCTTCAGGGCCATGTGGGCGGCCATGGTGTCGACCAGGCGACCTGGCTCGTCGATGCTGTTGAGCGACGACAGGACTTCAGCCGGGACTTTCTTGCCCAGCTGCACATATTGTTCGAACTGAGCCAACAGGCTGCGAACAAACACTTCCGACTCACGCTCAGGCGCGTCGACTTCGTCGATCAACGAGACTTCGGCACGGCAGTGGCCGTCCACTTCGCTGAAGCGCTCCACGGCGCCCCGCTGCTCGCCTTCGACCAGAACCTTGACGGTGCCGTCAGGCAGCTTGAGCAGCTGCAGAACGGTCGCAATTGTACCTACGCGATAAAGTGCATCTTCACCGGGATCGTCGTCAGCAGGGTTTCTCTGAGCCAGCAGAAGGATCTGCTTGTCGCCCGTCATCGCGGCCTCGAGGGCTTCGATGGATTTCTCGCGCCCCACGAACAGCGGGATAACCATGTGCGGATAAACCACAACATCACGCAATGGCAGGAGAGGCAATTCGATGGTTGTCTTCATGATTTCGCCTCTACGGCGGCCATAAGGCCGTAAACAGATGGAAGTAAGCTTGAAACCAAGATGGGGGCTTGTTTAGAAAAAAACAAGCAGATAAGGGCAAGTAAAAGATCGCAGCCTGAAGAAGCTTGAGAAAATGGTCAGCTGTCAGGCCGCCATCGCTGGCAGGCCAGCTCCCACAAAAGCAAAGGGGCCCGAAGGCCCCTTCTTTGTTCCAGCTGCCTGACGCTTAAGCGTCTGGCGCAGCCTTGGCAGCAGGCTCACTGTTTTCGTAGATATACAGTGGCTTGGACTTGCCTTCTATAACGCTTTCATCGATCACTACTTTACTCACCTCGGACTGCGAGGGGATTTCATACATAGTGTCGAGCAATACACCTTCGAGAATCGAACGCAGTCCACGGGCACCGGTCTTGCGTTCCAGGGCACGTTTGGCGACCGATTTCAGTGCGTCGGCCCGGAATTCCAGGTCCACGCCTTCCATCTCGAACAGCTTGGCATACTGCTTGGTCAGAGCATTTTTCGGCTCGGTGAGAATCTGCATCAACGCAGCTTCATCAAGCTCGTCCAGCGTAGCAAGGACCGGCAGACGACCGACGAATTCCGGGATCAGACCGAACTTGACCAGATCGTCAGGCTCGACTTCACGCAGGGATTCACCGACTTTCTTGCCTTCTTCCTTGCTGCGTACTTCCGCGTTGAAACCAATGCCGCCCTTGGTGGAACGGTTTTGAATAACCTTTTCCAGACCGGAGAATGCACCGCCGCAGATGAACAGGATGTTACGGGTGTCGACCTGAAGGAATTCCTGCTGCGGATGCTTGCGACCACCTTGAGGCGGAACGGAAGCGACCGTACCTTCGATCAACTTGAGCAGGGCCTGCTGCACGCCTTCACCGGAAACGTCCCGGGTGATCGACGGGTTGTCGGACTTGCGCGAGATCTTGTCGATCTCATCGATGTAGACAATGCCCATCTGGGCTTTTTCCACATCGTAATCGCACTTCTGCAACAGCTTCTGAATGATGTTCTCGACATCTTCACCCACGTAACCCGCCTCGGTGAGGGTGGTTGCGTCGGCGATGGTGAACGGAACGTTCAGCAAGCGGGCCAGTGTTTCGGCCAGCAGGGTTTTACCCGAGCCTGTCGGGCCGATCAGCAAGATGTTGCTTTTGCCGAGTTCGACGTCGTCATTCTTTTTGTCGCGCTGGTTCAGACGCTTGTAGTGGTTGTACACCGCTACGGCCAGAACCTTTTTCGCACGCTCCTGACCAATTACGTACTGATCAAGGATGCCGCTGATTTCTTTAGGCGAAGGCAATTTATGCGCGCTGCTTTCGGCCTGGGCTTCCTGCACCTCCTCACGGATGATGTCATTGCACAGGTCGACGCACTCGTCGCAGATAAAGACCGAGGGGCCGGCAATCAATTTGCGCACTTCATGCTGGCTTTTGCCACAGAAGGAGCAATAGAGCAGCTTGCCGTTGTCCTCGCCGTTGCGGGTGTCAGTCATTCGTTCGATCCAAATCCGATAGGCTTGCAACACAAGATGAAGGCTATTGCGGGCTTTTTCAAGCCCGCAGGTGATCGGACCAGCCGACCAACCCTATTTTGAGCTGCTTATTTTAAGCGGGGCGCTGGCTGATCACTTCATCGATCAACCCGTACTCACGCGCGGCTTCTGCACTCATGAAGTTATCGCGGTTGGTATCACGCTCGATCTCTTCAAGAGTGTGCCCGCTGTGCTTGGCCATCAGCGTGTTGAGACGCTCACGAATGAAGAGGATTTCCTTGGCATGGATTTCGATATCCGACGCCTGCCCCTGGAAACCGCCCAGTGGCTGGTGAATCATCACGCGTGAGTTCGGCAGGCAGAAACGCTTGCCAGGGGCACCGGCTGTCAGTAGAAACGCGCCCATGCTGCACGCCTGACCGATACAGGTGGTCGATACGTTGGGTTTGATGAACTGCATGGTGTCGTAGATCGACATGCCCGCTGTCACCGAACCGCCCGGGGAGTTGATATAGAGATGGATGTCCTTGTCCGGGTTTTCCGCTTCAAGGAACAGCAGTTGCGCACAAATCAGGTTAGCCATGTAGTCCTCTACCGGGCCAACCAGAAAGATCACTCGCTCCTTGAGAAGACGCGAGTAGATGTCGTAGGCGCGCTCGCCACGAGCGGACTGCTCGACAACCATCGGGACCAGGCCGCCTGCGGCCTGGATATCAGAGTTCTGCTGAATATACGAATTACGGAACATGCTCTGCAGTCACTCCCAAATAGTTATGTCTTGAATACGCATAAGCCAGCACGAAGGCTGGCTTATGGTGATTACTTCTTACCGCAAAAAGCTATCAGTCGGCTTGTGGAGCTTCTACCGGCTTGACTGCTTCTTCGTAAGAGACCGATTTGTCGGTCACGTTAGCCTTCTGCAGAACAGTATCCACAACTTGTTCTTCCAGCACAACCGAACGGACTTCGTTCAGTTGCTGGTCGTTCTTGTAGTACCAGGACACAACCTGCTCAGGCTCTTGGTAGGCCGAAGCCATTTCCTGAATCATTTCGCGAACGCGGGCTTCGTCAGGCTTGAGGTCGAATTGCTTGACCACTTCAGCCACGATCAGACCCAGCACAACGCGGCGCTTGGCTTGTTCTTCGAACAGCTCGGCCGGCAGTTGGTCAGGCTTGATGTTGCCACCGAACTGCTGAACAGCCTGCACGCGCAGACGGTCAACTTCGTTGGACAGCAGAGCCTTAGGCACTTCGATCGGGTTGGTGGCCAGCAGACCGTCCATTACCTGATTCTTGACCTTGGATTTGATCGCCTGACGCAGCTCGCGCTCCATGTTCTTGCGAACTTCGGTGCGGAAGCCTTCCAGACCTGTTTCCTTGATGCCGAATTGCGCGAAGAACTCTTCGTTCAGCTCTGGCAGTTTTGGCTCGGAAACAGTGTTCACGGTAACGGTGAACTCAGCAGTTTTGCCGGCCAGGTCGAGGTTCTGATAGTCCTCAGGGAAGGTCAGGTTCAGAACACGCTCTTCGCCAGCTTTAGCGCCAACCAGACCGTCTTCGAAGCCAGGAATCATACGACCGGAACCCAGAACCAGCTGAGTACCTTTGGCGGAACCGCCAGCGAACACTTCGCCGTCAACCTTGCCAACGAAATCGATGTTCAGTTGGTCGTCGTTCTGAGCAGCGCGATCGGCCACTTCGAAACGGGTGTTCTGCTTGCGCAGGACGTCCAGCATCTTGTCCAGATCGGCATCAGCCACGTCAGCGCTCAGGCGCTCTACGGTGATACCGTCGAAGCCAGCAACGGTGAACTCAGGGAACACTTCGAAGATAGCGACGTATTCCAGATCTTTGCCGGCTTCCATCGATTTAGGCTCGATCGAAGGAGCGCCAGCCGGATTCAGCTTCTGCTCGACAACAGCTTCGTAGAAGGAAGACTGGATCACATCGCCTACGGCTTCCTGACGCGCATCAGCACCGAAACGGCGCTTGATTTCGCTCATTGGCACTTTGCCTGGACGGAAGCCAGCAATCTTGGCCTTTTGGGCAGTCTGCTGCAGACGCTTGTTGACCTGAGTCTCGATGCGCTCAGCCGGCACGGTGATGCTCATGCGGCGCTCAAGAGCAGAAGTATTTTCAACAGAAACTTGCATGGATATTCCTCGTTGCACAGACGTTAGCCGGCCGTTTCCGACCCCAGAATCAAGGGCATGCATTCTAGTGGGTCAAACTCAAGAAGTCACCCTACTGAAAACGGGTAAAAAAGCAGCAGGCAATTTATAGGCGAGGGACAAACGGTTGCGCCTCGCCCTGTTAGCAAATACAGCCAGTCATGCCAAGGCTCTGCACCAATCCTTCTATATATAGAAGAACTGCCAATCATCTCCCTGACAGCCGATCTTGCGAGCAAGGTCGGCGGGTGGCGCGGCATCATCGAGAAACATAAATACGACGAAACACCCCGCCCCTGCGACCCAGGACATGCAGCCGCTTAACACTCGAACCGCTAAAACAAAAAAGGCGCCAGACTGTTAAATCTGGCGCCTCTCGAAATATGGGGTGGACGAAGGGGATCGAACCCTCGACAACGGGAGTCACAATCCCGTGCTCTACCAACTGAGCTACGCCCACCATATTGCCTTGCAAAGAAGCCAAACAACTCCCTTGCTGCGCCCCAACCAAGCCAGCCGGCTTGCGTGAAGCTTTATTTGGTGCGGATGAAGAGACTCGAACTCTTACACCTTGCGGCGCTGGAACCTAAATCCAGTGTGTCTACCAATTCCACCACATCCGCGTTTGAAGCTGTTAAAGCAAAGGCGCCAGACTGTTAATCTGGCGCCTTTCAAAATATGGGGTGGACGAAGGGGATCGAACCCTCGACAACGGGAGTCACAATCCCGTGCTCTACCAACTGAGCTACGCCCACCATATTGCGCTACTTGTGCCAAAGCTGCCTAATGGCGCACCCGGCAGGACTCGAACCTGCGACCATCCGCTTAGAAGGCGGATGCTCTATCCAGCTGAGCTACGGGCGCCTTATTAATCTGTACTCTTGGAGGACTACAAACTAAGAGCTTTCCAGCCTCGCAGAACCGTAATTCCGCTTGACCTTCTCATCCAGTGCTAGGCTGTGCCCGACAAGTGCGACGAATAGTATAGAGCGCCCCGAAGGCCGTCAAATCCTTTTTATAAAAAATTCATTTAATTAAAGGGCTTAGCGGAATTTGCAGACCAAGCGCCTTTGCCCTCACCTCATGACATGCGAGAATGCGTTCTCTTTTTTTCCCCTCTCGATGGTTAATCACGCGCAATGACTGCACAACTAATCGACGGCAAATCGATCGCCGCCAGCCTGCGCCAGCAGATCGCCAAACGAGTCACCGAGCGTCGCGAGCAAGGCCTGCGCACACCGGGCCTCGCGGTGATCCTGGTCGGCAGCGATCCCGCCTCTCAGGTTTATGTCTCGCACAAGCGTAAAGACTGTGAAGAGGTCGGCTTTATTTCCCAAGCCTACGACCTGCCTTCCGAAACCACTCAAGAAGCACTGACCGACCTGATCGATCGCCTGAACGACGACCCGGCAATTGATGGCGTTCTGCTTCAGCTTCCTTTACCTGAACACCTGGATGCTTCCAAATTGCTGGAACGCATTCGTCCGGATAAAGACGTCGACGGTTTCCACCCCTATAACGTCGGTCGCCTGGCCCAACGCATTCCGCTGCTGCGCCCGTGCACCCCTAAAGGCATCATGACCCTGCTGGAAAGCACCGGTGCTGACCTTTACGGGATGGACGCCGTGGTCGTCGGAGCCTCCAACATTGTTGGTCGTCCGATGGCGATGGAATTGCTGCTGGCCGGTTGCACCGTGACCGTCACCCACCGCTTCACCAAGGATCTGGCCGGCCATGTCGGCCGTGCCGATCTGGTCGTCGTCGCCGCCGGCAAGCCGGGCCTGGTCAAAGGTGAGTGGATCAAGGAAGGCGCGATCGTGATCGACGTCGGCATCAATCGCCAGGAAGACGGCAAACTGGTCGGTGACGTGATCTACGAAACCGCCCTGCCCCGCGCCGGCTGGATCACTCCGGTACCGGGCGGTGTCGGCCCGATGACCCGCGCTTGCCTGCTGGAAAACACGCTGTACGCGGCGGAAACACTGCACAGCTGAGGGCTCGCTTCGAAGTAAGCGATGAACAAAAGAACCCCGCCAACAGCGGGGTTTTTTTTGTTCGCGGCAAAAGGTCGACCATCCGCCGGAAAATGACTTTTTTTTCATGTTTCCACGAACTTTCGCCTCCTCCTTGAACAACCATCGACAGTTATTCAGCCATACTCCAGAATGTCGCGGTTTTACGAAATAGCCCGTTACATAACGGCTTATCAACACCTTATGAGTCTGCCAGCGTGAAAATCCCTCTTTCCATCCTGAGCCTATTATTTGCATTTACAGGGACGTTCATCACGCCAATCGCCAGCGCCGCGGAGACCACCGCGGCCCCCCGAGACACGAAACAACTCAAGCTCGCTTCCGGCAGTTCTTTGCTGCTGGATATGCAGACCAACAAAGTCATTTATGCCAGTAACCCTGATGTGGTTGTCCCTATCGCTTCCGTCAGCAAATTGATGACCGGCCTGATTGTGGTTGAAGCCCGACAGAACATGGACGAGTACATCAATATCAACATCAGCGACACGCCAGAAATGAAAGGCGTGTTCTCCCGGGTCAAACTCAAAAGCGAATTGCCGCGCAGGGAAATGCTGCTGATCGCCCTGATGTCCTCGGAAAACCGCGCTGCCGCAAGCCTGGCCCATCACTATCCGGGTGGCTACGTCGCATTCATTGCCGCGATGAACGCCAAGGCCAAGGCGTTGGGCATGACCAGCACCCATTTCGTCGAGCCGACGGGCCTCTCCCCTCGTAACGTCTCTACCGCCCGCGACCTGAGCAAATTGCTGATCGCCGCGCACAAGTACCCGTTATTGACCGAGTTGAGTACCACCAAGGAAAAAACCGTCACGTTCCGCAAACCCAACTACAGCCTGGGTTTCCGTAACACCGACCATTTGGTCCGCAAGCCAAACTGGGACATCAAGCTGACCAAGACCGGGTTCACCAATGAAGCCGGTCACTGCCTGGTGTTGGTGACCAGCATGGGTAATCGCCAGGTGGCGCTGGTGATCCTCGACGCCTTCGGCAAGTACACGCATTTTGCCGATGCCGCCCGCATCCGCAGTTGGGTGGAAACCGGCAAAGGCGCAGACGTGCCGTCGGTAGCCTTGCAGTACAAATCGGACAAAAACCTGAAGCACCGTCAGAGCGGTGTGGTTGAAGCTTCAAAATAAGTCAGCGACAGAAAAAACAAAGCCCCGAACATTCGGGGCTTTTTTTCGTCTGGCGTTAATCGTTGGGCAACGGCATCTGATCATCATCCGGAATGCCATCCCCGGCGCTTGGATCTTTCATGCCATGGGGAAGCTCCGTCGGGACCACCATCGGACGCGCCAAAGGATCTCTCAGCGGATCGTTCGGATCCAGCACCGGATCAATGCCCTTCTCGGGCGTAGTGGGAACACTGTCCGGACGTTTGTCATTGAAACTCGAATCAGTAGACATACGCACCTCACCAAGGGTTAGGGTTTCAGATCAGCGAGTGGGTCGTAAGGCTTCGCCGGAGCCTTGGGATTGTCGCCCGGCTTTACATCCCTGGGCGCCTTGGCGGGTCCGATGGGATCGACCTGAGGGTCGGCGAGGTCCGGCGAATCGGGGTCGAAACCCAACTCGTCGCCCGAGGAATGCTCAGACGAATGCGGGCCGTCGGGGGTATTGGAATGTGCCATGGGGCGCCTCCTGGAATCTGGTCCGGAGAAACCGGGCCTTGTCCTTTAGAGGCCAGGCACGCCCGACGGTGCCGGGCACATGACGAACGGAAACTTATTGCGCGGTCAGCGCCTTTTTCGCACGGGCAGCGGCCTGTTCCTGGCCGGCCTGGCCTAGATCGCTCGCTGCTTTGAGCCAGCGCTGCTGATCCACGTTGGCAGGGATCTGATTGGGTTTCTGGATGAGGACGGCCCAACCTCCGGCGTCCTTGAAAGATGACTCAAACGAACTGAAGCTCATCAAATTCCGGCGATTCATCCCGGCACGCAGCAACACCGTCTGCTTCTGGCGGTTGTAACCGGCGAGAATGGCGTAACGCGGTTCAGCCCAGAGCGCCGAGCCTTCAGTGAAGCGCACCATCACCGGATAACCGGCCGCGACCTGGGTCAACAGTGCCGGCAAATTGCTGTCGAGCGGATACACTACCATCCCGTACTCACGCGCCAGGTTTTGCATGTTCTGCTGCAACTGGGCCTCGGCACCCGGCAAGTGCAGGGGTTTTTCGAGCAAGCCGGGTGTGATCACAATGCCCTGCTGCGACAGCATGCTGGCCAGCACCTGAGGTCCGCTCTGATGGTCTTGGCCTCGGTAGAACGTGCCACTGAGTTCGACACGTTCCGGCAGACGCTTGATCTCCGGCGCCACACTTCCCGCGCAGCCTGCCAATCCTGCAACGCAGCCAACAATCAGCGCCGCCGTTCGAATTCGAGAAAATACCCGCACGTTCATCACTCTCTTGTTCAGACGCCAGGCAACACGCTCCCGGCTTGGTCGTCGATCATAGGGCGCCAAGCGGCGGCGGTATAGCCTTAAACCGCAGTCGAGTGCCTTCGATAGAGCGAACTGGTTGATGACAGGCGACCTTTGGTCAATAGCCTGAAACACAGCAGCGACTAGACTGTCATTTGCAGAGAGTGTGTGCCCGAGGCAGGGCAAAGAGGAGGCACTGATGAGCCTGACAATGACAATAGTGATGTTGATTTCCGGCTGGCTGGCCGTGGCCGCCGCCATGTTGTGGGGCGTTTTGCGGATTACCCGTCGGCACCATCACCACCCTGTTCAATCGGCGCCTTTGGCGAAGACCGATAAACCACCGGTACACCACGCGACCGCGCACTGATCCTTTCGGATTCGCCAACAAAAACGGCCGCCTGGGCTCTTTCGAGCGCAGGCGGCCGTTTCGTTTATCGCGGGTTAGGCTTCAGCCGCTATTTTCTTCTGCTTGGCCCGACGCGACATCATGTTCAAGCCCTCGATGGTCGCCGAGAAGGCCATGGCGGCGTAGACGTAGCCCTTAGGCACGTGGGCACCGAAACCTTCAGCGATCAGCGTCATGCCGATCATGATCAGGAAGCCCAGCGCCAGCATCACCACCGTCGGGTTTTCGTTGATGAATTTGGCCAGAGGATCAGCCGCCAGCAACATCACCAGTACCGACACCACCACAGCGATGATCATGATCGGCAAATGCTCGGTCATGCCCACAGCGGTAATGATGCTGTCGATGGAAAACACCATGTCCAGCATCAGAATCTGACCAATCGCAGCAGCAAAGCCCAGGGTCACAGTCGAGGTCGCCGACTTCGGATCATCCGGTGCCGGGTCCATGCTGTGATGGATCTCGGAGGTCGCCTTCCACAACAGGAACAGGCCACCGGCGATCAGGATCATGTCTTTCCAGGAGAACGCATGGCCGAGAATATCGATCACAGGCTCCGTCAACTGGACGATGAAAGCGATGGTGCTCAGTAGGCCCAAGCGCAGAATCAGTGCCATGCCGATACCGATGCGGCGTGCTTTCTGCCGATGCTGCTCTGGCAGTTTGTTGGTCAGGATCGAGATGAAGATCAGGTTATCGATGCCGAGCACGATTTCCATGACGATCAAGGTGGCCAGGGCGACCCAGGCGGTGGGGCTTGCAGCAAGTTCTAAAAGGTATTCCATGGGTCAGTCCTGACTCGTTGAACGGTTTAGATTTCCTGGGACGAAGATTCGGTTTTCTGCTTGTCTTCGCCCGATGGTTCTTTCTTGCTGATCAGTCCGCCGGTGGCATCACTGATCGCCTGTTCGGCGGCTTTGTGGGTGTCGTCGATCGCCTGTTTGGCGGTTTCGGCGGCCTTGCCCATCAATTGCTGAGCACTTTTCTCGGCTTGGTCGCAACCGGCCAATACCAGTAAAGACGTAATCAGCAGCGCCGTGGTTTTAAGCTTCATGATGCTTTCCTCGATAGAACAAAACGGGCGGAAACGATGGCCCGTTGATAGCGAGGCATTCTAGGGAGGCAAACACTTCAGGAAAATTCGTATTTTTAGCGGTTATACTTCGGTTTTTACGAACTGTAGGTCGTCATGCTCAACTATCGGCAATTGCATTACTTCTGGGTGGTGGCCAAGACCGGCAGCATTGTGCGTGCCTGCGAGCAGCTGAACCTGACGCCCCAGACCATCAGCGGGCAGATTTCCTTGCTCGAGCAGACTTACGGCATTGAGCTGTTCCGAAGGGTCGGCCGGCAACTTGAGCTGACGGAGGCCGGGCGTCAGACCCTGCCCTACGCCGAGCAAATGTTTCAGCTGGGTGGCGAACTGGAGTTGATGCTGCGGGCGCAACCCAACGAACAGCAGATCCTGTTTCGGGTGGGCGTCGCCGATGTGGTGCCCAAATCCATCGTCTATCGCCTGATCGCGCCGACCATGGAATTGAGCGAGCCGCTGCGCATCACCTGTCGCGAAGACAAACTCGAACGTTTGCTCGCCGACCTGGCGATCCAGCGCCTGGACCTGGTGATTTCCGACAGCCCGATGCCATCGCATCTGGACATCAAGGGTTACAGCCAGAAACTCGGTGAATGCGGGATCAGCTTCTTCGCCACCGCTGAACTGGCAGCGCAGTACGGCCAGGATTTCCCCCGCAGCCTGCACGGCGCACCGCTATTGATTCCCGGGCCGGAAACTGTGGTGCGCAGTCGTTTGCAGCGCTGGTTTGCCGAGCAGCAGATCCAGCCGCGCATCGTCGGCGAATTCGACGACAGCGCCTTGATGCAGGCTTTCGGTCAATCAGGCAGCGGGATTTTCATCGGCCCGAGCGTGATTGCCGACGAAGTGAAACGCCAATACGGCGTGGAGTTGATTGGCCAGACCGACGCGGTGACCGAGTCGTTCTACGCCATTTCGGTGGAGCGCAAGGTCAAGCACCCCGGCATTGTGGCGATTACCGAAGGTGCCCGACGCGAGCTGTTCACCGAGCTGTGAAAGGTCAGGCGCAGACTTCGCGCGGTTTCATGGTCATCAGCGCCATGGCCAGGAGAATCGAAGCCAGGATAAAAACCGCCGCCGCAAAACCCAGCCCGCCCAGGCCAACGCTGTCGATCACGCGTCCGCCGACCATTGCGCCCAGACCGATGCCGAGGTTGGCCCCGGCAATGTTCAGCGACGCGGCAAAGGCTGGAGCCTCGGGCGCGGCCTTCATCAATCGCACATGGCTGACCAGGAACAACGCGGCCTGGGTCACGCCCCAAATCCCCATCGCCGCCGCCAGACCGAGCGGCGAATGAATGTTCGGCACCAGCGCCACCATGCCGGCGATCATGAATGCGCAGAACATCATCGAGGCGATCAGCGGATGACGGTCCACCGCGCGACCGCCCAATGAGTTGCCGATCAAACCGACCGCGCCAAAGCCCATCAGGCACCATCCGACCACCGTGCCGTTGAAACCGGCAAGGCGTTCAAGGATGTCTGCGAGGTAGGTGTAAGCGGTGAACATGCCGCTGAACACCAGGACCGACAGCAACACATGGCCCAGCATCAACGGGCTGCGCAGGATCTTGAACTGTGAGCGGAAGCTCACCTGATGCTGATGCAGATTGGTTTTCGGCAGGTAGATAAACAGCAGCAACGCCTTGGCAAACGCGATCACCGCCAGAATCCCAAAGGCACTGCGCCAGCCGAACGCGTCGGAAATCAATGTGCCCACCGGAATACCAAACACTGTGGCGCAGACGATACCGAAACCGATCTTGGCAATGGCGCGCCCGGCGTAGTCCGGCCCGACGATGTCCACCGCGGTTTCACTGGCCAGCGCCCAGAACACCGGCAACCCCAGCGCGGGGATCAGCCGGGCGATGGACATCACCCAAATGTTCGGCGCAAACGCGGCGAGGGTGTTGGCCAGACCGAACATGATCAGCACCGAGATGAACAGCTTGCGCCGCTCGAACCTGGCGAAGTACGCAGTCAGGAATGGCCCGAACGCCGCAACGGTGAAGGCGAACAAGGTCACCAGCAGACCCGCCTGGGGAATGCTGACGTCCAGGTCTCGGGCGATCGCCGGCAACAGACCGACGATGATGAACTCCGTGGTCAGCACGGTAAAACCGGCGGCCGACAACAGAAGGATGGGCAACAACATGCAGAACTCCAGAAAAACGACGACACCAGCGATAGCCCGAAGGCCCACTGGCATGACTTGAAAATGAGGATGCGCAATCTTAACAGAGTGTTTCCGATCAGGGTTGCACGAACCTGCCGATCTCGTTGAACACGCGGGCGGCAGATCGTCACAGGTCTGAAGGATGAAGACCACGCTGTGATAAAGTCCGCGCCCTGCGATACGTACACCTGTTCATCGGCCACTCCTTGGCACTGATGTCGCGACACCCCCGCACCTAATAATCAGAGATGCCGTTTTATGACTGCTTCATCCCCTTCGCTATTGCAACGCTTGAAACGCTTGAGCCTGGTCTCGCAAATCGTCATTGGCCTGATCGCCGGGATTGCCCTGG
Organism: Pseudomonas sp. LBUM1678; assembly: GCF_059695575.1. Taxonomy (NCBI): domain Bacteria; kingdom Pseudomonadati; phylum Pseudomonadota; class Gammaproteobacteria; order Pseudomonadales; family Pseudomonadaceae; genus Pseudomonas; species Pseudomonas sp. LBUM1678. The sequence goes on from NZ_CP166775.1 coordinate 4,473,272, forward strand.
CGCTGTTCGCGCCGGACGTGGCGAAGTCCACGGCGTTCATCGGCAAGGTCTTCGTTTCGGCGCTGAAAGCCGTCGCGCCGATCCTGGTGTTCGTGCTGGTCATGGCCTCGATCGCCAACCATAAGCACGGCCAGGAAACCCACATCCGGCCGATTCTGTTTTTGTACCTGCTGGGCACGTTTGCCGCCGCCGTCGTGGCCGTGGTTGCCAGTACGTTGTTTCCCTCCAGCCTGGTATTGGCCACACAGGACGTCGCGGTCACCGCGCCGGGCGGTATCGGCGAAGTGTTGCAAAGTCTGCTGCTCAGCGTGGTCGACAACCCGGTCAGCGCGCTGATGAACGCCAACTTCATCGGCATTCTGGCGTGGGCGATTGGCATGGGCGTTGCGATTCGCCATGCCGGTGACACGACTCGCGAGGTACTCGGCGACCTGTCCAATGGCGTGACCCTGATCGTGCGCCTGGTGATTCGTTTCGCGCCGCTGGGGATCTTCGGCCTCGTCGCGTCGACCCTCGCCACGTCCGGCTTCGGGGCGTTGCTCGGTTACATGCATCTGCTGGCCGTGCTGCTGGGCTGCATGCTGTTCGTGGCGCTGGTGATGAACCCGCTGATCGTGTTCTGGAAACTGCGTCGTAACCCGTACCCGCTGGTGCTGACCTGCCTGCGGGAAAGCGGCATCACCGCGTTCTTTACCCGCAGCTCGGCGGCGAACATTCCGGTCAATCTGGAATTGAGCAAGCGCCTGGGCCTGCATGAGGACACTTACTCGGTATCGATTCCGCTCGGCGCCACCATCAACATGGCCGGCGCGGCGATCACCATTACCGTGCTGACCCTGGCAGCCGTGCATACCCTGGGTATCGCCGTGGATATCCCGACGGCCATTCTGCTCAGCGTGGTGGCGGCGATCTGCGCGTGTGGCGCTTCGGGCGTGGCGGGCGGTTCGTTGTTGCTGATTCCGCTGGCGTGCAGTTTGTTTGGTATTCCGAGTGAAATCGCCATGCAGGTGGTGGCGGTCGGTTTCATTATTGGTGTGTTGCAGGATTCTGCGGAGACTGCGCTGAACTCGTCCACCGACGTGCTGTTCACCGCCGCGGCTTGCCTCGGTGAAGAAGCAAAAGCAGAACGGTTGACCTAACCCAAATCCCTGTGGGAGCGAGCCTGCTCGCGATGGCGGACTTTCAGCCAACATCAATGTTGAATGTACCTCCCTCATCGCGAGCAGGCTCACTCCTACAGGATCTGCGGTGCAGATGAACAATGCGTACCCATGAAAAAGCCCCCGCAACCTCAGGCTGCGGGGGCTTTTTTGTACCTGAGCGGTTTAGAAAGCGCCCATGTAGTCGCGCTTGCCCACTTCCACACCGTTGTGACGCAGCAATGCGTACGCGGTGGTGACGTGGAAGAAGAACTGCGGCAGACCGTAGCTCAGCAGATAAGCCTGGCCACTGAAGCGTTTCTCTTTCGGCGTGCCTGGACGGGTAACGATCTCGATGCCTTCCTTGCCGTCGATCTGCTCAGGTTTGATCTCGCCGATGTAAGCCAGGACCTTGGCGATCAGTGCTTGCAGTTCAGCGAAGGTGGTTTCGGTGTCGTCATATTTCGGCACTTCGATCTCGGCCAGGCGAGAGGACACGCCTTTGGCGAAATCAACGGCGATCTGCACCTGACGCACCAACGGGAACATGTCCGGGTACAGGCGAGCTTGCAGGAAAGCGTTCGGGTCAATGTTCTTGGCAGTGGCGTGGGCTTCGGCCTTGTTCAGAACGTCGCTCAGGGCGCCGAGCATTTGTTTGAAAACCGGAACGGAAGCGGCATACAGGGAAATGGTCATGACAGTCTCGTGTGGTGACAGGAGGAAAACGTGGGCCGATTATAGCCATGCCCGCCCCACCTGCGGCTTGTCTTTTATCCAGCAAGGATTAGGCTAGGCGGCTTCGACTGCATGCTTTCACAGCAAAGGGAAAAGCGCGATGAGCACTGAGCAAGAGACGACCTTCGACGAGCCGCGGCTCAACAGCACGGAAATCCGCATTCTGGGCTCGTTGATCGAGAAGCAGGCCACCAGCCCGGAAACGTATCCGCTGACCCTTAATGCGCTGGTGATTGCCTGCAACCAGAAAACCAGTCGCGAACCGGTGATGAACCTCACCCAGGGTCAGGTCGGCCAGAGCCTGCGCGCCCTTGAAGGTCGCGGCTTCACCAAACTGGTGATGGGCAGCCGTGCCGATCGCTGGGAGCATAAGGTCGACAAGGCGCTGGAACTGGTGCCGGCCCAGGTGATTCTGGCGGGATTGTTATTTCTGCGGGGGCCACAGACGGTCAATGAACTGCTGACCCGCAGCGGCCGCATGCATGATTTTGAAGACGCCGAACAGGTGGTGCATCAACTGGAGCGGCTGATTGCTCGCGGTCTGGCGTTGTTGATTCCACGTCAGGCCGGGCAGCGCGAAGACCGCTATATGCATGCGCTGGGTGATCCGGCGGATATCGAAGTCATCCTCGCAGCCCGGCAAAACCCGGCCGAACGTGGCGCCGGCAGCGGCGTGTCGGTTGAGCGGATCGAAGAACTTGAGGCGCGGATTGCCGCGCTGGAAGAACGCCTGGCCCGCCTCGAATAACCAGCGCGATCCCTGTAGCAGCTGTCGAGCCTGCGAGGCTGCGTCCGGCTGCGCAGCAGTCGTGAATACAGGCAATGCGGTGTTCAGGTGTACCGTGCATGCAGGGTTTACGACTGCTGCGCAGCCGGACGCAGCCTCGCAGGCTCGGCAGCTGCTACAAGATAAGCGCAGGTTATTCGCCATCCCAGTAATCAACCCCGTCGCCCGGCCGGGCGATGGCGACGAAGCCTGAGGCATTGCCTTCGGCGTCGACCTTGAAGTCGTCCATCACCGCGTATTTACCAGAATCCGGGTACTCGCAAATCTCCGGCGATTGCTGGGTGCTGACCGCCAGGTAGCGCAGTTCGCCATTGCTGTTGTTGATGATCTGGTGCGCGGCTTCAGGACCGCCCGGCGGGCAGGCGATCACGTCACCGGCGCGGATCGGAAAACGCTCGGCACCGAGACGAACCTCCCCTTCCCCGGCCACGACGTAAAACATTTCCTCGTTGACCCGATGACTGTGAAACGGACTGCCACGCATGCCTGGTTCGAGTACATACAACCGATAACCGAGCTTTTGTGCACCCAGCTGCTGACCGACGCGGGCCATTCTCTGCTGATAGCGGCCGGCGGTTTCACCGGTGGGCGCCAGGGCTTCGGGCAACGGTTCAAGTTCGACCTGATTCAGGTTGAGGATGGGGGGATGCATGGGAACCTCGGGCACGGTTTGTTTGTTGGGGCGGCAAGTCTTTGTTTGCTGGCGGGGAGTATAGGCAGGGAAATGTGCGGCAACTGATTGGGCTTGCCTGGGGACCGAGTTGCGCCCATCGCGAGCAGGCTCACTCCCACAGGGTCTCTGTCGGTCACACATTTTGTGTACGACGCCGATTAACTGTGGGAGTGAGCCTGCTCGCGATGGGGCCGGTACAGCCAACCAAGAACCTCAGGATCAGCCCCGGGCAAACTCCACCGCTTTCTTGAACTGCTCATCCGTCGGCCGTACTCCGGTGTACAGGACAAACTGCTCCAGTGCCTGGATCGCAATCACTTCCAGCCCGGTAATCACCCGCTTGCCCTCGGCACGACCGCGCACGATCAGCGGTGTTTCCGAGGGAATCGCCACCACATCGAAGACCGTCTCGGCAGCAGCAATGGTTTCAGCATCGAACGCCAGTTGATCGGCCTCCGGCCCGCCGCTCATGCCGATCGGCGTAACGTTGATCAACATCTGTGGGCGCTGAGTGCCCAGTTCTGCTGACCACTGATAACCCAGCGACTCAGCTAACGCACGCCCGGCGCGCTCGTTACGGGCCACGATCAGGCCATTTTTATAGCCGCCATCGCGCAAGGCGCTGGCCACGGCTTTGGCCATGCCGCCGCTGCCGCGCAGGGCAAAGGTCGATTCCTTCGGCACCTGATGGGTTTCAAGCAGCTGCGCAATGGCGATGTAATCGGTGTTGTAAGCCTTGAGGTGGCCGTCGGTGTTGACGATGGTATTGATCGACTGAATGGCCGCCGCGGACGCGTCCAGCTCATCCACCAGTGCGATACAGGCTTCCTTGAACGGCATCGACACGCCACAGCCACGAATGCCCAGTGCGCGAATGCCGCCAACAGCGCCCGGCAGATCCTGACTGCTGAAGGCCTTGTAGTAGAAATTCAGGCCCAGTTGTTCATACAGATGATTGTGAAACCGCAGGCCGAAATTGCCGGGACGCCCGGAAAGCGACATACATAGCTGGGTGTCTCTGTTGGGGTTCATCTGCATGAAACTTCTCCTTCAATAGCACTTTCAGATGGACGGGATTAGCCATTCCATCAGGTCTGTTCGATCATAACGACGTGTCTGCGCGAGGCATCGCGCAACCGTCAGGAAGTCGGTACAGACCTTACACAAAATTTACCCAACGGCTGTGCTGATTTTCAAAAAACCGCTGTCTTAGATGTATCCCCGCGACAATCCTTGGGTCTATTGCAGACGCAAGCGCCGGGTCGAAGAACCGAGGAATTATCATGATCCGTAAAATCCCCACAGTTGCCTTGCTGCTTGGCGCACTTGCCATCACAGGGCAGGCAGAAGCTGGCGGCGGTCACGGTTGGCAGGGTCCAGCGGTATTTGGCGCGATCGTTGGTTCGGCAATCGTCGGCTCGGCCATCATCAACAGCAACCGGCCTGTCTACGTACAGCAACCGGTTTACGCCCAGCCACAGCCGGTTTACATACAGCAGCCGCCACCGGTTTATTACCAGCCTGCACCGGTCTACGTGCAGCAACCGGTCTACTACGCGCCCCCACCGGTTTACTACGGCCCGCCACGTGGTTATTACGGTCCACCGCGCGGTTACTACGGCCCTCCCCACGGTTATGGTCGCTGGTAACAGACTCAACAGGCCCCGCCTTATCAGCGGGGCTTTTTTGTGACCGTTCGTCGGCGAAGGTCTGGAAAAATCGCGTCAAGGTCGCTGTCGGGACAGTGTGGGTGGCTCAAGTTGGCAAGATTGACTCGACCGCCCTTTCCCCGTATCGGGAAAAACGGTCATATTTATGTCACGCCAAGTCCGCAAGCTTGGACCGGTCCGTAAACAACAGGTTGATAAAAACAAGGACGACCTCATGCCCACACAAAATCCGCACCGCATTGTCGGCTTGTGCACTTCCAGCAAGGTGTACAACGCTTTGACTGAACTCAAGCACCTGGAAGGCCATCGCAGCGCCAAGTTTCTTTCGCTGCTGGCAGAAAACCTGGTGCGCAAAGGCCTGCTCAACGAGCAGGAAGTGGTTCATATGCTTGATCTGGTGGTCGACTGAGCCCAACACTCACTGGCGTCAATGACGACTATCGAAAGCGTTGATTGTCCGTTCGAGTGGCAGGTCCGTAAGGTAGCTCCATAGATCGATGGAGGTACTTATGTCCCAGGTTCAAATCATGTCTGTAATCGGCAGCGCCGTTCCCGCACCGCTCAGAGAGATCGGATTGCTCGCCTGCTGGTATCTGGTGCAGGACGGCGAACCAATCAGCGGACCGCTCACTTCACTGCCGGCCGCCAAGGCACTGTCACAACGGATCGGCCAGGGTCAGCTCAGCGCCTAAGGCAGCTGAATCCTTGGCTTGGTTTCGAGGAAGATGGCCCAGCTCGACATGAACAGCGCCGCGATCAGCGGCCCGATGACAAAGCCGTTCAGGCCGAAAATCGCCAGGCCGCCCAGTGTCGAGATGAGGATCAGGTAATCCGGCATCTTCGTATCCTTGCCCACCAGGATCGGTCGCAGCACGTTATCCACCAGCCCGATCACAAACACCCCGAACAACCCCAGCACCACACCCTGCCAGATAGCCCCGCTGAACAGGAAGAACGCAGCCACCGGTGCCCAGACAATCCCCGCCCCCACCGCCGGCAACAGCGATAGAAACGCCATCAATACCGCCCAGAGCAACGCGCTCGGGATGTCCAGAAACCAGAAAATCAAACCGCCCAATGTGCCCTGTGTGATCGCCACCAGCAGGTTGCCCTTTACGGTTGCCCGAACCACGCGGTTGAACTTGAGCTGCAAGCGGCGTTTCTGGTGTTCCTGCAGCGGTATGGCGGAGCGAACTTTACGGGCCAGTTCGGCACCGTCTCGCAGAAAAAAGAACAGCAGGTAGAGCATGATGAAAAAGCCCACCACAAAATCGAACGTGCCCTGACCGAAACTGAAGACTTGAGTGGCGACAAATTCATTGCCCGTCACCGCACTCTTGATGATTTTCTCCCGCAGCCCGTCCAGCTCGCCGATCCCTGCCCGGTCAAGCAAATGCTGGAAGTACGTCGGCAAGCTCTGCTTGAAATGCGTCACATACCCGGCGATGTCCAGTTCGCCGCTTTCGATACTCTTGTAGACCGAAGCCCCTTCTTGAACCAACAAAATGCTGAGGATGATCACCGGCAGGATCGCAATCACCAAGCAGATGCTCAGGGTAAGCAGCGACGTCAGGTTGCGCTGCCAGCCGAACTTCAGTTGAATCCGGCGTTGCAGCGGCGCGAACAGAATCCCGAGGATCACCGCCCAGAACACCGCGCCATAGAACGGCAGCAAAATCCAGATGAAGGCGACAGTGACCACCCCGAGCAAGATCACCAGCGATTTGTTGTGTACCGTCTCTTCGTTCATGTTCGATCCATGTCAGCGCGCAGGGGCCATGCTCTTTTATTGAAGAGCCTTCCTGATGCTTAGTCCGCCACGGTTCGCGCGAGTGCCATCCGTTTATTCATCAAGCATAGATCCAGATCAATGAACCCCGCGGACAAGCCGGCTACCCTCCCGGGCTTTTGCGATCGACACTGCCATGACACTCCTTGCTCCAGAACTGCTCGCTCCCGCCGGCACGTTGAAAAACATGCGCTACGCCTTCGCCTACGGTGCCGATGCGGTCTACGCCGGCCAGCCGCGTTACAGCCTGCGGGTGCGCAACAACGAATTTGATCACGCCAACCTCGCGCTCGGCATTCGCGAGGCGCAGGCCCAAGGCAAACGTTTCTATGTGGTGGTGAACACTTGCGGTTCGGGTTGTTAATGCGGGATGTGGGCGTGACGCAATAACCAGGAACTCTGTGGAAGCGAGCCTGCTCGCGATGACGGACTTTCAGCCAACAGCATCAATCAGTGTTGAACGGTTTTCGCGAGCGCGCTCGCTCCCACAGGTAATCGGCTAAGCGAACTCCTCACCCAACATCGCCACAAACGCTTCCCGCGCCGGGTGAACTCCGGCGTTTTCATGCCAGTAAAAAAGGTTGTCGATGGCCGTCAGCTCAGGAAATTCAAACCCTGCGCACCCTGCCCCTTTGGCGTACTGATCGAACACTCCCTTGGGCACCAGCGCGACTCCGGCCCCGGCACTGACGCACCCGACAATCGCCCCATAACTCGCCAGGCTGACAATCGGCAGCGCCTGCCCTTGCCGCAACAACCAATGCTCCAGCGCCGCCCGATAAGGACAGCCTTGCGGCCACATGAACGCGGTCTTGTTCTGCAAATCGGTGATATCACGCACAGGCCCCAGGGATGTCGAGGCAATCAGCAGCAGCTCTTCGCGGTACATCGGCGTGCGCTTGAGTTGCGAGCGCTCGACATCCACCGCGACGATTGCGCCGTCGAGCCGATGATTGAGGGTGTCATCGAGCAGTTGGCTCCAGGTGCCGGTGGTCAGCTCCAACGCGACGCCGGGATAACGCTTGTGAAACTTGGCCAGCAGACGCGGCAGACGACCGGTGGCCGAGGACTCGATGGCGCCAATACGCAGCGGCCCGGACGGTTCGGCCGAAGGGTCCACCGCGCGTTTGGCTTCAACGGTCAGCGCGAGAATCTTCGAGGCGTAAGACAGAAAAGTCTGCCCCGCCGGGCTGATGCGCAGACCTCGGCCCTCGCGTAGAAACAGCGCCACACCCAACTCGGCTTCCAGCGACTTGATGCGTGCCGTGATGTTCGATGGCACGCAATGCAACAGCTCCGCCGCCCGGGCGATGCTGCCGACGTCGGCAATGGTTTTGAACATGCGAATCTGCGCCAATTCCATACATCACCTAAAGTGAATAGTTGACGCAGTATAAGTCAGTTGTGGCGAATGATCAGGCTTCCGATACTCGGTGCATCAACCCACCGGTGATCGAACATGAAGCCCTCCACGCACACTCTAAAAATTCTCCTGGCCATGGCGTTTGTCGTCGCCTGCTGGGGATACTCGCCGACCGGCATTCACATTGGATTGCAGGCCTATGACCCCGGTCACTTGGCGCTGCTGCGCTTTCTGATCGCATCGGTGTTCATGGCAATCGTCGCCGCGTTCAAAGGCATCAGCTTGCCGACGCTTCGCGATCTGCCGCTGCTGTTCGTCCTCGGTTTCTTTGCCGTGAGCCTGCACCACGTCGCTCTGAATATCGGCCAGCAAAGTGTCAGCGCCGGAGCGTCCAGTGTGCTGGCGCAATCGACGCCGTTGTTCAGCACCTTGCTGGCGCGGTTCGTGTTCAAGGACCGGGTCAGCGTCTGGCGCTGGGGTTGTGTTTTATTGGGGTTGATCGGCGTGGTGATTGTGGTGGCCGGTGATCGCGGACTGGGCAGCATGGATGCGCACGGTTTGCTGATCTTGCTGGCGGCGGTGTCGTGGAGGTTTTACTTCGCACTTCAGAAGCATCACTCCGGGCGCTACGACGGCTTGACGCTGGTCTGTTACACGGTCTGGTCGGGCACCGCACTGCTGCTGATTTATCTGCCGGGGTTGGCCGGCAAGGTCGTCAGTGCACCGATGCCTGTGCAATGGGCAGTGTTGGCATTGGGCGTGTTTCCCAGCGCCCTCGCCTACCTGGCCTGGGCGTTTGTGCTGGCTCACATAGATTTGAGTCGGGCGACGATGACGCTGTACCTGATTCCACCGACCGCCATGGCCATTGCGGCTTTTGCCTTGGGTGAACAGCCGACGTTGATGGTCGGGATCGGCGCGGTTGTGGTGCTGATCAGTGTGCTGGCGTTGAATCTGGAGCGGCGTCCCGCGGTCATCGCGACCAGCCTGCCCGGCCATCGCTGACGGTTCAATAAAAAACCCGGCACATTGGCCGGGTTCTTTTTATCTCCTGTCATCGGATAAAGGGGTTGGCTCATCTGCTGGCGGAACGTCTTCGTCTGCGGCCGGATCCTTCCAGTCTTCAGGTCGATCAGCGTCGGCGGCAGCCGGGTCCAGCGAAGGGTCCCTGCCGGGCGGAGCATCTTGATCCAGCGTCGGCTCGTCGGTGCCGGGCATGGGTCTGGTCGGGTCGGTATTGGGTGTTCCACCCTGGAACATTGAGTCGTTAGCCATGACGCACCTCACTGATGAGGTCCAGCAAATCTGGGCCGTACTCGTTGGAATCGAGCGCTCGAATGGCGTGCTATCGACTAGACAAACGGTCGTCAGGCGCCGGCCGAAAACCGGTCACGGCTGTTCGTCAGGTGCAGCCACATGGCGGCGCGTGCGGCGTCCGGGTCTTGGCGTTTGATTGCGTTGAGAATCGCCTCGTGTTCGAGGTTGGCCAGTTGCCCGAGCTTGCTCAAATCCGCCGCGCCACGCTCGGCGGCGTTGACCCGGGTCCGCGGAATCATGGCGCTGCCCAGGTGCTGCATGATTTCGGTGAAGCACACGTTGCCGGTGGCTTCGGCGATCAGCAGGTGGAAGCGCTTGTCGGCCTCAACGCAGCTGTCGTTGTTGGCGAGCAGGCTTTGATAGTCATCGAGTGCCTGGCGCATCTGCATCAACTGATGATCGGTGCGACGGCTCGCCGCCAGCGCGGCGGCCTGGGTTTCCAGGCCCATGCGCAACTCCAGAATGCTGCGCACACCCAGCGCGGTGTCGACATTCAATCGCAGCCCCTGCTCCGGCGCGCGCTCGAGCACAAAGGTGCCGATGCCGTGACGGGTTTCCACCAGGCCTGAAGCCTGCAATTTCGAGATCGCTTCACGCACCACCGTGCGACTGACCCCGTGCTCCTGAACAATCGTGTTCTCCGACGGCAGCTTGTCCCCCGGCAACATTTGCCCGAGCAAGATGCTCTGGCTCAGTTTGGCCACCAGGTCATGGGCCAGGTTGTGGGTGCGCTTGCGGGCAGGCGCGTCGAGGTCTTCTTGCATGGCGATCATCCGGAGGCATGGGCTAACGGAATCGTAGCACTGCGCTTGGCCGGAATCCCCAAGAAAACAACGCCCTACTTGTATGACAACACTTAACTACTGGACGTAACCGGCCTTCTACAAGTGCAAACGAAACCGCAAAACCAATAAAAATCTTGCGAAAAAGCGCCATTTAACTGGACATGAGTGCTTGCGAAACAAAAAAACCTAGTTGTATGATGTCTATCAACATAGCAACACCCAGCCGCACCCCGCATAAAAATAATCAGTGGGAGAAAACCAAGTGAATACATCCATATCCGGGATGCACGATGGCGCCGATTCGGTCCTGAAGTCCGCCATCTCGAAAGTGAAACGCCATGTCCTGCCGCTGTTCGTCATCATGTTCATCGTCAACTACATTGACCGCGTGAACATCGGCTTCGTCCGCGCCCACATGGAGCAGGACCTGGGCATCGGCGCTGCCGCCTACGGCCTCGGTGCCGGCCTGTTCTTCATCGGTTACGCGCTGTTCGAAGTCCCCTCCAATATGCTTCTGCAAAAAGTCGGCGCCCGCATCTGGCTGACCCGCATCATGCTGACCTGGGGCCTGGTCGCCGCTTGCATGGCCTTCATCCAGAACGAAACCCACTTCTACATCCTGCGATTCCTGCTGGGCGTGGCTGAAGCCGGTTTCTTTCCCGGGGTGATTTATTACTTCACCCGCTGGCTGCCAGGCGTTGAGCGCGGCAAGGCGATTGCGATTTTCCTCAGCGGTTCGGCGATTGCTTCGCTGATCTCCGGCCCGCTTTCCGGGTTGCTGTTGCAGATCAGCGGATTCGGCCTGCACGGCTGGCAATGGATGTACTTCATTGAAGGCATGTTCTCCGTGGGCCTGTGCGTGTTCGTGTGGTTCTGGCTGGACTCCAAACCCCACGACGCCAAATGGCTGACCCGCGCCGAGCAAGATGCGCTGGTCAAAGCCATCGACGACGAACAACTGGCCCGCGAAGCGGCGACACCGATCAAGCCATCGTTGGGTACGCTGCTCAAGGATCGTCAGATCATCCTGTTCTGCCTGATCTACTTCTTCATCCAGCTGACCATTTATGCCGCGACCTTCTGGCTGCCGAGCATCATCAAGAAGATGGGCGACCTCAGCGACATTCAGGTCGGGCTGTTCAACTCGATCCCGTGGTTGCTGTCGATCGTCGGCATGTACGCCTTCGCTTCGCTGTCGGCCAAGTGGAAAAACCAGCAAGCCTGGGTCGCCGCTGCGCTGCTGATCGCGGCGGCAGGGATGTTCATGTCCACCACCGGTGGGCCGATCTTTGCCTTCGTTGCGATCTGCTTCGCGGCGCTGGGTTTCAAGTCCGCTTCGTCACTGTTCTGGCCAATCCCTCAGGCCTATCTGGATGCGCGAATCGCAGCGGGTGTGATCGCGCTGATCAACTCGGTGGGCAACCTTGGCGGCTTCGTTGCACCGACCACGTTCGGCCTGCTCGAAGAACACACCGGCTCCATCCAGGGCGGGCTGTATGGCCTGGCCGCGACGTCAATCATCGCCGCGATCATCGTCTTCGCCGCGCGCAATACACCGAAAACCGCACCTGCCGTTGCACTGGGCAAACCAGCGCCCAATCACGCCTGAACCTCTGTTTTGAAGGACAAGACAATGAACCCACAAGACACCGCTAAAGCTCCGATCATCACCAGTATGCAGGTGGTTCCGGTGGCCGGTCACGACGGCATGCTGCTCAATCTGAGCGGCGCCCACGGCCCGTTTTTCACCCGCAATATCGTGATCCTCAAGGACAACGCCGGTCACACCGGGGTCGGCGAAGTGCCGGGTGGCGAGCGTATTCGCCAGACGCTGGAAGACGCACGCTCGCTGGTGGTCGGCAGCCCGATTGGCACGTATCAGAAGATCCTCAATCAGGTGCGCCAGACTTTCGCCGAGCGTGATGCCGGCGGTCGCGGTTTGCAGACGTTCGACCTGCGCATCACCATTCACGCGGTCACGGGTCTGGAAGCCGCCCTCCTCGACCTGCTCGGCCAGCATCTCGACGTGCCGGTCGCGGCACTGCTTGGCGAAGGCCAGCAGCGCGACGAAGTGAAGATGCTCGGTTATCTGTTTTATGTCGGTGATCGCAACGAAACCGATCTGGCCTACCGCAGCGAACCGGACGCCGACAACGACTGGTTCCGCGTGCGTCACGAGAAAGCCATGACCGCCGACGCCGTGGTGCGCCTGGCTGAGGCCGCGCACGCCCGCTACGGCTTCAAGGACTTCAAACTCAAGGGCGGCGTGCTCAGCGGCGACGAAGAAATCGAAGCCGTCACCGCGCTGGCCGAACGCTTTCCCGATGCACGCATCACGCTCGATCCGAACGGTGCGTGGTCACTCAAGGAAGCCATTCGACTGTGCCGCGATCAGCATCACGTGCTCGCTTACGCCGAGGACCCGTGCGGGGCTGAAAACGGTTATTCGGGCCGTGAAGTGATGGCTGAGTTCCGCCGCGCCACGGGCCTGAAAACCGCGACCAACATGATCGCCACTGACTGGCGGGAAATGGGTCATGCGATCCAGTTGCAATCGGTTGATATCCCGTTGGCCGACCCGCATTTCTGGACCATGCAGGGCTCGGTTCGTGTGGCGCAAATGTGCCACGAATGGGGCCTGACCTGGGGCTCGCACTCCAACAATCACTTCGATATTTCCCTGGCGATGTTCACCCATGTCGCGGCGGCTGCGCCCGGTGAAATCACCGCCATCGACACGCACTGGATCTGGCAGGACGGTCAGCGCCTGACCAAGGCTCCGCTGCAAATCGTCGACGGCTGCGTGCAGGTGCCAAAGAAACCGGGGCTGGGGGTTGAGCTGGATCTGGATCACCTGGCCAAGGCCCATGAGTTGTACAAAGGCATGGGATTGGGCGCGCGGGATGACAGCGTGGCGATGCAGTTTCTGATTCCGGGTTGGACGTTTGATAACAAGCGGCCGTGTCTGGTGCGCTAATCCCAGGAACACTGAAATCCATGTGGGAGCGATGGTATTCATCAGCTCATCTCGGTCGCTTGCAACAGCCACTCCTTGAACATCGTCATCGCCGACGTTTCAGGGCGCGACTGCAAGCGGGTCAGCCAATAGCTGCCGGTGGTGATGCCGATGTCGAACGGTTGCTCGATGGCCCCCGCCGCCAGTTGCCGGGCGAACATCAGTGGCGGCGCCAAGGCGATGCCGGCGCCCTGTAGCGCGGCCTCCATCATGACGAGCGAGGAGTCGAAGACGATGCTCTTGGGCGGCGGTGTATTGGCCGGTAACCCGGCGACCAGGAACCACTCGGGCCATTCATCCGTGCGGTAGGAACGCAACAGCGTCTGCTTGAGCAGATCGATAGGTTCTTGCAACTGCCCAGCTATTTCCGGAACGCAGAGCACCGACAACGGCGCTTCAATCAGCTTTAAAGCTTCAATCCCGTGCCAGGCGCCGGCGCCAAACCGGATGGCGTAATCCAGCCCTTCTGCGGCCACGTCCACCCGGTTGTTGTTGGTCGACAGGCGCAAATCTATGTACGGATGTTTCGACTGGAAGTCCGCCAGCCGCGGTAACAGCCAGCCCACCGCAAACGTCCCCACGGCACCCACGGTCACCACTTCACGAAAATGGCCGCCCTCGAATCGCTCAAGGGTTTCGGCAATCCGGTCGAAGGACTCGCGCAATACCGGCAGCAAGGTTTCGCCTTCACTGGTCAGCATCAAGCCGCGGGGCAAGCGTTTGAACAGCGTCACGTTAAGCTGGGCTTCAAGGCTTTTGACTTGATGACTGACGGCGGCCGGCGTAACGAACAACTCCACCGCCGCCCGAGTGAAGCTCAAATGGCGCGCGGAAGCCTCGAAGGCGCGCAATGCATTCAGCGGCAGATGAGGACGAATCATACCCACTCCCAAATTTTTCTAATGGCTAACCCGAAATATCGTCGTTTGTCGATTGTCGCCCGACTGCCTAGATTTGGCGCGCCCATCAGCCATCCGGTTTTGAATCCGTCCGGAGTGTAGCGGGTAAAGTAATGGCAACTCATGGAGAGTGGTTCCAATCATGTACAAATTTCATCTGCCAAGACTTGCGTCCTTTAGCGCTTTCGCCGTACTGCTAGGTGCAAGTCACTGTATGGCCGCAACAAAATCCGACGATCAACTCGACGCCTTGGTGAAAGCCGCCATCGGGCCGGTCATGCAACAACAGAATATCCCTGGCATCGCGGTTGCGATCACCCTGAATGGCCAGCAGCATTACTTTAACTACGGCGTGGCCTCGAAAGAGGACGGCAAACCGGTCAGCAAAGACACCCTGTTCGAAATCGGTTCGGTGAGTAAAACCTTCGCCACCACGCTGACTGCCTACGCCCAGGCCAGCGGCAAACTGTCTTTGTCTGACCGGGCCAGCCAGGTTTGGCCTGAGTTGAAAGGTAGTGCGTTCGACACCATCAGCGTGTTGCAACTCGGCACTTACACCGCAGGCGGGCTGCCGCTGCAGTTCCCCGACGAGGCCGATCATCCAGACAAAATGCTCGCCTACTTCAAACAGTGGAAACCTGTGTATGCAGCAGGCACCCACCGCCAGTATTCGAACCCCAGCCTTGGGCTGTCCGGTTATCTGGCGGCCAAAAGCATGGGCCAGCCGTTCGATGAGTTAATGGAAAAAACCCTGCTGCCGAAACTTGGGCTCAAGCACACCTACCTCAAGGTGCCGCAGGGCCAAATGGGGCTTTACGCCCAGGGTTACGGCAAGGACGGCAAACCGGTGCGGGTGAGCCCGGGTGCGCTGGATTCGGAAGCGTATGGCGTGAAAACCAGCGCTGCAGATCTGCTTCGTTATGTTGAAGCCAACCTGAAACCGGCGACGCTGGAAAAGCCATTGCAGCAGGCGATTGCCCTCACTCACACCGGTTTCTACACCGTGGGCGAGATGACGCAGGGGTTGGGCTGGGAGCTCTACAACTATCCGGTCAGCCTCGATACGTTGCTGAGTGGCAACTCGACGGAAATGGCGATGGAGGCTCATAAAGTCCAGTGGCTGAACCCGCCGCAAGCTGCGAAAGACACGGCATGGTTCAACAAGACCGGGTCGACCGGTGGTTTCGGCGCTTATGTCGCGTTCGTGCCTTCGAAAGATATCGGTATCGTGATTCTGGCTAACAAGAATTACCCGAACTCCGAGCGGATCAAGATAGCTCACAAGATATTGAGTGCCCTGACTGAATAACCTATAGCAACTCGATCCCCCTGTAGCAGCTGTCGAGCCTGCGAGGCTGCGTTCGGCTGCGCAGCAGTCGTGATCCGGCTAATGAGGTTTATCTATAAAACTGCGGTTGCAGGATCTACGACTGCTGCGCAGCCGAACGCAGCCTCGCAGGCTCGACAGCTGCTACAAATATCGTTCGGGCAATAAATATGGGCGACCTTCTTTGAGGTCGCCCATTGTCGTTATTGCATCAGATCAATGCCGGGTCGGTGTCTGAGGGTCGGGCACATCGTTCCTCGGATCGAGATTGTCCCGAGCCTGATTCACCAACAACTCCGCAATCCCTGCCAACTGCTGAATCGCCCCGAGCATGGCTCGGTTCGAGCCATCCATCTTGACGGCAAAATTCACAATCACGGCATTCAGTGAAGCGAGGGTTTCGCTGGCCTGATGCAAGAGGGTAAGGGTGTCGACGCCGGGGGCAATCGCGAAGATCTGTTTGATCGGGACGGAACGCCTGGGCTTACGCACACCAATGCTGGTGTCGCGCCCGGCCGTATCGCCAAGCCGAACGAGCTTCAGGTGGCTGGCATCGGTTGGGCGTTGCGCATCATTTTTGCCGAACTTCTTCATAGACGAGGCTCCTTTCTGGCCATTGGTATTGTTCGTCCCTGGATCCCTCAATGTTGCGGACTCCCACGTCCGACCGCGAGTGTTGCGGTGGCTGACGAAGGCTAACGGTGCGCTCTGACAGAAACCAGTTCATGAAATCCGACAGGACTTGCAGGAAATTTCCGAGACCAATAAAACCAGCGCATCGCCCTGTGCAGCACCCGGTTTTTTTGTAGATACCGTCTTGAATCTCACCGGGCGAGCGAACTTTTCCGTGGGAACGAGCCTGCTCGCGATGACGGACTCACAGGCAATATTGGTGTCGACTGATCGAACGCTAGCGCGAGCAAGCTCGCTCCCGCAGGAGACGGCGGCGCACAAAAAGATTGGGCCCTGCGCAGATCAACTGTGGGAGCGAGCCTGCTCGCGATGACGGACTCACAGGCAGCATTGACGTCGACTGAACCACCGCCATCGCGAGCAGGCTCGCTCCCACAGGGATATGAGGTGTATCAGTCATCAGGCATTTCAGGGGGCTTGGTCGGTTTCGCCGGTTTACCCGGTTTTGCGCCCTTGGTACCTGTAGCGGCCGGTTCGGCGACAACGGGCGTCGCGACTGTCGGCGGTGCGGCTTCTTTCTCGGTCGCCGGCAGGGCATCGATGGTGTCGAAGATTTTCTTCAGATCGACCGACTTTGATTCATCCCCCGAACTCTCGAACTTCTTCTCGCCGTCCTTGCCCACCAGGATGACTTTGGGCAACGCCCCCGCGCCGAGTTTCAGCGAGCGGATCAATGCCATGGTGTCCTGTGGACCGAGGTCCTTGCCGTCGAGCTGACCGGACATGTTCAGCACCGTGTACACCCTGATATTGCGCTGGGCGATACCTGCCTTGTTGGCCGGATCGTTCAGCGAATTTTTCAGGCCCACCCAGACCGGGTTAGCGGTGTTGGGAGCAATCACAATCAGTGGTCGGGCCCTGCCCTTGTCGATGTCCAAAGGTGAGCCGTCTTCGGCGGCGAGCAAGGGGCCGGCGAAAGCCAGCAGGGTGGTCAGGGTCAAAGACCTGATGAGCATGCGCATCTCCTTTTGATATCCACGCTCTAATGATTGCGCATCGCGGCGATCGTTCCGGGTGACGCACCGCAATTGTGTTCCGCCTTGACCCAAGCTTAGGTCAGGGCGGTCATTGCGCAACAGCTTGAGCTAATCTCATCGCTGATAACGAGCCGTCTGATCCGCCGTGAGGCCCCCACCATGAGCGCTCAGTTGAACCACACCATCGTCTGGTGCCGAGACAAGCAGATCTCGGCCCATTACCTCGCGGAGATCCTCGGCCTGCCCGCTCCCGAGCCGTTCGGGCCGATGCTGATCGTCAAGCTCGACAATGGCGTGTCGCTGGATTTCTACGACAACGACCCGCCGATTGCTTCCCAGCACTACGCGTTTTTGATCGGCGAGGAGGATTTCGATGCGGCCTTCGCGCGCCTGCAAGCGCGCAACCAACCCTGGTGGGCTGACCCCGGCAAGCAACGGCCCAACGAGATCAACGATTACGGCGGTGGCCGAAGGGTTTATTTCGATGACCCGGACGGGCATCTGCTGGAGATTCTCACGCAGCCCTGAGGCTGGGAGCCGTGCCGGTTCAGAACGCCAGTTTGTAGCCGATCAGCACCAGCATCGTGGCCAGGCACGGTCGCAATACTTCGTCGGAGATGCGACCGGTCAGATGGCTGCCCAGGTAAATCCCCGGCAGCGAACCGATCAGCAAGTAACCCAGCACATGCCAATCCATGTTGCCCATGCTCGCATGGCCCAGGCCGGCGACCAGAGTCAGGGGGACGGCGTGCGCGATTTCCGTGCCGACGAGGCGGCGCGTCGGCAGCAGCGGATAGAGGATGAACAGCGCCACGGTGCCGAGAGCGCCGGCACCAATGGAGGTCAGCGCGACCATGGTGCCGAGGACCAGGCCGGTGATGACCGTCAGGACATTCAGTCGCGAACCGCTGGGGTTGTATTGACCGCCCGCACGTTTGTGGGCGAAATCGAGCAGGCGCTTCTTGAAGAAAATCGCCAGTGCCGTGGCAAACAACACAAAGCCCAGCGCCTGTTTGATGACGGCGTTCATCGCATCGGGGGAAGTCTGCAAACTACTCAGGAACCACAGCGTCAGCGCCACCGCCGGCACGCTGCCGAGGGTCAGCCAGCCGGTAATTGCCCAGTCGATGTTGTTGTTCTTGCGATGAACCAGCACACCGCTGGATTTGGTAATGGCCGCGTACAGTAAGTCGGTGCCCACCGCCGTGGCCGGATTGATACCGAACCAGAGCAGAATCGGGGTCATCAACGAACCACCGCCCACGCCGGTCATGCCGACGATGAAGCCCACGACCAACCCTGCAACCACCAACCCGAAGTTAACGAAATCCATCAACACGCCCACAAAAAACGCATGAAAAAACTGGTCCGCAGCATAGCGATTTTTCTTATAACCACTTATATCGATGCGGACTATCGTTATTCCACAACACATCAATCTCCCTATGCACCCAATTCCCACTGTAGGAGCGAGCAATGTGGCGAGGGGGCTTGCCCCCGTTGGGTCGCGAAGCGGCCCCGAAATCAGAAGCTCTGGGACTGCTGCGCAGTCCAACGGGGGCAAGCCCCCACGCCACATGGCCCGCTCCCACAGGGGATTTGCTGGGTCGGTCAGAGCGGCGGCCGGGCTTGGGGATGTGGATCTACTGCACCGGCAAGAAATTCAAAAACAGCAAACTCTGCGCATAGTTCAGGCCGATCCGCCGGTAGCGCTCATCCAGCATCTGCGTCAGCAGGTCGAGCCGCGCGACGATCTTGCCGAACTCCACAGCAAAACTCAGGTTGCTGCCCTCCTCCGAAATTTCGTTGGAGAACAGCAAGGGTTCGCCGTGTTTATTTTGCCGCTGGCTCAGGATCCAAGTGGCTTTCTCGATGTTGCGGGCGGCGTTGCTGACGAAGGTCGGGTTGATCGCATCGGTCATGTAGAACTCGAGACGATTGCCGTGGGCGGTGACCAGCATGCTGCCGATGGCATAGATAAAGGCGCCGACCCGGTCGCCGAGAAACTCCGGGCTCATGGCATAACTCAGCGCCGCCAGGTCTTTCTTGCCACCGAGGGTGGGCAGCGGCTGTTGTTGTTCGATGGCCAGGCGCACTTGCTTCCCGGCGGTGCGGGCGTCGAGGAAGCCGGACTTTTTCAACTCGTCCGGGTTGCGCAGGTAGAGCTTGCTCATCAGCAAATAGAGGCTGTCGAGGTTATCGCGCATCGCCAGGGTGGCCATGCGGTCGACGCTGGTCTGGAGGAATTCCTGGGGGGTGCCTTCGCGGAACTGGCTAACGATGTCGCTGCCCTGTTGCTGGCTGCAACCGCTGGCGAAGAGCATCGACAGGCTGGCGAGCAGCAGGCATTGGCGACGGATTGATGACGTGAAGAAGGGTAAAACTCGAGCCATGGGTGCTTGAACTTGGGCATTGGCCGACGGTGGGGATCGCCGCAGGCTGGCCAAGGATAGAGCCGCCAAAGCTGAAAAAGTGCAGTGCCGAACATCAGACTGATCGCCGGCCCTCTCTTTGTAGCAGCTGCCGAGCAGCGCGAGGCTGCGTTCGGCTGCGCAGCAGTCGTATAACCGGAGAGAGCGGTTCACCTGGAGAACCACAGCGCCTGATGTCACGACTGCTTCGCAGCCGAACGCAGCCTCGCGCTGCTCGGCAGCTGCTACAAGCCGGGCTATTTAGTCATACTTTTAATGGCTTTTATCGAGCAAATAGCTATAAATCTTCTCCAGTAGAATATTTAGTATGACTACTAGATATTTTACTGACCTATGAAAACAACAATAAGGAAGGTTTACATGCTGCAATCCCGACACCTGCTCTCCGGCCTCGGACTGTCCCTGATGATCGCCACCCTCCCCACTCAAGCGGCTGGCCTGTCCAGCGAACACAAAACGTTCGGCAAGACCAACGACGGCACACCCGTCGAGCAATACGTTTTGCGCAACAGCCATGGCCTGCAAGCCACGATCATTACTTATGGCGGCATTTTGCAGTCGCTGAAGGTGCCGGACAAAAACGGCAAGCTCGACGATGTGGTCCTGGGTTTTGACGATGTTCAGGGCTATCAGAGCGGCACCGCGTACTTCGGCGCGACCATCGGGCGTTCCGGCAATCGCCTTGCCAACGGCGCGTTCGAACTGGACGGCGAGCGTTATCAAGTGCCGCTCAATGACGGTTCCAACTCGCTGCACGGCGGCCCGCAGGGTTTTGACAAACATGTGTGGAAAGCCCAGCCGAGCAAAGGCAAGGACTCGGTGGGCGTGACCCTGACGTACCTGTCGGTAGACGGTGAAATGGGGTTCCCCGGCAACCTCAAAACCGAGGTGACCTACAGCCTCACCGAGAACGATGAGTTGCGCATCGATTACAAGGCCAGCACTGATAAACCTACCGTGCTGAACCTGACCAACCACAGCTATTTCAACCTCGCCGGCGCGGGTAACGGTGATGTGCTGAAACAGCTCGTCACTCTGCATTCGACCCACTACACACCGGTCACCGCCAAGCTGATCCCGACCGGCGAACTGGCCCCGGTCGCCGGTACTCCGATGGACTTCACGCAGCCCACCGCCATCGGCAAAAACATCAAGGCCGATCACCCGCAACTGAAATTCGCCGAACCAAAACAGGGTGGCTTCGATTTCAACTGGGCACTGGACGCCAAGGGTGACGTGGGCAAACTGGCCGCCGATGTCAGCGACCCACTCTCCGGGCGCCGTTTGCAGCTCTACACCACCGAACCCGGTGTGCAGTTCTACACCAGCAACTTCCTCGACGGCACGGTCAAGGGCAAGGGCGGCAAGGTTTATCCGCATTGGGGCGCGTTTACCCTGGAGACTCAGCACTACCCGGACTCGCCGAACCAGCCGAACTTTCCGTCTACGCGACTCGATCCGGGCAAGACTTATACCCAGAGCACAGTGCTGAAGTTTTCGGCCAAATAAACATCCGACATCACGCGCCATGTAGCAGCTGCCGAGCAGCGCGAGGCTGCGTTCGGCTGCGGAGCAGTCGTAAAATCAGGCAACCGGTTCTTTCAGGAAAACCGCGTAAACCGGGTTTACGACGGCTTCGCCGCCGAACGCAGCCTCGCGCTGCTCGGCAGCTGCTACAACATGTCTACGGAACCACCGGGGTATTTTGCTGCCAACTAATGAGCACTTATCGATTCGAAATAAGGAGGTTTTCATGCGGACCCTCGAATTGGCCGGCATCAACGTGCCGGTCATCGGCCAAGGCACCTGGCGCATGGGCGAAGATCCCTCGCAACACCGCCAGGAAGTCGCCGCGCTGCGCCTGGGCATCGAGTTGGGCATGACCCTGATCGACACCGCCGAGATGTACGCCGAAGGCGGCGCGGAGCAAGTGGTGGGAGAAGCCATCGCCGGTCTGCGCGACAAGGTCTTTCTGGTCAGCAAGGTCTACCCGCACAACGCCAGCCGCAAAGGCATCCCCCAGGCCTGCGAACGCAGCCTGCAGCGTCTGAAGACCGATTACCTCGATTTATACCTGCTGCATTGGCGCGGCCAGTATCCGCTTGAAGAAACCGTCGAAGCCTTCGAACGCCTGCGGGAAGACGGCAAGATCGGCCGTTGGGGCGTGTCAAACTTCGACGTCGACGACCTGGAGGAATTGAACTCACCGGCCTGCGCCACCAATCAGGTGCTGTACAACCTGGAAGAGCGCGGCATCGAATTTGACCTGCTGCCGTGGTGCCAACAGCGTCATCAGCCGTTGATGGCATACTGTCCCATCGGTCAGGGAGGAAAGATGCTGGCCCATCCGGCGCTCAAACAGGTTGCCGCCCGTCACGCCGTGACGCCGGCTCAGGTAGCACTGGCATGGATTCTGCGACAGACGGGCGTGATCGCCATCCCCAAAGCGGTCAAACCTGAACATGTGCAACTGAATGCGCAGGCCGCGCAATTGCGGCTCGGAGACGAGGATCTGAAGGCGCTGGACCACGCGTTTCACGCGCCACAACGAAAGCACCGGTTGGCCATGGTCTGAGCCATCGCGGTACTGTCAGAGGGCTTCTGCATGAGAAGCACTGATCAGCTCGACGCCTTTAATTTGCCGCGTTTTATCCAGGCTCAAGACCCGGTGTTCAACCGGGTTCAAGAAGAACTGCGCGCTGGCCACAAACGCAGTCACTGGATGTGGTTCATTTTTCCGCAGTTCGCCGGGTTGGGCGGGAGCGAGATGTCCCGACACTTTGCCATTCGTTCCATCGAGGAAGCCGTGGCTTATCTGAATCATCCGCTGCTGGGTTCACGATTGCGCACCTGCACGCAACTGGTGCTGGACATCAAAAAGAGCACGATTGCAGGGATATTCGGCCATCCCGACGATCTCAAGTTTCACTCCTCCATGACGTTATTCGCCCAGGTGGCGCCCGCAGACAACCTCTTCAACCAGGCGCTGGATCAGTACTTCCACGGCATCCTGGATGACTGGACGCTGGTGCTGCTGGACTCAAAACAGGCCCAGTTGCCCACCAATCAAGGTTGAGAAGTCGTCGTCCACAAAGGGCAGAATCGCATCCGCCACCGGCTGCAGTTGTCGGGTGACGTAATGGTCGTAGTCGATGGGCGCGCTGCGAATCTCCAGCGGCTCGGGCCCGGCGACGCTGATCACGTAACTGATCCAGCCGCCATTCTGGTATTGCCGCGGGCGGCCCTGCTGATCGTTGTAGTCATCGGCGATCCGCGCCGCACGGACATGGGGCGGCACGTTGCGTTCATAGTCATCCAGGGTACGGCGCAGGCGCTTGCGGTAGATCAGGCGGTCGTCGAACTCACCGGCCAGGGTTTTGCGCACGTAATCGCGCACGTAATCCTGATACGGCTTGCGATGGAAAATCCGCGAGTACAGCTCCTGCTGGAATTGCCGGGCCAGCGGCGACCAGTCGGTGCGCACGGTCTCCAGGCCCTTGTAGACCATTTCCTCGGTGCCATCGGCGCGGGTGACCAGCCCGGCGTAACGCTTCTTGCTGCCCTCCTCGGCGCCGCGAATGGTCGGCATCAGAAAGCGTTTGTAGTGAGTCTCGAACTGCAATTCCAGGGCGCTTTCCAGCCCATATTCCTGCTGCACATGCTCGCACCACCACTGGTTGACGTGGTCCACCAGCGCGCGGCCGATCTGCGCAGCTTCTTCCTGGCCGTGGGCGCGATGGAGCCAGACGAAGGTCGAGTCGGTGTCGCCGTAAATCACCGTGTGCCCCTGGGCTTCGATCAACTGCCGGGTGCGCAGCATGATCTCGTGGCCGCGCAAGGTGATGGACGAGGCCAGGCGCGTATCGAAGAAGCGGCAGCCGCTGGAACCGAGCACGCCATAGAAGGCGTTCATGATGATCTTCAACGCTTGCGACAGCGGCGCGTTGTGTTCGCGCTTGGCGGTCTCGCGGCCTTCGGCCACCCGGGCGACGATCGCCGGCAGGCAATGCCGTGTCCTGGAAAAACGCGCACCACGGAAACCCGGCACGGACTCGCTGTCGTCGGGATGCTGCAAGCCTTCGATCAGCCCGACCGGGTCGATCAGGAAGGTGCGGATAATCGACGGATAAAGGCTTTTGTAGTCGAGCACCAGTACCGACTCGTACAGACCCGGTTGCGAGTCCATGACAAAACCGCCGGGGCTGGCCTGCGCGGGTTTGTTCCCAAGATTGGGCGCCACGAAGCCCTGGCGGTGCATCAGCGGCATGTAAAGGTGGGTGAACGCCGCCACAGAACCACCGCTGCGGTCTGCCGGCAAACCGGTGACGCTGGCGCGCTCCAGCAGGAAGGTCAGCAGTTCGGTCTTGGCGAAAATCCGCGTCACCAGTTCGCAGTCCTTGAGGTTGTACTTGGCGAGCGCCGGTTTGTCCTCGGCGAACATGCGGTTGATTTCGTCCATGCGCTGATACGGCGTGCTGATTGCCTTGCCTTCGCCGAGCAGGGTTTGCGCGACGTTTTCCAGGCTGAACGAGGGAAAGCTCCAAGTCGCCGAGCGCAGGGATTCGATGCCGTCGATGATCAACCGGCCGGCGGCCGAGGCGAAGTAATGGTTGCGGCTGCCATGTTCGCGCCATTGCATTTCTTCGCCGCCACGCCCCAGTTTCAGCGGTACGCCAAGCTGCCGCGCGTGTTGGTGCAGCACGCGCAGGTCAAACTGCACGACGTTCCAGCCAATGATCGCGTCGGGGTCATGGCGAGCGAACCAGTCGTTGAGCTTTTTCAGCAGCACGGTCCGGGAGTCACAGTATTCGAGCTGGAAATCCACCTCGCTGTCATCGCCATTTTGCGGGCCAAGCATGTAGACCTGGCGTTCGCCGCAGCCTTCCAGGGCGATGGAATACAAATCGCCCTGAGCGGTGGTTTCGATGTCCAGGGACACCAGCCTGAGGTTGGGCCGGTAGTCGGGGGCCGGTTTCATTTGCGCGCCGAGCAGCAAGCCTTCGGCGCCTGGCGTGCCACCGAACAGGACGGGCGCGGTGATGAAGCGCTCCATCATGTAGCGTTCCGGCGGGCGCACGTCGGCTTCGAACATCTCGACACCTGCTTTGCGCAACGCGGTTTCCAGGCGCATCAACTGACCGTGTTGCTGGCAATACAGGCCGAGCACCGGGCGGTGTTCGAAATCCTGAAGGGCCAGTGGCTTTAGCTCAACATTTTTTTCGCCGCGCAAAACCGCCTCGGCCTGCTCGCGCTGGGCTGCCGGGATGAACGCTACCGACGGTTGATGAGGCAGACGGATACGCTGGGGACCGGTGTCGGTCGCCAGCCAGAACTCGACTTGCGTGCCGGCCGGGGTGTCGCGCCAATGCCGGGTCAGGACGAAACCCTGCTGTAAATCCACCACTGCAACCTCAAGATTTGATTCAGGCGGCAATTCTACGCGTCATTGCGGGGGATAGCCCCCACCACGAGGTGGACGCACTCCCTGTGGGAGTGAGCCTGCTCGCGATAGCGGATTCACAGCCAATATCATTGTTGAATGTTAAACCGCTATCGCGAGCAGGCTCGCTCCCACAGGAATCGAGTTGAGCCCATGGATCAGTGGACAACTGTGGAATACTCCAGGTTACCGAAGAAAAACCGCCCAATGACGTTTTTTGCGCGTTATCTGCCGCTTTGCGCCTTGCCCTCAGCGCCTGGGTCTACGATTCTTCAATAACAACGACAACACCTGAGAAACCGCCATGAAAACCGTCGCCCAATTGCTGAAGTTAAAGGCTGAACAGAATCATGAAGTCCACATCATTGCGCCGCATCAAATGGTGCTGGAAGCGCTGATGGTCATGGCCGCGAAAAACGTCGGCGCCTTGCCGGTCGTTAAGAATGGCGAGGTCGTCGGCATCATCAGCGAACGTGATTACGCGCGCAAACTCGTGCTCAAGGGTCGTTCCTCGGTCGGTACGCCGGTCGAAGACATCATGGTGTCGCCGGTCATTACCGTGGATACCCATCAAACCGTCGAAACCTGCATGGGCATCATGTCCGACAAACGCCTGCGGCACTTGCCGGTGGTGGAGAACGGGCAGTTGATCGGTTTGTTGTCGATCGGCGACCTGGTCAAGGAAGCCATCGCCGAACAGGCTGAATTGATTCGCCAGTTGGAGCAATACATTCGCGGGGAATAGTTCCGAAACCCCACAATTCCCCCTGTGGGAGCGAGCCTGCTCGCGATAGCGGTGTATCAGTCGCCACTTGTATTGACTGACCCACCGCTATCGCGAGCAGGCTCACTCCCACACTTGATTAGTGGTGTTTTTCAGGTTGGCCAATGCCGGGCGAATACCGGGGCCAATGTGGGGTGATGGTCGATTCGCGTCAGCCACGCATAAAAACCGGGTCGGGCATTGCGCAGATGCTCGCGACTGCCCGCCCACCGCGTCACCACCGCCGCCAGCACATCCAGTGCCCCAGGCGTCTCGTCGTCCAGATACAACTCGCCCGAGAACTGATCGGCAAATACCTCCCAGCTCCAGTGCAACCGTCGGCGGGCGCCGGCCATGAGGTTTTCCATGGACGCTGCATCCGCGTCGATCAGCCAGCGCTCGGGGTAATCGATGATGCCGATGGCCGTGTAGCAATTGCTGACGATGTACACCAGGCCGCGAATGGCCTGATCACGCTCCGCGGGCGTTTTCGACAACAGGTTCGACTCAGGAAACGCGAGCCCCAGATGAATCAGGATCGCCGCGCTCTCGGTCAGAATGCTGCCGTCGGGCAGTTGCAAGGCGGGAATCTGCTTGAGCGGGTTGAGCTTCTCCAGGGCTATGGCGGCCTCTGGAGACAACTCGACGTCGATGAAGCGATAAGGGATTTCACAGAGCTCAAGTGCGGCCTCTATCGCGGCAGCGCCGGAGTTCTGGTGTCCGTAGAGCTGATACATGATGCGGCCCCCCTGGCGAGACGAAATTATAGTCAGTAGAGGTGCCGCCGGCCGGCCTCGTTCCCTGCCACTGTGAATATAGCGGCTGAACGCCCTATCCCAGCGCCTCGATCAACTCTGCCGTCGTGACAATCGAGTGGGCATAGGTCGGCCCGTTGATCTCATGCGCGGCGTGCATCGCCTCTGCACTGAAGGCCGCCGTGGCGTCGCGCACCAGCGTCACGTGATAACCCAGTTCGGCGGCGAACCTGGAGGTGCTTTCGATGCACGTATTGGCGATCATCCCCACCACCACGACCTTGTCGATCCCGTGTTGTTTGAGCAGGTAGTCCAGATCGGTGTTGGCGAAACCGCTCCCGCCCCAGTGTTCCTTGACGATCACGTCACCAGCCTCGGGCTGGAAGTCCGGGTGCCATTCCCCGCCCCAGGTTCCGGCGGCAAACACTTGCGCATGGCTGGCACCTTGTTGATAGGGGCTGGGGTGTTTCCAGCGCGCCAGTTCATCGGGTTCGGCGCGGTGATGCGGAACGTAGAAAACCTGGATGCCGGCCTTGCGAATGGCCGCCACCACGGTCTTCAGGTTGGCCAGCGTGCCGACGCTGTCAGCCACCGGCTGAGCAGGGCCATGAAGTTTGCCGCCCTCGCTGAGAAAGTCGTTGTAAGGATCCACCAGCAGCAGACCGGTGTGGGCGGCAACATAGGAACTGGCATTCATGATCGACTCCTCAAGGGCAAAGGCACGCGCCAGCTAACCAGTGTAGAAGCGTCGGTCGTCCCGAACGTGGCCATCCGACGACTGAACCATCACCCCCACGCGTGGGGCATCGTTCTACCTATCATTGCCGTCGATGTTCACCATCACCTCAATGAAGTTCTCATAAAAAATCCGCGGCGTAAGATCGGCTCCATACCAAAACAACTACACCCCGGAGCACACCATCATGAAACGCCAAATCCTTCTCAGCATCGCTTTCTCGGTTTTTGCAGTTAACGCTTTCGCCGCTACCTCTGCTCACCCGGTTGTCGCTGAAGGCGGCTCGGATCGACTGATTGAAAGTCGTGTGGCTGAGGGTGGTTCGGATCGTCTGATCGAGAATCGCGTTGCTGAAGGTGGCTCGGATCGTCTGATCGAAAACCGCGTCGCCGAAGGTGGTTCCGACCGTCTGATCGAAAACCGCGTCGCTGAAGGTGGTTCCGACCGTCTGATCGAAAACCGCGTCGCTGAAGGTGGTTCCGACCGTCTGATCGAAAACCGCGTCGCTGAAGGTGGTTCGGATCGTCTGATCGAAAACCGCGTCGCTGAAGGTGGTTCCGACCGTCTGATTGAAAGCCGCGCTGTATAAATGAATGGTTTTACCGCGGTACTCAATGAAAAACCCGGCCTCATCCGCCGGGTTTTTTTATGCCTGCGATCATCGGAAACTCATGCGGTGTCTGTTAATACGCCAAGATCGCAGCCTCGTTTCACTCGACAGCTCCTACAAGGGTTTTGCATTCCCCTGTAGCAGCTGTCGAGTGAAACGAGGCTGCGATCTTTTGATCTTCAATTACCCTTGGCCATGCATCGCTTATATCGCTCATCGACCCGCTTGGCGAACCACGCTGTCGTGAGTTTGCGGGTGATCTTCGGGCTTTGCAGCACGATCCCCGGCAACACTGCCCGAGGCAATGGCCGACCTTCCGCCTTCTCCGCCAGGTTGAACACCCGCGTATAAAGTTGGGTGTCCTCGAACTCGAGGTTTTTGCCCTCCTCCAGTTGATCCCGAATGGTCGTGTTGCGCATGCCCAATTGCTTGCCAAGGGTGCGCACCGCCAACTCCGTGGTGCCCGGCATGATCGCGTCGTAACGGACCAGATCGCCGTCCAGCGCCAAAGGGATGCCGGACGCACGACTCACCGCGTTCTGAAACGCCGCATTGCGGCTGGCGTACCAACCGGCATTGAAATCGGCGAAGCGATACAGCGGCTGTTTGTAGCTCACCGGGTACCCGAGCAAGTGAGCAATGCCGAAGTACATGCCGCCGCGACGGCTGAACACCTCACGACGGATCGAGCCGTCCACCGGATACGGATAATCCCGTGCCTGTTGCTCGGCGAAGTCGATGCTGACCTGCATCGGCCCACCGGTGTGCACCGGGTTAAGCGCTCCAAACAAGGTCCGCCCCATGGGCACCATGCCGATGAAGTCATCGAAAATGGCGCTGAGCTCTTTTTCGCTGCGCGCCGCATTGAGCCGGTCGCTGTAACTTTTACCGTTGGACGAACTGACCTGCAGTGCGCCGCTCACCAACAGGCCGGGGATGTGGACTTTGGCGGCACGACGGTCGATCTCTTCGCGGGCGATCTTGCCCAGGCCCGGCACGCGCGGGTCGACCTGGAATGTCGACTCTTGCTCGGTAACCGCGAGTACCGAACACAGGTTTTGCGTGGACGGATAGATGTTCTGCGCGGCAAATGCGGCGTAGATGTCCGTCGCCCACCCTTGGCGGTCAACGGTTTTGGCCGGCAGCAGACGCACGATCTCAGCCTTGACCTCGGCGGGTTTGCGGGCCGGCAACTCCTGAGTGCGCTGAGTGCCGCAACCGGCCAGCACCATCAATGCCGCGACGCTCATGATCAATCGATTGGCTTGCATGGTGCTCCATCAAATCTGCTGAACCGGGTTAACCATACGATCAATGGCATGGCGCAGGCTATGACTGCGGCTCAAACGCCCCGTTCCGTAGCAGCTGTCGAGCCTGCGAGGCTGCGTTCGGCTGCGAAGCAGTCGTGAATCCTGCGCACTCGGTTTACCTGAAAGATCGCAGTTCCTCAATTGACGACTGCTTCGCAGCCGAACGCAGCCTCGCGCTGCTCGGCAGCTGCTACAGGCCTCATCTTGCGTAATGACAAACTGATTGCGCATCGTTACTGAGAAAACCTATCATTCGCGCCTGGAGTCGCATTTGCGCAAGGAGTTCCCGCGCCGTCACTTTCTTTTTTCTCACCGGCGGCGTGCCGTCAGGAATGAAACATGACTACTCCAGCCCGACTCGGCGCCCCTTTTCGCCCGACACTCCTCGCCTTGTTTTGCTCCCTGTCCGTGACTGCCTACGCCGCAACGCCGGCCACCACGCCGGAAAATGAAGGCAAGTCGCTGGTGCTGGACGAAGTGAACATCAACGCCCTGGCCCCATCCCCGTCTGCCCTGCCCCCGGTGTTTGCCGGCGGTCAGGTGGCGCGCGGCGGGCAATTGGGTGTTTTGGGCAACCAGGACATCATGGACGTGCCGTTCAGCGTGTCGTCCTACACCGAGCAGTTGATCCAGGACCAGCAAGCCGAAACCGTCGGCGATGTGCTGCTCAACGACTCGTCGGTGCGCCAGGCCACCGGTTTTGCCAACCAGGCACAGGTGTTCGTGATTCGCGGCCTGCCACTCAATGGCGATGACATTTCCTATAACGGCCTGTACGGAGTACTGCCGCGGCAGATTATTTCCACCGATGCGCTGGAGCGCGTCGAAGTGTTCAAAGGCCCGAACGCGTTTATCAACGGCGTGACCCCGACCGGTTCCGGTATTGGTGGCGGCGTGAACCTGCAGCCTAAGCGCGCCGGCGACGTGCCGTTGCGCCGCTTCAGCACCGACATCAGCAATGACGGCCGGGTCGGCGAGCACCTGGACATCGGTCAGCGGTTCGGCGAAGACAATCGCTTCGGCGCCCGAATCAACCTCGCCCAGCGCGAAGGCGACACCGCCGTCGACGACGAGAACCAGCGCTCCAAACTGTTCGCGATCGGCCTGGATTATCGCGGCGACGCGCTGCGCCTCTCCGGCGATTTCGCTTACCAGAAGCAACGCATCAACGGCGGGCGCAACTCTGTGTTCCTCGGCACCGCGACGCACATCCCGGACGCGCCGTCGGCCGACACCAACTACGCGCCGAAGTGGGGTTTCACCGAGATCGAAGACACCTTCGGCATGCTGCGCGCCGAATACGACTTGAACGATAACTGGACCGCCTACGCCGCGGGCGGCGCCAAGCACACCCGTGAAACCGGTCGCTATAACTCGACCACCCTCGTGGGCAACGACGGCACCGCCACCACCACCGGCTCGTTCATTCCCCATGACGAAGACAACAAAAGCGTCATGGCGGGCCTGAACGGTCGCTTCCAGACGGGCCCTGTCAGCCACAAACTGAACTTCGGCCTGGCCGGGATCTGGACCGAACAGCGCAGCGCCTTCGATTTCGACTTGACCCGCTACCCGAACAACATCTACCACCCGGTTCAAACGCCGGCGCCTCAGGGCGGCTTCGACGGCGGCGACCTGCACGACCCTGGCATCACCGGCAAAACCTTCGTGCGCAGCGGCGCGGTGTCCGACACCCTGGGCTTCTTCGATGATCGCCTGCTACTGACCGTCGGCGTGCGTCGCCAGCAGATGGTGGTTCAAGGCTATGGCTATGCCGACTACGGTTCCGGCAGTCGCACCTCGTCCTATGACGAATCGATCACCACACCGGTCTACGGCATCGTGTTCAAACCGTGGGACCACGTGTCGTTCTACGCCAACCGCATCGAAGGCCTGGCAAAAGGCCCGACGGCACCGACATCCGCGGGTGGCCGTGTGGTCATCAATGGCAATGAAGCCTTCGCTCCGGCGCGGTCGAAACAAATCGAAGCCGGTGTGAAAGTCGACATGGGCACCTACGGCGCCAGCCTCGGTGTGTACCGCATCGAGCAGCCGGCCGACGGTTTCACACAAGTTGTCGACGCCACCACAGCGGTCTTTGTGCGTGAAGGCGAGCAGGTCAATAAAGGCGTCGAGCTGAACGTCTTCGGCGAGCCGATCGAAGGCCTGCGCCTGATCAGCGGCCTGACCGTGATGGACACCGAACTGAAGAAAACCGCAGGCGGCCTCAACGACGGCAACCGCGCCATCGGCGTGCCGACCTTCCAGTTCAACGCCGGCGTGGATTGGGATGTCCCGGGCCTGCAAGGGGTCGCGCTGGACGCACGGATGCTGCGCACCGGCGGCCAATACGCCGATGCCGCAAACAACCTCAGCCTGCCGACCTGGAACCGCTTCGATGCCGGCGCCCGTTATGCCTTCAAAGTTTCGCAGAAGGACGTGACCGTGCGTCTGGGCGTCGACAACCTGACCAACGAGAAATACTGGGAATCGGCACTGGGCGGTTACCTGACTCAGGGCGAACCACGGGTAGCGAAGTTGTCCGGCACCATCGACTTCTGATCACTGGCACATAACGAAAAGGCCCCGCAGCTTCTCGGCTGCGGGGCCTTTTTCCGTTGGGCGGCCAGCCTTTTCATATCCCCGGGCTGGACCATACTTGAGCCACACACCGAGGAGACAGGCTCATGAACCGTAGCGACGTACTGATCGTCGGCGCTGGCCCGACCGGGCTGGTACTGGCGCTGTGGCTGAGCAAACTGGGGGTTCGGGTACGGATTATCGACAAGACGTCGGCGCCCGGCACCACGTCGCGGGCACTGGCCGTCCAGGCGCGGACGCTGGAGCTTTACCGTCAGCTCGATCTCAGCGATGCGGTGGTGAAGAAAGGTCATCAGGTGGCCGCGGCGAATTTCTGGGTCAAGGGCGAGCCCGTGGCGCGCTTGCCATTGACCCGCATCGGCGAGGGGCTGACGCCTTACGCGTTTCTCGAGATGTTTCCTCAAGACGAACACGAACAGCTGCTGATAGAACGCCTCGAAGGGTTCGGCATCAAGGTCGAACGCAACACCGAACTGGAGGGTTTTGAGGAAACCGGCGACGGCATCAGCGCAAGGCTGCGTTTGCCCGATGGCCAGCAGGAAATCTGCCAGGCGTGTTATCTGGCGGGTTGCGACGGCGCTCGGTCAGTCGTGCGCAAGACCCTGGACACCGGTTTTCCCGGCGGCACCTACCAGCAGATTTTCTACGTCGCCGATGTGCAGGCCCGCGGGCCGACGTTCAACGGCGAACTGCACCTGGACCTGGATGAAGCGGACTTTCTCGCCGTGTTCCCGTTAGCCGGTGAAGGCCGCGCCCGCTTGATCGGTACCGTGCGTGACGAGCGCGCCGACCGTGCTGAAACCCTCGGGTTTGCCGACGTCAGCAGCCAGGCCATCGAGCATCTGAAGGTGCAGATTGATCAGGTGAACTGGTTCTCGACGTATCGGGTGCATCACCGCGTGGCGGATCACTTTCGCAGCGGTCGCGCGTTTCTATTGGGTGACGCGGCCCACGTCCACAGCCCGGCGGGTGGCCAGGGCATGAACACCGGGATCGGCGATGCCATCAACCTGGCCTGGAAACTGGCGGCGGTCTTGAGCGGCGGCGCCACGCCCACGCTGCTCGACACGTACGAAACCGAACGCATCGCCTTTGCCCGCAAACTGGTAGGCACTACCGACCGGGTGTTCAGCTTCGTCACCGCCGAGGGGCGCATGGCCGATTTGCTGCGCACGCGTCTTGCGCCGTTTTTGATCCCCAAAATGGCATCGTTCGAAACGTCCCGCGATTTTCTGTTCCGTACCGTGTCGCAGATCACCCTCAACTACCGTGGGACACCGTTGAGCACGGGTGTCGCCGGGCACGTTCATGGCGGCGACCGCCTGCCCTGGGCTCACGACGGTGAGGGGGACAATTTCGAATCGCTGAAATGCCTGACCTGGCAGGTACATGTGTATGGCGACACCAGCGACGAAATGATCGCCTGGTGCATCGAGCATCACCTGCCGTTGCACGTGTTCGACTGGCGGCCGGCGTTTGAAGCGGCGGGATTGGGGCATAGCGGCTTTTATCTGTTGCGGCCGGATACGTATGTGGCGATCGCCGACAACTCGGCTGATCCCAAGGTGATTGAGCGGTATTTCAAGGAGCATGGGATTCGGCCGTTTTTTGGCAGCCCCTGAGACCACCACAAATCAAATGTGGGAGCGAGCCTGCTCGCGATGGCGGCGTATCAGTCAATACTTGGGTGACTGACAAGACGCCATCGCGAGCAGGCTCACTCCCACAGGGGTTCTGTGGTGTTTGTTAGATCCCGGCCAGTGCCAGGTCCATCGCAAAGTAGGTGAAGATCAGATCCGCCCCTGCCCGCTTGATCGCACCAAGGCTTTCACGCACTACGCGATCTTCATCTATCGCCCCGGCCTGCGCGGCGAATTTGATCATCGCGTACTCGCCACTGACCTGATACGCCGACAGCGGCAAACGCGAAACCTCGCGGATGTCACGGATGATGTCCAGGTACGCGCCGGCCGGTTTGACCATCAGCGCGTCGGCGCCTTCCTGTTCGTCCATCAGTGATTCGCGCACCGCTTCGCGGCGGTTCATCGGGTTCATCTGATAGCTTTTACGGTCGCCTTTGAGCGCGCTGCCGCCAGCTTCGCGGAACGGGCCATAAAGCGCGGAAGCGAATTTGGTCGAATAGGCCATGATCGCGATCTGCGTGAAACCTGCTTCGTCGAGCGCCCGGCGAATGGCCTGAACCTGCCCGTCCATGGCGGCTGACGGCGCAATCACATCCGCACCCGCCCGAGCCGCCGCCACGGCTTGTTTGCCGAGGTTGATCAGGGTCTGGTCGTTGTCGACTTCATGGTGGTGCATCACGCCACAATGGCCGTGATCGGTGTACTCGCAGAAGCAGGTGTCGGACATCACGATCATCTCCGGCACCGCATCCTTGGCGATGCGCGACATGCGCGATACCAGTCCGTTGTCGCTCCAGGTGTCGCTGCCGCTGCTGTCCAGATGATGGGAAACGCCGAACGTCATCACCGACTTGATCCCGGCCCGGGCGTAGCGCTCGATCTCACCGGCCAGTTTCGACTCCGGAATGCGCATCACGCCCGGCATGCTCTTGATCGGCACGAAGTCATCGATTTCTTCCTCGACGAAAATCGGCAGCACCAGGTCGTTCAAGCTGAACTCGGTTTCCTGGAACAGGCTGCGCAGGCTCGCATTGCGGCGCAGACGGCGTGGACGTGCTTCGGGGAACTGACTGGACATGAGGGGTTCCTGAAAAACGGAGGACGAGACGAAAGTCGTAGGGGGCGAAGCTTATGCCCTGAAAGGCGCGGGGCACAAACCTCAGGCGCAGAACACACCGTTACCAGTCCGGCAATAATCCCCTGCAACGAAAAAGTCCGTAGCAGCTGTCGAGCAGCGCGAGGCTGCGTCGGCGGTCTGTCAGGCAGAACGCGGTTTCAGGTTTTACGACTGCTACGCAGCCGAACGCTGCCTCGCGGTGCTCGACAGCTGCTACAGGGGGCATTGCTTGCGATTAAAGCTGCAGGGTGCCGCTTATGCAGGTCACCACAGCACCGCCAATCCAGATCTCATCCCCCACCTGCTCCACCTGAATGCGCCCGGCGCGGCCCATGGTCAGGCCCTGGCTGACCACGTAGGACGCCGGCGCCAGACCTTCAGCAAGCAACCACTGTGCAATCCCGGCGTTCAGGCTACCGGTGGCCGGGTCTTCCGGCATGCCGTCGCCGGAGATGAAGGCGCGCACTTCAAACTGCGCGTCATCGCCATCACGTTCAGGGTTCCACCGCGCGATCACACCCACGGCCAGGCCAAGCATGTGTGAATGATCCGGTTGCAAACTCAGCACCTGTTGGCGGTCCTCGACCATCACCGCCAGCCAGCCGGCACCATTGTCGACCCACTGAGTCCGGACAATTGCGCCAGGCTCCAACCGCAATCCACGGCGTACGCGCTCGACCACGTCGGCCTCCACCGGCCCGGTCTTGATCAGCGGCGGCGCGAGAAAGGCCAGTTCCGCGCCTTGCCTGCGGACTCGGACCAGACCGACGCCGCACTCCTGAATGATCTCCTCGCCCTTTGGCACGCCTCCAGCCTCAAGCCACGCGTGGCAAGTGCCCAGGGTCGGGTGACCGGCGAACGGCAACTCGTTCAGGGTGGTGAAGATCCGTACCCGATAGTCGGCGCGAGGATCGCGCGGTTCGAGGATAAACGTGGTTTCGCTGAGGTTGGTCCAGGTCGCGAACGCCGCCATGCGTTCATCGCTGAGCTTGTCTGCACCGAACACGACCGCCAACGGATTGCCCTTGAGCGCAACGCGGCTGAAGACATCTACTTGTTTGAAATCGAATGAGCTCATTGCCTGCCTTGGTCTTGAGAAAGTCGAAGAGGTTTACTTGGGAATTTCCAGCCCGCGGATCACCGCCGGCCGCGCCAGGAAGCGCTCCAGCACACGAGTGACGTTGGGGAAATCCTTGATGCCCACCAGATCGCCAGCTTCATAGAAACCGATCAGGTTGCGCACCCACGGAAACGTCGCAATGTCGGCGATGGTGTAGCGTTCGCCCATGATCCAGTCGCGCCCTTCCAGCCGCCCATCCAGCACTTTCAGCAGGCGTTTGCTTTCGTCGACGTAACGGTCACGCGGACGTTTGTCCTCGTAGTCCTTGCCGGCAAATTTGTTGAAGAAACCGACTTGGCCGAACATCGGCCCGATGCCGCCCATCTGGAACATCAACCACTGGATCGTCTCGTAACGCGCCGCCGTTTCCTGCGCAAGCAACTGGCCACTTTTGTCGGCGAGGTAAATCAGGATCGCCCCGGACTCGAACAACGGCAGGGGTTTGTCATCGGGACCGTGGGGGTCGAGGATCGCCGGGATCTTGTTGTTGGGGTTCAGCGACAGAAACTCGGGGGACATCTGATCGTTGGTGTCGAAGCCCACGCGATGGGGTTCGTAGGGCAACCCGGTCTCTTCCAGCATGATCGAGACCTTGACGCCGTTGGGGGTCGGCAAGGAATACAGCTGGATCCACTCAGGGTATTGAGCCGGCCATTTTTGAGTGATCGGGAACGCAGACAGATCGGTCATCGAAAGCATCCATGGACAAGGAAAGGGGTTGAGCATAATCCAGGATGGCCGACCAAAGGTTGCGATCTTTGGCGATATCAATATTGCTGATGAGCAAGATCAAACGATTCCAGTCTTTTGCCGGCGCCTCCCCGTGTACCGTGTCCATAAATCCGCAACATGCTGTCGATAACCTCTGCTCCAACCCATGCAAGGTTATCGGTACATTGCGGCGCACTCGCCGGGATCGAACCAAATGGGCTTCAGAGGACTCTGAGAACTGCCCTTTCGGAAACGGACCGGCCCAACGACATGGAAAACACCCGATGCTGGGAGCTCGCGGTGTAGAGGTTTGTCAGCCTTAACCGAATGCGCTGAAGATCACCTATTCCAATGATGAACCTTTTGAAACTCGTTAAGCACTTCAAGCAACGCGCGTATGTCGTTCTGCCCTCCCTGCTGGCGGCGAGTGCGTTGTTTTCGTCGCTGGAGTCCAGCGAAAGCCGCGCCCAACCGGCCGACGGCACCCAGACCCTGGTATTCCTGCGTCACGCGGAAAAACCCGAAGGCGGCCTGGGCCAGCTCAACTGCCAGGGCCTGAACCGCGCCATCGATCTGGCCACCTTGCTGCCGGAAAAATTCGGCAAGGCCAATTACGTATTTGCCGCCAACCCGACACGTAATGTCGAGGAAGGCGAACTGGACAATTCCTACAGCTACATCCGCCCCCTGATGACCATCAGCCCCAGCGCCATCAAGCTCGGTTTGCCGGTGAACATCAACTTTTCGGCCAACGACACCAGCGACCTGGCGGACGAATTGCTCCACGACAAGTATCACAACTCGGTCATCTACACGGCCTGGTCCCACGGTTACCTGCCCGAGCTGATCAACAAGGTCGCGGGAGACGCGGTCGGCAAGAAACAGAAGATCACTGAAGACTGGGAGTCCAGCGACTACGACTCACTGTTTGTGCTCACGTTGACCTGGCACAACGGCAAGGCGAGTCTGGTGAGCCATAGCTACAAGCAAGGGCTGGATAATGGGCGGGAGACGTGTCCGACGTAAGCTGAACCCCGGGGTTTATGGCGTCTGTCAGGGCCTCATCGCGAGCAGGCTCGCTCCTACATTTTGACCGCGTCAATTCAGACAACTCGGTCTAATGTGGGAGTGAACCTGCTCGCGATGGGGCCAGAAAAACCAACACATTACTGCCGGCTGATCTGCCGCTCGCGCAGGTACTCAAGAACCGCGTCCTTCTCCCCCGCAAACTCAATCCGCGACCCCTTCTTCTCCCGCTGAAACGCATACATCGGATCGTAATACTCACGCAGCAACCCTTCGATCCAGCCCCGATGCATATCCACCGCCCCGCTGCTCGCCTGCTCCGCCAGCGCGTCCTCCATCAGGATCAACATCCGCCGGTGCCGTTCACCGCCCAGACGTTTCTGCACGTTGTTCAGGCTCTCGAGCAATCGCTCGGAAAACAGTGCAAAACCCTCATCGCCATGAACGCTGATGAATTCGGCACACAAGTCCACGACGTAATCGCGCAAGATCCGTTCGACCCGCCCTTGCAGGCTGTCTTCCAGCCAGACCATCGGAAACTGCTGCATGCCCTGAAACAGCGGCAGCGGCAACGCACAACTGCCGATCGCGCGGCTTTCGTCTTCCAGCACAAACTGCTCGATGCCGTGGGCGCGCTTCTTCAGCACGTCCACCGCCAGGCGGTTTTCGAAGTCGATATTGGAAGGTTGGCCGGTGGCGCGTTTGCCGAAGCTGGAACCGCGATGATTGGCGTGACCTTCAAGGTCCAGCCCGTTGCGCAGCTGCGTGAGTACCTCGGTCTTGCCGGTTCCGGTCATGCCGCCCAGCAACACGAAATCGCACTGGGCAACAGCCTGATCGACCGTGTCCAGCAAAAAGCTGCGCATGGCCTTGTAGCCACCACCGACACGCGGATAGTCAATGCCCGCTTCGTCCTTGAGCCACTGCTGGACGATCTGCGAACGCAAGCCGCCGCGAAAACAATACAAATAACCCTCAGGGTGCGCCCGGGCAAAATCGGCCCAGGCCTGGATGCGTTCGGCCTTGATCTCCCCGGACACCAATTGATGCCCCAGCGTGATCGCCGCTTGCTGGCCGTGTTGCTTGTAGCAGGTGCCGATCCGTTGCCGCTCGTGGTCATTCATCAGCGGCAGATTGACCACACCGGGGAAAGCCCCCTTGTGGAATTCGACTGGCGCGCGGGCATCCATCATCGGCCGGTCGTTGAGAAAGATGTCGCGGTAATCGGTGAAGTCGATTGACATCAAAACACCTCGACCGCGTTGGTCTGTCGCTCGACCAGCTCACCGATCGGCTCAAGGGTCAGGCCCAGTTCGGCGGCCACTTTGAGGAACTGCTCGTTGCCTTCCGGCGTGACCGCTACCAGCAGGCCACCGCTGGTCTGCGGATCGCAAAGCACCCGTTTATGCAGTTCCTGCACGCGCCCGACCTTGCTGGCGTAGCTGTCGAAATTGCGCAAGGTGCCACCCGGCACGCAGCCCAGATCGAGGTAGTACTCGACTCCTGGCAGGCGCGGCACACGGTTGTATTCGATACGCGCGGTGACGTTGCTGCCGTCAGCCATTTCCACCAGGTGCCCCAGCAAGCCGAAACCAGTGACGTCGGTCATCGCCGTCACGCCGTCGAGCTTGCCGAAACGGCTGCCGGGTTTGTTCAGGGTGCACATCCAGTCGCGGGCCAGGCCAATGTCGGCCGTGCGCAACTTGCCCTTCTTCTCGGCGGTGGTGAGGATGCCGATGCCCAGCGGTTTGGTGAGGTAAAGCAGGCAACCGGCGGTGGCGGTGTCGTTGCGCTTCATATGGCGTTTTTCCACCAGTCCGGTCACGGCAAGGCCGAAGATCGGCTCCGGCGCATCGATGGAATGCCCACCCGCCAACGGAATGCCCGCCTCGTCACACACCGAACGGCCGCCGCGAATCACTTCCCGGGCAATCTCCGGCGCCAGCACATTCACCGGCCAGCCGAGGATCGCAATCGCCATCAATGGATCGCCGCCCATGGCGTAGATATCGCTGATCGCATTGGTGGCGGCGATGCGGCCGAAATCGAACGGGTCGTCGACGATCGGCATAAAGAAGTCAGTGGTCGAGACCACGCCGCGCTCTTCGTCGATCGCATACACCGCCGCGTCATCGCGCGAGGCGTTGCCGACCCAGAGATTGGGGTCGAGGTTCTGCGCACCGCTGCCGGCCAGAATCACCTCCAGCACCTGGGGCGAAATCTTGCAGCCACACCCTGCGCCGTGGCTGTATTGGGTCAGACGAATCGGCTCGCTCATGGGGGAATAACCTCGTGAAGACAATGGGGGCGAGTCTAGCATTGGCGATCAAGGTAAGGCGCAACACACACCTTGTAGCAGCTGCCAAGCCTGCGAGGCTGCGTTCGGCTGCGAAGCAGTCGTGAATCCTGCGCACGCGGTTTACCTGATAGACCGCATTACCTGAATTGACGACTGCTTCGCAGCCGAACGCAGCCTCGCGCTGCTCGGCAGCTGCTACAAAAAGCGTGCCCGCTTACCTGACCGAAACGACAATAAAAACCCTGATTTTGTCGATTTTTCATGGAATTGAAATAATTGGCATCTCTTGTGCAAACGTTTGCGTGTCGCTGATACATACGTTTTCGCGACATAACCGCGCAAGCCCGAAGAACCGGGCTTTTGATCCGCACGAAAAGGGACTTTTAATGCACCGCACGTCCAGCCGCGTGACTTGCTCGCGCACCTTTGCTGTTTCCTTGCTGCTGGCCAGCGTTACAGGACTACTCAGCAGCACCGTTTTGGCGCAACCCGCCCCCGCCGAAGAGTCCGCCCAGGGCGAAACCCTCAGCCCCGAAGCCAGCCCGCCGAAAAAAGGTGCGTACCTGTCGGACTGGTTCAACCAGGACTTGACCGTCATCGGCAGCAAAGACATCAGTTTCGGCCCGCAACCGGCCGACGATATTTACCTGGAATACGAGTACTTCGGGCGCAAAGGGCCGTTCGAGTTGTACGGCTACATCGACATTCCGAAGATCTTCGACATCGGCAACAGTCATGACAAAGGCGTGTGGGACCACGGTTCGCCCGTGTTCATGGAGCACGAACCGCGGATCTCCATCGACTATCTGGCCGGACGCAGCCTGGCCATCGGGCCGTTCAAAGAATGGTACGTGGCGTTCGACTGGATCTACGACCACGGCAGCAACAGCGCCAATCGCGCCAATACGCTGTACAGCGGCCTGGGCACCGACATCGACACCCACTCGCGAGTCAACCTGTCGGCGAACTTCTACGGGCGTTATCAGTGGGAAAACTACGGCGCCAGCAACGAATATTCGTGGGACGGCTACCGCGCCCAGCTCAAATACATCGTGCCCATCAGCAGCTTCAGCAACGGTGCGTCGCTGACGTACATCGGCTTCACCAACTTCGATTTCGGCTCGGACCTGCACAAGGACAACCCGGCCCGCACCGCCAACGCCACCGTCGCCACCAACGTGCTGCTGTACTCGTTCACCCACTTGCGTTTCACCCTGGTCGGCCGTTACTTCCACAACGGCGGCAACTGGGACGATGGCAGCGAGTTGAATTTCGGCGACGGCGACTTCCGCGCTCGCTCCAATGGCTGGGGTTACTACGCCGGCATCGGTTATCAGTTCTGAGGCTCGATTGAATCTGGAGGTTTTATGAATGCAATGACGCGTATTTCCCTGACCTGTTTCGCCCTGCTCTCTTCCACTGCCTGGGCGAGCGAAGCACCGATCCAGCCGAAAGTGGTGCTGATCACCATGTTCGCCCCCGAGGCGCAGAACTGGATCGATCGCCTGGAACTCAAGCAGGAAGTTCGAGTGCCAGGCCTGTCCGCCGAGTACCCGACCATTCGCTGCAACACGCAGCAGGTGTGCCTGATGGTCACCGGCATGGGCCAGACCAACGCCGCCGCTTCGACACTGGCCCTGGCCCTGTCGCCAAAATTCGACCTGCGTAAAAGCTATTTCCTGATCGCCGGGATCGCCGGCATCAGCCCGAAACACGGGACCATCGGCACCGCTGCGTGGGCGCATTACCTGGTGGAGTTCGGCACCCAGTGGGAACTGGATTCGCGAGACGCACCGAAAGAATGGCCGACCGGGTACATCGGCATCAACACCAAAGGTCCGGATGAAAAACCGCCGCTGGACTACAAGACCGAGGTCTTCGAGCTCAATCCGAAGTTGCAGGTCAAGGCTTTTGCCCTGACTCGCAACGTTGAACTGAGTGAAAGCAAGGAGTCGGCAGCGTGGCGCAAGAAGTATCCGTCGGCTCCGGCCAATCAGCCGCCAGTGGTGACCCAGTGCGACACGCTGGCGGGCAACACCTGGTTTTCCGGGACGCGGTTGAGTGAGCGTGCCGAGGTCTGGACCAAACTCCTGACCGACGACAAAGGCGAGTACTGCACGACGCAACAGGAAGACAACTCCACCTATGAAGCGCTGCTGCGGGCGAGTCGCGAGGGGTTGGTGGATGTGCAACGTCTGGCGGTGGTGCGCGCGGGCTCCGACTTTGATCGACCGGCACCGGGCCAGAGCGAAGTGGATAACCTGCTCAAGTATGCGGATCAGGGCGGGTTTGTGCCGGCACTGGAGAACCTGTACCGGACGGGGAATCCGTTGGTGCAGGAGATTTTGAAGAACTGGTCGGCGTGGGAGAACGGTGTTCCCGAAGTTTGAGTTCGGCTTGAGGCCCTCTTCGCGAGCAGGCTCGCTCCCACAGGTTCAGCGCAATCCCTGTGGGAGCGAGCCTGCTCGCGATGGGGCCAGAACAGTCAACACCAAGGTCGGTTAGGGCAACAAAATCACTTTGTCGCCACTGCCCTGATTCACCTCGGCATACCGCTCCAACCCCTCCTCCAACGGCGATTCAAACAACCCTTCCGGCAACGGCAACAACCCTTGATCAAAGAACTTGCCGAACTGATCAAGCATCGCCGCACACGCCTGCACGCCGTACAACAACGAATTGATCCCCACCACCGACCCACCCTTGCGATACAACGCCAGCGCCGGCAATTGCACCATCCCGTCTACCGGTGCAGCGATGATCGCGATGCGACCGAACGTCGCCAGCGCCGGGACCGAGGCCGGTAGCCAGAAGCCGGTGGCGTCGAAGATCACGTCGGCGCCGCCGGCGTACACGGCATTCACCTGCGCCCCCAGGTCTTCCGGTTTATCCAGTTGCAGCGTCTGATAACCCTGCGCCTGCAAATCCTTGACCTGTTCGGGCCGGCGCGCCGCCGCCAGTACTTGAGCGCCACGCACCTTGGCCAATGCCAACGCGGCACTGCCCACCGCCCCGCCGCCGATCACCAACAAACGCGTTTGGGCCGTCACCAGACTGCGCTCCAACGCATCCCATGCCGTGGTGTACGGCACGCCGAGGCTGGCGGCCTGGGCGAAGCTCAGATGGGACGGTTTGAGCGCCACGCCATTGGCCGGCAGTTTGACGAATTGCGCATGGGAGCCATCGGCAAAAAACCCCAATTCACGGCCGGTGCCCCAGACTTCCTGACCGATCAGTGCCTGTGGCCCTTCAACGACCACACCGGCGAAATCCCGACCGGGAATCCGCGGCAAGGTGGTGTAGGGAAAGCGCCCCAGCACGTTCTTCACGTCGCTGGGGTTGAGGCCCGCCGCCTTGATCTGGACCAGCACTTCATCAACGCCGGGAACAGGGGTCGGAACATCGACATAGCGCAGGGCCGACAGGTCGCCGGTCTTGTCGAATTGCAGTGCTTTCATGGCAGTTTCCATCGCATAAAGGAAGGGATTTCAGGAGACCCAGCCAGCCACCAGTTGCCGGCCCATGGGCCACAACTTTTCGCCGGCGAGCATGCCCAGCAGGCCCACCAGGGCAATGGCCGGAGGTGCGGGAGAACGAAAATCCAGTGCGCCGTAGAGCAGGCCGACGCCCAGACCGATGACCAGCGAGATGAGGTAGCTCATGGCAGACTCCGTGGGCAATTAGGTATGCCTGAAGTCTAGAGAGCGGTTGCGAAGGGCATCGGCCAAGTGCTTCTGAATATCGGCCAAAGCGCGGCGGGTGCGATGCAAACCTGTAGCAGCTGGCGAAGCCTGCGTTCGGCTGCGCAGCAGTCGTAAAACCTGCATGCACGGTTTTCCTGAAGGACCGCGTTGCCTGATTTCACGACTGCTACGCAGCCGAACGCAGGCTTCGCCAGCTGCTACAAATCTGCGTTAAGGCTGAGGCTTGTCGAAAACTGCGAGGGCGCGACACCCAGTTCCCGGCGGAACATGTCGCTGAAGCTGCTCGGCGAATAGCCCAGTTCCCGGGCAATCGTGCTGACCGGCACACCCTGAATCAACTCCGCCGCCGCAGTCGCCAGTTGCACCTGCCGCCGCCATTCGGCGAAGCCCATGCCCAAGCCGTCCTTGAACAGCCGCGCCAGGGTGCGCACGCTGGCACCGGCGTTCTCCGCGTGTTGTTCGAAAGGTATGTCCAGCGAGGGCGCGGCCATGACCGCCTGACACAGGTTCATCAGGCGCCGGTCGGAATCATCCGGTAACGGGATTTTCAACAGCGAACGCCGGGCTCGCCTAAGCTCCAACAGCGCCAGGCCGACCAGCGCGTCGTAATACTCGGGCGCGCCATCGTCGCCCTGCTCCACCAGCTCGACGATCAATTCACGCAGCAGTCCGCCGACTTCGATCACCTGAACACTGTCATCCAGGGTGGCCGCCAATGAGGGCCGCAAGTAGATGTTGCGCATCTGCAGGTCAGAGACCACACGAATGCCATGCGGCACGCCCGGCGGCAGCCACACCGCACGTTGCGGCGGCACCACCAGCGCCTCATGGGGCGTTTCGACCCACATCACTCCGCTCATTGCGTACAACAATTGGCCCCAGACATGCTCATGCGGCTCGATGTACAAGCCGCGCGGGTACGTGCGCGCCAGCGGTTGCACGGGCACATCGGTGTTACTCAGGTCTGGAGGCGCGGCAAGGGCCATGGGCAATGATCATTGGGGTTTTCAGGTATTGCATGGTAACGGCGCACAGGCCATGTCGCCACTGGCGGCAGCCGTCTGACAATCCGACTGAATTTTCCGTAGCCCCGACGATCCTTGTATTACCACAGGGAGGAATACGGGCTTTATGAACAACGCAAAACTTTTCGTCATTGAATACACCCTTCATGGCGCGCCAAAGTCTTTCATTATCCGCCTGGACAAAATGGACAACGCGGAGGCTTGGCACTGGGCCAGTTGTGATGCGGGGGTCGGACGAATCCCTCGCTTTGGCCGAGAGAAGGTGCAAAAAACCAGCAAGCCGCTGGCGGAGAAATTCGGCATCGAAAATGTGACGTGGCGGCCGGCGGGGTAAAGATCCAGGGGGGAGAAACCAGACATTAAAAGTGGAGCCCG
This sequence comes from Pseudomonas sp. LBUM1678, assembly GCF_059695575.1. NCBI lineage: Bacteria > Pseudomonadati > Pseudomonadota > Gammaproteobacteria > Pseudomonadales > Pseudomonadaceae > Pseudomonas > Pseudomonas sp. LBUM1678. The sequence goes on from NZ_CP166775.1 coordinate 4,518,109, forward strand.
AGTGGCTCCACTTTATGTTGATGAGCTATTTGGCGTGGGCGCACTTGCAGCCTTTGCTCGCACACTCTTCGCCATGTTCGTGGTGCTTGGCGCACGCTTCGCAGCAATAGTGCTTGCCGTGACGCGCTATCGGATGTTCGCCCAGTTTGCAGGAGCATTTGGGGCAGTCGCATTTACTTTCACTGTCGATCATGAGTCTGACTCCATGGGTGTGGTCGTCGCGTGCGGCAAATGCGCACCTCACTTATCAGTGTAGGAGCCGTTGTAGCAGCTGCCGAGCTTGCGAGGCTGCGTTCGGCTGCGAAGCAGTCGTAAAATCAAGCACTGCGGTGATTCAGGCAAACCGCGTGCACAGGATTTACAAGGACTTCGTCCTCGGACGCAGGCTCGACAGCTGCTACGGGTGCGAGTCAGACATGAGAGGCTCGTTACTCGCTCCGTGTGCTGCTGCGATACATGAACAACAACGCCAGCGCCAGGCACACCATTGCCAGCATCCGGCTGCTCGACAACTCGATCGCCGGGTTACCCAGCCAGCCAAAGTTGTCGATCAACATCCCCATGCCCAACTGCCCGACGATCACGGCCACGGTCGCCACCGCCGTGCCGACCCGCGGCACCGCGCCGACCATAACAATCATGTAGACCACGCCGAACAACGCGCCGCTGAGCTGCCATTTCGGTACATCCAGCAGGCTCACGGCATGGGCCGGTTCGAAAAACAGGATCAGCAACCCGGTGACCACCGCGCCCACCGCAAAGGTCAGCAAACTGCTGCGCAACACGCCGACGGTTTCCCCCAGACGCCCATTGATCGCCGCCTGGACACTCAACACCGCGCCGGCAGCCACGACCACGGCCAACAAAACAATCAGATTCATCATCAACCTCGAGCGATCAGAACAAGTGCCGCGACAATCAGCAGCAACGCCAGCCAACGCTCACCGTTGACCTTTTTACGGGTAGCGCCGAACCAGCCGAAGTGGTCGATCAACACGCTTTTGCCGACCTGCCCGGAGAGGATCGCGATCATCGTCATTGCGATCCCGATGTGCGGCGTGGCCAGGGTCAGCACCACCACGTAGATCGGCCCGAGGAATCCGCCGATCAATTGCCAGCGTGGCAACGTGTTCAGGGCCGGACCTTGTTGCTTGCCGCTGAACAACAGCAGCAAAAACAGAATGGCCGAGCCGACGCCGAAGATGCTGAACGTCGCCCATAAATGCCCGACCTGAACCCCGAGCGGCCCGAGCAAACCGGCCTCCACGGAAAGGCCCATGCCGGCGAGAATCACCAGTGGCAGCAGCAACAGCCGCAGCCCTGGTTTGGTCGCTGGCGCTGCAGCGATGTTGATTGAAGAAGATTGCATAAGGAAAACCTGCCCGTCATCAGATGAAACACAGCCCCCCCTGTAGGAGCGAAGCTTGCTCGCGAAGGCGGCGTGTCAGACGACGAAGATGTCGACTGGTACGACGCCTTCGCGAGCAAGCTTCGCTCCTACAGAGGACGTATGCCGCATTATCGGCTGGTGATCCTTTGCGATAAATGGGAGCATCCGGACAACACTTTTGCGCAAATCGCACAGCAGGATTGATCATGCACGGCCTCAACGAGCTGGGATTCAAGGCACTTCGGCTGTTTGTCGCGGTGCTCGACCATGGCAGTTTTTCCGAAGTCGCTCGCCGCGAGGGCTTGGCACCCTCTTCGATTTCCCGGCAAATCCAGTTGATGGAACAGGCCCTGAACCAACAATTGCTCTACCGCCACACGCGCGCCGTCACGCCCACCGAAGCGGGACGCATGCTCGGCCATCACGCGCGGCTGGTGCTGGTGCAACTGGAGGAAGCCGAACAGGCCTTGCAGGAACAGCAAAGCGAACCCAGCGGACTGGTGCGGATCAATGCGCCGGTGGTCTTCGGGCAACGGCATCTGACGCCGTGGCTGGGGCAGTTGTGCGCGCGCTATCCGAAACTGCAACTGGATATCCAGCAAACCGACAGCTACGTCGACCCGTTGCAGGAAGGCGCCGATTTGCTGTTTCGCATCGGCCCGCTGCACGATTCGAGCATGCAGGCGCGGATCCTGGCGCCGCACCGGTTTCAAGTCGCCGCCAGCCCGGCTTACCTCGAACGCCATGGCACGCCGCAACATCCCGATGAGCTGGCGGCGCATCAGTGCCTGGCCTACAAGGGCGTGACCGGTCAGCAGCGCTGGTTTTTCCGCAAGGACCAGCAAGACTGGACGCCCTATTCAGTCAAAGGGCCGATCACCGGCAACCACGCCGACACGCTCACTCAAGCCGCCGAACAAGGCCTGGGGCTGGTGATGTTTCCGTCGTGGCTGATTGGTGAGGCGGTGCGCAACGGCACGCTGGTGCCGGTGCTTGGGGAGTATCAGGTGTCCAACAGCCTCGAGCCGCAGCAGATTGCGGTGCTGTGGCCGGGTAGCCGACGGTTGTCGGTGAAGGTAAGGACGGTGATTGATTTCTTTGTGGAATGCTTTGGAACGGTGCCTTACTGGGACAGACCGTAGCGCCAACGCACCCTGTAGCAGCTGGCGCAGCCTGCGTTCGGCTGCGCAGCAGTCGTAAACCCTGCGCACACGGTGCACCTGAAAAACTGCATTGTCTGATTTCACGACTGCTGCGCAGCCGAACGCAGGCTGCGCCAGCTGCTACAAGGAGTGAGTTGCAGCTTAGATTCGGAACTGGCCGACCAGTTTGCCCAGGCGCTGACCAAGGTCGGCGAGGCTGCGTGAGGTCTGGGCGCCGAGCTGGGTTTCGTCGGCAACGTTGTCCACCGCCACGGCGATCTGATGCACGCTGCGATTGATCTCTTCAGCCACGGCGGTCTGCTCTTCAGCCGCGCTGGCGATTTGCGCGTTCATCGAGTTGATGGTGCCGATCAGTTGGGCCATGGTGTCCAGCGATGCACCGGCCTCATTGGCCTGGGCCGACGTGCCATCGCCCGCCTCGCTGGAACGGCGCATCGCTTCCACCGCCGATTGGGTCCCGGCTTGCAAGCGGTCGATCATGCCCTGGATTTCCTGGGTGCTGATCTGCGTGCGACTGGCCAGTGCCCGTACTTCGTCGGCCACCACCGCAAAACCGCGACCCGCTTCACCGGCGCGCGCGGCTTCAATGGCGGCGTTCAGCGCCAACAGGTTCGTCTGCTCGGCAATCGAACGAATCACCCCCAGCACGCTGACAATCGACGACACGTCTTTTTGCAGGCTGTCGAGGGACACGCCGCTGCTGCGAATGTCGTTCACCAACGCATGAATCTTCACAATGCTGCCGGCCACCACACGCTTGGCGGCCTGGCCTTCTTCGTCGGTTTGCTGAGCAGCCACTGCCGCGTTTTGCGCGCTTTTCGCCACTTCCTGAGCCGCCGCCGACATCTCGTTGATCGCCGTGGCGACCTGATCGGTCTCGTGACGCTGACGCTCCATGGCTTGATCCGAGCGCTGGGCCTGATCGGAAACCTGATTCACCAGGCCGGTCAGTTGCGAGGTCATTTCCGTGATTTGACGCACCAGGCTGTGGATCTTGTCGACGAAGCGGTTGAACGAGCCGGCCAGTTCGCCGAGTTCGTCCTGGCTGGTGATGGTCAGACGACGAGTCAGGTCGCCCTCGCCCGCCGCGATGTCATCGAGGTTGGCTTTCATCAGGTTCAGCGGACGCAAAATGGTATTGGCCAGCAGCAGCCCGACCGCCGCGATCACCAGCAACATCACCACAGCGAGGCCGGCAATGGTCAGCACCACGCCTTCCATCCGATCTTGCACCTTGGCCTCGACCAGCGCGACTTGCGCCTCGATACCGTCGAGGTTCACCGACGTACCGACCGCCATGTCCCACTTCGACAGGTATTCGGTGTAGCCCAGTTTCGGCACCAGCACTTGGGTATTGCCGGGCAGTGGCGAGCTGTATTGCAGGTAGTGAGTGCCGTCTTTGGCGACTTTCACCAGGTCGCGGTTGACGTAGACGCCGTTCGGGTCACGGTTGTCCTTGAAGCTTTGGCCCACACCATCGGGGCTGTTGGCCTTGAACAGGCGCACGGTGTTGGAGTCGTAGCCGAAGAAGTAGCCGTCCTTGCCGTAGGTGATGCTCGACAGCAGCTTGATCACCTGCGCCCGCGCCGCATCATCGCCAGGCGCGGCCGCCTCGTAGAGCGGTTTGATCGTGGTCATGGCCACGGCGACGTAACTTTGCAGGGTGGCCTTGGCATCACTGAGCAGGCGCTGGCGGGTTTCCTCGACTTCCTTGTGCGCCTGCTCCTGCAGAATGAACAGCGTGGTCAGGCTGATGACCAGCGCAAAGAGCAACACCGGGAGGACGGCAAGGGACAGGACTTTAGCCTTCAGGCTCATGCGCATGACGGTTCACTCTTTTGATTTTGTTGGCGTGGTTAAAGGCTTTAACGGCACGCCGGATCAAAAGTTGAATCCGGGGGAAATTGCAATCCCCCTGTGGGAGCGACCTGTGGCGAGGGAGCTTGCTCCCGCTGGGTTGCGAAGCGACCCCAAAAGCTTTGCGACTGCTTCGCAGCCGAGCGGGAGCAAGCTCCCTCGCCACAAAGGCTCTCTCCCACAGGGGAAGTGTGGTTACAGGACCATCGCGGCCACCCAGCCGAACGCCAGTAGCGGCAGGTTGTAGTGCAGGAAGGTCGGGACCACCGTGTCCCAGATGTGGTGATGCTGGCCGTCGATGTTCAGGCCGGAGGTCGGGCCCAGCGTCGAGTCCGAGGCCGGCGAGCCGGCGTCACCCAGGGCGCCAGCCGTTCCGACGATGCACACGATCGCGATCGGGCTGAAACCCAGCTGCACGCACAACGGTACGAAAATCGCCGCCAGAATCGGTACGGTGGAAAACGACGAGCCGATGCCCATGGTCACCAGCAGGCCGACCAGCAACATCAACAACGCGCCGACACCTTTGCTGTGGCCGATCCACGCCGCTGACGTCTCAACCAGCGTTTGCACCTCACCGGTGGCTTTCATCACTTCGGCGAAACCCGAGGCGGCGATCATGATGAAGCCGATCATCGCCATCATTTTCATGCCTTCGGTGAACAGGTCGTCGGTGTCGCGCCACTTCACGATTCCCGACACGGAAAAGATCAGGAAACCCGCCAATGCACCGATAATCATCGAGTCCAGCAGCAGCTGAATGATGAACGCCGCCGCGATGGCCACACCGGCGACCATCAGGCTCAGCGGGTTGTACTCCACCGCGACTTGCTCGACTTTCTCGATCTTTCCCAGGTCGTAGACGCGTTTCTTGCGGTAGCTGATAAACGCGACCGCAAGGCCCACGACCATGCCCAGTGCCGGAATGCCCATGGCATGGGTGACGTTGATGCCGCTGATGTCGACGCCGCTGCGGGCAACGTTGGCCAGCAGGATTTCATTCAGGAAGATGTTGCCGAAGCCCACCGGCAGGAACATGTACGGCGTGATCAGGCCGAAAGTCATGACGCAAGCGATCAAGCGGCGATCCAGTTGCAGCTTGGTCAGCACATATAAAAGCGGCGGTACCAGCAGCGGAATAAAGGCGATATGTATCGGCAGAATATTCTGCGAAGCGATGGCTACGACCCAAAGCAAACCGATCAGCAGCCACTTGACCTGACCGCCACCGTTCGCGTGTTGGCGATCAACCATCAGCAGGGCTTTGTCCGCCAGGGCATGGGCCAGGCCGGACTTGGCAATCGCCACGGCGAACGCGCCGAGCAAGGCGTAAGACAACGCGACCGTCGCCCCGCCGCCGAGGCCGCTGTTAAAGGCTTTAAGGGTGGCGTCGATGCCCAGGCCACCGGTCAAGCCGCCCACCAGGGCGCCGACAATCAGCGCGATCACTACGTGCACGCGGGACAGGCTGAGGACCAGCATGACGCCGACCGCGGCAATTACAGCATTAATCATCGTTACCTCAGGGCAAGCGAAATGAGCTCAGCCGGCAGTCTGCATAGAGCCGCCAGCGGATTGAATAATGGGTTTTATTAGAGGGCGCGCACTTTGCCGCAGAGTCGGCCCGGTGTCAAAGCGGATGGGCCAACCTGTATGTAACGGACCACGAAATACCTGTGGCGAGGGAGCTTGCTCCCGTTCGACTGCGCAGCAGTCGCAAATTCATACCATGCGGCGTATCTGATAAACCGTCGTCTCAGTATTGGGGGCGCTTCGCACCCCAGCGGGAGCAAGCTCCCTCGCCACAAAAGCTTTGCTGTACCGCATAAAGAAAGCCAATTCGCAGCCGTTACAGTGCAAAGTCTCAGATAAATATCGAATAAGGACGTCTCTCCATGTCGCTCAGACAACTTTCCATCCAATGGAAAATCACCCTGCTGGCCGGGCTGTGCCTGGCGGGCATCGTGACCCTGCTGGTGGGTCTTTCGCTGTATCGCATGGAGCACAGCTCCGAGATGGTGAAAGCCTCGAGCATGGAGATGCTGACCGAAGCCGCTCAGGCCCGGATCGAATCCCAGGGTGAAAACCAGGCACTGGTCATTCGTCAGCAGTTCATGGACGCCTATCAATACGGCCACGGCTTTTCGCGTCAGGTGCTGTTCCTGCGCGATCAGGCGGAAAAGCGTTTTCTGGATGCCTTCGACCTGCGTGAGGACCTGACCCGTCAGGTCAAGTCGGCGCTGCAAGCCAACCCGGAATTGCCCGGCCTGTCGCTGGTGTTCGAGGCCAACGCGCTGGACGGCAAGGACGATCTGTTCGCCGGCCAGGCTGAGCTGGGCAGCAACGACAAGGGGCGATTTGCCCTGTACTGGTCGCAACCGACGCCGGGTAAAGTGACCTCCATGGCGTTGCCGGAAAGCGACATGGCCGACACCAGTGCCGGCCCCAGCGGCGAGCCGGCCAACGCCTGGTTCACCTGCCCGCGCACCACGCTCAAGCCGTGCGTGATCGAACCGTACTTCTATGTGATCGATGGCCAGAACGTGCTAATGACCAGCATCGTGTTCCCGCTGATGGTCAACGGCAAAGTCATCGCCTCGCTGTCGGTGGACATCAACCTCAACAGCCTGCAGGCGATGAGTCAGGGTGCGAGCAAAAAGCTCTATGACGGCCAGACCAACGTCAGCATCATCAGCCCGGTCGGCTTGCTGGCCGGTTACAGCCCGGATGCCAGCAAACTCAGCCAGCGCCTCGACGCCGTGGACAAGACCAACGGTGCCGAGCTGATTCGCATGCTCGCGGCCAGCAGCAAAACCGAAAGCCTGCACAGCAACCAGCAACTGAAGGTGCTGTCCCCTTTCCAACCGATTCCCGGCGGAAAATCCTGGGGCGTGTTGCTCGACGTGCCAGAAAAAGTCCTGGTCGGCCCCGCCGAAGCCCTGAAAAAACAACTCGATGACAGCAATAGAAGCGGCACCCTGGTGGAACTCGGCCTCGGTGTGCTGGCCGCGTTGATCGGCTTGCTGCTGGTGTGGCTGATGGCGCGCAGCGTGACCAAACCGATCCTTGGCGTGGCGCACATGCTCGAAGACATTGCCAGCGGCGAAGGCGACCTGACCCGGCGCCTGGCTTACGACAAGCAGGACGAACTGGGCCAACTAGCCGGCTGGTTCAACCGCTTCCTCGACAAGCTGCAACCGATCATTGCCGAGGTGAAACGCTCGGTGCAGGACGCCCGCAGCACAGCGGACCAATCCTCTGCCATCGCCACGCAGACCAGCGCCGGCATGGAGCAGCAATACCGTCAGGTCGACCAGGTCGCCACCGCGTCCCACGAAATGAGCGCCACCGCCCAGGACGTCGCCCGCAGTGCCGCGCAAGCCGCCCAGGCCGCGAAAGATGCCGATCAAGCGACTCGCCGGGGCCTGACCGTCATCGACCAGACCACCACCAGCATCGACAACCTCGCCGCCGACATGAGCGCGGCCATGGTGCAAGTCGAAGGCCTGGCGGCCAACAGCGAGAAAATCGGTTCGGTCCTGGAAGTGATTCGCGCCATTGCCGAGCAGACCAACTTGCTGGCCCTCAACGCCGCGATCGAAGCGGCCCGCGCCGGTGAGGCCGGACGTGGTTTTGCGGTGGTCGCCGATGAGGTGCGCAATCTGGCGCGACGCACGCAGGAGTCGGTCGAAGAAACCCGTCTGGTGATCGAGCAGTTGCAGAGCGGCACGCAGGAGGTGGTCGGTTCGATGAACAACAGCCATCGCCAGGCGCAAGGCAGTGTCGAGCAAGTTGGCCAAGCGGTGACGGCACTGCGCCAGATTGGCGAAGCGGTGACGGTGATCAGCGACATGAACTTGCAGATTGCGTCTGCTGCCGAAGAGCAGAGCGCGGTGGCCGAGGAGATCAACAGCAACGTGGCGACGATTCGGGATGTGACAGAGTCGCTGTCGGGGCAGGCGAATGAGTCGGCGCGGGTGAGTCAGTCGCTCAATAGCCTGGCGAATCAGCAGCAGAGTTTGATGGATCAGTTTCGGGTCTGACTGACAACACAGCCCTTGTAGGAGCCGGCTTGCTGGCGATTGCGTTCTCACAGCCAACACATGTGTTGAATGTATCGCCGCCATCGCCAGCAAGCCGGCTCCTACAGTAACGCGGTGTTTTTGAGAGCGGTGTCAGCGTTTGGGGAGTTTGATGACCACTTTCAGGCCACCCCACTCGCTCTCCTCCAAGCTCATCACCCCGCCCCACGTGTCGACGATGTCGCGCACAATCCCCAGCCCCAACCCATGCCCATCCGTCTGTTCATCCAGCCGTGTTCCCCGGTCAAGCACCTGCTCGCGCTGCGCCTCGGGAATTCCCGGCCCATCATCTTCCACGCTTAATTCAAACCCTCCAGCCGTCTCGACCACGCTCAACCGAACCTCGGCATCCGCCCATTTGCAGGCGTTATCCAGAAGATTGCCCAGCAATTCCAGCAAGTCCTCGCGATCCCACGGCAGCTGCAAACCGGCCGGTGCGCGATAGCTCAGGTTCAGGTGTTCGCCGTGAATCATGTTCAACGTCGCCAACAACCCCGGCAGCTCCCCATCGCAATCAAACAACGCCCCCGGAAGCGCATCGCCGGACAACCGGGCGCGATTGAGTTCGCGATTGAGTCGCTGCTGGACCTGTTCCAGTTGCGCCTTGAGGAGCTTGCGCAACTCGGGATGAGCGTCGAGTTTCTCGCTTGAAGCCACGCTCAGCAAAACCGCCAACGGCGTTTTCAGCGCATGCCCAAGGTTGCCCAAGGCATTGCGCGAACGCTTGAGGCTGTCCTCGGTGTGAGCGAGCAAATGGTTGATCTGCGCCACCAGCGGCTCCAGTTCTACCGGCACCTGATCATCGAGTTGCGAGCGCTGGCCCTGCTGCAACTGAGCGATTTGCTCACGGGCCTTTTCCAGTGGACGCAAGGCCCGGCGCACGGTGATCCGTTGCAGCAGCAGAATCAGCAGCAACCCCGCCAGCCCGAGGCCCAGACCGATCTGCTGCATACGCCGGAAGCTCTCGCGCACCGGCGTGTAGTCCTGCGCCACGCTGATCGAAATCGATTGCCCGAGCCGTCGATAATCCGAACGCAGCACCAGCAATTGCTGGCCTTCAGGCCCCAGTTGCAGGTTGCTGTGCAAGCCGGGATGGTCGAGTGGCGGCAGTTCCTGATCCCACAACGAGCGGGAGCGCCAATGCTTGTCGGCAAAATCGATACGGAAGTAATGCCCGGAAAACGGCCGTTGATAGGCCGGCGACAAATGCCGTTCATCCAGTTGCAGCCCCTGCGGCCCGCGCACCAGCGCCACCAGCAGGTTTTCACTGTCGTTGCGCAAACCGTCTTCGAGGTAGCGCTGCAGCCCCATTTCGAATAACCACAGGCTGGTTTGCGCCAGCACCAGGCCGACGACCACCATTACGCTGATCAGCCCCAGGCTCAAGCGGCGCTGAATCGACCTCACCGGGCTTGTCCGCCGAACAGGTAACCCTGGCCGCGACGGGTTTCGATCACACTGCGCCCGAGCTTGCGCCGCAGGTGGTTGACGTGAACTTCGAGCACGTTGGAGTCGCGCTCGGTTTCACCGTCGTAGAGGTGTTCGGCGAGGTGGCTTTTGGAAAGGATCTGCTCGGGGTGCAGCATGAAATAGCGCAGCAGACGGAATTCAGCGGCGGTCAGCTGGATGTCGGCGCCGTCGCGCATCACGCACTGGCGACCTTCATCCAGGTGCAGCCCTGCCGCTTTGAGCGTCGGCTGGTTGGCCTGACCGTGGGAGCGCCGCAACAACGCCTGAACCCGCAGGTGCAGCTCTTCTGGGTGGAACGGCTTGGTCAGGTAATCGTCGGCGCCGGCCTTGAGGCCTTCGATGCGTTCGGCCCAGGAACCGCGCGCCGTGAGGATCAGCACCGGCGTGGCCAACCCACCGGCCCGCCATTGCGCCAGCACCTCAAGCCCCGGCAGACCCGGCAGGCCGAGGTCGAGGATGATCAGGTCATACGGTTCGCTGCTGCCCTGATACACCGCGTCGCGGCCATCGGCCAGCCAGTCCACGGCATACCCCTGCCGGTTCAGGCCGGCCATCAATTCGTCGGCCAGCGGCACGTGGTCTTCCACCAGAAGCAAACGCATCGATCAATCTTCCTTGTCTTTCAGTAACCGGCCAGTGGCGGCGTCGAGGTCCAGCTCTCGGACCACCCCTTCGGTGGTCAGCAACTCGACTTCATAAATGTAGACGTCATGTTTTTCTTCAAGCTCGGCCTCCAGCAATTTGGACCCGGGATACAGGTCCAGCGCCTGCTGCAGGAGCTGCTCCAGCGGCAGAATCACGCCCTGCTGACGCAGACGCAGGGCTTCGTCCTGATCGAGGTCGCGGGCCATGACGACCGAGCAAAACGCCAGAAGCAGCAGTGTCATGCGTGAAAATGAAAACACCTTCATTACGTATCCTGATGATCCTTGAGAACCTGCCCGCTGACAGCGTCTAATTCCAGATCCCAATCGATGCCTTGTGGGTCGCGCAGCTCAACCTGGTAGATGTACTTGCCGTACTCTTCTTCCAGCTCGGTTTCAGTGATATCGGAACCGGGATGTTTGGCCAGAGCGGTGGCGTTGAGCTTCTCGAAAGACACAATGGTACCAGCGTCGCGCAGCCGCAGGGCTTCATCGGGGCCCAAGTCACGGGCGTGGGCGAGGCTGGCGGTCATGGCGATGATGGACGCGGTGAACAGGGCAGTCAGGGTTTTCATGGGGTGTCTCCGTATTTTTTTATGTGTTGCCTACGGGGGGCACCTTAGCGAGCTGAACTTAACTGAAACTGAATTGCCATCATTGGACCGCAATACACAATCCCCTGTGGGAGCGGGCTTGCTCGCGAAGGCGGTGAATCAGGCGATAAAGATGTCGACTGACACACCACCTTCGCGAGCAAGCCCGCTCCCACAGTAGGCTGGTGGTGATTCCTGACCTGTTTATAATCCCCGCTTGCCAGACTTCGAGACCGGTATGACCGCCATCCACATCAAGTTCCCTTCCCTGACCCTCAAGGCCGGCCCTCGTGCCTTGGCGCGCATCCGTGAAAACGGTTTGAGCGCCGCCGATGTCGGCACGCTGCCGGGTGCCGCCGGGGGGCCGAAAGCCTTGGGGATACAGGGTCTGGACCTGGCGTTGTTTGGCGAATGGCTGCCGGCCGCGCCTCGCGAGCGTGCATTGATCGGCGCTTCGGTGGGCTCTTGGCGCTTCGCCAGCGCCTGCCTGCCGGATGCCGCCGAAGGCATCCGGCGCCTCGGTCACCTCTACACCGAGCAGAACTTCGCCAAGGGCGTGACCATGGCGCAGATCAGCCAGAGCTCTCGGCGCATGCTCGATGAACTGCTCGACGGCCGCGATGCGTCGATTCTGGACAACGCCCACTACCGCCTGAACATCATGGTGGTCAAAAGCCACGGCCTGCTCGCGGACGACCATCGCGGTCGCCTCGGACTGGGCCTGTCCTCGGTGATCGCCGACAACCTGCGCGGTCGGGCGCGACTGTCGCGGCACTTCGAACGGCTGATCATCCACGACCCGCGCCAGGCCCCGCCGGTCAACGCACTCAACGATTTCCCGTCGCGCTTCGTCGCGTTGAATACCGGCAACCTGCGTCAGGCCCTGCTCGCTTCGGGCTCGATCCCGATGGTGATGGAAGGCGTGCGTGATCTGCCGGGCGCGGGGGTGGGGACGTTCCGCGATGGCGGTCTGCTCGACTATCACCTCGACCTGCCCTACAGCGGCAACGACATCGTGCTCTATCCGCACTTCACCGACCGGGTGATTCCCGGCTGGTTCGACAAGACCCTGCCGTGGCGCCGCGCCTGCCCTGAACGGTTGCAGGATGTTCTGCTGCTGGCGCCGTCGAAGGATTATCTGGCACGCCTGCCCTACGGCAAGCTGCCGGACCGCAACGACTTCAAGCGGTTCATGGGCGATGCCCCGAGCCGGCAGAAATACTGGCGTAAGACCATGGACGAAAGCCGCCGCCTGGGTGACGAGTTCCTGGAGCTGACCGCCAATGGTCGCCTCGGCGAGCGCTTGCTGACCCTTTAGTCAGTGTTTTGCCCAGCGCTCTGGTAAACTCGCCGCCTGCCCACATCGCCGCGGCGATCGCCACCTGACAGAGCTGAAAATCACTGTGGAAATCTTCAAAGAATTTACGTTCGAATCCGCCCACCGCCTGCCTCACGTACCGGAAGGCCACAAGTGCGGCCGCCTGCACGGTCACTCGTTCAAAGTAGCGATTCACTTGAGCGGCGACCTCGATCCGCACACCGGCTGGATCCGCGATTTCTCGGAAATCAAGGCGATCTTCAAGCCGCTCTACGAGCGCCTGGACCACAACTACCTGAACGACATTCCCGGCCTGGAAAACCCGACCAGCGAAGTGCTGGCCAAGTTTATCTGGAAGGAATTGAAGCCCCTGCTGCCGGAACTGAGCGCGATCCGTATCCACGAGACGTGCACCAGCGGTTGCATCTATCACGGCGAGTAAGCCGCGTTATAAGACAACGCAAGCCCCCTGTAGGAGCGAGCTTTTGTGGTGAGGGGATTTTGTGGCGAGGGGATTTATCCCCGTTGGGTCGCGCAGCGGCCCCAAAAGTTCTGGGACTGCTGCGCAGTCCAACGGGGATAAATCCCCTCGCCACAAAGCCCCCTCCACAGGGGAAAATGCGTTTCGTCAGTGATACAAAAAACAGCCTTCATTGGCTGTTTTTTTATGCCTATGCTTTTTGGCTCGAACACGCCAAAAGGACACCCCCATGAGGACTGACTGGCCGCTGGCTCAGACCTTTCGCTTCAACGGGCATTCCATTCGCTACGCCGTGCGGGGCGATGGCCCGCCGTTGGTGTTTGTGCACGGCACGCCCTTTTCGTCTTACGTGTGGCACCGCATCGCCCCGCATTTCCTCAGCACCCACCGGGTGCATTACTTCGACCTGCTGGGCTATGGGCAATCCGATAAAATCGCCGGCGACGTATCGCTGGGCGTGCAGAACGACCTGTTGACGAACTTGCTCGATCACTGGGGCCTGGAGCGGCCGGACGTGGTGGCTCACGATTTCGGCGGCGCCACCGCGCTGCGCGCGCACCTGCTGAACGGCAAGGATTACCGCAGCCTGACGCTGATTGATCCGGTGGCGCTGACGCCCTGGGGTTCGCCGTTCGTGCAGCATGTGCGGCAGCACGAAGCGGCGTTCAGCGGACTGCCCGATTACATCCAGCGAGCGATTGTGCCGGCCTATATTCGCGGGGCGATCAAGCGCGACATCCCCGATGAAGAACTCGACCCGTATGTGCAACCGTGGCTGGGCGATCCCGGGCAAGCGGCGTTCTATCGGCAGATTGCGCAGATGGATGAGCGCTATACCCGTGAGGCAGAAGGGTTGTACCCGACGGTGCGTTGCCCGGTGCAGATTCTGTGGGGCGAGGATGATCAGTGGATTCCCATCGAGCGTGGACGAGCGCTGCATCAGATGATTGTGGGATCGCAGTTTCACCCCATCCCCAATGCCGGGCATCTGGTTCAGGAAGATGCACCGGAGGCTATCGTCGCTGCGTTGCTGAAGTTTTTGCCGTTGATCCAATCCCCCTGAAGAAACCAAATCCACTGTGGGAGCGACCAGTGGCGAGGGGATTTATCCCCGTTGGACTGCGCAGCAGTCCTAGCGATTTTGGGGCCGCTGCGCAACCCAACGGGGCGGTGCGACGTTTCGATAAATCCCCTCGCCACAGGTCGCTCCTACATGGGTTCCATGTTCCTGCAGATGCACTGCTTTCGTGCCGACCACCCTCCAAACGCCCGCGCTCGACTATACATAACTAAGCCATCCCCCCTTGGCACGACCACTGCAACCCTTCCCGCGTCCCCCATTCAGCAAGGAACGCCACATGACGCAAAAAGATCCGGGCAACGATTACCCCCTCAGCGAAGTGCCGATGCATGCCCGCAAGGGCCTCGCCTCCACGGCCATGGTGCTGCTGGGTTTCACCTTCTTCACCGCCACCATGTTCGCCGGCGGCAAGCTCGGCGTGGCCTTCAGTTTTGGCGAGATGATGGCGGTGATTATCGTCGGCAATCTGCTGCTGGGGATGTACGCCGCAGGCCTGGGTTACATCGCCTTCAAAAGCGGCCTGAATTCGGTATTGATGGGGCGTTTTTGCTTCGGTGAGGTCGGCAGCAAGCTCAGCGACTTGATCCTCGGTTTCACCCAGATCGGCTGGTACGCCTGGGGCACGGCCACGGCCGCCGTGGTGCTGGGCAAGTATTTCGAATTGAGCGAGGGTGCCGTTCTGGGCTTGATGGTGCTGTTCGGCCTGGCTTTTTGCGCCACCGCGTATGTCGGTTATCGCGGACTGGAAATCCTCTCGTACATCGCGGTGCCTGCGATGATGTTGCTGCTGATGCTGTCGATGTGGGTGGCCACGGTGAAAGTCGGCGGGCTCGATGGGTTGCTCGCGGTGGTCCCGACAGGCACCCTGGATTGGTCGACCGCGATTACCCTGGTGTTTGGCACCTTCGTCAGCGGTGCCACCCAGGCGACCAACTGGACGCGCTTCTCCCGTTCCGCACGGGTCGCGGTGCTGGCGAGCCTGATCGGCTTTTTCATCGGCAATGGCCTGATGGTATTAATCGGTGCCTACGGCGCCATCGTCTACCAGCAACCGGACGTGGTCGAAGTGCTGCTGTTGCAAGGTTTCGCCATGGCTGCGATGGCGATGTTGCTGCTCAACATCTGGAGCACCCAGGACAACACCATCTACAACTTCGCCGTCGCCGGCTGCAACCTGTTGCGCACCGGTCGTCGCAAAACCGTGACCCTGGCCGGCGCGGTGATTGGCACCTTGCTCGCGCTGCTGGGCATGTACGACATGCTGGTGCCTTATCTGATCCTGCTGGGCACGGTCATTCCGCCGATAGGCGGGGTCATCATGGCGGATTTTTTCTTCCGCTATCGTGGTCAATATCCTCGTCTGGCTGACGCTCGATTGCCGGCGTTCAACTGGCCAGGTCTGACCGCCTATGCCGTCGGCACTGTCGCCGCTTTCAGTTCGCCCTGGATCGCGCCACTGGTAGGGATTGCCGCTGCCGCGCTAACGTATGTGCTATTGACCAGCGTACTGGGTGCCCGTGCCGCTGAAGCTCCATTACAAGATCTATAAAAGGATTCGCCTGATGCACATCATCAACGCCCGCCTGCGCAACCAAGAAGGCCTGCATGAATTGCACCTGGAAAACGGCCTGATCCGCACCATCGCCCGTCAGACCGAAGCCCCGACCCTGGGCCCCGACGACCTCGACGCCGGCGGCAACCTGGTGGTGCCACCCTTTGTCGAGCCGCACATTCACCTCGATGCGACCCTCACTGCCGGCGAGCCGCGCTGGAACATGAGCGGCACGCTGTTCGAAGGCATCGAGTGCTGGGGCGAACGCAAGGTAACCATCACCGAAGAAGACACCAAGACCCGCGCCAAGAAAACCATCCAGACCCTCGCCGCCCACGGCATTCAGCATGTGCGCACCCACGTCGACGTCACCGACCCGCAACTGACCGCGCTCAAGGCGATGCTCGAAGTGCGCGAGGAAAGCCGTCACCTGATCGATATGCAAATCGTCGCGTTCCCCCAGGAAGGCATCGAGTCCTATCGCAACGGTCGAGAGCTGATGGAAGAAGCGATCAGCATGGGCGCCGATGTGGTCGGCGGTATTCCGCACTTCGAATACACCCGCGATCAGGGCGTCAGCTCGGTGAAGTTCCTGATGGACCTGGCCGAACGCACCGGCTGCCTGGTGGACGTGCATTGCGACGAAACCGACGACCCGCATTCACGCTTTCTGGAAGTGCTGGCCGAAGAAGCCCGCAGCCGCGACATGGGTTCACGGGTGACCGCCAGCCACACCACGGCCATGGGTTCTTATGACAACGCCTACTGCGCCAAACTCTTCCGCCTGCTCGGGCATTCAGGCATCAGTTTTGTCTCCTGCCCCACCGAGAGCATTCACCTGCAAGGGCGCTTCGACAACTTCCCGAAACGCCGGGGCGTGACCCGGGTGAATGAGTTGCTGGAAGCGGGGATGAACGTGTGTTTCGGCCAGGACTCGATCGTTGACCCGTGGTACCCGCTGGGTAACGGCAACATTCTTCGGGTGCTGGAAGCCGGTCTGCACATCTGCCACATGCTCGGTTACCGCAACCTGCAAAGTGCACTGGACCTGGTCACTGACAACAGCGCCAAGGCCATGAACCTTGGGGACCGTTATGGGCTGGAGCCCGGACGGCCGGCGAATTTGCTGATTCTGTCGGCGGACAGCGACTACGAGGTGATCCGCAGTCAGGGGTTGCCGTTGTATTCGGTGCGCGATGGCAAGGTGTTGATGAAGCGGACGATGCCGGTGGTGGAGTGGACGGATCAGCTCTGAATTTTCACTGACTGGGCGGGCCTCTTCGCGAGCAGGCTCGCTCCCACACTGAGTCCGAGTCGACCTCAAAACCCTGTGGGAGCGAGCCTGCTCGCGAAGGCAATCTTCGATTCAACCTATTAACCGAGCCGTGCCGAACAGCCGGACCCGACTCAACTCCCCCTCCGACTCCTCCAACAAAATCGGCGCCGTACCGCCCGGCATGACTACTTTCACCTCTCCCGCCGCCACCCAACCCACTTGCCAGGCAGCACACGCCACCGCACTGGCGCTGGTGCCCGATGACGCCGTCGGCCCTTCCCCACGCTCAAACACCCGCGCCACCACTTGCCCCTCGGACGCAAGCATCGCCCACTGCAAATTCACCCCCGCCGGACACGGCTGCCCTGCTCCGGTCGGCGCGGCGTAGGCAATGCGCAACAAACCTTGGGCCAATGGCGGTTCACGCATCTGCTCATTGCTCGGCAACGTGTCGGCATTTGCCAGCAGCGTCACGCAATGCGGATTGCCGATGCGCACAAACTGGCTTCGGTTCCAGCCAGGATCAAGCGCCGACAACGGCTGCACATGGCTGACTTCGCGCTCATTCAACATCACGCGTTCAACCTCACGCGCGCCCACCGCTTGCGGTCCAAACGAAGGTTTGCCCAGATCCAGCCAGAACCCTTGCACATCGTCGACCACAGCGGGTTTCACCGAGGTTTCCACCGGCGAAACCGCATCGCGTTTGTCGTGATGAACCCGCAGCAGGCACGCCTCCTCCTTCGGCATCAAGCCTTGCTCGCTGAGCGCCTGGGAAAAAATCGTCAGCCCATTGCCACTTCGCTCGGCCAAGGTGCCGTCGGTATTGACGATCAACAGATCAAAGGGCGGTGACGATTGAAACGGCCCCACCAACAGCCCGTCGCAGCGATGGTCTTTGCTGCCGTGCGGTTGTGTACCGGGCGCCCAACTGCAGAACGCCTCGATGGCCGCCAACGCCCAGCGCTCGCGAACTTGCGCAGCGTCGCTGGCCTGGTCAGGCAAATCGATACCGCTATCGCGCACGGCGTCGGGCGCCACTACCGCGTAGATATTGCCTCGAGCATCGTAGAACGGCGTCATGGATCGGTCCTGGAGTCAGCCTGAAAATAGCCTGTACTGTAGGCGTCAACTTCCTGCGATGAAATACCGCCCCGGCGTCACGCCAAACTCACGCCGGAACATCGCAATGAACGCGCTGACATCGTCGTAGCCCAGTTCCAGCGCGATGGTCGTCACCGGTACGTCTGCGGCAAGCAACTCCAGTGCTCGCAGCAAGCGTGCACGCTGTCGCCATCGGCTGAAGCTAAAGCTGGTTTCACTGACGAAGTGCCCGTGGACGCTGGGTTTGTTCGACATTCTGCAAGTACGCGACGAGTCCTTGCGGGTGTTGTGCGACCAACCGTGACACCCGCGCTCGCGATTGTGGGTCGGGCTGTGCAAGGATGTCGCCCTGCCTGACCGCAAACCTGCGCGGACGCTGACCGAACCCTAGGGGTCAGTCACTGTCCCTTGGGGACGCGACGTTTTTTGCCAAGGATCGATATGACCAACCTCAATACCCAAACCACATTTGTTCCCGGACGCCTGGAGCAGATGTCTACCCGCATCGCCTTTTTCATCGCCGGTCTGGGCATCGCCGCGTGGGCGCCGCTGGTGCCGTATGCCAAGGCACGAGCCGGGCTCGACGAAGGGACGCTCGGGTTGTTGCTGCTGTGCCTGGGGGTGGGCTCGATTCTGGCGATGCCGATGGCTGGCCTCTTGTCCACGCGTTTCGGCTGTCGTCGAGTGGCGACCGGGGGAACGTTGTTGATTTGCGCGGCGTTGCCGCTGTTGGCGACGGTGACGTCGGTGCCGGCATTGATCGCCACGCTGTTCATGTTCGGTGCGGGCCTGGGCACGGTGGATTCAACGGTGAACCTGCAAGCGGTGATCGTCGAGCGCGCCAGCGGCAAGAACATGATGTCGGGGTTTCACGGGATGTTCAGCCTCGGCGGGATTGTCGGCGCCGCGGGTGTCAGCGCCCTGCTCGGCCTGGGTCTGTCGCCGCTGGGGGCGATGGCGGTGGTGGTTGTGGTGCTGGTACTGGCCTTGCTCAAGGCCGCGCCGCATCTGTTGCCTTATGGCAGCGAAAGCTCGGGACCTGCGTTTGCGGTGCCCCATGGCATCGTGCTGTTCATTGGCGGCATGTGTTTCATCGTGTTCCTGGCCGAAGGCGCGGCGCTCGACTGGAGCGCGGTGTTCCTGGTGCAGGAACGCGGGATCGAAACGGCGTACGCGGGCCTGGGTTACGCGGCGTTTGCGCTGACCATGACCGCCGGCCGGCTGACCGGAGACCGGATTGTCCGGCGTCTGGGCGCGACGCGGGTGATGGTGTTCGGTGGCCTGACGGCGGCGGTGGGACTGGCGCTGGCGACGTTTGCACCGGCCTGGGAGGCGGCGCTGGTCGGTTATGCGTTATTGGGAGCGGGTTGCTCGAACATCGTGCCGGTGCTGTATACCGCGGTCGGTAAACAGACGGTCATGCCTGAACACATTGCGGTGCCGGCCATTACCACATTGGGCTACGCAGGAATTCTCGCCGGCCCGGCGGTGATCGGGTTTATCGCCCATGGCAGCAGTTTGAGTTTTGCGTTTGGGTTGATGGCGGTGTTGTTGGTGGCCGTGGCCATTGGCGGCAAGGTGTTGAAAGTCTGATAAAGCTATCGCCAGCAGGCTGGCTCCCACAGGGGATCTTCAGTGAACACAAATTCTGTGTTTAGCAGAGATCAATGTGGGAGCCAGCCTGCTCGCGATAGCGCTGTTTCAGGCAACAGCTTGTCGACTGTGAAGCCGTCATCGCCAGCAGGCTGGCTCCCACAGGGGATCTTCAGTGAACACAAATTCTGTGTTTAGCAGAGATCAATGTGGGAGCCAGCCTGCTCGCGATAGCGCTGTGTCAGGCAACAGCTTGTCGACTGTGAAGCCGTCATCGCCAGCAGGCTGGCTCCCACAGGGGATCTTCAGTGAACACAAATTCTATGTTTAGCAGAGATCAATGTGGGAGCCAGCCTGCTCGCGATAGCGCTGTGTCAGGCAACAGCTTGTCGACTGTGAAGCCGTCATCGCCAGCAGGCTGGCTCCCACAGGGGAGCTTCAGTGAACACAAATTCTGTGTTTAGCAGAGATCAATGTGGGAGCCAGCCTGCTGGCGATGGGGTCACCTCGGTCTATCAGAACCCAACGCTGGCCTGCACAAAGAACGTGCGCGGCGCACCCACGTACATCCCCGAGTTGTTGTCGCTGGAGCGGGTGAAGTACTGCTTGTCGAAGACGTTTTTCACCCCGGCGCCGACCTTCAGGTTCGACAGCTGTGCGCCGAAGTCATAGCCGCCACGCACGTTCCAGGTGACGTAACCCGGGATGTCGCCGTACTGACCATCGGCGGAGCCTTCGGTGATGTAGTTGTTGGTGAAGCTGCCATCGGCGTTCACCGCTACGCCCGGTGAGCGCTGCTTGGACTGGGCAAAGGCATCGAGGTTGTAGGTCCAGCGGTTGATGTCGTAACGCAGGCCGGCGGTCGCTACCTGGCGCGAGTAGAACGGCAGGTCACGGCCCTTGAAGCCTGGGATTTCACCTTCATACACGGCGCGGGTGTAAGTGAACCCGGCGTTGGCGGTCAGGCCGTCGAGTCGTGGATCGAGTGCCGCCATGTTGTAGTGCACCGATGCCTCGATGCCCTGGTGCGTGGTCGCGCCGAGGTTGGTCCAGCCCGCGTCGTTGCTGATGTATTGCAACTCTTTGTCAAAGTCGATGTAGAACGCCGTCAACTCGCCGCCCCACGCCTCATTGTTGTAGCGCGTGCCGACCTCATAGGTCTTGGCCTTTTCCGGCTCCAGGCCATTGGCCGGTTCGTCCCCCGCGCCCCCCTGACCCAGCTGGAAATACTGCAGGCTGCCGAACGATGTTTCGTAGTTGGCAAACAGCTTCCACTCTTCCGACAGATGATACATCACGCTCAGGGCCGGCAGCGGCTCGTTGCTTTCGATGCTGCGGTTCTTCTCCGGCACGCGTCTGCCAGCGGTGTCGAGTACGGCGCGGTCGTGCCAGTCGGTGCTGATGTGTTCGAAGCGGATGCCGGGGGTGATGGTCCAGTTACCGACATCGATTTTGTTGTCGACGTAGACCGAGTTGGCTTCAGTGCCACCGGTACGGTCCTGGTACACATGCCCGTCCGAACCGGGACGAATCACCGGCTCGTTGTTGACCAGCGCCAGGCGGCTCGCCTGTTCGTGCATGGCTTCCTTGAGGTAGCGATACCCGACACTGACTTCCTGGGTGGTCGGGCCAACATCGAACACACGGGACACCCGCGGTTCGATGCCGACGGTGTAGTAAGTGCGCGGGAACGAGCCCAGGGTTTTCTGATCGCGGGCGGCGATGTTGCTGCCACGGAAGCTGTCGGTATAGTAAGTCAGCACTTCGGCCTGGGTGCGGTCGTCGAGCTGTCGCGTCCACTTGAACGAGACATCCTTGCGGCGCCCGCTGAAGTTGTCATTGTTGCGGTCGGACTGAAACGGATTGGCGTCGTACTGCGCCTGGGTCAGGCCGCCAGGCATGTCGGCGCTGGCGTCGTAGTAGTGAAAGTTGAGGCTGAAATCGTCGACATCGGTCGGCGCCCAGTGAGTCTTGAGAATCACGTCGTCGATGTCATTGCCGTTGTTGCGCTCGCGGTAACCGTTGCCGTTCACGCCGGAATACAACAGCGCCACGCCAATGCCGTTGTCGGCGGTGCCGCCGAGGAATGCGGTGTCGATGTGCTTCCAGCCGCCGTGCTGGGAGGTTTCCAGGGTGGTGCCGATTTCACCGGTGGCTTTTTCCGGGATCGCCCGGGTCACGAAGTTGATCACGCCACCGACGTTCTGCGGTCCATAACGCACGGAACCGGCGCCGCGTACCACGTCGATGCTGTCGAGGTTGCCGGAGGAGATCGGTGCCATGGACAGTTGCGGCTGGCCATACGGCGCGAAAGCTGCCGGCACGCCGTCGATCAATACCGTGGAGCGAGGCGACAGGCGCGAGGTCAGGCCGCGCACACCGACGTTCAGGGAAATGTCGCTGCCGCCGGTGCCGTTGGCGTCCTGCACTTGCACGCCGGGGACGCGCTTCAACACGTCGCCGACGTTCATGGCGCCCTGCTCGACCATGGCTTCGCGGCGGATCACCGTCCGTGCGCCGGGATGGTTCTGCACCACCGCCGCGTCAGCATCGCCGAGCCAGTCGCCGACCACTTTGATGTCGGTCACGCCCAGTTCGATCGGGCCGGCGCCGGCGGAAGTCGGTGCCGGCGTCAGGGTCACCGAGCCTTCATCGATCTGATATTGCAAACCGCTGCCTTGCAGCAATTGGCGCAAGGCCTGTTCCGGCGAGAGGTCGCCGTCGACGGCTGGCGCCTGTTTACCGGCTACCAGCTCAGGACTGAAGAAAACCTGCAGCGACGTTTGCTGACCCAGCTCACTCAACGCCTGGCCCAACGGCTGCGCGGGAATATGAATGCCGTCAGCGCCGAATGCCTGGGGAAGCGCGGCACTGACAGCCAGGGCGAGCGCGAGCCGCAACCAAGGGGAATTGTTGTTTTTAGCGGTGGTTTTCTTCACGTCGAACATTGTCCTGTAGATCGCAAGAGTGTGCGGCTGTTAATGCAAACCAGTTGCAGTTGGACAAGAAGACGAAGAACTCAAAAAAAACCTGAATCTATTTTGAAATTATTTGTTGGCTGCCGTCATCGAGGGTCCGCACGGCCACCGGCAGAATGCTCGGCAGGGCCTTGAGCAGTGCGTCGGTGTTGTCGGATTTGAACACGCTGGTCAGGCGCAGATCGCCCACCTTGTCGTTGCCGACCGTGAGGGGCTTCTCGCGGTAGCGCGAAACTTCTGCGGCGACCTCGTTGAGGCTGGCGTTGTTGAACACCAGTTTGCCGCTGCGCCACGCGGTCAGTTCTGCCGGATTGACCGCGTAAGCGGCGGCCACCACGCCTTTGGCATCGACGCGAGTGCCGAGGCCGGCGGTGAGGCTGATGACATCAGGCCCCTGACCCTCAACCTTGACCGTGCCCTGCTCCACCGCCACCCGGGTTTCTGTCGCGTCGCGGCGCACATCGAAGCGCGTGCCGGTGACCGTCACCTTGCCGCTACCCGCCTCGACCACGAACGGTCGGCTGGTGTCGTGCTCGACGCTGAACATGGCTTCGCCTTCAGTCAACTCGATGCCGCGACGGTTTTTTTCATAACGCACCTGAACGCGGCTGCGGCTATTCAGATCGATCACCGAACCGTCGGGCAACGCCACATGGCGACGCTCGCCCAATGCCGTGGAGTATTCGGCCGTGTACGTCGCCGGATGATTCAAACCGCTGAACAGCCCCAACCCGAGCGCTACGGCCAGCACACTGGCCGCCACCGCGTAACGCACCAGCGGATGACGTTTACGTCGGGTCGGCGGAGCTTCGCACAGGGCTTGCAGACGCTTGGCGGGCAGCAGATCGGCCGCTGTCCACAGGCCCTGAAGCAGTTGAAATTCGTCGCGATGCTGAGGATGCTCAGCCAGCCAGGCTTCGAAACGCCGGTATTCTTCGACGTCCACGGCCGGCTCCTGCAAACGCACAAACCACCGCGCCGCGTCGTCGCGAACCGTTGTTTGCCCGCACGCACAATCACGAGTATCCATCATGGAAGTTCCTGTTTGGCTGGGGGTGAGAAGGCGCGGCCGATCATGGGTGCAGCCCGTCGAGGCGGTCGCGCAGATGCCGCAAGGTGCGGATCATATACTTTTCCACCATGTTCTTGGACAGTCCCAGGCGTTCGGCGATTTCCGCCTGGGTCAGGCCTTCGATCTTCTGCCAGACGAACACCTTGCGGCAGTTGACCGGCAGCTCGGTGAGCGCCCGTTCGATGGAATCAGCCAACTGGATCGCATGCATGAAATGCTCCGGGTCGCCGGACGACGACACACCGTGATCAACCGCCTCCGACTCCATGGCGCCCCGCCGATCCTCACGCCGATAACCATCCACCGCGATGTTGCGCGCGGTCTGGTGCAAATACGCCCGAGGTTGCTCCACCGCCGACGAATCGGACTCAAGCACCCGCACGAAGGTGTCGTGGGCCAGATCCTCGGCCTGCTGACGATTTCTCAGGCGACGGGTCCAGGTGCCAACCAACTCTTCGTAATGCTCGAAAAAGCCGTGTCTGCGGGGCAACTTGGGGGTCATTGCGGTGTGCTGTGGAGACGGGCGTGAATAGTAATGCTTCCTATTAATGGGAAGCAATGGATTCCATGTCGCCCGCGTCGCCGTTAGTCAGTCAAGCCAACGGCCCCCGTTGCAGGGGCCGTCGTATATCCATGAATCAATGCGCAATACACACAGATTTCAGCTCGGTATACGCCTCGATCACCGCGCGACCAAACTCGCGGCCCATGCCCGATTGTTTGACACCACCAAACGGCATCGCCGGGTCGAGCAACACGTGAGCGTTGACCCACACGGTGCCGGCTTCGATGCGCGGCACCAGGTTCATGGCTTTGCCCAGGTCGTTGGTCCACAGGCTGGCGGCCAGGCCGTAGCGATTGTCGTTGGCCAGGGCGATCACCGCGTCTTCGTCGTCAAACGGCATCACACCCAGCACCGGACCGAAGACTTCTTCGCGGGCCACCGCCATGCTGTGGTCGATGTCGGCCAGAATCGTCGGCTGCACATAGAAGCCCTCGCCTTCCAGCAACTCACCGCCCGACACCACCCGCGCGCCTTCGCGGCGAGCCAGTTCGATGTGTTGGAGCACGCTTTGTTGTTGCTTGCGCGACACCAGCGGGTTGATCGCCGCATCGCAATTCATGCCCGCGCCGATTGGCATCGCCGAGACGGCTGCCGCCAGCGCTTCGACAAACTGATCGTGGATCGAGCGATGCACATAGAAGCGCGAAGCCGCTGCGCAGACCTGGCCGTTGTTCAGCAGACCACCGAGGATTGCACCCTGCACCGCTTTTTCGATGTCGGCATCGGCCAGCACGATCATCGGGTTTTTGCCGCCCAGTTCCAGCGAGAAGCGCGTCATGTTTTCCATGCACGCCACGCCGACACTTTTGCCCACCGCAGTGGAGCCGGTGAACGACACCTTGCTCACCAGCGGATGCGCGGTCAGCACGCCACCGACCGAGGCGCCGCCACCGGTGACGACGTTGAACACGCCGGCCGGAATGCCGGCTTCCAGGGCCAGTTCAGCCAGACGCATGGCGGTCAGCGGGGTTTCCATCGCCGGTTTGATGATCACCGTGCAACCCGTGGCCAGCGCCGGCATCAGTTTCCAGGCGGCGATCAGCAGCGGGAAGTTCCACGGCACGATGCCGACTACCACACCCACCGGCTCACGCTTGGTGAACGCGGTGAATTTCGCGCCCGGCGGCAATGGGATCGACACGTCGAAGGTCTGCCCTTCGATCTTGGTTGCCCAGCCCGACATGTAGCGCATGAACTCCACGGTGGCGTTCAGATCCAGCGCCCGGGCCATGTTGATCGACTTGCCCTGGCTCAGGGTTTCCAGCTGCGCCAGTTCTTCGGCATGCGCTTCAACCAGTGCGGTGAAATTCAGCAGGATGCGTTCGCGGTCCGCCGGACGCAAACCGCACCACACGCCGGACTTGAAGGCTTTATGGGACGACTGCACGGCGTGCTCGACGACGTCCAGCGGCGCGTCCAGGGTTTCGCACAGGGTTTGCCCGGTGGCCGGGTTGACCACTGCAATGGTCGGGCCGTCGGCCAGCACCCATTGGCCGTCAATGAAGCAGCCATGGCGGCGGTCGAGAAAAGCAGCGACCTGCGGCAGAATTTCAACGTTGCTCATAATTCACCTGTCGTTCAAACGAGTGGTTCAGCCTGAAAAATCCGACTGATTAGCGTTGTTCTTTGAGGAAACACACGACCGCCTGACGATCATCTGCGGAGGCCATTCCCATGTAGGGCATGTAGGTCCCGGGCACATAAGCCTGGGGTTGAGTAATCAGCTGCGTGATGGTTTCGGCCTGCCAGGTCACGTCTTTGCCGCGCATCGCCTGGGAGTAGCTGAAGCCTTCCAGCGAGCCGGATTTGCGCCCGACCACGCCCGCCAGGTTTGGCCCCATCAGGCCGGCCATGCCTTTGCTCACCGAGTGGCAAACCCCGCATTCATTGGCGAACACCTGGGCGCCGTGGCCCTGGTCCGGCGCGCAGTCGGCGGCGACCACGGTTTGCGCCAGTGCCAATGACAGCAAACCGACGAGGGAGAATTTCTGCGAAGTGAACATAGAAGACGACCTTGAAAATCCGTATGGACCAGCGTTGATACGGATTGTCAGGGGTCAGTGCCCTGTAGGTTTTGCCCTGCGTGCCAGTCGTATTGGCAAGGCTGCCAAACCACACAAAATCTTGTAGGAGCTGTCGAGTGAAACGAGGCTGCGATCTTTTGATCTTGCTCTTTAAAAACAAGATCAAAAGATCGCAGCCTCGTTTCACTCGACAGCTCCTACAGGGGGAATGTTGAAATTGGCAAGCACAGGCAACTCTTTGGCAACCACACAAAAGGCCGAAAAAGTTCCGGGCCTTAGTATCGAAAAAGACCTCAACCCTGTGGTCATGAACAAGAATGGATGCCACACCATGCTCAAGTCCCCCTTGCTTCGTCTCTCGACGCTCGCGCTGATGATCAGTGCCGCCCAGGCCAATGCCTACGAACTGTATGCCGATGACGACAGTCACCTGAACGCCACGCTGGAAGCGGTATTCGGCATTTTCCACAGCCAGGAAAACTATGCGTTGTCCGGCCGCCTCGACGAGGGTTCTTCGTCGTGGCGCGAGGGCTACATCAAATATGGCCTGAGCTTCGACAAAGGCCTGGCCGGTGTCGGCACCGCTTATGGCGCGGCGAATCTGCTCAGCTCCGGCACCTGGGGCGACGGCGATGCCGCCGGTTTCAGCGACGGCTCGGAACGTACTACCAAGTTCGAAGATGCCTACCTCGGCTGGCGCTCGGGCAAGCTGTTTGACGTGCTGGGTGAGGACGGTGTCGACCTGTCCTTCGGCCGCCAGAACATTGTGGTCGGCGACGGTTTCCTGATTAATGGCGACGCGCTCAACCTGGGCAAAGGCCTGGCCGACGGCGAATTCAACCGAGGTGGTGCCTACTGGCTGGCCGCGCGCAAAGCCTTCGACGAGACCGCCGTGTTGCGACTCGGTGGCAAGGAAGGCTGGCGCAGCGACCTGATGTGGCTGAAGTCGGACAACCGCGCGCAAGCGAAAACCGAAATGTACGTCGGCACCCTCGAACACGTTGCCGAAGCGGGCACGGTCGGCCTGACCTACATCGACACTAAAGATGTCGATGAACAGTACGCCTCACCGTTGCAGCTCGAACGCGACGGCATGAAAACCTACAGCCTGCGCGCGACGGGCAATGCCGGGGTGAAAAACCTGTTCCTCTCGGGTGAATACGCCACGCAAGACAAACCGCACACCGCCACCGAAGACGCCTGGTACCTGGAAGCCGGCTGGACCTTCGCCGACGTGCCCTGGACGCCGTATGTCAGCTACCGCTACAGCCGTTTCTCGGAAGGTTATGACACGCTGTTCTACGGTTTCAGTCGCGGCTTTGGCACCTGGTTCCAGGGTGAAGTAGCGGGCAACTACGCCGGCCCGTTCAACAACAACTCGCGCATCCAGAACGTCACGCTGAAAGTCTCGCCGCTGGAAAACCTCAGCGTCGGCGCGATGTATTTCAACTTCGACACCATCGACCGCAACCTCGGTAACACCGATGGTCACGAGGTCGACCTGTACGCCGAATGGCACGTCAACGAGCACCTGACGGTGATGCCGCTGATCGGCCTGTACCAGCCGGACAAGAGCGCCGATCAGGGCGGCACCCAGTTGGGCAACAACGACAAAAACCTCTACAGCCAAGTGGTGTTTGCCACCACTTTTTAACGGTTGAAACACAACGGCCGCCATGACGCAGTCCTTGTAGCAGCTGGCGAAGCCTGCGTTCGGCTGCGAAGCAGTCGTGAAATCAGCACACGCGGTGTGCCAGGTAGACCGTGTGCTCAGGTTTCACGACTGCTTCGCAGCCGAACGCAGGCTTCGCCAGCTGCTACAGGATCGCGTTGAGGCAGAAGTTGCCTTTCAACGGAAACGGAGTTTCCAATGCACTCAAAATTTCTGACGATTCAGAGCAAGATCGCCCTGCTCGCCGGCCTCTGCCTGCTGCTGGTGGTGGGTTTGCTGATGGGCTTGTCGCTTTACCAGACCCATCAAAGCAGCCGGCAAGTGGCCCAAGCCAGCAGCGAAATGCTCGCCAACGCAGCGAAGGAACACATGCAGGCGCTGGGCAAAGTGCAGGCGATGCAGGTGCAGCGCACCTTCATGCAGACTCACGAATATGGCCAAGGGTTGTCGCGCTATTTGCTGTACCTGAGGCAGTTGCAACAGCAGGGCCATTTGACCCGCCCACAATTGCGCCAGGAGCTGAGCACCCAGCTGCATCAAGCCCTGATCGACAAGCCCGACCTGCTCGGGCTTTACGTCATTTTCGAACCCGAGGCCCTCGACGGTGCCGACGCCAGTTTTGTCGACCAGGCCGCCCAGGGCAGCAACGAAACCGGGCGTTTTTCCCTGTATTGGGTGCAAAGCAAACCCGGCGAACTGCAAGCGGTGATCGGCGACGAAGCGCTATTGGCCAACACCTCGCCCGGTCCCAGCGGCGCACCGTATAACGCCTTCTACACCTGCGCCCGCGATACCCGTCAAGCTTGTGTGCTGGAGCCGTATTTCGATGAAGCTTCCGGTAGCCGCAAACTGGTGACCAGCATCGCATTCCCGCTGATGGACAACGGCAAAGTCATCGCCGTGGTCGGCCTCGACATCAACCTCGCCGCCCTGCAACAAAACAGCGAAGCCAGCGCCCATCAACTGTTCGATGGCCATGGGCAAATCAGCATTGTCAGCCCGCGCGGGGTGATCTCCGCCAACAGCCAGGACATCAGTCGCCTCGGCCAACCGCTGGAGAATGCCGAGGTCATGGACACCTTGCGCCAGGGCCAACCCAAAGTGTTCGTCGACCAGGAACAGATCAAAGTCCTCGAACCGCTGGCACCGATTGCCGGCGCGGCACCCTGGGGCGTATTGGTCGGCGTGCCGCAAGAAGTGTTGCTGGCACCAGTGACCACGCTGCAAAAAGAGCTCGATGCGCAAGGCGTGCAAAGCACCGCGCTGGAGTTGTTGTTGGGCGGCGGCTCGGCCCTGCTCGGCTTGCTGCTGATCTGGTACACAGCGTTTCGCATCACCCGGCCGCTCCAAGTGCTGACGCGGGTCATGGAAGATATTTCCTTGGGCGAAGGCGATTTGACCCGGCGTCTGGCGGTGCAATCGCGGGATGAAATCGGCCAACTGGCGACCGCGTTCAACCGCTTCGTCGAGCGCATCCATCACTCGATCCGTGAAGTGTCTTCGGCGGCGCTCGGCGTTAACGAAGGGGCCAAGCGCGTTCTGCTCGCCTCCAACGCGTCGCTGAGCAACTTCGACGAACAATCGACCCGCACCAACAGCGTCGCCGCCGCGATCAACCAACTGGGCGCCGCCGCACAAGAGATCGCAAACAATGCCTCCGACGCTTCACAACAGGCGTCTGCCGCGCGGCAACAAGCCGAAGACGGGCGTCAGGTGGTGGAACGCACGATTCAGGTGATGAACGAACTGTCGGGCAAAATCAGCACCTCGTGCGTCAACATCGAAGTGCTCAACAGCAAAACCGTGAACATCGGGCAGATCCTCGAAGTGATCAAAGGCATCTCGCAGCAGACCAACCTGCTGGCACTCAACGCCGCCATCGAAGCCGCCCGGGCGGGTGAAGCGGGCCGTGGGTTTGCGGTGGTCGCCGACGAAGTACGCAGCCTCGCCGGACGCACGCAAACATCGGCAGCCGAGATCCAGCAGATGATCGAAGAGCTGCAAATCGGCGCGCGCGAATCAGTGACGACCATGACCGAAAGCCAGCACCACAGCGAGGAAAGCGTCAGCATCGCCAACCTGGCTGGCAAACGGCTGAGCAGCGTGACGGCGCGCATTGGTGAGATCGACAACGTCAACCAGTCTGTGGCGGCGGCGACTGAGGAACAGACGTCGGTGGTTGAGGCGTTGAATGTCGACATTACCGAGATCAACACCCTGAATCAGCAAGGGGTGGAGAATTTGCAGTCGACGTTGCAGGCGTGTACTGAGCTGGAAAGGCAGGCGGATCGGCTGAACCAGTTGGTGGGGAGTTTCAGGATTTGAGATGAGTGTTGCCTGATAGATCGCCTTCGCGGGCAAGCCTCGCTCCTACAGAGTTCGTGAACGACACAAACTCTGTAGGAGCGAGGCTTGCCCGCGAAGAACGATGACGCGGTTCCCGGTGATTACTTCGGCACTTCGACGTTATCCATCATCCGGTTCACCGCCAGTTCCGCCTGCATGATGATCTGCTGAATCCCCATCGCCGTGTTCCGATGCGGCCCTTCCAGGTGCGCGGCGAAATCGCTGGTCATGACGCTGGCCGAGGCCAGTGATTCGCAGGTGTGCGCCAGCAGGTCTTCGTCTTTGATGTCCGGCGCGATCATGAACATGGTGCTCGGTTTGCGGGCGACCGGGGTTTTGAGGGCGTCGGGGTTGAGGTAGTGATCGAGGGCGCGCTCGGCGGCTTCGTGGAGCTTTTGGGAATCGAGTGATTCGTAGGGGGATGCCGGATCTGTGTCTGGCGGATTTGGTGTTGCCTTGAACATATGCATATTTTCCTGATTGGGCAGCCACGCCTCGCTACTAATACGAGGGGTGGCGGCTGTACGCAGGTTAGTAGACCGGGGAAAAAGTGCGAAAGCCGGCGCGCCCGAGGGCGCCCTGCGCACAGCCACCATCAAATGCAGGCAATGAAATACCTGTCTGACAGTCGCTTGTGCACACTTTTTCAAACCTCGGGCTACTAAACCCGATCACTGGGAATCAGTGACGGGAATCAAGTTACCGAGGGCGTCCAAAGCGCACAAGCCGGCGGATTCTGGCGTAGTCGTAGGCAATGGCGCAAGGCGTTGTAGCTTTCAGGAAGCATCCTTAAACACCTTTAAACATGCACTCCGAACAGGCACCGCCTTCGCGGGCAAGCCTCGCTCCTACAGGTTTATGTCGTTCATACATTGTGAGTTCGCCTCGCCTTTGTAGGAGCGAGGCTTGACCGCGAAGAACGATAACGCGGTCTCTCAGCAATGCGCCCCCGCATGCTCCACCCGATGGAACAGCCGGTTGAAATACACCAGGCTATCCCCTGCCCCGCGCACACCCACCTTCGACAACTCGACAAACATCACCGAGTGCGAACCCACTTCCTTGCACTCGGTAATCCTTCCTTCCAGTTGCACCAGGGCATCGCGCAGCACCGGTACATCGGCGGCGCCGTCGTCCCACAAGTCCCAGGCAAATCGTTCGGCCATCGGAACCTGGGTCATGCCGGCGAAGTGCCGCGCCAACTCTTCCTGTTCGCTGCACAGTACGTTGACGCACAGGTGGCCGTTGGTGCGGAACACATCGTGGGTGGCGCTGTTGCGGTTGACGCAGACCAGCACGGTCGGCGGCGAGTCGGTGACCGAGCACACGGCGCTGGCGGTGATGCCGCAGCGTCCGCCGGGGCCATTGGTGGTGATGATGTTCACCGCCGCCGGCAGTTGCGCCATGGCGTTGCGAAAGTCAATTTGGCAGCAGACTGACAATCGCCTCCAGCGTCGCCTCGCTTTCCTGCAGGCTGAGGTTGTTCTGGCGCGTGACGTCGACGATCAGACGATGCGACAGCATCGCCAACGGCGACGTTGCGGCGATCCGGTGTCCACACTTGACCTGATTGAAGCGCAGGGTCTGTTCCACCAGGTGCGACGGCAGTATCAGCGACAACTGCCGGGAGTTTTCACTGTAGGTGAAGTCGCTGGGGCGCGCGGCGTCGATCAGGGTGATGTCCCCGGCCGACAGCAACACTTTGTTGTCGCCTTGTGCCATACCGGCCGTGCCGTCGAGCTGGAACACAGCGAAGTATTTGCCGCCCTCGCCTGCCGCTACTTGCGCCGGTGTGCGGTACAGCCGCGCCTGGCAGGCGTCGACAAAACTGAGTTTGAGGGCGCCGCTTTGGTGTTCGCGGATCTGCCCGGCAAACCCGGTGCCCAGGGTTTGCGCATCAAAGGCGCCACAGATCTGGTTGATCTGATGGATCCACTGATCAAAGCCATCACGGCGCTGTGCAATTGAAGAAATCATGTCTGGCCTCACGCAGGCTTATTTTTATTATCTACGCCAATCCACAGGTTCTCCTGAACAGCACCGCTCCTTGAACGACAACGGGTTATTTCAGCCCGCCAAACCGTCGATAAAAACTCTCGCCCACGTCCGGCAACGGTCCGTCGGCGGTTTCCAGTGCGCTGTTCAGCCATTCCTCGGCCTTGGCGTAAATCAATCGATAAATGTTGCGGCACAACTGGCGGGCGGCACGGCCTTCCCAGTCGCCGGGCAGCAATTCGTCCGGCAATTGCGGGTCGCGCAGCAGCAGCTTGCGATACTCATGAATAAGCAGAACCCGTGCCAGGAAGCAGTCGGACGGTTGCAGGTTCTCCTGCTCGCGAAGCGCTTGCCAGAGCGGTCGGAACAGTTGGATGAACTCGCTGTAATGGGTTGCCAGCTCTTCAATGTTCCAGCTCTCGCGCACCTGCAGACGCAGGGCCTTGGAGGCCAATACGTCTTGCGCGGTGGTTTCGAAGACGATGGTGTCTTCCTGGGCACCGAGGTCGAGCAAGGTCGCGTTGAGGTCGGCTCGATCACTGCGCGGACAGGCCAGCACCGCCGGCGAAATCGCACCAAAACCTTGCCACTCCAGTTCTTCGCGCACTTGTTTGCGCTTGTCCTGGGTCAGTTGCGTCAGCATCACCAGGCTCCACGAACCATCCCACGCTGGCACGGTGGAGCTGTAGACCCGCTTGAAAGCCTTGTCGAACCGTCGACGACCGGTGCCGGTCAGGCTGTAGTAGCTGCGGCGCCCGATTTTCTCGGCGGTCAGCCAGCCTTCTTTGGTCAGACGGAAAATCGAGGTACGGATCAATCGTTCGTTGATGCCGATGGGCTCGAGCAACTGAATCAGGCTGCCCAGCCACACCGTGCCGCCATGGGGTTCGATGGCATCGCCATACAACGTGATGATCAGGGAGCTGGCGCGGATCGGCGTCTGCTCCTGGAATCGGGTAATCAGGTGGTTCAAAGGTGTCAGGAACGACATGGGCGTACCGGGTTGAAAAAAGAAAAGGAATATACCGAAAGTCCATCGGTTAATCGCATTCCCCTGTGGGAGCGGGCTTGCTCGCGAAGGCGTCGTGTCAGTCGAAATTGATGCTAAATGACACACCGCTTTCGCGAGCAAGCCCGCTCCCACAAGGGGATTGTGTTCACAGGCTGCTGCCTTTGGGTCGAAGGCCGCTGTCGCTGATGCGCGGTCGATCAGGTTCCGGCTCGCTCAGCGGTTCGCAGACTTGCATCTGTTCAAGGCAGCGTTTGGCCAGTTGCTGATACTCACGGGTGCCCGCCTGTTTCCACGACACTTCTTCATCGCTGAGGCTGCGTTTGACACTGGCCGGTGCGCCCATCACCAGAGACTGCTCGGGGCAATCGAATCCGGCTTTGACAAACGCCGCCGCCGAGACGAATGAGCGTGCACCAATGCGCGCGTTGTCCATCACCACCGCATTCATCCCCACCAGCGCATCGGCGCCGACCCGGCAACCGTGCAATACCGCGCCATGCCCGATGTGGCCGTTGCGTTCGACCACGGTGTCGCTGTCCGGGAAACCGTGCATCACGCAGGTGTCCTGCAGGTTGGCGCCCTCTTCCAGCACGATCCGCCCGAAGTCCCCACGCAAACTCGCCAATGGCCCGACGTAGCAATGGGGGCCGATGATCACGTCGCCGATCAGCACGGCGGACGGATGAACGTAGGCAGTGGGATCAACCACCGGGGTCAAGCCAGCAAGGCTGTAGCAGGTCATGGGGCGTTCCCTTTATAGGGCATTCACAAAGCGATGCCGATACAAGGTCATTTTGTATCACATCGTATTTGTTAGCACAAAGCAGAAAAACCGTATCACTTATGAATCCCGTCGAGCGCCCCTTTTCCGCGGGACTAAAAACCACGACAAAACCCAATAAAAACGGCACAAAAAGCGCCTAACGAGGACAGTCACGGTCAAAGCCTTAAAACCAAACAATTGCCATTAGGACACATTAAATCAATTTTACTATTGTATTTGCGTATCACGTTGTAGGTATACTCAGGCAAAACCGGCCCACCGCGCCGATCCAATAATGAGCCGGCATCACAGCCGAGCGTGCACCGTGAGGGCATCCGCCATGCCTCTAACCCTTGCTGTCGAGTTCATCGAGCCGGGTGTCCGTCTGATTACCTTGCAGCGCCCGCAAGCGCTGAACGCCCTGACCACCCAATTGCTCGGCGAACTGGCGGATGAACTGAACGCCGCGCAAGCCGATCCCTCCACCCGCGCCGTGGTGCTGACCGGCAGCCGCAAAGCCTTTGCCGCCGGCGCCGACATCAAAGAAATGGCCGAGCGCAATCTGGTCGGCATCCTCGACGACCCGCGCCAGGCGTCATGGCAGACCATCACCCGTTTCAGCAAACCGCTGATCGCCGCCGTCAACGGCTTCGCCCTCGGCGGGGGCTGCGAATTGGCGATGCATGCCGACATCATCATCGCCGGGGAAGACGCCCGCTTCGGTCAGCCGGAAATCAACCTCGGGATCATGCCCGGCGCCGGTGGCACCCAACGTTTGCTGCGCGCCGTCGGCAAATCCATGGCCATGCAAATGGTCCTGACCGGTGAGCCGATTGACGCCCGCCAGGCTCAGCGCGCCGGGCTGGTCAGCGAAGTGACCCAGCCGGAATTCACCGTTGAACGCGCCGTGCACATCGCCCACAGCATTGCCGGCAAAGCGCCGTTGGCGGTGCGTCTGGCCAAGGAAGCGCTGCTCAAGGCGATGGACACCGACCTGGCCAGCGGCCTGCGTTTCGAGCGCCATGCCTTCACCGTGCTGGCCGGTACCCAAGATCGCGACGAAGGCATCCGGGCCTTTCAGGAAAAACGCACGCCGACCTTCACCGGGCAATAACCCTTCGAACGACTTCTCAGAGAGCGCCATGACCATGAACTTCGAACACATCCTGTTTTCCATCGAGGCCGGCGTCGCCTTGCTCAGCCTCAATCGCCCGGACCAGCTCAACAGCTTCAACGCGAAGATGCATGGTGAAGTGAAGGAAGCGCTGAAACTGGTCCGGCAGAACCCGGACGTGCGCGTATTGCTGCTGACCGGTGAAGGTCGGGGCTTCTGCGCCGGGCAAGACCTCAGCGACCGCAATGTCGCGCCGGGCAGCGCCGTGCCGGACTTGGGCGAATCGATCGAGAAGTTCTACAACCCGCTGATCCGCCAGTTGCGCGACCTGCCGTTGCCAGTGATCTGTGCGGTCAACGGCGTGGCGGCCGGGGCTGGCGCCAATATTCCACTGGCCTGTGATCTGGTACTGGCGGCGCGTTCGGCGAGCTTCATTCAGGCCTTCTGCAAAATCGGCTTGATCCCCGACTCCGGCGGCACCTGGACCTTGCCGCGCCTGGTCGGCATGGCTCGCGCTAAGGCGCTGGCCTTGCTCGGCAACCGCCTGAGTGCCGAGCAAGCCGAGCAATGGGGCCTGATCTACCGCGTTGTGGACGACGCCGAGTTGCGCAATGAAGCCCTGACGCTCGCGCGCCATCTGGCCACCCAACCGACTTACGGCCTGGCGCTGATCAAGCGCAGCATGAACACCAGCCTGAGCAACACATTTGACGAACAGCTAGAGCTGGAAAAAGACCTGCAACGTCTGGCCGGGCGCAGCGAGGATTACCGTGAAGGCGTCAGCGCCTTCATGGAAAAACGCAGCCCAAGCTTCAAGGGGCGCTGAGCCATGACTGCACTGAATTCCAATGCGCGCGTCGCGGTGATCGGCGCCGGGGCCATGGGCGCCGGCATTGCACAGGTCGCCGCTCAAGCAGGCCATCCGGTGCTGCTGCTGGACAATCGGCCGGGTGCTGCTGCTCAGGCCATCAATGGGATTGACCGGCAACTGGGCAAGCGCGTCGAGAAAGGCAAGCTCTCCGCCGAGTCGCGCAGCGCAACGATTGCGCGCCTGCAAGCGGTTGAAGCCATCGAAGCACTGGCTGATTGCGAACTGATCATCGAAGCCATCGTCGAGAACCTTGAGGTCAAGCGCGCCCTCTTCCGCCAGTTGGAAGGGATCTGCGGCGAGCGCTGCATTCTGGCGAGCAACACCTCATCGTTGTCGATCACCAGCATCGCGGCGCAGTTGAACCACCCGAAACGCTTGCTCGGACTGCACTTCTTCAACCCGGCGCCGGTCATGGCGCTGGTGGAAATCGTCTCCGGCCTGGCCAGCGATCCGGCGTTGGCCGAGTGTCTGTACGACACCGCCAAAGCCTGGGGCAAAAAACCGGTACACACCCGTTCGACGCCCGGTTTCATCGTCAATCGCGTCGCCCGGCCGTTCTACGCCGAGAGCTTTCGTTTGCTCCAGGAAGGCGCGGCGGATTGCCCGACGCTGGATGCACTGATGCGCGAGGCCGGTGGCTTTGCGATGGGTGCGTTCGAGCTGACCGACCTGATCGGCCATGACGTCAACTACGCCGTCACCTGCTCGGTGTTCGATGCGTATTACGGCGACACGCGATTCCTGCCGTCGTTGATCCAGAAAGAACTGGTAGACGCCGGGCGTCTGGGCCGGAAAAGTGGTCATGGCTTCTATCGCTACACCGAAGGCACCGAGCGTCCGCAACCAATGTCCATCAACAGCGAACACGCCGTTCAAACCTGCGTTGTAGAAGGTGATCTCGGCATCGCCAACGCGTTGATCCCACGCCTGCGTGAACACAACATCGATATCGTTCAGCGCGACGGCCAAGGTTTGCTGCGGGTCGGCGACGCCGTGCTGGCGTTAAGCGACGGGCGCATGGCCTGCCAGCGCGCCAGGGAAGATGGGTTGCGCAATCTGATCCTGCTCGACCTGGCATTCGACTACGGCAAGGCCAGTCGTATCGCTATCAGCTACTCGCCCGATATCGAGCCCTCCGCCTTCGAACACGGCGTCGCATTGCTGCAACGGGCCGGGTTCATCGTCAGCCCGCTGAGTGATAGCCCGGCCCTCGCGGTGCTGCGCACGGTGGCCATGCTCGCCAACGAAGCCGCCGACGCCGTGCTGCAAGGCGTGGCCTCGGCCGCGGACATCGACCTTGCGATGCGTGCCGGGGTCAATTACCCGCAAGGTCCGCTGGCCTGGGCCGATGCCATCGGCCTTTCGCACATCCTCCAGGTACTGGAAAACCTGCAGGCCGTTTATGGCGAAGAACGTTATCGGCCGTCGCTGTTGTTGCGCCGCCGGGTCGCTGAAGGGAGAACGTTCCATGACTAACCATGAAGCCATGAATCTGGCTAGCGACTGCGCGCAAGCGTTGTTCAAGCGCGACACCGCCAGTCAGGCAATGGGCATGCGCTTGCTCTCCGCCGCGCCAGGGTGCGCCCGCGTCGGCATGAGTGTGCGCGCCGACATGATCCAGGGCCACGGCACTTGCCACGGCGGCTACCTGTTCGCCCTCGCCGACTCGGCGTTTGCCCTGGCCTGCAACAGCTACAACGAAGCCACGGTGGCCATCGGTTGCAGCATCGACTACATCGCCCCGGCACGCCTGGGCGACACCTTGAATGCCGACTGCACCGAGCAAAGCCGTTCCGGTCGCACCGGCAACTACGACGTACGCATTGAAAACCAACTGGGCCAGCTGATCGCGCTGTTCCATGGCAAATCCTACAAAGTGCGCGGCGCTGTGCTGACGCAGGAGAATCCGAATGAATGACGCCTTGATCATCGACGCGGTACGGACCCCGATCGGTCGCTACGCCGGCGCCTTGAGCAGCGTGCGCGCCGACGACCTCGGCGCGGTGCCGCTGCGCGAACTGCTGCGCCGTCACCCGCAAGTCGACTGGAATGCCGTTGATGACGTGATCTACGGCTGCGCCAATCAGGCCGGCGAAGACAACCGCAACGTGGCGCGCATGTCGGCGCTGCTGGCCGGGTTGCCGGTCAGCGTGCCCGGCACCACGCTCAACCGTTTGTGTGGTTCCGGGCTGGATGCCATTGGCACGGCAGCGCGGGCGATTCGCTGTGGCGAGGCCGGGTTGATGCTGGTCGGCGGCGTCGAGTCGATGTCCCGCGCACCGTTGGTGATGGGCAAGGCCGAGCAAGCGTTTTCTCGCGATGCGCAGGTCTACGACACCACCATCGGCTGGCGTTTCGTCAATCCGCTGATGAAAAAGTCCTACGGCATCGA
Source organism: Pseudomonas sp. LBUM1678 (assembly GCF_059695575.1). Classification (NCBI taxonomy): domain Bacteria; kingdom Pseudomonadati; phylum Pseudomonadota; class Gammaproteobacteria; order Pseudomonadales; family Pseudomonadaceae; genus Pseudomonas; species Pseudomonas sp. LBUM1678. Next base: position 4,556,517 of record NZ_CP166775.1, read on the forward strand.
CTCCATGCCGGAGACCGCCGAGAACGTCGCCGAGCAGTTCAACATCTCCCGCGCCGATCAGGACGCCTTCGCCCTGCGCAGCCAGCAACGTGCCGGTGCGGCCCAGGCCAGCGGGCGGCTGGCGAAGGAAATCGTCGCGGTGGAAATCCCCCAGCGCAAAGGCCCGGCCAAAGTCGTCGAGCATGACGAGCACCCCCGCGGCGATACCACCCTTGAGCAGTTGCAGAAACTCGGCACGCCGTTTCGCGAAGGCGGCAGCGTCACCGCGGGCAATGCGTCCGGGGTCAATGACGGGGCTTGCGCGTTATTGCTCGCCAGCCCGCAAGCTGCCAAACGCCATGGCCTGAAGGCGCGCGGGCGGGTCGTGGCGATGGCCACTGCCGGGGTCGAACCACGGATCATGGGCATCGGCCCGGTGCCGGCAACGCGCAAGGTGCTGGAACTGGCCAACCTGAGCCTCGCCGACATGGACGTGATCGAACTCAACGAAGCCTTTGCCGCGCAAGGCCTGGCGGTGCTGCGCGAGCTGGGCCTGAGCGACACCGATGCGCGGGTCAACCCCAACGGCGGCGCGATTGCCCTGGGTCATCCACTGGGCATGAGCGGCGCACGGCTGGTGACTACCGCCCTGCATGAACTGGAAGAACGTCAGGGTCGCTACGCCTTGTGCACCATGTGCATCGGCGTCGGCCAGGGCATCGCGCTGATCATCGAGCGCCTGTCCGACTAAAGAACCGCGATTCCCGAGGAGCCGAGAGGTATCCTTGGGGCATGCACTCAAAGCCCTTGTGTAGAAGGGCCGAAACACAAAAATAATTCGAGTGAAGTTATGAACATGCCAATTGCCAAAGCCGTGCTTGATCCCGTGCTGGACCCGATGGAAACCGCCAGCATTGACGAACTGCGCCAGCATCAACTGGAGCGTCTGCGCTGGAGCCTGAACCACGCCTATAACAATGTGCCGCTGTACCGCCAACGCTTCGATACGCTGGGCGTACACCCGGACGACATCAAGTCCCTGGAAGACCTGGCGAAGTTTCCATTCACCACCAAAACCGACCTGCGCGATAACTATCCGTACGGCATGTTCGCCGTACCGATGCACGACATCGTGCGACTGCACGCCTCCAGCGGCACCACCGGCAAACCGACGGTCGTGGGTTATACGCAGAACGACATCGACACCTGGGCCAACGTCGTCGCGCGCTCAATTCGCGCGGCGGGCGGCCGGCGTGGTGACAAGGTGCATATTTCCTATGGCTACGGTCTGTTCACCGGCGGTCTTGGCGCCCACTACGGTGCCGAGCGCCTGGGCTGCACGGTGATTCCGATGTCTGGCGGCCAGACTGAGAAACAGGTGCAGCTGATCAAGGATTTCCAGCCGGACATCATCATGGTCACGCCGTCGTACATGCTCAACATTGCCGATGAAATCGAGCGCCAGGGCATCGATCCGCACAAACTGGCCCTGCGCCTGGGCATCTTCGGCGCCGAGCCGTGGACTGCCGAACTGCGCAGCGCCATCGAAAACCGCCTGGGCATTACCGCCCTCGACATCTACGGTCTCTCGGAAATCATGGGGCCCGGCGTCGCCATGGAATGCGCCGAAACCAAGGACGGGCCGACGATCTGGGAAGACCACTTCTATCCGGAGATCATCGATCCGGTCACCGGCGAGGTGCTGCCGGACGGGCAGATGGGCGAACTGGTATTTACCTCGCTGAGCAAAGAAGCGCTGCCGATGATTCGTTATCGCACCCGTGACTTGACGCGTCTGCTTCCGGGGACTGCGCGGCCGATGCGGCGGATCGACAAGATCACCGGGCGCAGTGATGACATGTTGATCATTCGTGGGGTTAACGTGTTTCCGACGCAGATCGAGGAACAGGTGCTGAAGATCAAACAGCTTTCAGAGTGTTATGAGATTCATCTGTATCGCAACGGGAATCTGGACAGCGTGGATGTACATGTCGAGCTCAAGGCTGAGCATCAGCATTTGGGGGATGACCAGCAGAAAGCGGTCTGTGCCGAGTTGAGTCGGCATATCAAGACGTATATCGGGATCAGTTCGCGGATTGTTGTGCAGCCGATGCATTCGATCAAGCGGTCTGAGGGCAAGGCTTGTCATGTGATGGACAAGCGTCCGAAGGGATGACTGCTGCACCCTTTATAGCCCCGCTTTTTGCGGGGCTTTTTTTTGGGTTAATGCCCCGACCCCTATGGGAGTGAGCCTGCTCGCGAAAGCGGCCTGACAGCCAGCCTTAACCCGTCCCGCTGCAGGAGCTGTCGAGTGCAACGAGGCTGCGACTTTTGATCAGAGATTACGCGCCAGTGCACCGTCGATATCGAGTCGATCATCTGCGCGGCGGAACTGCGCTCGCAAGTTTTCAAGGTGCGCCGTCAATCCGCTGATCATGCGTCTTTTGCGCCTGGCTTCTTCCGCGCGTGCCAGCAGGTAAGCAATCAATCCCGTGGACAAGCCCCATGCACCAGAAACCCAGGTCGTGTAGACGGTCAATATCAGACAGAGGAACAGCAACATGCCTCGGGATGCCGGGTGAACCAATTGGCCAAACAGCCATTCTGCACTCGCCAGCGTGGCGCTTTGCGAAATGCTGTGATTGTGCACAAGGGTGGAAATGCTCTCCTTGCCGTCGCGCGTTCCTGCGTAGACCACGGTGACCTCGTCGCCCGGGCGATAGCGGAAATCCGGATTATTGAATACCAGCTCCAGTTCCAGGCCGTCAGGCGTTCGTATCCAGTACTCATCCTCAATCTCGTAGGCGACAGGCTCGCTGCGCCGCTCACGGCTCAATATCTCTCCACTCTGGGTCCAGAACCGGATAACGATATTGTCGTAGCTGTAGTCGTACATCTCTATTCCTTGAAAAATCACGATGCCATGAGCCGAGATCGAATCGAGATCAGTTCGTCACAGATTGCGCGACAGTGCCCGGCGCACGCTGTCGCTGTTCAGCACGGGGCTTTCAGTTTCAGAAGGGATTTGCGCGGGTGCGGGACTGTCGAGCTGAAATGAGAGTTCAGCCTGGGCCGGGCTCTCAACTTGCTCAGCGCTTGGCGCCTGAGTACGACTGGCCGCCAGAGTGTCGAGCTTCTCGATGTAGGCGTTCAGGTCGCTGACCAGCAGCTTCTTGCGCTGGGAGCCCTGATACAACGCGTAGCAAAGGTAACCCGCCGCCGCCAGGAGACCGAGCCCGGCGGTGGCAATGCCGGCGACGCACAACCCCGACACGATCAGCACGGTCTTCCAGCTGAAGGGCGTCAGCTCCAGCTCCGTATTGAGCACGCTCGCGTCACGCAGAATCCAGCGCTTGGAGGCCGTGTGGTTCAGCAGGATGGTATGCAAGGGCAAACCATCCTTTTTCAAGGCGCTGATGAGCGAGATCTGCTGGCCCGTGCGCAAAGGAATATCCACGCCACGCAGCTTCACATCGTGTTCGACGCCGTCCGGGGTCTTGACCCAGAACTCGTGATTGATGATCGACACCGAACTGACGCGCACCGGCGTGAGATCCCCGTCCTTGCCGTTCACATGAACGCCGCCCGTGGTGGTCACGCGAGTTTCACTGAGTTTTTCGCTGCCCACCACTTCACCGCTCAAGACAGTGAAAGCAACGGATTTATCGCCATGGGTGAACGTGTGCATTTCGATTCCTTTTTAGACCCACGTCGATCGACGTGCAGGAGAAAGATCCGTATGCCGCGGATGCTACTAAGTAGCCACTAGGCTGTCCAGAATTCGCCCCAACACCCCTCCCCTGCAGCAGCTGTCGAGCCTTGGCGAGGCTGCGATAAAAGAACACAAAAGCACGCAGCCTCGCCAAGGCTCGACAGCTGCTACAGGAGAGGGGTGTGCAGGTGCTTGAAGTCAGTCAGCTCCTGACTCACAAAACAACCATCCATCCCAAAGCGATACAAAAACACATGCGACACGATATTTTCTGTTTGATATTAATTTATGTATCGCTTATAAAGTTCTCCATGCCCTCGATCAGCTTCAAGGCGGGAGACCCAAAATGTACGCACAGCTCGTAGAAACCGGCGTAAAGCGCATAAAAGACCTGTCGGAAATGTCCGAACAGGAACGCGCCTTTCAGGAAAAAATCGATTCAGAAATCAAGATCGAAGCCAAAAACTGGATGCCCGACGCCTATCGCCAGACCCTGATCCGGCAGATCTCCCAGCACGCCCACTCCGAAATCGTCGGCATGCTGCCCGAAGGCAACTGGGTCACCCGCGCGCCATCGCTCAAACGCAAACTGCAACTGATGGCCAAGATCCAGGACGAAGCCGGCCACGGCCTGTACCTCTACAGCGCCATGGAAACCCTCGGCGCCGACCGCGACGAAGAAATCGCCAAGCTGCATTGCGGCAAAGCCAAGTACTCAAGCATCTTCAATTACCCGACGCTGAACTGGGCCGACATGGGCGCGGTGGGCTGGCTGGTGGATGGCGCCGCGATCGTCAATCAGGTGGTATTGCAGCGCACCTCTTATGGCCCCTACTCCCGGGCCATGGTGCGGATCTGCAAGGAAGAAAGTTTCCACCAGCGCCAGGGCTACGAAATCCTCCTGACCATGATGCGCCAGGGCAATCAGGCGCAAAAAGACATGGTCCAGGACGCGATCAATCGCCTGTGGTGGCCGTCGCTGATGATGTTCGGCCCAAGCGACGAACATTCGCCGAACAGTGCCCAGTCCATGGCCTGGAAAATCAAGCGCCAGAGCAACGACGAACTGCGCCAGCGCTTCATCGACCAAACCATCCCGCAACTTGAACTCCTGGGTTGCACCTGCCCCGATCCGGACCTGAAGTGGAACGCCGAACGCGGTCACTACGACTTCGGCGAAATCCAGTGGAGCGAGTTCTACGAAGTACTCAAGGGCAACGGCCCGTGCAACCAGGATCGCGTCACCACTCGCCGCAAAGCCATTGAAGACGGCGCCTGGGTCCGCGAAGCCGCGGTTGCTCACGCTCGCAAAAAACAGAACAAGAACGCCGCTTGATCGGCCACCTGATGTGGAGTCACTGAAATGTCTGAATGGACCCTCTTCGAAGTCTTCGTGCGCAGCAAGCACGGCCTCAACCACAAGCATGTCGGCAGTGTGCATGCCGCCGACACCACCATGGCCATCGAAAACGCACGTGAGCTCTACACCCGCCGCAGCGAAGGCGTGAGTCTGTGGGTGGTGCCCTCGGCGCTGATTACCGCCTCATCGCCGGATGAAAAAGACCCGCTGTTCGACCCGGCGGACGACAAGGTTTATCGCCACGCCAGCTTCTACGAGCTGCCGGCCGAAGTCGGGCACATGTGAGGTCGACCATGAATAACCAGACTGATCTGATCGAATACCTGCTGCGCCTCGGCGACAGCGCCCTGATCCAGGGCCAGCGTCTGTGCCAATGGTGCGGCAAGGCCCCGGCGCTGGAAGAAGAACTGGCGCTGATGAACGTCGGCCTCGACCTCGTCGGGCAGGCGCGCAACTGGCTGGAATACGCCGCCGAACTGCTGAACGACGGTCGCGACGCCGATCACCTGGCGTTCCGCCGTGACGAGCGCGCCTACCGCAATCTGCTGCTGGTGGAACAACCCAACGGCGATTACGCGGTGACCATCCTCAAGCAGTTTCTCTATGACGCCTGGCACCTGCCAGTGCTCAGCGGCCTCAGCCAGTCCAGCGACGAACGCATCGCCGGGATCGCCGCCAAAGCGGTCAAGGAAGTGACCTACCACCTGCGCCGCTCCGGCGAATGGGTCGAGCGTCTGGGTGACGGCACCGAAGAGAGCCACAAGCGCATGATCGCGGCGATCCCCGAGGTCTGGCGTTTCACCGTCGAGCTGACCAGTGCCGATGACAGCGAGCAACGCCTGTGCGACGCCGGCATCACTCCAGACACCGCGCAAGTCGCCGCTGCCTGGCAAGCCAAGGTCAACGACCTCTTCGCCAGCGCCACCCTGCCCGTGCCGGCTGCTCCAAGCTATTTCTACCTGAATGCACGCAAGGGTCTGCACACCGAACACCTGGGCATTCTGTTGGCCGAAATGCAGTTCCTGCCTCGAGCGTACCCCGATGCAACCTGGTGAGCTGATTGCCAGCGACCTCGGCGCGCGGCCGGCTCAACCGGCCGACCTCTCCGCTGCCTGGGCGACCCTGGCGCAGGTCATGGACCCGGAAGTGCCGGTGGTCAGCGTGGTCGACCTGGGCATCGTGCGCGATCTCGACTGGCAGGCCGGTCATCTGCACGTGGTGGTCACACCGACCTACTCCGGTTGCCCCGCTACGGAAGTGATCGAGAGCGACATCCGCGAGGCGCTGGAACTGGCCGGATTCAAGGCGCCGTTACTGGAGCGCAAATTGACCCCGGCGTGGACCACCGACTGGATCACCGACAGCGGCCGTGAACGCCTGCGCGCCTATGGCATCGCACCGCCCGAGGGCAGCACCAGCAAACGCAGCCTGCTCGGCGAAAGCCCGGTGATCGTTTGCCCGCAATGCGGCAGCGCCCACACCGAAGTGCTCAGCGAATTCGGCTCTACGGCGTGCAAGGCGTTATACCGCTGCGTCGATTGCCGGGAACCGTTCGACTATTTCAAGTGCATCTGAGCGGCGATCGGCCGTCCAGCTGGAGAATAAAAATGAGTAAATTTCACAGCCTGACCATCAAGGATGTGCGCGCCGAAACCCGTGACGCGGTGTCCATCGCCTTCGAAATTCCGCAGCACCTGCAAGACAGTTTTCACTTCACCCAGGGCCAGCACCTGGTGATGCGCACGCAGATGGATGGCGAGGAAGTGCGCCGTTCCTATTCAATCTGCACCGGTGTCAACGACGGCGAACTGCGCGTCGCCATCAAGCGTGTGGCCGGTGGCCGTTTCTCGGCGTTTGCAAACGAGCAGTTGCAGGCCGGGCACAGCCTGGAAGTGATGCCGCCCGCCGGGCATTTTCATGTCGACCTCGACCCGGTTCGCCATGGCAACTACCTGGCGGTCGCCGCCGGTAGCGGCATTACGCCGATTCTGTCGATCATCAAGACCACCCTGGAAACCGAGCCCCACAGCCGCGTTACGCTGCTATATGGCAACCGTTCCAGCTCCGGCGCGCTGTTTCGCGAACAACTCGAAGATCTGAAAAACCGCTACTTGCAGCGCCTGAATCTGATCTTCGTCTTCAGTCGCGAACAGCAGGATGTCGACCTGTACAACGGCCGGATCAACGCCGAGAAATGCGAGCAACTGTTCTCCCGCTGGCTCGACGTCAAAGCCCTCGACGCGGCATTCATCTGCGGCCCGCAGGAAATGACCGAAACCGTGCGCGACAGCCTGAAGGTCAAAGGTATGCCGGTCGAGCGCATCCACTTCGAACTGTTCGCTGCCATCGGCAGCACGCAAAAACGCCAGGCCCGCGAGGCGGCCCGACAAGTGGATGCCGCCGTCAGCCAAATCACCGTCATCAGCGACGGCCGCGCCCTGGCGTTCGACCTGCCGCGCAACAGCCAGAGCATCCTTGATGCCGGCAACGCTCAGGGCGCAGAACTGCCCTATTCGTGCAAGGCCGGCGTGTGCTCGACCTGCAAATGCAAAGTCATTGAAGGGGAGGTGGAAATGGACAGCAACCACGCCCTGGAAGATTACGAAGTGGCCGCCGGTTATGTGCTGTCGTGCCAGGCGTTTCCGGTGAGCGACAAGGTGGTGCTCGACTTCGACCAACTCTGACATCGCTATCGCGGGCATACCTTTCACCTGTAGGAGCGAGGCTTGCCCGCGAAGAGGCCATCAGACTCAACATCGATGTCGCCAGACCGTCCGCCTTCGCGGGCAAGCCTCGCTCCTACAGGGAACGGGTCGCCCCTCAAAATTTGCTTCACACAACAACAAAAACAACAAAGGAGAGCGCTTACATGACACCCCAAGACATAGAACTCATCCGCCAGCACCCCGACTTCATCCAGTTGGTACGCCGCAAACAAAAACTGTACTGGTCGCTGTCGCTGATCATGCTGGTGATCTATTTCGGTTTCGTGTTGCTGGTGGCGTTCTCCCCCGCCACCCTTGGCCAGTCCCTGAGTGGCGGCGTAACCACCGTGGGGATGCTGGTGGGTGTGGTAATCGTGGTGCTGGCCTTCGCACTGACCGGTTTCTATGTCTATCGCGCCAACAACGTGATCGACCCGCTGAATGAAAAACTCAAGCAGGAGTGCGCCCGATGAACCGTCTTCTCGCGTTATTCCTGCTGCCGCTGGCAGCTGTCACCGACATGGCGGTCGCAGCCGACGGCGCATCCCGCCCACTGAACTGGAACGCCATCGGCATGTTCCTGGTGTTCGTGCTGTTCACCCTCGGTGTGACGCGTTGGGCTGCGCTGCGTACTCGCTCCGCCAGCGATTTCTACACCGCAGGCGGCGGCATGACCGGTTTCCAGAACGGTCTGGCGATTGCCGGCGACATGATCTCCGCCGCGTCCTTCCTCGGCATCTCGGCGATGATGTTCCTCAATGGCTACGACGGCTTGCTCTATGCGCTGGGCGTGTTGGCCGGCTGGCCGATCATTCTGTTCCTGATCGCCGAACGCCTGCGCAACCTCGGCAAATACACCTTTGCCGACGTCGTTTCCTATCGCCTCGAACAAACACCGGTGCGCCTGACTTCGGCGTTCGGTACCCTGACCGTGGCCCTGATGTACCTGGTGGCGCAGATGGTTGGCGCCGGCAAGTTGATCGAGTTGCTGTTCGGCATCGATTACCTCTACGCGGTCATGCTGGTCGGCGTATTGATGGTGTTCTACGTGACCTTCGGCGGCATGCTCGCCACCACCTGGGTACAAATCATCAAGGCCGTGATGCTGCTGTTCGGCACCACGTTCATGGCGTTCATGGTGCTCAAGCATTTCGGTTTCAGCACCGAAGCGATGTTCGCCGGGGCCACTGCCGTGCACGCCAAGGGCAACGCAATCATGGCGCCCGGCGGTTTGCTGTCGAACCCGGTCGATGCGATATCGCTGGGTCTGGGCATGATGTTTGGCACCGCCGGCCTGCCGCATATCCTGATGCGTTTCTTTACCGTCAGCGATGCCAGGGAAGCGCGCAAAAGCGTGTTCTACGCCACCGGTTTTATCGGCTACTTCTACTTGTTGCTGATTATCGTCGGCTTCGGTGCGATCGTCATGGTCGGCACCGACCCGGCGTTCCGCGATGCCAGCGGCGCGATCATCGGCGGCGGCAACATGATCGCCGTGCACTTGGCCCAGGCCGTGGGTGGCAACCTGTTCCTCGGCTTTATCTCGGCGGTCGCCTTCGCCACCATTCTGGCCGTGGTGGCCGGACTGGCATTGTCCGGCGCGTCGGCGGTGTCCCATGACTTGTATGCCTGCGTGATGCGCAAGGGCCAGGCCACCGAGCAGCAGGAAATTCGCGTGTCGCGCATTGCCACGCTGTGCATCGGCGTCCTGGCAATCATTCTCGGCCTGTTGTTCGAATCGCAGAACATCGCGTTTCTCTCCGGTCTAGTGCTGGCCATTGCCGCCTCGGTGAATTTCCCGGTGCTGTTTCTCTCGATGTACTGGAAAGGCCTGACCACCCGTGGCGCGGTGACCGGCAGCCTGACCGGTTTGATCTCGGCGATTGTCCTGTTGGTGCTGAGCCCCGCTGTGTGGGTCAACGTGTTGCATCACGACAAGGCCCTGTTCCCTTACTCCAACCCGGCGCTGTTTTCCATGAGCCTGGCCTTCTTGAGCGCCTGGGTGTTTTCCGTCACCGACACCTCACCCCGTGCAGCCCTTGAACGCGGCCGTTATCTGGCGCAGTTCATCCGTTCGATGACCGGCATCGGTGCCTCCGGCGCTAGCAAGCACTAATAACGACCGACTGATGCCAGGGAATAAAAACAATGAAGCCCGCACGTACCGCACCCTACGAATCACTGTTTTCGTTAGCCGCCGCATTGAGTCTGCCCATGGTCGCTCCCAGCGCCATGGCCGACTTCATCGACGACAGCAAGGCACGCATTGAAATGCGCAACCACTACATCAATCGCGATTTCCGTCAGGACAACGCGGCGCAATCCAAGGCTGAAGAATGGGCGCAAGGGTTCACTGCGCGCATCGAATCCGGGTTCACCGACGGCACCTTCGGCTTCGGTCTAGACGCGCTGGGGGAACTGGGGCTGAAACTCGACTCCAGCCCGGATCGCCGAGGCACCGGGCTGCTGCCCTTTGGCCCGAACAGCCACGAGCCTGCGGACGAGTTCAGCGAACTGGGACTGACCGGCAAGCTGCGGGTATCCAAGAGCGTGTTGAAGGTTGGCACCCTGCAACCCTTGCTGCCGGTGGCGACCTACAACGACACCCGTCTGCTGGGTTCGACCTTTGAAGGCGGCTTGCTGACCAGCCAGGAAATAAGCGGCCTGACGGTGAATGCCGGGCGTCTGACCAAGGCCAATCTGCGGGACTCCTCCAGCAACGATGACATCGGTTACGGCGCCGCCAGCAGTGATCACTTCGACTTCGGCGGCGGCAGCTACGCCTTCAGCCCGCAACTGAACCTGAGCTACTACTACGGCAAGCTCGATCAGATTTATCGTCAGCAGTTTGTCGGGCTGGTGCATACCCAGCCGCTGGGCAACGGTTTCAACCTGCGCAGCGACCTGCGCTATTTCGACAGCCAGGGCGACGGTGCCGAGCGCGCCGGACGGATCGACAACCGTAACTTCAACAGCATGTTCACCGTGTCCCACGGTGCCCACAAAGTCAGCGCCACGTACCAGCAGTTGTCTGGCGACAGCGCCTTTCCGTTCCTCAACGGCGGTGATCCATACGTGGTCAACCTGGTGACCTACAACACCTACACCCGCGCCGACGAGGACTCATGGCAGCTGCGTTACGACTATGACTTCGCGGCGCAAGGCATCCCCGGCCTGACCTTCATGACGCGCTACACCGACGGTCGCCACGTCAAGGCCGGCAACGTCGATAGCGGTCGCGAGCGTGAGCGCGACACCGACATCAGTTACGTCATCCAGAGCGGCCCGTTCAAGGACGTCAGCCTGCGCTGGCGCAACGTGACCTTCCGTTCCGGCAATGGCTTGAGTACCGCTATCGATGAAAACCGGCTGATTGTCGGTTACACCGTGGCGCTTTGGTAATCCTTGAAGGGCGCGGTAGCAATCGCGCCAACACCTTTCATAACCTGGAGGAATCGTGATGCCTCACGCCCCTACCCTGCAAAGTTTCATCGCCGGTCGCTGGATTGGCGAACACGGCGCCCAAGTGCTGCGCAGCGCCATTGATGGCCATGAGATTGCGCGCACCCACGAAGAGCGCCCGGACTTCGCCGAAGCTGTCGAACACGGTCGCCGCCAGGGCGTCAGCGCGTTGATGGCGCTGGACTTCCAGCAGCGGGCGCAGCGTCTCAAGGCGCTCGCCTTGTACCTGAGCGAACGCAAAGAGCAGCTCTACGCGATTTCCCATCACAGCGGCGCCACCCGCGCCGACAGCTGGATCGACGTCGAAGGCGGCAACAGCACGCTGTTCACCTATGCCAGCCTTGGCTCGCGGGAATTGCCGTCGGGCAACATCGTCCACGAAGGCCCGGCGATGCAGCTGAGCAAACTCGGCACCTTCGCCGGCACGCATATCCTGGTGCCCCGTGGCGGCCTCGCGGTACACATCAACGCGTTCAACTTCCCGATCTGGGGCATGCTGGAAAAATTCGCGCCGAGCTTTCTCGCCGGCATGCCGTGCATCGTCAAACCGGCCAGCGCCACCAGCTACCTGACGGAAGCCGTGGTGCGGCTGATGGACGAATCCGGCTTGCTGCCGGCCGGCAGCCTGCAATTGATCATCGGCAGCACCGGTGATCTGCTGGACCGCTTGCAGGGCCAGGACGTGGTGACCTTTACCGGCTCGGCCGACACCGCTGCCAAGCTGCGGGTCAACCCGAACCTGATCCGCAACTCGGTGCCGTTCAACGCCGAAGCCGATTCGCTGAACTGCGCGATCCTCGCCCCGGACGTGACGCCGGACGACGAAGAGTTCGAGCTGTTCATCAAGGAAGTCGCCCGGGAAATGACCACCAAGGCCGGGCAGAAATGCACCGCCATTCGCCGCGCGATTGTCCCGGCCAAACACATCGATGCGGTCGCGACCCGCCTGCGCGATCGACTGAAGAAAGTCGTGGTCGGCGACCCGTCGGTGGAAGGTGTGCGCATGGGCGCGCTGGCGTCTCACGATCAGCAAAAAGATGTCGCCGAGCGCCTGGAAAGCCTCCTGCAGAGCAGTGACCTGTTGTTTGGCGCCCGTGATGGTTTCGAGCCGCGCGGTGAAAACGTCAGCCAGGGTGCGTTCTTTGCGCCGACGTTGCTGCAATCGCGCGATCCGCACGCCGAAGGCGGGGCTCACGATATCGAAGCGTTCGGCCCGGTCAGCACGCTGATGGCTTACGAGGATCTGGACGAAGCACTGGCCTTGGCGGCGCGCGGCAAAGGCAGCCTGGTGGCGAGTTTGATCACCAAGGACCCGCAAATCGCCGCCAAGGCGATCCCGGTCGCCGCTGCCTGGCACGGCCGTTTGCTGGTGCTCGACCGCGAGTCCGCCGCCGAGTCCACCGGCCACGGTTCGCCACTGCCGCAACTCAAGCACGGTGGCCCGGGGCGTGCCGGTGGTGGTGAGGAACTCGGCGGCCTGCGCGCGGTGAAACACTACCTGCAACGCGCCGCGGTACAAGGCTCGCCGACAATGTTGGCGGCGGTCACCGGCGAATACGTGCGTGGCGCCAAGGTCATCGAGACCGAAGTGCATCCGTTCCGCCGGTTCTTCCAAGATCTGCAGATCGGCGAATCGCTGCTGACCCACCGTCGCACAGTGACCGAGGCCGACCTGGTGAACTTTGGTTGCCTGTCCGGCGATCACTTCTACATGCACTTCGACGACATCGCCGCCAAGGAATCGCAATTCGGCAAACGCATCGCCCACGGCTACTTCGTGCTGTCGGCGGCGGCCGGTTTGTTCGTCTCGCCAGCGCCTGGTCCGGTGCTGGCCAACTATGGCCTGGACACATTGCGCTTCATTACCCCAGTGGGGATCGGCGACACGATTCAGGCGCGCCTGACCTGCAAACGCAAGATCGACCAGGGGAAGAAGAGCCCGCTGGGGATACCGCAAGGGGTGGTGGCGTGGGATGTGGAAGTCACCAACCAACTGGGGGAACTGGTTGCCAGTTATGACATTCTGACGCTGGTCGTTAAACGCGAAGATTGACCCTGAGGGTTGATCACAAATCCTGTGATCAACCTACATCCCTTGTGGGAGCTAGCCTGCTAGCGATGGACGCTCAGACACCGCGTTCATTCAGACAGCACGCTTTATCGTTGACGTTCATCGCTAGCAGGCTAGCTCCCACAGGGGGCTTGGGTGGGTTGTAGAGTTGGGTCAGTGCTTGCGCAACCACTCGATAAACAGTGCAAACAGCTCCGACTGTGAACCGATATTCAACTTCAGATAAAGATTCTTGCGGTGCATGCGCACCGTCTCCGGCGAGATGCTCATCAGGCTGGCCGTGGACTTCACGGAGTGGCCCCGGAGCACCATGTGCGCCACTTCCCGCTCGCGCTCGGTCAGCAAATCGCAGCCGAACTGCTCGAAGGCGGACTGCACGCGTTGCCTGAGATCGTCACGCACGCCTTGATTGACGGTGCTGTGCTGTAAACCCCGGCGTCCAAACTCGCTGATGAATTCGCGCACCAGCGGCTCAACCGCCCGCAGCAGATTCAGCTGTTCCACCCGCAGACCTTCCCCGCCAAAGCCTTGGAACAGGCTCACCGACACCTTGGTGTCATTGCCGGTATCGACAATATAAAAACTGTCTTCCGAACTCCCGGCCCTCAAGTAGTAAGTCTTGTAGTACTCACTGTCGAAGAAGTTGTCCGGGGCAATATCCTCCAGGTGATAAAACCCTTCCGCCAGCCCCTGCTCCACCGCCAGGCAAAACGGGTCGAGCAAGTAGCCGCCGGAAAAATAGCGGTCGATGATCGACTCCCGGTATTTTTCCGGAATGCCACGCTGATACAACAACTGTGGCGGGCGGTCCTTGTGTTCCAGGCTGATCATCACCGACTCGATGGACACCAGATGCTCGAAGGCCGACACCAGGAAGTGCAGCGCGTCGGGCTCATCGATATGGGCGAATGCCTGGCGCATCTCGCCGTGCCACTTATGCAAGGCACCGAAGGGCAATGCGATCAACGTGTCGTCGTTTGGTTTGCTCATGCCCCGCAGTCTAGCGGGTGAACCGGCACCTGGTAACCGCAGAGTCGACGAACTCATTGGCCGAAGTACTGGCCGTTTTGCTCAAGCTCACCCGCCACTTCAAGAATGCACTCCCGCAGGATCTCGACGATTTCATCCACCTGCGCACAGGACAGTATCAGCGGCGGCGACATCACATTGAGGTGCATGATCGGCCGCACCAGCAACCCTCGGGCCTGTGCCCGGGAATGAATCATTTCGCCAATGTTGATCTCGTCGGCGAACAACGCCTTGGTGCGTTTATCGGCCACGAATTCCACACAGGCCATGAACTTCTGGCAGCGCACATCGCCCACCAGCGGCAAGTCGCTAAGTGTCGCCAGACGCTGTTCCAGATAAGCGCCGACGACATCGACGTGCTCCAGCAAATTTTCCCGCTCGATGATTTCAATGTTCTTCAACGCCGCCGTGCAGCAGACCGGATGGCCGCTGTAGGTGAAGCCATGGGTGAAGCAGCGGCCCTTGCCGGGCTCGGCGATGACTTTCCAGATGCGCTCGGAAAAGATGCAGGCGCCCAACGGCAAGTAAGCCGACGTCAGCCCTTTGGCCGTGGTGATGATGTCCGGCTGAACATCGAACACTTCATACGAGGCGAAGAACTTGCCCAAACGGCCGAACGACGTCACCACTTCATCGGCGACAAACAGAATGTCGTAGCGCTGGCAGACTTCCCACATGCGTTTCAGATAACCCTTGGGCGGAATGATCACCCCGCCGGAGCCCATGATCGGCTCGGCAAAAAAGCCCGCCACCTTGTCCGCGCCGATGGACAGAATCTTGTCTTCAAACTCCTTGATCAGAAACTCGAGAAACTGCGCCTCGTCCATGCCATCCGGCGCCCGGTAAGGGTTGGGGTTGGAGACGTGGTGAATCTTGTCGTTGGCGTAATCGAACTCCGGCACCCGGTCGGCAGCCTTGTTGCCAATCGACATCGTCAGGGTGGTGGAGCCGTGATACGCGTTGAAACGGGCGATGACGTGCTTCTTTTCCGGTTTGCCTCGGCAGTTCTGATAGTACTGAATCAACCGGTACGCGGTGTCCACGGCGGTGGAGCCGCCGGTGGTCAGGAACACATGATCGAGATCGCCGGGGGCCAGGCTGGCGAGTTTCTCGCACAACTGGATGGCGACGTTGTTGGACATGTCGGAAAACGGGTTTGAGTACGCCAGTTGACGGACCTGGTCGGCAATCGCGAGTGCCATTTCTTCACGACCCAAACCGATGTTCGTGCACCACATGCCGCCGACAGCGTCGAGAAAGCGGTTGCCCTCGGTGTCGTAAATATAGGCGCCGTCACCGGCAACAATGTTCAGGGAGCCCTGTTCGGCGTGTTCGTCGAACATGTGATAGCCGTGCATGTAGTGCGCTTTGTCGGCTTTGACCAAGTGGGCATTATCAACGGTGGGCACAACTTTCTTGATTGGAGTTGCCATACAAAAAACCTCAAACCGAAAAATTAAACGATCAAATCCCGCTCTTCACCGTGCTCCAGACCCGGGTCATGGCGCGCATGTCTTTCGCGTCCTGAGTCTTTTGCGGAAACAAACGCTGGCGGGTTTCGTCATCGGGATAAATCGCCGGGTTGTTGCGCACATCGGCGTGCACCAACGGCGTGGCCGCTGCATTGCTGTTGGCGTAATGAATGTAGTCAGTCACGTCCGCCATCACTTGTGGCTGCATCAAGTAATCCAGGAACTTGTGTGCGTTGGCCACGTGTGGCGCATCGGCGGGGATGTACAGGTTGTCGAACCAGATCAACGAGCCTTCCTTGGGAATGAAGTAGGCCAGTTTGATCTTCAACTTGGCCTCTTCGGCGCGGGCCATGGCGGTCGCGTAATCGCCCGACCAGGTCATGGCCATGCACACATCGCCATTGGGCAGGCTGGTCAGGTAGTTGACCGAGTCGAACTTGCGGATGTAGGGCCGGACCGACAGCAGTAAATCCTGAGCGGCTTTAAGATCTTCGGGCGCGGCGCTTCTCGGATCTCGTCCCAGGTACTTCAGGGCCAGTGGAATGACTTCAGTGGGCGCATCGACCAGGGTCACGCCGCAATCGGCGAAGCGCGAGACGATTTTCGGATCGAAGATCATCGCCAGCGAGCCAATCGGCGCATCCGGCATGCGTTCCAGGATTTTGTCGACATTGTAAGTAATGCCGTTGCTGCCCCAGGTATAGGGCGCCGAGTACAACGTGCCGGCATCAAACCCCTGCAAGTCCTGCAAGACTTTCGGGTCCAGGTTGGTCCAGCCCGGCAGCAACTTTTTATCGAGCGGCTGGAACACTTTGGCTTTGATCAGCGGTGGCGCGAGAGAGGCGTTCAACACTACCAGGTCATAACCGGAGTGGCCGGTGAGCAACTTGGCCTGAACCGTTTCATACGCATCAAAAGTGTCGTAAATGACCTTGATGCCAGTGGCTTTCTGAAAGTCGGCAATGGTTTTTTCGCCGATGTAATCCGCCCAGTTATACAGCCGCAGCGTGTTGTTATCGTCCACTTCGGCGCCGTGGACGCCCACCGACAGCGGCACGAGTAACGCACCAAGCATCACCAAGAAGGCCTTGCGCATAGCAAATTCACCTTATCAAGCGAGTTCCGATCTGGATGAGCGGATGAATCCACTATTGAGCGATTCAGCCAACGGCACCATACCCCGAATGGGTGTGTGAGCTGGTTTGCGGCGCTCGCGACTGCCCGACATGGCAAAAAGCAGCAGTTTCGTTGACTTGTTTTGTCATAGATCCAACGCCGGTCCCGCGCTTAGAGTGCCCTGCATAGAGATCACCCAGGGCACGTACATGAACGACCTGATCAAACAAGAAAGACATGAAGGCGTCCTGACGCTCACTTTTGACCGCCCCGACAAACTCAACGCGCTGAATAACAGCATGTATGCGCAGCTGGCCGACCTGTTGCTGGCCGCTGATGAAGACGCTGAAACCGGCGTGATCATTCTCACGGGCGGAGCTTCGTGCTTTACCAGTGGCAACGACCTGGCGGATTTTCTCCAGCATCCGCCGACCGATCTGGACAGCCCGGCGTTTCGCCTGATGCGCGTGGTCATCCACCTGCAAAAACCGTTGATTGCGGCGGTGTGCGGAGCGGCGATCGGCATCGGCACCACCCTGCTTCTGCATTGTGATCAGGTGCTGGTCACCCGCAATGCCCGGTTGCGCACGCCGTTCGTGAACCTGGGCCTGTGCCCGGAGTTCGGCGCAAGCCTGCTGCTGCCGCGCCTGCTCGGTCATGCCCGGGCAGCGCGTTTGCTGCTTTGGGGCGACAGCCTGGACGGTGCCGCCGCCGTCGCGTGTGGGTTGGCCAACGAACTGTTCGACGACGGGCAACAGTGCCTGGCGGCCGCCGAGCACATGGCCCGTCGCCTGCTGGCGCTCCCCCAGGAAGCCCTGCGTCAGTCCCGGCAATTACTCAAACAGACGTCGATGCCGGAACTGCAAGCCACCCTTCGCCAGGAAAATTTGCTGTTCATCAAACGCCTGAAAACCCCTGAAGCTCAGGCGGCGTTGAACGCACTCCTTAATCGCAGCACTGAAAAGACCCCCTCTACAGGAAAGCCTTCATGAACACCCCAGACGTATTTGTTGTCAGCGCCGCACGCACCGCCATCGGCTCCTTTGGCGGCTCGCTCAAAGATGTCCCGCTGGCCGATCTGGCGACCACGGCCGTCAAGGCCGCCCTGCAACGCTCCGGCGTGGACCCGGCGCAAATCGGCCATTTGGTGATGGGCCATGTGATCCCGACCGAAACCCGCGATGCGTACATTTCCCGGGTCGCCGCGATGAACGCCGGCATTCCAAAGGAAACACCCGCGTACAACGTCAACCGCCTCTGCGGTTCCGGCCTGCAAGCCATTATCAGCGCGGCCCAGACCTTGATGCTCGGCGACGCCGAGATCGCGATCGGCGCTGGCGCCGAGTCCATGAGCCGCGGCCCGTACCTGATGCCGTCCGCCCGTTGGGGCGCGCGCATGGGCAACGTCCAGGCCATCGACTACATGCTGGGCATCCTGCATGACCCGTTCCACGGCATCCACATGGGCATCACCGCCGAGAACGTCGCCCTGCGCAACGGCATCACCCGCGACATGCAGGACGCCCTCGCCCTGGAAGATCAAAAACGCGCGGCGTTTGCGATCGCCAATGGCTACTTCAATGAGCAGATTGCTGCGGTCGAAATCCGTGGTCGCAAGGAAACGACGCTGTTCAGCATCGACGAACATCCTCGTTCCACCTCACTGGAACAACTCGCGCAGATGAAGCCGGCGTTCCAGAAGGACGGTTCCGTCACTGCCGGCAATGCCTCGGGCTTGAACGACGGTGCCGCGGCATTGGTCATGGCCACCGGCAACGCGGTTCAGGCCAACAACCTGCGCCCTCTCGCCCGCCTGGTCAGCTATGCCCACGCCGGTGTCGAGCCGGAACTGATGGGGCTGGGCCCGATTCCCGCCACGCGCCTGGCGCTCAAACGCGCAGGCCTGACGACCGCTGACATGGACGTGATCGAAGCCAACATCGCCTTCGCCGCCCAGGCCTGTGCGGTCAGCCAGGAACTGGACCTCGACCCGGCCAAGGTCAACCCGAACGGCTCGGGCATTTCCCTCGGTCACCCGGTGGGCGCGACAGGGGCGGTGATTGCCACCAAAGCCATCCACGAACTGCACCGCGTCAACGGCCGTTATGCGCTGGTGACGATGTGCATTGGCGGTGGTCAGGGGATTGCGGCGATTTTTGAGCGGGTCTGAGTGTTAGAGCGACGGTGATCAAATGTGGGAGCGAGCCTGCTCGCGATGCGGTGTACCAGGCGACAATTATCTCGACTGTACGGCCGCTATCGTCGGAACGCCGCCCGGAGCAGGCTCGCTCCCACAGGGGTTTGCGGTTTAAATGTTTTTTTCGTCGATCCCGGCCTGCAGCGATTGGCTGTCGGAATGACCGCCAAGGGTTACAGGACCGACAATTGGTTTCCTTGCTGTTACCGCCAACAACAAGGCGACCCCACCGCACAGCATCAAGGTTTTGCCCAATGCCTGACCCCAGACTGCAAGCATCAGCCCACCGCCAATCAACAGGTAATACAGCAAACCAAACAGCGCACCGGCCGTGCCCAGTCGATCGCCATAGTTGGCCAAAGCGGAACCGAGAATGTTCGGGATCGCCATGCCGAACGCCAGCACCACCAGCAGCATCGGCAGTGCAAACAGAGCGCTTTTCTGCATCAGCCAGACGCCCACGCCGCCCGACAATGCCAACGCTGCCGCAAGCCGAATCAGCTGCGGCCCCTGGAACCCGCGACGCAGCAATCGCTTGTTGAGCCAGGCGCCGAAGCCGGAACCCAGGGCCAGGATTACCCCGCTGTAGCCGAACCATTGCGCACTCAGACCCAGTCGCTGAAACATGAACGGGGCGAGGCTGTAGTAGCTAAACAAGGCAATGTTGAACAGCGCCACCAACAGCGTAGAGCGCCAGATATCGCGGTCTTGCAGCATTCGCCACAGCGTCTCCAACAGCGCCGGTGTCGATACATTTTGCGGTCGGGTTTCCGGCAGGGCGCGCAGGCACCACAGCCATAACGCCGAAGACAACAGCAACAGGCAGCCCAGCACGCCTCGATAGCCGAACGCTTGCACCAGACTCGCTCCGGCGAACAGGCCTATCGCAGGGCTGGCCGCCAGTGCGATGCCCATCACCGAAAACACCTGCGCCAGTTCTGCGCCTTTGAAGCGGTCGCGCAACAGGGTTTGCGTGACGACCGAGCCCACCGCCGCACCGAACGCGGCCAGCGCCTGGGCCATCAGCAGCGCCTCGAACGTGTGGGCGTTCAGCGCCAATACCGAGGCACCGGCATACAACGCCAACCCGGCGAGCATCGAGGGCCGACGTCCGATGCGATCACACAGCTGGCCCCACACCACCACACCGAAGGCGAACGCCAGGAAATACACCGACAGGGTTTGCGCGGCTTGTTGCGGGGCGACGGAAAAGACCTGGCCGATGTCCGCCAGTGCCGGGCTGTAAAGGGTTTGGGCGATCTGCGGAAACATCAGCAACGCGATCGCCAGTATCAACAGGCTTTTGGAATTCATCACGACTTCACTCTTCAAGAAAAACTGGCAAGCAGCTTAAAGAGCGCTGACTGACGTATTATCAAGATCCTGACATTTAATCGTTTAAATCGGACAACCATGGCCTGGATTGATGCACACACACGGTTCAATCCCGATCGTTACTCAGCGTCGGTGGTCGGCATCGCCGCGACCTTGGGCGATCACGATTCCGGACTGCATCGGCATCAGCGCGGGCAGTTACTGTTCACCCGTCAGGGCTGCACGCGCATCACCCTCGCGCAGCAGTTGTGCCTGTTGCCGCCCTCCCGTGCGGCGTGGATTCCGCCGGGGATTGAACACCGCGCCGTGATGCAGCAGAGCGTCGACTACCGCTCCATTTACCTGACAGCGGATGTGTGCGCCGCGCTGCCGCAGCAGGTCTGCGTGATTGAAGTCAGCCCATTGCTGCGAGCGGTGCTGGAGCCGATCGCGCTCGCCGACTTCGACACCGATTGGCAGCAGGGCAAATTCGTTCACCTGCTGGGTCTTTGCCTGAGCGAAATTCGCGACGCGGTGCAGCAATCGATGCTGTTGCCTTTGCCGTGGGACAAACGCCTGGCGCCGCTATTGGCAACGCCCGAAAAACTGCCGCCGGAACTTCGAGTACTGGAACAACAGATCGGCGCCAGCGGCCGCACCATCGGGCGAATCTTCCAGCGTGAAACCGGCATGAGTTATCAGCAATGGCGTCAACAGTGGCGGCTGATGCGCGCCATGGAACTGCTCGCCACCGGACGCAGCATCAGCTACAGCGCTTTCGAATCGGGATTTGCCAGTGACAGCGCATTTATCGCGTTCTTCAAGGACATGACCGGCATCACTCCTGGCAATTGGCTCAAATAAGCACCTGACGACCGGCAGTAGAAATCATTTGTCACTAAATATTATCTACGTCATATTACGCGTGTAATAAAGACCCGATTTCCACAGGTACTCACTCAATGACCAGCATGCCCAGCCTTGAACCCGACGTTGCTGTCCCGGTGAGCACACCCAAGCCTCCCCTGCTCAAACGCTTGATCCTGCTGACGGCGGCCATCGCGGCTCTGGTGTTTGCCGGGCTGTACGCGACTCACTGGTGGACGGCCGGCCGCTTCATCGAAGAAACCGACGATGCCTACATCGGCGGCGACGTGACGGTGATCGGCCCGAAAGTCGCGGGGTACATCGAAGAAGTGCTGGTCACCGACAATCAGAAGGTCAAGGCCGGCGATGTGCTGATCCGCCTCGACTCCCGCGACTACCGCGCCAACCTGGCCAAGGCAGAAGGCGCGGTGGCGGCCGAAGAAGCGTTGCTCGCCAACCTCGACGCCACCGAACAACTGCAACACGCGGTGATCGGCCAGGCCCGCGCCGGTATCGATGCTGCCGGTGCCGAAACCGCCCGCTCGCGGGACGACAATGCGCGCTACAAAAAACTGGTCGGCAGCAATGCGGTTTCGGTGGAAAGCGCCCAACGCGCAGACGCCACGTTCAAAACGGCTCAGGCGCTCAGTTCGCGAGCCCAGGCCGAACTGCTGGCGGCGCAACGTCAGTTGAACGTGATCGCAACGCAAAAACAGCAAGCCCGTGCCGCCCTGATGCAGGCTCACGCCGAACGTGATCTGGCGCAATTGAACGTGGGCTACACCGAACTGAAGGCCCCGGTGGACGGCGTGATCGGCAATCGTCGGGCGCGAACTGGTGCCTACGCGCAAGCGGGCTCGCAACTGCTGTCGGTCGTACCGTCCAGTGGTCTGTGGGTCGATGCCAATTTCAAGGAAGATCAACTGGCGCGCATGATTCCGGGCCAACGGGTGATCATTCATGCCGACGTGCTGTCCGGGCAGGAATTCCACGGTCATCTGGGCAGCCTCGCGCCGGCCAGCGGCTCACAGTTCAGCGTGTTGCCACCGGAAAACGCCACCGGCAACTTCACAAAAATCGTTCAGCGGGTGCCGGTGAGAATCATCTTTGATCCAGCCGATGGCGTACTCGGTCACCTGCGTCCAGGCCTTTCCGTGACCGCTGAAGTGGACACCCGCAAGGAACCCGAAACCTCGGCCGTGGCCAGCGCGCCATGAGTCGCGCCCTCGCCGCCCCTGCGCAACCGTTCAATGCTGCCAGCATGACGACGGCGACCAAAGTCTTTGCCTTCGCCAGCATGTGCATCGGCATGTTCATTGCGCTGCTGGACATCCAGATCGTCTCCGCCTCGTTGCGTGACATCGGCGGCGGGCTCTCGGCCGGCACCGATGAAACGGCGTGGGTGCAAACCAGTTACCTGATCGCCGAGATCATCGTGATTCCATTATCCGGCTGGCTGTCGCGGGTGTTCTCGACGCGTTGGCTGTTTTGCGCTTCAGCGGTGGGTTTTACTCTCGCCAGCCTGCTCTGCGGCGCGGCCTGGAACATCCAGAGCATGATCGCCTTCCGTGCCCTGCAAGGTTTTCTCGGCGGTTCGATGATTCCGCTGGTGTTCACCACCGCGTTCTTTTTCTTCACCGGAAAACAACGGGTGATCGCGGCCGCGACCATCGGCGCAGTGGCTTCGCTGGCACCGACCCTGGGCCCGGTGATTGGTGGCTGGATCACCGACATTTCGTCCTGGCACTGGCTGTTCTACATCAATCTGGTGCCGGGAATTTTCGTCGCGGTGGCGGTGCCGATGCTGGTGAAAATCGACCAGCCGGAACTGTCGCTGCTCAAGGGCGCCGACTACTTGAGCATGGTGTTCATGGCGCTGTTTCTCGGCTGCCTGCAA
Source organism: Pseudomonas sp. LBUM1678 (assembly GCF_059695575.1). Taxonomy (NCBI): domain Bacteria; kingdom Pseudomonadati; phylum Pseudomonadota; class Gammaproteobacteria; order Pseudomonadales; family Pseudomonadaceae; genus Pseudomonas; species Pseudomonas sp. LBUM1678. Next base: position 4,579,698 of record NZ_CP166775.1, read on the forward strand.
TACACCCTCGAAGAAGGCCCGCGCTGGAACTGGTTCAGTGACAGTACGATTCTGACCACCGCGTGGATCAGCGGCCTAGCCGGACTGGCCTTCATCGGCCGGACCTTGCACGTAGCCAACCCGATCGTCGATCTGCGCGCGTTGAAAGACCGTAACTTCGCCCTCGGCTGTTTCTTCTCGTTCGTCACCGGGATCGGCCTGTTCGCGACCATTTACCTGACGCCGCTGTTTCTCGGCCGGGTGCGTGGCTACGGTGCGCTGGACATTGGTCTGGCGGTTTTCTCCACCGGGGTGTTCCAGATCATGGCGATTCCGCTGTACGCCTTTCTGGCCAATCGCATTGACCTGCGCTGGATCATGATGACCGGCCTTGGGCTGTTCGCGCTGTCGATGTGGGATTTCAGCCCGATCACCCATGACTGGGGGGCTAAAGAATTGATGCTGCCGCAAGCCTTGCGCGGAATTGCCCAGCAACTGGCGGTGCCGCCAGCGGTGACATTGACCCTCGGCGGACTCGCGCCCGCGCGGCTCAAACATGCTTCGGGGCTATTCAACCTGATGCGAAACCTGGGGGGCGCCATCGGTATCGCCGCGTGTGCGACCATCCTCAACGACCGGACTAACCTGCACTTCACCCGGTTGGCGGAAAACCTCAACAGCACCAACGAAGCGCTGAATCAATGGCTGTCCCAGGTGGGCAACAACTTCGCGGCCCTTGGCCAGAGCGGCGATGCCGGCGTCACCGCCAGCCTGCATCAACTCTGGATGCTGACCTACCGCGAAGCCCAGACCCAGACCTACGGCGACGCGTTTCTGATGATCATGGTCTGCTTCATCATCGCCACGGCGATGGTGCCCTTGATGCGCAAGGTGCAACCACCGGCCGCGCCGTCAGCAGACGCTCACTGATCAGGCTTGAGGCATTTTGCGGAAACCGACGGCCAGACGGTTCCAGGCGTTGATGGTGGTAATGGCCACGGTCAAGTCGACCAATTCCTTCGGGCTGAACTCGGATGCCGCCAGTTCGTAGTCCTCATCCGGCGCGTGAGTCTGGCTCAGCAGTGTCAAGGATTCGGTCCACGTCAGCGCAGCACGTTCACGCGGGGTGAAGAACGGCGTTTCACGCCAGGCCGAGAGTGTGTACAGCCGGCGCTCGTCTTCACCGCCCTTGCGGGCGTCGGCGCTGTGCATATCCAGGCAGAAGGCACAGCCGTTGATTTGCGAAGTGCGCAGCTTGACCAGTTCGATCAGGGTCTTTTCCAGCGGCAGCTTCGACACCGCGGTTTCCAGCGCGATCATGGCTTTGAGTGCGTCGGGGGAAGCGGTGTAGAAATCGATGCGAGGTTTCATGGGGAGTCCAATAGCAAGTGGGGGTGGAGCTAAGTTAGTCCTGTCGGCGCCGCTGACAAATAGCCAATATTTCAGAAGTCGAGGAGGCCATTGAAGGATTTGGCGACGGTGGATTGCTGATCCGCACGTTCTGCGGCGGGCCTGCTGCCGTCTTCGCGGGCAAGCCTCGCTCCTACAGGAGTTAGCGATTCTATGTAGGAGCGAGGCTTGCCCGCGAACCGCATAGCGGCCATCCACCGAAGAACTAAGCCCGGTTACGCAACCACTGCAAAAACCCTCTCTTCTCCACAACCTTCGGCACTTCCTGGGTCAGGGTCTGCGCCTTGTGCAAGCGGAAATCCAGCAACGCCTTCATCGCTTCGCTGATGTCATGGCGCGCATCCAGGCATGGCTTGAGGTAGTCTTTTTCGATCCGATACACGCTGCAAGCGGTCTTGGCGCTGAACTCTGCCGGCAGCGCGGTATCGGACAAAACCCCACCCTCGCCGATCACCTCGCCCGGCCCCATGCGCCCGGATTCAAACTTGACGCCGCCCCGACTCAACTGCACAGAGACCACGCCCGATTCGATGATGAACAGATGATCGCTGACCTCCCCCGCCGGCAAGATCATTTCACCGGCGCGGAAGGTTTGCAGTTTCATGTTCTGGCTGAAGGTTTCTTTCTCTTCCTGACGCAGGGTCGAGAAAATGTTCGAGCTGTCCAGCAGCGCCCGCGGCCGTGACAGCTCGGCAGGTGCGTTGGATTCGACGCTCGACAGCAGGCTGACACCGGACGCCTGCAAGTGCCGGTACGCCAGGTCGAACAGCAGATTGCGCACCATGCGTTTCTGATCCATGGAGACCACAAAGCCGCTGATTTCGTACTCGACGCCACTGGCGCTGAAACCCTTGAGCGATACATTTGGCGCCGGTTTGCTCAACAGATGACGGCAACCCTGCATCGCCCGCTCCAGCGCGTCGAGCACCGTTTGCGGGCGCGCGTGCGGGCTCAGTTGCAGGCTGATCGAGACGCCGAACATATCGCTGGGCCGGCTGAAGTTGATGATCTTGGCCTTGGCCGCCAGCGAGTTGGGAATCACCGCCATGCTGCCTTGGGAGGTTTGCAGGCGCGTGGCGCGCCAGTCGATGTCAGTGACCCGGCCTTCGGTGCCGTCGATGGAGATCCAGTCATCCAGTTGATAGGGTTTGGTGGTGTTGAGGACGATTCCGGAGAACACGTCGCTGAGGGTGCTTTGCAAAGCCAGGCCGACGATGATCGCCAACGCACCGGAAGTGGCGAGCACGCCTTTGACCGGCAGTTCGAGCACGTAGGCCAGGGCGGCAATAACGGCGATCAAAAAGATCACCGCACCGAGCAAATCCTGGAGCAACCGCCCGGTATGCCCGACCCGCTGCATCATCACCGCACCGATCAACACCGTCAAAGTACGCGCGCCGAACAGCCACCAACCAATCTGCAACCCCGTGGCCGCCAGGTGCAGCGGCACGTTATCGGCCCAGGGTGCCGGCTCCAGCGGGTTCATGCCTTCGTTGAACAGGAGGATGCTGAACAACGCGAAAATCACCAGCCGCACGACCAGTTTCCAGTTGCTGCCATTGGCACTGATCAAGCGCCACAATCCGAGATCGATCAGGATCAGGACCAGTGCGCAGATCAAGGGGTGATTGGTAAGCAATGACAGCATCAAGCGACTCCAGCCATGTACGGATGGGCACAGTGTAGGAGCAATTGATGACTTCAGAACAACACAAAACACTGTGGGAGCGAGCCTGCTCGCGATGGCGGTTGATCAGTTACATTTGCAGTGACTGTCAGATCGCTATCGCGAGCAGGCTCGCTCCCACAGGGGTGATGTGTGTTGCCAGGGTTACTTGTCGCTGGTCAGGGCGTTGTAGCTGGTAAACAGGTTGCGGTAGTCCGGGATATGGTTGGAGAACAAGGTGCCCAGGCCTTCCACGTCGTTTCGCCAGTCGCGATGCAGCTCACAGGCCAGGCCGAACCAGGTCATCAATTGCGCGCCGGAGGCCGACATGCGATCCCAGGCCGATTGACGGGTCAGTTCGTTGAAGGTGCCGGAAGCGTCGGTCACCACGAACACGTCGAAGCCTTCAGCCAGGGCCGAGAGTGCGGGGAAAGCCACGCAAACCTCAGTCACCACGCCAGCGATGATCAGTTGTTTCTTGCCGGTCGCCTTGATCGCCTTGACGAAGTCTTCGTTGTCCCAGGCATTGATCTGGCCGGGACGGGCAATGTACGGTGCGTCCGGGAACAGCGCCTTGAGTTCAGGCACCAGCGGGCCGTTCGGGCCGGTTTCGAAACTGGTGGTGAGGATCGTTGGCAGCTTGAAGTACTTGGCCAGGTCAGCCAGGGCCAGCACGTTATTTTTGAAACGGTCGGGCTCGATGTCGCGCACCAGAGAAAGCAGGCCTGCCTGGTGATCGACCAACAGAACGGCGGCGTTATCCTTGTCGAGACGTTTGTAAGAAGTAGTCATGGGAGTAATCCTCGCTTTATATCGATGCCGAACGGCTCGGCTTGAATGAATCCTGATGTCGGTTAAAACGCGGCCAGGCAAGGGTAGTCGCCCAAGTCCGGCACGCCAGCGCAGTCCAACAATGTGTTCAATCGCTCATCCGACCGAACCGGCCGGACTGAAAGTCAGCAAAGGCCTGATGAATCTCTTGCTCGCTGTTCATCACGAACGGACCGTGGCCGACAATCGGTTCGTCGATCGGCTCGCCGCTGAGCAGCAACACCACAGCGTCGTTATTGGCTTCCAGGCTGAGCTGATGGCCATCGCGCTCGAACAACGCCAACTGCCCTTCACGCACCAGTTCCTGGCCATTGACCTGAACCGTGCCGCGCAGCACCACCAGCGCGGTGTTGCGACCTTCGTGCAAATCCAGGATCAACGACTTGCCGCCGTTGAGGCGCAGATCCCAGACGTCGATTGGCGTGAACGTGCGTGCCGGACCGGTGTGCCCCTCGAACTCGCCAGCGATCAAGCGCAGGCTGCCGGCCTTGTCCTTGAGCGGGATGCTCGGGATGTCGCCATCGAGAATCGTCTGGTAACCGGCTTCGGCCATTTTGTCCCTGGCCGGCAGGTTGACCCATAGCTGAACCATTTCCAGGGTGCCGCCGGTTTTGGCGAACCCTTCGGAGTGGAATTCCTCATGGAGAATCCCCGAGGCCGCGGTCATCCATTGCACATCGCCAGGGCCAATCTTGCCGCCGCTGCCGGTGGAGTCGCGGTGCTCCAGTTCGCCCTTGTAAACGATAGTCACGGTTTCGAACCCGCGGTGCGGATGCTGACCAACGCCACGACGTTCGGTGGTCGGGGTGAATTCGGCAGGGCCCGCATGATCGAGCAGCAAAAACGGGCTGATGTGTTTGCCGAGGTTGTCGTAGGAAAACAGCGTGCGAACCGGAAAACCGTCGCCGACCCAGTGGGTCCGTGGGCTGGTGTAGATACCGATGATGTTTTTCATCCTGCCTCCAAATTCGTTGTTTGACGCGATGGATAAAGCTTAAAACCGCAGCCTTTGATGCACTAGACTGCAAAAATCAGCCTTAGCGTTCTATCTGGAGAACGATGGTGGAAGACCTCAACACCCTTTACTACTTCACCCAAGTGGTGGAACACGGCGGTTTCGCCCCGGCCGGGCGAGCGCTGGACATGCCCAAGTCCAAGCTCAGCCGGCGCATTGCCGAGCTTGAGGACCGCCTCGGTGTACGCCTGCTGCACCGCACCAGCCGACACTGTTCGCTGACTGAAATCGGCCAGGCCTATTACCAGCGCTGCCTGGCCATGCGTGTGGAAGCGGAAAGCGCCGCCGAACTCATCGAACGCAATCGCTCCGAGCCACAAGGGCTGGTGCGCATCAGTTGCCCGACGGCGCTGCTCAACTCCTGGGTCGGGCCGATGCTGACCCGCTACATGCTCAAGTACCCGTTGGTGGAGTTGTTCATCGAGAGCACCAACCGCCGGGTCGACCTGATTCACGAGGGGTTCGACATCGCCCTGCGAGTGCGCTTTCCACCGCTGGAAAACACCGACATGGTGATGAAGGTGCTGGGCAACAGTACGCAGTGCCTTGTGGGCAGCCCGGCCTTTCGCGAACGCCTGTCGTCGCCCGCCTCCCCGGCCGATCTCAGTGGTTTGCCGAGCCTGCACTGGGGTGCCGCACAACGCGAATATCAGTGGGAATTGTTCGGCGCAGACGGCGCCAGCGCGATGATTCGACACGCACCGCGGATGGTCACCGATGACCTGTTGGCCTTGCGCCATGCCGTGCTCGCCGGGATCGGCGTTGCGCACCTGCCAAGCGTGGTGGTGCGCGATGACATCACGGCCGGGCGACTGGTTGAACTGGTGCCAGGGTGGGCGCCGAAATGCGGAATCGTGCACGCAATCTTTCCGTCACGTCGCGGGCTGCTGCCCTCGGTGAGAGCGTTGATCGACTTTCTAGGCGAGGAATTCAGCCTCAGCGACATCGCTTGAGAACTCGACACGCGGGGCTGGCGGAGTTTTTATTTCGGACATAATATCGGTGCGAATTACAACCATAATATCCGCTCCCGCCTGAGGACATCATCATGCAAAGCCCCAACCGCGACGTCAACCTCGCCCAATGGATCGCCCAGGAACAGGCCATGCGCTCGCGTCTGGCCGGGCCGGGCAGTTTGTCCATGGCCGAGGTCAGCGCGCTGTCGCCCGCCGAGTTTTTCGAGGGTATCGGCGACGGTGTACTGCCTTCACCGCCCATCGGCGCCTTGATGGATTTCATCCCGATCGAATGGTCGGCCGGGCTGTTCATTTTCCAGGGCACGCCGGATTCACGGCATTACAACCCGCTGGGCAGCGTGCATGGCGGCTATGCGGCGACCTTGCTGGATTCGTGCATGGGCTGCGCGATTCATACGCAACTGAAGAAGGGCCAGGGGTATACGACGCTGGACTTGCGCATCAGCTACGTCCGCGCATTGACCGGTGCCAGCGGACCGGTTCGGGCCGAGGGCAAAATTGTGCATTTGGGTCGTTCCACTGCGCTGGCCGAGGGGCGGATTTATGATGTGGATGGGCGGTTGTATGCGACCGGGTCGACCACTTGCATGATTCTTGAGGCTCGGGGGTAAGGCTCAAGATCGAAAGATCGCAGCCTCGTTTCACTCGACAGCTGCTACAGGGGATTGCGTACGGTGTAGCAGCTGTCGAGTGAAACGAGGCTGCGATCTTTTGATTCATGACTTGCGGTAAACATTGCTTTGCCCATCCAGCGGTTTTTCCCGGGGAGGCAGCCGGGGATACTCCAGTCCATTCCCACTGCAACCCTTGGAGTCATTGATGTCTATTCCCGCATTCGGTCTCGGTACCTTTCGCTTGCAAGGCCAGGTGGTCATCGATTCGGTGAGCACCGGCCTGGCGCTGGGCTACCGGGTGATCGACACCGCGCAAATCTATGAAAACGAAGCCGAGGTCGGCGAGGCCATCGCCGCCAGCGGTATCGCCCGTGAAGAGCTGTTCATCACCAGCAAAATCTGGGTCGCCAACTTCGCCAAAGACCGGTTGATCGACAGCCTCAAAGAGAGCCTGCGCAAACTGCAAACCGACTACCTGGACCTGACGCTGATCCACTGGCCGTCCCCGGAAGATCAAGTACCGGTCGAGGAGTTCATGGGGGCCTTGCTCGAAGCCAAACGACTGGGTCTGACCCGGCAGATCGGTGTCTCCAACTTCACGGTCGACCTGATGCAGCAGGCGATTGCAGCGGTCGGAGCCGAGAACATCGCCACCAATCAGATCGAGCTGCACCCGTACCTGCAAAACCGCAAAGTCGTCGAGTTTGCCCAGCAGCAGGGCATCCAGATCACCTCCTACATGACCCTGGCCTACGGCGAAGTGTTGAAAGACCCGGTCATCCAGCAAATCGCTGATCGTCTGCAGGCAACCCCGGCCCAAGTCACACTGGCCTGGGCCATGCAGCTGGGTTACGCGGTCATCCCCTCCTCCACTAAACGCGCCAACCTGCAAAGCAATTTGCAAGCCTGTGCCCTGCAATTGAGCGAGGTCGACATGGCGTTGATCGCAGGCCTGGAGCGCGGCCATCGATTGACCAGCCCGAAAGGCATCGCGCCGCACTGGGATTAAGCGTCAGCCCTGCTTTAGGCTCTGATCGAGACGTTGCATGGCGTGCTGCAAATGATTGACGGCTTCGTCGACCGATGCTCCAAGCCCCCCGCCGCAGGCACGTTCCAGCGCCTCGCAACACTCGATCAGCCGCTGAGCCCGGACCATGCGCGCACCGCCCTTGATGCGGTGCGCCAGGTCATGCAGAACGGGAAGATTTTTGCCGGCGTGGGCTTGAAGCAGATGTTCACGGTCATCCCGATTGGTCACTGCCAGTTGGCGCAGCAATTGATTGATCAACGTCCGGTCTTTTCCGACGTATTGCTCCAGCCCGCTCAAGTCGATCTCGGACGATGAGGGTGGTTCGACCGTCGTCTCTACAAACCGGTCAGCCAACCACACACTCAGGTCCGCCAGCCGAATGGGTTTGAACAGGCAGTCGTCCATGCCCGCTTCAAGGCACAGGACCTTTTCCTCAGGCTGCGCATTGGCGGTAAAACCCAGAATCAGCGTCGGCGGCAGGCGTTGCGCGTGCTCTTCATCGCGTATCGCGCCGGTTAATTCATAACCGTCGAGCTTTGGCATATTGCAGTCAGTAATAACCACATCAAACTCGTGGCCCCCCCACAGTTCCAGCCCCTGCTCGCCATCCTCGGCCTCCATCACGCGATGCCCCAGATAGCTCAGCTGACTTGAGAGCAACAGCCGATTGGGCGGGTGATCGTCGACCACCAGAACAGTCAGTGGCCGCGTGGGGACTGGCACCACCGCCCTGTTGAGCGATTCATCGGCAGGCAGCGCTTTCAACGCGATCAGCGACAGGCTGATCTCGACCTGCGAACCCCGTCCGAGGACGCTGCTCAGCACCAGCCGGCCGCCCATCATTTCGCACAACGTGCGGCTGATCACCAACCCCAGCCCGGCCCCCGTGCGCGCAGATTGCTGGCTGTTACCGGCCTGAACGAACGGACTGAACAACCGCTGCTGGTCGGCTGCGCTGATGCCAATGCCACTGTCTTGAATAAGCACATTCACCACTAAATGCCCCGACGTACCGGGTGATAACCGAAGCGTCAGGCTCACTTCGCCTTCGCGGGTGAACTTGATCGCATTGCTCAACAGATTGGACAACACTTGCTTGAAGCGTGTGGGGTCGATCAACACCTCTCGGTCGCTACGTGGGTCCAGGTCGACGCGCCACGCCAGATGCTTTTCCCGGGCAAGTCCTTCAAAGATCCGGCACACCGACGCCACCAGATCATGCAGATTGACGCGTTCGGGCGTCAGCGATAAATGCCCTGACTCAATACGCGCGATGTCCAGAATATCGCCGATCAACGCCAGCAACTGCTGCGCCGCCGTGGAGGCGACTTCGAGGGAGACGCGATCGGCGACCCCCTCTTCTGCACGCTTGCAGGCCATTTCCAGAAAGCCGATCAGGGCACTCATCGGTGTGCGGATTTCATGGCTCATGGTCGCCAGGAATGTGGTTTTCGCGCGACTGGCATCGTCCGCCGCATCCTTGGCCTCCTGTAACTGCTGCATCCACTGCTGGCGCTGGCGAATCTGCCGACGCTGCCAGGCGATCCACCCCAGGGCCAGCAACAACAACGCCGCGGCCGCGGCAAACCCCTGCAAAATACCTTGGCGATGACGCAGCCAATAACTGTCATCGACCACCACATCATTGCTCCAGCGGGCGACCAGAACTTCCATTTCCTCGGGCGAAATGCTCAGCAGCGCCTTGTTCAAAATCGAGTTCAACACCGGCTCGTCACGGCCGGTTGCCATGGCGATGCGCGCCGGTTCATCGCCTACGGTGCTGCTGATCCGTAAACGTCCCTGGTAATACCGGGCAATCAGGTAGCGGGTCATGTACAAAGAACTGAGCGCGGCATCGGCCTGCCCCTTCGCCACAAATTCCAGACCTTGGGCCGGGTTTTGTACGTCCACCATCTGCACCTGCGGCGCCCGCGCCTGAATGAATGCGCGCATTGGGTGACGGGGATAAATCGCCAGGCGTTTACCGGCCAGATCGTCCAGCGTCGTCGGGCTACCGGGGGTCGTTGCACTGACCAGGACGAACGGATTGGTCACATAGGACCGGGTGAAGTGCAGTCCGGCGACCTCTTCAGTCGTGGGGATGATGGCGGGCAAGACATCGATCTCGCCGGCCTTGAGTCGCTGGATCTGCTTGTCCAGGGATTGGCCTCGCAGCACTATGAAATTCAAACCTGTGCGCTGGCTGATCAGCTTCAGCAATTGCGCCGTCAACCCTCTGAATTGTCCCTCGGACGTGTAGAACGTCAACGGCGCAAAGTCGTCGACCACCCCCACCTTCACCATCGGATGCAGATCCAGCCAGCGCTGTTCACTCTCACTCAGACTCACGCGTTGCTGCCCCGCCACTTTGGCCCTGCCGGCGCTCCAGCGCTGTTCGATGACCGAGCGCTGATCCATGGGGATCGCGGCCAGCGCCTTGTCGATGAGGTCCTTCAGCGGCAGGTTGTCCCGGGCCAGTGCGAAGCCGAACGGGTTAGCGTCGAGGCCCGACGGCACCTCCAGATGAACGGAACTGAAGTAGTTGTTGTTGATCAGGTAATTGGCGCTGATGAGGTCACCGAGGTACACGTCATCCTGCCCGTACGCCACCGCCCCGAGCGCATCGAGCGTCGACGGATAACGTTGCAGGCTGGCCTCGGGATAGAACGATTCAACGGTCTGCGCCGGCAGATAGTCATCGGCCATGGCAATGCGTTTACCCGCCAGATCTTCGGGCATGCGCTCGTCCAGGCGGGTGACCAGCATCGGCTGATCTTCAGCGTAGGCCTTGGAGAGTTCCAGCTCGGGGTTGGCCACTTCGAAGTTGTTCGAGGTCCCGAGCAGATCCAGTTCACCGTACTTGAGGGCCTCCATGGCCGCTTCACGCGTGGCATAACGCAGCACCTCGATCTGCACGTTCAGCAATTGCGCGACCAGCGCGGCGTAATCGGCGGTGATGCCTTCCAGCTCATCGTGATTGCGCGTCACCTCGAACGGCGGGTAGTCCGGCCCACTCACCCCGAGGCGCAACACACGCTTGTTGCGCAGCCATTGGCGGTCCTGTTCCTCCAGATGGACCGCGTACCCTTCCACTGTGGAACGCCCCAGCAGCTGCAAGCGCTCGGGCTCGCCGGCGATCGAGGCCAACGCCGGCGGCACGAGGCACACCATCAGGATCAGCAGCAAGCTACGCACGGTCGGGCGCACTCAGATCAGGTGATTGCGGATGGCGAAATCGCGCAGATGCACCGCCGCCACGACCCCCAGTTTTATGATCAAACGCGTTTTGTAGGTGCTGACGGTTTTGTGGCTCAGGTTCATGGCGTCGGCGATCGCCTTGTTGGACAAGCCTCGGGCAAGGTGTTGCAAGATGGTCAACTCGCGGTTGGACAGTGAGTCGATCATCTTTTTTTCGTTGTGTTGCAGTGGGTTCATCGGTCTGGAAATTAGCTGCGCGAAATAGGTATAGCCCGCCCTCAATGCGTGCACAGCCTTGTGCAATTGATCCAGACTGTTGGTTTTTGAGACATACGCCAAAGCCCCACCCCGCATGCAACGCTCCTGGAAAAACAGCGGATCGAGCGAGGTGAAAACCAGCACCACACATGTCCAGTCACTGGACCTGATTCGCTCCAGAAGATCCAGCCCGTTGCCGTCGGGCATCACCAGATCCAGGATCAACAGATCGACCCTATGCTCACGGAGTATCGTCAAGGCTTCCCCGACACTTGCCGCCTCATAAATCTGTTTGAAACCTTCCCGCTCAAGTACAAGCTTGAGTGCGGCGCGAATCACCGGATGATCGTCCACGATCAGCACATTTTTCATGGCAACTTCCTGTGCAAAAACTCAACGAATGCCCACGGGTTCACGCCGGGGCAGACGCAACGGCTGCGCCAAGACTCTTGCATGGAGGAAAGGCAGAATCTACCTGTAAGAAATGACAGTTCCGACGAACGGTATACCGCTCTCACCCGGCGTACCGCTGATCGCGCTCCCTCTGCGATGGATCAATGATTGTCATCAACCGCTGAATGCACACCCCATCTGGAAGCGCTGCGTGGCTCACCTGAATCTTTTGTTGCCCGCAGGCCGGGATCGGCGGCAACTGTGCAAGTTGGCCGTCGAAAATCAGCGCGTGGCGAACCTGCCGGTTATCGAGGAAGTACCTGAGCAAATCCAGTTCGCCCGCCGCCAGCGCGGCATTGACCACCACCAGGTCGAACGGCTCGCAACCGTACTCGATCAGGGTCAGCATTGACGCAAGGTCGTGCACGGGTGCCACTCGGTAATAGTCGAGTTGATTGAACAGCCGTTCGATGATCATCCGGTGAAAGTGCTGCTGGTCGGCGATCAGGATGCGTAAGGCTTTAGTCGGCATCGTAGCCTCTTGGGTGATGGCTGATTTTTGATGCGGCGAGGCTACGGGAGGCGCGCAGAGGTTTCTGTAGGACTTTTCCTAAATGACTGCAGATTCCGACAATTACTGCCATCCGAACCGCCGAATGTAGAACCCCTTCACCGCTTGAGTCAGCGCCATGTACGCCAGCAGAATCACCGGCAGGAACACGAAATACAGCGACGGCAGCGCCTGCAGTTTGAAGTAGTGCGCCAACGGCCCCATCGGCAGGAAGATCCCGACCGCCATGATGATCCCGGTCATGATCATCAACGGCATCGCCGCGCGGCTTTGCAGGAACGGAATTTTCGGTGTGCGGATCATGTGCACGATCAACGTCTGGGTCAGCAGCCCGACCACGAACCAGCCGGACTGGAACAGGGTTTGATGGTCCGGGGTGTTGGCGTCGAACACGTACCACATCAGGGCAAACGTGGTGATGTCGAAGATCGAACTGATCGGGCCGAAAAACAGCATGAAACGCCCGACATCCGCCGGCTGCCAGCGCTGCGGCTTGCTGAGCATTTCTGCATCGACGTTATCGAACGGGATGGCGATCTGCGAAATATCGTAGAGCAGGTTTTGCACCAGCAGGTGCATCGGCAGCATCGGCAGGAACGGGATGAACGCGCTGGCCACCAGCACCGAGAACACGTTGCCGAAGTTCGAGCTGGCGGTCATTTTGATGTACTTGAGCATGTTGGCGAAGGTCCGACGCCCTTCCAGCACGCCCTCCTCCAGCACCATCAGGCTCTTTTCCAAGAGGATGATATCGGCCGCTTCCTTGGCGATGTCCACGGCGCTGTCCACCGAAATACCGATGTCGGCGGTGCGCAGCGCGGGGGCGTCGTTGATGCCGTCGCCCATGAAACCGACCACCTGGCCGTTGCCTTTGAGCAACCGCACGATGCGTTCCTTGTGCGACGGCGTGAGTCTGGCGAAGACGTTGGTGGTCTCGACCGCGACCGCCAGTTGCGCATCGCTCATGCGCTCGATGTCGTTGCCCATCAGCAGGCCTTGTTGCTCCAGGCCAACCTCGCGGCAGACCTTCGCGGTCACCCGTTCGTTATCACCGGTCAGCACTTTTACCGCGACGCCGTGAGCGGCCAGCGCCTTCAGCGCCGGGGCGGTGCTTTCTTTCGGTGGATCGAGGAAGGCGACATAGCCGATCAGCGTCAGTCCCTGTTCATCCGCCAGGCTGTAGGTGTCCCGGCCCTCGATCATGGGGCGCGCGGCGACGGCGACCACCCGCAGGCCTTCGGCATTGAAGGCGGCAGTGACCTGGCGAATCCGCACCAGCAATTTATCGCTCAGTGCTTCGTCAACCACGCCGTGACGCGCGCGCGTGCAGACCGCCAGCACCTCCTCCACCGCGCCTTTGCAAATCAGCAGATGCGGCTGATCGTGCCGGGCGACCACCACCGACATGCGTCGGCGGATGAAGTCGAACGGAATTTCATCGACCTTGCGAAACGCCGTGCCGACCTTCAGTTCACGGTGGATTTCCACGTGCTCCAGCACCGCCACGTCCAGCAGGTTTTTCAGACCGGTCTGGTAGTAGCTGTTGAGGTAGGCCATTTCCAGCACGTCGTCGGAATCGTTGCCCCAGACATCGACATTGCGCGCGAGAAAGATTTTGTCCTGGGTCAGGGTGCCTGTCTTGTCGGTGCACAGCACGTCCATGGCACCGAAGTTCTGGATCGCGTCGAGGCGTTTGACGATGACTTTTTTACGCGACAGGAACACCGCACCTTTGGCCAGGGTCGAGGTGACGATCATCGGCAGCATTTCCGGGGTCAGGCCCACGGCAATCGACAGCGCGAACAACAGCGCCTGGGTCCAGTCGCCTTTGGTAAAGCCGTTGATGAACAGCACCAGCGGTGCCATGACAAACATGAAGCGGATCAACAGCCAGCTGACTTTGTTGACCCCGGTCTGGAACGAGGTCGGTGCGCGTTCGGTGGCGCCGACCCGCTGGGCCAAGGCGCCGAAATAGGTGTTATTGCCGGTGGTGAGGATTACCGCCATCGCCGTGCCAGACACCACGTTGGTGCCCATGAACAGGATGTTCTCGAGGTCCAGCGGATTGCACGTATCGCTGTTCTGCTGGCGCGGGAATTTTTCCACCGGCATCGATTCGCCGGTCATCGCGGCCTGGCTGACGAACAGGTCCTTGGCGCTGAGCACCCGGCAATCGGCAGGGATCATGTCACCGGCCGAGAGCACGATCAGATCGCCCGGCACCAATTGCTTGATCGGCAACTCGATACGTGGCGCATCACGGCGCATCACCGTGGCAGTGTTGCTGACCATCGCCTTGAGCGCGTCGGCGGCCTGGTTGGATTTGGTTTCCTGCCAGAAGCGCAGCAAGGTGGAGAGCACCACCATCGAGAAAATCACGATGGCGGCTTTCATGTCCTCCGTCAGCCAGGAGATCACCGCGAGCAAGGTCAGCAGCAGGTTGAAGGGGTTTTTGTAGCAGTGCCACAGGTGGGTCCACCACGGTAATGGCTGTTCATGCTCGACCTCGTTGAGCCCGAATTGCTCGCGCAGGGTGTCGGCTTCCAGGTCACTGAGACCGTCGGTGTGGCTGCCGAGTTTTTTCAGCAATGGGCCGGTGTCGTTGTTGGCGGCGGTGACCAGGGTTTGCGCCAGCGTCGGCGGCACTTCACGGCTGACCGTGGTGTCGGTGAAGCTTTCCAGCAGCGCCAGTCGGCGAAAGTGCCGGCCGATGTGACGGGTGCGCAGGAATCCGGCGAAAAATTCCTTGAGCAGGGTAAGGTTCATGGTGTTGCCCCCAGAGTCAGCCGGGAGACCTTCGAGCAGGCGTGTCGAGTCGCTGCGATGACGACAGGCACGTCGAACATCACACACGGTCAAGCGTCGATGAGAGGGATATCGGGACACGGCCAGGGCTGGCTGCGATCGGGATTTCCGCTGCTCGCTTTTCGGCGAGACAACGGCACAACAGGCTGCGCGTTATCTTGCCGGGAAGGTGCCGGTTATCGAAACCGGCCGACTACTGTCACTCGAACAAGTACCCACTGAGGGTCTCCGCTATTGATGAAAACGCGCGAAGCTTACGCCCCGACTTCTGGAGAGTAAACGAAGGAACGGTGGGTGGTGGGGGAATTGCGGGGTTCTTCAGGAAGGGTTCAGCTTTCTGAACATGAGGTGCTTTTTAGGGCCCCATCGCGAGCAGGCTCGCTCCCACAGTGGATCTCCAGTGAACACAGATTCAGTGTAAGACAGAGGTCAAATGTGGGAGCGAGCCTGCTCGCGATGGCGGCCTGACAGGCGACGAAGATTTAGCTGGCAGTCGCTAGCAACAAATCCACCACTGACCGGCTATGCCCACGGTTCTTGCCATGGTCATACAAGGAACCGGCAATCTCATCCGCCCGAATCGGCAGGATCGACAACAGGGTGTCGCTCAAACCATGGCTCGCCTGGCAGAAGCCCTGCATATAAATGCCGGCTTTGCAGCGTTCATCGGTAATCAGTTTGTAGTTGCGATCCACCTCGAAATCACCCAGGTATTGCTCCAGCGGCGCCAGCAGTTTGCGGTGCATCTGGCGTTCGTAACCGGTGGCCAGGACCACGGCATCGTAGAGACGAACCGTCACTTCACCGGTGGCATTGTTGCGCACCGCCAGCTCGATGCCGCGCTCGGTGGCGGTGGCTTTTTCAACGGTGGTCAGGGTACGGAAGGTATGACGCGCGATGCCCGAGACTTTCTGACGATAGAAGATGCCGTAGATGCGTTCGATCAGGTCGATGTCCACCACCGAATAGTTGGTGTTGTGGTACTCGTTGACCAGCCGCTCGCGCTCGCTGCTCGACTGCTGGAACACCAGATCGGTGAACTCCGGCGAGAACACTTCGTTGACGAACGGGCTGTCATCCGCAGGCTTCAGCGCCGAGCCACGCAGGATCATGTCCACCTGCACCGACGGGAAGCTGTCGTTCAAATCGATGAAAGCTTCCGCCGCGCTCTGGCCGCCGCCGATGATCGCGATGCTCATCGGCTGATTGTTCACGCAAGGCTGCCTGGCCATCTGCGCCAGGTACTGGGAGTGGTGGAACACGCGGCCGTCATCCTTCAGCGACTTGAACGCTTCGGGAATGCGCGGCGTGCCGCCGGTGCTGACCACCACTGAGCGAGTGGTGCGCACGTGTTGATGACCCGTGGAGTCGCGAGAGATCACCCGCAGCGCCTCGACCTGTTGGTTGTGCAGCACCGGCTCGATGGTCAGCACTTCTTCGCCGTAGCGGCTCTGCGCTTCAAACTGGCCGGCGACCCAGCGCAGGTAATCGTTGTACTCCATGCGGCACGGATAGAACGTACCGAGGTTGATGAAGTCCACCAGGCGGCCGTGATGCTTGAGGTAGTTGACGAACGAATACGGGCTGGTCGGGTTGCGCAGGGTCACCAGGTCTTTGAGGAAGGAAATCTGCAGCTCGCTTTGGGTCGACAGGGTATTGCCGTGCCAGCTGTAGTTGGGCTGCTTGTCGAGAAACAATACATCCAGCTCGCCCTGGCTAGGCCCGCGCTCTTGCAGAGCGATGGCCAGCGCCAGGTTCGAAGGGCCGAAACCGACGCCGATCAGGTCGTGAACGATGGGCGATGCAATTGCCTGTGTCATTTCCAGTGTCCTCTGGATGAACCCCTCAACAAGGGGAATAAGCCTAAGTGACCTGATGCAGGACAGCAGGTCGTCTGTTGAGTAGGAACGAGGACAATGAAAAAAAATTTAGAGAGAAGGGATCAATGGGCGTCCCACTGCCGCATCCGCACGCGGCAATGTTTCATGGCATTGACGATGTGCTTCTCCACCAGCGCGCGCGAGATGCCAAGTTGTTCAGCAATTTCCGGGTGCGACAGGCCATCGATCTTGCGCAGCAGAAAACTTTCGCGACACAGCCGTGGCAATTCCGCCAAGGCACGCTGGAGCATCTCCAGACGCTGGCCGTGATCGATGCAGTTGTGCGGCGATGGCGTGAAGTAGCGCTCTTCGTTGTCGAGCACGTCCAGCGACTCGACCTGACGCAAGGCATTGCGCCGATGATCGTCGATCACCAGGTTCAGCGCGGTGCGATAAAGGAATGCCCGGGGCTGCTCGATCGGCGTGTCACTGGAACGCTCCAGCACCCGCAGATAAGCGTCATGCACCACATCTTCGGCCACCTGACGGTTGCCTAGCTTGGCGTTCAGGAAACACACCAGCTCGCGATAGTAGTTTTCCAACATGACTCCCGGCCGCACAGAGTGCGGTTTTCTGTCCTTGAGCCACTTCGGCGACCGCCGAAATAGGCAATGGCAAGATGGTGGCAGTTCGAGCCGCGTAATTTATAGTAATTCTCATATAGATTTAAAGTGCTGGTTTGACTTACCTGATAAATAGTCATGTGCTACACCTGTAACCCTATATGTCCGCGCCTAAATTCCCCGCTACTTTCCTCGTTTACAGGACAGCTCCCCGTGTCTGTCGGCTCACCGACAGCGTTTGGCTGTCGCCGGTTTATGTGCGCAGGCTGAACGACGGGCCGATATCCATTGGCCGGAACCCTGCATGAAACGTCCCCGACAGACCCGACGCGCCCTGCTTGTAGCACTTTGTCTGATCCCCGTTATTGCCATCGCCGCCTGGCAAGTGATCCCGCCTGGGCGGGACAAATTCGCTACCGTGCAAGTCAGCCGTGGCGACATTGAAAGCAGCGTCACCGCGTTGGGCACCCTGCAACCGCGGCGTTATGTCGACGTCGGCGCGCAGGCGTCCGGGCAGATCCAGAAGATTCACGTGGAAGTCGGCGACGTGATCAAGGAAGGCCAACTGCTGGTGGAGATCGATCCGTCGACCCAGCAGGCGAAGCTCGACGCCGGACGCTTCTCCATCGAGAACCTCAAGGCGCAGCTCCAGGAACAGCGCGCCCAGCACGAACTGGCCCGGCAGAAGTTCCAGCGCCAACAGAACCTCAAGGCCGGCGGCGCGACCCGCGAAGAAGACGTGCAAACCGCCCAGGCCGAACTGCACGCCACCCAAGCGCGCATCGACATGTTCCAGGCGCAGATCCGCCAGGCCCAAGCCAGCCTGCGCAGCGATCAGGCCGAACTCGGTTACACGCGGATCTACGCGCCGATGGCCGGCACCGTGGTCGCCCTCGACGCCCGGGTCGGCCAGACCCTGAATGCCCAGCAGCAAACACCGCTGATTCTGCGCATCGCCAAGTTGTCGCCGATGACCGTGTGGGCCGAAGTCTCGGAAGCCGACATCGGCCACGTCAAACCCGGCATGACCGCGTGGTTCACCACCCTCAGCGGCGGCAACCGGCGCTGGAGCAGCACCGTGCGGCAGATTCTGCCGGTGCCGCCCAAGCCGCTGGACCAGACCAGCCAGGGCGGGGGCAGCCCGGCCAGTTCGAGCAAAAGCGGCAGCGCGCGCGTGGTGCTGTATACGGTGTTGCTGGACGTCGATAACGCCGACAACGCGTTGATGGCGGAAATGACCACCCAGGTCTTCTTCGTTTCCGATCAGGCGAAAAACACCCTGACCGCGCCTATCGCAGCGTTGCAGGCCGGCACTGAAGCGAATATGCAAATTGCCCAGGTCGTCGCCAAAAACGGCAGCATCCAGCAGCGCGACGTGCGCACCGGCATCAGCGATCGTCTGCGGGTGCAGATCCTCGACGGTTTGCAGGAAGGCGATCACCTGCTGATCGGCCCGGCTGACGGGAGTGGCGGCTGAATGCAGACGCCCCTGATCGACCTGCAGGACATTCGCAAAGCCTACGGCGGCGGCGATTCACCGGAAGTTCATGTATTGCGCGGCATCGACCTTTCGATCCATGCCGGGGAATTCGTGGCGATTGTCGGCGCCTCCGGCTCCGGCAAATCGACGCTGATGAACATCCTCGGTTGCCTCGACCGCCCCACGTCGGGCGAATACCGCTTCGCCGGGCAAAACGTCGCCGCCCTCGACAGCGACGAGCTGGCCTGGCTGCGCCGCGAAGCCTTTGGTTTTGTGTTCCAGGGTTATCACCTGATCCCGTCCGGCTCTGCCCAGGAAAACGTCGAGATGCCGGCCATCTATGCAGGCTTGCCGGCGGCGGAACGCCACGCCCGCGCCGCCGCCCTGCTCGACCGCCTCGGCCTGGCCTCGCGCACCAGCAACCGCCCGCATCAGCTCTCTGGTGGTCAGCAACAACGGGTGTCGATTGCCCGCGCCTTGATGAACGGCGGCCACATCATCCTCGCCGACGAACCCACCGGCGCCCTCGACAGCCACAGCGGCGCCGAGGTAATGACCCTGCTCGACGAGCTGGCGAGCCAGGGCCACGTGGTGATCCTCATTACCCACGACCGCGAAGTGGCGGCCCGGGCCAAACGCATCATCGAAATCCGTGACGGGTTGATCATCAGCGACAGCGCCCACGAAAACCCTGAAGCGCAAACCTCGGCCAACCCCGGCGCGCTGCAAGCGGTGGATCTGCGCAAGCGCCTGACCGAAGGTGCGCAAGCCAACGGTGCGTGGAAAGGCGAGCTGATTGACGCCGTACAAGCCGCGTGGCGGGTGATGTGGATCAACCGTTTTCGCACGGCACTGACGCTGCTCGGGATCATCATCGGCGTGGCGTCGGTGGTGGTGATGCTGGCCGTCGGCGAAGGGAGCAAGCGCCAGGTGATGGCGCAAATGGGCGCCTTCGGCTCGAACATTATTTACCTCGGTGGCTCATCACCGAACCCGCGAACGCCGTTGGGCATCGTCACCCTGGATGATGTCGCGGCGGTGGGAAGCCTGCCGCAGGTGACGCGGATCATGCCGGTCAACGGCCAGGAAGCCGGGGTGCGCTTCGGCAACCTCGACCACTTGAGCTACGTCGGCGGCAACGACACCAATTTCCCGGCCATTTTCAACTGGCCAGTGGTGCAAGGCAGCTATTTCACCCAGGACGATGAACGCAACGCCGCAGCAGTGGCCGTGATTGGCCACAAGGTGCGGACCAAGTTGCTCAAGGACGTGGCCAACCCGATCGGCCAGTACATCCTGATCGAGAACGTGCCGTTCCAGGTGGTCGGCGTGCTCGCGGAAAAAGGCGCCAGCTCCGGCGACTCCGACAGCGACGACCGCATCGCCATCCCGTATTCCGCCGCGAGTGTGCGGCTGTTCGGCACCCACAATCCCGAGTACGTGGCCATCGCCGCTGCCGACGCGCGCAAGGTCAAGGAGACCGAAATCGCCATCGAGCAATTGATGCTGCGCCTGCATAACGGCAAGAAGGATTTCGAACTGACCAACAACGCCGCGATGATCCAGGCCGAAGCGCGCACGCAAAACACCCTGTCGCTGATGCTGGGCTCGATTGCCGCGATTTCGCTGCTGGTGGGCGGGATCGGGGTGATGAACATCATGCTGATGACCGTGCGCGAGCGAACCCGGGAGATCGGCATCCGCATGGCCACCGGCGCCCGCCAGCGCGACATCCTCCGTCAGTTCCTGACGGAAGCGGTGATGCTGTCGGTGGTCGGCGGCCTCGCCGGGATCGCCCTGGCGCTGATCGTCGGTGGTGTGCTGATCCTCAGCGAAGTCGCCGTCGCGTTCTCCTTGATAGCGGTGCTCGGCGCCTTCGGCTGCGCCCTGGTCACCGGTGTTGTCTTCGGCTTCATGCCGGCCCGCAAAGCTGCCCGACTCGACCCGGTCACGGCCCTTACCAGTGAATGATCTCTCCATGAAGCCGCAACTGAGTTTACTGACCCTCTGCCTGTTGCTCGGCGCCTGCGGCACGCCCGCCCAGCGCCCGGACAGCGGCATTGCGCCGCCCTCCTCCTGGCAATCGCCGCACACGCAAAGCGCCACCCGCAGCAACCTGCAATGGTGGACGCAGTTCGGCAGCCCGCAGCTGGATCAACTGATCGAGCAGGCGCGGGTCGGCAGTTACGACCTGGCCGCCGCCATCGCACGGGTGCGCCAGGCGCAGGCTGAAACGGTGGTTGCTGGCGGTTCGCAGCTACCCGAAGTCAAGGGTGCCCTGAACGCCAATCGACAAAAACTGCTGCGCGGCAACGGTTACAGCCAACTCGATGCCGACAGCGATAACAAGGCCGTCGATTACTTCAACGCCAGCCTCACCGCCAGTTACGAAATCGATTTCTGGGGCGGTCAACGGGCATCCCGTGACAGCGCGCAATTCGCTTTGCAGGCCAGCGAGTTCGATCAGGCGACTGTGGAGTTGACGCTGCTTAGCGGCGTTGCGAATACTTACGCGCAGGCCTTGTCGCTGCGCGAGCAAAGTCGCATCGCCGAGCTGAATCTGGCGAACGCTCAGAACGTGTTGAAACTGGTGCAGACGCGCTTTGATTCAGGCTCTGCGACGGCGCTGGAACTGGCGCAGCAGAAAAGCCTGGTGGCGGCGCAACAACGGCAATTGCCGCTGGTGCAGCAACAGGCGCAGGACGCTTTGATCGGATTGGCCGCCCTGCTCGGTCGGCCGGTTCAGGAGCTGGCGCTGGGCCAGGAGCGCTTTGAGCAACTGTCATGGCCGACCATCGCGGCCGGCGTACCCAGCGAACTGCTCACCCGTCGTCCGGACATTGCCCGCGCCGAAGCGCAGCTTGCCGCCGCACAGGCCGACGTCACCGTCGCCCGCGCGGCAATGCTGCCGAAGGTCACGTTGAGCGCGGAACTCGGATCGGGCGCGGATCGGGCGGCCGACATGCTGCGCAATCCTTTCTATAACCTCACCGCCGGATTGCTTGCGCCGGTGTTCAATAACGGTCGCTTGAGCGCCCAGCGCGATAAAGCCACGGCCCGCCAGGAAGAACTGCTGGAGACGTATCGCGGGGCGATCATCAATGGCTTCGCCGACGTGGAAAAAGCCCTCAACAGCATTCGCGGGCTGGATGCACAGCGCCAGTGGCAAAGCGAAGAACTGAACCAGGCGCAGACCGCATTCAACATCGCGCAAAGCCGTTATCAGGCCGGGGCCGAAGATTTGCTGACGGTGCTGGAAACCCAGCGCACGTTGTACGCGGCGCAGGATTTGAATGTGCAGCTGCGGTTGTCGCGGTTGCAGGCGAGCATTACGCTGTACAAGGCGCTGGGGGGTGGGTGGCAGGTTTTGTAATTTGTGTCGCCCGTGAGGCCGCCATCGCGAGCAGGCTCGCTCCCACAGGGTTCTATGTTTGCCACATATTTTGGGCACGACACATAACCTGTGGGAGCGAGCCTGCTCGCGATTGAACGATAACGCGGTTTCACCTGCTTAAGTGGTAATCGGCTTGGCCTTCAAATGCCGCGCATACCAGGGCCGCTGCGGCACTTTGCGGAACAGGTCCGCCAGTTTCTTCTCGTCTTCGCCGAAGGTAATGCGCAACGCCAGTTTCATGGTTTCGGGGTCCATCTCAACCGACTTGCCCGCCTGCAACCCCGGCGTGGTGCTGCAGCCATGGGTGCTCGGCCCCAGCCACGGATCAGCCACTTCGACCCAACGCCCCGGCGCAAACCACGCCACCCCGTTGACTTCCAGCCGACTGACCTCTTCAGGATGAAAGCGCTCATGCGCACGGAACCAGTCTTCCAGGCGATCATCGATCCAACCGTGAAAATGCCAGAACACCGGATTCACATGGGAGGAAAACGGGTCGCCAAGGAAGTCGTTTTCCGGCGCATACCAGCGCGCGGAGAAGTCTGCCGGATCCCGGGCAAACGGCACCGGCTGGCCATTGGAAGGATCGCGCGGCACCGAGGCCCAGCGCATGTGCAGCCAGTCATGCAGCCCCAGCTCGACCTCTGAACCGAACTGCCCCAAGGTGAGTTTCGACAGATAACGCGGATCACGGTAGCGCGACTCCCAGACCTGGAAGTTGCTGTGGTAAGTCTCGGCGGTTTTGATGTCGCTGACCCATTGCGAGTACTCGGCATCGTCGTCGGCCTGCCAGGTCGGCGGCAGCGCGGTGCCGTCGTGGTTGTCACAGTAATTGGCGAAGCCGATGCGATCGCGGGCCAGTTCCGGCTGCGGCAACGGAAAGTGCTGCCACGACGGCAAGTCCTGCATCGACCGCGCCGTGCCGAGCATGTGCCGGTGCATGAAGAAAAAATCCACGCCCGAGCCGTTGCGATCCTTGCGCGCACCACGGGCATCACGCTCCTTGTCCCGCGGGCCGGGCTGCCAGCCGATGCCACGCAGGGCATTGCGCTTGTCTTCGGACAAGGTGTGCCACTTGTCCCGCGAGGCATGCCAGAGCTGGTGAAACAGCCGATGCTCGGCTGAAACCAGCCAGGCCAGCAGCGGCGCATTGAGACCGGCGCGCTCGCGGGCTTCGGGGAAAACCCGTTTCACGGCGATGAAGCGATTGTCCTGCGCGGTCATCATCAGCGGGCGATCGAGGTTCAACACCCGGCCACTGAGCGTACCGCTGCCGGCATTGCCGAAACCGGCCCAGACTTCGTCCAGCGTCATGCTGAATTCGTAATCCGGCGTGCCGTTGGCGGCGTTGGCACTGACCAGCCGCCAGCTCAATTGCGCCGGTTTGGCTTCCGCCAGATCGCCAAGTACGCGGTAGCGCGGTTCATCGCTGGCACGCAAACGCTGGGCGGTGTCGAGGAACCCGATCAAGCCGCGACCTTTGTGGCCGACGTCGAGAAACAGTTCCAGCCCGTCCCGTGGCAGGCCTTCGATACCGGCGTCACGGCCTTCGAAACGAATCTGCCAGACGCCCCGTAAAGTGTTCGCCAAATGCTGGCCGGCAACATCCGCCACATCGAATGAAGCTTCGCCGGGGGTGATCGTCGGATCCGGCTTCGTCCATTCGCGATGCCCATAAAAAGCCGCAGGCACGGCGGCGCCGGTCAGCGCCAGGCCTGCCATGAACCATCGTCGAGAAATCGTCATTGCCCTACCTGTGTCAGCCATGAAGCAGGCTTTATCCAAGCTAGAACGTTTGTTGCCTCCGAAAATTTAAAAGCATCGCCAGCAGGCTGGCTCCCACAGGTGATCTGTGTCGCTCACAAATCCCCTGTGGGAGCCAGCCTGCTGGCGATGGGGTCATCAGCCCCACTAAATTCCCAACCGGGCCACTCGTTCTTCCCAGATAGCAAAGGCCCCTGCGCCCGCACCGGGGCAACGAACCTGACTGAGATGAACATGAAAAAACCACGTTCAAAAAAGGCGCTGTACCTCGGCCTGCCCCTGGCTCTGGCGATCAGTGCCGGTGCAGGCTTCGCGGCCTGGGATTACTGGTTCAAGGACAATCCCGGTTACCCGGTCAAAGTCATGAAACAGGCCGATGAGCTGCAAGAGCGCATCCTCTCCTTCGATAGCCACGTCACCGTCCCGCTGGATTTCGGCACCGCCGGCAATGAAGCCGACAAGGACGGCACCGGCCAATTCGACCTGGTCAAGACCGGGCGCGGACGCTTGTCCGGCGCGGCCCTGACGATTTTCGGCTGGCCGGAAATCTGGAACGGCGCCAACGCCCCGCATCGCCCCACCGCCGGTTTCGTCGACGAAGCCCGGTTCGAGCAGGAAACCCGCTACAAAATCATCAGCACGATGGTTCGCGACTTCCCCAACCAGGTCGCCATCGCCTACACCCCGGACGATTTCCGCCGCCTGCACGGCGAAGGCAAGTTCGCGATTTTCATGAGCATGCTCAACGCCTATCCGCTGGGCAACGACCTGAACGCCCTGGACACGTGGGCCGCTCGCGGCATGCGCATGTTCGGTTTCAGTTACGTGGGCAACAACGCCTGGGCCGATTCTTCCCGACCGCTGCCGTTCTTCAATGATTCGCGAGACGCCCTCGGTGGCCTGTCGGAGATCGGCAAACAAGCGGTGCATCGCCTCAACGATCTGGGGGTGATCATCGATGTGTCGCAGATGTCGACCAAGGCTCTGGAGCAGGTCGCCCAACTGAGCCGCACCCCGATGGTCGCCTCGCACTCGGCACCGCGTGCACTGGTGGACATCCCGCGCAACCTCAGCGATCAGGAAATGCTGCTGATCAAAAACAGCGGCGGCGTGGTGCAGATTGTCGGCTTCCCGACCTACATCCGCCCGCTGAGCCAGGCCACCCAGGACAAACTCAACGCCCTGCGCGCACGCTTCGACCTGCAACCGTTGCAAGGCCTGGAGATGGCGCTGATGCCGGGCGACCCGATCATCACCGTCTGGTCCGAACAGCGTTTCGGCGAGTACGCCAGCCAGCTCTACGCCATCGTTGACGAAGAACCGAAAGCCACGCTCAAGGACTACGGCGACGCGATCGACTACGCGGTGAAGAAAATCGGTATCGACCACGTCGGCATCAGTTCCGACTTCAACGACGGCGGCGGTCTGGATGGCTGGAAGGATGTCAGCGAAGCACGCAACGTGACGGCCGAGCTGATCAGTCGCGGCTACGGCGAGGCCGATATCGCCAAGCTCTGGGGCGGGAATTTCCTGCGGGTGTGGGACCAGGTGCAGAAGTCGTCCAGACCCGTGGCGAAAAACTGATTCCCTCTTTGCAAAAGCGAACCGAGCTCATGACTAACCGCCGTTCATTCCTCAAGCAGGCCGGTATTCTCGCGGCGGGCCTGCCCCTGAGTTCTGCCGTGAATCTACCGGCGCTGGCTGCCAATCCAACGCCGTTGCCCAAGGACAAATGGGCGCAATTGCGCTCGTTGTTCGACCAGGATCCGGACTACCTGCACTTCGCCAACTTTCTGGTGACGTCCCACCCACGCCCGGTGCGTGAGGCGATTGAACGTCACCGCGCCAACCTCGACCGCAATCCGGGCCTGGCGATGGACTGGGACCTCGGTGAAACCGAAAAACGCGAGCAAGAAGTTCGCGTCTGGGCCGGCCGTTACCTCAAGGCCAAGCCTGAGCAAATCGCGCTCACCGGCAGCACCACTGAAGGCCTGTCGCTGATCTACGGCGGCATCCATGTGCGCCCGGATCAGGAAATCCTCACTACCGAGCACGAACACTACGCCACCCACTATGCCTTGGGTTACCGCCAGCAAAAGGACGGGGTCAAGGTGCGCAAGCTCAAGCTGTTCGAGAACAGCCACAACGTGTCGGCGGATGAGGTGCTGGGTTCGATCGCCAAAGGCATCCGCCCCGAAACCCGCGTGCTGGGCATGACCTGGGTGCAGTCCGGCAGCGGCGTGAAACTGCCGATCGGTGAAATCGGCAAACTGGTGAACGAACAGAATCGCAACCGCGAGGAAAAGGACCGCATCCTGTATGTAGTCGATGGCGTGCACGGGTTCGGCGTCGAAGACCTCGACTTCCCCGACATGCACTGCGACTTCTTTATCGCCGGCACCCACAAATGGATGTTCGGCCCTCGCGGCACCGGGATCATCTGTGCCCGCTCCGCGGAGCTCAAGGATGTGACGCCGACGATTCCGACGTTCTCCGAAGCCACCGCCTTTTCAACCATCATGACGCCGGGTGGCTACCACAGCTTCGAACATCGCTGGGCATTGGACGAGGCGTTCAAGCTGCATTTGGAACTGGGCAAGGCCGAGGTGCAGACGCGCATCCACGCGCTCAACACTTATGCGAAAAACCGACTGCTGGAACACCCGCAGATCGAACTGGTCACGCCAAAGAGCCCGGACCTGTCGGCCGGTTTCACCTTCTTCCGGATCAAGGACCGCGACTGTGAAAAAGTCGCCGTCCAGTTGATGAAAAACCGCGTGGTCTGCGACTCGGTGGACCGTGACGTCGGCCCGGTGATCCGCATCGCACCTGGCCTGCTCAACACCGAAAACCACATCGACCGCTTCATGGCCTTGCTGAGCAAGTTCGCGTGAAGCTTGACCCTGTGGCGAGGGAGCTTGCTCCCGCTGGACTGCGCAGCAGTCCCTTTCTTTGGGGCCGCTTCGCTGCCCAGCGGGAGCAAGCTCCCTCGCCACAGGGACACCCCGTTTTCTTTTAAATTGAGATGACGCATGAACCGAGATCTATTGACCGTGCCGCTCAAGGCACTCGCCCTGACCGCCCTCATCGCCGGCCTCCTGCCGACCGCCGCCCAGGCAGCCGCCGCCCCGCAACCCGGCAAAGTGTTCAAGGACTGCCGCGATTGCCCGGAAATGGTCGTGTTGCCGGCCGGCACCTTCACCATGGGCACGCCGGACGATGAAGTCGGTCGCGAGCCCGACGAAGGTCCGATGCACGAAGTGACCTTCGCCAAGCCATTCGCCATGAGCCGTTTCCAGGTCACCGCCGGAGAATGGGACAGTTACGTGCGCGAGAGCGGCGTGACCATCGCCAACGGCGATACCCGGCCGGGTCGCGAGTGCGTCGCCAGCAAACCGCGTTATCCGCAGGGCCCGCGCCAGCCGGCGGTGTGCATGAACTTCGATGACGTGAAGAATTACGTCGCCTGGCTCTCGAAAAAAACCGGGCAGAAGTACCACATGGTCAGCGAAGCCCAACGCGAATATGCCGCTCGCGGCGGCACCAAAGGACCGTTCCCCTTCCCGTTCGATGAAGGCAAGGAATACAGCATCAGCAAACACGCCAACACTTACGGCCCGGCGGACGGCTACAGCTACAGCTCGCCGGTCGGCAGCTATCCGCCGAATGCGTTCGGCATGTATGACATGCACGGCAATGTCTACGAGTGGGTCGAAGACTGCGAGCACCCGGACTACGTTGGCGCCCCCACCGATGGTAGCGCGTGGGTAGAAGCCAACTGCGAAGGGGTGCGCATCCGTGGTAACGACTGGGGCGAAGCGCCGGTGTTCTCCCGCTCCGGTAACCGCAACAGCCAGTACCCGCAAGAGCGTGGCGACTGGATGGGGTTCCGTATCGTGCGTGATCTCTAACCCTACACTTTCGTGCATCACCAAAATTCCCTGTGGGAGCGAGCCTGCTCGCTCCCACAGGGTTCACTTTTTACCCTGCGAAAATTTATATGACGGGCTTCTTTCCGGTTTTCTACTCGCGCCGCGTCTAAAAACAATTCTTATTAACAAAACTCTGCACAACACTTTTCAGGAACTCAGGCAAGTCATGCGACCTCAACCACGCCGCACACCTCTCGCGTTGGCCGTACAGCGCCCGACATTGCATCGCACCCTGTTCACCAGCGTACTGCTGACCGCCACCTTGCTGGGGAGCTCGATGGCCAATGCTGCACCTGTAAAAGTGAATATTGCCGGGCAGCCGCTTTCCAACGCGCTGACCGAGTTGGGCATGCAAACCAACCTGCAGATCCTCTACAGCCCGGATCAGGTTGCGGGTATCAATTCCCGTGCAGTGTCCGGTTCGCTGGAGCCGTCCGAGGCCTTGAGCGTCTTGCTCAAAGGCACCGGCATTTCGTTCCAGATCAATGGCAACAGCGTCACCCTGGTATCCGGCGGCGGTTCGGGCCTGCAACTGGGTGCGACCACGATTTCCGGCCAGGCCCTGGGCCTGACCACTGAAGACACCCACTCCTACACCACTGGTGCCACCACCACCGCGACCAAGCTGCCGCTGAGCCTTCGCGAAACGCCGCAATCGGTGACTGTGGTGACCCGTCAGCAAATGGACGATCGCGGTGCACAGAGCGTCGGCGACGCGTTGCGTAACACGCCTGGCGTTACCACACAGAAGTACGACAGTGACCGTACCGAGTTTTCCGCCCGTGGCCAGGCCATCACCAACTTTCAGTACGATGGTGTCAACACCCTCTACGACGGTGTGTACGGTGAAAACCCGAACAACAGCGACGACTCGGCCAGCCTGGACCACATCGAAGTCATCAAGGGCGCTACCGGCCTGATGACCGGCACCGGCGACCCGTCCGCCACCGTCAACCTGATCCGCAAGAAACCGACCAAGGACTTCAAGGCCTCGGTCAGCGCCACCGCCGGCCGCTGGGACAAATACCGGGCTGAAGGTGACATTTCCGGTTCGCTGACCGATTCCGGCAACGTCCGCGGTCGCTTCGTGACCACCTATCAGGATGCCAACTCGTACCTGGATCACTACAGCCAGAAGAAGGACCTGTTTTACGGCGTCCTCGAAGCCGACCTGACCGACGACACCCTGCTGACCTTCGGCATCGACAAGTCCAGTGCGACCCCGCGCGGTTCGTCGTGGACCGGTAACCCGACGTACTTCGCCGATGGCGGCCGTACCGAGTTCCCGCGTCACTTCAACCCGGCTGCCGACTGGAGCCGTCGCGACTTCGACAGCACCACCTACTTCGCATCGCTGGAACAAGCGCTGGCCAATGACTGGAAGCTCAAAGTCAGCCTGGACCAGAAAACCACCGATCACGACACTCAACTGGCCTCGGCCAGCGGCGGTAACCCGAACCGCGCCACCGGTGAAGGCATGTTCATGTACTGGGGTCGCTGGGAAGGCCATCGCGTGCAGAACACCGCTGACGTGAACGTCTCCGGTCCGTTCAGCCTGGGCGGTCGTGAGCACGAACTGGTCGCCGGTGTCATGGCATCCCACTCGCGTCAGACTGGCGCGACTTACGACAGCAGCGCGTCCGGCCAAGTGCCAGGCAGCATCTATGACTGGAACGGCGAGTTGCCGAAACAGGAATTCCCGAAGAACGGCAAATACGAACGCACCCAGAGCCAGAATGGCGTTTACCTGGCCACGCGCCTGCGTCCGACCGACGACCTGTCGTTCATCCTCGGCACCCGTCTGAGCACCTTCAAGTACAACGAAGACTACAGCTACAACCCGGGTGCCGGTCAGACCGACACTCACGCCAGCTACAAGGAACATGGCGTCGTCACCCCTTACGCCGGTGTGGTTTACGACCTGAACGACACGTACTCCGCGTACGCCAGCTACACCAATGTCTACCAGCCGCAAATCAACAAGGACGCCAACGGTTCCACCCTGGAACCGGTTGAAGGCAACGCTTACGAGACCGGTCTGAAAGCGGCCTACTTCGAAGGCAAGCTGAACGCCAGCCTGGCCTTCTTCCGCATCGAGCAGGAAAACGTCGCAGAATCGATCGGCACCAACCCGGTCACCAACGAAGGCATCTACAAAGCCATCGACGGCGCGACCACCAAGGGGGTGGAACTGGAACTGGCCGGTGAACTGGCCGAGGGCTGGAACCTGTCCGCCGGCTACACCTACGCCCGTACCCGTGACCAGGACGAGCAACGGATCTTCGGCTACCCGCTGTCCACCACCCGTCCTGAACACGTCGTGCGTACCTTCACTACTTACCGTTTGCCTGGCGTGATGAACAAGTTCACCGTCGGCGGCGGCGTGAGCTGGCAGAGCGCGTTCTACGGCAAGATCTACAGCGCCAACGTGGGCGACTACACCCAGATCAAGCAAGGTGGCTACACCCTCGTGGACCTGATGACCCGTTACCAGTTCGACGATCACCTGAGCTTCACGGTCAATGCCAACAACGTCTTCGACAAGAACTATCTGACGGGCCTGGGCAACTTCGATACCACGTTCTACGGCGAGCCGCGCAACGTGCAGGTCACCGCGAAGTATGACTTCTGAGTCGTGAGCTGAAATGAAAAATGCCCGCGTCTTGAGATGCGGGCTTTTTTTTCGCCAGAGATTTGTGGTGAGTCTGAGGCCGCCATCGCGAGCAAGCTCGCTCCCACAGGTTCATGGGTTGCCGTCAGTCGCCAGCCAGTTAAATTAACCCTTCGATCAGACGTTCTACTGGGTATCTGCCTTTATACCCAAGGAACTGTCCTCTCATGATCCAGCCTACGC
The DNA here is from genome assembly GCF_059695575.1 of Pseudomonas sp. LBUM1678. Lineage (NCBI taxonomy): Bacteria > Pseudomonadati > Pseudomonadota > Gammaproteobacteria > Pseudomonadales > Pseudomonadaceae > Pseudomonas > Pseudomonas sp. LBUM1678. The sequence continues at coordinate 4,610,312 of NZ_CP166775.1, forward strand.
GCGGTGCAATTCATGAATTGTTCACCCTACTCAAACCCTTCCGGCTCGTCGTCGCGATCTCCGTTATCCTGGGCATGGTCGGCGGCCTGAGTGTCACCGTGCTGCTGGCGACCATCAACAATGCCCTTCATTCGGACACCGGCCTGACCCAGGGCGTCGTCGCACTGTTCGGCGGTCTGTGTCTGGTGGCGCTGCTGAGTTCGATCTGCTCGGACATTGGCACCAACTACGTCGGCCAGCACATCATCGCCACCCTGCGTAAGCAGCTGGGCGAAAAAGTGCTATCGGCGCCGATCGAACAGATCGAACGCTACCGTAGCCATCGCCTGATTCCGGTATTGACCCACGACGTCGACACCATCAGCGATTTCGCCTTTGCCTTCGCCCCGCTGGCCATTTCCATGACCGTGACCCTGGGTTGCATGGGCTATCTGGCGATGCTGTCGTGGCCGATGTTTCTGATCATGGTCGTGGCAATCATCATCGGCACCGGCATTCAATACTTCGCCCAGAGCCTCGGCATCAAGGGCTTCTTCGCCGCCCGCGAAGCCGAAGACGAATTGCAAAAGCACTACAACGCCATTGCCGAAGGCGCCAAGGAACTGCGCATTCACCGCCCACGCCGCCAGCGCATGTTCAACGCGGGTATCAAGGGTACGGCCGACTTCATCTGCAAAACCCAGATCAAATCGATTAATACGTTCGTCATTGCCAAGACCTTCGGCTCGATGCTGTTCTTCGTTGTCATCGGCCTGGCACTGGCCCTGCAATCGTTCTGGCCGAGCGCTGACAAATCGGTGATGAGCGGTTTTGTCCTGGTGCTGCTGTACATGAAAGGGCCACTGGAACATCTGGTCGGCACATTGCCGATTGTCAGTCGTGCGCAGATCGCCTTCCGCCGCATTGCCGAACTGTCCGAGCAATTCTCGTCGCCGGAACCGCACCTGCTACTCAGCGACCAGGGTAAAAAAGCGTCGCCGGTGCACAGCCTGGAACTCAACGATGTGCGTTACACCTTCCCTGCCGCACCGGGCAGCAACGCCTTTTCCCTGGGGCCGGTCAACCTGAAGATCGAACAGGGCGACATCATCTTCATCGTCGGCGAGAACGGTTGCGGCAAGACCACCCTGATCAAATTGCTGCTGGGACTTTACCCGCCGCAGCAAGGGGAAATCCGCCTCAACGGGGAGATCATCAGCGCCGTCAACCGCGACGATTACCGTCAGTTGTTCACCACGATCTTTGCCGACTACTACCTGTTCGACGACGTGGTGCAGGGCGACACGCACATTCCCGAAGACGCGAACAAATATCTGCAACGCCTGGAAATTGCCCACAAGGTCAGCGTCCAGGACGGCAGCTTCACCACGACTGACCTTTCGACCGGCCAGCGCAAGCGGCTGGCGCTGGTCAACGCCTGGCTGGAAGAACGGCCGGTGCTGGTGTTCGACGAATGGGCGGCCGACCAGGACCCGACATTCCGGCGGATTTTCTACACCGAGCTGCTTCCAGACCTCAAGCGCCTGGGCAAGACGATCATCGTGATCTCTCACGACGACCGTTATTTCGACGTGGCTGACCAGTTGGTGCGCATGGAAGCCGGACAAGTAATGACGGCCCTCAACCCAGCCTGATACGACCCCGCAGCGCGTTTAATCAAGGCAAAAACGGTCCCGCACGCTCGCGATAGCAAATAAGTTCGCGGTTTGCGGGATTTTTTTCCGGTTTTTCTGCGGTGTTGCGTCTAATTATCATTAACTATTAAAACTGCACACGTACTTCAGGAGCATTCCGAGCGATGCAAAGCTTAACGTTGTCCCGCGCACCTCTGGCATTGGCCGTCTCCCGACAGAATCCCCGCCGCACCATATTGTCCGGCGCCCTGCTGACCCTGCTGTTGCTGGGCACCACACAGGTACAAGCGACCCCGGTCGATGTGAATGTACCGGCGCAGCCGCTGCCCAGCGCACTGCAGCAATTGGGGCAACAAGCCAACCTGCAGATTCTCTACAGCCCGGAGACGTTGTCGGGCCTGAAATCGAGCGCGGTGTCCGGTCACCTGGAACCGGAACAGGCGCTTAATAACTTGCTGCTGGGGAGCGGCATCACATTCCAGATGACCGGCAACACGGTCTCGCTGATTCCGCCGGCAGGTACCGGCAGCGCGCTGGAACTCGGCGCGGTATCGATTTCCGGCAAGGCGCCGGGTTCGACCACCGAAGGCACCGGGCTCTACACCACGTACTCGTCCAGTAGTTCGACGCGTCTGAACCTGACCCCCAAAGAAACACCACAGTCGCTGACCGTCATGACCCGCCAGCGTCTGGACGACCAGCACCTGACCAACCTCAGCGACACCCTTGACGCCACTCCCGGCATCATCGTGTTGCGCGACGGCCAGGGTGCCGAATCCGACGGTTACTTCTCCCGTGGTTTCGAGATTCAGAACTTCGAAATCGACGGCGTCCCCACCGTCAAGCGCATGGACAACTACACCCAGAGCATGGCCATGTACGACCGCGTTGAAGTCGTGCGCGGTGCCACCGGCCTGATCAGTGGCATGGGCAGCCCATCGGCGACCATCAACCTGATCCGCAAACGCCCGACGGCCGAAGCCCAGGCGAGCATCACCGGTGAAGCCGGCAACTGGGATCGCTACGGCAGCGGCTTCGACGTCTCCGGCCCGCTGAACGAAACCGGCAACATCCGCGGCCGCCTGGTCGCCGACTTCAAGACCGAGCAATCCTGGATCGACCGTTACAAACAGGATTCGCAACTGGTCTATGGCATCACCGAGTTCGACCTGAGCGAAAGCACCCTGCTGACCATGGGTTTCAGCTACCAGCAAACCGACGTTGACTCGCCGATGCGTTCCGGTCTGCCAACCCGTTTCACCGACGGCTCGCGCACCAACCTCAAGCGTTCGCTGAACTCGGCACAGACCTGGTCCTATAACGACCACGAACAGACGAGCTACTTCACCTCGATCGAACACCAGTTCGACAACGGCTGGAGCGGCAAGGTCGAGTTCACTCACTCCGAGAACAAATTCGACGAGGTGTTCAACTACGTCAACGGCGGCCTCAACCCCGACGGCAGTGGCACCACGCAGTTGCCGGTTCGCTTCTCCGGCACACCACGTCAGAACAACCTCGACGCCTACCTCACCGGGCCGTTCAGCCTGCTGGGGCGCGAGCACGAGCTGATCGCCGGTGTGACGCTGTCCAACTACTACGAAAACGTGCCGAGCTACGGTGGCTGGAAATATGACTATTCGGGCTCCCCGGCCGGCGCCATCGACAATCTGTTGAACTGGAACGGCGACTCGGTCAAACCGGACTTCGCTGTCACCGGCAAATCCACCACCGACGAAACCCAGTACGCGGCCTATCTGGCCACCCGTCTGCACGTCACCGACGACCTGAGCGTGCTGTTGGGTAGCCGTGTCATCGACTGGCATCGCGACATTGAAGACAAGCCATACAATGCGGCAGAGACCAAAACCGAAGAGTCCGAAACCGGCGTGTTCATCCCGTACACCGGCGTGGTTTATGACCTGAACGACACCTGGTCGCTGTACGCCAGCTACACCAAAATCTTCAACCCGCAATCGTCCTGGGTTCGCGATATCAACAACAAACCCCTGGACCCGATGGAAGGCACCGGCTACGAGGTCGGGGTCAAGGGCAGTCACTTCGACGGCAAGTTGAACTCCAGCCTCGCGCTGTTCAAGCTTGAACAAGACAACCTGGCCATCTGGATCGATACCCCTGGCGGCAACACCTACAAGTCCGAGCAAGGCACCACCACCAAAGGTGTCGAGTTCACGCTTGACGGTGAACTGGCCGAAGGCTGGCAGGCGTCTGCCGGCTATGCCTACGCCGTCAGCACCGATTCCGATGACCAGCGCATCGTCACGACCCTGCCCCGTCACAGCCTCAAGACGTTCACCAGCTATCGCCTGCCTGGCGTGCTGGACAAGGTCACCCTCGGAGGTGGCGTGAACTGGCAGAGCAAGACGGGTGCCGACCTGCACACCTTCACCCAGGGCAGCTACGCCGTTACCAACCTGCTGGCCCGTTACGACATCAGCAAAAACCTGAGTGCCTCGGTCAACCTGAACAACGTGTTCGACCGCGAGTACCTGAGCTACGCCGGCGACCACGGCATGTACGGCGCACCGCGCAACATCATGACGGGCTTCAAGTACAACTTCTGATTTAACAGGCGTAACAAAAAAGCGCACCGGCAAAACCGGTGCGCTTTTTTTATGGGTGAAGGTTTTGTAAGGCCGTACGGCTAATACAAAAAAGGTCACCCAGCCACACTCCTGCGGCTTGGTGACCTGCAATCCTTTTTTTCAGGCAACTACCGGATACATCCCCCCTCGCAACACCCCAACCAACACCTGATAGATCTCCTCAACTTCCTCGGTCACCATGCGCATCCGTAAAAAGTCATGCACATGCCCCCCAAACTCACGACACTCCACCAGCCCATTCACCCCAGCCAGACGCTCGGCGTAAGCCCGTCCCTCGTCCACCAGCGGATCGAAGCCCGCCAGCGCCACATAGGCAGGCGCCACGTCCTTGAGGTCGGGACACAACAGGGGCGAGAAGCGCCAGTCGCTGCGATCCTCGATGCTGCGCGCGTAATGCTGGCAAAACCATTCCAGGGTATCGCTTTCCAGCAGGTAACCCTCGCCCAGCAGGTCCATGGATTCGTGTCGCTGCGAAGCATCGGTCACCGGATAGCACAACAATTGAAGGCACGGTTTCAACGCATCCGGTTCGCGCGCCTCGAGTGCCAACACCGTCGCCAGGGTGGCGCCGACGCTGTCACCGCCGAACACCAGACGCGAAAGGTCGAGGCCAAACTCGCCGGCCTGGCTGCGCAACCAGTCCAGCGCGTCGGCGCAGTCGTGCAGCGCCGTGGGGAATTTATGCTCGGGTGCGCAGCGGTAGCCCACCGACAACACCGCACACGGGGTACGCGCGCAAAACTCACGGCAGATGCCGTCGTGGGAGTCGAGGCTGCCGACCACAAAGCCACCACCGTGCAAGAACAGCAGCACGGGTAGCGCGGTGGTGCGTTGCAACGGACGGTACACGCGCAAGGCCAGGACACTGCCGTCACGGGCGGTGTGCTGCACCTCGCTCACTTCGACGTCAGGTGCTGCCCAGCGCATCTGTTGCGAGGACTGTTCGAACGCGTGCCGCGCCTGCTCGGGCGTCGAGCGGTGGAAAGCCATGGCGCCGTCCTGATTGTCTTCGATCAGATCGAGAAACGCGGCCACTTCAGAATTCAATGACATGAATGACATCCCGGGTCGATGCTCATCAAGAGCGACCGACCCTTTGAGTAAAGGTTGAGAAGTCGACTACACCGCCGCCTCTTGCAGACAATGTTCGACCAGCGCTTCCAGCTCCGCCTGATAGTGCTGCATCAAGGTTTCGATGGTGCTCGGGCGATAACGTCGGGTGCTGTAGATGCAGCGCATCGACAACTTGCCGTCGAACACCTGGCCGACCACTTCCAGCCAGTTGCCCAGCCCGGCTTCGAGGCTGTAGGTATCGCCGATTCCCTCTTCAGCCGGCATCAGCATCGCCTGCTCATCGAAGGTCTGGTCGAACTGCCCCAGGTAGTTGAAGGTCAGCCGCGCCTGAGGCAATGCCGCCAGTTGCGCCTGCACGGGATCCTCGGCCATGTAGCGCAATGCGCCGTAGCCGACACCTTTGTTCGGCACCCCCGCCAGCTGATCCCGGACGGCGACGATGGAGGCACCGAAATTCTGCTCTGCCACCGGGGCAAGACGCACCGGGAACATGCTGGTGAACCAGCCCAGGGTGCGACTCAAGTCCAGGCCTTCGACCAGATCCTCACGGCCGTGCCCTTCGAGTTGCACCAGCACCGAAGACGCTTCACTCCAGCGGCACAACACACGGCTCAGGGCCGTCAGCAACAGGTCGTTGATTTGCGTGCCGTAGACCGCAGGTGCCTGTTTGAGCAGTTGCCCGGTGCGTATTGCGTCCAGGCCCATGAAGGTCTCTTCGCGGTAACGCACCTGGTTTTTGCCCCGCGGGTTGTCGCACGGCAAGTCCTGACCCGGTTGATCGAGCTGTTCCAGCCAATAACCCAGCTCGCTGTCGACCAGCATCGGCACCTGCGCCGCCAGGCCATCGGCCCAGGCACGATAGCTGCTGGTGCGCACATCCAGCACCGGCTCACGGTTCTGGCTGAAGGCTTCGTAACTGAGTTGCAAGTCCTGCAACAGCACACGCCAGGACACCGCATCGATAACCAGGTGATGAACCACCAGCAGCAAGCGCACCTCGCCGTCCGGCAGGCTCACCAGCATGGCTCGCAACAACGGACCTTCAGCCAGGTTCAAACTGCGTTGCGCCTCATTGGTCAGCGCCTCCAGTTGCGCGACGTCACTGACTTCACGTTGCCACAGCAACGGATTCTGCTCGGCCAGACGCAAGCTGTCCTGCACCGATTGGTAGTGCTGGAACCAGCGACCGCCATCCTGGAAGAAGCGCAAGCGCAGGGAGTCGTGCTGCTCCAGCATCCGCTGCAGCGTGCGCTCCAGTGCCAGAGCGTTGAGCCCTTGGCGGGCGCGCAACATCATGGCCTGGTTGAAATGATGCGGTTCGCTCATCTTCTCGTCGAAGAACCACGCCTGAATCGGAATCAGGCCAAAGGCACCGGCCTGTGCCACATGGGTGGTATCCGGCGCCAGGCCAGCCTGGGCGACCACGTGCTGATCGAACAGATTGCCAATGGTCTGGAAGCGCATCAGGTCACGCAGCTTGATGTCCAGTTTCAACTCAGGGTGGTTACGCGCCTTGGAGATCACCTGCAGGCTGAGAATCGAATCACCACCCAACTCGAAGAAGTTGTCGCTGATCCCTACTTGCTCCACTTGCAGGACGTCGGCCCAGATCTGCGCCAGCAACGCCTCTTCAGCGGTGCGCGGCGCCACGTAATGCTCGGCCTGGAATTCGGGTTCCGGCAGGGCTTTGCGATCAAGTTTGCCGTTCGGTGAAATCGGCATCCGCGCCAGACAGATCACCTGCAGTGGCACCATGTATTCCGGCAACTGCGCCCGCAGCGCGGACTTGAGGCGATCACCGGCATCGTCTTGCGCACTGACCACGTAGCCGATCAGCTGCTTGCCGGAAACGCCGTCACGGGCAATCACCACGGCATCGCTGACGCCGTCCTGGGCCCGCAAGCAGGCCTCGATTTCACCCAGTTCGATACGAAAGCCACGGACCTTGACCTGATGGTCGACACGCCCGACGTAATCGAGGATGCCATCGGCGCGCAAACGCACCAGGTCGCCACTGCGATACAGCCGGCTACCCGGCTCGCCGAATGGGTCCGGCACGAAGCGCTCGGCGGTGATCGACGGGCGACCGTGATAACCCCGGGCAACCCCGTAACCGCCAATGTGCAATTGCCCGGACAAGCCTTCCGGCAACGGATTGAGATCATCGTCCAGAACCCACAACGAACGCTGACCGACCACCCTTCCGATCGGCGCATAAGCCGCCGCACACGCTTCATCGTTGGCCGCCTTCCAGAGCATCGGCGTGACCACCGTTTCTGTCGGGCCGTAACCATTGGTGATGTATTGCGGACGCAGTACCCGGCGTACTTGCGCCAGCGTCTGCTCCGGCACGGCGTCCCCGCCCAGGCAATAAATACGCACCTTTGGCGCGCTCATGCCGCTGCCTTCAACGTATTCGGCCACCTGTTTGAGATAGGCCGGCGGGAAGCAGGCGATATCGATCGACAGGCTCTGCAACGCCTGACTGGTCTGCTCCGGCGTCCACAGTTCATTGTCGCGCAGCACCAGCGTGCCACCGAACGCCAGCGTGGTAAGCCAACGCTCGTGGGCCCCGTCGAAGGCGAACGACATGAAATGCAATTCGCGGGTCGTGTGGTCCATCTCATACAGCTCGCGGATCGCCTGGCAATGCATGCTCAGCGGTCCATGGGTCACCGCCACGCCTTTGGGCACACCGGTGGAGCCGGAGGTGTAAATCAGATACGCCAGGCTTTCTTCCCACATCTGTACCGCCGGCACACTGTCGGGGTATTGATTACCGTCGAAATGGTCCAGGTCCAGCAGCGGCAGTTCGGCCGGCAGTGGCAGGCGCGAAGCGGCGGCGCCACGGCTGATCATCTGGGTCATGCCGGAGTCTTCGATCATGAAAGCCAGACGTTCGCTCGGGTAATCGATGTCCAGCGGCACATAGGCCGCGCCGCTTTTGAGTACCGCAAGCAACGCCACCAACATGTCGAGCGAACGCTCCAGCGCCACACCGATCACCACTTCAGGACCGGCACCGGTGGCCATCAGGTGATGGGCCAGTTGATTGGAACGACGCTCCAGGTCGGCGTAGCTCAGGACCTGCCCGGCACACTCTGCCGCCACTGCGTGCGGACGCGGGACCACGTGCGCAGCGATCAATGCCGGCAGCAGCTCACGACGATGGACCGCTTGCGGTTCCCCACCCCACTGTTGCAGCGCCTGCCATTGCTGCGGCGCCAGGCGTTGCAGATTACCGAGCCGTTCAAGCGGCGCATCGAGCATCGCTTGCAGGGTCATCTCCATGGTCTGGCGAATCCGCTCGACCGCTTCGACACTGAAACGATCCCGCAGGAACAGGTACTCGATCGACAGTTCTTCGCCGAGGTGTACCGCCAGGTCCATCGGGAAGTTGGTCACGTCGTGGCTGGCCGAGGCGCCGAAACGCAGCCCGCCTTGAGCCTGTTCCAGACGTTGGTCGATCGGGTAGTTTTCGAACACGATGATGCTGTCGAACAACGGCTGCCCGCCCTGCCCGGACCAACGCTGGATATCCGCCAGCGGCGCGTGGGCGTGCTCGCGCAGGTCAAGGTTGTAGGCTTGCAAGCCGCCCAGCCAGTCATTCAGGCGTTGGGCCGGTTGCAGGGTCTGGATCACCGGCAAGGTGTTGATAAACAACCCGAGCATGCTGCCGGCATTCGGTAAACCTTCCGGACGCCCGGCCACCGTCGCACCAAACGCCACGCTGTGCTGACCGGTGTAGCGCTGCAACACCAGCAGCCACGCGCCTTGAATCAGCGTGTTGGCCGTGATGCCCTGGGCGCGGCAATGCTGTTGCAGCGTCGCGGTCTGTTGCGCATTCCATTGGGTGTACAGGGCTTGGTGCCCATACTCCGTGGAGTCATGACGCGGGTGCATGGCCTGACTGAGCGCCGTCGGTTCGGCCAGGGTCTGCAGGTGGCCTTTCCAGAATTGCTCCAGGCGCCCCTGATCCTGATCCTGCAACCACGCAATGAAGTCACGATAGCGTCCGCTCTCACCTTCCACCTGCCCGGTGGCGTAATGCTGCAGCACTTCACCGAACAGCTGCGAACTGCTCCAGCCGTCCATGAGGATGTGGTGGCTGGTCCAGATCAACTGATACTGATCGGCTCCGGTGAGCACCAGCCGCGTGCGTTGCAGCGGCATGCGGTTCAGTTCGAAACCCTTGACCCGCTCCAGACGCGCGAACTCGGCCAGTCGGGCTTCATCCATCGGGCCGTCGACCGCTTGCAGATCAACCACCCCCTGACGATGCACCACCTGCACCGGCGAGGCCTGGCCATCCTGCCAATGGAACGAAGTGCGCAGGATCTCGTGACGCTGCACCACGCATTCCCATGCCGCGCGAAAGCGCTCGATGTCGAGGCCTTCCACCGACAAGTTCAGCTGATTGACGTACAGGTCGTTGCCATCGTCGGACAGGGTGTGGAACAGCATCCCCTGTTGCATCGGCGACAACGGGTAAACGTCTTCGATCTCCCGCACCGGCACCGGCAAACTGTCCAGACGGGCCTGGCTCAATGCCGCCAACGGGAAGTCCGACGGAGTCAGTCCATGGCTGTCCGGCGCCAGGCAATGCTCGATCAGCAACGTCAGTTCCCGAGCGTAATCGTCGGCCAGCGCCTGCACGGTGGCGGTGTCGAACATCTGTTGGCTGAACGTCCAGGACAGGCTCAACTCACCGCCATACACCTGACCGTTGAGGGTCAGCCAGTTGCCCAGCGGGGCGAGCTCACTGAGTTCGGCGCCGGCACTTTCACTGGCCGGAACGAACAACGCGGCCTCGTCGAACTGGCTGTCGAACTGGCCCAGGTAGTTGAAGGTGATCCGCGGCATGGGCAGCGCGGCCAGTTGCTGACGCGCCGACTCGTTGCCCAGGTAACGCAAGGCGCCGAAGCCAATGCCTTTGTTGGGGATCGCCCGCAGTTGTTCCTTGATCTGCTTGATCGAGTCATCGACCGTCGCTGACGGCGTCAAGCGTACCGGGAACAGGCTGGTGAACCAGCCCAGGGTGCGGCTCAGATCCACCGCGTCGAACAGGTCTTCACGACCGTGACCTTCGAGCTGGATCAGAGTCGAGGCATCACCGGTCCAGCGGCAGATGACCCGCGCCAACGCGGTCAACAGCAGGTCGTTGACCTGGGTGCGATAAGCCGCTGGCGCCTGTTGCAGCAACTGGCCGGTCAGGGCTTTGTCGAGTCGGGTCTGCACACTGTGCGCGTAGCGGTTTTGCAGGCTGGCGTCAGGACGTTCGCAAGGCAACGCCGGTGCGGCACCTTGCAGTTGTTCAGACCAAAGCGCGAGTTCAGCATCCAGGGTGCCAGCGTATTGCTGCAGGTGTTCGCCCCAGGTCTTGAACGCGCTGGTCTTGGCCGGCAAGGCAATCGAGCGGCCGGCCTGGACCTGGGTGAACGCGGTTTGCAGGTCTTCGAGCAACACGCGCCAGGACACGCCATCGACCACCAAATGATGCACCACCAGCAAAAAGCGCTGGCTGTTGTCCGGTAAATCGAGCAACACACCGCGCAGCAGCGGACCGTTTTGCAGGTTCAGGCTGCGCTGGGCTTGCTGGCAGCTGGCTTCAAGCTCGCCGGCATCGGCCAACACCCTTTGCCACAACAATCTTTGACCGGCCTCCAGCGGCTGGTGACGGGCGGTCCAGCCCGACGCCGACTCGTTGAAGCAAAGACGCAGTGCATCGTGATGCTGCACCAAGGCCTGTAGCACTTGCTCGACGGTATCGGCGTGCAACTGAATGGACGGTTTGAGCAGCAGCGACTGGTTCCAGTGATGACGCTCGGGAATGTCGCCGGCAAAGAACAGCTGCTGTAAAGGCAACAACAGGGCTTCGCCGCTGACCGGACCTTGATCAATCGTCAGCGCGGAACTGCCCAGTTGCGCTACAGCGGCCAGGGCCTGCACGGTCTGGTGCTGGAAAAGATCCTTGGGCGTGAATTGGATACCCGCTTGACGGGCACGACCGACCACTTGAATCGAGATGATCGAATCACCGCCCAATTCAAAGAAGTTATCCGTCGAACTGACGCGCTCCAGGCGCAGCACATCGGCCCAGATCGCGGCGATGCGCTGTTCCATGTCGGTGCGTGGCGCCACGTAGCTGTGTTGCGTCAGGTTGGCATCCGGCTTTGGCAATGCCTTGCGATCCAGCTTGCCATTGGGCGTCAACGGCAACTGCGCCAGCAGCATCAGATGCGCCGGCACCATGTGGGCCGGCAGGCTGTCCTTGAGCCGGCTCCTGACGTCGTCACGCCACGCGACTTGCAGATGCTCTGCAAGCGGTTGCGTCGGCACCAGATAGGCAGCCAATTGTTTGCCGCTCGGCCCGGCATGCGCCAGCACCACCGCTTCGCGGACGGCGGCAAGCACCAGCAAGCGTGCTTCGATCTCACCCAGCTCGATGCGGAAACCACGGATTTTCACCTGGTTATCCACGCGACCTTGATAGTCGAACACGCCGTCCTTACGCTCGCGCACCAGGTCGCCGCTGCGGTACAGCCGCGCCCCCGGCGCACCGAACGGGTCCGGGACAAAGCGTTCGGCGGTCATCGCCGGACGGTCCAGATAACCCCGGGCCAGGCCCGTGCCGCCCAGGAACAACTCGCCCATGACGCCTTGAGGCAGTGCGTTCAAATCGTCGCTGAGCACACAGGTACTGCGGTCACCGATGCGCGTGCCGATGGGCGCATAAGCCGCACCGCAAACGTCATTGCGGCCGGCCTTCCAGATCAGCGGCGTGACCACGGTTTCGGTCGGCCCATAGCCATTGATGATGTACTGCGGCGCCAGCGCTGCCCGTGCCCGCTCGAAGCTGTCGTTGGGCACGGCGTCGCCGCCGAAGCAGTAGATACGCACGGCTGGCGGGTTGCCGACGTGCTCGGCGTGTTCAGCCAATTGCTGCAAATACACCGGCGGAAATGCCGCCACGGTCACGCCGTGCTGCTGCATGGCGGTGTAGGTCTGTTCCGGGCTCCAGAGGCTGTCGTCGCGCATCAGCAGGCGCGAACCATGGGTCAACGGCGTCAACCAACGCTCGTGGGCACCGTCGAAAGCGAACGACATGAAGTGCAGTTCGCAATCGTCCGGGGTCATTTCGTAGCGTTGGCCGATGGCCTGGCAATGCATCGCCAGTGGGCCATGGGCGACACACACGCCTTTGGGTTGACCCGTGGAGCCGGAGGTATAAATCACGTACGCGAGGTTTTCGTCGTGAACGCTGGTCTGCGCGGCAGTGCCGGGGAAATCTTCGGTCGACAGTCGATCCAGTTCCAGTGCACGCAAACCATTGCTCAGGGGCAATTGCTGGCTCAACACCGAATCGGTCAGCAACAGTGCGATGCCCGAGTCTTCGATCAGATAAGCCAGACGTTCACGGGGGTAGCTGGCATCCAGCGGCACATAGGCGCCGCCAGCCTTCAGGACAGCCAGCAAGGCCACCAGCATCGAAGGGCTGCGGGGCAACGCCACACCGACTCGAACTTCCGGCCCCACGCCTTCGGCGATCAGCAGGTGCGCAAGTCGGTTGGCCTGGGTGTCCAGCTCGCCAAAGCTGAGCACCTGATCGCCGCACCGAACCGCTTCACGGTGAGGCAGTTGCGCCGCGATCACGCCAATGCGTTGATGCACCGGCAGCGGGTCAGTGCACGGTTGCGGGATATTGCTGGCGTGCAGACGCGCCTGTTCGGCGGCGCTGAGCAGCGTCAGGGCACCAAGGCGCACGCTGGCGGATTGGCAGAATTGTTCCAGCAACGAAGCCAGTTGCGCGTTCAGCCGAACAATCGCCTCCAGGCTGAAATGTTCCCGGGTAAAGCTGTAATGCAGCGACAGCGTCTGACCCAGGTTGACCCCCACGGTCAGCGGGTAGTTGGTCTGCTCTCGGGTGTCCACCGGGCCGAAACTCAGACCCAGCGGCGCGCCCTGCTCCAGCGCTTCGGAAATTGGATAGTTCTCGAACACCAGCAGGTTGTCGAACAGACCATCGCTACCCTGCCCCGACCAGCGTTGAATGTCGGCCAGCGGCGTGTGCTCGAAGTCGCGCAGCGACAGGTTCAACGCCTGCACCGATTGCAGCCACTCGCTGACGGTCAGTTGCGGTTCGGGACGGGCGATCACCGGCAACGTGTTGATGAACAGCCCAACCTGTTGCTCGACGCCCGGCAAGTCGGCCGGACGCCCAGACACCGTGGCGCCGAACGCCACGGTCGACTGGCCGGTGTAGCGTTGCAACAGCAGCAGCCAGGCCGCTTGCACCAGGGTGTTGAGGGTGACTTTCTGCGCCCGGGCGAACTCGCCCAGGCGCAGTGTGGCGGTGGCATCGATCAAGTGCTGATGCTGGTCATGTCCAGTGCCGATGCCCGGCGCCGAGCGGTCCGCCAGGCCTTGAGCCAGGCGTGTCGGCTCATCGAGCCGGGCCAATTGGGCCATCCAGAACTGTTCGCTGGCCTGGCCGTCCTGACATTGCAGCCAAGCGATGTAATCGCTGTAGCGCCCGACTGTCGCGGCCGGTGTCTGGCCGGCATAACGCTGGAGCACCTCGCCCAACAGCTGCGAGTTGCTCCAGCCATCCATGAGAATGTGGTGGCTGGTGTAGAGCAATTCGTGCTGGTCGTCAGCGGTGCGTATCACCACCAGGCGCAACAGCGGCACCCGCGTCAGGTCGAAGGGCTGGTTGCGCTCGGCCTCGGCCAGTGCATCCAGGTTGTCGGCCGGTTGCCCGCGCCAGTCGTAAACGGTGAATGGCAGCTCGGCATGGCGTTCGACAATTTGCAGCGGTCGGGCCTGCTCGCCGCCCCAGACAAACCGCGTGCGCAAGATGTCGTGCGCCTCCAGCGCCGCTTGCCAGGCCTGGCGGAAACGCTCGACATCCAGCCCTTGCACCGCGACGCGCATCTGGTTGATGTACTCGCCCGAATCCTGCTCATACACGCTGTGGAACAGCATGCCCTGCTGCATCGGCGACAGCGGATAAATGTTATCGACACACTGCGGATCGGCGACCAGCGCATCCAGCTGTTGCTGGTTCAACCCTGCCAGCGGGAAGTCTGAAGGCGTGACGCCGCGATGACTGGCATCGCAGCAGTGAGCGATCAGTGCGCTCAGCTCGCTGGCATAGTCGTCGGCCAGGCGCTGAATCGTCGCTGGATCGAACATGTCACGGCTGAATGTCCAGCTCAGGTTGAGCTCGCCGCCATAAACCTTGCCGTTGACGTCCAGCCAGTTGGCCAGCGGTGCCTGCGGGCTCTGCTCGCGACCGGTGCTTTCACTGGCCGGCACGAACAGCGCCGTCTCGTCGAACTGGCTGTCGAACTGCCCCAGGTAGTTGAAGGTGATGCGCGGCACGGGCTGTGCCGCCAGGGTTTCACGGGCCCGGGCATCGCCCAGATAGCGCAAGGCGCCGAAACCGATGCCTTTGTTCGGCACCGCGCGCAGTTGTTCCTTGACCGCTTTGAGCGAGTCGGCCAACGCAGTGGCCGGGGTCAACTTGACCGGGAACAGGCTGGTGAACCAGCCCACGGTGCGGCTCAGATCGATGTCGTCGAACAACTCCTCGCGACCATGGCCCTCAAGTTGAATCAAGGCCGATGCCTGCCCGGTCCAGCGGCAGATGACCCGCGCCAGTGCCGTCAGCAACAGGTCGTTGATTTGTGTGCGATACGCGGCCGGGGCCTGTTGCAGCAACTGACGCGTCAGGTCCGGATCCAGTCGGGTTTCGACACTCAGCGCCTGGGCGTTCTGCAAACCACCGTCCGGGTTGTCGCACGGCAGATCGACGGTGACGCCAGCCAGTTGCTCAGTCCACCAGTGCAGTTCGGGTTGCAAGGCATCGCCGGCATAAGTCTGAAGGTGTTCGGCCCAGGCCTTGAACGGGCTGGTCTTGGCCGCGAGCGAGACCCCCTGACCGCTTTGCAGCTGCTCACAGGCGCGCTGCAAATCTTCCAGCAGCACCCGCCAGGACACGCCATCGACCACCAGGTGATGGATCGCCAGCAACAGGCGCTGACTGCCATCGGCCAACTCCATCAACACCGCGCGCAACAACGGCCCAGTCTCCAGGTTCAAGCTGCCTTGCGCCGCATCGCACACGGCTTCGACTTCACTGGCCTGCTGCAGCGTCACGCATTGCAGCAGCGTTTGGGCATTGCCCGCGCGGTGAGTCGCGGTCCAGCCACCGTCGGTTTGAGTAAAGCTCAGACGCAGGGCATCGTGGTGCAACACCAGCGCCTGCAAGGCCCGCTCAAGGATGGCGGCGTTTACCGCGCCGGCCGGCTTGAGCAACAACGCCTGGTTCCAGCGCTGACGCTCGGGAATCTCGGTGTCGAAAAACCGCTGCTGGAACGGCAACAGCGGCGTGATGCCGGTGATCGGGCCTTGCTCAATGCTCAGGGACGAGTCGCCCACCTGGACAACACGGGCCAGGCCTTGAATGGTCTGGAACTGGAACAAATCCTTTGGCGTGAGGCGCAGGCCCGCCTGACGGGCTCGGCTGACCACTTGAATGGAGATGATCGAGTCGCCGCCCAGCGCAAAAAAGTTGTCGGTCACGCCGACGCGTTCCCCCCCCAATACGCCCTGCCAGATCTCGCATAACTGCTGCTCGATCTCGTTGACAGGGGCCAGGTAGGTTTGCTGCACCAGCGCTGCATCCGGTTTGGGCAGGGCCTTGCGATCCAGCTTGCCATTGGGCGTCAGCGGCAAGGCGTCGAGAAACAGCAAGTGCGCCGGCACCATGTATTCCGGCAAATGTTCGCGTAGCGCCGCTTTGAGCACCTCACTCAAGCGCGCTTGTGCCTCGGCGTCACGGGTGACAACGGTTGGCACGATGTAAGCCACCAATTGCTGACCGCTCGCGCCGTCCTGAGCCAGGACCGCCAACTCACGCACGGCGTCTTGCTGCAACAGCCGCGCTTCGATTTCGCCCAGCTCGATACGGAACCCGCGGACCTTGACCTGATGGTCGATACGCCCGACGTACTGCAAGTTGCCGTCCGCGTGATAACGGGTCAGGTCGCCGGTGCGATAGAACCGCTCGCCCGGTGCGCCAAACGGGTTGGGCAAGTATTTTTCCGCGGTCAGGCCGGGACGCGCCAGGTAACCTCGGGTGATCCCGGCGCCGGCCAGGTACAGCTCGGCTGCGACGCCCTGTGGCACGGGTTGCAACTCGCCGTCGAGGACATAACTGGCGGTGTGCTTGAGTGGCCGGCCGATGCTCGGCTGACCGCCGGCGGTGCGGCGGGTCCAGGTGGAATAGGTGGTGTCTTCCGAAGGGCCGTACAAGTCGTAGACATGCTCGACCGTGGCGCGTGCATACAACGTGTCGACCAGGCTCTGTTTGAGCGGCTCACCGGCCAGGTTGATGATGCGCACGCCGGGTGGAATGTCGCCGCTGCGCTGCAACGCGGCAATGGCCGAGGGCACGGTGTTGATCAGGCGCACTTGATCGCGTGCTGGCAACTGCGCCAGCTCGAGGGCATTGCGGGCAATGATCAGCGACCCGCCATTGGCCAGGGTGACAAACAGCTCCCACACGGACAGGTCGAAACACACCGACGTGGAAGCCAGAACACCCTGGATGTCGTCGCGGCTGTAGACCGATTTCGACCAGTCGATCAGCGCCAGTACGTTGCGATGGGCAATCGCCACGCCCTTGGGTTTGCCGGTGGAACCGGAGGTGTAAATCACATAGGCGAGGTTGTCCGCCTGCACCCGAGTGACCGGCGCCGTCTGCGGAAAACCGGCAAAGTCGGCCTCGGCATTGTCCATCAGCAGCACATCGGTGCCGCTGGCGACCGACAGACTCGCAGCCACCTCACGCTCGGTCAGCAGGCACAAGGCGCGGCTATCTTCCAGCATGTAAGCCACGCGCTCGCCGGGATAGTCCGGGTCCAGCGGCACATACACACCGCCGGCCTTGAGTACGGCGAGCAATGCAATCAGCAGGTTTTCCGAACGCTGCATGGCGACGCCGACCCGCACTTCCGGGCCGACCCCGCGCTCGATCAAGGCATGCGCCAACTGATTGGCCCGGCCTTCGAGGGCGGCGTACGTCAGGTGACGCTCGGCGAACGTCACCGCCCGGGCATCAGGCGTTGCAGCGGCTTGCCGGGCAATGAGCTGGTGAATGCACAGATCGCTGGCGAACGGTTCGTCCGCCCGGTTCCAGTCGCGCAACATCAATTGCTGCTCGGCCCCGTCGAGCATTGGCAATTCACCGACCCGTTGCTGCGCACTGGCCACGATGCCCTTGAGCAACGACTGCCAGTGCCGACCCATGCGCTCGATGGTGGCGGCGTCGAACAAGTCAGTGGCGTAAATCAGCGACGCCCAGACCCCTTCAGGCGACTCATGGGTTTCCAGGGTCAGGTCAAACTGCGCCGTGAGGCTGTCCCAGTTCACGCTCTCGACCGCCAGGCCCGGCAGCTGCATGGCCTGACCGGTCTGTCGGGCACCGCTCTGATGGTTGAACATCACCTGGAACAACGGGCTGCGACTCAGGCTGCGCTCCGGCGCCAAGGCTTCGACCAATTGCTCGAACGGCAGGTCCTGATGCGCCTGCGCCCCCAGGGCCGACTGCTTGGCCTGGGCCAGCAGCGCGCTGAACGTCATGCTGCTGTCGATCGTCGCGCGCAAGACCTGAGTGTTGACGAAGAAGCCGATCAACCCTTCGGTTTCAGCGCGATTGCGGTTGGCAATCGGCACGCCGATACGGATATCGTCTTGACCGCTGTAACGGTGCAACAAGGTCTGGAACGAGGCCAGCAGCAACATGAACAGCGTCACGCCTTCGCGCCGGGCAACCTCCTGCAAGCCTTTGCCCAGTGCGCCTTCAAGCGGCAAGTCGAGTCGTGCGCCCCGGTAACTTTGCACCAGCGGACGCGGATGATCGGTCGGCAACTCCAGCACACCCGGATCGCGGCCCAAGTGTTCGACCCAATAGGCCAACTGACGCTCGCGCTCCCCCGCGTCCATCCAGCTGCGCTGCCACTGTGCGAAGTCGGCGTACTGAATCGGTAACGGCGCCAGCACCGCAGGCGTGCCGCGGGCGAAACCGGCGTACAGTTCAATCAGCTCGCCGACCATCACCTGCATCGACCAGCCATCGGAAACGATGTGATGCTGGACCATCACCAACACGTGATCGTCCTCGGCCAGACGCAGCAAGCGGACTCGCAACAGCGGGTCCTGTTCCAGGTCGAACGGTTGGGCGATTTCAGCCTCGATCAGACCGCGCAGTGCGGCCTCATCGATTGCCGAGTTCACGGCGCGCACCTCAAGCGGCAGCGCAAACGGTGGGTTGATGAGTTGAATGGCCCGGTCCTGATCCCCACGGGCAAAACCGGTGCGCAGGCTTTCGTGACGCTCGATCAGCGTATCGAAGCTGCGTTGCAGCACCGCCATGTCCAACGCTCCGCGCAATCGCAGAGCCGTCGGAATGTGGTAAGCCGCACTGTCCGGTTCCATTTGCCAAAGAAACCACTGCCGCTCCTGAGCATAGGAAAGCAACAGGGGCTCACCGGCAGTGCGCCGAAAAATCGGAGCAATGCCATAGAGGTTAATGCCCTGTTTGCCCAGTAGAATCGCCAGCGCCTTGCGTTTCTCGGGAGAGAGTGCGCCTACCGATTCAATCAACTGCTGCATGCCGTGGTCCTCGTTAGGAAATCAGTTTTTCAAGTTCATCTGCTGATAAACGATTGAGGGCCTCCAAGGATTTAGCCAAAACATCATGAACGGGCTGCAAATCGGGTTGCAGGGCTTGAACGGCGTCGCTGAATGTCGCCAGATCGGCACTGCCGAACAGGCTGGCAAGGGGGATTTCGAAGCCCAGCAGCTCGCGCAAACGCAGCACCACTTGGGTCGCCAGCAACGAATGACCGCCGAGTTCGAAGAAGTTATCCGCCAGGCCCACTCGCTCCACTTTCAACACGTCGGCCCAGACCTCGGCGAGTTGCTCTTGCAACGGGCTGACCGGTGCCACGTAGGCGTTCTGCAACAGATTCGCATCCGGCTGTGGCAGCGCCCTGCGGTCGAGTTTGCCGTTGGCGGTCAGCGGCAGTTGATCGAGCAACAGCCAATGCGCCGGCACCATGTAATCCGGCAGATTGCCCTTAAGTACCTGGCGTACCTGTTCGCGCCATGCGCCCTGCTCTGTCGGGGCGACAGACTGCGCAGCGACGAGGTAAGCCACAAGTTGCGCGCCACCGGCGCCCGGCTGATCGAGCACCACGGCCTGGCGGATTTCGGGCAAGGCCAGCAGTTGTGCTTCGATTTCGCCGAGCTCGATGCGGAAGCCGCGAATTTTCACTTGATGGTCGATCCGTCCGCAGTACTCAATCCGCCCGTCGGCGCAGTAGCGCGCCAGGTCGCCGGTGCGATACAGCCGCGCACCGCTGTCGCTGAACGGGTTGGGTACGAAGCGCGTGGCACTGAAATCGGCGCGGTTCAGATAACCGCGGGCGAGTCCGGCGCCGCTGACGTGCAACTCACCGATGCAACCCTTGGGCACCGGGTGGAGATCGGCATCCAGCACGTACCAGGACAAATCCGCAATCGGCTCGCCCAACGGACTGCCAGCGTCGTTGTGCAGGTCGGCCAGGGTCAGCGGTCGATAGGTGACGTGCACCGTGGTTTCGGTGATGCCGTACATGTTGACCAGTTGTGGCGCACTATCGCCGAAGCGCTCGAACCATGGCCGCAGACTCTTGACCTCCAGCGCCTCGCCGCCGAACACCACATAACGCAGTGATGGTTGCCCGCTCTCCTGAGCATCGGTGGCCACCTGCATCAATTGCTTGAAGGCCGATGGCGTCTGGTTCAGCACCGTGATCTGCTCGCGACACAACAGCGCGTAAAACTCTTGCGGCGAACGGCTGACGCTGTGCGGCACGATCACCAGTCGGCCACCGTGCAGCAACGCGCCAAAGATTTCCCAGACCGAAAAGTCGAACGCGTAGGAGTGGAACAACGTCCAGCGATCCTCGGCGCCGAAGTTGAACCAGTGGTCGGTGGCCTCGAACAAACGCAACACATGCTGATGGGCGAGCAGCGTGCCCTTGGGCTTGCCGGTAGAACCGGAGGTGTAGATCACATACGCCAGGTTGTCGCTGTCCACCGTCACTTGCGGGTCGGTGTCCGGTTGATCCGGCTGCACATCGCCGTCGCTGCCCAGCAGCAAGGTCTGAATCTGTGTCGGTAGCGTCAGGTGCGCGAGCACGCCAGGCTGCATCAACAGCAAGTCGATGCCGCTGTCCTCGACCATGTACTGCAAGCGCTCGGCAGGGTATTGAGGATCCAGCGGCAGGTAGGCACCGCCCGCCTTGAGGATAGCCAGCAGGCCGACGATCATCTCGATCGAACGTTCCGCCGCCAACCCTACCAGTACGTCGGCACCTACGCCGCGCTCGATGAGCAAATGCGCGAGCCGGTTGGCCCGGCGATTCAACTCGCTGTAGCTGAGTTGCTGATCGTCCAGACTCACGGCAATCGCGCCAGGCGTTTTGTGCGCCTGAGCCGCGATTAGCTGATGCAGGCTCTCGGTTTGCGGGTAGCTGGCGCTGTTGCGGTTCCAGTCGCGCACAATCAATTGCTGCTGCGCGTCATCCATCAGGCGCAACTCGCCCAGCAGATGATCCGCCGTCGATCCGGCCATTTGCCGCAACAGGTGCTGCATCTGGCTGGCGATCTGCTCGATGATCTCGGCGCTGAAATGCCGGCGCGCATAGGCGAACTGCAACGACAGCGTGTCACCCAGATCCACCAGCACGGTCAGCGGCAGGTTGGTTTGTTCGTGGCTGGACACCTGGCCAAAGCGCATGCCTTGCGGCGCACCCTTGTCCAGTGCCTCGGACACCGGGTAGTTCTCGAACACCAGCAGGCTGTCGAACAAGCCATCACCCCGATGGCCCGACCAGCGTTGAATGTCCGCCAACGGCGTGTATTCGAACTCGCGCAAGGCCAGGTTCTGCGCCTGTACCTGCTGCAACCAGGCACCGATCGTTTGCTCGGCACTTGGGCTGGCAATCACCGGCAAGGTGTTGATGAACAACCCGACCTGATGTTCGACGCCTGGCAAATCGGCCGGACGCCCGGCGACCGTGGCGCCGAACGCGACCGTAGCCTGTCCGGTATAGCGTTGCAGCAAGAGCAGCCACGCCGCTTGCACCAAGGTGTTGAGGGTGACTTTCTGCTGACGGGCAAACTCGCTCAGGCGTTGCGTCTGGTCACGATCCATCAGGCGCGTGTGCTGATCATGGCCGCTGGCATCCAGTGCCGGAGTGCTATCGATCCGGCCCTGGGCCAGTCGCGTCGGCTCATCGAGCGTCGCCAACTGCCCTTTCCAGAACTGCTCGCTGGCCTGTGCGTCCTGGCGCTGCAACCAGCCGATGTAATCCGCGTAACGTCCCACCGTGGCGGCCGGCGTCTGCCCGGCATAGCGCTGCAACACCTCGCCGAGCAACTGCGAGTTGCTCCAGCCATCCATCAAAATATGATGACTGGTGTAGATCATCTCGTGGCTGTCATTGCCGGTACGCACCAGCACCAGGCGTAACAGTGGCGCCTGGAGCAGATCAAAGCCTTCACGCAGTTGTTCTTCTGCCAGCGCGTCCAGCGCGGGCATCAGGTCGGAGCGATCACGCCAGTCATGCAAGGCGAACGGCAGGTCAGCCCGACGCTGCACGATCTGTAACGGCTGCTCCTGCTCGGTGGACCAGACGAAACGGGTGCGCAGGATCGCATGATTATCCAGCGCGGCCTGCCAGGCCTGGCGCAGACGCTCGGCGTCCAGGCCCTGGACGCTGACACGCATCTGATTGATGTAGTCGCCCGACCCTTGCTCGTAAAGGCTGTGGAACAACATGCCCTGCTGCATCGGCGACAGCGGATAGATGTCTTCGACGTCCGCTCCGGCATTCGGCAAGGCATCGAGCTGCGCCTGGGTCAGTGCCGCCAGCGGAACGTCGGACGGCGTGATACCGGCGTGACGATCGTGGCTGCAATGCTCGATCAGCGCCTTCAGTTCCACGGCATACTCATCGGCCAGGCGCTGGACGGTGGCTTCATCGAACATCTCGCGGCTGAAGGTCCAGCCCAGGCTCAGCTCACCGCCATACACACGGCCATTGAGCTCCAGCCAGTTGCCCAGCGGTGCCAGCGGGCTCTGCTCTTCGCCGGCACTTTCGCTGGCCGGCACGAACAATGCGGCGTCATCGAACTGACTGTCGAACTGCCCCAGGTAGTTGAAGGTGATGCGCGGTGACGGCAACTCGCCGAGCACACGGCGCGTGGCCTCATCGCCCATGTAACGCAACACTCCGAAGCCGAGCCCTTTGTCGGGGATCGCTCGCAGCTGTTCCTTGATCTGCTTGATCGAGGCATCGAGGCTGGCGGCCGGTGTGAGGCGCACCGGGAACACACTGGTGAACCAACCGACCGTGCGGGTTACGTCGATGTCGTCGAACAGGTCTTCGCGACCGTGGCCCTCAAGCTGGATCAGCGTCGAGTCGTGGCCGGTCCAGCGACAGATCACCCGCGCCAGTGCCGTCATCAACAGGTCGTTGACCTGCGTCCGATACGCCGCCGGGGCCTGTTGCAGCAGTTGCCGGGTCAGGTCCTGGTCAAGGCGCGTCTGCACCGTCAGGGCATGGCGGTTCTGCACGCTGCCGTACGGGTTGTCGCACGGCAGGTCAGTGGGCGCACCTTGCAATTGTCCGCGCCACAGGTCCAGTTCGCCTTCAAGGTTTGGCGCATGCTGCTGCAAGCGTTCGGCCCAGTGCTTGAACGCGTTGGTTTTCGCCGGCAGCTTCGCCACCTGTGCGTTGCAGAGCTGCTGATAGGCACTTTGCAGATCCTCCAGCAAAATCCGCCATGACACGCCGTCCACCACCAAGTGATGCACCGCCAGCAGCAAGCGCTGGGAACCATCGGCCAGGTCCAGCAACAGACCGCGCACCAGTGGGCCATCGGCCAGATTGAAACTACGCTGGGCTTGCAGGCAGGCCTCGTGCAGTTGCGCATCGTCGGTCACAGCGCCTTGCCACAGCAGCGTGTGTGCGCTGTCGAGCGGGCGATGGGTGGCCGTCCAGCCTTCGCTGGTTTGATTGAACGACAGGCGCAACGCATCGTGATGCGCGACCAGGCTTTGCAGGGCCTGCTCCAGAGTTTGTGCGTTCAAGGCTTCGGCCGGCTTGAGCAGCACCGACTGGTTCCAGTGATGACGCTCGGCAATCTCGCTGCCGAAGAACAACTGCTGGAACGGCAGCAAGGGCGTCGCGCCGCTGACCGGTCCCTGAGCGACAACCGACCCGCTGACACCCAGGCGGACGACGGTGGCCAGCGCCTGGACGTTCTGGTGCTGGAACAGGTCTTTAGGGGTGAACTGGATCCCGGCCTGGCGCGCACGCCCGACCACCTGAATCGAGATGATCGAATCGCCGCCCAGTTCGAAGAAGTTATCCGTCAGCCCGACCCGCTCAAGCTTCAACACATCGGCCCAGACCGCGGCGATGCGCTGTTCCAGTTCACTGCGCGGCGCAACATAGTCGGCCTTGCCGGTGCTGATATCAGGTTTGGGCAAGGCTTTGCGATCCAGTTTGCCGTTGGGGCTCAGCGGCATCTGCGCCAGGCTAAGCCAGTGATTTGGCACCATGTAGTCCGGCAGTCCACGCTGCAAGTGCGCGACCAGGTCCGGGCGCCAATCGGCGCTGTCGTCGGCCAGCACCACGTAGGCCACCAGTTGCTTGCCATCGACCACTGACACTGCGGCTTCGCGCACAGTGGCGTGCTCCAGCAGTCGCGCTTCGATTTCACCCAACTCGATGCGCAAGCCACGCAGCTTGACCTGATGGTCGATCCGCCCGGCGTATTCGATCACGCCATCGGCGCGATAACGGGCCAGGTCGCCGGTGCGGTAGATCCGCTCGCCATCACCAAACGGGCTGACCGCGAACCGCTCGGCGGTCAGCGCCGGACGCTGGTGGTAACCCCGGGCCAGACCTTCACCGGCCAGGTACAACTCGCCCAACACACCGCTTGGCACCGGCTCCAGGTTGTCGTCGAGGATGTAGCAACCGAGGTTGGCGATCGGTTGGCCGATCGGCACGCTGTCGCGCCCCTCTTCCACGCAGGTCCAGTGGGTGACGTCGATGGCCGCCTCGGTCGGGCCGTACAGGTTGTACAGCGCGGCGTTCGGCAACTTGGCGAACACTTGCTGCTGCGCATCCGCCGGCAGGGCTTCGCCGCTGCAAACGATACGTTTGAGGCTGGTGCAGCTCGCGACGTCGATATCCTGCACAAAGGCCTGCAACATCGACGGCACAAAGTGCAGCGTGCTGATCTGCTCACGGTTGATCAACGCCACCAGTTTCGCCGGATCGCGATGATCCCCTGGCGCGGCGACGACCAGTCGTGCGCCGGTCATCAACGGCCAGAAGAACTCCCACACCGAAACGTCGAAGCTGAACGGGGTTTTTTGCAGCACGCTGTCGCCAGCGCCCAGACCGTAGGCTTGCTGCATCCAGCACAAGCGGTTGGTCAGCGCCGAATGGCGGTTGCCCGCGCCTTTTGGCTGGCCGGTGGAGCCCGAGGTGTAGATCACGTAGGCGAGGTTTTCACCATCGACCGCCACGTTCGGGTTGCTCTCGGCATAACCGCCCAACGGTTCATCCAGCAGCAGCGTCTGCACGCTGGCGAACAGCGGCAGTGCGTCGCGCAAATGGCTCTGGGTCAGCAGTAATTGCACGCCGCTGTCTTCGATCATGTAGCGCAAGCGATCCTGCGGGTATTCCGGGTCCAGTGGCACGTAGGCACCGCCGGCCTTGAGCACCGCCAGCAGGCCGATGACCATTTCCAGCGAACGCTCGGCGGCGACGCCCACCAGGCTTTCGGCACCGACACCCGAGCCGATCAGCTTGTGGGCCAACTGGTTGGCGCGGGCATTGAGTTGCGCGTAGCTCAGAGTTTGGTCAGCGAAGACCAGCGCCGGAGCGTGGGGGGTGGTCAAGACCTGGGCTTCGATCAACTGCTGCACGCTTGAGGTCAGCGGGTAATCGGTGGCCGTCGCGTTCCAGTCGTGCAGGATGACTTGGCGCTCGGCCGGCGCCAGCATCGACAAATCGCTGATCCGCTGGCCTGGCTCCGCCACGATACCGGTCAGCAATGCCTGCCAATGCCCGGCCATGCGCGCAATGGAAGACGCTTCGAACAAGTCGGTGGCGTAGGTCAGCGAGACCCGCAAACCGGCAGCGGTTTCGGTCGAATCCAGGGTCAGGTCGAACTGCGCCGTGGCGCTGTCCCACGCCAGACTTTCGATACGCAAATCATCCAGTCCGGCCCTCGGTGCCTCGGCGCTCTGGTGGTTGAACAACACCTGGAACAACGGGCTGCGGCTCAGGCTGCGCTCCGGCGCCAAGGCGTCGACCAGTTGCTCGAACGGCAGGTCTTGATGGGATTGCGCACCCAGCGCGGCTTGTCGGGTTTGCTCCAGCAAATCACGCACACTCAGCTCGCCGTCGATTTGCCCACGCATCACTTGGGTATTGACGAAGAAGCCGATCAAACCCTCGGTTTCGGCGCGGTTGCGGTTGGCAATCGGCACGCCGACGCGAACATCGTTTTGACCGCTGTAACGGTGCAACAGGATCTGGAACGAGGCCAGCAACAGCATGAACAAGGTCACACCTTCGCGTCGTGCAACGTCATGCAGTTGCGTGCTCAGGTTCGAGTCCAGCGCCAGGTCCAGGCGTGCGCCGCGATAGCTTTGCACCGCTGGCCGCGCGTGATCCAGCGGCAACTCCAGCACCGGCTGCTCACCGCCCAACTGCGCGACCCAGTACGCCAGTTGTCGCTCGCGCTCGCCCGCGTCCATCCACTGACGTTGCCACTGGGCAAAATCGGCGTATTGCAGGGTCAATGGCGTCAGGGGGTGCGGCCGGCCAGCGTGTTCACTGGCGTACAGTTCAACCAGTTCCTGCACCATGACCTGCATCGACCAGCCATCGGAAACGATGTGGTGCTGAGTGATCACCAAGACATGATCATCCGCCGCCACCTGCAGCAAATTGATTCGCAACAGCGGCCCGCTCGTCAGATCGAATGGCTGACGGATCTGCGTCTGCACCCAGCCCGGAATTGCGTCTTCGCCGGCTTCAAGGGTTTGCTGGTGGATAGCCACCGAGCCCTGCGGGTGAATGATCTGAACGGTGTGTTCGTCATCCTGGCGAAACGTGGTGCGCAGCGGTTCGTGACGCGCCACCAACCGGTCGACACTGCGTTGCAGCGCCCTGACGTCCAGCGGACCGTGCAGGCGCAAGGCACTCGGCACGTGGTAGGCGGCGCTGTCCGGTTCCAGTTGCCAAAGAAACCACTGGCGTTCCTGGGCATAGGACAACGGCATGGGCTGGCCGCGCTCAAGCGCAACCATCGACAGCGTTACGCTGTGCTGGAACGTCGCGCAACACGCCGCAAAGTCCCCTAGCGTCGGATGTTCGAACAGGGCGCGCATCGGCACATCGAGGGTCAGTTCGTGACGCACCCGGGAAATCACCTGGGTGGCCAGCAAGGAGTGTCCGCCACGTTCGAAGAAGTGGTCGGTCAGGCCAATCGAGGGGATGTGCAACACCGCTTCCCAGATTCTTCCAAGCTGAATTTCAAGGTCGCTTTGCGGCGCCACACAGGTGTGCGGCCCCTGAGTCAGGTCAACCTTGGGCAGCGCATTGCGGTCGAGTTTGCCGTTGTTGTTGAGCGGCAACGCGGCCAGCAACACCAGGTGTGCCGGCACCATGTAGTCGGGCAATGCCTGGCGCAACGCCGATTTGAGTTGATCGATCCATTGCGCTTGCACGGACTGTTCGGCGTCAGGCAACCCGGCATCACTCGGCACCACGTACGCCACCAGTTGCGCACCGGTCGGACCGTCCTGGGCGATGACGGCGGCTTCGCGGACGTGATCGCGGGCTTGCAGGCAGGCCTCGATTTCGCCCATTTCGATGCGCAAACCGCGAATTTTCACCTGGTGGTCGATGCGCCCGGCATATTCGAGATCACCGACGTTGTTGTAGCGCGCAAGGTCACCGCTGCGGTACAGCCGTGCGCCCGGCTCAAGGGCAAATGGATCGGGAAGGAAACGTTCGGCGGTGAGTGCCGGGCGGTCGAAGTAACTCTGGGCGAGGCTGGCCGGTGCACCGATGCACAACTCGCCGACGCCACCGGCAGGCAACAATTGCCCGGCACTGTCGAGCACGTACAACGCGCGACCGGGAATCGCCCGACCGATCGGGATACCGAAACTGTCGTTGGCATCCGTCAGGCGGCACTCATGCACGCTGGACACGACCGTTGCCTCGGTTGGCCCGTAGGTGTTGAGCAAACGTACATGATTCAGGCCGGCCTCGTGCCAAAGGCGCAGCCCCTCCACCGACATGGCTTCGCCACCGACGTGTACCTGACGCAAATCGCCGAGGGTTTTGATGACACCACTGGCGCACTCGCGCGCCAGCAGATACCAGTAAGCGGCCGGCAGGTCAGCGAGCGTCACACCACGGCGGACGATTTCGTCGGCCAGTTGCGTGGCATCCCACAGATCGTCACCGCGCATGACCAGCGCTGCGCCCACACACAACGGCGGGTAGCACTGCTCGACAAAGCCGTCGAAGCTGAACGTCGCGAACTGCAGCACCCGGTCGCTGGCGTCAAGCACCGAATACTCGGCAGCGCTCTGGCAGAACTCGCGCAAGGCACCGTGGGCAATGGCAACACCCTTGGGTAGCCCGGTCGAACCCGAGGTGTAGATCACGTAGGCCAGGTCCTCGGCCACCGCACGATTCAACGGATCAGTCTCGGGGTAGCCGGCCAGTTCGTCCGCCTGCTCACTCAGACTCAGGCGAGTAATGTGTGATGGCAGCGGCACGTCGCTCAGCAGACCGGATTCACACAACAACAGCTCCAGGCGGCTGTCTTCGATCATGTAGGCCAGTCGCTGGGCCGGGTATTTCGGGTCTAGTGGTACATAGGCCGCGCCGCTTTTGAGGACCGCGAGCAGGCTGACAATCAGCTGTGGGCCGCGACGCATTGCCAGGCCGACACGCTGGCCGGGGCCGACGCCGCTGGCGAGCAGGCGGTGTGCTAGACGGTTGGCCTGAGCGTTCAATTGGCCGTAGCTCAGGGTCAGTTCACCTGCCTGCACGGCCAGCGCATCCGGAGTCGCTTGCGCCTGGGCGGCAATGCGCTGGTGCACCAGCGCGTAGTCATGGAGGCACACCGCTGGCGGCTGGCAGAGCGTCAGCATGGCCTGGGCACCCGCGTCGTCGAGCAACTTTAGAGCGCCCAGCCGGGCGTTTGGCTGAGTGCTCAACTGGGTGAGCAGGTGCTGCAGGTTGGCGCTCAGCTCAATGACTTGCGAAGCACTGAAGCGCGCCGCGTCGTAGCTGAACTCCAGGCTCAAACCTTCACCCAGTTCGATGCCCAGCGTCAGGGGATAGTGCGTGCGTTCGTGGTTGTGCAGGTTAGCGAACGACAGACCGGCCGGAGCACCTTGTTTCAGCGCTTCAGCCACCGGGAAGTTTTCGAACACCAGCAGGCTGTCGAACAGCGCCGAACCCTGTTGCCCTGCCCAGCCCTGAATATCGTACAACGGCACATGCTCGAACTCGCGCAGGGCCAGGTTCAGCCCTTGCAGCTCCCCCAGCCACTGACTGACGGTCTGATCCGGGCTCATCGCACACACCAGCGGCAGGGTGTTGATGAACAGGCCCAGCTGTTGCTCGATTCCCGGCAGCGGCGCCGAACGGCCGGCAACCGTGGCGCCAAAAGCCACGCAATCCTGACCGGTGTAACGCTGAAGCACCAGGCTCCAGGCCGCTTGAAACAGGGTGTTGAGCGTGACTTTCTGTTGCCGCGCGAACTCGGACAGACGCAGGGTTGCCTGCGGGTCCAGGGCAACGCGAAGGGCTTCACTGCCCTGCCCGCCCACCGGTGGGCGCAAGGCTTCGGCCAACAGCGTTGGCGCTTGCAGCGGTGCCAATGCAGCTTTCCAGAATTGCTCGCCAGCGGCGGCCGATTGCTGTTGCAACCAGCCAAGGTAATCACGGTACTGCCCCAATGGCGTCGGCAACGCCTGCCCGGCGGCATAATGTTCAATCACTTCGCCCAGCAACTGCGCGTTGCTCCAGCCGTCCATCAAGATGTGGTGGCTGGTGTAAATCAGGTGCCATGCATCGGCGCCGGTACGCACCAGTTTCAAGCGCAACAGCGGCGCCGTATCCAGCGCGAAACCGAGGGCACGCTCGGTATCGGCCAACGTATCCAGATCGGCCGTTTCAAGCACCTCAAGGGGCAATGTCACCTGACGGGCAATCACTTGGTGCGCGGTATCGAGGCCCTGCCAGTGGAAGCTACTGCGCAAAATATCGTGACGATCAAGGGCCGCTTGCCAGGCCTTGGCGAATCGCTGCGGATCCAGGCCCTGGATGTCCAGGCGCAACTGGCTGATATAGGCGCCGACTTCCGGCTCATAGAGGGTATGGAACAGCATGCCCTGCTGCATCGGAGACAGCGGGTACACATCCTCGATGGTCGAGGCCGCCATCGGCAAGGCATCCAGTTGTGCCTGGGTGATGCGCGCCAACGGGAAGTCGGACGGGGTGGCCAGCGACGCCTTCAAGGCACAGCAGTGTTCAATCAAGTCTTGCAACTGAACGGCGTAATCATCCGCCAGGCGCTGGATCGTCGCGGCATCAAACATCTCGTGGCTGAAGCCCCAGCTCAGGGCCAGCTCACCGCCATACACCTGACCTTCGACGGTCAGCCAGTTGGCCAGCGGCGCCTGCTCATCCTGAGCCGTACCGCCCGGCTCGGTCGCGGGCACCAGCAAGGCCTTCTCGTCGAACTGCCGGTCGAACTGCCCCAGGTAGTTGAACGTGATGCGCGGTGGCGTCAGGGCCGACAGCTGCGCGCCGATCGCCGGATCCGCCAGGTAGCGCAGCACGCCATAACCCAGGCCTTTGTCAGGGACGGCACGCAGCTGCTCCTTGACCGTCTTGATCGAGCCATCGAGGTCGTCGGTGCTGGTCAGATTGACCGGGAACAGACTGGTGAACCAGCCCACCGTACGCGTCAGATCGACATCGTCGAACAGGTCTTCGCGGCCATGGCCTTCCAGCTGGATCAAAGTGTCCGGCTGGCCGGTCCAGCGGCTGATGGTGCGCGCCAGCGCCGTCAGCAACAGGTCGTTGACCTGAGTCCGATAGGCCATTGGCGCCTGCTGCAACAGTTGCCGCGTAAGCTCGGCACCGAGGCGCCATTCGATTTTCTGCCCATGTACATTCTGCAAACCGCCTTCGGGGCGATCGCACGGCAGCTCTGCCGCGCGGCTTTGCTGGTGTTTCCAGTACGCCAGTTGCCCATCAAACCGTTGCGCCTGCTCGGCCAGCCGTTCTGTCCAGGCCTGATAAGCACTGGTTTTGGCCGGCAACGACACGCGTCCGGCACCGGCCAGTTGTTCGTAGGCCTGCTGCAGGTCTTCCAGCAACACGCGCCAGGAAACGCCGTCTACGACCAAGTGATGAATGATCAGCGACAAGCGCTGGCTGCCATCGGCCATGCTGACCAGCAATGCACGCAGCAGCGGCCCGTTTTCCAGGTTCAGGCTGCGCTGCGCTTCGTCGCAGGCGGCGGTCAACTGCTCGGTAGACGTGGCTGCGCGCTGCCACAGCTCTGCGCGCTCGACCAGCGATCCGTGCACCTGGTGCCAGCCATCCGCGCTGTGGCTGAAGCGCAGGCGCAGGGCATCATGGTGATTCAATACGTGGGTCAACGCCGCCTCGAGCCATGCCGCGTTCAACGGTTCACGAGGCGTCAACAGCAGTGATTGGTTCCAGTGCTCACGCTCGACCACCGGTTGTTCGAAAAACAGCGCTTGCACCGGCGACAGCCGTGCTTCACCACTGACTGGCCCCTGATCGACAGCGCTGTGGCTGTCGAGCGTGGCCACCAGCGCCAGACTGCGCACGCTCTGGTACTGGAACAAGTCCCGTGGGCTCAGGCGGATGCCGGCCTGCCGAGCCCGACTGACCACTTGAATGGAAATGATCGAGTCGCCGCCGAGTTCGAAAAAGTTGTCTTCGAGGCCGACACGCGCAAGGCCCAGCACCTCCTGCCAAATGGCGGCGAGCGTCTTTTGCATGACGTCTTGAGGTTCGACGAAGGCTTGTTGCGGCGCCGCATCCGGCTGCGGCAAGGCTTTGCGGTCAAGCTTGCCGTTAGCGGTGACCGGCAATTTCGCCAGAGTCATCAGGTAGGTCGGGACCATGTATTCCGGCAGGCTGCCCAGCAGCCAGGCCTTGACGTCCTGCTGCCATTGTTCGGCGGGCTCGGCACTCTCAAGTACCAGATACGCCACCAGGTGTTTGCCGCCCTGCACCAGAACCACCGCTTCACGCACCAGCGGATGCTGCATCAACCGGGTTTCGATTTCCCCCAGTTCGATCCGCAGGCCACGCAACTTGACTTGATGATCGAGACGGCCCAGGTATTCGATCACCCCGTCGGCGCGTTGGCGTACCCGGTCACCCGTGCGGTACAAACGCGCACCGTCATGGAACGGGCACGGCACAAATCGCTCGGCGGTCAGGCCCGGACGTCGGTGGTAGCTGCGCGCAAGCCCGGCACCGCCGAGGTACAACTCACCGGCCACGCCGCTGGGCACCGGCAAGTGTTCGGCATCGAGTACATGGGTGCGCAGGTTGGCAATCGGCCGACCGATGGGCACGCTGTCGGCACCTTCATCGACACAGGTCCAGTGGGTGACGTCGATGGCCGCTTCGGTCGGGCCATACAGGTTGAACAACCCAGCCTTGGGCAGTTTGGCGAAGACCTGTTGCTGGGCGTCGAGTGGCAAGGCTTCACCACTGCACACGATGCGCTTGAGGCCGACACAGGCCTCGACACCCGGCTCGTGGATAAACGCCTGCAACATCGACGGCACGAAGTGCAACGTGCTGATGCCGTACTCGACGATGGTCTCGATCAGGCGCGCCGGTTCTCGATGCGCCCCGGGCTCTGCCACCACCAGCCGGGCACCGGTCATCAGCGGCCAGAAAAATTCCCACACCGACACGTCGAAACTGAACGGGGTTTTTTGCAGCACCGCGTCGCTGGCGTCCAGCCCATAGGCTTCCTGCATCCAGCACAAACGGTTGACCAGCGCCGCATGACTGTTGCCGGCACCCTTGGGTTTTCCGGTGGAACCGGAGGTGTAAATCACATACGCGAGGCTCAAAGGAACCACCGCCACCTCGGGACGCTGCTCGCTGTAGGCAGCCAGCCAGCCAGTGTCCTGATCGAGGGTAATGACATCGATCGCAACGGTCGGCAAGGCTGGCAACAGTGAAGATTGAGTGAGCAACAGGGCAATGCCGCTGTCTTCGATCATGTAGGCCAGGCGTTCTTGCGGGTATTCGGGGTCCAGCGGGACGTAGGCACCCCCGGCCTTCAGAATCGCCAGCAGGCCGATGACCATTTCCAGCGAGCGCTCGACGCAAATGCCCACCAACACATCCGGGCCCACGCCCTGCTCGCGCAGCCGATGAGCCAGTTGATTGGCGCGGGCATCGAGCTGTCCATAGGTCAACGTCCGTGCACCGAACATCAGGGCCGGCGCATCCGGGGTTCGCTGAACCTGATCTTCGATCAACGCGTGAATGCAGACATCGGTCGGGTAAGCAGCCTGAGTGCGGTTCCAGTCATGCACCAGCACCTGCTGTTCACCCGCCTCCAGCAGCGGCATTTCACCGATCCGCTGGTGCTGGTCAGCGACCAGCGCCGTCAGCAGATTGCTCCAGTGGCGCGCCATCCGCTCGATGGTGGCGGCGTCGAAAAGGTCGTCCGCATAGGTCAGCGCAGCGTGCAGTTTGCCGCCCTTCTCCCAGGTATCCAGGGTCAGGTCGAACTGGGTGGTGCGGCTTTGCCAGGCAATGCTGCCCAGCTCCAGGCCCGAGCCGGTGCTGATCGAAGACACGTCCGCAACCTGCGGCTGGTGGTTATACATCACCTGGAACAGCGGCGTGTGGCTGAGGCTGCGCTCCAGTTTCAGCGCATCGACCAGCCGTTCGAACGGCAAGTCCTGATGAGCCTGGGCACCGAGGGCGGTTTCCTTGATCGCCTGCAGCAAGTCGTCGACCCGGGTCTGGCCGTCAAGTTGAGTGCGCAGCACCTGGGTGTTGACGAAGAAACCGATCAGGCCTTCGATCTCGGCGCGGTTGCGGTTGGCGATCGGCACGCCGACGCGGATATCGGTCTGCCCGGTGTAGCGATGCAGCAGCACGTTGAATGCGCCAAGCAAGAGCATGAACAGCGTGATGTTGTGTTTCTGTGCAGTGCTGCGCAGTTGCTCGGCGAGATGGCTGTCCACCGCGAATTCATAGCGAGTGCCGCGATAGCTCGGCATGGCCGGGCGCGAATGGTCCAGCGGCAGTTCCAGCACTGGATGTTCGTCACCCAGTTGCGCCTGCCAGTAATCGAGTTGACGCGCCTGTTCGCCCGCCTCCAGCCAGCGGCGCTGCCACAAGGCATAGTCGCTGTACTGGATCGGCAACGCCGCGAGTTGCGGTTGCGTGCCCGCCTCAAAGGCGTCGTAGCAGCGGATGAATTCGTCGATCAGCACGTTCATCGACCAGCCGTCGGAAACGATGTGGTGCAGGGTCAGCAGCAGGACGTGTTCTTCGTCAGCGAGCTTGAGCAAGGTGACGCGCAGCAGTGGGCCAACCGACAGGTCAAACGGCAACACCGATTGGTGCTCGGCCGCTTGAGCGACTGCCACTTCGCGCTCCGAGGCGGGTAACGCGCTGAAATCCACCTGATCGATGACTAGCGGCGCGCTGGCCGGCACTTGCAGCAAGGTGTCGTCGGCCTGGCGCTGGAACACCGTGCGCAGGGTTTCGTGACGCACCACCAGGCTGGCGAAGGCTTGCTCCAGCGCCGACAGGTTCAGACGCCCGGTCAGCCGCACCGCGCCGGGCAGGTTGTACGCGCCGCTTTGCGGGTCCAGTTGCCAGAGAAACCACATGCGTTGCTGGGCGTATGACAGCGCCTGGCGATCCTCGGCCTCTACACCGGCAGGAATGGGGAACCGGGCGAAATCAACGCCTTCCTTTTGCAAGGCCGCAAGGAACATGTGCCGCTTTTCCAGGGGCAGCCCGATAAACCGGCGAGCAAGTTTCAAGGAGTCTTCAGCATTCATTTCTAAGCATCCGGATCGTTGGCAGGAAGCACAAAGGCACGTCGTCCCTATAAAACGAATGCAGACCGGAAAAATTAGCGAATGAGAACAAGTGTCAGAAAGGAGGTGAAACGCGGAGTGTCAGGGTGTCATAAACCCCTGTGGGAGCGAGCCTGCTCGCGATAGCGGTGTGTCAGTCACCATCAAGTTGACTGATACACCGCTATCGCGAGCAGGCTCACTCCTACAGGGGATTTTGTGATGCGGGAGATGGGGTCAGGCGCTGGCGGCCATGGCGTGTCGGCGATGATGCACGTCGAGCTGGTCCTTGATCACCCGCAACACCTTGGCTTCGTGCTCATGAATAAAGAAGTGCCCGCCAGCCAGCATGTCCACGGAAAAGCTGCCGTGGGTTTCCTTGCTCCAGCCGATCAACTGTTCGGTGGTGGCACGGTCGGTGGTGCCACCAAGCACGTGCACGGGACATTTGAGCAATGGACGCGGCAACGGCTCAAAACGTCCGCACAGCAAAAAGTCGGCACGCAGGACCGGCAACGTCAGGCTCATCAACTCTTCGTTGGCCAGAATCTCTTCGCTGGTGCCATTGAGCGTGCGCAACTGATCAATCAGTTCTGCGTCGCTCCTGGGCTCGCCAAAGCCACGGTCGTAATCACTGCGCATCGTCGGCGCGGCGGTGCCCGAGGCGAACAGAGCCACCGGTTCCGGGCAACCCAGCGCGCGCAAGGCGTGGGCCAGTTCACAAGCCAGCAACGCACCCAGGCTATGGCCGAACAATGCGTAAGGCGCGCGCAAGGACGTTTGCAACTCTGCCGCCAATTGGCGGGCCAACGCGCGCATATCGGTCTGCAGTGCTTCGCCAAACCGTGCGCCGCGCCCTGGCAGCTCAACCGGTTGCAACTTCAGCCACTCCGGCAATTTGCGCCGCCAGCGGCTGTAGACCATGGCGCTCGCGCCTGAATAGGGCAGGCACAGCAATGTCAGCTGGGTCACCGGGCTTACCTCGAAAAGTTGTCTATCAAGAGAACGGATGAGCGCCGCCGAGAATTAGTCGTACTCCTACAGGGGTTCTTTATTTCAAGTGACGGAAGCTTTGGACTGCGGAACCGAGGACGACAGCACCGGCAGCGATGGCCACCCAAAACCCGCTACGCGCTCCATAGGCATCGATCAGCCAACCCGAACTCGCCGCACCCATTGCCACGCCAATGCTTAACCCGGTGACCAACCATGTCAGGCCTTCCGTCAGTTTGGCCGGCGGTACAATTTGCTCCACCAACGCCATCGCCACAATCAGCGTCGGCGCAAAGAAAAGCCCGGCGACAAACACCGCCAGCGACAGCCCGAGAATGTTCGTCGCCAGCAGCAACGGCAGTGTGGTCACCGCCGTCGCCACCCCGCCATACAGAAACAATCGTGGCAGCGGCACTTTCGAGCGTAACGCCCCGAACGCCAATCCCGCGAGGCAGGAACCGATGGCATACACCGACAACACAATGCTCGCCGCCGCCGGCTGGCCCTGTTGTTGAGCGAAGGCGACGCTGACCACATCCACAACGCCAACGATGGTGCCCATGGCGACCATCAACAGCATCAGCAATTGAATGTCGAGAGAACGGATGATCGAGCCCTGATGGTGTTCTTCATGGGGATGAATCGCCGGCTCGGTGTCGCGTTGCAACACAAACGCCGTCACCCCGATCGCCAGCATCAGCAACGCCGCCAATGGTCCGGCCTCGGGGAACGCCACTACACACAGTCCCACCGACAGCGGCGGCCCGACGATAAAACAGACTTCGTCCAGCACCGATTCCAGCGCGTAAGCGGTTTGCAGCTCCGGTTCGCCGCGATACACCTCGGTCCAGCGCGCCCGGACCATCGCCGACATGCTCGGCATGCAACCGGCCAGCGCGGCGAACACAAACAACGTCCACTGCGGCGCCTGCAAGCGAGTGCACAGCAACACCAGCAACAACGCCCCACCGCCTATCAGCGCCGAGATCGGCAGAACCCGGCCCTGGCCATAGCGATCCACCAGCCGCGAGACTTGCGGCGCACAAAACGCCGTGGCCAAGGCAAACGTCGCCGCCACTGCACCGGCCAGACCGTAGCCGCCTTGCAGTTGCGAGAGCATGGTGATCAGGCCGATGCCGGTCATGGAAATCGGCATGCGCGCGATCATGCCGGCCAGCACAAAAGCTTTGCTGCCAGGGGCTTTGAAGAGGTCGCGGTAGGGGTTGGCCATGAGGTCAGGTCTCAGCTGGGGCGTGCAAGTTGCCATAAGGCTGATCAAGGGGAAAGCAGGCAATTGTTGGGTGAGTGTTAAGGCTCCATCGCGAGCAAGCTCGCTCCCACATTTGATCTAGGCATTAGCGCAGATCCCCTGTGGGAGTGAGCCTGCTCGCGATGGGGCCAGCGTAGTCGCCTCCTTTATCGTTCCCGCACAAAACATGGAAACGGACAGGTGACGAAACTTTCACAGTTCGGCGTGAACTCTCTCCAGCACCCGCCAGTCAGCTAATTAAGCCCTCAACTCAAGGCGCCACCGCTGATGCAGATTTCCCTCGACCATCAAGTCGCCCTCGTCACCGGTTCCAGTTCCGGCATCGGCGCGGGCGCCGCCAAGGCTTTGGCTGCCGCCGGGGCCGCGGTGGTGATCAACTACAACTCCCAGTCCGCTCCCGCCGAGGAACTGGCCCGGCAGATCAACGCTGAAGGGGGTCGCGCCATTGCCATCGGGGCCGATGTTTCCCAGGAAGCGGACGTCGAACGACTGTTCGCGCAAACCCTCGAAGCGTTCGGTTCGCTGGACATTTTGGTCGCCAACTCAGGTATGCAGAAAGACGCCAATGCGATGGACATGAGCCTTGCCGACTGGAACCAGGTGA
Source organism: Pseudomonas sp. LBUM1678 (assembly GCF_059695575.1). NCBI lineage: Bacteria > Pseudomonadati > Pseudomonadota > Gammaproteobacteria > Pseudomonadales > Pseudomonadaceae > Pseudomonas > Pseudomonas sp. LBUM1678. Next base: position 4,647,801 of record NZ_CP166775.1, read on the forward strand.
TCGGCGTCAACCTCACCGGCCAGTTTCTCTGCGCCCGTGCCGCGCTGCGGATTTTCAACCGGCAAGGTGTTCGCGAAGGCGTGTCCCGGGCCGCCGGCAAGATTATTCATATGAGCTCGGTGCACCAGCGGATTCCCTGGGCCGGCCACGTCAATTACGCCGCGTCCAAAGGTGGCGTGGACATGCTGATGCAAACCCTCGCCCAGGAAGTCAGCCACCAGCGCATCCGCATCAATGGCATCGCGCCGGGGGCGATTCGCACGGCGATCAATCGCGACGCCACCTCGGGTGACCACCTGCAGGACCTACTCAAACTCATTCCTTACGGCCGGGTCGGTGAGGTCGAGGACATCGCTAATGCGGTGGTCTTCCTCGCCTCCGATGCCTCCGACTACATCGTCGGCACTACCCTGTTCATCGACGGCGGCATGAGCCTCTATCCGGAGTTTCGCGGCAATGGCTGATCATCATCTCGAACGACAAAGCGCCATCGCCGCCCACGGCATCATCGGCGACATGCGCAGCGCGGCACTGGTCAATGACAAGGGCAGCGTGGACTTTTTCTGCTGGCCGGAATTCGACAGCCCTTCTATCTTCTGCTCGCTGCTGGACACGCCCGAGGCCGGTATTTTTCAACTGTCGCCGGACTTGCCCGATGCGCGCCGCGAACAGATTTACCTGCCCGACACCAACGTGCTGCAAACCCGCTGGCTCAGCGACAGCGCCGTGGTTGAAGTGACCGACCTGCTGCCGATCGGCGACAGTGAAGACGATCTGCCGGTGCTGATGCGCCGGGTTCGGGTGGTCAGCGGCCAGGCAACGTTTCATATGCGCTGCGCCGTGCGGCATGACTACGCTCGCGCCAAGACTCGCGCGCGCATGGAAGAAAAAGACGTGGCGTTCGAGGCCGACGATCAGCCCTCTCTGCGCCTGTCATCCGATCAGACCTTAAGTATCGACGGCAACGCGGCAGTGGCCGAATTCACCCTCAAACAAGACCAGAACGCCGAATTCCTGCTCGGTGGCATTGATGACCCGCGTTTCAAGGAAGGCGCCGCCGGGTTGTGCCTGGAACGCACATTGAAGTTCTGGCGCGACTGGAGCGGCCAATCCAACTACCGCGGTCGCTGGCGGGAAATGGTCAATCGTTCGGCCCTGGCCCTGAAGCTGCTGACCTCGCGCAAACACGGCGCTATCCTCGCCGCGGCCACGTTCGGCCTGCCGGAAACGCCCGGCGGCGAACGCAACTGGGACTACCGCTACACCTGGATCCGCGACGCCTCGTTCACCGTCTACGCGTTCATGCGCCTGGGCTTCGTTCAAGAGGCCAACGATTACATGCGCTGGCTGCGCGGGCGGGTCAGCGATTGTCACGGCAAACCGATGAAACTCAACATCCTCTATGCCATCGACGGCCGTCAGGAACTGCCGGAAACCGAGCTTTCGCACCTGTCCGGCCACGGCGGCTCGACGCCGGTGCGCATCGGCAATCAGGCGTACGATCAGGTCCAGCTCGACATCTTCGGCGAACTGATGGACGCGGTGTACCTGGTCAACAAGTACGGCGACGCCATCTCCCATGAGGGCTGGAAACACGCGGTGGACGTGGTGGATCAAGTCTGTGAAACCTGGCAGCAAAAGGACGTAGGCATCTGGGAAATGCGCGGCGAGCAGCATCACTTCCTGCACTCGCGGCTGATGTGCTGGGTCGCCCTGGACCGGGCCATCCGTCTCGCTTCCAAACGCTCCCTGCCCGCCCCGTTCGCCCGCTGGGACCAGACCCGCCAAGCGATCTACGCCGACATCTGGGACAACTTCTGGAACGAAGAACGCGGGCATTTCGTCCAGCACATCGGCAGCACCGCGCTGGATGGCTCGATGCTGCTGATGCCGCTGGTGCGCTTCGTCAGCGCCAAGGACCCGCGCTGGCTCTCGACCCTCCAAGCCATCCAGAAAACCCTGGTGCGCGACGGCATGGTCTACCGCTACCGCAACGAAGACAGCCAGATCGACGGCCTCGACGGCACCGAAGGCGCATTCGCCGCGTGTTCGTTCTGGTACGTCGAATGCCTGGCCCGGGCGGGTCAGGTGGAAAAGGCGCATCTGGAATTCGAACAGTTGCTGAGGTATGCCAACCCACTGGGGTTGTACGCCGAAGAATTCGACAGCCATGCGCGGCATTTGGGCAACACGCCGCAAGCGCTGACGCACCTGGCGCTGATCAGCGCGGCGAGTTTTCTGGATCGGAAATTGAGCGGGGAGAAGAATTACTGGCAGCCTTGAGACCGCGTTGCCGCCTTCGCGGGCAAGCCTCGCTCCCACAGGGTCTTGTGTCGAACACGCTATTTGCGAACGACTCGAAACCTGTGGGAGCGCGGCTTGCCCGCGAAGAGGCCATCAGTCGGAACAGAGAAACAATTGAATTCACTATCCGCCAAAGCGTGTCGAAAACGTCGCTTTTCACGACGCTGCTTGTAGGAACAAGGCTAACCCGCGAAGCACTTAAACACGGCCCTCTCTGACAAAACACATTACTGTGGCGAGGGGGTTTACCCCCGTTGGGCAGCGAAGCGGCCCCAAAATCTGCAACCCCACTCCCTCAGAAACCCCGCGATTGCTGGTTTCTAGACTGCCGCGTACCGTCGAGGGCAAGCCCCACCACCCCAAGACGCGCAGGCTTGCGCCCTACACTGACCATACAAATCCTACTGTTTAGTTACACAACACCTGACTCCTCCCCCCGGAAATACCTTGTTGCCAGCCGTTACATCCCCCCCTAACATCCACGCTCAACGGGTGCAGCGGAGCTGCCCAATAAAACCCGAATTCAAGGAACCAGAATGAGCCAGCGTATCCACCGTCACATCGACTCCCCACTGCGTTCAGGCCTGAACCGCAACGAATTGTGGGAAGCCCAGGACAAGGGCCTGATCAAATGTTGGGAAATCGGCCGCCAACGCGCCGCCCGCTTCCCCGAACTCGCCCGACGCAGCCTTGCCGGCGAACTCCCCGTGCTGGGCTGGAAAGGTGGCGTCAGCCGCAGCCTGAAGAAACTCGAAAAATACGGATCCCTCAAATACCTCGCCCAATGGCAGGGCTTGCGTGGAGAGGATCTGGATGTTGATCTGGGTGAAGAGCGGGCCCTGACGTGTTCGCGGACGAGGATGGTGGTGACGTTTACGCCGGACCGGTCGAAGTACTTCAATCAGGTGGCGGAAGTCGAAGCCTGAGACGACGGCACCCTCTTCGATTTGCATCATCCGTTTCAAAAAAACACCCCTGGAGTGTCCGATGAACAATGAAGCGTTGATCCAGTTCGCCAAAACCCCGGTTTTGACGGTTGCCTACGAAGAACACGGCCCCACCACCGGCGACCCGGTCATCCTCCTCCACGGCTTCCCCTACTCTCCCCGCGCCTATGACGAAATCGCGCCTGCCCTCGCCGCTCAGGGCTACCGCGTCATCGTCCCGTACCTGCGCGGCTACGGTGCGACCCGTTTCAACAGCCCCGACACCCTGCGCTCCGGCCAGCAAGCCGTCCTCGCCCAGGATCTGCTTGATTTGATGGATGCATTGGACATAAAAAAAGCCGCCCTCTGCGGCTACGACTGGGGCGGTCGGGCGGCGTGCATCGTGGCGGCCCTTTGGCCGGAGCGGGTTCGTTGCCTGGTGACTGGCGACGGCTACAACCTTCAGAACATTCCCCACTCCACTCAGCCGCGGGCCCCGGAAACCGAACATCGCCTCTGGTATCAGTATTACTTTCACACCCCGCGCGGAGTCGAAGGGCTGACGAAAAATCGCCATGATTTGTGCGAGTTACTCTGGAAGTTATGGTCACCGACCTGGGCCAAAGGCCCTGAGCGCTACCCGCTGAGCGCGCCGGCCTTCGACAACCCGGATTTCGTCGAGGTGGTGATTCACTCTTACCGTCACCGATTCATGTACACGCCCGGCGATCCGGCACTGGAGTGGATGGAAAAAGCGCTGACCCGACAGCCGCCAATCAGCGTGCCGACGATTTCCCTGTGTGGTGCTGACGATGGCGTCGGTCCGGCACCGGAGGTCGATGACGACATCGAGCATTTCACTGGAGTTTATGAGCGGCGAGTGCTGGCGGGCGTTGGTCATAACATTCCCGAAGAAGCGCCCGAAGCGACACTCAAGGCAATACTGGATCTGCTTCAGCGCTGACAGAAAACCGCTCGCGATACGCTTGTGGCGTCACGCCCATGGCCCGCAGAAAACTGCGTCGAAGCGTCTCTTCACTGCCGAACCCACACTGCACCGCCACCCGTTTGATCGGCAGACCGGTATCACTGAGCAAACGTCGCGCCGTTTCGACCCGGATCAGTTCAATGGCTCGCGCCGGGGTCTGGCCGGTGTCGGCGCGGTAATGGCGAACGAAACTGCGTTCGCTCATGCCGGCCTGCAAGGCGAGGGTCGGAATGCCAAGGTCCATGGTGAGATGTTCACTGATCCAGGCGTGAAGGTCGTCGAACCGGCTGCCTTCCTTTTGCAGAGACAGGGTCACGCTGAACTGCGACTGACCGCCCGGACGCTTGAGGAACACCACCAGTTGCCGGGCGACTTCCAGGGCCATCGTGCGCCCGAGATCCTCTTCGACCATCGCCAGCGAAAGATCGATGCCGGCCGTGACGCCGGCCGAGGTCCAGACCGGGCCGTCGTTGATAAAGATCGGGTTGGGTTCGACCCGCAATCGGGGATGTTTCTGCGCCAATTGCTCGCAGCGGGTCCAGTGAGTCACCACCCGCCGACCATCGAGCCAACCACTGGCCGCCAGTAAAAATGCCCCGGTGCACACCGATGACACCCGCCGGCACGCCGTCGCATGCTCACGCACCCAGGCCACCAGCGGCAGATCCTCCGCCGCCGCGTAAACACCCCAGCCGCCAGCGATGATCAAGGTGTCGCTGCCTTGCTCGGGCAACGGCTCGGCCAACAGCGCCAGCCCCGCCGACGACATTACCGCCCCGCCACCGCTGACAATCACCGTCGGGGCATAGGGCGGCGGTAGGCCTTGTTGGCGGGCGATGTCGTTGGCCGAGGCGAACACCTGCAATGGTCCGGTGACGTCGAGCAATTGCACGTTGGCGAATGCGAGCACATGGATGGTCTTAGACATTTGGCGTAATTCGTGGGGTTATTGGCGTATACGCCAGATCCTACGAGCCTAGAGTGAAGTCGTCCACCCACTTCATGAGAAAAACACCATGACGTTGCAGATCGGTTTTCTGTTGTTTCCACAGGTTCAACAACTGGACCTCACCGGCCCTTACGACGTGCTGGCCTCACTGCCGGACGTGAAGGTGTATCTGATCTGGAAGGACCTGGTGCCGGTGACTTCGAGCACCGGGCTGGTGCTGAAGCCGACCACCACCTTCGACGATTGCCCGGCGCTGGATGTGATCTGCATTCCCGGTGGCAGCGGTGTCGGGCCATTGATGGAGGATGAACAAACATTGGCCTTCATCAAGGCTCAGGCGGCCAACGCGCGTTATGTCACATCGGTGTGCACCGGGGCGCTGGTGCTCGGCGCGGCCGGCCTGCTGAAGGGCAAACGCGCGACCACTCACTGGGCCTATCACGAATTGTTGGCGCCGTTGGGGGCGATCCCGGTGAAGGATCGGGTGGTGCGCGATGGCAATTTGCTGACCGGTGGCGGGATTACCGCAGGGATCGATTTTGCCCTGACCTTGGCCGCTGAGTTGTTCGATAAGGACACGGCAGAGCTGGTGCAGCTGCAACTGGAATACGCCCCGGCACCGCCGTTCGAGGCAGGCTGCCCTGTAACAGCACCGCAGGGCGTGCTGGCAGAAGCTCAGCGGCGTGCGGCGCCGTCGCTGCAACAACGCACGCAGATCACTGAGCGGGCGGCCGCCAGACTGTAGTTGTACTTTTCGACAGGCGAAAAAAAACCCGCCTCGGCGGGTTTCTCAAGACCATTTTCGACATCCTGTCGGCAGCCGTCCTGGCCAATGGCCGATCATCCGTGATCCTGAGCACTCCTTGCGCTTCAGTTGATGGATCCAGAATAAGCGCTTCAGTGAAGCATCAAAAGTCGATATACCCGTCAGCCGGTGTAAGCCTTTGACCATTTGAGCCTGAAACACCACCCTTGTAGCAGCTGTCGAGCCTGCGAGGCTGCGTCCGGCGACGCAGTCGTCGTAAACCCTGCAAATGCGGTTTTCCTGACACATCGCGGGGGCTGATTTCACGACGACTTCGTCGCCGAACGCAGCCTCGCAGGCTCGGCAGCTGCTACGGACCGTATTTAGGTTTAGAAATCGGTGGAGACCGACACTTCGCGCCATGTCTGCAATTCATCGGTTAACACATCAAGAAGCGGCTGCAGCTGCTACAAGGGATCGCAGTTTTCAGCAGACGAAAAAAAACCCGCCGAAGCGGGTTTTCCCAAGACCATGTCGACTCCCTGTCGGCAGCGAATCCTTGCTAATGGTCGATCATCCGTGATCCTGGAGCACTTCCTGTGCTTCAGTTGATGAGGCTAGATTACGCTTCGGATCCAATGTGCAATAGACGACATAGCTACCATCGCGTGTAAGACATTCGCTATACCCGCCCTTCCGAAAACCCTTAGACGCGTCAGGCAATCAGCAGGGAAGCCGCGAGTTCAGCGGCCTGCAGCTGACCTTGCGCCGCTACGTCATCGTTATCCTCAAGAAACCATGCCGCTGACAAACCGGCAAACGCCAGCACCCATTGCAGCAGCCGGCGATGTTCGAGCCCTGCGGTGTGGGCCACTACATCGATTTGTCTTTTGAAACGCTGCGGATCAGTCGCCGTCGGCAATTCGGGATTGCAGATCAGGTTGGCGTAGTCGAATCCGCGCTCGCCGATCACTCGCTTGGGATCGATGGCCAGCCAGCCTCGCGGGCCGAAATCCAGAACATTGTCGTGGTGCATATCGCCGTGCAAAACCACCACATCCTGCGGCTCGGCGAGCAACGCTTCGGCGGTTTTCAGGCTGAGTAAATAAATGCCACCCTGCTGCTCGGCTGCCAGGCGCAACGAAGCGAACCATGATGACAAAGGAACCAGCGGCGGTGGCATAGAGGGACGCGGAGCGTGCAGCCGAGCCAACGCCGCGCACAGGATCCGGCTGGCCTCGTCATCCTGGCCGTTGAGCGCCATGTGCATCAGCGATCGTTCGCCCTCGGCGCGTTCCAGCACCAACGCATCGCCGTGATGAGCGTAAACCCGCGCAGCGCCCTCGCCGACCCACCAGGTCATCAGCAGATTGCCGAACTTTTCCTCGGCATCGACGGCAATCTTCAACATGGCCGACGAATCACCCATCCGTACCGGCAGCAAACGACTGCCGGGCGTGATGATCGGTTCGCCGTCCGGCACCAGGGCCCAGCGCTTTAACCAAGGTTCAAACATGCAGCCTTTACTCAGCCTGACCCTCGCGAGCCTTGGCGCTGGTTTTCAGAAACTCTTCGATATTGTTCATCTGCTCATCCCAGCCACGGCTGTCCATGCGGAACGCCTTGAGCCTGCGCGTTTGCGGGATGTGATCGAAACCGGACTCAGTGACCTTCAACAAGGTGCCGTCATCCATGTCTTCGAGCTCGAATTTCACCAGCGTGGTGGGCTCCTGGGAGTAATCGATTTCGGGCTCAATCGCATACGGGTGCCAGCGAAACGAAAACACCCGCTCCGGCTCGACCCGCTCCACCAGCACGTTCCACAGCAGGTGCTCATAACCTGGGTAAGTAATCTGCCCTTGCGTCCATTCACCGGCGACAAAGCGCTTACCCTCCAGCGCCACGCCAAACCACTGCCCGAAGGCTTCGGCATTGGCCACCACACGCCAGACGTGCGAGCGCGGCGATTTGAGCAGGATTTTCCTTTCGATGCGATCTGATGCTGGGTTCATAAGTCACCTCCTGTACTGAACAGTAGGCCTGTAAGACCACAAGACCAACCCTAAAGTTGTATCAATGGGTAGTTGTTATCAAGCATGCCTGAAATATTCGGCTGCATTTCTGACCATAAGTTCTGGTGCAGGAGCGAGAGCCAACGTTCTGGAACTGCTACCGTTTGCAAGGTCGACGTTAACCAGACAAGGAAGATTCATGCAGCCCTCACTCACGGAACGTTATCTCGGAGCCCTATTGGGCCTGGCTTGCGGCGATGCCGTTGGCACCAGTGTGGAATTCCAGCCACGTGGTTCGTTCGAACCTTTGACCGATATGGTGGGCGGCGGCCCCTTCAGCTTGAAGCCAGGGCAATGGACCGATGACACCTCGATGGCGCTTTGCCTGGCCGAAAGCCTGCTGACAAAAAAGGGATTCGATGCGGCGGACCAGATGGGCCGCTACCTCATTTGGTGGCAATGGGGTTACCTGAGTTCAACCGGCGAATGCTTCGATATTGGCATGACCGTGCGTGACGCCCTGACGCGTTTCCAGCAAACCGGTGAACCCTTCGCAGGCTCCACCGATCCTTACACCGCCGGCAACGGCTCGTTGATGAGGCTGGTGCCGGTGGTTCTGTATTACTTCCCGGATCGCGACCGAGTCGGGACATTTTCTGCGAACAGTTCACTGACCACCCATGCAGCGCCGGAAGCCGTTGAATGCTGCCAGCTGTTTGCCGAGTTGATCTACAAGGCTTTGCAGGGTGAGTCCAAGCGCAACCTGCGCAACGTACTAGAGACAGCTTTTCTGGAGCCCAAGGTCAAAGCCATCGCCCGAGGCGACTATCTCGGCAAAGCCAAAAGCGATATCCGTGGCAGCGGCTACTGCGTTGCGTCACTGGAAGCGGCTCTATGGTGCTTTCACCATACCGACAGCTTTGAAGCCTGCATCCTGGAAGCCGCGAATCTGGGTGACGACGCCGATACTACTGCCGCGATCGCCGGCCAGTTGGCGGGGGCTCATTACGGTGTGCGGGGCATTCCCCAAGGCTGGCTGGCAAAGCTGCACGGGCGTGAAGACATCGAGACTTACGCGGATAATCTGCTCACGACGTCACGCGCACCTGTCGATAGCTGACACCGCTTCGCTACACTGCGCCTCAATTTCCCCTGTCACAGCGAGCTTCCCTCATGAATCCACGCTTCCTTCTGGCGCTGACGCCTTTGCTGTTCACCACCATTGTTCACGCGGCGGACTGCGACAACGCCACCGACCAGGCCACGATGAACCAGTGCGCGGCGCAGCAGCACAAGGCGGCGGATAAGGAACTGAATGCGCTTTACCAGCAGATCACCAATCGGTTGAAGAGCAATCCGGACAGTAAAAAGTTGCTGTTGGGGGCGCAGCGTTCGTGGATTGCGTTTCGGGATAACGAGTGCAAGTTTTCGAGCGCCGGGGTGGAAGGTGGGAGTGTGTATCCGCTGGTCTACAGCAACTGCGTGACGGAATTGACCAAGGCGCGGGTGGAGACGTTCAAGAATTATCTGAAGTGCCAGGAAGGGGATATGAGTTGCCCGGTGCCTGGGGCTTGATGCTCTGGCGCCTGTGAGGGCCTCATCGCGAGCAGGCTCGCTCCCACAGGGTTCAGGGTGTTCACACAATAGTGATCACACTGAAGATCCACTGTGGGAGTGAGCCTGCTCGCGATGGCGTCAGATGAGACGCCGCCGTTAACGGACAAATATCTGCGCAGTGGTGATCGCCATATCCCCACCCGGCAATTTGATGTTGCCAATCTGCTTCATGCTCTCGGGATCAAAGATCGCCACGTCATTAAACGTCCCCGCCAGATAGATCTTGCTGCCGTCCTTGTTGAAGGAAATGCAGTAGTAGGAATGATCCAGCGTTGCCGCCTGAAGCATTTTCTTCTCCTTGATGTCGTACTTGGCCAAGCGGTTGAGCACGCCAAACATCAGGTTCGGATCCTTGGGCGAGCGCATGCCGCTGAAGTAGATTTCCGTCAGCGGGCCGAAGTCGGTGGTTTCGGTCTTGCCGGTTTTCAGGTCGATGCTGAACAGTCCATACAGGTACTCGGCCGTCGCTGGATCCTGTTTCTTGTCCTTGAATTTCGCGGTGGTGTAGAGCAGCGAGAAGTCATGGCGATAGGTCTGCTGGTTCCACACGTAAAGCACGTCCGGCGCGCTGTAGTTCGCCCGTTTCCAGTGGCGACTGGGGATCAGCACGTCGAACTTGCCGGTTTTCACGTCGACCTTGTAGATATCCGCCCCCGCCACGTACAGCGTGCCGTCGTCACCGCTCTGCATGATCGTCAGTTGCCGTGGCGCCGGGAAACTGCGCACGGGTTTGGCGTCCAGACCGGCGTCGGTGGCATACACGTCGAGCCGGGGTTGCTGCACTTCGTAGCGATCGTTGAGCATCAACGTCGGGTTGGCGATGGCAAACAGCTCCTTGCCATCGTGACTGAGGGTAAAGGCGAACATCGACTTCGCTTTCTCCCCCGGCTTCTGGGTGATGCTGGCGTGGAACACCTGCTTGCAGCTGTCGAGCTCGACGCCATAGACATCGGCATAGTGATTGTTCAGCACGTAAGCGGTCTTGCGATCCGGCGACAGCTGGACGCTGCCGGGACCGAAGGCGTCCGGCATCTTGCAGGTCTTGAGCACCGTGTCGGTGGCCAGGTCGATGACGTGCAGGTTATTCGGGTAATTGGTGGTCACCATGTACTCGTGACCCTCTTGCAATGCAGTGTTTTCATCGGCCAGAACAGTGAGCGAACAGACGTTCAGGACGGCAAACGCGGCCACGCCGCAGGCTTTGATGCTAGGCATGCTGTAATCCTTTTATCTGACCGATCACTTGTCTTTTGGAAAGACAGTCCCGAGGTTGCGCCAGTTGTCGTTGGACGCTTGGGCATCCTTGTTCCAGTCCGGGTAGGTGCTCATCATGTCGGGCACCTGGGCCGGCCACCAGCACGGGTCGGAGCAGCCATAAAGGTCGGCTTCCATCGGCTGGCACAGCGACGACACACCGCCAAACGCATCGATTTCCCAACCCGGGTCAGTGGTCGAAGCGCAGCCCGCAACAGAACTCATCGCCACCACTTCTTCGATACGGTTTTCGGCCGCGGCCTCATCGAGTTTCAACGCTTTGTTATTGATTGCCTTGAGATGTTTCATATCAGTGAGCCTTGCGCGGAGTGATGTAGCTGCTGATAAACGCAGGGTTGTGGGCCATGATCCGGGTGTAGACCTCGATGCCGAAGTCGACCCAGTCACGCATCAGTTCGCAGTAGTGATAGGTCGGGTGGGTCGGGTCGCCGTAACGGGCGTAGCTCTCGTGGTAGCAGCCACCGGAGCAGAGATTGCGGATCTGGCAGTCCTCGCATCCGGTGTTGGTACGGTCCAGGCGCTGGGACAGGAAGTCGTTCAACTCCACTTGTTTCACACCGCTGTGGACGTTGCCAAAGGTCGGCAGACTCGAACCGGTAAACCGGTGGCACAGGTTCAGTTCGCCCTTGTGATCCACCGCCAGCATTTTCAGGCCCGCGCCGCATGGCAGGGCTTTTTTGTGGCCTTCGTGGATGTCGGTGATCAGCTGGTGCAGGTTGGAGAAACCGATATTGCGGTGCTCCAGCGCCGCCTCCAGATAACGCCGACCGAGCTTCTTCATGTTGGCGAACACTTCGATCAGCTCGTCGCTGGACAGGTTGAAGGTGCTGATGTCGCCGGAGGTCACAGGGGCGAAGCCGACTTCGGCAAAACCCAATTCGTTGAACAAATGATCCCAGATGGTTTCGACGTCGGTAACGCCGGTGGTCAGCGTGACCCGAGCGCCCACCGGACGGCTGTTGTAGCGCGACAGCAGCATTTCGGCCTTGCGCCGTACCACGTCATACGTGCCCTGCCCGCCCACCGTGATGCGGTTGCGGTCGTGCACGGTTTTCGGCCCGTCGATACTCACCGACAGCCCGAAACGGTGGGCATTGAGGTAGTCCACGGTCTCTTCGGTGAGCAGCGTGGCGTTGGTGGTCATGACGAACTCGACGAACTTGCCGGCCTCGCGGAAACGCTTCTCGCAATAGTCGACCATGTACTCGATCAGCTTGCGATTGCTCAGCGGTTCGCCACCGAAAAACACCACGGTGAAACGCTCTTCATCCGGCGATTCGCGCAGCAGCATTTCCACCGACGCCACCGCCGTTTCGACGTCCATCTTCTTGCCGGCCGACGGCTTATCGAGGTCTTCCTTGTAGCAGTAGGTGCAGCTCAGATTGCAGCCGGTGTTGACGTTGAGCACCACGGTGTTGATCGCGGTGCGCTCAACCCGTTTGGTGCCGATGTCCGGGGTCAGCGGCGAGCCGTCACTGACCAGTTCCAGGGACATCAGCTCACGCAGGGTCTCGGTGATTTCCTCGCCGTTGAAACGCGAAGCCAAACGCTGGATCAGGTCGTCCGACGAACAGCCGGGACCGCGCAGCGTATCGATGATGGTGCCCGTCAGCTCATCGCTGGCGAACAGCGAACTGCTGGGAATGTGGAACAGCATGCGGTCCGCATCGACGTGCACTTCGTGCAGGTTCCGTTCGACCAGATTCAAAATAGCGCCCATTGCAACCTCCTGTGCAAACCCCGTTTGACGGGGCCTGCGGTCATTCCGAAAAAGTGTCTGAAGCCTGTGGTTTCAGCCAACTCATGGAATGGGTGGATTGTTCCAGCGTTGCACGGTGACGATCATGTGGCCTTCGCCGGTCAGGGACTTCCCTGCGTCGTCGACCGCGGCGATCACCTTCAGGTTGCCGGCATTGTTGGTGGACATTTTGCGCTGCGGGTTCGGCCCGGCATCGCCCGGTGTAAACACGCCGCTGTCGGCCTGCATGGTGCCGGCGAACTTGACGTCCTCGTCTTCCTTGGCGCGGTCGTCGAAGGCTTCGACCGACCACTGCGCCGGGAACACGCCGATGCGGTACGGCTTTCCATCAGCGCCCTTGCCCCAGGCTTCGGCATCGAAACGGCCCTGGACTTTCGGCGTCGAACCACCGCCGTCACCGACTCGGGCCACCGAGAACTCGGGCACCACTTTGACCTCGGCGATTTTGCTGTAGACCGACAGGGTCGGGCCTTTCAGCGTGCCGACGGTGACAGTGCGCAGGCCCGGTTGGGCGTTGGCGGCGGCCTTGAGTTTGACCTTGATCCGATCCGGGCTTTGCTCGACGACTTCGACCACTTCCACGCCTTTACCGAAATTCGGTTTACCGGTGAGACCGCTGCCGATCAGGGTGACTTCGGTCTCGGCGCCAGCCTTCAGGTAACCCGGTTGAACCGCCAGCAAACGACTGCTGCCCTGCTTGGCGGCGACGAAGTCCAGCCCGCGCTCGTCATGCTCGGCCTCGAACATCCGGCCCTGCATCGCATTGCCTTGAGCGGCGAACACCTGACGCATGGTCACGCCGTCGATGGTCACGCTGCCGCGCCATTCGTAACCGGTGTAGAGAATCGCAGTGCCGTCGCCATTGAACGGGCTGCCGTCGGCGTATTGGCCTTTGACGCTGACCTTGAACGTGTCGCTGCCATCGGCCGTCACGCTCATCACCCCGGCCAGTTCGCCTTTACCCGGCAAGTGGCCGCTGAAGCTCCAGTCGCCCACAAGCGCGTCGGCTTTCGGTGCAGTGCTCAGCCATTTTTTCCAGGCCGGGTTGTCCAGCGGATAACGCTTGGCCAACAGCGGCACCATGTCTTTTCGGGCCAGGTCGAACCAGTCGCGGTCGCGAGACAGGGCCTGGTATTCCAGGGACGGCCATTGGCCGAGGTGGAAGTTCACCAGGCGTTCCCATTCCTGTGCCGGACGCCGTTGCAAGGCGACCCGCGCACCGGAGTGGCAGCGGCCGCACATCTGGCTGGTCTGGTCGTCGAACTTCTCGACGGTATTGAGTCGACGCTCCAGCGCATACCGCACGCCATCGGTCTCGCTCGGCGCCAGGCCCTGGGTGTCGGCCAGGTATTTGACCAGGGTGCGGCGGTCGTCATCGCTGATCTGCAAACCGTGCATGGTCTGCATCCGGGCGATGCTCATCAGCCACCCTTCCGGAGTTTTGCGCTGGTGGCTGATGCGGCTCAGGGCATTGTCGGCTTCGGGGGTGTGACAGCCCTGGCAGGTTTCCTTGAGGATGGTCTGGGCGTCACGGGCTGCCAGGCTGTCAGGCGAATGCAGTGCCACACACGCGGCCACGGCCAGCAGACTGGCGCTCAGGCCTGATCGGAGTCTTCTCTTCATCAACGTCGAACCTCGCACGGTGCTTTCTTATTTTTGTGGCTTATCGTTTTTATGGTTTCTGCCGTCGGCAGCGCACCGCTGACGGAGGCAAGAGAAACGTCTGCGATGAGCAATACACGGAGCGTGCCAGCTTGCCGATAGCCTTTTTTATCAAGCAGTTACGTGAAAAGAAGGCCTTTGATTCGCGTCTGGACGCGTTGACTTGCGTCTAATATCGCGACAGGTGTTGCAACCTGAGACAAGCATAGATGCCCCGCCCGGAACAGTTCATCGCCCGACGATTGACGGCCGTTGCAGGCGGGCGCGAAATGGGTGTTCACCGATTGCCAGTCAGGAGCGGACAAAATGGCAAGCATCACTGTCCTGGCGGGGGACTTTCTGCAGGGTGATGGAGAGTACCGAGACGGCGTTTTTACCCTTAGAACGTCGCTTCACCCGTGGCCCGGCATCACCCTCCCGCTCTCATCGTTCAAGCACGTGGAAGTCGCCAACGAGGAATCGATCAACAACATCAAGGACGCCATCGGCTTCGGCGTGGCGGGCGCGATGCTGTTGGGGCCTATTGGCGCGATAGCAGGGTTCATGTTGGCCGGCAAGGAAACCGAAGTGACCTTCCTGGCGACGCTGAAAGACGACAAAAAGCTGTTGGCTGCCGTAGATGGCGCCACGTTCGAAGAGATTTTGCGGAAAATACCCGCGTGAAACGTCGGCGGCTCGCCGCACCACCTCTGTGGTGCGGCGTGTCGCCACCTCAGCTGAAGGACGTCGGCTGAATGCGTTTGTGCGCTTCGATTTCTTGCCGCATATCCGCCACCAACGTGGCGATCGCGTGGGGGCTGTCCAGTTCCCACAGCGGAACATGGGTCGCCACCAGGTCCACTTTGCCCGTCATGCAATCACAGACCCGGATCGTCATGGACTGGTCTGCCTCCATGCTGCACGTGCAGACGGCGGGCAGCATGCTGTGTTCAATGATGTTTTGAATTTCCAGAGTTGAAAGGAACATCGTTACCTCCCTCACGCCAGATGTATTGCCGGGTGAATGCTCCTTCATATCACCCACCGAGCCTGAAAATTCTAGTCCTGAACACTGAGTGCCTCAAGACTTCAACCGGGTCGCTCGTCGTCTCATGCTTGTCGCAATTTGCAACAGCCGCACAGCGTCCGCCTCACCCTTGAGCGTCACAAAACCCCGCCGGCCAAGGGTGTTCCTGCCTTTGCAGGTACTTGGCACAGCCATTGCGAAAGCCTTGTTTTCACGAACAAAAAGAGGTCTCGCCATGCCCCTCCCTTATTTGCTTCCCGCCACTTCCGCGTTCATCCAGCGTGCCCCGCGCATGCTCATCGGCGGTGACTGGGTCGAGGCCGCCGACGGCCAGACCATGCCCCTGCACAACCCGGCCACCGGTGAAGTGCTGTGTGTCGTTCCGAAGGCAACACCTGAAGATGTCGACCGCGCCGTGCTCGCCGCGCGTCAGGCCTTCGATGATTCAGCCTGGACCCGTACTCGCCCACGGGAGCGGCAGAACCTGTTGTGGAAACTCGCCGACCTGATGGAACGCAACGCCGAACTGCTGGCGCAACTGGAATGCCTGAACAACGGCAAAAGCGCGGCGGTGGCCCAGGTGATGGACGTGCAGCTGTCCATCGATTTCCTGCGCTACATGGCAGGCTGGGCGACCAAGATCGAAGGTTCCAGCGTTGAAGTGTCGTTGCCGCTGATGCCCAACGATCAGTTCCACAGCTTCATCCGCCGCGAAGCGGTGGGCGTGGTCGGTGCCATCGTCGCCTGGAACTTCCCGTTGCTGCTGGCCTGCTGGAAACTCGGCCCGGCCCTGGCCACCGGTTGCACCGTGGTGCTCAAACCTGCCGACGAAACCCCGCTGACCGCGCTGAAACTTGCCGAATTGGTGCTGGAAGCCGGTTATCCCGAGGGTGTATTCAACGTGGTCACCGGCACCGGTATCACCGCAGGCTCGGCGCTGACCCACAACCCGCTGGTGGACAAGCTGACCTTCACCGGCTCCACCGCCGTGGGCAAGCAGATCGGCAAGATCGCCATGGAGTCCATGACCCGGGTCACCCTGGAACTGGGCGGCAAATCGCCGACCATCGTCATGGCCGATGCCGACCTGAAAACCGCCGCAGCCGGAGCCGCCAGCGCGATTTTCTTCAATCAGGGCCAGGTGTGCTGCGCAGGTTCGCGGCTGTATGTGCAGCGCAAGCATTTCGACAATGTGGTGGCGGATATCGCTGACATTGCCAACGCCATGAAGCTCGGCAACGGGCTGGACCCGAGTGTCGAGATGGGACCGCTGATCTCGGCGCGGCAGCAGGAACGGGTCTACGGTTACATCGAAAAAGGTCGGGAAAGTGGCGCGACCATTGCCTGCGGTGGTGAGCAGTTCGGGCCGGGATTCTTCGTCAAGCCGACGGTGATTGTCGATGTCGATCAGAAGCACTCGCTGGTGCAAGAGGAGATCTTCGGCCCGGTGCTGGTGGCGATTCCATTCGATGATGAGGCCGATGCCTTGCGCATGGCCAATGACAGTCCTTACGGGCTGGGCGCGAGTATCTGGTCGAACGATCTGGCGGCGGTGCACCGGATGATTCCGCGGATCAAGTCGGGTTCGGTGTGGGTCAATTGCCACAGCGCCCTGGACCCGGCGCTGCCGTTTGGCGGGTACAAAATGTCGGGGGTTGGACGGGAGATGGGGTATGCGGCGATTGAGCATTACACCGAGTTGAAGTCTGTGTTGATCAAGCTCTGATCTGCGGCGTTCTTCAGGTCGCCTTCGCGGGCAAGCCTCGCTCCTACAAAGGGCTGCGCAACCCTGTAGGAGCGAGGCTTGCCCGCGAAGAGGCCAGACCAGTCACCAAACATTCAGGGTTTAAACCCCTGGGCCAACAACCAACCCCGAACCACCCGCCCCTGCTCCACCGTCAACCCGGCCAACGCCTGCTCGGCCGGTTCGGTCCGCAATCGCCGCACCAACGGCGCCAGCTCAATCCCTTGCACATGCCAGATCCCCAGCGGCTGATCCGCCGTGATCACCACCTCGGCCTCATCCACAAAACCATCCTTCAACACGGGCGCGCGCTCGATGCTCAACGAGGAAAAATTTGCCTCGGCATGGGCCACTTCAGCATCAGGCCACTGTCGCCGCGCCTGCCAGAACGGCTGATCGAGCCACCGCTGCTCATCGGCATAAAAATCCCGACCGATCCGCGCAAAACGCAAAAACAGCTGCTCCACCCGCTGCTGATGAAAGCGCTGGGCCAGCGCCGCGCGTTCCGGTTTACGCAACAATGTGTTGATCACCGTGGGCGCCTGTAACGCTGAAGACAAGGACTGAAAGATGCCATTGCCCGACAGCGGATCCACCGCCATCGCCGCATCGCCGACCCGAATCCAGTGATCGCCACACACCTGCGGACACAGAATCGCCGTGCTGCTGCGCGCATGCAGTTGAAGATCGATCTCAGGCCCGTCACCGAAAAACTCACGCGCCACTGCCGAGCCCTGACGTCGCGCGCGACAGTAATCCAGCAACGTCGCCTTACCCGGCAACTCGGCACTGGCCACGTCCACCGTCCATTGCCAATAACACTCACCGTCGGCTCGTCGTGCCATCCAGGCCCAACCGTCCTCAAGGCTTTCCACCGCACTGGCGGTACTGCCCGGCGTGCCTTGCCAGCGATTGAGCAGACTGACCGTCTCCGGCCCGCGCAGGCCTTTGCCAAGCGCGGGCGCCTGACGTCCACGGGCTTCCACCAGAAAATCCACGTTCAGCGCCTCGCGTCCTTCAATCTCGACCCGGCACCCCGAAGCGGATGGCTGGACGCTCAGCACCCGGCCTTCGATCAACTCGACACCGGCCAGTCGCAGGTCTTCGCGCAAGCCTCGGTCGAAGCTCGGACGGTCCAAGAGAAATTCGATGTTCTGCGCATGTTGCTGGCCGTTCCACGACACCTGCCGCTGGGAGGGCAACGCCGCATCCGCCAGCGCCTGATGCAACCCCGCACCGCGCAAGGCCTCCAGCACCCGCACGGAAACGCCTTCCAGTGCCGCAAACCGGCGCCACTCGCTGACCAGCGTCACCGCATAACCGAGCCGCCGCAGACCCAAGGCAACCGCTGCTCCCGCCGGCCCCGCACCAAGAATCAGAATCATGGGCCGAAACGCCGTTCAGGGCCGCGATAACGGGCGTTCTCCCGCAGCCACTCGATGACGTGTTCGTTGCTTGCTTGGGGATGTGCAACCAGGAAACCCGCAATGTGCCCGCTCAACGCCGCACACCCAAGGCTCGCACCCGACTGCCCCGGATAGGTCCCATGCACGCACGCCGCGAAATCGGCTTGCGCACTGTTGAGCCACGACCATTCATGTTCGGCGCAACGCGCATCGCCAGTGACGCGCAGCACCTGAGGATAATTCGCCGGAAACACGCCCTCGCCCTGCGCCGGGCTGGACGCACACAGCAAAATGCCGTGCGCCACCGCCGCTGCGCAAGCTTCGCGCAACAGGCTTCGATCCTGACGCAAACCGAGGCTCAAATTGATCAACCGAACGTCTTGCGCCACCAGCCAGTCGATGGCAGTGGCGATCTGCAAGGCACTGGTGACGCCGCGCTGATCAAACACCTGCCCCACGCAAAACACTGCCGCAGGCGCCCGTCGTCCGATTGCTTCGATCACCGCACTGCCGTGGCCGAGCGGGTCGTCACGCAAGTCGCTTTCAGCCAGACCATCCTCCAGCAGCGAAAAGCGCCGCCCCGCGATCACCTGCACCCGTTGTGCCGCCGAATGTCCGCTGTCGACCACGCCAATCCGCAGCTCAGGCTTCATGCAGCACCGTTTTCGAAGTGAGCACACCGTCGAGCAATTCAAAGCGCAAATCGGCATCGGCCAGCGTGGAAGGTCGATGGCTGATCAGGATCCGCGTACGCCCGGCAAACAGTCGGTCGATGGCCTCGATCACTTCGCGCTCGGTGGCTTCGTCCACCGCCGAGGTCGCTTCGTCCAGCACCAGAATCAGCGGATCCTGCAACAACGCGCGGGCGATGGCGATGCGCTGTTTCTGCCCGCCGGAGAGTTGCTGGCCGCGCTCGCCCAACGGGCTGTCGAGACCTTCGGGCAACGACTCGATCAGGCTGTCGAGTTGCGCCAGCCGCGCGACTTCGGCAATCGCTTCACGACTGGCGTCCGGCACGGCGTATGCGAGGTTGTCGGCTAGGCTGCCGCGAAACAGCACGATGTCCTGACTGACCACGGCTATCCGTCGACGCAGCTGGAACAGGTCCAGTTCTCGCAAGTCGACTTCCCCCAGCAGCACTCGACCGGACTGCGGATCGTGATGGCGTTGCAGCAGATCGATGAGCGTTGATTTACCGACCCCGGAACCGCCGCTCAGGGCGACTTTCAAGCCATAGGGAATTCGCGCTTCGATGCCGCGCAAAGTGGTAGGGCGACCGGGATGGCTGAAGTGCACATCGTCGAAACGCAGCTCGCCGGAAGTCGGCATCGGTTTGGGTTCAACCGGTGTGAGAACGGTCGGTTCTTCACCGCGCAACTCCATGACACGTCCAAGGCTGACGGTCATTCGCTGAATCGCAACATAGAGCCCGAGCAAGCTCTGAACCGGCCCGACGGCCATCCCCAGGTAGGTGGAAAACGCAATCAGCGCGCCCAGTTGCCAGGTCCCCTGCACCACCCAATAACCGCCAATCAAAAACGCGCAGGCCCGGGACAATGACGTCAGCGTGCCAGGCACCGCCTGGGTGAAAAACTCGGTGACTTGCAGGCGCAGCAACTGGCTCATGTAGCCTTGACCGAGCGTTTCCAGACGTCGCGATTCACGTTGTTGTTGGCCGGCAGACTGGATGAATTTCATCACCGGCAAGGTCTCGACCATGAATGAAGACATGTCCGCCGAACGCTCGCGCAACTGACGCACATCGCGTTCGACCTTGCGCCGCATCCAACGCAGCCAGAGCACATCGAGGGGAATCAGAACCAATGCCAGCAGCGAGAGTTTCCAAGACAGGGTCAGCAGCATCGCCACCGCGACTACCAGGCCAATGACGCTGGATACTGCAGAGAACATCGAATCCACAGCAAAGCGCTGGATCTCCGCGACGTCGCCATCGAGGCGCGACATCAAGTCACCGATGCGTCGCTGGCCGTAGAAACTCGGCGACAGGGTTTGCAGATGTCGATAGAGGTCGTCGCGCAGCGAGAACAGAATCCGCCCGGACAATCGCGTATGCAGGTAGCGATTAATCCCCGACAACGCGGTGCCCAGCAGGCCGGCAAGAATCATCAACCCGGCAATCAGCACCAGCATCGGAAAGTTTTTCGCCAACAAGCCATCGTCGATCAGCAGTTTGGTCAGCCACGGTTGCACCAGCACCAGCGAGGAGGCGCAGACCGACAGACCGAGCAGCCCGGCAATCGCCAATCGATGCGGCCGCACAAAGCTGTAGAGCCAACGCAACGCCGCTTGCAGGGCTTCGGGGTTCTGGCTGTCGATCAGCCGAACGATCAAGCGCTGCATCACGAGCGCAACTGTTTGAGCTTGCGATACAGGGTCGCGCGGCTGATGCCCAAGGCGTCGGCGGCGGCCGAGACGTTGCCCTGATGGCTGTCCAGGGATTGGCGAATCAGCTCCAGTTCGTTTTCGCGAATGCTGCCCGACGCCGGGCGTTCAGTGGCGGTCAGTTCATCGAGCATGCTGTCGGGCAAGTGGTCGAGGGTGAGGACCGTGTCCCCGGGCTCACGCATGGCCAGCGCCGTGCGCAAGACCATTTCCAGTTGGCGGATGTTGCCCGGCCAATGGTAGCCGTCGAGCAAGCGGCTCAAGTCGTCATGCAGGACCATCGCCGGGGCATCAAGTTTGGCCAGCAGACGAGCGACCAAACCGCTGAAATCCTCGCGCTCGCGCAGGGCCGGGAGCATCACGCTGATGCCGTTGACCCGGTAGAACAGGTCCTCTCGGAAGTGCTTTTCTTCCACCAGGCGTTTGAGATCGCGGTGGGTGGCGCAGATCAGCGCGACGTCGATGTCTTGTTCCTCGCCGGCACCCAGCGGTGCCACTTTGCGGTCCTGCAACACGCGCAGCAGACGGGCCTGCAAAGCCAACGGCATGTCGCCGATTTCGTCGAGGAACAACGTGCCGCCGTGGGCCTGTTGCAGCCGCCCGATCATGCCGCCACGACGGGAGCCGGTGAAGGCGCCTTCGCGGTAGCCGAACAGTTCCGACTCGATCAGGCCTTCGGGAATCGCCGCGCAGTTCACCGCGACGAAAGATTTGTCGCAGCGGTTTCCGGCCATGTGCAGGGCGCGGGCGATGACTTCTTTACCGGTGCCGGTTTCACCGAGCAGCAACACCGGCAATCCATTGGCCAGCCCTTGGCGGGCCATGCGCAAGGCCCGGGCATAACGGACGTTGCTGCCCGCGAGGGATTCGAGATCCGGTTGCGGTTTGGCGGTTTTCGCGGTGGTGCGCGGCGGTGTGCTGACATTGATTGAACGCTGTGGCGCACGCAGGGTTTTGTAGAAGAATTCGCCTTTGGCGGTCTGCAAACTGCCAACGCCGCCCTGATGCAGACGCGAGAGCAGTTGCAGGCCATCGACCCCCAGAAACTCTTCGCAACGTCGGCCGACCAGTGCCGAGCGCTCGGCACGCAGCAACTGACAGGCCTGAGCGCTGACCGCGAGGATCTGGCCGCCGAGGCTCACTGCCAACAGGCCCTGCCAAGGGGATTCGAGGTATTGCCGACGGCTGTGGAAGGCGAGGACGATTTCGTCCGGATAGCTTGAGTTAAAGACGCGGCTTTCGATCTGGCTGACGGCCATGGCCAGCAACGCGGTGCTGTCATGAACGCGGCCGAGCGGGCCTTCGCGGGTCAGGTCGAGGACCCCGAGGATGTCGCCTTGGGGGCAATGGATCGGCACCGACGTGCAAGAGAAATCGCTGAGACGATCGAGGTAATGCTCGCCGCAATCGATCATCGTTGGCCGGGCTTCCACCAGTGCGGTGCCCAGTGCGTTGGTTCCGCGTGCGGCTTCGCTCCAGCAGGCGCCGAGGGTGATGTCTTGCAGGCCGCTGCCCTTGAGGCGGTCAGCGCGACCTTCGACGGCAAGAATGGTGGCGTCGGAATTGGCCAGGATAATCAGGCCTTCCTTGCCTTGGCGTTCCGCCAGGTAATCGATCGCCGGCAATGCGGCATCGATCAGCAGGCGATTGCTCGCCAGCAGCACGTCGAGACCCGCGCTCGATTCCAGCGCCAGTTCGTGCTTGGCGTTGAAATGCACGCCATGGCTGAGACTGCGCCGCCACGATGCATCGATTTCTGCCCGCAGCACGCCATCGGGGACTTCGCCCTCGAGATGGAGCTTTTCCCGGGCCAGCCGGGCTTCGCGGTGCAGCTTGGGAGGAGTCGTTTTTATTAGCGTCATCAAGCGCTCCGGATCGGTCCGCTTTGCGCCTTTGTATTTCAGCGCCCTGCCGCAATCTTTACGTTAACGTCAGGGCGATGGCAAGTGCCTTACGGCGCTTGTGCTTCATCTGGGGGACCGCGTTATCGTTCTTCGCGAGCAGGCTCGCTCCCACAGGTTTAGTGTCGTGCACAAATTTGTGGTTCGATTCGTTGGTTGTGGGAACGAGCCTGCTCGCGAAGGCGATTTACCAGACACCATCAATCCTTGAGTGCTTAGACGTGAGGGTCGCCCGCTTTGCTTGGCGTGGCGTATTGCGGCTTGAGATGGCCGTCCTGATCGAGTAACCAGGCGTCCATGATCTGCCGCACGACCGGGCCGGCAACGCGACCACCGGCCTCACCGTTCTCGATCATCACCGAGATGACGATCTTCGGATGCTCGGCCGGGGCAAAACCGACGAACAAGGCATTGTCGCGGTTACGCTCCAGGGTTTTCGCCCGGTTGTAACGCTCGCCCTGCTTGATCGCGACGACTTGCGCGGTACCACTCTTGCCGGCGATGCGATATTGGGCGCCCTGCGCGGCCGCTCGGGCAATCCCGCGAGCGTCGTGCATCACCATTTGCATGCCGTGGTTGACCTGCTCCCAGTCACGCGGGTCCTTGAGCAGGATGTTCGGCATCGGATGCTCGTCCACCGGCGCGACGCCGTCCACGGTCTTGGCCAGGCGCGGTCGGTTCCACACACCTTTGTTGGCGATCAGCGCGGTGGCCTGGGCCAGCTGAAGCGGCGTGACTTGCATGTAACCCTGGCCGATGCCAAGGATAACCGTCTCGCCCGGAAACCATGCCTGACGGCGCGTGGCACGCTTCCAGGCCTGGGATGGCATCAACCCGGCAGACTCCTCGAACATGTCCAGCGAGACCTTCTCGCCGAGGCCGAACATCGCCATGTAGTCATGCAGGCGATCGATGCCCAGCTTGTGGGCCAGGTCGTAGAAGTAGGTGTCGTTGGAGCGCATGATCGCCGCGTCCATGTCTACCCAACCGTCGCCGCTGTGGTTCCAGTTACGGTATTTGTGATCGAAGTCCGGGAGTTGGTAATAACCCGGGTCGAAGACGCGGGTCTGAGGGGTGACAACCCCGGCATCGAGGCCGGCAATGGCCACTTCGGGCTTGATGGTCGAACCCGGCGCGTAGAGGCCACGCAGGACGCGGTTGAACAGCGGTCGATCGATGGAATCGTGCAGCGCCGCGTATTCCTTGAAGCTGATGCCGGTGACGAACAGATTCGGGTCGAAGCTGGGCTTGCTGACCATTGCCAGCACTTCTCCGGTCGACGGGTCGAGCGCGACGATTGAACCACGACGATCGCCCAAGGCTTCCTCAGCCGCTTCCTGGAGTTTTACGTCCAGGCTCAGGACAATGTTTTTGCCGGGGATCGGATCGGTGTGTTTGAGCACTCGCAGTACGCGGCCCTGCGCATTGGTTTCGACTTCTTCGTAACCCACCTGGCCGTGCAATTCGGACTCGTAGAATTTTTCAATGCCAGTCTTGCCGATGGATTGGGTGCCGCGGTACTCCACCGTGTCGAGGACTTTGGATTCTTTTTCGTTGATACGACCGACGTAGCCGATCGAGTGTGCGAAGTGTGCGCCCATCGGGTAATGCCGGACGAATTGGGGCTCGACCTCGATCCCCGGCAGACGGAACTCGTTGACCGCGAGTACCGCGATTTGCTGCTCACTGAGTTCATAGAACAGCGTGACCGGCACGAACGGATGGCGCGCCTGCTTCATTGCCTTAGCGAACAGTGTCCGATCCTCGGCGGGCAAGTGCAGGAGGTTGACCACCTCATCGAGTTCTTCTTTGACGTCGGAGGCGCGTTCGCGGGTGATGGTCAGGTTGAAACTGGGGCGGTTGTCTGCGAGGACGACACCGTTGCGGTCGTAGATCAGCCCTCTCGTAGGGGTGATCGGCAGGACATGTACACGGTTGTTTTCGGAGATTGTCGAGTGATAGTCGAATTCGACCACTTGCAACACATACATGCGCACCACGAGTGCGCAGGAAATGGCGGCGACGAACAAGGCGCAGGCGATCAGCCGCTTGTTGACCAGGCGCGTTTCTTTTTCGTGGTCCTTGATGGGTATCGGTTCGGGCATTTCTGCAGCAGCTCTTTGACTTAAAAGGGGGTGCCGATCCGTAGGCTTGAAATCAGTCCGTGAAAAAACGAGCTGCACCATACCAAAAACCGTGCAGTCACTTTAGCGCGATTTTCTCGAACGGCTGTCCTTGAGGGCCAAAACGACAGTCGGCTATTTGTCTGACTCGTGCGTTTTACTCAAGATTGATATTCCGATTCATGCATTTTTCTTGCAGATGGGCCTGTAGATACTGGGTGCATGTCATTCCATTTTGTTGTTTGGGAGTCTTTTCATGCATCCACGATTTCAACGTTTACTCGGCTCGAATGGGTTTTCCATTGGACTGGAACTGCCGCTGGATAACGATTGGTCCAGCGATGGACAGCGGCTGCGGATTACTGAGGATCGACCGTTCGGTGTCCCGGATTTGAAGCAGCACGCGACGATGGCGCGCTTGGCTGACAACACTGGTTTTCGCGCACTTTGGGTACGTGATGTGCCGGTTTATGACCCGGACTTTGGCGATGCCGCACAGGTCTTTGAAACCTTTTCCTACCTTGGGTATCTGGCTGGAATTACTGCCAACATCATGCTGGGTACGGCGGCGGTTGTGCTGCCGTTGCGTCAGCCTTGGCTAACGCTCAAGGCCGCCAACAGTGTCGATGAATTGAGTGACGGACGCCTGCTTCTTGGGGTCGCCAGTGGTGACCGTCCGATGGAATACCCGTTGTTTGGCGTGGACTATGATCAGCGCGGGGAGATCTTTCGCGACACGGTTGAGCTATTGCGCAGCCAAGGTGAAGGCCGCTTGCCCGAGGGTGCTCGTCTGCTGCCGGAGCGAGATCAGCCGGTGCCCTTGCTGATTGCGGGTCTTGGTCAACAATCCCCTGCCTGGATTGGCCAACACATGGACGGCTGGCTCGCCTATCCGGGCACTCCGGATGAGCATCGACGCCGAGTCGGACTGTGGCGGGAAGTCGGCGGCGATAAACCCTACATCAGCTTCGTTCACCTGGATTTATCCGCCAACCCTCATGCACCGATGCGACGTGTACGTTTCGGTGGCAGTTGTGGACGGTTGGCATTGATTGATGAGCTTCAGGCGTTGCGTGACGTGGGCGTTCAGCACGTTGGCTTACATCTGCGCCGTAGCGAGCGACCGGTTGCTGAAGTTATTGAAGAGATCGCTGAATACGTTCTGCCGAAGTTTCACTAACGGTGCTGCTGGAACCAGGAATAGCCGTCTGGCTATCCTTGGTTAGCCACGTCACTTTCCTGCGGACAAAACAAAACCCCAACTGCTTTCGCAATTGGGGTTTCGGAATTTAATCTTGACGATGACCTACTCTCACATGGGGAAACCCCACACTACCATCGGCGATGCATCGTTTCACTGCTGAGTTCGGGATGGGATCAGGTGGTTCCAATGCTCTATGGTCGTCAAGAAATTCGGTAGCCAGGTCGTGGGCCTTTGCAGGTTCACGCTCCAGCGAATGGGTATGTGACAGCTTTTGGTGTTTTGTGCTGCTTTTGTGAGTACAGTCGAACTTTCGGTTCGTTTCGTCTTCACACACCGCAATCTGGCGCTCTTTCGCTTTTCAGCTCGAAGCAAGCAAATTGCTTGGGTGTTATATGGTCAAGCCTCACGGGCAATTAGTATTGGTTAGCTCAACGCCTCACAGCGCTTACACACCCAACCTATCAACGTCGTAGTCTTCGACGGCCCTTCAGGGGACTCAAGGTCCCAGTGAGATCTCATCTTGAGGCTAGTTTCCCGCTTAGATGCTTTCAGCGGTTATCTATTCCGAACATAGCTACCCGGCAATGCCACTGGCGTGACAACCGGAACACCAGAGGTTCGTCCACTCCGGTCCTCTCGTACTAGGAGCAGCCCCTCTCAAATCTCAAACGTCCACGGCAGATAGGGACCGAACTGTCTCACGACGTTCTAAACCCAGCTCGCGTACCACTTTAAATGGCGAACAGCCATACCCTTGGGACCGGCTTCAGCCCCAGGATGTGATGAGCCGACATCGAGGTGCCAAACACCGCCGTCGATATGAACTCTTGGGCGGTATCAGCCTGTTATCCCCGGAGTACCTTTTATCCGTTGAGCGATGGCCCTTCCATACAGAACCACCGGATCACTAAGACCTACTTTCGTACCTGCTCGACGTGTCTGTCTCGCAGTCAAGCGCGCTTTTGCCTTTATACTCTACGACCGATTTCCGACCGGTCTGAGCGCACCTTCGTACTCCTCCGTTACTCTTTAGGAGGAGACCGCCCCAGTCAAACTACCCACCATACACTGTCCTCGATCCGGATAACGGACCTGAGTTAGAACCTCAAAGTTGCCAGGGTGGTATTTCAAGGTTGGCTCCACGCGAACTGGCGTCCACGCTTCAAAGCCTCCCACCTATCCTACACAAGCAAATTCAAAGTCCAGTGCAAAGCTATAGTAAAGGTTCACGGGGTCTTTCCGTCTAGCCGCGGATACACTGCATCTTCACAGCGATTTCAATTTCACTGAGTCTCGGGTGGAGACAGCGCCGCCATCGTTACGCCATTCGTGCAGGTCGGAACTTACCCGACAAGGAATTTCGCTACCTTAGGACCGTTATAGTTACGGCCGCCGTTTACCGGGGCTTCGATCAAGAGCTTCGCGTTAGCTAACCCCATCAATTAACCTTCCGGCACCGGGCAGGCGTCACACCCTATACGTCCACTTTCGTGTTTGCAGAGTGCTGTGTTTTTAATAAACAGTCGCAGCGGCCTGGTATCTTCGACCGGCATGGGCTTACGCAGTAAATGCTTCACCCTCACCGGCGCACCTTCTCCCGAAGTTACGGTGCCATTTTGCCTAGTTCCTTCACCCGAGTTCTCTCAAGCGCCTTGGTATTCTCTACCCAACCACCTGTGTCGGTTTGGGGTACGGTTCCTGGTTACCTGAAGCTTAGAAGCTTTTCTTGGAAGCATGGCATCAACCACTTCGTGTTCTAAAAGAACACTCGTCATCAGCTCTCGGCCTTAGAATCCCGGATTTACCTAAGATTCCAGCCTACCACCTTAAACTTGGACAACCAACGCCAAGCTGGCCTAGCCTTCTCCGTCCCTCCATCGCAATAACCAGAAGTACAGGAATATTAACCTGTTTTCCATCGACTACGCTTTTCAGCCTCGCCTTAGGGACCGACTAACCCTGCGTCGATTAACGTTGCGCAGGAAACCTTGGTCTTTCGGCGTGGGTGTTTTTCACACCCATTGTCGTTACTCATGTCAGCATTCGCACTTCTGATACCTCCAGCAAGCTTCTCAACTCACCTTCACAGGCTTACAGAACGCTCCTCTACCGCATCACCTAAGTGATACCCGTAGCTTCGGTGTATGGTTTGAGCCCCGTTACATCTTCCGCGCAGGCCGACTCGACTAGTGAGCTATTACGCTTTCTTTAAAGGGTGGCTGCTTCTAAGCCAACCTCCTAGCTGTCTAAGCCTTCCCACATCGTTTCCCACTTAACCATAACTTTGGGACCTTAGCTGACGGTCTGGGTTGTTTCCCTTTTCACGACGGACGTTAGCACCCGCCGTGTGTCTCCCATGCTCGGCACTTGTAGGTATTCGGAGTTTGCATCGGTTTGGTAAGTCGGGATGACCCCCTAGCCGAAACAGTGCTCTACCCCCTACAGTGATACATGAGGCGCTACCTAAATAGCTTTCGAGGAGAACCAGCTATCTCCGAGCTTGATTAGCCTTTCACTCCGATCCACAGGTCATCCGCTAACTTTTCAACGGTAGTCGGTTCGGTCCTCCAGTTAGTGTTACCCAACCTTCAACCTGCCCATGGATAGATCGCCCGGTTTCGGGTCTATTCCCAGCGACTAGACGCCCTATTAAGACTCGCTTTCGCTACGCCTCCCCTATTCGGTTAAGCTCGCCACTGAAAATAAGTCGCTGACCCATTATACAAAAGGTACGCAGTCACCCAACAAAGTGGGCTCCCACTGCTTGTACGCATACGGTTTCAGGATCTATTTCACTCCCCTCTCCGGGGTTCTTTTCGCCTTTCCCTCACGGTACTAGTTCACTATCGGTCAGTCAGTAGTATTTAGCCTTGGAGGATGGTCCCCCCATATTCAGACAAAGTTTCTCGTGCTCCGTCCTACTCGATTTCATGACTAAGAGATTTTCGCGTACAGGGCTATCACCCACTATGGCCGTACTTTCCAGAACGTTCCGCTAATCTCAAAGCCACTTAAGGGCTAGTCCCCGTTCGCTCGCCACTACTAAGGGAATCTCGGTTGATTTCTTTTCCTCAGGGTACTTAGATGTTTCAGTTCCCCTGGTTCGCCTCTTAAGCCTATGTATTCAGCTTAAGATAACCATCTTATGATGGCTGGGTTCCCCCATTCAGACATCTCCGGATCAAAGTCTGTTTGCCGACTCCCCGAAGCTTTTCGCAGGCTACCACGTCTTTCATCGCCTCTGACTGCCAAGGCATCCACCGTATGCGCTTCTTCACTTGACCATATAACCCCAAGCAATCTGGTTATACTGTGAAGACGACATTCGCCGAAAATTCGATAATACTCAATTAAGAGCAACTCACAAATTTTACCTTAGCCTGATCCGTTACCAGTGAAAGTAACGTTCAGTCTATCTTTCTATCACATACCCAAATTTTTAAAGAACGATCTAATCAAAGACTAGAAATCAACATTCATCACCGTCTTGGTGGAATGCTCATTTCTAAGCTTTCAACAAACAGAAGCAGTAGTGGTGGAGCCAAACGGGATCGAACCGTTGACCTCCTGCGTGCAAGGCAGGCGCTCTCCCAGCTGAGCTATGGCCCCGTATTTCTACAGGTTCCCACACAAAATTGGTGGGTCTGGGCAGATTCGAACTGCCGACCTCACCCTTATCAGGGGTGCGCTCTAACCAACTGAGCTACAGACCCAATTTCGGGCTGCTTCTTATCGTCTTCTTCAATGAATCAAGCAATTCGTGTGGGAACTTATGGAGCAGCTGATGTCGTCGATTAAGGAGGTGATCCAGCCGCAGGTTCCCCTACGGCTACCTTGTTACGACTTCACCCCAGTCATGAATCACACCGTGGTAACCGTCCTCCCGAAGGTTAGACTAGCTACTTCTGGTGCAACCCACTCCCATGGTGTGACGGGCGGTGTGTACAAGGCCCGGGAACGTATTCACCGCGACATTCTGATTCGCGATTACTAGCGATTCCGACTTCACGCAGTCGAGTTGCAGACTGCGATCCGGACTACGATCGGTTTTCTGGGATTAGCTCCACCTCGCGGCTTGGCAACCCTCTGTACCGACCATTGTAGCACGTGTGTAGCCCAGGCCGTAAGGGCCATGATGACTTGACGTCATCCCCACCTTCCTCCGGTTTGTCACCGGCAGTCTCCTTAGAGTGCCCACCATTACGTGCTGGTAACTAAGGACAAGGGTTGCGCTCGTTACGGGACTTAACCCAACATCTCACGACACGAGCTGACGACAGCCATGCAGCACCTGTCTCAATGTTCCCGAAGGCACCAATCCATCTCTGGAAAGTTCATTGGATGTCAAGGCCTGGTAAGGTTCTTCGCGTTGCTTCGAATTAAACCACATGCTCCACCGCTTGTGCGGGCCCCCGTCAATTCATTTGAGTTTTAACCTTGCGGCCGTACTCCCCAGGCGGTCAACTTAATGCGTTAGCTGCGCCACTAAGAGCTCAAGGCTCCCAACGGCTAGTTGACATCGTTTACGGCGTGGACTACCAGGGTATCTAATCCTGTTTGCTCCCCACGCTTTCGCACCTCAGTGTCAGTATCAGTCCAGGTGGTCGCCTTCGCCACTGGTGTTCCTTCCTATATCTACGCATTTCACCGCTACACAGGAAATTCCACCACCCTCTACCATACTCTAGCTTGTCAGTTTTGAATGCAGTTCCCAGGTTGAGCCCGGGGATTTCACATCCAACTTAACAAACCACCTACGCGCGCTTTACGCCCAGTAATTCCGATTAACGCTTGCACCCTCTGTATTACCGCGGCTGCTGGCACAGAGTTAGCCGGTGCTTATTCTGTCGGTAACGTCAAAACACTAACGTATTAGGTTAATGCCCTTCCTCCCAACTTAAAGTGCTTTACAATCCGAAGACCTTCTTCACACACGCGGCATGGCTGGATCAGGCTTTCGCCCATTGTCCAATATTCCCCACTGCTGCCTCCCGTAGGAGTCTGGACCGTGTCTCAGTTCCAGTGTGACTGATCATCCTCTCAGACCAGTTACGGATCGTCGCCTTGGTGAGCCATTACCTCACCAACTAGCTAATCCGACCTAGGCTCATCTGATAGCGCAAGGCCCGAAGGTCCCCTGCTTTCTCCCGTAGGACGTATGCGGTATTAGCGTCCGTTTCCGAGCGTTATCCCCCACTACCAGGCAGATTCCTAGGCATTACTCACCCGTCCGCCGCTCGCCACCAGGTACAAGTACCCGTGCTGCCGCTCGACTTGCATGTGTTAGGCCTGCCGCCAGCGTTCAATCTGAGCCATGATCAAACTCTTCAGTTCAAACATCTTTGGGTTTTTAAGAAACCCTAAACTTGGCTCAGCAATCGTTGGTTACATCCTTGATTTCTCGCGGAGTAACTTGTGATGCTGATAATCTTGTTGACTATCAGTCTGACTCCACAAGCACCCACACGAATTGCTTGATTCAGTTGTTAAAGAGCGGTTGGTTAAGATCTTTCGTCTCAACCGAGGCGCGCATTCTACAGCAGCCTCTGTTGCTGTCAAGCGGTTATTTTCAGAAGTTTTCAAAGTTTCCTTTGCAACTTCAACCACTTGCGCTTCCGATCTCTCGTTAGCGGGAGGCGAATTCTACAGCGTTACTCGCTGCTGTCAACACCTCTTTTTCTCCGCTTTCGACCGAGAAGATCGAACCGTCAATCACGCCAAACAACCCTGCCTGATCAACTCCTTCTGGGCTTCGATGAACTGAAGCAACTCGCTGTCGAAAACTGCGTAACTCTTTGTTTTCCAAGGAGTTTTCCGTTTCGACTGCGCCGGAAGTGGGGCGAATTATAGACTTCCAGAATCTGCCGTCAACCCCAAATTCAGCCTTTCTATCAGGATGTTCAAAATCATTGCTTACATATAGACGCAACCGTCGCGAATGCGCAGTATATTGCCCAATACACAGTACAACACTCTCGCTTCCCACTTCGGACGATGCCACGCAATGAATGAACATCCCCGCAGTCTCGCCTCGACCCTGTTCTCGGTTGGCCTGCTATTAATAGCCATGGCGTCGATCCAGTCCGGAGCCTCGCTGGCTAAAAGCATGTTCCCGATTATCGGTGCTCAGGGGACTACCACCCTGCGGCTGATCTTCGCCAGCGTGATCATGCTCCTCCTTTTGCGCCCGTGGCGGGCGAAACTCACCAAAAAGTCCCTGCGCACCGTCATCGTCTACGGCATGGCACTGGGTGGCATGAACTTCCTCTTCTATATGTCTTTGCGCACTGTCCCCCTGGGTATTGCCGTGGCCCTGGAGTTCACCGGACCACTTGCGGTGGCTATCTATGCCTCACGCCGCGCGATCGACTTTTTGTGGATAGCCCTGGCTGCCATCGGGTTGCTGCTATTAATACCGACTGGAGCGACGACTGCGGGAATCGACCTGGCAGGTGCCGGTTATGCCTTGGGCGCGGGTGTCTGCTGGGCGCTGTACATCCTGTTCGGCCAGAAAGCGGGTGCCGACAATGGCGTGCAGACCGCAGCACTGGGAGTGATGATTGCCGCACTGTTCGTCGCCCCTATCGGCATCGTCCATGCCGGTGCCGCCCTGCTGACACCGTCATTGATCCCCGTGGCGATCGGTGTAGCCCTACTATCCACAGCCTTGCCATACACGCTGGAAATGGTCGCTCTCACCCGAATGCCGACCAGGACCTTCGGCACATTGATGAGTATTGAACCTGCTATTGGCGCGCTGTCCGGCCTGCTGTTCCTGAACGAGTACCTCACGCTGTCGCAGTGGATGGCGATCCTGTGCATCATTTTGGCCTCCGTAGGGGCGACCATGACCATGGGAAGCGCCGCCAAGCCTGCGGTAGCGGCGGATTGATACAGGATTTGACGCAGGTCTGGTATTTAACGCTCAATTAGGCCATGTTTAGGCCCGTAACCCAG
This sequence comes from Pseudomonas sp. LBUM1678, assembly GCF_059695575.1. Lineage (NCBI taxonomy): Bacteria > Pseudomonadati > Pseudomonadota > Gammaproteobacteria > Pseudomonadales > Pseudomonadaceae > Pseudomonas > Pseudomonas sp. LBUM1678. The sequence goes on from NZ_CP166775.1 coordinate 4,680,782, forward strand.
TGTCAGACATGGATTTTTCAGGATAGGGATATCGGAACGCTCCAATCGAAAGCGAATGCAGCCAGACCCGGGCACGAGATCCGGGAACGCTATAAGGACAGTAATGAAACGAATTTTGCTACTGATCGCCGTACTTGCAGTTGCGGGCTGCGCGGCGACATCGAAAACACAAGTCAAACATGGCAAGAAAGGGCTGCATATCAACTGTTCAGGGCTCTCGTCATCCTGGGACAAGTGCTACACCAGCGCCGCTAACTCGTGCGCACCAAAGGGTTACAAAGTCATCGCCAAGTCGGGGGATGCAGTGGAAGAGCCAGGCGATTATCCATTTGGTCTCAACCCTGCCGGTTATACCAGCCGAAGCATGATCGTTATCTGCAAGTAGATTGAGGCCGCCCGGCAATCTGGCGGCCAATCTCATCGTAGCTGGACTTCAGCACGGTGCGCTGAACGTCTGGAGTGGCCAACATTCGCGCCACGACCAAAGCACCGATGCATTGCGACAGCACCGACCATGCCTGGCTGTCGCTTTCCAGAATCCTCGCCCAACTCTCCTGCAACTGGCAAATCCAGATCTCTGCTTGCTGGCGAACAGCGATATCTGAACGGGCAATTTCGGCTCCCAATACCGGTAACGCACAACCGGACTCCGGGTGCTCGACATGGGCCATGCTCAGATAATGCTTCAGGCAACGTTCCAGCCTGTCGCGATCCTGATCAGCCCCCAATCGCTCCAGGCTTTGGCACAACTCGCGCTCGACGATCGAGGCGAACAGTTCGTCCTTCGACGAAAAGTGACTGTAGAAAGCGCCGCCACTCAAGCCGATCGCCTTCATCAAGCCGTCGACACCCACCGTGGAAAAACCGGATTTCTTGGCCAGCACCGCGCTGCTGCTCAGCAGTTTCTCTTTGGTTTCCAGCTTGTGATTGGCTGAGTAACGCATCGCCTTTCCCTCAGGGTTGATCGTCTTGACGTCTGCCGAATCGTAGCATAACGTTCGTTTAGTTAACGATCGTTTAGCAAAGGGATCTACCATGAATAACAAGAAGGTCGTACTGGTTGTCGGCGCAGGTGATGCCACCGGCGGCGCCATTGCCAAGCGCTTTGCCCAGGAAGGTTTCGTTGCCTGCGTCACTCGTCGCAGCGCGGACAAACTCCAGCCGTTGGTTGATGCAATCAAGGCCAATGGCGGTGACGCCCACGGATTTGCCTGTGATGCACGCAAGGAAGAGGATGTGATTGCGCTGGTCGAGCAGATTGAAACCGAGATCGGCCCCATCGAAGCGTTCGTTTTCAACATCGGCGCCAATGTGCCGTGCAGCATTCTCGAAGAAACCGCCCGCAAGTATTTCAAGATCTGGGAAATGGCCTGCTTCTCGGGTTTTCTCAATGCCCGTGAAGTGGCCAAGCGGATGGCCAAGCGTCAACGAGGTACGATCCTGTTCACCGGTGCCACCGCAGGCCTGCGGGGTGCGTCGGGATTTGCAGCGTTTGCCGGCGCCAAGCACGGAATTCGCGCACTGGCTCAAAGCATGGCCCGCGAACTGGGACCGATGAACATTCACGTTGCCCACGTCGTCGTCGACGGCGCCATCGATACCGACTTCATTCGCACCAGTTTTCCCGAGAAGTACGCGACCAAGGACGAGGACGGCATCCTCAATCCTGAGCACATCGCCGAGAACTATTGGTATTTGCACAGCCAGCCCCGGGACGCCTGGACTTTCGAGCTGGATCTGCGCCCCTGGAACGAACGCTGGTAAGCCCTCCCCCCCTACAACAATAAGCAGAGCGCACCGACCATGAGCAAAACCGTGGAGTTCTTTTTCGATCTTGGCAGCCCCGCCACCTACCTGGCCTATACCCAGTTGCCGAAAATCTGCGAGCAGACCGACAGCCAGCTGATCTACAAACCGATGCTGCTGGGTGGGGTCTTCAAAGCCACCGGCAACGCGTCACCGGCAACCATCCCGGCCAAAGGTCGCTACATGTTTCAGGACCTGGACCGTTACGCCAAACGTTACGGCGTACCACTGAAGTTCAATCCCCACTTTCCTATCAATACCCTGATGCTGATGCGTGCCGTCACGGGTATGCAATTGCGTCATCCCGAACGCTTCCACGCGTTTGTCGATTGCCTGTTCCACGCACTCTGGGTCGAGGGACGCAGCCTTAATGATCCGGCGACCGTTGCAGCCGTGCTGATGCAAAACGGTTTCGATCCGAACGAAGTACTGGCGCTCACCGCCGACGAAGAAGTCAAAACCGCACTCAAGGACAACACCGAGAATGCGGTCCAACGAGGTGTATTCGGCGCACCGAGCATGTTCGTCGGTGACCAGTTGTTCTTCGGTCAGGATCGGCTGGACTTCGTCCTTGAAGCCCTGAGTTAGATCTCGATAACCAAGCGACCTTGAGCCGTTCCAGTAGTGAGCAGTTCATGGGCGGCCCCGGCGGTTTGCAATGTGAACTGCCGCGGGTCGAGCAATGGCTTCAGCTTACCGGCCTCAATCAACTGCGCGGCATCCCGAAGAATCTGCCCGTGATGCTCGCCTCCCTTGCCGGTCAACAATGGCAACAAGGTAAACACCCCGGAGTACGTCGCGCCCCGAAACGACAACGGCGCCAAACTGTGCTGTCCCCACCCGAGGCAGCTCACCACATGCCCCTCGTAAACCCGAGCGGCCTTGAAGGAAGCGTCCAGCGTTTCACCGCCCACCGTGTCGTAGACAATATCGAACCCCTCTCCCGCCGTGTGCTCGGTCACATAGTCCTCGACCGAGGACCTACGGTAATCGATGAACGTCGCACCGAAGCTTTCGATGGTCGCCTGTTGCCCCGCCGAGCCAGTGGCGAACACTTCAGCACCCAAAGCCCGGGCTATTTGGACAGCCACGTGCCCGACACCGCCCGCACCGCCGTGAATCAACACCTTCTGACCCGCTCGAACCCGAGCCCGGTCCACCAATCCTTCCCATGCTGTAATCAGCACCAGCGGCAACCCGGCTGCCTCACGCATACTCAGATTGCCCGGTTTGTGCGCCAGCTGCCGCGCATCGACCACCGCGAATTCCGCAAGTGAACCTTGCGCACCGCCGATTCCTGTCGCCATCGCATAGACCTCATCACCCGGCAGCCACCCGCTGACGCCCTCTCCCAACGCCTCAACCGTCCCCGCGAGATCCATACCCAGCACCGCCGGCAACGGCTGACGCGCATGAGCAGCCTGCCCTGAACGAATCTTTGCATCCAACGGGTTCACCCCGCTGGCTTTGATCCAGACCAACACCTGACCCGGTCCAGGTACGGGCCGCTGGATGGAAGCCAAGCGTAAAGGCCCATTGGCCGAATCAACAATCAGAGCACGCATTTCAAATGAGTCAGTCATTTCGCAAATTCCCGTCAGAGGTGGCTGTAGGACCGATCTTCCTCCCACACACTCATGCCGATAAGACGCTATATAGCTATAGTGACCATGCCCATCTGGCATCAATGAGAAACCCCGTGGACAAACTCAATGCAATGGCCATCTTCGCCCGGGTCGTCGAACGCGGCAGCTTTTCTGCCGTGGCCCGGGAGATGCAGACCAGCCAGCCGACCATCAGCAAAGTAATAAGGGCGCTGGAAACTGAACTGGGCGGGAAGCTTATTTCCCGCAGCACGCGCCAACTCTCGCTGACCGACGAAGGTCAACGCTACTACAGCGAATGCCGACAAATCCTGGCGGCCGTGGACGCGGCGGAACACAGCTTCCAATCAGGACGCGAAACCGTGGCCGGCAACCTGAAGATCGGTTCCTCCGTCAGTTTCGGGCGCTTGCAGATTGCACCGCGACTGCCTGAATTTCTCAAGCAACACCCGCAGGTTCAGATAGACCTGCAACTCAGTGATCAGAATCAGGACCTGGTCAGCGAAGGCCTGGACGTTACGTTCAGAATCGGTGAGTTGACGGACAGCGGCCTCATCGCCCGCCGCATCGGCACCACCCACCGGGTGACCGTCGCAGCGCCGGGCTATCTCAAGCAACACGGCCAGCCGACAACACCGGAAGAACTGCGCGGACACAATTGCCTGCCATTCAACTTGCTGAACAGTCAGAACCTATGGATTTACGAGAGGGGTGCCCAGCGTCACGAAGTACGAATCAAGGGCAATGCGCAAAGCAACAACTCCGAGGCGATCCGGGAGATGGTACTGGGAGGACTGGGAATTGCGTTGTCGCCGGTGTGGTTGTTCAGCGAGGATCTGAACGCCGGTCGAGTAACCGCGATTTTGCAGGACTACACCGCGCAGTCTTTACCGATTCATGCAGTGTCCCCGGCGAATCGTCGCCAATCCGCCAGGGTCAAAGCCTTTGTCGACTACATGAGCCAGGCGCTCGAAACAGCGCCTGAACTCCAGCCGATCAAATAGCCGCAGTGCGGGTGTTCAGCCACTCGAGGGCCGCGCCATCCAGCAACGGGCTCAAGCGCTCGCGCACCTCGGCGTGGTAAGCGTTGAACCACTGCTTTTCGTCCAACGTCAGCAGCGACGGTTCCAGGCAGCGGGTGTCGATCGGGCACAGGGTCAGGGTTTCGAATTTCAGGAACTCGCCGAATTCGCTCTTGCCCGCTTCGGTGTTCAACACCAGGTTCTCGATCCGCACACCCCAACGGCCAGGGCGATAAGTACCCGGTTCGATCGACGTGATCATGCCCGGTTGCATCGCGGTTTGCGGGGCAGCGGCGGCCTGATAGGCGATGACTTGCGGGCCTTCGTGCACGTTGAGGAAATAGCCGACGCCATGACCGGTGCCGTGTCCGTAATCAACGCTTTCGGCCCAGATCGGCGCGCGGGCAATCGAATCAAGCAACGGCGAGAGAATGCCACGAGGGAATTGAGCTCTGGATAACGCAATGACGCCTTTAAGCACTCGCGTGCAATCGCGTTTCTGCTCATCCGTCGGCGTACCGACCGGCACCATCCGTGTGATGTCGGTGGTACCACCCAGGTATTGACCACCGGAGTCGATCAGCAACAGACCGTCACCCTCGATCACCGCGTGTTCTTCTTCGGTGGCGTGGTAGTGCGGCATCGCGCCATTGGCATTGAATGCGGCAATGGTGTTGAAACTGAGCGAAACGTACCCCGGACGTCGGGTACGTGCGGCCGTCAGGTGTTCGTCGATGGTCAGTTCAGTGATGCGTTCACGACCCAACGCGGTGTCCAGCCAGGTGAAGAATTCGCACAGCGCCGCTCCGTCCTGCTCCATGGCCTGACGAATGTGCTCGGCATCGGCCAGGCTCTTCTGTGATTTGGCCAAGGTGGTCGGGTTCAGACCTTCGACCAGTTTCACGCCGCTGTTCAGGTTATCCAGCAAACCGGCCGTCACGCGCGCCGGATCGACTTGCAGGCTCGCGCCACTCGGCACGGCACTCAAGGCGTCTGCCACTTCGCTGTAATCGCGCAGGGTTACGCCGTCCTGTTCGAGGACCGCACGTAGCTCGGCATCGACCTTGCTCAGGGCCACGAACAAGGTGGCCTGCTCCTGGCTGATCAAGGCGAAGGAAACAAATACCGGGTTGAACGACACGTCGCCGCCACGCAGGTTGAACAGCCAGGCGATGTCATCGAGGGTGGCGATGAAGTGCCAGTCAGCATCGCGAGCCTTCAAAACCTCACGCAGCTTGGCGAGTTTTTCACCCCGGCTGACGGTCGCCTGCGGCGGCAAGTGCTGATAGATCGGCTCATTCGGCAGCGTCGGACGGTCACACCAGACTTCACTCAACAGGTCGATGTCGGTGCGCAGACGTGCACCGCGTTCTTCGAGCTTGCCACCCAGCGTACGCGCCGACGCCACGGCCATTACCGCGCCATCCACCGCGACGACGCCGCCTTCAGGGGTTTGCTCGGCCAGCCAGTCCAGCGGGCCAGGCTCGCCCGGTTGCAGCTTGACCAGTTCGATACCGCTGCCGTTGAGTTCCTTGGTCGCTTGTTCCCAATAACGGCTGTCGGCCCAGACACCGGCAAAGTCCGGTGTAACGATCAGCGTGCCGACCGAACCATGAAAGCCCGACAACCACTGCCGCCCTTGCCAATAGCCAGGCAGGTATTCCGACAGGTGCGGATCGGCCGACGGCACCAGCAGGGCATGAATGCCCTCGCGGCTCATCAGTTCGCGGGTTTGCGCCAGGCGCTCGGGCACCGATTCATTGATCGAAAGCTGCGTACTCATCATGTCTCCTGCTAATCACTTCATCATCATTATTGTTGAGTGCCGATCAACGCCGGTACTGTCAGGCCTTATTGCCAGAATGCCGGGGCACTGGCGCAGGCTGCTTTGATCAGTTGTGCCGCTTGGTCGACGTCCAGCTCGGTGGTGAACCGGCCGAGACTCAAGCGGATGGTGCGACTCGCCGAGCGGGCGTCATGCCCCAGGGCCAGCAGCACATGGGAAGGCGCATTGCTGGCGGAGTTACAGGCCGAGGTCGCGGAAAATGCGATCGCGCTGCTCAACGCCGCGGAATTGAAGTCGCCTTCGTTGAAGGTCAGGCTCAGGGTATGGGGAATGCGCTGGGTCGGGCTGCCATTGAGCCGAACGCCGGGGATGCCCAGCAGTTGCTCGAGCAAGCGTTCGCGAAGCCCCACGATCGTGGCTTTTTCTTCCTCGAACGCCGCGGCGGCCAAGGCGAAGGCCACGCCCATGGCGGCGATCTGGTGAGTCGCCAGGGTCCCGGAACGCAAACCGCCCTCGTGACCGCCACCGTGAATCTGCGCCTGCAAACGTTGCTGCGCGCGTGGGCCGACGTACAGGGCGCCGATGCCTTTGGGGCCGTAAATCTTGTGTGCCGAAAACGACATCAGGTCCACTGGCAATACAGCAAGGTCGATCGCGACTTTGCCCGCGCCCTGGGCCGCGTCAACATGGAACAACGCATCACGATCACGCACGATCTGGCCGATGACCGAGATGTCATTGACCGTGCCCAGTTCGTTGTTGACCAGCATCAGCGACACCAGGAAGGTGTCCTCGCGCATCGCCTCGCTGACCGCTTGCGGGGTAATCAGACCCTCGGCGTCAGGCACCAGATAAGTCACGGCAACGCCGGCGTCCTGCAATTGCTTCGCCGTGTCGAGGATGGCCTTGTGTTCGATCTGGCTGGTGATGATGTGGCCGCCGGACACCCCGCGAGCCTGGGCCACGCCCTTGAGGGCAAGGTTGTTCGATTCGGTCGCGCCGGAGGTCCAGACGATCTGTTCTGCCTGGGCGCCGACCAGTTCGGCGACCTGGCGCCGCGCCTGCTCGACCGTTTGCCGGGCCTGTTGGCCGAAGGCATGGGAGCTGGACGCCGGGTTGCCAAAGTTTCCGTTGAAACCCAGACACTCGACCATGACCTTGATGACCCGCTCATCCACCGGCGTGGTGGCGGCGTAGTCAAAATACAGAGGACGTTTATTCATAGAAAACTCGCAGAGCATGTTCCGGGATCAGGAGGCTCGTCACTGAAACATCAAAGCGCAGCCTCGTGAGCTGCGCCGATCGTTCAGAGCGTTAGAAATACCTGATCGGAGGCCGTTAAAGAAGAACAACTTCATTTAAAAGTGCGTAGGAACGCTCCTGAAGTCGAGCTTAACAGGCATCGGCCAACCGGTTGAAGCGATGTGTCAGCTAAAGCTCTCGAGCAACAACGGGTACAGCGAAGCCACCAACAGCAAGGCCATGCCCCAGTTGAACAGCCGCAACCAGCGGCGATCCTTCAACACATTGCGTAACAACGTGCCGCAGCCGGCCCAGACGCCAACGCTCGGCAGGTTGATCACGGCAAAGACCGCGGCAATCACGATGACATTGGTGAAGTAGCCCTGCATTGGCGTGTAGGTACTGATGGCACCGATGGCCATGATCCACGCCTTGGGATTGACCCACTGAAACGCCGCCGCACCCAGATAGGTTATCGGTTTGCTGTCGCCCTTTTCACTCTCGGAAACCGGACCTGAATGGGCGATTTTCCACGCCAGGTACAGCAAGTACGCCGCACCGACGTAACGCAGCACCGTATAGAGCAATGGATAGGTTTGAAACACGGCGCCCAGGCCGAAACCGACCGCCACGACGAGCACGAAGAAGCCGCAAGTAATGCCCAGCATGTGCGGGATGGTGCGGTGAAAACCGAAGTTCACACCCGATGCCAGCAACATGGTGTTGTTGGGGCCAGGCGTTATCGAGGTGACGAGGGCAAACAGGGCGAAGCCCAGCAGCAGATCGAGCGAGAGCATGAGCGGCAGTCCAATCAGGGTCAGTCAGGTGTTGACCCTATCGCACGCCCCGAGGGAAACCCATGGACAGTTACGTGAAACTTCGAACGGTACAGTTTGCGATCAGCTTGGACGACCGTGGAGCTGTACAGCACGTTCGGCGTTCATCTCGCCTTGTTTGTCGAAACTGAACGATTTTTGCGGCTGGCCGAGCAATTCGGCTTTTTTCGCATGGTACTCGTCGAAGGACAAACCACGACGGTTCAAGGCTTCCAACGCCAGTTCGCGACTTTCTTCTGCGGTGTACGGCCGCAATTCAGGTGAAACATGGCTGGCACATCCGGCGAGAACGGAGACCGCGAGCAGCAAGAAAGTGGCGATTAGAGTTTTCATCTGTGGCGTCCTGGCATCTGGGTTCGGGGCAATGAACACAGGCTACTCGCGCCCTTCGATGGGCAGAAATCAACGCTCTCGATAGTGGCTATCGAATTTGGCTAACGACGCTCAGCCAGCCCATCACATATTTCCAAAAGATCTATAAATATTAATTTAATGTCTTTTACGGAATAACAACGAGCCTCTATAACGACTCCACCGCCTCCACGCACTGTTGCTCACGCAACTGTTTGCCAGGCAACAGTCATTCAACAAACAACCCTCGAAATCGCACAGCGCCCACTGACCGATGCGTTGCAAGCCCCGGAAAACGGGGCTTGCAAGGATTGGTACAGCTCTTGCTCAAGTCAGTGACTCCTCACTGCTCCCTGAGCAACTGTTTAAAAAGGAACTGATCATGTCGCGTCCATTGAAAGTCGTTGCCCTCTCCGGTGGCACCTGGCGTCCGTCTCGCACCTTGGTGCTGACCCAAGCGCTATTGGCCGAGCTGTCCGAGCAATTGCCGATCGAGAGCAAGCTGATCGAGTTGGGCGACATCGCCCGGCCACTGGGCGCCGCGCTGTCCCGCCAGGAATTGAGCGCCGAGATCGAAGCCGAGCTGCAAGCGATCGAGAACGCCGACCTGCTGATCGTCGCCGCGCCGGTTTATCGCGGCTCCTACCCTGGCCTGCTCAAGCATCTGTTCGACCTGATCGACCTCAATGCGCTGATCGACACGCCCGTGTTGCTGGCCGCCACCGGTGGCAGCGAGCGGCATGCGCTGGTGCTCGATCATCAGTTGCGGCCGCTGTTCAGTTTCTTCCAGGCCCTGACCTTGCCAATTGGCGTCTACGCCACTGAAGCCGATTTTGCCAATTACCAAATAACCAGTGAGCCCTTGAAGGCCCGCATTCGTCTTGCTGCAGAACGCGCCGCGCCGTTGTTTGGCGTACAGCCCAAAAATCTGCTGAAAATCGCTTAAGGATTTCTTCATGGATGTTTTCTGGTTCCTGCCGACCCACGGTGACGGCCATTACCTGGGCACCACCCTGGGCGCGCGCCCGGTGACCCTCAACTACCTCAAACAAGTGGCGCAGGCCGCTGACAGCCTCGGCTACCACGGCGTGCTGATTCCTACCGGGCGCTCCTGCGAGGATTCGTGGGTGATTGCCTCGGCGCTGGTGCCGTTGACCGAACGCCTGCGGTATCTTGTGGCGATCCGCCCCGGGATCATCTCGCCGACGGTCTCGGCACGCATGGCCGCCACGCTGGATCGGCTGTCCAATGGCCGTTTGCTGATCAACGTGGTGACCGGCGGTGATCCGGATGAAAACCGTGGCGACGGCATCTTCCTCGATCACAGCGAACGCTATGAAGTCACCGAGGAGTTCCTGCAGATCTGGCGCCGCGTGCTGCAAGGCGAATCGGTGGATTTCGAAGGCAAACACCTGCAAGTGCAGAACGCCAAGGCGCTGTACCCGCCAGTGCAGAAACCGTATCCGCCGCTGTACTTCGGCGGTTCATCCGAAGCCGCCCACGAACTCGCCGCCGAGCAGGTTGATGTCTACCTGACCTGGGGTGAACCGCCGGCCGCCGTCGCAGAAAAACTGGCTGATGTGCGTGAGCGTGCAACGCGAAACGGTCGTACGGTGAAGTTCGGGATTCGCTTGCACGTGATCGTTCGCGAGACCGCCGAGGAAGCCTGGAAAGCGGCGGACAAACTGATCGAGCACATCAGCGACGAGACCATCGCCGCGGCGCAGAAGTCGTTCTCGCGTTTCGACTCCGAAGGCCAGCGTCGCATGGCCGCGTTGCACGACGGGCGCCGCGACAACCTGGAAATCTCGCCCAACCTCTGGGCCGGTGTCGGCCTGGTGCGCGGCGGTGCCGGGACGGCGCTGGTCGGTGACCCGCAGCAAGTGGCGGCGCGGATCAAGGAGTACGCGGACCTGGGCATCGAGAGTTTCATCTTCTCCGGCTACCCGCACCTCGAAGAGGCTTATCGCTTTGCCGAGCTGGTGTTCCCGCTTCTGCCTGAGCCGTACGCGAGTCTCGCGGGGCGCGGCGTCACCAACCTCACCGGGCCGTTTGGCGAAATGATCGCCAATGACGTACTGCCCACCAAAGCCACGGCCTGAAAACCGTTCTCCTGTGGATCAAGAAACTTGTGGCGAGGGAGCTTGCTCCCGCTGGACTGCGAAGCAGTCCCTTAACCGCTCAGCGCGGATCTTCTGAAAGACCGTGCAAGCCGATTTACGACTGCTTCGCAGCCGAGCGGGAGCAAGCTCCCTCGCCACAAAAGCCCCAGTCCCCCAGGAAACTTGAGATGAGTCCTATGAGGAACCCCACGTGACTGCCAAGCCGCAAAGCGCCCTGTTGTGCCCCTTGCAGACCGCCCGCCAATTGGCCGCCGGGTTTGCCCTGACCGCCGTCGAGCGCGACGAGCGTGGCGGTACGCCCAAGGCCGAACGTGACGCGCTGCGCCACAGCGGTCTGCTCGCGTTAAGCATTCCCGTCCAGTACGGCGGCCTCGGTGCCAGCTGGAGTGAAACCCTGAGCATCGTGCGCGAGTTCGCCAAGGTCGACAGTTCGATCGCCCATGTCTTCGGCTTCCATCACCTGATGCTCGCCACCGTGCGCCTGTTCGCCAAGCCCGAGCAGTGGCAGCCGTGGTTTGAACAGACCGCGCGCAAGAACTGGTTCTGGGGCAACGCCCTCAACCCGCTGGACACCCGCACCGTGGTGAAAAACCTCGGCGGGTGGCGGGAGTTTTCCGGCAAGAAAAGTTTCTGCTCCGGTGCCAGCGACTCGGAAATGCTGATCGCGTCGGCCGTTGACGAAAGTGCCGGCGGCAAGCTGTTGATCGCCGCCATCCCCAGCGGTCGCAGCGGCATCACCCTGCACAACGACTGGAACAACATGGGCCAGCGCCAGACCGACAGCGGCAGCGCGACGTTCGAGCGAGTACGGGTCGAGGAATCGGAACTGCTGCTCGATCCGGGTCCGCTGAGCACACCGTTTGCCTGCCTGCGGCCGTTGATTGCCCAACTGACCTTTACCCACATGTTCCTCGGCATTGCCGAAGGGGCTTTCGAAGAAGCGCGGCAATACACGCTCACCGAAACCCGTCCGTGGCACAAATCCAGCGCGCAGGATGTGCGTCAGGATCCGTATGTGCTCGGCCATTACGGCGAATTCTGGGTCGCCCTCGAAGGCGTTCGACTGCTGGTGGAACGCGCCGCCGAGTTGCTCGACAAGGCGTGGGCCAAAGGCCCGAATCTCAGCGCCGAAGAACGCGGGCAACTCGCCACGGCCATCGCCACCGCGAAAGTCGCGGCCACGCGCAATGGCCTGGACATCTGTAGCCGGTTGTTTGAAGTCACCGGCGCGCGTTCGACCCATGCCTCCCTGCGACTGGACCGCCACTGGCGCAACCTGCGCACGCAGACCCTGCACGACCCGGTGGATTACAAACTCCATGAACTGGGTGACTGGGCGCTGAACCAGTCCCTGCCGATCCCGACTTTCTATTCATAGCCTTCCATTCATGGAGCCTGCCCGATGCAACTTCTGACCTTACCGCCCTCGCCCGCTCTGGCCACTTCGATCCGCGCGACCGCGCAGGTGTTCGAAGACCCTAAATCCCAGGCCTTGCTCGCCCACATTCAACAAGTCGCGCCGAGTGAAGCCAGCGTGCTGATCATCGGCGAAACCGGCACCGGCAAGGAGCTGGTGGCCCGGCATATCCACAACCTCAGCGCCCGGCGCAACCGGCCGTTCGTGGCGGTGAACTGCGGCGCGTTCTCCGAATCCCTGGTGGAAGCCGAGTTGTTCGGCCACGAAAAAGGTGCATTCACCGGGGCGCTGAGCGCCAAGGCCGGCTGGTTCGAAGAGGCTGATGGCGGCACCTTGTTCCTTGACGAGATCGGCGATTTGCCGATGGCGATTCAGGTCAAGTTGCTGCGCGTGCTGCAAGAGCGTGAAGTCGTGCGCCTCGGTTCACGCAAGAGCATTCCCATCGACGTGCGGGTGCTGGCGGCGACCAACGTACAACTGGAAAAAGCCATCAACGCCGGGCATTTCCGTGAGGATTTGTACTACCGCCTCGACGTGGTCAGCCTGGAACTGAGCCCGCTGCGCGACCGCCCCGGCGATATCCTGCCGCTGACTCGACATTTCGTCGAAGCCTACAGCCAGCGTCTGGGTTACGGCACCATCACCATCAGCAAAGAGGCCGAACTGAAACTGCGCAGCTACAGCTGGCCGGGCAACATCCGTGAACTGGAAAACGTCATTCACCACACCCTGCTGATTTGCCGCAACGGCGTGATCGAACGTGATGACCTGCGCCTGTCGAACATGCGAATCGAACGTCAGGACGATCACCACAGCAACATCGACGACTCACCGGAAGCCTTGCTCGATCGGGCCTTTCAAAAGCTCTTCGAAGAACAGGCCGGTGCACTCCATGAGAAAGTCGAAGACGCTTTGTTGCGAGCGGCTTATCGCTTCAGCCATTACAACCAGGTGCACACCGCCGCCCTGCTCGGCTTGAGCCGCAACGTCACGCGCACACGGCTGATCAAGATCGGCGAACTGGCGGTGAACAAGCGCCGCCCCACGGAAAACGTTCAGGGTGAGCGCTTGATGCAGTTGTCGATCTAAGCGCTTACCCCTGATGCACCAGGTTGCAGTGCAGCGCATCGTCGTGGCTGCGTTCCAGACTGTGCAACACCTGGAACGAGCCGAACGTCACGGTTTTCGCCTGATGCGCGCGGATCAGCTGCCAGAAATCCTGCTCGCCGCTTTCAAAGCTCTGAAACGCGGCTTCCCCCGCCTCGCGAGTCTGCCATTGCAGGTAATTGAGCACCCGCCGGCCATCGTCGCTGGCCTGGATGCTCGCACTCAAAAACCCGCTGTAGCCTTGGGCCAGACGTTCAGTCTGCTTTGATAATGCCGACACCAACGCGGGTTGCTGATGGGGTTCGATCTCGAATTCGATCAATTGGGTGAAGCTGCGATTTTTCTCTGGCGCTGGCATGAAGAGTCCCCACTGACGTGAAAGCCGGACCTTGCGATCCGAAGGCCTGCAGGGTAAAACCTCAAGTTAACTAGAGGTCAAGAGGCATTTTCAATGATCACCTCGGAACATTTTCACAAGGAACTCACCGTCGGCCAATTGGCTGCGCGCAGCGGCGTGGCGGTGACGGCGCTGCACTTTTATGAATCCAAGGGTTTGATCAAAAGCAATCGCAATCAGGGCAACCAGCGGCGCTATCCACGGGAAGTGTTGCGGCGAGTGGCGTTGATCAAGGTGGCCCAGCGCTTGGGGATTCCGTTGGCGGAGATTGGCGAGGCGTTGAAATCACTGCCGGATAACCGCGCGCCGACGGCGGCGGACTGGAAGGTGTTGTCGGCGCAGTGGAGTCGGGATCTGGATGAGCGGATCAATCAACTGACCTTACTGCGGGACAAGCTCAATGGCTGTATTGGTTGTGGGTGTTTGTCGATGGAGGCGTGTCCGTTGCGCAATTCTGGTGATGTGCTGGGGGAACAGGGGTCGGGGGCGCAGCTGCTTGAATCGGGGGCAGATCCGAAATAGCGGTGCGGCCTTCGCGGGCAAGCCACGCTCCCACAGGTTTTTGTGTTGTCCGCAATTTTTATAAACGACACAAAACCTGTGGGAGCGTGGCTTGCCCGCGATGGCGTCCTCATGGTCAACAGAAGCTTAGAACCCTGCGCGGTTGATGGCTGAACAGTGGCGCTGCTGCTCGTCGGGCACTCGGTTGTGCAAAAGGCGCTGACCTATAGTTATCCGACCGGAAATCGGCGAAGGAACAGCTTCAACTCACAACAACAAGGGAGCACCGTCATGAGCGTCAAACCCATTCCAGAGGGTTATCACAGCATCACGCCTTATCTGGGCATTCAGAAAGCGGCCGAAGCCATCGAGTTCTACAAGAAAGCCTTTGGCGCCACCGAAGTCATGCGCCTGTCGATGCCCGATGGCGGGATTGGTCACGCTGAACTGCGCATCGGCGATTGCCCGATCATGTTGGGCACACCGTGCGATCAGGGGCCATTGAGCAATCCCGACACGTCGCCCTCCGTGGGGCTGCACCTGTATGTGACCGATGTGGACAAGTCTTATAAACAGGCGATTGCGGCGGGCGGCACGGTGGTGTCCGAGGTCAAGGACCAGTTTTATGGCGACCGCTCGGGGACGTTAAAAGATCCGTATGGGCATCTTTGGTTTCTGGCCACGCGCAAGGAGGATTTGACTCAGGAACAGATTGAGCAGCGGGCGAAGGAGATGTTTCAGCAGGGTTGAGTTTTGCGGTGAATGTTAAGGCCCCATCGCGAGCAGGCTCACTCCCACAATGGATTTGTGTACACGGTTCAATGTGGGAGTGAGCCTGCTCGCGATGGGGCCATCAGCAACACCACAAACCCTCGAACACACTTCATGAACAAGCGCACCACGCTTTGCGCCTTGCCCCCGGCGCGCAACACTTTCAGGATGCAGGCAACTACAACAAGGACTCGCCCCATGTTCGCCGGATTCCTGAAAGACCAGCGCCACGTCAACGGTGTGGACATTGCCTACCGCATCGGCGGCAGCGGGCCGGGCCTGCTGTTGCTGCACGGTCACCCGCAGACCCACGTCATCTGGCACAAGATCGCCGAACAACTGGCCGAGCACTTCACCGTGATCGCCGCCGACCTGCGCGGTTACGGTGACAGCGGCAAACCGCCGGCCAATGATCACCACACCCATTACTCCAAACGAGAAATGGCCAAGGACAGCGTCGAGCTGATGAAGTCCCTGGGCTTCGAACAGTTCTCGGTGCTGGCCCACGACCGAGGCGCTCGCGTGGCCCATCGTTTGGCACTGGATCATCCCGATACCGTGCAACGCATGGTGCTGCTGGACATCGCACCGACCCTGTCGATGTACGCGCAAACCAACGAAGCCTTTGCCCGCGCCTACTGGCACTGGTTCTTCCTGATCCGCCCCGCTCCGTTGCCGGAAACCCTTATCGAAGCCGACCCCGACGCCTATCTGCGCAGCGTGATGGGCAGCCGCAGCGCCGGGCTCCAACCGTTCACGCCCGAGGCCTTCGGTGAATACCTGCGTTGCCTGAAACTGCCGGGCACCGTACGCGGCATCTGCGAGGACTACCGCGCCAGCGCCAGCATCGATCTGGAACATGACCGCGCCGATATCAAGGCCGGTCATTATCTGCACCTGCCATTGCTGGTTCTGTGGGGCGCAGAAGGGACGGTCGGGCGCTGTTTCGCACCGCTCAAGGAATGGCAACACGTGGCCACGGACGTCCGTGGCAAGGCCCTGCCCGCCGGCCATTACATCGCCGAAGAAGCCCCCGAACTTCTGCTCGCCGAAGTGCTGGGTTTCCTGCGCTGATCGCAGCGTCTCGCTGCTATGCTGGCGGCTCATGCCGCCAGTGTTCGTTCTGCCATGACCACCAAGAAAGACACCGTGCCCCTACCCGAAGACCTGCGTGTACTCCTCACCGTGATCCGCAAGAGCGGTTTCGCCGCCGCGGCCGATGAGCTGGGCCTGTCGCCCGCCTATGTCAGCAAGCGCATCCAGATTCTCGAAACCACCCTCGGCACCCGCTTGCTCCATCGCACCAGTCGCCGCATCGCCCTGACCGAGGACGGTGAACGGGTCCAGCGCTGGGCGCTGCGCATTCTCGATGACTTTCAGCAACTGCACGACGAACTCTCCGACGCCCACGAAAGCCCTCGTGGGCGCCTGCATTTGTGCACGAGTTTCGGTTTCGGCCGCATTCATGTGGCGCCGGCCCTGTCGTTGTTGGCCGAGCGCTATCCGGACCTGGAGATTCGCCTCGATCTGTTCGACCGGGTGGTGGACATCGTCAGTGAAGGCTTTGACCTGGAGATCCGTGTCGGCGATGACATTCCCGGTCAGCACATTGGCCGGCAGTTGGTGAGTAATCGACGGGTGCTGTGCGCGGCCCCGGCCTATCTGCAACGCAGGGGCACGCCGCAACTGCTGAGCGATCTGGAGCAACACGACTGCCTGGTGCTCAAGGAGCGCGACAACGCGTTCGGCGTCTGGAACCTGGAACGCGATGGCGTTCTGGAGAGCGTGCGGGTCAGCGGGCCGTTGTCGTCCAACAGCGGGGAGATTGTCTTGCAGTGGGCACTGGATGGGCGCGGGGTGTTGCTGCGCTCATTGTGGGATGTGAAGCCGTTGCTGGAACAAGGGCGGCTGGTGCAGTTGCTGCCTGAATACACCCAGAGCGCTAACGTCTGGGCGGTGTACCCGACGCGCCTGGCGTATTCGGGGAAGTTGCGGGCGTGTGTGGAGTTTTTGCAGGAGCATTTCAAGGGGTTGTCGGTGTAGCCCACGCAAAGACAATTCAAAAATGTGGGAGCGAGCCTGCTCGCGATGAGGCCATTACATTCAACATCTATGTTGACTGTCATGCCGCTATCGCGAGCAGGCTCGCTCCCACAATTGGATTTGTGTTTCAGCTTAACCAAGGGTTGGCGGCCAGGTGATTGCGTTCGAAGGCTTTGATTTGTTCGCTGCGCTGCAGGGTACTGCCGATGGCGTCGAGGCCCAGCAGCAATGCGGTTTTGCGCAAGGTGTCGATCTCGAACGGGATGACCCGACCGTCGTAGAGGCGAATCTCCTGATCCTCCAGATCGACATTGATCAGCGCGCTGTCCGGCTCACTGACCACTTGCCCAAGCCGCTGTGACATTGCCTCATCGAGGGTAATCAACAACACCCCATTACGCTGGCAGTTGTCATAGAAAATCCCGGCGAAACTACTGCCGATCAACGCCCGAATCCCCATCTGTTTCAAACCCCAGACCGCATGTTCCCGGCTCGACCCGCAGCCAAAGTTCGGCCCGACCACCATGAAACTTGCGCCCTGCCATGCCGGTTTATTCAGGACGAACTCGGGGTTCAGCGAACCGTCCGGCAAAAACCGCAGGTCAAAAAACAAGCCACGATCCAGCCCGGCTCGGTCGATGCCCTTGAGAAACTGCTTGGGCATGATCACGTCGGTGTCGATGTTGGCCGCGAGCATCGGCGCGGCCTTGCCGGTGACCTGAGTGAAGGCTTGCAGGCTCATGCGCGGTCTCCAAAGTGACGGATGTCGGTCAAGCGGCCGGTGATCGCCGCGGCGGCGACCATGGCCGGGCTCATCAGGTGCGTGCGTGCGCCTGCGCCCTGGCGGCCTTCGAAATTGCGGTTGGTGCTGGAGGCGCAGCGGTCGCCCGGCGCCAGCACGTCATCGTTCATCGCCAGGCACATCGAGCAGCCGGACTGCCGCCACTCGAAACCGGCCTCGATAAAGATCGCCGCCAGGCCTTCGGCTTCAGCCTGATTGCGCACTTCGGTGGAGCCCGGCACGATCATCGCCCGCACGTGCCCGGCGACGTGTTTGCCCCGCACCACGCTGGCGGCATCGCGCAGGTCTTCGATGCGCGCGTTGGTGCAGGAGCCGATAAAGGCGTGGCTGATGACGATGTCGCTGAGCGGCATGCCCGCTTCAAGGCCCATGTAATTCAGGGCACGGCGCATGTCCTGACGCAGGATCAGGTCGCTGATGTCTTGCGGGTCAGGCACGCGCGCGCCAATCGGTGACGCCTGGTCCGGGCTGGTGCCCCACGTCACCATCGGTTCCAGGATGCTTGCGTCGACCCGGACTTCACGGTCGAAGTGCGCGTCCGTGTCGCTGTGCAAGGCGCGCCATTTCTCGAGCGCTTGCTCCCACAATTCGCCTTTGGGTGCACGGGGTTTGCCCTTGAGGTAGGCGAAAACTTTCTCGTCCGGGGCCATGAACGCGCCTCGCGCCCCGGCCTCGACGGCCATGTTGCAGATGGTCATGCGCGCTTCGACGCTCAAGGCATCGATGGTCGAACCGCGGAACTCGATGGCGTAGCCAGTGGCGCCCGACGCGCCAATCTGGCCGATCAGCGCCATGATCACGTCCTTGGACGTCAGCCCCGGCGCCAGCGCGCCATCCACCGTCACCCGCATGCTTTTCAGGCGCTTGTAGACCAGGGTCTGGGACGCCAGCAGGTGCTCGATTTCCGAAGTGCCGATGCCGAAACCGAACGCACCGAGGGCGCCATACGTGGTGGTGTGGCTGTCGCCAGCGGCGATCACCATGCCCGGCAGAATGAAGCCCTGCTCAGGCGCAATGACGTGTTCGATGCCTTGGCGTTTGTTGAGGATGTCGAGCAATTCGATGCCGAAGTCCCGGCAGTTTTCCGCCAGGTACGACACCTGCCGCGCGCCACCGGGGTCCGGCATGGCGGCGATGCGCACCGGGGCGGTGGGGTTGACGTGATCGACTACCGCCAACGCGGTTCCGGCACGCCAGACTCCGCGCTTGGCCTCGCGTAATCCGCTGAATGCCTGGGGGCTGGTGTATTCGTTGATGACCTGGCGATCGATGTACAACAGGACGTGGCCCTGGTCATCGAGGCGACACACCGTGTGGGAATCGATGTGTTTGTCGTAGAGGGTTCTTGCTGGAGTCATGGAGGTGCTCGCTCAGGCTCGCGGGTGAAAGGTGTCTGAGTTCCATCTTAGGGAGTGGGCCATCGCCATCAATGGCCGGACAGTGATCCCGTGAACCATGGTTCGTGTTGGATCGGTACACCCGCTGCCCCACGTGCATACAAATCCCCTGTGGGAGCGAGCCTGCTCGCGATAGCGGTGGTTCAGCCAATATCAACGTGACTGACACACCGCTATCGCGAGCAGGCTCACTCCCACAGGGGGGTTTGGGTTGGCGGGAACGCGAAACATTTACTTTCATATGCCGCTTCGGGATTTCCGATGCTCATCCGTCCTATATAGGTGCAGTCAGTCCGCGTAGGCAAAAGCCACGGGCCGGCCTTTCATGGACCTCATCGCTGGGAAGCCCGCAGCAGAGGCCCTCTCATCGATACAAGACCTTTAATCATGTCGAAGAAATCCCGCTCAAAACTCTGGTTTCTGGTCCATAGCTGGCTGGCCTTGCCGATCTGGTTTTTCGTGCTGATCGTCTGTGTCACCGGCACGCTGGCGGTGGTCAGTCAGGAAATCGTCTGGCTGGCCAACCCGCAAATGCGCGCCAGCCAACCCACGGACGATGCGCCGCTGCTCAGTTATGACCAGATCATCGCCGCCATCAAGAAGGCGGAACCGAACACGCTGGTCGAGGCCATCAGCCGGCCCGACGAGTCGCACTTCGCGCTCGATGTCAGTGTCAGCTACCCCGATGGTCGCTCGTTGACGGTATACGTCAACCCGTACACCGGCGTGATTCAGGGCACCGCCCCGCCATTCAATTTTCAGGCCTTCACCCGTGCATTGCATGGCTGGTGGCTGGTGCCGTTCACTAACGGTTACAGCTGGGGCTGGTACCTGGTGTCGTTCCTGAGCCTGCCCTTGCTGGCGTCCCTGGTGACCGGGCTGGTGGTCTATAAACGCTTCTGGAAGGGTTTCTTGCGCCCGACCTTGCGCATCCGTCATGGCGCGCGGATTTTCTGGGGCGACTTTCACCGCCTCAGTGGCATCTGGTCGATCTGGTTCATCGCGGTGATTTCCATCACCAGCACCTGGTTCCTGATTCAAGCGTTCATGTTCGATAACCAGGTGTCGATTTCCACTGCGCCGGTCGCTCTTGTGGTCCCGCGTGAGGGCGTGCCGGTGAGCACCGATGGCTCGCCCGCGCCGATGATCAGTCTGGAGGCGGCGATTGCGCAGGCCAAGGAACGCATTCCCGGCCTGGAAGACAGCTTCGTCAGCATGCCCGCCAATGCCTACAGCTACCTCACGGTGGGCGGTCGCAGTTGGTATCCCTTGATGTTCCAGACCGCCGAGATCACCCCGTACACCGGCGATATCGCCGCCACCCGCCTGCTGTCGGACCGTTCCGGCCTGGAGTTGGTGACCGAATCCATGCGGCCGTTGCACACCGGGGATTTCGGCGGCATCTGGATCAAGCTGATCTGGTTCTTCTTCGGCCTGATCCTGAGCATGATGGTCCTCAGCGGCCTGTTGATCTGGACCAAGCGCACCGCCCTGGCCACGGCCAACGCCCTCAAGCGCAAAGACAAACGTCCACGCACCGCCGCCGTCACAAGCCGTGAAACCACGGAGGTCAGCCCATGAGCCTGTTCGCCGCTGACAAACCGGCCTCGAAGCTGAGTCGCTTCTGGCACAAATGGCGCTTCCACATCAACGTGCTGCTATTGCTGGTGCCGCTGGGCTTCATGCCCAAGTACTTTGCCGACGCGGCACTGTTTCGCGGGGACACCGGGCTCGGCGAGCGGGAAATCGGTGAAGTGAAGATCGGGCCCTGGAGCCTGCGCCTCGCCGAATTACGCAACGAACCACCGACCCTCGATGGCCCGGCCGGCTATATGAAGAACTTCAACGCGGCGCTGTGCGACAGCTGTCGCGACCAGGTCAAGGCGACGTACCTGCGCATCGGCAAACCCCGTAGCCTGCGCGCCGCCGGGGTGATCTTCTTCGGCACGCCGTACCGCATGGGCGCCATGCTGCCAATCCCGGACAAGACCAAAGCCGACGCCGAACTGTGGATCACCATGGAAGGCTGGGACGGCGCGATGCATCAAGCGTCGATCCCCCTGAGCCAGGCATCCCCCGCCACCCTTGCGTGGCTGAACAAACAAGGAGGCAAACCATGACGCTACGTTCTCTAAACGCGGCTTTGCTGGTGCTCTGCGCCGTTTTCAGCGCCAGCGCCCTGGCCCACAACCCGATGTGCGAATGCAAAGCCATCGACGACGAAAAAATCCAGTGCACCGGTGGTTTCTCCGACGGCAGTGGCGCGCCGGGGGTGACGCTGGATGTGATCGGCTACGACGAAACCATCCTGGTGCCGGGCAAGCTCGGCGCCGATTCGACCCTGACCTTCAAGAAGCCCGGTGCCGAATTCTACGTGCTGTTCGACGCCGGCCCCGGCCACGTCGTCGAGATCGACCAAGCGGACATTCAAGCCCCATGAGTACGCCTACTACGCACGTCGTCCGCCCGGCCGGTGCCGGCCATGAAACCCTGTATGTGTTGCTGTTGTGCCTGATGATTCTGGCGGTGGCCGGTTCGGTTGTCGCGTGGCGCCATGAGTCCCAGGAAGTCAGCAGCGTCGGCAGCCATCAACTGGATGCCCGTCGCGACCTGAGCGCGTCCGAGCAAGGGATCTACGCCGACCTGCGGGTCACCCTGGACGAGATTCACCTGCTGCGCCAGGAACAGCAAACACTGCCGACACCACAAAATCTTGCCGATGAAGGTTTTGCGCCGTTTGCCCAGGACGCCAGTTCCGTCAGCCGTGGCGGCCATGCCTGGCAGTTGCTCGACGCCAAGGCTTACTTCGGCCAGAGCCAGACGCCCGCCGTAGCCGGTTCGTTTCTGATGCGTTTGACCGCTGACGACGACGCGCCTGACGTCTGGCTCAACCGCGGCAAAGCCCTCGCCGCCCCGACCGACCTGACTGACGCCGCGCTCGAAAGCGCCGGCTGGCAGCAGATCGTCGCGCAATTCGATGCCGGCGTGACCCGCCAGCACCGGCACTGAACCCTCGCCTTCACCCGAGAGAAGACCGCTTTCCCATGCCTATTTCATCTCAACGCTCATTTCTGCGCCCGCTGCTGGTCGGCCTGCTTGCCTTGCTGTTGACGCCGCTGGCCAGCGCCGAGGACACCAAGCGCCTGCGCATCGGCATCACGCTGCACCCTTATTACAGCTACGTGGCCAACATCGTCGGGGACAAGGCCGAGGTGGTGCCGCTGATTCCGGCCGGTTTCAACCCGCACGCCTACGAGCCCCGCGCCGAGGACATCAAACGCATCAGCGGGCTCGACGTGATCGTGCTCAACGGCGTCGGTCATGACGATTTCGCCGACCGCATGATCGCCGCCAGCGAAACCCCGAACGTCCCGGTCATCGAAGCCAACGAAAACGTGCCGCTGCTGGCCGCCACCGGGGTCGCCGCACGCGGCGCTGGCAAGGTGGTGAACCCGCACACCTTCCTGTCGATCAGCGCCTCGATTGCCCAGGTCAACAACATCGCCCGTGAGCTGGGCAAACTCGACCCGACCAATGCCAAGACTTACACCCAGAACGCCCGCGCCTATGGCAAACGCCTGCGGCAGATGCGCGCCGATGCCCTCGCGAAACTGACCCAGGCACCAAACGCCGAACTGCGGGTGGCCACGGTGCATGCGGCGTATGACTACCTGCTGCGTGAATTCGGCCTGGAAGTGACCGCTGTGGTCGAACCGGCCCACGGTATCGAGCCGAGCCCGAGCCAGCTGAAAAAGACCATCGATCAACTGCGGGAACTGGACGTGAAGGTGATCTTCTCGGAGATGGATTTCCCGTCTTCCTACGTCGAGACCATCCAGCGTGAATCCGGGGTGAAGCTGTATCCGCTGTCGCACATTTCCTATGGCGAATACACCGCCGACAAGTATGAAAAGGAAATGACCGGCAACCTCAACACGGTGGTTCGGGCGATTCAGGAGTCGGGGAAATGACCGCCAAAGAAACCATCAGCGAATCCCCTGTGGGAGCGACGGTGCGACGACTCGACTTGCTCGCGAAGGCGTCCGGCCAGTCAACATCATCGCTAAATGACACACCGCAATCGCGAGCAGGCTCACTCCTACAGGTATCGGGGCCGACGCTGGATTTTGCGCAGGTCAGTTTGACGCTGGGGCGCACGACGATCCTCGACAACGTGACGTTCCAAGTCCAGCCCGGCAGCGTGCATGCGCTGGTCGGTCCCAACGGTGGTGGCAAGAGCTCGTTGATCAAGACGCTGCTCGGACAGATGCCGCATCAGGGCCGCTTGAGCCTGCAATGGCCGGGCACACCCGGGACCATCGGCTACGTGCCTCAGGCACTGGAATTCGATCGTGGCCTGCCAATGACCGTCGACGATTTCATGGCCGCGATGTGTCAGCGCCGTCCGGCGTTTCTCGGTTTGAGCAAGCATTACGCGGCCGCGATTGGTGAAGCGCTGGAGCGGGTCGGCATGCAGGACAAGCGCAAGCGGCGCATGGGCGCGTTGTCCGGCGGTGAGCGTCAGCGCGTGTTGCTCGCTCAAGGGTTGATCCCGGCGCCGCAGTTGCTGGTGCTCGACGAACCGATGTCGGCCCTCGATGAGGCCGGTATCCAGGTGTTCGAACGGCTGCTCGACGACTGGCGCCAGAGCGGGATCACCGTGCTGTGGATCGAGCATGATCTGGAAGCGGTCGGACGTCTGGCGGATCACGTCACCGGGCTCAATCGCCGGGTGCTGTTCGATGCCACGCCCAAGGACGCGTTGACTCCGGAGCGTTTGCTGACCCTGTTCTCCACCCATCCGCGGAGCCCTGCCTGATGAGTTATGAAGCCTTTCGTTTGATGGTCCAGGGCTGGGCGTCTTCGGGTTACCTGCCTGAAGCGCTGGCCTATGGATTTGTGGTCAACGCGCTGCTCGCCGGGTTGCTGATCGGCCCGGTGCTGGGCGGTCTGGGCACGCTGGTGGTGGTCAAGCGCTTCGCGTTTTTCTCCGAAGCGGTGGGTCACGCGGCATTGACCGGCGTGGCCATCGGCATCCTGCTCGGCGAACCGTACACCGGGCCTTACGGCAGCCTGTTCGGTTACTGCCTGCTGTTCGGCATCCTGCTCAACTACCTGCGCAACCGTACGGGGCTGGCGCCGGATACGTTGATTGGCGTGTTTCTCTCGGTGTCGCTGGCGCTGGGTGCCAGCCTGCTGCTGATCCTGGCAGGCAAGATCAACGTACACATCCTCGAAAACGTGCTGTTCGGTTCGGTGCTGACGGTCAACGGTAATGACCTGCTGGTGCTGGCCATCGTCGGCTCACTGGTCATGGCGCTGGCCTTGCCGCTGTACAACCGCATCATGCTGGCCAGTTTCAATCCGCAGCTGGCGGCGGTACGCGGTGTGGCGGTGAAGACCCTGGATTATCTGTTTGTGATTCTGGTGACGCTGATCACCGTGGCCGCAGTGAAAGTCATCGGCGCGATTCTGGTCGGTGCGCTGCTGGTGATTCCGGCCGCGGCGGCACGCTTGCTTAGCCAGTCGCTCAAGGGTTTTTTCTGGTGCTCGGTGCTGATCGCCACGGTCAGCACGCTGTGCGGGATCCTCGCGCCGATCGTCTTCGACCTGCCGATTCCGTCCGGTGCCGCAATCATTCTGGTGGCCGGTATCGCCTTCGCCCTCGCCGCCATTGCGCGTGGTGTCGTCCCAAGCCTGAAAGGGAATCTCGGATAAATGTCTTTTACTTTGCGTCAATTGACCCTGGCCGTGGCCTTGTGCGGGCTGGTCACTACCACCTTTGCGGCGGACATAAAACCACTGCGCGTGCTGGCGTCCTTGCCAATCACTTACGGGCTGGGCGAAGTCCTGCTCAAGGGCACCGAAGTCAGTCTTGAGCGCGCCGCACCTGCGAACCTGCCGGGCAGCCGGCAGACGGCGTACTTCACCGGGCGTGGCGCTCCGGCGCTGGCCAAACTGGCGACTGACGCCGATGCGGTGATTGGTCTGCGCTCATTGTGGCCGGACGATCCGCTGTACCCGAATGCTCGTCGCAGCAACATCCGCATCATTGAAATCGATGCCGCCCGCCCGGTGGACGGCGCCCTGGCCGGCATCGCCGTGCAGCCTGGCAACAAGGTCGACGGGTTGAGCAGTCAGCCGTGGTTTTCCAGCAACAACATGGGGCGGATGGCGGATGTGATGGCGGCAGACCTGGTGCGCCTGGCGCCCGAGGCCAAGCCTGCGATCGAGGCTAACCTGGCGGCGTTGAAGCAGCGGTTGCTCAAACTCAGCGCGGACAGCGAGGCACGCCTGGCCAGTGCCGATAACCTCAGTGTGATGAGCCTGAGCGATCACTTTGGCTATTTGATTGGCGGGCTGAATCTGGAACTGATCGGCCTCGATGCACGCCCGGATGCCGAGTGGACACCTGAAGCGCTGAAGCAATTGGGCGCGACGCTGAAGGACAATGATGTGGCGGTGGTGTTGCATCATCGTCAGCCGTCGGAGGCGGTGAAAGCGGTTATTACCGAGTCTGGCAGTCGATTGGTGGTGTTGAGTGTGGACGCGGCGGATCCGGTGGCTGAGCTGGAAGGGAATGTGGATTTGCTGATCAAGGGGTTGAGTGGCGCGTAACCTCAGTTGGACCGCGTTATCGTTCTTCGCGGGCAAGCCTCGCTCCTACAGATCACCGAACCTGTAGGAGCGAGGCTTGCCCGCGAAGGCGGCCTGACAGGCGATACAAATTCCAGACATGAAAAAGCCCGCTGACTGTTAACAGTTCAGCGGGCTTCTTTTTGCGCCGTGACTTAATTCGGCACTGCCGCCTGCTCGTCCATCTTCTGACGCAAGCTCAACGGACGCATATCGGTCCAGGTTTCTTCGATGTAGGCCAGGCATTCCTTTTTCAGACCGCTCTTGCCGACGGTGCGCCAGCCGGCAGGCACGGCTTTGTAGTCGGGCCAGATCGAGTATTGCTCTTCGTGGTTGACCACGACCTGAAAGAGGATGTCCTCGCGGTCGAATACTGACGTCATGGTGTGTCTCCATCGCTGTAGGGTGGGCTGCACTGCGTGCGCAGCCGGTATGTAGAAGGAACGTTCTGCAGTTCGAAAAATTTAGAGGCTGGCGGTGGCAGCGGCCATGGACCGGCCGAAAATCTCGGCCACCCGATCGATTTCCACAGCGGTAATCACCAGCGGCGGCAGGAAGCGCACCACGCCGCCATGACGGCCGCCCAGTTCAAGAATCAACCCGCGCTTGAGGCATTCACGCTGCACCAACGGCGCCAGGCGACCGAAGATCGGTGGATGGCCCAGCGCATCGGGCGTGCCCGTCGGATCGACCAATTCAACGCCAAGCATCAAGCCGCGACCGCGAATGTCGCCCAGTTGCGGGAAGTCCCGCTGCAGGATGCGCAGGTGTTCGCTCAAGCGTTCGCCCATGGCGGCGGCGTGCTCGCAGACTTTGTGTTCGGTCAGGTAACGCATCACCGCAGAACCCGCCGCCATGGCCATCTGATTACCGCGGAAGGTCCCGGCATGGGCGCCCGGCAGCCAGGTGTCGAGCCAGTCGCGATAGACCACCACCGCCAGCGGCAGGCTGCCGCCGATGGCTTTGGACATCACCACCACGTCCGGAATGATCCCGGCATGCTCGAACGCGAACATCTTGCCGGTGCGGGCGAAACCGCTCTGGATTTCATCGACGATCAGCGCGACGCCGGCCTTTTCGGTGATGCGTCGCAGGCCGCGCAACCAATCGAGATCGGCCGGGATCACGCCGCCCTCGCCCTGCACTGCCTCGACAATCACGGCCGCCGGCAGTTGCACGCCGGCCTCCGGATCATTCAACAGGTTTTCCAGGTAGCTGAGGTTGACCTTCACCCCTTGCGCGCCGCCGAGCCCGAACGGGCAGCGGTAATCGTAGGGATACGGCATAAACTGCACGCCGTTGCTGAGCAAGGCACCCAACGGCTTTTTCGGCCCCAGGCTGCCCATCAGGCTCAGCGCGCCCTGGCTCATGCCGTGATAACCGCCCTGGAACGACAGCACGGTGCTGCGTCCGGTGGCGGTGCGCACCAGTTTCAGCGCAGCTTCCACCGCGTCGGTGCCGGTCGGGCCGCAGAACTGGATCTTCGCTTCCGCAGCCAGGGCCGCTGGCAGCAGACCGAACAGGTCCTGGACGAACTGATCCTTGACCGGCGTGGTCAGGTCGAGAGTGTGCAGCGGCAGTTCATCGGTCAGCACTTGCTGGATCGCTTCGATCACCACCGGATGGTTATGCCCCAGGGCCAATGTCCCGGCGCCGGCCAGGCAGTCGATGAAACGGCGGCCTTCGACGTCTTCGACATAAATGCCCTTGGCGCGCTTGAGCGCCAGGGGAATGCGCCGCGGGTAGCTGCGGGCATTCGACTCCTGCTGGTTTTGACGGGCCAGCAGCGGCGATTCGTTGAACTGATAAAGCGTCTCGGCCGGCGCCGGAGTGATCCGGGCCGACTGATCTTCCATAAGGCTGGTAGCGACTGACATCTCTCGACCCCTCAATAAGGTTTTCCTGTTCTGGAAACGCATCAGGGCGCCGAGGATTTAGACCCTCGATCAGCTTTCTATGAAGGCGGTGTCAGTGCTTTGTGCATGGGGATGGCGTGGAGCCCGGCGACGGTGAAGATTTCGGCGCAGGGCCGGTAGCCCAAATGACGGTAAAAGGCCTCGCTGGTGCGGGTGCTGTTGAGTCGTGCCTGAGCCAGCCCCCGGTTGATCAACCAGCCTTCGAGGTCCTGGACCAGCGCCTCTCCGGCACCGCGACGAAACCACTCCGGCTGCACGTAGCAGAACGCGACCTTGCCACTGATCGCCGCCATGGCGACACCGACCGGTTTGTCCTGCAACAGGGCAATGTTCAGGTACAACCGTTGGTCGGTCAGCCAGGGTTGCACGTGTTCGATGGTTTTGTTGTGGGTCCAGGTGGCGACGGTTCGCGGGTCGTTGCGGTGGTCGAGCGCACAGCCGACACGAATGGAGCGCTCGACGATCCGGCTGATGATGCCGGCGTCGGCGGGGGTTGCCTTGCAGATGTGAATCGATGCATCCATGGCGCTGTTACCTCAATCCATTGAGAAAAAGCTGCCGGGGACGATAGCGCTGTGGGGAGTCGGTGACTAATGGTGAGAAGTTACATTTGATGTGCAACACAGACCCCCCAGGTGGGAGCGGGCTTTTGTGGCGAGGGGATTTATCCCCGTTGGACTGCGCAGCAGTCCCATTTTTTTGGGGCCGCTTCGCAGCCCAACGGGGCGGTGCGACGTTTCGATAAATCCCCTCGCCACAGAGGCTCGCTCCTACAGGGGAGTTGTGGTGTTGGCTAGATGGGTTGCAGGGGCATGGTCAATTCAACCCGCAACCCATCCGGGCGGCTGTCGAAATGCAGGGTGCAGCCGCACCGCTGGACAATCGCCTGGACAATCGCCAGACCCAATCCACACCCGGTGCTCTGGCCGTGGCGCCAGAAGCGTTGGGTCAGGTGTTGCAGGTCGTCTTCGGCAATGCCCGGGCCGTGGTCGCGGACCAGAAAGCGCGCACGACTGCCGGTGGTTTCCAGGCTCAGTTCCACCGCCCCATCGCCCGGGGTATGGCGCAGGGCGTTGTCCAGCAGGTTGCGCAACGCAGCGATCGACAGCACCGCGGGCATTTGCACCGGCGCATCGGAGAATTTCGCGGGCATTGAAAGCTTGATCCGCCGCCGATCACCGCTGGCAGCATCCTGAATCGCCAGTTTTGCCACTTGCTCTGCGCTGCATTGCACGCCGTCATCGAACGACAGACTGCCCTCGACCCGCGCCAGCAACAGCAATTGTTCCAGCGTGCGGTGCATGCGGTCGGCGCCTTCTTCGGCCCGGGCCAGGGACTGATCCCGGGCCGCGCCCTCGGTCATGCGCGCCACTTGCAGGTGGGTTTTGATCGCCGTCAGCGGGCTGCGTAACTCGTGGGCCGCGTCGCCGGTCAGGCGGCGTTCGCGCTCGATGGTCTTGCCGATGCGCTGGAACAGCTGATTCTGGGTGTCCAGCAGCGGTTGAAGTTCGCTGGGCAGCGGCTGAATTTGCAAGGGTTCAAGAGAATCGGCACTGCGCCGCATCAAGGCATCGCGCATCCGGTTCAGCGGCGCCAGCCCTTGGCCGATCCCCAGCCACAACAGGCACAGGCAGCCGAGCAACGCCACACCCACCGGCACCGAAGCGGCCAGCAGGATCGACATGTTCAGCGCCTCGCGCTCGATCTGCCGGTCAGCGGTGGTGATACGCAAATCGCCGCGAGCCAAGGTGAAGCTGCGCCACGGCGCGCCGTCGATCATCTGATCGTGGAAGCCCATTTTCTCGGCTTCCAGGGTTTGTTGCGGGTCGGTGTGACTGCGGGCGAGGATTTCGCCGCGCAACGAGCTGACCTGGCAGGCCATGCCACCGGGAATATTCAATTGTTCAGCGCTGAAATGGGTGCCCTCGCCCTTGCTCGGCAACGCCGGCAATTGCTCCATCAGGCCGGCGACCATGCGCGCCGATGCCACCAGCCGCTGGTCGAGGGAAAACATCATTTGGTTGCGCAGGTCGCTGAGCATCCAGGCCGCCGCCAGGGCCCAGATCAGCGCGAAGGCGGCGCCGAGCGTCAGGCTCAGGCGCAAACGCAGGCTCATCACTTTTTCAATTCCTCTCCACCATCGGCCGGCCCCAGGCGATACCCCAGGCCGCGCACGGTCTCGACAATGCCATTGCCGAGTTTGCGCCGCAGGTGATGGATATGCACGTTGAGGGCGTTGCTTTCCAGTTCGTCGTTGAAACCGTAAACGCTGTCTTTCAGCTGTTCGGTGGACAGCACCCGGCCACGGTTATGCAATAAAGCCTGCAGCAGCGACTGTTCACGCCGCGAAAGGTCGACTGACTGACCGCTGAGCATGGTTTCGCGGCTGCTCGGGTCGTAGGTCAGACGGCCGTGTTCGATCAGATTGACGCTACGCCCCGCCACTCGTCGCAACAAGGTGTGCAGACGCGCGGCGAGTTCACGCAGGTCGAACGGCTTGAGCAGGTAATCGTCGGCGCCGGCCTGCAAGCCGTCAACGCGGTCGGTGACCGAGTCCCGCGCCGTGAGAATCAGCACCGGAATCTCCAGGCCACTGGAACGCAACTGCTGCAACAGCTTCAGGCCATCCTCATCGGGAAGGCCAAGGTCGAGCACCATGACGTCGAACTCAGCCACCTTGAGCATCGCCCGGGCCGAGGATGCCGTCGCCACATGCTCCACGGTCAAGCCCTGGGCGGTGAGGCCAGCGACAATGCCGCTCGCGATCAGCTCGTCGTCTTCGCAAACCAGTACGTGCATGGGAGCCCCCTGAGCAAAAAAGCGAGTCAAGCAGGTGAGGATTAAGGCTGAATTATGACGAGCGAGTCAGCGGACGAGAAGCACATTCGTAATATTCAACCAAAGAGTAGTCACTAAACACTATAGCGCCAGCGTGACAACTTACTCTTTGCACCCTTCTTAAAATCAAACACCTGGTTTCAACTAGAAACATACAATTACCCTACACCCATTCTAATTATCAAACACTAACGCTAATCTAGACTTATTGAACAGCAGCAACTTCAATACGATTAACACACTCATAAAATCGCGCTCCTGCACTGTAGCGCCATTTAAATAACCGAAAGGAATCAAACAATGACAACCCTGAAAAACTTTGTAGCCGTCGACTGGCGCGACGGGCTCGACCGCATCCATTTCTTCTTCAAGGACGACGAAACCTATTCTCGCTTCGATCTTGGGGCCAACTGTGTCGGAGAGGGTTACCCCCGCAGTGTCTACGGCAACTGGGACGACTTTTCTCAGCATGCAAAAGACGTGCGATGTGGATTTACCACCTCGGGGCTTGATTGGGACGGGGCGGGTGGTGATCTTCTCGTGTTGTTCTATTACGAAGATAATACTCCGATGGTGTGCAGGTACTCCCAGGGTAACGACTGTGTCGTTACCAAAACGCCTATTGCAAAATCCATATGGGCGCCGCTAAAACCCTACTTTGACAAGATCATTGGTGTCATGTGGTTAGAGGAAGTGGGCCGCAAGCATGTTTTCTGGGTACTGCTGAACGACGGCAACTATCTTAGTTATAACGCTTACACGCAAGAGCTGCACGTCAAGCCCCTCAAAGGTTCCTACTGGGCATACTTAGAACATTACAAAGGCCGCATGATTACCGCTGTAAAGAACGATGCGCCACTGCTCGACACCTACTTTTATATCTTTTTGACCAACAATCAGTACCTGAGGTATGACTGTGATGAGCGCGCATTTACAGGCCCACTCAATGTCGACGAAGCGACATGGCCGGGTCTGCTTCCAAGCTGAACATTGACTCGTCTGTGAACCCGGTGCGGTTAATCATCGGTTAATCGCCGCCTCCCATTGTGCACCTCACTTGCACAGGGATAAGGCTTACCCATGCGTCGACTGTTTCTCTTTTTTGTTCTCTTGATCTCGGGTGTGGCCCAGGCAGGGACCAATCCGTTCGATACCAAACCTGAATTCCTGCCGGTGGAAAAGGCCTTTGTCTTTACCTCCGAGCGCCTTGAATCGGGTGAAACTCAGCTCTATTGGCAGATTACCGACGGTTATTACCTTTATCAGAAGCGCCTGAAATTCGAGGGTTTGCCCCCGGAGCAGCATCCGGTATTGCCTGAAGGCGAATCGCACAGTGATGAGTTCTTCGGCGAACAGCAGATTTATCGCCAAGGCCTGGAGCTGAAGATTCCGGCGGGCGCCACTGGTCAGATCAAAATCGGCTTCCAGGGCTGTGCCGATGCCGGTTTGTGTTATCCACCGCAAACCCAGGTCGTGGATCTGGGCGGCAGCGTCGCGGTCGCCACCAACGAAGCACCGGACCAGGCCCTGGCCAGCGGCCTGCAACAACGGGCGCTGGGCTGGAGCTTGCTGGTGTTCTTTGGTCTGGGCCTGTTGCTGGCCTTCACCCCTTGCTCGTTGCCGATGCTGCCGATCCTGGCCGGGTTGATTGTTGGCAGTGGGGCCACGCCCAAACGCGGTTTCGCCTTGGCCACCAGCTACGTGGTGAGCATGGCGCTGGTGTATGCGGCAATGGGCGTGCTGGCTGCGCTGCTCGGTGCCAACCTTCAGGCACTGTTGCAGAACCCGTGGTTGCTGGGCAGCTTCGCGGCGATATTTGTCCTGCTGGCGTTACCGATGTTCGGTTTCTTCGAGCTGCAACTGCCGGTGGCGGTGCGTGATCGGCTGGAAAATGTGTCGCGCAATCAACGCGGCGGCAGCCTGATCGGTGCCGGTGTGCTGGGCGCCTTGTCGGGGTTGCTGGTCGGCCCGTGCATGACCGCGCCATTGGCCGGCGCGCTGCTGTACATCGCGCAAAGCGGCAATGCGCTGCATGGCGGTTTGATTCTGTTCAGCATGGGCATCGGCATTGGTGTGCCGCTGCTGTTGCTGGTGACCGTGGGCAATCGCTTCCTGCCCAAACCCGGCGCCTGGATGAACCTGCTCAAAGGAATCTTTGGTTTCCTGTTCCTCGCCACCGCCCTGCTGATGCTGCGCCCGGTGCTGGATCAATCGCTGTGGATCGGTTTGTGCGGCGCCTTGCTGCTGATTGCC
The DNA here is from genome assembly GCF_059695575.1 of Pseudomonas sp. LBUM1678. Taxonomy (NCBI): domain Bacteria; kingdom Pseudomonadati; phylum Pseudomonadota; class Gammaproteobacteria; order Pseudomonadales; family Pseudomonadaceae; genus Pseudomonas; species Pseudomonas sp. LBUM1678. The sequence continues at coordinate 4,713,630 of NZ_CP166775.1, forward strand.
GCCTACAGTGCCTGGAAACAGTCGGAAGGTTTCGGCCGCATTGCCCATCTGTTCGGCGCCAGTTCGCTGTTGCTCGGGATTTGGGGCGGTCTGCTGCTGATCGGCGCCGCCGGTGGCACTGATGATTTGCTCAAACCGTTGCAGGTCTACAGCGCCTCCGCTTCTGGCAATATCGCTCGCCCGACAGGCCATGAGGCGTTCACGACCATCAATGACCCCGCCACGTTGCAACGGGAACTGGACGCCGCCCAGGCCCAGGGCCAATGGGTGCTGCTGGACTACTACGCTGACTGGTGCGTGTCGTGCAAGGTCATGGAAAAACAGGTCTTCGGCAAAGCCAACGTGATGGAAGCGCTGAGTGATGTGCGCTTGCTACGACTGGACGTGACCGCCGACAATGCCGCCAGCCGCGAACTGCTCGGCCGTTATAAAGTGCCGGGGCCACCGAGTTTCCTGTGGATCGGCGCAGACGGCCAGGAGCGCCGCAGCCAGCGCATCACCGGCGAGGTCGATGCCGACACCTTCCTGCAACGCTGGACCACCACCCGAGACGCCCGTTAATGCTGACCTTTACCCTCGGCACCTTTGCCATCGCGCTTAACCATTTGCTGCTGATCAGTGCCCTGGCGCTGGCGACGTTTGTCGGCTGGCGGGTGGCCAAGCGCGGTGGCGAAAACCCCGAGTCGGCGCTGTTCAGCCTGTTTTTGCTGGGCATGCTGGCGGCGCGGGTTGGTTTCGTGGTCGCCTACTGGGCGCACTATCACAACGATCCGTGGCAGATCATCGACCTGCGCGATGGCGGTTTCCTCGTCTGGCCCGGGGTGATTGTGCTGTTGCTCACCGCGTTGTATCGCGGTTGGCGTCGACCGGGTTTGCGCCGCCCGCTGGGGTTCGGCGTGGCCAGCGGCCTGGCGTTCTGGCTGCTGGCGACCTTCTCCCTGAATATTTACGAACAAGGCACGCGCCTGCCGGAAATCACCCTGCGCAATGCCGCCGGCGAAACCGTGCAACTGGCGGACTACAAGGGCGGGCCGTTGGTCATCAATCTCTGGGCCACCTGGTGCCCGCCGTGCCGCCGGGAAATGCCGGTGCTGGAAAACGCCCAGCAACAGCGCCCGGACCTGACCTTCCTGTTCGTCAATCAGGCCGAAAGCATGCAAAGCGTCAGCACCTTCCTCGAAACCCAGGGGCTGAGCCTGACCAACGTGCTGTTCGACGGCAGCGGACGATTGGGTCAGGCCGTGGGTTCCATGGCATTGCCGACTACGCTGTTCTATAGCCCCGACGGTCGATTGCTGGGCAGCCATTTGGGCGAACTCTCGGACGCCAGCCTGGCCCGCGCCCTGGAAAACTTCGACACACCTTCTCCTGCCGTACCGGCCACTTCTTCAAGGAAACTGCCATGCCCCGCCTCCGCCACCTGCTGACCCTGACCCTGGGCGCAGCATTGCTGCACCTGCCGTCGGTGCAGGCCGCCGAAGAATTGCCTGAGGCGATCAAGAAGATCGAAGCCAAGGGCGCAAAAATCGTCGGTCAGTTCGACGCACCCGACGGTCTGCGCGGTTATGCCGCGCAGTACCAGAGCCGCGGCATGGCGCTGTACCTGACCCCGGACGGCAAGCACGTGCTGCTGGGCAATCTGTACGACGCCGAGGGCAATGACCTGAGCAGCGCGCCGTTACAGAAGCTGGTTTATGCACCGATGGCCAAGGAAGTCTGGGGCAAGATGGAAGCCAGCAACTGGATTGGTGACGGCAACAAGGATGCGCCGCGCGTCGTGTATCTGTTCAGCGATCCGAACTGCCCTTACTGCAACATGTTCTGGGAACAGGCGCGGCCATGGGTCAAGGCTGGCAAGGTGCAGCTGCGCCACATCATGGTCGGGATCATTCGCGAAGACAGCCCGGGCAAATCCGCCGCGCTGCTGGCCGCCAAGGACCCAAGCAAGGCGCTGGAAGATCATGAAAAGTCAGGCAAGAGCAGCTCGCTGAAAGCCTTGAAAGACGTGCCGCCGGCAATTCAGGCGAAACTGGCGGCGAACATGCAACTGATGGAAGACCTGGAACTGCAGGCCACCCCGGCGATTTTCTACATGGACGACAAGGGCGAGCTGCAACAACAGCAAGGCGCGCCTTCGCCGGACAAGTTGGTGAAGATTCTCGGGCCCAAGTAGTTCGCTTCAGAGACTTGGTGACCACACCGGCCCCATCGCGAGCAGGCTCGCTCCCACATTGGAATGCATTCCCCTGTGGGAGCGAGCCTGCTCGCGATGGGGCCGGTCAGACCAACTAATTTCTTTCAGCTAAAAACGCCAACAACGCCTCAGTGACAAATTGCGGATTCTCCAGATTGGAGATATGCCCCGCCTCCGGCACCAGCACATACGGGCAACCGATCAACTCCGCCATTTCCTTCGTTTCCGACGGTGGCCGCGGTTTGTCCTGATCGCCGCACATCACCAGCGTGGTTTCAGGATTCAGTTCGCCCAGACGTGGCAACAGATCATCCCGACCAAACGTGATCCGTCCCATCGGCACAATGCTTTCACGCAGACGCTCGGCCGGCAGCGCAGCCAGTTTGGCGCGGAAGTCCTGATACAGCGCCGACTGCGGATCGATCCCCGGGCGGAAGAAAATCGGCACCACAATGTCGAGCAGCTGCGGCGCGATCACGCCGGCGTCTTCGATCTGCTTGAACAGCGAGAAATAGTATTGGCGAGTCGGTTCCGGCTCGACGCCGACGTAGGTGTCCATCAGCACCAGGCCGTTGATCCGCTGAGGCGCGGACAGTGCCAGGCGAACACCCCACATGCCACCGACCGACAGACCGACCAGCGTGACACGATCAATGTCCAGATGATCGAGCAGCGCCAAGGCCTGACGGGCGATGTCATCCAGCGATTGCGTGCCTTCGGGAAGTTTCCCGGAGTCACCGTGGCCCCACAGGTCCAGGGCAATGACCCGGTGGTGTTGCGACAACACAGCAATCTGCGGTGCCCACATGGCCTGGTCCCACAGATAGCTGCCGGCCAGCAACACGGCCGGGCCGGTGCCTTGATCGATGTAGTGAAGGGGTTGTCCGTCAACTGTTACGAAGGGCATTGACTGTCTCCTTTGTGAAGGGAATTCACCAAAAAAAGCAGAGGCAGCCTGAGCCGGTCCGAAGCGGCAGTCAACGCGCAAATTCGCGCAAATTTCAATGACGCCATCGCCAGCAGGCTCGCTCCCACATTTGTCCTGCGAACACAGTTTAAATGTGGGAGCCAGCCTGCTGGCGAATAGGCCCTTACAGACGCTGGAGATTCAAAGCCCCTCCAACTCCGCCATCAGGTCATTCAGGCGATCCACCTTCTCCTCGGTGATGTCACTCGCCGCCAACCCGTCGATGTACTCGGCCAACTCCGCCACCGTGCTGCACTCGAACATCGCCCGCAGCGGCACATCACGTTGCAGGGCTTTTTGCACTCGCGAAGCGATCTGCGTCGCCAGCAACGAATGCCCGCCCAACTCGAAGAAGTTGTCGCGAACGCCTACCCGTTCGACCTTCAGCACCTCAGCCCAAATATCCGCCAACGTCTGCTCCAGATCAGTGCGCGGCGCCTGATAGTCCTGGCTTTGCAACTGCCCGATCTCCAGCGCCGGCAGCGCCTTGCGATCGAGTTTGCCGTTGGCATTGAGCGGCATCCGCTCCAGCCACAACCAGTGCAGCGGCACCATGTATTCCGGCAGTTCGGCGCGCAGGCGTTGCTTGATGCGCTCCAGGCGTTCGGTCGGGTTCAGCGCCGAGTCAGCCGCCACCAGGTAGCCGACCAGATGCTTGCCGTTCGCGCCTTCCTGCACGCCGACCGCGGCTTCGCGGACTTCCGGTTGCTCATGCAGGCGCGCTTCGATTTCACCCAGTTCGATGCGGTAACCGCGGATCTTCACTTGATGGTCGATACGCCCGACGTACTCCAGCACACCATCACTGCGCCGACGGGCCAGGTCGCCGGTGCGATACAGACGATCCCCCGGCGCGCCAAACGGGTTCGGTACAAACACCTGAGCGGTGCGCAAAGGATCGCTGACATAACCGCGCCCGACCCCGGTGCCGGCGACACACAACTCGCCCACCGCACCCAACGGCACCAGTTCCAGCGCGCCATCGAGCAGGTACAAACGGTTGTTGTCGGTCGGCGTACCGATCGGCAGATAACTGCCCCGGGTCGAGGCCATGTCAACGCGGAAGAACGCCACGTCGTCCGAGCATTCCGCCGGGCCATAAGCGTTCACCAGCCCGATATCCGGGTAGCGCAACAGCCACTGATGCGCCAGTTCCGGCGGCATTGCTTCACCGGTCGGCAACATCCAGCGCAGACCGTTGAGGCTCATGCGTTCCTGGGCGAGCATGCCCTGAATCAGCGACGGCACGCTTTCCAGCACGGTAATGCCCTGGGCCGACACATGCGCCAGCAACCCTTGCGGATCATGGGCGATGGTGTTCGGCACGATGTCCACCCGCGCCCCGAACAGCGGCGCGGCGAGGAACTGCCAAACCGAAATGTCGAAGCTTTGCGACGCGGTCTGGGCGATCACGTCGGCATCGCTCAAATTCAGGTACGGCACTTTACTCAACTGATTGTTGAGCATCCCACGCTGCTCGACCATCACGCCTTTCGGCAAACCGGTGGAACCCGAGGTGTAGATCACATAGGCGAGGTTGTCCGGGCCGCTGTAAATACCCGGATTCGCCACCGATGCATCGCTCGCTTGTACCTCTTCCCAGACCAGCAACTTCGGCCGATTGGCGCAACTGAACTCATCCAGCAGTGCGACCGCCTGTTCACGACAGGCCTCGGTGCAGACCAGCAACGGCGTGCGGCTCAGGTCGATGATCCGGCTCAGACGCTGACTCGGCAGCCCCGGATCCAGCGGCAGATATCCCGCGCCGGCCTTGAAGCTGCCGATGATCATGCCCAGCAGATCGAGGTTACGTTCAGCCAGCAACGCCACCGGTTGATCCAGCCCGACACCGGCCGCGATCAACCCATGACCGAGGCGGTTGCTGCGCTGGTTCAGCTCTGCGTAACTGTGTTGCTGATCCAGGCAACTCGCGGCAATTCGCTGCGGATGCTGGGCGACCTGCGCTTCGAACAACGCGACATAGCTCAGCTCCAGCGGGTAATCGTGTTCACTCTGGTTGCAGCCATGGATCAGGAAATCCTGTTCCTCGGCGCCCAGCAGCGGCAGATCGGCCATGTCGCCATGGAAACCGTCGACCAGCGCCAACAGCAAACGCTTGAACTCACTGAGCATGCGCTCGACGGTCGATTCATCGAAATAACGCTGGTCGTAAGACAGGTGCAGGCCCAGGTCATCGCCCGGATAACACACCGCCGTCAGCGGGAAGTTGGTGTGGGTGCGGCCCGAATCCGAGGTCGCGTTGAGGCTCTGCGCCCGGTCCAGCACCGAGACTTCCACCGGGGCGTTTTCGAACACGAACAGGCTGTCAAACAGCGGCTGGCCCTTGGGCAGTTCGCTGTGTTCCTGGATGCTCACCAGCGGCAGGTATTCGTACTCGCGCAGTTGCATGTTGCTGTCGAGCAAACCGCTGAGCCACTGGCGCACGCTGCAACGTTGATCGTCTTCGGGCATCTTCACCCGCAGCGCAATGCTGTTGATGAACAGCCCGACGGTGCGTTGCATCTCCGGCATTTCCACCGGACGCCCGGCCACCGTGACGCCAAACAGCACGTCGCGATCACCGCTCAAACGTCGCAGCACCAAGGCCCACGCCGCTTGGGCGAAGGTGTTGATGGTCAGCTGATGCGCCTGCGCCAGTTCGCGCAGTTGAGCACCGTCGCGAGCATCAAGCCTTGTGTAGCGATCACCGACGATCATGCCGCCGCTTTCACCGGCATGTTCACGCAGGAACGGCCGGTCGCTCGGGATCGGTGTGGTCCGCTCGAAACCTTGCAGGTTGGTTTTCCACCACTGCCGCGCTTCGGCCAGGCTTTGGCGTTGCAGCCAGCCGATGTAGTCGCGATAACGTGGCGGCACCGCCAGTTGCGCTTCGCGACCTTCGCCGAGGGCGGTGTAGATCTCGAAGAAATCGTTCATCAACAGCGAGCGGCACCAGGCATCGATGAGGATGTGGTGATTGCTCATCATGAACCAGTAACGCGCCGCGCCGACCTTGATCAAGCGCAGGTGGAACGGTGCCTGATTGAGCAGATCGAACCCGGCCTCGCGCTCGATTTTTAGCAGCGCCTGCAGTTTCGGCTCCTGCTCGGCTTCGGCAATCGCCGTCCAGTCAAGGATCTCGATCGGCGTGCTGCCGGGCTTGTGGATAACCTGCAGCATGTCTTCGCCGACGTTCCAGCAGAACGATGCGCGCAGGGCTTCGTGACGGGCGATCACCGCTTGCCAGGCCTGGGCGAAACGCTGCGGATCGAGTTCGCTGTTGATGCGGTAGCGGTCCTGCATGTAGTAGAGACCGGTGCCCGGTTCCAGCAAAGTGTGCAGCAGCATGCCTTCCTGCATCGGGGTCAGCGGGTAGACGTCTTCGATGACGGCGGCCGGAATCGGCAGCGCGTCGAGTTGTGGCTGAGTCAGTCTGGCCAGCGGGAAGTCGGACGGCGTCAGGCCGCCGGCATCGTCCTGCAAGCAATGCTCGATCAGACTTTGCAGTTCGCCCAGGTAAGCATTTGCCAGGTCGGTGATGTTTTCCGGATCGTGGCGTTCGGCGCTGAAGGTCCAGCGCAGCACCAATTCACCGCCATAGACCTGACTGTCGACGCTCAGCTCATTGGGCAGCGGCGCGTGCGGATCGTGGGCCGCGCCGACGGGTTCGTCCAGCGGACGGAACAACGCGTCCGCGCCGAAACTCTGGTCGAACTGCCCGAGGTAGTTGAAGGTGATCGGCGCCACGGGCAACGCAGCCAGGGTCTGGCGGCTCAGATCATCGGCCAGATAACGCAACACGCCATAACCCAGGCCTTTGTGCGGCACGGCGCGCAGTTGTTCCTTGATCGCCTTGATCGAAGCGCCCTGCTCCGTCGTTGGGGCCAAACGCAGCGGATAAGCGCTGGTGAACCAGCCGACGGTGCGGGTCAGGTCGATCTCGTCGAACAGGGTTTCGCGACCATGGCCTTCGAGTTGAATCAGCGCCGACTCCTGCCCGCTCCAGTTGCACAGCACCCGGGCCAACGCGGTGAGCAGCAGGTCGTTGACCTGAGTGCGATAAGCACTCGGCGCCTGTTGCAGCAATTGCCGGGTACGCTCGGCATCCAACCGCACGCTGACGGTTTGTGCATGACGATTCTGCGGATCACCTTGCGGACGATCACACGGCAACTCAACGTTTGGCCCGGCCAGTTGCGACTGCCACCAGCTCAGTTCTTCACGCAAGGATTCGCTACTGGCATACGCCTGCAAGCGGGCCGACCAATCCTTGAACGCACTGGTTTTCGCCGGCAGTTTGACCGACTGCTGGGCGTCCAATTGACGGTAAACGGTTTGCAGATCGTCCAGCAGAACACGCCACGAAACACCGTCCACCACCAAGTGGTGAATGGCAATGAACAACCGTTGTTGGCCTTCAGGACCATCGACCAGCAGCACGCGCATCAGCGGTCCGCGTTCGAGGTCGAGGCTGCGCTGGGCATCGGCGAACAGCGCGGTGCATTTGTCCATGGACGAAACGCGCACTTGCCACAGCACCGGCACGTCGGAAACCGCTTGATGCTCGGCGCGCCATTGCGCATCGGTTTGGGTAAAGCGCAGACGCAATGCATCATGCTGCTCGATCACCGCCAACAGCGCTTGCTCCAGGCGATGGGGTTCCAGCGCGACGGTCGGTTCCAGCAGCAACGCCTGGTTCCAGTGCTGACGCTCAGGAATGTCGGTGTCAAAGAACCAGTGCTGGATCGGCGTCAAACGCGATTCGCCGGTCAGCAAACCTTGCTCGGCGGTGACCTGCTCGGTGCGGGTCGCCACGGCGGCCAAGGTTTGCACGGTCTGGTGCTGGAACAGGTCACGCGGACTGAAATGAATGCCCTGCTGCCGCGCACGGCTGACCACCTGGATCGAAAGAATCGAATCGCCGCCCAGTTCGAAGAAGTTGTCGTTAAGGCCCACTTGCTCAACGTTCAGCACTTCGCACCAGATGCCGGCCAAGGTCAGTTCCAGCTCGTTGCTCGGCGCCACGTAATGCTGACGGTTCAGTTCCGGGTCCGGCGCCGGCAATGCGCGGCGGTCAAGTTTGCTGTTGGCGGTCAGCGGCATGCTGGTCAACAGGATCAGGTGCGTCGGCACCATGTAATCCGGCAATTGCGATTTGAGGTGAGTCTTCAGCGCTTCGCGCAGTGCCGCTTGTTGCGTTTCGTCCTGCTCGGCGACGTCGGTCATCAGGTAGCCGACCAGTTGTTTGCCGCTCGGTGCGTCGAGGGCCAGCACCACGGCTTCGCGGATCGACTGATGCTCCAGCAGTCGGGTTTCGATTTCGCCCAACTCGATACGGAAACCGCGAATCTTCACTTGATGGTCGATGCGCCCAAGGTATTCCACCAAACCATCGGCACGCTGGCGCACCAGATCACCGGTGCGGTACAGACGCCCGCCATCGGTGGCGAACGGATCGGCCACAAATCGCTCGGCGGTCATGCCTGGACGCTGGTGATAACCCTGCGCCAGACCGGCACCGCCGACGTACAACTCGCCGGTCGCGCCTTGCGGCACCAAGGCCAGGTCAGCGTCGAGGATGTAGGCCACCCGCGCACCGATCACGCTGCCGATCGGCACGCTGCCCACGCCTTCTTCCAGTTGTTCCGGTGCCAGACTCGCCAGCGGCATGACCACGGTTTCGGTCGGGCCATAGGCGTTGAAGAACAGGCTCGGTTTGAACGCAGCGCGAATTCGCGCCAGGTGTTCGCCGGTCAGGGCTTCGCCGCCGGTGATGCACATGCGCACCGGCAGGGTTTCGCCCTGGGTCGCCAGCCACTGCGCCAATTGGCTGCCGTAACTTGGGGTGAAGCCGAGGATGTTGATGTGATGGCGACGGATCAGGCCACAGATTTCTTCCGCGTCCCACTGGCCTTGGGCGCGCAACACAACTTGAGCGCCACTCAACAGCGGTACCAGCAAACGCTCCGTGGCGGCGTCGAAGTTGATTGAATAGAAATGCAGCTCGCAATCGTCCGGGCGCATGCCGAAACGCTCGATCACGGCGCGGCAATGCATGGCGATTTCGCCGTGGGACACCACCACGCCTTTCGGCTTGCCGGTGGAGCCCGAGGTGTAAATCAGGTACGCCTGATGTTGCGGCAAGCTGATAAACGGCAGCTCGGAGGTCGGGTAATTCGCCAGTGCGCCAGCGTCCTCCTCAACGCACCAACGGGCGACGGTTGCCGGCAACTTGCCGAGCGCGTCGAACATGGCCGCATCACTCAGCAGCAAACCGATGCCGCTGTCTTCGATCATGTAGTGCAGGCGATCGAGCGGGTATTCCGGATCCAGCGGCACATAAGCGCCGCCGGCCTTGAGGATCGCAAGCAGGCCGATGACCATTTCCAGCGAACGTTCAAGCGCCAGGCCGACGCGAACCTGCGGGCCAACGCCGCGCTCGCGAAGCATCCAGGCGAGGCGATTGGCGCGGCTGTCGAGTTCGGCGTAGCTCAGGGTTTCACCCGCAAACGTCAGCGCCGGAGCCTCCTTGCGGACCAGTGCCTGCTCGCTGAACAGGTGATGAATGCACTGATCGAGGCGATGTTCGCCCGGCTCGACGCCGAGGCTGTCCAGCAGCTTTTGCTGTTCCGTGGCTTCCAGCAATGGCAGTTCGCTGAGGCGCTGTTGCGGATCGCTCAGCAGCGCTTCCAGCAGATTGCGCCAGTGCCCGGCCATCCGCGCAATGCGCGGTTCATCGAACAAGTCGGTGCTGTAGGTCAGGCAGCAACCCAGTCGATGATCGAGGTCGGTAACTTCCAGGTTGAGGTCGAACTTGGTCGCCCGGGCATCGTTGGCCAGGTACTCGACGGTCATGCCGGCCAGGGTGCGGCTCTGCTGGAATTCCCAACGCTGCACGTTGCACATCACTTGGAACAGCGGGTTGTAAGCGGCGCTGCGCGGTGGCTGCAAGGCTTCGACCAAGTGATCGAACGGCAGGTCCTGATGGGACTGGCCTTCGATCACCGTGTGGCGAACCTGCTCGAACAACTCACCCACGGACATTTGCCCGTCGAGCTGGCAACGCAGCACTTGAGTATTGAGGAACGCACCGATCAGCCCTTCGCTTTCCGGGCGAATCCGGTTGGCCACCGGCGCGCCGATGCGCAGGTCAGTCTGGCCGCTGTAGCGGTAAAGCAGCACGGCCAATGCGGCGGTCATGGTCATGAACAGGGTCAGACCATTTTGCGCGTTGAAGGCGCGGACCCGTGCGGCGAGGTCATCGCTCAGGTCGAAACGGAACAGTTCGCCCTGATGGCTTTGTACCGGCGGACGCGGACGGTCGGCGGGCAATTCGAGCAGCGGATGTTCGCGGCCCAGTTGTGCGGTCCAGTAGTCGAGCTGGCGTTGACGTTCGCCAGACTCCAGCCATTGACGCTGCCAGACGCTGTAGTCCAGGTACTGCACCGGCAGCGGTGCCAACGGCGATTCGCGGTCATCGACGAACGCTTCGTAGAGCGCGCTGAGTTCCCGAGCGAAAATGTCCATCGCCCAGCCTTCGGTGACGATGTGGTGCAGGGTCAGCACCAGGTAGTGTTCGTGCGCGGCGGTCTTGACCAGGCAGGCGCGCAGCAGCGGACCGGTTTCCAGATCGAACGGTTTATGCGCCTCGTCGTTCGCCAGTTGCTGTACGCGTTGCTCGCGGCTGTCGGCGTCCAGCGCCGAGAAATCCTTCCAGTCCATGCGCATGCCGGTTTGCGCATGCACCCGTTGCCGAGCCACTCCGTCGATGCTCGGGAACGTGGTGCGCAGGGTTTCGTGACGCAGGATCAGTGCCTGTAAAGCTGCTTCGAAACGCCCGACATCGAGTACACCGCGCAAGCGCGCCATGCCGCCGACGTTGTAGGCCGGGCTGTCCGGCTCCATCTGCCAGAGGAACCACATGCGCTGCTGGGAATAGGACAGCGGCACCGGTTGGCTGCGGTCGACTTTTTCAATCGGCGGTTGCTGGTTGGTGTTGCCGCTGGCCTGGATCAGTTGCACCTGTTCGGCGAACGCCCCCAGTTCGCTGTTTTCGAACAGCGCTCGCAGCGGCAACTCGACATCGCAGGCCTGACGGGTACGGGAGATGATTTGCGTGGCCAACAACGAATGACCGCCGAGGGCGAAGAAATCGTCGCGCAGGCCGATCTGTGCAAGGCCCAGCACTTCGCGCCAGATGCCGGCGATTTGTTGCTCCAGCGCCGTGACCGGTTCGAGGTGTTCGCGCACTTGCCACTGTGGTTCGGGCAAGGCGCGACGGTCGAGTTTGCCACTCGGACTCAGGGGCATTTCGTCCAGACGCATCAACTGCGCCGGGACCATGTATTCCGGCAACTCAGCCGCCAGTGCGGTTTTAAGGCGTGCGGTTTGCGTGTCTTCGGTTTCGGTTGAGTCGGTGGCGGTGTAGTAACCGATCAACTGCCCACCGGCCGATGTCTCACGCACCAGCACCACGGCTTGGGCGACGCCATCCTGGGCCAGCAAACGGGCTTCGATTTCTTCCGGCTCAACGCGAAAGCCGCGCAGTTTGACCTGCTGATCGAGACGACCGAGGTATTCGATCACGCCATCCGCCGTCCAGCGCGCGCGGTCGCCGGTGCGGTACAGACGCGCGCCCTGCTCGCCCAGTGGATCGACGACAAACCGTTCGGCAGTCAGGCCCGGACGGCCCAAATAGCCCCGAGCCAGGCCAATGCCGCTGATGCACAGTTCACCCGGCACACCGGCCGGCACCGGGTTGAGGTCGCTGTCGAGTACGCGGCACACCACGTTGCCCAACGGACGGCCAATCGGCGAGCGCTCGCCATCGGCGCGGGTGCAGTGCCAATGGGTGACGTTGATCGCTGTTTCGGTTGGACCGTAGCGGTTGTGCAGTCGCACGGCCGGCAGCTGTTCCAGCACGCGGTTACGCAGTTCGGCGGGCAAGGCTTCGCCGCCGGAGAACACCCGGCGCAGGCTGGTGCATTCGGCGGTCAGCGGCTCATCAATGAACAACGAAAGCAGCGGCGGTACGAAGTGCAGCGTGGTCACGCCGTATTGCTGGACCAACTGCGCGATGCGATGCGGATCGCGATGCTCGCCAGGGCCGGCGATCAGCAAGCGTGCGCCAGTGATCAGCGGCCAGAAGCACTCCCACACCGACACGTCGAAACTGATCGGGGCTTTTTGCATCAGCACGTCGGTGTCGTTCAAACCGTAGGTGTTCTGCATCCATTGCAGGCGCTCGGCGAGGGCTGCGTGGGTGTTGCCGACACCCTTCGGTTGGCCGGTGGAGCCCGAGGTGTAAATCACGTAGGCCAGGTTGTCGCCGTGCAGGTGCAGGCCCGGCGCCTGGCTTGGCCAGTTCTCCAGATGCAGCGCGTCCATGGCGATCACGCTGACGCCGTCGGTGGCCGGCAGGCGGTCCAGCAATTGGGTTTGGGTCAGCAGCAGCTCCACGCCGCTGTCGCTGAGCATGTACGCCAGGCGCTCGGCCGGGTAATCCGGGTCCAGCGGCACGTACGCGCCACCGGCCTTGATGATCGCCAGCAGGCCGATCAGCAACTGCGGCGAACGTTCCGCGGCGATGGCCACGCAGACGTCCGGGCCGACGCCTTTGTCGCGCAGGTAATGGGCCAGGCGGTTGGCTTGGGTGTGCAGTTCAGCAAAATCGAAGCTGCCGCCGTCCCACATCAGCGCGGTGCGTTCCGGGGTCAGGCGCGCTTGTTCGTTGAGCAACTCCGGCAGCCATTGGCTGGCCGGCGTGCACGGTGCGGCGCTCCAGGCAGTGTGTTGGCCGTGTTCACCTGGGGTCAGCAGTTGCAGGTCGCCGATGGCGGTGGACGGCTGTTCGCAAATGGCTCGCAGCAGGTTACTGAAGTGCTCGGCCAGACGCTCGATGGTCGTCGCGTCGAACCGTTCGCTGGCGTAGTCGAAGGACAGGCTCAGGCGACCTTTCTGGTCTTCTTCGCTGTGCAGTTGCAGGTCGAACTTGGCTTCGCGGCTGTGCCACGGCAGTTCTTCGGCGAGCAATCCAGGCAGCCGGCGCAGTGCGCTCAAATCCCGTTGCTGGTGGTTGAACATCACCTGGAACAGGCCTTGCTCGCGAGCCTGCGGGAACGCTTCCAGCAGTTGTTCGAACGGCAGATCCTGATGCGCTTGCGCACCCAATGCGGCCTGACGGGTTTGCCCCAGGAGCTCAACGAATGGCAGACGCGAGTCCACCTCGGCGCGCAGCACTTGGGTGTTGATGAAGAAGCCGATCAGCCCTTGGGTTTCCAGGCGCGGACGGTTGGCATTCGGCACGCCGATGCGGATGTCGCGCTGGCCGCTGTAGCGGTGCAGCAGACTCTGGAACGCGGCGAGCAACAGCATGAACGGTGTCGATTCATGCGCCTGGGAGGTCTGGCGAATGGCGTCGCTCAAGGTCGCATTTAAACGCACGGTGTGGCGGGCGGCGCTGTGAATATGTTGCGCCGAGCGTGGGTGATCGGTGGCCAGGTTCAGGGTCGGATGCTCATCACCCAACTGCGCTTTCCAGTAGGCCAGTTGGCGTTCGCCCTCCCCTTGCGCCAGCCATTGACGCTGCCAGCTGCCGTAATCGGCGTAGTGCGTGGGCAATGCCGGCAGCGTTGCGGCTTGTCCTTGGGAGGCGGCAGCATAGAGGCGCGAGAACTCCTCGATCAGCACGTTCAGCGACCAGCCATCGGCGATGATGTGGTGCATCGTCACCAGCAATTGATGGTCCTCATCGTCGAGGCGCACCAGCGTCACCCACAGCAGCGGGCCTTTCTCCAGATCGAATAGGGTACGGGCTTCGTCCTCACGGATTTGCAGCGCGCGGGCTTCACGCTCGGCGGCGGGCAGGTCGCTGATGTCGATCAATTGCAGGTTGAATTCGGCCGCCGCATCGACCTGTTGCAGTGCCACGCCGTCACGTTCGAAGAAGCGCGTGCGCAGGGATTCATGACGCTCGATCAGCTGTTGGAAACTGGCGCGCACGGCGTCTTCATCCAGCTCGCCGCGCAGGCGCAAGGCGCCGGGAATGTTGTAGGCGCTGCTGTGCGGGTCGAGTTGCCAGGTGATCCAGAGGCGGTTTTGCGCCAGGGATTGCGGCATCGGTTCGTTGCGCGACAGCGTGGTGATCGCGCCTTGGGCCAAGCCGCCGTCCTGTTGCAACTGAGCGACAGCGGCGGTGAACGCGCCAAGGGTTGGCGCTTCGAACAGCAGTCGCAGGTTCAGCTCCAGACCGAGTGCTTCACGCAGGCGTGCAACCACTTGAGTCGCGGCGATGGAGTTGCCGCCGAGCAGGAAGAAGTGATCGTCGGCGTTGATCTGTTTGATCTGCAATTGCTCGCGCCAGATTCGGCCGATCAAGGCTTGCAGCTCGGAACCTGATTCGGTTTTGGCTTCGCCCTGAACGTCTGCCGACGGGAACAGCGCATAGCTGTCGAGGCTGCCGTCCGCCAGACGATTGCGGCAAGCCGAACGTTGCAGTTTGCCGCTGGAGGTCTTGGGCAATGCGCCCGGATTGAGCAACACCACCACGCTCGGCGCTTCCTGATACGCCTCGGCCACGGCTTGGCGGATGGCTTTGATCAGGGCGTCAGGCAGGAGGATTTTCTGCACGCTGCGGCTGATTTCCGCGGCGATGCCGATGCCTTCCTGACCGTCGATGTTGACGGCGAAAGCGGCGACGCGACCTTTGCGCACCACTTCCACTTCGCGCTCGACGGTCTGCTCGATGTCCTGCGGGTAAAGATTGTGGCCGCGAACGATCAGCATGTCTTTCAGGCGCCCGGTGATGAACAGTTCACCGTCACGCATGAAGCCCAGGTCACCGGTGCGCAGCCAGGTCCGGTCGTTGTGCTGAACGAAGGTCTTGGCGCTGGCCTCAGGGTTGCGCCAGTAGCCATGGGCAATGCTCGGCCCGGCGGCCCAGACTTCGCCGACCGCGTTGTCGGCGAGCTCATTGAGCGCGACCGGATCGACAATCAGCACCGCGTGATCGGGCTGACTGATGCCGCAACTCATGATCGCGCTGCCAACGCCTGCCTCTGCACGGTTCTGTGCCAAAGCCTGATCGTTAACGCGCAGGTTGCCGATGCCCTGACCACGCGGGGTTCCGGCGACGAACAAGGTGGCTTCGGCCAAGCCGTAAGACGCCATGAAGCTGTCGGTGGTGAAACCGCACGCCGCGAACTTCTCGCCGAAGCGCTCGAGGGTGTCGAGACGAATCGGTTCGGAGCCGGAATACGCCACGCGCCAGCCGCTCAGGTCGAGGCGCTCCAGCGCCGATTCGCTGACGCGCTCACTGCACAGGCGATAGGCGAAATCCGGCCCGCCGCTGATGGTGCCGCCGTATTCACTGATCGCTTCCAGCCAGCGCAACGGCCGACCGAGGAAGTACGCCGGCGACATCAACACGCACGGCACACCGCTGAAAATCGGCTGCAACAGACCGCCGATCAGGCCCATGTCGTGGTAGAGCGGCAGCCAGCTGACGATCACGTCATCCGGGTTCAAGTCGATGCCGAAACCATGACGGATCAGCATTTCGTTGGCCACCAGGTTGCCGTGGCTGACTTGCACGCCTTTGGGCAACGCGGTGGAACCGGAGGTGTATTGCAGGAACGCGATGTGGTCGTCGGCCAGGTTCGGCGCGACCCAGCGGTCGGCCAAGGCACCGTCAAGGGCGTCGACGCACAGCAACGGCGGCGCGCCTTCTATGTGTTGCAAGGCGTCACGCAGGCCGGCGCTGGTCAGCAGCAAGCGCGGTTCAGCATCGCTGATGATCGACAGCAGGCGTTCCTGGTGATGACGTTTGGCCGACTCCGGCGGATAAGCCGGCACCGCGATCACCCCGGCGTACAGGCAGCCAAAAAACGCCGCGACGTAATCCGGGCCACTCGGGAACAGCAACACGGCGCGATCGCCGAATTCAGCCTCGGCCTGCAACGCACCGGCAATGGTTCGCGCCCGCTGATCCAGCTCGCGATAACTGAGGACCACAGCCTGATCCGGGGTGTCAGCGAGAAACCGCAAGGCCACCCGATCCGGCGTCAGGGCCGCGCGGCGCTGGAGGGCTTGGACCAGATTGCTTGGGAGTTCGAACGCGTCGGTCATGAGGTTTCCTGCCTGAATTCGGCTTGCAAATGGAATCGGGTTTCTTACGTCACGCCCGGTGGAGGGCATGCAGGACGCGGTCTTCGCCGACTGCGCAAGGCATTGGGAATGCTGTTTTGGCCGGGATTTACCCTGCACCTTTCACCAATGAGAACGGATGACGTCTTGAAATAATTAGTCGGCAGGCTTGATCGTCAACGGGTTTGGAGAGCGCAAGCAGGTGCGGCAGCGTGTCGCAGTTCTCACTCTGCACCATCGCGATGCATTAATTCTCTTTCTCAATTGACAATCATTATCATTCAGCATAATTTGTCGCTCGATGTGTAGGCCGGCCCCCCTCGCCGTCCCACCAACCTATTGGCAGCAAGGTGATTTCCATGACGGAACAAGTATCCACAAGCAGGTGCGATTCACCGCTACTTCAGGCCTTTGTCGACAACCGACTGATTCTGGTCAAAATTGCAGCACGAATTACCGGCTGCCGGTCGCGTGCTGAAGACGTGGTCCAGGATGCGTTTTTCCGGCTGCAATCGGCGCCGCAAATCACGTCGTCCTTCAAGGCTCAGCTCAGCTATCTGTTCCAGATCGTGCGCAACCTGGCGATCGACCACTATCGCAAACAGGCGCTGGAGCAGAAGTATTCCGGGCCGGAAGAGGAAGGTCTGAACGTGGTGATTCAGGGCGCCTCGCCGGAAACCTCGCACATCAATTTCTCGACCCTGGAAAACATTGCCGATGCGCTGACGGAGCTGCCCAGCCGCACCCGTTACGCCTTCGAGATGTACCGCCTGCACGGCGTGCCGCAAAAGGACATCGCCAAGGAACTCGGCGTCTCGCCGACCCTGGTGAACTTCATGATTCGCGATGCCCTGGTGCACTGCCGCAAGGTGTCGGGCAATCGTGTGGATACCTTTGCCCGCCGGTAAGCTCTGACATTCGCGTCGCCCCCAATCGCGAGCAGGCTCGCTCCCACATTGGATCTCCGGTGAACACAAGATGTGTGTACGCCCGAGATCAACTGTAGGAGCGAGCCTGCTCGCGAAGGCTGACTCAAGACCGCAAAGGATCTTGAGCCTCACGCATCACGCCAACGCACACCGATCAAAAAACCGCTCACGCCCAAGTATCATCAACGCCGCGCGCTTGTGCGGGAAGTCGAACTCTTTCTCGCAGTGGTAACCCTGGTTCTGCATATACCCGATCATCTTCGCGTTGTCGGCGCGAGGCTCGGCGACCACTCGCTGAGTGCGCGGATCGTCGAGAAACAGGTAATGCGTCAGCGCCGATAACCAGCTCGCCACCTTGTGCGGGCCGCGGTGATTTTCTTCGCCTACCAGCATGTGGATTCCTCGATCGTAATCACCGGCGTCATAGAACGGCGCAATGCGATCTTCCTTGGCCCAATAGGCTTCGAAATAGGCAAACGGCTGATCATCGAAACAACCGATCAGCGTCACCGTGTGCGGGTCGGCTTCGAGTTTGCTCAGGTATTCACGGTGCTGCTCAAGGCTGCCCTCCTCCTGCCAGAAACTCGCCACCCGCGGGCTGTTCTGCCAGCGATTGAAACGTGCCAGGTCGAGGTCGATGTCCACCGTACGCAGGGAAATCCAGGCACCCAGTCGCGCATCAAAGCGCCGATAGACTTCACCCCGTGGTTTTATCGGGCGCAGTGGATGACGCTTGCCGCCACTGATGACCATGCGCTGGGGATAACTGGCGGCCAGCGACTCACCCAGCCAAGGCTGGGGCAATTGCCAGAACAGTGTGCGTTCGCAGCAATATTGGCCGGTGGTATCGGTGGGAATCAGCAAACCGCTCGACAAGGCGTCGGTGGGCGATTGCGGTAATTGGAAAGTCAGGTGCTGGCACGCCGGATCACGGGCGAACAGCCAATAACAGGCCATCCAGAGCGCCTGACCTTCAGACGTGTCAAAGCGCTTTTCTACCTGTACCTGCAACTCGGGTTCGCGGGTCAGATGCAGCTCGATCAGCGGCTGCCCTTCCAGGCAGAGGTGCAGGCGATTCCGGGTTTCATCAGCTACAAGACGGCTTCCGTTGGGCAAAGCCAGGGCAGTCAGGTCATTCAGATTGGGCATGGGTCGGGCTCACGATAATCGTCGACAGTTCAACGATGTGACGTGAGCCGGGGCAGGAAATTTAAGCGAAGTCGCGAATGACGCGACCTGCGGCGCGATTCAGGGTTTGGGCACCGGCACCACTGCGATCTTGTACGGATCGAAAATCTTCAGCATCTGGCCATTGTCCCGCAGCCCTTGCAGCAACTTGCCGAACGCTTCGCCGCTGATGGGTGCGGCCGGGCGCAGGATCGCGTAGTGGTGATACACCTGATCGATGCGCTGGGACACCAGCAACTGATCAGCCACTTGCTCGTTGCGCAGCAGGTAATCGCTGAGGTAGGAGCGCGTCACCAGGGCAATGTCTGCACGCCCGCGCAGCACCATCAGCAGGTTGCTGTCATGGGAATAGGTCAGCGTGGCGTTGTAGTTCTGCGCGAGGAATTTCGGGTCGGCATTGAAGTTGGCGAACTCATAGTGATAGCCGCTGAACAGCGCCAGACGCTTGCCGGCGAGGTCGGCAAAATAGCTTTGCTGGTGATCGGGTTCACGTTGCGCGACAAAAATCTCGGCGTCTTCAAGACCCATGTCGACGCTGGTATGGGGAATGTCCTTCCAGCCCCAGTCCGGGTTCTCGAAAATGGCCATATCGACCCGGCCTTGTTTGAAATCACCAAACCGCCGAGGAATCGAAGTCGGCACCAAAACGAACTGATAGTCACCCTGCATTTGATTCAAGGCTTCCACCAATTGCGGCAACAGCCCAGTGTCGGCCCCGGATTCCGGGCGCACGGTATAAGGCGGGAAATGTGCGGCACCGACCCGCACCAGTTGCGCAGCCTGGGATGGCAACACCCAGACTGCCACAAGCGACGCCAGCAAAAGCTGCGAGGCCGTCCTAATTGGCGAAGACATCAAAACAACCCACTCCCCAAAAAATACGCATCAATGCATTCAAGCTAGGCGGTTTCGGCCACTTAGCCAGTTTCCTGCCGGTTCATGACAACTTATTGCTTCTCTTCGAGCACAAGTATCAATGCCTCATCGGCCAATTGATCAAGACTCATGCTGCCGCCGGCCCGAAACCAGGTGGTGGTCCAGGACAATGCACCCGTCAGAAAACGGCGCGTGATGAACACATCGCCGCGGATAAAACCGGCGTCCTTGGCTTCACCCAGCACTTGCAGCCAAAGCGCTTCATAAATATCGCGCAGCGCCAGCACCTGCGCCTGTCCGTCTTCGGACAGCGACCGCCATTCATACACCAACACCGCCATGGCCTCGCCGCTGCCGCCCATAATCGACTGCAATTCGCAGCGAATCAGCGCCAGCACCCGCTCGCGTACATTGCCGGCCTCGGCCAGGGCGGCGTGCATCAGCGCCGTGTTGTAGCGAATGGTCTCTTCCATCACCGCCCGCAGGATCTCGTCCTTGCTTTTGAAGTGATGAAAAATGCTGCCCGACTGAATGCCCACGGCACCGGCCAGATCGCGCACGGTGGTGCGCTCATAACCTTTGTTGCGGAACAGGTGAGCCGCCACTTGCAGCAGTTTGCCGCGGGCGCTGTCAGGGTCGGTCAATTGGCCGTTGTCGACCAATTCGCGCATGACCCCCAGGGCTTTTTGCTCGTCCACCCGTTCTCTCCTACAGTCGATCAATCAAATGCGCCGCCCGCCGCTAAAACAGCGGGGTTGCGCGGGCAATTTAAGCTGGCGACGGCAACCAAGCAAGCGCTCGGGCAGAAGATATTTCAGCCGTTTACAAACCAAGCGCTTGCTTGGTAGTCTCGATGCACTTCTGTCGGAGGTGGTTATGGAATTGGCTGCGCCTAAAACAATTCGCATCGGATGCGCCAGCGCGTTCTGGGGCGACACCTCGACCGCCGCCGCGCAACTGGTGGACGGTGGACGCCTGGACTACCTGGTCTTCGACTATTTGGCCGAAATCACCATGTCGATCATGGCCGGTGCACGGATGAAAGATCCGCAGGCGGGCTATGCGGGCGACTTCATTGAAGTCCTCAGCCCATTGCTGGGGCAACTCGCCGAACAGAAAATCCGCGTCGTCAGCAACGCCGGCGGGGTCAATCCACAGGCCTGCGCCGCCGCGCTGCAAGCGGCCTGCGACAAGGCCGGGGTGGCACTGAAGATCGCCGTGCTGCTGGGCGACGACCTGCAACCGCAGTTCAAACAGTTGAGCAGCCGCGGCCTGCACGAAATGTTCAGTGGCGCACCCTTGCCACCGATGTGCGTCTCGACCAATGCCTACCTCGGCGCACCGGGCATTGTCGAAGCCCTTCGATTGGGTGCCGACATCGTCATTACCGGTCGCGTTGTCGATAGTGCGGTGGTCAGTGCCGCGCTGATGCATGAATTCGGCTGGTCCTGGCATGACTACGACAAGCTGGCGCAGGCCGCATTGGCCGGGCACATCATCGAATGTGGCGCCCAGTGCACCGGCGGCAATTTCACCGATTGGCGCGACGTGCCCGATTACGAACACATTGGCTTCCCCATCGTCGAAGTCAGCGCCGACAGCCAGTTCATCGTCAGCAAACCCGAGGGCTCCGGCGGACTGGTCACGCCACTGACCGTCGGCGAACAAATGCTCTATGAAATCGGCAATCCACAGGCCTACCTGCTGCCCGACGTGGTCTGCGATTTCACCCAGGTCAAACTGGTGCAACAGGGTAAAAACGCGGTTCAGGTACATGGCGCAAAAGGCTTGCCGCCAACCGATCAATACAAGGTCAGCGCCACGTATCCGGACGGTTTCCGCTGCACCGCCAGTTGCCTGATCGCGGGGATCGATGCGGTCGACAAGGCGCGTCGAGTCAGCGACGCCATCATCAACAAGACATCGGACATCTTCAGCCAGCGCGGCTGGGCGCCCTACAGCGAAGTGAACATTGAACTCCTGGGCAGCGAGGCCACGTACGGTCCCCACGGCCAACGTCAGGACAGCCGTGAAGTGGTGATCAAACTCGCGGTGCGTCATCCGAGCAAACAGGCATTGATTGTCTTCTCCCGGGAAATCGCCCAGGCCGCTACCGGCATGGCGCCGGGGCTGACCGGGATTGTCGGCGGGCGGCCGACGGTGTATCCGCTGATCCGGCTGTTCTCGTTTCTCATCGACAAAACTGCCTGCACGCTGGAAATTGATCTGCAGGGTCAGCGCCACCCGTGCGCCCTGCCCGCCGTCGATGTGCTCGACCCGGATGACTTGCCCGTACCGTTCGACCCGCCGCAACCCACAGGTCGCGCCGATGCCAGCGTGGCCCTGATCAAACTCGCCGTGGCCCGCTCCGGTGACAAGGGCAATCACAGCAACATCGGCGTCATGGCCCGTGCGCCCGAGTATCTGCCATGGATCGCCGAGGCCCTGACGCCCGAGGTGATGGTCGACTGGATGAGCCACGTCCTCGACCCGGTACATGGACGTGTCGAGCGTTGGTATTTGCCCGGCACTCACAGCTTCAATTTTCTCCTGGAAAACGCCCTCGGCGGTGGTGGCGTGGCCAGCCTGCGAATCGATCCGCAAGGCAAAGCCTTCGCCCAGCAGTTGCTGGACATCCAGATTCCGGTGCCCCAGCGCATCGCCGACCAGGTCAACTAGAGGACTGTCGCCATGGCGTACGATTCGATTTTCAAAGCCGATTTGTTTGCAGGCCAAAACATCATCGTCACCGGTGGCGGCAGCGGCATCGGCCGGTGCACCGCCCATGAGCTGGCGGCGCTCGGTGCCCACGTGCTGCTGATCGGACGCAAGGCTGACAAGTTGAAAAGCGTCGCCGCCGAGATTGCCGAAGACGGCGGCAAGGCGGATTGGGCCACCTGCGATATTCGTGAAGAGGAAGCGGTCAGGCATCTGGTCAGCGAGTTGATTTGCAAGCACGGCCCGATTCACGGCCTGGTCAACAATGCCGGCGGGCAATACCCGTCGCCCCTGGCTTCGATCAATCAGAAGGGTTTCGAAACGGTGATGCGCACCAACCTGGTGGGCGGTTTCCTGATGGCCCGGGAAGTGTTCAATCAGTCGATGAGCAAACACGGCGGCGCCATCGTCAACATGCTCGCCGACATGTGGGGCGGCATGCCCGGGATGGGCCACTCGGGCGCTGCGCGTTCCGGTATGGATAACCTCACCAAGACCGCTGCCTTCGAATGGGGTTATGCCGGGGTGCGGGTCAACGCGGTGGCGCCGGGCTGGGTGGCATCGAGCGGCATGGACACCTACGAAGGTGCATTCAAAGCGGTGATTCCGACCTTGCGCGAGCACGTGCCGCTCAAGCGCATCGGCACTGAATCCGAAGTCAGCGCGGCAATTGTTTTCCTGCTCAGCCCGGCGGCGGGGTTCGTCAGCGGCAGCACGCTGCGCATCGACGGTGCGGCGAGCCTTGGCGGTCGGGCATGGCCGATTCACAAGGCGCAGAACAGCGAGTCGTACAACGGCTTCCATCGAGCGTACTTGCCCGACGTACTCAAGGACAAGGAATAAGCCATGCCGGTGATCCAGTCACACGTGGACCCGTTCAGCGAACAGTTCGCCCAGAACCGCACGGCAATGCTGGTCGGCATCGAGCAGGTCCGCCAGCTCGAACAAAACCTGCTGAACAAGGCGGCCGAAGCCAAGCCAAAATTCGACAAGCGCGGCCAGTTGCTGCCCCGTGAACGCCTCAATCTGCTGCTCGACCCTGGCGCGCCGTTCCTCGAACTGGCGAGCCTGGCCGGCTACAAATTGCACGATGACAAGGACGGCAGCTCGGCCGGTGGCGGCTTGATCGCCGGGATCGGCTACGTGTCTGGCGTGCGGGTGTTGGTGGTGGCGAACAACAGCGCGATAAAGGGCGGGACCATTTCCCCCAGCGGCCTGAAAAAGTCCCTGCGCCTGCAACAGATCGCCATGGAGAACAAACTGCCGGTGATCACCCTCGCCGAGAGCGGCGGCGCGAACCTCAATTACGCAGCAGAGATTTTCGTCGAAGGCGCGCGCAGCTTTGCCAATCAGGCGCGAATGTCAGCCATGGGGCTGCCGCAGATCACCGTGGTCCACGGCTCGGCCACAGCGGGTGGAGCTTATCAACCGGGGCTCTCGGATTATGTGGTGGTGGTGCGCGGCAAGGCGAAGCTGTTTCTGGCCGGCCCGCCGCTGCTCAAGGCCGCCACCGGTGAAGTCGCCACCGATGAAGAACTGGGCGGCGCCGAGATGCACGCGCAAACCGCCGGCACCGCCGAATACCTGGCAGAGAACGATGCCGATGGCGTGCGTCAGGTGCGCGAAATCATCAGCCTGCTGTCGTGGAATGCGCGGTTACCGGCAGCGCCCGCCCGGTACTGGGAAGACCCGCTCTACCCGATCGACGAGTTACTCGGGCTGATCCCCGACGACCCGAAAAAGCCTTATGACGTGCGCGAAATCATCGCGCGGATTGCCGACGGTTCGAGCTTCCTCGAATTCAAGGGCGAGTTCGATCAGCAGACCCTTTGCGGCCATTTGCACATTCAGGGCCGCGCGTGCGGATTCATCGGCAACAACGGCCCGATCACCCCCAAGGGCGCGAGCAAGGCGGCGCAGTTCATACAACTCTGTGACCAGAGCCGGACGCCGCTGCTGTTTTTCCACAACACCACCGGGTTCATGGTCGGCACCGAATCGGAACAGCAAGGCGTGATCAAACACGGTGCGAAGATGATCCAGGCGGTCGCCAACGCCCGGGTGCCCAAGCTGACCATCGTCGTCGGCGGCTCCTATGGCGCCGGCAACTACGCAATGTGCGGGCGCGGCCTCGACCCGCGTTTCATCTTCGCCTGGCCCAACAGCCGCACCGCCGTCATGGGCGGCGCTCAGGCCGGCAAGGTGCTGCGAATCGTCACTGAGGCCAAACAGCTCAAGGACGGTCTGGTGCCTGACCCGAAGATGCTCGACATGCTGGAACAGGTCACGGCGCAGAAACTCGACAGCCAGTCCACCGCGCTGTATGGCAGCGCCAATTTGTGGGACGACGGGCTGATCGACCCCCGGGATACCCGGACCTTGCTCGGCTACTTGCTGGACATCTGTCACGAGGCCGACGTGCGGCCGCTGCAAACCAACAGTTTTGGCGTCGCGAGATTCTGATCGCGGATCACAGGAGAACAATAAAAATGATCTTCACCCAGGAACACGAAGCATTGCGTCGCACGGTCCGGCAATTCGTCGATCACGAGATCAATCCGCACGTCGAGGAATGGGAGAAGGCCGGACGCTTCCCGATTCACGAGATCTTCCGCAAGGCTGGCGACCTCGGCCTGCTGGGGATTTCCAAACCGGAACAGTTTGGCGGCATGGGGCTGGACTACAGCTATTCGATCGTCGCCGCCGAAGAATTCGGCACGATTCACTGCGGCGGGATCCCGATGTCCATCGGCGTGCAGACCGACATGTGCACGCCTGCCCTCGCCCGCTTCGGCTCTGATGAACTGCGCGAAGAATTCCTCCGTCCGGCGATCACGGGCGAACAGGTCGGCTGCATCGGCGTCTCCGAAGTCGGTGCAGGTTCCGACGTGGCCGGGTTGAAAACCACCGCGCGCAAGGACGGCGATGACTACGTGATCAACGGCAGCAAAATGTGGATCACCAACTCGCCAAGCGCCGACTTCATCTGCCTGCTGGCCAACACGTCGGACGACAAACCGCACATCAACAAGTCGCTGATCATGGTGCCGATGAACAACCCGGGCATCAGCCTCAGTTTGCACCTGGACAAGCTCGGCATGCGCAGTTCGGAAACCGCCCAAGTGTTTTTCGACAACGTGCGCGTGCCGCAACGTAACCGCATCGGCCATGAAGGCGCGGGTTTCATGATGCAGATGCTGCAATTCCAGGAAGAACGATTGTTCGGCGCGGCGAACATGATCAAGGGCCTGGAATACTGCGTCGACAGCACCATCGAGTACTGCAAGGAACGCAAAACCTTTGGCAACGCGCTGATCGACAACCAGGTCATTCACTTCCGCCTGGCCGAACTGCAAACCGAAATCGAATGCTTGCGGGCGTTGGTCTATCAGGCCACCGAGCAATACATCAAAGGCCAGGACGTCACGCGCCTGGCGTCGATGGCCAAACTCAAGGCCGGGCGCCTGGGCCGGGAAGTCAGCGACAGCTGCCTGCAATATTGGGGCGGCATGGGCTTCATGTGGGACAACCCGGTGGCCCGCGCCTACCGTGACGTGCGGCTGGTATCGATCGGCGGTGGGGCCGACGAAATCATGCTGGGGATCATCTGCAAACTCATGGGCATCCTGCCGGGGAAAAAGAAATGAGCGCCCTGCCGGTTTGCCAGACATTGCTGCTCGAACCCCATAACGGCGTGCTGCACATCACCCTCAATCGACCGGAAAACCGCAACGCCATGAGCTTGCAGATGGTCGACGAGCTGCGTGCGGTGCTGGCCGCAGTGCGTGATGATCGAGAGATTCGTGCATTGGTGATCGGCGGTGCCGGTGGGCATTTTTGTGCCGGCGGCGACATCAAGGACATGGCCAATGCCCGGGCTCAAGGTTCGCAGGCCTATCGCGACTTGAACCGAGCGTTCGGCGCATTGCTGCAAGAGGTGCAACACGCGCCGCAAGTGGTCATCACGGTGCTGCAAGGTGCGGTGCTCGGCGGTGGATTGGGGCTGGCCTGCGTCAGTGACGTCGCCCTGGCTGATCATAATGCACAGTTCGGTCTGCCGGAGACCAGCCTCGGTCTGCTTCCCGCACAGATCGCGCCGTTCGTGGTGCAGCGCATCGGCTTGACCCAGGCACGTCGACTGGCACTGACGGCGGCGCGTTTCGATGGCACCCAGGCGCGGCGCATAGGGTTGGTGCATTTCGTCGAGCATGACGCGCAAGCCTTGGCCGAGCGCCTCGATGAAATCCTCGCCCATGTGTTGTGCTGCGCGCCGGGGGCGAATGCCACGACCAAAAAACTGTTGCTGGCGAGTGCGGGACAACCGTCGGACGCCCTACTGGATGAGGCGGCCGAATGGTTCAGCGAAGCGGTGACCGGGGCTGAGGGAGTCGAGGGGACGATGGCTTTCGTGCAAAAACGTAAACCGGGGTGGGCCATTTAAAAGCTTCGTCGGAACGCCGCCCGGGGCAAGCCTCGCTCCTACAGGGGTGATGATTTCCTTGTAGGAGCGAGGCTTGCCCGCGAAGAGGCCATCACATTCACCGCAAAACAAAAGGGAAGACCCAATGCCCGGACTCAGCAAAATCCTGATCGCCAACCGCGGTGAAATCGCCTGTCGCATCCAGCGCACCGCCCACTCCCTGGGCTATCGCACCGTTGCCGTATTCAGCGATGCCGACGCCGACGCCCTGCACGTACAAATGGCCGATGAAGCCGTGAACATCGGCCCGGCCCCGGTGCAGCAGTCCTATCTGAACATCCCGGCAATCATCGACGCCGCCCGGCGCAGCGGTGCCGACGCGATTCACCCTGGCTACGGCTTCCTCTCGGAAAACGCAGAATTCGCCCTCGCCTGCCAACACGCCGGCATCACCTTCATCGGTCCGAGCCCCGAAGCGATCGAGTTGATGGGCAGCAAACGGCGGTCGAAACTCGCCATGCTCGCGGCCGGCGTGCCGTGCATCAAAGGCTATCAGAGTGCCGAACAGGACGACGCGACCCTGAGCCGCGAAGCCCAGCGCATTGGCTACCCGCTGATGATCAAGGCCAGCGCCGGCGGTGGCGGACGCGGCATGCGCCTGGTGCACAGCGCCAACGATTTGCTGGAACAGCTGCGAACCGCGCGCTCCGAAGCCCTGCACGGGTTTGGCAGCGACGAACTGATCCTCGAACAAGCGCTGATCGATCCGCGCCATGTCGAGGTCCAGGTGTTTGGCGACCAGCACGGCAACCTGATCTACCTCGGGGAGCGCGACTGTTCGATCCAGCGTCGCCACCAGAAAGTCATCGAGGAGGCGCCCTGCCCGGTGATGACCAGCGAATTGCGTCAGGCCATGGGTGAAGCGGCGCTCAAGGCCGGGCGCGCGGTGAATTACGTGGGCGCCGGCACCGTGGAGTTCCTGCTGGATGCGCGGGGGCAGTTCTACTTTCTGGAGATGAACACCCGCCTGCAAGTGGAACACCCGGTGACCGAATTGATCACCGGCCTCGATCTGGTGGCCTGGCAACTGCACGTCGCCGAGGGCCTGCCGCTGCCTTTAAAACAGGAAGAGGTGCAGCTCAGCGGGCATGCCATGGAAGTGCGCTTGTACGCTGAAGACCCGGCTCAGGGCTTTTTGCCGCAAACCGGTCGAATCGAGGCTTGGGAGCTCGCGTTGCAAGACGGTGTGCGGATCGATCATGGCTTGATCGAAGGTCAGCACATCAGTCCGTTTTACGATCCGCTGCTGGGCAAAATCATCGCCCATGGTGCTACCCGGGAAGAAGCCCGGCGCAAACTGCTGCGGGCGGTGCAGGACAGCGTGTTGCTAGGCGTGCAAAGCAATCAGCGCTTGCTCGCCAGCCTGCTGCAACACCCGCAGTTCATCAGCGGCGAATTCAGCACCGGGTTCATCCCGAGCTGTTTCGCCGACCATCCTTGCCTGCATCCGTCGGTACCGAGCGCCGAAGAACTGGCCATCGCTGCTGCGCTGTTCTATCACGCTTCGGCGCAAGCTCACCCCGCCCCGCTGGCCGGTTGGCGAAACAACGCCAGCGTGCCCCTGCACTATCGAATCGGCCTGGAGGATCAGGACTGGCAGGTGGAATTGAACGCAGTGCCTGACGCACCTTTCCGATCGCAAGTCGGCGACCGAACCCTCGAATTGAACGTCATCCAGTGCGACGGACGCTGGGCAACTCTGGTGATTGACGGCATCCGCCAACGCCATGCCTACCGCCTCGCGGCCGGGCAACTCTGGCTGTTCACCCGCCCCGGCAGCTTGCGTCTGGTCGATCGCACCCAAGCGTTGGTCAGCAGCCAGACCAGCGTCAGCTCGGGCACGCTCAAGGCGCCCATGGACGGGGCGATCGTCGACGTGCTGGTCAGCGAGGGCAGCCCGGTCAGCAAAGGTCAGCTGCTGGTGGTGCTCGAAGCGATGAAAATGGAACACCCGCTCAAATCAGGCATCGACGGGGTGCTTAAACGCTTGCAGGTCCGGGTCGGCGATCAGGTGAAAAATCGTCAGATTTTGTTGGAGGTCGAATAAGCCGCTAGGCGGATCCGTCGGCTTTGGCTACGCTCAAGCCCTATCAGGACGCGGATACCAGGAACCCTGCGATGCCTCACTGGCTGGTGATCGATCTGGAAGCCACCACCGATGACGGTGGCTGGCCAGTAACGGAAATGGAAATCATCGAAATCGGTGCCACCCTGGTGGACCGAAAAGGATGCGAAGTGGATTTTTTCCAGTGCTTCGTACGGCCATTGGTGCGGCCGCTCCTGACGCCGTTTTGCCGGGAACTGACGCACATCACTCAGGCTAACGTCGATGCAGCGCAGACGCTGAGCGAGGTCTGGCCGTCCTTCGAGCAATGGCTCGGGCGCCATCAATCGGTTCTGGAGGGCTGGGCCAGTTGGGGCGATTACGATCGCAAGCAACTGCTTCAGGAATGGCAGCGACTAAAACTGGTCAGCATTCTGGGTAGCGTGCCTCACATGAATCTCAAACAGCGCTTTGCCAAGGCCCTACGCCTGGAGCGCCCGCTGGGACTCAATGGGGCTCTGCAACTGGTCGGCATGCAGTTCAATGGCCAACAGCATCGGGCACTGGAGGACGCGCGCAATACGGCGCGTTTGTTGCCACAGGTTTTCCCCCAGGAGAGGTGACGGCATTCGAGGCCTTGTGCATACTGGCTGGCCCTTTTTAGCCCTTTTCGAGGAATCGCCCATGTTTAAAGTCAACGAGTACTTCGACGGCACCGTCAAGTCGATCGCCTTTGGCACCGCTGAAGGTCCTGCGACCATCGGCGTCATGGCTCCGGGCGAATACGAATTCGGCACCAGCCAGAGCGAAATCATGCACGTGGTGACCGGCGCCCTGACCGTCAAACTGCCTGACAGCAGCGACTGGGAAACCTTCGCCGCCGGCAGCCAGTTCAACGTGCCTGCCAATAGCAAGTTCCAGTTGAAAGTGGCCGTCGACACCGCTTACCTGTGCGAATACCGCGGCTAACCCCCCGGGTTTTCACAGCGACAAAAAAATGCCCGCGTCCTTTTTGGACGCGGGCATTTTTCATTCAGTCTGTTTATTCCAGGATCGTCACCGGCATACCGACTTCAAGTTGGCCGTTGCTGTCGTTGACCAGGTTCTGCCCGAACATCGCGCCGTCGGCCTCGGAACGGTATTTCTGCAACGTGGCCAGAGGTTCGCGATCATCGCTGCGCTGACCGGTTTGCGGGTCGATGGTGGTCAGGATGCAACGCGAACAGGACTTGACCACGCGGAACTCGACATCGCCAATGCGGATACGCTTCCAACTGTCTTCGGCATACTCCTCGCTGCCCTCGATCACCAGATTCGGTCGGAAGCGCAGCATTTCCAGCGAGCGCCCGACCTTTTGCGACAAGTCTTCCAGGGACGCCTGCCCGATCAGCAACAGCGGGAAGCCATCGGCGAACGCCACCTGATCGTCGTCCCTGCCGTAGCCCGCTTGCGTAGTGCGCGCGCGATCCAGCGGAATTTGCACCAGTCGCGTCGGTTTTCCAATGAACTCACTGAGCCAGGCGCCGGCCTCATCGCCGGCATCGGGCACGCGCAGACTGTCTTTGAAGATCGTCACGCCCCGTAGCTCAGCGTTGCTGGGCGGCAAGGCAATATCAATCGCTGAGCGCCCGGGAGCACTGAGGGTCAAGCCACCGTCGGCATTCCACAGCGCCGACAACTGACTCATCTGCCCCACTGCGCGCTGAGTCAGGAAGCGCCCACTGGCCTCGTCCACGAGCATCCAGCGTCGATCACCGTCCAGCCCCAGCTTGTCGAGGCCGACCTGTTGAAGGGTCTCGCCCTTGCCGGATTTCAACGGATAACGGTAAAGCGCGCTCAAACGCAACATGGCCAGCTCCCTGGTGGGCAAAAAAAGCCACCCTATACGAGCTTGATCGCCGAATCAAAGGCTGAAAAAACCTGTGGGAGCGAGCTTGCTCGCGATAGCGACGGAACAGTCAACATGAGTGCTGAATGCGACACCGCCATCGCGAGCAAGCTCGCTCCCACAGGTTGATTGCTCAGGTCCAGATCAGGCAGGCACTTCATCGAGCATCAGGCGCTGGCGCACCACGTCGACGAGTTTGTCCGGCTGGAACTTGGAGAGGAAGTTGTCGCAGCCGACCTTCTTGACCATCGAGTCGTTGAAGCTGCCCGACAGCGACGTGTGCAGCACCACGTACAGGCCGCGCAGACGCGGGTCGTTTCGGATTTCGGTGGTCAGGCGATAGCCGTCCATTTCCGGCATTTCCGCGTCGGTAAACACCATCAGCAGTTTGTCGGTCATCGACACGCCCGTATCGGCCCAGGCCTTGAGCATGTTCAGCGCCTTCAAGCCGTCGCTGGCGATGTGCATCTTCACGCCCAACTGGCCCAGGGTGTCGCGCAATTGCGACAGGGCTACGTTGGAGTCGTCCACCAGCAGCACTTCACGGCCGCGAGCGCGCTCCAGCACCGGGTCGTCGAGTTTCTCGCGCGAGACCTTGGCGTTGTACGGCACGATTTCGGCCAGGACTTTTTCGACGTCGATGATTTCCACCAACTGATCGTCGACCTTGCTGATGGCGGTCAGGTAATGCTGGCGGCCGGCGCTGGTGGGCGGTGGCAGAATGGCTTCCCAGTTCATGTTGACGATGCGGTCCACGCCGCCGACCAGGAACGCCTGCACCGAACGGTTGTACTCGGTGACGATGATCGTACTGGTAGGGCTCGGCACCAGCGGACGCATGCCGATGGCCTGGGACAGGTCGATCACCGGCAACGTCTGCCCACGCAGGTTGACCACGCCGCAGACAAACGGATGACGCTGGGGCATCAGGGTCAGCTTCGGCAGTTGCAACACTTCCTGCACTTTAAAGACGTTGATTGCGAACAATTGCCGACCGGCCAGTCGGAACATGAGAATTTCCAGGCGATTCTCACCCACCAGTTGCGTGCGTTGGTCTACCGTGTCGAGAATGCCGGCCATTAATGACTCCTGGGCTTGTACTGATGAATTCACTAAAGAGGGTTATCGGCTGTTTCTGCCAGACCTTGACCCTGAGACAAAATGCCACGACCGGGCATTGATGTCACATTAACATCATGCTTTACTGGCGCCGTGATTTCATCTGCTTCATCCCCTGCGGCGCGACCTCGGTTTGCACGTTAGGTTCCCCTGTGTAAGGGATTCCCCTAGTAACAATCAGGCCCAACCTGATATTCGCAATATCCAATAGCCATTAATGTGACGCCATTCTCATTGCATGAACGGAGTCAGGCTTTTGTGTGCGATCGCAGGTAAGTGGCCATCCACCCTCTCGAGTTCCCCAGCCTGCGCCCAGGCCTGCCGGAGCGCGATCTCATGCTGGCACGGCAGCGTCGGGACGTTGGACGTGTTTGTCGACACACACGACATCCCCTCATTTGACATGACGTTGTGGAGATAAGCATGCCGAACGACCCTAAACAGTGGGCTCAGCGCTTTCCGGAGTTTCTCGTCGAGGCTGAAACGCTCCTGGCCAAATCGGAGGAGTGCCTTAGCCACCTGCAGTTGATCAGCAATGACAAGGACGCAATCGATTGCATGCTCAGCAGCCTCCTCAAATTGGCCAGCAAGGCCGATGCTCTGGCACTGGAAGCGGTATCCGAATTTTCTCTGCACATCCATGGCTTGCTGAACCACGCCCAAAGCCACATGGACCTGCACGACCAGGCCTTGGGTGCGCTGAAGGACTGCTTCACGCTGATGGCCTGGCAACTCGAACTCATCGATCAAACCACTGGCCAACTCAGCCTGGATGACAGTGAACAGACTTCCCTGATCGAAGCCTTTGCGTTTCAGGTCGGGCAAAGCCATTTTCAGTTACCGGTTAATTCCAAACCGTTCACACTCGTCAGCTATTCGGAGCGGCAGGCTTAATTCGCCAGATAACAAATCCCTGTTGCGTATTCTTATTGCCATGCTGCCGGTCATTAACTTGAGTGAGCACATGTCGCAATTGAATATTTCATACCTCTCAACGACAGCTCGATACAAACAACAATCCCGCCTCCATAAATCTTTTTCCATTGTGGAACTATCGTCCAGAACTTTAATTCCTGACCGAATAGACATATATAGCAAACGCGACCGACGGTATCTTAAGTGGTATTATGCCGACCATTAGTTGACGCCAATTAATGGCAAAGTGACTTCAGATGAGAGAGCAGCCCCATAAGTTAACGGCTGCAGTTTCAATCCTGGACGGCACTGCTTGAGACGAGTCACTACAGATTTTCAGACAGAGACCCGTCAACCACGATGGCCGGTCTGCCCGCAGCGAACATCCATTGGCTCCATCCGCTATGTACGCCAGTCTCAAGTCAATCACCCTATGGCCACCCTCCCAAAAAAACGCGCGGCGGTTCACGCTTTTACTGTGCACCAGCTCGGCACTTGGCAGCCTGCTGGCCTTCAGCCTGTCTGTTCCACTGCCCGCGAGCCTGCTAGTACTCAATATTGCGGCGCTCGCCTGCGTCTGGGGCCAACACTTGCTCTCGCGCAAGTCGATAAAGTTTCAGCCGCAAGAGTTGGCCGACCGCCTGTTGGAAGTACAGGAAAACGAACGCCACCGGCTCAGCCGAGAACTGCATGACGACATCGGCCAGTTGCTGA
The DNA here is from genome assembly GCF_059695575.1 of Pseudomonas sp. LBUM1678. Lineage (NCBI taxonomy): Bacteria > Pseudomonadati > Pseudomonadota > Gammaproteobacteria > Pseudomonadales > Pseudomonadaceae > Pseudomonas > Pseudomonas sp. LBUM1678. Next base: position 4,746,805 of record NZ_CP166775.1, read on the forward strand.
CCGCTGCAAAACTTCAAAGTGAATGGCTCAAACGCCGGATGCCTGAAGACATGCAGGGGCAGTTCTCGGTGCTCTGCGACACACTGGACGAAACCCTGGCCAAGGTTCGCGATGTTTCAGCCATTCTCAATCCCAGGCAGTTGGCCAGTCTAGGGCTGGAAGCCAGTCTGCGAGCGCATCTGCTCAAGACCCTGGCCAATACATCGGTGCACTGGAGCCTGGAATGCCATCAACGTTTGACCGGCATACCGGAGGAAATGGCGGTGGCCGCCTTCCGGATCACCCAGGAAGCGGTGACCAATATTCTGCGTCACGCCGACGCGAAAAACCTGTTGATCCGCCTGCAACGCATGCCCCAGGGCCTGGCGCTATTGATCAGCGACGATGGCCTGGGGTTCGCACCAGCAGCAGACCCGGGTCGAGAAGGACAGCGCGGAATGGCCGGGATGGTTGAGCGGATCGATCAACTGGGCGGCACCCTGGCGGTGACCAGCGAGCCGGGCAAAGGCACTCAAATCGAAGCACTCTTTCCCTGGGCGCCCCGTGCGCTCGAACGGGCCAGTACGAATAAGGTTATGCATTGACTTGTAACTTACTTCTGGTGGATGACCACTCGCTTATCAGGGCAGGCGTGCGCGCTCTGGTGCTGGATATTCCCGGCTACGCGGTTATTGGTGAGGCCAATGACGGCTCGCAGTTACTCGAAATGGTCGAGAAGCTGTCCCCTGATATTGTTCTGCTGGATATCTCCATGAAGGAGACCGGCGGCCTTGAAGCCTTGCAACGACTCAAGCGGGTACGCCCGCAAAGCAAGGTGCTGATCCTGTCGATGCACACCGACCCTGCCCTCATCATGCAGGCGCTCGAGTCCGGTGCTCATGGATATTTGCTCAAGGACACCACGGCCACCGAGCTGGAACATGCCCTGGACGCCTTGCGCAATAACGAACGCTACCTGAGCCCGGCCATTGCCCACACGGTCATCAACCAGGCGCTGATCCGCAACCAGAAACAGCGGCCCGAGCCGCAGGACTCGCACAACCTGACGGCCCGTCAGCTGGAAATCCTGCGACTGATTGTTCGTGGCAAATCCACCCGGGAAATTGCCAATGGCCTGGGCCTCAGTATCAAAACCGTTGAAACCCACCGCTCGCAGATCATGAAGCGCTTGCAGATCTACGACGTGGCCGGCCTGGTTCTGTTTGCCGTACGCGAGCAAATTATCAGTCTGGACGACTAGCCGTTTTCGAAGCACTCAGCAGCGGCGAGTTCTGCGGCAAATGCACGCGCAATGCCGCTGGACGCGCCGAGAATCGCAGGCTCTCGCCCTCAATAGGTTCGCCATCCAGATTGATGTAGAGGCCTTCCGCGACCTTGATCTCGACCCATGGCAGGCGAGCTCGCACAAACATGTTGTCGATGCCGAATCCATCGGCCAGCAGCGTTTTCAACGTACCGACCAACTCCTGCGGCGCAGGCAAAATGCTGATATCCAGCAAACCATCGTCAGCCAGCGCCTCCGGGCACAGCACATGACCGCCGCCAGCCTGTCTGCCATTGCCGATCCCCAACGCCAATAGCTCACCGCTCCATTGAAAGTCGGGGCCTTGCAACTCGCCGTAGGCGGCATGCAACTCGCTGAAGCGCGATAACCCGGTGAACAGATAAGCGGCGCCCCCGAGGACTTTTTTCAAGTCTTCCGACGTATTCGCCGTCACCTGGCTACCGAAACCGCCGGTGGCCATGTTCAGGAAGACCTGTCCGCCCACTTCCCCCAGATCGATCGCGTGCGGGGTGGCCTCCAGAAGGTCCAGCGCCAGATCGGGTTCCAGGGGCACACCGGCGGCGCGCGCAAAATCGTTGGCAGTGCCCAGTGGCATCAGCACCAGACTGGCTTGCGTCGAATGCGCTGCCATGGCCTCGGCGATATCACGCAAAGTGCCATCACCGCCGCCGGCAATCAGGTGCGTATAGCCTGCATTCAGCGCTTCCTCCACCAGCCGTTGCGCGTCCCCCGCCTCCCAGGTCAGTCGGACCGCCAACTCCCAGCCCTGCTGGCGCTTGACGTCGACGGCCGCTCGGACCTCCTCGTTGAGTGCCTGCTTGCCATGCAGAATCAACAGCGCCTTGCGCTCAGTCATTATCGTCGCTCCCATGTTTGGAATCCGTATGGGAAATGTTGACCTCACCAACCCCTATAAAAGTCGAAAGGAATTGAATTTTTTTGACGCACGCAGCCTTGCGGTCCTACAGGGGGGGATATTTTCTTACAAGATGTGAGGAATCGGCTCAATTGACCAACCTTGGCGATTGGTACACCTTGGTGTCCGCGGTATCAGTCATCAACATTAAATACACAGGGATGTGCAAGCAATGAGTAGACCCTCTTCAAGGGCCGCACAAAGCGCAATCAACAATAGTGTCGGCCAGCCAAAGGGCTTTAAGGCAAGGAGCGTTTTAGTCCATGCAAAGTCATGACATCAGGTTACCCATCAGTCAGGTCGCTCCATTGCCAGAAAGTCGCGCCAATCATCAGGCTGAATTCAATAACAGCGCAAAGCCCGCCGGAGGAGTTGATATGGAACCTCGCGTCATTGAACTCGAGACACACCTCAAATGCATCCGAAGAGACATGGAAGAGGTCCGTGGTGATGTGAAATCCATCAAACACAGGCTGGCCTATTCTGCGGGTGGAACAGCCGTTGTCCTGGGGCTGCTGGGCTGGGTCGCCAACAGCCGCTTCGATCAGGTCGTGTCACTTCTGGCGCGTTAAACGCTCGCCATGCACGCAAGTCCGGAGCGATCAACCGGGCTTGCGTGGCAAGACTGTGGCCAGGATCAGCCCAGGACTTCGCTCAGCGGAATGAAGTTCACGTAATCGCCTTCGATAAACGTGCGGTCTTCAAGCACTTCAACCAGACCATCAGCCCAGGCGGCACTGCGAAGGACCCCAGAGCTCTGGTTTTTGTAGATGATTGCCCGACCATTCTCCAGACGCCCACGCAAATACTCTCGGCGATTGCCAGCCTTGGGCCAGTCGAACCCTGCCGGCACCTGAAACCTCAACGGCTCAACGTCTTTTACACCTTGGCGACGCAAGAGATAGGGCCTGGCCAACAGGGCAAAAGTAACCAGTGTCGATGCAGGGTTGCCGGGCAATCCGATCACAGGCACGCCGCGAAAATGCCCGAACGTCAGCGGCTTGCCTGGTTTGATGGCGAGTTTCCACAGGGTCAACTCACCCTCTTCGCGCAAGGCAATCCCCAGAAAATCGGCTTCCCCCACAGACACACCGCCGGTAGAGAGGATCAAGTCGACATCCTTCAACTCGCCAAGACGGGCACGAGTGGTGGCTAAATCATCTGGAAGAATTCCGGCATCGATCACCTCACAGCCCAAGCGCTGCAACCAACTGCACAGCAGCACGCGATTACTGTTGTAAATCTGCCCTGGCCCAAGGGGCTGGCCCGGCTCTATCAATTCATCCCCGGTTGACAGGACCGCCACACGAACGTTGCGCACCACGTCCAGCTCAGCACATCCTAGCGACGCGGCCAGGCCCTGCTCGATAGGTCCGAGGCGTGTGCCAGCCAGCAAAACAAGCTCACCAACGGTGGTTTCCTGGCCTTGTGGCCGGATGTTTTGGCCCGTGGTCATCGTCTCGATAAAACGGACGCGCTCATCCGCCTGGACCTCGGCGTTCTCCTGCATCTCGACGCAATCGGCCCCCGCCGGTACAGGCGCGCCGGTAAAGATCCGGGCGCAGGTACCAGGCTTCAACGGTCCGGGTGCCTGGCCGGCAAAAATCTTCTGACTGACCACCAACGGTTCTCCCGTCCAGTCAGCGATGCGCAAGGCATAGCCGTCCATGGCACTGTTTGGCCAAGGCGGCAGATCAAGCGTCGAGACCAAGTCATCGGCCAGTACGCGACCTTGAACCCGCACCAACGGCAAGCGCTCACGCTCACGTATCCTCGATGCCTCAGCCATTTCCAGCAAACGCGCCAGCGCAACCTCGACAGCCATCAGGCTGCCGGTTTTACCAGGCTTACCCACGGGATTCACAGGGTTCGGCCTGTTTCAGGTGAGCGACGAAATTGCAGGGGCGATGCCGCGAATCCAGCTGTTCGGCGAGGATGCCATCCCAACCGGTGCGCACAGCGTTGGTCGATCCCGGCAAACAGCAGACCAGCGTGCCATTGGCCAAACCCGCCAGAGCCCGGGATTGAACAGTCGAAGTGCCGATGTCCGCGACCGAGATCTGCCGGAACAGCTCTCCAAAACCGTCGACCTGCTTGTCCAGCAGGCAACTCACCGCTTCCGGTGTGCTGTCGCGCCCCGTGAACCCGGTACCGCCGGTGATCAACACCACCTGCACGACATCATCGGCAATCCAGGTGGCGACTTGCGCGCGAATTTTGTAGAGGTCATCTTTAAGCAAAACCCGAGCGGCCAAGTAATGACCGGCAGCACTCAAGCGGTCGACGAAGACCTGCCCTGACGTATCGGTTTCCAGGGTGCGGGTATCACTAACCGTCAACACCGCGATGTTGAGCGGAGCGAAAGGTACATCAGCCTTGGCTTTCATAGGCTCGTCCAGTTGTAGGATAAACAGCCCGGTGTTATATCACAGCGCCCCGTTTTTTCGCCGCTCCCATGGAGACTTGCCATGACCTCGAATACACATTTGCCGCCCTGCTCCATTTTGCTCCTGGCAGGTGGCCGAGGCCAACGCATGGGCGGCCAGGACAAGGGGTTGCTGGAATGGCATGGCGAGCCGCTGATTGCGCATCTGCATCGCAAGACCCGCACCCTGAGCGACGACCTGATCATCTCCTGCAACAGGAACCTGGAGAAATACGCGCCTTACGCCGACCAACTGGTCCATGACGACGAGGGCGACTTCCCCGGCCCCATGGCCGGTATTCGCGCTGGCCTCAAGGCCGCCCGCCATCCCTTTCTGCTGGTGTTGCCATGCGACGTCCCGCGCATCGATGCGGCCCTGCTCCACAGCATGCGCGACACCGCCCGCCAGCATCCGGACAAACCGCTGATGTTGCGCCATAACGAACACTGGGAACCGTTGCTGTGCGTTATCCCCGCGGCTCTTTCAGCAGCGTTCGAAAGTGCCTGGAACGAGGGCGAACGCAGCCCGGGCCGCCTCATGCGCAAAATGGGCGCTACCGCCCTGCAATGCCCCGACAACGACCCTCGCCTCGCCAACCTCAACACGCCCGAGCTGTTAAGTGCACACAACACTGTGTCAGACTGACACGAGAAGGAACTTGCGCGCGTTGTATACGTCTCAAGCTCAGTTACCAAAAGAATTCATATTCGGAGACACACTCATGACTCAACGGACCCTCGCCACTTTCATGCTCGCACTGGGCCTCGCGACCCTCGCTGGTTGCGCTTCGCCTACAGTGATCACCTTGAATGACGGTCGCGAAATCCAGGCCGTCGACGCGCCAAAATACGATGACGAATCGGGTTTCTACGAGTTCGAACAGCTGGATGGCAAACAAACCCGCATCAACAAGGATCAGGTTCGTACCGTTAAAGAGTTGTAATCTTTGCGGCTCCAACCGGATACAGAAAAGCCCGCTTTATGCGGGCTTTTTCGTGCCTGGTGTGTGATCACCATTGCAGGGTGATGGTGCTCTCGAATTCACGTTGCTGACCGGTGACCGGGTCGACAAACCGCAGGCCCTGAGCCAGCAGCTTCAAGGGATTGGCATAATCATCCTCGATATCCTTGAGCACCTGCGGGTAGAACGGGTCATTGCAGATACTGGCGCCCAATGCGGTCATGTGCACCCGCAACTGATGTTTTTTGCCGGTCACCGGGTAAAGTCCATAACGCCAGAGATCGCCGTTCTTCTCACGAACCTCGACTGCCGTCTCGGTGTTGCTGACGCCCAGACCTTCCTGCATGCGAAAGAATGGCTCGCCATCGACCAGCCGACTTTTATGAACCAATGGAAAGGTCAGCTCAGGCAATGCACGGGCGATTGCTTCGTAGCGTTTTTCGATATTCCGTGTAGGAAATAATGACTGGTAGGCCGAGCGACTCTCAGGGTTCGCTGAAAACAACACCAGTCCCGCCGTATGCCGGTCAATGCGATGCAAAGGCACAAGATGCGGATTATCCAGTCGACGGATCAGCCGTCGCAACAACGTCTGCTCCACGTATTCGCCAGCAGGGGTCACTGGCAGAAAATGAGGCTTGTCCGCCACCACCAAGTGTTCGTCGGCGTACAGGATCGACTCAACCACCGGGATCGGTTTTTCGTCCGGCACCTCACGGAAGTAATGAATCCGCAGGCCTTCCTTGTAACGCAGATCAAGAGCAATCGGTTGACCGTGCCCGTCAAGCACACGACCTCGAGCAATTCTGTCCAGCCATTGTTCACGACCGATAGCGCTGAAGTGTTCGCACAGGCAATCGAGCACGGTCTGCCACGGACCTGGCGGCAAGTAGAGCGTGCTGGCCTGGTTGTGTGCAGCAGAAAAAGATGAAGTGGACATACGAACGCTCTGACCCTCAATACAGGTCAGCATTATCCAACAGTGGCCGGAACGAACCTAGAAGAGAATCCTCACGCCGGTATCTGCGTGCGCGCCGCCGCCTCGGTGAACTCCTTGAGCCAGCGCAACACATCGACCGCTTCCCAGCGACCTGGATCATAAAGCGCATACAACAACCCCTGATAACCGACGACATCCAGCTGCCGGTGATAACCCGCGCGCTGGAACAACGCTTCGATTTCGGCAAAACAGGTATTGAAGTGCAATTTGTTGAAGGGTGTTTTTCCTTCCAGGACCAAACCATCCAGACGCAATTCGAGGACAGCTTCGCGCACCACATCCGCCGACATCCGGTTCACGCTGTTCTTCAATTGTTCGACATTGACCACGATGTATCCCTCTTACGCCCGGAACTGCCTGCTCAACCCTGAAAACCAGAGGCGCAACGCAGCATTACGAATAACTGTATGCGCATACAGTATCCGAAGACCGTCGGTTAAGCCAAGAGGATGAATCGCAAAGTTCGACAGACGGGGTACGTCGCCACCACCAAAACCACTTAACTCAGGAACGCCACCACCTCATCGGCACTGAATGGCCAGCCGAGTTCAGCGCCGGTATCAACCCGTCGTAACACTGGAATACGCAAACTGTACGCTTCAAACCACGTTTCATCTTCAGCGATATCTACCAGCTCTACCAGTAGACCACGTTCGACAAACTCCATCAGCATGGCTTCGGCCACTTCGCAGAGATGGCACCCAAGGGTGCCGAACAGCTGACATTCAGGAAGCATGAGCGCTCAACCTAAAAAATTAAGTAACTATTCTAGGCCTGCCCCGAAAAGCCGTCGAGCCGTTGAATTTACTACCCTGGAACACGAACCGCGATGGCGGCGGCAAAACCCTGATGCATATCAGTCGCTCTAGATGCCATTTACGCGATGCTCAGGTTTTTTTTACCTCTACGCTTGAGTAGCCCACCCCCATCACCGGAGTTTTTAGTGTTCGCCAACCTCTTGATCATCCTCGCCTCCTCCCTGGTGGTGATTGCACTGTTCCAGCGCCTGCGTCTGCCACCGGTGCTGGGCTATCTGTGCGTAGGGCTGATGATCGGGCCGACGGCGTTCAACTGGGTGAATGAAAGCGAAGAGTTACCAGACCTTGCCGAGCTGGGTGTGGTGTTTCTGCTGTTCTCCCTTGGGCTGGAGTTTTCCCTGTCGAAAATGATCGCGCTGCGCCGGGTGGTGTTTGGACTTGGCAGCCTGCAAGTGTTGTTGTCCGGGCTATTGATGGGGGCGTTACTGATCCTGTTTGGCATGTCGACGACGCCTGCGTTGTTACTCGGAGCCGGCCTGTCGCTGTCTTCCACCGCCATTGTCAGCAAAGAGCTGGGTAGCCTCGGCGAGATTTTCAGCAGCCACGGTCAGAACGCCATCGCCGTGCTGCTGTTCCAGGATGTGGTGGCGGTGTTGCTGTTGACCCTGGTGCCGGTGTTCGCTGGCAACAGCGATCAGGTCTGGTATTGGGCATTGCCGATAACGTTGGGCAAGACCGTGGTGCTGTTCGTCGGCCTGCTGATGGCCAGTCGCTGGTTGCTGCCGCGGCTGTTCCATGAGGTCGCTGCTGCCCGCTCCGCGGAGTTGTTCGTGCTGCTGGCGCTGGTCATCGTTTTGCTGACAGCATGGCTGACTCACCTGCTCGGCCTCTCCCCTGCCCTGGGCGCATTTCTCGCCGGCATGCTGCTGGGGGAAAGCCACTATCGGCATCAGATCGAGGCAGACATCCGCCCGTTCCGCGACATCTTGCTCGGGTTGTTTTTCGTCAGCATCGGCATGCTGATCGACTTGCAGCTGTTCGCCAGCCACGGCCTGCAGATCCTCGGCCTGACGCTTGGTTTACTGCTCATCAAAGGCACAGTGGTCGCGGTGCTGGTCAAGTGGCGCGGCAGCGACGGCGAAACCGCCTGGCGCAGCGGCCTGGCATTGGCGCAGGGTGGCGAGTTCTGCTTTGCACTGATGGCGTTGATGCAGCAAAACAAATTGATGCCAGCGGACTTCGGAGGTCTTCTGCTGGCCGCGACATTCTGCTCGATGCTGGTCACTCCGTTGCTGCTGCGCGCCGCTCCCCACCTTGCGACACGCCTGCATCGCAACCCCAACCAAGAAACAAAACTGGCAGAAATCAGCGCGCTCAACGCCGATTTGCACAACCACGTCGTGATCTGTGGTTACGGTCGCGTGGGGCAGTCCATCGGCCGAGCGCTGCGCAATGCGACGCAACCTTACCTTGCACTGGACACCGATCCGGTGCGTGTCCAGGAAGCCGCCGTCGGTGAAGCCTGTGTGCATTACGGCGACTCGCGGCGCGGTGAACTGCTGCTGGCGGTAGGGCTGGCGCGCGCCAGGCTGCTGGTGATTGCCGTCGACCAGACCGACATCGCGCTACTGATTCTCCACGAGGCGCGCCGATTGAACCCAACCGTTCCGATCCTGGTGCGCACTCGGGACGACAGCCAGCTGGCCGAGTTGAAAGCGGCCGGCGCCAGCGAAGTCGTGCCCGAACTGCTGGAGTCGAGCCTGATGCTCGCCTCCCACGCACTGATCATGCTGGGTTTACCCGCGCATCAGGTACAGGAACGGGCCGACCAGATAAGGCATGACCGTTATCGTCTGCTGCACGGTTTTTATCCCGGGAGCGACGATGAAGAAAAGTGAGTCAGTCCTGGCTCACGGCGCCGATCTTGTGCACCGACAAGTCCGCGCCGTAATACTCCTCTTCCTGGCTCAGGCGCAGGCCATGCAACGCCTTGATCACGCCATACACCACAAAACCGCCGAGCAGCGCCACGATCACCCCCAACGAGGTGCCGATCACCTGGCTGATCAGGCTCACCCCGCCCAAACCACCCAATGCGCTCTGGCCGAAGATGCCGCAGGCGATTCCTCCCCAGACACCGCACAAGCCATGCAACGGCCAGACACCCAGCACATCGTCGATGCGCCATTTGACCTGAGCCGCGGTGAAGCACCAGACAAACAATGTCCCGGCGATCACACCCGTGATCAGCGCGCCCACCGGGTGCATCAGGTCAGAACCGGCGCAGATTGCCACCAACCCGGCCAGCGGGCCGTTATGCAGGAACCCGGGGTCATTGCGCCCGACAATCAACGCCGCCACGGTGCCGCCGACCATGGCCATCAGCGAGTTCACCGCCACCAATCCGCTGACGCCTTGCAGCGTTTGTGCGCTCATGACGTTGAAACCGAACCAGCCGACGATCAGGATCCACGAACCCAATGCCAGGAAGGGAATGCTCGACGGTGCAAAGGCCACCAGTCGCCCTTCGCGATAGCGCCCATTCCTTGGCCCGAGCAACAACACCGCCGCGAGCGCCAGCCATCCGCCCATGGCGTGCACCACGACGGAGCCCGCGAAGTCATGGAAGCTGGCGCCAAATCGCTCCAGCAACCAGGCTTGCAGCCCAAAGTTGCCGTTCCAGATCATGCCTTCAAAGAACGGATAAATGAACGCAACGATCAGCGCCGTCGCACACAACTGCGGGACGAACCTGGCGCGCTCGGCAATGCCTCCGGAAATGATCGCGGGAATCGCCGCAGCAAAGGTCAGCAGAAAGAAAAACTTTACCAGCCCGTAGCCGTGATCGGCGCTGATCACCGCCGCCGGTTGCATGAAGGTGACCCCGTAGGAAATCCAATAGCCTATAAAGAAGTAGGCCAGGGTCGAAATCGCGAAGTCGCTGAGAATCTTCGACAAGGCGTTGACCTGGTTCTTTTGTCGAACCGTACCGACTTCAAGAAAGGCGAAACCGGCGTGCATGGCCAGAACCATGACTGCACCGATCAGGATGAACAACGTATTGGAGCTATGGACCAGACTGTCCACAGCGCTTTGCAGATTTTCCATGGAGTTGGCAGACCTGAAGGCTAAAAAGCACCAAAGCGGTTCGCGCGGCCGGTTTATGCACCAAGTTGCGGCCCATCAGGATCAAGGCGTTGATCCGGGTGAACCGATTTGGCGCACAAGGCCGAAACCTTCACGCGAGTTATGATTGTTTGAATCAGGGTTTTCCTGAAATCATGCCCGGCAACAGCGCAACGGCGCGGGCTGATGCACCATGACGTAGCAAAAGTTGTACCAGTCATTTGTACTGAACCTTCACACAGGGCTCATACTCGAACGCTTCAGAAGCCACTTACGGAGATCACCAATGGCCAGCATCAAAGCAAAGACTGCTCAAGAAATCCTCATGAACGATTTTCAGACGTTGGTTAGCGACACCGAACGGTTGCTGGAACACACCAAAACCCTGGCTGGCGATCAGGCCGATGAGCTGCGCAGTCAGATCCACGAAAGCCTGCTGCGTGCCCGCGAAACCCTGAAGCTGACCGAAGATTCCCTGCGCGAACGCGGCCAGGCCGCCGTTACCGCTGCCGAAGATTACGTCCAGACCAATCCATGGCAATCGGTCGGGATCGCAGCGGGCGTCGGCTTTCTGATTGGCCTGCTGGCCACTCGGCGCTGATATGTCTATCGGTGAATCCAGCTCGTCCGCGACGGGCACAAGCTCTTCATCGCGGCGCCTGGGTGCCGCTTTTCTTGGACTGTTGCACAGCCATGTCGAACTGTTCGGCATCGAGTTGCAGGAACAAAAAGCGCGCACCGTAAGCCTGTTGCTGTTTGCAGGCCTGGCGCTGGTCTTTGCCTTGCTGTTGCTGGTGGGATTGTCGACGCTGGTGCTGATCCTGTTTTGGGACACCTACCGACTGCCAGCGATTATCGGACTCTGCGTGTTCTACACCCTGGCTGCAATATTCTGTGCCATGCGCCTGAAGGCGGCGATTTTCGATGAGTCCTCGCCCTTCCACGGCACCCTGGAAGAATTGGCCAACGATAGGGAGCGCCTGCTGCCATGAGCTTGCCTGAACTGCCCCATAACAGCTCGCGCACCGAAATGCGCAAGGCGCTGATACGCCTGCGCATGGAAATGCATCGCCAGGAAATTCGTCACGAATCCGCGCAACTGCTGCAACCCTTGCAGCGGGTACGCGGGATGACGCAAAACCTGCACGAAGGCTTCGGCATCAAACACGCCCCGCTCTGGGGCATGGCGGCCGTGACGTTGCTCGGTTTTCTGACCGGTAAAGGCGCCAAGAGCGGCGGTACCAGCGGCCTGACTCGGCTGGTTCGTCTGGGCACAACGCTCGGGCCGCTGATCAAGCTGGTCATGCAAGGCTCTTCGCGTAAAGACTGAATAGTCACTATCTGGCTGCATTCTTGCAATACCACCGGGATTAACCTCTTTATCGAGAGGTTCAATCCTGTGTGCCTATCCGGTGAGCAGGTTAATCCAAAAACAAGACCTTACTAAGGAGGCCTCGTGATCGACGGGCAACCGCTCGCCTGCTTTCAGCCGTTTATCGATACCGCCACGGGTCGTATCGCGGGGGTGGAAGCGCTGGGTCGACTGCGTCAGGCCGACGGTCAACTGGCCTCGGTGGGACCGCTGTTCGCCGACCCGCGAACGCCCGCCATCGCCCTGCGTCGTCTTGATCGCCAGATTCGCGACAACGCCCTGAGCCGTCTGCATGAAGCGCCTTCGGACTGGTTTCTGAGCCTGAACATATCGCCGCGCTGGATCAACCGTCTACGGCCGAACCAGGCGCTGCCGAGCCTCATGCAATTGAGCCGACACAACGTCAATCCGCAGCGCATCGTTTTCGAGATCACCGAATTGGGAGGCAACATCCAGCGCCTGGCTGACGTCGTGGCCCGCTACCGACAGGCCGGGGCACGGATCGCCATCGATGATTTCGGTGCCGGCTACTCGCAACTTGATCGGGTGCTGGCCCTGCAACCGGACATTCTCAAGCTCGACATGCGACTGTTCCAGGCCGCAGCATTGGGCGGCCACAGTAGCGACGTGGTGAAGGCGCTGGCGCAAATGGCCGAGAAAACCGGCTGCTGGATCATCGCTGAAGGGGTGGAAACCGAAGCTCAACTCAATTTCGCCCTGGAGTGCGGTTCACGTTACGTACAGGGGTTTCTGTTCGCCCGGGCGCAGGTGGAGTTCTTTGCCACCGACGCTTTTGTCGAGCGTTTCGCGCAACTGCGCCAGCGTTATGTTCAGCAGAAACTGGGCGAACGCAGTCGACTGATGATGATGCGCCAGCAACTCTGCGAACTGATGACCATCCTGCAAGCCTGGGCCCTGGCCCGTGCGCCACTGAGCGCCCTGCCACAACTGCATGCGTTTCCCTGGCTGTTGCGTTTCTATCAATGCGACCGTCATGGCACCCAGTTGACGCCCAATCTGGAATGGCGCAACAACGGCTGGGAGGCCGACAACCGCTATCTGGGTCATAACTGGTCGTGGCGACCGTACTTTTATCACTTGCTGGCCGAGGGCTGGGAAGAGCGGCGCCTGACACTGTCCACGACCTACCGTGATGCCACCAGCAATCAGTATTGCCTCACCGCCGGGCAATTTTTCGACAACGGCGAGCGACTGCTGCTCATCGACATCGACGCCGCGGGGCTCTAGTTCCGCTTGCAGGCACCGTCACGAACCCGGAAGCTAGAGGCTCAGTCACCTGACGGAGAGTCCAGCCTTGGATTGGCAAACCCTGCTTACCCGCGAACGTCTCGGAAAGCCTCTGCACAGCCCGGAAGAACTCGGCCGCAGCCCTTTTCACAAAGACCACGACCGCATCATTTTCTCCGGTGCCTTTCGCCGCCTCGGGCGCAAGACTCAGGTTCATCCGGTCACCAGCAACGATCACATTCACACGCGCCTGACCCACTCGCTGGAAGTCAGCTGCGTGGGTCGATCGCTGGGCATGCGCGTCGGTGAGACCATTCGCAGCGCCCTGCCCGATTGGTGCGAACCGAGCGACCTGGGGATGGTGGTTCAATCGGCTTGCCTGGCCCATGACATCGGCAATCCGCCTTTCGGGCACTCCGGCGAAGACGCGATCCGTCACTGGTTCCAGCAAGCTGCCGGCCGTGGCTGGCTGGACGCCATGAGCGAAGTCGAACGCAATGACTTCCTGAATTTCGAAGGCAACGCCCAAGGCTTCCGGGTGCTTACCCAGCTTGAGTATCATCAGTTCGACGGCGGCACCCGGCTGACCTACGCCACGCTGGGTACTTATTTGAAGTACCCCTGGACGGCAAAGCACGCCGATTCATTGGGCTACAAGAAGCACAAGTTTGGCTGCTATCAGAGCGAGCTCCCGCTACTGGAGCAGATCGCTCTTAAACTCGGCCTGCCGCAACTGGAGGACCAACGCTGGGCGCGCCATCCGCTGGTGTACCTGATGGAGGCCGCGGACGACATCTGTTACGCGCTGATCGATCTGGAAGATGGCCTGGAAATGGAGTTGCTGGAGTACGCCGAAGTCGAGTCTTTGCTGCTCGATCTTGTGGGCGACGATCTTCCGCAAACCTATCGCCAATTGGGCCCACTGGATTCGCGCCGGCGCAAACTGGCGATCCTGCGGGGCAAGGCCATCGAACACCTGACCAATGCCGCCGCCCGGGCTTTCGTCGAGCAACAGGACTCGCTGCTGGCTGGCACACTGCCCGGCGATCTGGTGGAGCACATGCACGGTCCGGCCAAACGCTGCGTCCTGAATGCCAAAGACATGGCGCGCAAAAAGATCTTCCAGGACAAGCGCAAGACGCTGCACGAAATCGGTGCTTACACCACTCTCGAAATCTTGCTCAACGCGTTCTGCGGCGCGGCACTGGAACAACACAACGGTCGAACACCGTCCTTCAAGAGCCGCCGCATCCTCGACCTGCTGGGCAACAATGCGCCCGATCCTCACGGCCCTTTGCACACCTCGTTCCTGAGAATGATCGACTTCATCGCCGGCATGACCGACAGCTATGCCAGTCAAATGGCGCTGGAAATGACCGGTCGTTCAAGCCACGGATGAGCCTGCATCGATCAGCCGCATCGGGGCCTCCTGAGCGGCTGATCGATTTCCTGCGCATTTTTCATTTCAATCGCAGCGTCAACGGAATCGCCCTACACCTTGTGCAGAGCCGACTGATCGATTGAACGGCCTGATCGCGAAATAATCACGCTCCCTCTGCACCACAGATGAAGCATGAAAAATTCTATGTTGAAACACGATTGGCGCATCTTGCTGGTGGAAGACCATCCCTTTCAGCTCAGGGCGACCCAATACCTGCTGGAGAGTTACGGCTTCACTCAACTCACCGCAACTGACAGCGCCGAAGCGGCCTTGCAGCAAATGTTCAAGGCGTCGCAGCCCTTCGACATCCTTCTGTGCGATCAATGCCTGCCTGACCTTTCCGGCCTTGATTTGATCGAATTCGCCAGCCAGCGGGGAATGATCAGGCAGGCAATACTGCTGAGCAGCCTGACGTCCATTGAACTGGACGGTCTTGAAAGAATGGCCGGCAAACACGGACTGCCGTTATTGGGCTACTTGATCAAACCCCTGAAACAATCGGACTTTAGAAAGTTATTGACCTTGGCGTCTTTATAAAAGAACAGCAACAACTACACACTAAAACCCCAATCATTTAAGTCACAAATAAAACACTATAAACCAACCTCTCCGACGACCCGGACACGCCTACAACACTTTCACAAGTCCTCATGCGAAACCTAGTTGATCCGTAGTCTGATTCTTCTTCCGCTGTAGGAATTGTCCTATATTGCCACCACAGGCCCGCGAGTTCATGCCCCCCTCAACTATCTGAGCTAAGGTGCCCGCTTTATTTGAGCGCGTATGGGATTTGATTATGAACTCCGTTTTTATTGTCGACGATCACCCTGTCATCCGTCTTGCCGTCCGAATGTTGCTCGAACATGAGGGTTACAAAGTCGTCGGCGAAACTGACAATGGGGTCGACGCCATGCAGATGGTTCGTGAATGCATGCCCGACCTGGTCATTCTCGACATCAGCATCCCCAAACTGGATGGACTCGAAGTTCTCTCCCGTTTCAACGCAATGAGTACTCCCCTTAAAACACTGGTATTAACCGCCCAGTGCCCGACACTTTTTGGTATTCGCTGCATGCAATCGGGTGCATCAGGTTATGTATGCAAACAGGAAGACCTGAGTGAACTGGTGAGCGCAATCAAGGCAGTACTTTCAGGTTACAACTATTTCCCCAGTCAGGCCTTGAATCCTGTTCGCGTCGACGATGAGCGATACGCCGACCTGGAATTGTTCAAGTCGGTCAACGACCGGGAATTGATGGTATTGCAACTTTTTGCCCAGGGTCGCACTAACAAGGAAATTGCCAAGGGCATGTTCCTGAGCAACAAAACTGTCAGCACCTATAAAAAACGCCTCATGCAAAAACTCAAAGCCAAGTCACTCGTTGAACTCATTGATATGGCAAAACGCAACGCGTTAGTGTGAGAGAGACAGGATGCCCAGTCGTATAAAGGATTATCTGATACTGCTGACCGCGGCTTTATGCCTGAGCACCTCAGTGCACGCGGTACAGACTGCGAGCGAGCACTACACCCTGCTCAGCCGTTCAATGACCGGACACATGGACGTCCAACTGGATAAATCGCAACAACAATGGCTTAACAACAAGCGCGAATTGATACTTGGCACCTCTGCCCCCGACTATCCTCCTTTCGACCTGACCATCAGCGGCCACGATTATGAAGGCTTTACCGCTGACTACGCGGGTATCCTGGGCAAGACCACCGGTTTGCCAGTCAAGGTTCAGCGTTACGCGTCCCGGGGAGACGCGATCGAGGCATTGGAAAAAGGCGAGGTCGACATGCTCGGGAGCGCCAATGGTTTTGAAGCCCGCAATGCCGACATTGTACTGTCCACGCCCTATGCCGTGGATCAACCGGTTCTGGTAACGCGAGAAGGAGAAACAAGATCCCTGAGCGATGGCCTCGCCGGGTTGCGGCTGAGCATGGTGTATCACTATCTACCGCTGGACGAAGTCAAGGCCCTGTACCCGAAAGCGATCATCACCTCTTACCCCTCCTACCAGAATGCAATCAATGCGGTGGCTTTTGACCAGGCCGATGTTTTTCTTGGCGACACCATTTCCACCCATTACATGATCAACAAGGGGTATCTGAACAACATCCGCATGGCCAACTTCGGTAAACACGAGGCCCACGGTTTCAGCTTTGCCGTGAATAAGGACAACCCGGACCTGCTCGGGATCATTAACGCAACCCTCAAGGCGATCCCTGGCAGCGAGCGAGAAAACATCGCCAAACGCTGGAGTGCGGGCAGTGACATTCTTCTCACCGATCAGAAACTGCAACTCACCGACCGCGAAGAACGCTGGCTGGCACACCATCCCGTTGTGCGCGTCGTGGTCAACGAGGCCTTGGCACCGCTGACCTTTTTCGACAGCGACGGCAACTTTCGGGGCGTCTCTGCCGACTTGCTCGAGTTGATCAGATTGCGCACCGGTTTACGCTTTGAGATCCATCGCAGCCGCAACGATGACGAGATGATCGAGCAGGTCAACAGCAACCGGGCCGACCTGATCGCCGCTCTGCTCCCCAGCGCGCAACGTGAAACGATGCTGAACTTCAGCCGCCCTTATCTGGAAAACTCCGTTGTCCTGCTGACTCGCAAAGCGGCTGGCAGCCCGTCAAACCTGACGCAACTGAAGGACCAGCGCCTGGCCATCGCCCAAGGCAATCCAATGGCGGATTACCTGCGCCGCGAGTTCCCGCGAATCCATCTGATCGAAACGCCGGACACCTTCAGTGCCGTGGAACTACTCGCCGAGGGTCAGGCTGAAGGTGCAGTGAGCTCATTGGTGATCGCCAACTATTTCATCTCATCGCGAATTTTCGAGCACACACTTCAAATCAGCACCACCATCGGCACCCGGCAAGCCGCGTTCTCCCTGGCGACCGGGCGCGACGCCAAAGAGCTGGGTTCGATCCTCGACAAGGCATTGATGAGCATCGCGCCGGAAGAGCTGGGCATTATCAACAGCCGCTGGCGAGGCTACTCGTCTGCCTCGCAAAGTACCTGGCGGAACTATCACCGGGTGTTCTATCAGATCGTTCTCGGTATCGGCGTGCTTCTACTGATTTCCGTCACCTGGAACGCTTACATGCGTCGTCAGATCAATCAGCGTCTGGCCGCCGAGCTCGCCTTGAACGACCAACTCGAGTTCATGCGGTCGCTGGTCAATGGAACGCCTCATCCCATCTACGTGCGTGATCGCCAGGGTTTGCTGCAAAGCTGCAACGACAGTTACCTGGAGACCTTCTGCGCCAAACGCGAAGACGTGATGGGTAAAACCGTCATGCAGGGCAGCATGAGCAACTCATTTGAAGCGCATAAATATCAGGCGGATTACCAACGCGTCGTGGCCGAGGGTGTGCCGTTGATTCTCGACCGGCCATTGCATATCGGTGACCGCTCGCTGACGATTTATCATTGGATACTTCCCTACCGGGACTCCAGCGGTGAAGTACAAGGCATCATCGGCGGCTGGATCGACATCAGCGAGCGGCGACAACTTTTCGATGACCTGCGTGCCGCGAAAGAGCGTGCGGATGAAGCCAACCGCGCCAAAAGCACCTTCCTGGCGACCATGAGTCATGAAATCCGAACACCGATGAACGCAATCATCGGCATGCTCGAACTGACCCTCAAGCGTATCGATCACAACCACCCGGATCGCCCGGCCATTGACGTGGCCTACCACTCGGCGAAAGACCTGCTGAACCTGATCGGGGACATTCTCGATATTGCGCGAATTGAATCCGGGCGCCTGAGCCTGAGCCCGGAACGCGTCAACCTGAGAGAAACCGTGGCGTCGGTGGTGCGGATCTTCGACGGACTGGCCCGCCAGAAAAATCTTGGCCTGCGGCTGGACTTCAACCCTGCCGAACCACCCACCGATGTCCTGCTGGACCCGATGCGCTTCAAGCAGGTGCTGTCCAACCTGGTGAGCAACGCCATCAAGTTCACCGAACAGGGCCAGGTCCGGATTGTGGTCGAGCTGCATCCGACCGACGAACCCGAGCGGATATTGCTGCAGTTGCAGGTTGAGGACAGCGGGGTCGGGATCAGTGAACAGGATCAACGGCGTTTGTTCGAGCCTTTTGCCCAGGCCGATAATGCCGGGCAGTCCGTCAGAGGCGGTGCGGGGCTTGGCCTGGTGATCAGCCGCAGTCTGTGCGAGATGATGGGCGGCAGCCTGCAATTGAGCAGCCAGGCCGGTATCGGTACTCAGGTCCAGGTCTCGCTGAACCTTGCAACGCTGCCAGCCGAGCGGGTGACGAAAACCGCTGAACCGCCTATCCATGCAAGCGCGGCTACGCTGAACGTCCTGGTGGTCGATGACCATCCCGCCAATCGCTTGCTCATGTGCCAGCAACTGGAGTTCCTGGGACATCGCTCCAGCGCCGCACCGGATGGCGCAGCGGGGTTGAAAGCCTGGAAGGACGAGTTGTTCGATCTGGTGATTGTCGATTGCAACATGCCGATCATGGATGGATACGAACTGGCTCGCACCATTCGCCAACATGAACAGCAAACCCAGTGCCGGCCTTGTACCGTGCTGGGGTTCACCGCCAATGCACAGCCCGAAGAAATCCAACGCTGCAAACTCGCCGGAATGGACGACTGCCTGTTCAAACCCCTCAGCCTGACAGCCTTGAGTCAATGGGTTGGAGGCGTTGCGCCGATGGTCCGCGCCCCAGCCTTCAGCCTTGCAGGGCTGCACCTGTTAACGGGTGGCAGCCCTGCACTCGACCAGCGATTGTTGTCCGAATTACTAAACAGCAACCGTCTGGACCGGCAAGAATTGCTGGCGTTGTCCCCCTCAGAGGACCGGCAGTCTTTCATCGACGTTGCCCACAAAATCAAGGGTGCTGCGCGAATCGTCCAGGCGTGCCGATTGATCGACAGCTGCGAGGCGCTCGAAAACGCCTGTCATGAAGTGTCCCACCCTGACGAAGTCGTCAATTGCACCAAGGCCATAGACCGCGCCATGCTCGAACTGGAGCAGGCATTGCAACAACAGATAGGCCAAAACGACAAAAGCAGAATGATGGAGCCTTAACTATGCTTGGACGCTGAGCAGTGTGTTAACCATCATGGAGAGACCCGCAATGCCCAGCCCACTGCGCCCGGATCAACGCCGGTTTCCCCTGCACATCCATATCAGTGTGATGTTCACCTTCCTGTTATTGCTGACCGGCGTGGTGTTGGGCATTTTCAATTACGGCCAAACCACGCAGATCATTCTTTCCAGCAGTGAAAAGCTCTTCAATCGCATCGAACAGGATGTACGCCTCGACCTGCAAGGCACCTATGAACCGATTCGTCATCTGCTGAGCCTGCTGGCGGACTACCCAGCGACCCGGGCATCGGATCTGGAGCAGCGCCTGGCGTTGCTTCAGCCTTTCAGCCAATCGCTCAACGACAACCCCAACCTGGCATCGTTGTACCTGGGCTACGACAATGGCGACTTTTTCATGGTTCGCCCCCTGCGGACCACAGCCATGAGAACCGCCCTGAAAGCCCCGGACACGGCGGCGTTTCAAGTCTGGAGCATCGAACGCAATGGCAGCAGTGGTCAGATCCGCTCTCAATCCCTGTTTTTTGATCAGTTCCTGACACTCGTCAATCGTCAGGACAATCCCGAGGAAACTTACGATCCCCGTACCCGCGCCTGGTTCTCCAGCGCGCTCGGCGATGTGGGCCAAATCACCACCGAACCCTACGTTTTTTTCTCCACCCACAACGTCGGCACCACCCTGGCCCGGCGCAGTGGTGAGAACGCGGTGATGGGCGCCGACCTGACGTTGGCGGAATTGTCCGCCACCCTCGCCAAACATGTGGTGACACCCCATACCGAAATCGTGCTGTTCGATGCCCAGGGCAATGCGATCGCCTACCCCGACAGCAGCAAACTGATCATCGACGACCAGACTGCTCGCCTGAGCAAAGCTGCCGACCTGAGCCCAGGCCTCGGTGCCCTGCTCACCCATCCTCCCGCCGGCAATCGACTGGACGCCGCCGGTCGGCAATGGATCGTGGCGCGTAGCAGCATGACGGAGGGCGGCCCTCAGGGGTTGCAACTGGCGTTGCTGGTGCCAGAGGACGAATTGCTCGCCGATGCCTATCGCATGCGCTGGCAAGGCGCGCTGATTACCCTGGCGACATTGCTGCTGTGCCTGCCCGTGGGATGGTTGACCTCAAGAGTCCTGGTCAAGCCGCTGCGCACGCTGGTGCAGGAAGCTGACGCGATTCGCAGTTTCAACTTCAACTTTCCGCCCAGTCGTCGATCGCCGGTGCTCGAAGTTGACCAACTGAGCGTGTCGATGGCGCGGGTGAAGGACACCCTGGGCAGTTTTTTCCAGATCACCGATAGCCTGAGCGCCGAGACGCGCTTCGCGCCACTCCTGCAGCGGGTGTTGTTCGAAACCGTGAAGATCGGCCAGGCCCAGGCCGGTCTGATTTACTTGCGCGAACGTGACAGCGATCGCATGGAGCCCCAAGGCCTGGTCATCAATGGAACGTCACAGGCACTGCCGTCGTTCGGTGTTCAAGGACACGAACTCCAGGACCCGCAAAGCCCCCAGTGGTTGCAGCAGTTGTCGAACGCCGACAATGTCGTCACCAATCTGGGTTTCGAACAGGCGGGGGATTTGCAGAAGGTGATGCTCGCGCTGGAATGCCCCCGGGTTCACCTGATCGGCATCCGCTTACACAATCGGCACAATGAAACCGTGGGCCTGTTGACCCTGCTGTTGACCGACAGCGGTACACAAAGCGACCTGGAAAAGCTTCGCCCGGACCGCATCGCCTTTCTCCAGGCTGTTTCCGGCGCGGCCGCCGTGAGCATTGAGAGCCAGCGTCTGCAAGCCAAGCAGAAACAATTGCTGGACGCCTTTATTCAACTGCTGGCCGGTGCGATCGATGCCAAAAGCCCCTACACCGGAGGTCACTGCCAGCGAGTGCCGGAACTGACCCTGATGCTTGCCCAGGCGGCGGCCGCCAGTCAGGCCCCGGCCTTCAGCGACTACCAACCCACCGAAGACGAGTGGGAAGCCCTGCACATTGCGGCCTGGCTGCACGACTGCGGAAAGGTCACGACACCTGAATACGTGGTCGACAAAGCCACCAAACTTGAGACACTGAACGACCGCATCCATGAAATCCGCACCCGTTTCGAAGTCCTCAAGCGTGATGCCTGGATCAACTTTTGGCAGGCCATTGCCCTGGGCGGTGACGAACAGCACCTGGCCGAATTGCGCAATGCCAACCTGGCCGGGCTGGATGATGATTTCGCCTTCGTCGCCCGCTGCAATCTGGGCGCAGAGGCCATGGCCGAGGCCGATCTGCAACGTCTGCGCAGCATTGCCCAGCGCAACTGGACCCGAACCCTGGACGATCGACTCGGCGTGTCCTGGGAAGAGAACCGCCGCCAGGCACAAACCCCGGCGCCGACCTTGCCGGTCAGCGAGCCGCTGTTGGCGGATAAGCCCGAGCACTTGTTCGAACGCGCCGAAAGCGAGCTGATCCCGGAAGATAACCCTTGGGGTTTCAAGCTCGATGTCCCGCACTACAAGTACAACCGGGGCGAGCTCTACAACCTGAGCATCGCCCGAGGCACGCTGACCCGCGAGGAGCGTTACATCATCAATCACCACATGGTGCAGACAATCCTGATGCTCAGCCACCTGCCCTTCCCCGGCCACCTCAACAACGTCGCAGAAATCGCCGGCGGCCATCACGAGAAAATGGACGGCACCGGTTATCCCAAACAGTTGAAACGCGAAGAAATGAGCCTGCCGGCACGGATGATGGCGATTGCCGATATTTTCGAGGCGCTGACCGCCGCCGATCGCCCCTACAAGAAGGCTAAATCCTTGAGCGAAGCGCTGGGCATCATGGCCACCATGTGCCGCGACGCCCATATCGATCCAGAGTTGTTCGGCCTGTTCATCAACGCCGGAATTTATTTGCAGTACGCCGACCGATTCCTCGATCCACGGCAGATCGATGCAGTCGACCCGTCAAGCCTGCTGGTCAAGGCCGGCTTGAGGGCGTGATCAGCAATCGGTCAGTCGCAGGAAAATCGCCGCCAGTTGCTCGATACCGGCCTGATCGTCAGCGGTAAACCGCGCCAGGCTCGGACTGTCGAGGTCCAGCACACCGATCAGGCGACCGTCCTTGACCAGCGGCACAACCAGTTCGCTGTTTGATGCGCTGTCGCAAGCAATGTGCCCGGGGAACGCGTGAACGTCTTCGACAAGCTGGGTCTGCAAGGTCGCCGCCGCCGTCCCGCACACGCCACGACCGAACGGAATGCGTACACAGGCGATTTGCCCCTGAAACGGGCCCAGTACCAGTTCTTCGTTGCGATTGAGGTAGAAACCGGCCCAGTTCAGGTCGTCGAGCTGGCTGTACAGGAACGCTGAAAACTGTGCGGCGTTGGCGATGAAGTCACGCTCGTCCGCCAACAACGACTCCAGCTGCGCCCATAACATGCCGTAACCGTCCAGGCCTTGGCCGCTCTTCTGTAAATCGATCATGCTTTGTGCTCCAACAGCTTCAGCCCCACCCAATAGCGGGCAAATTGATACGCGCAGCGTCCATTGCGATTGCCCCGGCCCGTGGCCCAGCGCACGGCGAGGATGTCCAGTTCTTCGTTACGCTGCCACTCGAGGCCGGATTTCTCGGCCAATTGACCGATCCAGTGCTCGACGACATTAAGGAAGTGCTCTTGAGTAAACGGATAGAACGACAGCCACAATCCAAAACGGTCCGACAGCGCGATCTTGTCTTCCACCGCCTCGCTGGGATGCAGTTCGCCGTCAACCCTTTTCCAGTTTTCGTTATCGCTCTCTTTCTCCGGCACCAGGTGGCGACGGTTGGAGGTGGCGTAGAGCAAAACGTTATCCGGCGCCTGTTCCAGAGAACCGTCGAGCACGCTCTTGAGCACGCGACAATCGCCTTCGCCCGACTCAAACGACAGGTCATCGCAAAACAGCACGAAACGCTGGGGCAGCTTGGCGATCTGTTCGACCACGCGCGGCAGGTCCGCCAAGTGATCGCGCTCGATCTCGATCAGCCGCAGGCCCGCCTTGGCGTGTTCAGACAGCAAGGCGCGCACCAGCGACGACTTGCCGGTGCCGCGCGAACCCCAGAGCAGTGCGTGGTTCGCGGGCATACCGTCGAGGAACTGTTGGGTATTACGCCCCAGTTGCTCCACTTGTCGGTCGACACCGATCAGGTCGGACAACCGCGTGTCGAGACTGACGTGCAGCGGCAGCAGAAAGCCGCTGCGACCCTCGCGTTGCCAGCGCGCTGCCAGGCATTGCGTCCAGTCGATGGCTTGCCGATGCGCAGGCAAGAGCGGTTCGATACGGGCCAGGACGGCATCGGCGCGTTCAAGAAAAGCATTCAATCGGGAATCCACGTCTTCTCCTCGGGCACGTTCACAGTGATGATGGCATTACAGCGACGGTACGCAGCGTTCGGTATCCGGTTCATCCCTTGTTGCACAAGGGCTCGCGAGAACATCGGTATCCATGCATGATCGACTATGCTTGAGCAGCGAAGGGAAACGGAAGTGGTTCAACACCCCATGGATATCAAATTCACCCAACGGCTGTCTTACAAGCAAGCCAGGCTGACTGTGCTGGTCGGTTTTATTCTGGGCACGCTGCTCAGTCTGCTGCAGATCGGCATCGATTATGCCAGCGAAGACGCCTCCATCAACCGCGAAATCCTGTCTTTGCTGGAAATCAGCCATAACCCCGCATCCCGTATCGCCTACAACATCGACGCCGAACTCGCTCAGGAACTGACCATGGGCCTGTTACGCTCACCGGCGATCGTCGGCGGGCAACTGACGGACAACAACGGTACCGTTCTGGCCAGCGTCAAACGTGAGACCCAGCAAAACAATTACCGGATGATCAGCGACTTCCTGTTCGGCGCCAACCGCCAGTTTGAAGACCGCCTCTACCTCGATCACTTGCCGGACGAATCCCTCGGGACCTTGCGACTGGAAGTCGATACTTATGCCTACGGCAGCCGCTTCCTGCGCCGGGCCGAGGTGACGCTGCTCAACGGCTTCGCTCGCAGTCTGATCCTGACCGGCATCCTGTTGGCGCTGTTCTACGTGATGCTGACAAAACCGCTGGTGCGGGTTATCCGCGAACTCAGCGGACGCGATCCGCGCAGCGCGGAACCGACCTTGCTGGACTACCCGAGCGGGCATAAAAACGATGAAATCGGTGTCCTGGTCAAAGTAGCCAACCAGCAATTCGAGAACATCGCCACCGAAATCCAGCAGCGACGCAACGCCGAAAACCGCCTGACCGACTACCTCGGGCAACTGGAAAACATCGTCTCGGCGCGCACCGCAGAACTCAAGGCGATCAACGCCAGGCTCAGCCAATCCAACCAGGAACTGGAAGTCGCGCGCAGCACCGCCCTCGATATGGCCGAGGCACGCTCGGTATTCCTCGCCAACATGAGCCATGAAATCCGCACGCCGCTCAACGGCCTGTTGGGCATGATCGCGCTCTCGCTGGACGGCCCACTCAACGCCGAACAACAGCAACAGCTGTCCATCGCCCATGACTCGGGCAAAGTCCTGGTGGAGCTGCTCAACGATATTCTCGACCTGTCGAAATTCGATGCCGGCCAGCTCGAACTCGAACACATCCCGTTCGACCTCGGGTCGCTGATCGAAGACACCGCCAACCTGCTGTCCCAGAACGCCGCGCCCAGCGTCGAGTTGACTTGCCTGATCGATCCGCACTTTCCAGCGTTGGTGCTGGGGGACCCCACCCGCGTCCGGCAGATCGTCAGCAACCTGTTGTCCAACGCCCTCAAGTTCACCCGATTCGGTCGGGTCGATGTGCGTCTTTCAACATTTGAAGATGGCGTCAGAATCGAAGTCTGCGACACCGGTATCGGGATTGCCCAGGATGCGCAGGTCAAAATCTTCCAGCCCTTCACGCAGGCGGGCGCGGGCATCACCCGACAGTTCGGTGGCACCGGGTTGGGCCTGGCGCTGACCTATAACCTTTGCGAAGCCATGCAGGGCCGCCTGACCATCAGCTCGGAAGCGGGTTTCGGCAGCCAGTTCTGCGCCGACCTGCCGTTACCCTGCCACACCCGTGCCATGTCCCCGCAGCCTTTACCGGGCAAGGTCATCGCGATCACTGCGGCCAACAGTGGCCTGGCGGAACTGTTGAAAAACCTGTTGCCCGGCTGGGGCCTGGATTATCAACAACGCTCCATCGATGACTCCTTGATCGGCCTCGACCCGGATGTGCTGATCACCGACTGCCCCGAATGCCTGTTTGGCCTGCGCCCGACCCTCGACGCCCCTATTCTGCTGGTGACCGCCTACGGCAGCTTCATGCCCAGCGAAGAAGCGAGTGGTCTGGCGCCCCTGCAACAACAGGCACGACCTCTGGCGCGAAATGCGCTTTATCAGACATTGCGCCGGGTGCTGCAGCCGGAAAGCAACCTGATCAACGGTGCCCGGGTCGAAGCCCTTACCCCGCAACGACGCGGACGCGTCCTGCTGGTCGAGGACAACCCGGTCAATCAATTGGTGGCCAAGGGCATGCTCGGTAAACTCGGTTGCGAGGTGATTGTCGCCGCGCACGGTGCCGAAGCCCTGGATCAGCTCGAGCACAGTGAATTCGATCTGGTGCTGATGGACTGCAACATGCCGGTGATGGATGGCTATGAGGCCAGTCGGCAAATCCGTCGCAGCGGGCGCTGGCCACAATTGCCCATCGTTGCCTTGACCGCCAACGCCATGTCCGAGGAACGCGAACGCTGCCGTGTGGCGGGCATGAGTGACTACCTGGCCAAGCCCTTTCGCCGTGAAGAACTGGCCGCCCTGCTCGACCTGTGGATACCGACTACGACAGCGCTTTGATTTGCCCCAACAGGTGATCCAGACCGTTGCGCAGATCATTCAGGCGATCCAGATCGACACCGCTGTCGCACAACAACCGGGCCTTGAGCGGCCCGACCTGATCACGCAAGGCCTTGCCGGTTGTCGAAAGACTCAGGTGCACCTCCCGCTCATCGCGCACCGAACGCTGGCGCTGCACCAGTTGCAGCTGCTCAAGACGCTTGAGCAACGGCGTCAGGGTGCCGGAATCCAGCGCCAGACGTTCGCCCAGCGCCTTGACCGTCGGCTGTTCCGGCGCCGCCTCCTGCCATTCCCACAACACCAGCATCGCCAGGTATTGCGGATAGGTCAGGCCAAGTTGATCGAGCATCGGCTTGTACGCGCGGATCACCGCCCGAGAAGCGGCATACAGCTTGAAGCACAGCTGACTGTCGAGCTTCAGGGAATCGACTGACAAAGTGTTCATTTGAGCAGGGCTTCGATCTCGCGGCTCAGGTCCTGCGGTTTGGTCGCCGGAGCGAAACGCTTGACCAACTGGCCGTCCTTGCCGATCAGGAACTTGGTGAAGTTCCACTTGATGCCTTGGGAACCCAGCACGCCCGGCGCACGTTTTTTCAACTGCACGAACAGCGGATGGGCGCCGGCACCGTTGACATCAATCTTCTTGAACAGCGGGAAGCTGACACCGAAGTTCAACTCGCAGAACTCGGAAATCGCGCCTTCGTTACCCGGCTCCTGCTTGCCGAACTGATTGCAGGGAAAGCCGAGTACCACCAGGCCTTGATCCTTGTAGGTCTGCCACAACTCCTCGAGACCTTTGTATTGGGGGGTGAAACCGCATTTGCTGGCGGTGTTGACCACCAGGACGGCTTTGCCGGCGAAATCGGCCAGGGTTTTTTGTTCACCTTTGATGGTGGTCACCGGGATGGTCAGCAGGTTGTCGCTCATGGCTTGGGCTCGATATAAAGAAACAAGCACTGAACATAGCGAGCAATTGAATTGTGTGCAATTTAAATTATTGAACGCCGATCGTCTGCAGGAGCGAGGGTTGCTCGCGAAGGCACCGGGTCAGTCAACATCGGTGTTGAATGTCAGGACGCCTTCGCGAGCAAGCTTCGCTCCTACAGGGGCTCGCGTCAGGCGCGCGGCACCAGGTCCAGGCACACCGAGTTGATGCAATAGCGCAGACCGGTCGGCGGCGGGCCATCCGGGAACACGTGCCCCAGGTGCGCCTCGCACTTGGCGCAGACCACTTCAGTGCGGACCATGCCGTGGCTGACGTCACGGATCTCGACCATCGCACTCTCGCCGATCGGCGCGTAGAAGCTCGGCCAGCCGCAGCCCGAGTCGAACTTGGTTTTCGAATCAAACAGCGGCTCTTTGCAGCAGATGCAGTGGTAAACGCCGTCAGTTTTGGTGTCGTTGTATTTGCCGGAGAACGGCCGTTCGGTGCCCTTGAGACGGCAAACGTTGTACTGCTCTGGATCGAGCATCGCCTTCCATTCTTCCAGGGTTTTTTCCAACTTTTCCATCGTCACACCTCAGCAGCTGAAAAAGCCCGATCTGTACCTTTTCCACGGATCGGGCGGCACGTATGATTGCGCCTCGTCAAACGCCAGTCTGGCAGCCAGACCACGCGCATTCAAACGGATTTATGGGTGCTGCATTTCAAGGCGCCGGGCCTGTGTGAATACGCAGGATTCCCAGTACGGTAGTTCATACGCCGCCTGGATCGTTCATTTTCGGGAACACATCGCCATGCAGGTCAGCAAATCGAACAAGCTCGCCAACGTCTGCTACGACATTCGCGGCCCAGTGCTCAAGCACGCCAAGCGCCTGGAAGAGGAAGGTCATCGCATCCTCAAGCTGAACATCGGCAACCCGGCGCCTTTTGGTTTCGAAGCGCCGGACGAAATCCTCCAGGACGTGATCCGCAACCTGCCGACCGCTCAGGGCTATAGCGACTCCAAGGGCCTGTTCAGTGCGCGCAAGGCCGTCATGCAGTACTACCAGCAAAAACAGGTGGAAGGCGTCGGCATTGAAGACATCTACCTGGGCAACGGCGTTTCCGAGCTGATCGTGATGTCGATGCAGGCTTTGCTGAACAATGGCGACGAAGTGCTGGTGCCAGCGCCTGACTATCCGCTGTGGACCGCGGCCGTGAGCCTGTCCGGCGGCAACCCGGTGCATTACCTGTGCGACGAGCAGGCCAACTGGTGGCCGGACCTGGCCGACATCAAGGCCAAGATCACCCCGAACACCAAGGCCCTGGTGATCATCAACCCGAACAACCCGACCGGCGCGGTGTATTCGAAGGAAGTGCTGCTGGGCATGCTGGAACTGGCTCGCCAGCACAATCTGGTGGTGTTCTCCGACGAGATCTACGACAAGATCCTGTACGACGATGCCGTACACATCTGCACCGCGTCCCTGGCGCCGGACCTCCTGTGCCTGACTTTCAACGGTCTGTCCAAGTCCTATCGCGTCGCCGGTTTCCGTTCCGGCTGGATCGCCATTTCCGGCCCGAAACACCACGCCCAGAGCTACATTGAAGGCATCGACATGCTGGCCAACATGCGCCTGTGTGCCAACGTGCCGAGCCAACACGCGATCCAGACCGCACTCGGGGGTTATCAGAGCATCAATGACCTGGTGTTGCCGCAAGGTCGCTTGCTGGAACAGCGCAATCGCACCTGGGAATTGCTCAACGATATTCCGGGCGTCAGCTGCGTCAAGCCGATGGGCGCGTTGTATGCGTTCCCGCGGATCGACCCGAAAGTCTGCCCGATCCACAACGACGAGAAGTTCGTGCTCGACCTGCTGCTCTCCGAGAAGCTGCTCGTGGTACAAGGCACGGCCTTCAACTGGCCTTGGCCGGATCACTTCCGTGTCGTGACTTTGCCACGGGTGGACGACCTGGACATGGCCATCGGCCGGATCGGCAACTTCCTCAAATCCTACCGTCAGTAAACTGATGTTCACCGTGCGACGCGTGCGTTTGTCGCACGGTGATTAATTCAGCAACATATCTTTGCGCCCTGCCAGACATCACTGCGCTTATCGCTGATTGATGCCCTGCTTCGTGGCCGCGTCTAACAAAGACGGGGCCTGCGACGCGAATTGCCTGTCAAACGCATCCGGCATCCCCGTCGGAAATGCCCTTCAAGCAGCTAGACTGTTGCCGTAGGACACAGTTTGAAATAGTCACTCGGTTGAATAGCCCGGTGCAGCACCTTATATACCCCGCAGTACGCTACATCTTTAGCATGAGGAGATTTCTACAACCATGATGCGCATCCTGCTGTTTTTGGCCACTAACCTGGCGGTCGTGCTGATTGCCAGCATCACCCTGAGCCTTTTCGGCTTCAACGGGTTCATGGCGGCCAACGGGGTTGATCTCAACCTCAATCAGCTGCTGATTTTCTGTGCGGTCTTTGGTTTCGCCGGTTCGCTGTTCTCGCTGTTCATCTCCAAGTGGATGGCGAAGATGAGCACCAGCACCCAAATCATCAGCCAGCCGCGCACACGTCACGAGCAATGGCTGCTGCAAACCGTCGAGCAACTGTCCCGCGAAGCAGGGATCAAAATGCCCGAAGTCGGGATTTTCCCGGCCTACGAGGCCAACGCGTTCGCCACGGGCTGGAACAAGAACGACGCACTGGTCGCGGTCAGCCAGGGCTTGCTCGAGCGTTTCTCGCCGGATGAAGTGAAGGCCGTTCTGGCCCACGAAATCGGCCACGTGGCCAATGGCGACATGGTCACCCTGGCGTTGATCCAGGGCGTGGTGAACACCTTCGTGATGTTCTTCGCGCGGATCATCGGCAACTTTGTCGACAAGGTGATCTTCAAGAACGAAGAAGGCCAGGGCATCGCCTACTACGTGGCGACCATCTTCGCCGAACTGGTCCTGGGTATCCTGGCCAGTTCCATCGTCATGTGGTTCTCGCGCAAACGTGAATTCCGCGCAGACGAAGCCGGTGCGCGCCTGGCCGGTACCAGTGCAATGATTGGTGCCTTGCAACGGCTTCGTGCCGAACAGGGCCTGCCGGTGCACATGCCGGATACGCTGAATGCCTTTGGCATCAACGGTGGCATCAAACAAGGGTTCGCTCGGATGTTCATGAGCCACCCGCCGCTGGAAGAGCGTATTGACGCGTTGCGTCGTCGGGGCTGATAGCTTCCGTACTACGCATTAAAAGAAAAGGCCCGCAGTGATTGCGGGCCTTTTTTGTCAGATGATTTCTGTAGTGCCTGTCAGGGCCCCATCGCGAGCAGGCTCGCTCCCACAGGGGAATGCATTCCATTGTGGGAGCGAGCTTGCTCCGGGCGGCGTTCCGACGATGGGGCCGGCATTAACAACACAAGCTATCGACTGGAAACCCGATACACCCGCTCTTCAAGCCGCGTGACACCACTCTCGACAAACTTCCAGCTCTCACCCAGCACGTCCTGGTCTTCCAGAATCTTCAGCTCCCAGGTCGCCCCGAACAACCGTTGCACTTCGTCATCCAGCACGGCAAACGGCGGGCCGTCCTTTTGCGCCTGCTCGTAATCCAGGGTAATCAACAGCCCCAGCGAATCATTCGGCAGAATCCGCTTCAGGTGCTCGGCGTATTGCTCACGCATCGTCGGCGGCAAGGCGATCAGCGCCGCGCGGTCGTACAGCGCGCTGCAATCGGCGACATCGCCGGCAGTCAACGCGAAGAAGTCGCCGCACCAGACTTCGATCGAACCCGCGCGGTAGACCGTGAAGGGGCCCTGGTCGCTGACATCCGGGTCAAATTGGTGCTCGTGGAAAAAGTCTTCCACAGCCTTTTCCGACAACTCGATGCCCAACACTTCGTGACCGCATTTCGCCAGCCACAGCAGGTCCAGGCTTTTCCCACATAACGGCACCAGTACGCGCGCGCCCTCCTCCAGGCCCAGCTGCGGCCAGTAGCGTTGCAGATATGGATTCACTTCCGGCAGGTGAAAGCCGATCTGATTCGACGTCCACCGCTTGTGCCAAAACTCCGGCTGCATAATTAATCCCGAAAATTCGATCAAAAGACCCTAAAACTTATATTAGATTTAGATCAATGATCTGACTGAAGATGCTGCCATCTTACCCCTCAGGAGGTCATTCATGTTCCCCAGCCTGTACATATCCCATGGCTCGCCCATGTTGGCACTGGAACCCGGCGCCAGCGGACCCGCCCTGGCTCGCCTGGCCGCAGAATTGCCGAAACCGAAAGCCATCGTGATTGTGTCTGCGCACTGGGAAAGTAACGAGCTGCTGGTCAGCGGCAATTCCCGGCCTGAAACCTGGCATGACTTCGGCGGCTTTCCCAAGGCCCTGTTCGAGGTGCAATACCCGGCGCCGGGCGAGCCGCAGCTGGCGGCAGAGGTTGTGGAGTTGTTGAAGGCCGATGGAATGCCTTCTCGCATCGATGTCAAGCGGCCGTTCGATCACGGGGTCTGGGTGCCGTTGTCTTTGATGTATCCGCAGGCCGACATCCCGGTGGTGCAAGTCTCCCTGCCCACCCGTGGCGGCCCTGCCCTTCAAACCCGAGTCGGCCATGCCTTGGCCAGCTTGCGCGAACACGGCGTGTTGTTGATCGGTTCTGGCAGCATCACCCACAACCTGCGAGAGCTGGACTGGCACGCCGGCCCGGACAGCGTTGAACCGTGGGCCAAGACGTTTCGTGACTGGATGATCGAGAAACTCTCGACCAACGATGAAGCGGCGCTGCACGATTATCGTCAGCAGGCGCCGAATGCTGTGCGCAACCATCCCAGCGATGAGCATTTGCTGCCGTTGTACTTTGCTCGTGGGGCTGGGGGTGAGTTCAGCATTGCGCACCAGGGGTTCACCATGGGGGCGCTGGGGATGGACATTTATCGCTTTGACTGACCGGTAGACCGAGTCACCCCCATCGCGAGCAGGCTCGCTCCCACAGTAGATCTTCAGTGAACACAATATCTGTGTATTCCAGAGATCCCCTGTGGGAGCGGGCTTGCTCGCGAATGAGGGCAACTCGGTCTCCAGCCAGGCACAAACAGCAGGCCAAAAAAAATCCCCGAGCCAGTCGGGGATTTTCTATGTTCGATCAATCAGCCCGAAAGCGGATCAATCTTCGCGGTAGCGACGCAGCTTCAACTGCTTACCAGCAACGCGAGTGTCCTTCAGTTTGGTCAGGAGTTTTTCCAGACCATCTTCCGGCAGCTCGACGAGGCTGAAGCTGTCACGCACCTGGATGCGACCGATTGCTTCGCGAGCCAGGCCACCTTCGTTGAGGATGGCGCCCAGCAGGTTCTTGGCAGCGATACCATCACGCGCACCCAGCGCGGTACGGCAACGAGCACGGCCTTCGGCCAATGCAACCGGAGCACGACGCTCACGATCACCACGGTCCGGACGATCACCGGTACGCTCTGGACGATCGCCACGCGGTGCGTTGTTCGGCACCAATGGACGTTCTTTCTCGATCGCAGCCAGGGTCAACGCCTGAGCGTTGGTCGCCTTGCGCAGCAGAGCAGCGGCCAGTGCACGCGGGGTGCAACCGATGTCGGCAGTCAGGCGATCCAGCAGATCACCGTGAGTCGATTCGGCATCAGCCACCAGCGGCGACAGGCTGTTGGTCAGTTTCTTGATGCGGGCATCGAGAACAGCCTGAGCATCCGGCAGGCGGACTTCGGCAACTTTCTGACCGGTTACACGCTCGATCACTTGCAGCATGCGGCGCTCACGTGGAGTCACCAACAGCAGTGCACGACCTTCGCGACCGGCACGACCGGTACGGCCGATACGGTGAACGTAGGATTCCGGGTCGTAAGGCATATCAACGTTGAACACGTGAGTGATGCGCGGAACGTCCAGGCCACGAGCAGCAACGTCGGTCGCCACAACGATGTCCAGACGGCCATCCTTGAGGGATTCGATCACGCGCTCACGTTGGTTCTGGGCAATGTCACCGTTCAGCGCAGCGGCTTTGTAGCCTTTGGCTTCCAGGGCACTGGCCAGGTCCAGGGTCGCTTGCTTGGTGCGCACGAACATGATCAGGGCGTCGAAGTCTTCCACTTCCAGCAGGCTCAATACAGCCGAGGTCTTCTGGTCAGCGTGAACCAACAGGTGAGCCTGTTCGATCGCGGTAACGGTCTGAGTCTTGGTCTGGATCTTCACGTGTTGCGGATCGCGCAGATGGCGTTCGGCAATGGCACGGATCGACTGTGGCAGGGTGGCCGAGAACAATACGGTCTGACGGGTTGGTGGCAGAGCCTTGAAGATAACTTCGAGGTCGTCCATGAAACCCAGTTTGAGCATTTCGTCCGCTTCGTCGAGAACCAGGTGGTTCACGGTCGACAGGACTTTTTCGTCACGACGCAGGTGGTCGCACAGACGGCCCGGCGTGGCGACAACGATCTGTGCGCCATTACGGATTGCTTTCAGTTGTGGACCCATAGGGGCGCCGCCGTAAACGGCCACAACGGTAACGCCCGGCATTTGCTTGGCGTAGGTTTCGAAAGCGGTTGCTACTTGCAGCGCCAACTCACGGGTTGGCGCCAGGATCAGGGCTTGCGGCTCGCGCTTAGCAGGATCGATGCGATGCAGGATCGGCAGGGCGAACGCAGCGGTTTTACCCGTACCGGTTTGCGCCTGACCAATCATGTCGTGACCGGCCATGATGATCGGGATCGATTGATGCTGAATAGCCGAAGGCTCTTCGTAGCCAGTCGCGATGACGGCTGCAAGAATATTCGGATTAAGATTAAAAGCGGCGAAGCCGCCGGTTTCCTGGGTCATGGGTCTGCCTCTAAGTGCATCCGCAAAGACCCATGCTCCAAAGCTGCGCATGCCGTGTAAGACTCAAGAGTCGCCCTGGCTGCTTTGTCGGCGGGGATTTGCGAAAACGAATGAATGAAAAAGATTCGTCAAGGGAGAGTCCGCTGTGCGGACGTGCAGCCGAAGCTGACTTCGGGAAATTGCGCTACCTAAACGCGGCCCGGTTAAAGGCCGGCGCGCACTATACCGGAATTCGGCCAAAAAGGGAGCATTATTTGTCGGAAAACTGACGTATACACCGTTGTGTCACAGGCTTTGCGGATAATCGTGCAACGGTCTATTTTTCAAAGGCCCGGCCCTGCTGGCGATGGCGCTAAAACGGTTAATCCTTGTGACGCAGACCTGCGGTCTGGCACACCCTTCCCGCCCGAGGAAATGCTCCATGAATCAGCCCGGCTCCAGTCGTGTCACCCGTGAAAAACACGGCCATGTCCTGATGATCGGCCTGGATCGGGTGGCCAAGCGCAACGCTTTCGATCTCGACCTGCTCAACGAACTGAGCCTGGCCTACGGCGAATTCGAGGCCGACAGCGAGGCGCGGGTGGCGGTAGTGTTCGCTCATGGTGAGCATTTCACCGCGGGGCTCGACTTGATCAATGCCAGCTCGGCCCTGGCCGACGGCTGGCAGGCGCCGCCCGGCGGGTGCGATCCGTGGGGCGTGTTTGCCGGCCCCCGGGTAAGCAAACCGGTGATTGTCGCCGCGCAAGGCTATTGCCTGACCATCGGCATCGAACTGATGCTGGCCGCCGACATCAACCTCTGCGCCAGCAACACCCGTTTCGCCCAGAAGGAAGTCCAGCGCGGGATCTTCCCCTTCGGTGGCGCGACGTTGCGCTTGCATCAAGTCGCCGGCTGGGGCAATGCCATGCGCTGGCTGCTGACCGGCGATGAATTCGATGCTCACGAAGCCCTGCACCTGGGGTTGGTGCAGGAAGTCATGGCCAGCGAGGATCTGCTGCCACGGGCGATTGAATTGGCTGAGCGGATTGCCCGGCAGGCGCCGCTGGGGGTTCAGGCGACGTTGATGTCGGCCCGGCAGGCGCGTTACGAAGGGGAAACGGCAGCGGCTCAGGGGTTGCCGCCGCTGGTGAAGAAGTTGCTGGCGAGTGAGGATGCCCGGGAAGGTGTGCGATCGATGGTCGAGAAGCGGCCGGGAATCTTCAAAGGCTGCTGACAAGCCGGTTGTTGTGGCGAGGGAGCTTGCTCCCGCTGGGCTGCGAAGCGGCCCCACAAATCCTGGCAATCGACGGGGATTTTGTGAGTGCTGCGCACTCAAACGGGAGCAAGCTCCCTCGCCACAGTTATCTCAACAGCTTTCAAGTCGCCGGGCGGATGGCCTTGATCAACGACTGCAACGAATACCCCAACCGCGGCGCCAGCCCTTCAGCCCGGGCGATCAGCCCGTCCATGTCCAGCTCCTGATCCAGCTCCGAAGGCACGAGCAAAATCACGTTGCCCTCCTTCACCGGCAACTCCCAGTAATGCCGGTGATAGAGGCCACGCAACAACGCAGCGCCCAATGGCTTGCCATCGTCGGTGGCCCATTGATTGATCACCAGCCAGCCGCCTGGATTCAGGCGCTTTTGACAGTCTTCCAGAAAACGCCAGGCCAGATGACCGACTCCCGGCCCGACATCGGTATAGAGGTCGACGAAAATCAGGTCCGCCGGCTCAGCGGTATCGAGCAACTCCAGCGCATCGCCGACGCGGATATACAGCCGCGGATCATCATCCAGCCCCAGGTATTCGATGGCCAGACGCGGTACGTCGGGGCGCAGCTCAATGGCTTCGACATCTTCAAGCGGCAGAAACTTGAGGCACGCCTGGGTCAGCGTGCCCGCGCCGAGGCCGAGAAACAGTGCGCTTTCCGGCTGTTCGTGGCACAGCGCGCCAATCAGCATCGCCCGGGTGTAATCGTACTCGAGCCAGCTCGGGTCAGCCGTGAACACGCAGCTCTGCTCGATGGCATCACCGAACTCGAGAAAACGGTAATCGGCCACTTCCAGCACGCGAATCACGCCGAACTCATCCTGTACCTCGGCGAGCAGATGCTCGACGCGCTCCTCAGTCATTTTGTCTCCAGATTGTCGCCGGGCCCGCCGCAACATGAAGCGGCAAAGGCGCGATTGTCCGCGAAGCAACGGGAACAGGTCACGCACTAATTTGCTGATAACATGAACGTCCGAGCGTAAAACAACCGAGACCGTGATGAGCCAACCCTGGAGCCCTGACAGCTGGCGCGCCCTGCCGATCCAGCAACAACCCCACTACCCCGACGCGGCGCATTTGCTGCAGGTCGAGCAAACCCTGGCGAGCTATCCGCCACTGGTGTTTGCCGGTGAGGCCCGGGAGTTGCGCCGTCAGTTTGCCCAGGTCACCCAGGGCCGCGCGTTTCTGTTGCAAGGTGGCGACTGCGCTGAAAGCTTTGCCGAGTTCTCGGCCGCAAAAATTCGCGACACCTTTAAAGTCTTGCTGCAAATGGCGATCGTCATGACCTTCGCCGCAGGCTGCCCGGTGGTCAAGGTCGGGCGCATGGCCGGCCAGTTTGCCAAGCCTCGTTCGGCCAACGACGAAACCATCGACGGCGTGACCCTGCCCGCCTACCGCGGCGACATCGTCAACGGCATCGGTTTCGACGAAAAAAGCCGCGTGCCGGACCCGGAGCGTCTGCTGCAGTCCTATCACCAGTCCACAGCCACCCTGAACCTGCTGCGTGCTTTCGCCCAGGGCGGTTTTGCCGACCTGCATCAGGTACACAAGTGGAACCTGGATTTCATCGCCAACTCGGCACTGGCCGAGAAATACAGCCACCTGGCCGATCGCATCGATGAAACCCTGGCCTTCATGCGCGCCTGCGGCATGGACACTTCGCCGCAACTGCGCGAAACAAGTTTCTTCACCGCCCACGAAGCGCTGCTGCTCAATTACGAAGAAGCCTTCGTGCGCCGCGACAGCTTGACTAACGATTACTACGACTGCTCGGCGCACATGCTGTGGATCGGCGACCGCACCCGCCAGCTTGACGGCGCCCACGTCGAATTCCTGCGCGGCGTGAATAACCCGATCGGGGTCAAGGTCGGCCCGAGCATGAACCCCGAAGACCTGATTCGCCTGATCGACGTGCTCAACCCGGACAACGATCCGGGCCGCTTGAACTTGATTGCGCGGATGGGTGCGAACAAGGTCGGCGATCACTTGCCGGCGTTGATCCGCGCGGTGCAGCGTGAAGGCAAGCAGGTGCTCTGGAGCTCTGACCCAATGCACGG
Source organism: Pseudomonas sp. LBUM1678 (assembly GCF_059695575.1). Lineage (NCBI taxonomy): Bacteria > Pseudomonadati > Pseudomonadota > Gammaproteobacteria > Pseudomonadales > Pseudomonadaceae > Pseudomonas > Pseudomonas sp. LBUM1678. Next base: position 4,784,341 of record NZ_CP166775.1, read on the forward strand.
CAACACCATCAAGGCCAGCAGCGGCTACAAGACTCGCGACTTCGCGCAGATCCTCGGTGAGGTGAAGCAGTTCTTCCAGGTTCACGAAGCGGAAGGCAGTTACGCCGGCGGTATCCACATCGAGATGACCGGGCAGAACGTGACCGAATGCATTGGTGGCGCTCGGCCAATTACTGAAGACGGGTTGTCGGATCGGTATCACACCCATTGCGACCCGCGGATGAATGCCGATCAGTCGCTGGAGTTGGCTTTTTTGATTGCCGAGACCTTGAAACAAGTCCGCCGTTGAGTCAGTAAGTCTTTGGTTTCCGGATACACCGCTATCGCGAGCAAGCTCGCTCCCACAATGGACCGCGTCTATATCGAAAACTCGATCTAATGTGGGAGCGAGCTTGCTCGCGATGCGTCAGGTCAGTCTGCACCAATCTGCGCCAATGCCACCCGCAACCGCGCCGCACTCGCCCGCGGGCAGTTCAACTGAACCTGCGCAAGCCCCAGCCAATCCGCCATCTGCCGCAGATTGAGCGCCAACGCCAGCATCCCCGCCTCGTCCAGCCCCGGTTCCTCTTCATGCACGGCATGCACCGCCAACCGGCCCAACGCTCGCTCGGCGCGCAGATCCACCCGTGCGGCAATCCGTTCATTGTGCAAAAACGGCAGCACGTAATAGCCATAGACCCGCTTGTCCTGCGGCGTATAGATCTCCAATCGATAACGGAAATCGAACAATCGCTCGGTACGGCTGCGCTCCCAGATCAACGAATCAAACGGTGATAGCAAGGCACTCGCCTCGACCTTGCGCGGCACTTTCGGCTCGGGCAAGCAGTAGGCCGGTTGCCGCCAGCCCTGAACCTCGCAGGCCAGCAACTCACCCGCCTCTACCAGCTCCGCCAGACGCGGCCGGCTGTCTGCCGGGTTCAGACGGAAATAATCACGCAGATCCTTTTCCGTGCCGACGCCCAATGCCGTCGCCGCATGCAGCAACAGCCCACGCTGGGCCTCGGCCTCACTGAGCAAAGGCTGTTGCAGAACCGCCGAAGAAATCACCCGTTCCGGCAGGTCATAAAGCCGCTCGAATCCACGGCGGCCGGCGACCGTTACTTCACCGGCGGCGAACAACCATTCCAGCGCATGTTTTTCAGCGCTCCAGTCCCACCACGGCCCAGCCCGTTCCTGACGGGTCGACAAGCTTCCGGCCCCAAGTGCGCCGAGTTCCTGAACCGATGCCAGCACCCGGCGAATGGTGTCCTGCTGCTCGCGACCAAAACGCGCCAATTGCTGATAGATGTCTTCACCGCGAGTCGCACGCAGCATGCGCCAACGCATCAAGGGGTACATCGACATGGGCAGCAACGAAGCTTCATGGCCCCAATATTCGAACAACGTGCGCCGACGGCCCTGACTCCAGGCAGCCTGATCGAGCAAATCGGGGGAGTAATTTCCGAGGCGGGAAAACAAGGGAAGGTAGTGCGAACGCACCAACGCATTGACCGAATCGATCTGCAGAATGCCCAGCCGTTCGATCAACCGGTTGAGCTGAACCGGTTTGATCGCCGCTGGCGGTTGCCGCCCGTTGAACCCTTGGGCGGCCAGCGCCAGACGTCGAGCCTGTTTGAGGGTAAAGGACGCTGTTGCGGGCATGAGCATCTCCTTGTCTGCTCGCAACCTACCTCACCGTAGAGGGGTTTGTGTAGCAATGGCCTCATCATTTATGCATCGGATCGTCCCAGAACGGTCTGACCGATTCATGTTCCACATCTGCACGACTCACGCCGATGTCTTTCAATGCTTCGTCGCTCAAGCTTGCCAGTAGCTCACGCTCACGGTGAAGTTCGTACCAGCGACTAAACTTGTGCAGCAGATCGGATACCGCGTGGATTGAGAATTTTTCTGCCGTTACATGCTCATGTTGACCTTTCATCTTGTTGCCCTCCTTTAGGGATGGCTCAAGTCTCGCCTCAGGGCTAAGATCAATCCAACGAATGTTTCTGATGGTAACCATCTCGGAGATTGATGGATGTCGGCGTACCCAAGTATCGATACTGATGTTCTGCGCACCTTCGTCGCCATTGCCGATCAGGGCGGGTTTACCCGAGCCGGTGAAATGGTCAACCGCACGCAGTCAGCGGTGAGCATGCAGATGAAGCGTCTGGAAGAAGACGTGTTGCAACGCCAGCTGTTCGAGCGTGATGGACGCCAGGTCAAGTTGACCGCCGAAGGCCAGGTATTGCTGGGTTACGCGCGGCGCATCCTCAAACTCCATAGCGAAGTCTTCAATACCCTGCGCGAGCCGCACATGGTCGGCACTGTGCGCATCGGCACGCCCGACGATTACGTCATGCGTTTCCTGCCGGGGATCCTGTCGCGCTTCGCCAAGTTCTATCCGCTGATCCAGATCGAGGTTCACTGCGAATCAACCAAACAACTGTTGCAGCGCCAGGACCTGGATTTGTCCATCGTTACCCGTGAACCCGGTACTGAAATCGGCCAGTTGTTGCGCAAGGAACGTTTCGTCTGGGCCGAAGCACAATGCTACAGCGCCCATGAGCAGACGCCGCTGCCACTGGCGATGTTCAACAGTGATTGTTTCTGCAGGCTGTGGGCGTGCAATGCGCTGGACGCCATGGGTCGCGATTACCGCATTGCCTACAACAGTTCGAGCCTGTCGGCGTTGATGGCCGTGGTCAGTGCGGGCCTCGCGGTGACCGCGCAACTGGAAAGCCTGATCACACCGGACATGCGCATCCTCGGCGCCGCCGAAGACCTGCCGCTGTTGCCGGAAGCCAGCATCATGCTGGTGCGCAACCTGCACAACCCGTCACCAATCACCGAGTGCCTGGCCGAGCACATCGTTGAAGGCTTCAAACTTTAAACGCGAGCATCACCGCGCACAGCACCAGGAAACCGCAAAACAACCCGCGCAATAGCCGCTCCGGCATGGCGTGGGCAATCTTCACGCCCCAGCTGATGCTCATCAATCCGCCGACGGCCAATGGCAACCCGATCGTCCAGTCCACCTGATGATGCACCGCGTAAGTCACCAGCGTGACACCGGTGCTGGGCAGCGCCAGAGCCAGGGATAAACCTTGTGCCACGACTTGGGTGGTGCCAAACACGCTGGTCAACACCGGCGTTGCCACGACCGCACCGCCGACCCCGAACAACCCGCCCATGGTGCCGGATGCCGCACCGAGTACGCCCAACCATGGCCAGGAATAACGCATCTGTGCAGAGACCGGCGCGTTAGCAATGAACATGCGCACAAGATTGTAGGCCGACAGAGCAATCAGGAACGCGACAAACCCCACGCGCATGGTTTGCGCGTCGATGCCTACCGCCCAAATCGAGCCGGCCCAGGCGAAACAGAAACCCATCGCGGCCAATGGCAGTGCATGACGCATTTCGATGCGGTTGCGCTGGTGATAACGCCACAACGCCAGCATCACATTGGGCACGACCATGACCAACGCCGTACCTTGGGCAATTTGCTGATCGAGACCAAACAGCACACCGAGCAACGGAATTGCGATCAATCCACCGCCAATGCCGAATATCCCGCCGAGCGTTCCCAGGGCTGCGCCAAAGGCCAGATACATCACGAACTCAATCACAGGCGATTTCCCATTTGTCAGGCTACTCATCCTACGCAGTCGAGGCTGGCGGGGAAACGCACAGCAACGCACAATGGCTGTGCCAACTTCGCATAAGCGCCGCCAAATCATGAACCCCAATCAATTGACTGATCAGCTCGGCCTGTTTCTCGATGTGCTGGAAACCGGGAGCTTTTCCGCTGCGTCCCGCCGGCATCCGCTGACGCCTTCGGCTGTGGCGCGGCGTATCGACAGCCTTGAGAATGCAGTCGGCAGCCAACTGTTCATTCGCAGCACCCACGCGGTGCGCGCGACTCCCGCCGGCCTGGCGTTTGCCGAACGGGCGCGGAGGATCGTGGCGGAATTGCGCCTGGCCCGCGCCGAAGCCGTGTCCCTGAGCAGCGCGCCGGAAGGCTTGATCCGGATTGATGCACCAGCGGCATTCGGCCGACGGCATCTGGCGCCGGTGATTGCTGACTTCCTGACGCTCTACCCCGGCCTCGATGTGCAATTGCATTTGATCGACAGTTTTGTCGACATGCAGGGGCTGAACCTCGGCAAGGTTGATCTGGTGCTACGCGCCGGGCAAATGGCCGACACCCGGCTGGTGGCCACGCCGCTGGCGAGTATGGTGCGCATTGCCTGCGCCAGCCCTGAGTACCTGAAACGTCGCGGCGTGCCGACCGAGCCGGCGCAGTTGATCGAACATGACGGCCTCGACTGGGACGGCCTGGCCCCACCCTTCGCCTGGCGCTTTGAACGTGACGGCCACATGCACCTGCATCGTCCTGCGCGAATCCGCATGAGCGCCAACAATGCCGAGGCGCTGGTCTGCGGTGCACTGGCCGGATTGGGCATCGCGCATTTGCCGACCTGGCTGGCCAGCGAGTACCTGTTGCGCGGCGAGCTGCTGCCGCTGTTTTGTGAAAGCGGCCTGCCACCTGCGGAAACCACCGGTATCTATGCGCTGCGCCTGTCGCAACAACCGAACTCCCGCAGTCGTTTGTTGCTGGAATACCTGAAAACCCGCTTCAGCCCCATTCCGCCGTGGGATCTGGCCCTACAAAACACGCTGATCCATCACTAGTCGAGAATTATCTGGCGCATTAAAGATTCGCCCGCTAGATTCATGAAGATCACTGATCAAGGCTTTGAAATGAACACCGACCGCAACACCCCGGATAACTGCGAAGACCTGCTGCTGGACAATCAAGCGTGTTTCGCCCTGCATTCCACATCTCTGTTGATGACCAAGGTGTACAAGCCCCTGCTGCAAGCGCTGGGGCTGACCTATCCGCAGTACCTGGCGATGATGGTGCTGTGGGAGCGGGATGGTTTGACCGTAGGCGAAATCAGCACGCGACTGCTGACAGACCCCGGCTCACTGACACCTTTGCTCAAACGTCTGGAGGTCGAGGGATTGCTCAGCCGCACCCGCAGCCGAGAGGATGAACGGGTGGTGATTGTCGAGCTGACTGAACAGGGTCGAGCCTTGCGGGACAAGGCGCGCAGCGTGCCCCAATGCATCCTCGGCGCCAGCGGCATGACGCTTGAACGATTGCAGAAACTGCAAGCGGAGCTGCAAGTGCTGCGCAGCAACCTGCAAGACAGCCTCTAACTCTCAAACCTCCACAAATCCCCTGTAGGAGCGAGCCTGCTCGAGATAGCGGTAGATCAGTCAACACATCTGTTGAATGTGAAGCTGCCATCGCGAGCAGGCTCACTCCTACATTTGCTCTGTGGTGCCCTTCCTCCGTCGCTGCCCACCAAAATAATCTCTGCTGAAAAACCCTGCCGCGACCGCTCTAACTCAACACATCCAATCCACGCCCTCCTCCAATCCACAACTTTTTCAAAAATTTATCTTGCGCGCTAAATATTAGCGCGATACATTCACCTCGCACTTACTTAGCGCGCAAACATTTAGCGCAAAACACTCAAATCCAAACGAGGCTCACACCATGCAAACTCTCTACACCGCAATCGCAACCTCCACTGGCGGCCGTGACGGTCGTGCGGTTTCCAGTGACAACATCCTCGATGTCAAACTCGCTACCCCGAAAGAACTCGGTGGTGCCGGCGGTGCTGCGACCAACCCTGAGCAACTGTTCGCAGCCGGCTACTCCGCCTGCTTCATCGGCGCGCTGAAATTCGTCGCCAGCCAGACCAAGCGCAGCATCCCGAACGACGCGTCGATCACCGCCCATGTCGGCATCGGCCAGATCCCTGGTGGCTTCGGTCTGGATATCGACTTGCACATCAGTCTGCCGGGGCTTGAACAAGCCGACGCGCAAAGCCTGGTCGAGGCTGCCCACCAGGTCTGCCCGTACTCGAACGCTACCCGTGGCAACGTCGATGTACGCCTGCACGTAACCGTCTAACCGCTGACTACCAGGCCCGAACAGGAAATGAACATGAACACTTTCAGCAAAGTCTTGACCGGCACCCTTCTCGCTTTGTCCATCAGCAACGCATTTGCAGGCGATGGGGTTGAACACAACACCCAGGCCTTCCTCGACGTCCTGAATGCGGGCACCGGCAAACCGATGGAACAACTCACCCCCAAGGAAGCCCGTGCGGTGCTGGTGGGTGCGCAAGCCTCGGTGAAACTGACACTGCCAAAAGCCGATGTCAGCGAGAAGACCATTCAAGTCGACGGCCAACCGCTTAGCCTGACCATCGTCCGGCCGGCCGGGGTCAAAGGCGAGCTGCCGGTGTTCATGTTCTTCCACGGCGGTGGCTGGGTGCTTGGGGACTTCCCGACCCACGAACGCCTGGTTCGTGACCTGGTGACGGGTTCGGGTGCGGCGGCGGTGTTCGTCAATTACACCCCGTCGCCGGAAGCGCATTACCCGGTGGCGATCAACCAGGCTTACGCCGCGACCCAATGGGTGGCCGAGCACGGTAAAGAGATCAACGTCGACGGCAAACGTCTGGCCGTGGCCGGCAACAGTGTCGGTGGTAACATGGCGGCCGTGGTTGCGCTGATGGCCAAAGACAAGGGCACCCCGGCGATCAAGTTCCAGGTGCTGCTGTGGCCGGTGACGGATGCCAGCTTCGAAACCGCGTCCTACAACCAGTTTGCCGAGGGACACTTCCTCACCAAAAACATGATGAAGTGGTTCTGGGACAACTACACCACCGACGCCAAGCAACGTAACGAGATCTACGCCTCACCGCTGCGGGCAACCACTGCGCAACTGAAGGGCTTGCCTCCTGCGCTGGTGCAGACGGCCGGTGCCGACGTGTTGCGCGATGAAGGTGAAGCCTATGCCCGTAAACTCGACGAGGCGGGTGTGCCGGTCACGGCGGTTCGCTACAACGGCCTGATTCATGATTATGGTTTGTTGAATGTGGTGAGCCAGGTTCCAGCAGTACGCTCCGCGATGCGGCAAGCCTCCGAGGAACTGAAACAACACCTGAAGAAATAACACAGGTCAAAATGTGGGAGCGGGCTTGCTCGCGAAGGCGGTACATCAGTCAGCATTTTTGTCGACTGACACACCGCCTTCGCGAGCAAGCCCGCTCCCACAGGGTTCATGGTTGAGCGTGAAACTGCGCCCACAAAAAAGCCCGACTCAATGGTCGGGCTTTTTCATTCCTGAAGCTGTGCTTATTTAGCACGGCCTTTGTAGGAACCGCCTTCGCGGGTATCGATCTCGATCATGTCGCCGATTTCGATGAAGTCAGCAACCGACAGCTCGGTACCGTTCTTCAGTTTGGCAGGCTTCATCACCTTGCCGGAAGTGTCACCGCGAGCGGAACCTTCGGTGTAGTCAACCTGACGCACGATGGTGGTCGGCAGCTCTACGGAAACCAGACGCTCTTCGAAGAAGATCGCTTCGCAAACATCGGTCATGCCTTCTTCAACGAAAGGCAGAACGGCTTCGATGTCTTCAGCGTTCAGCTCGTACATGGTGTAGTCGGTGGTGTCCATGAACGTGTAGGTGTCGCCGCTGATGAAGGACAGGGTCGCTTCTTTGCGGTCGAGGATTACGTCGTCCAGTTTGTCGTCGGCGCTGTAAACGATCTCGGTCTTGTAACCGGTCAGCAGGTTTTTCAGCTTGGTCTTCATGATCGCGCTGTTACGACCGGATTTGGTGAATTCAGCTTTCTGAACCAGCCAAGGATCGTTTTCGAGACGGATCACGGTACCGGGTTTCAGTTCTTTACCAGTTTTCATTGCGAATATCCGAATTTGGATGGGATTTACAAAAATCTAGGCCGCGTATCATATCCAATTTACATAAAACTGTACCAGCGCTGCGGCAAGATCGGCCTGCAAGGCCTGTTCCAGACACCACACCTCGGCGTGTTTTTGTAGCTCTGGCCAGTGTTTACGGGCCGTGCGCCAGTGGTCGGACATATCCTGACCAGCATTCCATGCATGCCAAAGACTGCTGATCGCCTCGCTGGCAGGCTCGGACAGGCCTCGTACGTACAGAGCCAGGAAGGCATCGAGCTTGTCCAGGTGGATATCTTCGTCTTGCTGATAGATGTGCCAGAGCAGCGGCCGCCCTGCCCATTGCGCGCGAACGAAGGAATCTTCGCCGCGCACGGCGTTGAAATCGCAGCACCAGAGCAGGTGGTCGTATTGATCTTGTCGGACGAACGGCAGGACTTGCACAGTCAATTCGCCACGCACATGCAACGCACCGGCCGCCAGCTGATCGACACCGAGCCAACTTTCGACATCCCCGAGAATCCGGCTTTCGGGCACCAGCAGATGCGTGGGTATCGAATCGGCGGCCATCACCTCCAGCCAACTGGCCAATCCGCTGTTTTCGTAGGCAAATAATGAGATCAGTTGGGCGTCGGGTGCGCGATCAATCCCCAGGCCTTGCAGGAATTCTCTCTGCGCCTCGGGGTTTTGCTGAAACTGCCTGCGACTTTCAAGCAATCCGCTTTCACGCAACAAGCCTCCCGTACCTTTCTGAAACCCCGGAAAGAAGAAGTACTTCTGCACGCTCTTGTACTTCACCGACGGCAAACCGTGGCAGCCGATCACCCAGTCTTCGGCGCTCAGGTAGTCGAGGTTCATCCACAGCGGCGGCTTTTCCCGCGAGGCCATGGCGTCCATGTAGGCGCTTGGCAACTGGCAGGCGAATGCGGCAATCACTACATCGGCGGCTTCAGTGGGTTGCCATTCGGTCGGCCACTGACGCACCTCGACACCCTGCTGCCATTGCTGCGCGGCGCTGATGTCGATTTCAGGGCAGATGCGTTCGAAGGCCCGCAGGTCATCGACCCACAAGCGCACCGCCACGGCATGTTCGGCCACCAGCTGTCGGGCCAGGCGCCAGGTCACACCGATGTCGCCAAAGTTGTCGACCACGGTGCAAAAAATATCCCAGCGGGTGTTCATTTCAGGCATTCCAGGCTCCCGTTGGCAAAGGCGCCGATTGTCCGCATAAATTACCTCGCGCAGAAGAGCCGACGGCGATTAATCTTCGTGCGACAATCGCCATTCGCCCGCGACCACCCGCCAGGAGGCAGCCATGCCCTACCGTCCCAACCCGCGCCGTCCGTTGCCGATTCAGCTCAATGCGCTGCAATTGACCGGCAGCATTGCCCTCGGTCTGTGGCTTGGATTTCTCGCGATCGCGCTGACCTGCTGGCTCGCCTCGCGCTTGCTGTTCAGCGAGCAACTCGCGCCAGTCGCCGCCGCGGTAGAGCAACTGGCCAAGCCGCCGGTGGTGGTGCAACCGGTGCCGGACATCCCGCCGCAGAGCCCGCTGTTTGAACAGTACGAAGAGAACCTGCGCAAGAACGAGCAGCAGCAACGACTGGATCAGGCCCGTAGCAGCGGCCGCAATCTGTCCAATCCGAAATGCCAGTTCTGGCTCCAACAGGACCAGACCGCGCCGAGCGAAAAAAGCCGCGCCAACGTCCTGCAATTCTGCGACTGACCATGAATAAGCATGCCGTCCACGAGTTAATTATCGACAAGCTTCGGATCGATCTCGACATCGCCGAGCGTGCCGCGCAAACCGCTTACGAAACCGCGACCCACGAAGAAAACATCGCCGAAAACAAGTACGACACTCTGGGCCTCGAGGCTTCTTATCTGGCGGCAGGCCAGGCCAGACGAGTGGAAGAAATCCGTCATTCACTCACGCTTTGCCAGAACCTGACCTTGCGTGCTTATGACGAACAACGCGGGATCGAAGTCGGCGCCCTGCTCGGCCTCGAAGACGAAAAGGGTCGTGAGCAGTGGCTGTTTCTGGCACCCGACGCGGCGGGATTGAAAGTCGAGATGGTGGGGCAAATGATCACTGTCATCACCCCTCGCTCACCGCTGGGCAAAAGCCTGCTGGGCAAGTTCGAAGGGGACGAGGTGGAGATTCTGGTGGCGGGCGCTCGGCAACAGTTTGCTGTCACCGAGGTGGTCTAGAAAAATTAATGAACCGGCAGTTCGACGCCGTCGAACAGCTCTTCCAGTTCCTGCTTGTTGTGGCACTGAATGGCCTTGGCCATGACTTCGCGGGTCAGGTGCGGGGCAAACTTCTCGATGAAGTCGCACATGAAGCCACGCAGGAAGGTGCCACGCCGGAAACCGATTTTGGTGATGCTGGATTCGAACAAGTCGCTGGCGTCGAGCATGACCAGGTCGCTGTCGAGTTTGGCGTCAACAGCCATTTTCGCCACGATGCCTACGCCCAGGCCCAGGCGAACGTAAGTCTTGATCACGTCGGCGTCGGCGGCGGTGAACACCACTTTCGGCGTCAGGCCACGGTGGCTGAAGGCTTCGTCGAGTTTCGAACGACCGGTGAAACCGAACACGTACGTTACGATCGGGTATTCGGCCAGGGCTTCCAGGGTCAGCTTCGACAGCTTGGTCAGCGGGTGGCCCTGCGGCACGACCACGCAGCGGTTCCAGCGGTAGCACGGCATCATCACCAGGTCACCGAACAGTTCCAGCGCTTCGGTGGCGATGGCGAAATCGACGGTGCCGTCAGCGGCCATTTCGGCGATTTGCATCGGCGAGCCCTGGTGCATGTGCAGCGCAACGTCCGGGTACTGCTTGATGAAATTGCTGATCACCGGTGGCAATGCATAACGTGCCTGGGTGTGAGTGGTGGCGATCGACAGGGTGCCTTTCTTCTCGTTGGAGAATTCCTGGGCGATCTGCTTGATGCTCTCAACCTTGCGCAGGATCTCGCCGGCGGTGGTGATGATGCGCTCGCCGGCCGGGGTGACGCGGGTCAGGTGCTTGCCGCTGCGAGCAAAAACCTCGACGCCCAATTCGTCTTCCAGCAGGCGGATCTGTTTACTGATACCCGGTTGCGAGGTGTACAAGCTTTGGGCTGTAGCGGAAACGTTGAGGTCGTGGTGCGCCACTTCCCAGATGTAGCGCAGTTGTTGAAGCTTCATATGAATCCCTCAAAGCAGGTAGACGCCACGGGCATCAGCGACGGTATATAACTATATTAATGGTTTGAAGAATAAATCTAGAACTTTTTTGTCAAATTGCCACTATTCGTGTTCTAGCGGTCGCCCTGGCGACGACGTTCTACCAGCGGCACCAGATAGACCGGCACCCGAGACAGTTGCAACACCCGCGCAGCGGTCCTGCCCAGAGGCGTTTCCGCGCCAGCACCATGGCTATGACTACCTACGATCAACAAATCCACAGAGAGTTTCTGCGCCTGGTCGAGAATCACCTGTGACGGGTCACCCTGCAGCACCCGCACCGCTTGAATCCGCTCCAGGTCCTGCTCCCCTTCATCCCCCAACTCCTCCCGGAAGCTGTCGAGCACCCGCTGCTCGATACTGGCAATCACCGTGCTCAGGCCCTGACTGTGAAACTCGCTCAAGGCCTGCTCATCGAGGTAACTCTGCAGCACGGATTCAGCAAACAACCCCATGGGTTCAACGGCGTGCACCACATACAAGTCGGCATTGAATGTCCGCGCCAACGCCAGGGCATGCTGCATCACCAACGGTGCATACAGGCCGAGGTCAGTGGCATACAGCATCGAACGAATCATATGACCTCCTCGCGTGCCAACATGGCGGAGATTTGATTCAGCTTAGCAGTGCCTTGACGAGTACGACGCTCGGCGTAACGCGTTGAACGGCGGGCTTAAACTTTTTGCTCGTTGCTTATGCCGTGAGGTACGTGACCGGTGGCGACCACTTCCCGGGCCAACTCGCAATGGCCAGCCTGATCGTCGAAAAACACGTCGGCGGCAAACGCTTCGAGAAACGCCGACTTGGTCAGCCCGCCAAGAAACAGCGACTCATCCAGACGAATGTCCCATTCGCGCAACGTACGGATCACCCGTTCATGGGCCGGCGCCGACCGCGCCGTCACCAGGGCGGTGCGGATCGGGCAGGCGTCATCGGGAAACTCGCGCTGCAACAGATTGAGCGCCGCGAGAAAGCCTTTGAACGGCCCACCGCGCAACGGCTCGCGGGCCGATTCGCGTTCGCTGGCCTGAAACGCTTCCAGGCCACCGGACTGATAAACCCGCTCGGACTCGTCAGAAAACAGCACGGCATCACCGTCGAACGCAATGCGTAATTCATCGCTGGCCGCACGGCTGGCACCGCCCGACAGAATGGTCGCCGCGGCGAACCCGGCATCCAGCGCGCTGCGAACGTCTTCGGCATGGGTAGAGAGAAACAGGTCGCAGCCAAAGGCCTTGAGGTACGGATAAGGGCTGCGCCCGCCGACAAACGCAGCACGGGAAATCGCCAGCCCATAATGATCAATCGAATTGAACACCCGCAGGCCGGTGTCGGCGCTGTTGCGCGACACGAGGATCACCTCGACCCGGGCGCGACCGAGGCTGGCGTTCAAGCTCAGCAGCTTTTCCACCAGCGGAAACGCATCACCGGGCTGGAGGATTTCGTCTTCGTGTTCGATCTGATATTGCCGGTAGGCCTCGACGCCGCTCGACAGATAGACCTTGTGACTTTCGCTCAGGTCGAACAATGCCCGCGACGAGATCGCCAGCACCAGTTTGTCGTCGATAGTCTTTGCCATGCCCTTCCCCCTCAGGTTGATCGACTCACGTGTTGCGTCGATCGATAAAACTCAAGCTGCGATACAAGGCTTCGATTCGCGGCAATTCGCACCCTGCCGCCTTGGCCGCTGCCAGAGGCCGCGCGTAAATCGCCTGCAATTCCAGCGGTCGTTTATGTAGAAAATCGTGGTACATGCTCGGCCAATAGTCGGGCATTTTCTCAGTCACCTTGAACAAATGGTCGGCATACCCGGCCGGTATGTCGTGACCGCAGGCGATTGCCCCCTGAACCACTTCGGCCATCAGCGCCTGGATCAATTCCCGGCTGTCGGCATCGGCCATCAATGGCGTGGTGCTGGCCCCAAGCAGAACCGACAGACCGTTGTAAGGAATATTCCAGACCAGTTTTTGCCAGCGTGCCTGATGCAGGTTCGGCATGGCCTGAGAGTCGATGCCGGCGCTGCGGAACAGCCCGGCGCCCTTCTCGACAATTGTCATTCGCGCCTGTTCATCGGTTGCGGGACCACTGTGGTAGCCGACATTCACCGCGCCAAGCGCTTGATGGGTGATGACGCCAGGCCCTGCGCGATGGACGCAGATAAAACACAGCCCACCGAGCAAATGCAGGGAATCGGGGAGCAAGTCGCGCAAGCTGTCTTCGACGTCCAGGCCATTTTGCAACAGCAAGACTTTGGCATTCGGCGCGGCGGCTTGAATGATGGCGGGCGCCAGGTCCGCGTTGCTGGTGGTTTTTGCGCCGACCAGCAACCAGTCGCAGGCGGGCATGTCTTCAGCGCATGAATAGGCCTGGACCGGGTTCAACGTCAGTGCGCCATGGGCCGCACTGTCGACTTGCAGCCCTCCTTCTGCGACGGCTGCAAACTCACTGCGCAACAAGAAGTGCACGTCGAACCCGGCACGCGCCAGCATCACCCCATAGAACCCGCCGATCGCGCCGGTTCCGATAACACCGATTGTCGGTTTGGCAACTGCCCCCATCATGGCAACTCCTCTGCATGTCGACTGAGCGCCTGACGCAAGGCTTCATTGAGCCCGGTGCTGGTCATGCGCGACTGTACTGGCCCGAAGAACTCACCGTCGCGCACCACAAACAGCGCCGGCAAATGAAAAACCTGATAACGCTCGACCACCCCGCCATTGTCCCCGGCATCAATCCAGCACAGCCGGTCGATTGCCAGATCGAGTCTTGGCAACTGCTCACGGGCAAAACGGCAACTGGCGCAGCCGACACTGGTGAAAATCACCAGCGACACACCGCTCATCGCCAGCAGCCGTTGGTCGGCGTCGAAATCGGTCAGTTCCAATTCGACCACTATACTGGGGGAAACAATGTCAAATGGCCGACACATGGAGTCTGTGCTCATGGGACGTTTTCTACCTCACCCTGACGATGTGCCCGTCGAATTAACGTTGCTCAAGCATGAGTGCATTTCGCGGCAACGGCTGCACACTATCAGCCTCGGCGGCATGGCTTGCAATTACCACCGCGCCTGGCGCCACGGTACGGCGCTGGAAGTGCGCATGCCAACCTTGAATCCCGATTTGCGCTATCTGGGCTATGTGGCCTGGTGCCTGCGACGCAAGCGCGGCTATCTGGTGGGCATTGCCTTCGTCGACGAACAGATGCTGTTCAGTGCGCGAATGGGCGAGCAGGTTTGCCAGATCGAACGTTATTGCCGCCTGCGTGACGCACACGAAGACCTGCAAGATAATCAGGCCATGGCCCTCGACTGGGTCCAGCAGCATGCCGACGAGTTCTCTCACGATACGGTTCGCAAGGCATTTGCACAGCCTGCGCTGGGTTGAGCGGCGCTCTCAATTACTGAGAATGCCCCGCAAACTGGTGTCTGCCCATTGTCGAGCAGGCGCGTAACGCGCTAAGGTTCGGCTCCCCGACGCGCTTAATTTGCTGTGCTCCGCCGCGCGGGTTCGCTGGCGGCGGCACCCGTGACCTGACGAGTAAACGATGGCTGATTTACCGATCAACGACCTAAACGTCGCCTCCAACGAGACCCTGATCACTCCCGATCAGCTCAAGCGTGATATCCCTCTGAGCGACGCTGCCCTGCGCACCGTCACCAAGGGCCGCGAAGTCATTCGCAACATTCTCGATGGCACCGACCACCGCCTGTTCGTCGTGATCGGGCCTTGCTCGATTCACGACATCAAGGCCGCCCACGAATACGCCGAGCGCCTGAAAGTGCTTGCCGCAGAAGTGTCCGATACCTTGTATCTGGTCATGCGCGTGTATTTCGAGAAGCCACGCACCACCGTTGGCTGGAAAGGCTTGATCAACGACCCGTACCTGGATGACTCCTTCAAGATTCAGGACGGTCTGCACATCGGTCGTCAGTTGCTGCTGGACCTGGCCGAGATGGGCCTGCCAACCGCCACTGAAGCCCTTGACCCGATCTCCCCGCAATACTTGCAGGACCTGATCAGTTGGTCGGCCATCGGCGCGCGCACCACCGAATCCCAGACTCACCGTGAAATGGCTTCCGGCCTGTCTTCGGCCGTCGGCTTCAAGAACGGCACCGATGGCGGCCTGACGGTTGCGATCAACGCCCTGCAGTCGGTTTCCAGCCCGCACCGGTTCCTGGGGATCAACCAGGAAGGTGGCGTGTCGATCGTCACCACCAAGGGCAACGCCTACGGTCACGTCGTACTGCGCGGCGGCAACGGCAAGCCGAACTATGATTCGGTCAGCGTCGCGCTCTGCGAGCAGGCGCTGAACAAGGCGAAGATCAAGCCGAACATCATGGTCGATTGCAGCCACGCCAACTCCAACAAAGACCCGGCCCTGCAACCGCTGGTGATGGAGAACGTCGCCAACCAGATCCTCGAAGGCAACCAGTCGATCATCGGCCTGATGGTCGAAAGTCACCTGAACTGGGGCTGCCAGGCCATCCCGAAAGACCTCGCCGACCTGCAATACGGCGTGTCGGTCACCGATGCCTGCATCGATTGGTCCGCGACTGAAAACACCTTGCGCAGCATGCACGCCAAGCTCAAGGATGTGCTGCCGAAACGCGCTCGCACCTGATCACTTTTCGCCGCACACAAAAACGCCGGGCTAA